>CBDIIA010000003.1:0-4986608 GCA_965279475.1 Pseudorhodoferax sp.
CAGGGCCTTGGCTTCCGTGGTGAAGTAGTGGTAGTAGAACGGCATAAAGCGTACGCCGCCGTTCAGCCGGCCTAGCGCCTGGTCCAAAGCGATCCAATTCGACGAGAACCAGCCACTGAACGTCATCAGGGTCAACAGATAGGGCAGGGCCAGCCATGGCACCCACTGGGCGAGCAGGCGCCTCAACCGGGCTTGATCGAAATGCGCGCGGTGGCGCCACATCGCCGCGCCGATGCCACAGCCAAGGCACCGCATCAACACCGACCAACCTTGGCTGACACCCGAGGCGATGAAAAACTGCAGAACCTCCAGCGCAACGCCCAGCAGTGCGCCGAGCATCAGCGCAAACGCCATGGGTGCGCGACCACGCGAGGCCTGGGCGAACAAGAGGCCGAGCGGCACGGCCATGAGCGCCTCGACCACCGACAGGCCTGCCAGCACCAGCGGGCGGGCGCTTACGCTGTCGGCTAGCACCCAGCCCCACAAGTCCGACGCCTGCTTGTTCGCCACCTCCTGTCCTGACAGCAGCAGGTCGTAGGGGAACATGCTGTAGGCCAGGTATGCGGCCAGATACAGCAGCCCGGCGTGGCCGGCCTTGAGGTGCACACGCCCCGCCATGGCGTGTGCCAAGCGCTGCAGCGAATGGCCCCAGCCGGCGGCCAGTGCGGCCCCGGCGATGCCACCGATGCACTCGGCATAGACATCGTTCAGCGAAACCGTACGCTGTGGAAAATAGAGTTGCGTGAACTCGACGGCCACCGCCAGCACCACCGCGAAAGGTACGGCGAGCACTGCGGCCATCATGCGTCCCGCCAGCGTCCCGGTGTGGCGCGCCAGCAGCAGCGTGGTGAGAAAACCCACCGGTACGTAGAGCACGCCGTTCGCGATCCAGTCCGCCCGCTCGGTGATGCCGAGGGCCAACATTGGAAGTTGGGCAAAGCGCGCCAGCGCCGTATCGAGCGGTATGGCCTTGAACTCCAGCGGCACCAGGCTACCGTAGACGACAAAGCCGATCCACAGCGCCCAGACCGGAAACACGGAAAGGCCAGAGCCAGGGCGCGCAGCGGGGTTGGAGGTATTGGGCACGGTGTTGGGCGGGAGGAACCGGGTTGCGCGCAGTCTACTGGCGCTGCGCAGCACGGCCCAAGCGCAGCAGCAGGCTTTGTAGCTCGTCGCGCAGCGGGTGACGCAGACTGAAGACGGCCATCAGCCACACCAAGCCGACCACGGTGCTCATCACCGCCACGGTGGCGATCGGTGGCCAGCCGGCCGGCAGCCAGACGCGCAGCAGCAAGGCGCTGCAGGCGCAGGCCAGCGTAACGGCTCCGCTGCAGGCATGCGCGGTCAGCGACTGGCGTAAGGAGAAGCCCAGGTACCGGGCCATCAGCCACGCCGGCACAGGCAGGCTGACCACGTCGGCGATGCAGAGCGCCAGCGCAAACGACCCTAGATCGTCACTTCCGATCCACCACAACAGCGCGACACGTGCCGCCAGGTTGACGCCCACAGACAGCGCCATCAAATAGGGCAGGCCGATCGCCAGCAGCGCGGGTTGGCTCAGCGAGTAACCGATCCGCACGGCAGCAGCCACACACAGGATGGGCACCAGTGGGACCGCCTCCACCCAGGCCGGGCCGTATAGCAGCCGCACGATGGGGTCGGCGAACACGCCGATCACCAGGTAGGAGGGCCAGGCCAGACCCGTCAGGTAGCTTGTGGTACGCGCCAGCAGCGGCGCCAGCGGAGTGCTGGCGTGATGGTGTTGGGCGATGAAGGGCAGGGCGTTGTAGCTGACCGCCGGGCCGACGACTTGCTGGAAGAGCCCCACCAGGCCATTGGCCCGGCTATAAAGCCCTACCTCGTGCGTGCCCTGGACTTTGCCCAGAATCAGGTCAGGTAAAGCGGCATGGGTGACGCTCAAGAGGTTGCCTGCGATGGCGCCGCGGCCAAAGCGCATCGGCTCGCGCCAGCCGCGAAAGGAGGGCCGTAGCGGCGTTCCCGCCGGGCGTACTAAATAGAAGCCCAGAATATTGGTCGCGAGGTTGGCCGTGTTTGCCCACGCCAAGGCCAGCGGGCCGAAATCCATCCAGGCCAGCAGCAGGCAAGTGGCGGCATAGACACCCGTGCTGGCTGCACCGACCATCGCCGTCTTTCCGGCCTGCATGTCGCGCATCAGTAGCGACGACAACACGGAAGCGTACGGCACCAGCAGAAAGCTCAGCGTCAGCACGTGCAGAACATCGGCGATGGCGGGCTGCGCGTAGTAGTCGGCTATCGGCCGGGCGGCAGCCACCAAGCCCGCAGCCAACACCCAGGAAGTGACCAGCAACAGCCCCAGTACGCTGCGGATCTTCGCCGGCGTCAGCTCCTTCTCGCGCACCAAGTACGGTCCCGCGCCGAAGTCTCGGAACACCGCTACGACATTGATGAACACGACAGTCACAGAGAATACACCGATATCGTCCGGCGTCAGCAGCCGCGCGAGAACGATGGTTAGCGCGAACATCACCAACGCGGACGCGTTGCTCGACAGGAAGGTGATGTAGAGAGAGCGCCGAACTTGCATGGCCGCTGCGAAGTATGCGCGAAAGCCCGGCATATTCGACGGTGTTGTCGGCAGTTTGCAGCAATAATTGGCGCGGCTGTGGCGTCCGGATCGCGAGACATTGTGCGGTCAAGCATCTCCCCTATCATCGGCTACTCGAGTTGTGCTGTGGCGGCCTGCAGTACTTGACACATCGAACGATCAGTGCTCAAGGCGTTTTTCAACCAACCTGTACTCCTATGTCTGAAGCGATCCTTTTCATGCTGGACGTTTTGTTCATGACCCTGCTGTGCATGGGTATCTACCGTGCTGAGATTGCACCGATCGACGAGAAGCGGCTCGGCATCTTTCTCTACGATGATGTGTCTTGAGTTGATGCTGCGGTGCAGTCTGCCAATGCCGAGGCGGGGGCTTCATGCGTGATTTGATGGTGGCGACCTTTCTGGTTGTCCTGATCCCGCTGGCTTTTGCTCGGCCGTTCATCGCGTACCTCCTTTGGGGGTGGACTGCAGTTCTGGTCCCAACGAACTATCTGTACGGATTCCTGTCCGGCGGGCGTTTCAACATGCTGTTTGCCGCGATCACGATCGCGCTGTTGCTGCTGGGGCGCGTGAAGGGCGAGTCTTACCGCATGACGGGAACGCCGGCACTCCTGCTGCTGTTCTTGGTGCATGCTTCGCTGTGTGCGCTGTTCGCATATGGTGGCAACGCGTTGAATGGCTATTACTACGAGATCCTGATCAAAGTCATGGTGTTCTCCTTGCTGATGCCGTTCTTCGTGAACAGCCGGTTGCGGCTTCATTCGGTGATGTTGATGATCGCTTTGGGGCTGGGATTTCACGGGGTTGTGGACGGGCTGAAGATCATCTCCTCTGGTGGCAGCCACAACCAGATGGGCATCAACGGCACCATGATCGGAGACAACAACCACTATTCGACCGCGTTGGCACTGTGCCTGCCCATCCTGTATTACCTGCATATGCATTCAGTCCGCAAGTGGGTCAAGCTGGGCTTTCTCGCAGGCTTTTGCCTGAATGCGCTAACCATCATGGGCAGCGGATCGCGTGGAGGGTTTGTGGCGCTCTCCGTGACTGGCCTGTGGCTGATGCTAACCAGCCGCCGCAAGGTGTTGACGTCAACGCTGGTGATTCTGCTGGCCGCTGCGCTGCTCGCATTTGCGCCGGAGTCCTGGCTTTCCCGCATCGAGACCATCCAGGATGCCAATGACGATGCTTCGTTCATGGGGCGGGTGATCGCATGGAAGATCAGTTCGGCAATCGCGCTGAACAACCCGATGTTTGGTGGCGGTTTCCATGCCGTGCAGATCCAGTACATCTGGGACATGTTTGTCACGTCACAGGGTTTGCTTGGCTTCGTCAGTACCCCGGTGCCGACCTTCAGCGCCAAGGCCGCGCACAGCATCTATTTCGAGACCATGGGTGACCTCGGACTGGTCGGCTTCCTGATCTTTGTCACCATCCTGATCAAAGGCCTCGTCACACGGTTCCAGATTCGACGTCTGATTTCCAAGGACGACAAACACTACCTCTGGGCGCGTGACATGGCCGACATGCTGATGCTGTCCATCATTGCCTACATGGTGGGCGGGCTGACAGTCAGCCTGGCCTATTTCGAATCGATCTACATCATCATCATGCTGATGGAAATGCTCAGGCGGCACGTAGTGAAGATCAAAGCGGTCGGCCTCCGGGATCCGGCCGTTCAATAACTTCCTGCATGACCTGATGCTGCCCCTTTCGCGTCCCGTCCTGCAACTCTTGTCGCGCGACAAGCTGTCTGTCTTCCTGTTCCACAAGATCCCGTTGCAGTTGGATCCGCTTGTGCCCCAGGATGTGAGTCTGACCGAGTTCGAATATCTGCTTGACAGCGTACTGAGCCAGTTTCAGATCATTTCGCTGGAAGATGGCGTGCAAGGTTTGACGACCGGGCGCTTGCCACCGCGTGCCGCCTGCATTACCTTCGATGACGGCTACGCCGACTGGCTACCGGGCATGGCGCCGGCCTTGGAGCGGCGCAACATGCATGCGACTCTGTTTATCACGGCTGGGCAATTCGATGGGCGTCCGCTGTGGCATGAGCGGATCGCCCAAGCCGTGCGCCAATTGACCGTGCCGACACTGGACTTGCGTTTCCCGGCGATCCCGCCGATCGACGTTTCCAGCATGAAAGCGCGCCAGATGGCCGTCTCGCGTCTGGAACGCGCGCTGAAGTACATGACGCTGCAAATGCGAGAGGAACTGCTGCTTCGCCTGGAAACTGCTGCGTCGGTTCGGCCGGAAGACGTAGCCTGCATGTCCGTAGACCAATTGCGTGAGCTTGACCGTCGTGGTTTCGCGATCGGCGCGCATACTTATGATCATCCTATCCTCGACTACTGCAACCAAGAGGTCGCGGTACGCGAGATCGGCGGCGTGCGCGAGATCCTCGAGGGGCTGATTGCCTCTCCGGTACGCATGTTTGCCTATCCGAATGGTCGCCCACACGTAGACTTTTCCAGCCACCACGTGGCCATCGTCAAGCGCGCCGGCTACACAAGCGCCGTGACGACGCAATGGGGCGTGGCGGAGATCGGCACGTCGGTCTACCAGATCCCGCGCTTCACGCCTTGGGGCAACGATCCGTTGCGCTTCATGTTGCAACTTGGCCGCAATCTGATGACTGCGCCTGAGCGCGTTCCTGAAGACTGATTGCAAGGCCTGACCACGATGCAAGCCAAGACCTTGGTGCGGGAGCTGCTCTATCGCTTCGGCGTTCTCGGCGCAGTCCATGCGGTGCGCAACCGGCGCGTGCTGACCACATTGATGTTCCACCGGGTGCTGCCGGCCGATGCGCCTGAATACGTGAACGCCGAGCACGAGTTCACCTTTACGGCGGAGGGCTTCGGCCGCTGCCTGGACTTTGTGCGCAAGCACTACCACGGGGTCACCCTGCGCCAGGTGCACGATGCCCTCGAGGGCAGAGGCCGACTGCCGCCGAACCCGGTGTTGATCACTTTTGACGATGGCTGGCGCGACACGCTGGTCCATGCACAGACGGCCTTGCAGCAGCGCGGCATGACCGGCGTGCTATTCATGGCGACCGAGCCCATGGGCTCGACGCACGCGCTGTGGTGGCAATATGTGCTGGTCCATGTGTTGGCCGACCCAGAGGCGATGGCGAGACTCTGCGAGGCCATGGACGTACCTGTGTTGCCCCTGGGTCAGCGAGATGCCGGCCAAAAGCTCACGGCTCGGTTGGCCGCGCTGGACGACGACGAGCGCCACCGCCTGCTGCGGTTGGCAGCGCCGGCCTCGCTGGGCGGCGAGCGTGGGCGTCAGATGCTGAGCCGCTCCGACCTCGATGCATTCGACCCGCGCTGCATCGAACTGGGCGCGCACGGCCATACCCACGCACCACTGTTGCACAGTGCCAACGCTGCATTCGAGTTGAAGCGTTCCTACGACCTGATTGCACCTCTGTGTGGTTCACCCGTCACCATGTCCTTTCCTCATGGTTCGTACGACGCGTGTCTGTCGGAAATGAGTCGTAGCGTCGGATTCCAGATGGCCTTCACCAGCGACCCCGAACTGACGACACTCGGTCCGCAGGCGCAGCCGTTTCGGCTTGGCCGCCTCCACGTGCCCGAAAATGAATGGACTTGCCGCGACGGCCGTATCAATTTCGCGTTGTTGGCCACTTTTTTGTTTTTTCGACAGCACGCCTGAGGCGTGCTGGCACCGCTACCCCACGCTGCCCGGACTTTTTCCGTTCCATGACTTCTGACCTCCACATCACGCAGACGACTTTCGGCGCCCTGCCTGCTCAGGACCTTGTCGCGTGGCGCGCGTTGATGATGGGCCAACCGCAAAGCCAACGTGCTTTCGTGTCGCCGACCTTCTGTGCCGCGGCCGAATCGGCTTACGGGCGGCCCGTGCGCGTAGTGTTGGTGCGACGGCATGCCGACGGTCCCTTGCTGGGCGTGTTGCCGGTGCAGGCACGTCCTTCATTCGTCGGTGCACTTGGTGTCTATGAGCCTGTGGCTGGCGTCATGAACGACTGGTTTGGCCTCTTGGCCACGCCCGACCTGCAAGTCAGTCCGGAAAGCTTGCTGGCGGCCAGCGGCATCGGCTGCATCGACTTTTCGCACCTGGACGATACGCAGGCGACGCATGGCCTTCGAGGCGAGAGCCCGCGCGTCGGCCTGCGCACGCGCATCCACGGTACGGGAGATGCGCACTGGGAAGCGCTGCGTTTGGTCGACAAAAAACTCGTCAGCGACACTGAGCGTCGGGAACGCAGGCTGGTCGCCGAGCATGGCCCGCTGACGTTTGCGTTCCAGTCTGCGCAGCCGCGTGAGGCACTGCAGCAGCTCATCGCGCTCAAACAGGACCAGTACCGTCGTACCGGGCACTTGCAGGCGCCGCTGTTCGATGCTGGCAACACGAGTCTGCTACACGCGCTGTTGGTGCAGCGCGACCCTTTGTGTGCCGGCGTGCTGAGTACACTGCATGCGGGCGACCAGCTGGTTGCCGTGCACTTCGGCCTGCAATCGGGCGACATGCTGCACTTCTGGTTCCCGGTTTACGAGGACCGCTATGCCGCTTATTCACCTGGTCGCATTCTGTACCGCTACGTTATCCGCGACGCTCACTTGCACGGTGTGTCGGTCATTGACCGTGGCGAAGGCGACTCCAAGGCGAAGCGTGACTTCGCGAACGAAGAGCACCTGTTCTACAAAGGCGTCTGGGCCCGCGGTGTGCGGGGAATGGTGGCGCAAGCCGCGCTGTCGGTGCACTGGCGTTGGCGTCGGCGGTCGGCTCCGGCTCCCGCGGTCTGACCGAGATGGACACAAAGCGGTAGGCCCGGTTTTTCTGAAGGGCGTGGCCACCGATGGGGGTTGGCCACAACGCAGTCGTGTTCGTCATTGCCAGCATTTGATCAAGTACTGCTGTGAACCTTTCTCCAGCCGCCATATCCGCCTCCGATTCCGATAAGGTGCAACTCTCCAACCCCACCATTGCGGTGCTGTTGCCATGCTATGACGAAGGGTTGTCGATTCGGCAGGTCGTACACGGCTTCCGCGCCGTATTGCCGACCGCCGACATTTACGTCTACGACAACAACTCCAAGGACAACACGACTGAAGAGGCGCGCGCCGCTGGCGCCATCGTGCGTGCCGAACAATGGCCGGGCAAGGGAAATGTGGTGCGCCGGATGTTCGCCGACATCGACGCCGACCTTTACGTCATGGCTGACGGCGACGGCACCTATGACGCCAGCGTCGCGCCAGCCATGATCGAGCTGGCCTTGCGTGACCACCTGGACATGGTTGTCGGCACGCGCCTGAATATCTACGAAGACGCACACCGACGTGGGCATGCTCTGGGCAACCGGTTGTTCAACACCATGTACCGTTGGCTGTTCGGACGCTTGTTCAACGATATCTTTTCGGGTTATCGCGTGTTCTCGCGTCGCTTCGTGAAGAGTTTTCCCGCGGTGTCCTCCGGTTTCGAGATCGAAACCGAGATGTCGGTGCATGCCAGCCAGTTGCGACTTCCTATCGCGGAGTACCCCACCCTCTACGGCGCACGGCAGGAAGCCTCGACCAGCAAGCTACGCACAGTGCACGACGCGTTGCGCATCCTGCGGACTTTCATCGTGCTGTTCAAGGAGTATCGGCCGGCTATATTCTTCGGCTCTATTGCCGGCGTATTACTGACGATGGCGGTAGGACTGGCCGTGCCGTTGTTCGTCACCTACTTCGAGACCGGTCTGGTGCCGCGCTTTCCTACGGCCGTGCTGTCGGCCAGCATGGTGTTGCTGGCCGCGGTCTTCGGTGTCAGTGGCCTGATCCTGGATAGCGTGGCGCGGGGCCGGCTCGAACAAAAACGGATCTGGTACATCACCAATGCGCGGCGCCGCACCTGATCACTGCGCGATGGCGTCGTTCCTGCGTTTCGCGCTCGGAGGCGCGGCATGACGGGCGTGGCCGTGGTGGCGCGCGCTCCTCGAATGTCTTTGGCAATCGGCATCGTGGTGCTGACGTTGTGCATGCTGGGCGGCATGTCCATGGGGTGGGTGGGCTACATCGGCAGTGACGACTGGGCCTACATCCTCAATGCGCGCGACCGCATGGTCATGCCCTGGGTTATCGGAATCGACCACTGGGAGGTTCGCCTCACGATGACATGGCCCATGGCCGCCGCATTCGTCGCGTTCGGACAGTCAGAGTATTCGGCTGCATTGCCTACTTTGGCCTATGCGTGGGCCACTGGCGTGGTCGTGCTGGTGTTTCTGTGGCGCCGGGTAGGCCCGCCGGCCGCATTGCTGGCAGGCTTATTTCTCGCGTTGTCGCCGTTGCTGGTGGTCAATGCGACTTCGTTGCGCATTGATGCGGTGGAGAACTTCTTCGTTCTGACTGCATTGCTGAGCTTTCTGATCGCGGTGGAGCGAGCTGGCACTCGCTGGCTGTTGCTGGCCTGTGGCATTCTGACAGCGTTGGCATTTGTCACTCGGCCGACCGCCGTGGCGCTGCTCGCGTTCTATGGCATGGTAATCCCGGTGGGCATCGGCTTTGGGCGTGCGCGCTTCCTGTGGCTGGCGATCGGCTTTCTGGTCGTCTGGCTGGCAGAGTCGTTCTACTACTTGCATGGCACTGGCCGCTGGTTCTACCGGTTAGGCATCGATTTCGGGCATGACCGGGTAGTCCGTGCCGGCACGCTATTCGACGCGGTGCTTCTGGCGCCCATGCGCATGTTATTGACCTCGCACAGCTTCGGCTTGGCATTTTGGCTGCTGCCGGTCATGGCTTGGTACGCAGGCAGAGAAAAGGTGGCAGGTCAAGCACAAGCGCAGCTTGTGCGGGTGCTGGCCGCATTCACTGGCGTGTGGATTCTTGTGTTTGCGGGCTTCGCGTCCAAACTGGTACTGGACCCGCGCTACTTGACGCCTGCGCTGACGACCGCGCTGATCGTGTTGGCTATCGCCCTCACGATACTCTGGCGGCGCGGCCGACACGTACTTGCCGTAGGCATCACCTCCCTGCTGCTGGCCGTGCAGGTGCTGGGTCTCTATGTGGAGAACAAGGACTTTTTGTACGCCGAACGTTGGCTCGTTCAGCTGGCGCAACAGAATGCAGAGCTGGTCTACACTGACCCACAGACGCGCGAACGCGCGCTGTTCCTGTTGCAAGTGGCTGGCGTGGATGATCATGTGCGTGCCGCACCCCCGCCACTTGGCGCTCTGTATCTTTCGGTGCCCGCCAACGCGGCACGTGGTCGGTACAACAAGCAGCGCTGGCAGCCCGACGACTACCGCCCCGGCGCTTGGCCGGTGCAGCAGACCTTCGATCCGGGCCGCACCAACTTCGGCGATGGCCTGCTTGCGCTGGGCCTGGACCAAACCTTGCCACCCGCGCTCTGGACCAAGATCGCGCAGCCCAATCCCGCAGTGGTGCTGTACCGTCGGACGCTCTGAGCAGCCTATCTGCTGCCTTCGATTTTCCGGCCAATGATGGGAAGGTCAATCTGGAACGTATCTGGCCGCGCGGCGACGGGCCCCTTGTTGCGGTAGATGATCAGTTCCTTTTCATATGCGGCGAAGTTCGCAGGCGTGGCGATGCGTTGCACGGGCTCGAATTCGCTCGACGCAAGTACTGCTTCGAAACGGCGCATGACTTCGAGGTCATCCCAGAAACCCGGCTGCACCACCAGATAGTGCGCACCACTGCTGTGGATGAGCGCGCGGATCTCGTCCTCGGAGAGTGCCTTCTGCTCTACGCCCAACTCGCGGCGCACTGCCACACGTAGCAGCAACTTGTCGGCCCGCACCACGCTCAGGTCGCGCCGGTCCTCGCGCGCGCGCATGTTGAACACGAAGGCGCCATCTCGGTACCCGGAAAAGATGACGGCGCTGTCCTTGGGGGCGTGGCGCGCGACGTAGTCCACCGCCTGCGCATAACCCTCGACGGCAAACACGGGCCGCTGTAGCAGTGTCTGCGCCAGCGTGCCGGCGGCCAGCGTTACGCCCAGCACCAGCGCCAACGTGCGTGACCCCAGCCGTTGCAAGGTGGCAAACGCCACGAACACGGCTGGCGCCAGCAAGAACACACTGTGCCGTGCCTCCTTCAGGTCAATGGCGGAAAAGAACAGGTAGCCCACGCAAAACCAACCGCCGAAAAAAGCCAGCTGTTCGCGGGCGGCTGCGTCGCGACGGCGAAATACAGCCGTGGCCAGCCCGATGGTTCCTCCGATCGCACCGACCAGAGCCAACCAACCCATCTGGCCCGGCAACTGCCGCAAATACCATAGCCATCCGGACAGGGAACGGCGGGAGACCTCCGCGTCGGCGATGCCCGTCACGGATTGCACGTTGGCCTGCCCGAACTTGAGCGTCAGTACGATGAGTGGCACTAGGCCGATCGCGCTGATCAACAGGGCGGCCCAGACATGGGGGTCTCGCAGAAGGCGCGGACCGCGACGGGCCAGCAGCAACAGCCCAAATACGGGCGCCATGAAGGCCAGGCTGATCTTGGTGTACATGCCTAGCACCAGCAGAGCGCACGCCAGGTACAGGAAGCGCGCGGGAGCTCCGCGCAGGTAGCGCATGAAAGCATAGGCGCTCCATACCAGGAATGCGAAAGCCGGGATCTCCAGCATGATCTGACGACCCCAGAATGCCACCTCGGGCAAGGCGACCACCGCCAGCGCGCACAGCAAAGCACTGCTGCGCGGCAGCCAGAGGCCCGCAAGCCTGTAGCAGCCCCAGGCCAGCGCGGCGTAGTGCACGACCACGGCGAGCAAGGCCGTCGCGTGGGACACGCCGAACAACGCGTAGAACGGCGCGCTCAGCACATAGAAAAGCGGCGGGTAGAACAGGATCGTCAGCGCCGGATATTGAGCGTAGTAGCGCAGCGCGTACTCTTGCGGCGCGGAGAATGGCGCTGCTGCCAGCAGGTCTTTAATGAACACGCCGTTCAGCGCGTGGCGCGGCGCGTCGGACCAGTAGAAATTGCCTTCGGACGGTGCGAAGCGAAACAGAAGGCCCAGAACGAGCAAGATCAACAACGCAGCAAGCGCGTCGGCGTATCGTGGAGCAACAGGCTTCATGGTGGGAAGGTCGGTTCTGGGCATTGGACGTCTCGTGCAATGCGTGGTAAAGGGCATGGCACAGCGGCTCAGTGGCGCGACGGCAAGCTGCCCAGCCTGCGCCGCAACTGCTGCCACAGCGTCAACGCAAAGTACGCACCTGCGCGGAGCTTGCGTCGGCTGTGCAGCAGCGCGCGCCAGAAGGCATGTCTCGCCACGTCCAAGTCGCCGTGCCAGAAATGCGAATAGCCATGGTCAAAATACACATTGCCGATGCGGCCGAGGAAGTCCCGCTCGGCGATGGTGGAACCGTCCGGGTTCGTCAGGCCCCAACGCAGGTGGGCGGTTTGTAGCAACGTCGCCAAGTGGCTGACATCGGACAGCCGGTGCATGGCACTGGAGCCATGGATGCGGTAGAACGCAACTGTGCCGGCCAGCGCATGCATCTGCGTGACACGTGCAGCCTTCAGCCAGAAATCGTAGTCTTCGCCTACGCGCATGGACGGATTGAACCCTCCGATGGCCTGGTAAACATTGCGCCGAATCACGGCGGTGTTCATTCCCACCAACAAGCCGAGCAGCAGCCGCGTATAGATCCAGCCCGAACGAGCGGCCTCGGCTTCGATCATGTCGCTGCAGTCATGCCAGAGCGAATCGGCCGGGGCGAACGCACCCCGACCGTCGGCCGACCATCGGATGAACCCGCCAAATACCACACCCACGTCCGGATGACGATCGAAATAGTTGACTTGCGCCAGCAGCTTGCCAGGGAACCAGACGTCATCAGCATCGAGAAACGCGATGAAATCGCCTCGCGCCTCGCGCATTCCCGCGTTGCGCGCGTGCGAGACGCCGCTGCCTTCCAATCGCAGGGTTTGGATGCGCGGGTCCAACTGCACCAGCGTGGTGTAATCGAAATCATCCGAGCCATCGTCGACGACGATCACCTCCAGCGATGTGAACGATTGCATCAGGATGCTGTCGATGGCCTCGTGGATGTAGTCCTTGCCGTTGCGGACCGGAATGATGACTGATACGCGCGGCATCGATCGGCGTGCGTCGGTCACGGTATTGCGATCTTGTGGCAGCATGGAGGTCATGAACTCTTGAGTCGCAGAGCCATGGAACGGATTTCGCTCCAGATGGGTAACCGGAATGCCATCGCGCTCGCCAGCCAGGCACATAGGGCGACGACCGCGCTGGCGACCAGAAGTGCCCAGACTGGCACAACCTCCATCAATGAGGCTCGCATCGCCCATACAACTGAGCATACTGTAGCGGTCAACAGCGCAGGCCGTGCCTGGACATGCAGCCACCTGCGCGGACCGATGCCCAATTGGGTCTTGAGGATGTAGATGAACACCGGCGCCGACGCTACATCGCCCAGCAGGGCTGCGATGGCAAAGCTCTGGAGCGAGCCGTCAAACAGTGCCAGCGCCGCGATCACTTTGATGAGGAGCGCCGCGCCGAGCGGCAACGCCGTCACATACGGCCTACCCATGCCAGTCAGCGCGGGCGGCATCAGCGAGAACGCGGTCTGGATCGCCACGGCCAAGCACAGCCAGGGCATCGCGGGGATCGAGCCTTCCCAAGTCCTGCCATACAGCGTGACGATGATTTCGGAGCGCATGACCAACACGAAGCCCAGTGCCGGCCAGATGATGCTGGTGAGGTAGGAGACACCGCGGCAGAACTCCGCGTCCAACCGGTCCTTGGCGTGGTAAGTCTGGGCCAGGTAGGGCAGTGCCAGCGAATTGACAGTGGGCGTCAGGACGCTGTTGATAATCCCTACCGTGGAATTGGCCCGGCTGTAGTAGCCGACGTGAGCCGGCGTGCCCATGCGGCCCAGCATCACGTCCGGCAAGGCGTTGTCCAACGCCTTCAACGACGAAGTCAGTACCGTGCCGCTGCCGAAGCCGACGATATGGCGCCAGTTTACAAGTGATGGGCGGCGTGGCAACCCGACGGGTCGCACGAAGTGGAAGCCGATCCCGACGGCCAAGATATTCGCCAAGTTGGCCCAGGCCATCGTGGTGTAGCTGAACCCCAGCAGCGCAAACGTGATGCTGGCGGTGAAGTACACGGCTGTCGAGAACACAGTGACCTTGGCCGCTTTTCCCACTTCCATATTGCGCGACAGAACAGCAGCAGGAATAGCCCCGAACGGAATGAACAGAAAGCCGATGGATAGGATCTGGACGACTTCGCGCACGCCATCTACCCGGAAGAAGCGAGCCCACCACCAGGACGAAACGAACAGGATGATTGCCATCGTGACCGAGGTGACATACAGGATGCCCGTGGCAGTGCGGATGGTTTGCTCGTCCAAGTGCTTCTGACGTTTGATGAACGAGTTCACGCCGAAGTCGCGAAACACGTGCGAGAACGCCACGAGCACTGCACTCATCGAGAAAATACCGATCTCCTGTGGCGACAACAGCCGGGCAATGATGATCGACAAAACGAAGCTGGCGGCCAGTGCACCGTTGCTGGCCAGAAACTGAATGCCGACTTTCTTGCGTAAGGAATTCATTGAATGGAGTGCTCAGCGTGGGCCGTGCAGCGCGCGCGCACCACTGCAGCGAAGAAAGTCGGAAGCATAAGCACCTACGGTGCGATCTTGTAGACGGCGGTGTCGATCACTTCGTCGCGCCAGACCAGGTGCAGCCGCGGAGGCAGCGTCGGACCGAAATCCTTGACGCCGACAAGATACACCCAGTCGAAGCGGTCCAAAGGAAGCCTTCCCATCGCTTGCTGCCGTTCACTAGCGGTGTTCAAGCGGTACGTGTTCGATGGAAACTTGTAAAAGCCAGTGTCGGTGTTGTAACGCGGCTGCACGACCTGTGCGCCCGGCTCGGCAAAAAGGCTGTTCACGAAAGCGTCTTTCTTCACTACCAGCAGATTGCCGATGTGGTCGATGGGAGGATTGAGCAGCCAGGGGAAGGCCGGGGCGGACATCAGGTAGGCCACACGCGAGCCGTGCGCTACTTTGTCCATGGCCTCGCGGTGGTGCGCATAGACGCTGTCGGCCCGCACCCAGTTCCAGCCGATCACACCCATGCGCACGGTGAACAACGTGACCAACACCAGCAGCCCGACCTGCAGTTGGCGCCGTGGCAGGACCAGTCCGCCGACCGATGCGGCCGCCACCACACCGATGGCTGCCGTCAATCGACGATCAGCCCCGCCGGACGAGAACAATCCGTTGGGCAACGCCAGGTAGAACACCGCTAGGACAGTCAACGGCAGAAGCATGGCGGGATGCAGCCGAAACGCCTTGCGCCACAAGCCCACGATCAAGCCCCCGAGCACCAGCAACCAGGTCGCGATGTCCAGCGGTGTGTTGTAGTTGTTGAAGACGTCCAGCAGGCCCAGCGCCTTGTTCGACAAAGTTCCCATCTGAATCGCCCCGGCCTGACCACCGGTCGGACTGGCCAGCACCAACAGTGCCAGCGCCGGCAGAAACTGGATGCCGGCTGCCATGACGTGCCCCACATATCGCACGAACGCGCCCGGATCCTTGTGCCCGCGCCACCAGCGCCCGCCCTCGTACGCCATGACGAACAGCCCGTACACGCCCAGCGGGAACAGATGGCAAAAGAACAGTACGGTTGTCGGCACGCAGAACAAAAGGCGCGCACTCCACTGCCAGCGCTCGCGTGCATGGACCCAGGCGGCCATCAGCCACAGCATCAGCCCGATGGAGAACGTGTAGTTCATGAAACCCCACAGGAAGTGCCGGTTGTAGAGCAACAGGAACACACCCAGCGACAGGTAGGACCAGCATCCGAACAGCACGCGGTTCAGCACCACCGTGCCGGTCGCGATCAGCACCAGGCTGGCCGCGACAAACAGTACCGAAGCGGGTTCGACCCCCATGTTGAATAGACGCATGGTGGCCGGTACGAGGATGTCCGATGCCAAGTTGGGGATGATGCTCCAATGGATCTCGTAATAGCGCGCGAGTGGCTCGGACTGCTGCAGGTTGGCCAGGATGTGCAGGCGAGCCAGATGGTTGGCGTAGTCGCCCAGGGGAAGCGGCGATGCCAGCAGTAGTGGCGCCAGGGCTAGCATGAGAAACGCGAGAAAGAGCACGCCGAACAAGCCCGGTGGCCGCCCCTGCGTATGCTGTTTCGGCAGGACGGCATATGCGCCGGCGGTCGAGGTGTGGCTGGCGGCATTCATGGTGTGCTAGAAGGGGGTTTTGCCGACGGGTGTACAGCAGGTGCGCCGCGAAACACCAGTAGGCGTTGCATCACGTAGGACAGCACGGTCGTGGGTGGAATGGCGAGGGCGCCTGCGACATAGGCGTTCAGCCCGCGCGCGAGCAGCCACCCGATGAAGGTGATATTAAAAAAGTACAGCACCGCCCATACCACGACGAAATAGAGAAACGAGAATCTGCCTGACTGCTTGAACACTAGGCGCTTGTGGGCCTGGAATCCGACGCAAATGCCGCACACGAGCGACACCAGGTTGGCGACGAAGTAAGCCAAGCCCAGCGCAATGCACACCGCATATACGCTGTATGAAAAGGCGGTGTTGAGCAGGCCTACCGCCAAGTAGCGCAGAAAACGGCTGCCTTCCGCATGCGTATTGGATCGAGGAACTCCGCTCACAGGGACGGGCGGGCCCAGGCCGCGGTGGATCGTTTGACTTGCAGGGCGGCCGCCGCGCATGGCGCAGCGTAATTGGGTGACACAGACGCTAATGCATCAAGGTAATCTGAAGGCGGCATGGCAAAAAGTGAGCAACGCGAACGCTCGGCGCGTGCGTGGGCCGGCTGGCGATCGACTGAGTATCCCTTGGTGACTTGTCACATTCATGATTGTTGCGCTCAAACGACCGAAATTCCGGCATTTCTTTGCAGAGCTGGCGAAACAGAATGTCCAAGTGTGCTTGAATGCGCCGCCATGCACAGCGCTTCCATCCATGTCTATGCGTCTCTGGAGGAGGCCATCGCCGCCGATCCGGCATTGCGTGCGACACCGTGCGACGTCTTTGCGTCGGTGCCGTGGTTCAAGACACTGGTGGAATCCGGTTTCGAGCGTCCCGTGCACCCCGTGTGGCTGGTCGCGCACCATCCAGCCAATGGCCTGGCATTTGGATTGGGTCTGCAGCGTGATGCAAGCGGCCTTTCTGCGTTGTCCAATTACTACAGCGCGTTGTGGGCGCCTCTGGGGTCAGTTGAAGCCGCCACCCCTGCGATCTGGCGCGGGCTGTCTGCGGCGCTGCGACAGGTCGGTGGCCGCGTGTTGCGGTTGCAGCCGATGGACGCGCAGGGGGGCTTGCTACAGGGGCTGGAGATCGGGCTGCGCGGCGTCGGCTATTGGGTAGACCGTTTTGTTTGCTTCGGCAACTGGTATCTGCAGGTCCAAGGGCGTAGTGCTGCCGAACTGTTTGCCGCGCGGCCCTCGGCGCTGCGCAACAGCGTGGGGCGTGGCCGCCGCCGTCTGGATCGGGTTGGTGCCTGGGAACTGCGGATCCATACCGGTGTGGATGCAGATCTGGCGGGCGGCGTGGATGATTTCACGGCCGTCTACGCCCGCAGTTGGAAGCAGCCAGAGCCGTGTCCGGACTTCATGCCGGCGCTGATGCGTGCGGCAGCCGCGCAAGGCTGGCTGCGCTTGGCGGTGCTGCGGCTGCAGGGGGAGCCGATCGCAGCGCAGGTCTGGCTGGTGTGTGGCGGCAAGGCGAGCATCTACAAGCTGGCCTATGCCGAGGGCTTCGAACGGTTTTCACCGGGCTCGGTGCTGACGGCGGCGCTCATGGCGCATGTGATTGATGTCGATCGGGTGGACGAGGTCGACTACTTGAGCGGCGATGACGCCTACAAGCGCGACTGGATGGAGGCGCGCCGCGAACGCGTGGGCTTGGTTGCATTCGATGCTTCGTATTGGCGTGGTTGGCTGGGCGCCCTGCGCCATTTCGCGCCCCGCTGGTTGCGCCGCCGCGCTGCTGCCTCGGCTTCGGCTTCGTGACGAGCCGGTCGTTCAGCGCCTTAACGCGTCGAGCCACTGCAGCGTTTGTAGTTCCATCTGCGCGCGCGGATGCGGAGCCGATAGCGTATGGTCGGCTTGTGCCAGCACTTCGCGCCGGACTTTGGCCTGCCCAAGCAGCCCCGACCATGCTGGGTCAATGCGTGCATGCTCCAAAAACTCCTTTGCTGTCAGGTCATGCTCGCTGAGCAGCAGCAAGATGTTCCCCGGAAAGGCTCGCCACGCTTCAGCCATGCGCTGCTGGAAAGGCTTGATCGCCTGTGGTGGCGTCGAGATCGAGGCCTGCTGCAACGTACCCACCAGACCGCGCAGGGCATGGAGGCCTACACCGCCCCGCAGCAGCTTGCGCCAAAAGGCCGGTTGCAACAGTCGCGCGCCATAGTAATGCCGGATTTGCGTGCGCGCCAACCCTTGCTGCGACCGGGCCCAAGGGTTCAGTAAACACAGTCCGGTCACGCGCGTGTCAGTATGATGCCCATGCAGGTACAGCAGGCTGGCAGTTGCGCCATCGCACAGGCCCCACAGCACGACCTTGCGGACCGCTGGCACTGCCTGTACCAGACCTTCGATGCCAGCGGCAATGTCATCGTGCAGATCCTCGAAGCTGCGTGGCTCGCCCGGGCTGTCGCCCATGCCGCGCACGTCGAATCGCAGCACGGCATACCCTGCGCCTGCCAGTCGCCGCGCGAGCTGGACGAATTGGCGGTGACTGCCGACGCGGTACTGGGGGCCACCGACGACAATCACAACCCCAAGAGGGTGTGTGGCGATGGATGCCTCGGGCTGGGCCAGCACGGCCGGCAGCGTCAAGCCGACGCAGCGCAGGGCGAGGGCCGATTCGCGGTAGGCCGGCACGATCATGCGTTCACGCCAATATGCAGCGCATCGTGCGTGGCTGCCAGTAGCGCAGGGGCTTCTTCGGCTTCGGCAGATTGCCAGAACGCCGGTCCCTGAACCGTGCGTCCTTGCACCTGCCAGCCGGCCTGTGCCCAGGCTTGCAGCGTGCGGGTGGCGGCCGGGCCGACCTGATCGGGTTGGCGAGGCGTTGTGGCCACTTCCAGCCAAACCAGCCGCTGCTCAGGCGAAAGCGGCGCTGGTGGTGGCTCCAGCGCGCTGCCGACAAGCCCATCCGCCAGCCCGGGCGTGAGTGTGTAGCCAGCGATATCCAGTTGTTCGCCGGCTGCGAGCCGGCTTTTCAACGCCTGCATGGCACCCTTTGTCCCCGCATCCGTCTGAGCAAGCAGGTCGGCCGCCAGCCGCAGCCGCAAGAACTGCTGCAATTGCTGGTTACCAGACAGGAATGTAGGCTGCCAGAACAGCAGGTGGCAGGGTTCGGCAAGTGCGCGCGCCATGTCGCCCGCCAGCAAGCAGCCGGCGCGTACTCCCCAGAGCCAGAGCGGTACAGGGTCGCCCTGCGGCATCTGCGCGAGCAGCCAGGTGCGCGCCAAAGCTAGATCGTGCAGCCAAGTGTTCCAGCTGGCGTCGCTAAACTCGCCACTGCTGTCGCCACAGCCCAGCAGGTCGATGTGCAGCACGGCATAGCCGGCCTCGGCCAGCGCGCGGCTTTGCAATGCGGCCATGCGCCGGGTCTTGTTCAGTTCTTCGGCAAAAGCATGGACCTGCAAAATCTGCCCACGCAACTGGCCTTGGGCTGGACAGTACCGGCAGTACCGCTGGCCGGCCGCAGCAGCAAGAAAGAATCCATGCGCCGTTGTCATGCGACGCCAGGGCCTTTTCCCTTGATCTGGCACTCGACGAAACCGACCAAGGCGCCGACCGTGGCGAAAACGCTTCCATCGATCTCGTCATCGGGCAAGGTGATGCCAAAGTGTGCCTCCAGCGCCGAGATCAGTGACACCACGGCCATGGAATCGAGTTCGGGCAAGCTCCCCAGCAACAGCGTCTGCGGCCCGAAGTTCGCAGCCTGACCCTTCAGGTCAAGGGTGTCGTCGAGAACGTGCAGGGTCTCCAGAAGGACGGTCATGGGAACGTGATGGGCAAGTGCCTCAGGTGCGTCAAAGATTGATTCTATGAACAAGTAGACACAGACCTTCGGCTTGGCGGGGCAAACCCCGTACCATTGGCGTGGCAAAAAAAGAATCTGGGAGTGCCTTTGATCACTGCGAACGTTTCTGGCGGCCCCTCGGCTGCGCCTTTGGTCGTAGACCTGGACGGCACGCTGACGCCAACCGATACATTGGCGGAAGCTACTATCCGGCTGCTCAAGCAGCGACCCTGGCTGGTGCTGAACGTACTGGTGTGGCTGTTTCTGGGACGTGCCCAATTCAAGGAGCGTGTGGCGTCCCGGTTCAGCCTGTCGGTTCACAGCATTCCCTGGCGCGAGGATTTTCTCGGTTGGTTGCGAGCCGAACGGGAGAGCGGCCGTCGGCTGATCCTGGCCACGGCCGCCCATCGGTCCATTGCGGATGCGGTGGCAGCCCATCTGGGCATCTTTTCTTCGGTGTTGGCCACCGATGCAGGGGGGCATAACCTCAAAGGGGCGAACAAGCTGGCAGCCATTCGTGCGCAGGTGGGCGAGCGTTTTTCCTATGCCGGGGACAGCAGCGCCGATCTGGCGGTCTGGCGCGGCGCCGAGACCGCCGTCCTGGTGGGTGTTTCGCCCCAATTGGCGCGCGCTGCGGCCGCTGCGACGCGCGTGGAGATCACGTTCGCCAATCCACCGCGGGGCCTGCGCGTGTGGGTGCGCGCGCTGCGTGTGCACCAGTGGGTAAAGAACGTGTTGATCTTCGTGCCGCTGCTGACCTCGTTCGCGTTCTTCGACTTGCAGGCCTCGGGCCGGGGACTGCTGGCTTTCATTGCGTTTTCGCTGGCGGCTTCTGCCACGTACATCTTCAACGATCTGTGGGACCTGGACAGCGACCGCCAGCACGCGCGCAAGCGTGCTCGGCCGTTCGCAAGCGTCAGCTTGCCGATCAGCCGGGGCGTCGCGGTGGCGGGCCTGCTGCTGCTGGTGGCGTTCGCCGTGGCCGTTGCGCTGTCACCCGCGATGGCGCTGGTGCTGCTGGTCTATGTGGTGCTGACCACGGTCTATAGCCTGGTACTCAAGCACTACGTCATCGTGGACGTGCTGATGCTGGCACTGCTGTACACGCTACGCGTGATAAGCGGTTCGGTTGCGACTGGTATCGCCGTGACTCCCTGGCTGCTGGCCTTCAGCGTGTTCACGTTTTTCGGTCTGGCGCTGGTCAAGCGCTGCGCTGAACTGGTGTCGCTGGAGCGTGCCGGCAAGGAGGGCGCCAAGGGCCGCGACTACCAGGTTGGTGACTTGGCCGTACTGTGGCCATTGGGCGTGGGCGCCAGTCTGTGCGCGGTGGTGGTGTTTGGCCTGTACATCGGTTCGCCCGAGGCGCAGGTACATTACCGCAATTCCGCCCCGCTGTGGCTGGCTGGCGTGGGCCTCATCTACTGGGTAGCGCGGCTATGGATCAAAACCGCTCGCGGCGAGATGCACGACGACCCGATCGTCTTTGCCATTCGGGATTTCGGCAGCCGCGTGACGATTGTTGCCATGCTCGGCCTGGTGATCGCCGGCCACTTCTTCGGTTGAGGACAGCACATCATGCACCCCTTCGTATTGGCTGTGGTCAGCGTCGCCATGTCGGTCGCCGCCCAGTTCCTGTTGAAAGCCGGCATGTCGCAGCCTCAGACGCAAGCGGCGATGGCTGGAGGCCTGTCGGCACAAAGCATTTGGACAGCAATGACCCAACCCTATGTCCTGGGCGGTTTTTGCTTGTACGGCCTGGGCGCGGTGGTGTGGCTGTCCGTGCTGTCGACGTGGGATGTCAGCAAGGCCTATCCACTCGTCGGCATGGGCTTTGCGTTTACTGCGCTGATTGGTTTTTTGCTGGGTGAGCAGGTTACGCTGACACGTTTGGTAGGCGTGACGCTGGTTTGTGCTGGGGTCGCAGTGGTCGCGAGGAGCTGAACGCGAGTCAGCGTCCATCTTGCCTGCCATGACCTCCGCTATGTTGCTCGTCGATCTGTTGGACCACGCAGCCGCGCGCTGGCCAAGCCGCCCTGCGCTGACGCACGGTGCAACCACGCTGCCGTATGCCGCGGTGCAGCAGCAGGTGCTTACGGCCGCGAACGGTCTGGCCGCGTTGGGATTGCAGCGCGGTCAACGCGTCGCGCTGTACCTGGACAAATGCATTGAGATGGTGGTGGTGTGTTTCGGGGTCACCGCCGCGGGAGGAGTCTTCGTGCCGGTCAACCCGGTGCTCAAGCCCGAGCAAGTGGCTCACATTCTGCGCGACTCGGGTGCCTGCATATTGGTCACGTCGTCGGAGCGCCTGGAGCGGCTGGCCCCGTTCCTTGAAAGCTGCGCCAGTCTGCACCACGTGGTGTGTACCGGCGTTGACGTGCCGCGGTCAATGGGTGTGACAGCGGTGACGTGGCCGCAATTCACCGCTTCCTCGCCGGCCGTGCATTGCCGCGGCATCGACCATGACATGGCTGCCATCCTCTACACCTCGGGCAGTACCGGCTTGCCCAAGGGTGTGGTGCTGTCGCATCGCAATCTGGTGGCCGGCGCAACCAGCGTCGCCGCATACCTGGGCCATCAACCGGACGACAGCCTGCTGGCGGTGCTGCCCCTTTCGTTTGATGCTGGCTTCAGTCAACTGACGACGGCTTTTGCCAGCGGTGCGCGCGTGGTGCTGCTCAACTATCTGCTTCCGCGCGACGTGCTCAAAGCGATGGCTCAGGAGCGCGTTACGGGGCTTACTGCCGTGCCGCCGATGTACATCCAACTTGCAGCGCTGCAGTGGCCGGAAGAAAGCTGCCGGTACCTGCGCTACTTCGCCAATACCGGTGGTCATTTGCCGCGGGAGACGCTCGCCCGGCTGCGTCTGCAGGTGCCGACAGCCAGGCCGTTCCTGATGTACGGCCTGACCGAGGCTTTCCGTTCCACCTACTTGCCGCCTGAAGAGGTGGACCGCCGACCCGACTCCATCGGCAAGGCCATTCCGAATGCCGAAATTCTCGTGCTGCGCGAAGACGGTACGCGTTGTGCCCCGGATGAGCCCGGCGAGTTGGTGCATCGGGGAGCGCTGGTGGGTCTGGGTTATTGGAACGACCCGGCCAAGACAGCCGAGCGCTACCGGCCGCTGCCGCAGCGCGAGAGCGGCCTGCCGTTGCCAGAGATCGCCGTTTTCTCTGGCGATACCGTGCGCATGGACGAAGACGGTTTTCTGTACTTCATCGGCCGGCGCGACGAGATGATCAAGTCTTCCGGCTACCGCATTAGCCCGACCGAGGTGGAAGACGTGCTGTACGGCACGCAGTTGGTCGGCGAATGTGCGGCTTTCGGAGTGCCGCATGCAACGCTTGGTCAGACCGTGCAGGTGGTTGCGACGCCAGCAGATGACAGCGCGCTGAACGTGGCGGCCCTGCTGTCCGCATGCCGGGCCACCATGCCGGCCTACATGGTGCCGGCTGGAGTGCAGGTGGTGGCGGGACCGCTACCGCGCAATCCCAACGGTAAGATCGACCGCCGCCGCTTGGCTGCCGAATGGAATAGCACCGATGCCTGAGGCGAACGCGACCCCACCCGCTCTGCAGCACGCCGAGATGACGCAATTCCCGGTGCGCGATGGTGAGCTGGTCGTGGGGGGGATGCCCCTGACGCGTCTGGCGGCGCGTGTGGGACAGACGCCGTTTTATGTTTACGACCGTGCGTTGCTGCACGCGCGCGTGGCCGAGTTGCGCGCGGCCTTGCCGCCGGCGGTGCAACTGCATTACGCGATGAAGGCCAATCCCATGCCTGCGCTGGTCGCGTACCTGGCCGGCTTGGTCGATGGCGTCGACGTGGCTTCGGCTGGCGAGTTGGCGGTCGCGCTGGACGCTGGCGCCGACCCAGCCGATATCAGCTTTGCCGGACCCGGCAAGCGCGATGCAGAGCTGCGGCAGGCGGTGGCGGCCGGTGTGCTGGTCAACCTTGAATCGGCACGAGAAATCGCGCCGCTGGCTACCGCTTCCGCTGCGCTAGGACTGCCGGCACGGGTGGCCGTCCGTGTCAATCCCGACTTCGAGCTCAAGGGCTCGGGCATGCGCATGGGTGGAGGTGCAAAGCCCTTCGGTGTGGACGCCGAGCAGGTGCCTTCGCTGTTGCGCGAGATCGCCGCGGCCGGGCTGGTTTTCGAGGGTTTTCACTTGTTTGCGGGCTCGCAGAGTCTGCGGGCCGAGGCCATCTGCGAAGCGCAGCGCCTGTCGTACGACCTGGCATTGCGACTGGCTGCGCAAGCGCCCGGTGCCGTGCGCACGCTGAACCTGGGGGGCGGTTTCGGCATTCCGTACTTTCCGGGCGAGCGGCGCTTGGCATTGCAGCCGATCGCCGACAACCTGGCCGCGCTGTGCGCCCGTGCGGCCGCGGAGTTGCCCCAGGCCAAATTGACGTTGGAACTGGGCCGTTATCTGGTCGGCGAGGCCGGCCTCTACGTCTGTCGCGTGCTGGACCGAAAGATCTCGCGTGGCCAGATTTTCCTGGTGACCGATGGCGGGCTGCACCAGCATCTGGCGGCCTCGGGCAATTTTGGGCAGGTCGTGCGGCGCAACTACCCGGTGACGATCGGCAATCGCATGGGTGTTGCACCCGCATTGGATGCGACCACGATCGTCGGTCCGTTGTGCACGCCGCTGGACCTCTTGGCTGAACGTGCTGCGCTGCCTGGCGCGCGAGAGGGCGACTTGGTCGTGGTGTTCCAATCGGGCGCTTACGGTGCTTCGGCCAGCCCGCATCGCTTCTTGGGGCATCCAGCCTGTTTGGAAGTGTTAGTCTGAGTTGGCTGCAGCGTTCGGGTCGGTATTGCTGACTTGGCTTGCCGCGCACAACGTATCCCGTCCATGAACGAAAATTCTTTCGCCCCTCGCCGCGCCACGCCCCTTGTTTCGGTATGCATTCCCACCTTCCGTGGCGAGGCCACGATCGCGCAAGCTATCGAATCCGTCCTGGCGCAGACCATGGTGGATTTCGAACTGGTGGTCGTTGACGATGGTTCGCCGGATGGAACGCGGGACATCATCGCGCGCTACTCCGATACGCGCATTCGTTTCTACTGCAATGCATCGAACCTGGGGCCACAGGGCAATTGGAACCGCTGCCTGGAGCTCGCGACTGGCACGTATTTCAAGCTGCTGCCGCACGACGATACCTTGGCGGTCGACTGCCTGCAGCGCCAAGTGGACGTGTTCAACGCTGATACAGACCAGGCCATCGCATTGACGTTCTGCGCCCGCACCGTACTTGGTCCCGATGGCCAGCCCTTGGGCCGCCGGCGCTTTGCTCGGCAATCGACGGGGCACGTCGGTGCCGATGAACTCAAGCTGGCCTGCGTGCGGGCCGGCACCAATGTGCTGGGTGAGCCTGGGGCCTTGATGTTTCGCCGGTCGCTCGCGATGCGTGTGGGTCTTTTTGATGCAACAAATCCATACGTCATCGATCTCGACTATTGGTTTCGCTTGCTGTCGCATGGGGATGGCTACTACATTGACGAGAACCTGGCTTCGTTTCGTGTATCCCGAACATCGTGGAGCAATGCGATTGGCCAGCGGCAGAGCACGGAATTCTCGGAGTTCATCGGCCGTATGCAAAAGCAAGGCTTGGTCAAGCTCTCTGCATTGGACATCGTCAGGTCACGCTTTGCTGCAATAGTGAACAAATGGTTGCGCCTGGTGTTTTATTCCATTTTTTTGCGCAAGAAGAATTGACCAATGCATCGATTTGCCGATGGATCCATTTCGGCCTTCCTAAGGTGACATCCAGTAATTGCGAACCATGACCTTTCAACTGTCCGTTGTCGTCCCTTGTTACAACGAAGAAGAGGTGTTGCCAGAGACCAATCGTCGGTTGTTGGCGTTGCTGGCGCGACTGCGCGAGCAGGAACTGATTGCTGAAACCAGCGCCATCTACTATGTCGACGACGGCAGCAAAGACAAAACTTGGCGGTCGATCGAGGCTATGGCCGGGTCTGACAGCCGCGTCCACGGTTTGAAGTTATCGCGTAACCAGGGGCACCAAGCTGCGTTGCTGGCAGGTTTGCTGTCTGCGCCGGGTGATGCCATCGTCAGCATCGACGCCGACCTGCAGGACGACGTGGCAGTCATCGAAGAGATGGTCAAAGCCTTCGCAATCGGAACTGACGTGGTGTACGGTGTACGTGATTCGCGATCGACTGACAGCGCGTTCAAGCGCAACACCGCGCTTGCTTACTACGCGACGATGAAACGGATGGGTGTAGACCTTGTCCACAACCATGCCGATTTCCGTTTGCTGAGCCGCCGGGCAGTCGAGTCCCTGCGCCAGTATGACGAAGTCAATGTCTTTTTACGCGGCATCGTGCCCTTGCTCGGCTATAGCACGTCGACGGTCCGCTACGACCGGGCCGAACGATTTGCCGGTGTATCAAAATACCCGTTGAAAAAGATGTTGACCTTCGCGATCGAAGGCGTCACGTCGTTCAGCGTTGTTCCGTTGCGGTTGATCACGTTCCTGGGTTTTTTGGTGTGTGCACTCAGTTTCGCGATGATCATCTACGTTCTTTACGGAACGCTTGTGCGCAATGCGGTCTTGCCAGGCTGGGCATCGTCCGTCATTCCGATCTATTTCCTTGGAGGGATACAGATCATGGCAATAGGCGTGCTCGGCGAGTACATTGGAAAGATTTACATGGAATCCAAGCGCCGACCCAAGTATTTCGTAGAAAGCCGGGTTTGAATTTCAAGATCGAAAGTTCGATATGACAGTCGATTTGTCCGAAGCCCAGATCGAGGGATTTGACCGGGACTATGCGGACGAGCAACTGCGGCGATCCCAACATCCGATGCGGCGTTTGATCAAAAGCTTCTATCTGCGCCGGGTGTTGGCGGACGTTCGTGGGCCTACCATCGACTATGGATGTGGGGCCGGGCAGTTGTTGCGCCGGCTTCCGTCGGGCTCGGTCGGTCTGGAGGTCAATCCGCACCTGATCGCCGCTTTGCGTGCGACGGGTCTGGATGTACGACCGTGGCAGACCAATGACGACGCGTGGGATCTCAGTGGGCTCGAACATGCTGGTTACCGCACGCTGGTGATCTCGCATGTACTGGAGCATCTGCCCGACCCTACGCAGGCGTTGGCGCGACTGCTGCGCGGATGTCGACGGATTGGCGTGGAGCGGTTGATCGCCGTCGTGCCTGGCGCCTTGGGCTTCGCTCGTGACTCTACACATCTCACTTTCATCGACGATGCCTATGTCGAAAAAAACGGGTGGGAGCGATTGGCTGATTCACGCCTGAAGCGTCAGCGCTTCTTCCCGTTGCCATGGGAGGGCGGGGGGCGCATTTATCTATATAACGAGATGCAACTGGTATTCGACCTGAATGAATTGACACCCTCTTAGAGAGAGGGCTCACTTAACCTGTAGAGTTCCCGCTACGTTGGCGTTGCGCTAGTCGAAAATCCGAGTATTCAGTCCAACAGTGCGAATGGCGTCCTGGATCGTGAAGTTCGCCTGAAGATCCGCGCCTCCGTCGCGAAGTTCGTTGTTGGGACTGACCGTCTTGAAGGATTGTTGCCGGTTGATGCGCGTGAAGTGTCCTGGCGCCAATCTGGCTTCCGGAATCAGATGTAGTTTGCGGTTGTAGCGCCGGTGCCAATAGTAGATGCCGGCCCCACTGTCCCAGTAGTATTTTCGACGGCTGTCGAACTCTGCTTTATCGGGGCAATGCGGGTGGTACATGAACTGCTGCCAGATGCTGCAACCATGGTCATGCATGTGCTGGCTTGCACTGCGTGTGAAACAGCCGGCAAGTTCCCAGTACCTGTGATTTTTCGAGTTCAGGAAGCGGCCCATGCCGAGCATGGACGTGGGATTGACGATGGCAGCTTCTCCATCTTGTAGCCCGCGAAAGAGTTGCGAAAGATACTCCATGTTTTCCTGAGTGCAGAGCAGGTCAGCGTGCCAGAACGCCATCCGCGGAGCAAGCATGAAAATGAAGTCAAGCGGCACGTGCATCCACATCACGGGCAACTTCAGTCGTGCGTTGAAATCTATCAACACGGCATTCTTGGTCATCCTTGTGGGTGGATGGCGCGGGTCGTAGCCGACGATCGGCGTCCAACCGGCGGCCTCCACGAGCTTCTGTTGCACGTAGCACCAGTCATCCAGCATGGACCAGACCAGCCATGGATACTGAATGCCATCGATGGCCTTCTTCCAGTCCTGAGCAGCGTCTGTGAACATGCTGACGTCACCGCCAAGCGCCTGGAAGGCCTCCCAATTGGCATTTCCTAATCGATGGGTGTTTCGGCGGCGCAAATCTGCCGAGCTTTCACCTGGGCGCGCGAGCGAGGCTTGATGCTCCTGCAATGCTGTGAGCATGAAATCGGGTGTACTCAATCACGTCTCCTGGTGTGGATTGGCTTGAAGGCGCCGGCCCTGTGGCTCATTGACTTGGAGATCGAAAACACAAAGCGTGCTGTTTCAGCGCCCGATCGGGAGGTAGGTGATGCCCTGCGACCGCACGAACTTCGGGTCGTACAGGTTGCGCCCGTCGAACACCACCGGCTGCTTCAGCTTGCCCTTGATCGCATCGAAATCCGGGCTGCGGAATTCCTTCCACTCGGTCACGATCACCAGCGCATCGGCACCTTCCAGGCAGTCCATCGGATTGCTGCCGTAGCGCAGGCGCGGCTCATCGCCGAAGATCCGCTGCGCTTCGTGGATCGCCACCGGGTCATAGGCGGCGACCGTGGCGCCCGCGGCAAACAGGTCGGCCAGCAGCGTGCGGCTGGGCGCGTCGCGCATGTCGTCGGTGTTGGGTTTGAACGCCAGGCCCCACAACGCGAAGTGCTTGCCCTTCAGGTCGCCGTAGTGGGCCTTGATCTTGCGGCTCAGCACCTGCTTTTGCGCGTCGTTGGCCTGTTCGACGGCGGTCAGCACCTTCAGGTCGATGCCGGCCTTGTCGGCGGCGGTCTTGATCAGCGCCTTCACGTCCTTCGGGAAACACGAGCCGCCGTAGCCGCAACCGGGGTACAGGAAGTGGTAGCCGATGCGTGGGTCCGAGCCGATGCCCTGGCGCACCATCTCGATGTCGGCGCCCAGTTTCTCGGCCAGGTTGGCCAGCTCGTTCATGAAGCTGATGCGGGTGGCGAGCATCGCGTTGGCGGCGTACTTGGTCAGCTCTGCGCTCTTCACGTCGGTGACGATCAGGCGCTCGTGGTTGCGCTGGAACGGCGCGTACAGCGCGCGCATCAGCAGGATGGCCTGTTCGTCGTCGGCGCCGACGACGATGCGGTCCGGTCGCATGAAATCGTCGACCGCCGCCCCCTCTTTCAGGAACTCGGGATTCGACACCACGCTGTACGGAACTTCGACGCCGCGTTTCTTCAATCCGTCGGCAATGGTGGCGTGCACCAGGTCGGCCGTGCCGACCGGCACCGTGCTCTTGTCGACGATGACCTTGTAGTCGGTCATCAGCCGGCCGATGTTGCCGGCGGCCGCCAGCACGTACTTCATGTCGGCCGAACCGTCCTCGTCGGGCGGCGTGCCGACCGCGATGAACTGGATCGTGCCGTGCTGCACGGCTTTTTCGATGTGGGTCGTGAAGCTCAGCCGGCCGGCGGCGACGTTGCGGCGCACCATCTCCTGCAGGCCGGGCTCGTAGATCGGGATGCCGCCTTCTTCGAGGATGCGGATCTTTTCGGGATCGACATCCAGGCACAACACGTCGTTGCCGACTTCGGCCATGCAGGCGCCGCTGACCAAGCCAACGTATCCGGTTCCGACAACGGTGATTTTCATGTTTGCATCTGGAAGGTAAGGTCTTTGCCAGCGATGGCGCTCGGACCAGGTTGGACGAGCGCATGCCTGTACAGCATGCGCGCTGGCGCTATCTTAGCGGCCAAAACGCGCGGCTTGGCCCACGTATGATCGCGTCGCTTCCGTGCGACCCCGCATGCTCTGCAAACACTGAATACACGGCGATGCTGTCTGCGATGATTCTCTCTGTGGAGGCGGCTAAAGCGGTGTTGTCACGCTGGTCGATGGCGGAGCGATGGCATTGAACGGGCCGGTTTTCTCTCTGCGGACGGGCCATGCGCTGATCGCGAGCCTGTGCGCTCTCGCGGCCGCGCTGTTGGCTGCGCACCACCCTTTGTGGCCCGTGCAGGCCTGCGTCCTGTTGTGTGTCTGGGCCTTGCTCGCCTTCCGCTGGCCCGATCTCTGGCTCCTGGTTGTGCCGGCCGCATTGCCATTCCTGAACCTTTCCCCCTGGACCGGCTGGCTAGCGTGCGACGAGTTCGACTTGCTCCTGTTGGGCGGTCTGGCCGCTGGCCACTTGCGGCTTGCACGCACGCAGCAGCTGAAAAATTCCGGCACGGAAGCGGCGGGCTGGGCGCGCTGGCGACGTGGTCTGGTGCTGGCCTTTGGCGGCTGGGCCCTGATCAGCTTGTCGCGTGGGTTGGTGGACGCCGGCGATCTGAACCTCGATCCGTTCCAGGGCTACACCAGCGCGATGAACAGCCTGCGCGTCGGCAAGAGCATGCTGTACGCACTGCTGGCGGCACCGCTGCTGCGGGCGGCGCTCGGGCGCTCTGCGCAAACCGCCGCGCGGCTGCTATGCAGTGGCGTCATCGTGGGCTTGATTGGAGCGATGTGCGTGGTGCTGTGGGAACGGGCGGCCTTCCCCGGGCTGTGGGACTTCTCGGACAACTACCGTGTCACGGCGATGTTCTGGGACATGCATGTGGGTGGCGCCGCGATCGACGGTTATCTGGCGCTGGCCACCCCGTTTGTCGGGTGGGCCCTCTGGTCGACCCGGCGCCCCTGGCAGTGGGCCACCGTTTCGTTGCTGGCGCTGGCGGTCGGCTATGCCAGCCTGACGACGTTTTCACGCGGCGTGTATCTGTCGGTGCTGGGCGGAGTCGTTGTTGCCGGCGGGCTCGTGCGCCTGCAAAAGACGGATTTCGATCCCATCGGGTTCTGGCGCCGGCTACAGGAACGGGTGCGGCCGGCGCGCTGGCGCATCTACGCCGGCATTGCCTTGTCCATTGCGCTGGCACTCGAGGTCGTGTTCGTGCTGGGCACGGGCTCCTTCCTGGCGGAGCGTCTGGCGGCGTCCAACCGCGATTTCGGCAGCCGTTGGCACCATTGGACGCGCGGCGTCGCCCTCCTGAACGGACCAGCCGACTGGTTGCTTGGCAAAGGGCTGGGACGCCTGCCTGCGCACTACGCAGCAGCGGGTCCACGTGGTGAATTTTCCGGTGCGGTCGATCTGAATGCGGGATCCCAGGCGGATGGGCGCGAGGGCGATTTTGTGACCCTGCGCGGGCCGGCGACGCAGCGGATTCTGGGCGGGCTGTACGCACTGACCCAGCGTGTGCCGCTGTTGCCAGACGCGCAATACCAGATTGCGATGGACATCCGGGTGCAGCGGCCCGTCGACGTGGGGGTTCAAGTCTGTGAGCGCCATCTGTTGTACGAGGGTGATTGCCAGGGCCAATCCGTGCGGCTGGAACCGAACGACCAGCCCTGGCAGCACCTCGTGCTGCCGCTCGATGGCCCGCCGTTGAGCGGAGGCGAGGCTTGGCTGCCCCGGCCTGTGATGTTGTCCGTCGCGCTGCTGAACCGGCACAGCATCGCGGACGTCGACAACCTGAGCCTGACCGCCGGAACCTCTCGCGATCTGTTGTCGAACGGTGGGTTCTCGGCCGGGATGGCGCACTGGTTTCCCGCGGCGCAATACTATTTCCTGCCCTGGCATATCGACAATCTGTACCTCGAGTGGTTGATCGAGCATGGCGCCATCGGGCTGCTGCTGTTCGTGCTGCTGATGGGGTCGGCGCTGTGGCGGCTGGTGCTCGGGCCGGCGCGTCATCTCGCCATCGCACCGTATCTGGCGGCGTCGATCAGCGGAGGCCTCGCCGTCGGGCTGGTGAGCAGCGTCATGGATGCGCCGCGGGTGGCGTTCTTGCTGCAACTGTTCGCCTTCTGGGCACTGCAGTCGACCGCACGGCCTGTTTCTCCGGTTTCCACCGATGCAGTGTCGACGAACATGTAAGACGCAGGTCCGATCGATACCGCGAAGCGCCCCCCGTCGCATCGGCGTTTTATAGTCGGCAACGCCAGAACACGCGAGGCCTCTCATGCAAGATCCCGATATCCACGGCCCCCGACGCATCCACCCCACCGGCTTCCAGGCCGTGCACGGCCCGCGCGACGCGTTCGACGGCGCACCGCGCCCGCGCGCCCACGCGATGCGCCTGCGCATCCTGGTCTTCTTCGGCGTGTTCCTGGTCTGCGCGGCGGCCAGCCTGGCCTACACCTTCATGCGGCCTGCGATCTATCTTGCCGATGCCCGTGTGCAGGTGACGCCGTCCGACATCTCGCCTTCGGTTGCGGCGTCGGGCGCGCGCGACATGTCGCAGGCCTTCCTGATCGAGCTGCAGATCCTGAGCAGCCGGCCGCTGCTCGAGAAGGTCGCCAGGCGGCTCGCCGGCGGCGACAGTGTCGCGGCGATGGACGATCGCGTACAGGCGCTGCAGGACATGCTGACCTTCAAGCCGATGGCGGGTACGAACATCGTGCAGATCGAGGCCCGCGGCCCCGAGCCCACGGCGGTGGCGCGGCTGGTCAACGCCGTGATCGACGTCTACCGCGAACAGCAGGCCGTGACCGGCGAGACCGATCTCGAGCGGCAGCTGCGCGATGCACGCGCCGCGCTGAAGGGCATGGACGAGCGGGTCGCCGCGCGCAAGAAGGCGGTGGACGACTTCCGGGTGCGCTCCAGCATCATCTCGGCCGAGCGCGACGAGAACCAGACGCTGTCGCGGCTGAAGGGGCTGGGCACTTCGCTCGCCACGACCAATGAGCGCGAAGCGGCGGCCGAGGGCAAGATCCGCGCGCTCGAACAGGCCATCGCCGAGGGCCGGCGCGGCACGCAGGCCAAGGACAACCCCACCGTCGCCGGCATGGAGCAGCGCCTGTCGCAGTGGCGCGAGGAATACCGGGCGCTGGAGCGGCAGTTCACGCCGCAATACCTCGACATGGACCCGAACGCGAAGAACCTGAAGGTCCGCATGACGAACCTGGAGCAGCAGATCGAGGCCGAGCGCCAGAAGGGCCAGCAGACCGCGCTGTCCGACGCCCGGGAAGAACTGGCCAGCGCCAGGGCCACGTCGCAGAAGCTGCAGCAGCAACTGGTCGACGACCGGCAGAACGTGCAGGGCTTCACACGCCGGTTTGCCGAATTCAAGGCGATGGAGGAAGAGCTGCAAGGCCTCGACCAGATGCGCAGCACCGCGCGCCAACGCCTGATCACGCTGGAGTCCACTGCGGGCGAACGCAAGCCGCGCGTGCTCGTGGTCGAGCCGGCGGCCGTTCCCGAATCCGCCTGGCGCCCGCTCTACGCGCGCGACGCGGCCATCGCCGTGGCGGGCTCGCTGGCGCTGGGTTTCCTGGCGGTGTGGTTTGTCGAGTTCTTCAACCGCACCGAGCCCGTGGCGCCTGCCTCGTCGACCGTCATCATTCCCCAGCCCTGGATGGGCGGCGGTTATCCGCTGGGGCCGGCCTTGCCAGCGGCACCCGTGGCGCAGGCGCTGCCGCACCATGCTGCGCCGCCCAAAGTCGGCCTGCTGGCGCGGCCCCTGCCTCCGTTGCCGCGTGAGCTAGGCCAGGGCGAGCTGCATGGGCTGCTCGCCGCCGCCGCGCCCGAGCATCTGCTGGTGCTGGTCTGCCTGATGTGCGGGCTGACAGCCGAAGAGATCGCCGCCTTGCGGGTCGAGCATCTGAAGACCGATGCCCACGGCGCCCGCAGTCTGCAGGTGCCGGGGGACTCGGCCCGGGTGCTGCCACTGGACGGCCCGCTGGCCGTGTTGCGGGCCGAGGCCGACCCGGCGATGCAGGCGCTGCCGCTGTTCCCGTCGGCGGGCGGCCAGCCGCTGCAGGCCGACGACATCGGCTCGATCGTCACGTCCGCCGCCTTCGATGCGGGGTTGGAGCAGCCGCAGTCGGTCACGCCCGACAGCCTGCGCCACACCTACATCGCCTTCCTGGTACGCCAGGGCCTGCGTTTCGGCGATCTCGGCAAGGTGGTGGGCAAGCTGTCGGCCGACCTGCTGAACACCCTCGCGCCGCTCGCACCCGGCGGCGAGCGGCTGCCGATCGCCGCGGTGGCGCGCACCATGCCTGCGGTGCAGGCGCTGGCCGGCGACGCGGTTCCTCCGAGCTGAGGGCTCGCGCCGACGCGGGGCCCGTTACCGGGCGTGCGCGGCCGGCACATGGCCGGCACGCAGCGCCGCCACCCGGGGCGCAAGCGCGGTCCACGCGGCCTTGTCCGGCGCGAAGCGCTGCCGCAGGTAGCCGGCCAGCTCGGCGATCTGCCGGTCCGACAGGCTGTCGCCGAACGCCGGCATGAAACCCAGGTCGGGGCCGGCGTTGTGGCGCACGCCTTCGAGCACCACGCGCAGCAGGTTGTCGGGGTCGTCGCTGTGCAGTTTGCTGCTGAGCGCCAGCGGAATGTTCTGGCCGAACACCTGCGGGCCGTTGCCGTCGTGGTGGCAGGCACCGCAGGCGCCATCGAACAGGCGCTGGGCTGCGTCGGGCAGGCGCGTACCGGCGGCCTGGCTGCGCGCCACCACGCTCTGCGCGCGGGCGGCGCTGTCGGGTGCCGGGCTGTTGAACGAGGCGAGGTAGGTCGCCATCGCGCGGATGTCGCTGTCGGGCAGCGCGGCGAGTTCGCGCACCACCGGCACCATCGGGCCGTTGGCGCTGCCGTGCTCGCGGCTGTAACCCTGGCGCAGGTAGTCGTACAGCGACTGCTGCGTCCACGGCACCGGCGCCTGGCCGAGCGCGGTCAGCGCCGGGGCTTCCCAGCCGTCGATCTTGGCACCGGCCAGGAAGGCCGCGCCACCGCGCTCGGCGCCCAGCGCATCGCGCGGCGTGTGGCAGGCGCCGCAATGGCCCAGGCCCTGCACCAGGTAGGCGCCGCGGTTCCACTCGGCCGTGCGCTGCGGCTCGGCGGGCAGCGGGCCGGGCGTCAGGTACAGCGCGTTCCACAGGCCCATCAGCGGCCGCACGCCGTACGGAAAAGCCAGCCGGGTCTCCGGCGGGCGTGATGCGACTGCGGGCTGGGCCATCAGGTAGGCGTACAGCGCCGTCACGTCGTCGTCGCTCATCTTCGTGAACGCGGTGTACGGGAACGCCGGGTACAGATGCCGGCCGTCGCGCGAGATGCCTTCGCGCATCGCGCGCTCGAACGCGGCCAGCGACCAGCCGCCGATGCCGGTGGCCGCGTCCGGCGTGAGGTTGGTGGTGTAGATGGTGCCGAACGGCGTGTCCATCGCGCGCCCGCCGGTATTGGTCGTGCCGCCCGGCGCGGTATGGCAGACCACGCAATCGCCGGCCGCGGCCAGCAGCCGGCCTTTCTCGATCGTGGCTGCGCTGTAGGTCGTCGGGTCGAGCCGGGTGACCGGTGCGATGGCTGCGCGCCAGCCGAGCAGGCCGGTGACGACGCCGAGGCCGCCCAGCACGAGCGCGGCACCGGCCGCCCAGACGCTGCGCTTGCGGGGCCATGGGGCATCGGTCGGCAGCGGGCTCGTTGCTTCGTCGGGGCGTGACAGGGAAGGGGGCTCGACGCGACTGCTGTCGCCCGGCGGGGCGGGCAGAGGATTCAACGCCGCGCGCACCACTTCCGGCGTGAACGGGGGCGCACGGAACCGCACGCCCGTCGCGTCGAAGATCGCGTTCGCGATCGCCGCGGTGCCCGGCACCGACGACGATTCGCCCGCCCCCAGGGGGGCTTCGCCGGGCCGCGGCATCAGCGTGACCTCGACCACCGGCACATCGCGGAAATTGAGGATCGGGTAGCTGCCCCATTCGCGGTTCAGCACCACACCGGTACGGGGCTCGACCTCGACGCGCTCCTTCAGCGCCCGGCTGGTGGTCTGCAGCACGTTGCCGTGCACCTGGTGCTGCACGCCGGCGGGGTTGACCATCAGCCCCGCGTCGTGGCCGACGACCACACGCCGCACGTGGACCTCGCCGGTGCGGCGGTTCACCTCGACATCGGCGACCCAGGCCGCCCAGGCTGCACCGAAACCGGGGAACTTGCTGTGGATGTAGCGCGCGTAGGCGAAGCCCTGGCCGCGCAGGATCTCGCCCTCGGCCGGCATCTGCTGTGGGCCGGTGCGTGGCACCCAGCCGGCCTTGGCCGCCGTCGCCTGCACCAGCTCGGTGGCGCGTGGGTCGTCGAGGTGCTGCAGCCGGAAGGCCACCGGGTCCACGCCGGCCGCGGTCGCCAGCTCGTCGATGTACGACTCGTGCGCGAACGAGTTCGGCAGCGCCGACACGCCGCGCAGCCACGACGCGCGCAGGATCGGCGCCATGTCGTTGGCCACCACGCGCAGGTGCTCGTAGCGGTAGGGCGGCACGGCCGTGCGGTCGCCCATCTCGAACGCCTGGTGCACCGGGTCGACGGTGCCGGTCAGCAGCAGTGCCAGCGTGGGCGCGCCGTTCGACGGGTAGGAGGTCTGGAAGTCGTAGGCCGCCACGGAGCCATCGGCGTTCAGCCCGCCATCGACCTGCATCAGCTGGGCCGCGCCCTTGGGCTCCCAGAGGTGTTCCTGCTCGCGCGTGAGCTGCACCCGCACCGGGCGGCCGACGGCGCGCGACAGCAGCACGGCGTCGGCCGCCACGTCGTCTGCGCAGTTGCGGCCGTAGCAGCCGGCGGCCTCCATGCGCACCACGTCGACCGCGGTGTCGGGCAGGCCGGTCAGCAGCGCCAGGTCGGCGCGCAGCACGTGCGGGCTCTGGCTGCCGGCCCACACGGTGACGCTGGCCGCGCTGCCGTCGGCGGCGGCATGCCAGTCGGCCAGCGCGCAGGACGGGCCGATCGACGCGTGCATCTGGTAGGGCCAGACGTAGGTGCGCGGCATCGGCTGCGCGGCCTCGGCGATCGCCTGGTCGACGTGGCCCTGCTCCAGCAGCAGGCGGCGGGTGGAAGTGTTGGCACGCAGAGCGTTCTCGGTGTCGTCGAGGCCGGGCAGGCCGGGCCAGGGCTTCCAGCGCACCCGCAGCGCCCGCATGGCCTGCTCGGCGTGTTCCTCGCGCTCGGCGACGATGCCGATGAAGTCGCGGATCGTGACCACCGCGACGATGCCGGGGATGTGCGCGATCGAGTCTTCGTCGACGCCATCGAGCAGCTTGCCGACGAAGTCGCCGGCGTCGAAGCCGGCGTACGGCGGCCGCACGACGCGGCCATGCAGCATGCCGGGCACGCGCTGGTCGTGCACGAAGGTGGTCTCGCCCGCGGCCTTGGCCGGGATGTCGACGCGGGGCATCGACCGGCCGACCACGCGGTAGCCGTCGACCGGCTTGACGGGGGTGTCCGGTGCCAGCCGCAGTTCGACATGCCGGCCGCGCAGCAACGCGCCGTACCCGATGCGGCGCGCCGGGTCGTTGGCCGCGAACACGCTGCCGCCGTCGGTGCGCAACGCCTGCGGCGGCAGGGCCAGGTATTCGGCACCGTGCGCGAGCAGCCAGGCGCGGGCCTGGGCGGCCGCCCGGCGCAGCGGCACGGCGTGGATCTGGATCGACGCGCTGGCGATGGTGCCGCCCTGGTTGGGCACCCGCGCGGTGTCGCCGAGCACCACGTCCACCTGGTCGAACGGCAGATCGAGTTCTTCGGCCGCGATCTGGCCGAGCGCGGTCCGCAGGCCGGTGCCCAGGTCGACGTGGCCGCACAACGCGGTGGCACTGCCGTCGCTCCACACCGCAAGCAGGATCTCGGGGCCTTCGGCGGGATTGGATGCGACGGCCGGCGGCTGGCCCGGCGTGGCGGGCGGCGGCGGTGGCGGGTCGCGCAGCACCAGCAGCACGCCATCGGCGGCGTGGAAACCTGCCCGCGTCGTGGGGCGCTCAGCGCGCGGTGTCATGCGGGGCCACGGTGGCGCCGTTGCCGGCGCCCGCGTACAGGACGGCTGCGCGCTGCACGGCGTCCAGGATTTCCAGATGCGTTCCGCAACGGCAGAGGTTGTGCGACAGCGCGTCGCGCGCCTGCGCGGCCGTCGGCTGCGGGTAGCGCTGCAGCAGCGCCACCGTGGAAACGATCATGCCGTTCAGGCAGTAGCCGCACTGCGCGGCCTGCGCGTCGATGAAGGCCTGCTGCACCGGGTGCGGCGCCGCGCGCGAGCCCAGCCCTTCGAGTGTGGTGACGCTGCGGCCGGCCACCCCCGCTACCGGCACGACGCAGGAGCGGGCCGCCACGCCGTCGATCAGCACCATGCAGGCGCCGCACTGGCCCAGGCCACAACCGTACTTGGGCCCGTTCAGGCCCAGGTCATTGCGCAGCACGTGCAGCAGCGGCGCATCGGCCGGCACCGCAAGCACGCGGTCTGCACCGTTGACCCGCAGGTTGACGGGCTGCTGCTGGCCGCCTGCCGGTGTCACGCGTCCTGCAGGTCCGAGGACTGGATGCGTTTCACGCCCTTGGCCGTCATCTGCTTCCAGGCGGCGGCAAGCGAGCCGTTCAGGTCGATGCCGCGTGTGGCGTCTTCGATCACGTAGACGTTGAAGCCGGCCTTGCGCGCGTCCATCGCGGTCCAGGCCACGCAGAAGTCAGTGGCCAGGCCGGTGACATACAGCGTCTTGATCTTGCGCGCCTTCAGGTAGCCGGCCAGGCCGGTGGCGGTCTTGTGGTCGGCTTCGTCGAAGGCCGAGTAGCTGTCCATCTCCTTGTGGAAGCCCTTGCGGATGATGATCTGCGCAGTGGGCAGCTTCAAGTCCTTGTGCAGCGCCGCGTCGTCGGTGCCCTGCACGCAGTGGTCGGGCCACAGCACCTGCGTGCCGTAGCTAAGCTTGGTGGTCTCGAACGGCTTCTTGCCGGCGTAGGTGCTGGCGAACGAGGCGTGGCCGGGCGTGTGCCAGTCCTGCGTGACGACGATGTTGGCGAATGCGCCGCTCAGCTTGTTGATCACGGGCACCACCTCGGCGCCGCCCTTCACCGGCAGCGTGCCGCCTTCGATGAAGCAGTTCTGCACGTCGACGACCACCAGCGCGCTGCTGGCGTCGGGTTTCAGCTTGGCGGCGGCGAAGAGTTGTGGCGACAGCAAGCCCAGGCCGAGGGCGGCGCCGGCGTGAAGGACGGTTCTGCGGTGCATGGGAGGCTCCTGGTTCAAGAGTTGAAAGCGAGGGGGACGGGATCGAGAAGAAGGGGGGTCATACCGAAAGATACGCTCTGCGCACTTCGTCGTTGACGGCCAGCTCGGCCATCGACGCCTGGTAGCGGATCTGGCCCTTCTCGAGCACATAGGCCCGGTCGGACACCAGCTCGGCGAAATGCATGTTCTGCTCCGACAGCAGGATGCTCACGCCCTGCGCCTTCAGCTGCAGGATCATCTGCACCATCTGCTCGACGATGACCGGCGCGACGCCCTCCGACGGCTCGTCGAGCAGCACCAGGTACGGGTTGCCCATCAGCGTGCGCGCGACGGTCAGCATCTGCTGCTCGCCGCCGCTCATGCGGCCACCGGGGCGGTCGGGCATCTCGCCGAGGTTGGGGAACAGCGTGAACAGCTGCGCGTGCGTCCACACCGGGGCAGCCGTGCCGTCCGGCCACTGGCGCGGCAGCTGGCGGCCGACTTCGAGGTTCTCGAGCACGGTGAGATCGGTGAACACACGCCGGTCTTCGGGCACGAAACCCAGGCCCAGCTTGGCCACCTCGTAGGGCTGGCTCTTCGAGATGTCGCGGCCCATGAAGCGCAGGCTGCCCTTGCGTTTGCTCAGCATGCCCATCACCGCTTTCAGCGTGGTCGACTTGCCGGCGCCGTTGCGGCCCATCAGGGCCACCACTTCGCCGCGCCGCACGTTCAGGCTGACGTCGAACAGGATCTGGGCGGCGCCGTACCAGGCAGCCAGGCCCTGGGCGTCGAGCAGCAGGTCGTTCGGCTTCTCTTCAATCACGCGAGTCTCCATCAGCCTGAAAGATCGGGCGCGGCCCAAGGCGCGAATACCGCGGAACCGGCTTTGCCGGGCCGCTGGTATTGCCCCCGGCGAGGGGGTTGGCGAAGCGACACGAAGTGCGCGAAGACTGGGGGAGGTTCATATCTTTTCAAAGGTCTTGCCGCTGCCGAAGTACACCTCCTGCACCTTCGGGTGGTCGCGGATGTCCTGCGGCTTGCCCTGGGCGATGAGCCGGCCGCGGGCCAGCACGATCATGCGGTCGGCATAGGCGAACACCACGTCCATGCTGTGTTCGGTGAACAGCACGGCCATGCCGCGGTCGATCACCAGTTGTTTGGTCAGGGCCATCAGATCGTTGCGTTCCTTGGGTGCCATGCCGGCGGTGGGTTCGTCCATCAGCAGCAGCTTGGGCGCGTTGGCCATCGCGATCGCGAGCTCGACGCGTTTCACGTCGCCGTACGCCAGCACGTTGCAGGGCCGGTCGGCCTGCTGGCGCATGCCGACCTGCTCAAGCAAAGCCAGCGCATCGTCGCGCCGGTGGTCGGCGGCGCGGCGCCAGGTGGAGAAGAGTTTGCCGTCGTGCGACAGCAGGGCCATCTGCACGTTCTCGACGACGGTCAGCGAGGCGAAGGTCTCGGCGATCTGGAACGTGCGGCCGACACCCAGGCGCCAGATATCGCGCGGCTTGCGGCCGACCAGCTCGACGCCATCGAGCAGGATCGACCCGCGGTCGGCCCGCAGCTGGCCGTTGACCATGTTGAAGGTGGTCGACTTGCCGGCACCGTTCGGGCCGATCAGCGCCAGCAGTTCGCCGGCGGCCAGCTCGAACGTGATGCCGTCAACGGCCTTCACGCCGCCGAAGGACTTGCCCAGATCGGTGACTTGAAGAAGGCTCATGGCGTGGCCTCCTTCAGCACGGGCGCGTCGGCGGTGTCACGGCGCTTGCGCTCGAACAGCTGCTTCGCGAACCCGGCGATGCCTTGTGGGAACAGCAGCACCAGGATCAGGATGATCGCCCCGAGCATCGCACGCCAGTAGTCGGTGTTGCGGGCCACCGTGTCGTGCAGCCAGGTGAACGTGACCGCGCCGACCACCGGCCCGGCCAGCGTCTGGATGCCGCCCAGCAGCACCATCACCAGGCCATCGACCGACTTGCCCACACTCAGGGATTCCGGCGAGATGCTGCCCTTCGAGAACGCGTACAGCGCACCCGCCAGACCGGCGGCCGTGCCGGCAATGACGAAGGCCGCCCACTGCATGCGCTTCACGTCGATGCCGATCGCGTCGGCGCGCAGCACCGAATCGCGACCCGCGCGCAGCGCATAGCCGAACGGCGAGAACAGCACCCGCCGCAGCCACAGCACGCCGATGGCCACCAGGGCCAGTGTCAGCCAGTAGTAGGCCTGCTTGTCGGTGAGCCAGGACGCGGGCCACACACCGGTGAGGCCGTTGCTGCCGCCGGTGAAGCTGTCCCACTGGTAGGTGATGGCCCAGGTGATCTGCGCGAACGCCAGCGTCAGCATCGCCAAATACACGCCCGACAGCCGCACCGCGAACCAACCGTAGACCAGTGCGCCCAGGGCCGCGACCAGCGGCGCGATGAGCAAGGCCAGCTCCATCGGCAAGCCGAGCGCACGCACCAGCAGGGCCGCGCCGTAGGCTCCCAGCCCGAAGTAGGCCGCGTGGCCGAACGAGTGCATGCCGGCTGGCCCCATGATGAAGTGCAGGCTGGCCGCGAACAGGGCGGCGATCAGCAGGTCGATCATCAGCACCGTGGTGTAGGGCGAGCCGGCGGTCAGCACCGGCATGGCCACCAGCAACAGGCCGAACACGGCGGCGGCGATCAGGTAGGTCTTGCTGGCGGGGCGCAACGGCTCCTCCTGCATGCCGACGTAGCGGCTGGCCGCCTGCGGCCGGCCGAACAGGCCCCAGGGCCGCCAGACCAGCACGACGGCCATCACCAGGAAGTCGACCACCAGCGTGAGTTTCGAGAACGAGACCGAGATGCCGAACAGCTCGACCACGCCGAGCCAGATGCAGACGGCTTTGATCTCGGCGATCAGCAAGGCGGCGGCATAGGCGCCGGGGATCGACCCCATGCCGCCGACGACCACCACCACGAAGGCCGCGCCGATGGTGTTCAGGTCCATCTCCAGCGTGGCCGGTTCGCGCGGCAACTGCAGCGCGCCGCCCAGGCCCGCCAGCAGCGCACCGAGCGCGAACACGGCGGTGAACAGCCAGGCCTGGTTGACGCCCAGCGCGCTGACCATCTCGCGGTCCTGCGTGGCGGCACGCACCAGGGTGCCGAAGCGCGTGCGCGTCAGCAGCAGCCACACGGCCGCCAGCACGGCCGGGCCGGCGACGATGAGGAACAGGTCGTAGGTAGGGAACTGGCGCCCCAGGATCATCACCGAGCCCGACAGGCCCGGCGCCCGCGGGCCCAGCAGTTCATCCGGGCCCCACAGCCACAGCACCGCGTCCTTGATGACCAGCACCAGGGCGAAGGTGGCGAGCAGCTGGAACAGCTCGGGCGCCTTGTAGATGCGGCGCAGCAGCAGCACCTCGATCAGCCCGCCGAGCACACCGACGGCCAGCGCCGCCAGCGCCAGCGCCGGCCAGAAGCCCAGCGTGCTGCTCAGGCGTTCGACCAGGGTGTAGGCGATGTAGATGCCCACCATGAAGAACGAGCCGTGCGCGAAGTTGACGATGCGCGTGACGCCGAAGATCAGCGACAGGCCGGCCGCGACGAAGAACAGCGAAGACGCGCCGGCCAGGCCGTTCAACAACTGAACGATGAAACCCGAAAAACTCATGGAAGGACGTTCGGCGCTTGTGAAGGGTGGAGGTTGCGTGAGCACCGCGGAACCGGCTCTGCCGGGCCGCTGGTGATGCCCCCTTGAGGGGGGATTCGGCTACACGCAGTGAGCAAGAAACGAGGGTGGGCTCAATCAGCCGCGCGAGATTTCTTCACGTCGGCGGCCGAAGGCTGGAACTTGGCGCCGTCGAAGTACGTGTAGTCGACCATCACGCCCTTGCCGTTGTCGTTCTTCGTCTTGCCGACGAAGGCGCCCATCGTGGACTGGTGGTCTTCGCCGCGGAAGGTGATCTTGCCGAACGGCGTGTCGACCTGCAGGCCCTTGAAGGCGGCGACCAGCTTCTCGGACTCGGTGCTCTTGGCCTTGGCGGCGCCGGCGACGGCGGCCTTGATCATGCTGTAGCCGACGACCGAACCCAGGCGCGGATAGTCCTTGAACTTGCCGTGGTAGGCCAGGAAGAAGGCCTTGTGCTCGGGCGTCTGGATGCCGTACCAGGGGTAGCCGGTGACGACCCAGCCGTTCGGCGTTTCTTCCTTCAGCGGATCGAGGTACTCGGGCTCGCCGGTCAGCACGCTCACCACTTCACGGTCCTTGAACAGGCCGCGGGTGTTGCCTTCGCGCACGAACTTCGACAGGTCGGCACCGAACAGCACGTTGAAGATCGCATCGGGCTTGGCATCCGACAGCGCCTGCACCACGCTGCCGGCATCGAGCTTGCCGAGCGGCGGTGCCTGTTCGGCGACGAACTCGACGTCGGGCTGTGCGGCCTTCAGCAAGGTCTTGAACGCGGCAACGGCGGACTGGCCGTACTCGTAATTGGGGTAGACCACGGCCCAGCGCTTCTTCTTCATCTTCACGGCTTCGGGCACCAGCATCGCGGCCTGCATGTAGGTGCCGGGGCGCAGGCGGTAGGTGTACTGGTTGCCGCCCTGCCAGGTCATCTTGTCGGTCAGCGGCTCGCCTGCCAGGAAGAAGAACTTCTTCTGCTTGGCGAAGTCGGCCACGGCCAGACCGGTGTTCGACAGGAAGGTGCCGGTCAGGATGTCGATCTTTTCGCGCGACACCAGTTCTTCGGCCACGCGCACGGCGTCCCCGGGGCTGGCATTGTCGTCACGCGTGATCAGCTCGATCTTCTTGCCGTTGACGCCACCCTTGGCGTTGATCTCTTCGACAGCGAGTTCCATGCCCTTCTTGTAGGGCTCCAGGAAGGCAGGTTGCGCCTTGTAGCTGTTGATCTCGCCGATCTTGATCACGCCCTGGGCGTGCGCCGGGACGAGAGCGGTGGCAAGTGCAGCCAGCGTGGCTGCGCTGAAGACGTGACGCATGGGGTTCATCGGGAAGCTCCTTGAGGTAGAGGGAAAGATAGATCAGTGACAGAAATGGCGACGCTTCAGTTCGAAGACGCCGCGGAACGGGCTTTGCCCGGCCGCAGGCGTTGTCCCCTGCAAGGGGGTTGGCGAAGCGACACGCAGTGCGCGAAGACTGGGGGTGTGCAACATCATCTCAAACCGTCTTCGCCCTTGGCTTCGTGGGCCTGAAGGCCTCCGATGCGTGGCAAGGGGCGGCCGCTGGCGGTGACGGCCACGGCGACCACGATCTCGTTGGCGCGGGGCGCGTCCGATACACGGGCCTCGATCGCGTCGAAATGGCTGCGCACGAAGGCAGCATCCTTGTGGCCCAGTGGCACGTCGATCGCCGTGCCCAGGCCGCCGAGTTTCTTGCTCGACGGCACCAGCGCCGCACCCTTCTCGACCGCCTTGCGCAGCGGCGCGCCGAGCTTGGGATGCAGGATCGCGGCGGCGTGCTCCAGCTCGCCGGCTTCGCCGACGATGGCCGCCTTGCCGTAGCTCTGCGCCTGTGCCGGCGCGATGCCCAGCGCCTGCACGCATTTGTCGCCAAGCAGCTGGCCCAGCTCTTCGCCGATGGCGATGAGTTCGTCGAGGTTCTCGGCGTAACGGCCGGCATAGGGGTTGGCGATCACCGCCATGGCCACTGCGCGGCGCGTGGGCGGGGTGATGGTCTGGCCCATCTCGATGCGGGTCTCGTCGACTTGCACGATCAGTTTGCGGATATTGGCTGGCATGTTCAATCTTGTGTGGTGTGGACCCAGGCTCGGCCGGAGCCGAACGACTTTAACGCGGGCGTGCGTCAGCGAAGCCCGTCCCAGCGGGCGATGTCGGCCGCCTGCAGGCCGCCCACGCGCGAATGCACCCGTGCGCCCGTGCTCATCACCAGGATGAAGACGATCTCGTCGGGCCGGGGAGCGCCGGGCACGCGCACTTCGATCGCATCGAAATGCCCGCGCACATAACTCGCGTTGATGTGGGTCAGCGGCACGTCGAGCGTGCTGCCGGGTGCGCCGACCTTCTTGGTCGACGGCACGATCGCCAGCGCGTTGCCGGGCTGGCCCTTGGGCTCGTGGATGTCGACCTTGCCCTGCACATAAGCGTTGCGGTCGCCCTTCCAGCCGAGCAGTTCGCGCATGGCATAACCGCCGGGCACGTGCCACAGCGCGCCGTGCTCCAGCTCGCCGGCCGCGCCGATGATCGCGCCCTTGCCGTAGCTTTCGAGCCGCTCGACGGGCACGTCCATCGCCGCGTGCAGCTGACGGGCCATGTCGACGCCCACGCTTTGCAGTGCATCCATCATCGGCAGGATGTCGGCGACGTAGCGCCCGGCAAAGGGGTTGGTGAGCACGGCCGCAATCGCACCGCGCCGCAGCGGTTGGGCGGGAGCGGGGCCGAACTCGTGGTGGATGTCTTCCACCGAGGTGAGGGTGCGCCGGATCTCGATCATCGGAGGCTCCGGAACGGGTTGGCGAGAGTGAAAAGCAGGGTTTGCATGGTGTCGATTTTCATTAAGCAATTACTGCACCAACTGCCGGGTGCGTCAAGTTGGGGAATGCCATGGTCCGCAGCTGGCGAGGCTCCGGATGGTCCAGCGTGACCAGCCAATCCTGACACACCAGCGCCGCGTGCGCGACCAGGCCTGCGCTCTGCAGATCAAGGGCGCGCGCCAGGCCCGACTGCAGTGCACGCTGCACCAGGGCGGGCTCGAGCGGCGGCACGTCGACCGTTACCAGGCGGCCGCCCAGATCGCTGTCGTCCTTCAGTGCGTCGGCGGGGCGACGCACGATGCGGGCATCGGCCACGTCGACGGCATTGGCGATGACGGTGGCCGCGGCATCGGCTTCAGCCGCGGTGGCCGCCAGCACAGTCACACTGTCGGCGATGCCCATCGAGAAACTGCGGCCGCGCCAGCCGCTGGTGGCCACGCCGCGCACCGGCATGCCGCCGTGCACCGTGAAGCGCGCATCGGTGGCCAGAGAGGTGCCGACGTCCGTTGCGTCGAAGCGGGCAAGGTCTGCCCACAGGCCGATGCGGACCGATGCCGTAGGCGTCAGGTGCAGTGCGATGTCGCCGCCGTTGTTGATCCAGGCGCGTGTGATGCCAGGCTCCGCATAGCAGGCGGCGATTGCCTGCGCCACGGCACCGGCGACGGCCGCCATCGGCGTGATGAAGCCGGCACGGAACGGATGGCAGGCCTGCCACATGCGTTGCGCGATGCGGCCCTGCAGTGCGCAGGTGGCACCGACCGGTTGGCGCAGCAGCGGCAACTCGGCCACCAGTTCGCTCAGCACTGTTTCGAAGCGCGCCCATGCACGGGCGTGGGCTTGCGCCACCGCGCCTGCATCGCCCTCTGCGCCGATGACCAGATCGATCGGCCCATGCTGGAAGTGCCAGCGGCCGCCGTCGAGTGGAGCGCGCTGGGGATGCATCACGCGGTGGCGGGAGCTGGCAGCGGCGTCATCGTCGTCAGCCCAGCAGCGGCGGCTGGCCCAGCGGCCACACATTGGCGACAGCCGGCTGCACCAACAGCCGCGCCTGCGGCGCACCGTCGTTGTGCCAGGCACCGTGTGCGAGCGTGTCGGCGATCGAACGCACGTAAGCCATGTGGCCACCCAGGCGCTCGTAGTCGGCCAGCGGCAGGCTGAACTCGATCGGCGCGACGATGGCCGGCGTGGGCACGGTGCCGAAGCTGTTGTCGGGCATGCGCGCCACGTCGACCATCACGGTGATGCCGCCGCCCGGCCATACGTAGGCGGGCGCACCGCCGCAGGTGACGTTGACGACCGACTGCTTGATCGCGCGGGTCAGCAGCACCGGGTTGTCGGTGACGCCGGCACGCAGGCTGCCGCCGGCACCACCGATGAAGAGCACGGTGGTCAGGGAGGGTTCGCAGTTCTCGCCGATGCGGGCCACCACCTGGGCCACGGCCTCGGGCATCGGCTGCGGCTGCGGCACCAGATCGGCATCGAGCACATACCAGCCCGAATGCTCGCCGGTGGTCGAGACCATCAGCAGCCGCAGGCCAGGCCAGGCCACGCCCGGCTCGCAGGCCTCGATGATGGACAGCGGCTCGGCGATGTCGGTGCCGCCCCAGCCGGTGCCCGGGTTGGCCACCTGGAAGTAGCGCCCGGGTGTCGACTTGCGGCCGCGGATCTTGATGCCGGCCGGTGGCATGTCGAGGCAGCGGCCGGCCTGGTGTTCGGTCAGCACGCCGGTGATGTGGTCGTCGACCACGATCACCTCGTCGGCGCAGGCGGCGAACTGCCGCGCGAAGATGCCGATGGTGGCCGAGCCGCAGCCGACCCGCATGCGCTGCTCTTCGACGCCGTTGACGATGGGCGCACGGCCAGCCTGGATCGCCAGCTGCGCGCCGCCGTCGATCGTGACCTCGACCGCTTCCTTGTTGCCCAGCGCGCGCATCATCTCGACGGTGACGCGGCCCTCCTTCTTGCTGCCGCCGGTGAGGTGGTGCACGCCGCCGAGCGACAGCATCTGCGAGCCGTATTCGGCGGTCGACACGTGACCGACCACCTCGCCCTTGCAGCGCACGTTGGCCTGCTCGGGGCCGAGCCAGCGGTCGGTGTCGATCTTCACCTTGAGGCTGCAGTAGCTGAAGATGCCTTCGGTGACCACGGTCACCATGTCGACGCCGTTGGCCTGCGACGCCACGATGAAGGGCGCAGGCTTGTAGTCGGGATAGGTGGTCGATGCGCCGAGGCCGGTGACGAAGTAGTCGCCGGGCGCCACAGGCGCTACAGGTGCGAGATCCGTGCCGGCCACGCTGGCTGCACCATCCGGCTCGGCGCTACGCGCGGTGAACGCCACCACGTTCTGCGGTGCGGTGTCGAGCGTCTTGCGCAGCAGCACCACGGGGTCGACGCGCACCAGCACGCCTTCGGCATTGGCATAACGGTCGCAGGCGCCGGTGCGGCCCGGGCCGATCTGGCACAACACGGGGCAGGCATTGCACTCGACCTTGTCGCTGGCCATCTTGTCGTTGCGTGGGCGGGAGCGCTCCACGCCGCGGGGCATCATGTCGGGCATGGTGTCGGGAAGGCCATCGGTCTTGGTGTGCTCGTTCAGCATCTGGGTGTCCTGCCGCATGCAGCGCGGGGGTCCTTGTCAAGGCCAGCCTTGAGGTTGGCGATTGCACGACCCGTGCGATTCATGTAGTATTTACTTAACGTGGGTTCAGCGAATGCTACATTGAAAGTTTTTGCTCCGCAAGCCCAATTGGCGTGTGGAAAAATGGATCCTGTCCTTACTCTCTGCCGGCACCTTCCAACATGAGCGCATTCAACGAAGAACGGGTCCTGAGCGTCCACCACTGGACCGATCGGCTGTTCTCCTTCACCACCACCCGTGATCCGTCGCTGCGGTTCTCCAACGGGCATTTCACGATGATCGGGCTGCGCGGCGACAACGGCAAACCGTTGCTGCGCGCCTACAGCATCGCCAGTGCCAACTACGAAGACCATCTCGAGTTCCTGAGCATCAAGGTGCCTGATGGTCCGCTCACGTCGAAGCTGCAGCACATCCAGGTCGGCGACACCATCATCGTCGGCCGCAAGCCCACCGGCACCCTGGTCACCGACTACCTGTTGCCGGGCAAGCACCTGTACCTGCTGTCCACCGGCACCGGTCTGGCGCCGTTCCTCAGCATCGTGCGCGACCCCGAGACCTACGAACGTTTCGAGCAGGTGATCGTGGTGCACGGCGTGCGCCAGGTCGACGAGCTGGCCTACCACGACATGCTGACCGAGCACCTGCCGGCGCACGAGATCCTGGGCGAGCTGGTGACCAGCAAGCTGCGCTACTACCCCACGGTCACGCGCGAGACCTACCGCAACATGGGCCGCATCACCGAGCTGCTGCAAAACGGCAAGCTGTTCAGCGATCTGCAGCTGCCCGAGTTCAACCCTGCCGACGACCGCATCATGCTGTGCGGCAGCCCTGGCATGCTGGTCGACCTGAAGAAGATGCTCGAAGAGCGCGGTTTCACCGAGGGCAATACCTCGAAGCCGGGTGACTTCGTGGTCGAGCGCGCGTTCGCCGAACGCTAGAGCCCGGTGGTGCCAAAGCAGCGCGCGGCGAAAGCGGTGGTGCCCCGCAAGGCGGCGCCGAAGCCGGCGCTGCGCCAGCCGGGCGTGCGCGAGCAGGCGGTGATCGAGAGCCGCAGCAAGCTGCTGCGCGCGGCGACGGGTATCTTCGCCAAGCACGGTTTTGCGGGCGGCCGGGTGCAGCAGATCTCGAAGGCCGCGAAGTCGTACGACCGGATGATCTACTACTACTTCGGCAGCAAGGAAGGCTTGTACATCGCGGTGCTGGAAGACATCTACCGCCGCATGAACGAGGCCGAGGCCGAGATCGCGCTCGACGACGCGCAGCCGGTCGAATCGCTGAAGGCGGTGATCCGCTTCGTCTGGCGCTACTACCGCAAGCACCCCGAGTTCGTCACGCTGCTGAACAACGAGAACCTGCACCAGGGCCGGCACATCTCCAAGCTGAAGACGGCGCGTGACTATTCGTCGCCGGCGATCTCGCTGCTCGACGGGCTGCTGCGCAACGGCATCGCGCAAGGCCTGTTCCGCGCCGACATCTCGGCGCGCGACATCTACCTGATGATCGCGTCGATGGGCTACTTCTACCAGTCGAACCGGTTCACGCTGTCGGCCTTCCTCGGCGAGAGCCTGGAGACGCCCGAAGCGCTGGCGCACTGGGAGGCGTTCATGATGGACGCCGTGCTGCGCACCGTCGCCCCTGCCGCCGTGCCGGCGCACGCCCAAGGCGCGGCCTGAACACCACCATTCCACCCCACGGAGAGCACACACCATGGCAGAAGCAGTCGCCACCGCCACCTCGGGCAAAGTCGTCATCCGCAACATCGGCCTGCTGTTGTCGGGCGACATCGACAAGCCCATCCTCGATGCCGACACCATCGTCGTGCAGAACGGGCTGATCACCGCCGTCGGCAAGGAAGCCGACTGCGACACGGACCAGCCCGACCTGCTGATCGACGTGCGCGGCACCTGCGTGGCGCCCGGCCTGATCGACAGTCACGTGCACCCCGTCTTCGGCGACTGGACGCCGCGCCAGAGCCAGCTGGGCTGGATCGACTCGATGATGAACGGCGGCGTGACCACGATGATCTCCGCCGGTGAAGTGCACCTGCCGGGCCGGCCCAAGGACATCGTCGGCCTGAAGGCGCTCGCCATCACCGCGCAGCGCGCGTTCGACAACTTCCGGCCCGGTGGTGTGAAGGTGCTGGCCGGCGCGCCGATCATCGAGAAGGGCATGGTCGAGTCCGACTTCAAGGAGCTGGCCGATGCCGGCGTGGGCCTGCTGGGGGAGATCGGCCTGGGCTCGGTCAAGGCCGGGTACGAGGCCAGGGAGATGGTGGCCTGGGCCCGCAAGCACGGCATCCAGAGCACCATCCACACCGGTGGTCCCTCGGTACCGGGCTCGGGCTACATCGACAAGGATGTGGTGCTGGAAGCCGATGCCGACGTGATCGGCCACATCAACGGCGGCCACACCTCGCTGCGCGAGTCCCATGTCTGCGAGCTGTGCGAGAAGTCGTCGCGCGCGATCGAGATCGTGCACAACGGCAACGAGAAGACCGCGATCGCCGCCGCGCAGACGGCGATGCAGCTGAAGTGCCCGCACCGCGTGATCCTGGGCACCGACGGGCCTGCCGGTTCGGGTGTGCAGCCGCTGGGCATCCTGCGCATGGTGTCGCTGCTCTCAAGCCTGGGCAACATCCCGGCCGAACTCGTGTTCTGCTTCGCGACCGGCAACACGGCCAAGATCCGCAGGCTCAACTGCGGCCTGATCGAGCCCGGCCGCGCGGCCGATTTCGTGTTCATGGACCGTGCCCAGCACACCGCCGGCAGCACGCTGCTGGAGAGCGTGCAGCTCGGCGACATCCCAGGCATCGGCATGGTGATGATCGACGGCATCGTGCGCTGCACCCGCAGCCGCAACACGCCGCCGGCGACCGAGGTGCCGGTGGTCGTGGCTGCGTATCACTGACCGTTGGCCTGCCCCCAAAAGACCATGCTATAATTTGCGGCTTCGCGGCTGTAGCTCAGTTGGATAGAGTACTTGGCTACGAACCAAGGGGTCGTGGGTTCAATTCCTGCCAGCCGCACCAGAATTTCGGTTCTAGAAAACAGCTTAGAGGCTTACGCCCCTAGGCTGTTTTTCTTTGTGCGTTCGGCTTTCGCAATCCTGGCGCACAAGTCTGCGATCAAGGGTTCCGCACAGGCACGCGGTTCACCGTCACCTCCGACCCATTGCCGGCGCGCCGGATGATGCCGTAGAGCAGGCCCGGCTCGCTGCGGTCGAAGGCAATGCCCTGGCCGGCCAGTTCGGCCGGAATGGTGCCCAGCCAACGCATGACCGATCCCATCTTGGGGATCTCCATCACGTACACCTCCGCGTTGTCGTGCCCGGTGATGTAGAGCTTGCCGTCGGGGCCCCAGGAGCCGCCGGAGTTGCTCATGTCGCCGAATTTCTCGACCAGCTTGTCGGGGAGCACCCAGGCCTGCGCCACGCGCCAGTCCGGGCCGAAGCGCACGATCTGCGTGGTGTACTTGTTGCCGTAGGCGATGGGGCTCTTGTCGAAGACCCGGTTGTAGTTGGCGAAGCCGCCCCACCAGACGCCGCCGGCATCCCGGTCGAGCCAGGTGAAGGAGCCACGCTCGATGCCGAAGCTGTGGCTCTGCAGGTGCGCCAGCGTGGCGGCGTCCCATACCTCGATGGAGCTGGTCATCGGCCAGGCGGGGTAGTTGGAATGCGCGGTGTACAGCTTGCCGTCGACCACCGTGCCGCTGTCCAGGTGCAGGATGGGGCCGTCCTTGTCGCCTTCCCAGCGGGCGAGTGGGGCGCCGTTCTTCTTGTCGAACTTGGCGATCACGCGGTTGTCGATGGCGTAGAAGGCGTTGGCATCCACGGCGACGGCCTGGCGGGCGTCCTTGACCGTGAAACGCGTGACCAGCGTGGCGCTCGCAGCGGCTGGCGTGGCGGTCTTTTCCTGGGCCGCGACGGGTGGAATGGCTGCCGCCGCGAGCAGTGCGAAGCTGATGGCGGCAGCAGAACGGAAATGCGAGAAACCCACAGCTTGTCCCCTTTGGTGTGCAGGAAAGGCAGTGTAGGCGGGCGATGCGCCGTGTTCGTGACAGTGGCGGACGTGGAAGAACGTCCAAGGATCGACGTCGTGTCGACGCTGCGTGTCAGCCTGCGCCGACACGCAGGCGCGCCGATCTCCGATGCGCGACGGCAGGGTTGCAGCGGATCATCGCCACTCCGAGGATTGACCCGAGGAAAGACTGAGGAGATAGGCCCATGCCCGCACCCCAAGACGCCCCGACCGTGCGAGCCCATGCCGGCTGTGGTTTGCATGGCGTGCCTTCGCCTGAACCCATGCCCTCCGCGCCGATGCCGCTTCCGGAAGACTTCGACGAAGCGCCACCGCTGCCGACCGACCAGGAGCCGGTCGCCCCGGTGGAAGACCCCGTGGACGGTGTCGACGCACCGGTCCGGCTGCCGGGCTGGCCGCAGTCGCCGCCAGTGCGCGTGCTGCATTGATGGCCGCGCCGATGTCCCCGGCCGCGAGCCGCGGCCCCACACCGAGCTATGTCGTCACCGGCGTGAAGCTGGACGCGCAGCAACGCGTGGTGCAGGTGCGATGGTTCCTGGCAGACCAGAGCGCTGATGGTGCGTGGAAACCCGTCACACCCGAGTCCATCGTCGACACGCTGGAGGTGGTCGACAAACTGCTCGATGCCGAGCCGGTGGTGCCACTGTTCGGTTCCGAGATCGGGCCGCTGGTCAAGGTCCACGTGCAGGACGACGGCACCGAACTGATCGAGGTGGACGAGCCGGCCCGCCACCCCGGGCGCACACTACTCGACCTGCCGCACCTGGCCGCTTGAGCCCGCCTCCGGTTTTGCAGTAGGCTTGTGTGTATGAGCAAGGCCTTCACCCGCGAAACCGATGCCGACACCGATGAAGACGACATCGCGCTGCCGCCGTTGCCCGGTGGCGGCAAGAACTACATCACGCCGCAGGGCTACGCGCGGCTGCGCGCCGAACTGCTGGACCTGATCGACAACGAGCGGCCCAAGGTCGTCGACATCGTGCACTGGGCCGCGAGCAATGGCGACCGCTCGGAGAACGGCGACTACCTCTACGGCAAGAAGCGGCTGCGCGAGATCGATCGCCGGATTCGCTTCCTGACCAAGCGCCTCGAGATCGCCGAGGTGACCGATCCGAGCGTGCACCATGGCAGCGACCAGGTGTTCTTCGGCGCCACGGTGACCTATGTGGCGGACCACGGCCCCGAGCAAAGCATCACCATCCGCGGCATCGACGAGGCCGACAGCGCCCAGGGCGAGGTCAGCTGGATCGCACCGATCGCGCGCGCGCTGCTGAAGGCCCACACCGGCGACGTGGTGCGGCTGGCCACGCCAGCGGGCCTGAAGGACATCGAGGTGCTGGAAGTGCGTTACCCGGCGCCTGCTGCCGCGACGGCCGCGCACTGAAGCCGGCGCGGCCCCGGTTCAGGGTGCAGGCGTAGCGCGCATGGCGCGCAGCACGGCAGGTGTGCGCCGGAGGTTGCGCAGCGCCTGCTCCAGGTGCGTGCGGTCGCGCACGGCGATCACGAAGCGCAGATCGGTCGCGTCGGCCGCTTCTTCCTGGCCCATGTCCATGTGCGTGATGTCGACCTCGGAGGTCGCCAATGCCGCGGCCACGCGGGCCAGCACCCCCTTGCCGTTGGTGACGGTCACGACCACGCCGGTCTCGAACGGCCGCACGGGCTCGTCGGACCAGTCGACGGCGATGAAACGTTCGCTGTCCTTGTATTGCAGGCGCTTGGCCACGGCGCATTCGGCGGTGTGGATCACCAGGCCCTCGCCGCGGCCGAGATAACCCACGATCTCGTCGCCCGGCACCGGCCGGCAGCAGCGTGCGAATTGCACCGAGGCGTTTTCGCTGCCATCGATGACCACGCCGCCCTGCGATACGGTCTCGTGCGCGGTGTAGCGCTCGCGGGTCATCAGCAGCGCATCGGGTTTGTCGCCGTTCTCGGTCATCAGCACCATCAGCCGCTTGGCGACGATGCTGGCGATGCGCTTGCCCAGGCCGATGTCGGTCAGCAGTTCGGCGCGTGTGCGGTTGCCCGAGAAGCGCAGCAGCTTCTCCCAGATCGGCAGGCCGGTCGCGTCGGTCTCGGGCAGTTTCTCGATGCCTTCGGCGCGCACCGCCTGCAGCAGCAGTTTTTCGCCGAGGCCTTCGGATTCGGTCTGCGCCAAGCCTTTCAGGTGGTGGCGGATCTTGGAGCGCGCACGCCCGGTACGCACGAAGCCGAGCCACGCGGGGTTGGGTGCGGAGACCGGCGCCGTGATGATCTCGATCACGTCGCCGTTCTTCAGCTCGGTGCGCAGCGGCACCTGCTCGTCGTTGATGCGCGCGGCGACGGTGCGGTCGCCCACATTGCTGTGGATCGCGTAGGCGAAGTCGACTACCGTCGCGCCGCGCGGCAGCGCCATGATCTGGCTCTTGGGCGTGAACACGTAAACCGCATCGGGGAACAGGTCGACCTTCACGTGGTCCCAGAATTCGGTCGCGTCCCGGGTCTCGTTCTGGATGTCCAGCAGCGACTGCAGCCACTGCGTGCCCATGCGCTCGGCCGTGCCACCGTCCGGTTGGTTGGCCTTGTACAGCCAGTGCGCCGCCACACCGGACTCTGCGACCACGTGCATCGCATCGGTGCGCATCTGGAACTCGATGTTGACCCCCGACGGCCCCACCAGCGTGGTGTGCAGCGACTGGTAGCCGTTCACCTTGGCGATCGCGATGTGGTCCTTGAAGCGGCCCGGCACCGGCTTGTACAGCTGGTGCAGGATGCCGAGCGCGGTGTAGCAGTCGGTCACGGTCGCCACGATCACCCGAAAGCCGTAGATGTCGGTCACCTGCGCAAAACTCAGGTGCTTGTCGTCCATCTTGCGGTAGATCGAGTACAGCGTCTTCTCGCGCCCGGCGATGCGCACCACCATGCCGGCGGCGGCAAACGCGGCCTCGAGTTCCTGGCGCACCTTGCTGACCAGGTCGCGCCGCCGGCTGCGTGCCTTGGCGACGGCCTTGGCCAGCACGGCATGGCGCCAGGGCAGCAGGTGCTGGAACGCCAGTTCCTGCAGCTCGCGGTAGGTGGTGTTGAGCCCGAGCCGGTGGGCGATGGGGGCGTAGATGTCCAGCGTTTCCGACGAGATGCGCGCCCACTTGTCGCGCGGCAGATCGCCCATCGTGCGCATGTTGTGGGTGCGGTCGGCCAGCTTGATCAGGATCACCCGCACGTCGCGCGCCATCGCCAGCAGCATCTTGCGGAACGACTCGGCCTGGTTTTCCTCGCGGGTGTTGAAGCGCAGCTTGTCGAGCTTGGTCAGGCCGTCGACCAGTTCGGCCACCGGCGCGCCGAAGCGCTCGATCAACTCGGGCTTGGTCACACCGCAATCTTCGATCGCGTCGTGCAGCAGCGCCGCCATCAGCGCCTGGGCGTCGAGCTTCCAGGCGGCGCACTGCGCGGCCACGGCGATCGGATGGGTGATGTAGGGCTCGCCGCTACCGCGCAGCTGGCCCAGATGCGCCTCGTCGGCGAAGCGGTAGGCCTGGCGGACCTGCTCGATGCTTTGCGGGTCCAGGTAGTCCAGGCTGGCGGTCAGCGCCGCGAAGCTGGCCGCCGCGGCATTGGCGGCAGCCGGGTTGACCTTGTGGGCTCCGGGCTTGGGGCGAAGGGGTGCCGGAGCTGCAGAGGGGGGAGGCAGCGCGACGCTCATGCCTCAAATGTAGCGCGCTGTCCGGCGGCTGCAGCCCGGCCAATGAAAAAGGCACCGCGTTGCGGTGCCTTTAGCGGGTACAGCGCTGGCGCGTGGCTCAGCTCGGCACTTTCTTCAGCATTTCCAGGCCAACCTTGCCGGCGGCGATCTCGCGCAGCGCGGTGACGGCCGGCTTGTTCTTGCTCTCGATCTTCGGCGCGTGGCCCTGGCTCAGCATGCGGGCGCGGTAAGTCGCGGCCAGCACCAGCTGGAAGCGGTTCGGGATTTGCAGCAGGCAGTCTTCAACGGTGATGCGGGCCATGAGAATGTTCCCCAGTCTTAAACGATGTGTAACGATTTGAAGGTGTCGGCCCGGCCACGAACCTGGGCCAGGTACCGGAGGCGCTGGGCATGGACAATGGCTTTCAGGTCGAAAACCGCCCGGTCAAATAACTCGTTGATTATAACGAAGTCGAACTTGGCGGCCTGCGCCATCTCCACGGCGGCATTCTTCAGGCGCAATTCGATCACGTCCTGCGCGTCTTCGCCACGCCGTTCCAGGCGCGAGCGCAGCTCTTCCCAGCTCGGCGGAAGGATGAAGACCAGCACGGCGTTGGCGAACACCCGCTTGATCTGGATCGCACCCTGGAAATCGATCTCGAGGATGACGTCGGCGCCCTGGGCGATGCGCTCCTCGATCGCCTTGCGTGAAGTGCCGTAGCGGCAACCATGCACCAGTGCCCACTCGAAGAATGCGTCGGCCGCGACCATCGTGTCGAACTCAGCGTCGGAGACGAAGAAGTATTCGCGGCCGTGCTTCTCCTGGCCGCGCGGCGCGCGCGTCGTGTGCGAGACGGACGGCTGCACCTTGGAGTCGAGTTCGAGCAAGGCCTTCACCAGGCTGGACTTGCCGGCCCCGCTGGGCGCTGCGACGACGATCAGATTGCCGGGATAGTCCATGGCGACGTGAGGGCTGGATGGGCCGACGAGTTTATCAGTCGACTTGGGGCCCGGCCCCGCCGCGACCGTGTGTGCGGCCTCAGGTCGCGGCCTGCTCGATGCCACGCAACTGGGCCACCGGTACCGGCTTGCCGAACAGGTAGCCCTGGAACTCGCGGCAGCCATTGCGGGCCAGAAAGTCGCGCTGGCCCTCGTTCTCCACACCTTCGGCGACCACCGTCAGGTCCAGGCTGTGCGCCAGCGTCAGGATGGTGCGGGCGATGGCCGCGTCGTTCGGGTCGGTCAGCACGTCGCGCACGAACGACTTGTCGATCTTCAGCTGGTCCAGCGGCAGCCGCTTCAGGTACGACAGCGACGAGTAGCCGGTGCCGAAATCGTCCAGCGAGAAACCGACGCCGCGGGCCTGCAGCTGGGTCATCTTGTCGATCACGTCCTCGACGTCGTTGAGCAGCATGCTCTCGGTCAGCTCGATCTTCAGCCGGTGCGGGCTCGCGCCGGTGCGCTGCAGCACGCCCAGCACCTGCGCGACGAATTCCGGCTGCCGGAACTGCCGGGCGCTCACGTTCACCGAGATCTTCAGCGGCGCCGTCTCCGGCACCGCGGCCCACAACGCCAGCTGCCTGCAGGCCGACTCCAGCACCCATTGGCCGAGCGGCAGGATCAGCCCCGTGCGTTCCGCCAGCGGGATGAATTCCACCGGCGGCACCAGTCCGCGGCGCGGATGCTGCCAGCGCAGCAGCGCCTCCACACCGGTCAGCCGCGAGGCGATGTCGACGATGGGCTGGTAGTACAGGCGCAGCTCCTCGCGCTGCAGGCCGCGCCGCAGATCGGCCTCCAGCGCCGAGCGCGCGGCCACGGCGGCCTGCATCTCGGGGTCGAAGAACCGCACCACGTTGCGGCCTGCGGCCTTGGCCTGGTACATCGCCATGTCGGCGCGCTTCAGCAGTTCGTCCACGCTCTGCCGGTGGCCGTTGAACACGGTCACCCCCAGGCTGGGCGTGCTGTGGTGCTGCGTGCCTTCCAGGTCGTAGGGCTGGTTCAGCGTGGCCATGATCTTGCGCGCGGTCGCATCGGCCAGCGGCGTCGATTCGGCCAGGCTGTCGCTGAGGTTCTCGATCATCACGACGAACTCGTCGCCGCCGAACCGGGCCACCGTGTCGCCCTCGCGCATGCAGGCGGTCAGCCGCTGCGCCACGATCCGCAGCAGCGCATCGCCCATCGCGTGGCCCAGCGTGTCGTTCAGGTCCTTGAAGTTGTCGAGGTCGATGAACAGCAGGGCGCCATGCTGGCCGCTGCGGTGGCTGGCGGCCAGCGCCTGCGCCAGCCGCTTGACGAGCAGGCGGCGGTTCGGCAGGTTGCACAGTGCGTCGTAGAACGCCAGGCGTTCGATCTCGGCCTCGGCCTCCTTGCGGTCGGTCACGTCGCGGCCGGTGCCGCGGTAGCCGGTGAAGTCGCCGCGCGGGTCGAACATCGGCAGGCCCGACACCGCGAAGTAACGCAGCCCCGCCAGGCCTTCCACATCGGCCGGGAACACGAACTCGCGAAACTCCTCGCGCCGCGCCCGCAGCGCCTCCCATTCAGCCCATTGCTCCGCGGTGGCGCGGTACACCAGGAAGCCCCGGCATTCCTGCGCGGTCTTGCCCAGCATCTGCGAGAAGTCGAAGCGCGTCCCGATCTCGCGCGAGGCCTCGAACTTCGTGAAGCGCCCCTCGGCGTCCTGTTCCCAGTACCAGTCGGTGATGAGCTCGGTGAGGCTGCGAAACCGCAGTTCGCTCTCGCGCAGCGCCGTCTGCGAGGCCACGTACGAGGTCACGTCGGTGAACGTGCGCACCCGGCTGCCGCTGGCGAGCCGGCGCGTCCGCACTTCGATCACCCGGCCCGCACGCGACTTGCGCAGGTAGATGTCGGGCATCTCCTTGCCTTCCGGGCGGCCGGCGTATTCCTCGGCGACGTAGCCGCGCGCCTCGGCGTCGATCAGCGCGAAGGTTTCGCCGAAGTCGCCGCGCTCGGTCTGGAACTGCACGATCCGGTCCACGCTCGGCAGCGGCGCCAGCAGCGACTCGGGCAGCTCCAGCAGCTCCATGTAGCGCAGGTTGTAGGCCGCCAGCCGGTTGTCGGGCGACACCAGCGAGATGCCTTGCGAGACGCTGTTGAGCATGTCCCCCATGGCCTGCGTCTTCTGGGCCAGCAGCTCGGCGATGACCCGGTTCTCCTGCTGCGCCGCCCGCTTCAACAGCTCGGAGCGGTCCGCCTGGATCCGCTGTCCGATGGTGCCGAGCAGCGGCGCCAGAAACGCCACGTCCGCAGGTGTGTAGGGCAGGGCGCGGTCTGCCAGGCCGACCACACCCACGATCTCGGTGCCGATGCAGATCGGGATCGCGGCCAGCGGGATGCCGGCGGGGTTCCCCTCCGCGTCGCCGGCGCGCAACCAGGGTTCGCGGCTGCCGGCGACGGTGGCCAGCAGGTGCTGCAGATCGCCCCATGCGTCGCCGGGCGCGGCCGCCGCGTCACCCGGTGGCGCGCTGGGGTCGGCGCTGGCCCGCAGCTGCAGCAGTGCCTCGCCCGCCACCCCGCGGCCCAGCTCCGCGATGAAGCCCCGGGCGCTCGATGTCAGCGCCAGCAGGTCGGCGAGCATGCCGCCGAACGCGGGGCCGGCATCGCTGCCGGACAGGAAGGCCGCCTGCGCGCGGTTGACGGCCTGCACCAGTTGCAGTTGCCGCTCGAACGCCGACAGCGCCTCCTTGCGCGCGGTGATGTCGATCTGCGTGCCTGCGGAGCGCAGCACCGTGCCGTCGGCCGCGAATTCGAGGATGCTGCCGCGGCTCTGGATCCATCGCCAGCCGCCGTCCTTGTGGCGCATCCTGAATTCGACTTCGTAGCGCGAGGTCTGCAGCTTGAAGCCTGCCTCTTCGGCGCTCTCGATGCGCGGGATGTCGTCGGGGTGCACCAGGCCCAGCCAGCCGGAGGCGTCCATCGGGATCTCTTCGACCGCGTAGCCGAGCATCGACGCCCACTGGGTGTTGATCGTGTTGCGCCGGGTGCGGGCGTTCCATTCCCACAGTCCGACGTTGGCGCTGGCGATGGCCAGCTCGAAGTGTTCGCTGTTGTCGCGCAGCCGCCGCATCTCGCGCGACTTCTGCAGCACCGTGTCGAGCTGCGCGCGCAGGCCGCGCAGCGCAGCACCCCTGGCATCCGTCACCAGATAGTCGGCGCAGCCCAGCCGCATCGCGCGCGCGGCCGCCCATTCGGCGCCAGGCTCGACCGCGAGCAGCACCGGCGTGCCCTGCAGTTCGCCCAGCAGATCGAAGCAGTCGCCGTCGTGCAGGCGATGGCACAGCACGACCGCATCGAAGCGGCCGTCGTGCAGTCGCTTGCGCGCATCGGCGATCGAGGTGGCACGGACCACGCAGCCGCCGGCGGCCGGTGGCTGCAGCGCGCCGGCCAGCGCCGCGGCGTGCGCGGTGTCACTGTCGATCAGCAGGACGGAGACGTTCATGGGGGCGGTGCGCCCGCGGCCGTGGGAGGGCGCTGCAGGGACAGGGGCACGCGCCCATTATCTCGACAAGGCCGTGGCCACTGTTGCCTGGGCACTACAGCGCAGGGCGCACCACGAGGTTCGAGGCCGGGTAGGCCACGCAGGGCAGGATGCAGCCTTCGGCCTTCTCCTCGGCGCTGAGGCCGGGCCATTCGATGCGGTAGTGCACCTGGCCTTCGAGCGCCAGGCACAGGCAGGTGCGGCAGGTGCCGTTGCGGCAGGAACTCGGCCAGTCGAAGCCGGCCAATTCGGCCGACAGCAGCAGCGGCTGCCCGGCCGGCGCGGCGAAGGCCAGGGCGGTGTCGGCGATCTGCACGCGGTAGGTGTCGGTCACGCCGCCGGCCCCGCCGCAATACCGAAGGCCAGCAACAGGTTGTGGGCCGGCATGTCGGTGCGCGTGCGCAGTTCCAGGCCCGCGGCTTGCGCGGTCTGCACCACGTCCGCCAGGCGGCGCAGGCCCCAGGCGGGGTTGCGCTGGCGCAGGCTGTCGTCGAAGGCCTGGTTGCTCGGCGCCAGCGGCTCGCCATCGACCCTGAACGGGCCATACAGCACCAGCAGACCGTGCGGCGCCAGGTGGCGTGCCGCGCCCTGCATCAGCGCGGCGCAGGTGGCCCAGGGCGAGATGTGCAGCATGTTGGCGCAGAACACCAGGTCCACCTGGCCGATGCCGGGCCACGTGGCCGACATCACGTCGAGCGCGCGGGGCGCCAGCATCCGCTCGGCCGTGCCGGCGCTGCGCCAGGCGGCCATCGAGCCGAGCGCACCCGCGTCGCCATCGGTCGGCTGCCAGGTCCAGCCCGGCAGGCCCTCGACGAAAAACGCCGCATGCTGGCCCGTGCCGCTGGCGATCTCGAGCGCGTGCCCGCGGGCGGGCAGCAGCCGCTGCAACTGCTCCAGGATGGGCTGGCGGTTGCGTTCGGCGGCGGGGCTGCGGGCGCGGATGTCGGGCATGGCGGCCCGAGTTTAGAGGCCCGCGCACGACCACCGCGCGTTGCGCGACAATCCCGACCCCCATCCTTCTTTGCAAGCCCTGCATGTCCAGCTACGAAGTCCGCCCCGCCACGCTGCGCGATGTCCAATCCATCGTCGATCTGCACGCTGCCGCCACCCAGGCCGTCTACAAGGGCATCGTGCCCGACGAGCAGCTGAACAGCTCGCCCGTGGCGAAACGCCTGCAGGTGTGGCGCGAGGCCATCGAGTACGGCGATCCGCAGGTGCACATCGCCGTGGGCGAAGGCCTGTCGGTCGGCTTCGTCGCCTTCGACCGTTCGCGCGACAAGGGCAGCAAGCCCACGGTCGGCGAGATCTGGGCGATCCACGTCACACCGGCCCACTGGGGCCAGGGCGCAGGCCTCGCGTTGTGGGATGCCGCGCGCGAGGGCCTGGAGGACGAAGGCTGCACCAGCGTCACCGTCTGGGTGCCGCTGCGCAACGAGCGCGCGCTGCGTTTCTTCGAGATGGCCGGTTTCAAGCGGGAGCTGAACACCGCGCGCACCACGCCGATGGGCGAGATCCGCATCGAAGAGATCCGCCTGAAGCGCGGCGTCTGAGTTTTCAGGTCCCCACCAGACCGCCATCGGCGCGGCGGATCACCACGGTCGCCGAGCGCGGGCGTCTGCCGGCGTCGGGCCAGTTCGAGAACTTCGCCGGTTCGGCCGCATCGCTGCGCTCGCTGGGCGTCTCGCCGGGGTGCTGGATGTTGACGAACAGCGTGCGGCCGTCGGGCGCCATCGTCGAGCCGGTCAGCTCGCAGTTGACCGGGCCGGTCAGGAAGCGCCGCACCTCGCCGGTGGCCGGGTCGCAGGCCAGCATCTGGTTGTTGCCGATGTTCTGCAGCTCGCCCTTGCGCATCTCGTAGGCGGCCGCGTCGGTCTGGATCCACAGCACGCCGCGTGCGTCGAGCATCAGGCCGTCGGGGCAGGCGAAGATGTCGCCCCGGATGTTGCCCTTGGCCTCGGGCCGTGCGTTGGCCGGGTCGCCGGCCAGCAGCAAATGGTTCCAGCGCAGCGTGGTGGCGTCGAAGTCGCCGGTCTCCTTCCAGCGGATGATCTGGCCCATCACGTTGTTGGCCCGTGGATTGGCAGCATCCACGCCCGGGTTGTTGCCGGTGCCGCGGGCGTTGTTGTTGGTCAGCGTGCAATACACCTCGCCGGCGGCCTGGTCGATCGCCAGCCACTCGGGCCGGTCCATCTTGGTCGCGCCCAGCGCATCGCTGGCCTGGCGCGCCTTGATCACCACCTCGCCCTGGTCGGCAAAGCCGTTGCCAGCCGGGGCGATGCGGTCGCGGCTGACGAACTTGTAGATGTACTCGAAGCGAGAGTCTTCACCCGAGTACACGACGGCCCGGCCATCGCGCGTGGTCGCGACCCACGCGCCCTCGTGGGCGGCGCGGCCCATCGCCGTGCGTTTGACGGGCGTGGCGGTCGGGTCCATCGGGTCGATCTCGACGATCCAGCCGAAGCGGTGGAACTCGTGCGGGTGCTTCGTCGCGTCGAAACGGTCGTCGTGTTCGGCCCAGCGGAAGAACCCGGCCTTGACCATGCCCCAGCGGCTCTGGTCGGCATCGATGCGCTCGCCGCCCGAGAAATAGAAGCGGAAGTTCTCCTCGCCCGCCAGGTAGGTGCCCCAGGGCGTCTTGCCGGCCGCGCAGTTGTTGAACGTGCCCAGCACGCGCTGACCCGCGGGATCGGCGGCCGTGCGCATCAGCCGATGGCCGGCGGCGGGCCCGCCCAGCGCAAACGGGGTCTGCGCCGTGATGCGGCGTGCCCAGGGGCTGGGCCGCACCACGCGCCACTGGCCGGCGTCGAACACGATCTCGATCACCGAGATGCCGTGCGCGGCCTGCGCCTTGCGCACCTTGTCCGCGGTCCAGCTGCGCATGCCGTCCGGATGCAGCAGGCCGTCGTCGGTGTACTCGTGGTTCATCACCAGCAGGCCGCGCCGGCTGCCGTCGAGTGCGAAGAAGTGCATACCGTCGTGGTGCATGCCCATCTGCAGCGCCTGCTCTTCGGCGGTGTTGCCGGCGTCGTCGCGCCAGGCCGGCATCGCGGCGCCGGCAATGCCCACTGGCTCGCCCCACGGTGCCAGCACCTGCGTGACGTAGCCCTCGGGCACCACCACGGCGTCGACCGCCGACGCCGGCACCGCCTTGAAGCCGATGCGGGGCCCGCCGCGCGCCGCTCCCGCCGCGGCGCAGCCCGCCATCGGTGCCAGCAGCGCGCCGATGGCCAAGCCGATGCCGCCCTGCATCCACAGCCGCCGTGCCGGGTCCGACACCGTGTGGATGTCCGTGTTGGCCGACGTGTTGCTGTCTTCCATCTCGTCGAAGTTCTTGGCCATCGTGCTTCCTTTTTTTGTGTTGTCTCGTGACGGTGGGCGCGGGTTCTCAGTCGGCCCAGTTCTCCAGCCGCAGACCCTGGACGCGCGCGAATTCGCGCGTGTTGTTCGTCACCAGCGTGGCATCTTCGCTGAGCGCATGGCAGGCGATCCACAGGTCGTTGGCGCCGATCGGTGTGCCGGCCTGCTTGAGCCGGTCGAACTGCCCCGCGTAGTGGCTGCACAGCGCGGGGCCGACCTGGTAGCTGACGGGGATCGACCTCGTCAGCTGCTCCAGCCGGCGCAGGACCTCGGGCTTGCGTGTGCTGCGCTCGGCGCCTTTCAGCAACTCGGCGTAGGTGAAGAACGACATCGCCAGCACGGCGTCGTCGTCCAGCGCGTTGATGCGGCGGGCCACCGACGGGGGCTTGTTCTTGAGGAAATAGATCAGGATGTTGGTGTCCAGCAGGTACCTCAAAGCGCCTCCCGGTCCTGCATCGGCGGCTGATCGCGGCGATCCTGCTCCAGCAGCGCCACGAAGTCATCGTCGAACGCGGCCAATGCCTCCAGCACCGCAGCGCCGCGGTCGGCCGACAAGGGGTGGATGACGAGGTCGCCATCGGCATTGCGGCTGATCTCGACCCGGTTCACGTCGAGACGGAATTCCTGTGGGATGCGAACGGCCTGGCTGTTGCCGTTCATGAAAACGCGGCTGATGGTCGTTGGCATTGCGGATCTCGTGTGTACGTGACTGTGTGTATTTTAGACGGTGAGGCGCCTGATCGCAACGCCTGGGCTGAGGTGCCCCACGTTGCCGGGCCAGTGGGTGTCCGGAGCCGCTCGGCTTGCGTCGACAATCGTTCGCGATGCACACGGCTTCTTCCCCCGCCCACGTCACACGCAGCCTGCTGCCGCTGGTCACCATCGTCTTCACCGGCTTCCTGTGCGTCGGCTTGCCGCTGCCGGCGCTGCCGCTGTACGTGCACGGCGGCCTGGGGTTCGAGACGGCTACCGTCGGCTGGGTGATGGGGGCGCAGTCGCTGGCGACCATCCTCACGCGGCAGTTCGCCGGCGCCTATTGCGACCGCCACGGCCCGCGGCGGGCGGTGCTGGCCGGCCTGCCGCTCGCCAGCGTTGCCGCGCTGCTGTATGGCGCCTCGGCGCTGTGCAGCGACCGCACGACGGCGCTGGCCGTGCTGGTGCTCGGCCGGCTGGTGATGGGCCCGGCCGAGAGCCTGTACCTCACCGGTGCGATGACCTGGGGCATCGGGCGCATCGGCCCGCAGCGCACCGGCATCGTGATGGCCTGGCAGGGCATCGCGATGTTCTCGGCGATGGGGCTGGGCGGGCCGGTCGGCATCGCGCTGTACCAGCAGCTGGGTTTTGCCGGCGTGGCGGCGATGACGGCGCTGCTGCCGATGGTGGCGCTGGCGGTTGCGCTCGGCATGGTGCCGATGGCGCCGGCACCGCGCGGCGGCGCAGCCGGACTGCCGTTTGCCGCCGTGCTGCAGCGCATGGGGCGCTACGGCCTGGCGCTGGGGCTGGGCGCGATGCCGGTGGCCATCCTCACCAGCTTCGTCGTGCTGTTCTACGAGAGCCGGCAGTGGCCTGGCGCCGGCTTCGCGATCATGGCCTTTGCCGCGGGCTATATCGGCGTGCGGCTGTTCCTGGCGCACCTGCCCGACCGCATCGGCGGGCTGCGGGTGGGGGCCGCCTCGGCTGCGATCGAGCTGGTCGCGCAGGCCGTGCTGTGGCAGGCCGACAGCGCCTGGATGGCCTGCACCGGCGCGCTGCTGACCGGCATCGGCTTTTCGCTGGTGTTCCCGGCGATGGGTGTCGAAGCGATGGCCCGCGTACCGCCGCAGGCGCGCGGCCTGGCGGTTGGCACCTTCATGGCCTTCGTCGACGTGGCCAGCGGCCTCACCGGTCCGATCATCGGGGTGGTGATCGGCGGTTTCGGTTACCCGTCGGCTTTTGTGGTCGGCGGGGTGGCGTCGGCGCTGGCCGCCGTGTTGATGCTGACGGCGCCGCCGCGGCCGGCGTCGGCCGCCTCTGGCACATGACGGACCCGATCGCCTCCACGATGTCTCGCTCGCGGCTGGCGCAGATCGCGGTGGCCCGCGCCGTGCAGCAGATCGAGCAGGCCGGCCCGCTCGACGACGGTGAGGCCATGCGCGCCGCCTTCGCGGCCGGCAACGACCGCGAGCAGCGCCTGCTGGCCCGCGCCTGGCATCTCGGCCAGCGCCTGGGTCTGGACCGCGCATGGGCGCGCTGGCGCCAACTGGGTGGCTGGGTCGTGCTGGGCCTTGCGGCGCTGGTCGTGCTGGGCGCCTGGAGCCTGGCGCAGCTGGTGTTGGGCGAGTCCCGGCAGGTCAACGCGGTTGCCGCCTTCGTGTCGCTGCTCGGCCTGCATGCGCTGACCTTGCTGGCCTGGTGCCTCGGCCTGCTGCTGCCGTGGCCCACGGGCGGCGGCGCACTGGGCCGGTCTGCGCTGGTCGTGACGGCACGGCTGCCGCTCGACCGTGGCCCGCATGCGATCGAATTGCTGCGCGCCACCACCGAGGTGTTGCGCCGCGCACGCCTGGCGCCGTGGGCCTTCGGCGGCATCAGCCACACCATCTGGGCGCTGTCGTTCACGGTGCTGCTGGCCGGGCTGGCGTTCGCGTTTTCGCTGCGCGCCTACCGGCTGACCTGGGAGACCACCATCCTCACCCCCGAGTTCTTCGTGCAGTTCGTGCGGGCCACCGGCTGGCTGCCGTCGCAGCTGGGGTTTGCGCTGCCCGACGCAGCATCGTTGTTGAGGCCCGACGCGCCGGGTGCCGACCACCGCGCCTGGGCCTGGTGGCTGATCGGCTGTGTGGCGGTGTACGGCTGGGCGGTGCGGGTGCTGTGCGCGCTGCTGAGCTGGGGGATGTGGCGGCAGGGCGGGGCGCGTCTGCGGCTCGACCTGGTCGAACCCTACCACCGCCGGCTGCTGGCCCGCTTCGACGCGATGGAGCCGGCCGTTGTCGTCGATGCCGAACAGCGGGCTGCGACCGTGTCGGCAGTGGCGACATCCCCGCGCATCGCGGTCGACCCGGCTGCGCGTGCCGTCATCGGGTTCGAGCTGCCGCCCGAGTCGACCTGGCCGCCCTTCGAGCCGGCAGCTGGTGTGGCGATGACCCGCATCGAAGGCTCGCAGGAAGAACGCGCCTCCGTGCTGCAACATCTGGCCGCCACCCGCCCGGGCCGGCTGCTGGTCGTGTGCCAGGGCACGTCGAGCCCCGACCGCGGCACGGCGCGCTTCCTGCGGGAGGCCAGCGGCGATGCCGGCCTCTGCCGCGTGCTGCTCACCGGCGCGCTGCGCGGTGCCGACACGGCGCGCTGGCGCGCCTGGTTGCACGAGACGGAGCTGGCGCAACGGATCGCGCTGGACACCGATGCTGCCGCTGCATCTGCCTGGATCACCTCTCCATGAACAGCCCATCGAACCCTTCATCTGCGCGGCACGAGCAGCCGATCGCCATCGCCGTGGTCGGCCACACCAACGCCGGCAAGACATCGCTGCTGCGCACGCTGACGCGGCGCGCCAGCTTCGGCGAGGTGTCCAACCGGCCGGGCACGACGCGGCATGTGGAGTCCATCGACCTGCGCATCGCCAGCCGTGCCGCCGTGCGTTTCTTCGACACGCCCGGCCTTGAGGATTCCGTCGCGTTGTGGGACTACCTGCAGACGCTGGCGCCCGGCGCCACCCGGCTCGACCGCGTGCGCGCCTTCCTGCAGGGCCCGGAGGCGCGTGCCAGTTTCGAGCAAGAGGCCAAGGTGCTGCGCTCGATGCTCGAGGTCGACGCCGCGTTCTACGTGATCGACTGCCGTGAACCGGTGCTGCCCAAGTACCGCTGCGAGATCGAGATCCTCGCCTCCTGCGCGCGGCCGGTAATGCCGGTGCTCAACTTCGTGCGCGATGCCGCGCACCGCGAGCCCGAGTGGCAGGCGCTGCTGCGCGCCAGCGGCCTGCACGCGCAGGTGCGCTTCGACGCCGTGGCACCCTTCGTGGGATCGGAAGGCCAGCTCTACCACGACCTTGCCACGCTGCTGCCGGCGAAACGCGCAACGCTGGTGGAGATCGAGGTTCATCTCGCGCAGGAGGCCGAAGCGCGCCGCCACGCGGCCTGCATCGGCATCGCCGAGTTGCTGGTCGGCCTAGCGGCGCTGCGGCGTGGCCTGGCGAAGGCGTCGTTCTCCGACCCCACGCGGCGTGCCGTGTTCGTGCGCGAGTTCCAGAACCTCGTGCTGGGCCAGACGCGCGCCTGCGTCGACGCCGTGCTCGACATCTACGGCTTTCGCCGCGACGAAGCCGAGCTGGCGCACCTGCCCTGGCTCGACGGCCGCTGGGAACACGACCTGTTCGAGCCCGCCACCCTGGTGCAGGCCGGCAAGCGCCTGGGCACAGGCGCCGTGGTCGGCGCATCGATCGGCGTTGTGGCCGATCTGGCCGTGGGCGGCCTCTCGCTCGGCGCCGGTGCAGCCCTGGGCGGCGCACTCGGCGGCGCATTGACCCAGGGCCTGAGCCCGCTCGGCCGGCGCTTGCTGGCGCGGGCGCGCGGCCTGCAGGAGATCACGCTCGAAGACGCGTTGCTGCAGCTGCTGGCGATGCGCCTGCTGGCTTTGCTGCGCGTGCTGGAGCAGCGCGGCCATGCAGCAAGCGAACGCATCGCCCCCACACCCGACGACGGGCTCGACCAGGACGACCGGCTGCAGCCGCTGCCCACGCTGCTGCGTGCGGCGCGTGCGCATCCCGAGTGGGAGCCGGCGCCGGGGCGAACAGGGGCGCATGGCAGCGGCGTCGCAGCGCGGGAGCGGGTGGTGGGGCGGGTGGCGGATCTGTTGATGGGGTGCGTTGATTCTTAGGCCGGTAGCGGATGTTGGCGATGGGCTCAAGTGTTCCATGCGATCGACGGCTGCAGCGGGCTCACGCAGGGGCTATCCACTCGCCGGCTGCATCCGTTAAAGTGCCGACATGGCCCCAACCGTGGTGCGTGACGGGCAGTTCCGCCTCTTCTTTTTCTCGCGCGAGGAACCGCGGATGCACGTGCACGTTGCACACCCCGATGGCGAAGCCAAGTTCTGGTTGACTCCGCAGGTCGCACTGGCAACGTCCACCGGCCTGTCGGGCCGCCAGTTGCGCGAGGCCCAAGCGGTCGTCGAGACCCACATCAAGGAAGTCGAGAATGCCTGGAACCATCACTTCGGCAGCTGAAGTCACCCACGTCTCCAAGCATGGGCTGTGGCTGCTGCTGGGCGTCGAGGAACTGCTGGTGCCGTTTGCACAATTCCCCTGGTTCCGGAAAGCCACGATCGAGCAACTCTCCGATGTTCAGTGGCCGACGCCCGACCATCTCTATTGGCCTCAGCTGGACGTGGATCTGTCGGTTGAATCCATTCGCAATCCTGCCGCTTTTCCGCTGGTTTCGAAGCTGGCGCTGCAGGCTTGAAGTCGTTCTCTCGCACCGTGAAAGGTGAGCTTGACCGTCTAAGGACCGGTGTCGTTCGTTTGCTGGCCGCCGCACTGTCCGTGCATTGCCTGCAAGCCCACGCCGATGCCCCCACGCTCCAACCCATCGGCGGCATCTGGCCCGCCGGCCCGGGTTTTGTCTTCCCGAAGAAGTCCGACAAGACCCGGCAGTCCGTCAGCGGCATCGCCTGCGCGCTGAACCACGACCAGGCCCGCGTGTGCCTCTACGTGTTCGACGAAGGCACGGAGGCGAGGTTTGCGCAGGTGGATGCCGGCAAGGTCGTGCCGCTGTCCGAGGCCGTCGCCTTCGACATCCCGGCGAAGGAACTGGACGCGGAAGGCGCGGCCACCGACGGCAACTTCTTCTACGTGACCGGCTCGCACGCGGTCAAGCGCGGCGACTGCAAGGCCAACCCCGGCAGCCGTTACGTGCTGCGTTTCAGACGCGACGCGAGGACGGGGCTGGCCTTGCGCGCGCCGCCCGGCGGCACAGCGCTGGCCGGCTACCAGCAGTCGAACCGCCTGCTGTCGATCCTGTCTGCCGACGGCCGGTTCAAGGGCCTGGTCGAGCAGGGCAGATGCCTCGGTGAAGGGGGCTTCGACATCGAAGGCCTCGCCGTCCGCCAGGGGCGGCTGCACTTCGGGCTGCGTGGTCCCACCGAGGACAGGCATGCGTTCATCGTGTCCGTCGATGCCGAGGCCCTGTTCGGCAACACCGATCCACAGCTGGCCCTGACCCGTGTCGAGGTGGGCCAGGGCCGGGGGATCCGTGACATGGTGGCGATCGATGGCGGCATCCTGCTGCTGGCCGGCCCTGATGACCGCAAGGAGCACGCGGACGCCGGCTGGACCGTCTCGCTGTGGAACGACCAGTTCCAGGGCGGCGCCCCAGCCGAACCGAAGCGGCTCGCCACACTGGACCTGCGCAAGGTCAAGGCCGGCCGCTGCGACGCGCCACAGACCAAGCCCGAGGCCATCACGGTGCTGGAGGCGTCGGCGCAAAGGCTCCGCGTGCTGGTCTTGTCCGACGGCCTGTGCGATGGCGGTGCGCTGCTGTTCGAGATTCCCCGCTGAGCCACCGGCACAATCGCTTCATGAGCACCGAACGCTTCCTCATCCGTCCGATCCGCCAGAACGACTACCCCGCATGGCGGCCGTTATGGGATGGCTACAACGCCTTCTACGGCCGCGCCGGCGTGACGGCCTTGCCCGAGAACATCACCGCCGCCACCTGGAAGCGCTTCTTCAACCCCGATGAGCCGGTGCACGCCCTGGTGGCAGAAGACGCCGGCCGCGTGGTCGGGCTGACCCACTACCTGTTCCACCGCAGCACGACGCGGCTGACCGACGTCTGCTACCTGCAGGATCTGTTCACCGAGCCCTCGCTGCGCGGCCTGGGTGTCGGCAGGCGCCTGATCCACGCGGTGGACGATGCCGCACGCGCGGCCGGCAGCAGCCGGGTGTACTGGCAGACGCACGTGACCAACGAGGCCGGGCGCTCCTTGTACGACAAGGTGGCACAGCATCTGGGATTCATCGTGTATTCGCATGAGCTTTGATGATGCCTCGGCTGCTACGGACCACTTCCCCCGGGACAGACCACGCATGAACATCCACCAGGCCGACATCCAGCTGGCTGCAGCCAGGCATCTGCGATGGATGCCGGACAGCGTTGTCGTTGCCGAGCACGAGGTCACTGTCGAAGGCTGGGCGCTGGCGGTCTGGCATGGGCAGGACCAACAGCGCCTGCTGGTCAACGGTGTCGATGTCGATCAGGTCGAATGGTCGATCGCGTCTCCCGACCTGCTGGTGCCGTTCGGCGATATCCCCAATGCCGCCGCCTCGCGCTTTCGTTGCAGGCATCGCTGGACAGACGGCGCGGTGCTGTTTCCGGATGGTTTTGCCCGCTTCAATGTGACGGGGCGGTTCGGCGAACATCGCCTGTCGTACCGGACGGCCTGGTATGTCGCCGATCCCGCGCGCGAGCCGGCCATGCCAACGCCCGTCCAGATCGAGCGTGTGATCGGGGCCGGTGCCCAGTGGTCGTTCAAGCTGGGCGGCGCGACGATCGTGAAGCGCTTCGAGCAGCTGCTGCTGGAGCGGTTCGACCGACCCCTAGGCTCTTTCGCGTCGATCCTGGACTGGGGCTGCGGCGCCGGTCGGCTGACGCGTTATCTGTCGCTGCTGTCGTCGAACGTCACCGGCATCGACATCGATCCTGACAACATCGCCAGCTGTGCGCAGACCCTTCCTGCGGCGCGGTTCCTGCAGGTCGACCTGATGCCGCCGACCCCGCTGCCGGATGCAGCGTTCGACCTGGTCGTCGGGCTGTCGGTCCTGACCCATCTCGACGAGCCGGTGCAGAACGCCTGGCTGGCTGAACTGCGCCGCCTCACGCGCCCGAACGCCTTGCTGCTGCTGTCGGTGCAGGGGCTTGCGCAGATGTCGCTCTACCGCACGCCGGCCGAGCTCAACATCGAGGCGCATCGCAAAGGCATCCTCGACGCAGGCGCCAACACGCAGTTGCAGGACGTCGTCGCCGACCAGGCCTACTACCGCAACGTGATGCATTCGCCCGACTACATCATGGCCCGATGGGCGGCCTGGTTCGATGTGCTCGACATCGTCGAGGGCACGGCGGGCAACCAGGATGTGGTGCTGCTGCGGCGCCGCGCCGACTGAGACGGAGCCTACGCCATGCACCCGAGCGCCATGGACAACGGCCGGCTGTTCTTCGCAACCTATCTGGGTCAGGCCGCGGGTCCGGACGCGCAGCCGCTGGTACTCGACATCGGGGCCCAGGATGTCAATGGCTCCCTGCGGCAACTGGCTCCGTCCGGCGCGCGCTACCTGGGGATCGACTTCGCGGCGGGCCGCGGCGTCGACGTGGTGTTGGCCGATCCCTACCGGCTTCCGTTTGCCGACGGCTCTGCCGATGCAGTGGTCAGCAGCTCGTGTTTCGAGCACATCGAAATGTTCTGGTTGATGTTCAACGAGGTACTTCGGGTCTTGAAGCCCGATGGCCTGTTCTACCTGAACGCGCCATCGAACGGCGAGTTCCACCGCTACCCGGTCGATTGCTGGCGGTTCTATCCCGACTCGGGCGCCGCGCTGGTGCGCTGGGCCGAGCGCTCGGGGTACCGGCCGGCGCTGCTGGAATCGTTCACGACCTACCAGCGCCTGGACATCTGGAACGATTTCATCGCGGTGTTCGTCAAGGATGCGGCCTGCGCCGCACGCCATCCGGCGCGCATGCTGGACCAGCTCGACCGCTACATGAATGGCCGCCGGCATGGCGACGATGGCATCCTGCGCCTGACCGAGTCTTCTGAAGACGGTGCCCGGCTGCAGCAGCTGACCGGGCACGCCAAGCCGCTGAGCTGAAGGTTCAGCCGGTCTTGCGTAGCCACAGGCTCGCGCCTGGATTGCGCAGGCACAAGGGCATGCTGCGCACGAAGAAGGGCCGATGGAAACGTGACATGAAGCTGTTCATCAGCAGCACCTCGAAACTACGGTTGTACTGCAGGAAGGCGCGCAGCAGGTAGGCCTCGTTCCAGGCCCTGCCTTCGTAGAGCCATCGCTTGGGGTATTCGAACGGGAAGAAGATATCGTGCAGATGGATCACGACGCCAGGCGCCAGCACCGGAAACACCTCGAACAGCAAGCGGTTCACGTCGCTGCCGATCTTGCCGACGTGGGTGGAGTCGACGAACAGGACGTCGTTATCGCCCAGTTGCCTGAAGACATCGAGATCCACCTCCTGCAAAGGTTGCGCGAGGATGGTGCTGCCGGCCGCGTCCGCAGGTTTGATCAGCGAGCGCAACAGGTCTGGGAACGGTTCGATGAAGGTCGTCTGCAACTGACCATGCAGAAAGTGCTCGTTGGTGTCGAGCGTCACGCAGGACGAGTAGCCGCAGCCGACCTCCACCAGGCGCCGCGGCTGCAGGGTGCGCAGCATGCAGTGCAGCATGATGGCGTCCGAATGGCCGTACGCCGGGTTCTTGTAGTGGAAGCGCAGCCCTGGCCTGGGCTGATCGTCGAACGGGATGTCGGGGTAGAGCAGTGCAAACCGCTCCAGCAGCGCAAGTTGCGCGGCTTCGCGCATGTCGATGCCAGGCAGCTGCCGCGGGAAGGAGTCGAACAGGCGGGCCTCGTTGCGGCGCACCTCGTCCAGGTCGGGTAAAGGCGAATAGTAGTGGCCCGGCGCAAAGGCGTTGCCGCCTTGTTTCGAGCGCTGTCTGGCGGCGCGATCCTCAGCTGCCCTTGCCCGCGTGCGGCGCAGGCGCAGCGGCCCCAACAAGGGTTGCTTCGGAGCGCTCGGCGCGGGCTTTGGAGTCTTGCGCGGCAAGGGCATGGCCAATTGTATTGAGCCAAAATACCAGCCATTCGTTCGTCTCCATATCGCTCCATGTCCTCCACCCAACAGGCAGCCGTGCTCGACCAGGATCTCGCAGGCCGGCTGGATGCTGCGTGGGGCGATCCCGCGACCTGGGTGGCCCACGGCCTGCAGTGGATGCATCTGCCGGCGGTGCGTGGTGCCATGTACGCGCGCGTGACCGGCGATGCGGCCGTCCGCACGCTGGACTGGTTCTTTGCCACGGTGCAGGCCCGGCAGAGCCTGCCACTCAAGCGTGTACTGGTGCTGGGGTGTGGCCAGGGCTATGTCGAGCGGCGCATCGCCCGCTTCGGATGGGCCGAGGAGATCGTGGCCATTGACCTGTCGCCCAAGGTGCTGGAAGGCGCGCGTGCCAGTGCTGCCGCCGTGCACGCGCAGGTGCGCTACCTGCAGGCCGACATGAACCGGTTGCCGGTGGGGCAGCCAGGCTTCGAGCCGGGCAGCTACGACGCGGTGCTGGGGGTTTCCAGCGTGCACCACTGCGCTGAGCTGGAGCATCTGTACGCGAGCGTGTCGACCCTGCTTGCCCCGCGGGGCTGGTTCTACCTGGACGAATATGTGGGCCCGGACCGCTTCCAGTGGCCGGACCACCAGGTGCGCTGCATGAACCAGTTGCTCGACCTCCTGCCCGAGCGGCTCCGGACTACGCGCGACGGGCGGCTCAAGGGCAATCTGTGGCGGCCGTCGATTGAAGAAGTCGCTGCCGTGGACCCGAGCGAAGCGGTCCGCTCGTCCGAACTGCTGCCCTTGCTCGAACCCTGGTTCGAGGTACTCGAGCGCCGGCCGTATGGCGGCGCGATCCTGCGCGTGGTGCTGGCCGATATTGCCCAGAACTTCGGCGATGCAGCGGCCGAGCCCTACCTGCAGAGCTTGATCGAGGCCGAAGAAGACCTGTTCCGCATGGGCCGTCTGCAGCACGACCAGGTCTGCGTCATTGCCCGCGTGCCTGCCGCAGCCAGCGTTCCATCCAGTCCGGCTGGTTGAGCCCGAGCGCCAACACGCTGGCAGGCGACGCCACGGCGTGGGCGGCCGGCAAGGCTGCGTAAGCCTCGTGGATCAGCGGCAAGCGCTCGCGCAGCAATGTGGAAGAGGGGTCCAGCCCCGTCACCACGGTCAACCCTGTGGGCGCAGTCGGCAGCGTGGCGATCTGCAGATCGGGCCGCAGGCTGCGCAGGCAGGGCACGATCTTCCAGCCGTCGCCGGTGTAGAAACCGGTCCGGTGTTCCCGGCTCGCGGTCGCTGCGGTCAGCGGCACCGTGTCGTGCAGCAGCAGGACCGCGCCCGGTGCGGCATGCCGCTCGGCGGCGATGAAGTCGTCGAGCACCGCCTCGAAGTGGTGATCGCCATCGATGAACGCGAGATCGAAGCCCCCGGCATCGAGGCCGCTGTCCGCCGGGATCGCGGCAAAGAAGGCCGCGCTGGTCTGCCGGTACAGCCGGGCCGGTCCGGCGCATTGCCGCAGCGGGTCGCCTTGCGGTGCGGGGTCGACGCCGACCACGCGGGTGGAGGGCAGCGCCAGCGCCAGCGAGTCACCGCGTTCGACACCGATTTCCAGATACAGCCGCGGCGCCAGGTGGGTATGGAACCACGCGAGCCAGGCCCGGTAGTCGGGCCCTGGCCAACGCAGGCGCGCGAGCGCCACGTGCACCCCGGGCAGGTTGGGTTCCCGGGCCAGCGCATCCTGTAGGCAGGCTTGTGCCGCTTCGTGTCTGCCTTCGGCCTGGTGACGCCGAAAGCCGCGCAGTGCCGCCGCTTCCAGTGGGTGCGGCGGTGCAAGCGGTGTGCTGGCAGGCAGCGGCGCTGGTGTCATCGCGGCGGCTCCGATGGCGCGGCCAGCGCGTGGCGCAGCAGATCGCCGAAACGCTCGGGGTCGTAACGTGCGGCGTTGTGGTCCCAGGCCGCCTGCTGCTGCCGTCGCCACAAAGCATCGTCGCGCAACAGGCGGGCCACGCCCCGCGCAAAGGCCGCGGCATCGCGGGCGCCCTGGATGTCCAGGCCTTCCTGCCAGCCGAGCTGTCGAACCAGAAGGGCCGACGCCACCACCGGCACGCCTTGCGCCGCGGCTTCGATCACCTTCGCAGGCACACCGCCGGCAAAGCGCACCGGGGCGATGAAGACACGCGCGCTGTCGTACAGCGGTTCGAGCCGGTCCTGTGGCCCCAGCAAGCGGATGTCGGGCCCGGCCAGCGCACCGACGCGGTTCGACCGGTTGATCCCCACCACCGAGAGCGCCGGCGGTTGTGGCAGCAGTGCCCGCAGCAACGGCATCACCTGCTCGATGAACCAGACCAGCCCATCCTCGTTCGGCGTGTCGGGATGCAAGGCGCCGACGAACAGCATTCCGCTGCGCCGCGACAGGCCTGGCGCGGTGCGGCGCGCGACGATGGCGTGGCTCAGGATCGTGACGCGGTGGCCGGCGGCGCGGAAGCAGGTGGCGTCGCGCTCGGACACCACCAGCACCTGTTCGGCGCCGCGGGCCAGCGCGAGTTCATTCGCAAGCCTCGTCTGCGCCGCAGGCCGCGACAGGGGACGGCCCTTGACCGCGGCCTCGGCGATCTCGCGCAGCGCGAACAGGGCCTCCGCGTCGTAGACCAGGCGCATGCCCGCGAACAGCTCGGGCCGGCGTGCGCGCAGCGGCTGCAGTGCCCGCAGGTTGGGTGGGCGGCTGACCAGCAGCACGTCGTACAGGCCCCGGCGCTGCTCGAGGAAAGCCTCGAGCCGGCCCATGCCATGGCCCAGCATCACCTCGATGCTCGGCGGCAGCGAGGCATAGACCTCGCGCCAATCGTCGTCGGCAGTCCATAGCGGGAACAGGGTCACGGGCCAGTCGCGCAAGGCCTGCAGCATCAGCCGGGCGCGCGGCAGGCCACCGCCCTTGACCATGTGCGGCACCTCGTTGTCGATCACCAGGATGCGCGGCCGGCGCGGATGGTCTTCCGGCGAGCGCCAGCGGTCACCGTCCAGCGGTTGCGCCGTGGGCCTTGGCTGGCCCCGCAGCCAGGCGCCGTGCCGGGCCTCGAAGCGCTGGCGGTTCTCGCGCATCTGGCGGGGCGCTTCGTCATGGGCGGCGCTGCCCCATTCGAGATGCTCCACCAGGATGGCTGGGTCGACCACCACGCGGAAACCTGCGTTCCAGACCCGCAGGCAGAAATCGGTGTCTTCGTAATAGGCCGGCGCGAAGCTTTCGTCGAAACCTCCGAGCATGCGCCACAGCGGCGTCGGCACCGCCAGGAACACGCCCGACACGTAGTCGGTCGCGCGGCTGGCCATGGCGGCCGGGCAGAACGGGTCCTCGCCACGGCCGATGCCCAGCGTGGTGCCATCGCGGAAGATCCGGTTGCCCGCTTCCTGCAGCCCGCCGCTGGTCAGCACGATGCGTCCGCCCAGCGCGCCGATCGCCGGCTCCGCATCCAGTCGGGCGCAGGCAGCGGCCAGTGCGCCCTGCTGCACCATGGCGTCGCTGTTGACGAAGACGAGATGACGCCCCTTCGCCAGTGCGGCAGCCTGGTTGGCGGCCAGCAGAAAGCCGAGGTTCGTCGGGTTCGACACGGTGCGCGCACCACGCACGCGCTGCAGCAGCGCGGCAGTCTCGTCGCTCGAAGCGTTGTCGACGATGATGGTCTCGAACGAGGGGCCGCGCTGGTCGGCCAGCGCCTGCAGGGTTCTGCGGCTGAGGCCGGCCTGGTTGTAGAGGACCACAATGACCGACAGGTCGGGCGCTGCGTGCGCTGCGGGTGCTGGCAGATCCAGATGCGTCCGGCGGTCCAGCCACGCCAGCAGGGCGCGCCGCGCCTGCGCCTTGACCCGCTGCTTCGGGTCGGCTCCGGTCTCGTCCGCAGCCCAGCGGTCGACGAAGCCGCCACAGGCGTCCTCGATCTGGCGCGCCACGCGGCGCCCGTCGGTCAGCGGCGAAGCTTGCAGACACGTGCGCAGGTCGGCGCGGTGCCGCGTCAGGGCTTCGAGGTCGCACGCCAGGGCGACCGCCGTCTCGACGAACGTGTCGGCGCTGTCGGCGACCCATTCCGCATGCCCCAGTGCCGACAGGATCGACAAGCCCTGCCGCGCGCCGGCCCAGTCGCCGCTGACGCTGACGACCGGCACACCCATCCACAGCGGGTCGAGCAGGCTCAGGCCGCCGTTGCCCGGAAAAGTGTCGAGCACCAGGTCGATCTGCTGGAACCAGCGCAGCAGGCCTTCGTACGAGCGCTGCGGATCGAACGCCACCCGCGACGCGGCCACGCCATGCGACTGCAGCGTGGCGAGGATGTGCGCGCGCTGCGGCCAGTCGTCGGCGACCAGGCCGATGAACCTGAGCTGCGAACGCGGCGTGGCCACCACGGCCTGTGCCCAGGCCTGAAGGCTGGCCTGGTTCAGGCGCAGGCCGCGCGCGGTGACGCCGAACGTGACGAAACCGTTCGAACGGGCCGGAGGCGGCACCAGCTCCGGCGCGTGGTCCGGCGGGTCCCAGCACCACTGGCCGCCCTCGAGCCGCCACACCGATTCCTCGTGGTGGCGTTCGTGCGCCACCGGGATCGCCGTGGCGTCGCTCAGCACCACGTCGAACAAGCCGCCGGCTGGCCCCCAGCAGCCGAGCCAGCCGATCTGCAGGGGCGCGAGCCGGCGGGCATAGGCTTCGAGCAGGCCGAGCTGGCCCTCGAACGGGTGCAGGCCTCCGGCATCGATCACCACGTCGATCAGGTTGGCGCTGCACGAGGTCGCCAGGGTCTCCAGGACCAGGGGCTCACAGTGGATGTGGGGCGGCAGCTCCTGCAGGGGCCGGTTGCTGAAGACGAAGATCTCGGCCCGTTCGGGGTCGTGGTTCGCCAGCACGCGGCGCAGCAGCTTCTGGTGCAACTGCCCAGCGATGTAGGCGATGCGCGGCCGGGTGCCGTGTCGGCGCGGCAGATCCGGTCGGCCCGCCTGCTGCAGGCCGACCCGCAGCTTCATGGCCCGGTACCAGTCCCGTGCAGACAGCGCCAGGTCCTCGGGCTGCGAACTCTCGGACAAGGACGCCGCGTAGAGTGCGGCGGTCGCGATCCACGGGTCCAGCGGGAAGTCCTGCGCGGCGGCACTGGCCAGGCGGCCCAGCGTGGCATGGCCGTGGCGCACGCAGGCGTCGGCCAGGCCGTCGCGCAAGGCTGGCTGCCGCTGCGGGACGGGCAACAGGGCCAATGCAGCACGTGCGCCGACCGCGCCGAGCCCGACCAGGCGCACCAGCAGCCGTGTCGCTTCACCGGCCAGAGCCGGGTCGGACACGAGCCGGCGGCACAGGGCCAGTGCGCGGGCATGGCCCTCCGGCACCTGGTAGCAGCCCTCGGTCAGCAGCCTGGCCTGCAGCAGCAGGCCTGCGGGCCGGTCCGGCCACCGCTGCAGCAGGCTGTCGACCGTGGCGAGACCTTGCACCACATGGCCTGCACGCAGCCGCGTCTCGGCCAGTTCCTGCAGGCATACGGGGTTGTCCGGGGCCAGTTCGCAGGCGCGCAGAAACGCCAGCTGGGCCTGGCCGTAACGGTGCTGGGCGATCAGGACCCAGCCGAACTGCCGCAGGCTGTCGACGCGTGCCGGCTCGAACTGCAGGGCGGTCTCGATCGCCGCCTCGGCTTCGCCCAGCCGATGCTGTCGGTAGCGTACCTGCGACAGCGCACGCCAGGCCTCCACACTTTGCGGATCCTGCGCGACGGCGCGCTCCGCATGCCCGGCTGCCGCCGGCAGATCGCCTGCCGCCGCGAACACGAAGGCTGCCTGCACCTTGGCGACCTGGTCGTCCGGCACGCATTGCAGCAGACGTTGCACGGTATTCACGGCCGCATTGGTGTCCGCGAGCTCCATCGCGGTCCATGTCAGCATGCGCAAGGCTTCGACGTTGCCTGCATCGTGCCGCAGGGCGCGCCCGAGCGTGCGCCGGGCCAGCGGTTTGCGGCCGCGCTGCGTATGGGCCACCGCCAGCAGCCGCCAGGCGTCTGCATGGTCCGGCGCACCGCGCAGGCGTTTGTGCAGCAGGCGCCTTGCCTCGTCGGTGCGCCCGAGGTCGAGCAACACCTGCGTCATCAGGTCCTGCGCGGCTTGCGAGCCCGGGTCGTGTGCCAGCACCTGCTGCAGCAGCCACAGGGCGTCGGTCGGCCGGTTCCATTGCGCCTGCAGCGCTGCGCGGCGCAGCAGCGCATCGCTGCGGGTCAGATCGCGTTGCTGGACTTCGGCGAAGCTCGCGTCCGCTGCGCGCAGATCGCCCGCCTGCTGTTGCAGCACGCCCAGCAGGTGCCAGGCGGCGGCGTTGTCGGAATAGGCTTCGGCCTGCGTGCGGGCCATGGCGATCGCGCGCGTCTGGTTCCCCTGGTTCCATTCGCAGAAAGCCATGGCGGTCAGCAGTTCCGGGTCGGTCGGATGCCGCTCCAATCCTTGTGCAAGCGAGTCGCCCGCCAGGCCTGGCGCGCCAAGCGCCGTCTGGCACTGCGCGCGGTGCAGGTGCAGCCGGACCTGCTCCGGCGCGTCCCAGGCGAACGCTGCGATGGCCTCGTCGTAGAGCGGGACCGCTTCCGCGACCTGGCCCAGCGCTTGCCGCAGCCATCCCGCCTGCAGCAGCCGCTCAGGCCTGCGCGCTGCCAGCAGCGCCCGCTGTGCCCAGCCGAGGGCCTCGAGCAACTGGCCCAGGTCGTGCAGCACCCAGGCCAGCGTGAACGCCGCTTCGTCGAGATGGGGGTTCAAGTGGCAGGCGTGGCGCAGCGAGGCGGCGGCCTGAGCCGTGGCACCCTGTCGCTGGGCCAGCAGGCCCAGGTACCAGTGCACGACCGCGTGGTCGGCTGTGCGCGTGCAGGCGGCCTGCAGAACCGCCTGCGCTTCGGCCAACTGCCCTGCTTCGAGCAAGAAGTAACCCAGCGCCGCATCGGCCTGGGGCGCTCGGGTGGCGGCGCTGGCCTCGCGCGCCAGTCGCAGGGCCTCGGCCTTGTCGCCGGCATCGAAGCGCTTCCAGGCGCGGGCGAGAGGGTCGCCGGCGTTCGCCGCGGTGTCCATGTTCAAGCGGCTGGGGCTTCGGGTCTCGTGCCGACCACGGTGAACATCGCCACCTCGCGGTGTTCGGCGGGCTGCTTCTGGTTGTGGAACAGCACCTTCAGTTCAGTGAACCCGAGCAGGCCCAGCGCCGAGAGGAAGAATTCCGGCGTGAACTGCCACCAGGTATGGACCTGCCCGGCGTCGGTATGCGGCTGCAGCAGGCACAGCGGCCGCTTTTCGAGCGACGCATCGTAGCCCTCGGTCACGACGATGGTGCGGCGGGTCTTCGCGGCCACACTGTGCAACAGGTCGAACGGCCTGCGGCAATGCATCAGCACGGCGGTGAGCACGCCGATGTCGAATGGCCCGAAGCCTGGTGGCAGTGCATAAGGGTCGGCTTCGACCATCTCGACCCTGGAGCGCTTCTCGTGGTGCAGATACCAGAACGAGTTGCGGACCTGCTCGATGCGTCCGGTGAATTCGCTGCGCCACGTGTCGGTATCGAAACCTTCGAACGGCACGATATCCCACAGATGCGCCATGGGCGGCTCGACACAGGTGACGGTGGCGCCAGCCTTCTCCATGTGGAACGAAAGAAAACCACTGGCCGGCCCGATCTCCAGTACCGAGCGCCCGGCGAAGTCCACGTCGCCCAGGTAGTGTGACGGATCCGGCCGCAGGTCCCATTCACCGACCACCTCGCGGCCATCGGCCAGCGTGCATGAATGGTAGAAGCCACAGTCTTCCAGGCGCGGCGCGCGCGGTGCCACGCGCTGCCAGGTTGCTGTGGCCTCGGGCGGGGCAGGGTCATGCGTGGCTATTTCCACCGCTTCCATCGACCGGCTGGCGTGCATCGTCAACAGCCCGAGCAGTTGCGCCACCACCAGCGGCGTGGATGCCACATGCGTGATCGCCTGGTGCCGGGCCGCATCGCGCTCAGCGCTGGCCATGGGATCGTGCAGCCGCCGCAATGCCTGCGCCCACTCGGCCACCGGGGCGTGGATGTCCAGCACCATGCCGCCGGCCCCTACCAGCTGCGGCAGCGCGCCGCGCCGGCTGGCCAGCACCGGCAAGCCGTTGAGCTGGGCTTCGACCACGGTGCGGCCGAACGATTCCTCCCAGACCGATGGCATCAGCAGCACACGCGACCGGCCATACACCTCGCGCATGTCCTCGCTCGGGCCATGCCATTCGATGTTGCCGAGCCGTGCGGCCCTGGCCTGGCAGTAGGCGCGCCAGTGGGGATCGATGCTCCAGCTCTCCATCACCAGGAACGGCAGCTCGGGACAGGCGGCCGCCAGGGCGAACATCATCTCGACGCCCTTGATCGGGGTCGGGTTCACGAACAGCACCTTGTCGCCGCCTGCATCGGCGACATAGGTTTCTGGAGCGACTACCGGTGGCACCACGTGGCAGTCGATGCCATAGAGCGCGCGCCAGCGGTCCGCGGTGAAGGCCGAATTGGCCAGGTACAGGAGGGATGGATCGGCCACCAGGTTGCCTGCCAGCTGGTGGGTCTCGACGTTGTGCAGGTATACGGCCGTGGGGCGCCCTGTGGCCAGGCTGGCGATCACCATCGGCGCCAGCGCGGTGCCGCTCTGCACCACGATGGCATCCGCGCCCCAGGCGGCAGCGGCCATCGGCAATGCCTGGTCCGGCGACGCGGTGCGCAGCACCAGGTAGCCGAGGCTGTCGTCGCCGGTGGCCGGCCTGTCGGGACCATCGCCGCCGTCGATCGGCCGGCCGCACAGCACGGCGGCTTCTGCGCCGATGTCGCGGATCGCGCGGCACAGGTCATGGGTGGTCGTCTGCAGGCCTCCCGTGACGTCGGGCAGATGCGGGTAGTTGGAGACGAAGAGGACACGCATGGATCACACGACCCTTGGCAAGGCAAAGCATGGCGGCAGGGGCACTGCGGCCCTCTGCGGGATCAGGACTGGTTCGGTGTCTGGCCGGAGCCGAGGATGGTCCGCACCGTCTGCGATGGATTGGTGGCCAGGGTGGTGTCGACCACATTCTTCAGCCGGTCGTTGGCCAGCGTGTCGCCTGGGCTGAGGCCTCCACCAGGCGCATTGCCGGTGCTCAGCAATTGGCCTGGGGGCGCCCCCCCGGGCTGCTGTGTCCCGCCGGCGGTCTGCTGCAGGCCAAGCTGGCTTTCCAGTCGCCGCAACGCGCTGTTGAAGTCAGTCGTCGACGTGCGTTGCGGCGTCGGGCTTCCGGCGCCCAAGGTGATGTCGAAGCCTGACCGGGTGATGGTCTGGGTGTTGCCGTTGTTGTCGGTCGCCCGCATCGATTGGCCGAACAGATAGATCGCCCTGGTTTGATGCTGCTGTGCGTCCACCACCGTGATGCCACCCAGGATCTCGACCTTGCCGTGGGGTGTTGTGACCAAGGTCGCCGTGGTCTTGCTGATCTGGCCGCCAACGACACGGACGATGCCCTTGGCGAGACCGAGCCGGATCTGTCCCTGCCGGGTGGCGGGGTCGAAGCTGAACGCGTCGATCGTCAACTCGGAGTCGGGCCCCAGCGTCACGGCCGACTGGTCCATGAACAGCAGATGCAGTACGCCCTTGGCATCCGTGCGCAGGCGCTGGCCGGGCACGACGTCGCTGCCGACGAGCATGGTCTGGCCGTTGCCGGTGACCGAACTGTTGGGCGCCACGGCCGTGATGGTGCCCGCTCTCGGCGCGGTGTTGGCGGCGGTCTGCGCGACTGCCGCCGGCAGCGTGACGCTCGTCAATGCGGCGGCGAGCCACCAGTCCTTGGAAATCGGCGGGCTCATCTCGGGCTCCTAGGGCAATCGGTCGGGGTCATGGAATCGACAGGGCAGGCGGGCATCGTTCAGAACCGGTAGGCCAGCGCACCGTAGAGCGACGTGTTCTTGTTGCGGAAGTTGGGCAGGTTTGCGCTGGTCTTCAGGTGCTCCAGCTGGAGCAGCACCGACCAGGCGGCCGACAGCGGCACGGTCTGGCCGATGCCGACGCGCCACTCGGTATCCCTGCGGTCCTTCTGCGGGTCGACCGCAGGATCGGCTGCATCGTAGTTGCGCCGCAGCACGCTGCCCCAGGCCGAGGTGGTCCACAAGGCGCCATCCTTCAGCGGGCTGGCGTAGCTGGCCGAATAGAGGATGCGCGCTTCCTGGCTGTCGTAGTCGTAGATGGCGCGGTCGGTGCGGTGAACGCGCGCACGCAGTTCGCCGCTCAGCACCTGGCCGGGGGCGAGTTCGCGCGTCAGGCGCACGCGCAGGCTGTTGTCCGGGCCACCGAGCCGGTCCGCATCGGGCACGTCGATACGGTTGTTGTAGCGGTAGCTGCGGTATTCGTAGCCGGCCTCCACCGCAGTGCGTTCGTCGATGCGGTATTCCGCGTCCAGGCCCAGGCCATGGTTGCTCAGGTACTGGTGCCCCTGCGCGGTCAGCGTCGCGGCAATCAGATGGGGCCGGATCGAGAAGCCAGGCGCGGTCGACGCCATCGGCTTGAACCGGACCCCGCTGGTCACCTCGACCAGCGCCAGATCGTACGGTGTCACCTGGTTGGCCTGCAAGCTCGTGCCCTTGGAGGAGCGGTAGTCGATGACTTGCGCCACCAGAGAACTGACGACGGCCGCATCGTTCTGCAGGCCCAGGTCGTAGCGATGGTCCAGGCGCAGCGTCACCTGGCCATCGTTGTCGGATTTCGGCTTGTAGGCATCCGCCACCGGCACGGGAAGGCCGCCGGCCAGCACCGTATCGCGGTCGCTGCGAATGGCCGGGTTGCTCTGGTGCCGCAAGCCCAGCACCACCAGGCCGTCGAGCCGCGACACCTGGGTGCGTTTGGCCACGTCGCGCAACAGGGCCTGCGCCTGGCTGCGGAACTCGCCTTGCAGCCGCTGGTCGTCCAGCGCGCGGCGCAGCAGGGCTTCGGACATGCTGTAGGAGCCGAGCCTGTAGTACAGCACCGCGAGCTCCAGCCGGATCGTGGCCGGTGCGTTCGGGTCCAGCAGCAGGCGCTCGAGCGCGGCGATGCCGCCTTCGTAGTTGCCCGCCTGCACCAGTGCCTGGGCATACCGGGCACCGGCTCCGGCGTCGCCCGGCGCCTGCATGACCTGGCGAAAGGCGTCGTCCACCTGCCGTTCCAACGCCGGGTTGGATGCGGTTTGCGCCAGTGCCGCCGTGCAGGCGGTCCCCAGTGCGGCAACGACCCAGGATTTCGACCGGGGAAGTCCAATGTCCAGCAATCGCCTCAATTCGGGCTCCTCAAGTCGGGGGCAATGGTGAATGGTGCGGTCGAATATAACCAGATTGTGAGCATATTCATCGATGCGCGTGGTCGTTTTACGACGTGCAGCTACTAAGTGTTGCAGTCTCGCGCAGGACTGGAGCGTCGGCTCACGGCCTCGAGGCATCGACGCAGAGCCGCACGCTGGCCGACGTGAACAACGGCCGGGCGCAACCGTCAACGGAACCGATGCGGGGGTAGATGGAGAAGCGGATCAGGCGCTGCTGCCAGAGCAGTGCCGTCTGGTCCTGCGCCACGTTCGCCGGCACGATGCGCACCGCATCGCCCTGGGCCGCGACTTCCCGCAGTACGCGGTCCATGGCCTGCTCGACCGCAGCCGTGGTGCGCAGGGTGGCCACCACCGAGCTGCCGCTGGCCAGGCAGCCCACCGCCAGCAGCAGCCATCCGGCCACGGCGGTCGAACGCACCAGCCCGCGTGCGGCAGCATGGGGGCGCCCCACGAGCGGCAAGACCACCACCAGCCAGAACGGCGCGACCAGCCGGACCCACCAGGACACCGGGAACAGCAGGGCCGCGACGAATACCACGGCGGTCCAGTAGGGCCCCAGCCATGCCGCGTCCCGGCTCGGTATCTGGCGCATGCGCCAGGCGAGGCTGGCGCCGATCAGCAGCGCCCCCAGGAACAAAAGGCCGAAGCCGGGACCGAAGCCGCCGATGCTGATGTCCAGCAGATGCACGGGCGCCGCGAACAGCGATGCTCCGGGCCATTCCAGGCTGGCCACATCCGGGGCGACCGGGTTGCTGCTGCGCCCGAACAGCAGATAGGCCATGCGTGTCGCCGGGCCAGCTTCCACCAGGTTCTGTGGTCCCTCGACCACGCTCAGGTCCGCGCCGAAGACCTTGCCGGTCTCCCATGGAACGGTGACATAGGGGGTCCATCCCACGACCAGCGTGGCCGCGGCTGCCGCTGCGATCAGCGGAACGTGCAGGCTGCGTCCCTGCAGCCAGGCCTGCAGCACGGTGGCCGCGGCGATGGCGCCGGCCCAGTACAGACCGGTGATCTTGGTATTCGCCAGCAACACGAAGGCGCAGCCAGCCACGACCAGGCCCGCGCGGCGATGCCGGCTGGACAGCAGCACCGCGCCGGCGATGGCGCAGACCGCCAGCGAGTACACCGGGCCGTCGAGTTCGAAGCTGGACAGTTGCGTCAGCAGCACGGGGTTGGCCTGCGCCAGCACGGCCGCCACCGCCACCGCAGGCGTCCACGCGCCACGCAGGATGCGCAGTGCAACGGCCATCAACGGCGCACTGGCAAAAGCCAGCAGCCATGCAGGCGCCTTGCCTTCCTCGAAGCCGGACGTCACGTGGATCGCCAGGCCTTGCAGCGTCCACAAGCCGTTCGGATAGATGTCGCCAAAAGGGAAGATGGGGCGCTGGAACAGAGGGTTGACGCCGTCGGCCATCGCTACCGCATTCGGGAAGTGGATGGCCTGCCCGTCGTAGGAGATGTCCATGCTCGAGGATGCGAGCCAGATGGCAGCGCAGCACAGCAGACCGAACGACACCAGCGAGGCCAGCAGCAGGCGCGGCGATGGACGCAGGCTGAACACGACCCACGCGCCGGCCGTGAGCAGCGCGGCAGCGGCGCTCGCCAGCGGGGCCGCCACGTGGGCAAAACGCAGCAGGCCCGTGACGAGCAGGTAGGAGAAGAAGAAGCCCAGCGGCCACAGCCCCAGGCTCAGCAGGAAATCTTCGAGACGTTCAAGGCGAGGGGGGAGAGATCGGGGCGGCAAAATCGGGCACATGGAAACTCGAAAACAATGGGGCGGCTGGTCCTGGTGCCAGGTTGAAACAGGCGGATGCGTACGCCGCGCCGCCGGCTGGACTTCTGCGCCCGACACCTCGCAAGAGCGCAGGTGAATATACACAAGCAGGCCCCCATGCCCCGGGTGCGCCGCACGACCCACCTCCCCCGCTGTGCCGCCGTACACCATGCATTTCCGTGACGTGACACGCTTGGCCCGAGCGGCCATTTTCCCGGCGACCGGGGTGTTCTTCATGGCGGTCTACCTGCTCGACCTGGAATACGTGCCGTCGGTGCGCGGGCTCGACCTGTCATGGCACACGATGCTGGCGTACGCCCATGCGCAGAACCTGCAGCACGGCGTCGACGTCATCTTCAACTACGGCCCGTTGTCGTTCATCGAATCGGCGATCTACTTCGAACAGACGCATCGGGAGAAGCTGGTCCTGCGGGCCCTCTATTTCGTGATTCTCGGTGCGGGATTCTTCTCGGTGCTGCGGATCAGGGGTGTGGTGGCTCTGTTGGCGTGGTGCTGCCTGACGATGCTCCTGCTCATGCTGCGGGACGTCTATCTGCTGTTCCCTGCGCTGTTGCTGTGCCATCACGAAACCCATAGAAAACCAGGAGATGCCGCGCAGTTGGCACTGTCGATCCTGCTGGTCTTCGACGTCGCCTTCGCGTGCCTGGTCAAATCGACCGCGCTGTTTTTTGCGGTTCCGGCGATCGTGCTGGCCAGCATGTACCGCATCAGGATCCGGGACTACCGGCCCATCGTTCCGGCCTGTTTCGTGCTGTTCCTGATCCTGCTGTTCTGGTTCTCGGGTCAGGACATCTCGAATCTCTTCGTGTTCCTGCGTGGATACATCGACGTCTCACGTGCCCACAACGCGGACATGGGGCTGCCTGCGCCGCCGGCCCTGCACCTGGCCTTCATCGCTGGAGCGGTCGTCGTTGCGACAACGCTCAGGCGCCGCGGCGCTGCGTGGCTGGTGATTGCAATGCTGACCCTTGGGTACCTGCTGGTGGCCTACAAGATGGGCTTCATGCGCCACGGCGAGCACCCCGAGGCCGCATTCCTGGCGCTGGCTTTCGTGGCTGCCGTCCAGCTCTGGAGTCCGGACAGCCATTTCCGCAATCACATCCACCGCCGGCTGCTTGCCGGCGTCGCCATCGCGGCGGCCTTGTTCGTCGGGGCGAGCCCGCTGTTCGCTTCCCTGCTGCCGCACGGGAGCGCCGTCAAGGGCTATGCCAGCGTGGTCCAGCACCGCATCCGCTACGTGTCGGACCCTGCGTTCAGGGCGGCTTCAGATGCCGAAGGGCGCCGCCGGCATGCAGTGGCTGTGGCCGAGGCAGGCGCCGCCTTTCCGTTCGGCGCCGTCCAGGGGCCGATCGACATCTTTCCGTTCGAATTCGGGCTGGCCTATGCATCGGGGTTGCCGATCGCGTCACGACCGGCGTTCCAGTCCTATTTCGCGACCAGCCGCTACATGACCGAGCGCAACGCCGACTTCCTGGACGGTGCGCGCTCGCCGCGATCTGTGGTGTTCGGCATCATGCCCATCGACGGTCGTCTTGCCGCGCTGGAGGATCCGCTGACGTTGCGTGCCTACCGGCGTGCTTACCAGATCGACAGGCAGACCCCCGAGGCTCTGCTGTTGACGCGACGTGCCGTACCGTTGACGGAGACACAGTCGTGCCGGACCTCCGTCATCGCGTTCGGCGAACCCCTGTTGCTTCCGGCGCTGGCACCCGAGCAGGCGCTGTGGGCGCAGGTTGCGCTGCAGCCCACCTGGACCGGCCGTGTCCTGGCCCTGTTCGCCGGGCCGCCCACGCTGGCCATCACCATCACGACCGTGGCGGGGCGCCGCGATTTCCGGTTTCTGCGCGAGGCGGCCGAGGTCGGCTTCCTGCTGTCGCCCGCCCTGGTCTCGACCGACGGCGCGGCACGCTTCTTCAAGGGCGAGGGCCGACCGGAGGATCGTGTCGTCAGCATGCAGGTGCCGCGGCCGGGGCGCGTGATGCGCTGGTTCGCAGACAGCATTCCGGTCAAGTTGTGTACCCTTTCCTGGGCACCCGCCCCATGACCATCACCGCCCCGACGTCCGGCATGGCCGGTACCGCCGCTCTGTCTCTCGCATTCCCATGAACTTCAGTTCGGTCAGTTTTCTTTTCTACTTTCTGCCGATCTTTCTCAGCGTCTATTTCCTGTCGCGGCGCAGCAATGTCGTCCTGCTCATCGGCAGCGCGGTGTTCTACGCCTGGGGTGAACTGGCGAATGCCTGGGTGTTGCTGCTGTCCCTGGCCGGCTGCTATCTGTTCGGGCTCGCCATCGCTGCCGCTGCGCTGCACTCCAGGAAACGCAGATGGTGGATGGCGTTCGGTGTCGCGTTCCAGCTGCTGCTGCTGAGCACCTTCAAGTACGCGGGTTTCATGCTGGCGAACCTGGATGCGCTGGGCCTCCACGTCATGGCCGATCGCACGCATCTGCCATCGCTGCCGATCGGCATTTCGTTCTTCACGTTCCATGCGATCTCCTACTTGATCGATTGCTACCGAGGGGCCATCGCGGCGGAGCGCAGCCTGCTGGCGCTGGCGAACTACCTGCTGCTGTTCCCGCACCTGCTGGCGGGGCCGATCGTCCGCTACATCAAGATCAAGAGCCAACTGGTCAAGCGCCACTGCAGCATGGCGCGCACGCGGCTCGGCATCGAATTGCTGCTGGTCGGACTGGCCCAGAAGCTGTTGCTGGCGAACACGCTTGCCGCACCCGTGGACGCGATCTTCGGGCTGGAGCGGCAGGCGCTTTCGGCGGGCGTCGCCTGGCTGGGGGGCATCGGCTACGCCTTCCAGATCTACATGGATTTTTCCGGCTATTCCCATATGGCCCTGGGGCTGGCGCTGATGCTCGGATTCGGTTTTCCGCGCAATTTCAACTTCCCGTTCCTGTCCAGATCCGTCGGGGAGCTCTGGCGCCGGTGGCACATCAGTCTTGCGAGCTGGCTGCGCGACTATGTCTACCTGCCATTGGGCGGAAGTCGTCTGGGCACCTGGCGGACCCATTTCAACGTGCTGCTGGTGTTTACGCTGTGCGGCTTGTGGCATGGCGCGGGCTGGACCTTCGTTCTCTGGGGTGCCTACAACGGCCTGTTCATCGTGCTGGAAAGAGCGGGTCTCGCGAAACGCCTGGCCCGGTGGCCCGGCGTGCTGCAGCAAGGCTACTGCTGCCTGGTGTTCGTGGTCGGCGTGGTGCTGTTCCGCTCTGACGATCTTGCGCAGGCCGGCCGCTTCTATGTCGCGATGACCGGGTGGTCCCATGCCGCCGAAACTGCTCCGCTGCTGCAGCGTTATCTGGACACCAAGACGCTCGCGGCCCTGGCGATGGCCAGTCTTTCTCTGTTCCCGCTGCGGCGATGGATGGGCGGCGGGCACTTCGCGCGTCCGCGCTGGCCACTGGTGCGGCTGGTGTTCTTTTCGAGCTTGCTGCTGCTCTGCGCGATGACGCTCGCCGGTGGCAGCCACAACCCTTTCCTCTACTTCAGGTTCTGACCATGGCCCTCTTACGCTATCGATGGTGGAACGCAGGCCTGGTAGCGGTCTGGTGCGGGATGGTGTGCCTGCCCTTGCTGGCGCCCTGGCTTCCCGGAGCTGGCGAGGTGTTGAGCGAGAACCGCAAGCTTGCCGCGCCGCCGAAGCGGCCTGAAAACGCGAGGGATGTCCCGCCGTTTCTTGCTGCCGCTCAGGCCTGGCTCAACGATCATTTCGGGTTTCGATCGTCGCTGCTGGCCGCCTACAACCGGGTTCACTACGCGATGTTCCACACCTTCGCTGCGCGCGAACTGGTGGCCGGCCGGGACGGTTTTGTCTTCCTTGGGGCAGACGGCCTGTCGCACCACAACATGATCCGGGCGCTGTGCGGGGCGGACCGCCCACAGGTCCCCTACGAGGCAACCACAGCGCAGTTCCGAAGCCTGATGCTGCAGTCGATCGGCATGGCTCCGAACAGCTATTTCCTGGTGGTCCCTGACAAATCACGCCTGCAACCCGACAAGCTGCCGCGCTGGCTACAGCAGGAGTGTGCGCCGTTCAAGCCACCGTTCGAAGGCATGGCGGCCACCCTTGCGCAACAGCCCGACGCAGGTACAAGGTTGTTCTACCCGATCGCCCCGATGCGATCGACGCAGCAGCAAAGCCCGGTGTATCCCGCACCCAATTTCCACTGGGACTATCCGGGTGCGCTGCCCACCGCCGTGTGGCTGGCCGAAGGACAGTGGAAATTGTCCAGGCGCTTCACGGTCCCACTACGCGACGCAGTTCACCCGTTCGACATGCAGCAGTTCGCGCCGGGGCTGACATTCGATTACCCCACCCGGGTGCCGCGGTACGACACCGATCAGGTGCTGGTGTGCCACAACAAGCCGGAATGCTTTCCCGAGTTTCCTGAGGTCGCCACCCAACTGGTGCAGGTGGCGCGCTTTCGCAGTGCCTGGCAACATCCACCGGAGCACAGGCGCCCCAGGCTGGTCATCTTCGGCGACTCTTTCGGTGAAGCCATCGCCGACCCTCTCGCCCCTTATTTCGCGGAGGTCTGGTACTTTTCGATGAACGAGCTTGCCAGGCTTTCCCCCGCACAGCGAGACCAGCTGCGGCATGTCGCGATTGACCTGTTCGCGCCTGACGTGCTGCTGCATGTGTATCACGAAGCAACCGTGGTCCTGGGGCATGAGAGGTATCTGCCGAATGTGATGGCGCTGATGCTAGGCCGGTGATCCGCCCGCCACCTCCGCGGCTTCGCCCCCAGATCCCTGAGGAGATCGGCAGCCCCGGCACAATCCCCGCCACGCCGACTCTCACCTACCGCCATGGCCTCCAGCCTGCTCGCCCTGCTCGACGACATCGCCACCATCCTTGACGACGTGTCGGTGCTGACCAAGGTCGCTGCCAAGAAGACCGCCGGGGTGCTGGGCGACGACCTCGCGCTCAACGCGCAGCAGGTCAGTGGTGTCAAGGCCGACCGCGAGCTGCCGGTGGTCTGGGCGGTGGCCAGGGGCTCGTTCGTCAACAAGGCGATCCTGGTGCCGGCGGCGCTGGCGATCAGCGCGTTCGCGCCCTGGGCGGTGACGCCGCTGCTGATGGTCGGCGGCGCTTTCCTGTGCTTCGAGGGCTTCGAGAAGCTCGCGCACAGGTACCTGCACAGCCCGGCCGACGAGGCTGCGCACCAGGAGGAACTGGCGCAGGCGCTGGCCAATCCGGCCGGAGACCTCGTGGCGGTGGAGAAGGACAAGATCAAGGGTGCCGTGCGAACCGACTTCATCCTGTCGGCCGAGATCATCGCCATCACCCTGGGCACGGTGCAGACCAGCCCGTTCCTCACCCAGGTGGCGGTGCTGTCGGGTATTGCCGTCGTGATGACGGTCGGCGTCTATGGACTCGTCGCCGCCATCGTCAAGCTCGACGATGGCGGCCTGTACCTGAGCCAGCGGCCGGGGCAGGGCGGTGATGCCCGCCTGCTGCGCAGCCTGGGCCGCGGCATCCTGTGGGTGGCGCCGTGGTTGATGAAGACGCTGACGGTGGTCGGCACCGCCGCGATGTTCCTGGTCGGCGGCGGCATCCTGACGCACGGCATCGGGCCGCTGCACCACGGCATCGAGAGTCTGGCTGCACTGCTGGGCAGCACGCCGGGCATCGGCGGGGTGCTGCAGGCCGTGGCGCCCACGCTGGCGGACGCGGTGGTCGGCATCGCCGCTGGCGCGCTGGTGCTGGGCTGCGTGACGCTGGCGCAGAAGCTGCGGCGCTGACGGGGCGGCGTTGACAGGGCGGCACGGTGGCCCGCAAGGGCCGTCATGCGCCATTCACGCCGATTTCATGCGGACGTCATGTGCCGCCCGCAAGCTGTGTGACTTTGTTCCAACCAGAGTCCACGATGAAGCCCACGCCGCCCTTGACCCATGTCTTTGCCGATGCCGAACAGCACCAGCCCGGCCGCCGCCGCTTCGTCCGCCAGGTCGCGCTCGGCGCCGCGGCGATCAGCGGCCTGGCACTGGCCGGCTGCGGTGGCAATGACGACGATCCTGCGGTCAGCTTCTCGCACGGCGTGGCCAGCGGCGACCCGCTGTCCGACCGCATCATGCTGTGGACGCGTGTGACCAGCGGCACCACGGCCGATGTGCCGGTGCGCTGGGAGGTGGCGAGCGACAGCACTTTTGCCACGCTCGTGGCCAGCGGCGACGCCACCGCCGCCGCGGCGCGCGACTACACGGTCAAGGTCGATGCGGGAGGACTTGCGGCCGGCCGCACCTACTACTACCGCTTTCGCGCCTATGGCACGACCTCGGTGGCCGGTCGTACCCGGACCCTTCCGGCAGCCGGCGTCGCGCAGGTCAAGCTGGCGGTGTTCTCGTGCGCCAACTATCCGGCGGGCTACTTCAACGTCTATGCCGAAGCAGCCAAGCGCAGCGACTTCGATGCGACCGTGCACCTGGGCGACTACATCTACGAATATGCCCGCGACGGTTATGCGTCGACGCAGGCCGCGGCGCTGGGTCGGTTGTCGGAGCCCGCGAACGAGATCCTGTCGCTGGCCGACTACCGGCGCCGCCACGCGCAGTACCGCAGCGACACCGATCTGCAGGCGCTGCACGCGGCCGCGCCGATGATCGCCGTGTGGGACGACCACGAGGTCGCCAACGACACCTACCTCACCGGCGCCGAGAACCACCAGCCCGCGACAGAAGGCGACTTCGCCGTGCGCAAGGCCGCGGCCATCCAGGCCTACCACGAGTGGATGCCCACGCGCAGCGCGCAGCCCGCGCTGATCTACCGCAGCTTCGACTTCGGCAACCTTGTCGCGCTGCACATGCTCGACACCCGCCTGATCGGACGCGACAAGCAGCTCTCGTACACCGACTATTTCACCGCGACCGGCCTCGATGCCGCGGCCTTTACCGCCGCCGTCGGCAACCCCACGCGCCAGCTGATGGGCAGCACGCAGACCACCTGGCTGCAGCAGCAGATGGCTGCCTCCACCGCCACCTGGCAGGTGCTGGGCCAGCAGGTGCTGATGGCGCGCATGAACATCCCGGCACCGATCCTGCTCGAGACCTTGTCGCCCGGCACCGGCGTCAGCGTGTCGCAGTACGCCGCCATCGCCGGCAAGGCCGCTACCGCGCCGGCCACGCTCACGGCCACCGAGAAGGCCATCCTCGCGCAGCCGGCCATCCCCTACAACCTCGACGCCTGGGACGGCTACCAGGCCGCACGCGAAACCGTGCTCGGCATGGCCCGCGGCCTCGACAAGAACCTGGTGGTGCTGGCCGGCGACACGCACAACGGCTGGGCCAGCGACCTGCTGGACGCCAGCCAGCGCCAGGTCGGCGTGGAGTTCGCCACCTCGTCCGTCACCTCGCCCGGCTTCGAGGAATACCTGCCCGGCGAGAACCCCGCCACGCTGGCCGCGTCGCTCACGCAGCTGATCGGCCCGCTGCAGTACTGCGACACGGCGCGCCGCGGCTACATGGTGCTCACCGCCACGGCCACCGAGTGCCGCGCCGAGTGGACCTATGTGAACACCGTCACCAGCCGCAGCTACACCGCGGTGACCGACAAGGCGCTGAAGGTGCTGCCCGGCGCGGCCAACCGCAAGATCGTGGCGGCCTGAGCAGGCCCGGCGGCAACGGCGGGGGTCGCCGGTCGAGTTGAATTTTCTTCATGAATCCCCCTGCATCTTTCGTTTGTCTTTTGACGGCCTTTGCCTTTCAATAGCCGGCAAGAGACAACACCGGGCCGTGCCCGGTGCCCGCCGCGAAAGGTTTGCATGCACACGTTGAGCGACTACAGCGCCGCCGAGCGCCAGGCCAGGATCGATCTGGCCGCCTGCTATCGGCTCCACGCCTTCTATGGCTGGACCGACCTGATCTACACCCACATCTCGGCCCGTGTGCCGGGGCCGGAGCCGCACTTCCTGCTGAACCCGTTCGGGCTGATGTTCGACGAGGTCAAGGCGTCGAACCTGTTGAAGATCGACCTCGACGGCAACCTGGTCGAACCCTCGCCGCATGCCATCCACCGCGCGGGTTTCGTGATCCACAGCGCCGTGCACGGCGGCCGCGACGATGCGCATTGCGTGATCCACGCTCACACCCGCGCCGGCCTGGCCGTGTCGACGATGGAGTGCGGGCTGCTGCCGCTGACCCAGCACGCGATGATGTTCCACGGCCGCGTGGCCTACCACGACAGCGAGGGCCTGGCCAACGACCCCGACGAGCGGCAGCGCCTGGTGCGCGACCTCGGCGACAAGCCGGTGATGATCCTGCGCAACCATGGCACGCTGGTGGCAGGCGAGACGGTCGGGCAGGCCTTCAGCATGATGTGGCATCTGGAGATGGCGATGCAGGCGCAGGTCGATGCGCTGGCCAGCGGCCAGAAGCTCACGCGCCCCAGTGACGCGCTGGCCGAGCGCATCGCCTCCAACGCCTTTCTTACGCCCGGTGTGCCGCGCAAGAACGGCACCGTCAGCCCGCTCGGCCACATGGAGTGGCCGGCGCTGCTGCGCAAGCTCGACCGCATCGACCCTTCCTACAAAGAATGAGTGGCACGCGGCCGCGCTGTACGCGGTCAGCGGAGCCCTGAGGAGACAAGCATGCATTTCCGCCTCGGCCGCCTGTTCGGCCGCACCCTGCTGCCGCTGTGCGCGCTCGCGCTGCCGTTCGGCGCCGCCCACGCGCAGGACTACCCCAACAAGCCGGTGCGCATCGTCATCCCCTACACCGCCGGCGGCGGGGCGGATGCGGCGGCACGCCTGGTAGCCAACCACTTCGGCAAGGCCTTCGGGCAGTCGTTCATCGTCGACGCCAAGCCCGGCGGCAACACCGTGATCGCCACGGTGGCCGTGGCGCGCGCGCCTGCCGATGGCTACACCTTGCTGATGACCGGCGGAGCCACGATGTCGCTGCTGCCGCTGGTGAGCGACAAGCTGCCGTTCGATGCGCTGACCGACTTCGCGCCGATCGGCATGCTGTCGCGCTTTCCGTATGCGGTGGTGTCGTCGGCCAAGTTCGAGGCGACCACGCTGCGCGAGGCACTCGACCTGGCGCGTGCCAAACCCGGCCAGATCGCCTACGCCTCCAACGCCACCGGCGGCACCGTGCACCTGGGCATGGAGCTGCTGGCGCAGAACGCCAAGGTGAAGCTGAACCACATCCCGTACAAGGGGTTCGCCGCCGCGATGCCCGACGTGATCGCCGGCCGCACGCAACTGATGATGTCCGACCTGGCGCCGATCGATGCGCAGGCCAAGGCCGGTTCGGTGCGCGTCCTGGCCGTCACGTCGGCGCAGCGTTCACCGTTCTTCCCTGGCGTGCCCACGGTGGCCGAGTCGGGTTTTCCGGGCTACGAGCTGAACATCTGGTTCGCGCTCTACGCACCGGCGAAGACCCCGCCCGCCATCGTCGCCCGGCTGAGCGACGAGCTGCGCAACTGGCTGTCGGGCCCCGAGGCCCGTGCCTCCTTCGCGGCGATTGGCCACGAAGCCGCGCCGACCACGGGCGAAGCGGTGCGGCAGACCATCGTCGCCGAACAGAAGTCGTTCCTGCCGACCGTGCAGGCGGCCGGCATCAAGGCCAGCGACTGAAGCTTACGCCGCCGGCATCGACACGCTTAGCTTCGACGGCTCGATCGCATAGAGCAGCGCGCGGCGGTGGTCGCGTGTGCTGAACGAATCGCAGGCGCCCAGCACGATGTCGCGCGGATCGTCGTCCAGCGTCAGCCAGACCGAGCCGCTGCGGCAGACGATCTCCATGCCGGCCGCGTCGTCGAGCCGGTAGATGGCCTGGTGGCCCAGCTGCAGGTGCAGGGCGGCGCGGTACTGGCCCGGCGCGGCGGTGTGCGGTGTCATGGTTTTCCCCTTCGAATGCTGCGTTGGAATCAATATACTGAGACGGCCTCCTTGCTTCAAACGGTGGATCGGAATCCATCGCATGCGTGCAGAGAATGCCAAAACCCCAACTTGACGCCGCCCCCGCTGTGCTCTCGGGGGCGATCCACCGCAACGAGCTGCCCCGGCTCGACCTGTTGCGCAGCTTCGAGGCGGCCGCGCGCACGCTGAGCTTCACGGTCGCCGCGCAGGAACTCTTCCTCACGCAATCGGCCGTGAGCCGGCAGATCCAGCAGATCGAGGCCGGGCTTGGTGTTGCGCTGTTCGCGCGCCAGCACCGCGCGCTGGCGCTGACCGATGCCGGGCGCGTGCTGCACCGTGCGGTGGTCGACTGCCTGGAGCGGCTGCGCGATGCGACGCTGCTGGTGCGCGCCACCAGCGCATTGCGCCAGGTGGCGCTGACCACCACGCCGGGCTTCGCATCGTTGTGGCTGATCCCGCGGCTGGCGCGCTTCACCGCCGGGCATCCGTCGATCGACGTGCGGGTGTCGGCCACGCTCGACGTGCTCGACCTCGAACGCAACCAGCTCGACCTGGCCGTGCGGCTGTGTCCGACCGGCGGCGACCTCGGCCCGCCGCTGTTCGAAGAGACGGTACAGCCCGTCTGCGCGCCCGCGCTGCTGCGCCAGGGCCCGCATCCGCTGCGCAAGCCGGCCGACCTGCAGCACCACACGCTGCTGGCGATCGACATGCCGCAGGGCGTGGCGCCCACGGTCGACTGGGATCCGTGGATACAGTTGATGGGCCTGGCCGAACTGCGCATGAAGAACACGATGCGCTTCTCGCTCTACACCGATGCGGTGGCCGCCGCCGTGGCCGGGCATGGCGTGGCGATCGGGCGTTTTCCGCTGCTGGCCGAGCTGCTGCGCGACGGACGGCTGGTGGCGCCGTTCCGCGGCGGCGCGGCCTCGCAGCACGGCTACTACGTGGTGACCGGGCCCCACGCCGAGGGCAACGCCGATGCGCAGGACTTCATCGTCTGGCTGCGCCAGGAGGCCGCGCTCACGGCGTCGGGGATCTGACCACCCAGCCGAGCTTCAACAGCAGCTTCAGCACCAGCACGGAAGCGCCGACGTACACGTAGCCGAGCAGCAGGATCCACAACGCAAACGGGATGAAGGTCACGACCGAGACCAGCAGCGCCACCCCCAGCCCGTTCTGGATGCCCGACCAGACCACCCAGGCCAGCAGGCACGGCGGGATGAACAGCAGCGGGGCGCGCAGGACCACGTGGGGCACATCGAGTGTGGCCTCCAGCGACTTCGTCTTGCGGGTGCGGCCGAGGGCGAACCACAGCCACGCGGCAAACAGCAGGTAAGGCACGCCGGCGACCACCAGCGACAGCGCGAACAACGCCGAGACCGGCCCGTTGCCGAGCTGCATCGCAGCCAGCGGCACCAGCAGCGGCAATACCAGCGCGCCGCGGAAAAACCCGATCGTGCTCAGCCGCGCCCGCACGGTGCGATGGGCCGACAAGCGCGAGAAAGGTCGCAGTGCCCGCAGTTCATTGCGTCGCCTCCGGCGGTGCCGCGACCTCGGCTGCTGCCGGTACCGCTGCTTCGACCGGCGCGGTGTCGGAGGTCAGCGTCATCAGGATGTCGGCGTACCAGGCGCAGTTCAGGCCCAGCGATTCGTCGACCTTCAGGTCGCGGCTGCCCATGTCCATGCGCGCCGAATGCACACCCAGCAGCTTCCATGGCAGCGGGTCGGTGGCGGTGGTACGCATCACCACCGGCGCGCCGCTGGTGCCGCGGTGGGTGCGCGCGTCGGTCAGGAAGAAGCCTTGGCCCTGGAAGCGGATGCCGAACGACGACGCGATCGCCGCCTGCCGCACCACCGGCAGGTGGTGCAACGCATCGTGGAAGCCGAGCGGAAACCCGACGATCAGCAGCGAGCCGCCGACCTCGACTTCGCCGAGCGTGTGCTGCAGATGGTCCGGCGTGAAGGCGCGCAACGCCACGCTCGCCGGCAGCGCCTTGCGGTCGATCTCGACCACCGCCACGTCGATCTCGCCACCGGGGTCCCTGCCCTGGCGCCACACACTCTTGCCGTCGCGGTACAGCAGCACCGACAGGCCGGTGGACAGCGTCAGGTTCTTCTCGTCGGTGTGCAGCTCGATCTCGAGCCGGTCGGGGAAATGCTTGCTCGGCGTGTCGATCACCACGTGGCGGCTGGTCACCAGGAACAGCCGGCCATCGCGTTCGAAGAAGAAGCCGCTGGCGCCGGTCAGCAACTGCTTGCCGTTGAAGGTCGATACCCGGGCAGTGGTCAGGAGCAGCGATTCGATCATGCGTGTCTTTCTTTGGGCACAGCACAGTATCGGCGAGATGGTTTTCTGACCGTTTGTGCAAGCCTTCCAGCAGAATGAGCCCAACATGTTGAGCCGCCGGTAGCCCGATGCCCCTGTCTGTCGTCAGCGTACGCGCTTACCCGGCACCATGGTCACGCCTGGCCATCGCCTGCGTGGCGCTGTGCGGCGGCGCGGCCTGGGCCGACCCCGGCTACTACGTCGTCACGGTCTACGACGATCCCGGCAAGAAGACAGTCGACTTCCGCTACTGGACCATCGAGCGCAGCGGCAAGCCCACCCTCGACTGGCCCGAGGTCGGCCTGGCCTGGAACGTCAACGGCAAGTGGACCACCGAGATCCTCGCCAGCTATATCGGCGGGTCCGACGCGGCCACCAAACTCAGCAGCTGGAACTGGCAGAACGACTACCTGCTGACCAATGGCCAGTACCCCTTCGATCTTGCGGTGCACACGCTGCTGTCGGTGGCGCGCGACGCCAGCGAGGGCCGCACCTTCGAGATCGGCCCGGCGTTCCAGACCGACATCGACCGCACGCAGCTCAACGGCAACCTGTTCTGGGAGCGCGGCTTCGGCGCGCTGTCGTCGCAGCCCACGCAGCTCAAGTACCAGTGGCAGGTGCGCCACCGCTGGCGGCGTGGCCTGCATTTCGGCGCGCAGGGTTTCGGCGAGTTGGGCCCCTGGGACCACTGGCTGCCCGGCAGCAGGCAGTCGCACCGCTACGGGCCCGCGCTGTTCGGCAGCATCACCGCCGGCCCCGGCACCGTCGCCTGGCAGGTGGCCTACCTGGCCGGCTCGGTCTACGGCGGGCAGACCAGCCGCATGCTGACGCTGCGCGTGAAGTACGATTTCTAGACGACCTGGCCGAGGCAGTGTCTCGGCACGACAAGGAGGCAAAACGATGACGGACATCACCCAACTGGCCGAGACCTTGCACGCGGCGCACCGCGCGGGACAGCGCTTCGGCACCCTGCAGCGCGACGGCCAGGCGCTGTCCACGGCGCAGGCCTATGCGGTGCAGGATGCGTTCGTCGACCTGCTGCAAGCCGATTCCGGCAGCGGCATTGCCGGCTACAAGATCGGCCTCACGTCGGCGGCGATGCAGGCCATGTGCGGCATCGCGTCGCCGGTGCATGGGCGGGTGCTGGTCTCGCGGGTGCTGCCCAGCGGTACGCAGGTCGACCTGCGCCGCTACGGGCGGCTCGGCATCGAATGCGAGGTGGCGGTGCGCCTGAAGGCCGACCTGGGCGGTGGCCCCCATACGCTCGACGAGGTGGCGCGCCACGTCGATGCGGTGTGCCCGGCGTTCGAACTGGTCGACGACCGCGATGCCGACTACACCGCGCTCGACGCCGCCACGCTGATCGCCGACAACGCCTGGAACGCCGGCGTCGTGCTCGGCGAATGGCAGGCCCTGCCCGCCGACCTGGCCAGCCGCGGCGGGCAGCTGTCGCAGGGAGGGATGCGGGTTGACCAGGGCCGGGTCGGCGACGCACTCGACCATCCGCTGGCCTCGGTCGGCTGGCTCGCCCACGCGTTGTCCCTTGCCGGCCGCACGCTGCAGGCCGGCATGCTGGTGATGACCGGCAGCATCGTCAAGACGCGGTTTGCGGCGCCCGGCGAGGTCTGGCGCTACACGGTCGATGGACTGGGCGCGGTCGAGGTGGCATTCGACGCGGCGGAGCGGCGGCCAGACTGATCAGGCCACGCCGTCGGCGCGCTGCATCGCATCGGCGCCCTGCGCAGGCGGCTGCAGGCCGCGCGCTCGGTCCGGTTCCAGCAGCGGCACGACGAAGGTGATGGCCGCCGCCAGATCGGTCCAGCGCAAGGCTTCGCCCGGCAGCAGCAGCCGGACTGCTGCTGGCACCGCCTTGCCCGCCGCACGGTCGGCATCCGCGGCGGCCTGCAGCGCGCGGTCGGCCGTCGCGCGCACCATCACGAAGCGCATCGTGCGTCCGTCGCGCACCAGCGTCAGCTCGGCGCTCGGCCAGTGCGACGGCAGGCAGGGGGCGAACCGCAGGTCCTGTGCGCCTTGCTGCAGCCCGAAGATCGACTCGATGGCCGCCCGGTGCATCCATGCGGCCGAGCCGGTGTACCAGCTCCAGCCGCCACGGCCCACGTAGGGTGGCTGGCTGTAGACGTCGCCGGCCATCACATAGGGCTCGATGCCGTAGACCGGGCCGTGCGTCGCGTGGCGCGCGCGGTGCGCCGGGCTGAGATACGTGAAGTAGCGGTAGGCCAGGTCGTCGCGCCCGGCCTTGCCGTCGAAGGCCGGATCGGTGTGGGCCTGCGCCTGCGCCATCAGCGCCCAGACGCCGGCGTGCGAGTACTGCCCGCCGTTCTCGCGCACGCCGGGCGGGTAGGCCTGGATGTAGCCGGCGCTCGGCAGCTGCTGCTGCAGCGGTGGGTCGAGCAGGCGCACCAGGCCGGCCTGGTGGTCGACCAGGTAAGTCTCCATCGCCTGCAGCGCCTGGTCGCGCTGGTCCTGCGGCGCCGCGCCGGACAGCACCGACCACGCCTGCGCGATCAGGTCGATGCGGCCCTCGGCATTCACGTGCGAGCCGAGCGGCGTGCCGTCGTCGAAGAAGGCGCGCTTGAACCATTGCCCATCCCAGGCCACGCCGGTCAGCGCCTGCTGCCATCCCCTGGCTGCGGTCTCCCAGCGTTCGGCACGCTCGGCGTCGGCACGGCCACGGGCCACCGGCGCGAAATCGGCCACCACCCGGCACAGGAACCAGCCGAGCCACACCGATTCACCCCGGCCTTCGTGACCGACCCGGTTCATGCCATCGTTCCAGTCGCCGGTGCCCATCAGCGGCAGCCCGTGCACGCCGGCCTTCAGGCTGCGGTCGATGCTGCGCGCCGCGTGTTCGTAGACCGATGCGCTGTGCGTGCCGACCACCGGCACGTAGTAGGCGTCTTCGGCACCTTCGGGGATGCCCGCTCCTTCGAGGAACGACACCTGCTCGTCGAGCAGCGTGGCGTCGCCCGTGCTGCCGACGTAGTGGGCGCAGGCGTACGGCAGCCACAACAGGTCATCGGAGAAATGCGTGCGCACGCCGGCACCGGTAGGGGCGTGCCACCAGTGCTGCACGTCGCCCTCGGCGAACTGGCGCGAAGCGCAGACGACGATCTGTTCGCGCAGCATCGCGGGCGCCGCCCAGGCCAGCGCCATCGCGTCCTGCAACTGGTCGCGAAAACCGGTGGCGCCGCCGGCCTGGTAGAAGCCGGCCTTGGCCCAGAGCCGGCACACCACCGACTGGTACAGCAGCCAGCGGTTGACCATCGCGTCGAACAGCGGGTCGGGCGTCTTCACGGTGGCCGCGCCGAGCAGCCCGTCCCACAGGCCGCGCACGCGTTCCAGCCGCTGCAGTGCCGGCACGGTTGCGGCCTCGACCGCCAGCCGGCGGGCCGCGTCGGGGTTCTCGCCATAGCCCAGCAGGAACACGCGCTCGGCCGCCTCGCCCGGCTCGATCGACAGGCGCGACGACAGCGCCGCGCAGGGGTCGAGCCCGCCGCCGCTCTTCTGGCCGAAGTGGTCGGGCAGCACCAACCGGCCGCGTGCGTCGTAGCACTCGCGCCGGTCGCAGGTCCAGTCGTCCTGCTCGTCCACGCTGCCGGCCAGCGCCAGGAACGCGGTGCCGTCGCCGAAGCCGGCCGACCGGTCGCGCTGCGTTGCCAGCAGCGCGGTCAGCTTCTGCGCGTGGGCAGCACCGGCGGCGGCGCCCACGCCCGGATTCAGGTCGGGCAAGGGCTGGCGCAGCACGGCGGTGTGCACGCTGCCGCGGTCGGCGCGGTTGGCGCCCATCATCCATTCGGCCACGCCCACCACGCGCAGCTGCTGCACCCGGTGCCCGCGGTTGACGATGCGCAGGCGCACCTGCTTGACCGCCGTCTGCGGGTCCACGCACCACGATGCCGTCACCTCCAGGTCGCCACGGCGGTGGCTGATGACGCTGTAGCCCTGGCCGTGTGCGATGCGGTAGCCGCCGTCGGCACCCAGCGCGCCCCAGGCCGACGGAGCCACGCTCCAGGCCTGCTGCGTCCGGCGGTCCTGCAGCAGGAACCACTCCGACGGCGGGTCGGCCACGGGGTCGTTCGACCACGCGGTCAACTGGTTCAGCCGGCTGTTCTGCCCCCAGCTGTAGCCGCCACCGGTCTCGGTCAGCTGGGCACCGAAGCCCTTGTTCGCCAGCACGTTGATCCACGGCCGGACCGGGCGGACACTGGCGTTGACGTCAAAACGGAACTCGCCGGATGCCGCCGAGAATTCGCCGCGCGCCGCCACGACCGCGCCGCGGGGCAGCGGTGCCGGCTCGAGCGCAGTGGTCGACGTGCCGTTGCGTTCGTCCAGCGATTGCTCCTGCAGGCCGGTCCATTCCTGCACGTGGTGCAGCAGCGGCCGGCCATCGGCGTGCAGCCGCACCCGCGCCAGGATCTGCAGCGTGCTCATCTCGTCGCGCGACAGCTCGTCGCTGCGCAACAGGTAGAAGCCGGTGGGCGCGGCGCTTGGTTCGGCGTTGGCGTCGGCCAGGTGGCGTTCGCGCAGCGCGGCGATCTCGCGGTGCAGCGCCATCAGGTACGACGCGGGCTCGGCGTTGACGACCACCAGGTCGCAGGCGATGCCGCCCCAGGACCAGATACGCAAGGCCTGCGCCATCGAGCGCAGCAGGCCGACGCCTTGCGCCACGCCGGCGGTGACGAGCAGGATCGGCCGGTCGCCGGAGATGCCGAAGCGCCACAGCAGGCGCCGGTCGCAGATCTCGCGGGTGATGTCGGCAGGCGCCGGCACCGTGGGCCGCGTGCGCGCCAGGCTCAGCACCAGCGCCGTGGTGAAGTTCTGGATCGCCGCGAAGTTCTCGCTGCCGATGCCCAGGCTGCGCAGGCGGATGCCGGTGAGCGTGGCCGACATCAGCGAGGCACGCTGCACATGGCTGTGCTGGCGGTACTTGTCGATCACCGCGCGCAGCGTGCCGGCGTTGTCGGATGCCGCGGTCGCAAAGGTCAGCCGGGCCTTGCCGCCGGCCGGGATGCGCAGCTGCACGGCCAGCGCGCAGACCGGGTCGAGACCGGTGTCGAGCGTGCGCGGCGCGGCCCCATCCGTCGCCGCGCCCTGGGCCAACGGCAGCGGGTCGAACGAGGCCAGCGGCTGCGTGATGGCGCGGTTGCGGCCCAGCCAGCGCTGGCGGTCGGTCTGCTGCCGGATGGCGACGATCTGCGGGTCGGCATCGGCCAGGAAGTGCGCGGCGCGCAGCGCCTGCTCGGTTGGCAACCGTGGCTTGCGTTCGAACACCAGCGCCTGGTGTTCGGACTGCCATTCGGCACGCACGAAGAGGTTGGTGAATGCCGGGTGCGCCTCGTCGGCACGCGGGTCCGACAGCGTGACCTCGAAGGCCGAGATCAGCTCGATGTCGAGCGGGCCGTCGCCGAGGTTGCGCAGCTCGACCTGGCGGAACTCGATGTCGTCCTCGGGGCTGACCCAGACCGTGGTGTGGGCCTGCAAGGTCGGCCAGGCGGCGTCGAAGCAGACCCGGTCGGCGTGGTAGATGCTGCGGTAGTGCGCGGCCGGATCGGGCGCCGGATGCTGGGTGATGGACACCGGCGGCGTGGCCCCGGCCTGGCCGGCCGCGTCCGGCCAGCGCAGGTAGAAGAAGCTGCCGTAGCTGTCGCGCAACGCGTCGTCGCGCCAGCGCGTGATGCCGGTCGCACCGAAGCGGCTCCAGCCCGCGCCGTTGGGCCGCAGCGACACGTTGTAGCGTCCGTTCGACAGCAGATGGGTGGGCTCGACCGCCGCTGCGCCCGGCTCGACCTCGCGCAGCAGCCCGGGCACGTTGCGCTGCACCATGCGCTGCGACGGCGCGCGCGGCGGCGCATACAGCATCGACACCTCGCGCGGCGCGCGTTCGTGCAGCAGCGAGGCCACTGCCTCGATGTGCGGATTGGCCATGCCCCAGCGCTGGGCCGGGCCGCCGAGCAGCACGTTGGCCAGCGCGACGATGCTCATGCCCTGGTGGTGCGCCATGAAGGTGACGACCGGCGTGAACGGCTCGCCGCTGGCCTGGCGGCTGCGGGTGAAGTCGAGCGCCTCGATGAAGCCGTAGCGCTCGCGCGGCGCCAGCGCCTGCAGCGCCGAGAAGTTCAGCGACGCCAGGTGTGGCGCGATCTGGGCCGCCAACGCCGTGGAGTAGGGCGCGATCACCAGTTCGTCGGCCGGCGTGCGGCGCAGCGCCAGCCGCGGCACGCCCTGCGGCGCGTACTGGTAGGCCAGCGTGTGGTCGCTGGCCGCATAGGCCGATTCGGAGATGCCCCAGGGCACGTGCTGTGCCTCGGCATAGGCGATCTGCTCGTTCACGGCCGCGTGGCAGGCCTCGCGCAGCACGCTGCCGTGCGGCTCGTCGAGCACCAGCGTGGGCATCAGGTACTCGAACATCGAGCCCGACCACGAGCGCAGGCCGGCCGTCGCGCCCACCGCGTAGAAGGGTCGCCCGAGCGAGGCCCAGTGGCTGACCGGCACGTCGCCCTTGGCGATGGCCAGCAGGCTGGTGAGGCGCGATTCGGACGCCAGCAGGTCGTAGAAGCCGGCGTCGCGCTGCTGCTCGGCGACGCGGTAGCCGATGTGGAACAGATGCCGCTTGCGGTGGTAGAGAAAGCTGTAGTCGGCCTCCCAGGCCATCTGCTCGAAGGCCTGCGCCAGCGACCGCAGCCTGGCCGCGGCGGCGTCGGCAGACGCATCGGCGACCATGGCCTGCGCATCGCGCGCGGCCGAGCGCCGCGTGGCGCGGTGGTCGGCCAGCCGCCAGCGCAGCTGCGCACGCTCGGCCGGGGGCAGCGTGGAGCGTGACGACAGCAGCGGCGCCAGGCGTTCCTGCGATACCGCGAGCGCGTGCTGGCCGGCCGCACCGTCGTAAGGCGCGTGTGCCAGTTCGAGGCAGGCCTGCGCCACGGCCAGCAGATGGCCGCTCAGGTTGCCGCTGTCGACGGTGGAGACGTACATCGGCAGCAGCGGCGCGCGCGATTGCGTGTCGTACCAGTTGAGGAAGTGGCCGCGGTGGCGTTGCAGCGTGCCCAGCGTGGCGAGCGTGGCCTCGAGCCGTTCGAGCAGGTCCTGCGTGCCGATCCAGCCGAACTGCCGGGCACAGGCCACCACCAGCAGGTACAGGCCGATGTTGGTCGGCGAGGTGCGGTGGGCCACCATGTCGTGCGGCGAGGTCTGCAGGTTGTCCGGCGGCAGGTGGTTGTCGGCGGGGCCGACGCAACGCTCGAACAGGCGCCAGGTGTCGCGCGCGATGCCCTCGAGGTAGAGCCGGTCGGTCGCCTGCAGCACGGCCTTGTGGCTGGAAGGCTGGGGCCGGCTGACGAGCCAGATCCAGACCGGCGCGCCGGCCCAGGCCAGGCACAGCAGCAAGGCCGTGACCGGCGCCGGCGTGGCGGCGTACAGCAGGGCGAACAGCAGCACCAGCGCCAGCGCGGGGGAACGCCAATGCCGCCGCGCGAGCGCGGCGAAGTGGGTGGTGGCCTGGGCCTGGGCGGTGGCGGCCGTGGTCCATTGCAGCAGATGGCGGCGGCTCGCCAGCATGCGGTAGAGCGCGCGCACCACCGCGTCGGTGGCCTGCAGCGCCTGCTCCAGCAGCAGGGCCAGATGCCACAGCCCGCCCCACAGTGCACGCACCAGGTCGGTCAGCGCCTGCTGGTAGAAGTGCCGCCGGGCCAGGTCGTCGCGGGTCGGCCAGAAGCCGGCCAGCGCGCCCATCAGCGGGCCGGCGGCAAAGGCCGCCGCCACCAGCGCCAGCGCGGCCCAGGGCGACACCACGCCGCTGGCCAGCGACACCAGCAGCAGCACCATCGACATCGGCGCGACCAGCGACCGGCGCAGGTTGTCGAACATCTTCCAGCGGTTGATCGCACGCAGCCCGTAGTGGCCGGCGTTCAGCAGGAACGGCAGCAACTGCCAGTCGCCGCGGGTCCAGCGGTGCACCCGCGACGCCGCCACGTCGGCGTGGAATGGGGCGTCTTCGATCACGGTGATGTCGGTCACCGCGGCACAGCGCGCGATCGAGCCTTCGAGCAGATCGTGGCTCAGCACCTGCCCCTCGGGCAGCCGCCGGTGCAGCACGGCATGCATCGCCTGCACGTGCAGCAGGCCCTTGCCGCTGAAGCTGCCTTCGCGGAACAGGTCCTGGTAAACCTCGGAGGTCGCGGCGCTGTAGGGGTCGATGCCGCATTGCCCCGCAAACAGCCAGTGGTAGAGCGTGAAGTCGCGCGGCGCGGGCAAGGGCGTGGCCACGCGCGGCTGCAGGATGCCGTAGCCGGCGACCACGCTGCGGCCGTCGTCCGACAGCCGGGGCTGGTTGCGCGGATGGGCCGCCACGCCGACCAGGTCGCGCAGCCGGCCGGGCGGCAGCTGGGTGTCGCTGTCGAGCGTGACGACGTAACGCACCCCGGTCGCCATGCGCGAGGTCTCGCCCAGGTCGACAAAGGGCCCCTGCGTTGCTTCGGCCAGCGCGGCCACCAGCTGTTCGAGTTTGCCGCGTTTGCGTTCCCAGCCGATCCAGCGCTGCTCGGTCTCGCTGAAGCTGCGCGCGCGGTGCAGCACGATGAAACGCGGTGGCGCACCAGCCTCGGCCGGATGGCGCTGGTTCAGTGCGTTGATCTGTGCGACGGCCGCGTCCAGCAGTGCGGCGTCGCTGTCGGTCTGCACGGTGTCGGCATCGGCCCAGTCGCTCAGCAGCGCGAACTGCGCTTCGCGTTCGGGGTTGGCCAGGTAGTGCAGCAGCAGGCGGTGCGTGAGTTCGTCCACGGCCTTGGCGTTGGTCAGCATGCCGGGGATCACGACCATCACGCGGTGCTCCGGCGGGATGCCTTGCAGCAGCGCCAGGCGGGGCAGGTGGCGCGGCCGGGCCGATTCGCTGATCAGCCGGTTGATCACGGCGACCACGGCTTCCGAGGCCGGGAACAGCATCAGCAGGGCGAGCGCCAGCGTGAGCGCCAGGTGGCCGTCGGACGCCTGGGCACCGGCGCTGTGGTGCAGCAGCATCCAGGCGACGAGGCCCGCGGTGCCCAGCAGCAGCGTGCCGAGGTAGACCGGCAGCGCCGCGTGGTGCGCCAGCCGGTGCCAAGCCGCGGCACCGCGCTCGCGCAGGCCCAGCGCGGCCATCAGCGCCGGCCGCCCGGCGCCTTCGAGCCAGTGGCTCGAAACCGCCGTGGCGTCGCCGTTCGCTTCGGCGGCGTGCAGCAGGTCGAGCAGGGTCTGCGCCACGTGGGCTTCGCTGCTGCCGCTGCGTCGGGCCAGCAGCTCGATACCGTGCAGCGTCTGGTCGCGGGTGGAGGGGTGCTCGGCCTCGAACACCGGCGAGGTCAGCATCAGACGCATCAGCGGACTGGTGCGGGCGATGATCTCGGGCCAGTCGGCATCGCCGATCTTGCGCAGCGAGGTCACGGCATTGCTGACACTCAGGTTGTCGGCGGCCTGCTCGGCGGCCTGTTGCGTCTGCACCGTCGCCAGGTCGGGCAGGACGTTGTGCAGCCATTGACGCAGCGGCTCCGCGCGTTGGCCTTCGGCGCTGTCGCCGAGATCCTGCAGGCGCTGCGCCATCTGCGCGAGGAATACCCGGCCGACGCCGCGGCGGTTCAGCAGCGTGAGCAGATCGTCGAGCATCGCGACCGTGTAGCGGTCGATGTGGTCGCCGCACAGGTTGGCCACCTCGCGTGCGCCCTTGTTGGTGGCCACACGTTCGGCCAGCCGGCGCAGGTTCTCGACCAGCACGACCCGCAGCGTCGTGGGCAACGCCCACATCTCGGCCAGGCGCAGCGTGCGGGTTTCCTGGTAGGCGTTCAGGAACTGCATCAGCAGCTCATCGTCGAACGCGCCGTCGGTGTGCGCGACAAAGGCCCAGGCGATGCCGTAGACGCGCGGCAGGCCGGCCAGCGGCTCGTCCATCAGCACCGGCAAGGCCTGGAAATAACGGCGCGGCAGGCCGTCGTGGATTTCCTTGAGCTGGGCCTCGATCAGGTGGAAGTTGTCGAGCAGCCATTCGGCGGCAGGGCTGATGTCGTAGCCGGTGCTGGCCTGCAGGCCGATGTAGCGGTGCGCCTGGCGCAGCGTGTCGATGTTGTTGCGCAGCCGCGGCACGAAGGTCGCGGTGCGCGGGCTGGCCATCTCGGCGCGGTGGGTTTCGCCCAGACTGCGGCCGTGCTGCGCAAAACGCTGAAGGCCGAAGATCTCCGACCGGATGGGTGGCTGCAGCGACCCGGCGGCGCTGTCGAGGATGTCGAGAAGGGCTTTCGATGCCTCGGGAACCAGGCGCAGCAGCTCCGGTGGCGGCATCCTCAGAGGACCATGCTGCCTGCGACGACCAGGATGGCCGCCAGTGTCACGGTCGTCACGACGCGCGATGCCATGAAGCCACCCAGCGTCTCGGCCAGGCAGTGCAGCGTGAACCAGCGTCCACGCTCGCCGATGCAGGCATGGAGATGGTCGCCCAGTGCGGCGAGTTCCATCGGCGATGTATCGGCAGCTTCGCCGAACGACGCCGTACTCCAGAAACGATTGGCAATGGCCTGGTCTTGCATGGTGCGCTCCGCGACGCCGGCGCGGGGGCCGGCTCTGTGAAAGGACTGGGGGTGGCGCGTGGAAAACCACGCGTGCAACCCATCGTAGGCACCTGGAATCCCGGGTCTGTCGGACGTGCTGTGCCGCGGGGTGTAGGACGATGTCGCCGGGCTGCCGGCGCGGACCTGGACCGGCTCGTCGGCTGCGATGGACGGGGGAGGGAGAAGGGGTGCCGCGACAGCGGTGTGTCAGGACGTTATACACCTGCGTCCAGGATGTCCCGTTTGAAGGTTATAGGGACCAACCTGAAATCGGCACGCTGCCGCCCCGGGCCGAGGCGTGCATGCGCCCGACAAGCAGACACCGCGCGATGCCTGGTGCAGCGTCGCGCGGTGTGGCGGGGCAGCGTTGCCGCCACCCGTTCTGCAAGGACCAGCTGGAAGAACACAAGCCGGGCATTGCACCCGGCCGGCTGCAGCAGGTCAGCCTGCGGCGGGAGTCTTCTTTTTCTTCGGCTTGCGTGCGGTCTTTTCGCGGTTCGTGACCACGCCCGGACCCTGCACCGCGCCGGTGCTGGCGGTGGCCGACTTGGAGCCGCCCTTGTCGGTGTTGGGCACGACGCCGCCGCCCGCGGCAGCGCCGGCGCTGGCCTTCTCTTGCGCGGAGGCGATGCCGGCGGTGCCGAGCATCAACACCGTCGCGGCGATGGCTGCCAGTGTCCTGGCCGCGGTGGAATGTGAGGTTTTCATGGTTTTTTCCTGTTGCAAAAAAGGGTGAGCTGCAAGCCTAGCAAGTTTTGCACCGCACGGTCGGCCAGCGGACGGTAACCCCTGCGGATGCGCACGTTTGCTGTGCACGGCCGAGCACCTGCGCCGGCCCCGGAATCCGCTCGACGCCATATCCACGATGACATCGCGCGTTGTTCGAATGTTCTCGAAAATCACTTCGTTCTGGAGTGAAGAAAATGGAAATCATCCGTGCTACGGAGCAGGGCACGAATGTCAGGCCGAGGTCTTTGTTATATTTCAATAGATACAGCGTCAGGTTTTTCCGGACCATCGTCGACCCCGCTTCCACCCCTTCAGGAGTTCCCCCATGCGCGTTGTCCGAATGTTGTCGCTTGCCGCTGCCCTGGTGTTGCCGATGCTGGCGGGCGCGCAGCAGCTCACCGTGTCCGCCGCCGCCAGCCTGACCGATGCCTTCAAGGAACTGGCGCCCAGGTTCGAGGCGGCCAAGCCGGGCAGCACGCTGCGCTTCAACTTCGCCGCCTCGGGTGTGCTGCTGCAGCAGATCGCACAGGGCGCGCCGGTCGACGTGTTCGCCAGCGCCGACCAGGACACGATGAACCGCGCCAGCGACCAGAAGCTGATCGACAGCGCGACGCGCAAGAATTTCGCGACCAACTCGCTGGTGCTGATCGAGCCGGTGAAGGACGGCATCGGCCTGAAGGGGGTGCCGGATCTCACCCAGACGGCGGTGAAGAAGATCGCCATCGGCAAGGTCGCCACGGTGCCGGTCGGGCGGTACACCAAACAGGTGCTCGACGGTGCCAATCTGTGGGCGCCGCTGGAATCCAAGTTCGTGCAGGCCGACAGCGTGCGCCAGGTGCTCGACTACGTGAGCCGCGGCGAGGTCGAGGCCGGTTTCGTCTACCGCACCGACGCCGCGCTGATGGCCGACAAGGTACGCATCGTCGCCACGCCCGCCAGCCACACGCCGGTGTCCTACCCCATCGCCGCCATCGCCGAGAGCAAGCAGAAGGCCCTGGCCGCCGACTTCATCGCCTTCATCGCCACCGACGCCGCCCAGCAGATCCTGACCCGCTACGGTTTCGGCAAGCTCTGAGCGGGGTCCGGACGTCGCGTCAGAGCTGCGCGCCGGGCACGTGCACCCGGCCTTCCATCAGCACGCGGGCGCTGCGGCTCATCAGCGCCTTGGTCACGACCCACTGGCCATCGACCTGGCGCGCCTCGGCGCCCACCCGCAGACTGCCCGACGGGTGGCCGAAACGTACGGCGCTGCGCGCACCGCCGCCGGCGGCCAGATTGACCAGCGTGCCGGGGATGGCCGCGGCCGTGCCGATGGCCACGGCCGCGGTGCCCATCATCGCGTGGTGCAGCTTGCCCATCGACAGGGCCCGCACCAGCAGGTCCACGTCGCCAACCTCCAGCCGCTTGCCGCTGGACACCGCATGCGCCCTGGGCGGGGCCACGAAGGCGACCTTGGGCGTGTGCTGCCGTGTCGCCGCCTCCGCCAGGTTGCCGATCAAGCCCATGCGCAGCGCGCCGTGCGCGCGGATGGTCTCGAACCTGGCCAGGGCCTTCGCATCGCCGTTGATGGCCTCCTGCAGTTCGGTACCGTCGTAGCCGATGGCTTCGGCGTTCAGGAAGATGGTCGGGATGCCGGCGTTGATCAGCGTGGCCTGCAGCGTGCCGACGCCGGGCACGTCCAGCGTATCGACGAGGTGGCCGGTGGGGAACATGGCGCCGCCGCCTTCGCCATCGCCCTCATCGGCCGGGTCGATGAATTCGAGCTGCACCTCGGCGGCCGGGAACGTCACGCCGTCGAGTTCGAAGTCGCCCGTCTCCTGCACCTGGCCCGCCGTCATCGGCACGTGCGCGACGATGGTCTTGCCGATGTTGGCCTGCCAGATGCGCACGGTGGCCACGCCATCGCGTGGCACGCGGGCGGCGTCGACGAGGCCGTTGCGGATGGCGAACGGCCCCACCGCCGCCGACAGGTTGCCGCAGTTGCCGCTCCAGTCGATGAAGGGGCGGTCGATGGACACCTGGCCGAACAGGTAGTCGACATCGTGGCCGGGGCGCGTGCTGCCGGTCAGGATCACTGCCTTGCTGGTGCTGGAGGTCGCGCCGCCCATGCCGTCGATCTGCTTGGCATACGGGTCCGGGCTGCCGATCACGCGCAACAGCAGCGCATCGCGCGCCGGCCCGGCCACCTGTGCGGCTACGGGCAGATCCTGCAGGCGGAAGAACACCCCCTTGCTGGTGCCACCGCGCATGTAGGTGGCGGGAATCTGGATTTGCGGAGGATGTGTCATGTGGAGTCTCCCCTCTCCCCTCGCGGGAGAGGGGCCGGGGGAGAGGGGGTGTGAGAGGTGTCAGGAGAAGAAGAGGCCGCGTCCACCGCAGCCCAGATGGCCTGCAGCACCGCGTCCGTGTTCTGCAGGATGTCGTGGTTCCACAGGCGCTGCTCGGCGTCGGTCATGTTCTGGCGCAGGGCCTTGGTGAAGTCGCGCTGGTGCATACCCCTCTCCCCCAGCCCCTCTCCCGCAAGGGGCGAGGGGAGTCGAAGCCGGCATTGTCGTGCTCCTCGCCTCCCCCGGAACAACGGGTGGGTCACAAGCACCCCTCTTGCTCCCCTCTCCCCTCGCGGGAGAGGGGTCGGGGGAGAGGGGCCACCGCGCCACCACAGCCCACGCCAGCCCCCCTCATGCCGCGCCCGCCGCAGCCAGAAAATCCTGCGCAAACCGCTGCAGCACACCCCCGGCTTCGTAGATCGACACCTCTTCGGCCGTGTCCAGCCGGCAGGTCATCGGCACCTCCGCACACGCGCCATCCCGGCGCCGCACCACCAGGGTCAGCGTTGCGCGCGGCAGGCGTTCGCCCACCACGTCGTAGGTCTCCGTGCCGTCCAGCGCCAGCGTCAGCCGGTTCGTGCCCGGCTGGAACTCCAGCGGCAGCACGCCCATGCCGATCAGGTTCGTGCGGTGGATGCGCTCGAAGCCCTCGGCGGCGATCGCCTCCACACCCGCCAGCCGCACGCCCTTGGCGGCCCAGTCGCGCGAGCTGCCCTGGCCGTAGTCGGCGCCCGCGATGATGATCAGCGGCTGCTTGCGCTGCATGTAGTGTTCGATGCCTTCCCACATGCGCACGATGCGGCCTTCGGGTTCGATGCGGGTCAGCGAACCTTTCTTCACCTGGCCGTCGACCACGGCCATCTCGTTGACGAGCTGCGGGTTGGCGAAGGTGGCGCGCTGCGCCGTGAGATGGTCGCCACGGTGCGTGGCGTAGGAGTTGAAGTCTTCCTCGGGCAGGCCCATGCGGTGCAGGTACTCGCCAGCCGCGCTGTCTCGCAGGATCGCGTTCGACGGCGACAGGTGGTCGGTCGTGATGTTGTCGGGCAGCAGGGCCAGCGGGCGCAGGCCACGCAGCGTGCGTTGGCCGGCCAGCGCGCCTTCCCAGTACGGCGGGCGGCGGATGTAGGTGCTGCGCGGGCGCCAGTCGTACAGCGGGCTGACCGCTTCGTCGCGCACCACGCCGATGGCGAACATCGGGTCGTAGACACGGCGGAAGTATTCGGGCTTGACGCTACGAGCCACGATGGCGTCGATCTCGGCGTCGCCGGGCCAGATGTCCTTCAGCGTGACGCTCCGGCCATCGGCATCCACGCCGAGCACGTCCTTCTCGATGTCGAAGCGCACGGTGCCCGCGATCGCATAGGCCACGACCAGCGGTGGCGAGGCCAGGAAGGCCTGTTTGGCATACGGGTGGATGCGGCCGTCGAAATTGCGGTTGCCCGACAGCACGGCGGTCGTGTACAGGTCGCGGGCAATCACTTCCTGCTGGACCGCCGGGTCGAGTGCGCCGCTCATGCCGTTGCAGGTGGTGCAGGCGAAGGCCACGATGCCGAAGCCGAGTTGCTCCAGCTCGTGCAGCAGCCCGGCTTCTTCCAGGTACAGCTGCACGGCTTTGGAGCCGGGCGCCAGCGAGGTCTTGACCCAGGGCTTGCGCAGCAGGCCGCGTGCGTTCGCGTTGCGTGCCAGCAGGCCGGCGGCGATCACGTTGCGCGGGTTGCTGGTGTTGGTGCAGCTGGTGATGGCGGCGATGATGACGGCGCCGTCGGGCATCCGGCCCGGCACGTCCTGCCACGGTGCGGCGATGCCGCGTGCGGCCAGGTCCGAGGTCGGCAGCCGCTTGTGCGGATTCGATGGGCCGGCCATGTTGCGCACGACGCTGGCCAGGTCGAAGTGCAGCGTGCGTTCGTACACGGCCGTGGCCAGCGCGTCGGACCACAGGCCGGCCTGCTTGGCATAGAGTTCGACCAGCCGCACCTGCGCGTCGTCGCGCCCGGTCAGGCGCAGGTAGGCGATCGTCATCGGGTCGATGGAGAACATCGCCGCCGTGGCGCCGAATTCGGGCGTCATGTTGGAGATGGTCGCGCGGTCGCCCAGCGTGAGCGCCGCGGTACCGGCGCCGTGGAACTCCAGGTACGCGCCGACCACTTTTTCCTTGCGCAGGAACTCGGTCAGCGCCAGCACGATGTCGGTGGCCGTGATGCCCGGCTGCGGCTTGCCGGTGAGCTCCACGCCCACGATGTCGGGCAGGCGCATCCACGACGCGCGGCCCAGCATCACGCTCTCGGCCTCGAGCCCGCCGACGCCGATGGCGATCACGCCCAGCGCGTCCACGTGCGGCGTGTGGCTGTCGGTGCCGACCAGCGTATCGGGGTAGGCCACACCGTCCCTGGCGTGCACGACGGGGCTCATCCGCTCCAGGTTGATCTGGTGCATGATGCCGTTCCCCGGCGGGATGACCTCGACGTTCTGGAACGCCTTCTTGGTCCACTCGATGAAGTGGAAACGGTCTTCGTTGCGGCGGTCTTCGACCGCGCGGTTCTTCGCGAACGCGTCGGGGTCGAAGCCTGCGAACTCCACGGCCAGCGAATGGTCGACGATGAGTTGGGTCGGCACCACGGGATTCACCTGCGCCGGGTCGCCGCCCCGGTCGGCGATCGCATCGCGCAGGCCGGCCAGGTCGACCAGCGCGGTCTGGCCCAGGATGTCGTGGCACACCACGCGCGCAGGGAACCACGGGAAGTCCAGGTCGCGCCGGCGTTCGATCAGCTGCAGGAGCGCATCGGTCAAGGTGGCCGGGTCGCAGCGGCGCACCAGGTTCTCGGCATGCACGCGCGACGTGTAGGGCAGGCCGTCGTAGGCGCCCGGTGCGATGTCGTCCACGGCGGCGCGGGCGTCAAAGTAGTCCAGCGCCGTGCCGGGCAGGTTCTTGCGGTAGCGAATGTTCATGAGGCGCCGGTTTCTGTATTGGCTCCCTCTCCCCTCGCGGGAGAGGGCCGGGGAGGGGGGGTCACTTACGGTCCGCGATCGGCAGAAAGGCCAGACCCTCCGGCCCGGTGTAGTTGGCGCTCGGCCGGATGATCTTGTTGTCCGCGCGCTGCTCGATGATGTGCGCCGCCCAGCCGCTGGTGCGCGCGATGACGAACAGCGGTGTGAACATCGCGGTCGGCACGCCCATCATGTGGTAGCTGACGGCGCTGAACCAGTCGAGGTTGGGGAACATCTTCTTCACGTCCCACATCACCGACTCCAGCCGCTCGGCGATGTCGAACATCTTGGTCGAGCCCGCGGCCGCGGACAGGGACCGCGCGACCTCCTTGATCACCACGTTGCGCGGGTCGCTCACGGTGTAGACGGGGTGGCCGAAGCCGATCACGACCTCGCGGGCCTCGACGCGGCGGCGGATGTCGGCCTCGGCTTCGTCCGGGTTGTCGTAACGCTTCTGGATCTCGAAGGCCACCTCGTTGGCGCCCCCGTGCTTCGGGCCGCGCAGTGCACCGATGGCACCGGCGATGGCCGAGTGCATGTCGCTGCCGGTGCCGGCGATCACGCGGGCGGCGAAGGTCGAGGCGTTGAATTCGTGCTCGGCGTACAGGTTCAGCGAGGTGTGCATCGCGCGTTCCCACGCCGCGCTGGGCTTGCTGCCGTGCAGCAGGTGCAGGAAATGCGCGCCGATGGAGTCGTCGTCGGTCTCCAGTTCGATGCGCCGTCCCTGGGTGGACCAGTGGTACCAGTACAGCAGCATCGAGCCGAGCGAGGCCATCAGCCGGTCGGCGATGTCGCGCGCGCCGGGGGCGTGGTGCTCGTCCTTCTCGGGCAGCGTGCAGCCCAGCGCCGACACACCCGTGCGCATCACGTCCATCGGGTGCGCGTTGGCGGGGATCTGCTCCAGCGCCGACTTCACGCTGGCGGGCACGCCGCGCATGGCCTTCAGCCTGGCCTTGTAGGCGGCCAGCTCGGCCCGCGTGGGCAGCTTGCCGTGCACCAGCAGATGCGCGATCTCCTCGAACTCACAGACCTCGGCGATGTCGAGGATGTCGTAGCCCCGGTAGTGCAGGTCGTTGCCCGTGCGCCCGACGGTGCACAGCGCGGTGTTGCCGGCGGTGACGCCAGACAGCGCGACGGATTTCTTGGGTTTGAAACCTGCGGTGGCGGTCTCGGTTGCGGTGAGCATGCGATCTCCTGGTTCAGATGGGGCTGCCGATGGGCATGGATTCGCAATGTACGCACAATGCAGGGTTTGCTGAAGGACTGAAAGGGCGAATCGTTGCGAACCGAAAACTGTGATATTGCGAATCTTGCGAATTTCTGTGCAACAGGAACGGCGTCGTGAAGAAGACGTTCATGGGCGTCCGGCTGCGCAAGCTGCGTGCGGAACGCGGCCTGTCGCAGCTCGCGATGGCGCAGTTGCTGGGCCTGTCCCCGAGTTACCTGAACCAGATCGAGCAGAACCAGCGGCCGCTGACCGTGGCCGTGCTGCTGAAGGTCAGCCGCGCGCTGGGCGTGGACGTGCAGCAGTTCTCCGAAGACGAAGAGGCGCGCCTGGTTGCCGGCATGCAGGAGGCCCTGGCCGACAACCCGGGCGGCGAGGCGGTGGCGCTGGCCGAGTTGCGCGAGGTCGCTTCGCAGATGCCGGCGGTCGGCCGCGCGCTGCTGGCCCTGCACCGCCGCAACCTGGACGCGGCGCAACGGCTCGAGGCCATCGCACTGCAACTGGGCGATGGCCGCACCGATCTGTCGCCCATGCCACCGATGGCGTTCGAACGGGTGCGCGATTTCTTCTTCACGCACCAGAACCATTTCGATGCGGTGGACCGCGCCGCGGAATCGCTGGCGGCCGAAGCCGCCGCTGCCGGTGGTCTGCTGACCGACTGGCTGGTGCAGCGCCTGGGGCAGCGGCATGGCGTGCGGGCCGTGCCATCGCACGACCCGATGGACAAGCGCCAGCGCAGTTACGACCCGGCCCACAAGGTGCTGCGGCTGTCGTCGTCGCTCGACCAAGGGCAGATGGCGTTCCAGCTGGGCACGCAGCTGGCGTTGCTGGAGTGGTCCCCGTTGCTGGATGCGCTGGTCGACATTCCCGATTTCCGGCAGGACCTGCAGGCACGCACGCTGGCGCGCATCGGGCTGGCGAACTACTTCGCCGGCGCCTTGCTGTTGCCCTACGCGCCGTTCCTCGGCGCGGCGGAGAGCCTGCGCTACGACATCGACCGCTTGTCGCGGCGCTTCGGCGTCGGCTTCGAGACCATCTGCCACCGGCTCAGCACCTTGCAGCGGCCCGGCGCACCGGGCGTGCCGTTCTTCTTCATCCGCGTGGACCGTGCCGGCAACATCTCCAAGCGGCAGTCGGCCACCCACTTCCACTTCTCCAAGACCGGCGGCACCTGCCCGCTGTGGAACGTCTACGAAGCCTTTGCCCAGCCGGGCAAGATCCTGCCGCAACTCGCGCGCATGCCCGACGGGCGTACTTACCTGTGGATCGCGCGCACCGTGTCGGCGGGCCAGGACGCTTATGGCGCGCCGGGCAAGAGCTTCTCGGTGGCGCTGGGCAGCGACATCCGGCACGCGCCGCGGCTGGTCTATTCGCGGGGGATGGACCTCGACGACCCCGAGAGCGCCACGCCGATCGGCATGGGCTGCAAGGTCTGCGAACGTGCCGACTGCCCGCAGCGGGCGTTTCCCTTCGTCGGGCGGCCGCTCGAAGTCAACGAGAACGAAAGCCGGTTCGCGCCGTATCCGGCCGGCGGCGCGATGGCGTCATAGCGCAGGGGTCAGGAACGCAGGGGCTCAGTTTTTCAGGTCGAGCTTGGGCACGAGTTTCTTGAACGCATCGCCCTGGCGCACGATGGCCGCGCTGAACTCGGGCAGGTCGGCGTAGGCGGGCGTCAGGTTCTGCTTGTGCACGATGGCCACGAAGGAAGGCGCTTCAGCGATCTTGCGCGAGACCTCGCGCCACTGCTCGACCACTTCCTTCGGCGTGGACTTAGGCACACCGATGCCGCGCCACACGCTGAACTGCAGGTCGGCGCCTTTCTCCTTCATCGTCGGCACCTCGGGCAGGCCGGCCACGCGCTTCTCCGACATCACCGCCAGCGTGCGCAGCTTGCCGGCTTCGACGTGCTGGCGCAGTTCGGCATAGGCGACGGTGGTGGCCTGCACGTCGCCCGACAGCAGGCCCATGATGGCCGGCGCCGAGCCCTGGTAGGGCACGTGGGTAAAGCTGGTGCCGGTGCGGTCGCCTAAAGCGGCGGCGGCCATGTGCGGGATGGTGCCGCTGCCGGCGTTGGAGATCGCGACCTTGGCCGGGTTGGCCTTGGCGAACGCGAGGAACTCGTCGATGGTCTTCCACGGCGCGTCGGCGCGCACGGTCACGGACGAAGGGTCGTCGGTGAAGCGGGCGATCGCCTGGAAGTCTTCGACGTTGGTCTTGCCGATGCCCATCAGCGGCACCACCAGCATCTCGGGCGTCATCAGCACGAGCTTGTAGCCGTCGGGCTGCGAGGTTGCCACATAACCCCAGCCGATCGAGCCGCTGGCGCCAGGCTTGTTCGCGACCACGGTGGGTTGCGACATCAGCGGACGCGCCGCCTCGGCGATGGCGCGGGCCATGTTGTCGCTGCCGCCACCGGGTGCGTAGGCCACGGTCAGCTCCATCGGCTTCGATGGATACGGGTCGGCCGCGAACAGCGCGGTGCTGGCGCCGGCGCAGACCGCGGCAAGGGCGAGATGGCGAATCAGTTTCATGGTGTGGCTCCGGGGAAGGGCTGGAGGATGGGGGAAAGGTGAGGGGAAGAACGGTGGCGCCGCGCGGCGTTCAATAGCCTATGGCCTTGAGATCGACCAGGGTCTTGCGCACGATGGCCATCGTGCGTTCGCGCTCGTCGCCGATCAGGTTGAGGCGCGGCGGTTTCACGGTCTCGGCGCTGCCGCTGACCATGTGTTCGGCCAGCTTGATGTGCTGCACCAGCTTGACGACGGTGTCCAGGTGGAACAGCGGCGTCAGCGCTCGGTACAGCGTGCGGGCCTTCGCGAAGTCGCCGGCGATGGCCAGGTTCAGCAGTTCGACCGATGGCTTGGGCAAGGCGTTGGCCATGCCCGACACCCAGGCGGTGGAGCCCAGCGCGGCGCTCTCGACGATCAGGTCGTCGACACCGCAGACCACGGCCAGCCGGTCGCCGAAGCGCGCAATCAGGTCGGTCACGCGGGTCGTGTCGTACGACTCTTCCTTGATCGCGACGATGGTCTTCTCGCCCATCAGTTGCGCCAGCAGGTCGGGCGTCAGGTCGACGCCGTAGCCGCGCGGGTTGTTGTAGAGCAGGATCTGCAGGCCGCTGGCACGCGCGACGGTCTTGTAGAACTCGACGGTTTCGTAAGCGTCCGACTTGTAGGTGAGACCGGGGAACACCATCAGCCCATCGACGCCGATCTTTTCGGCTTCCTTCGCGTAGGCCACGGCCTTTTCGGTGCTGGTTTCGGCCAGGCCCGAGATGATGGGCACCCGGCCGCGGATCACCTGCTTGGCCGTGCGCAGCACCGTCAGCTTCTCTTCGGGCGACAGCTGGGCGTTCTCGCCCACCATGCCCATCATCACGACGCCGGCCACGCCGTTGTCGATGAGGCGCTCCAGCCCGGCGCCGATGGCTTCGACGTCGAGCGAGAAGTCAGGGCGCAGTTTGGTCGTGACGGCGGGGAAAACACCGCGCCATTGGATGGGAGTCATGCAGCTTGTCCTTCGATGCAAATGAGGCCGCCCGTCAGAGAGGCGGCGGTTGGTAAAAAGGAACCAATATATTGGATCCAATCCAAAACATGGGTCATGATTGGAGTCGATGGGATTCGCGGCGGATTCTAATGGCAAGTTTGAATATTGGCTATTGGATACAATAAATTCTTTGTCGTTCGGCAGCACAATGCAAGCCCTGACTCCGACTGCCGTGTTGAAAGAATCTGCCGCCTCCGACCTCGCCGCTGCCACACCGCCCCAGGCCAAAGTGCCCACCGGGCGCCTGGTGCGCAAAACCGCCGTCGAACTGGTCGTCGACGAACTGCGCGCGCGCATCCTTTCGGGCGCGCTGGCACCGGGCTCGGCGCTGCGGCAGGAAGCGCTGGCCGACGAGCTGGGCGTAAGCCGCATTCCGCTGCGCGAGGCGATGCGCCTGCTCAGCTCCGAAGGCCTGGTCGACCTGCAACCGCACCGCGGCTCGTTCGTGTCGATGCTGTCGACCGACGAGGTGCAGGAGCTGTTCGATCTGCGCCAGCGGCTCGAACCCTGGCTGATCCACGAGGCCGCGATGCGCATCCAGAGCGAAGAACTCGACCGTGCCGAACGCATCGTCGCGCAGATGGACACGGTGGGCGCCGAGGAGTGGGGCCGCCTCAACTGGCAGCTGCACGAGCTGCTCTACGTGGCGGCCGGGCGGCCCGCGGCGATGGCGATCGTGCGGGCGCTGCACGAGAAGTCGGAGCGCTACTTCCGCTTCCAGGTGGTGAATGCGCCGATCCGCCAGCAGGCGCACGACGAACATCTGGCCCTGGTCGCGCTGTGCCGTGCGCGCCAGGCCGATCAGGCCGAACAGGTGCTGGAACGGCACATCGCCGACGCGGCACAGCAGATCCTCGCGATCGTCGGGCGCCTGCTGGACGGCGCCGCACCGGAACCCGGCTGAGCCTCAGCCACCCGTTGCGGCTCAGCCCGTCATGACGGTTCAGGCCGGCGTGGGCAAGGGCTCGCCGCGCACGAAGGCCAGCACGGTCGGCAACACCGGCGCCAGCCAGTCGAGCGGACGCGCCAGCGCCGCCGCCGTCGCGGCATGGCCGATGCCATCGAAGATGCGCAACTGCACGTCGGTGCCAGCGGCCGCCAGCCCGCGTGCCAGCGCGGCGCTGTTGCGTTGCGGGTCGACCGTCTGGTCACGGCTGCCGGCCAGCAGCAGCGTGCGTGGCGCGCGGTGCGTGGTGTGGGTGATGGGTTGCGAGTCGGCGGGCGTGGCCGGCCAGCCGAAGGCCACCTGCACCTCCGGATCGCCGATCGGCAAGAAGTCGTAAGGGCCGGCCAGGCCGATCCAGCCTGCAAGCCGGCCCGGTGCCAGGCCGCGCTCGGCCAGCCAGCGCGGGTCGAGCGCGAGCATCGCCGCGTTGTACGCGCCTGCGCTGTGGCCCATCACGAACACGCGCGACGGGTCACCGCCGAGTTCGGCCGCGTGCGACAGCGTCCACTGCAGCGCCAGCGCGCCGTCGCGCAGCATGGCGTCGTAGTGAACCTGCGGGCTCAGCCGGTAGTCGGCCACCAGCGCCACGACGCCGTTGGCGGCCAGCGCCTCGCCGACGAAACGGTAAGCCGCGCGGTCGCCGCGCGTCCAGTTGCCGCCGTAGAAGAACAGCACGACCGGCGCGGCGGAAGCGCCCGCCTTCACGGGGCGGAACACATCGAGCTTCTGCCGTGGATCGGTGCCGAAGGCCACCCCGGTGTCACCGGTGTAGGTGTCGTGCGCCACCAGCCGGTCGAGCGCACCGGTGGCCGAGCAGCCCGACAGCAGGGCCGCCACCGCCGCCAGGCCGCCGACGATGCGGCGTCGCCGCGGTGCCGGGCCGGCCCGCGCCGGCAGCTCGGGAAACAGCGGCAGCATGTCGGGTGGCCCTTACATCGCGGCCCAGAAGATGTAGTCGGCCTGGTACTGCACGACCTGCTTGCGGCCCATGGCGGCGCTGTCGCAAGCAGCAGCCGGTGCCACGCCGCCCTTGGTCGCCACGCGCTGGATGTAGGTCACGCCTTGCATGGCGCCGTTGCCCATCGCCGGGTTGCCCTTCACCAACTGCAGCGGGATGTTGGTCGCCATGTTGGGCGCCACGGCCAGCTGCGTGGCGGTCAGCTTGGATCCGTCCATGCTTTCCCAGGTGGCGGGCGGGCCGTAGTACTTGCCGACCTGCTTGCCGGCGCGGTCCATCAGCCTGGCGTCGGGGCCGACGAACACCCATTCGAACTGGCCCGCCATGCCGGCCTTGGCGCGGCACTCGTAGGTGATGTCGCCCATGCCCACGGTCTCCATCACGACCTTGTGGCCGGCGGGTACCTGCACAGCGGCCGGCAATGCGGCCTGCGAGAACGTCGGCTTGGCCGAGGACATGCCCATGTTGCCTGCGCAAGCGCTGACAAGGGCGACGATCGGTGCGAGGGTGGCGATACGGAGCAGCATGGCATTTCCTTCTTGGAGGGTGGAGGGGCAACCGGCCATGGCCGGAAGATCGGTCGACGCCGATGCGACGAACCGCACTCACTACGGGGGCCGTGCCTCCCCGGATTCGCAAAGGCGCATGCTTTGTGAGGGATCTCGGGGTCACCACCTCGCCCCCGTGTAGTCCTTTGGCTGCTTTTGCACGCGCGGTGCGGTGCGACCCCGACCGCGCACGTACGATGCTGGCACACATCCACTCCAGGACCCCCATGCAGGCGAACGACGCGTTGAAGGACATCGACATGGCAGCACCCGAGATGCCGGGCACCGCCCCCGCGCGCGCCACGCCGATGCCGATGCCGACACCGCCGTCGCCCGCACAGGAGCCACCGCCTTCGGCCGCAGCCACGCCTGCGCCAACTCCGGCCGCCGCCCACGAAGACCAGCGCGTGCTGCTCAACATCCCGGTCGACGTGCGCAGCGCCTCGCTGGTCGTGCTGGCGGTGCTGGCCTCGGTGGTGGTGATGCGCTGGGCCGCGGCGGTCTTCATTCCGCTGATGATGAGCCTGCTGCTGACCTATGCACTCGGTCCCGCGGTGACGCGGCTCGAACGGTGGAAGGTGCCGCGCTGGATCGGCGCCGCGCTGGTGCTGTTCGGGCTGTTCGGCGGCATCGGCTGGACCGGTTATTCGCTGTCGGGCAGCGCCGCGACGCTGGTCGAATCGCTGCCGGTGGCCGCGCAGAAGCTGCGCCAGCAGATGCGCGTGCAGGCCCGGCCCAGCGACGCCAGCGCGCTCGACACCGTGCAGAAGGCCGCCACCCAGCTCGAGCAGGCCGCCGACGAGAACGCAGCCAAAGTGGCGTCGCGCAAGGGCGTGGCCCGGGTCACGATCGAGCGGCCGGCCTTCAACGTGCGGGACTACCTGTGGACCGGCACCGTCGGCCTGGCTGCGGCGGGCGGGCAGCTGATGCTGGTGGCTTTCCTGACCTTCTTCGCGCTGGGCTCAGGCAGCACCTTTCGCCGCAAGCTGGTCAAGATCACCGGCGCCAGCCTGCAGAAAAAGAAGATCACCGTGCACGTGCTGGACGACATCGCCCAGCACATCGAACGCTATCTGCTGATCCAGATCCTGACCAGCGCACTCGTCGGCGTGGCCACGGCGCTGGTGTTCTGGGCGCTGGGCTTCGAGAACGCGGCGGTGTGGGGCATCGTCGCGGGCGTCACCAACCTCGTGCCCTATCTGGGCTCCGTGGTCGTCATGGGGGGGGCCGGCCTGGTGGCGTTCCTGCAGTTCAACACGCTGCAGATGGCCTTCGTCATCGGCGGCGCGTCGCTGCTGATCCACACGCTGGTCGGCAACCTGCTCGTGCCCTGGCTCACCAGCCGCACCAGCCGCATGAACCCGGTGGCCGTGTTCGTCGGCGTGATCTTCTGGGGCTGGCTCTGGGGCATCCCCGGCCTGCTGCTGGGCATCCCGATCATGATGGTGCTGAAGGCCGTGTGCGACCACGTCGAGGATCTGCAGCCGGTGGGTGAACTGCTGAGCGATTGACCTGGTCCTCAAGGCCTCGCTGTTCCCGCGGCACGCGTGTGTGCGTCATGGCACATACTCGGCGGGGGGAGACGGCCCCGCGTCTCCGATGCCTTGCAAGACCCCGTCGCGCGGTCCACACCGATCCACCGATCTGCCCAGGACCTTCGCCATGGCGCTTGCCCCCGACCCCCGACACAACCAATTGCTGGCCGCGCTGCCGGACGCCGAATGGCAGCGCTGGCTGCCCCAGCTCGAACATGTCGAGATGCCGCTCGGTCAGGTGCTGTACGAATCGGGGCTCACGCTGTCGCACGTGTACTTTCCGATCGATTCCATCGTGTCGCTGCTGTACGTGATGGAGAACGGCGCCTCGGCCGAGATCGCCGTCGTCGGCCGCGAGGGCATCGTCGGCGTGTCGCTGTTCATGGGCGGCGAGTCGACGCCCAGCCGCGCCGTGGTGCAGAGCGCCGGCCACGGCTACCGGTTGAAGTCGCAGACGATGAAGGACGAGTTCCACCGGGCCGGCCCGGTGCTCCACCTGCTGCTGCGCTACACGCAGGCGCTGATCACGCAGATGTCGCAGACCGCCGTGTGCAACCGCCACCATTCGCTCGACCAGCAGCTGTGCCGCTGGCTGCTGCTGAGCCTCGACCGCCTGCACGGCAGCGAACTGTCGATGACGCAGGAGCTGATCGCCAACATGCTGGGCGTGCGCCGCGAAGGCGTCACGCAGGCGGCGCTGAAACTGCAGCGCGCCGGCCTGATCCGCTACGTGCGCGGCCACATCTCGGTGCTGGACCGGCCGGGCCTGGAGCGCCGTACCTGCGAGTGCTACGCGGTGGTCAAGAAGGAATACGACCGCCTGCTGCCGGCCAACGCGGCGACCTGACTCCGCGCCGCGCCGCATGGCGCGAGGTCAACGCGCAGCAGGAAGCGTCACGACAAACTGGCTGCCCCGGCCCCGGCCCGCACTGCTGGCCACCACGTCGCCGCCATGCGCCTCGACCAGCTCGCGCACCACGGTGAGTCCGATCCCGAGGCCGACGCTGTTGAAGCCGATCGCATGGGCGTCCTGCACGAAGGGTTCGAACACGTTGGGCAGGGCTTCGGCAGAAATGCCGATGCCGCTATCGGACACCGTGAGCACGATGGCATCCCCGGCAACCCCCAGCACCAGGCCGAGCGTGCCGCCGTCGGGTGTGTATTTCGAGGCGTTGTCCAGCAGGTTGACCAGCACCTGTGTCAGCCGTACCGGGTCGCCGTCGACCTCCATGACGGCGGCGTCCTGTCGCAGGTCCAGTTGCTGCTGTCGTTTGTCCAGCGCTGGCTGGCAGGTGTCGACCGCAGTCCCCACGATGGCAGCCATGTCGACCCGCTGGCGGTCGACGCGCAGCTTGCCGGTGCTGACGCGCGACGCATCGAGCAAATCGCCGACGAGGCGCGACATGTGCGCCACCTGGCGCTCGATGATGGCCTTGATCCGCCCGAGCAGCAGCGGGTCTCCCGGGGTTCTGGGCAGCAAGGCGGCGGCAGCGCGGATCGGTGCCAGCGGGTTGCGCAGTTCGTGGGCCACCACCGCCAGCAGCTCCGTCTGCCGGCGTTGCGCCTGTTCGGCGGCCGCCTGCAAGGTCTGCGCGCCGAGGGCGGCGAAGACCAGTTGTTCATTGGCCTCGCGGAGCTGCGCGTGCAGGATCTCGTGTTCGACCAGCGGGTCGGGCCCGTGCTCGGCCGGCAACGGCAGCGCGGGCACCACCAGTTGCCGGTTGGCCTCGAGCAGTTGCGCCACGCGACTGTCGCGCAAGTCGTTTTCTGCGGTCGCCACTTCCAGCTGCAGGCGGTGCAGGACGGTGCGGGACTCGGCGATGCGCTGGCGCAAGCGGGCCAGTTCGTCGGCGGCCCGGGCCGGTGTCATTTCAGCGAGCGGGTCTGGCGAGAGGGTCGGTGATTCCATGGTCGGCAGGTTCGGGTCGCGCTGCAGGGTAGGCGTGCGGATGGGTCATCGTCTGTGCGCTGGCGCACATGGCGAGGTGGTGCCGTGCGTGCGGATGTGTGCGCTGGCGTACAGACGTGGCGGGCATCCGCTGCCCAGAATCGCCCAGACTCAAGAGGATGCCATGCACGATTTTCTCCACCTGGTGGCCCCGGCCGGCCCGGGCATCGGCGACGGCATTGTGGACATCCGCCGCGAGATCACCTTGCTGAAGGCCGGTGCGCTGCAGGACGCGATTTTCAACAGCGCTTACTTCTCCAGCATCGCGACCGACGAGAAGGGCGTGATCCAGATCTTCAACGTCGGCGCCGAGCGCATGCTGGGTTATGCGGCGCCGGATGTGGTGAACCGCATCACGCCGGCCGACATCTCCGACCCGCAGGAGCTGATCGCGCGCGCCGCGCAGCTGAGCGCGGAACTCAACACGCCGATCACACCGGGGTTCGAGGCGCTGGTGTTCAAGGCCTCGCGCGGCATCGAGGACATCTACGAGCTGACCTACATCCGCAAGGACGGCAGCCGTTTTCCGGCGATCGTCTCGGTCACGGCCCTGCGCGACGACCGGGACGCGATCATCGGCTACCTGCTGATCGGCACCGACAACACCGCGCGCAAGCAGGTGGAGGCGGCCCAGGCGCTGCTCGACCAGCGGCTGCGCGACCAGCAGTTCTACACCCGCTCGCTGATCGAATCGAACGTCGACGCGCTGATGACCACCGACCCGCAGGGCATCATCTCCGACGTCAACCAGCAGATGATCGCGCTGACCGGCCGTACGCGCGACGAGCTGATCGGCGCGCCGTGCCGCAATTTCTTCACCGACCCGGTGCGCGCCGATGCCGCGATCCAGCGCGTGCTGACCGAGAACAAGGTCAGCAACTACGAGCTGACGGTGCGCGCGCAGAACGGCGAGGAGACGGTGGTGTCGTACAACGCCGCCACCTTCCACAACCGCGACCGCAAGCTGCAGGGCGTGTTTGCCGCCGCCCGCGACGTGACCGAGCTGAAACGCTTCGAGCGCACGCTGCAGGAGACCAACATCGAGCTTGAGCACGCGAGCCGGATGAAGTCGGAGTTTCTCGCGACGATGTCGCACGAGCTGCGCACGCCGCTGAACGCGGTGATCGGTTTCTCCGAGGCGCTGAAGGACGGCCTGGTCGGCCCCATGAGCGAGACGCAGCAGGAATACATCGGCGACATCTTCGCCAGCGGCCAGCACCTGCTGTCCCTCATCAATGACATCCTCGACCTGTCCAAGGTCGAGGCCGGGATGATGGACCTGGAGATGGAGTCGGTCGACCTGAAGAGCCTGTTGTCGAACAGCCTGACCATCGTGAAGGAAAAGGCCGCCGCGCAATCGATCCAGCTGGAGCTGGAGATCGACGACGCGTTCGGGCCGGTGCAGCTCGACACCCGCAAGACCAAGCAGATCGTCTACAACCTGCTGTCCAACGCGGTGAAGTTCAGCGCGCCCGGCGGGTGTGTGGTGCTGTGCGCGCGCGCGATGCCCCGCGCTGCGGTCGGCAGGCTCGCGGGCGACTGGCCGATGCATGGCTTCACGCTGGCCGACAGCGACTACCAGGACTTCATCGAGATTGCCGTGCGCGACCGCGGCATCGGGATCTCGCGGGCCAACATGGCCAGGTTGTTCCAGGCCTTCAGCCAGATCGACAGCGGCCTGGCGCGCAAGTTCGAAGGCACCGGTCTCGGCCTGGCCATGGTCAAGCAACTGGCCGAGCTGCATGGCGGCACGGTGGCGGTGTCGAGCTGCGAGGGCGAAGGCGCCTGCTTCGCAGCCTGGCTGCCGTTGCGTGCATCGTCCGTGGCGCCGCACAGGGTGGTCGACCTGCCGCCGGTGGTGCGCCAGGCGGCGTCGGCGGAGAAGGCCTGACGATGGCCAACATCCTGGTGATCGAGGACAACCCGGCCAACATGAAGCTGGCGTTGCTGCTGTTGCGCAATGTGGGCCACACGGTGCTGTGCGCGGTCGATGCCGAAACCGGGCTGACCCTCGCGCGTGCCGAGCAGCCTGCGCTGATCCTGATGGACATCCAGCTGCCCGGCATGGACGGGCTGGCCGCCACGGCGCTGCTGAAGGCCGACCCGGTGACACGCGCCATTCCGGTGATTGCGCTGACCGCGATGGCGATGAAGGACGACCAGGAAAAGACCCGGGTGGCCGGTTGCGACGCCTACATCGCCAAGCCGCTGCGGTACCAGGAGCTGTATGCGGTGATCGACAGCCTGCTGGTCAGGGGGCCGGTGTGAGCCGGCGGTCGGGCGCCGTGGCGTCGACGAAGCGCAGCACCGCGGCCAGCTCGGATGCAAAGGCGGTCAGCAGACGGTCGAGTTCTTCGCCACGCGGGTTGGCGTCGGTCGCGCCGGCGGACTCCAGCCCCGCGCAGAGCTCGCCCAGCCGCTGCGCGCCGATGGAGCGTGCAGCCGCCTTCAACCGGTGCGCAGCGGCGGCCATTGACGGCAGGGCCGCGGCTCCCAGCTGGATGGCGGCGCCGGCGCGCACCGCGCTGGCATGGAACGACCGCAGCACGTCGCCGATGACGATCGGGTCGTCGCCCACCAACTGCGCCAGCACCGTCAGGTCAACGGGTGGGCCGGGTGCTGCCGCCGGCAACGGTGTTTCGGCCGCGTGCGTGCGCGCCGCAGCCGGCTGCAGATGGGCCTCGATGGCCAGCTGCAGCTGCGCCAGGCGGGCGGGTTTGGTCAGGCACAGGTCGATGCCGGCATCGCGACAATGCGCGGCCTGACCCGGGTCGACACTCGCCGTCAGGGCGATGATCGGTGCACGCACATCGGCGGGCTCTTCGGCGCGGATCGTCCGGGCCAGCGTGTAGCCGTCCATCAGCGGCATCTGCAGATCGGTCAGCAGCAGCGTGAAGGCTCCGCTGCGCCAGCGCGCCAGCGCCTCGACGCCGTTGTGCGCCGCCTGGGCGGCAAAGCCGATCAGTTCGAGCTGCAGCAGGATCACCTTGCGGTTGGTCTCGTTGTCCTCGGCCACGAGGATCAGCGGCGCGCGCGCAGCGGGCATCGGAGGCGGGGAATATCGGGCGGGGTCAATCATGGGCAGGCGGCGGGCAGGGTAGCCGCTGCGCCGCCCGCCGGTCTGTGCGGCATCGCACCCTGCACGCGCGGCTTCGCGTGGTCATCGCTATGTGCGCTGGCAGACAGTCGGGGCCGCGACCGGCGCGCAGACTGGTGCGTACCGCCTGCATGCCGACCGGCGGATCCACAGGAGAGTCTTTTGGCCCACGCCGAGAATCACCTGATCGAGATGCTGCCGCAAAACGACCGCTTGCGGCTGCTGGCGATCTGCGAGGCCGTGCCGCTGACCGTACCCGAGGTGCTGTGCGAGGCTGGCGTGTCGGTCCGGCACGTGTACTTTCCTACCGAAGGCTGGGTGTCGCAGGTGGTGACGCTCGATGGGCACGCTGGCGTGCAGGTCGGCATGGTCGGGCGCGAAGGCATGCTGGGGGCGCACCTGGCGCTGGCCGTGCCGGGCGCGCCGATGCGGGCGCTGGTGCAGGCATCGGGCGCCGCATGGCGCTGCGAGGCCGATGCCTTCAGCAGCGCCCTGGTGGCGAGCCAGGCCCTGCAGAACTGCGTGGCCCGTTACCTGCATGTGCTGATGGTCCAGTTGTCGACCTCGGCCGGCTGCCTGGGTTTCCATTTGCTGGCGCCACGCCTGGCGCGTTGGTTGCTGATGTGCCACGACCGCAGGCAGGCCGACCGTTTCCATGCCACCCACGGGCTGCTGGCCCAGGTGCTCGGCGTGCGCCGTGTCGGTGTCACGGTCGCCGCGGGGGCGCTGCAGCGTGCGGGGCTCATCGCTTACCGCCGTGGCGAGGTGACGGTGCTCGACCGCCGCGGGCTTGAGGCGGTGGCCTGCACCTGTTATGCCGCTGACTGCAAGGCGTACGCCACATGCATGCAGTGACCTTGCTCTCGCGCCTGCCGGTCGCCCGCCTGGTGGGCGCCCTGGTGGCGGGTGTGGGCGCGCTGGTGCTGCTCGGCTGGGCTGTCGGCCTGCCCTGGCTCAAGACCATTCTGCAGGGTGCGCCCGAAATGAAGGCCAACACCGCGCTCGGGTTGGCGATGGCGGGCAGCGCACTGCTGGTCTCGGCCAGCGCCGAGCGGCCGGTGCGCCACGCGGTCACGTTGTGGCTGGCGCTGCTGGTGACGGCACTGGGCGTGGCCACCGCAAGCCAGGATCTGTTCGGATGGCACCTGGGCATCGACGAACTGTTGTTTCGCGATCCGGACCGGGTCGACGTGGCCCTGGCCGGCCGCATGTCCTTGCTGACGGCCTGCTGTTTCACCTTGATCGGCCTGGCGCTGGCGCTGCTGGGCAGTGCACGCCTGCGGCTCCTGGTGTGGATGTTGTCGGTGGTCGTGCTGTTCATCGGGGCCACCGCGCTGTTGGCCTACCTGTGGAACGTGTACGAACTAATCGCCGCCCGGATGCTGCCGACCGTTGCCGTGCACACGGCCCTGTGCTTCACGCTGCTGGGCATCGGGACCCTGTTCGCCAGCAGGGAGCGGCACGTGCTGTCGGAGCCTTCGCTGCTGAAGCGGGCGTCAATCGAAATCAAGGTCGCGGGCGGCTTTGCCGTGGTGATCCTGCTGCTCCTCATCGGCGGCGGCGTGACCTACCGCGCCAGCGTCGATTCCGCGAAGTCGGCCCAGCGTGTCTCGCACATCCAGGAGGTGCGCGCGCGCCTCGCGCAACGCTACGCGACGATGTCGGAGGCCGAATCGGCGGTGGTGGTGTTTCTGCTGAACGGCACCTCAGGCCAGCAGGAGGCGTTTCACCGCTACACGGCCAACGCGCGCCGGCACGCACAGGCTTATGCCGCACTGGTGGAGGACGATCCGGGTTCGCCGGCCATGCGTCGGCGCCTGGATTCCCTGGAAGCGGAACGGCTGGCGATGCTGGAGCGCATCATGGGCGCCGGCGGCCCGCGCGGCCCCGGGGCCGTGGCCACGGCCATCGCTTCGCCAGAGGCGACCGCCACGATGGACGCCTTGCGCGACCTCACGGGCGACCTGGACGATACCCAGGCCGCCTTCCTGCTGGCGGGCGAGGCGCTGGCCGGCCTCGACCGTCAACGCGCCCTGCTGTTCCTCTACCTGACGCTGGCCGGTGCAGCCGGCGTCTTCATGGCGCTTGCGCACACGATCCGCCGCGAGATGCTGGCGCGCTCGCGCGCCGACGAAAGCGTGCGTGAACTCAATGCCGATCTCGAGCGGCGCGTGGCCGAGCGCACCGCGTTGCTGCAGCAGAGCTCGCAGTTGTACCGGCACACGCTCGACAACATGCTGGAGGGCTGCCAGGTCATCGATTTCGACCTGCGCTACCGCTACGTGAACGCCGCCGCAGCGCGGCAGAACCGCATCTCCGAACAGACGCTGGTTGGCCGCACGCTGTCGGAGGCGCATCCCGGCATCGAGGCATCCGAGATCTACCGCATCGTCACCCGCTGCATGGAAGACCGCGTGCCACAGCACCGCGAACACGAATACGTGCACCCCGATGGCGTGCACGCCTGGTTCCAGATCAGCGTGATGCCGGCGCCGGACGGCGTGTCGCTGTTCAGCGTGGACATCACCGAGCGCAAGAGCGCCGAGGCGGAGATCCTCGCGATCAACGCCGGCCTGGAACTGCGGGTCGCCGCGCGCACCTCCGAGCTGGTGCTGGCGCGCGAGGCCGCCGAGGCCGCCAACCGTGCCAAGAGCGCCTTCCTCGCGACGATGAGCCACGAGATCCGCACCCCGATGAACGGCGTGGTGGGCATGGTGGAGGTGCTGTTCCACAGCGGTCTGCCCGACGACCAGGCCGATGCGGTGCGCACCATCCGCGCGTCGGCGTTCTCGCTGCTCCGGGTCATCGACGACATCCTGGACTTCTCGAAGATCGAGGCCGGCCGGCTGGACATGGAGCGCGTGCCGGTGCCGCTGCAGGCGCTGGTCGAAAGCGTCTGCGAGGCGCTGCTGCCGATGGCCGCCGACAACCATGTCGAACTCGGTCTCTTCGTCTCGCCAGGCTTGCCGGCACAGCTGTGGTCCGACCCGACCCGGCTGCGCCAGGTGCTGTTCAACCTGGCAGGCAATGCGATCAAGTTCAGCGTCGGCGAGCCGCACCGGCATGGCCAGGTCGCGATCCGCGTGGAGTCGCACGCGGGTGATGCGGGCACGATGCCCGAGCTGGTGATGCGCTTCACCGACAACGGCATCGGCATGGCGCCCGAGACGCTGGGCCGGCTGTTTGCGCCCTTCACCCAGGCCGAGACATCGACCACGCGCCGCTTCGGCGGCACCGGGCTGGGGCTGACCATCTGCAAGCGGCTGGTGACGTTGATGGGCGGTACCGTGCAGGTCGACAGCGTGCTCGGCAAGGGCACGACCTTCACGGTCAGACTGCCGCTCCACGCCGTGCCCGGGGCCGTGGCGCCGCCGATGCCGGACCTGGACCGGGTCGACTGCGTCGTCATCGGTGCCGACGCCACCGCGCAGGACCTGCGTGTCTACCTCGAGCACGCGGGCGCCACGGTGCATCCGGCGGACGACCTGGCTGCCGCGGTGCTGCGCGCCGGCGAACTGGTCCGGCCCGTCATCGTGCAGAACATCTGCCGCGACAAGATCGCGATCGGGGCCTTGCGCGAGGCCTTTGCCGCCACGCCGCACGTGCACCATGTGCTGATCGAACGCGGCCTGCGCCGCGGCGCGCGCATCGCAGCGCCCGACGTGGTCGCGGTCGACGGCGATTGCCTGCGCCGTTCGGCCCTGTTGCGGGCGGTAGCGGTCGCCGCCGGCAGGCAGTCGCCCGACGTGTTCCGCGAAGGCGGGCCCGAGGATCTGCTGGCCGCACGCACCGACGCACCCAGCATCGCGATGGCGCGCGCGCAGGGCCGGCTGATCCTGGTCGCCGAAGACGACGACGTGAACCAGAAGGTGATCCTGCGGCAGATCGAGATGCTGGGTTATGCGGCCGAGATCGCCCACGATGGCGAGGAGGCGCTGCGCCTGTGGGAGGCCGGGCCCTATGCCTTGCTGCTGACCGATCTGCACATGCCGGTGATGGACGGCTACAACCTGGCGGACGCGATCCGGCAGAAGGAAGCGGCGGCAGACGGTGGGCCGCCCCGGCGCATGCCGATCCTGGCGTTGACGGCCAACGCGCTGCGTGGCGAAGCCATCCGCGCCCAGGCCGCGGGCATGGACGAGTACCTGACCAAGCCGCTGCAGCTGCACCTGCTGCAGGCAGCCCTGACCAAGTGGTTGCCGCTCGACCCCGGCGCCGCCGCATTGGACCCTGCGGCCCATGCAGCCCACCTGGCACCGCTGCCCGCCGTCGACGTGGCCGTGCTCGAACGCCTGGTCGGCGGCGATGCCGAGGTCGTGCGCGAACTGCTGAGCGCCTATCTGGCGTCGGCACACCGCCAGGCCGCGGAGCTGCGCGCCGCCAATGCCGCCGACGATGTGCGGCAGATCGGCGCCATCGCGCACCGGCTCAAGTCGTCGTCGCGCGCGGTCGGTGCGGCGGCGCTGGGCGACCTGTGCGCCGAACTGGAAAACGCCTGCCACAGCGGCGCGCGCGACGCGATCGTGGACGGTGTGGCGGCGTTCGAGGCGGCATTGCGGGCCGTCGATGCCCAGGTGGCATGACGCGGGGGCCGCGTGACTTTCGGAGTAGCGATGAAAACATTGTTGGTCGACGACGATCCCTTTGCGTTGCAGTTGCTGTCGCTGCAACTGGAGGAGCTGGGCTGCGTGGACCTCACGCTGTGCGAACGCGCGCACGACGCGCTGGAACTGCTGTGCGTCCAGGGGCATGCGGTCGAACTCGTGTTCTGCGATCTGCAGATGCCCGAGATCGACGGTGTGGAGTTCGTGCGTCATCTGGCCCGCATCGACTACCGTGGCGGCCTGGTGCTCATCAGCGGCGAAGACGCGCGCATCCTGCAGACCGTGCAGCGGCTGGCGCAGGCCCACGGCATCTTCATGCTGGGGGCGGTGTCCAAGCCGGTGGCGCTTGAACAGTTGCAGCGCATGCTGGTCGCCAATGCGTCGCGCACCTGCGGGGGATCGAACTCGCTGTTCCAGCCGCACACACCGGACGAGTTGCGGCACGCGATCGCGTCGGGTGAACTGCTGAACCACTACCAGCCCAAGGTCGACCTGCGCACCGGCGCGCTGGTCGGCGTCGAGACCCTGGTGCGCTGGCGCCATCCGCGTGACGGACTGGTCTGCCCGGACGAGTTCATCGCGCTGGCCGAGAGCAGTGGCCAGATCGACGCGCTGACCTATGCCGTGGTCGAGGGCGCGTTGCGCCAGACGCGCACGTGGCAGGACGCAGGCCTGGCGTTGCACGTGGCGGTCAATGTGTCGATGGACAACCTGGCCGCGCTCGATTTCCCCGACACCGTGGCCCGGTTGGCGGCCGACGCGGGCGTGTCGCTGCAGGCGCTGGTCATGGAGGTGACCGAGAGCCGCCTGATGCAGGATCTGCGCGGGCCGCTGGATGTGCTGACCCGGCTGCGGCTCAAGCGCATCGGCCTGTCGATCGACGACTTCGGCACCGGCCATTCGTCGCTGGTGCAGTTGCGCGACATCCCGTTCGACGAACTCAAGCTCGACCGCAGCTTCGTCACGGGTGCGGCGGACAACCGCGCGCTGGGCGCGATCGTCGAGGGAACGCTGGCGATGGCGCGCCAGCTGGGCATCCGGTCGGTGGCCGAAGGCGTGGAGACGCGCAGCGACTGGGACTTCATGCGCGGACTGCGCTGCAACATGGCGCAAGGCTATTTCATCGGCCGGCCGATGCCGGCCGAGGCCTTGCCGGACTGGCACGCCAACTGGGAACTGCGCCGCCGTGAACTGACGGCCGATGCACCGTGACGGCGGCGCCGCAGATCCTCATCCTTGTGCGCAAGCTGCTGGCCAAGATCGAACGTTGCCTGCAGCGTGCGACACCCGGCGGCGCCGGCCTCTAGCGGGTTGATCCCAGGCGCCGGACACCCAGCAGCGCGGCCAGCGCGGACAGCAACAGCAGCGCCCATTCGTTCAACGTCGGGATCGACTCGGGCGGTGGCCCCGAGGGGGCAGCCTGGATCGCCACGTTGGCCTGGCTGGTGGCGTCGCCGTCGGAGCGCACCGACCCGCTCGAGCGCAGCTCGGCCACGTTGGGCACGGTCTGGAACCCGGGCGGAACGACGGCCGTGTAGCTGATGCGCAGGCCGCTGTTGGCGGGCAGGCTGGCGATGGTGGCGGTGAGGCCGGCCGACGTGTTCGTGAAGGCCGGGCAGGCCACGGCCACAGGTGCCGGGCTGGGGGCGAGGATGCCATCGCCTGCCGTCAGCGCACGGCAGCTGAGGTTGCCGTAGCCGGCCGGGTTGGCACTGGCGAAGCCGGCGGGCATTGCGTCGCGGAACAGCACGTTGCTGGCCGGACTGGTGCTCGCGTTGCGCAAGCTCACGGTGTAGGTGACGACGGTGCCCGCCTGGGCGGCCTGCGGGGTGACGACCTTCGACACCGCAAGCGCTGCGCCGGGCGAAGGGTCGATTCCGGCGCCCGAGATCACGGTGCTGAACGGAATCGGGTTGGCCGCGTCTGCGCGGGCGATGGCCGTGTTGTAAGCGCTGGTCACGCTGTCGGGGTACCGCACGGTCACGAGGAAGGTCACGCTGGAGCCGACGGGCATCGTCGCCGAGCCCGGGGTGCCCCAGCTGAAGTCGAAATCGATGGTGTCGGTTTCGCTGTTGAAGACCGCGTCTGCCATCGTCAGCGGCGAAGTGGTGGCGCCGTTGTCGCGGTACTTGGTGCCCTGCAGCGGCGTGAAACCAGGGCAGGCGGCGCCGCCAGTGGTGGCGGTGCACGCCATCGTGGCGCTCCCGTGCGGCGTCAGCCAGTCGCGCAGGTTGGGCATGTCTAGCACGCTGGTGCCCGAATTGGTCAGCACGATCTGGTAGCGCCCAACGCCGTCGGCGGGCATCGTGGTGTCCAGCGCGGTCTTCTGCACGGTAAGGCTGCCCACGCAGTTAGGTATCGCCACCATGTCGAAGTCCACCGAGGCGATGTCGTTGGCCGTGTTGCGGTCGGCACCCAGCGGGTCGGGCCGTCCTGTGGCCCGGATCGTGTTGCGCGGATAGGAGCGTACGGGGCCGTTGGCGCAGGTCGGGGACACGGACCTGATCGGAGGCACGCGGTAGGTGGCGACGAACTCCAGCTCGCCGTTGACCGGGAATACCGGTTTGCCGGTGCTCCAGTTGGCCGTCCAGCCCGATGAGTAGAAGAAGCCGCCACCGCCGCCGCTCGAAGAGCCGCCCACGATCGAATCCGGGCACACGGCGCCGCCGGACGCGGTGCAGCGTACGCCGGTGTTGTAGGGTGTGACCAACGAGTCGGCTATGCTGAGGTTCAGCGGGGTGGACAGGCCGGGCGGGTCGGCCGGGTTGCCCGTGAAGAAGATGCGGCTGGCGAACGAGCCGCTGCCATCGAACTGGACGCCGCTTGGAGCCGGGGCCATGCCGCTGCCGCCCGTTCGCGCAGGATTGAGGTAGTAACTCAGGTCGTCCCTGATGGTGTAGTCGACCAGCGGATCGCTGGGTGCGAGCAGCTTCACCTTGTGGCGGAAGTAGATGAACTGGCCCGGCGCGACCACGGTGATCGGCACCGTGGCCGCGTAGTCCGAGAACGGCCCCGACTTCTCGGTGCTCAGGTCGTAGCTGAGGCCGCACGGCACGCCGATGTTGGCCTGGGTCTGGGTCTGGTAGGCGTTGTTGCCCTGCGTGGGCGTCCCGGTGACGAAGGAGGGGTTGGCCGCGGGGTTGAAGTTCGTGTCCGAATAATCGGCCCCCGGTCGGATCGTGGCCTGCGCACGCAGCACCTGCGGCTGGCACAGCTGGGTGCTGTTGCCGCCCGAGGTTCCACTGAAGGTGATCTGCAACTGGCTGTTGGTCGGCATGCTGGGGGCGATCGCCGTGACCGCGCTGCCATTGGCCACTGTGTAGGCGGCCGGGCAGACCGCGCCGCCCGAGGCCACGCAGCTGGCGGTGGCCTGCATCACCACGCCTCCGGTCGGCCACACCGCGTAGAAGTTCAGCGGCACGTTGGTGGCCGCGTCCGGCGATGCGACCGAGTTGCTGTAGGTGACGGTGTAGCTGAAGGGTGCGTTCGGGCCGATCGGCGCGACGGCGGGGCTCTGCACGATGCTGTTGACCTGCAGATCGCCCGTGTGGCAGGCGAAGGTGCCGACGGTGGTGGTCTGCAGGTCCGAGTCGTCCGCCGGGTTGCCAACGGATTCGTCGATGCCGCCATAGTCACTGAGCGCGACGAGGGACGAGCGCAGCGTGAGCGACCGGTTGTGGCCGTTGCCGCCGGGGCTGTCGCTGCATTGGGTGATGCCGGTGTCGAGCGTGACGCTCAGCGTGACGGTGCTGCCGGGTGGCATGCCCAGCGCGCCGACGTATTGGGGATTGGCCGTGCCATCGGCGAGCGATGCCGGCTGCGGGTTCTGCAACTGCAGTCCGCTGGTGGTAGCGAATACATTGCTGCAACTGGCACCGCCCGTGCTGCCGGTGCAAACGATGGACACGAACCGCGTTGCGGCCAAGTAGGGCAGGCTGCTGGCGGTTCCCGTGCCCTGGCCGAGCGCCACGGCCAGGGCGGTGGCGATGCTGTTGGTCGTGTCCCCCTGGTTGCGCACGACCACCGTGTACGGCACCGCCGTCGAGCCGGGGGCTGCGACGCTGGCCGGGCCGGCTACCGATGTGCCATAACTCGACACCGGCGCCGGGATGTAGATCCAGGCGTTGCTGGTGTTGGTGTTGCCGCTCAGGTCGGTATCGCCCGGCCCTGCCGTCACGGAGGCCACCACATTGAGAGGGCCAACGTAGCCGCTGCCCGGGTTGCCTGGCGCGTGTACGGTGAGAGTGAGCGCGCTGCCCGACGGCAGCATTGGAATGCTGCCGGTGAGCGTGCTGCTCGTCAGGTTCGACAGGCTGTAGCCGGCCGGGCAGACGGCGCCGCCCGTCGCGACGCAGGAGACGGTGCTGGCCCAGTTCTGCCCGCTTTGGGCGGTGTTGGGGACGTCGAGCGTGAAGGCGGTGTTGCTGGCCGCGCCCGGCCCGCGGTTGCCGACCACCACCGTATGCACTTGTACTTCGTCCGCGGCATAGCTGCCTTTGTCGGAGCGGTTGTCGATGTACAGGTCGACGCTGGCGGCGCGGGCGCCCGTGGTCATGGTCAGCAGCGTGATGAGCAGCCCCGCACACCAGTGGCGGGGTTTCGCGCGTGGCGCAGGGGTCTGCGGCGTGGCGTACGCCACGAGGTCGAAGGTCATGGAAGGTTGTCCTGGCGCGTCGGCGTTGCGGGGGGCATCGAAGATGGCCTGATGGCTGGTGCGCAACACGACCAGCGTCAACGTGGCGTAGCGCTGCTGGGTGGCCGGCGTTTGCGCCGGCGCATGCCCGCGCCGGCCAGGCCCATGAGCGCGGACAGTGCGGCCAGCAGGGCGGGCGAAAGCGCGGGAATGGCGGTGGTGTTGCCGCCGACGATCGTGGGGCCGGTGCCGCAGGCCGCGCCGCCGATGGTCGGGAAGGTGAAGGGGACGGCGACATTGCCGCCCGACAGCATGCCCACCATGGCGGAGTAGTCGACGCCATCCAGAAATGAATCCATGGCCACATCGGTGGCGACATACACGCCAAACAGGGCGTTGTTGACGTCTGTGAGGACGGCCTGTAAATCCGATCCCGGCGGAGGGCTTCCAGTCGGCACGCCGTCGATCACCCCGTCCTGGTTGACATCGCCGGCCCGGGCGGCGAGCCCGAGCCCCAGGGCCTGGGCATTGCCGCTGTTCACCAAGGTACCCGCGAGTGTGAAATCGACCACAGGCCCCGCCGCGGCGGCCAGGGTTTGGGCCGTTGAGATCAGTGCCGCGTGGTTGCGGTGGCGGATGCGGATGTTGTAGCTGCCCGGCGCGGCGCTGGAAAAGTTGACTGCGGCACCGCTCACCGGGTCGACCACCGCGCCGCTCGCCAGCAGCAGCGCAGGGCGGCTCTGCACCGCGTTGCAGGTCGCCGGGCTGCTGCCGCTCATCAGCTCCACGTTGACCCAGTCGACCATGGTGGCGGGAATGCTGGCCAGCGTGACGGTTCCGCTGTAAGGATCGGTCAGGGGCAACACGCCGGCCGCATTCAGGTCGGTTGTCATCGGCAGGTTGCCGCCGGCAAGGGCCGCGCCCTGCAGCGCGAATTTGATGTTCACCGTGACCGCGGCCTGCGCGGCGGCACCGGCGACGGTCAGGGCCAGGGCCGTGAGCGCGGAGCGGACACGTGGCGACCGGCGCTGGAGGGTGGCTGCGGGCATGGAGGTTCCTTGGGGGTTGAAACGCTGACGGGAGGGCGGACCGCGTGCCCGTGCTAGCTTGGTGTGGACCGGCCTTGTGGTTGGCGCCTGCGCCACCGCATCCCCGCACCGGCCAGGCCCATGAGCGCGGACAACGCGACCAGCAGGGCGGGTGAGAGCGCGGGAATGGCGGTGGTGTTGCCGGCGACAACCGGTACGCCGGTACCGCAGGCCGCGCCGCCCAAGGTAGGGTAGGTGAAAGGAACGGCGACATTGCCGCCGGCCAGCGCGACCTGCATGACCGTTTCGTCGGAGTTGTCTACGGCCGAATCCATGTAGATGTCGGTGGCGAGGTAAGCGCCGAACACAAGCGCTGTGGCGTCTGCGTGAACGGCGATGTAGTCCGATCCCGCGGGCGGGCTGCCGAGCGGCACGCCATCGATCACGCCGTCCTGGTTGATGTCGCCGGACCGGGCGGCCAGTTGCCCCCCGATCGCGAGGGTCATGGCGTTGCCGCTGTTTACCAGCGTGCCCGCGAGCGTGAAATCGACCACAGGCCCCGCCGCGGCGGCCAGGGTTTGGGCCGTTGAGATCAATGCCGCGTGGTTGCGGTGGCGGATGCGGATGTTGTAGCTGCCCGGCGCGGCGCTGGAAAAGTTGACTGCGGCACCGCTCACCGGGTCGACCACCGCGCCGCTCGCCAGCAGCAGCGCGGGGCGGCTCTGCACCGCGTTGCAGGTCGCCGGGCTGCTGCCGCTCATCAGTTCCACGTTGACCCAGTCGACCATGGTGGCGGGAATGCTGGCCAGCGTGACCGTTGCGCCGTAAGGATCGGTCAAGGGCAACACGCCGTTCGTGTTCAGGTCCGTCGCCATCGGCAGATTGCCGCCTTGGGCCGCGCCCTGCAGCGCAAACTTGATGTTCACCGCGACCGCCGCGTGCGACGCGCAAGCTGCAGCGATCAATGCAACGCCCAACAGCACCGCACGAACGTGTGGGTGCTGGCAAGAGAGAGTCATGAAATGCATGGCGGTTTCCTTGGGATGAAGAGGCGTCCACGTTCCGGTGAAGCCCAGCTTTGCGGTCAGCTTATCAGTTGTGTCATCTTGTATCAAATATTATTTGAAGAGGTCGTATGAGTGCAAGTTGCCGCGCTGCGCGGCAGAAACCGTCGATCGCGCTACATTCATCGCTGCTGTCGACGCGGCGTACAGCCGATCGCTGCGATCGAGACCCGCCGAAGGCGCAACGCAACAGGACACACGAATGCAACTCGGAATGATCGGCTTGGGCCGCATGGGGGCCGCCATGGTGCGGCGATTGATGGGCAAGGGGCACACCTGCGTGGTGCACGACGTGAACCCGTCTGCGGTGGAGAAACTGGTGGTCGATGGCGCCACCGGGGCGGCGTCGCTGGCCGAGCTGGTGGCCCAGATGACGGCGCCGCGCGCGGTCTGGCTGATGGTGCCGGCCGGCCTGGTGGACCAGACGCTGGACCAGCTCGTGCCGCTGCTGGAAGCCGGCGACACGGTGATCGACGGCGGCAACTCGTACTACCGTGACGACATCCGCCGTGCCGAAGCGCTGAAGGCCAAGGGCCTCCACTACCTGGACGTCGGTACCAGCGGCGGCGTGGCCGGGCTCGACCGCGGCTACTGCCTGATGGTGGGCGGCGAGAGCGCGACCTTTGCGCAGCTGCAGCCGGTCTTTGCCGCTCTGGCGCCGGGTTTCGACGCGGCCGCGCGCACACCCGGGCGCAGCGGCGAGGTCGACAATGCCGAGCAGGGTTTCCTGCACTGCGGCCCGCATGGTGCCGGCCATTTCGTGAAGATGGTGCACAACGGCATCGAATACGGCGTGATGGCGGCCTACGCCGAGGGCCTGAACATCCTGCGCAACGCCGGCATCGGCAAGCAGGCGCAGGTGCACGACGCCGAGACCTCGCCGCTGCGCAACCCCGAGTTCTACCAGTTCGACATGGACCTGCCGGCGGTCACCGAGGTCTGGCGACGCGGCAGCGTGATCGGCTCCTGGCTGCTCGATCTCACCGCGCAGGCGCTGGTGGCCGACCCGCAGCTCGATGCCTACGGCGGCCGGGTGTCCGACTCGGGCGAGGGACGCTGGACGGTCGAGGCCGCGGTCGACGAAGGCGTGCCGGCCCATGTGCTGACGGCGGCGCTCTACCAGCGCTTCGCGTCGCGTGGCGGGGCCGACTTCTCGGGCAAGGTGCTGTCGGCGATGCGGCACCAGTTCGGCGGCCATGTAGAGAAAAAGGAATGACCGCTCCGGCGCCGGCCGACGTGGTGTTTCTGCTGGATGTCGACAACACGCTGCTCGACACCGACCGTTTCCTGAAGGACCTGAACGGGCATCTGTCGGCTGAATTCGGCCCGACCAGCGCGGCCCGCTTCTGGATCATCTTCGAGGAGCTGCGCGCCACGCTCGGCTACGCCGACTACCTGGGTGCGGTGCAGCGCTGCCGCATCGACCCGGCGTTCGGCGAATTCGGCGATCCGCGGCTGCTCGGCATGTCGCGCTGGCTGCTCGACTATCCGTTCGCTTCCGCCCTGTACGCGGCGTCGCTCGAGGTGATCCGCCGGCTGGACGGCCATGGCCCGACGGTGATCCTGTCCGATGGCGACGTGGTGCTGCAGCCGCGCAAGGTGCAGCAGTCGGGCCTGTGGGACGCGGTGCAGGGCCGGGTGCTGATCTACATCCACAAGGAAGAGATGCTCGACGCGATGCAGCGCCTGTACCCGGCGCGGCACTACGTGATGGTCGACGACAAGCTGCGCGTGCTGACCGCGATGAAGACGCAGATGCGGCATCGTCTGACAACGGTTTTTCCGCGGCAGGGGCACTATGCGCTGGATCCGGTCGCGTTGGCGACCTATCCTGCCGCCGACGTCAGCATTGCGGGCATCGGCGATCTTCTCGATTTCGACATCGGCACGCTCCTTGCCGCCGCTCCTGCACCATGAGTTCTCGCCTCCATGCCCTTGCCGGCCAGCCGGCGCCCGCGTCTTCGCTGATCGATGTGGGCCAACTGCTCGCCGCCTACCGTGACGATCGGCCCGACCCCACCATCGCGGCCCAGCGCGTGGCCTTCGGCACCTCGGGGCACCGCGGCACTGCGTTCGAACGTTCGTTCAACGAATGGCATGTGCTGGCCATCGCGCAGGCGATCTGCGACTACCGCCGTGGCCAGGGCATCGACGGCCCGCTGTACGTCGGCATCGACACGCATGCGCTGTCGGCCCCGGCGTCGGCCAGCGCGCTGGAGGTGTTTGCCGCCAACGGTGTCGAGGTCATGCTCTCGGCCGGTGACGAACCCACGCCGACCCCGGCCGTGTCGCACGCGATCCTGGTCTACAACCGCGGTCGCACGGCCGGCCTGGCCGACGGCGTGGTCGTCACGCCCTCGCACAACCCGCCGCGCGACGGCGGCTTCAAGTACAACCCGCCGAACGGCGGTCCGGCTGGCGGCGACATCACCGGGCCGATCGAGGCGGCGGCCAACCGCTACCTCGAGGCCGGCCTGCAGGGCGTGTTGCGGCTGGCGCCCGCCCGCGCGCTGGCAGCGCCGACCACGCATCGCCACGACTACCTGAACACCTATGTGGCCGACCTGGCCCACGCGATCGACATGGACGCGATCCGCGATGCCAAGGTGCGGATGGGCGTCGACCCGCTGGGCGGCGCCGGTGTGCACTACTGGGCCGCGATCGCCGAGCGCTACCGGCTCGACCTGACGGTGGTCAGGGACAAGGTTGACCCGACCTTCGGTTTCATGACGCTCGACTGGGACGGCCAGATCCGCATGGACCCGTCGTCGCCGTACGCGATGCGCTCGCTGCTGGGCCTGCGCGACCGCTTCGACATTGCCTTCGCCTGCGACACCGACCACGACCGCCACGGCATCGTCACACCCTCGGCCGGGCTGCTGCCGCCCAACCACTACCTGGCAGTGATGATCGACTACCTGTTCAGCCACCGCCCGTCTTGGAGCGCGCAGGCGGCCGTGGGCAAGACGGTGGTCAGTACCGGGCTGATCGACCATGTCGCGGCCCGCGTCGGACGCCGGCTGTACGAGGTGCCGGTCGGCTTCAAGTGGTTCGCCGACGGCCTGTTCGACGGCTCGCTGGGCTTCGGTGGCGAGGAGAGCGCCGGCGCCAGTTTCCTGCGCCGCGACGGCACGGTCTGGACCACCGACAAGGACGGCATCACCGCCGCCCTGCTGTCGGGCGAAATCATCGCGCGCACCGGCCGCGACCCCGGCACGCTGTACGCCGAACTGGCCGCGGCCTTCGGCAACCCGGTCGCCAGCCGCATCGATGCACCGGCCACACCACCGCAGAAGAAGCTGCTGGGCAAGCTGTCGGCGCAGCAGATCACGTCGACCGAACTCGCCGGCGACCCCATCACCAGCGTGCTGAGCAACGCGCCCGGCAACGGCGCGGCGATCGGCGGCATCAAGGTCAGCACGGCCAACGGCTGGTTCGCCGCGCGGCCCTCGGGCACCGAGGACATCTACAAGATCTACGCCGAAAGCACGTTGGGCGATGCGCACCTGCAGCGCATCTTTGCCGAAGCGCAGGCGGTGGTGGACGCGGCGATCTCGGGTGTGTGAGCAGGCTTTCGCGCCAGCCGTGTGACGCAGGCCGGTGCAGGGCGACATCTGCCTGAGTTGCGCCAGATCAAGCGCGGCGTGGCGCCCGGGTGATGCAATCTGCAGGCCGTCCAGCATGCGGTCCACGCGTTGCGGGGCTGTCGCCCGCAACGTGTTCCATCCCCCAGCCCCGGCGCCCAACCTGAAAGCTCAAGATGAATCGCAACCTCTCTGACGACGCGGCGGCTTCGGACGCATTGGTGGTGTTCGGTGCCAGCGGCGACCTGGCCCGCACGAAGATCTTTCCCGCGCTCTACGCCATGTGCGGAAGAGGCGCGCTCACCGTGCCTGTGATCGGCGTGGCGTCGCCTTCGTGGAGCACAGCGCAGCTGCGCGCCCATGCGGAGCAGAGTGTGCTGCACGCGTTGCCCGAATGCGATCGCGAAGCCCTCGACCGCTTTCTGTCGCAGCTGCAGTATGTGAGCGGCGACTTCCACGACCCCTCGACGTTCGATGCCGTGCAACGCGCGCTGGGCGCCGCGCGGCGGCCTTTGCATTGCCTGGCTATTCCGCCGGACCTGTTCCCGACCGTGATCCGCGCGCTCGGTGCGGCGGGTCTGGCGACCGGCGCGCGTGTCGTCGTCGAAAAGCCCTTCGGCCGCGATCTGGCTTCGGCGCGCGAACTCGATCGGATCGCGTGCGAGGTGTTTGCCGACGACTCCATCTTTCGCATTGATCACTTCCTCGGCAAGGAGGCGATGATGAACATCCTGTACTTCCGCTTCGCCAACTCCCTGTTCGAGCCGATCTGGAACCGGCATCACATTGCAAGCGTGCAGATCACCCTGGCCGAGCAGTCCGGCGTCGCAGGAGGCGGCACCGGATACGAGCGCGCGGGGTGCTTGCGCGACGTGGTGCAGAACCATCTGCTGCAGATCGTTGCCTTGCTGGCGATGGAGCCACCGGCCCGCCGTGGTTTCGAGGCCGTGCACCGCCAGAAGGCCGATGTCTTCGCCGCGATGCGTCCGCTGAAGGCGGCCGACATGGTGCGCGGCCAGTACGAGGGATACCGCGACGAACCGCAGGTCGCATGCGACTCCGATGTGGAGACGTTCTGCGCGCTTCGGCTCCACGTCGACTCCTGGCGCTGGAACGGGGTACCCTGGTATCTGCGTTCGGGCAAGCACCTGGCCGAGGATGCATGCGAGGTGGTGGTGCGGCTGCAGGCGCCGCCGCAGAATCTGTTTGCAGACTCGGCGGTACACGAGGAGGCGAACTACCTGCGCTTTCGGCTGTCGCCGCGTTCGACGATCGCATTGGCGGCCCGGGTCAAGAGCGCCGGCAAGGAGTTCACCGGCGCACAGCATGAATTCCCTTTGCTCGAAGAGGAGCCGGAGGCGCAGACCCCGTACGAAAGGCTGCTCGGCGATGCGATGCACGGCGACGGCGCGTTGTTCGCTCGCGCCAGCACGATCGAGGCGGCCTGGACGGTGGTGGATCCGGTCCTCCACGAGCATCCGCCGTCCATCGTCTACCCGCGGGGCAGCTGGGGCCCGCCGGCGGCGAACCACCTCATCGCGGCCGACGGCGGGTGGTTCAACCCCGAGCCCGCGTTGCCGCGCGCAAGCCGAACGCCGAGCACCGCGGGTTGACAGGCTGCCGAGCCGAAGAACGCCCTCACCGAAAGACATGACCATGCACTACCCCGTTGCGATCCCGAAACCCGAATGCCTGGATGCGGGCCCGTCGCAGACGGGGTGCGCAGCGTGACGGCGCCCCTGCCTTCGGAGCTCCTGCACCGGATGGACGGCTATTGGCGTGCGGCCAACTACCTGTCGGTGGGGCAGATCTACCTGCGCGGCAACGCCCTGATGGAGGAGCCGCTGACGCATGCGCACGTGAAGCCGCGGCTGCTCGGCCACTGGGGCACGACGCCGGGGCTGAACCTGCTGTACGTGCACCTGAACCGGCTGATCCTGCAGCACGACCTGAACATGGTCTATGTGATCGGCCCGGGGCATGGCGGCCCCGGCATCGTGGCCCACACCTGGCTCGAAGGTTCTTACTCCGAGCACTACCCGGCCATCCCGCAGACCCGTGACGGCATGCACAAGCTGTTTCGCCAGTTCTCGTGGCCGGGCGGCATCCCGAGCCACGTGGCGCCCGAGACGCCGGGCTCGATCCACGAGGGCGGCGAGCTCGGTTATTCGCTGCTGCACGCGTACGGCGCCGCGTTCGACAACCCCGATCTGCTGGTGGCCTGTGTGGTCGGCGACGGTGAGGCCGAGACCGGCCCGCTGGCGGCCAGCTGGCATTCGAACAAGTTCCTGAACCCGGCGCGCGACGGCGCGGTGCTGCCCATCCTGCACCTGAACGGCTACAAGATCGCCAACCCGACGGTGCTGGCGCGCATCGGCCATGTGGAGCTGACCGAGCTGATGCGAGGCTACGGGCACGAACCCTACTTCGTCGAAGGCGACGACCCGGCGCTGGTGCACCAGGCGCTGGCCGCCACGCTCGACACGGTGCTGGCCGAGATCCAGAAGATCCAGCGCGACGCCCGCGCCTTGCCGGCGGGCGCTACACCGGCGCGGCCACGCTGGCCGATGATCGTCTTGCGCACCCCCAAGGGCTGGACCGGGCCGAAGTTCGTCGACGGCAAGCCGGTCGAAGGCACCTGGCGCGCGCACCAGGTGCCGCTGGCCGACCTGAAGACGGCAGAGCATCTGCAGCAGCTTGAAGACTGGCTGCGCAGCTACCGGCCGCAGGAGCTGTTCGACGCCGACGGGCGCCTGCGCCCCGAGTTCGCAACGCTGGCGCCACAGGGCACGCGCCGCATGGGCTCGAACCCGCATGCCAACGGCGGCGCGCTGCTGCAGCCGCTGGTGATGCCGCGCTTTCAGGACTACGCGGTGGCGGTGGCCACACCCGGCAGTGTGGAGGCCGAGGCCACACGCGTGCTCGGCAAGTTGCTGCGCGACGTGATGCAGTTGAATTTGTCAGCGGCCAACTTCCGCATCTTCGGCCCGGACGAGACCGCCTCGAACCGGCTGGAGGCGGTCTACGCGGTGGCCGGAAAGGCCTGGATGGCCGAGGTCGAAGACAACGACACCGATCTGGCCGCTGACGGCCGCGTGATGGAGGTGCTGAGCGAACACCTGTGCCAGGGCTGGCTCGAAGGTTATCTGCTGACCGGCCGGCACGGCCTGTTCTCGTGTTACGAGGCCTTCATCCACATCATCGACTCGATGCTGAACCAGCATGCGAAGTGGTTGAAGGTCTGCGGCCACATCCCGTGGCGCCGGCCGATCGCGTCGCTCAACTACCTCCTGACCTCGCACGTCTGGCGGCAGGACCACAACGGCTTCTCGCACCAGGATCCGGGCTTCATCGACCACGTGGCCAACAAGAAATCGGACGTGGTGCGCATCTACCTGCCACCGGACGCGAACACCCTGCTGTCGGTGGCCGACCACTGCCTGCGCAGCGTCAACACCATCAATGTCATCGTGGCCGGCAAGCAGCCGTCATGGCAGTGGCTCGACATCGACGCCGCGGCGCGCCACTGCGCAGCCGGCGCCGGCATCTGGGACTGGGCCAGCGATGACGGCGAGCCCGACGTGGTGATGGCCTGCGCCGGCGACGTGCCGACGCTGGAAGCCATGGCGGCCGTGACCTTGCTGCGCGCCGAGGTGCCCGACATCCGCATCCGTGTGGTGAACGTGGTCGACCTGATGGTGCTGCAGCCGGCGAGCGAACACCCGCACGGGCTGGACGACGCGGCCTTCGACGCGCTGTTCACCGTCGACCGTCCGGTGATCTTCGCCTTCCACGGTTATCCGAGCCTGGTGCACAAACTCACCTACCGGCGCCGCAACCACGCCAACATCCATGTGCGCGGCTACAAGGAAGAGGGCACGACCACCACGCCGTTCGACATGGTGGTGCTGAACAACCTCGACCGGTACCAGCTGGCGCTGGACGCAGTCCGCCGCGTTCCCAGGCTGGCCTCGCAGGTGCCGGCGGCCACTGCACGGTACGACGGGACCATCGCGCGGCACCGGGCCTACGTCGCCGAGCATGGCGACGACATGCCCGAGATCAAGGATTGGCGCTGGAGCCGCTGAGCGGGCGGGCGCGCCGTCGCGCTCAGGGGCCGGCGCTGCCGGGCAGCCGGGCGCGCAGGCTGCGCACCTCGCCCTCCAGCCGCTCGATAAGCCGCAGATGGTCGAGCAGCATCGCCACGGCGAACAGGTCGAGGTCGTAGTCGCGGCGCAGCTGGCCCGCGGTGCGCAGCGTGGCGATGCAGTCGGCCTGGAACTGGCGCCCGGCCTCTCCTGCGTCGAGCGGTGTCAGGGCGCCGTAGTCGACCAGTTCGTCGAGTTCAGCCGTGCTGATGCCGCAGACGGTCGACAGCTCGGTCACGCTCACGGTCTGGCGGGTGTCGAGCCAGACCCATTCGGTTTCATGTGCCTGCATGCGGGGCCTCCTTGAGGGCTGGGGCGCGGGGTTTGAACTCTGGCGAGGCGGCGGCCAGTTCCTGGTAGAGCTCGCGCTGGCGTGGCGACAGCGTTTCGGGGATGTCGATCGCAGCCAGCGCATACAGGTCGCCGCGGCCGCCGCCGGGTTGGGCCAGGCCGCGCCCGCGCAACCGCAGCTTGCGGCCGCGGCGCGTACCGGCCGGCACCGTCAGCACCACGGGGCCGTCGAGCGTGGGTACCTCGACCTCGGCACCGAGTGCGGCCTCCCACGGCGCGAGCGCGAGATCGAAGTACAGATCGTGGTGGTCGGCGCGGAACACGGCGTGCGGCGCGAGCGTGATGTGCAGGTAGATGTCGCCATCGGGTCCGCCGTGGCGGCCCTTGCCACCCTTGCCGCGCAAGCGCAGCTTCTGGCCTTCGCGCACGCCGGCCGGCACGGTGACCTGCAGCGTGCGCTCGCCACCTTCGTCTGCCAGCCGCAGGTCGAGGGTGGCGCCGCGGTGGGCATCTTCAAGGCTGACCGTGAGGGCGCTGTCGTAGTCGCGCCCGGGTGTTGCCACCGGTCCCTTCCGGCTGCCGGAGCGGCCCTGGCCGAACGCGGCGAACAGATCGGACAGGTCCATGTCGTCGAAGCCATGGGTTCCCGGTCCGTTGCCGTGCGTCTGGCTCCATTGCGGCGGCGGCGTGAACGACTCGCCTTGCGGCCTGCGGCCGAGTTCATCGTAGGCGGCCCTTTTCTCCGGATCCTTCAGCGTCGCATAGGCCTCCGCCGCATCCTTGAACCTGGCCTCTGCATCCGGGGCCTTGGACATGTCGGGGTGGTGCTGGCGCGCGAGCTTGCGGTAGGCCTTCTTGATCGCGTCCAGATCGGCGTCGCGTGGCACGCCGAGCGCGGCGTAGTAGTCCTTGTATTGCATATCGTCTGCAGCATAGGCCTCTTGCGCCCGCGCGTCTGTACGCTGGCGTGCAAAGCCGCGTCGGACAAGGCCGTGCGCAGTCCATGCCCTACAAGGCAGCGGCATTGGAGCCGATAGCGCCCACACGCCTGCGCGTCTTCAATCAATGCCAAGTCGCCATTCCGCGACGAGACCTGAAAGGACACACGCCATGAGCACCGTCACCAACTCCCCCGAGCAACTCTGGGACCTGATCAAGGACATCAAGTTCGCGATGTTCACCACCAGGCACTCGAACGGGCATCTGCACGCGCGGCCGATGACCACACAGAACAAGAAGCTCGACGAAGACGACCGCCTGTGGTTCTTCATGTCGCGCAAGAGCGACCCGGTCGACGACTTGAAGACCGAGGCGACCGTCAACGTGAGTTATGCCGACACCAGCGGCGACAAGTACGTGTCGGTCTCGGGCACGGCCACCGTCAGCAACGATGTGCACAAGACCCGCGAACTGTGGAGCAAGATGGCCGAGGCCTGGTTTCCGGGCGGCGTCGACGACCCGGATCTGGCACTGGTCGAAGTGAAGATCACCCATGCCCACTACTGGGATGTGAAGGAAAGCAAACTCACGCAGCTCTACCAGATGGCCAAGGCGGCCGTGACCGGCAAGCCACCGACGAAGATGGGTGAGACCGGTGAAGTGCGGATGAACTGAAGCCGGGTGCAACGGCCGATGCAGGAGGCGGCGCTGCAGTGCACCGGCCGTCACTGCGAGGGACACACCCCACGGTGCGAGGTAGGTCCGGACTCCGCCTATGCCCTTGCTTCGACGAGCCGGCTTGCAATGGTCCACAACCTGGCCGCGTTGTCGGCATCGATTGCATAGGGCGCGACGCCGGTGAAGTCGAGGGGCCGGCTTTCCATCACCTGTGCTTCATTGCAATCCTCGAAATACCGGCCTCCGACACGCTCCAGCAGCGGGGAGCCTGCCAGCAGAACGGATGTCGCAGCGCCTTGCGCCGGATTCTTCCTGCGCTCCGGTGGCGTCTTGAGTCCGCCCGTGTGTTGCTGGAGTTTGGTCGCGATGGCACCCGGATGGACGGCATTGGCGAAGATGCGTTCGTGCTGCCAGCGCTTGTTGACCTCCACCGCCATCAAGGCGCACGCCGTCTTGGCTTGGGCATAGGCCGCGAATGGCTCGTAGGGGCGGAATCTGAAATGAAGATCGTCGAAGACGACAGGACTCATCAGCTGGGCGCTTGAACTCAGCGAGACGATGCGTGCGCCCCCTGCATTCTTCAGCGCGTCGTGCAGACCAAGGGTCAGCGCAAAGTGCCCCAGGAAGTTGGTGGCGAATTGCATTTCGCAGCCTTGACTGGTTCTTTGCAGATCTGGTATCGCCATCACCCCGGCGTTGTTCACCAGGATGTGCAGCGGCCCGCTCCACCTGGACGCAAAGCCGCTCACCGAGGCAAGGTCGGCCAGGTCGAGTTCCGCAACCTCGACCCGGGTCTTGTGCGCGGCGCTGAGTTCATGCGCGGCGGCGGCTGCGAACGCGGGGCGCCGCACCGCCAGCGTGACGGTGGCGCCCGCATGCAGCAGGGCGCGTGCCGTCTCCAGGCCGATGCCCGAGGCGCCGCCGGTGACGATCGCCCGCTTGCCTGAGAGGTCTACGCCGCGAAGGACTTCCGAGGCAGTCGAATGAAATCCGAACGGGGTGGTGATACGGGACACGGCGGGCTCCATGGGGTGTGGCACGGATGCTATGCCGTAGGGTGCCGCTTGATAAGTAGCACAATCTCGCATTCAATGCTGCAGCAGATTCATCAATCTGCACCACGCGGTCAGGACAGCCAACCCATGCTTCGCCCAGAACTTTCAGCCTTGCAGGCCGTGGCCGCCGTCGCGTCGTGCCGCAGCTTCAGAGCGGCCGCAGCCGAGCTCGGGCTCTCGGCGTCGGCGGTCAGCTATGCGGTTTCGGGCCTCGAGGAGCGCATGGGAGTGCGCCTGTTTCACCGCACGACGCGCAGCGTGTCGCTGTCCGAAGCCGGCAGAGCCTTTCTGGCCCGGATAGGACCTGCCCTGAGCGAGATCGATGGCGCGATCGATTCCGCGATGGCGCTGAGTTCCGCGCCCACAGGCACGCTTCGCATCAACACCTCCGAGACGGCGGCGCACCAGATGCTCGGCCGCTACGTCGGCAAGTACCTGGCGCGTTATCCGGACATGCGCGTCGACATCGTGACGGACGGCCGGCTGATCGATATCGTGGCCAATGGGTTCGACGCGGGCGTCAGGCTGGGCAATGCGGTCCCTCAATCGATGGTCGCAGCGCATTTCGGTCCGGAGCAGGGGTTTGCGGTCCTGGGCTCGCCGGCTTACTTCAAGCACCACGGCATCCCCCAGACGCCGCACGACCTCGCGTCTCATCGCTGTGTCCGCAACCGCCTGCCCAGTGGCGCGATGTGGCGTTGGGAGTTCAAGCGACACGACGAGGAGTATGCGCTGGACGTCGATGGTCCCCTCACGCTCGACCACAATCTACCGCGCCGCGAGGCCGCTCTGGCCGGCATCGGTCTGGTCTACATGCACGCGTGGACGGTCCGCCAGGAGATCCGGTCGAAACAGCTGGTTCCGGTGTTGTCGGACTGGATGCCCTCGCTGGGGCGCCTGGCGTTGTATTACCCCGGGCATCGCCATGTTCCTGCAGGCTTGCGTGCCTTCATCGACACCTTGCGGGATATCGATGCGAAGTCGCCCTGAAGAAACGGGATCACCGATGATGGCGGCAAAGTCAGATCGCTGGCGGCGTGGCTCGCCTACATCTTCGGAATGCGCAGCGTCTTGCTGATCATCAAGGTGCCCGACAGCACGAACAGCAACGCCATCGGGTGCAGCAGCGTCGGGCCGATCGCCCAGGCGCCGCCCCACAGCGTGTCGCCGATCCGGCCCTGCCATGCGGCAAGGGCCAGGATGGCGGTCAGCACCACGCTGGTCGGGATCGGCGTGCCTTCAAAATACTTCACCTTGTCGCCGCCTTCGGCCAGCGTCTCCGCCGTCACGTTGAAGCGCGCAAGCCGGCTCACGCCGCAGCAGACGAAATAGACCAGGGCCGCGATGTCCCAGCCGCTCTGCAGCCCCGCGGCATACCCGAGGGCTGCCGGCCCGACGCCGAACGACACGATGTCGGCCAGCGAGTCCAGCTCGCGGCCCAGCGACGAATGCTGCTGGCGCCAGCGCGCGATGCGGCCGTCGAACACGTCGAACACCAGCGCGATCGGCGTCATCAGCGCCGACAGCAGGAAGTGGCTGAGCGCACCCGACGCCATGTACTGCATCGCGAAGAAGACCGATGCCATGCCGCAAGCCGCGTTGCCCAGTGTGAAGAAATCCGCCAGATGGAAACCACGCACCATCGAGAAATGGCGGCGTTCGGGGATGGCGCTCATGGCGAGTCTCCAGTCAAAAAAAGATCAAAACAACGCAAAGGCCAGGTGCTGGCGCCGAGGCGCCGGGGGCGGGCGGCACGACATGGGTGCAGATGCCTCAAGTGTGCATCTTCGTCCGCCGCGGCCCGCCCTGGCTGTGGGGCAACCGGATGACCGTCTGTAGGCATGCGCCGCCGCTAAGTCTGGTCGGGATGATGCAACGTCCCTGCCGGCCTTGTGTCGGCCTTCACCGACAGCAACTGCACGCGCCAGCCGACCGGGTATCTGGACCAAGCCGATCTAAGGTGTTCACATGGACGACTCTGACGCGCTGAAGCCCTACCGGGCCAAGCGCAACTTCGCGATCACTTCGGAGCCCAGCGGTGGCGAACACTCTGCAGCCACGTCGGCGCTGAGTTTCGTCGTGCAGAAACACTGGGCATCTCGGCTGCACTACGACTTCCGGCTGGAGCTGGACGGCACGATGAAGAGCTGGGCCGTGCCCAAGGGCCCCAGCTTCGATCCGCACGAACGTAGGCTGGCCGTGCAGGTGGAAGACCACCCGCTCAGTTATGCGAGTTTCGAAGGCACGATTCCGCCCAAGCAGTATGGCGCGGGCAAGGTGATCGTCTGGGACAAGGGGCTGTGGACGCCGCTGGGCGATCCGGCCAAGGGTCTGCGCGACGGCGATCTCAAGTTCGAGCTGCATGGCCACAAGCTGCACGGCCGCTGGGTGCTGGTGCGGATGAAAGGCCGCGGCGAGAAGCAGCCGCCGTGGCTGCTGATCAAGGAGAAGGACGACTTCGTGCGGCCTGCTGTCGAGTTCAGCGTGGTCGACGAACTGCCCGACAGCGTGAAGGGCCTGCGTCTGCCCAAGGCTGCCGGTGCGGGCCACGCCACCGCGCGTGCGGCTGCTGTGGAGGCGGCGCCCAAGACCAAGGCGAAGGCCAAGGCCTCCGCGGATCCCGACGCCATGCCTGCCGATGCGCCCAAGGCGGCGCTGCCCGCGACACTGTCGCCCCAACTCGCGACGCTGGTCGACAAGCCACCTGCCGATCCGTCCGAATGGGTCTACGAGATCAAGTTCGACGGCTACCGTTTGCTGGCCCGTGTCGACGGCGACGCGGTGCAACTGTTCACGCGCAACGGCAACGACTGGACCGGCAAGCTGAAGTCGCTGCACAAGGAGATCGCCCGGCTGGCGCTGCCACCTGGCTGGTACGACGGCGAGATCGTTGTGCCCAATGCCGCGGGCGTGCCCGACTTCGGCGCGCTGCAGCAATCGTTCGACGCAGCGAAGACCGGTGCCATCGTCTACTACCTGTTCGATGTGCCGTATTGCAGCGGGCGCGATCTGCGCGAGCAGCCGTTGCAAGCGCGGCGCGCACTGCTGGAGCAGCTGATGGCCAGCCGTTCGTCGGAGCGGGTGCGCTTCAGCGCGGTGTTCGATGCGTCGCCCGACAGCGTGGTCGCGTCGGCCTGCAGGCTCGGCCTCGAAGGCGTGATCGCCAAGCGGCGCGACGCGCCCTACGTGACGCGCCGTTCGGCCGACTGGATCAAGCTCAAGTGCAGCCACCGGCAGGAGTTCGTGATCGGCGGCTTCACCGATCCGCAGGGCAGCCGCACCGGCATCGGCTCGCTGCTGCTGGGGGTGCACGACCCGAAGACCGGCCGGCTGCTGTACGCGGGCAACGTCGGCACCGGCTTCAACCGGCGCACGCTGACCGACCTGGCCGAGCAGCTGAACACGATCGCGGCGACCCGCAGCCCGTTCGCCGACCCCAGCGGCATCGAGGGCCGGCCGCACTGGGTCAAGCCAGCGCTGGTGGCCGAGGTGACCTTTGGAGAGTGGACGCGCAGTGGGCGCATCCGCCATGCGGTGTTCCACGGGCTGCGCACCGACAAGGCGCCGGCCGACATCGTGCGGGAACGGCCGGCAGCCGTGCCCAAAGCAACCAAGGCAAGCAAGGCAGCCAAGGCCACCACGGCGCGTGGCAAGGCCGCGGCGACAGAGAACGACGCCGCGCCGCCCACCTCGCACGCGTTGTCGAGCCGCTTCAAGGTCACGCACGGCGAGCGTGTCATCGACGAAAGCACCGGTGCGACCAAGCTCGAGATGGTGCGCTATTACGGCCTGGTCGGGCCGCTGATGATGGCCCACCTGAAGCACCGGCCGGTGTCGCTGGTGCGGGCGCCGGCCGGCATCGGCAAACCCCTGTTCTTCCAGAAGCACGCCGAGACCGAGAAGCTGCCGGGCCTGCGGCAGCTGGACCCGGCACTCGACCCCGAACATCCGCCGATGCTCGAGGTTGCCACGGCGCAGGGCCTGCTGTCGGTCGCGCAATGGAACGTGCTCGAGATCCATTCGATGAACGCGCTGGCTTCGCATTTCGAGACGCCGGACCGCATGGTGTTCGACCTCGATCCGGGCGAGGGTGTGCCCTGGCAGCAGATGCAGGAGGGGGCCGAGCTGGTGCACGTGTTCCTGCACCAGCTCGGGCTGGCGTCGTTCCTGAAGACCAGCGGCGGCAAGGGGCTGCACGTGGTGGTGCCGCTGCGCCGGGGCCACGACTGGGCCACCGTCAAGGGCTTCTCGCAGGCGGTGGTCACGCACCTGGCGCAGACGGTGCAGCAACGCTTCGTCGCCAAGAGCGGGCCGCGCAACCGGGTCGGCAAGATCTTCATCGACTACCTGCGCAACGGCCAGGGTGCGACCACGGTCTGCGCGTGGTCGGCACGGGCCCGGCCCGGCCTGGGCATCTCGGTGCCGGCGGCCTGGGATGAATTGCACGACCTGAAGGCCAGCGACCAGTGGAACATCCGCAACGTGCACACGCGGCTCGACGTTGGCAACGATCCCTGGAGCGGCTACGCCAAGGCGGCCCGGTCGTTGAAGGCCGCGATGAAGACACTGGGCTGGAGCGGTCCCGCGGCCGTTTAGCGCCGCGCAGGCTTGGGCCTTCAGCGCCCAGGGCCGGTCTTCCTACAAGGGCTCCCTGGAACGTCCGACGGACGCATCTGCACCCGCGCCAGATGATCGCTGCACCATCACAACGAGGACAACAGCCATGGCTCTTCCCACTCTTGCGGCCGCCGATGCCTACGGGCGAACCGGCTCCGTCGTACCCGCCACCGCAGCGGACCGGCCGGCCAGCGCCGTGTCCTGGGGCGCGATCTTTGCGGGTGCGGCGGCAGCGGCGGCGTTGTCGCTGATCCTGCTGATCCTCGGCAGTGGTCTCGGCCTCACCTCGCTGTCGCCCTACGCGAATGCTGGCGCCAGCGCCCGCACGCTGGGTTTCGCCGCGATCGTCTGGATCACGGTGACGCAGATCCTCGCATCGGGCATGGGCGGTTACCTGGCCGGACGCCTGCGCACCCGCTGGGTGGCCACGCAGACCGACGAGGTCTATTTCCGCGACACGGCCCACGGCTTCCTGGCCTGGGCCATCGCATCGCTGGCCACTGCCGCGCTGCTGTCCTCGGCCGTCGGTTCGGTGATCGGTGGTGTCGCGCAGGCCGGCGCTTCGGCGGCCGGCGGTGCGGCCACGGCGGTGGCGGCTACTGCTGCAGGTGCGGGCACGGCCGCTGTGGCCGGTGAGCGAGGCGCGTCCGGCAATGCTGCCGGCGACATGCAGCGCTACTTCATCGACGCCTTGTTCCGCAAGGACGCGGCTGCACCATCGACACCGATGGCGGCCCCGGCAACGGGCGCGATGCCGTCGGGGCCCGACGCTTCCATGCAGAGCGCGGCACCGGCCGCCGAGGTCGGCCGCATCCTGATGCAGGCCGGCGGCAATGCTGCGCTGCCCGCGGAAGAAGTGCGTTACGTCGGCCAGCTGGTCGCACAACGCACCGGCCTGTCGCAGCAGGATGCGGAGAAGCGCGTCACCGACACCGTCGCCCGCATCCAGGCCAAGGCCCGCGAGGCCGAAGCCGCAGCGCGTGACGCCGCCGAGAAGGCTCGCAAGGCGACCGCCACCGCCACGCTGTGGTTGTTCGTCTCGCTGCTGATCGGTGCGTTCGTCGCCAGCCTGTGTGCCACCTACGGCGGCCGCGAACGCGACCTCTGAGCCCGGCACGCTTTCATCGTTTTCATCCACCGCAACCAGGAGACTTTCCATGCGTTCACTGCTCTTGTTCTTTCTCGGCGTGCCGATCCCGATCATCATCCTGATCGCACTCTTCGTTCGTTGATCCGACAAGAGGCGCCGACCGCCACCGGGGCGGGGCGCCTTTTTTCCATCCCGCTCTGCATGGCCGCCAGGCGCTGTGCTGGCCCTTTGCTCCGGAGTGCGTTGGCATGTCGCTCGATCTGAAAGTGCTGGCGTTGGTGATGGCGGGCGGCGAAGGCTCGCGGTTGCAGCCACTGACCGCCGACCGCTGCAAGCCGGCCGTCCCGTTCAACGGCCGCCACCACTTGGTCGACTTCGTGTTGTCCAACCTGGTCAACTCCGAGATCTATGCGACCCATGTGCTGGTGCAGTACAAGTCGCAGTCGCTGATCGACCACGTGCGCCGCACCTGGAACATGACGCGCTTCCTGCCAGACCACTTCGTCTCCATCGTGCCGCCGCAGATGCACAGCGGCACCGAGTGGTTTCAGGGCACGGCCGATGCCGTGTCGCAGAACCTGCACCTGATCGAGAGTTTTGCCCCCGATCTGGTGGCGGTGTTCGGTGCCGACCATGTGTACCGGATGGACGTGCGCCAGATGATCGCGTTCCACCGCCAGCGCCGCGCCCAGATCAGCGTGGCCACGCTGCCGGTGCCGGTCGCCAGCAGCCGGCAGTTCGGCATCGTCGAGGCCGACGAGGACGGGCGCGTGCGCGCCTTCGTCGAGAAGCCCGACAGCTGCAGGCCGATGCCGGGCAGCCGCAGCCACGCACTGGCCTCGATGGGCAACTACCTGTTCGACACGCAGGTGCTGCTCGACGCCCTGCGCGCCCATCGCGGCCATGGCCACGACGACTTCGGCAAACACATGTTGCCCGCGATGCTGGAGACGCACCGGCTGTTCGCCTACGACTTCGCGACCAATGTGGTGCCCGGCATCGCGCCGCACGAAGAGCGTGGTTACTGGCGCGACGTCGGCACGATCGACGCGTATTTCGACGCCCAGTTCGACGCCATCGGCACGACACCGAAGTTCCAGATCGGCAACCCGCGCTGGCCGATCTACGCCAGCCCCGAGCAGGCCGAGCCGGCGCAGATCGAGAGCGGCACGGTCCGCCATTCGATGATCGGTGCCGGCTGCATGGTCGACGGTGCCGACCTGGACCGCGCGATCCTGCGGGGGCCGGTGCTGGTGGAACGCGGCGCCGCCATCGAGAGCGCGATCGTGATGGAGCGTTGCCGCATCGGCCAGCGCGCGCAGATCCGCCGCGCCATCGTCGACTGCGACAACGACATTCCCGCCTACGAACGCATCGGCTTCGATGCCGAGGCCGACCGCCAGCGTTTCCACGTGAGCGACAGCGGCATCGTGGTCGTGCCCGCCGGATGTTTTCCCCGGCGCCCGGCGGCTTCGCCGCTGCGCGCGCCTCCGCTACCCATTCCCGCATCAACCGATGGAGCTTTTGCATGAACCCTTCCTGTGACCCCGGCCGACCCTGGCCGCTCGGCGCCACGCTGCGCGATGGCGGCCTGAACTTTGCGGTCTGGTCCAGCGTCGCCGAGAGCGTCGAGCTGTGCCTGTTCGACGCCGCAGGCCAACACGAGACGGCGCGTGTCGTGCTGCCCGGCCGTACCGACGATGTGTGGCACGGCTTCGTGCCGGGCGTGGCGCCGGGCACCCGCTACGGCATCCGCGTGCACGGGCCCTATGACACGGCCGCCGGCCAGCGCTGCAACCCGGCCAGGCTGCTGCTCGACCCCTATGCCCGCGCGATCGACCGGCCGCTGCGGGGTGAGGCCATCCAGTTCGGCTACGTGGTCGGTGGCGAGGAAGAAGACGCCGCGATCGACGCTAGCGACAGCGCCGACAGCACGGCCGCCGCGCCGAAGAGCATCGTGACGCGGACCGAGTTCGACTGGGGCGGCGACCACCCACCTTCCGTCGCCTGGGAGGACACGGTGTTCTACGAGGTCAACGTGCGCGGCTTCACGCAACAGATGCCCGAGGTGCCCGAGCGCTTGCGCGGCACCTTCGCCGGCATGGCGAACCCGCCGGCCATTGCCCACCTGAAGCGGCTCGGCGTGACGGCGGTGCAACTGCTGCCGATCCAGGCCTTCAGCGACGACGGGCACCTGGCAGAGAAGGGGTTGGCCAACTACTGGGGCTACAGCACGACCGGCTTCTTCGCGCCGGAGCCGCGCTACTGCGCCAGCGGCCCCGACGGATCGAACGCCGGCGTCGACGAGTTCCGCGGCATGGTCAAGGCCTTGCACGCGGCCGGCATCGAGGTGATCCTCGACGTGGTCTACAACCACACGAGCGAGGGCAACCACCTGGGGCCGACGCAGTCGTTCAAGGGCATCGACAACCAGGGCTATTACCGCACGACCGAGGATCCGCGTTTCTACATGGACTTCACCGGCACCGGCAACACGCTCGACGTGAGCAACCCGCCGGTACTGCGCATGGTGATGGACAGCTTGCGCTACTGGGTCGAGGAGATGCACGTCGACGGCTTTCGTTTCGACCTGGCGCCGGCGATCTCGCGCGATGCCGCGGGTGCGTTCGATCATCGGGCGCCGTTCCTCGCCGCGGTGGCGCAGGACCCGGTGCTGCGCCGCGTGAAGATGATCGCCGAGCCCTGGGACTTGGGCGACTACGGTTACCAGGTCGGCGGCTTTCCGCCCGGCTGGTCCGAGTGGAACGGCGGCTACCGCGACGCGGTGCGCGACTTCTGGCGCGGCGAGGACGGCAGCCTGCCGGTGTTCGCGGCGCGGCTGTGCGGGTCGCACGACCTGTTCGGCCCGTCGCGGCGCCTGCCGTCGGCCAGCGTCAACATCGTGACGGTGCACGACGGCTTCACACTGAACGACCTGGTCAGCTACAACGAGAAGCACAACGAGGCCAACGGCGAAGAGAGCCGCGATGGCGAGAACCACAACCGCAGCTGGAACTGCGGCGCCGAAGGCCCGACCGACGACGCCGGCGTGCTGGCGCTGCGCGAGCGCCAGAAGCGCAACATCCTGACGACCTTGTTCGTCTCGCGCGGCGTGCCCTTGCTGCTGGGCGGCGACGAGATGGGTCGTACCCAGCAGGGCAACAACAACGCCTACTGCCAGGACAACGCGCTGAGCTGGTTCGACTGGAGCGAGGCGCGCAAGACCGATCCGCTGAACGACTTCGTCGCCAGCCTGATCGCGCTGCGCCGCGAACTGCCGGTGCTGCACCACAACCAGTGGCCGGCCGGTGATGCCGAACATCCGGCCATCGCCTGGTTCAGCGTCTGGGGCATCGCGATGACGCAGGAAGAGTGGGACGACCCGGCCGTGCGCTGCATCAGCGTGGTCTTCGACGGTGCCGGCTGCGGCGACGTGCCCGGGCCGTCGGTGCTGCTGATGTTCAACAGCTCGCCCGAGGCCGCCACGTTCACGTTGCCGGCGGGGCCGCAGTACGGCGCGCCATGGCGGGTGCGGGTCGACACCGGCAGCGACATCCACCAGGGCGGCAGCGGCGCTGGCGGCGCGGAGTGGAACAGCGGCGACGAAGTCGAATTGCCGTCGCACGCCTTGCTGCTGTTGACGCAGGCACCGGCGCGCTGATGCGTTGTGTGCATGCGATGCCGTTCGGCGCGTCGCCGGCGGACGGCGGAGGTGTCGATTTCCGACTCTGGGCGCCCGCGCCGGCGCAGGTTGCGCTGGCGCTGTGCGGTGCCGATGGCCAGGTGCAGCGCGTGCTGCCGGCACGGCGCGAGGTCGATGGCCGCTGGTTCTGCCACGTGGCCGAGGCGCAGGTGGGCGACCTGTACCGCTGGCGCATCGACGGCGGTCTGCTGGTGCCCGACCCGGCCTCGCGCGACAACCCGCTCGGGGTGCACGAGGCCAGCCGCGTGGTCGACCCCGGAGCGTTTCCCTGGGACGATACCGGTTGGCGCGGCCGGCCCTGGGACGAAGTCGTGCTGTACGAACTGCACGTGGGCGCCTTCACCGCCGAAGGCACTTACGCTGCCGCGGCGCGCGAGCTGCCTGAGCTGGCCGCGCTGGGCATCACCGCGGTCGAGCTGATGCCGCTGGCGTCGTTCCCCGGGCGCTTCGGCTGGGGCTACGACGGTGTGCTGCCCTTCGCGCCGCACGCAGCCTACGGCCGGCCCGACGACCTGAAGGCGTTCGTCGAGACCGCGCACCGGCTGGGGCTGATGGTGTTCGTCGACGTGGTCTACAACCATTTCGGGCCCGACGGCAACTACCTCGGCGCCTATGCGCCGTCGTTCTTTTCTTCGACGCACCAGAGCCCCTGGGGCGCGGCCCTCAACTTCGACGGCGAAGGCAGCGCGGGTGTGCGCGAATTCTTCGTGCACAACGCGCTCTATTGGGTCGAGGAGTTTCAGATCGACGGCCTGCGGCTGGACGCGGTGCACGCGATCACCGATGCCAGCACGCCCGACATCCTGCAGCAGATCTCGCAGGCGGTGCGCGACGCCACGCCGGGCCGGCACGTGCACCTGGTGCTGGAGAACGACCGCAACGAAGGCTGGCGCCTGGCCGACCGGCCGCTGCCCGGGCGGTTCGACGGGCAATGGAACGACGACTTCCACCATGCGCTGCACGTCGCGCTGACCGGCGACAGCAGCGGTTACTTCCACGACTACGGCGCGCAGCCGATCGAGTTGCTGGCCCATGCGCTGGCGCATGGCTACGTGTACGAAGGTGCGCCACGCCAGCAGGCCGGCGTGCGTGCGCACTGCACGCTGTCGGCGCACCAGCCGCTGGGCGCGATGGTGGTCTATGCGAACAACCACGACCAGACCGGCAACCGCGCGCAGGGCGAGCGGCTGGGGCAGATCGCCCCCGCGGACGCCGGGCCGCTGCCCATGCTGCTGTCGCTGCTGACACCGGCGACGCCGATGTTGTTCTTCGGCGACGAGTTCGGCGCCGCCACCCCCTTCCTGTACTTCGCCGACTGGGAGGGCGAGTTGCGCGAGGCCGTGCGTGCCGGGCGTGCGCGCGAGTTCGGCCACGCGCCGGGCGGCGATGCCCATGCACTGCCCGACCCCACCAGCCCCGGCAGCATCGAGGCCAGCCGCTGGGACCGCGCGCACCGGCAGGGCGAGCTCGGGCAGCAGACGCTGGCGCTGGTGCAGCAGGCGCTTGCCGCGCGGCGCCAATGGATCGTGCCGCGCCAGCGCAGGCTGTGTGCCGCGGCACACCGTGCGGCGCGGGTGGGCGCGACCGGCATCGCTGTGCAATGGGCCTACGACGACGGCCACAGCCTGGTGCTGCGGCTCAACCTGGGACCCGAGGCCGTTGCCGCACTGCACGGCCCCGTGGCGGGCGGGCGGCGCGTGGCCGAGGTCTTTCGCCACCGTTGGCCGCAGGAGCCTGAGCCGGCGCAGTGGCCGGCCTGGTCGGCCTGCTGGACGCTCGAAGCCGAGGATGCTGCATGACCGCGCCCACGCTCGCAGGCGCCGGCCTGCCCACCAGCACCTACCGCGTGCAGTTCCACAAAGGTTGCACGTTCGCGCAGGTGACGCAGGCCGTGCCCTACCTGCATGCGCTGGGCATCACGCACCTGTACAGCGCGCCCTACCTGCGCGCGCGCACCGGCAGCACGCACGGCTACGACATCGTCGACCATGCGCAGCTGAACCCGGAGATCGGCGACGAGACGGCCCATGCCGACCTGTGCGCGGCGCTGCAGCGCCATGGCATGGGGCAGATCCTCGACGTGGTGCCCAACCACATGGGCGTGCTGGAGACCGACAACGCCTGGTGGCTCGACGTGCTGGAGCACGGCCAGGCCTCGGCGTTCGCCGACACCTTCGACATCGAGTGGCATGCGGCCGAGCCGACGCTGACCAACCGACTGCTGCTGCCGGTGCTGGGCGACCAGTACGGCCGTGTGCTGGAGCGCGGCGAGATCGCACTGCAGTTCGACGCCGACAGCGGCGCCTTCGCGCTGCACTACTTCGAGCACCGGTTTCCGGTCGATCCCGGCTGCGTGCCGCGCATCTTCGCGGCGCTGCCGATGCCGGCGGCACAGCGCGACACACCTGGCGACAAACCTGGCGACGCCCCGGACGACGCGGTGGGCGAGACCACACGCCTGCTCGGCGCGTTCGCGCGGCTGCCGGCACGCGATGCCTCCGATGGCGTGCCGCTGGGGACGAGGGCGCGCCAGAGCGCACTGCTGAACGCCGCGCTGGGCACGCTCGCGCGGCAGCACGGCTGGCTGGCGGCGTGGATCGATGGCTGCCTGAAGGTGCTGAACGGCGACCCCGCGGATGCCGGCAGCTTCGACGCGCTGGACGCCCTGGTCGGTGCGCAGGCCTACCGCCTGGCGCACTGGCGCGCCGCCAGCGACGAGGTCAACTACCGCCGTTTCTTCGACGTCAACACGCTGGCCGCGCTGCGCATGGAACGCGACGACGTGTTCGAGGCCACGCACGCCCGTGTGCTGGGCTGGCTGGCGGACCACAGCGCCACCGGTCTGCGCATCGACCACCCCGACGGGCTGGCCCAACCGCAGCGCTACTTCGAGCGGCTGCAGCAGAGCCGCGCAGGCGGGCTCTACCTGCTGGTCGAGAAGATCCTGGCCGAGCACGAGGCCCTGCCGGCCGCGTGGCCGGTGCACGGCGACAGCGGCTACCGGTTCGCAGGCCAGGTGAACGGCCTGTTCGTCGACAGCGCGCGCGAGGCCGAGATGGACCGGCTGTGGCAGGCATTCACCGGCGACACGGCCCGCTTCGAGGAGGTGGTCTACCGTTGCAAGCAGCTGATCATCGAGACCTCGCTGTTCAGCGAACTGCGCTGGCTGGCCATGGCGGCCCACCGCATTCTGCAGAGCGACCGGCGCACGGTGGACTACAGCCGGCACCGGGTGCAACGCGCGCTGGCCGAGATCGCGGCCAGCTTCCCGGTCTACCGCACCTATGTGCACGCGTCGGAGCCGGCCAGCGCCGCCGACCAGCAGCATGTCGACTGGGCCGTGGCCGCAGCCCGGCGCCGGCTCGGCGAGCCGGCGTTCGAGTTGCTCGACACGCTGCGCGCACTGCTGCTGAATGCGCCGGGCGCAACCGCGGTGCCGGCCGCCGAGCACGAGCGTTTTCTCGCGCGCTGGCAGCAGTTCACCGCGCCGGTGATGGCCAAGTCGGTCGAGGACACGGCTTTCTACCGCCATCTGCGGCTCGCGTCGCTGAACGACGTGGGTTGCGACCCGGCGCGCTACGGCGTGTCGGTGGCATCCTTCCATGCCGAGAACCAGATCCGGGCGCGTTTCTACCCGCACACGATGCTGGCCACGTCGACGCACGACAGCAAACGCGCGGAAGATCTGCGGGCCCGCATCGACGTGCTGTCGGAAGTGCCCGAACTCTGGGGCGAGACCTTGCAGCGCCTCGATGGCCTGGCCGAGATGGCGCGCAGCGACACCGATGCCGGCCGTGCGCCGGCCCGGCGCGACATCTGGCTGCTGTTCCAGACGCTCGCCGGGCTGTGGCCTGCCGACGCGGAGGCCGGCGACGAGGGCGCGCGCCACGCGCTGCGCGAACGTCTGCAGGCCTACATGTTGAAGGCCGTGCGCGAAGCCAAGGAGCACACCAGCTGGGCCGACCCGGTGCCGGCCTACGAAGAAGCGCTGGCGCGCACCATCGATGCGGTGCTGCGGCCGGGCGAGGCCAACCCCTTCGTCGCCGAGCTGCAGCGGCTGACGCAGCGCATCGCGCCCTTTGGCTTCGCCAACAGCCTGGCCCAGGCGGCGCTGAAGTTCACCTCGCCGGGCGTGCCCGATCTCTACCAGGGCTGCGAGGTCTGGGGCTTCAGCCTGGTCGATCCGGACAACCGCAGGCCGGTCGACTTCGCGCGGCTGGAGGCGCAGCTCGACGGCCTGCGCGCTCTGTACGACGACGGGCGGTGGCCGACGCTGCCGGAGTGGGTCGCTCTGCGCGAGCAGGCAGCCGATGGCCGGCTCAAGCAACTCGTGACCTGGCGGCTGCTGCAGCTGCGGAAGACCCTGCCGCTGGTGTTCGCCGAAGGCGGCTACCAGCTGCAGCAGGCGCGGGGTGGTGCTGCCGCACACGCACTCGCGTATGCACGCAGTGCGGGCGGCACCATGGTGCTGGTGGTGGCGACGCGGTTGCTGCAGACGCTGTGCGCTGGCGACCCCACGCGTTGGGGTCCCGCGCTGTGGCAGGGCACCACGCTCGTATTGCAGGGCGCGGCCGCACAGGCCGTGCAGTGGACCGACTGGCTCACCGGCCGGGTCCTGGAACCACAGGGCTGCGACACGCAGCTGCTGGCGCTGGACCAGGTGTTCGCCGACCGTGGGGCGCTGCCGTTCGCCGTGCTGGTGGCCGGCCCGTTGCCGCCAGACGGCGACGAGAGCGCGCCTGCGGCGGGACGCGGACCCGACTGATCGGCGGCTTGCGCGTGTCTAACGTGGCCCTGGGGTCGCCGGGCAGGCGGCATTGACGATGCGCCGGTTCGGGTTGGGCTCCACGTCGCGGAACTCCATCCAGCGTGGCGTGCCGGTCGCATAGTCGACCGTGCGCAGGGGCTCGCCTTGCCAGCCGGGTCTGGCGAAAAAGGTGATGCTGAGATAACGGGCCGTCTGGCGGCTGCAGTCGAACAGCACGTTGGACTCGTAGGAACGGTAAGGAACGCCATCCCAGCTGACGCGCGGGGTGGCGCGGCTGACGCGGACCCGCATCGTGCGGGTGTCGCCATCCCGGTCGACGGGGTCGACCTGGATCACGTTCGTGGCCAGGTCGTCCGGATCGCCGGCCACGGTGAGCCAGGTCGACTCGCTGCGCGCCGCGCCGGCCAGGACCATCCACAGCAGAACGAACAGGATCTTGCGCGGCATGTCACCCTCGATCGAAGCGTGCGATTCTAGGTAACTTTCCCTATGGCAGGCTGACGGAATGGCGGGTGCTTCCTACAGGGGCAGGCCACGTGTCCTACAGACGTGCCGGGCGACCGGGTTAAAGTCGTTGGGCTGGCTGCGCAGCGCGATGTGCCGCTGCGGTTTGCAGCCGTCCTGGAGACAGCATGAAACACCCTCAGACCCTGTGGATCGCAGCCATCGTCCTGCCGCTGGTGGCCTGTGCCCAGCAACCTCCGCCCGCCGCGCCGGCGCGGGTGTCCACGACTGCACTGGTCAGGCTGGCCACGGCCGATGGCAAGCCGGCTGGCCAGGCGGTGCTGACGGCGGTGCCGGATGGCGTGGAGATCGTTCTCAACGTGACCGGTCTCACGCCGGGGCAGCACGGCTTTCACATCCATGCCAACGGGCAGTGCGCCCCTTCCACCGACCCTGCCACCGGGCAGCCTGTGGCGTTCGGCGCGGCGGGCGGGCATTTCGACCCCGAGATGGCCGGGCACCACGGCCATCCGCAGGACGACCCGAAAAAAGGCCATGCCGGCGACGCGCCCAACCTGACGGCGGACGCATCGGGCAACGCCACGCTGCGCTATGTGACCTCCAAGGTCACCGTCGTGCCAGGCAAGGCCTCCGTGATGGGCCGCTCGCTGGTCGTGCATGCGAACGCCGACGACTACAAGACCGACCCCGCAGGCAACTCCGGTGGCCGTGTGTTGTGCGGCGTGATCGAGCCGGCGCGCACCGACGCCGTGGTCGGCAGCGCCGGGGGCGAGCGGGTCGTGCGGTAAAGCATTCCGTGGTTCTTTTGCCGGGGTGACGCAAAAACCCTCCCGGTAACATCCACCCGGATGGTGCTAGGATGGCACATGGCGAAATCGAGCGTAACCCATCCCGGTGATTTGTCTGCGATCAAGAGCAAGCCGGTCGACTCCGAAAAGATCACGGTCAACCTGGGGTTTGTCGACCTCGGGCAGATCGATCTGCTGGTGGCCGAGGGTTTCTACGGCAACCGCACCGACTTCATCCGCACGGCGATCCGCAACCAGCTGGCCAGCCATTCCGACGCGGTCAAGCAGGTGGTGGCGCGCAAGACGCTCGTGCTGGGCCTGCAGCACTTCACCGTCGAAGATCTGCAGGCGGTGCAGGCGACGCACCAGAAACTCCACATCCGTGTGCTCGGGCTGGCGACGATTGCCGACGACGTCACACCCGAACTGGCGCTGGCCACGATCGAGTCGATCGACGTGCTGGGCGCCCTGCATGCCAGCCCTGCGGTGCGCACGGCGCTGGCCAGCCGGCGCCGCTGAGCCACCCGCCCGGCACCCTTGAAAGTCTGCATGAACGAATCGATCCACGACCTGATGATGGAGGCTACCCGGCTGACGCAATCGGGCCTGTTGCACGAGGCAACGCAAACCCTGCAGCGGGCGTTGCTCGGCACTTCGGCGCCGCCCGAGACCACCGCCGACCCGGCGCCCGAAGCCCGCGCGCGCCACACCGGCGCGCGTCCGGCACAGGCGCCGCGCGCCGATGAGGACACAGGCCGGGGCGAACACATCCTCACCGGCAGCCATGCGCACGGCGGGTTGTCGCGTGACTACCGCTTGTACGTGCCGCCGCAGCATGGTGGCGCCCGGCTGCCGCTGGTGGTCATGCTGCACGGCTGCACGCAAAACCCCGGCGATTTCGCGGCCGGCACGGCGATGGACGCCTGGGCCGCGCACCAGGGCGGGCAACGCTTCTGCGTGCTGTACCCCGCGCAGTCGCAGGACGCGAACCCGCAGCGTTGCTGGAACTGGTTCAAGCACAACCACCAGGAGCGCGGCCGCGGCGAGCCCGCGCTCTTGGCCAGCATGACCCGGGCGGTGGTGCGCGACCATGGCCTCGATGCCGACCGCGTCTATGTGGCGGGGTTGTCCGCAGGTGGTGCGATGGCGGCCATCCTGGGTGCCACGTACCCGGACGTGTTTGCCGCAGCGGGCGTGCATTCGGGCCTGGTCGTGGGCGCAGCCCGCAACGTGCCGCAGGCGATGGGCGCGATGCGCAACGGCAGCGAGTCGGAAGGCGCTGCGCTGCGGGTGCCGACCATCGTGTTCCATGGCGACCGCGACCAGACGGTGCACCCGCGCAACGGCGAGCAGGTGCTGGCCTCGGCCCTGGCCGAGCCTGGCACGGCGACGGTGGAGCAGGGCACGGCACCGCAGGGCCGCCGCTATACGGTGTCGACGCACCATGGGGCCGACGGCCAGGTGCTGGCCGAACACTGGCTGGTGCACGACGCAGGCCATGCCTGGTCTGGCGGGCAGGCCGAAGGGTCGTACACCGATGTCCGCGGACCGGACGCGACGGCGCAGATGCTGCGCTTCTTCTGGGCCCATCCGCGCAAGGCGTCGTCCTGATCCTGGCCAGCGCAATCGCGTAGGACATGCACTACCGGCGATGGCGGCGCCGTCTGCTGGGCCATACGGGCGGGAACTCCGATGATTCGGACATGCCGTGGGCTGCACGTGTGCACGAAGTCCATGGCTTGCTTCAAGCCCAAGGAGAACACCATGAAGACATTGCTCCAACGCGCACTCGCTGCCGCCGCCATCGTCGCGGCCACCCAGGCGGGCGCACAGATCACGTTTTACGAACGCAACGGTTTCGAAGGGCGTTCGTTCACGACGGACGACCAGGTCGTCGACTTCGCGCGGCGCGGCTTCAACGACCGGGCCTCGTCCGTCGTCGTGCTGCGGGACCGTTGGGAGGTCTGCGAAGACATGCGTTTCGGCGGCCGTTGCGCCGTGTTGCGCCCGGGCCGTTATCCGTCGCTCGAGTCGATCGGGTTGAACGACCGTATCTCGTCGGTGCGCATTGTCGACTCGGCCGCGCGTGTCGACGACCGGCGTTACCCGCCTCCGCCGATGCCCGTGTACGACGCACGTCGCCGCCCGGACGAGCGCCTGTTCGAGGCCGATGTGGTGTCGGTGCGCGCGGTGATGGGCGCACCCGAGCAGCGCTGCTGGGTCGAGCGTGAACAGGTGCAGGACCGTGGCCGCCCCAACATCGGTGGTGCCCTGGCGGGTGCCGTGATCGGCGGGATCCTGGGGCACCAGGTCGGCGGCGGCAGTGGCCGTGATTTGGCGACCGCAGGCGCTGCGGTGGCGGGCGCCGCCGTGGGATCGAACGTGAACCGCGATGGCGGTGTGCGCACGCAGGACGTGCAGCGCTGCGAAAACGTGCAGAGCCAGGCGCGGCCGCAGTACTGGGACGTGACCTACAACTTCCGCGGTCAGGAACACCATGTGCAGATGACGGCGCCCCCTGGTCCCACGATCACGGTCAACCGCATGGGCGAGCCGCGTGCGTAGTTGCCAGACCGGCATGCACCATTGAAAAAGCCCCTGCGAAGGGGCTTTTTCAATCGGCGCTCGGTTGCGATCAGGATCGCGGGCTTGGGCCTCAGTGGTAGGTCCTCGGGACCAGGTGGTCTTCGAGCGAATGCGCGAAGCTCGCGTCCGCCGCGCCCATCGTCAAGTCCCTCGACTGCTCCATCGCCATCACGTGCTCGCGCAACGCGGTGAGCCAGGCGGGCACGACCCAGCCGTCCGGCGTCAGGTAGGAGAAGATTTCTTCGAGTGACTGGACGGACTCGAGGCTGATGGAGGTGATGAGCGTCATGCAAACCAGTCTAAGCGCCGTCTCTACGCACACGTGTGACAGAGTGCGCAAATCACGCGCGTGTTCTGCACAGATCTTGCTCAAATCGAAGCCCGTCGTGTGCTTTTTCACGCTGGCGCGGCCATGGAGGGCCGGTACGGATCAGGATGCTTCGTCGGGCTTGGCCATGGCCTGCAGTGCAGCGGCGATATCGGCCTCGGTGACGCCATCCTGCGGTTGCATGCGGTCCTGCAGCGCCGTGGCAGCGCCGTCTTTTTGTAGCTGGGCGATGGTCTGCCCCGCGTCGCGCGGCGATGCGAAGCCCAGGCTCTGCAGCAGCACGCGACCCTGCGGGTCGACCAGCTTGAAATAGAACTTGCCGTCGGCTTCGCGGTATTGCTTGAACACCGGCAGCGCCTGCCGGGCCGCCTTGTCGGCCTTGTTGCCCTTGCCTGCCTTGGTGCCGAGCGCACGCAGGCCGACGGCATGGCGCAGCGTGGCGATGAACGGCGACGACAAACGGCGTGCCTTGGTCGCGCCTGCAACCAGGATCGCGTCGAGCCGGGCGGGGTCGTCGATCAGGCTCTGGTAGGTCTGGCGCATCGGCGCCACTTCGCGGTCGATGCGCTCGAACAGCGCCTGCTTCGCATCGGCCCACGAGATCCCATCGGCGTAGGCACGCCGCAATGCGGCCGTCTCGTCGGGGTCGGCGAACGCCTGGAAGATCTGGAACAGCGCCGAGCCTTCGGGCTCCTTGGCTTCACCGGGGCCGCGTGAGTCGGTCACGATGCCGGCGATCAGCTTGCGCAGGTAGTCGCGCGGCGCGAACAGCGGGATGGTGTTGTCGTAGCTCTTGCTCATCTTGCGGCCATCGAGGCCGGGCAGCGTGGCAACCGATTCCTCGATCGCGGCCTCGGGCAGCACGAAGTGCTCGCCGTACAGGTGGTTGAAGCGCTGCGCCATGTCGCGCGCCATCTCGATGTGTTGAACCTGGTCGCGCCCCACCGGCACCTGGTGCGCGTTGAACATCAGGATGTCGGCGCCCATCAGCACCGGGTACATGAACAGGCCGGCGTTCACGTCGGCATCGGTGTCCACGCCGGCGGCCGTGTTGCGGTCGACCGCGGCCTTGTAGGCATGGGCACGGTTCAGCAGCCCCTTGGCCGTGACGCAGGTGAGGAACCAGGTCAGCTCGGGAATCTCGGGGATGTCGGACTGGCGGTAGAACGTCACGCGCTCGGGGTCGAGGCCGGCCGCCAGCCAGGTGGCGGCGATCTCCAGCGTGGAGCGCTGGATGCGTGCCGGATCGTCGACCTTGATCAGCGCGTGGTAGTCGGCCAGGAAGTAGAAGCTCTCGACATCGGCCGCCAGGCTGGCGCGCACCGCCGGCCGGATGGCCCCGACGTAGTTGCCGAGATGGGGCGTGCCCGAGGTGGTGATGCCGGTCAGTACGCGGGTGGGGCTCATGGGAAACCTGTGGAAACTAGCGAGCGAGGAACGAGAACGGGGTCAGCAGGATATCGAGCAGGCCGAAGGTGAGGTCCATCACCGGGCGCATCCACAGGCTGCTGATGACGCCGGCAACCACCAGCCCCATCACGATGAAGAAGCCCCAGGGTTCGATGCGCGACACCAGCGCCGCCTGCTTGTACGGGAGCAGCCCGACCAGCACCCTGCCACCATCGAGCGGCGGCAGCGGGAACAGGTTGAACGCGAACATGACGACGTTGACCAGCATGCCGCCCTGGCACATCTTGACGAAGAAGGGTTCGGTGACGCCGGTGCCGAGCAGCAGGTAGAGCCCGATGCCCCACAGGAAGGCCTGCACGAGGTTGGCGCCGGGGCCGGCCAGCGCGACCCAGACCATGTCGCGCTTGGGATTGCGCAGGTTGCCGAACTGCACCGGCACCGGCTTCGCGTACCCGAACAGGAACGCGCCCGAAGTCGCGAAGTACAGCATCAGCGGCATCAGGATGGTGCCGATCGGATCGATGTGCTTCAGCGGGTTCAGGGTCATGCGGCCCATCATGTAGGCCGTGTTGTCGCCGAAGTGCCGTGCGGCGTAGCCGTGTGCGGCTTCGTGGACCGTGATCGCAAACAGCACCGGCAACGCGTAGATCAGGACGGTTTGGATCAGGGAGGTGGTATTCACGCGGGGATTGTCTCAGACGGGGTGGGAGAGAGCGGGCTCACAGATGGACGTCGCCGGGCGGCCGGGCGCAGCTCACAGCCCCAGCACGGCCAGGTCGCCGCGGCCTTCGCGCACGACCACCGGGTCGCCGCCCGTGCCCATCTCGGTCAGGTCGACCACCGTGGTCGGCTCCGACGGGCAGGCACCCGCGTCGAGCACCACGGCGACCTGGTGTTCGAAACGCGCGCGGATCTCCTGCGCATCGTTCATCGGCGCGGTGTCGCCGGGCGGGATCAGCGTGGTGGCGAGCAGCGGCCCGTTGTGCAGCGCCAGCAGTTCCTGCAGCACCTTGTGGTCGGGCACACGCAGGCCGATGGTCTTGCGCGACGGATGGCTCACGCGGCGCGGCACTTCCTTGCTGGCCTCGAGGATGAAGGTGTAGGGGCCCGGCGTGGCCGCCTTCAGCAGCCGGTACTGCTTGTTGTCCACCCGCGCATAGTTGGCCAGCTCGCTCAGGTCGCGGCACAGCAGCGTCAGGTGGTGCCGGTCGTCGACTCCGCGGATGCGGCGCATGCGGTCGACGGCAGCCTTGTCGTCGAGGTGGCAGACCAGGGCGTAGCTGGAGTCGGTCGGCACCGCGGCGATGTCGCCCTTGGCGAGCAGCGTCACGGTCTGCTTGAGCAGCCGCAGCTGGGGGTTTTCGGGGTGGAGTTCGAAGTACTGGGCCATGGGGAGGAAGGTGTCGATGCGGGGGGCGCAGTGTTCAGGATTCGGCCGGCTGCACCGGTACCCGGCTCTCGCGTGCCGCGAGCCAGGCGCCGGCGCCGCCGCAGACCACGATCAGCGCGATGCCGGCCAGCGACCAGCGGTCGGGCACGTGCGAGAACACCAGCCAGCCGCCGAGCATCGCAAATCCGATCTGGCCGTAGAGGTAGGGCGTGACCGTGGACGCGCGCGCCCGGGTGTAGCCCAGGATCAGCAGGAAGTGCCCGACGGTGGCCATCAGGCCCATCAGCAGCAGCCCCGCCCACAGATGCCAGGATTCGATCGACGACCAGACGAACGGCAGCGGCAGCGACGCCAGCAGCGTGCCGACCCAGCCGGTGTAGAAGTGCATGGTCAGCGGTGACTCGGTCTTGGCCAGCTTGCTGGTCAGTACCTGGAAGGCGGCGTTGGTCGAGACCAGGCCCAGCGGCAGCAGCAAGGTCCAGTCGAAGGCTTCGTCGCCGGGGCGGATGATGACCATCGTGCCGGTGAAGCCGCCGATCACCAGCAGCCAGCGCAGCGGCGACACACGTTCGCCGAGCGAGGTGGCGGCCAGCACGGTGATGGCCAGCGGCGTGATCATCACGATCGCGGTGAACTCGGCGACCGGCATGAACTTCAGGCTGTAGAACGCCAGCAGGCTGCTGACCAGCAGCAGCAGGCCGCGCAGGCACTGGAACTTGGGGTGCGCGGTGCGCAGCATGCCCCAGCCGTAGACCGGCACCATCACCAGCGTGGTGGCGACGGCCTGGAACGCGTAGCGGAACCACAGCCCCATCAGCACGGGCACACTGGCGCTGACCAGTTTGGTGGTGGTGTCGAGCGTGGCAAAACACGCCACCGCGACGATCACCAGCGCGATGCCGGTGAGCTCGGATGCGGAACGGCTCACTGAATCCGGTCCGCGAGCAGTTCCCAGACCGGCGTCAGGTCCCCTGGCAGATAGGGCAGGGTGCCGAGGTCGGTGTGGCTTTCGTCCGGGCTGTGGAAGTCGCTGCCGCGCGAGGCGGCCAGGCCGAACTCGCGCGCGAGCGCGGCGTACTCGACGTACTCGGCCGTGGTGTGGCTGCCGGTCACCACCTCGACCCCGCGGCCGCCGTGGGCCTTGAACTCGGTGAACAGCGCGAACTCTTCGTTGGCGGTGAACTTGTAGCGGCCGGGGTGCGCGATGACCGCGACGCCGCCGGTCTGCGTGATCCAGGCCACGGCGTCCTTCAGCGAGGCCCAGCGGTGCGGCACGTAACCCGGCTTGCCCTCGGTCAGGTACTTGCGGAAGACTTCCGACGTGTCTTTGCAGACGCCCGATTCCACCAGGAAGCGCGCGAAGTGCGTGCGCGAGATCAGCGCCGGGTTGCCGACGAACTTCAACGCACCTTCGTAGGCGCCACGGATGCCGATCTTCGCCAGGCCTTCGGCCATCTCGAGGGCGCGGGGGCCGCGGCCGTCGCGCGTGGCGGCGAGGCCGGCCTGCATGCGCGGGTCTTCGGCATCGAAGCCCAGGCCGACGATGTGCACCGTCTCGCCGGCAAACGACACCGAGATCTCGGTGCCGGTCAGGTAACGCATGCCGTTGGCCTTGGCGGCGGCGGCAGCCCGCAACTGGCCGCCGATCTCGTCGTGGTCGGTCAGGGCCCACAACTCGACGCCGTTGGCGCTGGCGCGCTGGGCGAGTGCTTCCGGGGTCAGCGTGCCATCGGAGACGATCGAATGGCAGTGGAGATCGGCATTGAGGATGGTGGACACCCGACCATTTTAGGCGCGCGACGCCGGCGTCGCCCTGGGCGGCCCAGGCAGTGCACACGGCAGCAGGGTGAAGACGCCGTTGCACAATACGCGCTCTTCACCCCGCCCAAGGCTCGCCGCGTCATGATTACCGTGCACCATCTGAACAACTCCCGCTCGCAGCGGGTGTTGTGGTTACTGGAAGAACTGGGCCTCGACTACGACATCCGGCGCTACGAGCGCGACCCCGCGACGATGCTGGCACCGCCTTCGTTGCGGGCGGTGCACCCCTTGGGCAAATCGCCGGTCATCGAAGACGGTGGCCTGGTGCTGGCCGAGTCCGGGGCGATCGTGGAATACCTGGTCGACCGTCATGGCGCCGGCCGCCTGGGCCCGTTGCCGGGCACGACACCCGAGCGCCTGCGGTACAGCTACTGGCTGCACTACGCGGAAGGCTCGGCGATGTCGCCGTTGCTGTTGAAGCTGGTGTTCAACCGCATCGCCAGCGCCAAGATGCCGTTCTTCGTGAAGCCGATCGCGAAGGCCATCGCCGACAAGGCCAAGAGTTCGTTCATCGAGCCGCAGATCACGCAGCACCTGAACTACCTCGAAGGCGAACTGGGCAAGAGCGAGTGGTTTGCCGGGCCTGACTTCAGCGGCGCCGACATCCAGATGAGTTTTCCGCTGGAGGCCGCCGTGGCGCGCGGCGGGCTCGATGCGCGGCGGCCGAAGCTGATGGCGTTTCTGGAGAAGATCCACGCGCGGCCGGCTTACCAACGCGCGCTGGAGCGTGGCGGCGACTACGAGCTGCTGGGCTGATCGTTGTGGGCGCGCCCGGCCGGCCTGGGCCGGCGCCCATGAAAAAACCCGCTGGATCGCAGCGGGTTTCTTGAAGTTTGCCGCGGGCCGCAGGGGCCGCGCCGGTCACTTGAGCTTGATTTCCTTGTACTCGACGTGCTTGCGAGCCTTGGGATCGAACTTCGTGATCAGCATCTTCTCGGGCATGGTCTTCTTGTTCTTGGTCGTGGTGTAGAAGTGGCCGGTCCCCGCAGTGGATTCCAGCTTGATTTTCTCGCGTCCGCCTTTGGTTGCCATGATCAGAGTCCTTTAAGCTTGGCCGCGTGCGCGCAGGTCTGCGAGCACGGAATCGATGCCGTTCTTGTCGATCAGACGCAGACCGGCGTTGGAGATGCGCAGGCGCACCCAGCGGTTTTCCGTCTCGACCCAGAAACGACGGTATTGCAGGTTCGGCAGGAACCGGCGCTTGGTCTTGTTGTTGGCGTGGGAAACATTGTTCCCGACCATCGGGCCCTTGCCCGTGACTTCACATACGCGTGCCATGTGGACACTCTTTCATGAACAGCTGGCACCTCGACCCCTGGAGGGGCTCGCAACGGCGTTGCGTGGTGGTTTGCAGCTTGACCTCGCCAGGAACGGGTGGCGGTAACCCGGTCTTGCCGCACCGGCAGTTCATGAGCGAACGACGCGGCTGTTTTCGGCAAAGCCTTGGATTATAGCGCAGCCGGAATCAGCCCTGCTCCAGAAAGCGCTGGGCGTCGAGTGCGGCCATGCAGCCGGTGCCCGCGCTGGTAATGGCCTGGCGGTAGATGTGGTCCTGCACGTCGCCGGCGGCGAACACGCCCGGTACGCTGGTCATCGTGGCAAACCCCTGCAGGCCGGCCTGGGTGACGATGTAGCCGTCCTTCATCTCCAGCTGCCCCTGGAAGATCTCGGTGTTCGGCCGGTGGCCGATCGCGATGAAGCAGCCTTTCAGCGGCACATCGCTGACCACGCCGTCCTGCGTGCTCTTCAGGCGCACGCCGGTGACGCCGGATGCGTCGCCGGTCACCTGCTCCAGCGTGTGGAACAGCTTCAGCTCGATCTTGCCGGCGGCCACCTTCTCCATCACCTTGTCGATCAGGATGGGTTCGGCGCGGAACTTGTCGCGCCGGTGCACCAGGGTCACCTTGGCCGCGATGTTCGACAGGTACAGAGCCTCCTCGACCGCGGTGTTGCCGCCGCCGACCACGCACACATCCTCGTTGCGGTAGAAGAAGCCGTCGCAGGTGGCGCAACCCGACACGCCGCGCCCCATGAAGGCGGTTTCTGACTCCAGGCCGAGGTACTGTGCCGACGCGCCGGTGCAGATGATCAGCGTGTCGCAGGTGTAGCTGCCGCTGTCGCCCTGCAGCGTGAACGGACGTCGCGCCAGGTCGACGGCGCTGATGTGGTCGAACACGATCTCGGTCTTGAAGCGCTCCGCATGTTCGAGAAAACGCTGCATCAGCTCGGGGCCCTGGACGCCGTGTACGTCGGCGGGCCAGTTGTCGACTTCGGTGGTGGTCATCAGCTGGCCGCCCTGCGCAATGCCGGTGATCAGGACCGGATCCAGATTCGCGCGCGCAGCATAGACGGCGGCGGTGTAACCGGCGGGCCCGGATCCGAGAATCAGGACCTTGGCGTGTTTGGGAGTGGACATGAACGCTTGCCTTCGATGAAATGAATGCCGGGAGTGTGTACAGTTTCCTTGTTTTCCCACAGAATCCGGGCTGTTTGCGAATCGGGAGTCCGCGGCCGAATTCTGCCCCGGATTGAAAACACCCATGGTTCGCGCGGGACCGAAGAACAAAGGAGTTGCCGATGTCGATGTTGTCGAACCTGGAACTGTTGATGCGTGTACCGCTGTTCTCGACCCTGGCCGACGACCAGGCGAGTTCCGTGGCCCAGGCGGTCAGCAAGCGGCGCTACAAGCGCGGCGAGATGATCGTGGAACAGGGACGCAAGTCGAACGCGCTCTACATCGTGCTGAGCGGCAGGGCCAGGGTCTTGACCACCGACGTCCGCGGTCGCGAGGTGATCCTGGCGACGCTGCGCACCGGCGACTGCATTGGCGAGATGAGCCTGATCGACAACGAACCGCACTCGGCGACCGTACTGGCCGAGGTGCAAACCGACGTGCTGACGCTCGGCCGTGCCGAATTCGACCGCTGCATCGCCGACAACCTGAAGATGGCGCGGGCGGTGATGACGGGCCTGGTGCAGCGCCTGCGCCGGGCCGACCAGAAGATCGAGTCGCTGGCGCTGATGGACGTGTACGGCCGGGTCGCGCATGCGCTGATCGAGCAGGCCAGCGCCGACCCGCAGGGCCTGCTGGTGATCCGCGACAAGATCTCGCGCCAGGACATCGCCAAGATGGTCGGCGCCTCGCGTGAAATGGTCAGCCGGGTCATGAAGGATCTGGAAGAGCGCGGCTACATCGAGAGCCAGGAAAACGGCGCGATCCTGATCAAGGAACGGCTCAACACGCTGATCTGAGCCGGGGCGGGGTTGGGGTAAGCTCGCTGCAGACCTTGCCACCATGACCTACTCGCTCAACACTCTCAATTCACCGGGCGCCGCCGTGGTGCCGATGCGTTCGGGCTTCGGCCGTTTCGCGCGCGAGTTCGGCCTGCTGCTCGGCTTGCTCGCGCTGGTGTTCTGGCTGTTGTCGCTGGCGAGCTTCTCCCTGCACGACCCGGCCTGGTCTACCTCCGGCGTCACCGGCAGCACGAAGAACTGGGGCGGCCGGCTCGGCGCCTGGGTGGCCGACATCAGCTACTTCACGCTGGGCTTCTCGGTGTGGTGGTGTTTCGCGGCCGGCGTGCGCAGCTGGCTGGCGAGCCTGGCCGACTGGCTGCGCGGCCAGGACAGTGCGGCGCCTGGCGGCTTTGCGTCGGGCAGCGTGATGCCGGTCCACCGTTTGGTCTTCTGGGCCGGGCTGGCCCTGTTGCTGGCAGCCAGCTGCGGGCTCGAGTGGTCGCGGCTGTACCGGCTGGAGGCCCAGCTGCCCGGCCATGCGGGCGGCGTCATCGGGTATGTGGTCGGGCCGTTGGCCGTGCAATGGCTGGGCTTCGCGGGCTCGGGGCTGGTCTGCATCGTCGCCGGCATCATCGGGGTTTCGGCCGTGTTCCGGTTCTCGTGGGGCCAGGTGGCCGAACGCTTCGGCGCCTGGGCCTATTCGCTGGTCGAGTCGCGCCGCGAGAAACGCGAGGTCGCGGAAGACCTGGCGCTGGGCAAACAGGCCGCGCGTGAACGCCAGGAAGTGGTGTTCGAGGAACGCGTCGAGACCAAGGCGCAGCACCCCACGCCGGTGATGATCGAGCCGGTGCTGGTCGACCCGCCGAAGAGCGAACGCGTGGCCAAGGAACGGCAGAAGCCGTTGTTCACCGAACTGCCCGATTCCAAGCTGCCGCAGGTCGACCTGCTCGACGGCGCGCAGACGCGACAGGAAACCGTCTCGAACGAAACGCTGGAGATGACCAGCCGGATGATCGAGAAGAAGCTGAAGGACTTCGGCGTCGAGGTGCGTGTGGTGCTGGCCTCGCCCGGCCCGGTGATCACCCGCTACGAGATCGAGCCGGCCACCGGCGTCAAGGGCTCGCAGATCGTCGGCCTGGCCAAGGACCTGGCGCGCAGCCTGTCTCTGGTGTCGATCCGCGTGGTCGAGACCATCCCGGGCAAGAACTACATGGCGCTCGAGCTGCCCAACGCCAAGCGCCAGTCGATCAAGCTGTCGGAGATTCTCGGCTCGCAGGTCTACAACGAGGCCAAGTCGCTGCTGACCATGGGCCTGGGCAAGGACATCGTCGGCAACCCGATCGTCGCCGACCTGGCCAAGATGCCGCACGTGCTGGTGGCCGGCACCACCGGGTCGGGCAAGTCGGTCGGCATCAACGCGATGATCCTGAGCCTGCTCTACAAGGCCGAGGCGCGCGATGTGCGGCTGCTGATGATCGACCCGAAGATGCTCGAGATGTCGGTCTACGAAGGCATCCCGCATCTGCTGGCACCGGTGGTGACCGACATGAAGCAGGCCGCCTACGGCCTGACCTGGTGCGTGGCCGAGATGGAGCGGCGCTACAAGCTGCTGAGCAAGATGGGCGTGCGCAACCTGGCGGGCTACAACGCCAAGATCGACGAGGCGGCCTCGCGCGAGGAGTTCATCTACAACCCGTTCAGCCTCACGCCCGACAGCCCCGAGCCGCTGCAACGCCTGCCGCACATCGTGGTCGTGATCGACGAGCTGGCCGACCTGATGATGGTCGTCGGCAAGAAGATCGAAGAGCTGATCGCGCGGCTGGCGCAAAAAGCGCGCGCCGCCGGCATCCACCTGATCCTGGCGACGCAGCGGCCCAGCGTCGACGTGATCACCGGCCTCATCAAGGCCAACATCCCGACCCGCATCGCGTTCCAGGTGTCGAGCAAGATCGACAGCCGCACCATCCTCGACCAGATGGGCGCCGAGGCATTGCTCGGTATGGGCGACATGCTCTACATGCCCAGCGGCACCGGCCTGCCGATCCGCGTGCACGGCGCCTTCGTCAGCGACGAGGAAGTGCATCGCGTGGTGAGTTACCTCAAGTCGCAGGGGCCGGCCGACTACATCGAAGGCGTGCTCGAAGGCGGCACGGTCGATGGCGAGGGCGATCTGCTGGGCGAGGGCGGCGACGGCGCGGGCGAGAAGGACCCGATGTACGACCAGGCGGTCGAGGTGGTGCTGAAGAACCGCAAGGCCAGCATCTCGCTGGTGCAGCGGCACCTGAAGATCGGCTACAACCGCGCGGCCCGGCTGGTCGAGGACATGGAAAAGGCGGGCCTGGTCAGCGCCATGAGCACCAATGGGCAGCGCGACATCCTGGTGCCCGCACGTACGGAGTAGCAGCCGATGAAGACACGTTTTCTGGCCCTGTGCGCGTTCTCCGCGTTCGTCGCGCTGGCCCTGCACGCCCCGGCGCAAGCCGACGGCCTCGAAAGCCTCGAGGCCTTCATGAAGACGGTGCGCAGCGGCAAGGCCGAGTTCGTCCAGGTGGTCACCGCGCCGCCCAAGGACGGGCAGGCGGCGCGCACCAAGACATCGTCCGGCAGCTTCGAGTTCCAGCGGCCCAGCCGCTTCAAGTTCGTCTACCGCAAGCCCTTCGAGCAGAGCATCGTCGCCGACGGCCAGACCCTGTGGCTGTACGACGTGGACCTGAACCAGGTGACCGCGCGCAAGCAGTCGCAGGTGCTGGGGTCGACCCCGGCTGCACTGGTGGCGGCGGCACCCGATCTGCGGGCGCTGCAGGCCGACTTCTCGCTGCAGTCCGCGCCCGACAAGGACGGCTTGCAATGGGTCAGCGCGCTGCCCAAGGCCAAGGACGGCCAGCTGGCCAGCGTGCGCGTGGGCCTGCGGCCGAGCGACAAGGGCCCCGAACTCGCCGTGCTCGAGATCCTCGACAGTTTCGGCCAGCGTTCGGTCCTGACCTTTGCCAAGGTCGAGCTCAACCCGGCACTGGCCGCCGACACCTTCGTGTTCAAGCCGCCGGCCGGCGCTGACGTACTGCGGCAATAGAGGACCGCCAGCAGCGCGCCGGGCAGCGGTCCGAAGGCGAGGCCGCCTGCGCGCTCACCGTGCTTGCCCCGGCTACCGGGCGATCTTGCGTTCGACCTCCTGCACCACGCCGGCCCGCAGCCGGATGATGGTCAGCGTCTGCGGATCGCGCGGATGCGGAAAGTAGGTCCAGGTCTTCTCTTCGGGCTGGCCTCGGACGTTCGTGATGAAGGCCTCATGGTCTGGTTTGCCGATCTTGAAGACCACCTCGCCTTCGGGCATGCCGATGCCGATGAAACCGCGATCTCTGGGATCGACGGCCAGGGCGCTCAGCGATGCAGCGGCGGCAATGGTGGCGACGATCGTCTTCAGAATGGACATGGGCTGCAGCTCGTGGGGACAAATCGGGCCGCCATCATACGCAAGCCTGTTCGGGCGCGGGGTAACCAGTCCGCAGGACAATCCATGACCATGCGATCCGCCGTTCACTTCACCGATTCCCTTCATCGTCCTCCGCGCGAATACCTGCACGCCGAGACGCCGGACGAGGCCACGGACCAGCCACATTCCTGCACCGGTTTGCGCAAGAAGGCGAAGACCCATGGCTGACCTGTTCGCACAAGAGCCTGTTGCTCCGCTTGCCGAAGCCCTTCGCCCGAAGACGCTGGACGAGGTGGTCGGCCAATCCCATCTGTTGGGTGAGGGCAAGCCACTGAGACTGGCGTTCCAGTCGGGCAAGCCGCACTCCATGATCTTCTGGGGGCCTCCCGGCGTCGGCAAGACCACCTTGGCACGCCTGACTGCTTCGGCCTTCCAATGCGAGTTCATCGCCCTGTCTGCGGTGTTCTCCGGCGTCAAGGACATCCGTGCTTCCATGGAGCAGGCAGAGCAGAACCTGGCTCTCGGCAAGCACACGATCCTGTTCGTGGACGAAATTCACAGGTTCAACAAGTCGCAGCAGGACGCTCTGCTTCCGTACGCGGAAAGCGGCCTGGTGACGTTCATTGGAGCCACCACCGAAAACCCCAGCTTCGAAGTCAATTCAGCCCTGCTGTCGCGTGCGCAGGTCTATGTCCTGAAGTCGCTCACCGACGACGAACTGAAGGAGCTGTTGAAGCGTGCGCAGGAGAGGGTGCTGGGCGACCTTGCGTTCGACGAGCTGGCGCGAGACACCTTGATCGGGTATGCCGACGGTGACGCAAGGCGCTTTCTGAACCTGCTGGAGCAAACCGGGACAGCGGCCAAGGCGTCGGGCATCACCCGGATCACGGCCGACTTCCTTCAGAACGCCTTGACCTTGAACAGCCGTCGTTTTGACAAGGGAGGGGACAACTTCTACGACCAGATATCAGCCCTGCACAAGTCTGTGCGTGGATCACACCCCGACGCTGCCCTTTACTGGCTGACCCGCATGTTGGACGGTGGGGCCGACGCTCGCTATCTGGCGAGACGCATTGTCCGCATGGCATGGGAAGACATTGGCCTCGCCGATCCCCGGGCCATGCAGATCGCCAACGATGCGGCTTTGACCTACGAACGGCTGGGAAGTCCCGAGGGCGAGCTGGCGCTTGGACAGGCAGTGATCTACCTGGCGATGGCAGCCAAAAGCAATGCCGGATACAACGCCTACAACGCTGCCAAGGCATTCGTCAACAAGGACAAGAGCAGGGAAGTGCCTGTGCACTTGAGAAATGCGCCGACGAAGCTGATGAAAGAGCTGGGCTATGGGCATGAATACCGCTATGCGCATGATGAGCCCAATGCTTATGCGGCTGGTGAAACCTATCTGCCCGATGACATGAAAGAGCCAGGCTGGTATCAGCCGGTGCCTAGAGGTCTGGAGTTGAAGATAGCGGAAAAACTTGCCCTGCTTCGGAAGTGGGACGACGAAGCGGGCAAGCGTTAGAGCAATGCCTTGCCAAACCTTCTTCAGCTGTTGCGGCGACGATGCATCGTCGCCAGCCCGAACAGCGCCAGCAGGGACGACAGCCCGATCAGGCTCCACTCGGAGAGCGTGGGAATGGCCTGGGTCTGGGGGGCGGCGCTGATCACGACGGTGAAGGAGTCCGCCGCAGGCCCGGTACCCCAGGTCCAGGTGTAGGAGCCCGGCGTGAGCCCGAGTCCTGCAAGCGTGGCCCCGTTCCAGGTGGCCGATGAAGTCCCGAGATTCGTTCCGGAGACATAGCCCAGAGGAACCGTCACGATGTCGAGATTCCCGATGACGCCGACCATGCTGCCTGTGCCACTGCTGGCCGCTGTACCAGTCCCGGGACCAAAGCTCGTAGGCCCCGTAACTGCACCCGTATAAGTCTCATAGGTAGCCCCGATCGGCCCAAGCAACACGCTTGCGATGTTGCCCCTGATAGAGGGCGACGCTGGCCCGTTTCCATTGATCGTCAAGGCCGTCACGTCGAGCGAGCCGCTACCGGTCGCCACCACATCCGGGCCGTTTTGAATGATGTTGACCGTGTACGCAGCTTGCGACAGACCGCATGCCAGCAGAGCTGCAGCGCCAAAAATAAATCCCTTTGTGTTCATCGATTCCCTCTGTTGGTGAACAGATGTTACGACAAGCGACATGCTGTGCACGTTGTGGGCGCAGATGGAGAGCGTGGTGCCGTGAAGACGCTGGTCCGTGCCGGCGCAAGCCCGACGAAGGAGGGTTGAGGCGCGGCGCGCTTCCATCCCGCCCCAGTCGCTCAGTTGTTGATCTGCTTGACCACCACGGACGCCTTGGGTGCTCCGATCGGGTTGGCATAAAGCGTGGCCAACACCGACCAGAAGTCATCGCTGATGGAAGGCCCGTCACCGAAGCCAGCGAAGTGGGCACCCAGACCGAGTGCATGCCCGAGTTCGTGCACCACGATGTCGGCGCCTGCGGTGCACTGGGGGTTGTCGAGGTTCACATACAGCCTGGCTGACAGCTCGCCCGTCGCCCGCAGGGAGCCTGGAGGCCAGCTGCCACTGAATGGCGCATTGCTGACGTTGGCGCAGTACGCCTGTGGATTGCCGCCCGCTGGCAGGTAGGAGGTGCCTTGCCGGAACACGATGCCCCGCGTGACGGCGGCTTCGTCGGCATTGGCGATGCTGGTGCGGTCGAACACGACCGCACCGAGCCGCGCTTCGATGGCATCCATCGCCGGCACGGCCCGCGCCTCGCCATTGGTCTTGACCGGGATCGGCAGACTCCAGCGTTTGGCCACCCCCGCAAACTGACCGTTCCATGGAACGCCGACGGACGACAGATTGGCCGTGTCCAGGTAAGCCAGGAGACGGGTATCGGCAGCACTCGGTCCGGCCGGTGTCGGGGTTTGCGCATCGCTGCCGCCACCTCCGCAAGCGGTCAACAGGGTGGTGAGGCATAGCGCAAGCAGGGAAGTGTTCATGGTCAGCAGGATCGTGTGGGTGGAGTTGGGTTGGACCCGGCGATGTAGCCTGATCCGGTGGATGGTCTGGGCCAGAATGTAGGGACAAGACACAGCGGCAGCCATAGGGCAGATGCCCCATGAGCGATCTTGAGAGCGGCGGCATGATCAGAACAAAACGGGCAGCAGATGGTTGGGAGGCCACGCGCAGATGACACCAAGCACTTCGGACGTCCTGTTGGATCTCTACCGCGGAGCACAGACAAACGGCATCAACGAATTTCCCTCGTTCGCCATCGAGACGATGGCGCGCTTCATCGAGTTCGACATGGCGATGTTCTTCATGATGTCGTACGACGCGGGAGGTCAGGTCGTGGTGCACCACGCGCATCTGTTCAACGAAGCGCCGCCCATGGTCGACGAGTGGTTGTCGATCTCGCGGCACGATCAGGTCGTGATGGATGTGATGCACAACCCGGGGCGGGCGTTCTCGTATTGCGTGCCCGAGCGGTTCAAGGCCATCGCCCCGGTGTGGGACTACGCCTTGCGGCGGCGGCACATGAACGTGCTCGGTGCGACCTGGCCTTATGCATCAGGCGGTGTGAAGGCCGGCCTGTCGCTGCGGCGGGCCGACGGGCGCTGGCACTACCGCCAGCGCGACAAGACCCGGCTGCAAACGCTGCTGCCCCACGTATGCGAAGCCTTCCGCATCAACCGCGCCGTGTTCTCGCAGGCGGTCCAGTTGTCCATGGTGGACCCCCTTGGCGGCTTCTGTGTGTTCGACGGCAACGGCTTCATCGTGTACCAGGATGCGGCGTTCGCCCAACTCGCCGCGGTCATGTTTGCGAGCCCGGGCAACTACAAGATTCCGCAGCGCCTCCAGGCCGTGTTCTGCAGAGAACGCCAGCACCGCCTGACCGAAGGCCGGATGACGTTCGAGGCCACGGCCATCGCCAACCTGTACTTCCTCAAGGTCCGGCCGGTCAACAGGCTGGACGCACTCACCGTGCGCGAACTCACCGTTGCCCGCTTTTACGGTACCGGCCTGACCTACAAGGAGATCGGTGCCGAACTGACGATCTCGCCTTCGACCGTGCGGCGGCATATCGAAGCGATCTACCAGAAACTGAAGGTGCGGACCAAGGCCGACCTGGCTTTTCTTCTGCATGCGGATGCCGGCGCGGCCCTCCCCAGCGCCGACGGCAATGCGCGTTGGCTGAAGCTTCTTTCCCCCGGGTAAACACCGGCCGCTCCGTCGGAATCGAGCCTGTCACCCGTGACTACAATCGCGCTCGAAACCCGCAGTTCCACTGACCTGGCGGGTTTTTTGCTAGGTGAGAGGTGGCCCACAAGGCCGATGATGCGGCAGGTCGGAAGTGCGACGGCGTAGCGGACTCGCGGCGATAAAAAGACGGAGAAGCGTTTATGGAAATCTTGCTACAGCAGATCATCAACGGTCTGGTACTGGGCAGCATGTATGCCCTGGTGGCGCTGGGCTACACCATGGTGTACGGCATCATCAACCTGATCAACTTCGCGCATGGCGAAGTGCTGATGGTGGGGGCATTGACAAGCTGGACGGCCATCGGCCTCATGCAGGAGTCGCTGCCCGGCGCACCAGGATGGGTGATCCTGCTCATCGCGACGGTCATTGCCTGCGCCGTGGCGGCGGTGCTCAACTTCACCATCGAGAAGGTGGCCTACCGGCCACTGCGCAACAGCCCCAAGCTGGCCCCTCTGATCACCGCCATCGGCATGTCGATCCTGCTGCAGACGCTGGCCATGATCATCTGGAAGCCGACCAACAAGGCCTATCCCACGCTGCTGCCGAGCAAGTCGGTCGAAGTGGCGGGGGCTTCGATCTCGCCCACCCAGATCATGATCCTGGTGGTCACGGCGGTGTCCCTGGCCGTGCTGACCTACCTGGTCAACTACACCAAGCTCGGCCGCGCGATGCGCGCCACGGCCGAGAACCCGCGGGTCGCCTCGCTGATGGGTGTGAAACCCGACATGGTGATCTCGGCAACATTCATCATCGGCGCCGTGCTGGCCGCCATTGCCGGCGTGATGCAGGCATCCAACTACGGCATCGCACAACACTCGATGGGTTTCCTGCCGGGGCTGAAGGCGTTCACCGCCGCGGTGTTCGGCGGCATCGGCAACCTGGCCGGCGCCGTGGTGGGCGGCCTGCTGCTCGGGCTGATCGAGGTGATCGGCTCCGGTTACCTCGGCGTGCTCACGGGTGACCTGCTGGGCAGCCAGCACTCGGACATCTTCGCGTTCGCGATCCTGATCCTGATGCTGACGATCCGGCCATCGGGCCTGCTGGGCGAGCGGGTCGCCGACCGGGCCTGAGGAACAAGCACATGTCCAAGAGCAAGACCAAGAGCATCGTCCTCTTCATCCTCGGCGCCATCGCGCTGCTGGTGCTGCCGCATGCACTGCAGCCGTTCGGCAATGCCTGGGTCCGCATCGCCGACGTCGCGCTGCTGTATTGCCTGCTGGCGCTGGGCCTCAACATCGTGGTCGGCTACGCGGGGCTGCTCGACCTGGGTTACGTGGCGTTCTTCGCGATCGGCGCGTACCTGTATGCGCTGCTGAGTTCGCCGCACCTGACCGACACGTTCCCCGCGATCAAGGCCATGTTCCCGGGCGGCCTGCACACGCCGCTACTGGTCGTGATCCCGCTCGCACTGGGGCTGGCCGGGGTGTTCGGCGTGCTGCTCGGCGCGCCCACGCTGAAGTTGCGCGGCGACTACCTTGCCATCGTGACGCTCGGCTTCGGCGAGATCATCCGCGTGTTCATGAACACGCTGGACCATCCGATCAACATCACCAACGGCGCCAAGGGCCTCGACGCGATCGATCCGGTGCACTTCTGGGGTCTCAACCTCGGAAAGCCGCTGAAGATCGGCGACTACACGGTGGCGTCGGTCACGCTGTACTACTACCTGTTCCTCGCGTTCGTCATCGTCACGGTCATCGTTTCGCACCGCCTGCAGAACTCGCGTGTGGGCCGCGGCTGGATGGCGATCCGCGAAGACGAGATCGCCGCCAAGGCGATGGGCATCAACACGCGCAACATGAAGCTGCTGGCCTTCGGCATGGGTGCGAGTTTCGGCGGCGTGTCGGGGGCGATGTTCGCGTCGTTCCAGAGCGCCATCACGCCGGAGTCGTTCAACCTGATGGAGTCGGTGATGATCGTCGCGATGGTGGTGCTGGGAGGCATCGGCCACCTGCCGGGCGTGATCCTCGGCGCGGTGCTGCTGTCGGCCCTGCCCGAGGTGCTGCGCTACGTGGCCGGGCCGCTGCAGTCGATGACCGGTGGCCGGCTCGATGCGTCGATCCTGCGCCAGCTGTTCATCGCCGGCGCGATGATCACCGTGATGCTGCTGCGGCCGCGCGGCCTCTGGCCGGCGCCCGACCACGGCAAGTCGCTGCAGGCCAAGTCGTGATGCGGTCTGCAAGCAAGGAATCGACATGAGCGACCACACCAGCGGCGACATCGTTCTCAAGGTAGGTGGCATCTCCAAGCGCTTCGGCGGCCTGCAGGCGCTGAGCGATGTGGGCATCACCATCCAGCGCGGCCAGGTCTACGGGCTGATCGGCCCGAACGGCGCAGGCAAGACCACGTTCTTCAATGTGATCACCGGCCTCTACACGCCGGACAGCGGCACCTTCGAACTCGCGGGCAAGCCCTACAAGCCGACGGCCGTGCACGAAGTGGCCAAGGCCGGCATTGCGCGCACCTTCCAGAACATCCGCCTGTTCGCCGAGATGACGGCGCTCGAGAACGTGATGGTGGGGCGCCACATCCGCACCAGTTCGGGTCTGCTCGGTGCGATCTTTCGCACGCCGGGGTTCAAGGCCGAAGAACTGGCGATTGCCAAACGCGCGCAGGAACTGCTCGACTATGTCGGCATCGGCAAGCTGGCCGACTACAAGGCGCGCACCCTGAGTTATGGCGACCAGCGCCGGCTGGAGATCGCGCGGGCGCTGGCAACCGACCCGCAACTGATCGCCCTCGACGAGCCGGCCGCCGGCATGAACGCGACCGAGAAGGTGCTGCTGCGCGAGCTGATCGACCGCATCCGCAAGGACAACCGCACCATCCTGCTGATCGAGCACGACGTGAAGCTCGTGATGGGGCTGTGCGACCGTGTGACCGTGCTCGACTACGGCAAGCAGATTGCCGAAGGTACGCCGGCGACGGTCCAGAAAAACGAGAAAGTGATCGAGGCTTACCTCGGCACCGGAGGGCATTGAGATGACGGTGCTGTTGAAGGTGAGTGGCCTGAAGGTCGCCTATGGCGGGATCCAGGCGGTCAAGGGTGTGGACTTCGAGGTGCGGCAGGGTGAACTGGTGTCGCTGATCGGCTCCAACGGCGCGGGCAAGACCACGACGATGAAGGCCATCACCGGCACGCTGGCCGCCACCAGTGGCGATATCGAATACCTGGGCCGCAGCATCCGCGGGCGTGGTGCGTGGGACCTGGTGAAGGAAGGCCTGGCGATGGTGCCCGAGGGCCGCGGCGTGTTCGCCCGCATGACCATCACCGAGAACCTGCAGATGGGCGCCTACGTGCGCGACGACAAGGCCGGCATCGCGACGGACATCGAGAAGATGTTCACGATCTTCCCGCGCCTGCGCGAACGCAAGGACCAGTTGGCCGGCACGATGTCCGGCGGCGAGCAGCAGATGCTGGCGATGGGGCGGGCGCTGATGAGCCGGCCCAAGGTGCTGCTGCTGGACGAGCCGTCGATGGGCCTGTCGCCCATCATGGTGGACAAGATCTTCGAGGTGGTGCGCGACGTCTATGCCCAGGGCGTCACGATCCTGCTGGTCGAGCAGAACGCGAGCCGCGCCCTGGCCATCGCCAACCGCGGCTACGTGATGGAGTCCGGCCTCATCACGATGCACGGCGACGCCAAGGACATGCTCAGCGACCCGAAGGTGCGGGCCGCCTACCTGGGCGAATAGCGCGTACTGCTTGCAGCTTGCGCGTGGGATCCAAGCTCTACACGATGTCGGAGTGGTGCAGGCTGTAGTTGCCGGTTTTGCGGTCGGCGAAGTAGAACACCAGCGTCTCCTTGACCGTACGAAACGCAATCTCGTCCCAGGGAATCTCGGCTTCGGTGAACAGCCTTGCCTCGATGGTCTCGTGCCCGGGGTCGAACACGTCGTTCAACAGGCGGGCCCGGTAGAACAGATGCACTTGCCCCACGCGGATCACGCTCATCACACTGAACAGCTCGCCCATCTCGAACTGCGCGCCGGCTTCTTCGACGGTCTCGCGGGCCGCGCCCTGGGCCGTGCTTTCGCCGAGTTCCATGAAGCCGGCCGGCAGCGTCCACTTGCCCCAGCGCGGCTCGATGTTGCGTTTGCACAGCAGCACCCGGTCGCCGAGCGTCGGTACGGTGCCGACGACGTTGAGCGGGTTTTCGTAGTGGATCGTGCCGCAGGCGGGGCACACGGCGCGTTCCTTGGTGTCGCCGTCGTCGGGCACGCGGTAGACCACCGCTGCACCGCAGTTCTTGCAATGCTTGATCAGGCTGCGAGAGAGCATGCAGTCAGTTTAAAGGCATCAAGACATCGGGGGCCTTGCGGCCCCCGGTCAATGGCATCGCGGCGCTTCAGGCCTTGGTGGTCTTGCCGTGTTTCTCGATCAGCGCGCGGGCGGTGTCGAGCAGTTTGCGACCGTCGAAGCCGCGCTTGGCCATGTCTTCGGTCCACTCGACCTCGATCGCGCGCGACTTGCGGCGGAACTCCTGCGCCTCGGCCGCGCTGACGGTGAAGATGTTGTTGTTGCGCGCGGTCGCTTCCTTGCGGCCCTTGGGGTCGTTGCCCTGCTGCACCTTGCCGAGCCAGGCTGACGTGGCCATGCCCGAGTTGTTGTCGATCACCTTCTTCAGGTCGGGCGGCAGGCTGTTGTACTTGGTCTTGTTCATCGCCATCACGAAGGTGGTGGTGTAGAGGCAGCCGCCAGCCGGGTCGAACTCGGCGTGGAACTTGGTCAGCTCGTGCACCTTGACCGAGGGCACCACTTCCCAGGGGATCACGCAGCCGTTGATGGTGCCCTTGGACAGCGCATCGGGAATCTGCGGCAGCGGCATGCCCACCGGCGTCGCGCCAAGGGAGCCCACCAGCTTGGTCACCTGGCGCGTCGGCGCGCGCAGTTTCAGGCCACGCATGTCGGCGACCGACTTCACGGGCTTGTCGGTCGTGTGGATCACGCCCGGGCCGTGCACCTGCAACGCGAGCACCTGCGTGTCCTTGAACTCGTCTGGCGCCACGGTCTGCACGTACTCCCAATAGGCCTTCGAGGTGGCTTCGGCGTTGTTCATCATGAACGGCAGCTCGAACACCTCGACGCGCGGGAACCGGCCCGCGGTATTGCCGGGCAGCGTCCAGACGATGTCGACCACGCCGTCCTTGGCCTGGTCGTAGAGCTGTACCGGTGTGCCGCCCAGCTGCATGGCCGGATAACCCTCGAACTTGATGCGGCCGCCCGATTCCTTCTCGACCTTGTCCATCCACGGCTTGTGCATGTCCAGCCAGACGGCCGACTGCGGCGCCATGAAGGTGTGGAACTTGAGCGTGACCGTCTGCTGGGCAAAGCCGTAGAGGGCCGGCGCTCCCAAGGCCGCCACCGCACCCGATTGCAAGAGCCTGCGTCGCTGGATCATGAAAACATCTCCTTCAAATGGTCCCGACGTTAAGGAAAACGCACCTGCGCGTCCACCGTGAATGCCCTTACAGACGGACACGCAGGGACGGGGTCTCAGTTCATGTACTGCACCAGCCAGAGCGAAATGCCGGGGAACAGCAGCAGCACGGTGGTGCGCACGACATCGCTGAGCAAAAACGGCATCACGCCGCGGTAGCTCTCGCTGATCGGCACGTCCTTTGCGAGTCCGTTGACCACGTAGACGTTGAGGCCGACCGGCGGTGCCAGCAGGCCGAAGCCGACCGTCATCAGCACCATGATGCCGAACCAGATCGCGACCGACTCCTTGGGCATGCCGAAGTCGAGTCCCATCACCATCGGAAAGAAGATCGGGATGGTCAACAGCAGCATCGACAGTTCGTCCATCACCGCGCCGAGCACCACGTAGAACAGCATGATCGCGGTGACCACGAGCACCGGCGACAGGCCCCAGCCGCCGACCACCGACGCCAGCTGGTTCGGCACCTGCGTCAGCGCCAGCGCCGAATTCATCAGGTCCGCGCCGATGAAGATCAGGAAGATCATCGCCGAGCTTTCGGCGGTGGCGTAGAAGCAGTGCTTGAACTTGTCCCAGGTCATCTCGCGCTTGAGCAGCGCCGCCACGAAGGTCAGTGCGGCGCCCACGGCCGCGCCTTCTGTGGGCGTGAAGAACCCCCCGTAGATGCCGCCGAACACCGTCAGGAACACGACGACGATCGGGAACAGTCCCAGGCTCGAGGCCAGCGTCAGCGCAGGGCGGTCGGCCGGGTTGGTATCGGGCGCGTGGCCCGGAACCACCCGCACATAGATGGCGATCGCGATCATGTAGCCCACCATGGCCATCAGGCCCGGCACCATCGCGGCAGCGAACAGCTTGGCGATGTTCTGCTCGGTCAGGATCGCGTAGATCACCAGCGGCACCGACGGCGGGATCAGGATGCCCAGCGTGCCGCCCGCGGCCAGCGTGCCCGTGGCCAGGCGGCCCGAGTAGCCGTGGCGCTTCATCTCTGGCAGCGCCACGCCGGTGATGGTGGCCGACGTGGCGACCGAAGACCCGCAGATCGCGCCGAAGGCCGCGCAGGCCAGCACGGCCGCCATTGCCAGCCCGCCCTTGAAGCGGCCCATCACTGCGGCCGCAAACTGGAACAGCGCCCGGCTGATGCCGCCCTGCGTGGCGAAGTGCCCCATCAGGATGAACAGCGGAATCACCGACAGGTCGTAGTTGGCGAACCGCGCGAACGCCTGGTTGTTGAGGAAGGCGGCAAACGGCGCCCAGCCGGTCTGGCCGACGTAACCGGCGGCGCCGGCCACGAACATCGCCACCGCGATCGGCGTGCGGATCGCCATCAGCACCAGCATGATGCCGAAGATCGAGGCGGTCAGCGATAGCGAGCTCATGCGTGCGCCTCAGGTGCGTCCGCCGCGAAGCCGAACAGGGCCTGGTGCAGCGAGATCAGCACCGTCAGCACGAACGGCGGCACCATCGACGCATAGGTCACCCATTCAGGAAAGCCGAGGATCGTGGTTTCCGAGTGCGAGCTGAAGGAATTCATGCCGCCCAGCGAAGTGCGCCAGGCCAACAGCGCGAACACCAGGGCCATCAGCAGTGCGCCGAAGCGGTCGAACACGGCGTTGGCGGCAGGCTTCAGGCCCGCGGTGAAGAAGTCGACGATGATGTTGCCGCGGCGCACCTGGCACCACGGCATGAACAGTGCGATGGCGGCGCCGGCGGCCACGCCGGTGAGCTCGAAATCGCCGACCAGCGTGGCACCGGTGGTGTTGCGGCCGATCAGGCTGGCACAGGTCATCAGCGTGATGCCGGTGAGCAGCACTCCCGCGACGATGGCGCACAGCTTGGCAAGGGTCTCCAGCAATTTCAACGCAGTCTCCCGTTCTCGTTCTATTTCTTCTGTCCGACCTGGTGTCGGGTGCTGCGCCCCGCAGGGCGCAGCGTCCAGGCGAATCGTGTCAGCCCGTCACTTTCACGGTCAGCGTGCCCAGGCCGCCGACGCCGCCGACGATCGTGTCGCCGGCCACCACCGCGCCCACACCTTCGGGCGTGCCCGAATAGATCAGGTCGCCGGGCTGCAGCTCCCAGGCGGACGACAGATGCTCGATGGTCTCGCCGATGTTCCAGATCAGCTTCGCCACATTGCTGCGTTGCCGGTCCTGGCCGTTCACCTGCAGGTAGATCTCGGCCTGGGTCACGTCGCCGGCCTCGGCCACCGGCGTGATCGGGCCGATCGGTGCCGAGTGGTCGAACGCCTTGCCGATGCACCAGGGCCGGCCCTGCTTCTTCATGTCGTTCTGCAGGTCGCGGCGGGTCATGTCGAGCCCGATCGCGTAGCCGTAGATGTGCTTGTGCGCGTCGGCCGCGGCGATGTTCTTGCCGCCGGTGCCGATCGCCACCACGAGTTCGATCTCGTGGTGGAAGTTCTTGGTCAGGCTGGGGTAGGGGATGCTGCCGGTCTGGCCCGCGTCCACCACGACGATCGCGTCGGCCGGCTTCAGGAAGAAGAACGGCGGCTCGCGGCCGGTGTAGCCCATCTCCTTGGCGTGCTCTTCGTAGTTGCGGCCGACGCAGTAGATGCGGCGCACCGGGAATCGTCCGGCCTGGCCGACGACGGGAACCGAGACGCTCGGCAGGGCGGGGATCACAAAGCTCATGAAAGCCTTTCTTCTTGGTGGATGCCCAGCGCCTGATGCACCGGGCGGTCGGAGAAACTGAACAGCACGCAGCCGCGCGCCGACACAAGACGCGCAGTGTGCCACGACGGGATCACGAAATGGTCGCGCGGGCCGAACGCGAAATGCTGCACCTGGCCGTCGCGTTCCACGTGCACTTCGCCCTCGCCCTCGACCACGCTGAACACCGCGCCGTCGGTCTGCCGATACGGCTTGCCCGAGAAGCCGGCCGGCAGGCGCTGCATGAAGGTGGCCATCGTCGGCATTGGCGAGCCGCCCGTCGCCGGGTTGATGTAGCGCAGCTTCACGCCGTCCCATTCGTCGATGGGTGCGTCGCGCTCGAGCTGGTGCAGCGCTTCGCGGCTGCGGTCGTACGGATAGCTGAAGATCGGCGAGGTCAGGCCGAACGGCGAGCCGCCGCCTACCGCGCTGTGGCCGCGACCGTAGGCGCCGTCGACGCGGACCGGTGCCATGTTGTGGCCGTAGCGCGCGAAGCTCGTGCCTTCGGCGCGGGTCACGTTCTGCACGTCGGCACTGCCGTTCTCGGCGAAGCCGGCGTCGAAGAAACGCAGCATCGGGATGTCGAGCCCGTCGAGCCAGACCACCGGCTCGGTCGCGTCGTTGCCGTGGTCGTGCCAGGTCCAGCTCGGCGTGATGATGAAGTCGCCGGGCCGCATGATCGTGCGCTCACCCTCGACCGCGGTGTAGGCGCCGGTGCCTTCGACGATGAAGCGCAGCGCGCTCTGCGTATGGCGGTGGCTGGGCGCCACCTCGCCCGGCATGATCAGCTGCAGGCCCGCGTACAGCGACTGCGTGATGCAGGACTGGCCGCGCAGCGCCGGGTTCTCGAGGATCAGCACGCGGCGCACCGCCTCGTGCGCGGTGATCAGCTCGCCGGCCCGCATCAGGAACGGCCGCGCCTCGTCGTACTTCCACAGCGCCGGCACGCAGGGCGTGGCGGGCTTCGGCGGCACCAGCGCGTGCAGCACCTCCCACAGCGGCGTGAGGTTCAGCGGCGCCATGTCGTGGTAGAGCTGCTGGCGGGCCTCGGCGCTACTCAGGGCCTGGGTCGGGTGGGGGGCGTTCATCCTGTGGTCTCCTTCGTTGTCGTGGGGCCGTACCGGCCCGGCTACCAGCTGTTTCCGAGATAGGCGCCGTCGGCTTCGAGCTGCGTCTGCAGCGCCACCGTGTCGACCGCCAGCGCGGTGGAGCCGGTGCGCAGCGCCAGGTCTGCGGCCGCGCCGGCAGCCTGGCCCATCACGAAGCAGGCGCCGGTCACGCGTGCGGCCGACTGGGCCTCGTGCGTCATCGACGCACAGCGGCCGACCACCCAGACGTTGTCGAGCTGCAGCGGCACGACCATGCGGTAGGGCAGCTGGTTGAAGCCGCGGCTCTCGGGAATCTTCGGCCAGCGGAACTCGACGTCCCCGGCCAGGTGCAGCTCGAGCGGCCAGCCGTTGACGCCGATCGTGTCGTCGAAACTCGCGCAGTCCAGCACGTCGGATTCGGTCAGCGCATAGTGGCCGCGGATGCGGCGCGTCTCGCGGATGCCGACCTGCGGCGCGATGTCGACGATGTAGGACTTCTCGAAGCCCGGCACCTCGGTGAGGAAACCCGCCACGCTGGCGATCTGCTGGCGGCCCAGCACCTCGGCGTCGCTCAGCTCCTGTGCGTCGACGCCGTTCATCGCCATGCCGTCGGCGTTGGCCAACTGCGTGAGGTTGACCCGCCACTCGATCGGGTTCTTCTGGGGCCGCACGATCGGCGTCTTGCGCGGAAACTTGTAGCGCCCGGCCGCTTCGGCCTCGAGCATCAGCCGCGGGATGCGGCTCCAGTCCTCGTTGGCGCGCACCGGGTCGACGCCGTTCACGCGGAACATCGTCGACGGGTACAGCATGTTGCCCTGGCCGTCGCCCAGCTCGAAGGGCACGCCGGCCCAGGCGCACAGGTCGCCGTCGCCCGAGCCATCGATGAAGCAGCGGCCGACGATGGCGCCTCGGCCCGACTTGGTCTCCACCAGCACCGCGTGGATGCGGCTCGGCGAGGCCATCACCAGGCCGGCCCCGAGCGCATGGAACAGCAGGCGCACGCCAGCCGAGACCAGCAGTTCGTCGGCCGCGATCTTATAGGCACCGGTGTCGTAGGCCTGAGCCGAGGTCTTGCCGAACACCGTGTGCGGCGCGTTCAGCCCGCCCAGCCGGTCGATGCGCGCCAGCAGATCGCCGGCCACGCCGTGCACCACCTGGCGGATCTCGCCATGCACGTTGGCGTGCAGGCCGCAGAAGTTGGTCACGCCGGCGGCCGTGCCCATGCCACCCAGAAAGCCGTAGCGCTCGACCAGGATGGTGGAGCGCCCCGCACGCGCCGCGGCCACGGCCGCCGCGATGCCGGCGGGGCCGCCACCCAGCACGACCACGTCGTATTCGCCGAGGATCTGCGTCTGGCGCGCGGGTTCGTTCAGGTAGCTGGGCATGGGGTGTCCTTCACATTTCAGTGGATCAGTATTCCACCATCGCGCGCTTGCGTAGCGGCGCGAAATTCCTGCGCGGCCCAAGGCCAGTAACACCGCGGAACCGGCTTTGCCGGGCCGCTGGTGTTGCCCCCTTGAGGGGGGATGCGGCTACACGTAGTGAGCAAGAAACGGGGGAGTTCATACAAACATGCGGTCAGGGTCGATGCCGTCGTACATCCATTTGAGACCGGCGAATCCGGCCGACTCCCGGCCACTCTGGAACATCTGGTTGCGCAGCTCGCGCTGCACGCCTGCCGCATGGTAGATGTCGCCGTAGAAACGTGCCGTGAGCTGCACCCGGCCGGTACGCAGATAGCGCGCCCGCTGGTAGTGCTGAAAGGCTTGCGGCAGATCGCCGCGGGTGTGGCTCAACGCAGCGCGCAGCACCGCCGCGTCCTCGATCGCCTGGCCTGCGCCCTGGGCCAGGTACTGCAACATCGGGTGGGCGGCGTCGCCCAGCAGCGTCACGCGGCCGTCGGTCCAGTTCTTCACCGGTTCGCGGTCGCACAGCACCCACATCTTCCAGGTCTCGATCTTGGCCAGCAGCTCCTTCACCTGCGGGCAGGCCTGGGCAAAACGTTCGTTCAGTTCGCCGGTGTCGCCGAAGGTGTTCCAGCCCTCGTCGTACTTGTTGCTGTGGAACACCGCGACCAGGTTGAACAGCTCGCCGCGCCGCAGCGGGTAGTGCACCAGGTGGGTCTTCTCGCCACCCCACAGCAGCACGTCGTCGCTCCACAGGTGCGCGGGAACATCTTCCTTCTTCAACACCGCGCGGTAGGCGATGTGGCCCGAGACCCGCGGTTTGCCGTCGCCCACCACGGCCTCGCGGATGCGGCTCCACATGCCGTCGGCGCCGATCAGGGCCTGGCCCTCGACGCTGCTGCCGTCGGCCAGCCGCAGCGTGACGCCGTGCGCCGATTGCGTGAACGATTCGACCCGGGCGCCGGTGCGCAGCGTAACGTTGGGCTGCGCCTTGCATGCCTGCAGGAACACGTCGTGCAGGTCGGCCCGGTAGATCAGCCCATAGGGAAAACCATAGGCCGCACGCGCCGTGTCGCCCAGCGGCACCCGCACCACCTTCTCGCCGGTGCGCACATCGTTCATGCCCAGACCGGGCGGGAAGTAGGCCACGTGGTTCACCGCATCGGTCAGGCCCAGCAGTTCGAACATGCGGAAGATGTTGGGCCCGAGCTGGATGCCGGCCCCGATCTCGCCGAACGCGGCCGACTGCTCCAGCACCGTCACGGCGTGGCCGTCCTGGGCCAGCACATACGCGGCGGCCAGACCGCCGATGCCGCCGCCGGCAACGAGGATGGGGGATTGCGTGCTCATCTTGTGTCTCCGAATGCGCCGTCGTGCGCGGCTGCGGTTCCATAACCGGGCCTTTAATAATAAGTATACATACGGATGGCCGCGCCCTGCAAGCGCTTGGGTACACTGGCCGCCATGCCGAAAAGCTACGACTTCCAGCGCGCGCCGGGCCACCTGATCCGCCGTGCGCACCAGTTGTCCGTCGCCATCTTCATGGACGAAACGGCCGATTCGAGCGTGACGCCCGTGCAGTTCGCGATCCTCAACGCGCTGATGGACACGCCGGGTGAAGACCAGATCACGCTGGCCGGGCGGGTCGCGTTCGACGCCGCCACCTCCGGCTCGGTGCTGGGGCGGCTCGAAGCCCGTGGCTGGGTGCGGCGCGAGGCCGACCCGCAGGACCGCCGCCGCAAGCTGCTGTGGGTCACGCCCGATGGCGAAGCCGCCGCGCTGCAGATGAAGCGCGCGGTCGCACGTGCGCAGACCCGCATCCTCGGCCCGCTCGAGGCACCCGAGCGCGAGCAGCTGTCGCTGCTGCTCGACAAGCTGGTCGCCGGCCACGAGCGCCAACGCTAGGATGAAATTGCGTCACTCTCCTCTGGCGGCCGTGCGTTCTTGCACCCCTCCCCCCTTGCGGGGGAGGGGCTGGGGGAGAGGGGGAGTTTGCCAAGGCGGAGCATCTTCTGCAAACGCCGCAGCCCCCTCTCCCCAACCCTCTCCCACCAGGGGAGAGGGGGCATCTGCGCCGGTTTCATCCGTCGTGAAGGCGCCCAGCGCCATGAAAAACTGACATGACGGCGCAAAGGTGCGCGAGCCTGCTCCGATGACCTTGTTGCGCCTGCACACCCGCCGCGCCAGCGGACTTCTCTGGCAGCTGGCGCGCTGTGTGCTCGTCTGCCTGCTGTGCCATGGCGGCGCGGCGCTGGCTGAAGAAGACGATCCGGCACTCGACCTGGCACGCCAGCAGATCGCCCAGGTGCAGAAGGCGTTGCCCACGGTGCAGAGCGACGAGAACCTGCTCGCCCTGCGTAGCTCGGCGCTGGCCGCCCGTGCCCAGGCAGAGGATGCCGCCACGCGCCTGGCGCCGCAACTGGCCAGCGTGCAGGCGCGGCTGGCGGAACTCGGCGCGCCGCCGGCCGACAAGAAGGAGCCTGCCGACATTGCGAAGCTGCGCGCTGATCTCGAGAAGAGCCGTGTCGCGCTCGATGCGGACGTGAAGCTTGCACGCCTGCTGTCGGTCGAGGCCGAGCAGGCCGCCGGGCAGATCTGGGCGCTCAGGCGCTCGCAGTTCCAGGCGCAGCTCGGTGAGCGTACGGCGTCGATCCTGGTGAAGACCTTCTGGTCCGAGTTGCGTGACAACTTCGTCGAGGACGCCGGGCGTCTGGCAGGGCTGGGCAGCCAGCTGGCCGCCGCGGTGCGGCAGGCCTCGCTCACCGTGTGGGGCTGCGGCCTGCTGGCCATCGCCCTGGTCATCGCGCTGCGCGTCTGGAGCGGGCGCGCCGTGCTGCGGCTGGTGACCACGCGGGTGCCGCACGGGCGTCTGCGGCGTTCGCTGTACGCGCTGTTGTGCACGGCGCTCGCGGTCGCGACACCGGGCCTCGTGGCACTGATCGTCTACGAGGTGCTGGGCTGGAACGTGCCGCTGGCTGGCAACGTCGACGCCCTGCTGTCGGAGGCGGTGGGGCTGGTGTGCTTCGGGGGTTATGTTGCCGGCCTGGGCCACGCGCTGCTGTCGCCGGCCAAGCCGAGCTGGCGCATCCCGCGCATGCCGGACGCGGTGGCGCGTGGCCTGCGCGGCATACCGCTGGCGCTGGCAGTGATCACCGTGGCGGGCTGGCTGGCCGAGCGCCTGTACGCGCTGGTCAACGCCAGCCTGGCGACCACCGTCGCGCTGAACTGCATCCTGGCTTTGCTGCTCGGCTCGGTGATGGTGCTGACGGTGATGCGCGGCGAGCAGCTGCGCCGCCATGCGGCGCTGGAGACCGCCACCGAAGACGCGCCGCCCCCGCGGCCAGCGTGGCTGGCGGCGCTGACCGCCCTGATCTGGCTGGTGCTGGTGGGCAGCCTCGTCTGCCTGCTGCTGGGCTACGTGGCCTTCGGCAGCTTCGTGGTGCGGCAGGTGGCCTGGTGCCTGATCGTGGCGATGTCGGCCTATCTGCTCAACGTGCTGATCGACGATGTCTGCATGGGCTGGCTGGCCGTGCAGGAGGCCCGGGACGAAAGCACGGCCGAAGCGGCCAGGCCCGATGCCAGGCCGGCCACGCCCTACCTGCGCAACCAGATCGCGGTGCTGTTGTCCGGCGTCGGCCGCGCAGGCGTCGGGCTGGTGGCGCTGATGCTGGTCGTCGCGCCCTTCGGCGAAGGGCCTACCGAGCTGCTGCACCGTACCGGCATGCTCAGCGAAGGCCTGGCGATCGGCGAAGTCAAGCTGCGGCCCGACGCCGTGTTCCAGGCCTTGCTGGTGCTGGTGCTGGCGCTGCTGGCCGTGCGGCTGCTCAAGGGCTGGCTCACCGACCGCCTGCTGCCCACCACCAGCCTCGACCCCGACATGCGCAGCTCGGCGACCAGCCTGTTCGGTTATGCCGGCGTGGTGGTGGCGATCGCGCTGGCGATGTCGGCGGTGGGCATCGGCCTGGAGCGCATTGCCTGGGTCGCGAGTGCCCTGTCGGTGGGCATCGGCTTCGGCCTGCAGGCGGTGGTGCAAAACTTCGTCTCCGGCCTGATCCTGCTGGCCGAGCGGCCGGTGAAGGTGGGCGACTGGGTGGCGCTGGGGGGCATCGAGGGCGACATCCGGCGCATCAACGTGCGCGCGACCGAGATCCAGATGGGCGACCGCTCCACGGTGATCGTGCCCAACTCGGAGTTCATCACCAAGACCGTGCGCAACGTGACGCACGCCAACCCGCTGGGCCTGGTGCAGATCAAGCTGCCGATGCCGCTCGACACCGACGCCTTGCGCGTGCGCGACCTGGTGCTGGCCGCGTTCCAGGCGCATGCGGATGTGCTGGAGGCGCCCGCGCCCAACGTGGCGCTGGACGGCATCGACAACGGACGGCTGGTGTTCAATGCCACGGGCTATGTGGGTTCGCCGCGGCTGGCCTACGGCGTGCGCAGCGCGCTGCTGTTCGAGGTGCTGCAGCAGTTGCGCGATGGCAAGCTCGCGCTGGCAAACCCGCCGACGATGCTGCTGAGCGCCGGTGCACAGCCGCCGGTCGCATCGCCGCCCGCACCGCTGGCAACAATGCCGCCCACCACGGCCTGAACCGCGCGCCCTGCGCTTTGCCGGTGCGGTCCGCTCCCGCATGTCGGACCGTGCCGCATCCGGCGGTCGGGCTCCAACTTTTTGTAGCATCTCGTCAGGCCAGGTTCATGCAACGGGACGTTTCCCGATGTCAAATCCTGTCCTGCCTGCACAACATCAAGAGGTTATTGCCATGAACACACTTACCAACCCCGGCCGCGGGTCCCTGCTTACCGCTGCCGTGCTCGCCGTGGCCCTGTCCGGCTGCGCCAACATGAGCGAAACACAGAAAGGCACGGCCACCGGCGCCGGCATCGGCGCGCTGGCCGGCGTCATCATCGGCGACAGCAAGGGCGGTGCTGCCATCGGCGCGGCCGCCGGCGCATTGGGCGGCTATATCTGGTCCAAGCACATGCAGGACAAGAAGCTGGCGATGGAGCGGTCCACGGTGGGCACCGGAGTCGTGGTCACGCAGACGCCCGACAACCAGCTGAAGCTCGAGATTCCGAACGACATCTCGTTCGACACGGGCAAGGCCGACATCCGGCCGACGCTGCGGCCCATCCTGGCCCAGTTCGCCACGGGTCTGCGCGACCAGCCGAACACCGAGGTGCGCATCATCGGCCACACCGACTCCACCGGTTCCGACGCCATCAACGATCCGCTGTCGCTCCAGCGCGCCACCAGCGCGCGCGACTACCTGAGCGAGCGCGGCGTCGATGTGCGCCGCATCCTGGTGGCCGGCCGCGGTTCGCACGAGCCGGTTGCCGACAACAACTCGGAGGCCGGCCGCGCGAAGAATCGCCGCGTCGAGATCTACCTGGCCGAGCGCGAGGTCGTGCAGGCGCGCTGAACCGGTTGGGCCGTCACAGGCGGCCGAAATACTCGCGGCGCTCGAACTCGTCCTTGTCCGGCGCCTGCAGGTAGCGCTGCAGCTCCATCGCCTTCACGTGGATGACGTGCTCGACGAAGCTGCGGCCGAACGACGCGACCATCGCGGCGTCGGCCTGCAGCGCGTCCAGCGCCTCGCCCAGCGACGTGGGCAGGCGTGTCGCAGCGTCGCCATACGGTGCGTCGGTGGCCGGCGGTGCGCGCAGGCCTTTCTCAAGCCCGTCGAGGCCGGCGTGGATCTGCGACGCGATGTAGAGATAGGGGTTCGCGCTGGGCTCGCCGATGCGGTTCTCGATGCGGGTGGCGGCATCGCCGGGGCCGCCCACCACGCGCAGCATCGCCCCGCGGTTGTCGCGGCCCCACAGCGCCGATTGCGGCGCCAGCGCGTTCGGCTTGAAGCGCCCGTACCCGTTGACCGTGGGCGTGCAGAACACTGCCATGCCGCGCGCATGCGCCAGCAGCCCGGCGAGGAAATGTTCGCCCACATCCGACAACGTGTACTGCGCCTGGTCGGGCGTGGCGCCTGGCACGGCGGCGTCGCGCGCGAAGGCATTGCGCCCGCTCTGCAGGTCGACCAGCGACTGGTGCAGATGCCAGCCGCTGGCCATCACCTCGGGGAACGGGGGGGCGGCACATGAAACTCGCGTGGAAACCCGCGCGGCGCAAGGCCTGCTTCACCGCGCTGCGGAACAACACCATGTTGTCGGCGGCCGTCAGCGCGTCGGTCACGTCGAACACCGCTTCGACCTGGCTCGGGCCGAACTCGATCTCCAGCGAATGCAGCGGCAGACCCAGCGCCTGGGCCGTGCGCTGCACTATGCGCAGCGGCTCCTCGGTGCGGTCGAAGCAGGCTTCGCTGAGCATCTGGTAGCCGGGGTGCAGCATCGACACGCGCGGCGCCATCGCGGGCCAGGCGGCCTGCTCGGGGTCGAGCCGCTCGTCCTCGATGCGGTAGATGTGCAGCTCGACCTCCAGGCCGCACTGCATGCCCCAGCCGGCCTTGGCCAGCCGGTCGAGCGCACGTTCGAGCACGCGGCGGGTGTCGATCTCGACCGGTTGGGCGTCGGGGAACCAGGGCTGGCAGCGTACCCAGCCGGTGCGCTCGGCCCACGGCAATACCTTCAGGCTGGCGGGGTCGGCCAGCAGCAACAGGTTGCCGGCGAACTCAAAACCGGGCAGGTCGGCCGTGCCGCCGCGCTCGAACACCTTGTACGCGCTGCGGTCGGAGGTGTCCTTCAGCATCAGCGTGCCGACCATGCCGACACCGGCTTGCATCGCCTTGGCCGCGGCAGAAGCCACCAGCGTCTTGCCGCGGACGTTGCCATGCAGGTCGCACCAGCCGAAGCGGACCAGCTCGAGACCCTGCTCTTCGATCAACGCGACCGCGTGCTGCAGGGCACGGCGCCGCGCTGCATCGTGCACGCCGCAGCGCTCGGCGAAGTCGCTCACGTGGCGGCGCTCCGCGCGGGTTGGCCGGCCGGCCACGGGGCGCTCGCGCGCTTGGCCGCTGCGGTGTCCAGCCAGAAGCGTTCCCAGGCGTCGGCCGGCGCGATGCCGTCGACCGTGTCGGGGCCGGTCATCGCGGCCGCCTGCGCCGGGTCGGCCATGCCGGGGGCGGGGCGGCCTTCGCGCACTGCCTCGATCGCATCGAGCAGCGCGCGGCGGTTCTTCACGATCGCCTTGTCGCTGCTGCCCAGGTGTTCGCGCGTGCGGTCGGCGATGGCGCCCATGCTCTCCACCGCCCACTGGTCGTGCACGTTGATGTCGTCCTCGCCCATGCCGAGGTAGGTGCTGGTCAGCTGCTCCTCGGCGTTGAAGCCCCAGTCGTTGTGCCGGCCCGAACGCGGCAGGTAGTCGGGCAGCGGGTTCGCGCGCAGCCGCTGGTTGCGCATCGCCTCCTTGTCGACCGGCCCGGCGAAGCTGGTGAAGAATGAGTACCAGTAGGTGTGCGTGTCGTCCACCGGCACGTGCATCTGCGTGATCGTCATGGTCTCCGACAGCGGGATCACGAAGGTGTGCGGAAAGATCGCGTTGGTCACGCGCACGTGCGTCAGGTGCTCGTTCATCTTGCGCAGCGCGGTCAGGCGCATGCCAAAGGGCGTTGCGTCGACCGTGATCTCGGGCTGGTTGAACTCGCGCATGATCTTCGTCATCGGCCAGCGCTCGCCGTCCACCGCACCGGCGCTGGCGCCGCGGAACTGGCGGCCGTAGGTGGCTTCGAGCGATTCGTCCTGGAAGAACACGTGCAGGAACGACGGATGCGCCGGGTCGATGCCGACCTCGAAGGCCTGCAGCCAGTTGCAGTTCCACAGGCCCTTGAAGGCGAAGGTGTGCGTGCCGGGTGCGACGAAGCAGTCGAACGCGGGGAATGGCGGCGGTGTCGAGCCCTCGGGCCCCATCCAGGCGAACAACGCACCGCTCTTCTCGACCACCGGGTAGCTGCGCTGCTGCACCCGGTCGCACAGCTTGCTGCCGGCGGGCTCGGCCGGCGTCTCCAGGCATTTGCCGTGCACGTCGAACTTCCAGCCATGGAACGGGCAGCGCAGGCCCGTGTCTTCACGCCGGCCGAACGACAGGTCGGCACCACGGTGCGGGCAGTCACGGTCGAGCAGGCCGAAGCGGCCCTGCGCGTCCCTGAACAGCACGAGATCCTGGCCCAGCAGGCGCACCGCCTTCACCGGCCGGTGCTCCATGCGCGGATCGAGCAGCGGGTTGAACTCGTCGAGCAGCGCCACGGGTTGCCAGTAGCTGCGCATCAGCTGGCCGCAGGGCGTGCCGGGTCCGATGCGGGTGATCAGTTCGTTCTGCTCGGCTTTCATCGGTGTGCCTCGTCTGAAGATCCAAAATTCTAGTCGGCAGGATAATCGAATGCATGCATAGCAACGAGACCCAGGGGAACGCCACCGACCCGATTCCCGCGGGCGCGATCCTGGCCTTGTCGCTCGCGGCGTTCGGCAGCGCGGTGTCGGTGCGGCTTGCCGACGCGCTGCTGCCCGCGCTGTCCGCCGAGTTCAGCGTGTCGCTGGCCCAGGCCGCGAGCGCGGTCACGTCGTTCTCGGTGGCCTACGGCCTGGCCCAGCTGTTCTTCGGGCCGGTGGGCGATCGGTTCGGCAAGTACCTGGTCATTGCCTGGGCCTGCGCGGCCTGCGCGGTGACCGCCGCGATGTGCGCGCTGGCGCCTGGCTTCGGCTGGCTGGTGGCGGCCCGCTTGTGCGCCGGGGCCACCTGCGCGGCCATCGTGCCGCTGTCGATGGCGTGGATCGGCGATGTCGTTCCGTACGCGCAGCGGCAGCCGGTGCTGGCACGTTTCCTGATCGGCCAGATCATGGGCGTGTCGGGCGGCGTGGTGCTGGGCGGCATCGCGGCCGACCACCTCGGGCGGCACACGCCGTTCTGGGGGATTGCCGTGGCGTTCGTCGCCATCTTCGCGCTGCTGCTGCGCCTGAACCGGCGCCTGCCTGCGCGCGCGCGCATCGTGCGCCACGGCTCGGACCACGCGCTGCGCCGCATGGTGGCGGAGTTCGGCGAAGTGCTGGCGCTGCCCTGGGCGCGGGTGCTGTTGCTGACGGTGTTCCTCGAAGGCGTGTTCCTGTTCGGTGCGTTTGCGTTCATCGCCAGCCATCTGCACCAGCGGTTCGGCCTGTCGCTCGCGGTCGCCGGCGGGATGGTGATGCTGTTCGGCTTTGGCGGGGTGTTGTTCGCGATGTGTGCCAGCGTGCTGGTACGCCGGCTGGGCGAGGTGCGCCTGGCGGCGGTGGGCGGCAGCATCGTCGCCAGCGCGCTCGCATCGATCGGCTGGGTGCCGCTCTGGTGGTGGGCAATGCCTGCGTCGGTGGTGGCGGGCCTGGGGTACTACATGCTGCACAACACGCTGCAGACGAATGCCACGCAGATGGCGCCCGAGCGCCGCGGGGCGGCCGTGTCCGCCTTCGCCTGCTGCTTTTTCCTGGGGCAGGCGGCGGGCGTGTCCGCGGTCGGCCTGGCTGCCACGCGCGTGGGCACCGGCCCTGCCATCATGCTGGGCGGCTGCGGCGTACTGGCCGTGGCCCTGTGTTTCGCGCACCTGCGTGCGCGCCGGCCCGTGCTGGCGCCCCAAGCCGCGGGTTGAGGCGGGGCCGTACGGCTTGCTCGCGGCCGGGCCGGAGGCCTTCTGCCGATAATGCGGGCTTTCCATTCCGGGCCGGACATCGATGAAGCTCTACAACTACTTCCGTTCCTCCGCATCGTTCCGCGTGCGCATCGCGCTGCAACTGAAGGGCCTGGCCTACGAATACCTGCCGATCCACATCGCCAAGGGTGAGCACAAGGGCGAGGCCTATGCGGCGATCTCGGCCGACACGCTGGTGCCGGTGCTGGAGATCGACGGCGTGCGGCTGTCGCAGTCGATGGCGATCATCGAGTACCTGGACGAGACCCGGCCTGAGCCCCGGCTGGTGCCGTCCGACCCGATTCCGCGGGCGCAGGTGCGCGCCCTGGCGCAGTCGATCGCCTGCGAGATTCACCCGATCAACAACCTGCGCATCCTCAAGTACCTGACCCGCGTGCTGAAGCTCGACGAGGAGGCCAAGAACGCCTGGTACCGCCACTGGTGCCGCGAAGGGCTGGAGGCCTTCGAGCGGCAACTGGCCGCGCTGCCCGCGCAGCGCAACGGCACGGCGGCGTCCACCGCTTTCTGCTACGGCGACACGCCGACCCTGGCCGATTGCTGCCTGGTGCCGCAGATCTTCAATGCGCAGCGCTTCAAGGTCGACCTGAGCGGCCTGCCCTACACGATGGCGGCCTACGAAGCCAGCATGTTGCTGCCGGCCGTGCAGCGTGCGCTGCCTTCGGCCTGCCCGGACAACGAAGCCTGAGCCGGTGACCATGCACGCCGACTGGCTGCGGCCCGACTGGCCTGCACCGGCCCACGTGCACGCGGTCTGCACCACCCGCGCGGGCGGCGTCTCGCAAGGGGTCTATGCGTCGCTGAACCTGGGCGATCACGTCGGCGATGTGGCGGCGGCGGTCGCGGCCAACCGCGTGCGGCTGGCGCAGGCGATCCGGGCACGGCCGGTGTTCATGCAGCAGGTGCACGGCTGGCAGGTGGCCGCGTTGTCGGCTGCTGCCAATACGGAACAGGCGAGCGCCGCGCCGCTGGTGGCCGACGCCTGCCTGGGCAGCGATGCAGGCGTCGCCTGCACGATCATGGTGGCCGATTGCCTGCCGGTGCTGTTCACCAACCGTGCCGGCCGCGCCGTGGCAGCGGCGCACGCGGGCTGGCGGGGGCTGGCGGGGGACGCGGCCGCACGCGGTACGGGGGTGCTGGAGCGCACTGTCGCCGCCTTGCGGACTGCCGTGGGCGCGGGCATTGCAGATGGCGAGGACGACGCGGATGGCGTGCTGGCCTGGCTCGGGCCCTGCATCGGCCCGCAGGCCTTCGAGGTCGGCGACGAAGTGCGCGCGGTGTTCGTCGCGGGCGACGCGGCGGCCGCGGCGCTGTTCGTGCCGCACAGTCCGGGCAAGTGGCTCGCCGACCTGCCGGGCCTGGCGCGCCAGCGGCTGGCCACGCTCGGCGTCAGCGCGGTCTACGGCAACGACGGCAGCACGCCGTGGTGCACCGTGGCCAACCCGTCACGGTTCTTTTCGCACCGGCGCGACCGCGTCAGCGGCCGCTTCGCCGCCTGCATCTGGAAGGCCTGATGGTTCGGCGGCCGTGTGCTGCGTGGCGGCCGCCTCGCGTGCGCGCAAGGCCTTGCGGCGGCCCGGTGTGCGCATCAGGTAAACCACCAGTGCCACGGGCACCAGCCCATAGAGTACAAAGGTCACCACGGCGCCGAGCACTGTTCCCTGGCTGTTGGTGGCTTCTGCCACGGCCATCATCATGGCCACGTAGACCCAGGCGATCACAACAAGGTACATGGAAAGATCTGGCTCTCGAAAAGGGAGTCTGTTTTAATCAGGGTTAACCCGAAGAACGGTGCGTCATGGGAGGAGACTCAATGCATTCTGAACCAGACTGGTCGCAGGCGGCCCGCGATTTCCAGCAGAACATCGCCGACTTGATGGCCAAGGCCTGGAGCCAGGGCGTGCCGCAGGCGCCTGGCACGCCGCACACGGCTCCGCCACCCCCCGCGTTGGCATTTTCGCCCGTCAAGCTGCAGGCGCTGCAGAAGCAGTACCTGCAGGAGTCGGCTGCGCTGTGGAACGAGAGCACCGCCGTGCCGCTGCAGAAGGACAAACGTTTTGCCGCCGAGGCCTGGGGCCGCAACCCGGTGGCCGCGTTTTCCGCGGCCAGCTACCTGCTGAACGCCCGCACGCTGATGGGCCTGGCCGACGCGGTGGAGGCCGACGCCAAGACCCGTGCTCGCATGCGTTTTGCCGTCGAGCAGTGGATGGCGGCCTCGGCGCCGAGCAACTTCCTGGCGTTCAATGCCGAGGCGCAGGCGCGGGCGGTGGAGACCAAGGGCGAAAGCATCGCCAAGGGCCTGCAGAACCTGCTGCACGACGTGCAGCAGGGCCACGTGTCGATGACCGACGAGAGCGTGTTCGAGGTCGGCCGCAACGTCGGCACGACCGAAGGCGCGGTGGTGTTCGAGAACGCGCTGTTCCAGCTGATCGAGTACAAGCCGCTGACTGCCAAGGTGCACGAACGGCCGTTCCTGCTGGTGCCGCCGTGCATCAACAAGTTCTACATCCTCGACCTGCAGCCCGAGAACTCGCTGATCCGCTATGCGGTGGAGCAGGGCCACCGCACCTTCGTCGTCAGCTGGCGCAACCCCGATGCGTCGCTGGCCGACAAGACCTGGGACGACTACATCGAGGACGCGGCGATCCAGGCGATTGCGGTCGTGCAGCAGATCAGCGGCCAGGACAAACTGAACGCGCTGGGGTTCTGCGTGGGCGGCACCATCCTCGCAACGGCGCTGGCCGTGTTGGCGGCGCGCGGCGAGACGCCGGTCGCGTCGCTCACGCTGCTCACGAGCTTTCTCGACTTCAGCGACACCGGCGTGCTCGACGTGTTCATCGACGAGACGATGGTGCAGTTGCGCGAACTGCAGCTGGGCAAGGGCGGCCTGCTGGCTGGCGGCGATCTGGCCTCGACCTTCAGTTTCCTGCGGCCGAACGACCTGGTGTGGAACTACGTGGTGGGCAACTACCTGAAGGGCGAGACGCCGCCGCCGTTCGACCTGCTGTACTGGAACAGCGACTCCACCAATCTGCCCGGGCCGTTCTATGCCTGGTATCTGCGCAACACCTATCTCGAGAACAATCTCGTGAAGCCCGGCAAGACCGTGGTCTGCGGCGAGAAGGTCGACCTGCGCAAGCTGACGATGCCGGTCTACATCTACGGCTCGCGTGAGGACCACATCGTGCCGATCGGTGGGTCCTACGGCTCGACCCAGTACCTGCCCGGCAAGAAACGTTTCGTGATGGGTGCGTCGGGCCACATCGCCGGCGTGATCAACCCGCCGGCCAAGAAGAAACGCAGCTACTGGACCGGCAGCGAGAGCAAGTTTCCGCCGAAGGTCGGCGACTGGCTGGCCGGCGCGACCGAGCACCCGGGCAGCTGGTGGACCGACTGGTCGGGCTGGCTCAAAGGCCACGCCGGCAAGCTGGTCGCTGCACCACGCGGCTACGGCCGTGGACAATACAAGGCCATCGAGGCGGCGCCCGGCCGCTACGTGAAGGCCAAAGCCTGACAACCTGGAGTACAGACATGGAAGATATCGTCATCGTTGCAGCCGCCCGCACCGCCGTCGGCAAGTTCGGCGGCTCGCTGGCCAAGATTCCCGCACCCGAGCTGGGCGCCGCGGTCGTCAAGGACCTGCTGCGCCGCGCAGGCCTCAACGCCGAGCAGATCGACGAAGTGATCCTGGGCCAGGTGCTGGCGGCCGGCTCGGGCCAGAACCCGGCACGGCAATCGGTGATCAAGAGCGGCCTGGCGCAGGCCACGCCCGGCCTCACGATCAACGCCGTCTGCGGCTCCGGCCTGAAGGCCGTGATGCTGGCCGCGCAGGCCGTGGCCTGGGGCGACAGCGAGATCGTCATCGCCGGCGGGCAGGAGAACATGAGCGCCGCACCGCACGTGCTGCTGGGCTCGCGCGACGGCCAGCGCATGGGCGACTGGAAGATGACCGATTCGATGATCACCGACGGCCTGTGGGACGTCTACAACCAGTACCACATGGGCATCACGGCCGAGAACGTGGCCAAGAAGTACAGCATCTCGCGCGAGGCGCAGGACGCGTTCGCACTCGCCAGCCAGCAGAAGGCGGCTGCCGCCCAGGAGGCCGGCAAGTTCAAGGACGAGATCGTGCCGTTCACGATCCCGCAGAAGAAGGGCGACCCGCTCGTCTTCGCGAGCGACGAGTTCATCAACAAGAAGACCAGCGCCGAGGCCCTGGCCGGCCTGCGCCCCGCCTTCGACAAGGCCGGCGGCGTGACGGCGGGCAACGCCTCGGGCATCAACGACGGCGCCGCCGGCGTGGTGGTGATGACGGCCAAGAAGGCCGCCGCACTCGGCCTGACGCCGCTGGGCCGTATCGCGAGCTTTGCCACCGTCGGCCTCGACCCGGCCATCATGGGCATGGGCCCGGTGCCGGCGGCCACCAAGGCCTTGAAGCGTGCCGGCTGGAAGGCATCCGACCTCGACCTGCTGGAGATCAACGAGGCCTTTGCGGCCCAAGCGTGCGCGGTCAACAACGAGATGGGCTGGGACACGAGCAAGGTCAACGTGAACGGCGGCGCGATCGCCATCGGTCACCCGATCGGCGCGTCCGGCTGCCGCATCCTGGTGACGCTGCTGCACGAGATGGGCAAGCGCAATGCCAAGAAGGGCATCGCCTCGCTGTGCATCGGCGGCGGCATGGGCGTGGCGCTCACCATCGAGCGCTGACCTTCTTTCCCTCTCCCGCCGGGAGAGGGCAGGGTGAAGGGCCGGCGGCGCTGGACGGGCGCTCTATGCCAGTTCCAGCAGCACCGGCTGGTGGTCCGACACCCGTGTCTCCACATCCACCTCGACGCGGCGCACACGCGGCGCCAGGTCTTCACTGACGAAGAAGAAGTCGCAGCTGATCGGCTCCGGCCCGTAGCGCCGGTCGAACAGCCGGAACGTCGGCGCGTGCGCCACCCCGGGATGGGCCAGCGGCCAAGCATCGAGGAGGCGCGTGGCATCGGGCGCGGGCGCGGCCTGGATCACGCCGTACTCCTCGTTCGAGACTTCCAGATTGAAGTCGCCGCAGAGGATGGCGCTGGCCGTATGCACCTTGTTCTGGAACGGCGCGCCGGTCTCGTCATCGAGCGGCGGATGCGCCGCATGGCCGCAGGCCTGGGCGTGCAGGCCGACCAGCGCATGCGCCTGCGCCAGCCGCTGCCGCGTCGAATAGAACTCCAGGTGCGTGGTCATCACGCGGACCGGCCCCAGCGCCGACATCACCGTGATGCTGGTGCACACCCGCGGCATCGACCGCACCCCGCCATCGGCCGGGTAGGGCAGCGGGGTGTACTGCACCTGGCCCACCGGCAGCCGCGTGGCGATCAGGTTGCCGAAACGCTGGCGTTTGCCGTGGCGGCCCAGCTCGTCGACGCCGGCGCCGAAGAAGACCTGAAATCCCGGCAGCAGGCCCCGCACCCGCTCGACCTGGTCGAAGCCCGCGTCACCGGTCAGGCCGGGGTAGTCGATCGCCACCTCCTGCAGGCACAGCACGTCGAAGTCGGCCATGCTCTTGGCGTGGGCGATGACGCGCTCGACGCTGACGACATCGTCGAGGCCGCAGAACCACTGGACGTTCCAGGTGAGGATTTTCATCGCGCTTTTCTTGTTCGGTTGGCTACTTGATCCCCGCCCGCATGAAGCTCTGCACGAACTGCCGCTGGAACAGCAGAAAGGCGATCAGCAGAGGCGCCGAGCTCATCAGCGTGGCGGCGGTGATCACCGACCAGTCGATGCCCTGGTCGGTCGACGAGAACACCTGCAGGCCCACGGTGAGCGGACGCGACGACACGCTGTTGGTGATGATCAGCGGCCACAGGAAGTTGTTCCAGTGGTAACTGACCGACACCAGCGCGAACGCGGTGTAGATCGGCTTGGCCAGCGGCACGTAGACGCGCCACAGGATCTGCAGGGCCGATGCGCCTTCGACCCGCGCCGCTTCGTCCAGCTCCTTCGGGATGCCGAGGAAGGTCTGGCGCAACAGGAAGATCGCGAACGCCGACGCGAAGTAGGGCAGGCCGATCGACAGCAGGCTGTCGACGATGCCGAGCTGGCTCATGGTCTTGTAGTTCTCGACCAGCAGCACGTCGGGCATGATCATCAGCTGCAGCAGCACCATCGCGAACAGGAAGTCCTTGCCCGGGAAGCTGTAGCGCGCGAACGCATAGGCCGCCAGGGTGCTCAGCACCAGTTGCACGGCCAGGATCATCACGACCAGGATGCTGGTGTTGAGGAAGTAACGCGCGAATGGCGCGGCCTCCCAGGCGCGTGCGAAGTTGTCGAGCGTGAGCGGCGCGAACAGGCTGAAGCGGGTGGAGTACTCGCCGGGGTGGAACGCCGTCCACACCGCGTAGAGCAGCGGCAGGATCCACAGCAGCGCCAGCACCCAGGCGGCGATCTTGTCGAGCCAGGTGGGTTCGTTGTAGACCAACTGCCTCGCAGCGCGGGAGCCGGTCATTTATAGTGCACCCGCTTGTCGAGCACGAAGAACTGGAAGATCGCCACGGCGCCCAGCGTGCCCAGCAGCACCACGGTGATCGCCGATGCGTAGCCCGTGTCCCAGAACTTGAAGCCGACCTCGTACAGGTGGTAGAGCAGCAGGGTCGACGCATTGTCAGGGCCCCCGCGCGTCAGCACCACCACGTGGTCGATCATGCGAAAGGCATTGATCACCGCGTTGATCAGCACGAACAGCGTGGTGGGCATCAGCAGCGGCCACTGCACGCGGCGGAAGAAGTACCAGCGCGACGCGCCCTCGATCGCCGCGGCCTCGCGCAGGCTCGGGTTCAGCCCCTGCAGCGCGGCCAGGTAGAAGATCATGAAGAAGCCGGCTTCCTTCCACACGGCCACGACGGTGATCGCCCCGAGCGCCGTGCTCTTGTCGCCCAGCCAGTTGTGCGACGGCAGGCCGAACAGGCCGGTGATCTGCTCCAGCAGGCCGTAGCCCGGCGTGTAGAAGAACAGCCAGATGTTGGCCACCGCCACCATCGGCAGCACGGTCGGCGTGAAGTAGGCCATGCGCAGGAAGCCGCGGCCGAAGATGCGTTCGTTGACCCACAACGCCATCGCCAGCGCCAGCCCGATCGACAGCGGGATCGTCGCCAGCGCGAACCACAGGTTGTTCTGCAGCGCCTGCCAGAAGATCGGGTCTTCCGTCATGACCTGGTAGTTCTCCAGGCCGACCCACACCCCCGGCCGGCTGCCCTTGGGGGTGGAGAAGAAGCTGTGGATCAGCGTGGCGACGGCCGGGTAGTGCGTGAACGCGACCAGCAGCACCATCGCCGGCAACAGCATCAGGTAGGGGAGCGCAACAGAGACGCCCGCACCGCGTTCACGACGCATCGTCCGCCTCTCTGCAAGCGAAGCGAAGCACGTTCGGGAAACACCGCGGAACCGGCTTCGCCGGGCCGCTGGTGTTGCCCCCGGCAGGGGGTTGGAGAAGCGACACGAAGTGCGCGGATCCTGGGGGCGAGCTATTTATAGCTACGCAAGAGACGGTCGGCTTCCTTCTGCGCGTCCTGCATCGCCTGCGCCGGCGTCTTGCTGCCGGTCAGGGCAGCCTGCAGGCCGTCGTTCAATGCCTTGGTCACGCGCTGGTTGTCGTGCGTCGAGAACTCGGCGAGCGCGAACGGCAGCTGGTCGCGCGCCACCAGGGCGGCGGGGAAGTCGCGGCCGTACTTGCGCAGCGTGTCGGTGGCGTAGGCCTTCTCCGAGGTGGCGACGTAGCCGGTCTCCACGCTCCACTGCGCCGCGCGTTCCGGCTGCGTGACCCACTTGACGAACTTGAACGCGGCTTCCTGCTGCGCCGGCGTCGACTTCTTGAAGATGTAGAAGTTGCCGCCGCCGGTCGGCGAGCCCTTCTGCGTCTTGGCCGGCAGCATGGCCACGCCGAAATCGAACTTGGCGTTGTTCTTCACGTTGGTCAGGTTGCCGGTGGTCGTCCACATCATCGCGACCTTCTTCTCGAAGAAGTCCTTCGGCGTCGTACCCCATTCGACGATGCCGGACGGGTGCACGCCCTGCTTGGTCAGGTCGACCCAGTACTGCAGCGCCTCGATGACCTTCGGGTCGTCGAACTTCACCGCATTGCCGGGGTCGTTGGCCATCACCACGCCGTTCTGGATCGCCAGCGCCTGGAACAGCCAGTACGGGAAGCCGCTCGACGGGATCTGCACGCCGTACTGCGTGACCTTGCCGGCCGCGTCCTTCTTGGTCAGCTTCTTCGCGGCATCGGCCATCTCGGCCCAGGTCGCAGGCGGCTTGTTCGGGTCGAGGCCGGCTTCCTTGAACAGCTCCTTGTTGTAGTACATCACGATGGTCGAGCGCTGGAACGGAATGCCCCAGGTCTTGCCGCCGCTCTGGCTGTTGAGCATGAAGGCCTTGTAGAAGCTGCTCACCCAGGCCTTGTCGTCGGCGGTCTTCACGAAGCCGTCAAACGGCACGATCGCGTCTTCGTCGATCAGTGTGAACATGTCGGTCGACAGCAGCACCGAGGTGACCGGCGGCGTGCCGGACTTGTGCGCCGTCAGCGCCTTGACGATGGTGTCCTGGTAGCTGCCGGCGTAGATCGGCGTCACCTTGATCGACGGGTTTTCCTTGGTGAAGGCGGCCGAGGTGTCGTCGATGTACTTGGCGATCGGCCCGCCGACGGCCACCGGGAAGAAGAACGAAATCTCGGTCGGTGCCTGGGCTTGCGCCGCCCACGGTGTCAGGCCCAGGGCCCAGGCGGCGCCGACGGCGGCCAGCGTGCGGTGGAAGGTCTTGCGTTGCATGCGGTGCTTCTCCTCGGTGGAATGGATGCGTTGAACGTGTGGTGAACGGTATCGGGGTGGCTTCAGGCGACCCGGCGCCCCGCCGCGTCGAAATAGTGCGCGGCCTGCGCCGGCCAGTGCAGCATCACCCGGTCGCCCAGGTCGACACCCGACTGGCCCTCGGCCCGCACGGTGATGGTCTCGCTGCCGATCGCGCAGCGCAGCACCAGGTCGGCGCCCAGGTATTCGAGGCTCTGCACCGTGGCCGGTACATCGCCGCCCAGTGTCACGGCCTCGGGGCGCATGCCCAGCAGCTCGCCGCGGCCAGCCACGGCCACGTCGCTGCCGGCGATGCGGCCGTCGTGCAGCTTCAGCAGGTTCATCGCCGGCGTGCCGATGAACCGTGCGGCGAAGGTGGTGGCCGGCTGGGCGTAAAGGGCGCGTGGCGGCGCGGCCTGCTCGATGCGGCCCTTGTTCAGCAGCACCACCTGGTCGGCCATGCTCATCGCCTCGGCCTGGTCGTGCGTGACGTAGACGACGGTCAGGCCCAGGCGCTGCTGCAGCTCGCGCAGTTCGCGCCGCATGTCCTGGCGCAACTGGGCGTCGAGGTTGGACAGCGGCTCGTCCATCAGGCAGACCTTGGCCTGTGCCACGAGGGCACGGCCCAGCGCCACGCGCTGCTGCTGTCCGCCCGACAACTGGCCCGGCCGCCGCGACAGCAGGGCCGACAGGCCGAGAAGCTCGGCGGTCTCCTTCAGCCGCGCCGCGGTTTCGGCTGCACCGACTTTGCGCACCGACAGGCCGAAGGTGATGTTGTCTGCCACATCGAGGTGCGGAAACAGCGCGTAGTTCTGGAACACCATCGCGATGCCGCGCTGCGCCGGCGGCAGATCGGTGACGTCGCGCCCGTTGACGATCACCTTGCCGCTGCTGGCGGATTCGAGCCCCGCAATGATGCGCAGCGTGGTCGACTTGCCGCAGCCCGAGGGCCCGAGCAGCACGCAGAAACTTCCGGCCTCGATGGAGAGATCGATGTTCTCCAGCGCAGTGGCGCTCTCCCAGCGTTTGCCGACGCCCTGCAGTTGAATCGATGACATCCGCGGAGTATAGGCAGACGCGGTGACGAGGCCATGAAATGCAAAACTTGGAACGTTCAGTGTTTTCCGCAGGTTGCCTTTTGGCCTTCTTGGGTACAGTTCTTGTTAGTAGGACTGTTTGAACAATCACGCTGGAGAAAATATGACTCAGAAGAACGCATATGTGACCGGAGGCATGGGTGGCATCGGTACCGCCATCTGCCGGCGGCTGCACAAGGAGGGCTTCAAGGTCATCGCCGGTTGCGGCCCGACCCGCGACCACGGCAAGTGGATCGCCGAGCAGGCGGCCCTGGGCTACACCTTTTACGCATCGGTCGGCAACGTCGGTTCCTGGGAGTCGACCGTCGAGGCGTTTTCCAAATCGAAGGCCGAACACGGCAGCATCGACGTGCTGGTCAACAACGCCGGCATCACCCGCGACCGCATGTTCCTCAAGATGACGCGCGAAGACTGGGATGCGGTGATCGAGACCAACCTGAACAGCATGTTCAACGTCACCAAGCAGGTGGTGGGCGACATGGTCGAAAGGGGTTGGGGCCGCATCGTCAACATCTCGTCGGTCAACGGCGCGAAGGGGCAGGCGGGCCAGACCAACTATTCGGCAGCCAAGGCCGGCATGCACGGCTTCACGATGGCGCTGGCGCAGGAGCTGGCCAACAAGGGCGTGACGGTCAACACCGTGAGCCCGGGCTACATCGGCACCGACATGGTGAAGGCGATCCGCCAGGACGTGCTCGACAAGATCGTCGGCACGATTCCGGTCAAGCGCCTCGGCCAACCCGAGGAGATCGCCTCGATCATTGCCTGGCTGGCCTCCGACGAAGGCGGTTATTCCACGGGCGCCGACTTCTCGGTGAACGGCGGCCTGCACATGCACTAGATCGGCTCGCCCCCGGGGCGAGCCTCGACCAGAGGGCATAGGGCGTTGGTGTAGATTCTTCTGTCTGCCCATTCGAACAAGGTTTCCGCCCCCATGCCGCACAGCGTCTCCCTGATCAGCACGATTGCCGCCGGCCTGGGCCTGGCGCTGGTGCTGGGCTTCGTCGCGATGCGGCTCAAGCTGCCTGCGCTGGTCGGCTATCTGCTGGCCGGCGTGGTGATTGGGCCGTTCACGCCGGGCTTCGTGGCCGACGCGGAGATCGCGAGCCAGCTGGCCGAGATCGGTGTGATGCTGCTGATGTTCGGCGTGGGCCTGCATTTCTCGCTGGACGATCTGCTGGCGGTGCGCAAGATCGCGCTGCCCGGCGCCGTCGTGCAGATAGCCGTGGCCACCGCACTGGGCATGGGCCTGGCCCATTGGTGGGGCTGGAACCTGGGCGGGGCGCTGGTGTTCGGCCTGTCGCTGTCGGTCGCCAGCACCGTGGTGCTGCTGCGCGCGCTGGAGAGCCGCGGCGCGCTCGATTCGTTCAACGGCCGCATCGCGGTCGGCTGGCTGGTGGTCGAAGACCTGGCGATGGTGCTGGTGCTCGTGCTGCTGCCGCCGCTGGGCGGCTGGCTGGCCGGCAAGACGGACACCGACGTCAACGCGTTGTGGAAGACGCTGGGCTTGACGCTGCTGCAGGTCGGCGGCTTCGTCGCGCTGATGCTGGTGGTGGGCCGCCGGTTCTTCCCGTGGGTGCTGTGGCAGGTGCAGCGCACCGGCTCGCGGGAGCTGTTCACGCTATGCGTGGTGGCGGCCGCGGTGAGCATTGCCTTCGGTTCGACCGCGCTGTTCGGCGTGTCGTTCGCGCTGGGCGCGTTCTTCGCCGGCATGGTGATGCGCGAGTCCGAGTTCAGCCACCGCGCTGCCGAAGAATCGCTGCCGCTGCGCGATGCGTTCGCGGTGCTGTTCTTCGTCTCGGTCGGCATGCTGTTCGACCCCTGGGTCATCGTCAAGCGCCCGTTGCAGGTGCTGGCCGTGGTGGCCATCATCGTGGTGGGCAAGTCGCTGGCGGCGGGGGCCCTGGTGCTGGCGTTCCGCTACCCGCTGAACACCGCGCTGACGGTGTCCGCCAGCCTGGCGCAGATCGGCGAGTTCTCGTTCATCCTGGTCGGCCTGGGCGCGTCGCTGGGCCTGCTGCCGCCCGAGGGGCAGAGCCTGGTGCTGGCCGGTGCGCTGATCTCGATCGCGCTGAACCAGGTGGTGTTCCGCGCGGTCGAGCCGCTGCAGCAGTGGATCCTGGCCAAGTCCGAGTTCGCCCGCCGGCTCGAGGGCCGCGACGATCCGCTGGCGGAACTGCCGGTGCACACCGAACCCCGGTACCTGGCGCAGCAAGTGGTGCTGGTGGGTTATGGGCGCGTGGGCCGCCGCATCGCCGCGGCCATGCAGGCGCACCGCATTCCGTTCGTCGTGGCCGAGCAGAACCGCGAGACCGTCGAGAAGCTGCGTGCCCAGGGCATGGCGGCGGTGTTCGGCGATGCGTCCGAACCGGCGGTGCTGATCCAGGCCCACATCGCGCGCGCCCGCATGCTGGTGATCGCCACGCCCGACTCGCTGAACGTGCGCCAGATGATCAGCGTGGCCCGCACCCTGAACCCGGCCATCGAGACGGTCGTGCGCATGCACAACGAGACCGAGGCCCGGCTGCTGAACGAAGAGCACGCCGGCAAGGTCTTTCTCGGCGAGGAAGAGCTGGCGTTGTCGATGACGCGGCACGTGCTGGAGCGCGCCGCAGGCAGCTCGGCATGAGGGCCGCCGCGCCGGTGCTGGACGAGGCCGCGCTGCGGCGGATCGCGGCGGCGTACCGGCCCGGCCTGCGCTGCCCGCGGTGTGCAGCCTTCGTCTGCCCGGGCTGGGAAGCACTGCCGAGCGCCGCGGACGATGCGAGCCTGGTGCGGCAGGGCACGTTGCAGTCGGCCGGGGCGGATAGCGTTGCCGCCGCCGACAGCGCTGCCGCCGGCTCGGACTATTGGTCGCCCGATGCGCCGATCGCCCTCGGCGTGCATCCGTACGACCGCTGCGAGGTCTGGTCCTGCCAGGCCTGCGGACGGCCATTTCTGCGTTACACCGAATTCGGCGGCTACTACGAAGAGCACCGCATCCGCGAGCTCCGGGCCGAACGCATCACGAGCCCACCCGCGTGAGCCGGTCGGCGGCCGGGCGCCGCCGCGGCGCGGTCAGCGCTGCGTGGTCGCGCGCAGCCGGTTGACGTCGATCTCGGCCACGGCCCCGGCGCGGTTGCCCCACGATGTGCGCACATGCGTCAGCACCGCGGCGATGTCGCCGTCGTTCAGCGTCAGCACGAACGGCGGCATGCCATAGGGGCGCGGGTTGCCGGGCGTGGCGGGGGCGAAACCGCCGTTCAGCACGATCTGCACCAGGTTGGCGGTCGACGGCATCGTGACGGCGCGGTTGCCGGCCAGCGGAGGGTAGGCGCCGGCGGCACCCTGGCCCTGGTCGCCATGGCATTGGGCGCATTGCTGCTCGTAGAGCTTGGCGCCCCGTGCTGCAACCATCGATCCGGGCGCAGGGGGTGGCGCGGACGGCAGTGCGGCGTGCGATGGCGGCAGGCTGCGCAGGTAGTCGGCCATCGCGCCCAGGTCCTCGGGCGTCAGGTGCTGCGTGCTCTGCTGCACCACCTCGGCCATCGGCCCGGTCACCGAGGCGCGGTCGGAGATGCCCGAACGCAGCAAGGCGACGACCTGCTCGCGCGGCCAGTCGGCCACGCCGGCTTCGGCGGACGAGGTCAGCGAAGGGGCGTACCAGTTCTGCATCGGGATCAGCCCGCCGGCCAGGTCGAGTGCGGTGTCGCTCGCGCCCAGCGTGTTGCGTGTCGTGTGGCAGGCGGCGCAGTGGCCGAGCCCACGCACCAGGTAGGCGCCACGGTTCCATTCAGCGGTCTGCGCCGGTTCGTCGTGGTGCTGCTCGGGCCGGAAGTACAGCGCGCGCCACACGGCCAGCGAAGCCTGCAGGTTGTAGGGCCAGCGCAGCGCGTGCGGCTGATTCGGCTGGGCCGACGCGGGCTGGCTGCGCAGGAAGGCGAGCAGCGCGTCGGAATCGGCCCGTGTGACCTGCGTGAAGCTGGTATACGGGAACGCGGGCACCAGCAGGCGCCCGTCGCGCGAGCGGCCATGGTGCAGCGCGCGCCAGAACTCGGCCTGCGACCAGGCCCCGATGCCGTGCTGCGGGTCGGGCGTGAGGTTGCTGCCGTAGACGGTACCGAACGGCGTGGCGATCGCGCGGCCGCCGGCGTACGGCGTGCCGCCACGCGTGGTGTGGCAGGCCATGCAATTGCCTGCGCGCGCGAGGTAGGCGCCGCGCGCGATGGCGTCGGCGGATGCCGCGGGCGGCGGGCCGGGCGGGCCCAGGTCGGGTTCGCCGCGAAGGTTGAGCCAGGCCACCAGCGCGGCTGCCGCCAACAGCAGGCCGCAGGTCGCCGCCAGAGCGGTGATGCCGCGCCTCATCGCTGCGCTCCGAGTTCGGGCGCACTGCCGCAGGCGATGGCGGCCGTGCCAGCGGGCCATGCCGGTGGCAGTGCGGCGGCCTTGGGCTGTGCCGGCAGCGGCTGGGCCGACAGCCAGCTGGCCACCGCCACCACGTCTTCGCTGCGCATGCGGTTGGCGATCTGCGCCATGCAGTCGGGTGCGTGGGCCTTGCGCTGGCCGGTCTGCCAGGCGCCGAGCTGGGCGTTGAGGTAGTCGCGCGGCAGGCCCAGCAGGCCGGGCACGTTCGGCGCCACGCCGGTCAGCGCGCTGCCGTGGCATTGGGCGCAGGCCGGAATGCCGCGCGCCGCATCGCCCAGCTGCGTCAGCTGCCGGCCGCGTTGCAGCAGCTCGGGCGAGGCGGTCGAGGGCTGCGGCGCGGCGTAGGGCAGGTCGAGCGCGGCGAAGTGCTCGGCGATCTCGCGCAGGTAGGCATCGCTCAACAGGTCGACCATCTGGGTCATCAGCCCGTAGTGGCGCCGGCCGTCGCGGAAGTTGAGCAGCTGGTGGTAGAGGTAGCCGCCCGGTTTGCCGGCGATGCGCGGGTAGTAGCCGTCGCTGGTGGCGCGACCCTCCTTGCCATGGCAGGCGCTGCAGGCCAGCGTGCGCTGCGCCATGCTGTCCTCGACGGTGGGGCCGGCGGCCCGGGCCTGGCCAGTGAGCAGACCGCACACCAGGGCAGCCAGGCAAGCGAGCGCGCCAGCGGCGCCGCGGAAGGGGAAAGGTTTCACGATGGGCCGATCATGCCAAATGCCGCAGCCGCGAACCAGCATCAGAACTGGGCACAACGACCGTATCAGATGAAAATAGGGATGCATTCTACGAATCAGATCATCGCGCGATGAAACGCTACGAACAACTCGCCGAACTGCTGGCCACCGACATCCGCAGCGGGCAGCTGCTGCCCGGCAGCCGGCTGCCGTCGATCCGCACCATCACGGCGCAGCACGGCATCAGCCCGTCGACGGCGTTCCAGGCCTATTACCGGCTGGAAGAGCGCGGCCTGGTGCGTGCGCGGGAGCGCTCGGGCTACTACGTGACGGCGGCCGGCGTGCACGCCACGGGCACCGGCACCGCCGGTCGGGCCGCGCCGCGCGCAGCACGCATCGCCACGCGCATCGACATCAGCGACCGCGTGTCCGCCGTGCTGGCCGCGGCCGCGCACCGCGACATCGTGCCGCTGGGCTCGGCGTTCGCGTCGCCCGAACTGTTCCCGCTGCAGCGGCTGGCGCGTTCGCTGGCCAGCAGCGCACGCGCCACCGACCCGTGGGAGACCGTGCAGTACCTGCCGCGCGGCCACGTCGGCCTGCGCCAGCAGATCGCACTGCGGTACCTGGCGCTGGGCATGGCCCAGCCGCCGGAGGAGCTGATCGTCACCAGCGGCGCGCTGGAGGCGCTGCACCTGAGCCTGGCCGCCGTGGCGCAACCCGGCGACCTGATCGCAGTGGAGTCGCCGGGGTTCTACGCGGCCCTGCAGACGCTCGAGCGGCTGCGGATGAAGGCGATCGAGATTCCCTCGGACCCGCGCGAAGGCATCGACGTTGCCGCGCTGGCGGCCGCGATGAAGCGCCATCCGGTCAAGGCCTGCTGGTGCATGACCAACTTCCAGAACCCCACCGGCGCCAGCATGCCGGAGGAACGCAAGCGCGAACTCGTGGCACTGCTGGCGCGCGAGGAGATTCCGCTGATCGAGGACGACGTGTACGGCGAGCTCTACTACGGCGCACGCGCACCGTTGCCGGCCAAGGCGTTCGACCGCAAGGGTCTGGTGCTGCACTGCAGCTCATTCAGCAAGACGCTGGCGCCCGGCTACCGCGTGGGCTGGGTCGCGCCCGGCCGCTTCGGCGAGCGCATCGAACGCCTGCGCCTGATGACCACGCTGTCGGCCAGCCAGCCCGCCCAGGCCGCACTGGCCGACTACCTGGCCCACGGCGGCTACGACAAGCACCTGCGCCGCCTGCGCCACGCGATGGAAACCCAGGGCGTGCAACTGGCGGCGGCGCTGACGCGCCACTTCCCGCGCGGCGTGCGTGTGTCGCGTCCGACGGGCGGCTATTTCCTGTGGGTCGAGCTTGCACCGGGCTTCGATGCGCTGGCACTGCACGAGCAGGCGCTGGCCCATGGCATCAGCATCGCGCCCGGGCCGATCTTCACGCAGCGCAAGAGCCATGGGCATTGCATCCGGTTGAACTACGGGCATCCGTGGAGCGAGCGCATGGAGGCGGCGGTGGAGACCTTGGGGCGGTTGGCGGCGGCCGCGTAGAGCGGGGCTGAAGGAGTACCGGCGCTGGCCGGGCTTGGCCCGAAGGACGGTCGTTGGGAAAAGGAATTGCGCCTTGCATTGATTGCGTAACAAATTGGCACAATAATGAATGTCTCATTGTGGGAGCCATTGCCATGCGCACTTCTGTGAATCTGTTCCGGCGACTCATCGTGCTGGCCGCGGCCGCAGTCTCGCTGCCCGCGCTTGCCCTCGACAAACCCACTGGCCGCGTGGTCCTGACGGTCGCCGGCCAGGTGGCACAACCCAACGATGGACCGCGTGCCGTGTTCGACATGAAGATGCTCGAAGCCCTGCCGCAAAAGACGTTCAAGACCCAGACGCCGTGGTATCCCGCACCGGTCACGTTCACCGGACCGCTGCTGCGCGATGTGCTGGCGGCGTCTGGCGCCAAGGGCAGCAAGATCGTGGCGCTGGCGCTGAACGACTACAAGTCGGAGATCCCGTTCGACGACGCGCTGAAGCACGACGTGATCATTGCGCGGCTCATGAACGACAAACCGATGCCTGTGCGCGAAAAAGGCCCGTTGTTCATCGTGTACCCCTATGACTCGAAGTCCGAACTCAAGTCCGAGCTCTATTTCAACCGCTCTGCCTGGCAACTGAGCACCCTGACCGTCCAATAGGCAAGAGGGTCGGCCACACACACGACGCAGGGCAGCACTTGGCATCTTCCCTCATGGGCAATGTGCGCCGCGGCAGGAACCTGCTGCGCGTGATCGCGGCGAGTCTGACGCTGGTCTACTTGGCCATCGCCGTTATCCAGTACCGGCAATACAAGAACCTCGAAGAGGTCATGCACAGCAGCGACATCTATGTGCTGTACATGACCATGGAATTCAATGTCGAGTACCAGCGGCTGGACAACGCGCTGTTCCGCTACCGGGCCGAGCCGGGCCCGGCAACGCTCGAAGACGTGCAGAAGCGCTACGACATCTTCGCCAGCCGCTACAGCACGGTCAATACGACCACACCCCGCGCCATGCTGAACGACGTGTCTGCATATGCCCGCACGCTCGAGCAGTTGCGCGGTTTCATGGACGCCGCGGACCGGCATGTGGAACGCAGCGCAGACCCTTTGGCGGCACCAGCCGAGCTGCACACCATGCACGAGGAACTGGCGCCTCTGCGTGAGCCGGTGAAAGACCTGTCGCTGGCGGCATGGCGTGCCTCGTCCGCGGTGAACGATGCGCGCACACGCGAGGTGCAGCGCCAGACCATCCTGGGCGTGGCATTGACCGGCTTTCAGGGGGCGCTCACCTTCTGGATGGTCTGGGTCTTGTTGCGGCAATTCCGCGAGCGCGAGCGTGCCAAGGCCAGCGCGCTCGCGGCGCAGCAGGAACTGGTCGAGACGCTGCAACGCAGCGAGGAGGCGCTCGAGGCACGCGTCGAAGAGCGGACAAGCGCACTGCAGGCCGCGAACGGCGCGCTGCGCGACAACGAGCACGAACTGCTGCAGGCACGCGCAAAGGCCGAAGACGCGTCCCAGATGAAGTCGAGTTTTCTCGCCAACATGAGCCACGAGATCCGCACGCCGATGAACGCCATCATCGGCATGAGCCACCTGGTGCTGGCGACCGACATGACGGCCAAGCAGCGCGACTACCTCGAGAAGATCCAGCGCTCGGGCCAGCATCTGCTCGGGCTCATCAACGACATTCTCGACTTCAGCAAGATCGAGGCCGACAAGCTCGAGATCGAGACCGTCGCGTTCGAACTGCGCGGCGTGCTGGACAACGTGTCCAACCTGATCGGCGAGAAGTGCGATGCGAAGGGGCTCGAACTCGTCTTCGACATCGAGGGCACGTTGCCGGGCCAGTTGGTCGGGGATCCTTTGCGGCTGGGCCAGATCCTGATCAACTACGCGAACAACGCGGTGAAGTTCACCGACCACGGCGAGATCGTCGTGCGTGCCCGCCTGGTCGAACAACAGGGCGACGGTCTGCTGGTGCGCTTCGAGGTCCAGGACACGGGCATCGGCCTGACGCCGGAGCAGCAATCGCGCCTGTTTCAGTCGTTCGCGCAGGCCGACGCGTCGACCACGCGCAAGTACGGCGGCACCGGCCTGGGCCTGGCGATCGCCGGCAAGCTGGCCGCGCTGATGGGCGGCGAGGTCGGCGTGCACAGCGTCATCGGGCACGGCAGCAGCTTCTGGTTCACCGCGCGGCTCGGTATCGGTTCGCGCACCGCCGCACCGCTGTTGCCTGCGCCGGACCTGCGTGGGCGCCGTGTGCTGGTGGTCGACGACAACGCGTTGGCGCGGCAGACGCTGTCGGAGATGCTGCGCCAGATGAGCTTCGACGTGACCGAGGCGGCATCAGGCGAGCAGGCCTTGGCCCTGGCGCTGGCGGCGAGCGCGCAGGGGCGCCGCTACGAGATCGCATTCCTGGACTGGAAGATGCCGGGCATGGATGGCCTGGAAACCGGCCGTCTGCTGGCGGCCCAGCCCGAACCACCGCGCCGGGTGATGGTCACGGCGTACGGGCGCGAAGAAGTGTTCCACGCCGCCGAGCGCGCCGGCATCACGCTGGTGCTGACCAAGCCGGTGCACCCGTCGCAGTTGTTCGACACCGCCTTGCGTGCGCTCGACGGCGCCACCGGGGCTGACCCGTCCCGGCCTGCAAGCGCCCGACGGCGCTCCCTCGGCATCGGGACCACCGACATCGACAGCATCCGCGGCATGCGCGTGCTGCTCGTCGACGACAACGATCTGAACCAGCAGGTGGGCGCCGATCTGCTCGAGGCCGCGGGCCTGGTGGTCACCGTGGCCGACAACGGTCAGGCAGCGCTCGATCGGCTGGACCGGGACGATCTGCCGGGTTTCGACCTGGTGCTGATGGACATGCAGATGCCGGTGATGGACGGCCTGACCGCCACGCGCCGCATCCGCGAACAGCCGCGCTGGGCCGATCTGCCGGTGCTGGCGATGACGGCCAACGCGATGCGCGGCGACCGCGAGCTGTGCCTGGCCGCCGGCATGAACAGCCACATCGCCAAGCCGATCGATCCCGACGAGCTGTTCGGCGAACTGCTGGCGTGGATGCCGCGGCGCGAACCGCCGCGCACGGCCACGACCGCCGCCGCGACGCTGCCGCTCAGGTCTGAGGCGACGCCTGCGCTCGCCTCCGCGGACGACCCGCTGGCGCGCATCCCGGGGCTGAACATGGCGAGCGGACTCAGGCGTGTGCTGCACCGGAGGCCTGCCTACGAGAACATGCTCGGCAAGTTCGTGTCAGGACAGTCCGATGCGGTGCAGCGGACGCGCGCGGCTCTGGCAAGTGGGCGCCGCGACGAAGCGGGGCGGGCGATGCACACCCTCAAAGGCACGGCGGCAACGATTGGCGCAGAGTCGCTGGCGGCGTTGGCGGGCGACGCCGAATCGGCCATCGCTGCGGGATCGGCTGATGATCGGATCGACGCCTTGCTCACGCAGGTGGAACCTGCGACCCGGGCACTGACGGAGGCTCTGCGTCGCGTGTTGCCGGCCCCACAAGCCGAAGGCGCCGCCCGCGCCGCAACCGAGATCGACTGGACCCGGGCCGCGCCGGTGTTGCGGCGGCTCGAAGCGTTGCTGGCGGATGACGATGCCGATGCGGTCGAACTGTTTCGCTCCTCGATCGCAACGCTGAGCGGAACGCTAGGCCCCCACTTCGAGCCCCTGCGGGCGGCACTGGAGGGCTACATGTTCACCGAGGCCCTGGGATCATTGCGTGAAGCGATGGTCGGCATGCGGAAAGTGCAGGGGGAGCGTCCCCAGGCGACCGACCCCGGCTGACCGTGCGCGGATCCGGCAGCCGCCTGCGACCTTGTCACTCGATGTTCTGCACCTGCTCCCGCATCTGCTCGATCAGCACCTTCATGTCCACCGAGATCTTGGTCAGCTCCAGCGCGGCGGATTTCGAGCCCATCGTGTTGGCTTCGCGGTGCAGCTCCTGGATCAGGAAGTCGAGGCGTTTGCCGACTTCGCCGCCTTTCTTCAGCAGCCGCTCGATCTCGTCGAGGTGCGAGTTTAGCCGGGTCAGTTCTTCGGCCACGTCGATGCGGATCGCGAACGAGGTGGCTTCGGTCAGGGCACGGTCCTGCGCGGCCTCGGGCAGGCTGGTGCCGTCGGTCAGGGCCATGGCCTCTTTCCAGCGTTCGAGGAACCGCTGGCGCTGCTGCTCGACCAGTTGCGGCACCAGCGGCAGCGCCTGCTCGGCCAGCGCGCGCAGCTGGGCCAGGCGTTCCTGCAGCATCGTGGCCAGCCTGGCGCCTTCGCGCTGGCGTGCCGACATCATCTCCTTCAAGGCCTTTTCGGTCAGCGGCATGAAATGCTCGGCCCAGTCGCCTGCGGGCGCCTGCTCGCCGGCGGCCAGGCGGAACACGTCGGCCACGCTCAGCGGCGTGGCGCCGGGCAGCCACGACTTCACCGTGTCCTGCAGGCCGTTGAGTTTCTGCAGCAGCCGCGCCGACGGCTCGGGCAGCACGCCGGCGCTCACGCTGTCGATGGCGGCGCGCACTTCGACCTTGCCGCGCTTGAGCTTGGCGGTGAGCAGCTCGCGCAAGGCCGGTTCCTGCTGGCGCAACTCGTCGGGCAGGCGGAAAGACAGGTCGAGAAAGCGGCTGTTGACCGAGCGGATCTCCACACCGAGACGCCGTGTCGGCGCGCTTTTGGTCTCGGTTTCCGAGGTGGCAGCGGCGCTGCCTTGCTGGGCGCTCGCGTAGCCGGTCATACTGTAAACTGGCATCGAGAGGTAGTGGTCGTTGCGATGGCCCGAGAATAACGGGGTTACGTCGCTCCCGAGAATTCCCAGCCAAATTTATGTCCAAGATCAAGCCGGCCCCGTTGCCGCCCGAGACCGTGATCGGTGGCTACCGCGTGGTGCGCCGCTTGTCCTCGGGGGGCTTCGGGATGGTGTACCTGGCGCTGGACATCGAAGGCGTGCAGGTCGCGGTCAAGGAGTATCTGCCCTCGTCGCTCGCCTCGCGCGCCCCTGGCGAACTGCTGCCGCAGGTGCCGCCCGAAAAACTCTCGCTGTACCGCCTGGGCCTGAAGAGCTTCTTCGAAGAAGGCCGCTCGCTCGCGCAGATTTCCCACCCCTCGGTGGTGAGCGTGCTCAACTTCTTCCGCGAGAACGAGACCGTCTACATGGTGATGAACTACCTGGAGGGCGCGACCCTGCAGGACTTCATCATCACCTCGCGCGACCTGCGCAAGCAGAAGGTGTTCCGCGAGTCGACGATCCGCTCGCTGTTCGACGAGATCCTGCGCGGCCTGCGCATCGTGCACCAGCACAAGATGCTGCACCTGGACATCAAGCCGGCCAACATCTTCATCACCGACGACAACAAGGCCGTGCTGATCGACTTCGGCGCCGCGCGCGAGGTGCTGAACAAGGAAGGCAACTTCATCCGCCCGATGTACACGCCCGGGTTCGCTGCGCCCGAGATGTACCGGCGCGATGCAACGATGGGCCCGTGGACCGACATCTACGCGATCGGCGCCTGCATCTACGCCTGCATGCAGGGCTACCCTCCGAACGAGGCGCCGCAGCGGCTCGAGAAGGACCGCATCTCGCTGGCGCTGTCGCGGCTGCGCGGCGTGTACTCCGACAACCTGATCGAGGTGGTCGAGTGGTGCATGGCGCTCGACCCGCTGTCGCGTCCGCAGTCGGTATTCGCACTGCAGAAGGAACTGAGCCGCGAGGGCGAGCGCCGTTACACCAAGCTGTCGGTCGGCGAGAAGCTGCGGCTGCAGTTCGATACGCTGGTGTCGGACACGAAGAAGAACGTGCGCGACATCACCGGTTTCGGCTCCAACACGAACACCAACATCAAGTCCAAATGAAGTTCTCCGTTTTCCAGGTCAGCCGTCGTGGAGGCCGTGAGAAAAACGAGGACCGCATGGGGTATTGCTACACCCGCGAGTCGGGCCTGTTCGTGCTGGCCGACGGCATGGGCGGCCACCCCGAAGGCGAAGTGGCGGCGCAGCTGGCGCTGCAGACGGTGTCGGCGCTGTACCAGAAGCAGGCCCGCCCGCTGATCGGTCAGGTGGCCGACTTCCTGGAGCGCTCGCTGCTGGCGGCGCACCGCCGCATCCTGCGCTACGCGAGCGAGAAGGGTATGCTCGACACACCGCGCACGACGCTGGTGGCGGCCGTGGTGCAGAACAACAGCGCGACCTGGGTGCATTGCGGTGATTCGCGGCTGTACGTGGTGCGCGATGGCGAGTTGCTGACCCGCACGCGCGACCACTCGTACCTGGAGCAGGTGGCGGCCGGCGTCGTGCGGCTGTCCAAGATCAACCGCAACATCCTCTTCACCTGCCTGGGTTCGCCGACCAAGCCGGTGTTCGACGTGACCGGCCCGGTGACGCTGCAGCAGGGCGACAAGATCCTGCTGTGCTCCGACGGCTTGTGGGGCAGCCTGAGCGATGTCGACATCGTGCGCCAGATCAGCGCGGGCCCGGTGTCGCAGGCCGTGCCCGACCTGGTGGAGACCGCGTTGCGCAAGGCCGGAGAGACCAGCGACAACGTGACCGTGATCGCGCTCGAATGGGAGACGCCCGACGAGTTCGAGTCGACCCGCGGCATCTCCACCGACACCATCAGTGACGGCGTCTTTGCCTCGACCATCCAGGCCAGCAGCTTCGACGAACTCGACCACGAACTCGACGATGCCGCGATCGAGCGTTCGATCGCGGAGATCAACGAGGCGATCCGGCGCTCTGCGGCGAAGAAGGGCTGACCCCCAGTCTGCGCGCACTGCGTGTCGCTTCGCCAACCCCCTCTTCGGGGGCAATACCAGCGGCCTGGCGAAGCCAGTTCCGCGGTATTCACGCGGTTCGTTTGTGCTTCGTTGAGAGTTGCGACAATCGGCACCGTGCCCTCTGCGAGGGCTTTTTCCCAGAAGCGACCCATGACTGAATTTGCAAGAAGCGGTGGCCGTGCGGCCGACCAGCTGCGGCCCGTGCGCATCACACGGGGTTACACCATCCATGCCGAGGGCTCGGTGCTGATCGAGTTCGGGGCGACCCGGGTGCTGTGCACGGCATCGGTCGAAGAGAAGGTGCCGCCCCACAAGCGTGGCAGCGGCGAGGGCTGGGTCACGGCCGAGTACGGCATGTTGCCGCGGGCCACGCACACCCGTGGCGACCGTGAGGCGGCGCGCGGCAAGCAGAGCGGGCGCACGCAGGAGATCCAGCGGCTGATCGGCCGTTCGATGCGGGCGGTGTTCGATCTGAAGGCGCTCGGCGAACGCACGATCCACCTCGACTGCGACGTGCTGCAGGCCGATGGCGGCACACGCACGGCGGCGATCACCGGGGCCTTCGTCGCGGCGCAGGACGCGGTGCGTTTCCTGATGCAGGCCGGCAAGCTCAAGGCCTCGCCGATCGGCCAGGAGGTGGCAGCGGTGTCGGTCGGCATCATCGGCGGCACACCGCTGCTCGACCTCGAATACACCGAAGACTCGGCCTGCGACACCGACATGAACGTGGTGATGACCGGTGCCGGCCATTTCATCGAAGTGCAGGGCACGGCCGAAGGCGCAGCCTTCTCGCGCGCCGAGATGGATGCGCTGCTAGGCCTGGCTGACAAAGGCATCGGCGAGCTGATCGCGCTGCAGCGCGCGGCGCTGGCCGCCTGAAGCCACGGAGACGCCACGATGGACCTGGTACTCGCTTCCAACAACGCCGGCAAGCTGGCCGAACTGCAGGCCTTGCTGGCGCCGCTCGGCGTGCGGCTGCGCCCGCAGGGCGAACTCGGCGTGCCAGAGGCCGAAGAGCCTTTTCGCACCTTCGTCGAGAACGCGCTCACCAAGGCGCGCAACGCCGCCGCGCACACCGGCCTGCCGGCGATCGCCGACGATGCCGGCCTGTGCGTCGACGCGTTCGGCGGCCTGCCGGGCGTCGACACGGCGTTCTACGCCACGCAGTTCGGTTATGCCAAGGGCGACGCCAACAACGTGCGGGCGCTGCTCGAGCAGATGCAGGCCATCGACAACCGGCGCGCAGCCCTGGTGAGCACACTGGTGGCCGTGCGCAGCCCGGACGACCCGGAGCCGCTGATCGCGGTCGGCCGCGTGTCGGGCGAGATCGTGCGCACGCCGATCGGCGACGGCGGCTTCGGCTTCGATCCGGTGATGTGGATCCCCGAGTTCGGCAAGACGTTTGCGCAGTTGCCGCCCGACGTGAAGAACGCGCACAGCCACCGTGGACGGGCTGCGCGCGACATGCTGCGGCTGGTCCGCGAACGCTGGCTCGCATGAAACTGCGCGATCCCGGCCACTACATGCGGCCCGGGCTGCTGCAGCTGAGCGCGCTGCCGCCGCTGGCCCTGTACCTGCACCTGCCGTGGTGCATCCGCAAGTGCCCTTACTGCGACTTCAATTCGCACGAGTGGCGTGGCGAGGGCGTGGTGCAGTGGCACCCGGGTGCGGCGGCCGGACTCGACGCGGCGACGATGCCGCTGGCCGCCCCGGCCGAGCTGCCCGAGCAGCGCTACATCGATGCGCTGATCGCCGACCTCGACGCCGCGTTGCCGCTGATCTGGGGCCGCATGGTGCACAGCGTCTTCATCGGCGGCGGCACGCCCAGCCTGTTCTCGCCGCAGGCGATCGAGCGGCTGCTGAGCGATGTGCGGGCCCGGTTGCGGCTCGAGGCCGATTGCGAGATCACGCTCGAGGCGAACCCCGGCACCTTCGAGAAAGACCGCTTCCGTGCCTACCGTGGCGCCGGGGTCACGCGCCTGTCGGTCGGCGTGCAGAGCTTCGATGACCGGCACCTGCAGGCGCTGGGCCGCGTGCACGATGGCGCGCAGGCGCTGGCGGCGGTGCAGGAGGCGGCCGATGCCTTCGACACCTTCAACCTCGACCTGATGTACGCACTGCCGGGGCAGACCCCGCAGCAGTTCGACGCCGACCTGTCGACCGCGCTGTCGCTGGCGCCGCCGCACCTGTCGGTCTACCACCTGACGATCGAGCCCAACACCTATTTCGCGAAGTACCCGCCTGCCGTGCCGGAGGACGACGAGGCCTACGCGATGCTCGACCGTATCACCGCGGCCACGGCCGGCGCGGGCATGCAGCGCTATGAAGTGTCGGCCTACGCGCGGCCGGGCCATGCGTGCCGCCACAACCTGAACTACTGGGAGTTCGGCGACTACCTGGGGCTGGGCGCAGGCGCGCACAGCAAGCTCAGCTTCGCGCACCGGGTCGTGCGGCAGGTGCGCCTGCGCGAACCCCGGCTCTACATGAACGGGGCGCTGGCCGGCGAGGCGCTGGCGCAGGACGAGGACATCCGCCGCGCCGATCTGCCGTTCGAGTTCATGTTGAACGCGCTGCGCCTGCGCGCCGGTTTTACACTGCAGTCGTTCGTCGAGCGCACGGGCCTTGCGCTGTCGGCCATCGAGCCCGGTCTGCAGGAGGCCGAACGCAAGGCGCTCATCACGCGCGAGGCCGGGCGGGTGCGTCCGACCGAACGCGGCTTCGATTTCCTGAACGACCTGCAATCGATCTTCCTGGCGGAACCGTCCACATGAACTCCTTGAAACTGAACACCTTGTGGCTGCTGTGCGGCTGGGCCGTTGCCACCGCGGCGGGCGCCGTCGAGCTGCGGGTGCTGTCCGGCGGCGCCGTGAAGGCGCCGGTGAGCGAGCTGCTGGCGCAGTTCACACGTGTCAGCGGCCACACCATCAAGGTCGACTACGCCCCGGTCGGCGTGATGCAGCAGAAGCTGGCCGCCGGCGACACGCCCGACGTGGTGGTGGCCACCAGCGAGGCGATGGACGAGTTCCAGCAGAAGGGTTATGCCTCGCCAGCAGGGCGCGTGGCGCTGGGCAGCACCGGCATCGGCGTGGCCGTGCAGCAGGGCGCGCCGCTGCCCGACATCTCGACCGTGGCGGCGTTCCGACAGGCCTTGCTCGACACCCCGTCGCTGGTCTATATCGATCCGACCAAGGGCACCAGCGGCAAACACTTTGCGCAGGTGCTGCAGGACCTGGGCATCGCAGACGCGATCAAGGGCAAGACGACGCTGCTCGACGGCGGCTACGTGGTCGAGCCGGTGGGCAAGGGGCAGATCGCGATGGGCGTGCACCAGATCAGCGAGATCCTGCCCGTGCCGGGCGTGAAGCTGGTTGGCCCCTTGCCCGATGCGCTGCAGAAGATGTCGACCTACGTGGCGACCTCCGGTGCGCGCGCCGCGCGGCCCCAGGCGGCGGCAGAGTTGCTGCGTTTCCTGGCCGAACCGCAGGGGCGTGCGGTGTTCGCGTCCAAGGGGTTCGCCGCGCCGGTCGCCAGGTAGCGGCAAGGGGCTTGGTCGCGGGCCGTGGTCCGCGACGCCGGTGGTGGAACAGTGGTCCAATCGTCTTTTTTCCATCCAGCGGAGGAGATCGAGAATGGATCTGCAACTGACCGGCAAACACGTGTTGATCACCGGCGGCAGCAAGGGCATCGGCCTGGCCTGTGCGCAGGGTTTCCTGCGCGAAGGCGCGCGGGTGAGCCTGGTGTCGCGCGATGCGGCGAATCTGGCGAACGCCGCGACGGAGCTGGGCCATGAATTCGCCGACGTGTCGTCGCGCCTGTTCACCTGTCCGGCCGACCTGCAGGACGCCGATGCGGCGCTGGCGGCGCTCGACCGGATCGAGCGCGACGTGGGCGCGGTCGACATCCTGGTCAACTCGGCCGGCGCCGCGCGCCGCACGCCGCCCGACGAACTGACACCGCAGGCCTGGCACGACGCGATGCAGGCCAAGTTCTTCAGCTACGTGCACATGATCGATCCCGTCGTCAAACGCATGGGTGCGCGCGGGGCCGGCGCCATCGTCAACGTGGTCGGCAACGGCGGCAAGGTGGCCAGCGCGACCCACATGGCGGGCGGCGCGGCCAATGCCGCGCTGATGCTGGTGAGCGCCGGCATGGCATCGGCGTATGCGGCCAAGGGCGTGCGCGTGAACGCCGTCAATCCGGGGCTGACGCTGACCGAGCGCCTGAAGGAAGGCATGAAGGCCGATGCGCGGATGCAGAACATCGACGAGGCCGAGGCCCTGCGCCGGGCGCAAGCCAGGTTGCCTCTAGGGCGGATTGCAGAGCCTTCGGAGATCGCGGATGCCGTGCTGTTCCTGGCATCGGCGCGGGCCAGCTACATCACCGGCGCCATCCTGGCGATGGATGGCGCCGTCACCCCGATGATCTGAAAGGCAGCCGCAAAGCTACTGCGGAGCCCATCTGCGGCGTTGCGCGGTGCTCGCCATCCTCACGTACTGCAGTACGTTCCGGTTGCTGTGCTCCGGGCGCCTTGCAGCCGGGCTTCCTCGCGACGCTTTTCGGCAGCCTTTCGCCGGTCTCGTCGTTCAATTCAACGCCCGGCGCAGTGCCGACACTCGGTCGGCGATGACGTCGATGTCCATCGCCTCGTCGGCGCAGACCAGGTACTTCTCGAGATCGAGCACCGCCTGCCCGGTGTTGCCCAGGTCGGCATGGGTCAGGCCGCGGTCGCGGTACTCGGACCAGGCCTGGGGCAGCAGCACCACCAGCCGGTTCTGCACCGCCAGCAGGCGCTGCCCGTCGGCCTGGGTCTTGTGGATCTCCTTCAGGTTGCGCAGCATGCGCGCCAGGATGTCGCGCGGCCGCGCCGACTGCAGGTACAGGCCCATCGGCACGTCGAACTCGTCGACCAGACCGTTGTGGCGCTTGTAGGGGTCGAGCCGTTCCGACAGCTCCTCGCGGCTGAGCGACTGACCGATGAACGGGTCGATCACCACCTGGCCCTTGGGCAGATTGACCTTGACCAGGAAGTGGCCGGGGAAACTCACCCCCCGCGTCTGCAGCCCCAGGCCCTGCGCCAGCTCCATCCAGATGACGGCCAGCGAGATCGGAATGCCGCGCCGGGTGCGCAGCACTGCGTTCAGGTAGCTGTTGTCGGGGTCGTAGTAGTTGTTGACGTTGCCGCCGAAATTCAGGTCGCGGTAGAAGAACTGGTTCAGCATGCGCAGCCGCTGCAGCGGCGCGGCGTCGGCGGGCAGGCGGCGCTTGAGGCGGGCCAGCAGCTGGTCGACATCGCCCAGCACCTGCTGCACGTCGAGATCGGGGTATTCGTCCTGGGCCACGCTGGCGCAGGCTTCCAGCAGGGGGAAATGCTCGTCGCTCTGCACCAGGGTCGAAAAATACTCGAGAGGCGAGGGAGTCTGGAAGCTGAACCGCATCGGGTCTTTGTAATGGAGCAGGCCGGCGCCGTCAAGCCGCCTCCCGACACCGTACCGCCACGTCAGGCTATTCGGCGGCGGCCGTCAACCGTGGCGCAGCAGCTGGCGCAGCTGGATGCCGGCCGCCCAGGTGGCGCCGAAGTAGATCACCGCCGACGCGCCGAGGCAGGCCGCCAGCACGCCGATGCGGCTCCAGGCATCGGTGGGCTGGGTCCAGGCGTAGGCGCTTGCCGCCCACATCAGGAACACCGCCAGCAGCGCGCTGGCCGCAACCACCTGCAGCACGAACCGGCCCCAACCCGGCTGCGGCTTGTAGCTGCCCCGGCGCAGCAGGCCGGCCAACAGCCAGGCCGCGTTGAGCAGCGCGCCCAGGCTGATCGACAGGGTCAGCGCGGCGTGCTGCAGCAGCGGCACGAGAAAGAAGTTCAGCACCTGGGTGAACACCAGCACGACGAGCGCGATGCGCATCGGCGTGCGCATGTCCTGCCGGGCATAGAAACCAGGCGCCAGCACCTTGATGGCCACGATGCCCAGCAGGCCGGCGCCGTAGCTCGTCAGCGCATGGGCGGTGCGCTCCACGTCGACGGCGGCGAACGCGCCGTAGTGGAACAGCACGGCCACCAGCGGCTGGGCGAACACGGCCAGCGCCACCGCGCAGGGCACGGACAGCAGCACCACGAGGCGCAGGCCCCAGTCGAGCATGGCCGAGTAGCGGGCGTCGTCGCCGCCGGCGCGGGCCTGGGCGAGCTGGGGCGTCAGCACCACGCCGAGCGCCACGCCGAGCAGCGCGGTCGGGAACTCCATCAGGCGGTCGGCATAGGTGATCCAGCTGACACTGCCGGGCGCCAGGCGCGACGCGATCTGGGTGTTGATCAGCAGCGAGATCTGCGCCACGCTCACGCCGAGCATCGCCGGCGCCATCAGGCGCACGATGCTGCGGGTGCGCGGGTCGGCCCAGGCGGCGCGCACGGCCGCCAGCGACACACCGATGCGCGGCAGCATGCCCAGCCGCCGCAGCGCCGGCAGCTGCCAGGCCAGTTGCAGCACGCCGCCCACCATCACGCCCACGCACTGCGCGTAGATGGGTTCGAGCCCCATGCGGGCGAACCACGGCGCGCCCCACCACATCGACAAAATCAAAGACAGGTTGAGCAGCACCGGCGAGGCCGCGGGCGCGGCGAACTGCTTCCAGGTGTTGAGCACGCCGCCGGCCAGCGCCACCATCGACATGAAGCCGATGTAGGGGAACATCCAGCGCGTCATCAGCGTGGCCGCGTCGTAGGCGGCGGGGGTCTGCTGCAGCCCGCCGGCCATGGCCCAGACCAGCAGCGGCGCCCCCACCACGCCGGCTATGCACAGGGCCACCAGGGCCCAGGCCAGCAGCGTGGCGGTGTGGTGCACCAGCGTGCGCGCGCCCTCGGTGCCTTCCTCGGTCTTGCAGGCCGACAGCACCGGCACGAAAGCCTGGCTGAAAGCGCCTTCCCCGAGCACCCGGCGGAACAGGTTGGGGATGCGAAAGGCCACGTTGAAGGCGTCCGTCATCGCGGTGGCGCCGAAGAACGCCGCCATCATGAGGTCGCGGCCGAGGCCGGTGATGCGGGACGCCAGCGTCAGCAACGAGACGGTGGAGGCGGATTTGAAAAGACTCACCGGGGCGAGTGTAGCCACCAAGGGGGCTTGTTCCGGGCTGCCGCGACGGGGTGCACCGGCACGGCTATAATGGAGGGCTTTGCTGGCAACATCCTCGGACACAAAGGAATCTAAATCATGGCAACCAAACCCAAGAAAAAGAACCCGCGCCTCGCGTCGGGCCGTAAACGCGTACGCCAGGACGTCAAGCTCAATGCAGCCAACACGTCCCTGCGCTCCAAATACCGCACCGCTGTGAAGAACGTCGAAAAGGCAGTCGCAGCAGGTGACAAGGCCAAGGCCACCGAACTGTTCGGCAAGATGCAGGCCGTGGTCGACACCGTGGCCGACAAGGGCATCTTCCACAAGAACAAGGCTGCTCGCGACAAGAGCCGCCTGAGCACCAAGGTCAAGGCTCTCGCAACGGCTTCCGCCGCGGCCTGACCCTCCACCACCCGCCCGGACCGCTCCGCCGGTCCGCCGTTTAGCAGGGTGCGCTGCCAGCAAAGCAAGGAAACCGCCTCAGGGCGGTTTTTTTGTGTCCGCTGAAACCCGCGGGCAGGGCTCCAGGCGACTCAGGCTCGCCGAGCGCGCTCCGCTCAGTCGCCCGAGCGGCCTCCGCCCCGGTTGGCATTCACGTCGGGGCAGACCTCGGTGACGAGCAGGCCGTTGTCACGGCCGAAGTTCATCGCGAAATCCCAGGCCATCACGTCGTAGTCGCGCAGCTCGCTGTCGACGATCACGCACTTGACGCCGTTGATCGTCGTCGGCACGCACCAGGGCGAATACCCCAGGTGGCTGCCGGGCTGCGGCCCGCCAGGCCGGAACTGGCTCAGCACCCCGGCGAGGCGTTCGGCCCAGTCGCTGGGCCGAAAGGTGCGCCCGTCCTGGGTGATGCCCTGGATGAACACTTCCTTGGCGGAATTGGAAACCATCTGTTCGTTTGTCGGGAAGCTAGTCGTGGGCTGGAGCAACAAGGTCAGGGTAACGCGAGGACCTTCGCCCGTCCAGCGCCGGGATCGGGGATCCGGGGAATTGCTGCATTGCACCATATCTTAGCCGACCGCCCGGGGCCCGCGGCGCGGGACGGACGCATCGCTGTGATGCGCAATTGTCAAAAAAGGCCGCGGGCACTGCGCCTAGAATTGGCTTTCAGCGGGCTTGAGGAAGCTCTCCTAACGCGCTGAATTCCCTCGTTTTTTTGCCTCGTCCTGGAGAAATCAGCATGACCGCCTTCATCGAAGCCGCTTCCCCTCACGTGATGAACACCTACGGCCGCGTGCCGATCGCGCTGTCGCACGGGCAGGGCGTGCGCGTGTGGGATGTCAATGGCAAGCGCTACCTCGACGCACTGGGCGGCATTGCGGTCAACACGCTGGGCCACAACCATCCGAAGCTGGTGCCGGCGCTGCAGGACCAGATCGCCAAGATCATCCACAGCTCCAACTACTACCACGTGCCCGGCCAGGAAAAGCTGGCCGCCAAGCTGGTCGAGCTGTCGGGCATGACCAACGTGTTCTTCTGCTGCACGGGCCTCGAAGCCAACGAAGGCGCGATCAAGCTGGCGCGCAAGTTCGGCCATGACAAGGGCATCGAGCGGCCCGAGATCGTGGTCTACGACAAGGCCTTCCACGGCCGCAGCATCGCCACGCTGTCCGCCACCGGCAACGAGAAGGTGCAGAAGGGCTTCGGCCCGCTGGTCGAAGGCTTCATCCGCGTGCCGCTGAACGACATCGAGGCCCTGAAGGCCAAGACCGCGAACAACCCCAACGTGGTGGCCGTGTTCTTCGAGACCATCCAGGGCGAAGGCGGCATCAATCCAATGCGTGCCGAGTACCTGCAGCAGGTGCGCAAGCTGTGCGACGCCAACGACTGGCTGCTGATGATCGACGAAGTGCAGTGCGGCATGGGCCGCACCGGCAAGTGGTTCGCGCACCAGTGGGCCGGTATCGTGCCCGACGTGATGCCGCTGGCCAAGGGCCTGGGCTCGGGCGTGCCGATCGGCGCCGTGGTGGCCGGTCCCAAGGCCGCCAACATCTTCCAGCCGGGCAACCACGGCACCACGTTCGGCGGCAACCCGCTGGCCATGCGCGCCGGTGTCGAGACCATCCGCATCATGGAAGAAGAAGGCCTGCTGGCCAATGCGGCCAAGGTCGGCGCGCATCTGAAGCAGGCGCTGGCGCATGCGCTGGAAGGCAACAGCGGCCTGAAGGAAATCCGGGGCCAGGGCCTGATGCTCGGCGTCGAACTCACGCGGCCCTGCAGCGCGCTGACGGCCCGGGCTGCCGAGCGCGGCCTGCTGATCAGCGTGACCGCCGACACCGTGATCCGCCTCGTGCCGCCGCTGATCCTCAGCATCGCCGAAGCCGACGAGATCGTCGCGATCCTGGTGCCGCTGATCCACGAACTGCTGGCGGAACCGCAATGACCGCCGATGTGACCATGCCGTCGATCCGGCACTACCTGCAGTTCAGCGATTTCGATGCGGCCGAGTACGCCTACCTGTTCGCGCGCGCCGCCGTCATCAAGAGCAAGTTCAAGACCTACGAGAAGCACCACCCGCTGGCCGACCGCACGCTGGCGATGATCTTCGAGAAAGCCTCGACCCGCACCCGCGTGAGCTTCGAGGCCGGCATGTACCAACTCGGCGGCAGCGTGGTGCACCTGACCACCGGCGACAGCCAGCTGGGCCGCGCCGAGCCCATCGAGGACAGCGCCAAGGTCATCAGCCGCATGGTCGACCTGGTGATGATCCGCACCTACGAGCAGACCAAGATCGAGCGCTTCGCCGAGCATTCGCGCGTGCCGGTGATCAACGGGCTGACCAACGAGTTCCACCCCTGCCAGATCCTGGCCGACATCTTCACCTACATCGAGCACCGCGGCAGCATCCAGGGCAAGACGGTGGCCTGGGTCGGCGATGGCAACAACATGGCCAACACCTGGCTGCAGGCCAGCGAGATCCTGGGCTTCAAGGTGCACGTGAGCACGCCCAGCGGCTACGAGGTCGACCAGTCGGTCGCGGGCCTGCGCTCGAGCGCCAGCTACCAGGTCTTCAAGGACCCGATGGAGGCCTGCGCCGGCGCCGACCTGGTGACCACCGACGTCTGGACCAGCATGGGCTTCGAGGCCGAGAACGAGGCGCGCAAGCTGGCCTTTGCCGACTGGTGCGTCGACACCGACATGATGCGCGTGGCCAAGCCCGATGCGTTGTTCATGCACTGCCTGCCGGCGCACCGCGGCGAAGAAGTCGAGGCCGATGTGATCGACGGCCCGCAATCGGTGGTGTGGGACGAGGCCGAGAACCGCCTGCATGCGCAGAAGGCGCTGATGGAGTTTCTGCTGCTGGGCCGGTTGGCCTGAAGCACTGCCGTCAGGGCTGGCCGGCGTCCGTGCGGCCGTCGCGATCGGCGGGCGGACGCTTGCCATCGCACATCCGCACGGGCGTCCGGGCCGACGCCTTGCTCCCGTCTTCTGCTTCTCACGCCACGTCATCTGCAGTTCGTCGCAAGCCGCTCGCGCCGCGCGGGCGCCGGTCCTAGAGTCCAGCCATCGAGAGCCTCGCCACGGTTGTCGAACCCCGTCACTTCATTGGAGTCGTGCCATGGCTGTCTTCTCGTTCCACCGCATCCTTTCCCCCCGCGCCATGCTGGCGGCGCACCTGGCCGCCTGGCTGGCCCTGTGTGCCGTCGCGGGCTGTGCCGCCGACCTGACGATCGAGGTCGTCGCCCTGGCGGCACCTGCCGACGTCAGCATGGTGAGTGCGAAGGTATGGGTACCCTGTCAGAACTGCGTTCCCACCGTCAGATAGACGCGCGGCGTCAACGTCATCCGCGAATCGCTCTGCAGCGTGCTGCCGGCCGTGCCCGCATAACTGCGTTCGCGGTCGAACGGCGCGTCGCCGATGTTGAACACGCCCACACGCCAGTATCCCCAGCCCGGCACCACGCTGCCGATGTAGACGTCGAGCGACGCCCGCGCTTGGGTCCGCCCGGTGATGCCGGGTGAGGTGTTCAGCTGCGCCGGCCCGGTCAGCGACACCGTCGCACCGCCGAACAGGCCGCCGCTGCGCCGCAGCGGTTTGGCCACCGTGACGCTGGCCAGGTAACGTGCCTGCCCCGGGATGCGGCTGCCCTCCGTCGGCCCGCCGGTCATGCGCGACTGCAGCAGGCTGGCGTTGGCCGACAGCGTCCAGTCGCGGCCGAGGCCGGCCCAGGTGAGGCCGGTCTTGGCATCGGCCTCCAGCCCCCAGACGGTGGCGTCGCCGACGTTGCTGCGCTGCTCGACCCAGCGCGCGCCGACGAGACTGGTCACCTGCGCGATCGTGTGGCTGAGTTGCCGCACGAACAGGTTCAGGCCCACCTGGCCCTGCGGTGCGATGCGGCGCTCGAAACCGGTGTCCAGCGTCCAGGCCACTTCGGGGCGCAGCAGCGGGTTGCCGATGGTGTCGGGGCTGTTGATGCTGTTGCTGCCCTGGCTCGGGATGCTGCGGTCCACCAGATCCCAGATGCGCGGGTTGCGCGTGACGCGTGCCAGGTTGGCGCGCCACTGCAGGTTGTCGTCGATCGGCGTGCGCAGGTGCAGCGACGGCTGCAGAAAGCTGTTGCGCCGGCTGGCCAGCAGGCCGGCGTCGGTGCTGTCGATCGCCAGCGTCTCGGCGCGCAGGCCCGCGGTCAGCGTGGTGTTGGCGGGCAGCTCCCATTCGTTCTGCGCCCACACGGCGTCGCGCTGCATCGTGATGCCGATGTTCAGCGCGACCGGCGCGGCCAGGCTCGAACTCAGGTTGTCGACGTCCAGGCTGCGACGTTCCGACAACGCACCGGCCGACCACAGCAGCGGGCTGGCCGTGCCCGAGAGCTTGGCGCTCAGCAGACGCAGGTTCTCCTGCCGCCGGTCGTTGAAGCCGTACGGCGCGGCCACCACGGTGCCGCTGGCGTAGCGCTGCTCGCCATCGCCCGTGCGGTCCACCGTGTCCTTCGCGCGGCTGACCGACAGCGTGGTCTCGAGCTTGCTGCGTTCGAAGCGGTGCGTCCAGTCGGCGGCCGCCTGCAGGTAGTGCCGCTCGTAGGTGTGGGCCTCGGACGTGTGGGTCTGGTAGGGGCCGTTGCTGTCGATGCCGTTTCCATCGCTGTCGTAGCGGCCCGAGAAATGCGCGCGGCTCAGGTTCGCGCGCAGCGCCAGCTGGTCCGATGCGCCGATCCAGCCGTTCAGCCGCGGCAGCAGCGTCAGGTCGGAGCGCCGGTAGCGCCCGCTGGCGTCGGAGTCGACCACCACCGCACCGTTGTCGCGGGTCTGGCGGTGCACGTCGGAGCCGAGCAGATAGCCGATGTCGGAGACCGCCACGAAGTACGACCAGGGTTTGTCGGCGATCGGCAGCACCGGCAACGGCTGCGCGGCCGGTGCGGCTGAGCTTGCCGGTGAGCTTGCGCCCGCTGCGGCTTCGGGGGCGGTGGCGGCCTTGGCCTCCGGCCTGGCCGCCACACGCGGCGCCGGGCTTGCGGCGCTGCCACCCAGCGGGCCGGACTTCGAGAAGAACAGCTGCCCCGCATCGCGCCCCCAGACGCGGTTGTCGGTCAGCCGCACCAGGGTCTCGCGCTGCACGCTGGCCTGGCGCAGCACGATGTTCAAGGTGCCCCCGGTGGCACCCGAGAACTCGGCCGTCGGCGCGCGCACGACCTCGATGCGCTCGATCACCTCGGCGGGCAATTGGTCCAGTGGCAATTGCGAGCGGCCGGTGGCGGTGCGCTGGCCGTCGATCAGCAGTTGCGTCGCGCCGCGCTCCATGCCGCGCATGCGGATCTCCACACCGCCGTCGGCCGTCGGCGTCACCTGCACACCGGGCAGTTGCCGCAGCACGTCGGCGATCGAGAACGCGCCCAGTTGCTCGATGTCGCGCCGGTCCACCACCACCAGCGAGCCGGTGGCGAAGAAGCGCTGCTCGATCGAGCGGCGCGCGGTCACGGTGACCGATTCGAGCTGGCGCGTGTCGGTGTCGCCGGGCTCGTCGGGCGAGGACTGGGCCGAAGCCGCCAGGGCTTGCGCCAGCAGCAGGGCGACCAGCGACGGTCGGCCTCGATGAAGGCGGCGTGCGGGAGGTCTCGTGGTGTTGTGCATTCTTGTGTTCGGCATGGCCGGTCTCGCCCTCGTTGCGTGGCCCGCATTGTGGCGCCGCCAAGCTTAAGAACAGCCAAAGACGGGCCTGGCATCTACCGCCAGCCAGCGCTGCCAGAGGCACAATCCGCCGATGCACATCCTGCTGATAGAGGACGATCTCGATCTGGGCCGGGCGCTGCAATCGGCGCTGAAGGTCGAGGGCCTGAGCAGCGAATGGCGCCGCCGCGTCGCCGATGCGCCACCCACGCTCGACGCCGGCGTGTTCGACTGCGTGCTGCTCGACCTGACGCTGCCCGACGGCGCTGGCTTCGAGCTGCTGGCACGCTGGCGCGGCCAGGGCCAGCAGGTGCCGGTCATCGTGATCACCGCACGCTCTGCGGTCGAAGACCGGCTGGCCGGGCTGGACGGCGGTGCCGACGACTTCGTGGTCAAGCCCTTCGCCACCGCCGAGCTGGTGTCGCGCATCCGTGCGGTGCTGCGGCGCAGCGCGCGCCAGGCCAGCGAGCGCTGGGTGCTGGGCGCGCTGGTGATCGAGCCGCGTTGCCACCGCGTGCAGCGCGCCGGCGAGACGCTGGCCTTGTCGCCACGCGAGTTCCAGCTGCTGCTGGAGCTGGCGCGCGAGCCCGGCGCGGTCGTCGCCAAGGGCGTGCTGTCGCAGCGGCTGGAGCCACTCGGCGACCCGGTCGACTTCAGCGCGATCGAGGTCCATGTGTCGAACCTGCGCCGCAAGATCGGCGCGCAGGCGATCCGCACCGTGCGCGGCGTCGGCTACATGCTGACGCCATGAGCGGCCACAGCACTCTGACCGATGCCCTGCCGGCAGCCCGCTGGCAACGGCTGCGCGCGCGGTTGTTGGAGCCCACGCTGGTCGCACGCAGCATGTGGTCGGTGCTGGCCGCCTTTGTCCTGATCTGGGCCGTGCTGCTGGGCTACGTGTACTACCTGAACAAGCAGGCCGTTGCCAACACCCCGGGGCTGGCGAAGTTCGGCAACGCGCTGCTGTGGTCGCTGGCCGAGATCGACGACCCGGCACAGGCCCGCGCCACGATGGCCGCCACCGCGAAGTGGGTCAACCTGCGGCGGCGTGACGACCAGCGTTTCTCCGGCATCATCCTGTTCGAGTTGACCGACCGCAGTGACCTGCCGGTCTTCGTATCGCCGGCGCTGCGGGGTGCGCGGCTGCGGCCGGCCACGACGATCTCGGAGGCCGTGGTCAACGGCGAGGTGCACCGCATCTACCAGGGCAGCGCCGAGCGCTGGACACTGCGCATCATCGAGCCCAAGCGCACCGACAGCGCCTTCCTGTCGTACAACGCGCGTTTCCTGCTGCCCTATCTGCTGATCGCGATGCCCTTCGTGCTTGTGCCGGTCTGGCTGTCGGTGCGCAACGGCCTGGCGCCACTGCGCCGGCTGGCCGATGTCATCGCCCATCGGCCCGTCGACGACCTGGGGCCGGTGCGCTTCGAGGCGCGTCACCGCGAACTCAAGCCGCTGGTGTTTGCGCTCGACAGCCTGCTGCTGCGGCTGCGCCACAAGCTCGACCGCGAGCGCGCCTTCGTGCAGGACGCCGCGCACGAGGTGCGCACGCCGCTGGCGGTGATCAGCGCGCAGGCCCATGTGATGGCGCGCGCCGAAGACGCCGCCACGCGCGCCGTGGCGCAGCAGCACCTGGACCAGGCGATCGCGCGCACCTCGCACCTGGCGCAGCAGCTGCTGGACCTGGCGGCCCTCGACGACGGGCAGCGGCCGGCCCTGAGCGATCTCGACATCGCGCAGTGGCTGCGGCAGATCCTGGCGCAGCGAGCGCCCGATGCGATGGCGCGGCAGATCGAACTGGCGCTGGAGGCGCCCGACCAGATGCGCCGCACCGTCGATCTGCCTGCCCTGGAATCGATCGCCCACAACCTGATCGACAACGCGGTCCGTTATGGCCGTGCGGGCGGGCAGGTGCTGGTGTCCATCGCCGACCACGGCTTCGCAGGCGGCTGGGCGCTGTCGGTGCGCGACGATGGCCCCGGCGTCGCGGCGGACGCGCGCCAGCATCTCTTCGAACGCTTCTACCGCGGCGCCGGGCACGAGGCGACCGGTTCGGGGCTGGGTCTCGCGATCGTGCGGCAGGCCGCGCTGACGCTGGGCGCTGCGGTCTCCATCACCGAAGGCCTGGAGGGGCGTGGCATCGGCTTCACGGTCGTGTTTGCGGCCGATGCTTGAAGCTTGAAGTTTTTTAAGAGGGGTGTCTGAAATAACCGACACCACGCGGTTTTGGGCGGTGCTACCTTCTGCCCACCATGTCCAGCCCCGCTCGATCCCTCTGGGACATCTCGCCGCCGGTGCACACCGGCAGCCCGGTGTTTCCCGGTGACACGCCTTACACCCAGCAATGGAGCGCGACCATCGGGCCGGGCTGCCCGGTCAACGTCAGCGCGCTGCAACTGTCGCCACACGTCGGCGCGCATGCGGACGCGCCGCTGCACTACGACCCGCAGGGCGCGAGCATCGGCGACGTGTCGCTCGACGCCTTTCTCGGTCCCTGCCGCGTCATCCATGCGATCGACTGCGGCCCGCTGATCGCGTGGCAGCACCTCGCGCACGCGGTCGACGGGTTGCCGTCGCGCGTGCTGGTGCGCACCTACCGGCGCATGCCGGTGGACCGCTGGGACCAGGCCCTCACGGCCTACGCCGCCGACACCGTCGAGCGGCTGGCGGCGCTGGGCGTGCAGCTGATCGGCATCGACACGGCCAGCATCGACCCGGCCGACAGCAAGCAGCTGCCCAGCCACCAGACCATCCGCCGCCTGGGCCTGCGTGTGCTCGAGAACCTGGTGCTGGACGACGTGCCCGAGGGCGACTACGAGCTCATCGCGCTGCCGCTGAAACTGACCCAGGCCGATGCCTCGCCGGTGCGTGCCGTGCTGCGCGCGCTGCCCTGATCCTTCCACCGACTCCGACACCGATTCCATGACGACTCTCGACGATTGCCGCCGCCTCGATGCGCAGGACGCACTGCGCCCCCTGCGCGACCTGTTCACCATCCCCGAAGGCCTGATCTACCTCGACGGCAATTCGCTGGGCGTGATGCCCAGGGCCGCACCGGCGCGCGTGGCGGCGGCCGTCATGCAGGAGTGGGGCCAGGACCTGATCCGCGCGTGGAACACGGCCGGCTGGTTCAGCCTGCCGCAGCGGCTGGGCGACAAGGTCGGCCGCCTCGTCGGCGCGCGGCCCGGCGAGGTGGTCTGCACCGACAGCACGTCGATCAACCTGTTCAAGGTGCTGACGGCCGCGCTGCACATCGCGTCCGAGGACGCACCCGCGCGCAGACAAGTGGTCAGCGAGCGCAGCAACTTCCCGACCGACCTGTACATCGCCGAAGCGCTGTGCCGCGAGCGCGGCTACACGCTGGTGCTGGTCGAGCCCGAGGAGATCGCCGCGGCGCTGACGGCCGAGGTCGCCGTGCTGATGCTGACCCACGTGAACTACCGCACCGGCGCGATGCACGACATGGCGGCCGTCAGCGCGCAGGCCCACGCCGCCGGCGCGCTGGCCGTGTGGGACCTGGCGCACAGCGCCGGCGCGGTGCCGGTCGACCTGCATGCCGGCGGCGCCGACTTCGCGGTGGGATGCGGCTACAAGTACCTGAACGGCGGCCCGGGCGCGCCCGCCTTCGTCTGGGTGCACCCGCGGCATGCCGACCGGTTCTGGCAGCCGCTGGCGGGCTGGTGGGGCCATGCGGCGCCGTTCGCGTTCACCCCCGACTACCGGCCGGCACCCGGCATCACGCGCTACCTGTGCGGCACGCAGCCGATCCTGAGCATGACCGCGCTCGAGTGCGGCCTCGACACGGTGCTGGCGGCCGAGCCGGTGGGCGGCATGGCGGCGTTGCGGGCCAAGTCGCTGGTATTGACCGATCTGTTCATCGCACTGGTCGAGTCGCGCTGTGGGGGTTTTGGCTTGGGCCTGGCCACGCCGCGCGCACATGCCGAGCGCGGCTCGCAGGTCTGCCTGACGCGCGACGAAGGCGCCTACGCCATCGTGCAGGCGCTGATCGCCCGCGGCGTGGTCGGCGACTACCGTGCCGGCGACGGCGGCCGGCACAAGGACATCCTGCGCTTCGGCTTCACGCCGCTGTACATCGGCTTCGCGGACGTGTGGCACGCGGTGGAACACCTGCGCGAGGTGCTGGCCACCGACGAGTGGACGCGCCCTGAGTTCAACCAGAAACACGCGGTAACTTGAACCATGTGCCCACATGCCCCATCGACTCCTGCGGCGGCTCCCGTTGCCGCCACCACACCCGAACACATCGTCACCGAAGAAAAAGCCCAGCTCGACTTCAGCCAGTCCATGAGCTACGGCGACTACCTGCAGCTCGACGCGATCCTCGGCGCGCAGAAGCCGCTGTCGCCCGACCACAACGAGATGCTGTTCATCGTGCAGCACCAGACCAGCGAGTTGTGGATGAAGCTGATGCTGCACGAGCTGAAAGCGGCCATCGCCAACGTGGCGGCCGATGAACTCGGTGCGGCGTTCAAGATGCTGGCACGCGTCTCGCGCATCATGGAGCAGCTTGTCCACGCCTGGGACGTGCTGGCCACGATGACGCCGCCCGAGTACAGCGCCATCCGTCCCTACCTCGCGCAGTCCAGCGGCTTCCAGAGCGCGCAGTACCGGCAGATCGAATTCGCGCTCGGCAACAAGAACGCCGCGATGCTGAAGCCCCACGCGCACCGCCCGGACCTGCTGGCCCAGGTGCAGGCCGCGTACGCGGCACCGTCGTTGTACGACGAAGCGCTGCGCCTGCTGTCCCGCCGCGGCCTGCCGGTGCCGGCCGACCACGTGCAGCGCGACTGGACCCAGCCCTATCAGGCAAGCGACGCGGTCGAGCAGGCCTGGATCCGCGTCTACCGCGATCCCAAGCACTACTGGGACCTGTACCAGCTCGGCGAAGAACTGACCGACCTCGAAGACGCCTTCCGCCTCTGGCGCTTCCGCCACGTGACCACGGTCGAACGCGTGATCGGCTTCAAGCGCGGCACCGGCGGCACCGGTGGCGTGAGTTACCTGCGCAAGATGCTGGACGTGGTGCTGTTTCCGGAGATCTGGACGCTGCGGACGGCGCTGTAGCCGTCCCATCTCCGCGTGGAAGTCACTTGCAACTGAAGCTTGCGGCGCTCTCAAGGTCTCCCATACCGTTGTAGCGCGCAACTTTGGGATAGGCGCACAAGGGACGTGTCCGTGTAGCGGACCACCCCGTCGGCAATTCGTTGTTGACGCCACCCGCATTGCCGGCACCTCGCGCACTGGCGATCTGTCCATCAGGGGCCTTGCCGTTCTCAACCCAGTTCACCAGAGCCGTCACCAGGTCGAACTGGTCGGTCGCCGGGCCGCCCCCACAGTGGTTCATGCCGGGGACGAAGAACAGCCGGGAGAAGTCCGAAGCGTCCCCACCGTTGGCTGCGCGTACGCCATCGTACCAGGTGGCGGTGTCATCGGGAGAGAAGGTTCCATCGGCCATGCCGTGGTAGACGATCAGTTTGCCGCCACGGTTCTTCAGCGTGCGGAGGTCCGACGGATTCGGCGGCGTCATGAACGTCAAGGAAGACTCTGTGTAGATCGCATTGCTGGCACCAATCCTGGGGGCGTCGGTGTCCAGATGGAAGCCCAGCGCAAACCCCTTCTGGTCATTGAGGATGCTCGTCGCACCGGGCGGCGTCTGGAATATGAAAGCCATGTTCACTGCAGAAAGTGTGGTCGGGAATACGAATCTCCAACTGGTCCACGAGCTCGAGGTCAAGCCCGGGTCGTATGGGAACGGGGCATAGAGCTCTGTGCCTGCGCTGTTGCGCGGACCCTTGTAGATATTGGCGATGGCCGTCTTCTGCGCGCCGCTGAGGCAGCTTCCATTGCGTGCGCCGGAGCAGGTGGGCACGTCGCGGTCGAGGACGAACGCGGCTTGGCAGGCCTTGCTGTCGTGCACGATGCCATCGACCGCACCGTCCAGCGCGTCGCATTTCTCCAGGATCTTGCCGGCCACCATCCCGCGCTCCGCCACCGTGAAAGCGCTCGACAGATTTTGGGGATCGGTCGCCACGGTGTTGAACTGCTGCGCCGTGTACAGCATCGCGACGCCGGATTTCGGCAGATTGAAACCAGGGTGGCCAGCCAGGATGCCATCGTACTGATCGGCATAGCGCGCCGCGCCCACCAGCGCGTGCCGGCCACCGTTGGAGCAGCCCACCAGATACGAACGATCAGGTCCCTTGCCATAGGCTGTGCCGATCACCGACTTCGCCATGGGTGTCAGCTTGCCCACCGCCTGGTAGCCGTAGTCCACGCGTGCCTGGGGATCGAGCCCGAACAACGGGTTCTGGCTGCTGGTGTGGCCCGCGTCGGAACTCAGAACGGCGAACCCCTGGTTCAACCCATTGCTCATCGACCCGCCGCCTCCGATGCCACCGGAAGCCGTGCCGATATTGCCGTCGGTGCCCCCGTTGGTCTGGTGAAAAAACCGCCCGTTCCAGTTCATGGGCAGGCGCATCTCGAACCCGATGGCGTATCTTTGCCCGTCCACCGGGCTGACACGTTCGTACATCCGCCCCGTGACCCGGCAGTGCTCGCCAACCGCCACGCCCGCCACCGTCAATGTGCCGGCTGGCACCAGTGTGGACGCCGTGATCGTGGTGTTGGGAAACGCGATCCTGATGGCAAGATCGCCACAGGACTGCAGGTTTGCTGGTGTGGCCCTTTGCAATTGCGGCAGTCCTTCGGCGCCGCCGCAAGCGGCCAACGATGCAGCCAGGATTGCCAAGAAAAGGCCACGTCTGCTGGGGCCGGCGATGTGTGCATCCACCATGTGTTGTCTCCTCGAAATTATTGTGCTTCTCCAATATAGGGAGAACATCTGCCCGAGAAAACTGGAGATTGCAGAATAGGTCCGTCATGTGGACATGATCGCCAAGTAGGCATTGCGACTGCCGATGAAGCGCATCGAGACTGCGACCGATTCCATGGGTCGCAGCCGAAGAAAAGGCCCAGCTCGACTTCGGCCAGGCTACGAGCCTCGTCGAAGCCATGGAGCGGCCTGCCTGGCCAATCACGGGCTGTCAGCGACCCAGTCAACGGAAACATCGAATGGGTCCGAATCGAGTCTCTTCTCAGTGCATGTGGTTGCAGGGTTGTCGAGGGCGCAGGATCATCTGTCACGTTTGAGTTCAATGGCCGGAAGATGACGCTCCCTCGGCCTCATCCAGGCAAGGAAGCGCTTCGCTATCGAGTCTTGGCGGTGCGAGAATTCATCGAAAGAATGGGAATCAAGCCATGATCAATTCCATGTCATACAAGGGCTACACGGCAAGCATGGTCTTCGACGCGGAAGACAAGATCATTGTCGGGCGCGTCCTGGACGTTGATGACATCATCTCCTTCCATGGAGAGTCGATTTCAGAATTCGAATCCAACTTTCAGACCTGTGTCGAAGACTATCTGGCTGCTTCCCAAGAATTGGGGTCTCCTCCTGAGAAGCCTGCGAGCGGCAAAGTAATGCTGCGGATTGCACCTGCGATACATGCTGCGGCGCTCAAGGCGGCAGCGAGAAGTGGCACTAGCCTCAACAAATGGGCAGAAGGCGCGCTCGGCAAGGCGGCAAGGAAGCCTCCCTCTCGCCTTGGCACACACAGCAACGCCTGACCTGCGTTGTCCACGCTGCGCAACTGATCCAGAAGAATCATCCCCCTCTTGCGGCCGTAAGCGACAGGTATCCGAAATGGGGCGGCCTTGCTCCTGGTGGCCATCCGCGCAACGATGACGGTATGCAGAGGGTCGTGCATCTCGGCAGGCGATGCCACACCGGGCCGGCTCAACCTCTGCCTCTCCCTCTCCCATGCTGCGCTTGCTCCGCCAGCCTCGCAGTGATCTGCGCCGCCTGCTCCTGCAAGGTCGACACCACGCCCGCCACGCGGCTGTCGGGCAGGCGTTCGGTGATGGTCGCGATCGCGATGCCGGCGATGGTGCGGCCTTCCGGGTTGCGCACCGGCACGGCCACGGCGCGTGAGCCGGGCACCACGCCGACCGAGGCGTACGCGTAGTCCTGCACGCGTGCCAGGCCGGCGCGTTGCAGCAGCTCGGCCGGGTCGATGTGCATCACCGCCAGCCGTTGCGCGTTGCGCTGCACCACCTGCGTGGCCTCGTCGTAGGGCAGCGAAGCCAGCAGCATCAGGCCGCTGACGCCGACACCCAGCGGCCGGCGCGCGCCGATCTCGATCGACAGCACCTTGACCGGGAAACTGCCGGTGCGCCGGTCGAGGCAGACCGAGTCGTCGCCGTTGCGGATCGTGAGGAAGGTGGTGTCGCCCAGCGTCTCGCTCAGGAAGCGCAGCTGCGGCTCGGCCAGTGCCCGCAGCGGGAAGCGGGCCGACCGTGCCAGGCCCAGCAGCGAGACCTCGCTGCCGATCAGATAGCGCCGCGTCGCCGGGTCCTGCTCGGCCGCGCCTTCGTCGACCAGCACGCGCAGGATGCGGTGGACCGTGGGGCGGTTCAGGCCCGAGCCGCGCACCACGTCCGTCAGCCGTACGCCGTGTTCCTGGCCGGCGGCCACGATGCGCAGCACCGCCAGCGCACGGCGGATGCTCTGCGCGCCGTCGGCTGTGCGCGGCGCGGGCGTGGTGTCGTCGGACGGCTGGCTGGCCACGGCGCAGGCTCTCAGCGGATGACGGTCTTGGGCGCCTGCTGCATCGCACGCAGCGTGACGATCTCGCCCAGCGTTGCGTAGTTCGGCCCGCCGATGCGGCACACCGGGTCGAGCTCCTTGGTGTCGACCTTGCCGTTCTGGTAGAGCCCGTCGCGGATGTGGAACATCGTCACCTCGCCGACGATGAACTCCGCGCCCGTGGCACCGAACTCGATGATGCGTTCGAGCCGGCATTCCATGCTGACCGGCACGTCGGCCAGGCGCGGTGTGCGCACCGTCACGCCGGGCAGCGTGGCCAGGCCCAGCAGCTCGACCTCGCTGACCTCGGGCGGATGCTCGGCGCTGCTCTCGTGGATCGCCTCCATCTGTTCGCCCTGGCCGATGTTCACGACGAACTCGCGCATCGCATGGATGTTGGCACCCGTGTCCTTGCGCGTGCCGCGCTTGCGGCCGATGTTGATGCCCAGCAGCGGCGGCTTGTTCGACACGAAGGTGAAGCACGAGAACGGCGCGAGGTTCACGATGCCCGCGTCAGACAGCGTGGTGATCCACGCGATCGGGCGCGGCACGACCACGCCGCTCAGCAGGCGGTAGGTGGCTTCGGGGGTCAGGCTGTCGGCAGTGAGTTGCATGGTGCGCAAAGGGTTGGATGCGGGCTGCGCGCGGTGGCAGGGTCGCCCATTGTGCGAAAGGGAGGGGCTGCAATGCGAGAACCACGTGCGCAGAATGTCCACATCGTGGAACAAACCGATCTTATTGCATTGCAGCAATTGACGCCGCTTCCTTAGAGTCGTCCTGTGCCGCAGATCCGGGCGAGCACGCCAACAACTCAAAAGCGAGACACAGCACATGCAAGTCGTATCCGCCGCCCTGGCCATCGCAGGCCTGGTTGCCTCCTCCGCCTTTGCGCAGTCAGCTTCGGACCGGCCCGTCAGACTGATCGTTCCGTACTCTGCCGGGGGCAATGTCGACAGCGCGGCTCGCAGCATCGCGCCAGGGCTGAGCCAGATCCTGCGTCAGCCGGTGGTGGTCGAGAACAAGCCTGGCGCAGGCGGCATGCTCGCGGGTGAAGCCGTGGCCAAGGCGGCGCCGGACGGACTGACCCTGTTCGTGAGCTCCAATGGGCCGGTCCTGCACAGTCCCATCATCTACGATCGGCCCGTCTACGACTGGCGCAAGGATTTTGTTCCGGTAGGGTCGATCTCGTTCACGCCCATGGTGCTGCTGGCATCGGCATCGCTGCCGGTGAAGAACGTGGCCGAGATGCTGACGCTCGCAAGGCAGCAGCCCGGCAGGCTCACGATGGCCACACCCGGTGCGGGTTCCACCAACCATCTGGCCGCCGAGTTGCTGCAGATGGATCAGAAACTCACGTTCAACATGGTCCACTACAAGGGCACAGCGCCGGCCACGAGCGACCTGCTCGGCGGTCACGTGCAGTTGTCGTTCGACCAGATCTCGGTCTCGATGCCGCACATCAGGTCAGGCGCCCTCAAGGCCCTGGCGGTCACGACGGCCAAGCGAGTGCCGCAGCTGCCGGAGGTGCCCACCTTCGAGGAATCCGGCATCAAGGGCTTCGAGGTTGCCACCTTCGTCGGCGTGTTCGCGCCCGCGGCCACACCCAAGGAGGTGGTAACCCGACTGAACCTGGCGTTGGCGCAGGTGTTGCGCGACAAGCAGGTCATCGAGAAGTTCGACGGCATGGGCGCCGAGGCCCGCGCCAGCACACCGGATGCGTTCCTCGGCTATCTGCAGCGCGAGGATGCCGTATGGCTGCCCGTGATCAAGAAGGCCGCCGTCAAGGTGAATTGAGTGACCTGCATGCGCCTGATCCCCAAATCCCGCTTCGCTGCCGCTTGACGAGACCCCGATGTTCTACGACCCCGACAAGGGCGACCACGGTCTGCCCTTCAATCCCTTCAAGGCCTGCGTGGTGCCGCGCCCGATCGGCTGGATCACCACGCTCAAGCGCAATGGCCTGGTCAACCTCGCGCCGTTCTCGCAGTTCAATCTGATGGGTTTCGAGCCCGGTTATGTCGTCTTCTCCGCCAACACCCATCCACCGGACTTTGAACCCAAACATTCGATCCAGAACGCCGAACGCGCCGGTGAGTTCGTCTACAACATGGCGACCTGGGACCTGCGCCACGAAGTTGTCGGATCGTCGCTGCTGATGGACGAGGACATCGACGACCTGGAGGCGTTGGGCCTGCAGGCCGCACCGAGCCGATTCGTCAAGCCGCCTCGCATCGCGCAGTCGCCGGTGGCCTTCGAGTGCAGGCACCATGCCACCGTGATGCTGCCCGGGAACACGCCCGACACCGCGCACCGCCTGGTCATCGGACGCGTGGTGGGAGTGCACATCGCGGACGATGCCCTGACGCCGGACGGCAAATTCGACGTGGCGCGATTGAAGCCTCTCGCCCGGCTCGGCTATGCCGACTACGCGTGCGTCGACAAGACGCTGGCCATCGAAGCGCGCGATGGCCCCATGACCGACGCCGTGCGGCGCAAGATGCACGGCGGGACCTGATCCATTCCATACTAAGGAGACTTTCCATGACTCTCAAGCTGTTGATGGCGCTGTGCGCGACCGTCGTGTCCCTGGCCGGACCCGTCCAGGCCCAGACCTGGCCCGACAAGCCCGTGCGCCTGGTGCTGCCGTACCCGCCCGGGGGCAACGTCGACGGCGCCGCGCGCGTGATCAGCGAGCAGTTGCAGCAGATGTTCAAGCAGCCCTTCCTGGTCGACAACAAGCCCGGTGCGGGTGGCATGATCGCCGGCGAGTTCGTCGCCAAGTCGGCGCCCGACGGCTACACCTTCTTCATGGGTGCGAACGGGCCGATCCTGTTCTCGCCGCTGATCTTCAAGCGCAACGCCTACGACTGGAAGAAGGACTTCGCGGCGGTGAGTTCGGTCTCGTTCACGCCGCTGGTGCTGCAGGTGCACCCGTCGGTGCCGTACAAGACCTTTGCCGAGTTCGTCGATGCGGCGAAGAAGAACCCGGGCCGCATCAACATGGCATCGCCCGGCGCCGGCACCACCAACCACCTCGTCAGCGAATACCTGCAGTCGGCCACCGGCGCCAGCTGGACCACGGTGCACTACAAGGGCAATGCACCTGCCACGACCGATCTGCTGGGCGGGCAGGTGCAGTTCAACTTCGACCAGCTGTCCGTGGCCGGGCCGTTCATCGCCCAGGGCCGCACGCGCGCGCTGGCGGTGACCTCGGCCAAGCGCCTGCCGCAGATGCCCGACGTGCCGACGCTGCAGGAGGTCGGCTTCAAGGACTTCACCGCCGAGACCTTCACCGGCATCATGGCGCCCGCCGCCACGCCGAAGGACATCGTGCAGAAGCTGTCGGCCGCCGTGCAGAAGATCCTGGCCGAGAAGGCCGTGCAGGACAAGTTCGAGACGCTGGGCTCCGAGGCCCGCGGCATGTCGCCCGAGCAGTTCACCCAGTTCCTGACCAAGGAAGACAACCAGTGGACCAAGGTCATCAAGCAAGCCAACATCACCGCCGAATAATGGAACCCACCCAACTCCAGCGCGCCGCCCCCGCCGGCCGCACCAGTGTCTACGTCGAGGGCTTCAGCCACAAGAACCCGATTCCTGCGGGCTGCCGCATCGGGCCGCTGTTCATGAGCGGCAGCGTGCTCGGCAACGACCCGGCCACCGGCAAGCCCGCCGCGACCATCGAGGAGCAGTGCCGCTTCATGCTGGCCAATGTGCGCAGCATCGTCGAAGCAGCGGGCGGCAGTACCGCCGACATCGTCAAGCTCACCGTCTGGATGAAGGACCGCAGCCAGCGCCCCGCGCTCAACGTGCCCTGGCTCGAGATGTTCCCCGATGCCGCCTCGCGCCCGGCGCGCCACACGATGGTGGCCGACCTCGACATGGGCAAGCTGATCGAGTGCGATTTTGTGGCTTACATCGCTTGAGACCCAACATGCCAGACTATCTTCCCTTCGACCCGAACCCCCGCGCGCCGGCGACGCTGCCGCCGCCGCTCAGCTGCGACAGCCAGTTCCACGTGTTCGGCCCGCGCGAGTTGTACCCGGTGCGTCCGGGCGCCGCCTACGAGATGCCGAGCGCGACCTGGCAGGTGGCGCAGAAGCTGCACCAGACGCTGGGCATCCAGCGCGGTGTGATCGTGCAGGCGACCACCTATGGCGCCGACCACACGGTGGTGCTCGATGCGCTGGCCGGCCTGAACGGCAGCGGCCCGCGCCATTACCTGGCCTGCGCCAACGCCGCGGTGCTGAGCGAGCGCGACGACGCCTACCTGCACAAGCTGCACGACGCCGGCGTGCGCGGTGCGCGTTTCACGCGAGCCGGCCTGGGCATCAGCTTGAGCGCGGCCGAGCAGGCGCGTGCGTTCGCCCGCATCAAGGAACTCGGCTGGTACGTGAAGGTGCAGCCCGAGGCCAGCGGCATCGCCGAGCAGATCGGCGCGTTCGAGCATCTCGAGCTGCCGGTGCTGATCGACCACATGGGCCGGCCCGACCTGTCGCAGGGCGCTGCCGATCCCGGGCTGAAGAAGCTGATCGAGCTGCTCAAGCGCGGCAACTTCTGGGTCATGCTGTCGCTCAGCGAGAAGACCTCGAAGCAGGGCTTTCCGTGGAACGACGTGGTGCCGCTGGCGCAGTCGCTGATCGCCGCCGCACCCGACCGCTGCGTCTGGGGCAGCGACTGGCCGCATCCGGTGTCGGTGAAGCAGCCGCCCAACGAGGGCGACCTGATGGAGCTGCTGTACCGCTTCGCGCCCGATGCGCAGACGCTGCGCAAGGTGCTGGTCGACAATCCGGCTTCGTTCTTCGGCTTCAACTCGTGAGCACACCATGAAACTCGTCACCTACACCCACAGCGGCAGCCTGCACTGGGGCGCCGCCATCGACGGCGGCATCGTCGACCTGGGCCGCCGCCTGCCTGGCATCGCGTCCGTCAAGGCCTTGCTCGAGGGCGGCCCGGCGGCGCTGGCCCAGGCCCGTACCGCACTCGATGGCGCTGCTGCCGACCATGCGCTGGCCGACGTGCAACTGCAGATCCCGGTGCAGCAGCCCGAGAAGATCCTGTGCATCGGCGTCAACTACGCCAACCGCAATGCCGAGTACAAGGACGGCAGCAGCCTGCCCAAGTACCCCAGCATGTTCGTGCGTTTCCCCGACTCGTTCGTGCCGCACGGTGCCAAGCTGAATGCACCACCCGAATCGCAGCAGCTCGACTACGAGGGCGAGATCGTCATCGCCATCGGCAAGAGCGTGCGCCGCGCCGCGTCCAAGGAAGAAGCGCTGGCGGCCATCGGCGGCCTGACGATCATGAACGAGGGCACGATCCGCGACTGGGTGCACCACGCCAAGTTCAACGTGACCCAGGGCAAGAACTGGGAAGGCACCGGCGCCATCGGCCCCTGGCTGGTCACCGCCGACGAGTTTCCGCAGGGCTATGGCAACCTGCACCTGCAGACGCGCGTGAACGGCGAGGTGCGGCAGGACGACACCACCGAGAGCCTGATGTTCGACTTCGCCTACCTGATCACCTACATCTCGACCTTCATCACGCTGAAGCCGGGCGACCTGATCGCCACCGGCACGCCGATCGGCGCCGGCATCCGCTTCGAGCCACCCAAGTTCCTGCAGCCGGGCGACAAGGTCGAGGTCGAGGTGCAGGGCATCGGCACGCTGTCGAACGTCGTCCAAGCCGAGCAGGTCAAGGGATGAGCCAAGGCAACCACCATGCACCCCCGCGCGGCGTGCTGACGCCCGAGCAGGTGCAGGCTGCGGCCCAGCGCCTCGAAGACGCCGACCGCACCCGCGTGCCCTGCCGCGCGATGACGCTGACCCATCCCGAGATGCGCATCGAGGACGCCTACGCGATCCAGCATGCGTGGATGGAGCTGAAGCAGCGCGCCGGTCGCCGTGTGCTGGGCCACAAGATCGGCCTGACTTCCAAGGCCATGCAGCGCGCCGTGCAGATCAACGAGCCCGACTACGGCTGCCTGCTCGACGACATGTTCTTCCGCGACGGCGCGGTGATCCCGACCGAGCGTTTCCTGAGCCTGAAGATCGAGGCCGAACTCGCCTTCGTGCTCGACAAGCCGCTGAGCGGCCCCGACTGCACGCTGTTCGACGTGCTGGACGCCACGGCCTACGTGACCCCGGCGCTGGAGATCCTCGACGCACGCATGCACCGCGTCGACCCGGAGACGAAGAAGCCGCGCACCGTGCTCGACACCATCTCCGACAACGCCGCCGACTGCGGCGTGGTGCTGGGCGGCCGCGCGTTCAAGCCCAACCTGATCGACGCCGACCTGCGCCGCATCGGCGCCATCGTCAGCAAGAACGGTGAGGTCGAGGAAACCGGCCTGGCCGCCGGCGTGCTGAACCATCCGGCCTATGGCGTGGCCTGGCTGGCGAACCGGCTGCACCGCTACGGCGTGACGCTGGCCGCGGGCGAGGTGGTACTGGCCGGTTCGTTCATCCGCCCGATCGACGTGGTCAAGGGCGACACCATTTCCGCCGACTACGGCGAGTTCGGCACCGTCTCCTGCTACTTCGGCTAGGACGAAACTCGCCCCCAGTCTGCGCGCACTGCGTGTCGCTCCGCCAACCCCCTACCGGGGGCAACACCTGCGGCCCGGCGGAGCCGGTTCCGCGGTGTTCTGGCCTGCTCGGCCGCTCCAGTTGCGTAGGCTGCGGGTGACGCGCGGCGTCGTGGATCACCGAGGCGGCAGCGAAGATCCGCGCGCCACCAGCCGGCCTGGCAGCAGAAGTTGCCGCGCCGGCCCTTCCAGCCCTTGCAGCCGCTCGATCAGGCAGTGCGCGGCATCGCGGCCGATGGTGTCGGTGGGCTGGGCGATGCTGGACAGGCCGGGCCCGATCAGCGAAGCCCATTCGGGGTCGTCGAAGCCCAGGAAACCGAGGTCCTCGCCGAAGCGCCATCGCAGCTGCTGCACCGCCTGCGCCACGCGCAGCGTGACCACGGCGTTGCCGGCGATCACGGCGGCGCGGCGGGATTTGCCTGCGCGCCGGCGCAGCGCGCGCAGCGCGGCCAGCAGCGCCGCCTCGTCCTGGGGATCGCTCTCGAACACCGCGCCGCGCAGCGTGTCCGCGTGGGCCTGCACATGGGCGCCGAAGGCGGCGGCCCGCTCGCGCCGCGTGCTGACGCCGGCCACGGGTTCGGTCACGTACAGCAGCTCGTGCCAGCCGCCGGCCTGCAGGTGTTCGCAGCCCATGGCCATCGCGCCGGCGTTGTCCAGCGCCACGAAGTCGGCGGCCATGCCGTCGTGGCGCCGATCGACCAGCACCGCGGGTTTGCCGTGTGCGGCGATCGCGTCGACCGCATGGGCGCCGCGGCCCAGCGTGTTGAGGATGAAGCCGTCGACCTGGTAGCCGGCCAGCGCGGCAATGGCCTCGCGCTCGCGTTCGGGGCGGTTGCCCAGGTTGAACAGCACGACCAGGTAACCCGCGTTCTGGCACGCCTGCTCGGCGCCGCGCAGCACGGCCACCGAATAGGGGTTGGCGATGTCGGCGACGACCAGGCCGATCAGCCGTGAGCGGCCGCGGCTCAGGGCCTGGGCCATCGTGCTGGGCACGTAGCCGAGCCGCGCGATCGCCGCCTCGACGCGGCTCGCGACCTCGGTGCTCAGCAACCGTTCGCGGTGGTTGAAGAAACGCGAGACCGTGGCCTTGGAGACACCGGCCGCATGCGCCACGTCGGAGATGGTGGGGCGCGGCGGGTGCGGCGGGCGGGCGGTGCTCATTCCCCCGCGCTGGCGCCGGCGGCGGCCCGCGTCTGCCCGGCAGGGCTCACAGGCCGGCCTCTTCGAGTTGCGCGCGTGTCGGCAGGCCTTCGGTGTCGCCCAGCACCTGCACCGCCCGGGCGCCGATCCAGGCGCCGCGGCTCACCGCGTCGGGCACGCTGCGGCCGGCGAGCAGGGCGCTGATCACGCCGACCGCGAAGCCGTCGCCGGCACCCACGGTGTCGATCACTTCCTGGACCGGAAAACCCGGCACGTGGCCGGTGCCGGCGGTGTCGCTGTCGTAGTAGGCGCCATCGGGCCCGAGCTTCACGACGACCAGCTTCGCGCCCTGCGCGCGGTAGAAGCGCGCCACCGCTTCGGGGCGGGTCTCGCCGGTCAGGATCAGGCCTTCCTCGATGCCGGGCAGCACCCAGTCGGCCTGGGCGGCCAGTGCGTTGATGCAGCTGACCATGCGTTCGCGGCTGGGCCACAGCGTGGGCCGCAGGTTGGTGTCGAACGAGATGCTGCGGCCGGCAGCGCGCGCGATCTCCATCGTGCGCTGCACCGTGGGCAGCGTGGTCTCGGACACGGCGGCGAACACGCCGGTCGCGTGCAGGTGGCGCGCACTGCGCAGCCAGGGTTCGTCGATGTCGCCTGGCGCCATGTGGCTGGCGGCCGAGCCCTTGCGGTGGTATTCGACCGGCGGGTCGCTGCCATCGGTGACACGGCCCTTGAACTGGAAACCTGTGCGCTGCGTCGCGTCGCAGACGACGTGCGAGCAGTCGATGCCCTCGGCGCGCATGCTGGCGATCAGCGAGCGGCCCATGCTGTCCGTGCCCAGCCGGCTGGCCCAGCCGACCTTCAGGCCCAGCCGCGCCAGGCCGATCGCCACGTTGGTCTCGGCACCGGCCGTGCGTTTGTGGAACGACTGCGCGTCCTCGATGGCGCCGGGGCGGTCGGCCACCAGCAGCAGCATCGCCTCGCCGAACAGCGCGACGTCGAACGCGGAAGGTGTCGGCGCGGTCATGCGTGTGCGGGAAGGATCTGGCCCAGGAACTGGCGCGTCTTCTCGTGCTGCGGGTTGCCGAAAAACTCGGCCGGCGGCGCCTGCTCGACGATGCGACCCTCGGCCATGAAGATCACGCGGTCGGCCACGCTGCGCGCAAAACCCATTTCGTGCGTCACGCACAGCATGGTCATGCCGTCCTCGGCCAGGCCGATCATCGTGTCGAGCACTTCCTTGACCATCTCGGGGTCGAGCGCCGAGGTGGGCTCGTCGAACAGCATGATCTTGGGCGTCATGCACAACGCGCGCGCAATCGCCACGCGCTGCTGCTGGCCGCCGGACAGCTGGCTCGGGTACTTCTTCGCCTGCTCGGGAATGCGCACACGGGTCAGGTACTGCATGGCCACCTCTTCGGCCTGTGCCTGCGTCAAACCGCGCGAGCGCATCGGCGCGAGCGTGCAGTTCTGCAGGATGGTCAGGTGCGGGAACAGGTTGAACTGCTGGAACACCATGCCGACCTCGGCGCGCACTGCGTCCACGTTCTTGCCGCCAGCCGTGAGGTCGGTGCCGTTGACGACGATCCTGCCCTGCTGCACGGTCTCGAGCCGGTTGATGCAGCGGATCAGCGTGGACTTGCCCGAACCCGATGGCCCGCAGACGACGATGCGCTCGCCGGCGCGCACCGACAGGTCGATGCCGGTCAGCACCTGAAAACTGCCGTACCACTTGTTGACGGCTTCCATCCGGATGATGGGGTCGCCGAGGGCGTGGTTGGGTGCGCCGTTGCTCATCGTGCCGCTCTCGGGGTTCAGGAATTCGGCATGGCGGGGAAGTCGGTGCCCAACCACTTCTTGTACAGCTTGCCCAGTTCGCCGTTCTTCTTGTTGCGGTCGACGAAGTCGTCCAGCGTCTTCTTCAGTTCGGCCTGGCCGGGGCGCAGCGCCACGCCCATCACCTGCTGGCGCAGGTTGAACTTGCTCTCGTAGGTGTTGGCCGGTGCGCGCTGCGCGATCTGCGCGGCCACGGTGGTGGAGCAGCCGATCGCATCGACCTGGCCCGACATCAGCGCCTGCATCGCGGAGGCGTCGTCGTCGAAGCGGCGGATCTCGGTGCCTTCGGGCGCCACGGCGGTCAGCGCCACATCCTGCGTGCTGGCGCGGGCCACGCCGATGCGTTTGCCCTTCAGGTCGGCCGGCGTCTTCAGCGTGACCTTCTGCGCGCCGTACAGCACGATGGTGGCGGCGGCATACGGCGTGGAGAAGTCGACCTGCTTGGCGCGCTCGGGCGTGATGGCCAGCGAGGCCACCAGCACGTCGACCTTGTTGGTCAGCAGGAAGGGGATGCGGTTGGGGCCGGTCACGGCCACGATGTTGGCCTTGACGCCCAGGTCCTTGGCCAGGAGCTTGGCGACGTCGGCGTCGTAGCCGTCAGGCTGGTTCTGCGCGTTGGTCGTGCCGTAGGGCGGAAAGTCGACCAGCATGCCGATGGTGATCTCGCCCTTCTTCTTGATGTCGGCCACGCTCTGTGCACTGGCGAGCGAAGCGAAGGTCGTGGCGGCTGCGGCCAGGGTGAGCACCAGGGCGGCGCGGCGGGTAGGGGTCATGGTGAAGTCTCCTAGGGGCGAGGTGGAACGGGAAAGAGGAAGCCGATCAGCGGGCCAGCGCGGCGGCGCGGCGCTTTTCCATGCGCGCGGCCAGCAGCGACAGCGGCCAGCAGATCACGAAGTACAGGCAGGCCACGGTGCTGAACACCTGCAGCGGCTGGAAGGTGGCGTTGTTGATGATCTGGCCGGCCCGCGTGATCTCGGTGAAGCCGATGATGGCCGCGAGCGACGTGCCCTTGATGATCTGCACCATGTAGCCGACGGTGGGCGCCAAGGCGATCCGACCCGCCTGCGGCAGCACCACGTCGCGCATGCGGTTCAGGTAGGACAGGTTCAGCGCCTCGGCCGCCTCCCACTGGCCACGCGGCACGGCCTGGATGCAGCCGCGCCAGATCTCGCCGAGGAAGGCCGCGCTGTTCAGCACCAGCGCGGCACCGGCGGCGATCCAGGGGTTGATGTCCAGCCCCAGCACCGGCGCGCCGAAGAAGATCAGGAACAGCTGCAGCAGCAGCGGCGTGCCCTGGAAGATCTGGATGAAGCCGGTGGCCAGCCATTGCGCGGTGCGGCTCTCGCTGGTGCGCGCCAGCGCGATCGCCAGACCCAGCACGGCGCCGCCGACGAAGGCGATGGCCGACAGCGCCAGGGTCCACTTGGCGGCTTCGAGGATGAACAGGAACTCGGGAAAACCGAAGGTACGCATGGGGGAGGTCCTACCTTCTGTCCGGGTAGTTCAGCAACTGCCGGTACAGCAGCTTGAACAGCCCGGAGAACAGCAGCGCCAGGCCGAGGTAGATGACTGCCACGACGATGTAGATCTCGAAGCTGCGGAAGGTCTGCGACTGCAGGCTGGCGGCGACGGACGTGAGGTCGTCGGCCGAGATCACCGAGACCACGGCCGAGCTCAGCATCAGCAGGATGAACTGGCTGGTCAGCGCCGGGTAGATGGCCTTCAGCGCCGGCTTCAGGATGACGAAGCGGAAGATCTCCCAGCCCTTCAGGTTCAGTGCGCGGCCGGCCTCGATCTGGCCCTTGGGGATGGATTCGATGCCGGCGCGGATGATCTCGGTGGCATACGCGCCCAGGTTCACCACCATCGCCGTCAGCGCCGCGGTGTAGGGCGACCAGCGCAGCCCGATGGCGGGCAGCGCGAAGAAAAAGAAGAACAGCTGCACCAGGAACGGCGTGTTGCGGATGACCTCGATGTAGACATTGATCGGGAACCGCAACCACCCCGGCCCCGCGGTCTTGCCCCATGCGCCCAGCACCGCCACCGCCAGGCCCAGCACCGTGGCCGTGAGCGACAGCTGCACGGTGATCCAGGTGCCCTTCAACAGCAACGGCCAGGCTGCGAAGACGGCGTCGAATTGGAATTGGTAGTTCACGGGGCAGGCACGGTGCGCAGGAGTCTGGCGAGCCTCGGATTATATGAAACCGGTTTCACACAGGCATATCAGGGTTTACGCGGATGAATACGGAATGCTCGGCAGGGCCAGAAGGTGCGAAAGAACCGTAGCGAGCGCGCCGAGGCCGCGCAGCAGGTTCTCAGTGCTGGCCGAGGTAGAGCTGGGCCATGCGCGTGTCGGCCAGCAGTTCGCGCGCAGGGCCGTGCAGCACGCAGCGACCCTGGTCGAGGATGTAGCCGCGCTGGCTGATCTCCAGCGCCTGGCGGGCACGCTGCTCCACCATCAGCACGGCGACGCCGGCGGCCGGCAGTGCCCGCACCATCTCGAACACGCGCGCGACCAGCGACGGGGCCAACGCGGCGGTGGGCTCGTCCAGCACCATCAGGCGCGGGGCCGGCATCAGCGCCCGCGCAAAGGCCAGCTGCTGGCGTTCGCCGCCGGACAGCTCGCCGGCCGGGCGGCCCAGGCGCTCGCGCAACGCCGGGAAGTTCTCGAGCACCTCGTCCATGCGGCGGCGCAGGTCGCGCACGCCGCGCACCACCTGCAGGTTTTCGCGCACGGTCAACGACACGAACACGTTGGCCACCTGCGGCACATAGGCCAGGCCTGCGTCGAAGCGCTCTTCCGCCGCCAGTGCCTGGATCGGGCGGCCCTGCAGCAGCAGCTCACCGTGCACGCGGGGCAGCAGGCCAAGCAGGGCCTTGACCAGCGTCGACTTGCCCGCACCGTTGGTGCCGGCGATGGTGACGATCTCGCCATCGGCCACCTGCAGATCGATGCCGTGCACGATGTCCACCTCCGCGTAGCCGCCGCGCAGCGCGCGCACGTCGAGCAGCGGCATACCGGTTGTCGTGCTCATGTCAGTTTTCCTTGGCGCTGTGCAGCTGCCACGGCGCAAAAAACCGGCGCGGCCAAAGGCCAGAACACCGCGGAACCGGCTCCGCCGGGCCGCAGGTGTTGCCCCCGGTAGGGGGTTGGCGGAGCGACACGCAGTGCGCGCAGACTGGGGGCGAGTTTCATGCAATGCCTCCCATGTAGGCTTCCTGCACGCGGGGGTCGTTCAGCACCGTGTCCGGGTCGCCCTGCGCCAGCACGCGGCCGCGGTCCATCACGATCATGCGGTGGGTCAGCGACTTGAGCGCCTGCAGATGGTGTTCGATGACGATGAACGCGATGCCGCGCGCATTGAGTTCGCGCACCCGTGCGCAGATCTCGTCGATCAGCACCGGGTTCACGCCGGCGAAGGGCTCGTCGAGCAGGATGCAGCGCGGGTCCAGCATCAGCACGCGGCCCAGCTCGACCAGCTTCTTCTGGCCGCCCGACAGGCCGCCGGCCGGCACGTCGCGCACCTTGGCGAGGTTGAGGAAACCCAGCACCTCGTCGGCCTTGTCCGCCAGCACACGCTCCTGCGCGCGCTGGCCCTGCGTCTGCCAGAACGACGCCAGCAGGCGTTCGCAGCGCGGGTTGGGGGCGGCTGCCATCAGGTTCTCGTGCACCGTCAGCGAGCGGAACTCACGCGGGACCTGGAAGGTGCGCACCAGGCCCAGCTGCGCCCGGCGGTACGGCGGCATGCGGGTGATGTCGCGGCCCTGGAACAGCACCTGTCCGGCGTCGGCCGGCTGCTGCCCTGCGATGGCCGCGAACAAGGTGCTCTTGCCGGCGCCGTTGGTGCCGGCGATGCCCAGGATGTCGGTGTCCGCGAGGCTGAGCGACACCTGGTCGACCGCACGAAAGCCGCCGAACTGCCGCACCACGGAACGGGCTTCGAGCATCATCGCGCCTTGCCCCCGAACATGCCCTGCGGCCGGTACAGCGTGATCAGGATCAGCGCCAGCCCCACGGCCGCGAGCCGCAGGCTGGCCATGCCGACCTCGGACACGCCGGGCACCCAGTCCTTGACGAAGCGCGAGCCCTCCAGCACGACGATCAGCGCCAGCGAGCCGAACAGCGCGCCGCGCACCGAGCCCGCGCCGCCCATGATCAGGCCCATCCACACATAGAAGGTCACGAGCGGAATGAACTGCTCGGGCGTGATGAAGGTGATGAAGTGCGCATAGAACGCACCGGCCAGGCCGGCCAGCGCGGCGCCCAGCATGAAGACCTTGACCTTGGACCAGGCCGGGTCCTTGCCCAGAGCGGCGATGGCCGCCTCGTCGTCGCCGATGGCGCGCAGCAGGCGGCCGAACGGGCTGCGCCCCAACCGCAGCGTGCCCCATGCGACCAGCAGCGTGATGACCAGCAGCGTAGCGAAGGTCGCCAGGTCCGCCCCCGCGCCCAGGCCCGCGTACAGCTTGGGCAGGCCCGGCAGGCCCTGCACGCCGTTGGTGAGCCAGCTTTCCTGCTGGATGGTGATGCGCACGGCCTCCGAGAAACCCAGCGTCACGATGGCCAGGTAGTCGTCGCGCAGGCGCAGCGACAGCAGCCCGATCGGCAGCGCCGCCAGGCCCGCCAGCGCGGCCGCCGCCGCGAACGACAGTGGCAGCGGCAGGCCCTTCAGAGCCAGCAGGCCCGAGGTGTAGGCGCCGATGGCGAAGAACGCCACCACGCCGAAGTTGACCAGCCGGGTCAGGCCGAACTGCAGGTTCAGGCCGAGCGACAGCAACGCGTAGATGAGCGCGACGATGCCGATGGCGGACAGATAGGACAGCATGCTCGTTACCGCACCAGCTGCACGCGGCCCATCAGGCCGGCCGGGCGCAGCAACAACACCACCGCCAGCACCGCGAACGACAGCACCAGCTTGTACGAAGACCCGAGCAGCGGCACCGACAGCTCCTGCGCCACGCACAGCAGCACCGCCCCCAGCACCGCGCCCACCGGGCTGCCGATGCCGCCCAGCACCATCGCGGCGAACGCGGGGATCAGGCTGTCCCAGCCGAACTCGGGTGTGACGACGGCCTTCACGCCCAGCAGCACGCCGCCCAGCGCCGACACCGCACCGACCAGCAGCCACAGGTAGAGCATCAGCGACCGCGCGCGGATGCCGCTCGCCCGCGCGAGATCGGGGCTGTCGGCCACAGCGCGCAGCTGGCGGCCGAAACTCGTGCGGTAGAGCAGCACGAACACCACCAGCAGGCAGGCCAGCGCGACGCCGGCGATGCCGAGATCGGTGGGCAGCACCCGCACGCCGCCGAAGTTCCAGGCGCGCACCAGCGGCAGGTCGAAGGTGCGCTGGTCATGGCCGGCGGCAAACGAGATCAGGCTGCGCAGCAGAAAGCCGAGCCCGATGGCCGCCAGCAGCGACGACACCATCGGCTGCGTGCTCAGCTTGCGGAAGATCAGCGCATAGGACCCGGCGGACATCAGCGCCGTCACCGCCATCGCGACCAGGGCCGCCAGCCACAGCGGCGCGCCGCCGAGCATCTGCACGCCGACCGCCGCGTACGCACCCGCGGTCATGAAGTCGCCAGTGGCCGCGTTCGGAAAACGGTTGACCCCCATGACCAGGGTCATGGACAGCGCGGGCAGCGCCACCACCAGGCCTTCGATCAGGCCGTTCAGCAGCAGGTTGAGAAAGTCGTTCCAGGTCATGGGGTGTGCGGTGCGGCCCATCGCGGCAGAGGGCGATGGGCCACAGGCCTTGGGTCGGTCGTCGCGATGCGGGTCAGATCGACACCACGTCGCGGCGCACCAGCTCGCCCTTCTCGATGATGTAGACGCCGAAGTCGGGCGTGGCGTCGCCGTACTTGTCGAAGTCGAGCTTGCTGGACGCGCCCTCGAAGTTGATGTCGGCCTTCTTGGCCAGCAGGGCCTTGCCTTCGGCGAAGTTGGACACCACGGTGCCGGGCGGGTTGGACACGTCGCGGATGCGCGCGTTGACGCGCTCCACCGTGGCGCCGGGGCCGGCGGCCTCGATGGCCAGCGCCAGCGAGATCACCATGTCGTAGGCCTGGGCGGCGTAGATGTTGGTCGAGGCCGGTTTGCCGCTGGCCTTGGTGTAGGCCGCGTCGAACGCGGCGTAGGCGGCACTCTTCTCGTTGGAGACCGTCTCCACCGAGATGATGCCTTCGCAGACCTCGGCGCCCAGCGCCTTGACCAGCTCGGGGTTGGCGGCCCAGCCCGGGATGATCCACTTGTTGGTGGCGCCGGACTGGAACCACTCGCGCAGCAGGATGGTGGTGTCGGGCAGGTACGAGCCGGTCACGATCACGTCGGGCTTGGCCGCAAGGATCTTCTGCAGCTCGCTGCGGTAGCTGGGCCGTGCGGGTTCGTAGACCACGCTGGCGACGACCTGGCCGCCACGCTGCGTCCAGACCTTGGTGAAGCCTTCGACGTTGCCCAGGCCCGACGCGTTGTTGAACGCCATCGTGGCCGGCCGCTTGAAGCCGCGCTTGGTGCAGATCTCGGCGAACGCGGCGCCGAAGCGGTCGTTCGTCGCCTGGAAGCGCCACACCAGGTCCTTGGTGTCCAGCGTGGAGATGGCCGGCGCGCCGGAGACGTTCATCTCGATGATGCCGGCCGCATCGGTCAGCGGCATCACGGCCAGCGTCACGCCGGAGGCCCAGGTGCCGAGCAGCGCCTGTACCTTGTTCACGTCGATCAGCTTCTTGGCCGCGAGCACGGCCGCGTCGGGCTTGGTCTGGTCGTCCTCGCTGAACAGTTCGAGCTTGCGGCCGGCCGCGCCACCGGCCGCGTTGACCTGGTCCACTGCGATGCGGATGGCCTGCTGCATGCCTGGGCCGTAGGGGCTGCCGGCGCCGCTGAGCGGCAGCAGCGAGCCGATGCGGAACGTGCCCGCGTCCTGTGCGAAGCCGATGACAGGCAGGCCGTGCAGAGCGCAGGCGCCGGCGAGTTGGAGGATTGTTCTGCGGTCCATGGTGGTACTCCTGATGAGGGGGGAAAGATCGATTCGGATCGGTGCGGCTCAGTGCGCGAGGTCGACGCGCCTGCCGTCCTGGACGATGGCGCGCAGGCGCCGGCCCTGGTCCAGCAGGCAGCTGATGTCGTCGAGCGGGTTGCCGTCGACCAGCAGCAGGTCGGCGATGGCGTTCGGAGAGACCTCGCCGAGCCGGCCCTGCATGCCGATGATCTCGGCGCCGACCAGCGTGGCCTGCTGCAGCACCATGCCGTTGCCCAGCAGCTCGGCCCGCAGGCGCAGTTCGTCGGACTGGCGCTGGTGGGCTTCGCCGAGCAGGTCGGTGCCCAGGCCCATCTTCACGCCGGCCTGCGCCAGGATCTCCAGCGCCTGGCGCCCGGCACCGCGCACGTCTTCGATCTTCGCGACGGATGCGGGCGGCAGGCCGAAGCGCGCGCCGTCGTCGGCCAGCGCCTCGTAGGTGACCAGCGTGGGCACCATGAACGCGCCGTGCTCGCGCATGGCTTCGGCGGCGCGCTGGTCGACCAGGTTGCCGTGCTCGATGGTGCGCACGCCGCAGCGCACGGCGCGCTCGATCGCGCGCGGCGTGTAGGCGTGGGCCATCACGTAGGTGTTGGCGTTGGCCGCCTCCTCGACGATGGCGCGCACCTCCTGCTCCGAGAAGCCGAGGTTGCCGATCGGGTCGTTCGGCGAAGCCACGCCGCCGGACGCCATGATCTTGATCTGGCTGGCCCCTTTCAGGATCTCCTCGCGCACGGCGATGCGGCAGGCGTCCACGCCGTCGACCACACGCGCGATGTTGCCGAGCTTGTGGGTGCAGGCGCACATCTCCAGCGTGTCGCTGCGCGCGCGGAAGTCGCCGTGGCCGCCGGTCTGCGACAAGGCCTTGCCGGACGGAAAGATGCGCGGGCCCGGCACCACCCCGGTGCGCACCGCCTCGGCCAGCGACCAGTCGCCGCCGCCGGCATCGCGTACCGACGTGAAACCCCGGCGCAGCATGGCCGACAGGATGGGCAGCGCCCGCAGCGCCACCAGCACGTTGGGCATGCTGGCCATCGCGCCCAGGTTGAACGACGACGCCATCGTGTGCACGTGGCAGTCGATCAGGCCGGGCATCACGGTCAGGCCGCCGGCGTCGATCACCTCGGCATCGGGCGGCGGCTGCAGGTCCGGGCCGATCTCGGCGATGCGGCCGTCGCGCACCAGCACGCTGGTCTCGCGCAGCAGGCGCAAGCGGTGCACGTCGAGCACGTTGCCGCCCTGGATGAACAGCGGAGGCGGGGTGTCAGAGGCCTGGCGGGAATGTATTTTGCTCATGAACGGGAGACGGTGTCATGCGGCTGCAACAGAAGAACCGTCGAGAATACGCAGAATGCGCGCCAGAATCGATACCGCTCGCACCACAAAAACTCAGTACCGCATGAGTAAACGACATGAGGAGCGCCCGTGAAACGACTCTGCCCGACGATTTCCGAGCTCAACGCGTTCCACACTTCGGCCCGCCACCTGAGCTTCACCAAGGCCGCGCGCGAGCTGTGCGTGACACAGGGCGCGATCAGCCGGCATGTGGGTGCGCTCGAGAGTTACCTGGGCCAGCAGCTGTTCGTGCGCCATTCGCCGGGGCTGGAGCTGACCGAGGCCGGGCATACCTACCTGAAGGCGACGATGCCGGCCCTGAGCATGCTGGAGTCGGCGACCGCGCAACTCAAGGGCCAGGGCGGCCAGGGCGGGGCGCTGAACCTGTCGCTGCCGCCGACCTTCGTGACCCAGTGGCTGTTTCCGCGCCTCGGGCATTTCAAGACGGCGCTGCCCGAGATCACGCTGAACCTCGTGCGCTACGTGCATGCGCAGGACTTCTCCGGCAGCACCGAGTTCGATGCGTCGATGCACTACGGCAACGGCCACTGGCCGGGTGCCGACGCGCGCTACGTGATGGGCCGCGAGACCAGCATCGTCTGCAGCCCGCAGCTGCACGCGAGCCTGCGCCTGCAGCACCCCTCGCAACTCAAGGACGCCACGCTGCTGCAGCACGTGGACGTGCCGTTCACCTGGCAGGAATGGCTGCGCGCGCTGGACTGCCCCGAGCCCAGCGGCCTGTTCGGCCCGCGCTTCTACCAGTATTCGCAGATCATCCGGGCGGCCATCTCGGGTTATGGCTTCGGTATCATCCCGACCTGCCTGATCGAGGACGAGCTGGCGGCGGGCGCGCTGGTGGAACCCTTCGGCGCGCGCCACATCAGCAGCTGCGGCTACTACCTGTGCGCGCCGGCCGCGCGCAACAACCTCTCGGCCTTCCGCCTGTTCGGCGCTTGGCTGGACCACTGGCACGAACATGTGCCGACGGGGCACCGGCTGGCGGGCTGCGTCCATTGCCGGGCCGATGCGCCGGAGCGACCGACGCCGCGGCTGGCCGGCGCGATGCCCGCCGCCGTGTGATCCGCAGGCCGTGTGGCGAGGCGTTTATTCGCTGCGCGCGCCGTACAACCAGGGCATGTCGAGCAGGCGCTCGCCCAGCAGCCGCATCGACAGATCGCGCCCCCACCGCACCAGGCCCGCAGCGTGGAAGATGCGGCCGTTGCGCTCGGCCCGCGCCTGCACGCGTGCATTGCGCTGCCAGCGCTCCAGCGCGTAGCGGCGCAGTGCGGTCGGCACGTCGATGGACGCCTGCGTGACCTGGTGCAAGGCACGGCCCAGCGCGTCGGCGTCCTCGATCGCCATGCCGGCGCCCTGGGCCAGGTAAGGCCGCATCGGGTGGGCGGCGTCGCCCAGCAGCGCCACACGTCCCAGCGCATGCTGCCCGGCGCCATGCATCGGCAGCCGGTCGGCCAGCACCCAGAGCCGCCAGGTGTCGACCGCCTGCAGCAGGTCCTGCAGCGGTGGCGCGCAGTGGCCCATGGCCGCGCGCAGGTCGACGGCGTTGGCCTGGTGGTCCCACGCGGCCAGCGCGTCGTGCACCGCGCCGCCGGTGCTGCCTGCGATCTGCCCGTGCACAAACGCCACCAGGTTCAGCGATCGGCCGCCGCGCACCGGGTACTGCACGACATGCAGGCGCGGCCCCAGCCAGACCATCACGTCCTGGCAGCGCAGCGAGGCCGGCAGCTGCGCTTGCGGCACCAGCGCGCGGTAGGCCAGATGCCCGGTCAGCCGGGGCGGGCCGTCGTGCAGCAGGCCATCGCGCACCACGCTCCACAGACCGTCGGCGCCCAGCAGCGCGTCGCCCTCGACCGTCGTGCTGCCGCTTTGCATGGCCGGTGCCTGGATCTGTGCTGTGACCGCCTCGGGGGTTTCGGCGAAGCGCTCCACCGGGGTCTGGTTGCGCAGCTGTACATCGCCGCGCACGCGCACGGCGGCCAGCAGCAGCGCATGCAGATCGGCGCGGTGCACCGTGGCATAGGGCGCGCCATAGCGCAGCGGCATGCGCTGCGCCAGTTCGAGTTGCCCGATGTCGCGGCCCGTCAGCGCATCGCGCACCCGCAGCCGCTGCGGAAACGCGGCGACAGCCCGCAGGGCGTCTTCCAGTCCCCAGCCGCGCAGCACACGCACGACGTTGGGGCCGAGCTGGATGCCCGCGCCGACCTCGCTGAAGACGGCGGCGCGCTCGAACAGCCGCACCTCCCAGCCGGCCCGCGCACTGGCCAGCGCCGCGGCCATCCCGCCGATGCCGCCGCCGGCGATCAATAGCTGCTTGCTCATGCGCCGATTCTGCCGTGCGGCAGCATCGGCACCGCGGGCTACATCTTCGAATCGATGATGTTGAGCATCTCGCCGAGCGCGCGGTACAGGTTGTACTGGTTCTGCACGAAGTCGCGTGTCTCGTCGGGCGAGCGGATCGACGGCAGCGAGCCGGTCTGCGCGGTGGCGGCGAGCCATGCGGGATCGGCGGCGATGGTCTTCAGCGCGGCGACCAGGCGCTCGCGCACGTCGGCCGGCATCTTCGGCGGGCCGAACACGGCGCTCCAGCCGACGATGCCTTCCATCTCGGCGTAGCCCAATTCACGCGCCGTGGGCACGTCGGGCAGCGAAGCCATGCGTTCGGCGGTGGTGACCATCAGGGCTTTCAGCGCACCGGCCTTGATCTGCGACAGGAACGAGCCCAGGCTGCCGCAGGCGAATTCGGTCTGGCCGGCCAGCAGCGACATCGATGCCTCGCCCGTGCCCTTGTACGGGATCTGCGTCGGCGTCTGGTCGGTGAGCTTCAGCATCTTGAACAGCTGGCGCGGTCCCATGTCGTTCGTGGTCAGCACGCCGGCGGTGCCGAAGTTCATCGTCTTGCCCTTGGTCTTCATCGCCTGGGCCAGGTCGTCGAAGGTCTTGTAGGGCGCCTTGCCGTTGACGACGCAGCCGTAAGGGTTGAGCTCCAGCGTGCCGATGAAGGTGTACTCGTCCCATTTGTACTTGGTGGTGGTGGGCATGATGGCCGGCAGGATGGCCTGCGAGCCGGTGCGCGCCAGCAGCAGCGTGTAGCCGTCGGGCGGCGATGCGATGACCTGGGCCGAGCCGATGACGCCGCTGGCACCGGTCTTGTTCAGCACCACGACCGACTGTCCGAGCGCGCGCGTGGCCGCGGCAGCGAAGTTGCGCGCGGCCAGGTCGGCGTCGCCGCCGGCGCTGTACGGGGCGATCAGCGTGATCGGCCGGTTGGGGTAGGGCTGTGCCAGTGCGGCGTGGCCGGCCAGCAGCGCAGCCATGGTGCATGCGCCGATGGCGATCCGTCGCGCGAATCGATGGGCTGTCTTCATGGTGTGTCTCCTTCTTGTGAATTCATCGGTCGGTGCCGCCGCTGCGCCGATCGCGCAGCACCATCACGCAGTCGACCGCGACCGGGCCGTCGGGGCCGACCAGCACCGGGTTCAGGTCCAGCTCGGCCAGCACCGGCTCCATGGCGGCCGCCCATTGCGACAGGCGGGCCAGCATCTGCGCCACCTGCCCGCGGTCCACGGCCGGGCGGCCGCGCACGCCGTCGAGCAGGGCGCCCATGCGCAGGTCGGCCAGCATGCGCGTACCCTCGTCGGCATGGAAGGGCGCCCGCCGGAACGCCACGTCCTTCAGCACCTCGACCAGGATGCCACCGGAGCCGACCATCACCACCATGCCGAACACCGGGTCGCGCTGCACGCCCACCACCAGTTCCACATGGCCGGCGGCCATCGGCTGCACCAGGACGCCGGCGAGCCGGGCCTGCGGCATCGCATCGGCGGCGTTGTGCATCAATGACCGAAAGCCTTCACGCACGGCGGTTTCGTCGTTGCGGTTCAGCAGCACACCCCCCACTTCGGTCTTGTGCGTGATGTCGGGCGATTCGATCTTCAGCGCCACCGCGCGGCCAGCCTGGCGCCACAGCGCCACGGCGTCGTCTTCATGGGTCGCCAGCGTCACCGGCGCCATCGGCACGCCGGCCGCCTGCAGCCATTCGCAAGCCTGCACGCTGGGCTGCACGCCATCGACCAAGTCACGCCCTTCGTCGATCGGCAGCGCCATCGCAAGCTGCGGTGCCGATGCCGCCTTGTCGGCGGTACGGCGTCGGTACGCATGGAAGTCGGCCAGCGCTGCGGCGGCTTCCACCGCGCGCTCGCCGGCCGGATACACCACGATGCCGAGCGCGCGGAGCCGCTGCAGCGCCTCTGGCGGGGCCGCGACCCAACACACGAAAAAAGGTTTGGTGGTGCGGGCCTGAATCTCTTCGAAGATGCGCACCAGCGTCGCCACATGCGCGGTCATCAGCTGCAACCAGACGATGCCGACGTGCACCTGCGGGTCGTCCATCAGCGTGACCACCGATTCGCGCAGCAACTCGGGCCGCGCCACGAACTGGCCGGTCACATCGACCGGGTTGCCGGCCGCCCCGAAGGCCGGCATCACCTCGGCCAGCCGGGCCTGCGTGTGGGCGTTCAGCTGGGGCACGGCCAGGCCCATCTCTTCGGCGCGGTCGGCCATCATCACGCCGGCGCCGCCGGACTGGGTGGCGATGCCGAGGCCGTGGCCACCGGCAGCACGCGGCTGCGACAGGGCTTCGAGCATGTCGAGCATCTGCTCCTCGTTGCGGGCCCGCAGCACGCCGTACTGGCGTATCACCGCATCGAACACCGCATCTTCTACCGCGAGGGCGCCGGTATGCGAGGCCGCGGCGCGCACGCCCGAAGCCTTGCGGCCGACCTTGGTCAGCACCAGCGGCTTGCCGAGCTGTTGGCAGCGCTGCGCCAGCCGCACCAGTGCAGCGCCGTCTTCAAGTCCTTCCAGATAACCGGCCGCGACGCGGATGCGCGGGTCTTCAACGACGGCGGCCATCAGTTCGCTGAACGCGAGATCGGCCTCGTTGCCGGTGTTGATGAAGTAGCCCAGCCCCAGGCCACGCTGGCGCACCAGGGCCGCGATGGCCGTGCCGAATGCGCCGGACTGCGTGACGAACGCGATCGGCCCGGGCCCGGTCTCGCCGTCCGCATACTGGCTGAAGGTGGCATACACCTTGTCGAACGCGTTGATGAAGCCCAGGCAGTTGGGGCCGCACAGCACGACATCGCTGCGGCGCGCGGCGGCGATCAGCGACTGCTCCAGCGCCTGGCCCTCGGCCCCCATCTCGCCGAAGCCCGAGCTGAAGATCACCGCTGCACGGATGCCGCGCGCGCCCAGGGCCTCGATGCTCGCGATGACCTCGCTGGCCGGCACCGCCACGATGGCCAGGTCGGCCGCTTCCGGGAGCGCGGCGATGCTGGCGAAACAGGGCAGGCCGGCGATCTCGGGGTACTTGGGGTTGACCGGCAGGATGCGGCCGGCGTAGCCCTTGTCCAGCAGGTGCTTGAGCGGGCGGCCGTTGATCTTGCCCAGGTCGGCGGATGCGCCGATGACTGCGATCGATCGGGGGTGGAGGAGGCGGTGGACGACCTCTGCGCGGGGGATGGTGGTGGGAGTCATGTCAGTTGAAGGCAGCAATACCCGTCTGCGCCCGACCCAGCACCAGCGCATGGATGTCGTGCGTGCCCTCGAGCGTGTTGACGGTTTCGAGGTTCATCAGATGGCGGATCACGTGGTACTCGTCCGAGATGCCGTTGCCGCCGTGGATGTCGCGCGCCACGCGGGCGATGTCCAGCGCCTTGCCCGCGCAGTTGCGCTTGAGCAGCGACACCATCTCGGGGCTGGCCCGGCCCTGGTCGCGCAGGCGGCTCAGGTGCAGGCAGGCGTGCAGGCCGAGCGTGATCTCGGTCTGCATGTCGGCCAGCTTCTTCTGCACCAGCTGGTTGGCCGCCAGCGGCCGGCCGAACTGCTTGCGGTCGACTGCGTACTGGCGTGCCGCATGCCAGCAGAATTCGGCCGCGCCCATCGCACCCCAGCAGATGCCGAAGCGCGCGTTGTTCAGGCACGCGAACGGTGCCGCGATGCCGCGTGCGTTCGGCAGGCGCTGCGCCTCCGGCACCAACACGTCGTCCATCATGACCATGCCGGTGGGTGAGGCACGCACCGAGAACTTGCCCTCGATCTTGCTGGTCGAGAGGCCCTGCATGCCGCGCTCCAGGATGAAGCCACCCACCGTGCCTTCGTCGTCCTTGGCCCAGACGATCATCAGGTCGGCGATCGGGGCATGGGTGATCCAGGTCTTGGTGCCCGAGAGCCGCCAACCGCCTTCGACCTTGCGCGCGCGGCTGGCCATGCTGCCAGGGTCGGAGCCGTGGTCGGGTTCGGTCAGGCCGAAGCAGCCGAGCTTGTCGGCCCGCGCCATCGCCGGCAGGTAGCGTTCGCGCTGCTCCTGGTTGCCGAACAGGTAGATCGGCATCATGCTGAGTGTGGTCTGCACGCCGAGGGCTGAGCGAAAGCTGGTGTCGACTCTTTCGAACTCGCGCGCGATCAGCCCGTAACCTACGTAGCTGATGCCGGCGCAGCCGAAGCCATCGATGGTGGCGCCCAGGAACCCCAGCTCGGCCATCTCGCGCATGACCTCGACGTCGAAGGTCTCGTGGCGATTGGCTTCGAGGATGCGCGGCATCAGTCGGCGCTGCGCGTAGTCGCGCGCGCTGTCGCGGATCATCACCTCCTCGGGCGTCAGCAGGTCGTCGAAACGCAGCGCGTCCTTCCAGTCGAAAGGCACATCGCGCATGCCGGCCTTGCGCAAGGTCTGCTGGTCTGGCTCCGTGTGACGCATGTCAGTTCTCCATGGCGCTGAGCGCCGCACGCGGCACAAGAAACCGGCGCGGCAAGAGGCGGGGAACACCGCGGAACCGGCTTTGCCGGGCCGCTGGTGTTGCCCCCTCGAGGGGGGATTCGGCTACACGCAGTGCGCAAGAAACGGGGGGGAGTTTCATAGCGGATGAAATTTGGGAATGCCGGCCTCTTCGCTGATGGACTCGAAGTGCACGCCCACGCGCATGCCGATGCGGACATCGGCCGGTTTGCAGTCGGTGACCTGCCCATACAGCCGGGCACCGTCGTCGAGGTCGATCAGGCACATGATCACCGGCAGATCCTGCTGCCAGCCGGGGTAGTTCATTGCCACCGACCGCGACACCGTGTGCGAGTAGACGGTGCCGGTGGGCCGTGCGTCGGTCCACGCGAGTTCGCGACTGCCGCACGCGATGCACCAGGGTTTGGGATGGAAATTGAAGGTGCTGCAGCGCTGGCATTTCTGCAGCACCAGACGGCCTTGCCGGGCGGCGGTCCAGAACGGGCGGGTCTGGTCGGTGATGACCGGCAGGGGCTTGTGGAGTGTGGGTTCGGACATGGTCGTTTCAGTCGTCGTTGGCCAGCACGATGGACACGCAACTGCGTCCGGGCCTGCCATAAGGGATGCCACCGAAACCGCAGGCGGCGCCGATGCGCGCTTTCGGTACCTGGCGCTCGCCGGCTTCGCCGCGCAACTGGGCCACGGCCTCGATCAGCGGCATGAACCCGCCGATCGCGCCGCCGGGCTGTCCGCCGGAGAGCTGCCCGCCATCGGTCGACAGCGGAAAGTCGCCGTCGAAGCGCAGGGTGCGCTCCTCGACGAAGTGGCCACCTTCGCCCTTCTTGCAGAAGCCCCAGTCCTCCAGCGTCATCATCGAGATGAAGGGATAGTCGTCATAGGGTTGGAAGAAGTCGATGTCGCTGTGCGCCACGCCGGCCATCCGCATCGCGGCCGGGCCGGAGACCGCGAAGCCGGTGGTGGTGACATCGGGCAATGCGCGCTCCCCGTGGTAGTAGTTGTTGATCTCGCCGAAGCCGCGCAGCCACACCGGCTTGTCGGTCAGCGCGCGTGCGGTCTCGCCCGACGTGACGATGTAGGCCAGGCCACCGTTGACGATGGGCACGCAGTCGAGCAGGCGGATCGGATCGGACAGCATGCGCGAGGCCATGTAGTCGTCGACCGTCATCGGCGTGCGGTAGATCGCGCCGGGATGCCGCGACGCGTGGAAGCGGTTGTTGGCCGCGATCTTGCCCAGTGTCTCGAAGCGCAGGCCGGGGAACTGGTGCATGTAGCGTGTCAGCACCAGTGCGAACTGCGCGGTGGCACCCATCACGCCGAACGGCCCCTGGAAGTCCCAGTACACGCCGCGCGTGCGCTCGGGCGACAGCGGTAGCCCCGGCGCGGCCGAGGGAATCGACAGCGGCGTGTCGGCGCCGACCACGAGCACCCGGTCGACGACGCCGGCGCGGATCATCGCGGCGGCGCGGATCAGCATGGCCGATGCGCTGGCGCCGCCCTGGTCGGCGCGCAGCAGCAACTGCGGGCTGATCCCCAGGTTCTCGGCGGTCGCGGCGGACCAGTTCACGGTATGCGCGGCTTCGGCATGCGACACGCCCAGGCCCTGGCCATCGAAGTCGTTCTTCGACATGCCGGCGTGCTGCAGCGCCAGTTCGGCGGCCCACGCGATGTATTCGTCGACATTGAGCACCGGCTCGCCGGGCCGGGTGCGGCTGTAGGGCGTGCGCCCGACACCGACGATCGCAACGTCTTGTGGCATCGATGGTTTCCTTGGGTTCTGGTGAGAAGGAGAAAGGAGGTCAGCGGCCGCTGGACACAGCGGGCCGGCGGTCGGCGAAGGCCTGCATGCCTTCCTTGTGGTCGGCGGTGCAGAACAGCAGCTCGAACGCGCGCCACTCCCGCAGCAGGCGAACCACGCCCTCGCTGGGATGGTCGGTCAGCAGCGGCGCCGCAGCCGGGACCGGCTCGGTCATGCTTTGTCTCCGTTGTTGTTGGTCGCGATTGTGGGAGTCGCATGACCATTCGACAACTTTCATTGTGGAATGGACAATATTCAGATTGCAAATAATGTGACTGCTCTGCCCTCGCCATGAATCTGCGTTCGCTGGACCTGAATCTGCTGTTGATCTTCGACGCGGTCTACACCGAGCGCAGCATCTCCAAGGCGGCCCGCCACCTGCACCTGTCGCAGCCCACCGTCAGCAACGCGCTGGCCCGCCTGCGCGAGCGGCTGCAGGACCCGCTGTTCGAGCGCAGCGCCCTCGGCATGGCGCCCACGCCGCGCGCCAAGACGCTGGCCGAGCCGATCCGCCAGGCGCTGGCCGTGCTGGAGCGCGGGCTGCGGGGCGAGGGCGACTTCGACTTCGCGCATTCGGAGCGCGAGTTCGTCGTGGCGGTCGAGGACTACGGCGAGGCGGTGATCCTGCCGCGCTTCGTCGACTGGCTGCAGCAGGTGGCGCCGCGGATCCGCATCCGCATCCGGCCCGAGCCCAGCACCCAGCTGCAGGCCGAGCTGCGCGATGGCGCGGTCGACCTGGCGCTCGACTACTTTGCGCTGCAGGACCCGGCCTACCGCAGCAAGTGCGTGATGACCGAGAGCCTGCTCACGCTGTCGCGGCGCGACCACCCGCTGCTGGGTGAGAGGCTGAGCCTGGATCTGTACATGGCCATGCACCACGTGGTGCTGGCGCACCGCGGCAGCTCACAGCCGATGATCGATCTGGCGCTGGCCAAGCGCGGCCTGGCGCGCCAGATCGCGGTGACGGTGCCGCACTTTCTGTCGATGCCGGTGATGGTGCAGACCACCGATCTCATCTGCACGCTGCCACGGCGCATGGCGCACCTGTACGCGGACCATTTCCGCCTGAAGTCGCACGCCGTGCCACTGCGCATCCCGCAGTTCCCCGTGTACCTGATCTGGCACCAGGCGGCAGAGGGGGACGCGGGGCACCAGTGGCTGCGGAACCATCTGATGGAGTTCTGCCAGCGGCTGTGAGGCGCCTTGACTCCTCAGGCGCCAGGGTTTGATGTAGCCCATCGCCTCGCCCGCCGGGTGCGATTCGTTCTTGCCGGTGACCGGATCGTTCCAGACCAGCAGGGACGAATGCTCGGCCTGCACGGACCCGCGGGCGGGATGGCAGCAGGGTTTGCTTGCTGCCGGCGGGGCCTTAGTCCACGACCCGGCCGCGCGAGGCCTTGATCTCCGAGCGCTGGCTCTTGCCCTCGAGCCGGCGCTGCTTCGAGCCGTAGGTGGGCCGGGTCGGCTTGCGCGGCTTCGGCGGCACGGCCACGCTATTGACCAGCTCGTGCAGCCGCGCGAACGCGTCGAGGCGGTTCATGTCCTGCGTGCGGTGCTGCTGCGCCTTCAGCACCAGCACGCCCTCGGCGGTGATGCGGTTGTCGCGCAGCGCCAGCAGGCGCTCCTTCACGCCGTCGGGCAGCGAGGAGGCCGGGATGTCGAAGCGCAGGTGGATGGCGCTCGACACCTTGTTGACGTTCTGCCCGCCAGCGCCTTGCGCGCGGATGGCCGTGACCTCGACTTCGGATTCCTGGATTTCGAGCGGCTTCATGACCGCCGGATCGTACACGCCGCCTGGCCGGCAGCGCGCCGTGTTCAGCCCTGCTGCCAGACGATCAGCAGATCCTTGGCCTGCACCCGGTCGCCCGGCTTCACGAGCACCCGTTCGACCACGCCTTCGCGTTCGGCGGTGATGTGCGTTTCCATCTTCATCGCTTCGAGCGACAGCAGCGTGGCGCCGGCATGCACCGTCTGGCCGGCGACGATGGGCACGGTGACGATGGCGCCCGGCATCGGCGCGCCCACGTGCAGCGGGTTGCCAGCCTCGGCCACTTCGCGCCGGGCCTGGGTGCCGGCCACACCGGCGCGGGGCACGACGGCCATGCGCGACTGGCCGTTCAACTCGAACTGCACCTTGGCGGCACCGGCGGCAGCGTCGTCGTGGATGCTCTGCAGGCTGACCAGCAGGGTCTTGCCCGGGTCGATCTCGAGCGCCACTTCGTCGCCGGGCCGCAGGCCGTAGAAGAAGGTGGGCGTGGGCAGCACCGAGGTGTCGCCATGCTGGGCCAGGTGCTGGTGGAAGTCACGCGCCACCTTGGGGTACATCAGCGCACTGGCCAGTTGCCGGTCGTCGAGTTCCATGCCGGCCTCCTGCGCGGCCGTGGCGCGCGCGGCTTCCAGGTCGACCGGCGGCAGATGGTCGCCGGGCCGGTAGGCGGCCGGTGGGTCGGTCTTCAGGATCTTGCGCGACAGTGCATCGGGAAAGCCGTCCGGCGGAAACCCCAGCTCGCCCTTGAACAGCGACACCACCGACTCGGGGAAGGCCGTGTCGTGCGCCGGGTCGGCCACGTTGGCGGCCGTGAGGTCGTTGGCCACCATCATGATCGCCATGTCGCCGACCACCTTGGACGTGGGCGTGACCTTGACGATGTCGCCGAACAGGCGGTTCACGTCGGCATAGGCTTTGGACACCTCGGTCCAGCGGTGCTCCAGCCCCATCGCGCGCGACTGCTCGCGCAGGTTGGTGTACTGGCCGCCGGGCATCTCGTGGCGGTAGACGTCGGCGGTGCCGGCGCGGATGTCACTCTCGAACGGGGCGTAGAAGCGGCGCACGCCTTCGAACCAGGTCGAGGCCGCATGCAGCGCGTCCTGCGACAGGCCCGGGTCGCGCTCGCTGTGGGCCAGCGCGGCGGCGATCGATGACAGGTTGGGCTGCGAGGTCAGGCCGCTCATCGCGTCCAGCGCGCCGTCGACCGCATCGCAGCCGGCCTCCACGGCTGCCAGCACCGAAGCCGCCGCGATGCCGCTGGTGTCGTGCGTGTGGAAGTGCACCGGCAGGCCGGTCTCTTCCTTCAACGCCTTGACCAGTGCCGCCACCGCGCGCGGGCGGCAGATGCCTGCCATGTCCTTGATCGCGAGGATGTGCACGCCGGCCTTGTGCAGCTGGCGCGCGATGCCGGTGTAGTAGGCCAGGTCGTACTTGGGCCGCGACGGGTCGAACAGGTCGCCGCTGTAGCAGATCGCGCCTTCGCACAGCGCGCCCGATTCGAGCACCGCGTCGATCGACACGCGCATGTTCTCAACCCAGTTCAACGCGTCGAACACGCGGAACAGGTCCACGCCGGCCGATGCGGCCTGCTTGACGAAGAACTGCACCACGTTGTCGGCGTAGCTGGTGTAGCCCACGCCGTTGGCACCCCGCAGCAGCATCTGGAACAGGATGTTGGGCACGCGTTCGCGCAGTTGCGCCAGGCGCTGCCAGGGGTCTTCCTTCAGGAACCGCATCGCCACGTCGAAGGTGGCGCCACCCCAGCATTCCATCGAGAACAGCTGCGGTAGCGCGTGGGCGTAGAACGGCGCGATCGGCAGCATGTCGGCCGTGCGCATGCGGGTGGCGAACAGCGACTGGTGCGCGTCGCGCAGCGTGGTGTCGGTCATCAGCACCGGCTTCGACGCCAGCATCCACTGCGCGAACTGCTGCGGCCCGAGCGCCTTCAACCGGTCGCGGCTGCCGGGCGGCACCGGTTGGGTCACGTCGACGGCGGGCAGCACCGGCTTGACGAAGGGCAGCTCGGGCAGCTTGCGGCCCTGCATCTCCGGGTTGCCGTTGACCGTGACCTCGGCCATGAAACCCAGCAGGCGGCTGGCGCGGTCACGCCGCTTGGAGAACTCCAGCAGCTCGGGCGTGGTGTCGATGAACCGTGTGGTCACCGTGCCGGCCGCGAAGTCGGGGTGCTTGATCACGTTTTCCAGGAACTGCAGGTTGGACGCGACACCGCGGATGCGGAACTCGCGCAGCGCGCGGTCCATGCGCTGGATCGATTCGCCGGCCGTCGGCGCCCAGGCCGTGACCTTGACCAGCAGCGAGTCGTAGTACGGTGTGATCACCGCTCCGCCATAGGCCGTGCCGGCATCGAGCCGGATGCCGAAGCCGGCCGCGCTGCGGTAGGCCGACAGCCGGCCGTAGTCGGGCAGGAAGCCGTTTTCCGGGTCTTCGGTGGTGATGCGGCACTGCAGCGCGGTGCCGTTGAAGCGGATCGCCGGCTGCGCGGGCACGCCGCTGGCATGGCCGTCGGGGCCGTCCTCGGTCAGGCCGATGCGGCCGCCTTCGCTGATGCGCAGCTGCGCCTTGACGATGTCGACCCCGGTGATCAGCTCGGTCACGGTGTGCTCGACCTGGATGCGCGGGTTGACCTCGATGAAGTAGAACTTGCCGGTGTCCGCGTCCATCAGGAACTCGACCGTGCCGGCGTGGGTGTAGTGCACGGCCTGCATCAGCCGGATGGCGCTGTCGCACAGGCCCTGGCGCTGGGCGGCGTCGAGGTAGGGCGCCGGCGCGCGTTCCACCACCTTCTGGTTGCGCCGCTGCACGGTGCAGTCGCGCTCGAACAGGTGCACCACGTTGCCGTGCCGGTCGCCGAGGATCTGCACCTCGACGTGGCGCGCGCGCTGCACCAGCTTCTCGAAATAGACCTCGTCGTTGCCGAAGGCGGCCAGTGCCTCGCGCCGGGCGGCGGCCAGAGCCTCGGGCAGTTCCGCCTCGGAATGCAGCGCGCGCATGCCACGGCCACCGCCGCCCCAGCTGGCCTTGAGCATCACCGGAAAGCCGATGCCGGCCGCCAGTTTCTGGCATTCCTCCACGTCCAGCGGCAGCGGCGGTGTGGCCGGCATCACTGGCACGCCGGCGGCGACCGCGGCATTGCGCGCGGCCACCTTGTTGCCCAGCGTGCGCATCACGTCGGGGCGCGGTCCAACCCATTCGATGCCGGCATCGATCACCGCCTGGGCGAAATCGGGGTTCTCGGACAGGAAGCCGTAGCCGGGGTGGATGGCGTCGACCCGGGCCGCGCGGGCGATGCGCAGCACGTCGGCGATGTCGAGGTAGGCCTGCAGCGGCTTCTTGCCCTCGCCGACCAGGTAACTCTCGTCCGCCTTGAAACGGTGCAGCGCCAGCCGGTCCTCGCGCGAATAGACCGCAACGGTGCGGATGTTCATCTCGGAGGCGGCGCGCATCACGCGGATGGCGATCTCGGAACGGTTGGCGATCAGCAGGGAAGTGATCGGCTTCACAGGCACGTGCATGGCTGGAGGTCTCGCTGTTCGCGCCTGGTTTCGCCCGGGGCGGGCGATGGCGTCTGCGAGATGCCTAGCAGGAATAGCGCCAGCTTTGCGCCGGGCGCCGCCGCAAGGCTCAGAGCGGCGAGAACGGCGCCGAACGCAGGATCTTGTTCTGCTGCCGGACCAGGGCCTCGGCGTTGGCGGGGCGCGACCGGTAGGCCAGCCACTCCGGGTCGGCTTCGAGCGCCGCACGGCGCTGCTCGCGGTCGGCCATGCTCGCGTACTTCCACAGGTGGACGATCTCGTTGAGCTCGCCCACCTCGGTGGTGAGGTACGCGACCGGCGGCCCCAGGTGGCGCGACTGCACCGGCAGGCCTTCTTTTTCGTACAGGTCGAGAAAGGCCTTGAGGCTGCCGGTGCGCAGCGTGTAGGTGCGAAGGTCGAAGATCACGGGTGTCAGCCTATGTAGCGGGGCAGGATGGTGGAGATGACCGGGAACGCGATCAGCACGCCCAGCCGGAAGAAGTCGGCGACGACGAAAGGCATCACGCCGCGGAACATGGTGCGGATCGGCACCTCGGGCAGCAGGCCGCGCAGCACGATGACGTTCATGCCCACCGGCGGCGTGATGAAGCTGATCTCGGTCACCACCACGACGATGATGCCGAACCAGATCAGGTCGAAGCCCAGGTGCTGCACCAGCGGGTAGAACACTGGCACCGTCAGCAGGATCATCGACATGCTCTCCAGCACGCAGCCGAGCAGGATGTAGACACCGCAGATCGCCACGATCACTGCCACCGGGCTCAGGTTGAAGTGCTGCACGTAGTGCTTCAGGTCGGCCGGCAGCGAGGTGAAGTTGATGAAGTTGGCAAAGATCAGCGCGCCGATCAGGATCATGAACAGCATGCCGGTGGTGCGGGCCGACTCGACCAGCACCTCGGACAACACCTGCCGGGTGAGCCGGCCGCGCGCCCAGGCAAAGGCGAAGCCGCCGCAGGCACCGATGCCGGCGGCCTCGGTCGACGTGAACACGCCGCCGTAGATGCCGCCCATGACGATGGCGAACAGCACGGCCACGGCCCAGACGTCGCGCAAGGCGCCGAAGCGCTGCGGCCAGGTGAGCCGGGTGCCCGGCGGGCCGGCCTGCGGGTTGCGCCAGATCGTCCATTGCACCGCCAGCAGGTAGCAGCCGATCGCCAGCAGGCCGGGCAGGATGCCGGCGGCGAACATCTTGCCGATGCTCTGCTCGGTCAGGATGCAGTACACCACCATCACCACCGAGGGCGGGATCAGGATGCCCAGCGTGCCGCCGGCGGCGATCGACCCGGTGGCCAGCGCCGGGCTGTAGCCCAGTGCACGCATCTCGGGGTAGGCTACCTTCGACATCGTGGCCGCGGTGGCCAGGCTCGAGCCGCACACCGCGCCGAAGCCGCCGCAGGCGACGATGGTGGACATGGCCAGCCCGCCGCGGCGGTGGCCCAGGAAGGCGTAGGCCGCGGCATACAGCTCCTTCGAGAGCTTGGCCTGCGTGATGAAGTTGCCCATCAGCACGAACAGCGGCACCACCGACAGCATGTACTGGAAGCCACTCTCGTAGACCACCGAGCCGACCATCGCGTAGGCCGAGGGCCAGCTGCGCATCACCGCCGTGCCGACCAGGCCGACCAGTCCCATCGCATAGGCCATCGGCACCTGCAGGAAGATCAGCAGCAGCATGGCCGCGAATCCGATGCCGGCTTCAAGCATGGGTGCTCCGGGTGTGCAGTGCGTTCCACAACTGGCCGGCGTTGCCCAGTGCGTTGACGAAGAGAAGAATGCTCATGAAGAACACCATCGGCGCCAGCGGCAGCGAGAGCATCTGCGTCTGGTCCTTGAACTCGAGGGACGCCATGGCCCGGCCCCAGGTGACGCAGGCGAACAGCAGGCTGCAGCACAGCGCGAGCAGGTGCGCAAACACCGTCTGCACGCGCCGTGCGCGCGGCCCCATGGCCAGCGTGACGATGTCGACCGACACATGGGCGCCGGTGGCGGTGGCCAGCGGGATGCCGGAGAAGATCACCGCCACCATCAGCATCTCGGTCAGCTCCACCGAGCCGCGGACCGGAAAGCTGAACACGTAGCGGCCGAGCACGTCGACCAGCGTCAGCAGGGCCATGGCCAGCAGGCTGAGTTCGGCGATGCGTTTCAGCAGCGGCTGCAGCCGCATGAAAAGACTGTGCATGGAGGTGATCTCTCTCGCAGGGCTGCCGATGGACTACTTGCCGGCTTCCAGCGCCTTCAGTTCGTTGCGGAAGTCCTGCAACACCTTCGGGCCATCGATGCCTTTTTCCTTGGCGGTGGCCAGCCAGGTGCGCTCGAACTCACCGGTCCGGGCCTTCACGGCGGTCACCAGCGCATCGCTGGCCTGGGTGAACTGCACCTTCTTGCCCTTGAGCGAATTCATCGCCGCCACGTCGGCATCGCCCCAGGCCTTGCCGGCCAAACGCGCGATGTGTTCGCCGGAGAGCTTCAGCACGATGGCGCGGTCGCGCTCGGGCAGCTTGTGGAAGGCCTGCTCGTTCATGATGATGCCGTGCAGGTCGGAATACAGGCCACCGGGGAACAGCGTGGCGAACTGCACGATCTCGTCGAGCCGGAACGAGGCCACCGACTCCGGCGGAAAGAACACGCCGTCGACCACGCCGGTGCTCATCAGCTCGTACGATTCCGGTGCGGGCTTGACGATGGCATTGACCTTGAGCACCTTGGCCACGTCGGCCGCGATGCCGCCGCCGATGCGGATCTTGAGGTTCTCGAAGTCCTCGATCTTCTCGACCTTCTTCTTCGTGGTGTAGACGCCGCCGGGGCCGTGGCCGTAGATGCCCAGCATCTGGATGCCGCGCTGCTCCTCGGCCTTGCGCAGGTACTTGTCGTACATGCGCCAGGCGGCGATGGAGGTCGACTCGGAGGTGTTGCCCGAGAACGGCAGGATCGCGACCTTCATCAGCTCGAAGCGGCCGGGATAGTACGACAGCGAGATGAACGCCAGGTCGGTGACGCCGTTGCGCACCGCATCCAGGTGACCCTGCGGGTTGGTCACCGGCTTGGGCAGGAAGTTGATCTTGACGCGGCCCTGGGTTTCTTTCTCAATCTCCTGGCCCCAGGGGATCATGAAGTTCTTCATCAGGATGTGCGTCGGCGGGATCCAGCTGGAGAACGCCAGTTCGACCGGCGCGGCCGTCTGTGCCGATGCGGTGCCGGCGGCCAGCAGCCCGGCCGCCAGCAGCAGACCCGACACCATTGATTTCCACTTCGTTTCCATCGCATGTTCCTTGCAAAAAGGGAGGTTGAAAGAAAAGCTCAACTCGGCTGCAGCGACCTCGTCAGCAGGCTGGCGAGGTCGCCGTCATGGCGGAACCCCAGGCGGTCGGCGACGGGGGTGAACAGGGGCGGCCAGGCGGCGAACTGCGCCTGCAGCGCGGCGTCGGGCTGGTAGCGGATGCGTGCACGCACGCCATCGCCGTCACGGCGTGCAAGTGCGTCCACGATGTCGGCAGGCGTGGCGCGCAGCGCCGGCAGATTCAGCGCGCGGGTGGGCGGCAGGCCCTGGCCGGCGGTGGCGACCGCAGCGGCATGCAGCAGGTTGTCGACGCACGCCGGCTGCGAGAGGAACCACATCGCCGCATCCGGGGCGACCGGGCAGGTGAAGGGGCGGCCCTGCGCCAGCTCGCGGATCAGATCGCTGGCAAACGCCGACAGCGCGCCGCCGGGCTGTGCCGGGCGCGCCACCACGCCGGGCAGCCGCAGCGACAACCCCCGCACGAACCCGCGGCGGCTGTAGTCGGCCAGCAGCACCTCGACCATCTTCTTCTGCGCGCCGTAGCTGAGGGCGGGCACCTGCGGCGTGTCGTCGTCGATGCGCTGCGGCAGCGGCGTGCCGAACACGCCGATCGAGCTGGTGAAGACCACGGTGGCCTGCCGCGCCTGTGTGCGCAACAGCTCGAGCAAGCCGATGCTGGCACCGACATTGACACCCAGGCCGAGCGCCACGTCGGCCTCGGCCTGGCGGCTGGTGATGCCGGCGAGGTGGAACACGGTGTCGGGCGGCGTCTGCAGCGCCTCTGCCAGCACGCCCGGGTCCTGCACGTCGCCCTCGATGCGGCGCACGTTCGCACCGACCGGGGCGATGGGCGCCAGGTGCTGGTCGAGCAGAGTGAGCGAGCGGAACACGGCCTGGTCCTGCGCGTGCATCGCGCACAGGCGAGCGGCCAGCGCGCGGCCGACGAAGCCACCGGCACCGGTGATGAGGATGTCGTTCATGCAAGCCACCGATGCCGGCGCGGTTCGGCGCACCACGTCAGGCCTTGTGCCGGCAGGGCGCGGGGGCGGTACTCGCAGCCGAGCCAGCCGTCGTAGCCGCTCTGGTGCAAGTCTTCCAGGCCCTGCAGCAGATGGTCCTGCGCCAGGTCGGGCTCGTAGCGGTCGGGCGCACCGGCGATCTGCGCATGGCCGATCCAGCCGGCGGCGCGCTTGACTTCGGCGCGCACGTCCAACCCCTCTTTGACGCAGTGGTAGAAGTCGAACTGCAGCCTGAGCCAGGGCGAGTCGAAGTGCCGCACGATGGCCAGCGCCTGGGCCGGCAGGTGGTAGCAGTAGCCCGGCATGTCGGCGCGGTTCAGGGCTTCGAGCGACAGCCGCACACCATGGGCTTCGGCCAGCGGCAGGATGTCGGCCAGGTTGTCGAGCAGCGTGGCATGGCAGGCGGCCGGGTCGTGGTCTGCCACATGGCCGGCCATCACATGGATGGCCTTGCCGCCGGTGGCTTCGGCGACTTCGAGGGCACGGCCAAAGTCGGCACGGAACTGCTGCTGCGCGCCGGGAACGGCCGCGAGTCCGAGGCGCCCTGCACCATCGCGGATGGGGGTGTTGAACAAGGCGAGCTGCAGGCCGTTGTCGCGCAGTGCATCGGCGTACCAGCGGGCGGGCTGGTCGTAGGGCAGCAATACTTCGACGGCGGTAAACCCGTCTTGCGCGGCCGCGGCGAAGCGGCGCGCCAACGGCTCGTGCGCGTACAGCCAGGTCAGGTTGGCGGCGAGCTGCATCGGCGGGTCAGTGCTTGACCTGGACCATGAATTCGGCCCGCCGCTCGGGCTGCATCACGCTGATCACGGCCGACAGTTCGGCCTCGCCCAGGCCCATGCCTGCGGCGATGCGCAGCACCTGCTGCACCGCGCCGGTCACCGGCATCGCCAGCTGCGTCTTCTGCGCGGCGCCGGACACGGTGTCGATGTCCTTCAGCATCGTCGACAGTGCGCCGATCGATTGCGCATGGGCCTGCGCCATGCGGGGCACGAAGACCTGCAGCGGCTTCGAGTCGGCCCAGCCACCGGCCAGCGCCTCGGCCAGCCGCGACACGTCGATGCCGCTGCGCTGCGCGAACGCCACGGCCTCGGCGATGGCGACGATGGTGGTGGCCACGATGGTCTGGTTGCACAGTTTGGTGGCCTGGCCGGCACCGGCGTCACCCATGCGTGTGACGCGGCCGGCGTAGGCGGCCATGGCCTGCGCGGCTTCGGCCACCGCGCCGATGGGGCCGCCCGCCATGATGGCCAGCGTGCCGGCTTCGACGCCGCCCACGCCGCCGGACACGGGCGCATCGATCCAGTCGGCGCCGCAGCTTTCTTTCAGTCGCTGGGCGTAGGCGCGCGTCACGTCGGGCGGAATGCTGGAATGGTCGGCCAGCCAGCGCAGGCCCTCGGCGCTGGCCAGCCCGTCGGCGCCGAACACCACGGCCTCGACTGCGGCCGCATCGTAGACGCACATCAGCACGGCGTCGGCGCCACGTGCGGCCTTGGCCGGCGTCGGTGCCGGCAGCGCGCCGGCCTGCACCAGCGGTGCGAGCTTGTCGGGCGAGCGGTTCCACACCTTGACGTGGTGGCCGGCGGCCAGCAGCCGGCGCACCATCGGCGCGCCCATCAAACCCAGGCCACAGAAAGCAATGTTCATGGGGGTCACGGAGTCAGAAGGAATCGGGCGTTTCGTAGCGCCAGGTGACGGCGCCCGAATGCGTGACCGCACCCAGGTGGGCCGGGCCGACCAGGCGTGCGTATTTCTCCAGCGCACCGCCCAGCCGCTCTTGCGCGCGCGGTGCCCAGGCCGCGCGGCGCTGTGCCAGCTCGGCGTTGGTGATGCGCAACGCGATGGTGCCCGCCACGGCGTCGATGTCGATCGGATCGCCATCGCGTACCAGCGCAATCGGGCCACCGGCCGCCGATTCGGGCGTGGCATAACCGATGCACATGCCGCGGGTGGCGCCGGAGAAGCGCCCATCGGTCAGCAAGGCCACCTTCTCGCCCATGCCCTGGCCGTAGATGGCGGCGGTGACGCTGAGCATCTCGCGCATGCCGGGGCCGCCCTTGGGGCCTTCGTTGCGGATGATCAGCACGTCGCCGGCCTGGTAGTCCTGCGTCGACACGGCCGCCATGCAGGCCTGCTCGTCCTCGAAGACGCGGGCCTTGCCCGAGAACGTCAGCGACTTCAGGCCGGCGATCTTGAGCAAGGCGCCATCGGGGCACAGGTTGCCCTTGAGCAGGACCAGCCCGCCCGTGGCGTGGATCGGTGTCTCGCAGGCGCGCACGATGCGGCCGTCGGCGCCGGGGAACTGCGCCAATTCCTCGGCCAGCGTGCGGCCGGTGAGCGTGAGCACGTCGCCGTGCAGAAAGCCGCCCTGCAGCAGCGCGTTGAGCACCACCGGCACGCCGCCGATCACGTTCAGGTCGCGGGCCAGATAGGTGCCGCCGGGCTGCAGGTCGGCGATCAGGGGTGTGCGGTTGAACACCTCGGCCACGTCGTCGAACGAGAACGGGATGCCGGCCTCGTGTGCGATCGCCGGGATGTGCAGCGCGGCGTTGGTCGACCCGCCGGTCGCGGCCACGGCGGCGCAGGCGTTCTCCAGGCTCTTGCGCGTGACCAGGTCGCGTGGCAACGGGCCGCCCGTGTGCAGGATCTCCATCACCCGCTTGCCGGCGCGGCGCGCCAGCGCGTAGCGCTCGCTGTAGACGGCAGGGATCAGCGACGAACCCAGTGGAGACAACCCCAGCGCCTCGCCCACCATCGCCATCGTGTTGGCGGTGAACTGGCCCGGACAGGCGCCCACCGTCATCGCGCAGGAGCGTTCGATCTGGCCGAGCTGGGCACGGTCGATCTGGCCGATCTGGTAGCGGCCGGTGGCCTCGATCGCGGTCAGCACCGTGTGTTCGCGCCCGTCCGGCGTGTGGCCGGGCAGCATCGAGCCACCGTAGATGAACACCGAGGGCACGTTGAGCCGCACCATCGCCATCATCACGCCCGGCAGCGTCTTGTCGCAGCCGGCGAAGCCGACCAGCGCGTCGTAGGCGTGTCCGCGCACGGCCAGCTCGATGCTGTCGGCGATGACTTCGCGCGACAGCAGGCTCATGCGCATGCCGTCGTGGTTCATCGAAGTGCCGTCGGAGACTGAGATGGTCGTGAAGCTCACCGGCACGCCGCCACCTTCGGCCACGCCCAGGCGCGCGCTGTCGGCCTGCGGGCCGAGCGATTTGGAGCAGGGCGTGTTGTCGCCCATGGTGCTGACGATGCCGACGAAGGATTTGTCGAGCGATTCGTCGTCGAGCCCGGTGGCGCGCAGGAACGCGCGGTGCGCGGCCCGGCTCGGGCCTTCGGTCACCATCTTCGAGCGGTGCTTGTGCATCATCTTGTCGGGAATCCTTGTGGGTTGGGGCCGCCGTCGTGGAAGCCGCCCGCGGACAGGCGGTCGAATACCCAGGTGACGTCGGCTTCGATGAACTTGCGGGCCTGGACGAAATCGCCGTCGCGGATGGCCTGCACCGCGGACTCGTGCAGGCGGTCGGCGGCCAGTTCGTCGGTGTGCAGGAACTCGCGCGTGGCGCGCAGATAAGGGCCCGACTGCAGCCACAGGCTCTCGATCATGGCCATCATCACCGGCGATTCGGCAGCCTGGTACAGCGTGAAATGGAAGACGCGGTTCTTCTCGAGACTGATCGGTACGCCTTCGCGCGAACGGCGGGCCATGGTGATGTCGTCGGCCAGCTGCGCCAGCATGTCGATCTGGGCCGCGTCAAGCCGGGCGGCGCCCCACTCGGTGACCGTGCCTTCGATCAGCACGCGCGCCCGGCGGATGTCGTCCAGACGGTCGGCCGCGATCAATGGCACGCGCGTCGAGCCGTTGCGCATCGGTTCGAGCCCGTTCTGCACCACAAGGCGGCGGAAGGCTTCGCGCACCGGCATCGTGCTGGTGCCCAGCGCATCGGCCAGGGCCTGGATGCCCAGCACCTGCCCTGGCAGGTATTCGCCGTGCATCAGCTTGTTGCGCAGGGCCTGGTAGACGGATTCGGCCACGGAAGCTCGGACGATGGGCTCCAGGGTTCCGATCATGGTGTGGCTTTGCATTTGATTTCTGATCTTTGATCAAAAGTCTATAAGCAAACCGCGTGCCCATCCATGAGGGGAAGTCCTGGGGTGGGTACGGCGCGACGAAAGACGCGTGCGGCCGTGGGCCTTGGCGGCCGCGCGCACCGTCGTCGTGGAAGGAAACCACTGCCGGGACGGGGCGGTCCCGGGTCTTGCCGTGCCGTCAGGCCAGCAGCTGTCGCAGCACGTACGGCAGGATGCCGCCGTGCCGGTAGTAGTCGACCTCGATCGGCGTGTCGATGCGCAGCACCACCGCCACTTCTTGCGTCTTGCCGTCGGCGCGGGTGATGACCAGCTTCGCTTCGCTCTGCGGCGTAAGTTCGGGGTGGGGGACCACGTCGATGCGCTCGTCGCCGGTGAGCTGGAGCGACTGCCACGAATCGCTGCCCTTGAACTGCAGCGGCAGCACACCCATGCCCACCAGATTGCTGCGGTGGATGCGCTCGAAACTTTTGGCGATGACGGCCTTGATGCCCAGCAGCTGCGTGCCCTTGGCGGCCCAGTCGCGCGACGAGCCGGTGCCGTACTCTTCGCCGGCGAAGATCACCGTGGGCCGGTTCTCGGCCATGTAGCGCATGGCGGCGTCGTAGATGAACATCTTCTCGGCCGCACCGCCGTCGGCCGGGCGGAACAAGGTGACGCCACCTTCCTCGCGCGAGCCGTCGGCGCCGGGCGGGATCATCAGGTTCTTGATGCGCACGTTGGCGAAGGTGCCGCGCATCATCACGTCGTGGTTGCCGCGGCGCGCACCGTAGCTGTTGAAGTCGGCCTTTTGCACGCCGTTGGCCAGCAGCCATTCACCGGCGGGCGAGCTGGCCTTGATCGAGCCGGCCGGCGAGATGTGGTCGGTGGTGATCGAGTCGCCGAACAGCGCCATGATGCGCGCGCCCTGCACCGATACCGCCGCGTGGTCCTTGCCGCCGGCCGCGCCGCGTTCCTGCGCCGTCGGGCCTGCGAGCACGAAGTCCTTGAAGAACGGCGGCTCTGCGATGTAGGTGCTCTTGGGCCAGGTGTAGGCGTCGCCGGTCACGCCCTTGATCTTTTCCCACAGCTTGCCGGGGTCGGTCTTGACCTTGGCGTAGTTCTCGCGGAAGGCCTTGCCGTTCATCGCGAATTTCATCAGCGCGTGGATCTCGTCGCTGGTCGGCCAGATGTCGCCGAGGTAGACGTCCTTGCCGCCCTTGCCCTTGCCGACCGGCTTGGTCATCAGGTCGGTCAGCACCGTGCCGGCGATCGCGTAGGCCACCACCAGCGGCGGGCTGGCGAGAAAGTTGGCTTTCAGGTTCGGGTGGATGCGCGCCTCGAAGTTGCGGTTGCCGCTGAGGACGGCGGCGCAGACCAGGTCGTTCTTCGTGATCACCTCGTTGAGCTCGGGCGTCAGGTCGCCGGCGTTGCCGATGCAGGTGGTGCAGCCGTAGCCGGCCAGTGCGAAGCCCAGCTTCGCCAGGTAGGGCAGCAGGCCGGTCTGGGTCAGGTACTCGGTGACGATGCGCGAGCCAGGTGCCAGCGAGGTCTTCACGTGCGGCTTGACCTTGAGGCCGGCCTCCACCGCCTTCTTCGCCAGCAGGCCGGCGGCCAGCAGCACGCTGGGGTTCGAGGTGTTGGTGCAGCTGGTGATGGCGGCGATCAGCACGTCGCCGTTGCCGATGGTCACGTCCGACACGGTCTTGGGCGGCGGCGTGGCTTCGGCATGGGCCGAAGCGAGAGTCGGCTTGTTGGCCTCCATCTCCATCACCGGGCGTGCCGCGCCGCTGGGGGTGGGCGGGTTCTCGAGCGTCTTGTCGAGCAGCGTCGCGTCGCCCACCCGCACGTGGTGGCGCGTGTGCAGCACGGCGGCCGGCTGGTTGAAACCGTTCTCGCCGATCGGTTTGGAGAACAGGCTGCCGAACTGCTCGGACACGCGGCCCAGATCGATGCGGTCCTGCGGGCGCTTGGGGCCCGCCAGGCTGGGCGTGACGTCGCCCAGGTCGAGCTTCACCACCTGGGTGTAGTCGATGTCGCCGGCCAGCGGCACGCCGAACATGCCCTGCGCGCGGAAGTAGGCCTCGAAGGCCTCGATCTCGGCCTTGGTGCGGCCCGTGCCCTTGAAGTAGTCGATGGTCTTCTCGTCGACCGGAAAGAAACCCATCGTCGCGCCGTACTCGGGCGCCATGTTGCCGATGGTCGCGCGGTCGGGCAGGGCCAGCGTGCGTGTGCCGGTGCCGAAGAATTCGACGAACTTGCCCACCACCTTGTGGCGGCGCAGGATCTCGGTGACCGACAGCACCAGGTCGGTGGCGGTGACGCCTTCGCGCAGCTGGCCGGTCAGCTCGAAGCCCACCACGTCGGGGGTCAGCATGTAGACCGGCTGGCCCAGCATCGCGGCCTCGGCCTCGATGCCGCCCACGCCCCAGCCGACCACGCCGATGCCGTTGATCATCGTCGTGTGGCTGTCGGTGCCGACCAGGCTGTCGGGGTAGTAGACGCCGTCGGCTGATCTGTGCACGCCGCGCGCCAGGTATTCGAGGTTGACCTGGTGCACGATGCCGAAGCCCGGCGGCACCACGCCGAAGGTGCTGAAGGCCTGCATGCCCCACTTCATGAATTCGTAGCGCTCGCGGTTGCGCTGGAACTCGAGCTTCATGTTGAGGTCGAGCGCGTCCTTGCGGCCGTAGTAGTCGATCATGATCGAGTGGTCGACCACCAGGTCGACCGGCACCAGCGGCTCGATGCGGCCCACGGGCTTGTTCAGCCGCGCGGCCACGCTGCGCATCGCCGCCAGGTCGGCCAGCAGCGGCACGCCGGTGAAGTCCTGCAGCACCACGCGCGAGACGACGAAGGGGATCTCGTCGGTGCGGTCGGCGTTGGGAAACCAGTTGGCCAGCTGGCGCACGTGTTCGTCGGTGACCCGCTTGCCGTCGCAGTTGCGCATCACCGATTCGAGCACGATGCGCATCGAGACCGGGAGCCGAGACACCTTGGGAATCTGCTTGGCCAGCGCCGGCAGCGAGTAGAACTTGCCAGTCTTGCCCGAGGCGGTCTTGAAGGTCTTGCGGGTGTGGGCGAATGCGTGGGCCATGCCAGAGAACTCCTTGCGGGGTGTTGTTCGGGTGCCGTGGGGGCACCGCAGTTTAAAGTCGCTCGTTCCATCCTACTACCCGCGCTTGACCGGCGCTTTGCATGTCCGATTCCCCTCTTTTGCTGGGCTGTGATTTCTCCAGCAGCCCGACGCGCCGCAAACCGATCGTGCTGGCGCTGGGCCACGTGGTGGCGGGCCGCGTCGTGCTGTCGCGCGTCGAGCGGCTGGAGTCGCTGGCAACGTTCGCAGCGTGGCTGGCCGCGCCACGGCCCTGGGTCGGCGTGTTCGATCTGCCGTTCGGCCTGCCGCGGGAACTGGTCGAACAATTCGGCTGGCCGACGGCATGGGAGCCATGCATCCGCCATTTCGCCAGCCTCACGCGGGCACAGGTGCGCGAGCAGTTCGCCGCCTTCTGCGATGCGCGGCCGGTGGGCGGCAAGTTCGCGCACCGCGCCACCGACCTGCCTGCGGGATCGAGCCCGTCGATGAAATGGGTGAACCCGCCGGTGGCCTACATGCTGCATGCCGGCGTCCCGCTTCTGCTGGATGCCGGTATCTGCCTTCCGGGCCTGCAGCCTCTACCTCCGACGGGGGCCACGCGCATCGCCCTCGAGGGCTACCCCGGCCTGCTGGCGCGCGAGGTGCTCGACGGCTGGGGCAGCGCACGCGGCGTGGCCGGCCGGCGCAGCTACAAGAGTGACGACCCGGCCAAACAGACGCCAGAACGCCTGATCGCCCGCAAGGACCTGATCACCGCTCTGGAGAACGGCCACGGCCCGCACGGGCCGCTACGCCTGGGCCTGCGCCTCAAACTCACGCACGCGCAGCGCGATGCGCTGGTGGCCGACGCCAGCGGCGACACGCTCGATGCCGTGCTGTGCCTGGTGCAGGCCGCGTGGGCCCAGCAACAGCACGATGCAGGGATGGCGAACTACGGGTTGCCGGCCGAGATGGACCCGCTCGAAGGCTGGATTCTGACGGTGCCGATGGCGGGCATCGTTGCATCTTCGGCAGCCACCGGCCCAGCGGACACGGCGATGATGAACATTTCACTGCGCTAGCACGGGGGGCGCGCGAACACCGCGGAGCCGGCTTTGCCGGGCCGCAGGTGTTGCCCCCGGTAGGGGGTTGGCGGAGCGACACGCAGTGCGCGCAGACTGGGGGCGAGCCCTAGATACCGAGGTCGGCGCGCGAGATCACCGATTCGTCGAGCTTACGCGCGACTTCGGCCACGGCCAGCGCTGCCGGGCAGCCGGGCATCGAGACCATCAGCAGCTGGCGCCGCATCACGGCTTCGCGCACGGCCGGGTCGGCAGGAATGTCGCCGACGTGGATCAGGCGCACCGAGCGGCCGGTGTCGGTGGTGACGAAGCGGTCGAGCACCTGCTGCAGCTGCGTGGTGATGGCGCGGCCATCGCCCGGGCGCACGGTCTGGTTGATGATCATGCGCACGTGCTGGCGCTTGTGCTGCATCGCCAGCACCTTGATCGCGGCGTAGGCATCGGTCAGCGAGGTCGGCTCGGGCGTGGCCACGACCAGCACCTCGGACGCCAGCGACACCGCGAACAGCACCACGTCGGAAATGCCGGCGCCGGTGTCGAGCAGCAGCACGTCGTAGCGCGGCATCAGGCTGCGGATGACCTGCAGGAATTCGTCGCGCACCTCGGGGGTGAGGCGCGAATACTCGACCATGCCGGAGCCGGCCAGCAGTACCGAGAAGCCGCCCGGGGCCTTGACGATGGCCTCGTCGAGCGTGGCCTTGCCGGTGAACACATCGTGCAGCGTGATCTTGGGGTGCAGGTTCAGCACCACGTCGAGATTGGCAAGCCCCAGGTCGGCGTCGAGCACCAGCACGCGCTGGCCGCGCTTGGCCAACGCCGCGGCCAGATTGGCCGAGACGAAGGTCTTGCCCACCCCACCCTTGCCGCTGGTCACGGCGAGCACCTTCGCGCCCGATACCGGGGCTGCAGATGGGGACTTCAACACGTCGCTCATCGTTTACCTTTTATACGGCGCTGCCCGAGGCGGCGCCGGAACTCATCTCGATCCATGCCGGGTCTGTCGCCGACAGATGCCCGAACAGCAGATTCTTCTCCTCCGCGCTGACGGTGCTGACAGGCTGGTCTTCCAGGCACAACCGGTTGCGCCCACCCGCCTTTGCAAAATAGAGCTGTTGGTCCGCCCGGTCGGTCCAGAGTTCCGTCGTCGAGCGGATCCACTGCAAGGCGAACGCGCCGCCGATGCTGACGGTCACCCGCAGGTCGACCGACGGCGACACCTGGATCGGCGTGGACTCGACGGTCCGGCGGATACGCTCGGCCACCGCTTCGCCGAACGCAGGCTGGCAGCTCGGCAGCACCACGGCGAATTCTTCGCCGCCATAACGTGCCAGGGTATCCATCGGGCGGATGCAGCTGGTCAGCGCCTTGGCCACCGCCTGCAGCACCTGGTCACCCGCGAGGTGGCCATAGGTGTCGTTGACGGACTTGAAGTGGTCGATGTCGAGCATCAGCAGCAGCGCGGCCTCGCCGGAGCGGGCGACGCGGTCGATCTCGGCTTCAAGTTCGGCGTTGAAGTGGCGGCGGTTGGCCAGGCCGGTCAGCGGATCCTTCAGCGACAGCTCGTTCAGCCCGTCGATGACGGCCTGCAGGTAGGCCGTCGGGTCACCGTCGATCGGCGGCAGGGCCTGCGCACTGTCCTGGCTCAACAACGCCCGGGCCGCATCCAGGCGCAGGTCGCGCAGATCGACGAGAGAGGGCGTTGCCGGAGATGTCACAGAGCTGTGGCTTGGGATTTACACAAAGTTTAACAGCAGGTGATCGCTGCTGAACAGCGCAGAAGCAAATATCAAACCCGCAAGATGACGGTGTTTACAACACTTTATGCAGTCGGCCGTGTCACAGGTCTGGTGTAGCTTTTGCTACACCATCAGCCGCGCTGGCCGGCGGTTGCAGGGCGGCCAGCGCCTCTGCATCGGTGCGGTACATGCGCAGCGAGGCATCGGCCGTGCCCTCCGGCGGGATCTCGCCGGCACGCAGCAGCACGCGTTCGACCGGCAACTTCAGGCCGCTGATGTGCAGCACGACGCCCCGCTCGCGCAAGGTCCGGCGCAGCTGGCCGAACATCTCGACGCCGGTGGCATCGATGTGGTTGATCGGCAGCGCGAACAGCGCGACGTGGCGCACGTCGGGATGGTCGCCCAGGTGTTCGAGGATCGTGCGCTCGAACGCGTTGGCCGATGCGAAGTCGAGCCCGCCGTCCATGCGCAGCGCGTACAGCTGCGGCGCCAGCGGCGGCAGCCGCCACAGGTGCCGGTCGCGCAGGCTGCCGTCGGGGTGCAGGCCGACCTCGATGATGCGCGGGTGCAGCCGCTGGTAGAGAAAGTGGCAAAGGCTCATCAGCAGGCCGGCGATCACGCCCCAGTACAGCCGGGGGGCCGTCAGCAGCGTGACGGCAAAGGTCACGCCGCCGGTCAGCGCCTCGACGCGCGAGATGCGCCACAGCACCACGAAGGCGCCGGGTTTGATCAGCCCGTAGATCGCTGCCACCACCACGGCGGCCAGCACCGACTGCGGCACATGGTGCAGCACCGGCGTCAGGAACAGCAGGGTGAGCAGCACGACTGCGACCGACACGATCGTGGCCCAGCCGGTCTTGGCGCCGGCGTACAGGTTGAGGGCCGAGCGCGAGAACGACGAGCTGGTGGGGAACGCGCCGCTGAAGGCCGAGCTGATCTTGGCCAGGCCCTGGCCGATCAGGTCCTGGTCCTGGTCCCAGCGCTGGCTGCCGCGCTGGCTTTCGACCTTGGCGCTCGAGGCGGTCTCGAGAAAGCTGATCAGCGTGATCACCAGCGCGGGCACCAGCAGCTGGCCGAACGCGGGCCAGCCGGGCCAGGCCGGCAGGTAGGGCGCCGGCATGCCCGCCGGCAGGGCGCCGACCACCGGGCCACCCGCGGCCTCGAAGCCCAGCAAGGCGCTCAGTGCCGACGCAGCCAGCACGATCAACACTACAGCGGGCAGGCGGGGCACGAACCGTTTGGCCAGTACCAGCACCGCCAGGCAGCCGATGCCGAACGCCGCCGAAGACAGGTGGAACTGCGGGTGGCTCACCAGCGTCGCCAGGCTGCCCTGCAGCCCCAGCATGGCCGGCAACTGCGACGCGAGGATCAGCACCGCCGCGGCCTGCGTGAAGCCCATCAGCACCGGCGAGCTGACGACGTTGAGCAGCCAGCCGAAGCGCGCGAACCCCAGCACCACCTGGAACAGGCCCGACAGCAGGGCCAGCCACACCGCCAGGTCGACCCACGACGCACTGGCCGGCGCGGCCAGGCCCGTGAGCGACGAGCCGATCAGCAGGCAGGTCAGCGCGGTCGGGCCGACCGACAGGCGCGTCGATGCGCTGAACAGCACGGCCACCAGCGCCGGCAGCATCGAGGCATAGATGCCGGTGACCAGCGGCATGCCGGCGAGGCTCGCATACGCCACGCCTTGCGGGATGACCATCAGGCCGACGGTCAGCCCGGCCCACACCTCGCCCTGCAGCGTGGCGCGGTCGGGCCGGCGCCAGGCGAGGAACGGAAACCACCGGAGCCAGGGTTTCATCGCTGCGGCATGTCCTTGACCGAATAACCCAGGCTCACCGTCGCGTCGGCTGGGATCGGCGGCATCGTCGCATCCCAGGCCAGCCAGGCGGCACGCATCGCGGCCAGGCGCTCGGGCTCGCGCGCCGCGAGGTTGGCGCGTTCGCGCTCGTCGGCCGGGATGTTGAACAGGTACTCGTGGCCGTCGACCTGCAGGTACTTCCAGTCGCCCTGGCGCAGCGCACGCTGGCCGCGGTGGTTCATACGCCAGTGCAGCGGCCGCTCGAAGCGGTGGCCGGCATCGCGCAGCAGCGGCAGCAGCGAGATGCCGTCGAGCGGGTAGCCGGGCGCGGCCGGCACGCCGGCGGCGTCGAGCAGCGTGGCCGACCAGTCCATCGTCATGCACAGCTGGTCGCTGGTGCCGCCAGCGGCGATCACCTTCGGCCAGTGCGCGATCCACGGCACGCGGATGCCGCCCTCGGTCAGGTCCATCTTGCCGCCGACCAGCGGCCAGTTGTCGGAGAAACGCTCGCCGCCGTTGTCGCTGGTGAAGACCACCAGCGTGTCGTCGGCCAGGCCGTGGCGGCGCAGCGCGTCCATCAGCCAGCCGATGCCTTCGTCCATGTGGCCGATCATGCGCCGGTAGCTGTGGATGTTGCCGCCGTGCAGATGGAACAGGTTGTCCTTCACCTCCTGCGCCAGCGCCTCGTCGTCGCGGGTCTCCCAGGGCCAGTGCGGCGCCGTGTAGTGCAGGCTCATGAAGAACGGCGTGCCGGCCTTGGCGCCATCGGCCATGCGGTCGACGTAGTCCACCGCGCGGTGCGAGATCAGGTCGGTCAGGTAGCCGTCCTGCCGGTGCTCTTCTTCGCCGAACCACAGGTCGTGCGTGCCGCGCGAGTCGCAGTGGGTGAAGTAGTCGACGCCGCCCGACATCGGGCCGAAGAACTCGTCGTAGCCCGAGCGCAGCGGGCCGAAGGCCGGCGGGTAGCCCAGATGCCACTTGCCGATCAGCGCCGTGCGGTAGCCGCTGGCCTGCAGCAGCGACGGCAGCGTCGGGTGTTCCGGCGGCAGGCCCAGCGTGGTGCTGCCGCGGCTCTTGCTGTTGATGGGCTCTTCGGCCGCGCCGCGCAGGCGCTGCTGGTAACGCGCGGTCATCAGGGCGAAGCGCGTGGGCGAGCAGACCGGCGAATTGGCGTAGCCCTGGGTCAGCCGCAGGCCGTGGGTGGCCAGGCCGTCGAGCACGGGCGACACCGGCACCCGGCCGCCGTAGCAGCCGAGATCGGCGAAGCCCAGGTCGTCGGCGACGATGAAGATGATGTTGGGGCGGGTGGTCTGGTTCATGTCAGTCTGTCGCGACGAAGTTGGTGGCACGCATGATCTTGCCCCAGCGAGCAATGTCCTCTTGCATCGTCTTCGTCAGGGCCTCGGGCCCATCGCCCACCGGGTACATGCCGTTGACCAGCAACTGCTGGCGTACCTCGCGCGAGTTCACGGCGCGGGCGAACTCGGCGCGCAGCTTGTCGAGCACGGGCTTCGGCGTCTTCGCCGGCGCGTAGAACGAGAACCAGGCCGCGGCGATCACATCCTTGTAGCCGAGTTCGACGAAGGTCGGCACTGCCGGCATCGGCGGCGAGCGCCTGGCGCCGCTGGTGGCCAGCACCTTGATGCGGCCGCTGGGCAGAATCGTGATGGCGCCGCCCACGGTGTCGAAGTACACCGGCACCGTGCCGCCCATCACGTCCTGCCGCGCCGGCGTGGAGCCGCGGTAGGGCACGTGCACCATCTGCAGGCCGGTGGCGCGGTTCAGCATCTCGCCGAGAAAGTGCGACGGTGTGCCGGCACCGTAGGAGGCAAAGCTGACCTTGCTGCCCTGCGGCCCCTGGGTCTTGGCCCAGGCGATGAATTCGTCAAGCGTGTTCGCGGGCACGTCCTTGTGCACGACCATCGCCAGCTCGAAACTCGCAGCGTTGACGATGGGCGCGAAGTCCTTCAGCGGGTCGTAGCTGAGGTTCTTGTAGGCGTTGGGGAACATCGTCATCATGCCCGCCGTGCCCAGCAGCAGCGTGTGGCCGTCGGGCTCGGCGTTCTTCACCAGGTCGACCGCGATGCGGCCGGCGGCGCCGCCACGGTTGTCGAGGATCACGGTGCCGAGCGAGCTGCGCATGGCGTCGGCCAGCGCGCGCGTCAGCACGTCCTGGGTACCGCCGGCGGGCACGCCGATCAGCACGCGGATCGGTTTGGACGGAAAGCCGGCTTGCGCCCGGGCCGCGGGCGGCACACACAGCAGGGCGCCGAGGCCGGCGAGGGCGGTGCGCCGGTCGACGCCGGCGTTCGAATCGATGGGCATGGAAGGTCTCCGTTTCGCCTACAGACCCCAGCGCTCGGGCTGGTGCATCATCTGGCGCAGACCTCGATTCTCTCCTGTCGAGGCGTCCGATCTTTCTGACCTCCTGCCTCTCGGTGCAAATCCCGATGTCCGACGAAGAGCCTGCTGGCGCGGCGGGCCCGCCCTTCGAAGGTGCCCCACGCGTCCCCGCCGACGCGGTGGCGCACTGGCTGCAGCAGCGCGGCTGGAAGCCCTTCGCCTTCCAGCGCGCGGTCTGGCGCGAGATCGCGGCCGGCCGCTCGGGCCTGCTGCACGCGACCACCGGCTCGGGCAAGACCTACGCCGTCTGGCTCGGGATCCTGAAGCGCCTGCTGCGCGCCCGGGCGCCGCAACGCCGGCGTGCCACTACGGCCGCTGCGAAACCGTCGCGCCCGGCGGCGCCGCCGCTGACCGTGCTGTGGCTCACGCCGATGCGCGCGCTGGCCGCCGACACGCTGCGCGCGCTGAAGGCGCCGCTCGACGACCTGGCGCCGGCCTGGACCCTCGGCGCGCGCAGCGGCGACACCGCCAGTGCCGAACGCGCGCGGCAGGACCGCAGGTTGCCGACCGTGCTGGTGACCACGCCGGAGTCGCTGAGCCTGCTGATCGCGCGCGACCAGGCGATGGCCGAGCTGCAGACGGTGCGCTACGTGGTGGTCGACGAGTGGCACGAGTTGATCGGCAACAAGCGTGGCGTGCAGGTGCAGCTGGCGCTGGCGCGGCTGCGCACGATCGTGCAGACCGCCGACGCGGCCGCCCCGGCGCCGGTGGTCTGGGGGCTCAGCGCGACGCTGGGCAATCTGGACGAGGCGATGCAGGTGCTGTGCGGGGCGGGTGCCAGCCTGGTGCAGGGCAAGCACGACAAGACGCTGGTGATCGACAGCCTGATCCCGCCCGACCCGGGCCGCTACTCGTGGGCCGGCCACCTGGGGCGGCGCATGCAGCAACCGGTGGTCGACGAGATCGCGGGTTCGACCGGCACCACGCTGGTTTTCACCAATGTCCGCTCGCAGGCCGAGGCCTGGTACCAGCTGCTGCTGGAGAGCCGGCCCGACTGGGCGGGCGAGATCGCGCTGCACCACGGCAGCCTCGACAAGGAGGTGCGGGCCTGGGTCGAGAAGGGGCTGAAGGAAGGCACGTTGCGCGCCGTGGTGGCGACCTCGTCGCTGGATCTGGGCGTCGACTTCCTGCCGGTCGAACGGGTGCTGCAGATCGGCTCGGCCAAGGGCGTGGCGCGGCTGCTGCAGCGTGCAGGGCGCAGCGGCCATGCGCCGGGGCGGGCCAGCCGCGTGACCCTGGTGCCTACCCACACGATGGAGCTGGTCGAGGCCGCCGCCGTGCGCCGCGCCGCCCAGGCCGGGCGCATCGAGCGCCGCAGCTCGCCCGAGCGGCCGCTCGACGTGCTGGTGCAGCACCTGGTGACGGTGGCGCTGGGCGGCGGCTTCGAGCCGGCCGTGCTGCTGGCCGAGGTGCGCACGGCCTGGGCCTACCGCCAGCTGTCCCAGGCCGAGTTCGACTGGGCGCTGGCGTTTTGCGAGCGCGGCGGCGAGAGCCTCACGGCCTACCCCGACTACCACCGCATCGCACGGGGCGACGATGGCCGCTACCACGTGCCCGACCGCGGCATCGCGCGCCGCCACCGGATGTCGATCGGCACCATCGTCAGCGACGCCAGCGTGCAGGTGAAGTACCTGACGAACGCGCGCATCGGCACCATCGAAGAGGGCTTCATCGCGCGCCTGCGCAAGGGCGACTGTTTCTACTTCGCCGGCCGGCTGCTGGAGTTCGTGCGCCTCCACGAGATGGTGGCGTACGTGAAGAAGCCCGACAAGAAGACCCGGGGCACGGTGCCGAGTTGGCAGGGCAGCAAGATGCCGCTGTCGACCGAGCTGGCCGATGCCGTGCTCGAGATGCTGCAGCATGCCGCGGAGGGCCTGTACCCCGACCCTGAACTGGTGGCGGCGCGCACGATGCTGCAGACCCAGATGCAGCTGTCGCACCTGCCCACGCCCACGACGCTGCTGGTGGAGCAGTACCGCTCGCGCGAAGGCCACCATCTGTTCATCCACCCGTTTGCCGGGCGCCACGTGCATCTGGGCCTGGGCAGCTTGCTGGCCTGGCGCCTGGCGCGTGATCGCCCCAACACCTTCAGCATTTCGGTGAACGACTACGGCTTCGAGTTGCTGAGCGCGCAGCCGTTCGATCTGACGACGGTGCAGGATCTGTCGGTGTTCCAGCCCGGCGCGCTGCTGGACGACGTGCTGGCGTCGCTCAACTCCTCGCTGCTGGCGCAGCGCCGGTTCCGCGAGATCGCCCGCGTCGCCGGCCTGGTGTTCGCCGGTTATCCGGGTGCGCCGAAAAGCATGCGCCAGCTGCAGGCGTCGAGTGGCCTGTTCTTCGAGGTGTTCCGCAAGTACGACCCCGGCAACCTGCTGCTGACCCAGGCCGACCGCGAGGTGCTGAGCCAGGAGCTGGACATCGGCCGGCTGGCGGCGACGCTGCAGGGCATGCTGGCCAAGCGGCTGGACCTGGTCGTGCTGCGCCACCCGAGCCCGATGAGCCTGCCGCTGATGGTCGAGCGCTTCCGCGAGACGCTGTCGACCGAGGCGCTGCAGGCCCGGCTCGACCGGATCCTGCACGACATGGAGGCGGACGTGGACGCCGACCTGGGTGCCGATGTGCAAGGCGCGCCGAAGCGGCGCAGCGCGAGGAAAAAATCATGAAAACCCCAGCTCCCGCATGGGGCAGATGGCGTCGCTGGGTCGCCCTGGTGGCCGCGGTGCTGCTGCCCCTGGGCGCGGCCGGCGCGCCGGCGAGCGACGCGGCGCCCCGCCGCCTGGCCGTGCCCGAGACCTGGAGCGGCACCGTGACCCACGTGACCGATGGCGACACGCTGTGGGTGCGGCCGCAGCGGGGCGGGGCGCCGGTCAAGATCCGCATCGACGGCGTCGATGCGCCCGAGATCTGCCAGCCGCACGGCGAGCGCGCCCGTGCGGCACTGGAGCAGCGTGTGCTGCACCAACTGGTGCAGGTGCGGATCCGCGCGGTGGACGACTACCAGCGCCCGCTGGCCGCGCTGCGCCTGCAGGGCGACGACGTGCCGCGCTGGCTGGTGCTGCAGGGCCATGCGTGGTCGTACCGCTACCGGCGTGACGCGGGGCCGTATGCCGCCGAGGAGCGGCGCGCGCGGCTGGCGCGGCGCGGCCTCTTCGCCGATGCGCAGGCCGAACTGCCGCGCGCGTTTCGCAAGCGGCACGGGCCGTGTGACTGAGCGGCCGCAGGGCGCTTAGCTGGGCTGGTCGTGGTGCGCGCAGACGCTGCACGTGGCCTGGCGCGGGACCCGGAGTTCGGTCCACTCCATGCTGCGCGCATCCAGCATCTGCAGGCGGCCGGCCAAGGTGCTGCCGACACCGGTCAGCAGCTTCAGCGCTTCGGCGGCCTGCAGGCTGCCGATCACGCCGACCAGCGGGGCGAACACGCCCAGTGTGGCGCAGCGGGTTTCCTCGAAGACGCTGTCGGGCGGGAACAGGCAGGCGTAACACGGCGATGCAGGGTCGCGTGTGTCGAACACGCCGATCTGCCCGTCGAACCGGATGGCCGCGCCCGAGACCAGCGGCCTGCGGTGCCGCACGCAGGCACGGTTGACGGCCTGCCGGGTGGCGAAGTTGTCGCTGCAGTCGAGCACGACGTCGGCCGTGGCGACGAGTTCGTCGAGCAGCTCGGCACCGGCACGGGCATCGACGGTGGCCACGCGCACCTCCGGGTTGATCGCGGCGATGGCCGCAGCGGCCGAGGCGGTCTTGGCCGTGCCGACCCGGTCCATCGTGTGGGCGATCTGGCGCTGCAGATTGGTCAGGTCGACGCTGTCGTCGTCGACCAGGGTGATGCGGCCGACACCGGCGCCGCCCAGGTACAGCGCCACCGGCGAGCCCAGGCCGCCGGCGCCGATCACCAGCGCGTGCGCGGCCAGCAGGCGCTCCTGGCCTTCGATGCCGATCTCGTCGAGCAGGATGTGGCGCGAGTAGCGCAGGAGCTGGTCATCGGTCATCGGTCGATTGTCGGCGCACAACAAAAAGCCCCGCGGAGCGAGGCTTTCATGCGGGGGGCCACGGAACCGGCTTTGCCGGGCCGTTGGCGCCGCCCCCGGTAGGGGGTTGGCGTAGCGACACGAAGTGCGCGCAGCCTGGGGGCGAGCCTAGTTCTCTTTCTTCTCTTCCTTGCGCTCGACCATGGTCTTGCTGATCAGCACCGGGCCGCCCTTCAGCTGGCTGATGGCCTGGGCCAGCTGGAAGTCCTTGTCGGAGCCGTATTCCGCTGGTTTGCGTTCGCTGCCGGGTTTCTTGCTTTCTTCCTCAAGGCGCTTGCGGGCTTCCTCGCGTGCGGCTTCACGGGCGGCGTCCTTCTTCTCTTCGCCCTGGCCGCTGTTCAGGTGCTTTTCGAGATCGGCTTCGCGGGTGCGCAGCGCGGCGAACGGACTGCCTTCTTCGGTTTCGTCGACCATCACGTCGGGCACGATGCCCTTGGCCTGGATCGACTTGCCGCTCGGCGTGTAGTAGCGCGCCGTGGTCAGCTTGAGGCCCGTGTCGGGGCCGAGCGGGCGCACGGTCTGCACGGAGCCCTTGCCGAAGGTCTGGCTGCCCATGATCGTGGCGCGCTTGTAGTCCTGCAGCGCGCCGGCGACGATTTCGCTGGCCGAGGCCGAGCCTTCGTTCACCAGCACGACCAGCGGCACGTTCTTCAGCGCAGCCGGCAGCCGCTTGAGCGGATCGGCACCGCCACGGCGCTGGTAGAACTCGGGCGCGGCCTTGTAGGTGAACTTGCTGTCGGCCAGCTGGCCGTTGGTGGAGACCACGGTCACGTTGTCCTGCAGGAAGGCAGCCGAGACCGCCACGGCCGCGTCGAGCAGGCCGCCCGGGTCGTTGCGCAGATCCAGCACGAGGCCCTTGAGGTTGGGCTCCTGCTTGTAGATTTCTTCCATCTTGCGCACGAAGTCGTCGACCGTGCGGTCCTGGAACTGGCTCAGGCGGATCCAGGCGTAACCCGGCTCGACCACCTTGCTGCGCACCGACTGGGTGCGGATCTCTTCGCGCGTGATCGTCACCGGGAAGGTGCGGCTTTCGTCCTTGCGGAAGATCGTCAGGTTGACCTTGGTGTTGGGTTCGCCGCGCATGCGCTTGACCGCGTCGTTCAGCGCCAGGCCCTTGACGGCCGTGTCGTCGATCTTAGTGATCAGGTCGTTGGGCTTCAGGCCGGCGCGGAAGGCAGGCGAACCTTCGATCGGCGAGACCACCTTGACCAGGCCGTCTTCCTGCGTGATCTCGATGCCGACGCCGACGAAGCGCCCGGTCGTGCCTTCGCGGAATTCCTTGAACGACTTCTTGTCGAAGTACTGCGAGTGCGGATCGAGGCTGGCGACCATGCCGGCAATCGCGTCGCTGATCAGCTTCTTCTCGTCGACCGGCTCGACGTAGTCGCTCTTGACCATGCCGAACACCGCGGCCAGCTGCTGCAGTTCTTCGAGCGGCAGTGGGGCCATCGCGCCGCGCGCAACGGTCTGCAGCGACACGGTGGTCAGTGCTCCGGCGAGCGCACCCGCCGCAACCCAACCCGCAATCTTCAGTTTCTGACCCATGTGAAAAATCCTCTGACGCTAAAAGGCGTTAGCAAAGTTGGAATCCGAGACGGCGCGCCAGTTCCGGTGTGCGGCGAAATAATTCGCTGCCCGGCAGTTTCAACTGCCTGTGGCCTTCTGCCCTTGCGCGGCAACCGCCGCCGCAGCTTTTGCTGCCGCTTCGGCGTCCCCCAGATAGTAGTGGCGGATCGGCTTCAAGTCGATGTCCAGCTCGTAAACCAGCGGAATTCCGTTGGGAATGTTCAGGCCGACGATGTCGCCGTCGGAGATGCCGTCGAGGTACTTGACCAGCGCGCGGATCGAGTTGCCGTGCGCGGCGACCACCACCTTCTTGCCGGCCCGGATCGCCGGCGCCATCGCTTCGTTCCAGAACGGCAGCACCCGGGCTACCGTGTCCTTCAGGCATTCGGTGAGCGGCACCGTGTCGGGAGGCAGCTTCGCGTAGCGCAGGTCGCCGCGTTCGCTGCGCGGGTCGCTGGCTTCCAGCGCCGGGGGCGGCGTGTCGTAGCTGCGGCGCCAGACCAGCACCTGGGCGTCGCCATACTGCTTGGCCATGTCGGCCTTGTTCAGCCCCTGCAGCGCGCCGTAGTGGCGCTCGTTCAGCCGCCAGCTGTGCACCACGGGCAGCCAGGTGCGGTCCATCTCGTCCAGCGTGTGCCACAGCGTGCGGGTGGCGCGCTTCAGCACGCTGGTGTAGGCGACGTCGAACTCGTAGCCCTCGGCGCGCAGCAGCCGCCCGGCGTTCTTGGCCTGCTCGACGCCGGTGGGCGTCAGGTCCACGTCGGTCCAGCCGGTGAAGCGGTTTTCCAGATTCCAGGTGGATTCGCCGTGGCGGATCAGAACGAGTTTGTACATGGTGGCGGGGCAGGATGGCAAAGACGGTTTCGGCAGTGCGCACACCGCAGAAGGGGCAAAACAAGGGCTTGGAACGCCGATGTCCGCTGCATTCTAAAATCCCGGGCGCCGCTCCAGCCGGGCCGGCGCCGATAAAAAAAGGGTCAATGTGAAGTTTCTGATCGACAACTGGATGGTGATTTCCGTCGCGCTGGTCTCCGGCGGCATGCTGCTGTGGCCGATGCTGGCCGGCGCTGCGGGCGCGGGCGGACTGTCGGCCAATGGGGCCGTGCAGCTGATCAACCGCGAGAAGGCCGTGGTGGTCGACGTGAGCGAGGCCGAGGAGTTCGCCACGGGCCACATCGGCGGCGCGAAGAACGTGCCGGTAGGTCAGCTCGAGGACAAGCTGGCCACCGCCGTCAAGAACAAGGGCTTGCCGCTGGTGCTGGTGTGCCCCACGGGCGCCCGCGCCAACCGTGCCGTCGCCACGGCCAAGAAGCTCGGCTACGCGCAGGCCCAGGCCTTGGCCGGTGGCCTGAAGGCCTGGAAAGAGGCCAATCTGCCCCTCGAAAAAGCCTGAGAGGCTGAGAGTCTTTCCTCCATGCCCGCCTCGCACGCCACAACACACCAGCTCGTCGTTGCAAATGCTCGCCATAGCCCGAGCTATGGCTGTGCTTTGCGCCTAGATCCGGCGCGTTTTGACGCGCCTTTCAGGCACGGCCAAAAAACTCTCAGCCTCTGAGCGCAGCCCCATCTGCCCTGTTCCACTCCTACGGACGATCCCATGCAAGCCGTCAAGATGTACACCACCGCCGTCTGCCCCTATTGCATCCGTGCCAAGCAGATCCTCAAGAGCAAGGGCGTCGCCGACATCGAGGAAGTCCGCATCGACATGGACCCCGCCAGCCGCCAGCACATGATGGAGGCGACCGGGCGCCGCACGGTGCCGCAGATCTTCATCGGCGACACCCACGTCGGCGGCTGTGACGACCTGATCGCGCTCGATGGCCGTGGCGGGCTGATGCCGCTGCTGCAGGCCGCCTGAAGCAGCGTCGGGCGCCGCCGGCTTTTGGCCGGACGATGTGTCACATCGCTGGGGCGATAATCATGGCCCGAATGTTTGCCCGCTGCGGACGACCCCTGCGGGCTTTGTTTTGAACTGAAAGAATGTATGGCTGAGCCACAAGATCCCGTTTTCCAGATCCAGCGCGTCTACCTGAAGGAAGTTTCGCTCGAGCAGCCCAACTCGCCCGGCATCCTGCTGGAGAAGGAGCAGCCGAACGTCGATATCCAGCTCGGCGTCGATGGCAACAACGTGGCCGACGGCATCTTCGAAGTGACGGTGACCGCCACCGTGCACACCCGCATCGGCGACAAGACCGTGTTCCTGGTCGAGGCCAAGCAGGCCGGCATCTTCGAGATCCGCAACCTGTCGCAGGAACAGATGGGCCCGATCATGGGCATCGCCTGCCCGCAGATCGTCTACCCCTACCTGCGCGGCAACGTGGCCGACCTGGTGCAGCGCGCCGGCTTCCCACAGGTGCATCTGGCGGAAATCAACTTCCAGGCGATGTACGAGCAGCAGCAGGCGGCCGCCGCCAACGGCGCCGCCGCCACCAGCACCGCGTTGCAATAAGCCCGCCGTCGGGCGTGCGTCCGGGCCGGCTCCGCTGCGGAGCGTCGGCGCCGGGCACTTCCGACCACGGTGAAGACCGGCCATGAACATCGCGATCCTGGGAGCAGGCGCCTGGGGCACGGCACTCGCGTTGAGCGTTTGCCGCACGGGCACGCCTGTGCACGCGGTGCGCCTGTGGATGCGCGACGCGCAGCAGGCGCATGCGATGCGCCAGGACCGCGTCAACACCCGTTACCTGCCTGGCGTCGCGCTGCCTGATGCACTGGAGGTGTGCGACGGGCCCGTGCGCGGCCTGCTGCCCGGGTCGGACCTGATCGTCATCGCCACGCCGATGGCCGGCCTGCGCGGCCTGCTGGCCGAACTGCTGCCGGTCGCGACCGTGCCGCTGGTCTGGCTGTGCAAGGGCTTCGAGACGCCGGTCGATGGGGCACACGGCCTGATGGGCCATGAAATCCATGCCCGTTTGTCGGCTTCGCAGGCCGGCGCGCAGCGCGGCGCCGGTGTCGGTGTGCTCAGCGGGCCGAGCTTTGCGCTCGAAGTGGCGCGCGGACAGCCCACCGCGCTGGTCGCGGCGGGTGCGCAGGCCTCCGTGCGCGACGCGCTGGTGCAGGCCTTCCACGGGCCGACTTTGCGGATCTATGCCAGCGACGACGTGGTCGGTGTCGAGGTCGGCGGTGCGGTCAAGAACGTGCTGGCGATCGCCACCGGCCTGTGCGACGGGTTGGGCCTGGGGCTGAACGCGCGCGCTGCCCTCATCACGCGCGGCCTGGCCGAGATGACGCGCCTGGGCCTGGCCCTGGGCGCCCGCGCCGAGACCTTCATGGGCCTGTCGGGCCTCGGCGATCTGGTGCTGACCGCGACGGGCGACCTGAGCCGCAACCGCAAGGTCGGCCTGCTGCTGGCCCAGGGCCTGCCGCTCGCCGACGCGGTGGCCTCGCTGGGCCACGTGGCCGAAGGCGTGTACTGCGCGCACACCGTCGTGCAGCGGGCCGCCGGCCTGGGCGTGCCGATGCCGATCGCCGAGAACGTGGTTGCGCTGCTGGAAGGGCGCATCAAGCCAGCCGAGGCCGTGGCCGCGCTGATGGGCCGCGGGCCCACGGCCGACGGCATCTGAATATTCAGACGGGTTCGCAATCGAAGCGAGCACAAGGCGCGAAGCCGAAGACAGTGCTGTAGCACGGCGAGGCGAAGCAACGCGGTGATCGGTTTGATTGCGAATTCGTATCAGGCGGCGGGTGTGAAGGCCAGGCGGACGTAGATCGGCGCGAAGGCTTCTGCCTGGACGATCTCGACCAGCGTTTCCTTCGCGAGTTCGAGCAGCGCGATGAAGGTGACCACCAGCACCGCCATGCCCTTGACCGGGTTGAACAGTTCCTCGAACTCGACGAACTTGCGCCCCTGCAGCTGCTTCAGCACCTGGCTCATGTGCTCGCGCACCGACAGCTCTTCGCGCGTGATCTTGTGGTGCTGCACCAGCTTGGCGCGCTTCAGGATGTCGCGCCAGGCGTCCTGCAGATCGGCCAGATGCACCTCCGGAAAACGCGGCTGCAGCGATTGTTCGATCACCACCTGCGCCTTCAGGAAGTCGCGGCCGAATTGCGGCAGTGCGTTCAGCCGCGCGGCCGACAGTTTCATCTGTTCGTATTCGAGCAGGCGGCGGACCAGCTCGGCGCGCGGGTCTTCGGGCTCCTGGCCCTCGGCCACCTTTTTCGGTGGCAGCAGCATGCGCGATTTGATCTCGATCAGCATCGCGGCCATCAGCAGGTATTCGGCCGCCAATTCGAGGTTGTGGTTGCGGATCTCGTCGACGTAGACCAGATACTGCCGCGTGACCGCGGCCATCGGGATGTCGAGGATGTTGAAGTTCTGCTTGCGGATCAGGTAGAGCAGCAGATCCAGCGGGCCTTCGAAGGCTTCGAGAAAGACTTCCAGCGCGTCCGGCGGGATGTACAGATCCTGCGGCATCGCGAACAGCGGCTCGCCGTACAGGCGCGCCAGTGCCACCTGGTCGACGACGTCGGGCATGCCCGACGATCCGCCGGGGCCGGCCGGCGGCAGTTCATGGCTCACGTGTTCAGCCCCGGGCGCAGCAAGATGGGGAGCCGCGTGCCGCCTACTTGACGTCGGTCTGGTAGACGTAGGGCTTCTGCGGCACCTGGGCCTCACGGTACTCGACCCAGGCCTCGCGGTCGACCGCCTTGTCCCAGAGCAGCGCACGGCCGGCGCGCTGGCGCGATTCGAGGTCGGGTTGCTGCGACTTCAGCTGTTCGATGAACTGCGTGGGTTCGGACTTGTAGTCGGGGCGGCGGAAGAACGACATAAACTGGTACCTCTTTGGCCAATTTTACCGGGGATGGGATGGCAGCAGGCGGCAGATGGGGCAGGAACGGTGCGATGGTGGTGGCCGCAGGCCTGCTGGGGCTGCTGCTGTCGGCCTGCGATCCGCAGCGCATCGAGTCGCTGGAGGAGGGCGTTGCGACCGAGGCCGACGTGCGCGCCAAGTTCGGCGAGCCCGAGAAGATCTGGGACGCGCCCGGCGGCGGCCGCACTTTCGAATACAGCCGCCAGCCGGCCGGCCACCGCAACTACATGATCACCATCGGGCCCGATGGCAAGATGAGCGCGTTGCGCCAGGTGCTCACGCCCGAGAACTTCGCCAAGGTGCAGCCCGGCATGATGATGGAAGACGTGCGCAAGATGCTGGGCAAGCCGATGAAGGTCACGCCGTACGAGCTGAAGCGCGAGATCGCCTACGACTGGCGTTACCTGAACGCGCCCAATACCTCGATGGTGTTCACGGTGGTCTTCAATCCGGACTACCGCGTGTTGCGCAGCGGCAGTGCGCCGGATCCGGAAGCCGCAGAGAACAAGGTCCAATAGTGCCACGTTGGCAAGCAATCGCAGTGCAGCTAGGCCTGCGCCGCGACCGTGCGCCGCAGCCGCCGCGCGGCGGCGACAAAAAATAGGGTGCCAATCACTCCGATGGCCGCAAAGTGAGGCCATACGATCGACAGGCCCGCGCCCCGGTACAGGATTGCCTGCGCGAAACTCACGAAGTGCGTGGTCGGTGCCGCGAGCATGACCATCTGCACCACGTCCGGCATGCTTTCGCGCGGTGTCGACCCACCCGAAAGCAGCTGCAACGGCAACAGCACCAGGATGATGAGCAGGCCCAGCTGCGGCATCGACCGCGCCGCCGTCCCCATGTAGATCCCCATGGCTGTCATGGCGAACAGGTGCAGTGCGCAGCCAGTCAGAAAGAGTCCCACCGAGCCTGACACCGGCGTGTGCAACGCGCCTTGCACCACGAGTTGCAGTGACAGCGCGGCTGCGACCAGCACGACCAGGCCCATCGACGCCACCTTGCTGACCATGATCTGCATCGGCGTCACAGGCAGCACCAGCACGTGCTCCAGCGTTCCATGCTCGCGCTCCCGGATCAGGGCTGCGCCGGTCAGGATGATCGACAGCGTCGTGATCTCGTTGATCAGCTGCATCACCGACATGAACCACCGGGGATCGAGCGTCGGATTGAAGCGAACCCGCAGCGCCAGCTCCACCGCGGAAGCTGGTACCAGCCTGTCGCGCAGCACGAACTCGGCCACCTCGGTCTGCACAATGGCATCGATGGCGGCGGCGCCTGAGAAGGCCTGCGTGAGCTGCGTCGCATCGACGTTGAGCTGTAGTGCTGGCGACCGCCCGGCCAGCACGTCACGCTGAAAGCCGCCCGGAACCTGCAGCACGAAGGTATAGAGGCCGCGGTCCAGACCGATGTCCATCTGCCGAGGCGACACCTGCTCTGCCACGCGAAACGAAGGCGGGTAGAAGGCGGTGCCGATGCGTTGGGACAGCGGGCTCTGGTCTTCGTCCACCAGTGCGATGGCCGCTCGACGCAACGTATCCGGTGCGCTGCTGGCGGCGCTGTAGATACCACCCGAGAATGCCCAGACCACCAGCAGCAGCAGGAGCCGGTCTCGCCACAGACTGCGCAGCTCTTTGCCTCCTAGTCTCGCAGTGGCTGCCAGCCATGCAAACAGGTTGTGCCGCGGGTTGGTGGGCATTACGTGTCCTGCTTGCGCAGCAGCGCGTAGCTGCATGCCATCAGCGCCAAGCCCACCAGCACCAGAGGCATGAACTCGGCTCGCAGGTCGGAAAAGCCCAACGCCTTGGAGAACACTCCCCTGCTGATGGTGAGGAATGGTCCGGTCGGATAGACCTTGCCGATCCATGCCCCCACGCCGTCCAGCGACGACACGGGTGTCAGGATCCCCGAGAACTGAATGGCCGGCAGCATCGTGGCCAGCGCCGTGCCAAAGATCGCCGCCACCTGGCTCTTCATGAAGACCGACATGAACAGGCCCAGTGCCGTGGCCGCAAACAGATAGAGCACAGCAGCCGCAGCCAGGGTCGCGACACTGCCCTTGAATGGCACGCCGAACACCCACACCGCCATCAACGACATCAGCAGGAAATTGACGAGGCCGGCGCCGACATAGGGCAGCTGCTTGCCCAGCAGGAACTCCATCCGCGTCACCGGCGTCACGTACAGGTTGACGATCGATCCCAGCTCCTTCTCGCGTACGATGCCGAGCGCGGTCAACATCGCCGGCACGAAGATCAGCAGGATCGGAATGACGGCGGGAACCATCGCATCCAGGCTGCGCAGATTCGGGTTGTAGCGGTACCGCAGCTCCACGTGTACCAGCACAGGTGCGGCCAGCCCACGCACTTCCAGCTGCTGTGTCAGGTAGCCGGCGTGCAGGGCACGCGCGTAGCCCGAGACGGTGTCGGCACGCATTGGCATCGCTCCATCGACCCATGCGCCCACGGTGGTCGGCCGCCCGCGCAGCAGATCTCGGGCAAAACCTTCCGGGATCTCCAGCGCCAGACCCAACTCGCCGCTGCGCATGCGCAGCTCCATTTCGCCGCGGTTGGCGATCGCCGGACGCTCCATGAAGTAAGGGGAGCCTGCGAATTCCTGAATGTAGGAACGGCTGGCGAGAGTCTGGTCGTGGTCCAGCACCGCAAACCGCAGGTCCCGTACATCCAGGCTGATACCGTAGCCCATGATCAGCATCAGGATCAGCGTGCCCAGCAAGGCCATGGTCAGGCGGATCGGATCACGGCGCAGCTCCAGTTGCTCACGCCACGCGTATGCCAGCATGCGGCTGACGCGCAGGCGCAGTCCTGACAGGCTGGTCGATGACCTCTGCATCGGCTCGATGCGTGCGTGCACGTCGTTGACCGCCTCGGACCCGGGCGCAGCCGAGGCGCGCAGCAAACAGGCGACAAACGCCTCTTCCAGCGTTGTGCATCCCTGCTGCTGCATCAGCGCCGTGGGCGTATCGCTGGCAAGCACTCGCCCCGCGTGCATCAGCGAGATGCGGTCGCACCGCTGGGCCTCGTTCATGAAGTGGGTCGAGATGAAGATCGTCACGCCGTCCTTGCGCGAAAGGTCGAGGATCAGACTCCAGAAACGGTCACGTGCGATCGGATCCACGCCGGAGGTCGGTTCGTCGAGGATCAGCAGGCTGGGCGCGTGAATCACCGCCACCGCCAGTTGCAGCCGTTGACGGTGCCCGAGGGGCAGACTTTCCGGCCATGCGTGCTCGACCGGCCGCAGCTCGAAACGCTCGATCATCTCGTCCACGCGGGCTGCGATCCTCTCGCGTGGAATCTGGAACAGCTGCGCATGCAGCACCAGGTTCTGCCGCACGGTCAACTCGGCGTACAACGAGAATCCCTGCGACATGTAGCCCACCTGCCGGCGGGTCGCCAGATCCGCGGCGTTGATCGGCTGGCCGAACAGGCTGGCACTGCCCTCGGTTGCGGGCAGTAAGCCGGTCAGCATCTTCATCGTCGTGGTCTTGCCGCAGCCGTTCGAGCCCAGAAAGCCGAAGATTTCCCCGCGGCGGATCTTGAAGCTCACATGGTCCACCGCCGTGAAGTTGCCGAAGCGGCAGGTCAGATCGTGTGCCTCGATCGCAATTTCGGCGTGCTCGAAATCACGAGAAGCCTTCGCCGGACTGGTTGGCCGCGCGTGGCCGTCCGGCGGCATCATGGCGATGAACGCGGCATCCAGAGAATCGGTTTTCGTACGCGCCTTCAACTCGGCGGGCGTTCCGCAGCCCAGCATCTTGCCGCCGTGCATTGCGATCAGCTGGTCGAAGTTTTCGGCCTCATCCATGATCGACGTTGCCACCACCACCGTCATCGGCACCACAACACCCGAGGCGTCGGCAGCCCGGTTGTGTCGGATGTGGGCGATCAGATCCCAGAACTGCCGCCGCGACAAGGGGTCGATACCGGTCGTCGGCTCATCGAGGATCAGCAGATCGGGATCATGGATCAATGCGCAGCAAAGGCCGAGCTTCTGCTTCATTCCGCCCGACAGCTTGCCTGCCGGCCGATCGCAGAAGGCCGCCAGGCCGGTGGCCCGCAGCAACGCGCCCGCTCGTTGCTCACCTTCCAGCGGGGCGTGGCCGAACAGGCGCGCAAAGAATGCAATGTTCTCGCGGACCGTGAGCGTTGCATACAGGTTGCGGCCAAGGCCCTGAGGCATGTAGGCAATACGGGGACAAACGCGCGCGCGGTAGCGGGCGCTCGCCATGTCGCCACCCAACACTTCGGCATGGCCGGCCTGCAGTTTTCTGGCCCCAGCCAACAAAGCCAGCACCGTGGACTTGCCCACGCCGTCGGGACCGAGCAGTCCGAGTGATCCACCCAGTGGCACCTCAAGCGAAAAATCGTCCACCGCCACGGTCTTGCCGTAGCGATGGTGCACATGCTCGAGCCGAGCCGCGAAGGATTGGTGCGCAGCCGCCGTCACGGTGCGATCGGCGGCAGCACGGCGATGAACCGCGCTGGCCATTCCTGGCCGGCCTGCGTCCGGACATACGCCATGCCGGGCAGGCCGGTCTTGACCTGAGCGCTGTGCTGGCGCAGCAGTTCTGGCGCTACACGCGCTCGCACCCTGAACACCATCTTGTTGCGCTCGTCGGTGGTCTCCACCGTCTTTGGTGTGAACTGGGCCACACTGGCCACGAACGAGATGGTCGCCGGGATCACGAACTCGGGGGCTGCGTCGAGAACGATTCGCACATCGCTGCCGATCGCAACGCGCCCGGCCGCGGTTTCGGGCAGAAAGAAATTCATCGTCACGTCGCTCAGATCGACCAGCGACACAATCCTTGCGCCGGCCGCCACGACCTCGCCATCCTGCGCGGCGCGTACCTGGACCCTGCCGGCTCGGGGCGCGCGCAGCAGGCTGTCGTCCAGCTGCGTCTGCAGACTGCGCACGCCGGCCTCCGCCGCCTCGATGGCCGACGCCGCCTCGAGCTGCTGCGAGCGCGCCGCCGCGATGGCCTGCGATGCTTCCTCTAGCTGCGAGCCCGCAGCATCCAGCAAGGCCTTGGCGCTCTGCACCTGCGTCCGTGACTCGTCCAGCTTCTGCGGCGCGATGAAGCGTCGCTCCACCAGTTCGTGCGCACGTGCGAGATCCTTCTCGGCCAGCGCCAGCTGACTCTGGCGCTGCGTCACCATCGCTGCGGCCGTGACGGCGGTCTGCTCGCGCAAGCTCACCATGGCTTGGGCCGTGAGGCGCGCGTTGCGGGCCTGCCGCACCAGCGCACGCGCCCGCTCCATTTCGGCCTCCAGCGATTCGGTGGCCATCTCGGCTACCACCTGGCCCGCCGTGACCATGTCTCCCTCCTGCACCCTCACCGCCTTGATCCGCCCCGGCGTCTTGGCGGCAACGTCAAGCTCGACCGATTCGAGACGGCCGTTGCCGCCGACGATGCCCGCCGGCAGGCCGGCGGGCTGCATGCGCATCCACGCCCACCACACCACCGCACACAGCAAGGCGGCACCAAGCCAGGGCCCGGCCTTGCGAATGAGGGTGCGCAGCCGTTCCACTCAGCCCCCTGTCTGGCAACGAACCAGCAACACCGGCACCGGGCTCGCACGCACAACCAGATCCGCGTCGCTGCCGAGTGCCAGGCGGCTGAATCCGCGGCGTCCGTGCGTGCCCATCACGATCAGGTCGCAGGCCAGGCGCTTCGCCTCCTCCACGATCACGTCCGCTGCACGCTGACTGGTGATCTCGCGCAGGCAGATCTCGGCGTCGACGCCCACCTCTGCGGCGGTCTTCTTGGCGCTGGTCAGCAGCTTGTTGCCGCAGGTGCGCAAGTAGTCCAGCGTCTTCTCATAGGCGATGGCGCTCGCCATCTCGACGAGCATCGGATAGTCGTCGACGACGTGCAGCAGAAACAACGCGGCGTTCTGCTCGGACGCCAGCGCGATCGCTTCACGCAAGCCGCAATCGGCCGTCTCGCTTCCATCGATGGGAACAAGAATTTTCTTGTACATGGCAGGTTCCTGTATGGCCGGATGGCCGGATGATCGGATCGGCTGCTTTCGGCCCGCGGCAGCAGCCCACGATTCTTGGGCCGCTCCACAACGCATGCGTTGAGATACGTCAAGCCAGGCCGCAATGCGCCGCCGTTGATCAGCATCACGACCTGGGGGCTTCGCTGCACCACCTCGGCTCCACCGTCAACCCAAGAGGACTGACCCTGTACCAGCGCATCGTTGTTCCCCTCGACGCTCGGGATCGCCCACAAGCCCCACGCTCACGGCCGGGGTGAAGGCCAAGGTGGCGGTGGCGGATCGGCCGCAGCCGGCGCATACCGGTACGCCCCGGCCCCAAAGGTCGCGACGGCATTGCCTTTGGAGTACATGCATTGCTGATAGGCAATGTCGTAGCGCTGCTGTGCATTCCATGCTGTGGCGCTGCTCTGCCCAGCGCCGACCGATGCGCCGATCGCTGTGCCGACGGCTGCCCCGCCGCCGGCGCTGCCGTGCCCACCTGCCAGCGCACCGGCAGCGGCCCCGATGGCGGCCCCGGCCACCGTCGAGGCGAGCAACTGCCGCGCCGCGGCGTCATGCCCGGGAATTCCGATCGAGTGCGAAGCCCAGCTGCGGCACAGGGTGTCGTCCTGCACGAAGACCTCGAATGGCTTGTGGGCCGCTGGCATCACGGCCACGGAGGGTCCGGTTGGCATCGGGGCGCAGCCGGTCAGCACGAGCGAGGTCGTGACGAGCGTGATCGCCAGCCGGGAATTGTTGCGATGTTGCATGCGATACCTTCACTTCGATTGAACGGGAACGTCGGCCGACTTGGCGGGCACGGGTGTCCAGGCCTGCGTGCAACTGGCGGCATACGGGTAGTACGCCTTGCTGGGTTCGCAGTAGTACCAATAGGCGGTGGGAGGCACAGGCTGCGCGGTCTCGACCGGGGCCGGCAGCAGCACTTGCGGCGCCGGTGCCCACGGGTCCGGATACGGATACACGGGCGCCGGATAGAAGTACCACATGCCACCCGCCAGCCACCACCAGCCCAGGCGTCCCTCATGGCGATCGTGGATCCAGCGGCCGCCGCGCCACACGCCCCAGTCGTGCTCGTGAAAGCGCGAGATATCGCCGTGCCAGCCGGGCGGTGCCGCGCGACGATGGGGCTGCGCGAACGCGGACGTGCCTGGCACCGCCAGCGCACAGACGAAGGCGAGTGCCGCGGCACAGGCCGTCACTGTGCGTTGAGGGCGATCCGATTTGATCTTCATGCTTGTTCTTTCGTCCCCGGCACCGGAACCTGCGACCGCGGATTCCCCATCTCTGGATGGTGCGGCCGCGTCCCGCGGGGCACCTTGACCCAGCGCAAGAGCGGCAACACCGGGGCGCCGCGGTCTCGGCAGGAATGGCGACATCCAGCGCATCGCCTGTTGGGCGTTGACGCCCGTGTCCTTCGACATGGCGGCCTGCAGATCGACGCACGACGTCACGAGACAGGAACCCGCCCCGCCGTGGATTTGACATGGCGCAAGCCAGCCCTTCAACAGCGGCCAGCCTGCCCGGCCCGGTCGGCGCGATCGAGGGGACTGAGTCAGGCATTTGATGCAACGCAAGTCCTGGCTCCGCAATGCGAGAAGAATGCACATCAAGCCGTCTTGGCGATCGATGGCAGGCAAACTACAGGGATCGACATGCAAGCATTGAGCTCGCCCAGCCGCCACGTGCGCATCGGGCCGAACGCACTCGACGGCGATCTCACAGTGCCTGCAAACGCACACGCACTGGTGATCTTCGCGCCCCCCAGCGGCAGCGCGAGCCACACGCACTGTCATGATTGCGTGGCACGCGCGTTGCATGGGCGCCATGTCGCGACCTTGCTGCTGGACCTGTTGAAGCCGGACGAAGCGCACGATCGCCACAAGGCGCTGGACATCGACCTGCAGGCGCAACGCATGGCCGAGGCCATTGCCTGGGCCGCCGGCGAGCCTGGTTTGTCCGACCTGCCGGTGGGCCTCTTCGGCGCCAACACCGGCACCGCCGTAGTGCTGGTAGCTGCGCTGCACGCCACCGACCGCGTGTTCGCCGTGGTTTCGCGCGCCGGGCGTACCGATCTCGCTCCCAGCCTCAGCCACTTGTGCGCACCGACCTTGCTGATCGCCAGCGACGCCGAGCCGGTGCTGCTGTCGCTCAACAGAAGCGCATTCGCACAGTTGCCGCAGAGTGGCCGCATGACCGTCGTGCCGGCGGCTGTGCGCGGCAGCGATCCGTCCATCGGCCACCAGCACGTCGCGGAACTCGCGCAGGACTGGTTTGTGCAGCACCTCCCCGTCCGGGCTGAAGCCGCCTGAGCCCAAGCGGCAGGGAATCTGACGCGAGAGGGTCTATCGAACTGGCTTCGCGGTGTTCGACACACGGCCCAGCCGCATCACGGCCACGATCGCCACGCGCAGCACAAAGCCTCCTCCTGAAGACAGCCCAGCAACGTCGTGGCCGCAAGAATGCCGCGCCTGAGCGATGTCGTCGGCGGAGCCATGCACGATCACGAGGAAACGGTCGGCCTTGACATCTGCCTCGTACTTGATGGCGCGGTCCTTGGGCATGCCCAGCCCCACCAGCGCGGCGGCCAGTGCCGACATCACGCCGACCACGGTGGCGCCTTCGAGTGCTGCGACAAGCGCGAGTCCGAGGGGCCAGCCAACAGGCCCTGGTCGGGCATCGCTCGATGCGGCAGACGCGAAGTGCGCCACATGGACAGATCAGGTCTTCTCGGGCGGCGCCGGCTTCTGCAGGGCCCGCCTGGCCGTCTTGGCCCAGCGGGCCGCGGTGGCCGTGGCCACCAGCGCCGCCGTACGACTCGTGTTCTCGGCCGCTTGAAGCGCATCGCGAGCGGCCCCTGCGGCCGTCTCCGCTTCCTGCTTGCCCGACGCGGCTGCATGCCGTGCCGCATCGTCGGCCTTGGCGAGCGCATCACGCGCCGCCGCCGAGGCTTTCTTGCTCTCGTCGACCACGTCCTGGGCGGCTTTCTTGCCGTCGTCCATCGCACGGCTTGCCGCATCGGCCGCCTTTTCCTCGAAGCGCGTGGCTGAATCCGCGGCCTTGCGCGCCAGCTTGCGGATGGCCTCGGCGGTTGCGCTGGACGTCCTGCCCGCTGTAGCACGGCTGTGCTGTGCGGCGGCTTTGGCCTCGTCGGCTGCCCTGGATGCCGCCGACTCGGCCGCACGTGCGGTGCGCCGTGCGGCGTCCGCCGCACCGCGGCTCGCTTGCTTCGTGGTGTCCGGCGTGGTGGCGGGCGGCGCATCGGCAGCGAAGACCGCCGAACCGATGGCGATGCTCAGCACGACGACGACTTTGAGTGGTGTCATGAATACTCCTGGTGGAATCGACAGCACGCAGCATCGCGCCTGATGTCGACGGGCCCCTTGTTCCAGCGCAACCGACACGCAGTACGCATCAGTGCACCATCAGTACCGGCAGCGTCATCGCGCTGAGGATCGAGCGCGTCATGCCACCCAGGACGCGCTCGCGCGCGCGGCTGTGGCCGTAGCAACCCATCACCAACAGGTCGGCACCCAGATCGGCGGTGCGCGACAACAGCATCTCGCCCGCGTCGTGGGTGTCGGGTCCTGCCGGGTGCAGGCTGGCCGTCACCCCATGCGCATCGAGGTAGGCCCGAAGCGTGGCCAGGGGACCCATGGTGTCTTCGCCGAACCCGACGATGTGCACCTCTTGTGCATTGCGCAGCCACGGCAGTGCAGCATGCACGGCCCGGGCCGCCTCACGGGTTTCTTTCCACGCGACCACCACCGTTTTTCCGATCGGGCCGATGGGGCCCGCGTACGGCAACACGAGGCTTGGCGTTCCGCCGTCGACCAGCAAACCCGGCAAGAAATCAGGTGGCACGTCGTTGACGGCTGCATCGCTCGGATCCCGCTGCCCCAACACCGCGAGGTCCGCATACAGCGATCGCGTCGCGAAGCCCCACGGCGGTTCGACCGTCTGCTCCGACCAGCTCATGCGAGAGGTACCTGCGCTGTTGACGCTGTAGAGCGCATGCGCCCGGGCACGGCGATCCGTATCGACCTCTTCCATGATGGCCACTGCTGCGCCGCCGGCTTCGAGCGACATCGGGTAGCGCATCAGCGACGGCATCACGCAATAGCGGGCGTCCACCTGGGCGTCGAAAGTCTCGGCCAGCTGGCGGGCCACCTGCAGCCGCTGCGCGCAACGTGCCGAGCTGTCCAGGTGGACCAGGATCGATGGGAAGGCGGACATGACGATCTCCTTGTGTGACGGAAACGACTGCACGATATGCGTCTAGACGCGGATGCCGCTTGCGGCAGATCAATTGATCTGCGGCTGCTCGCCGATTGAGAATGCGCAAATGCACGGCTTTCGGGTCGTCGTAGTCTTGCGTATGCTTCGCCATTCGCCTCGATCGACGCCGCGCGCTGCGGACTCGCCTTGGAGGCTGGTGCCGGCTGCGAGCGACGCACGGCCTTACGGCCCGGTCCGAACCGATGATCTGGGGGCGTTGCACGAGGGTGTGCCGGAAGGCCGTCGCACCTTTGGCAACGTAGCGAAGTCCACCATGATGGGCACCAGCGCGAACTTCGGCTACATGGTCAGCACGGCAGGACTCCTCAGTTCGGTGTTGTGAAAAAGAGCATGACCCCATCTCAAGACCTTCCGGATGCAGACACTGCGCCGGCGGCGCCGGTCCCGGCAAAGGTGGCTCTGGCGCGGCGCGGCGAGCCGATCCTGCTCCAGCCCGACATGTCGCTGGCAGCGGCCTTCGAAGTCATTGCAGCGAACTGCCTCAACCAGTTGCGCGACAACACGCCGGGCGTGGTCGCCGGCGATGCCGAGAGCGTGCACCAGATGCGGGTTGGCCTGCGGCGTCTGCGCTGCCTGATGCGCATGCTTGCGCGCCGGATCGAACAGCCGGACACGCTGACGCAAGAGACCGAGTGGTTGTCGCAGGCGCTCGGTGCGGCGCGCGATGACTACGTCCTTGCGAGCACGACCATTCCCGGGTTGGCCTGCGCAACCCAGGAGCCGCCGCAGTGGCGGGCGCTGCACCGGGCCGCCCGCGCCAACGCTCGCGCCAGTACGCGCGTCGCATCGGCACTGGTCTCCTCGGGGCGCTTTGTCCGCCTGCTGGAACTGCTGGATGCGTGGTTGACCAGCGCCATCAGGCGACCCGACATCGACGTCCGCATCCGCCGCAAGCTTGCCCGACCGGCCAAGCCGCATGCCGATTCCGTATTGGCGCGTCTGCACCGCAAGCTGCTGGCGGCGGCAAAGAAACTGCGCCAAGGATCCGACGAGGATCGGCACCGCGTGCGGATCGCAGCCAAGCGGCTGCGGTACACAGCCGAGTTTTTCCAATCGATGTACCGGCCCAAGCGCAGCAGGCGCTTCATCGAAAGGCTGGCCATGCTGCAGGAATGCCTGGGCAGCTACAACGATGCGGTCGTGGCTGACGCACAGCTGCGTCGTCTGCCGGGGAATAGCTTGGCCACTGCGCGTGACACCGAGGCGGCACGGCGGCGGCTGGCAGACTCGGTCGACTCCATCCGGGAGGATCTGCGCCGACATTGGAAGGGATTTCGAGCTACGAAGCCGCTCTGACCGGCGCGCGTGGCAGTCGCATGCCACCACTGTTGCGTCAGCAGAAACGGTTGCTGCACCAGGTTGAACGGCCACCGCTGCCATGCCGGATCGTCGAGCACCAGCCAATCGCGGTGGGCCAAGGCGAGCGATGCCGGCGGCAAGCCTTGACATGCCCACTTGATCTGCGTCACGTGATGCAGCGTGCGCAGATCCCAGAATGCATTTCCCTATTTAGCGGAGAGTCACATGAAACACAACATGGGAACCGTCGACAGGATCGTCCGGATTGGTGTCGGCATGGTGTTGATCGCGGCGATGCTGGCAGGCTGGATCGGTCTCTGGGGATGGATCGGCCTGGTGCCGATCGCCACGGGCATCGTGCGGTTCTGTCCGGCTTACCTGCCATTCGGGCTGAGCACCTGCAAGACCGAAGCGCCATGAGAGGCCGGTCTTGAGCGTCCGTAACCTGGGCGCCTTGTTCCGTCCCACCTCGGTCGCCGTGATCGGAGCTTCGGATCGCGCAGGCAGCCTGGGCAGCGTGGTGATGCGGAATCTGCTTCAGGCTGGCTTCAAGGGTGAGGTGTGGCCGGTCAACCAACATCACACCGAAGTCCTCGGGCAGCCTGCGTGGACCGATGTCGGCAGCCTGCCGGCGGCACCCGACCTGGCGGTGATCTGCACACCTGCGGCCACCGTGCCTGGTTTGATTGCCGAGCTGGGGGCACGCGGCACCCGGGCGGCGGTGGTGCTGAGCGCGGGTCTGCACGAGGTCGACTCCAAGGGGCAGATGCTGCAGGACCAGATGCTGCAGGCGGCGCGCCCGCATCTGCTGCGGGTGCTGGGCCCGAACTGCGTAGGCCTGCTGGTGCCGCAGATCGGCCTCAACGCCAGCTTTGCCCACCTCTCGCCCAGGGCAGGGCACCTCGCGTTTCTCTCGCAATCGGGAGCACTGACGACGGCCCTGCTCGACTGGGCAGATTCGCGCGCCATCGGGTTTTCGCATTTCGTCTCGATGGGCGACTGCGCCGACGTCGATTTCGGCGACGTGCTGGACTATCTGGCCAACGACCCCGACACCCATGCGATCCTGATGTACATGGAGTCGGTGAAGGCGCCGCGCAAGTTCATGTCGGCGGCGCGTGCTGCGGCACGCAACAAGCCGGTGCTGGTGGTCAAGGCGGGGCGCGCGCCGGCCGGTGCCAAGGCGGCAGCTTCGCACACCGGCGCGATGGCGGGTGGCGACGATGTGTTCGACGCTGCGGTACGGCGCTCCGGCATGCTGCGGGTCGATACCCTGCTCGATCTGTTCAGCACCGCGGAAACCCTCGCCCGCGCCCGGCCACCGCGTGGCGACAGGCTGATGATCGTGACCAACGGCGGCGGTGCCGGCGTGCTGGCGGCCGATGCGATGGCGCTGCATGGCGGTCGGCTGGCCGAATTGTCGCCCGCCACTCTTCAGGCACTGAACGCGGTATTGCCCGCGACCTGGTCGCATGGCAATCCGGTCGACATCATCGGAGACGCTCCGGCACAGCGCTATGTGGACGCGCTGAACCTGCTGGCCAATGTGCCCGAGGCCGACGGACTGCTGTTCATGCACGCACCGACAGCGATCGTGCCGAGCGCCGAGATCGCCACCGCCTGCGCCCCCTTGCTGGTCGCCACGCGATCCACCGTCCTGACTTCCTGGCTCGGCGGCAAGGCGGTCGCCGAAGCGCGAGACCAGTGCGAGTCGGCCGGTCTTCCGACCTATGAGACACCGGAGCAAGCGGTGTCTTCCTGGCTGCAGATGGTGCGCTTTCGCCGCCACCGCGAGGCCCTGCTGCAGACGCCGCCCTCGGTACCCGGCCAGTGGACCGCAGACGTGGAGCAGGCACGGACCATTCTGCGGCGTGCCACCGCCGCGGGCCTGACGATGCTGGACGAATACGACGCCAAGGCAGTCCTGGCGGCCTACGGAATTCCCGTGGCGGCATCGCGCATCGCCGACACGCCCGAGGCCGCTGTGCGCGCCGCGGACGCGATCGGCTATCCGGTCGTGGTCAAGATCGTCTCGCCGCAGATATCGCACAAGTCCGACGTGGGCGGTGTCAGCCTGAATCTGCAAGACGGTGCGCAGGTGCGGGCGGCCGCCGAAGCCATGCACACGCGCGTCGCGGCGCTGCGGCCGAACGCTGTGCTAGCCGGCTTCAACGTGCAGGCCATGGTCCTGCGCCCGCATGCGCACGAGTTGATCGTCGGCGCGACGACCGACCCGGTGTTCGGGCCGGTGCTGTTGTTCGGCCAGGGCGGCACGTCGGTCGAAGTGGTGCGCGACCGCGCCGTTGCATTGCCGCCCTTGAACGCAGCGCTGGCGCAGGATCTCGTGGCGCGCACGCGGGTCGCCAGGCTGCTGGCCGGCTACCGCGACCGTGCGGCGATCGACAGCGGCGCGCTGACGCTGGTGCTGCTGAAGGTCTCGCAGATGGTCTGCGATCTCGCCGAGATCGGCGAAATGGACATCAACCCGTTGCTGGTGGACGACCAGGGCGCGATCGCGCTCGACGCCCGCATCGGCCTCAGCGGTGCCCGGGGCGACGGTCGGGCAAGGCTGGTGATACGGCCCTACCCCGCGGAGCTGGAATGCGTGATGTCGCTGCCGCACGCAAACGCGGTCAAGCTGCGACCGATCCGGCCCGAGGACGAACCGGCCCTGCGCCGCTTCTACGAACAGGCCACGCAGCAAGACATGCGGCTGCGTTTCTTTGCGCAACGAGGAGAGATCGCGCACAGCGAACTGGCGCGCTACAGCCAGATCGACTACGACCGCGAGATGACGTTCGTCGCATTCGACAAGAACGACGACGCCGATTCGGAGCTGCTGGGGTACGCGTGCGGGCTTGCTGATGCGGACAACGACCGTGCCGAGTTCGCGGTGCAGGTCGCGCGTGAGCGTCAGCACCAGGGCCTGGGGCTTGCGCTGATGGAGCGCCTGATTGCCTATCTGCGAGACCGCGGCACGTGCACGCTGGTGGGGGAGTGCCTCGGCGAAAACGGCGCGATGACTGCGCTTGCGCGGCGCCTGGGCATGACCACCCTGAGGGTCGGCAGCGAGCTACAGATGCACTTGCAGCTGGCACCGGACGATGTGCCGACGCCTTCGTCAGCCGACCCGATGCGCTGAGCCGCCCTGCTCGGCCAGGCTCTGACAAGTGGTACAGCGCGAAGCAGCCGGGTGTGCGTGCAGACGTTGCGCGTCGATGCGCACGCCGCAGTCTGCACACTGGCCGTAGTCGCCTTCCATGATCCGTCGACGGGCGACATTGATCTCGCGCAGCTCGGCGACATCGCGTTCGACTTCCGCGCCGGCAACCACGTCCAGGGCCTCGTGCGACGCAGCGTCCTTGAAGTCGCCAACTTCATGCACCGCGATGCCGCCGTGTCCCTGTGCCGCGGTGATCTGCGTCTGCAGCGCACGGGCCCGCTGGTCGAGCCACCTGCTGACCGCTTGATAGGATTCCGAAACTGACATGTCTACCTCCTCGACGACGAACGCCCCTCGCGGAGCCCGACATGCACGATCGCCAGTTGCAAGTGCGATGCGATCGGCAGTGAATGCAGTCTAGAAGGCGCGTCGCAGGCCGGCATTGCGCCAGATCAAGCGCAAGCCAGCACCTCCGTTCGCCTCCGATTGATCTGCCGCAACCTGCCATGTTCCGAGACGGCGATATTCGACCCATGGACCAACAGAAACGCGCGCTGGAGCAGGCCCGACATCGCGTCGCGCAGTTGAGCGATGCATTGGCCAGGAACGAGGGCCAGCCGGTCGAATGGGTGGAGACGCACATCTCCTGGGTCTTGCTCGCCTCTGAGTTCGCGTACAAGTTCAAGAAGCCGCTACGACTGGCATTTCTCGACTCCACCACGCTGGAGGCCAGGCGCCGCTATTGCGACGAGGAACTTCGCGTGAACCGGCGCCTTGCGCAGGCGCTTTATCTGCAAGTGATGGCGGTGCACGAGAGTTCGAACGGGGCCTCTTTCGAGGGGGACGGGCCGGTGGTCGACTTCGCGGTCAAGATGCGGCGGTTTCCGACAGGCGCGTTGTGGTCCGAGCGCATCGCCTGCGGCCGCCTCTGCGCCGACGACGTTGACCAGTTCGGCCGAACACTGGCCATGTTCCATCGAGACGCGCCTGTTGCACCAACCAGTGCACATTTCGGCCGTGCCGAACAGCACGCGCGCACCACGCGGGGCCTGATCGCAGGCATCGACACCTGGCTCGCCACGCCAGGTGCGGGGGAGCACTTGCAAGCAGACTGGGCCTCGCTGCAAGCCTGGCTGCTGCGCCAGCTCGCGATCCTGCAGCCAGCGTGGGAGGCGCGGCGGCTGCAGGGCCGGGTGCGGGAATGCCATGGCGACCTGCACCTGGCCAACGTGCTGCAGCTCGAGCGGACGTCCACCGCGTTCGACGCCATCGAGTTCGACCCGGCGCTGCGCTGGATCGACGTGATCGACGACGCGGCTTTCCTGGTGATGGATCTGATGGCGCACGGCGCAACGGCGCTGGCCTGGCGCTTCCTGAACGGTTATCTCGAAGCGGGGGGCGACTACGACGGCCTGGTCATCCTGCGGTTCTCGCTGGTGTGCAGGGCGCTGGTGCGCGCACAGGTGGCGCTCATGAAAGCAGCGCAGGGCGGCGACACCTCGTGCGCGCGCGGCCCGCGAGACTACTTCGCGCTGGCCGTTCGCCTGGCCTTGCAAGCCGACCCGCGCATGGCCATCACCTGCGGCCTGCCCGGGTCCGGCAAGAGCACGGTGGCACGGCAGTTGGTCGAGGCGGCGGGCGCGTTGCGCGCTCGCTCCGATGTCGAGCGTAAGAGGCTCCATGGCCTGCAGCCGCTCGACGATTCGCGCGCACACATCGAGGGCGGCATCTACGACAGCGTCAGTACCCAGCGCACCTACGCGCGATTGCTGGAGATCGCGCGGTTGGCACTCGATGGGGGCTGGCGCATCATCGTTGATGCAGCCTTCCTGAAGCGCCCCGAACGCGCGGCATTCGCCGAGCTCGCCCGGTCCAGGCACCGACCCTTCACGGTGTTGCTGTGCCAGGGGTCGCCAGCGCAATTGCGCCAGCGGCTGCAGCAGCGACAAGCTGCAGGGACCGACCCTTCCGAGGCTGACGTGGAAGTGTTCGACCGGTTGTCCGACGTCCTGGACCTGCTCGACGATCAGGAGCGGTTGAGCTCCTTCGTGGTGGACGCAGCCTGCCCGCCGGATGCCACAGAGCTGGCACGCAACTGGGAACACGTGCCTTCCCCATCGTGGTGGTGCCCTTGACTGCAACTCAGCTTTCTTGGGGGGGTGCGCCGGCACCGTCACCGGGATGAAGCCGACGCCCTTCGGAAGCGACTTCACGCCGTTGCCGGGGCTCACGGCGCGGTTCAGCCACGCAGACCACATCCTCGGCGCGGCCAGCGTGCGCTTCGCGGGACCTGCCACCTCCATCCTCTTCCCGGGCGACCTGGGCCGCAGCGACGATCTCGTCATGAATCCGCCCGCCGGCCCGGAACCGGCCGACGTCGTCCTGGTGGAGTCGACCTACGGAAACCGCACGCACGACCCGCGGCGCAACGATGGTGGGCGGCTGCCGGGAGGTGCACCGACCGATGGTGTCCCGGCCCGCTACGCCCTACGGCTCCTTGCCCGGCAGCACGGCATCGGCTGCCGCACCGACCGCCTTGCCGGCGATCTTCACGGTGCCGACGGCGGCGTCCGCCACAAGGCCGACCGCGCTGGCGCCCACGCTGACCGCGGTGCTCGCCACGCTGACCACGGCACAGCCGCCGAGCAGCGTGCTGGCGGCCAGCAGGGCGACGGCCGCGATGCGGGTCAGGAGACGGGCGGATGGCATGCCGACATTGTCACCCTTGGCCTTGTCGGCGTGAAGAGCCCACCGTGTGATCTCGTGTGACATGTAGGGCCGCGCCAACACGCGCGCGCTTCAATGCATGTGCGCGCCGCCGTTCACGTCGAGGGTCGCGCCGGTGACGAAGCTCGACAGGTCCGACGCCAGGAACAGGCAGGCCCCGGCCACGTCCACCGGCTGGCCGACGCGGCGCAGCGGAAAGCTCTGGGCCAGCGCGTGTTTGTTCTCGTCCGAGTTCGCGCCGCGCGAGAAGTCGGTGAGGATCAGCCCTGGCGTGATCGCGTTGACGCGGATGTTGTCCGGCCCCAGCTCGCGCGCCATGGCCCGCGACAGGCCCAGCACGCCGGCCTTGGCCGCGCAGTAGTGCGCGCCGCCGAACACGCCGCCACCCTGCTGCGCCGACATCGACGACACGCAGACGATGGCGCCGCTCTGCCGCGCGCGCATGTGCGGGATCACCGCCTGCGACATCAGCAGCGTGCCGCGCAGCACGATGTTGGTGACGAGGTCGAAGTCTTCGCCGGTCACGTCCATCGTGCCGCGGCGCTGGGTCAGCCCGGCGTTGTTGACCAGCACGTCGATCTGGCCGAAGGCCAACAAGGTCGCCTGGATCGCCGCGGCGCAGGCCGCGGCATCGGTCACGTCGCAGGCGAGACCGATGTGACCGGCGCCGATGTCCTGCGCCGCGGCCCGGGCCTCGGCGAGATCCAGATCCAGGACCGCGACCTTTGCGCCGTGCTCGGCCAGCAGCCGCGCCGTGGCCTTGCCGATGCCGCGTGTGCGCGACGCTCCGGTGACCACGGCCACCTTGCCTTCCATCAGCATGTTGTTTCCTCGTGTGTTTTCTGTGGTGGGTGTCATCTGCGCACCACGCGGCGCACCGGTTCGGCGCCGTCCCAGCCCGCCGCGGCCTCCCGCACCTGCCGGAAGAATTCGGCCTTGCCGCCGGTCTGCTCCGACAGCTCGACCACGTCGCCCGGCATGTCGGCATGCACGAAATAGGCAAAGCGTCCGCGCTGGCCGATGCGCCCGGCATGCCCTTCGGCATACCCGCTGGCCATCAGCCGTGCGCGCTGGGCGTCGAAGGCTTCGGTCCACCAGGCCACGTGCTGTGCGCCCTCGCCATTGCGCCGCAGGAAGTCGAGGTACAGCGACGGCGCCTCGTTGCGCTGCTGGATCAGCTCGACCTGCAGCCCGCCCGCGTTGGCCAGCGCGATCGACAGGTCGGGCAGCGCCGAGGGCTGGCCGTAGTAGCTGAACTCGGTCACGCCCACGTGTTCGTTGTAGAACCAGGGGCCGACGCCCAGCACACCGCTCCAGTGCACCATCGCGTGCTCGATGTCGCGCACGATGTAGGCGACCTGGCGCAGTTCTCCGTAGAAGCGGCTCATGTCAGTGGCGCCCGGCCGCCCGAAGGCACTGACGCGCCCCCTTGGGGGGCAGCGATACGCGAAGCGATGAGCGTGGGGGCTGCTTCATGTCAGGGGTTCGCGGTGATGTTGGCTTCCTTGGCGACCTGGCGCCAGGCCTCGATGTCCTTGCCGGTCTGCTCGTTCAGTTCGTCGCCGCCGACGAAACCTGCGCTGATGCCCAGCTCGAGCAGCCGGGCCTTCACTTCCGGCATCTCGACCGTGGCCCGCAGTGCCGCCGCCAGCTTGTCGCCCACCGCCTTGGGTGTGCCCGCCGGCGCATACATCGCCCAGCGGAACGCGCCCATGCGCAGGCCCTTGAAGTCGATGCCTTCATCCTCGTAGCTCTTCACCTCGGGCAGGCTGGGCGAGCGCGACGTGCAGTTGATGATGGCCTTGGCACGGCCGCTCTTCACCATCGGCGTGCCCGAGGCCATGTCGACGAAGGCCAGCTTGATGTGGCCTCCCAGCAGATCGGTCTGGATCTGCGCGACCGACTTGTAGGGCACGTGGCTCATGTTCATCTGCGTCTTGAGCTTCAGCAGTTCGCCGCAGAAGTGCCCGGTCGAGCCGTTGCCCCAGCTCGCGTACTGCAGGCCTTCGGGTTTGCTCTTGGCCAGCGCCATCAGCTCCTGCAGGTTGTTGGCCGGCACGTCGTTGCTGGCGATCATCACGATCGCCGCCGTGCCGACCTGGCCGATCGGCGCGAAGTCCTTCGTCGAGTTGTAGGCCAGCTTGGGGTTGATGGCCGGCAGCAGCACATGGGTCGTGGCGCCGCCCAGCGCGATCGTGTAGCCGTCGGGCGGGGCCTTGGCGGCGATGTCGATCGCGATCGCACCGCCCGCGCCGGGCCGGTTGTCGGGCACGATGGTGGCCTTCATCAGCGTGGCCATCTTGTCGCCGAGCAGCCGGCCCAGCGTATCGCCGCCGCTGCCGGGCGCCGAGATCAGCATCAGCTTGATCGGCTTGCTGGGGTAGTCGTTCGCGCTCTGGGCCAGCGCGGCGCAGCCGGTAGCTGCCAGCGCGACGGCGATGAGGGTTCGGTGGATACGCATGCTCTTGTCTCCTTCATTGTTTTGACTTTTCACGCAGGCCGCACGGCCGGGCCGTCAGAGGTGCAGGCCACCGTCGACGACCATCTCGAGCCCGGTCACGTAACGCGACTCGTCGCTGGCCAGGAACAGGGCCGCGTTGGCCACGTCCCACGGCGTTCCCTGGCGGCCCATCGGACAGCGCTGGTTGCGCATCTCGCGGCCGCGGCGCATTTCTTCCTCGTCCTTGAACAGATGGGCGGCATGCGGTGTGTCGATCAGGCCGGGCAGGATCACGTTGCAGCGCACCTGGTGGGGCGCGTACTGGCGCGCGACCACGCGGGTCATGTGGTTCAGCGCCGCCTTCGAAGTGCTGTACGAGAGGAACTGCATCGGGCTCCACCTGCGGCTGGCGACGGACGAGATGTTGATGATCGAGCCACCTCCCTGCCGGATCATCACCGGCACGACTTCGCGCGAGGTCAGCATCGCGCCCTTGAGGTTGATCGCGTGGACCCGGTCCCACGACTCCTCGGTCACGTCGACCAGCTCGCCGAACTCCTCGATGCCGACGTTGTGGTGCAGGATGTCAATGCGGCCGTAATGCTCGACGCAGGACTTGACCATCGCCTGGATGCGGCCGGCATCCTGCACGTCGGCCTCGAACGCCATGGCCCCGTCCGCCACCGGGCCGCCGTCGGCCGCGATGCGCCGCACCGTTGCTTCGGCCGCGGCCAGCGACCGGTCGACGCACATCACGCGCGCACCTTCGCGCGCGAACAGCACGGCGCAGGCGGCACCATTGCTGACGTCGCTGCCGATCGAGCCGGCCCCGACGACGATGGCCACCTTGCCGGCGAGCCTCCCTGGCGCGGTTGGGTTCTGGTTCACTGGACGGTCTCCTTGCGCGTCTTGTCCGCGCTGCGCAGCGGGCCGCAGGAATCGCGCAGCACCAGCTGGGTCGTGATGAGGATGCGTTCGGCCTCCGGTGCTGCCTCGCCGCCGGGCGAGGACGCGCGCAGGTTCTTCAGCATCAGCTCGGCAGCGGCCGTGCCCACGGCTTCCAGGTCCCAGGTGAGGGCAGTGATGGCCGGCGTCCACAGCTGCGCGAGATCGGTGTCGCCTACGCTGACCACGCTCACGTCGTCGGGCGCGCTGCGGCCCGAGTGGCGCAGGCCCTGCAGCACGCCGGCCAGGATGCGCGTGCCCAGGCAGACAAAAGCCGTGGGCGGCCGGGCGGCCGACAGCAGGGCCAGCGATTCGCTGAACGCGAAGTCCATCGCCGACTTCTCGGCGCGGATCAGCTTGGGCTCGGGCGTCAGGCCGCGTTCGCGGAAGGCATCGCAGAAGCCGGCGATCCGCTCGCGGCCCGGGCGCAGCACGCTGCCGGGCGTGAGCAGCGCGATGCGCGTGTGGCCCAGGTTCAGCAGGTAGCGCGTGGCCTGCAGTGCGCCGTGGAAGTGGTCGACCTGCACGCCGCTGCAGGCGCTGCCGAAGTCGCGGTCCATCGCCACCACGGGGAAGTGCGCATCGTGCAGGCGGTCGAGCATGGCCGGGTCTTCGGATGCGCAGGGGCCCAGCACCAGGCCGTCGACGCGGCGGCGGCGGAACAGCTCGATCATCGCCTTCTCGTGGCGCGCATCGTTGTGCGTGTTGGCCAGCAGCAGCGCATACCCGTCGCGCTGCAGCCGCGACTCGACCGCCATGATGATGCGGGCGTACAGCGGGTTCGACAGGTCCGACACCAGCAGGCCGACCACGCCGGTCGAGCGCGTGCGCATGCTCTGCGCCACCGCATCGGGCTCGTAACCCAGCTTGCGTGCGGCCTTGCCCACTGCGGCGATGGCTTCTTCGCTGACACGGCCGCTGCGGTTGAGCGCGCGCGAGGCCGTGCCCAGCGAGACGCCGGCGGCGGCGGCCACGTCGCGGATCGTGGGCCGGTTTTTGCGCTGCAGGCTCACTGGACGCCCCTCCGTGCCGAAGCACTCCGGGGGCGAGCTTGCTCCGGGCGGCCGAGCTCTGCGCTCATGCTGCCCCGGCTTGCGTCGCCGCCGGCACCGCGGCCTGCACGATGCCGGCCGGGAAACGCTCGGCACCGTCTTCCAGCGGCACGGCCACGCTGTTGAGGAACATCGCGGCCATCGTGTAGAAGCCGGTCGACAGGATCAGCTCGACGATCTGCGGCTCGGGCCAGTGCGCGCGCAGCGCCGCCCAGGTGGTGTCGCTCACGGTGCTGTGGTGGTGCAGCTCGTCGACGGCCTGCACGATCAGCCGCTCCTTGTCGGTCCACAACGCGGCGCTCGGCGTGCCCTGCGTCAGCTCGGCGATCTGGGCCGCGCTCAGCCCGCACTTGTCGCCATAGATGCTGACGTGCATGCCCCATTCGTACTCGGACCGCTTCAGCGCACCAGTGCGGATGATCGCGATCTCGCGTTCGCGCTCGGGCAGCGCGCACTGGAACAGCACCTGGTGCGCCAGCGCCTGGAACGCGCGCCCCAGCGCCGGCTGGTGCGCCAGCGCCAGGCGCAGGTGCTGCGGCGACAAACCTTTGAACGCGGTGTTGCCGATGTACTGCGCCACGTCGTCGTCGTAGGGCGGGGCACGCAGCGGCAGGCGCGTGGAGGGCGGCAGAGCCGCGGCCGTGGCGGGCGCGGAAGGTGGAGCGGAGTGCAGGTCCATGGGGGAGTGGGGTGTGTCGATGGCTTCAGATCATTGCGGGGGCTGGCGGTGCGGCCATGGCCGGGATGGCCGGCATGGGCGGCACAGGCGGCAGCTGGCTGCCATGGTTCTGTGCCACCCAGCGCAGGTAGTGCGGCGTCAGTTGCGGGCCGAGCCCTGCCACCAGACCCTGGGCCAGGCTGTCGACGACTTGCTCGGCCAGAGGGCCACAAGTGTCCATCGCGCGGGCCCACTGCGTGTAGTAGCGGGCGTCCTTGTGGGCGGTCTGCAGCGTCACGCGCGAGCGCGGCGCATCGCCTGCGGCCAGCCAGGGCGTGAGACCGTCGAGCACCCGGCTCTGGCCTCCGCTGACCTGGATCGCCTGCAGCAGCGTCGCGAGGTCGAGGCCCGCCCTGCTGGCCGACGCCATCGCCTCCGAGGCCGCGACGAAATGGCTGAACGCCAGGAAGTTGTTGACCATCTTGGCTGCATGCCCGGTGCCCGGTCCACCGAAACGGAAGATGCTTTCGCAGAAGGCCTGCAGGATCGGCGTGGCACGTGCCACGTCGGCCGCATCGCCGCCGACCAGCGCATGCAGCCTGCCCTGCACCGCCTCGACCGGGCCCCGGGTGACCGGCGCATCGACCAGGGCGATGCCGTGGGCCTGCAACTGCGCGTGGAAACGTTGCGTCGCCTCCGGAGGCAATGTGGAGCAGTCGATGACCAGCAACCCGGGCTGCGCCTGCGAGACGATGCCGCCGTCGCCGAACAGCACCTGCTGCACGGCCTCGACCGAAGGCAGGCACAACACGATGGCGTGGCAGTCGGCCGCCAGCGCGCTGGGCGATGCGAACTCGCGTGCGCCCAGCGCATTCAGCTCCTCGATGGTCTCGCGCTGCCGGTGCGCCACGACACCGAGCCGGTGGCCGTGCTGCAGCAGGCGCAGGCCCATGCCCCGGCCCATCAGGCCGGCGCCGATCAGGCCGACGTGTGCAGGCGCCGCGCCCGATCGAACGGCATCCGGAGCAGGGAGGTGGGACATGGATGGCTTGTCTGTGGAAACGTTTCTTCAGCGTCGCGAATTTTGCGATCGACCGAAGTTGAGGGGAACAAGTGTTAACCCTCGGCCCGTTGCGGGTCGCGTTGCCGACCAAGAGATGGGCCATCAGGTAAACGTTTCTGCGGATGTTCGGAGCCCGCCTGCCTTGCGTGGAAACCGAAAGGCGGTCGGCGACAATCGTGGCCCGACCGATCACCTGGCGCCTCCGTGCGATCCGACTCTTTCTCGACCCCGCCCGCTGCACCCGCCCTGGCTGCAGTCTCCGCTGCACTCGACACCCTGCGAACCAACCCGCTGTTCGCCCTGGAACTGTGGACCTACCAGGCCTACGGCTATCTGATGCTCAACCTGGTGGAAGATCCGGCCTGGCTGGCGTTGGTGTTCTGCTGACCGAGGTTTAGCGCACGCGCATGCCCGGCTGTGCCCCCGGGAACGGTTCCAGCACGTAGATGCCGGTGTCGGTCTTGTCGTCGGCGTGGCTGGCGGCCAGCACCATGCCTTCGCTCAGACCGAACTTCATCTTGCGCGGGGCCAGGTTGGCGACCATCACGGTCAGCTTGCCGACCAGGGCCTCAGGCTTGTAAGCGCTGGCGATGCCGCTGAACACGTTGCGGGTCTTGCCTTCGCCGACATCGAGCGTCAGGTGCAGCAGCTTGGTCGAGCCCTCGACCGCCTCGCACTGCACGATCTTCGCAATGCGCAGGTCGATCTTGGCGAAGTCGTCGATGCCGATCGTGGGGGCGATGTCTTCGCCGCCGGGCGAGCGTTTTTCGGGCTCGGGTGCGGCGGGGGCTTCGAACAGGGCCTCGAGTTGTTTGATGTCGACGCGCTGCATCAGGTGTTGGTAGCTGCCGATGCGGTGACCGGTGCCGAGCAGGTTCTGTGCATCGGCAAAACCGAGCGGTGGCGTGTTCAGGAAGGCTTCGACCTGCGCGGCCAGGGCCGGCAGCATCGGCTTCAGGTAGACCGTCAGCACGCGGAAGGCTTCGATGCAGGTGGTGCAGACGTCCTGCAGGCGGGCATCGGCGCCTTCCTTCTTGGCCAGCTCCCAGGGCTTGTTGGCGTCCACGTATTCGTTCACGCGGTCGGCCAGCAGCATCACCTCGCGCAGCGCGCGCGCGGTGTCGCGTTTCTCCAGCGAATCAGCAATGCCGCCCGCCTGGCCGCGCAACGTGGTCAGCAGCGCCTGGCCGTCGTCGCTCATTGCGCCCAGTTGGCCGTCGAAGCGCTTGGCGATGAAGCCCGCGGCGCGCGACGCGATGTTGACGAACTTGCCAATCAGATCGCTGTTCACCCGCGCCATGAAGTCCTCGGCATTGAAGTCGATGTCCTCGTTCTTGCCGTTCAGCTTGGCGGCCAGGTAGTAGCGCAGCCATTCCGGGTTCATGCCCAGGCTCAGGTACTTCAACGGGTCCAGGCCGGTGCCGCGGCTCTTGCTCATCTTCTCGCCGTTGTTCACGGTGAGGAAGCCGTGCACGAACACCGAGTCCGGCGTCTTGCGGCCGCTGAACTTCAGCATCGCGGGCCAGAACAGCGTGTGGAAGGTGACGATGTCCTTGCCGATGAAGTGGACCTGCTCCAGCTCGGGCCGGGCCATGTAGGCGTCGTAGTCCTCGCCACGTTTGTCCAGCAGGTTCTTCAACGAAGCCAGATAGCCCACCGGCGCGTCCAGCCATACGTAGAAGTACTTGCCCGGCGAGCCGGGGATCTCGATGCCGAAGTAGGGCGCGTCGCGGCTGATGTCCCAGTCGCCCAGGCCTTCGCTGGTCGTGCCGTCGGGGTTGGTCCGCACACTGAACCATTCCTTGACCTTGTTGGCCACTTCGGGTTGCAGCCGGCCGTCCTGCGTCCACTTCTCCAGGAACGCCACGCAGCGCGGGTCGGACAGCTGGAAGAACAGGTGCTCGGAGCTTTTCAGCTCCGGCTTGGCGCCCGACAGCGCGGAGTAGGGATTGATCAGGTCGGTGGGCGCGTAGACCTTGCCGCAGACCTCGCAGTTGTCGCCGTACTGGTCCTTGGCATGGCAGTTCGGGCATTCGCCCTTGATGAAGCGGTCGGGCAGGAACATGTTCTTCTCGGGGTCGAAGAACTGCTCGATGGTCTTGCTGGCGATCAGGCCGGTTGCCTTCAGGTCGAGGTAGATCTGCTGCGCGAGCTGGTGGTTCTCGGGCGCGTCGGTGCTGTGCCAGTTGTCGAAGGCGATGTGGAAACCGTCGAGGTAGGGCTTGCGGCCAGCCGCGATCTCGGCCACGAACTGCTGCGGCGTCTTGCCGGCCTTCTCGGCCGCGATCATGATCGGCGCGCCGTGCGTATCGTCTGCCCCGACGAAGTTCACCGCATGCCCCTGCATCCTTTGGTACCGCACCCAGATGTCGGCCTGGATGTACTCCATGATGTGGCCGATGTGGAAGTTGCCGTTGGCGTAGGGCAGGGCGGTGGTGACGAAGAGTTGGCGTTGGGGCATCGGGCGGTCTCGCGTGGAAGCAGGCGCCGCGCAGGGGTCGCGGCGAACCTTCGATTTTAGGGCAGGGGTTCGCGCGTGAACCGGTGGCAAGGATGACCCGCAGGCACAGAGGGCTGCCCGCTCCGATAGACTAGCCGCCCCCGACCCACGCGCCCGAATCCCCAGGAGAAACGACAAATGGCAGTGACACAGCAGGATGTTCTGGACGCGCTGAAAAGCGTCCTCGACCCGAACACCGGGCTCGACCTGGTGTCCACCCGCGCCGTGCGCAACCTCGGCATCACCGAAGGCGACGTGGCCTTCGACGTCGAACTCGGCTACCCGGCCAAGAGCCAGATCCCCGCGCTGCGCCGGGCGCTGATCGCCGCGGCCAAAGGCGTGCCGGGCGTCGACAACGTCTCGGTCAACATCACCAGCAGGATCGTGGCCCACGCCGTGCAGCGCGGCGTGCAGCTGCTGCCCGGCGTGAAGAACATCGTGGCCGTCGCCTCCGGCAAGGGCGGTGTCGGCAAGAGCACGACCGCTGCCAACCTGGCGCTGGCGCTGGCCGCCGAAGGTGCATCGGTCGGCCTGCTCGACGCCGACATCTACGGCCCGAGCCAGCCGATGATGATGGGCATCACCGGCCGGCCGGCCAGTGCCGACGGCAAGACCATGGAGCCGATGGAGAACCACGGCGTGCAGGTGATGTCGATCGGCTTCCTGGTCGCGCAGGACGAGGCGATGATCTGGCGCGGCCCGATGGCCACGCAGGCGCTCGACCAGCTGCTGCGCCAGACCAATTGGAAAGAACTCGACTACCTGATCGTCGACCTGCCGCCCGGCACCGGCGACATCCAGCTCACGCTGTCGCAGCGCGTGCCGATGACCGGTGCAGTGATCGTCACCACGCCGCAGGACATCGCGCTGCTCGACGCGCGCAAGGCGATCAAGATGTTCGAGAAGGTCGGCGTGCCGATCCTGGGCGTGGTGGAGAACATGGCCGTACACGTGTGCAGCCACTGCGGCCACGTCGAGCACATCTTCGGCGCCGAGGGCGGCAAACGCATGGCTGCCGAGTACAAGATGGACTACCTGGGCGCCTTGCCGCTCGACATCCGCATCCGCGAGCAGGCCGACAGCGGACTGCCGACCGTGGTGGCCGATGCCGAGGGTGAACTGGCCGCCATCTACAAGGCGGTGGCGCGCCAGGTCGCCGTGTCGATCGCGAACAAGAACAAGGATTTCTCGTCGAAGTTCCCGTCGATCACGATCTCGAAGGATACGTAGATGCGCCTTGCGGGCTCGGCGATCGTCGGCGCTGCGCGCCCCTCACCCCGCCCCTCTCCCGCGGGGAAGAGGGTGAGGTCCGCCGGCGTTCGCTGGCGCGAACAACCGGAGCTCTACGCTTGAACCTGCTGGCCTCGCTCCGCTACCTGGTGGCTCTGCACGAGCACCAGCACTTCGGCCGCGCCGCGCAGGCCTGCCACATCACGCAGCCGGCCTTGTCCAACGCGCTGCGGGCGCTGGAAGACGAGTTCGGCACCGCCATCGTCAAGCGCAGCAGGACCTATGCCGGCCTGACGCCGGAGGGCGAACGCATCCTGGCCACGGCGCAGCGCATGCTGTACGAACGCGAGGCGCTGCAACAGGAGCTGGACTCCGGCGCCGTTCAACCGCAGGGCCGGCTGACGCTGGGCGCGGTGCCGACCGCGATGCCGATCGTCGCCCGCTTCTCGGCGATGCTGCACGCGCGGCACCCGGGCATCGCGCCGGTGGTGCGCTCGATGAGTTCGCCCGAGATCGAGGTCGGCCTGGAAAGCCTGTCGCTCGACATCGGGCTCGGCTATACCGACCGGCTGGGCCAGCGCAGCATCCGGCTCACCGCACTGCCGCAGTACACCGAGCACTACTTCCTGCTGCGCCGCATCGACGACCCGTCGGGCCACACGATGCAGATCGGCGCGCCGATGCCCTGGCGCGACGCGGCGCTGCTGCCGCTGTGCCTGCTGACCCCTGAGATGCACAACCGCACCATCGTCGACAGCGCGTTCGCGATGGCCGGCGCCGAGGTCAAGCCGGCGATCGAGACCAATTCAATCCTGACGCTGGCGCTGAGCGTGGTGGCGGGCGAGGTCTGCAGCGTGCTGCCGGGCGCGCTGGTGGGGGCCGTGCGCGGCTACCGCGAACTCGAGGCGCTGCCGCTGGTGCAGCCCGAGGTGCTGACGCCGATCGGTTTCATGGTGGTCGAGAGCGACCGGCGTTCACGCACGCTCGATGCCGCGCTGGCGCTGGCCCGCGACCCCGAATGGCTGGCCGTGGCCGCGGCCCACAGCGGCCTGCTGGCGACGTAGCCGATGAGGGCAAACCCCTGGTCGCGATTCGTAAACTAAATGGGCGCATGTCCCGAATGAATTTGACCGGCCGCTGAGCCGGGCCAGACACTCCGGGGCGCAACACGTTTGCGCCCACTACAAGAACGGAGACAAGAATGGCTGGTTTTCTGGACAAGGAACGCATCATCGCGGGCCCGGGTTTCAACCGCTGGCTGGTGCCGCCGGCAGCGCTGGCAATCCATCTGTGCATCGGCATGGCCTACGGCTTTTCGGTGTTCTGGCTGCCGTTGTCGCGCGCGCTGGGCATCAAGGAAAGCATCAAGTGCGGCCCCGAGGTCGGGTTTGTCCAGGAGCTGTTCATCACCACCTGCGACTGGAAGATCTCCACGCTGGGCTGGATGTACACCCTGTTCTTCGTGTTCCTCGGCTGCTCCGCCGCGCTGTGGGGCGGCTGGCTCGAACGCGCCGGCCCGCGCAAGGCCGGCGTGGTGTCGGCCGTGTGCTGGTGCGGCGGCATGCTGATCTCGGCGCTGGGCATCCATCTGCACCAGTTCTGGATGATGGTGCTGGGCTCGGGCGTGATCGGCGGCATCGGCCTGGGCCTTGGGTACATCAGCCCGGTCAGCACGCTGATCAAGTGGTTTCCGGACCGCCGCGGCATGGCGACCGGCATGGCCATCATGGGTTTCGGCGGCGGCGCGATGATCGGTTCGCCGCTGGCGGCCGACCTGATGAAGAGTTTTGCCAGCCCCACCGGCGTGGGCGTGATGCAGACCTTCGTCGTGATGGCGCTGGTCTACTTCGTGTTCATGATGGGCGGCGCTCTGGGTTACCGCGTGCCGCCCACCGGCTGGAAACCCGCAGGCTGGACACCGCCGCCGGCCAGCAGCAACACGATGATCACGCAGCGCCACGTGCACGTGAAGAAGGTCTGGGGCATCCCGCAGTTCTGGCTGGTCTGGGTCGTGCTGTGCATGAACGTTAGCGCGGGCATCGGCGTCATCGGCATGGCCTCGCCGATGCTGCAGGAGGTGTTCGGCGGCTCGCTGATCGGCGAGGCCAGGAAGTTCGGCGAACTCGACAAGACCCAGCTCGCCGCCATCGCCGGCGTGGCGGCCGGCTTCACCGCGCTGCTCAGCCTGTTCAACATCGGCGGGCGTTTCTTCTGGGCCAGCCTGTCCGACAAGCTCGGCCGCAAGGTGACCTATGCGGTGTTCTTCATCCTGGGTGGCGTGCTGTATTTCAGTGTGCCGGGCAGTGCGGCGGCCGGCAGCGTGATGCTGTTCGTGGCGGCGTTCTGCATCATCCTCAGCATGTACGGCGGCGGCTTCGCGACAGTGCCGGCCTACCTGGCCGACCTGTTCGGCACGCAGATGGTCGGCGCCATCCACGGCCGTCTGCTGACCGCCTGGGCCACGGCCGGCATCCTGGGGCCGGTGGTCGTGAACTACATGCGCGAATACCAGCTCTCACTGGGCATTCCGCGCGAGCAGGTCTATAACCAGACCATGTACATCCTGACGGCCATGCTGGTCGTGGGCCTGATCGCCAACCTGATGGTGCGCCCGGTGGCCGACAAGTGGTTCATGACCGATGCCGAACTGGCCGAAGAAAAGCGCCTGGCGCACGAGAAGGCGGCGGCCGCCGAGGCCGGCATGGGCGGCCGGGGCCGTACGGCGGTGAGCCCGGCGGTGGTGGCGCTGGCCTGGCTGGTGGTCGGTGTGCCGCTGGCCTGGGGCATCTACCGCACGCTGCAGAGCGTGGTGAAGATGTTCCATTGAGAACCTCTTCCAGGCCTGCATGGCGGGTGGTCAGGCGGGCAGGGCAAGCGACAAGAACGACGATGAAATGGCGATGACATGACAGAGACCCACGATGCACAGACCGAGACCGTGCGGCGGCTGGTGGCGGCCCGGCGGCACGAGCCCGGCGCGCTGCTGCCGATCCTGCACGATGTGCAGGACACGCTGGGCTGCGTGCCGGCGCACGCCGTGGCCGAGATCGCGGCCGGCCTGAACCTGTCGCGCGCCGAGGTGCATGGCGTGCTCAGCTACTACCACCACTTCCGGACCGAGCCGGCGGGCCGGCACGTGCTGCAGGTCTGCCGTGCCGAGTCCTGCCGGGCGATGGGCAGCGAGGCGCTGTGGGCCCACGCCTGCCTGCGACTGGGCCTGGCCGATGGCGGCACCACGGCCGATGGCGCGGTGACGCTGGAGCCGGTGTATTGCCTGGGGCTGTGCGCATCGTCCCCGGCGGTCGCGCTGGACGAGCGGGTGCGCGCCCGCATGTCGGCGCCGCGGCTCGATGCCTTGCTGGCCACGGCGGGGGCAGCGGCATGACGGTGCGTGTCTACATTCCGCGCGACAGCGCCGCGCTGGCGGTCGGCGCCGACGAAGTGGTCACCGCCCTGGCGGCCGAAGCCGGGCGGCGCGGCCTCGAGATCGAGATCGTGCGCAATGGTTCGCGCGGCATGTTCTGGCTGGAGCCGCTGGTCGAGGTCGTCACGCCGCGGGGCCGTGTGGCCTACGGGCCGGTCGCGCCCGAGGACGTGGCGGGTCTGCTGGACCTGGGCCTGCTCGACGACGACCACAACGGCGGCGGCGCCGCCACGCACCCGCTGCATCTCGGCCTGACCGACGCGCTGCCCTGGCTGCAGCGGCAGGAGCGGCTGACCTTCGCCCGCATGGGCATCACCGATCCGCTGTCGCTCGCCGACTACGAGGCCCATGGCGGTCTGGCCGGCCTGCGCCGCGCATTGACGCTCGCGCCCGCGGCCATCGTGCAGGAGGTGCTGGACTCGGGCCTGCGCGGCCGGGGTGGCGCGGCCTTTCCGACCGGCATCAAGTGGAAGACTGTTGCGGCTGCCGCCGCCGACCAGAAGTACATCGTCTGCAATGCCGACGAAGGCGATTCGGGAACCTACTCGGACCGCATGACGCTCGAAGGCGACCCCTTCATGCTGATCGAAGGCATGGCCATCGCGGCGCTGGCCACTGGCGCGACACGCGGTTTCGTCTATGTGCGTTCCGAGTATCCGGACGCGATCGCGACCTTCCGCGAAGCCATCGCGCGCGCGACCGCGGCCGGCTGGCTGGGCGCCGACCTCCTGGGCAGCGGCCGCGGCTTCGTGCTGGAGCTGAAGAAGGCCGCGGGCGCCTACGTCTGCGGTGAAGAGACGGCGATGCTGGAGAGCCTGGAAGGCAAGCGCGGCATCGTGCGGGCCAAACCGCCGCTGCCGGCGCTGCAGGGCCTGTTTGGCAAACCGACGGTCATCAACAACGTGATCAGCTTCGCCTCGGTGCCGCTGATCCTCGCCAGGGGCGCGGCCTACTACCGCGACTTCGGCGTCGGCCGTTCGCGCGGCACGCTGCCGATCCAGCTGGCGGGCAACGTGCGCCAGGGCGGCCTGGTCGAGAAGGCTTTCGGCATCACGCTGCGCGAGCTGATCCACGACTTCGGCGGCGGCACGGCCTCGGGCCGACCGGTGAAAGCCGTGCAGGTGGGCGGGCCGCTCGGCGCCTATGTGCCCGAATCGCAATGGGATCTGCCGCTGGACTACGAAGCCTATGCGGCCGTGGGCGCGGTGGTCGGGCACGGTGGCATCGTCGTGCACGACGACACGGCCGACCTGTCGCAGCTGGCGCGTTACGCGATGGCATTCTGCGCGATCGAATCCTGCGGCAAGTGCACGCCCTGCCGCATCGGCTCGACCCGCGGTGTCGAGGTGATCGACCGCATCGCCGGCCCCGACGCCAATCCGCAGACAAGGCCCCAGCAAGTCCAGCTGCTGCGGGATCTGTGCGACACGATGCTGCACGGCTCGCTGTGCGCGATGGGCGGCATGACGCCGTACCCCGTGCTGTCGGCGCTGAACCACTATCCCCAAGACTTCGGCCTGGCGGCACCTGTCGCGAAGGCCGCCTGAACCTGAACGAGGAGTCGACCATGCTCGAACACCTGAGAGAAACCGACTACGGCACGCCCCGGCGCGAATCGGTCGACGAAGTCACGCTGGAGATCGACGGCAACGCGGTGACGGTGGCCAAGGGCACGTCGCTGATGCGCGCCGCGATGGACGCCGGCATCAAGGTGCCCAAGCTCTGCGCGACCGACAGCCTGGAGCCGTTCGGCTCGTGCCGGCTGTGCCTGGTGGAGATCGACGGCCGCAAGGGTTACCCGTCCTCATGCACCACGCCGGCCGAGCCCGGCATGCGCGTGCGCACGCAGAGCCCGAAACTGCAGGAGCTGCGCAAGGGCGTGATGGAGCTCTACATCTCCGACCACCCGCTCGACTGCCTGACCTGCAGCGCCAACGGCAACTGCGAGCTGCAGGACATGGCCGGCGTGACCGGCCTGCGCAACGTGCGTTACGGCTTCGATGGCGCGAACCACCTGAAGGCGAAGAAGGACGAGTCGAACCCGTACTTCACCTACGACCCGTCCAAGTGCATCGTCTGCAGCCGCTGCGTGCGGGCCTGCGAAGAGACCCAGGGCACGTTCGCGCTGACCATCAGCGGGCGCGGGTTCGAGAGCCGTGTCTCGCCCGGCCAGGACCAGCCCTTCATGGACAGCGAATGCGTCAGCTGCGGCGCCTGCGTCGAGGCCTGCCCCACCGCCACGCTGCAGGAGAAATCGGTGATCTGGCTCGGCCAGTCGGAGCACAGCGCCATCACCACCTGCGCCTACTGCGGCGTGGGCTGCGGCTTCAAGGCCGAGATGAAAGGCAACGAAGTCGTGCGCATGGTGCCGTGGAAGGACGGCAAGGCCAACGAGGGCCATTCCTGCGTGAAGGGCCGCTTCGCCTGGGGCTACGCCACGCACAAGGACCGCATCACCAAGCCGATGATCCGCAAGAACATCAGCGACCCGTGGACCGAGGTCGGCTGGGATGAGGCCATCACCTACGCGGCCTCCGAGTTCCGCCGCATCCAGGCCCAGCATGGCAAGGACGCGATCGGCGGCATCACCTCGTCGCGCTGCACCAACGAAGAGACCTACCTGGTGCAGAAGCTGATCCGCGCGGCGTTCGGCAACAACAACGTCGACACCTGCGCACGCGTCTGCCATTCGCCCACTGGCTACGGCCTGGGCCAGACCTTCGGCACCTCGGCCGGCACGCAGACCTTCAAGTCGGTGGAGAAGGCCGACGTGATCATGGTGATCGGCGCCAACCCGGCGGCCGCGCACCCGGTGTTCGCCTCGCGCATGAAGCGCCGGCTGCGCCAGGGCGCCAAGCTGATCGTCGTCGACCCGCGCCAGATCGACCTGGTGAAGTCGCCGCACGTCGAGGCGCATTTCCACCTGCAGCTCAAGCCCGGTACCAACGTCGCGGTGATCACCGCGCTGGCCCACGTGATCGTGACCGAAGGCCTGCTGGCGGCCGACTACATCGGCGAGCGCTGCGACGAGAAGTCGTTCAACCAGTGGAAAACCTTCGTCGCCTTGCCGCAGAACTCGCCCGAGGCGATGGAGGCGGTCTGCGGCGTGCCGGCCGAGCAGCTGCGCGGCGCGGCGCGGCTGTATGCCACTGCCGGCAACGCTGCGATCTACTACGGCCTGGGCGTGACCGAGCACGCGCAGGGCTCGACGATGGTGATGGGCATCGCCAACCTGGCGATGGCGACCGGCAACGTCGGCCGCGAAGGCGTCGGCGTGAACCCGCTGCGCGGGCAGAACAACGTGCAGGGTGCCTGCGACATGGGCTCGTTCCCGCACGAGCTGCCGGGCTACCGCCACATCTCCGACAGCACGGTGCGTGCGCAGTTCGAGGAAGCCTGGGGCGTTTCGCTGAACCCCGAGCCCGGCCTGCGCATCCCCAACATGTTCGACGCGGCGCAGGCCGGCAGCTTCAAGGGCCTGTACTGCGAGGGCGAGGACATCGTGCAGTCCGACCCCAACACGCAGCACGTGGCCGAGTCGCTGATGGCGATGGAATGCATCGTCGTGCAGGACATTTTCCTGAACGAGACCGCGAAGTACGCCCACGTGTTCCTGCCCGGCGCGTCCTTCCTCGAGAAGGACGGCACCTTCACCAATGCCGAGCGCCGCATCTCGCGCGTGCGCAAGGTGATGCCGCCGCTGGGTGGCTACGCCGACTGGGAGGTGACCCAGCTGCTGGCCAACGCGCTCGGCTACCCGATGGCCTACCAGCATCCGAGCGAGATCATGGCCGAGATCGCCGCGCTCACCCCCACCTTCGCCGGCGTCAGCTACGACAAGATCGACCAGCACGGCAGCCTGCAGTGGCCCTGCAACGACAGCACCGGTGCCGCCGGCACGCCGACCATGCACATCGACAAGTTCGTGCGAGGCAAGGGCCGTTTCATCATCACGCAGTACGTGGCGACCGACGAGAAGATCACCCAGCGCTTCCCGCTGCTGCTGACCACGGGCCGCATCCTGTCGCAATACAACGTGGGCGCGCAGACCCGGCGCACGCCCAACAACCAGTGGCACAGCGAGGACCGGCTCGAGATCCATCCGCACGATGCCGAAGACCGCGGCATCCGCCAGGACGACTGGGTCGGTATCCAGAGCCGGTCCGGCGAGACCGTGCTGCGCGCCACCGTGACCGAGCGCATCCAGCCCGGCGTGGTCTACACCACCTTCCACTTCCCCGAATCGGGCGCCAACGTGATCACCACCGACAGCTCCGACTGGGCTACCAACTGCCCCGAGTACAAGGTGACGGCGGTGCAGGTGATGCCGGTCGCGCAGCCTTCGACATGGCAGAAGTCGTACTCGCGGTTCAACGCCGTGCAGCTGGGGCTGCTGCAGGCCGCGGCGAGCCGTACAGGGCAGGCCGATGTGGGTGTCACGGCCAAGTAGCACAATGTTCGACGTGCCTATCAACGTGCTTATCGACATGCCTCCCGGCGCACCGACGGCAACGCCTGCGGGCATGCGCCGCGTCGCGGTCGACGTGCGGCGTGCCGGCAACCACGCCACCCACGACTGGGTGGCCGAGGAGGTGCCGGTCGCGCTCGAGTACAACGGCGTGTCGCACGCGGTGATGCTCGCGTCGCCGCTCGACCTGGAGGATTTTGCGACCGGCTTCTCGGTGACCGAGGAGATCGTCGATGGCCTCGCCGACATCCGCGACATCGAACTGGCCGAGGGGCCCGACGGCATCACGGTGCGGCTCGAGATCGCCTCGGGCTGCTTCGCGCGGCTGAAGGACCGGCGGCGCAGCCTGGCCGGGCGCACCGGCTGCGGGTTGTGCGGCACAGAGAGCCTGCCGCAGGCGGTGCGCTGGCCGCGGCCACTGCACAGCGACGTGCGCTTCGGCGCGGCGGCGGTCATCGCGGCGATGCAGGCGCTGGGCGAACGCCAGCCGCTGCACGCGTCGACCGGCGCCACGCATGCCGCCGCCTGGAGCGATGCGGCAGGCCGGCTCGTGCTGGTGCGCGAGGACGTGGGCCGGCACAACGCGCTCGACAAACTCATCGGCGCGCTGCTGCGTGACCGACGGGCGGCTGGCGATGGTTTCATCGTCGTCACCAGCCGCGCCAGCTACGAGATGGCCGGCAAGACCGTGCGCGCCGGCGTGGCGCTGCTGGCGGCGGTGTCGGGCGTCACCGGGCTGGCGATCGACCTGGCCGCCGCCTCGGGTCTGACACTGATCGGCTTCGCCCGCGGCCAGGACCTGAGTGTCTACACCCATACCGAACGCATCGTCTGGAGCCCTGCCGATGGACAGTGACAACCTCATCCGCATGGCGAACCGCATCGGCGATTTCTTCGAAGCCATGCCCGACCGCGCCGAAGCCGAGCAGGACATCGCCGTGCACCTGAAGAAATTCTGGGATCCGCGCATGCGCCGGCAGTTCCTGGGCATGATCGACACGGGCGAGGCGGCCGGGCTGAAGGACATCGTGCGCGGCGCGGTCATGCAGCACCGGGCCTTGTTGGGCTGAGTCAGCGGGGCGGCCCCTCACCCCGGCCCTCTCCCCGCAGGGGCGAGGGAGGGAGATGCGAACGCTGCGCGTCCGCGTCCCGAGTTGGGGCCTCCCTTAAAATCCTGGGTTTCCCGAAAGAACCCATGACCGCCACCATCCTGAACCGCCTGCCCGCCGGCGAACGCGTCGGCATCGCCTTCTCGGGCGGGCTGGACACCAGTGCCGCCGTGCACTGGATGCGCGCCAAGGGGGCGATCCCCTGCGCCTACACCGCCAACCTCGGCCAGCCCGACGAGACCGACTACGACGACATCCCGCGCAAGGCGCTGGCCTATGGCGCCGAGAAGGCCCGCCTGATCGAGTGCCGCCCGCAGCTGGTGGCCGAGGGCATCGCGGCGATCCAGGCCGGCGCCTTCCACATCACCACCGGCGGCGCCACCTACTTCAACACCACGCCGCTCGGGCGTGCGGTCACCGGCACCGTGCTGGTGGTCGCGATGCGCGAGGACGGCGTCGACATCTGGGGCGACGGCAGCACCTACAAGGGCAACGACATCGAGCGTTTCTACCGCTACGGCCTGCTCGCCAACCCCAAGCTGCGCATCTACAAGCCCTGGCTCGACCAGCAGTTCATCGACGAGCTGGGCGGGCGCAAGGAGATGAGCGAGTACCTCATCGCCAACGGCTTCGACTACAAGATGAGCGTGGAGAAGGCGTATTCGACCGACTCCAACATCCTGGGCGCGACGCACGAAGCCAAGGATCTGGAGTTCCTGAGCGCCGGCATCAACATCGTCAAGCCCATCATGGGCGTGGCGTTCTGGCGCGAAGACGTGGCGGTTAGGCCTGAGACCGTGACGGTGCGCTTCGAGGAAGGCCAGCCGGTCGCGCTGAACGGTCGCACCTTCGCCAGCGCGCTCGACCTGTTCACCGAAGCCAACGTGATCGGTGGCCGGCACGGCCTGGGCATGTGCGACCAGATCGAGAACCGCATCATCGAGGCCAAGAGCCGCGGCATCTACGAAGCCCCCGGCATGGCGCTGCTGCACATCGCCTACGAGCGCCTGGTCACCGGCATCCACAACGAAGACACGATCGAGCAGTACCGCAGCAACGGCCGCCGCCTGGGCCGGCTGCTGTACCAGGGCCGCTGGTTCGATTCGCAGGCACTGATGCTGCGCGAGACGGCGCAACGCTGGGTGGCGCGTGCCATCACCGGCGAGGTCACACTCGAGCTGCGCCGCGGCAACGATTACTCGTTGATGGACACGGTCAGCCCCAACCTCACCTACAAGCCCGAACGCCTGTCGATGGAAAAGGTGGAAGACGCCGCGTTCACGCCGGCCGACCGCATCGGCCAGCTGACGATGCGCAACCTCGACATCGCCGACACGCGCGAGAAGCTGTCGATCTATTCAAGCGTCGGCCTGCTCGGCAAGGGCAGCGACACCGATCTGCCGCTGCTGTCGCAGTAGGGTCAGCCGCCCAGGGCGCCCTGGGCGTTGACGTACAGCGCGTAGACCGACTGGCTGGCCGCCATGAACAGGCGGTTGCGTTTGCGCCCGCCGAAGCACAGGTTGGCGCAGCGCTCGGGCAGGTGGATGCGGCCGATGGTCGTGCCGTCGGGCGCGAAGATGCGCACGCCGTCGCCCTCGGCGCCCTGGCCCCAGCCGGCCCACAGGTTGCCGTCGGTGTCGCAGCGGAAACCGTCGGGCGACGCATCGGGCTCGCCGGCGAAGAACACGCGGTCCCCCTCGACCTGGCTGCCGTCGGCGCTGACATCGAACACGCGGATGCGCTTGGGCAGCGCGCCGGATTCGACCACGTACAGCAGCTTCTCGTCGGGCGAGAAACACAGGCCGTTGGGCCGGGCCACGGCATCGGTGACCACGGTGGTCTTGCCCGTGGCCGGATCGAAGCGGTAGACGCACTCGGGCCGCTCGGGCGTGGCGGGCAGGCCTTCGTAGAAACCAAGGATGCCGAACGGTGGGTCGGTGAACCAGACCGAACCGTCGGACTTCACCACCACATCGTTCGGCGAGTTCAACCGCGCGCCTTCGAAATGGTCGACCAGCGTGGTGATGCTGCCGTCGTACTCGGTGCGCGTCACGCGGCGCGCCAGATGCTCGCAGCTGACCAGCCGGCCCTGGCGGTCGCGGGTGTTGCCGTTGGCGTTGCCCGACGGATGGCGGAAGGTGGTGACGGCGCCGGTCTCCTCTTCCCACTTCCAGATGCGGTCACCGGGCACGTCGCTCCACAGCAGGTAACGACCGTCACCGAACCACACCGGCCCTTCGGCCCAGCGCATGCCGGTCGCGATGCGTTCGACGGCGGCCGAGGTGACGTGGTATTTCTTGAACCGCGGGTCGAGCACTTCGATCGCGGGATCGGGGTAGCGGGGGCTGGGTTGCCACATGGGTCTTGCGCTGCGGAGTTGGCGACCACCGCAGTATGCCCGCGGCGCCGCGGGAAGGCCGTGGCCGCGCAGGGAGATGGGCCTGGTTTGCAGGCCGGGCCGGGGGCGCGGGGAATAATGGGCGGTCGGCGGCACCGCGGTCGCCCGGAGCACCTCTCTTGAACCAATCCTTCGTATCCCTCGGCTGGCGCACCCTGTGGCGCGACCTGCGATCGGGCGAACTGCGCCTGCTGCTGGTGGCCGTGACGCTGGCCGTGGCGGCGTTGACGGCCGTGGGTTTCTTCGCCGACCGGCTGCAGGGCGGCCTGCAGCGCGACGCGCGCCAGCTGATCGGCGGCGACGCGGTGATCGCCAGCGACAACCCGCCCGCCGCTGCGTTTGCCGAGCGCGCGGCGGCCCTCGGCCTGCAGGCGGTCGGCACGCTGGGGTTCCCGACGATGGGCCGGGCCAGCGATGCCCAGGGCGGCGCCAGCAAGCTGGTGGCGCTGAAGGCGGTGCAGGCCGGCTACCCGTTGCGCGGCAGCCTGAAGGTGGCCGAGCGGGCCGATGACACGACGGGCGCCACGACCCGCGCGATCCCCGCGCCCGGCGAGGCCTGGGTCGATGCCCCCCTGCTGTCGTCGCTGGGCCTGCAGGTCGGCGACACCCTGCTGCTGGGCGACAGCCAGTTCCGCATCGCCCGGATCATCGTGGTCGAACCCGACCGCGGCGGCGGCTTCATGAGTTTTGCGCCGCGCGTCATGGTCAACCAGGCCGATCTGGCGGCCACCCACCTGGTGCAGCCGGCCAGCCGCATCACCTACCGGTTCGCCGTTGCCGGTGAAGAGCGCGAGGTGCGCAGTTATCTGCAATGGGCCAAGGACGAGGTGAAGAAACCCGAGGTGCGCGGCGTGCGGCTTGAGTCGCTGGAAAGCGGCCGCCCGGAGATGCGCCAGACACTCGACCGGGCCGAGAAATTCCTGAGCCTGGTGGCGCTGCTGTCGGCGCTGCTGAGTGCGGTGGCGGTGGCGCTGGCGGCGCGTGCGTTCGCTGCCAACCACCTGGACGACTGCGCGATGCTGCGCGTGCTGGGCCTTTCCCAGCGCAGCATCGCGTGGAGCTACGCCTTCGAGTTCGCGCTGATCGGCCTGTTCGCAAGCGCGCTGGGGGTGGCGCTGGGTTTCGGTGTGCACTACCTCTTCGTGCTGCTGCTGGCCGGCCTGGTCGACGCGGGTTTGCCGGCCGCGACGCTGTGGCCGGTGCTGTACGGCCTGGGCATCGGCATGACGCTGTTGTTCGCGTTCGGCCTGCCGCCGGTGCTGCAGTTGTCCCAGGTGCCACCGTTGCGGGTGATCCGCCGCGACGTGGGGCAACTGAAGCCGGCCTCGCTGCTGGTGCTGGGCGTCGGCGTGCTGGGGTTTGCCGGCCTGCTGCTGGCCGTCAGCAGCGACATCAAGCTCGGGCTGATCGCGGTCGGCGGATTCGCGGCCGCCGTGCTGCTGTTCGCGGCGCTGAGCTGGGTCGCCGTGCTGCTGCTGCGCCGCAGTGTCAACGAAGCCACGGCGCCGCGCTGGCTGGTGCTGGCCACGCGGCAGATCTCGGCCCGGCCGGTCTATGCCGTGGTGCAGGTCAGTGCGCTGGCGGTCGGGCTGCTGGCGCTGGTGTTGCTGGTGCTGCTGCGCACCGACCTGATCGGCAGCTGGCGCAAGGCCACGCCGCCGGATGCGCCGAACCGCTTCGTCATCAACATCCTGCCCGAGCAGGGCGATGCCTTCCGCAAGGCGCTGACCGACGCCGGCGTGCGCCAGTTCGACTGGTACCCGATGTTCCGCGGCCGGCTGGTCGCGGTGAACGGGCGTGCCGTGGCGCCGGACGATTACGTCGACGACCGCGCCAAGCGCATGATCGACCGCGAGTTCAACCTGTCGCACAGCGCCGAGCGCCCGGTGCACAACGAACTCGTCGGCGGGCAGTGGACCAACGATGAGCAGGGCGCGGTCAGCGTCGAGGAAGGCATTGCCAAGACGCTGAACCTGAAGCTCGGCGACCAGCTGCGCTTCGACATCGGCGGCCTGACGTCGGAGGCGAAGATCACCTCGCTGCGCAAGGTCGACTGGGGCTCGCTGCACGCCAACTTCTTCGTGCTGTATCCGGTGGCCGCGATGCCCGATGTGCCGATCACCTACCTCAGTGCGTTCCGTGCGCCCGAGCCGGGTGCCGCTGGTGCAGCCCCGGCGGCCGGCAACTTCGACAACGCGCTGGTGCGCGCCTTCCCCAACGTGACCAATGTCGACATGAGCACCGCGCTGGCGCAGGTGCAGCGCGTGCTCGACCAGGTCGTGCGCGCGGTCGAGTTCCTGTTCGGCTTCACGCTGGCGGCCGGCCTGGTCGTGCTGTTCGCCGCGATCAGCGCCACCCGCGACGAGCGTGCCCGCGACTTCGCGATCATGCGGGCGGTTGGCGCCAGCAGCCAGCTGCTGCGGCAGGTGCAGCGGGCCGAGCTGGCTGGCGTCGGCCTGCTCGCCGGCCTGCTGGCCAGCCTGGTGGCGATGGCGGTGGGCTGGGCGCTGGCGCGCTTCGTCTTCGATTTCGCCTGGTCCGGCTCGCTGTGGGTGCCGCTGGCCGGTGCGCTGAGTGGCGCGGTGCTGGCGCTGGCTGCCGGCTGGTGGGGCCTGCGCGACGTGCTGCGCCGGCCGGTGGTGGATACCCTGCGGCGCGCCGCAGCCTGAGTACGCAGATGCAGATCGAAGAAAAACCCCCGGCGGGCACGCCGTTCGAATGGATCGGTGGCGAGGACCGTGTGCAGGCCCTGGTCGACCGCTTCTACGACCTGATGGACCTGGAGCCGGGCTACGGCGACCTGCGCGCCGCGCATGGCGCCTCGCTCGACAAGGCGCGCCAGCACCTGTTCTGGTTTCTCTGTGGCTGGCTCGGCGGGCCGCAGCACTACACCGACCGGTTCGGCCATCCGATGCTGCGGGCGCGCCACCTGCCGTTCAAGATCGGCATCGCCGAGCGCGACCAGTGGCTGGCCTGCATGGACCAGGCGATGGGCGAGACCGGCGTGCCCGAGGCTCTGCGCGAGCGGCTGCGCAGCTCGTTCTTCCAGACGGCGGACTGGATGCGCAACACCGGCGGCGGCCCCGGCACCTGAATAGGCCGAGATTCCGGCGCTAATCAGACGATCCCCGGGCCGGGAGCCGTGCTGAAATGCCGCTGCCCCGCCGGGTATTTCCAACTATGGCGCCCAGATTTCCCCATTCGACCATTCAGTGCCTTGCCGCGGTGGCGCAGCACCACCATCTGGCGATCAACCCTGAACGGTTGATCGAGGACTACGCGCTCGCGGGCGAAGAACCGCCCACCGCGACGGTGCTGCGCATTGCGTCGGACATCGGGCTGAAGGCCAAGTTCGAGCAGCTGTCGTGGGACGGGCTGCAGGCACAGAACGGCGTGTTCCCGCTGATCGCCCGCATGGGCGACGGCAGCTGCGTCATCGTGGTCAGTGCCACCGGCGGTGCAGGCAGCGGCGACGGCCAGATCGCCTTGCTCAACCCGCTGGCCGACCGGCCGACCGAGCTGCTGGTGATCGACCGCGAGACCTTCTGCAAACGCTGGCAGGGCGACGTGTTCCTGCTCAAGCGCCTGTATGCCGTGCTCGACAAGGAGCAGAAGTTCGGCCTGCGCTGGTTCATCCCCGAGATCATGAAGCAGAAGGCGGCGCTGCGCGACATCGCGATCGCCGCGCTGGCGATGCACCTTCTGGCGCTGGCCTCGCCGATCTTCTTCCAGCTGGTGATCGACAAGGTGCTGGTGCACCAGAGCATCGCCACGCTGTGGGTGCTGGCGGTGGGGGTGGTGATCGCGCTGGCGTTCGATGCGATCTTCGGCTTCCTGCGGCAGATCCTCACGCTGTCGGCCACCAACAAGATCGACATGCGGCTCACGCGCCGCACCTTCGCCCACCTGCTGTCGCTGCCGATCGACTACTTCGAGACCACGACGGCCGGCGTGGTCACGCGCCACATGCAGCAGGTCGAGAAGATCCGGGGCTTTCTCACCGGGCGCATGTTCTTCACCGTGCTCGACGCGACCTCGCTGCTGATCTTCCTGCCGATCCTGTTCGCCTACTCGGTCAAGCTGGCGATGATCACGATGGCCTTCACCGCGATGATCGCGGCCATCGTCGCGCTGATGGTGCCGCCGTTCCAGCGCCGGCTCAATGACCTGTACACGGCCGAGGGCGAACGCCAGTCGATGATGGTGGAGACCATCCACGGCATGCGCACCGTGAAGGCGCTGGCGATCGAGCCGACCCAGCGCCGGCTGTGGGACCAGCGCTCGGCGCAGGCGATCAACATGCACTTTCGCGTCGGCAAGATCGCGATCACCGGCGGCGCGATCACCGACTTCCTCGGCAAGCTGCTGCCGGTGGTGATCATCTTCATCGGCGCGCAGGCGGTGTTCGAGCAGACGCTGACGGTCGGCGCGCTGATCGGCTTCCAGATGCTGGCCGGGCGCGTGGTGCAGCCGCTGATCGCCATCGTCGGCCTGGTCAACGAATACCAGGAGACCGCGCTGTCGGTGCGCATGCTGGGCGAGGTGATGAACCGGCCGTCCGAAGGGCGGGCCAGCGCCGGCGGCCTGCGGCCCGAGCTGCAGGGCGAGATCTCGTTCGACGAGGTGACCTTCCGTTATCCGGGCTCGTCGGTGACGGCGCTCGACCGCGCCAGCTTCACCATCGCGGCCGGCTCGGTGGTCGGCATCGTCGGGCGCAGCGGCTCGGGCAAGACCACGCTGACCAAGCTGATCCAGGGCCTGTACAGCGTGCAGGAAGGCATCGTGCGGTTCGACCGCACCGATGCGCGCGAGATAGAGCTGGCCCACATGCGGCGCCAGATCGGCGTGGTGCTGCAGGAGAACTTCCTGTTCCGCGGCTCGGTGCGCGACAACATCTCGGCCGCCCGACCCGAGGCGACGTTCGAGGAGATCGTCGCCGCGGCCGAGGCCGCCGGTGCGTCCGAGTTCGTCGAGCGCATGCCGCAGGGCTACAACACGATGCTGGAGGAGAACGCGTCGAACTTGTCGGGCGGACAGAAGCAGCGCCTGTCGATCGCGCGTTCGCTGCTGGCCAAGCCGCGCATCCTGATCCTCGACGAGGCCGCCAGCGCGCTCGACCCCGAGAGCGAGGCGATCTTCATCCGCAACCTGTCGAAGATCGCGGTCGGCCGCACGGTCGTGATGATCTCGCACCGCCTGTCGACGCTGGTCAACGCCAACGCGATCCTGGTGATGCAGCACGGCAAGCTGGTCGACAGCGGCCGGCACGCCGAATTGCTGACGCGCTGCGAGACCTACCAGCATCTGTGGAACCAGCAGACGAGTCACCTATGAGCTGGTTCTCCAAGAAAGCCAAGGGCAAGACGGTCGTCGAGTACCTGCCGGACGCCGACGAGATCGAGCGCAGCCCGGTGCCGCGCATCGCCCAGCTGACCTTGCACGCGCTGCTGTTCAGCGTGGTGGCGTTCGTGCTGTGGGCCTCGTTCTCGCAGATCGACCAGGTGGTGGCGGCGCAGGGTCGGCTGGTGAACCCCTTGCCCAACGTGGTGGTGCAGCCGCTCGAGACCTCGATCATCCAGACGGTGGATGTGCGGGTCGGCCAGATCGTGAAGAAGGGCGACAGCCTGGCCACGCTGGACGCGACCTTCGTGCAGGCCGACGAGACCCAGCTGCGGCTGCGGCTGGGCAGCCTGGAGACGCAGATCCAGCGTTTCGACCAGGAGCTGTCGGGCGCCGCCGCGTCTGGCAAGGTCGACACCGGGGCCGATGCGCAGTTGCAGGCCAGCCTGTTGCTCGAGAAGAAAGCCAACTACCAGGCCCAGCAGATGAAGATGTCGGAGACCGCCGCCAAGCTGCGCGCGGCACTGGCCACCAACCGGCAGGACCAGCAGTACGTGGCGTCGCGCCTGCGTTCGCTGAAGGAGATCGAGGCCATGCAGGAGAAGATGGTCGCGCAGAAGTACGGCTCGCCGCTGCAACTGCTCGAAGCCCAGCAGCGCAGCAAGGAGGTCGAGCGCGAGCTGGAGCTGGTGGTCAGCCGCGAGCAGGAAATCCGGCGCGAACTCGCAGCCTTCGAGGCCGAGAAAACGGCGTTCGTGCGTGGCTGGCGGCAGAAGATCATGGAAGACCTGCTGAACGTCACGCGCGAGCGCGATGCCGTGAAGGAGCAGCTGCAGAAGGCCGACCGCCGGCAGAAGCTGGTGCAGCTGACGGCGCCGGTCGACGCGGTCGTGCTGGAGATTGCCAAGCTGTCGCCCGGTTCGGTGGTGCGCGAGGCCGAGACCTTCTTCACGCTGGTGCCGCTCAACGTCGAGCTCGAGGCCGAGGTGCAGATCGACTCGGCCGACGTCGGCTACATCAAGCGCGGCGACTTCGTGCATGTGAAGCTCGACGCCTATCCTTACCAGCGCCATGGCACGCTGGATGCCAAGGTCCGCACGATCAGCGAAGATGCGTTTCGGCGCGACGCCGCCGCCAAGGGCGGGCTCGACGCCTATTACCTGAGCCGCATCGCCCTGGACGACACCCTGCTGAAGAACATGAAGGAAAGCTCCCGCCTGTTGCCCGGCATGACGCTGACGGCCGAGATCGTCGTCGGCAAACGCTCGGTCATGTCCTATCTCGCCTGGCCGCTCACCAAGGGCATGAGCGAGGCGATCCGCGAGCCTTGACCGGCCCGGCGGCGGAAAAAGACGCGCACATGGCCGCAAGACTGGGCGCCCGCGAACGCAAGCACTTCAACGAGACGTTGAAGGCCGCGCGCATCGGCCTGCTGGAGGCGCAGTACGAGGTCGGCCTGATGTACGCCAACGGCGTCGGCACCGTGCCGGACCTCGACCAGGCGATGGTCTGGATCGGCAAGGCCGCCGAGCGCGGCATGGCCACCGCCCAGTACCTGCTGGGCACGCGCTACGCCAGCGGCATCGCGATCGGCAAGGACGAACACAAGGCTTTCGTCTGGTTCCACAAGGCTGCCGCCCAGGGCCACACCAAGGCCTTGCTGCGGCTGGGCCGGCTCTACGCGCCCGCCTACCCCGAGGCGGCACTGCAATGCTTCGTCAAGACCGGCGAGCAGGGCCTGGCCGAGGCACGGCTGGCCGCCGGCCAGGCGTTCGCGGAGGGGCGGGGAACCGCGCAGGACGAGGCCCAGGCCGTGGCCTGGTTCCGGCAGGCGGCCGACCAGGGGCTGGCCGCGGCCCAGCACGCGCTGGCTGCCGCCTACCTGGACGGCCGGGGCGTGGAGGCCAACGCTGACGTGGCGCTCGCCTGGTACCGCAAGGCCGCCGAGCAGGATTATCCGCCGGCCCACGTGGCGCTGGCGCTGTTCGACGAACGCGGCCAGGGCCGGGTCAAGAAGCGCGGCCGTGGCCGCCGCCCGCCGGACGACATCGAGCGCCGGCGCGATCCGGAGCGCTGGAGCCGTTATTCCGAGGCCGGCGATGCCGATGTGCAGTTCCACCTCGGGCTGATGTACGACCAGGGCATCGCGGTCGCGGCCGACCCGCAGCAGGCGCAAGCCTGGTATCTGCTGGCGGCGCGGCAGGGCGATGTGCGGGCCCAGTTGGCGCTGGGGCGCCTGTATGAAGAGGACCGGCAGCACGCGGCGATCGACTGGTACCGCAAGGCGGCGGAGCAGGGCGACGGCGAGGCCCAGTTCGCGCTCGGCCGGCATTTTTCTTCGGCCGAGGTCGCGCAGCCCGACTTCCTGCAGGGCGTGGCCTGGTACGCCCGGGCCGCCGGGCAGGGCGATGCCCGCGCACTGATGACCTTGGGCCATCTGTTCGACCACAACCCGGTGCATCTGGCCGCGGCCAGTTTCCGGCAGGCCGCCGAACAGGGCGTGGCCGAGGCACAGTTCTGGCTCAGCCGGCAGTACGCCGAGGGCAAGGGCGTCGCGCAGGATCTGGAACTGGCCTTCCATTGGTGCCGGCTGGCCGCGCAGCAGGACCACGTGCCGGCGCAGACCGAACTGGGCAGCCTCTATCTGGCGGGCCGGGGCGTCGAGCGCGACTTCCGCGAGGCCTTCGGCTGGTTCGAGAAGGCTGCGGAACAGGGCGACCCACGGGCGCAGTGGAACCTCGGGTCGATGTACGCCAGCGGCGGCGATGGCCTGAAACGGGACCTGCGGCCGGCGTTCGTCTGGTGCCGCCGGGCGGCTGACCTGGGCTTCGTGCCGGCCCAGGCCACGCTCGGAGTGTTGTTTGCACGCAGCAAGAAGATGAAGCAGGCCGTGCTCTGGTGGGCCAAGGCCGCGCAGCAGGGCGACGCCGAAGCGCAGTTCAATCTGGGGCTGATGTTCGGCAAGGGCGAGGGCGTGGAGCAGGACGCCGAACAGGCCTTCCTGTGGGTCGCCCGCGCGGCCGAACAGGGCATCGCCAGCGCCCAGTCGCGGCTGGCGCTGCACTACGCCACCGGCATCGGCACAGCGGAAGACGCCATCGAGGCGCACAAATGGTTCCACATTGCCAGCGAGCGCGGCGATGTGGCAGCCCAGGCCAATCTGGAGCGGTCCGCCTCCCAGTTGGCCCCTGCCGCGTTGACGGAAGCCCGGCGCCGGGCGGTCGATTGGTTACAAATTCACCAGCCCCGCACCCCCGGTTGAACAGGGTTTTTGCGCCTCTCGGCGCGCCCCGCACCCGTTTTGTCACTGTTGTGGCGCAAAAAAAACGCGGGGTTTTTTCAAAAACTGCTCAAGTTCTTACAAAATGTGCCGTTGATGTCTGAACGGGTGGATTCCCCGGAAGGCTGCTTACGTGCTTTTTGAGGAATCGGGTGTGTCGAAGTCTGCTGTTTTGTCACAAAAATAGTGGGGCGCCCGGCGATAGTTCAGATACTGCATGCCAATTTGCATGCAACTTTTGCGTTTAAAGGGGTTTTGATTCATGAGCAACATCAGCGGATTCGGCACAGACCAGATCGCGGCCCTGACAACGACGCAGATCCAGGCGATGTCCACGGACGACATTGCGTCGCTGACCACGGCCCAGGTCCAGGCACTGACCACCGACCAGATCGTCGCGTTGAAGACGAACCAGGTCCAGGTGCTGACGACGGCCGGGATCGCGGCGTTGACCACGGACCAGATCCAGGCGCTGGAAACGCGGGATCTGGCGGTGCTCAAGACTTCGCAGATCGTGGCGCTCAACACCGCCAGCGTGAATGCGCTGACGACATCGCAGATCCAGGTACTGTCCACTTCCGCGATCGCGGTGTTGACGACCGCCAGCATCGCAGCCCTGACCACCGACCAGGTGGCGGCGTTGACGACGGCACAGATCCAGTCCGTGACGACCGCCGGGATCGCCGCGCTGACCACCGACCAGGTGGCCGCCATCGAAACCCGTGACATTGCCGTCCTGAAGACCAACCAGATCGCCGCACTGAACACGGCCGACATCGCGGCACTGACGACTTCGCAAGTGCAGGCGGTGTCGACCGCCGGCATCGGCGTCCTGAACACGGCCAGTATCTCGGCCCTGACGACCGACCAGATCGTGGCGCTGACCACGGCACAAGTGCAGGCGGTGTCGACTTCGGGTATCGCGGCGCTGACGACCGACCAAGTCGCCGCACTGGAAACCACCGACGTGGCGGCGCTGAAGACCAGCCAGGTGGTGGCGCTGAACACGGCGAGCATCGCCGCACTGACGACCGACCAGGTCGTGGCGCTGACCACGGCGCAGATCCAGTCGGTGACGACAGCGGGCATCGCTGCGCTGACGACCGATCAGGTCGCGGCCATCGAGACGCGCGACATCGCGGTCTTGAAGACCAACCAGATCAACGCACTGAACACGGCCAGCATCGCCGCACTGACGACCTCGCAAGTGCAGGCGGTGTCGACCGCCGGCATCGGCGCACTGACCACGGCCAGCGTGGCCGCGTTGACGACCGACCAGGTGGCGGCCCTGACCACGGCCCAGGTGCAATCGGTGACGACGGCGGGTATCGCCGCGCTGACGACCGACCAGGTTTCGGCGATCGAAACCCGTGACATCGCGGTGCTGAAGACCAACCAGGTGGCGGCACTGAACACGGCCAGCGTGGCCGCCCTGACCACCGCGCAAGTGCAGGCCGTCACGACCGCCGGCATCGGCGTGCTGACCACGGCCAGCGTTGCTGCGCTGACCACGGACCAGATCGTGGCGCTGACGACGGCACAAGTGCAGGCCGTGACCACGGCAGGCATCGCCGCGCTCACGACCGACCAGGTCGCCGCACTGCAGACCACCGACGTGGCGGCCCTGCGCACCTCGCAGATCGCAGCCCTGACCACCGCGGGCGTGGCGGCACTGACGACCGACCAGGTCGTGGCACTGACCACGGCGCAGATCCAGTCGGTGACGACCGCGGGCATCGCCGCGCTGACGACCGACCAGGTCGCGGCGATCGAAACCCGCGACATCGCGGTCTTGAAGACCAACCAGATCAACGCGCTGAACACGGCGAGCATCGCGGCACTGACCACCTCGCAGGTGCAGGCAGTCTCGACCTCCGGCATCGGCGCACTGACCACGGCCAGCGTGGCCGCGCTGACGACCGACCAGGTGGTGGCCCTGACCACGGCGCAGGTGCAGGCGGTGACGACGGCGGGCATCGCTGCGCTGACGACCGACCAGGTCGCGGCGATCGAAACGCGTGACATCGCGGTGCTGAAGACCAACCAGGTCGCGGCACTGAACACGGCCGACATCGCGGCACTGACGACCTCGCAGGTGCAGGCGGTGTCGACGGCCGGCATCGGCGCGCTGAACACGGCGAGCATCGCGGCGCTGACGACCGACCAGATCGTGGCGCTGACGACGGCGCAGGTGCCGGTGATCAGCACCTCGGGTGTTGCGGCACTGTCGACGGCACAGGCTTCGGCATTCGAGACGGTCGACGTCGCGGTCTTGCGCACCAGCCAGATCGCCGCGCTGAACACGGCCAACATCGCCGCGCTGACGACCGACCAGATCGTCGCGCTGAACACCGCGCAGATCCAGTCGATCACCACCGCAGGCATCGCCGCGCTGACGACCGACCAGGTCGCCGCGCTGGAAACGCGCGATATCGCCGCGCTGAAGACCACCCAGGTAGCGGCTCTGAACACGGCCGATATCGCCGCGTTGACCACGTCGCAAGTGCAGGCCTTCACGACGTCGGCGATCGCGGTGCTGACGACCTCCAGCGTCGCCGCATTGACGACCGACCAGGTCGCGGCACTGACGACGGCACAGATCCAGTCGATCACGACGGCCGGTATCGCGGCGCTGACGACCGACCAGGTCGCGGCGCTGGAAACGCGTGACATCGCGGTCCTGAAGACCAACCAGATCGCGGCGCTGAACACGGCCAGCATCGCGGCACTGACGACTTCGCAGGTGCAGGCCGTCACGACCGCCGGCATCGGCGTGTTGACCACGGCGAGCATCGCCGCGCTGACGACCGACCAGATCGTCGCCCTGACGACGGCGCAGGTCCAGGCCGTGACCACGGCAGGCATCGCGGCGCTGACGACCGACCAGGTCGCCGCACTGCAGACCGCCGACGTGGCGGCCCTGCGCACCTCGCAGATCGCAGCCCTGACCACCGCGGGTGTGGCGGCACTGACGACCGACCAGGTCGTGGCGCTGACGACGGCGCAGATCCAGGCGGTGACCACGGCGGGCATCGCTGCACTGACGACCGATCAGGTCGCGGCCATCGAGACGCGCGACATCGCGGTCTTGAAGACCAACCAGATCAACGCACTGAACACGGCCAGCATCGCCGCACTGACGACCTCGCAAGTGCAGGCGGTGTCGACCGCCGGCATCGGCGCACTGACCACGGCCAGCGTGGCCGCGTTGACGACCGACCAGGTGGCGGCCCTGACCACGGCCCAGGTGCAATCGGTGACGACGGCGGGTATCGCCGCGCTGACGACCGACCAGGTTTCGGCGATCGAAACCCGTGACATCGCGGTGCTGAAGACCAACCAGGTGGCGGCACTGAACACGGCCAGCGTGGCCGCCCTGACCACCGCGCAAGTGCAGGCCGTCACGACCGCCGGCATCGGCGTGCTGACCACGGCCAGCGTTGCTGCGCTGACCACGGACCAGATCGTGGCGCTGACGACGGCACAAGTGCAGGCCGTGACCACGGCAGGCATCGCCGCGCTCACGACCGACCAGGTCGCCGCACTGCAGACCACCGACGTGGCGGCCCTGCGCACCTCGCAGATCGCAGCCCTGACCACCGCGGGCGTGGCGGCACTGACGACCGACCAGGTCGTGGCACTGACCACGGCGCAGATCCAGTCGGTGACGACCGCGGGCATCGCCGCGCTGACGACCGACCAGGTCGCGGCGATCGAAACCCGCGACATCGCGGTCTTGAAGACCAACCAGATCAACGCGCTGAACACGGCGAGCATCGCGGCACTGACCACCTCGCAGGTGCAGGCAGTCTCGACCTCCGGCATCGGCGCACTGACCACGGCCAGCGTGGCCGCGCTGACGACCGACCAGGTGGTGGCCCTGACCACGGCGCAGGTGCAGGCGGTGACGACGGCGGGCATCGCTGCGCTGACGACCGACCAGGTCGCGGCGATCGAAACGCGTGACATCGCGGTGCTGAAGACCAACCAGGTCGCGGCACTGAACACGGCCGACATCGCGGCACTGACGACCTCGCAGGTGCAGGCGGTGTCGACGGCCGGCATCGGCGCGCTGAACACGGCGAGCATCGCGGCGCTGACGACCGACCAGATCGTGGCGCTGACGACGGCGCAGGTGCCGGTGATCAGCACCTCGGGTGTTGCGGCACTGTCGACGGCACAGGCTTCGGCATTCGAGACGGTCGACGTCGCGGTCTTGAAGACCACGCAGATCGCCGCCTTGACGACGAGTGCCGTGGCATCGCTGACGACCGACCAGATCGTGGCGTTGAACACGGCGCAGGTACAGGCCCTGACGACGGCGGGCATCGCGGCGCTGACGACCGACCAGGTCGCCGCTCTCGAGACGCGTGACATCGCGGCCCTGAAGACCACGCAGGTGGCGGCCTTGAACACGGCCGACATCGCAGCGCTGACGACCACCCAGGTGGGGGCGGTGACGACGGCGGGCATCGCCGTGCTGACCACGGCCAGCGTGGCCGCACTGACGACCGACCAGATCGTCGCGCTGAACACGGCGCAGGTGCAGGCGCTGACGACGGCGGGCATCGCAGCGCTCACGACCGACCAGGTCGCCGCGCTCGAGACCCGCGACATCGCGGTGCTGAAGACCAGCCAGATCGTCGCGCTCAGCACGGCCGAAGTGGCGGCGCTGACGACCGCGCAGATCCAGGCGCTGACGACGGCCCAGGTCCAGGCGCTGACCACGGCCGGCGTCGCCGCACTGACGACCGACCAGGTGGCGGCGCTCGAGACCCGCGACATCGCGGCGCTGAAGACCACGCAGGTGGCCGCCCTGAACACGGCCGATATCGCGGCCCTGACGACGGCCCAGGTGCAGGCGCTGACCACGTCCGGCGTGGCGTCGCTGACGACGAACAGCATCGCCGCCCTGACGACCGACCAGGTGGTGGCGCTGACGACGGCGCAGGTCCAGGCCCTGACGACGGCCGGCATCGCCGCGCTGACGACCGACCAGGTGGCGGCGCTCGAGACGCGTGACATCGCGGCGCTGAAGACCACGCAGGTGGTGGCCCTGAACACGGCCGACATCGTGGCCCTGACCACTACGCAGGTGGCGGCGCTGACCTCCGCCGGTGTGGCCGCACTGAACACCGCCAGCGTGGCGGCCTTGACGACCGACCAGGTGGTGGCACTGAACACGGCGCAGGTGCAGGCGTTGACGACGGCCGGCATCGCCGCGCTGACGACCGACCAGGTCGCGGCGCTGGAAACACGCGACATCGCGGTCCTGAAGACCAGCCAGGTCGTGGCGCTGAACACGGCGAACGTGGCCGCGCTGACCACCTCGCAGGTGCAGGCCCTGACCACGGCTGGCATCGGCGCACTGTCGACTGCCGGTGTCGCGGCGCTGACGACCGACCAGGTGGTGGCGTTGACCACGGCACAGGTGGCGGCGCTGACGACGGCGGGCATCGCGGCGCTGACGACCGACCAGGTCGCCGCGCTGGAGACGTCGGATGTCGCCGCGCTGAAGACCAGCCAGATCGCCGTGCTGAAGACCACCAGCGTGGCTGCGCTGACCACCGCCCAGGTGGTGGCGCTGAACACCGCGCAGATCCAGGCGCTGACCACGTCGGCCATCGCGGCGTTGACGACGGACCAGGTGCAGGCGCTCGAGACGCGCGACATCGTGGCGCTGAAGACCACGCAGGTGGCCGCACTGACGACCGCCGAAGTGGCAGCGTTCACGACGGCGCAGATCCAGGCGCTGACGACGGCTGGCCTGCGGGTGCTGACGACCGCCAGCATCGCGGCACTGACGACCGACCAGGTCGCCGCGCTGACCACGGCACAGGTGCAGACGCTGACGACCACCGGCATCGCCGCGCTGACGACCGACCAGGTCGCGGCGCTGGAGACGACCGACATCCGGGTGCTGACGACCAGCCAGCTGCGTGGCCTCACGACCTCCGGTATCCAGGCGCTGACCACCTCGCAGGTGGCCGCGTTCACGACCCGCCAGGTCGAGTCGCTGACGACGACGCAGATCGCCGCGTTCACGACGACCCAGGTGTCCAACCTGGCGCTGGGCACGCCGATCATCCTGGACCTGGACGGCAATGGCGTCAGCACGCAGAGCATCTCGGCGGGTGTGAAGTTCGACCTGTTCGCCGATGGCCGCAACGTCAACACGGGCTGGGTCAGCAGTGGTGACGGCCTGCTGGTGCTCGACCGCAACCACGACGGTTCGATCAACGACGGCTCCGAACTGTTCGGCTCGTCGACCACGCTGGCCAATGGCCAGAAGGCGAGCGACGGTTACGCCGCGCTGCGCGAACTCGACACCGACGGCAATGGCTCCATCGGCGCGGACGATGCGCTGTTCGCCGACCTGCGGGTCTGGGTCGACAGCAATTCGGACGGCATCAGCCAGGCCGACGAGCTGAAGTCGCTGGACTCGCTGGGGATCACGAAGATCAGCCTGCAGACCTCGGCCGATCTGAGCAAGGACAACGGCAACCTCGTCGGGCTGACCTCGACCTACGAGACCAGCGATGGCACCACGCATGCGGCGGCCGACGTCTGGTTCGTGGCCGACAAGGCCGCGACCGGCGAACCGGTGACCGAAGCTCCGACGCCGGAGCCCGACCTGTCGGCGACCCTGGTGTTCCCGGGCACCGAGACCACGGCGGCTGCGGTGCCGACACCGGAGGCTGCGGCTGCGGCGGCGGTCAAGCCGGACGACCTGCGCTCGCGGGTCAGCAGTCTGGCGCAGGCCTTGAGTTCGTTCGGTGGCAGCGGGGGCGGGTCGGGCGAGACGGGTGGCGGCGGGCTCGATCCGGCACGCATTGCGGCGGCGGCCAACTCGTCGGCTTCGCAGGCGGTGGTGAGCATGGCCGACGTGATGAAGCAGTTCGACGCGAATGGCAACCTGGTGGTGGGCGCGGCACCAGCGGCGGCCACACTCGGCAAGACGTTGACGCTGCCCGGCCTGCAGGATCCGCTGCACAACGGGGTGCTGAACACCGGCGGCAAGGGCTGACGCAGGTGGAGGCGGCGCGCAGCACATGCGCCGCCTCCACCTGCGCGGCCAATGGGCCAAGGTCAGAGGCGACGCAGCTCAGCGTAGCGCGTCGAGCACTGGCGAGGGCGGCAGCAGGGCTTTCCAGAAGGCCGTGTCGTACTTCCACCAGGCGTGTCCGCCCATCGGCAGCTGGCCGCCGTTCACGTGCAGGTAGTAGCGCGGGCTCAGTTCGAGCGCGAAGCGCGACGCGGTGATCTCGTTCGGGATCACGAAATCGGCCGACAGCGCTCCCATGAAGGCGAAGAACAGGTCCTCGCTCGACCCGGTCTGCAGGAACACGTCGGTCGCAACGCCGAACTCGCGCAGCAGCGCGCGGCATTTGTCGATGCGACGCAGGCTCAGGCCACCATTGCCTACCTGCACCTTGACCTTCTTGCCGAAGGCGCCTTCGAACCTGCCCAGGTTCACGAACAGCTCGTTGCCCTGCGGCCAGGGCGCTCCCACGTAGTCGAACGGCGCGGCGGTCCAGAAGTCGAGTTCGTCGCGCAGCACGACCGCATCGGTCTGCAGGATCAGAACGAACTCGTGGTCGGCGAAACGGGCGTAGAACGCGTCGCCCAGCAACAGCCGGTTGTAGCCGGCAATGCCGGCGAAGTAAGGCGCATCGAACGCGATGTACGGCACGCCCGGGTAGCGCTGCAGGTAGTAGCCGCGCGGAAGATCGGGTGGGCCGATGAAGACCACCGGCCGGCCGGCCAATGCTTTCAGCGAGACGTCGAGCGAGTATTCTTCGAGCGGCGGCAACCGGTCCTGGTAGACCGGCACCACGGTGACCACGGGCTGCTTCATGCCGCCCCGCGGGTGGCCCCGGCTCTACAATATTTTTGACAAGTCGTCATTTCGGTCCGATATGAAGTTGCTCCGCTGCATCGCATTTCACTACAAGGCGGAGCGGCTGCATTATTTGCCGCAGGTGCCGCGTGCGCAACGGCATCGGCCCCGCACGGTGCACCGGGTGGTCCGACCGCCTGCAACCGGACCCGATCCGCGCTGAGCACCTGGACCATGGCCACACGCACCGTCTACATCGAACTGTCGAAAACGCCGATCTACCGGCGCATTGCCCAGGCGCTCGGAGCCGAGCTGGTGCGCCATGGACTGGAGGTCATGGCGGTCAAGCCCGAGGGCTTCAACAGCACGACGTTCCACCAGTTCGTCACGCAGCAGGGCGGTGACCGTGCGGTGTATGTCTCCAGTGCATCGAGCAACGCCATCCAGTCGAAGCAGCAGGAGTCGGACACCTTTTTCTTCGAGCACTTTCCGGGCAAGCTGGTGTTCCTGCACCAGGACGCGATCCTCGGCGGGCTCGACCTGCTGAGCGGCATCTCGAAACTGCAGGCCTGGCGACGGGTGGCCGCGCGCGCGGCACACCTGTGCATCGAGGCCGACAACATCAGCGACCTGGCCTCGGTCGGCATCGGCAATGCCCGCCTGGTGCCGCATGCCAGCGAGATCGCGGCCGCCGAGCCGGCGGTCGATGGTTTTGCCTATGGCACGTCCTTCGTCGGGCATGCCGTGCCCAGCATGCACTACGCGGTGACCGGGAGCTCGCAGCGCTACCGCGCGCTGATCGACGGAGCCGTGCAGGCCCGGCGCACCGACTTTGCCAGCCCGCTCGAACCGCGCATGAAGGCCTATGCCGACCAGGCGATCGATGGCCTGGGCACGCCGTTCGACCAGGCCGTGCTGCGCGTCGCGCAGGCGCAGTGGCTGCGCAACGAGATCACCGGGCAGACGCTGCCGTTGCGCGGCTGGGTGTTCGAGCACTGCGGCATTGCGTCGATGGACATCTTCGGTGGCGACCCGGCCTACCTGCACGGCATCGCGCGGCAGCTGCAGGTCGACCGTCCGGGCATGCGCTACCACCCGGCGGTCTACGAGCCGGCCGAGGTGCAGGCGGTGTTCAACCGGAGCCGCGTCAACCTCAACATCTCGTCGCTGCAGTTCGACCATGCGGTGGTGAACCGCTTCCACGACGTGATCCTGTCGGGCGGCCTGTGCTTGACCGATGCCCGCTCGGGCTTGCCCGCGCTGACGTCGGCGCATGCGGAGCTGTCGTTCCGCACACTCGACGAATTGCGCGACCGGGCCGCGTATTTTTCGCGGCCCGAGAACGCGCGGCAACGTGCCCTGCTGGTCAAGGCGGTGCAGCAGGACGTGGCCCGCAATTCCGGGTATCCGGTGCTGGCGCGGGCGATCGTCGAGGCCCTGGACGGCCTCTGAAACCTACCGGCGGACGCCAGCGTCAGGTCGGCAGCCGTTTCTGCATCTGCGTCACCAGGTTGGCGCCCATCCAGTCCTGCCGCAGGATCCTGAAATAACCGGTGTAGCCGTAGATCTTGGCCCAGCGGTTGGTGTCGTCGAAATAGTTGGGGAAGGTTTCTTCGGTGATGATGTTCACGTGCGTCGGATCCTGGAACGCCGCCGTGTGCGGATAGGCCGGCGTGACCGAGAGGAACACGCCGCCCACCTTCATCACGCGGTAGATCTCGTTCATCAGCAGCACGAAGGGGTTGCGGTGCTTGGGCGCGTAGATCACGCGTGGCACGTGCTCGATGAACTGGTAGGCCGTCACGAAGTCGAAGGTGTCGTCGCCGTACGGGATCGGTTCGATCGCGAGATCGGCCGCGGCGATGTTGTTGCCGATGTCCTCGCGGATGTCGACGCCGAACACCTCGTCTGCCTGGAACGGGTTGTTGGGATTGGGCCCACAGCCCAGGTCGAGGGTCTTCGTCACGGCGTTCTCCTGTTGAGGCGAAAAAGGGTTCAGCTCAGCGCGTCTTGCGCGCCACCGAGTTGGGTGCTGCGCCACATCGCGATGTAGGCAGCTTCGAGGTGGCGGGCAAAACCGGCGGTGTCGTACAGCGCATGCGTGGCCTGGTGGGCGCGCAGCCGCTGCCGGGTGTCGGCCAGCAGCGAGGGTGTGGTGGCAAGGCGCAGCGCCAGCGCCTCGTACGCCTGCAACGAATCGGTGGCCAGCTCGGGCAGGCCGGCCGCCTTCAGCAGGCTGCCGGCCACCCGCGACGGAAACGAATGCCCGCGGTAGGTGATGACCGGCAGCCCGGCCATCAGGGCATCGGCCGCGGTGGTGTGCGCGTTGTACGGGTGCGTGTCGAGGAACAGGTCGGCCTGGCGGTAGCGGGCCAGATGGTCCTCGACGCGGGGGACGCGGCCGGCGAACACCAGCCGTGCGGGATCGACGCCGCGGGCCTGGGCTTCGCGGCGCAGGTTGGCTTGCGCCTTGTCGCCGCGCGACATCAGCCACAGCACGCTGCCGTCGACTTGTGCCAGCAGCCGCATCCAGACGTCGAACACCGGTGGCGAGATCTTGTAGTCGTGGCTGAACGAGCAGAACACGATGCCGGTGTCGGGCAGGCCGCATTCGCTGCGCGTGGGGGTGCGTTCGGCGATGCGCACGCTGGCGTCGGTCGGCAGGTAGGTGTCGGGCAGGTAGACGACCTTCTCGTTGTAGAAGGCCTGTTGTTCGGGCGGGATGATCTGCGCGTCGGCCAGGATGTAGTCGAAGTAGTCGCTGCCCATCGTGCCGGGGTAACCCAGGTAGTTGACCTGGACCGGCGCCGGGCGCAGCGCGAAGAGGGCGGTGCGCGTGTCGGACGTGTAGCCGCCGAGGTCGACCGCGATGTCGACTTCCATCTCGCGCATCGTCTGTGCGATCTGCTCGACGGTCATCGCGCGCGCGTCGACGAAGTGGTCGAACGCGCCGAGGATGCGCTGGCGCAGCCGGCTCTGGTCGTCGACGCCGAGCGAGATCGCGATGGTCTCGAAGCGCGACTTGTCGTGCCCCTCGAACACGCCGCACATCAGGTGGCTCACCGGGTGCTCGCGGAAGTCGGGCGATACATAGGCCAGGCGGATCCTGTCGTGGCGGTAGCGCTCGCCCTGCCACAACGACACCGGGCTCCTGGGGCAATGGCGCTCGGCGAACAGCCTGGCCGCCAGCTGGTGGTCGCGCGCCTCGTCCGACACCGACATGAAGGCCAGCGACTTGCAGGCGCGTTTTCCGGCGCGCACGGCCTCGACGATGCGTTGCGACAAGCCTTCGAAATCGGTCCAGTCGCAGATGTGCATGCGTTCGTAGAACAGCAGGCCCAGCGCGTAGTCGTAGTCGGGCTGCAGCGCGATCAGGCGCTGGAACATCGCGATCGCCTGCTCGCTCTGCTTGAACTCGGTCAGCATGATGCCGCAGTTGGCCAGCGCGCCCGTGTGGTTGGGGTCGATGGCCAGGATGCGGTTGAAGCGCTCCAGTGCCTCGGCATGCCGGAACATCGTGCGCAGCAGCGCGCCACCGTTGAGCAGCACGTCGATGTAGTCGGGCTGGATCGCGAGCGCGGCATCGAAGCTCTGCAGCGCGTCTTCGTTGCGGCCAAGGGTCTGGAACACGACGCCGAGCAGGTATCGCAGCGGGGCGAAGCCGGGCGCCAGTGCCACACCTTGTTCGCACTGTTGCAGGGCCTCGGCACGCTGGCCGGCGTTCAGCGCGATCAGCCCGAGCGAGTACAGCGCCGCGCCGTTGTGCGGATCCAGCGCCAGCACCTGGCGGAACAGCCCGGCCGCGGCGTCGAGCTGGCCCCGCTGCTGGTGTTCGATCGCGCGGATCAGCGTGTTGGAGACGGACATCGTCACGGCTGCACGGCCGCCGTCACGCTGCCGGCGATGTCGGTCTGCGCGCCGCCGCCCAGGGCCTTGTACAGCTGGGCGGCCGCATCGAGCTGGGCGCGGCGCACCTGCACGGCACTCTGTTGTGCGAGCACCAGGTCGCGCTGGGCGTCGAGCACCTCGAGGTAGCCGACCATGCCGGCATCGAAGCGCGCCTGGGCGATCTCGAGCCGCCGCTCCTGCGCGGCCTTGTTGGCCTGCGCCGCACGCAGCTGGCTGGCGAGTGCGGTGCGGGCCGACAACTGGTCGGAGGCTTCGCGGAACGCCAGCTGGACCGTCTTCTCGTATTCGGCCACGGCGATGATCTTGCGGGCCGCGGCCATGTCGGCATTGGCGTCGTTGCGCCCGCCGTCGAACAGCGGCAGCGACAGCAGCGGCTGGAATGCCCAGGCGCCGCCGCTGAACAGGCTGCCCAGGCCCATGCCGGCGACGCCGATGCCGGCGGTCAGCAGCACCTTCGGGAAAAACGCGGCCCGCGCGGCGTCGACGTTGGCGTGCGCGGCTACCAGCCGCTGCTCGGCCGCCATCACGTCGGGCCGGACCAGCAGTACCTCGCCCGGCAGGCCCGGCGACAGCTCGGCCTCGAACCCCTGGGCCTCCAGCGGGCGCGGCGGCGGCAGGTCGTCCGGCAACTGGCCGACGAGAAAGCGGATCTGGTTGCCGGCCACCGTGCGCTGCTGCGCCAGCGAGGCCAGGCTGCCCCGGGCCGCCTCGACCGCGCCGGTGGCCTGCTGGACCTCGTATTCGTGCGCGGCGCCGAGCGCCTGGCCCTTCAGCAGCAGCGCGAGCGAGCGCTCGCGCGAGACCACGGTCGCATGCGCGAGCCCGACCAGTTCGTCGTATTGCAGCAGGTTGAAGTAAGCGGTGGCCACGTCGGCCACCAGCGACAGCTGCACCGCGCGCCGGGCTTCCTCGGTGGCCAGGTAGCTGTTGCGCGCGGCATCGGACAGGCGGGCCAGCCGGCCCCAGAAGTCGACTTCGTACGACACGGTGGACAGCGTCAGGTCGTAGCGGTGGCCAGTGGCCTGGCCGCCGACCCCGCTGACGCTGGCCGGCGAACGTTCGATCGAGCCGCGCCCGAGCAGGTTGACCAGGGGCATCTGTTCCGCCCGCACCAGGCCGAACTGCGCCCGCGACTCCTGCACCCGGGCGGCGGCAATCCGCAGGTCGCGGTTGTTCTCGAGCGCCGAGCCGATCAGTGCCTGCAGCCGCGGATCGGTGAAGAAGCTGCGCCAGTGGGTCTTGGCGGCATCGGCTCCGTCGATGCCGGGCACTGTGCCGACCCAGGTTTTCGGCACCGGCAGATCGGGCCGTTGGAATGCGGAGGGCTGCGCGCAGCCGCCCAGCACGATGGCGCCCGCGAGCAGCCCCGCCTGCCAGCCGGGACGAAGCGAAACGCGGCGCCTGAACTGCGATGCTCTCATTGCGACGCCCAGTGTAGGCGTTGCCACGCGGCTTGAAAGCCCGAGCCAAGGGGCATTCAAGGCTTATTTTGCGCGGCAGCGGACGCGCTGCGCTGGGCCCGCAGCAGCACCACCAGGGCGCCGGCGCCGCCGTCGAGCGGGCGCGCCTGCGCGAAGGCCAGCACCTCTTTCTTCTGCACCAGCCAGTTCTGCACCCGGCTCTTGAGCACCGGCGTCTTGCCGGGCGAGCCCAGTCCCTTGCCATGCACCACGCGCACGCAGCGGATGCCGTGCTTGTGCGCTTCGCGGATGAAACCCGACAGCGCGTCGCGCGCATCGGGGCTGCGCAGCCCATGCAGGTCGATCTGCCGCTGGATGCTCCATTCGCCGCGCCGCAGCCGCAGCACCACGTCGATGCCGATGCCGGGCTTGCGGTAGCTCAGCGCATCGTCGGTGTCGAGCAGGCTGCCGGCGTCGAAGCCGTCGCTCAGCGCCTCGACCAGCACCGCGCGTTCGTCCAGCGCGAGCTGGGCCGCCACCGGCTCCGGCGGCTTGCGCCGCAGCGAGGCCTGGCGCTTGTCCGGCAGGGGATGGACGAAGCCCACGGTGCGCAGGAACAGGCTCTGCTCTGCGGCCACGCGCCGCTCGGCCTCGCGCTGCGCGGCCAGTTGGGCCGCCCGGGCCGCGGCCGCATCGCGCAGTTGCTTCTGGATCTTGGCCAGATCCTGCAGGCTGTCGAGTTTCATGGCGGCGTGCTCACACCAGGCCCCGCTCGGCCATCGACAGCGCGGCACCAGCCGCGACGATCACGTGGTCCAGCACCCGCACGTCGACCAGCGCCAGGGCGGCCTTCAGCGTCTGCGTCAGGGCCTCGTCGGCACGCGACGGCTCCACGCTGCCGCTCGGATGGTTGTGCGCCAGCACCACGGCCGCCGCATGGTGGTGCAGCGCGCGGATCACGATCTCGCGCGGGTAGACGCTGGCCTGGGTCAGCGTGCCGCGGAACATTTCTTCCAGCGCCACCAGCCGGTGCTGCGCATCAAGGAACAGCACGGCGAACACCTCATGCGACTTGGCCGACAGGTGCAGCTGCACATACTGCTTCACCTCGCTCGGCGAATCGAACACGGTGCGCACCTGCAGTTGTTCGGCCAGCGCACGCCGCGCGAGTTCGAGCACGGCCACCAGTTCGGCGCGTTTGGCCGGGCCCAGGCCCTTGATGCGCTTCAGGTCGTCGGCCGTCGCATGCAACAGGCCGGAGACGCCGCCGAAACCCAGGGGCGGTGCCTCGAGCAGCTCCTGCGCCAGCTGCAGCACGCCCTTGCCGACGATGCCGGTGCGCAGCAGCAGCGCCAGCAACTCGGCATCGCCCAAGGCCTGCGGACCCCGCGCCAGCAGCTTTTCGCGCGGCTGCGCGTCTGCGGGAAGGTCTTTCAGGGCCATGGCGGGGTCCGGGGCGGGCCGGGTTTCTACAATGGAGGCCAGTTTATCGAGACTTCCATGCCCACCCTTTCTTCTTCGGCGCCCGTGGTCCAGGCCGGCTCCTTCCTCACGCTGCATTACCGCCTGGGCGGGCCGTCCGGGGACATCATCGACACCTTCGGCGGCAAGCCGGCCACGCTGTCGCTCGGCGCGGGCGAACTGTCGCCCGCCGTCGAGCAGCGGCTGATGGGCCTGGCCGAGGGCACCCGCACCACGTTCGAGATCCCGGCCGGCGAGGCCTTCGGGCCGCGCAACCCGGAGATGGTGCAGTGGGTCGCGCGCCGGTTGCTGAACCAGATGGGCGATCCGCAGGAGCGCTACAACGTCGGCGACGTGGTGCAGTTCCCGACGCCCGACGGCACGGGCAGCTACGCCGGTGCCGTGCAGCAGGTGGGCAATGGCGACAGTGCCGACGCCGTGCTGTTCGACTTCAACCACCCGCTGGCCGGTCAGGCGGTGACGTTCGAAGTCGAGCTGATCGGGGTGTTATGAGCAATACACCGATGCCTGCCGAAGCGACCCTGAGCGCCGCCGGGCCGCCCCAAGGCGCGAGCGCCCCCTCGGGGGGCAGCGCAGCACACGCAGTGGCAAGCGTGGGGGCCATCCTGCTGGCCGAGCCCCGCGGTTTCTGTGCAGGTGTCGACCGCGCCATCGAGATCGTCGAACGTGCACTGGTCAAGTTCGGCGCGCCGATCTACGTGCGCCACGAGATCGTGCACAACACCTATGTCGTCAACGACCTGAAGGCGCGCGGCGCGATCTTCATCGAGGAGCTCGACGATGTGCCGCCCGGCGCGACCCTGGTGTTCTCGGCCCACGGCGTCAGCAAGGAAGTGCAGCAGGAGGCGCGGCGCCGCGGCTTCCAGATCTTCGACGCGACCTGCCCGCTGGTGACCAAGGTGCATGTCGAGGTCGCCAAGCTGCACAGGGAAGGCTACGAGTTCATCATGATCGGCCACAAGGGCCACCCCGAGGTCGAGGGCACGATGGGCCAGCTCGACAGCGGCATCCATCTGGTCGAAGACGTGGCCGATGTCGCGCGGGTGCAGCCGGCGCAGACCGAGAGGCTGGCGGTGGTGACGCAGACCACGCTGAGCGTGGACGATGCGGCCGAGATCGCCGCGGCGGTGAAGGCGCGTTTCCCGCAGGTGCGCGAACCCAAGCAGCAGGACATCTGCTACGCCACGCAGAACCGGCAGGACGCGGTGAAGCTGATGAGCCCGCAGGTCGACATCCTGATCGTCGTCGGCAGCCCGACCAGCTCGAACAGCAACCGGCTCAGCGAACTCGCGCGCAAGCTGGGCACCGACAGCTACATGGTCGACAGCGCCGAGGAGCTGCAGGCCGCGTGGTTTGACGGCAAGTCCCGCGTCGGCCTGACCGCCGGCGCATCGGCGCCGGAGATCCTGGTGCAGCAGGTCATCGAACGCCTGCGGGCGCTCGGCGCCGTGTCGGTCCGCAAGATGGACGGGATCGTGGAGACCACGAAGTTCCCGTTGCCCAAGGGCCTCCGGCTGAAGTCCTGACTACAGGACTTCGCTGGCGAAGTCGGCCAGGCGTGAGCGTTCGCCGCGGGCCAGCGTGATGTGGCCGCTGTGCGGCCAGCCCTTGAACTTGTCGACCGCGTAGGTGAGGCCCGACGAGCCCTCGGTCAGGTAGGGCGTGTCGATCTGCTGCAGGTTGCCCATGCAGACGATCTTGGTGCCCGGACCCGCGCGCGTGATCAGCGTCTTCATCTGCTTGGGCGTCAGGTTCTGCGCCTCGTCGATGATCACGTACTTGTTGAGGAAGGTGCGGCCGCGCATGAAGTTCATGCTCTTGATCTTGATGCGCGAGCGGATCAGCTCGTTGGTGGCCGCGCGGCCCCATTCGCCGGCGCTGGTGTCGGTCTTGGCCAGCACTTCGAGGTTGTCGTCGAGTGCCCCCATCCACGGGCCCATCTTTTCTTCTTCGGTGCCGGGCAGGAAACCGATGTCCTCGCCCACGCTCACCGTGGCGCGGGTCATGATGATCTCGGTGTAGCGGCGGTCGTCCAGCACCTGCGTGAGGCCGGAGGCCAGTGCCATCAGCGTCTTGCCGGTGCCGGCGTTGCCGGTCAGCGTGACGAAGTCGACCTCGGGGTCGAGCAGCAGGTTCATCGCGAAGTTCTGTTCGCGGTTGCGCGTGGTCACGCCCCACACCGCGTGCTTCAGGTGGTTGTAGTCCTTCAGCGTCTTCAGCACGGCGGTCTTCGCGCGGATCTCGGTCACGCGCGCATAGAGGCTGGGCTCGCCGGGCGCTTCGAAATAAACGAACTGGTTGATCAGCAGGCTGGGCACGATCGGTCCGGCGATGCGGTAGAAGGTGTGCAGGCCCTGCTGCCAGCTCTCGACCGTCTTGCCGTGCTTGGCCCAGAAGTCGGGCGGCAGCGCCAGCGAGCCGGAGTAGAGGAACTCGCCGTCCTCCAGCGTCTTGTCGTTCTCGTAGTCTTCGGCGGCCAGGCCCAGCGCGCGTGCCTTGACGCGCATGTTGATGTCCTTGGACACCAGCACCACCTCGCGCGGGGCCTGCAGGCGCCGCAGCGCCTCGACCACGCCCAGGATCTGGTTGTCGGCCTTGCCCTGCGGCAGGCTGGCGGGCAGCACGTCGTCGAGCGCCTGGGTCTGGAAGAACAGCTTGCCACTGGCCTCGCGATGGCCCGTGGTGTCGAGCTTCAGGCCGACCGCGATGTCGGCATCACGCGAGCCGGCCAGCTTGTCGAGCGTGCGGCTGGTCTGGCGTGCGTTGCGCGCGACCTCGGTCATGCCCTTCTTGTTGCTGTCGAGCTCTTCGAGCACGATCATCGGCAGGTAGATGTCGTGTTCCTCGAAACGGAACAGGCACATCGGGTCGTGCATCAGCACATTGGTGTCGAGCACGAACAGCTTGGTCGGCCCGTCGGGTTTCGCGGACTTGCGTTTCGGTGCTGCTGCCGGTGCATCGGGCGACTCGGTGCGCGCGGTACTGCGGCTGCGTGGGGTCGCCGTGCGGCCTTCCTTGGCCTTCACCGCCGGGGCCTCGACCGCGGGGCGGTCGAGCGCGACGGTGGGTGATGGATCGAGTTCGGTCACGGCGGGCTCGCGCGCCGCAGCCTGCGGGTGGCTGGTGGTCGATTCGTCGGCATAGTCCGCGCGGGCAACGCGTCCCGATTTCGAGGTTGGCCTGGCCAGCGCGTCGAAGGCATCTCGCGCGAGGGTGGCAGCACGCTTGGCAGGAGGGGGAGGCAGTGGCATGTGGCGTCGGGCTCGCGTGGGGTGGAACAGGAATCGGGATCAGAAAACGAAAAAGCCGCCCGGTGGCCGGGGCGGCTTTTTGCTGGGATGCGTGCTTGTCTCCAAGGACATATGGGCCCATTATGCATGAGCCGCGTGACCGGTCCGGCCGCTGCCGGACGGCGGTGTCAGACCGCTTTTTTGAGGTCCTTGACGGCCTTCAGCACGTCGTCCACATGGCCCGGCACCTTGAGGCCGCGCCATTCGTTCTTCAGGATGCCATCGGCGCCGATCAGGAAGGTGCTGCGCTCGATGCCCTTGACCTTCTTGCCGTACATGATCTTGTTCTTGACCACGCCGAACATGTGGCACATCTTCTCTTCGGTGTCGGCGATCAGCTCGAACGGCAGTTCGAGCTTGGTCTTGAACTCGTCGTGCGACTTCATGTTGTCGCGCGACACGCCGAACACGGTGGCGCCGGCTTTCACGAAATCCTTGTACTTGTCCCGAAACTGCATCGCTTCGGTGGTACAACCGGGCGTGTTGTCCTTGGGGTAGAAGTACAGCACGACGACCTTGCCCAGATGTGTCGTGTTGGATACCTTCACGCCTCCAGTGGCGTTCGCTTCGAATTCGGGTATGGGTTTGTTGACAACGATCGCCATATGGTTTGAGTCTCTGGTGTCGGGAAGTGGTCGTCGGCCGCGCGGACCTCACGGCAACCTTCGATTTTACCCTGAAAACGGCACAATTCCCTTGTTCCTCCAGCGGAAAAACCGCCGGCCGGGTAGGGCCTACGCGTGGTGTTCGAGCAGCAGCGCCGCGACCACTTCGCGCCCTTCCTGGGCCAGGATGTTGTAGGTGCGGCAAGCGGCCTGGGTGTCCATCGTCTCCACGCCGATGCGCCTGGCCATCAGCGGGCGCAGCCACGTGGGGGGCGGGAAACGCAGACGCTGCCCGCTGCCGAAGATGATCAGCTCCGCAGGCAAGTCGGCCAGCAGCGCGAAGTGGCTGGCATCCAGGTCCTCGAAGCTGGCGCAGTTCCACGCGATGCGCTGGCCGCCGGACGTCAGCACGACGCTGTGCGTGATCTTCTCGGCCTGCACGCTGACCCAGCCCGGCCCATAGCCGGTGATGGTCTGGACGCTGGACTTGTCGGGTTGCAGTTTCATGGAGGAAGGGCCGGGTTCGAGGTTGCACCGCCACGGCCGGCCGTCTGCAACGGGCATCGCCGCAGGCCGGAAGACCCGCGGATCTGTGGTCAAATTATAGGTTTCGCCTCGACAGGCACCGCTGCGCGGCTCGCGCCTGTCGCCCGGGAGGGACATTGAAAACCATACAGAAATCCGACAAGCTGGCCAGCGTGTGCTACGACATCCGCGGCCCCATCATGGACGCGGCGCGCCAGATGGAGGAAGAGGGCCAGAAGATCATCAAGCTCAACATCGGCAACCTCGCCGTGTTCGGCTTCGACTCGCCTGAAGAGATCCAGCAGGACATGATCCGCAACCTGCCGAACTCGGCCGGCTACTCCGACAGCAAGGGCATCTTCGCGGCACGCAAGGCCGTGATGCACTACACGCAGCAGCAGGCCATCAAGGGCGTGACGCTGGACGACATCTACCTGGGCAACGGCGCCAGCGAACTGATCGTGATGGCGACCAACGCATTGCTCAACGATGGCGACGAGCTGCTGCTGCCCGCGCCCGACTACCCGTTGTGGACCGCGGCTGTCAGCCTGTCGGGCGGCACGCCGGTGCACTACGTCTGCGACGAGTCGAACGGCTGGATGCCCGACATCGACGACATCCGCTCGCGCATCACGCCGCGCACCAAGGGCATCGTCGTCATCAACCCCAACAACCCGACCGGCGCGCTGTATTCGGATGCACTGCTGAAGTCCATCGTCGAGCTGGCACGCACGCACGGCCTCGTGCTGTTCGCCGACGAGGTCTACGACAAGGTGCTGTACGACGGCGTGCAGCACACCGCGATCGCCAGCCTGTCGGACGACGTGCTGACGCTGACCTTCAACTCGCTGTCCAAGAGCTACCGCTCGTGCGGCTACCGCGCCGGCTGGATGGTCGTGTCCGGCGACAAGAAACCCGCGCGCGACTACATCGAGGGCCTGAACATGCTCTCGAACATGCGGCTGTGCGCCAACGTGCCGGGCCAGTGGGCGATCCAGACCGCGCTGGGCGGCTACCAGAGCATCAACGACCTGGTGGGCCCCGGCGGCCGGCTGCGGCGCCAGCGCGACCTGGCCTACGAGCTGATCACCGCGATCCCCGGCGTCAGCTGCGTGAAGCCGAGCGCCGCGCTGTACATGTTTCCCCGGCTCGACCCGAAGATCTACCCGATCGAGGACGACCAGCAGTTCATCCTCGAGCTGCTGCAGGAGACCAAGGTGATGCTGGTGCAGGGCACCGGCTTCAACTGGGCGGCACCCGACCACTTCCGCATCGTGTTCCTGCCGCACGAGGACGACCTGCGCCTGGCCATCGGCCGCATCGCCACCTTCCTCGAGCACTACCGCAAACGCGTGCAACCCGTTTCCTCATCGACTGCAGCATTCGCATGAAACCCATCCAAGTTGGCCTTCTGGGCATCGGCACCGTCGGCAGCGGCGTGTTCAACGTCCTGCACCGCAACCAGCACGAGATCCGGCGCCGCGCCGGCCGCGGCATCGAGATCTCCACCGTGGCCGATCTCGACACCGCACGCGCGAAGGGCGTGGTCGGCGATGCGGTGAAGGTGGTGTCGGACGCCCGCGCGGTGATCGCCGATCCGTCGATTGACATCGTCGTCGAGCTGATCGGTGGCTACGGCATCGCCCGCCAGCTGGTGCTCGAAGCCATTGCTGCCGGCAAGCACGTGGTGACGGCCAACAAGGCATTGCTGGCCGTGCACGGCACCGAGATCTTCGAGGCCGCGCACAAGAAGGGTGTGATGGTCGCGTTCGAGGCGGCCGTGGCCGGCGGCATCCCGATCATCAAGGCGCTGCGCGAAGGCCTGACGGCCAACAGCATCCAGTGGATCGCCGGCATCATCAACGGCACGACCAACTTCATCCTGTCGGAGATGCGCAGCAAGGGGCTGGACTTCGACGTGGTGCTGCAGGAGGCCCAGCGCCTGGGTTACGCCGAGGCCGACCCCACGTTCGACATCGAAGGCGTCGATGCCGCGCACAAGGCCACCATCATGTCGGCCATCGCGTTCGGCATTCCGGTGCAGTTCGACAAGGCCTATGTCGAGGGCATCACCAGGCTCGCGGCGCAGGACATCCGCTACGCCGAGCAGCTGGGCTACCGCATCAAGCTGCTGGGCATCACCAAACGCACACCCAAGGGCATCGAGCTGCGCGTGCACCCGAGCCTGGTGCCGGCCAAACGGCTGATCGCCAATGTCGAAGGCGCGATGAACGCGGTGATGGTGCAGGGCGACGCGGTCGGCACCACGCTGTACTACGGCAAGGGTGCGGGCAGCGAGCCGACGGCCAGCGCGGTGATCGCCGATCTGGTCGACATCACGCGCCTGCACACGGCCGATGCGGCGCAGCGCGTGCCGCACCTGGCGTTCCAGCCCGACGAGATGAGCGACCTGCCGGTGCTGCCGATGAGCGAGGTCGTCACCAGCTACTACCTGCGCCTGCGCGTGGCCGACCAGGCCGGCGTGCTGGCCAAGGTGACGGGCCTGCTGGCCGAGGCCGACATCAGCATCGACGCCGTGCTGCAGCGCGAGGCCGACGAAGTGGGCGGCGAGGGATCCACGCAGACCGACCTGATCATCCTGACGCACGACTGCGTCGAAGCGAAGATGGACGCTGCCATCGCGCAGATGCAGGCGCTGCCGACGGTGCTGTCCACGATCACCCGCATCCGCAAGGAAGAACTCGCTTGATGGACTATCTGTCAACCCGCGGCCATCCCGACCGCAAGAAGTTCTGCCAGATCCTGCTCGAAGGCCTGGCGCCCGATGGCGGCCTGTACCTGCCCGTCGCCTACCCGCAGGTCGACGCGGCCACGCTGGCGAAGTGGCGCACGCTCCCCTATGCCGAGCTGGCGTTCGAGATCCTGTCGCTGTACATCGACGACATCCCCGCCGCCGACCTGAAGGCCTTGTGCGCGAAGACGTACACGGCGCAAGTCTTCGGCGACGCGCGCATCGTGCCGTTGCGCAAGCTTGAAGACGGCGTCTACCTCGAAGCCCTGTCCAACGGCCCGACGCTGGCGTTCAAGGACATGGCGATGCAACTGCTGGGCAACCTGTTCGAGTACGAACTGGCGCGCCGTGGCGAAGAGCTCAACATCCTGGGTGCGACCAGCGGCGACACCGGCAGCGCGGCCGAATACGCGATGCGCGGCAAGAAGGGCGTGCGGGTCTTCATGACCTCGCCCTACGGCCGCATGAGTCCGTTCCAGCAGGCGCAGATGTTCAGCCTGCAGGATGCCAACATCTTCAACCTGGCGGTCGATGGCGTGTTCGACGATTGCCAGGACATCGTGAAGGCCGTGTCCAACGACCTGGCCTTCAAGCGCCAGTACCGCATCGGCACGGTCAACTCGATCAACTGGGCACGGTTGCTGGCGCAGGTGGTCTACTACTTTGCCGGCTATTTCCAGGCCACGGTGAACAATGCCGATCAGGTCAGCTTCACCGTGCCGTCCGGCAACTTCGGCAACGTCTGCGCTGGCCACGTCGCCCGCATGATGGGCCTGCCGATCGCGCAGCTGGTGGTGGCGACCAACGAGAACGACGTGCTCGACGAGTTTTTCCGTACCGGCGTCTACCGCGTGCGTGGCAGCGCCGACACGCACGAGACCTCGAGCCCGTCGATGGACATCTCCAAGGCCTCGAACTTCGAGCGGTTCGTGTTCGACCTGCTCGGCCGCGATGGCGCCCGCACGCGCGAACTCTTCGGTGACGGCCTGGCGCGCACCGGCCGCTTCGACCTGCGGGCCGATCCGCTGTTCGCGCAGGCCGCGGCACGGTACGGCTTTGTCAGCGGCAAGAGCACGCATGCCGACCGGCTGGCGACGATCCGCGACACGTGGCAGCGCTTCGGCCAGATGATCGACACCCACACCGCCGACGGCCTGAAGGTTGCGCGCGCGTATTTGCAGCCGGGCGTGCCGATGGTCGTGCTCGAGACGGCGCTGCCGATCAAGTTCGCCGAGACCATCGTCGAGGCGCTGGGCCGCGCGCCCGATCGCCCGGCGAAGTTCGTCGGCATCGAAGACCTGCCCAAGCGGGTGGTGCGCATTGGCGCCGATGCGGAAGCAGTCAAGGCGCTGATTGCGCAGCACTGCGCATGACATGACGCGCCAGCGTCCGACCGGCAGATGAACGTCGTCGGCATCGCCGGCCGATCGGGTTCGGGCAAGACCACGCTGATCGAGCGGCTGATCCCGGTGCTGAAGGCTGCGGGCCTGCGGGTCTCGGTGGTCAAGCACGCGCACCACAAGTTCGACATCGACCACCCGGGCAAGGACAGCTGGCGCCACCGTGCGGCCGGCGCCTTCGAAGTCGTCGTCGCGTCGGACCAGCGGCTGGCCCTGGTGCGCGAATACGCCGAGCCGTCCGAACCCACGGTGCACGGGCTGATCGCCGAACTCGACCCCGGCGTCGACTGGGTCCTGGTCGAAGGCTTCAAGCACAGCGACCTGCCGAAGATCGAGGTCTGGCGCGCAGAGGAGGACCAGCCCCCGCTGTACCCGCACGACCGCTGCGTCGTTGCCGTCGCGACCGACACGCCCGCTCGCCTGCCCACGCCCACCTTGCGGCCGGTGCTGGATTTGAACCAGCCCGACGCCGTGGCGCGCTGGCTGGCCGAGAATCGCCCCCTGTTCGCCTACCACCGAGAGCCCACCGCATGAACTCCTCCGCACTGAAGTCGCTCGACGACGCAGTGGCCGAACTGCTGGCCCAGGCGCATGCCCTGCCTGGCGCCGAGACCGTGTCGACCTTCGACGCCGATGGCCGCGTGCTGGCCGAAGACCTGGTGTCGGCGCTGCAGGTGCCGTCGGTCGACAACAGTGCGATGGACGGGTATGCGCTGCGCGTGGCCGACGTGCCGCAGGCGGGAGTCGTGCTGCCGGTGTCGCAGCGCGTCCCGGCCGGCAGCATCGGCAGTGCGCTGCTGCCCGGCAGCGCGGCCCGCATCTTCACCGGCGCCCCGGTGCCACCGGGTGCCGATGCGGTCGTGATGCAGGAGGATTGCGAAGTGCTGACCGAGCCGGCCGGCGCGGTCCGCGTGCAGCGCGTGCCGCCGGTCGGCCTGTCGATCCGCCGCGCGGGCGAAGACGTGACCCGGGGCGCCGTCGTGCTGCCGCGCGGCACCCGGCTGTCACCGGCCGAACTCGGCATGGCCGCGAGCATCGGGCGGGCGCAGGTGGCGGTCGTGCGCCGGCCGCGCGTGGCGCTGTTCTCGACCGGTGACGAACTGGTAATGCCCGGCGACGTCGCGCCCGAACAGATGCAGCCCGGCGCCATCTACAACTCCAACCGTTTTTTCCTGCGTGCGCTGCTGACGCGGCTGGGCTGCGAGGTCACCGACCTCGGCATCGTGCCCGACCAGCGTGCCGCCACGGTCGAGGCCCTGCGCAGCGCCGGCCTGGCGCACGACCTGATCGTGACCAGCGGCGGGGTCTCCGTCGGCGAAGAGGACCATGTGAAGCCGGCGGTGCAAAGCCTGGGCCGGCTCGACCTGTGGCAGATCGCCATCAAGCCGGGCAAGCCGTTCGCGTACGGCACGGTGCCGGGGGCGCACGGCCCCTGCCACTTCATCGGCCTGCCCGGCAATCCGGTGTCGAGTTTCGTCACCTTCCTGCTGCTGGTGCGGCCCTTCCTGCTGCGGCTGCAGGGCGTGCAGCAGGTGCTGCCGAACCCGATGCCGCTGCCTGCGCACTTCCACTGGCCCAAGGCCGACCGGCGGCGCGAGTTCCTGCGCGTGCGGCGCAATGCCGAAGGCGGCCTCGACCTGTTCCCCCACCAGGGCTCCGGCGTGCTGACCTCGGCCGTCTGGGGCGAAGGCCTGGTCGACAACCCGGCCAGCCGGCCGATTGCCGTGGGCGACACCGTGCAGTTCATCCCGTTCGCGGAACTGTTGAGATGAAGCTCCGCGTTCGTTACTTCGCCTCGATCCGTGAAGGGCTCGGCTTCGGCCACGAAGAGGTGCAGACGGCCGCCACCACGCTGGGTGGCCTGCGCGACGAACTGCTGGCCCGCGGCGGCGCCCATGCCGAGTTGCTGGCGCGCGGCCGGGCCGTGCGCATGGCGCTGGACCAGCAGATGGCCGACGAGACGGCCGCGCTGCGCGAAGGCGCCGAGGTCGCGTTCTTTCCGCCGGTGACCGGCGGATAGCGCGCCAGCGCGTCACACCGGGGCGATGGCCGCCGAGATCGCTCGCAGGCGGTCGACCAGGGCCGTGGAAGCCTCGGACATCGGTGCGCGCAGCTCGCCGCCGATCGTTCCGGCCTGGGCCAGCAAGGCCTTGACCGGTGCCGGGTTTGGCTCCGCGAACGCGGCCTCGATCCAGGGCAGCAAGGGTAGCCACAGCGCGCGTGCCTCGCTCAGATGGCCTTCGGCCAGCCGGCGGATCACCTCGGCGAAACGCGCCGTGTGCAGATGCGCACTCGCGGCGATGGCGCCCGACGCACCGAGTGCCATCGCCGAGAAGATCTGCAGGTCTTCACCGGCCAGGATCTGCAGGCGCCCGTCGGCCAGCAGGGCCTGGGTCTTGCCGGTGTCGCCGCCGCAGTCCTTCACCGCACGGACCATCGGATGGCTGGCCAGGCGCAGCATCGTCTCGCGCTGCAGTTCGACACCGGTGCGGTACGGGATGTCGTAGAGGATCACCGGCACCGGGCTGGCATCCGCCAGCGCACCGAACCAGTGGAGCAGCCCCTGCTGCGAAGGGCGAATGTAGGTCGGCGGCGGGATCAGCAGCCCGGCGATCGGGCGCGTGGCCGCCAGCCGCACGGCGTCCAGCGCCTTGCCGAGGTGGTAGCCGCCGATGCCCATCACCACCGGCAGACCGTCGGCCGCGGCCAGTGTGGTGTCGAGCACGGCGCGTTGTTCGTCCGCGTCCAGCGCCGCGGCTTCGCCGGTACTGCCGCAGGCGACGAAACCGGCCACGCCTTGTGAAGCCAGTGTCTGCACCAGGCGCCTGAGCGCCGGATGGTCGACTGCGCCGTCGCGAAACGGCGTGACCAGGGGAATCCAGAGCCCCGAGAACGGGCCGGCGGAAGTGGAGATGTGCATGAGCGATCCTTGGCAGAAGATGACCGATGAAGTCACCGTCGACGGATGCGCACGAAGATCGAAAAGCCGGGGAGGGGAGAGAAGCTGACCGATGGTTCCGTCGCTCATCCGACGACGGAACCGCAGCTCCGGTCAGACGAGCAGCGGTTTGTCCGATTTTTTCGACGCCCATGCCTGCAGCGGCGCGGTGGGGGGCGCGGCAGGCAGGAAGCGGTCGATCGATCGGGACATGGCGCCAGTCTAGCAGGCGCGGCCCGTGCCACGGCGTGCGGCGAGAACGAGGCCGGTGAACAACGCACAATACGCGCATGCAACCCGTCCGTGTCGCCATCCAGACCGCTGACTTCGATCTCGGTGCCGAGATCGCCACGCTGCGCGCGCAGGACCCCCGCATCGGCGCGGTCTGCAGCTTCATCGGGACCGTGCGCGACCACCATCCCGATGTGGCCGGTGCCGTGACGGCGCTCGAACTCGAACACTATCCCGGCATGACCGAGCGCGCCATCGAGGCCATGGTCGACCAGGCGATGCAGCGCTTCGACATCTTCGGCGCGCGCATCGTGCACCGCGTCGGCCCGCTGTTGCCGCTGGACCAGATCGTGCTGGTGGCCGTGACCTCGGCGCACCGCGGCACGGCGTTCCAGGCCTGCGAGTTCCTGATGGACTACCTGAAGACCCAGGCCCCGTTCTGGAAGAAGGAGCAGACGGCCGAGGGTGCGCGCTGGGTTGACGCGCGCGTCAGCGACGATGCTGCGCTGGCGCGGTGGGGCATCGTGGCCGCCAACGCCTGAGCCGGGCGCCGTGCGCCGCCGGTTCTGTCAGTTCAGGTAGCGCGGACGTTCCGCCGCGCTGTTGCGCTCAGGCTCACCTGCCGCCTTGCTGGCTGTGCCTTCGGGCGCCGCCGGCCACCACTGCGATTGCACGACGGCGCGGTCGAGCAGATGCTCGAAGCCGTGCACCAGCGTGCCCGTCAGCTCGACCTGGAACCCGCGCCGCGGGCTGCCTTCGAGCTTCTCCTGGAACTCGATGCGCAGCGCCGCCCTGGGTTGCAGCGTGATGCGGACTTCGCTGACCACCAGCGGATCGGCGCCGAGCGGCAGGCGGGCTTCGGCGCGGGCCTGGTAGGGCGTCTTGAAGTCGGCGTTGTGCAGCGCCACCTCGCGCTTGAATTCGCCGACCAGGCGTTGCGCAACCGGGTCCTGGCGCGCCGGGCCTGCGGCGTCCGCGCGGGTCGCCAGTTCGTCGGTCTTCTGCACCGCCTGGCGCAGCGTGGGCTGCAGTGCCAGGCACAGGCGCCGCGTCAGCCACAGCCGCATCTCGTCGCCTTCCTGCGTGCTGATGCGCAGCAGGATGCGGTCCTGCTCCTGCACGTAGTGGACCGACACCTGGTGGATGTTCATCGCTGCATTCTAGGAGTCTGCCGGGCTCTTGAAAAACAGACCAATCTGCCTAACGTAAGCCGCAGTTCGGAGAACAAATCCATGCGCATCGACAAACTCACCACCAAATTCCAGGAAGCCCTGGGCGAGGCCCAGACGCTGGCCCTGGGCAATGACCACGCCTACATCGCGCCCGTGCACGTGCTGGTCGCGATGCTGCGCCAGGAAGACGGCCCCAAGGCGTTGCTGCAGCGCGCAGGCGCCAATGTGCCCGGCCTGCTGGCCGCGGCCGAGGCAGCAGTCAAGCGCTTGCCGCAAGTGCAGGGCCAGGAACAGGTCACGCTCGACCGCGACATGGGCAGCCTGCTGCAGGCCGCCGAAAAAGAGTCACTCAAGCGCGGCGACCAGTTCGTGGCCGGTGAACTCTTCTTGCTCGCGCTCACCGACAGCAAGGCCGACATCGGCAAGCTGGTGCGCGACCACGGCCTGACCCGCAAGGCGCTCGAGTCCGCGATCGACGCCGTGCGCGGCGGCCAGAACGTGGACAGCGCCGACGCCGAAGGCCAGCGCGACAGCCTCAAGAAATACTGCATGGACCTGACCGAACGCGCCCGCATGGGCAAGCTCGATCCGGTCATCGGCCGCGACGACGAGATCCGCCGTGCGATCCAGGTGCTGCAGCGCCGCACCAAGAACAACCCGGTGCTGATCGGCGAGCCCGGCGTCGGCAAGACCGCCATCGTCGAAGGCCTGGCGCAGCGCATCGTGGCCGGTGAAGTGCCCGATTCGCTCAAGGGCAAACGCGTGCTGTCGCTCGATATGGCCGCGCTGCTGGCCGGCGCCAAGTTCCGCGGCGAGTTCGAGGAGCGGCTCAAGGCCGTGCTGAAGGACCTGGCGAAGGACGAGGGCCAGACCATCGTCTTCATCGACGAGCTGCACACGATGGTGGGCGCCGGCAAGGCCGAAGGCGCGATGGACGCCGGCAACATGCTCAAACCCGCGCTGGCCCGCGGCGAGCTGCACTGCGTGGGGGCGACCACGCTCGACGAATACCGCAAGTACATCGAGAAGGATGCCGCGCTCGAACGCCGCTTCCAGAAGATCCTGGTCGGCGAGCCGACCGTCGAGGCCACCATCGCCATCCTGCGCGGCCTGCAGAACAAGTACGAAGCCCACCACGGCGTGCAGATCACCGACCCGGCCATCGTCGCCGCGGCCGAACTCTCGCACCGCTACATCACCGACCGCTTCCTGCCCGACAAGGCGATCGACCTGATCGACGAGGCCGCTGCCAAGATCAAGATCGAGATGGACTCCAAGCCCGAGGTGATGGACAAGCTCGACCGCCGGCTGATCCAGCTGCAGATCGAACGCGAAGCCGTGCGCCGCGAGAAGGACGAGTCGTCGCAGAAACGCTTCGGCCTGATCGAGGAAGAGATCGTCAAGCTGCAGAAGGAGATTGCCGATCTCGACGAGGTCTGGCAATCCGAGAAGGCGCAGGCGCAAGGCTCCAAGGAAGTGATGGAAGAGATCGAGAAATCGCGCTTCCAGGTCGAGGAGCTCAAGCGCAAGGGCGACTTCAACAAGGTCGCCGAGCTGCAGTACGGCAAGCTGCCCGAGCTGGAGAAGAAGCTCAAGGAAGCCCAGGCCAAGGAGGCCGGCAAAGGCGGTGCGGCCACCGGCCACCGGCTGCTGCGCACCCAGGTCGGCACCGAGGAGATCGCCGAGGTGGTGGCACGCGCGACCGGCATCCCGGTGTCCAAGCTGATGCAGGGCGAACGCGACAAGCTGCTGCAGATGGAAGCCAAGCTGCACGACCGCGTGGTCGGGCAGGACGAGGCCATCACCGCAGTCGCCAACGCCATCCGCCGTTCGCGCGCTGGCCTGTCGGACCCGAACCGGCCGACCGGCTCTTTCCTGTTCCTCGGCCCCACGGGTGTCGGCAAGACCGAGTTGTGCAAGGCGCTGGCAGGTTTCCTCTTCGACAGCGAAGACCACCTAATCCGCATCGACATGAGCGAGTTCATGGAGAAGCATTCGGTCGCCCGGCTGATCGGCGCGCCGCCCGGCTACGTGGGCTACGAGGAGGGCGGCTACCTGACCGAAGCCGTGCGGCGCAAGCCCTACAGCGTGCTGCTGCTCGACGAGATCGAGAAGGCGCACCCGGACGTGTTCAACGTGCTGCTGCAGGTGCTCGACGATGGCCGGCTGACCGACGGCCAGGGCCGCACCGTGGACTTCAAGAACACGGTGATCGTGATGACCAGCAACATCGGCTCGCACCTGATCCAGAGCATGGTCGGGCGCGACAGCGAGGACATCAAGGAAGCCGTGTCCGGTGAGTTGAAGAACCACTTCCGGCCCGAGTTCCTGAACCGGATCGACGAGACCGTGGTGTTCCATGCGCTCGATGCCAAGCACATCGAGTCGATCGCGGCGATCCAGATCCTGGCGCTGCGCGACCGGCTGGCGAAGATGGACCTGACGCTCGATGTGTCGCCGGCGGCGCTGGCCGAACTGGCCAAGGTCGGCTTCGACCCGGTGTACGGCGCGCGGCCATTGAAGCGGGCGATCCAGCAGCGGGTGGAGAACCCGTTGTCGAAGTTGCTGCTGGAAGGGCGCTTCCAGCCGAAGTCGGTGATCCCGGTGGACGTGGACCCGATCCAGTCGCCGGGCGAGTTCCGCTTCGACCGGGTCGTGCATTGAACTTCGCTGCAGCACAGGTATCCCAAGGCCCATGGGTTTGAACGATCTGTTCGCGGGCCTGACCCGCTTCGTGCTGCGCGTGGCGCTGCTGGTGGTGGCCCTGGTCGTCGTGGCCAGCCTGTTCGTCACGGCGGCGCTGCTGGCGATCGGGTTCGCGCTGCGCCTGCTGTGGGCCCGCATCACCGGTCGCCCGGTGACGGCCTTCGGCCTGCAGGTCGACCCGCTCGCCGTGTGGCGGCGCTTTCGTGCACAGCCGGTCCGCCGCACCGACGACGCCGTCCCCGGCGGGCCGCGTGGCCGCAGCGGCGTGGCAGTGGCGGACGTCCAGGATGTGGTCGCCAAGGAGCGGCCGGCCGCCCACTGAGGGGAAGGTGGCGGCCTGCCCCTATGATGGCGGGCCATGACCGCCGCCCCGACCCTGCGCGCACAGTTCGACGCCCTCCACGCCGCCAGCCGTGCCCAGCCCGAGGTGGGCATCGCGGTCCGGCGCGACCGGCTGGCACGGCTCGACAAACTGCTGAACGCGCATGCCGCCGATCTGTCCGCAGCGGTCAGCGCCGATTTCGGCGTGCGGTCGGCCGCGCTGACCGACATCGCCGACTTCTTCGTGCTGCGCAGCATGATGGCCCATACCCGGCGGCACCTGTCGCGCTGGATGCGGCCGGCCCGGGCCTCCACACCGCTCTACCTGCAGCCCGCCACCGGCCAGGTGCAGCGCCAGCCGCTGGGCGTGGTGGGGGTCATCTCGCCGTGGAACTATCCGTTGCAGCTGTCGTTCGGCCCCGCGATGGCGGCACTGGCTGCCGGCAACCGCGTGATGCTCAAACCCAGCGAGCTGACGCCCGCGACCTCGGCGCTGACGGCAGAGCTGGTGGGCCGCGCCTTTGCGGCCGACGAGTTCTGCGTGGTGCAGGGCGGTGCCGACGTGGCCGATGCGTTCTCGCGGCTGTCGTTCGACCACCTGTTCTTCACCGGCTCCACGGTCGTCGGGCGCAAGGTCGCGCAGGCCGCTGCGGCCAATCTGACGCCGACCACGCTGGAGTTGGGCGGCAAGTCGCCGTGCATCGTCGACGCCAGCGGCGACCTTGACGATGCGGCGCTGAAGATCGCGCACGGCAAGCTGTTCAACGCCGGTCAGACCTGCATCGCGCCCGACTACGTGCTGCTGCCGCGCGGGCGGCAGGCCGAGTTCGCCGAGGCCTTCGCCAAGGCCGTGGGGCGGCTGTTCCCGCGCATCGCCGGCAACCCCGACTACGCGGCCATCCTGAACGAACGCCAGCACGCGCGGCTGCAGGGCCTGCTCGCCAGCGCGCAGGCCGAAGGCGCGACGCTGCAGCAGATCGATCCGCAGGATGGCCCGGCGTTTGCCAGTGGTGCGGCCGGCATGCCGCTGGCGCGCCAGATGGCGCCGACGCTGGTGTTCGGCGTCCATGAGCAGATGCAGCTGATGCGCGAAGAGATCTTCGGCCCGATCCTGCCGGTCGTCACCTACGAGCACCTCGACGCCGCCATCGATTTCGTCAATGCCCGGCCGCGGCCGCTGGCGTTGTACTGGTTCGGCAGCGACCGCGCGGCACGCGACCGCGTGCTGGCCCGGACCGTGAGCGGCGGCGTGACGGTCAACGACACGCTGCTGCACATCGCGCACGAAGGCCTGCCCTTCGGCGGTGTCGGCGACAGTGGCTGGGGCAGCTACCACGGCGAGGCGGGCTTCCTGCGGTTCTCGCAGCAGAAGTCGGTGCTGCTGCAGTCGCGCTGGGCGATGAGCCACCTGTTCTATCCGCCCTACGGCAAGCGGCTGCAGACGGTGATGGGGCTGGTGCGCCGCTTCCTGTAGCGCGGCCCGCTGCACGGTCTTGCGGTGTCGAGTACAGTCTCGACCGCCATCGCCAGGCCTTGCGCCAGGCGGCCCAGAACGCTGTCGAGACAAACCACCTTACAAGGCGCGCATGCCACACCCATTCCCTCTCCATTCCCGCTCGCCGAACCGCCGCGTGCTGCTGCAAGCCACACTGGGCGCCGCCGCCGTGGCGGCCTGGCCCGTCACCGCGCAGGAGCGTTTTCCGACGAAGCCGATCCGCTTCGTCGTGCCCTACCTGGCCGGCGGCACCACCGACCTTGTGGCCCGCCTCGTCGGCCAGCGCATGGCCGAGAAGCTGGGCCAGCCGGTCGTCGTCGACAACAAGCCCGGCGCGGGCGGCAACATCGGCATGGACGCGGTGGCCAAGGCCGCGCCCGACGGCTACACGATCGGCTTCGGCGCGATCTCGACCAACGCCTTGAACCCGCACATCTACAAGGCGATGGCCTTCGACCCGCGCCGCGACTTCACGGCCATCAGCCTGCTCGGCATGTCGACCATCGTGCTGGAAGTGGGCGCCAACCTGCCGATCCGCTCGGTGCCCGAGCTGGTGGCGTATGCGAAGCAGCACCCCGGCTTCAGCTACGGCACGGCCGGCGCCGGCACCTCGATGCACCTGGCTGGCGTGATGTTCGGCCAGATGACGCAGACCGAGCTGACCCACGTGCCCTACAAGGGCAGCGTGCCGGGCATCAACGACATGCTGGGCGGCCATCTGCCGGCGATGTTCGACAACCTGCCGGCTTCGCTGCCGCACATCCAGGCCGGCAAGCTGCGTGCACTCGCGGTCGCCGGCAAGTCCCGCTCGCCGTCGCTGCCCAACGTGCCGACGATGGCCGAGGCCGGGATTGCCGGCTACGAGGTCGACCCGTGGTTCGGCGTCTACGGCGCGGCCGGCGTGCCCGCACCCATCGTGCAACTGCTGAACGGCGCCATCGTCGAGGCACTGGCCCATCCGCAGATCCGCGACAAGCTGGTGGAAGCCGGCTTCACGCCGCGCAGTTCGACCGCCGAGGCGCTGGCAGCCTTGTCAGCGTCCGAATACGAGCGGCTCGGCAAGGTCGCCAGAACCGCAAAGATCGCCGCGGATTAGAACTCGCCCCCAGTCTTCGCGCAGTGCGTGTCGCGCCGCCAACTCCCGACCGGGGGCAACACCAGCGGCCCGGCGAAGCTGGTTCCGCGGTGTTCCTGGCCTCTGGCCGCGCCGGTTTCAAGTCTTGTGGATCGCGCAGCGCGTGGGGAAAACTGAAATTACTTAGACCCGCGTGCAGGCGTAGGCGCGGGTCTGGTACGGGAACGCGATGCGCTCGCGGCCTTGCAAGGCCGGGTGCGTGTCGACCAGTTCCTGCAGGCGCGCCTTGACGGTTGCCTGGTCGGCCGCCGACAGCGAGGCGATGAAACTCACCGACATGAAGCGGTCGATGATCACCTCCTGCGCCGAGCCGACATGCTCGTAGGGGAACCTGGTTTCCTCCAGCGGGCCGAACAGCTGCGTGCCGGCGAACGGCTTGCGCCAGTCGCCCTTGTAGAAGCGCGGGGCGTCGCCCTCGTAGGGCGTGATGATCGCGGTGATGGCAGCCACCCAGTCGACCGATTCGTCGCGCACGTTCCACACCAGGCCGAGCCGGCCGCCCGGGCGCAGCACGCGGTGGATCTCCGCCAGCGCGGCGTCGTCGGCGAACCAGTGGAAGGCCTGCGCGCAGACCACGGCGTCGGTCTGCGCGTCGATCAAGGGCATGGCCTGCGCGGTACCCGCCAAGGCCCGCACCTGCGGCAGCGCGGCGCTCAACTGCGTGCGCATCGCATCGACCGGTTCGATCGCCTGCACCTGCGCGCCGGTGCGCAGCAGCAGCTTGGTGAACTTGCCGGTGCCGGCGCCCAGGTCGACCACCGTCTGGGCCTGGCCCAGCCCCAGCTGGCCGGTGAGCCAGCCCGCCAGGGCATCGGGGTAGTCGGGCCGGCCGCGCGCATAGGTGGCGGCCTGCTCGGTGAAGCCGCGCTGGGCGGCGCTGTGGACGTGTTCTGGCATCGATGCTCCCGGAGTGCTGCCGGAGGCTCCCGGCGTGGGCCGGCTCAGGCCGCGAGTTTGGGCCGCAGCGTCGACAGCGTCTCGACGCGTTTCAGCAGTTCCCGGTCGTTCCACGGCTTCTTGAAGATGCCGAACAGGCCCTGGCAATCGTGCACGCGGGCCTGCAGTTCGTCGTGGCCGGTGATGGCGATGATCGGCAGGTCTTCCGTCTCGAGGCTGCCCTGTACGGCTGCGATCAGCTCGAAGCCGTCCATCGTCGGCATCTCGAGGTCGGTCACCACCACCGAGAAGCGGTCGGCGCCGATCTTCTCCAGCGCTTCGTGCCCGTCACCGGCCGTCTCGACCCGGTAACCCTGGCTCTCGAACAGCTTGCGCAGCTTGGCGCGTGCGACCGCCGAATCGTCGACCACCAGCACGGCGGTCTTGGGCGGCGGAGGCGGGGCCACGGGTGCGCCGGCACCGGCAAACCCCAGCGGGCCGGGCGGCACGTCGTCGCTCTTGCGTGTGCCGAGAAAGAACACCAGCAGCGCCACCGGAATCGCGATCGCGAATGGAATCAGGTACAACGCGACCGGGCCCGCCACGGCGAACTGGACCAGATACGCATTGAGCATGTCCAGGAAACTGCTGTTCATGAGGGTCTGTAGGCTGTGCGGCGTCGTTGTAACGCAGCGACAGCAAGTATGGGCGGCAATCTGCCGAGGGTCAAGCCGAAGCGCCGGCCGCGGCCGGCGTCTGTTGCGTTCGCGCTTAAGCGCCGGGCCGGCAAGGAACCCTCAGGCCGGCGCCATCAGCCCTGCGGCGCGCTGCACCTCGATGCGGATTTCTTCGGTCAGCTGCGCCTTCAGGCCGGTGAAGACCGGCGTGGTCTTGACCGCATAGCTGCGCGGGTGCTCGATCGGCACCGGCAGGTCGCACTTGATGCGGCCGGGCCGGGCGCTCATCACCGCGACGCGGTTGCCCATGAAGATCGCTTCGTCGATGTCGTGCGTGACGAACAGCACCGTCTTGCGTTCGGCCTCCCAGATGCCCTGCAGCAGTTCCTGCATCAGCTCGCGGGTCTGGTGGTCGAGCGCGCCGAAGGGCTCGTCCATGAGAAGGATGCGCGGGTTGTTGGCCAGCGCGCGGGCCAGGGCCGTGCGCTGCTGCATGCCGCCCGAGAGCTGCTTCGGAAAGTGGTTCTCGAAGCCCTTGAGCCCGACCTTGCCGAGGAAGGCGTGGCCGATCTCGAGCTGCTGCGCCAGCGGCAGGCCCTTCTCGCGCAGGCCGAAGCAGACGTTCTGCAGCACGGTGAGCCAGGGGAACAGCGTGTAGCTCTGGAACACCATGCCGCGGTCCGGGCCCGGGCCGGTGACGGGCCGGCCGTCGAGCAGGATGCGGCCGGTGGTCGGTGTCTCCAGCCCGGCCACCATGCGCAGCAGCGTCGATTTGCCGCAGCCCGACGGGCCGAGCAGCGTGATGAAGTCGTTCTCGGCCACAAGCAGATCGGTCGCCTGCAGGGCCAGCGTGCCGGCACCCTTGCCGTGCGCGGGTGCGAAGGTCTTCGAGACCTGGTGCACCTGCAGGATGGGATTGGAGGATGCGCTCATCGGCCCAGCTGCGCCCACGGAAAGACCTTGCGGTTGAATGCCTTGAAGGCGTAGTCGGTCACCAGGCCGATCAGGCCGATGACGATGATGCCGAAGATGATCTGGTCGGTCGCCAGCAGCGCCTGGCTGTCGGTGATCATGTGGCCGATGCCGCTCGACGCGCCGATCAGCTCGGCCACGATCACATAGGTCCAGGCCCAGCCCAGCACCATGCGCAGCACCTCGCTGATCTCGGGCGCGGCACCGGGGATCAGCACGCGGCGCACCACGCTCTGGTCGTTGCAGCCCAGCGTGTACGCGGCCTCGACCAGGTCGCGCCGGGTGTTGCCGACGATCACTGCGATCATCAGCACCAGCTGGAAAAAGCTGCCGATGAAGATCAGCGACAGCTTCTGCGCCTCGCCCAGGCCGGCCCACAGGATCAGCAGCGGAATGAAGGCGCTCGCCGGCAGGTAGCGGGCGAACGACACGAAGGGCTCGAAGAAGGCCTCGATCGGCTTGTACGCGCCCATCAGCACGCCCAGCGGCAGCGCGATGGCCGCCGCAATGGCGAAGCCGCCCAGCACGCGCCAGACGGTCATGCCGATGTCCTTGGCGAAACCCATCTCGGTCAGCAGCACCCAGCCCGACTTGACCATCATGATCGGGTCGGCGAGGAAGGTCTTGGAGACGAAGCCGCCGAGCGTGGCGATCGCCCACACGCCGACGAACAGCACGAAAAAAGCCACGCCGAGCGCGATGCGCACGCCCGGCGTGACGGGCTTGAGAGGCGTCACCTACTTGATGAAGCTGGTATTGGCCAGTTTCGACAGATCCGGGATCTGCTTGATCGTGCCGATCTCCAGCAGCAGGTCGGCCGCTTCCTTGCTGAACGCGGCGTGTTCACCGGCGAAGAACTTCTGGTTCGCCGCGCGGTCCTGCCAGCGCAGGTAGGCCTGGCTCTTCTCGAAGGCCTCGCCGCTCTGCTTCACGTCGGCACCCATGATCTCGAAGCTCTTCTTCGGGTCCTTCTTGATCATCTCCAGCGCGTCGAAGTAACCGTCGGCCAGGGCCTTGGCGGCCTTGGGGTTGTCGGCCAGGAACTTCGGCGTGCAGCCCACGGTGTCCATCACCATCGGGTAGTCGAGCGTGGTCGCGATGATCTTGCCGGCTTCGGGCTTGGCGCGCACCGTCGACAGGTAGGGCTCGTAGGTCATGCCGGCCTCGAAGTCGCTGTTGCCGGCGACCATCGCGGTGGCCACGGGCTGGGGTTCGAGCGTCAGCACCTTCACGTCCTTGATCGACACGCCGTTCTTCTTCAGCATCCAGGCCAGGCCGAAATACGGCGCGGTACCCGGGGCGCTGGCGGCGACGGTCTTGCCCTTCAGGTCGGCGATCTTCGTGATGCTTGGCTTGACCACCATGCCGTCGGCACCATAGCTCTTGTCCATCTGGAAGATCTGCGTGGCGGGGATGCCGTTGGCGTTCCACACGACCCAGGTCTCGACCGTGGTGGCAGCGCACTGGATGTCGCCCGAGGCCAGCGCCAGGTGACGGTCCTTCTGCGGAATCTTCTTCAGCGTCACGTCGAGGCCGTACTTCTTGAACAGGCCGGCTTCCTTGGCGAGCGTCAGCGGCGCAAAGCCGGTCCAGCCCGACAGGCCGAGCGCGATGGCGGTGTCCTGCGCGTGCACGCCGGTGGTGGCCAGGCCCAGGCCGAGCAAGGTGGTCGCGAGCAGTTTTTTCATTGATGACTCCAGTTGAAAACGTGAAATGTATGCACTCTTCATGCCAGCTGCAATGCGTGCAACTCCGGGATCTGCGCCTCGATCGCCTGTGCGATGCGGCCGTCTGCCACCAGTTGGTGCACGGCCGTGATGTCGGGCGCCAGGCTGCGGTCCTCCATCATCGCAGGTGACAAGCCGCGGACCACGGCCAGCACCCGCTCCAGCGCGGGCGAGCTGTCGAGCGGCCGCAGGAACTCGATGCCCTGCGCCGCGGCCAGCAGCTCGATCGCGACGATGTGGCCGGTGTTCGACAACATCGGCTGCAGACGCCGCGCAGCGAACGTGGCCATGCTCACATGGTCTTCCTGGTTGGCCGACGTGGGCAGGCTGTCGACGCTGGCCGGGTGCGCCAGCGACTTGTTCTCCGACGCCAGTGCGGCGGCGGTCACGTGCACGATCATGAAACCCGAGTTCAGGCCCGGTGCCGGCGTGAGGAAGGGCGGCAGGCGCGACACCACGGTGTCGACCAGCATCGCGATGCGGCGCTCGGCGATGGCGCCGATCTCGGCGATGGCCACGGCCAGCGCATCGGCAGCCAGTGCCACCGGCTCGGCGTGGAAGTTGCCGCCCGACAGCATGGCCTCGTCGGCCGTGTCGCTGCCGGCGAACACCAGCGGGTTGTCGGTGACAGCGTTGGCCTCGCGCAGCAGCACCTGGGCCGCATACCGCATCTGGTCCAGGCAGGCGCCCATCACCTGGGGCTGGCAGCGCAGGCAGTACGGGTCCTGCACGCGGTCGTCGCCGCTCAGGTGCGAGGCGCGGATCGCGCTGCCCTGCAGCAGCGCGCGGTAGGCGGCGGCGCAGTCGATCTGCCCGGGCTGGCCGCGCACCGCGTGGATGCGCGGGTCGAACGGGGCGTCGCTGCCGCGCGCGGCGTCGAGCGCCAGCGTGCCCGAGATCAGGGCCGCCTCGTGCACACGCTCGGTGGCCAGCAGCGCATCGAGCGCCAGCGCGGTCGACACCTGGGTGCCGTTGATCAGCGCCAGGCCTTCCTTGGCCCACAGTTCGATCGGCGCCAGGCCGGCACGGGCCAGTGCCTCGGCCGCGGGCTGGCGGCGGCCTTCGTGGAACACCTCGCCCTCACCGATCAGCGGCAGGCACAGATGGGCCAACGGCGCGAGGTCGCCCGATGCGCCGACCGAGCCCTGGCAGGGCACGACCGGCAGGATGTCGTGCGCGTACAGCGCCTGCAGCGCCTCGATCACTTCAATGCGCACGCCCGAGTAGCCGCGCGCCAGGCTGGTCGCCTTCAGCAGCAGCACCAGCCGCACGATGCGTGGCGCAAGGGGTTCGCCGACGCCGACCGCGTGCGAACGCAGCAGCCGCGTCTGCAGCGTCATCAGGTCGGCGTGGGCAATGCGCTGGTTGGCGAGCTTGCCGAAGCCGGTGTTCACGCCGTAGACGGCGGCTTCGCCGTCCGCCGCCTGGCGCACGATGCGCGCGGCGGCCTCGATCGCGGGCGTGGCCGCGGGGTCGATCTGGAACGCGGTGTTCTGGAAATGCAGGGCGCGTAGTTGCGCCAGCGTGAGGTGGCCGGGGGTGACAATCATGCGGATGGGGAGCTGGTGGCGGTGCGGTTCAGGCGCGGTGCATCAATTGGGCTGGATGCCGGCCTGCTTCACGACCGCGGTCCACTTGACGGTCTCCGTCTTGATGAAGCCCGCCAGCTCGTCCGGCGTGCTGCCGACGGTGAACGCGCCGATCTCGTCGTAGCGCTTCTTGAACTCCGGCGTCTGCATGATTGCGGCCAGTTCCTTCGCCAGCTTGTCGACGATCGCCGGCGGCGTGCCCGAGCGGGCCACCATCGCGTACCACGACGTCACTTCGAAGTTGGGGAAACCCGCCTCGGCCATCGTCGGCACATTGGGCAGCCAGGGGGCGCGCGTCTTGTAGGCCACGGCCAGCGCCTTCAGCTTGCCGCCCTGCAGGTGCGGGATCGACGTGGTCACCTCGTTGAACATGAACTCGGTCTGGCCGCCCAGCAGGCCGGTCAGCGCCGGGCCGGTGCCCTGGTACGGAATGGCCTTGAAGTCCGCGCCGCTGATCGAGCCCAGCAGCTCGCCGGCCAGGTGCGAATACGCGCCGATGCTGACGCCGTAGTTCACCTTGCCGGGGTTCTTCTTCGAGTACTCGACCAGTTCCTTCGGCGTGCTCACCGGCACGTTGGTGTTGACCAGCAGCACCTGCGGCGTCAGCACCAGCAGCGAGATGGGGGTGAAGTCCTTGTCGAGGTTGTACGACAGCGTCTTGAACAGTGCTGGCTGCACCGTCAGGTTGGAGGCCGGTGCCAGCAGCAGCGTGTAGCCGTCGGCCGGCTGGCGCGCCACGTAGTCGAAGCCGATGTTGCCGGCCGCGCCAGCCCGGTTCTCGACCACTACCGGTTGCTTCAGCCGCTTCTGCAGTTCGTCCGCCGCCTCGCGCGCCACCTTGTCGGCAATGCCGCCGGCCGGGTAGGGAACGACGACGTGGATGGTCTTGTTCGGATAGTCCTGCGCCCAGCTTGCGGTGGCGGCGAACATCAGGGCAGAGGCGGTGGCGACGAGAGAAGAGAACTTCATGGTGGACTCCTGAAAGCGAGGGAGGAAACGAAAAGCAAGGACCGTGCAACGACCGTCACCACTTCGGATGCATTGGATCGAAGACGGGGCGGAACAAAAAGCGCCGCGTGATGTCGGCGTAGCCGCGGTAGTAGAAGTTGCCGTTGGTCGCCAGCAGTTCGGCCCGCTCGGCGCGAAAGCGCGCGGGGATGCGGTACCACGGCAGCGTGGGCGACAGATGGTGCACCAGGTGCAGGTTGTTGTAGAGGAAGAGCACGCCCATCACGGTGTTCGACTCGACCAGCGCCACGCGCTCCATCGGCCGCTCGCCCCAGCGGTGCTCGGTGAAAGTGCGCAGCATGCCGAGCGACATGCCGGGGTAGGCAAAACACAGCAGGTACTTCCACAGCGGCATGTGGGCCACACCCAACACGACATAGAGCACGGCCGTCACGCTGACCACGTGCACCAGCCAGTGCGGCACGTTCGCATAGTCGCCGTTGCGCACACGCCCGATCTCGCGTTTGGCCAGCTTGTACAGGCGCAGGAAGGGACCGAACAGCAGCCGGAAGATCAGCGTCTGGTTCGCCAGCATCATCGCCCGGTAGGCGCCGTTGGCCTGCGGCCACACATCGCGCAGCTGGTAATTGCTCTCGGTGTCACGCTGCGGGTGCGTGAGGTTGAAGTTGACGTGGTGCGTGCTGTGGCTCTTGTTGTAGATGGGGTAGGGCATCCACAGGCCGAGCGGCGGCCAGACGAAGGCCGTGCGCAGCCAGCCGGGCCACTGGCGCATGCCGTGGATGCTCTCGTGCTGCAGCGAGAAATGCCATTGCGTCACATAGCCGCCCAGCAGGAACAACGCCCACACCGGAATGCTGTCGTGGTACCAGACCAGCGCGAACCAGCATGCATACAGCACCAGGCCCAGCAGCACGGTCGGCAGTTCGTAGCGGTCGTAGAAAGCCTTCATGCTAGAGGTCCTCGAAAGCCGGGATCGGGCGCTTGTCCATCGCGTCCAGAACATCGTAGTCGGCGGGCTCCGGGAATGCGAATCCGGATAGCAACAGCCGTGCCCGCAGGGCCGACAGCTCGGGCGCGGACCCCACGGCGGCCAGCGCCGCACGCAGCCGTGCCAGTTCGTCGGCACCCAGGGCCGCGGTCGCCACCCAGGGCGGAATCGGCGTCGGTTTCGTCGTCGCGATCACACGCACCTGGGCTGCAAAAGCCGGGTCGCTGGCCCGCAGCAGGTCGTGGTAGTAGCCGTCGAGCGGACCCAGGTCGATGCGGCCATCGGCCAGCGCCTCGATCACGCCGCGCGCGTGGATCAGGTTGCCGACGGCACCGCGGTACAGGCGGCTGCCACGCGCTTCGCGGTAGGGCGCCAGGTGATTGCGCAAGGCCACGCCGCCCGACATCGAATCGGCCAGCGTGTAGCCGACGATGCCGCCGAAGGTGTCTTCGAGGCGCTGGTACGGCGCATCGGCGCGCACGACGATGTCGGTGCAGTACTGGGGCTTGCCTGCGTAGCGTGCAGGCGAGGGAACCGGTGCCGCGATCAGCGTCGGCGCCACGGGCCGCTGCGCGAACGGCAGGCCGCACATCATCGCCAGGCCCAGGTCGTCGCGCGCCCACAGCACGGCCATCGGTGCCGGCGCGTCGTAGTCGGTCACGTCCCACGGCAACCCGGCGCGCGCCAGCACCCAGTGCAGCAGTTCTTTCCAGTCGGCCTTCAGCGACGGCGTCGCCGAGTACATGCGGGCGTTGGCAATGGGCACTGGTATGGGCATGGTTTGCGCTCTCAGCGGAAGCGGAGCTTCTGCCCCAGGCCCATCGCCTTGGCCTTCTCGAGCATCGCGGCGCCGAGCGCGATGTCGGACAGCGACAGCCCGCGGTGCCAGAACAGGTTGGTCTCGCTGTCGCTCTCGCGGCCAGGTTTCAGCCCGGCGACGATCTGGCCCAGCTCGGCATGCAGCGTCTGCTCCGACAGCCGGCCACCGTCCACATGCGCGCGCAGCGCACCGAACGGGCCGGCCTTGGCCTGGCCCCAGTCGTCCATCACCATCTTGTCCATGATGTCGGTCAGCGACAGCTCGACCGCGCTCATCGTGCCGTAAGGAATCACGCAGGCGCCCTTCTTGATCCACTCGGTCTTCAGCATCGGTTCGGGTTTCTCCAGCCGCGAGGCCTCGACCACGATGTCGGCGCCGCGCACGCAGGACTCCCAGTCGTCGGTGACGATGATCTTCTTGCCCAGCGCCTTCTCCAGTTCGGCACCGAACGCGTTGCGGCTTTCGGGCCGGCGCGAATGCACGCGGATCTCGTCGAAGTCGAAGATCGAATCGAGCAGCTTCACGTTCCAGAACGAGGTGCCGCGCGCGCCGATGTGGCCCAGCACCTTGGAGTCCTTGCGCGCCAGATGCTTGGCGCCGATGGCCGTCACCGCGCCGGTGCGCATGTCGGTGATGTCGGACGCATCGATGATCGCGATCGGCACGCCGGTCTTCGGGTCGAACAGGTTCAACAGCGCCAGCTCCGACGGCAGGCCGATCTCGTAGTTGCGGTAGAAGTCGCCCACCACTTTCACGCCGGCCATGCCGAGCGGGCGGATGTAGCCGCGCAGCACGTTGAAGTGGCCGGGATAGTCGGGCTCGGGCACCAGGTGCATGCGCGGCTCGATCCTGGCCTGCTGCAGGCCCTGGGCCATCAGCCCCTGTTCGACCGCGGCCACGATCTCGGCATCGGTCATCGCCAGGGCTTGCACATCGCCGTAGTGCAGGTAGTGCAGGAAGAGTTGTCCGACGCCGGCTTCAGACATGGCGGCCTCCCAGCATCGGCAGATCCAGGCCTTGTTCGCGCGCGCATTGCTGCGCGATCTCGTAGCCGGCATCGGCATGGCGCATCACGCCCGTCGCCGGGTCGTTGAACAGCACGCGCGCCAGCTTGTCGTCGGCGTCGGCCGTGCCGTCGCAGACGATCACCACCCCTGCGTGCTGCGAGTAACCCATGCCCACGCCGCCGCCGTGGTGCAGGCTGACCCAGGTGGCGCCGCTCGCGGTGTTGAGCAGCGCGTTGAGCAGCGGCCAGTCGCTGACCGCATCGCTGCCGTCGCGCATGGATTCGGTCTCGCGGTTCGGCGAGGCGACCGAGCCGCTGTCGAGATGGTCGCGGCCGATGACGATCGGTGCCTTCAGTTCGCCGCTGCGCACCATCTCGTTGAAAGCCAGGCCGGCACGGTGCCGCTCGCCCAGGCCGATCCAGCAGATGCGGGCCGGCAGGCCCTGGAAGCTGATGCGTTCTGCGGCCATGTCGAGCCAGCGGTGCAGGTGCTTGTTGTCGGGGAACAGCTCCTTCATCTTGGCGTCGGTCTTGCGGATGTCTTCCGGATCACCGGACAGCGCGACCCAGCGGAACGGCCCCACGCCGCGGCAGAACAGCGGCCGGATGTAGGCCGGCACGAAACCGGGGTAGTCGAACGCACGGGCCAGGCCGTAGTCCTTGGCGACCTGGCGCAGGTTGTTGCCATAGTCCACCGTGGGAATGCCCATGTCGTGAAAGGCCAGCATGGCCTCGACGTGGGCCACGCACGACTGGCCGGCCGCCTGCGTCAGCGCGGCGTGCTGCGCCGGGTCCTGCTGGGCGGCCTGCCATTGCGCGACCGTCCAGCCGGCGGGCAGGTAGCCGTAGATCAGGTCGTGCGCCGAGGTCTGGTCGGTCACGATGTCGGGCTTGGGGCCACCGGCCCTGGCGCGGCGCACCAGCTCGGGCACGATCTCGGCGGCATTGCCGCACAGCGCAATCGACACCGCCTCTTTCTTCGCCGTGTGGTCCGCGATCATCTGCAGCGCCTCGTCGAGCGTGGCGGCCTGCTTGTCGACGTAACGCGTGCGCAGCCGGAAGTCGATGCGCGACTGCTGGCATTCGATGTTCAGCGAACAGGCCCCGGCGAAGGTGGCCGCCAGCGGCTGCGCGCCGCCCATGCCGCCCAGGCCGGCCGTCAGCACCCAGCGGCCCGCCAGATCGCCGCCGAAATGCTGGCGGCCGGCTTCGACAAAGGTCTCGTAGGTACCCTGCACGATGCCCTGCGTGCCGATGTAGATCCAGCTGCCGGCCGTCATCTGGCCATACATCATCAGGCCGGCGCGGTCGAGCTCGTTGAAGTGTTCCCAGGTCGCCCACTTGGGCACCAGGTTCGAGTTGGCGATCAGCACGCGCGGCGCGCCGGCATGGGTGCGGAACACGCCGACCGGCTTGCCCGACTGCACCAGCAGCGTCTCGTCGGGCTGCAGCCGGCGCAGGCTGTGCAGGATGGCGTCGAAGCAGGGCCAGTTGCGCGCGGCCTTGCCGATGCCGCCGTAGACCACCAGGGCGTCCGGGTTCTCGGCGACCTCCGGATCCAGGTTGTTCTGGAGCATGCGGTAGGCGGCCTCGATCGGCCAGTTGGCGCAGCTGAGATCGGTGCCGCGCGGGGCACGCACCACACGGGCGCGGCTGTCGAGGAAAGGGGTCTGGGAGAGATCGGACATGGGGGTCTCCGGCGAGGACAGGGGGTGAGAAGCGGATCGTAGTTGTCTATACAACTTGTGTCAATTGAACGCGTTAAAAAGCCGACTCTCAGAGCCCGCGCGGCCTCAAGCCAGGAACACTGCGGAACCGGCTTTGCCGAGCCGCTGGTGTTGCCCCCTGAGGGGGGATTCGGCTACACGCAGTGAGCAAGAAACGGGGGGGAGCACTACTCCATCTTGATGTCGAGCTGCTTGATCGTCCTGGCCCAGAACTCGGTCTCGCGGCGCACCCGCGCCTGGATCTGCGCCGGCGTGGGCGTGGCGGCCACCATGCCCTGGCCCTTCAGCAACTGGGTGAACTCGTCGGAGCGCACGGCGTCGCGCGTGGCGGCGGCGAGTTTCTCGACCACGGCGGGCGGCGTGGCAGCGGCCACGTAGGTCGCGATCCAGTAGCTGGGCGGCGAGACCGTCGGGTAGCCGCTCTCGACCAGCGTCGGCACATCGGGGAACAACACGTTGCGTTTTTCCGCGGCGACCGCCAGCACGCGGATCTTGCCGGCTTTCACCTGCGCCGCCGCCAGGCTGGCGGGCGGGAACGAGAAGCTGTAGCGGCCCGACAGCAGCTCGGCCATCGCCGCACCGGCGCCGCGCACGGCCACGTGCTGGGCGTCGAACTGCGCCTCGCGCTTGTACAGCTCGCCAACGATGTGGCTCGGAAAACCCGCGCCCGACGACACGTAGTTGGAGCCCGCGGGATCCTTGCGCAGCAGCGCCGCCAGCTCCTTGGGGTTCTGCGCGGGCGATGCGGCCGGCACGGCCAGCACCACGTCGCCGCCGTCGCCGATCACGGCCACCGGCATCAGGTCGCGCGCCGCGTCGTAGCCGAGGTTGGGCATCATCGCGGGAATGGTGGTCACCGGGCCGTCGACCGAGAACAGCACCATGTGCCCGTCGGGCTGCGCGCGCACGACCGAGGCCACGCCGATCGTGCCGTTGGCGCCGCCCCGGTTCTCGACCACGACGTTCTGGCCCAACGCGTTCTTCAGTTTCTCGGACAACACGCGGGCCAGCACGTCGCTGGGCCCGCCGGGCGCGGCCGGCACGACCAGCGACACGGTGCGCGCCGGGTAGGCCTGGGCCAGCGCCCCGGCGCAGGCCAGCAGCAGCGAGGCGGCGCAGGCGGAGATCTTGGCGAGTCGGTGGTGCATGAGAAAGCCTTTCATGTCGATGGCTGGAACGGTGGAAGGGCGCGGTGGGCGCGCCCTAGAATCGGCGCGCGCCGGGCAGGGCGGCAGTGTGCGGTTGGACCAGCAGGCCAGGGAGGTGCGGCAAATGGAATTCTTCTTCGACTTCGTGTCGCCCTACGCCTACCTGGCGTCGACGCAGATCGATGCGCTGGCGGCGCGCCATGGCCGGCAGGTGCAATGGAAGCCGTTCCTGATCGGCGTCACCGTGCTGCAGGTGATGGGGCTCAAGCCCCTGATGGAGACGCCGCTCAAGTCGGCCTACATCGCGCACGACAAACCCCGCATGGCCCGGCTGCTCGGCGTGCCGCTGGTGCAGCGCGACATGCAGGGCGTGACCTCGGTCGCCGCATGCCGCGCCTATCTGCACCTCGCCCGCGACGACGCGGATCTGGCGAAACGTTTTGCGCGCTGCGTGTTCGAACGCCTGTGGGTGCAGGGGCAGGACATCACCGCACCCGGCGATGTGGCCGCGGCCTGCAAAGCAGCCGGCATCGACGCCGGCCCGGTGCTCGACGCCATCGCCAGCGCGCCCGCCAAGCAGGCGCTGCGCGACGCGGTCGACGAAGCCGTGCGGCGCCAGGTGTTCGGCGCGCCGTTCTTCATCGTGGACGGCGAGCCCATCTGGGGCGTCGACCGCCTGTGGATGGTCGAGCATTGGCTTAGGCACCACCGCTGGGACCCGCCGGCGGCGTGAGCGCGGCCAGCCGCCGCAGCTCGCCCTTGGCGACCTTGTTGATGCCGACCAGCGGCAGGCTGTCGAGAAAACGCACCTCGCGCGGCACCTTGAAGCTGGCCAGTTGCGCCTTGCAGGCATCGAGGATGCGCTGTGCCAGCGCCTGTGGCGGCTCGGCTTCGCTGGCCACGACGAAGGCCACGCCCACTTCGCCGAACGCCGCATCCGGCCGGCCCACTACCGAGACATCGGCAACGCCTGCCACCTGCCGCACCACACGTTCGACCTCGGCCGGCGACACGCCTTCGCCGCCGGTCTTGATCACGTCGCGCGCCCGCTCCAGGAACTGGACCGAGCCATCGCCGTGCACCCGCATGCGGTCGCCGGTGCGGAACCAGCCGTCCGGCGTGAACGCGGAGGCCGTGGCCTCGGGGTCGCGGTAGTAGCCCGAAAAGATGGTCTTGCCGCGCTGGCCCTGCACTTCGATGTCGCCCACCTCGCCGGGTGCGAGCGTGCCGCTGCTGCCGGCCATGCGCAGGCCGTAGCCGGGCGCCGCCGTGCCGATGGTGCCGGGCTGCTGCACCTGGCCGGCGCGCCCCAGGATGCCGGGTGAGACCAGCTCGGTCATGCCCCACCAGCCGAGGATGGGCAGACCGAAGTGGCGTTCGTAGTCCGGCAGCCAGGTCGAGTTGCACCACAGGCGAAAGCTGTGCCCCGCCGGCACCGGCTGCCTGGCCAGCACCGCGCTGCTGAACTGCACGTGCGATGCGAAGGTGGCGCGCCGGGCGATCGCCACCGGCCAGAAGCGGCTGGCCGAAAAGCGCGGCTGCAGCACCACCGCCGCACCCGCGTCGAGCGCGGGCAGCACGCTCCAGGCCAGGCCTACCACGTGGTAGAGCGGCACGAAGACGAGCGCGATGTCGTCGGCCCCGAGCGTGGTGGCGGCACGGCCCGCCTGCGCGGCCCACAATGCGTTGGCGCGCGACCAGACCACGGCCTTCGGGCGCGAGGTGGTGCCCGACGTGAACATCATGCAACCCGCATCGGCCGGGTCGGCCCGGACCCGCGCCACCGGCGGGCCGGCGAGTGGTTCGGGTGCATCGCCACCCACCACGATCTTCCAGCGCAACCCGCCCGCCACGAGCGGTGGCGCGGCGGCCAGACCCGATTGCGTGACGATGCCGACCGCACCGGTGTGGCTGGCGTAGTAGGCCAGTTCGTCCGACGCCGACTTCGGGTTCAGCACCACGCACACGGCACCCAGCCAGGCGCAGGCGAACCAGACCAGCAGCAGCTCGGGGCTGTTGTCGCCGTGCATCAGCACGCGGTCGCCCGGCAGCACGCCGCGCGCGGCGAGTGCGCCCGCCGCACGCTGCACGTCGGCGAGGAACTGCCCGCGGCTCCACTCGCGGGCCGGTCCGTCGAACGGCTCCCAGGCGAGCAGCAACCGGTCGGGCGCCTGCGCCGCGCGCGCTTCGAGCAGATCGACGATGTCTTCCATGCGGAGATGTCCGTGGCGAGTGGTGGCGTGGCGGGAGTCGGGAGAGTCAGGGGAATCGGGGGAGATGTCGCAAGAAGCATGCACACCCGGTTGCAGAAAATGCTGCGGCGCCATTCTCGCTTGTCTATACAACTTGGCGCAACTGCGCTACGCTCGGTGCATGGCGAGTCAGCAAGCCCCGGCGTACGGGCAGGTCAAGTCCTTCATCCGCACCCGCGTGGCCAGTGGCGCCTGGAAGCCCGGCGATCCCGTGCCCAGCGAATCGGTGCTGGCCGAGCAGTTCGGCCTGAGCCGCATGACGGTGAACCGCGCGCTGCGCGAACTGGCGGCCGAGGGCCTGGTGGTGCGCGTGCAGGGCTCGGGCACCCGCGTGGCGGCGCTGCACCGCATCTCGTCGACGTTGACGATCCGCGACATCCACGAAGAAGTGGTCGAACGCGGCCATGTGCACACCACCCGCGTCGTCAGCGCGCAGCAGGAGAAGGCCGGCGCCGATGTGGCGCGCGCATTGGGGCTGCGCACCGGCGCCAAGGTGTTCCACACCATCCTGGTGCATCTGGAAAACGGCGTGGCGATCCAGTACGAAGACCGTTACGTCAACCCGGCGGCAGCCCCCGCGTACCTGGCCTGCGATTTCACGCAGACCACGCCCACTCACCATCTGCTGGAGCACGCGCCGCTGACCGAAGCCAGCTATTCCATCGAGGCCTGCCTGCCGTCGGCCGATGAGGCGCGGCAGCTCGGCATCCGCCGTGCCGAACCGTGCCTGGCGATGATGCGGCGCACCGTCAGCGGGGCCGTGGCGGCCAGCATCGCGCGGCTCGTGTACCCCGGCACGCGCTACAGTTTTGCAGGAAAGTTTCAAGCATGAGCACAGCGCCGGGCCGCCCCAAGCAAGCGCGCACCGCAGCCGGAGGCGAAGGTACACCATGAGTGTCGTGAACCATCTCGGAGAAACCTGGCAGATCGTGCCGCTGGCGCTGGCCGCTGTGGCGCCCTGGCGCAATGGCGGCGGCAGCACGCGTGAGCTGGTGACCTGGCCGGGCGGCGGCGACTGGGCCTGGCGCCTGTCGGTCGCCGATGTCGAACGCGACGGCCCGTTCTCGGCCTTCGACGGCGTAGCCCGCTGGTTCGCCGTGCTCGAAGGCGCCGGTGTGCGGCTCGACGTGGCCGGCCAGCCCCATGTGCTGACGGCAGACAGCGCGCCGCTGGCCTTCGATGGCGGCGTGGCCACCGGCTGCACGCTGATCGACGGGCCGACCCGCGACTTCAACCTGATGACGGTGCGCGGGCGCGCCCATGCGCAGATGCGGCGCATCGCCGGGCACGGCGAGGCCGCGCCCACGCAGGCCTGCATCGTCGCTGTGTTCGTGCAGGCGCAGGGCGGTGCGGTCATGCTGACGCCCCACGCTGCGGCGTCGCTGGCGCCATTGCCGCTGGTGCCGCACAGCCTGGCCTGGCGCAAGCTGGCCGCCGGCGACGTGCTGCGGATCGACGCCGCGGCGGCCCTGCTGATGGAGATCACGATCGAGGGGCCCGGTTCATGAACGCCCTGCAACTCTGGACCGGCTGCAACGCCGCCACGATGCAGGCCGATGCGGCCCAGCCCTACGGCCTGATTGCCGATGCCGCGCTGGTGGTCGATGGCGAGACCCTGGCCTGGGTCGGCCCGCGTGCTGCGCTGCCGGCGGATCTGGCGGCGCGCTGCGGCGAGCGGCACGATGCGGGCGGCGCGCTGGTCACGCCCGGCCTGGTCGACTGCCACACCCACCTGGTCTACGGCGGCGATCGTGCGCAAGAGTTCGAGCTGCGCCTGCAAGGTGCCAGCTACGAGGACATCGCCCGGGCCGGCGGCGGCATCGCCTCGACGGTGAAGGCCACCCGCGAGGCCAGTGCCGCGCAGCTCGAGGCGCAGAGCCGCACACGGCTCGCGGCCCTGATGGCCGACGGCGTGACCACGGTCGAGATCAAGTCCGGTTACGGCCTGGCGCTGGATCACGAACGCAAGACGCTGTCGGTGGCGCGCGCGCTGGGGCGGTTGCCGGGCATCGACGTGCGCACCACCTTCCTGGGCGCGCACGCGGTGCCGCCCGAGTTCGCCGGCCGCACCGATGCCTATGTCGACGCGGTGCTGGCCATGCTGCCGGTGCTGCACGGCGAGGGCCTGGTCGATGCGGTCGACGCCTTCTGCGAACGCATCGCCTTTTCGCCCGAGCAGACCACACGTGTGTTCGACGCCGCCGCGCGCCTGGGCCTGCCGGTCAAGCTGCATGCCGAGCAACTGAGCGACAGCGGCGGCGCGGCGCTGGCGGCGCGCTACCGGGCGCTGAGCTGCGACCATCTCGAATGGCTGTCGGAAGACGGCGCCCGCGCGATGGCTGCGGCCGGCAGCGTGGCGGTGCTGCTGCCCGGTGCGTTCTATTTCCTGCGCGAGACACAGCTGCCGCCGGTGGCGCTGCTGCGCACGCACGGCGTGCCGATCGCGGTGTCGAGCGACTGCAATCCAGGCAGCTCGCCTTGCACCTCGCTGCTGCTGATGCTGAACATGGCCTGCACGCTGTTCCGCCTCACGCCGGAGGAGGCGCTGGCCGGCGTCACCCGCCATGCGGCGCGTGCGCTGGGCCTGGCCGACCGCGGTGTGCTCGCACCCGGCTTGCGGGCCGATTTCGTGCTGTGGGACGTGGCCCGGCCCGCGCAGTTAAGCTATGCGTTCGGCGCCCATCCGCGGCTCCGCACCGTCGTGAAAGGTCAAGCGCTGTGAGCCACACACTGCAGCAGGGCAATGTGCCGCTGCTGGTCAGCATCCCGCATCTGGGCACCACCATCCCGCCGGAACTGCGCGACGGCTACGTGCCGCGCGCGCTCGACGTCGAAGACGCCGACTGGCACCTCGACCGGCTCTACGCCTTCGCCCGCGAGATCGGCGCCAGCGTGCTGATGCCCACCGTCGCGCGCTACGTGATCGACCTGAATCGCCCGCCGGACGACACCCCGATGTACCCCGGCGCGTCCAACACCGAGCTGTGCCCGACCCGCTTCTTCAACGGCGACCCGCTGTACCGCGAGGGCCGCGCGCCCGATGTCGCCGAACGCGAGCGCAGGCGTGATGCCTACTGGCAGCCCTACCACGCGGCGCTGGCCGCCGAGCTGGAGCGGCTGAAGGCGGTGCACGGTTTTGCGCTGCTGTGGGATGCGCACAGCATCCGCTCCGAGATCCCGTGGCTGTTCGACGGCCGCCTGCCCGACCTCAACATCGGCACCGCCGCGGGCGCCAGCGCCGATCCGCGCATCGCCGATGCGGTGGTGCAGGCCTGTGCTGGCGTGCCCGGGGTCAGCAGCGTGCTGAACGGCCGTTTCAAGGGCGGCTACATCACGCGGCGCTATGGCCGGCCGGCCGAACACGTGCACGCGGTGCAGCTCGAGATGTGCCAGTCCACCTACATGCAGGAAGTGCCGCCCTACGGCTACCAGGAAGCGTTGGCCGCCGGGATCGAACCTACCGTGCGCGCGATGGTCTCGGCCGCGCTCGCGGCCTGCATGTCGCTGTACCCGGCCGCCACGAAAGTCGCCGCCACGAAAGCCGCGGCCACGAAAGCCTCCGCATGACGCAGGAAGTCCGACGTTTCTTCGCCAGCCGGGCCTGGATCCAGGGCGCCTGGGCACGCGATGTCGTGTTGTCGGTCGCCGCCGACGGCTGCTGGCGCAGCGTGCTGCCCAACGCCAGCGAAGAGCAGCAGCGCGGCGCCACGCGGCTCGGCGGCCCGGTGCTGCCGGGCCTGGTCAACGCGCACAGCCATGCGTTCCAGCGGGCGATCGCCGGCCTGACCGAGCGCCGCAAACCGGGGCCGGCCGGTGCCGCCGGCGCCGACGATTTCTGGAGCTGGCGCGAACGCATGTACAGCGCGGCCAACCGCATCACGCCGGACCAGCTCGAAGCGGTGGCCAGCCTGCTGTACGCCGAGATGCTGCTGGCCGGTTACACCCAGGTCTGCGAGTTCCAGTACCTGCACAACGCGCCCGACGGCAAACCCTATGCCGACCCGATGGAGATGGCGCTGGCCCTGGTGCGCGCTGCCAAGCGCGTGGGCATCGGCCTCACGCTGCTGCCCACGCTCTACATGCGTTCTGGCTTCGGCGCCGACGGCCTGGGCGAAGCGCAGCGCCGTTTCGCGTCCACGCCCGACAGCGTGCTGCGCATCGTCGAGGCGGTGAACCGCCAGGCCGCCGCGGCCGCGCCGACGCTGGCCAACCCCGGCGCGACGCTGGGCGCGGGCGTGGCCCTGCATTCGCTGCGCGCGGTCGACACCGGCCCGATGCAGGAGGTGGCGGCCCACGCGCGCAAGATCTCGCTGCCGGTGCACATCCACGTGGCCGAGCAGACGCAGGAGGTCGAGGACTGCCTGGCCCACACGGCGATGCGGCCGATCGAATGGCTGCTGCAGCACGCCGCGGTCGACGCGCGCTGGAACCTGGTGCACGCCACCCACGCCACGCCGACCGAGCTGCAGGGCGTGCGCGCCGCAGGTGCCTCGATCGTGCTGTGCCCGACCACCGAGGCCAACCTGGGCGACGGCGTGTTCGACCTGTCGAGCTACGCCGCGCTGGGCGGGCACTGGTCGGTGGGGTCCGACAGCCACGTGTCGCGCCAGTGGACCGAAGAGCTGCGCCTGCTCGAATATTCGCAGCGGCTCACGCTCCGCAAGCGCAACGTGGCCGCGCAGCATTCGGCGCGCGAGAGCACGGCCGCGGCGCTGTTCGATGCCGCCGTGGCCGGGGGCCGTGCCGCCGCTGGCCAGCGTCTGGGCGCGATCCAGGCCGGCCACCGTGCCGACTTCATGGTCGTCGACGACCAGTCCGCCGCGCTGCTGGGCGTGCCGCACGACCACCTGCTCGACGCGATGGTGTTCGGCAGCCCCACGCCCCGCCTGTGGGACGTGTTCGTCGCCGGCCAGGCGGTGGTCGCACAAGGCCAGGTGGTGAACCGCGCGTCCACCGTGCCGCTGTGGCCCGAGCTGGCCGACAACTTCCGCGGCGCGATGGACGCGCTCTGGACCTGAGGCGCTGACGCACCAGCGGCCGCGCACCCGGAGCACACCTTGACGCTGTCCCTGCAGCACCAGGCAACGATGGGTGGTGGACCGGCGGGTGTGCAGACCTGGTCGACCCGCGGCGTCCCCGCAGTGCAGCAGCTCGACTACTGGGTGGGCGCCATCTGCGAGCGGTTTCTCGAGATGTCGCCCGCCAGGGCGGTGCAGAAGAACTTTGTCGGAGAGCTGATCGGCTCACGCTGCGGCGCGATCGGGGTCCATCGCATCACGTCGGACCCGCTGAACGTGGCCCGCACGGCGCAGGCGATCTCGCGCAGCGCCAAGGAGTTCTACTACCTGCTGTGCATGCCCGACTCGCCGTGGTCGGTCTCGCATGGCGGACGGCAGGTGGCGCTGAACCCGGGCGACCTGGTCGTCATCGATTCGCGCGAGCCGTACGAGCTGCGGTTCCCGTCGGGGGGAACCTCGTTCTCGCTCGAGCTGCCGGTGGCCTGGATGAAGAACTGGGTGCCGAACCCGGATGCGCTGACCGGGCAGCGCCTGGATGCGCGCGCCGGCTGGGCCGCCACGCTGAGCAGCTTCCTGAAGGCGCTGACACCCGAGGGCGCTGCCGCCGGCCATCTGCCGGAAACGCTGCTGAACGACCAACTGGGCGGCCTGATCGCGCTCGTTGCGGACAGCGCGGCCCCGCACACGCGCCTGGAGCGCGTGCAGCCCCGCTCGCTGAGCACCGCCGTGCTGCGCGCCTTGCAGGAGCACTATGCGATGCCGGGGCTGACCGCTGCGCACATCGCGCGCACGCTGGGCGTGTCGGACCGCACCGTGCACCGCGCCATGGGGGCGCAGCGGCTCACGTTCTCCGCCGCGCTGATGCGCGAGCGCATGGACGCCGCGCGCCGCATGGTGGGCGATGCACGCTTCGCCGGCCTGACGCTGGGCGAGATTGGGCGCCGGGTCGGCCTGCTCGACCCGTCGCACTTCGTGCGCCAGTACCGGCGCTACTTCGGCGAGACCCCCGGGCGCGACCGCCGGCGTGCATGAGAACGCCTGACCCGGGCATCTGACGCGAAACGGCCATCGCGCCGTCGCGGATCGACCAGCCGCCGGGGAAGGGACGCCATAAATTGGCTTCCACTTCCCACCCGCAAGGAGCCGCTGTGTCCGATCCGCATGTTCTCGTCCCCGCCAAGCGCAACTTCCTCAGAACCACCAGCGGCGCGCTCGTCGGCGCCGGCCTGGCCGCGTGCGGGGGCAGCGAGGCGGCGGCGCCCTCCAAGCTGCCGTTCGTGCTGGTGCATGGGGCCTGGCACGGGGCGTGGTGCTTCGAACGCCTCATGCCGCTGCTGACGGCGCAGGGTCACGTCAGCGTGGCCCGAGACCTGCCGGCGCATGGCCTCAACGCCCGGTTCCCGGTGGCCTACGCCACCCGGCCGCTCGACCCGGCGGCGTTCGCCACCGAGCCTTCGCCCAGCGCCGCCGCCACGCTCGACCAGTACGCCGACAGCATCCTCGCCACCATCGACAGCCTGCGTGCGCTGGGCTTCGACAAGGTGGTGCTGGTGGGGCACAGCATGGGCGGTGTCGCCATCACCAAGGTGGCGGAGCGTGCCCCCGAGAAGATCGCGAAGCTGATCTACCTCACGGCCTTCATGCCGGCCAGCGGCGTGCCCGGCGCGTCGTACATCCAGGCGCCCGAGAACACCGGCGAACTGGTCGGCCCGCAACTGATGGCCGACCCCGGCGTGACCGGCGCTCTGCGCATCGACCAGCGCAGCGCCGATGCCGCCTACCGCGCCAGGACCAAGGCCGCCTTCTACGGCGACGTGGCCCAGGCCGACTTCGACGCCGTGGCCAATCTGCTGACGCCGGACGTGCCCATCGTGCCATTCGCGACCCCCATCGCCACGACCGTGGCGCGCTGGGGTGCGCTGCCGCGCCACTACATCACCTGCGCGCAGGACCGGGCGATCATGCCGGCGCTGCAGCGCCGCTTCATCGCCGAAGCGGATGCCTTCGTGCCGCAGAACCGGACCCAGGTCCACGCGCTCGACAGCAGCCACTCGCCCTTCATCTCGCAGCCCGCGGCGCTGGCCGGCCTGCTCGCTTCGATCGCTGCGGCCTGAGCCCGCGCGGCACCCGTCCCCGTTCATCCTTCACCGAGTCCACCATGATCCCCACCTTTTTTTCGCGGTCGCGCAGCCTGCTGGCCGCCTGCACCGTGGCCCTGCTGGCGCCGACCGCGTTTGCGCAGGACACCATCCGCGTCGGCGTGATCGCCGAGATGTCCGGCCCGTTCGCCGAATTCGGCCGCCAGATGGAGGCCGGCATCAAGGTCTACCAGCGGCAGTTCGGCGAGACGGTGGCCGGCAAGCGGGTCGAGATTTTGATGAAGGACGTGGCCGGCCCCAACCCCGAGCTGGCCAAACGCCTGGCGCAGGAGCTCGTCGTGCGCGACAAGGTGCAGCTGCTCGCCGGCTTCGGCTTCACGCCCAACGCGATGGCGGTGGCGCCGATCGCCACCCAGGCCAGGCTGCCGATGGTGGTGATGAACGCGGCCGCGGCCGAGCTCACGCTGAAGTCACCCTACATGGTGCGCACCTCGTTCACCTACCCGGACGTGGTGCCGCCGATCGCCCAGTGGGCGGTGAAGAACGGCTCGAAGAAAGCCTATGTGCTGGTGGCCGACTACGCGCCCGGCCATGATGCCGAGGCCGCCTTCATCGCGGCCTACACCAAGGCCGGCGGCGAGATCGTCGGCAACGTGCGCACGCCGCTGGTGACGCTCGACTTCTCGCCCTACCTGCAGCGCATCAAGGACGCCAGGCCCGACACCGTGTTCGCCTTCGTCAACGGCGGCGACGTGGCGCCGGCCTTCTTCAAGGAGTTCCGCGACAAGGGCCTGGCCGACGCCGGCATCAAGCTCGTGGGCACGGGTGACATCGTCGACGAGGCCATCCTCGACGTCATCGGCGAGCGCGCGCTCGACGTGGTCACGGTCTACCCCTATTCGATGCACCACAAGTCGGAGATGAACGCCCGCTACGTGCGCGACTTCCGTGCGCTGCGTGGCGCCAAGGCCCGGCCGACCATCATGAGTGTGGCGGCCTACGACGGCATGGCCGCGATCTACGCCGCGCTGCGCAAGACCCAGGGCAACGCAGACGGGCCCACGCTGATCCAGGCGTTCCAGGGCCTGCAGTTCGAGAGCCCGCGCGGCACGATCGGCATCGATGCGAAGACACGCGACATCGTGCAGGACGCCTACATCCGCCGCGTCGGCAAGGTCGACGGCGCCATGGCCAACATCGAGTTCGAGACCTTCAAGACGGCGCGCTGATGCCGGTGGAAGCCCCTGTGCTGCGGCTCGGCCTGTCTGCGATCGCCGAAGGTTTTCGCGCCGGCACGCTGGCGCCCGAGGCCCTCACCGATGCGCTGCTCGCGGCCATCGCCGCGGACACGCGGGCCATCCACGCGTTCTGCCTGGTCGATGCCGAGGCCGCACGCGCCCAGGCCCGCAGCGCCGGCGCACGCTGGCGCGCCGGCAGGCCGCGGGGGCCGCTCGACGGGGTGCCGGTCTCGGTGAAGGATCTGGTCCACGTGGCGGGCTGGCCCACGCGCAGGGGCTCGCTCGCGTCGGTCGGCGAGCCACCCGCGGTGCGGGACGCGCCCTCGGTCGCGCTCCTGCGCGCGGCCGGTTGTGTGGTGTTCGGCAAGACCACGACCACCGAGTTCGGTGCCGATATCGGCTCGGCCAATCCGCACACCGGCGCCACGCGCAACCCGGTCGATCCGAGCCGCTCTGCGGGTGGGTCGAGCAGCGGTGCCGCGGCCCAGATTGCGGCCGGCTGGGGGCCGCTGGCGCTGGCCAGCGATGCCGGTGGCTCCGTGCGCATTCCGGCGTCGTATGGCGGTGTGGTTGGCTTCAAGCCGAGCTTCGGTGCGATCCCGCTGGCGCCCCCGAGCGCGTTTGCCGAGTGGGCGCATCTGGGCCCGCTCGCACGCAGCGTGGACGACATCGTCGCTGCGATGGCGGTCCTGTCGCAGCCGGCCGCATGCGATCCGGCCTCGCTGTTCCCGCGCGACGGCGCGGCCCTGGGGCTGCCCCATCGTGCGCCACTGCGCATCGGCTGGGCCCTGCAGCTCGGCGCCGAGATGGCCGTGGCGCCCGCCATCACCGCCGCGCTGCAGGCGCTGGTCGAACACCTGGCGTCGGCAGGCCATGCCATCGTGCCCTTGCCAACCGCCGCGGCCGGCACCGACTGCGCGGCCCCGATGTGGGCCCTGTGGGCAGCGCGCATCCACGAGTCCTTCGTCGACTGGCCGGCGGCGCGGCGCCAGCAGCTCGGTGCCGGCCTGCAGGCCCGGTACGCGGAGGCGGAGAGGCTCGACGCCGAGACGCTGGCGCGCAGCCGGGCACACCTGCGTGGGTTCTGCACGCAACTGGCGACGGCGTTTGACGGCATCGACCTGCTGCTGACCCCCACCACGCCGACGGTGGCACCGCCGCTCGCGCCCGTCGCGGACCGCATGGACAACTGGTTTGCGAGCAACGGCTTCTGTTACCCGTTCAACCTGACGCAACAGCCCGCCCTCAGCCTGCCGTTCGGCCGCGATGCCCAGGGGCTGCCGTTCGGCCTCCAGATCGTCGGGCGCAGGTACCACGACGCACAGCTTCTGGGGTTCGGTCGGCAGGTCGAGGCGCTGCTTTCCAGCGCAGGCTCAGTCGACTGAACCTTCGTCGACGAACTTCAGGATGTCGCCGGGCGTGCAGCCGAGGTAGCGGCAGATGCTGTCAAGCGTGTCGAAGCGGATGCCCTTGACCTTGCCCTGTTTCAACAGGGACATGTTGGCCTCCGTGATGCCGACCGCTTCAGCGAGGTCCTTGGACTTCACCTTGCGGTCGGCCATCACCACATCGAGCTTGACGACGATCGGCATCTTGCGCGGGTGCTGCTTGCGCTCAGACGATCTGGCGGTGCTCGTCGGCGAGCGCAGCCGCCTCGCGCAGCACGGCGGCCATCAGGCGCACGATGCCGGCGAACAACAGCCACAGCAACTGCTGCGACCCGGCGCTGAACACCAGCGCCGCCTGGCCGTTGCCGCCCACCGTGAGCAGCAAGCCCGTTGCCGGCGGTACCAGCAGCCCGGCCAGTCCGGCCGCGAACGCCAGCGATGCAAAGCCGCGCAACGCCTCGGCCGCAGCGACGGAGAAGTGGTCGCCGCGCGCGAATGTCTGCATGCAGCGCCGCGCCTGAAGAAGCGCTGCCGACATGCACAGCACCGGCAGCAGTGCCAACAAGAACGCCAGCGCCAACCGCGGCCCGGTCTGTACCAACCGTGTGGGCGCCACGCCCATGTCGGCCAGTGCCGACCACAGCGTGGCCGGCCAGCCCGCGACCAATGCGCCTACCGTGGCGAGCGGCAGCCCCAGCGCCAAGACCCCGCACAGGCGACCCACCAGCAAGGCACCGCGCAGCGGGGAGGGTTGGCCGCGCGGTGGGTTTCGAGATGGCCAGAACAGTGCGTGCATAATTTCTGTAAAACAATAATATGTTATTGTTTAATTTTAACATCACACGACTCGATGCAACGCAGATCATGGCTTCGGTACGCGGTGGGCCTGGGCTTCGCGCCCCTGGACGGATGCGGCGGCACGGCCGCCTCGAACGCCGGGAGCGACACCCGTGTCGCCGACATCCCACTGGAATGGGACGACCCGTATCTCTTCGTGCGTGCGCAGGCCAACGGCGGGGCCTTGCGCATGCTGCTGGACACCGGGGCAGACGCCACGCCCCGGACCCCGGTGCGCTGCGCCGCTGCAGGCCCCCGACGGCGCATCACGCCAGGCCGCGCTCGAGTTGCGTGAACTCGTGTAGATCGGCCGCAATTCCCCAGTTTCCATAGGACACAACATGCACCTCCCATCGCTCCCAAGACCTCGAATGCGCAGCGCGCTGGTGTGGACGCCGCTGCTGGTCACGCTGCTGGCCGGCTGCTCTGCCCCGCAGACCTACGGGGCGCTGCAGAACTGGCAGCGTGCGGAATGCGGGCGGCGCCAGGACGCGCAGGACGCCGCGTCATGCCGCCATCGCGTCGCCACACCGTATGACGACTTCGCCCGCCAGCGCTCGGCCGCGGTCCAGGCCGAGCAGACACCACCGCCAGGTGCGCAGTTGCCCTGAAGCAGGCGCGGCTTCAACCCTGCGGGTTGGCCTCGTTCACGGCGAGGTCCGGACTGGCATGCAGCCACTGCCCCGACCCCGGGCACACACGGGTCGGCGCGCCGTCGCGCCAGACCTGCTCCTCGTGCAGTTGCGACGCGGTGACAGGGTCGGTGTCGAAAGTGATGCCCAGCGCCTGGGCGACGTGGGGGTCTTCGATGGGCAGCTCCCAGGTCAGGAACACCTGGGTGCAGTCCTGGTCCGGCGCGAAGTCGGCCGCGTCGAAGCGGCTGCTGCCGCGGCGGACCACGCCATGCGGCTGGGCCGTGTCGAACAGCAGGGCCGTGCCCGGCAGCAGCGGAATGCGGTGGCCGGTGCCGGGGAACACCACGTCGAGCCCCTTGTCCTCGCTCAGGAACAGGTTGCAGAAGGCTGCAGCGCCATACTGCGCGCCGTCGTGGTGGTAACGCGCGCCGCGGCAGGCCATCAGCGCCACATCCGCGGTGGCCAGCAGCTGCTGCAGACCGAGCGTGCGGGTCCAGTCGGCCGCGGCTTGCACGCACTGTCGCACGTCGGGCCAGCGCGCCTGGGTCCGTGCCCAGGGCAGGGGTTCGACGTCGCCGGGTTCCAGGGCCAGATGCAACGCTATGTCCCGTTCCCAATCGGCCAGCAGCCGGGGCGGCGGCGCCGGCACGTTGAGTCGGCCCGACCACACGGCTTGCGCAACGCTGCGGCTGCGCAACCCGTCGCCGCTGCGGAAAACCGCCACCAGGCGGTCGGGTGGTGGTGATGGAACGGCGTCGTGCATCCGGGCCGGTGGCGTGGCGCTTTCGCTCAGCCGAGCAAGGCCGCCACCGCGGCCAGCAGATCGGCCTTCTGGAACGGTTTGTCCAGGCTGGCGCAGCGCGCGTCGGCCAGGAACTGGCGCGCGCCCGGCGACAGCGTGTCGCCGGTGACGAACACCATGCGCTGGGCCAGCGGCGGGTGGCGCGCGGCGATCTCGCGCCACAGGGCCGAGCCGTCCATGTCGGGCATGCGCAGGTCGGACACGATCGCGTCGAAGCGCGCGGCCTCCAGCAGTTCGAGCGCCACCGCGCCGGACTCGGCGGTGGCCACTTCGTAACCCGCGCCTTCGAGCATCTCGCGCATCAGGTCGGCGATGTCGGCCTCGTCGTCGACGATCAGCACACGGGCCTGGGCCGGCGCGTCGGCATCCGGGTCGGCGGCAGCGGTGTCTTCGCCGGTCCGGGCGGCCTGGCCGCTCAGGGGCAGGCTCAGCACGAAGCAGGCGCCCGTGCCCTGGGCCGGCGCCTCCAGTGCCAGGTCGCCGCCGTGTTCGCGCGCCAGCGAGCGCGAGACGGCCAGGCCGAGGCCGGTGCCCACGCCCACCGGCTTGGTGGTGAAGAACGGATCGAAGATCTTCTCGCGCACGTCCGCCGGCACGCCGTTGCCGTTGTCGGCCACGCGCAGCCACACGTGCAGTTCCGGCGGCGCTTGCGCCGCGTCGGTCGATGAGGCCGCGGCCGGCCCGGTGGTCAGCCCCGTCGTCAGCGTGACCACACGCGGCGCGGGCGACGCGGCCAGCGCCTGCTGTGCGTTCACCAGCAGGTTCAGCACGATCTGGCCCAGCTGGTCGCCGTCGGCGTTGACCTTGGGCAGGCCGGCTTCGAGCGCCAGCGCCAGCTCGATGCCGTGCGTGCGGTAGGTGTACGACAGCATGTCGGCCGCGGCCTGCACCAGGTCGTTGAGCACGACCTCGCTGCGCTGCGGCGGCGCGCTGCGCGCCATGTTGAGAAAGGTGCGCACGATGCGACCGCAGCGTTCGGCGGCTTCGCGGATGCGGCGCGCATCGGCGCGGAACTCGGGCGCGTCGTCGCACTTCTCTTCGAGCAGATGGGCCCGGCCCATCACGATCGCGAGCGGGTTGTTCAGCTCGTGCGCCACGCCGGCGAGCAGGCTGCCCATCGCGGTCAGCTTCTCGCTCTGGCGCAGGGCTTCGCGCTGGCGCTCGATCTGCGCGGCCGCATCGCGCCGCTCCGACAGATCGTTCAGCGATGCGGTGTAGTGCGCGACGCCGTCGATCTCGGTGCGCCACAGCACCATGTCGACCGGAAACTCGGTGCCGTCGGCGCGCATCGCCTCCATCTCCACACGGCGGCCGAGCAGGCGCGGCGCGCCACCCTGGCGCAGGCGTTCCATGCCGCCATCGTGCCCGAGCCTGAAGCGTTCGGGGATGATGACCTCGCCGACGGGGCGCCCCAGCACCGCCGCGCGCGCGTGGCCGAACAGCTTCTCGGCCGCGGGGTTGAACTCGACGATGCGGCCGGCCGCGTCGGTCGACACGATCGAGGCCATCGCGTTGTCGACGATAGCCGACTTGAAGGCCTCGCTGTGGCGTTCGCGGGCGCGTGCCTCGCGTTCGGCGCGGAAGGTCTGCGTGACCATGCCGACCCAGGGTTCCCAGCGTTCGCCGAGTTGCGGCTCGGGCGCGGCATCGTCGAGCGACTTCGCATGCAGATACCCCATCACCCCCAGCGCCGGTTCGACCAGCCGCCGCCGCAGCACGCGCTGGCCGTAGAGGAACATTGCGAGCAAGGCCACGGCCAGCACGCCGAACGGCAGCAGGCCGGGCAGCAGCAGGCCGAGCAGTTCGCGTTCCGACAGCGCCAGCAGCAGCGTCCACGGGGCGGCGTCGACGCGCATCGCTACCAGCTGGTAGCCGGCGGTCGAGCCGGCACGGCCCTCGCGTTCGAGCGCACGGGTGATGGCGGCACGGTCAATGCCCGCGGGCAGGCGCTCCTGCATCGGCGCCACGGTCTGCGGCCGGAGCGCCGTGAGGGAAGTCACGGCCGTGGGCGTGGGCGCGTCCGGGGCTTCTGATTCGGCCAGCACCTCGCCCTTGTCGGTGACGACCCACCACTGGCCCTGGGGCAGGCGTTGGGCGCGCAGCCGGTTGGCGATCGTCGACAGCTTGAGGTCGGCGCCGACGATGCCGCGGAACTCGTCGCCCCAGAACACCGGGCCGGCGTGCGAGATCGTCATCTCGCGGCTGACGGTGTCGTGGTGCGGCGCGGTCCAGTAGGCCTGCCGCGCCGGGTTGTTGGCGGGCAGGCCGGCGGTGACGACCTCCTGCGCGTACCAGCCGGCCATGGTCTTCTCCATCTCCGAGCCGGCGGCCGGCTCGAGCAACTCGTCGCTGTGCACCCAGGGGTAGAGCATCAGCATCGGCTGCGGCCAGCCGAAGTAGTACGACCACAGCAGGTCGGGGTTGCGCCCGTGCGCGATCTCGACCATCCACGACATCGACTGCAGCCACCACAGGCTCTCGTCGTCCGGCGGAACATGGGGTTGCGGCCACAGCAGCTGCGCGGTGGTGGGCTGCACCAGCGCGGACAGGTTGTCGAGCGTGTAGCCGTCGTTGCGCGGGCCGGCCACGTGCGTGCTCAGCGCGCTGCGCAGGCCCGCGTCGGGCTTGCGCGGCTGCGACAGCAGATCGCGCGCGGCCTGCTTGCGCAGATCGGCCACGTGCTGCTCGGCCGACAGCGCCAGCGACTGCAGCGCAGCGTGGTGCGTGGCGGCGTTGCGCTCGAGTTCGGCCGCCACTTCGCGCCGCATCTGCATCGCCTGCCAGACCGACAGGCCCAGCAGCAACGCGAACACCGGCGTCGCGATCAGGCCGAGCAGGCGGCGGTAGCGCTGCACCAGCCGGTCGGCCGACATGGCGTGCAGGTCGCGTGGCTCCGGTGGCGGGGCCGGGATCGTCGAGCGGTTGAAGGGCATGCGCGAGGGGCGGGGCGGCAAGGATGTGACCGGGCACTCTAGCAGGCCCGGGCCGCCATGCGTCAGCGCGTGGCCGGCGCCCGGGCGATGCGCAACAGCACCAGGCAGCCGATGCCGACGGCGCCTGCCAGCAGGCCGGTGCCGGCCAGGGCCTGGTCGCCGAGCAGGTAGTTCACGCACAGCCGCAACTCGGCCTCGCGGTAGAGCAGGCCGGCCGTCGCCAGCATCCACACCAGGTTGCCGAGGAAGAACAGCGCGGTCTCCGCAGCCATGCGCGGCCAGGCCCACGCCAGCAGCAGGCCCGCGAGTGCCCAGCTCGCGTACTTGAGCGCGGCGATGCCGGGTTCGAGCAGGGCCAGGTCGAGCGCGGCCGGGACCATCCAGAACGCCGCCACGGCACTGGCGAACGTGGCACCTGCCAGGCCGTGGGCATCCAGGCGGTGCCACCGCGCCTGCAGCTGTGGCGAGGTCCGGGCCGGCAGCAGCCGGGCCGCGGCCCAGCCGGCGGCCAGCAGCAGCGGGAACTGCAGCAGCATGTGCAAGGCCATGCTGCCTTCGATGGCGTGGCGCAGGCCGGGCCACAGCAGCGCCAGCGGCAGCAGTGCCAATAGCGTCGATAGCGTCTTTCGGCGGTGGATCGACGGTGCGATGGCCCGCAGGCCCATCATGGTGCGGGCGCCCCTGCCGATGGCACCGTGGCCGATGCCAGCGCGAGGGCCGCCGCCAGCGCCTGCGGCCATTCGGCAGGCTCGAAGATGGCGTGCACGCGCCCGTCGTCGCTGAGCAGGTGAATGGACGCGTTGTGCACGAAGCCGCCGAAACCATCGGGCACGGCCACCACGCCCAGGCTGCGCATCAGCGCCTGCGCCGCAGGCACATCGCGCGGCGTGGCGAGGGTCCACCACGCGGCATCGGTGCGGTGCAGGCGCGCATGGGCGGTGAGGGCGGCCGGGCCGTCGTGGGCCGGGTCGAGCGAGATCGACCACAGCTGCACACCGTGCCGGCCCTCGGCGGCCAGCGCCTGCTGCATGCGGAAGTATTCGGAGCCCAGCGCCTGGCAGACGCTGGGGCAGCGGGTGTAGATGAAGTCGACCAGCAGCACCGCCGGCGGCCGTGGGCTGGCCTCGGCAGGCGGGGCGAACAGAGTGTGCGTGGCCCCGCCGGTATCGATCAGCGGTGTGGCCACGGCGCGCAGCTGGCCGGCGGCCGCGTGCGCGCGCCGCGATGACTCGTAGGTCCAGTGTTCGAAGTTGCCGGTCAGCCGCGCCGTGGCCAGCAGGAACACCAGCACGATGCCGATGCTGGCCACGAGGCCCGGCCAGGCCCGTGCCGATGGAGCGGGCGGCGCACGGGACCGCTGCTCATTCATGGCTCGGCAGCTCCTTCTCCCCGGCGAAGGGGGTGGTGCGGTCCTTGTGGTCGGCACGTGCCTTGGCCACGGTCTCGGCGCTGACGGCGGGCGCGGCATTGCCCCACTGCGTGCGCAGATGGGTCAGCAGCGCGGCGATCTCGGCATCGCCCAGCTGCTGGCCGAACGTGGGCATCGCGCCGTTGTAGGTCTGGCCCTTGACCTGGATCGGCCCGGTCACGCCGTGCAGCACGATCGCCGCCGCCGTGCCGGGCTGGCCGTTCACCCACTCGGAGCCTGCCAGTGGCGGGAACACGCCGGGCAACCCCTGCCCGCTGGCCTGGTGGCAAGCCACGCACAGCGACGCATACAGCGCCGCACCGTTCGCACCGGTGGCCGCCGCGGCCTTGCGGGTGCCGGCCAGTTCGAGCGGCTGGCGGCCGTCACCCCAGGCGGCGGGTGTGTCGACGTCGGACGTCGCGATGTAGCCGATGCCGAACGCGATCAGCAGCACCAGCAGCGCCAGCACGAGGCGGGGCACCGGGTTCGCCTGCTCGTGCGGGTCGGGGTTTTCGCGGCGTTGCTGCGGCGAGATGTCGGCGGGTTGCATGCGGCGGTCCTCGGTGGGCGTGCCGGTGGTTCAGCGCGGGGCCGATGCGGCTGCGGCCGGCATCTGCAGCACCGGGTAGCTGCGGTCGAGCGACAGCAGGTAGGCCACCAGGTCCTGCGCCTCGGGCCGGGCCACCACGGTCTTGCCGAACGGGGCCTTGCCGGACGGCAGTGCCACCGTCACGTCGCCCGGGTCGGCCGCGGCCTTGGCCTCGAAGAGATAGGGGTAGGCCGGCATGATGCTGCCCGGCACGTAGGCGCGCGGCTGGTACAGGTGGCCCAGGTGCCATTGCGCGCTGGGCTGGCGCGCGCCGATGTTCAGCAGGTCGGGGCCGGTGCGCATCGTGCCCAGCAGGTGCGGCGTGTCGTAGGCATAGTCGCCGGCCACGCTGGCCCGGCCCCAGCCGCGTTCGAAGTCGGGCGCGAACTGCCGCGGACGCGGCTGCTGCGAATGGCAGTAGACGCAGCCGTTGGCGACGTACACCGCCCGCCCGCGCAGCGCCGCGCTGCTGTAGGGCTTGAGGCCTTCGGCCGGGGCCACGTCGCGCACGGTCATGTAGGGCACCACGACCAGCGCCCCGGTGGCGATGCCGAGCATGGCCATGCCGCCGGCGAGCAGAAAGGTTTCGTCTTGCATGGTGGGGAAGAGCTCCAGCGGCCTCAGATGGCTTTCAGCAGCGTGGGCCGCTCGCGGCCGGCGGAGCGCCCGGCCAGCAGCATCGCGAAGTGGACAGCGAACACGATGTGGCCCAGCGCCATCAGCATGCCGCCGACGCTGCGCGCGCGCAGGTAGGGCAGCGTCAGCGTGACCGACTCCATGAACGGCCGTGCCCCGTCGAGCATCGCCATGCCCTGCAGCCAGCCGCCGACCGTGAGCGACACGAAGTAGATGGTGATGCCGATGGCGGCCAGCCAGAAGTGGATGCCGATCAGCCAGCGCGAGGGCCACTCGCGCTGCGCGATGCGCGGCACGATGAAGTAGATCGCACCGAAGAACACCATGCTGACGAAGCCGTACAGCCCCAGGTGCGCATGCGCCACCGTGTAGTGCGTGAAGTGCGTGACGGCGTTCATGCTGCGCAGCGCCTCGAACGAGCCCTGCACCGAACACACCGTGTACATCAGCCCGCCGAAGCCGATGAAGCGCAGCGTGGGCGAGGTCCACAGCGCGCCCATGTGGCCCTGCAGCGTCTGGTACTGGTTCACCGTGAAGGCGGCCACGGGCAGGATCATCATCATGCTCTGCACGATCGACAGCGTGATCATCCAGCCCGGCACCGGCCCGCCGATCAGGTGGTGGCCGCCGACCTGGCCGTAGAAGAACGCCAGCCCCCAGAAGCCCAGCAGCGACAGGTTGTACGACTGCACCGGCCGGCCGGTGATCTTCGGCAGGAAGTAGTACACCGAGGCCAGCGCCAGCGGCGTGTAGAACAGGCCCAGCACGTTGTGGCCGAACCACCAGTTCATCGCCGCCTGCTGCACGCCCTGGTGCAGGCCCGGGATGTTGGCCACGAGGAACAGCACGGGAAACCAGAACAGCGCGCAACCCATGTACCAGACCGACACGTACAGATGGTCGACCCGGCGCGCTAGCAGCGTCAGCACCAGCGGCACACCGACCAGCGCGCCGCCGATGACGAACAGCAGGTCGATCTGCCACGGGATCTCGAGCCACTCCAGCCCCTCGCCGGCGCCGATGGCGATCGCGCCCAGGCCGGCGATCAGCGCGCCGTTCCACAGCGCCGCACCGAGGAACGCGTACGGCGCACCGACCAGCCGGGTCTTCAGCAGCCGCGGGATCACGAACAGCGCGATGCCCAGCCCCGCCATCGGCGCCCAGCCGTAGGCCACCGCGTTCAGGTGCACCGTGCGGATGCGGCCGAACGTGAGCCAGGCCTGCTCGGTCAGCCAGTCCGGCTCGTGCAGCTTGATCGACGCCGTGAGCCCCGCGGCCGACGCCACCAGCAGCCAGGCGAAGGCGCAGCAGAAAAAGAAGAACACCAGCGGCGCCGACGAGGCATCGGCCTCGGCGCGGCGCGCCAGCTCGTCCGCACTGGCGTGCGGGGCTGCCCCCGCCACGCTGGCATTGGCCGGGTCTTCACCGGTGCCGATCTCGCCGGGTGCAAAGATGACCTCGGCCCCCCGCGCGCTGCGGTCGAACAGCCCGCGCCGCTGCGTCCAGATGAACAGCAGCAGCGCAACGACCGAGAGCACGAAGGCCGACAGCAGGATGTGGAGCGTGCTCACAGGCATCCCTTCGTGCTGCGTCCCCCGATGCGCGAAGCCCCGCGCGCGGCCTGCGCCCTGGCGGATGGGATCGGCAGGCGGCGGTAGGACATGGGGCCTCGCAAAACAGGGGGGGGCGGTGGCGGGCCGGCGTGCTGTGCCGCCCCGGGGTCGCCGACAGTGTCCGACGCTGCGGACGGACGCGCATGGCCTGAACGGCGTAGGACGGGATTGCCCAAAAGTGGCAGAGGGGCACCGCGCAAACTGATGCCCCCTCAACCTCGAAGGAGTAGCGGCCCGAGCCACCGTCATGCAACAAAAGACCGAGCGCCCCGTTCAGTTCGAGATCACCGATGCGGCGAGAGGCGCGGTCTCCGCCTGGATCGCGCAGGCACATCTGGCTCCGCAGGACTATCTCTTTCCAAGCCGGTCCAGCAAGTCGCCACATCTGGGCACCCGTCAATACGCCCGCATCGTCGACGGCTGGGTCGACGAGATCGGCCTGGACAGCGCGGGCTACGGTACCCATTCCATGCGCAGAACCAAACCGACGCTGATCTATCGGCGAACCAGAAACCTGCGCGCCGTCCAGCTCCTGCTCGGGCACACGAAGCTGGAGAGCACCGTACGCTATCTGGGAATCGAAGTAGAAGACGCGCTGGAAATCGCTGAGCAGACCGACGCGTAGCAGGTTCATGGACGCATGGCGTGTATGCGTTCATGAGCCGCTTGGGGGGGAGGGGATGACGGACATGGCTGGCTGCGGCTGGGATGTGTGAGGCAGAATCCGGCCAGAAGCTGACCTTCGCATCGTTGACTATGACCAAGCTCCTCACCCTTGACTTAAGGTCATCGATCCCGTGCCCGCAGGCGTCACCTGTCATGACTGCATCGCTTCAATCCACGCATCTGAACGAGTCTCAAACTGAACTTGGCCGTTGGCAGACCACACGCGTTGAGTTGAAAGACGACGACGAGTGCCCCGGACTTTCAGATTTCATGGTGACTGTGCCATTCCGGATCGCGTCGTCTCGGTTCATTGAGGTCCTGCGGAGACTGCAAGCCCAGTGCGAATATCTGCCCCTGGTCGCCACCTACAGGGAGCGAAGCTTCGAAGGTGAATTTTTTGCGCTCAACGCATTGCATGTGGTGCGCAACGCAATCGACATCGAGCGGTCCAAGATTGGGCGACATTACCCTGATCTTGCTATGGCACGCGGCGTTGAACGTTTGGTTCTCAACGAGACTGCCCTCCGAGACGAGCCACTTTCGTATCTTCGAGAGATTTCCGCCTTTGCGGTGAACGAACCGCTCGCTGACGCCATTGAGCGAGCGAGTTTGGTCGGCATCAGATTGCTGCCTCCGGATCAGTTTACAAGCTGAATCGAGTGACTGGTATGGGCAAGTGCGAATGTCTCCAACGGGCCCAAAACGGAAATTCAGACTCTCCGAAAGCGGCCACTAGACGGTCGCTTCAAACGTAGCCAGTCCGAGGCTGAACTCAACTTCGCTCATCTGACCGATTGATTCAATGAGATTGTCACTTCATATGGTTTTTGAGTGACCTGCCCCCTACAGCCGTACCATCAATAAAGCGGAAGTCCTGGTTGCAAGGTTAGTAGATTTCCGTGGTGGTTGACGTTCAAGCAGCGACGCCCGTGCGCTGGCGATGCTGCTCGGCGAAGCTGGCCGGTGGCATGCGATGGCAGCTGCTGTGCGGCCGGACCTCGTTGTAGTCCTGCCGCCAAGCAGCGATGGCAGTCCTGGCCTGCTGCAGCGTCTCGAACCATTGCTCGTTCAGGCACTCGTCCCTGAACTTGCCGTTGAAGCTCTCGATGTAGCCGTTCTGCATCGGACGGCCTGGCTGGATCAGGATGTGCCTGATGCCGTGGGCGTTGGCCCAGGCCATGAACGCTCGACTGGTGAACTCCGGGCCGTTGTCGGTCCGCACGGCTGACGGATAGCCTCTGAAGATTGCCGCACGGTCCAGCAGGCGGGTGACGTAATCGCCCGAGATGCCCCAGTCGGCCGTGATGTCCACGCACTCGTGGCTGAAGTCATCGGCCACCGTCAGGAACTTGATGCGCCTGCCCGTGCTCAGGCTATCGCTGACGAATTCCATGCTCCACACCTCGTTGACTGTGGTGGCCAGTTGCAGTGGCACCCGCTCGCTGATCGGGCGCTTGACCTTCCTGCGTTTGCGTACCGCAAGGTTGGCGTCGCTGTACAGCCGGTAGACCTTCTTGTGGTTCACGCCAGGGAAGATCGGACGCAGCAGGTCGTGGATGCGCCGGTAACCGAAGCGTCGGCGCACGTGTGCAATCTCGATGATCTTGCTGGCAAGCTCTTTCGTCATCGCATCAACCTCGGGCGGGTGGCGGTAGCTGTCGCGGGAGAGCCCCACAAGCCTGCACGCACGTCGCTCGGACAGATCGCACTGGTCGACCATCACGAAGATCGCTGCGCGCTTGGCCTGTGGGGCTAGCGCTTTACCCCGAAGGCGGTGTTCAGGGCGTGGATGTCCAGATGGGCCTCGGCCAACAGCTTCTTGAGCTTGTTGTTCTCGGCCTCCAGTTCACGCAGTCGCTTGGCATCGGGCACGTCCATGCCGCCGTACTTGGCGCGCCACTTGTAGAAGGTCGCGTCGCTGAAGCCTCCTTTGCGGCACAACTCCTTGATCGGCAGACCGGCCTCAGCTTGTTTGATGAAGCTGATGATCTGCTCTTCGGTGTATCTGCTCTTTCTCATGTCCGTCATTTTCCTGGTTGACGGACTTCTCGAACTTCATGTTGGTACGGCTGGGTGGGAGCAGGTCAGCCGCACGGTCCTTTGCCGCGTCGTTCGTCATCTATCAACTCAGCAATCCGCTGCCCCCTAATGGCTCTGGCGTCGGATGCGGTCACTACGATGAAAGCGGTGCTGAAGATGGTTGCGGCATCTCCAGGTTGATGAACGAGTACGTCTTTGACTTTTGCTTTAGTCCGGTCGTCAACGGCGACAACGTGCTGCTGTTCATCGACCATTGCCTCGCCAACTTGAGCAGCCCATTCCACACGGGGCGAGACGAGGAAGGCTATGTTCCCACCAAGTCGGGGCTACCAGGTGGGTTGGATCCGAAGGCTATGGGAAGGTATTGGCTGGCGCATCGCGATCACATTCGAGGGCTTGACCTCCAAGAGAATGGGCGATGCGTCTTTATGCCTGCCTACACGGCCTTCTATCGCGACGATCTCGATGGAGTTTTTGCCGTGCTCGATGAACTGGCTGAGGAGGCAGTTCCGAGCCCTGCTGCATCGTGAAGCCGGCGGCAGGTTGTCGGGCGCTACTCGGTCGAGGTCATGGCTGCGAGGCTGGCCATTGCAACACAACGCCGCGGGGCCGATCATTGGTCAAGGGGTGCTTGGGCGCGCCGATAGGAAAGTAGCTTCAGCGCAGCGAATTCAGAACAACGAAGGTCCGTTCAGGGCTGCGGATTGGCAGGATCGATGGCGTGGGCTCGGTCTTTCGCATCCTCGTACTTCCGGCGCAAGTCCGGGCGACTTTTCAACATGCCGATGAAGGTCATCGAGTCCTGGTGGACGAGGTCGCCCTCGTGGCCGATGTGGATGTTGACGTTGACTCGCCTTCCCTGGCACGGCCGTGCTGCGGATATGGACCAACGCAACATTCATGAAGCAGGCCTGCGTGTGCGCCCTGAGCTTGTCAAATACGTGATAGACCGCGACATACGGAATGATGTTCCGATGCGCAAGACTTTCGTCGATCGGTCCGATGTGCATGGGGCCCGGTCTTGTCGTTCTACCGTGATGTCCATGTGCCCGGCTACTTGCCCCCGGCCAAATGCACCGCCACGAGGGCGTTGGCATGCCCATGGCCCAGGCCGTGTTCGGTCTTCAGCAAGGCGACGTACTCCATGTGCTTGCGTGGCCCCGCCGCGCGGAGAACTTCCATCCAGTGGCTGATGGGTTTGCCGTACTTGGCCTCGATGGACGGGAAGTACGAGGCCGGGCCTTTGACGGTGTTAGCAGTTGCCATGAACTGAATCCTTGGGTGGAGCGTGCTGGAGGAGGGGCGCCCGCGAGCCTGACCCTGTTCCAAGCTCGTCCGGCGATCCGCACCGCGAACATACACCTTGTGAGCGGATCACGGCCGGTCGCCCGGTCGCCCGGTCGCCCGGCCGCCTGGCCATCAAGGCCTTGCCAGCGCCGTCAGCCCCCGCACATCCGGCGCACCGCCGAGTGCCCAGCAGGCCTGCAGCAGCGCCGCGGTGCGCGCCGCGCCCAGCACTGCGTCCGACAGGCCGTGGAACTTGCGTTCCAGGTCGGCGTCGCCCATGGGGCGCTGCAGCGAGCCGATCGCGTGTTTGACGAACACGTGTTCGCGGCGGCCGTCGGCCAGCACGGCGGTGACGTCGACGCTGGCCTCGTCGATGCCGTCGTCCACCGTGGCCACGATCTTGCGGCGCAGCGCGACGATGTCGGGCCGGGTCACGATGTCGTCGGCAAACTCCTCTTCCGCCGCACGGCCGAACACCAGGCCCGCCGCGCAGCCGTGGTACACGCTGAACTTGCCCTGCAGGCCGTCGGCCGGTTCCTTCTTGCCGGTGAGTTCGAGCACCAGCGAGTGCACCTTGAGTTCGATGCGTTCGATCTGTTCGGGCTGGATGCCGCGCGCGCGCAGCTGCACGCAGGCGTCGATGCTGGGGTGGATCACGATGCCGCAGGCGAACGGCTTGTAGCTGTTGAACGAGATCTCGAAACGCTCGCCGAGCTGGTCGGTCACCTCGTGCCATGCGCATTTGGTCGACACCACCTGTGCCCAGCCGCGCGGCGCCTCGATGGCCCTGGGGCTGGCGGTGAAGCCGTGCTGCGCCATCAGCGCGGCCATCAGCCCGGCCCGTGCGGCACCGCCGGGGTGGAAGGGTTTGGTCATCGTGCCGAACTGCTCGCGCAGCCCGACCGGTTGCGACGCCGCGATGCCCAGCGCCATCTGCGTCTGGTCGGCGTTCAGGCCCAGCAGCCGCGCGCAGCCGGCGGCGGCGCCGAACATGCCGGTGGTGCCGGTGATGTGCCAGCCGCGGTCGTAGTGCTCGGGGTAGACGGTGTTGCCCAGGCGGCAGGCGACGTCGATGCCCAGCACCAGCGCGTCGAGCACCGCGCGGCCGCTGGCGCCGCTGTGTTCGGCCAGCGCCAGCAAAGCGGACGCCACCGGCCCGGCCGGGTGGATGATGGTCTTCAGGTGCGTGTCGTCGAAGTCGAAAGTGTGCGAGGTGATGCCGTTGAGCAGCGCCGCGCTGGCGATGTCGACCCGCTCGGCGCGGCCGAGGATGGTGGCCTGCGCGGCGGGCTGCAGCACCTGCACGGCGGCCAGCGCCGCGTTGGCGGCTTCGTGGTGGGCGGCACCGACGGCGCAGCCCAGCCAGTTGAGGAAGGTGCGGTGCGCCTCGTGGTCGACGGCGTCGCTCCAGCCGCGCGAGGCGTGGCCGGCAACGTACTCGGCCAGGATGCGGGTGACGGGCTGGGCGTGGTGGTCGGCGGCGACCTGGGTGTTGCGGGCCATGGTGCAGATTCCGTGAAAAGTCGGTAGAGGTGGGCGTTGGGGGGGGGGGTCAGTTGTCGAGTTCGATCTTGCGGTCCTTGGCGAGCCGGGTCCAGCGCGCGATGTCGGCGCGCATGTAGTCGCCGAACTGCTGCGGGCTCATCGGCATCGGCTCGACCGCCTCGACCGCCAGTCTCTCGCTGAGGTCGGGTGCCTTCAGCACGGTGTTGAGCGTGTCGTTGAGCTGGGCCACCACCTCGGCGGGGATGCCTGCCGGGCCGACCACGCCGTACCACTGCATCGCGTCGAAGCCCTGCAGGCCCAGCTCTTCGAGCGTCGGCACGTCCCGGGCCTGCGGGTGGCGCGCCTTGCCGGTGACCGCCAGCGGGCGGGCGCGGCCCGACTTGATGTGCGGCATGGCGGCGGCCAGGCCCGGGAACATCGCCTGGGTCTGGCCGCCCAGCAGGTCGTTGAAGGCCGGCGCGATGCCGCGGTAGGGCACGTGCGTCATCTGCAGCTCCATCTGCTGCTTGAACAGCTCCATCGTCAGGTGCGTGAGCGACCCCGCGCCGGCCGATCCGTAGCTGGTCCTGCCCGGGTTGGCCTTGGCGAAGGCGACGAACTGCCGGAAGTCCTTCACCGGCAGGTCGGCGTTGACGACCAGCACGTTCGGCGTGCCGCCGATCATGCCGATAGGGCTGAAGTCCTTCACCGGGTCGTAGGGCACGCGGCGGGTGGCCGGGCTGGTGCCGTGCGTGGCCACGTAGCCCTGCATCAGCGTGTAGCCGTCGGCCGCGGCGCGCGCGGTGTTCTGCGAGGCGATGACACCACCGCCGCCGCCCTGGTTGTCGACCACGAAGGTCTGGTTCAGCAGCCGGCCCCAGCGCTCGGTGACGGTGCGGCCGACCATGTCGCTGCCGCCGCCGGCCGCGACCGGCACGATGTAGCGGATGGGTTTGCTCGGGTAGGCCTGGGCCCGGCCGAGGCCGGGCAGGCCAAGCAGGGCAGGCGGAAGTGCCAGGGTGAAGGTGCGGCGTCGCATGCTTGTCTCTCCTTGTGGTGTGTGGCCGTGGCGGCTCTTGATGGCCGGTGCGCGAACATGGGATCGTAGTGGAGTGCGCGCCAAATAGTCCACTATTTCGTGTAAAGTGTTGACACTTTAAATCGTCATGGCAACAATCGGCGACCGCAACGCCACGCTTCGTCTCCATGCCGCACCTCCCCGCCTCCCCCGCCCTGCAACGCTTTCGCGTCATCGACCTGACCCAGGTGCGGGCCGGCCCCACGGCCTGTCGGCAGCTGGCCGACTGGGGCGCCGACGTGATCCAGGTGCAGATGCCCGAGCACATGCGCGGCGACGACACGCTGGGCGGGCAGGACGGCTCCGACTACCAGTACACCCACCGCAACAAGCGCTCGATCACGCTGAACCTGAAGGAGGCCGAGGGCATCGCCACGCTGAAGCGGCTGATCGCCACCGCCGATGTGGTGGTCGAGAACTTCCGACCCGACGTGAAGTTCCGCCTGCGCATTGACTACGCCACGCTGGCCGCCGACAACCCCGGCCTGATCTACGCCAGCATCTCCGGTTTCGGGCAGACCGGCCCGCTGGCGGCGCGCCCCGGCTTCGACCAGATCGCCCAGGGCATGGGCGGCCTGATGTCGGTGACCGGTGAGCCGGGCGGTGAGCCGATGCGCGTGGGCATCCCGATCGCCGACCTGTGCGCCGGCATCTTCGCCGCGCAGGGCATCCTGGTCGCGCTGCTGGAGCGCGAGACCTCGGGCAAGGGACAGTGGCTGCACACCTCGTTGCTGGAGGCGATGGTCTACATGATGGATTTCCAGACCGCGCGTTACCTGATCGACGGCGAGGTCGCCACCCAGGCCGGCAACTTCCATCCGACCAGCATCCCCACCGGCGTGTACAAGGCGCGCGACGGCTACCTCAACATCGCCGTGTTCGGCTCCAAGATCTGGGAACGCTTCTGCCACATCCTCGGCGCACCCGAATGGATCGCCGATGCGCGTTACCACGACAAACCCTCGCGCTCGGTCCACCGCGACGCGCTCAACGCCGAGATCAACCTGCGCCTGGCCGCGCACGACCGCAGCCACTGGATCGCGCAGTTCAACGAAGGCGGCGTGGCCTGCGGGCTCATCAGCGACATGTGCGAGGTGTTCGCTGAACCGCAGATCGAACACCTGGGCATGGTGAAGAGCGTGGTGTCCGAACGCCTCGGGCCGCAGCGCATGGTCGGCCAGCCGGTGCAGCTCGAGCGCACGCCCAGCAGCATCGCCCGCGCGGCGCCGCGCCGTGGGCAACACACCGAAGAAGTGCTGCGCGAACTCGGCGTCGGGCAGGACGATCTGACCCGCATGAAGGCCACAGGAGTCTATTGATGTCGAACCCCGAATACGTTTCCGGAACCGAGCGCGTGCAGACCTGGCGCGATGGCAGCACGCTGCACATCCGCTTCAACAACCCGGCGCGGCACAACGCGCTGTCGGTCGACATGTGGGAGGCCGTGCCGCCGCTGCTGCAGGTGGCGCAGGGCGACGACCGCGTGCGCCTGGTGGTGTTCTCCGGTGCCGGCGAGAAGGCCTTCGTCTCGGGCGCGGACATCTCGCAGTTCGAGGACATGCGGGCCGCGCGCGAGGCCGTGACGCGCTACGAGGCGATGGCCGAAGAGGCGCTGATGGGCATCCACGACTTCCCCAAACCCACGCTGGCCTGCATCCGCGGCTACTGCATCGGTGGCGGCGTCAACGTGGCGATCAGCTGCGACATCCGCATCGCGGCCGACGACGCGGTGTTCTCCATCCCCGCGGCGCGGCTGGGCCTGGGCTACCGCTACTCGGCGATGAAGAACCTGGTGGACCTGATCGGCCCCGGCGCGGCCAAGGACCTGTTCTTCACCGCCCGGCGCATCGGCGCGGCGGAGGCCAGGGCACTGGGCCTGATCTCGCGCCACTGCGAAGCCGGTGCGCTGGACCAGCTGCTGGCCGAGTACACCGGCGCGCTGGCCGAGAACGCGCCGCTGACGGTGCAGGCCGGCAAGGCGATCACGCGCGAGATATTGAAACCCTCGCCCGAACTCGACCGGGACCTGTGCACCGCGCTGATCCGTGGCTGCTTCGACAGCGCCGACTACACCGAGGGCCGCACCGCCTTCATGCAGAAGCGCAAGCCGGTCTTCACGGGGCACTGAGCCTCATCACACGACAACCTCAAGGACACACATGCAGTCGTACTGGATGCAGATGACCGACGCGCAGGCGGTGCTCGAACTGCGCGACACCCCCCAACCCCAGCCCGGCCCGGGCCAGTTGCTGGTGCGCATGCACGCAGCATCGCTGAACCGCGGCGAGTTCATCGCCGGCCACGGCCTGCACGGCGCACCCGGCTGGAAGGCCATCGGTGGCGAAGGCGCAGGCGTGGTCGAGGTGGTGGGCGCCGACGTGACCGCGTTCCAGGCCGGCGACAAGGTCATGGGCCGCTGCGCCGGCGCGTTTGCCGAGCACGCGCTGATCGACGTGGCCGAAGCCATGGCCGTGCCGCCTAACCTGTCGTGGGACGAGGCCGCCAGCATCCCGCTGACGTTCCTGGTCACCTACGACATGCTCGTGCTGCAGGGCCGGCTGAAGGCCTCCGAATGGGTGCTGGTCAATGGCGTGTCGTCCGGCGTGGGCGTGGCCTCGCTGCAGTTGGCCAAGGTGCTGGGTGCCAGGGTCATCGGCACCTCGGGATCGGCCGAGAAGCTCGACAAGCTGAAGCCGCTGGGCCTGGACCTGGGCCTGCACACGCGCGCGCCCGACTTCGCCGCCAGGGTGATGGAGGCGACCAACGGGCACGGCGCCGACCTGGTGATCAACACCGTGGGCGGCACCGTGTTTGCCGAGAACATCCGTGCGATGGCCTTCGAAGGCCGGCTGGCCACGGTCGGTTACGTCGACGGCGTGGTGCAGGCCGAGATCGACCTGGCCGCGCTGCACGCCAGGCGGCTGACCGTGTTCGGTGTGTCCAACAAGCTGCGCACCAAGGCCCAGCGCGCTGCTTCCGTGCCGCGCTTCGTCGACGAGGTGATGCCGCATTTCGCGGCCGGCCGTATCCGGCCGCAGATCGACCAGGTGTTTGCCTTCTCCCAACTAAAGGAGGCCAAGGCGCGTATGGAGGGCGTCGGCCCGGTCGGCAAGATCGTGCTGCGGATGCCCGCGGCCTGACGCCGCGACGACAAAGAAAACGACAACGACAACGACAAGGAGACAAACAATGAAAACCGGCAAGACGCTGCTGGCAACCGGCCTGTGTGTGCTGGCCTGCAGCACCTGGGCCCAGCCCGCGGACTACCCCAGCAAGCCGATCCGGCTGGTGATCGGCTTTGCGCCCGGCGGCGCGGCCGACTACGTGGCGCGCGCGATGAGCGAGGCCTTCGGCAAGGCGCTGGGCCAGACGGTCGTGGTCGACAACAAGCCCGGCAACGGCTCCAGCATCGCGGCCGAGATCGTGGCCAAGGCGCCGCCCGACGGTTACACGCTGCTGATCGCCAGCCCGAGCAGCATCTCGGTGAACCCGGCGCTCAACCCCAAGCTGTCGTACAGCGCGCGCGACCTCGCACCGGTGACCAAGATGACGACCTCGCCGCTGGTGCTGGCAGTGAACCCGTCGACCGGCATCCGCTCGGTGCCCGACCTGATTGCCGCGGCGAAGAAGGACCCCGGCAAGCTCAACTATTCGACCTCGGGCAACGGTTCGGCGCCGCACCTGGGCGCCGCGCTGTTCAGCATGGTCACCGGCACCGAGATGACGCACATCCCCTACCGCGGCGGCAGCCTGGCGATCCAGTCGGTGATGGCGGGCGACACGCAGCTGACCTTTGGCACCTCGCCGTCGGTGCTGCCGATGGTCAGCGGCGGCCGGCTGCTGGCGCTGGCCGTCAGCACCCGGGACCGTTCGCCGCTGGTACCCAACCTGCCGGGCATGAAGGAGGCCGGCCTGCCCGACTACAACCTCGAGTTCTGGTACGGCATGTTCCTGCCGGCCGGCACGCCGCCGGCGATCCTGCGCAAGGTCTATGACGCGACCATCAGCGCGATGCAGCTGCCGTCGGTCAAGGCCTCGCTGGCGCGCGACGGCACCGATGTGTCGATCTCGGCGTCGCCCGAGCAGTTCAACAGCTTCCTGGTCGAGGACGGCAAGTTCTGGGTCAAGCTGGTGAAAAGCGCCAACGTCAAGGTCGACTGAAACCACGGTGCGTTGCACGGCCAGCGGACCGGCGTTCGACTGAAGGTACGATTTGTCCATGCCGACCCCTTCCTCCAGCAGCCGCGGCTCCGGCCTCTCGCACGCCATTGTCAGCGAACTCAAGCAACTCATCTACACCGGAGAGTTCAAGCCCGGCGAACGCCTCAACGAGGCCGCGCTGGCGCTGCGCATGGGCACCAGCCGCGGCCCGATCCGCGAGGCGATCAAGGTGCTGGCGGGCCTGGGCATCGTCACCGCGGTGGCCAACCGCGGCGTCTACGTGCGCCAGCTGTCGCTGCGCGAGATGCTCGAGATCTACGACCTGCGCGCGCTGGTGTTCGGCTACGCGGCCGACCGCGCCTGCGAGCACTTCACCGAAGAGCACAAGAAGCAGTGCGAAGACCTGCTTGACGCGATGGACGCGGCCTGCGAGGCCGAGGACGGCACGCTCTACTACGACCTGAACCTGCAGTTTCACGCGCTGATCCTGGTGATCTCGAACAACCAGCGCGCGCACCAGGCCTACGACGACTACGTGAAAGAGCTGCACCTGGTGCGCCGCAAGTACTTCAACGCGCCGGGCAACATGCGCCGCTCCAATGCCGAGCACCGGGCGATCTTCGATGCCATCGTCGCGTCGAACCGCGCGCGCGCACGGGCCGCGGCCGAGCGCCACGTGCATGCCGGCCGCACGCGGCTGCTGTCCAATTTCGAGGAGCCGATGCCGCTGCAGGGCGGGTGAAGCCTGAACGCCGGCATCGCTGTTTTTTTCAACCGGAGTGAACCTCTACATGCGCCCATCGATTCGCCCCCTCATTCGTCCATTCATTCGTCCATTCATTCGCCCCCTGCTCGCCGCGGTCTCGACCGCGATCCTCGTGGCCTGCGCCGCGCCAGGCAGCCCACCCGCGGCGGCCACGCCGGGTGCCGAGGTCGTCTGGCTCGGTCAGTCGGCGTTCAAGATCACCACGCCCGGCGGCAAGGTCATCGTGCTCGACCCCTGGCTGCGCACCAACCCGATCACGCCGCCGGCCTACAAGCAGCTCGACGCGTTCGGTCGCATCGACGTGCTGCTGGTCAGCCACGGGCATTTCGACCACATCGCCGACGCACCGGCGCTGGCGCAGCAGTACAACGTGCCGCTGCGCGCGCCGGGTGACCTGAACCAGGCGCTGACCACGCTGGGCGTGCTGCCGGCCAACCTGCTGCCGCGCATGAACAAGGGCGGCACGATCGAGCCGGCGCCCGGCATCAAGGTGACGGCGGTGCACGCCGAGCATTCGTCGGTATACGTCTGGCGCAACCCGGCCTCGAACAAGGATGAGACGCACCCCGGCGGCGAGCCGGTCGGTTGGATCATCGAGCTGGAGAACGGCTTTCGCATCTACCACGCCGGCGACACCGCGGCCTTCGGCGACATGCGCCTGATCGGCGAGCGCTACAAACCCGATCTGGCGCTGGTGCCCATCGGCGGCAATTTCACGATGGACCCGGTCGACGCCGCCTGGGCCGTGAAGGAACTGATCCGTCCCAAGGTGGTGATCCCGATGCACTACGGCACCAACCCGCTCGCGCGCGGCACGGCGGCCGAGTTCGTCAACGCGATGGGGCAGAGCGCGGTGCGCGTGCAGGTCGCAACGCCCGGGCAGGCGATGGCGTTCTGAAGTCTGTGCGGGCCTTGGTCGCCCGCCGCCTCATCAGATCTCGTAGTGCGAGCTGTCGGCCGTGTCGGTCAGCGCCGCCTCGACCACTGCGCGCTGCAGCGTCGGCGCGAACGACTCGATGAACGCGTAGACGTAGCCGCGCAGGTAGGCCCCGCGGCGCACCGCCAGCCGGGTCAGGTTGATGCCGAACAGGCCGCCGGCGTCGATCGCGCGCAGATGGGTGTCGCGTTCGGCCTCGAACGCGATCGACGCGACAATGCCCACGCCCATGCCCAGCTCCACATAGGTCTTGATGACGTCGGCATCCATCGCGCTGAGGGCGATGTTGGGTGTGAGCTGGTGCTGCGCGAACGCGTCGTCGATGTGGCTGCGGCCTGTGAAGCCCGCGCCGTAGGTGATCAGCGGGAACCGGGCCAGCCGGGCCAGCGTCAGCGGTCCGTCGAGCAACGCATGGCCTTGCGGCACGATGACCGCATGGGTCCAGCGGTAGCAGGGCAGCGCGATCAGCTCAGTGTGCTGGGCCAGCGCCTCGGTGGCGATGCCCACATCGGCCTCGCCGGTCAGCAGCATCTCGGCCACCTGCTTGGGTGAGCCCTGGTGCAGCTGCAGCTTGACGTCGGGGTACTGCAGCCTGAATTCCTGGATCGCGGCGGGCAGCGCATAACGTGCCTGCGAGTGGGTGGCGGCGATCGACAGATGGCCACTCTGCTGCGCGACGAACTCCTGGCCGGCGCTGCGCAGGTTGTGGCTGCCTTGCAGGATGCCTTCGATGATCGGCAGCACGTGGGCGCCGGGCTCGGTGAGGCCGGTCAGGCGTTTGCCGGCGCGCACGAACAGCTCGATGCCGAGTTCGTCCTCCAGCTCGCGGATCTGGCGGCTGACGCCGGGTTGCGAGGTGTGCAGGGTGTGGGCGACCTCGGTCAGGTTGAAGCCGCAACGCACGGTTTCGCGGACGGAGCGCAGTTGCTGGAAGTTCATGGGCGGCACTGGAGCAGAAGCGAGCGCGATTATTCGGCCGACTGTGCGTTGCAGCAACGACCGATTCGTAGATTCGATATCGCAGAACTATCTATTCGATCCGCAGGCCTGGAACTGCTCGCTGGTGCATGGCTTGTGCGTTTTGCGCATAAGGAATCTCGCAATCGGTCGTTCACGGGTCCGGCGCCGGTGTCCAGAATCCACCGCAGCCGCCCGCCCCGGTGACCGCTACAGGTCGGGCAGGCACCATCTGCTTGCGACTCTGATTGCGAAGGAATTCTCCGATGACCCACTCCCACAACAAGACGCGCCTGGCCGCGTCCGGCAACGGCCCCGCACGCACCGGTCTGCAGCGCCGCGACCTGCTGAAGGGCGCCGCGGCGCAGGGGCTGGCTGCTGTCGGCGCCGTGGTGGCGGGCCCGCTGTGGGCGCAGTCGGCGGCGCGGCCCGCGACGATCCGGCTCGGCGTGGCGCAGCCGGCCATCGGCAACCCGCCTGGGTTCTATGGCAGCTCGATCTCGATCGCGCACGCCAAGGGCTGGATCGAAGAGGAGTTCAAGAACGACGGCGTGAAGATCGAGTGGATCTTCTTCAAGGGCGCGGGCCCGGCGGTGAACGAGGCGCTGGCCAACAGGCAGCTCGACTTCGCGTTCCAGGGTGACCTGCCGGCTATCGTGGCCAAGGCCGCGGGCCTGAAGACCAAGCTGGTCCTGGCCACCGGCGTGCGGTCCAACATCTATCTGGCGACGCCGCCCGGCTCCGACATCCAGTCGGTGAAGGACCTGCGCGGCAAGCGTGTGGGCATCTTCAAGGGCACGAATGCGCAGCTGCCGATCAACCGGCTGCTCGAGGCCAACGGCCTGGCCGAGAAGGATCTGCGCGCGCTGAACCTCGACACCGCCACCGGCAAGGCTGCGCTGGTCAACAAGGACATCGATGCGCTGTTCGGCGGCTTCGACCTGATCCAGCTGCGCATGAACGGCACGGCGAAGATCGTCTATTCGAGCAAGGGCGACTCACCGATCTTCACGCGCCAGGGCCACGTGCTGGTCAGCGAAGAGTTCGCGCAAGGCCAGCCGGTGCTGACGCAGCGGCTGGTGAAGGCCGTGGTGAAGACCGCGCGCTGGGCCTCCGACGACGTTAACCGCGAAGAGGTGTTCCGGCTGTGGGCCCGCACCGGCTTCCCGTACGAGGCCTTCAAGGAAGACTACGAGGGCGAGCCGTTGCGCATCCGCTTCAACCCGCAGTTCGATCCGTTCCTGGTGGCGCGCTACAAGGATGCGGTGGAGCAGTCGGTCAAGTTCAAGCTGACGCGCAGCAAGTTCGACGTGGACGGCTGGATCGACCAGCGTTATCTGAACGCGGCGCTGAAGGAGCTGAAGCTAGAGAACTATTGGCCCGTCTTCCAGGCGAACGGCAAGATTCTCGGAGCGTAGTGGCATGACAGCGCAGACTCTGGAGCGGCCCGCCGCATCGGCGACGGCAGATGCCGAGCGGGCACGCGTCGCCGGTGCGCTGCGGCGTGCCTGGCACTCGACGCCGCTGCGCCACTGGCTGCTCGCCTGGCCGGTGCCGTTGGCCTTGCTGGCCTTCTGGGCGCTGGCTGCGCACTACGAATGGGTGGCGCCGCAGGTGCTGCCGGCACCGCAGGCCGTGGCCGCGACCTTGGCCGATCTGTTCCAGAGCGGCGAGCTCTACGACAACCTGAAGATCAGCCTGGTGCGGGTGCTGGCCGGTTTCGGCGTGGGGTTGCTGGGAGGCCTGGCGCTGGGCGTGGCGATGGGGCTGTCGCCGGTGTTCAAGGACTACGTCTACCCGCTGTTCAAGGCCTTCAGCCAGGTGCCGGTGCTGGGCTGGCTGCCGCTGCTGATGCTGCTGGTGGGCATCGACGAGGCGCTGAAGATCATCCTGATCTCCAAGGCCGCGCTGGTGCCGATCGCACTCAACACCACCAAGGGCATCCAGAGCGTGCCCAACAGCTATGTGGAGGTGGCGTGCGTGTTCGGCTTCACGCGCTGGCAGCTGCTGCGCAAGGTGGTGTTCCCCGCGGCCTTCGCGCCGATCTGGAACGGCGTGCGTTACGGCTTCACACACGCCTGGCTGGCGCTGGTGGTGGTCGAACTGCTGGCGTCGTCCGAAGGGCTGGGCTTCATGATCGTCTACGGCCGGCAGCTGTTCCAGCTCGACGTGGTGATGGCGGCGGTGGTCGTGGTCGGTGCGGCCGGCTTCGTGCTCGACAAGCTGCTGGCGCTGATCGAAGTGCGGCTGATGCGCTGGCGCAAGGTGGGTCTATGAGCGCAGCATCCATTCGCAGGCGTGCGCATCCGGTGCCCAAGGTCTTGCGCGGCTGGGTCATCCCCGTTGTCTTGCTGGCGCTGTGGTGGGCCGCGGCCCAGTGGGGCTGGTCGACCTCGCCGCTATTGGTGCCGCCCGAGACGGTCTGGCAGACGGCGGTGGCACAGGCGCGCAGCGGCGAGCTGTTCGAGGCCTTGCGCGCCAGCCTGTGGCGCGACCTGGCCGGCTTTGCAATCGGCGCGAGTGCGGGCCTGGCGTTCGGCACGCTGCTCGGCCTGTCGCGCCTGTTCGAGCACCTGGTGGGCCCGAGCTTCCACACGCTCAAGCAGATCTCGCTGTTCGCGTGGATCCCGCTGATCTCGGTGTGGTTCGGCCTGGGCGATGCGGCCAAGGTGGCCTTCCTGTCGCTGGCGGCGTTCTTTCCCGTAGTGCTGAACACCTTCGAAGGCCTGCGCAGCGTGCCGCGCGAGCACATCGAGGTGGCGCGTGTGTTCAGGTTCACGCGCTGGCAGCTGCTGCGCCGCGTGGTGCTGCCGTCGGCGGCGCCATCGATCTTCGCCGGGCTGCACCTGGGGCTGATCTACGCGTGGCTGGCGACCCTCGGCGGCGAATACCTGCTGGTGTCGGGCAAGGGCATCGGCAACACGATGATCGATGGCCGCGAACACTTCTGGATGGACCTGGTGCTGTTCGGCGTGATCGTCGTCGGCCTGGTGGGCTTCAGCCTGAACTGGCTGGCCAGCCTGATCGAACGCCGCGCGCTGGCCTGGCGCGGCCGCTCCATCGCGCAATTCGAGTAGCCGGCACGGCTGCCCAACACCTCACACGAAAGACATCCGATGGCCCACGCTGGCACGCTCGCTGTTCAACACCTGCACAAGCACTACACCGTCGAGAAGGACGGCCGGACCGAAAAACTGCCGGTGTTGCAGGACATCACGCTGTCGATCGCACCGGGCGAGTTCGTCAGCATCGTTGGCTCGAGCGGCTGCGGCAAGTCGACGCTGCTGCGCCTGATCATCGGCCTGGAGGACGACTACCAGGGCGAGATCCTGCTCGACGGCCAGCGCGTGGTGGGCACCAGCCTGCAGCGCGGCATCGTGTTCCAGGAGCACCGGCTGTTCCCTTGGCTCACCGTGACCGGCAACGTCGGTCTGGGCCTGCTGAACTCGGACCTGACCGAAGGCCAGCGCCGTGCCACGGTGCAGGCGCACATCGAGCTGGTGGGCCTGAAGGGTTTCGAGAACGCTTATCCGTACCAGCTGTCGGGTGGCATGTCGCAGCGTGTGGCGATCGCGCGGGCGCTGGTGAACCGGCCCGAGGTGCTGCTGCTCGACGAGCCCTTCGGCGCACTTGATGCTTTGACACGCGCCCATCTGCAGCAGGAGCTGCACCGCATCTGGCAGGCCGAGGGCATCACGATGGTGCTGGTGACGCACGATGTGGAAGAAGCCGTCTACCTGGGCGACCGCGTGGTGGTGATGGAGCCGCGCCCGGGCCGTGTGCGCCGCATCGTGCCGGTGGACCTGGCCCATCCGCGCAACCGTGGCGCGGCCGATTTTGCCCACATCAAGGAAGACGTGATGCGCGAGTTCGCCGGGCTGCCGCTGAACGATCCGCCACCCGAGGCCGGGCCGCCGTCGTCATGGTCCGACCCAAGAGGCGGGCTGCCTGCCGGCATTCGTTTCTCCTATTGAGTTCCCCCTGCACATGCGATCTTCCAAGACCGATTCGCCGGCGAGACGGCGCTTCCTGCAACGTTCTTCCGCAGGCGCAGCCGGGCTGGCTGCGCTGCTGCCTGCCGCCCGCGCCGAAGAGGCGCTCACCGTGCCGCCCTGGACGCGCCAGCCCGGTGAGCCGGTGCTGTGGCGCGCCTATGGCCAGCCCGATGCGCATGAGCGTGGCGTGGTGCGCACGACCCGCGGCAACGCCGTGGTGCCGGGCGCGGCCTCTTCGCTGACACCGCTGCAAAGCCTGTTCGGCATCATCACGCCGACCGGCCTGGTGTTCGAGCGCCACCATGCCGGCATCCCGCAGATCGACCCGGCCCAGCACCGTCTGGTGGTGCACGGCCTGGTGAAGCGGCCGCTGGTGCTGACGATGGAGGACCTGGTGCGTTTCCCGTCGGTGTCGCGCATCCACTTTCTCGAATGCTCGGGCAACACCGGCACCGAGTGGCGCGGGCCGGCCGCCACGTCGATCCAGCAGAGCCACGGCCTGCTGTCGTGCTGCGAGTGGACGGGTGTGCGGCTGTCGACCGTGCTCGAAGAAGTGGGTGTCGATCCGCAGGCCGCCTGGGTACTGGCCGAGGGCGCCGACGGCGCGGCGATGTCGCGCAGCATCCCGTTGTCGAAAGCCTGGGACGACGCGCTGCTGGTCTACGCGCAGAACGGCGAGCGCCTGCGCCCCGAGCATGGCTACCCGCTGCGGCTGTTCCTGCCGGGCTGGGAGGGCAATGCCAGCATCAAGTGGCTGCGCCGGCTGAAGGTGGGGCGCGAGCCCTTCATGACGCGCGAAGAGACCTCGAAGTACACCGACTCCTTGCCCGACGGCACGGCGCGGCAGTTCAGCTTCGGCATGGAGGCCAAGTCGGTCATCACCTATCCGGCGGTCGACCACCGGCTGCGCGGCAAGGGCTACTACGAGATCACCGGCCTCGCCTGGACCGGCCAGGGCCGCGTGAAGCGCGTGGACGTGTCGACCGATGGCGGCGCGACCTGGCGCGAGGCGCGGATCGACGGCCCGGTGCTCGACCGTGCGCTGACCCGCTTCCGCGCCGACTGGCAGTGGGACGGCGGCCCCGCCGTGCTGCAGAGCCGCGTGACGGACGAGACCGGCTACGTGCAGCCCACCGCGCGCCAACTGGTGGCGCAGCGCGGCTTCAACTCCATCTACCACTACAACGCGATCCAGAGCTGGAAGGTCGCGACGGACGGGAGCATCGCCAATGCGCAGGTTTGACGTGGAACCGGGTCACGCACCGCACCCGCGCGCGCCCTTGCTCCCCTCCACCCTCGCGGGGGAGGGGCCGGGGGAGAGGGGGCCGTCGCCAGCGCGCGGCGCCATTTGCATGCGCCGCATCCCCCTCTCCCCAACCCTCTCCCGCGAGGGGAGAGGGAGCAAGACGGGCTGGTTTGCGGCTTGGTGGTTGGCGCTGGCCGCCCTGATGGCCGTTCCCTCAGCCCAAGCGCAGGTCTATGGCCTGGGCCAGCCCGCGAGCCCGCAGGCCATTGCGGCCTGGAACATCGACGTCAGCGCCGACGGCAGTGGCCTGCCGGCCGGCAGCGGCTCCGTGGCCGCCGGCCAGACGCTGTACGCGGCCCAGTGCGCAGCCTGCCACGGCGCCAAGGGCGAGGGCAAGCCGGCCGATGCGCTGGTCGGCGGCCAGGGATCGCTCAAGAGCGACCGGCCGCTGAAGACCATCGGCAGCTTCTGGCCCTATGCCACCACGGTCTACGACTTCATTCACCGGGCGATGCCCTACAACGCCCCGCAGAGCCTGAAGCCCGACGAGGTCTATGCACTCACCGCCTACCTGCTGCACCTGAACGGCATCGTGCCGGCCGACGCCGTGCTCGATGCGCAGAGCCTGCCCAGGGTGCGCATGCCCAACCGCGACGGTTTCGTCGCCGACACCCGCCCCGACACCGCCAGCAGCCCTTGCAGGCTCTGCCGCTGAAGCGTCCGATCAACCGAACAGAAGACAGGAGAGGAGAACTGCCCATGACCCAACGCAAACTGCGCCTCGGCGCCTTCATCATGGCCACCGGCCACCACATCGCCGCCTGGCGCCATCCGGGCTCGCAGGTCGACTCGGGCGTCAACATCGACCACTACATCGAGGTCGCGCGCACGGCAGAGCGCGGCCTGTTCGACCAGGTCTTCGTGGCCGACAGCCCGGGCGTCGCGCACAAGGGCGATGCGGAGTCGTTCAGCCGGCAGGGCCGGGTGTCGTACTTCGAGCCGGTCACGCTGTGGGCGGCGCTGTCGGCCGTGACGCGCCACATCGGCTTTGTCGCGACGGCCTCGACAACTTACGAAGACCCGTATCTGCTGGCGCGCAAGTTCGCCTCGCTGGACCACCTGAGCAAGGGCCGCGCCGCATGGAACGTGGTCACCACCAGCGCCGACAACGTGCATGGCAACTTCGGCCTGGAGGCGCATCCCGATCCGGCCGTGCGCTACGAGCGGGCACACGAGTTCGTCGAAGTGGTGAAGGGCCTGTGGGACAGCTACGAGGACGGTGCCTTCGTGCGCGACCCGGCCTCGGGCGTGTACTTCGACCCGGCCAGGCTGCATGCGCTGAACCATGTCGGCAAGTACTTCAAGGTGAAGGGTCCGCTGAACATCGAACGCCCGCCGCAGGGCTACCCGGTGATCGTGCAGGCGGGATCGTCCGACGACGGCAAGGAACTTGCGGCTGCCACCGCCGAAGCCATCTTCACCGCGTGGACCAGCCTGGCCGAAGCCCAGGCCTTCTACCGCGACGTGAAGGGTCGCATGGCCAGGTACGGCCGCCGGCCCGAGCAGTTGCTGGTGCTGCCCGGCATCTCGCCGGTGATCGGCCGCACGCAGGCCGAGGCCGAGGGCAAGTGGGCGCAGCTGCAGGGGCTGATCCACCCGTCGGTCGGGCTCAACACCTTGCTGCCGTTCTGGCCCGGAGAAGACCTGCACAAGTGGAACCTCGACGCGCCGCCGCCCTACATCCCCGAGCCGCCCAAGGGCCGCAACAGCCGTGCCCATGTGGTGCTGGAGCTGGCCCGGCGCGACCGGCTCACGGTACGCCAGCTCTATGAGTACCTGGCCGGCGCACGCGGTCACTGGGTCGTGGTCGGCACGCCCGAGAGCATTGCCGACCAGATGCAGCAGTGGTTCGAGAACGGTGCGGCCGACGGCTTCAACGTGATGCCGCCGGTGCTGCCCGCGTCGCTGAACGAGTTCGTCGACCTGGTGATCCCGGAGCTGCAGCGCCGCGGCCTGTTCCGCACCTCCTACGAGGGCACGACCCTGCGCGAGAACCTGGGGCTGGAGCGGCCTGAGAACCAGTTCTCGGTGAAGGCCCGCAAGGCCGCCTGACCGGCTGGCATCGGGGGAGGGCGAGTTCCGGGCGGGCGCATTGTGGGTGGTTTGGAAACACGGCGCGCTGACGGCACTGCTGCTGGGCCTGTGTGCTGGCGGCCTGAGCCCGGCGCGGCGGGCCGGCACCGTGGGATTTTCGATGCATTCAGTGAATGCGAGGTGTTCAGCCCACTGGGAATAGGGCATGCTGGGGGGCGAGGCCCCTGGTGTGGCGACCGTCTTCCGGACGGATCGACCCGGGGCGCTGAAGTTCTCCACAGCGTCGAGGGTTTCCATGGCAGTGCGCTCCCGGTACGGTTTTCTGGCGGACGGCAAGGCGGCTGCGCGCATCCGCGAGATCGACTGGGAGTCGACTCCCGTGGGGGGTGTCGAGCGCTGGTCGGACAGCTTGAGAAGCCTGCTGGGCACGATGCTGCGGTCGAGCCAGCCGATGCTGCTGCTGGTGGGCCGCGAGCTGATCCAGTTCTACAACGATGCCTACGTCGACCAGGGCCTGAGCCGGCATCCGCAACAGATGGGTGCGCGCACCGCCGACACCTGGCCCGAAGTCATCGATGCGCTGGCCGATCAGTTCGCGACGGTGCTGCGCGACGGCACGCCTGTCCTGAACGAGGACAGCCTGCTGCCGACGGTGCGTAACGGCCGGCTGGTCGATACCTATTTCACCTACGCATCGACCCCTTTCGTGGACGCCGATGGCGCCATCCAGGGCATCCTGATCACCCCGGTCGAAACCACGCAGCGTGTGCTGGCCGCCCAGCGGCAGGCGGGTCTGCGGGCGGTGTCCGAGGCCATCGAGCGCGTGGTGCGGGCAGCCGACCTGCCGGACGCCACCTCGCGGGCGCTGGCTGCATCCGGGCAGGGCGCGACGGCCTTGTGCTTCTACCGATCGCCCCGTTCGGTGTTTGCGCCGAGTCTGTGGACGTCCAACGGCGGGCAGGCTGGTACGTCCGTGGCCGACGAGGATCTGCAGCCGTGGATCGGTGCGGCCCCCGCCCTGTGGGCCCGCCTGCAGGCCGGCGAAGACGTGGCCAGCGAGCATCGTGTGCTGGTGCCGCTGGCGGGCCAGGAGAGCGTGGATGTCGTCCGGCTCGCCGCGTTCGAACTCGATCCGCAGCATCCGTACGATGCGCCATACCGGCAGTACTTGCTGGAGATCACTCGGCGTGTGGCGCAGGCGTTCGATCGCATCGCCGCGGAGTCGGCGCGCGCCAGCAGTGCCAGCGAAGTCGATGCGCTGCTGACGCAGGCCCCCATCGCCGCGGCCGTGTTCACCGGCCCGAGCCTGGTCTTCACGATGGCCAACCCGCTGTATTGCCAGCAGGTCGGCAAACAGCGTCTGATCGGCAAGACCTTCGAACAGGGCTTTCCGGAACTCGTCGGGACCGAGGTGCAAGGCCTGATGCATGCGGCCTACGACACCGGCGTGCCCTACGTCAGCCCCGAGACGCCCGTCATGCTCGACCGCCATGGCGGCGGCCAGCTCGAGCAGTGCTACTTCCAGTTCAACCTGCAGCCGATGCGCACCATCGAGGGGGACGTCTATGCGCTGATGGCAGTCATCGTCGACCTCACCGCGCAGGTGCTGGCGCGCAACGAACTCGACCGCTGGCACAAGGAGCAGCAGGCCGACCTGAAGGCCCGGGCCGAGCTGCTCGAAGAGACGGTGCGCGCCCGCACGCTGTCGCTGCAGGAGCTCAACAGTGCGATGGCCCGCGCCAACCAGGCGCTGAAGAAGGCGGTGGACTTCAACCGCAACGTCACCGAGATGGTGCCCGGCCGCATCGCCTACTGGGACGCCGACCTGCGCTGCCAGTTCGCGAACCGGCGCTTCTGCGAATGGGTCGGCCGGTCGGCCGACGAAGTGATCGGCAGGACCGGCGTGGAGCTGTTCTCGGTCGAGACCATCGCGCGGGTGCAGCACCACATCGACGGCGCGCGGCGGGGCATCCCGCAACGCTTCGAGACGCAGGCGCCAACGGCCGACGGTGGTGTGGTCTACAACCAGATCAACTACGTGCCCGAGCCGACCACCCACCAGCAGCCCGGCTTCTACCTGATGGCCATCGACATCACGCCGTTGAAGGAGGCCGAGCTGGCGCTGAAGGCCGTCAACGCCGACCTGGCGCACTCGCGCGACGAGGCCGAAGCCGCCAGCCGCACCAAGAGCGCCTTCCTGGCCAACATGAGCCACGAGATCCGCACGCCGCTCAACGCCATCCTGGGCATGACGCACATCCTGTCGCGGCGCATCGAGGATGCGAGCCAGTTGGAGCAGCTGGGCAAGGTGGATGGGGCAGCGCGGCATCTGCTCGGCCTCATCTCCGACGTGCTCGACCTCTCGAAGATCGAAGCCGGCAAGCTGGTGCTCGAACGCAGCGACTTCGTGACGTCCGAGGTGATCGGCTGGGCGATCGAGATGGTGCGCGGTGCGGCACAGGCCAAGGGCCTGGCGCTGGTGGACGAGAGCACCGGGCTGCCGCGGTCGCTGCAGGGGGACCCGCTGCGCCTGTCGCAGATCCTCATCAACCTGCTGTCGAATGCCGTCAAGTTCACCGAGCGCGGCTCGGTCACGCTGCGTGCCCAGGTGGTGCAGACGGCCGGCGACCGCCACCAACTGCGCTTCGAGGTGCAGGACACCGGGATCGGCATCGCCGAGTCCAGCCTGCCGGCGCTGTTCGGCTCGTTCGAGCAGGCCGACAGCTCGATCACCCGGCGCCACGGCGGCACGGGCCTGGGGCTGGCGCTGGCACGCCAGCTGGCGCGCGCGATGGGCGGCGACGCCGGCGTGGCCAGCACGCAGGGCGTGGGAAGCCGCTTCTGGTTCACCGTCTGGCTTGAAGCAGGGATGGGCGACGCCGGCGGCGAGGCGCTGCGCTACGGACCGGCAGGGCAGACGCGCCCGGTCCGGATCGCCGACCTCGAAGCGCAGGTGCGCGCCCTGCACGGCGGCCAGCGTGTGCTGCTGGCCGAAGACAACCCGGTGAACCGCGAAGTGGGCGTGATGCTGCTGGAGAGCGTGGGCCTGACGGCGGTGACGGCCGAAGACGGCGCCGAAGCCATCGCGCGGGTGAAGGCCGAGCATTTCGACCTTGTGCTGATGGACATGCAGATGCCCCATGTCGACGGGCTGGAGGCCACGCGGGCGATCCGCGCCGACATGAACGCGCTGCCCATCGTGGCGATGACGGCCAACGCCTTCGTCAACGACCGCCACGCCTGCCTGGCCGCGGGCATGGACGACCACGTGTCCAAACCGGTCGACCCGATGGTGCTGTACGCGGTGCTGCTGCGCTGGCTGCCGCCCGCGCAAACGGGGACCTGAACAGCGTGGCCGGACCCCGCGCCGCTGTAGGACGACCGCGCCATAGCGCATTGACGCGATGACGCGGCGCCGCGCGGCTGGCAGAATCGGCCCGCCATGCCGGCTGCCGGGAAACTACCCAGATGTCCACCAGAGTGCTGATCGTCGAAGATGAGCCCGAATTCATCCGGCGTTTCTCCAACGCGGTCCTGAACGACCCCAGCCTGAGCCTGGTGGCGGCGGTCACCAGCGGCCAGGCCGCCTGCGCCATGCTCGACCTGCAGCGCCCCGACGTGCTGCTGATCGACCTGGGCCTGCCGGACATGCATGGCGTGGAGGTCATCGCGCACGCCGCGCAGCACCAGGCCGAATGCGACGTGTTGGTGGTGACCATGTTCGCCGACGACGAACACGTGGTGCGCTCCATCGAGGCCGGGGCCTCGGGTTATCTGCTGAAGGACGCGTCGGCCGAACGCATCGTGGCCAGCATCCACGAGCTGCGGGCCGGCGGTGCGCCCATCAGCCCCGGCATCGCACGGCGCGTGCTGGCGCGTTTCCGCGCCACCGTGAAGGCGCCGACCCCGTCGAGCCCGGCGCCGCTGGAGCCGTCGCCGCTGACCGCACGCGAGAGCGAGTTGCTGCGCATGATCGCCAAGGGCTTCACCTTCGACACCATCGGCACGCTGCTCGACATCTCGCCCCACACGGTGGTGGCCCACGTGAAGAAGATCTACCGCAAGCTGGCGGTGCATTCGCGCAGCGAAGCGGTCTACGAGGCCGGCCAATTGGGTCTGCTGTGACGGGTCTGCCGTGACGGGACTGGCGTGACGCGTTGGCTGGTTGCGGCCTTGCTGGTTCTGCTGGCGTTGCTGGGGGCGCCCGCGCAGGCCCAGCCCATCGTCATCGACCGCATGCAGGTGCTGGCCTCGGACGCGGCCACGCCCCCGGCCGACGATGCCGCCTGGGAGCAGACGCTGTTGCCCGACGCGGTGGAGTCAGGATCGGCGGGCGTGCCGGTCGGTGCCACCTGGTACCGTGGCAGCTTCCAGGGGCCGGTCGACCCGGTCGGCCGCGCGACCTGGGCGGTCTACCTGCCCTACCTGTACGAGGGCGGTCAGGTCTGGCTCAACGGCAGCGTGATCGGCGCGATCGCCGAGACCACGCCCGACAGCATCGTGCGCTGGGAGCGGCCGCACCTGCTGCCGCTGCCGGCGTCGCTGCTGAAGCCCGGGGCGAACGTGCTGGCCGTGCGCACCGCCGCCGCGCCGCGGCGCGCCACCGGGCATTTTCCGCGGGTGCAGGTCGGCGAGTGGCGCCAGCTGCAACCGGCCTTCGACCGGCGCATGTTCTGGGTGCGCACGATGCCGCAGGTCACCGTGGTGGTGTGCATGCTGGTGGCCGGCTTCGTGTTGTTCATCTACTGGCGGCGGCGCAGCGAGGTGCTGTATGGCCTGTTCGGCCTGGCCGCAGCGCTGTGGGGCCTGCGCACGCTGACCTTCGTGATCGAGGCCATGCCGACCGCGAACTGGTATCTCTGGCGTCTGGTCTACCACACGGCCACGGGTGGTTTCATCACCATCCTCGCGCTGTTCGCGCTGCGGTTCGCGGCGATCCGCCGGCCCGCCGTGGAGACCGCGTTGCTGCTGTACTGGCTGCTGGGGCCGCTGTGGCTGCTGCTCGGCGGCCCGCAGCACGAGGCGCTGGTCAACCGCATCTGGACGGCCGGCATGATGCCGATCGGCGTCGCGCTGCTGGCGACATCGGTCTGGGCCACGCTGCGCCAGCGCACGCTGCCGGCGGCGGTGTTGACCGGCGCACTGCTGATCGGCGTGCTGACCGGCGTGCACGACTATCTGATCGCCTGGAACGCGCCGCTGCTGGAGCGGCTGTGGCCCGACTGGGCCGGCCAGCGCATCTTCCTGCTGCACTATGGCGCCGACATCCTGCTGCTGGCGATGGGCGGCCTGCTGACCGCGCGCTTCGTGCAGGCGCTGACGTCGCTGGAGACGGTCAACCGGACGCTGGCCGAGCTGAACCACACGCTGGAGTCGCGCGTGGCGGAGCGCGAGCGGCGACTGGCCGCCAACTTCGAGAACATGGCTGCCCTGCAGCGCCAGCATGCCGCCTCGCAGGAGCGGCAGCTGATCATGCGCGAGATCCACGACGGGCTGGGCTCGCGGCTGTTCACGTCGCTGTCGCGCGTGGAGCGCGGCGACATGGACGACCGGACCATCGCCGAGACGCTGCGCGCCTGCATCGCCGACATGCGGCTGGCGCTGGACGCGCTGGCACCGGACGACGACTTCCAGGTCGCGCTGGGCAACTTCCTGTTCCGCTGGCACGCGCAGATGCTGGAGGCCCATATCCAGCCCGCGTGGTCGATCGACGTGCCCGACAGCGCGCTCAAGCTGGCGCCGCAGTCGGCCCTGCAGCTGCTGCGCATCGCGCAGGAGGCGCTGACCAACGTGCTGAAACATGCGAAGGCCAGGCACGTGCGCGTCGAGCTGCGCCAGCGCGCTGACGTGCTGGAACTCGAGGTCACCGACGACGGTATCGGCGCTGACCTGTCGCCGGACAAGACGGGGCACGGCATCACCAACATGCGCGCACGGGCCCGGCGCCTGGGTGGCCGCATCGATGTGCTGTCCACCCCGCGCGGCACGCGGGTGCTGCTGGAGATTCCGGTGGCGGACGAGGGGATGGCCACCGAGCCGGGCACCGGGCTCCCGCGCCCGGCCTTCAGGACCTCCGGCTACCGATGACGCTGGCGCGATGGCCGTCGCGTCGACGCCGCCACCGCCGCCATCACCTTCGTTGCGCATGAGCGCCTGACCGCGGGTGAGGCGGCTTCATGAACGCCACATGAATGCCGCAGCTGTTGCAATGGCGGGCACGACAGGGTGCGCCGCTGGCGTACTCCGATCCTTGCCCCGATCCCTGCCCGGATCGACTCTTCCGTCTTGCCCCTTCCAGCCGAACCCGAGCGATGCACGCCGACCTGCTGAGCAACCATCCCGAAGCATTCGACCTGGCGTCGGATGCCGGTGCGCTGCCCGGTTGCGCCGACACAGCATCGCCGCCTTCCTCGGGCTCCGGCCAGCTGATCCAGCAGATGAAGCTGCACGGCCTGGCGCCATCGGCCAACCGGCTGTGCGTGTTGCAGGTCCTGGCCGCGCAGTCGTCGCCCACGGCGGCGGCCGACATCCTGCGCGAGCTGCTGATGCGCGGCACGATGGTCCGGTCGGCCACGCTCTACCGCATCCTGGCTGATCTGCTGGCCAGCGGCCTGATCGTCGACGTGGACGGGCGCGGCACCAAGGGATCGAAGACCACCTATTCTCTGGCCTGGCGGTAGCGCCTGTGCAGGACGGCCGAGGTATGGTTGGCACCAGCCGTGTGCGTGCGCGTTGTCTACGTCAGTCGTGCTCCTGCTTGTACACGCGCACGCTGACCCAGTCGAAGTACGACGGTGAGTAGACCCCGTCGCAGCACCCTGTGTTGATGCGAAGGTAGAACGTGCGACCGACCGGCGAGAACGGGATCACCACTTCATGCCGTTCGGTCAGCGTGGCGATGGTTGCACCGCGCTCCAGCAGCAGCTTGTTCTTGGAGAGGGTGATGCGGTAGTCGCGGTACTGGTCGGTGGTTCCACCGAAGTACACCTGGTTCGCCCCGGGCAACCCATTGCCCGCCGTGTCGGTGACCGTGTAGAAGAGTCCGTTGTCGCCGTAGTTCGTGTCGCCGACGTCGAGACGCTGGCCGTTGTCCGAGTCGATGAGCGAGACGATCGTCGTGCGCCCATAAGGCTTCGGTCCCCGCAGGCGGGCTTCCAGCACGATGACCTTTCCTTCGAACTCGTGCAGCCCTTCGGTCGTCAGGTAGTCGCCGTTCTCGAGCAATACCTGTCCATCCGAGACGACTGCGGTGGATGCGCCCAGAAAGTTCAGCTTGTTCATCGAATCGGGGTCGATGTCCGTCCCGGAAAAGTCTTCGATGAAGAACATTTTTTTCTTGGCTGCTGCATCTGCTGCCGGGGAGAAGCCGACCAGCAGAACCAATGCGAGCCACGCGGACAACCAGGTCGCGTAGCCGCCGAAGAGAGACTTTTTCATGGTGATTCCTTGCAAGAGAAACGACGGGATGCGGCAAGGTCTTGACCACGGGACATGGTCAGGCCGCACACTCAAGAACGGAAGGCGCACTCCGCGGCCGGCTTCTGTAGCACGACGCTGAGCAATGCATGGTTTGCACTGGTTGTGGCGGCACCGGAACCTCCTGGTGGTCGGGCGTTTCTCGAAGGAGCGATTCGCCACACGATTGTCGAGACCCAGGCGCCAGCGCGGTGAAGGCGCTTCATCACGGTTGACTAAGGGGAAGCCCCAGCGCGCCGAGACTGCCATGCGGGAGATTGCGCTGGCGCATGGGCGGGAATTCACGGCGGAACGGGCCGCGCCGGGGTTGCGGTTCCGGCTGTCGAAAGAGAGAGAGGAGGGGGCTATTGCGTAGCCTCGTCGTGCGTGGGCGCTACGGCAGCGCCACGGCACGATCCGATGCAGACGATCGGACGGCTGGGCCCGGCAGAGTTGCCACCGGTGCTTTGGGAAAAAAGGAAATCTGGTCGGGGTGAGAGGATTCGAACCTCCGGTCTCTACGTCCCGAACGTAGCGCTTTACCTGACTAAGCTACACCCCGCTGAGAGTCAGTTCGAGGGTCTCACGACCTGCGCTCCAACAGCTGAGCCGCCAATTGTAGCAAAGCCTCGGCGTAGGAATTCGACGGAAGTTGCCGCGTGGCGGTCACTGCGCGTTGCGCCTCGGCGGCGGCGGCGCGGCGGGTGACGTCCAGGGCGCCGGTGGCACGCACGATCGCGATGATCTCGTCGATGTTGTCGACGGCGCCGTTCTCGATGGCGTGGCGGATCACGTCGCACTGCGCTGCCGTACCGCGCTGCATCGCGGCGATCAGCGGCAGCGTCGACTTGCCTTCGCGCAGGTCGTCGCCGAGGTTCTTGCCCATCTCGGCCGCGGTGCCGTCGTAGTCGAGCACGTCGTCGATCACCTGGAAGGCGGTGCCCAGTGCCTGACCGTAGTCGGCGCAGGCCTGCTCCAGCTCTGGAGGTGCACCCGACAGGATGGCGGCGAGGCGGGTGCTGGCCTCGAACAGCTTGGCCGTCTTGGAACGGATCACGCGCAGGTAGCCGGCTTCGTCCAGCGACGCGTCGTGCATGTTGACGAGCTGCATCACCTCGCCCTCGGCGATCACGTTGGTGGCGTCGGCCAGCGTCTGCATGATGCGCATGTCCTTCGCGTCGACCATCATCTGGAAGGCGCGCGAATACAGGAAGTCGCCGACCAGCACGCTGGCCGGGTTGCCGAAGGCCTCGTTGGCGGTGGCGCGGCCGCGCCGCAGCGTGGAGTCGTCGACCACGTCGTCGTGCAGCAGCGTGGCCGTGTGGATGAATTCGACCACGGCGGCCATGTTGAAGCGCTGCGGTGCGGTGTAGCCGAGCGCGCCGCACATCAGCAGCAGGATGGCCGGCCGCAGGCGTTTGCCGCCGGCCGAGATGATGTATTGCGAGACTTCCGCGACCAGCGGGACCCCGGATGACAGGCGCTGCGCGATGAGCAGATCCACCTCGCGCATGTCGCCTGCGATGAGCGCGAGCGCCGCTGCGGTGCTGGATGAGTTGACGGACAAGATGAATGCGGGAGAGTTTCGGGATTATAGGAAGACGTCGTCCCGCTACGGCGGGCGGTGGGGGCGAAGATGTTAGCGGCTGTCCACCATGCTATAATCTTGGGCTCCGTGGAAATCCGTCCGCGGAAGAATCACCTATTGAGGTCCAACATGTACGCGGTCATAAAAACCGGTGGCAAGCAGTATCGCGTTGCTTCCGGCGAAAAAATTAAAGTAGAACAGATTGCTGCGGATGTAGGCCAAGAGATCGTGATCGACCAGGTTCTGGCAGTCGGCAACGGCAGCGAGATCAAGGTCGGCACACCCTTGGTATCCGGCGCAACCGTCACGGTCACTGTCGTGGCCCACGGCAAGCACGACAAAGTGCGCATTTTCAAGATGCGCCGTCGCAAGCATTATCAGAAACGTCAAGGTCACCGCCAGCAGTTCACCGAACTGCAAATCGGTGCGATTGCAGGATAAGGGGCACGGGTCATGGCACAGAAAAAAGGCGGCGGCTCTACGCGCAACGGGCGTGATTCCAAGCCCAAGATGCTCGGCGTCAAGGCTTTCGGTGGCGAACTGGTCAGTGCCGGTTCGATCATCGTGCGCCAACGCGGCACCCGGTTCCACCCCGGCACCAATGTGGGCCTGGGCAAGGACCACACCTTGTTCGCCCTGGTGGACGGCCACGTGTCGTTCGCCGTCAAGGGTTCGATGAACAAGCACATGGTCGTGGTGACGCCGGCGGCCTGAGCCAGTCGACCGTTTCCAACGATCCGAAGCCCCGCTGGTCGGGGCTTCTTCATTTCTCAGCGTCGCTTTTGTAAACTGGAACCCGCATGAAGTTCGTCGACGAAGCCTTTATCGACATCGCCTCCGGCGATGGCGGGGCGGGCTGCGTCTCGTTCCGGCATGAGAAGTACAAGGAATTTGGCGGCCCGAACGGCGGCGACGGTGGCCGTGGCGGCCATGTGTTCGCGGTGGCCGACCCGAACCTGAACACGCTGGTCGACTACCGCTTCGCGCGCCGGCACGAGGCCAAGCGCGGCGAGCACGGCATGGGCTCGGACATGTTCGGCGCGGCCGGTGACGACATCACGTTGAAGATGCCGGTGGGCACCATCATCAGCGACGCCGAGACCGGCGAGCAGCTGTTCGAGTTGCTGGTGCCGGGCGAGGTGATCACCATCGCCAAGGGCGGTGACGGCGGCTTCGGCAACATGCGCTTCAAGAGCGCGATCAACCGCGCGCCGCGGCAGAAGACGCCCGGCTGGCCTGGCGAGAAGAAGCAGCTGAAGCTCGAGCTGAAGGTGCTGGCCGACGTCGGCCTGCTGGGCATGCCCAACGCCGGCAAGTCGACACTGATCAGCGCCATCTCGAACGCGCGCCCGCGCATCGCCGACTACCCCTTCACGACGCTGCACCCCAATCTCGGGGTGGTGCGCGTAGGCCCCGAGCAGAGCTTCGTCGTGGCCGATCTGCCCGGCCTGATCGAAGGGGCGTCCGAGGGCGCGGGCCTGGGCCATCTGTTCCTGCGCCATCTGCAGCGCACGCGGCTGCTGCTGCACGTGGTGGACGTGGTGCCGTTCGACGAAGCCGTCGACCCCGTCGCGCAGGCCCGGGCCATCGTCAACGAACTGAAGAAGTACGACGAGGCGCTCTACCGCAAGCCGCGCTGGCTGGTGCTGAACAAGCTCGACATGGTGCCGGAGGAAGAGCGTGCCGCCCGCGTCAAGGACTTCGTGCGCCGGCTGCGTTTCAAGGGCCCGGTGTTCGAGATCTCGGCGCTGACCCGCCAGGGCTGCGAACAGCTCGTGCATGCCGTGTACAAGCACGTGCAGGCGGAGCAGACGGCCGAACTCACGCCGGTCGAGATCGATCCACGCTTCGTGGAGCCGCCGGCATCCTGAAACTGCGTTCTTGCTGCGCCGGCGCTTCGGCTGCACGGCGCTTTCGGTGCACATGACCATGACCCCCACATCGACCGTTCTGCGCGACGCCCGGCGCATCGTCGTCAAGGTCGGCTCCAGCCTGGTGACCAACGAAGGCCGTGGCCTCGACGAGGCTGCCATCGGTGAATGGTGCCGCCAGCTGGCGGCGCTGGCCACCGGCGGCACCGATGCCTCCGGCCAGGCGGGCACCCGCACCCGCGAGCTGATCATGGTGTCCAGCGGCGCCATCGCAGAGGGCATGAAGCGTCTGGGCTGGACCACGCGGCCGCGCGAGGTGCACGAGCTGCAGGCGGCGGCGGCGGTGGGCCAGATGGGCCTGGCGCAGATGTACGAGACCAAGCTGCGCGAGAACGGCTTGCGCAGCGCCCAGGTGCTGCTGACCCACGCCGACCTGGCGGACCGCGAGCGTTACCTCAACGCCCGTTCGACGCTGCTGACGCTGCTGCAGCATGGCGTCATCCCGGTGATCAACGAGAACGACACGGTCGTCAACGACGAGATCAAGTTCGGCGACAACGACACGCTCGGTGCGCTGGTGGCCAATCTGGTCGAGGCCGATGCGCTGGTGATCCTGACCGACCAGCGCGGCCTGTACACGGCCGACCCACGCAAGGAGCCCTCGGCGCGCTTCGTGGACGAGGCCAAGGCCGGCGATCCGGCGCTCGAGGCCATGGCCGGCGGTGCGGGCTCCAGCATCGGCCGCGGCGGCATGATCACGAAGATCCTGGCCGCCAAGCGCGCCGCCGGCTCCGGCGCCTCGACCGTGATCGCCTGGGGCCGCGAGCCTGATGTGCTGGTGCGGCTGGCGGCCGGCGAGGCCATCGGCACGCTGCTGGTTGCGCAGACCCAGAAGACGCAGGCCCGCAAGCAGTGGATGGCCGACCATCTGCAGCTGCGCGGCGCGGTCACCGTCGACGACGGTGCGGCGCAGAAGGTACGCGAAGACGGCAAGAGCCTTCTGCCGATCGGCATGACATCGGTCGAGGGCGACTTCTCGCGTGGCGACGTGATCGCGATCCGGGATGGCCAGGGCCGCACGATCGGCCGTGGCCTGGCGAACTACGCCAGCACCGAGGCACGCCTGATCTGCCGCAAGCCATCAAGCGAATTCGAATCCCTGCTCGGCTACACGGCCGAGCCGGAGATGGTGCACCGCGACAACCTGGTGCTGACCCGCTGATCAGGCGGCCACGCGATGCGGCGAGGCTTGGCGTCGGATCAGGGAATCCGTTCCGACGGGGTCGGATCGCGCAGCTTCCTGACGATGGCGTCCACATTGCTGGCCGGTGCGGTGTTGTCGCATGCGCCTTGCTTCGCGATGGCCAGCGGATACCGGAAGCGCATCGGTTCGAACAGCGACCGCCAGAGCGACGGCTGCACCGGGGCCCATTCGCCGGCATTGAAGCGGGCATAGGTCCTGAACTCGCCGGTGCCGCAGCGGATGCCTTCGTACATCGCCGTCATCGCGCCGCCGGGGCTGTAGGCCACCATCACGTAGCGCACGACGCCGTCCTTGCCGATACTGAGCGTGGCCGGGTCGACGCCATAACGCAGGTTGCCCTTGACCTCGAGTTCGACCTCGACCAGCTTGTTCATGCGAAACGCCGGTGGTGGCGGCACGTTGGCCTCGGCCCAGTCGGGGTTGTCGGGCAGGACGGTCTGCGCGCTGGCGGCACACGCCGCTAAGGCGCACACCGACGCGAGCGCAAGCGCCCGGAAATCACGGAGCATGGTTGTCTTCTCGGGTGGCGAGTCGTTCGCCGGCCTGTGGGTCGGGCTCGAAACTGCCGCCGGGCGGCAATTCGAAATGGGCGCCGACGTTGTCGATCTGGAGCTCTTGCGGCTCGGTGTCGCGCGACCGCATGCTGCTGCGCAGATAGCGGTTGCGGTGATCGTGCCGCGGCAGGTAACGCGCCAGTTCGGTCAGCGCCATCTCGTACACGCCGCGCTTGAATTCGACGACCACGTCCAGCGGCACCCAGTAGTCGTTCCAGCGCCAGGCGTCGAACTCGGGATGGTTGGTGGCGCGCAGATTCAGATCCCAGTCGTGGCCGACCAGCTGGAGCAGATACCAGATCTGCTTCTGACCCTTGTAATGGCCGCGCGCATCCCGGCGGATGAACCGGTCAGGCACCTCGTAGCGCAACCAGTCACGGGTTCGGGCGACCACACGCACATGCTCAGGCCGAAGCCCCACCTCTTCGTGCAGCTCTCGGAACATGGCCTGCTCAGGTGTTTCGCCCCGATCGATCCCGCCCTGCGGAAACTGCCACGAATGGGTGCGAATGCGCTTGCCCCAAAAAACCTGATTCTTCTGGTTGAGCAGGATGATGCCGACGTTAGGCCTAAAGCCTTCCCGGTCAAGCATAATCAAACCCCAAATTTTTAAACTGAAACCATTATGCACAGCCCTGCCTGTGTATCAAGCGGCAAACCGATTTACCGCTGGTTTCCAGTCCTTCCCGCAGCCGAGCCTACCCCAAGCCCATGAAAGCGTCCCAGTTCCTGATTTCCACGTTGAAGGAAGCCCCCGCCGATGCCGAGGTGGTCAGCCACCAGCTGATGACGCGCGCCGGCATGATCAAGAAGCTGGGCGCTGGCATCTACTCGTACATGCCGATGGGGCTGCGCGTGATCCGCAAGGTCGAGGCCATCGTGCGCGAGGAGATGAGCCGCGCCGGCGCCATCGAGATGACGATGCCCGTGGTACAGCCCGCCGAGCTGTGGCAGGAGACCGGCCGTTTCGACAAGATGGGCCCCGAGCTGCTGCGCATCAAGGACCGCCACCAGCGTGACTACGTGGTGCAACCGACCAGCGAAGAAGTGGTGACCGACATCGCGCGGCAGGAGATCCGCAGCTACAAGCAGTTGCCGAAGAACTTCTACCAGATCCAGACCAAGTTCCGCGACGAGCGCCGTCCGCGCTTCGGCCTGATGCGGGGTCGCGAGTTCACGATGAAGGACGCCTACAGCTTCGATCGCGACCAGGCATCGGCCAAGGCAAGTTACCAGGTGATGGCGCAGGCCTACCGCCGCATCTTCGACCGTTTCGGCCTCAGCTACCGTGCAGTGGCGGCCGACAGCGGCGCGATCGGTGGCGACCTGAGCGAGGAGTTCCAGGTGATCGCCGCCACCGGCGAAGACGCGATCGTCTACTGCCCGGACAGCGACTACGCCGCCAACATGGAAAAGGCCGAGGCGCTGCCCCCGACCGCCGCGCGCCAGCCGCCCGCACAGGCCATGGCCAAGACTGCCACGCCCGGCAAGAGCACCTGCGCCGACGTGGCCGCGCTGCTCGGCGTGCCGTTGGCCACGACGGTCAAGTCGCTGGTGCTCGCCACCGACACCGTGGAGGCCGAAGGGCGGCCGGCCAAGGTGCAGATCTGGCTGCTGCTGCTGCGCGGCGACCATGACATGAACGAGGTGAAGGTCGGCAAGCTGCCCGGCATGGCCGGCGGGTTCCGCTTCGCGTCCGTGCCCGAGATCGAGGCGCACTTCGGCTGCCAGCCGGGCTACCTGGGGCCGATCGGACTGAAGCTGCCGGTCAAGACCGTCGTGGACCGCGAAGTCGCGGTGCTGCACGACTGGATCTGCGGCGCCAACGCGCCCGATTTCCACATGACCGGTGTCAACTGGGGCCGCGACCTGCCCGAGTCGGACCTGGTGGCCGACCTGCGCAACGTGGTGGCGGGCGATCCGTCGCCCGACGGCAAGGGCGTGCTGGCGATCGAGCGCGGCATCGAGGTGGGCCACGTGTTCTACCTCGGCACCAAGTATTCGAAGGCGATGGACGCGACCTTCCTCGACGTGGCGGGCAAGCCGCAGTTCCTCGAGATGGGCTGCTATGGCATCGGCATCACACGCCTGCCCGCTGCCGCGATCGAGCAGAACCACGACGCGCGCGGCATCATCTGGCCGGACGCACTGGCACCCTTCACCGTGGCGGTGTGCCCGATCGGCGCCGACCGCAGCCCCGACGTCAAGGCTGCTGCCGAGAAGCTCTACGCCGAGTTGCTGGCGGCCGGCGTCGACGTGATCCTCGACGACCGGGGCGAACGCCCTGGCGCGATGCTGGCCGACTGGGAGCTGATCGGCGTGCCGCACCGCGTGGTCATCGGCGACAAGGGGCTGAAGGACGGGCAGGTGGAGTACCAGCACCGCCGTGACGCGGCCGCAACACGGGTGGCTTCCGCCGAGATTGCCGCGTTTGTACAATCGCGCCTCTCCGTTTCCACGCCCTGAGACTTGAAGATCTCCACGTCCACCGCCAGCCCATCCCGTCCTGCCGGACTGTCACGCCGTGCTGCCATCGGCCGCGTGGTGGCCGGTGCGGGCCTGCTGTCCCAGGGGGGCTGGGCCCATGCGGGCGGCCAGATGGAAGAGCCGCTGGCCGATTCGGTGCGCTCCGCCTTGAGTTCGGCCATCGCCAACACGGCGCCGCCTGTGCCGGAGTTCCGCGACACCGAGTCGCGCCTGGCCTATCTGCGCTGGCTGGGCGCGATGAGCCAGCGGCTGCAGCGCAAGAAGCCCGAGTGGATCGTGCGCAAGGAATTCCTCGAGACCGTCTGGTACGAGAGCAAGCGCGCCGGGCTCGACACCGCCCTGGTGCTCGGGCTGGTCGAGGTCGAGAGCAATTTCCGCAAATTCGCCGTCAGCAGTGCCGGCGCCCTGGGCTACACCCAGGTGATGCCGTTCTGGACCAAGGTGCTGGCCGACGGCGACTCCAGCAAGCTGTTCCACATGCAGACCAATCTGCGTTTCGGCTGCGTGATCCTGCGCCACTACCTCGACCGCGAGCAGGGCGATCTGTTCATGGGCCTGGGCCGCTACAACGGCTCGCGCGGCAAGGCACCGTATCCCGACGCCGTGCTGGGTGCACGGCGCAAGTGGGACCTCACGCTGGGTTGAGTGCGCCCTGCGCGGGCCAGGCCGCCCGCCACGCGGCGAGCGCCACCCGTACTTCCTCGATCAGTTCCGGCCAGTGGCCTGACGCGCGCTGTCGGAACAGACGCATCACGCCCGGGTACCACGGCGAATCGCTGCGGTCTGCCAGCCAGCGCCAATCGGTCATGTGATCGGGCAACAGCAGCCAGCACGGTTTGCCCAGGGCGCCGGCCAGATGGGCCACGGCGGTGTCGACGGAGATTACCAGATCGAGCGAGGCCACGACCGCCGCGGTGTCGGCGAAATCCTCCATTTGCGCGCCCAGGTCGAGCAGCGGCAACCCGGCCGGCGGCTGCCGCGCCTCGTCTTCGCCGGCGCCCTTCTGCAGGCTCACGAAGCGGATGCCGGGCACCGAACCCAGCGGCGCGAGCAGCTCCAGATGCGGCAACGACCGCTCGGCATCGTTCTCGAACCTGGGGTTGCCTTTCCACACCAGGCCGACGCGGCACCCGCCCGGCAGCCGGGCCGCCCACGCCGCCTGCGACGCGGGTGGCACGTGCAGGTACGGCAGCGGCCCCGGTATCGAGTCCAGGCGGGTTGCGCAATGGTGCGGAATGCTGAGCGGCGGGGTCCAGAAGTCCCAGTCGCCGGCCGGCAGCGGCTGGCCGAGTGCCAGCACCTCGTCCACCGCAGGCAGGCCGCCGAACAACCGCACCAGCGCCGGCTGGCACAGCAGCGTGACCCGGCGTGCGCCCCGGTCCTTCAACACGGCGGCATAACGGCACAGCTGCACCATGTCGCCATGCCCGGCCTCACAGCCGATCAGGATCGACTGGCCGGCCAGCGGCTCGCCCTGCCAGCGCGGGCAGGCAAGCCGCCCGGCCTGCGCAGCGTACCAGTCACGTGCTTCGAGGCAGGCCCAGCCTTCGGCAAACCGGCCCTGGCGCAGCAGCACATAGGCCAGGTTGAAGCGCGGCTTGTCGTACGCGCCGTCCAGCGCGATGGCGCGGCGCAGGCATTCTTCGGCCTCTGCTTCGGCCTTCCAGGCGGCATACAGCACGCCGAGGTTGGACCACACGCGCGCGTCGTCGCGGTTCAAGGCCAGGGCGTGTGCACAAGCGGCCTCGGCTTCGCCGAACCGTCTCTGCAGCGTGAGCAGCCCTGCCAGGTTCAGGTGCGTCTCCAGCAGGCCGGGGTTGATTTCGATCGACCGGTGGTAACAGGCCTCGGCCTCGCCGGTGGCACCGCGCTGCTCCAGCACCAGGCCCAGGTTGGCGTGCGCTTCGGCCAAGCCGGGGGCGGCCTGCAGCGCCGCGCGGAACGCGGCTTCGGCGCCGGCGGCGTCCTGCGTACTCAGTAGGCGCGCGCCTTCGAGAAACAGCTGCGCCGCGGCGGCCTCGGACGAGGGGGCAGACGACGGCGCCATGCGGCCTGACGCGGCGGTGTCAGCCACCGGGCGGGGTGGGGCCGGGCGCCACGGACTCGGCGCGCGACACCATCACCTGGTCGATGCGGTAGCTGTCGACGTCGAGCACCTCGAAGCGGAACCCGCCCCACAGCACGGTATCGGTGCGCCGGGGCACCCGCCGCAGCATCACCATCATGAAGCCGGCCAGGGTCTCGTACTCCTCGCCGTGCGGCATCGCGTCGAGCAGCAGCGCGCGCTGCACGTCCTGCACCGGCGTGGCGCCGTCGATCAGCCAGGAGTTCTCGTCGCGCCGCACGATCTGCTCTTCGTCGAGCGGGTAGCCGACCAGATCGCCCATCACCGTGCTCATCACGTCGTTCAGCGTGACCACGCCGACGACGAAGCTGTATTCGTTGACGATCACCGCAAAGTCCTCGTGCACCTGCCGGAACTGGTCGAGCACTTCGGCCAGCGTCAGCCGGTCGGGCACCACCAGCACCTTGCGCACCAGCGCGTCGTCGGCGAGCGAGATCGACTGGTTGTTCAGCACGCGCTGGAACAGATCCTTCGCGTCGACATACCCCACCACGTGGTCGAGGTCGCCGTCGCAGACCGGGTAGGTCGAGAACGGTTCGGCCGCGATGCGCAGGCGGATCACCGCATCGGCCTCGTCACGCAGGAAGAAGGCGATGCGGTCGCGCGGCGTCATCGTGCTCGAGACCGTGCGGGTGTCGAGCTCGAACACGTTGGCGATCACCTGCTGCTCGCGCGCGGCCAACGCGCCCGAGCGGGTGCCGGCCTCGGTCATCGCCAGGATGTCTTCCGACGTGATGCGGTCGTCGCGCTGCGTCGGCAGGTCGAACAGGCGAAACAGCGCGTCGGCGCAGCGGCTGTAGACCCAGACCAGCGGCTTGAGCAGCAGCATGCAGGTCTGCATCGGCCGCACCACCCGCACGGCCAGCGCCTCGGGCTGCGTCATGCCGAGCCGCTTGGGGAACAGGTCGGCAAACAGGATGAACAACGAGGTGGTCAGCAGGAACGACAGCACGAAGCCGACGGTCTGCGCGCCGTCGGCGTCCATGCCGGTGCGTTCGGCGAGGGTGGTGAACAGCGGGCTCAGCGCGCCTTCACCGACGATGCCGCCCAGGATCGCCACCGCGTTGAGCCCGATCTGCACCACGGTGAAGTAATGGCCCGGCTGCTCCTGGATGCGGATCACCAGCGCGGCACGGGCATCGCCTTCGTCGGCCATCTGGCGCAGCCGCAGGCGCCGCGAGGCGGCGAGTGAGATTTCGGCAACGGAGAAGAACGCGCTGGCAACGATCAGCACGATGACGAGCAACAGGCTGGTCGAGAGATTCAGTGGACGAACCCCATGCGGCTCTTGGCGGTCGACGGACGCGGCAGGTCCTCGGGCCGGACCTCGTCACGCCCGTCCAGCCGGGCGTTGCCGAAGCCGGTCATCAGCGCGCGGCGCATCTCGCGGGGTGCCAGGTCGGCCAACTGGTCGAGCACGTCGGCACCGGGTTCCGGGGCAAACCGCTGGCCCCAGCCATGTTCCGACCGGATCGAGCGGTACAACTGCCCGGCGATCTGTCGCGAAGCCTCGGGCGAGGGCGGCTCGATCGTGAACACGTTCATGCGGTTCAGGATGGGCTCGGGGATCGCGCGCTCGTCGTTGGCTGTCGTGACCCAGATCACCTGGCTGGCGTCGATCGGCACCTCGGCAAACTCATCGGTGAAGCTCTGTGCCGTGTCGTGCTCGAGCAGGCTGTACAGCGCGCCCAGCGGATCGTATTGCGCATCGGCACTGGCCTTGTCGATCTCGTCGACCACCAGCACCGGGTTGGCGTACTGGCCGTCGACCAGCGCCTCGAACACCTTGCCCGGCTTGGCGCCTTTCCATTGCGACGACGAACCCGACAGCAGCCAGCCGGCCGTCATCGAACTCATCGGCAGCAGGCTCATGCCGGTGCCGAGCAGCTCGGCGAGCTTGCGCGCGAAATGGGTCTTGCCGATGCCCGGCGGGCCGAGCAGCAGCATCGGCGTGACCTCCAGGCCATCGCTGCTGTGCTGGCTCAGCGCCACGTGGCGTTTCACGTCGTCGAGCACTTCGGTGAAGTTGGGCAAGGTCTGGTAGAGCGCCTGCATCTCGGGGACACCGGAGGGCTTGACCTGGAAACGCTCGGGGCCGCGTTCGAGCATGCGTTCGTAGGTGCTGCGCAATGCATCCTGGTCCTTGCCCGGCAGCTTGGCCAGCTTGCGCTCGACGTCCTGCGTCAGGTAGACGCTGCGCACGCTGGCGACGGGAAAATGAAACGAGGACGCCTGGGGGACGAGACTGCGCGACTCCATCAACCGCTCCTTGTGACAGACACAAGGCCATTTCAGCATAAGCCGTGCCAGCCCACAATGTCCGCGCGATGGCTGTCGGCGGCCTGCCACACGCCAGGGCGTGCGGCGCTGGCGCGACGCGGTCAGTTGGCAGTGCCCAGCACCTGCTTGAGTTCGCCCGACTCGTACATCTCCATCATGATGTCGGAGCCGCCGACGAATTCACCCTTCACATAGAGCTGCGGAATGGTCGGCCAGTTGCTGTATTCCTTGATGCCCTGGCGGATCTCGGCGTCCTCCAGCACATTCACGGTCTTCACCGTCTTGGTGTCGACGCCGCAGGCCTTCAGCACCTGGATCGCGCGGCCCGAGAAGCCGCATTGCGGAAAGCTCGCATTGCCCTTCATGAACAGCAGGATGTCGTTGGATTTGACGAGTTCGTCGATGCGTTGTTGGGTGTCGCTCATGGTCGTTCCTTCATCGGTCCTGTGGGAGGCTGCGCACCTGGCGTGGCAGGGAGCGGATTATCCCGCGATCGGCCATTGTCCGCCCGAACACCGGGCAATGCCCGCCAGGTCGTTGCGGCTGGCCACCTGCACGAAGCCGTGGGTCGCCAGCAGGGCGCGCACCGCCTCGGCCTGGTCGTAGCCATGTTCCAGCAGCAGCCAGCCGCCCGCCGCCAGGTGAGCGCCGGCCTGCGACACGATGCTGCGCAGATCGTCGAGCCCGTCGGCACCTGCGACCAGCGCCTGCAACGGTTCGTGGGTCAAGGCGGCCAGATGCGGGTCGCCGGTGGCCACGTAGGGCGGGTTGGAGACGATCAGGTCGAAGCGGCCGACCACCGCGTCCATCCAGCTGCTCTGCACGCAGCGGATCGGCAGACCCAGGCGCGCGGCGTTGTGCCGCGCCACGTCCAGCGCATCGGCGCTGCGGTCGACGGCCGTGAGTTCGGTGCCGGGGCGTGTCTGGCATAGCGCCAGCGCGATGGCGCCGCTGCCGGTGCCCAGGTCGGCCACGCGGGCCGGCGGCAAAGGCGTGGATGCCGTTGCGCCGGCAGCACGCGCGTCCAGCAGTTCCAGCGCCCAGTCGACCAGGGTTTCGGTCTCCGGTCGCGGCACCAGCACGCGGGCGTCGACGGCCAGCGGCAGGCCGAAGAAGTCCTTCTGCCCGACGACATACGCCAGCGGCTCCCCGGCCTCGCGGCGGCGGCAGGCCTCGGCGTAACGGTGGATCGCCGCGTCGTCGAGCAGGTCGTGGTCGTGCGCCAGCAGCCAGCTGCGGTCGTGCCGGGTCTGCCCCAGCGCGTGCAGCAGCAGCAGCTGGGCATCGAGCCTGGGCAGGCCTTGTGCTGAAGCCCGGGCCAGCGCGTCCGCGATGTTCATCGGTGGTGACCCGTCGGCCTCAGAGCGCGCCCACTTCGAGCTCGGCCAGCTGTTCGGCCTCGCGCGCCGCGCGCAGCGCGTCGACCACGTCTTCGAGGTCGCCTTCCATGATGAACGACAGCTTGTACAGCGTGAGGTTGATGCGGTGGTCGGTCAGGCGGCCCTGGGGGAAGTTGTAGGTACGGATGCGGTCGCTGCGGTCGCCGCTGCCGATCAGCCCCTTGCGTTCGGCGGCATCCTTGGCAGCGCGTTCGGCCCGGTCCTTCTCCTGGATGCGGGCCACCAGCACCTGCATGGCGCGCGCCTTGTTGCGGTGCTGCGAACGGTCGTCCTGGCATTCGGCGACGATGCCGGTCGGGATGTGCGTGATGCGCACCGCCGAGTCGGTCTTGTTGACGTGCTGCCCACCCGCACCGCTGGCGCGGTAGGTGTCGATGCGCAGGTCGGCCGGGTTGATCTGCACGGCGGCGGCTTCGTCGGGTTCGGCCAGCACCGCGACGGTGCAGGCGCTGGTGTGGATGCGTCCCTGCGTCTCGGTGGCCGGCACCCGCTGCACGCGGTGCCCGCCCGATTCGAACCGCAGCTGGCCGTAGACGGCCTCGCCGTCGACCCGCACCACCACTTCCTTGAAACCGCCCAGCTCGCTCGGCGACTCGCTGACGATCTCGGTCTTCCAGCCCTTGCGTTCGGCAAAGCGCGTGTACATGCGCAGCAGGTCGCCCGCGAACAGCGCCGATTCGTCGCCGCCGGTGCCGGCGCGGATCTCGACGAACGCCGGCCGCGCGTCATCCGGGTCCTTGGGCAGCAGCATGCGCTGGAGTTCGGCCTCGAGCCGCGTCAGATCGGCTTCGGCGGACGCGATCTCGTCGTCCGCCATCTCGGCCAGCTCGGGGTCGGCCAGCATGTCGCGCGCAGCAGTCAGGTCGGATTCGCGCTGAAGGTAACGCGTGAACCGGCCGGCGACCTGCGCCACGTCGGCATGCTCGCGCGACAGCAGCAGGAACTGCTTCATGTCGGCCATGATGTCCTGCCGCGACAGCAGGAAGTCGAGCTCCTCCAGGCGCAGCACATAGCGTTCGAGTTGTTGGCGCAGAAAGGTCTTCACGGTGGGGTCCGAAGATGCCGCCCGTCGCAAGGCCGGCAGCAGAAAAAGAAAGGCGAACGAGAGAGGGGAACGGGCGTGCGGGGCGCGCCCAGGGTGTGGCCGGGGGCCACCGGGCGGATCGGGCAGCTAACGTTCCTTGCGCAGGAACAGGCGCTGGATCGCCTGGGCCGTCTGCTCGCGCGACGCCGCGTCGCCGGTGTTCAGCTCGGCCATGGCCCCGTGCAGCATCTTCTGCGTGAGGCCCTTCGACATCGCTTCGAGCACGCTCTCGATGTCGTCGCCGCGCGCCAGCAGCTTGCGTGCGCGTGCCAGTTCGGCCTGGCGCCAGGCGTCGGCCTGGGTGTTGAGCTGGCGGATCAGCGGTACGCCGCCGTTCACCGGGTCGCGCTGGTCGACCCAGTGCATGAAGCTCTGCACGCCGGCGTCGATGATGACTTCGGCCTGTGCCACCGCCGCCTGGCGCTGGGCCTGGCCGGTCTGCACCACGCTGGCCAGGTCGTCCACCGTGTAGAGGAAGACGTCTTCGAGGCCCTTGACTTCGGGCTCGATGTCACGCGGCACCGCCAGGTCGACCATGAACATCGGCCGGTGCTTGCGGCGCTTCAATGCGCGTTCCACCGCGCCAAGCCCGATGATCGGCAGGGTGCTCGCCGTACAGCTGACGATCGCGTCGAACTCGTGCAACCGCGTCGGCAGATCGGCCAGCCGCATGACCTCGCCGCCGAAGCGGGTGGCCAGCCGTTCGCCGCGCTCCAGCGTGCGGTTGGCCACGGCGATGGCCTTGGGGTTCTTGGCAGCGAAGTGGGTCGCGGCCAGCTCGATCATCTCGCCGGCACCGACGAACAACACCTTGACCTCGCTCAGGTCCTCGAACAGCTGGCCCGCCAGGCGCACCGCGGCGGCGGCCATGCTGATCGAGTGCGCACCGATCTCGGTGGCGCTGCGCACTTCCTTGGCGACGGCGAACGAGCGCTGGAACAGCTGGTTCAGCGTGGTGCCGAGCGCGCCGGCCTGGTCGGCCACGCGCACCGCGTCCTTCATCTGGCCCAGGATCTGGGCTTCGCCCAGCACCATCGAGTCGAGCCCGCTGGCCACCCGGAACACATGCCGCGCCGCCAGGCTGTCGTGCAGCATGTAGGCATGCGAGCGCAGTAGCGCGGGCGACACGCCACCCGTGCCCGCCAGCCACTCGACCGTGTGGTCGACGGCATGCTGGTCGCCCGCGCAATAGATCTCGGTGCGGTTGCAGGTGGAGATGATCGCGGCCTCTGCGCCGCGGGCCACGGGGCCGGTCAGGGCGGCACGCAAGCCGGTCAGTGTGGGGGCGATCTGGTCGAGCGCAAACGCAAAACGGCCGCGCAGATCGAGCGGCGCGGTCGTGTGGTTGATGCCGAGAGCCCAGACTGCCATATCGGGATTATAAAATCCGCCGCGCGGCTGCGCCTCTGCGCCAGCGCAAGGCCTGAACATCTTCCATGGACATCACCGCATCGTTGCTGCATCTGCTGGCGTTTGTCTTGCCAGCCGTCGGCGTGGCGCTGGCGACGGCGTTGGGCGCGCGCTGGTGGATTCGGGGCGCCGGCCGCCTGGGCTGGTGGCTGGAGTGGGCGGTGCTCAGTGCCGTCGGCATCGCGGTCCTGGTGGCCGGTCTGGTGGTGACGGGGCGCGACGGCAAGATGCTCACCTACGCGGCGCTGGTGCTGGCCTGTGCCACGGCGCAATGGGCGCTGCTGCGGCCGGCGTCACGCTGACAACGGGTTCCGGCCGGCCGCGCGCGTCTGGTGGCCTTCATTCAGGGGGCCGCCACTTCTGCCTGGTGCATGAACAGCGTCGCGTTCTGCAGGTCTTCGTGGGTCTTGCCGGCCTGCAACGCACCGACGAACTTGCGCCAGGCCAGGTCGGGTTCGGCGAGCCGGAAGCCGTAGAAGCCGAAATCGCCATAGCGCTTGCCGCGCATCACCATGGCCCGTACCGACGACTTCTCCTCGCTGCCCAGCTGCACCGTGACCTTGCCCCAGATCTTGGACGGCAGAGCGCTCTTGGCGTGGGCCTGGAAGCCGTCGCCCGAGATCTCGACCACCTGCAACGCCACCGTCTCGGTCTCACCGGAGATGTCGATGTCGAAGGTGCCGGGGCATTTGAGCGAGTAGCGGGCCGACTGGCGCAGCGTCTTCATCGCCTCCGGCGGTTTGTCGAGCTTGGGCAGGATCGCCTGGTAGTCGGGCAGGTTGTAGATCGCATGCAGCATCGCCTTCTTGCGCTCGTCGAGCTGCGCGAAGACCTGGGTGCGCTGGTTGAAGAAGTGGTCCAGCAGCGCCGGTGTCATCACCGGGTCGTTCGTCGTGAAGTAGCGCCGGTTCGGCAACACGATGTTGCGCATCTTCAGCTTGAGGAAGTACTGGTACAGGTTCTTGCGGATGTCCTTGCCGCCGTAGGTCTGCTTCAGCACGGCGGGCGCCGTGTGCAGGTTGAGCGACGCGCCCACCGCCGGGGCGCCGTTGGCAAAGTCGTAGTTCGCCACCGTCTTCTGCGGCAGGCGCTGGAACGACAACAGCGACTCGTAGAGTTCGATGTGGTACGGGTTGACCGCGATCACCAGGTGCTTGGTGTCGAAGAAGGTCGTGCAGTACTGGTACATGAACTTCATCAGCGGGAACAGGATCATCCCGCCGGTCTTGCGGAACTCGGGGTGCACCGCCAGTGCCGAGACTTCGGCGATCTTGCCTTTTTCTTCCTCGACGCTGGTCAGGTCGAACACCGTCTGCAGCGGAAACCCGAACGGGCTCTGGCGGATCAGCGACATCGTGCCGACGACCCGGCCGTCGAACTTGGCGCACAGCGTGGTCGTGGTCGGCAGCGCGTGGTACATCGTCACCCGCATGCCCGACGGATCGGGCTTCATGAAGCCGCTGCCCACGTAGGCATCGTGCAGCAGCGTGAAGCAGGCCTCGAGCTCTTCCCTGGTGTCGGCGATCTTCAGCACCAGGCGCTCGTCGGGCGAGGGATCGCAGTCGACGAACGAGCGGTACAGTGCGAAGCGTGCCGAGCGCGGCATGAACGCAAACAGCTTGCGCAGACTCTGGTGCAGGGTCTTGCGGGCACTGGATGCAAACGAGGGTGACTTCGCCATGGGTTCGGCCTGGGCTGTTGCTGCAGATCGCAGACGGTTCACACATTGTAAAAAACATTCCGAAACAAGGGGCGTTCCGGCAAGCATCGGCAGACGGGTGTCGGCGGGACAATAGCCGTGCACCCCGGGCGGCCCATACCTGAACCCGTCTGATCACTATATGAACCGATGACTTTGCTGCTGGCACCGATGGAGGGGCTGCTCGACTTCGTGCTGCGCGACATCCTGACGCGCGCGGGCGGCGTCGACCGCTGCGTATCCGAATTCATCCGCGTCTCCGGCACGCTGCTGCCCGAGCGGGCGTTCGTGCGTGTCGTGCCCGAGCTGCTGCACGGCGGCCGCACCGCGGCGGGTGTTCCGGTGCGGGCGCAACTGCTCGGCTCCGACCCGGGCTGCCTGGCCGAGAACGCGGCGCGGCTGGCCAGCCTGGGCCCGGCGGGCATCGACCTGAATTTCGGCTGCCCGGCCAAGGTCGTCAACCGCCACGGCGGCGGCGCCGCGCTGCTGGACGATCCGGAGCTGGTGGCCACCATCGTCGCCGCGGTGCGCCGCGCGGTGCCGGCGGCAATGCCGGTGTCGGCCAAGATGCGGCTCGGCAACCGGGATGGCTCGCGGGCGCTGGAATGCGCGCTGGCGATTGCCGGTGCCGGCGCCGACGAGCTGGTGGTGCATGCCCGCACCCGTGTCGACGGTTACACGCCACCGGCCTACTGGGACCGCATCCACGAGATCCGTGCCGCGCTGTCCATCCCGGTGGCGGCCAACGGCGAGATCTGGAACGTCGACGACGCACTGCGCTGCCGTGCGGCATCCGGTTGCGACATGCTGATGCTGGGCCGTGGCATGGTGGCCGACCCGGGCCTGGCGCTGGCCATCCGCGCCAGCGATGCGGGCCTGCACGCTGCCGATGGGGCCGATGGGGCCGATGGGGCCGATGCGCCGCCGTCGGCGATCCGCTGGGGCGCGCTGTTTCCGCTGGTCCGTACGTTCTGGCAACTGGTGTGCGACCGCCTGGAGCCGCGCCAGCGCGCCGGCCGCCTGAAGCAATGGCTCAACTTCCTGCGCCGGCGCCACCCCGAGGCCCAGATCGCCTACGACGCACTGCGCCGCGAGGGCGACTGCGCCGTCATCACGCGCTGGCTCGACGCTTGCGCACGCGATCCGGCCTGACATCAAACGACACACACCGATACCCGGGCGATAACGGGTCTGCGGCGGCCGGCCGCATCGGCAGGTGACAATCCCGCCCATCCCATGGCCCGCATTCTCCTGATCGACGACGACGCCCAGCTCGGGCCCCCGCTGGCAGCCTATTGCGCGCGGTTCGGCATCGTGCTCGAACAAGCGCTGCTGCCGTCCGCCGGCATCGCGCTGCTGCGCCAAGGCGGCTTCGATGCCGCGATCCTCGACGTGATGCTGCCCGAGATGGACGGGTTTGCGCTGTGCCGTGCCATCCGCAAGGACAGCGACCTCCCCATCGTCATGCTCACCGCCCGCGGTGACGTGATGGACCGCGTGGTCGGCCTCGAACTCGGCGCCGACGACTACGTGCCCAAGCCCTTCGAGCCGCGCGAACTGGTGGCGCGGCTGCAGACCATCCTGCGGCGGCAGCGCGCGCCGGCCGCACAGCATCTGCTGAAGTTCGAAGGACTGCAGATCGATCTGGACAAACGCAGCGTGCTGCGCGAAGGCCGGGCCGTCGAGCTCACCAGCACCGAGTTCGAGCTGCTGGCGCTGCTGGCCCGCGAGCCGGGGCGCGTGTTCCACCGCGACGACATCCTCAACCGGCTGCGCGGCCACGAGGCCGAGCTGCAGACGCGTGCGGTTGATCTGGTGGTCAGCCGCCTGCGGCGCAAGCTCGAGCCGCTCGACTGCATCAAGACCCTGCGCAACGCCGGCTACGCGCTGGCCGCCGGCCGGCTATGAAACCGCGCCGCGAGCGCTGGCACCGGCGCGCGCGCCACAAGTTCCGCCACTCGCTGCGCTGGCGGCTGGTGGCGATGTTCCTGCTGCTGGCGCTGGCGATGACAGGCGCGTTCCTGGTCGGCATGCAGAAGGCCATGTCGGTCGGCTGGCGCGAGGCCGGGCGGCCGCTGGTGGCCGACTACGTGGACCGCGTGGTCGACGAGCTGGGTTCGCCGCCGAGCGTGGCCAAGGCCGAGGCGCTGGTGCGCCGCCTGCCGCTGTCGCTGCACATCGAAGGGCCGGTCGTGCGCTGGGATTCGCATCCCGACAAATGGTCCTCGGCCTGGGCCCGGCGCAACGCGGCCGAAGGCGAGCCGACGACGCTGCTGACGCGGCAGACGGCCGACGGCCACCGCATCGTGTTCGGCCTGGGCGGCATCGCCTGGGAGCGCCAGCCGCGGCGCATCGGCTGGATCACGCTGGCCGCGCTGCTGGCGCTGACGGCGCTGGCCTATGCCAACGTGCGCCGGCTGCTGAGGCCGCTGGACGAGATCGGCGACGGCGCCGAGCGCTTCGGCCGCGGACAGTTTGACGAGACCATTCCCGTGCGTCGGCGCGACGAGCTGGGCGATCTGGCCCAGCGCATCAACGCGATGGCGCGCGACATCCACCAGATGCTGGAGGCCAAACGCGGGCTGTTGCTGGCGATCAGCCACGAGATGCGCTCCCCGCTGACGCGGGCCCGCCTGCACGCCGAGCTGCTGCCCGAAGAGGATGCGCTGCAGAGCGTGCGCGCGCCGCTGCTGCGCGACCTGAAGCTGATGGGCGACCTGATCGCCGACCTGCTGGAGAGCGAGCGCCTGGCCAGCCCGCACGCGGCGTTGAGCCTGGAGCCGGTCGACCTCGGCGCACTGGCCGGCGAGGTGGCGCGCACGCTGGCCGACGATGCGGCCCGCGGCACGCCGCCGCAAGCGCTGCCGTTGCACACCGAGGTGGCGCCCGACCTGCCGCGCCTGATGCTCGACCCGGTACGGATGCGGCTTCTGGTGCGCAACCTGCTCGACAACGCCCGGCGGCACGGAGGCTCGGCGTCAGGCGGCGTCGAACTGTCGATCGGCACCATCGACGATGACGTGCGCATCGTGGTGCGCGACCACGGCCCGGGCGTCGACGGCGCGGCGCTGGCGCAGCTGGCCGAACCGTTCTACCGCGTCGACGACGCACGCCAGCGCAGCACCGGTGGTGTGGGGCTGGGGCTTTACCTGTGCCGGCTCGTGGCCCAGGCGCACGGCGGCAGCCTGGCCATCCGCAATGCCGGGCCCGGGCTCGAGGTCACGGTGCGTTTACCGCAGGTCCGGCCTGCGGAGCCGCCTGGCGCTGCTCGACCAGCCGCTGCACCGTGAGCTGCAGCAGCCGGGCATCGGCACTGGCGCGGTGGCGCTGGGCGCCGAGTTCCTGGCTCACCCGCTGCTTCATGCCGTGCCAGTCTTCAGCCTCGGCCTCGCGCAGCAGGCTGCGCAGGCTCTCCAGCTTGAAGCCGGGCGACAGGTCGGCCACCTCGAACAGCGCGCCCATCCAGCTGTAGTCGTTGGCCCAACCGTCGGAATAGACGGTCTGGCCGTACAGGCGCTGGTTCAGCAGCCGGGCCACTTCGGCGGCGGGCCGGCCCTTCTGCACCGCCAGGTCGCGCGGGATGCGGTGCAGGCGCTCGGCCGCCGGGTCCCAGTGCGTCCATTCGGGTTCGGGGCGGATCAGCGTGCAGAAGGTCGCGCCGTCGGGCAGCACGAAGCCGACCTCGATCGGATAACTGTGGCGGCCGAAACCCGAGGCCTCCATGTCGAGCACGGTCGGCGCGCCCCTCATGCCATGCGCCCGGTGTGCGGCTGCAGCGTGCAGCCGGCGATGCGCCAGCGCTTGTCCTTCTGGCGCTGCATCGTGTAGGTGGCAAGCCAGGTGTCGCCATGCGCGTCGGTCAGCTGCAGGCGTTGCACCACGTCGCCGCCATCGCCGCTTTCGGGTTTGAGGAACAGCACGGCCGCGGGCCGGTAGACCGCCGGGTAACCCGCGCGCACCATGGCCATGAAGTTCTCGGCCGAACCCATCATCTTGCGGATGTTCGGCGCCGCGTACGAGAACGCGCGGCCCGCGTCGTCGGCCGCGAACGCGTCGAGCTGCGCCTGCACCACGGCCCGGATCATCTTCTCCTCGCCCGCAGCCACCCCTGTGCCGGCACCCCAGGCCGGCCCCTGCAGCGACAGGGCGATCCAGGCCACGGCCAGCAGCCAGCCGTATCGGAAGGGGGAGAGCTTGCGCATCGCGGTTCCAGAGGTCATCGTGGCATTGCATGATGCAACATCCGCGCCCGATGGAAGGTCGGGCATTCCCTCATTCAGGGGGGTGAGGTCGCTGGCGTTCAGTCGGGCGTCGGCAGGTGCGCGCGGATCAGGTCGCCTGCGATCGACAGCCCACGTGGCGGCACCTTGGGCATCGTGTCGCCGGGGCCGAACCAGCGGGCCTCGGCGATCTCGTGTTCGTCGACGCGGATCTCGCCGCCGGCGTACTGCGCGGTGAACGCGACCATCAACGAATGCGGGAACGGCCATGGCTGGCTGCCGAAGTAGCGCAGGTCGCGCACCCGCAGGCCCACCTCTTCGAACACCTCGCGGTGCACCGCCTCCTCGATCGACTCGCCCGCTTCGAGAAAGCCGGCCAGCGCCGTGAAGAACTGCGTCGGCGACTGCGTGTGGCGGGCCAGCAGGATCGCGTCGCCATGCTGGACCAGCACCATCATCGCCGGCGAGATGCGCGGGTAGGCCACCATCGCGCACGCCGGGCAGTGCACGCAGCGCTCGCCGGCCACGTGCACGGTGGGCGTGCCGCAGTTGCCGCAGAAGCGGTGCGTGCGCGACCATTCGGCGATCTGGAAGGCCCGGCCGGCCACCGCCAGCACGGCTTCGTCGAGCGTGCCGAACAGCGCGCGCAGCTTGCGCCGCTGGTAGCCGCCGGGCGGCGGCGTGTCCTTGGGCAACCAGGCGGTGCGGCAATAAATGTCGCCCAGCATGCCGATCGGCAGGAACTGCGCGCCGGGCAGGCCGAGTGCTTCCAGCGTGAACGCATCGGGCAGCGCCAGGTCGGCCTCACCCACCAGCAGCTCGTCGCCGCAGAACACGAAGTTGTGGACCTGGGGATGTTCGCGTGCCGTCAGGAGCGCGCTGAACGAGGCGGGAGTCAGAAGCATGGGCGAGAGTCGGCTGCGGCGAAGCGGGCATGCTAACGCGGTTGCCGCGTCGACGCTGGCGCGTACCGGATGCGGCAGCCCTCGGGTTTCCAGATTGCCAGCCGACGCCCGCGCCGCGGTGACCTCAACGGAACAGTGCCTCGAGGCCCTCGAACGGCTCGAAGCGCTGGTTGTGCCAGCGCAGCCGGGTCGGGCCCTGCATGGCGCGTTCGCGCACCGGGTGCAGCGCATCGCCCGGGTAGCACACCACGCGCGTACCGCCGTCCTCGATGCTTTCGGGTTGGATCAATGGCGGGTGCGTGGCGCGGGCGGCCGCCATCACGCCGGCCACATCGCCGTGCCGCGACAGCTGGGCCAGCGTCATGATCTGCGGCGGGGCCAGTTCGATCTGCCGGTCCCAGTACATCTGCAGCGCAGTGCGCGGCTGCAGCCACAGGCTGTCGGTGGTCTCGTGTTCGTCGTGGCGTGCCACCTGCTCCGGCGGCGCGGCGGCCACGAAGAAGCGGGTGTCGAAGCGCTTGTTCATCACCGAGGGCACCCGCGGCGTGATCCAGCGCGACCAGGGCAGCAGGCGCTGCGTCTGCAGCCGCAGCGCCAGTTGCTGCAGCACGGCGCCGAAGCCGATGCCTGTGCGCAGCAACGCGGCGGCCTGCGCCGGATCGGCCAATGCACCGGTGTCGGCCTGTTCGGCGAACAGCACACCCGATTCCTCGAAGGCCTCGCGCACCGCAGCGACGTAGAGCCCGGTGGCCCGCGCCACGTCGAGTTCGGCATCGTGCAGGCTCTCGAACAGCGCCGAGGCCGGCTGGTCGAGGTGGGCGGCGGGGTCGACCAATGCATCCGCCGCGTCGAGCTTGCCTCCCGGGAACACATAGGCCCCGCCCAGCACGTCTGAGGCGCCATGGCGGCGCAGCAGCAGCACCTCGATGCCGCCCGCGGCATCGCGCAGCATGACGACGGTGGCCGCAGGCCGCGGCGGCGCGGTCACGACCTGGGTATTGAGTTCCATGGCTTGTGTCTCCGAAGCGGATGCCTTCGACGAAGGCCTTCCATTAAAGTAGTGCGTTGGCGTGGACTTCACGAGGCTACCAGAGACCGTCTGGCCGCCGGGCACGCTTCACCATGGAGACGGGAACAACGATGCAACTGGATTTCAAGGGCCGCGTGGCCATCGTCACGGGGGCGGGTGGCGGCCTGGGGCGGCAGCATGCGCTGGCGCTGGCGGCCCGTGGCGCCAAGGTGCTGGTGAACGACCTCGGCGGCACGCGCGACGGCTCCGGCGGTTCGGCGAGCGCGGCGCAGGCGGTGGTCGACGAGATCGTCCGCGCCGGTGGCGAGGCGCTGGCCAATGGGGCTTCGGTCACCGACTTCGATGCAGTGCAGGCGATGGTGCAGCAGGCCATCGACGCCTGGGGCCGCGTCGACATCCTGGTCAACAACGCCGGCATCCTGCGCGACAAGAGTTTCGCGAAGATGGAGCTGGCCGACTTCCGCCTGGTGATGGACGTGCACCTGATGGGCGCCGTGCATTGCTGCAAGGCCGTGTGGCCGCTCATGGTCGAGCAGAAGTACGGCCGCATCGTGATGACGACCTCGTCGTCGGGCCTGTACGGCAATTTCGGCCAGTCGAACTACGGCGCGGCCAAGATGGCGCTGGTGGGGCTGATGCAGACGCTGTCGATCGAAGGCGCCAAGAGCGACATCCGCGTCAACTGCCTTGCGCCGACCGCGGCCACGCGGATGACCGAAGGCCTGATGTCCGAGGCCGTGCTGCAGGCGCTGCGGCCCGAGGCCGTGGTACCGGCGATGCTGGTGCTGGCGGCCGAGGACGCGCCGAACCGCGCGATCCTGTGCGCAGGTGCCGGCTCGGTCGAGGCCGCGCACATCACGCTGACCCAGGGCGACTGGATCGGCATCGGCGACGGCGCGGCAGAGCACCTGGTCGACAAGCTGGCCCAGGTGCGCGCACGAGACGGCGAGACGGTGCCGCAAAGCGGCGCGGAGCAGGGCAGCATCGAAGTAGGCCGGGCCATGGCCCGTGCCGGACACTGACGCGATGCAAGCCCTGCTCGACGCCATCCGCTTCGCACAGGCGCACGAGATCGCCTGGCCGCGCGATCCCGCGGCCGCCTTGCTGCCGGGGCAGAAACCCTTTGGCGTGCACCATGACGACCCGCCGCCGTGGAACCGGCTGCGCGGGCCGGTGCACCCCCGCGGCCCGGCCTCGGGCGTGGTGCGCATCGGCGGGCGCGAGGTGGCGGCCTGGGGCGAACCCGACCGGGCCGACCTGACCTTCAGCGTCGCCAAGACCTACCTGGCCTTGCTGGCCGGCATCGCGCACGGCCGCGGCCTGCTGCCCGACCCGCACGAGGCGGTGGCCGCGCGGCTGCCCGGCATCGGCTTCGACACGCCGCACAACGCCGCCATCACCTGGGGCCATCTGCTGCAGCAGACCAGCGAGTGGGAGGGCAGCTGTTTCGGCCTGCCCGACACGGTGGACCGCAATCGCAAGGTGTCGCACGACCCGCATCCGCCGACCGGGCGCAAGGGCGATGCGCGAGCGCTGCAGGCGCCGGGCAGCTATTGGGAATACAACGACGTGCGCATCAACCAGCTGTCGCTGGCCCTGCTGCATCTGTTCCGCCAGCCGCTGCCCGAGGTGTTCGCGCAGGAGGTGCTGCGGCCGCTGGGCGCCGGCAAGGACTGGAGCTGGGTGGGCTACGACGACGCCTGGCTCGACCTGGCCCTGCCCGACGGCGGCACGCGGCGCGTGCAGTCGGTGCCAGGTGGCACGCATTGGGGGGGCGGCGTGTCGATCTCGGCGCGCGACCAAGCGCTGGTCGGCCAGTTGCTGCTGGATGGCGGCCTGCACGAAGGCCGGCAGATCGTGCCGGCGGACTGGCTGCGCCACATGCGCGAACCCTGTGCGCTGGCGCCGTTCTACGGCTGGCTCACCTGGCTGAACCAGCGCGGCGAGCTGTTTGCCGGTGCCTCGCGCGAGAGTTATTTCATGGTGGGGGCCGGCGGCAACTACGTCTGGATCGACCCGCTGCACGATGCGGTCGTGGTGGCGCGCTGGCTCGATGCAGCCCACGCGGCGGATTTCGTCGCCCGTGCCGCGGCGGCGCTGCCCGGCCTGGCCTGAGCGGCAAAGGGCGGATCGGGGCGGGGCCAAGGGCAACGCCAGCCAAGCACAGCCGGGCAAAAGCTGCCCGGCCCGGGTGCGATGTCCCGGGGGATGGTGGCATCCAGGCCTCGGCCTGCAGCGGTCATTGGGCTGTGATACCTTCCAGCCCCAGACAAATTCGGGGGCAGGACCATATGAGTATTTCGCAGTTGCAACCAGGCGCCTCCCTGCAGGAGCGGCTGCTTGCGCTCGACCCCGAGCGGCTGCGCGGCATCCGGCGCGGCCTGGAGAAGGAAAGCCTGCGTGCCGGGTCCGACTCCGGGCTGGCACTGACACCGCACCCGGCCGCACTGGGTTCGGCGCTGACCCACCCGCACATCACCACCGATTTCAGCGAATCGCAGCTGGAGCTGATCACCGGTGTGCACGCCGGCGTCGAGTCCTGCCTGCAGGAGCTCACCGAGATCCACCAGTTCACCTACCGCGTGCTGCGCGAGATGGGCGACGAGATGCTGTGGGTGTCGAGCATGCCCTGCGGGCTGCCGACCGACGAGACCATTCCGCTCGGCCGTTATGGGGCGTCGAATGTCGGCCGCGCCAAGAGCGTCTACCGCATGGGGCTCGGCCACCGCTACGGGCGCCGCATGCAGACCATCTCGGGCATCCACTACAACTGGTCGATGCCCGACGTGTCGAGCGAAGCGTATTTCGGCCTGATCCGCAACTTCCGCCGCCACGCCTTTCTGCTGCTGTACCTGTTCGGCGCCTCGCCGGCCGTGTGTTCGAGCTTCGTCGCCGGGCGCCAGCACGAGCTGCAGCCGCTGAACGAACGCACGATGTACATGCCGCACGGCACCTCGCTGCGCATGGGGCGGCTCGGTTACCAGAGCGATGCGCAGGCCTCGCTGGCGGTCAGCTACAACAGCCTCGACGGGTATGGCGCCTCGCTGCAGGACGCGTTGACGCGGCCCTATCCGGCCTACGAGGCGGTGGGCATCCGCAATCCGGGCGGCGACTACAACCAGCTCGCCACCAGCCTGCTGCAGATCGAGAACGAGTTCTACGGCACGATCCGGCCCAAACGCGTGATCTTCCCCGGCGAGCGCCCGCTGCATGCGCTGCGCGAGCGCGGCGTCGAATACATCGAGGTCCGCCTGATGGACCTCGACCCCTTCGTGCCGGTCGGCATCGCCGCGCCGACGATGCGGTTCCTCGATGTGTTCCTGCTGCACTGCCTGCTGTCGGCCAGCCCGCCCGACACCCCGCAGGAGATCGCCGAACTGGCACGCAACCAGCATCGCGTCGCCGCCCGTGGCCGCGAGCCCGGCCTGCTGCTGGAACAGGCCGGCCGTGAACGCACCTTGACCGACTGGGGCCGCGAACTCGTCGCGGCCTGCGGGCCTATCGCCGCATCGCTGGACGCCGCGCACGGCGGCTCGGCCTATGCCGATGCCGTGCTTGCCGCCGCCGCCAGTCTCGACGCGCCGGACAGCCTGCCGTCCGCCCGCGTGCTGGCCGCGATCCAGAAGGACTTCGACGGTTCTTTCACAGGCTTCACGCAAGACCGTTCGCAGCAGACCCGGGCGACCCTGCTGGCGCTGCCCTTCGCCGCAGAGCTCGAAGCCGCATTCGTGGCCGAGTCGGCGCAGTCGGTCGAGGAGCAGAAGCGCATCGAAGCCCTGGACAGCATGCCCTTCGACATCTACCGCGAGCAGTACCTGCAGCCGGAGCGGCTGGGCCTGAAGATGCGCCCGCCGGCTGTTCCTGCCGATGCGGCCCTGCAGACAGCCGCGCTCTGACCCACGCTCCCGCCGTGGCGAGACTGAAAGAAGCCTCGCTCAGTCGGCCGGCGGCTTGGCAGACCGGCGCTGCCAGAGGTAGTGCGCCGTGAAGGCCACGCCCAGCACCAGGGAGAACCAGCCCACCGCGGCCGATTGGGCCACGGTGTCGCGCATCGGTGTCGCGTGCATGAAGGACGGGCCGATCAGCACGGCCAGCCCGATCACGGTGCACAGCATGCCCTTCCACAGCAGATCGTGGTTCTGGGGTTTTGTGGGGCGGATGGTGGAGGGCAGGCGTTGCGCCATCGTCGGGCGGCATGCACAACATGCCGGTAGCAGTGGAGCCTGGATTGTCGCCGCCCCGGCGATCGACCGGGCCGGGAACACTACGTAGAGGCCACCGACCCTGAGACACGCCCGGCTCGGCCGGACCTAGCTGCCAAGCACTTCGTCCTTGCGGATCGAATCGCGTTCGCGGTGCTTGCTGTCGCGGGCGCGGTCCAGCGTGGTCTCGATCACGCGCTTGAGTTTGTCGGTGGCGCCGCGAATGGCGTCGTCCTGCGTCGCGCCGTCATGATGCACGGCCAGCGGCTGGTGGTGGACGAGGCGGGCTTCCATCGTGCAGCGCTTGTCGGCACTGCCGGCCTTGTCGGCGTTCTCGTCGCTCAGGTGCACTTCCACCCGTGTTACGTCGTGCTTGAACCGGTCGAGGGCGTCCTGCAGATGGGTTTCGGCCCAGCGGTCCAGGGTCTCCGTGTTGGCGATGCCATTGCTTGCATTGACTTGGATCTGCATGAGGGTGTCCTTTGCCTTGTTCTGGAAAGCTTCAGTCTGCGCCAGATGGCCGGGGCCGGGTGTAGGACCGGGGCGGCTTTGGCCAGCAACCGCCCCTCTGGTATCGTTCTTGCTCGAATTTGTTACCGCTTTAACGCATTGGAGTTCTGCATGTCCCGATTTCGTCTGGGCCGCCTGGCCCGCAGCTTTGTTCAGGCCCTGGCTGTCGGCGCGTTGCTGTCCGTGGGCGCGGCCCACGCGCAGTCGACCGTCCGCCTGCTGGTCGGCTTCCCCGCCGGTGGCGGTACCGATGTGATCGCCCGTACGCTGGCCGACAAGCTGAAGGACGAGCTGGGCCAGAACGTGATCGTCGACAACAAGGCCGGCGCTGGCGGGCAGATCGCCGCGCAGGCGCTGAAGGCTGCGGCGCCCGACGGCACCACCTTCTTCCTGACGCACGATCACACAGTGTCGATCCTGCCGCTGGTGGTGAAGAGTCCCGGCTTCGACCCGGCGCGCGATTTCGTGGCGGTGGGTGGCTTTGCGACCTTCGTCAACGCGCTGGCGGTGTCCGGCGGCACGCCGGCCAAGTCGCTGAACGAGTACCTGAACTGGGTCAAGACCAGCGGCGCGGGCAAGGGCACGGTGGGGGTGCCGGCACCGGCATCGGTGCCCGAATTCCTGGTGAAGATCCTGGCCGAGAAGTACAAGCTCGACCTGCAGGCCGCGCCCTACCGCGGCAGCGCGCCGATGATCGGCGACATGCTGGGCAACCAGATCGGCGCCGGCATCGGCTCGATCCCCGACTTCATCGAAAACCACAAGGCCGGCAAGATCCGCGTCGTTGCCGTGCTGGGCAGCGCGCGCCAGGCCTCGATGCCCGACGTACCGACCTTCGCCGAACTGGGCGTCGCCGGTTTCGAGGACATCCCGTACTACGGCATCTTCGCACCGGCCGGCACGCCGCAGGCCGCGATCGACAAGTTCTCCGCCGCACTGGCCAAGGTCATCGCGCTACCCGACGTGCGCGACCGCCTGACCGCGATGGGCCTGACCGTCGGCTACATGCCGCAAGCCCAGCTCGCCAGCCGCGAGCATGCCTATGCCCAGGTCTGGGCCAGGATCATCAAGACCAGCGGCTTCCAGCCTCAATAGGCTCGCCCCCAGTCTGCGCGCACTGCGTTTCGCTTCGCCAACCCCCTACCGGGGGCACAACCTGCGGCCCGGCGAAGCCGGTTCCGCGGTTGTTCGCGAAGGGACACTCCCGCCTCTCGCGCCGTCGTCTACTTGACCCAGGTGTCCTTCAAGCCCGTCACGCGGTTGAAGACCAGCTTGCCGGGGCCGTGGTCCTTGCGGTCGGCGACGAAGTAGCCGTGGCGCTCGAACTGGATGCGGTCTTCGGGCTTGGCTTGGGCCATGGAGGGCTCCAGGTAGGCCGTGACGACCTTCAGGCTGTTCGGGTTCAGGCTGGCCAGGAAGTCCTTGCCGCCGGCATCGGGATGCGGATCGCTGAAGAGGCGGTCGTATAGCCGCACCTCTGCCGCCACGGCGTCGTGCACGGCGACCCAGGTGATCACGCCCTTGACCTTGACCGCATCGGCACCGGGTGTGCCGCTCTTGGTGTCGGGCACGAGTTCGGCCTGCACTTCCACGATCTTGCCGTCGGCACCGCGCAACGCACCGGTGCACTGGACCACGTGGCCGTACTTCAGCCGCACGCGGTTGCCGGGTTTGACGCTGCCGTCGGCGGCGGTCTGCGGCGGATACAGGCGGAAGAAGCCCTTGGGCGGCGTTTCCTCGTAGTCGCTGCGCTCGATCCAGAGTTCGCGGCCGAACTTGAACTGCCGCTTGCCTTGCGACGGGTCGTGCGGGTTCACCGGCGCGCTGCAGTCGTCGAGCGTGCCGGCGCCATGCAGGGCGTCCCAGTTGGTGATGACGAGCTTCACCGGATCGAGCACCGCCATCGCGCGCGCCGTGCCGGCGTCCAGCGTGTCGCGCAGTGCGCCTTCGAGCGTGCTGTAGTCGATCCAGCTGTCGCTCTTGGTCACGCCGATACGCTCGGCGAACAGCTGGATCGCCTCGGGCGTGTAGCCGCGGCGGCGCAGGCCGACGATGGTGGGCATGCGCGGGTCGTCCCAGCCGCTGACCTTGCCTTCGTGCACCAGTTGTGCGAGCTTGCGTTTGCTGGTGATCACGTAGGTGAGGTTGAGCCGCGCGAACTCATACTGGCGCGGTGGCGGTGCGGCCAGCAGCCCGCCGATGATGCTGCCGTCGGGCAGGGTGGTGGTCTCGCGCAGGCGGTCCAGCAGCCAGTCGTAGAACGGACGCTGGTCTTCGAATTCGAGCGTGCAGACGCTGTGGGTGATCTGCTCGAGCGCGTCCTCGATCGGGTGCGCATAGGTGTACATCGGGTAGATGCACCAGGTGTCGCCGGTGTGGTGGTGGGTTGCGCGGCGGATGCGGTAGATGGCCGGGTCGCGCAGGTTGATGTTGGGGCTGGCCATGTCGATCTTTGCGCGCAGCACGGCGGCGCCATCGGCCAGCTTGCCGTCGCGCATCTCGCGCAGCCGGGCCAGGTTCTCGGCCGGCGTGCGGCTGCGGAACGGGCTGTCGGTGCCCGGTTTGCCGAAGTCGCCGCGGCTCGCGCGCATCTCGTCGGCGCTCTGTTCGTCGACATAGGCATGGCCGGCCTGCACCAGGGTCTCGGCGGCGCGGTACATGAAGTCGAAGTAGTCGCTGGCCTGGTAGAGGTGGCTGGTGCCACCGGCATCCCAGGTGAAGCCGAGCCAGCGCACGCTCTCGACGATGCTGTTGACGAACTCGGTGTCTTCCTTCTCCGGGTTGGTGTCGTCGAAGCGCAGGTGGCAGATGCCGCCGTAGTCGCGTGCCAGGCCGAAGTTCAGGCAGATGCTCTTGGCATGGCCGACATGCAGATAGCCATTGGGTTCGGGCGGGAAGCGCAGGCGGACCTTGGCAGGATCGACGGCGCCCCGGGCGTGGTGGGCGGCATCGCCCGGGCTGCCGCCCCAGTGGCGGGCGGCGTAGGTGCCCTGGGCCAGGTCGGTCTCGATGATCTGGCGCAGGAAGTTGCTGGGCTTGTGGGGGTCGGTCGTGCCGGAGGCTGTCGCGGGAGATGGGGAACTCATGGACCGATTTTAGGCGGGGCCCGTGCACTGTTACGTGTGGCAACGCCTTTAACCGCAGCGAGGGTACTCAGGATACGGGTGGCGCGTTCAATAGACACATGGGCCGGTCCGGCCTGAAGGAGTTACGAGATGACATCGATCCGTTCCACCCGCATCCTGTTCGCATCGGCCGCGCTGGCGGCTGTCACGCTGGGCGCCGCCGGTTCTGCCCAGGCGCGCAGCGACGTCTATTGGTCCGTCGGCGTGGGCGCGCCCGGCGCCCAGGTCGTTCTGGGCAACGCGCCCCAGGTCTATGTGCAGCCGGCGCCGGTGTACGTGCAGCCGCGGCCGGTGTACGCGCCGCGCCCGGTCTACTACGGTGCTCCGGTCTATGCGCCGCGCCCCGTGTACTACGCGCCGCCGGTCTATGTGCGGCCTGCACCGATCTACGTGCGGCCCGGCCACTACGGGCACCGCCACGGCCCGGGTTGGTACCGCTGAGCGGGCGGGGCGCCTGGGCTGGTGTCAGCGGCTGACCGCTGCCAGCACCAGCGTGGCGCTCTTGATCCCGGCGATCGTCAGCAGCAGTGAGCCCAGCACGTGCAGTGCGGCGGTGGACAGCGCCAGCGTGTAGCGCTCCTGCTGCAGCATCAGCACCACTTCGGCCGAAAAGCTGGAGAAGGTGGTCAGCCCACCCAGGAAGCCGGTGATGATGGCCAGCCGCCAGACCGGGTCGAGTTGCGGCATCTGTTGAAAGATGGCGACGAAGACGCCCACCAGGTAACCGCCCACCAGGTTGGCTGCCAGCGTGCCCATCGGCATCGGTGCGGCAGGGTTCAGCCACAAGGCCAGGCCCCACCGTGACAGCGCCCCGATCGAGGCTCCGATGCAGATGGCGATGACAGGCAGCATGGCGGTGGCTTCCAGTGGCGTGACAATGAAGCCATGACTGTAAACCCCGCGCGTGCGCCTTTGGACGGTGTTGCGGCCGGCCCTGGTTTCCTCGGCATCGTGATGCTCGACACACGGTTTCCGCGGCCGCCGGGCGACATCGGCCATCCCGACAGTTTTGCCGTTCCCACGCGCCGCCTGGTGGTGGACGGCGCCTGGCCGAGCGAGATCGTGCGGTCGGCCGAATCGCTGCAGGCTTCCGGCTGCGCCCCGGCGTTCGTGGCGGCGGTGCGCAGCCTGGCCGATGCCGGTGCGCAGGCCATCACCACCAGCTGCGGTTTCCTCGTGTTGTTGCAGGACCAACTGCAGGCGGCCGTGCCGGTTCCGGTCGCCACATCGAGCCTGCTGCGTCTGCCGGCGCTGTTGCAGCGCCACCGCCAGGTGGGGGTGCTCACCATCAGCGCGGCCTCGCTGGGTCCGCTGCATCTGCGGGCCGCGGGCGTTCCGGCAGAACGGCTGGGCGACGTGGTGGTGCAGGGCGTGGCGCCCGACAGCGAGTTCGTCACCCGCATCCTCGGCAACGCACCGGCGATGGATCTGCTGCAGGCCGGCCGCGACGTAGTGGCGGCTGCGTTGGCGTTGCAAGCGCGGGCACCGCAGATCGGTGCGCTGGTGCTCGAATGCACCAACATGCCGCCTTATGCCGCGGCGATCGCAGCCGCCACCGGTCTTGCGCCCGAGTGGCTGCTGCACGACGAACGCCTGCAACAGGCGTTCGCGCCGTGGTCTATTTGTCCTTGCCCATCACCAGGTCGGGCAGGATCGTGACGATCTGCGGAAACAGCGTGATCAGCACGATGCACACCACCAGGCAGGCGAAGAACGGAATGGCCGCGCGGGCGATGGTGTTGCTGTCCTTGCCGGTCATGTTCTGCAGCACGAAGAGGTTGAAGCCCACCGGCGGCGTGACCTCGGCGATCTCGACCAGCAGCACGATGAAGATGCCGAACCACACCAGGTCGAAGCCGGCCTTCTGGATCATCGGCAGCACCACGGCGCTGGTCAGCACGATCATCGAGATGCCGTCGAGCGCGGTGCCCAGGATCAGGTAGACCACCGTCAACACCGCGATCAAGGCGTACGGCGAGAAGTGTTCACGATCGACCCACTCTGCCAGCTCGCGCGGGATCCCGGTGAAGGCCATGGTCTTGGTCAGGAAGGCGGCGCCGGCCAGGATGAACATGATCATGCAGCTGGTGCGCGTCGTGCCCATCAACCCTTCCCAGAAGTTGGACCAGGTCAGCGTGCGACTCCACAGCGCCAGCCCCAGTGAGCCCACCACACCGTAGGCGGCGCATTCGGTCGCTGTGGCATAGCCGGCGATCAGCACCCAGCAGATGAAGACGATGAGCGCGGCGCAAGGCAGCAGGTTGCCCGACTGCTTGATCTTCTGCATGAAGGTGCTGGGCGGATCTGCAGACGGCACCTGGTCCGGATTGCGCAGGCTCCACCAGATGATGTAGCCCGAGAACAGCGCCATCAACAAAAAGCCCGGCAGGAAGCCGGCCAGGAAGATGCGGATGATGGACGCGTCGGCCGCCACCGCATACACCACCATCGTGATCGACGGCGGGATCAGGATGCCCAGCGTGCCGGCGGTGGCCAGCGAGCCCAGCGCGATCTTCTCGCTATAGCCTCGCTTCATCAGCTCGGGCAAGGCCACCTTGCTGATCGTCGCGCAGGTGGCGGCCGACGAGCCCGATACCGAGCCGAAGATGCCGCAGCCCAGGATCGTGGTGTGCATCAGCCGACCGGGAATGCGGTTGAGCCAGGGACGCAGGCCCTCGAACATCTCCTCGCTGAGTTTGGTGCGGAACAGGATCTCGCCCATCCAGATGAACAGCGGCAGCGCCGCCAGTTCCCAGCTCGCGTTGCTTTCCCAGAACGCGGAAAACAGGTTGTTGCCGGTGGCCGTGGTCGTGAAGAAGGCCTGGCCGACCCAGCCGCAGATGGCCAGCGTCATCGCGATCCACACGCCGCCGGACAGCAGCACCATCATCACCAGCAGCAGCAGGCCGCCGATCATCAGGATATCCATGTTGTTGTTCTTCGTGAGTTTGGAAAAAGACGTGGTGGGAGGGTGCGCGTCCTGTCAGACCTCGGAGGAGAAGTCGCCCTTGGCATGGCGCTCCTCGACCGCGGTCACATAGCTTGGCTTGCCGCCACGCAGCACGATCACGAGTTCATCGACCACCGCGATGAACAGCAGGATCGAGCCGATCGCAAAGCTGGACTGCGGGATCCAGATCGGGATCGGCAGCAGGCCCTGCGCCATCTCCTTGAACAGGTAGCTTTCGTAGGTGAACCGGTTGGCCCAGTAGGCCAGATAGCCGACCGAGATTGCGCCGATCACGAGGCTCACGATCTCCAGCACGCGGCGCACGCCGGGAGACACCTTCTCCAGCAGCAAGGTCACGCGCACGAAGTCGCCATGCTTGAAGGCATGGGCCATCGCAAAGAACGATGCGGCGGCGCAAAACCACGCCACCACGTCGTTCGATGCACCGGTGCGTACGCCGAATTCACGCAGGATACTCTGCGCAACCATGATGATGCAGATCAGCAGCACGAAGACCGCGCCGATCGCACCGGACGCGAAGTACAGCCTGTCGAGAAAGCGGCGCATGCTGGTGGCTTACTTCTTGAAGGCGTCGATCACGGCCGTGCCATCCGGGCCGGCCTTCTGCTGCCAGTCGCTCACCATCGTGGCGCCGACCTTCTTCATGTCGGACATCAGCTGGGGCGACGGCGGCACGATCTTCATGCCCTTCTCGGTCAGCGCCTTCTTGTACCAGTCGTTCTTTTCCTCGCTGCTCTTCCAGCCGCGTGCTTCGGCTTCGGCCGCGGCCTTCAGCACCGCGTCCTGCGTGGGCTTGTCCAGCGCGTCGAAGGCCTTCTGGTTGACCAGCACGCCGTTCTTGGGCAGCCAGGCCTGCGTGTCGTACCAGTACTTGATGCTCTCGTAGGTCTTGGAGTCGTAGCCGGTCGAGCCCGAGCTCATGTAGCTGTTGACCACGCCGGTGGCCAGCGCCTGCGACAGTTCCGCCGCCTGGATGGTCACCGGTACGGCCTGCACCAGCTCTGCGATCTTGGCGGTGGCCGGGCTGTAGGCGCGCCACTTCAGGCCCTTCATGTCGGCGGCCGACGAGATCTCCTTGTTCACATAGATGCCTTGTGGCGGCCATGGCACGGTGAACAGCAGCTTGATGCCCTGGGCGCCCAGCACCTTGTCCAGCGCGGGCTTCTGCGCCGCGGCCAGCTTCTTGGCTTCGCCATAGCCGGTGGCCAGGAATGGCAGGCCATCCACACCGTAGATCGGGTTCTCGTTCTCGAAGTTGACCAGCAGCACCTCGCCGATCTGGGCCTGCCCGCTCTGCACGGCACGCTTGATCTCGTTGGCCTTGAACAGCGATGCGTTGGCGTGCACCGTGATCTTGAGCTTGCCGCCGGTGGCCTTGTCCACGTCGGCCGCGAACTGGCTCAGGTTCTCGGTGTGGAAGTTGCTGGCCGGGTAGGCGGCGGGCAGATCCCATTTGGTTTGCGCAAAGCCTGCACTGCAGGCGGCAAGGGCCACGGCGGCCAGGGCGAATTTGATCTTCATGGTTGCTCCAGAGAGGTCAGGGGTCGGGTGATCAAGGGCGATGGGAGGGCTATGCAAATATCGCGCCTTGTGCGGGGTTGTAACCTAAAAACACGTCGGATACGCAAAAAATCAGGCCGGCCGGGCCAGGGTTTGCCATGCCTCCACGGCCGCCAGCGCGGTGTGCATCTGCACCGTGTGGGCGAAGCGGAAGGCATCGCCGTCCACCGTCTCGTCGGGGAACTCGGTGATCAGTGTGACCGGGGGCGTTCCGGGGCGCACGATCTCCGACTGGGTGATGGCCGTGCCGTGCAGCACCTCGAACGGAAAGCCGCCCGCATGCTGCTCGTACACGGCCATCTGCCGCGCGTTGAACTCCACCAGGCCGGGCAGTTGCGCCAGGGCGGTGCTCACCTGTTCGAGCAGGGCGCGGCCTTCGGTTTCCCAGCCCGGGTGGTGGCGCAGGATCAGGAAGAAGCCCTTGGGCACGGTCCACATCTCGAAGCCGCGCGGCACGTAACCGGATAGCGGCCGTGTCCACTCGTGGGCCGGGTAGCCATGCAGGTTGACGTGCAGTTGCGCGCTGGAGACCGTCAGTGCCTGCAGCCGTGCGGCGCGTTCGAACACCGGCGGCTGGTCGCGGTACTCGATGTCGTCACCCAGCGCCGTGTAGCGTGCGGCGTGGTGCATGTGGTGGGCATGCTGCACACGCAGCTCGCGGTGCAGCGCATAACCGTCGGGGTTCTCCAGCGCGATCAACGCAAAGTGCGCATCGGCCTGCTGCTGCGCGTGCAGGGCCTTGGCCGCCCGCAGCGCGCCGACCACACCCGAGGTCTCGTTGGCATGCTGCCCGCCGCTGATCAGCACGGCCGCACCCGGGCCGGAACGGTAGGTGCCGGCCACGCGCCGGCCTTGCCGGCTGGTGGCGTGGAAACGATGGCCGCCCAGCTTCTGCAGCTCGGCCGCCACGCGCTTGGGCGCAGGTGCGGTGGCCAGCTGGTCCAGTGCTTCGTCGGTTGCCGGCAGGGCGCTTGCGCACAGGTCCTGGGCTTCGGTGTCGAAGGGTCCGTGCGTGATGCGCAGCCGTGGTGCATCGGCGCTTGCGCGCACGTCGGGCACGATCTGGCCGGGCTGCAGCCGGCGGTCCTGCGCCGGCCGGCCCGAGCGGCGCTGGAAGATCTCGAGCAGCGAGAAGTAGATGTCCTCGTGCATCGCCTCGAAACTGCTGATGCCTTCGTGCGCGACTGGCAGCGGCTGCTCGAAGCCGGGCAGGTCGACGCGGATGTCCAGGCGCTCGAAGTAGGGCTCGGCAGCGGGCCAGCCGTGGCCGTCGATGGCCGCGAGGATCTGCGCGAACAGCTGCTCGTAGTCGGTGGGTTGGGCGGCATCGATCGCAGCCTCGGTGGCCTCGGTGGCGCTAGGCCGGGTGATGCGCAGCCAGCCGCAGGGCGACAGCAGCGTGTCGCCCTGCGGGTCGGTGTGCAGGCGGTTGGGCGCGTGCACCTGCGTCTCGGTCCGCGTGCCGTCCGCGTGGGTCAGCGTCACGGTGTAGTGCGGATCGTCACCGCCCGCAACGAAGTCGACCGTGCAATGGCCCAGCATCGCCGCCAGCGGATAGGCCTCGAGCAGAAAGCGCTGCGGCAGCGCCTGTGCGTGCACCGGGTAGCGGATGTGCACGGCGGTCAGGTTGGCGATGTCGACCTCTTCGAGGAAGTGATGCACCAGCGGCTTGTAGGCACAGCGCAGGCGGGCCTGCACACCGGCCGCTGCCAGCCGTTGTTCGGCATCGCGGCGTGCGGCCACGCCTTCGAACAGCCAGCCTTCGAGCCGTGCACCGCGCCATTCGGGCGACGAGAACCGCACGACCCAGTCGTCGAGCGTGCGGGTGAAGGTCTGGTCGAGCAGAACGGTGGGGTGCATCAGGTCTTTCCGGTCGGGTCGAGGCGGTCGCGCAGCCAGTCGCCGAGCAGGTTGAGTCCCAGCACGGTGAGCATGATCGCGAGGCCTGGGAACACGCTGATCCACCATGCCGTCTGCATGTAGGTGCGGCCATCGGCCAGCATGCCGCCCCAGCTCGGGATCAGCGGGTCGACGCCGAGGCCGAGGAAGGTCAGGCTGCTTTCCAGCAGGATGTTGTTGGCCACGTTCAGCGTCATCAGGATCAGCACCGGGCCGATGATGTTGGGCAGGATGTGGTGCCGCACCATCGCCAGGTCTCGCACGCCGAACGCACGCGCGGCCTGCACGAACTCGCGCTCGCGCACCTGCAGCACCATGCCGCGCACCAGTCTGGCGAACTGCACCCACTGCGAGAGGATCATGAACAGGATGATGTTGAACAGTCCGCCGCCCAGGATCGAGATGAAGGTCAGCGCGATCAGGATGAAGGGCAGGGCCAGCTGCACGTCGACGCAGCGCATCAGCAGCATGTCCCAGAAGCCGCGGTAGTAGCCGGCGATGAGGCCGATCGTGATGCCCAGCAACGATGCGCCCGCCACCGACGCGAAGCCGACCAGCAGCGAGATGCGTCCGCCCACCAGCACGCGCGCCAGCACGTCGCGCCCCAGCGGGTCGGCACCCAGCGGGTGCGCCCAGTCGGCGAATGGCCGGGCCAGTCGCGCGCCCAGGTCCATCGCGCTGCCGCGGTCGGGAAAGATCCACACCGACAGCAGCACCAGCAACAGCATGGTCGCGGTCAGCACAACGCCCAACACGAATTCGAGCGAACGCCACTGCGCCCACTTCGACGGTGGCGGCGTCGGCGAAGACGATGGGGCGAGCGGGACGGTCTGCATGGTGTTCAGCGTGTACGAATACGGGGGTCGACCAGGCCGTAGGCGATGTCGACCAGCAGGTTGGCCCCGACGATCAGCACCGACAGCACCGTCACCGTGCCCTGCAGCACCGGGTAGTCGCGTCCGGCGATGGCCTCGAATGCCAGCGTGCCGAGCCCCGGCCAGTTGAACACGCGTTCGACCACGACGATGCCCCCGATCAGGTTGCCGAACTGCAGGCCGATGTAGGTGATCAGCGGGATCGCGCAGTTGCGCAGCGCGTGTTTGTAGAGCACCACGCGGTCTTTCAGGCCCTTGGCGCGCGCGACCGTGATGTACTGGGCCGACAGCGTCTCGAGCATCGCGGTGCGCACCAGCCGCACGTTGGTGGCCGACAGGATGATGGCCATCGTCAGCGCCGGCATCACCAGGCTGATGGGGCCGTCCCAGCCCGAGGGCGGGAGGATCGGGAACGTGATAGCCAGCAGCAGCACCAGCATGATGGCCAGCCAGAAGTTGGGGAACGACAGGCCGACCAGCGACACGATGCGGATCAGCTGGTCGATGCCCTTGCCCTTGTGCACCGCGGCCTGGATGCCCAGCGGCACCGACACCAGCACCGACAGCGTGAGCGACACCAGGGCCAGCGCGAGCGTGGCCGGCAAGGCATCGCCGATCAGCTGGGCCACCGGCGTGCCGCCCATGAAACTCTTGCCGAAATCGCCCGTCACCGCATGGCGCAGGAACTCGGTGTACTGCACGACGAACGGCCGGTTCAGCCCCAGCCCCTCGCGGATGTTGGCCAGGTCCTGCTCGGTCACGCTGCCGGCGCCCTGGCTCAGCATCAGCGCCGGGTCGCCCGACAGCCGCACCGCATAGGCGACGAACAGCGTGACGACCAGCACGACGAAGACCGCCTGCAGCAGGCGCCTGACCAGGAAACCGCTCATGGTGCCGAGGGTCCGGGTGTCAGTCGACCGTTGCGTCGACGAAGCGGAAGCGCCCGTCGGCCGGCAGCGCCAAGTTCTTCGCGCGCTTGTTCAGGCCGTAGATCGTGTTCAGGCTGTACAGCGGCATCTCCAGCGCCTGGTCGGCCACGTAGCGGGCGATCTCCTGCAGCGTGGTCTTGCGGGCGGCCTGGTCCCAGGTGTTGCGTTGCACGTGCAGCAGCGCGTTGAGCTTGGCGTCGTCGTCGAACGGGTTCCAGCGCTGCTTGGTGTAGTACATCGAGTACGCGGTGTTGTCGTAGTCGAAGGTCCAGCCGCCCCACTGGTTCTGCCACATCTCGCCGGTCTTGCCGGTGGGGATGATGTCGTTCAGCAGCACGTTGGTGTCGTAGGGCTTGAGCGTGGCCACGATGCCCACCGCCTGCAGGTAGCTGGCGACGGCCTGCGCCACCTCACGGAAGTTGCTGTCCGGCCCGCGGAAGTCGATCTGGATCGCGGTGCCCGGCTTCACGCCGGCCTTCTGCAGCATGGCCTTGGCCTGCGCCGGGTTGAACGGCAGCGGCTTCAACGCCGGGTCGTTGCCGAACGACAGCGCGCCCTGGAAACTCGCAATCGACTTGGCGTTGCCGAGCAGGATGGTCTTGATGATGGCGTCGCGGTCCACCGCCATCGTCAGCGCCTTGCGCACTTCCTTGTCCTTCATGATGCCGCGCTGCGTGTTGTAGCGCATCGCCAGCGCGACCGGGCCGTCCATGCTGGTGATGGCCAGCTTGGGGTCCTTCTTCAGCGTGTCGATCATCGCCAGCGGGATCTGGTTGGCCACGTCGATGCGGCCGGCCTGCAGCTCGGCGGCCTGCGTGGCCGGCTCGGTGATGAAGCGGTAGACCAGGTTGTCGACCTTGGGCGCGCCGCCCCAGTAGTCGGCGTTCTTAGTGAACGACAGGCTGACCTTGGGCTTGTATTCGGTGAACTTGAATGGGCCGGTGCCGACCGGGTTGGCGCCGAAGTAGGCGCTGCCCTTCTCGGTGATGTACTTGGGCGGCACGATCATCGCGCCGTAGCCCGACAGCTTGGTCAGCAGCACCGGGTCGGGGCTCTTCATCACGAAGTCGACCGTGGTCGGGTTGACCACCACCACCTTGTCGATGGCGTTGTAGTTGGACTGCTGCGGGCCCTTCTTGCCCTCGTCGCCGAGCAGGCGGTCGAAGGTGAACTTCACGGCCTCGGCGTCGAACGGCTCGCCGTTGTGGAACTTGACGCCGGTGCGCAGCGTGAAGCGCAGCTTGGTGTTCTTCTCCAGGAACTCCCACTTGGTGGCGAGGCCGGGCACGAGCTTCATGTCGGGCGTTCGGATGATCAGCCCGTCGAACACCTGGCCGCCCACGGCGCCCCAGGCCACCAGGAAGGTGGCGATCGGGTCCCAGTTGCCCGGGTCCTGGTGGATGGCCACGTTCAAGGTACCGGCGGCGTGCGCACCGGTGCCGAACAGGGCGGCCAGCGCGAGGCTGGTGGAGGCAATCAGTTGTTTGGGTTGCATGGGGAAGTACTCCGGGAGAATGTTCTGAAGAAACAGAGGATAGGCCTCAGGCCGTGGGTAGAGCCACCCGGTGGCTGGCGCTGACTTGGGTGAACCGGTGGATCGCGGGCTCGTGGCCGACCTGGCGCACCGGGCTCGGGATCTCGCCTTCGATCAGCCGCGCGTCGATGTGCCGGCCCGGCTCGGCCACCGGCACCGCGGCCAGCAGCTTTTGCGTGTAGGGGTGCTGCGGGTTCTCGAAGATGTCCTGCCGCGTGCCGATCTCGACGATCTGCCCCAGGTACATCACGGCCACGCGGTGGCTGATCTTCTCGACCACCGCCATGTCGTGCGTGATGAACAGGTAGGACAGGCGGCGTTCGGCTTGCAGCGCCATCAGGAGGTCGATGATCTGCGCCTGGATCGACACGTCGAGCGCCGACACCGACTCGTCGGCAATGATCAGCTTCGGCCTGCAGGCCAGCGCCCGCGCGATGCACACGCGCTGCCGCTGCCCGCCCGACAGCTCGTGCGGGTAGCGCTGCAGGTGCTCGGGCCGCAGGCCTACGTCCTGCACCAGCTCGGCCAGCCGCGCCTGCACGGCCGCGGCGCCGTCGAGCAGGCGGTGCGTGTGGATCGGCTCGGCGATGCTGAAGGCCACTGTCTTGCGCGGGTCGAGCGACGCGAACGGATCCTGGAAGATGTACTGGATCTCCTGGCGCAGCCGCTGCCGGCCGGCGGCGTCGAGCTGCTGGATGTCCTGCCCCGCAAACGACACGCGGCCCGCCGTGGCGGGCACCAGCTGCTGCAGCGTCTTGCCGATGGTCGACTTGCCACTGCCCGATTCGCCCACCAGCGCCAGCGTCTCGCCGGGGTGGATGTCGAAGCTCACCTCTTCGACCGCATGCACGCGGTGCGTGACGCGGCCCAGCCAGGTGCGGCCCACGTCGAAACGGGTGGTGAGCCGGTCGACCACCAGCAGCGGCGCGGCGGCATCGACCGTGTCCTGCACCCGGTCGACGCCGACCTCGCGCGGGCGCGCATCGTCACCCAGGCCGTCGAGCACGGTCAGTGGCGTGCGGCGCGGCAGCGGCTGGCCGCGCAGGCTGCCCAGCCGCGGCACGGCCGACAGCAGGGCGCGTGTGTAGGGGTGCTGCGGCGCGTGGAAGATGCGGTCCACCGGGCCCTGCTCGACGCAGCGGCCACGCCACATCACCACCACGTCGTCGGCCATCTGCGCCACGACGCCCATGTCGTGCGTGATGAAGATGACGGCGGTGTCGAGGTCGCGTTGCAGCTCGCGGATGATGTTGAGGATCTGCGCCTGGATCGTCACGTCCAGCGCCGTGGTCGGCTCGTCGGCGATCAGCAGCGCCGGCTGGCACGACAGCGCCATCGCGATCATCACGCGCTGGCGCATGCCGCCCGACAGCGCATGCGGATAGGCGTCGAGCAGCCGCTCGGCATCGGGCAGGCGCACCTTGTGCAGCAGGGCGCCAGCCTGCGTGCGGGCCTGGGCCGGCGTCAGCCGCTGGTGCAGCACCAGCGCTTCGGCGATCTGGTTGCCGATGGTGAAGACCGGGTTGAGCGAGGTCATCGGCTCCTGGAAGACCATCGCGATCTCGTTGCCGCGGATGCTGCGCAATGTGTCGTCGCCGGCCTGCGTCAGATCGACCGCGCCATGGGCCGGCGACTGGAACCGCACCTCGCCGCCGACGATGTGGCCGCCCGAGTAGTCGGTGAGCCGCATGATGGCCTGCGAGGTGACCGACTTGCCCGAGCCCGACTCGCCGACGATGGCCAGCGTGCGGCCGGACCGCACGTCGAAGCTCAGGCCATCGACCGCTCTGAAGCGCCCGCCCGGCACGTCGAATTCGACCGCGAGCGATCGAACCGAGAGCAGCGGGGTGGCGGCAGAGTCCATGGAATCCATGGGGCTTCATTCTCTATCGGTTTTTCGGTTTTGTCATATCAATGTTAAAAAAATGTCGATGATTTGATGATGAACTATCTACAATTTGAGACCGTAGAAGCCCTGCATCCCCAGCCTTGATCGGAACCGACAGATGGCAAGAAAGACGGCCGAGACCCCGCCCGCCCCCTCCGTGCGCAAGACGGCCATCGTGTCGTCGGCGCACCTGGTGTCGCCGCGCAGCACCGAGATGAGCGAGTTCGAGTTCGGCATGATCATGGCCAACAACTCGTTCAACCGCTGGATGGTGCACTGCATGACCGCCGCCGGCCTGAAGGACCTGACGCCGCTCGACGTGCTGGTGCTGCACCACGTGACGCACCGCGCCCGCGACAAGCGCCTGGCCGACATCTGCTTCATCATGAATGTCGAGGACACCCACCTGATCAACTACGCGCTGAAGAAGCTGCAGGGCCTGGGCGTGGTCGCGTCGAGCAAGAACGGCAAGGAGGTGACCTATGCCTCCACCGAGTCGGGCCATGCCTACGTGCAGCGCTACCGCGAGATCCGCGAGTCCTGCCTGATGGACGCGCTGAACCTGGACGACGGCATGAACCGCGACATCGGCGAGCTGGCCCGGTTGTTGCGAATCCTGTCTGGCGGCTACGACCAGGCCGCGCGTGCCGCGGCGTCCTTGTGAACACCTCCACCGACATGAATTCCTCTTCCCCCACCCCGCAACGCTGGCAGTTCTGGATCGACCGTGGCGGCACGTTCACCGACGTGGTCGGCCGCAAGCCGAACGCCGATGGCAGCTATGCGCTGGTCACGCACAAGCTGCTGTCCGAGAACCCCGAGCAGTACCGCGACGCGGCCGTGGCCGGCATTCGGCACCTGCTGGGCCTGGCGCCGGGCGAGCCGGTGCGGGCCGACCTGGTCGACAGCGTGAAGATGGGCACCACGGTCGCGACCAACGCGCTGCTCGAACGCAAGGGCGAGCCGACGCTGCTGGTCACCACCCGCGGCTTCCGCGATGCGCTGCGCATCGCCTACCAGAACCGGCCGCGGCTGTTCGACCGGAACATCGTGCTGCCCGAGCTGCTGTACAGCGCGGTGGTCGAGGCCGAAGAGCGGGTGGCCGCCGACGGCGAGGTCGTCACCCCGCTGGACGCGGCAGCGCTGCGCACGGCGCTGTTGGCGCAACACGCGCAAGGCCTGCGCAGCGTGGCCATCGTGTTCATGCACGGCTACCGCTTCACCGCGCACGAACGCATCGCGCGCGACATCGCGGCCGAGGTCGGTTTCACGCAGATCAGCACCTCGCACCAGACCAGCCCGATGATGAAGCTGGTGAGCCGCGGCGACACCACCGTGGTCGACGCCTACCTGTCGCCGATCCTGCGCCGTTATGTCGACCAGGTCGCATCCGAGATGCCGGGCGTCAAGCTGTTCTTCATGCAGTCGTCCGGTGGGCTGGCGGATGCCCAGGTGTTCCAGGGCAAGGACGCGATCCTGTCCGGCCCGGCCGGCGGCATCGTCGGCATGGCCCGCACCGCCACGCTGGCCGGCCACGACAAGGTGATTGGCTTCGACATGGGCGGCACCTCGACCGACGTGTCGCACTACGCCGGTGCGTTCGAGCGCGAGTTCGAGACCCAGGTGGCTGGCGTGCGCATGCGCGCGCCGATGATGAGCATCCACACGGTCGCGGCCGGCGGCGGCTCGATCCTCGCATTCGACGGCGCGCGTTTCCGCGTCGGGCCGCAGAGCGCCGGTGCCAACCCCGGCCCGGCCAGCTACCGGCGCGGCGGGCCGCTGGCGGTGACCGATGCCAACGTGATGCTGGGCAAGATCCAGCCGCGCTACTTCCCCAAGGTGTTCGGCCCCGGTGCCGACGAGCCGCTGAGCCTGGAGGCCGTGCAGAGCCGTTTCGCCGAACTGGCCGCGCGTGCCGGGCGCAGTGCCGAGCAGGTGGCCGAAGGCTTCATCCAGATCGCGGTGCAGCAGATGGCCAACGCGATCAAGAAGATCTCGGTCGCGCGCGGTTACGACGTCACGCGCTACACGCTCCAGTGCTTCGGCGGTGCCGGCGGCCAGCATGCCTGCCTGGTGGCCGATGCGCTGGGCATGACCCGCGTATTCGTGCACCCGCTGGCCGGCGTGCTGAGCGCCTACGGCATGGGCCTGGCCGACCAGGTGGTGATCCGCGAGCAAGCGGTCGAGCTGCCGCTGGCCGAGGCCGCACTGGACGCGGTCGACGCCCGCCTGCAGGCGCTGGCCGATGCCGCGCAGGCCGAGCTGGTGCGCCAGCAGGTGAGCCGCGGCGCGATCACGGTACACCGGCGCGCGCACGTGCGTTACCAGGGCAGCGATGCGGCGCTGGTGGTGGCGATGGCCGATGCTGGCGGCACGCCGGCCGAGCGGCTGTTGGCGGTGACATCGGCGTTCGAGGCGGCCTATCGGCAGCGTTTTGCGTTCCTGATGCAAGGCAAGGGGCTGGTGGTCGAGGCCGTGTCGGTCGAGGCCATCGTGGCCGGCGACGCACCGTCCGAGCCCACGCTGCCCCTGCACCCGCCGCGCGCCGTACCGGTGCGCGAGACCGTGCGCATGCATGCGGCAGGCGCCTGGCACGACGCCGCGCTGGTCGTGCGCGAAGACCTGCGGCCAGGCGACCGCGTGGCTGGCCCAGCCATCATCGCCGAGAAGAACGCCACCACCGTGCTGGAGCCGGGCTGGGAGGCGACGCTGACCGCCCTCGACCACCTGGTGCTGGACCGGCGCGAGGCCCGCGCCGTGACCTATGCGGTCGGCACCACGGTCGACCCGGTGCTGCTCGAGGTGTTCAACAACCTGTTCATGAACATCGCCGAGCAGATGGGGCTGCAGCTGCAGAACACCGCCTACTCGGTCAACATCAAGGAGCGGCTCGACTTCAGCTGTGCGCTGTTCGACGCCGCCGGCAACCTGATCGCCAACGCCCCGCACATGCCGGTGCACCTGGGTTCGATGGGCGAGAGCATCAAGACCGTGATCCGCGAGAACGCGGGCAGAATGCGGCCCGGCGACGTGTTCGCGCTGAACGACCCCTACCACGGTGGCACGCACCTGCCCGATGTGACGGTCATCACGCCGGTGTACCTGGACGGCAGCGATGCCGCGGCGCCGCCGATGTTCTACGTCGGCTCGCGCGGCCACCATGCCGACATCGGCGGCATCACGCCGGGTTCGATGCCACCGTTCTCGACCCGCATCGAAGAGGAGGGCGTGCAGATCGACAACTTCAAGCTGATCGACCAGCGCACGCTGCGCGAGGCCGAGATGCTGGCGCTGCTGGCGGGCGAGGGGCCGAACGGCGCCCGCTACCCTTCACGCAATCCGCAGCAGAACATGGCCGACCTGAAGGCCCAGATCGCCGCCAACGAGAAAGGCGTGCAGGAGCTGCGCAAGATGGTCGCGCACTTCGGCCTCGACGTGGTGCGGGCCTACATGGACCACGTGCAGGACAACGCCGAGGAGTCGGTGCGCCGCGTCATCACGCGGCTGAAGGATGGCGCGTTCACGCTGCCGCTGGACAACGGCGCGCAGATCCAGGTGGCGATCCGCGTCGATGCCGCGCGCCGCAGCGCCGAGATCGATTTCACCGGCACGTCGCCGCAGCAGACCAACAACTTCAACGCCCCCACCGCTGTCTGCATGGCGGCCGTACTCTATGTGTTCCGCACCCTTGTCGACGACGACATCCCGCTGAACGCCGGCTGCCTGAAGCCCCTGAAGGTGATCATCCCGCCCGGCTCGATGCTGAACCCCAACCCGCCGGCCTCGGTGGTCGCGGGCAACGTCGAGACCTCGACCTGCATCACCAATGCCTTGTTCGGCGCGCTCGGCGTGATGGGCGCGGGCCAGTGCACGATGAACAACTTCACCTTCGGCAATGCGCGTCATCAGTACTACGAGACGATCTCCGGCGGCTCGGGGGCCGGCGGTGTGTTCGGCCCTCAGGGCGAGCTGGTCGACGGATTCGACGGTACGAGCGTCGTGCAGACCAACATGACCAACTCGCGCATGACCGACCCCGAGGTGCTGGAGTTCCGCTTTCCGGTGCGGCTCGACAGCTACGCGATCCGGCAAGGTTCGGGCGGCGCCGGCCGCTGGCACGGCGGCGACGGCGGCGTGCGCCGTGTTCGTTTCCTCGAGCCGATGACGGCCAGCATCCTGTCGAACGGCCGCCTGCATCCGGCGTTCGGGATGGCCGGCGGCGCGCCGGGTGCGCTGGGCATCAACCGGGTTGTGCGGGCCGATGGACGCATCGAGGAGTTGGCCCACATCGGCCAGGCCGAGATGCTGCCGGGCGACGTGTTCGAGGTGCACACGCCGGGTGGGGGTGGGTTCGGTGTGGCTGATGTTGGCGACAAATGATCTCCGGATGCTGAACGTCTAGTTTTCGAGGATTGAAATCTTGGGTGCAGGCAGGACCGGCTACAGTCGGCCACATCCCGCTTTGCTTGCGTCTTCTGGCGTCATGACTCTCACGGTTGATGCTTTTAAAAAGGCTTGCAGGTCATCCAGTTTCAGACCTGTCGCAGAGATTCTTGCTTGGGCATCGAGAGTGGGCCTTCGTTGAAAGGCGACCGACACACGAGACTCGACGCCTTCGAAAATCTTCGTTTCCACAAAGGAAGCCGCTTCTCCTGCCCACAACCCTTGTGTCTCTCGAGCGGCAACCAATGGGCCGCCGGGAAAAGGCGGGTACGGCTTCCACCACGAGAACGTCAAAGACTTGCCTTGGGCGTTCCTCCATAGGCACACAGTTTCGACAGAGACGAATGGACCTCGGACTTGCTCAACTTGCTGAGATTCAAGCTGATAGCTCGAAGGCAAGACTAGGATGAATGCCGCCGCGGTCCACGAAAGTAATTCCATCAAACCTCCAAATGCGGTGCGTTCGATTTTGCCGAACTCCCCCAACGAACTCTTGACTCGTATGAGTGTCGGCTATGGAGCGGACGCAAAGACCGGAATGGGCCCGAAGCCGACTTACATCAATCTCCATAGCGGACATCAAATCTAAGCGGAGATGTTCAGTTGATGTGTTGTATCGACCAGTCGAATCGGCCCCCGAGAGTATTCGTCCAACGCCGGGCAAGCCATCCGGCCATCTGAAGGGTCACTGCATTGCGCCCACTTGCTTGAGCTGACCCGCGCCAGTTTCACTTAGGGCAATCGTCTCGCTCACCTCTTCGATCCCGTAATCAAATGAGATGCCGTTGTACACGTAGCGCCGGCCGGCTTCGGTGGAAAACCGCAGGTAGCGTTTCTGCTGCTTCTTTAGTTCCAACGCGGGCAGCCTTAGCGGAGCCTTGCCCAGCTGGATATCCCAAGCCCACTTCTGCTCGATGACGTACGAACCTTCCGGTACACGTAAGACGAAATATGAGCCATTGGCCAGCGGCGCGACTTCGAGCCCGTTTACGCTGATATAGGCGTCGCGCGCGCCCAGAGCGAAAGAGGAAGGCCGATAGATGAAGATTGTTGCGTCGTTGGGCTGCGCTTGTCGGGCAGGTGGCGTAGGCGTCGGGGTGGCGCAACCTGCAAGAACAAGTGCCGCGAGGAGCACAGCGCCGGAGCGACGATTCAACATGGCCTTCACAAAATCACCCTCACTTTCATTCTTATCATCGCGGCGCGTTGCGGTGTCCGCTTCTGGCCGAACATAGTCAAGACCAGGCGCGGTCAATTTCAAGACTTCCTGCTTTCCCATCTTGCGCCTAAAAACAAGCCAATGAGGAAGAAAACCGCTATCACCGTTGCGCCAAGCAGTGCGGGAACAGGCGCCACCAGTTCGTGAACAGAGATTGCTGCAATTGTCCCCAGGATGGCTCCGAGGAGCACCCCAAGCGAAAGTCTCGGAGACGATAAAAACGATTCAACATCACTTCTCCCTGCGCGGTCCAATGTCCGTTCCTGGCCGAATTTTGCCTCAAGCGGACCGGCGCCAGCGGGCCCACAAGAGACATTCGATGCGCTCCGAAGCAGTCGCTCGCCGGTCCTCGGAAAGCGGGGGAATTTCACTCCCCTGTGCGAGTAGGGAACATCTTAGGGTCGATAGTTTGAATCCCGACCAATCCAGCTTTCTTCAGCTCGTCGGCAAGCTCATCACTGACGGCGACGCGCCCAATCTCGGCCAAATAGGCGAGCGGCGCATCGCCAATCGCACCTTCCTTCAAGGCCAGCTCTTCAACATCTTCTGCCATGCCGAATTCCTCATCGTAGAACCCGATGACTGAATGCTCGCGGTCGATGGCGCTATTCACAACTCTCTGGACGTTCAGCGCAAAGTAGCGCCCTACAAGCCTCTCCGAGTCATACCGCACTTGAAGTGGCAGGTACTCGCACTCGCATGCAAAGTCCCTCAGTACGTTCACGAGCCGAGCGGAGGCAATCCGGAACGGGACGGTGAGCATGAAGTCGGTCAGACCGCGGGGACGCTCATGGTCGTCATCGACGTCGACGCGAATCGCCGGCCAATCTGCCGCAAAGGACTTGCCCATGTTCAACTGGAACTTTTCGTTGCTGTCCCATAGCCGATGAAGGTCTGCGATGTTTGGAGATGCAATTGGCGCAGGCGCATCTCTAGAAAGGTCGAGGCTGAGAAGTTTCATGATGTGCTATGCGGACGATATTGCAATCAGACGCATGCTCCCAAACGCGATTCAAACGAACTTGAAGAACTTCCGTTCTTGGCCGAGTTCTGCCGGAAGGCAAGCCGCTACTGAATGAACAGATGACCCCCATCTGAGCGGGCCGCGTGCACAAGAGCCAGAAGGGCGGCCACGACGTTTTCCCCATCAATGTTGTCCAACGCGATGTGCTCTGCGGTCAGCTTTGCAGCTAGTTCATCCAATTCTTCATGAGCCCATACCGCTCCGACTGCAAGCCGTGCTCGAAGCCCTTCCGACTTGACTTCACAGGTCAAAGATTTGAGCGCGGAGGAGTCTCCAAGAACCCAGCCGTCCTCTGACCCATCGAGTTTTGCCCTTCCCAAATAAACCGAAAACTCCGGCAGGTCGGCTTCTTGCACGGTCCCACCATGTTCGGCGAGTAGCTCAAGAACCGAGTGGTCGACAATGGCACCAGAGCGTACCGCCAAGACAAACTGCAAGCCCTTGGAAGCGGCCATGAACAAGGCAAGCCGAATCTCGTATGTGTCACGGACCCGCAGGCTTGCTTTGCTTAGTACGACCAATTTGTCCGTCACGTACGATGGCAGCACCGCACGCGCCTGTTCTTTTTGCGCGGACCCCGTTTTTCCTGAGTCAAACATTGCAGATGTGTGGTGATGGAGGGATGGCTCGAACGTCAGCTCCTGGCCGGATTTTGCCGCACGACCTGCGCGCGGCGCTACCCAATTCCTGCGCCACCGGCACCCGCCGCCATGACCATGAAAAAGAAAAGCAGGCCGCAAGCAACGGAGACGCATGCCCACGCCCAGCTAAAAATTAGAGCCACCGCGCTATTCCATTGCACGGAAATGGCGGTTACGACGAGACAGATTAGTGAGACGCCGGTGGAGGCGAGCAAATAAGCGGGGCCGGTGATGGAAGACATCAATAGTCCGGCGACAAGGTAAAAAAATCCGACCGAGACATGTATTCCGGCCAGGAACTGCCGATGCTCGCTTGCAGATAGCACAGCATCGACGACGAACCTCCATGCTGCGGCGACTGAACCACCACATTTAGGCAAAGAATGTCCGCTCATGGCCGAATTTTGCCTCAAGCGGACCGGCGCCAGCGGGCCCTCAAGAGACATTGGCGCTGCTCCGAAGCGGCCATGAAGTAGCAGAGACTCAAGTTGACGACACGTCCATCCAGGGCATCGAGAAGCGGTAACATTTGGTGTTCAACAAAATTGCGAAAATATGAGAGAGAACCTCACCAACCTCAAGTTCACTCGGTCCAACGCTTTTCCAGTTCGCTTGGCTGCTCTTCTGGTCCTGCCATTTTTTCTGGGCGCTTGTGCTGCGTACGGGCCGGCCTTTACCGGTGCAACGGCCCCAAGCCCGGATCGCGGAGCGATCTACATCTATCGGCCGACGGCATTTGCCGCAGGGGGCACCACACAGCCTATCCTTATCGATGGAGTGCAAGTTGCAGTGATGAAGAATGGCGGCTACCTTCGGCGAGAACTTGAGCCAGGTCACCATACGGTCGAAGTGCAAGGCTTTCAGCCTGCGGGGGTGGATGTCACCGTTGATCCAGGCAAGACACTGTTCTTTCGATACACCATAGAAAGTCAGGGTGGCCAGCATATCTACGGATCGCTCCTTTTTAACTACAACTGGAAGCGCTCTCTCGACAACATTCCTCCGGACATCGCACTGATCGAATTAAAAGAGACCAAGGCGCTCGATTAAATGACAATGGATTGGGCCTCGATTCGAAGTCATCGCGATGCCATCGCGCGGCATGCGAAGGCGATGAGCATCGCTATTTTGCTGGCCTGCGTATCGGCGGGCTGCGCCGCTCCTACTCCGCCGAGAGAGATCGGCAAGGGTCGAATTCTCGAGGTTGTTCCCTTGGCGGAACCGACGTTCCAGGGTAGGCGAGTCGATATCGCAGTCGCCGTCTTCATCCCGATTCCATCAATCAGCCCAGTTGCAACGCCGTGGCGTATCTATACCGTGCGTCTGCTTGATGGCTTAGAGGTCAGGATGGCGGCCGAGGGGCAGTTGCTAATCGGATCGTGCGTAGTGCTACACGACCTCGAAGGCCCACCGCGTGTCAAAGTAGAGGCAGGCTACATGGTCGGGAGAATTTCTCCAAGCCAAGGCTGTCAGTGACCGCTTATGCACGCAGGTGGCTTTCCAGTCGAGGCCTCGGTCACGCGATTACAGGGTCTCCTGAACGAAATGGGAGCCGACTTCGAAAGACCGGTTGTGGCCGACTGTAGCCGCATGTCGACTCCACAATCAACCCGTCGACGGCGCCGAGTCGTGCTCGGAGTGCGAGGTAGGCCGAGCGTTCAGTTGGCAGCGAAGGTCGCGAGCTTCAGTTTCGAGGCGACCTGCACCAGCCGCTTGTCGCGTGTCCACAGCCGGGCCGTCGCCGCAAGCCGTGTCGAGGCCAGCAGGTGCAGATCGACAAAGCCGATGCCGGTGCCGAACAGTTTTGCGTCGCGCAGGAAGTGCATGGCTTCGGCTTGTTCCGCCAGCGGCGCGCGTGGCAGGGCTTCCAGGGCTTCGATGACTTCGTCTCGCCTGGCGAGGCTGCCGAGGGCGATCTCGGCCACGACGAAGGGATGGGTCAGCACTTCGCCGTCTTCCAGCAGCGCCTGCAGCCGGGCGTCGCCACGCGCCAGATGGTCGATCCAGATCGACGTGTCGACCAGGATCATCGATCGGCCTTGCCCTGGCGCCGGGGCGCCGCTTTCAATGCCGGAGAAGTACCGCCGAGGCGGGCCAGGCGGCGTGCGGCTTCACGCTCGACAAAACCCTTCAAGGCCTGCTCGATCAGGACCGACGTCTCCTGGATGCCGGTGAACATGCGGGCCTGGGACAGCAGTTCGTCGTTCAGGGTGACGGTGGTGCGCATGGAATTCTCCGATGAAGGTATGCATCAATTGTCGCATCAGATGATTCTGAATTTGATGCGAATCCTCAAGTCAGCTTCTTCTTTGCACCCGCCGCCAGCGCCGCGACCGATGGCCCGATGTGGCGTGCATCCTGCAGCACGCGCTGCAGGCAGTCGCGCAGCAGGCGGTGGGCCGGGTCCGCGCTGTGCCGCGGATGCCAGGCCATGCGCATCGGTTCGGTCTGCACCACGACCGGCAGCGCGAACAGCGTGAGGCCGAGCGAGGGCGCCATGCCGCGGGCCGTGCGTTCGGGCGCGCAGGCGACCAGGTCCGAGCGCGAGGCCGAGATCAGCGCCGAGAAGCTGCTGGGCACGTACAGCGCCACCTGACGCTGCAGGCCCGCGGCTGCCATCGCCAGGTCGACGGGCGAGGCCTCGCCCGCGCGCGGCGTCACGTCCACATGCCGCGCGGCGGCGAAGCGCTCGGCCAGCGGCGGCTGGCGGGTCGACTTTTTCAGCAGCGGATGCCCGTTGCGCACCGCGCCCATCAGCGCCTGCTGCGACAGCACCAGCGCCTCGGTTTCCGGGTCGAGCATGCGGAAGCTGCCCACGTCGAGGTCGATGCGCCCGTCGCGCAGCGCACCCGGGTCGTGGTGCGCCTCGGGCAGGAACTGCACGCTGGCCAGCGGCATCTCGGCGCCCAGTGTCTGCAGCATCGTCGCGCCGAAGACGACGGCGATGCCTTCGGGCGCGCGGATCACGAAACGCCGCCGCACGCCGGCCAGGCCCTCGGGGTCGATCGCGGCGCGCAGCGCCTGGGCCTGGGCCAGCAGCTGCCGCACCGGCTCCACCAGCGCCAGCGCGCGCGGCGTGGGCACCAGCTTGCGGCCCGCACGCACCAGGATCGGGTCCCCGAAGGCCTCGCGGATGCGCGCCAGCGTGTGGCTCATCGCCGGCGTGCTGAGGTGCATGCGCGCCGCGGCGCCCGTCACGCTGCCGGTGGCGAGCAGGGCGTCCAGCGCGGTCAGCAAGTTCAGATCGTACGTGTTCATCCGGTGAAATCATATGTTCGAATCATTGCACTGTACAGAATCGATGTGCGTGCCGACACTGCGCCCTTCCACCCGAAAGGCCCTTGCCGTGAACGCTCCCGAAACGCCCTCGCGCCTGCTTCCGTTCAGCATGCTGATGCTGACCCTGGTACTGGCCGCACTCGACCAGACCATCCTGTCGACCGCGCTGCCGGTGATGGCGCGCGAGCTGACGGGCAGCTGGCCGCTGGCCTGGGTGTTCTCGGCCTATCTGCTAGCCGCGACCATCGTGATCGCGCTGTACGGCCGGCTCGCCGACGTGCTGGGCCGCAAGCCGATGCTGCTGCTGGCCATCGGCCTGTTCCTGCTCGGCTCGCTGGCCTGCGGCGCCAGCCGCGACCTGCCGCAGCTGGTGTTGGCACGGGCGCTGCAGGGCGCGGGCGGGGGCGGCCTGCTGACCTTGACGATGCTGACCGTGGCCGACCTGTTCGCGCCCGAGGAACGCGGCCGCTACCAGGCTTTGCTGGGTGCGGCTTACGGGGTCTCAACGATGTTCGGCCCGCTGGTGGGTGGCACCCTGGTCGAGCACCTGACCTGGCACTGGGCGTTCTGGCTCAACGTGCCGCTGGCGCTACTCGCCTGGGGCGTGCTGGCTGCCACGGTGCCCGCGAGGCCGAGCGTGGCACAGGCATCGGCTCCACGCCCGTCGGTGGCGCAGATCGATTGGCTCGGCGCCGCGCTGCTGAGCGTGGCCCTGGTCGGCCTGCTGCTGGCGACCCAGCACGAGCGCCTGCATCTCGACGCCATGGCCCCGCTGTGGTTGCTGGTGGTGGCGTGCGGGCTGTGCACAGCAGCCTTCCTGTGGCGCCAGCAGCGCGCGGCCCATCCGTTGCTGCCGCTGTCGCTGTTCGCGCGCCCGGCCTATGCGGCCGTCAGTGCCATCGGCCTGGCGACTGGCGTGGCGCTGTACGCTGCCGTGGTCTTTCTGCCGCAGTACCTGCAGACCGGCCTGCACCTGTCGCCCACCGGTTCGGCGCTGCACCTGATGCCGCTGATGGCCGGCATCACCGCGGCCGCGATCGGCAGCGGCCGCCTGCTGCGTGCGCAGACACCGGCCGTCGTGCTGGCCCGCGTCGCCTGCGCGCTGATGCTGCTGTCCAACGCCCTGCTGATGGCATCGCTGCACTGGTGGCCGGCCACAGCGCCGGCGATCTCGGCCAGCCTGTTGCCGCTGGGCATGGGGCTGGGCCTGTTGTTCCCGATCATCACCGTGGTGGCGCAGCGGGTGTCGCCGCCGCAGCACATGGGCATTGCCACCGCTGTGCCGGTGATGCTGCGCAGCCTGGGCGGCGCCTGCGGTGTGGCGTTGCTGGCGGCACTGCTGACCCGGCACGTGGGCGAAGAACTGTCGGCGCCGGCGGCCTTCGCGGCGGGCCGCGCCGAGGCTGTGACGGCGGCGCTGGCCCATGGCCTGCAGCCGGTCTTTGGCTGGACAGCGGCGGTGGTGGTGCTGGCGCTGCTGGCTTCGCAGTGGCTGCCGCAGCGGCGCGCGCAGGCGGCGGGCGCCGATGCGACGGTGCGGGCCGTGGCTTCTTGAAGGGCCCGGCGCCGCGGGACCGTCACTCCATCTCGTTCATCTTGCGCAGCAGGAACAGCAAGGCTTCACGTTCGCCGGGGTTGAAGGCACCGAAGGTGCGCTCCGTCGCGCGTCTGGCAAATGGCACCGTCTCGTCGAGCAGGCGCGCGCCTTCGGTGGTGAGCGATACCACCCGCTTGCGTGCATCCTGCTTGTGGTCGGCGGTGGCGACGAGGCCGCGCACCCCCAGCCGGTCGATCACGCCGCGGATCGTGGCCTGGTCGATCGCGGTGCGTTTGACGATGTCGTTGAGCGAACACTCGCCCATGTCGCGCACGGCACAGAGGGCGACAAACTGCGCGGCCGTGAGTTGCGAGTCGGGGATCTCTTGCTGGAACAGCGCGGCGTGCCGTTGGTAAGCCCGCCGCAGCAGGTGCCCCACCTGTGCGGTGACGTCGTAGTTCTCTCGGGCCGGAGCGGTGGCGGAGGGGGGCTGCTTGGGTGGTCTGGTCATCGGCCGGCTGCAATTGCGCGTGCGGATTCTACGCAGCGCAGCCGGCGCGCCTGGTGATTCCGGTGCCGCGGAATGCGGCACGGTTTTCTGCGTCACTGGCAGCTGAAGTTGGCTGCGTCCTCGATGCTGCCGGAGCCCTTGTAGATGGCCTCTTTCGGGTACGCGCACAGCGGGCGGGTGCGGCCGGGCCAGGCCACACCAGCACCGGCGCGGGCGGTCGACACGATCACGTCGGGCGCGGTTCCCTTCTCGACCCAGTTCACCAGCGCGCCGACGGCGTCGAACTGGTCGGTGCCATAGGTTCCACCGCTGCAGTGCGCCATGCCCGGCACGAAGAAGGCGCGTGCGAACGAAGGTGCCTCGGTCACGCCGTAGCGGCTCTGCACCTTCTTGTAGTAGGCCTCGACGTCCTTGATCGAGAAGGCGAGGTCGGCCGCACCGTTGAACATGATGAGCTTGCCGCCGCGTGCCTTGAACGCGTCCATGTCCGGCGACTCGGCATTGGTGTAGGCATTGCCCGAGCGGGTGAACAGCGCCGTCGTCGCGGACAGCTTGGCGTACTCGGCGTCGATGTTGCCCGTCAGCGAATAGCCCAGCAGGTCGGCCGTGATCGTCGGTGGCGTGGTGTAGATGTGGGAGGCCTCGCCGGCGAAGATGGTGAGGAACGGATTCGCCGATTGCGCGGCCATGCCCGGATCGAACGGCCACGGCGCGTAGATCTGTTCGCCGGCGGAAGTCTTCGCGCCGTCGAACAGCTTCTTCACGTAGACCGACTTGGCAAGCGGCAGGCAGTTCTCGGTTTCGCCCGCCTTGCAGGCCCAGGTCAGAGGATCGGGGTTGCAGGCGCTCATCTTGCTGACCATGCCGTCGACCGCACCGTCGAGCGCGTCGCAGGCGCCCAGGATGCGGCTGCGCACCGTGGCCTGTTCGGTCGAGGTCAGGGCCTGGGTCACGTCGGGCCGGCCGTCGGTGCCCAGCGGCGCCACGGTGGCCGCGATCTGCGCCTGGTACAGCGATCCCTGGATGGAAGCCTGCGTCAGGCGGTAGCCGGGGGCGGCCGCGACGATGCCGTCGAACAGGTCGGGGTAGCGTTGTGCGGCGATCATGGCCTGGCGCCCGCCGTTGGAGCAGCCGACGAAGTAGGATTTGTCGGGGGTGGCCGCGTACATCTTGGACACCAGCGTCTTGCCCGCCGCTGTCACCTGCGGAATCTGCTGGTCGCCGTATTCATAACGTGCCTGCGGGTCGGCACCGAAGAGAAAGCTGCCATTGGCAACGCCGGTCTCGGCGATGTGGCCCGAGTCGGTCGTCACCACGGCATAACCGTCCAGCAGTGCGTTGCGGGTGTTGCCGCCGCCGGTGTACTGGCCCACCGCGGTGAAGAGCGTCCCGTCGACGCCGCTGCCGCCCTGGTAGTAGAAGCGCTTGTTCCAGGTGAGCGGCAGGCGCAGCTCGAATTGCAGTGCGTAGGGTTTGCCGTCGATGCCGGTGCGCTTGTTCATCGCGCCGCGCAGCAGGCAGTGCTGCGGCACCGATGTCGCAGTCACCGTGCCGGTGGACGCCTCGGTGAAGACGGCCGTGGCCACGGTTCCGCCCGTGACCGTGGCGCCGACCAGGCCGGTGCAGGCGGCCTTGAACTGGTCGAGCGTCAACGGCACGTACGCCGTGTCGTCGCCGCCGCATCCCTGCAGCAAGGCCGCGACGCAGAGAGCCGCCATCGTGGGTGTTCCAACGCTTGTTTTCATCGCAATCCCTTCTCTATGGTTGAAGAAGTAGCGCACGCACCGCTTTGCACCTCGGGAGACTGAAAATAGAGCGTATGCGCTACAGTTTTTCCATAAAGCAACTAACGCGCCATGCGACCGATCTCTGGGTAAAGTCGTTTCGCTTCTGATATTTGCGATGGATGGCGATCTTTGGCTGGATCGGCACTTGTCCAACATGGAGCGTATGCTCCATATCGGTTCGCGGTGCACACCGAGAAGGCCCCTTTGCGCACCACGCACGAGTTTGCACACGCGGCCTTCGGGTGGACGGCGCAGCGCTGAGCACATGCACTGCAGCTATGGGTCACGTGAATCTGTGTATGGCCTGCGGCTTGCCCCTTGCATAGACTGGTCCGGCCCTGCGGACAGTCTCGTTCGCGGTGTCCCCCCGCAACGTTTCAAGGAGTTGGTCTCATGAAGTTTCTGATACGCCTGGGCATCGCGGCCCTGCTGGCCGCGGTGTCCCTGCTCTGCCAGGCGGCGCCGGTAACGGCCCAGTACACGCACGGCAGCGGCACGACCTGGATGGTGGAATTCACGTTGACCAACGATGGCAGCGTCGCGGCTTCGATCCCCGGTTTCAGTGCCTATTTCGACGAGAACCTGTTCAGCAATCTGGTGGCGCTGAACGTGCCGGGCAGTTGGGATCCGATCGTTCAACAACCCGTTCAGGTGGACGGCATCAAGGGCCTGTTCGATATCTACGCTCTCGATCCGGCCGACGAACTTGCCACTGGTCAATCGCAGTCTGGTTTCACCGTGCAGTTCGACTATGCCGGCGTGGGCACGCCTGGGGCGCTCCCCTATGAGTTCTACACCTTGGCGGACAACGAGGTCGTGCTGCTGGCATCGGGTGACACCGTCGTACTGGCGTCGCAGACTGTGCCGGAACCGGGCTCTGTGCTGCTGTGCGGGCTCGGGTTGGCTGCGTTGCTCTGGACGGCATCGCGCCGCCGGTCGGCTCGCCATGCCGCTGTCACCTGGGGTGCAACGGCATGAAGCGCCATCACACCCCGCGCCGCCTCCGGTCGCAAGCCACGCTGCTGGGCACGCTTGTCGCCGGCGCCATCGTCGCCGGCTGCGGTGGCGGCGATGCGGCGGCAACTGGCGAATCGGCATCGGCAGCCAACACTCTGGTGCGCCTGGAAACCAAAGCCAGTGCCGTCAGCACGCCTCTGGCCCAGGTGCTGTCGCTGAGCAAGGTCAGCGAGACGCGACTGACCCGCACTACCTATGAGTACGTCTACAAGATCAACGTGAAGGCCGGTGCCGTCGACCTGGCGGACGTGAGCGCCACCTTGACGGGCGCAGGCGTCGGCACGGCCATCGTCGATGGCAGCGTCGTGATCGGGAGTCTGGTCGCGGGCGCGACCGCAACGCCCACCGACACGATCACGCTGCGGATCGAAACCACATCCCCGTTCACTTCGAGCGCGCTGGTCTGGAACATCAAGGCCACGCCGGTGCATGTGACCCAGTTCGACCCGGCGCTGTGCCAGCCGCAGGCCGGAGCCCCTTACGCCCAGACCGTGGGCATCACCGGGACCAACCTCATGGTGAGCTCGGCCGATGTGCAGGCCTCGGCGGCGGGCTGCAAGGTGCTGGCGCGCGGCGGGTCGGCGAGCGATGCCGCGATCGCAGTGCAGGCCGTGCTGGGCGTGGCCGAACCGTTTGCCTCGGGCCTTGGCGGCGGTACCGTGGTGACCTACTACGACGCCGCGAGCAAGAAGGTGCGAACCTACGAGGGCTTGTCCGGTGCGCCGGGCAACATCGGCGCCGCCACCACGACATCGATCTACCAGATGGCGGTCGATTCGGATCTGAGCTGCCGCTCCGGCCAGTCGATCGGCGGCAGCATTTCGGCGCAGCAGGGCAACACCAACATCTCGGGCCGCGCCACCGGCGTTCCCGGTACCTTGCGCGTACTGGACATGGTGCACCAGGCGCATGGCAAGCTGGCCTGGAACGCGCTGTGGGACGACGCCATCACGCTGGCGAACAACGGCTTTCCGATGACGCAGTACATGTATTCCACGCTGTACAGCGACGGCACCGAGTTCGACGACGAAACCGGCGAACCGCTGAATGCCGGCGCGGTCAAGGCGTGGTGGAACACGGCGCGCGACCGCTGGGGCGCGGCGCGTTGCAAGTACAAGGACATCAAGGCGCGCTACTGCGATCCGGCCGACGCCAGCAGCGAGAAGCCGTTGCCGGTCGGCACCCTGATCAAGAACCCCCAGCTCGCCTCGACCATGGCGCTGGTGCGCGACGGCGGTGCGGCCGCTTTCTACAACCCCTCGGGCCCGATCGCGGCGGCGATCCTGCAGCGCTTCAAGGACGACAAGCAGAAAAACGACGGCAGCAACAACTGCACCTCGGTCCTGCCCAGCACCTACAACGCGGACGGCACAACGTCTGCGGCGATCACCCCCGCGCGCATTCCGAGCCTGATGGCGGCAAGCGACTTCGGCAACTACCAGGCCGTCGAACGCAAGCCGCTCGTGGGCCAGCGCTTCGGCATGACGATCTACACCCAGCCGGCACCGTCCTTCGGTGGCCTGGTCACGCTGTACTCGCTGGGGGTGCTGGAGCGCAAGGCCATCGCCGCGACGGCCTATGGGTCGCCGGACTTTCTGTATCTTGCGGGCGAAGCCAGCCGCCTGTCGAACGCAGACCGGCGCAACATCGTCGGAGACCCGGCGTATTCCAACGTCAACACGCGTGTCGATGCGCTGCTGAGCGATGCCTACCTGAACAAGCGCGCCGCGCTGGTTAATGGGACGGCGCTGGCCAGCGTGGGCAGCGGCGGCACAGCCGACGGCATTCCGGCCTTCGCCGCGACCAATCCGGCTGGCTTCGATGCGATGGCCAGCCTGTCGCGGCACAAGGCCGGGCGTGCCACGATGCTGGCGAGCGCAAGGCGCGGTGCCGCCGAGCGGGACGAAGACTGGAACACCACCAGCAACGTGTCCATCGTCGACGGTTATGGCAATGCGCTGTCGATGACGACCACGATCAACACCCATTGGGGGGCGCACATCGAGGCCGCGGGCATGATGTTGAACAACGCGATGTCCAACTTCTCGGCCAGCACGCCGGGCAACGATGTCAACGGCTATGCGGCCAACAAACGCGCCCGCAGCTCGATCGCACCTGCGATCGCGTTCGACGCGAATGGCAAGCTGCGCCTTGTCTGGGGCTCGGCGGGCGGTGGCCCGATCCCCGACTACATCGTGAAGACCTTCCTCGGCAACGTGGTCTACGGCATGGACATCCAGGCAGCGATCAACGCCGACAACTGGACCGGCCAGGGCGCGACGAACTCGGTGGCGCAGTTCGAGAGCGGCAAGCCGATCGTCGCCAACATCACGGGCATGCGTTCGACCTACGGCTACACCACGACGACGCTGAGCCCGACCGGGCTGACCAGCGGGCTGTCGGGCATCGCCGTCAGCTACGACAGCTACGGCCTGCCGGTCTACCACGGTGCTGCCGACTACCGGCGCGCCGGCGGCGGCAACGGCTACTGACGCGTGTGGCGGCCTGGCGCTAGGCGTCTGCCGGGCTGGCCGTCGCCGCCCGGTAGGCGGCGATGAACCTGGTCGCGGCCACGGAGAGTGCGTTCGGCCGCAGAAACATCGCCTGCACCGAGATCGTGGCGGCCGGCTCGATGTGGAGGACCTGCAACGCGGGCAGAAAGCGCGACGCGCTCAGGTCGTCGACCACCGCGACGCCAAGGCCCCGCGCCGCCAGGTCCAGCGCGATCTGGTGCGTCTTGACCGCCAGCCGCGCCGGGAAGGGCCAGTCGAAACGCTCCGCGTAGCTGCCGACCAGACGCCCCACCGGGTCTGTGTCGACGACTTCGATCAGGGGCATGCTGCGCATCGCTTCCGCCGGTACGCGGCTGGCTTTGCGGTACTTGCCGAGCAATTCGGGCCGGGCCGCGCAGACCAGCCGCCGATCCCCCAGGTCTTCAAACGCGATCGCCGGATGCGGCGGCGGCTCCAGCGCGATGCCGACGTCGATCTCGCGCATCAGCAGCCATTGCAGCAGGGTCTGGTGGTGGCCGGTCGAGAACTCGCAGCGCAGCGTCGGGTATTGCGCGGACACGGCCTGGTACGCCTCGGGCAGCATGCCCGCCATCGACAGCACCAGGCCGACACGCAGCCGCGACGCCGGTTGGTCACGCAGATTCAACGCCGTGCGGCGTACATCGTCGAAGCCTGCGTAGGCGGTGCGCAGCACCGGTGCAAGCTGCTGCAGTTCCTCGGTCGGGTGCAGGCGGCCTCCCGCGCGGCGGAACAATGCATAGCCGAGCTGTTGCTCGGTTTGCTGCAGATGTTTGGTGACAGACGGCTGGGTGATGTTGAGCACGCGGGCGGCGGCGCTGAGGCTGCCGAACTGCAAGATCGCGTGGACGACTTCGATCTGGCGTAGCTTCATCGGCATGCTGCGCGCGGCACCGGCAAAACGGTGCGAAAAAATGGAGGCATGGAGTGCGAAGATTCCCTGAGCGAAAGCACCATTTTCGGCGACGCCACGTCAACGTGTAACTCTTCAAAATATTGTGCAAAACATCGTGTAGACCTGCGCGAAACCACAGGCTTCCGAAGCCTTTACCCGCCTACGGAATTGGTCATCGGGCCGTCACGGGCACCTGCCTACACTGGCTGCCATGGAACGTGCAATCGTGATCGCGGTGGCCAGCCGCGCAGGCAAGCTGGTCGTGGAAATCGCCGACGGGCGCTGTGCGGTGCTGCAGCTGTTCAAGGGCGTGAAGGTGATGGCCGGCGACGTGCTGTCGGGCCGCTTCTTCAACATCGGCAGTGCGCGCCTGTACCTCTCCGATGGGCAGACGGTGATGTGCGCGCTGCTGGGTTTTCGCAACCGCGAACGCGCGCTGCGCATGGTGCACGCGCTGGCGTAGCCAGGTAGATCAGCCCCTCATTTCTCGTACAGGAGCCTTTTGCGCTTCAGGATGCGCCATCCGGCGCCAACGGCGTGATGCGCAGCAACAGCGAACCCTTGGCCGCCTGACCGCCCACCTGTGCGTGGCACTCGGCCACGGTGCCGGCGATCGGTGCGGCCAGCGTGTGTTCCATCTTCATCGCTTCGAGCACCACCAGTCGCTGGCCGGCCGCGACGCGGTCACCGGCCTGCACGGCCACGGCGACGATGCGGCCGGTGAGCGGTGCGGTGATGGCCCCACTCGCGTCCGCTGCCTGCCTGCGTTTGCGCGGGTCGGTGCGCTCGAAGGCCCAGGCGCGCCGTGCATGGAACAGGTGCAGCGTGTCGCCCTGCAGCGCCAGCACGGCGGTCTCGAGGATGCCGTTGCATTCGACCGTGAGCACCGCCCTGTCGGCATCCGCCCAGCGGGGCGCGCGCAGTGTCCAGGTGGTGACCGGGGCCGGTGCCTCGGATGCGTTGCCGGCGGCGGTCTGCAGCGTCAGCTGCCAGGTGTCGCGCTCGGGCGTGGCCTCGCACGCCACGCGGGCGTGCCAGTGGTGCTGCTCCAGCGCCAGCGCCACGTGCGTGTCGACCGTGCCGAGTGCCGGCGTGGCGATCGGCTGCGGGCCCGGTGCAGCGGAGATGGGCATGGCCAGCGCGACCATCGCGAACGCGGCCAGTGCCACCGTCTCTGCCGCCGGCACGCCACGGCTGGATGGTTGTGCGCCGAAGCGCTGCGGCACGAAGCCGGTGTGCACCTCCGCGCCGTCGGCAAGCACGGGGTCGGCCAGGCAGTCGGCCAGGAAGCCCTGGTTGCTCGGCAGGCCGAGCAGCACGCAGTGCTCGACGGCGGACAGCAGCTTGCGCCGCGCTTCATCGCGCGTGCGGCCGTGGGCGACGAGCTTGGCGAGCATCGAGTCGTAGTGGGGCGACACCGTGCCGCCTTCGGCCAGCCCATGGTCGATGCGCACGTCGTGCCCTTGCGGTGGCCGCCAGCGCAGCACCGGGCCGGTCTGTGGCAGAAAGCCGGCGGGTACGTCCTCGGCGGCCAGCCGCACTTCGATCGCATGGCCCTGCAGCCGCACGTCAGCCTGCTGCAGGTCGAGCGGCTCGCCGGCGGCGATGCGAAGCTGCCACTCGACGAGGTCGAGGCCGGTGATGGCCTCGGTCACCGCATGCTCCACCTGCAGCCGGGTGTTCATTTCCATGAAATGGAAACGACCGTCGCGCTCGAGCAGGAACTCCATCGTGCCGGCGCCGATGTAGCCGATGGCGCGTGCGCTGCGCACCGCGGCCTCGCCCATGCGTTCGCGCAGCGCCGCATCGACGGCGGGCGAGGGCGCCTCTTCGATCAGCTTCTGGTGGCGGCGCTGCACCGAGCAGTCGCGCTCGCCGAGGTGGATGGTGTGGCCGTGCCGGTCGGCCAGCAGCTGGATCTCGACGTGCCGCGGCGCGACCACCGCGCGCTCGAGGATCAGCTCGTCCGAGCCGAACGCCGCCTGCGCTTCGGAACGCGCCGAGGCCAGCGCCTGCGGCAGCGCCTCGGCGGCAGACACCAGGCGCATGCCGCGCCCGCCGCCGCCGGCCGCGGCCTTGACCATCACCGGGTAGTCGATGCGCGCGGCCGCGTCGACGAAGGCCGCGTCGCGCTGGTCTTCGCCTTCGTAGCCGGGAATGCAGGGCATGCCCGATGCCTGCAGCAGCCGCTTGGCCTGGGCCTTGTTGCCCATCGCGCGGATCGCGGCCCCGGTGGGCCCGATGAACACCAGGCCGGCCGCGTCCACCGCGTCGGCGAACGCGTCGTTCTCGGCGAGAAAGCCGTAGCCGGGGTGCACGGCATCGGCGCCGGTGCGGCGGGCCGCGTCGAGCAAGGCGCCGATGTGCAGGTACGAGGCTGCCGGGGCCGCGGCGCCGATGTGGACGGCGCTGTCGGCCGCGTGCACGTGCGGGCTGTCGCGGTCGGCCTCGGAGTACACCGCGACGCTGCGCCAGCCCAGCCGCCGCACCGTGCGCAGCAGGCGCAGCGCGATCTCGCCGCGGTTGGCGATCAGCACGGTGTGGAACGGTCGGATCTGTTTGGCGATGGTCATAGGGTGCGGCGGTCGGTGGTGGCTGCAGGCGTCAGAAACGGGCGACGCCGAACTGCACGGGCCGCAGCCTGCGTGCCTCGGCTTCGCGCACGGTCGCCAGCACGAAGGCCAGCACGGCGCGGGTGTCGCGCGGGTCGATGACGCCGTCGTCCAGCAGGTGGCCGCTGGTGTAGAAGGCGCTGGCCTGGCGGTCGAAGGTGGCGACGATCTCGGCCTTCTGCGCCGACAGGCGGGCCTCGTCGAGCGGCAGGCCCTTGCGCGCCGCCTGCTGCCGCGCGACGATGTCCATCGTGGTCGCGGCCTGCTCGCCGCCCATCACCGCGGTGCGGGCGTTCGGCCACGAGAAGCAGAAGCGCGGGCCGAAGGCGCGCCCGCACATGCCGTAGTTGCCCGCGCCGAACGAGGCGCCGCAGTGCACTGTGATCTGCGGCACCTGCGCGTTGGCCAGCGCCTGGATCATCTTCGAGCCGTGCTTGATCATGCCGGCCTCTTCGGAGGCGCGGCCGACGATGAAGCCGGTGGTGTTCTGCAGGAACACGATGGGCGTGCCCGACTGGTTGCAGAGCTGGATGAACTGCGCCGCCTTGGTGGCGCCGGCCGGGTCGATCGGGCCGTTGTTGCCGATGAAGGCGACCGCGTGGCCGTCGATGCGTGCATGGCCGCAGACGGTGCCGGCGCCGTAGTCGGGCTTGAAGTCCATCCAGCGCGAGTCGTCGACGATGCGGGCGATCACCTCGCGCATGTCGACCGACTGGCGGTGTTCCAGCACCATCACGCCGGCCAGCTCGTCGGTGGGCAGGCGCGGCGGGCATGAATCGGCCTGCGGCGCCGGCCGATCCCAGGGCAGGGTGGCCAGGATGTCGCGGGCCAGCGCGATGGCGTGCGCGTCGTCCTCGGCCACGTACTCGGCCAGGCCGCTGACGGCGGCATGCATGTCGGTACCGCCCAGTTCCTCGTCGGTCGCGATCTCGCCGGTCGCCGCCTTCAGCAGCGGCGGGCCGGCCAGGAAGGCCTTGGCCTGGCCGCGCACCATCACCACGTAGTCGGACAGGCCCGGCATGTAGGCGCCGCCGGCGGTGGACGAGCCGTGCACGACGGTCACCACCGGCAGCCCCGCGGCCGACAGCCGCGCGAGCGTGCAGAACAGGCCGCCGCCCCGCACGAACTGCTCGACGCGGTACTTGCGCAGGTTGGCGCCGGCCGACTCGACCAGGTGCACGAAGGGCAGCCGGTTCTCGAGCGCGATGTCCTGGCAGCGCATGATCTTCTGGCCGCCGCCCTCGGTCAGCGCGCCGGCCTCGATGCCCGAGTCGCTGGCCAGCACCATGCAGCGCACGCCGCTGACGAAGCCGATGCCAGCGATCTGCGAGCCGCCGGGCAGGCAGCGCTCGAGGTCGGTGTCGTCGAGCGCGTAGCCGGCCAGCGTGGCGAGCGGCAGGAACGGCCGGCCGGGGTCGAGCAGGCGCGCGACGCGCTCGCGCGGCAGCAGTGCACCACGGCGCGCGAAGGCCGGCGCGGCGCGCGCAGAGGCGTCGGCGGCACGCTGCTCCAGGGCCCGCAACTGCTCGACCAGGGCCAGCATGCCGGCACGCTGCGCGGCGAAGGTTTCGGAGGCCGGGTGGAGACGGGTCTCGAACGGGGTCATGCAAGGCTTTCGGGAGACGGCCGCCGCGCGTGCTGCGGCGCGCCCCGATGCTGCGTGCACGCGTGCGGCATGCCCACGGTAGTTACCCCCATGGACCCCCGGCCGCGGGCGCCCCGGGCGCCGTCCCGGTCAGGGTGTCTTGTTGCGCGGGCGCCGGGCCGCGCCGTCGAAGGGCGCGCCCTCGACGGTCAGCCCTTGCGCCGAGAACCGGGCGGCATTGCCCGGCCCGATGCCCTTGACGCGGGCGAGCAGGTCGGACCAGTCCTTGAACGGTGCCTTGCCGCGTTCGGCCAGCATCGGCGTCGACAGGCCGGGGCCGATGCCGCGGATGCTGTCGAGTTCGGCCGCGGTGGCCTGGTTGACTTCGAGCGCATGGCCGGGGCCTGCGATGCAGGCCAGCAGCACCAGCGCCGGCAGCAGTGCGCCGCGCACGGTGTCAGCCCGGCGTGGCGGGCACGGCCGCGGCCAGTGCCTGCACGTAGCGCGTGACGCCGGTCTGCACGTCGGCGAAGACATGGTCGCAGCCGGTGGCGCGCAGCCGCGTCAGATCGGCTTCGGTGTGGCACTGGTACTTGCCGCGCAGCGCGTCCGGGAACGGGATGTAGCCGATGAGATCGGCCGACACGGCATCGGCCAGCGTCAACGCGGCCTGGCCGGCGGCGGCGCGCCGCGCATTGACGACGGCCAGCGCGACATCGTTGAACGGCTGCGCCCGGCCGGTGCCGAGGTTGAACAGGCCCGAGCACGCGGGATGGTCGAAGAACCACAGGTTGACCGCCACCACGTCGTCGATGAAGACGAAGTCGCGCTGCTGTTCCCCCGGGGCGTAGCCGCCGTAGTCACCGAACAGCCGGACCTGGCCGTCGGCCGCGAACTGGTGGAACTGGTGGAACGCGACGCTGGCCATGCGGCCCTTGTGCTGTTCGCGCGGACCGTAGACGTTGAAGTAACGAAAGCCCACCGTCTGCGTGGCGGCCTGCGCAAAGCCGTCGCCGAGCCGGCGCCGCAGCGTCTGGTCGAACAGCAGTTTGGAGTAGCCGTAGACGTTGAGCGGGCGTTCGTAGGCTGGTGCTTCGACGAACACCTCGGACCCGCCGTAGGTAGCGGCCGACGACGCGTACAGCAGCCGGGTGCGACGCCGCTGGCAGGCGTCGAACAGGCCGCACGACAGCGTGTAGTTGTTTGCCATCATGTACTGGCCGTCGGTCTCCATCGTGTCGCTGCAGGCGCCTTCGTGGAAGACGGCATCGACACGGCCGTAGCCGCCGTCGGCGAAGGCCTGGTAGAAACTGCCGGCGTCGACGTAGTCGGCAATGCGCAGGTCGACCAGGTTCCTGAACTTGTCGCCCTGCGTCAGGTCGTCGACGGCGATGATGTCGTCGATGCCGCGCGCGTTCAGGCCCTTGACGATGTTGCTGCCGATAAAACCGGCCGCTCCGGTGACGACGATGCGGGTCATGTGATGCGTGTCCTCAGGGTGTGCCGAACAATTCGTCGTAGCTGACGGTGGCCGTGCCGAACTTGCCGACGACGATGCCGCCGGCGCGGTTGGCCAGCGGCATCGCCTCGCGCAGGCCGAGCCCGCTGGCGACCAGCGCGGCCATCGTCGCGATGACGGTGTCACCGGCGCCGGTGACGTCGAACACCTCGCGGGCCTGCGCACTCACATGCAGCTCGCCGGCGTCGTCGAACAGGGTCATGCCTTCTTCGCTGCGGGTGAGCAGCAACGCGTCGAGTTGCAGTTGCGCGCGCAGCGCATGCGCCTTGCCGCGCAGTTCGTCCTCGCTGTGCCAGTGGCCGATGACCTGCTGCAGCTCGGCCCGGTTCGGCGTGATCACGCTGGCGTGGCGGTAACGCGAATAGTCGGTGCCCTTGGGGTCGATCAGCACGGTCTTGCCGGCCTCGCGGGCGCGGGCGATCATCTCGGCCACGTGGGTCAGGCCGCCCTTGCCGTAGTCGGAGAACAGCACGGCCGAGTGGCGCGGCAGCAGCTCGGCGAAGGTGGCCGACTGCGACGCCAGCGTCTCGTGTTTTGGGGTGTTCTCGAAGTCGAGCCGCAGCAGTTGCTGCTGGCGGCCGATGACACGCAGCTTGACCGTGGTCTGCATCTGCGCGTCGCGGCCGAAGTATGGCGTGATGCCGGTGCCGGCGACCAGCGCTTCGAGCTTGTGGCTGGCCTCGTCGTCGCCGACCACGCTCAGCAGCGAGGCCTGCGCGCCCAGCGTCACGATGTTGTAGGCCACGTTGGCGGCGGCGCCGATGCGTTCTTCCTCGCGCGTGACGCGGACCACCGGCACCGGCGCTTCGGGCGAGATGCGGTCGACCGCGCCATACCAGTAGCGGTCGAGCATCGCATCGCCGACCACCAGCACGCTGGCGGCGGCCATGGTCTCGCGGGAGAGGACCGGAAAAGAGACTGGGGGTGTGCTCATAGTTCTTCGACCCGGCGCGCCGGATAACTGTCCCAGGCCTGGCAGCCGGGGCATTGCCAGAAGTGCTGCTTGGCTTCGAAGCCGCAGGCGGCACAGCGGTAGCGCGTGAGCGGGCGGGCGGCGTGGTCGAGCGCGCGTTGTACCTGTGGGTGGAACTGCTCGTGCTCGAGTTTCTCGCCGGCCAGCCAGCGTGCGGCTGCGACCAGCGACTGCTCGCGCTCCAGGTGCTGCACGTACCAGTAGCGCGCGGCCGGCGCGTTCTCGCTGCAGTCGCCCTCCAGCGTGACGATGGCTTCCAGCACGTCGAGCGAGGCGAACTCGGCGTAGCTGGCGCGCAGCACCTCGAGTGCCTGCGCGCGCTGGCCGGCCGCCAGCGCGGCGGTGGCCATGCGTGGTGCGATCAGCGGCATCGCGGCGGGGGCGGACTCGCTGAGCGTCAGCAGCGTCTGCAGCGCAGTGGCGTCGTCACCGGTCTTCATCTGCAGGTTGGCCAGGTCGATGCGGGGCCGCGGCGACTGCGGGGCGGTGGCGATGGCGCGATCGAGCAGCAGCGTGGCGGCTTCGTCCTGGCCGGCCGCGACCTGGGCTGCCGCCTGCTCGCACAGGTAGTGGGCCAGGCGGCCGCTGAAACTGCCGTGCTCGGCGGCTTCGAGTTTCTGCGCGATCTCGGCCGCGTGGGGCCAGTCGCGCGAGCGTTCGTAGATGGCGAGCAGCGCCAGCCGGCTCTGCGATTCGAACTTCGTGCCTTCAAGCTTGTGCAAGGCTTCCTCGGCCCGGTCGAGCAGGCCGGCCTTCAGGAAGTCGAGCGCCAGTGCATGCTGGGCGCGGTCGCGGTCGGTGGCACCCAGGTCGCCGCGCGACAGCAGGTGCTCGTGCACCCGCACGGCACGTTCGTACTCGCCGCGGCGGCGGAACAGGTTGCCCAGGGCGAAGTGCAGCTCGGACGTGTCGGGGTCCTTCTGTACCGCCTCGATGAAGGCGTCGATGGCCTGGTCCTGCTGTTCGTTCAGCAGGAAGTTGAGGCCCTTGAAGTAGGCCTTGGGTGCCTGCCGGTTCTCGATGCGCAACTGCCGCAGATCGAGCCGCGAAGCGAGCCAGCCCAGCACGAAGGCCACGGGCAGGCCGAGCAGGATCCAGCCGAGATCAAAGTCCATGGTGCGGCACGTTGGTCAGGGGATCCTCGGCGACGGCGCTGGCGGCCTCGACCGGGGCCCGGCCCGGCAGCGGCTGGTTCAGCTGCCGCACGGCCGAGCGGTGTTTCCACCAGCGGGGCACCATCGCGAGCGCGCCGAGCGCCAGCCCGGCGGCGAACGCCGCCAGCACCACCAGCACCATCGGCGCGCGCCATTGCGTGCCGAAGAAGAAGTGCACGGTGGCGTCTTGCTGGTTGTTCAGCGCAAAAGCGAACAGGGTAAAAAAAATGGCTGCCTTAAGTAACCACTTAAGCAGCCATACCAGATTCTTCATTGGACATCCCCATTGCCGAGGCATTCTAGCGGCCCGTGGGCTGCCCGCGATGCACCGGGCGGCCGAGGCCACCCGCTGCGGCGCCTGCCGGAATCAACCCTGCCGCGAGGCTTCGATTTCCGCGGTGCGGCGGTCCACCGCTTCGCGCAGGGCCTTGCCCGGCTTGAAGTGCGGTACCCGCTTCTCGGGGATCGCAACGCTTTCGCCGCTGCGGGGATTGCGCCCCATGCGCGGCGGCCGGCGGTTGATCGTGAAGCTGCCGAAGCCGCGGATCTCGATGCGGTGCCCGCGCACCAGCGCCTCGCTGACGGCTTCCAGGATCGTCTTGACCGCATGCTCGGCATCGCGGTGGGTCAACTGGCTGAAACGTGCCGCCAGTTCTTCTACGAGATCGGATCGGGTCATGTCGAACGGCAACATGGCAGGGCTCGCGCCCCGCCATGCCTGTACACCTTCTTCTTACTTTTCCGAGTTGTCGAGCTTGGCGCGGAGCAGGGCGCCCAGGCTGGTCGTGCCGGCGTTCTCGCGCGCGGACGCCTGGCTCAGGCTGGCCATCGCTTCGTTCTGGTCGGCGGCGTCCTTGGCCTTGATCGACAGCTGGATGTTGCGGGTCTTGCGATCCACGTTGACCACCACGGCCGTGACTTCGTCACCTTCCTTCAGCACGTTGCGCGCGTCTTCGACACGGTCGCGGCTGATTTCGGAGGCACGCAGGTAGCCCAGGATGTCGTTGCCCAGATCGATCTCGGCGCCGCGCGCGTCGACGGTCTTGACCTGGCCGGTGACGGTCTGGCCCTTGTCGTTGACGGTGACGAAGGTCGTGAACGGATCGGAGTCGAGCTGCTTGATGCCCAGCGAGATGCGTTCGCGGTCGACGTCGACGGCCAGCACCAGCGCCTCGACTTCCTGGCCCTTCTTGTAGTTGCGCACCGCGGCTTCGCCGGGTTCGTTCCACGACAGGTCGGACAGGTGCACCAGGCCGTCGATGCCGGCAGCCAGGCCGACGAACACGCCGAAGTCGGTGATCGACTTGATCGGGCCTTTGACGCGGTCGCCGCGCTTGGTGTTCTGCGCGAATTCCTGCCACGGGTTGGCCTTGCACTGCTTCATGCCCAGGCTGATGCGGCGCTTGTCTTCGTCGATCTCGAGGACCATGACTTCGACTTCGTCGCCCAGCGTGACCAGCTTGGCGGGAGCGATGTTCTTGTTGGTCCAGTCCATCTCGGAGACGTGCACCAGGCCTTCGATGCCGGGTTCGAGTTCGACGAACGCGCCGTAGTCGGCGATGTTCGTGACCTTGCCGAACAGGCGCGTGCCTTGCGGGTAGCGGCGCGAAACGCCCATCCACGGGTCGTCGCCCATCTGCTTCAGACCCAGCGAGACACGGTTCTTCTCGGTGTCGAACTTCAGGATCTTGGCGGTGATCTCTTGACCAGCCGTCACCACTTCGGACGGGTGACGCACGCGGCGCCATGCCATGTCGGTGATGTGCAGCAGGCCGTCGATGCCGCCGAGGTCGACGAACGCACCGTATTCGGTGATGTTCTTGACGACGCCATGCACCACGGAGCCTTCCTTCAGGGTTTCCATCAGCTTGGCGCGTTCTTCGCCCATCGACGCTTCGACAACGGCGCGGCGCGACAGCACCACGTTGTTGCGCTTGCGGTCGAGCTTGATGACCTTGAATTCCATCGTCTTGTTCTCGTACGGAGACAAGTCCTTGATGGGGCGGGTGTCGATCAGCGAGCCGGGCAGGAAGGCGCGGATGCCGTTCACCAGCACGGTCAGGCCGCCCTTGACCTTGCCGCTGGTGGTGCCGGTGACGAACTCGCCGGATTCCAGGGCCTTTTCGAGCGCCATCCACGAAGCGAGGCGCTTGGCGGTGTCGCGGCTGACGATGGTGTCGCCGTAGCCGTTCTCGATCGCGACGATGGCGACCGAGACGAACTCACCGACCTGTACTTCGACTACGCCCTTGTCGCTCTTGAACTCGTCGAGCGGCACATAGGCTTCGGACTTGAGGCCGGCGTTGACGACGACGAAGTTGTGCTCGATGCGCACGACCTCGGCGGTAACGACCTCGCCCACGCGGGTTTCCGTTTTTTGTAGCGATTCTTCGAACAGATCGGCAAATGATTCAGACATGTGTTTCCTTGACCACTCAACAGGTTTCCAAACGCGGAATTGCGTTTGTTTTTATGGCTGCCGTGGCGTGTTGCGGGAGATCCCGCGGGGTTGGAGTGAATGAACCACGCTGCTTGGTGCGCCTGCGGCGCGTGCTGAACAGCGTGGGCTCTACCGCGCGGCCCGATGGGCCCCACAGCTTCTTCGTGCGTGTCAGAGGTGGCTGAAACCCTGGCGGCGCTCCCACCAGTCCAACACCTGTTCGACGGATTGATCGACCGTCAAATCGGAGTTGTCCAGCGTGAGGGCATCGGGGGCGGCTTTCAGCGGGGCGACGGCACGGGATGAATCCCTGGCGTCGCGCGCTTCCAGGTCGGCGCGAAGAGCGTGGATTGTAGTTGAAATCCCCTTTGAAATCAACTGTTTATATCGGCGCTCGGCGCGACGGCCCGCGCTGGCCGTCAGGTAGACCTTCAACTGCGCGCCCGGGAAGATGACCGTGCCCATGTCGCGGCCGTCCGCCACCAGGCCCGGCAGCCGGCGAAAGCTGTGCTGCAGCGAGACCAGCGCGGTGCGCACGGCCGGCAGCGCCGACACCTTCGACGCGTTCATGCCGGCTTCCTCGGTGCGGATGGCATCGGACACGTCCTCGCCATCGAGCCAGATCCGCCCGCCGCCGAAGCGCACCGGCAGCGTCGCGGCCATGCGGGCGATCTCGGCTTCGCACGCTGCGTCGATGCGCAGCCCGGCACGCAGGGCGGCCAGCGCGGTGATGCGGTACATCGCGCCCGAGTCCAGGAAGTGGTAGCCCAGCCGGGCGGCGACCTCGGCGGCCACCGTGCCCTTGCCGGACGCCGTGGGCCCGTCGACGCAGAGCACCGGGATGTGCTCGCGCGGCGTCGCCGAGACCGACAGCAGCGTCTCGAAGTAGTCGGGGAAGGTCTTGGCGACGCACTTCGGGTCTTCGATGCGCACCGCGACGCCGGCGCCACCGTGCTCCGGGCTCAACGTCAGGTTGAACGCGGCGAGCGAGAAGCACATCGCCATCCGGTGGTCGTCGTAGGTGTGGATGCTGGCCGGTCGCCAAGCGGCGGCAGAGGCCGGCGGCGTGACGCGCAGGAAGTCGGCGCCTTCGTCGATCTGTGCGCCCAGCTTGCGCAGCTCGGCCGCCATGGCGGCGATGCGGTCGGTCTCCTTGACGCGCCAGCTCGCGATGTTGCGCAGCGTGGTCGTGCCGTCGGCATAGAGCGCCATCACGCCCAGCGTCATGGCCGCGTCGGGGATGTGGTTGCAGTCGAGTTCGATCGCCTTCAGCGGCCACCTGCCGCGCGCGATCTCGAGCCAGTTGGGGCCGCTGGTGATGCGTGCGCCCATCGCTTGGGCGGCTTCGACGAAGCGGATGTCGCCCTGGATCGAGGCCGAACCCACGCCTTCGATGCGCACGGGCTGGCTGGGATCGGCGGCGGCGATTGCGCCCAGCGCGATGAAATAGCTGGCCGACGACGCATCGGCCTCGACGTGGATCGCGCCCGGCGACATGTAGCGGCTGCCGGCGGGAATCGTGAAGCGCTGCCAGTCGTGTTCGACGACGATGCCGAAGCGGGCGAGCAGGTTCAGCGTGATCGCAATATAGGGCTTGGAGATCAGTTCGCCGACCACCTCGATCACGATCGCCTTGGCCGCGACCAGCGGCAGCGCCATCAGCAGCGCCGTCAGGAACTGGCTGGAAACGTCGCCGCGCACGCGGATCGGTGCGTCGAGCTGCAGTGTCCGCGCGCCGCTGCCGGCACCCAGCAGCAGCGGCGGATAACCCTCGTTGCCGGTGTAGGCGATGTCGCAGCCGAGCTGGCGCAGCGCGTCGACCAGGTCGCCGATCGGGCGCTCGTGCATGCGCGGCACGCCGTGCAGTGCGAAGCGCCCGCCCAGCAGTGCCAGCACGGCCGTCAGCGGCCGGATGGCGGTGCCGGCGTTCCCCATGAACAGGTCGGCCTCGGCCACGGCGAGGCGGCCGTCGAGACCGGTGATGGTGACCGTGCTGCCTTCGCGGGCGATGCCGCAGCCCAGCGTGCCGAGCGCGGCCAGCATGACCTTGGTGTCGTCGGAGTCGAGCAGGTCATGGACGCGGGTGGTGCCGCCGCTCAGCGCCGACATCAGCAGCACCCGGTTGGAGATGCTCTTGGAGCCGGGCAGTACCACGGTTCCGGCTGCTCCCTGCAGTGGCGGGAGGTCGAGAAACGCAGTGTTGAACATTACTTCTTCGGGTTGAACGAGGCCATGCTCCAGCGCGCCCGTGTGCGGCTAGCTTCCTCGATCAGGCTTTCGAGAGCCGGGCCGTTGTTCTGGGTGATGACGTGCTCGAGTGTCTGGAGCGCGTGCTGGTAGATCTTGAACTGCGCCAGCAGCTGTTCGCGATTCGCGAGAAAGATGTCGCGCCACATCTTGGGGTCGCTCGCGGCGATGCGCGTGAAATCGCGAAAGCCCGGGCCCGCCAGCGCCAGGTATTCGGCGCCGTTCGGCTGGTTTGCAATGCCATGCATCATCGCAAAGGCCAGCAGGTGGGGCAGGTGGCTGACGGCGGCGAAGGTGGCATCGTGCGCCTCGGGCGTCATCTGCACGACCTTGCTGCCAAGCGCGCTCCATACGTCGACGGCCTGCTGCAGCTGCCTGGGCAAGGTGCTGGCGGTCGGCGTGAGGATCACGTGTTTGCCGGTGTAGAGATCGGCGTCGGCGTGATCGACGCCCGCTACTTCCTTGCCGGTGATCGGGTGTGCCGGCACGAACGAGCCGACCTGCTCGCGCAAGGCGCGTTGTGCGGCGAGGATCACATCGCCCTTGGTCGAGCCGACGTCCATCACCAGCGTGGTGGCATTCACCAGATGGCGGATCGACTTCAGTGTGCTTTCGGTGGCCGCCACTGGCACCGCCACCAGCACGATGTCGGCACCCGAGATCGCGAGCAGCGCCGACGGCGCCTCGACGTCGATCACGCCCAGCTGGCGCGCCCGGTCGGTGGTCGATGGCGACTTGCTGTAGCCGACCACGCGCTTGACCAGCCCGGCCCGCTTGAGCGCGAGCGCGAACGACCCGCCCATCAGGCCGCAGCCGATCAGGCCGAGTTGCTCAAACATGGTGGGCGCTCATGTGGTGGCGCTGACCGGGTAGGTGCCCAGCACCTTGTAGAAGGCGCACAGCGACTGCAGCTCGGACAAGGCCTTGGCCACGTGCGGCTGCGACGGGTGGCCATCGAGGTCGATGTAGAAGTAGTAGTCCCACTGGCCGGTGCGGGCCGGCCGCGATTCGAAGCGCGTCATCGACACCCCGTTGGTCTTCAGTGGCACCAGCAGGTCGTGCACCGCACCGGGCCGGTTGGGCACCGAGACCACGAGGCTGGTGCAGTCCTTGCCCGACGCCGGTGGCGTGGCCAGCGTCTGCGGCAGGCAGATCACGGCGAAGCGGGTGCGGTTGTGTGCATCGTCCTGGATCGCGGCGGCGGCAATGTGCAGGCCGAACTGGGCCGCGGCCCGGTCGCTGGCCAGGCCGGCCCAGGCCGGGTTGGTGGTGGCCAGGCGCGCGCCTTCGGCGTTGCTCGACACCGCCCGGCGCTCGACCTGCGGCAGGTGGCGCGACAGCCAGCTGTGGCACTGCGCCAGCGCCTGCGGATGCGCCAGCACCGCCTCGATGCCTTCGAGCGAATTGCTCTGGCGCAGCAGGTTGTGCCGCACCATCAGGCTCACTTCGCCGACCACGTGGGTCGGCGTGTGCAGCAGCAGGTCGAGTGAGCGGGTGACCACGCCCTCGGCCGAACTCTCGATGCCGACCACGCCGAACTCGACCGTGCCGGCCGCGGTGGCGTGGAACACCTCGTCGAAATTGGCGCAGTACAGCAGGTCGACCGCGCTGCCGAAGTAGCTGATGGCCGCCTGCTCGCAGAAAGTGCCGGCCGGGCCCAGCACGGCGACGCGTTGCGGTGCCTCGAGCGCGAGGCAGGCCGACATGATCTCGCGCCAGATGGCCGCGACGTGCGGGTCCTTCAGCGGCCCCTCGTTGGCCTGCTGGATCTTGGCGATCACCTGGGCCGCGCGGTCGGGCCGGAAGAACGGCGTGCCCTCGCGGCGCTTGACCTCGCCCACCTGCTCGGCGACGTGGGCACGCTGGTTCAGCAGGGACAGCAACTGACGGTCGAGCGCATCGATCTGCACGCGCAGCGGGGCGAGATCGTCCTTGGGGAGGGGCAGTGCTTCGGCGCTCATCGATCGTGCGGTGTCGGGTCAGGCGTGGGAGGTTTCAAATTCTCGCATGTACGCGACGAGCGCCTGCACGCCGGCGAGCGGGATCGCGTTGTAGATGCTGGCACGCATGCCGCCGACCGACTTGTGGCCCTTCAGCTGCAGCAGGCCGCGGGCCTTGGCCCCGGCCAGGAACGCGTCGTTGCGCGACTCGTCGCGCAGGAAGAACGGCACGTTCATGCGCGAACGGCAATCGGCGGCGACCTTGTTGACGTACAGCTGCGAGCCGTCGATGGCGCTGTACAGCAGGTCGGCCTTGGCCTTGTTGCGGATCTCCATCGCGGCGATGCTGGTGGTCGTGCCTTCGCGCTGCTGCTGCAGCCAGCGGAAGGTCAGCCCGGCGATGTAGATCGCATAGGTGGGCGGCGTGTTGTACATCGAACCGTGCTCGGCCACCGTCTTGTAGTCGAACGCGCTGGGGCAGACCGCCAGGGCGTGGCCCAGCAGATCCTCGCGCACGACCACCAGCGTGAGGCCGGCAGGCCCCAGGTTCTTCTGCGCGCCGCCGAATGCCAGCCCCACCTTGCTCCAATCGACCGGCCGCGAGGCCACGTGGGAGGAGAAGTCGATCACCAGCGGGGCATCGCAACCCAGCGCCTTCAGGTCGGGCAGGGACTGGAACTCCACGCCGTGGATCGTCTCGTTGGTGCAGGCGTGCACATAACTCGGCTTGCTGCTCAGCTGCCAGCTGGACGGCGCGGGCAGGCTGGTGTGGCCGTCGTGCGCATTGCTCGCGGCGACGTGGGGCGTGCAGTAGCGCGCCGCTTCCTTCAGCGACTTCTGGCTCCAGCTGCCGGTGACGACGAAGTCGACCGTGCCGCCGCGCGACAGGTTCAACGGCACGATGGCGTTCTCGGCGAGGCCGCCGCCCTGCATGAACAGGATCTTGAAGTGGGCGGGTACGGCCAGCAACGCACGCAGATCGGCTTCGGCGGCTTCGTAGATCGAGATGAATTCCTTGCCGCGGTGGCTCATCTCCATGACGCTCATGCCGCTGCCGTGCCAGTCGAGCATCTCTGCTGCGGCCTGGGTCAGCACTTCTTCGGGAATGGCCGCCGGGCCGGCGGAAAAATTGTACGGACGGCTCATGGTGGATCATGCAATGCAGGTGGGCCGCTGCGGATGGTGTGCGGCGCGGTGGAGACCGGGGCGAACGCGCAGCCGCAGCGCGGCTGCGCAGGCGTTCAGGTCTTGGGTTCCGACGGGTCGCCGGCTTCGGGTGCGGCGTCGCCGGCACCGCCGTCTTCGTCGGCGATGGCGACGTTGGCGTCGTTCTCGACGATGCGCTGCAGGCCGCTCAGCTTGGAGCCTTCGTCCAGGCCGATCAGCGTGACGCCCTGCGTGGCGCGGCCGAGTTCGCGGATCTCGCTGACCCGGGTGCGCACCAGCACGCCCTTGTCGGTGATCAGCATGATCTCGTCGTCGACGTGGACCAGCGTGGCGGCCACGACGCGGCCGTTGCGCTCGCTCTGCTGGATCGCGATCATGCCCTTGGTGCCGCGGCCGTGGCGCGTGTACTCGGTGATGCTGGTGCGTTTGCCGTAGCCGTTTGCGGTGGCGGTCAGCACGCTCTGCTGTTCGTCTTCGGCCACCAGCATCGCGATCACGCCCTGGCCGTCTTCGAGCATCATGCCGCGCACGCCGCGGGCGTTGCGGCCCATCGGGCGCACGTCGTTCTCATCGAAACGCACGGCCTTGCCGCCGTCACTGAACAGCATCACGTCGTGCGCGCCATCGGTCAGTGCCGCGCCGATCAGGAAGTCGCCCGGGTCCAGGTCGACGGCGATGATGCCGGCCTTGCGTGGGTTGTTGAACTCGTCGAGCGTGGTCTTCTTGACCGTGCCCATCGAGGTCGCCATGAACACGTACTGGTCCGCCGGAAAGCTGCGCTTGGCGCCGGTCAGCGGCAGCACGACGGTGATCTTCTCGCCTTCCTGCAGCGGGAACATGTTGACGATGGGGCGGCCGCGCGAGCCGCGCGAGCCCTGCGGCACTTCCCAGATCTTGAGCCAGTACAGCCGGCCGCGGTTCGAAAAGCACAGGATGTAGTCGTGCGTGTTGGCGATGAAGAGCTGGTCGATCCAGTCGTCTTCCTTCGTGGCGGTGGCCTGCTTGCCGCGGCCGCCGCGCTTCTGTGCCCGGTACTCGGACAGGGGCTGGCTCTTGATGTAGCCGCTGTGCGAGAGTGTGACCACCATGTCGGTCGGCGTGATCAGGTCTTCGGTGCTCAGGTCGTACGAGCTGTGCTCGACCAGGCTGCGGCGCGCGCCGAGCTTGGTCTGGCCGAACTCCTGCTTGATGGCCGTCAGCTCTTCGCTGATGATGGTCGAGACGCGCTCGGGCCGGGCCAGGATGTCGAGCAGATCCTCGATCTCGGCCATCACCTCCTTGTATTCGGCAACGATCTTGTCCTGCTCCAGGCCGGTCAGGCGCTGCAGCCGCATCTGCAGGATTTCCTGCGCCTGCGTGTCACTCAGGCGGTACAGGCCGTCTGCGCCCATGCCGTAGGCGCGGTCCAGGCCTTCGGGGCGGTAGTCGTCGGCGTTGACCACACCGCCATCGGCGCGGGCGCGCGTCAGCATCTCGCGCACCAGCTTGCTGTCCCAGGCCAGGCCCATCAGCTCGGTCTTGGCGACCGGCGGCGTGGGTGCGTTGCGGATGATGCGGATGAACTCGTCGATGTTGGCCAGCGCCACGGCCAGGCCTTCGAGCACATGGCCGCGGTCGCGTGCCTTGCGCAGATTGAACACCGTGCGGCGGGTGACGACCTCGCGGCGGTGGTCGAGAAACACCTCGACCAGATCCTTCAGGTTGCAGAGCTTGGGCTGGCCGTTGATCAGGGCCACCATGTTCATGCCGAAGGTGTCCTGCAGCTGCGTCTGCTTGTACAGGTTGTTCAGCACGACCTCGGGCACTTCGCCGCGCTTCAACTCGATCACCAGGCGCATGCCCGACTTGTCGGACTCGTCCTGGATGTGGCTGATGCCCTCGATCTTCTTCTCGTGCACCAGCTCGGCCATGCGCTCCTGCAGCGTCTTCTTGTTGACCTGGTAGGGCAGCTCGTCGACGATGATGGCCTGGCGCTGGCCGCGGTCGATGTCCTCGAAGTGGCACTTCGCCCGCATCACGACCTTGCCGCGGCCGGTGCGGTAGCCGTCCTTCACGCCATTGATGCCGTAGATGATGCCGGCGGTGGGGAAGTCGGGCGCCGGCACGATCTCCATCAGCTCGTCGATCGACGCGTCCGGGTTGCGCAGCAGGTGCAGGCAGGCGTCGACGACCTCGTTCAGGTTGTGCGGCGGGATGTTGGTCGCCATGCCGACGGCAATGCCGCCGGAGCCGTTGACCAGCAGGTTGGGCAGCCGCGTCGGCATGACGAGCGGCTCTTTTTCGCTGCCGTCGTAGTTGGGCCCGAAGTCGACGGTTTCCTTGTCGAGGTCGGCCAGCAACTCGTGCGCGATCTTGGCGAGCCGGATTTCTGTATACCGCATCGCGGCCGCGTTGTCGCCGTCGACCGAGCCGAAGTTGCCCTGGCCGTCGACCAGCATGTGCCGCATCGAGAAATCCTGCGCCATCCGCACGATGGTGTCGTAGACCGACTGGTCGCCGTGCGGGTGGTACTTGCCGATCACGTCGCCGACGATACGCGCCGACTTCTTGTACGGGCGGTTCCAGTCGTTGTTCAGCTCGTGCATCGCGAACAGCACGCGGCGGTGCACGGGCTTCAGCCCGTCCCGCGCATCCGGCAGCGCGCGACCCACGATGACGCTCATCGCGTAGTCGAGGTAGCTCCGCCGCATCTCTTCTTCAAGACTGATGGGCAGGGTTTCTTTGGCGAACTGGGTCATGTGAAGAACAGGGCTGGCGGGAGTCGTTCATTTTACGGTCAAGCTGCTGTAGTTAACGCGCAACAGAACCTCCGGCTTTGGCTTTTGTCCTACGGTTCGAGCAGCGAATTGCCCTTGGAGCAACATGGACGTGTGGCACAATTCACGAGAACGTGCTCAGTGGTGGTCACTGCAGACGTCCTGTTTCGCAGCGCTGCTGCGCCTTTTTCCCCAGAGGAGAACCATGAAGAAATTGAATAAAGTGGCGATGATGTTTGCCTCCGCAGCGCTCGTTACTGCCGCCGGTGCACAGACTGTTGACAACTGGCGTACGTCCGACACGACGTTGGTCTGGAAGACGTCGGATCAAACCCTGTGCTGGCGCAATGCCTACTGGACGCCTGCAACGGCTGCCGTGGGTTGCGATGGCGCGATCGTTGCACAAGCTGCTGCTGCACCTGCTCCCGCCCCGATGGCTCCCCCGGCATCGGCACCGGCTCCTGCCGCTGCTGCTCCCGCAGCCCCGGCCGCCGCAGCCGCTGCTCAGCCGCCTGCAGCCACCAAGGTTACCTACGCAGCCGACGCTTTCTTCGACTTCGACAAGTCCGTGTTGAAGCCTGAAGGCAAGGCCAAGCTGGATGACCTGACCAGCAAGATCAAGGGCATCAACCTGGAAGTCATCATCGCCGTTGGCCACACCGACTCGGTGGGTAGCGATGCTTACAACCAGAAGCTGTCGGTCCGTCGTTCCGAAGCCGTCAAGGCTTATCTGGTGTCCAAGGGCATCGAAAAGAACCGCGTCTACACCGAAGGCAAGGGCGAGAAGCAACCGGTTGCAGACAACAAGACTGCAGAAGGCCGTGCCAAGAACCGCCGCGTGGAAATCGAAGTGGTCGGTACCCGCGCCAACTGATCTCTCTGAGTCTCATGCAAGCCCTCCGGGCTTGCATGCGCAAAAGCCCGCCAGCACACGCCAGCGGGCTTTTTTTTGTTCGGAACGTCATGACCAAATCCATTGTGAATGCGGACCCCGCAGAACTGGCCAAGTTCTCGGAACTGGCACACCGGTGGTGGGACCCGGAAAGCGAATTCCGCCCGCTCCACCAGATCAATCCGTTGCGGCTGGGCTGGATCGACGAGGTCACCCCGTTGCGTGGGCAGCGCGTGCTCGACGTCGGTTGCGGCGGCGGCATCCTGGCGGACTCGATGGCCCGCAAAGGTGCGCAGGTGCTCGGAATCGATCTGTCGACCAAGGCACTGAAGGTGGCGCGCCTGCATGCCATCGAAGCCTCTACTCCGAACGTCGAATACCGCGAAGTCAGCGCTGAAGACATGGCATCGGAAGCGCCCGGGCAATTCGACGTGGTGACCTGCATGGAGATGCTGGAACACGTGCCTGACCCGTCATCGGTGGTGCGCGCCTGTGCGGCCCTGGCCAGGCCGGGCGGCTGGGTGTTCTTCTCCACGATCAACCGGAACCCCAAGTCCTTCCTGTTCGCGATCCTTGGTGCCGAGTACATCCTGGGTCTGCTGCCGAGGGGGACGCACACCTACCCGAAGTTCATCCGGCCCAGCGAGCTCGGGCGCGCCTGCCGGGATGCGGGCCTGTCGCTGCAGCGCACGCGCGGCATGGAACACAACCCCGTGACGCGCCGTTACTGGCTGAGCGACGACGCCAGCGTCAACTACCTCATGGCCACACGCAAACCGATGGTGGATGACGCGCATGTTCAATGACGTGGATGCCGTGCTGTTCGACCTCGACGGCACCTTGATCGACAGCGCCCCAGACCTCGGCGCGGCCGCGGACAAGATGCGCACCGACCGTGGCCTGCCCCCGTATGCATTGGAGCGGTACCGGCCGATGGCTGGCGCCGGTGCCCGAGGCATGCTGGGCATCGCCTTCCGCATGAAGCCGGCCGATGCAGAGTTTGCCGCGCTGCGCGAGGAGTTCTTCGTCAACTACGAGAACTGCATGACACAGCGTACCGTCGTGTTCGACGGCGTTGCCTCGCTGATCGAACGGTTGGTGGCCTGCGGTCTGCCCTGGGGCGTGGTGACCAACAAGGCCGAGCGGTTTTCGTTGCCCCTGACCAGGCGCATGCCGCTGTTCGCCTCCGCGCGCACCGTGGTGAGCGGCGACACCACGCCGCACGCCAAGCCCCATCCCGCACCGCTGCTCGAAGCCGCACGCCAACTCGGCGTGGACCCGGCGCGCTGCATCTATGTGGGTGACGACGAACGCGACATCGTGGCAGGCCACGCTGCGCGCATGGGAACGGTGGTTGCCACCTACGGCTACCTCGGCGAGCAATCGGACACCTCGGGTTGGGGTGCACACGCCAGCATTGCGGCACCGCTTGAACTGCTGCGCCTGATTTCCGCTTGCAATCCGGCGTGATGGCCTAAAATGCGAGTCTTGGGGCTGCACTGGTTTCGACGTGGGTACGGAATCGTTGTGGTGCATGTCGAGCTGAATGCGCTCGTAAAACAGATTCAAACAAACTAACTGCAAACGACGAACGTTTCGCACTCGCTGCTTAATTGCCAGTGAGCTTTACAACAGCAGGCCGATGGGCTGGGCAAGGGGTACTTGACGCAAGTTGAGCGCTCCCGGCTGTAAAGATAATTTCATCGGCTGGCTTCTGTCCGGGTACCTTGGATGGAGGCGAGAAAATAGGGTGCTGGCGTCCTGTGTAGCGTGTGGCTGCGCGACACAGGTGGCGAGACTCAAAACAGACCACTAAACATGTAGATCTGCTCGAAGATGGCTTGCGGACGGGGGTTCAAATCCCCCCAGCTCCACCACCACACTGTACAAAGGCCGCTAGGAACATACACCTAGCGGCCTTTTTCTTTGGAAAATCAACAGCTTGCAGTACAGGGAAGGATAATAGCGTACATTGACAGCTACGCCAAAGCGGGGGAACATCCGGGGGAACGGGGGCACAAAATCGGTCTTTCTGGCAGTTTGTTCCCCCATTTCCCCCCTGTTTGCCCCCTGTTTGCCCCCGGTAGACCCTAGTTTGTTCCCCCACGCTGTTCTGGTTGTTCCCCCGTGCTGACCGACGCTGAATGCCGAAACGCTACTTGCCCAGCCGGCAAGCTGCGAGCGCGACTCGCCTGCTCTGGCGGGCTCTATCTGGAAATCAGCCCGGCAGGGTCGAAGCGCTGGTTCTGGAAATACCGCAAGGACGGCAAAGAGGGCCGGATGGCTCTGGGCAGCTATCCCGAGGTCAAAGCCAAGGACGCACGGAATGCCCGTGACGCGGCGAAGCTGCAGAAGTCGGCCGGCCACGATCCAGTGCACGCCCGCAAGGTCGAGAAACTGAAGGGCGCGCGGGTTGGTGGTGACACCTTCAAGGTGGTCGCCATGGAGTGGTACGACAAGCAGAAATCCGAATGGAGTCCAGGCCACGCGGCCAGGTCGTTGCGCCAGTTGGAGCGCGACCTGTTCCCCTGGATAGGCGAGCGTCCCATTGCTGAGATCCAGCCGATGGAACTGCTGTCGGCGCTGCAGAAGGTCGAGGAGCGCGGTGCCCTGGAGACGGCCGACCGCGTATTGATGCTGGCGCGCCAGGTCTGGGAGTACTGGCTTCCGACCGCCAGCAACGAACAGCGCAACATCACAGAGGGGCTGAAGGCCAGGCTCACGCCGTACCGCGGCAAGAGCTTCGCGGCCATCGTGGACCCCGAGCGGATGGGCGAACTGCTGCGGGCGATGTATGCCTACAAGGGTGGGCCTGTCGTGCGCACGGCGCTATTGCTTGCACCGATCCTCTACCAGCGCCCTGGCAACCTTCGAGAGATGGAATGGGCAGAGGTTGGGCTCGACGCAGCGCTGTGGACCATCCCCAGCATGAAGATGAAGCGCACAAAGGTCGAGAAGGAGCAGGGCGAACCGCATGTGGTGCCGCTGCCTACGCAGGCCGTGGCCTTACTGCGTGGCCTGCATCCCCTCACTGGGCATGGCCGGTACGTTTTCCCCGGTGAACGTAGCCACGACCGCCCCATGTCCGACAACTCGGTGCGCAGCGCCTTGTATGCGCTGGGCTTCGGCAAGGAACAGACGTGGCATGGCTTCAGGGCCAGTGCGCGCACCATGCTGGTGGACGAGTTGGACTTGGACCCGCTGGCCATCGAGGCGAACTTGGCGCATGCAGTGAAGGATGCGAACGGCCGCAGCTACAACCGCACGCAGTACCTGAAGAAGCGCTTTGACCAGATCCAGCAGTGGGCGGATTACCTGGATGGGCTGAGAGCCCGGACGACAGCAAACGCGTCGAGCACATAGAACCGATTTCGCCAGCCCTAGGCTGATCCCCGAAAACCCGTTTTCCCTGACGGGCTGGGCTGGCAACCATACAGGGGCGGTGAGGGGCCGCATGATTTACGTTCAAGCCAACTTGGGGCTCGGCCCGCTCGTGCCACGTTGGCCGCCTCAGATGGGTCTACTTTCGCAGCTTGAATGCGCATACCTTCCCAGAGACGAGTGGACCACCACGCACTGGCAGGAATACGCTGCGTACCTTGAGGCACAGGGACATCACCTTGTCGCTGAGCTTGAAAGCGCCCATTCGGAGATCCGGGATCTTCGGGAAAAGGCGAGTCGCAAACCAAAGAAAGCTAGTGTCGCTGCATCGTCAGGAGGATTGCTTACGGGCTGGCCCGACGCTAAGCCTAGGAAGAAGCCAGGGCCTGTGAAAGGGAAGACTAAGTATCAACGACAGGCCGTTCTCGCCTTGGTAGTTTGGGAGGAACTTCGCAAGACGAAAACTGGAGCGCGTGCCACGAAGAGGTTTGCGTTGGAGGAGTGGTTCCGTCGGCAGGCCATGGGTGCATACCGAGCACGAGAACACCGTGTCATCCTGAACTACATGTCAGATCCTCAAATCGTCACAAAGATACCTTGAGGGTGAGGTTTCGATAACTCTGTGATTCGGGCTGTTCTAAAAATCGCTCCACTCGCTTAGCTCTTGCAGGTACTGCCAAGAGCGGCAAGCGAGAGTCACAGAGGATTTTTATGCCCATCGTCGTGAGATTGCCGGCTGTTCTGCACAAGACCGGCCACAGAAGCCACACCAGTATTTACAACGCGGTCCGTACTGGACTCTTCCCCCGGCCGGTTCCCATCGGTGCTCGATCTGTCGGGTGGCCGGAGGATGAGGTCGATCAGATCAACTCCGCGCGCATCGCCGGCAAGACCGAAGCGGAGATTCGACAACTCGTAGACCGTCTCCACGCCAAGCGTGTGGAACCGGCGGCAGTTTGAAGGAGATGCCCATGATCTCCGAACTGAACAACGCTCCGACAATTGACGGGAATCTAGCCGGACAGCAGTCACGCCGCAAGTACAGCGCCCGCAGCACTGCGACTGCCGCCCAGATCCAACGCGCGCTGGAACTGCTCCGCGTGCATGCTCGTCACACATACGAGTTTCGCGCCCTCGGCATCAGCCACCCAGCTGCGCGCATCAAAGACTTGATCGCCTTGGGTTACGACATCCAGTCGAGCCGCATTGTCACGGTGGACTCTGAGGCTTACCTGCATCGCAACGTCGCGCTGTATTGCCTGCTGTCCGAGCCAGAAAGCAAGGTGGTTGCATGAGCACACCACACACGACGCAGGCGCCTGCGGTCGCCTTGACCATCACGCCACGCGAAGCGCGCATCGACAGTCGATTGATCGCCACACAGCTGCGCAATCAGCATCGTCCTGTCATGGCGCTGATCAACAAGTACCGCGAACAGTTCGAAAAGTTTGGAAAGCTGTTCTTTGAAAAAGCACCTTCGGCCAACAGCCGCACCGGACAGGCCGAAGGATATGCCTTGCTCAACGAGGATCAAGCCTTCTTCCTGCTATCGCTGTCCCGCAATACCGATCACGTCGTCGCGCTGAAGGCAAAGCTGATCGCTGCATTCGGCGAAGCCCGCCGCGCTGCGGAACATCGAAGCGCCGAGTACCTGCCGACCTACCACGTATTGCACGACGAGATTGCAGCGAAGGCGGCCAACTCGTCCAACCAGCGATTCGTGCACATGAACGTCAATCGCCTGGTCAATCGCGCCGTGGGGCTGGAGTCTGGACAGCGTCTAGTCGCGCCGCTGGCAACGCAGTCCATGGTGACGGTGTGCCAGACGATCGCAGCCAAGGCCATGCACAGCGCTCCCGATCATCACGTCGGCTACCAGCGCGCCAAGCAGGCGCTGAATGCGTTGTCCGCCGTCGCCATGCTGGAGGGGGCATGATGAATGTCCAAGTCCTCACGCTACAAACCGCACGAGCGCGACGCGGGCGGCTTCGTCGCGCTGCCGTTCTCCGTGCTCGACTCCAAGGCGTACAGCGCGCTCTCTGTCCACGCACGCGCCTTGCTGATCGAGATCGCGCGCCAGCTGCGGGGCGACAACAACGGGTCGTTACTGTGCAGCCGCGCTTACATGCTGACTCGGGGATGGAAGTCCAACGACATGCTGACCAAGAGCAAGGCCGAGCTGATCGACGCCAAGCTTTTGTTTCAGACCGTGTTGGGCCATCGCCCGAACAAGGCCAGTTGGTACGCGGTCACGTGGGCCAGCCTGGACAAGCTCGATGGGTTCGATCCTGGCGCGGCCGAGGCGTTCGTGCGCAGTGCCTACAAATCCAACACGGCGCCAGCGAAGCCGACGCGCGACGAGCTTTACGCCCGATGGTCAGCGCCTGCAAAAACGCAGTGCTTAGACCGCCCCACGGTACAGGAGGTTGCCCTATAGCACCGCCCCACGGTACAGGCGATGTGCTCCCTGTCCCGCCCCACGGTCCTATCAGGGCTGTTTTTGACCCTCTCTCTGCACCGCCCCACGGACACCATCTAGTTAACCATCTACAGCAGCAGTTTGCACTGTCTTGCTTGGGAGCCTTTCAATGAATGAAACCCTACCTGACCTGGTGATCGAGACCATCACCGAAGGCGACAGTGCCGGCCTTCTGATGTTGAGCCAGGACAGCGGGTGCGGTGAAGACGACAAGATCGTCATCAGCCCGTGGCACGTTCGCTTGATGGCCGAAAAGCTTGGCTTCCTCAGTGAGATGTCCGCATCGGACGCGAACGTTCTGCGGACACAACGCGGACAGATTGCGGAACTGACCCGCGATCAGCGGCGGCTTCGCCTGGTCCTGCTTGCTGCGCGTGATCGCGCGGAGGGCATTCATGCGGCGCTGGGTGAGTTGCGGGACGGCGGGCAAGACAACATGAACCTGCAAGTCGCACAGTGCGGTGCGCTCGCCGATATCGTCGATCTTGCCTGCCGAGATTTCGAAGATGAGTATGAAGTTGTACCTCGGGACGCCGGTCCTTCATGCATTGAGCGTGAGAAGGCCGCCACCAAGCCCGACCAGCCCACGAAGGGCGGCGGCGCTGTAACGCAGCTGGAGCTTGCATGAGCACGTTGCTGCACTACCTGGTCCCACCGCCGCGGGTGGCGAGCACTCGACGTGGCCCAGGGCGCCCCAAGGTCCGCACGGAGGCCTTCTACGCCGCTCTGCTTGCCGATCGTGAGAAGTGGGCGGCGCGATTCGCTGCAAGGCTGGGGCGCCCGCCGCGATCCGATGCCGAGCTGATCGAGTCGTGTCTTGAAGACGATCTGCGCAAGGGCGGCATGCGGGGAAGCCGGGGTCAGTCGAGCGAGATGCTGCGACGCGTGAAGACCTTGCGCAACCAGTTGGGCGAAGCCCGCCGTGCTCTTCGTGGGTGTCCCGGAAATCCTACTTTTCACGGGATAGATGGTCTGCCAAAGTGTGATGCAGGCTCGCTTCTTACCGAGCAAGGACGCACCACATGATCACTGACACCAACGACCCACTACGCATCCTGCGCTTCCCCGACGTGGTCAACAAGACCGGCTTGTCGAAGTCGGCCCTTCGCGCCCAGATTCGCAGCAAGGCTTTCCCTGCACCCGTTGCCCTGGGTCTGCGCGCCGTCGGCTTCGTCGCTGGCGAGGTGGACCACTGGGTCGAGAAAAAAATGAACCAACGCACCGAACACCAAGGAGCTTAAAAAAACATGGCAGTCAATCCTTATCTCCAGACCCAAGCCGACAACATCGCGACGCAGGGCTATCAACAGCTCAATCAGCAGGCCCTGCCGCAGGTGCGCTCTGCCGCGCAAGGCAATGGCCAGTATGGCGGTTCCCGTCAAGGCATCGCTGAGGGCGTTGCGATGGGCAATGCCGCCACTGGCATCGCTGCCGCACAGGGCAACCTGTACAGCAACGCCTACACCGCTGATCAACAGAACCAGACCCAAGCCGGGATCGCGGCGGGCAACAACGCTGCCATGCTGGGCGCAGCAGGTATCAACGCAGAGACGGCTCGCTATAACGCCGGCCTTCAGTACAACCTTGGCTTGGGCAATCTCTACAACACCTCCACCGCCAACAACCAAAACTTCTACTCCACGCAGCGCGGGCAGGATCTGACCCAATACGGCCTAGGTGCTCAGTTGTACGGCCAGGGCATCACCGGACAAACGGGGGTAGGGCAGGGGCAATACGGCGTCGGGCAGAGCGAGTTTCAGGCGCCCATCACTGCGCTGCAGAACTATTCCAACACAATCCGCCCATTTTCTGGGCTGAACAGCTCGGCAACGGAAAGCACGGTACAAGGCGGCGGTGCTACTGGTGCCCTCGGTGGTGCGTTGGCTGGAACTTACATTGCGCGAAACCTCGGGTTCGGCAGCATGGGCAACGTCACCAGCAACTATGGCGGCAGCTCCAGCGGTGTGCAATCTCAATTCGCGCCCGAGACCAATCAGTATTACCCCACCGGGTATTGAGGATGACCATGCAACATACCCTGAGCGAGGACAAAAAGACCGTGTCCGTAACGGTGGATGCCAAGGACATGACCGCGATCGAGATGGATGCGCTGATCGCGTCCATGGGGCGTTTGCGGGCATTGATGTCGCCCGCTGTCCCGGTGTCGATCGATGAGGCGCACAAACCGGTGTACTACATCGACAACCTTGCCGGATGGCGCATCGCACCTACAGAGCGCCCTCCGGTGGATGTCGGCGCGTTGTTCGTGGCACGGTCACCCATGTATGGGTATCTGCAATTTCCGGCGTCACCGGAGTTTTGCGCTGGTCTCGTGCATTGGCTCAACGGAGACACCGCACCGCTGACTGCGGGCGAAGCGGTGACGCATTGACCTTGTTTAAACAATATGGAAACAGTACGAACTGATGACAGAACAACGAAAGGCCGGATGGTCGCCGGGGCAATCGGGCAACCCTGCCGGGCGCCCTCGTGGAAGCGGTGAAGTCGCCAAGATCCGCGCCGGCATCGCCGAACGCATCCCGGAGATGATCGACGCGATGATGGAAAAAGCTTTGTCTGGCGATGTGGGTGCAGCGCGACTGCTGATGGAGCGTGTCGTTCCCCCGCTGAAGCCCGCAGAAGAGCCGCAGCCCCTGACGCTGCCAGATGGCACCCTGACCGACCAGGGGCGCGCCGTGCTGGGTTCTGTGGCCGCTGGTGAGCTGGCACCGTCGCAGGGTGCTGCACTGCTGGGCGCGATCGGATCGCTTGCCCGACTCGTTGAAATCGATGAACTGGCCGCCCGTGTCGCGGCATTGGAAAAGCAACATGCAGAGAAAGCTTGAAAAGCGTCTGGACGCCCTGGAGGCAGTGAACAACTCCAACTGTCCCGACATCATCATCTTGCGATGGACCGTCGATCCCGGCGAGCCTGAGAAGGCCAAGACCGACCGCGAGGCAATGGAGCCGACGGTTCTCCGATCGGGCACACGGCGCTGGCTGCGCGAGGTTCAGGAGACGGTCGAGCAGTTCAAGGAACGGGCTCTGTCCGAGATGCCGCGCCCTGCGAAGGGTCCACGTGTTCTATTTGCGGAAGGATTCCAGTGAGCAAGCTTGAAAGCCGACTGGCAGTTTTGGAGAGGCAATTGCCACAGAGTGATCCCGTCACGCTGCTGCACATCACGTTCTTGTCTGGGCGTGATCGACCGGGGCCGAGCGTCACAGGCGTGACGGAGATGCTCGGGGACTGGAGCTTGGCACGGGAGCCAGGCGAGGAGTTGCCTGTTTTTTACGCACGGGCAGAGGCGGCCGTTCCGCAAGGCCGATCGGGCATGTTCGTGATGATGGATCAGGTTGCAGACAATGCGTCCCTCGAAAGCGAGCGCGCATGACATCGGCGCTTAAGCGCCGGCTGATCGCGCTCGAAGGCAAGCCCCGCGTGTACCGGTCCGTCAAGGAGATGCCGGACGATGCGCTCATGGATCTGATACGGCCGGTGCTGGGGAATGCGCCCACGGATGAGGAACTGATGGCGCTTGCGCATGGGGAAGGGCGATGCGCTTCTACGTGATCACACCGGACGGCGATCGAATGCCAGTCGAGGAAATGGGTGCGATCGTGGTGCGTCAAATCGCAGAGGGCATGCCCGAAGCTTTGGCCGTTCTCCAGCATGCCCGAGGGTCGCAGGATGCCCTACCTCCAGAAGTGGCGGATTTGATGAGCGCCATGCTCGCAGACCCGTCCCGGACGCAGGATCTGGTCAATGCGGCAGACGACCACACGCTGAGCCGGCTGAGCTGTGCACTGGCGCTGGCCTATGCTGTGGTGACGGATGGCGCGTCGCTCTCGCAGGAGTCTGAGAACGAGGAGGACAGGGGCTTCATGATGAAGTTTCATGCGCCACCGAAGGCCCGACAGTAGGGCGCACCACGGTGATGAACCTGGCGATCAGGCGGCGAGCGCAAAACGCTCATCTTCGGCGGCTGCTACAGCCGAAGTCCAGCGCTTTCGGGTTTCCTTGGCAACGATCCGTTGGTTCACGAGACGATCAACATCGTTGATCCGATTCAATATCGCGGTGACCGTCTCGTTGCCCCTCAATCGCTCGATGACAAGCAATCGGACAAGCGCGTCCGTTTGTGCTGGCACCTTGCCGGTACGCTCCCATAGGCTGACCGATTGGTCTGTTGCGCCCAGGCATCTGCCCAGGTTGTCCTGAGACAGCCCTAGTTCAGTACGCAGAAATCGCAGTTCCTTGCCGGTCATCCGGCCCTTCTTTTTCAGAACTGCCGCCACCAGCACTTGGTGAAGGCCGTCTGCGTCGTCGATGGACACGCCCTTGCCATAGTGCGTCCGGCGTTCTGTGTAGCCATTCTCCAGCCACACATTGTCGAGTCCGCACTCTGTGTAGTGGTACATATATTCTCCTGTGACCTAAGCCCAAACCGTGACGCAGACCAGATCAGGGTATTCCTCATCCAGCGCCACGATCACAGTGCAGTTGCATCCCGCGCAGTACCGCTCCATGCGGCATTCCAGGGTTCCGAATTCCTCGTTCTCTTCAGGAACACGAACGATCTGCCCCAGGCGCAAGCACTCATAAACCATCGAGGCTGTCACCTTGCGCTTCTTCATCTGCTGCTTCACGTGCGTCGTCATGATGACGTTTGCCGTGACTTTCGCAGCCGTCCGAACGCGCTTGGCAAGCTGTTCTTTGCTGAGGTTCTTGAGTTTCTCGCAACCCATAATTTTTATGTGCCCGATATTACACGTCTTAGTTGGCGAAATTTCAGTCGGGTTCGTAAAACGCAACCTTGTTGAAGGGTATTCCGAACGGCCACGCTTCAGGATTCAGGATGGTCAGGGCAGTCCGTCGGACATCGTCAAAGTCCGAACGATGCTCACGTGCAGCGGAACGTGATTTCCGAGCGCGGGTAGTTGCCCAGGATGTAGGGCGGCTGTGTCTCGGTGGCGCCGGTCAACTCGAAGTTTTTCTTCATCGCAGCGCAGTGCGCATGTCCCTCGCGTAGTAGATCGGCCTTCATATTGCCCAGGCCGGGGAAGCCGGTTGCCTGCTGCTTGGCGATCATGAACGATCCGCCACCTATGGGCGTGATGCCTGTGTGGCTGGCGCAGCCCGTGACCAGCAGCGCGCCAAGCAGAACAGCGATGGCCTTCATTGCTTTTTCCACCCCATGCGCTCATAGGCAGCGGCACATGTGTTGATCTCGCCTTGCGCAATGATGGGGAACACCCCGGGCGTGCTGGCGTTGCACTGGTGAACCTGCCCGGTTGCGGGATCTTTGAACACGGCGGGGCTGGCGCAACCGGCCAGCAACACGACTCCGAAGGCACAAACAGCAAGTCGCATGGCTTCCTCCTAGTTGTTGCAGATTGCGCGCGAGGCATGCAATCTCCGAAATCGACCATAGTAGCGTTTCGTTACTCTCCCGTCATCCTTCGGCTTGAGGGTGACCGCAAGGAGGCTTGGACACCATCGACAGTAGGCGACAGAGCGGGGACGCATACTCGACGCATGGACCTCTCTTTTCTGCGAACCCTTGCAGCCAGCAATCTTCCGCGTTCAGTTCCTCCCGGCCCTGCGTTTCAGCTTGTGCTCGCGTACCAGGTGGCACGGTATGTCGAAGTCACCATTCCACCCATCGTGCGCACCCGCTCGGGAAGTTCGATCCAGTCGGACGCGCGCGTAACTGCGATCACGGAAGAGGGAAGGGCGGCGCTGGCCTGATGCACAGGAAGAGCAGGCGCGAGCAAAGTGGTTGCTGGATTGGCTGCAGGATCTACTGGGCGAGGGCACCGATTAAACTAGCAGACTTTAATGCCACAGGCCGACTAGTCGCAAAAAAAGGGCTGTCTGCGCTCGGAATCGTCGTCACAACTACAACTATGACAATAGCGAAGCCCTTGATTCTGCCTCGTGTCCTGTTTAACTCGCGCGCTGCCTTGGCCCTCGGTTCATGCCTGCTGGTTGGGGGCTGCGCATTAGATCCCATAGGGCTTGCTCTCTCGGCCGCTTCAACTGGCTCCGCACCGAGCGACGAAGCGCAAACTGCCGAGATGGCCGACGCCTACCGGGCGCACGACTGCGCAGGCCTGCAGGATAGTCTTCAGTCAATGCTGGAAGGCATGCAAGGCCCTCGCAGCAGGGGCTACCGCATCAACGCTGCAGCCATCCAACAAGTTCAGCGTGAGAAGAATTGCAGGTATGGTGCCGTCGCTTCGCTGACCTCTAGCCAAGCGCGCCAAGCGCCGAAAGAAACGATCTCAGCGACCGGCGCGCCAACTTCGACAAACGCGCTGCCAGCTACGGTTTCGGCTCCCCTTTCCATCCGTCGGATGGGCATCAAGGCGGATGCAGTTCCTGACGTTCTTGCCGCCGCCATGGGTGTTTCTCGAATGCAGGGGGTGCTCGTCGTTTCGATCGAGAAAGGCGGAAGCGCAGAGAGGGCTGGACTGCAACCGTTGGACGTGGTGCTGGAAGCGGCCGGACAGCCGGTGAGTACAGCGTCTCAACTTAGTGCGATTGCGGCCCGTATGCGTGACGGTTACCCACTTCCGTTGCGAATTCAACGCGATGCAGTTGTCCGCGAATCTCAGGTGGTTCTAGGTTCCGGGCCATCCCCGTAGGCAGACGCGCAAGAGGAGAGCCCCGTGGCGATTGCCCCCGACGATAGCGAAAAGAGTGCGGTATGAATATTGCGACATATATTGGTTTTTCGGGCGTTCTACTGGCGTGCGCATCGTTCTGCGCTGAAGCCGCGGATGTCAGGCAGGGTTTCTCCTTCTGCACCGTTACCAACTTGAGCAACTTCAAAACATTCGCGACTCCCGTTTTTAGTACCACGTATGCACCCGAGTTGTCATTTCAACGAACCCAGGAATTGGCTACAGAATTCCATGCCGCGGTTTCTCAGCTTGGAGGTTCGGGCGAGAAGAACTGCTACCCGTTAGAGGAGCGGGCCGCTCAGTCAGAGGGTCAGCGGGCAGAACACAAAAGATTGGCGACCAGCGCTTTCCTGTCGAAATGGCAAGACGTACCGTTTACACCTAAGCCTTGGAACGCGTCGCAACTAGCTAGAACGGGTGATCTAACAAAGTACTATTTTTGTGAAGTGGCAGATCCCGGTCGGAACGTCCGGAAGGCCGCGGCGACTGGAGTTTTCGAGGGTCGCGTTCCTGCTTCTGATCAAATGGCTCCGTACACACTTGCAGGGCTGTACACGGAAGAATTTAAACGTGCGATCGCAGCAGGGCTAGGAATGTCTGTGGTGAACGCGAGTTGCACCTTCAAGGACACGTTCGAAGAGGCAACCAGCAGCCGATCGGAGGCAAAGCGGCCCTGGACCGGTGTCTCTGGGTTCAACACGACTTTCGTTGACTTGGACTGGCGGCCCAGTGCAAGACTTCAGATTGGTCCCGTACCGCAAACAGGATCGGCAAGTCCAAATGTTGCCAGCGGAAGAACGACCGCACCCTCCGTGGCGATCGGAGATATCCAGGCCTCTTTGGGGCCTCTCAATGGATCGCTTGCCGAGTCACTTGGTCTTACTAACTCGCGGGGTGCTCTTGTTGTGTCTGTGGTCGAAGGCGGGGTATCAGCTCGCGCTGGTCTGAAGCCACTGGATGTAGTTCTTGAGTTCGCAGGCCAAGAGATATCCGATAGCGAAGAGCTGAAATCGATAGTCGCGCGCACTCGTGCGGGGTACGGGGCATCGCTACGGGTCTGGCGCAAGCGGGAAATCATTGAGACCAATGTGATCGTTGCGGCAGGTCAAGCCGTAGGCGGAATTGAAAGTAGAGTGGCGGCTTCAACGTTGGCTCCAAATGACATCCAAGGAGCAACTGAGCCAAAAAATCCTATTTCCGCGGGCCAATTCTTGGGGCTCGTGGTGAGCGACCTCACTGATGCGAAGATGAGAGACCTCAGGCTCGATACCGGCGTGAATGTCGATCAAGCTACTGAGGCTGCTGCGCGAGCCGGTATTCGTGAGGGTGATGTGATTTTGGGGATCGACGCCATGTCAACGCGCAACGTCAAGGAATTCGAGGCGGCCGCCGCTAGAACGGACAGAACTAAGTCTGTCGTTGTCTTGTTGCGACGAGGACTGGCGTCGCAATTTGCGCTGATACGCCCTATCCGCTGACCTAGGTTTCTTGTCCACATCCACAGCGTGTGCAGCCATGCGCGGCAGGCCAAGGACACGGAGCTAATTCAGTGGGCGACCGAGATCAAGGTCCGGGCCGAACGCAAGGCCGGCGAGTTCACGGCGCTGATGGAAAAGGCTCCTGGCGCCAGAAAAGATATTGGAACCTCGTCGCATCGTGCGACTAGGTCAAAAGAGCAGCAACTCTCCGAAGTCGGCCTGACAAAGCAGGAGGCATCGAGATATGAGCAGCTTGCCTCAATGTCAGAGGCGCACTTCGAGACTGCCGTCGCCACCGCCAAAGATACAGCCGGCCAGGTCACTACCGCTTTCATGCTGCGCGAAGCAGCGTAGGCCTATCGGGTACAGCTGGTACGAGCAGCGCCTCGGCCCCGGCAAGCACGCTGCCTGTCGTCGGGTCGCGTTTACTCCCGCTCAATTGCAGAACGTTTGCGTGCCAATAGTGGTGCAGGTCCGGCCGTCTGATCGGAATGAGGAATTTCCAATGTGTTGCGTCGTCAGGCCGTTGCTCTGAAACGTGGCGTCTCCAATACGCTGCGTCATTTGTCCGTTGCTCGAATAGGTCGAGTTGCCGATATGCACCGCGCTCGTGCCGTTTGAGTTGAATGTCTGATCCCCGATGCGCTGCGAAGTCTGTCCGTTTGGGCCAATGGTCGTGTTGCCGATCTGCTGGTATGTACGTTGCTGCGCATTTGCAGTCAATGCCGACAAGGCGACGACGGCTATAAGATAGTTTTTCATCATGCATCTCCATTGCCGGCGTCAAAGCCCGTCGGCGTGGCTTCGAAAGCGGAAAAACGCACGGGCAACCGGGTCAGGCCGGCGCGGCACTAATCCTCGGGCACGGCGGCTGGACAGCAACCAAAGGCATATTCGAAGCTCCAGTTGGCAGGCAGTCCGAAGGTCGCGCATTTGCTGGGGCTTTGGCCGCTGGCGTCGTAGTGACGTTGCTGTCCGTAACGGCCCCGTTCGCTCGATTGCCTGAAGAGCGCACGCCACTGGAGTTGCCACTCGTCACGATCCGCGGGCTGATGTGCACGGTTGTGCTTCTTGCGGGCGGCTTTGATTGAGCAATCTTTGCCGGTGCAGCTTTTGAAGGCTTCGAGGTTCCCGAATGGGACGATGATGAATGATGGTTCCCCGAGCTGTGGCCATGGCCGCCGCCGCGCGCGAATGCAGGAATGCAGCAAACTAGACACATGGTGACCGACGCGCCTACTAAAAGTCTGAACATGCTTGGCCTTCCTGAGTAGGAAAACTATCGTAGCGTTTAGTTACGTTCCTGTCATCACCTGAATCCCCTCAGTTCTGACGATGCCGCACACCGGCGCTGCTGATACCCTACGGCAGCGTCTGGCCACATACGCCCGCTTGTCATCTTCCAAAAAAAATGCTTGCAATGCTCTGATTTGGTTGTACCATTTCAGTATGGAAAAAAGTAGAACGGTAGGGGGTGCGCGACCCGGCAGCGGACGCAAGCGGATTAAGCCGGGCGTTACGACCGTGACGGTAGGAATGAAGATGTCTGAACCGCAGAGGGACAAGCTACAGCGTCTCGGCGGCGCTCCCTGGGTGCGTGACCGCATCGACAGGGCAAAGGAGCCAGAGCCGAAGGAATGAACGCCGCGCCTCAGGGCGAAACTGAAGTCACGATGAAATCAGTTTCTGAGGCAATTAAGGCGCCGGCCAAGGTGATTGGACCCACCAAGGCCAGCTAACCACAACGTGCACACCGTGAAAGGAAACGCACACCATGGCTACTCGCAAGAATAGCAGCACTGCTGCACCCGTCGTTTCGGCGCAAGCCGAACACGCAATCTCAACCACCCCCATCGCTGCACCGGTAGCGCGCCGGGTTCCACTGGACCAACTGCACGCGCTGCTGACCGAAGCCGCAATCCTCGCGGATGAGACGGACGAGAGCTGCAAATCCATCCCGAACGAGTTTGATGAAGATCAGATCCTTCGGCACATCGATCGCTTGCGCGACATCGTCTGTCGTTTGGGCTGGATGGCAGACCTTTCGCTCAAGGTCATCGGGGAGAGCACGGTACGGGGCGACGCAGAGCACTGGCTCATCGGCTTCGTCGCTCGCGGGGATGACAACAACACCTTCCTTGTGTTCGACGAGACGCACAAGGGTGGAAAGGCGGTGTCGGCATGAACCACACCACTACCGGCACTCCGTGCGCTGCTGTGCCCATGGACATCGAGGTCACGATTCATCCACGGCTGACTGCGTACTTTCGAGGGACCAAAGAACAACTGTTGGCCGAAGGTCTGATCGAGCCGGGCTTTGAATTTCCGAAGGCGTATGACCACGTCGGTTTCACCCGGGACGGCCAGCAGTTCGAGCTGCGTCGGCATCGCCCTCGTGACTTGAAAGGTCCGCGACGCCTGTACCCGGACGTGGACTACTGGACTGTGACGATCGATCCCAAAAGGAAGTCACCGGTCAGCCCGGTCATGTACGAGCTGCAGCAGAGAATGGCAGAGCGGATCTTTCTTGAATCTCCTACTGGGCAAGCGCAGCTGTTCAGGTATTTCAACGCACGGTCCGATGCGGCCTTTCAAGGGTTCATGTCTGCCACCGTTGGCACTGCCTGCAAGTGGAGGAAGGCATGAGCACCACATTGCAACCCGCCCGTCTCCGCAACGGTCAGCGCATCCCCCCGGAGCACCTGAAAGCCGCTCTGTCCACCATCGCCAACAACGCCCGCATTGCAGTCGATGCCTGCGAGGAGATGGGTTCGGACGATGCCCACATCGTGCAATCGCTTCTGCTGCGCATCGGCGTGACGGCCGACGATTTGCTGTCGGGCCTGGGTGCAAGCCCGGTGCGTGGTGATCCCCGAGCCTGGATGATCGGGGGTGAGGCATGAGCACGCCAACACCACAGACCCGGCAGCATCGGCAGCACCAGAGCGAACGGCAAGAGCAAGCCAAGCGGTTTCGCTATCTCCTGATCGATGCCGGCCTGAGCGCTCCTCAAGCAGCGGAAATGCTGCACGTGCATCCCCGCACGGTGCAGCGCTGGGTGACCGGCACCCGGACCATCCCGTATTCCGTCATCAAGTGCATTCGCCTGATGCGCCGCATGGAACTGCCCGGCAAGGAGTGGAGCGGGTGGGTCTTCCATTCGGGCGTGCTGTGGACACCCGAGGGGCGATCGATACGTCCCCTGGATGTGTCGTGGTGGGGCCACATGGTGCGCAAGGCCAGGCTGTTCCACACCCTTTACGAGCGGCAGGCGCAAATGAACGGGTTGGTGCACCGGCTGACTGCCGGGCAGGCCACACAGCCCAGCATCGAGCCAGCAACCTTGAAGGAGACGGCACCATGACCAGCCGCCACCTCATGGAAGACGCAGAGCGCAGCGCCGAGGCCGCCGAGCTGGAAAGCCTCGCACGACAGCTGAGGCTTTCAAAAGATGATCTGGCGGAGACGTTCAGTGTTGCCCTGTCCACCGTGTGGGCCTGGAGGAGTGGACGCTCAACCATACCGATGGCGGTGCTGATGGTGCTGCGCATGCGTCTGCATCACGAACTGCCGCCGCCCTGGAACCGATGGAGGTTCGAGGGTGGCAAGCTGGTCGCGCCGACAGGCCGTGCGCTGACGCCTGATGAGGTTACGGGCTTGCTGGTGCTGCGCGATCAAACAGGCGTGTTCGAGGAGTTGATGCAGAGGGTGAAAGGAGTGTCTTGACCATGTGGACCGGCAGGGCGGGGAAGCGCTGACGTTGCGTGCACCGCGCGCTGCGGCCAGAATAGAAACGCACCGGGAAACTGCCATGCTGCGCATGCCGATACTTGCCATCTTCTCCGACTGGCTGCGTGCCCACGGCAGGACGCAGCACGAGATTGACCGCTACGCCCTGCGGTTCGCCCGGCTGCGGCCCCTGGAGCCGACCACATGTCCGCAGTGCTTCTTGGACGCAACAGGGGACGAGACCGAACAGCCGCTGATGTTGCTGGAGCGGCATGGCAATGAGGTGCCGATGTTCTGCCCTCGATGCCGGGCGATGTTCAAGATTCCGGTGGAGTACGTGCCGGTTGCCTGATGCGTCAGCGTACGCGCGCGGCGTGAGGAGATCGAGGAGTCGGAGCAGGTGGTGTACCCGCAACAGCTGGGCGCATGGCGGCTGAGCCACACAGGCGCGTCGAAGATCAACCACTTCGATACCGCGCCGGCCGTCAGTCTGGTCCAGCCCAAGGCGCGACCAATCAGCCCTCGCGGAAGGCGGTTGCCTCAACGCCGTGTCTGCCCCGACTTGGTAGACGCCGCGGGCTTCACCAGCCGCGCGATCTCACCACCGCACGCGCTGAAGCTGCTGGCGTATTCCTCGGGGCTGTCGAACAGCACCTGGGCCTGCATCAGGCGGTCAAGTTCCTGTTTTGCGTAGACCAGGATGCCCGCGCTGCTGCCGCCCGAGGCCCAGGGATAGCCCAGCTCGCGGAACTGGCGCGCGATGTCGCGGTGAATGCGCACATGCGTCTGCTCGTGTTTCATCACGTGCGCATAGGCACAGCTGCCCGGCGGGATCTCGCTGGCCACGCGCAGCACCGGTTTGATGTAGTCCAGCCGCACGACGACGCCCTGGCAACTGGTCTGCGGGATCACGGCCAGCTTGGTCTCGACAACGACGTGGCCGAGTTGCGTACCGCTGCGGCCGGCGCCCGCGCCGATCTTCGTCAGTTCGGCGGCCGGCTTGGCGTTGTCCACTTCCGGGTCGGCAAACCAAGCCGCAATGAAACGCACCGCCTTGTCGCAGGGCGGCAGGTTGGCGGACTGCGCCTGGAAGCAGGCGCTGGCCAGCATCAGAGCGAGCAGGCTTTTCATACTAGCCTTCTGTTTATCGGCAAGACGCGTTCGTCCTGAAGCGGTGGCCGCAAGGCGGCTGGGTGACCACCTGTCGAAAACCGTTACATGACAGCGCTGTTTTCGATCTAAGCCGTTGATTTATATGAGTGGCCTCTTTCTTGCTGATAACTCCTGAACCTTGCGACAGGAGTCCTCATGTTGAAAAAATCGATAGTTGCCGTTGTTCTTGCAATTGCCGGGAACTTTGCTTCGGCAACGCCGGTATCGTTTGATGTGGTGCTGACTGGTAGCACCAACGTAACCGGCACGTTCTCGATCGACAGCAGTCTGATTGCACCCAACGCCTTTGTGCACGTCGGAGACTTCCTTTCTTTTGACTTGACCGTCGATTCGTTCCATTACACGTTGGCAAATTCCTATTCGCCAACTACCGAAGGTTTGCTATTTGATGCTTCGGCAAACGCATTTCGGTTTGAAGATACGACGGGCTCGTTTGTTGAGTTTTGCCAACCCGGGTGCGGTACGCTTTTCAGGTTTGCTGACGGAACAATGAACTGGAGCAACGGGTTACTCGGTAGCCAGTCGCCCGCCTCATCGGGTACCTACACTGTCAGTCTCTCATCGGAAGTTCCAGAACCCGGCTCCCTCGCCCTCCTGGGCCTCGGTCTTGCCGGCCTCGCTGCCGTCCGCAAGCGCAAGCAAGCCTGACCCTTCGGATTGATACGCACAGACCCGCTTCGGCGGGTTTTGTCGTTATGGGACTGAGGCCTGCGGCGCGTCCGCCACGGTCGTGCGCGATGGAACGATCTTCTGAAGTGCTGCGAGTGCGGCTTCTGCGGTTCTGGAACACAACCATGTCTGCATGCTGCTCGATCCCGTCCGCTGCGAGCTTTCGAACCCGCGGATCAATAGGCACTCACTGCCGATGCGCTCGACGGTCGCGCAGTCCAAATCGACCAGCATCGATGACCCGGTTTCCCCCAACAGCCGGGCTTGATGCTCCGGCACCACGGGACGCTTGGCGAACACCAGTTGGCCGACAGGTGCGTGCCGCGCGAGGATCTGTGCCAGTTCCAGCCGTTGGCCGCGCTCGCGCAGCCGGTAGACGATGAGTTGCACGGCTCACCTTCAAAACGGCGCGGGCGAACCCTGGATCTCGACAGGCCCGGGGCCTGCGTAGACCAACTCCGAAGACCCCACGATCGTCACGCGCCACTGCTGTCCCACCTGGGACACGCAATAGCGCCACTCGGCCAGCGGCAGCACATGCTCTTCCACCGTCCCGTGCGCACCAGGCACACGCAGCAGCAGCGGGAAGGGCTCAGGCGAGGCGGACATCGAACCACGCGGCCGGCGAGTCCTGGAGGCCCTGGAGCCCCACCTGTCGCGCTGCGGTGTTGGCAAGGCGCCAGCGCAACGCGAAGGTGGACGCGTCGGCATGTTCGTCATTGCCGTCAGCCGCGTTGGCCTGCACGGTGCGCAGCGTCTCGGCAACCAGGAGCGCCGACCCGAGGCGACGTTCGAGCGCTTGGCAGTACCGCACCTCTGCGGTTACGCGTTCGGCCGATGTCAGACCAGGATGCTCGCGCAAGGCCACCGTGTAGGCTGGCGCGGTGAGGGTGACGATGTCGGGAAACTCGCTGTCGAGCGGGTCGAAGGGGGATGGCATGGCAGTTGTCTCGATGGAAAAGCTGTTTAAGCATACAGTTGTTCCTCTGACCCCACTGATGAAAATATTTGACGACGCGATACCATGTAGCGATGTGCAGCCACTACGTCGGCGAGCGTCGCCGGGCCTACTTCAAGCGCCGTTTTGGAATCGATCTGCCGCTTGACTACGAAGCCCCGCCGTCGTCATCGCACGTGTACCCGACCCAGCTTGCGCCGTTCATCCGCCGGCCGCCCGAGCGCGATTCAGGCGATGACGCGGTGCCCGAGCTGGAGGTTCAGATGGGTCACTTCGGGCTGCTGCCCGGGTTCGCGAAAGAAGTGAAGTACGGCTTGCGTACGTACAACGCCCGCACCGAGACCGTGGCGAGCCTTGCCAGCTTCAAGAACGCGTGGGCGAAGGGCCGGAAGTGCATCGTGCCCGTGGAGGCGTTCTATGAACCCGACTGGCGCACCGGCAAGCATGTGCCGACCAGGTTCAGCAGCGCAGACGGCGAGAGCCTGGGTCTGGCTGGCCTGTGGCAGCCGTGGAAGTCACCGGCAGGGCAATGGGTCAACAGCTTTTGCATGCTGACGATCAACGCCGACGATCACGAGATGATGTGCCACATGCACCGGCCGGACCCGAAGCGGCCACCGGACATGCAGGACAAGCGCATGGTGGTGGTGCTGCCTGCGGCGCAATACACCGAATGGCTGGATGCACCGCCGGAACGGTCGATGGACTTCATGCGGCAGTGCCCGGCTGAGCGGTTAATGGCTGTGGCTGATATCCCGATGGGCATTCGCCCGGAAGCATGATCGAAGCGACGGGCGGCGCCATCGGGTGCGTAAAAGGATCAGCGTCCTACGTGCAAACCTCGCAGTTTCACCACACTTGGGTAAGAGGTCAAATCGATCTCTTTTGAACTGGGGTTTACCCTGTACTACACTCAACTCAATAGGCATGTAATCGCGCGTGGCCCCGCTCTGCCTCCAACTAGGAATGATTCATGGAACTTTATAGTCTCGCGGTAGCAGTCGGATCGGTAGGTGCGTCCGCACTGGTCAAGGCTAATGCCGAGCATATCGTCAATGTAATTGATGATTGTTTAAAAAAGGTGATGGCGAGCGAGGGTCGTATTCAGGTTGAGCAAAGACCTTCTTCCTTAGATTCCGGACAAGCCGATCTACGCTTGGATTGATTTAATTTTAGAATGATGCGCCCGCACCTAGCGGGCTTTTTTTTGGGTGGAGAACAAATTGAATCGCATATTTGATGGAATTATTTGGTTGTGGCATGCATTTATTCAATTTATGGGGCATGCGGCCGGAGCGGCAGTAATGCTTGCATTGTTCTCCTTACTGAAGGCAGCTAAAGACGACACAGATTTATCTTATATCTGGCAGCATCCAAAGGAATTAGTTTCGCCAGCGCTAATTACTGTGCTAGCTATGACGGTTATCTCTTTATTGGCAGTCGTATTGCGCCAAAAGCATACCCTGGCTCAGTTTGGTGTTAGATTGTTTTCTAAACATGACAGCAAGGATTCGAAGAAAAAAGACTGGTCGATGCTGAGGTCGGATCTCACCGACGCTAGCAACGAGAAAAGCCCTTTGTGGCTATTGGGCGCTACGGGTAAGGAAACCTTTTCCGGAGCTGCATCACCTTTGTACGACGAGGTTCGTAACTATGAGGGCGAAATCAAAGTCCTATTAATTCGCCCAGAGTCATTTGCTTTTAAATCGCGTTGTCGAAATTTGAAGGTATCTGCAGATACCTATTTAGAGGAAATTCTAGATTCAATCGATTATTGTAAAGATCTTGCCGTAAAGGGTAAGTCGATAACGGTAAAACTATATGATCAGCATCCTATTTGGAAAATGGTTATGACAACGCGGGTTTTATGGGTCCAATACTATAAGCACAACACCCATGTTGATAATACCCCGATGTATTCGTTTGAATATCGTAAAGAAGGCTCTTCATTATTCGATGGCTTTCGAACTGTATTCACGAAAAGGTGGTCCCACGATAATAGCCTCCCCATTGATTTGGAGAAATTTGTTAGATCTGATTGGGCAAAACATTGCCGCCACCAGTCTGAAGTTGTTAAGGCCTGATATTCGCGCTACACGCAACCTAGCCGGACAATTCGAGCCTAGTTTTTCAAGCTACCGAATCGCATACCCAACGTCCGCCGCATTGCTTGGTCAATATGCCACCGTGGCAGCACCGCAGCCGTGAGCGCTTCTTCCGTCCAAAGCTCCTCCAGTTCGTCAGCACTCCAGCGCCCGGCAGACTTCAGCGCCTGCGCGCTCATCACCGCTTCGACAAGCTGCTGTTCGAACCACTCGCGTGCCGCTTCTTTGATTGCGCCTTTGGAGCCAGGCACATGCGCATAGCTGTGGTCCCATCGTTCCATCATGTCGGTAAACACGCGGAAGTCACCATTTATCAGGAGCAGGTTCTGATGCGGAATGAACTTCGCCGCCCGGTCCTCCAGATCGCCCCGTGACCTGCTCCCGTCTTCGATCGTGATCCACTTGGCGTTCGGCTCGGCGAAGGCGTCGAACGGGTCCGCCTTGGTTAAGCCAGCTTCGGCGAACAGCGCATAGATGTCGCTGGTCTTGCCGCCTCGGTTGCCGGGCTTGCCGTGGCCGGATGTCTCGTTGTCGCTCATCTCCGGCTTGCCGCCGACCCCATCGCGCAGATCCACCGGTAGCTGACCTTCGGGCTTCGGTGCAAAACGTGAGAACTTCAGCAGTTCCTGAATCTGCTTGAGCCGATCGTGAATGGCCTTCTTGTGGTCCTTTCCATCCGACTGTGCGCCGATCTGCTCCTGCAACTCGACCAGTTCGTCGGGCATCTGTTCCCGAAACTCCGATGCCCAGCCGGACCAGTCCAAGGGCTCTCCATCGATGAGCAGCTGTGTGCGGGCAGTATTGGCTGAAAGGTGCTCCGATGTGGGCTCGACGTAGACCACCACCCGATCGGCGCCGAAGATCACGCCGAAGCCCTGGAGCCTGGCCAGCCCCGCGCGGCCGGCCGTCATCTCGTACAGCTCATTTTGGAAGAGGGCGGCGACGTGACCCCCGCCAGCGTTGTGACCTGAATTGCGGTCGATGTCCGGCCGCAGCAGCCACCAGTGCGCTGCCGCTTCCGTCAATGCGACGGTGCCGTGCGATTGGGCGTGGGCGTCGAGCCATGCGCCTTGTCCTTCCACCACGCGAAGGAAGTTGTGCCGGGTGTTGTCTCGGGGTTTGGTCCATCCCTCGCGCGCCTGGACCGTCACGCCCTGGGGAAAACGGAAGTACCGGGAATTGAGGTATCGCAAGATCCATCGGGACTTCATGGCGGTCCCGCATGGCGGCTCCATCGTGTCGTCGCCGGCCGACCGTCCCAACAGCACAACAAGGGTGCCGTGCTGGTCGATCGCTTCCGGCTTCAGATCATCCGACACCCGCGTCCAAAACTCGCCGCCGTTCTCTGGCCAGCGTTTCAGGCCGTACACCTGGGCCTCCGGGTCGAACCACAGATGGATCATGTGCCCGATGCCGGCTTTCCAGCTGAGGTACAGCAAGCCTTCGGGGTTGCGCGAGATGGCGGCGATCTTGGCGCCGACACCAAAGTTTCCCGTAGCCGACTGCTGGTGCATCGAGGACGACAGCTCGTTGATGTACCGGACCATCTCCGGGCCTGTCATGCCCACCCCGGTATCGACACAGCAGAGCTTGTACACCCCGGCCAGGTCCAGATGCTGCCAGGCGACATCCCAGATGATCGAACCCGCTTGACCCGTTGCCTTGATCCCGTCCAGGCCGTTTTGCGTCAACTCTCGGACATACTGGAGTGGGGAACAGTCTTCGCCGAGCTTGTCGAGCAGGAAGGCCATGTTGGCGACCTTCATCGGCATCGTGTCGCGTGCAGAAACTTCTGAGGGCATTGCGCTACTCCCTGATCCCCAGCAGATCGAAAGCGGGGGAACAGACGGGGGAACAAAACTCGATCTGAAGTACTACAAACGAGTATTGGCGCGGGTTAGCGGGCTTCTTTCAATTGACCCCAGCTCCACCACCACACTGTACAAAGGCCGCTAGGAACATCCACCTGGCGGCCTTTTCTTTGGACGATCGACGTCCTCTATCAGAACGACTGCGAGCTGCAGGTCCGGTGCGTCCTTGCGACTGGGTCCTGGCGTCAACCAAGTGCCAGAGCGACGCGCTACCATGGGGCGACATGCAGCCGCTTCGGGAACATGTCCTTTCAGGAGTCCACCATGCAGTTCCGTCGTTCTGTTTTTGTACTGCTGGCAGCGATGTGCGTTGCCGCAGGCATGATGTCCCGCGTCGCCTCGAGTGCCGATGCACCTCAACGCAAACCGGACCTCGCGGATGCTGCCGAAGGCCGGTACGAAGGCGATGTCATTTCGGACTCCAAGGGGTCATCGAAAACCGGGGTGACCGTCACGGTCACGCGCGTGGGTGTGAATCTGGTCCGTATCAATTCAGACTATCCGCGCCTGCCTGTGGTTCAGGTGCCGCTGACCATCGCGATGGGGAAGATCCTGCAGGGCGCCAAGAGCGACAGCGTTTTTGTGCTCGATCGCTCGAAGTCTCCTGCCCAGCTTGACCTGACGTTCAATGGCGAAGTGAGTTGGTCCGGCCTGCGGCGCTGATCACCCAAGCGCAAGGCCACGGTAGTGGCGCCACATGCGCGGCCCGAATGCGAATGGCGACTGAACATGGCGGCGCAGGTGCGTGGCGTTGAGAGGTCCTGACTGCCGCAAGATGTCGCGCTGTCAGGCTCCATCCCGGTCTGACATCGCAATGACCGTGCGCCCTGTCGGTGTGATGGCTGTCACCACTGCGCTGCCGAGGTATTGATCGAACTTCATCGATGGCACGACGGCGGTGATGAACTGCGCGCTGCGCAGCGTTGCGATGTGCTCGATCTCCGCTTGCACGGCGGTGGTGTAGGGCAGGTCATGGGTGGAGAGCAGTTTGAGGTATCGGAGGGACATGGCGCGCGAGTGTCTTTTGCACTGCAGTGCCGCGCAATGTCATTTGATGTGCGAAACGAGGGGCGGCGTTGGTTAGGCGATTTGGCCCTGAAGGAAGGCTGGATCGATTATCGGTAGCGTCCGACACCATCTAATTCGTTTTGGCCCTAGGATGCCGAAATCGCTCGATCAGCGCTTCTGCCAACGAGCGAACGCAGATGTTCGCTTCGTTTCCATAAGGTCCAACCCGCCGCAATGCTCAGCACCAAACTGAAAGGCTTTGCCAACGTGCTCGGCAAGCACGGTGTGATCGCCTCCCTCGCGTTCCTGAACGACGGGGTCGAGCATCGTTACACCGGTCTTTATGAACTGAAGGACAGCGCACTGCGCTGCCTGTATCTGTTCGACCGCGATGGCATGCACTACTCTGACTCTTTCCCGCCAGCGCCACTCGCGACGAGCTTCTGCGAACTCACGATGCGTGACGGCTTCTTCGAGACGCGCGATGCTGCCAACGACGAGAGGTTGAGGGGCCGCAAGGTACGCGACATCGTGGCCTACCATGCGGCGGCCGTGGTCGGGGCCAACGGCAACTCCATCGGCACGCTCGCCCACTTCGACGGAGCCAGCCAGAGACTGTCGGCCGCTCAGGCGACCTGCCTGAAAGACGCCGCCCAGATGTTGGCACAGACCGTCGAGCCGTTTGCCTCACGGTGACTTGCTTGCGCCTGATACTGAAACCCGTTGCCACCGTTGCTTTCTTCGCTGCCATGGCGGGCGCCGGTGCCTCCGACTGGTTCACGATCGTGGGAGATCCATCGGACACCAACGCCGACACCATCCAGATGGACCCTGCTGCCAGAAAGGTAGACGGCCCGCGGCGGACCATGGCGATTCGTGTCAGTCGCTCCACGCGGCGGATCAGCGGCGGGGGCACGGTGTTTCGATCATTCGAGGGAACTGTCGAGTTCGACTGCGACAAGCAGACCGCTCGCTTCGTTCGCAGTCAGTTTTTCAACGATCCACTTTGGAAAACCCCGGGGCCTCTGGTGGAATATGCTTCCACCGATGTGAGGCCGATGGCGTTCCGCTTGTTCGATCCGAATCCGCGTGACCGCGTGATACGGGCCGCTTGCCAGTCGTACGCAAGGTGATGGCATTCCGGCGTTCTCAGGCGGCTCGATTCTGGTGATGCGGCGGATGCCGAGGCCGGTGTTCGGTCTGGCAGGGTTCGCAGTGCCTTCTTCCAGGGCCGATGTGCTTCTCACCCGGCAATGCAGCGCAGCAGCTTGAAGAACGCCGGGGCAATGTCGGCGTCCTGCACGCACGCATAACCCAGCAGCAGGCCGCGGCTCTGGGTGCCCCGCACGTAGTAGCGCGACAGCGGCCGCGTCAGCACGTCCTGGTGTGCCGCTGCATCGGCGATGGCCACGTCGTCGCAGCCATCGGGCAGGCGCAGTACCAGGTGCAGGCCGGCATTGCTGGCCTGCGGATGCAGATAGTCCGGCCCCAGGTGTTTCAGCACCAGTGCCACCAGCAGCGCGCGGCGCCGGGCGTAGACCACGCGCATGCGCCGGATGTGCGCGGCATAGTGGCCTTGCTCGATCAGTTCGGCCACGGCCGCCTGCGTGATCGCATGGCCTTCGCGGTACAGGTCTGCGTGCGCGATGCGGAACGACGGGGCCAGTGCCTGCGGCAGCACCATGTAGCCGATGCGCAGCCCGGGGAACAGCGTCTTGCTGAATGAGCCGATGTAGATGACCGGCGCATCCGCCTCCAGCCCCTGCATCGCCGGAATCGGCCGCCCGGCAAACCGGAACTCGCTGTCGTAGTCGTCCTCGACGATCCAGCTGCCCGAGGCACGGGCGAGGTCGAGCAGCTCGCGCCGCCGTGCCAGGCTCATCACCGAGCCCAGCGGGTACTGGTGTGATGGTGTCGTGAAGATCAGCCGTGGCGGCACCCGGCCGCGCGGCCAGCCGTTGGCATCGGCGCGATCGCCACTGCGCGTTTCCACGTGCATCAGCCGCACCGTGGCCGATCCCGTCTGCAGCACCTTGTGGAAGCCCCAGTACCCCGGCTCCTCGACCCAGACGACGTCGCGCGGATCGACCAGCATGCGCAGCGTCATGTCGACGGCCTGGTGCACGCCCTCGGTCACCAGGATCTGCTGCGCGTCGCAGCGCACCGAGCGCGTCACACGCAGGTGCTCGGCGATGGCCGCGCGCAGCGCGGGGTGGCCGCCGCCGTACGAGTAGGTCAGCAGCTCGGGCGGGGGCGTGCGCCACAGCCGCGCCAGGATGCGGCTGAAGCGCCGGTGCGGGAACTCGGTGACATCGGGCACGCCCGGCATGAAGGCGCCCCATTGCGCGGCCGCGGCGGAGGCGTTGGCCAGCAGGCGCTGTGCACGCCGCGACAGGCGCACCGGCGCGGCCGAGGCGCCGGCCGGTGCGGCGGCGCGCCCGGCGCTGAGCAGGCTGTCCGGCGTGGTGGCGGCGACGAAGGTGCCGCTGCCCACACGCGCGTGCACATAACCCTCGGCGCGCAGTTGTTCGTAGGCGTGCAGCACCGTGTTGCGCGACATGCCCACCTCGCGGGCCAGGTCGCGCGACGCCGGCAGCGCGGCCGATGGCGGCAGGCTGCCGTCGAGGATGGCCTCGCGCAGGCATTCGTACAGCTGGCGGTTCAGCGCCGCACCGGCTTGCGGTACCAACCGCTGCAGCACCAGGTCGGCGCACATCGACTTCATGGCATCGGGGAAACAGTTTGCATTGGCACCATCCCATTGCAGAAAGCGGATCTTTCAAGCAGGGCCAATGCCGCATTTAATCAGGTTCTTCACAGCCAACCGCAAAGCCTTCCCATGACCAACAGCGAATTGCAGACCCGCCGCCTGGCCGCCACCCCACGGGGCGTGGCCGTGATGTGCGATTTCTACGCACAGCGTGCCCGCAACGCCAGCCTGTGGGACGTCGAAGGCCGCGAGTACATCGACTTTGCCGCCGGCATTGCCGTGCTCAACACCGGCCATGCCCATCCGCGGGTGGTGAGCGCCATCGCGGCGCAGCTCGAGCGGTTCACCCACACGGCCTACCAGATCGTGCCCTACGAAGGCGTGGTCGCGCTGGCTGAGCGCATCAATGCGCTGGTGCCGATCCAGGGGCCGGTGAAGACCGCGTTCTTCACCACCGGTGCCGAGGCGATCGAGAACGCGGTGAAGATCGCGCGCGCCCACACCGGGCGTTCCGGCGTCATCGCGTTCGGCGGTGCGTTCCATGGCCGCACGCTGATGACGCTGGCGCTCACCGGCAAGGTCGTGCCATACAAGAGCGGCTTCGGTCCGTTCCCGCCCGAGGTGTTCCATGCCATGTTCCCGAGCGCGCTGCACGGCATCACGCCGGCCGACGCTCTGGCCTCGGTCGAGCGCCTGTTCAAGACCGACATCGACCCGCAGCGCGTGGCCGCGATCATCATCGAGCCGGTGCAGGGCGAGGGTGGCTTCAACGTGGCGCCAACCGAGCTGATGCGCGGCCTGCGTGCGTTGTGCGACCGGCACGGCATCGTGTTGATCGCCGACGAGGTGCAGACGGGCTTTGGCCGCACCGGCAAGCTGTTCTCGATGGAGCACCACGGCGTCGAACCCGATCTGATCACGATGGCCAAGAGCCTGGCCGGCGGCATGCCGCTGTCGGCGGTGGCTGGCCGCCAGGCCATCATGGATGCGCCGGCCCCGGGCGGCCTGGGCGGCACCTACGCTGGCAACCCGCTGGCCGTGGCCGCCGCGCTGGCCGTGCTCGACGTGATCGAGGACGAACAACTGTGTGCCCGCTCGGCGATGCTGGGCGAACGCCTGGCGGCACGCCTGCGCAAGGCCCAGGCAGCGAACCCCGCCATCGCCGAAGTGCGTGCGCAGGGCTCGATGGTCGCCATCGAGCTGCGCGACGCGGCCGGGCAGCCCGATGCCGCCGCAGTGCAGCGCATCCAGCAGCGCGCACTGGAGCAGGGCCTGCTGCTGCTCAGCTGCGGCGTGTACGGCAACGTGATCCGCTTCCTGTACCCGCTGACGATCCAGGAACCGTTGTTCGACCGTGCACTCGGCATCCTCGACCATCTGCTGGCAGCTTGATACGCCACCCCGAGGCAGAATGGACCGCATGTCACGACCCCAGGCCACCCCCACCGTCCAGATCGACAACGACCGCGTCAAGGTCACCGAGTGGCGTTTTGCTCCCGGTGCCGAGACCGGCTGGCACTGCCACGGCATGGACTACGTGGTGGTGCCGATGACCACCGGTGCCTTGCTGCTCGACACACCGAACGGCCCCGTCCGCAGCCCGCTGGTGGCGGGCGTCTCGTACACGCGGCTGACCGGTGTGGAACACAACGTCATCAACGACAACCCGCACGAATTCGTGTTCGTCGAAGTCGAGCTGAAGTAGTGCGTCGGGCCTGACGCGTGCCGCCTCCCGCAAAATAGCGGCATGACGGCAATCACACAGGATGAGATGGCAACGGTGCAGGCAGGCGAGGCAGGTACCCTGTCCGCAGGCGCGCACCGGCTGGCCTGAGACCCCCATGCAACTGCAAGACATCCTGTATTCGCAAGGCTTCGGCACACGCCGGGTCTGTGCCGGCCTGGTCCAGCAGGGGCTGGTGCGGGTCTATGCCGGGCCCGACGCCACCGAGCCCGTCCTGTGCGAGGAGTCGGCCCGCTCGTTCGAACCCGAGGGCTTGCGTTTCACGGTGCAGGGCGTCGAATGGGAATACTTCGACAAGGCTTACGTGATGTTGCACAAGCCCGCCGGTACCGAGTGTTCGCAGAAGCCTTCGACCTATCCAAGCATCTACACGCTGCTGCCCGCGCCGCTGCGCCAGCGTCCGCAGAAGAGCGCGGTGCAGGGCGTGCAAGCGGTGGGCCGGCTCGACCAGGACACGACCGGCCTCTTGCTGCTGAGCGACGACGGCCAGTTCATCCACCGCATGAGTTCGCCGAAGAAACACGTGCCCAAGGTCTACGAGGTGCAGGCCAAACACCCGCTGGACGCGCGCCAGGTTCAGGCGCTGCTGGCCGGTGTCGTGTTGGACGACGATCCGCGCCCCGTTAAGGCGGCCGCCTGCGAGATCGTCGATGCCGACGGCGCCGCCCTGCATCTGCGCCTGACGCTGACCGACGGCAAGTACCACCAGGTCAAACGCATGCTGGCGGCGGTCGGCAACCGGGTCGAAGGCCTGCACCGCTCTCGCATCGGGGGGCTGGCGTTGCCGGCGGACCTGGCGCCCGGCCAGTGGCGCTGGCTGCGGCCTGCGGACCTGGCGCTGCTGGCGCCTGGCGCGGGCTGAACGCGGCCGTCAGGGCCGGCCGGCCAGGAAAGCGGTGATCAGCGCCAGCGTGGCCGCGGGCTGCTCGCGTTGCGGGGAGTGGCCGCAGGCGGCCAGCGCGTGCACGGCGACCGTGGCCGTGCCGGGCGCGGCGGCGGCCTGCATCGCGCGGGCGATGCGGTCGACCTGCTCCAGGCTGCCGTAGGGGTCGTCCTTCCCCTGGATCGCCAGCACCGGCGCGCGGATGCGGGCGCAGTCGGCCGCGATGTCGAAGCCGCGGAACGCGGGGCTGAGCCATACGTCGTTCCATTGGTAGAAGGCGCAGTCGACATCGGCGTGGTAGCGCGCCAGCCGGCCGCGCAGGTCGCCGTGTGCATAGGCGTCGCGCGCCCGGGCGATGGCCGCGAGGCCAAAGTCTTCGACGAACACATGGGGTGCCATCACGATGCAGGCCGCCAGCGGGTGGCGGCTGGCATGCAACAGTGCGATGGTGGCGCCGTCCGAATGGCCCAGCAGCACCGGCGCCTCGATGCCGAGCTGTTCCAGCAGTGCGGGCAGAACGTCCAGGGCCTCGCGGTGCATGTAGTCCGGCAGCAGCCGGCCGCAACGCCGGCCGTCCCGTTCGTAGGGCGCGGCCCGCACGTCGGGCACCGCATCCGACTGCCCGTAGCCCCGGCGCGAGTACACGAGGCCAGGCCGGCCGGTGGCGGCGCAGACCTGCTCGGGCCAGTCGCGCCAGGCCGCCATCGACCCCAGGCCTTCGTGCAGGAAGACGATCGGGGCGGGGCCGCCTGGCGACGCCGCCTCACCGATACGTTGCACTTCCAGCCGCACGCCGCTGACGGTCACAAAAATCATCCGCAAATGTTACGGCAGGGCTGGCGCGTGCGTGGCGCCCGCTACACTTTCGGGGTCGTCTCCAAAGGTCGTTGTGAAGTCGTTGTTCCGCGTTGTCGGCCTGCATCTGCTGGCCCTGTTTCTGGTGTCCCCCCTTGGCGTCTTCGCCCAGACTTCTCCGATCTTCGTCCTGAACTCGCTGGATGCCTCGGTGAGTGTCATCGATCCCGCGACCTGGCAGGAGACCCGGCGCATCGCCACCGGCAAGGAGCCGCACCACCTGTATCTGACGCCGGACGAGCGCTCGCTGATCATCGCCAACTCGCTGGGCGATTCGCTGACCTTCGTCGATCCCCGCACGGCCGAAGTGCAGCGGGTGGTGCGCAACATCAGCGACCCCTACCAGCTGCGGTTCTCGCCGGACATGAAATGGTTCGTGACGGCCGCCAACCGCCTGAACCATCTGGACATCTATCGCTGGGACGGGCGCGACATCACGCTGGTCAAGCGCATCGCCACCGGCAAGACGCCCAGCCATCTGTGGATCGACAGCAAGAGCACGACGGTGTACGCGACCATGCAGGACAGCGACGAGCTGATCGCCATCGACCTGGCGACCCAGGCGGTGAAGTGGCGGGTGAAGACCGGCAGCACCCCGGCCGATGTCTTCGGCACCGCGGACGACAAAACCTTGCTGGTCGGCCTGACCGGCGGCGACGGGGTCGAGGTGTTCGACGTGTCCGGCAAGGAACCGAAGTCGGTCCGCGTACTCAAAACCGGCAATGGAGCCCACGCCTTCCGTGCCCTCGGCGACCGCCGCCATGTGCTGGTCAGCAACCGCGTCGCCAACACCATCAGCCGCATCGACCTGCAGACCCTGGAGGTCGTCGCCACCTATCCGGCACCGGGCGGCCCGGACTGCATGGACGTGTCGGCCGACGGCCGGCTGCTGCTGGTCACGTCGCGCTGGGCCAAGAAGCTCACGGTCATCGACATGGAGTCGAAGAAGGTGGTTCGCCAGGTCAACGTCGGAAGGTCGCCCCATGGAGTCTGGACGCTGGACCACGCGCCGCGCTGAGCGGTGGCGCTCGGCGCTCGCGGCCTTGGGCGCGACGCTGCTGGCCGCCATCGCATTGCCTGCCGTGGCGGCCGATGGCTGCACGAAGCCGCTGTACCTGACCTTCGACACCGGCCACATGGACATCGCGCCGCTGGTTGCGCAGGTGCTGCAGCGGCAGGCCGTCCTGGTCACCTTTTTCGCCGCCGACGAGCCGACGAAGCAGGGCGACGGAAGTCTGGGTGAGCACTGGGCGCCGTGGTGGCGCGCGCGGGCTGCCGAGGGCCACGCCTTTGCCTCCCACACCTTCGACCACGTCTACTGGCGCGCTGACCTGCCGGCATCGCACGGCGTGCCGCAGTTCCGCGTGCGGGCCTCGGCCGGGCCGCTCGCCGGGCAGGACCGGGTGATGGACGCACCGCAGTACTGCGAGGAGATCGGCCGCTCGGCCAGCCGGCTGCAGGCGATCACCGGCCAGGCGCCGTTGCCGCTGTTCAGGGCACCGGGCGGCAAGACCTCGCCGCAGTTGCTGGCGGCGGCACGGCAGTGCGGGTACGCACATGTCACCTGGGCCGATGCCGGCTTTCTGGGCGACGAATTGCCGAGCGACAAGTACCCCAACGCGCAGTTGCAGGAGAAGGCGCTGCGCGACATCCGCAGCGGCGACATCCTGCTCGCGCACCTGGGCATCTGGTCGCGCAAGGACCCGTGGGCGCCGGCCGTGCTCGAGCCGCTGATCGTCGGCCTGAAAGCACGGGGCTTCTGCTTTGCGACCCTGCGCGAGCATCCGCAGTTCGCCGCCTGGATCGCCAGCCACAAGGCGCAGCCATGGACGCGCTGACCGACTGGTTCTCCACCGCGCAGCAGTGGCTGTTCGAGGCCGTGGTGCAGCCGCTGGTGTTCTCTGCCGGCCTGGGCGGCTGGCTGGAGGATGCGTATCTGGGCACCGGTTGGCTGCTGGTCGGCCTGCTGCAGATCGTGGTGCTGGTGGCGGTGATCGGCCCGCTGCAGCGGCGCTGGCCGGTCGAGCCGGTCAGCGACCGCAGGGCGATCCGCACCGATGTGCTCTACACCGTGGTCCACCGGTTGGGGCTGTTCCGGCTGACGCTGTTCTTCACGCTGGAGCCGTTGATGGACGACGGCTTCGGCCTGCTGCGCGTGGCGGGCCTCAGCACCTTCCATCTCGACGAGATCTGGCCCGGCGTGACCGATCTGGCGCTGGTCAGCTTCATCCTGTACCTGGTGGCGTTCGACTTCGTCGACTACTGGATCCACCGCGGCCAGCACCAGTTCCGCTGGTGGTGGAGCCTGCACGCGCTGCACCATTCGCAGCGCCAGATGACGATGTGGAGCGACAACCGCAACCATCTGCTCGACGACGTGCTGCGCGACGTGATCATCGTCGTGGTGGCCCAGCTGATCGGCATCGGTCCTGGCCAGTTCATCGCGATCGTGGCGCTGACGCAGCTGAGCGAGAACCTGCAGCACGCCAACCTGCGCCTGTGGTTCGGCACCGTCGGCGAACGCCTGTGGATCAGCCCGCGTTATCACCGACGGCACCACAGCATCGGTATCGGGCACGAGTCGCAAGGCCGCAACACGCTCGGTGGCCGCAACTTCGGCGTGCTGCTGCCGTGGTGGGACATGCTGTTCGGCACTGCCGATTTCGCGCTGCGCTACGACCCCACCGGCGTGCGCGACCAGGTCGAGCCTGGGCCGCAGGGGCTGCGCAATTACGGCGGCGGTTTCTGGTCGCAGCAGTGGCTGGGGCTCAAGCGCCTGTTCGGCCGCGCCTGAGCACACGGAGTACACGCACGTGCATGCGCCGGTGCATTCCATGGCGGGCGCTTGACCGTCCCAGCCTCGGGGTATCCTCGCGCCATGCGTTTGTTGCTCGACTCCTTCTGGCGCGCTGCGGCGTACTGTCTGCATCCGCGCGTGATCGCGTTGTCCGTGTTGCCGCTGGTGCTGATGGCTGCGATGGCGCTGGGCCTGGGCTACTTCTTCTGGGAGTCCGCGGTGGCGGCCACACGGGCCACGCTGGAATCCTGGTCCATCGTCACCACGCTGGTCGGCTGGCTCGAGGGCGTGGGACTGGTGGGGTTCAAGAGCGTGCTGGCGCCGCTGATCGTGGTGGCCCTGTGCACGCCGGTGATCGTGGTGCTGTCGCTGCTGCTGGTGGCCACGCTGATGACGCCGTCGATCCTGAGCCTGGTGGCCGAGCGGCGCTTTCCCAAGCTGGAGAAGAAGCGCGGCGGTTCGTTCTTCGGCAGCCTGTTCGGCGCCCTCTGGGCCACCGTGGCGGCCCTGATCGCGTTGGCGGTGTCGATCCCGCTGTGGCTGATTCCGCCGCTGGTGCTGATTCTGCCGCCGCTGATCTGGGGCTGGCTCACCTACCGCATGATGACCTACGACGTGCTGGCCGACCATGCGAGCCGCGACGAACGTCGCGAGCTGATGCGCCGGCACCGCGCCACGCTGCTCGGCCTGGGCGTGCTGACGGGTTATCTCGGTGCTGCGCCATCGCTGATTTGGGCCTGGGGCGCGATGACCATTGTCTTTGCGCCACTGCTGATCCCCGTCGCGATGTGGATCTACACGCTGGTGTTCGCGTTCTCGGCGCTGTGGTTCACGCATTACGCGCTGGCAGCACTCGAGGCGATGCGGGCCGAGGTCGAGGTGTTCGCCCCTGCAGCGCACGCCGGCGGATCGCCCACGGTGCTGCTCGAGCCCGTCTCTTCCTCTTCTTCGTCGGCAAACCCCTATGAACCCGTCATCATCCCGCCCCCCTGAGTTGCCGCGCGCTGTCGGCCTCGTGATCGTCGGCGACGAAATCCTGTCCGGCAAACGTGCCGACAAGCACATGGCCAAGGTCATCGAGCTGCTGGGCGCCCGCGGCCTGCAACTGGCCTATGCGGACTATGTGGGCGACGCGCCCGACCGCATCACCTCGACGCTGCAGCGGGCGTTCGCCTCCGGCGACCTGGTGTTCTCGTGCGGCGGCATCGGCGCCACCCCCGACGACCACACGCGCGGCTGTGCGGCCCGGGCGTTGAACGTGCCGCTGGCGCTGCACCCGCAGGCCGAGGCGCTGATCCGCGAACGCATGCAGGACACGGCGCGCGAGCAGGGTGTGGTCTATGAGCCCGACCGGGCCGACAACATCCACCGGCTGAACATGGGCGTGTTTCCGCAGGGCGCTCGAATCATCCCGAACCCCTACAACAAGATCCCCGGCTTCAGCGTCGGCCACGTGCATTTCGTGCCGGGTTTCCCGGTGATGGCCTGGCCGATGATCGAATGGGTGCTCGACCAGCACTACGCCGGGATGTTCCGCACGTCGGCCTGGATCGAGCGATCGGTCATCGCGTTCGGGTCGATGGAGGCCACGCTGACGCCGTTGATGGAGCAGATCGAGCGCCAGTACGCCGGCGTGAAGGTGTTCAGCCTGCCGAGCGTCGACCATCCCGTGTACGGGCGCCACATCGAGCTGGGCGTCAAAGGCCAGCCCGAGGTCGTTGCCGATGCTTACAAGTCGCTGCTGGCCGGCCTTGCGGAGTTCAAGGTCCAGCTTGGCCCCGAATTGGTGCGACCTTGATTTGCACCAAGTGCGTGCGCGTCGAATTAAGCCCCAAAATAGGGCAAAATTTAGGGCTCACTCGGCTTGGCTGCGTGCCATTGCCTTTGGCGGGTCGCGTCGCCCAGGCTTCCGTTTCGATAGACAGCCATGTTTTGGTGCGCCTTCCGGTGGCATAGAAACTGCATTCTTCCCTCTCGTCCATTGTTTGGCACAACCTAACCCAACCCCAGGAGATCTTGATGGCAAAGACCGTCGCCGACGTCATGAAAATGGTGAAGGAAAGCGAAGTCAAATTCGTTGACTTCCGCTTTACCGATACCCGCGGCAAAGAGCAGCACGTGACCGTGCCTGTCTCGCATTTCGACGAAGACAAGTTCACGTCCGGCCACGCATTCGATGGTTCCTCGATCGCCGGCTGGAAGGGCATCGAAGCTTCGGACATGCAACTGATGCCCGACCCGAACACGGCCAACATCGACCCGTTCTTCGAAGAGACCACGCTGTTCATGAGCTGCGACGTGATCGATCCGGCCGACGGCAAGTCCTACGACCGCGACCCGCGTTCGATCGCCAAGCGTGCGGAAGCCTACCTGAAGGCTTCCGGCCTCGGCGACACGGCTTTCTTCGGACCGGAGCCTGAATTCTTCCTGTTCGATGGCGTGCGCTGGGGCAACGAGATGTCCGGCGCGTTCTTCGAGATCGACGAATACGAAGGCCCCTGGAACAGCGGCAAGAAACTCGAAGGCGGCAACCGCGGCCACCGGCCCACCGTCAAGGGTGGCTACTTCCCCGTGCCCCCGGTCGACAGCACGCAAGACATGCGCGCCGAGATGTCGCTGATCCTCGAAGCGATGGGCGTGCCGGTCGAAGTGTTCCACCATGAAGTGGCGTCGGGCCAGAACGAGCTGGGCACCAAGTTCAGCACGCTGGTGCAGCGCGCGGACTGGACCATCCTGCTCAAGTACGTGGTGCAGAACGTGGCCAATGCCTACGGCAAGACCGCGACCTTCATGCCCAAGCCCATGGTCGGCGACAACGGCTCGGGCATGCACGTGCACCAGTCGATCTGGAAGGACGGCAAGAACCTGTTCGCCGGCGACGGTTATGCCGGCCTGTCCGAGTTCGCGCTGTACTACATCGGCGGCATCATCAAGCATGCACGCGCGCTGAACGCCATCACCAACCCTGGCACCAACAGCTACAAGCGCCTGGTGCCCGGCTTCGAAGCCCCGGTGAAGCTGGCCTACTCGGCCAAGAACCGTTCAGCTTCGATCCGCATCCCTTTCGTCGCCAACCCGAAGGGCCGCCGCATCGAAGCGCGTTTCCCCGATCCTCTGTGCAACCCTTACCTCGGCTTCTCGGCCCTGATGATGGCCGGCCTGGACGGCGTGGAAAACAAGATCCACCCCGGCGAAGCCGCCACCAAGGATCTGTACCATCTGCCGCCGGAAGAGGACGCTCTGATCCCGACCGTCTGCCACAGCCTCGACCAGGCGCTGGACTACCTGGACAAGGGTCGCAGCTTCCTGACCAAGGGCGGCGTGTTCACCGATTCGATGATCGATGCCTACATCGAACTGAAGATGACCGAAGTCACTCGGTTCCGCATGGCGGTGTCGCCGGTCGAATACGACATGTACTACTCGCTGTAAGCGAGTGGGCGACGCCGGCTGCAACTTGTAGCCGGCTCGGGAGTCTCAGAAGGGCGGCGCGAGCCGTCCTTTTGCATTGGAGTCCTAGAATCCGATGCCCAGGGCGGCAAGCGCGCTACCATTCGACCGACATGGCATCCGAGGCCCTTTCACCAGCATGAACCACGCAATCGTCATCACTTTGGTCGGCAGCTTGCTCACGGCAAACGCCTGGGGCCAGGTGTACAGGTGCGGCAACGAGTACACCAACGCCATCGCCAGCGCCAAGGAGGCCGAAACCCGCGGCTGCAAGCTGGTCGAGGGCGGCAACGTCACCGTGATCCCGGCGCCGCGCCAGACCGCTCCGGTCACGTCGGCCGTGCGTGCACCGTTGCCCGGCCAGCGTGTGGACAGTGGCGAGCAGCGCGGCCGCGACATGGAAGCGCGGATGATCCTCGAAGCCGAGCTGCGCAAGGCCGAATCGCGCCAGGCCGACCTGCTGAAGGATTACAACAACGGCGAGCCCGAAAAAGTCGGCATCGAGTCGCGCAACTACCAGAGGTACCTGGACCGCGTGGCGGAAATGAAGGCCAGCATCGCGCGCAACGAGAGCGACATCGCCGGCCTGAAGCGGGAACTGGCGCGTCTGCCGCCTTCCAGATAGCCGCCCTTGAATACCTCCGATCCCATCATCCGTTTCCAGTCCTTCGACCTGCTCGCGACGCTGGTCGCCGTGCTGCGCATCGACGGCGCGGTCCTGTTTGCCAATGCCGCGCTCGAAGACGCGCTCGGCTTCTCGCGCCGCACCATCGAAGGGTCCCAGTTTCCCGACTTCTTCACCGAACCGCACCTGCTGCAGAACGCGCTCGAGGGTGCCAGCAGCAACGAGTTTGCGGCCTTGCGCTACGACGCATGGCTCAAGCGCGCGACCTACGATCCGTTGCAGGTGCATGTGATCGTGGCGCAGACCGAGCGCGCTGGCGAAGTCGTCATCGAGCTGCTGCCGCTCGAGCAGCAGGCCAAGCAGGACCGCGAAGAACGCCTGATCGACCAGGCCCAGGCCAACAAGGAACTGATCCGCAACCTGGCGCACGAGATCAAGAACCCGCTCGGCGGCATCCGCGGCGCGGCGCAGCTGCTCGAGATGGAGATCGATTCGCGCGAACTGATCGAGTACACGCAGGTCATCATCCACGAGGCAGACCGGCTGCAGAGCCTGGTCGACCGGCTGCTGGCGCCGCACCGCCGCCCGCACGTGGTCGGCGACGTCAACATCCATGAGGTGTGCGAGCGCGTGCGTTCCTTGATCATGGCCGAGTTCCCGCGCGGCCTGAAGGTCATCCGCGACTACGACACGTCGATCCCCGAGTTCCGAGGCGACCGCGAGCAGCTGATCCAGGCGGTGCTCAACATCACGCACAACGCCGCCCAGGCGCTGGCCGAGCGTGTGGCCGGCGGCACGGCGCAGATCGTGTTCCGCTCGCGCATCGCGCGCCAGGTAACGTTTGGCAAGCAGCGCTATCGACTGGCATTGGAATTGCATGTCATCGACAACGGCCCGGGTGTACCGGAGTCGATCAAGGGGCGCATCTTCTATCCGCTGGTATCGGGCAGGGAAGGGGGCTCTGGCCTGGGGTTGACGCTGGCACAGACCTTCGTGCAACAGCACCATGGCTTGATCGAATGCGACAGCGTACCGGGCCGAACCGATTTCAAGCTATTGATCCCGCTGCCCTAGAGCAGCCCGACCCGAGGTGAAGACACAACATGAAGCCGATCTGGATAGTAGATGACGACCAATCCATACGCTTCGTGCTGGAGAAGGCGCTGCTGCGCGAGGACCTGCCCACGCGCAGCTTCACCAACCCGCGCGAGGTGCTGGCAGCGCTCGAATCCGCGACCGACGAAGACGGCCCGCAGATCCTGGTCAGCGACATCCGCATGCCGGGCGGCTCCGGCCTCGACCTGCTGAGCAAGGTCAAGGAAAAGCACCCCGGCCTGCCGGTCATCATCATGACCGCCTTCTCCGACCTGGACAGCGCGGTCTCCGCGTTCCAGGGCGGCGCCTTCGAATACTTGCCCAAGCCGTTCGATCTGCCCAAGGCGGTCGAGCTGATCCGCCGCGCGGTCGAGGAAAGCCAGCGCGAAGAGGTCGCCGAAGAACGCATGGCCGCCACGCCCGAGATGCTGGGCCAGGCCCCGGCGATGCAGGACGTGTTCCGTGCCATCGGCCGCCTGAGCCAGAGCAATGTGACCGTGATGATCACCGGTGAGTCCGGCTCGGGCAAGGAGCTGGTGGCGCGCGCGCTGCACAAGCATTCGCCCCGCGCCAACGGCCCCTTTGTCGCGATCAACACCGCGGCCATCCCGAAGGACCTGCTCGAATCCGAACTGTTCGGCCACGAACGCGGCGCCTTCACCGGCGCGCAGACCATGCGGCGCGGCCGCTTCGAGCAGGCCGAGGGCGGCACGCTGTTCCTCGACGAGATCGGCGACATGCCGTTCGATCTGCAGACGCGCCTGCTGCGCGTGCTGAGCGACGGGCACTTCTACCGCGTGGGCGGGCACAACGCCGTCAAGGCCCATGTGCGCGTGATCGCCGCGACCCACCAGGACCTGGAGCAGCGCGTGCGCGAAGGCGTGTTCCGCGAAGACTTGTTCCACCGCCTGAACGTGATCCGGCTGCGTCTGCCGGCGCTGCGCGAGCGCAAGGAAGACATCCCGATGCTGACGCGGCATTTCCTGCAGCAGAGCGCCAGCCAGCTCGGCGTCGAGCCCAAGCGCATCTCGGACGCGGCGCTGGCGCAGATCGGCATGTTCAGCTTTCCAGGCAACGTGCGGCAGCTCGAGAACGTCTGCCACTGGCTGACCGTGATGGCGCCCGCGCAGGTGATCGAACCCAAGGATTTGCCGCCCGAGGTCGCCATGGCCGCCGCGGCAGCCGTGTCGGCCAGCGCTGGCGCGGCAGCGGCCGCTGCGGGGCTCGCCGCCGCCAGCCGCGCGCCGCAAGCCTCGGCCACGGGCGATGCCGATGCATTGCCCGCTGCCTTCCCGGAAGCCCATGCCGCATCGGCGCCGATCCACGTGCCCGACCTGGCATCCGCCGCGTCCACGGGCGCGCTCGCCGGCTGGGAGCGCGGGCTGGAAGCCGAGGCGCTGGAGCTGCTGGCGACAGACCGGCACGACGTCTGGGACGTGCTGTCGCGCCGCTTCGAATCCAAGCTGATCCTGACCGCGCTGAACAACACCCGCGGCCGCCGCATCGAAGCGGCGCAGAAGCTGGGCATCGGGCGCAACACGATCACCCGCAAGATCCAGGAACTCGGGCTGGAGTAGAGTTCCCCCCCGTTTGGCCGGCCCACTGCGTGTGGCCGTCCCATACCCCCTTAAGGGGGCAATGCCAGCGGCCCGGCGAAGCCGGTTCCGCGGCATTCTGGCGCTTGGAGCCCGGGTGGGCTTGTGCTCTGCTCTTTCAGATTTCCAGAATGACAGGCGCGTGGTCGCTCGGCTTCTCCCACTTGCGGGGCACCCGGTCGATCACGCAGCTCTTCACCTGCGGCTTCACGGCGTCGCTGACCAGGATGTGGTCGATGCGCAGGCCGCGGTTCTTCTGGTAGCCGAGCATCCGGTAGTCCCACCACGAGTAGCTCTTGGGCGGCTGCTCGAACAAACGGAAGCTGTCGGTCAGGCCCAGCGCCAGCAGCTGGCGGAAGTGCTCGCGCTCTTCGGTCGTGTGATGGATGGTCTCGCGCAGGCCTTCGGGGTCGTAGGAGTCGCGGTCTTCGGGTGTGATGTTGAAGTCGCCCAGCAGTACCAGCTGCGGGTGCGCCGCGAGTTCGTTCTTGAGGTAGGCCTGCAGCCCGCCCAGCCAGTTCATCTTGTAGGCGAACTTGTCGGAGCCCGGCTCCTGGCCGTTGACGAAGTAGCCGTTGACCACGCGGATCGGGCCGGTCGGACCCTCGACCGTGGCGGCGATCACGCGCGCATGTTCGTCGGCAAAGCCCGCGATGTTCGTCACCACGTCGCGCACCGGCGTGCGGCTCAGGATTGCCACGCCGTTGTAGGTCTTCTGGCCGAACACCGCCGCCTGGTAGCCGACCTCCTGCAGGGCCGCCATCGGAAACTTGTCGTCGGTCATCTTCAGCTCCTGCAGGCAGAGCACGTCGACCGGGTTGGCGGCCAGCCAGGCCAGCACGTGGGCCAGCCGGGCGGTGAGGGAGTTGACGTTCCAGGTGGCGATGCGCATCGAGGCGGGGCTGGGAGAGACGTCGGCGGTCATGGGGCGGATCGGAGTGGTGGACAGCCCGTATTGTGAGGCGTGGCGCAAGCCCGCGCGACCGCGCGGCCCCGGTCTCAGCCCGGCTTGGCCGCCCTGCGCCGCACCTGCGCCATCGCCGCCTGGTGGCCGGGCGTGGTGGTGGCGAAGCCGAACGCATCGGCCTCGTGCGCGAGCACGCTGTCGAGCCCGTCGGCCCAGGTCTGGCGGCACAACGACTTGGTCAGCGCACGTGCTTCCCGCGGCAGCTTCAGCAGCTCGTCCGCCAGTGCGCGGCTGCTGGCCTGCAGCTGGTCGGCCGGCACCAGGCGGCGGGTCAGGCCGAGGCGCGCGGCTTCGCCGGCGCCGAGCTTGCCGCCGGTCAGCAGCAGGTCCTGCGCGATCGCGGGGCCGAGCTTGGCCTGCAGGAAGTAGCTGCTGCCGCCGTCCGGCACGATGCCGAGCCGCACGAACGGAAACGACAGCTGCGCGTCGTCGGCCATCACCAGGATGTCGGCCGACAGCGCCAGTGACGCGCCGCCGCCGACCACCGAGCCCTGCACGGCAGCGATCACTACCTTGGGCATGCGCACGATCGCCATGTGGTTCATCTGCGCGGCCAGCACGCGGGTGCGCCATTGGCCGGGGCTGTCGGGCAGGTCGCCCAGGTCGAGCCCGCCGCAGAACGAGGGGCCTGCGGCCTGCAGCAGCACCACGTCGATCGTGTCGTCGGTGGCCACATCGCGCAGGCGTTCTTCGAGCGAGGCGCGCATCGTGGCCGACAAGGCATTGGCCTTGCCGGGCCGGTTCAGCGTGATCGTCGCCAGGGCGCCGCTTTTCTCGATCAGGGTCTCGGGTTGGTCCATCGCGAACAGTCTCCGTCTGGGTTGGTCTGGTGCGCGAAGTCGGTAGTTTCCGCTATTGGCCGAACGCGCGAAGCCAGTGTATTATCAAAACTATCGAACGTTAGGCAGATTTGCGAAAAGCCTGTACGTGGAACCGCACAACGAGGCGATGGAGCGAGACAAAGATGATGTTCAGTGACGACCAGCTGGCCTTGCGCGAGGCCGCGCGGCGGTTCTCGCTGGAGCGGCTTCTGCCCGACTACCAGCAACGCGAGAAGACCGGCCGGCTCGACCGCGCACTGGTGCGCGAGATGGGCGCGCTCGGCCTGATCGGGGTCGACCTGCCGCCGGAGTACGGCGGGCTGGGCGCCGACGGCGTGACCACCGGGATGCTGATCGAGCAGTTGGCCTACGGTGATTTCAATGTGAGCTACGTGCAGCTGATGGCCTCGCTGATGGGCAGCGTCATCGTGCGCAATGCATCGCCGGCGCTGGCAGCGCACTGGGTACCGCGCATCGTCAGCGGCGAGACCATCGTGGCCCTGGGCCTGACCGAGCCGCGTGGCGGCTCGGATGCGGCCAACCTGCAGATGCGCGCGCGGCGCGATGGCGATGCCTACGTGCTCAACGGCGAGAAGACCTCGATCAGCTTTGCCGACCAGGCCGATGCCGCCGTGGTCTTCGCGCGCACCGGCGACGCGGACCAGGGCGCACGCGGCGTCAGTGCGTTCTTCGTGCCGCTCGATCTGCCCGGTATCACGCGCACCGCGTTCGACGACGTGGGCAGCCGTATCGTCGGGCGCGGTTCGCTGTTCATGGACGACGTGCGCATCCCGGCGGCCAACCTGTTCGGTGCGGAAGGCACTGGCTTCACGCAGGTGATGCAGGGCTTCGACTACAGCCGCATCCTGATCGCGCTGCAATGCCTGGGCGCGGCCCAGGCCTCGCTCGACGAAGCCTGGGCCTATGTGAAGGACCGCGAGGCCTTCGGCGCGCCGCTGGCGCAGTACCAGGGCGTGAGTTTCCCGCTGTCCGAGGGCGAGACCATGGTTGCGGCTGCGCGCGAGCTGTGCTGGCACGGCTTGCAGTTGCGCGACGCGGGCCGTCCGCACACGGCCGAGGCGGCGATGGTCAAGTGGCTCGCGCCGAAGACCGCCTTCGACGTGATCCACCAGTGCCTGCTGAGCTTCGGCCACTACGGCTGGTCGATGGACCTGCCGCACCAGCAGCGCATGCGCGACGTGATGGGCCTGGAGATCGGCGACGGCCCGGCACCGGTGATGAAACTGATCATCGCGCGTGAGAAGGTCGGCCGCCTCGCCGTGCAGTACGCCCGGGCCGGCGCGGCCCAGCGCGCCTGAGCCCGCATCCACCTGCCCTGTGCTCCAGAACAGAAAGACCCCATGACCGTCAGCATGACCATCGAAGCCGGCGTGGCCACCCTCACGATCGACCAGCCCGAGCGCCTGAACGCGCTGAGCCAGCCGATGAAGGAGACGCTGCTGGCTTCGCTGCAGCAGTGCGGCCGCGACGATGCGGTGCGGGCCGTCGTGCTGCGCGGCACCGACAAGGCCTTCTGTTCGGGCGCCGACGTCGGCAGCATGTCCGAGCCCAGCATCCCCGGCGGGCGGCAGCGGCTGCTGCTGGCGCACGCGATCATCAAGGCCATCATGCATCTCGAGAAGCCGGTGATCGCGGCGGTCGGCGGTGTGGCGGTCGGCATCGGCTGGAGCCTGGCACTGGCCTCCGATTTCATCCTGGCCTCGCCCGCCGCGAAGTTCGGCCAGGTGTTCAAGAAGATCGGCCTGGCGCCTGACGGTGCCTCGGTCTACCTGCTGACGCAGTACGTGGGCGTGCTGCGGGCCAAGGAGCTGGCGCTGACCGCCCGGCTGGTCGGCGGCGAAGAGGCCGACCGCCTGGGCCTGGTGACCGAGCTGGTGGCACACGACAGCCTGCACGCCCGTGCAGATGCGCTGGCGCGTGAGCTGGCCGCGTCGGCGCCGCTGGCCATGGGCATGACCAAGCGACTGTTCCTCGCCACCGGCGGCTGCGACCTCGACCAGTTCCTCGAAGTCGAGTCGCACGTGCAGAACCAGCTGATCCAGACGCGTGACCACGCCGAGGGCGTCGACGCGTTCCTGACCAAACGCAAGCCCTCGTTCGAAGGGCGTTAGCCGCAACCGCCCATTGCATCGACAACAAAGGAGACAGACATGCGCATCGTTCACCACATCCTCGCCGCCGGGTCGTTGATCGGGCTGGCGGCCTTCAGCAGCCTGGCCGCGCACGCGCAGGACTACCCGACGCGGCCGATCCGCTTCATTGCGCCGATCCCGGCCGGCGGCAGCACCGAGGTGCTGGCGCGCGACGTCGCCCAGCGGCTCAGCGAACGCTGGGGCCAGCCGGTTGTCGTCGAGAACAGGCCCGGCGGTGCGGGCAGCATCGGCTCGGCCGTGGTCGCGTCCGCGCCGCCGGACGGCTACACGATCCTGCTGGTCAACTCCAGCCATTCGATCAACCCGCACGTCTACAAGAGCCTGCCGTTCGATGCGCTGAAAGACTTCACGCCGGTCTCGCTGATGACCGACCTGCCGATGGGCGTGTTCGTCAACCCGTCGGTGCCGGCGAAGAACCTGGCCGAGCTGATCGCGCTGATCAAGGCCAAGCCCGAAGCCTACAGCTTCGCCTCGTCGGGCAACGGCGGCGCCGGCCATCTGACCGGCCAGATGTTCCTGCAGCAGACCGGCACCAGGATGGTCCACGTGCCCTACCGCGGCAGCGCGCTGGCGGTGAACGACGTGGTGGCCGGCCAGGTGCCGGTGCTGTTCGCCGACGTGCCGGTGGGCGCGCCGTACGCGAAGAGCGGCACGCTGCGTGCGCTGGGCGTGACCTCGGCCAAACGCGTGCCCTCGCTGCCCGACACACCGACCTTCGAGGAGGCCGGCGTCAAGGGCATGGACCTGTCGATCTGGATCGGCGTGCTGGCCCCGACCAACATGCCGCCGGCCATCACGAAGAAGCTCAGCGACACGATCGCATCCATCCTGAAGGAGCCGGCGATGGTCGAGCGTGTGCGCGGGCGCGGCTTCAACATCGTGGCCAGCACGCCCGAGGAGTTCGCCGCCGTCATCCGCAAGGACTACGACCGCTTCGGCGAGGTGGTGCGCGCGGCCGGCGTGAAAGCGGAGTAGCCGCCATGCAGCCCCAGGTGTCCGACGAAGAACTCGAGGAGTTCCGGGCGACGGTGCGCAAGTTCGCCACCAGTGCCCTGGCGGCCAAGGCCGCGCATTGGGACGAAGAGGAAGTGTTCCCGGCCGAGAACCGCGCGCTGCTGGCCGAACTGGGGTATCTGGGCTTGGTGATTCCCGAGGAGTACGGCGGCGCGGGGGCGAGCATCGCCCATGCATCGGTGTTCCTGGAGGAAATCGCGCGGGTGTGCTTCAACACCGGCCTCATCTGCCAGCTGGCCCTGAACGGGCCGTCGCGGGCGATCGAGATCCTCGGCAACGCCGAGCAGAAGGCGCGCTGGCTGCCCGGCTGCGTCAGCGGCGAGACCATGTTCGGCATTGGCATCAGCGAGCCCGGCGCGGGCTCGGCCGTGACCGATCTGTCGACCACGGCGGTGGACGACGGCGACGCCTACATCGTCAGCGGGCAGAAGGCTTTCTGCACCGGAGGCGCGCAGGCCACGCACGTGCTGGTGTTCGCGCGCTTCGGCAAGACCGTGGGCGCCAAGGGCATCGGCGCGCTGGTCATCGAGAAGGGGACGCCGGGGTTCGAGATCGGCCACCCGGCACCCAAGATGGGCGGGCGCGGCGTTGGCGAGGTCGAGCTGTTCTTCGACCGTTGCCGGGTGCCCAAGTCCGACGTGCTGGTGCACGGCGACCCCGATTCGACGAAGAGCTTCCGGCTGCTGATGAATTCGTTCGGGCCCGAGCGCGTGGGTAATGCGGCGATGTGCCTGGGCGTGGCGCAGGCGGCGTTCGAGCTGGCGGTGTCTTATTCGAGCGAGCGCACGCAGTTCGGCCGGCCGATCTGCGAGTTCCAGGGTATCCAGTGGAAGATCGCCGACATGGCGACGCAGATCCACGCGGCGCGGCTGATGATCCGGCAGGCCGCCACGCACCTGGAAGGCGGCTTTCCCAGGCCGCTGGACGCGACCATGGCCAAGCTCTATGCGAACGAGATGGTGCAGCGCGTGACCAACGAGGCGCTGCAGATCCACGGCCACTATGGCTACACCCGCGAATTCCCGCTCGAGCGCATGGTGCGCGACGCGCGCGGCTTCGCACTCGGCGGCGGCACGGTCGAGATCCTGCGCAACACCGTGGCCTCGCTGGTCTACGGGCGCAGCTTCGACCAGCGGCGCAGCTGAACCTTCACCGTCAACAAGGACCGTCCATGGATTTCGAATTCAGCGAAGAGCAGCGCATGCTGTGCGACAGCGTGCGCAAGATGCTCGACCAGGTGGCCACGCCCGAATACGTACGTGCCACCGACCGCGAGGGCCGCTACCCCTACGAGGTGTACGACGGCTTCGTCCAGCTCGGCCTGGTCGCGATGGCGTTTCCGGAGGCCTATGGCGGCCTGGGCGGCGGCATCATGGACTTCGTCGCCGTGTCAGAGGAGATCGGCCGCACCAGCTACGACTACCTGGGCGGCTACGGGACCAGCGTGTTCAACGGCATGAACCTGCTGCACAACGCCAGCGAGGCGCACAAGCGGCACTTCATCCCCAAGCTGATCGACGGCTCGATCCGGATGTCGATCGCGATGACCGAGCCCGGTGCGGGCTCCGACGCCGGCGCGATGCGCACCACCGCGCGGCGCGATGGCGACCATTGGGTCATCAACGGGCAGAAGGTGTTCTCCACCGGCTCGGGCGCGCGCAACTGCGTGATCTCGCTGTACGCGAAGACCGACACCAGCGTGCCCTACAAGCAGGGCATCTCGCTGTTCCTGGTCGACAACGACACGCCGGGCATGGAGCTGCGCAAGCTCGACACGCTGGGCCGCCGCTCGATCGGCACCTACGAGATCTTCTTCGACAACGTGCGCATCCCAGCCGACCGACTGGTCGGCGAGGTCAACCGCGGCTGGGGCTACATGCTGTCGGGCCTGCAGCTCGAACGGATGATGACGACGGCGGGTTATTGCGGCGCTGCGCAGTCGGCGGTCGACCTGGCGCTGCAGTACGCCAAGGAGCGCAAGCAGTTCGGCCAGCCGATCGGCGACTTCCAGGCCATCGCCCACATGCTGGCGGACATGCAGGCCGAGGTCGAGGCCGCGCGCATGCTGATGCTGAAGGCCGCTTGGCAGATGCACACCGGCCGCGACGCGCTGAAGACGCTGTCGATGGCGAAGCTGCTGGCGTCCGAGTCGTACGTCAAGGCGGCCAACAACGGCATGCAGATCATGGGCGGCTACGGCTACATCATGGAGTACGACATGCAGCGGCACTTCCGCGATGCGCGCTCGACCACCATCGCGGCCGGCACCTCGCAGATGCAGCGCAACCTGATCGCGCGCCAGATGGGCCTGAGCCCGCGTTGACCACACGACCCGCAACAAGGAGCCCAGCGTGGCAGGAGCTTTAACAGGTGTATTCGTTCTCGATCTGACGCGCATCCTCGCGGGGCCGTGGTGCACGCAGATGCTGGCCGACCTCGGGGCCGACGTGGTCAAGGTCGAACGCCCGATGGCCGGTGACGACACCCGGCACTGGGGGCCGCCCTGGCTGCCCGAGGATGCGCCGGGCGAGCGCAGCGACTCCACCTACTACACCGCGGCCAACCGCAACAAGAAGTCGATCTGCGTCGACATCGCGTCGAAGGACGGCCAGGCGCTGGTGCGCGAACTCGCGCTGCGCGCCGATGTGCTGGTCGAGAACTACAAGGTCGGCGACCTGGAGCGTTACGGCCTGGGCTACGAGGCCCTGCGCGCGCTCAATCCGCGCCTGGTGTACTGCTCGATCACCGGCTACGGCCAGGATGGCCCGTACGCGCAGCGGCCCGGCTACGACTTCGTGTTCCAGGGCGAGGGCGGCCTGATGAGCGTCACCGGCGAGAGCGACGACCGGCCCGGCGGCGGGCCGCAGAAGGTCGGCGTCGCCGTGACCGACCTGATGACCGGCATGTACGCGAGCATCGCCATCCTCGCGGCGCTGAACCACCGGCACACCTCGCAGCAGGGGCAGTACATCGACCTGGCGCTGCTCGACTGCATCACCGCGATGGGCGCGAACCATGCTGCCACGCACCTTCTGACCGGCAACGTGCCACGCCGCTACGGCAATGCGCATGCGGTGATGGTGCCCTACCAGGTGTTCCGCACGGCCGACGGCTACATCATCGTGGCGGCCGGCAACGACGGGCAGTGGCAGCGCTTCTGCAGCGCGATCGAGCGGCCCGACCTGGCCGCGGATGCGCGCTACGCCACCGCACCCGGCCGCATCACGCACCGCCAGCAGCTGATTCCCGAGATGGAGCAGACGGTGCTGCAGAAGCCATCGGCCTATTGGCTCGACCGGCTGAGCGCGCACGATGTGCCGAACGGCCGCATCAACGACTACCGGCAGGTGTTCGACCACCCGCAGATCCGGCACCGCGGCATGCGCGTCGACATCGACGACGGCCGGGGGGGCAGCACCGCCGTGGTCGGCAATCCGATCAAGTTCTCGGAGACGCCGATCGAATACCGCGCGCCGCCGCCGCGGCTGGGCCAGCACACCCGCGACGTGCTGGCCGAAGTGCTGGGCAAGACGCCGCAGGAAATCGACGCCTTGAAAGACAAGGGCGCGATCTGATCCGTGGACCGCTGCAGGCGGTCAGCGCAGTACCAGCCCGTCGGCGACGATGGTGTAGATCTGCTCGGCCAGCGCGTCGAACGAGCCCTGCTCGGGGTCGTACCACTCGACCGTCCAGTTCAGCGCGCCGACGATGAACACGCGGACCACGCTGATGTTGAGGTCGGCCCGCAGCGCGCCTTCGGCCACGGCCTGCTTCAGGAAATCGTCCCACCAGTCGGCGAACGCGCGCCGGGCCACATAGTGCCGGCGCCGCACCTCGTCGGGCACCTGGCCGTAGATGCGGATGTTGGCGGACGAGAAATCGCCGACCTGCAGCAGCCCGTACAGGTGGCTCTTCACGACCGTCTTCAGCCGCTCGCGGAACGGCGTGCCCGGGGGCAGCTCGGCCACGGCCTTGTTGACCTCCTGCACGATGACACGCAGGCCTTCTTCGAGCACGTGGTGAAGGATCTCCTCCTTCGACTCGAAGTGGTAGTAGATGCTGCCGGCCTTGATGTTGGCATCGGCCGCGATCTGGCGCAGCGACACCGCCGCATAGCCGTGCTCGCGCAGCAGGCGGGCCGCCTGCTGCAGGATCAGCGAACGTGTCTCGGGCGGGGCCTTGACGGGTGCCGCCGGGGCTTTCTTCGTGGAAGCCGCAGCACGCCGGGTCTTGTCGTTGGCCAGCGGGGCCAGCTTGGGCGGCGCCTTGTGCCCGGCACCGGCGCGCCCGCTCGGCGCGGCCAGCGTGGTGCCGGCGCGTGCACGTTTGTTTGCTGGTTTCCCCTCGTCTTCCGGCCGCTTTGTTGTTGCTGTGCGCATAGGTCTGCAGGCGTGTCGTGAATGGGTTTCGGGCGCCGGGACGCCGAAACGACGGGCGCATTATTGCACACGGTCTTGCAATCTGCCTAACGTATGTTAGACTGAATCAACACCCAAGTAAGAGTGTCTGGAGGAGCAAAAATGAAGGGTCTGAACGGCCGCCGCGTCATCCTGACCGGCGGCGCCAGCGGCATCGGCCGCGCAGCCGCGCTGCGGCTCGGCTTGGAAGGTTGCAGCGTCGGCATCTTCGACCTGAACGGTCAGGGTGCCATCGAGACCGCCCAACGCATCGTGGCCGCCGGCGGCCAGGCAGCGGCGTACGAGGTCGACATCTCCGACCGCGAAGCGGTGCAGGCGGCGCACGATGCGTTCGAGGCTGCCTTCGGCCCGGTCGAAGGCCTGGCCAACGTCGCCGGCTGGGACGCGGTCGCCAACTTCCTCGACACCGACCGCGCGTTCTGGGACAAGGTCGTGCGCATCAATCTGTATGGCCCGCTGACCATGCACCACGTGGTGCTGAAGGGCATGGCGGCGCGTGGCTTCGGCCGGGTGGCCAATGTCGCATCGGACGCGGCGCGCGTGGGCTCGTCGGGCGAAGCGGTGTATTCGGCGTGCAAGGGCGGCATCGTCGCCTTCACCAAGACGATGGCGCGCGAGATGGCGACCAAGGGCATCACGCTCAACGCGCTGTGCCCCGGCCCGACCGACACGCCCATCCTGCAGAGTTTCACCGGTGCCGGAGAGGCCGGCGCCAAGATCGCCGAAGGCCTGAAGCGTGCCATTCCGCTGAAGCGCCTGGGCCAGCCCGAAGACTACGCCGGCATGCTGGCGCTGCTGCTGTCCGACGAGGTGGCGTTCATGACCGGTCAGGTCGTGAGCATCTCGGGCGGCCTGACGATGCACGGTTGAAGAACATGAAGGAGACACCCATGGCCTACGAAGACATCCTCTACGAGAAGCGCGACGGCGTCGCGCGCATCACCATCAACCGGCCCAAGGTCTACAACGCGTTCCGCGCACAGACCTGCGAGGAGATCATCGCGGCCGTGAAGGATGCTGACCACGACCGCGCGATCGGCGTCGTGGTGATCACCGGCGCCGGCGACAAGGCGTTCTGCACCGGCGGCGACCAGTCGAGCCACGAAGGCAGCTACGGCGGCCGTGGCGTCATCGGCCTGCCGGTCGAGGAGATGCAGGGCGCCATCCGCGAGTGCCGCAAGCCGGTGATCGCACGGGTGAACGGCTACGCCATCGGCGGCGGCAACGTGCTGGTCACGGTGTGCGACCTGGCCATCGCGGCCGACACCGCCCTGCTGGGCCAGGTCGGCCCCAAGGTCGGCTCGGTCGACCCGGGCTGGGGAACGGCGCTGCTGGCGCGCGTGGTGGGCGAGAAGAAGGCGCGCGAGATCTGGTACCTGTGCCGTCGCTATACGGCGGCCGAGGCCGAGAAGATGGGCTGGGTCAACAAGGTGGTGCCGGCGGCCGATCTCGACATGGAGGTCGACTTGTGGTGCCGCGAGATCCTCGAGAAGAGCCCGACGGCGCTGGCGATCGCCAAGCGCTCGTTCAACCAGGATTCGGATGCGATCCGCGGCATCAGCAATCTCGGCTTCGAGGCGCTGGCGCTGTACTACCAGACCGACGAGTCGAAGGAAGGCGTGCAGGCCTTCCTCGAGAAACGCAAGCCCGACTTCCGCAGCAAGATCAAGCACTGAGCGGGCAGCGACACCATGGATTTCGAACTGACGCCGCAACAGGTCGAGTTGCGCGATGCCGCACGCAAACTCTCGGTCGAGGTGTTTCGGGACAAGGCCGACCGCTGGGACCGCAACGAAGAGTTTCCTGAAGAGAACAAGAAGCTGCTGTGCGAGCTGGGTTACCTGGGCCTGAGCATCGACGAGGCGCATGGCGGCTCCGGCCTGGGCCTGGTCGACACCTATCTTGTGATCGAGGAGATCGCCAAGGTCGACCTCGCCACCGCGCTGATCGTGCATGAGCAGAACGTGTCGCCGCGCATCGTTGCGACCTGCGCGCCGCCGGCGCTGCGCGACCGGCTGATGCCCAAGTTCATCAGCGGCGAACTCGAATGCAGCATCGCCTGGACCGAGCCCGAGGCAGGCTCGGACGGCGCGTCCATCACTACCTCGGCCGTGCGTGACGGCGACCACTATGTCGTGAACGGTCAGAAGGTGTTCACCACCTACGGCGACCGGGCCGACCTGCACCTGGTGTACGCGCGCTTCGAGCCGTCGAAAGGCGCCAAGGGTGTCGGCACCCTGCTGGTCGAGAAGGCGAGCCCGGGCCTGCGCGTGCACAAGATCAAGCACAAGATGGGCGTGCGCGGTGCCAGCGAGAACGAACTGTTCTTCGACAACGTGCGGGTACCGGTGGGCAACGTGGTCACGCACGGCAGCGCCGAGAACTCCAAGGGCTTCGTGCAGACGCTGACCGTCTACAACGCCACGCGTGTGGGCATGGGCGTGATGGCGCTCGGCGTGGCCGAAGGCGCGTTCGAGATGGCCCGCGACTACATGACGGTGCGCAAGCAATTCGGCCAGCGCCTGGCCGACATGCAGGGACTGCGCTGGATGATGGCCGACATGTGGATCCAGATCGAGGCAGCACGCGGCCTGTGTTACCGCGCGCTGGCCGCGGTGGACGCCGGCAAGGCCGACCCCTGTCTGTCGTCCGTCGCCAAGGTCTACGCCACCGAGATGGCGCAGCAGGTGGTGCTCAACTGCCAGCAGATGTTCGGCGGCTACGGCTACTTCGGCCTGCTGCCGCTCGAACGCATGCTGCGCGACGTGCGCATGCTGACCATCACCGGCGGCACCACGCAGACGCAGAAGAACGCGATCGCCAACCACATCTTCCCGCGCTGAACCGGCGCGGGTTGCCGACCCCGAGACCTTTCGACCATGGCTGCCATACCGATGCTGCAGGGGCGCACGCGCCTGCCCGTGATCTGCTCCCCGATGTTCCTGGTGTCGTTCCCCGACCTGGTCAAGGCGCAATGCAAGGCCGGGCTGGTGGGGTCATTTCCGGCGCTCAACGCCAGGCCCGAGAGCGAACTCGAACGCTGGATCCTCGACATCCGCGAAGAACTCGCGACCTACCAGCAGGCGCATCCCGACCAGATCGTTGCGCCGTTCGCGGTGAACCAGGTGCTGAGCCCAGGCAACGAGCGGGCGTACCGCGACATCGAGACCTGCGTGCGGCTGCAGGTGCCGATCACCATCACCAGTCTGCGGGCGCCCGGCGAGGTGGTGCAGGAGATCCACCACTACGGCGGCATCGTGCTGCACGACGTGGTCAACTTCCGCCATGCAATGAAGGCACTGGAGGCCGGTGTCGATGGCCTGATCCTGGTAGCCGGCGGCGCCGGTGGCCATGCCGGCCGCATCAACCCGATCGCTCTGGTGAACGAGATCCGCACCGTGTACGACGGCCCGCTGGTGCTGTCGGGCGCGATCACCACCGGTTCGGGCATCCTCGCCGCGCAGGCGATGGGGGCCGACTACGCCTACATCGGCACGCGCTTCATCGCCACGCGCGAATCACAGGCGCCCGAGGCCTACAAGCAGGCCATCGTGCGCGGCAAGGCGGCCGACGTCGTCTACACCGACTACTTTACCGGTGTGCACGGCAACTACCTGCGCGAGAGCATCGTGGCCTCGGGTCTGGACCCGGACCGATTGCCTGCCACCGAGGCCGCGCGTACCGGCATGCCCCGCACCGACGCCAAGGGCATCAAGACCTGGAAAGACATCTGGGGTGCGGGCCAGGGCATCGGCAGCATCGGAGACATTCCGGATGTGGCGACGCTGGCCGACCGGCTCGAAGTGGAGTACCGGGCGGCCAAGCAACGTATCGCCTGAGCACGCGGCGCGGGCCAGACGCTTGGCGCCGCACGCGCGTCAGATGTGCAGCGCTGCCAGTGCGCCGATCGTGATGCCGATGCCGGCCACGACGAACATCGCATATTCGAGCCACTTCTTGCGGGTCAGCAGTGCGATGGCAGCCAGTGCGATCGCCACCTGCAGCGCGGTCGTGGCCTGCGCCCAGCGATGGTGCTGGTGCATCTGTGCGTCGCTCTGCTGGTCCCAGGTGGTGGCTTCGGCCTCCAGCTTCTCGGCCGCCACCTTGATCTCGTTCTTCTCGGTTTCGTAGCGCGCGATCTTGGCTTGGTAGCCGGGCTTCTTGTCGTCGGGCGCCAGATCGCGCGCCAGTTCGGCCAACGATTGTTTGGTGCTCTTGGCTTGGAAGAAATTCCACTGGTTCGACGCCTCGGTCTTCTTGATCGCGGCGTTGTTCTTGTAGAGGCCGGCGTTGGCCTGCGTCGCCCCGCCCATGTAGGCGAAGATGGCGCCGACCGTCGCGATGATGGCGGTGATCATCGCGATCTGGTTGACCAGGCTGCCGCCGCCGACGCCGCTGTGGGCGCCGTCACCGTGGTGGGCACCCTGCTGGGCGTGCTCCAGTTCGTGGTCGTGTGGGCCGTGGACGTGAAAACCTGCTCCGGACATGTCAATTCCCTCTCATCGTGTTGGTATGGGTAACGAAACTGTAGGCCAGGCCGGTGGATGAAACATGACGCTCGCGCGCGGTTTCGGTCCAGCCGGTGCCGAAGGCCGGCGCGAAAGCGTCGCCATCGACATCGATTTCGATCTCGGTCACGACGGCCGTGCGGGCCAGCGGCATCGCCAGCGCGTAGATCTCGGCACCACCGATCACCCAGGTATCGCCGTCCTGCGGGCACAGCGCGCAGGCCTCGGTCAACGACGCGGCGCGCAGCGTGCCTTCGGCAGACCAGTCGGGCTGGCGGGTGATGACGATGTTCAAGCGGCCGGGCAGGGGCCGGAATTTCGGCGGCAGCGAGTCCCAGGTCTTGCGGCCCATGATGACAGGGCAACCCAGCGTCGTGCGCTTGAAATGGGCCATGTCCTCGGGCAGGCGCCAGGGGATGGTGTTGTTCTTGCCGATGACGCCGTTGGCCGCGCGCGCAAAGATCAGGTGCAGCTTCACGTGCGCACACCGCCACCGGCGCCTCGATGGCGGTTGGGCGACTTCACCGCATGGCCCGTCGATCGATGATGCTGACCACAATCCAAGTCTGGCTCCTGCTCCCGGTATGCGCGGATTATCTGGTAAATGGTTCTCGGCAGACCGTCGTGCGGCAAGGTCGGCAACCGACGTGGCGGCACCGAGGGCGCACTTTTTCCAAACCGGCAACGCTGCGTTTCCCGCAGCCTGGCTGTGCAATCGACGGACGGGGCGTAGCATTCCCCCATCCACCGGCAAGCCTGCATCGAAGCGACCGGCCGCACTGCAAACTGCACTCCAGGAGTCCACCATGAGCAAGTACCGCGAAGTGTTCGAGGTCCTTCAATCGACCGAATATGCAGCAGCGTCCAACGGGTTGGCTGCCTTGCTTGGCGCCAGACCGGCGATGCGTTCGGAGGCCGGCGCCGCGATATCCGGCGATGCGGGCAGGTCGTTTCTGGACGAAGTGGGCCTCGATGGATGGGCCACCGACGACCGCTACGCAAACGGCTACTACTCGATGGCGGGTTAGCAAGCCGCAGTGCGATTGATACCGCGCCCTGGCACCGTCGGCCGCAAGGTTGGCACGACCTACGCTGGCAATTCAAGCGTTTCCCACTGCTGCAGCATCGTGAGCTGTCGCCGCAAGTAGTCGGTCGGCATCGCCTGCGAACCCCAGACCGGCACCCGTCCAGCGTACTCTCCCAGCAGCCAGAACTGCCGCACCGCCATGAAGCGGGCAATGGCCGCCAGGTCGGCATTGGTCAGCCGCCGCTTCTCTTGATAAGCACCGATGAAGTTTCGCCACTGCGTCTGGACCTTGCCGCTGACGACGCCGTCGGGCGTGCGGGGATACAGGCTCCATGGATAGACCGCCAGCTCATAGGACAGGTAACCGGGACCGGCTTCGTCGAAGTCGAAGAACACCGCCTGGCGCTGGCCCTGGGCGCCGGGCACGATGAAGTTGTTGCTGCCGTGCGCGTCGCCGTGGCAGAGCACGCGCGTCAGCTCGCCAAAGGCCAGGATGTCGTGGTGCAGCCGCGTCGCCAGCGCTTCGAACTGTGGGCGGAACGCGGCCGTCATCGTCGGCGCGCGCAGCAGTCCCTCGAGGGGGCGCAGCAGGAGGTAGTCGAGGTCCAGGGTGTAGCGGCTGCCGGGGCCCTGGTAGCTTGCTCCGGCGTTGTGCAGGCCCGCCAGCCCGTGTGCGAAGGCCACGATGTCCTCGGCCGCGTCGCTCGTGAATTCGCCCTCCAGGTAATCGAACAGCATCAGCGCGCGGGGGCCTTCTGCCAGGTCCACCTGCACGGCAACCTCACCGCGCGGCGTCGGCACGCACCGCGACACCTGGCATCCGGCCTGCGACCAATGCGCCAGCGCCGCCGCTTCGAACGCGGCGTTGGGGCCGCCACGCGGCCGCTCGGCGCACAGGCGGGCCACCAACTGCCGTCCGCTCGCCAGGTCCAGCCGGTAGACCTGGTTGAAGCTTCGGCGCAGGAACTCGGTCTTGACGACCTGCCCGAGGCCATAGTGCCGTTGCACGAGCGCGCCGATGCTGGCTGCCGTGGGCGTTGATTGCGCGATTTCCAGTTGCATGGAGCCTCCGGACAAGGGGGCGGGATTATGCCTGGACTGTTGAACTGGCCCGCGTGGGCCGGAACGGCCCTGGCCACGGTTCGACGCCTTGCTCCTTGTGCAAGTGGCCATGCCAGCGACGCAGGTGCGGGCTCTTGCGGTACCGACCTGTCGGCCCCACGTGGAGGAGAAGCGTTGGGTGTTGATCCAACACAGAGCGCCCCGGCAACACAAGAAACATGGTACCCAGCAAAACTCGCGCGGCCCTTGCCCTGGCGTCCGCTGCCCTCGGAACTCTCGCGGCCTACTGGACGGTCCTCGCCACGCGGCAGGACCGCATCATGTTCAACACGCGGCGCATGGCGGCGGGCGAACTGCCCGAAGGTTATTCGACGTATTCACACGTCATTCCGGGCGGACTGGTGCGTGGCTACATCTACCATCCCGACGGAGAACTCGCGGTCTCCGACATGCTGGTCTACATCCCTGGCCGTGGCGAAGACGTCAGGCGGACCGCGGCGATGGCCGCCTCGCTGCCCCCGGGACTCGGCTTTGCGGCGCTCAACTACCGTGGTGTGGCCGATTCGCACGGTCTGCCGTCCGAGGCGTCGGCGGTCGCTGACTTCTGCCAGCTGACGCGTCACCTCAGGCGCGCATTCCCGAATGCAAGGCTCCATCTTGTGGGGCGCAGCCTGGGGACGGGCGTGGCGGTGCAGCTCGCCGCGGCGACGGTATTCGACAGCCTTCAGCTCGTCACGCCGTACGACTCGCTGGTCGAGGTCGCGAAAAAACGCTTTCCGATGGCGCCGGTGAAGTGGCTGATGAAGCACCAGTTCGACTCGGTGAAGCACGCCAGGACGATTGCATCGCGGACGCAGGTGTTGCTGGCAGAGACCGACGACGTCGTCGAGCATGTCAGGTCGCAGCGGCTCATCGACGCCTGGCCGCAGCCGCCACACGTGCAGCGCATCGAAGGCGTGAACCACCACTCCATCATGGCTTCGCCAGCCACCTGGGCAAGCCTGTCGCACTTTGCGCAGGCCGAAGGCGCGCACCAGGTCCGTCCGGTCTAGCTTGCCGCGACGGCAGACGCAGCTCAGACCGCCATTGGCGCCGTCAGCGGCGCATGGTGCTCGTAGCCTTCGAGCGTGAAGTCACCGGGTTCGATCTTCTCCAGCCACTCGGGCTCGAACTTGCCGGTCTTGGCGTAGTCCGGCACACGCGACGACAGCACGAGCTGCGGTGCGGGGAACGGCTTGCGCTTCAGCTGTTCCTGCAGCATGTCCACATGGTTCTCGTAGATGTGGGCATCACCGATGAAGTAGGTGAACCACCGGGGCTTGTAGCCGGTGAGCCGTCCGACCAGGTGCAGCAGCGCGCCGCCTTCGGTCAGGTTGAACGGGGTTCCCAGGCCGACATCGTTGCTGCGGATGTACAGGCACAGGGAGATTTCCCGCTTCTCCTTGTTCACGAGAAACTGGTACAGCAGGTGGCAGGGCGGCAATGCCATCTCGTCCAGCTGCGCCCAGTTCCATCCGTGGAAGAGGATGCGCCGGTCACCGGGATTCGTCATGATGGTGTCGAGGCACTGCCGCAACTGGTCGATCGCCTTGTAGAGCAGGACGCTCCGGCCAGGCGCTTCAGCGTTGTCGAACGTCGTGACCAGCTCGAAGCCGCGGCCGATCGCGTCTTCGATCTGGCGGGTCTCGGTCGCCGGAACCACCTTGTAGGCCGGCCAGTTGCGCCACTGCACCCCGTACACCGGGCCCAGGTCGTCGACGCCCAGGCGGTACGGGTTGGCGAGCCACTGCTTGTTCTCGTTGGCGTTCTGGTCCCAGACCTTGCAGCCCAGCGCGCGAAACTCGGCGGCGTTGCGCGAGGCCCGGAGAAAACCCACCATCTCGCCCACGGCCGACTTGAAAGCCAGTTTCTTCGTGGTGACGGCCGGGAAGCCCTCTTGCAGGTCGAACTTCAGCATCGCGCCCGGCAGGCTGCGGGTGCGCACGCCGGTGCGGTTGTCCTGCCAGCTTCCGTTGTCGAAGATGTCCTGTACGAGGTCGAGATACTGTTTCATGTGCGATCCTTCAGCGATCTTACGTGTGCCGACGGGGCCCGACGCCGACGCTAGGAGGCGGCGATCACCCGCCCCGGATTCATCAGGTTCAGCGGATCCAGCGCGCCCTTGATCGCCCGCATCATCTGCATGGCCACCGGCGACTTGTAGTGCGGCAGCTTTTCCTGCTTCAGGCTGCCCACGCCGTGCTCGGCCGAGATCGAGCCGTCGAAGGCTTTCACCGAGTCGAACACCAGCGTGTTCACGTGGATCTCGTGCTCGCGCAGGAAGGTTGCGGCATCGCCGCCGACCGGCGCCTGCACGTTGTAGTGCAGGTTGCCGTCGCCCAGGTGGCCGAAGTTGACCAGGCGCACGCCGGGGATGTTGTGCTGCAGCAGCGCGTCGGTGACCTGCACGAACTCGGGGATGCGCGACACCGGGATCGAGATGTCGTGCTTGATGTTGAGGCCTTCTTCCACCTGGGCCAGCGGAATGCTCTCGCGCACATGCCACAGCTGGTGCGCCTGCTGCAGGTTCTCGGCGACCACCGCATCGGTCACGCAGCCTTCCTCGAAGGCCTTCTCCAGCAGCTGCTCGAACCGCGTGCGGGCGTGCGCCTCGGATTCGTCGTCGGAGTTCTCGAGCAGCACGCACCAGGGCGAATCGCCTTCTTCGCCTTCGGCCGACGGCGAGACGAAGGGCACGCGCTGCTGTTTGAAATGCTTGGCGACCAGGCTCAGTGCAAAACGGCCCATCACCTCGAAGCCGGTGAGGCCGGCGCCCAGCTGCCGGTGCGCCAGGCCCAGCAGCTGGACCGCGTGGTCGAGCGAGGGCACGGCGGCCCAGGCGGTCAGGCGGGCGGCGGGCATCGGGTAGAGCTTCATCGTCGCTGCGGTGATCACGCCCAGCGTGCCTTCGCTGCCGATGAACAGGTCGCGCAGGTCGTAGCCGGTGTTGTCCTTGCGCAGGCCCGACAGGCCGTCCCACACCTCGCCCTGTGCCGTGACGATCTCCAGGCCCAGGCACAGCTCGCGCGTGTTGCCGTAACGCACGACCTGCGTGCCGCCGGCGTTGGTGCCCAGGTTGCCGCCGATGGTGCAGCTGCCTTCGGCCGCCAGGCTCAGCGGGAACAGGAAGCCGTCTTTCTCGGCCGCCTCCTGCAGCGTCTGCAGGATGCACCCGGCCTCGACCGTCATCGTCAGGTTGGCGGGGTCGGTCGCGCGGATCGCGTTCATCCGCTGCAGGCTCAGCACGATCTGCGTGCCGCTGTCGTCCGGCGTCGAGCCGCAGACCAGGCCGGTGTTGCCGCCCTGCGGCACCAGGCTCACCTTGGCGGCCACGCAGGCCTTGACCACGTCGGCCACCTGCTGGGTGGTGGCCGGCCGCACCACGGCCAGCGCCTTGCCGAAGCTGCGTTTGCGCCAGTCGTTCTCCCAGGCGCTCAGGTCGCCTTCGGTGAGCACATGGGCCGGGCCGACGATGGCGCGCAGGGCGTCGAGCAGCGGGGTCTTGGCGGAGTCGTTCATGCGGAGGTCCCGGATGGAAGCAGATGTCAGATGTGTCAGAGGGAGGCGGAGGCGGGCAGCGCCTTGGTGTGGTCCGCGGCGCCGGTCTCGCGCGCCGCCTCGGCCCGTCGCGCGTTGCGCAGGCGCAGCCGCACGTGCATGGCGCAGGCGACGAACAAGGCCAGGCACAGGGCCACTTCGGCCATGGCCAGCCAGTTGCCAGGCGGTTTGTCGCCCCAGCCGCGCACCACGCCTTCGGTGAAATAGAGCCAGACCAGCAGGCTGAGCCAGCGGTAGGTGTACATGCGGTTCTTCAGCAGCCCGGCGAGCGGGACGCACAGCGGCAGCACCTTCAGCACCAGCCACGAGCCGCCCGGGCGCAACGGCGCCAGCACCAGCTCCCAGGCCAGGCCGAGCACGATCAGGCCCAACAGGCTGGCCACGGCCAGGACACGGGTCCACTGCACGGCGTTGTCTCGGGGCGGGTTCGGCGCGGTCATGGCGGATGGCATCATAGCGGCCATGCTGTTTGTCTACCGCCTGCTGCCGCTGCGCCTGCGCGCCCTCCTGCGGCATCTCGCGCAGTTTCCCTGGCGCAACACCGCCCACACGCTGCGCGAGCGCTTTCGTGAAGACCAGCTCGCGCTGACCGCCAGCAGCCTGACCTTCACCACCACGCTGGCGCTGGTGCCATTCTTCACCGTGGCGCTGGCGGTGTTCACCGTGTTCCCGATGTTCGGCAAGGTGCAGGACGTGCTGCAGCGCTGGCTGGTGCAGAGCCTGGTGCCCGAGACCATCTCGCGCCAGGTGCTCGGTTACCTGACGCAGTTTGCCAGCCAGGCCAGCAAGCTGGGCAGCGTGGGCCTGGCGATCGTGCTGGTGACGGCGCTGGCGCTGATCCTCACGATCGACCGCACGCTGAACCGCATCTGGCGCGTCAAACGCTCTCGCCCGCTGGGGCAGCGGGTGCTGATCTACTGGGCGCTGATCACGCTGGGGCCGCTGCTGCTGGGGGCGAGCCTGGCGCTCACGTCGTATGCCATCTCGTCGTCGCGCGGCGTGGTCGACAGCCTGCCCGGCGGTGTGCGGGTGCTGATCGACACGCTCGAGTTCGGCCTGCTGGCGGCCGGCATGGCGGCGCTGTACCGCTATGTGCCCAACACCCACGTGCGCTGGGGCCATGCGGCGGCGGGGGGGGTGTTCGTCGCGATCGGCATCGAACTGGCGAAACGCCTGCTGAGCCTGTACCTGGGCTCGGTGCCCACGTATTCGATGGTGTACGGCGCGTTCGCCACGTTGCCGATCCTGCTGGTGTGGATCTACGTCGCCTGGATCATCGTGCTGCTGGGCGCCGTGACCGCCGCCTACCTGCCGAGCCTGACGGTGGGTGTGGCCCGCGCCGCCAGCCCGCACGGCTGGCACTTCCAGCTGGCCGTGGAGGTGCTGCAGCGGCTGGTGCAGGCCCGCGCACGCCACGTGCCGGGCCTGAGCGCCAGCCAGCTCGGACGCCTGCTCGAAACCGATGCGTTGCAGCTGGAACCGGTGCTCGACGCACTGGGGGCGCTCGACTGGATCGGCAAGCTCGACGAGACCGATGCCAAGGTCGGCAACCCCGACGCGAGCGGCGGCGAGGCCCGCTACGTGCTGCTGGCCGACCCGGACGCGACGCCGCTTGCGCCGTTGCTGGAGCGCCTGCTGGTGGACCGCAGCCCGTCGCTGGCGCCGCTGTGGGCGCGGGGCCGGTGGTCGACGCTGGTATTGCGCGATGTGTTGTAGTGCGCCCGCCCGGGCGCGCGCCATGGTTGACAAGAAGATCCTTTCATGAACGTCCCAAGACGCTGGTGCAGCCTCGTGTCGGTCCTGGTCTGCATGCTGATGGCCGCGTGCACCACCACGACCGGTTGCGACGGGCGCTATGCGCAGTCGCCCCAGTTCTCCGAATGCAGCTTCCACAATCCGCCCAACCCGGACGTGCTGCCGTCGGCCAGCAGCTGGAGCAACTGGACGCGTTTCCTGTTCGCCACCAAGGTGGGCACGGTTCCGGTCGATGCGATCCCGGTGCGCCCGCTGACCACGGCGCAGTTGAACGCGCTGGATCCGCAGGCCAACCATCTCGTGCGGCTCGGCCATTCGTCGCACCTGCTCAAGCTGCAGGGCAGGTTCTGGTTGATCGATCCGGTGTTCGGTGAACGGGTGTCGCCGGTCAGCTTCATCGGGCCGAAACGCTTCCACGCGCCGCCGCTGAACCTGCAGCAGTTGCCCGACATCGAGGGCGTGATCCTCTCGCACGACCACTACGACCACCTCGACGTGCCCACCATCGACTACCTGGTGTCGCGCGCGCGGCGCTACGTCGTGCCGCTGGGCGTGAAGGCCCGGCTGGTGGACATGGGCGTCGATCCCGCGCGCATCACCGAGCTGGACTGGTGGCAGAGCACGGAGCAGGCCGGCATCCGGCTCACCGCCGCGCCGGCGCAGCATTTCTCGGGGCGCTCGCTGAACGACCGCAACAAGACGCTGTGGGCGTCGTGGGTCATCCAGAGCGCGGACCAGCGCATCTTCTACAGCGGTGATTCGGGTTACTTCGGCGGCTTCAAGACCATCGGCGAGCGCTTCGGCGGCTTCGATCTGGCGATGATGGAGAACGGTGCCTACGACGCCAACTGGCCCGCGGTGCACATGACGCCGGAAGAGAGCGTGAAAGCCTTCCAGGATCTGCGCGCCCGGGTGCTGTACCCGGTGCACAACAGCACGTTCGACCTCGCCTTCCACACCTGGCACGACCCGCTCGACCGCATCGCCACGCTGTCCGACCAGAAGGGCATCACGCTCGCCACGCCGGTGATCGGCGAGGTGCTGACGCTGGGCCGCGAGCGCACCAACGTGCGCTGGTGGGAAGGCCTGAAATAAGGCGGGGCCGAATGCCGAGCGCGGCCGGCCCCACGCCAGAACACCGCGGAACCGGCTTCGCCGGTCCGCTGGTGTTGCCCCCTTGAGGGGGGATTCGGCTACACGCAGTGAGCAAGAAACGGGGGGGAGCTACAGTTTGACGCGGCCGGTCCAGATGTCGCGGTACATCGCCCAGTCGCCCATGAAGCTGTAGAGCGGCCGCTTGAAGCTCGCCGGCTTGTTCTTCTCGAAGACGAAGTGGCCCACCCACGCGAAGCCATAGCCGCACAGCAGGCCGAGCAGCAGGAAGTACGGCCGGCCCGTCCAGAGCAGCAAGCCCAGGCACACGAGCGACAGGCTGCTTCCCATGAAGTGCAGCCGGCGGCAGGTGCTGTTGCGGTGCTCGCTGAGATAGAACGGATAGAACGCGGAGAAGCTCGCGAACGACCTCGGGTCGACGGGCTCTGCCGCATGCGCCGCGGTGGCGCTGTCGGCGTGGGGCGTGGCGGTCTGCATGGTATGTCTCCTGCCGGCGCCTCGGGTGGGCGTCTGGCGCCTATCTTAGCGACGAGATCGAGAACGGTGCCCGGAGGAAACCCCTGAACCGCGCCCGCCCGCCGCGCACCGGTGTCGCGGTCAGCCGGTAGTCGGCAAAGCGCTGCAGGAAGCGACCGATCGCGATGCGGCCTTCGAGCCGGGCCAGCGTCAGGCCGGCGCACTGGTGGATGCCGAAACCGAAGGCCAGGTGCCGGTTGTCCGCGCGGTCGAGTTGCAGCGTCTCGGGCTCGGCGAATTGGGCCGGGTCGCGGTTGGCGGCGCCGATGCACATCGTGATCAGCGCGCCGGCTTCGAGCGTGATGCCGGTCGTGCCCAGCGTCGTGGCCTGCACCGCACGGCGGTTACTGAGCTGGTTCGACGATTCATAACGCAGGAACTCGTCGACCGCCGGGTTCAGCAACTGTTCCAGCGCGCCGGCGTCGTGCTGCACCGTCTGCATCCGGGTGCGCAGGGTTTGCCGGGCCGCGGGTGTTTCCTGCAGCGCGACCAGCGCGTTGCCGATCAGGTTGGTCGTCGTCTCGTGGCCGGCGTTCAGGATGAACACGCAGTTCTGCAGCAGCTCGACCTCGCTCAGGCGTTCGCCGCCGGACTCGCCCTGGACCAGCCGCGTCAGCACGTCGTGTTCGGCATCGCCGGGGTGCTGCCGCCGGTCGGCCACCAGTTGCTTCAGGTAGGCGCAGAACTCGCTGACGCCGCGGTTGCCGGCGGCTTCCTGCTCGGGCGTGAGTTTCGGCTCCAGCGCGCCCAGGATCGCCAGCGACCAGCCCCGCAGCGGCGCGCGGTCGGCATGCGGCACGCCCAGCAGGTTGCCGATGATCTCGATCGGGATCGCTGCCGCGAAGTCTTCGATCAGGTCGCCGCCACCCTGCGTCTCGATGGTGTCGAGCAGGCCGTCGACCAGCGCCACCAGCCCGGGCTCCAAACCCACGATGGCGCGCCGGGTCAGCGCACCGATGATTAGCTTGCGCACGCGGGTGTGCAGCGGCGGATCGTTGAACACCAGGCTGGTCGTGTGGTGCTCGAACAGTGCCGAGCCGGTGCTGTACTTGGGGCCGAACTCGACCTTCTTGTCCGAGCTGAAAGTTTGCGCGTCGCGGTACACCGCCACCGCATCGGCGTACCGCGTGAGGAAGTAGGAACCGTCGGGCATGCGGCGCACCGGGTCGGTCTCGCGCAGCGCCGTGTAGACGGGATAGGGGTTGGCGTAGAACTCGGCCGGCAGCGCGCGCAGGTCGAAGCCGGCGGCGATCTCGCGGGCGCGCTCCGGGCGCATCGACGGGGTGGCGATCACGGAGTGCATGGAATCTTGTCTCTTTGTTTTCAGGGTTCGATGCGCTGGAGGCGCTCGTCCGCCAGTCCCACCAGCAGGGCGCGCCCGTCTGCGGCCACACGCAACTCGCCGAAGCGCGCCTGGGCGAACCGGTCGGCTTCGCCTTCGCGGAAGAACCAGGCGTCGGTGACCAGGATCCAGCGGCCGTTCTTGGGCGTGAGTTCGATGCGGATCTCGTCGGCGGCCAGCGGCTGCCCGGCATCGGCGATGCGCCGGAACGTGGCCACGCCGCGTGTATCGCGCACGGCGATCACCTGCGGGCGTTGCAGCGTCACCAGCGCATCGAGCCGGCCCTGCAGATCGGCCGGCACGTTGAAGTTGAGCTGCATGAAGTCGCCCTGCATCAGCGAACGCGGATCCACCGGCGCCAGCGGCACGAACACCGCCTGGCCATGGGCGATCGTGTCTTCCTTCTGCCAGATGGCGCCGTTGGCGACGACCAGCACGGCCACGCCCGCGAGCGTGATCAGCGCGCGGGCGCGCCGCGGCGCGGCGACAAGCGGTGCCGGTGCCTCGGCGGGCGCATGGCTGCGTTGCCGCGCCCACCAGGCCATGCCGCCGAGCGCCGCGCCGGCAGCCACCAGCACCACGGCCTTGGTCGCCAGCGGCCACGCCAGCTGGTAGTAGAAGCTGCCGACGATCCAGGCCGCGGCCACGGCACAGGCGCCGGCCAGGCGCCAGCGCTGTGTGGTGGCGGTGATGGCCAGTGCCAGCAGCACCGCGCCCAGCATCGGCAGAAAGGCGCACAGCAGCACCAGCGTGACCGCGGCCCCGGCGCACTCGGCACGCCTCAGGCTGGGCCAGGCCCTGGCGGTGCAGGCGGCTGCGGCCAGACCCAGCGCGACCGAGCCCGCTGCCGTCGCCAGCATGGCGATGTCGTGCGCACCCCCGTGGATCTCGCGTACCGCGGCGCCGGCCAGGTCGGCAGCGAAGCCGCCGCCCATCGCCCCGCCAAGCAGGAAGGTCGTGCCTGACAGCAGCGACAGCGCGACGAGGGTGCTCAGCAGCCAGCCCGCGGCGATCGACTCGACGGCGATAGCGCTGCCTGCCCGGTCGCCCGACTGCAGCGCGCGCCGCTGGGTTGCGAGGCCGGCGATCCACACCGCCAGCACGCCGTGCACCACCCACCACACCGCCGCACCCATCGCACGGCCGGAGCCCAGCCACGAGGTCGGCATCAGCGCCAGCATCAGCTGGCTGGCCGCCGCAGCCCCCATCAGCACGCGCAGCCAGGCCCGCCCGATGCTGGCGCCGAAGCCCAGCGCGATGGCGCAGAGCAGGGCCGCTGCCAGCTGCGGCGGCAGATCGCGGAACAGGCCGAAGCCGAGCGCACCCACGCCGGTCAGCAGCGCCGGCATCGCCAGCTGCTCGACGAAGACCGGCACGGCGTTCGCGCGCAGCACGATCCATGCGGCCGCGAGCAGCAGCAGGCCCACGCCGTACAGGCCGGCGCTGCGGCTGATCACATCGCCCAGCAGCAGCCCCACGACGCCGATCAGCGGCAGCGCGGCCAGCCACGCGCCCAGTGCGGTCAGCAGCACCACGGGCCAAGGCCGGGCCTCGTGGGCGGGCGGGGCAGCGTCGGGCGGCAGCAGGCCTTCGGCCGCTGCGCGCTGGACCAGCGTTGTCGCCAGGTCGGGCCCCGTCCTCATGCCACGACCCCGTCGGCCTGCGCGTGGCGCCGTGCCAGCCGCAGGATGCCGTTGACCGACGCGGCCAGCAGGCCGGCCGACACCAGGCCCATCAGCAGCAGCAAGGGAATCACATCGTGCGACGCGCTGCCGAACAACACGCGGCCCAGGCCGCACAGCACCAGCGCGTTCAGGCCCAGGGCCACCGCGCTCAGGATGAAGATCTCGAAGCCGCGGCGGGACGCGAGCCAGGCCGCGGCCACCGCCAGCAGCACCAGGCCGAGCACGTAGTGGCCGGCCGTGTTGCGGGCGAACAGGCCGCCGAGCGCGGTGAAGGTGACCATGCAGACGAACAGGGTGCCGGCCGTGCGGTAGGCCCAGATGCCGGCGCCGGTGTGCTGGCGTGGCAGCGGCCCGAGCAGCAGCACCAGCCCGGCAGAGGCAGCAAAACTCAGCAGATGCGCGGGCAGGTCTTCCGGCTGAACGCGCCAGGCATTGCCGGTGTGCGCCTGCATCCACAGCGAGATGCCGGTCGCCACGACCAGCGCCCACGGGGCCCACAGCACATCGCTGCGCACCGCCAGGCACAGCGGCAGCCCCAGCACGGCCCATAGCGCAAACAGCTGCCATGGGTCCGCACCGGTCTGGTAGGTCTGGCCGAAGTAGGCGAAGAGCCCGCCGATGCCCAGCAGGGCCAATAGTCCCAGTGGCGCGCGCAGGGCGGGCCGCGCCCCGGCGCCGAGCAGCATGGCCACCACGAAGCCCTGCAGCAGCGCGAAGCGGCCGGCGCGGCCCAGCGTGTCCCAGTTGGCGGCCAGCCAGAGGATCAGGCCGAGCCCGCCCAGCGCAGCCCCCAGCACCGCCACCACGCGCCAGAACCACAGGCCGGCCGTGGCCGGCTCCACACCGATGCCGGCGAGCGTGAGCAGCCGCGTGGTGCCGTCGCGCCCCAGGCGGTGCGCGCGTGCGAGCTGGTAGGCCAACAGGCGCGGGTTCATGTGCGGGTTCATGTCGCGAGGAAGTCGCGCAGCGCGAACAAGGTCTCTTCCGGCGTCTCGGTCATCTGGTGGTGGCCGACCGGCAACTGTGCGACCTGCACGGTCTTGCCTGCCGCGCGCGCCTTGGCGATCAGGCCTTGCGCCGCTCTGGCCTGCGTCATCTGGTCCTGTGCACCGAGCACGAACAGCACCGGGCAGGTGATCTGCGCGATCGCCGCCTCGCCGTTCGCGTAGCGGTTGCAGGCATCGAAGCCGCGGTGGAACACGTTGACCTGGCTGTTGCTGCGCAGCACGCGCCGGCCCAGCGCCATGCTGGCGCCGTAGACCCAGGTGCCGGGTCCGAGCGCGGACGGCGGCGCGGCCAGCGTCGAGCGCGAGAACACGTTGATCATCTTCAGCGCGGCCTCGGGATCGTTCAGCGACGATTCCAGCAGTGCCGGCGAGACCTTCATCGGGAAGGCGGTGCCGACCAGCACCAGGTGCGTGATGCGCTCCTTCAGCCGGGCGGCGGCTTCCAGCGCGATCAGCGAGCCCCAGCTGTGGCCGACCAGCGCGGCCTGCTGCACGCCGGCCGCGTCGAGCAGCGCGGCGACGAAGTCGGCGGCTTCCTCCACGGTCGATGGCGCCTCGCCGCCGCTGCGGCAGTGGCCGGGCAGGTCGACCGCCAGCACGTTCCAGCCGTGGTGGGCGAGGTATCGGCTCTGCAGGATCCAGACGCTGTGGTCGTTCAGCACTCCGTGGATGAAGACGACCGTGGGCCTGGCCGCATCGAAGGATTTGCCGCCGGTATAGCAGTAGGCGGCGTGGCCGTTGACTTGCAGTTCCATGCTCAGGCTCCTTTCTCGGCGGCCTTGAGCGCGCGCTGCAGATCGTCCACCAGGTCGTCGGCATCCTCCAGCCCGATCGACAGCCGGATCGTGCCCTGGCCGATGCCGCCCTTGGCCAGCGCTTCGTCGCTCATGCGGAAGTGCGTGGTGCTGGCCGGGTGGATCACCAGACTGCGACAGTCGCCCACGTTGGCGAGGTGGCTGAAGATCTTCAGCGTCTCGATGAACTTCTTGCCCTGTTCGCGGTTGCCCTTCAGGTCGAAGCTGAACACCGAGCCGGCGCCGCGCGGCAGCAGCTTCTGCGCCAGCGCGTGGCTGGGGTGCGACGCGAGCAGAGGGTGGCCGACGCGGCCGACGAACGGGTGCGCAGCCAGGAACTCGACCACCTTGCGCGTGTTCTCCATGTGCCGCGCCATGCGCAGCGGCAGGGTCTCGATGCCCTGCAGGATCAGCCAGGCGGTGTGTGGGCTCATGCAGGCACCGAAGTCGCGCAGGCCCTCGCGCCGCGCGCGCAGCAGGAACGCGCCGACGGTGCTCTCCTCGCTGAACACCATGTTGTGGAAGCCGTCGTAGGCCTCGGCCAGCTCGGCGAACTTGCCCGATGCCGCGTGCGCGCGCGACCAGTCGAAACTGCCGCCGTCGACGACGATGCCGCCGATCACCGTGCCGTGCCCGCTGAGGAACTTGGTCGCCGAGTGGTAGACCAGGTCGGCGCCGAGCTCGAAGGGCTTGATCAGCCAGGGCGAGGTCAGTGTGGAGTCGACCAGCAGCGGCACGCCGGCCTCGTGCGCGATGGCGCTGACGGTGGGGATGTCGAGCACATCGAGCCCCGGGTTGCCCACCGTCTCGCCGAAGAACAGCCGGGTCTCGGGTCGGACCGCGGCGCGCCAGCCGTCGATGTCGCCCGGCTGCACGAACGTGGTGTCGATGCCGAAGCGGCGCAGCGTGTAGTGCAGCAGGTTCTGCGATCCGCCGTACAGCGCCGTGCTGGCGACGATGTGCCCGCCCGCGCCCATCAGCGTGGCCACCGCCAGGTGCAGTGCTGCCTGGCCGCTGGCCGTGGCGATGGCGCCGATGCCGCCTTCGAGTGCCGACACCCGCTGCTCCAGCACCGCATTGGTCGGGTTGCTGATGCGCGAATAGACGTGGCCGGCGCGCTCCAGGTTGAACAGCGAGGCCGCGTGGTCGCTGGACTCGAACACGAACGAGGTGGTCAGGTGGATCGGCACCGCGCGCGCGCCGGTGGTGGGGTCGGGCGCGGCCCCGGCGTGCAGCGCCAGGGTGTCGAAGCCGGGGTCTGAATAGCCGGGCATGCGTGTCTCCGTTCGGGCAAAAGGTGGCGAACGCCGGATTGTGGGCTATATTCTGACGACGTCCGCCCGGTGGACGATCACGAGGAGAGCACCATGAAAGTCAGCGACATCCTGCGCGTCAAGGGCAATACGCTCTACACCGTCACACCCGATGAACCGCTGTCGCTCGCGGTCTCTGCCATGTCCGAGAAGGACATCGGCTCCCTGGTCGTGATGGACCACGGCGACCTGGTCGGCATGCTGACCTTCCGCGAAGTGATCCAGATGGTCGTGAAGAACGGCGGCTCGCTCGGCACGACGCTGGTCCGCACGGCGATGGACGACGCACCGCTCACCTGCACCGGCGAGACCGAACTCGACGAGGTGCGCCGCATGATGCTCGAGCGCCACGCCCGCTACATGCCGGTGATGGACAAACGCATGCTGATGGGCGTGATCAGCTTCTACGACGTGGCCCGCGCCGTGGTCGACAGCCAGAACTTCGAGAACAAGATGCTGAAGGCCTACATCCGCGACTGGCCTGCCGAGAACGAAGCCGACCAGAACTGAGAACCCGCCGGGGGCTCAGCCCATCGAGGCGTGGATCATCTCGCGCACGCGCGGGTAGATCTGCTGGTTCCACTTGCGGCCGCTGAACACGCCGTAGTGGCCGACGCCGGTCTGCACGTGGTGGGTCTTCAGGTACGGGCGCACGCCGGTGCACAGGTCTTGCGCCGCCAGCGTCTGGCCGACGGAGCAGATGTCGTCGCGCTCGCCCTCGACCGTCATCAGCGCCGTGCGGCGGATCGCAGCCGGATTGACGATGCGGTCGCGGTAGGTGAGCACGCCGCGCGGCAGGTCGTAGGTCTGGAACACCTTCTCCACCGTCTCCAGATAGAACTCGGCCGGCAGGTCGTTCACCGCCAGGTACTCGTCGTAGAACACGCGGATCGCGTTGGCCTTGTCGATGTCGCCTTCGAGCAGATACTTGTACAGGTCGCGGTACTGCTGCTTGTGGCGGTCGAGGTTCATGCTCAGGAACGCGCTGAGCTGCACGAAGCCCGGGTACACGCGGCGCATGAAGCCGGCATGCGGCATCGGCACGTGGCTGATCAGGTTCTTCTCGAACCACTCGATCGGCTTGCTGGTGGCCAGCGTGTTGACGCCGGTGGGGTTGATGCGGCAGTCGACCGGGCCGGCCATCAGCGTCAGGCTGCGCGGCTGGGCCGGGTTGTCGTCCTCGGCCATGATGGCGGTGGCCGCCAGCGCCGCCACGCAGGGCTGGCACACGGCGATCACGTGCGACATCGGGCCCACGGCCTCGATGAAGGCGATCATGTGCTCGACATAGTCGTCGAGCGCGAAGGCGCCGTGCTTCAGCGCCACGTCGCGCGCGTTGTGCCAGTCGGTGATGTAGACGTCGTGGTCCTGCAGCAGGGTGCGCACGGTCTCGCGCAGCAGCGTGGCGAAGTGGCCCGACAGCGGCGCCACCAGCAGCACACGCGGCTGCTCGGGCAGGTCGGCCGGCAGCGCGCGCTTGAAGTGCAGCAGGCTGCCGAAGGGCTTGGACATCGTCACCTCTTCGGTGATCGCGGCCTCGTGCTCGCCGACCATCACCGACTTGATGCCGTAGGCCGGGCGTGAGTGCGTGAGCCGCATGCGCGAAAGCACTTCGCTGGCGGCCGAGATCTTGCGCAGCAGGCTGCGCTCGGTGTCCTGGAGCCACAGGTTGGCGCTGAGGGATTGGGCCAGCAGGCGCATCGGCGACATCAGGTCGGATTGAAGCTGGTAAGCCTGATAGAGCATGCGTTTCCTGTTGTTCGTACGGTCGTGTTCCGTGCAGGCAAGTTACGGGCCAAGACAAATCACCTGCGTGACAGGCGCTTCTGGCATAGGCCTTGCTCGATGGTCCGCAACAGGAGGCATCCCGATGGCGAAAGCGGTATTGACGATCAGCAGCAAGAACTACGGCGCGTGGGCGTTGCGCGGCTGGCTGATGGCCAAGCTGGCCGGCCTCGAATTCACCGAGAAGGTGGTGTCGCCGGACGATCCGGCGATGAAGGCCGAGATGCTGCTGCTGGCGTCGTCGATGCGCGTGCCCTCGCTGGAGAACGGCAAGATCAAGGTCTGGGACACGCTGGCGATCGGCGAGTACCTGAACGAGCTCAAGCCCAAGGCCGGCCTGCTGCCCTCCGACCAGGCCGCCCGCGCGCACTGCCGGGCGATCTGCGGCGAGATGCATTCGGGTTTCAGCTCGCTGCGCTCTTCGCTGCCGATGAACATCAAGGCGCATTTCCCGGGCTTCAAGGTCTGGTCGCGCGCCAAGTCGGACATCGACCGTGTCATCGAGATCTGGAAGGAATGCCTGGCGAGCTACGGCGGGCCCTACCTGTTCGGCAAGCAGCCCTGCATCGCGGACGCGATGTACGCGCCGGTGGTGACGCGTTTTCTGACCTACGACGTGTCGATCGACGCCGTCTGTGCCGCTTACTGCAAACGCATCATCGCGCTGCCGGCGATGCAGGAGTGGATCGCCGCGGCGAAAAAAGAACCCGACGAGATCGACGAACTGGACGCAGAGTTCTGACTCCGCGCCAGTCGCCGCTCACTTCCAGGGCGTCGGCGCGGGAATCGCGCAGACCGGCTCGACGTCGACCGACTTGAAGTCGGCCGGCGACACGATCTCCAGGTATTCCATGTCCGGCGAATAGTCGAATAGGTAGTGCGCGATGCCCGGGCGCTGGTGCACGCAGTCGCCAGCCTGCACCAGGGTTTCCTTGTCCTCGTACATGAAGCGCGCCCAGCCCTTCAGCATGATGACGATCTGGAAGTCTGCTTCATGTCGGTGCCAGCCGGTGCCCGTTTCCGGTGCCATGTTGGCCTTCACAAGGTGCGCGATCACCTTTCCGTGCGTGGCTTCGGCAATGCCCAGGTCGCGGTACAGGAAAAAGTCGCGCAATCCGCCGGAGACGAACTCCGTGTCGCCGGGTTTGACGTGGGAAAACAGGGTGCTGGTGCGGTCGAGCATGGGGCGCTCCTTTCATGGCGTCGGGATGCACTCGATTTGGTGCGGTGCAGCATAAGCATGAAATGTTCCTGGACTTCGAGCGTGCCGCGAGGCTCGCCGATAATCCGCGGCATGAGCGGCAACACCTTCGGCAACCTTTTTGCAGTCACCAATTTCGGCGAATCGCACGGCCCGGCCATCGGTTGCGTGATCGACGGATGCCCGCCCGGCATGGCGCTGGCCGAGGCCGACATCCAGCACGACCTGGACCGCCGCCGCCCTGGCACCAGCCGCCACGTGACCCAGCGCAACGAGCCCGACGCGGTGGAGATCCTGTCCGGCGTCTACGAGGGCAAGACCACCGGCACGCCGATCGCGCTGCTGATCCGCAATGCGGACCAGCGCAGCAAGGACTACGGCGCCATCGCCCAGACCTTCCGGCCCGGCCATGCCGACTACACCTACTGGCACAAGTTCGGCATCCGCGACCCGCGCGGCGGCGGGCGTTCGTCGGCGCGGCTCACGGCGCCCACGGTCGCGGCCGGCGCCGTCGCGAAAAAATGGCTGGCCGAGCAGCGCGGCATCGCGTTTCGCGGCTGCATGTCGCAGATCGGCGAGATCGCCATCCCGTTCGAGAGCTGGGACCACGTGCCGAACAACCCGTTCTTCGCGCCCATCGCCGACGTCTCGCACCTCGAGGACTACATGGATGCGCTGCGCAAGGCCGGCGATTCGTGCGGCGCCCGTGTGCGGGTGACGGCGACCGGCATGCCGGTCGGCCTGGGCGAGCCGCTGTACGACAAGCTGGACGCCGACATCGCCTACGCGATGATGGGCCTGAACGCGGTGAAGGGCGTCGAGATCGGCGCAGGTTTTGCCAGCATCACGCAGCGCGGCAGCACGCACGGCGATTCGCTGTCGCCCAAGGGCTTTCTGTCGAACAACGCCGGTGGCGTGCTGGGGGGCATCAGCTCGGGGCAGGACCTGGAGGTCTCGATCGCGATCAAGCCCACCAGTTCGATCATCACGCCGCGCGAATCGATCGACCTGCAGGGCCAGCGCACCGAGGTCGTGACCAAGGGCCGGCACGACCCCTGCGTCGGCATCCGCGCGACGCCCATCGTCGAGGCGCTGCTGGCGCTGGTGGTGATGGAGCACGTGCTGCGCCAGCGGGCGCAATGCGGCGACGTGCGGGTCGAGGTCGCGCCGATCCAGGCCTCGTTCCTCTGAGCCCGCACCGATGAGCGAAGGCGGCGAGGCGCTGGCACCGGTCTCGCGCCGGGGCCAGCTGGTGCCGTTCGCCGCGTTGTCGGCGAGTTATTTCGCCCACATCGGCTTCTTCAATCCCTATCTGCCGCTGTGGCTGAAAGACCTGGGCCTGGGGCTGTTCACGATTAGCCTGCTCACCTCGGCGCAGGCGGCAACGCGGCTGTTCGCGCCGTATGGCTGGGGCTGGCTCAGCGACCACACCGGCGAGCGGGTGAAGCTGCTGCGTTACGGGGCCACTGCGGCACTGGTCTGCTCGGTGGGGCTGTGGTTCGACTTTGGCGAATGGTGGCTGGCGGCCGTGCTGCTGCTGATGTTCACGCACACCAGTTCGATGATGCCGATGAGCGAGGCGGCGATGGCGCACCTGGTCAGCCGCGAGGGCAGCTTCGACGCCCGGCGCTACGGCCGGGTGCGGGTGTGGGGCTCGTGCGGCTTCCTGGTCACGGTGTTCCTGGCGGGCGCGTGGTTCGAGCGCTTCGGCATGCGGCACTTTCCGGCCTGGACGCTGGTGACGCTGGTTGCGGTGACGGCCAGCGTGTGGTGCCTGCCGGACCTGAAGGAGGCGGTGGCTGCGCAGGCGCAGAAGCTGCCCGTCTGGCCGATCCTGCGCCAGCCTGCGGTGCGATGGTTCTTTGCCGCAGCGTTCTTCCACGTGCTGTCGCACATGGGCATCTACGTCTTCTTCTCGCTCTATCTGGATTCGCTGGGCTACAGCAAGACCACGATCGGCTGGTTGTGGGCGGTGTCGGTGATGGTGGAGATCGGCTGGTTCTTCTCGCAGGGGCGCTGGCTCGCGCTGGGCAGCATGGGCAGCTGGCTGGTGCTGTGTGCCGTGGCCACAGTGCTGCGGATGGGGCTGACGGCCGCGTTCGGCACGGTGCTCGTGGTGCTGGTGGCCGGCCAGATCCTGCACGCGCTGGGTTTTGCCGCGCACCACACGGTGTGCATCTCGCTGCTGTCGCAGTACTTTCCGGACCGGCTGCGCGGGCGCGGCCAGGCGCTGTACGTGGTGGTGGCCTACGGGTTCGCGGGCGTGCTGGGCGGTTTGCTCGGGGGCGCCTTGAGCGTGCGTTTCGGGCTTGCCGCCGTGTTCTGGGCATCGGCCGGCACCGCCTTGCTGGCCGCGGGTTGCGCATGGCGCGTGTGGGTGCTGCGGCGCGGCCTGCCGCTTTGACGGCGTGGTTTTTGCTGCTTCGACGATAATTGAAGTTTGCCTTGGATTCCCGGGCTACCCTGCTATCGGTTTGGTAGCGACTGATCTCTGGTATTGATGACCGACTCCGCACTCGATTCTTTCTCGCAACTGCAACTCGCAGAACCGCTGGCGCGCGCAGTCGCCGAAATGGGCTACACGTCCATGACGCCGATCCAGGCGCAGGCCATTCCGGTGGTGTTGCAGGGGCGCGATGTGATGGGCGCGGCGCAGACCGGCACGGGCAAGACGGCGGCTTTCTCGCTGCCCCTGCTGCAACGCATGCTGAAGCACGAGAACGCATCGACCTCGCCGGCCCGCCACCCGGTGCGCGCCCTGGTGCTGCTGCCCACGCGCGAACTGGCGGACCAGGTGGCCCAGTCGATCAAGGCCTACGCCAAGAACACGCAGCTGCGCAGCACCGTGGTGTTCGGCGGCATCGACATGAAGCCGCAGACCGCCGAGCTGAAGAAGGGTGTCGAGGTCCTGGTGGCCACGCCGGGCCGGCTGCTCGACCACATCGAAGCCAAGAACGCGGTGCTGAACCAGGTCGAATACGTGGTGCTCGACGAAGCCGACCGCATGCTCGACATCGGTTTTCTGCCCGATCTGCAGCGCATCCTGAGCTACCTGCCGAAGCAGCGCACCACCTTGCTGTTCTCCGCCACCTTCTCCCCCGAGATCAAGCGCCTGGCCGGCAGTTACCTGCAGGATCCGGTGACGATCGAGGTGGCGCGCTCCAACGCCACGGCCTCCACCGTCGAGCAGCACTTCTACAGCGTGACCGACGACAACAAGCGCCGCGCGCTGCGCCAGATCCTGAAGGCGCGCGAGCTGCGCCAGGCTTTCGTCTTCGTCAACAGCAAGCTGGGCTGTGCGCGCCTGGCGCGTTCGCTGGAGCGAGAAGGCCTGAAGACCGTGGCGCTGCATGGCGACCGCAGCCAGGACGAACGCCTGAAGGCGCTCGACGCATTCAAGAAGGGCGAGGTCGACCTGCTGGTCTGCACCGACGTTGCGGCCCGCGGCCTTGACATCAAGGACGTGCCGGCGGTGTTCAACTTCGACATCCCGTTCAACGCCGAAGACTACGTGCACCGCATCGGCCGCACCGGCCGGGCCGGCGCCTCCGGGCTGGCGGTCAGCTTCGTGTCCGGCAATGACCAGCGCCTGGTGACCGAGATCGAGAAGCTGATCAAGACCAAGCTCGAGATCGAACCGATCGAGTTCGAGGAAGACATGCCGCGCATCCGCGAGCAGGGCCGCTTCAATGAAGGGCGGCGTGCCTGGGGCGGCGACGATCCGCGCGACGCGATCGATGCGCCCCGTCCGCCGCGCGCCGAGCGGCCGGAACGCAGCGAACGCAGCGAACGCCCCGAGCGTGCGCACCGCTCCGCCGCGCCACGCGATCCGTTCTTCGACCAGCCGTACCAACCGCCGGCAACCGGCCAGGACGCCGCAGCGCCTTCTTGGGAGGCCGGATCGCGCCCCGCCGTGCGCAGCATCTCGGCCAACATCAAGCCCAAACGCAAGGTCGCGGCCCTGTTCAAGGCCGAGCCCAAGCCGGAACCGGTGCCCGCCACGCAGGCGGGTTGATTCGGCGGGGCTTGGCTCAGCCGGGCTGTTGCGCCTGCGGGCAAGGCAGCTGGATCAGCTCCTGGCGCGTGCCGATGGCGCCCAGGCGCAAGGCGCTCAACGGGCCGCCCCACACGCAACCGGTGTCCATGCAGACCACGTCGTCGCGGTGGAGCCAGCCGAGCGTCGACCAATGGCCGAAGGCCACCGTCACGGCAGCGGAGCGCCGTCCGGGCACGTCGAACCACGGCAGATACCCTGCCGGCGCGCCGCCAGCACCCTCCTTGGTGTCGAATTCCATCCGGCCTTCGGGCGTGCAGAACCGCAGCCGCGTCAGCGCGTTGATGATCACGCGCAACCGCGCATTGCCCTGCAGGCCATCGCTCCACGCATCGGGGGTGTTGCCGTACATCTCGCGCAGGAAACCGGGCAGATCGGGTCCGCGCAGCACGCGCTCGAGCTCCTGCGCCAGCGCCACGGTCTGTTCGGCCGTCCACATCGGCAGCACACCGGCGTGCACCATCAGCACTGGCCGCTGGACCAAGGTCTGGTGCAGCGCAAGATGCTGGTGGCGCAGCCAGTCGAGCATCGTGTCGCGGTCGGGCGCGGCGAGCAGGGCATCGAGCGTGTCGAGCCGGTGCGGGCGGCGGATGCCGTGCGCCACGGCCAGCAGATGCATGTCGTGGTTGCCGAGCAGGCAGCGGGCGCTGGCACCCAGGGCGGCCAGGCGCCGCAGCACGCCGGCCGAGTCGGGCCCGCGGTTGACCAGGTCGCCCAGCAGGTAGGCCGTGTCGCGGCTCGCCGAAAACCCGATGGCGTCGAGCAACCGCCCCAGCGCGTCGTCGCAGCCCTGCACATCACCGATCAGATACGTTGCCATCGTTGTTGGGTTCCCGCGCCGACTCTACACGCAGCGCGCCCGGGCACGCCGTATGCTGTAATTTGCGGTCAATTATTCAAAAGGCAGTGCGTATGGATTCGGTCTCGCAGATCGGGGAGCTGGTGGAATCGGACCGTGAGGAGTTGCGCATGCTGTACGGCGCCTGTCTCGCCGACATCTCGTTGTTCACGCGCCAGCAATGGTGGGCCGGCGCCTTCGCGATCGCGATCTACGCCATGCTGCTGCTGGGAGCCTACCAGTTGGGCAACGCGATGCATGGAAACTGGCAGTGCTGGCTGCTGGTGGTGCTGACCTGGACGGTGTGCGTGAGCGGCGTGGCCGCGGTCAAGCGCATGCAGAACTCGGTCGTCGGCGCGCGCCGACGACTGGAGCGCGTGCGCTCGCATTTCGGGCGTGCGTTCCAGGAGGTCTGGGCCATTCCGAAGCCGCCCGAAGACATCCACCGCCTGCTGTATTGCGTGCTGGGCTTCTGTGCCGTGGTCGTGACCTGGCTCACGCTCGACAAGGCCTACGCCGTGGTGTTCTGACCGTATGGATTTTCTGCTGATAGCGCTGTTGACCCTGCTCAACGGCGTGTTCGCGATGTCGGAGATGGCGCTGGCGTCCAGCCGCAAGGCACGCCTCGCGGCGATGGCCGAAGCGGGCGACAAAGGCGCCAAGGCCGCGCTGGCGCTGCTCGACCATCCCACGCAGTTCCTGTCGTCGGTGCAGGTCGGCATCACCTCGATCGGCATGCTGAACGGCATCATCGGCGAGGCCGCGTTCAGCGACGGCCTGGCCCGCTGGCTGCGCGAGTTCAACATCGGGCCGCGCGTGGCCGAGATCTCGGCGACCGCGCTGGTGGTCACGGTCATCACCTTCGTCACCATCGTGTTCGGCGAACTCGTGCCCAAGCGCATCGCCCAGCTGTATCCCGAGGCGGTGGCCAAGTGGGTGTCGCGGCCGATGACCTGGGTCGCGACGGGCGCCAAGCCGTTCGTGCGACTGCTGTCGATGAGCACCCAGGGCGTGCTGAAGTTGCTGCGCATCGACACCACCGGCGACCGGGCTGTGACCGAAGAGGAGATCGTCGCCAGCCTGGAGGAGGGCGTCGATGCCGGCGTCATCGAGGAGCACGAGCACCAGATGGTGCAGAACGTGTTCCGCCTCGACGAGCGGCCGCTCACTTCGCTGATGGTGCCGCGCACCGACGTCGTGTGGCTCGACGCGGGCCTCACGGTGGCCCAGGCGCTGCAGCAGGCCGGAAGCGAGGCCGGCCAGGCTTCGCATTCGTGGTACCCCGTGTGCCGCGCCTCGCTCGACGACGTGGTCGGGGTGATCAGCGTCGGCCGCATGCTGGGCCTGGGCGGGCACGAGCACGACACGATCGACGGCCACGCGATGGCGGCCACCTTCGTGCCGGAGACGCTGAGCGGCATGGAACTGCTCGAGCAGTTCCGCGCACGCTCGGGCCGCATGGTCTTCGTGGTCGACGAATACGGCGTGGTGCAGGGCCTGATGACGCCGCGCGACCTGTTGGAGGCGATCACCGGCGAACTGCAACCCGGCGCGCAGGCCGACGCCTGGGCCACGCAGCGCGAAGACGGCTCGTGGCTGCTCGACGGCCTGATGCCGGTGAACGAACTCAAGACCCGGCTCGACATCCGCGAGCTGCCCGAGGAGGAGCGAGGCCGCTACAACACGGTGGCCGGGCTGCTGATGTCGGTGTCGGGGCGGCTGCCGGTGACCGGCGAGCGCATCGCCTGCGCCGGCTGGGTGTTCGAGGTGGTCGATCTGGACGGCAAGCGGATCGACAAGGTTCTTGCAACCTTGACGCCTGGCGCCGAGGATTGACTTTTAGCTGACCCGTACCGCGGCGCCATCTCCTCGCGCCGCGATCCTGCCGATCTCGTACACGCTCTCGCCCTGGTCTTTCAGGGTCTGCGCCACGGCCGCCGCGTGGGCTGCGTCGACCACCACCACCATGCCGATGCCGTTGTTGAAGGTGCGGTTCATCTCGATGTCGTCGATGCCGGCGGTCTTCTGCAGCCAGGCGAAGAGTTCGGTGCGTGGCCAGCTGCCGCGCTGCAGTTCGGCGGCCGTGCCGTCGGGCAGCACGCGGGGGATGTTCTCCAGCAGGCCGCCACCGGTGATGTGGGCCAGCGCCTTGATCGGGTGCTGTGCCAGTGCGGCCAGCACCGGCTTCACGTACAGGCGCGTCGGCTCCATCACGGCTTGGCGGAAGGGTTTGCCGTCGAGCATGGCCGGCAGCGCGTCGCCGGCCCGTTCGATGCACTTGCGCACCAGGCTGAAGCCATTGGAATGCACGCCGCTCGAGGCCAGGCCCAGCACCACGTCGCCGGGCGCGACGCTCTGGCCGGTGAGGATCTTCGACTTCTCGACCGCACCGACCGCGAAGCCCGCCAGGTCGTATTCGCCGGCCGGGTACATGCCGGGCATCTCGGCCGTCTCGCCGCCGATCAGCGCGCAACCCGACAGCTCGCAGCCGCGGGCGATGCCGCCAACCACGGCCGCAGCCGTGTCGACATCGAGCTTGCCGCAGGCGAAGTAATCCAGGAAGAACAGCGGCTCGGCGCCCTGTACCAGCACGTCGTTGACGCTCATCGCCACCAGGTCGATGCCCACGGTGTCGTGCATCTGCCACTCGAACGCCAGCTTGAGCTTGGTGCCCACGCCGTCGGTGCCGCTCACCAGCACCGGCTCCTTGTAGCGCTTGGGCACCTCGAACAGCGCGCCGAAGCCGCCGATGCCGGCCAGCACGCCCTCGCGCATGGTCTTTTTGGCCAACGGCTTGATGCGCTCGACCAGCGCGTCCCCCGCATCGATGTCGACGCCGGCGTCCTTGTAGGAGAGGGGGGAGGAGGGGGTGGTGGAAGAGCTCATGCGGAGGAGGGAAGTAGGTTGCGTCTGCGATGGTGCCAGGGGGATTGACCGGCAGACTAAAATTTGCGCAGATTTTACGTGGGGCCTTCGCCCCGTCTTTCCGACCCCCCTCCATGCAACAGCTGGCGCTCGACATCGGCCTGGACACAGGCCCCACGCTTGCGAGCTTTTTCGCCGGGCCCAACGAAGCCGTCCTGCAGCATCTGCGCCTGTGGGCCGGCAGCCCCACGCGGTCGCCCGTGCCCACCTACCTGTGGGGGCCGGAGGCCAGCGGCAAGACCCATCTGCTCGAGAGCGTGCGCGGGGCCTTGCGCGAGCATGGCGCCAAGGTGGGCTGGCTCGACGCCAGCGTCAGCGAGCCGCCGGAGTTCGACGACGCCTGGGCCGCCGTGCTGCTGGACGACGTGCACCTGTACACCGCCGTGCAGCAGCACGCCGCCTTCAACTGGTTCGTCAACGCCCAGGGCCTGCAGCGCTGGGTGCTGGGCGCGGGCACGCTGCCGCCGGCCGACCTGCCGCTGCGCGACGACCTGCGCTCGCGGCTGGGCTGGGGCCATGTGTTCCAGCTGCAACTGCTGAGCGACGCCGAGCGCCGTGCCGTGCTGCGCCAGCAGGCGGATGCGCGGGGCATCTTTCTCGGCGACGAGGTGATGGACTTCATGCTGACCCGCTTCACCCGCGACCTGGGCAGCCTGCTGCAACTGCTGGGCCAGCTCGACGGTTATGCGCTGCAGACCCAGCGCGCCGTGACGGTGCCGCTGATCAAATCGATGCTGGAGCACAGTTGAAGCTTGCCTTGTTCGACCTCGATCACACCCTGCTGGCGATCGACTCCGACTACGCCTGGGGCGTGTTCACCACGCAGATCGGCTGGACCGACCCCGTGGCCTTCCAGCGGCGCAACGAGGAGTTCTACGCGCACTACAAGGCCGGCACGCTCGACATCCACGACTACGTGCGCTTTGCAACCGACGCCGTGCGCCAGCGCGGCCCGGCTGCGGCGGCCGAGGCGCATGCGGCGTTCATGCGCGACGTGGTGCGGCCCGCCATCACGCCGGCGGCGCGGGCGCTGGTCGAGGGGCACCGTGCGCGCGGCGATACGCTGGTGATCGTCACCGCCACCAACGAGTTCGTCACCCGGCCGATCGCCCAGGCGTTCGGCGTGGACGAACTGATTGCGGTCGAGCTCGAACGCGCGCCGCTGCCCGGCGGTGGCGACTGGCTCACCGGCGAGATCCGCGGCGTGCCCTCGGCGCGCGAAGGCAAGGTGACCCGCATGGCGCAATGGCTGGACGCCCGCGGGCTGGGCTGGGCCGACGTGCACTGCACGTTCTATTCGGACTCGCTGAACGACCTGGCCCTGCTGGAGAAGGTGGAAGTGCCCGTCGCCACCAACCCGGACGACCGGCTGCGGGCGCTGGCAGCGGACCGGGGTTGGCGCATACTGGACTTGTTTACAAAAATCACATGATCAAGAAATTCATCGACAGACTGCTGGGCAAGGGCACGAGCCCCAGCCGGGCAAAACCCAAGTTCGGCAAGCGCGAGGAGATCGGCGTCGAAGTCCACGGCATCAACCCCGAACTGGTGGACGACCGGGCGCTGAACGTGGTCAACACGCTGCAGCAGGCCGGCTTCGAGACCTACATCGTCGGCGGCGCCGTGCGTGACCTGCTGGTCGGCCTGCGCCCCAAGGACTTCGACGTGGCCACCAACGCCACGCCGGAACAGGTGAAGAGCCTGTTCCGCCGGGCCTTCATCATCGGGCGGCGGTTCCGCATCGTGCACGTGGTGTACGGGCGCGGCCGCGAGCACGAGGTGATCGAGGTGTCGACCTTCCGTGCCTACATGGACAGCGCCGCCGCCGAGCAGGTGGCCGGCAACGAGCGCACCAGCAAGAGCGAGCTGGCCGGCATGCAGCACGCCGTCGACGCCACCGGCCGGGTGCTGCGCGACAACGTCTGGGGCCCGCAGGAGGAAGACGCTGCACGCCGCGACTTCAGCATCAACGCGATGTACTACGACCCCAAGCGCCAGATCGTGGTCGACTACCACGGCGGCTACAAGGACGTGAAGAAGCGCACCATCCGCATGATCGGCGACGCCGCTACGCGCTACCGCGAAGACCCGGTGCGCATCATCCGCGCCGTGCGGTTCGCCGCCAAGCTGGGTGCGCTGGGCTTCACCATCGATCCCAAGACGGCATCGCCGCTGATCAAGTCGCAGGAACTGCTGGCCGACGTGCCGCAGAGCCGCCTGTTCGACGAGATGCTCAAGCTGCTGCAGACCGGCCACTCGATCGCGACCATCGAGCAGCTGAAGACGCTGGGCATGGCCACCGGCATCTACCCGCTGCTCGACGTGGTGGTCGAGCGTGCCGACCAGCCCTTCGTGCGCGCCGCGCTGCAGGACACCGACCGCCGAGTGGGCGAAGGCAAACCCGTGGCGCCGAGTTTTCTGCTGGCCTGTGTGTTGTGGGCCGACGTGCGCGACGGCTGGGCCGCCCGCATCGAGAAGCGGCAACCGTCGTTCCCCGCGCTGCAGGACGCGATCGAGGACGTGTTCAACGCCCGCATCGGTGACGTGTCCGGCCGCGGCAAGCTGGCCGGCGACATGCGCGAGACCTGGATGATGCAGCCGCGCTTCGACAAGCGCACCGGCAGCACGCCGTACAGCCTGATCGACCAGCCGCGTTTCCGCGCGGCCTTCGACTTCATGCGCCTGCGCGCCGACATCGGCGAGGTCGACGAGGCGCTGGCCGAGTGGTGGCAGGAGTTCAGCCTGGCCAGCGACGAGCGCCGGCAGGACCTGCTGGAGCAGGCGCGCGAGGAGTTGCAGGGCAAGCAGCGCGTGTTGCGTGTGCCCAAGGCCCCGCGCACCCGGCAGGACGATGGCGCCCAGCAGGCTGCCAGCGGTCACGCACCTCAAGATGACGGCCAGCCTGCAGGTCCCGGCGGCGAGCCACCTGCCGGCGAGGGCGGCGACGCGCCTCGCAAGCGTCGCCGCCGCCGCAAGCCCTCGGCTGCGCGCGCCGATGGCCATGACGGCGAGCTGCGCAGCGCCGATGCGCCATCCACCCCCGACCCCCGCGCCTGAAGACCCGACCCAAGCCGGCGACACTGCAATCCGATCGCGCGATGACCAGCACAGCCTATATCGCGCTGGGCGCCAACCTCGGCGACGCCTGCCAGACGGTGCGCAAGGCGATGGACGCAATCGGCCGGCTGCCCGGCACGCGCCTCACCCAGCGATCACACCTGTACCGCACCGCGCCGGTCGATGCCACCGGCCCTGATTTTGTGAACGCGGTGGTTGCCGTGGCCACCAACTTGGCTCCGCATGATTTGCTGGCCCAACTGCAGCAACTGGAGCTGGCCGCCGGCCGCAAACGTCCGTACCGCAACGCACCGCGCACGCTCGACCTCGACATCCTGTTGTTCGGCAACCAGTCCATCGCCACCGCCACCCTCACGGTGCCGCATCCGCGCATGCATGAGCGAGCATTCGTGCTGCTCCCGCTGGCCGAGATCGCGCCGCAGTGCGTGATGGAGGCGCAACTATCCGCCGTGCAGGACCAGAGGATCAAGCGAATCGACTGAATCACGCATCGCTGGTTGATCGATATCGGCCTTCGGCCTAGTAGGATTGCCTGTGCCGGGCTTGGTGCGGCCGGTATGCCAACTTCATCGGGAATGACGGGACTCTAGTTATCGTGGGCGAGTACATGCAACTGCATCGCGTGTCGTTGGTGATCCCGGTCCTTGAGACCGGCATGGTCACATGACACTCCGCATGGGCACGTTTCGCAGGTTTCTCACCGTGGGCGTGGTCAACACCTTGATCGGCATCACCGTGATCTTTGCGGCCAAGCTGTTCTTCTCTGCAAATGACGTGGTGGCCAATGCCATTGGGTACACCTGCGGGTTGGCGTCGAGTTTCATGCTTAACAGTCAATGGACGTTCGCCTATCGTGGGCCGCAGCTGCCGGCGGGGGTCAAGTTTTTGTTGGCGTCGGCGTTGGCCTACGCTGCCAACATTGGGACCGTGCTGTTGACCATTCATTCCTTTTCCCTCAACGGGTACATTGCGCAGTTGTCGGGTATGCCGGTCTATACGCTGACCTCGTACTTCGCCAGCAAGTACATCGTGTTTCGTAGCTCGGCCCCGGGCGAACCCCGTTAGCGTCAACTGTTCACTCGTATGCCTGCCTTAGCCCCATTGCAACCCGGCCAGATCTATTCGTCATGGCTGCAGCTGACGGCTGCCTCCATCGGTGTACTGATGGTGCTTGCGTTGTGGGGGGGCGTGGTGCTGGTCGCGCTGCCCCGGCTGCGGCTCCATACCTCCCGGTTGGTGTTCTGGCTGCAAAGTCTGCTGTACGGCGTGTTGTTGTTCAGCATTTGGGGCTTCGTGGGCATCTACCTGCGCATCACGTTGCCGATGTCGCTGCTGGTTGGTTCGTGCGTACTGCTGCTGTTTTGGGGCGTGGCACGCCGTTTTGCGGCGGCGTACACGCTGCCGCCGCATGTGGCGGTGACGGCGGACGACAGTCGATACGAAGCCTGGACGTTGCTCGTCATCGTGGCCGGCTCCTTGCTCTGGTCGCTAAACAGCATCGAAGGCATGACCGTGCGCAACGGGCAGATTGTTCTGGCGCCTTGGGCCGATTTCATCTTTCATGCCAAACAGATTTCGGGCTTTGCGCAGTTCGAAGGTGACCCAGGAAGCCTTCATCTGACGATGGCCGGCCTGCCGCAACGCCCTTATCACTACGGAAGCTACATCGTGCCGGCACTGATATCGGCACTGACAGGTGTGCATTCGATGCAGGTCGCCACCAGCATCTATCCCGTCATGGGCATGCTGCTCACCGGTGCGGCCATCATCGTGCTGACGACGGTGTTGGGCGGGGCGGGGGCTGCATTGCTGGCTTCAGTCTTGCTGTTCTTGCTGCCAGACCCGTCTTTCTGGTTACCCGGCGTGTCGCGGTTTCACAGCTATTTCTTCTTTCAGCAGATTGCCACCAGTGGCGCCTGCGGTGTCGCAACGATGGGACTGGCGCTGGCCTGCGCGATGCGTGCTTTCCAGATCCGCTCGTTGTTCTTGTCGGTAACAGCGATGATCGTGTTCGCGATGGCGGGGCATTTCAAGGTGCAGATCCTGCTCGCTTACGCCCTGTTCTTTTTCCCGTTCGTTATCTGGAGCAGCGATTGGGTACAGAAAAGCGTACGCCTTGCCTGCGTGGTTGCGTTCGTGGCGGTGTTCGTTCTGGCCCTGTCGCATATGGTGGCAGTGCCGAGCGCACCCACTTTCGACGTGTCGTTCGACGGCATTCGCAACAACGTGATCACGATTGCCGACAGGCTGATCGGCCGGCCGTCGCTGCCCGTTGCGCTGGCAGCAGCCCCGCTGGCTGTTGCGTTGGTGTTCATTGCCGAATATGGGCCGCTGTTGGTAGCGGCCTTGTTGTTCGGCTGGACGGCGCGGGCTGATCCGACCCAGCGCAACACGCTGCGGCTGCTGGCCTGTATCCTGGCAAGCCACGCGTGCGTTCGCATTCTGGTGGGTGACAACCGCGGCTTCGGCGATGGTGCAGAAATCAATCGCAAGACCTTTGTGTGGCCCTACTTCGTGGTGGTGAGTGCGGTTGCCGCATTGGGCTGGAGCCACGTTGCAGCTGCGTTTCGTTCGTTGCGATCGGGCTCGTCTGCTGCGCTGCTGGTGGGCGCCGCACTTGCTGCGGCTTCGCTGGTATGTGCGCCCCGGCTTCAGAATGGCTTGGGCAGGGACGGCGCATGGGCGATGGTGCCCGTGCCGCAGGGCCTGTGGGACGCTGCGCATTACCTGCGCGATCGAGCCCGCGCCAATGCCGTCGTTCAACTATGCGAGAACGATTCTGCAAACCGGCTTGCGGCACTGTCCGAGCGGCCGAATTTCGTCTCCTTGATCTGGGTCTATGCCAAATCTGTCAGTGCGACAGAGCAAGCACGCTTCGCGATAGTGAATGACATCCTCGCCCAGCCAGACGCCACGAGCGCGGCAGCGGGAATGAACAAGGCTCATATCGAGTGGCTGGTGATGAGCCCCAAGTGCGCCAGTAAGTGGGCCGATCAGGTCACACCTGCCTTCGTGTCGGGTGGCTACAAGTTGTACCAGGCCTCCGCCCTCTAGCAACCAGCGCCCACCCCATGCTCCAGTCCATCCCCCTCTCCCTGCAAACCATCCTTCTGCTCGCGGCCTCCAATGTCTTCATGACCTTCGCCTGGTACGGCCACCTGAAGAACCTGGCGACCGCGCCGTGGTACATCGCGGCGCTAGTCAGTTGGGGCATCGCCTTGTTCGAGTACCTGCTGCAAGTGCCGGCCAACCGCATCGGGTTCCAGCAGGCGCACTTCAGCGTGGGGCAGTTGAAGATCATGCAGGAGGTGATCACCCTCACCGTGTTCGTGCCGTTTGCCATGCTCTATCTGAAAGAGCCTTTCAAACTGGACTACGTGTGGGCCGGGCTGTGCATGCTGGGGGCGGTGTACTTCATCTTTCGGGGTGGGTGAAGCCGACTACGTTATGCGCGCCATCCCACCACGGGGCCACGCGACGCCAGCGCCATAGTGAATTTAGTTGTCTGATTCCACTTCCAAAAAATGCCCAACGCCAATACCAAACAAAACAATTTTAATTTTCTAAGACTGGTATTTGCATCGCTTGTTTTGCTGTCGCATGCATATGAACTGGTGGACGGAAATCGGAATCGAGAACTGTTGACATCGCTCTTCGGAACTCTGTCATTCGGTGAATTCGCCGTTGACGGTTTTTTTCTATTAAGCGGCTATTTGATCATCAAGAGTTGGGATTCAACACCTATAATAAAATTATTTATATATAAGCGTATCGCTAGAATTTACCCAGGATTTATTGTCGCATCGGTCATATCGGTTTTTATAGTGGGACCATTCGGCGCAAACGCTGGTCAATATTTTTCCGAAATTAATCTCCCTAAGTTTTTTACCAACCTCTTCGTGTTGGGTTTCCCATTGACACCACCGGTGTTCGCGGGCCAACCGTACCCTGCTGTCAACGGTGCGATGTGGACAATTCGCTACGAATTCATGTGCTATATGGCCGTATTGGGGATGGGATTGTTGGGATTGGTAAAACGGCCTGTTGGCTGGACGTTGGTTGCCGTTGCGCTGGTGTCCATCGTACTAGTTCAACGGCTGGGCGTTGATTTTTCTATCGCTGGAAAATCAATATCTTTTGAGCACCCGCTCATCCGACTCGGACAATATTTCGCTGTTGGTGGAATTTTCTATATATACAGGAAAAAAATAATATTTGACATAAAAATCGTAGCAATTTGTGCTGCATTTTTATGTTTAACAATGATGAGCCAAGTTTTTGTAGATTTAGGATTGTCGGTCTTTGGAGGGTATCTGCTTTTTTATTTTGCGGAGGTGAGATTTTCATTGCTGAAATACTTTCAGCGAGCATCCGATGTCTCATATGGCGTATATTTATACGGTTGGCCGATCCAGAAACTAATCATCTGGGTGGTACCAGATCTCGCCGTTCCGCTGATCTTCCTATGCAGTCTTGGGCTAAGTATGCTGGCCGGATATCTGAGTTGGCATTTGGTCGAAAAACGGTTTATGCGAAACCGGGAAACCGTTGTTGTAACCACCCCGGCCTGAAGCAGTTAGAAGCTGTCGGTGTGACTTCTGCAAACCACCAATTTAGGGCTTGGTCCTCGTTGTAGACCGACGCAGCAATACCAAACCCGCTCCTACCGATGCCAGAGCCATCAACGGCAGCGTTGCCGGTTCTGGAATCTCTGCTGGCGGCGCGGCGAACGCCGTGACGGCGATCGCATTCACATCGTAGCCATCTGCGATGGGGTATCCGGCAAAGTCCGAGAACAACGACACGTCGACGATCTGCATCTGGCTGCAGCCGATCGAGCAGAGGCCGGAGAAGTCCAGCGTGTCGAACGTGCCGATCGGCTGGTTGTCCACCGTGCCGGCAAAGACGAACATGCTGCTCGCCAGGTCGAACAGGTAGATGTTGGCGGCTTCACGCGGGTAGATCGTGCCGCTGGTCGATTCGTAGAAGGTGGCCGTGCCCGGACCGATCAGGCTGTCAAATGCGAGGGTGATCGACCCACCGAAACCCAGGCTGTAGAAACCGGTGCTGTCGGGCGTGACGTCCGACGGACCGCCCAACGCAGACGCCGCCACCAGCTGCGTGCTGCTGATGTCGGCTCCGTTGCGCATCTTGCCGGTGCTGTCGGCAGAGATCACGCTCGATGCGTAGACGACGGTCGCTTGCGCCTGGCCTGCGCCGGCCAGTAGTGCGGCGGCGCATGCCAGCGCGGTCATGAGTTTGTGCATGGCGAACCTCCCGTGAAAAATCGGGATTGTCATTGCACTGCAGCAAATTCAAACCCGCAGCGGGCCAACTCTTACAACTGATACGGGTGGATGCCAACGCACTGCGCGCGCCGTCAGTCTTCCTTGCTGACCGGCACCGCGTAACCGTGCTGACGTAACAGCGCGTTACGCCGTGCCTCTTCCAGATCATGCGCGACCATCTCGACGACCATTTCGTCGAGCGTGATCTGCGGCACCCAACCCAGATCGCCCTTGGCCTGCGCCGGGTCGCCCAGCAGCGTTTCGACCTCGGCCGGACGAAAGTAGTGCGGGTCGACGCTCACCACCACATCACCCGGCTTGACGGCCGGTGCCTTGTCGCCCTGCACGGCCAGCACCACGGCCTTTTCATCGACGCCGGTACCTTCGAACGCGAGCGAGATGCCGAGCTGAGCGGCCGCCTTGCCGATGAAGTCGCGCACGCTGTACTGCACGCCCGTGGCGATCACGTAGTCCTTGGCTTCCTGCTGCTGCAGCATCATCCATTGCATGCGCACGTAGTCTTTGGCGTGGCCCCAGTCGCGCAGCGAATCCATGTTGCCCATGAACAGGCATTGCTCCAGCCCTTGCGCGATGTTGGCCAGGCCGCGCGTGATCTTGCGCGTGACGAAGGTCTCGCCGCGCCGCGGGCTCTCGTGGTTGAACAGTATGCCGTTGCAGGCATACATGCCGTAGGCCTCGCGGTAGTTCTTGGTGATCCAGTAGGCGTACAGCTTGGCCACGCCGTAGGGGCTGCGTGGGTAGAACGGCGTGGTCTCCTTCTGCGGCGTCTCCTGCACCAGGCCGTACAGCTCGCTGGTGCTGGCCTGGTAGAAGCGCGTCATCTTCTCCATGCCCAGCAGGCGGATGGCTTCGAGCAGGCGCAGCGTGCCCATGGCGTCGACATCGGCCGTGTATTCGGGGCTTTCGAAGCTCACCGCCACATGGCTTTGCGCGCCCAGGTTGTACACCTCGTCGGGACGCACCTGCTGCACGATGCGCGTGAGGTTGCTGGTGTCCGTCAGGTCCCCGTAGTGCAGGTGCAGCTTGCGGCCCTTCACATGCGGGTCCTGGTACAGATGGTCGATGCGGCTGGTGTTGAACGACGACGCCCGGCGCTTGATGCCGTGCACCTCGTAGCCTTTGTCGAGCAGCAGCTCGGCGAGATAGGATCCATCCTGGCCCGTGATGCCGGTGATCAGTGCGCGCTTGGTCACTTGTCGTTGCTCCGTGTGTTGTTGTTCTGCAGAAAATCGTCGTAGGCCAGCCGAATGCCGTCAGGCAACGCGGTCGTCGCGTGCCAGCCCAGCCGGTGCAGGCACGACACATCCATCAGCTTGCGCGGCGTGCCATCGGGCTTGCTGGTGTCGTAGTCGATCGCACCCTGGTAGCCCACGATGCCCTTGACCAGGGCCGCCAGCTCGGCAATCGAGAGGTCTTCGCCGACACCCACGTTGATGTGGCTCTGCATCGGCTGGGTATGGGCATGGTAGATATCGGCCGGCAGGTTCATCACGTGCACGCTGGCCGCCGCCATGTCGTCCACGTACAGGAACTCCCGCTTCGGTGTGCCCGTGCCCCAGATCGTGACGCTCGGTGCGCCGGCCTCTCGCGCCTCATGGAAGCGGCGAATCAGCGCCGGCAGCACGTGGCTGTTCTGCGGGTGGTAGTTGTCGCCAGGGCCATACAGGTTGGTGGGCATCACACTGCGGTAGTCGATCCCGTGGCTGGCGCCATACTGGCGGTTGTAGCTCTCACACAGCTTGATGCCAGCGATCTTGGCGATGGCGTACGGTTCGTTGGTCGGCTCCAGCAGACCCGTGAGCAGAGCGGACTCGGCCATGGGCTGCGGCGCGAGGCGAGGGTAGATGCAACTGGAGCCCAGCAGCAGCAGTTTCTTGACGCCGGCCGTGAAGGCCTCGTGGATGACGTTGGCCTCCATCATCAGGTTGGCGTAGATGAACTCGGCCGGCTGGGTGTTGTTGGCGTGGATGCCGCCGACCTTGGCGGCGGCCAGGTAGACCTCGTCGATGGGCGTCGACGCGAAGAAGGCCTTCACCTGGGCCTGGTTGGTCAGGTCGAGTTCGGAATGCGCGCGGCAGAGGATTCGGTCTGCAGGAACACCGCTCGCGCGCAAGCGACGAACGATGGCGCCGCCGACCATACCGCGGTGCCCGGCAACGTAGATGTTTTTCGGAGAGGTCATCGTTTGGGCGAGTGGCGGGGCTCTGGCTCAAGACCGAGTGACCGACCAGACTGCAGTGGCAATGGATGAGGCCCGCACGGTTGACCGGCTGGCTGCGAGACCGGAGTTTAGCCAACGGAGAACTGCAGAGACTTTAAAAGCTTCTTCATCCACGCAGATGAGACGGAATTTTTTACACCTGCAAATTGCTGCAGATTGGTGCGTGATGCACCTGGAAATGATCGCCTCAGTACGCAGCCTTGTCGTTGAACACCACCAACGCCGTCTTGACCATGATCCACAAATCAAAACCGAGCGACCAATTGCGAAGATATTCGAGGTCGTATTCGATGCGCTTGGCCATTTTTTCCACCGTTTCGGTTTCACCTCGATAGCCGCTGACCTGCGCCCAGCCGGTGATGCCTGGCCGCACCTTGTGCCGGACCATGTAGCCTTTCACGAGCTTGCGGTAGGTCTCGTTGTGCGCCACAGCATGTGGGCGAGGGCCAACGATGCTCATCCGTCCTTGCAAGACGTTGATGAACTGCGGCAACTCGTCCAGCGAAGACTTGCGCAGCACACGCCCCAGAGGGGTGATGCGCGGGTCATTCCGCTGGGCCTGCTGAACGTTGGCTCCGTTGTCCGTGGTCGTCATCGAGCGAAACTTGTAGACCAGTATCTCTTTGCCATCGAGCCCATATCGCCGCTGTTTGAAGATGATCGGGCCTGGTGAACTCAGCTTGACGGCAATGGCCAGCGCCAGCAGGACCGGGGACGCCAGCAGCAAGACCAGCAGCGAAATCGCGATGTCAGACGCCCGCTTCACCGCGCCGCTGGCTCCATGAAATGGCGTGTCGCATACAGCCATGACGGGCATGGGGCCGACATTGACCATCTGACCTTGAATCAGGTCTGTCATGAAGATGTCTGGGACGAAATAGATGGATGCGGTGGTGTCTTTCAATTCGTCCAACAAGTTCAGTATGCGAGGTTGAGACGCCATCGGCAGCGCGAGATAGATTGAGTCGACAGGGTTGTGCTTGACCCACTCGGCCATGTTGGACATGCGGTCCAGCAGCGGCAGACCACGCAGCTCGTGTAGACGTTCGGAGCTTCGATCGTCAAAGAAGCCCATGACGCGGGTGTTGAGATACAAGTTGTCGTCGAACTGGCGCCGAATCTGCAGCCCCACTTCATTGACGCCAGCAATGACAACGCGCCGTTGTCGCCGTCCCAGTTTGATCATCTGCGGGAGCCAGCGCCGTAGCAACCCATGAACGACGATCTGGGCAAGCGGGGTCGTGATGGCCCAGGCGATCAACACTGGTCTGTTGAAGCTTGTGAGGTAGCCGGTCACCGCGCCAAATCCGACCATGATGCCTAGAAACACGATCCAGTTCGTGATCAATTTTCGGATCAAGCGTCGAGGTAACTCGTGGAGCCCCACGTTTCCCGGGAACGACAGCGAGAACGCGATGATGCCGAGGATGACGTAGCGCGGCGTCATTGGATGGCCATACGCCAACAGGCACGCGCCCAGCATCGCAATGGCGATGGTTGGGTCCAGCAAAGCTTCAATCGCGCTTGTCAGCGTGAAGCTTCGGCGTAAAAAACCCTTGTCGGTGTCGAGTCCGTTGATCATTGTTCAGGCGGGGCAGCTACGTGTGTATTCGCAACTTCTGGACCGACCTGCAACGCACCGTTATCGCTCATGTCGTCGTCGATCATCGCGCGAAGGCGTCGATTTCTTTTACAGAATGCGTTTTTTGCATCAATATCTACACATGCCACAAAATTTTGATGCGGTGCAGCATTTTGTTTTTCAACGAATATTTGGCAATCGTGAAGAATTTTTCCAAGACAGGCACGATGGTTGCTTTTGGCCCCTCGTCATACCCGTTCTACTTGGAGGTCGCATGCACACGTCGTTGCGTTTGGTTGCAGTCTCTGCATTCAGTTTTGGGCTGCTGGCACCTGTCGTGTCGCTGGCAAAACAATCGGAAATGAGCGAAGAACGCAGTGCACCGGTGCCCGGGTTGAGCATCGTCACTTCCACCAGGGCGTCATCGCTCGTGGCCGCACCTCAAACCTCAATTTCATCCGGCAACCCTGGCAGGTCGGCCGCTGCGGCAATGCCCGCAAAACTGATTGAGGACGAATCGGTTGCAAGCCCCGGCATGCTGCTGGCCAGTTGGGTTGTTGTGGCTCTGATCGCTATTCGACGCATGTCGGCTTGAGCCTTTAGGGGCGGAAAGCCGGGCGAATATGAAGTTGTCGCCGGGTGAAATGGCGCGGTGCAACATTTTATAATTAATGCAAATTTCGCATTAATTTGACTGCGTTTTTTCTTGTTTTTTCTTGTTTTTCTTCATTTTTCCTTGTTGTTGCTTCCCTTTTTCATGCTCTTCATGCGCCTCGCCAAGATGCCGTTTTGTCTGGTGCTTTTGCTTCTGGTGACCGTGCTTGCGGGCCATGAAGCGCTGGCGCAGGACTATCGGCTTGGCGCAGGCGACGCGATTCGCATACAGGTGTTTCAGAACCCCGACCTCACCGTGGAGACGCGGGTATCCGAAAGTGGCGTGGTCAACTACCCGCTGATCGGCTTGGTCGAACTGGGTGGGTTGAGCATCGGGTCTGCCGAAAAGAAAATTGCCGATGCTCTTGGTTCGGGTGGATTTTTGAGGAATCCACAAGTCAATATCGTGTTGATGCAAGTCCGCGGCAACCAGGTCGCGGTGTTGGGCCAGGTGGCCAGGCCTGGAAGGTTTGCGCTGGAGACGGTCAATATCCGCGTGACGGATGTGCTGGCGATGGCTGGCGGTGCCACGGCCACAGGGGACGACGCGGTCATCTTGACCGGTCTGAGGGATGGGAAGCCCTACCGCAAGTTGATCGACATTCCATCGCTGTTTCTCGATGGACGGATGGCAGACGATGATGTCGTGGTGATGGCTGGGGACACGTTGTATGTACACCGTGCGCCAGTGTTCTATATCTACGGAGAAGCTCAGCGGCCGGGGCCGTACCGCATCGAGCGCAGCATGACCGTCATGCAGGGGCTGGCTACCGGCGGTGGGCCGACCCCGCGAGGGAGCGAGACGAGGTTGCGATTGCACCGCCAGGATTCGGCGGGCGTTGTGCAACAGACAGTGCCAACCCCTACTGAATTGCTCAAACCAAACGACGTTATTTACGTGCGCGAGAGTCTTTTCTGATCGGCGCTCCATGACGTTTTCTCAATTTCTGCGGATTCTGTGGGCCCATCGCTGGGTCGCCATCAGCAGCTTGCTGGTGACCGTAGCGCTCACTGCGGGGATCGGCCTCAAGATACAGAAGCGCTATACGGCGAGTGCTGCCGTATTGGTGGACTTGCGCACACCCGATCCGGTGGCGGGTACGGCATTGCAGGGAACGGCAGGTGCGGGGTACATCGCCACGCAGGTCGACATCATCACGGGTGACCGCGTTGCGCGGGCGGTCGTGAAGGAGTTGCGTCTGGAGGAAGACGCGGCTCTGCGTGCGCAATGGCAAGAGCGCAGCGAGGGGCGAGGGAGCTTCGCTGCTTGGCTGACGCAGTTTCTCCAGCAATCGCTGGACGTGAAGCCTTCACGAGAAAGTAACGTCATCACCATCGCTTTTCAGGCGACCAGCCCTGAGTTTGCTGCGGCGGCTGCGAACGCGTTTGCCAAATCGTTCCTCGATGTGAACCTTGAACTGAAGCTGGAGCCTGCCAGGCAATACGCTGCCTGGTTCGAGGGGCAGACGAAACTGGTACGAGACAAACTCGAATCGGCGCAAGCCGCATTGTCCGAATACCAGCAACGCGCCGGCATCGTCATCTCCGACGAACGGCTCGATTTCGAGACGGCAAAGCTCAACGAAACTGCGACGCAGTTGACGGTGATGCAGGCGCAGACGACCGATAGCCAGAACAAGCGCAACGTGGCAAAGGCCGATTCGGTGGCCGAAGTGATGCAAAGCCCGATCGTCAACTCGCTGAAGACCGACATTGCCCGTGTGGAAGTGAAGTTGAAGGAAAGCGGGGGAAATCTGGGCCCCAATCACCCGCAGACATTGCGGACACAAGATGAGCTGGTCGCGCTGAAAAGCCGGCTAGCCGCCGAAACCAGCCAGATCACAGCTTCCATCGACACGACGTACCAAGTCGGAAAGCAGCGTGAAGCGAACCTTCAGGTAGCGATTGCAGATCAGAAGACACGTGTGCTGGCACTCAACAAACAACGCGATGAGCTCAATGTGCTCAAGCGCGACGTCGAATCGGCACAACGCGCCTTCGAAGCCGTCAGCCAGCGTGCGGCGCAGACTCGCCTCGAGAGCCTGACCAACCAGACCAATGTGGTGACCTTGAGCCAGGCGACGCCGCCAGTGGCCGCCTCCAGTCCGAAGGTGTTGTTGAACGTGGTGGCTTCGGTGGTGGTCGGTGCCGTGCTGGGCGTGGCCCTGGCCCTGTTGCTGGAGCTCACCAACCGACGGGTGCGGTCTACTGAAGATCTGGCCGAGGCGTTGGGGCTGCCGGTGCTTGCGTCGATCAGTTCCAGCAAGATCTCTTACGCACGAAGGGCACGGTTTCGTCTCACCAGGCCTGCGTTGAGGCTGCCCGACAGGAGCGCTGCGTGACCGACAACATCGTCAAGATGATGGATCCCGCGCTGCGCCCGCCGACTGCTGGCCCGGTCGCTGCCAGTCCGCATCGGGCGCACCACTCGGCCGCCGTTGCTGAGAGGTCGATCGGCGCGATTCTGATGGACACAGGCAGGCTCACGCCAGAGGGTGCCGAACGCGTCTTGCGTCTGCAGAAAGAAAGGGGGTTGCGTTTTGGCGAAGCAGCCATCGCTTTGGGTATCCTGAACGAGGACGATATTCGGCAGGCGCTCGCCTATCAGTTCGACTATCCCTACCTGCCGGCGGGCGACGGCGCGCTCAGCCGTGAACTGGTCGCCGCGTATCAACCGTTCAGCCCCGAAGTGGAGAACCTGCGTGCACTGCGCAGCCAACTGATGCTTCGATGGTTCGACGCTGAAGCCCACCGAAAGTCGCTTGCCATCGTCAGCCCTGGCCCGGGCGAAGGGCGCAGCCACATTGCGGCCAACCTTGCCATCGTCTTCTCTCAGCTCGGTGAGCGCACCTTGTTGATCGACGCCGATCTGCGTCGGCCGCGGCAGCATCGCTTGTTCAAGCTGAGCAACGGCGCGGGGCTGTCTGGCATGCTGTCTGGTCGGGCGGGCTCCGAGGCTGTGGTTCGCGTGTCTGGCCTGCTGGGTTTGTCGGTGTTGCCCGCCGGCGTGCTGGCACCCAATCCACAGGAGCTTCTGGGCCGCCCTGTTTTTGCCGACATGCTGGAAAGCCTGAGTCACGACTTCGATGTGGTGATTCTCGACACGCCAGCCGCCGCCGAGTTTGCCGATGCCCATACCATCGCGACCCGTGCCGGCGCAGCCTTGCTGGTGGCGCGCAAAGACCACAGCTCGCTTCCACAGGCAGCCCACCTGACCCGCAACCTCCAGGAGTTTGGCACCACCGTGGTCGGCGCGGTGCTGAACGACGTGTGATGCGTCAAAAATGATGCAAGCGTGGTCCTGACGATGTCGAACACGTTTGCTTTGGATGCTCAGGCACAGCCGGCCAGTGCGTATTCAGCTCCAGTGGTCATGACGCTGCTGGTCGCATCGGTGTGCTACCTGGCGGTTCTGAGTTTTCTCAATGCGAGAGGCATACGCGCCTCGGCCACGCTCGTGGGTGCGGTCGAGGCCGCGCTCTACGCAGCTTGCCTGTATGTGCTGCGCAGGGGGCTCCCGTTGGCCACAGTTGCCACAAGTTTTTGCGTTCTGGCGTGGATGCTGTTCCTCTGGCTGGTTCGCCAGAACCCCGACTTCAAGAGTTTGCGAGATCTGGTGATCCCGGCGCTGTTCATCAGTCTGGGTCGCCTTGTGGCCAACATTCGCTTTGCCAACCGCGGGCTGAAGCTGGTGGTGTGGATCGTGCTGGTGGTCGGTGTTTTCGAGGTCGTCTTTACCGATGTCTATGCCAATCTTTTCAACACGTTCTCGTTCTACGTGAACATGGGGGGCATTGGCGAAAGTGCCGCGATGTTCGAAGGGCAGATGCTCACCCTCAATGGCTACCGGCCTGAGGGCATCGGGCGCACGATCTTGCCTGCGCTACTGGGATCGCACCGCGCATCGTCGATGTTGATGGAGCCCGTGTCGTTGGGCAATTTCGCGGTGATTGTCCTGGCGTGGGGGCTGAGCAAGCCCTGGCATGAGATGCGAAACAACCTGTTTTTCATCATTGCGCCCGCGATCCTGATCGCTCTTTGCGACTCTCGTTTCGGCTTGATGCTGGCCGGCGGCCTTGTGGCCTTGCGTTGCCTGCCGGTGCCGATGTTGGGCAGGCTGGCGCCCACGATCCCGTTCTTGATTCTTGCTGCGGTGATCGGCTTCGCATCGCTCAAGCTCGGCGGGGGCGACAACGTACTGGGGCGTATCGCAGGCAGCGGCATCGAGTTGCTGCGCTTCGAGTGGGAATCGTTGTTGGGGCTCGATGCCCGCTTGCCCAACTACGGGGACATGGGTTATGCCTACGTGTTGTCGCGATTTGGGGCGCCGCTCTTGGTGGTGCTGGTGGGGCTTGCCTTCATGGCACCGATGACGGACGCAAGAGGCATACGCTTCAGGGCACTGATCACCTTGTATCTGAGTGCCAGCCTGGCCATCAGCGGTACATCGATCTTTGCTCTCAAGACGGCAGGTATGTTGTGGTTCTTGTTTGGTGTGCTGAGCGCGCTGCCACGGATAGCCGGTGCTGACGCACACGAGCCATCCAAGCGGCGCGCAGCCTTTGCACCGGGCGTGCGTGCGAGCCAGGCATGAAGGTCGCACACGTGGTTCGCCAGTACCTTCCGTCAGTGGGCGGCATGGAAGAGGTGGTGCGCAACCTGGTGCTGTATCAGCAAGGGGAGGGCCGGTATCTGCCGTTTGTGGTGACGCTGAATCGTGTGTTCCGCGAGCCGGCTAAGGCACTGCCGCTAGAAGAGAAACTTGACGGTACTGCTGTGCGCCGCCTGCCTTACCGAGGTTCGGAGCGGTACCCGCTGTGCCCGCAAGTCGTGCAAGCCTTGCGAGAGGCAGATCTGGTGCACGTACATGGCATCGATTTCTTTTTTGACTATCTGGCCTGGACGCGGGTGTTGCATGGCAAACCTTTGCTTGCGTCGACGCACGGCGGCTTCTTTCATACCGAATTTGCGCAACGGCTCAAAAAGCTCTACTTCCATACGGTGACCCGAGCCTCTGCATTGGCGTACCGCAAAGTCATTGCCACCAGCGACAACGATGGGGCGGTGTTCAACGCGGTGGTTGGCGCAGAGCGCCTCGAGGTGATCGAAAACGGCGTGGACATCGATAAGTTTGCCGATGCATCAGCGCCAGGCTTGCAGGCAACGCTGATCTATTTTGGGCGCTGGTCGGTCAACAAGGGTTTGCTGGAATCCTTGAATGTGTTTGCTGCCCTGTGTGCCCTGCAGCCCGACACGCAATGGAAGCTGATCGTGGCCGGCCGTGAGTACGATCTGGACGGCGACGCAATTCGCAGACATGCAGAGCGCTTGGGCGTGGCGGGCAATCTTCAAGTCGTGTCTGGCCCAACCAATGCCGAGCTGCGGCTGATGATTGCCAAGTCAAGCTACTTCATCTGCATGTCGCATCACGAGGGGTTTGGCATCGCACCCATCGAGGCCATGAGCGCGGGGCTTGTGCCGATTCTGAGCGCCATACCCCCTTTCAAGAGCCTGGTGCAGAGCGGTGGCGTAGGTGTATTGCTGGATGCGGGCGACGCCAACACCAAGGCGCAGCAGATTGCCGGGTTGCACGCAGGGTTATCGCAGGTTGACCGACACGCCACCCAAAGACGCGCGGCGCTGGTGGCGGCATCCCGGTATGCGTGGTCAGGCGTTGGCAGACGCTATACCGAGCAATACGATCAAGCGATGAGGCCACGATGACCACATTGCGCCTTTGGTTTACCTGCATGGTCTTGGCGCTGTGTGTGCTGGCTAGCGGCACTGCGCTCGCCGGCTGTCTCGACCAAAGGCGCTTGCTAGGGGTGAATCTGGCCGGCGGCGAATTTGGCCACGAAAAGCTACCGGGAATAGTGAACAGAGACTACGTCTACCCGTCTCGCGAAGACCTCGTCTACTTCAAGAGCCTGGGCATGAACATTGTGCGGGTTCCGTTTCGCTGGGAGCGCATCCAACGCCAGATCAATGCACCGTTGGATATTGCTGAGGTCGAGCATCTGCGTCGTGTGGTGCGCACGGCCCAAAGCTTGGGCATTTGCGTCTTGCTCGACCTTCATAACTACGGCGGCTACCACAAGCGTGTGTTGGGTACCGCGGATCTGCCTGCTGCGGCGTTTGTTGACGTATGGGTAAGGCTGTACGAGTCATTTCCTGACGCTGACGCAGCTGCATTCGGCCTGATGAACGAGCCCGCGGCGCTGCCGGTGCCCAAATGGATCGATATTGCCCAGCAGACGGTGCTGGCGTTGCGTGCAGCGGGTGCCAAGAACCTGGTGATGGTAGGGAGCGGCCGTTGGAGCGGCGCGCATGAATGGCAGACACCATTCGATGGCGTATCGGGCGCAACGGCGTTCAGCAAGTTTCGAGATCCACTGAACAACTTTGCGGTGGAACTGCATCAGTACGCGGACGCCAACTACTCGGGTACGGGGCCTGGTTGCATTGAGGCTGACCGTCTGCGGGCTGTCATGGCGAGGATCACCACGTGGGCCAAGCAGCAGAACCGTCGTTTCTTTCTCGGCGAATTTGGGGTGGGAGCCTCGCCTGAATGCTTGGCTGCTTTGCAAGGGCTGTTGGAGGCTATGCAGGATGCCGACGCTTGGTTGGGATGGTCTTATTGGGCGGCAGGCCCCTGGTGGGGCAGTTACCCCTTCAGCATTCAACCAGGCAAAAGTGCAGAAGCCCCCCAACTCGCCGTGATTCGCAAATTCCTCGCCAAATAAGATGCGTTTTCTTTTCATCTCTGCCCACCACGACTACAGGACGCCCCGGCGGTCGAGCATTCACTTCATTGCCGACGAGCTTGCAAAGATGGGCCAGGTGCAGTTTTTTTCGATGCGCTATAGCGCTTTGTCGAAGAGGAAGAAAGACATCCGCGTGGTGGTGGATGACAGGGCGAACAAGCTAGAGGTGTTGGATGGTGTCGAATGTTTTCTGTGGAAGACATGGATACACCCCTTCAACTTTCGCAGGAAAAGCCTGATTCCATTGGAGAACCTGTTTTTTCGCCTGTACGAAAGAACGCCCCCGGCAATCCTTGCCAGATGGATAGAAGAAGCGGATGTCGTGATCTACGAGAGCGGCATCTCATTGATATTCTTCGAGCTCGCAAAGAAGCTCAAGCCAGGCGCAAAGCACATCTACCTGGGTAGTGACGACCTGGCCACGATCAATATCGCGAATTACGCGTTCGATAAATTCGCGGAAATGGCTCCCCGGATCGATTCCATCTGCGTAGTCGCAAAAGCCATGGCCAAAGACATCGCCAGCACCCGCAACGTCTACTACGTGCCGCATGGGCTGGACCCGGAACTGGGCGAGATGGGCGAGCCCTCGCCGTACCAGGGTGGCATCAACGCGGTGTCGGTCGGGTCGATGCTGTTTGACGAGGCATCGATCGAGGTGATGAGCCAGGCTTTTCCGGAAGTGACGTTCCACGTCATCGGGTCGGGGCAGGGGCGCGCGCCAGGGTACGGCCCAAATGTCGTTGTGTATGGAGACATGAAATACGCGGAGACGATTCGTTATATCAAGCACGCCAGTATCGGCCTGGCACCCTATGTGGCGGGACAGGTGCCGGTGTATCTCGCCGATAGCTCGATGAAGATGCTGCAGTATGACTTTTTTGGCTTGCCCACGGTCTGCCCGCACAGCGTTACCGGCGGATATGGCACTCGGTTTGGCTATGCGCCCGGCGATGCCGAATCATTGAAGCTGGCGACGCGAACCGCTTTGGAAGCCCCTCACGCGAGATCTCGCCAGATTCTGAGCTGGAGAGAGGTTGTTGATCGACTCTTGGAGCCGGCACGCTATGCGGACACGCGTATCTGAGATTGCAGCAAGGATGCGACTCCAATTACCGATACAGGCCAGTATGCCGCAATTCCTCGATTGGAAACGGATCCCTCTGGCTGGATACCCAATCTGCTCGACTACGGCAGTTTCTCTCAATTCTTATTTGCAGCTGCGGCTTGATGCGTCGAAAAAAACTGCGTTACTGTTTGCCAATACCAATTTCGTCTTGAAATGTCTGGCCCTTCGCTCATGGCTGTCAAATAGCGATATCGTACTTGTCAATGATGGGATTGGCCTCGATTTGGCTGCATTTTTGCTGTATAGGCAGCGATATACAGAAAATCTGAATGGCACGGATTTTGTCCCTTATTTTCTGGGGAACTGTACTGTCCCCAAAAGAGTATTCTTATTGGGGGCCAAACCTGGTGTTGCAGAGAAGGCGGGTGTTGTGATCGAGGAGATATATCACCACGTGGTGGCGGGCAGTCTGAATGGATACGAAAAGATGGAAACATCGTATGTGCTCAAAAAGATCAATGCATCGTGTCCAGATATTGTTCTGATCGCGATGGGAAACCCTCTTCAGGAAGAGTGGATTCGCGACAACATGCATGCCCTGGATGCCCCGATGTTTGTGGGTGTTGGCGCGTTGTTTGATTTTTTGTCGGGCGGCGTGGCCCGTGCACCCCTGTGGGTTCAGCGGATTCGCTGCGAATGGCTATTTCGCCTGTGTCAAGAACCCAGGCGGTTGATACGGCGATACACCTTGGATATCGTCGTGTTCTTGGTAGTCTGCTTGCGGTATAAAAAATCAGAGTCCATTTAAGATTCCGGGTACGTCACGGCATCAAAAATAGATTTGAGCCCCGGCATTTACCACATTGCTGTTGTAGTCGAACCCCGTGAGGTTGACAGAGCGCCTACTGTTTTGCAGCGACAACGTGAAACTTGCGTAAGTGCGTGGTTTCCAGGCTAAGCCGAACTGTGCAATACGAATCTTGTCTTGTCTGTCGCTCGTCGCATCGGAGATTCCGAGCGGGATACCCCCCAAATTGCGAATCGAATAGTCATAGCTCAAATTGAATGTGGTATGCGCCCCGACACGCCAGCGTGGTCCGATGCTCAGCCGATCTGTGACGGCATAAATGGTGCCGTTGGTTTGATAACTTCCGAGCCCGCGGGATAGCACGGCGCGCAGATCAGTTTTGCCTGCGATATTCCAATCGATGCCGATGCTGCCCGTCGGTCCACTGAAGTCACGCGCGGGTTGATTCGGATGATGGCGATTCAAGTGAGCGAGCCGTGCCGTGACCAATGTTTTGCTCGTAGCCGGCCATTGGAGACGAATCTCGTGCTCTTGGTCGGAAAAGCGATCCAGAGTCTGCACGATAGACGCTTGATTTTCATAGTCACCTTGACTACGGCGGTATTTATAGGTGAGTTCACTGCCTGATCCAAATGACCGTTGGACGCCGGCCTCGACCCCATTCATGATGTAGTCGCCGTCTTCCACTACGGCCAATTCATTGCTTCGGCGTGCGCGGTTCACAGCACCCTGCAGGCGCCAAGCACTGTTTAGTTCCGCCACCGTATTGAACTCGATCAAGGCGTCTGTACGCAGATTCCGGACAAGACTTCGCGTCTCGCCAAGATCGTTCAACCCGACCTTGCGGCTGGCGATGAAATTGCCACGTACCGAGGGACTGAAACTCCAGTTCCATCTGCCCGCATAGTTGAGTGCAGTGAAATTCAACTGATCGAAGTTATGGTGCCGGAAGTCGGTGAACCCTGCATCTAGATGAAAATGCTGCAAGGAATAATTTTTGTCCAATGTCATCATGATCGATGCAATTTCAACACGTTCCGCCTTGCTCGATTTTCCCAAGAAACTGGATGCATCGAAATCCTTTGGCAAACGAAACAGATTACTGTCAGTTCGCAGGGTGTACTCTGCGATCAGATTGATGGTGTCGTGTGCATCTGCTTTCGCTAGAAAACTGATGAATAGCAATGACGATGCGACCACTGCGTTGTTCGCTGGAGACATTGGTTATATCTTTTTTTCAAGCATCTTCTTGTATTTTGTAACGGGACCAACAAGAAGAATAGTTGCGAGATATGTCAGGCCAATCGAGGCAGGGATTCCATAGATCCCAAGTGAAGGGATCGCGAGAAAGCCTCCGAGCGCAATTGCTACGAAGGTCAGCATGCTCAGCCAAAAAAGCTCTCTGTCATAGTGACGGGCATAGGGTTCGATGAAATCAGCGTGGCACAGGGTCTTGAGGCCCGTCGCCAAGAATATGCACCCTAGCAGCGGCATGAAATTCAACACGGCTGGCCTACCGATCCAAGGGGCTATTATCAAGAAAGCTCCGCCCACAGATATAGACAAACCAACAAATGCGAGCACGGACTCTTTTCTTAATGATCGAATCTGGGCGTAAGCCTCAACCACTCTGCTTCCATTGAAAGCCGATATGATTTTTGGCCGCCGAAAATTCAGGATACTGGAAGTGACCAATGTGTAAACCGAATTTGCCAGTTGGTAGAACAACGTATAAACGCCGGCCTGTTCGATACTAATGAAGAATGCGATCATATAGCGATCGACAAACTGGCTAAGTGCGCCGATGACGTCAGCGGCAAAAAGATATCCCGAAGCATGAAGGTGGTTTCGATACCAAGCGAGCGAAAATGGCGGTGAGGCGCACCAGGGCCAGTTTGAGAACAGAAAACATGCTCCGAATACGGAGAGCGAGGTGCCTATGGCCCATGAAGCTAGGAGCACATCGATATTGCGTAGCGAAGGGTCGTACCAGCTCAGCACCACAAACGGCACGACGCAGAGGATCGATTGGACCAACCCAAAGAAGTTGGCCGTCTGGGTTCTGTGAAGATTGTTCAGCAACAGATGAATGTCGCTTGCGATATGCTCACCGGCAACGATCACTAAAATAACCAATGCGACTGCGAAAGATACCGGATAGTCGGTGAAATGCAATGTTGGTGCAATCAACGCAAGAATGAGCCCATACGCAAACAAAATCCAAAGCAGATAGTGCTTGATATGATGTGTCATCTCTTCCGGATCTGCATCAATCAAAGATCGGCTAATGGTATTTACAAGGCCGGCCCTGATGAAAACAGGTGCGGTAAGGCTGATTGCCACGATTAGCCCGTAAATTCCCAATGCATCCAGCCCAACAAATTTGGCGACGTAGAGATTGAGCCCAAATTTGATAACGATCGTACTGCCACGAACGAACATCAATGTGGCATACCTCAAGGCAATAGAGTCCAAGCGCCCCATCCTAGTGAAAATGGGCGTTGAATATGATCTTCTTCATCGAACGAAGTGTGAATTCCATTTTCCAGATCATAAGATCGCGGAGAGCCTGCGCCGACCTTGACTTCTGATTCTCTGAAGAAATTCCTTGTTCCGCCAAGATCCCCAGCATAGGTGTGCGCCAATCGTTGTGGCATCTCGCTCCGTTGTCAATTTAAGCAAGCGAAATCCAGGGTAAACAGTTATTGGTGGCAAAAAAGTAATTTGTGATTTGTACCTGTCATTTTGTTTAAGAAATATCGTCAATGCATGGGGACCACCCAGAAATAGCACTCGCTCTTCACCCTGTCTAAGTCGAAAGAAGATGCTTTCGACAAAATCCATCCATAGTGGAAAACCTTTTTCTGATGACATGAATGCGTTGCCATATTTGGGGCCGCCCAAAAAAGAATCTTCTGATTCTTCAATACCGATCACACAGCGATGAGATAAGAATTCATTGTCCAGCGGACGGTAGAGCCGATAGTCGGTGTCGAAATATGTGCCACCATGCTCATGGAGGTACAGGCATCGTGCAATATCTACACGGATAACTCCTTGCTTGAAGCCTTTGAACGCATCAATGTGTTCGGGAAAATGCCGCTCAAAAAGTGCCAGATTTTCTTCATCCGTCCATAGTCGGTGTTCGAAATCCGGCATCATTTTTTTTGCTTTATTGATGAGATAACGCTCTTCCCATGTGGATTCGTGAGTCGTCTGGTGGAGCTTTTTACTGATCATGGTGTGAAGATCGGCGGTGGGACATGCTATTAGCTAGACGTGTATTTATTCTGGAAAGGTTTTTGAGATCCGCCTGCATTGACGATCAAACGACATGAGTTTGATATTGCCTATCGTTTTTTGCATCTTGCGAATCACTCGAACGCGGAGCCAACTCAGGCGATTGCGCCGGGTTTTCAAGGCTAGACCTCGAGAATCGTTTGCGCTGATGGTCGAGACAGCCAGACCCGTGTTAAGGGTCGGCGCAGGAAAGACGGCAATCGCTGGAATGCCGTTGGCCCAGAACCTGTCCATTTCGTCGTCCACTGGCCGCAGCATCGCGTTGATGGACGCGAGCAAGAGCCGAGCTCCGGTTTGAGAAATGAGATAAGCGCCCGCGCCGTACGGTCCGGACTTGAAGCGGACGATCTGACGCCCCTTGAACATGCCGAGTACCGCAAATTTCTGCAGGAAGATCGAGGCGAGACGCACGTAGTTGACAGTCATCTGGTCCGCTGCGTCCACGAGCGATCGAACGTCAAATGCTGGGTCCAGCAAGTGATCGTCTTCGAGGATCATCCACCACTTGTCATCGCTGTTGGCCAACATCTCCCAAAGGGCCCAATGGCTTTGATAGCAGCCAATTTCCCCTTTGACCAAGGTTCGCCCCCTGGCTCTGAATGCATCTTCTGCGACATATGGAGGGCCAATCTGCTTGGTCCCATCACACGCATCAAAAAAAGCCCACGGCAACGCCTGCTTTTCCATTTGCTGCGATATGGCTTCTCGTCGAGCCGTTGCTGATTGAAGGCTGATGATTTGAATTTTCATGACTTGCGATTCAAATTTCTGTAGCGGCCAGCGATATCGGTCTGAACAGGGGGTGCCATCTAGTCGTTGATGAGGCAGAGACCCGGTACATGAGGCCTTGCTTCCAATCACGCAGTGCCTAGCAGAAGGCCGTAAGCAAGTTTGGAGCCAATGCGGGAGGTCGTTGGCCTCATTGATCTCGCGTGATGAGCGATCGCTATCGATGCAATAGTGAAGGCCAAGAACAAGCGGGCCCGATGCACGCTTGCTTCCATCCGCGCGACCTGCATTTCGATGCAAGCCGTTGTTTGTCTCTTCGCGGATGGCGTGGCACACAACATGCTTGATTTTGCGCATCTTGGGAAGATGTGCATCGGTGTTTGACAAATGGACTTGACAGGAGCAGGCGGTGAATAGATGCGAGGCGTAGTGACCTGGGCTCGATCAATGGGCCTGGAGCGATAGAACTTTGCACGTTCGTTACGAAAAGTCCGGTGCATAGGCAGCCCGAGCACCTTCAGAAGGCTCAAATCGCCATCATTTTTTCGTCATCCGAAACTGACGGGCGGCACATATCTTGGATGAAAGTTTGTATCGCTGCGCGTTAAGAAATGGACCTTTGAGTCCGTTAGTCGGCCGAAAGCCTCGATCGTCTGTACAACCGGACGCAACACGTATCAGGGGAAAAATGAAGATTAGTTCGATCACAGGACTGCGCGGCGTTGCTGCATTGCTCGTCGTATATGGTCATTCGGTTGACTGGTTTGCATTGCCATTTCCAGCGCCATTCTCTGGGGGAATCGGTGTCGCGATATTTTTTTGCCTAAGCGGCTTCTTGATGGCCTACCTATACCTTGGTCGTTCATTTTCTAGTAGTGCGGTAGCAGACTATGCAATTGCAAGAATTTCGCGAATTGCACCTGCTTACCTCTCCATCGTGCTTGTCTCATTGATTGTCTATACATGCATAGATCCTGATTTCGTTTATCCGATTTCAGGTCATAATCTTTTGAGGCATGTCCTTTTCTCGGGCAACGTGTCGGTGTTCTGGAGCATCACGCCTGAGGTCGAGTTCTACTTTCTCTTCGTCGTTGTATGGGGGGCGGCCTATCGATTTCGCTCTCGTTCCACGATGACAGGGCTAGTGTTCGTAGCGCTCGTAGCGATTCTTCTGATTGCTTACCGAAACATCTTCCCCGGCACCTTTGTCGGCTCGAAACTGCACTATTTTTTGTTTGGTGCCATCGCGGGCACGATTCGCGCCAATGTCAATACCGATAGCATGTCGTCCAAGGCCGTCAACGGGTTGCACGCTGTGGTGTTAGGCGGCGTCGTTTTGATGACATTCACAATATTAAAAGGCCACGGGGCGATGGTGATCCCTTTTGAGGATGATCGTGCGTTTTACGGTAGCTTGATGACGGCGGTAGTTGGGGCCTTTCTCGTATTCTGTCTTTCGTTTCCCTCTAGGATTGCCAACACTCTTCTTGGAAATCGCCTGATGACAATGTGTGGTGAGTGCAGTTTCTCAGTCTATCTGCTGCACATGCCGACGATCTATTACTTCAAGAAGTTCCTGTCGCAACCCTTGAACTTGATCTGGCTTGTTCCATTTGTCGTTTGCATTCTGGCGGTGTCCTGGATGAACTATCGCTTGGTCGAACTGCCAGGTGCGCGTCTGATCAGGTTCTTGGGACAAGCCTGTAAGCGCGGCCTTCCGTTGGCCGTGACCAGCTGACCTGCTCCCACCCAGCCGTACCAACATGAAGTTCGAGAAGTCCGTCAACCAGGAGAATGACGGACATGAGAAAGAGCAGATACACCGAAGAGCAGATCATCAGCTTCATCAAGCAGGCTGAGGCCGGTCTGCCGATCAAGGAGCTGTGCCGCAAAGGCGGCTTCAGCGACGCGACCTTCTACAAGTGGCGCGCCAAGTACGGTGGCATGGACGTGCCCGATGCCAAGCGATTGCGTGAACTGGAGGCCGAGAACAACAAGCTCAAGAAGCTGTTGGCCGAGGCCCATCTGGATATCCACGCCCTGAACACCGCCTTCGGGGTAAAGCGCTAGCCCCACAGGCCAAGCGCGCAGCGATCCTCGTGATGGTCGACCAGTGCGATCTATCGGAGCGACGTGCGTGCAGGCTTGTGGGGCTCTCCCGCGACAGCTACCGCCACCCGCCCGAGGTTGATGCGATGACGAACGAGCTTGCCAGCAAGATCATCGAGATTGCACACGTGCGCCGGCGCTTCGGCTACCGGCGCATCCACGACCTGCTGCGTCCGACCTTCCCCGGCGTAAATCACAAGAAGGTTTATCGGCTGTACCGCGACGCCGACCTGGCGGTGCGCAAACGCAGGAAGGCCAAGCGCCCGATCAGCGAACGCGTGCCGCTGCAACTGGCCACGACGGTCAACGAGGTGTGGAGCATGGACTTCGTCAGCGATAGCCTGAGCACTGGACGGCGCATCAAGTGCCTGACGGTGGCCGATGACTTCAGCCACGAGTGCGTGGACATCACGGCCGACTGGGGCATCTCGGGCGATTACGTCACCCGCCTGCTGGACCGCGCTGCGCTCTTCAGAGGCTACCCGGCGGCCGTGCGGACCGACAACGGCCCGGAGTTCACCAGTCGAGCGTTCATGGCCTGGGCCAACGCCCACGGCATCAGGCACATCCTGATCCAGCCAGGTCGCCCGATGCAGAACGGCTACATCGAGAGCTTCAACGGCAAGTTCCGGGACGAGTGCCTGAACGAGCAATGGTTCGAGACGCTGCAGCAGGCCAGGACTGCCATCGCTGCTTGGCGGCAGGACTACAACGAGGTCCGGCCGCACAGCAGCTGCCATCGCATGCCACCGGCCAGCTTCGCCGAGCAGCATCGCCAGCGCACGGGCGTCGCTACTTGAACGTCAACCACCACGGAAATCTATTAACCTTGCAACCAGGACTTCCGCTTTATTGATGGTACGGCTGTAGGGGGCAGGTCACGCCTCCTGGAGCCAAGGCTCAGCGTACGAGGCGATCACCCAGGCGCGCGTCAAAATGAACGTGACAGTAGCTGCAAGAGCCGCCCACCTGGATAGCCCGGCTGTGAACAAGCGCGCCATCAGTGCACTGCCTACCAGCAGGTGAATCAAGTAGAGAGGAAAGGTCATCAATCCGGCCGTCCGCAGCCCGCGAAGAACAGATGTGGGAAGCCGATGAAGCTGGCCATTGAACTTGACGGAGATAACGATGGTCGCGACCGAAAGAAGCCAAATACCCCAAGCGACAAATGGCGCATACGAGTGCCCGCGATATTTGTTCATGGACTGTGTCGCCGCGGAGATCTCAAAGAGAGCACCCACGATGAAGGTTGCGATCCAGATCAAATTCTCCCGCCCAGGGCGTCGAATGCATTGGAGCCAGAGAAAAACGCCAAGGGCGAAGTACAGGCCGTGATGCACCAACACCACGCCCAATATGGTCCGCTCGCGTAAGTTCAGCATGAACTGCGTAGAGGCTTGAAGCCCGAGAAGTTGAACGCCTCCGTCAGCTATCCAGTATGCGGAGCTGACGGAACCTATCAGCATTGCGAGCGCGCGAATTGCATCGAACCGGTTGAGCAGCAGCAGCACGAAAACCGTCGAATAGAACATGATCTCGGTGCGGAGCGTCCAGTAGGACGGGTCGATCCAAGGGCCGACTGGCATCAGGAAGATGCTCAAAAAGTAGGCGCGAAAGATCTGTGCGGCGGGCATAAGGTGGATTGCCAATGTCACCGCCAATGTGATCGTGCCGCAGATCCAAACGCCCGGGCCCAGTCTGGTCAAGCGGCTAACGAAGAAACTGAAAGGTGTCGCCTTCTCGGCTGAAAACGCGATCACAAAGCCGGAGATGACAAAGAAGATTTCGACCCCGATCCATCCGAAATTCGACCAGTCATAGAGTTCTGGGAACGACAGAAGGTTTCGGCTCGCCCGATTGGGCAGGTCGGCTGGATTCAGGCCAAGAAAGCAGTAGTGCGACCAAAGCACCAACAACGCAGCAACGAAACGCAGTGCGTCGATGCCGAGGACGTGTTTCGGGTTGATGGTCCGATCGTGCATGTGGATGCCCCAAATTGTTCTTGGCGCTGAAGCACAAACTAGGCCATGCGACCGTCTTCCCATCCCGTGCCGGTGAACGTGCTCATCCAAGCAGATGGCGGCGCTCTCGACATTCGAAGATTGTCTCGCGTAGATGGTCCATCGCCTCGGTATAGGTCTCGCGGGCTTGCTCCAGGCTTGTAGCGGTCTGGCCGCGGGTTTCAAGGTCTATGTCGGTGTCGAGTGCGGCAAATGCCGCTGACGCCTCGTTTATCTGATTGACGGTGGCCAGCAGTTCCTCTGTCGCCTGGGCCATCTCCTCGGCGTGTTCAAGAACTAGTTCGTTTGCAGTGGTTGGCGGGAGCGCTCACAGAGAGCGCTTGGAATTTCAATGGGTCGGGTGTCTTGTTGAACTCAGCGAGCATCGGGAACTGGGCCTTCATCCGATCGCTGATCTCGAACTCTTGCCCCTTGGTTTCCGACACGTACGTAGAGGGGAGGTGGGCGACTCGAGGCGGGCGTAGTGCGGGTTGCGCGGAGAAACGCCGAGTTCGTGAATGTCCCTCGGAAGGCTCATACGCACAAAGTTGAGGGTTCGGAGGCTTCCTGTCGAACTGGCCGGTGTTCCTGATGACCCAAGCCGAGCCGCTTCAAAACGCGGGGTGGTTGCTGTACTTGGCCTCGAACTACACCAATGTCTGGATCGTCGGTATTGTCGGCATGTTTGGGTGTTAGATGTCCTCTGGATCCAAATCGGACCCCGTAACCAAAGCCCATCGCCGATGCGCCGCATCGACTTCAACCTACTCCCTGCTCCCATACCGCCGCCTGATGATCACCCCCATGATCATCAGCCCCGCAATCAGCATCGCGTGATTGCCCTCGTTGTCAGGGCGTGCCTGCGCGTTAGCAATCTTGCGGGCACCGCTGGCCGCCGTATCGAAGCTGGTTTGCAGTCTGATGTTGTTCTCCGCCGTGGCGTATTGCAGCACCGCGCCCACCTCGTGCAACCGGGCCACGACCGAATCGGCAAAGGGCCGTAGCGAGGGTGCATCGATCGACGCCTGCGACACCCCCACGCTGGTCAACATGAGCGTGCAGGCGACGACGTAGAGAGCTTTGCGCATGGTGGGCATCCTTCCTGTGATGACGGGTCGTTACACGGGTTGGGCGTCAGTGTGGAGAGTCTTGTGCAGTGCAGCAATAGTCCGAATGGACTAAATGGTCCGACCGGACTAACGAAGGCTCTTCAGAAGGGTTTTCGTTTGACACTCCCGCCGAAGGAAAGCCATGAGACTTGCAGAACTCTTTGTCTTGTTGCGTGCCCGGTGGAAGCTGGCCCTGTCGGTCTGGGTGATCGTGATCGCGCTCTTTGCCGCGGTGACGTTCCTCAAGGATCCGCTCTACACCGCGACGGCTTCGGTGGTGCTGGACGTGAAGTCGCCCGACCCCATCGCGGGCGTGATCCTGCCTGGCATGACCAACACCAGCTACATGGGCACGCAGCTGGGCGTGGTCCGCAGTGACCGTGTGGCGCTGCGCGTGGCGCAGGCGCTGGGCTGGGACAAGGACGAGGCCCGCCGCCAGCGCTGGCTCGAAGTATCGGAAGGCAAGGGCGACTACAACGCCTGGCTCGCGGCCTATCTGCTGCGCTACATGGATGCTCTGCCGATCCGCGATTCGAACGTGATCACGGTGTCCTATACCAGCCCCAATGCGGTCCAGGCGGCCCAGATCGCCAACGCCTGGGTCCAGGCCTACATCGACACCACGCTCGAGCTGCGCGTGGACCCGGCACGCCAGTACAACGACTTCTTCGATGCGCACGGCAAGCAGTTGCGCGAGGAGCTCGAGCTGGCGCAGAGCCGCCTGTCGCAATACCAGCGCAAGAACGACATCATCGCGACCGACGAGCGGGTCGACATCGAGAACCTGCGGCTCATCGAGCTGTCGTCGCAGATGGTGACCCTGCAGGGCCTGGCCAACGACACGGGCGGGCGCGAGAGCCAGGCGGCCAGCAACGCCGAGCGCATGCCCGAGGTGCTGTCGAACCCGGTGATCGTGGGCATGACGTCCGAGCTGTCGCGGCAGGAGGCGCGGCAGAAGGAGCTGGGTGAGCGTTATGGCGCGCGCCACCCCGAGATGATCGAGCTCAAGGCCAAGATCGAGGAGCTGCGCGCGGGCATCGCCAGCGAGACGCGGCGCGTCACCGGCAGCATCACCGTCAACCACAGCGTCAACCAGGGGCGCCTGGCGCAGGCGCGCGCGGCGGTCGAGGAGCAGCGCGCCAAGCTGATGCGCCTGAAGGCCCAGCGCGACGAGGCTGGCGTGCTGCAGCGCGACGTGGAGAACGCCAAGCGCTCGTACGACGCGGTGATGACGCGAGCCAGCCAGACCAGTGTGGAGAGCCACACGACGCAGACCAACGTGAGTGTGCTCAAGCAGGCGACGCCGCCGCCCACCCAGTCGGAGCCGCGCGTGCAGCTCAACATGGCGGTGGCCGTGCTCGCCGGCGCCTTGCTGGCCTTCGCGGCGGCGCTGGGCACCGAGATGCGCGACCGCCGTTTGCGCACCGAGCAGGATGTGTTGCGCGGCCTGCGTGTGCCGGTGCTCGGGGTGCTGCCCAAGGCCAAGACGGCTGCGGTGCGGCCCGACCACCGTGCAGGCCTGCGCGGCCGTTGGTCCGCACAGATCGCCAACGCCGCACCGCAGGGCAAGACCGGATGACCGGGGCCGCCTCGACATGAACATGCCCAAAGGTTTTCCCCTGCGCCGCGCGATGACGCTGCTCGAAGGCGGGCAGGAGGCGCATGTCGATCCCCTGGCCCGGCCCGATGCCTCGCCCGACCAGGCGCCGCATCTGCTGGACCGCTCCATCGGCGACCTGATCCGCGAGTTGCGCAATCTCGATGCGCGCCAGATCGAGCTGATCCTGCGGCACCAGCGCGAGCACGGCGTGCGTTTCGGCGAAGCCGCCATCGCGCTCAAGCTGGCCTCGCGCGAAGACGTGCAGTGGGCCCTGTCGCAGCAGTTCCACTACCCCTATGCGGTCGAGGGCGGGCTGGCGGGCCTGAGCCATGAGCTGATCGCCGCCACCGACCCGTTCAGCGAAGAGGCGGAGGTGTTTCGCGACGTGCGCAGCCAGTTGCTGATGGGCGTGCTGGCGCCCGACCAGCCGCGCCGCGCGCTGGCCGTGCTGAGCCCGAACGCCGGCGACGGCAAGACCTTCTTTGCGGCCAATCTCGCGGTCACCTTCAGCCAGCTCGGCGAAAGCACCTTGCTGATCGATGCCGACATGCGCACCCCGCGCCAGCACACGCTGTTCGGCCTGCAGCCCGGCACGGGGCTCAGCAACATCCTGGCCGGCCGTGCCACCACCGAGGCGGTCGTGGCGGTGCCGGCATTGCCCGGGCTGCACCTGCTGACCGTCGGCACCCTGCCGCCCAACCCGCTGGAGCTGCTGCAGCGCGCCAGCTTCGGCTTCGTGCTGCAGGAATTGCTGAACCGGTTCGACCATGTGCTGGTCGACACACCGGCCGCGGCCCATGGTGCCGACAGCCGTGTGCTGGCCGCGCGCTGCGGGGCCGCGCTGGTCATCGGGCGCCGGGGCCGCACGCGCATGGATGTACTGCAGGCCCTGGTGGCGCAGGTGGGCCGGTCCCACGCCAAGATTGCGGGGGTCATGCTCAATGCGTACTGATGCGATGCGTACCGATGCCATGCGTACCGGGGGCGTGCCTGCCGACGGCGGCCTGTCCATCCTGGTGGTGATCCCCACGCTGAACGAGGACGCCGCCATCGAGGGCGTGGTCACGACGTTGGAGCGCGACCTGCCGGCACAGCACCGTGTCAGGCTCGTCGTGGCCGACGGCGGCAGCACCGACGGCACCGTGCAGCGCGTGCAGCGCATGGCGCAGCAGCGGCCATGGCTGTCGCTGCTGCCCAACCCCCGGCGCATCCAGAGCGCAGCAGTCAACCTGGCGGCGCGCCAGGAGGGTGCGGGTGCCGACGTGCTGATCCGCTGCGACGCGCACGCCGCCTATCCACCGGGCTTCGTGCGTGGCCTGGTCGACACGCTGCAACGCACCGGGGCCGACGCCGTGGTGGTGCCGATGGACTCGGGCGGCCACAACTGCCTGCAGCGGGCCGTGGCCTGGGTCTCCGACACGCCACTCGGCTCGGGCGGCTCCGCCCACCGCGGCGGGCGCCGCAGCGGCTTCATCGACCATGGGCACCACGCGGCGTTCCGCATGGACAGCTTCCGCAGAGCCGGCGGCTACGACGAGAGCTTCACCCACAACGAAGATGCCGAGCTCGACTGCCGGCAGCGTGCGCTGGGCAGCCGCATCTACCTCGACGCCGACCTGCGCATCGGCTACAGCCCCCGCGGCAGCTTCGGCGGGCTGTGGCGCCAGTACTTCAACTATGGGCGCGGCCGCTCGCGCACGGTGCGGCGCCATCCGGGCTCGATCCGCCTGCGCCAGATGGCGGTGCCGCTGCACGTGGCCCTGTGCATGGCGGCCTTCCTGCTGAGCGCCTGGCTGCCGTGGCTGCTGCTGTGGCCCGGCGCCTATGCGGCGGCGCTGGCCGGCGTGTCGCTGCAACTGGCGCTGCGCCGGCGCTCGGCCTGCGGTCTGCTGGCCGGTGCGGCCGCGGGCACGATGCACTGGGCCTGGGCCTTCGGTTTCCTGGTGGGGCTCTTGACCCTGCGCGAGCGGCCGTGGCAGCCGGCGGCATCGGCCGCCTGGGCGGCGGCCACGCCCTTCGCCGTCGACCGGCGTGTGCCGCGGGGCGATGTGTGACCACCGCGTCAATCGCCATGCCGGGCGCCTCGGTGTTCGGCGTTCAGCAGACCGACTGGCCCAAGTGGCTGGACTGGCACATCGACAAGTCGCTCTACTGGGTGCCGATCATGACGGCGACCTTCCTCGCCAAGTTCGCCGTGCCGCCGCTGGGTGCCATGGGCATCTCTGTTGCGATCCCGCTGATGCTGGCCACGCTGGGCGTGGGCGTGCTGTCGGGCCGCGCGGTGATCGAGCCGCGTGCGATGGTGGCCTTCCTGGTGGTGATCGGCTCGCTGGTCGCGATGCAGTCCGCCGCGGTGCGGATCTTCTCGCTGCCGTCGCTGCTGCTGCTGGCGGCGTTGCATCTGCCGTATGCGTTCCGCATGGCGCAGCCGCCGCGCTACAACCGCATCGTCCATTTCGTGCAGTCGGTCGGCCTGGTGCTGGCGGTGCTGGGGGTGCTGCAGTACGGGCTGCAGTTCGTGGTCGGGGCCTCGCGGGCGTTCCCGATCGAGAACTACTTTCCGAAGATGTTCGTCGTCGCCACGTTCAACCAGCAGGCGCCGATCTCCTACGGCGCGTTCATCTACCGCGCCAACGGCATGGTGATGGTCGAGCCTTCGGTGTTCAGCCAGTTCCTGGCGATCTCGATCGTCATCGAGCTCATCACCCGCAAGCGGCTGTGGTACATGGCGCTGGCCTTCATGAGCATGATGCTGTCGTACTCGGGCACCGGCGTGCTGCTGCTGATGGCCTCGCTGGTGGTGCTGGGCATCGTGCACGGCAAGTGGCTGCTGCTGGGGGGCCTGGTGGCTGGCGGCGGCGCGGTGTTCGCGGTGGCGGCGATCGTGGGCAACGTGCCCTACCTCAGCGTGTTCATCGCGCGTGCGGCGGAGTTCAATGCCACCGGGTCGAGCGGCTTCGCGCGTTTCGTCGGCGGCTACTACATGTTCGAGCAGTACCTGTGGCCCGACCCCTGGCGGGCGCTGGTGGGTTTTGGCGCGGGCACGTTCAAGACCTATAGCGTGAGCGCGCTGTACCCGGTGTCCGAGATGGCGATTTTCAAGGTGATCTTCGAGTTCGGCCTGGTCGGCGCCGGGCTGTACTTCGGGTTTCTCGGCTACTGCTTCTTCCGGTCGAGCGCACCGTTCGTGCTGCGCGCGGCGCTGGCGATCTGCCTGATCCTGAGCGGCAACTACTTCCCGTTCGCCCACGCGCTGGCCTTCGTGCTGCTGGTCTGGACCGATCCCGTCTACCGGCTCGGCCCCACCTGCGCATCTGCTCCCGTCTCCGTTCCCGCCCCCAAGGCGGCGTAGTCCCATGCAGACGACCCACGACACCCCTCGGCGCTCGGACACGGCGGACCTGTGCAAGGCCTTCGGCATCGTGCTGGTGGTGTGGGGGCACACGCCCGGCGTTCCGCCTTGGGCCACGGCGCTGATCTACAGCTTCCACATGCCGCTGTTCTTCTTCTTGTCGGGTTACCTGCTGAAGACGGAGCAGCTCGGGCGTGCGCTGCCCGCGCAGGTGAGCGGGCTGGCGCGTGCGCTGCTGGTGCCCTACGTGTTCTTCTTCCTGCTGTCGCTGGGCTACTGGCTCGCCACCCGGCACATCGGCGCCAAGGCCGCCAAGTTTGCCGACGTCACGGCACAGGACGCGTTGCTCGGGTTCTTCACCGGTCTGTCGGCCGAGCTGTTCGTGAACCCGACCTTGTGGTTCTTCCCTTGCATGTTCCTGACCCAGGTGGTCTACCGCGCCGCCTGGAAACTGCTGCCCTCCGCACCCTGGCTGGCGCTGGGCAGCGCGGTCGTTGCCTGCGGCGTGCTGGCGCTGACCCTGCCGTGGCGCAGCCGCTTGCCCTGGGGGCTCGACATCGTCTGGGTGGCGCTGGTGTTCTTCGCATTCGGCCAATGGCTGCGCGTGTTCACTGCCGACACGCCCTGGTCCGAAGGCCTGATGCCGAGTGCCGGCGCGTTGCTGGCCGTGCTGGCGGCGCTGTGGCTGGGGTGCAGCCTGTGGCAGGGCCGTGTCGATCTGGCCGTGGGCAATTTCGGGCCGAGCTTCATGGTGTATTTCGTGACCGCGTTCTGCGGCATCGGCCTGGCCTTCATCGCCTGCAGCCGGCTCCAACCCCACGCGGTGTTGCGCTGGCTGGCGCAGAACACGCTGCTGATCTTTCCCCTGCATCCGCTGTTCATCAACTTCGGCAGCGGCGTGGCCAAGATGCTCGGCCTGGGCCACTACGGCCTGCCGGCCTCGGTGGCGTTCACGGTCTGGGGCATCGTCTGCACCGTGCCCGCGGCGATGTTCATCAAGCGTTATTGCGCGTTCGTGCTCGGCGCACCACGGGTGCAGATGCAGGGTGTTGCGTGATGGGACGCCCCCTTCATAGGAGACAGCCATGCGGATGCATCTGAAATGGGTCCGGGCGGTGTGCGCCGTCGGCGTGTGCCTGGTGCTGATGTCGCATGCGGGGGCGCAGGGCAGCGCGCCGGAACCTGCAGCCGTCGCCCGGCCGCAGGTCGGCGTCTACCTGGGCGGCGGCTGCGACGGGCGCAACCGCCTGGCCTCGTTCCAGCGCTGGCTGGGGCGGCCGGTGGACTTCGTCGTCGACTTCCTGGCCTGGGATTCGTGGGATGCGATGGCGCGCGCGGCCGGCTGGGTCGGCAAATGCTGGCAGGAGGCCGGCCAGCGCATCGTCGTCTCGATGCCGATGATGCCCCGGACCGGCGCGTCGATGGAGGCGGGTGCGCGCGGCGAGTACGACACGCAGATCGCCGCGGTGGCGCGCGAGCTGGTGCGCTACGGGCACGGCAAGTCGACGATCCGCCTCGGCTGGGAGTTCAACGCCGACTGGTACGTGTGGGGTGCCAGCAAGAAGCCGGCCGTCTACGTGGCCTACTGGCGCCGCATCGTGACGGTGATGCGCGCCGTGCCGGGCGCCGAGTTCCGCTACGACTGGAACCCCATCGTCGGCCCCGGCATGCGTTCGCCGGAGGCGGCTTACCCGGGTGACGACGTGGTCGACGTGATCGGCGCGGATGTCTACAACAACAACTACTTCCCGGCGGGCGTGACACCCGAGCAGCGCTGGACGGCCATGCGCGACGGCCCGCTCGGACTGCGCTGGCACCGCGCGTTCGCCAAGAAGCACGGCAAGCCGACTTCGTTTCCCGAGTGGGGAACGGGCACACGCCCTGACGGGCACGGCGGCGGCGACGATCCCGTGTTCATGCGCGGCATGACCGAGTGGCTGGCCGAGAACCCGCCCGAATACCACGCGTACTGGGACTACCGCGCGCCGGACTACAACGCCCGCCTGTCCGACGACAAGCAGCCGCAGGCCGCCAGGATCTTTCTCGATGCGCTCGGAGGCAAGCGGTGACGTCCGGCGTGGCGGCACGCGGCGCGCGCGGCCTGGAACACCATGCGGGCATCCAGGGCCTGCGCGGCGCGTGTGTGCTCGCGATCTTCGGCTACCACGTGGTGAACTCCGGCCTGCTGCCCATGCCGGGCTCGGACTGGCTGGCGTCGCTGCGCTGGTTGTCCAACGGCCTGCGTTACGGCGTGGAGGTCTTCTTCATGATCAGCGGCTACGTGATCGTGCACAGCCTCCGGCGCCACCGCAACGTGGCGCTGTTCCTGCGCGACCGGATGCTGCGCATCTTCCCGCTCTGGCTGCCGCTGGCCATCGCGATGCTGCTCGGCATGTGGCAGGTGGAGCGCACGTTCGGCACGCCCACCCATGCCTTGCCCGACGCCTGGACTCTGTTGCCCAGCCTGCTGATCCTGGCGCCGGTGCTGCCGGTGCCGGCCATCCATCCGGCGCAGTGGTCGCTGTGTTATGAGTTGTTCTTCTACGGTTTCGCGGCCGCCGCATGGCAGAGCCGCATGCAGCCGTGGTGGCAACGCGCGGGCTGGCTGCTGCCGGCCTGCGTGTTCGTGCTGCTGTTTCCTCGCGCGCTGTTCTTCGTGCCCGGGGTGCTGATGGCGTTGCACGAGCCGTGGCTGCGTGAGCGGGCCTCCTGGTTCCGCTGGGGTTGGCTGGGGCTGCCCGCGGCCTGGGTGGCCTGGTTGTCGACCGGCGCCGAGGATGCCGGCCTGAGTCGCACCCTGTTCGACTTCGCGTTGGCCGGCCAGGGGTGGCTGACCGCGATCGCCTTCGGCGGCGCCACCAGCTTCTTTGTGTGGCTGGTTCTGTTCCGCGGCCCGGGTGCGCGGCCCGGCGGCGTGCTCGCGTCCAGGGCCATGCAGTGGCTGGGCACTGTCAGCTTCAGCTTCTACCTGGTGCACCCGATCGTGATGGGTGTGGTCAAGCGGCTGCTGCTGCCCGCCGTGCAGGCCGATGTGTGGCTGTCGATCGCAGGCTTCGTGCTGCTGTCGTTCAGTGTGTCCTGCGTCCTGTCGTGGTTGACCTGGAAGTTCCTGGAGGTCGGCCTGCGCCGCGTGTTGTGGTCATGGCCCGCCGTGGAGCGGCCCATGACCGTCGTCAAGTAGCTCGGCCGGCCTGCGTTCGGCATTCCCATGCATTCACCATCCTTCCATCCGATCAAGGTCCTGCTGGTCGACCCCTCGCTCTACACGGCGCCGTACGACGCCGCGCTGACGCAGGGCCTGCTCGGCGCCGGCATCGCGCCGATGTGGGCCACCCGGCCGATCCGTGCCGGAGACCGCGCGGAGATTCCCCCGCAGTACGTGGACGATTTTTTCTACCGGCGCAGCGACGACACCCAGCAGTCCGCCTGGCGCACGGTGCGCAAGGGCCTGGCGCACCTGCAGGGCCTGGCCACGCTGGTGGCCCGGGTGTTCCGGCACCGGGCCGACGTGGTCCACGTGCAGTGGATCGTGCTGCCGTTCTTCGACGCGCTGGCGATCGGCATCATCAAGCTCTTCAAGCCCGTGGTGCTGACCGTGCACGACACCGTGCCGTTCAACGGCGAGCAGATGTCGCGCTGGAAGAGCATGGGTTTCCACCTGCCGGTGCGGCTGGCCGACCGCCTGATCACGCACACGTCGACCGGGCGCGACCACCTGATCGCGGCCGGCGTGCCGGCGTCCAAGATCAGCGTGATTGCGCACGGGCCGCTCAAGCTCGGTGAGCCGGTCGCCGCGCGGGACGGCACAGGTGCCCAACCCTACAACGTCGTGCTGTTCGGTGAAGTGAAGCCCTACAAGGGCCTGGACGTGCTGGTGGAGGCGGTGGGCCTGCTGCCCCGCGCGATCCAGGACCAGACGAGGATCTTCGTCGCCGGACGGCCGCGCATGGACCTGTCGGCCATCCAGCAACGGATTGCCGAGCTCGGCATCGACCGCTGTTTCAGCTTCGACCTGCGGCGCCTGAGCGAGCGCGAGATGGCCGCGCTGTTCTCCAGCGCCGACTGCTTCGTGTTCCCGTACCACCAGATCGACGCGAGCGGCGTGTACTTCCTGGTCAACTCGCTCGGCCGGTGGCTGATCGCCAGCCGGGTGGGCGTCTTCGCCGAGCAGATGGACGGCACGGACGACGGCGCGCTGGTGCCGAGTGGCGATGCGGCGGCGCTGGCCGCGTCCTTGCAGCATGCGGTGGCGCACCGGCCGCAGGCGCGCCGCATGCTGCGCAAGGGATCGTGGGACCACATCGGCACCGAGACCCGGAACCTGTACGAAGAGCTGCTGGGCAAGACCCGTTCGATGGGGGCGTACCGGTGAAGGCGGGGCCGCTGCGCTGGGGCATCTTCGGCACCGGGGCCATCTCGGCCAAGTTCATCGCAGGCCTGCGGCAGGCGGGCGATGCCGAGGTGGTGTTCGTCGCCTCGCGCACGCTGGCCCGCGCGCAGGCCTTCGTGGCCGGCGTGGGCTGCGGCCGGCCGGTCGAGGGCTACGCGCAGGCTGCAGCGTCGGGGGGCGTGGACGCGATCTACATCGCCACGCCGCCGTCGGAGCACCTGGCCCATGCGCTCGTGTGCATCGAGGCCGGCATTGCGGTGCTGATCGAGAAACCGATGGCGACCACGGCGCGCGACGCACGCCGCATCGCAGACGCCGCGCGCAAGCATGCGGTGTTTGCGATGGAGGCGATGTGGACGCGCTTCCTGCCCGCCGCCATGGCCATGCGTGAACAGATCGCCACGCGCCGCATCGGCGAGGTGCGCATGGTCAGCGGCGACTTCGGCACCTCGCAGTTGCCCGAACGGCGCAACGGCATGTTCGATCCGCGCCTGGGCGGCGGCGCGCTCGCGCACCTCGGCGCCTACCCGCTGTCGCTCGGGCAATGGCTGTTCGGCGAGCCGCTCGAGGTGAAGGCCCTGGCCACCCTCGGCGAGACGGGTGTCGACGAGGTCGTGGCGTTTCAGCTGCTCTATCCTGGCGACGTGATCGGTTCGTTCCAGGTGAGCCTGAGGGCGTGGGGAACGGACAGCTTCCACGTGGCCGGCACCCAGGGCTCCATCACCGTAAGGGGCAGCATCGTGCGGCCGCACGGTTTGCAGATCGCCTGCGAACATCCGCGCGGGGCCGACGAGGCCCGGTTCGGCTGGCGCGACCGGCTGCGGCAGAACGGCTTCGTGCACCGGCTGGCCCAGCAGCTCGACCGGTCGGGCCGAAGCCGCGGCAGCCGCCATCGCCATCCCTACACCGGCAACGGCTACGCCTACGAGATCGACGAGGTGCGCGCCTGCCTGGCGCGCGGCGACCTGCAGAGCGCGGTGATGCCGCTGTCGGACAGCATCGCCGTGGCGGCGACGGCCGACCGCGTGCGGGCCTCGTTCGCGCCGGTGGAGGCGTTGCCATGACTACACACTCGACGCGTCCTGCACGCACCTGGCTGTTCGTGAGCGCGACACCGAACTTCGGCGGGCACGAGGTGATGCTGCTGCGCTGGTTGCACGCACTTGCGCAGAGCCCCGGGCTCGTCACGCCCCGCCTGCTGGCCCGCGAGGGCGGTCGCCTGCTGGCGTCGGCCTCCGACGCGGTGCGGTGCCCGCCGTTCGGGGCGCCGGCGTCGACCTCCCGGACGGCGCGGCTGCACGACCTGTGGACGCAGATGCGCACCCTGCGCGACACCGTGCGCAGCCTGCAGCCCGAGTGCGTGGTGGTGGTGTCCGGCGCGCTCGGCGCGCACCTGCCCCATGTGCTGCTGCTGCGGCTGATGGGCGTGCGGGTGCTGCTGTACGTGCCGCTGCTCGGTACCTTCGCGTCGATGGGCTACCGCCTCGGCGCGTGGAAGGACGCGTTCGTGCGCTCGTTCTACGCCCGGGTTCCACGCGGCTGGGTGGCCATCACCGGCGCACAGGCGGACGCGTTCCGTGCCTGGGCCCGGCCCACGGGGCCGGTGTTCGTGCTGCCCAACACCGTGGCGCCTGCCGTCGAGCAGGCGCCCCCCATCCTGTTGCGTGCACTGGGGCCCGGCCAGGCGTTGCGTGTGCTGCTGCTGGGCCGACTGGACGCCCACCAGAAAGGCTTGGATCTGTTGCTGGCCCACCTGTCCCATCTGGCCCGGGCACAGCCGTCCGCGCTCGCCGGGCTGCACTTCCGGCTCGTCGGTGAGGGCCCGTACCAGGCGCAGATCGAAGCGCTGCTGCAGGCGCAACCCGCACTGGCGCGCCACGTCGAACTGCAGGCCTGGGCGCCCGCCCAGGCGGCCATGGCGGACGGCGACGTGCTGCTGCTGCCGTCGCGTTACGAAGGCGTGCCGCTGGTCATGCTGGAGGCGATGGCGTTGGGGCTGCCGGTGGTCGCCGCGGATCTTCCCGGCACCAGCCCCTACGTGCCACGCTCGGCACGCTTCGTGGTGGGCGACATCGGCGCCGCACTGGACATCCTGCACGGCCTGCGGCCGCTGGCACCGCGTGCGGCGCTGGCGGAGGCCGGCCGCAGCTGTTTCGAGGCCCATGCCTCGGGCCGCGCGTTCACGGGCCAGGTGCACAAGCTGGTGCGCGACGTGCGCGCCCGCTACGCGACGGGCGCAGCCGCGCGGGGTGCCGATGGCGCCACCGATGCGCCTGCGCATGCAAACACCAAACTCCCGGAGGGTTGAAGCATGCTGGTGAGCGTCTATATCCCCACGAAGAACCGCCTCGAACTGCTGCAGCGTGCGGTGGCGTCCGTGCTCGCGCAGACCCACCAGGAGCTGGAGGTGATCGTCGGCGACGATGGATCGACCGACGGCACGGTGCCGTGGCTCGAAGGCCTGTGTGCGCAGGACGACCGGGTCCGTTTTTTTCACCATGACCAGTCGCTGGGCGCGCCGGCCGCGCGCAACAAGGCAATCCGCAGCACGCAGGGCGAGTGGGTCACGGGGCTGGACGACGACGACCGTTTCCTGCCCGAGCGCCTGGCGCAGTTCGTGGAACACGCGGTACGGCTGGACGCCGCGGGCGTGCGCTACAGCGGCCTGTATTCGACCGAGCTGATCGAGAGCGAGCGCCACAGCTATGTGCTGCAGAAGCCGCACGCCTCGACGTTCCAGAGCCTGTTCCACCACAACAGCATCGGCAACCAGATCTTTGCCCGCCGCGCGGCCTACCTCGAGGCCGGGCTGTTCGACGAATCGATGCCGGCCTGGCAGGACCTGGACCTGTTCCTGCGCATGGTGCACACCTGCGGGCCGGCGCACCTGGTGCCCATGGTCAGCTATGTGCTGGCGGACGACGACCGCTCCGACCGCATCTCGAAGAAAAAGAAGCCCAAGCTGCTGGACGCCTACGCCCGCATCGCCGCCAAGTGGCCCCAGGTGCCGGCGAAGGACAAGCAGCGGCTGTACCTGCAGCTGCTGGCGCCGTTCTACGGCTTTCCGCTGGAATGGGACGACGTGCGCCGCTACTTCGGCCAGGGTGTCTCGCTGGCCGCGGGCGCCCGGCTGGTCAAGCTGGCCGCGCGCCGGGCGCTGGCATGAACCCGGAGCATCGCACCCCATGCTGAACCCGATGATGTCGAAGACGGTGATCGTGCACCGCTCCGACGTGTTGCCGTATTCCGAGACCTTTATCAAGGAGCAGATCCAGGCCTGCAGCCGCTGGCGCCCGGTGCTGCTGGGCACGCGCAGAGTGGAAAGCGGCCTGCCGCTCGACGACCTGCAGGTCGAGGTGCTGCGCGACGCCGACGATACGGGCGATGGTGTGCTGGAGAAGGTGTTGCGTGCGCTGGCGCTGCCGGCACCGGGCACCGTGCGGCGCCTGCGCGGCTTGCAGGCCGATCTGGTCCACGTGCACTTCGCCACCGACGCGATCGCGCTGTGGCCGGCCTTGCAGCGCCTCGGCCTGCCGGTGCTGGTGACGCTGCACGGCTACGACATCAATACCCACCGCGCATGGTGGGAGCAGGGGCACGGCGGCCGGCAGGCGCGTCGCTACCCGGAGCGCCTGCTGCAGATGTCGCGCAGCCCGCAGGTCCGTTTCATCGCCGTCAGCCAGGCGGTGCGCGACACCGCCACCCGGTTCGGCATCGCCGCGGAGAAGATCGCGGTGCACTACATCGGCGTCGACGTGCAGCGCTTTCGGCCGACCGGGCCGGCGCCGGGCGCGCGGGCGCCGCGCATCCTGTGCGTCGGCCGCATGGTCGAGAAGAAGGGCGGCCGTCTGCTGATCGAGGCGTTCGCCGCGGTGCGCGCGGTGATGCCGGACGCGGAACTGGTGATGGTCGGCGATGGCCCGTTGCTGGCGTCGTACCAGGCGCTGGCGCGCACGCTGCACGTGCCGGTCGCGTTCATGGGGCGGCAGCCGGCCGACGTGGTGCGCGCCGAGTTCGCGCGCGCCAAGGTGTTCTGCCTGCCCAGCGTGACCGCCGAGAACGGGGATGCCGAAGGCCTGCCCATCGTCATCATGGAGGCGCAGGCCATGGGCGTGCCGGTGGTCACGTCGGCCCGTGGCGGTGCCACCGAAGGCATCGTCGACGGCCAGACCGGCATCGCCTTCGACGAGGGCGATGTGCCGGCCCTCACACGGGCGTTGCTGCGCATCCTGGGCGATGCCGCACTGGCCGACGCGATGTCGCAGCAGGCGCGTGCCATGGCCGAGCAGCGGTTCGACCTGCAGCGTTGCACGCAGGGCCTGGAGCGTTGTTACGACGCCTGGTCGAAGGAGGGGGGGACACCATGATTCCGGATCGGCAGGCCGCCACCGGCGCGCGGGAAAACGCCACACCGCTGGTGTCGGTCGTGATCCCGCTGTACAACAAGCAGCGCACCATCGCGCGTGCGGTCGCGTCCATCCGCGCGCAGACCATGACGGACTGGGAGGTCGTGGTCGTGGACGACGGCAGCACCGATGCCAGCGCGGCAGAACTGGCTGCCTGCGGTGGGGCGGCCGACCCGCGTTTCCGCTGCGTCCGGCAAGCCAACGCCGGGCCCGGTGCTGCCCGCAACCAGGGTGCCAGGCTCGCCGCCGGCAAGTACCTCGCGTTCCTGGATGCCGACGACGAATGGCTGCCCGGCCATCTGCAGCACGCGGTGCAGGCGCTGGAGGGCGAGGGCGGCGATGGGGGCCAAGGAGGCGTTGCCCCTCGTTGCCAGGCCTACGTCTCGGCATACGACACCGGCCAGGAGCACCAGGCCCTGCAGGTCAACCTGTTGCAAGGCTGCATTGCGCGGTCGGGCCGCTGGTCGCTCGACCCCGGGCTCGGGCCGGTGGAGGTCAAGCGCATCGTCGATGCATGCCAGGTCAGCTGCGTCGTGGTCGACCGCGCGCTGTTCTGGCGCTACGGCGGCTTCTACGAGAAGAACCGCTCCACGTTCGGCGAGGACATCTATCTCGTGATCCAGCTGGTGTTCGGCTGCGACATCTGGTTCGAGCGCAGCCCCCAGGTGCTGTTCCATGTCGAGGACTCCGAGCTGGGGCTCAAGCGGGTCGGCGAGCGACCGATCCGCCCGCACCTGCTCGACCCCGAACCGGTGCGTGCCAGTTGCCCACCGGCGCGGCGCCGGCAGCTGGACGCGCTGTTCGCGTACTACCGCATGCTGGAGACCGAGAAGTTCTCGTATGCCGGCGACTGGCGCGCGGTGCTCAGGCTGCGCCAGCAATACCGCTGGCCCGACCGCGTGCCGCCCGAGTTGTCCACGCGCGAATGGAAGGTGCCCTTGCGTGCATTGGCCAACGCGTGGGGTTTGCGCGGCAAGCCCGGAGGGTAGCGCCCCTCGGGCTTGCTCGCATGCCTTCAGCGCGGCACGGCGCCGAAGAAGTCCTGGCGGATCGAACGCGTGACGACGCGCAGCCGCGACAGCCGGCGCAGGAACTGCCGGGGGCGCCGGAACGCTTCGCGGTTGAGGAAATACTTCTGCAGCAGTTTCGGTGCCTGGCTGTGCGAGCCGCTTTGCCCGACGCGGTAGATGGCGCCGCGGATCGGCAGGGGCTGCAGCGGTGTGCCGTGCTGCTCCAGCAGGTGGTGCAGGCGCACGTGGCTGCCCAGCATCGACTTGATGTAGTCGGGGCTGGCGTCCTCGAACCGGTCGGGCAGGCCGTAGAGCGCCGAACGCACGATCAGCGACGTGCCGCAGATCTGGTTGAACTGGTCGTGCTCCAGCAGCAGGTTGCCGCCATCGCTCCAGATGTAGCCGTGGTCGACCGTCCAGCCGTTGGCGTCGGGATGTCGGGCCGCATATTGCGTGATGTGCGCACTGACGAAATCGTCGTCGTCCACGATCATGAAGAACTGGCTGGCGCGTGCGCGCAGCATGCCCTTCAGCACACGGCGGCCCTTGTCGATGCGAAAGGCATCGAGGAAGTCTTCCTCCGAGACCCCGGCCTGCCGGGCGTGCAGGGTGTTGGGCGGGAAGTGCACCCATTCCACGTCGAAGCGGTCGGGCAGGGGCGGAAGGTCCGAGCCCTCGTTGGCGACGATGAGCCCGCGCCAGTCGCCATGCGTCTGTGCGGCGATGGACGCGACGGTCTGGGCCAGGTTCGATTTCAGCTGCGACCAGTCGCGCGCATTGGCGGGGTGGCGCACGGGGATCAGGAAGGTCATGACGGTCATCATGCGACTCCCGGTACGCCGATGGCACGCGTGCCTTCGGTGCTGGCGCGTGCCCACTGCATGGCATCGCTCAGCGAGCTGGCACGGTAGGTGATGTCCGCTGCACCCGGGAAGGCCTCCATGAACCGCGTGATCTTGCCGTAGGAGTTGTCCAGCACGGCATGGGGGCGGCCCATCAGCACCGAGACGATGTGCACGTGCAGCCGGTCGGTCACGATCGCGCGCGCCCTGGAGATCTGCCGCTTGCCGCGCCGTAGCCGCTGGTTGGCGGCCGCATCGAGTTTGCCGAAGCGCATCTGCATGGGGTCGAGGGAGGGCAGGGCGGCGAGGTGCCCCATGGCCTTGGCGAGCTTGATCGGGAGCCTGGGTTCGTCGATCCAGTCCTCGACCGGACAGTCGCGCAGCGCGGCCGCATCGTGGACACCGGCCTTCTCCTTGTCCTCGCGCAGCATCGCCAGCACTTGCAGGTTCGGCGTCCGGGTCCGGATGGGGCCGATGGAGAACGCCATGTCGGGGCACAGCCGCACGTCGCAGTCGAAACGCTGCCGTGCAAAGTGCAGCGATTCCTCGTCGCGCACCAGCAGTGTGAAGTTCTTGTGGCCGGCGATGACGCGCGCGGTCTCGTCGGCACGCGCCAGGTCACCGTAGTGGATGGACTGCGGGAACTGGATGATGCGGCGGTGCTTCCAGCGTTTCAGGATGCGTTCGCGGAAGTCCTGGTGGGACACCCAGATGTCGCCGAAATTGCCGCCCCCGTGGATGAACACCGGGCCGTCGGGCATCAGGTGCTCCACATCGTCGAAGGAGAAGTCGCGGATCGTCGACACGTAGCCCGGCCGCTTGCGGTGCTTGTTGCGCAGGTAGGCGATTTCTCCGACCCAGATGGCGGAGTCGCCGACGTTGCGGATGTCGGGGAAGTCGACGATCGCCAACGGGTCGGTGCCGACCAGCGGCGACAGCACTGCATCGATCTTGTTCTGCAGTTCGGCGATGTAGCTTAGATAAGGTGCTTGCGACATGTTTTCTCCTGCTGGGGTCCATGAATGAAAGGTTGGCTAGGCGGCACGGGCGCGCAGCTTCTGGCGGAGCTTGCCGAGCAGCTTTTTCACTTCCTGCTCGGGGCCGGGCGGCTGGCCGAGGTGCAGCCACAGCAGCAGCGTTGCGCCGCAGTAGCTGCCCACGGCGGTGGCGCCCAGCGTCAGCACCTGGGCGATCAGCAGGTGCGGGTCGGCGCCGGGCGGCAACAGCCGCGAGACGGCGAGGGTGGCGGCCACCATGACCGCCGCGCCGAACAGCGCGCGCACATTGGCGCCGAGTTGCGCCTGCACGGTGATGCCGATCAGGCGCCGCACCACCACCATGTTGACCCATATGGCCAGCAGGCCGGTCAGCACCCGCGCCGCGATCAGGCCCGTCATGCCGAAGACCAGCATGGCCAGCACGATGACCGGCACCCGGACCAGCAGCATCTGCAGGCTGCGCACGAACAGCAGGCGTGTCTCGCCCTTGGCCATGCCGAGCGCATCGGCGGACGAACCCAGGGTCTGCAGCGCGTAGACGGAGGCCAGGGCCTGCACGATGAAGATGGCCGGCGCCCATTTGTCGCCCATCACCAGGCGGATCAGCGGATCGGCGACCAGCGCGGCGCCCACGCCGGCGGGCAGCGCCACGGCCGTGACGACCGATTGCGCGCGCTGGTACGCAGCGCGCAACCGCGCGGGGTCGTCGCGCATGCTGGAGAACGCCGGAAAGAAGGTCTGGCGCAGCGGGCCGGTGGTCTCGCGCGTGGGAATCGACGCGAGCGTGCTGCCCATCGTGTAGTGACCGAGCGACGCGTGGCCCAGGAATTTGCCGACGAACAGGGCGTCGAAACGCCAGTTGAGGCTGTTGACGATCTGCACTGCGGTGAGCCAGAACGAGAAGGAGAAGAACTCCCTGGAATGCTGGAGGCGCGGCCGGGGCAGGAAGGGCAGCACCATGTAGGAGATGGCGACGTTGGCGACCTGCGTGATCAGGATGCCGACCACCAGCGCCCAGTAGCTCTGGTAGAGGTAGGCGATCAGCAGCGAGGCGATGACGCCGGCCAGCTTCTGCCCGACGTTGAGCACGAAGTCCTGCCAGAAGATCAGCTCGCGCGTCAGCATCACGCGGCGCGGGTTGGTCAGGCCGCTCAGGAAGATGCTGCCGCCCATGGCCGCCATGATGCCGACCAGGCGCGGGTCGTCGTAGAGCCGTGCGATGGGAAAGCCGGCCGCGGCAAAACCTGCCCCCAGCAGCGTGCCGCGCAGTGCGTTCAGCGTCCAGGCTGTCTCGAAGTGCGTGCGTGTGGGTGCCCGGTGGTGCACCAGGGCCTGTGCGAGCGACAGTTCGGTGACCTCGGTGACGACGAACATCATCGTCGTCGCCAGAGCCACCAGGCCGAAGTCGGCCGGTGCCAGCAGGCGTGCCAGCACGAAGGTGCTGAGCACCGACAGCGCGTTGACGATGGTGCGCCCGAAGCCGAGCCATGCCGTGCCCTTCACCAGGCGGTGCGTGATGCTGCTCATGGCCTGGGCATGCGCATGCGGGGTGGCGGACATCGGCGCGGCTGCGGTGCGTCAGACCAGGCGCTCGGCACGGCCCACGGCGTCGAGCATCTGCTGCAGGCGGCTGCGGAACACGCCGTCCTTGCTCAGGAACTGTTCGCTGCGCGTCGCCCGTGCGAGGGCGCGCTCGGCGGCCTTGCGCGGAAACGCATCCGCGAACGACAAGGCCTTGTTGAGCGCGCGCCGCGCGGTGCCGGGCCGCTGCCAGCTCAGGTCCTCGAGTTCGGTCGAGAAGCGCCGGTCGAGGTAGCTGCGCAGCACCTGTGCGTTGGCGCCGTGCGGGATGTTCTCGAAACCGTGGATGTCGGCGCGCCGCAGCAGCCGGTCCATGTGGGCGAAGCGGCCTCGGTCGCGGTGCGTGCCGGCGGTCAGGCGCTGGGGGCGGAACGGCAGGTCCAGCGACAGGCTCCAGTCGCGCCATTTGAATTCTTCGACCGCGGGAGAGATGGCAACCGGGATCCATGGGATGCGCAAGGTGTCGGCCACGATCGCACCGTGCATGGCTTCGGTCACGACCAGCCGGGCCTGTGCGAACTGCGCCAGGATCTGCTCGACGGGCTGCTGCGGGCTGACGTAGGTGAGCCCGCATGCCGCCGCGATGTCGGCCCAGGGCGTGGAGAAGATCGTGCGGTGGTGCGGCATGAACAGCACGCGGTCCCTGCGGTGCGGCGCGGTGGCCGATGGCCGGGTGTGGGCCAGCAGGATGGCGCCGTCGGTCACGGCGGCCTCTGGCTGGCCGATGACGGCAGCGGTGTACGGGCCGCGCACCGCGAGCACCTGCAGTTCGCCCAGGTTGCGGGGCGGCACGCCGTACGAGGTGCCCGAGCCCACCACCAGGATTTTCTTGCCGCTGCCGGCGTACTTGCCGACGATGTTCTCGTTCAGGATGCTGCCGATGCCCACCAGCACGATGTCGGGATGCTGCTGCAGCTTCTGCGACAGCACCTGCGGCCACACCACGGCGTTGAGGTCGTCGCCGAAGTTGAATTTGGGGTCGCGGTAATAGCAGATGTCCATGGCGCGGTTCCGGAGTCGATTGGCGTTGCGGCTGGTTCAGCGCTTGTGCAGCGCTTCCACGACGCCGGCGGTCGCGCGTTCGAAGAAACGCGGGCGGTGGCTGCGCAGATAGTCGTGCGGGGCGGTGGCCACGTCGGCCAGGGGTTCGAACGGCGTGAACGTGGTGGTCGGCGTCGTGGCCACGCCGCCCGGGCCGGCGCGCTGGATCAGCAGCGTCAGTTCGGTCAGGTGCAGCAGGAAGTCCGGCCCCATCGGCTGGGGGCGGTTCTCGCGCAGGGCGCGTGCCATCTCGGCGATGCCGAGCAGTTTGTCCTGCGCGTAGATCTCGCGCCGCCGCAGCCAGCTCACGAGCTTGTGCTTGGGCGAGCGGCCCACGCCTTTCTCGGCCTCGACCGCGTGCGACTTCCAGCGGCGCACCAGCGGCACGCGCCGGCCGCCCACACCGAACAGGCGGCCGATCAGCGGCTGCGTGCGCACGGTGTAGGCCTTGCGTGCGGCCAGGGTCACACGCGAGAAACGCTCCAGGTGCACCGGCGCCTGGTCGTGGAACGCGTTGTCGGCCGTGATCTCGCCCTGCTCGCCGATGATGCGCAGGCGGTGGTCGCGCGGCGACACCCAGGTGCAGGTGATGCGCGCCGCCACGCCGCCCGCGAACTGCAGGCAGGCGACCGAAAAGTCGGGCGTGTCCGCCGGCGACAGCGGCGTGTCGGTCTTGTGGGCCACCAGCAGGTTCGAGAACGCGGTGACGGACACCACGGGGCCGAACATCGCGCAGATCCACACCAGGTGGTAGGCCACGTGCTCGACGGTGCAGCCTTCCTGGAACTCCTCGGCGTACGGGAAGGGCGCGCCGGTCGGGCTCTGCACCTTCTCCAACTGCATCATGTGGGCGGGGTTGTCGTCCAGCTCGGCATAGACCAGCACCGGCTTGCCGATGGCGCCGTCGCGCACGGCCTTCCAGAGCGTGCTGACGGCATCGCAGTACAGGTTGCAGGGAGCGCCGGTGAGGATGAGGCCGCGCGCGGCGGCAAGCGCGAACAGCGCGCGGGTCTGGTCCAGATCGGTGGTGATCGGCTTTTCGGAGTAGACATGCTTGCCCGCTTCCAGCGCACGCCGGATGGTCGCCTCGTGGGACCCGATGCTGGTGAGGTTGACCACGATGTCGACCGCGGCGTCGGCCAGAAGCGCCTGCAGGCTCGGGTACACGTGGAAGCCGTAGTGCCGCGCCACGGTGGCCGACCGTGCCGTGTCGATGTCGAACACGCCGCAGATTTCGAGTTCCGGATGCGCCCACTGGGTGCGCATGTAGATGTCGAACACATAACCGCAGCCGACGAAAGCGATCTTCATGTCAGTTTTCCATGGCTCTGTGCGCCACCCGCATCGCATGAAACGGTGCTTGGCAGCGCAATGCCGAAGGCCGCGGAGCAGGCCATGCCAGTGCACCCGCGGAACGGGCTTGGCCCGGCCGCTGGGTGCGCCCCTTGAGGGGGATGGGTCGGGCTACACGAAGTGAGACCGGCCAAACGGGGTGGTTTCATTTCAGAACAGGCTTTCGCGCACGTAGATGACGTCGTTCGGCTGCAGCACGTCGGTCAGCACGGGCGTGCTCTGCTGCACCACCCCGGCCGCGTTGCGCCGGTGCAGGCGCAGCCGCGTCTCGCTGCCGCGGTTGGTCGGGCCTCCGCCCATGGCGAGGCCCTGCATCACGGTCATGCCGCGTTCGATGCGGTAGGGGCCGGCACGCTGTGCTTCGCCGTAGATGTAGAACACCGGCGCGCGGTGGACGTACAGGGTGTCGCCGCCCGCGACCAGCACGTTGGCGTCGGACTGGTCGTCCAGGAACACGGCCGGAATGTCGATCAACTTGCGGTACGGCTTGCCCTCGCGCGTGCCGGTCAGGATGACCACGTCGTCGCCGCTGGGCATGGTGCCGCCCGCCATGGCCAGCACGTCGGTCAGGCGGGTGTTGGCGATCTCGAGCGGGAAGCGGCCGGGCCGGTGCACCTGGCCCAGCACCGAGACCTGGTTGCCACGCACCTGCACCAGCACGATGTTGACCTGGGGTTGCTGCAGGAACCCGCCGCTCTTGAGGGCGTCCGCGATCTTGCGTTCGGCCTCGGCGATGCTGAGCCCGCCGATCAGGATGGCTCCGGCCAGCGGAACGCTGATGGCGCCGTTCTCGGAGACACGCGCCTCGACCGTCAGGTCGGGGCTCTGGAACACCAGCACGCGGATGGTGTCTCCAGCGCCGAGCCGGTAGTCCTGCTGGGTCGCCTGGGTCGCTGCGTTCGCCTGCGGGGGCTGGGTCGCCAGCGGCGCCCGGGTCTGGGCATGGGCGGACAGCCCGGCCAGCAGCAGGCACAAGATCGGGATGGCACGCCACCATCCGGTGTGCGGGTGGGATGAGCGCGAGAGGGTGTGGTGCATATCGTCTTGGACCTCAGAAGCTGAACCGGGCGTTCACGTTGGCGGAGTTGTTGGTGTAGCCAAAGCCCTCCAGGGTGGAGGTGCGGCGGCTGTGCGCCACCGTCGCCGACAAGGACAGCGCCTGGTACGGCGCCCAGCGCACGCCCAGCACCGCGCCGTTGGTGCGGTCCTTGCGATCCTGATCGGCGAAGCCGGGCAACGCGCCGCCGAACGCGTAGCGAATGTGTTCGTAGCCGGCGTACAGCGTGGTGCGCGGGCCGACCATCCAGTAGGGGTCCAGCGCGAAACGCTCGTTGATGGAGTAGCTGGAGGTGTTGCTCAGTTCCGACCCGATGCCGCGCGACAGCGTCGCCTGGACCCCGAGCTTGCCGGTGGCACGCCACTGCAGGCTCACGTCGCCCACCGTACCCGAGAAGTCGCGCACCTCGAGCCCGGGATGCTGCCGCTGCACGTGCGACAGGCGTGCCCCGACCGTGGTCTTGCCGGTCGCGGCCCAGGACAGGCGCAACTCGTGTTCGCGCTGGTTGAACGCGTTCGGCGCGGAGGTGATGCCGGGGATCCGGTTCTGGTAGTCGCCCTGGCCATCGAGGATGCGGTAGCTGATGCTGCTGTCCGAGGGGAACAGGCGACGCAGCCCCAGGGATGTATTGCGCAGCGTGTAGTCGCCTTGCTCCGCAGTGGGCCGCTCGTTGGTGCGGCGCTCCCGCTCCAGGCCGCCCAGCAGGCGCCAGTCCCGGCCGAGTTCGGCCTCCGCGTGGCCGCGCAGTGCATGGTCGGTTCGCACGTTGCGATCGAAGCTGCGGTAGTAGTCGAAGCTGTTGATGTCTTCCGCACGCGTGCTGCTCAGCGTGCCGCTCAGCCGCGGCGTCAGGCTCCAGTGCCACACGCCGCGGTAGGTGAGGGCGTTGAAATCGAGGTAGTCGTTCGCGCGGTAACGGTTGGCGGCGACGGCCGCATCCAGCTCCAGCCGTTGCAACGAGTAGCGCTTGTCGAAGGCGATGCCGAGCACGGTGGTCGACTGCGTTTCCGAGCGCAAGCGGTTGTCGCTGCGCCGGAACAGGTTGCTGTCGTATCTCACGCTTTCGCGTGCGCTGAAGGTCAGCGTGTCCGGTTCGTCGGCCCGCACCGTCTCCTGCGCCATCAGCGCGAGCAGTGCGGCCAGCGGCGCCAGGGTGCGGAGGTGGGAAGACATCGGGGCGTCAATACGCTTTGCTGTCCTTGAAGACGACGCCCACGGTCTTGGCGATGATGTAGAGGTCGAGCCGGATCGACCAGTTGCGCAGGTAGTCCAGGTCGAACTCGATGCGCCGGCGCATCGAGTCCAGGTCGTCTCCGCCACGGTAGCCGTTGACCTGCGCCCAGCCCGTGATGCCGGGCCTGACCTTGTGGCGCACCATGTAGCCCGAGATCGATTTGCGGTACTGCTCGTTCACCGCGATGGCGTGGGGCCGCGGACCCACCACACTCATGCGGCCCTGCAGCACATTGAAGAACTGGGGCAGTTCGTCGAGCGATGTCTTGCGGATGAAGGCGCCGATGCGCGTGACGCGAGCGTCGTTGCGCGTGACCTGCGTATAACTTTTCTCGCCGTCTTCCGTCACGGTCATCGAGCGGAACTTGTAGACCACGATCTCCTTGCCGTCCAGGCCGTAGCGGCGCTGCCGGAAGATGATGGGGCCGGGCGAGCTGAGCTTGATGCCGAGAGCCACCGACAGCATGATGGGCGAGACCAGTGTCAGGATGGCCAGCGCCAGCAGGATGTCCCACAGGCGCTTGGCCAGGCCGCTGAGGCCGCGGAAAGGCGTTTCGCAGACCGAGATCACCGGCATGCCGCAGACCTGGCCGCTGCGGCCCTGGATCAGGTCGGTCACGAACATGTCGGGCACGAAGTAGATCGAGGCCGTGGTGTCCTTGAGCCCGTCCAGCACCTGCAGGATGCGTGGTTGCGAGGCCATCGGCAACGACAGGTAGATGATCTGGATGCCGTGCGTCTTGACATAGGCCGGCAGGCTGGCCAGCCGGTCGATCAGCCCGAAGCCGATGGGCGCATTGAGCCGGTGCAGCTCGCGGTCGTCGAAGAAGCCCGTCACCGCGATGCGCGAGTACTGCGTGTCGCGGATGCGGCGCGCCAGCGCCAGGCCTTGTGCATTCATGCCGACGATCACGGCCTTGCGTGGAGGGCCGCGCAGGGCCAGCACAGCCGGTGCCGCCATGCGCAGTGCGCGGTGCGCGGCGATCTGCGTCACCGGCGCGAGCCACATCCAGGCCAGCAATGCGCTGGGCGAGAACTCGCGCGCATAACCCGTTGCGATGCCGGTGACCAGCAGCAGCGCGGCAATGGCGATCCAGTTGAGCAGCGTCTGTGCGACCAGCCTGCGCAGCGACGACTGCAGTTGCGTCGACCCCGGGAAGGTCATCGCGAACACGATGACCGACAAGATCAGGTAGGCCGGGGGCAGGGTGCCCTCGTAGAACAGCGCCACACCCCACAGCGACAACACCAGCATGCCGGGATCGATCAGCGATTCGATCAGGCTGAGGGGATGGTCCTTGCCCAGGCTGCCGGCACCTGCACGCGTGGCGGCCTTGGACCCGAACGCTGACAGCGTGGGGCTAGCCATGGGCGTATTGGCTGCTCTTGAACCGCGACACGGCCTGGACCCTGTTGTAGACATCCAGCTTCTTGAAGATGCGCTGCAGGTGATTCTTGACGGTGAATCCGCTGATGTCGAGGATCGTGCCGATCTCGTGGTTGGTCTTGCCCATCTCGACCCACTGCATGATCTGCTGCTCGCGCTCGGTCATGCCGACGTCGGCCAGGTGGAGGGTGTGCGGCACATTGATCTGCGGCGCGCCGAAGGTGCCGGGCAGGGGCGACCTGTCTTCCATCGCGCCCGCCCCGCGGTGCATGCTGCCTGCGGGAACCTGCCGCAGCGCGGCATCGATGTAGGGCAGCATCATCGCCAGGCCGGTGCGGTTGGCGTCCTCGTGCGTGTCGTCGCGGCTCAGGATCACATACAGATAGTCCTGATGGCCACGCAGATCGCACAGGCCATGCACCAGTGCCGAGCGCATCGCAGGCGATGCGACGCGTGGTGTGGCGGGCTGCGTCGGCACCGCGAGCATCTTGTGGATGACGTAGGCATCGGTGGCGAACGGTTGCCGTTGCAGGATGGACCAGCGGGCATAGAGGTGCCGCATGTAGGGCACCAGCGAACCCGGGTCGGCCAGCGAGGTGCGGATGCCGTGCAGATCGGAGACGACGTCGTAGTGCACGCTGCCACGCTGGAAGTCACCCCAGGCCGCAATCAGGATGTCATGCGGAAGGAACTGCTGCATGCCCCCGCGCAACCAATGGAACAGGTCCAGATGCGTGTGGATGCCACCGACCTCGGTGAGGAGGTTGAAGCAACGTTCTCGGTCTTCGCTGGAGAGGGTATTCAAGGACGACATGGTGTTCCGCAAGCGAGATGGGAGGAGCCCTGTGTGGTCCATCGCGTTCTCTGGATGAGATCGCGTCCGGGGCCTGTGAGTCCAAAGTGTGGCCGGGGAGTGATGCGGCGCTGTTGCAGGATGTGTCTTCATTGCGAAGCCTGGACCTTTCCGAGCCGTAGGAGCACGACTACAAGCAGGTGGAAGAACCTATGTTGCGTTGCAACATCCAAGCCAAAAACACCTGCTAACACTTCACTGCAAAATGCAGCAAGATCTGCATTGATGCTGTGCCGAATGCTTTGTGAACCTGTCAGGTCTGACAGTGCATTGGCGCAAATAGGACGCTTGCGCATCACATGGGTGCGACATAAAGAGGTGCGTCGTGCATCAAGTCGGAACATTCGCACGCTTTGCGTTCGAACGAGCTAGGGGTCTAGACCTCTAGCTTTTGTGCATGAACCAGGACGTATCGTTTTGTGAAGTGTTTCAATTGACGGGATTGCAGTTAAGGTCCAAATGGAGTGGCCGGCGTGCAGGCCGAGCAGGTGTGATCGGCGGCCGTGGTACAACCTATCGGGGCTGCGCACGGCAGTCACTTCATCGGCGTTGATGCAGTGGGCGACGCGGCAGCGCACGGTGTGGGTCCTCGACGGACCTTTCGTTCTGGACCTTTCTCGTTAGCGATGCCGATCAGTTTCTGGATCTTCGTGACCCACCTGGGGAATTCGATGCTGCTGGTGCCAGCGGCTCTGGTATTGGCCTTGTGGCTGGTGCGCTCGGGTCAGCGCCATCTGGCGTTCACCTGGATGCTGACCTTCGGCGCCGCGATCCTGCTGGTGCTGGCCAGCAAGCTGGCCTTTCTGGGATGGGGGCTCGGCGTGGCGGCCATCGACTTCACGGGCATCAGCGGCCACAGCACCGTGTCGACCGCAGTGTTCACGATGGGTGCCTGGCTGCTGGCGTCGGGCCGGTCGCCGGGCATCAAGGCGCTGGCGGTGTGCATCGGCCTGTGTCTGGGGGTTGCCGTCAGCGTCTCGCGGCTGGTGCTGGACGCGCATTCGGTGTCCGAGGTGATCGCAGGCCTGGCGGTGGGCGCGCTGGCCGCACTGCTGCCGATGGGATGGCCGCGCCTGTCGCCACCACGCCTGGCCCACCGCTGGGTGCCCCTGGCGCTGGCGGCTGCGTTGCTGTTGCCGCCCCAGGTGGGCCGACCGGCCGAAGCGCATGGCATCGTGGTCAAGCTGGCGTTGTTGGCGTCGGGGCGCAGCGAAGTCTTCACCCGGGACATGCTGTTGCGCTGAGCCGCCAGCCTGCCCCGGAGGGCGCAGAACGCACGGTTACACTCCGCGCAGTCACCGAACCGTCACATTTCTGACATCTTCCCCCTGAGGATCTTGCGCCATGCTGTTTGGCAAGCTGATGCCGCGCGAAGGCAATTTTTTCGAGATGTTCAACCAGCATGCGGACCGCATCGTCGAGGCGGCGCGCGCCTTTTCGCACCTGGTGGCCAACTACAGCGATCCGCATCTGCGCGAGCAGTACAACCGCGATGTCGACAACGCCGAGCGCGCAGCCGACCGGGTGACGCATGACGTCAACCGCATGCTGCACAAGACCTTCATCACGCCGATCGACCGGGAGCAGATCCATTCGCTGATCAACACGATGGACGACGTGGCCGACCTGGTGCAGGACTCTGCCGAGACGATGGCGCTGTACGACGTGCGCGTGATGACGGAGGAGATCCGCCGGCTCACCGATCTCAGCGTGAAGTGCTGCGAGCGTGTGAAGGATGCGGTGTACATGCTGGCCAACATCGCCGAGCCGGCCACGGCCGAGGCCGCGCTGAAGACCTGTGAAGAGATCGACCGCCTGGAGTCGGATGCCGACCGCGTGATGCGTTCCGCGATGAGCAAGCTGTTCCGCGAAGAGCCCGACGTGCGCGAGGTGATCAAGCTCAAGGCCATCTACGAGCTGCTGGAGACGATTACCGACAAGTGCGAGGACGTGGCCAACCTCATCGAGGGCATCGTCCTCGAGAACTCCTGAGCGCCGCCTGCGATGGCTTCTGCGCACGTAGCCCTGTGGGTGGTGGTGGTGCTGGTGTCGCTGGCACTGGTGTTCGATTTCATGAACGGTTTTCACGACGCGGCCAACTCGATCGCGACCGTGGTGTCCACCGGCGTGCTGAAGCCGGGCCAGGCGGTGGTGTTCGCGGCCTGCTTCAACTTCGTCGCGATCTTCGTGTTCCACCTCAGCGTGGCGGCCACGGTGGGCAAGGGCATCGCGCACCCGGGCGTCGTGGACGTGCACGTGGTGTTCGGCGCGCTGGTGGGGGCGATCACCTGGAACTTCATCACCTGGTACTACGGCATCCCCAGCAGTTCGTCGCATGCCTTGATCGGCGGCATCGTGGGCGCGGTGATGGCCAAGACCGGCACCAGCGGCCTGGTGGCATCGGGCATCGCGAAGACGGTGGCCTTCATCTTCGTGTCGCCGCTGCTGGGTTTCGTGCTGGGGTCGCTGATGCTGGTGGCCGTGTCGTGGATCTTCCGCCGCTCGACGCCGTCACGGGTGGACCGCTGGTTCCGCCGGCTGCAGCTGGTGTCTGCCGGCGCCTACAGTCTGGGCCATGGCGGCAACGATGCGCAGAAGACCATCGGCATCATCTGGCTGCTGCTGATTGCTACCGGCTACGCATCGGCCACCGACGCGACGCCGCCGACCTGGGCCATCGTGGGCTGCTACGTCGCGATCGCGGCGGGCACGATGTTTGGCGGCTGGCGCATCGTGAAGACGATGGGACAGAAGATAACCAAACTCAAGCCGGTGGGCGGCTTCTGCGCCGAGACGGGTGGGGCCATCACGCTGTTCGTGGCCACGATGCTGGGCATTCCGGTGTCGACCACGCACACGATCACCGGCGCCATCGTCGGCGTGGGTTCGACGCGCCGCGCCAGCGCGGTGCGCTGGGGCGTGGCGGGCAACATCGTCTGGGCGTGGATCTTCACGATCCCGGCGAGCGCCTTCGTCGCTGCCATCGGCTACTGGTTCAGCCTGCAGGTGTTCTGATCACTGGCTGATCTTGCGGCCTTCTTCGATCTGGTACTCGAAGTAGCGCTGGAAGCTGAAGGCCAGGCTGGCCAGCAGCACGGCCGTGCCGATCAGCAAGGCACCGATGACCGCGCCGATGGTGAGCCAGCTGGTGTGGCCGGGCGCTGCGTCGCTGGCCCCGCCGGTGTTGAAACGCGCGTTCCAGCGCTCGGCCGGTGACAGCCCATAGACGATGGCGGTCAGCGCACTGGCGGCGATGCTCACGCCGATCAGCGGAATCAGGATCCAGCTCCAGTGGTCGTCCAGCCCGAACTGCTGCACGCGGTCGATGCCGTACAGGCCCAGCGCCGTCGGCACCGGGTACACCCAGCCCCACAGGTCGCCAAGGCCGTACAGATAGAACCGGTGCAGGCCCAGCGAGCCCCCCAGAAAGGCAAGCCAGGTGGCGAGGGTCTTGTTTTTCTTCATGCCCGATCTTAGGGCTGTTGATGCGGCGGGTGCGGCGGGCGCGGCGGGTCAGGCCGGCTGGCTGTTGTCGCCATCGCCGATGGCCTTGTCCATCAGCACCACGTCGAGCCAGCGGTCGAATTTCCAGCCGCACGATTTCAGCAGGCCCACGTGCGTGAAGCCGAGCGCACGGTGCACGCCGATCGATCCGGCGTTGGCCGAATCGCCGATGACGGCGATCAGCTTGCGCACGCCGGCACGCTCGGCCTGCAACGCCAGCTCGGCCAGCAGGGTCCGCCCCAGGCCCTTGCCGGCGGCATCCGGCGCCAGATAGATCGAATCTTCGGCCGAGAAACGGTAGGCTGGACGTGGCTTGAACCAGTTGCAGTAGGCAAAGCCCAGCACGGTGCCGGCTTCTTCTGCCACGAGATAGGGCAGGCCCTTGGAAAGCACGTCGGTCCGCCTCGCCGCCATGTCGGCTGCGCTGGGCGGATCGATCTCGAAGGTGCCGGTTCCGTGCAGCACGTGGTGGGTGTAGATGGCGGTCAGCGCGGGCACATCAGCATAGGTGCTGGGGCGAATGGTCGGCATAAGGATGAAGGACGTTATAATCGAGGGCTTTTCAGCGTGTCGCTGGCCGGGTGGCCACAGCGCGTGTCTCAACGCTGAATCAGTGTGTCATTGATCAAGTCGGCCCATCTGGGTGTCACGGACACCGTGGCCGACCCCCTTAGGATAAATCATGGTCGTCATTCGGCTCGCACGCGGCGGTGCAAAAGCTCGTCCGTTCTTCAACATCGTCGTCGCTGACAAGCGCACCCGTCGCGATGGTCGCTTCATCGAACGCATCGGTTTCTACAACCCGATCGCCAAGTCGAACGAAGAGAGCATCCGCATCGCCCAGGACCGTCTGACCTACTGGCGCGGCGTCGGTGCACAGGCTTCCCCCACGGTGGAACGCCTGGTGGCGCAAGCTGCTGCCAAGGCAGCGGCCTGATCCGCCTGTAGTTTCAAGGCCGCACCATGGCAGCCGGCGCGCTTTTGCCCGGTCTCGAGCCGGCGGAACTGCCGGCCGATGCCATCGAGGTGGGGCGCATTCTCGGGGGCTGGGGCGTCAAGGGCTGGTTCAAGGTCCTGTCCCACAGCGCTGAGCCCGAGGCACTTTTTTCGTCCAAACGCTGGTATCTGCAGTTTCCTGCGTCGGTGCCCGCAGCGGCCACACCGCCCACGGTGCTGATGCGCGTGCGCGAGGCGCGCGACCATTCGGGCAGCGTGGTGGCGTCAGCCCATGAAGTCGACGGCCGGGACGCCGCCGACGCGCTGAAGTCGGCCCGCATCTTCGTCTCGCGCGCCAGTTTTCCGACCGCATCGGTCGACGAGTACTACTGGGTCGACCTGATCGGCCTGTCGGTGGTCAATCGTGAAGGGGTGGCGCTGGGCAGCGTGCGCGAGCTGTTGTCGACCGGGCCGCAGACGGTGCTGGTCATCGACTATGCGTCCGTCGGCGAAGACGGCACCACCAAGACCGCCGAGCGCATGATTCCCTTCGTGGCGGCGTATGTCGACAACGTGGATCTGCCCGGCCGGCGCATCACGGTCGACTGGCAGCCCGACTATTGAGCCGAGGCCACGACGGTCCCGCGATGCGTTTCGACGTCATCACGCTGTTTCCCGAGATGTTCGCGCCATTCCTTGCGAGTGGCATCACCAGGCGGGCCTTTGCGTCGGGGCAGGTCGACGTGCGCCTGTGGAACCCGCGCGACTGGGCCGAAGGCAACTACCGGCGTATCGACGACCGTTCGTTCGGCGGCGGGCCGGGCATGGTCATGATGGCCGAGCCGCTGGCGCGCTGCCTCGGCGCCATCCAGGCTGACCGCGGCCAGGCCGCGCCCGTGGTGTTGTTCTCGCCGGCGGGCGAGCCGCTGCGCCATGCGGCGGTCGCCGCATGGTCTTCGAGCGCAGGCGCGGTGCTGGTGTGCGGCCGCTACGAGGGCATCGACCAGCGCTTCATCGACGCCCACGTCACGCATTGCATCAGCCTGGGCGACTTCGTGCTGTCCGGCGGCGAGATCGCGGCGCTGGCGCTGCTCGATGCCGTGGCGCGGCTGCAACCGGGCGTGCTGAACGATGCCGAGAGCCACCAGCAGGACAGTTTCCATCCGGCGCTCGACGGTCTGCTCGACTGCCCGCACTACACGCGCCCGGAGGAGTGGAACGGCGTGCGGGTGCCCGAGGTGCTGCTGTCGGGGCACCATGCGCGCATCGGCCGCTGGCGGCGCGACGAACAGCTCCGCGCCACCGCAGCGCAGCGGCCCGACCTGATCGCACAGGCCAGGGCTGCGGGCCGCCTGGACGCTGCCGACGAAGCCCTGCTGCGCGAGGCCGCGGACGGGGGCTAGCCGGGGTGCCTCGGCATTGGTTATAATCGTGGGCTTTTCGATCCTCTGTCCGGCCGCTCGCACCTCCAGACGCATGTCTGGTCCGTTGCAGGCACTCCAAGTCATTCCGACACGTCATTTCGACAACAGGCGCGGACACGATCATCAGAGGAAACCATGAACCTGATCGAAACCCTTGAGCAAGAAGAGATTGCTCGCCTCGGGAAGAAGATTCCCGCCTTTGCCCCCGGCGACACCGTCATCGTGAGCGTCAACGTCGTCGAAGGCTCGCGCAAGCGCGTGCAGGCTTACGAAGGCGTTGTCATTGCCAAGCGCAATCGCGGCCTGAACAGCGGCTTCACTGTGCGCAAGATCTCCAGCGGCGAAGGTGTGGAGCGTACGTTCCAGACCTACAGCCCGTTGATCTCGGCCATCGAAGTCAAGCGCCGCGGCGATGTGCGCCGTGCCAAGCTGTACTACCTGCGCGACCGCAGCGGCAAGTCGGCTCGCATCAAGGAAAAGCTGGTCTCCAAGGCCGCTGCAGCAGCCGCCAAATAAGCTGCCGCACGCCGGTCCAAGCCGCTACCAGCGCCACGCTCGTAGCGGCTTTTTCCATTGTGTGGTTGCGAACGTTCGTTCTTCTTTTACCCGGTTCGATGTTCCTGTGTCCGATCTGCCGCTGACACCGCTGTCGAAGATTCCCAACTTCGACCCCCGCAAGAATCCGCCGCTCGGCAACGACGCGCATCTGCCGCCGGTCGACCGGGCCTGTCTGACGCCCGATGCCCTGCGCCAGCGTTTTCGGGCGCCACCCGTGTGGGAGCCCGAGGTGCGCAAGGAGCCGCGTTTTTCCGACCGGAAGATGTCGAATGCCGCGGTGCTGATCCCGATCGTGATGCACGGCGATGCGCCCACGGTGCTGTTGACCGAGCGTTCGCTGCAGTTGGCCAACCATTCGGGCCAGGTTGCCTTTCCGGGCGGGCGCATCGATCGTACCGACGCCGATGCCCAGGCGGCCGCCTTGCGTGAAGCGCAGGAAGAGGTGGGCCTGGGCCCCGAGTTCGTCGAGATCCTCGGCCTGCTGTCGAACTACGTGACCGGCACGGCCTTCGTGGTCACGCCGGTGGTGGGCCTGGTGCGGCCGGGGTTCCGGCTCACGCTGAACCCGGGCGAAGTGGCCGACGCGTTCGAGGTGCCGCTCGGCTTCCTGATGGACCCGGCGCACCACCATCGCCACCTGCTCGAATGGGAAGGGCAGCGCCGGGAGTGGTTCTCGATGCCGTACCGCGATGGCGCGCAGGAGCGCTTCGTCTGGGGCGCGACCGCCGGCATCCTGCGCAATTTCTATCGTTTTCTGCGGGCCTGAAGCGCGCTTGCAAGGCCATGCCCCTCGGGTCTGGCAGGAACGCGCCCGCTATGATCGCCGGATGAGTTTTTTCGCGATTCTGTGCGCGCTGGTGATCGAGCAGGTGCGACCGTTGGGGCGTGACAACCAGATCCACAACTGGTTGCGCGCATGGGTCCGCTGGGCCAGCACGAACTTCGACGCCGGCAAACCGCAGCACGGCTGGCTGGCGTGGGGGCTGGCGGTGACGGTGCCTTCGCTGGTGACGTTGGCCGTTCACTGGGCGCTGGTCTGGACGCTGGGTTGGCCGGTGGCCATCGTCTGGAGCGTGGCCGTGCTCTACGTGACGCTGGGTTTCCGGCAGTTCAGCCACCACTTCACCGAGATCCGGGATGCCCTCGACGCCGGCGATGAAGGCCAGGCGCGTCAGTTGCTGGCCGACTGGCAGCGGGTGGATGCGAGCGAACTGCCGCGCAGCGAGATCGTGCGCCACGTCATCGAGTATTCGGTGCTGGCGGCGCACCGCCATGTGTTCGGCGTGCTGACGTGGTTCTCGGTGCTCGCGGCCTGCGGCCTGGGTCCGGCCGGCGCGGTGTTCTACCGCCTGAGCGAGTTCGCCTCGCGCTACTGGCGCTACAAGAGCAAGATGCAGCAGCAACCGGCCAGCGCCGCGCTGCAGCAGGCGGCCGCCGACGCCTGGACCTGGATCGACTGGCTGCCCGCCCGCACTACGGCGGCGGGTTTCGCCATCGTCGGCAGTTTCGAGGATGCGATCGACAGCTGGCGCCACCACGCGCAGCGTTTCCCGAACGACAACGATGGCGTGATCCTGGCGGCCACCTCGGGCGCGCTCAACGTGCGGCTGGGCGGCGAGGCGCTGAAGCCGAGTTTCTCGCCGCACACGTCGCAGACCTTCGAGGTCGGCGTGGAGCAGCAGGATTCCGAATCGACGCCCGGGCGCGAGCCCGAACTGGGCCACCTGCGCAGCGTCGTCGGCCTGGTCTGGCGCACGGTCGTGATGTGGATGGGTTTGCTGGCCCTGCTCACGCTGGCGCGCCTGGTCGGTTGATGGCGGCGCCTTCCACGTTCTGGAGCCCGGCCATCGCGGGCTTGAGCCCCTACACCGCGGGCGAACAGCCGCAGATCCCGGGCCTGGTGAAACTCAACACCAACGAGAACCCGTATCCGCCATCACCCCGGGTGGTCGCGGCCATCGCGGCGGCGGCGGACCGCCTGCAGCTGTATCCCGACCCCGACAGCATGGCGTTGCGACGCGCCGTGGCCGCCGCGTCCGGCATGGCGCCCGCGCAGATCTTCGTCGGCAACGGCTCGGACGAGGTGCTGGCCCATGCCTTCTGCGCCTTCTTCCAGCAGGCGGCGCCGCTGCTGATGCCGGACGTCACGTACAGCTTCTACCAGTCCTATTGCCGGCTGTACGGCATCACGCCGCAAACCGTGCCGCTGGACGCCGAGATGCGGATCGACCTGGCCGCCTTCGCCGCGACGGCGGGCCAGCCGGTCGCCGGGCTGGTGCTGGCCAATCCGAATGCGCCGACCGGCATCGCGCTGCCGCTGAGCCAGATGGAGACCCTGCTGCAGCTGCACCCCGAGCGGGTGATGCTGGTGGACGAGGCGTATGTCGATTTCGGTGCGGCATCGGCCGTCGCGCTGGTCGACCGCTACCCGAATCTGCTGGTGGTGCAGACGCTGTCGAAGTCGCGCTCGCTCGCAGGCTTGCGCGTGGGCCTGGCGTTCGGGCAGAGCCATCTGATCGAAGCGCTGGAGCGGGTGAAGAACAGCTTCAATGCCTACCCGCTCGACTGCCTGGCCATGGCCGGCGCCGCCGCGGCCTACGAAGACCGGGCCTACTTCGAGAAGACCCGTGCCGCCGTGATGGACAGCCGGGAAGGGCTGTCGTTGCAGCTGGAGGATCTCGGGTTCACGGTGCTGCCCTCGCAGGCGAATTTCGTGTTCGCGACCCACGCACGGCATGACGCCGCCGCCCTGGCGGCCGCGCTGCGCGAACGGGCCGTGCTGGTGCGGCATTTCCAGCTGCCGCGCACCGCGCACTACCTGCGGATCAGCATCGGTACCCCCGCGCATTGCGACGCCTTGCTACAGGCGCTGGCCGATATCCTCGGCCGCTGATGCCGTGTGGCCTCGAGGGCCGATCGCCCTGACAGGCTAAGGGGCGCCGGTCAATACCGCTCGGGCTGGCTCAGCTCGGCAAACAGGTCGCGGTAGATGCCATAGCGGCGCTCGGAGATGGTCTCTTTGCCTGGCTCGGCCTTGACCGCGGCGATGACGCCGCAGCCGGGTTCGTGCAGATGCGTGCAGTTGTAGAAGCGGCACTGCGGGATGTGTTGGCGCAGGTCGGGCATCAGGTCGGCCAGCTTGCGTGGATCGATCTGGCGCAGGCCAAATTCCTGGAAACCCGGTGAGTCGATCAGGCCGGTGCGGCGGTCGGCGCCGACCCAATACCAGGTCGTGCTGGTCGTCGTGTGCTTGCCGGAGTTCAGCGCGCGTGAGATCTCCTGCGTCAGCGCGGACGCGGCCGGCACCAGGCGGTTGATGAGCGTGCTCTTGCCGGCACCCGACGGGCCGAGCACCAGCGTCGCCTTGTCCTGCAGCTTGTGCGCCAGTCCGGCGGCCGACAATGCGTGGCTCCCCGGGGCAGGCGCCTCGCGCAGGCTGGTGGCGAGCACCTCGTAGCCCATGTTCCGGTACGGCGCTAGCCGTTCCCACGCGGCGCCGAACAGGCCGGTCAGGTCGCTCTTGTTCAGCACGATCAACGGCGTGATGCGCTCGGCCTCGGCCGCAATCAGCACACGTGCCAGCTGGCTTTCGGAGAACTCGGGTTCGGCCGCGATCAGGATCAGCACCTGGTCCAGGTTCGCGGCAAACGATTTGGTGCGTATCTCGTCGCGCCGGTACAGCAGATTGCGCCGCTCGTCGACCCGCTCGATCGTGCCTTCCTCCCCCTGGCCCGCGGGCGCGGGCAGCCAGCGCACCCGGTCACCCACCACCGCCTGGCTCTTCTTTCCGCGCGGGTGGCAGATCCGGCGCAGGCCGTCGTCGGACTCCACCAGGCAGTGGCGCCCGTGGGCGGACACGACCAGCCCCGGCTCGAGCGCCGGCGCCGCGTTCATCGGCCGCCTTCGGCGTCAGGCAAGCAGTGCATCGACCTGGCGTGCGCAGTCGAAATCGGTTTCGGAGATGCCGTGCACGTCGTGCGTGTTGAAGCGCACGACACAGCGGCCGTAGTGCACCGACAGATCCGGATGGTGGTCCTGCGCATTGGCGATGAAGGCCAGTGCATTCACGAAGCTGATGGTCTCGTAGTAGTTCGCGAAACGGTAGGTCTTCTCGATGGCCACCGCATCGCCGTCGCCGGACAGCACCCAGCCTTCGAGTTGCGCCAGCCGGGTGACGAGCTCGCTCGCGGTCAGCGCGCGCCGTTGAACCTTGGACCAATCCTTCTTGGGCAGCATGCCGGTCATCCCTGGCCTCCAGCAGCACCCATGGCCAGGCCGTGGCGCATGCGCGCCAGACGTTCCGAGGCGGGCGGATGCGAGTAGTAGAACTTGACGAAGACAGGATCGGGCGTCAGCGTGGACGCGTTGTCCTCGTACAGCTTCAGCAGCGCGGCCGACAGGTCCTCGCCGCTGGTCTGGGCGACGGCGTAGGCGTCGGCCTGGAACTCGTGCTTGCGCGACAACTGTGCCGACAGCGGCGACACGAAGAAGCCGAATGTGGGGACCGCCATCAGGAACAGGATCAACGCCAGCGCGTCGTTGGGTGCCGCGGCGCCACCGACGAAGGCGCCGAAGTTCGGCCGCACGCCGAGGCCGGTGTAGAACCAGGCCTGGCCCGAGAGCCAGCCCAGCAGCGCGAAGCCCAGCAGGCTCAACCCGAAGAGCGTGGCCACACGCTGCAGGATGTGCCGGTACTTGAAATGCCCCAGTTCATGCGCCAGCACGGCGTCGACCTGGGCCGGGGACAGCCTGGCGAGCAGCGTGTCGTAGAACACCACACGTTTGGCCGCGCCGAAGCCGGTGAAGTAGGCGTTGGCGTGTGCGCTGCGTCTGCTGCCGTCCATCACGAACAGGCCCTTGGCGGCAAAGCCGCAGCGCTGCATCAGTTGCGTGACGCGCGCCTTCAACGATTCGTCTTCGAGCGGTTTGAACTTGTTGAACATCGGCGCGATGAAGGTGGGGTAGACCATCAACAGCAGCAGGTTGAACCCCATCCAGGCGCACCAGGCCCACAGCCACCACAGATGGCCGGCGGCCCCCATCAGCCACAGGATCAGGGCCACGATCGGCAGGCCGATCAGCGCGCCCACCAGCGTGGACTTCAGCAGGTCGGCCAGCCAGAGCCGCCAGGTCATCTTGTTGAAGCCGAAACGCTGCTCGATGACGAAGGTCTGGTAGAGCGTCATCGGCAGCTCGATCAGGCCGCCGATCGACGCGAATGCGGCCAGCAACGCTAGCTGTTGCCACATGCCGCCGCCGATCCAGCCCAGCAGCCACTGGTTGAGCGCGTGCAGACCGCCCAGCAGGGTCCAGCCCAGCAGCACGGCGGCCCCCAGGGCCAGCTCGAGCAGGCCGGACCGGGTCTTCGCGACGGTGTAGTCGGCGGCTTTCTGGTGGGCTGTCAGTGTGATGGTGCCGGCGAATGCGGGCGGCACGCGGTCGCGGTGCCGCACCACATGGCGGATCTGCCGCGTCGCCAGCCAGAACTTGACCACCAGGCCGGCGATGAGGGCCAGCGCAAACGCGGCTGTGAACAGGTCGGCGGGAGCCAGGGCGGCAGGGAACGACTCGGACATGGGCGACGAGTGTAGGCCATCGACGACAATCCCCGGCATGGATGCTGCGAACACCCCTGTGGCCACCAGGCTGGCCAAATCTGACAAGAACCTGGTGTGGCTGGACTGCGAGATGACCGGTCTCGACCCGGAAGTAGACCGCCTGATCGAGATCGCGGTGGTGGTCACCGGGCCTGATCTGCAACCGCGGATCGAGGGGCCGGTGTTTGTCATCCACCAGCCCGATGCACGGCTCGACGCGATGGATGCCTGGAACAAGGGTACCCATGGGCGCAGCGGTCTGATCGACAAGGTCAAGGCCTCCACCGTGACCGAAGAACAGGCCGAACGCGGGCTGCTGGAATTTCTGGCCCGGTACGTGCCGAAGAACGGCTCGCCGATGTGCGGCAACACCATCAGCCAGGACCGCCGCTTCCTCGTGAAATACATGCCCCGGCTGGAGGCCTTCTTCCATTACCGCAGCCTCGACGTCAGCACGTTGAAGGAGCTGGCCAAACGCTGGCGGCCCGACGTGTATTCGGGCTTCAAGAAGAAGCAGCAGCACACGGCCCTGGCCGATGTGCACGAGTCGATCGACGAACTCGAACACTACCGGACACACTTCCTGCAGCTGGTTACTTCCCAAGGGTGACCGAAGCATGCGATAATCGTAGGCTTGGCAGTCACCGGGTGGCTACCAAGTTTGTGCATCTCCCTTCACACTCAGGATCCCGCAAGTTGGATCCCTGGCGCCGAACATGTCGGTTGCCGGCTTCGTTTGATGGTGGATGTTTGTTTCACCATGAACGAAGCGACCGTACCCGGTACGGCGTTGTCGTGTGAGAAAAAATGACCGACTCCTATGAAAGGGCGGGCGAGTTGTCGCCTGTCGAATCCGATATTGCTTTCGTCTCCAACGACACGATGGCAGTTGATCCCCATCCTGCCGCTGCCACAGAAGCTGCGGCACAACCCGCTGGCGACGGCGTGGAACCGGCGGCCGTGACCTCCGGTTTTGTCGAATTGGGCCTGGCGCCCGAGTTGCTACAGGCCGTGGCCGACCTGGGTTTCACCCAGCCCACCGCCGTGCAGCGCCAGGTGATCCCCAAGGCCATGCAGGCCAAGGGCGACGGCCAGGCGCAGTTCATCGATCTGATGGTGTCGAGCCAGACCGGCAGCGGCAAGACGGCGGCATTCCTGCTGCCGGTGCTGGACACCCTGATCCGCCAGCAGGCGGCAGCCGAAGCGCAACTGCGCGCCGATGCCGAACGCGAAGCGGCAGAAGCCGTGGCGCGCGGCGAAGTGCCGCCGAAGCGGCCCCGGCGCAAGGACCCGACCAATCCGCGGCATTTCAAGGCTGCGACGCCGGGCGCGCTGGTGTTGTGCCCCACCCGTGAACTGGCACAGCAGGTGGCGCATGACGCGATCGAGCTGGTGAAGCATTGCCGCGGCCTGCGTGTCGCCAACGTCGTCGGTGGCATGCCCTACGCCCTGCAGATCGCCAAGCTGCAGAACGCCGATCTGGTGGTGGCCACGCCGGGCCGCCTGCTGGATCTGCAGCGCTCGATGCAGATCAAGCTCGACCAGGTTCAGTTTCTCGTGGTCGACGAAGCCGACCGCATGCTGGACCTCGGTTTTGCCGACGATCTTGCCGAGATCAACCAGATGACCATCGAGCGCAAGCAGACGATGATGTTCAGCGCGACGCTGGCGCCCCGCATCCAGCAGCTGGCACGCCGCGTGATGCGCGAGCCGCAGCGCGTCGAGATCGACACGCCGCACGAGAAGCACCAGAACATCAAGCAGGTGCTGTTCTGGGCCGACCACGCCCAGCACAAGCGCCAGCTGCTCGACCACTGGCTGCGCGATACGACCATCGCCCAGGCCATCGTGTTTGCCAGCACGCAGATCGAATGCGATGGTCTGGCCGCGGACCTGCAACAGGCCGGCTTCAGTGCCGTGGCCTTGCACGGCGCGCTGAGCCAGGGCCTGCGCAACCGCCGGTTGATGGCGCTGCGCCAGGGCCAGGTACAGATCCTGGTGGCGACCGACGTGGCCGCGCGCGGCATCGACGTGCCGAGCATCAGCCACGTCTTCAACTATGGCCTGCCGATGAAGGCAGAGGACTACACCCACCGTATCGGCCGCACCGGCCGCGCCGGCCGGGATGGACTGGCCGTGACGTTCGCGGAATTTCGCGATCGCCGCAAGATCCAGGATATCGAGCAGTTCTCGCGCCAGGTGTTCAAGGCCGAGGTGATCCCGGGTCTCGAACCCCGCCAGCGCATGCCCGAAGCACGCCGGGCTCCGTTTGGCCAAGACCGCGACCGTGGCCCGCGCGACTATTCGCCGCGCGGTCGCGCTCCTGGGTCTTCGTACGGCGGTGACCGTGGCGGTTCCGGCGGTCCTGCGCGCAGCCCGGGTTTCGATCCACGCAATGCACGGCCGCCTGCACGCGGCGGCAGCGGTGGCTTCGCCGGCCATGACGGTTTCGGCGAGAGCCGCCACACCGGTTACCAGGGCGACAGCCGGCGCGACGATGGCGCTCCGCGTGGTGCCAGGCCCGGTTTTGCCAAGCCTGCCGGCGGACCCAAGGTGTTTGTTCCGCGCGACATGAAGAAGCGGCCGGCGCGCCCCGCGCGTTAAGAGCGAGAACCCGCGCACGGCACTCCGTGCGCGTACGGCGACAATGGGACACGGAGGTTTTCGAAGTGTCCCTTTTGTCGTCATCCGAGGCCGATTTCGAGCAGATGTTCGAAATGGCGCCTGTCTCGCTCTGGCTGGAAGATTTCAGTGGGTTGAAGCAGCTGTTCGATACCTGGCGCGCGGCTGGCGTGCAGGATCTGAAGGCCTATCTGCTGGCACAGCCCGAACGTGTGCAGCAGTGCGCGGCGACGCTGAAGATCCTCAAGGTCAACCAGCACACATTGCAGCTTTTCGCTGCCACTAGCCAGCAAGAACTGGTGGCACAGCTGCACCAGGTGTTCCGCGACGACATGTTCGAGCACCAGGTCGACGAGCTGTCCCAGTTGTGGGGCGGCAAGCTCGGTTTTTCGAATCGCACGGTGAACTATGCGCTGGACGGCCGCCGCCTCGACGTCCAGATCCAGGCCCAGGTGTTGTCGGGCCACGAAGACAGCTGGGACCGTGTGATGCTGTCGCTGCAGGACGTGACCGCAGCGCAGCGTTCGGCCGACCAGCTGGCATCGAGCGAACGGCACGCGCGCGACCTGTTCGACGAATCGCCGGTCTCGTTGTGGGTCGAGGACTTCAGCGCGGTCAAGCGTCTGCTCGACGAGTTGCGCACGCTCGGCATCCAGGATTTCAAGGTGTTCATGAACGTCCATCCGGAGTTCGTCACGCGCTGCATGCAGGAGATCCGCGTCATCGACGTGAACCGCCAGACGCTGACGATGTTTGCCGCGCCGGACAAGCCCACATTGCTCAACCGGCTCGGCGAGATGTTCCGCGACGAGATGCGGGATTCGTTCGCGGAGCAACTGCTCGATCTCTGGAATGGCAAGACCACCCAGCACCGCGAGGTCGTCAACTACGCGCTGAGCGGCGAAGCGATCAACATCCACCTGCAGTTCGCGGTGTTGCCCGGCCATCTGGCCAGCTGGGACCTGGTGCTGGTATCGCTGGTCGACATCACGGCGCGCAAGAAAGCGGAAGCCTATCTCGAATACCTCGGCAAGCACGATTCGCTGACGCAACTGCGCAACCGGGCGTTCTACATGGACGAACTCAACCGCCTGTCGCGCAAGGGGCCTTGGCCGGTCAGCATCCTGGTGATCGACCTGAACGGCCTGAAAAGCGTCAACGACGACGATGGCCACGTGGCCGGCGACGCGCTGCTGCGCCGTGCTGGCGAAGTGCTGGGCAAGGCGGTCACGGCGCCCAGCTGTGCCGCGCGCATCGGCGGTGACGAATTCGCCGTGCTGCTGCCCGGGGCGGATGAACGGGCGACCGAAGCGCTGAAAGATCGGATCGAATCGATCCTGGAGCTGAACAACCAGTTCTATGCCGGGCAGAAGCTGAGCATGGCGATCGGGATGGCCACCTGCCATAGCCACCAGCAGATCGATGCTGCGATCGTCCGGGCCGACCACGCGATGTACGCGGCCAAGTCACGCTTCTACATCGAGAACCGGATCGAACGCCGGCTGCCACCGGGCAGCGGCGTCTGATGTTTTTAGGGGACGGCGCGCAAGCCGGAGAGGGCTGTGGCCGTTCTACAATCCACCGCCAGCATGCGTGGTTCGACGGTGGCGGGCCCACCACGGGATCCGCCGATGCAATCCACAGTCGGCACGCTGTCGGTCAGGTGGTGTTGGCCGTCGAGCGATCGGTCGCTCAGAACGCTCTGTGAGCAGGAATATCGGATGAGTCGATTTCAGAATGCGGTGTTCGTTCCCTGGAGTGCCCGGCAAGTCGAGACGGTGACCGGTACCACCGCCAGCTGCGCATGATCAAGATATTCAACCACTATCTGCACCGGCGTACGTTGCAGCAGGTGTTTCTGGATCTGGCACTGGTGCTCGCCGCGGTGTTGGCCGAGATCGCCTGGCGGGGATCTGACCTGGCGTCGGCCGTGCCTCTGATGGGGTACACCTGCCTGCTGGCGACCGGCATGCTGGTGATCAACGCCAGCATGGGTTTCTACCAGCGCGTGCACAACCGTTCGGCGAACCAGTCGCGTGCCCGGGCCGTGCTGTCGATCGTGCTGGCCCTGCCGCTCACCTATGCGGTGTTCAGCCTGATGCCGCTGGGCATGGATGGCCGCCTGTCGCTGGCCGCCGCCGCGATGATTGGCCTGGTGCTGGTCGTGGGCCACAGGGTCTATGTCGCGCACTCCGGGCCGCAGGCGATGCTGCGACACCGCGTGCTGGTGTTCGGTACCGGCCCGCGTGCCGCCTTGGTGGGGCGCACGTTGAAGAAGGAAGATCCCCACGTCGACGTGGTCGGCTACTACGCCAGCCCGAACGAGGTCGAATCGGAAGTCTCGGCCTGGGGCATCCTGTCGAAGAGCAAGTCGCTTACCGATACCGCGCTCGAGCTGGAGGTCGACGAGATCGTCGTGGCCCTGGTCGAGCGCCGAGGCGGCAGCATGCCTTTGCGCGAGTTGCTCGACTGTAAGCTGCATGGCGTACGGGTCGTCGACATCGCGACCCATTTCGAGAAGACCAAGGGGCAGATCCGGCTGGATTCCGTGTCCGCTGGCTGGCTGGTGTTCGGCGACGGTTTCAGCCAGGATGGCTTGCGCACGATCGTCAAACGGCTGTTCGACATCTTCTGCGCGTCCATCCTGATCCTGCTGGCGTCGCCGATCATGCTGGTGACGGCGCTGCTGATCAAGCTCGAAAGCAAAGGACCGATCTTCTACCGGCAGGAACGTGTCGGATTCAACGGCCGGCTGTTCAATGTCGTGAAGTTCCGCAGCATGCGCACCGACGCCGAGAAAGACGGCCCGCGCTGGGCTGCCGCAAAGGACGACCGGGTGACCCGCATCGGCGGCGTGATCCGCAAGATCCGCGTCGACGAACTGCCGCAATTGTTCAGCGTGCTGAATGGCGATATGAGCCTGGTGGGCCCGCGGCCCGAGCGGCCGTTCTTCGTTGACCAGTTGACCCGCGAGATTCCTTACTACGCGGTGCGCCAGAGCGTGAAGCCTGGCGTCACCGGATGGGCGCAGGTGCGCTACCACTACGGTGCCACGCTGGAGGATTCTGCCGAGAAGCTGCAGTACGACCTCTACTACGTGAAGAACCACTCGTTGTTTCTCGACCTGGTCATCCTGTTCGAGACCGTCGGCGTCGTGCTGATGGCCAAAGGTGCGCATTGACGCAACACGGTCGGTTGTCCGCAGGCTGCGCCATCGCGGCGGCCTGATACCGTGCGCTTGCACGGACGTCTGACGCTGGCGCAGCAGTCCGTTCATGGGGAGCAGTAACTTTCTTCTGGGTGTCTGGGGCTATGGCTTGGCAGGGGTGGTGTTCCTGGCCTTCGGCCTGCGCCTGCTCCAGCTCCGGTACCTCTGGCAGCCCCGCGACACATCGGCGGTGTTGCTGCTGGCGGCGGTGCTCAGCTCCGCGTTGTGGGGCTGGCTGGTGCTGGGGGCGTTGCTGACGCAGCGCACCGATCTCCGGCTGGCGGGGGCGTTGGCGGACTGGCTGCGCTACGCCTGCTGGATCGCGTTCCTGCTGGTGCTGTGCCGCCCGCGGTCCGGACGGCGGCCGGGTGGGCACGGCTGGCTGGTGGCGACCGCGGTCGCCTTGCTGGGGTTCGGACTGCTGGCCAACCTGTACGCGCCGCCCGACGATTCGGTGCAGACCACGGCAGGCCAGTGGGCGTTGCTGAGTTCGATGTCAACCCCGGTGTTTGCGCTGTTTCTGCTGGAGCAGGTGTACCGCAACGTACCGGAGGATGCGCGATGGAGCGTCAAGCCTCTGTGCCTTGGCCTGGCGGGGGCACTCCTGTTCGACCTGTACCTGTATTCGCAGGCCGTGTTGTTCAAGCAGATCGACGGCGATGCCCTCAGCATGCGCGGCCTGCTGCATGCCTTGCTGGTGCCGCTGCTGCTGCTGTCGATCACCGGGCGCCGCGACTGGATCGCCAAGATCCGCGTGTCGCGCAAGGCCGCCTTCCATTCCGCGACCTTGCTGATTGCCGGGCTGTACCTGATCTTCATCTCGGCTGTTGGCTACTACGTGCGTTATTTCGGTGGCGACTGGGGCCGGGCGCTGCAACTCGGGCTGGTGTTCTCGGCGTCAGTCGTGCTGATGATCCTGGCAATGTCGGGCGCCATGCGTTCGAAGCTGCGGGTGTTGCTGGGCAAGCACTTCTTTCGCTACCGCTACGACTACCGCGAAGAGTGGCTGCGCTTCACGCAGACCTTGTCGACCGAACATGCGCCGCAGGACATGGGTGAGCGTGTGATCCGTGGGCTGGCGGACATGCTCGAAAGCCCGGCCGGCGGCCTGTGGTTGAAGAATGCCGGCGAAACGGCCTTTCGGCAGTCGGCCAGCTGGAACCTGGGGCAGATCCGCGACAAGGAAGACGCATCCTCCGAGTTCTGCCGGTTTCTGCTCGACAGCGGCTGGGTCATCAACCTGCAGGAATACCGCTCGTATCCGCAGCGTTACGGCACGCTGGCCTTGCCGGGCTGGCTGCACGAGGTCAACCAGGCCTGGCTGGTCGTTCCGCTGCGGGTCGGCGACGAGCTGACCGGTTTTGTGGTGCTGGCCCGTGCACGCGCGGACGTGGACGTCAACTGGGAGGTCAACGACCTGTTGAAGACCGCCGGCAGGCAGGCCGCCAGCTTCCTGGCGCAGATGCAGGCCACCGAGGCCCTGCTGGAAGTGCGCAAGTTCGATGCGTTCAACCGGATGTCGGCATTTGTCGTCCACGATCTGAAAAACATCGTGACCCAGCTGTCGCTGATGATGAAAAACGCCAAGCGCCTGCAAGGCAACCCGGAGTTTCAGCAGGATATGCTGATGACTGTGGAGAATTCGTTGGACAGGATGCGCCAGCTGATGCTTCAATTGCGCGAAGGCGCGACGCCGACGGGTACCGTGCACGGCGTTGACCTGGAAGCGATCGTGCACCGTATCGCGGGCGTGGCAGAGGGCAGGGGCCGCCAGCTCGAGGTCGAACTGGCCGATCACGTGGTGGCGCGCGGACACGAGGAGCGGCTGGAGCGCATCATCGGCCACGTCGTGCAGAACGCGTTCGATGCCACCGACCCGTCGCAGCGTGTCTGGCTGAAGCTGGCACGCCAAGGCGGGCAGGCCATGGTGGAAGTGGGGGACACAGGCCACGGAATGTCGCAGGAGTTCGTGCGTGATCGTCTGTTCAAGCCGTTCCAGACCACCAAGCAGGCCGGCATGGGCATCGGTGCCTACGAGAGTTCTCAATACGTGCAGGAACTGGGAGGGAAAATCCTGGTCGACAGTGAACTCGAGAGGGGAACCGTCGTGACCATCCTGCTGCCTCTGTTCGACGTCGACAAGGTGTCCGCCTTGCATCCCATGGAACATACATGACGACTGAAAAGATGCGATCGCTGCTGATCGTGGAAGATGATCCGGCGCTGCAGAAGCAGATCAAGTGGTCGCTCGACCGGTTCGAGTCGATCACAGCGCTCGACCGCGAGAGCGCCCTGGTGCAGATGCGCCGCCACGCACCCGCGGTGGTGACGATGGATCTGGGTCTGCCGCCCGATGCCGACGGCATCACCGAAGGTTTCAAGCTTCTCGAGCAGATCCTCGCGATCGAGCCGGACACCAAGGTCATCGTGCTGACCGGGCAGAACGACCAGGCGAACGCATTGCGGGCCGTGGCCCTCGGTGCGTACGACTTCTTTGCCAAGCCCTTCGAGCCCGAACTGTTGAACCTGACGGTGGACCGCGCGTTCCGCATGTTCGAGCTGCAGAAGGAGAACCGCCGCCTGCAGTCGATGCAGCAGCCCGATGCGCTGGCGGGCCTGATCACCCGCGACCCTGAGATGCTGCGTGTCTGCCGCACGATCGAGAAGGTGGCGCCGAGCACCGCCACGGTGATGCTGCTCGGCGAAAGTGGGACCGGCAAGGAAGTGCTGGCGCGTGGCCTGCACCAGGCGTCGCCCCGGCGCAACGGCAAGTTCGTCGCGATCAATTGCGCGGCGATCCCCGAAAACCTGCTGGAGAGCGAACTTTTCGGCTATGAGAAGGGGGCGTTCACCGGTGCTGCCAAGACCACGCTCGGCAAGATCGAGACGGCCAACGGCGGCACGCTGATGCTCGACGAGATCGGCGACCTGCCGTTCTCGCTGCAGGCCAAACTGCTGCGTTTCCTGCAGGAGCGCAAGATCGAACGGGTCGGCGGGCGTCAGGAGATCCCCGTGGATGTGCGCATCATCTGCGCAACGCACCAGGATCTGAAGGCGCTGAGCAAGGAAAGCCGGTTCCGTGAAGATTTGTACTACCGTCTTGCCGAAATTGTCATCAATATTCCGCCTTTGCGTGCCAGGATAGGCGACCCGGCTTTGCTTGCGCATGCGTTCCTGCGCCGTTTCGCCCAGGAGCTGAACCGCGGTTCGATGAGCCTGAGCGAAGAGGCGGTGCGGGCGGTGGAGGCCCACCCCTGGCCGGGCAACATACGGGAACTGGAGAACTGCATCAAGCGCGCAACCATCATGGCCGACGGCAACCAGATCACCAGCGAGGAAATCGGGCTGGAGAGCCAGCCTTCCGACCAGGTGGACCAGTCGCTGGACCTGCGTGCGATCCGGGATGCCGCGGAAAAGAATGCGATCATCGTCGCGCTGGGCCGCGTCAACGGAAACATCGTCAAGGCCTCCGAACTGCTGGGCGTGAGCCGCCCCACCCTCTACGATCTGATGCACCGCCTGGGCCTCAAGTGAAGCGCTGCCGGATCCGACTTTGACTGGACTGATCATGAACTTCAAGACCGCTCATTCTTTCTCCTTGGCGCCTGTCGTGTTGGCAGCGGTGCTGCTTGCTGGCTGCGGGGGTGACAAGCCCGAGGCGATGCTGGCGTCGGCCAAAGACTATCTGGCGAAGAACGACAACAAGGCTGCCGCAATCCAGCTCAAGAACGCGTTGCAGAAACAACCGGAACTGGCCGAGGGGCGTTATCTGCTGGGCGTAGCATTGCTCAATGGCGGCGATGTCGCCGGTGCCGAGATCGAACTGCGCAAGGCGCTGGAACTGAAGCAATCACCCGACGATGTCGTCCCCAAGCTCGTCAGGGCGATGGCGATGCAGGGCAAGACGGCCAAGGCCGCCGAAGAATTTGGCAAGGTGACGCTGAGTGGCTCCGCAGCGAAAGCGGAACTTCAGACGGTGCTGGCCAGTCTGTACGCCAGCCTGGGCGACAAGGCAAAGTCTCAGGCTGCACTCGACGCCGCATTGGCAGCCGATCCCGACAACGTATCAGCGCTGTTGATGAGGGTGCGGGAAAAGATGGCGGCCCTCGACATCGACGGCGCGGCCAGCGGCGTCGATGCCGTCATTGCGAAACACTCGAAGGACTTCGACGCCTGGAAGCTCAAGGGTGACGTATTGTTGTACGGCAGGAATCAGCCCGAAGAAGCGTTGCAGGCCTATCGAAAATCTGTCGAACTCAAGTCGGATTTTCTCGCCGGTCAGAACAGTATCGTGACCGTGCTCCTGCGACAAGGCAAGATCGCCGATGCCGAGAAGGAAGTCGAGGCAATGAAGAAATTTGCGCCTGCACATCCGCAGACGCGTTTGCTCGAGACGCAGATCGCCTATACCAAAAAGGATTTCAAGCTGGCACGTGAGTCGGCGCAGCAACTGCTCAAGATCGCTCCGGGAAATCCCAGAAGCCTTGAGATCGCCGGCGGCATCGAACTGCAGCTCAATTCGCTGCTGACGGCGGAAGACTACCTTGCGAAGGCGGTGCTCGCGGCCCCTGAACTGCCGCTCGCCCGCCGATGGCTCGTGATGACTTATCTGCGCTCCGGACAAGTGGCGAAGGCCCAGACTACGCTGGCACCGATGCTGAAGGACAAGACCACCGACGCTAGCCTCTTGTCGTTGGCCGGCGAAGTCCAGTTGCAGAGCGGAGATGTTAAGAAAGCCGAGGAATATTTCGCCAAGGCCAGCATGCTCGACCCCAAGGACGCGCGCAAACGCACGTCGCTGGCCTTGACCCGGCTGGTCGATGGCAAGGTGGATTCGGCCTTCGGCGAATTGACCGACATTGCCGCGTCCGACACCGGCACGACGGCCGACATGGCCTTGATCAGCGCGCATCTGCGGCGTAGGGAGTTCGACAGGGCGCTGAAGGCGATCGACGGGTTGGAGAAAAAATCGCCGAGCAGCCCGCTGGCAGCGAACCTGCGGGGACGCACGCAGATGGCGATGAACAATCCTGCCGCTGCACGCAAGAGCTACGAGGCCGCGTTGGCCATCAACGCCACCTACATGCCTGCAGTCACTGGTCTGGCTGCGCTCGACCTCTCCGAGCAGAAGCCCGAGGACGCACGCAAACGTTTCGAGACGGTGCTGGACAAGGAGCCGAAGAACGGAGCGGCCTTGCTGGCCCTGGCCGAATTGCGTGCCCGTGATGGCGGCAGCAAGGAAGACGTCGCTGATCTGATCGGCAAGGCGGTCGCGGCGAATCCGACGGAGGTCGCGCCTCGCGTGCTGCTGGTGGATTTTCACCTGCGTAACAAGGACGCGAAAAAGGCCATCTCGGTGGCGCAGGACGCGTTGGCGGCCATGCCCGACAAGCCGGAGCTGCTCGATGCGATGGGTCGTGCGCAGGTGGCGTCCGGCGATTTGAACCAGGCGACCACGACCTTCACCAAGTTGGTAGGTTTGCTGCCGCAGTCGCCGATGCCTTTATTGCGCCTCGCCGATGCGCAGCTGATGGCAAAGAACGAATCGCAGGCAGAGCAGAGCCTCACGAAGGCGATTGAGCTCAAGGCCGACTACCTGGATGCCCAACGCAGACTGATCGGCATGCGTATGGCGGCAGGCAAGTATCCGGAGGCCGCTGCCATTGCGCGGACGATCCAGAAGCAGCGTCCGAAGGAAGGCATTGGTTACCTGCTCGAAGGCGATGTGCTGTTGGCGCAAAAGAACTTCGCCGGAGCAGCGGGCGTCTACCGTGCCGGGATCAGTCAGGTGCCTTCGCCGGAGCTGGCCGTCAAGCTCCATGCATCCCTGATCGCGACCGGCAAGCCGCAGGACGCCGAGAAGTTTGCTGCCGAATGGGCCAAGAGCCAGCCCAAGGACGCCACGATGCCGTTCTATCTGGCGGGAGCGGCGATGGCGCGGAAGGACTACGCATTGGCTGAGAAATACTACCTGGGCATTGTTCAGTTGCAACCTGCCAATCCTGTGGCTTACAACAATCTGGCCTGGGTCACGGCACGGCTCAACAAGGACGGCGCCGTTGCATACGCCGAAAAGGCCAACACGCTGGCCCCGAACCAGCCCGCGTTCATGGACACGCTGGCGGTGTTGCTGGCCGACAAGCAGGACTTCAAGAAAGCCATCGAGTTGCAGACCAAGGTACTGGGCCTGCAGGCCGAAAACCCGGTCTTCAAGCTGAACATGGCGAAGATCTACGTCAAGGCCGGCGAGAAGGATTCCGCCCGCAAGCAACTGGACGATCTGGCCAAGCTGGGAGACAAGTTCGGCGGCCAGAAGGAAGTCGCCGAACTGCGCGCGACGCTTTGATCGGGTTCTGATGCCGGCGCACACGCTCTGACGTCGGCCACCGGAACCACACGCCATGATGTCGGTGCCGCACCGTGTCTCCGCCGGGCCTTGCCACCGTGCGGCCTGCTCGCTGCGGTTGGCATGCGCCATCTGGCTGGCTTGCCTGTGCTGGTTCCTCGCAATGCCTGCACAGGCCCAGATGGTCGAGCTGATCCAGAACGCAAAGCCATCCATCGTCATCGTCGGCACCTACAAGGCCACCAACAGTCCCCGGTTTGCACTGCGCGGTACCGGCTTCGTGATCGGCAAAGGCAACCTGGCGGTGACCAACGCCCATGTGCTGCCGCCGTCCACCGACGACATGACGGGGACGGACATCGTCGTGCAGGTGCGCGGCGCCGCCGAGTTGCAGATGCGCCGCGCGACCGTGCTGGAAATTGATCGCCTGCACGATCTGGCGCTGCTGCGCTTCGAAGGTGCGCCGGCGCCGGCGTTGAACGTGGGCGACTCGGATCTGGTGCGTGAAGGCCAGACCATCGCCTTCATCGGCTTCCCGATCGGCGGAGCGCTGGGGTTCTCGCCGGTCACCCACCGCGGCATGATTTCCTCGATCACGCCGATCGTCCTGCCGGCGGCCACCAGCCAGCAACTGAGCGAGCGCGCGATCCGCAGCGCACGCGACGGCGCCTTCAACATCTTCCAGATCGACGGCACGGCCTATCCCGGCAACAGCGGCGGCCCGGTCCTCGATGTGTCGACCGGGGCGGTCATCGCGGTGATCAACATGGTGTTCGTCAAGGGCAGCCGCGAGTCGGCTCTCAGCAATCCCTCGGGCATCACCTACGCCATTCCGGCCGGCTACATCCGTCCGATGTTGCAGCGGGCCGGTTCACCGTAGCGCGGCGCCGGGGCATCCCGGCTGGGTGCCGGCCTTTCCGGTTCAAGCAGCCGGCGTGGCGGCCGGTGCGCGCAGCCGGATGTGCAGTTCGCGCAGTTGCTTCTCGTCGACCGGGGCGGGCGCCTGGGTCAGCAGATCCTGCGCACGCTGCGTCTTGGGGAACGCGATCACGTCGCGGATCGATTCCGCGCCGGTCATCAGCGTCACGATCCGGTCGAGCCCGAACGCCAGGCCGCCATGCGGTGGCGCGCCGTACTGCAGCGCGTCGAGCAGGAAGCCGAACTTCTGCTGGGCTTCCTCGGCCGTGATCTTGAGAGCGTCGAACACCTTCTGCTGCACGTCGGCCTGGTGGATCCGCACGGAGCCGCCACCCATTTCCCAGCCGTTCAGGACCATGTCGTAGCCCTTGGAGATGCACTTCTCGGGCGCGGTGACCATCCAGTCCTCGTGGCCGTCCTTCGGCGCGGTGAAGGGGTGGTGCACGGCGGTATAACGCTGCGCTTCCTCGTCGAACTCGAACATCGGGAAGTCGACGACCCACAACGGCGCCCAGCGGTTGTCGAACAGCCCGGTGCGCTTGCCGAACTCGCTGTGTCCGATCTTGATGCGCAGCGCGCCGATCGCGTCGTTGACGATCTTGATGCGGTCGGCCCCGAAGAACAGCAGGTCGCCGTCGCGTGCGCCGGTCCGCTCAAGGATCGCCTGGATCGCCTTGTCGTGCAGGTTCTTCACGATCGGGCTTTGCAGGCCCGGCCAGCGCTGGGTCTTGTCGCCGGCGCCCTTGGCCAGCTCGTTCACCTTGATGTAGGCCAGGCCCTTGGCGCCGTAGATCTTGACGAACTCGGTGTAGGCGTCGATCTCGCCGCGCGACAGGCCGCTGCCTTCCACGGCACCGCCCGGCACGCGCAGGGCCACGACGCGGCCGCTGCCGCTGTTTGCCGGCGCCGAGAACACCTTGAAGTCGACGTCACCCATCACGTCGGTGAGCTCCGTGAACTCGAGCTTGACGCGCAGGTCTGGTTTGTCGGAGCCGTAGCGCAGTGCGGCCTCCTGGTAGGTCATCACCGGGAACTCACCCAGGTCCACACCCAGCGTGCTCTTGAACACGGTGACGATCATGTCCTGGAACAGCGCGCGGATTTCCTCTTCGGTCAGGAACGAGGTCTCGATATCGATCTGCGTGAATTCCGGCTGGCGGTCGGCGCGCAGATCCTCGTCGCGGAAACACTTGGTGATCTGGTAGTAGCGGTCGAAGCCCGCCACCATCAGCAGCTGCTTGAACAGCTGCGGCGACTGCGGCAGCGCGAAGAAATGGCCCTCGTGCACACGGCTCGGCACCAGGTAGTCGCGCGCGCCTTCCGGGGTCGACTTGCCCAGCATCGGGGTCTCGATGTCGATGAAGCCGTTGGCGTCCAGGAAGCGCCGGACTTCCATCGCCACCTTGTAGCGCAGCATCAGGTTCTTCTGCATGTAGGGGCGGCGCAGGTCGAGCACACGATGGGTCAGCCGCGTGGTCTCGCTCAGGTTGTCGTCCTCCAGCTGGAACGGCGGTGTGACCGACGGGTTGAGCACGGTCAGCTCCTGGCACAACACCTCGATCTTGCCGCTCTTCAGCGCTTCGTTGGTCGTGCCTTCGGGCCGGGCGCGGACCAGGCCCTTCACCTGCACGCAGAACTCGTTGCGCAGGTTTTCCGCGGTGGCGAACATCTCGGGCCGGTCCGGATCGCAGACGATCTGCACGTAGCCTTCACGGTCGCGCAGGTCGACGAAGATCACCCCGCCATGGTCGCGCCGGCGGTTGACCCAGCCGCACAGCGTCACGGACTGGCCCATCAGCGATTCGTTCACGAGGCCGCAATAGGTGGTGCGCATTTGAGATTTCATATCGATTCAGTGGTCGCGCCCGCTGCAGGGCGCTTGGGTTGACGGTTGGGAGGCTGCCCGACCCCGCTCAGAGGGTCTTGCCGCCGTCGCCCGGGGGCATGGCCGGAGCCACCACACCCATCGAGACGATGTACTTGAGCGCATCGTCGACGCTCATCCGCAATTCGATGCACTCGCTGGCCTTGAGCAGAATGAAGTAGCCACCGGTGGGGTTCGGCGTGGTCGGCACGTAGACGCTCAGGTAGTCGCCGGGCAGGTGGGTGGCGGTGTCGCCGCGCGGCACGCCGGTCACGAAGGCGATGGTCCACGAGCCCTCGCGCGGCCACTGCACCAGCACCGCGGTGCGAAAGGCGTTGCCGTTCTCCGAGAACACGGTGTCCGACACCTGCTTCACGCCGGAATAGATCGAACGCACGATCGGGATGCGGTGCAGCAGCAGGTTCCACCAGTCGACCAGCTTCCTGCCGAAGAAGTTGCTGGCGGCCGCGCCGACCAGCAGCAGGATCAGCAAGGCCAGCAGCACGCCGAAGCCGGGGATGTGGTAGCCGAGCAGCTTGTCGGGATGCCAGCTGCCCGGCAGGATCAGCAGCGTCTGGTCGAGCAGGCTGATCACCCAGTCGAGCACCCACGCCGTGATCACCACGGGCACCACGACCAGCAGGCCGGACAGCAGCCACTTGCGAAATGCGGTCATCGCCTGGGTTCAACTTCCCGAAGGCGTCGAGGTCGGGGGGGCGGGAGCAGGCGCGGGTGCCGGTGCATCGGCGCTGCTGCTCTTGCCGCCGCTGTCCGCAGGCTTGGCGTCCTTCGCTGACGTGTCAGCCGAACTCTTGCCTTCTTCGCCGGGTGGCTTGGCGGCGGCGCTGGCGTTGTTGCCATTGCGGAAGTCGGTCGCGTACCAACCCGAACCCTTCAGCTGGAAGCCGGCCGCCGTCAACTGCTTCGTGAAGGTGGCCTTGCCGCAATTCGGGCATTCGGTCAGCGGGGGATCTGACATCTTCCGCAGCACATCCTTGCTGAACCCGCAGGATTCGCATTTGTAGGCGTAGATTGGCATGGTGAGAGTAGGGTCCGGTCAAGTCCGCAAAACCCTCAATTATAGGCGGAGGGCGTGTCCGCAAGCGGCCATCGCCCCCTGCAACAGCGGGTCAACCGAGGCCGACCACCTTGTGGTGCGATGCGTGCGCCTGGCGGATCCATTGGGGGGCCAACGATCCGACCACGATGCCCGCCAGCGCCGCCAGCACGCCGGCCAGCTGCGCCGGAAACTGCTCTCCGATCGGCGTGGCCAGCAGCAGCAGCCAGGTGCCGATGCCCAGCACGATGGAGACCATCGCGCCTTGCGTCGTGGCGCGCTTCCAGTACAGGCCGCACACCAGCGGCACGAACGCGCCCACCAGGGTGATCTGGTAGGCGCCCGAGACCATCTCGTAGATCGACGTGCCCTGCATGCGGATCGCGTACAGCAGCACCAGCACGCTGAACACCAGCACGGTGATGCGCATCGTCTTCAGTTCGTGCCGGTCGTCGATGCGCGGCCGGAACTGGCGCCAGATGTTCTCGGTGAAGGTCACGCTCGGGGCCAGCAGCGTTGCCGAGGCGGTGGACTTGATGGCCGACAGCAAGGCACCGAAGAACAGCACCTGCATCACGAACGGCATCTTCTCCAGCACCAGCGTCGGCAGCACCTTCTGCGGGTCGTCCTTCAGCAGGGCCGCGGTCTGCTCGGGCATGATGATCAGCGCACTGGCCACCAGGAACATTGGCACGAACGCGAACAGGATGTAGCAGATCCCGCCGATCACCGGCCCCTTGGTCGCCGCGCCGACGCTGTTGGCCGACATCACCCGCTGGAACACGTCCTGCTGCGGGATCGAGCCCAGCATCATCGTGATCGCGGCCGCGAAGAAGAACAGCATGTCGTGCAGGCTGGGCTCGGGCCAGAACTTGAACAGGTCCCGGCTCATTGCCAGCGAGATCACCTTGTCGGCGCCGCCCGCCATCCCGCCGGCGAAGACCGCGATGGTCGCCAGCCCGGCCACCAGGATGATCATCTGCAGGAAGTCGGTGATCGCAACCGACCACATGCCGCCGAACAGCGTGTAGGCCAGGATCGACACCACACCGATCACCATCCCGACCGGAATGCTCACCGCGCCGCCCGACAGCAGGTTGAAGACCAGGCCCAGCGCCGTGACCTGCGCCGATACCCAGCCCAGGTAGCTCAGCATGATGATCAGCGAGCACACCACCTCGACCGTGCGGCCGAAACGCTCGCGGTAGTAGTCGCTGATCGTCAGCAGGTTCATCTTGTAGAGCTTGCCGGCGAAGAACAGCCCGACCAGGATCAGGCAGGTGCCCGCGCCGAACGGGTCTTCCACCACGCCGCCCAGCCCGCTGTTGACGAACTTGGCCGGGATGCCCAGCACGGTCTCCGAGCCGAACCACGTGGCGAAGGTCGTGGTGACGATCATCACCAGCGGCAGGTTGCGCCCGGCAATCGCAAAGTCGGCGGTCGTTTTCACGCGCCGCGCAGCGATCAGGCCGATGGCGATGGTGGCAAGCAGATAGACGATCACCAATGTCAACAACACGATCCGCTACTCCTGTTCAATCCGATACGCGATGCCGTGCGCGACTCAGAACAGCCGCACGCGCACCACCAGCTGCATGACCAGCAAACCCAAAGCAAAACCGATGCCGCCGTAGATGATGCCCTGCAGCAGCTTGTTGGTGCGGCGCTGCTCCGCCAGCAACTGCTGCAACTGCTGGTGCGACTCCTGCCGGGGTTCCTTGATGCCCTGGCGCAGAAACTCCACGACCAGGCGCGGCAGCTCGGGCAACAGCTTGGCGTAGCGTGGAGCCTCGTCGCGCAACCGGCCCAGCAGCGCCTGTGGGCCGATCTGCTCCAGCATCCATTTCTCGAGAAACGGTTTGGCCGTGCTCCAGAGGTCGAGTTCGGGGTCGAGGTCGCGCCCCAGCCCCTCGATGTTCAGCAGCGTCTTCTGCAGCAGCACCAGCTGCGGCTGGATCTCGACCTGGAAGCGGCGCGAGGTCTGGAACAGCCGCATCAGCACCATGCCGAGCGAGATCTCCTTCAGCGGCCGGTCGAAGTAGGGTTCGCACACCGCCCGGATGGCGGCTTCGAGCTCGTCCACCCGGGTCGACGGCGGCACCCAGCCGGACTCGATGTGTAGCTCGGCCACCCGCTTGTAGTCGCGCCGGAAGAAGGCGGTGAAGTTCTGCGCTAGGTATTCCTTGTCGTACTCGGTCAGCGTGCCGACGATGCCGAAATCCAGCAGGATGTAGCGGCCGAAGGTTTCCGGCTCCAGGCTGATCTGGATATTGCCGGGGTGCATGTCGGCATGGAAGAAGCCGTCACGGAACACCTGCGTGAAGAAGATCGTGACCCCGTCGCGGGCCAGCTTCTGCATGTCGACGCCGGCTTCGCGCAGCCGCGCGGTCTGCCCGATGGGGACGCCCTTCATGCGTTGCATCACGATGACCTCGGGCGTGCAGAAGTCCCAGATCATCTCCGGGATCAACACCAGGTCCAGGCCTGCCATGTTGCGCCGCAGCTGCGCCGCGCTGGACGCTTCGCGCAGCAGATCCAGCTCGTCGTGCAGGTACTTGTCGAACTCGGCCACGACCTCCAGCGGTTTCAGGCGCTTGCCGTCGGACGACAGCCCCTGCACCCAGCCTGCCATGATGCGCATCAGGCCCAGGTCCTTCTCGATGGCCGGCAGCATGCCGGGGCGCAGCACCTTGACGGCCACCTCGCGTTCCACGCCATGCCGGTCGCGGATCAGCGCGAAATGCACCTGGGCGATCGACGCGCTGGCCACCGGCTGGTGGTCGAACGACACGAAGATCTGGTCCAGCGGCCGGCGAAAGGCGCGTTCGATCGTCGCCACCGCCACCGCCGACGGAAAGGGCGGCACGCGGTCCTGCAGGCGCGCCAGTTCTTCGGCGATGTCGGGCGCCAGCAGGTCGCGCCGGGTCGACAGCACCTGCCCGAACTTCACGAAGATCGGACCCAGCCGCTCCAGCGCTTCGCGCAGGCGCTGGCCACGTGGCGCGCTCAGGTCGCGGCCGACCGACAGGATGCGCGCGATCACGCTCAGCCAGCGCTGGCGGAAGCTGCTCAGGACCAGTTCGTCGAGCCCGTAGCGAAGAACGATCCAGCAGATGAAAGCGCCTCTGGACAGGCGCCTCATGCCGGCGCCTTGCCGGCGTCGTCCGCCCCTGCACGTCGGCCGGCGAATCTGCGCAGGGCGGCGATGGCGCTGCGGGCCGCGTTGCCTACGGCGTGCGCGGGTGCGTCGCCGATCAGGCGAGACAGATCTTCTTCGAGATCCCAGCGCACATGGTCGGCCAGCCAATGGACTTCGGCTGCCAGTTGCACGTCACCTTCGATGCGAACGGCGGGCTTGTCCCCGCGCACGACCTGCTGCGCCAGCGTGGCCGGCGAGGTGTCGGTCACGGTCAGGGTCAGGTCCGGCACCGCGCCGGCCGCCGCCAGGTCGAGCAGACCGGCGGGCGTGGCGAGCAGGGCGATGTGGAACTGGCGCCATTGCAGCCGCACGACCCGGCCCTGCTGGCGCAGCAGGCGCTCCATGGCCTCGGGTTCCTGCATCAGCACATGGTTGAGCAGCAGCACCAGCCGGTGCTGCAGTTCGTCGACCATCCAGGCCGGCGGCTGCAGCGAGCTGCCCACGCGTTCGATAAAGTCGGAGACAAAAGAAAAAGGGGACGATGTGGCCATGGTCCCCGATTATTCTCTGTTTGGCGGCGCTTTCGACGCCGGACCGAACGCAGCGCGCGCTGCGTGCCGCCTTATTGCAGGGCCTGCACCCCGGCCACCAGCCAGCCCACGCTGCCGCTCTTGGGTTTGGTCATGTTCCAGACCTCGCGGAACGGGCTCGGGCCGGCGGAGGGATCTTCGCGGATCATCCCGGAGAACTCGACGCTGGCCATGTAGTCGTCGCCCAGGTCCTCGATGCCGAGCAGCTTGGCATCGAGCATCACCACGTCGGTCTTGTTCGACAGTCCGCCGGTGTGCGTTTCGCGGTCGCTCAGCTGCGCCTGGATCTCGCCCAGCATCGTGTCGGTCATCATGGCCCGGAGCGAGCCGATGTCGGCCCGGTCCCAGGCGGACTGCAGGGTCACGAAATTGCGCTTGGCCGCGGCCAGGAAGTTGTCGCTGTCGAAGCCATCGGGAATGCCCCAGGTCTGCGAACCCGCCAGCGCCGAGCCGATGACGACACCCGAACCCACGGTACCTGCCGCGCCAGCGGTACCGGCGTCGAACGAGGCCGTGTTGCGCTCCCAGGGCCGGGCCGATGCATCGTTGCCGACGTTCTCGGGCCGGTAGGTCGAGGGCACCTGCGGTGCGGCGCCGCCTCCGGCGCCCTGGAAGGCGAACGGGCTGTTGCCGCCTGCCGGCTGCTGACCCTGACGGCGCGAGCGCATGAACCAGCCGATGGCGAGCATCGCGACCAGCACCACCAGCGCGATCAGCATGAACTGACCGAAGGCTGCGCCCAGGCCCAGCGAGGAGGCCAGCCAAGCCAGGCCCAGGCCTGCAGCCAGGCCGCCCAGCATGGCGCCCCAGGGGCGCTTGGGTGCTGCAGCCGGCGCCGCGGCCGCAGGTTTGGCCGCGGCTGCGTTGTTGGTCGCCTGCGAAGGCGCGGCCGGTGTGTGCGGTGCGGCCTCGCGCTGCGTCACGTTGTTCGACTGCTTGCCGACCGAGCCGCCGCCGCCCAGGCGCCTTGCGGCCTCGGCATCCAGGCCCAGCGTCAGCATCATCACTGCCGCCAAAAATAGTGTCCAGATCTTCATCGAAGTCTCCTCAGTTGGAACCCATTAGCATTTGATGCCGACATGCAGCGATACAAGCCCGCCGGTCATGTTGTGATAGTCCACGTGGCCGAAACCCTGTGCCTGCATCAGGGCTTTCAGCTCCTGCTGGCCCGGGTGCATGCGGATCGACTCGGCCAGGTAGCGGTAGCTGGCATCGTCGCCCGCGACCAGCTTGCCCAGACGCGGCAACACGTTGAACGAATACCAGTCGTAGGCCTTTTCCAGCGGCTTGGCGACCTTCGAGAACTCGAGCACCAGCAGCTTGCCGCGCGGCTTGAGTACCCGGTTCATCTCGGCCAGCGCTGCAGCCTTGTGTGTCATGTTGCGCAGGCCGAAGGCCACGCTCACCAGATCGAAGCTGGCATCGGCGAACGGCAGTTTCTCGGCGTCGCAGACCATGCTGGGCAGCACCAGACCGGCGTCCAGCAGGCGGTCGCGCCCGGTGCGCAGCATCGCTTCGTTGATGTCGGTATGCACCACCATCCCGGTCTTGCCGACCTTGCGCGCGAACGCCATCGTCAGGTCGCCGGTGCCGCCCGCGATGTCGAGCACACGCTGACCTTCCTGCACGTTGCCGACCAACACCGCATAACTCTTCCATGCGCGGTGCATGCCCATCGACATCAGGTCGTTCATCAGGTCGTACTTGGGTGCGACCGAGTCGAAGACGCCCTTGACGCGGCTTGCCTTCTCCGTCTCTTCGACGGACTCGAAACCGAAATGGGTGGAGGACATGGTTCGATGCTAGGGCAGAAGTGGTGCATGGACGGGGACAACCCTGCCCCAGATCAGGGAATGTGTGGTGGCGATGCACTATCCCCGGTACGGGGTGGGGTTGTTCAATGCGACCCGCAGGCGTGGCCGCCCGGGGCCTGCATCGGTGCATCGCGATCGATCTCGGCGGTGGCCAGCCGCGCTGCGTAGTCGGCCCACAGCTTGTCCTGCTGCGAGCCGAGAAAGTAGAGGTAGTCCCACGAGAAGATGCCGGTGTCGTGGCCGTCCGAGAAGGCTGGCTGTACCGCGTAGTTGCCCACCGGCTCCAGCCCGACCAGCGTCACCTCGCGCTTGCCGGTCTGCAGCACTTCCTGGCCCGGGCCGTGGCCCTGCACCTCGGCCGAAGGCGAGTAGATGCGCATCAGTTCGAACGGGATGCGGAACGCCGCACCGTCGGAGAAGGTGACCGCCAGCACACGCGAGCTACCGTGCACGGTCAGGTCGATCGGGGTCGGGGAGCCGGATTGCAGTCCTGCCATGAAGGATCCTTTTCTTCAGACCAGCACACGTTCGATGCCGCCCGAATTGGCGGCCTCGACGAACTCTGGCAGCCATTGGTCGCCCAGGATCTGCTGCGCCATCTCGACCACGATGTAGTCGGCCTCCAGCAGGCCGTTCTGCAGGTCGTTGCCGTAGCGGCTCAGGCCCTGCAGGCAGCTCGGGCAGCTGGTCAGGATCTTGATGTCGGCCTTGGCACCCACGGCACCCGTGGCGCGCAAGGCGGCTTCGTCCTTGCGCAGTTCTTCTTCCTTGCGGAAGCGGATCTGCGTCGAGATGTCCGGCCGCGTCACCCCCAGCGTGCCCGACTCGCCGCAGCAGCGGTCGCTCTTGCGCACGTTGTCGCCGAGCAGCGCCTTCACCGTCTTCATCGGCTCCTGCAGCTTCATCGGCGTGTGGCAGGGGTCGTGGTACAGGTAACCGGCGCCTGCCGACGTGTCCAGCGTGATGCCTTTCTCCAGCAGGTATTCGTGGATATCGATGATCCGGCACCCGGGGAAGATCTTGTCGAACTGGTAGCCCTGCAGCTGGTCGTAACAGGTGCCGCAGCTCACCACGACGGTCTTGATGTCCAGGTAGTTCAGCGTGTTGGCGACGCGGTGGAACAGCACGCGGTTGTCGGTGATGATCTTCTCGGCCTTGTCGAACTGGCCGCTGCCCTTCTGCGGGTAACCGCAGCACAGGTAACCGGGCGGCAGCACCGTCTGCACGCCGGCATGCCACAGCATCGCCTGCGTCGCCAGGCCGACCTGGCTGAACAGACGCTCGGAGCCACAACCGGGGAAATAGAACACCGCCTCCGACTCCGACGTGGTCGCCAGCGGGTTGCGGATGATCGGCACGTAGTCCTTGTCCTCGATGTCCAGCAAGGCCCGCGCGCTGCGTTTGGGCAACCCACCCGGCATCTTCTTGTTGATGAAGTGGATCACCTGTTCCTTGATCGGTGCCGCACCCACCGTTGCACGGGGCGCCGCCGTCTGCTTGCGTGCCAGGCCGCGCAGCACGTCGTTGGCCAGCCGCTGCGCCTTGAAGCCGACATCGACCATCGCCGAGCGCATGAGCTTGATGGTCTGGGGGTTGGTCGCGTTGAGGAAGAACATCGCAGCGGCATTGCCGGGGCGGAAGGTCTTCTTGCCCATCTTGCGCAGCAGGTTGCGCATGTTCATCGTGACGTCGCCGAAGTCGATCTTGACCGGGCAGGGCGACAGGCACTTGTGGCACACCGTGCAGTGGTCGGCCACGTCCTCGAACTCTTCCCAGTGCTTGATGCTGACGCCGCGCCGCGTCTGCTCCTCGTACAGAAACGCCTCGATCAGCAGCGAGGTCGCCAGGATCTTGTTGCGCGGGCTGTACAGCAGGTTGGCGCGCGGCACATGCGTGGCGCAGACCGGCTTGCACTTGCCGCAGCGCAGGCAGTCTTTCATGCTGTCGGCGATGGCGCCGATGTCGCTCTGCTGCATGATCAGCGACTCGTGTCCCATCAGGCCGAAGCTCGGCGTGTAGGCGTTCGTCAGGTCGGCGTGCAGCGCACTGTTGCGCAGCAGCTTGCCCTTGTTGAAGCGGCCCTCGGGGTCCACACGCTGCTTGTAGTCGGTGAACGGCTGGACCTCGGCCTCGGTCAGGAACTCGAGCTTGGTGATGCCGATGCCATGCTCGCCCGAGATCACGCCATCGAGCGACCGCGCCAGCGCCATGATGCGCGCCACGGCCTGATGGGCCGTCTGCAGCATGTCGTAGTTGTCGCTGTTCACCGGGATGTTGGTGTGCACGTTGCCATCGCCGGCGTGCATGTGCAGCGCCACCCAGACCCGGCCCTTCAGCACGCGCTGGTGGATGGCGGTGCACTCCTCCAGGATCGGCCGGAACGACGCGCCGCCGAAGATCGTCTGCAATGGCGTGCGGAGCTGCGCCTTCCAGCTCGCGCGCAGGCTGTGGTCCTGCAACTGCGGGAACAGCGCGTCGACGTCCAGCAGCCAGCCCTGCCACAGCGCACGCACTTCGCGCACCAGCGCGGTCGCCTGCGACACGCGGTCTTCCAGCAACTCGGCCGACGGGATCTCGACCGCGTCGTCCTGCTTGCCCAGCGGCAGCTGGCCCTTGGTGAAGAAGGCTTCCAGCGCATCGCACAGCGCGATCTTGTTGGCCAGGCTCAACTCGATGTTGATGCGCTCGATGCCATCGGTGTACTCGGCCATGCGCGGCAGCGGGATCACCACGTCCTCGTTGATCTTGAACGCGTTGGTGTGCCGCGAGATCGCGGCCGTGCGCTTGCGGTCGAGCCAGAACTTCTTGCGCGCCTCGGGGCTGATCGCGATGAAGCCTTCGCCGCTGCGCGAGTTGGCGATGCGCACCACCTCGGACGTGGCACGTGCCACCGCGTCGGCGTCGTCGCCGGCGATGTCGCCGAACAGCACCATCTTCGGCAGGCCCGAGCCGCCGGGCAGCGCACGGCGCGACTTGGTCGCATAACCCACGGCCTTCAGGTAACGGTCGTCCAGGTGCTCCAGACCGGCCAGCAGCACGCCCGAGCGCTTCTGCTCGGCGAACATGAAGTCCTTGATCTCGACGATGCTGGGCACGGCGTCCTTGGCGTTGCCGAAGAACTCCAGGCACACGGTGCGCGTGTGCTGCGGCATGCGGTGCACGATCCAGCGCGCGCTGGTGATCAGACCGTCGCAGCCTTCCTTCTGGATGCCGGGCAGGCCGCTCAGGAACTTGTCGGTGACGTCCTTGCCCAGGCCTTCCTTGCGGAACACGCGGCCCGGGATGTCGAGCCGCTCGGTGCGCACCGGCGTCTTGCCGTCGGCCTCGAAATAACGCAGCTCGAAGCTCGCCTGTGCCACGTCGTGGATCTTGCCGAGGTTGTGGTCGAGCCGGGTCACTTCGAGCCACTGCGCATCGGGCGTCACCATGCGCCACGAAGCCAGGTTGTCGAGCGCCGTGCCCCACAACACAGCCTTCTTGCCGCCGGCGTTCATCGCGATGTTGCCGCCGATGCAAGAGGCTTCGGCCGAGGTCGGGTCGACGGCGAACACATGCCCACCGCGCTCGGCCGCATCGGCCACGCGCTGGGTCACGACGCCGGCTTCGGTCCAGATGGTGGCCACCGGCTTGTCGATGCCGGGCAGCATGGTCATCTCGACCTCGGTCATCGCCTCGAGCTTCTCGGTGTTGATGACCACGCTGTTCCAGGTGAGCGGAATCGCGCCGCCGGTGTAGCCGGTGCCGCCGCCGCGCGGGATGATGGTCAGGCCCAGCTCGATGCAGGCCCTGACCAGGCCCGCCATCTCGGCTTCGCTGTCAGGCGTCAGCACCACGAACGGGTATTCGACGCGCCAGTCGGTCGCATCGGTCACGTGGGACACCCGGCTCAGGCCGTCGAACTTGATGTTGTCCTTGGCCGTCAGCTTGTGCAGCACGCGCTTCGCCTTGCGCCGCAAGGCGGCCACCTGAGTGAAGTTGCCATCGAAGGCGGCCACAGCCTTGCGCGCGGCCTGCAGCAGCTCGCCCACCAGCGCATCGCGGGCGGCATCGGCCTCGGGCGTGCGGCGCTTCTCGACCTCGGCGAGGCGGTGCTCCAGTGCCTCCACCAGTTGCAGGCGCCGGCGTGGGTTGTCGAGCAGGTCGTCCTGCAGATAGGGGTTGCGCTGCACCACCCAGATGTCGCCCAGCACCTCGTACAGCATGCGCGCCGAGCGGCCCGTGCGGCGCTCGTCGCGCAGCGAATCCAGTAACTCCCAGCCCCGCGAGCCGAGCAGCCGCATCGCGATCTCGCGGTCGGAGAACGAGGTGTAGTTGTACGGAATCTCCCGCAGGCGCGGCGCGTCGTCGACCGCGGACAGCAGGTGGTTGAGCGTGGTGGGGGCGTTCATCGGGTCTTGCTTCTTGCAACCAGCGCAGACTGTTCCGGCCGGAGAAGGATGTTACCGCAGCGCAACAATCGGCGCCGTCCCGCGGCGGGTCTCCGGGCCGGCACCGGTGCACCCAGGTAAGCCCGGATTTGCGAGCGACTGTCATTGAGGTTAAATCAAACTGTCATATTTGCGCCTTACGCTCGCGCATTCACTTTTGGGAGATCCGATGAAGTTGCCTTTCCTTGCCACCGCCATTGCCGCGGTGCTGGCCCTGCCGGCGCACGCCCAGACCGAGATCCAGTGGTGGCATTCGATGACCGCGGTCAACAACGAATGGGTCAACGACCTCGCGAAGCAATTCAACGAAAGCCAGAAGGACTACAAGATCGTGCCCACTTACAAGGGGCAGTACGACGAGTCGATGACGGCCGCGATCGCCGCCTTCCGCGCCGGCAATGCGCCGCACATCCTGCAGGTGTTCGAGGTCGGCACCGCGACGATGATGGCCAGCAAGGGCGCGATCGTCCCGGTCACCAAGGTCATGCAGGACGCCGGCCAGAAGTTCGACCCCTCGGGCTACGTGCCGGCGGTGGCGGGCTACTACACCGCCCCCAGCGGCCAGATGCTGAGCTTCCCGTTCAACAGCTCGACCACCATCTTCTACTTCAACAAGGACGCGTTCAAGGCCGCCGGCCTGCCGACCGACAAGGCGCCGTCCACCTGGCCCGAGGTCGTGGCGGCCGCGGCCAAGCTGAAGGCATCGGGCCACAAGTGCCCGTTCACCACGGCTTGGCAGAACTGGACCCAGCTCGAGAGCTTCTCGTCCTGGCACAACGTCGAGTTCGCGACCAAGTCGAACGGCCTGCAAGGTCTGGACGCGCGCCTCAAGGTCAATTCGCCGCTGCACCTGCGCCACGTCGAAAACCTCGCCAACATGGCCAAGCAGGGCCTGTTCATCTACAAGGGCCGCAGCAACGTGCCCGAGGCGAGCTTCGTGTCGGGCGAGTGCGCGATGATCAACACCTCGTCCGGCTTCTACGGCAACGTGGCCAAGAACGCCAAGTTCGCCTACGGCCTGGCACCGCTGCCGTATTACCCCGATGTGCCGGGCGCGCCGCAGAACACCGTGATCGGTGGTGCCAGCCTGTGGGTGCTGTCGGGCAAGAAGGCCGAAGAGTACAAGGGCGTCGCCAAGTTCTTCTCCTTCATCTCCACGCCGGAAGTGCAGTCGGCCAGCCACAAGCGCACCGGCTACCTGCCGATCACCACGGCGGCTTACCAGCTGACCGAGAAGTCGGGCTTCTACAAGGAGAACCCGGGCACCGACGTCGCCGTGACGCAGATGATCCGCAAGGTCACCGACAAGAGCCGCGGCATCCGTCTGGGCAACTACCTGCAGATCCGCGCGATCGAGGACGAAGAGCTCGAACAGGTCTGGAACGGCAAGAAGTCGGCCAAGGAAGCGCTGGACGAGATCGTCAAGCGCGGCAACGAGCAGCTCGAACGCTTCCAGAAAGCCAACAAGGGTTAAGCTCGCCGGGGCCGGCACGCTGTGACCGGTCGACCTCTACCACCCGCCTGAGCGCCTGCCGAAGCAGGCCAGGCGGGATTCGCATTTCAAGAGCTGCATGGAAAAACGCGTCGTCTTTCGTTCGGGCTGGCTGCCCTGGTTGCTGCTGACGCCGCAGATGGCGGTGATCCTCGTGTTCTTCTTCTGGCCTGCGGGCCAGGCGGTGCTGCAGTCGCTGCAGCAGCAGGACGCGTTCGGCACCTCGCTCGAATTCGTCGGCCTCGCCAATTTCCAGCAGTTGTTCGAGGACTCGGGCTACGTCGAATCCTTCAAGACCACCGCGCTGTTCTCGGCGCTGGTGGCGGGCCTGGGCATCGGCATCTCGCTGTTGTTGGCGGTGTTTGCCGACCGCATCGTGCGTGGCGGCATGTTCTACAAGACCATGCTGATCCTGCCCTATGCCGTGGCGCCGGCGGTGGCGGCCGTGCTCTGGGTGTTCATGTTCTCGCCGTCGCTCGGCGTCGTGGCCTATGCGCTCGGCAAGATCGGCATCGACTGGAACCACCTGCTCAACTCCGGCCACGCGATGACGCTGATCGTGATGGCGTCGGTGTGGAAGCAGATCTCCTACAACTTCCTGTTCTTCCTGGCCGGCCTGCAGTCGATCCCCAAGTCGCTGATCGAGGCCGCGGCGATCGACGGGGCCAAACCCTGGCGGCGCTTCTGGACCATCCAGTTCCCGCTGCTGTCGCCCACCACGTTCTTCCTGCTCGTGATCAACGTGGTCTATGCGTTCTTCGACACCTTCGCCATCGTCGACGCGGCCACGCAGGGCGGGCCGGGCAAGGACACCTCGATCCTCGTGTACAAGGTCTACCACGACGGGTTCAAGGCGATGGACCTCGGCGGGTCGGCCGCGCAGTCGGTGGTGCTGATGGTCATCGTCGTCGCGCTCACCGTCGTGCAGTTCCGCTATGTCGAGAAAAAGGTAAATTACTGATGCCCCCACGTTCATCACTGCGTGTATCCACTGCCCCCCGAGGGGGCGAGGCCTCCCTTGGGGCGGCCCGGCGGGTGGCCTGACATGGTCGAGAAACGCGGCACGCACGGCATCCTGGCGCACGTGGTGATGGTGCTCGGCGTGTTCATCGTCGCCTTCCCGCTGTACCTGGCGTTTGTGGCATCGACGCATACGGCACAGGACATCGTGCAGGCGCCGATGCCGCTGCTGCCCGGAGGCAACATGGTCGACAGCTACAAGGCCGCGCTGTTCGGCCGCGCGACCAGCGCCGGCTCGAACGCGCCGGTCGCGCACATGATGTGGGTGAGCCTGGTCACGGCGCTGGTGATCGCCATCGGCAAGATCGCGATCTCGCTGCTGTCGGCGTTTGCCATCGTCTACTTCCGGTTCCCGTTCCGCAAGACCTGCTTCTGGGCCATCTTCGTCACACTGATGCTGCCGGTCGAGGTGCGCATCCTGCCGACCTACAAGGTGCTGTCGGACCTGAACATGCTCAATACCTATGCGGGGCTCACGGTGCCGCTGATCGCGTCGGCCACCGCGACCTTCCTGTTCCGGCAGTTCTTCCTGACCGTGCCGGAGGAGTTGACCGAGGCCTCGCGCATCGACGGCGCCAGCCCGATGCGCTTCTTCATCGACGTGCTGCTGCCGCTGTCGAAGACCTCGATCGCGGCGCTGTTCGTGATCCAGTTCATTTACGGCTGGAACCAGTACCTGTGGCCGCTGCTCGCGACCACCAGCGAAGACATGTACCCGGTGGTGGTCGGCATCAAACGCATGATCGCCGGCGGCGACGGGCAGAACGAGTGGAACGTGGTGATGGCGACCGCCATCCTCGCGATGCTGCCCCCGGCGCTGGTCGTGGTGCTGATGCAGAAATGGTTCGTCAAGGGCCTGGTCGATACGGAAAAATAAGACGCGCAAGATGGCAAGCATTTCTCTCCAGAACATCGTCAAGCGCTACGGCAGCGGCAAGACCGCGTTGCAGGTGCTGCATGGCGTCGACGCCGAGATCACCGATGGCGAATTCATCGTGATCGTCGGCCCTTCGGGTTGCGGCAAGTCCACCTTGCTGCGCATGGTGGCCGGCCTCGAAGAGGTGAGCGGCGGCAACATCCGCATCGGCGGGCGGGTCGTCAACGACCTGGAGCCCTCCGAACGCGACATCGCGATGGTGTTCCAGAACTACGCGCTCTACCCGCACATGAGCGTGTACGACAACATGGCCTATGGCCTGAAGATCGCCAAGGTACCCGTGGCCGAGATCAAGACCCGCGTCGACAAGGCCGCCGCCATCCTCGAACTCGGCCACCTGCTCGACCGCAAGCCGCGTGCACTGTCGGGCGGGCAGCGCCAGCGCGTGGCCATGGGCCGCGCCATCGTGCGCCAGCCGCAGGTGTTCCTGTTCGACGAGCCCTTGTCCAACCTCGACGCCAAGCTACGCGTGCAGACCCGGCTCGAGATCCAGAAACTGCACCGCGAGCTCGGCATCACCTCGCTGTTCGTCACGCACGACCAGGTGGAGGCGATGACGCTGGCGCACCGCATGATGGTGATGAACGCCGGGCGCATGGAGCAGTTCGGCACGCCCGAGGAGGTGTATGGCCGGCCCGCGACCACCTTCGTCGCGAGCTTCATGGGCTCGCCGCCGATGAACCTGCTCAAGCAGGCGCCCAACGCGCAGTTCGGCGGCCCCGCCGGCGCGATCCTCGGTATCCGGCCCGAACACATGGACGTGGCCGCGCAGGGCTGGGCGCTGCAGGTCGAGACGCTGGAGATGCTCGGCGCCGAGCGCCTGGTCTACGGCCGCATGGGCACCGAGCAGGTGATCGTGCGCATGGACGAAGGCCGGCCGGCGCCCACGATCGGATCGACCTTGCACGTGGTCCCCAGGCCCGACCGGCTGCACTGGTTCGACGCCACGACCGGGCGGCGCCTGCCCTGATCTGCAGGAGCGAGACGATGACGCACGTGACCGCCGCAAGCTGGCCGTACCCGGCCTGGGTCGCGCACCGCGGCGCTGGCAAGCTGGCGCCCGAGAACACGCTGGCCGCCTTCCGGCTCGGTGCCTCGTACGGCTATCGCATGTTCGAGTGCGACGTGAAACTCAGCGCCGACGGCGTGCCCTTCCTGCTGCACGATGCCACGCTCGAACGCACCAGCAACGGCCAGGGCGTCGCCGGCGACCAACCCTGGGCCGAGCTCTCGCGCCTCGACGCCGGCGGCTGGCATTCGCGTGCCTACGCCGGTGAGCCGCTGGCCACGCTCGACAACGTGGCGCGGTTCTGCCTGGCCAACGGCTGGCTGCTCAACATCGAGATCAAGCCCACGCCTGGCGTAGAGCGCCTGACGGGCGAAGTGGTGGCCCGCGAGGCCGCGCGGCTGTGGCGCGGCGCTGCGCTGCCGCCGCTGCTGACCTCGTTCCAGCGCGAGTCGCTGGACGCGGCGCGCGCGGCCGAGCCCGCACTGCCACGCGGCCTGCTGCTCGACCGGCTGGAACCCGGGTGGGACGATGGCGCCCAGGCGCTGGGCTGCGCCGCCATCGTCTGCAACCACCTGCTGTGGACCGAAGACACCGTGGCCCGCGCGCGCGGCCTCGGCTGCCGCACGCTCAGCTACACGGTGAACGATCAGCCGGCCGCGCAGCGTCTGCAGGCGCTCGCCACCGACGCCATCATCACCGACCGGGTCGATCTGTTTCCCCCGCACCACAGCTTGCGCGGCTGAGCGCCTGTACCGGCCCCGCGCCGGCCAACGCGAGGCGTTGAACCGGGGAAACTTGTTAGTATTTGTATATTGCACCAGAGCGTGCAATGCGGCAGCGTGGACACATCCGAAGGCAGGTGCCTTGAGAGGTCGCGTCGACGCGTTCAGCAACCACAACAGGAGTCCTCCCGCATGGTCGGTCAAGCCAAGTTCCAGGCACGCGTGACGCAGGTGCTGCGCGACAGCCGGGTGTTTGGCTTGCTCGACGAATCGGTGCTGCAGGACCTGGCCGGCTTCCTCGAACTGCAGGAAGTGCGCGGCGGGCGCCAGGTGGTGCACGAGGGCGATCCGTCGGACAGCATGCTGTTCGTCATCAGCGGGCGGCTGCGGGTGTCGCGGCGCAACCCCGACGGCAGCCTGCTGCTCTACAACGAGATCAGCGCGGGCGAGAGCGTCGGCGAGATGGGCATGATCCTGCAGCAGCCCCGCACCGCCGACGTGACCGCGGTACGCGACTCGACGCTGGCCGTGCTGAACCGCGCCAATTTCGAGACCGTGCTGTCGCTCAAGCCGATCGCGGTGAACCGGGTGTTCTCGCAGGCGATCTACAACCATCTGCGCCACGCCTCGCAGATCGGTGAGCGCCACTACGCGCAGTCCTTCGTCGTCGTGCCGCTGCACATCGGCGCCCGGGCGGACGAGGTGGCCCGCAGCCTGGCCAAGGCCTTCGCCAAGGCCGGCAAGGTGCACCACCTGGCGCCGGCGGCGATGCAGGACAGCGAACTCGTCGGCGTCGACGACTTCGTGGCCGCCCGCAACGACGAACTCGAGGAGCAGTTCGACTACCTGGTCTACGAGGCCGAACCGGTGGCCTCGTCGTGGACGCGCCGCGCCTTCCGCCAGGCCGACCAGGTGATCTTCGTCGCCAATGCCAGCGAGTCGCTGGGCATCGGAGAGCTCGAACTGCAGCTCACGCGCGAACCCGGCTTTGCGATGAAACGCAAGCACCTGGTGGTGCTGCATCCGGAGAACGCTGCCGCGCCCCACGAGGTGCGGCGCTGGCTGCATGGCCGCTCGTGCGAACGGGTCTACCCGCTGCGTGCCGGGAATGACGGCGACTTCGGCCGGCTGTCGCGCTTTCTGACCGGCACGGCCGTGGGCGTGGTGCTGGGCGGCGGCGGCGCCCGCGGGTACGCGCACCTGGGTGTGCTGCGGGCGCTGGAAGAATCTGGCATCCCGATCGACCTGATCGGCGGCAACAGCATGGGTGCGCTGCTCGGTGCGCAGTACGCCTGCGACGTGCCGCTCGACGAGATCCGCGAGCGCACCCGGAAATTCGCCGACGGGGGAGAACGCCTGACCCTGCCGCTGATCTCGCTGGTATCGGGCCGCCGCGTCGAACGCGATCTGCAGAGGATGTTCGGCGACACCGCGGTCGACAGCCTGTGGCGGCCATTCTTCGCGGCCGCCTGCAACCTGACCAAGGGCCACACCACGGTGCAGGACAGCGGCCCGCTGTGGCGCGCGGTGCTGGCCAGCAACTCGCCGGCCGGGCTGTTTCCGCCGGTGCTGTACCAGGGCGATCTGCTGGTCGACGGCGCCATCCTCGAGAACGTGCCGGTCGGCGCGATGCGCATGCGGCTGGGCACGCCGCTCGAGAAGCGGCGCGGCAACGGCACCATCATCGCGATCGACGTCGACGTGCAGGAGGATCTGGGTGTCGACCCGCAGCTCACGCGGCTGTCGCGCTGGTCCACGCTCAAGGGCCTGTTCTCGCGCGACCGGTCGGCCACGCCGGGCATCACCGACATCCTGTACCGGGCCGGTCACATCGGCGGGCTGAACCAGCGCGCCAGCACGATCGCGCAGGCCGACCACTACCTCGTTCCCCCTGTCTCCGACTATTCGTTGATGGGCCACAAGCACGCGAGCGACATCGTCGAGCGCGGCTACCGCCATGCAATCGAGAAGATTGCGTCATGGCCGCGTTAGCGCCGGACCCTGCCTCTCTCGACAGCCTGGAGCTGTCCCTCAGCCAGCGCGAAGTGTGGCTGGACCAGCGTGCATGGCCGGGCAGCGCCCACCTGAACATCGGCGGCGGAGCGTTCCTGGCCGGCCCGCTCGACCTCACGGTGTTCCGCCAGGCCCTGGCACGCCTGGTGGCCGAGAACGACGCACTGCGGCTGGCGCCGATGGCCGACGGCAGCCAGCGCCTGCTCGATGCCCGCGACACGGCGCTCGAACTGGTCGACCTCAGTGATGCCGAGGAGCCGAAGGACGCGATGCGCCAATGGTGGCAGCAACGCATGGCCGAGCCCTTCGTGCTGGACGGCAGCTCGCCCTGGCGCTTCGCGCTGCTGCGCGCGAGCGACACGCTGCACGGGTTGACCATCCAGTTCCACCACCTGGTGATGGACGGCTGGGGCACCTCGCAGGTGATGCGCCGCTGGAGCGAGATCTACAACGCGCTGGTCGCCGGCAGGGCGCCACCGGTGCCGGCCGACCCGGGTTACCGCCGCTTCATCGACGAATCGAATGCCTACCGCGCATCGCCCGCCTTCGAGCGGGACGCACGGTACTGGCGCGAGCAGATTCCCACGCTGCCGCCGCCGCTGATCGAGCGCCGCTACGCGCTGGCGCGGCCCGACACGCTGCCGCCGGCGCGGCTGGCGTTCCAGTGCGTGGAGCATGCGGCCTACCAGCGGCTGCGGGCCCACGCCCTGGCGCACGAGACCACCGTGTTCAGCGTGATCCTGGCGGCGCTGGCGCTGTACTTCGCGCGCATCGGCAACCGCAGCGAAGTCGTGGTCGGCGTGCCCAGCCTGAACCGTGGCGGGCGTCGTTACACCGACACGCTGGGCATGTTCGTCGGCGTGTTTCCGATCCGCATCGAGGTCGCGCCGTCGATGACGCTCGCGCAACTGGTCGCCGGGGTCGGTGCGGCGATGCGTGCGGCGCTGCGCCACCCGCGTTATCCGCTGAGCGACCTGGGCCGCGAACTGCAGATGATCCGCAACAGCCGCGACGGGCTGTTCGACGTGCTGCTGTCGTTCGAGCGGCAGGACTACGCGGTGTCGTTCGGCCAGGCGCAGCTGGTCGAATCGCGCCAGCTGTTCTCCGGCATCGCCCGTTTTCCGCTGGGCGTGACGGTCTGCGAGTTCCATCCCGACGAAGACGTGGAGATCGCGTTCGAGGCCAGCGAGGCCTGCTTCGCCGCGGGCGAGGTCGATCTGCTCGGCCGCCGGCTCTGGCACCTGGTCGAGACCGTGATGGCGTCGCCCGAAGCCACGGTCGACGCCGTCGACCTGCTGCCGACCGAGGAGCGCTGGGCGGTGCTCAACGGCCTGCACAACGACATCCCCTGCCACGAGGTGACGCAGCCGTTCTCCACGCTGTTCGCACGCCAGGCGGCGTTGCGGCCCGACGCAACGGCCCTGGTCTGGGATGGCGGCAGCATGGACTACGGCACGCTGGAGCGGCGCGCCAACCACCTGGCCCGCGCGCTGGCGGCGCACGAAGCCGGCCGCGACCGCGTCGTGGCCCTGGTGCTGGAGCGTTCGCCCGAGATGGTGCTGGCGCTGCTGGCCATCGCCAAGGCCGGCGCCGCCTTCCTGCCGCTGGACCCGGACGCGCCGCTCGATCGCCTGGCCGTGATCCTTGCCGAGAGCGGCGCGATGGCGCTGCTGGTGCAGCCGCAGCACCTGCAGCGCTTCGGCACGCTGCACCCGACCACGCTGGTGGTCGGCCCCGGCGAGGTGGCCGACCCTGCGGCCGGGCCTGTGGACGAGGGGCCGCCCGCGGTGCCGGCACCGGGCGACCTGGCCTACGTCATCTTCACCTCCGGGTCCACGGGCCGGCCCAAGGGCGTGATGATCGAGCACGGCACGCTGGCGCGCCGGCTGATGTGGCTCTCGCGCGCCTACGCGGTCGACTGGCGGGACCGTTCGGCGCAGGCCACGCAGGTGACCTTCGACCCCTCGCTGATCGAGCTGTTCCTGCCGCTGGTGCATGGCGCCAGCGTGGCTTTGCCGCCGCCCGGCCGCCTGCTGCCCGAGTCGCTGGCCGAGTTCGCGGTGCGGCACGGCGTGACCATCATGGCCTTCGTGCCGTCGACGCTCGGCCGCTTCGTCGATGCCGCGGCGGGGCTGCAGGGCCTGCGGCTGCGTGTGGCCTGCTGCGGCGGCGAAGTGCTGCCGCCCGAGCTGGCGAGCCGCTTCTGCAGCGTCACGGGCGCGCGGCTGTTCAATGTCTACGGGCCGACCGAGACCGCGATCTTCGCGACCGCCTGGGAATGCGAGAGCCACCGCGCTCACACCGCGCTGCCGATCGGCCGGCCGATCGACGACACCCGCATCTACGTGCTCGACCCCGGCCTGCGCCCCTTGCCGCTCGGCGTGGCGGGCGAGATCTTCATCGGCGGCGATGCGCTGGCACGCGGCTACCTGAACCGCCCCGACCTCGACCGCCTGGTGTTCCTGGAAGACCCGTTCCGGCCCGGTGCCCGCATGTACCGTACCGGCGACCGCGGCTGGCTGGGCAGCGATGGCCACCTGCACTTCATCGGCCGGCTGGACCGGCAGATCAAGCTGCGCGGCTACCGCATCGAGCTCGGCGAGATCGAATCGGCGCTGCTGGCGATCGACGGCGTCACGCAGGCGGCCGCCAAGCTGGTCGAGCGCGACGGCAAGCCGGCGATCCACGCCTGGGCCGCCGCACCGGCCGAACTGACGGCCGCCCGGCTGCACACCTTGCTGCGGGTGCGGCTGCCCGACTACATGCTGCCGGCCAGCATCGGCGTGCTGCCGGAACTGCCGGCCGGCAGCATCGGCAAGATCGACTATGCGGCACTGCCCGAACTGGGCCTCGCACCGGCCGCGGCGGCCCGCGAGCCCGTCAACCAGCTCGAACGTGACCTGCTGGGCCTGTGGTCGCAGGTGCTGGGCAAACCCTCGGTCGGCGTGCAGGACAACTTCTTCGACCTCGGCGGCGACTCGCTGGCGGCGGTCAACATGATGACCGGGCTCGAACGCCTGCTCGACCGCAAGGTGCCGCTCTACCTGATCACCGAGCACCCCACGGTCGAGGCCCTGGCCGCGGCGCTGGCCGAGGACAGCGGCGCGCCCGGCCTGCTGCTGCGCCTGGGCGACGACACCGGCCGCACGCCGCTGTACCTGGCGGCATCCGGCCATGGCGACCTGCTGCGTTTCCAGAACCTCGGCCAGGCGCTGGGCAGCGCCTGCGACCTGCACATGCTGCAGCCGCCGCTGGAGGGCGTGGTGCGCAGCATCGGCGAGCTGGCCACGCTGTACGCCGACCGCATCCAGCGCCAGGCGCGGCCGGGCGGCTACCTGGCCGGTTTCTCGGTGGCGGGCATCGCTGCGCTGGAGACGGCGCGCCTGCTGCAGCAGCGGGGCTGGCCGGTGCACGGGCTGATCCTGGTCGACACCACCTACCCGACCTCGTGGCTGGGCGGCACGGCGGCGTGGCGCACGCTGGGCTGGCTGGTGCGGCACCTGCACATCCAGGAGCTGAGCATGAACGGCCGCCGGCTCGGTGCGATGTTCAACGACCCCGGCCTGGTGAGCCAGGTGATGGCCTTGCGCGGCTACCGCCCGGTCGGCTTCGATGGCCCGACCCTGCTGCTGCGCTCGTCCGGCCTGGCCGGCTGGGACCGCTGGCTGTTCGCGCCCTGGCGCCAGCTGCTGGGCCGCTGGCTGCGCGAGGCGCAGGTGCCGGGCATGCACGGGTCGATGTTCGAGACCGCCAACGTGCAGGCGCTGGCCAGCGCCTTGGCGCAGCGCCTCGAGGCGCCGCTAACATTGCCCGGTGACGCACGCCCCCCCTGATCTCCGGCCGCTGAAGCGGCGCCTTGTCTGGCTGCTGCTGGTGCTGGCGCTGCTGATCGCGCTGGCCATGGCCTGGAGCTGGTCGCCGCTGCGCGCCTGGCTCGACGTCGACCGCATCGTCGCGGCGCTGCGGCAGTTCGGCCAGGCGTTCGGCCCGGTGGCGGCGATCGGGGGCTTTGCCCTGGCCGTGACGCTGGCCGTGCCGCTGACCTTCCTGAGCCTGGTGACCCTGGTGGCGTTCGGCCCGCTGGCGGGCTTCTGTTATTGCATGGTGGGCGCCTTGCTCGGGGCCGGGGCGAGTTACGGCGTCGGCGCCTTCCTGGGACGCGAGGCGGTGTTGAAGCTGGGCGGCGAACGCGTCAACGCGTTGAGCGAGCGGCTGTCCCGCAACGGCCTGCTTGCGGTGATCGCGGTGCGTGTGGTGCCGGTGGCGCCGTTCGCCATCGTCAACATGGTCGCCGGTGCCTCGCGCATCCGCCTGCGCCACATGCTGCTGGGCACGGCCATCGGCATGGCGCCGGGCACGCTGGTGATGATGTTCTTCGTCGACCAGATTGTCGCGGCGCTGAAGACCCCCGGGCCGCTGACCTATGCGCTGATCGCCGGCACCGCGCTGTTGATCGGCGCGGGCATGTGGGGCCTGAAGCGCTGGCTGCGTACCGCCGAGCAGCAGCGTGCGGGCCAGCGACCCTGACTGCTAGAGAATGCGGTTGAACCAGGCCAGCGACAGCATGGCAGACAGCAGCGCCAGCACGCCACCGGCGAGCGCCAGCAGGCTCGAGATCTCGGTCTCTTTCTTGACGACCGTCAGGCGCGAACTCAGCGTCTCGTAGACCTTCTTCAGGTTCTCGGCGGTACCCGCATAGAAGTATTCGCCCTGGGTCTTCGAGGCCACGGCCTTCAGCGTCTCCTCGTCCAGGCGCACCCGCATCGACCAGCCTTCGAAGCCGATGGTTTCGCCGTCGACCGTGCCGATGCCCACCGTGTAGATTCGCACGCCGCGGTCGGCGGCCAGCTTGGCGGCTTCCATCGTGTCGACGCCGGTGGTGCGCTGGCCGTCGGTCAGCAGGATGATGGCGGCGTTGTTGTACGAGCCCGGGGCGACCGGCTTGAAGTCTTTCTTCTCGTCCTTCTTCTCGGCCTGGTCGAGGGCCACGCCGCGGGGCCGTTCGCGGCCATAGGTCATGCTGGCCAGGTCGATGCCGGCGTCGGGGAACAGCTCGGCCATCGACACCACGATGGCGCTGCCGATGGCGGTTGCGCGCTGCATCTGGAACTTGTCGATCGCGGCCACCAGGTCTTCGCGGCTCAAGGTGGCCGGCTGCACCACCTGGGCCGTGCCGGCGAACGACACGATGCCCACCCGCACATGGCGCGGCAACTCGGTCAGGAAGGCCTTGGCGGCGTTCTGCGCCGCCACCAGCCGGTTCGGCTTGACGTCGGTCGCGCGCATGCTGCCCGACACGTCCATCGCCAGGATGATGGTCTCCTGCTGCGACGGCAGGCTGATCACCGCCATCGGCCGCGCCGAGGCCACGATCAGCGCGGCGATGGCGAGCAGGAACAGCAGCGGCGGAATGTGCCGCTTGATGCTCTGGCTGGCCCCCATCGCGTCGCGCACGATCGACAGGCTGGCATAACGCAGCGCGTTCTTCTTCTTGCGCCGCAGCAGCCACAGGTAGAACAGCACCAGCAGCGGCGTGACCAGCAGCAGCCAGAGGAATTCAGGCCAGAGGAAGTTCATGCGCGGGCTCCAGGTTCGCGGCCGTCTTGCGATGGGTTCATGCTGCGTGTTTCAGATGCCCGGGCAGGCGGGCGCCGCTTCCGGCGGAGACGCGGCTGCGGCGTTTGCGCAGATCAGTGAAACGCACGATGGCGTCCACCAGGTCGCCTTCGGTCGACAGCTCCAGCGTGTCGACGCCGGCACGCACCAGCGATTGGCGCAGCTCGGCCTCGCGTTGTGCCGCGATGCGGGCGAAGCGTTTGCGAAAACCCGCATCCGAAGTGTCGACCATCAGCTGCTCGCCGGTCTCGGCATCGCGGATCGGGATCAGGCCGAGGTCGGGCAGGTTCAGCTCCATCGGGTCGAGCAGGCGCACGGCCACGACCTCGTGCCGCTGCGCCAACTGCCCCAGCGGTTTTTCCCAGCCGGGCTCGCTGATGAAGTCGGACACGACGAAGACGGTGGAGCGGCGCTTCACCAGATTGGCCGCAGACTGCAGCAGCTCGTGCAGCTTGGTCACGCTGCCGGTCTTGGCATTCGTCTCGGGGCGCTGGGTCATCAGATGCAGCAACTGCAGCACGTGGGCCCGGCCGCTGCGCGTGGGCAGGACGGTGTCGACGCCCGAGCCGTACAGCATCGCCCCGACGCGGTTGCCGTGCCGCGTCAGCATGCGGGCCAGCACGGTGACGAAACCGGCCGACACCTCGCGCTTGCGGTGTTCGCCCGAACCGAAGTCGACCGACGGGCTCAGGTCGAGCAGGAACCAGGCCGCCATCTCGCGGTCTTCGGTGAACACCCGCACGTAGGGCTGCTGCTGGCGCGCCGTCACGTTCCAGTCGATGTGGCGCACGTCGTCATGGTGCTGGTACTCGCGCAGGTCGGCCAGGTCCATGCCGGTGCCGCGCATCAGCGTGCGGTAGTCGCCCTGCAGCAGCCCGTCGAGGCGGCGGATCACCGTCCATTCGAGCTGCTTGAGCACGTGCTCGGCTTTGGCCGCCGGCACGGCCCCTGGCTGCTGCACAGCCGCTTCAGGCCGCGAGCTTTTCATGTTCCAGTGGCTTCGGAGGTGGCGGGACCTTGGCCATGATCTTCGACACCACCACGTCCGAGGTGAGCCCTTCGGACAGGGCTTCATACGACAGCACCAGGCGGTGGCGCAGCACGTCGGGCACCAGGTCGGTCATGTCTTCGGGCAGGGCGTAGGTGCGGCCGCGCAGCATGGCCAGCGCGCGTGCGCCTTCGACCAGGTTGATCGTCGCGCGCGGGCTCGCGCCGAAGGTGATGAAGCGCACCAGATCCTTCAGCCCATGCGGCGTGGGGTTGCGGGTGGCCGACACCAGCTTCACCGCGTACTGGATCAGCGAAGGGTCGACGTAGACGCGCCGGCATTCCTTCTGCAGCACCGCCAGCTGTTCGGTCGTGGCGACCCGGGCCACCTGCACCGCCGGGCCGGTGACGCGCTGCACGATGACGAACTCTTCCTCGTCGGTCGGGTAGTCGACCAGCACCTTCATCATGAAGCGGTCGACCTGGGCTTCGGGCAGCGGATAGGTGCCTTCGGTCTCAATCGGGTTCTGCGTGGCCATCACCAGGAACGGGGAGGGCACCTTGTGGCTCTCGCCGGCGATCGTCACCTGGCGCTCCTGCATCACCTCGAGCAGCGCGCTCTGCACCTTGGCGGGGGCGCGGTTGATTTCGTCGGCCAGCAGCAGGTTGGCGAACACCGGGCCCAGCGAGGTGCTGAACTCGCCGGTCTTCTGGTTGTAGATGCGCGTGCCCACCAGATCGGCCGGCACCAGGTCGGGCGTGAACTGGATGCGCTTGAACTGTCCCTGCACCGTGTCGGCCAGCGTCTTCACGGTCAGCGTCTTGGCTAGGCCGGGAACGCCTTCGACCAGCAGATGGCCCTGGGCCAGGATCGCCACCATCACGCGCTCGAGAAAACGGTCCTGCCCCACGACCACACGCTTCACCTCGTAGAGGATCTGCTCCATCAACTGGGCGGTGTCGTTCGGCACGGTCGTCGGGGTGGTCATGCGAGAAATCCTTGGTCGAAAGAAAGAGGTGGAGCGGGTGGCAGGCGTCTCAGAACGGATGCAGGCCGACGGCCGAGGCCGCGTTCTCGATCGGCACTGCAAAACCGATGCCGATGAAGGTGCGCTGCTGCGACGGGTTGAGGATGGCGGTGACGATGCCCACCACCTGGCCGTCCATCGTGACCAGCGGCCCGCCCGAATTGCCCGGGTTGGCCGCCGCGTCGAACTGGATCAGGTTGGTCAGCTGCTGCTTGCCCTCGGGCGAGCGGAAGCTGCGGTTGAGCCCGGAGATCACGCCGGCCGATGCCGACGGGCCGATGCCGAACGGAAAGCCCACCGCCAGCACCTGGTCGCCGGGCACCAGGTCGTTGGTCGAGCGCATCGTGGCGGCGATCATGTCGTCGGGGATCTTGTGCGCCTGCAGCACGGCCAGGTCGTTCTCGGGCTGCGTGCCGGTAATCGAGGCCGTGCTCTCCAGCCCATCGGTGAAGGTGACCTTGATGCTGTCGGCGCCGCGCACCACGTGCAGGTTGGTCAGGATCACGCCCTTGTCGACGATCACCACGCCGGTGCCCACGCCTTGCTCCACGTCTTCCTTGCCGTCCTTGCTCTTGACGTAGCTGACCACCCGCACCACCGAGGGGATGATGGCTTCGTAGGCCTTGCTGGCCGCCGACGGCAGGCTGGTGGTCTCGAGCGTGCGCAGCACGGCTGCGTCGATGTCGTCCTGCGTCAGCGCCCGTGCACCGGGCCGCAGCGCCATGGTCCCGACGACCAGCAGCGCAGCGGCCATCAGGCCGATGAAGGCCCAGAGCAGGCGAGGGTCGCGGGCCGAGAGCCGGCGCCATCCGCTGCGTGGCGGCAGTGCGGTGGGGGCGGCCGCCTGGGCGCCATCGGGCTGCCGGGCGCTGGCCGTGGGCGGCACCTCGTCCGGCGCTGCGCGCGATACCGGCTCCTGCGAGGAGGGACTCGAGCTGCTGTAGAGAGCTGGCCTGCGCATCCGTTCACCTGTGATGGAAATTTCTGGAACCGATGCAATTACGGTACCACGGTTCATCCGTTCATGCATCTTTTGGGGGGCATCGTCGCAGGCCTACATCCGGTTTTGCGGCACCGTTGCGGTGCCTGCCGATCCCGGGCCGCGCTACAGTGGTGCCATGCCCTGGATCGACACCCATTGCCACCTGGACGCTCCGGAGTTCGGCGCCGACCACGGGCTGGCCGTGCAGGCCCGTGCGCTGGCGGCCGAACGCGGCGTGGCGCTGTGCGTGCTGCCGGCGGTGGGGGTGCCGTACTTCGAGTCGATACGGTCCCTGGCGCACCGCACCGGCGACGCCTATGCGCTGGGCATCCACCCCTTGCTCGTGCCCCGCGCCGATGATGGCGATCTGCAGCGCCTGGACGAAGCCCTGCAGCGCCATGCCGGCGATCCGCATCTGGTGGCGGTCGGCGAGATCGGCCTCGACTTCTTCGTGCCGGAGCTGACCGCACCGGCCATGCGCGAACGGCAGACCCATTTCTACCGCACGCAGCTGCAGCTGGCGCGCCGGCACGGGCTGCCGGTGATCCTGCATTCGCGCCGCAGTGTCGACATGGTGCTGAAGCACCTGCGCGCGCTGGCTGGCCCCGGCGATGGCCCGGCATGGAGCGGCATCGCCCATGCGTTCAATGGCAGCCAGCAGCAGGCCGAGGCCTTCGTGGGCCTGGGATTCAAGCTCGGCTTTGGCGGTGCGCTGACCTTCGACACCGCGCGCCAGTTGCGGCGGCTGGCCGAACAGATGCCGCTCGACGCGCTGGTGATGGAGACCGACGCGCCCGACATTCCGCCCCAATGGCTCTACGTGACTGCGGCCGAGCGCGCGGCCGGCAGGCCGCAGGGCCTGAACACGCCGGCCGAACTGCCGCGGATCGGCGCCGTGCTGGCGGGCCTCCGCGGCGTGGATCCCGCCACCATCGAGGCCGCGACCATGCGCAACGCGCTGGCCGCATTGCCGCGCCTGCGGGCGCTCGGGTCGCTGGCGTGATGCCGTCAGCCGGCCGGAGCCGCCGGGATCGCGGGTGGCGTGGTGCGTTGCGTCACCGGGGTTTCAGGCACAGGGTAGCCGGCCGCGCCGAAGGTGTTGACGATCGCCTTGTGGGTGTCGAAGTACACCTGCCAGTAGTGGCTGGTGTGGGTGTAGGGCCGCACGCACAGCAGCGGGCCCTCGGGCGTGAATTGCAGGATCTCGATGTCGGGCGCGGGCTGCGCGGCGACGTTCGGGATGGCCGCCACGGCGGCCTTCAGCTTGTCGATCGCCTCGTGCACGTCGACGCCGTTGGCCACCTTGGCGGTGCAGTCGACGCGCCGCGCTGCCAAGGTGCTGAAGTTCTGGATCGTGTCGCCCAGCACCTTGCTGTTGCCGACCAGCACGACGACGTTGTCGCCGCTGGTGAGCGTGGTGCCGAACAGGCCGAGTTCGGTCACGGTGCCGGTGGTGCCGCCGACCGTGACCACGTCGCCCACCTTGTACGGGCGCAGCACCTGCAGGAACACGCCGGCGGCAAAGTGCTGCAGCAGCCCGCCCCAGGCGGTGCCGATCGCCAGGCCCGCGCCGGCCAGCAGGGCCGCGAACGACGTGGTCTTGACGCCGAAGATGTCGAGGATCGCCAGGATCAGCAGCACGTTGAGCGCGATGCCGAGGATCGAGTTCAGGTAGCGGCCGAGCGTCAGGTCGATCCGGCCGCTGCGCTCGAGCGCGCGGGTCAGCAGCCGGCGTGCGACCCCGATCAGCCAGCGGCCGACGAACCAGACCGCCAGCGCGCCCAGCAGCTTGAGTCCGAAATCGATGCCCTGCGTGCTGAGAAAGGCCCAGGTGGTGTCGAGGTTCATGTTGGTCATGGCCGGCGTGTGCGATGGTGACGGGACGAAAACCGATCGTACAGATCGTACAAGGACGATCGGCACAGGAGGCACCTGCGCTGCGCCTCACGGGCCTCGCGCCGCTGGTGTCGCCGGCCACCCGCCTGCTGGTGCTGGGCAGCTTTCCGGGTGCGGCCTCGCTGGCGGCACAGCAGTACTACGGCCATCCGCGCAACCACTTCTGGCCGATTCTCTACACACTCTTCGGCGCTGATCCGCGCGACCCGGCGCTCGCCACCTACCCGGGCCGCACGGCCTGGCTGCTGGCGCACGGTGTCGGCGTGTGGGATGTGTATGCCAGCTGCGAGCGTATCGGCAGCCTGGACACCGCCATCCGCAACGCCGAGACGAACGACTTCGCGGCGCTGGCGCGGGGCTGTCCGCAGCTGCAGGCGATCGCGCACAATGGCGGCGAGAGTTACCGCCATGCCCACCACGTCCAGGCACTCGGCCTGCCTGTCTACCGCCTGCCTTCCACCAGCCCCGCCAACGCCTCCTGGAGCTTCGAGCGCAAGCTTGCCGCCTGGCGCGAGGTCTTTGCGCGGCACCAATTGATCTGATGCGAGCCAAATCCAATTCCCGCGCCACGCTGCCCGAGGTGCAGTTTTCCGACGACGGCGATGTGCGCACACTGCACCTGGGCACCGAATGGGTCCAGGGCTCGATGCTGATCGACGCGCCGTTCGACATCGAACTCGAATACGTGCAGCGCATGATGGCCTGGCTGCTGTTCGTGCCGCCCGAGAGCGTGGCCAAACGCCATGCGATGCAGCTCGGGCTGGGTGCCGCGACGCTGACCAAGTTCAGCTACAAGAAGCTGCGCATGCGCACCACCGCCATCGAACTCAATCCGCAGGTCATCGCGGCCTGCCGCGGCTGGTTCAAGCTGCCGCCGGACGACGAACGCCTGCGCGTGGTGCTGGGCGACGCCTCGCTGCTGGTGCTGGACGCCACCTGGCACGGCACGGTCGACGCGCTGCAGGTCGACCTGTACGACGCCGAGGCGGCCGCGCCGGTGCTCGACAGCGCCGACTTCTATGCCGACTGCCGGCGCCTGTTGAGCGACGACGGCTGCATGACCGTGAACCTGTTCGGCCGCGACTCCAGCTACGGCCGCAGCCTGGAGAAGATCGCCGCCGCCTTCGGCGAGGAGGCCGTGTGGGCCTTCAAACCGACGCGCGAGGGCAACACCGTCGTGCTGGCCCAGCGCACGCCGTCGCAGCCGCCACGGGCCGAGCTTGCAGCCCGCGCCGAAACCATCCAGACTCGCTGGGGGTTGCCTGCGCCCAAATGGCTGCGTGTGTTCCGCCCGGCCCGAACCTGAAACCTTCCGCCATGCCCGCTGTCGTGTCCCCGCCGTCTCCTGCCGCAAGCACTTATTCAGGCCCGATCACGTGGCGCCTCCTGGTCGACTGGCTGGGGCAGGACGGCGTGATCTCCGCCGAGGAATGGCAACGGACCATCGCGCGCTGCTCACAGGCCGAGAGCACGCAGCCGGCGCTGGTGCGGCTGGCCAGCGTGGCGATGGAGCGTGCCACCGACGGCAAGCCGCTCGACATCGAGATGCTCGCGCAATGGCTGGCGACGCGGGCCGGCCTGCAGTACCTGCGCATCGATCCGCTGCGCGTCGACGTGGGCAAGGTGGCCGACACGATGAGCGCCGTCTACGCCGAGCGTCACAAGGTGCTGCCGGTGCAGGTGACGCCGTCGGAGATCGTGGTCGCCACGTCCGAGCCCTTCGTGACCGACTGGATCGCCGAGGTCGAACGGCAGGCCCGCCGTTCGGTGCGCCGGGTCGTGGCCAACCCGGTCGACATCCACCGGTTCACCGCCGAGTTCTTCTCGCTCGCCAAGTCGGTCAAGGCGGCGCAGAAGGCGGGCGGCGGCGCGGCGCCGGCCAGCTTCGAGCAACTGGTCGAACTCGGCAAGACCAACAAGCAGCTCGACGCCAACGACCAGGGCGTGGTGCAGGTGGTCGACTGGCTGTGGCAGTACGCCTTCAACCAGCGCGCCAGCGACATCCATCTGGAGCCGCGCCGCGACCAGGGCGTGATCCGCTTTCGCATCGACGGCGTGCTGCATCCGGTCTACCAGATGCCGATGGGCGTGATGAACGCGATGGTCGCGCGCGTGAAGCTGCTCGGCCGCATGGACGTGGTCGAACGCCGCCGCCCGCAGGACGGCCGCATCAAGACGCGCAACCCGCGCGGCGACGAGATCGAGATGCGCCTGTCGACGCTGCCGACCGCGTTCGGCGAGAAGATGGTGATGCGGATCTTCGATCCCGACACCGCGGTCAAGGATCTGGATGCGCTGGGCTTCTCGCCGCACGACGCGGGCCGCTGGGAGACGCTGGTGAAACGTCCGCACGGCGTGATCCTGGTGACCGGCCCGACCGGCTCGGGCAAGACCACCACGCTGTATTCGACGCTCAAGCGCGTGGCGACCGAAGAGTTGAACGTCAGCACCGTCGAGGACCCGATCGAGATGATCGAGCCCGCGTTCAACCAGACCCAGGTGCAGCCCCAGCTCGACTTCGGCTTCACCGAAGGCCTGCGCGCACTGATGCGGCAGGACCCGGACGTGATCATGGTCGGCGAGGTCCGCGACGCGCAGACGGCCGACATGGCGATCCAGGCCGCGCTGACCGGCCACCTGGTGTTCTCGACGCTGCACACCAACGACGCACCGTCGGCGCTGACCCGACTGATGGAACTCGGCGTGCCATCCTATCTGCTGAACGCAACGGTGCTGGGCGTGCTGGCGCAGCGGCTGGTGCGCACGCTGTGCCGGCAGTGCCGTGCGCCCGATGAGGGCACGACGCGCGAGACGCTGAACCAGTTCATCCAGCCCTGGAAGATCAACGGCGCCTGCACGCCGTACAAGCCGGTGGGCTGCGTCGACTGCCGTATGACGGGCTTCCGCGGCCGCATGGGCCTGTACGAGCTGCTGACGGTCAGCGAGGCCTTCAAGGAGAAGCTGCACGCGGGCGGCACCAGCATGGCCTTGCGCAAGCAGGCGCTGGTCGACGGCATGCGCCCGCTGCGGCTGGCCGGCGCGTTGCGCGTGGCCGAAGGGCTCACCACGATCGAAGAAGTGCTGAGCACCACGCCGCCGCTCGAATAGCCGCAAACGGTGCGGCCCTGCCCGCAAGACGCCCGTTCCTAACGGTATCGGGCGTGTACGAACCATTGTGGTGCGGACCTCCTGTCGCAGGCTCCGGGACTAGGTGAAATCCACGACGCCCAAGTAGGTGGAATCCACATCTGTCCTTGTAACGAAACCTTCCACAATCGCCCATCCGATTTTTCCCAGGAGGCTTTTCCGTGAATATCAAGAGTCAGAAGGACTTCTACTCCGGTGTCATGTTCACCGTGATGGGGGTCGCATTTGCATGGGGTGCGACGACCTACACGGTCGGCAATGGCGCCCGCATGGGTCCCGGTTATTTCCCGTTGATGCTCGGCATCCTGATGTCGGTGCTGGGCCTGATCATCCTGTTCAAGGCGCTGGTCGTGGAGACCGAATCCGGCGACAAGATCGGCAAGTGGGCCTGGAAGCCGCTGTTCTTCATCATCGCCAGCAATCTGGCCTTCGGCGTGCTGCTCGGCGGTCTGCCCAGCATCAAGGTGCCGGCGATGGGCCTGATCGTGGCCATCTACGCATTGACCTTCATCTCTGCGTTGGCAGGTGACGAATTCAAGTTCAAGGAAGTGCTGATCCTGGCGACCCTGCTGGCGGTCGGCAGCTACGCTGCCTTCGTGATGCTGCTCAAGCTGCAGTTTCAGGTCTGGCCTTCCTTCATCGCAGGCTGAGGATCGAGAAGAACATGGAACTCTTTAACAATCTCGCGCTTGGTTTCAGCGTCGCATTCACGCTGCAGAACCTGGCCTACTGCCTGATCGGCTGTATCCTGGGGACGCTGATCGGCGTGCTGCCTGGCATCGGCCCGGTCGCCACCATCGCCATGTTGCTGCCCGCAACCTATGCACTGCCCCCGGTGGCGGCGCTGATCATGCTGGCCGGCATCTATTACGGCGCGCAGTACGGCGGCTCGACCACCGCGATCCTGGTGAACCTGCCTGGTGAATCGTCGTCGGTGGTGACCGTGATCGACGGCTACCAGATGGCGCGCAAGGGCCGGGCGGGGCCGGCGCTGGCGGCAGCGGGCCTGGGCTCGTTCTTCGCCGGCTGCGTCGGTACGCTGATCCTGGCTGCGTTCGCGCCGCCATTGACCGAACTGGCCTTCAAGTTCGGCCCGGCCGAATACTTCTCGCTGATGATCCTGGGCCTGATTGGCGCCGTGGTGCTGGCGTCCGGCTCGCTGGTCAAGGCGATCGCGATGATCGTGATGGGCCTGCTGATGGGGCTGGTCGGTACCGACGTGAACTCGGGTGTGGCGCGCTTCTCGTTCGACATTCCCGAACTGACCGATGGCATCGGCTTCGTCGCCATCGCCATGGGTGTGTTCGGCTACGGCGAAATCATCAGCAATCTGGCACAGCCGGAAGACCAGCGCGAAGTGTTCACCGGCAAGGTGAAGGGCCTGTTCCCGACGAAGGAAGACTTCCGCAACATGATCCCTGCGGTCATCCGGGGCACGCTGCTCGGTTCTGCGCTGGGCATTCTGCCGGGCGGCGGCGCGCTGCTGGCAGCCTTTGCGGCCTACACGGTCGAGAAGAAGACCAAGCTGCGTCCGGGCGAAGTGCCGTTCGGCCAAGGCAACATCCGCGGTGTGGCGGCTCCCGAGTCGGCCAACAACGCCGGCGCGCAGACCTCGTTCATTCCGCTGCTCACGCTGGGCATTCCGCCCAACGCCGTGATGGCGCTGATGGTCGGTGCGATGACGATCCACAACATCCAGCCCGGTCCGCAGGTGATGACCAGCAACCCGCAGCTGTTCTGGGGCCTGATCGCCTCGATGTGGCTCGGCAACCTGATGCTGATCATCCTGAACCTGCCGCTGATCGGCATGTGGATCAAGCTGCTGACCGTGCCGTACCGCTGGCTGTTTCCGTCCATTGTGCTGTTCTGCGCGATCGGTGTGTACTCGACCAACAACAACACCTTCGACATCTGGCTGGTGGCGGCCTTCGGCTTCATCGGCTACCTGTTCATCAAGCTGGGTTGCGAGCCTGCGCCCTTGCTGCTGGGCTTCATTCTCGGCCCGATGATGGAAGAGAATCTGCGGCGGGCGCTGTTGCTGTCGCGTGGCGACTGGAGCGTGTTCGTGACGCGGCCTCTGTCGGCCGGCCTGCTGATCGCGGCCGCGATCCTGGTCGTGATCGTGCTGCTGCCCGCGGTCAAGAACAAGCGAGAGGAAGCCTTCGTCGAGGAGTGACCGTGCGCTGAGCGCACTTTCTCCAGAACGGGCACCTTCGGGTGCCCTTTTTCTTGTGTCCCGGCATTCATCCTTCGTACTCTTGAGCGGAGTGTGAACAGGCCCCAGCCGATCCTCCTCGGCGCGCTGCTCCCAGGCGAGCCATTCACAGCCTGCATGGCTGCGGGCACCGTGCGGGTGGTCGCGGCTATCTACGCCTTCACGCGCACGCCGCGCCATGGCCTGTCACCGGCCGGTCAGGGCCCGGTTAGTTGGTCGCCGGGGCTGCGGCCTTGGCCGGTGCCTTCGCGGGCGCCTTGGCCGGGGCCTTGGCGGGCGCCGAGCCCGACGCCGACGGGGTACTGCCGACCGAGCGCGTGGCAGCGCCGCCGCGACCCAGCCGCTGGCCGATGCTGACCGCACGCTGGCCGGTCATCTTGTCGAGCCGGGTGCCCATCGCCGTCTCGACGCGGTCGAGCCGGGCCTGCGCCGGGGGGTGCGTGCTCAGCGTCAATGCGAACAGCGCGTCGGACTGCGAGGCGCTGCGCAGTTGCTGCAGCATCGACAGCAGGCCATAGGGATCGAGCCCGGCCCGTGCCGCCAGCGCCACGCCGCGGCGGTCGGCCTCGAACTCGTCGTCCTGGTCGAGGCCGCGCGAATACAGGTTGCGCCCCAGCACCAGCATCTGGCCGGCGACGGCGCCGCCGACGTCGCTCTTCAGCTGCGAGGCCACCACGGTCGTCAGCAGACCCGAACGGGCGCTCGCCGAGATGGCCTTCAGGTGGTGCTTGCTGGTCACATGCGTGATCTCGTGCGCCAGGATGCCGCCGAGTTCGGCCTCGTCGCGCACCTTGTCGATCAGGCCCTTGGTCACGAAGATGTAGCCGCCCGGCGTCGCGAACGCATTGAAGCCGTTGTCGTCGAGCACGCCGAAGGTCCAGGGCAGGTCGGGCCGGCTCGACTGCAGGCTGATCCAGCGGCCGAGCTGGTTGATGTAGCGCTGCAGTGCGGGGTCCTGCAGCAGCGGCTTGCTGCCCAGCAGCACGGCCGCGAGCTGGCGCCCGATCTCGATCTCCTGCTTCTCGTCGATCTGCTCGAAGGATTGCGACAGCATCTGGACGATGTCGCCCGACTTGGCGCCGCCGTTGTTCGCGCCGCCGCCGAGCAGGCCGCCGACCACGGCACCCGCACCGGTGCCGCCCGAAGACCCGCCTTTCGTGAGATTGGACAGCGAACCCAGCGCGCCGCTGCTGCCGCCGACGTTCAGCGGCATGGTCTGGTTGCAGGCCGACAGCAGCGATGCCGCAATGGCCGCACCGGCCAGGCGTTTCCAGCCGCGCGACGACCGCCGCGCCGGTGCAACACGATGCACCCAGGCGATCATTGTTCGCCTCCCTTGTTGCTGCCGGAGGACGACGATGCCACCGGGCCCGGCAACTCTTCGACCTGGCGCGCATGCAGGCTGGCGCCGGAGGCGAACTGCCTGGCCGCACCAGCGTCGACGCGCAAGGCTTCCATCTGGCCGACGGCGCGGATGTTGGGCGTGGCCTTGGCCAGGTCTTCCTCGCCGAGGCCACGGATGCCGACCGTCGAGGTTGCGGTGGTCGTGGTGTTCTGCGTGCCGCGGCTGAAGAAGTTGGTGATGCTGCGGAACCCGCCGGCGGCCGAACTGTTCGACGCCGTGGCACCACCGGCGGCACCCACATCGAACATGTGGACCCAGCCGGTCTTGCCCTGCGCCGTGCGCACCTGCACCCAGGGGCCCTGGCGTTGGCCGAGCCGCGTGACGGGGGTCTGCACGGCCAGCGATTCGATCTTGCGGCCGGCGTCTCCCGGTGCATCGCGCAGGTCGGCCGGACGTTTCACGACGACGTTCTCGGTCTGCGCCAGAGCAGGGCCGTGCAGCATCGCCGCGAAGGCCATCGCAGCCACCGGCAGCAGCCGTTTAATCGTGTGCATCCTCACGTATCATCCCTGTCGAATCGGTTGCAAAACGCAAAGGGAGATTGTTATGGATTTGGGCATTGCTGGCAAATGGGCGCTGGTCTGCGGCGCGAGCAAGGGCTTGGGCTTCGGCTGCGCGCAGGCGCTGGTGCGCGAAGGTGTGAACGTGCTGATCGTGGCGCGTGGCGCCGAAGCACTGGCGAGCGCCGCCGGACGCTTGCAGGACGACCCGGTGCGTCCCAAGGACACGCAGATACAAAGTGTCGCGGCGGACATCACGACCACTGAGGGCCGTGCCGCCGTGTTTGCCATCCGCAAGGAGTTCGACATCATCGTCACCAACGCCGGCGGCCCGCCGCCCGGTGACTTCCGCGAGTGGGAACGCGACACCTGGATCAAGGCGCTCGACGCCAACATGCTGACGCCGATCGAGCTGATCAAGGGTGCGGTCGACGGCATGGCGGCACGTGGTTTCGGCCGCATCGTCAACATCACGTCGAGCTCGGTCAAAGCCCCTATCGATGTGCTGGGCTTGAGCAATGGCGCGCGCAGTGGCCTGACCGGTTTCGTGGCCGGTGTGGCGCGCACGACCAAGCTGGCGTCGGCCAACGTGACGATCAACAACCTGCTGCCGGGCGTGTTCGACACCGATCGCATCCGCGCCACCGTGGCCGGCACCGCGGCCAAGACCGGGCAGAGTGTGGAAGCGGTCGTCGACGCACGCAAGAAGAACATCCCCGCGCGCCGCCTCGGCACGCCCGAAGAGTTCGGCGCCGCCTGCGCGTTCCTGTGCAGCGCCCAGGCCAGCTACATCACCGGCCAGAACATCCTGACCGACGGCGGCGCCTACCCCGGCACGCAATGACGCGGGCGCGTGCGCGGTAGCGCCCGCGTGCCTGGTCAGGCGTTGGCGGTGCGCGTGGCGCTGCGCTGCGACGACACCACGATGCCTCCGACGATCAGCGCGAAGGCAAAGGCGTGGTACAGCCGCGGCGCGTCGCCCAGGAACGCGGCCGACAGCAGGGCCGCGAACAGCGGCGCCAGGTTGGCGAAGAAGCCGGCCATGCTCGGGCCGACGCGGCGCACGCCCACGTTCCAGCACTGGTAGGCCAGCAACGACGGACCGGCCGCCACGTAGGCCAGTGCCGCTACCAGCGGCCAGCCCCACGCGATCGGCGGCGAGGTCACCAGCGCATGTTCACCGGCCGCGAAACTGCCGGCCCACAGCAGCCCGAACACCACCTGCACCATCAGGAACGACGCCCAGTCGGCGCGCAGGCCGGGCGGGTCCTTGGGCTGCGTCAGCAGCCAGCTGTAGAACGACCATGCCACCGTGGCCAGCAGCATGTACAGATCGCCCACGACCAGCCGCAGGCCCAGCAGCTCGTGCCAGTCGCCGCGGCACAGCACGACCAGCACGCCGACGATGGACAGTCCGGCGCCCCACACCTGGCGGCGCGTGATGCGCGTGCCGAAGAACAAGCCGCCGATCGCCAGCATCCAGACCGGCATGCTCGACGACACCAGGGTCACGTTGATCGGCGACGATGTCTCCAGCGCCAGGTACTGCAGCGCGTTGTAGCAGCCCACGCTCAGCAGGCCCAGCAGCGCAAACCGGCGCCAGTAGGCCCAGACCCCGCTGTCCGCGCGCAGCACGCGGTGCGCCAGCGGCAGCAGCAGGAAGAACACCAGCACCCAGCGCAGGAAGTTCAGCATGACCGGGGGGATCAACTGCCACACCAGCCGGCCGACGATCGCATTGCTGGCCCACATCAGGGGCGGGATGGTCAACAGCAAGGCTGTCGCAGGGGAGAGGCGTTGTTGCATGCCCGGGACTGTACCAAGGCCCGGCACCGGAGATGGGGGATGCGGCATGAGCGTGGCCCGGTGTTTCATGGCACGATGCGCGCAGTTTTTTGCGTGACATCCCCCAACGAACAGGAGCAGACACATGGCAACCACCAGCAAGGCGGTGCGCATCGACCGCCACGGCGGCCCGGAAGAAATGAAGATCGTCGACGTCGAGGTCGGCGACCCGGGCCCGGGCGAGATCCGCATCCGGCACAAGGCGATCGGGCTCAACTTCATCGACGTCTACCAGCGCAGCGGGCTGTACCCGTTCCCGATGCCGCTGAAGCTGGGCATGGAGGCCTCGGGCGTCGTCGAGGCGGTGGGCGCGGGCGTGACGCACCTGGCCGCCGGCGACCGCGCGGCCTACGCGAGCCAGCCGCCCGGCAGCTACAGCGAACTGCGCGTGATGCCGGCCAAGACCGTCTGCAAGCTGCCCGATGCCATCTCGTTCGAGACCGGCGCGGCGATGATGCTGAAGGGCCTGACCGCGCAATACCTGCTGAAGAAGACGCTGCCCCAGGGCGGCCTGCAGCCCGGCGACTTCGTGCTGTTCCATGCCGCGGCCGGCGGCGTCGGTCTGATCGCCTGCCAGTGGGCACGTGCGATGGGGCTGCAGCTGATCGGCACCGCGGGCTCCGATGCCAAGTGCGCCCTGGCGCGCGAGAACGGCGCCGCGTTCACGGTCAACTACACGACCGAGGATTTCCTGGCGCGCGTGAAGGAGATCACCGGCGGCGCCGGCGTGAAGGTCGTCTACGACTCGATCGGCAAGGACACTTTCGAGAAGTCGCTCGACTGCCTGCGTCCGTTCGGCCTGTTGGCGAGCTTCGGCAACGCCTCGGGCCCGGTGGCACCGTTCGCGCCCGGCATCCTGGGCAACAAGGGCTCGCTGTACATCACCCGCGCCACGCTGTTCACGCACATCGCCACGCGCGAGAGCACACAGGCGATGGCCGACGATCTGTTCGCCGCCGTCACCAGCGGGCAGGTCAAGATCCACATCGCCCAGAGTTATCCGCTGGCCGAGGTGCAGCAGGCCCACCGCGACCTGGAAGCCCGCAAGACCACGGGCTGCACCATCCTCACGCTGTGAGCCTGCCGATGCGGGCAGGCGGCTTCGTTGTGGACGCGGCCTGGCTCGCCGCGCTGCACCAGCGCGTGTTGCAGCCGCCGCTGCGTGCGCGGGTGCCGCTGTTCGCCGGGCCGGCCGAGATCGGCTCGGTCGAGCCCGCGCTGCTGCGCCGCCTTTCGCCGCAGGCGTGGGCCGATGGCCGCCTGCAGCTGGCCGAGACCGTGGTCGCCGGCATGGCGGGCTGGCAGCTGCAGGGCGATGCCACCGAAGGTCTGCATCGGCTGGCGCTGGCCCTGCGCGCCGCAGGCCTGGCCCATGCCTGGCGCGACGAACAGCTGGCCGTGCACGATGCGCAGGGCCGGCGCGTGGCCACCGTCGAGCGCGCCGTCGTGCGTGTGCTGGGCATCACCACGCAGGCCGTGCACCTGGTCGGGTTCGACCCGCAAGGCCAGGTCTGGCTCCAGCAGCGCGCCTGGACCAAACCCAACGATCCGGGGCTGTGGGACACGCTGATGGGCGGCATGGTGTCCGCGGTCGACGACGTCGAGACCGCGCTGGCGCGCGAGACCTGGGAAGAGGCGGGCCTGCGCCTGCCCGCACTGCAGGGCCTGCGCCGCGGCGGCCGCGTCACGCTGCGCCGGCCGGCGCAGGACGGCGGTGGCACGGGCTACGTGATCGAGCACATCGACTGGTTCGCCTGCACCGTGCCCGATGGGGTGGTGCCGCAGAACCAGGACGGCGAGGTCGAGCGCTTCGAATGCGTGTCGCCCACCGAGACGGTGGCGCGCCTGGAGCGCGGTGCGTTCACCGACGAGGCCGCGCTGATCCTGGTGGCCAGCCTGGGCGGCTGAGCCCAGCGATCTTTCTCCGCCGTCAGGGCTTCTCGAACTCCACCAGCACGCGCCCGGTGGTCGCACCATCGAGCTGGCGCAGCGCGTGGTCCTGCAGCGCTTGCAGCGTGATCGTCTGCACCTGCGGGGCGAGCCGGGCGAAGTCGGGTTTCCAGTCACTGGCCAGGCGCGCCCAGACGCGGTGGCGGGTCGGCCAGTCGGCGTTGGCGACGATGCCGAACATCTGCACACGCCGCATGATGAAGGGCAGCACGTTGCAGCTGAAGGCATTGCCCGCGGCATTGCCGACCGAGGCCACGCGGCCCTCCTCCAGCATCGAGCGCAGCAACCAGGAGAGGGTGGCGCCGCCCACGTTGTCGATCGCGGCGGCGAAGCGGCCTTTCTCGAGCGGTTTGCCAGCCGCGTCCAGAGTGGTCGCATCGACGATCTCGTGTGCGCCCAGCGCCAGCAGCGCATCGGTCTGGTCGCGCTTGCGGGTGATGGCGGCCACGCGGTAGCCGGCGCGGGCCAGGATGGCGATCGCCAGCATGCCGACCGCGCCGCTGGCCCCGCTGACGGCCACGACGCCGGCAGCCGGCGTCAGGCCCAGGGCCTCGAACCGCTCCAGCGCCAGTCCGACGGTGAAGCCCGGCACACCCAGCACGGCCGCTTCGTACGGGCTCAGGCCCTGCGGCAGCGGCATCACGTGGGCCGCGGGCGCGCGCACCCAGGCCGAGAAGCCGCCGTCGAACGCGATGCCGGTCATGAAGCCGTGCACCATCACGTCCTGCCCCGGCCGCAGCGGGCCCCCTTCGGCGCTGTCGACCTGGCCCACGACCTCGATGCCGGCGATGCGCGGAAAGCTGGTGATGATCTTCGCGCGGCCGGTGATGGCCAGGCCGTCCTTGTAGTTCACGCCGGCGTAGCGGCTGCGGATCAGCACCTCGCCGGCCGACAGATCGTCGTATGTCAGCTGCTCGATGCGGCTCGAGATGCTGCCGTTGTCGTCGATGGTACGCAAGGCAGGAAAGCGCGAAGGGATCGGCATGGCGATGGCGTGGTGGAACGGTGAGGTCCGCATCGGACCACAGGCGCGCACCGATGGGAATAGGTGGTTCGCCTGTCGAAACGGCGTCTCGACACCAGCGTGCGTGCGCGCGAAGATGGTGGGCACGACACCAACGCCCGGCGTGGCCTGCGCGCGCCCGGACCACCAGGAGACACGCATGACCGACCGACTGTTTTCCGACCAATGGCTCGACGCCTTGCCTGCGGACGAGCGCGGCATCGTCGCGCAGGTGCGCACGCTCGCACGCGAATCGCTGGGGCCGCAGGCCGCGCAGGTGGCCGAGCGGGACGTGTTCGCCTGGGACACCTTCCGCCTGCTGGCGCGGCAGGGTGTGGTGGGCACGGCGTTTCCACGCGCCCACGGCGGCACCGACGTGCGCCAGGTGGTGCGGGTGCGCATCATCGAGGAGCTGGGCCGCGTCTGCAGCACCTCGGCCTCGATGATCACCGGCACCGATCTGTCGTCGCGCGCCATCGTGGCCGGCGCGTCCGACGCCCTGAAGGCCGCGCTGCTGCCCCGGCTGTGCACGGGCGAGCTGCAAGCGGCCTTCGCGCTGACCGAGCCCGGCGCCGGCTCCGACGTGCGCGGGCTGCAGACCGTGGCCGAGCGCAGCGGCGATGGCTATGTGCTGACCGGTCGCAAGAAGTTCATCACGCGGGCCAGCACGGCCGACTGGTTCGCCGTCGTCGGGCGGCTGGCGGATGCGCCCGACCGCTTCATCGCGCTGCTGGTGCCGCGCGATGCACCGGGCTTCAGCGTGGGGCCCGAGGTCGGCAAGCTGGGCTGGTTCGGCGTGCCGATCTCCACGCTGGAGTTCGACCGGGTGGTGGTGCCGGCATCGCACCGGCTGGGGCAGGAAGGCGATGGCTTCAGCCTGGCGCAGGACGCGCTGTTGCGCGCACGGATCGGCCACGCCGCCATGGCCCTGGGCCGCGCCATCGGCGCGGTGGAGATCGCCGCGTTGTACGCCGGCGACCGCCGCCTGTTCGGCAAGAGCCTGGGCGAGCAGCAGGGTGTGCAGTGGATGCTGGCCGACATGGCGACGCAGATCGAGGCCTCGCGTGCGTTGCTGGTCAGCGTGGCGCAGAAGTACGACCGCGGCGACACCGACGTGGGGGTGTTCGCGTCGATGGCCAAGCTGCATGCGACCGATCTGTGCATGAAGGTCGTCACCGATGCACTGCAGCTGACCGGCGGGCGTGGTTATCTGCAGGACTTTCCGCTCGAACGCTTCTTCCGCGATGCCAAGCTCAACCAGATCGGCGAGGGCGCGAGCGAGGTGCACAAGACGGTGATCGGCCGCGACCTGATGCGCCGCGCGGCCCGGGCCGAACGCAACCCCTGCCTGCGCGACGGGCCGCTGACCGACTACTGAGCGACGACTGAGCGGCCACCGGCGAACCGGGCGCCGTGCCGCGTTCAGATGACGCGCTCGGCGCGCAGGTGGGCGATCTCTTCTGCGGACCAGCCGAACGACCCGTACACCTCGTCGTTGTGCTCGCCGGTGGCCGGGCCGGTGCGCGGGGTGGGCAGTTCGCGCCCCGCCACGCGCGGCACCGGGCAGGGGGCCGGCAGGCTGCCGTAGTCCGGGTCGGGCAAGCGCACGATGGCGCCGCGCGCGATGAACTGCGGGTCGCGTTCGATGTCCTCGATCGTGTAGACCTTGCTGAAGGGCACGCCGGCCTGTTCCAGCACTTCGGCGATGCGGGCGAAGGCTTGGCCGGCAAACCAGGCGGCCAGGCCCGCGTCGAGCTCGGCCATGTGCTGCACGCGGTCGGGGTTGCTGCGAAAGCGCGGCGCCTCGGCCCAGTCGTCGCGGCCGATCGCCTGGCACAGCCGTACGAAGATCGGGTTCGACGAAGCCACCAGCGAGAAGAAGGCGCCGTCGCTGCTGCGGTACATGTTCGACGGTGCGGTGTAGCTGGCGCAGTTGCCGGCCGGCATGCGCACCTGGCCGAGCTGTTCGTGCTCGACCGGCAGCGGATCGAGCAGGCGGAACAGCGCCTCGGTCGCCGACAGGTCGACCTCCGCGCCGCGTGCCGCAGGGTCGCCGCGCAGGCGTGCGATCTCGGCCGCGATCGAGAAGGCGGTGAACAGCCCGGCCACCGCGTCGCCCATCGGGAAGTTCATGTGCAGCGGCGTGCCGCCGGCCTCGCCGGTGAGGTTGGTGAAGCCGCTCATCGCCTCGAAGATGCGGGCGAAGCCGGGTCGGCCCGCGTAAGGGCCGGTCTGGCCGAAACCCGTCAGGCGGATGATGACCAGACGCGGGTTCGCGGCCAGCAAGGTCTCGGTGTCCAGGCCCCAGCGTGCCATCGTGCCGGTGCGGAAGTTCTCGACCAGCACGTCGAAGCCGGCCAGCATCTTCAGCAGCACCGCACGGCCCTGTGGCACGCGTACGTCCAGCGTGATGCCGCGCTTGCCGCGGTTGGCCACCTTCCACCACAGCGGCACGCCATCCTTCACCGGCTGCAGGCCGCGCAACGGGTCGCCGCCGCCGGGCAGTTCGAGCTTGACCACCTCGGCACCGATGTCGGCGCACAAGGTCGCGCCGAACGGGCCGGCCAGCACCGTGGCCATGTCGAGGATGCGGACACCGGCGAGCGCGCCGCGCGGGATGTGGGGGGGATTCAAGGCATCGTCTCCAGAAGTTCGCCGAGGGCGGGCAGCGCACTTGTGCCACGCCAAGCCGCGCGCGACAACCGGTGTTTCGCTCAGCGAAATGCTGGTTCGACTCGATTGACGCGGGCCGGGCGGCTGTCGATCATCGAATCGCTTCGACACCCGTCCATCGCCTTCCACCGTTTGCCTCGCCAGCCCGATTGCCCGTCCATGCCGCCGATTGCGCTTCCCGGCCTTGTCGATCCGCACGATCTCACGAGCGACCGCCAGTTCTCGATGAACCTGGCGCGCGGCATGGAGGTGTTGCGCGCGTTCACGCTGCGCGACCCGGTGCTGGGCAACCGCGAGATCTCCGACCGCACCGGCCTGCCCAAACCCACGGTGTCGCGCCTCACGTACACGCTGACGCTGCTGGGCTACCTGAGCCGCGTCGAGGGCCTGCAGAAGTACCGCCTGGGCTCGGGCGTGCTCTCGCTCGGTTATCCGCTGCTGGCCAACATGCGGGTGCGCCAGCTGGCGCGGCCGTTCATGGAGCAGGTCTCGCGCGAGACCGGCTGCACCGTCAACCTGGGCATGCGCGACCGCACCAACGTGGTCTACATCGACACCTGCCGTGTCGACCAGGGCAACGTCCATCAGCCCGACATCGGCAGCACCCGGCCGCTGCTGTCGACCGCGATCGGCCGGGCGCTGATCCTGGCCTGCAAGCCGGCCGAGCGCACCGCGATCCTGAACCGGGCCAAGGTCGAGGACCCGGCGCGCTTCGCCGTCGACAAGCCGCTCTGGGAGGCCGACGCGAAGGCGTTCGCCAGCCAGGGCTTCTGCCATTCGCGCGGCGACTGGCGGCGCGAGGTGCACGCCGTGGCCGTGCCGATCCGCCAGCCCGCGCACGAGGAGGTGGCCGCGCTGAACTGCACGATGTCGGCCCACCGCCTGGGCCCGGACACGCTGGCGCGCGAGGTCGCGCCGCGTCTGCTGGACGCGGTGCGGCTGATCGAGACCGCCTGCGGCGTGCACTGAACCTTCGAACCCGAGAGAACCGATGATCCGCAACCCACAGGCATTCGCCACCCAGCTCGCCGAAGTCCGCGCGTTCATTCGCGACGTCTGCATGCCGATCGAGGCCCAGGTCGACCGTGACGACCGGATCCCCGAAACGGTGGTCGACGGCATGCGCCGGCTCGGCCTGTTCGGGCACAGCATTCCCGCCGCATACGGCGGTGCCGGGCTCACGACCGAAGAGCTGGCGCTGGTCAACATCGAGGTCTCGCAGGCAGCCACCACCTTTCGCGCGCGCTTTGGCGGCAACACCGGCATCGCCTCGGAATCGCTGGTGGTCGACGGCACGCCCGAGCAGAAGCAGCGCTACCTGCCGTCGCTTGCCAGCGGCGCCGTCACCGGCTGCTTCGCGCTGACCGAGCCCGAGGCCGGCTCGGACGCGACGGCGATGCGCGCCGTGGCCGAACGCGACGGCGACCACTACGTCATCAGCGGCCACAAGTGCTACATCACGAATGCGCCGATCGCCAACCTGTTCACCGTGTTCGCGCGCAGCGAGCCGGGCACGACGGGGGCCACCGGCATCTCGGCCTTCCTGATCGAGCGCGGCACGCCGGGCTTGTCGACGCCGCCGGCCTATGCCAAGCTGGGCCAGCACGGCTCGCCGGTCGGCGAGGTGCTGCTGGAGCGCTGCCGCGTGCCGGCCGAAAGCATCATCGGCGGTGTGCCGGGCCTGGGTTTCCGCACGGCGATGAAGGCGCTGAACAAGCAGCGCATCAACCTGGCTGGCCTGTGCGTGGGGCCGGCCGTGCGCCTGGTCGACGAGATGGTGCGCCGCGCCGCCGGGCGCCGGCAGTTCGGCCAGCCGATCGGCGACTTCCAGCTGGTGCAGCAGATGATCGCCGAGAGCAATGTCGAGGTGCATGCCGCCCGCGCGCTGGTGCTGGAGACCGCCCGCAAGCGCGACGACGGCATCGACGTGACGATGGAGGCCTCGATGTGCAAGCTGTTCGCCTCCGAGATGTGCGGCCGCGTCGCCGACCGCGCGGTGCAGGTGTTCGGCGGCGGCGGCTACATCGCCGACAACGTGGCCGAGCGCTTCTACCGCGACGTGCGGCTGTTCCGGCTCTACGAAGGCACGAGCCAGATCCACATCCTCAACATCGCCAGGCGCACGATGGCGCTGGCGGGCATCGCCGATTCTTGAACGACAACCACCAGGAGACCCGCATGCAACCACCTCTTGCCGCGCCGCGTGGCGCCACCCGCCGTACCCAGCTGGCGCGCATCGCCGCGCTGTGCACGCTGCCGCTGTGGTCGGCCGCCGCGCTGGCCCAGGCCGATGCCTACCCGAGCCGGCCGATCCGCATCGTCGTGCCGTTCACGGCGGGCGGCGTGGTCGACTCGATCGCGCGCATCGTCGGCGAACGCCTGTCGACGAAGTATGGCCAGCCGGTGGTGGTGGAGAACAAGACCGGTGCGGGCGGCTCGATCGGCACCGACTTCGTGGCGAAGGCGCCGGCCGACGGCTACACGCTGCTGTGCGTGAGCCCGGGCCACGCGGTCGTGCCCAGCCTGGTGAAGGGCGTGGCGTGGAGCCCGGTGCAGGACTTCCGCGCGATCGAAGGTTTCGGCGTGATTCCCAATGTCTTCGTCGTGCACCCGAGCGTGCCGGTCAAGACCATGGCCGAGCTGATCGCGCTGGCCCGGAGCAGCCCGGCACCGCTGTCGTACGCGACGGCCGGCGTCGGTACCTCGAACCATCTGTCGGGCGAGCTGCTGGCGCAGATGGCCCAGATCAAGCTGACCCACGTGCCCTACAAGGGGCAGCCCGACGCGATGAACGACCTGTTGTCGGGCCGCGTGACGATGATGCCGCTCACCGCGGCGCTGGCCGCGCCCTACATCAAGACCGGCAAGCTGCGGGCGCTGGCCGTGACGACCGGGCGCCGGTCGAGCGCGCTGCCGGAGCTGCCCACGGTGGCCGAGGCTGGCCCCCTGCCGGGCTACGAGGTCGGCACCTGGTTCGGCTTCGTCGCGCCGGCCAAGGTGCCCGACGCGGTGGTGCGCAAGCTGTCGGCCGATATCGCCGAGATCCTGGCCACGCCGGACGTGAAGGCCAAGTTCGACACGCTGGGCATGGAACTCGCGCCGCAGGCACCGGCCGCCTTCGATGCCTTCATCGCGTCGGAATTCACCAAGTGGAGCAAGGTGATCAAGCAGGCCGGGATCGAGGCGCAGTGAGCATGCGCACGCCGATCTGCGAACGTCTGGGCATCCGGTACCCGATCTTCGGCTTCTCGCATTCGGTCGACGTGGTGCTGGCCATCGCGCGGGCCGGCGGCTTTCCGGTGCTGGGGCTGGCGCGCGAGCTGCCGCACGAGATTCCGCAGATCCTGGCCGACGTCGAACGGCGCCTCGAGGGGCTGCCCTATGGCATCGACCTCATGTTGCCCTCGCAGGTGCCGCAGCAGGGCAGCATCGACGCGCTGCGGGCTTCGCTGCCGCCGGCGCATGTGGCGTTCGTGCAGGGACTGCGCGAGCGCTTTGCGGTGGCGCCGCCGACGCGGCCGAGCTTCTTCACCTCGCAGGTGCGGTCGGAGGCGCTGTTCGAGCAGCAGATCGAGCAGGTGCTGGCCTCGGGCGCGCGCGGCGTGGCCACGGCGATCGGCCTGCGGGCCGACTTGATCACGCGCGCCAAGGCGGCCGGCAAGCTGACGTTCTCGCTGATCGGTTCGGTGCGCCATGCCCGCAAGGCGATGGACATGGGCGTCGAGGTGCTGGTGGCGCAGGGCTACGATGCCGGCGGCCACACCGGCCCGGTGGGCACGTTGTCGCTGGTGCCGCAGATCGTTGCCGTGGCCGGCGACGTGCCGGTGCTGGCAGCCGGCGGCATCGGCACCGGCGCGCAGGTGCTGGCCTCGATCGCGATGGGGGCGCAAGGGGCCTGGCTGGGCACGCTGTGGATGGCGGCGCGCGAGAACCACACGCCGAAGGCCTTGCTGCAACGCCTGGTGGCTGCCGGCAGCGAAGACACGCTGATCACCCGCGCGCACAGCGGCAAGCCCTGCCGCGTGGTGCGCAGCGACTGGATCGACGCCTGGGCCGAGCCCGGTGCGCCCGAGCCCCTGGGCATGCCGCAGCAGCAGGCGCTGACGGGCGACGTGTTCGCGTCGATGCACGAGCACGACACGGCCGGCCTGATCTACGAGGCGGCCGGCCAGAGCGTGTTCGCGATCGACGGCGAAACGACGGTGGCCGCGCAGATGGCACTGCTGGCGCGGCAGATGGACGAGGCCTGGATCCGTCTGCGCACGATCGCCGGGGCTGCGGCTTGAACCAGCGCGGCGGCTACGACAGTTCGGAGAACTTCGATTCGCGGATGCGGTTGGGCGCCAGCGCACCTGCCGAATCGAGGATCGGGTAGGCGATCGAGCAGATGTGCGAGTTGATGCGTTTGAGGTCGCTCAGCAGATCGATGTGCAGCGAGCTGGTCTCGATGCTCTGCACCGTGTTCTCGGACAGGCGTGCGAGGTGGCTGCGCGCATAGGCGCGTTCGAGGTCGCGGAAGCGGGCCTTCTCTTCGAGCAGCTTCTTCGCGTCGTGCACCGTGCCGTTCAGGAACACGCTCATGCCCAGGCGCAGGTTGTCGAGAAGGCGCTCGTGCAGCTCGCGGATCTCGCCCATGCCGGCCTCCGAGAAGTTGCGGCCGGGGCGGATCTTCTTGTCCTCGATGTCGATCAGCACCCGTTCGATGATGTCGCCGATCTGCTCCATGTTGATCGTGAAGCTGATGATGTCGGTCCAGCGCCGGCTTTCTTCCTCGCCCAGCGCCTCGCGCGAGATCTTGGTCAGGTAGTACTTGATCGACGAGTACAGCGTGTCGACCGTGTCGTCGAGCTGGCGCAGCTCCTCGGCCAGCCGCAGGTCGTTGCGGACCATCACGTCGAGGATGCCGCGCAGCATGGTCTCGACCACGTCGGCCTGGTGCAGCGCCTCGCGGGCCGCGCACGAGATGGCCAGCGACGGGGTGGAGAGCGCCGACGGGTCGAGGTGGTGCGGGCGCCCGCCCGGCGCGGAGGCGCCTTTCTCGGGCCGGGGCAGCCACTTCTCGACCCAGCGGGCCACGATGTGCGTGAGGCCGATGAAGACGATGGCCACGACCACGTTGAACGCAAGGTGGAACAGCACGACCTGGGTGGCCGCATCGGGCAGGTAGGGGCGCGTGCTCGAGAGCCACAGGCCGATGCAGGGGGCCGCCAGCGCCACGCCCAGGATCTTGAAGATCAGGTTGCCCATCGGCACCTGGCGCACCTCGACCGCCGACTTCAGCGTCGTCAGCACCGCCAGCAGGCCGCTGCCCAGGTTGGCGCCCAGCACCAGGCCGATGGCCACGTCGAGCGGGATCACGTTGGAGGCGGCCAGCGTGGCCGTCAGCAGCACGATGGCCAGGCTGGAGTAGGACACGACGGCCATCGCCGCGCCGACCGTGATCTCGAGCAGCAGATCGCTGCTGAGCGAGGCCAGCAGCGCCTTCACGGCCGGTGCCTGGGTCAGCACGGCCGTCGATGCGGTGACCAGGCGCAGCGCCAGCAGCATCAGCCCCAGCCCGATCAGGATGCGGCCGAAGCGGCCGACGTCGGTCGACTGGCGCGTGATGAACAGCACCACGCCGACGAAGATGAACAGCGGCGACAGCCAGGACAGGTCGAACGAGAACACCACGGCCATCAGGCTGGTGCCGATGTCGGCACCCAGCATCACGGCCAGCGCCGCCGGCAGCGCGACCAGGCCCTTGCCGACGAAGGACGAGACGATGAGGGCGGTGGCGGTGCTCGACTGCACCAGGGCGGTGACGCCCAGGCCGGAGCCGAGGGCGGTGAAGCGGTTGTTGAGGCTGTGCGAAAGGACGGTGCGCAGGTTGGCGCCGAACACGCGCAGTATGCCCGTGCGCACGAGGTGCGTGCCCCAGACCAGCAGCGCGATCGCTGCCAACAGATTCAACAGGTGCTTCATTACTTGAGGCGTCAACTATACGCCTGCTGCGCACCGGCCCGGCCAGGCGGGCCCGCCGGCGCCCGCTATGTGGTCTTGCGCACGCGCCGCAGCTCGTCGAGGATCAGGCAGGCCGCACCGATGGTGATCGCGCTGTCGGCCACGTTGAACGCCGGGAAATGCCAGTTGCGCCAATAGAAGTCGAGGAAGTCGACGACGTAGCCGTGCAGCAGGCGGTCGACCACGTTGCCGATCGCGCCGCCCAGGATGCAGGCCAGAGCGAACGAGAACAGCCGCTGGCCCGCGTGCGCCCGCAGCAGCCAGGTGATGAACAGCGCGGCGGCCACGCCGATGGCGGTGAAGAACCAGCGCTGCCAGCCCGATGCCGCCGCGAGGAACGAGAACGCCGCGCCGGTGTTGTGCGCCCGTACGACGTTGAAGAACGAGGTGACGGGCGTGGCGTCGCCGAGCTTGTAGTAGCCCAGGATCAGCACCTTGGTGAACTGGTCGGCCAGCAGGATGGCCAGCGCCAGGCCGAGCCAGGGCATCCAGCCGGCCGAGGGTTTGCCGAACGTGGCCTTGGCCATCACGCGAAGACCCGGGCTTCGCCGGCGCCGAACAGGTTGCTGGTACAGCGCATGCACAACGACGGGTGCGCGGCATCGTGGCCGACGTCGGTGCGGTAGTGCCAGCAGCGTTCGCACTTGGCGGCCGGGCTGGGGACGACGGTCGCCGCCATCGCATCGCCCGAAGCCAGCGTGATCGCCGATGTGATGAACACGAACTTCAGGTCATCGCCCAGGCTCTGCAGCGCCGCCAGCATGTCGCCGTGCGCCGCGGCTGGCACCGTCAGTGCGACGTTGGCCTGCAACGAGGATCCGACCAGGCCGGCCGCGCGCTGCACCTCGATCTCCTTGTTGACGAGTTCGCGCGCCGCCTTGATGCGTGCCCACTTGTCGAGCAACGCCGCATCCGGCGCGGCAAACGCCCAGTTGGTCATCGTGAAGATGGATTCGCCGTTGCCCACGAACTTCCAGGCCTCCTCGGCGGTGAAGCTCATGAACGGCGCCATCCAGCGCAGCATCGCCTGCGAGATGTGCCACAGCGCGGTCTGCGCGCTGCGCCGCGCCAGCGACTTCGGCGCCGTGGTGTAGAGCCGGTCCTTCAGGATGTCGAGGTAGAACGCACCCAGGTCTTCGGAGCAGTACACCTGCAGCTTCGCCACCACCGGGTGGAACTCGTAGACCTGGTAGTGCGCCAGCACCTCGGCCTGGAACTGCGCCGCGCGGGCCAGCGCATACCGGTCGATCTCGAGCAACTCGCCCAGCGGCACGGCATCGGTCGCGGGATCGAAGTCGCTGGTGTTGGCCAGCAGGAAGCGCAGCGTGTTGCGGATGCGGCGGTAGGCGTCGACCACGCGCGCCAGGATCTTGTCGTCGCCGGCGATGTCGCCGGAGTAGTCGGACGCGGCGACCCACAGGCGGATGATCTCCGCGCCGAGTTTCTTCGTGACCTCCTGCGGGTCGATGCCGTTGCCGAGCGACTTGCTCATCTTGCGGCCCTGCGCGTCGACCGTGAAGCCGTGCGTGAGCAGGCCGCGGTAGGGCGCGCGGCCTTCGAGCGCCGACGCGATCAGCAGCGACGAATGGAACCAGCCGCGGTGCTGGTCATGGCCTTCGAGGTAGAGGTCGGCTTCGGGGCCTTGCGCGTGGAAGCCCGGCGCATGCGTGCCGCGCAGCACGTGCCAGAAGGTCGAGCCGGAGTCGAACCAGACTTCGAGGATGTCGGTGCTCTTGGTGTAGAACGCTGCGTCGTCGGCGCCGAGGATCTCTTCGGCCGTCACGCGGCTCCAGGCCTCGATGCCGCCCTGCTGCACGATGTCGGCCGCCTGGTCCATGATCTCCATCGTGCGCGGGTGCAGTTCGCCCGAATCCTTGTGCAGGAAGAACGGGATCGGCACGCCCCAGCTGCGCTGGCGGCTGATGCACCAGTCGGGCCGGTTGGCGATCATGTCGTGCAGCCGGGCCTTGCCGTTCTCCGGGTAGAAGCTGGTCTGCTCGATCGCTTCCAGCGCGGTCTGGCGCAGCGTCTTGGGCGCCTTGTCCTTGGTGAACACACCCACGCCCTCGTCCATGCGGATGAACCACTGGGCGGCTGCGCGGTAGATCACCGGCGTCTTGTGGCGCCAGCAGTGCGGATAGCTGTGCGAGATGGTCTCGGTGGTCATCAGCCGGCCGGCGGCGCGCAGCGCCTCGATCACGACCGGCACGGCCTTCCAGATGTTCAGGCCGCCAAACAGCGGGAAGTCGGGCGCGTAGCTGCCATTGCCTTGCACAGGGTTCAGGATGTCCTCGATGCGCACGCCGTGCGCCACGCAGGAGTTGAAGTCGTCCACGCCATAGGCGGGCGACGAGTGGACCAGCCCGGTGCCGTCGTCGGCGGTGGCGTAGTCGGCCAGGTAGACCGGTGCCAGGCGGCGGTAGCCGGGGTCGGCATCGTACAGCGGGTGTTCGAATTCCAGCCCGCCCAGCGCTTCGCCCTTGACGGTGGCCAGCACCGTGCCGTCGAGCGCGTAGCGGTTCAGGCACATCTCGACCAGCGAGGCGGCCAGCACCAGCAGGCCGCGTTCGGTGTCGACCAGCGCGTAGTCGAGCGCCGGGTTCAGGTTGAGCGCCTGGTTGGCCGGGATGGTCCAGGCGGTGGTGGTCCAGATGACGGCGAAGGCGTCCTTCGTGAACGCCGGCACGCCGAATGCGGCGGCGAGCTGCGCCGGAGAGTGCGACTTGAATGCGACGTCGATGGTCTGTGACTTCTTGTCGGCGTATTCGATCTCGAACTCGGCCAGCGACGAGCCGCAGTCGAAGCACCAGTACACCGGCTTCAGGCCGCGGTAGACGAAGCCGCGCTCGATCACCCGCTTGAAGGCCCGCAGCTCGCCGGCCTCGTTGGCGAAGTCCATCGTCTTGTAGGGATGGTCCCATTCGCCGAGCACGCCCAGGCGCTGGAAGTCGCTCATCTGCTGGGCGATCTGCTCGGTGGCGAAGGCCCGGCTCTTGGCCTGCATCTCGTCGCGGCTCAGGCTGCGGCCGAACTTCTTTTCGATCGCGTTCTCGATCGGCAGGCCATGGCAGTCCCAACCCGGCACGTACATCGCGTCGAAGCCTTCGAGCTGCCGCGCCTTGACGATCATGTCCTTCAGGATCTTGTTGACGGCGTGGCCCATGTGGATCTGGCCGTTGGCATAGGGCGGTCCGTCGTGCAGCACGAACTTGGGGGCGCCGTGGCGCGCGTCGCGCAGCCGGCGGTACAGGCCTTGCTCGTTCCATTCCTGCACCCAGGCGGGCTCGCGCTTGGGCAGGTCGCCGCGCATCGGGAACGGGGTGTCGGGCAGATTCAGGGTGCTGCGGTAGTCGGTCTTGTCGGTCATGGCAGAAGCTCGGCGGGATCGCCGCGGTGGCGGCGTTCGGGGAAGGAGGGACTCGGGCAGGGCGGTTCTTCGAATCCGCGGTGCCGGGGCGGCGTAGAGGGCGAGAAAGAGTCGGCCGGTGCCCGCGGGCGGTGCGGCAAGACGTTTGTCGCCGATCTAAATTCGGTCGCGCGTTGTCTGCCGGCTGGTCTGCGCGTGTGTGGCTGCAAAGTAGGCGCGTGCATCGTCGCAGTCTTTCGCAATGCCGATCTTCAGGGCATCCAGACCGTCGTATTTGAGTTCGTCGTGCAGTTTGTGCAGCAGTTCCACGCGAACGATTTTACCGTAGCCGTACTCGGCGCCGACCCCCGCGGGCCACTGCAGGCAATGGGTCTCGAGCAGGACCCGGCCGCCGTTCACGTCGTCCGCATCGAGCGAGGGGCGCACGCCGAGGTTGGCCACGCCCTGCAGCGGCGCATCGGCCAGGCCATGCACCCGCACCACGAAGATGCCGGTCGCGGCCGGTTTCCAATGGGCGAAGCGCAGGTTGAGCGTGCGAAAGCCGAGCTCGCGGCCGAGCTTGCGGCCATGCACCACGTGGCCGCTGATGCTGTAGGGCCGGCCGAGCAGCCGCGCCGCATCGTCCATGCGGCCCTGCGCCAGCGCCTCGCGCACGGCCGAACTCGACACGCGCAGGCTGTGCCGGGGTTGCGGCGCACCGTCGGCATCGGTCCGGCCGTCCGCGCGGCCTTCTGCCCGGGACTGCGGCGTCGACACCTCGTAGCTGTTCATGCGCGCGACATCGAAGCCCAGATCGTTGCCGGCGGCGTCGAGCATCGCGTAGTCGCCCGCGCGCCGGGCGCCGAAGCGGAAGTCGTCGCCGACCAGCACGTAGCGTGCGCCGAGGCCGCGCACCAGCACGTCGTGGATGAAGGCCTCGGCCGGCTGGGCCGCCAGCGCCGCACGGAACGGCAACACGACGGCCTGGTCGACACCGCAGCGCGCCAGCTCGGTCAGCTTGTCGCGCAGCGTGCCGATGCGGGCAGGCGCCAGGTCGGCGCGGCCGGTGGCCTGGGCGAAGTAGTCGCGCGGATGGGGTTCGAAGGTCATCACGCAGCTGGGCACGCCGCGGTGCTGGGCCTCGTTCTTCAGCAGCGCAAGCATGGCCTGGTGACCACGGTGCACACCATCGAAATTGCCGATCGTGAGGGCGCACGCGGGCGCGACCCCGCGGTAGTGGAAGCCCCGAAAGATCAACATGGTGGCGTTATCTTTTTCATAGCAAATCGCGCCCGTCGATCAAGCGCTCGCAGACAGACTGTCATCAAAACCATGTATATTGTGACGCAGTGGTCCCGTGCAAGCGGGCCGTGCAGAGCTGGAGACATTTGCGTTCCGTGTCCGTGGTCGTTCGACTGTTGCAGGAGGCGTGTTTTGAAGGTTTTGAAGCTGTCAGCCCAAGGGTTGCCCCAGTCCTGGATCTCGCTCGAACAGGCGGTCCTGCACTATGCGGCGCAGGAGGTGCGCTGGGAGTCCGGCGCCGAGATCGCCGTGTTCCACGGTGGCCACAACGCCGTGACCGGCCAGCAGTCGATCGTCACGATCAGCAGCATCATCGGCACCAAGGGCGTGCCCAACATCAATCCTTTCAACCTCAAGCCCAGCCTCACCAACAGCAAGCTGTTCGCGCGCGACCGCAACCTCTGCGCCTACTGCGGCTGCCATGTGCGCGAAGAGGACCTGACCCGCGAGCACATCATCCCGTTCGGACAGAACGGCATCGACACCTGGATGAACGTGGTCACGGCCTGCCGCGCCTGCAACCACCGCAAGAGCAACCGCACGCCCGAGCAGGCCAACATGCCGCTGCTGTACGCGCCCTACGTGCCCAGCCTGTGGGAAGACTTCATCCTGCGCAACCGGCGCATCCTGGCCGACCAGATGGAGTTTTTGATGGCGCACGTGCCCAAGTCGTCGCGCCTGATCGAGCCGCGCACGCACTGACGGGCGCTGGCGGCTCCGGGCTCGCGCCCGGGGGCCGATTCAAGCAAATACGCCGGCCGTGTCCTGCATGCGGCTCGCCACTTCGCCGAGCTGGTGCAGCGAGTCGCCGAAGGTCATCTCCATCTGGGTCAGCCGCTTGAAGTAGTGGCTCACGATGTACTCGTCGGTCACGCCGATGCCGCCATGCAGCTGCACGGCCTGCTGGCCGACGAAACGCATCGATTGGCCCAGCTGGTACTTGGCGCGGGCCATCGCGCGGCGCCGTTCGGCGGCGGGCGCGTTGAGCTTCAGCGACGCGTAGTAACTCATCGAGCGCGCCAGCTCCAGCTGCATCTTCATGTCGGCCATGCGGTGGCGCAGCGCCTGGAAGCTGCCGATCAACACGCCGAACTGCTTGCGGGTGTTGAGGTACTCGGCCGTGATGGCGAGGGTCTTGTCCATCGTGCCGACGGCTTCGGCGCAGAGGGCGGCGATGCCGATGTCCACCGCGTGCTCGAGCGCGGCGAGGCCATCCGCCGTGACCAATGCCGCCGGCGCGTTGTCGAAGGCAACCTCGGCCGCGCGTGCGCCATCCTGCGTGGCGTAACCGCGGGTCTGCACGCCTGCGGCTTCACGCTCGACCAGAAACAACGCGATCTTGCCGTTGGCCTGCGCTGGCACCAGGAAGGCCTGCGCGTGGTCGCCCGCGGGCACAATGCTCTTGGCACCGGACAATTTCCAGGCCACGCCGTCCGCCGACGCGGTGGCGGCGCAGACGTCGAGGCGGTAGCGCGCCGCGCGCTCCTGGTAGGCCAGCACGACCAATGCTTCGCCGGACGCGATCTTCGGCAGCCACGACGCCTTGACGTCGTCGCCCGCATAACCCGACAGCACGCCCGAGGCGATCAGTGCCTGCGCCAGCGGCTCCATCACGATGCCGCGGCCCAGCTCTTCCATCGCGACCATCGCCTCGACCGGGCCCATGCCCATGCCGCCGTGGTCTTCGTCGACATACAGGCCGCACAGCCCCAGCCCGGCCAGCTCGGCATAGGTCTCGGCCGAGAACCCGCCGGCCTTGGCGAGTTGTTGGCGCCGCTCGAAGCCGTAGGCTTTGTCGACCCATTTGCGCACGGCGTCGCGCAGTTGTTCCTGGTCATCGGTGAAATCGAAATCCATGGTGTTCTCCAGCTCGATGGTGGGGGCGCGTCAGCCCAGAACGGTCTGCGCGACGATGTTGCGCTGCACTTCGTTCGAGCCGCCGTAGATGGTGGTCTTGCGCATGTTGAAATAGGTCGATGCCAGCGGCGCGCAATGGGCGGCGCCCACATGGTCGCCCTGCCAGCCGGCTTCCATCGCTTCCTTGATGAAGGGCAGGCTGTAGGGGCCGGCGGCCAGCATCATCAGCTCGCTGTAGCGCTGCTGGATCTCGCTGCCGCGGATCTTCAGCAGCCCGGCCACGTCGAGCGAGTTCTTGCCCGACTTCTCGGCCGACAGCACGCGCAGCACCATCATCTCGAGCGCAACCACGTCGACCTCGAGCTTGGCGATCTCGTCGCGGAAACGCAGGTCGTCGTACACGCCTTCGGCCTTGGCGATGCGCTTCAGGCGCTCGAGTTCGCGCTTGGCGCGGTTCACGTCGGCGATGTTGGTGCGCTCGTGGGAGAGCAGGTGCTTGGCATAGGTCCAGCCCTTGTTCTCTTCGCCGATCAGGTTCTCGGCCGGCACCTCGACGCTGTCGAAGAACACCTCGTTCACCTCGTGGCCGCCGTCGAGCATGATGATCGGGCGCACGCTGACGCCCGGGCTCTTCATGTCGATCAGGATGAAGCTGATGCCGGTCTGCGGCTTGCCTTCGGTGCTGGTACGGACCAGGCAGAAGATCCATTCGCCGTACTGGCCGAGCGTGGTCCAGGTCTTCTGGCCGTTGACGATGTACTTGTTGCCCTGGCGCTCGGCGCGGGTTTTGACCGAGGCCAGGTCGGAGCCCGATCCCGGCTCGCTGTAGCCCTGGCTCCACCACACCTCGCCGCTGCCGATGCCCGGCAGGAAGCGCTGCTGCTGCTCGGCGTTGCCGAAGGTCATGATCACCGGCGCCACCATCACCGGGCCGAAGGGCACGATGCGCGGTGCGCCGGCCAGTGCGCATTCTTCCTCGAACAGGTGCTTCTGCACCGCGTTCCAGCCGGGGCCGCCGAACTGGGTCGGCCAGGCATGGCCCAGCCAGCCCTTCTTGCCCAGGATCTTGGCCCAGCGCTGCATATCGTCACGCGTCAGGTGCAGCGCGTTGTGCACCTTGTGCGAGATGTCGGCGGGCAGGTTCGCGTGCACCCAGGCGCGGATGTCTTCGCGGAACTTCTGTTCTTCAGGCGTAAAGGCCAGGTCCATGTCAATGTCTCCAGACGGATGCTGCGGCGACCTTGCCGGCAGACTGCGTTTTTAGCACGATCGTTCGCCCCGGTCCTGTCCGGGCAGAGACACGGGCACCAGGGTGTCAGGCTGGCGGGGAGGCCAGGCCGAGCTCGTCGCACAGCTGGCGTACGGTGGCACGCAACTGCGCGACCTCCTGTTCGAGTTGCTCGACGCGGGCGTGCAGCCCGGTGTCGTGCGCCGTGGCCGAAGCGTTGATGGACGCACCGACATGGGCCAGGGCCGCGGCATCGACCGGCCCGCACAGCAGGTGCGCCCATCGCGCCTCGCGGGCGCCGGGCGCGCGGGCCAGCCGGACCACCAGCGGGCCGCCTTTCTCGGCGGACCGTTCCTGCAGTTCGTCCAGGAACGCCTCGACCGACGAGATGTCGGCAAAGCGGTACCAGCGCTCGCCGTTCAGGCGCAGTTCGCCGGCCGTCTGCGGGCCGCGCAACATCAGCAGGCCCAGCAGCACGGCGGACTGCTCCGGCACCCCGACGGTGCGCTGGAAGTTGTGTTCGTAGCGCAGCACCCGGCCGCCGCTGGCCTCGCGCATCAGGCCCGTCGAACGCAGGCCGTCGATGGCCTCCAGCGCCTGCGCGTCGTCGATCTGCATGATCGGCTCGCGGCTGGTCTTCTGGTTGCAGCCGAGCACCAGGCTGTTCAGCGTCATCGGGTAGCTGTCGGGCACGGTGCGGGCCTTCTCCATCAGCGTGGCGACCACGCGGGCCTGGGTCGGGGTGAGGGCGTCGAGAGAGGTCACGGGGGTGTCACGGGATAATGCCGCGCGCTATGAAACACATCGTCATTTTGATCTCAGGCGGCGGCTCGAACATGCTGGCGATCGTGCAGGCTGCCGAGCGCGGCCATTGGGCCGGGCGATTCGGTGCCCGCATCGCCGCCGTGGTCAGCAACCGCCCCGACAGTGCCGGCCTGGATGCGGCGCGCGCGCAGGGGTTGGCGACCGAGGTCGTGGACCACCGTGGTTTCGCCGATGCGGCGGACCCGCGCGCGGCGTTCGACGACGCGCTGGCGACCTGCATCGACCGCCATGCCCCCGACCTGCTGGTGCTGGCGGGTTTCATGCGCATCCTCACGCCCGGTTTCGTGCGCCGTTATGCCGGGCGCATGGTCAACATCCATCCTTCGTTGCTGCCGGCGTTTCCGGGCCTGGCCACGCACGCGCGTGCGATCGAGGCCGGCTGCCGCGTGGCCGGCGCGACCGTGCACCGCGTGACCGAGGCGCTGGACCATGGCCCGATCCTGGGCCAGTGCGTGGTGCCGGTGCTGGCCGGCGACGACCCGGCCGCGCTGGCGGCGCGGGTGCTGACCCAGGAGCACCTGCTGTACCCCCGGGTGATCGAGGGCCTGCTGGCCGATCTGCCGCTCAGGCCGTAGCGTTCAGTGTGCTGCCGGTGGTCGACGCGCTGCTGCCGCTGGCGACCTGCTGGTACTGCTTGAGCACCAGCTCGGCCAGCGTGGCCAGATCGAAGCGGCCCGACGTATCGTCCGAACCCGTCGAAGAACTGCTGCCGGCGCTGCCGGACGACTGCGACGACAGCGATTCGATCGCCGCCGCGATGTTCTGCACCAGCGTCTTGGCTTCGCTCGCGCTGATCTTGTCGTCGCCATCGCTGTCCACGGCCGCAAACAGGGCCTTCAGCGGATCGGTGCTGCTGCTGTCGGCGGCGGCCAGCTCGGTGGCCGACACGATGCCGTCCTTGTTGGTGTCGAGCGGATCGTAGGTCGTGGCGTCGGTCTGGCCGGCACCTCCTGCGGGCGGTGGCGGCATGCCCCCGGCACCACTGGGGCCTCCTGGGCCGCCCGGGCCACCCTGGGGTTTGCCGGCGTCGAACTCGGCCTGGCTCAGCTTGCCGTCGCCATCGGTGTCGAGCTGGGCGAACAGGTCGTCGTCGCTGCTGCTGGTGGCATTGGCGCGCCCCTGGGCGAACTCCATCGTCGACGGTGGGGGCAGCAGATCATGCAGGCCCTGGGCCAGCTCGTCGCTGCCCAGGCTGCCGTCGCCGTTGCTGTCCATCTGGCCCAGCAGCGTGGCGGCGTCGCCGGTCGAGACGCCGGTCTTCGCGGAGACCTTGTCGAGGATGGTCTGCAGCTCCGTCTGGTCGACCGAGCCGTTGCCGTCGGTATCCGCCTTGGCGAACATCTTTTCCTGCATCTTGCTCTGGTGGGCTGCTCGGCTGGCGCTGAGGGTAGACCATGCGCTGCTGCCGGATACTCCGCTGATCGACGACATAGAGGGCTCCTGTGGTTGCGTCGGAGCCGATTCTTTGTGCCGGCGGTGAAGCTGGTTTTTCGGTTGTGTACCAGGATTGATACGAAAGCGCCGTCCAAGCGCCGAACAACACGACAAACACGGTGCTGTTCGTCGATTCGGACGGTGCCTGGGGCTGGAATACTCGGCCCGGAACCCATCCGACCATGAAGCCCGCGCCGAAGATTCTGCTCGTCGACGACGACGCAGAGATCACCTCCCTGCTCAGCGACTACCTCGTGCGCTTCGGCTACCGCACCTGCACCGCCAACGATGGCGTCGGCATGCGCCGCCAACTGGGCGAGCAGGCGGTCGACCTGATCGTGCTCGACCTGATGCTGCCCGGTGTCGACGGGCTCGCGCTGGCGCGCGAGGTCAGGAGCACATCGCGCCTGCCCATCATCATGCTGACGGCGCGCTCCACGCCCTACGACCGGGTGCTGGGCCTGGAGATGGGCGCGGACGACTACATGGGCAAACCGTTCGAGCCGCGCGAGCTGGTGGCGCGCATCCAGACCGTGCTGCGGCGCTCGCGCGCGCACATGGACGCCGGAACCTCGACCGCCGAGGCCGACGTGGTGCATTTCGACGGCTGGGCCCTGCGGCGCAACGAACGGCATCTTGTGACGCCGGCCGGCATGGTCGTGCCGCTGTCGAACGCCGAATACCGCCTGCTGTCGACCTTTCTCAGCATGCCGCGCCGCCTGTTCTCGCGCGAGCAGCTGATGCAGCAGGCGCGCGGGCGCAGCTTCGATGCGTTCGAACGCAGCATGGACCTGCTGGTCTCGCGGCTGCGGCAGAAGCTGAACGAAGACCCGGCGCTGCCGTCGATCATCAAGACCGTGCGCGGTGCGGGCTACATGCTGGACGTGCGCAGCGTGCAGGCGCAGGTGGCATGGACGGCTTGAACGCCAGCGCCGCCGTCGTGCCGGCTCCCCCGGGTGCCGCACCGATCCAGCCCGGGGTGCCGGTGGTCCGGCGCTGGTTGCCCAACACCTTGTTCGGGCGCCTGGCGCTGCTGCTGGTGGCCGCGGTCGTCGCAAGCCACGTGCTGGCGCTGACCCTGCTGTTCGAGCTGCGCCCCGACCACGGTCCGCGCCCTGACCATGCCGCCTGGCAACAACGGGATGGTGCGCCGGCCGGTGCCGGCGGCGCGCCGCACGCCATGTCGCCACCGCCGCGCATGCCTCCCATGCCACTGCTGCATCCGGGGCTGTTGCTCGACATCGGTGTGCGGCTGCTGGCGCTGATCGCCGCGGCCTGGATCGGCGCCCGCTGGCTGGCCGAGCCCTTGGGGCGCTTCGCCCGTGCAGCCCGCGAACTGGGCGTGGACATCCACCGGCCGCCGCTGGTCGAGGCCGGCACGGCCGAATGCCGGGAAGCGGCACGCGTGGTGAACCAGATGCAGGCGCGCATCTGCCAGCAACTGGATGATCGGGACCGCTTCGTCGCCGCGGTCTCGCACGATCTGCGCACACCGCTCACCCGACTGCGGCTGCGCACCGAGGGGCTGGACGATCCGGAGCAGCGGCGCCGCTTCGGGCTCGACATCGACGCGATGGACGCGATGATCCGCGCCACGCTCGACTACATGCGCGGCACCGCGCCCGCCGAGGCGATGGTGGTGGTCGACACGCAGGCGCTGCTGCACAGCCTGGCGGACGACCAGCAGGCGTGTGGCCATGCGGTGGAGCTGCGTGGCCACGGCGGCCCGATCCGGGCCGATGCCGTCGCGCTGCGCCGGGCGCTGGACAACCTGGTCGAGAACGCGATCCGCTACGGTGGCGGTGCCGAGATCCATGTCTTCGACGATGCGACGGCACTGTGCATCGAGGTCCGCGACGAAGGCCCGGGTCTGCCCGAGCAGGAACTCGAGAGGGTGCTGCAGCCGTTCTACCGGGTCGATGCCTCGCGGCATCGCGACCACGGTGGTGTCGGGCTGGGGCTGTCGATCGCCCACGACATCGCGCGAAAGCATGGCGGCACCCTGTCGCTGCGCAATGGCCATGGCGCAGGGCTGGTCGCGTCGCTGCGCTTGCCGCGCTCGGGCCCGGCCTGATCCCGGGCACGGACGCCAGCCCGGGGCAACACAGGCCGCGTGGGACAATCCCGCGATGCATCCCAAAGCCATTCTCGATGCCTGCTCCGAACTGGTCCGGCTCGCCTTGGCCTTCGAACACCCGGCCGACATGGTGGCCTCGCGTTTTTTTCGCGACCATCGCCAACTCGGTCCCCGCGAGCGCACCACGCTGAGCGAAACCCTGTATGCCGTGCTGCGGCGCAAGCTGCTGTTCGACCACCTGGCGCCGTCCGGCTCGGGCCCGCGCGAGAGGCGTCTGGCCGTCCTCGGTTTCAGCGGCCCGCGCGATTTCCTGAAGGCCGCGCTGACCGACCAGGAGATCGGCTGGCTCGACCGTTGCGATGCGGTGCGCCCGGCGGACCTGCTCGACCGGCACCGCCACAACCTGCCCGAATGGCTGGCCCAGCCGCTGCGCGAGCAGCTGGGGGACGAATTCTGGCCGCTGGCCGACAGCCTGCTGCAGCCGGCCAGCCTGGATCTGCGTGTGAACCTGCTGAACGCCAAGCGCGCCGACATCCGCAAGGAACTGGCGGCAGAGGGCGTCGCCGCTGCCGAGACGCCGTATTCGCCCTGGGGCCTGCGGTTGGAAGGCAAACCCAATCTCGCCCGGCTGGAGGCCTTCACGCGCGGCGCCATCGAGGTGCAGGACGAGGGATCGCAGTTGCTCGCGCTGCTGCTCGACGCCAAGCGCGGCGAGATGGTGGTCGACTTCTGCGCTGGCGCCGGCGGCAAGACACTGGCGATCGGCGCGACGATGCGCAACACGGGGCGCCTGTACGCCTTCGACACCTCGGCACACCGGCTGGACGCGCTGAAGCCGCGGCTTCAGCGCAGCGGGCTGTCGAATGTGCATCCGGCGGCCATCGCCCACGAACGCGATGACCGCGTGAAGCGGTTGGCCGGCAAGGTCGACCGTGTGCTGGTCGACGCCCCCTGCACCGGCCTCGGCACGCTGCGCCGCAACCCCGACCTGAAGTGGCGCCAGTCGCAGCAGTCGGTCGATGCGATGGCCGCCAGCCAGGCGGCGATCCTGCAGGGCGCGGCGCGGCTGCTGAAACCCGGTGGGCGCCTGGTGTATGCCACCTGCAGTCTGCTGGCGCAGGAGAACGAGGCGATCGCGCAGGCGTTTGCAACCGCGAACGCCGACTTCCAGCCGTTGCACGCGGATGGCCTGCTGGTGCAGCTGAAGGTCGTGGCCGCCGCCGGCTCGACACCGTCGAGCCTGTGCAGCGGTCCCGTCACGGGTGGTGAGTTTCTGCGCCTGTGGCCCCATCGGCACGCGACCGATGGCTTTTTTGCGGCAGTCTGGCAAAAGCAGTCGTAGCAAAAGGTTGTTCCAGCGCAATAGGCGTTTGGGGGCCCGCGACCTACAATGCGTAACTCCGTGCGCGTGCGCGTCCTTTGGTGCACGGAACAACACCATCAAGGGCTGAATTCAATATGTTGTTACCCGATTGGGCCGTTCTGAACGCGGCCGTTGACTGGCTTGCCAACGGCCTGCTGGATCTGTCCTGGTGGCAGATCGTGCTCTACACGCTGTTCACGACCCACATCACGATCTGCAGCGTGACCATCTACCTGCACCGCCACCAGGCCCACCGGGCGATGGATCTGCATCCGCTGCCGGCGCATTTCTTCCGGTTCTGGCTGTGGCTGGGCACCGGCCAGGTGACCAAGGAGTGGGTTTCGATCCACCGCAAGCACCACGCGAAGTGCGAGACCGCCGAAGATCCGCACAGCCCGCATGCGCACGGCATTGAAACCGTGTTCTGGAAGGGTGCCGAGCTGTACCGCGCGGAATCCAAGAACCAGGAAACATTGGCCAAGTACAGCCACGGCGTGCCGAACGACTGGCTCGAACGCAACCTGTATTCCCGCTACAGCTGGCAAGGTGTGGGCCTGATGATGATTCTCGACCTGGCACTCTTTGGCGTCGCGGGCCTGGCCGTGTGGGCCGTGCAGATGGCGTGGATTCCTGTCACTGCGGCCGGCATCATCAACGGCATCGGCCACTACTGGGGCTACCGCAATTTCGAGGCGCCGGATGCCAGCACGAACATTTCGCCCTGGGGCATCCTGATCGGCGGCGAAGAGTTGCACAACAACCACCATACCTATCCGACCTCGGCCAAGTTCTCGGTCAAGCCTTACGAATTCGATATCGGCTGGGTCTATATCAGCATGATGGAGCGGGTGGGTCTGGCCAAGGTCAAGAAGACGCCGCCCAAGCTGCAGCTCGGCATGATCAAGCCGGTCGCGGACGAAAAGACGCTGGAAGCGCTGATCGCCCACCGCTACGAGGTCATGGCCCGGTATGCCCGCGACATGCGCCGCGCCTGCAAGGATGAACTGGTGAAGCTCAAGGAGCGCCAGGCCGATGCTTCGGTGCTCGAGGCGGCGCGCCGTTGGCTGCACCGCGACGAGGAGAAGGTGCCTGCCTCGGTGCAGTCGCAGGTTGCGCAGGCGCGTGCAGCCCACCCGGTGCTCGACCAGATGGTCACGATGCGCGAAGAGTTGCGCCAGCTCTGGTTGAGCACCTCGTTGTCCCGCGAGCAACTGACGCTCGACCTGCAGGCGTGGTGCCACCGTGCCGAAAGCAGCGGCATCGCTGCCTTGCAGGATTTCTCGATGCGACTGCGCGCCGCGCGCGCCTGACGAGGTCCCGGCGTGGCTTAGTCCTTCGCTACGCCTTGGCGCCACACAGAGAACCCGCCTTGCGCGGGTTTTTTGCGTTTTGGCGCATCGGCCTGTAGGCAAAGGCACCTGCGAGCCGTCGGTGCCGTTCCATTTGTGGGCCGACATGGCAAAGAGCATGCTTCCCATGCGCATACTGAGATGTGCCTGTTCTCAAGGAGATCTTCATGCATGTCTCGAATGTTCATTGGCGGTCTGCCGCCTTGCTGTTGGCGCTGGCCTCGATCGGCCCGCATGCCGGGGCGCAGACGTCGCCTGCTGCTGCGGCCGCAGCGGCGGGGCCGACCAGCACCTCGGCCAACGGCGGCACGGGTGGGGTCGGTTTGGGGGGGGTGGGGCGCGGCGTTGCCGCAGCAGGCCAGGACGGACAGGGCGGCGTTGGCACGACGGGGACGGGCCGGGCGCCCGGCAACGGCGCGCTGGTGGGGCCCCGTGCCAAGAAGGAGGCGCGGGAACTGCTTGCGGCACAGCCCGATGGGCAGGTGGTGCCACCAGCCAACTCGGGCCAGCGGGCGGTCATGCTGGACCGCGACCAACGCGGACCCGCAGTGCCTTCCAAGTAGGGAAATAGGACCCCAGCGCCGCAGCCGTCCGGCGCGAATGTGGCGTGCACGTGCAAACTGCGGGCAAAAAAAAGCAAGCCAACAGGCTTGCTTTTTTGGCTGCAGCGGCCCCTCAGGGCTTGCTGCAATGCGACCGGAGTCGCACAGGATTTTTACTTCGTGGGGCCGACTTCGCCGGTCTTCGGCAGCGCGCCAGCCTTGTTGGCAGCAGCGGTGTCAGCCTTGCGCTTTGCGCGGGCTGCTGCTTTTTCTTCCTTGGTCAGGGTGGACTTGGCTTCAGCCTTGGGAACTGCACCGACTTCACCGGGAGGCGCATTCTTGATAGCTTCGGTGCCTTCTGCCTTTCGCTGAGCCTTGCCAGCAGCACGGTCTTCAGGCGAGGTCTTCTTTGCGGGTGCGGGCGTCTTCGTGGCGCCGACTTCACCTTGAGCGAAAGCGCTCACAGCCAGCATCTGGGCCAACACGACGCTCAGAGTCAAAACTACCTTTTTCATTCGAGGTTCTCCTAAGGGGTAACGAAACAAACCAAACATTTTCAGAATACAAGCTTTCAGATGCGCCGCGCCACCCGCATGATCGCGACTCGGACGGCTGGGAAGAGCCGCCCGCCTGAGCCAATATCCTGTATATCGTAACGGCAAATCTAAATTTTCGGTTGACAAAAAAACCACAGCTATTTGGGCTGCGGTGTATTGCCGGATGGCGGCGTGAACTTCACGCCGCTGCGGTAGCGGACCAGTTCCTGCGTCAGCCACACCTTGCTCTCCACCGCTGGCTGGCCCTGGCAGCGCACCCAATAGCTCTGGCCGGACATGCTGCTCTGCGACGCGGCCTCGGCGATGAACTGGTCTGCGGTGAAGTCACTCCCCAAACGGGCCATGTAGGCCTGCTTCTTCTGGAGGTGCGCTGCAGCCTCTGCTGCGGGGTACAGGGTACCGTTGCGTTCGAACTGGCAGGGTGACACACCGAGCTGCCGCACCAGATGCGCGATTTCGGCATCCGCCAACGGGCTTGCCCGGGCTACGCCGAGGCAGCACCCCAGCAGCGGGACGAGAACCGCCCGCCAGCGGCGCGTACGGTGCGTGGGGGACGCGGGCCCCATGTTATTTCGCCACCGGGCGCTTGCTGGTCCACTGCCGCAAGGCGCCCAGCACCTTCTCGACATGCTTGTCCGAGTTGAGGCTGGTGTATTGGTAAGCCACTGCGCCATCCGGCGTGATCAGGTAGGACACGCGGTTCGCATACTCCGGCTTCAGTGTGAGTACGGCGTCGTACGACTTCATGATCGACTGGTCTGGATCCGACGCCACGGCAAACTTGCCTCTGCAGGCCGAGACCGAGAACCGCTTCTGCGTTTCGATCTCGTCGCGCGAGATGCCGATCACGGTCGCACCCATGCTCTTGAACTGGTCGATCGCCATCGCGAAGTTGTGCGCCTCGATGGTGCAACCTTCCGAAAAGGAGGCCGGAAAGAAATACAACACCACCGGCCCCTTGGCCAATTCCTTCTGCAGCGAGTATTCGAACACCTGCCCCGCCAGCGCCGCCTGCGCCGTGAAGTTGGGTGCTCGGTCGCCGAAGTCGAGGGCGGCGAAGGCGGGCGGAGCGGTGCAGGCGAGAACCAGGGCCAACTGTGCAACAGACTTCATCGTCAGATCCTTTGAATCCGCCGCGGCCGGGATGGAAAAGACAAGCCGCTGGCGCAACGCGTTCCCGCGCATGATACGGCGATCGGCGCGGCGTTGCACAATGCGCCGGCACCTCGTCAATAGGCCCAGAAGGGGAGGGGCGTGCCGTTGACCGACGTTACGATCATGACTGTCTTGAATATCCCGTCCATGCAATTTTTCCTCGCGTCGCCCCGCAGACGATGGCAGTCCCGTGCGGTCCTGCTGCTGTGTGTGGCCTGGCTGCTGAACCTGACCGGTTGCACGGCGCTACCGGTCAAGACGGCCGACCTCGCACCGGTGAGTTTTTCCATCGCGCCGGGCGAAGACACGGCGCTGGGCCGCATTGCGGTCAACTCGATTCCTTCGCCGGAGCTGTCGGGTTTCCGGCTGCTGCCGCTCGGCAGCTATTCGCTCGATGCCCGGCTGGCGCTGGCCGAGCGCGCCCAGAAGACGCTGGACGTGCAGTACTACCACATCCAGAACGACGAAACCGGCCGCCTGCTGATGCGTGCCTTGCGCGATGCGGCCACCCGCGGCGTGCGTGTGCGCCTGCTGCTGGACGACTGGTACACCTCGGGCCAGGACGAATATCTGCTGGCGCTGGCCAGCTACCCCAACATCGAGTTGCGGCTGTTCAATCCGTTCTGCTGCGTGCGCGAGGCCGGGCAGCTGACGCGGTTTGCCGCGTCCCTGGGCGAGTGGAACCGCGTGAACCACCGCATGCACAACAAGCTGATGGTCGCCGATGGCGCGATGGCCATCGTGGGCGGGCGCAACGTTGCCAACGAGTACTACCTGCGGGGTTCGCTCGACAACTTCATCGATCTGGATGCCTTCGTGGTCGGCGCGGTCGTGCCCGATCTGTCGAAGATCTTCGATGGCTATTGGAACAGCGACCCCGTCTACCCACTGAAGCTGATCGCGCGCACACGCACGCCGGTCCCGGTGCTGCAGAACTACTTCGATCAGCTGACACGGCCCGAGATGACCCAGTTGCCGGCGGAACTGCCGCCCAATGACGTGCTGGGATACGGCCCCATCCGCGAGGACCTCGACGCCGGTCGCGTCGGTCTGATCTGGGGCACGGCCATTGCGCTGGCGGACACGCCCAACAAGGTGATGGAGGCCAAGGGCATGCTGCTGATGAACAGCGTGACCTACAACGTGCTCGACACGATGCGGTCGGCGCAGCAGGAGGTCGTGGTGTCGTCGCCCTACCTGGTGCCGGGCAAGCCGGGCATGGCCTGGCTGCGGGAGATGGCCGGGCGCAAGGTCAAGCTGCAGATCCTCACCAACTCGCTGGCGTCGACCGACGAGCCCTCGGTGCACATCGGCTACAGCATGTACCGGCCCGAGATGCTGCGGCTGGGCATCGACCTGTACGAGCTCAGTTCATCGCGCGTGATGACGAACAAGCGCCAGTCGATGCTGTTCGGCAAATCGCATGCGAGGTTGCATGCCAAGCTGGTCGTGATCGACCGCAAGACGCTGTTCATCGGCTCGATGAACCTCGACCCGCGCTCGGCGCGCATCAACACCGAGATGGGCCTGATCATCCAGAGCCCGCAGCTGGCGCGTGAACTGCTGCGCGTCATCGACATCGACAAGCTGCAGAGCGCCTACCGCGTGCGCCTGGCGCCCAGCGGGGCTTGCTGCGAATGGTTGACGGTGGACGAGGACTTCACCAACGAGATGATCCTGACCACCGAGCCCGACTCGAGTTTCTCGCTGCGGCTGAAGACCTGGCTGCTGAGCCCGTTCGTCCCCGAAGAACTGCTCTGATACGAATTCGCAATCATGCGAACCCGTATGAAGCCTTCGGGGCGGGGCGGCGCCGCCCCCTTCAGGCCACGTTTTCGGTGGTGGCCGCTGCGGATACGGCCGTCTCCCTGCCGCTTTTCGCCGCAGGCGCGGGGCTCCGGGCGGGCGTGGTCTCCAACGGCGGCATCACCCAGTCGTGCGCCAGTTTGTGGATGGTGGCCTCGCTGACCTTGGCACGCCGTTCTCCGCGCGTGCCGTCGTTGGCCAGCCGCACGAACACCTGGCGCTTGATGTCGCTCTTGTGCAGGCTGCGCGGCTCGCCGGTGAACCAGGCGGCGCGGGTCTCGAAAAAGTGGTCCATCAGCCACAACACGCGCGGCATCAGCGCCTGGGTCGACGGGGCCGGCCCTACATAGGGTTGCGACGCTTCGACCTCGTTGCGTGGCGGCCTGGTCAGCGCGGCCTTGCGGGCCGAAGCGCGCTGTTGCGCGGAGACTTTGCGGTCTTCGATGCCCGCCGAAGCGCGGGTCTTGTGCACGACGATCCACATCCACTTGGGCAGGTCGCCCACCGGCACGGTGCGGTTCTTCACGGCCATCCACAGGCCCAGGATCTCCTTGATCGTCGAATGCAGCACGCGCAGGCTGTCGAAGGTGACCGGCACCGGCTCGGTAAACCACTCCATCGTGCTGTCGCCGTGGTCGAAGCTCGCAGGATGTTCCGTGCTGGTCGACCCCGTCGTCCAGAGCTCCCGCACCTGTGGCGGAAACACCACCGCCAGCCGGGGTGCGGCGGAGCCGGTGCTTTTCTTCGCCGGCTTTGCGTTGCCGAGGCGGTGCAACGTGGTCTTTGCGTTTTCGGGCGCGGCGGCGTGTAGCCGCATCCCGCAGTGCGTGACGAGATAGAAAAACTCGTATTGCTTCCAGCGATGACCCGTTGTTGCCGTCAAGGCAAGCAGGGCTTCGCCGAGCGTCATGGCTGTATGCATGTACTTCTCCAAAAGCGCAATCCTGGCTCATCACACGATCCCACAACCGCAGTCTGTGAGATCTTGTGACGATATGAAACTCTAACTGAAACGACTGCAGTTGGTGATCATTGTTTCTTCTGCTGGCACATTTTGTTGCCATTTACCGCTCAGATCGTGCATTTAATGCCGTAACTTGAAACAGTTACGAAAATTGAATCAATCTAAGATCAGGTGACCGCGCCAGCGTTGGGTCGCTTCCGTTGGAAGTGCTTGCAATGGTAAGCAAGCGTATTGTGGGCTCGTCGGCATGCGAGGGCGGTTGTGCGTCCGTTCGGATGCAAACGTCCTGTGCGATGGAGCGCGGTGCCGGTCCAGAAGTTCCAGCCAGCCGCCGATCTGAATCATGTGGCAGGGTTATATGAAACTGCGTTTTCAGTCGTTCCAGTTTTGTTTGCGGTCTTTCAGAATCCATTCTCGACCCGTCCCCAGACCGAGGAATCCATGACTGCACACCGCACCTTCGTCGACGCCACCGTCCGTGGCTCGCCCGCCCGGCAAGTGCGCCGGGTGCTGGCCATGACGGCAGCGGCCTGGCGCATCGCCCCTTCGTCGGCCGAAGCCATTGCGCGCTCGGCTCCCTACGGCCACGTGCCACTGCGTGTGCGGCGGCGCAGGCTGGCCGCCGCGGGCGCGAACGGGCAAGGGCTGCTGGCGCATTCGTGGTGAACGCGGCCGTTCACTGGCTGGAAAAGACCTACCTGCCCAACCGTCCCGGCAGACCCGCCAGCGCCGCGTCATGGCCCTGCGCCAGCTCACCGCGCAACGCGCGCTCGATCAACTGGCGGGCCGTCGCGGCGAAGGGCGTCACGGGGCCGAAGAAATGGACCTGTTCGCCGCGCGCGATCAGCAGCGTCGGGAAGTCGACGACATCGATGTCGCCAAGTGCATCGTCGTGGTCTTCGATGTCGATCCAGGCGAAACGGACGTCGGCGCCGATGTCAGGGGCGAGGCGTTCAAACAGCGGGCGGTAGTCGTCGCAGGTGCGGCACCAGGCCGCGCACAGGCAGGCGACGAACAGGGGGGCGGCAGGGGCTTCGATCGCATCGGGCATGCACGGAGTGTGCACCGGTCGCACCGACGGTGCCGGCACTTCCCGCTTTTTCCCATCAGACCGCTTTGGCTTGCTGCAGCCCCTTGGATGCCAGGCCTGGGTCCATGACACGGTCCTGCCACAGTTGGGGCGCGGTGCTGCCGGACACTGCGCGCACTTTCACAGACGGCAGCCTTGGCTGCAGGCAACACCATGCACCGGGACCTGTCCGAACTGGACGCCATCACGCGCGGCCTGCGCCGCATCGAGCAGACCTTGCTCGTGGTCGCGGCCGCCTTTTTCTCGACGGCTGTTCTCGTCGCGCTCACGCTGGCACGGTCTTAGGGCGGGTCCGGGCCCGCCCAGGCCCGGCGGTGGCACGCACCGCAAAGGGGTACGCTCGCGGTTGTCGACCACCAGAACAACCAGAGACATGAAGCGATTTGCCGTTCCGCTGCTCACCCAGGTGTCGTGTGCTCACCTCGTCAGCCATCTCCACATCATGGCGTTGCCCGCGCTGTTGCCGCTGCTGCCAGCGCAGTGGAGCGTGAGTTTCGTGCAGCTCGGCCTGGCCCTGAGCATCTTCAACATCGTCTCGGCCATGGTGCAGGCGCCCATGGGGTTCGTGGTCGACCGGGCTGGTGCCCGCAGGGTGCTGCTGGGTGGGCTGCTGCTGGGCAGTGCGAGTTTCCTGCTGCTCGCGGTGTTCGACAGTTATGCCTGGCTGCTGGCCGCGATGGTGGGGGCCGGCATTGCCAATGGCGTTTACCACCCGGCGGACTATGCCTTCCTGTCGCAAGGGATCGACGCGGCGCGCATCGGCCGCGCTTTCTCGGTGCACACGTTTGCCGGTTTCCTGGGCGGTGCCATCGCACCGGCGCTGCTGCTCGGCATGGCGGCCATCGCCGGCGTCCCCGGCGCGTTCGCGACCGCCGGCGCGATCGGCTTGCTGGCGGCCCTGCTGCTGTTCGCGAACGCACCGGCCGTGGTCCAGGCCGGCCGGCCCGCGGCTGCCCGCACAGAGGTTCCGGCCGCTGCGGTGCAAGGCTTGCCGCGCGTGTTCACGCCGGCGGTGTTCGTGCTGCTGCTGTTGTTCCTGCTGCTGAACCTGAGCACGAGCTCGGTGCAGAACTTCTCGGTGACGGCCTTGGTGACTGGCTACGGCATCGCCTTGCCCGCGGCCAACCTGGCGCTGACCTCCTTCCTGTTCGCCAGCGCCCTCGGCGTGCTGGCCGGTGGTGTGGTGGCGGACCGCACACAGCGGCATGGCGCCGTGGCGGCCGTGGCGTTCGCGGGCGCCGCCGTCCTGCTGACGCTGGTGGCCCTCTTTTCGCTGCCGGCGGCCGTGCTGGTCGTGGTGCTGGGCGTGGCGGGCTTCCTGTCGGGCCTGATCACGCCCTCGCGCGACATGCTGGTGCGGGCCGCGGCGCCGCCCGGCGCGGAGGGCCGCGTGTTCGGCATCGTCTCGACCGGCTTCAACCTCGGCGGTGCGGTCGGGCCGCTGCTGTTCGGCTGGCTGATCGACCACGGGCAGCCGCGCGGCATCTTCTGGGCGGCCGTGGTGTTCATGCTGCTGACGGTGGCGCTGACCCTGCTGCAGGAGCTGCGCAGCGCCCGGCGACGCACGCGCATCCTTGCCGGTGCTGCACCGTGACGGCCTAGCACCGGTCAAGGCGTAGCCACGCGCTGCAGATGCGCAAGGGCCGCGTTATCCTCGCCGCCATGCCCATCCTTTCTTCCCGCGCCTCATGAACGATCCCCTTGCGCTGCTGGTGCTGTGCCCCTTGCAGCCGGCCCACCTGGCCCAGATCTCCGCCCTGTTCGACACCGTCTACGCACCGACCGACGCGCTGCGCGCCGAACGCATCGCCGATGCCGGAGGGCGCATCCGCGCCGTGCTGAGCATCGGCACCATCGGCCTGACCGCCGCCGAGATCGCCGCATTGCCACAGCTCGAGCTGGTCTGCGCGCTCGGCGTGGGCTACGAGACCATCGACGTCGCGGCGCTGCGGGCCCGCGGCATCGTGATCGCCAACGGTGCGGGCACCAACGACGACTGCGTGGCCGACCACGCGTTCGGCCTGCTGATCGCCGCCGTGCGCGGCATCGTGATGCTGGACAAGGGTTGCCGCGAGGGCCTGTGGCGCGACCAGATGAAGGCCTACACGCCCACCGTCTCGGGCAAGCGGCTGGGCATCCTCGGCATGGGGCTGATCGGCCGCAAGATCGCCAAGCGCGCCGCCGGCTTCGACATGGAGATCGGCTACCACAGCCGCCAGGCCAAGCCGGACCTGGCCGCGCCCTGGTTCGGCAGCCCGCTGGCGCTGGCCGAATGGTGCGACTTCATGGTCGTCGCCACACCCGGCGGTGCCGACACCCGGCACCTGGTCGATGCGGCAGTGCTGGATGCGCTGGGTCCGCGCGGCGCGCTGGTCAACATCGCCCGCGGCAGCGTGGTCGACACCGAGGCGCTGGCCGCTGCGCTGCGCGGCGGCCGCCTGGGCAGCGCCGGCGTCGATGTCTACGAGAGCGAACCGCTGCGACCCGAGCCGCTGATCGACCTGCCCAACGTGGTGCTGACCCCGCACGTGGCCGGGCGCTCGCCGGAGGCGATGCAGGCCTCGGTCGATCGTTTCATCGAGAACATGCAGGGCCATTTCTCGGGCCGGGGCGTCGTCACTCCGGTCTGAGGGCGGCGGGGGCAGCTCAGGTCGCGGCCAGCGCGAACTGTGCCCGGCCGCGTTTCTTGGCAAGGTACAGCGCCGCATCGGCGTCGTGCAGCAGTTGCTCCGGTGTGCCGCGTTCAGTGGGCAACAGGCTGCCAATGCCGATGCTGATCGATACCCAGGGCGAGACCGGCGATGCGCCGTGTGCGATCTTCGCGCGCGCCACCGCATCGAGGCAGCGCTGTGCCACCGCGGCGGCGCCAGCGGCGTCCGCACCCATCAGCAGTACGGCGAACTCCTCGCCGCCATAACGCGCCAGTTGCTCCAGCGGCCGGCGCAGGCAGGCCGACAAGGTCTGCGCCACCTGCTGCAGACAGGCATCGCCGCCCTGGTGACCGTGCGTGTCGTTGAACAGCTTGAAGTGGTCGACGTCGATCATCAGCAGCGCCAGCGGCTGCTGCTGGCGGATGCCGCGCATCCATTCGGCAGCCAGCGTCTGGTCGAACTGCCGGCGGTTGCCGACACCGGTGAGCCCGTCGGTCAGCGACAGCGCTTCCAGCTGTGCGTTCATCTGCTGCAGCTGCAGCTGCGTCTGCATGCGTTCGGACACATCGAGATGCGTGCCGACGATGCGGGTGGGGGCGCCGGCCGCATCCCGCTGCATCACCATCGCGTGGTCGAGCACCCAGACCCAGTGCCCATCGTGGTGGCGCATGCGGTGCTCGATGCGGTAGGTCGGCGTGTCGCCCCGCACGTGCGCTTCGAACGCGGCTGCAATCGCCGCGCTGTCGCCCGGGTGCAGCAGGGTGCGCCAGAAGTCCGACTTCAGCGGCGTCTCGCTGCGCGGGTAGCCGAGCATCTGCCATTCGCGTTCGTTGACGACGATCTCGTCGGTCTGCAGGTTCCAGTCCCACAGGCCGAGGTCGGCGCCCTTCAGGCCGAATTCGAAACGCAGCGCGCTTTCATGCTCGGCGCGGGCCAGCCTGCGGGCGGCGCGGGCCGCCGCGTGGCGGCGCCGCTGGCTGAAGTACAGCGCCACCCCGCCGATGGCACCCAGCAGCACCAGCATCGTCGCGCGCGAACGGGCTTCGTCGCGCCACGGCGCCAGTACGTCCGTGTAGCCGCGGCTGACGCTGACGAGCAAAGGCTTGTCCATGTTCAGGTCGGGGGGACGGATCGTGCGCAGCGCCACCAGACGGCGTTCGCCGGTGCTGACCAGATGGCCATCGTGCGTGGTCGACAGCAGGTTGCTCTGCATGTGTGCGGTGAACATGCTGCCGGGCGTGTTCAGCGCCAGGCCTAGCGAGGCCTCGCGGTGCGGGGAGCTCACCACCACAAGGCCATCGCTATGCACCATCGTCGCGACCATGTCCGGCGCATACAGCACGGAGCGCAGCAGGATCTCGAAATACTCAGGGTCCAGCGCCACCGTGACGACGCCGCCGAAGTTGCCTTCGGGCGTGGTCATCGAACGCGTCAACGCCACCACGTACACGTTGAGAAGCGACTTGAACGGCGGCGACACATACAGGGCCGTATCGTCGCGCTGCTCGCGCGCCAGCTTGAAGTACGGACGTTCTCCCAGTTGCTGGCCTTGCAGATCGCGCCGGCTGCTGGCGATGATGGTCCCCCTCGGGTCGAGCACCTGCACCGATCGCACGCCTGGCATCGCATCGGCCAGCACCTTGAGCCGCAACGGAAACAGCTGCAGGCCGCTGTCGCGGTCGGCGGTGGTGAGGTCGTAGCGCACACCGGCCAGTGCATTGTTCGCACCTTCGAGCTGGCGCACCAGGTTTTCCTCGATCACGCGGGTATGGTTCTGCAGCCGGCCCAGCTCTTCCGACACCAGGTTGTCGCGGCTCTGCATCAGCTGGTACACATTGAAGATGACGAGCACGACCAGCAGCAGCGCCAGGACCACCCATTCCTTCGCATGGGCGACATGCGCTGGCGTCGCCTGGTCGGTGGAGGCCGCCGCTCCGTCGTTCGGGCTTGCACCCGGCTGCTGATGCGATGTCTGCATCCTTCAACGTGCCCGGATCGTCATGCCGGGTTTTTTTGTTGTTGGAAAGACATGCTAACCGCAGACGCCCGCGCCCCTCGATGCGACAACCGATATCGCCCGGCCCCTACAGACGCAACCACGCGGGGCCGGTCTGCTCGGCATCGGCGCCCGCCAGCTGGGCGAGAAAACTCTTGCACCACCAGTGCACGTCGAACTGGCGGATGCCCGCCAGCATCGACTGGTGGCGCCGCCGCCGTTCGGCCAGCGGCATCTGCAACGCGAACTGGATGGCTTCGGCCGTGGCCGCGGTGTCGTACGGATTCACCAGAATCGCGTCCTGCTGCATCTGCTCGGCCGCACCGGCGAAGCGCGACAGCACCAGCACGCCGGGATCGTCGGGATCCTGCGATGCTACGAACTCCTTGGCCACGAGGTTCATGCCGTCGCGCAGCGGCGTGACCAGCGCCACACGCGCGGCTTTGAACAGCCCCGGCAGCTTTTTGCGTGCGACCGTGCGGTGCATGTAGCGCAGCGGCATCCAGTCGAGCTCGCCGTAGTCGCCATTGATCGCACCGGCCAGGCTTTCGAGTTCGCGCAGGATGTCGGTGTAGGCGTTCACGCTTTCGCGGCTGGGGGCAGCGATCTGGATCAGCGTGGCGCTGCGGCTGTTCTCGGGGTGCATGCGCAGCAGTTCGCGGAACGCGCGCAGTCGCTGCGGCAGGCCCTTGGAGTAGTCAAGCCGGTCGACGCCCACCAGCAGTTGCCGCCGCGAATACTCTTCCTTCATGCGCTGGTACATCTCGGTCGCATCGGTACCGTGCGCCAGCGCATCGAACTCGTCGACGTCGATGCCGATCGGGAACGCGTCGGCCTGCAGCGTGCGGCCGAAGGCTCGCCAGCGTTTGCCGCCGCCCTGGTCCTCCGCATGCGCCTCGGCCGAAACATAGCGGCAGAAGTGCAGCAGATCGGCCTGGCTCTGCAGCCCGACCAGGTCGTAGGCGAAAAAGGCCCGCAGCAGCCACTCGTGCCCCGGCACCGCCGCCAGGATCAGTTGCGGCGGCAGCGGGATGTGCAGGAAGAAGCCGATGCGGTTGGTGCAACCCAGCGCACGCAACTCGGCCGCCAGCGGAATCAGGTGGTAGTCGTGCACCCAGACGATGTCGTCGGGCTGCAGCAGCGGCATCAGCTTGCGCGCGAACAGCTGGTTCACGCTGCGGTAGCCGGCGATGAAGCCGGCGTCGAAATCGGCCAGATCGAGCCGGTAGTGGAACACCGGCCAGAGCACGCCGTTCGAGTAGCCGAGGTAGTAGGAGTCGTAGTCGGCCTGGCTCAGGTCGATCGTGGCCAGCGTGACCGGCCCGGCGTGCTGCAGGTGCACCGTGCCGTCTTCCGGTGTTGGCCCCTCGACGCCTTCAAGGATCTTGCCGCTCCAGCCGAACCAGACACCGCCGGCCTCCTGCAGTGCGCCCGACAGCGCGACGGCAAGGCCGCCGGCCTCCGGCTTGCGCGGATCGGCGATTCGGTTGGAGACACAAACCAGTCTTGCCACGGGGGATTCCCTTCGTCTTGTCGTTGTTGAACGCTGCAAGCTTTCTGCCGCAGCACGGAGCCGGTCGCTCCGCCATGTTGGCTTTCGTGCCGACCGGTCAGGGCGACACCGGTGCGCCGGCTGCGGCGGGTTCCTGCAGCACCGGTCCTTCTGCGAGCCACTCGGCGAACGCGTCGCGCAGGGCCTGCGCACTGTCGAGGCGGTACGCGGCCAGCGTCGGGCCGCCGCCCACCTTCACGCCGATGCCGCCCAGGTGCTGCACGACCGAGAAACCGGGCTCGTCGGTGAGGTCGTCGCCGATGAATACCGGGCGCCGTCCGGCGAAAGGTGCTTCGCCCATGAACGATTCGATTGCCAGGCCCTTGTTGGCCTCGGCGGACTTGGCTTCGAACACCATCTTGCCGCGCAGCAGGCTCACGCCGGGCGATGCGGCAACGGCTTCTTCCATCGCCTGGCGGCACACCGCTTCGAGTTCAGGCGCCTGGCGGTAATGCAGCGCGACCGCGCCGCGTTTGGGCTCGAGCTTGAGGTCGGGGTACTGCGTCGCCAAAGCAGCGGCGGCGTGCTCGACCAGCGCCAGCGACGGCGGCTCCAGCAGGTCCAGCGAGCCGTCGGCGCGGCGGCGTTCGCTGCCGTGCACACCGGCGGCCGGCAGGTGCAAGGGTTCGAGGAAGGTGTCGATCATCGTGATCGAGCGACCCGACACCACGGCCAGCGCACCGCCGAGCCGTTCGGACAGGGCTTTCAATGTGGACGGCAGCGCGGGCGGCACGTGCACGGCCTCGGGCTGTGGCGCCAGGTCGACCAGCGTGCCGTCGAAGTCGAGAAACAGCGCGCAGCGCGCATCGAGCAGATGGGCGAGGTGAAAGGGCTGGCTCATCGCGGGGCGGTGCCTTCCGTCTTGTGGCGCGCTTCCAGCGTGGCGAACAGGACCACCGCGATCGCCAGCGGCACGAGGTAATACAGCGCGCGGTACGCCAGCAGCATGCCGACCAGGCTGGCCGGCGCCACCAGCGTGCCGAGCAGCGCCACGAACACCGCCTCCAGCACACCGAGGCCGGCTGGCACGTGCGTGATCACGCCGGCGATGGCGGCCAGCAGCAGCACGGCCAGCAAGGTGGTGTAGGGAAGTTGCTGTTGCGCCAGCACATAGACCACACCGCCCATCAGCAACCAGTTGGCGCAGGACATCGCGAGCTGCAGCAACGCCAGGCGCAGGCCGGGCAGCGTGATGCCGTGGCCCCGCACCAAGAAACGGCGCCCGGGCGCCAGCCCGCACAGCGCGAGGTACGTGACGGCCAAGCCCACGAGCACCGCGCCTGCGGCCTGCAGCCACGCCGGGTCGACGTCCCACTGCGCGGGCAGCGGCAGCGGGAAGAACAGCAACGCCACGCCACCCAGCAGCAGGTAGCCGATCCAGTTCGTCAGCATGCTGAACAGCAGCACGCGGGCCACCGTCGGTGTGTCCAGTCCGAGCCGTCCATACAGCCGGAACCGCGAGGCCACGCCGCCCACCAGCGAGCCCATGTTCAGGTTGAACGCATAACTGATGAAGGTGACCGCCATCACGCGGCGTGTGGGCAGCGTGTGGCCGGTCACGTGCCGGCCCAGCAGGTCGAAGCACGCATACAGCAGATGGCTGGCCAGCGCCAGCGCGGCGGCCAGCAGCAGCACGTCGGCGGGCAGCGCGACCATCGTCGCCCATACGTCGTCCCATTCGATGGCGCGGGCCTGCCGCACCAGCAGTACGGCCAGCAGGGCGAAGAAGCCGATGGTGAGCGCCCGGCGCAGCCACGGCCACCACGGCCTGCCGGTCTCTGCGGAGCGCGTGGCGCGCTGCAACGGGGTGGCGTCGGCCTGCAGCACGCGGCCGGTCATCGCAGGCCCTCGCCCTGCGGGGTGGCGCAGGCCGGCTGCAGGCTGGCCTCGTCCGCGGCCGGCACCAGGCGCGGCACGTGGCGGGGCAGCCAGCGCAGCCACTGCGGATAGCGCCGCAGCAGATGGAACACGATGAAGCTGCGCAGCAGCTGCAGCCGGGTCGGGTCTCCGATGTCCTGCGCCGCGATCTCCTGGCAGCTGTGGCGCACCAGGTGGTCGAGCCGCTCGCCCAGATGCTGGTTGAACGGCTTGTCGTGGATGATCACGTTGGCTTCGAGGTTCAGCGCCAGGCTCAGCGGATCGAGGTTGCTCGACCCTACCGTGGCCCATCGGTCGTCGACCAGCGCCACCTTGCCGTGCAGCGGCCGTTCGCAGTACTCGTAGACCTTGACGCCGCCGCGCACCAGGTAGTGGTACAGCAGCCCGGCGGCGACCTTGACGATCGGCATGTCGGGTTCGCCCTGCAGGATCAGCCGCACGTCGACGCCGCGCTTGGCCGCACGGCGCAGTTCGCGGATTAACCGGTAGCCGGGGAAGAAGTAGGCGTTGGCGATGGTCACACGCTGGCGCGCGCCACGGATGGCCAGGCGGTAGTAGCGTTCGATGTCGGTCGGGTGGTTGACGTTGTCGCGCGTGACGAACATCGCCTGCGCATCGCCCGCTGCTGGCAAGGCCCGGCTCTGCGCCCGCAGGCGCGCACGGTGGCCGAACCAGCGCCGCCCCTGGTGGTGGCGCAGGCCTTCGGCCAGGGCGGCGTGCACGAACCGGTGGATATCGCCCACCAGCGGGCCCTTGATCTGCACCGCATAGTCCTGCTTGGCCTGCGGCCCGAAGTCGGCGAGGTGGTCGGCGGAGTAGTTGATGCCGCCGACGAAGGCGGTCTGCGCGTCGACCACGACGATCTTGCGGTGCATGCGCCGCAGCATGTTGGTGCGCCAGCCCAGCAGCTTCGGACCCGGATTGAACACATGCACCCGCACGCCCGCACGGCACAGGTCGCCGATGAACCGGTCCGACAGGTCGGGCGAACCGAAGCCGTCGATCGTCACGTCGATCTGCACGCCGCGGCCCGCGGCCGTCAGCAAGGCCTGGTGCAGCGCCAGGCCGACCTTGTCCTCGAACAGGATGAAGGTCTCGAGCACGACTTCCTTCTGCGCGTTGGCGATGGCCTCGAACACGCGGGGAAAGAACTCTTCTCCGTTTTCAAGGAGGACGAGTTCGTTGCCGTCGGTCCAGCGGGTGTGCGGCGATGCGGTTGCGGTCATGGAAAAGGGCGGTAGAAATCCTGCCCGTAGGTGTACTCCAGCACCGCGGGCCGCGACTGTAGGACGGCGCGCACATTGCCCGTGTTGCAACGCCGCATTCTGTGGCGCCGCACCGCGCGTCAGGTGCGGGTGCGGCCGCCCGGCGTGACAGGCTTCAGTGGTGCGGCGGCGAGGCCGACTGCTGCTTCAGCTCGCGCCTGAACCGCGCCGGCGCAACGCCGAAGGCCGCGCGGAATTCACGCGACAGATGGGCGCCATCGGCAAAGCCGCAATCCGACGCGATCTGGGTCACCGCACGGTCGCAGTTCGACAGCAACCACCGCGCGTAGTCGAGCCGGACCCTGCGCTGGAACGCGGCCGGGGTCGAGTCGAGTGCGGCTTCGAATGCGCGCTCCAGCTGCCGCACGCTGATGCCGACGTACCGGGCGATGGTCTCCACCCGCGGTGGGTCGTCGAGGCGCTGCTCGATGAAGTGCGCGGCCTTGCGCACGCGCAGGTCGGTGATGCCACTCAGGTCGGCGAAGAAATGCGGCTGCGGCAGGCTGGCCGGGCGCACGTCCTGCAGCATCATGTGGCGCAAGGCCTGGCGTGCCTTGTCGTCGCCGCAATGGCGCTTGACGAGGTAGAGCGCCATGTCGATCGTGGCTGTGGACCCGGCACAGGTGATCAGGCTGCCTTCGTCGACAAACAGCCGGTCGACCACCGGGCGCGCCAGCGGGAACCGCTCGCGGAAGGCTTCGATCACGTTCCAGTGCACGCAGACGCAGCGGCCGTCCGCCAGGCCGGCCTGCGCGATGATGAACGTGCCGGTGCACACGCCGAGCAGGGGCACGCCCTTGGCCGCCGCCAGCTTGAGGTAGTCGATCAGATCCGCCGGGGGCCGGCGGTTCAGGTAGTCGTTGCCGCCACAGACCGCGATGTAGTCGAAGGCGGCCGGGTCGGCCAGCTTGGCGAGGTCGCCCACCGAAACGCCGCAGCTCGATCGTCTGGGCAGGCCGTCGGCGCTCATCACCGTCCACGACGCGTGGATCGGCCGGCTGCGTCCTCCCGGGTCGGCCGCCAGCCGCAAGGCGTCGACGAAACCGGCGAACGCCGCCAGCGTGAACTGCTCGGTCAGGATGAAACCAACGCGCAACGGCACGACCGCCTGCGGCGGGCAGAGGGGGGTGGACAGAGGTTCCAGGACTTCGTTCATGGCGTCACGATTCAAATATACGGCACCAGCCTTCAAGCGGCTTTCGCAAACGGGCCGCATCATCACGGCCAACTCAACCCAGGAACCGGCATGAAACTCACCTGCATTTCCCTCGCAACGACGCTGGCACTGGCCTCGATGCCGGTCTTGGCCCAAACCCCTGCCGCGCCCACCACGCTCACCGTGGCCTGGTACGGCGGCAACTGGGGCGACGCCTTCAACGCCTGCGTGGCCGAGCCGTTCACCAAAGCCACCGGCATCAAGGTGGTACCCGAGGTCGGCACCTCGACCACCACGCTGGCCAAGCTGCAGCAGCAGAAGGGAGCGCCCACCATCGACGTGGCCTGGATCGACGGCGGCGTCAGCGAGCTGGCGCAGGCGGCAGGCGTGCTCGACAGCATCGACGCAAAAGGCGTGCCGAACGTGGCCAACCTGCTGCCCGAAGCGGTGTACCGCAAGGACGGCGCCATCTTTGCCGTGGGCAGCGGGTACTACTCGCTGGGCCTGATCTACAACACCCAGAAGGTCAAGAAGGCGCCGACCTCGTGGAACGACCTGTGGAAACCCGAGTTCGAAGATGCCGTGGCGCTGCCTTCGCCGTCCAACTCTTCGGGCGTGCCGCTGGTGCTGTTCCTGCACAAGATGTGGAACCCGCAGTCGCAAGACCTGGCGCCTACCTTCAAGAAGCTGCGTGAGCTCAAGGCCGCGTTGTTCTTCGACAGCTCCGGTGCCGCCACCAATGCCTACCAGAGCGGCGAGGCCATCGTGGGTGCGCACTTCAACGTGGGCGCCTGGGATCTGGCCGACAAGGGCCTGCCGCTGGCCTTCGTGGTGCCGAAAGAGGGCGCCTGGGCCACCGACGCCCGGCTGCATCTTGTGAAGGGCAGCCCGCGCAAGGCTGCAGCAGAGAAGTTCATCGACACGGCACTGACACCGCAGGCCGCCGGTTGCCTGGCCGACAAGCTCTACCTCGGCCCGGCGGTCAAGGGTGCATCGTTCAAGCCCGAGACGGCAAAGAAGCTGCCCTGGGGCGAAGGCGGCTCGGTGCGCAACCTGCAGCTGTTCGACTGGAACGACGTCAACGCCAAGCGCGCAGGCATCGTCGACACCTGGAACCGCGAGATCGCCCGCAAGCGCTGATGCCGATGCCGCAAGCCCTGCTCTCGGTGCGCCAGCTCGCCAAGTCGTATGACGGCTTGCAGGTGCTGCACCAGGTGTCGCTCGACGTGGCCGCCGGCGAGTTCGTCGCCTTGCTCGGCCCGAGCGGCTGTGGCAAGACCACGCTGCTGCGCTGCATCGGCGGCTTCGAGCAGCCCGATGGCGGGTCGATCGAGATCGAAGGCGTTGACATCGCAGGCGAGCCACCTTATCGCCGGCCGGTCAACACCGTGTTTCAGAGCTACGCGCTGTTCCCGCACATGAGCGTGCTCGACAACGTGGCCTACGGGCCGCGCCGCCGCGGTGTGGCCAAGGCGCAGGCGCAGCAAGAGGCGTTGCAGGCATTGGCACTCGTCGGCCTCCAAGCCATGGCCGACCGTGCGCCGCATCAGCTGTCGGGCGGGCAGCAGCAGCGTGCCGCGCTGGCGCGCGCGGTGGTCAACCGCCCCAAGCTGCTGTTGCTCGACGAGCCCTTGAGCGCACTCGACCTGAAGCTGCGCAAACGCATGCAGATCGAGCTGAAGGAGCTGCAGCATTCGCTGGGCATTGCCTTCATCTTCGTCACGCACGACCAGGAAGAAGCGCTGACCATGGCCGACCGGGTGGTGGTGATGAACGCCGGCCGCATCGAGCAGATGGGCACCGGCGAGGCGCTGTACCGCGCGCCGGCCACACGTTTCGTGGCCGATTTCATCGGTGAGACGAACCTGATCGACTGCACGCTGCAAGCGGACGGCAGCCTGCGTCCCGGCATCGGCAGCCTGGCGCTGACGGGCACGGACCGCGACCGTGCGGGCCACTACGTGGCGGTGCTGCGCCCCGAGCAGATCGAGCTGATCGGCGAGCGCGGCGGCGAGGGGCTGTCGACCTTCACCGCCGTGGTCGAGGACTGTGTGCGCATCGGCAGCCACATCCGGCTGCGGGTACGGGTCGGCAACGACATGCTCACGGTGCTGCGTTTCGGCGCCGAGATGCCCGACCTGCGCCGCGGCGACAGCGTGGCGCTCGGCTTCCGGCCGGAACATCTGCACGTGATTGCCGAATGAGCGCCGTGCAGCGTCAGCACCGGGTGTTGTGGGGTCTGTTGGCGGCGCCGGTGCTGGTGCTGACGGCGTTCTTCGCGCTGCCGATGGCGGTGGTGGCCATCGCCAGCCTGGGCGACGCGGCCGGCCGTTTCACGCTGGCACAGTACGCCCGGGTGCTGCTCGACCAATACCACTGGGAGGTGCTGTGGACCACCTTTCGCATCGCGGCACTGACCACGGTGGTGTGCCTGTTGCTGGGGTTTCCGCTCGCCTGGTACCTGGTGCGCATCGTGCGCTGGCGGCCCTGGCGCCGGGCCTGCGTGATCCTGCTGATCGTGCCGCTGTTCACCAGCAACGTGGTGCGCTCGTTCGGCTGGATGGTGCTGCTGGGGCGCAACGGCCTGGTCAACGATGGCTTGATGGCTGCCGGGCTGGTCGAGCGCCCGGTGCGCTGGATCGGCACCGAGACCGGCATCCTGATCGGCATGGTCTACATCCTGCTGCCCTTCGTGGTGCTGGCCGCCGGCAATGCGCTGGCCGCCGTCGACGGGCGGCTTGAGCAAGCTTCGGCCGACCTGGGTGCGAGGCCGTTCGCCACCTTCAGGCACGTCACGCTGCCGCTGTGCATGCCGGGCGTCGTGGCCGGCGCGGTGATGGTGTTCACGCTGGCCGTGAGCGCCTACGTCACGCCGGCGCTGCTGAGCGGTGGTCGCGTCACGGTGTTCTCGATGCTGATCTTCCAGCAATACAGCTCGGTGTTCGACTTCCACTACGGCGGCGCGCTGAGCATGACGCTGCTGGTGGTCACCTTGATGCTGGTGGCGGTTGCCGGGCGCCTGGGTGCCAACAAGAAGGGCACGCGATGATCGCCCGGCTGCTGACGCGTCTCGTGGCCTGGGCCAGTCTGTTCTACCTGGTGCTGCCGCTGGTGGTCATCATCGGCAGCTCGTTCACGCGTACCAGCTACCTGGTGTTTCCGCCCCAGGGCTTGAGCATGGCGTGGTACGTGGCCTTGTTGGGCGACCCGTCCTATGGGCGTGCCTTCGGCGTCAGCACCGCGCTGGCGGCGGCTGCCACGATGGTGGCCGTCTTGCTCGCCGTGCCGGCGGCGCTGGCCATTGCGCGTTATCGGTTTTTCGGGCGCGACGCGCTGTCGGCGTTCTTCATGTCGCCGCTGGTGCTGCCGCACGTGGTGCTGGGCGCGGCCATCGTGCAGTGCGCCGCCGGTCTGGGCCTGGTGCGCAGCGTGGGCGTGCTGCTCGCGGGCCACGTGGTCATCGTCATGCCGCTGGTGCTGCGGTCGGTGCTGCCGCTTCTCACGCCGGAACAGCGGGCGCTCGAAGAAGCCTCGATGGACCTCGGCGCCGGCCCGTTCACCACCTTCAGGCTGGTGGTGCTGCCGCAGATGCGAGGTGGCCTGACGAGCGGCGCAATCCTGGCGTTCATCTCGTCATGGATCAACGTCGAGCTGAGCATCTTCAGCACTACGGCCGAGCTCACGACCATCCCCGTCAAGCTTTTCAACTACGTCCAGTACACGGTCGACCCGAGCATCGCGGCGGTGTCGGCGCTGACCATTTTTGTCGCCGCCCTGGCCATTGTCCTGATCGACCTGACGGTCGGCCTGGACGTGCTGGCCGAGCGGCGTTGACCCTGCGAACCACCACGGAGCCACAGCATGCAGAAACAAGACGTTTTCGACGTGATCTACACCCACACGGAGGGCGAGCCCCTGTGCATCATCCACAGCGGCATCCCGTACCCCAGCGGCAGCAGCATCCTGGAGAAGCGCCAGTTCCTGAAGGACAACTACGACTGGGTGCGCTGTGCGCTGATGCGCGAGCCGCGCGGCCACAAGGACATGTTCGGCGTGTTCCTCACGCCGCCGTCCAGCCCTGAATACGACGCCGGTCTGATCTACATCGACGGCACCGAGTATTCGCACATGTGCGGCCACGGCACCATCGCGGTGGGCATGGCCATGGTGGCGCTGGGGCTCAAGCAGCGCGGCGCCGGCGACCGCACCACCATCCGTTTCGAGACCACGGCCGGCCCGGTGATTGCCGAAGTGGCAAGCGATGGTGACCGCGTGGAATGGACACGCTTCGAGAACGTGCCGGCCTACGTCGCGCACCAGGACGTGGCGTTGGAGTCGTCCGAATACGGCCCGCTCAAGGCCGACGTGGTCTGGGGCGGCAACTACTTCGGCATCGTCGATCTGTCAGGCACCTCGCTGCGCATCTCGCCTGAAACCGGCACGGCGTTGTCGAAGCTCGGGCTCGAATTGCGGCAGCAGCTGCGCGAGAAGGTCACCATCCGGCATCCGGTGTCGGCCCACATCAGCGGCCTGAACTTCATGACCTTCTGGCACCAGCCGACCATCGAGGGCGCGTTCTACAAGAACGTCCACGTGTTCAGCGCCGGCCAGCTCGACCGCTCGCCCGGCGGCACCGGCACCAGCGCAATGATGGCGATGTTCGAGGCGCGCGGAAAACTGGCGCTGAACCAGACCATCCGCTCCGAAGGCCTGCTCGGCTCCGGCACTTTCGAAGGCTGCCTGCTCGGCGAGACCCGGCTCGGCAGCGTGCGTGCGGTGCGGCCCACGGTCAAGGGCACGGCGTCGATCCTGGGCAATGCGCGCTGGGTGATCGACCGCAACGACCCGGTGGGCGCGGGTTTCCTGGTGCATTGAATCGGCCCGATACCTCGCCTTGATGCCCTGCGGCGGGCGGCCGGGTGCCGGCGGCGCGCTACTTGCCGCCCCAGTGCACGAAGCGCCGCTCGACCACGATGAACAGCAGGTTCAGTGCATAGCCCAGCAGGCCGGCCGAGAAGATGGCCGCGTACATCTCGGGCATGTCGAACACCATCTGGGCGTTCACCACGCGCTGGCCCAGGCCGTCGGTCGAGCCGATGAACATCTCGGCCACGATCACGATCACCAGCGCGATCGACACGCCCGAGCGGATGCCGACGAAGGTTTGCGGCAGCGATTCCCACAGCGTGACGTCGAGCATCACGCCCAAGGGTGATGCGCCCATCACCCGAGCGGCCAGCAGGCGCTGCTTGCGCGCGTTCATCACGCCGTAGGCGACGTTGAACACGATCACCAGGGCGGCACCGAAGGCGGCCACGGCGATCTTGGTCTTCTCGCCGGTGCCGAACAGCACCAGGAACAGCGGGAACACAACCGAGGCCGGTGTCGAGCGGAAGAAGTCGATCACGAACTCGAGCGCGCGGTAGATGCGCTCGGACGCACCGAGCACCACGCCCAGCGGCACGGCGATGGCCGCGGCGATGGCGAAGGCCAGCAGCGTGCGGCGCACCGTGACGGCCAGGTCATGCGCCAGCGCGCCGCCCGACAGGCCCTTGAACAGCGCGCCGAAGGTCTCGGCCGGGCTGGGCAGCAGCAGCGGGTCGACCGCCTTCATCACGAAGGCGAGCTGCCACAGGCCGATCAGCGCCAGCGCACCGATGGCCGGCGCCAGGGTGCGCAGCAGGCGTTGGTAGCCGGTCATGGGGAAGGTGCCCGCATCATGCGTTCGCCGCCTTCTCGTCGCCGCGCACGGCCGAGCGGAACACTTCGAGGCAATGCCGCTTCAGCTCGACGAAGGCGGGCGTGCTCAAGGTGTCGGGCCCGCGCGGCTTCGGCAGGTCGACTGCCACGAAGTCGGCAATCGTCGTGGGGCGCCGGGTCAGCAGCAGCACCTTGTCGGCCAGGTACACCGCCTCTTCGAGATCGTGCGAGACCAGCAGTGTGGTGACCTTGCGTGCACCCAGCACCTTCTGCAGCTGGTCGCGCATCGACAGCGTGAGTTCGTAGTCGAGCGCCGAGAACGGCTCGTCCATGAACAGCACCTCGGGCTCGACCACCAGCGCCCGCATGATCGACACCAGCTGCTGCTGGCCGCCCGACAGCTCGTAGGGGTAGCGTTGCAGGTCGACCTTCACGTCGAACTGCGCGATCAACTGGTCCACCCGCGCAAGCGCCTGCTTGCGGCTCACGTCGCGCTGGAATTTCATCGGGTAGAGGATGTTGCTCATCGCGCTGAGCCAGGGGAACATCGCCTCGCGGTAGTTCTGGAACACGTAGCCGATGCGCGTGTCCTTCACGTACTTGCCGTCGTACAGGATTTCGCCGGCGTCGGTCTTCAGGATGCCGGCCATCATGTTGATCAGCGTCGATTTGCCGCAGCCGTTGGGGCCGAACACCGAGATCAGCTGGCCGCGCGGCAGCGCCAGGTCGAAACCATCGTAGACCGTGGCGCCGCCGAAGCGCTTGACCAGGCCTTCGATGGTGATGTGCGTGCCGGGCGGGTGGCGGGGCGCCAATCAATACGCCTTCACGAAGGTCTTGACGTCGATCGCGCCCTTGATCACGCCCTGCTGCACACCGATGTCGACGAACTTCTGGAAGTCGGCCATCTCGGCCGCATTCACATCCTTCACCATCACGATCTTGGCCAGCGGCACCGTGGGCGCCAGCTCGGCCGAGGTGTTCATGTACTTGGGAAGCAGGTCGCGTACCTTGGGGTCGTTGGCGACATCGCGCACGGCCTTGGCCCAGGCCTGGGCAAAACGCGTGGCGACCTGCGGCTTGTCGGCGATGAACTTGCCCGACAGCGCGCCACCGGCCGCATAGGCCAGCGCCTCCTTGCGGCCGAGCAGATAGGTCGAGATCACGCCGGCTTCGAGCCGCCGCGCCACACCCTGCTTGATCATCACCGAGGCCACCGGCTCCAGCGTGTAGGCGGCGTCGAAAGTGCCGGCCTGCAGGGCGCCCAGGTGCACGCTCAGCTGCTGCTCCTGCATCGTGTAGTCCTTGCCGTCTTCCAGGCCCACGGCCTTCAGCACGGCCTTGGCCGCACCGATGTTGGCCGGGCCGGGGGCCGACACGATCTTGGCGCCCTTCAGGTCCTTCAGGCTCTGCGCGGTGGAGGACGCCTTCACGACGAACTGCTCGGTGATGTATTGCGCGTTCTGGCCGTTCAGCGAGATGAAGGCCAGCGTGCCGGCGCGGCGCTGGTTGATGTTGGCGCCTTCCAGCGTCACCAGGTTCGAGGCGCCGTCGAGGTCGCCCGACACCAGGGCCTGCACCGTCAGCGGGTGGGCAGTGAAGATCACCGCCTCCGGCTCGATGTCGACCTCCTTGAAGTAACCGCGCTCCAGTGCGATGTAGTACGGCAGGGCCGAACTCGACGGGAACACGCCGATCTTGACCTTGTCGGCCGCGGCCGCCGGCAGGGCGGTGAAAGCGGCCAGCGGCAGGGTGGCGACCAGGGTGGCCCGTAGCAGGGCGCGGCGCAACGACACGAGACTCATGGGGCGGATCCTTCGGACGACAGGGGATGGGGCAAGGCGAAAAAGCTGCTGCCGGCCACATAGGCACGGCCTTCGGACATGTCGGGCGAGCGGCCGACCTCGGCCGCGCCCTCGAAGGTCAGCTCCAGCTGCACGCCGCTCGGGTCGTAGACGAACAGCTGCCACAGCGTGGTGCCCGGCACCAGGAATTCGCGGTACGGCAGGCCGTAGCTCTCGAAGCGTTCGCGCATCGCGTGGTAGCCGGTGCAGGCCAGCGACACGTGGTCGATGGCGGCGCTGCCGCTCGGCGCCTGGCCCGAGGGGCCTAGCGCCGGCCCGCCGGCATAGATGTGCATGATGGCGTCGCCGCCGGGGGTGGGGCAGGCGAGCCAAGCCCCGGGGTAGCCGAAATCGGGCCGGGGTGCCTGGCGCAGGCCCAGCACTTCGCAATAGAAACGGACGGTGGCGGCCAGGTCGCTGGTCTTGATGGCGACGTGGAACAGGCCGAGGATGGTTGCGCTCATCCCGGGACTCAAGCAAGTTTCGGCCCAGGTCAGGGCCAGGGAGCGGGATCAAGCCCCGCGCGCGGCGTCAGCGGGCGCTGGCGGCCTGGTTGTCCCGCTGGGCCTGGGCCACGTACTCGTAGTGCACCAGATGTTCTGCAAAGATCTCGCCCAGGCCGTTGCCGCCCGGCAGCGTCCAGTTCTTCTGCCAGTCGGCCGCAATGGCATACCAGGGCGACACGATGGCGCCCATCTGCTGCATGCGCAGCATCGTGGCGTGCATCGAGGTCTTGTCCACCGCACCGGCCGCGTCGTAGGCGTAGACCACGTCGTAGCCCAGCCGCAGCGCGGTGCGCGCCGGGAACACGCCGCAGACCTCGCCGGTCACGCCGGTCATCACCAGCTTCTTGCGGCCCAGCGCCGCCACCGCATCGGCGAACGGCTGGTAGGCCATCGCGTCGATCACGCCGTCGCGGTGGTAGACCTTGTGGTCGGGGAACAGCTGGGTGATCCAGTTCATCGTGTGGCCGTTCGGACCATCGGGCACGCTGTCGGTGATCAGCGTGGGGATGCCGAAGTTCTTGGCCGACTTGGCCAGCGCGCGCACCGCGTTGCGGAACACCAGATCGGATTCGGCGCCGTTGACGAAATTGGTGCCGACCTGGTGGTCGATCAGCAGCAGGGCGGAGTTGTCGATGGTCAGTTCTTCGAGAAATCTGTGCGTGTCCATGGGCTTCTTTCTGGGGTGCGGTGGGTTGATGGGGGTGCAGACGGTGCCGTTCAGAGCAGGCCTTCGCGGATGAACGGGAACAGCAGCCACAGCTGCAGCCGGGTGCCGAATGACACGCCAGGATCGGCGTCGTAGACCTTCTCGGCGCCGTCCACGGTGCCGACCCATTCGATGTGATCGCCCGGCTGGCGCAGGCGCAGCCGGAAGCTGCCGCCGTCGCGCAGGCGGCGGATCAGCCCCAGCACCTTGTCGGCCAGCGCCGGCGAGTCGACCAGCAGCCCGAGTTCGGTGTTGGTCTGGGACGAACGCAGGTCCATGTTCATCGAGCCGACGAAGGTGGTCTTGCGGTCCAGCACCACCAGCTTGGCGTGCGAGCGGCCCACGGCGGTGTGCAGCGCGCCGCCGATCAGCTTGTCGTTGTGCAGCTGCGTGGTGTCGATCTCATAGAGCTCCACGCCCAGCTTCAGCATGTCCTTGCGGTAGCGGCCATAGGCAGCGCTGGCGAAGGGTTCGTCGTTGGAGCTCAACGAATTGGTGACGACCTCGATGCGCACGCCCTGGTCGGCGGACTTGCGCATGCCCTGCATGCCGGCCGTGCCGGGGATCAGGTAGGGTGAGTCGATGACGATCTCCGAGCGCGCCGCGCCGATGGCCCGCCGCACACGCGCGGTCACGGTGCTGTGGTCGTCGCCGTTCTCCGACTTGCCGCTGACCTTCTCGGGATCGTCGGCGAAGGCTTCGACGTGACTGTGCAGCAGCTGCAGCGGCGGGCGCTGCAGGTCGGCGCTGAGCGGCAGGTAGCCCATGAAGTCGGGCACGTCGGCGGCCGGCGTCGGGAACGCATCCACCGCGTCGGCGGTGAGTTGCTCGAAGTGGTCGCGCAGGGCCTGCGGATCCTTGGCCGTACTGGCCACCGCGTGCAGCGGGTAGATGCGCGGGCTGTTCCAGTAGCTGTCGAAGATCGCCGCCATCTTCGGGATCACCTCGCCGGCGAGCAGCAGGTCGAAGTCGACGAAGTTGTCGTCCTTGCTCATGAAGAAGTATTCGTTGGCGATGTTGCGCCCGCCCGCCACCGCGAAGGCACCATCGGCGATCAGCATCTTGTTGTGCATGCGGTGGTTGATGCGCGAGAAGTCACCCAGCGCGAAGGCCCAGCGCGTCATCATCGACGCACGGCCGGACGGGAACGGGTTGAACAGGCGGATCTCGACGTTGGGCGTGGCGGCCAGTGCCAGCAGCATCTCGTCGCTGTCGGCGGTGTAGAGGTCGTCGACCAGCAGGCGCACCCGCACGCCGCGCACCGCCGCGTCGCGCACCGCACGCGCCAGCTTGTGGCCGGTCACGTCGTTGTGCAGCAGGTAGTACTGCAGGTCGAGCGACTTCTGCGCGTGGGCCACCAGCGTGAGGCGCGCATCCATCGACCACGGGCTCATCGGCAGCGGGCGCACACCGGAACTCTGTGGGTCCGGCACGCTCTGCGCCGCGATCCGGCCCAGCAGCTCGGCCGGGCTGGCCGGGATGGCCGCGGTGTGCGGCCGTTCTGCATGCGGCGGCAGCATCGCGCAGCCTTGCACCAGGGCCAGCAACGCGAACGCGGCCAGCAGCCGCCAGAGGGTGGTGAGCCCTCGCGGCTCGAAAGTTGGGGTCAAGATGGTTCTCCGTCGGGGCTCGGCCGGGGCAGCCGGCCAGTGGGCCATCGCATGGCCGAGGGGCCGGATGCAAGGCGGGGATCGCGATGCTATCGACGGGCCCGGTTTGTGGCTATCCTCTGCAAATGAAACTCGGCGTCACTGAAAACGCAACAGAGGGGGTGCTGCTGGCCGATCTGCGCCTGCTGGCGCAGGCCGTGGACCTGGGCAGCCTGGCCGAGGCGGCCCGCGTGTCGGCCCTGTCGAGGACCGCGGTCACGCGGCAGCTGCAGCGGCTCGAAGCCGCCGTGGGCCAGCGGCTGTTGCACCGGGGCAGCGGCCGTTTCGCGTTGACCGACGAAGGCCGAGAGCTGCTGGGCCGCATCCGCGAACCGCTGGGCCTGATCGACGATGCGGTCAGCGCGCTGACCGACCCGGACGCTCCGCTGGAAGGGCGGCTGCGCGTCGCCACCACCTACACGCACGGCTGCAGTGTCATCGCGCCGGCGCTGCCGTCGTTCATGGCGCGGCACCCGAAGCTGCTGGTCGCGCTCGAGTTGTCGACCCGCAAGGTGGACCTGCTGGCCGACGAGGCCGACATCGCCATCCGCGTCGGCGCGCCCGGCAACGACCGGCTGGTGAGCCGGCTGCTGATGCGCGACCGGGTGCTGCTGTGTGCCGCGCCGACCTACCTGGCCTTGCACCCGCCGATCCGCACGCTGGCCGATCTGGCCACGCACGCGATGCTGGAGACGCGCCCCGAAACCGGTGCGCCTTACGAGCTGACCGACGCCGACGGCCAGCTGCAGCGCATCGCGTCGGCACGCGTGGTGCTGCGCTCCAACGAACCCGAGGCGCTGGCGATCGCCGCCCGGCACGGCGCCGGCATCGCGGTGATGTCCGAACGTTTTGCGCAGGCGTTCCTGCGGGACGGCACGCTGGTTCCGGTGCTGCCGGGCTGCGGCCTGCCGGCGCGCGACATCCATGCGCTGTATGCCCCGGGGCGCCGCAACGCCGCCAAGGTGCGGGCCTTCCTGGACCACATGGTCGAGCATTCGGCCCGGTTCGCACTCGGCGCCGGGCCGGGTTGACGGGCAGGCAGGATGGCACTTCGCTTCTGTCACCCGACGCGCCGTGTGCTGCGTTGGTGCGCCCCTTGCTTGTGCAAACCATGACGCCGACCACCCTGCACGCCTGCTCGGCCACCCAGCTCGGGGCGCTGTTCGCCCGTGGTGACACCACGCCGCGCGAGGCGCTCGATGCCGTGCTGGCGCGTCTGGGCACGGTACAGCCGCTGGTGAACCCGGTGGTCGCGATGGATCTGGTCGAGGCGCGCGCCGCCGCCGACCGCAGCACCGAGCGCTGGCGCGGCGGCAAGCCGCTGTCGCCGCTGGACGGCGTGCCGATGGTCGTCAAGGACAACATTCCCGTGCGCGGCATGCCGTGCACCTGGGGCAGCGCGCTGTACCGCGACCTGGTGCCCGCGCAGGACGAATTGCCCGCCGCACGCCTGCGGGCCGCCGGCGCGGTGCTGATGGGCAAGGCCAATGTGCCGGAGTTCACGCTGCAGGGCTTCACCGGCAACAAGCTCTTCGGCGTGACCGGCAACCCGTGGCAACCGGCGCTGACGCCGGGCGGCTCCAGCGGCGGCGTGGTGGCGGCGGTGGCCAGCGGCATCGGGCCGATCGGGTTGGCGACGGATGGCGGTGGCTCGATCCGCCGGCCCTGCGGCTACACCGGCCTGGTGGGCCTGAAACCTGGCATCGGCCGCGTACCGCGGCGCGACGGGTTGCCGCCGATCCTGCTCGACTTCGAGGTGGTCGGACCGGTGGGTCGTAGCGTGGCCGACGTGGCGCTGGCGATGCAGGTGCTGGGCCCGCGCGACGCGTTCGATGCGCGTTCGCACCGCTATGGCGCGGCGGGTTTTGCGCTGGAGCGGCCACCGCGGCTGCGCATCGGTTATTTGCGCCAGGTGCGCGACGTCGACGGCAGCGATGCGCCGCTCGACCCGGCGATCGCGCAGGCGACCGACCGTGTCGCGGCGCGGCTGGCGGCGCTCGGCCATCACGTCGACGACGACGTGCCGCCCACGCTGCCGAACCGCGTGAACCAGCAGGTGTGGCCCGCGCTCAGCGCGTCGGGGCTGGGCTGGCTGATGCAGCGCCTGGAAGGCGCGCACCCGTCCTGGCGCACCATGATCGACCCGTCGCTGCTGGCGCTGGCTGAGACCGGCATCGCGCAGGGCGCCGGCGCGCTGTTCGAGGCCCTGCAGCAGGCGGCGCTGTTCCGCGACGAGCTGCAGCAGCAATTTGCGCGGCACGACCTGCTGCTGACGCCGACCGCCGCGGCCATGCCCTGGGAGGCGGCACAGCGCCATCCGCGCCGCATCGATGGCCACGCCGTGGGCCCGCGGGGCCATGCGGTCTACACCGCCTTCGTCAACGCGGCCGGCGTGCCGGCGATCGCACTGCCCGCGTTGTCGGCGGCCGACGCCGCGCCGGGCGACCTGCCCATCGGCTTTCAGCTGGTGGGCGCGATGGGCACCGACGAATTGCTGTGCCGCGTCGGTGCCGAATACGAAGCCGCCCATCCCTGGCAGAGCCGCTGGCCGGTGCTGTAGCCGCGCGGCTGCAGCCCGGCATGCGACTTGCAATGGGCCTCCGGTCTGCGTTGCCGCTATCGCCACCCGCGTGTGCTGCACCGCTGGCGACCCTGAACCAACCGCCATGGAGTCCGCGTGACGATGCTCGATCTGCTGGTCCACGATGCGGCCTTGCCCGCCCCTGCGCCGGCGGGCGCGCGCTTCGATGTCGGCGTCGCACGCGGCAGGGTGATGAGCGTCGCCCCGGCCGCCGACAAGCCGCCCGCGGCGCGCGAGACGCTTGACGCCGGCGGCCGCCTGCTCAGCGGCTCGTTTGCCAACCCGCACCTGCACCTGTGCAAGGTCTGGACGCTCGACATGCTGGACGAAGCCGCGCTGGCCGACTACCACGGTGCCGGCATGGCCCGCGCGCTGAGCGCCATCGAACTCGCCGCCCGCGTGAAGGACCGCTACCAGGCCGACTGGATCCTCGACAACGCGCGCCGGGCGGTCGCGCTGGCCGCGTTGCACGGCAACCTGCACATCCGCGCGCTGGCCGATGTGGACCACCGTGCCGGGCTCGAGGCTGTCGAAGCGCTGATCGCGGTGCGCGAAGAGTTTCGCGGCATCGTCGAAGTCCAGGTCTGCGCGTTCCCACAAGAGGGCATCCTGCGCGAAGAAGGTGCGCAGGACCTGATGGAGCAGGCGATGGAGATGGGCTGCGACGTGGTCGGCGGCATCCCGTGGATCGAGTTCTCGGACGAGGCCGCGCTGGAGCACGTGAAGATCTGCTTCGACCTGGCCCAGCGCTACCGCAAGGACGTGTCGATGCTGCTCGACGACGCCGGCGACGCCAGCCTGCGCACGCTCGAGATGATGGCGCTGGAGGCGATCCGCACCGGCTGGGAGGGCAGGGCCCTGGCCCACCACTGCCGCGCAATGGCGCTGTACCCCACGCCCTATCTGCAGCGCCTGTGCGGCCTGCTGCGCCAGGCCCGCATCGGTGTGGTGAGCGATCCGCACACCGGCCCGCTGCACGCGCGCGTGGCCGAGTTGCGCGAGGCCGGCGTGCGCGTGGCGCTGGGGCAGGACGACATCTCCGACGCCTACTACCCGTTCGGCCGCAACAACATGATGGAGGTCGCCTTCCTGGCCTCGCACCTGCTGTGGATGACCCAACGCGAGGAGATCGAGGCGCTGTTCGGCATGGTCACGCACGAAGCCGCCGCCGTGATGAACGTGAAGGGCGGCAAGGTCGAGGCCGGCGCGCCAGCGCACCTGGTGCTGCACGCGCACGGCAACGTGCTGGAAACCCTGCGCTACCACGAGTGGCCGCATGCGGTGGTGAGCCATGGGAAGTTGCTGGATCTGGCGGCGCTGCGGACGATGGCGGGTCTGATCGCCAGGTCGTGACGGTCGGTGCCGTCCCGCCGCACTCCGTGGCGTGGCCGGAGCCTGGGGCTCGATCCGGTGGCGGAGCATCGCGCCAGCGGCCGGCCTGGCCCGGCACCGTCAATGGTCGAAGTGGAACACGATCGTCGCCCGGCCGCCCGCGCGCCTTGCCGTCACGCGGTCGGCCGAGCGGCGCAGCAGGAAGCCGGCCAGCCGGCGTTCGCCTGCGTCGGAAGCCAGGATGTCGTCGACGCTCGGGCGCGTGTCGGGCAGTTCGAGCGGGGCGCCGTCGTACGACACTGCCAGGTCGAGATGGAATTCGTCGAACGACGCCTCGACGAGCAGTGGCCCCGTTGCCACGCCGCTCGACATCAGCGTCTCGATCGACTGCGCGAGGTTGAACTTGGCGCGTTCGACCACGTCGCGCCGCGCGCCCCAGGCGGCACCCTGTGCGTCGAGAAACTGGTCGAGCGCGACCCGGTCGACAGGGCCGGGCAGCACCGGCAGCGCGACCTTGCGTTTCAGACCGATGCGAAACAGCAGGTTCAGGCTCAGGCCGACGATCGTGCCGAAGATCAGCGAGTTGCCGAACGAAGGGCGCAGCGCAGCGGGGAACACGGCGACCAGCGCCGGGAAGATCTCGACCGCCAGGCCGAACACGACGGCCAGCCCGATCACCAGGATCCGGCGCGCGTCGAGCAGGCGCGAGGTCATGATGACCAGGCCGTTGGCGACGATGAAGGTCGACGAGAACACCAGTCCCGCGGCGAGCACCGGACGCGGCATCAGGTTGAACAGGTGGCTGAGCTTGGGCACGAAGGCGAAGATCAGCAGGATCGCTGTGATCGACCAGGCGATGCGCCGGCTGGCGACGCCTGTGGCCGTTGCCAGTCCCACCGCACTGGTCGATGAATTGAGGCCGGCTGCGCCGATGGCGCCGGCCACGATGTTGCCCATGCCATCGGCCAGCGCGCCGCGGCTCACCGAGCCCATGTCGGCGCGCACCCAGGTGGCGTCGGTCGCCATCTGCGAGGTCGTGACATTGCCGATGACCTTCAGCGACGCGGCCAGGGCGGCGACCAGGAAAGGCAGTATCAGTGTGGCGTCGAACGACCAGCCGATATGGTCGAGCGCGGGTGCGGCCAGCAGCGGCGCCGCAGCCAGGACGTTCAGTTCATGTGCATCCAGCAGGCCCATTGCCCACGCGGCGAGATAACCCACCGTCATGCCGATCAGCACACAGAACAGGCGCGGTGCGCCGCGGCCCCAGACGTTCAGCGCCACCATCAGGCCAAGGGTCGCCAGCGCCAGCATCGTCTCGTCCGTGGAGGGCGCGCCGACCGCCGTCGCCGGCCCCAGCGCGGTCCGCAATCCGACCATGCCGACCGAGGTACCGGTCAGCAGCACCACCAGGCCCGTGATCTCGGGCGTGAAGACCGAGCGCAGGCGCGGCAGCACACGCGCCAATGCCACCTGGAACATGCCGGCCAGCACCGTCATGCCGAACGCCGCCGCGAGGTTGCCGCTGCGCGCCGCGATCAGCGAGGGCACGAGATAGACCACGCTGGCGATCGGCTGGCACAGAAATCCGGACCCGACCGGTCCCAAGGGCACGACCTGCAGCACGGTGCTGATCGCCATCGCGATCAGCGTCAGGCTGACCATTGCCGCGCTGACCTCGGGCGAACTGCCGGCGGCCTGGGCCACCAGCACCGGGTAGACCAGATAGATCAGCATCAGCCCGACATGCTGCAAGCCGCTCAGGATGTTGACAATCAGCGGCGGCGCCTCATCGACTCCGTAGACCAGACCGACCGGCTTGGTGCCCATGGACAAGGCCTCGTTCGTTAGGTTCATCCGAATTCGCAATCAAACCGATCACTGCGTTGCTTCGCCTTGCCGTGCGTCAGCACTGTCTGCGGCTTCGCGCCTTGTGCTCGCTTCGATTGCAAACTCGTATCAATCCCCTGGCAATGAGACGCCGGCCCAAAGCCGACGGAAGTGTGCGCGGTGTTCCGGCGCGCGCAGGCGCGCCATTTCGGCCGGCCCGTTCGCGCCCTGCAGCATCGCGGCCGTGCACTCGAGCGAATAGTCCATCACCCACTGCACGCGGTCAAGCCGGGCGTCGGAGATGCGCTGGGTCAGCGCGGCGACCTCGGCCGGCGTCACGGCGCCGGGCGCGCGGCGGGCCAGCATGCGGCCGATCAGGTGGCCGGCAATGCAGGCGTCTTCCAGCGACTGCGTTGCGCCCTGGCCGAGGGTCGGCACCATGCCGTGTGCCGCATCGCCGAGAAACAGCACCTGGCCGGTCGGGTCGCGAAACAGCGCCGGTGTCTCCTGCAGCCGTGCCCAATGGATGGCGGCATGGTGCTCGACCAATTGCCGCACCATCCACTCGACCTCGGCACAGGGCTGGCCCTGCGCCGGCAGGTAGTGGCACGCCAAGGCCTCGGGCGTGCACTGGTCGGCGGGAATGTCCTGCCCCGGCGGCACGGGGAACGAGCCCGCGATGTACACCGCGTTGTCCGGCACGCGGAACGACAGCAGCCGCTTCGGTCCGTTGAACCACCAGCCGTAGTCGTCGATCAGGCCGTTCGACGTGTCGGGCACCAGCAAGCGGTAGATCGTGACGCCGACGTGGCGCGAGGCCCAGGTGCCGGCGAACTGCGGGCGCAACGTGCTGTAGCGACCATCGGTGGCCACGACCAGGTCGAAGCCGTCCTCGCGTCCCTCCCGTCCGCTGGCGTCGGTGGTCTCCACCACCAGCTTGCCCGGCCGGGCCGGGTCGAAGCCGCAATGCGTGACCTTGCAGCCGAAACGCGCGAACCCGTGCACCGGCGCCCGCAGCACGCGGTACAGCTCGGACCAGCGGATCCGGATGCCGGGCTCGTCGGCCAGGTCGGTCAGCGCGAAGTCGAACACCGGCGTGCCGTCGACCTGCGCGACGCGCCAGCGCGCCCAGTCGAAGCTGGCGGCGCGCACCGTCTCGGCCCAGTCGGGTGCGACCAGGCGCAAGGCCTTCATCGCATTCGGCCCCACGTTCAGGCCGGTGCCGGCCTCGGCGTGGTCGCCGACCGATGCACTCTCGAAACACAGTGTCTCGATGCCGGGCAGCCGCGACAGCAAGGTGCCCAGCACGCTGCCGGCCACGCCGCAGCCGATGATGGCCACGCGCAGTAGCGGGCTCGATGTGCCCGTCATCCGGCCTCCGCGATGATGGCGATCAGCCCGCCGCCGTCCGGGCCCTGGTGTTCGGCCCCGCCCGACACGAAGATGCGGCTGTCGCCCAGCACGCCGGCCACCAGGCCGCCGAGTGCGGCTCGCACGTGGCGCTGGGCGTTGATGTCGGTGTCGTCCAGCATCGTGTGGCGCTGGCCGCGGACCATCGCGCGGCGATCGGGTTCGCACTTCACCAGCACGCCGTGGATGCGCGCCGCGTCCGCCACGCCGACCTGCGGCCGCGCCGCGATGCCCAGATCGCCGAGCGCGGCGACCACGCCGCCGATGTCGAGCGCATCGTCCATCGGCCGGCAGGCGATGCGCAGCGGGCCGGTCCAGGCCGTGCTGTGGCCCAGCACGATGACCTCGTTGCAGTCGACCTCGACGCCGGACGAGATGCTGGCGCGCGGCGACTGCAGGCCGAAATCGGCCAGCAGCCCCTGCGCCAGCGTCTGCGCATCGCCCGGCAGCTCGCCCAGCGCCAGCGCGACCCCCATGGCACCGGCCGCACGCGCCAGGGCCATCGAGCGGTTCGGGTCGGCGCTGACCGGCACGGCGCCACGGCGGGCGGCGTCCTGCGCCTTGGAGACCGTGACGCAGGGACACTTGACCTGCACGAAGCGCACATCGGCCGCCGATGCGATGCCGGCATCGGCCATCGCCGCGCGCACCGCATCGGCCACACTCGTGATCTGCGCGGCCCGGCCCACGGCCTCGGCCGGCATCGGCAAGGAGAGCTGCACCCCGACGGCCAGCGCCCCGCCCGGGGCCGGCGTGGCGCCGGCTGCGTCATCGGTCTTGCAGAACACCAGGTAGTGCGGCGTGAGCACGCCCTCGGTGCCACCGGACAGCACGCAGGGCACGCGGGCCTGCACCGCGGCCGGCGCCACGCCGAGCGCCGTGCCCAGCAGCAGCATCAGCGACTGGGTGAAATAACCCCGGGTGAAGTCGTTGACACCTCCGTTGCCCTCGGTCTTGCCGATGACCGCCACGATGCTGGCGGGATCGACCTGGCCGGCGTGGATCAAGGTGGCGAGTGCCGACACATCGCCGGGGTGGCGCATGGTCAGGCGGTGGACGAGGGCGAGAGGCATGGGGTGGCGAGATAGCGATCGTCACCACGCAAAAAGCCTGCCACGTGCGATGGACCGGGTGCCGGTTGCGGCCCCCGGCGACGGTTCGAAGCGTCTCAGCCCGCAGCCACCGGCGTGTAACCCGCCTCGCGGATCGCGGCAGCGATCGTCTGTGCGTCGGCCTTTGCCGGCGTGACCGTGACGCGGTGGCTGGGCAGGTCGGCGGCCACCTGCGCGCCGGGGTCGGCGGCCTGGACCGCCTTGGTGACAGTGGCCACGCAGTGGCCGCAGGTCATGTCCTGTACGTCGAATGAGAGCATGGGTTTCTCCGGAGTGCGATCGGGGGCGAGTGTGCGGGCTTGCCACGGTGGCAAGCTTTCGGGATGCCGGGGAAACCCGTCACAGTGGAAGGCCTTTGAAAGGCGCGCTCTGCTCGGGCCTCGCGCCTGCGTTCAACGCGAAGAAGGTTTTTCGAACCCCGCCTCGATCCAGGCCACGGCGCTGGCGCGGTTCAGCTTGAACGATGGCGCCACGCGCACCTGGGCGAGTGCCTCGTCTGCCGCATCGCGGGCGGTGAGTGTGGCGTAAGGGCTGTCTTCGTCGGGCACGATGTCGAGTTGCACCGTGACCATCGCGCCGCGTGCCGACACGGTGATGCTCTGGTGCAGCGCGGCGTGCAACTGCTGCTCGTGCCGGCGCAGGAACTCCGACGCGGTCTTGACCAACGTGCTGAAGGCCGGCACGTCCAGCGGCTTGGGGTTCTTCTTGTCACGGCCCATGGTCCAGGGGCCGACCAGCGCGGGCTCGGATTCGCCGGCCTTGAACATCGCCACGGCCCAGCCGTCGTCGTCTTCGTTCTTGACGACGCGGGCGGTCCAGCCATCGGCGGACCAGAGCCGGTCTTGCTGGATCTTCGCGTCGTCGGGTACGGTGGTGTCGGGTACGGAGGTGGGGTCAGAGGTCACGGGATGAAGGGCGAAAGAGGAAGGATCCGCCGCAGGCGGCCGGTGCTCCACTGTAGCGGCAGTGGTCGGGCGGGGACACGCTTGACGTTGCCATGGTTGTAAGCTTGATCATCCGCAAACCGTCCCGCATCTGCGCACGGGATGATGCCCTCCATGTCTTCCATGCCGTCTTCCACCGCCTCCCACACCATCGAACTCCAGGTCGCCGACATGACGTGCGCGTCGTGCGTGCGCCGGGTCGAGAAGGCGCTGGCGGCCGTGCCCGGCGTGGTTGCGGCCAGCGTCAACCTGGCGACCGAGAAGGCCACGGTGCAGGTGGCGCCCGACGTGGGCGCGCCGGCGCTCGCAGCCGCGGTGCAGCGTGCCGGATATGGCGCGACTGCCATCACGCCGCAAGCGAGCGCGGGGGGTGGCATGCCGCTGCCCCGGGTGCCGGCGTGGTGGCCCGTGGGCCTGTCCGCCGCGCTGACGCTGCCGCTGGCGGCACCGATGCTGCTGGGTCTGTTCGGCATCGGCTGGATGCTCGACGCGCGCTGGCAGTGGCTGCTGGCGAGCATCGTGCAGTTCGGCCTGGGCGCGCGGTTCTACCGCTCAGGTGCGCTGGCGGTGCGGGCGCGCAGCGGCAACATGGACCTGCTGGTCGCGCTGGGCACGTCGGCGGCCTATGGCCTGTCGGTCTACCTGATCTGGCGGCATGGTGCGCATGGCATGCCGCACCTGTATTTCGAGGCGTCGGCATCGGTGATCACGCTGGTGCTGCTGGGCAAGTCGCTGGAGGCGCGGGCCAAGCGCCACACCGCCGATGCCTTGCGCGCCTTGCAGAAGCTGCGCCCGGCCATCGCGCAGGTGCGCCGCGATGGCGTCGAGACGGCACTGCCGGTGGAGCAGCTCAGGCTCGGCGATCTGGTCGTGGTGCGGCCTGGCGAACGGCTGGCGGTGGACGGCGAGGTGGTCGAGGGCCGCAGCCATGTCGACGAGTCGCTGATCACCGGTGAAAGCCTGCCGGTCGCCAAGGCTCCGGGCGGCCGGGTGATCGGCGGATCCGTCAATGCCGAAGGGCTGCTGCTGGTGCGCACCGTCGCGCTGGCCGGCGAGAGCACGCTTGCGCGCATCGTGCGGCTGGTGGAGTCGGCGCAGGCGGCCAAGGCGCCGATCCAGCAGCTGGTCGACCGCGTGAGCGCCGTGTTCGTGCCGGTCGTGCTGGGCATCGCGCTGGCGACGCTGGCGGGCTGGCTGCTGGCCGGCAGCGGTGGCGAGCAGGCGCTGGTCAATGCGGTGTCGGTGCTGGTCATCGCCTGCCCCTGCGCGCTGGGGCTGGCCACGCCGGCCGCCATCATGGCCGGCACCGGCGTGGCGGCCTCGCACGGCATCTTGATCCGCGATCCGCAGGCGCTGGAGACCGCGCACCGGGTCGACCTGGTCGCGTTCGACAAGACCGGCACCTTGACCGAAGGCCGCCCTGCGTTGCGCGAGGCGCAGGCCACGGGCCTGGATGCGCCCGCGCTCGTTCGCCTGGCCGCGGCCTTGCAGAACGGCAGCGAGCATCCACTGGCCCGCGCGGTGCTGGACCACGCCCGCGCGGCGCAGATCGCCTGGCCCGCGGCCAGCGGCGTCACGGCGCTGCCGGGCCGCGGCATCGAAGGCACGGTCGAAGGCCAGCGTCTGGCGCTGGGCAGCACCCGCTGGATGGCCGAACTGGGTGCTAGCAGCGGCAGCCTGGCCGACGTGGCGGCGCGGCTTGAGGCCGAAGGCCGCACCGTGTCATGGCTGGCGCGTGTCGACGGACCGGATGCGGCAGGCGCTGGGGCTGGCGCGCCCGCCGCCACGGTCCTCGGGCTGCTGGCCTTCGGCGACCAGGTGCGCGCAGGTGCTGCGGGGGCCATCGCGCGGCTGCATGCGCTGGGCTTGCGCACGGCGATGCTGAGCGGCGACAACCCGGGCAGTGCCGGCGCGGTGGCCCGGCAGCTGCAGATCGACGACGTGCAGGCCCAGGTGCTGCCCGAGGGCAAGGCCGAGGCGATCCGCGGCTGGCGCAGCGCGGGCCGCACCGTGGCGATGGTGGGAGACGGCATCAACGACGCGCCGGCCCTGGCGGCGGCCGATGTCGGCATCGCGATGGCGAGCGGCACCGACGTCGCCATGGAGACGGCCGGCATCACGCTGATGCGCGGCGACCCGGGCCTGGTGGCCGATGCGCTGGACATCTCGCGCCGCACCTACCGCAAGATCCGGCAGAACCTGTTCTGGGCCTTTGCCTACAACGTGGTCGGCATCCCGCTCGCGGCGCTGGGCCTGCTGAGCCCGGTGATCGCCGGCGCTGCGATGGCCTTCAGCAGCGTCAGCGTGGTCGGCAACGCCTTGCTGCTGCGGCGCTGGCGACCGGCCATGCAGGCGAGCGAGGCCCAGGCAGCGCCCACATCACCTGCCGCCACACCGGCAGACACCGCTCGCGGCATCGCATGAAGGCAAGGCCATGAAAGGGTTCGCATGAACATCGGCGAGGCGGCCAAGGCATCAGGCGTCAGCGCCAAGATGATCCGCCACTACGAAGAGGTCGGCCTGGTCCCGCGCGCTGCGCGCACTGACGCCGGCTACCGGGTCTACGGGCACACCGACGTGCACATGCTGCGCTTCATCCGCCAGGCGCGCGACCTGGGCTTTTCGATCAAGCAGATCGGCGAGCTGGTCGACCTGTGGCACGACCGCCAACGCCCGAGCCGCCAGGTGAAGGCGTTGGCGCTGGCCCAGGTGGACGCGCTCGACCTGCGCATCGCCGAGCTGCAGGCGATGAAGGCCACGCTCGCGCATCTGGCGCATTGCTGCCATGGGGACGAGCGGCCGGAGTGCCCGATCCTGGACATGCTGGCGGGCAGTTCGAATGAGCACTGACAGGGGCCTGGCTGCGGCGTGCTGCTCCGCGCAACCAATGCAACACAGCGGCTGATCTGAGGAACACGGTTGAAACCGCGGCCGCGCACAGTCGTGGTGTTCGCTTCGGCGATGTTCCTCACGAAAGCTCCGATGCCACTTCGATCTCGCGCGCCTCGGCTGCGCGCCGCGGTCCCGCCGCTGTTCTGGCTGGCCATGGCGGCCGCCATATTCACAACGGCCTGTGCGGCGTACGACCCGGCGCTGCGCCAGGCCATCTCCGAGGTGGAAGACCGGCCCGCGTCGGCGCGTATCAAGCTGCGGCCGTTCGCAGAGCAAGGCAACGCAGCCGCCATCGCGCAGATCTGCATCGCCTACGGCAACAGCATGGACTGCCGTGTGCGCGAAGCCGAACGCGCGCAGGCGTTCGCCTGGTGCCAGCACGCGGCCATCGCCATGCACACCGAGTCGCAGTTCATCCTGGGCAATTTCTACATGTCGGGCATCGGCGTTGCCGAAGACAAGATCGCCGCGCTGCGCTGGTACCGGCAAGCGGCCAGCCACTGGCACGAAGAGGCGGAAAACAAGGCCCGAGGCATCGAAGGGCGCTCACGGGTCTGCCGCAACTTCATCACCAACTGCAGGATGTTCTAGACCATGCGCACCCGCCATCGCATTGCCGCAGGGCTGCACATCGCGGTCGGCTGCCTCATCGCGGCCCTGGTCGCTGTGCTCTGGATCTGCCTGGCTCTGCTGGCGCCGGTGTTCGAGGGCACGTTCGTTCCTGATCTGTTCGCGATGTTCGGCCAGCCGTTGGCCGTGGCGACGCTGGCCTATGCCGGGCTGGAAGTGGCGGCGGCCATTGCGCTGCTGCGCGCCCATCGCTGGGCGCGTTATGCGCTGGGTGCCGTCAGCCTGACCCAGTTCGCGATCGTGCCGATCGGCACCGCGCTATCGGTCTATACGTTCTGGGTGCTGATCTCCGACGAACGATGACGCGCGGGCCACGACGCCGTGCGGATTTCGCACACGGCCTGCGCTGCCGTGGCGACGTTCTTGATGAGGTGGGGATACGTAGTACCCGGGGCCGGGTTTGGACCGGCGCGGTCAGCGCCTGAGCTGCTGCGAAAATCGCGGCCTCACGCTCTCCAGCATGCCACCAGACCCGATGTCCCACCTTGATGCCTCTGCACTGACGCTGATCGACGATTGCGCCCGTGCTTCGCTCGAACTGCTGGAGCGCAACCTCACGCCGCACGGCATCCTGGCGGCGAGCCGCACCGAGGCGGCGGTGGCGCGGCGCTACACGCGCATTTTCGGGCGCGATGCCGCGATCTGCGTGATGGCGATGTGCGGCAGCGGGGTGCCGGCGCTGGAGTCGGGCGCGGTGGCCAGCCTCGATGCCCTGGCGGCGCAGCAGGCGGCCAACGGGCAGATTCCCAAGTACGTGGACCCGGAGGGCCGGGATGCCGACTTCTGGTACCTGGGCTGCATCGATGCGACCCTGTGGTGGCTGATCGCGGTGGACCACGTGCGCCGGCATGGCCGTATCGGCGCCACGCACTGGCAGCGTGAGGTCGCCCTGGCCATCCAGTGGCTGCTGGCGCAGGAGCACCAGCACTTCCGGCTGCTGCAGCAGAACGAGGCCAGCGACTGGGCCGACATCATGCCGCGCTCGGGCTACGTGCTCTACAGCAATGCGCTGTGGTTTGATGTCAAGCGCCGCTTCGCGCTGGCGCAGGCAGAGGAGACGCAGCACCACTTCAACCACCTGTTCAACCCGTTCCAGCGCGACCTGCCCGAATACCACCGCGCCCGCCTGCTGCGGCACTTTGCCCGGCGCGGCCGGCGTGACCCGGGCCTGTACCTGAGCTTCGTCAACCTGGCGGTGGTCGGTGACGAAGGCGACGTGTTCGGCAACGTGCTGGCGATCCAGAGCGGGCTGGCCGACCCCGCGATGGCGCACCGCATCGTCGAGACCATCGTCGCGGGCCACGGCGGCGACCCGTATCCGGTGCGGGTGGTGCTGCATCCGCTGTCGCGGCAGCACGCGCTGTGGCGACCCTACATGGGGCGCCACCAGCAGAACCTGGTGCACCAGTACCACAACGGCGGCATCTGGCCCTTCGTCGGCGGCTTCTGGGTGATGGCGCTGGCCAGGCTCGGCCTGCACGATCAGGCCTGGCCCACGCTGCTGCGGCTGGCCGAGGTCAATGCGCTGGATGGCTGGCGCTTCACCGAATGGTTCCACGGCAAGACGCTGGCGCCGATGGGCATGGCCGGCCAGAGCTGGAACGCAGCGGCCTTTCTGCTGGCCCGGCGCGCGCTGCAGGGCGACGCGGCCGCATGGTGATGCCGCAAGCCGGGCGACGCCACCGTCCGGCGCGCGTATGCTGGAGCTTTGCATCTGAACAGAGAGCCGCCGCATGACCACCTCCATCCCCGCAACCCTGATCCCCGGCGACGGCATCGGCCCCGAGATCGTCGATGCCACGCTGGCCGCGCTCGATGCACTGCAGGCGCCGTTCGCCTGGGACCGCCAGATCGCCGGACTGGCCGGCGTGCAGGCGGCCGGCGACCCGCTGCCCACGGCCACGCTCGACAGCATCCGCCGCACCCGCCTGGCGCTCAAGGGCCCGCTCGAAACGCCTTCGGGCGGTGGCTACCGCTCGTCGAACGTGCGGCTGCGCGAAGAGTTCAAGCTCTACGCCAACCTGCGCCCGGCGCGCACCATCATCCCCGGCGGCCGCTTCGACAAGGTCGACCTCGTCGTGGTGCGAGAGAACCTCGAAGGCCTGTACATCGGCCACGAGCACTACGTGCAGATCGACGACGACCCGCATGCGGTGGCGATGGCGACTGGCATCAACACCCGGGCCGGCAGCCGGCGGCTGCTCGAATACGCGTTCGAGACGGCGGTCGCCACCGGCCGCAAGAAGGTGACCATCGTGCACAAGGCCAACATCATGAAGGCGCTGACCGGCATCTTCCTGGAGACCGGCCTCGAACTCTACGAGCGCAAGTACAAGGGCAAGTTCGTGCTCGACACCGTGATCATCGACGCCTGCGCGATGAAGCTGGTGCTCAACCCCTGGCAGTTCGACATGCTGGTCACGACCAACCTGTTCGGCGACATCCTGTCCGACCTGGTGGCCGGGCTGGTGGGCGGCCTGGGCATGGCGCCGGGGGCCAACATCGGCGCCGACGCGGCCATCTTCGAAGCGGTGCACGGCTCGGCGCCCGACATCGCCGGAAAGGGCATCGCCAACCCGACCGCACTGCTGCTCGCGGCCGGCCTGATGCTGGACCACGTGAAGCTGCACGACAAGGCCACGCGCCTGCGCACCGCGATCGACCAGACGTTGAACCTCGACCAGGTGCGCACCGGTGACCTGGGCGGCAACGCCAGCACCAGCGCGTTCACGGACGCGCTGGTCAGCCGCATCAAGGGGGCCTGAAGCGCCGGTGCCAGCACCGCTGCACCGTGCACCATCCCTTCCGACCGATCGCCGACACCGCCTTTGTCCGCCTCTCCGTTTTCGATGCCATTGGCGCGTGCCCGCGCCCTGTGGCTGCAGGCGCAGCGCCTCGATGTGGCCGCGCCGTTCGGCCAGGGACCCGAGGCCGTGCAGCGCGCCACGGCGCACCTGGGTTACGTGCAGATCGACACGATCCACGTGATCGAGCGCAGCCACCACCATGTGCTGTACAGCCGCATCCCGGCCTACCATCCCCGCGACCTGTTGCAGGCGCAGTCGGTCGACAAGTCGGTGTTCGAGTACTGGACCCATGCGCTGGCCTATGTGCCGGCGGCCGACTACCGCTTCTACGTGGCGCAGATGGCGCGGCACCGCGCGCAGCCGAAGAGCTGGGTGGCCGGCGTGGATGCGGACGACTATGCCAGGCTGCTCCAGCGCATCCGCAGCGAGGGGCCGCTGTCGATCCGCGACATCGACGACGACGTGCTGCAGGACAAGGAGCACCCCTGGGGCAGCCGCAAGCCGTCGAAGCGGGCCCTGCAATACGGCTTCTATGTCGGCGACCTGACGATCAGCCAGCGCAGCGGCATGTTGAAGACCTACGAGCTGGCCGCACGGCACTTCGGCTGGAGCCGCCGCCCGCGGCCGGTCAGCGACGCACAGTTTGCGCAGCACCTGCTGGAGCGGGCGCTGCGCGCGCAGGGCGTCGTCAGCGTCGACTCCATCTGCTACGGCAACGTGGGATCGAAGGCCATGGTGCGTGGCCTCATCGAGACGGCGGTCCGCAAGCGGCGGCTGGTGCCGGTGCACATCGGCGGGCAGGGCAAGGCCGACCATTGGGTCGAGCCGGCGGTGCTGGACGCAGCGCCGCCTGCACAGGCCGCACCGCTGACCCACATCCTGTCGCCGTTCGACCCGCTGGTGATCCAGCGCAAGCGGCTGCTGCAGTTCTTTGGCTACGAACACCGCTTCGAGGCCTATGTGCCGGCGGCGCAGCGGGTGCTGGGCTACTTCGCGCTGCCGGTGCTGGTGGGCGACGAGATCGTGGCCGCGCTCGACCTGAAGATGGACCGCCAGGCCGGCCGGCTGCTGGTCCAGCAATGGACATGGATCGCACCGCGGCGACGGGCCAGCAAGCTGGCGATCGAAGAGGCGCTGGGCCGCTTCGAGCGTTTCCACCAGGGCGGGTAGCCCGGCAGACGCTTCGCGCGGTGAGGGTCAGGCGAGCAGGTTGTGGAACGGCTTGCGGCTTTTCCAGCGGTAGCTGCCGAAATCACGCTCGTCCGTGGTGAGGATGCGGCCGTGGTCCAGGTGTTCGGCCAGCAGCACCAGCGATGCGTCGGCCAGGTCCATGGGCAGACTCGCGTAGCGCGCCATCATCGTCGGGATGCGCGCGATGCGGTCTGGCGGGATGTCCCACGGCACCAGGCCGCCGTCGGCCACTTCGTCCATCAAGGCCTGGGCGAAGCGTGAACCCAGGCGCCGCGCGATCAGGTGCGTGGCCTCGGTCAGCACGGGCCAGGTGGTGATCCAGCCTTCCTCCACCGTCGGTGCCGCGGCCACGGCGCGGGTGTGCCACGCATCGCTCCTGTCGAGCAGCGCGAACAGGAAGCCGGTGTCGACCGCGATCACGCCGCAGGCCCGGCCTTGCGCGCCCGGCGGGTGGTGCGCCGCTCGGCGGCGGGGGGCGTGAGCACCTTCGCCTCGAGCCCCTCCTGCAGATACTTCTTGACGTTGGCCGAGATATCGCTCTGCCCGCTGTCGCCCTGGCCGATCCACCGGGACAGGTGCTTGAGCTTGCCGCCCTCCGCCCGGACATGGCGGTAGTAGAAGTCGACACTCTCGCGCAGCACGTCGCTGACCTTCATACCGGTGCTGGCGGCCAGATACGCCACCTGCTGCTCGGCGACGCCTTCGAATCTTGCATTCACGCGCATGGACGGGCTCCTTTGAAAGACCAACGCGCAATTGTATGACAGTGCATGACAAAAGTGCAGTCAGTGTGCCTATGCATCCAGCGGCTTCAGCAGCTCGCTCAGATCGCTTTCGGTGAACAGCGGCTGCTTGCGCGCCGTGGCCTCGCTGAACAGGCTGATGGCCAGTGCCGCCTTGCGTTCCTGCAGGGCCAGGATGCGTTCTTCGATCGTTCCCTGCGCCACCAGCTTGTAGACCAGCACCCGCTGGCGCTGGCCGATGCGGTGCGCCCGGTCGGTGGCCTGCAGTTCCGCGGCCGGGTTCCACCACGGGTCGTAGTGGATCACGGTGTCGGCCTGCGTCAGGTTCAGGCCCACGCCGCCGGCCTTGAGGCTGATCAGGAACAACGGCACCGCCCCCGAGGTGAAGCGCTCGATCAGTTGCTCCCGATGCTGCGACTGGCCGGTCAGCTTGACCCAGGCGATGCCGCGCGCCGCCAGCGCCTGCTCGATCAGCTCCAGCATGCTGGTGAACTGCGAGAACAGCAACACCCGCCGCCCTTCGGCCAGCATCTCGGGCAGCATGTCCATCAGCAGTTCCAGCTTGGCCGATTGCGTGACCTGGTGTGCGGTCGGTTGCGTCAGCAGGCGCGGGTCGCAGCAGACCTGGCGCAGCTTGAGCAGCGCGTCCAGGATCTCGATCTGCGACCTGGCCAGCCCTTTGTCGGCCAGTGCGTGGCGCACCGACTGTTCCGTCGAGAGGCGGATGGTTTCGTACAGGTTCGCCTGCTGAGGGCCCAGTTCCACGCTGGAGATGACCTCCTGCTTCTTGGGCAGATCGGTCGCCACGTCGCGCTTGGCACGGCGCAGCATGAAGGGCGTGATGCGGCGGCGCAGCTGGTCGAGCCGTTCGCTGTCGCCATGCTTCTCGATCGGTGTGCGGAACATGGCCTTGAAGTTCGCCTGGCTGCCCAGAAAACCCGGCATCAGAAAGTGGAACAGGCTCCACAGTTCGCCCAGGTGGTTTTCCATCGGCGTGCCCGACAGGCACAGGCGATGGCGGGTGTCCAGCGCGCCCACGACCTGTGCGGCATGGCTGTTGGCGTTCTTGACGTTCTGCGCTTCGTCCAGCACCACCAGGTGCCAGGCTTGCCGCAGCCAGCGCGCGCGGTCGCGCTGCAGCAGCGAATACGGGGCGATCACCAGGTCGTGCCGGCCGATGGCGGACGCGGCCGCGTGCCGGTCCTCACCATGCAGCACCAGGGTGCGCAGCGCGGGCGCGAAGCGGGCCGCTTCGCGCCGCCAGTTGCCGAGCACGCTGACCGGCGCGATCACCAGTGCCGGCCGGTCCAGCCGGCCTGACTGTTGTTCGAGCAGGATGTGGGCCAGCGTCTGCAGCGTCTTGCCCAGGCCCATGTCGTCGGCCAGGATGCCCGCGAGGCCGTGGGTGCGCAGGAACTGCAGCCACTCCAGCCCCTGCTGCTGGTACGGCCGCAGCTGCGCCGCCAGGCCATGCGGTGGCGCGACCGCGGGCAGCGCATTGCGGCCGGCCAGCTGCTGCACCATCTGGCGCAGCTGGTCGGCGCCGCGCCAGACCACGCCTTCGCCCAACGATGCGCCCAGCCGCAGCGCCTCCATGCGCGACAACCGCAGACGGTCGCCGTGGAGTTGGTCGCCGCGTTCACCCACCAGATCGAGCAGGGCGCGCAGCCACGGCCGCAAAGGCTCGGTGGGCAGACGCAGGTATCTGCCGTCGTCGCGTGGCAGGTAGACGTGGGGCGGTAGCTGCAGCGTGCCGGCCGTCGCGGCATCGGTGCCGTGCTGTACCGGCGTGCCCAGGCTAACCGTCTCCAGCTGTTCCAGCAACGCGGGCAGCAGCGGCAGGATGTTGTGGCGCTGGCCGTCGATCTCCATGCACAGCGACAGATCGAACCACGGCGAGCGGCTGTCGTCGCTGGCGGCCGGCGGGCCACCATCCGGTTGGTCGGTCTCGGGTGCGAACTGCACGTCGAGCGCATCGGCGCGCGTGATCCAGCCTGCCAGGGACGGGTCGACCTCGACCGCGAAGCCGGCGGTCCGCAGCGGTGCGAAGTCGGCATCGGCCCAGCGCAGCCACACCTGCGCCGGTGCCGCGGTGAACGCCGCCATGTGGAACACTCCCGTGGCATTGCCGCTCAGGCCCAGGGTACGCAGCGCGTGCAGGGCGGCTTGTTCCGCTACGACGTGGCGGTGCAGCCGCACGCGTTGCGGGCTGGCGGCCGGACCGCCGGGCCGCTCGACCCATACCGGGTTGGTGCGGGCATGGGTGTAGCACCGCAGCCCGTCGTAGTCGAAGCGCAGCGTCGCGCACAACGGGCCGGCCTGTGTCCGGTCGCGCGCGGGCACTCGGGCAATGCGCAAGTGCGCGGTTGGTGTGATGCCTTGCAGCAGCGGCTGTGCACCGGGGGCGCCCAGCGATGCGTCGTCGCCGAACAGGTCGAGCCAAGGTGTTGCCTGGGCGAGCCGTGCCAGAGGTGCGGCAACTTGAGGAGGCGGAGCAGGCACGTCGGCCCCGGCTTGGCCCATGCCGGACCGGTACGCCGCCTTCAGGACCACGGCCACGCTGTGCCCGCAGTCGCCACCGACGGCGCAGCTGCACTCGGCGCTGAAAAAGCCGATGCGGCCTTGCGCCGTGGTCTCGACCAGCACCGACACCTGGCAGGACTCGCGTGCGACGCCCCGCACCACGCCTTCGATGCGCCATTCCTGCAAGCCTGCCGCGGCGACGTCGCAATGCTGCACCTGCTGGCTGCGGTACAGCGCCAGCCCGCGTTCGTACGTGGTGGCCGGCACCCGTTCGGCCAGCGACTGCGGGTCCATCAGAAAACGCGGGCCGCTCAAGCCGAACCCCCTTCGGCCCGCATCTGGAAGTGGCTCGGCGACTGTCCCATCGCCGCCTTGAACATCGCCGAGAACGCGCTGTCGCTGGCATAGCCGCTGGCGGCGGCCACCTGGCCGATGGGGCTGCCGCGCGCGAGCATCGGCAGCGCATGCGCCAGCACGGCCTGCTGGCGCCATTGCTGGTAACTGGTGCCCAGCTCGTCGCGGAACAGCCGTGCCGCCGTGCGTTCGCTGGCGCCCACATCGGCCGCCCACTCGGCCAGCGTTGCCCGTTCGGCGGGCGCGCGCAGCACGGCTTCGCACAGCGCGCGCAGGCGTTTGTCGCCATGCTGGGCGTGCGGCAGCGGCACGGCGAGCGCCTGGATGTCGGCGTTGGTGATGTCGTCCAGCACCAGGCGCGTCAGCATGCGTTCACGCTCGCTGCGCCGCGTCGCCGGCTTGAAGCTGTCGACGGCGTCCAGCGCATGCACCAGCTCGCGCAGCAGCGGCGACACGACGATCATGCGCGAGCCGTCCCATCCGGCGGGGGTCACGCTGGCGTCCATGTAGAGCGTGCGGAACTCGGCGTCTTCGAGCACGTCGATGCAGTGCAACGCGCCGGGCGCGATCCACACCGCGCGCGACGGCGGCACGATGTAGGTCACCTCTTCGGACGTGGCCTCGTCCTGCACCGCGCTGACGCGCACCATGCCGGTCGCGCAGTACGCCAGCTGGGCCCAGGCATGCCGGTGCGGGTCGAAGTGCGTGTCGGTCGGCATGCTGCGCGCCCGCACGCGCACCGGGCGCTGCACGCTGGGGGTGAAGGGGTCGGTGTCGCCGACGGGGGTGGAGGCTCGGGTGGCGCGCGGCATGAGGTGGGTGAGGTTTGTCCGAAATTCGATGAAGTCTGGCGTTTTGTCGCTTTTCGGAACTGTGCTTCGATACTACGATACCGGCCATGACCATGACAACAACAGCTCCCTCCGCGGGTGGCGCGAGTCTGAGACAAGACGGCAGCGTGATCGGCCTCGTCGGCATCGCCCACCTGATCAGCCACTTCAGCCAGCTGCTGCTCGCGCCGCTGTTCCCCTGGCTCAAGGATGCGTTCGACGCGAGTTACGCCGAGCTGGGTTTCCTGATGACGCTGTTCTTCGTCACCTCGTGCGCGGTGCAGGCTGCGTCGGGTTTCGTGGTCGACAAGTTCGGTCCGCGGCCGGTGCTGTTCGGAGGTCTGGCGCTGCTGGGACTGGCGGCGTTCGGTTACTCGGTCAGCACCAGCTACTGGATGCTGGCGAGCTTCTCGATCCTGGCGGGCATCGGCAACGGCGTGTTCCACCCGGTCGACTACACCTTGCTCAACCGCAAGGTCAGCACGCCGCGGCTCGGGCACGCGTACAGCGTGCACGGCATCACCGGCAGCCTGGGCTGGGCGCTGGCGCCGGTGTTCCTGGTGCCTCTGGCCATTGCGTTCTCGTGGCGGGTGGCACTGGCTTCGGCCGGGGGGCTGGCCTTTGCCGTGTTGCTGCTGCTGTGGTGCTACCGCCCGGTGCTGGCGCTGGACGTGAAGGTGGTGCCCAAGGCTGGGCAGGGCGAGGCGGCGGTGGGCGGGCAGTTCGACTTCCTGCGCATCCCGGCGGTGTGGATGTGCTTCGGTTTCTTCTTCTTCTACGCGATGGTGATCAGCATCGTGCAGACCTTCGCGCCCGTGGCCGCAGGCCAGCTGCACGCGGTGCCGGTGGCGGTGGTGGCGATCTGCCTCACCGTCTACATGGTGTCGAGTGCGGGCGGCATGGTGCTGGGCGGTTTCCTGGCCACCGATCCGTCGCGCTGCGAGCGGGTGGTGGGGGCCGGCTTCGGCATCGCCGCGGTGACGGCGCTGTTCCTCGCGTTGGCCAGTTTTCCGGCGGGGCTGGTGCCGGTGCTGTTCGGCATCATGGGGTTCGCGTCGGGCATTGCCGGGCCGGCGCGCGATCTGCTGGTCAAACGCTCGACGCCGGCCAATGCCAGCGGCCGGGTCTATGGTGTGGTGTATGCCGGCCTCGACATCGGCCAGGCCTTTGCCCCGCTGGTCTTCGGGCGCCTGATGGACCACGGCCAGTACACGAGCGTGATCCTCGGCCTGGCCGTGGTGCAGGCCGTGCTGATCGCCAGCGCCTTCAACGTACGCCGCGTGCGGCGCGAGGCCCTGGTGCCGGTTTCGGCCTAGGCGCGCTTCAGGCCGAGGCTGTCTCGCGCAGCCGCTGCAGGCTGTCGAGCGTGCGCAGGCAGGCGTTGGCCGCCTCTGCGCCCTTCACGACGAAATGCTCGCTGAAGAAACGCTGGTGCTCGGCGCCCTCGTGGAAGTGGTGCGGCGTGAGCACCACCGAGAACACCGGCACTTCGGTTTCCAACTGCACCTGCATCAGGCCCGAGACCACCGCTTCGGCGACGAACTCGTGGCGGTAGATGCCCCCGTCCACGACGAAGGCGCAGCCCACGATTGCATCGAAGCGGCCGGACCGGGCCAGCAGCTTGGCGTGCAGCGGGATCTCGAACGCGCCCGGCACTTCGAACAGCGTGGTCGCGCCCGGCGCGACACCGTGGCGCGACAGTTCGCCCAGAAACGCATCGCGGCCCTGGCCGACGATGTCGGCATGCCAGCCGGCCTGCACGAAGGCGATGCGCGGCTCGCGTGTGCGGGTGAGGGCACGGCGCGGCATGGTGGTGAGGGAATGGTGGTTGTCGACTGACTGACTCATGGGTTGCCTCGAAGAGGGTTGGACCAGAATCAGGGCGCACGAGCTTCGGCACAGCGCCGAACGCCCGCCAGGCAGACATCCGGCACCAGGCCGCAAGTTCGCGCTCTCTTGCATCCGGACTGTGACCGTCGGCCCCGGAATCGCACCGGATCTGCTGACCCTGCCCACCGGTGACGGAGGGCAGGCGCTCGCGGGCTTGTGCGGCTTGCGCCGCCATCACCGCCGGTGGGGAATTGCACCCCGCCCTGAGAACGCTTTGGATGCCTCTTCCTTGCGAAAGAAGCAGCGCGGATTCTATGCCCCGCGCACGCTGGCCGAGACCGCCCGCAGGAAGTCCTGCGACAGCCCGGGGTCGTCGACGGCACGCGCCAGCACCATCGCGCCGACCATGCTGGCGTAGGCGACCAGCGCCTTGTCGCGCCGCGCGGCCTTCGAGCGGCCGGGGATCAGACTGGCAAAACGGTCGAGCGCGCTGCGCACGCCCTGCGTCATTGCTGTCTTGACCGAAGGCCCCTGCCGTGCCACGTCGGCGCCAAGCGCCGCGACCGCGCAGCCTCGCCCGGGCTTGTCGCGGTGGCGGGTCGACAGGTAGTTCTGCACGATGGTGTCGAACGCTGTATCGGGCGACTGGGCGCCCATCTTGTCCCAATCCTGGTCGGCCACCGCAAAGGCCTGCGTGCAGGCCTCGGCCAGCAGTTCTTCCTTGGACGCGAACTGCCCGTAGAAGCCGCCATGCGTGAGGCCGGCTTCCTGCATCAGGTCGGCCACGCCGATGCCGCCAAAGCCCCGTTCGCGAAACAGCCGGGCCGCGGTATCGACCACACGCGCCCGGTTTTCGCTTGCCTGTTCCTTGCTGACCTTCATCGTTTTCGACCCCTTCCGAGCAATGGACCACGACCAGGGATTGCATTATAAATGACGATCGTCATATAATTAATCATGACGATCATCATTAAAAATTGATCGGCCGATCCACCGCATGCCCTGGTTCCAAAGGAGAAAATCATGAAAGCCGTCATCACCGGGTACGCCCGCTCCCCGTTCCATTTCGCGAAGAAGGGGGCCCTGGCCCAGGTACGGCCCGACGCGCTGGCGGCGCAGGTGGTACGCGGCCTGCTGGCGCGCACCGACCTCGACCCCACGCTGCTCGAAGACGTGATCCTCGGCTGTGCCTACCCCGAAGCGGCGCAGGGCAACAACCTCGCGCGCATCGTCGGCCTGCTGGCGGGCCTGCCGCAGCAGGTCGGCGGCATGACGGTGAACCGCTTCTGCGGCTCGTCGATGCAGGCCGTGCACATCGCCGCCGCGCAGATCGAGGCCGGCACGGGCGACGCTTTCCTGTGTGTGGGCGTCGAATCGATGACGATGGTGCCGCAGGGTGGCTTCAACTTCTCGCCCAACCCGCAGCTGCTGGACAGCTCGGACGCCTACATCTCGATGGGCGAGACGGCCGAGAACGTCGCGCAGCGCTGGAACGTGAGCCGTGCCGACCAGGAGCAACTGGCCGTCGAATCGCACGCCAAGGCCGCTGCCGCGCGCGCGCAGGGCCGCCTGGCCGGCGAGATCATCGCGATCACCACCGAGGCCGGCGACACGGTCGCGGCCGACGGCTGCATCCGGCCCACGACGAATCTCGATGCCCTGGCCGCGCTGCGCCCGGTGTTCCGCCCCGACGGCGTGGTCACCGCCGGCACCTCGTCGCCGCTGACCGATGGCGCGGCGGCGGTGCTGGTCACCAGCGATGCTTTCGCGGCGCGGCATGGCCTGCAGCCGATGGCGCGCATCCGGTCGTTTGCCAGCGTCGGCGTCGATCCGGCGGTGATGGGCATCGGGCCGATCCCGGCCACCCGCAAGGCGCTGGCCCGCGCCGGGCTGACCGTCGCCGACCTCGACGTGGTCGAGATCAACGAGGCGTTCTCCTCGCAGGCCCTGGCCTGCATCCGCGACCTGGGCCTGGACCCGGCCACAGTCAACCTCGACGGCGGTGGCCTCGCGATCGGTCACCCGCTGGGTGCGACCGGCGCACGCATCACCGGCAAGGCGGCATCGCTGCTGCAGCGTGAACGCGGGCGCTACGCGCTGGCGACCCAATGCATCGGCGGCGGGCAAGGCATCGCCACGATTCTCGAAGCCGTCTGAATCTTTCTTTGATTCTTTCTTCACCCCTCCACACCAAGGACATCACCATGCAGATCGAGAACTCCGTCGCCTTCGTCACCGGCGCCAACCGCGGCCTGGGCCAGGCTTTCGCCAAGGCTTTGCTCGCCGCCGGCGCCAGGAAGGTCTACGCCGCCGCGCGCGACCCGGCCAGCATCACCTTGGACGGTGTCGAGCGCATCGCGCTGGACGTGACCCAGCCCGGCGCCATCGCCCAGGCCGTAGCCCGCGCCGGCGACGTGACCCTGCTCGTCAACAACGCCGGCATCTCGCGCGGATCGCCGTTCCTGAAAGCCGGCAGCACCGACGCGGCCCGCGCCGAGTTCGAGACCAATTTCTTCGGCCCGCTGGCGCTGAGCCAGGCCTTCGCGCCGGTGCTCGCCGCCAACGGCGGCGGTGCCATCGTCAACGTGCTATCGGTGCTGAGCTGGCTCAACCTGACGGGTGCCGCCACCTACAGCGCATCGAAGGCGGCCGCCTGGTCGCTGACCAACGGCCTGCGCCATGAGCTGCGGGCGCAGGGCACGCAGGTGGTCGGCCTGCATGTGGGTTTCATGGACACCGACATGACGGCCAAGCTCGACGTGCCCAAGGCCGCGCCGGCCGATGTGGTGCGCCAGACCCTGGAGGCCCTTGCCGCAGGGCAGGACGAAGTGTTTGCCGACGAGCTGACGCGCCAGGTCAAGAAGGGGCTGTCGGCGCAGCCGGGCGTGTACCTGGCCGCGGCGGGCTGACCGGCGCGGATTGCCGGGCGCCGCTCAGAGCCCGATCAGCCCGCAGCGCAGGCCTTCGTGCACCGCTTCGGCCCGGGTGGCCGCGCCGGTCTTGGCCAGGATCTGGCCCACGTGGTACTTGGCCGTGTGCGCCGAGATGCCGAGCAGGTCGCCGATGTCGCGGTTCGACAGGCCCTTGCCCAGCAGCTCGAAGACCTCGAGCTCGCGCGGCGTCAGCGGTTCGTGTTCCGGGGCGTCGACCTGCCAGGGCGATTCGCGCACCGACAGGCCTTCGAGCACCGCCACGACCGCGGCGCGCAGCCGCCTGGCGCTGGTGTCGCGCGCCAGCTGGGCCACGGCGCCATGCGCGCCGCGCACGATGGTCTCGTCGCCGGGCGTGATCCAGGCGTCGGCATCGTCGCCGGCGCTGCCCAGGCGCACGTCCCACGCGCCGTCACCCTGCAGCGCGCCGGCGATGCCGTCCGCCAGCAGCGGCGACGGTGTCACGATGACGATCCGGGGCATCGTGCTTTCAGTGGCAATGGCGCCGCGGCCGCTCGGCGGCTTCGAGCGTCAGTTCCATCGGCTGGCCGCCACGCGCAATGCCGACCGGCACCGCCACGCCCACGCGCAGCGCGGCACGCAGGGCCTCGATGCTGTCGACCGGGCTGCCTGCGACCGTGACGATCACATCGCCCACCTGCAGGCCGCCGCGCGCGGCCGGGCCTTCCTTGGCGACCGAGCTGACCAGCAGGCCTTCGACCTCGGTGCCGTTCAGCGTGATGTCGACCGGCTGCCCGGCAATGCCGAGGTAGCCCTGCGGCACGTGGCCGTACGCCAGCAACTGGTCGAGCACGCGGTCAATGGTGGCAACGGGCAGCACGATGCCGTGGTGGCGCGACAGTGCGCTGCTGCCGATGCCCAGCAACCTGCCGGCACCGTCGGCCACCGGCGCGCCGTCGAGGCCGGGGTACAAGCCGCCGTCCAGGCGGATCAGCCGGTCGACCCGGCCACCGCGCCAAGTGCGCTACTCGCCTGCCGTCGACCCGACATAGCCGAAGCTGGCCTGCACCAGACCCGATGCGCCGCGGCCGACCGCGAAGACGAAGTCGCCGACGCGCGGCTCGGCGGCGTCTGCTGCCGGGGCGCGCGCGGCGACCGGCATCGCGCCGGCATCGAAACGCACGGCGGACAGGTCGGTGCCGCCATCGACGCCGATCGGCTCACCCGGCACGGTCTCGCCGCTGGGCAACACCACCGAGACACGCGAGGCGCGCCACAGCACCGAAGCGCTGCCGACCGCGATGCCCTCGCGCCAGAGCACGGCCGAGCCGCTGTGGCGGCGGCTGGACAGGCCGACGACGGAGGCGGCGAGTTGCTGCACGTGGTCGGGAAGTTGAGAAGGAGAAACAGGGATCTGCATGGTGTGGGCCGTGGAAAGGGGAGAAGCCCCGATCGTCGGCCTTTGCGCTCGCGCACGCCTCCACCGACCGGCGGGTCCGGCCTGCCCGAACAGGCAGGCCTCTGCATGGCAATTGGGGGCAGGCCGGCGCCGCACAAGGCGCCGGGCCGTTCAATCCGACTGCGCGTCGAGGGCTGCCTTGTCCGGCAGGCGCGCCGCGCGCTGCTCGCTGTACAGCGCATACAGGCCGGCGCCGACCAGCAGCGCGATGCCGCACCAGGCCAGCGGGTTGGGCACGTCGCCCCAGATCAGCCAGCCCAGCACCACCGAGTACAGCAGCGACGAATAGCGGAACGGCGTGGTCAGCGACATCTCGCCGACACGCATGCACAGGATGATCAGGTAGTAGCCGGCCGCCAGCAGGGCCGAGGCCAGCGCCAGCAGAGCGAGCTCGAAGGTGCCGAAGGGTTTCCAGCCCTGCACCAGCGACAGGCCGCCCGAGATGAGCGTGACGGTGCCCGCCGTGGCCAGCGTGATCAGGATCGACGGGATGTTGGGGTCCATGCGGCGCGTCATCAGGTCGCGTGTGGCGTGGAAGAACGTGCCCACCACGCAGACCAGCGCGTAGACGTTGAAGCCCTCGCCGCTGGGCTGCACCACGCACAGTACGCCGACGAAGCCGAGCCCGATCGCCAGCCAGCGCGACAAACCGGGTTTCTCGCCCAGGAACCAGATCGAGAACAGCACCATCACCAGCGGCGTCGCGAGGTTGATCGCGGTGGCGTTGGCCATCGGCAGGTGGAACAGCGAGCCCAGGTAGAGCATCGTGGCGCCGGCGTCGATCAGCGCGCGCAGCAGCACGCGCGGGCGCACCGTGGCGCCGATCTGCGCCGTGGCGCCCAGCGCATGCGCGACGACCAGCACCAGCAGCGTGGCCATCGCGCCGCGCAGGAAGATCAGCTGCGCCGCCGGCATCGACTGGCTGACGAACTTGACCAGCGCGTCGTTCAGCATGAAGACCAGCATGCCGAAGGTCATCGCCAGGATGCCACGGCGGTTGGCCGCACTCAGGCTGCGGCGGGGCATGGCGATCGAACTCATCTAGAAATTCTGCATCACCGAGAAGTCGGGCAACGCGGCGCTGGCGAAGCCCGTGCAGGCCAGAGAGCCGATGGCGGCCTGGCCCTGGGCGATGCGCAGCCGCACGGCACCGTGCGAGCGCTCGTACAGATCCGGATGCGCATCGAGAAAGCGCTGCTGCTCGGCCGCGGGCAGGGCCGCCATGCCGTCGACGTAGTGGTGGCCGTTGCGCTCCACATGGGTGATGCCGAGCAGGTTGACCAGGGCCAGGTCCTGCTGCACCGACAGGCCGGCCTGCGTGGTCAGGTCCTCGGCCGACATGAAGTAGCGCGCCGACGGGTCGGCGCGGTTCCAGGCGGCGCAGCGGGCTGCGTTCAGGATCGATTTGTAGAAGCCTTTGCAGGTCTTCGACGACACGCCGGCGTAGCCGCGCGCCCGCGCCTGCACGAAGCTGTCGAGCTCGCCGTCGGATTCGTCGACGATCACCGGCTTGCCGAGACCTGCGCCGCGCAGGTCGACGTCGAGCGCCAGCTTGCGGGCGATCGGCTGCTCGATGAACAGGATCGAGGCGTGCAGCCGCGCCAGCGCAGGCGTCGCCCGGATGCCGGCCATCAGCTCGGCCACGCCGGCCGCGTCGGCGTACTGCTCGTTGCCGTCGAGCGAGACGAAGTAGGGCGCGGGCAGCGTGTCGAGCACGGCGGCGATCGCGGCCAGCCGTTCCAGGTCGGCCGCGATCTGGCCTGCGACCTTGAGTTTGTAGTAGCGGTGGCCGTAGGTGCGCACCACCTCCTCGAAGGTCTCGGGCAGGCCGTCGGCGACACGTTCGCCCAGGTCGGCGGCCGTGATCGCATCGACCAGGCCGACGGTATGGCGCACCTCGATGCGGTCGGCCGGCCGCAGTGCCGCCAGGAAGCCCTCGACGCCGAGCCCGTCGAATTCGGGCCGTCCGCCGCCACCGATGCCGGCCAGGTTGCGCTGGATGGCGCTGTAGAACGACACGCCTTCGAGCCGGCACACGGCATCGAGCACGGCGCGGTCGATCAACGCCGGCCCGTAGCTCGCCAGCAGCGGGTTGAAGCCGCGCGCCGCCGCCGCATGGCGGTGCGCATCGTGCTGCCGCGCGAAGTGGCCGAAGGCGGTGGCCGGCGCCGCGTCGCTCAGGTAGGCGGCGCGCGCCAGGCGCGTCACGGCACGCAGCTGCTCGAAGTTGTCGTCGTTCGACAAGGCCAGGTTCTTGTCGAACCACTTGGGTGCCATCAGCTCGGCGGCGGCGCCCCAGGCGCCAATGCCGTCGGCCCGCACGATGCGTACGCGGGCGAAGGCCTGCGGGCATTGCGTGAGCGTCACCACGCCGAAGCGGAACGGCAGGCGCAGCACCACCGGGCGCTCGAAGAGTTCGATCTCGGCAATGCTGAAGGCGGGGGCGGATGCCACGTGGCTGCTCATGCTGCAGCCTCCAGCACCTCGACCAGTCCTTTCAGGTACCCGATGCTGTGCGCCGCCGAACCCATGCCGTCGGGCACGTAGTCGAACGGCTCGGCCGCGACGATGCCGCTGTAGTGCCCGGCGGCCTGCATCGCCAGCAGCGCCTTCAGGATCGGTGCGAAGGCCATCTCGCCCTGGCCCGGCCCGCGCCGGTTCGGGTCGTTGACCTGCACGTGGGCGATGAGGCCGGTGGGCATCCAGCGGGTGATCAGGTCTGCCAATGGTTCGGCCTCGGCCAGGCCGGCCGAGCTGGTGTCGATCATCGTGCGCAGATGCGGGTTGCCGATGGCGCGGACCACGTCGGCCGCCTCGGCCACGGTGTTGAGCAGCGGCGTCTGGTCGGCCGACAGCGGCTCGATGCAGTAGACGACGCCGTGCGCGCGCGCGGCCTCGCCGGCCTGGGCAAACGCTTGCTGCGCGCGGGCCAGCGCGGTGGCGTGGGTCTCGCCGGGCGCGATGGCGCGCTGCTGCGGCGAGCCGTGCACCAGGTAACGCGCGCCCATCGCCGCGGCCAGCGCGCACAGCCGCTGCATGAAGGCGATCGTCTTCGCGTGCACGGCCGCGTCGGGCGTGGTGATCGACAGGCCGGCCGGCTTCACCAGCAGCCAGTGCAGGCCGGTGATGGCCAGGCCGTGGTCGGCGGCGATGCGGGCAAGCTCGCGGGCCTGTGCGTCCGTCATCGTCTCGGGCGCGTCGCTGACGGTGAACGGCGCCAGTTCCAGGCCGTCGTAGCCCAGCGCCTTCGCGACCTGGCACTGGCGGGTGAACGGCAGGGGCTGCAGCACCTCGTTGCAGAGGGAGAATTTCACGGGGACATCTTTCTCAGGTCGAGCGCCGCCACACCATGTTCTTGGCCGCCGCCCAAGCGCGCCGGATGCGCAGGTTGACGGCCGGGATGTACATCAGCATGGTAAGGATCGTAACCACCGCCAGGCCGGCGCAGATGGGTCGGGTGAAGAACGGCGCCAGGCTGCCGTCCGACAGCACCAGGCCGCGGCGCAGGCTCTTGTCGAGCAGCTCACCCAGCACCAGCCCCAGCACGAACGGCGCCATCTCGTAGCCGCGGCGCCGCAGGAAGAACGCGCCGATGCCAATCACCAGCATGCAGTACACGTCGAACAGGCGCGACGAGATCGCGAACGCGCCCACGGTGCACAGCACGAAGATGATGGGCATCAGCACCGAGCGCTTGACACGCAGCACATACAGCAGCGGGCGCACCATGAACAGGCCGAAGATGAGGATGCTGAAGGTGGCCAGCGTGGTCATCGCCACCACGTCGTAGACGAACTGCGGCGTCTTGATCATCAGCATCGGCCCGGGCTGGATGCCGTGGATGATCATCGCGGCCATCAGCACGGCCGCCGGCGCCGAGCCGGGGATGCCCAGCGCCAATGCCGGGATGATGCCGCCGGGAATGGCCGACATGTCGCCGGTCTCGGCTGCCATCAGGCCGTCGATCGATCCCTTGCCGAACTTCTCTTTCTCGGGGCTCACGGCCTTGGCCGCCGCGTACGACATCCACGCGCCCGAGTCCTCGCCGATGCCCGGCAGGATGCCGGTGACCACGCCGATCACGCCCGAACGGATGACGGTACGCCAGTACTGGAATACCTCGCGAAAGCGCGGCAATACAGAGTCGCGCATCTCGACGATCTTGCGCTCGATGGGGTCGGCCAGCGAGGTCAGCACCTCGGCAAAGCCGAACGCGCCGATCAGCGCCGGGATCAGCGCGATGCCGCCCGACAGCTCGTCCCAGCCGAAGGTGAAACGGTCGTAGGCATACAGGCCTTCCTGGCCGATCTGCGCGATCAGCAGGCCCAGGCAGCCCATCAGCCAGCCCTTGAGCGGATCCTCGCCGACGATGCTGCCCGACATGGCCACGCCGAACAGCGCGAGCCAGAAGAACTCGAACGCGCCGAACGACAACGCGATCTCGGCCAGCGCCGGCGTGAACATCGCCAGGCACAACACGCCGAACAGCGTGCCGGTGAACGCGCCCGAGGTCGCGATGCCGATGGCACGCCCGGCCTGGCCCTGCTGCGCCAGCGCGTAGCCGTCGGCGCAGGATGCAGCATTGGCCGCCGTGCCGGGGATGTTGAGCAGGATCGCGCTGCGGCTGCCACCATAGAGCGTGCCGACGTAGGCGCAGATCAGGATCAGGATCGCGTCGTTCGGCTCCATCTTGATCGTGAGCGTGGTCAGCAGTGCGATGCACAGCGTGGCCGACAGCCCCGGCATGCAGCCGACCAGGATGCCGAGGAAGGCACCGCCCAGGCCGTAGGTGATGGACCAGAAATTGAGGAAGCTGAGGTAGGAGTGCCCCAGCAGCGTCAGGCCTTCAAGCATGGTGTACAGGTCCCGGTCGATCGGTCACGGAAGGCGCACGAGGAAAAATTCCTGGAACACGAGGGTGATGGTGATGCCCGCGATCACGCCGGTCGCCAAGGCCACCAGCACGCCGCGTGCGACCTGGTTGGCCGCCGTGCGTTGTGCGAACTGCAGGATGGTGATGGTGATCGTGATGAAGATCGCCGCCGCCACCCAGAACGGCGGGCCGTGGCCCACCAGCCCGCCGGCGAAGCCGATGCACAGCGCGAGGATGGTCCACATGCGGCGGTTCTCGTGGCGGTCGGCATCGGTCGCCACACGCACCGGCTGCGCTGCCAGTGCGTTGCGACGCCACGAGCGGTAGAGCATCAGCAGGCCGAAGAAGACGATCGCCAACCCGAGGAAGCCGGGCAGCAGGCCGGGCACGGTGTAGGGGTTGATGTCTTGCTTCTCGAGCCGGTCCATGCGCAGCGAGATGACGGTGGTCGCGATGCCCAGCACGATCCAGCCGATCGATTGCCAGAGGTCGGCGCGGGGCGAGGTCTTGCGGTGGTGGGCCGCGGCGTTGGATGCGGCGATGGCGCCTGCTTGGTCGGCTTCTGTCATGTCGGTTCTGTCGTGGTGGTGAATGCGGTCCTGGTTGAGCGTCGGGGTTGCGCGGCGGCTGCTGGAGCTCCGCCCAAGGGCAGAGGCCACCGGGTACTTCCCTCCGCGACTGTCCCCCGCTGGGCCTATGGCCCTAGCTCCTCCTTGATGTCGCTGCGGGAAGCACCCGATACCCTCTGCCCAATCGACTCCGTGTCCTGCTCGCCGATCAACGACTGCTCTGACCGGATCGCGTCGATGGGGTGCTCCACGCAGCGACATCAAGGAGGAGCCACGGCCCTAGGCCGGGCGGGGGACAGTCGCGGAGTGGAGTACCCCGTCGGCGTGATCAGCGGCAGAGCGCGTGTTGGTATTCGCACCTGCCCTGCCTCAAGGCCGCGCAATCCCCAAGGTCTCGGGCGACACCTTCGCCTTGCCACTGTCGAACAACAGCCAGGTATTCGCCTGGATCGCCGGCTGCACCGCCGCCATCGCCTCCGCGCCGTACAGCGGCGCGAACAGCGCGCCGCGGCTGGTGGCGTACTTCTTCAGCACCTCGCTCTTGGCGATGTTGTCGGCCCAGATCTTCTCGACCGTCTTCACCACCTCGTCGGGCACACCCTTGGGGATGAACAGGCCGAAATAGTTGGCTGGCGCCTTGAAGCCTGGCAGCGTCTTCGACAAGGGCTCGATGGTGCCAAAGCCTTCGAGTTCGAGCGCCTTGTCGCTGACGGTGGCCAGCGGGCGGATGCGTTTGCCGCGGATCATGTCGGCCTGCTCCACGGCGAGCTGTGTCGTCACCTCGGTCTCGCCGGCGACCGTGGCCACCACGGCCGGGTTGCCGCCGTCGTAGGTCACGTGGCGGTACTTCACCGCGGTGTTCTTCGAGATCAGTTCCATCGCGTTGTGGCCGGCCGAGGTGACGCCGGCCGTGGCGACGGTGATCTGGCCGGGCTTGGCCTTCATCGCGTCGAGCAGATCCTTGGCGGTCTTGTACGGCGCAGCCGCGTTGACGCCGATCAGCTGCACGTTGGCGACGTTCAGGAACAGGTGCCAGTCGGCGATCTTGGTCTTGAGCATGCCCAGGGTCTCGTAGCTGCCCAGGTCCTGTGCCGCGCCGGCGGCCCAGGTGTAGCCGTCCTTGGCGGCATCGAGCGCGCTCTTGCTGCCGATCGAGCCCGAGGCACCGGGCTGGTTGACGATCACGACCTTCTGGCCCAGCGCCTTCTCGATCTCGGCCGCCGTGACCCGCGTCACCTGGTCGGTGGAACCGCCGGCCGCCCACGGCACGATGACGGTGATCGGGTGGGTCGGCTTCCACTGCGCGTGCGCCGCGGTGGAGAAGGCCATCGCGGCGAGCGCGAGGGACAGGCCTTGGACGAGGGTGCGTTGGGTCATGTTGTCTCCGTTGTTGAACCTGTAGCCGGTTCTTGTCACTGTACGAATGCGCGCCGACGCATGTCAACGCGTGAAACCCTGATGGCGCGCTACACCGCGGTCTTGTGCCGCGCAATGCAGGTGTCCAGCACCTCTTCACCGGGGCGCTGCCACCAGTCGAGCTCCGAGAAGATCTCGACCTCGGCATGGCCTGCGTAGCCGGCTTGCTCGACCCAGCCGCGGATCTTCTTCAGCTCGACGACGCCGTCGCCCATCATGCCGCGGTCGTTCAGCAGGTCGCGCGTGGGCGTGAGCCAGTCGCAGACGTGGTAGGCCAGCAGGCGCGAGCGTTTCGCGTTGCCCGCGCGGGCGATCTGCTGCTCGAGTTTCGGGTCCCACCAGACGTGGTAGATGTCGAGCGCCACACCCAGCGCGCCGGTCTGCCCGGGGTCGAGTTCGTCGCACAGGTCGAGCGCGTGTTCCAGCGTGTTGATGCAGGCGCGCTCGGCCGCCTGCATCGGATGCAGTGGCTCGATGGCGAGCGGCATACCGACCTGGCGCGCGTAGTCGAGCGAGGCGGCGATGCCGTCGCGCACCTCGCCGCGGGCGCGGCCGATGTCCTTGTACTGCGCCTTGCCGGCCAGCGCGCCGGGCAGGGCGCCGACCACCAGCACCAGGCAGGGGGCACCCAGGGCCTTGGCCTCGTCGATGGCACGGCGGTCGTCGTCGATGGCGGCGCACAGGCCGGCGGCATCGGCTGCGGGGTAGAAGCCGCCGCGGCAGTAGCCCGACAGCCCGATGCCGTGGCTCTTCAGCTGCGCGGCGAGCTTGTCGATGCCGACGGCGGCCACCTGGTCACGCCAGGGGCTGATGGCGCCAATGCCGCGGCGCGCGCATTCGTCGACGATGCGGTCCAGCGTCCATTGCTTGCGCACGGTGGCGGTGTTGAGGGACAGCCATTCGTGGCTCTGGGAGAAATCGCGCATGGCGTGGGTCGTTCAGTCGTGGGAGGAAGGAGACGTGGGAGGCAACGCCGTGCGTTCGCGGCGCAGCTGTCGCACGATGGCCGCGTTGTCGAGGTCGCCGTCGCCGGCCGCCACGGCCGCGCGCATCAGCGCTGCATGGGCCTGGGACAACGGCAGCGCCTGGCCGTGCGCCTGCGCGGCGTCGATCATCAGGTTCACGTCTTTCAGATGCTGGCGGATGCGCGACTGCGGTGCGAAGTTTTCCTCGACCATCATCCGGCCCTTGGCCTCGGCCGCGCCCGAGCGGGCGGGCGTGGCCAGCACCAGTTCGAGGAAACGTGCCGGTGCGATGCCCAGGCCTTCGGCGAACACCAAACCTTCGGCCAGCGCGGCGCGGTTCAGGCCCAGCACCAGGTTGGTCGCCAGCTTGGCGCGGGCGCCCATGCCGGCACCGCCCACGTGGATGCGGCTGGCGCTGAGTGCCTGCAGCAGCGGCGTGGCGCGCACCAGTGTGGCGTCGTCGGTGCCCAGCAGCATGGTGGCGGCACCGGCTGCGATCTGCTGGCTGGAGCCGGACAAAGGCGCCTCGACGAAGCCCACGCCGTGTTCCAGCAGCCGTACCGCCAGCGCCTGCAGCGCGTCAGGCTCACCGGTGGAGCAGTCGACGACCAGGTCGACGCGCGGCGCCGGCGCGCTCAGTACGCCGGCAGGGCCTTCGACCACGTCGAGCACGCCGGCCGTGTCGAACACGGCCAGCACGAGTTGCCGCGCCGTGGTGCCGATCTCGGCCAGGGACGTGGCCACCGTGCCGCCCTGCGCCGCGAAGGCCGCGCGCGCTTCGGGGCGGATGTCGTAGCCCAGCGCGGCGATGCCGGCTTGCCGCAGGCGATCGGCCAGCGCCTGGCCTACCAGCCCGAGGCCGACCAGGCCGACCGGTGTCGTCGCAGCGGATGCGGCGGCTTGCGTCATGTCAATCGACACCTGCGGATGGAAGGCGGATCACAACGAACTCCCGCCGCAGATCTGGATGTCCTGCCCGGTGATGGCTGCCGCCGCGGGCGACAGCAGGTAGCCGACCAGCGACGCGATCTCGCCCGGCTCGATCAGCCGGCCGATCGGTGGCACGCGCGGGGCCGCGGCCTGGCGGGCCGGGTCTTCGAGCATGCCGGTGCGTGTGGCGGCGGGCGACACCACGTTGACGGTGACGCCATCGGCAATCACCTCGGCTGCCCAGCTGCGCGCCAGCGAGATCAAAGCAGCCTTGGTGGCCGCGTACTGGCTGCGTCCGGCGATCCCGCGGGCGACCCGGCTGCCGACCAGCACGACGCGGCCTGCGCCGGCGGCCTGCATCGCGGGCACCAGGATGCCGGCGATGCGTGTGGCCGCGTCCACGTGCAGCTGCCACATGCGCTGACCGTCATCCGCCTGCAGCGCGCCGAGCCGGCCGACGCGCAGCACACCGGCGGCGTGCACGAAGGCCTGCACGCCCACCTCCACGTTGACACTGGCACGGGCCGCGGCTTCGGTGGCTGCGCCGTCGCTCAGGTCGACACGCACGCCCGCAAAGCCGGGATGCACGATGCTGGCATCGGCCCAGTCGAGCCCGGTGACCTGCCAGCCGTCGGCCAGCAGCGCTTGCGCGATGGCCGCGCCGATGCCGGCACTGCTGCCGGTGACGAGCGCGCGCCGCGCCGGCGCGGCCTGGCTATTCGGCACGGATGTTGGCATCCGCAATCGTCTTCATCGAGCGCGCCGTGTCGTCGGCCTGGAACTTCGCGAACTCGTCGATGCTGCCGCCACCGAGCAGGATGCCCTGGGCCTGCAGCTTGTCCTTCATCTCGCCGGCCAGCGCCTTGTTGACTTCGGCGTTCAGCTTCTGCGTGATGTCGGCCGGCAGCTTGGACGGGCCCCACAGCCCGTACCAGCTGTAGAACTCGTAGCCCGGAATCGTTTCGCCGACGGTGGGCACCTCGGGCATGGTCGGCAGCCGGGTCTTGGACGTGACCGCGACGATCTTCAGCATGCCGCTCTTGTAGAACGAGGTGGCACCGAGCACCGGGTCGACGAAGCCGGCGATCTGCCCGCCGATCAGGTCCTGGTAGGCGGGCGAGGAGCCCTTGTACGGCACCACCATGTACTCGATGCCGCCGGCACGCTTGAGCAGCTCGGTCGACAGGTGGCCGGCCGAGGCGATCGAGCCGACCGCGAAGCTCAGCTTGCCGGGGTTGGCCTTGGCATAGGACAGCAGCGTCTTCACGTCCGTGATCGGCAGGTCCTTGTTGATCGAGACCGACAGCGGCGCCTTGGCCACCAGCGCGATCGGCGAGAAGTCGGCGCCGGGGTTGTAGCTCGGCGTCTTCATGAAGTGCGTGGACGTGGTGAAGGTCGACGCGTTGAACAGCAGCGTGTAGCCGTCCTTCGGTGCGTTCATCACGGCCACGGCGCCGATCGTGCCGTTGCCGCCGGGGCGGTTCTCGACGACGAAGGACTGGCCGGTCTGCTCGCCCAGCTTCTGCGCCAGCAGGCGGCCCACGGTGTCGAGCGTACCGCCCGCGGGGAAGGGGATGATGACCTTGACCGGGCGGTTCGGGTAGGCCTGGGCCATCGCCGCCGATGCCACCAGGCAGAGGCCGGCAGCCCAGAGCGTGTTGCGCAAGGAATGGAATGTCATGTTTGTCTCCGTTGGATTCTGGGGTGCCGGGCAGCGCGAAGCCTGTCCGGTCGTGTCATTCGATGCCGTGCAGGGCCGCGAGCGTCTTCATGCGCTGCACCGCCAGATCGGGCCGCTCCAGCAGGTTGGCCGCATCGGCCAGGCGGAACAGCTCGGCAAAGTGCGGCAGCGAGCGCGTGCTCTGCTGGCCGCCGACCATGGTGAAGTGTTTCTGGTGGCCGTTGAGCCAGGCCATGAACACCACGCCGGTCTTGTAGAAGCGCGTCGGCGCCTTGAAGATGTGACGCGACAGCGGCACCGTGGGGCCGAGGATCGCGTGGAACTTCTCGAGGTTGCCCTGGGCCAGCTCGCCCAGCGCGGCACTGGCGGCGGGCGCGATCGCGTCGAAGATGCCGAGCAGCGCATCGCTCTGGCCGTGCATGGGGTCGGCACCGAAGCCGTCGCCGGCGATCAGCTCGGCGTAGTTGAAGTCGTCGCCGGTGTACATGCGCACGCCCGGTGCCAGCTTGCGGCGCATCGCGATCTCCTTGTCCTTGTCGAGCAAGGAGATCTTGATGCCGTCGACCTTGGACGGGTGGGCCGCGATGATGCCGAGCGCGGTGTCCATCGCCGCGTCGACGTTGCCCGTGCCCCAGTAGCCGGCCAGAGCCGGGTCGAACATGTCGCCGAGCCAGTGCAGCACGACCGGTTGTTTGGCCTGGCTCAGGATGCGGTCGTACACGCGTTCGTAGTCGGCCGGGCTCTTGGCCACGCGGGCCAGCGCGCGGCTGGCCATGACGATGAGCTTGCCGCCGAGTTTCTCGATGGCCGCCATCTGCTCTTCGTAACCGCGGATCACGTCGTCGACGCTTTTCACGGTATCGATGTCCAGGTGGTCGGTGCCGCAGCCCGACGCCACCAGCGCACCGGGCACGTCGCGCGCCGCGTCGAGCGAACGGCGGATCAGCTCAAGCGAGGTCGGCCAATCCAGGCCCATGCCGCGCTGCGCCGTGTCCATGGCTTCGGCCACACCCAGGCCGAGCGACCACAGGTGCCGGCGGTAGGCGATGGTCGTGTCCCAGTCGACGGCGGCCTGCAGCCAGGGGTCGACGGGCGCGAGCGGGTCGGACACCACGTGGGCGGCCGAGTAGGCGATGCGGTTGAACTTGACACCCTTGGCGGGCTTGACGGGTGCCGTGCCGCGCAGGGTATAGGCCTGCAGCTTGCCGGCGGTGTCGGGGAGGGTCAGCGAGAGAGCCACGGTCGTCTCCTCAGATCTTCAAGGTCGGCACATCGATCCACTTGCGCTCTTTCCAGCTGTCGAGCGCGGCCTCGACCAGCTGCACGCCCTTGGCACCTTCGGGCAGGGTCCACTTGTAGGGCGCGTCTTCCACCACGTGCCGGATGAAGTGTTCCCACTGGATCTTGAAGCCGTTGTCATAGACCTGCGAGTCGGGGATCTCCTGCCACTGGTCGAAGAAGTTCATGGTCTGCTTCTCGTCCGGGTTCCACACCGGCCGCGGGGTGGCCACGCGCGACTGGGCGCGGCACGAGGACAGGCCGGCCACGGCCGAGCCGTGCGTGCCGTCGACGTGGAAGGTGACCAGGTCGTCGCGGCGCACGCGGGTCACCCAGCTCATGTTGATCTGTGCGATCACCGGCTCGCCGTTGTGGCCCTTCAGCTGCGCGGTGGCGTAGGCCGCGTCGTCGGCGGTGGCCTCGTAAGGCTTGCCTTCCTCGTCCCAACGGGTCGGGATGTGGGTCGTACCCAGGCACGAGACCGACTGCACCTCGCCGAACAGGTTGTCCAGCACATAGCGCCAGTGGCACATCATGTCGAGGATCATGCCGCCGCCGTCTTCCTTGCGGTAGTTCCAGCTCGGGCGCTGGATCGGCTGCAGGTCGCCCTCGAACACCCAGTAGCCGAACTCCAGGCGCACGCTGAGCATGCGGCCGAAGAAGCCGGCGCGGCGCAGCATGTCGAGCTTGCGCAGGCCGGGCAGGAACAGCTTGTCCTGCACCGCGCCGTGCTTCAGGCCCGAGGCCTGCGCGACGCGGGCGATCTCGACCGCCTCGTTCAGGTTGGTCGCGATCGGCTTCTCGCAGTACACGTGTTTGCCGGCGCGCAGCGCGTTGGCCAGTAGCGTCGGGCGCATCTGCGTCGTGCCGGCGTCGAAGAACACCGTGTCGTCCTTGTTGGCCAGCGCCGCATCGAGGTTGGTGCCCCAGCGGTCGATGCCGTGGGCGCGGGCCAGCGCCTCGATCTTCTCGGCGTTGCGGCCGATCAGGATCGGGTCGGGCATGACCTTGTCGCCATTGGCCAGTGTCACGCCGCCCTGCTTGCGGATCGCGACGATCGAGCGGATCAGATGCTGGTTCATGCCCATGCGTCCGGTCACGCCGTGCATGATGAGGCCGAGTCTTTGCGTTGCCATGTGGTGGTCCTGTGTGCGGAGAAAAAAGCGGTGGGTGTTCAGGGGGCCAGGCCGGCGGCTTTCACCAGCTTGGCGTTGCTGTCGATCTCGGTCTTGATGTAGGCGTCGAACTGTTCGGGCTTCATGGTCCAGGCGTCGGCGCCGAGCTTGGCAAAGCGCTCCTTGACCTCGGGCGTGGCCAGGGCCTTCAGCACCTCGTCGTGCAGGCGGTTGACGATGTCGCGCGGGGTCTTGGCGGGCGCCATCATGCCGATCCAGAAGTTGAACTCGGAGCCGGGCACGCCGGCCTCGGCCGTGGTCGGCACGTCGGGCAGGGCGCTGGCGCGCTTGGGCGAACCCACGGCCAGGGCCAGCAGCTGCCCTTCCTTGATCTGGCCGATGACGGGCGCGATCGGCGAGAAGTAGTAGTCGACCCGGCCCGCCAACACCTCGGTCACGGCTTCGGCCGAACCTTTGAACGGAATGTTGAGCGCCTCGATGTGGGCCGCCATCTTGAACTTCTCGGCGTTCAGATGCGTCGCACTGCCCTGACCGGCGGACGCGAAGTTCATGCTGCCGGGCTTGGCCTTGGCCGCTGCCAGCAGCTCGCGCACCGACTTGATGTTCTTCGACGGGGCGATCACCAGCACGTTGGGCGTGCTGGTGATCGGCGTCACGCCGGCGAAGTCGCCCACTGTGTCGAACGGCAGCTTGGCGAACGTCGACGGGCTCACCGTGTGCGACGACGAGTGGATCATGATCGTGTAGCCGTCGGCCGCCGCGGTGGCCACCGCCTGCTGGCCGATGGTGCCGCTGGCGCCGCCGCGGTTGTCGACCACGAGCGTCTGGCCCATGCTCTGGCCCATCTTGTCGGTGATGGCGCGGGCGATGATGTCGGTGGTGCTGCCGGCAGCGAACGGCACGACCACGCGGATCGGCTTGCTGGGGTAGCCGGCCTGGGCGCTGGCTTGCAGCGGCACGAGGCCTGCGCAGGCAAGCGTGGTGACGGCGGCAAGGGCGGCGATAGCGCGAAGGCGTGCGAAGGGCATCGGTGTCTCTTTCTGGCGAGGTGGCGAAACCGTTGGGGCCGCCTCGGCAGCAAGTGCCGGGCGATTCTAAGTCACCAATGGGTGAATTAACGATTTTAGGAATCGCCGCCTCGCCACGTCAATGCGCGGCCGGGCTCAGGTTCTAAGTACATACCCTAGGACCACATCGCACATGTGCGACAAACGCTCGTGCTGGGCCTTCGGCGTCATCAGGTTGCGGCCGAAGACGGCCGACAGCGTGTGTTTGTTCGACAGGTAGAAGTAGGCCATGCCGGCGATCGACACGTAGAGCTGCAGCGCGTCGATGCCGCCGCGGAACAGGCCGCTTGCGCGCCCGCGATCGAGGATCTCGGCGAGCGTCTCGATCAGTGGCGAGTTCATCTCGCGCACCCGGCCCGAGTTCGCCAGATGCGCGCCCTGGTGCAGGTTTTCGCTGTTCAGCAGAGTGAGGAACTCCGGGTGGGCGATGTAGTACTCCCAGGTGAACTCAGTCAGCCGCCGGATCGCCTGGGCCGGTGACAACTCGCGCAGGTGCAGCTGCTGTTCGGCCTCGCGGATGTGCAGGTAGGCGTTCTCCAGCACCGCCAGGAACAGCTCGTCCTTGCTGCCGAAGTAGTAGTAGATCAGGCGCTTGTTGACGTCGGCACGCTCGGCGATGCGGTCCACGCGTGCACCGGCCAGGCCGTGGCGGGCGAACTCGTCGCGGGCCGCTTCGAGGATGGTCTGCTGCGACCGGTCGGCATCGCGGGCGCGGGGTTCGGTGGTTTTGGCTTCTGTGGTTTTCGATGTGGCCATGGCTTGATAATTAACCATTCGGTGAATTGTGGCAAGCGGGTGTTGCCCGAGCTTCTGTGTCCACGGGCGACCGGACGGGCGGGCCAAGGATAATCCTGGGCGCGGCGCATGGCGCAGTTCCCGTCTTCCATCTTTCACGCAGGATTTTCATGACCAAGCAGATCGCAGGGCACCTGTTGGTGCAGTGTCTCGTCGAGCAAGAGGTAAGCCACGTGTTCGGCGTGCCGGGCGAGAGTTACCTCGCCGCGCTGGACGGCTTTCACGCCTATGGCGAACGCATCCAGTTCATCATCAACCGGCAGGAAGGCGGCGCCGCCTTCATGGCCGAAGCGCACGGCAAGCTCACCGGGCGCCCTGGCGTGTGCTTCGTCACCCGCGGCCCCGGGGCCACCAACGCATCGATCGGCGTGCACACCGCGTTCCAGGACTCCACCCCGATGGTGCTGTTCGTCGGCGACGTGGCGACAGAATCGCGCGACCGCGAAGTGTTCCAGGAAGTCGACTACCAAAGCTTCTTCGGCCCCAGCACCAAGGGCTTCGCCAAACGCGTCGAGCGCATCGACGACCCCAAGCGCATCCCCGAGTACGTGGCCCGCGCCTTCGCCACGGCGATGAACGGCCGTCCCGGCCCGGTCGTGCTGGTGCTGCCCGAAGACATGCTGACGCAGGAAGTCGATGTCGAACCGCTGCCCAAGGTCGAGGCCGTGCAGGCCTGGAGCGACCCGGGCTCGCTGCGCACGCTGCGCGAAATGCTGCTGGCCGCCCAGCGCCCGCTGGTGATCGCCGGCGGCAGCGGCTGGACGCCACAGTCGGCCCAGGCGCTGCAGCGCTTTGCCGAGAACTGGAAACTGCCGGTGGGCAACGCCTTCCGCTTCCAGGACACCTTCGACAACTTCCACCCGCTGTACGCCGGCGACATCGGCATCGGCATCAACCCCAAGCTCGCCGCCCGCGTGAAGGAGGCCGACCTGATCGTGGCCATCGGCCCGCGCCTGGGCGAGATGACCACCAACGGCTACACGCTGATCGAGGCGCCCAAGCCGAAGCAGAAACTGGTCCACATCCACGCCAGCGCCGAAGAACTCAACCGCGTCTACCAGGCCGACCTGGCGATCAACGCGACGATGAACGCGGCGGCCCGTTCGCTCGAAGTGCTGACCGCACCGACCACGCTGCCCTGGGAGGACTGGGCCCGGGCCTGCCACGCCGACTACCTGGCCAACCTGGAGCCCCAGACGCTGCCCGGCAACATCGACATGCCGAAGATCGTCGGCCTGTTGCAGAAGCACTTGCCCGCCGACGCGGTGCTGACCAACGGCGCCGGCAACTTCGCCAGCTGGGTGCACCGGTTTTTCCGCCACCATGGCCTGGCCAAGGGCCACAAGACCCAGCTCGCGCCGACCAACGGCGCAATGGGTTACGGCGTGCCGGCCGGCATCGCCGCAGCGATCGCGACGGGCCGCGTGGCCTTCACGATCGCCGGTGACGGCGACTTCCTGATGAACGGGCAGGAGCTGGCCACCGCCTCGCAGTACGGCGCCGGCAGCATCATCGTGCTGCTGAACAACGGCATGTTCGGCACGATCCGCATGCACCAGGAGCGCGAGTACCCGCGCAACGTCAGCGGCACGGCGCTGCGCAACCCGGACTTCGCGAAGCTGGCCGAGGCCTATGGCTACACGGGCGTGCGCATCACGCACACCGAGGAGTTCGAGGCGCAGCTGCTGGCGGCGCTGGCGCGCGGCAACGGCACGCTGATCGAAGTGATGCTGGACCCGGAGGTCATCACCACGCGCGGGACGTTGACGTCGATCACGAGCACGGCCTTGCAGAAGGCCGGGCGCGCGTGAGCCTGCGCGGTCAGGGCAAGGATGCCCAGACCTGCGTTCCCTGCGCGTCGATGTAGGCGCTCTGGCGGCCCTGGACCACGTAGGCCAGGCCGCCCTGGAACGGCCGCGCCGTGCTGTACTGCGCGGGCACGACGAGCCTGCCACTGCGGTCGATGAAACCATGGCGGCGGTCGGCGCCCACCACCTGGGCGCGGCCTTCGCGGAACGGAAAGATCCGTTCGAATGCCGGCTTCAGCCGCGTCGCGCCGGTCTTGTCGATGTAGAGCTTCTCGCCGCCGACGCTGACCGCCGCCAGGCCTTCGGAGAACGGCTCCGCGGTGTCGAAGCGGGCCGGCACGACCAGCACGCCCTGGGGGTCGATGAAGCCGTATTTGCCGTTCTGCCAGATGCGCGCCAGCCCTTCCGAGAACTCGTCCGCACCTTCGAACACGGCGGGCACCACCAGCTTGCCGCTGCGGTCGACGAAGCCGTAGCGCCGGCCGGAGGCCACCCGCGTCATGCCTTCGCGCGTCAGGCCGACGAAGTCGATGCCGGGCGGCGTGACGTCGCGGCCCTGACGGTCGATCAGGCGCCATTGCTGGTTCTGCTTGACGCGTGCGATGCCGTCCTGGAATGCGAAGGCCTGGTCGAACGCGGGCGCGATGCGCACCGTGCCCGTCTTGTCGACGTAGCCGATCTTCTGCTGGCCCCAGGCATCCTGCGTGCCGACGGCGGCCAGCCCCTCGGAGAAGGGCTGGGCGTCGCTGAACGGGCCGAGGATGGCCACCTTCAGGTTCTTGTCGAGGTATCCCAGGCCGCGGCCCGTGGGTGCGGCGATCAGGCCTTCGGAGAAGTTGCCGGACAAGCCCTTGTCGGGCCCGATCACCAGCGTGCCGGCGGTGTCGAAGTAGCCGGTGCGGCCGTTCTTGCGCGCGGTGATGAGGCCGTCCGCCAGCGCGAGCTGGTCGAACTCGGTGGGCAGCACAGTGCTGCCATCGCGACGGATCAGGCCGAGCGCTTCGCCGCTGCGCACGGTGTAGAGGCCCGCGGACGGCAGGTCGTGCGCTGGGCGCGGCGCGTCGGCCGCAGCGGGCTGGGCGGCCGCAACGCAGGCCGCGCAGAGCACAGCGGCCAGACCGCGCTGCCAGATATGGCCCAGCGCGCTCACGCCAGTGCACCCGCGGAACGGGCTTGGCCCGGCCGCTGGGTGCGCCCCTTGAGGGGCTGAGGGCCGCGGCTCCAAGCCTGCCTGCGCAGGCTTGGACGGCAACGAAGAGCAGCCGCCTCTGGCGGCCGCCCGTGGCGGGCTACACGCAGTGAGCCCGGCCAAACGGGGTGGGTTCATTTCAAGCGAGCTGGTGGCGCATGCGTTCGGCGCGGTCGCGCGGCGCGGGATGGGTCGACAGCCAGTCGGCGCGCTGTCCGCCGCCCAGGCGGTCGAGTTTTTCCAGGGCGGTCACCGCGGCGCGGCGGTCGTGCTTGCGGCGCGACAGGAAACCCATCGCGTAGTCGTCGGCCTCGTTCTCGTTGGACTGCGAGTGCTGCGCCTTGACCACCTTGACGATCATGCCGCCGAGGTCGGAGCCGGCGATCGCCCCCGCGGAGCCGCCGGCCGACGCGGCGGCAAGCCGTGCCACGTCCGCGCTCATCGCGACTTGCATGCGCTTCTTGCTGTGGCCGGCCTGCACGTGGCCGATCTCGTGGCCGATGACGTAGCGGATCTCGTCGTCGGTCATCATGTCCATCAGCCCGCTGTACAGGCGGATCGAGCCGTCGGGCAGCGCGAACGCGTTGATCTCGCGCGTCATGTAGACCTTGTAGTTCAGCGCCAGGCCGGCGTCGTTGCGACAGTCGCCGGTCAGGGCGGCAAGACGGCGCGCATGCGGGCTGGCCGCGGGTGCCAGGCGGGCAGAGCCATCCATCTGGCGGGCCATGCCGGCCGCCTGGTTGCGGATGTCGGCGTCGCTGATGCTGGCCACGGCAACGGCGCCCTTGGCGGCGCCGAGTACGGAGCCGAGGTCGAGCGCCATCGCAGGCGCGGCTGCAAGCGCGGGGAGGCAGAGGAGGGATTGGCGGCGTGTCGGCATGAAGAGCTCCTGGGGCAAGGGTTGTTTGCGGATGGGAGGATCTTCGGAGCACGCCGTTTCGCCGCTGTTTCGGGCGCGTCGGGCTTTTGTTTCATCGGTTGTGGCGCCTCTGCCGGAAGGCCGGGGCCGTACAACGTGCGGATGTGCAGACGCAAAAAAGGCCGGACATGCCGGCCTTGTGAGCGACGGTCGCTGCCGTCTTACTTCAGATGCTTGCCGATCAGGCCGGCCATCTCGAACATCGACACCTGGGCCTTGCCGAAGATTTCCTTCAGCTTGGCATCGGCGTTGATCATCCGCTTGTTGACGGCGTCTTGCAGCTTGTTCTTCTTGATGTAGACCCACAGCTTGCTGACGACTTCGGTACGGGGCAGAGCCGTCGAACCGACCACTGCGCCCAGAGCGGCGCTGGGCGTCAGGGCCTTCATGAAGGCGGCATTGACGGCGCGCTTCTTGGCGGGTGCCTTCTTGGCAGCGACCTTCTTGGCCGGAGCTGCCTTCTTTGCAGGAGCAGCCTTCTTGGCGGGTGCTGCCTTCTTCGCTGGTGCCTTGGCCGGAGCTGCCTTCTTCGCAGGAGCAGCCTTCTTGGCCGGTGCCGGCTTGGCCGGCGCTTTCTTTGCAGTTGCCATGATTGAAATTCCTTTTTAGTGTTGAGCGATGCACCAGCGAAAAAGAGCTTCTTCGCTGGCACTGCGGATGCTACTGGAGAAGAAACGCGTTTCCAAGCGAAAAAACAGATTTTTCACTCTGTGATGTGGTGGTTTTGCTGCGGCAAATGGAGCTTGGCGAGGCGAAGAAAACAGCGGGGATGCACGGAGGCCTGCGACGCTGGTGGCGGGCCTGGTGGCCTGCGGTGCCGCCGGCCACGGCCCTCCGGCGTGCCGGAATGCAAAGGTTCTGCCTATGGGCGCTTTAGAATGCTAAAGCCGTCGAGACGAAGATGCTTTGATCCTTCAAAGTAGATACGCAATAAAAGTTGAAATCAAAAAGGAAAATGTATGTCCGCCGAATCGTACGCGTTCGACTCCTACGACGACAACATCCTGGCAGAGCTGCAGAGGGACGCGCGGCTGACGATGGCCGAGCTCGGGCGGCGTGTGCATCTGAGCCAGCCGGCGGTGACCGAACGTGTGCGCAAGCTCGAGATTGCGGGGGTGATCAAGGCGTACCGCGCCGAGGTGGATCTGTCGCGTCTTGGCTACGGAATCCGTGCGCTGGTGCGGGTGGGGCGGGCCGAGTACGCCCGTGTCGTGAAGCTGATCGACCAGACGCCCGAGGTGCTGAATGCCTACAACGTGACCGGCGAGGACAGCTGGGTGCTCGAGATCGCGGTGATGGATGTGGCGCACCTGGATGCCGTGGTCACAAGGTTCTCGCTGCTGGCCGACACGTCGACATCGATCGTGCTGAACGCACCGCGCGAGAACGCGCCGGTGCTGCCGGCGCGGCAGGAGAACGTCCGCCACAGCGTGCAGAAGGTCACCGGGCGCTGAAGGGCGCCCAAGCCCCGGCAGCTCAGGCCGGCCGCTTGCGGCCGATGCGGGGAGCGGTGGCCAGCACCACGCCCAGCAGCGCCACGGCGAACGCGAGCAACTGCATGCCGCCGAGGGTCTCACCCAGCACCAGCACGCCGACCAGGGCAGCGCTGACCGGCAGCATCACCGTGAACACGCCGGCCTGGGCGGCTGGAATGGTCTTCAGGCCGGTCATCCACAGCCAGACCGTCCAGACACTCGCCGCCAGCGCGTAGAACAGCAGCAGCAGCCAGTTGCCGGCGCGCACGCTGCCGAAATCGAACGACGCCGCGAGGTACAGGCCGGCAGGCGTCACCAGCGCCAGGCCCCAGAGATTGATCAGCGCGCTGATGCGTTTGGGGCCGATCGTGCCCGTGAGCTTCTTGCCGATGACGGCATAGGAGGCCTCGCAGAGCACGGCGGCGAACAGCAGCAGGTTGCCGAGCAGCGCGTGAGGGTGGGCCGCATCGGCCGCGGCGCCATGGTCGTTGCGAGACAGCCCGAGCAAGCCGATGCCGCACATCGCGCAGACCACCGCCGCCCAGATCCGCAGCCCGATGCGTTCGCGCAGGAAAAGCCAGCTCAGAACGGCGACGGCGGCGGGGATGGCGGCCATCACCACGCCGGCCGAGACGGCGCTGGTGAGGCTGACGCCGTAGATCATGCACAGCGAGAACAGGAAGTTGCCGAGGAACGATTCCAGGAACACCAGCCGGCGGATGGGGGGGGACATCGGCATCTCGTCGGCCGGTTTGCGCAGCCAGGGCAGCATGGCGATGGCGGCAATGCCGAACCGCAGCCAGGCCAGCAGGAACACCGGGAACGCCGCGGCCAGCGGTTTGGACAGCGCGACGTAGCTGCCCACCAGGGCCATGCTGAGCGCCAGGCAGCCATAGGCCACGAGGCGGCCGGGCGCGGGATTCAATAGACTCATTGTTCGTTCGTTTTGCCCGAGTCGCCGATCATGCCCCAAGCCTCCGTTCCATCCCCTGCACCTACTGCATCCTTCCAGAACCCCGACGGGGCGCGCCAGCGCCACGTGTTCGTCTACGGCACGCTGCGGCGTGGCGACGACAACGACATCACGCGCCTGACCCCTGCGCCGCGTTTCGTCGGTCACGCGTCGATCGCCGGCACGATGTACCACCTGGGGCGCTACCCGGGCGTGGTGCTGGGAGGTGACGGGCGCATCCATGGCGAGGTCTATGCCATCGACGCTGCGCTGGAGCGGAGGCTCGACGAGATCGAGGAGGTGTATCCGCAGCAGACCGACGAGTACTTCAAGCGCGAACTGCCGGTGACGGTGGGCGGCGTGGCGTTGTCGTGCGTGGTGTACGAGATCAATCCGCGCTACATCGCGGGCAAGCCGTTGATGGAGAAGGGGGACTGGGTCGCAGGGCGCTAGGGTTGACGACGGGTCCGCTGGAGCGGGTTCCGTCGATGAAAACGTGATTTCACATTAAGAAATATTGGCGTGAACGGCATCTTGAAGATTTCTCAATATGAGAATCCAAATTTCTCATAGAGATATTTGGATTGCAAGTGATTGATTTTGATGAATTTAATTTTTGTCTTCTATAAGACATAAGATAAATATCGGTCTTATACAAGACCTAGAATTTCCTCATCGTTTCGCAGAGTCCTTCTCTGCAAACGGCCGAGTTTTCATCAACCTCAGGAGAAATTCCATGCCGCAATCCTTGACCGAACAACTGAGCCGCGAACAGCAGATCGCCGCCCTGGAAAAAGACTGGGCGACCAACCCGCGCTGGAAGGGTATCCAGCGCGGCTACAGCGCCGCCGACATCGTGCGCCTGCGCGGTTCGTTCCCGATCGAGTACACGCTGGCACGTCGCGGCGCCGAAAAGCTGTGGGATCTGGTCAACACCGAGCCCTATGTCAACTGCCTGGGCGCGCTGACTGGCGGGCAGGCGATGCAGCAGGTGAAGGCCGGCATCAAGGCGATCTACCTGTCGGGCTGGCAGGTCGCGGCGGACAACAACAGCTATTCGGCGATGTACCCCGACCAGTCGCTGTATCCGGTGGATTCGGTGCCGAACGTGGTCGAGCGCATCAACAACACGTTCCGCCGGGCCGACGAGATCCAGCATGCGAAGGGCATCGACGCGGGTGACGCGGCGTACATCGACAACTTCGCACCGATCGTGGCCGACGCCGAGGCCGGTTTCGGCGGGGTGCTGAATGCGTTCGAGCTGATGAAGGCGATGATCCGCGCCGGTGCGGCCGGCGTGCACTTCGAGGACCAGCTGGCGTCCGTCAAGAAGTGCGGCCACATGGGCGGCAAGGTGCTGGTGCCCACGGTCGAGGCCTGCCAGAAGCTGATCGCCGCGCGCATGGCGGCCGACGCGAGCGGCGTGCCGACGCTGGTGATCGCCCGTACCGATGCCGAAGCGGCCGACCTGCTGACCAGCGACTACGACGAGAACGACAAGCCCTTCGTCACCGGCGAGCGCACGTCCGAAGGTTTCTACAAGACCCGCAAGGGCATGGACCAGGCGGTGTCGCGCGCCATCGCCTACGCCCACTATGCCGACATGGTGTGGTGCGAAACCGGTACGCCGGACCTGGCGTTCGCCCGCAAGTTCGCCGAGGCCGTGCACAAGGTGCACCCGGGCAAGATGCTGGCCTACAACTGCTCGCCGTCGTTCAACTGGAAGAAAAACCTCGACGACGCGACCATCGCCAAGTTCCAGCGCGAGCTGGGCGCGATGGGTTACAAGTACCAGTTCATCACCCTCGCCGGCATCCATTCCATGTGGTACAACATGTTCGATCTGGCGCAGGATTACGCGAAGCGCGGCATGGCGGCGTATGTCGAGAAGGTGCAGGAGCCCGAGTTCACGGCACGCGAGCGCGGTTACACCTTCGTGTCGCATCAGCAGGAAGTGGGCACCGGTTACTTCGACGAAGTGACCACCACGATCCAGGGCGGCAAGTCCAGCGTCACGGCGCTGACGGGTTCGACGGAGGAAGAGCAGTTCCACTGAGCTCTTCCCGCATGCATCGGTAAGCCTTCGGCCCTGGCTGCCGCCCTCGTGGCGGCACCAGGGCCTTTTTCCGTCCGGCTACAATTGCCGGTCCATCGAAAACAGTGACAAGAGCGAGAAAGGCAGTCTGGTTATGACACCGCGAACTACGTCGTCGAACGTCTCGTTGTCCACAAGGCCGTAAACCTGCGCGCCTTCGTGCGCAGGCTCTGTCCTATTCGATCAAGAAGCGCGGGTGACCCCCGCGCTTTTTTTTGTCCCACGCAAATTCGTCCTTCATCATGATCCAGATTACGCTTCCCGACGGTTCACGGCGCGAGTACCCGGGGCCCGTCACCGTGGCCGAGGTGGCCGCTTCGATCGGCTCCGGCCTGGCCAAGGCCGCCCTGGCCGGCAAGATCGACGGCAAGATCGTCGACACCAGCCATCTGATGACGGCTGACAGCCCCTTGTCGATCGTGACCGCCAAGGATGCGGACGGCCTGGAGGTGATCCGCCATTCAACGGCCCACTTGCTGGCGTATGCGGTGAAGGAGTTGTTCCCCGAAGCGCAGGTGACGATCGGCCCGGTGATCGAGAACGGCTTCTATTACGACTTCGCGTACAAGCGGCCGTTCACCCCGGAGGACCTGGCCGCCATCGAGAAGAAGATGGCCGAGCTTGCCGCCAAGGACGAGCCGGTGACGCGCCGCGTGCTGCCGCGCGACGAGGCTGTGGCGTATTTCAAGAGCCTCGGCGAGCACTACAAGGCCGAGATCATTGCCAGCATTCCGGCGAACGAAGACGTGTCGTTGTACCGCGAAGGCAAGTTCGAGGATCTGTGCCGCGGCCCGCACGTGCCCAGCACGGGCAAGCTACGCTTCTTCAAGCTGATGAAGGTGGCGGGCGCCTACTGGCGCGGCGACCACCGCAACGAAATGCTGCAGCGCGTGTACGGCACGGCCTGGGCCACGAAGGACGAACTGCAGCAATACCTCACGATGCTGGAGGAGGCGGAGAAACGCGACCACCGCAAGCTCGGCCGCGAACTCGATCTGTTCCATCTCGACGAGCATTCGCCGGGCACGGTGTTCTGGCACCCCAAGGGCTGGACGGTCTGGCAGCAGGTGGAGCAGTACATGCGCGCCGTGTACCGCGACAACGGCTACCAGGAGGTCAAGGGCCCGCAGATCCTGGACCAGGGGCTGTGGGAGAAGACGGGGCACTGGGGCAAGTACCGCGAGAACATGTTCACCACCGAGTCGGAGAAGCGCGAGTACGCGTTGAAGCCGATGAACTGCCCCGGCCACATCCTGATCTACAAGCAGGGCATCAAGAGCTACCGCGACCTGCCGCTGCGTTTCGGCGAGTTCGGCCAGTGCCACCGCAACGAGCCCACCGGGGGGCTGCACGGCATCATGCGGGTGCGTGCCTTCACGCAGGACGACGGGCACATCTTCTGCACCGAGGAGCAGATCCTCGACGAATGCGTGGCGTTCACGACGCTGCTGCAGAAGGTCTACCGTGACTTCGGTTTCACCGACGTGATCTACAAGGTCGCGACGCGGCCGGCGGCGCGCATCGGCAGCGAGGAAAGTTGGGACCGGGCAGAGCATGCCTTGATGGAAGGGCTGCGGCGCTCCGGCGTCGAGTTCGAGATCGCGGCCGGCGACGGCGCGTTCTATGGCCCGAAGATCGAGTACACGCTCAAGGACGCGATCGGCCGCCAATGGCAGTGCGGCACGATGCAGATCGACCCCAACATGCCCGAGCGCCTGGGGGCCGAGTACGTGGCCGAGGATGGCAGCCGCAAGACGCCGATGATGCTGCACCGCGCGATCGTCGGCAGCCTCGAGCGTTTCATCGGCATCCTGATCGAACAGCATGCCGGCGCGCTACCCTCCTGGCTCGCGCCGAAGCAGGTGGCAGTGCTCAATATCACCGACGGGCAGGCGGATTACTGTCGCGAAATTTCCAAATCGCTGCAAAATCAAGGGCTTAGGGTAGAGGTTGATCTGCGCAATGAAAAAATAACGCGTAAAATACGCGAGCATTCGATGCAAAAGCTTCCCTATATCCTCGTCGTCGGTGACAAGGAGCGCGAAGCGGGTGCCGTCGCCGTGCGTGCCCGAGGCAATATTGACCTCGGTGTGATGTCGCTCCAGGACTTCGAGTCCAGGATCACCAGTGACATTGCTTCCAAGGCTTGAGCCCGGTTCCTCCAAGGAGCCGGACCACCCGTTGGAGCATGCGCAGGCTGCGGTTGTAGCTATCTTCTGGATAGCACTTGATATTGGAAGGATTTGAGCCATCGCTACTGAATTTCGTGACCGTCGTCACCGTGAAGAACGTAAACACCGCCTGAACCGTGAAATCATGGCGCCCGAAGTACGCTTGTCGGGCCCTGAGAACGAGCCGCTCGGCATCGTGAGCTTGATGGAGGCCTTGCGCATGGCCGGCGAGCTGGATGTGGATCTGGTGGAGATCGTCGCCACCGCGAATCCTCCGGTCTGCCGCCTGATGGACTACGGCAAGTTCAAGTACCAGGAGCAGAAGAAGGCGGCTGACGCGAAGGCGAAGCAGACGGTCATCGAAATCAAGGAAGTCAAATTCCGGCCCGGTACCGATGATGGCGACTACAACATCAAGATGCGCAATATCCGGCGCTTTCTGGCGGAAGGCGACAAATGCAAGATCACCTTGCGTTTTCGCGGCCGCGAGATCACGCACCAGGAAATCGGCATGGCCTTGTTGCAGCGGATTCGCAACGACCTGCAGGACCTGATCGTGATCGAGCAGTTCCCCAAGCTCGAAGGGCGCCAGATGATCATGATGATCGCGCCTGGCAAGAAGAAGCCGGCGCCGAAGCCAGCAACAGAGCCTGCGGCAACGCAGCCTGCGGCTTCTTAGCCAACAGATGGATTTCACGGCACGCGGGTTTGGTCACCTGCGGGTCGTGATGGCGGTGAGTTCACGCTCGCCGTCGCGGTGACGGCCTGACCGTCGGCACCGCAAAAGTGGCGAGTCTCTGACGCGCCACTCAAAAAGTGGCTCGGGGCCAACAAGTCCGGAATCGGTTTCCGGCGCCTCACGAGCACAAACATAAGGAGCATGCACATGCCCAAAATGAAGACCAAGAGCGCAGCCAAGAAGAGGTTTCGCGTTCGTCCCGGTGGCACCGTCAAGCGCGGTCAAGCCTTCAAGCGTCACATCCTGACCAAGAAGACCACCAAGAACAAGCGCCATCTGCGTGGTGCGGTGACTGTGCACGAGACCAACATGGCCTCGATGTCTCAGATGCTGCCCGGCCGTGGCATTTGATTAACGACGAACAAGGAGTACTCACATGCCTCGCGTCAAACGTGGTGTAACGGCTCGCGCCCGCCACAAGAAAGTTCTCGCACTCGCCAAGGGTTTCCGCGGTCGCCGCGGCAATGTCTTCCGCATCGCCAAAGAAGCGGTGATGAAGGCTGGGCAATACGCCTACCGTGACCGCCGTACCAAGAAGCGCGTGTTCCGCCGCTTGTGGATCGCGCGTATCAACGCCGCCGCGCGTGAACTGGGCCTGACCTACAGCCAGTTCGCCAACGGTCTGAAGAAGGCGTCGATCGAGATCGACCGCAAGATGCTGGCCGATATTGCCGTGCACGACAAGGCCGCATTCGCCGGCATCGTCGAGCAAGTCAAGGCCAAGCTGGCTGCGTGAAGCTGCTGCGCCGGCATGGCTTCGGCCGCGCCGGCAACGGTTTCCGTACATCGGGGGCTGAGACTCCAAAGGTCTCGGCCCTTTTTTATTGCCAAGAGAGTCTATGAACGAGTTGGATGCCATCGTCGAGAACGCGCGAACCCGTTTCGCCCAAGCCGGCACGCCGGCCGAACTGGAAAATGCCAAGGCCGAGTTTCTTGGCAAATCCGGTCGCATCACCGAGCTGATGAAGGGCATGGGCGCCCTGAGCGTCGACGAGAAGAAGACGCGCGGAGCGGCCATCAACCAAGCCAAGCAGGCGATCGAGGGGGCGCTGACCGCCTGCCGCCAGGCCATGGCCGACGCCGAACTCACGGCACAACTCAAGGCGGAAGCGCTCGACGTCACCCTGCCGGGCCGCCAGCGAGGCCAGGGCGGGCTGCACCCGGTGTCCCTGACGCTGGAGCGCATCGAGGCGATCTTCGGATCGATGGGTTTCGAAGTGGCGCAAGGCCCCGAGATCGAGACCGACTGGTTCAACTTCACGGCGCTCAACACGCCGGAAGACCACCCGGCGCGGTCGATGCACGACACCTTCTACGTGGAAGGCGGCACCGCAGCCGCGCCCAATCTGCTGCGCACGCACACGAGCCCGATGCAGATCCGCCACGCCGTGCAGCATGTCAAGCGGCACAAGGCCCGCGTGCAGGCGCAAGCCGCATCGCCGGACGCGGCCGAGCCAGCGATGCCCGAGATCCGCGTCATCGCGCCGGGGCGTACCTACCGCGTCGACAGCGATGCCACGCACTCGCCGATGTTCCACCAGTGCGAAGGCCTGTGGATCGGCGAGAACGTGAGTTTCAAGGACCTGAAGGTGGTGTTCACCGCCTTCTGCCGCACTTTCTTCGAATCGGACGATCTGGTGCTGCGGTTCCGCCCCAGTTTCTTTCCGTTCACCGAACCCAGCGCCGAGATCGACATCCAGTTCCAGTCCGGACCGCTGGCGGGCCGCTGGCTCGAAGTGGCGGGTTCCGGGCAGGTACACCCGAACGTCGTGCGCAACATGGGCCTCGACCCCGAGCGCTACATCGGTTTCGCGTTCGGCATGGGGCCCGACCGCCTGACCATGCTGCGCTACGGCGTGAACGACCTGCGCCTGTTCTTCGACGGCGACATCCGGTTTCTCGGCCAGTTCCGATGAGGGGCGCCTGCGCCGGAGCCACCGCTGGCGCGGCACGTTAGTCCGAATCCAAAGAAAACAACATGCAATTCCCTGAATCCTGGTTGCGCGAGTTCTGCAACCCGCCGATCGGCACGGCGCAGCTGGCCGACACCCTGACGATGGCCGGGCTCGAGGTCGAGGAGCTCAAGCCGGTCGCGCCGCCGTTCCATGGCGTGCGGGTGGGTGAGATCGTCTCGGTGGAGCAGCACCCCAATGCCGACCGGCTGCGTGTCTGCCAGGTCGACGTGGGGCAGGGCACCGCGCTCAACATCGTCTGCGGCGCACCCAACGCACGCGCCGGCATCCGTGTTCCCTGTGCGATGGTCGGTGCCGAATTGCCGCCCGGCGAGGACGGCAAACCGTTCACGATCAAGGTCGGCAAGCTGCGCGGTGTCGAGAGCCAGGGCATGCTGTGTTCGGCGCGCGAGCTGGGCCTGTCCGACGACCATGGCGGCCTGCTGGAACTGGCCGCGCATGCGCCCGTCGGGCAGGACGTGCGCACGTTTCTCGCGCTCGACGACACCTTGTTCGTGCTCAAGCTCACGCCCAATCTCGCGCATTGCCTGAGCGTCTACGGTGTTGCGCGCGAGGTGGCGGCGCTCACGGGTGCCCCGCTCAAGGCGCCGAGTTTCCCCGCCGTCCCGGCAACCGATGCCAGCCGCCTGCCGGTCAAGGTCAGCGCGCCCGACCTGTGTGGCCGCTTCTCCGGCCGCGTGGTCCGCAACGTCGATCCGAAGGCCAAGACCCCGGCGTGGATCGTCGACCGGCTGGCCCGCTGCGGCCAGCGCAGCGTGACGGCGCTGGTCGACATCTCCAACTACGTGATGTTCGAGCTGGGCCGCCCCTCGCACATCTTCGATCTCGACAAGATCCACGGCGGCCTCGACGTGCGCTGGGGCCGAGAGGGCGAACAACTCAAGCTGCTGAACGGCAACACCGTGACCGTCGATGCGCAGGTCGGTGTGATCGCCGACGACGTACAGGTCGAGTCGCTGGCCGGGATCATGGGCGGCGATGCAACCGCCGTCTCGGACGACACGCGCCACATCTACGCCGAGGCTGCGTTCTGGTGGCCACGGGCGATCGCTGGCCGGTCGCGGCGCTACAACTTTTCGACCGATGCCGGGCACCGCTTCGAGCGTGGTGTCGACGCCAGCGAAACGGTGGCGCACCTGGAGCGCATCACCCAGCTCATTCTCGACATCTGCGGCGGACCCGATACCGTGTGCGGCCCCATCGACGACCATCAGGTCGCGATGCCGGTGCACCAGCCGGTCAGCCTGCGGGTGGCGCGTGCGGCCAAGGTCATCGGCATGCCGCTGACGCAAGCCCAGTGCGCCGATGCGCTGACACGTCTCGGGCTGCCGCTCACCGCGTCCGACGGCGTGCTGACCGTGACGCCGCCGCCGTACCGCTTCGACCTCACGATCGAGGAAGACCTGATCGAGGAAGTGGTGCGCATGGTCGGCTACGAGCAGTTGCCGACCGATCCGCCGGTCGCGCCGATCACGCCCAAGCTCAAGGCCGAAGCCGAGCGCGGTGCCTTCGCAGTGCGTCGCACGCTGGCCGGCCTGGGGTACCAGGAGACCATCAATTTCAGCTTCGTCGAAGCCCGCTGGGAACACGAGCTCGCCGGCAATGCCAACCCCATCAAGCTGCTGAACCCGATCGCCAGCCAGATGAGCGTCATGCGTTCGTCGTTGCTCGGGTCGCTATTGAACGTGCTGAAGTTCAACCTCGACCGCAAGGCCGAGCGCGTACGCGTGTTCGAGATCGGCCGGGTGTTCCTGCGCGACGCCTCGGTTGTCGATTCCGACACCACAGTCGCCAATTTCGACCAGCCGTTGCGGCTGGCCGGTCTGGTGCATGGCACGGTCGACACGCTGCAGTGGGGCCGCAAGGAGCAGGGCGTCGATTTCTTCGATGCCAAGGGCGACATCGAGTCGCTGCTAGCGCCACTCGTCCCGCGCTTCGAGGCCGCGGAACACCCGGCGCTGCACCCCGGCCGTTGCGCACGCGTGCTGGTCGATGGACGGGCCATTGGCTTCGTGGGCGAGTTGCATCCGAAGTGGCGCCAGGCCTATGACCTGAGCCGCCCGCCGATGCTGTTCGAGTTGGCGCTCGATGCGGTGCTGGCGCGCCCCGTTCCCGTGTTCAAGGCTGTCGCCAAACACCAGGCGGTGGCGCGTGACCTCGCCGTGGTGGTGGCCGAGAAGGTCGGGCACGACCAGTTCATGGATGCGGTGCGCAGCGCGCCCACCGGCGGCCTGCTGCGCGATGCGGTGCTGTTCGACATCTACCGGCCCAAGGCCGACGCCGGCAGCGCCGCCGCAGGTGGAGGGCTGGCGCTCGGCGAAAAAAGTCTGGCGGTGCGCCTCACGCTGAATGCCGATGATGCGACACTGACGGACGAGCAGATCGACACAGCGGTACGCGCCGTGGTCACGCAGTTGGCAACGCGGCTCGGCGCACGTCTTCGGGCGTGACGCGCACCCCAAAAGCATTGACGGGAGGAAGCAGTGGAAATTGCAGTTGAAAGCCTGGAGACTCCGGCGCTGACCAAGGCGCAGCTGGCCGACCTGCTGTTCGAGCAGATCGGACTCAACAAACGCGAGTCCAAGGACATGATCGACGCCTTCTTCGACCTGGTGACGAACAGCCTCGTCGATGGAACCGACGTCAAGATCTCGGGTTTCGGCAACTTCCAGATCCGCACCAAGGCGCCACGGCCGGGGCGCAACCCGCGCACCGGCGAATCGATCCCGATCGCGGCACGCCGCGTGGTGACCTTCCATGCGAGCCACAAGCTGAAGGACCAGATCCAGAGCTGATCGCCGCAAGCCTTGGCCGCATGCCGAGGCTGCGCACAGCCTGCCGTGGCGCACAGCGCGCCACCCGCCGCATGCCTTTCGGTGCAGCGGCCCCCGAAGTTGCTTTGCATCGGCGGCACTCTTGGGTTAACCTTCAAGACCGCCTCGCATCAGCTTGATTTCAATGGGAAATTCCCTCCCTTCCATCCCCGCAAAACGTTACTTCACCATCGGTGAAGTAGGCGACCTGTGCGGGGTCAAGCCGCACGTGCTACGGTATTGGGAGCAGGAATTCACCCAGCTGCGGCCGATGAAACGCCGCGGCAACCGCCGCTACTACCAGCACCATGAGGTGCTGATGATCCGCCGCATCCGCGACCTGCTGTACGACCAGGGTTTCACGATCAGCGGCGCGCGCAACAAGCTGCAGGAGATCGTGCAGATCGAACGCGACAAACGCCGCAACGGCGAAGTCATGCTCGACGGCGTGGAGGTCATCGAAGACCAGGACGTGTCGTTCGAGGAGTTCGAGGACATGCTGATCGGCGACGACGATGCCACCATGTCGCAGAAGTTGCTGCTGGTACGGCGCGAACTGTTCGAAATCCGCCAGCTGCTGTCCGAAGCCATCTGACGCCGCGCTATAATGGCAGGCTTGTCGGTGTGTGGCGCAGCCTGGTAGCGCACTTGCATGGGGTGCAAGGGGTCGAAGGTTCGAATCCTTTCACACCGACCAAGGATCCAGTTGAAATTCAATGGGTTACGTCCGAACGGCGTAACCCATTTTTTTTAGACGCCCACCACTGCATCGCGGATGCGCTGCGTGGCCGGTCCTTCGGCGAGAATCGGGGCGATCGGAGCCGGCGCCGCAGCGGTGCTTTGCTCCTCCCAGGAAATCCTCCCATGAAGCAGCAAGTCTTGCGCCCTGACCCGTTGGTGAAAACGGGTGGCACGGAGCTTGGCGATCCGCGCAGGCTGTACCGTCAGATCGCCGACCAGTTGTCGCGCTTCATCGAGGCCAACGACTTTGCGGTGGGTGCCCGGTTGCCGACCGAGCGTGAGCTGGCCGACATGCTGGGCGTGAGCCGGCCGAGCGTGCGCGAGGGCTTGATCGCCCTGGAGGTCGAGGGGGTCATCGAAGTGCGTGGGGGAGCCGGCGTCTTCGTGGCCAGCCGCAAGCGGCCACCGGCAGAAGAGCCTCTGGTCGCGACGCCCACCCCGGGGCCCTTCGACGTGATCAAGGCGCGCTGGTTGTTCGAGTCGGAAGCCGCCGCGCTGGCGGCGGTGAACGCCAATCCGCAACAGCTGCAGCAGATGCATTCCGCGCTCAAGACCATGCGGGCCGCACCGACCCACAGCAGCGCGGGCACGGCGGCGGACGAGCATTTTCACCTGGCGATTGCTGAGGCCAGCGGCAACGCAGCGGTGGCGCAAGTCATCATGCACCTGTGGAAGATGCGCACCGGCACGCTCTACATGCAGATGGAGTCGCACTTCACCGGCTCGGACATCTGGGCCCAGGCCTGCGCCGAGCACACGTTGCTCATGGATGCCATCGCCTCGCGCGATCCGGACGCGGCGCGGCAGGCGATGCGCGACCACATGAAGAATGCCGAACTCCGCTTTGCGGCGGCGTGGAAGCCGGGCGACTGAGTCCTGAATCCGGACCGGGCGACAGTGGCTTCCGAGGGGCTGCTTGCATTTGCCGGCCCACTCTTGTTGTCTGATAACTCAGTCGTTCTCATCAAATTGGTCTGGCCAGTATGGCCAAAAACTGGCCGAACCTACCCAGTATTCATCATATTGGTCAGACCCATTGCATCTGGAAGATGCATCTTGTACGATCACCCGCCGCCGACAACGGCGCGTCTTTGGCAACATCCATTCAAACAACGGAGACCAACATGTTTCGCAAAATCTTCTTCATACTCTTCATGACTCTTGCTGTGGCGGCGTGCAGCACGGTGAGCCCGGGCGGCGCTGGCCAGGCGTCGGTCGACGATGCGGCAGAGCAACTGCGCCGTCTGATGATCGACCCTGACAAGGCGCGCCTGGAGGCCCTGGTGTCGGACGATCTGAGCTACGGGCACTCGGGCGGCAAGGTCGACACCAAGACCAGCTTCATTGCCGACCTGCTCAGCGGCGCCTCCGACTTCGTCACCATCACCATCACCGACCAGACCGTGCGCCGCACGAACAATGTGGCACTCGTCCGCCACACCTTGTCGGCGTCCACCAACGACGGCGGCAAGCCCGGGTCGGTCACCATCAAGATCCTGCAGGTCTGGATGCTCACCGACGGGCGCTGGCAACTGATCGCGCGGCAGGCGGTGCGTCCGCCCCAGTGACGCAACGCATCGCTCCCCTTGGCATGGCGGCCGCACAATGCAATGGATAACGCGGCCCGGCCCGTCAGAAGGTGTGTACGTCGAAGTAGGCTTCGGGCAGATCGCCCAGACCTTGCAGGCCGACCTGCCGGGCGGCTGTGTTGGCCAGCCGCCAGCGCATCGCGAGCGTCGACGCTTCTTCGCTCTCGGCGCCGTCCTCGGCATGGGCCAGCACAGTGCGCAGGGTTTGGGCCACCAGGGCAGGGGAGCCGATCCGCCGCTCCAGTGCCTTGCAGTAACGCACTTCGGCGGCCATGCGTTCCTTGTCCGGCAGATCCGGAAAGTCGCGCAGCACCACGGCATAGCCCGGTTCGGGAACGGCCATTTCTTCGGGAAATTCGGTGTCGATGGGGTCGACGATGAAAGCCATGCAGATCTCCATTTGCTTGAATGACTGTACGAATATACAGTTTTTTCGTTGCACATGTAGCTCTTTATGCACGAAGTCCTGCGGGCGCTCAGGGGTACGTGGCCGTTCGCAGTGGTGCTATCGGGCCCTGGTGAAACGAACGCTCGCGCGCAGACCGCGCCCGGAGGGCGGGTCGTCCAACAGCACCGTCGCATGGTGGCGGTCGGCCACGGCCTTCACGATGGCCAGGCCGAGACCGCTGCCGTTGCCGTGCGCAGCAGGTTCGCTGCCGACCGCGCGGTAGAAACGGTCGAACACGCGGGAGCGCTCCGAGATCGGAATGCCGGGCCCGGTGTCGATCACCGCCAGCGTCGGCACCCCGCCGCCGTCGGAGGCATCGACGTCGATGCGGCCGCCGGTCCGCGTGTGCCGCAACGCGTTGTCCACCAGATTGTTCAGCAGGATCTGCAGCTGGTGCGGATCGCCGGGCACGACCAGCGTCTGCACGCCGGTCGCGCCCAGGTCGATGCCGAGCTGCTCGGCGCGTGCACTGAACGCTGCCACGGTCGAGCGCGCCAGCTCTGCCAGGTCGACGGGGTCTCGCCGCAACTCGGGTGCCTCGGGCTCCAGCCGCGACAACTGCAGTAGCTGCTCGACCAGGTGCTGCGCGCGCTCGACGCCATGGCGCAGCTCGGCGATGGCGGCAGTCCGCCGTTCCGCATCGGCCGCGCGGTCAAGCAACTGCAGCTGCAGCTTGAGCGCGGCGATCGGCGTGCGCAGTTCGTGCGCCGCGTCCGCCAGAAAGTGCCGTTGCAGCGCCAACGCACTGCCCAGGCGATGCATCAGGTCGTTGATCGCGCTGACCAGCAGATGCAGCTCCGGGGGGTGTGCCTGCAGCGCGATCGGGTGCAGCGTGCGCGCGCTGCGCGCCGACACGTCGCTGGCAGCGCGCCCCAGCGGGGCCAGGCCGCGCTGCAGCGCGATCGTGAGCAAGGCCGCGATCACACCCAGCAACACCAGCGACGGCAGGATCAGCTTCGACGCCGTTTCCCGTGCCAGCGTTTCGCGCTCCTTGGCGAGCTGCGCAGCCTGCACGATGCTGTCGTCCAGCACGACCGTGTACAGATGCCAGCGCTCGTCGCCGATGGAGACGATGCTGAGCCCGCTGCGCGACAGGAAGGGCAGTTTCACGTCGGGGCTCGACAGGTGCAGCAGCGTGCCGTCCCGCGTCCACACCGCGGTTACGAACTCGAACTTGCCATACTCGCTGTAGATCTTTGGCAATTGTTCCGCCAACTGCGGCGCACGCGCGGTGCCATAGTCGCCGTGGTGCGTCGCCACGGCCAGGGCCACCTGCTTCAGGTTGTCTTCGAACACCTCGCCCATCTCGTCGGCCAGCACGACGTAGGTGGCGCTGATCATCATCGCCGCGCCGATGCCGAGTGCGCCCAGCACCCAGAGGAGCAGGTGCCGGTGGATCGATGCCGTGGCCTTCATGGCGCGGCCACCTTGTAGCCGACGCCGCGCACGTTGCGGATCGCACCGGCACCGAGCTTCTTGCGCAGGTTGTGCACGTGGACCTCGATCGCGTTGCTGCTGACCTCCTCGTTCCAGCCGTAGAGCGCTTCCTCGAGCCGCTCGCGCGACAGCACGGCGCCGGGGCGCTGCATCAGCGCTTCGAGCATGGCCAGCTCGCGTGCGGACAGATTCACCACCTCGCCATCGCGCGTCACCTGCTTGCGTACCGGGTCCAGCACCAGCCCCCCGCACTGCAGCACCGGGGCGCCGCTGCCGGCATGGCGGCGCAGCAGGGCACGCACGCGGGCGATCAATTCGTCGAGATCGAACGGCTTCAGCACGTAGTCGTCCGCGCCAGCGTTGAGCCCTGCGATGCGCTGCTCGACGGCATCCCGTGCGGTGACGATCAGCACCGGCATCTGGTTGCCCCGGCCACGCAGGCGCTCCAGCACCGCCATGCCATCCATCTCGGGCAGTCCCAGGTCCAGCAGGGCGAGGTTGTAGGCGCCGAGACTGAGCGCCGTGTCGGCCTCGCGCCCGTTGCGAACCCAGTCGACCGCAAACCCCGCCCCGGTGAGCCCCTGCCGCACGGCCCGGCCGATCATCGCGTCGTCCTCGATCAGAAGCAGCTTCATGGGCTGGCGATGATAGGCGCAACGCGGGCGGCACCGTCCATCTGCTAGTCTTTTCCCTCCGCGTTCTTCTTGCGCTCTCCGCATCCGTTTTTTTGCCGCCTTCTGCGATGGCCACTGCCCTCACGCGCCAACACACCCGCCGCCTGCGCGAGGTCTACCGCTCCGCGGGCTGGCCTTTTCGCGACCTGGTCGAGATCGAGCTTCTGGCCTGCGGCATGCTCGAGCGCTGCGGCAGCCCGGACGGATGCGAGACGGTGCGACTGACCGATGCCGGCGTGCACGCGCTGGCGCAGAACTTCCTGAAGAACCAGCGCGCCCGCTCGGCCCACGAAGACCTGGTGGGCCTGGTGGCTCGCGAGATGGGGCGGGCCGGCCGGCTGGTCTGGCGCGGCCTGGCGTTGCGTGCGCGTGTGCCGTCCGCGGCGGCCGACGCGACGCCGGGCTGGGGCATGGCTTGCCCGGACGTGTTCTCGATCCGCAACACCTCGGTCGCCAGTTATGTTGAACCGGTGGTGCACGAGATCAAGGTCAGCCGCGCGGACCTGCTCGGCGATATCCGCAACCCGGCCAAGCGCGCAGCCTACCTGGACCTGGGCGGCCAGTGCTGGTATGTGCTGGGCACCGACGCCCGCGGCCGCTGCATCGGCACGGCGGACGACGTGCCTGCGGAATGCGGTGCCATGGCGCTCGACGACGGCCGCCTGGTCGTGCTGCGCAACGCGCCGCGCCGCGAAATGGCCGCGCTGCCGTTCCAGGTGTGGATGGCGCTTGCCAAGGCGACGCCGTGCGCCGGTCTCGATGATGAGGAGCAGCAACTGTTGCGCGCTGTTTGAGCTCCGGTGATCGGCCAAATCCTTGCGGCGAAGTGGACAATCCCGCGCAGTCCTACACTTTGGCGGACCGCCATCCGCACATGACACCGATCCGACGTTTCTCTGCCGCATCGCTCGCCGCCGTCCTGGCGGGCTTGTCGGGCTGCGCCGCCATCGTCAACCGTTCGCCGGTGCCGGTGCAGGAACACTTCGGGTCGACCACCACGTTCTCGCGCACCTTCGGCGCCACGCCCGGCGAAACCTGCGAGGCCGCGCGCCGCGCGCTGTTGAGCCAGGGCTACGTGATCAACAGCGCTACCAAGGATCTGGTGCATGGGCGCAAGAATTTCCAGCCCGGCAGCGAAACCCACATCGAGATGGAGATCCGCGTGGTCTGCGCACCCGAGACCCGCAGTGGCAAGAGCACGCTGGGGTTCGTCACCGCGCAGCAGGACCGGTTTGCGCTGAAGAAGAGCAACAACTCGGCAAGCCTGGGTGTCGGCGCCCTGGGCTCGGTGTCGCTGCCGTTCAGTGCCAGCGACGATTCGATGGTGCGTGTGGCCAGCGAGACCATCGCGTCCGAGGAGTTCTACGAACGATTGTTCGCGCTGATCGGCCGCTTCCTGCTGGACGAGGAAGAAGAGGAGGCGCAGGACGACGGCGGAGGCCGGCCCGCAACCGCCGGCCTGACCCCGCCCGCATCCGCCCTCAAGCCGAAGTGACGCGGTTGCGGCCGGTCTGCTTCGACTGGTAGAGCGCGCCATCGGCCCGCGCGATCAGGCTGGCCGCGTCGTCGTCGTCGCGCGCGGCCGTCACCCCCGCCGAGATCGTGACCGTCATGATCACCTCCTGCGTCGAGCGGTTGCGGATCTTCATGGCCTTGGTCCGCTCGCGCACCTTCTCGGCCAGCAGCAGGCTTTGCTCCAGCGGCGTCTCGGGTAGCAGCATCGCGAACTCTTCGCCGCCGTAACGTGCGACCGAGTGCGTCTCGTGCGTGATCGTGGTACGCAGGATCTCGCCCAGCAGCTCGATCACCTTGTCGCCCATCAGGTGGCCGTGGGTGTCGTTGACCTTCTTGAAGTGGTCGATGTCCAGCATCACCAGGCAACTCGGCGCCTTGCCGGTCTGGCCCGGCCGCTTCAAGAGTGCCGAGAGCCGGTTCTCGAAGCCGCGCCGGTTCAGAGTGCCGGTCAGTGCGTCCAGCAGCGACTCGTCGCGTGCCCGCACCAGTTCGCCCTGCAGCCGGTGGATCTCCTGCTGGCTCGCCGCCACCTGCTGCTGCAGCGCCGCGGCCGAGTTCTTCATCTGCGCCGTGCCTTCCATCGCTTCCGACAGCCACGGCGTGAGGCCTGAGACATCCTGGGATTGCAGCGCGTTGCTCAGGCCGGCCAGTTGCTCGCCGAACATGTCGGCCTGGTTGCCGGTGCTGGAGGCCGACTCGGCCATGCCGCTCATCGCGCGCTTGAATTCGTTGCCGATGCGTTCCATCGTGGCCACGTCGGCGCCGGCGATGTGTTCGCGGTACAGGCGCTCGATGGTGGCGTCCCCGAGCCGCGCCTGCTCGGCGGTGGAGCGTGCGATGGCCTCGTTCAGGCGCAGGTTCATGCCGGCCGAATATTCGTACCAGACGGCAAAACACAGCGGGTTCAACGCGGCATCGTGCTTGCCCATGTGGCCGAGCGCCACCCGCAGCAGCTCGGCGCTGCGCTCTCGGGAATCTTTGTAATGCATCGTTCTGCTGTCGTCTGAAGAGATCTCTGCGCCCGTCCCGTACCAACCTGCGGCAGTCTATCGCGGACGATGCGTGAAATGCGGTCCCGACGCGGCGATCGGGCCGGGCAAGGTCGCAAAGTGTCGCAAGTTCGCGACGTAACAACCGGTCACGGTGCGGGCTTCGCCTTTCTTTACATGTATCAGAGCACGTTACAAGTCATACGATCACGTATCATTTCGGCCAACTCCACCCCAGGTTGACGCCCCCATGGTCCAGTTGGCGCTACGGCGGCCGTACACGTTCATCGTGATGGCCTTGTTGATCATTCTGGCCACACCATTCGTGCTCATGCGGATGGCCACGGACATCTTTCCGGAAATCAACATTCCGGTGATCAGCGTCATCTGGAACTACAACGGTCTGCCCGCCTACGAGATGGGGCAGCGGATCGCCGGGCAGACCGAACGCGGCCTGTCCACCGTGGTGAGCGACATCGAGCACATCGAGTCGCAGTCGCTGGCCGGCGTGTCCATCGTCAAGATCTTCTTCCAGCCCACGGCCAACATCCAGACCGCCATCTCGCAGGTCGTGGCCTCGGTCCAGTCCCAGTTGCGGCAGATGCCGCCGGGCATCACGCCGCCGCTGGTGATCAAGTATTCGGCATCGAGCATCCCGGTGGTCCAGCTCGCGGTGTCCAGTCCGACGCTTGCCGAAAACACCCTGTTCGACGCCACGGTGCAGCAACTGCGCCCGCAACTCGTCACGGTGCCTGGGGTCGCCATCCCGTTCCCCTATGGCGGCAAGAACCGCGTGATCTCGGTCGATCTCGACATGCAGGCGCTGCAGGCGCGCGGCCTGTCGCCGGCCGACGTGGTGAACGCGGTCAACACGCAGAACCTGATCCTGCCGTCGGGCACGGCCAAGCTCGGCGACGTCGAATACGGTGTGCGGATGAATGGCTCGCCCGACGCGATCTCCGGCCTGAACGAGCTGCCCGTGCGCACCGCCAACGGCGCCACCACCTACCTGCGCGACGTGGCCTACGTGCGCGACGGTTTCCAGCCGCAGGTCAACATCGTGCGGCAGGACGGTGTGCGCGGCGTGCTGTTGTCGGTGCTGAAGAATGGCGGCGCGTCCACGCTGGACATCGTCTCCAACCTCAAGGCGCTGCTGCCACGCGCGGTGCTGACCTTGCCCGAGGACGTCAAGGTCACGCCGCTGTTCGACCAGTCGGTGTTCGTCAAGGCCGCGGTGCAGGGGGTGGTGTTCGAGGCGCTGCTCGCCGCCGGGCTGACTGCCGCGATGGTGCTGCTGTTCCTGGGCAACTGGCGCAGCACCCTGATCATTGCGCTCACCATTCCCTTGTCGATCCTGGCGTCGATCCTGGTGCTGTTCGCGCTGGGCGAGACGCTGAACCTGATGACGCTGGGCGGGCTGGCGCTGTCGGTCGGCATCCTGGTCGACCAGGCGATCGTGACCATCGAGAACATCGAGCGGCACCTGCACGAGGGCAAGCCGCTGAACGACGCGATCCTGGTGGGCGCCGGCGAGATCGGCGTGCCGGCCTTCGTCGCCACGCTGTGCATCTGCATCGTGTTCGTGCCGATGTTCTTCCTGACCGGCGTCGCGCGCTTCCTGTTCGTGCCGCTGGCCGAATCGGTGGTGTTCGCGATGCTGGCTTCCTATCTGCTGTCGCGCACGCTGGTGCCCACGCTGGTGATGCTGCTGATGGGCGGTGTGCAGGCGCACGACGATGCCAAACCCAGCCTGCTGCAGCGCGTCTACCGTGGTTTCGACCGGCGCTTCGAGCGTGTGCGCAACGCCTATACGTACGCACTGTCGGCGGTGCTGGCCAGCCGCGGCCTGTTCGCGTCGATCTTCCTCGGCTTCTGCGTGCTGTCGTGCCTGCTGTACGGCGTGCTGGGGCGCGACTTCTTCCCCAACGTCGACGGCGGCCAGATCCGGCTGCACATGCGCGCGCCCACCGGCACGCGGATCGAGGAGACGGCGCGCATCGCCGACGCGGTGGAGGCCGCGATTCGCGAACTGATCCCGAGCGACCAGCTTGAGACCATCCTCGACAACCTGGGCGTGCCCAACAGCGGCATCAACCTGTCCTACAGCAACGCCGGCACCATCGGCACGCTCGACGGCGAGATCCTGATGTCCCTGCACAAGGGACACCGGCCGACCGACGAGTTCGTGACGCTGCTGCGCGAAGAATTGCCCAGACGTTTCCCTGGCATCGAGTTCTTCTTTCAGCCGGCCGACATCGTGACCCAGATCCTGAACTTCGGTCTGCCGGCGGCCATCGACGTGCAGTTCTCCGGCAACGACGTGGCGGGCAACGCCGCGCTGGCGGCCGAGCTGACCAAGCAGATCCGCAAGATCCCGGGCGCGGTCGACGCGCACGTGCACCAGCGGCTCGACGGTCCGGGGCTGGACCTGCAGATGGACCGGGCCCGCGTCCAGCAGTTCGGCCTGTCGGCGGCCAACGTCGGGCAGAACGTGCTGATCGCGCTGTCGGGCAGCTCGCAGACCTCGCCCGCGTTCTGGCTCAACCCGCAGAACGGCGTGGTCTACAACATCCAGATCCAGTCGCCGCAGTACAAGGTGGATTCGCTGGATGCGCTGCTCAACATCCCGGTCGGCGCCACGCCCGGCGCCAACAGCGGCGCCAATGGCTCGGCGCCGCTACCGCAGACCCAGCTGCTGGGCAATCTGGTCGATGCCCGCCCCATCCGCCAGCCGACCGTGGTCTCGCGCTACAACATCATGCCGGCCATCGACGTCTATGTCGGCGTGCAGGGCACCGACCTCGCGAACGTGGCCGGCCAGGTGCAGAAGCTGGTCGACGAGATCCGGCCGAAACTCAAGCGCGGCAACCAGGTGGTGCTGCGCGGGCAGGTCGAGACCATGCAGGCCTCGTTCATCGGCCTCGGTGTGGGGCTGCTGATGGCCATCGTGCTGGTGTACCTGCTGATCGTGGTCACCTTCCAGTCGTGGACCGACGCGGCCATCATCATCACCGCGCTGCCGGCCGCGCTGGCCGGCATCGCCTGGATGCTGTTCATCACCGGCACCACGCTCAGCGTGCCGGCGCTCACCGGCGCCATCATGACGATGGGCGTCGCCACGGCCAACAGTATCCTGGTGGTGTCGTTCGCGCGGCAGCGCCGCGAGGAGGGCGCCGGGCCTTTGCGCGCCGCGCTCGACGCCGGCGCCACCCGCATGCGGCCGGTGCTGATGACTGCACTGGCGATGATCATCGGCATGATCCCGATGGCGCTTGGCCTGGGCGAGGGCGCAGAGCAGAATGCGCCCCTGGGCCGCGCCGTCATCGGTGGCCTGTTATTTGCAACGGTTTCAACGCTGTTGTTCGTGCCGGTGGTCTACGCCGGCATCCATGAACGCCTGGTGCGCCGTGCGGCGAGGCGCGACCACAGTGCACATCCGCCCCTGAACGCCGCGGTGCAGGAGATCTGACCCCATGTCTGACGCCATTCACGCGAACCCGGCCGCCCACGCGGTCCCCGAGAGCACCCCGGACGACATCCGCCAGCGCGCGCGTGTCGTGCGCGGTGCGAAGATCCTTTCCGTCGTGGTGCTGATCCTGCTGGCCGCCGGTGCGGGGCGCACCATCTTCAGCCGCATGGCCAACGCCAAGGTGCTCGAAGCCGGCACCGAGGAGCGCGCCAAGCAGTATGTGAACACCGCCAAGCCGCGCATCGTCGAGAAGGGCCAGACGCTGGCGCTGCCCGGTACGCTGCAAGGTTACATGCAGTCGCCGATCGCCGCGCGCGCCCCTGGTTACCTGAAGCGCTGGTACAAGGACATCGGCGCCAAGGTGCAGAAGGGCGAACTGCTCGCCGAACTCGACACGCCCGAGACCGACCAGCAGCTGTCGCAGGCGGTCGCCGCGCGGCAGCAGGCCGCCTCCAGCCTCGAGCTGGCCAAGAGCACTGCGGTCCGCTGGGAAAGCCTGCGTCAGCGCGACGCGGTGTCGCAACAGGAACTCGATGAACGCCGCAGCGCCGAGGCACAGGCCCGTGCCAATCTGGCCGCGGCCGACGCCAACGTCGAGCGGCTGCGCCAGCTCGAGAACTTCAAGCGCGTGGTGGCGCCGTTCTCGGGCGTCATCATCCGCCGCAACGTCGACACCGGCGACCTGATCGAAGCCGGCAGCGGCGCCAACGGCAAGGCCTTGTTCGTGCTGGCGCAGACCGATGTACTGCGCGTCTACATCAACGTGCCGCAGTCGTCGGCCCAGCTGATCAAGCCCGGCCAGACGGTCGTGATCACCCAGGCCGAACTGCGCGGCCAGAAGTTCCAGGGCGAAGTGGCGCGCACCTCCGGCTCGATCGACGCCAGCTCGCGCACGATGCAGGTCGAGGTGTCGCTGCCCAACAAGGACGGCACGCTGCTGCCCGGCGCCTTCGTGCAGGTATCGCTGCCCCTGAAGGCCAGCGGTGCGATGCTGATCCCGACCAATGCGCTGCTGATCCGCGGCGACGGCATGCGCGTGGCGGTGATCGACGGCGGCGGCAAGGTGACGTTGCGCCCGATCCAGGTCGGCCGCAACCTGGGCGAAAACGTCGAGGTGGTCGACGGTGTCGACGCGTCGGACCGGCTGGTGCTGAACCCGTCTGATTCGCTGGCCGATGGCGACGTGGTGATCCCCGCGCCGGCCAAGGCCGTGGTCGCCAAGGAAGGCCCTGCCAAGAGCGCCGCTGCCGCCGGGAAGGCGCTGTGAGTCTCGGGGCTGGAATGCGCACCGTTCGGTCCCCGCGCGCCGCGCGCATCGCCTGGAGCGCCGGCGCGCTGGCCGTGGCGGCACTGCTCGCCGGCTGCGCCACGCCGCCGGTCTACCAGAAGCCGGTGCCGCAGATGCCGGTGGCCTGGCAGCTCGACGCACCCTGGCGCGCCGGCACGCCGAGCGATGCCGTGCCCAAGGGCCCGTGGTGGACGCGTTTCGGCGACCCGCAGCTTGATGCGCTGCAGCTGCGCGCGCTGGAGAACAACCAGACGCTGGCCGCCGCCAGTGCGCGGCTGCAGCAGGCACGCGCGGTGATCGACCAGAACCAGGCGGCGCAGTTTCCGCAGCTGTCGCTCGGTGCACGCCTGGCGCGGCTGAAGATCTCGGAGAACCGGCCGCTCACCAATTACGCCACGCGCAATTTCTCGACCGTCCAGGACGACGCCGCGCTGACCCTGTCGGTCAACTACGAGATCGACCTGGCCGGTCGCGTGCGCAGCACGGTGGCCGGGGCCCTAGCCTCGGCCGAGCAGTCGGCCGCCGACCTGGAAAACACGCGCCTGCTGCTGACCACCGATCTGGCGACCAACTACTTCAACCTACGCGCGCTCGACGCCGAGCTCGACGTGCTGTTGCGCTCGATCGCGCTGCAGCGACGGGCGCTCGAGCTGGCCACCGCGCGTTATGAACTGGGCGCCAGCTCGGGTCTCGACAAGGCGCAGCAGCAGGCCCTGCTCGACAACACGCTGACCCAGGTCGACGTGGTACGGCGCCTGCGCGGCCAGTACGAACACGCGATCGCGACGATCACCGGCACACCGGCACCGTCGTTCTCGCTGCCGCCGGTCAAGACCGCGATCGTGCCGCCGGCGATTCCGCTGGGCGTGCCGTCCGACGTGCTGGAACGCCGGCCCGATGTGGCCTCCGCCGAACGCGCGATGGCCGTCGCCAACGCGCAGATCGGCGTGGCCAATGCCGCGTTCTACCCGAGCGTGATCCTGGGGCCCTCGCTGGGGCTGGACACGCGGACCTTCTCCGATCTGTTCAACGCCTCCAGCCTGTTGTGGTCGCTGGGCGTGTCGGCCACGCAGGTGCTGTTCGACGGCGGGCGCGTGAAGGCCGGCGTCGATTTCGCACGCGCGGGCTACGACGTGACCACCGCCAACTACCGTCGCGTCGTGCTGACCGCGATGCAGGAGGTGGAAGACGGCATCACCGGGCTGACCGCGCTCGAAAGCGCCTACACACAGGCCCAGGTGGCGATCGGCAGCGCCAACCGGGTGCTGGAGCTGGCCAATAGCCGCTACGAGGGAGGCGTGGCCACCTATCTCGACGTGATCACCGCCCAGCAGTCGGTGCTCAGCATCGAACGGCAGTCGGCCCAGCTGCTTGGGCAGCGGCTGCTGACGTCGGTGTTCCTGGTGAAGGCGCTCGGCGGCGACTGGCAAGGTCCGACGAAGCTCGCGGCGCAATAGCGGACTGCGCGGCCTGCGGCGCAGGACGGTACGCCGTCAGCTTGTAAGGCAATTTCTGACAGGCCGGGCGCGCCGATGAGACACGGCGTCTATCACTCCCCCGACTTAAATCCTGTTTGGCTACGTTTCACAATCCATTTCAACGGATCGGCACTGTGCGCATGCGGTAACAACGATGCAGCAGCCGGACCGGGATGCAACAGGAGCGCAGCATGAACAGTGACCAAATGATCGCCGAGATCCGCGAGGCCAATCTCACCTACCTGATGTTGGCCCAGAACCTGATCCGCCAGGACAAGGCCGAAGCGCTGTTCCGTCTCGGCATCAACGAGGAAGCCGCCGACATCCTGGGTTCGCTGTCGGCCGCGCAGACGCTGAAACTCGCCAGCGGCAACATGCTGCTGTGCCACTTCCGCGTCGAGGACAGTCTGGTCTGGAACCTGCTGACCAACCACGACATCAAGAAGGTCGGCAACGAGGCCACCAACAAGCTGCACGCCAGCATCCTGATGGCCGGCCGCCTCGCCGAAGTCATCTAGCTCGCTCCCAGTCTGCGCGCACTGCGTGTCGCTTCGCCAACCCCCTACCGGGGGCGATACCAGCGGCCCGGCAAAGCCGGTTCCGCGGTATCCCTGGAATGACATCCTTCTTTATCTGAACAGAGCACTTGTATGGCCACCACTTCGACCCGAAGCGTACTGAACGATTCCCGCCAGATCGAGCGCGCGGCGATGCTGATCCAGATGGGCGCGCGCATGCAGGTGCTCGAGGCCGAGACCGACCTGTCGTACGAGCGGCTGCTGCGGCTGTACAAGGAGGTGTCGGGCAAGTCGCCGTCGAAGGGACAACTGCCGTTCTCGACGGACTGGTTCCTGTCGTGGCAGGAGAACATCCACTCGTCGCTGTTCCTCAACATCTACGAGTACCTGTCGAAGAGCCTGGACATCGACGCCGTCGACAACCTGACCAAGGCCTACCGTCTCTACACCGAGCAGGTGGCGGCTGCCGAGATTGACCCGTTGCTGTCGTTCACCCGGGCCTGGCGCCTGGTGAAGTTCGTCGACGCCAACATGCTCAACATGACCAAGTGCTCGGGTTGCGGCGGGCAGTTCGTGTCGGAGCTGTACGAGAACCCGCGCCACTACGTCTGCGGCCTGTGCAACCCTCCTGCACGTGCCGGCAAGTGCAAGGGCGAACGCTCGTTGATGCTGCAGTAAGCAGCACAGGCGTCACCGATGGTCAACAACACTTCGCTGACCGGCACCTCGTTGTCGGCCTACGTCAGCGCACTGCTCGCCAAGTCCGGGCAGACGGCCGATGCCCAGGCTTCGGCCAGCAAGACCGGCAACACCTCGGCCGAGAAGACGGCACAGGCCGCGCTGGCCACCGCCGCCCGCGGCTTCAAGGCCTCCAGCGCGCACAAGGCGCTCGAGGCGCAGCAAACCGCACTGGGCACCGAACTGCGCGCGGCCTTGGCCAAGAGCGGCGTCACGCTGGGCGGCGCGGTCGAATTCACGGTCGGCAGCAAGGGCGAGATCAACGTGACCGGCAGCGACAAGGACAAGGCTGCCGTCACCAGCTTCCTGAAGAACGACGGCAGCAAGCCCAGCTTCTCGTCGCGCATCGCCGACATGGCCGGCAGCGCCGACGAACTGTCGGGCACCATCCGGCAGAGTGCCGCCATCTCGCAGGCCGCGCGGTACGCCGGCCACACGTCCAACGTGATGTCGCTCTACACCACGCTGATGCAGCAGCAGGACACGACCTCGGCCAAGTTCTCCGTCTCGTCCACCACCAGCGCGCTGACCTATCCGGGCGTGCTGGCTTCCAAGGCCTGACCGCGCTTGCTGCGCGGGGCCTGGATCAGCCCCAGAGATCCAGCGGCGGGTCGTGCGCCACCGCGCGCAGGATGTCGGCGCGCGCCACGAAGCCTTTCACCGCGCCCAGCTCGTCGGCCACCGGCAGTCCCGGCAGGCCGGTGTCGATCAGCACGCCGGCCACGCGGCGGATATCGGTGTCGCCGGCCACGCTGGGCACCGGCGTCCACATCAGTTCGCTCACCGGCTGCTCCATCAGCGACTTCCATTCCTTCGGGTCGAGGTCGGGCGAGGCCAGGCGCTCGACGCGGAACAGGTCGGCGCGCAGCAGCAGGCCGACCAGCATGCCCGACGCGTTCACCACCGGCGCCTGGCCGAAGCCGTGGTAGGCCAGCAGTTTCCACGCATCGAGCACGCTGCTGTCCTGCGCGATGGTCACCGCCGGCTGCACCATGATCTGGTCGACACGCATCAGCGGCTGACGCTGGGTTTCGGGCAGCAGGGCCTGCGCATAGGCGGCGATGGCGGCGCGCACCGGGCCGGCCGGCGGATTGGCCGCTGCGGCGGGCGGCGTGGCCGGTGGCGGCGGTTCGGCCAGGGCCGTGGTGGGCAGTTCGATTTCGTTGGCATCGAGCCGCCGCACGCGCGAGGCCGCGTTGATGCGCTCGATGTGGCGCAACTGCTCCATCGAACCGACGAACTCACGGCCGGTGACGCCATACACGGAGAACATGCCAACCCCCTTGCGGACCGGGCCGACGGGAGCCGGCGACCCTGCCGAAAACTACCACAACCCCGGCAAAGACCCACACCGTGTGTGGCGTCACGCACACGGTCCGGGCCGCGGGGCGGCGCCCGATCGGCCCGTTTCGCCCACGCCGGTGGCACACTGCGCGACAACCCTTGCGCGCCGCTCGCCAGCATCCGCCCACCCATGACGCCCACCCGACGATCGATCGACCTGGCAGCCGCCGCGTGGCTGTTGCTCGCGGTCACGGGCTGCTCGGTGGCGCCGGTCTCGCCCCGCGGGCCGGGCGATGGCGACACGACGACGGCCCTGCCGCGGCTGTCGCCCGAGCAGGCGGCCGACGTCACGCTGCAGGCCGTGAGCCTGGTCGGCACACCCTACCGCTACGGCGGCAACACGCCCGAGTCGGGTTTCGACTGCAGCGGCCTGATCGCCTTCGTCTACCGCCACAGCGCCGGCATCGCCGCGCCGCGCACGGTGGCCTCGCTGGTGCATTGGGGCCAGCCGGTGCCGGCCGCCTCGGCACGCACGGGGGACCTGGTGGTGTTCTCGCGCAGCGGCGGCGCCACGCACGCGGGCATCTACGTGGGCGAGGGCCGCTTCGTGCACGCGCCGTCGACTGGCGGCGAGGTGCGGCTCGACCGCCTGACCTCGGCGTACTGGTCGAAGCAGCCGTCCACCTTCCGCCGCCCTTGAGAGGCTCCTTCGGCCCGCTGGCATCGCAGGCCAGCGGCGCCGGGGTGGTGTTTCTACAATGCCCGCATGTTCTCTGCTCCCTCCTTGCCCCGCGTGGACGACACGCCTCTGTTGCGCAATCTGAACCCGGAGCAGCTGGCCGCCGTCACCCTGCCCAACGAGCACGCGCTGATCCTCGCGGGCGCCGGCTCCGGCAAGACACGGGTGCTCACCACCCGCATCGCCTGGCTGCTGCAGACCGGCCAGGTCTCGCCCGGCGGCATCCTCGCCGTGACCTTCACCAACAAGGCCGCGAAGGAAATGATGACGCGGCTGCAGGCGATGCTGCCGGTGAACGTGCGCGGCATGTGGATTGGCACCTTCCACGGCCTGTGCAATCGCTTCCTGCGCGCGCACTACAAGCTGGCCAACCTGCCGCAGAGTTTCCAGATCCTCGACACGCAGGACCAGCTGTCCGCGATCAAGCGGCTGATGAAGCAGTTCAACGTCGACGACGAACGTTTCCCGGCCAAGCAGATCCAGTACTACATCGGCGGCAACAAGGAAGAAGGCCTGCGCCCGCACATGCTGCAGGCGCGCGACGAGGAGACGCGCAAGAAGATCGAGCTCTACCAGCTGTACGAAGAGCAGTGCCAGCGCGAAGGCGTGGTCGACTTCGGTGAGCTGATGCTGCGCAGCTACGAGTTGCTGCGCGACAACGACCCGGTGCGCGAGCACTACCAGCGGCGCTTTCGCTACATCCTGATCGACGAGTTCCAGGACACCAACACGCTGCAGTACGCGTGGATCAAGATGCTGGCCGGCAAGAGCGAGCAGGACGCGGCCGCGCCCGCGGGCCGCGCGGGCAGCGTGCTGGCCGTGGGCGATGACGACCAGAGCATCTACGCCTTCCGCGGTGCGCGCGTGGGCAACATGGCCGACTTCGTGCGCGAGTTCGCCGTCACGCAGCAGATCAAGCTCGAGCAGAACTACCGCAGCTACAGCAACATCCTCGACGCGGCGAACGCGCTGATCGGCCACAACAGCAAGCGCCTGGGCAAGAACCTGCGCACGGACCAGGGCCCCGGCGAGCCGGTGCGTGTGGTCGAGCAGGCCAGCGACTTCGCCGAGGCGCAGTGGATGGTCGAGGAGATGCGGCAGCTGGTCAGAGACGACGTTCAGAGGAAAGAGATCGCGGTGCTCTACCGCAGCAACGCGCAGAGCCGCGTGATCGAGACCGCGCTGTTCAATGCGTCCATTCCGTACCGCGTCTACGGCGGCCTGCGTTTCTTCGAGCGCGCCGAGATCAAACACGCGCTGTCGTACCTGCGGCTCTTGGAGAACCCGAACGACGACACCAGTTTCCTGCGCGTGGTCAACTTCCCGCCGCGCGGCATCGGTGCGCGCAGCATCGAGCAGCTGCAGGACGCGGCCCGGGCCACCGGCTGTTCGCTGCACGATGCGGTGAGCGCCTTGCCGGGCAAGGCCGGCGCCAACATCGGCGCCTTTGTCGCAAAGATCGACGTGCTGCGCGAACAGACCCAGGGTCTCACGCTGCGCGAGATCATCGAACAGATGCTCGAAGCCAGCGGCCTCGTCACGCACTACAAGGCCGACCGCGAAGGCGCCGACCGCATCGAGAATCTGGAAGAACTGGTCAACGCCGCCGAGAGCTTCGTCACGCAGGAAGGCTTCGGCCGCGACGCGGTGGCGATGCCGGTCGACGAGCACGGTGCAGGCCTGCGCCAGTCGCCGGTGAGCCAGGGACTCGACCCGTCGTTGCCCCTGGCCGAGCCCGGCGAGACCCTGGGCGGCGTGGAGCCCGAGACCGGCGAGACGCTGAGCCCGCTGGTCGCGTTCCTGACCCACGCCGCACTGGAGGCCGGCGACAACCAGGCCGCAGCCGGCCAGGATGCCGTGCAGCTGATGACGGTCCACTCGGCCAAGGGCCTGGAGTTCGACTGCGTCTTCATCACCGGCATGGAAGAGGGCCTGTTCCCGCACGAGAACTCGATGACCGACCGCGACGGCCTCGAGGAAGAACGCCGCCTGATGTACGTCGCGATCACGCGCGCGCGCAAGCGGCTGTACCTGAGCTTCTCGCAGACCCGCATGCTGCACGGCCAGACCCGCTACAACGTGAAAAGCCGTTTCTTCGAAGAGCTTCCCGCGTCGGCGCTGAAGTGGATCACCCCGAAGCAGAGCGGCTTCGGCTCGGGCTGGAACGCGCGGCAGATCGACAGCCCCGGCTCGGGCTTCGGCAACAGCTTCGCCAGCCCGCCGGTGCCCGCGCAGAAGGCCGCGCCGTCGCACGGACTGAAGACCGGCATGAAGGTGTTCCACACCAAGTTCGGCGAAGGCACGGTGAGCACGCTCGAAGGCTCAGGCGATGACGCCAGGGCGCAGATCAACTTTCCGCGGCACGGCGTGAAGTGGCTGGCGCTGGCGGTGGCGAAGTTGACGCCCGTGGTGTGAGCGGCGCCGAGAGAAAATCCCAACTGGCCCGCAGCAGCGTTTCAGCCGATCATCTGCATTTTTTCGGTGCCGCGACATGACCACGATCCAGCTCGACCTCGACCAGTTCCGCAGCCTGATGACCGACGCCGGTTACGACGAAGTGCTGGAGCGCCAATGGGCGCCGCAGCAGGTCGTGCCCACGCACAGCCATCCGTTCGAAGCCAACGCGGTGGTGGTGCAGGGCGAGATGTGGCTGCGCGTCGAGGGTGAGCCAGAGAGGCGTTTGCTGGCCGGCGATCGATTCCACCTCAGGCCCGACGTGCCGCACGACGAGCGCTATGGTCCTGACGGCGCAACCTACTGGGTCGCGCGCAAGGCTTGACGTTCTCTGCTTGTCAAGTCTGGTCGGTCTCGGCCGCCAGCACGTTCGCCGCATGCGCCGCAATCTCCCCGCTGCGCGCAATCCACAACCGGTCTTTCACCGTCTCCAGATGCGCGAACAGCCGCCGCAGCTGCCGCAGCCGGAACGCATGCATCAGGTACGGGTGCAGCGACAGGTTGAACACGATGGGTTGCCGCCGGCTTTGCAGCAGCATTTCGTCGACCTGGTCGATCAGCGCATCGACCCACACGTCGGGCGGCCACTTGGCGCCGTGCAGCACGGTGATGTCGTTGGTGGGGCGGGCATAGGGCAGGGCGATCAGCGGGCCGTGGGCGGTGCGCAGCCATAGTGGCTGGTCGTCCACCATCCAGTCCATCACGTAGCCGTAGCCGTTGGCTTTCAGCAGATCGGGCGTGCGGGCGGTCTCGTTGACCCAGGGGCCCATCCAGCCGCGCGGGGCCTGGCCTTCCTCGGCGGTGAGGCGCGCGGTGACGGCGGCGATCATCTGCGACTCGCGGGCCTCGTCCATCTCGGCCTGGCGCTCGGCGTTGGTGTGGCCGTGGCCGACGATCTCGTCGCCGCGGCGGCGCAGCGCGGGGGCGATCTGCGGGCAGCTGTCGTAGACGGCGGTGTTCAGCAGGGCGCTGGCCGGCAGAGCGAACTCGTCCAGCAGTTCGAGCAGGCGCCAGATGCCGACACGGTTGCCCCAGTCGCGCCAGCCGTGGTTCACCACGTCGGGCTCGGGCTGGCGCGGGTTCAGCTCGGGTCCCATGCCTTCGCCGAACGGAAAGGCCTCGACGTTGACCGCGATGTACAGCGCCAGTCGCGCGCCGTTGGGCCAGTCGTAGACCGGGCGCTCGACGATGGGCGAGTAGGCGTAGCGGCCATGCGTGGCCAGCAGGGGGAGGGTCATGGCGTCGTTCCTTTCACGATGACGGCCACCACGCCGCCGCCGGCAGGCGCCTGCTGCACCGGGTCGCCGGAGACGAAGAAACGTGTGCTGCCGAACAGGCTGCCGACCACACCCGATTGCACCGAGCGCATCAGGCTGTCGGGCGCGGCGGCCGAGGTGAAGATGGCCGTGCGTGCGCCGCGGATGCGGCCATCGGACTGCGGGCCGGCCTTGCTCAATACCGCGAGTACGCGGCCCGGTTCGGTCAGCTCGCCGGCCGCGTCGAAGTGCAACCCCATTGCCAGCAGCAGCCGGCGGATCGTGCCGGCGTCGAGCATGTCGGCCGGGTGGCACACACCGATGCGCAGGCTGCCGGGGGCGGCGGGTGCCGTGGCGGGCGCGTTGCCCAGCACCACGGCCTCGATGCAGTCCTGCTCGGGGCCGGCAAAGGTCATCGCGCGCCGGCTGAACAGCGTGGCATCGGCGGCGATGGCACTGGCCGGAATGCGGGCGCGGTCGATCTCGCCCAGCGCCACGGCAACACCCAGCGCGGCGATGGCCCGGCCGCGGTGCTGGTCGCTGCGCCAGGCCTCGTGCGGGCGGCTGCCGGCCAGCAGCGTGGGCAGCTTGACGATGGCCAGCGCCGCCTCGTCGGGCCCAAGTTCGCCGTCCACACAGGCCTGCCGCACGCAGTCGGCCACCGCGTCGATCGCGGCCTCGATGCCCACCCGATCGGGCGCGAGCGGCGCCGACCGTGCGATGCCGAAACGCAGGTCGCCTGCGGCCGTCGGTGTGCTGGCAGTCCGCCGCAGCAGCGCGTAGCCGCCCGGCGTGGCCGCACCTTCGCAGCCGTTGGCCAGCACGGCGACGGCGCGGCCCCGGGCCGTGAGCGTGCCCAGCATCGGGTCGAGCACGCTGCGCGACAGCTGGCGCGCAAAGTCGTTCGGTGCGGTGTGGCCCTCGGTCTTCACCAGAACGGCCAGGCGCTCGACCGACGCCAGGTCACCCAGCACAGCGGCCAGCTGGCTGTAGTCGCCCGGGTGGGCCATGTCGAACCAGTGGACTTCGGTCATGCCGGCGTGGGCAACTCAGAGTGGTCGTGCACTTCGAAGCGCTGAGCGTGCTGCGCCGCATCGCCTAGGAACAGCGCCCGTGTCACGCCCGAGATGATGCGCGGCGCGGTGTACTTGATGTTGCTGTTCGATGCCGCGCTCGGCCCCATCGACAAGGTGGCCGCGCGGGTGATCGTGAACAGGCGCTCGAGCCAGGGCGCCGTGCCCGGCGTCTTCTCGGTGAACTGCGCGAAGCGGCCGAGGTAGGGGAAGGCTTCCAACCGCGGCTCGGCCAGTGCCGCCGGCGGCCGGTAGCGCTCCCCCCACAAGGCCACGTGCGGCAGCAGGCCGGCGAACTCGGGGCGGGCCGCCAGGTCGACAAAGGCGCCGGTGGCCGCGAACACGAAGTCGAAACGCTCTTCGCCCTGCGGCGTGGTGACGACGGCCTGGCCGCCTTCCTCGCGCACCGCGCGCCAGGGTGTGGCCGGCCGCATCGTGAAGCCCGGCAAGGCGACGGCGCGGTCGAAGGTCGGCTGCGGCGGCGGCTGGCCGATCGCATAGAGGCGCTGCAGGTAGAGCCAGCGTTGCGCATCCGGCAGCTCGGGGTAGTGCGCGAGGAACCCGGCGAATTCCATCCATCGGCGCGGGTTGGTGCGCGGCAGTTCGGGCCGGCGGAAGCACAGCACGGCTTCGCGCGCGCCGGCTTCCAGCGCGGCGATGGCGGTGTCGAACGCGGCCGCGCCTGAACCCAGCAGGCCGACGCGTTTGCCGGCCAGCGCCGAGAAGTCGATCGGCCACTCGCTGGTGTGCGCGTACAGGCTCTTCGGCAGTCGCGAGGTGATGAACTCGGGCACTGCATGCCCGCCCGAACCTTCGGCACCGCTGGCGAACACCACCGTGCGTGCCCAGGCCAGCTGTTCGCCGGTGGGGGTCTGCAGCCGCAGGCGAAAGAGCTTGCAGTCGTCCGCGCTCGGCCAGGGCTCGACGGCCGTCACCTCGACGCCGTTGACCACGTCGACCCCGGTCACCTCGCGGTACCAGCCGAGGTAGGCCTGCCAGTCAGGCCGCGAGATGCGGAACAGCTGGTCCCACCCCTCGCTGCCGTGCTGCGCTTCGTACCAGGCCTGGAAGGTCAGGCTGGCGTTGCCCAGGTCGTGGCCGGTGTGGCGCTTGGGCGTGCGCAGCATCTTCATGCGCGCGAAGGTCATCCACGGGCCTTCCTGCCCGGCCGGATTGCGGTCGAACACCCGCACGCGTGGCACGCATTCGCGCTGCAGGCCGTGGGCGATGGTCAGGCCGAACTGGCCGCCGCCGACGATGGCGCACTGCAGCACCTGCTCGGGCGCGACACCGGGCGCGATGCGGGCCAGCAGCGGAGCATCGAGGTCGAGCACCCAGGGCTTGTCGGGGTAGGCGAGGTAGTCCAGGTCGCGCCGCACGCGTGCGTTCAGTGCCGACAGCGCTTCATGCTGCATGGGGAATCTCCATCTTCGGGTGGTTGCGGCCGAGGCCGACGAATTGCGCAAGCGCCTGCGAGTCGTTGTCGAGCCGCCATGAGATCGCGACCTGCACCGCGTGGTGGCCTTCGACCAGCGGCCGGTAGACCACGTCGCGCACCTCCAGGTCGCGCAGCTCGTCGCTGACGATGCCGATGCCCATGCCCGCCGCCACCAGCCCGGGCACGATCGGCATGTGGATCGCCTCGTGCGCGATCTGCAGGTTGAGCTTGGCCTTGCTCAGCATCGTCATCAGCTGCGAATGGAAGCCCGGCCCCAGGCGGCGCTGCGGCGTGATCAGCGGCTCGCCCTGCAGGTCGGCCAGCGACACCTCGTGCCGGCGCGCCAGCGGGTGCTGCACGTGCACGGCGATGACGAACGAGCGTTGCGCGATCACGCGCGAGGTCAGGCCTGGCTCGTTGCGCAGCGGCCGGCCGATGGCGGCGTCGACCTGGCGGCCGTACAGCGCCTCGATCTGCTTGTCGGTCAGCATCTCGACCAGGCGCAGCGCCACGTCGGGCATCTGCTCGCGGGCGCGCTGCATCAGCGCCGGCACGACGTCGAACACGCTGGAGCCGGTGAACGCCACCACCAGCTGGCCACCCGCGCCCTGCGCGGCGCGGCGCGTGGCCTCGCGCGCCATCGGCAGGCGTTCGAGGATGTCGCTCGCATGCTTGACGAACTCGCGCCCGGCGTCGGTCAGCACGCTGCCGCGCGGGCCGCGCACCAGCAGCGGCAGGCCGACCTCGGCCTCGAGTTCCTTGATGGCCTGGCTCAGCGAAGGCTGCGAGATGCGCAGGTTGGCCGCGGCGCGGGTCACGTTGCCCACGGCCGCGATGGCCTCGAAGTAACGCAGGTGCCGCAGCTCCATCACGCGGCTTCCGGTGCGAACGCAAGGCACAGCCGGTCGACCGCGGCGCGGGTCGCGGAGTCCATGGAGGCCGCCTCGGTCCGCGCCAGCTGCATGTCCTTCTGCAGCCAGCCGAACAAGGCCAGCAGATCGCCCTGGTGGCCAGCCAGTGCCACGTGGTGTTGTACCAACTGCGCCGAATGGGCCGAGCCGGCCGCCAGCGCCTGCAGCCAGGCCGTGGTGTCGAGCCCGGCGCCGCGTGCGAAGCGTGTGGCGGCGAACAGGCCCAGGTTGGTGCCGGCGATGGCCAGCTGGTTCGCCAGCTTGCCGGCCTGGCCCGCGCCGGCCTCGCCGAGATGCACGCTGGTGGCGCAATAGGCGCCGAGCACGGGTGTGGCCACGCGCACGGCCTGCGGTGTGCCGCCGAGCATCGCCGACAGCGTGCCCAGGATCGCGCCGCGCACGCCACCCGACAGTGGCGCGTCGACCGCGTGGGCGCCCTGCTCGGCGCAGCAGCCCGCAATGCGGCGCGCCAGCGCCACGTCGGTGGTGGTGTGGTCGATCACGGCCAGGCCGCTGCCGGCCACATCGGCCACGGCCTGGGCCAACCCGTCTTCGCCGAACCAGATCGCCGCCAGCGCCGCCGCATCGGTCACGCAGCTGACGAGGGCCCAGCCCACCGCGTGCGAGGACGCGGCCAGCGTCGTGCGCAGGGCATCGCCCGGCGTGGTACAGGGCAGGGCCGTGGCACCGGTCGCGGCCAGCTGCTGTCGTGCCGCGGCATGAGGGTCGAAGCCGGCGACGGTGAAGCCCGCCGCGAGCAGACGCCGCGCGATCGGCATGCCCATCGCGCCCAGGCCGAACAGCAGCACGTGCGAGGGGCCGGTCTCCGGCGGCAGCGACGAAGTTTCGCCCGGCAGGTTCATGCCCGGCCCTGCGGGTGGTACTGCAGCGACAGCACATCCGGCCGGCCGTAGTGGCCATTGGTGTCGATGATCGACTTGGCGATCTTCACCATGTTGGCCGGGCAGTCGGCGTAGACGATGGTGTCGCCGTAGACCGGCCCGACCAGCGGCACGCCGGCCGGCGACACCACCATGCTGCCGCCGCGCGCGTAGCCGATGTTGAGCGAATCGCGCATCGGGAAGTCGGCCGGGATGTCCTGTGGCTCGATGATGCCCACCGCGCACAGCACGAAGGCGCCCGACTCGTTGGCATGAGCGCGGCACGACGCGTAGCCGATGAAGTAGCGGCCTTCCGGGTCTTCCTCCTGCAGCTTCGGGCCGGTCCAGACGTTGAACGCGCCGGGGTAGACGGCGACGTGGAAGTCTTCGCCCTGCTCGATCAGCCGGGCGCGCGCCAGCGTCATCACGTGCTCGCCGCAGATCAGCCCGCCGATGCGGCCGATCGGCGTGGCCTGCGTGTAGAGATCGTCGCCCCGGCCCTGGCCCCAGAACGCGGACTCGACGAAGGTCGGGCGTAGCTTGCGGTGCTTGCCGACGATGCTGCCGTCGGCACCGATGGTCAGCAGCGTGTTGTAGACCGTGTGGCAGCCGGGCCGCTCGTCGACCTCATTGCAGCCCATCACGACGATGGCGCCGGCCTGCGCGGCCGCATCGCACAGCCGCCGCGAGGCATCGCTCGGGATCAGCAGCGCGTTGTCGTAGAAGCGCGTGCGCACCGCCATCCAGGCGTCGGCGTTGCTGTTCCAGCCTTCGTCCCAGTACGGGTAGCCGGCCAGCCAGGTCTCGCTGAAGACGATGAGTTCGGCGCCGCCGGCCGCGGCCTCTGCGATCTTGCGGCAGGCCTTGTCGACGCTGGCCTCCAGGTCGAGAAAGCAGGGCGGCGTCTGCACGATGGCCACGCGCACGCTGCCGCGCCCGCCCATGATCTTCGACGACGCATCGGTCATGCGGGCACGGCCAGGGCTGCGACGGAAGATGCAGCCGGTCCACCGGCCGCCTGCTCGAGCGCCGCCAGCGGCGCGACCCAGCCGAAGAAGCGCTCCACGTTCCACAGCGTCGCCTCCTTCAGGAACGGCGGGCCGGCGTGGTGGGTGGCGTCCTCGACCAGCAGCACGAAGTATTCGAGCCCGTAGGCATCGCGCAGCGAGGTCTCCACGCAGACGTTGGTGGCCACGCCGCAGAACAGCAGGTTGCGGATGCGGCGTGCGCGCAGCAGCTGGTCGAGCGAGGTGCCGCTGAAGGCGCTGTAGCGCGACTTGCGCACGATGGGCTCGCTGCTGTGGGGCGCGAGTTCGTCGACCAGCGCGTAATCCCAGGTTCCGTCGGTGATCAGCTGGCGGTGCAGCTCGGGCCGCTCGCGCATCAAGACCTGCGCCTCCGACTTGTGCCATACCGGCGCGCTGGGGCCGCCCACGCACAGGTGCTGCGCGTCGAAGCCGCTCTGGATGAACACCACCTGCACACCGGCCCGCCGCGCGGCGGCGATGGTATCGACGACACGGGCGATGGTCTGCGGCGCGTGGCCCAGGTCGTAGCCGACGTTGTCGAAGTAGCCGCCGGCCTTGAGGAAGCCGTTCTGCATGTCGACCACGATCAGCGCGGTCTCGTCCGCCCGCCAGTCGACGGCATGCGGCCGTGCATCGATGTGCAGCGAGGTTGAGGAGGTTGTCATGCGACCACCTTCAGGCCGTGCACCTTGCGCTGTGCCGTGGGCTGCAGCACGAGGTCGAGGATCCAGTTGTCGAGTGCGTGCACGATGCGCTCCTTGGTCGCGAAGCGGCCGGGCAGGGCCATCGTCGAATCCAGCCCGCGCTGCTGCTGCACCGAGATGTCGTTGTCCTCGCCCACCACCATGTCCTGGCGCTTGTAGTAGTTGGCGGCCAGCGCCTCGAAGTCTTCGCGCGTGGTGCGCGACTTCGGGAACATCGAGGTGTGCACGACGCGGGTGTGGCCGGGCCCCATCGGCAGGCACTGGAAGGACCACATCGCGTCGATCGTCAGCGCGAACATCGTGCCCGGGTAGACCAGCATGAAGCGGCTGCCGCGCACCGACTCGCCCACCAGCGTCTCGATCGGCGGGAAACCGTCGTCGCCCGGCAGCAGCGCCAGCGTGCCGTCGTGCTGCTCGAAGATGGCCGTGTACTGCCCGTTGCCGCGCGGGTGCTCGGGGTGGTTCACCGCCTTGTGCGCGCTGATCGAGCGGCGGTGCACGGTGGGGATGTGGTAGCCCTCCATGAAGTTCTCGACCCACACCTTCCAGTTGCAGGCCACGTCGTGCGTGACCACGCGGGTGGCCACCATGTCGTCGAGCTGGTACATCGCCAGCCGCTCGGGCAGCTCGCCCAGCCAGTCGAGCAGCTCGGGCGCCGTGGGGTCGGCACAGACCCAGATGAAGCCGCCCCAGCACGCGGTGCGCAGCGTGCGCAGCGGGTAGTCGGCGCGGTCGAAATCGTGCGTGTCTTCCATGCCGGCGCAGCCGCGCAGCGTGCCGTCCAGCGCATAGGTCCAGGCGTGGTAAGGGCAAACGATGGCGCGCTTGTGGCCGCAGGTCTCGCCGGCCGGCACATCGAGCAGGCGCGCGCCGCGGTGGCGGCAGGCGTTGACCAGGCAGCGCACGCTGCCGTCGGCGTCGCGCGTGAGGATCAGCGACAGGCCGGCCTGGTCGTGCGTGATGAAGTCGCCGTGCGCGGGGATGCGGTCGGCACGTCCCACCATCAGCCAGCTGGTGGCGAACACGGTTTCCAGTTCGCGCTGGAAGAAACGCGGGTCGGTGTAACAGTCCGCCGGCAGGCCGTGCGCGTCGAGCAGCGGCTTGCGCACGTCGGCGTAGCGGGCGGGATCGAACAGGTCAGGGTGGGTCATCGTGGTGTCCGTGCGGTGCATCAGCGGTGGGCGCGACTTCAACTTGGTGCATCGGCGCAGCCTATGAGGTGGTTGCGCCTGTTCGACCGTTCCTTGCAAAGCCTGTGCCAGTGGTGTACCGGCGGTCGCGCGGCAAGCTCTGGAAATAGTGCATTCCTATGGCTGGCGCTGGCTCCTCCGGGCCGCGCCGGGCGTTCGGCGGGTGCGGTGCCAGGCGGCCGGCGGCTATTCCGGCTGGGGGCATGGAAGTTGCAAAAGCCCGTGCATGCACCAAGCCCAAGCGCACCCTGCACCGGCGACCCCTCGGGTCTTGAACCCCCATCTGCAGAGCCCCGAGCTGCCGCCGGCGGCACTCGCCCGGCTCTACGACAACAACGCCGACCCGCGCAATCTCGCGGATCTTGCGGCGCTGCGCGCACTCAGCGCCAGCAGCTTCGCCGGCGCGCTGCGGCAGCACACCCATCGCCTGGGCCCGGCCGAGCACGAGGCGGTCGACGTGTTCCTGCCGGCCGGTACCGGTGGTGGCGCGGTGCCGGCGCTGGTGTTCGTGCACGGTGGTCGCTGGCGCATCAACACCAGCCGCGAGACGGCGTTCTGGGCCGACGCTTGCGTGAAGGCGGGTTTTGCCCTCGTGGGCATCAACTTCCCCAAGCTCGGCACGGTGCCGCTGGCCGAGGTCGTGGCCGCGGTGCGGCGTGCGGTGACGGCAGTGGTCGTCAACGCGGCCGAACTCGGCATCGACCCCGGTGCGCTGGTGCTGGGCGGCCATTCGTCGGGCGCGCACCTGGCGCTGGCCGCGGCGCTGCTGGACGCATCGGCACCCGGCATGCTGCGGCGTGCGCCGTGGCTGCCGCGTCTGCGGGCGATGTACCTGCTGGGCGGCATGTACGACCTGCGCCCGCTGGCGCGCACGGCGGCACCGGCCCAGCTCGGCTTCGACGCGGCCGAGGCCGAGGCGATGAGCCCGGTGCTGGCGCTGGATGGCGCCGATGCGTCCGGCACGGCGTTGCGGTTCCCGCCAGTGCTGGTGGGTGCGGGTGCCGACGAGAGCCCCGAGTTCCTGCGCCAGGCGCGCGCGCTGCACTGGGCGCTGGGCCGCGTGGCCGAGGCTGAGTTGCAGCTGGTGCACGGCGCCTCGCACTTCGATGCCGCGCTCGAATTCAACGCACCCGATTCGGTGGCCCGCGCCTTCGTGCGGGGCCATCTGGCGGCGGGGCGTTGACCGTGCCGGCCAACGGGGCGGCCTGGCGGGTGCGCCAGGTGCGGCTGGGCCAGTTGTCCGCCGATGCGCCGCCCGTGGACATCATGGTGCGGCACGGCGTGATCGAGGCCATCGTGCCCACCGTGGCCGGTGCTGCGCTGGCGCCGGCTGACATCGATGGGCGGCGCCTGATCGCGTTTCCCGGCTTCGTCAACGCCCATGCGCATTCGAACGAGAGCTTCGAGCACGGTGCGTACGAGGGCGAGCCGCTCGAAGTGTGGCTGGCGCTGAGTTACCCGCCGCTGCGGGACGAGGCCCTGCCGCCACGCTGGCACTACCTGCGCGCGATGGTGCTGGCGCTGCAGTCGCTGCGCAGCGGTGTGACCGCGCTGCACGACGATTTCCTGAACCCCGGCTGCGACGCCGAGGCGCTGGAGCAGGTGCTCGACGCCTACCGCGACGCCGGCCTGCGTGCGACGGTGGCCGTGACCCTGGCCGACCGGCCCTACCTCGACGGTCTGCCCGGTGCGCGGGCGCTGTGCCCACCGGCACTGGCCCGACAGCTCGACCGCCGCGCACCACGCGACGTGGCATCGCAGCGCGATTTCTTCGAGGCCGCCTGGTCCCGGCTGACCGCACGTGCCGAGCCGCGGCTCGGCCTGTCGCTCGGGCCGCGGGGGCCGCAGCGCTGCACGCCCGAGCTGATGGCCACCGTGGCCGGCCTGGCCGCGCGCTACCGCACGCCGGTGCAGATGCACGTGCTCGAGACCCGCACCCAGGCCGTCTGCGCGCAGCAGCAGTACGGCAAGACCTTCGTGCAGGTGCTCGATGAGGTCGGCCTGTTGGGCGAACGCCTGGTGCTGAACCACGCGGTCTGGCTGACGCCGGACGACGTGGCGCGCATCGCCGCGCGCGGTGCGCGGGTGGTGCACAACCCGCTGTCCAACTTCAAGCTGGCCAGCGGCCTGTGCCCGCTGCGCCGGCTGCATGCGGCCGGCGTGCAGGTGGCACTGGGCACCGACGGCGCAGCAACGGGCGACAGCCTCGACTACGTCGACACGCTGCGCATGGCAGCGCTGGTGCACACGCTCGGTGACAGCGCCGAGGCGCCAGCCCTGCGCGCGGCCGACGTGGTGACGATGGCGACCCGCCACGGCGCGGCCAGCATGGGTGCCGAGGGCCGCTTCGGCGAGATCGCCGTGGGCCAGCGCGCCGACCTGACCCTGCTCGACGCGCGCGACGCAGCCTTCGTGCCCCTGAACGACGCGCAGCGCCAGCTGTGTTTTGCCGCCACCAGCCGCGCGGTGCACACGGTGGTGGTCGACGGCGAAGTGGTTTTCACCGGCGGCCGCTGCCTGCGGGTCGACGAAGCCGCGCTGCGCGAAGAGATCGCCGAGGCGGCCGAGGCATTCCGGCAGCGCCGGCTGGCGCGCGCCAGCCAGGCCGACGACCCGCTGCTCTCCATGGTGCGGCAGGTCGTCGCCCAGGCCCGCTTGCAGGCCGCCGCCTTGCCCACCTGCTGACACAAGAGAGACCATGCGCACGTGGATCCGCAACCCGCTGGCCGTGATGGCGCAAGGCGCCCCCCATGGCCTGGTCGTCGAGGACGGCCGCATCGCCGAACTGGTCGGCGCCGACGGCCCCGCCACGCCCTGCGATGCCGTGTTCGACGCGAGCCGGCACGTGGTGATCCCCGGCCTGGTGAATGCCCACCACCACTTCTTCCAGACGCTGACGCGCGCGCACCCGCAGGCGATCAACAAGGAGCTGTTTCCCTGGCTGAAGACGCTCTACCCGATCTGGGGCCGGCACCTGAACCGCGACAACTTCCGGCTGGCCGTGCGGCTGGCGCTGACCGAGCTGCTGATGTCGGGCTGCACCACGGCCAGCGACCATCTGTTCGTGTTCGGCCATGGCATGGACGACGCGGTCGACATCGAGGCCGACGAGGCCGCCGCGCTGGGCATGCGCATCACGCTCACGCGCGGTGCGATCAACCTCGGCACCCGCAGCGGCGGCATCGCCGACGAGCGGCTGATGCAGAGCGACGACGCCGTGCTGGCCGATTGTGAACGTGTCATCGGCAAGTACCACGACACGGCCGACGGCGCGCGCACCACGGTGGCGCTGGCGCCGTGCGCGCCGTTCAACGTCACCACCGGGCTGATGCGCGACATGGCCACGCTCGCCAGCCGCTGCAGCTGCCGGCTGCACACCCACCTGGGCGAGACGCACGACGAAGATGCCTACTGCCTGGCGCACTTCGGCCAACGCCCGCTCGACTACCTGGAAGACCTGGGCTGGTTGAACGACCGGGTGTGGCTGGCCCACGGCATCCACTTCGACGCAGGCGAGATCGAGCGGCTCGGGCGGCACCGCGTTGGCATCTGCCATTGCCCGACCTCCAACATGGTGCTGGCCTCGGGCCAGTGCCGCACCAAGGAGCTGGAGGCGGCCGGCGCCATCGTCGGCCTGGGCGTCGACGGCTCGGCCTCCAACGACAACTCCAACCTGATGGAGAGCGTGCGCCACGCGCTGATGCTGAACCGCCTGACCTATGGCGCGGCGGCCGTCACACACCTGGATGCACTGCGCTGGGCCACCGAAGGCTCGGCGCTGTGTCTGGGTCGGCACGACATCGGCCGCATCGCCGTGGGCCAACAGGCCGACCTGGCGCTGTTCACGCTCGACGACCTGCGTTTCTCCGGCGCCGGCGATCCGCTGGCCGCGCTGGTGCTGTGCGGCGCCCACCGTGCCGACCGCGTGATGGTGGGCGGTGCCTGGCGCGTGGCCGATGGCCAGCCGGTCGGCGTCGACCTGGCGCGCCTGCGCCGCGAACACGGCGACGCGGCCCGACGATTTCTCGAAGGGCCCTGAGCGGCACCTTCTCTTGTTTGAACGAACCGAAAGTACATCCCCATGTTGTTATCCCTGAAGAACCTGGCGCGCGGCGCCGTGCTGCTGTGCGGCGTCGTCGCCAGTGCCGCCGCGCTGGCGCAGGCCGACACGCTGGACAAGATCAAGAAGGACGGCGTCGTCGTCATCGCCAACGGTGGCGCCTATCCGCCGTTCGGTTATGTCGAGAACGGAACGATGGTCGGCTTCGACATCGACCTCGGCAACGAGGTGGCCAAACGCCTCGGTGTGAAAGCGCAGTGGGAGAAGATCGACTTCAGCGGCTTGCTGCCGGCGCTCAGCTCCAAGCGCGTCGACATGCTGGTGACCGCGATGACCTGGACGCCCGAGCGGGCGCAGCGCATCACCTTCTCCACGCCCTACTACAACTCGGGCATCGCCGGCGCCTTCAAGGCCGGCGCCAAGATCGCCACGCCAGCCGATCTCGCCGGCAAGGTGGTGGCGGTGCAGATCGGCACGGCGGGCGACAAGTTCGTGCGCGACCTCGGCACGGCCAAGGAGATCAAGACGTACAACGACTTCCTGCTGGCCTTTGCCGACGTCGAGAACGGCCGTGCCGACGTGGTGGTCAACACCTTGCCCGTGGTGCGCTACAACGCGATGCGCCGGCCGAGCAAGCTCGAAGTCTCGGCCACCTGGGACAAACGCGACGTGGGCATCAACACACGGATGGAAGACGCGCGCCTGCTGGCCGCGGTGAACGCGGTGATGGCCGATCTGCAGAAGGAAGGTTTCCTGCAGAAGCTCGACGCCAAATGGTTCAAGTGAAGGGCATGCATCTTTCTACTGCGCCCACCGATCTCGGGCCTGCGGTGCTCACCGTACGCGAGTACGGTTCCGCTCCTCGACCCGACCTCGGCGCGCTCGCTACGAAATCTGCACGCCCTTCTTGTTGAGATGGATTTCGTTCTTTCTGTCTTCCTTGAGGCTGTGCCGTCTTTGCTGAAGGGCATGGTCATCACGGCCAAGATCGCGGCGCTGTCGGCCTTGCTGGGCCTGCTGTTCGGCACCGCCAGTGGTCTTGCGCGCGTGTCGCAACGGCTCTGGCTGCGCGGCCCGGCGCTGGTCTACGTGACGCTGATGCGCGCGACGCCGGTGCTGGTGACCTTGCTGTTCCTCTACTACGGCCTGCCGTCCGCCGGCGTGCTGCTCGACGCGACCACGGTCGGCGTGCTGGCGCTCGGGCTGGCCAGCGGTGCCTACATGAGCGAGATCCTGCGCGGCGGCATCGAGTCGATCGACCCAGGCCAGATGCGGGCGGCGCGGGCGCTGGGCATGTCGTACCCACTCGCGATGCGCCGCATCGTGCTGCCGCAGGCCGCGCGCCGCGTGTTGCCGCCGATGACCAACGAGCTGATCAGCCTGGTCAAGAACACCTCGCTGGTGTCGACCGTGGCCATCTCCGACCTGCTGCGCGCCGGCATGGACTTCATGAGCTGGAAGGCCAACACCTTCAGCCCCTTCGTCGGCGTGGCGCTGGGTTATCTGCTGCTGACGCTGCCGCTGATCGGGGTCAATGCCTGGCTCGAGCGGCGCTACCGCGTGACCTAGGATGCAACTGCGTCACCCTCCCACCGGCCGTGCGTTCTTGCACCCCTCCCCCCTCGCGGGGGAGGGGCTGGGGGAGAGGCTGGGGGAGAGGCTGGGGGAGAGGGGGAGCTTGCCAAGGCGGAGAGCCCTCAACCAACGCCGCAACCCCCTCTCCCCAACCCTCTCCCACGAGGGGAGAGGGTGCATCCGGGGCGCGTTGCATGCGTCGTGGATGGCGCTCAGTGCGATGGACAACTGACATGACCCACCCCATCCTCCGCATCACCAACCTGCACAAACGCTACGGCGCGACCGAAGTGCTGCACGGCATCGATCTGTCGGTGCAGGCGGGCGAGGTCGTCGTCGTCATCGGCCCCTCGGGTTCGGGCAAGAGCAGCCTGCTGGCCTGCATCAACTTCCTCGAGAGTTTCGAGGCCGGCGAGATCGTGTTCGATGGCCGGCCGGTGGGGTTCGGCCCGGTCGGTGGCGCGACCAGGGTGCGGCTGCCCGAGAGCGAGATGAACACGCTGCGGCGCGAGCTGGGCATGGTGTTCCAGCAGTTCAACCTGTTCCCGCATCTGACCGTGCTGCAGAACATCATCGAGGCGCCGGTCCACGTGCGCGGCATCGCGCCCGCGTTGGCCCGCATGGCGGCGCAGCGGCTGCTGGCCAAGGTGGGCCTGCTGGAGAAGGCCGATGCCTATCCGCGCGCCTTGTCGGGTGGCCAGCAACAGCGCATCGCGATCGCCCGCGCGCTGGCGATGGAGCCCAAGCTGATGCTGTTCGACGAGGTCACCTCGGCGCTCGACCCTGAGCTGAAGGGCGAAGTGCTGCGCGTGATGCGCACGCTGGCCGACGAGGGCATGACGATGCTGGTCGTCACGCACGAACTCGGATTTGCCCGCGAGGTGGCCGACCGCGTGGTGTTCATGGAGGCTGGCCGCGTCGTCGAGATCGGCACGCCGCAGCAGCTGTTCGAGGCGCCGAAGAGCGAACGCACGCGCGAGTTCCTGGGGCTGGCCGCGACGTTCTGAAGCCCGGCGCGGCGGCCTCACGCCGGCGGTGGCGGCAGCAGATGCCACAGCAGTCGCCGTGCGTTCAGCGGCAGATCGTCTGCGCGGCGCACGCAGGCCAGCAGATGCCGTGCGGCCCAGGCGTCGGTCAACGGTACGCAGGCGATGCGCATCGAGCGCGCGCAGCGTTCGGCCGCGCTGCGCGGCACGATGCCCAGGCCGATACCCTGCTCGACCAGGCGGCAGACCGCCTCGAACCCCGCGACCCGCACCCGCAGCGTGAGCGTGCGGCCCAGGCGCCGGGCCTGCTGCGCCACATGCAACTGCAGCGGGCTGCCGTGCGCGAGGCCGACGAAGGTCTCGCCGGCCACCTCGGCCAGCGTGCAGCGCCGGCGCCGCGCCAGCGCGTGGCCGCGGGGAACGGCCAGCACCAGGTCGTCGCGGCGGAACACGGAGGTCTCCAGGCCCTCGGCATCGACCGCATCGGACACGATGCCGATGTCGCACAGCCCCGCACGCACGGCATCGACGATGTCGTCGCTGGGCCGCTCGTCGAGCGTGATCGACACGCGCGGATGCTGCTTCAGGAACGCGCCGATCGGCTCCGGCAGATGCTCGGCCATCGCCGAGGTGTTGCACAGGAGGCGGACGTGGCCCTGCAGCCCCGCGCCGTACTCGCCCATCTCGTCGCGCAGGTGCTCCATCTGCTGCAGCACCAGCCGGGCGTGGTGCAGCAGGGTACGGCCGGCCTCGGTGGGCTCCGTGCCCTGGCGGCTGCGCAGCAGCAGCGGGGCACCGAGCGCGGCCTCCATGCCCAGCACGCGCTGGCTGGCCGAGGCCAGCGTGAGGTGCGCACGCCGGGCGCCGCCGGTGATGGAGCCGGCTTCGGCGATGTGGGCGAACAGCTGCAGGTCGGTCAGGTCGAAACGCACGGGCGCCAAGTTAGCACACCGGCCTCAGCCTGGGCCTGAGGCTGGCTGCGCCAGATCCCGATAGGCGGATCGCCGGCGGGCGGCGACACTGCAGCCATGCCGTTGCCATCGATCGTTGAAGATGCCTGAATGGTCCGCCCAGGGCCTGCTGCCATGGGTGGCGGCGGTGCTGGTGTTCGTGCTCGCCGGCCTGGTCAAGGGCGTGGTCGGGCTCGGCCTGCCCACGCTGTCGATGGCGCTGCTGGCCCTGTGGCTGCGGCCGGCGGAAGCCGCGGCGCTGCTGATCCTGCCCTCGCTCGTGACCAACGTCTGGCAGATGCGGCCCTGGGCCAGCCTCGGCGCCGCGCTGTGCCGGCATGCGGGCATGCAGGCGGGTGTGGTCGCCGGCACGCTTGCCGGGGCCTGGTGCTTCGGTGCGATCAGCGGCCGGGGCGCCGCCGCGTGGCTGGGGCTGGCGCTGCTGGCCTATGCCGGCTGGGGCCTGCTCGCGCGGCCAACGGCGCTGCCGCGACAGCACGAACGCTGGCTGGGGCCGCTGGTGGGTCTCGCGACCGGTGTGGTCACGGCGCTGACCGGCGTGTTCGTCGTGCCGGCCGTGCCCTACCTGCAGACGCTCGGCCTGTCGCGTGACGAGCTGATGCAGGCGATGGGCCTGTCGTTCACCACGTCGACGCTGGCGCTGGCGGTCTGTCTGTCGGCCCCGCAGGGCGCGGCCGGGCCGCTGGCACTGGCCTCGCTCGCGATGCTGGTGCCTGCGCTGGTCGGCATGGCGCTGGGCCGGCGGCTGCGCCAGCGCATGTCTGGATCGGTGTTCCGGCGCTGCTTCTTCGTCGGGCTGGCGCTGCTGGGCATGTACATGCTGGGGCGCGAGCTGCTGCACTGAGAAGGTGTGAGAGAACCTACTGCGCGCGCCGATGCCGCACCTGCGGTCCTCACCGTACGCCTGTACGGCTCCGGTCCTCGGCACGGCCTCGACGCGCTCGCGACGGTTCTTTCACACCTTCTGAGCGGCCTGCCGGCGATGGTGATGCAGACCGAGGCGGCGGTGGCAGAATCCGCCGGCCGTGCCAACCCCCGACCCGCCGCCCCAGGCCCCGCAATGGACCCTCCACTGCGACGGCAGCGCATTGCCCAACCCCGGGCGCATGGGCCTGGGCGCGGTGATCACCGGGCCGGCCGGCGAGCGGCATACGCTGTCGCTGGCGACCGGCGAGCGCGGCTGCAACAACGAGGCCGAACTGCGGGCCGTGATGGCGGCGCTGGCGCTGGCCAAAGCGCAGGGCGCCACGCGGGCGCGTGTGTATTGCGACAACAGCGTCGTGGTCGAACAGCTCGGCCCGCGTGCGGTCCGGCCCATCGTGCGGCTGGAGGCCTTGTTCGCCGAGGCGCGGGCGCTGCTGGCGTCGTTCGACGACGTGGCCATGGTCTGGATCCCGCGCCACCGCAATGCCGAGGCCGATGCGCTGGCGCGCGCAGCGCTGGGCATCGCGCCGGGCGCCGCAGCTTGAGCAAGAATCGGCACCATCTCAACAGGAACACAGCAATGGCAGATCAAAAAGTGGCAATCGTGACGGCGGGCGGCAGCGGCATGGGCGCGGCCGCGGCACGCAAACTGGCCGAAGACGGCTTTCGCGTGGCGATCCTGTCGTCGTCGGGCAAGGGCGAGGCGCTGGCGGCCGAACTCGGCGGCATCGGCGTCACGGGCTCCAACCAGTCGAACGACGACCTGAAGACCCTGGTCGACCGGACGCTGCAGCAGTGGGGCCGCATCGACGTGCTGGTCAACAGCGCCGGCCACGGCCCGCGTGCTCCGGTGCTGGAACTGAGCGACGAAGACTGGCACCGCGGCCTCGACGTCTACATGCTCGGCGCAGTGCGTCCGAGCCGGCTGGTGACGCCGGTCATGGTGCAGCAGAAGGCGGGCGTCATCATCAACATCTCGACCTTCGCAGCCTTCGAGCCCGACCCGGTGTTCCCGACCTCCGGCGTGTTCCGCGCCGGCTTGGCGGCGTTCACGAAACTGTTTGCCGACAAGTACGCGCCTGACAACGTGCGCATGAACAACGTGCTGCCGGGCTTCATCAACAGCCTGCCGGAGAAACCTGCCAACCGCGCGCGCATCCCGATGGGCCGCTATGGCACGACCGACGAGATCTCGGGGGTCATCAGCTTCCTGGCGTCGGATGCGGCGGGCTACATCACCGGGCAGAACCTGCGGGTGGACGGCGGCATCACGCGTTCGGTGTGAGCGCGGGCAGCGCGGCGCTGGCTTCAGGCCAGAGGCCGCCGCCGCGACGTGGTGCGCCGCCGCACGCCGGCCAACCCAACCAGTGCCGCGGCCATCAACGCGAGCGAGCCCGGCTCGGGCACCGCGGTGGACGCCTGGTCCGCGACCGTGATGCTGAACTGGTCGAAGGTCTTGCTGTCCCAGATGCCCGAGCGCTTGGCCGAGGCATAACTGAAGCTGCCGTGCGCACCCGGTGTGCCCGACGCCAGGTCGAACAGGATGCCGAAGTCGTCGGTCAGGTCCGATGTGCCGTTGGCGTCTCCGATGCTGCCGCCGATCATGTCGCCCAGGCCGGGCAAGGGCGAGATGAAGCTCAGCTCTGCCACGGTGTAGACGTGCCCGTCGAGGCTGAGCTCGATGGAGGTCAGGGACTGGATGGCGGAGGTGGCCGACGCTGCCTCCCAGACGATCTTGCCCGACACCGGGTTGTTCGGCGCGTCGTTGCCGTTGGACGGGTCGAAGCCGGAGGCCGTGAAGGTCAGGGTCACCGGCACGGCCGCGGCGGGCCCTGCGCAGACGCACAGCACGGCACCACAGACCACGGCTGCTTGCAGCCAGGACGCATGGCCCACCCTCTCCAACCACGACAGCGCGGTGGAGCGACGTGGACCGGAGAGCGGGAGGGGCGCGGGTACGAAGGACGGACGGCGGAGGGACGGCGACAGGGAACGCATGGCTACTTTCTTGGTTTCATGCCCTTGCGGGAAGAAACCTGATGGTGGCCGCGCACTGTCGTGCGGCGATGTCGGATCAGCCTGCCATTTGTTTCGTTTGTTCCAATTGCTTTCCCAAACGGCCCATGGGTCGGCGTGCGCGCTTACGCAGCGCCGCGATCAGCCTGCCGCCTTGAACCCCGGTGCCTGCTCGATCTCGGTGGGCTTGTAGATCTTGTGTTGCGCCGTGGTGGGGCTGGGCGCATCGGTGACGACCAGCAGGCGCCACAGCGGCTCGCGCGTGGCGCAGGCGCGTTCGTCCGGCGTCAGCTGGAAGTTCGGCACGCCGACGGAGGTGCCTTTCACGACGACCCGCAGCAGCGTGGCGCCCTTGGCGTTCGACACCTCGATGTCGTAGCCGAGGTTCTGCGCTGTGTGGTCCTCGGCCTTGTAGCCGTAACTCGTGAAGTGGCGTGTCACGTAGGCGGTGGCTGCGGCCTGCACCTCTTCGGCCGAGGCCTTGTGCGCGGCGACGATGCCGGGGTCGACCTCCTGCGGCACGCTGCCACGCGCGCGGGCGGCCTGCACATCGGCCGCATCGGGCACCCAGCCGCGCGGGCCGCGCACCAGCACCGCCAGCTGCTGCTCGGCCTCCCAGCTGGCCACGTGCCATTCATCGTCGTCGCGCACGCGGGTGGAGACCTTGGCGCTCTTGTTGGTCTCGAGTTCGGCGATGGCGACGCGGTTGGTCTGCAGCACGGCGCGAAAGCCCTGGCCGGCGTCGAAGGTGCGCTTGAGCAGGGCCAGGCGGTCCTTGGCGCGCTGCGTCTGGAACGCGGTGCGCTCGCCGCCGCCGGGGCGGCGCTGCGCGTCGAGCGACTCCAGGTAGAACCAGTGCCCGTCGGCGCTGACGCTGACGTACTCGGCCCAGATGGTGGCGATGACGTTGTCGCCGGTGGCCAGCCAGGCGTGTTCCGATGGTTTCTCCCGCGCGTCGAACACCCCCATCTTGGCGATGATGTCCACGGGCGTGAGCCGTGGTCCGGACAGCCGCGTCTCATCGATGATCTTGAGTACGCGGGGGTCGACTTCCTTGTCCATGCAGTTGGGCGTGTGGCGAGTTGCGGGGGTGGCAGTATGCCGTATTCGTCCGCCGCGCGGCGACCACCCCCGGGAACGGTGCGCCGGTGGCGCGTGGCCTGCCATCAGGTGCCGTGCCGGTTCCGCGTGGGCATAAGACTTGCTGATGGTTTGCGCCTGCGTGTGGCGCCTGCGTTTTGGGCGCGTTTCGGGCACATCCGGCCGCATCCGTGGTCGCGGTGGCGGTTCCCGGCGCGGCAGGGCGATTGCCAGTTCACCAATTTGGAGTCTTCCACATGACCATACGACACGGGCTCTTCTCTCTGGCTTGCGCAGTCGCCGTGCTGACGGCCGCCCCGGCCTCGGCCGCCGACAAGTACCCGGACCATCCGGTGAAGGTGATGGTGGCGCTGCCTGCCGGCGGCGGGGTCGACATGATCGCGCGCCTGGTCGGCCAGAAGCTGGCGGCGCAGACGGGCCAGCCCTTCGTGGTGGACAACCGGGCCGGTGCGTCCGGGCGGATCGGCCTGCCGGTGGTGGCCAAGGCGCCGCCGGACGGCTACATGCTGATGGTGTCGCCGGCCTCGTTCCTGACCACCAACAAGAGCATCTTCAAGTCGCTGCCCTACGACCCCGAGGCCGACTTCGCGCCCATCACCAAGCTGGCGAACCAGTCGATGGTGCTGGTGGCCAAGGACAAGCAGAAGTTTCCGACAGCCGCTGCCGTGCTGGCCGCCGCCAAGGCGAAGCCGAACGAGGTGACCTACGCGTCGTCGGGCGACGGCAGCCCGCAGCACCTGGCAGGGCTGATGTTCGAGTCGCGCATGAAGGTGCGCATGTCGCACATCCCGTACAAGGGCGGCGCGCTGGCCATCAATGACCTGCTGGGCGGCAATGTCGATGTGCTGTTCGCTCCGCTGCCCGAAGCCCTGCCGTACATCAAGTCGGGCAAGCTGGCGGCGCTGGCGATCATGGGTGACAAGCGCTCGGTGCTGATCGGCGACGTGCCGACGATGCAGGAGGCCGGCATCCCCAACATGACCATGGTCACCTGGATCGGGTTGCTGGCGCCCGCCCGCACGCCGCGTGCCCTGGTCGATCAGCTGAACCAGCAGGTCCACGCGATCCTGGACAGCGAAGACGTGAAGAACCAGCTGCGCGACGCGGGCATGGACGTGGCGCCGACCACGCCGGAGCAGTTCCAACAGACGATCGCGCAGGAGATCAAGCTGCATGCGGAGCTGGTGAAGGCATCGGGCCTGGTACCGCAGTGATCTTGTGAACCGCCAGACGCAGAAACGCCCGGGAGCACAGATGTGCTCCCGGGCGTCTGTCCCTACGCGGACAGTCAGTAGGTCGTGTTCGGCGCGCTGTTCGTGGCTTGGTCGCCACCGGTCGCCTGCTTCATCTTTTCGCCAACGCGGGTAATGGCATCGCCGGTCTTTTGAGCGCCACGCTCGATCGCATTGCCCGCGCGGTGCAGGCCGCGCTTGGTCGCCTCTTCGGCACGCGCAAAGCGGCCGGTGCCCCGGTTGTCCGTCGTCCCCACCGCGGCGGTATCGCTGCCGGTGTTGACAGTGCCCACGCCACTGGTGCCATGCGCGCTGCGGTAGTTCTGCAGTGCCTCGTCCATGCGCTGGTCGCGGCTGGCGACCGTCGAGTGATCGGGTGCGGCCATCGCCATGCCGCTGATCGCCACGAGTGCCACTGCGGTGGCCGCCTTGAGTTGTTGGTTGAGTTGTCGGAATTGCATCGCTGCTCCTTCAAGTTGATGTCGATGTGCTGAGAATAGGCCGGCGCGCTCGGGGCTGGTACCGGCCGCCAGGCCGAACCGCTGTGCGCCGGTTCCTACCGCCACGTCGACCCGCACGGCGCACTGCCAGCACCCCTCCTGCAGCGGAAACCCCGGGCGAACAAGGCCATTCAGCATGTGGTCAGGAAAGCAGATCGACAATGCACTGCCTCCGGACATGGCGGTGCCCCTGCGGCGCCCCGCAGGATGGCGAACACCATGCGCCTGCGCCCCATCGGGTGCGCGACCACGCGCCAGCGAACTGCCGCCGCGCAGAAGACGACGTTCATGCTCAAGAAGATATCGGTTCACCAACTGCAGATCGGGATGTTTCTCCACGAGGTCGAAGGCTCGTGGATCGAGCACGGGCTATGGCGCCGACGTTTCCTCATCGCGGACGCCGACCGCCTGGCGGCCGTGGTGGCCAGCGGCGCCAGCGAGTTCTGGATCGACACGTCGAAAGGCCACGACGTTGCCGCCGCCACCACCGTGCAAAGCCCGCCCCCCGCAGCACCTGCGGTGGAGGTCCACGTCGCGCCGCCCCCGGTCGACGACGCGCCGGTATCGCTCGACAGCGAATTGGAGCAGGCGCGCTTCATCTGCAAGAAGTCGCGGGACGTCATCGATGCGGCGTTTGCCGACATCCGGCTGGGCCGGCTGTTGAACCACCGGGCCGTGGCGCCGGTGGTCGACGAGATCGTCGCCTCGGTCACGCGCAATGCCTCTGCGTTGATCGGACTGGTGCGCGTGAAGAAACCCGACGACTACACCTACATGCACTCCGTCGCGGTCTGCACGCTGATGGTGGCCCTGGCCCGCACGATGGGAATGCCGCAGGCGCAGTGCCTGTCGGCCGGCCTGGCCGGGCTGTTCCACGACGTGGGCAAGGCGCGGGTGCCGCTGGAGATCCTGCAGAAACCCGGCAAGCTGACCGACCCCGAGTTCGAGCTGGTGAAGAGCCATCCCACGTTCGGTCACAAAATTTTGCTGGAGGCCGGTGTCGCGGATGCGAATGCGCTGGACGTGAGCCTGCACCACCACGAGAAGATCGACGGCACGGGCTACCCGGACCGCTTGAAGGACACCGAGATCTCGCTGCTGTCCAGGATGGGCGCGATCTGCGACGTGTACGACGCCGTCACTTCGGCGCGCCCCTACAAGGAACCCTGGGATCCGGCCGAAGCCATCGCGCAGATGGCGTCTTGGACCGGGCACTTCGACAAACTCGTGCTCGCGGCGTTCGTCAAGACGGTCGGCCGCTACCCGCCGGGCTCGCTCGTCCGGCTGGCATCCGGCAGGGTGGGCATCGTGGTGCAGCACGATCCGCAGGCGCTGCAGACTCCCATCGTGAAGGTGTTCTTTTCAACGAAGTCGCAGATGCGCATCGCACCGGAGACCATCGATCTTGCGCGCCACCCCAGCGACCATATCGTCGGCCGCGAGAAACGTGAAACCTGGGAGGCGGCCAGGATCGATGAGCTTTAGCCCACCCCGTTGGGCCGGGCTCAGGAGCAGAGCGTCGTGACCCGCTGCACCTTGGTCGCCATGATGTTCTCCAGCATCTCCGGGACGCCGAGCTTGCGGTCGCCCCAGTCGAGCCGCATCACGATCTGGAACACGGCGTTGCAGGCATAGGGGTTCGCACCGTCGCGTTCGCACTGGATCAGCGGCTCCTCTTTCGGCACTTCGCTCAGCACGCCGCCCACCACGCGGCACATCTTGAAGCCTTGCGCGTCGGCAGCGCGTGCCGCCTCCAGGCCGGTCTTGCCCGGCAGCTTGAGGCCGTCGACGAAGCGGGTGGCGGCTTCGGCATTGGCCGTCTGCGCCTGCGCCTGCGCATGGGCAGCGGGCAGGGCCATGCCCAGCGCGAGCAGCATGGACGCCGCCGCCCGGAAGCGGGCTGCGGTAAGGGGAGCGCGTCGTGCGCGGGTGAAAAGCGGCATGTTCGGGTTCTCGCAAGGCGGTGCAGCGTGCACCAATGAAGGTCTACACGAGCACTATAGCGAGCCCGCCCGGGCCATGTGCCGCCCGTCCTGCAAGGCTGGCGCTGCTCAGGCCTGCACGATCGCCTGGAAGCCGCCGAAGATCATGCGTTTGCCGTCGAACGGCATGTGGGCCGGGTCCGGCTGCAGACGCGGGTCTTCCATCGACTTCTTCATGCCTTCGTCGCGCACCTGGCGCGAGGGCCAGACGATCCACGAGAACACCACCGACTCGTCGGGCTCGCGCTGCACGGCCATCGTGAACGAGGTGAGCTTGCCTTCGGGCACATCGTCGCCCCAGCATTCGACGACGCTCAGTGCGCCGTTGTCCTTGAACACCGCCGAGGCGGTCTCGGCCATCTTGCGGTAGGCCTCACGGTTGGCGTTGGGTACGGCCAGAACGAATCCATCGACGTAGTCCATGCTGTCTCTCCTTGAAGTAGTGGGATCAACGGAAGCGGGTATCGAGGGCCGCCCCCTGTGGTACCGACGAATGGGGAGCGGGCCGATCGACACGAAGATCGACAAGGAGGCGTGACAATTTGTCGTCGCTCGGGCCGACGTTCGGCAGAATATCGGAACTCCGGAACGGGCCGACAGCTGCAGTGGGCCAGTTGCGGGCATCCCACCAGGATCGAAGCTGCACATGGATCAGGTAACCAATGTCCATCATCACCTTCTTGTTTGCTGCGTTGCTCCTTGCAATCACGCCCGGCCCGGGGATCGCCTATGTGGTTGCTCGGACCGTGTCCAGCGGGCGCCGCGAAGGGCTGGCCTCTTGTTTTGGCACAGGCATTGGAGGCATGGCACATGTTGTTGCCGCGGCGCTCGGTCTGTCAGTCCTGGTTGCGCAATCGGCGGCAGCGTTCAACGTCGTCAAATACGTGGGCGCGGCCTACCTCATCTTGCTTGGTATCCGCATTCTGATGCGCAAGGAAGCTGCTGGCCCTGTTGAAGCTGGCGCGGCCAAGGGCGTGCATCGGGCGCTGTGGGAGGGTGTCGTCGTGGAGGTGTTGAACGTGAAGACTGCCTTGTTTTTCCTCGCTTTCCTTCCGCAGTTCACGTCGCCAGCGGAGCCCCTTGTCCCGCAATTGGTGCTGCTTGGCAGCATCTGCGTGGCGCTAAACACCGCTGTGGATGTAGTCGCCGTATTCGCAGCGCAAAGGCTGCTTGAGTCGGGACCAGCACGTGCCGCACGCGCTCGGTGGATGACGCGATGTTCAGGCGGGACGATGGTCGGCCTTGGCATCTTTCTCGGTCTTGCTCGCCGTGAATCGTAGGTCGGCTTCGGGCCCTTCAGCGGCTGTCGCCGCTCAGGGTTGATGGCCGCAAAGCAGCCACTCCCGCAGCCAGCGCGCCCGCACCTCCACTCGATTTCATTGCGTGCCGGATGGACACGTCCCTGGTACAGACACCGCCTTGCCAGCGTATCCTCTCAGACCACTGAAGTCCCGTCGCCCGTTTCTTGCGTTCCTGGAGATTCCATGTCCCATCTGACCCGGCGCCTCTTGCTGGCCGCGGCCGTGTTGCTGCTGTCATCCTGCGCCACCGCCCCTGTCCCCAACGACGCAGAGACACGCCCCCCCATCGTCTTCGTGCACGGCAACGGCGAAAACGCCGGGATGTGGTTGACGACGATGTGGCGCTTCGAGTCCAACGGCTGGCCGCGCGAGCGGCTGCACGCCATCGACATGCCGCTGCCCACCGCGCGCGACGACGACGCGCGCGAACAGCCTGGTCGCTCGTCAACAGCCGAGCACCGAGACTACCTGCGCGCAGAGGTCGACAAGGTGCTGGCCCGCACCGGCGCGCGTCAGGTCGTGCTGATGGGCAACTCGCGCGGCGGCAACGCCATCCGCAACTACATCGCCAATGGCGGTGGCGAGAGAACGGTCTCGCACGCCATCCTGGGTGGCACGCCCAACCACGGTGTCTGGGCGGTTCCGATCGAGGGCCTGTCGGACCGCAGCGAGTTCGCGGGCCACGGCCCCTTTCTCAGCGCGCTGAATGCGCCCAAGAACGCCGGTGGCGACGAGGTCACCGGCCCGGTGCGCTGGATGACGGTGCGCTCCGACGGCAACGACAAGTTCGCCCAACCCGATGGCCTGTGGGTTGGCAAGCGCGGAGTGGCCACCGGCGTCACGGCCGCCGGCCCCGAACTGAAAGGCGCCACCAACGTCGTCATCCCGCGGATCGACCACCGAGAGACTTCGACCTCCGCTGCAGCCTTCGAGGCTGCTTACCGCTTCATCACCGGGGTCGCACCCGCGCGCAGCGACATCGCCTCCGAGCCGCGTGTGTCTTTGGCCGGCAAGGTGAGTGGCGCTGGCACCAACATCGGCTTGGCAGGTGCACGCATCGAGGTCTTCACCATCGACCCCCATACGGGCGACCGTCTCGGCCCGGCCTTCTACACCGCGGTGGTGGCCGCTGGAGGGGACTGGGGCCCCCTGGCGACCGACTCGCAGGCCCGCCACGAGTTCGTTGTCAGCGCGCCTGGCTACGCCACCACGCACTTCTACCGCAGCCCGTTCCCGCGCTCGACCAAGGTGCTCAATTTCCGGCCCGAGCGTGTGCCCGAGGCCGACAAGAACGCGCCTTCTCTGGCCCTGATGACGCGGCCACGCGGCTACCTGGATCCGGGGCGCGACAAGATGGCCTTCGACGGCCAGTCGCCACCGCCGGGCGCGGTACTGGGCGCGGGTGTCGCAGTGTCGCGCATCAAGCCGGTCGGGCTGCCGCGACCCCTGGTGGCCGAATTCAACGGCGAACGTGTTGTCGGACGTAGCTGGCCGCTGGCCGACAACCACGTGTCGGTGCTGGAACTGAGCTACTGACGCGCTTCGTCCGTGGACGTGCACGAAGCGGTCACTTGCGAACGTCTTCTCCTGGCCTGATGGAGTCGGCTTGGGAGACCGTTCTGCAGCGGTCGCCGTCATCTGCGATGGCCTGAGGGGTTTGCAGGCGTTTGTACGAAGCCGTCATTGGCTCACCCGTCGACAATGCACGACCACGCGGTCGACGCAACGAAGACACGCCACATGGAGCCGCTTGCTTGAGGTCAGCCGGTCACCGCGGCGCCTCATCGCGATGGCCAGCGTGCTCAAGCTATTTAGGCTTGCGTCGGGCCAGCGGGCATGTTGCCGCAGGCGGCGGTCCTGTTACGGCGGCGGGCCAAACTCAGCGACCCCAAGCCGACGAAGAGCAGAGCTGCGGTCTGCGGCTCGGGCACCGTCTGCGTCGGCGCGTCGGGCACCAGCAGCACGGAGACGCAGTCGGTCCAGACCGCTGAGATGTCTTGGGCCTTACAAGCCCGGGCACTGATTTCGCCCAGCTCGTTGATGCTGGTGGCGTCGACGATGTTCCAGCCGTCAACGAGGTCGGTGAGGTCGTTGAGGTACTGGAACTCGCCATCGCTGTACAGGTAGCCCAAACCCGAGCCTATCGCGCCTTGCTTGCCGACAACCTGACCCAACTCGTTGATGCCGTTGACCAGCACGCTGCCACCTACCACCCCGCGAATGGCCTCGCCCTGCGCGTTGTAGTGCGTCGTGTCGTCGCGGAAACTGGTGAGCACGCCCTGGTCGTAGAAGAAGCCGTTGTTGCCGTAGGAGCCGGCCAACTGGCCCTCGTCATTCAATGCACCGGCTCTCAGTCCCAGGTACGGCAGGTACTGGACCTGGCCGTTGGCATCGATCAGGTTCACTTTGTTGCCTTGCGTGACAGCCATGCTGCCGTTATCGCTGAGCGCGCCATACAGGCCCGGCTTCTGCGTAATCACCGCCCCGGTGGCGACGTCCATCCTGCCGCTGAAGGTGTCGTTGAAGAGCTCGCTGTACCACTGCACCGCCAGCTCGCCGTTGTTGTTGATGCCGGTGGGCGTCGTGTGCGCGTAGTACGGAAGGCCGGTGATGGGGTGGTAGGAGATGACATTCTGGCTCGCAAAGCTGCGCACGGCGCCGTCGTGATAGACGAAGTTCAGCAGTTCGGTGCCGTTGCCCATCACGCCATAGGCATCACCAGCGTTGTTCAAGCCGAGCAGATTCATTGACCAGCCCGCAGGCGCAGTGACCAGGTTGGTGAAGCTGCCGCTGCGGCTGTCGTACAGCTCGGTGCCCGACACCGCCTGGCCCAGATCATTGAAGGCCGAGTAACTGCGCCCCTCAGGCAGCAGGTTGATGTGGTAGCTGACCGGCGCCGCTGCGGCTTGCAGCGTGGCCACGGTCAGGGCAGTGGCGAGCAGGGTGGAGAAGGTGCAGTTCATGGTGTTCTCGGAAGGGGATAGACGGGATGTGCTTGGCTAAGAGCCAGTGTCTCCAGCGCCCTGCACACCGTCTGTGATGAACGTCACCGAGCTAACTAAGGGTAAACCCTGATCTACTCCACAGTCGCATTCGCGCTGCCGCGTCCAGCGCGTCAATCTGCTTGGGAATCCGGCATCCGGCACCAGGCGAGTGGCTGGTTCTAGTCTTGAAGTTGGTGGACGGGCCGCCGGCGCTCAGCGGCTGTTGTTGGCGGCGATGGCCGCCCAGGCCCTGAGCCGCGAACGACTGATCAGCCTAAAACAGGCGTCGGGCTGAACCACATCAGAGATCGCCATTGGCCGTGCGCCGGCATTGTTGGCGCTGCTCCAACTGGCCGGTAGCCGACCGCAGGAGTCCAGCCTTCAGGCACGCCTTCTGACATCGGCCCAGTCGGCGCGGGCTTGCCTGCAGCTCAATGAACCCGCAGCACCTCAAACTGCTGTCGGACAGGAGCGACCTGTATCCACACCTCATCACCCTCGCATTTGCCCAGCATGGCCCTGCCCAAGGGGGCTTCGCTGCTGATGACCTGAACGCGCTGAGCGCCGCTGACCAACTGCATGCTGCCTCCATCCGGCCCGAGAAAGAGCTGTTGCCGCTGGTCGTTGGAATCGACCAGGCAGACCAGCGCGCCGAGCTGTATGCCTTTGCTGGCGTCGTAGGGGCGCGGGCGGAATTGGCGCCAGTTGGCCATCGCCTGGCGGATGCCTTCTGCGCGCCGAGCCTGGCCGGTGGCCAGGTAGGCGGCCTCGAGTCCCAAGGTGTCGTACTTGTTTTCGGCGATGTTTTCTTCGTGCGTCGCCGTTTCATGGGCCGCCCGCACGGCCTGTTCGGCTTGCAGCAGGTCTTCGGCGAGCCGTTCCAGCACCTGCTGCTGCAGCAAGAATTTATCCATGATGAAAGGGCGGCAGCTGGAACAGACAGGGTGCAGGTTCTGATGATGAAGGGCACCACCCGCCTTCATGCGTGGCGTTCCGCCCTAACCCTGCCGGAACGGCTTGCCGATGGCCGCCGGCAAGCGGGCCGATTTTCCCATGCCGGCCAGCACCAGCAGCGCGGCCAGGTAGGGCAGCATCTGGATCACGTACGACGACACCGGCAGGCTGAAGGCCTGCACGCGCAGCGACAGCGCCTCGGCCGCGCCGAACACCAGGCAGGCGACCAGCGTGCCCAGCGGCATCCAGCGGCCGACGATGATCGCGGCCAGCACCAGGTAGCCGCGCCCGCCGGTCATGCCGTCGGTGAAGGTGCCGACCTGCTGCAGCGACAGCACCGCACCCGCCAGCCCGGCGAACGCGCCGCCCGCGACGATCGCGCCCATGCGCACCCGCACCGGGTTGGCGCCGGCGGCGAAGGCGGCCTGCGGGTTCTCGCCCACCGCGCGCAGCGTGAGCCCGGCCCGCGTGCGGAACAGGAACACCGCCACCGGCACGATGGCCAGCACCGTCAGGTAGGTGAGCGGCGGCTGCACGAAGAACAGCGGGCCGACCACCGGGATGTCCGACAGCAACGGAACCGGCCAGGGCTGCAGCGTCGGGATGCGGATCGCCGGGGCCTTGCCCTGGCCGACCACGGCGCGCAGCAGAAAACTCGTGAGCCCCAGCGCCAGGATGTTCGAGGCGATGCCGGTCACCATGTGCTCGGTGTGGAAGCGCACGGTCGCGACCGCCACCAGCAGTGCGATTGCCATGCCGCCGAGCGCCGCCGCCAGCAGGCCCAGGCCGATGCTGCCGGTGAGGTAGGTGCCGACCACGCCGAAGAACGCGCCGGTCAGCATCTGCCCTTCGAGGCCCACCGCGAAGGTGCCCGAGCGTTCCGACAGGATGCCGCCCAGCGCCGCCAGCGCCAGCGGCGTGGCGATACGGATGCTGGCCGCGAGGAAGTCGGTCGCGAGAAAGAAATCGATGTCAGTTCTCCTGTTGGCGCCGTTCGGCGCAAGGCACATGGGACCGACGTGGCCAGAAGCCGGGAACACCGCGGAACCGGCTTTGCCGGGCCGCTGGTGTCGCCCCCTTGAGGGGGGATTCGGCTACACGCAGTGAGCAAGAAACGGGGGTGGTCATTTCTCGGAACGGCCGATGGCGCAGAGAACGAAGACCATCGTCAGCCCCTGGATCACCAGCACCAGCGACGATGGCACGCCCATCTGCCGCTGCATCGCCAGCGCGCCGGTTTCCAGAAAGCCGAAGAACAGCGCGGCCGGCAGCACGTACAGCGGATTCAGCGCGCCCATCAGCGCGATGGCCACGGCGTTGAAGCCGAAGCCGGCCGAGAAGCCCTCGATCAGCCGGTAGTGGATGCCCAGGCATTCGATCGCACCGGCCAGGCCCGCCAGGCCGCCGGCCGTCAGCATCAGGCCGAAGACCGCGCGGCCCGGCGACACCCCGGCGTAGCGGGCGGCCGAGGTGCTGGCGCCCACCAGCCGCCAGCGAAAGCCCAGCGTGGTGCGCCACAGCACGAAGGCGGCGATGGCGGTGGCGATCAGCGCGAGCAACGCGCCGATGTGCAGGTCGGTGCCGGCCACCAGCTTGGGCAGCCAGGCGTTGGGCTCGAACTGCGGCGTCTGCGGGAACCCGGCGCCCACTTCGCCCATCGCGCCGTGTAGCACTTCGGACACGATCAGCAGCGCGACGAAGTTCATCAGCAGCGTGACCAGCACCTCGTGCACGCCGCGTGTTACGCGGATGGCCGCCGCCACGCCGGCCCAGGCCGCGCCGCTGGCGGTGCCGGCGGCCAGGCAGGCCGGGATCAGCAGCCAGCCCGGCCAGGCGCTGGCGTACAGCGCCACGGCCGCGGCCGCCACGCCGCCGAGCGCGATCTGGCCCTCGGCACCGATGTTGATGACCTGCCCGCGGAAACACAGCGCGATGCCGATCGCGCACAGCAGGTAGGGGGTGGTCTTGTTCAACCCGACGATCACGCGGTCCCACGAGCCGAAGGCGCCGAGCACGAGGTGGCCGTAGGCCTCGATCGGGTTCTTGCCGGCCATCAGGATCAGCAGCGAGGTGATGACCAAGGCCAGCCCGATCGAGGTGGCGGCGCGCAGCAGTGGCTGCGCGCCGCGCGCCTTCAGCGGCCAGGCGCGCAGGCCGGCCGGTGCCACAGGGACGGCGGCCACGGGTGTGGGCTCCAGCGTGGTGCTCATGCGGCCTGCCTGCTGCGGCCGCCGCCCGCGAGGGCCAGGCCGATGCGTTCGATGTCGGCCTCGTCGCGGTCGAACATCTCGACCAGGCAGCCTTCGGACAGGATGCCGATGCGGTCGCCCACGGCCAGCACTTCTTCGAGTTCGGACGAGATGTACAGCACGGCGCCGCCCTGGTTGCGCAGTTGCAGGATGCGCTCGACGACGAAACGTGTCGACTCGGGGTCCAGCCCCCAGGTCGGCTGGAACGCGATCAGGATTTCGGGCGCGCGCCCGATCTCGCGGGCCAGCGCCACCTTCTGCTGGTTGCCGCCCGACAGCGTGCGCGCCGCGACCGATGCCGAGGCGGCGCGCACGTTGAAGGTCTTCAGCCGCTCGGCGGCGATGCGGCCGGCCTGCGCCAGGTCGAGCAGGCCGCCGCGGGAGTAGGGCGGCCGGCCCACGTCGCGCAGCATCAGGTTGTCGGCCAGGCTCATCTGCTGCACCAGGCTGGTGTCGGCGCGGTCGGCCGGCAGGTAGGCGATGCCGGCGGCCAGGCGCTGCGCGGCGTTGCGTGCGGTGACGTCGTGGCCGTCGAGTTCGATGCTGCCGGCCTGGGGCCGTGCCAGGCCCGCCAGCGTGTCGGCCAGCTCGCGCTGGCCGTTGCCGTCGATGCCGGCGATCGCCAGCACCTCGCCAGCACGCAGCGCAAAACTCACATCGCGCAGCCGCAGTGCGCCGCTGCCGTCGCGGGCCGCGAGGTGCTGCACGCGCAGGCGTTCGCGGCCCGGCGGTGCGGTGGAGCGTGTCATCGCCGCGGCCGGCTCGCGCCCGACCATCAGCCGTGCCAGCGATGCGCGCGTGGCGCCGGCCGTGGGCAACGTGCCGACCACCTCGCCATCGCGCAGCACGACCACGTGGTCGGCCACGGCCAGGATCTCGCCAAGCTTGTGCGTGATGAAGATGACCGAGCGGCCCTCGGCGCGAAAGCGCTTGAGGAAGTCGAGCAGTTGCGCGATCTCGGGTGGCGACAGGATCGAGGTCGGTTCGTCGAGGATCAGCAGGTCGGCCCCGCGCAGGATCGCCTTCAGGATCTCCACGCGCTGCTTTTCGCCCAGCGCCAGGTCTTCGATGCGCGCATCGGGGTCGATGTGCAGGCCGTAGCGCGCACCGGCCTCGCGCACTTTGTCGGCCGTGCCGGCACGGTCGAGCCAGGGGCCGGCAGCGGGCTGGCCCAGCATCAGGTTCTCGGTGACGGTCATCGCCTCCACCAGCGTGAAGTGCTGGTGGATCATCGCGATGCCGGCGTCCAGCGCCCCCTTGGGCGAGCCGACCGACAGCTCACGCCCCTTGTAGACGATGCCGCCCGCGTCGGGCCGCACCATGCCGAACAGCACCTTCATCAGCGTGCTCTTGCCCGAACCGTTCTCGCCGAGCAGGCCGGCGATCTCGCCCTGCGCCACGTTCAGGTCGATGCCGCGGTTGGCGCGCACGGCGCCATAGGCCTTGGAGATCCCGCGCATCTCCAGCATGGTTCAGACGCCGCCGCGCGCGTCTTCCTTGCTCACGTTGAGCTTCAGTTCGCCGCTCGCGAACTTCTTCTTGATGGCTTCGAGTTCTGCCACCACGGCCGGCGGCACGGCCTTGTTGTAGGGCTGGTCCTTGGCCACCAGCAGCTCGGCACCCGAGCCCGTGGGCGCGTTGAAGCCGTAGACGGTGAGGCCCGGCGTCAGCTTGCCGGCACCGGCGGCCTTGGCGGCGGCGAGGTACATGTCGGGCCACTTCTCGACGATGGTGGTGACCACCGATTCGGGCGCCATCTCGGCGTGCGCGAACGAGCGGCCGCTGGTGAAGACCTTCTTTTCCTTGGCCGCCTGCACGATGCCGTTCTGGCCGGCGTTGAGCTTGCCGAACACGAAGTCGGCACCGCCGGAGATCAGCGCCAGCGCGGCCTCCTTGGCCATCGCGGCGTCTTCCATGTCCTTGATGTAGATGACCTTGACCTCGGCATCGGGCTTGACGCTCTTCACGCCCTGGCGAAAACCGCCGACCTGCTGCACCACGTTGGCCAGGCCTTCGAGACCGTTGACCGAGCCGACCTTGTTGGTCTTGCTCAAACGCGCGGCCAGCACGCCCATCAGGTAGCCCATCTGCGCGTTGTCGTAGTCGATCGACACCACGTTCTTGCCGGCGCCCGCACCGCCGGAGCCGACGATGAAGTTGACCTTCTCGAACTCCGGGCCCACGCGCTGCGCGGCCGGCAGGAAGCTGCCCGAATGGCCGATGACGACTGTGTAGCCGCGGCGCGCATAGTCCTTCATCGCCTCGATGCGGTCGGCCGGGGCCACGTTCTCCGAATACGCCACGTCGTCGCCAGCGGCCTTGAGTTTGCCGACCGCGCCGAAGCCGGCGGCGTTCCAGCTCTGGTCGTTGATCGAGCCGGGCAGCAGCATCGCCACCTTGTCGGCGGCCTGCACCTGCGCGGCGCCGAGGGTCAGCGCGACCGCTGCGGCGACGAGCACGCCGGTGCGGCGCAGAGAGGGCAGCACCGTGCTGCGGCGGGCCTGGGTCGGATGGGTCATGAGGTTTCTCCTTGGAAGAAGCGGGCGGCTGAAAAAGGCGGTAATTCCACTGAATTACTCTTAGCCAGTTCTGTGCCAGCCGGCGCGCGGTTTCCAGGCGCCCCGATGCACCATGTTGGAAGGTGGGCGTGGCGGACTTGGCCCCGTTATTGCTGAGCCCACTGGCATTGACTGATACGCCCACGCTCATCCTCGACGCGGCCGAACACCTGTTTGCCGAGCGCGGCATCGACCACGTGTCGATCCGCGAGATCGTGCGCGCGAGCGGGCAGCGCAACCTGTCGGCCGCGCACTACCACTTCGGCTCGCGCGATGCGCTGGTGGTGGCGGTGCTCGAGCGCCGCCTCGCCGAGATCGATGCCGACCGCCACGCACGGCTCGATACGCTGGTGGCCGAGGGCCGGGCCGACGACCTGCATGCGCTGACGCACGCCTGCATCGCCGCGCTGTGCGACCGTGTCGAACACGCGCCCTGGGGTGCCCGCCACGTGGTCGTCGCCGGCCACGCGATGCTGAACCCAAAATGGAAGTACGAGGCCATCGTCGACGCGGCCTGCTTCTCGGCGCTCGCCCGGCTGGAGACGATGGCGCGCGCGCTCGCGCCGGTGATGCCCAACGCCTGCTACGAGCTGCGCATGCGCATGCTGCAGGACCAGATGCTGCACGTGGTGGCGCGCTGGATCCACCGCCACGGCACGGTGACGCCGGCCAACGCGCAGCCCTACCGCTACATGGTGAAACACCTGACAGCCTTCGTCACGGCGGGCCTGGCCGCGCCATATGGTTAGGATGGGGTCCAACTCGAGCGAACGTATTTGAAACTCCAGGCTCCAACCCCCGTGTCGAACGTTGTGCGCCTCCAGACCCTCCACCCCGATCCGGCCCAGGACAAGGTGCTTGCCGATGCCGATGCGGCGCTGGAAGGCGGCCACCTCGACACCGCGCGCGGCCTGGCCCAGGCGGTCCTGGCAACGCCCGGTGGTATCGATCTGCACTACGAGGCCCGTGCGCTCGCCTGCCTTGCGCATGCGGACCGTCTGGGGTCGAGACCGCGGCGCGCCTGCGATGCCGCGCGCCGGGCAGCGCAGCTGTTCGAGCAGCTCGGTGACACGCGGGGCGAGGCCCATGCGCTGATCACGCTCGCGCATGCCAGCATCCTGCTCGGCCGCAGCGAAGAAGCCTTCGAAGCCGCCATTCTGTCCACGCTTCTGTGCGAACTCGAAGCGCCCGGCAAGCAGACCGTGCTGGCCTGCAACTGCCTGGGGCTGGCCTACTGCTGGAGTGGCGACCACGCGAGTGCGGACGCGTCGTTCGAGAAAGCCGTGCGGGTCGCGCAGAGCTGTGTGCCGGCAGTGGGCATCTACCAGCCTCGGCTCAACCAGATCTGGGTCGAGTTGATGCGGCTGGTGGACGAGCGTTACCACACGGGGCAGATGCAGAGCCTGGCGGAGCTGGACCGGCGGATGCAGGAGTGCCTGGCACTGGAGCGTGCGGGGCAGGGCGTGGCGCTGCTGCCCGGGCTGCGCGCGTTGTGGCGCACCCTCTCGTCCGCGTCGGCCAGCATCCTCGCGATCTGGCAACGCGATTTTCCTGCTGCCAGAGGGGCGCTGGCATCGGCCACGCTCGCGCTGTCGGACGACCTGACCTGGCTGCATGCCTTCGTCCACTGGTGCAACGCCGAACTCGCCTGGGCGCAAGGCGACTGGGCCGGTACCGAAAGCGGGCTGGCGGCGATGCGCGACGTGGCCTTGGCCGTCGAGCATGAGCGGCTCGCCTGCATGGCGGATCTGCTGCTCGCGCATGTGCATGAACTGCAGCACAACGACGGCGCGGTCCGGGCCGCCTACCGTGCATTGCGTGAGCGGGAGCGCCGCATCGTGACCGAAGGCCTGGGCAGCCGCAAGGCACTGGTGTCCTGGCGCCTGGGTGCGCGCCAGAGCGAGCGGCATCTGCAACAGGCGCTGGCGACGTCGCGGAAGTTCGAGCAATGGTCGCTCGAAGATGCGTTGACGGGGATCGCCAACCGCAGGCATTTCGAACAGTCGCTGGCCGCGCGCATCGCGGCGTCTGCGCGGGTTCCCAGGCCCATCGCGGTGGCCATGGTCGATGTCGACCAGTTCAAGTCGGTGAACGACCGTTTCACCCACAGCGTGGGCGACCGCGTGCTCAAGACCGTGGCGGCGATCCTGTCGGCGGAAATGCGGCCGGACGACCTGCCCGCGCGCTGGGCTGGCGACGAGTTCGTCGTGCTGTTCGACCACACCACCGCGCAGCAGGCTGTGCAGATCTGCCACCGCATCCGCGCGGCGGTGGCCGGCTTCGACTGGGCGTCGGTTGCGCCCGGCCTGCAGATGTCCGTGAGCATCGGGACCAGCCAGGTGTTGCCCGGCGACACGGCGGCATCGGTGCTGCACCGCAGCGACGAGGCGATGTACCGCACCAAGCCTGTGGATCCCTGATCCGCGATTGAGGGCCGACAACCCCGAGAAAGCCCCCCGCGCGGGGGGCTTCTGCGGCGGGTCTTTTCCAGAGAATTTGCGCTTCCATCCTCACAGATACCGGGAGCCTTCTCCATGCCGATCCGGCTCACTCTGCCGCGCGCCGCCCTGGCCGCGCTCTGCCTTGCCGCCTTGCACGCGGGCGCAGCCACCGTCACCGTGACGTCTGCCGCCGACAACACCACGGCAGACGGTCTTTGCACACTGCGCGAGGCGATCCTGGCCGTCAATGCCGCAGCCGCCAGCGCTGACTGCCCTGCCACGGGCGCTGCCTGGGGCACGAACGACAGCATCGCATTCACCGTGCCCGGCGGCGGCGTGCAGGTGCTCCAGCCCACCAGCGGCTACCCCGCGCTGGTGCGCCGCGTCACCGTGGACGGCTTCACGCAGCCGGGCGCCTCGGCCAATACCATCGCCGCTGGCGCCTACCCGAATGCCACAGGGCTGAACACGCAGATCCAAATCGAGCTGGACGGCAGCGCGCTGGGCGGCACGGCCCACGGACTGTTGTTCGATGTCGGCAGCAGCAACAGTGTGGTGCGCGGTCTGGCCATCGTGAACTTCGGCAGCGGCGCGGCAGGCATCCGCATCAACACCTCGGTCAATGGCGTGCTGGTGGGGGGCAACTTCATCGGCTGGCACGCCGACGGCACGACGCGGGGCGCCAATACCCATGGCGTCTCGATCGGAACCTCGTTCGCCGTGGTCGTTGGCAACAGCGCCCCCAGCAACCGCAACCTGATCGCGGCGGGCGCTGGCGGGTCGGGTGTGCTTGCGTCGGAGGCGGGCAACCTCATCGTCGAGGGCAACCTCATCGGCGTCGACAGGAATGGCGCCCAGGGCGGCGGCGTCACGCCGGGCGCGGGCATCACGCTGCAGGAGTTGACGATCGCGAGCGTCGGCAACAACGTGGTCGCCAACCACAGCAACGACGGCATCACGCTGCAGGGCGCGAAGAACACCATTGTGGCCGGCAACACCATTGGCGAAGGCGTGGGCGGTGTGCTGCTCGGCAACGGGGGGCGTGGCATCCTGATCACCAATGGCCCCACGCTGGCAGCCACCGGCAACCAGATCCACGACAACGGGATCGCGGCCAGTGCCATCGACGGCATCCAGGTGCTGGGCAACGCGACCCTGGGCGACCCGACGGCGAACCGGCTGGACAACAACGTCATTCATGCCAGCAGCGGGCTGGGCATCAACCTGAAGCCCGTGGGGGAGACCGGCAGCCAGGTCACGCCCAACGATGCGCTGGACCCCGACGGCGGCCCCAACGGGCAGCAGAACTTTCCGGTCATCACATCGGCCCAGGTCAATGCCAACGGCTCGATCAGCGTCGCCTTCACGCTGAACAGCACGCCCTCCACCACGTTCGACATTTCGGCCTATGCCAATGGGGCCTGCAACGCCTCGGGCCAAGGGGAGGGTCGCTACCGCTCGGGGTTGAACAACACACCCGTCGGCACCAACGCCAGCGGGCAGGCGACGGGCACCATCACCGTGGCCGCGCCGCTGCCGGCGGGCTGGGGCGCGGGTGCGTTCGTGGCCTTGCTGGCGAACCAGAGCGGGGACGGCACGTCCGAGTTCTCGGCGTGCGCGCCGGTGGCCGCCGCGGCGGGCGTGGGCACGCCGCCGGTGATGGGGGATGTGCCAGACCAGGTAGGCAGCGTGGGCACGGCTTTCAACCTGCAGCTGCTGCCTTACGTGACGCCGACCGATGGGGACGCCGTGACGACATGGGACAGCACCGGCGTGCTGCCGCCGGGCCTGCAACTGAGCGGCGGCGCCATCACCGGCACGCCCACGCAGGCGGGCAGCTTCACCGTGCAGGTGCGCGCGGGCGACAAGGACGGCTGGTCGGGCTACGATGCCATCGTGTTCACCATTGCCGCCGCCCCGGGCAACCCGGGAGGCTCGGGAGGCTCGGGAGGTGCGCCGGACCCGGTGTCGATTCCCACGCTGTCGGAGTGGGGCGTCCTGCTGGCCGCGCTGCTGCTGGGCGTGGCGGGGCTGGGGGTACTGCGCCGCAGGCAGGGTTGAACATGTTTCTGGCTTCCAGCGCAGGACGGACCCGCGCTGGAAGTCGTCGACTATGTGGCGTACCCGGGAGGCCCGATGGCCCGCACCATGAACCAACTGGCCGCGCTGCGGCAACTGGCCTGCCTGGGCCTGCCGGGAAGGGCCGCGCTGCCCGAGGCGCTGGGCCTGCTGCGGCAACTGGTGGGCTTCGACATGGAGATGGTCCAGTTCATCGACAAGAACTACCGCCTGACCGACGTGCACGTGCCGCCCTACCTGGCGTTGGCGGACATGCACCTGTATGCCAGCCGTTTCTACAACAGCCCGCGCGAGGTCGAGGCCATCGGCTGGAGCCGGCGGGAGATCATCCATGGCGGCCGGCCCGTGGTGCGCATGAGCGAGCGCCTGCGCCGCACCGCGGTGGAGCGCACCGAGTTCTGGGACCGGCTGCTGCGCGCCTACCGCGTGGGCTGGACCTGCCTGCAGCCGTTGGGCGATGGCCCGGGCTCCTGGTGCGTGCTGATCCTGACGCGGCCCTTCACGCAGCGCGACTTCAGCACCCGCGAGCTGCATCTGCTGCAGATGGCCCAGCCCTGGCTGAGCCACGCGCTGGCCCGCAAGGCCGTGGATGCAGCGGAGCAGGGCGAGGCCGCGCTCGATGCCGTGGAGACAGGTGTCCTCATCATCGATGGCGCGGGCCGGCTTGTGCACAACAGCGGCGGTGCCTTGCACCTGCTGCACCTGGCCGTGGGCGAGCCGCTGGACGCGGATCGTCTGGCCCATGCCGCGCGCGGGCAGGTCGAAGCGTTGTGGCGGCGGCTCGCGCGTGCGGCGTTCGAAGCGGCGGCCGGGCATGGCACGACGCTGCCTGCCGGCACGGCGCGCAATGCCCACGGTTTCTTCCGCTGGCGGGCCTATGCACTCGAAGCACAGGTGCCCGGCGTGGGGGCCCACACGGCGCTGCACGTGGAGCGGCGCCTGCCGCTGGCGGCACAGCTGTTTCGCTCGCCGCGTTTCCTGAGCCTGTCGGCACGCGAGCGCGACGTGGCGCTGGCCCTGGCGCGCGGGCGCAGCCGCGAAGAGACCGCCAAGGCGCTGGGAGTCGCCCCGTCCTCGGTCGTCCACTACACCCGTTCGCTGTACCGGCGGCTGAACGTGTCGCAGGCCAAGGACGTGGCCGGGGCGCTGCTGCGGGCCTAGGCACGGAACGCTGCCCTAGCCCTCTTGGATGTCACCGTCCAGCGCAAATCGGAACTGCAGGCCAAACGTCCGATCCAGCACCGTGGTGTGGTGGTCGACCACGTTGGTGTCGGCCAGCTCGAGGTTGAAGAACGACAGCGCCTCGCCCTCGAAAAACGGCCCCGCGTGCCAGGTGCTGCGCGCCAGCATGATGGCCTGGTCGCCCGCGACACGGAACGCGCGGATCGCATCTGGGTCGGGATGCGCATCGGCATCGTCTGGCCGATCGGGTGGCGCCACTGCGATGATCCAGGGCCGTCCGCCGACCGAGGCCAGGCACTGCGTCACGCCCAGGTGCCGGGTGATCTGGCGAAAACCCGGCTCGCGCGGCGGCAGCGCCATGATGTAGAAGCGCGGCTGGCCGCGGTCGAGTACCAGCTGCGCATCGTCGGGGCCGAACGGCACGCCGTCGATGCCCGCCTCGATCAACGTGCCGAAGGGCGCGAAGTTGCGCACCGTGGCGGCCTCGACCGGCAGCACGATGGTGCGCACCTCGGAGGCGGCGACGGGGGTGGATGCGGCGTTGGACATCTCGGCAAAGGTGAAGAATGCGCTGCGGGGTGCTGCGCTCAAGTGAGCATACGGTCGTTTTTAGAGGGCAGGAATTTCGACGTGAACAACTGCTCGGCCTTCGGTGCGGCCTTGTAGCTGACGATCTTGCCCATGTCGTCGATCTGTTTCTGCAGGCGCGCCATGTCGATGTCGCCCATGCCCTTGGCGCGGGTGGTCGGCGTCACGACGAACTGGTCGAGCAGGCCCTTCAAGCGACGCGTCTCGACCGTCTGGTCGATCAGCGGCTCGCGCTGGCGCACCATGCGCACGCCTTCTTCGGGGTTGGCGATGGCTTCCTTCAGGCCCTTGTTGTAGGCGCGCAGAAAGGCGGTGACCGCGGCCGGCTGCTCGGCGATGAACCGGGTCGACGCGAGGATCGCATTGCCGTAGACGTTGACGCCGAAGTCCTTGTAGTAGAAGACGCGCAGTTCCTCTTCCTTCGCGCCGGCGGCCACGGCCGAGATCAGGCCCGAGGGCTGGAAGCCGGTGACGCCGTCGCACTGGCCCTTGACCAGCATCAGCTCGCGCAGCGCGGGCTCGACGTTGAGCCACTTCACGCTGTCGACCGGCAGGCCCTGCGCTGCGGCGAAGAACGGCCACAGCTTGCGGCCGGCGTCGAAGCTGGGGGCGGCCAGCGTCTTGCCGGCGAAGTCGGCGGGTTTGGCGATGCCGCTCCTGGTCAGCACCATGGCCGCGGCCGGCGTCGATTCGAGCGTCTGGTAGATGGCCTGGGGCCGGGTCGGCATGTCGGCACCGGCGCCGTACAGATCGATCAGCGCGTTCATGTCGCCATAGCCCATGTCGTAGGTGCCGCTGCTGACGCGGGTGACCGCCATGGCCGAGCCCGAGCCCACGTCGAACTGCACGTCGAGGCCTTCCTGCGTGAAGTAACCCTTGTTCTGCGCGATGAAGAACGGCGCGGTCTGCCCGTCGAAGCGCCAGTCGAGCTGGAACCGGATCTTCTGCGGCGATTGCGCCCGCACGAGGGCAGGTGCGGCCAGCGTGGCCGCCAGGGCCGCGCTGTGGCCGAGCAGTTGACGACGCGAGAGGTGGTGCATGGGGTTCTCCGGTGGCAGGACAAGGCGTGGCCAGCCGTCACGCAACTCCTGTGCCATTGCGGGCGTCGATGGGTTGCGCTGCCCCGTCGTGCGGGCAGAGTCGGGCTGTCCATAGGCTGGGCCGATCCCAGGGCGTTCGGGGTGCCGATGGTTGGGGCCAGGGTGGGGCCGCCACGGCCGGCGGTTCGTCCTACAGCAGATTCAACAGCGTCCCACACCGGTGCACCGGCGTCGCGGCTATGGTGAAACCACTCGCCTTCCGGCGTTTTTGCAACACGTTCGCCAACGTTCAACCCAGGAGTGCATCCATGTACAACGGAACCCTTTCCTCGACCGATTCGACCCTCACCAACGGCAGCCTGCAGCGCGGCGTGCAGCAGGTGGGCGACACCCTGCACAGCACCATCGACAAGGTGGCCGAGCCCGTGCGCGGCGCGGTGGACCGCGCGTCCACCACCGCGCACCAGACGGTCGACAAGGTCACGACCAGTGTGCATGCCGCGGCCGAGAAGGTCGACACGCAGGCCCGCCGCCTTACCGCCGCGCCCAACCGTGCGGTCGACTACTCGCGCGACTACGTGCGCGGGCGTCCGCTGCAGGCCGTTGCGATGGCCTTGGCAGCGGGCTGGCTGATCGGCCGGCTGGGCGCTTACCGCTGATTTGCGTCTGCGCTTGATGCTGCGCCCCTGACGGCGCGGGCCAATCATCACGACCCCCATGCGGCACCTGCTGCATGGGGGTCGTGTCGTTGTGTGGCGTCATTGCCGCGCAACGGTCACAGAGTTGTCATGTGGGGCACCTAAGCTGGCGCGGCTGAAAACAACAACAGCCTTTGCCAATCCGCGGCGCAGAGGTTCCCGCGGAGATGTCCGCAGGGGCTGCGCCTTCCCCACCACAGCTTCGGAAATCCAATCCCCATGTCCCAGCTTCCTCTCGCATCGCGTCGCCAGGCTCTCAAGTTCCTGACGGGCGCACCGTTGCTTCCTCTGGCCGGCTCGCTGAGCGCAATGTCCGCCCTCGTGGCCTGCGGCGGCGACGATGATGCCCCCGCGCTGTTCAAGTCGGCCAGCTTCACCGGCATGAGCGCACCCACCCTGGCTGCGCCCGCCGCCATGGCGACGACCACCGCCGGCTCCACGCTGGACGTGAGCTTCGAGGACGGCAGCACGCAGAGCTACAAGCTCGCCTACCAGCCCTTCTTCATGACCGGCGACATGGTGCCCAACGGCAGCGGCGGCACCATCCTGGCCGGCGGCTACGTCGACATCAACAACAAGCCCATCATCGACAGCTCCGTGCCCGGCAAGGAACGCCAGTTCTTCTCCGATTCGCCGGACGGCACCTCGCTGATCAAGCTCGACAACCCCACCGTGACCGGCATCAAGGGCAAGGCCGTGTTCGCGGTGGTGCAGTTCGAATACACCACGCGCAACCAGGCCGGCGCCAGCACCTACGGCGTGCTGCCGTCGCCGATCGCCGTGCTGACGCTCGACCAGGACCAGAGCACCGGCAAGCTGAGCCTGGTGAAGTACCACAACGTCGACATGTCGTCGGCCCACGGCCTGTGGATCACCTGCGGTGCCAGCCTGTCGCCGTGGAACACCCACCTGTCCAGCGAAGAGTACGAACCCAACGCCCCGTTCATCGCGACCGACGCGCAGTTCAAGGCCTACAGCAAGAACGTGTTCGGCAACGAGACCACGGCCAACCCCTACCACTACGGCCACCTGCCTGAAGTGACGGTCAACCCCGACGGCACCGGCACGGTGAAGAAGCACTACTGCCTGGGCCGCATCTCGCACGAGCTGGTGCAGGTGATGCCGGACAACCGCACCGTGCTGATGGGCGACGACTACACCAACGGCGGCCTGTTCATGTTCGTGGCCGACAAGGAAAAAGACCTGTCCGCCGGCACGCTGTACGTGGCCAAGGTCGGTGCCGGTTTCTCGATCGACCCCGCCGCCGCCGGCGCGCCGCTGACCTGGATCAAGCTGGGCAGCGCCACCAGCGCCGAAGTCGAGGCCCTGGCCAACACGCTGAAGCCGGCCGACATCATGACCGTGTCGCTGACCGACCCGGCCGATGCCACCTACACCAAGATCTTCGCCGACGGCGTGGCCAACTGGGTCAAGCTGAAGCCGGGCATGGAGAAGGCCGCAGCCTTCCTGGAAACCCACCGCTACGCCAACCTGGTGGGCGCGAGCATGGGCTTCACCAAGCTCGAAGGCACGACCGTCAACATCAAGGACAAGGTTGCCTACTCGGCACTGCAGAACATCCAGAGCTCGATGGTGCGCGGTAACGCGGCCTGGCGCGAGTCGGTCGGCATCACGGTCGAGAAGACCATCAATGCCGGCGGCGTGTTCGCCCACAACCTGGCCGGTTCGCAGAAGGACGTCGGTGGCGCCGCGATCAACAGCGAATGGGTGCCGGTGCTGACCAAGGCCCTGCTGATCGGTGAAGACATCGCGGCCGACGCGCTGGGCAACCTGGCCAATCCCGACAAGGTGGCCAACCCCGACAACCTGAAGTTCTCGGAAAAGCTGCGCACGCTGTTCATCGGCGAAGACAGCGGCTTCCACGTGAACAACTTCCTGTGGGCCTACAACATCGACACGAAGAAGCTGTCGCGCCTGATGTCGATCCCCGCCGGTGGCGAGTCGACCGGCCTGCACGCGGTGGACGAGATCAACGGCTGGACCTACATCATGAGCAACTTCCAGCACGCCGGCGACTGGAGCAGCACGCTGCACGCCAAGGTGCAGACCACGCTCGACCCGCTGGTCCGCGCGAACTACAAGGACCGCTTCGGCGCGTCGGTGGGCTACCTCACCGGTGAACTGGCGAATCCGCGCCTGACGAAGGCCTGATCGGCACCGGCGGCCACGCGCCGCCTGTACCCGTGACGCAAGAAGCCGGCATTGCCGGCTTCTTGTCTTGGGGCGCTACCACCAGCCGAGCTGGTGGTGAGCGTCTTCACGTGCCGAAGGTGACCACGGCGCGGCCGCGCACGCCGCCTTCGATCAGCTTGTCGCAATGCGCCTGCAGTTCGGCGAACGGCAGGCGGTAGCAGATGTCGGCGATGTGGCGTGGGTGCAGATCGCCGCCCGGCATCATGCGTTGCCAGACCTCGCCGCGTTCGGGCACCGGGTGGTTGGCGTTGACGCCGACCAGCTGCACGCTGCGCAGGATGAAGGGGTAGATCGAGGTCGTGAAGGTCTCGCCCGCCGCATTGCCGAACGCGCAGGCCACGCCGCCCTTCTTCATCGAGCGCAGCAGCTTGTCGAGCGGGGCGCCGCCGACCACGTCGATGGCGCCGGCCCACAGTTGCTCCTCGAGCGGCTTGTCGCCGGTGGTAAGTGCGTCGCGGCCGATCACCTCGGTCGCGCCCAGTGCGCGCAGGTAGTCGGCTTCGGCCGGCTTGCCGGTGCTGGCGACCACGTGGTAGCCCAGGCCGGCCAGCATGTCGATCGCGAACGACGAACTGCCCCCGGTGCCGCCGGTGACGACCACCGGGCCGCGCTCGGGCGTCACGCCGTGGCGCACCAGTGCGTCGACCGCCACCGCCGAGGTGTAGGCCGCCAGGCCCATCGCCACCACGTCGAAGGCGCTGCTGCCTGCAGGCACGCGGCCGACCCAGGCGCCCGGCACACGCACGTACTCGCTGTAGGCACCATCGCGCCGCATGCCGAACTCGCGCCCGCCCTGCACCGTGACCAGGTCGCCGGGGCGCCACGCCGGGTCGGTCGACTCGACCACCGTGCCGGCGACCTCGACGCCCGGCACGCAGGGGAAGCGGGAGATCACGTTGCCCACGCCGCTGACGGCACGCGCGTCCTTGTAGTTGACGGCGGCATATTGCGAGCGGATCACCACCTCGCCCGGGTCGAGATCGGCCAGCGTCTGCTCGACCATGCGGCTGACCCGCCGGTCCCCTTCCTGATAGAGGCGCAGCGCGTTGAATTTCATGACGGGGGATCCTTTCTCTGTTGTACGGCGCCGGCGGCGAGCAGGGCGTCGATCTCGTGCGCCGGCAGGCCGAACGCGGCGAGCACCTCGCGGCTGTGTTCGCCGATGCAGGGCGGGCCGCGGTGCACGCGGGATTGGGCGTCGCGGTCGCCGAACGCCGAGCCCGGCATGCGCACCGTGCCGGCATCGGCGTTGTGCGCCTCGACGATGACGCCGTTGTGCGCCAGCTGCGGCGACGCGAGCAGCATGTCGTAGTCGGCGATCGGGCCGCAGATGATGTCGGCGGCTTCGAGCGCCTCCTGCCATTCGAGGCTGGTGCGGGCGGCGAGCCGGCTTGACAGCTCGGCCATCAGCGCCGTCCGGTTGACCAGGCGCTGCGGGTTGGTGGCGAAGCGCGCGTCGGTGGCCAGGGTCGGGTCGCCGAGCACGCCGCACAGCGCCTTCCAGCGGTCCTCGTGGTAGGCGGCGATCATGATCCAGCCGTCCCGGGTGGGGTAGGCCTCGTTGGGCGCGGAGTAGGGCGCCGCGCTGCCGGTGCGCAGCGGTTTCTCGCCCGACGACAGGTACGAGGCCACGGCCGACTGCTGCAGCATCACCGCGCTGTTGTAGAGGCTGACGTCGAGATGCTGGCCGCGGCCCGTGGCCTCGCGCACCCGCAGCGCCGCCAGCACCGCGGTGGTGGCGAGGTAACCGGTGGTCATGTCGGCCGCTGGCGCCAGCACCTTCATCGGCGGCGAGTCGGCGTCGCCGATGTTGCTCATCAGACCCGAGACGGCCTGCACGATGCCGTCGACGCCCGGCTTGTCACGCCAGGGGCCGGTCTGCCCATAGGCCGAGACCGAGCAGAACACCAGCCGGGGGTTGAGCGCGTCCAATGCCGCATAGCCGATGCCCAGGCGGTCCATGACGCCGGGGCGGAAACTCTCGACCACGACGTCGGCCGTGGCCGCCATGCGGCGCACCAGGGCCGGGCCGTCGGCGTGCTTCAGGTCGATGACGACCGAGCGCTTGTTGCGGTTGAAGCTCATCGACACGACGGACTCGCCCTGTTGCCATGGCGGCCCCAGCTTGCGGCCGATGTCGCCGCCGGGGGATTCGATCTTGAACACTTCGGCGCCCAGGTCGCCCAGCAGCATCGCGCAGGTCGGCCCTGCGCCCACCTGCGAGAAGTCGAGCACGGTGACGCCCTCGAGGGCGTGGTTCAGGTTCACGGTCATGACAGTCGGGAGTGTGCCGCCCGTCAGTCGAGCTTCAGGCCGATCTCCTTGATCGACTTCTGCCAGCGTGCGATGTCGCGCTTCATCAGCTCGCTCATCTCGTCGGCATTCAGGTACTGCACCTCGAAGCCTTGGGCCGTGAGCCGGTCGCGCACCTCGGGCGTGGCCAGCGTCCGGGCGATGTCTGCCGACAGCCGGGCCACCACGTCGCGCGGCGTGCCGGCCGGTGCGAGGATCGAATACCACAGCGGAATCTGGAAGCCCGGCAGCGCGGCCTCGGCGATGGTCGGCACGTTGGGCAAGGCGGCCGAACGCGCCGGCGTGGTCAGGCCCAGTGCCCGCAGCTTGCCCGACTTGACGTAGGGTTCGACCGAGGCCATCGTGCCGATCGCGCTCTGCACCTGGCCGCCGATCAGGTCGGCCAGCGCCGGCCCCGTGCCCTTGTACGGCACGTGGGTCACCTGCACGCCGGCCGCGTGGTTGAAGGCCTCGAACGCGATGTGCTGCGGCGTGCCGCTGCCCGGCGTGGCGTGGTTGAGCTTGCCCGGGTTGGCCTTGGCCAGCGCGATGAACTCGCGCACGTTGTTCGCCTGCACCGAGGGGTGGACCACCAGCACCATCGGCACCGTGGCGGCCTGTGCCACCGGCACCAGATCCTTCTCGATGTCGAAGGGCAGTTTGCCGTAGAGCCAGGGGTTGATGGTCACCTGGTTCGAGGCGATGACGATGGTGTAGCCATCGGGCGCGCTCTTGGCCGCGATGTCGGTGCCGAGGTTGCCGCCGGCACCGGCCTTGTTGTCGATGATGACCGGCTGGCCCAGCAGCTCGCTGAGGCGGGGCTGCATCGCACGGGCCAGGATGTCGTTGCCGCCGCCGGGCGGGAACGGCACGATGAAGCGGACCGGCTTGTCGGGGAACTTCTGCGCCTGGACCAGCGGTGCGGCGAGAACCGAGAGGGCGGCGATGAGCCCGAGCGTGGTGTGGCGAAGGGCGTGGTGCATGGCGTTCGGAAAGGTCGGCGCGACGGTGGCGTCGGTTGCGTGGATGCTTGTTCGGACAGGCATACAAGATTAACGGCGACGCCGCGGCACTGCATCGGGAAAGACCCGGTGTCGACCTGGCCTGCACATCCTCGGCTGCACATCCTCGGCTGCACAATAGGCGGCATGAAATCCAAAGTGCAGTTCCGCCTGCGCATCTACCGGGACGACAGCATCGCGGTCGGCCCGGGCAAGATCGCCTTGCTCGAGGCCGTGGCCGAGACCGGGTCCATCTCGGCCGCGGCGCGGCAGATGGGCATGTCGTACCGGCGCGCCTGGGTGCTGGTCGACGAGACCAACCGCGCGCTCAGCACGCCGGCCGTCAACACCGCGGCCGGCGGCGCCCACGGCGGCGGTACGGCGCTGACGGCGGTCGGCCAGGAGCTGATCACGCGTTACCGCGCGATCGAGAACACCGCGCGCCTGGCAGCTGCGACCGACATCGCTGCACTGAACCGCCTGCTGGCCCCCTGAGCCGCTGACCGCGGCACGATGCCGTGCCGTTCCGCGCGTGTGTGAGAATCGCGCTGTATTTTCATGAACACGACGCAAGCACTTCTCGAGACGATGGATTGGTCGCCGCTGCTGCTGTCGATCAAGGTGGCGGCGTGCGCGACCCTGATCGCGCTGGTGGCCGGCGTGGCCCTGGGCTGGCTGTTCGCGCGGCGCAAGTTCCGCGGGGCGACGGTGCTGGAGGCGGTGTGCATGCTGCCGCTGGTGCTGCCGCCCACCGTGGTCGGCTACGGCATCCTGGTGCTGGCCGGCCGGCGCAGCCCGCTGGGCAGCTGGCTGCGTGCGCACTTCGACTACACCATCATCTTCAGCTGGCACGGCGCGGTGGTGGCGTCGGCCGTGGTGGCGCTGCCGCTGGTGCTGAAGTCGGCCAGCTCGGCGTTCGCAGGCGTCGACCGGTCGCTGGAGGCCGCCGCGCGCACGCTGCGGCAGTCGCCGATGTCGGTGTTCCTGCGCGTGACGCTGCCGCTGGCCTGGCCCGGCATCCTGGCCGGGACCTTGCTCGCGTTCGCCCGGGCCATCGGCGAGTTCGGCGCCTCGCTGATGGTGGCGGGCTCGATCCCGAAACAGACGCAGACGCTGTCGATGGCCATCTATGACGCCAGCCAGGCCGGCAACGACGATCTGGCGCTGCTGCTGGTGGTGATCACCTCGCTGCTGTCGGTCACGGTGCTGGTCTGGTCGAACCGCCTCTTTTCCCTCAAATGATCGACGTCGACCTGACGCTTTCCGTCACCGATGGGCGCCGCCGGTTCGATCTGGCTGCGCGCTTCGCGACCGACGTGGCGTTTGCCGCGCTGTACGGGCCATCGGGCTCGGGCAAGACCCTGACGCTGCAGGCCATCGCCGGTCTGCTGCGGCCGAGCGCCGGGCACATCCGGCTGAACGGCCGCACGCTGTACGACGCGGCGGCCGGCATCGACCTGGCGCCACCCGAGCGGCGCGTGGGTTACCTGTTCCAGCACTACGCGCTGTTCCCGCATCTGTCGGTGCGCGACAACGTGGCCTTCGGGCTGACCTCGTGGCGCAGCCGGCGCCTGTCGGCCGAGCAGGCCCGGCATGTGGATGCGCTGCTGGCCAGTTTCGACCTGAAGGCGCTGGCCGACAGCCGGCCGGCCACGCTGTCGGGCGGCCAGCAGCAACGCGTGGCGCTGGCCCGTGCGCTGGCCTGCCAGCCGCAGGTGTTGCTGCTCGACGAGCCTTTTGCGTCGCTGAACCCGATGCTGCGCGACAGCCTGCGCAAGGAGCTGGCACAGGCGCGCCGCGACTGGGGCATTCCGGCACTGATGATCACGCACGACGTCGAAGACGTGCTGGCGCTGGCCGACGTGGCCTTCGTCTACGCCGGTGGCCAGGTGGCGCGCGAGGTCGACCTGCGTGATGGCAGTGCACGGGTGCTGGCGCGCCGCGACCTCAGCGGTGTGGAGTCGCCGGCCGAGACACCGCTGCGGCAGAAACTGCAGCAGCTGCTGATGGGCACGGGCGAGGGGTGACCCGGTTCAGCGCGTCGGCGGTGCTGCTGCCGGCTCGGACGCCGGCGGCAATGGCGGTGACGCTGGCGCAGGAGCGGGCGGCGCGCCATAGACTGTGCCGGTGCCATCGCGTGCTCCCTTCCGGCCCAGCGCTTCCCAGGCGGTCTGCTGGCCGATCAGCTGGGCCAGGAACTCGATCTCTTCGTCGGTGTGGTTGATCGGCCGGGCCGGCGTGATGGTGCGGCCGCCGACCGGCTCGACCTCGCCCCAGAACGACTGGTGGTAGTCCGACGTGGACACCACGCGGTCGGCACCGCCGACGAGTTCGACCGTGCCGTAGCAGTTGCACAGGTAGCTGCGGCCGTTGGGCGCCGCCTCGGCATAGACGCCGGTGCCGCGGATGCCGGCCGTGAGCGTGGGCGTGACGATCAGCCGGTTCGAGCCCTTGCCCCAGACGCTGGCGACGGCCCCGGTCACCAGCCGCAGCAGCGCCACCGCACTCAGCGATGCGCCACGCTCGACCGTCATGCGGCTGTTCTGCCGCAGCTGGATCGCGGTGTTGCCGATGACGAACACGAGGAAGGCGCCCGGGCCGGTGGCGATCCGGTCGCCGGTCTGGATGGACTGCCCGTCGCGCAACGCCTGGCCGTTCAGCAGCACATCGCCGATGCGCTGCACGACATTGCTGCGGGCCTGCGCCAGCGCCGCGCCGAAGCCGCCGAGCGCGGCCCACGCGGCGGCGGCCTGCACCACGCTGCGGCGCCGGTGCCAGAAGACTTCGTCCTCGGTGCGGCCGGCGAGCGTGTGGCGCATGGTGTGGCCTTTCAGCCCTGTGGTGCGGGCTCGGCGGCGACGAAACTGTCGCGGAACGTGAAGTAGAGCGAGCTGGACATCATCGCCGCCATCAGGAACGCGAAGGGCAGCATCGCCACACTGGCCATCTGCGCGTTGCCGGTGAAGGTGGCCGCCAGCGCGAGCACCATGCCGAGCACCGTGACCAGCACGCCCCAGGCGGCGCCGTAGACCAGGAACGCGCCCGCGTTGCGCAGGCAGGCGACCACGCTGAAGAACAGGCTCTTCACCGGTGTCACGCCGTGCCAGTGCACCAGCGCCGGCGCATGCCAGAACATCAGGAAGATCGGCAGGTGCAGCAGCAGCGTCCACAGCACGGCGGGGTTGACCTGCGGGCCGTTGGTGGTCTGCGGCACGGCGGGCACCAACACGTTGACCAGGGTCGACACCAGCAGCGACAGCACGGTGTAGATCACGCCCAGCAGCAGCATCGCGCGCAGGCGCTGGCGCCCGGCGCGGAAGGCGCTGACCAGCACCGTCGGCATCGGGAAGCGCCCGCGCGAGGCCTCCTGCGTCGCGGCCATCAGGCCCAGCGTGCTGGCAGGCACCAGCACACCGGCCAGCACGATGCCGACCAGCGGGATCTGCGAGGCCACCAGCATGAAGGCCATGTACATGAAGAACAGGCCGATCAGCGCCAGCGGCTGCTTGAAGAAGGTGCGCACGCCTTCGCGCACCCACGCCAGGCCGGTACGGGCAGGGACGACGTTGAGTTTCATCGTGCCACCACCGGATGCGCGATGCGTTCGCGCAGCACGCGTTCGAAGTGCCCGGGGTCGTGGGCCTTCAGCATCGACGCCTCGCGCGGCAGGTGGAAGTCCCACAGCCTGGAGATCCAGAAGCGCAGCGCGCCGGCGCGCTGCATCGCGGGCAGCAACTGGCGCTCGGCCCCGGTCAGCCGGCGCACGCCCTCGTAGGCGGCGAGCAGCGCGGTGCTGCGTGCGGCATCAGCGCTGCCCCGGTCGAGGTCGATGCACCAGTCGTTCAGGCACACCGCCAGGTCGAACAGGAAGGTATCGATGCCGGCGAAGTAGAAGTCGAAGAAGCCCGTCAGCACCGGCGTGTCGCCTGCCTGGTCGAACATCACGTTGTCGCGGAACAGGTCGGCGTGCACGGTGCCGCGCGGCAGCGCCGCGTACGCCGAATCGGCGGCCACGTGGTTCTGGTAGGCCAGCTCGCTCTGCAGCAGTTGCGCCTGGTGCGGCGCGAGGAAGGGCATCACCACCGGCGCGGTCTCGTTCCACCATGGCAGGCCGCGCAGGTTGGGCTGGCTGCGGTCGAAGTCGCGGCCGGCCAGGTGCAAACGCGCCAGCATCTCGCCGACGGCGGCGCAGTGCACGGCGGTGGGGGCCAGCTCGCTGCGGCCGGCCAGGCGGTTCACCAGCGCGGCCGGCTTGCCGTGGACGCGGTGCAGGATCTCGCCCTTGCTGTCGGCAAACGGGTCGGGCACCGGGATGCCGCGCTGCGCCAGGTGCTTCATCAGGTGCAGGTAGAACGGCAGCTGCGCGAAGCCGAGCCGCTCGAACAGCGTCAGCACGTGCTCGCCGCTGTCGCTGGTGACGAAGTAGTTGGTGTTCTCGATGCCGCCTTCGATGCCGCGCAGCGCGCGCAGTGCGCCCAGTCCCAGCTGGGCCAGCAGTGCCTGGGCTTCGTCAGTCGAGACTTCGGTGAAGACGGCCATCCGTCAGAAACCGAGCAGCTTCCAGACGCGCTGGCCGGAGTTGCCGGAGGCGCTGTCGCGCTCGCCGATCGGCCGGTTGCGCGCGCCGTTGGCCGGCACGATCTCGTAGGCCGGCATCGCGCTGTTGAGCGGCTGCACGGTGATGCTCTGCGGCTCGCCGCCGTAGCGCACCTCGTCGATGCGGGAACCCTTGTCCTCGATGTGGATGTTCTCGATGCGCTTGTCGGCCCGCGACGGTGCGGCGGGCGTGTCGGGCAGGGCCGGCGCCACGCTGGCCGAGGGGGTCGCCGCTGGCGACTGGGCCCAGGCCGGCACCAGGCCGATGGAGCAGAAAAGGGTGAGCAGGAGGGCGCGCATGGAGCCATTGTAGGGCGGGCCCCGCGTGCTGCGCAGAAGGCACAATGACCTGATGAGCGACAAGAAAACCCTGCTGCTGGTCGACGGTTCCAGTTACCTGTACCGCGCCTTCCACGCGATGCCCGACCTGCGCGCCGTGCCGGGCGATCCGGCCAGCCCGGCCACCGGCGCCATCCGCGGCATGATCAACATGATGCAGTCGCTGCGCCGCGAGGTGCGCGCCGACTACGCCGCCTGCGTGTTCGACGCGCCCGGCAAGACCTTCCGCGACGACTGGTATCCCGACTACAAGGCCAACCGGTCGCCGATGCCCGACGACCTGCGCAGCCAGATCCCGCCGATCCACGAGGTGGTGCGGCTGCTCGGCTGGCCGGTGCTGCACGTGCCGCTGGTGGAGGCCGACGACGTGATCGGCACGCTGGCCAAGACGGCGGCGCAGCAGGGCATCGAGGTCATCGTGTCCAGCGGCGACAAGGACATGAGCCAGCTGGTCGACGAACACATCACCATCATCGACACGATGAACGGCAAAAAGCGCGACGTGGCCGGCGTCACGGCCGAGTTCGGCGTGCCGCCCTCGCTGATGGTCGACTACCAGACGCTGGTGGGCGACACCGTCGACAACGTGCCGGGCGTCGACAAGGTCGGCCCCAAGACCGCCGCCAAGTGGCTGCTGCAGTACGGCTCGCTGGACGAACTGGTGGCGCACGCCGACGAGGTGAAGGGCCAGGCCGGCGAGAACCTGCGCAAGGCGCTCGACTGGCTGCCGCAGGGCCGGCGCCTGGTGACCATCCGCACCGACTGCGACCTGAGCGAGTACATCGTCGGCCTGCCCGCGCTCGACGGCATCGCCATCGGCCCGCAGCAGGTCGATGCGCTCAAGGCCTTCTACGAAACCTACGGCTTCAAGAGCCTGGTGAAGACGCTCGAAGCGCACGCGGTGCCGCCGGAACTGATCGAGGAGAACAACCGCAAGAAGAAGAGCAAGCCGGGCGATGACGCCCCCGGCCTGTTCGACGAGCCGGTGGACAGCCTCGGCGACGAGGCCGCCGAGAAGGCCAGCAACCTCGCCTACGACACCGTGATGACCTGGGAACAGTTCGATGCCTGGCTGGCGAAGATCGAGGCCGCCGAGCTGGTGGCAGTCGACACCGAAACCACCTCGCTCGACGAGATGCGGGCCGAGATCGTCGGCCTGAGTTTCAGCGTGAAACCGGGCGAGGCCGCCTACATTCCGCTGACCCACGACTATCCCGATGCACCCGTGCAGCTGCCACGCGACGAGGTGCTCGCGAAGCTCAAGCCCTGGCTCGAGAACGGCGCGAAGCACAAGCTCGGCCAGCACGTGAAGTACGACCGCCACGTGTTCGCCAACCACGGCATCGAGGTGCAGGGCTATGCCCACGACACGATGCTGCAGAGTTATGTGCTCGAAGTGCACAAGCCGCACGGCCTGGCCAGCCTGGCCGAGCGCCACCTGGGCCGCAGCGGCATCGACTACGAGGATCTGTGCGGCAAGGGCGTGCACCAGATCAAGTTCAACCAGGTCGACATCGCCAAGGCGGCCGAGTATTCGTGCGAGGACAGCGACCAGACGCTCGACGTGCACCTGGCCCTGTGGCCGCAGCTGCAGGCCGATGCGCAACTGCTGTTCATCTACCAGCTCGAGATGAAGAGCAGCGAATCACTCTTTCGCATCGAACGCAACGGCGTGCTGATCGACGCCCCCACGCTGGCCACGCAGAGCCACGAGCTGGGCACCCGCATCATGGCGTTGGAGCAGGAGGCCTACGAGCTGGCGGGCCAGCCGTTCAACCTGGGTTCGCCCAAGCAGATCGGCGAGATCTTCTTCACCAAGCTCGGCCTGCCGGTGGTCAAGAAGACGCCGAGCGGCGCGCCCAGCACCGACGAAGAGGTGCTGGAGAAGCTGGCCGAAGACTACCCGCTGCCGGCCAAGATCCTGGAGCACCGCGGGCTGTCCAAACTCAAGGGCACCTACACCGACAAGCTGGGCCAGCTGGCGCTGCCGCGCACCGGGCGCGTGCACACGCACTACGCGCAGGCCGTGGCGGTGACCGGGCGGCTCAGCAGCAACGATCCCAACCTGCAGAACATCCCGGTGAAGACGGCCGAAGGCCGGCGCGTGCGCGAGGCCTTCGTCGCGCCGCCGGGCAGCGTGATCGCCAGCGCCGACTACTCGCAGATCGAGCTGCGCATCATGGCCCACCTGAGCGGCGACGCCTCGCTGCTGCGTGCCTTCACCGACGGCATCGACGTACACCGCGCCACGGCCGCCGAGGTGTTCGGCGGCACGCCCGAGCAGGTGTCGAGCGAGCACCGGCGTTATGCCAAGGTGATCAACTTCGGCCTGATCTACGGCATGAGCAGCTTCGGCCTGGCGAAGAACCTGGGCATCGAGACCAAGGCCGCGGCGGCCTACATCGAGCGCTACTTTGCGCGCTACCCGGGCGTGAAGGCCTACATGGACCAGACGCGCCAGTCGGCCAAGGAGAAGGGCTACGTCGAGACCGTGTTCGGCCGTAGGTTGCAGCTCCCAGGTATCCAAGGAGAGAAAGGGCCGCGCCTTGCTGCCCTTGAGCGCGCGGCCATCAACGCACCGATGCAGGGCACGGCGGCCGACCTGATCAAGCTGTCGATGAACAAGGTGCAGGACGTGCTCGACGCCGAGGGCCGCGGCACGAAGATGATCATGCAGGTGCACGACGAACTGGTGTTCGAGGTGCCCGAGGCCGAGGTCGAATGGCTGCGGGTCGAGATCCCGCGCCTGATGGCCGGCGTGGCCGAACTCAAGGTGCCGCTGCTGGCCGAGATCGGTGTAGGGCCGAACTGGGACAAGGCGCACTGAGGGTACGTCGTCAATCTGTCATGGGCTCCTGGGCAACGGGCAGCAGCCGCTGCGTGGCAAAGGCCTGGACCGCCTCCATCCGCAGAGGACGGGCGAAGTGATAACCCTGGCCGTTGGTACAGCCCAACTGTGTCAGTAGAGCGGCTTGCTCCGCGGTTTCGATGCCTTCGGCCGTGGTCTCCATCCGCAGGGCTCCGGCCAGGTGGATCACCGAGCGCACGATGGCCTCGGATTCGGGATTTTCGTGAACCGTCATCACGAAGGTGCGGTCAATCTTGAGCTTGTGGAAAGGAAAGCTGCGCAGGTAGGCCAGAGACGAGTAGCCTGTCCCAAAGTCGTCCAGTGCGATGCGAACGCCCGCCGCGCGCAGGCGATGCAACGCGGTCAACACGTCATCGGTGTCCCGCAAGAACACCGATTCGGTGATCTCGAGCTCCAGTCGCTGGGCAGGCAGGGTGCTGCGCGCCAGTACCTCAAGGATCTTGTCGACCAGCAGGTCGTCGTCGAACTGGCAGGCCGACAGGTTGACGGCCACCAGTAGCCCGGGCGGTAAGTGGCAGGCCGCGGCGCAGGCAGTTTCCAACACCCATAAGCCGATGTCGCTGATCAATCCTGCTTCCTCGGCGACGGGGATGAACTCTGCCGGCGATACCTCGCCAAAGCACGGACTTGACCAACGCAACAGGGCCTCGACCCCTGTGACCTGGTTCGTTTGCAACGCGATCTGCGGCTGGTACACCAGGTGCATGGCGTTCTGCGAAAGGGCCTGGCGCAAGCCGTCTTCCAGGTCAATGCGGCGCTGGGCTTTTTCATCCATGGCGATGGAGAAGAACTGCGCCTGCCGCCCGCCGCGTGCCTTGGCTTCAAACAGGGCCAGGTCTGCGTGGTGCAGGATGGTGTCGGGTTCGCGGCCGTCGCGCGGCAGGTAGGCGATGCCCATGCTGGTGTGCGGCGTGAAGCTGATGCCCGCAAGGTCGCAGGGCAATTCGATGGCCTGCATGAGCCGGGCGGCGAAACCGCTGGCTTCTTCCACCTCGTCGACGCCGTCAAGCAGGATGGCGAACTCGTCGCCCCCCAACCGGGCCACCAGGTCGCGGCTGCGTATGGTGCTGGTCATGCGCTGTGCCACGGTCTTCAGCAGCAGGTCGCCATTGGCGTGGCCATACGCGTCGTTGACGCGTTTGAAGTTGTCCATGTCGATGCACAGCAGCGCGGCGCTGCCATCGTTCGCGCACAGTTGCTGCAGGCGGTGCTGGAAATGGCGGCGATTGGCCAGCCCCGTCAGCGCATCGAAGTGCGCAAGGCGGTGCATCTCGTCTTCGGCACGCTTGCGGTCGGTGACATCGGCGCCCACGCCGCGCCAGCCGGGCGCGCCCTGGGCGCCGTCGCCATCGCCGCCCTGGCGCAACGGCTTGGCAGTCAACGCCCACCAGCGCAGCGTGCCGCCGATGACCACGGGAACCAGCAAGTCGCGGAACGGCGAGGTGCTGGTCAGGGCCTTTTGCAACTGCCCAAGATAGATGCTGGCATCTGGGGGCGCCGTCGTGGACGCCCGGTGGGTGCGGCCTATCAGTGTGGTCAGGCCAAGTTCGACGTCGTGTTGCGGGTCGAACTGCAGGGCCCGTTTGAGCCGTTCGGAGGCGTGGGTCAGCCGGCCGCTGGTGGTCAGCTCCCACAAAAAGTCGCTGGAGTTTTCTTCGAAGTCGCGCAACAGCAGCCCGACGATCTGTTCCTTGTGCGCTGCGTCGGCCTCGGCCACCAACCGCAAGCCATAGGATCTGGCCATCGTCTGCACCGACGCCAGCACGACCAGGCTGTAGATCATCAGCAGGTACAGCAGGATTTCCGCCCCCGGCAAGCTGGTGCGCAGCAGGCCGGCCACGGATCCGAGCGTCATGGCCAGCACATAGGCAATGGCCGCCGTAGGCACCGTGACAAGTGCAAAACCGCCTGCGCAAATCATGCCGCAGGAGATGGTGATCAGCATCTGCTGGTCTTGCACGGCCACATTCGACAGCAGGAGTGCCGGCAGCAGCCCCCACAGCGTCCCCAGGATCAGTGCGTGCCGGACTGCCCGCTGCATGGCGTGGGGTGAAGCCGTTTGCCGGGCGCTCCGGCGCCGGGCGCGGTACCACGCTGCGACGCCCTGGCAGGCAATCAACAGCAGTGCCAGCAGCCAAGCCCACAGCCAGGGAGACTGCGCGGCCAGGCGGTACATGACGAAGCTGGCGTTGAACAGGTTGACCAGCATGGCCAGCGGCGTGAGCCGCAGCATGGCATGGAGCTGCTTGGCTCGGAAGCTGGCCGCCAGCTGCTCATCGGCTTCATACGGGGCCAGTTGGCGGCGCAAGCGGGGGAGAAGCTCAGAAGACATGGTGTCTTTCACGCGTGCAATCACGCGTGCAATCGGTTGGACTGGGTTCACCTTGTTGCATCTGCAAACATTGTGGCAGCGTGAGGACGCATGCACCAGAGTGCGATCACCCCCAACCGATGTGCGACGGCGCAGGCATCCACATCGTGCGCACGCGCCGCCCCCAAGTCACGACCGCGTCACAGAGCCGCGCCACACTGCCGACAGAGATGCAACCCAGGCCTGCCGCCACGGCGGGGCGGCGGGTTCTTGTCGATCTGGAGAGGCAGGCGTGAAGAATCGAATGGGCAATGGCAGGCTGTGCCGCACCGCGGGGTGGGGACGGCGGGGGTTCACCCTGCTCGAGCTGCTGGTGGTGATCGTCATCATCGGCATGCTGGCCGCGTACGTCGGGCCCAAGTATTTCTCGCAGCTGAGCAAGTCCGAGGTCGAGCTGACGCGCGCGCAGATCGAGGCCTTCACGAAGGCGCTGGATTCGTTCCGGCTCGACGTCGGCCGTTACCCCACCACCGAGGAAGGCCTGGGCGCGCTGGTGACCCAGCCGCCAGCCCTGGCCAAGTGGAACGGCCCGTACCTGGGCAAGGACGTGCCGCTCGACCCGTGGTCCCACCCGTACCAGTACCTGTCGCCCGGCAGCAAGCGCGAGTTCGCGATCATCTCGCTCGGCAAGGACGGGCAGGTGGGCGGCTCGGGTGTCGACGCCGACATCGGCGAGTAGCCGTCGCGCCGCTCGACCTTCCGGTTTCCGGTTCTCCCCATGCAGTACCACGTGCGTGCCTTGTCGGCCGACAGCCTGATGACGTCGCTGATGCTCGACGCGCGCGACGAGCCGGACGCGCGCCGCCAGGCCGAGTCGCGCGGGCTGCAGGTGGCCGAGATCGAGCCCGCGGGCCGCGCGCTGTGGCGTCGCGGTGCCGGCGACCGTGCGGGCCGCGGCACGCGCATGTCGCTGCTGCTGTTCAGCCAGGAACTGCTGGCGTTGCTGCGCGCCGGCCTCAGCATCGTCGAGTGCCTGGAGGCGCTGCTCGAGAAAGAGCCCCAGGCCGATACCCGCTCGGTGCTGACGCGGCTGCTCGACGCGCTGGGCGACGGCAAACGGTTCTCCACCGCGCTGGCCGAACAGCCCGAGCTGTTCACCCCGCTGTACGTGGGCATCGTGCAGGCGGCCGAGGGCACCAGCGACCTGCCGCGTGCGCTGGCGCGTTTCATCGACTACCGGCAGCGGGTCGACGCGGTGCGCGGCAAGCTCGTCAGCGCGGCGATCTACCCGATGATCCTGCTCGGGGTCGGCGGCGCGGTCTGCGCCTTTCTCATCTGCTATGTGGTGCCACGGTTCTCCGAGGTGTACCAGGGCGCCGGCCGCAACCTGCCCTGGATGTCCGAGCTGATGCTGGGCTGGGGCCAGTACGCGAGCCGCCATGCCGGCGGGCTGCTGCTCGGCGCCGCGCTGGCGCTGGCTGCGGCGGTCGCGGCCGTGCGCCATCTGCTGGCGCGCTACGGCAGCGCGCAACTGATCGCCAGGCTGCCGGGCATCGGCGGGCGCGCGCGCATCTATGCGTTGTCGCGCCTGTACCTCACGCTCGGCATGCTGCTCGAAGGCGGCATCGCGATCGTGCCGGCGCTGCAGACGGTGGCCGGCACGGTGTCGGCCGATCTGCGCGACCGTCTGCTGCAGGCGGTGGACGCAGTGCTGGGCGGCGCGCCGCTGTCGGTCGCCTTCGAGGCGCAGCAGCTGACGACGCCGATCTCGCTGCGCCTGCTGCGGGTGGGCGAGCGCTCCGGCGAACTGGGCCGCATGCTGACCCAGTCGGCCGAGTTCTACGACGGGGAGGTCGGGCGCTGGATCGACCGCTTCACCCGCATGCTCGAGCCGTTGCTGATGGCAGCGATCGGCATCGTGGTCGGCACCATCGTCGTGCTGCTCTACATGCCGATCTTCGACCTGGCCGGGAGCCTGCAGTGAGCGCGCTGCCCACCGCCATGTCGCCCGCGCTGGACCCGAGCCTGCTGCGCCGCGCGCGGGCGGCCGCGCAATCCTCGGGCCGCGCGTGGATGGCCGAGCTGGCGCCGCTGGTCGACATGGCGCCGCGCGACCTGGTGCGCGCCGTGGCGCAGGCGTTCGGCCTGCCGGCGCTGGAGACGGCCGACATGCTGGCGCTGGCGCCCGCCTTCGATCTCCTGCCCTTGTCGAAGGCGATGCAGCGGCACTGCGTGCTGCTGCGCGGCGACGGGGCGGAAGGGCCACTGGTCGGTGTGGTCGGCGACCCCTTCGATGCGGACCTGCAGACCTGGCTCGAATCGCATGCGCGCGCGCCGCTGCAGCTCGCGCTGGCGCTGCCGGCCGATCTGCAGGCCTACCTGTCCAAGCAGGAGGAATCGGTGCGGGCGGTCGACCACCTGGTGGCCCAGCCCGGCAGCGAGCGCAAGGACAGCCGCTCTGCCATCGCCAGCCTGTCGTACGCGTCCTTGTCGGAGGCCGGCAGCCCGGCGGTGAAGCTGGTGAACTCGACGCTGTACGACGCCTTGAAGGCCGGTGCGTCCGACATCCATCTGGAGAGCACGCCGGCGGGCCTGGTCGTGAAGTACCGCGTTGACGGCGTGCTCGACCACGCCACCTCGGTCAGCGGCGTTGAGGTGGCCGAGCACGTGGTGTCGCGCATCAAGGTGCTGGCCGAACTCGACATCGCCGAGCGGCGTGTGCCGCAGGACGGCAGCTTTCGCGTCGAGGCGGGGGGCCGCGAGATCGACCTGCGGGTGTCGATCATGCCCAGCATCCACGGCGAGGACGCGGTGATCCGGATCCTCGACAAACGCGCGATGGTCGAGGCCTACGGCGCGCTGACGCTGGAGGCGCTGGGCTTCGACGCCGAGGCCCTGCGCGCGCTGCGCGCGCTGGCCGAGGAACCCTACGGCATGCTGCTGGTGACCGGCCCCACCGGCTCGGGCAAGACCACCACCTTGTACGGCGCGCTGACCGAGATCCACAACGGGCGCGACAAGATCATCACGATCGAAGACCCGGTCGAGTACCAGCTGCCCGGCATCCTGCAGATCCCGGTGAACGAGAAGAAGGGCCTGAGTTTCGCGAAGGGGCTGCGCTCGATCCTGCGGCACGACCCGGACAAGATCATGGTCGGCGAGATCCGCGACCGCGAGACGGCCGAGATCGCCGTGCAGTCGGCGCTGACCGGCCATCTGGTGCTGACCACCGTGCACGCGAACAACGTGTTCGACGTGTTCGGCCGCTTCACGCACATGGGCATCGACCCGTATGCGTTCGTCTCGGCGCTGAACGGCATCTGGGCGCAGCGGCTGGTGCGCATCAACTGCCCGCATTGCGCAGCACCCCATGCGCCGACCGAAGCCGAGCTCGCGCGGGTGCAGCTGTCGGCGGAGGACGCAGCCGGCTACCGGTTCAGCAAGGGCATGGGCTGCGGCGACTGCCGGGGCACCGGCTACAAGGGGCGCAAGGCCATCGCCGAGATCCTGGTGCTGAACGACGAGCTGCGCGAGCTGGTGGTCGAGAAGAAGCCGATCCGCCAGATCAAGGAGGCCGCACGCCGCAACGGCACGCGCAGCCTGCGCGAGGCCGCGATGACCCTGGTGCAGCGCGGCGAGACCACGCTCGACGAGATCAAGCGGGTCACCCTCGATGCTTGAGGTGCTGACGCAGACGCTGCGCCTGGGCTGCGACACGGCGGGCGCCGGCCTGGTGCGCAGCGGCGGCTGGCCGCTCGGCCGCGAACGCCTGCTCGACACCCGCGTGCTGCCGCTGGCGCCCACCGATGCGCCGCAGCGCTGGAGCGAGCTGCTGCGCGCCGTGGTCGACGCCAGTCCGGCGCGTGGGCTGACGCTGCGGGTGGTGCTGGCCGATGCGCTGGTGCGCCTCTTCATGGTCACGCCGCCGCGCAACGCCGCACGCCTGCAGGATTGCCGTGCGGCGGCCGCGATGCGTTTTCGCACGCTGTACGACGGTGCGGCGGGCGACTGGCAGCTGGAAGCGGACTGGGACGCACGCCATCCCTTCCTGGTCTGTGCGATGCCGCGCGCCTTGCGTGCCGCGCTGCTGCAGGCGGCGGCGCAGAGCCGTCTGCGGCTGATCACGGTCGCGCCGCAGTTCATCGTGGCGCTGAACCGCTGGCGGCACAGCAGTACCAGTGGCAGCAGCGGCGCGTGGTTCGGTGTCGTGCATGCCGGCCAGTTGACGCTGGGCATTGCCGAGCGCGGGCGGCTGCAGACCGTGCGCACGCTGCGCCCAGCCCACCTGGCCGACCTCGATGCGCCCGGCCTTGCGGCGCTGCTGGCGCAGGAGGCCTTGCGCCTGGGGCAGCCGGCACCGCCGCGGCTGCAACTCTGCGGCACGGTGCCCTCGGCCTGGCTGGTGCCGGCGGGCGGGGCCCTGCAGTGCCAGCAGCTCGATGCCATGGGCTCGGCCGTGCTGGCCTCGACCCCGCCGCTGGCGCTGGCCGCGACCGGGCTGCGCGCATGAGGCAACGCGCCAGCCGCATCGACTTTGCCGCGGGCTCGCCGTGGCGCTGGCTGTGGCGGCTGTCGCCCTGGGTCGGGTTGTGCGGCGGCATCGGCCTGCTGCTGTGCGCCGGCGCGGCCTGGCAGGGGTGGTTGCTGCTGGGGCAGTGGGACGCGGTGCAGGCGGCGGCGCGCCAGGCCGGTGCACGGGCGGCGGCCCAGGTGCCAACTCGGGCCGAGCCACCGCCGGTCACCATTGCGCCGGCCCAGGCCGATGCGGTGAACGCCGCGGTGCTGCAGCTCAACCTGCCGTGGCGCGACCTGCTCGACGCGCTGGAAGACGCCACGCCCGCCAGCATCGCCTTGCTGGCGCTGGAGCCGGACACGAAGAAACGTGTGCTGAAGGCCGAGGCCGAGGGCCGCACGCCGGCCGAGATGATCGCCTACGTCGAGGCGCTGAAACGCCAGGGCTTCTTTCACACGGTGCGGGTCACGCGGCACGACATCGGCGCGCAGGATCCCGGCAGGCCGGTCCGCTTCCAGCTCGAAGCCGATTGGGACAACGCCTCCGTTGTCCTCGCCAGCCCTGCTGGGTCCACCACCTCCGGAGCCGGCAGGTGAACGCCGCCACCGGCTTGCTGCAGGCGCGGCTGGGGCTTGCCCGTCTCGGTGTGGCGCGGCTGCTGGCCGCGGTGGTGTGCGTGGTGGGCGCCGTGGCCTGGCTGCAGCTGCTGCCGCAGTGGCGCGCCGGCCTGCAGGCACAGCAGCTGGCCCTGCAGGCGCGTGCCGCGGCCGGCGCGCGCGTGGCGGCGCCGGTCGTGTTGCCGCCGTCGCCGGCCCGCGGCCTGGCCACGTTCTACGACGCGCTGGGCGAACCCCGTTTTGCCGAGCAGCAGTTGAAGACCATGTTCGCGATCGCAGGCGACATCGGCCTGGCGCTGGACAAGGCCGAGTACAAGTCGGCCGCCGACGCGAACGGCCGGTTCCACACCTACCAGATCGTGCTGCCGGTCAAGGGCAGTTATGCGCAGTTGCGCCAGTTCTGCGAACAGATGCTGGCCGCGATCCCGTTCGCCGCGCTGGACGAGATGAACCTGCGCCGCGAGGCCATCGGCGACACCCAGCTCGAAGGGCGGTTGCGCTTCACGCTGTACCTGGCCGAGCCTGCGTCTTCCGTTGCTGCCGGTCGCATCGCCGGCCCGCCCATCCCATGAAACCGCGCCATCTGTTGCTGGTGGGCGGCCTGCTGGTGTCGGGCGGGCTGGTGCTGTTCGGCGACAACAGCCCCTCGGGCGGCATCGCCGAGCCGGTCGCGCGCGCGCCCCGTGCCGCCGCGACGCCACCGGCGAAGCAGGCACGGCCGGGCGCAGCCCGGCCGGTGCCGTCCATCGCGGTGCTGCTGCCGCGTCCGCAAGCCGATGCAGCCCGCCCGCCGTCGCCCTTGTTCGCGCGCCAGAGCTGGGTGCCGCCCGTGGTGGCCGCTGCCACGCGCGGTGTCGGTGCAGGCGGCGGTGCAGAGGCTGCGGCCGATGCCGCACCCACGGCGCCGCCGCTGCCGTTCACCTACCTCGGCAAGAAGTCGGAGGATGGTGTCTGGGAGGTCTACCTTGCGCGGCGCGAGCAGTCGTTCGTGGCACGTGCCAAGGCGGTGATCGACGGCCAGTACCGGGTCGATGCGATCAGCGCGACCACGATGTCCTTCACCTACCTGCCGCTGGACCAGGTCCAGCGGCTCAGCCTCGGGCCGAACGATTGACACGCGCCGCGTGCCGTTCGTCCCCGGTCTCCAACCCGAAACCTCCGATGCCCCGCGTCCTGAAGAATGTGTTCACTGCCTGGTCCTGTCTGCTGCTGGCCTGGCTGCTGGCCGGCTGTGCCACGTCCACCAGCTACAGCGAAGGCCAGCGCTTCGCCGAGCAGGGCCGGGTCGACGAAGCCCTGGCCAGGTTCCGCAGCGCGATGCAGGAGGACCCGCGCAGCGCGGTCTACCGCGCAGCCTATCTGCAGACCTGGGAGCGTGCGGTGCTGGCCGAGCTGGAGCGCGCCGACCGGCTGGCGGCCGACGACCGCTGGGCCGAGGCGCAGCGCGGTTACGAGCGTGTGCTGGCACTCGACGCCACGAACCAGCGCGCCCAGTCGGGCCTGCGCCGCTTCGACCAGGGCACGCGGCACCGGCAGTGGGTGCAGGAGGCGGGCGCGGCCTTTCTGCGCGGCGACGTCGACCAGGCCCGCGACCGGCTGGCCGCCGTGCTGGCCGAGAACCCGGCCGACGCACCGGCCCTGGCGCTGCGCCGGCAGCTCGACGCGCATGCCGCCACGCTGAACCAGAGCGCGCTGTCGGTGGCCTATGCCAAGCCGGTCACCATCGAGTTCAAGGATGCGGCGTTGAAGCAGGTGTTCGAGGTGTTGTCGCGCAGCTCGGGCCTGAACTTCCTGTTCGACAAGGACGTGCGCATCGACCAGAAGACCTCGATCTACCTGAAGAACAGCTCGGTCCAGTCGGCCGTGCAGTTCATGCTGATGGCCAACCAGCTCGAGCTGGAGGTGCTGGACGCCAACACGTTGCTGATCTACCCCAACACGCTGGCCAAGCAGAAGGAGCACCAGCAGACCGACGTGCGCACCTTCTACCTGACCAACGCCGACGCGAAGACGGTGGCGGCCACGCTGAAGACCATCGTCAAGACCCGCGACGTGGTGGTCGACGAGAAACTCAACATGCTGATCGTGCGCGACAGCCCCGACGCGATCCGGCTGGCCGAGAAGCTGGTGGCGCTGCACGACCTGCCCGAGCCCGAGGTGATGCTGGAGGTCGAGATCCTCGAGGTCTCGCGCACCCGGCTGCAGGAGCTGGGCATCAAGTGGCCGAGCAGCCTGTCGCTGACGCCGCTGTCGTCGGCCGGTGGCAGCACGCTGACGCTGGCCGACCTGAAGAACCTCAGTTCGGCCACGCTCGGGGCCAGTCTGTCGCCGCTCACGGTGAACGCCAACCAGAACGACACCGACACCAACATCCTGGCCAACCCGCGGATCCGCGCGCGCAACCGCGAGAAGGCCAAGATCCTGATCGGCACCAAGGTGCCCAACATCACGACCACGTCGACGTCGACCGGCTTCATCTCCGAGTCGGTCACGTATCTCGATGTCGGGCTGAAGCTCGACGTGGAGCCGACCGTGCACCTGGACAACGACGTGGCGATCAAGATCGCGCTGGAGGTCAGCAACATCATCGACCAGGTGACCTCGTCGACCGGCACCGTGGCCTACCGCATCGGCACGCGCACCGCCAGCACGGTGCTGCGGCTGCGCGACGGCGAGAACCAGGTGCTGGCCGGGCTGATCAACGACGAGGACCGGCGCAGCGCCAACAAGGTGCCCGGCGTGGGCGACGTGCCCGTGGTGGGGCTCCTGTTCGGCAGCACCAACGACAACAAGCAGAAGTCCGAGATCGTGCTGTCGATCACGCCGCACCTGGTGCGCAACATCCAGCGCCCGGACGTGGCGCTGGCGCAGTTCCACGCCGGCACCGAGACCCGGTTGCGCCCGATGCCACCGAGCGTGGGCACGGTGTCGCTGGGGCGCTCCGCGGTGATCGCGCAGCAGGGCGGTGCGGCGGCCGTGCCGCGGGCATCCAGGGGTGGTGCCGAGCCTGCAGCCTCGGCCGCCGCGGCACCGGCCGAGGCCGAGCCGCAGAAGTCGGCGGTGGCGCAGCCGGTGCAACTGAGCTGGTCCGGTCCCGGGCAGACGACGGTGGGCGGCGACATCACGGTACAGCTGCGCGTGGGTGCGGCCGAGCCCCTCAGCAGCCTGCAGCTGGGTCTGCGTTTCGATGCCGGTGCGCTGCAGGCGATCAAGGTCGAGGAGGGCGACTTCTTCCGGCAGGGCGGCAGCGCCAGCAGCTTCGATGCCCAGACCGATGCGGCATCCGGGCGCGTGTCGGTCTCGGCGGCGCGCACCGGCGACGGTGGCGCGGACCGCGGGTCGCACATCGTGACCCTGCAGTTCCGCGGCTTGAAGCCCAGCGACGGCGCGCAGATCGAAGTGGTCTCGGCTACCGCCACCGGTGCCTCGGGCAATGCCGTGCCGGTCGCGCCGGCCGCGCCGCTGGCGGTGCAGGTGCGCTGATGTGGCGTGCCGGGCGTGTCAGGCGTGCGGGTTGCGGCGGTGGCTTCAGCCTGCTGGAGCTGCTGGTCACGCTGGCCATCCTGGGCGTGCTGGCCACCGTCACGCTGCCGGTGGCGCAGATGGCGGTGCAGCGCCGCCACGAGCAGGACCTGCGCGTCGCGCTGCGCGAGATCCGCAACGCACTCGATGCCTACAAGAAGGCGGCCGACGAGGGCCGTGTGGCCAAGGCCGCCGGCAGCAGCGGCTACCCGCGCAACCTCGAGATGCTGGTGGCCGGCGTGGTCGACCAGCGCGACACCAAGGGCGCGAAGATCTACTTCCTGCGCCGTATCCCGGCGGACCCGATGGCCCGGGGCGCGACTGAAGGCGATGCCGCGGCCTGGGGCAAACGCAGCTACGCCAGCGATGCCCCCACGCCGCAGGAGGGCGACGACGTGTACGACGTCTATTCGACCGCGCCCGGCACCGGCCTGAACGGCGTGCCGTACCGCAATTGGTGAGCGCAGCGCAGATGGTCGCCGCCCCCACGACACGCCGCAGCCCCCCCCGCGGCTTCACGCTGATCGAGCTGCTGGTGGTGCTGGCCATCGTCGCGATGCTGCTGACGCTGGCGATGCCGCGTTACCTGCAGAGCGTGGACGTGTCGAAGGAGACGGTGCTGGTACAGAACCTGGCGACCACGCGCGACAGCATCGACAAGTTCTTCGCCGACACCGGGCGCTACCCGACCACGCTGGACGAACTGGTCGAGCGCAAGTACCTGCGTGCACTGCCGTTCGACCCCGTGGCCGACAGCAGCACGGGCTGGGTCATCGTGCCGCCCGAAGGCGGGGCCAAGGGCAATGTCTACAGCATCAAGAGCGGCGCCGTGGGGCAGGCACGCAATGGGCAGGCGTTTGCGGACCTCTGACCGCGCCCTGGCAAGGCTGCAGGCGGGCTTCACCTACCTGGGCCTGCTGATCCTGATCGGTATCCTCGGCGTTGCGGCCACCGCCACGCTGCAGACCCATGCGGTGCTGCAGCGCCGCGCGGCCGAGCAGGAGCTGCTGGCGGTCGGCGCCGAGTTCGCCCGTGCGCTGGCCAGCTACGCGGCGGTAACCCCGGCCGGCCAGCCGCCCGCACCGGCCACGCTGCAGGAACTGCTGCGCGACCCGCGCTTCCCGATGCCGGTGCGGCACCTGCGCCGGCTGTACGCCGACCCGATCACCGGTACAGCGTCCTGGGGCACCGTGCTGTCGCCCGAACACCAGCGCATCGTGGCCGTGCACAGCCTGTCGATGGCCAGGCCGTTGAAGGTGGCCAACTTCGACGCGGAGTTCCAGATGTTCGAGGGCTCGGCGCACTACAGCGACTGGGTGTTCGGGTCGCCCGGGCAGGCTCCCCTTCAAACTTCTCCGTGAGGCAGTTTTCTGTCGTACGTTTGCGAAGAGTAGGTCGAGCCGGTGCGGCCGCCTTGCCTGTTCCCGCATTGCGCGATGAATTGAAGATCATCCCGGCCATACGAATGTTCCGCGAGGACCGTCAAGTCAACCGAATGAGGGAGACGCGCTGACTTACATGGCGGACCCAATCCGGACGAGGTCGAGCCATGGATCCAAGGCAAGTAGTGACGTAAAGCCTTTGATGGACAACATTTTTTTCCGAAAAACGAATGCTGTTCCCACGGCTGGGCATGGATCGTGCGGCACCGAACGCGAGGCCTTCCAACCGAGGGCTGACAAGCGATACGTCTACACAAAAAACCGGGGAAACAATGTTCCATTTCACGCACAAGATGATCGTGACCTCTGCCATCGCAGTCTGCGGTCTGGCATGCACCATGAGCGCGGCAACCGCCGCGCTCGTCCACCAATACACGTTCGATAGCGGCTCGACGGCGATCGACTCCGTTGGCGGCGCCGATGGCACTTTGTTCGGCGGGGCGCAGATCGTCGGCGGGGAGCTTGTACTCAACGGCAGGTCAGCGTACGTGGAGACGATCGGGCAGCACATCATCCCGGTCGGGGCGGCGTTCACGCTTTCCATCTATGCGTTGGAATCTTCGCGCAACGGCCTCTATGCCGAACTGATTTCGCAGGGCTTCAGTGGATCGGGCTTCTACATCGGCCATACCCCGACGGGGACGATCCGGGTCACGGATGCGAACCCCAACGGGGCCGTGTTTCCGAACGACCATCAATACCACCAGTACGCGCTCAGCTTCTCGCCCGGCGCGGTGGGCAATGACGCCAGTTTCTACATCGACGGCATCCTGGTCGCAACTTATGCCACCATTGCCAACACGGCGGCTGGTGGCAACACGCGCTTCGGCCGACAGTTCCTGGACGGCACCGAATTCTTCGCTGGGTCTATCGACGACGTGTCGGTGTATGACACCGCGTTGACCGCGGAAGAAATTGCTGCCATCCATCGCGCCGGCAGCATGGACAACGAGGTCTCCGAGCCCGGCAGTCTTGCGCTGCTGGGTCTGGGATTGCTGGGCCTGTTGTGTGTACGTCGTAGAGGCTGAGCGCTGTTTTTTTGATGGCCGCCTGCTGAAGTTGGAAGTTTGAGCATCGTCCGGTAACCGCAATGGAATCAACGAAATGACGCAGGTATCGTTTGGCGACTTCAGCAGTCTGATGTTGGGGATCTACCGACTCACGGCGGAACTTCCACCGGAGCAGTTTCAGGACGAAGCCCTCAAGCTGCTGAAGACCATCGTGCCCTTCGATTCCTCGATGTGGGGAACGGCGACTGCGAAGGCCGATGGAATCGACATTCACACGATCCACTTGCACCAGAAGACACCGGAGATGTTGAGTGCGTATGAGCCGCTGAAGCACCACGACACCTCGGCGCAGCTCATGTTCCAAGCGCCTCAATCCACGCGGCACTTTCAGACCGACCAGATCTACACGCGTCGGGACCAGCGCGAATTCCGCGACTTTCTTCGCCGCTTCGGCCAAGAGAACACGTTCATCACGGCGACCAACAATCCGAACACAAAGTTGGTTCATTGGATTTCCCTGTATCGAGCGGACCGCCACGCTCCCTCCACCGAGGACGAACGGCTGTTGCTGGACCAGTTGGCGCCGCACATCATGCAGGCGCTGACGTTCAATCGGGTCATGCACATGAACAGAACTCTGCCGTCCCATGATGCGATTGCGCCACGAGGGACCGCCATTGCCGACCTCCGCGGAGTGATCTACCACCTGGACCCCGCGTTCTATGATCTGATGAGACTGCAATGGACCGATTGGCGCGGAGAAACACTTCCGCCATCGGTCATCGAAAGCATGCTTGGCGGAAGCACTCGGTATCTGGGGCAGGAACTGGTGCTCGAACACAAGTTGGAGCAGTCGCTGTTGTTCATCCAGCTGCGAAAGCGGTACAACGCCGACAACCTGACAATGCGGGAACACACGGTCGCCCTGTTGGTTGCGAAGGGCGCGACTTACAAAGAGATCGCCGCAATGCTGCACCGTGCGCCGGCAACGGTCAGAAACCACATCCAGTCCATTTACGAAAAGCTCCAGGTGAGCAACATCGCAGGCTTGATCGATCAGATGCGGCTTGTTCAGTAGCCCGTCGTCGGCCTCTGCATCTGGGTAAAGGCGCGCGCGTTCCGGTGCAGAGGCTACGACGCTCCGGTGACACCATCGTGGCGCTCCATCTGCAAGCGAACCAACGCGGACGTATCAGCGTATGAGGGTGACGGGGGGCTGGGTCAGAACAAGAAAGCGCACAAGGTCCTGCTGCCGGCGGGTTCCGGTTTTCGCGAACAACTGGTCCAGATGCGACTTGACCGTGTGCTTGCTGATCAGGCTGCGTTGTGCATACGCGTCGATCGGCTCTCCTTCCGTCATGGCTTCGGCCAAACGTTGCTCGGCTGGCGTGAAACCATAGGCCTGCAGATGGTCCATGCCCGTCGCACGTTGAAGCAGCGGGTCGTGCAGGCTGACCATCGCGTAAGGTCCCTGACCGGATGTGGACAACGCAAGAGGCGCCGACATCGGTGCGACGCAGACCAAGATCGGCACGAACTTGGCGAGCCGTCGCACCCCGATCCAACGGGTCGCCCGCATGTCGGGGTCCAGTGCCTGCCTTACGGCCTGCAGGATGGCGTCGCCGTCCCGGCGTGCCCAAGCGTGGAGCCGCCGTTGACGGATGGCAAGGCCTTCGCCGGCATCCAGGAACGTGCAAGCCTGCGGGTTGAGCGACACCACATGCAGTTCGCTGTTCACGCAGACCAGCCCGATCCCCATCGTTTGCGTGAACGACTCCCGCATCGCCTGATGCAGACGCTGCTGATCGCTATCGGGACCCGCGTGGGTCGCTTGAACGGCGCAAGAGTCCGTTGCCTGCGAGAGCGTACTTTCCATCACCTTCATCGGTCCCTGCGTATTCGCGTTCATGGCATGGCGAAAAGCACTCCGGCCAGGTCGGCCAGGGTTCCGTCTCGCTGATCGACCATGACTCTATCGACGGTGCTCGCATGTGGACATAGTGCAGATGCACCAAACGGACGGTTGGATCGGAGTCAGGCAACCGCCGATAGCGTGCCTGTTCACGTCGCTCCCGCTGTCGGGATGCCCGTAACGCGTTGTTTTCAAGCCCGGACGAATCACGGGGTTAACACCCACGTCATAGTCCCTCTGCACCATCAGGTCACTACAAAAGATCTCTGCGCGCAGCCGGGGCGTTCGCATCGCGCGGGCCGCTCAGACGCCGACGTAGCGGTCGGTTCTCGGGGAGGTTTCTTGCATGACGACCATCTTGGTGGTGGAGGACGAGCCGGCGATTCAGACGCTGCTCGAAGTGACGCTGCGGTCCGCGGGCTACGAAGTGCAGCAGGCCATGGATGCGGAGCGCGGCATGCGGATGGCGCGCGAGCTGGACCCGCATCTGATGCTGCTCGACTGGATGCTGCCGGGGCAGTCCGGCGTGTCGCTGGTGCGCCGGCTGCGCGCCGACGAGTCCACGCGCGAGCTGCCGGTCATCATGTTGACCGGGCGGGCCGAGGAGCACGACAAGGTGCTGGGCCTGGAGAGCGGCGCCGACGACTACGTGACCAAGCCGTTCGGCCAGCGCGAACTGCTGGCGCGCATCCAGGTGCTGCTGCGCCGGCCGCGCCGCCGCACGCCGCGCTCGCTGCTGGAGAGCGGAGGCCTGCGGCTGGACCCGGCCACGCAGCGCGTGCTGATCGACGACCGGCCGCTGGCGCTGAGCCCGACCGAGTTCCGCCTGCTGTACTTCTTCATGAAGTTTCCCGAGCGCGTGCACAGCCGGGCCGTGCTGCTCGACCGCGTGTGGGGCGACGGCGCCGCGCTGGAAGACCGCACCGTGGACACGCACGTCGCGCGGCTGCGCGGCGTGCTGCAGGCGACCGGGCACCGCATGCTGATCGAGACCGTGCGCGGCAGCGGTTACCGGCTGAGCCTGCGCGCCCCCACGCCGAATGCACCTCAGGCGCCGGAAGTCGCCGGCGCCTGAGGCCCCCACAGGCCTGTGCAGGCCCGTGTGACGCCGCCCGCTCTCAGACCGTCCACTGGTTGGCAATGGCCGTTCCCCCCATCGCGGGGTCGCTGACGGAGGGGGCGCCGGTTTCTACCCGGCCGGCGAAGCGGCGGCTGAAGCCGGGCAGGGCCTTGACCTTGGCGCTGACGTCGTACCAGCGGTAGCTCTCGGTCAGCGACAGACGCACCGTCTGCTCGGCGCCTGCGGCGACGGACACGTCGGGCACGGTGGCCGTGGCATAGCGGTTGGCCACCAACTGGAACACGCATGCGGCGTTGCCGGTGTTGACCAGCGTCAGCACGAGATCGCCGGTGGCGCGTTCGCTCTGTACCCGGACCTCGGGGTTGGGCTGGCCGTTGTCGGCGGTGCGCGCGGCGTTGCCGGTCAGGTGCCGGTGGAAGCCATTGGGCCCGAGGATCCACAGGTCGTAGTTGCCGTCGGCATCGGGGAACCAGTCGTCACCGAGCTGCTTGCCGGGCTCGACGGTGTAGCGGCGCGGGATCTCGCCCAGGCGCAGACGGTCGTAGACGTGGAACACCGCGGCCGCCTGGCCGGTGTTCTCGAACTGCACGCTGACCGCATTGGGGCTGACCTCTGCCGTGGCGGCGAGTGCGTACGGCAGCGCCGACGAGGGCCGCATGCCGCTCGCCTGCACCGGCAAGGTCAGGGTGGTCGGCAGCGTAGGCCGGAACTTGGTGGGGTTGCCCAGCAGGCGGGTCTTCTCGGCCAAGGCCAGGGTGTCCGGCAGTTCGGCCATGAACGCGGTGCTGCCGTTCGGGTTGGCGAAGTTGAAGGCGCTGGTCAGGTCGCCGCACACGGCGCGGCGCCAGGGCGAGATGTTGGGCTCCTGCACGCCGAAGCGCTGTTCGAGAAAGCGCAGCACCGAGGTGTGGTCGAACACTTCCGAGTTGACCCAGCCGCCCTTGCTGAAGGGCGAAACCACGTACATCGGAACGCGCGGCCCCAGGCCATAAGGCCAGTGCAGGGTGCTGCTGGATGCGCTGTCGATCTCGTGGTATTCGCCGCGGGTGTCGACGGTGGAGGCGCCAGCATAGACACGCCGGGACGGGTCGCTGTCCCAACTGATCACCGACGGGGCCGCGGGCGGCGGTGCGTGGTCGAAGAACCCGTCGTTCTCGTCGAAGTTGATGAACAGCGCCGTGCTGGCCCAGACTTCCGGGTTGGCCGTCAGGGCCTCCAGCACCTGGGCCGTGTATTCGGCGCCCTGGGCCGGGCTCGAGGGACCGGGGTGCTCCGAGCCTTCCTCGGTCGCCACGATCCACGAGACCTGCGGCAGCGTGCCGTTCTGCACGTCCTCGCGCAGCAGATCCAGATCCCGGGTCGTGATGCCGCGTGCCTTCAGTTCGGCGGACGCGCCCGGCCGATCGAACCAACCGTCGCGGAAGGGCTTGAAGCCGGCGAGCGCGTTGTCCGTGAAGTTGTTGTCCATGTTCTCGTAGACCTGCCAGCTGATGCCGGCGGCCTGCAGGCGCTCGGGGTAGGTGGTCCAGGTGTAGTCGGGCAGGTTGTCGAACCAGTCGTTGCGGTTGTCGATCGCAGGCCCGTTGCCGCGGCCCAGCGGATCGTTGGTGCCGGTCCAGATGAACAGGCGGTTCGGATTGGTCGATCCGGCCAGCGAGCAGTGGTAGGCGTCGCAGAGCGTGAAGGCATTCGCCAGGGCGAACTGGAAGGGAATGTCGTCCTTGCCGAAATAGCCCATCGAATGGTTGTGCTTGGTCAGCGGCCAGTTGTTCATGCGGCCCTGGTCCCAGTGCAGATCGCCCCAGCCGTGCGGGGTGCCGTCGACGCGCATCAGCGCGAAGTTGAGCTTGGTGTTGAGCTGGAACGGCGCGATGGTCTTGGGCTGCGTGCGGCCGGGGATGGCCGGGTTGGTCACGCTGTTGGTCGGCTCGGTGGGCTGCACGAAGACCGTGCGGTTGATGATGTTGGCGCGGTTGACCACCGGGATCGGGAACGGGTCGGCAAAACCGCGCACGCCGTTCATCGTGCCGAAGTAGTGGTCGAAGGAGCGGTTCTCCTGCGTCAGGATCACGATGTGCTTGATGTCCTGGATGGTGCCGGTGACCACGTTGGCCGGTGTGGCCAAGGCGCGCTGGATCACGGCGGGGAACGGGGCCAGGGCTGCGGCCGAAGCGGCGGCTTGCAGGAATCTGCGGCGGGTGGATGTCGTCATGGTTGTGTCGGGCAGTGGTGGTGGTCAGGGGCGCGGTGAGGGTGCGGTGAGGGCGCGCTCAGTTCGCGCGGCGGCGGACGGCGGTCAGGGCCCCCAGGGCCAGCAGCACCAGCAGGTAACTGCCCGGTTCCGGCACCGTGTTGGCGGCCGCAGTCAGGGTGAACGACAGGTTGTCCGCGAAGGCGCCGCTGCTGTCGCCGTCGGTGCCTTCCATCGACAGGGCGAAGACGATCGATGCGGTGTCCACCGGCAAGTAGCCGCTGGTGTGGAACCCGCCCAGCACCGTCAGATAGTCGCGCAGGTCGACGTAGTTCGGGCCGAGTTCGGTGTGGTCGATCTCGCTGCCCGTGGCGTCGAGGAAGGAGACGTAGAGCAGGGTGTTGTCTTCCTGATCGCCCAGGCCACCCAGATAACCGTCCAGGTTGAAACTCACCCGGCCGGTATGGATCGCCGATGCCAGGTCGCTCACGTCCACCATCTGCCAGCCGGCCGCGAACACGTCGTTGCCGCCCGTGAACATCGTGCCGCCGCGCGGCGCGTCCGGGTAGAGGAAGACGCCGGGATAGTTGGTGTAGGGCGTGGCCTGGATCAGCGCCGTGCCGTCGTAGGCATTCCAGCCGGTGGTGCCCGCCTCGGCCGTGCCGTTGACGATCAGATTGCTGGCATAGGGTGTGGCGTGCGCGTGGCAGGCCGCTGTCGCCATGAGCAACGGGAGGACGATCCGGGACAGAAATGATTTCATGGGGCTTCCAGAGCTGAATGGGGAACGGCAACTCTGCGCGCCGGATGTGGCACGGATGTGGGGGAATTCGGTGTCCCTCTGCTCCGAACGGAGCACGTGCTGTGCTCCGCAACACGCATGCTTCATGCGCCCGTCACAGTGGCGCCGCACCATGCACGTCACCAAAGGACTTCTGCGCACGGTGCATCACGCTCCTGGTGGTGGGCCGCGTAGGAGGAGTTGTTTGCAAGACGACCATCGGGGGGGTGGAAGGCGCGCCGGCGATCCCGGCACTGCCTTCAACCGGCTGGCCATCACCTCCGCCCCGATGCACAGCGGCGTCGTCCCCACGGCGCACGAGCAGGAATACCTGCTGCGCGCCATCGAGTCCGGCGCCGGTGTGCGCAACCGGCACCAGTTCTTCCTGTGGGCCCAGGGCCAGCTGCAGGCGCTGCTGGCGCACGACATCCTGGTGGGCCTGCAGCTCGGTGCGGACGATGAAGTGATGCATGCCGAATGCCTGCACAGCGGCGTGCTGGATGCAGACTTGCGGGCAACGCTGCAGCACCCGCGCGAGGGCCTGGTCGTGCAGCTGGCGCGGGCCTGCCGCCAGGGGGCCCGGCTGCCGTGCTGGATCGATCGGGATGGCGGGCCTGCGCTGGCGGCGCCCGCGCTGGAGGCGTGCATGCCCCAGCTGCAGCAACTGCAGCTGGGCCACGTGCTGCTGCACGGCAGCGGCCCGGTCGGCGGCGGCGCGTCGTTCTTCGCGCTGTTCGGGCTGCGCCGGCCGCCGGACGCGCGCAGTGCCTACTTCGTCGAGCTGCTGCTGCCGCACCTGCACCTGGCGCTGCAGCGGGTGCGCAGCACGGTCGAGCCGGTCGCCGAGACGGCGGTGGCGACGGCGGCGACGACCGAACGCGAAGAGCAGATCCTGCACTGGGTTCGGCAGGGCAAGACCAACGCCGAGATCGGGCAGTTGCTGGGCATCAGCGCGCTCACGGTCAAGAGCCATCTGCAGAGGATCTACCGCAAGCTGCAGGTACACAACCGCGCGCAGGCGGTATCGCGGAGCAGGGCGCCGTAGAAGCCGCGACGTGAGGCGGGCCGGGCAGTGCGTACTCCGTTCGGAGCCTGCCGCTGCCATCTCTGCGCGGCACTGCGTTCCTAGCATCCACCCGGTGCAGCGCCTCGGTGCCTCGCCCGCGCGCCGCCGCCATCCCATCACTCAGGAGATCCCCATGACCCTCACCCTTCGCGGGCTTGTCGGCGGCGCGGCGCTTGCGCTGCTGGCCCCGCTGGCCTCCGCCACCGTGCTCGATTTCGACGACATCGCCAGTCCCGACAGCACCCTGTCGGTGCCTGCCAACTACGGCGGCCTGGACTGGAGCGCGTCGAGCTGGGTCGCGCTGTCGGGCGTCCAGGCCCCGTACACCGCGCACTCCGGTGGTGGTCGCATCTACACCGACTGGGGCAGCGACGACACGGCCAGCACGATCCGCTTTCTCACGCCGACGGTGTTCGACGGTGCCTGGTTCGCGGGCTGGGAAGACGTGACGGTGACCTTCCAGATGTATGCCGGCGGCCTGCTGGTCGCGACGTCGTCGGTGCTCGCGCTGTCCGACACGGCGACCTTCCTGTCCAGCGGCTGGGACGGTGCGGTCGACGCGGTCGTGGTCTCGAGCGCCAACCAGACCTTCTACGCGATGGACGACTTCACGTTCCACGCGGCCAATGCCGTCCCCGAACCCGGCAGCCTGGCGCTGATGCTGGCCGGCCTCGGCCTGGTGGTCGCCGTCACGCGCCGCCGCGGCGCCTGATCCGGGCCCACGACGTCTTCCAGATACCCGACACGAGAACCCTCCCATGACCCCAACCAACCGCCGCGGATTCCTCCGCGCCGTCGGCACCGCTGCCGGCGCCACCGCCGCCATGGCGACCTTTCCGCCGGCGATCGCCCGTGCGTTGTCGATCAACGCCGCGCGCCGCACCGGCACGATCGAGGACGTGCAGCACATCGTCGTGCTGACGCAGGAGAACCGTTCGTTCGACCACTACTTCGGCACGCTGAACGGCGTGCGTGGCTTCGCCGACCGGTTCCCGATCCCGGTCGTCAATGCGGCCGGGATTACCGGCAAGAACGTCTGGTACCAGCCGAACCAGCAACAGACCACGGTGCTCGCGCCGTTCCGCCTCGACACCGTGGCGCAGTTCGGCCTGATGCGCGTGCAGGGCACGCCGCACGGCTGGGACAACTGCCAGACCGCCTGGGACCACGGCCGCATGAACGCCTGGCCGGTGAGCAAGCAGAACCATTCGATGGGCCACTATGCGCAGGCTGACCTGCCGTTCCAGTGGGCGATGGCCGATGCCTTCACGTTGTGCGATGCCTACCACTGCGCATCGCAGACCGGTACCAACCCGAACCGCCTGTTCCTGTTCACCGGCACCAACGATCCGCTCGGCCAGGGCCATGGTCCCGCCACCTACAACGACTACGACTGGTTCGACGAAGACTACGGCGATGGCGGCTACGCCTGGACCACCTATGCCGAGCGGCTCGAGACGGCCGGCATCAGCTGGCAGGTCTACGAAGACATGGCCGACAACTACACCGACAACCCGCTGGCGGGCTTCAAGGTGTTCCGCGATGCCTGGTTCCAGAAGCCCGGGTTCTCCGCATCGCTGCGCGCCCGTGGCGTGAGCACCCGCCACCTCGACAAGCTGAAGGAAGACGTGCTGGCCGACCAGCTGCCACAGGTGTCCTGGATCGTTGCGCCGTCGGCCGACTCCGAACACCCCGGGCCCTCGAGCCCGGCACAGGGTGCCGACTACACCTCGCGCGTGCTGGACGCGCTGACCTCCAACCCGGAGGTCTGGGCCAAGACCGTGCTGTTCATCAACTTCGACGAGAACGACGGTTTCTTCGACCACGTGCCGCCGCCGGCCGCGCCGTCCTACCAGAACTGGAACGCCGACCCGGCACTGGCCACGCTGGCCGGCGCTTCGACCGTGGACACGACGGGCGAGTACCACCACATCATGCTGCCGTACGACGGCTACTACAACGACCCGGCCGAACAGGCGGTGATGCACCGCCCCTACGGCATGGGCCCGCGGGTGCCGCTGTACGTGCTGTCGCCGTGGAGCCGTGGCGGCTGGGTCAATTCGCAGGTGTGCGACCACACCTCGGTGATCCGTTTCATGGAACAGCGCTTCGGCGTGATGGAGCCGAACATTTCGGCCTGGCGCCGTGCGGTCGCGGGCGACCTGACCAGCGCTTTCAACTTCGCCGACCCGAACGACGAGGCCTTCTTCGCCAGCCTGCCCGCCACGCTGGCGCTGGCCAACCGCTCGCGTGCGTTGCCGGGCCGTACCACGCCGGCCATGCCGGCCGTGGCCACGCTGCCGACGCAGGCCGATGGCGTGCGCCCCTCGCGCGCATTGCCGTACGACCTGCAGACCACGTGCAAGCTCGTACCGGGCGCCACGCTGGCCGCGCTGCGCGTGCAGCTGACCTTCGGCAACACCGGCCAGCAGGCCGCCGTGTTCCACGTGTACGACCGTCGCAACCTGGCCGCGATGCCACGTCGCTACACGGTCGAGGCGGGCAAGGAGCTGAGCGCCGTCTGGGCGCCGGCGACGACCGGCGCCTATGACCTGTGGGTGGTCGGGCCGAACGGCTTCCATCGCCACTTCACCGGCAATGCGCTGCGCGCCGTGGCGGTGGGCCAGGCCAACCCGGACGTGGTGGTGCGTTGCGATGCCGCCAGCGGTGAGCTGGTGGTGAAGCTCGTGAACACCGGCGCCAATGCCTGTGTCGTCACGCTCGTGCCCAACGCCTACTACAGCGCCAGCACCGAGCACAAGCTGCTGGCGCGCAGCGAGAGCGAAGTCCGCCTGCCGCTGGGCGACAGCGGCTACTGGTACGACTTCAGCGTCAAGGTGACCGGCCAGACCGACTACAGCCGCCGCTTCGCGGGCCGGCTGGAGACGGGCCGTCCGTCGTTCAGCGACCCGGCGATGTTCGGGCCGGCCGTGGGCGAGCAGTTCCGCGTCGCCTGACGACCCTCCAGCGTGGCCCGCGAGGCCCCGGAGCGCAGCGCCGCTCCGGGGCCTCGCTGCTTCTGGCGAAGGCCTTGGGGTTGCTGCGGCGCGGGTGCTGCGGCGCCCGGCCCCTGCTCTGTTCAGAGCACGCCACCGCCATGCCCTTGCGGTGTTGGCTTCCTAGCATGCAGAGGTCACTCTTTCACTCACAGGACTCCTGCCATGTTTCCAGTCAGATTCCCCGTTTCGCGATCGATGTCCGGCGTGCTGCTGGCCCTGGCCGGCCTGTGCGCCGCTGGCAGTGCGGCGGCCGCCACCTCCAGCTTCGGCCTCGCGGTGCTGCCCGACACGCAGTTCTATTCGCGCTACGCGACGACCGCCGAAGGCAACCAGTTCATGACGCGGTACGGCAACGAGCCCTATGCCGCGCAGACCAACTGGCTGGCGCAGCACGCCAAGGCGATGGGAATTCCGTTCGTCGTGCATCTGGGCGACGTGGTCGACCAGCAGGACAAGCCGGCCCAGTGGGTCGTCGCCGACGGAGCGATGAAGATCCTGGAGACGGCCAAGGTCCCGTACTCGATCCTCGCCGGCAACCATGACGTGACCAACGGCTGCGGCTACAACGGCGTGCAGAACGACTGCACCGACGCCCAGCGCAACCTGGCCAGCGAGCCCTACCTGAAGACCTTCCCGACCAGTCGCGCACAGCAGCAGGCCACCTTCGGCGGGCGCGACGCGAGCGGCTTCCACGAATACCACACCTTCGAGGCGGAAGGGCAGAAGTACCTGGTGCTGGCCTTGTCGTGGCGCATCTCGGACGCCGGCATCGCCTGGGCGCGCGGCGTGATCGCGGCCAACCCGAGCCTGCCGGTGATCCTGTCGTTCCACGACTACGGCGCGATCGACAGCGACGGCACGACCGCCAAGGACACGCCGTTCGGCAACTTCATCTGGGACCGCCTGATCAAGGACAACGACCAGATCTTCCTGGTGCTGAGCGGCCACAACCACGGGTCGGCGACGAAGTTCCGCCTCAACGACCAGGGCCACAAAGTCTACGAGGCGGTGACCGACTACCAGATGGCCTACCAGGGCGGCAACGGCTACATGCGCCTGTACGAGTTCGACCTGACGAACAACCAGATCAAGGCGATCACGTTCTCGCCATGGGTGCCGATCAAGCCCAAGGCCACGCTGAACGACTTCGACCGCGCCACCCTGCGCGAGACCAACAACGAGTTCGTGATCGACATGAACTTCGCCGAGCGCTTCGCCGGCTTCAACCCGACGTTCGGCGCCGGCCGCGCGACGCGCGAGCAACCGCTGACCGATGCCGTGCGCGAGATGATCCTCGACGGCTTCGAGGAAGTGCCCCCGCCCGACGTGGTGGCGCCGTTCGACCGCGAGGATTTCCCGCGCAGCAAGGCGACCGTGGCGCACTGGCGCTTCTCCGGCGGCACGCCGAACCAGCCGGTCGCCGAAGGTGCGGTCGTGGCCGACGTGGTGGGCGGCAACCCGCTCAAGCGCGGTGCGCTGGCCAACGGCGCCGCCGCCGCCGGCATGGTGTGGTCGAGCGACCGCCATGCCCGCTCGGCCGCCGACGGCAGCGTGTGCATGCTGGACAACCCGAACCCCAACGCGCAGTACTTCGCGACGCAGGCCGGCGCGCCGGTCAACAACGAGACCCTGATGACCGGCTACACGATCGAGGCCATCGTCAAGCTCGACCGGCGCTGGACCGCGGCCAACAACGCCTGGATGAGCGTGATGACGCGCGGCGGCAAACGCTCCTCGGTGCCGGGCTGGAGCGGCAGCTACGGCGATTCGAGCACGGTGCAGTTCGCGGTGTCCAACCTGCGCGAGATCCAGTGGGAGGTGACCACCATCCCGTCGGCGGGCCGGCTGCAGTCCAAGACCAACTGGTCGGGCGAGATCATGGCGGACCAGTGGGAACACATCGCCTTCGTCAACGACCCGGTGACGCACGACACCACGATGTACGTGGCCGGTGCGCCGGTGCTGCGCAACGTGCAGAACGCGATCGGCATCGCCGGCGTGCCCGACCAGCCCTGGGTCATCGGCGCGGCGATCAACGGCGCATCGGGCGGCGGTTTCTTCGGCTGCTTCAGCGAAGTGCGCATCACCAAGGCCGCGCTGACGCCCGACCAGTGGCTCACTGCGCGCAAGAACCGCGTGACGGCCACCGGCACACGCCAGACCATCGCCGGCACCGACGGTGACGACCAGATCACCGGCACGGTGGGCGCCGACACCCTCACCGGCGGCGGCGGGGCCGATACCTTCGTCTACCGCAGCCTGCGCGACGGCACCGACACCATCACCGACTTCACGCCGGCCGAGGACCACCTGAACCTGCACCACCTGCTGGTCTCGCTGGGCTATGCCGGAACTGACGCGATCGCCGACGGTTATGTGCGTGTGGTCGACAGCAGCAGCGGTGCGCTGGTGCAGATCGACACCGACGGCCCGGCCGGCGCCAGTGCCTGGCGCACGCTGATCGTGCTGCGTGGCCTGACGGCACAGCAGGTCAAGGCCGGCGACTTCATCTTCTGATGCGCGTCGTGTGCGTGCTCCGTTCGGAGCACGCGCCCACCATGGCGATGCCATTTGCGCTGCCTAGCATCGCCTGCAGACACCGGACCCTCGCGCCTGCGTGTCGCCCAACCCTCTGTCCAACGAGAGCTTCCATGTTCCCCACATCCTTTTCCAAGACGCTGCTGGCCCTCGGCCTGGCGGCGATGGCCGGCGCCGCTGCGGCGGCCACGTCGAGCTTCGGCCTGATCATGCTGCCCGACACGCAGTTCTATTCGCGCTACGCGACCTCCGACGAGGGCAGCCAGTTCAAGGCCCGCTACGGCAGCGAACCCTACGACGCGCAGACCACCTGGCTGGTCAACAACGCCAAGGCGCTGGGCATCCCCTTCGTCGCGCACCTGGGCGACATCGTCGACCAGCAGAGCAAGAACGCCCAGTGGGTGGTGGCCGACGCGGCGATGAAGAAGCTCGAAGCCGGCAAGGTGCCGTATTCGATCCTGGCCGGCAACCACGACATCATCAACGCCTGCGGCTACAACGGTTCGCAGACCGACTGCACCGATGCGCAACGCAACCTCAACAACGAGCCCTACCTGAAGTGGTTCACCAAGGCGCGTGCCGGTGCCCAGGCCACCTTCGGCGGGCGCGATGCGAGCGGCTTCCACGAGTACCACATCTTCGAAGCCGAAGGCCAGAAGTTCATGGTGATGGCGCTGTCGTGGCGCATCTCGAACGCCGGCATCACCTGGGCCCGCAACGCGATCGCCGCCAACCCCAAGCTGCCGGTGATCCTGACCTTCCACGAGTACGGCGCGATCGACAGCGACGGCGTGACGGCCAAGGACACGGCGTTCGGCAACTTCATCTGGGACAAGCTGATCCGCGACAACGACCAGATCTTCATGGTGGCCAGCGGCCACAACCACGGCTCGGCGCGCAAGTCGCGGCTCAACGACTACGGCCACGCGGTGCACGAGGTGCTGACCGACTACCAGATGGCCTACCAGGGTGGCAACGGCTACATGCGGCTGTACGAGTTCGACCTGAGCAACAACAGGATCCAGGCGCTGACCTTCTCGCCCTGGGTGCCCAACAAGCCCAAGGCCACGCTGAACGAATACGACCGTGCGGTGATGAACGACGCCGCCAACGAGTTCGACATCGAGATCAACTTCGCCGAGCGTTTCGCGGGCTTCAACCCGACGTTCGGCCCGGCCGCGCCGACGCGCGAGGTGGCGCTGCGCGAATCGGTGCGCGACCTGATCCTGGCCAACTACGAAGACCCGGTCGTGCCCGATCCGGTGGCCGTGTTCGATGCCGACGACTACGTGCACAGCAAGCAGACGCTGGCGCACTGGCGCCCGGTGGGCACGCCCGGGCAGCCGGTGCCGGCCAACACCGTGCTGCCCGATGCCACCGGCGTCAACCCGATGCGCCGCGCGCCGCTGACCAACGGTGCGCTGGTGGGCGACGTGTTGTGGTCGGACCAGCGCCATGCGATGTCGTCGGCACCCGGCAGCGTGTGTTTCAACGCCAACTCGAACAAGAGCACGCGCGAGAGTTTCTTCCAGACCGCGGCCGGCGCACCGATCAACAACCACACGCTGCTGAACGGCTACACGGTGGAGGCCTACATCAAGATCGCCAAGGAGTGGACCACCGGCAACAACGCCTGGATGAACATCCTCACGCGTGACGGCAACCGCGGCAGCGTCTCGGGCTACTCCGGCGGCGACCCGGAGTCGAACCCGTTGCTGTTCGCGATCTCCAGCCTGCGCGAGGTGCAGTGGGAGCCGACCGTGCTGCCCGCCGGCGGTGGTGCCGTGGCCAAGGCGGCGTGGTCGGGTGAGATCATGGCCGACCAGTGGACCCACGTGGCCGTGGTCAACGACCCGACGACGCACGACACGACGATGTACGTCGGCGGCGCCCCGGTGCTGCGCAACGCGCTCAACTCGCCCGGCATCGCCGCGCTGGCGGACAAGCCCTGGGTGCTGGGCGCCGGCCTGTGGGGTGCGGCCCGCACCGACGGCTTCCTCGGCTGCATCGGCGAGGTGCGCATCACCAACGCGGCACTCACCTCCGACCAGTGGCTGACGGCGCGCAAGAACCGCATCACCGCCACCGGCACGCGCCAGACCATCGTCGGCACCGACGGCGACGACCAGATCACCGGCACGGTGGGCACGGACACCCTCACCGGCGGCGGCGGGGCTGACACCTTCGTCTACCGCAGCCTGCGCGACGGCACCGACACCATCACCGACTTCACGCCGGGCGAAGACAAGCTGAACCTGCACAACCTGCTGCTGTCGGTCGGCTACACCGGCACCGACGCACTCAGCGATGGGTATGTGCGCGTGATCGACAGCAGCAGCGGCGCGCTGGTGCAGGTCGACAGCGACGGCCCGCAAGGTGCTGGCGCACCCCGCACCCTGATCGTGCTGCGCGGCCTGACGGCGGCGCAGGTCAAGGCCGGCGACTTCCTGTTCTGAACCCCGATTCCTCCTGTTCCACTTCACCTTCATCCATCATGCAAAAAGCCATCTTCCGCTCCTCCCTTCTCTGCGCTGCCCTGGCGTTGAGCGCCACCGCATCGCAGGCGGCCTGGACCACGTTCGGAGACGTCAGCGAGGTCAACGGTTCGGTCACGATGACGACCTCCGCCAGCGCGACCTACCAGGACGACTTTCCGCTGGCCGCGGGCGCACTGAACCTGTCCGGCAAGGACCCGCTCGCCGCCGGGTTCGACCTCGAGAACGCCATCGGTCTGGTGGCGGGCGCGCTCGACAAATCCGTGGTGGAGGCAGCCATGGAAGGTTCTGCCGTGCGCAGCAGCTTTGCCGTCAGCGCAGGCCAGACGCTCAGCTTCGACTGGCTGCTCGCCAGCCGCGACGTGGGCGCCGGTTTCGGGCTGGACTACGCCTTCATCTCGATCAACGGGGCACTGATGGCCCTGGCCGATGCCGCCAGCGCCAGCGAACCGGGCACGGGCGACTACCTGGCCCAGACGGGCCTGCAGCACTTCAGCTACACGTTCGCCGACGCCGGCGTGTTCGACATCGCGATCGGTGTGGTCGACGTGGGCGACTTCATCGCCACGTCCGCACTGACGTTCAACAACTTCGCCGTGGCCAATGCGGTGCCGGAACCCGGCAGCCTGCCGTTGCTGCTGGCCGGCCTGGCCGGCGTTGCGGCCGTCGTGCGCCGCCGGGCACCCAAGGCCTGATGCGCAGGGGCCATCGCTGCCCCTGCGTGCTCATCGGCATCCTCACAAGCAAAAGCCCGCCGGCGCGCAAGCTGCCGGCGGGCTTTTGGTGTTGGATCTACTTGTCCTTGAGTTTGCCGCGCGGCACCACCACCGTCACCGGCGGCTTCGGCCGGTCGGAAACCACAGGGGGTTTCGGGGCCGAGGTGTCCTTCTTCGGCTTCTTGGTCATCTTCTCGTTGCGCTGATCGCCTTTGGCCATGGAGTTCTCCGTGATCGGTCTTCCGGATGGGACCGCAGCGCCGGATGTTAAGCCACAAAACCTGTGCTGGATTCCTGCTTGACAGCGTTGATAAGATGAAAGCAGCCAGGCGATCCGCCAGGGCCCGGCCGAGAACGGCTGGTAGCGCGCGGTGGAGTGGTTCCAGGCCAACGGCGTGGCTTGATGGCTCCTGCGCCGGGTTGCAAGGCCGCCGCGAGGCGGCCTTTTCTTTGTTGGACGGTTTCGAAAGGAAGACGAGGCCCGCGCGCGGCGCGCCGGGCCTGCGATGGTTATGACCTTGATTGCGATCCTCATCGGCACGCTGGCCGCGGGCATCGGCAGCGTGTGGCTGGCAGCGATGCTGAGCTTCGGCCTGCTGGTGCGCTACACCCAGCACATGCTGAGCCTGGCCGCCGGTGCATTGCTGGCGACGGCCTTCATGCACCTGCTGCCCGAGGCGTTCGAGAGCCAGATCGGACCACAGGCGCTGTTCGCCACGCTGCTGGTCGGCCTGGTGTTCTTCTTCCTGCTGGACAAGGCCGAGCTGTGGCACCACGGCCATGAGCACCACCAGGAGCCGATGGCCCACGACCACGACCACCAGCACGCCGGCCACACGCACGCACACGGGCATGGCCACTCCCATGCGCATGGCTCTTCGGCATTGCCGAGCGGCAGCTGGGCCGTGCTGGCCGGCGACAGCGTGCATGCGTTCGGCGACGGCATCCTGATCGCGTCGGCGTTCGTGGCCGACATGCGGCTGGGTTGCGTGGCGGCGCTGGCGGTGCTGGTGCACGAGGTGCCGCACCACATGGGCGACCTGTTCGTGCTGCGCAATTCATCGGGCGACCGCCGCGCAGCGCTGGTGAAGGTGTCGCTCGCCGGCGCCGTCACGGCGCTCGGCGGCGTCGTCGGTTACGCGCTGGTCGACCTGCTGCACGGCTGGCTGCCGTACTTTCTGACCGTCGCGTCGAGCAGCTTCATCTACGTCGCGCTGGCCGACCTGATCCCGCAGTTGCAGAAGCGCTTGGCGGCCCGCGAGACGATGGCCCAGATCGCCTGGCTGCTGATCGGCATGGGGCTCGTCACTGCTGTCAGTACGCTGGCCCACATCCACTGAGTCGGCTTCTGCCGGCTTTAGCGCCGGTACGGATCGTTCGGCCGGCGGTCCACGCGGTTCGGCACGCCGTCGCCGTCGCGGTCGCCACGGCCCCAGCCGCGGCGCTCGAACTCCCAGCGGCCGCCGCGCTCGACCCAGACCGGCGGGCGGTAGATCTGTCCCGGGCGGGCTGCAATGAAGTAGCCGCTGCGCCACACGTGGCGGTTGCCGCGCCATTCCCAATATCCAGGCACCCACACCTGGCCCCGGCGTGGCGGCGGCGCGTGTTCGATGCGCGGCGGCGGTGGCGCCACCTGCACCACGATCGGCTGGGCTGCTACCGGCAGGGCGGCGGTGCCGGCCAGCGCGGCCACGGCGACGGATGCGGCGATGAGACTACGTCGGATCATCGAGAACTCCTCGGTGTTGTGATGCCTGCATTCTGGTCGCGGCAGGTGAATTTTGCAGGCCGCCCTTGCGAAGGATTGCGAACAGATGTAAGGCGGTGCAGCGCTGCCGTTACGCGTGCGGCGCATCTTCCTACGCCGGCTCATGCGACGGGACGACGCCGCGCCGCCCATGACTGCATGACGATGAAGTCCGACCTTGCCATCGGTGCGACGTGGCTCAAGAAAGCCACGCATCGCGCCACCGCAAGGCCTCTTTGTCCAACGCAATGAAGGAGCATGACATGGCAGCAGCAGACAAGCGCGAATTGAATCTCGACCCCATCACCGACGCACCCGGCGCACACCCGGTCGGTACCGGCATCGGCGCCACCAGTGGCGGCGTTGCGGGCGCTGCGATCGGCGCGATGGGTGGCCCCGTGGGCGCAGCGGTCGGCCTGGTGGCCGGCGCGGTGGTGGGTGGCCTGGCCGGAAAGTCGGCCGCCGAAGGCGTGAACCCGACCGCAGAAGAAGCCTACTGGCGCGACACCTACAACCGCGAGCCCTACTACGAAGCTGGCCGCAGCTACGACGACTACGGCCCGGCCTATGCCTACGGCTGGAGCGAGCGGCCGGGCTACGCCGGTGACTTCGACACCTACGAAGGCGACCTCGCCCGCAACTGGAACGACCGCCGCGGCGCATCGACGCTGTCATGGGACCAGGCCCGGCCGGCCACGCGCGCAGCCTGGGACCGCATCGACGACAACGCCGTGCGCGACGGCGTGGCCGACCAGGACGATGTGCTGGAGATCCTCGACGATCTGTTGAAGACATCGCGCGACGGTGAACTCGGCTTCAAGGAAGCGGCGGAGTACACCAAGACCGCATCGCTGGCCGAGACCTTTGCGCAACGCTCGCAGGAATGCGCGAACGCCGCAGCCGACCTGCGCGCGCACATCGTGCGCCTGGGTGGCAAGGTCAATGACGGCGGCAGCACCACCGGTGCACTGCACCGCGGCTGGGTCAGCGTGCGCGGCAGCGTCGGCGCGTTGAGCGACCTGGCGATGCTGGAGGAGTGCGAGCGCGGCGAGGACACGGCGCTGGGCCGCTACCGCAAGGCGCTGAAGCAGAACCTGCCCGCCGATGTGCAGGCGCTGGTGCAGCGCCAGATGGATGGCGTGCAACGCAACCACGACCAGATCAAGCGGCTGCGTGACGCGGAGCGCGCCAAGTCCTGAGGATCTTCTCTCCAGGCCTGAAGGCCGGTGCCGCGTCTTGCGTGGCACCGGCCTTTTCTTTTGGAGGGGGCGGATGCACACACGCCGGCTGTTCGGTGGCACAGCGACAATCGCCGCTCATCCACCCATTCGCAGGAGTTTTCCCATGGCCTCGCTCACCCTTGCCCAAGCCAACCACATCATCAGCGCCGCGCTCGCGCAGTCGAAGCAGGCGGGCTACAAACCGATGGGTGTCGCGGTGCTGGACGAGGCGGGCAACCTGAAGGCCTTCGCGCGTGAAGACGGTGCGACGATGTTCCGCTTCGACGTCGCGCTGGGCAAGGCCTGGGGCGCGGTGGCGATGGGCGCGTCGAGCCGCGTGCTGATGCAGCGCGCCAAGGACAACCCCAACTTCTTCCTGTCGCTCGCGTCCACGTCGAGCGGGCGCTTCCTGCCGCAGACCGGCGCGGTGCTGATCAAGAACGCGGAGGGCGAGATCCTCGGTGCGGTGGGCGCCAGCGGCGGAACCGGCGACGAGGACGAGGCGATCTGCATCGCCGGCGTCACCGCGGCGGGTCTCACCGCAGGCTGAAGCCTGCACGCGGCGCCAGGTGCCGCCTGCTGGTCACGGCGCAGGCCGCCGTGCCATCACCGCAGCGTCGTCGCGGCTGGGCAGCAGGCCGATGCCGCGGGTGATGGCCTGTCGGTAGCCGCTGGGCGAGTGGCCGGTGAGCTTGGCGAAGAAGCGGCTGAAGTAACCCGGATCGTCGAAGCCGAGGTCGTGCGCGATCTCGGCCACCGCATGCGGTGTGTAGGCCAGCAGGCGGCGCGCCTCGAGCAGCACACGCTCGTGCAGCAGCTCCAGCGCACCGCTGCCGCTGGCGGCGCGGCACACGCGGCTCAGGTGGTCGGCCGTCACGGCCAGGGCACTGGCGTAGTAGCCGACGGTGCGCTCCGAGCGGAAGTGCAGGTCGATCAACGCGCGGTAGCGCTGCACCAGCGTGTCGCGCAGCGCCTGGCTGCGCAGGCTGGCCCGGCTCGCGGCCTCGCGCCGCAGGAACCATAGCGCCAGCAGCACCGCATGGCTGTGCAGGGCTTCGTTGCGGCCGAGCCGCGTGGCGTGGAAGTCGGCCGCCAGGCGCAGGAACAGGGCCTCGCAGCCGGCGGCATCGGCGCCCATGTCCGCCGCGCTGACCAGCACGGTCTGCGCCAGGCGCTCCAATAGCGCAGGGGTCTGCGCCAGCATGCCGCGCAAGGTGGCCGACGGCAGCGTGACCTGGTGGCCAGCGCTGTGGCGTGCGTAGACGAAGCCGTGCACCACCCCCGGCGCGACCATCAGGGCCGCCGGTGCCTGCAACTGGTGCCGCTCGCCGTCCAGCGTGGCCTCGGCCGTGCCGCGCAGCAGCAGCTGGAACTGGTGCAGTCCCTGGTGCTGGTGTGCCGGAATTGTCCAATGGTGCAGCTCGCCGCGCACGTCGATCGGCTCGTAGTGCAGCACGTCGTCGGGCCGGTCGTGCCGCACCTCGCGGAAGGGGATCATCAGCAGCGGGGCGGCGGGTTTCATGGTCGGCAGGAGAAGAGGGCGTGGCCGCAGGCGATGCCGGAAATCTACCGGCTGCCGGTTCTTTCGTCCATGGCCGTTTGCCCGCAGTCGGCCTATCGTGCGGGACGCCTGGAGACAAGGCAAGACCACCAGAACGAGGAGACAGACATGATCAGACGCCGCGCCATCGTGGCCGGGTACGCCGCGGCCTGCGCCGCCCCTTTCGCGTGGACCGGCGCGGCCCGGGCGCAGTTGCCCGGCAACGCCACCATCGTCTCGGGTTTCCCGGCCGGGGGCATGGGCGACTACGTGGCCCGGCCGCTGGCGGAGAAACTCCGGGGGCGTTACGCGCCGGCCCTGGTGGTCGAGAGCCGCACCGGCGCCGGCGGCCGCATCGCCGTCGAATACGCGCGGCGCACCGCGCCCGATGGCATGACCATCCTGCAGATCCCGAGCTCGCCGATGGTGCTGTACCCGCACATCTACAAGAAGCTCAACTACGACCCGCTGGCCGACTTCATCCCCGTCACCAGCACCGTGACCTATGCGTTCTCGTTCACCGCCGGTCCGGGGCTGCCCGCCGAGATCCGCACGGTGGAGCAGTACGTGCAGTGGGCCCGCGCCAACCCCAAGCAGGCCAGCTACGGCATTCCCGCTGCGGGTTCCGCGCTGCACTTCGCCGGCATGATGCTGCAAAAGGCGGCGGGCTTCGATTTCGCGAGCGTCGCCTACCGCGGCGGTGCGCCGCTGCTGCAGGACGTGATGGGCGGCCAGGTGCCGGTCAGCTTCAACGTGATCGGCGAGGTGCTGCCGCATGTGCGCTCGGGCAAGCTGCGGTCGCTGGCCGTCACCAGCGCCCAGCGCTCGGTGTTTCTGCCCGAGGTGCCGACGCTGGTCGAGCAGGGCTACAAGGACATCGCGATCCAGGAATGGCTGGGCTGGTTCCTGCCGGCCAGGACCCCGCCGGAGCTGGTGAACCGCCTCAACGCGCTGGTGCGCGAAGGACTGCAGGCGCCCGACCTGATCGACAGCCTGGCCAAGAACGGCCTGCAGGCCGTGCACCAGTCGCCCGACGAGTTCGCCCGCATCGTGCGGCAGGACCACCAGCGCTGGGCCGGCATCGCCAAGGCGACCGGCTTCACAGCGGAGGACTGAGCACCGTGGCCTTGCAACTCACAGGCGCGCAGGCGCTGGTCCGCGCCGTGATGGCCGAGCAGGTGCCCTATGTGTTCGGCATCGTCGGCGGCAAGCTCGCGCCGTTGCTGCACGCGATCTCGCAGCAGCCGGCGCTGCGCTTTGTCGGCGTGCGGCACGAGGCGGCCGGGCCGATGATGGCGGCGGCCGTGCACGCCGGCTCGGGCCGCATGGCCGTGGCCCTGGGCGAGATGGGCCCGGGCGGGCTGAACCTGGCCTCGGGCATGGGCGTGGCTTTCAACAACCACCTGCCGCTGCTGGCCATCACGACCAACCAGCACCGGGCCGCTGCGTACCCGCACAACGGCATGTTCATGGACCTCGACACCCGGGCCGTGCTGGCGCCGTTGACCAAGTGGAACGCCGTCGTGCACGACCCGCGCCGCATGCCCGAGCTGGTGCGCCGGGCCTTCCGCGAAGCGTTGGGCGGCCGACCCGGGCCGGTGCATCTGGATGTGCCGCAGGATGTGCTGGGTGCCGCCTGCAGTTTTGCCGACGACGAGTTCGACCTGGCCCCCGCGCGTTACCGCGCGACACTCGGGCCTCGCCCCGCGGCGGCGCTGGTGACGGCCGCCGCTGCCCTGCTGCGCGAGGCGAAACGCCCGCTGCTGGTCGCCGGCGGCGGCGTGGTGGCGGCCGGTGCCGCCGCGGCGCTGCGCACGCTGGCCGATCGCCTGGGCGCACCCGTCGTGCCGACGCAGATGGCGCTGGGCGCCGTGGCCAGCAACAGCCCGTTCTTCATCGGCCATGGTGGGCTGATCGCGGGCGATGCCGTGCGCCAGGCGTTCGACGAGGCCGACGTGGTGCTGTCGGTCGGCTGCCGTTTCTCGTCGTGGATGTGGGACGCGGCCGGCCCGCTGGCGCGCCGCCACCACCGCGTGATCAACATCAACGTCGACCCCTCGGCACTGGGCCATCCGGCGCTGCACGAGGTCGCGATGCTGGCCGATGCGCAGCTGGCGCTGGACGATCTGCTGGCCGAACTGGGTACAGCGCCACGGCTGGCCGTCGAGCCCGGCTGGCTGGCCCGGCTGCGCACGACTCGCAGCACCTATGCAGCGAAATTCGACGCGATGGCGGCCGACCGCACCGACCCGGTCATGCACCCGGCCGCGCTGGCGCTGGCCATCGCCGCGGCGCTGCCGGCCGATGCGTTGGCCGTGTACGACGGCGGCCACACCACGTTCTGGAGCAACGACCTGACACCGGTGCAGGCGGTGCGCACGCGCTTTCACGAGCCGGGCATGAGCCAGCTCGGCTTCGGGCTGCCGTATGCGCTGGCGCTGCAGCTGCAGCATCCGGGCCGGCCGGTGCTCAACATCACCGGCGACGGCTCCTTCGGCTTCACGCTGAACGAGCTGGACACCGCGCGCCGCTACCGGTTGCCGGTCGTCAACGTGGTCCACAACAACGCGGCCTGGGGCATCATCCGCGCCGGGCAGAAGGCGCAGCTCGGCTTCGAGATGGGCACGGCGCTGGACGAGACCGACTACGCCGCCGTGGCACGGGGCTTCGGCTGCCATGGCGAGGTGGTCACGCGTGCCGACGAGGTCGGGCCCGCGCTGGCCCGCGCGCTGGCCTCCGGACTGCCGGCGGTGCTCGACTGCCGCACCCGCTTCGTGCCGCACCCGGCCATGCCGTTCTTCGGTGCGATGAACCGCTACGGCTTCGATGCGCTGACGCGGCCCGAGAGCGCTTGACGGCGCCGCGCGGTTCCGCTGGCGAGCCGCGCCTCAGGTGCCGAGCACGGTGTGCACCAGGCCGCGCAGCCAGGTGTTGGCCGCGTCCTTGTGCAGCCGCTGGTGCCAGAACTGGTGCACCTCGACCTCGGGCGCCTTGATCGGCAGCTCGACGATCCGGATGTGGCCCTGCGCCGCGAAATACTCCGCCAGGTCGGACGGCACGGTCGCGATCAGGTCCGAGGTCGCGACGATCGGCAGCAGGCTCATGAAATGCGACAGCTCGGCCACCACACGCCGCTGCAGGTGGCGCGTCTGCAGGAAACTCTCGAACAGGTGCTCGCGCCCCTCGGGCCACACCACCGCGTGCGGCGCTGCCAGGAACTCGGCCTGGGTGATGCGCGCGCCGATGCGCGGATGGTCCTTGCGCACGATGCACACATAGGCATGGCGGAACAGCCGCTGCTGGAAGAAGCCGCTCTTGTGCAGGTCGGGCAGGTAGCCCAGCGCCAGCTCGGCCGCGCCCGACTCCAGCGCCTCGGCGGTGGCGCGGCGCGGCATCGACGTGATCTTGAGCTTGGCCATCGGCGCCTCCACACGCAGCCGCTCCAGCAGCCGCGGCAGCAGGATGGCTTCGGCGATGTCGGGCGCGATCAGGTGGAAGGTCTTGTCGGTGCGGGCCGGGTCGAACGCCGAGGCCTGCAGGATCTCTTCCTTCACCGTGCCGATCACACGCCGCACCGCCGTGGCCAGGTCGAGCGCGCGCGGGGTCGGCCGCATCGACGGCCCGGTCTTCACGAACAACGGGTCGCCGAACAGCAGGCGCAGCCGGGCCAGGGCCGCACTGGTCGCCGGCTGGCTCAGGCCCAGCGCTTCGGCCGCACGCGTGACGCTGCGCTGTTCGACCATCGCGTCGAACACCACGAGCAGGTTCAGATCGAGCTCTCGGATATCCATCACATGGATTCTATGTATCCGTGAAATCGGATTGATGGATGCATGCGCCGTTCCTACACTGCGCAGCCAGGAGACAAGCCGATGCCAGAGACTGGCTACACCCCATTGCGCCCCCGCTGCGGCTGCATCGACGTGCATGCGCACGTGATCCCCGAGAACTTTCCGCGCTACCTGGGCAGCGTGGTGCCCGCCGACTGGCCGTCGATGGCGCCTGCGCAGGCCTGCCACCGCAGCGTGATGATCGGCGGCAAGAACTACCGCACCGTGCCCGACAAGAGCTGGGACACGGGCAAGCGCATCGCCGATTTCGCGGCGATGGACATCGCCCTGCAGGCCATCTCGCCGATGCCCGAGCTGCTGTCGTACTGGATGGCCGCCGCCGATGCACAAGCGCTGCTGCGCTACCTCAACGAACAGATCGCAGGCATGGTGGCCGCGTCGGCCGGCCGGCTGGTCGGCCTGGGTGCGGTGCCGCTGCAGGACGTGAACCTGGCGATCCGCGAACTCGAATACATCGTCGGCACGCTGGGTTTCGCCGGTGTCGAGCTGGGCAGCAACATCAACGGCCGGCCGGTCGGTGCGCCCGAGTTCGACCCGTTCTTCGAGGCCTGCGAGGCGTTGGGTGCGGCGGTGTTCGTGCACGCGCTACGCCCGGCCGGCATGGAGCGCCTGATCGGCCCGCCGCCGCTGCAGCAGGTGCTGGGTTACCCGAGCGATGTAGGCCTGGCTGCGGCGTCGGTGATCACCACCAACCTGATGCAGCGGCGCCCCGGCCTGCGCATCGCGTTCAGCCATGGCGGCGGCACGCTGGCGATGCTGCTGCCGCGGCTGCAGCAAGGTTGGGGCGTGTTCCCGGCGCTGAAGGACAGCATCGCCGCGCCGCCCGCCGAGCAGGCCCGCAAGCTGTTCTTCGACACGCTGGTGTTCGACGCGCCCACGCTGCGGCATCTCACCGACGTGTTCGGCGCCGACCAGCTGATGGCCGGCACCGACTACCCCTTCAACTTCCACGAGCGCGCGCCGGTGCAGCGCATTGAGGCTGCCGGCTTCGATGCGGACACCATTGCGCGGCTGGTGCACCGCAACGCCGAGCGTTTTCTCGGCCTGCCCGAGAGGAGCAACGCATGAGTTCACCGTGGATCGAGGGCCTGCGCAGCGTGTCGCTGGCGATGCCCGACCTGGCCCGGGCCGAGGAGTTCTACGTCAAGGTGTGGCACCTCGCGGTGGCCGAGCGCACGCCCACCGCGCTGTACCTGCGCGGCACCGGCCGCGACCACCACCTGCTGGCCCTGCATGCCGGCGGCGCTGTGCCGCAGATCCGCCACGTGAGCCTGCGGGCGCGCTCGGCCGCGGCGCTGGCCCAGGTGGCCGAGGCCACGCTGCGTGCCGGCGGCAGCATCGTGCAGCCGATCGGCCCGGTCGACGATCCGGCCGGCGGCACCGGCCTGCTGCTGCGCGACCCCGACGGCCGCGTGCTGCAGGTGGTGCACGGCGACACGCGCCACGCCGACGCGCCGGAGCAGCAGGACCACCCGGTGCGGCTGGCCCACGCGGTGCTCAACAGCCACGACGTGGCCGCCTCGCAGCGCTTCTTTGCCGAGGCGCTGGGCTTCAGGCTGGCCGACCGCACGCGGATCATGGCCTTCCTCAACTGCAACCGCGACCACCACAGCATCGCGCTCGGCGACGCCGACAACGACGCGCTGAACCACATCGCGTTCGTGATGCCCGACCTGGAATCGGTGATGCGCGGCGGCGGCCGCATGAAGGACGCGGGCCACGCGATCCAGTGGGGCCCGGGGCGGCACGGCCCGGGCAACAACGCGTTCAACTACTTCATCGACCCGTTCGGCGTGGTCATCGAATACACGGCCGACGTGCAGCAGATCGACGACGACTACCGCGTCGGTGCGCCCGACGACTGGAAGTGGCCGCCCGGCCGCGTCGACCAGTGGGGCATCTCGCAGCCACCCAGCGCCGAACTCAAGCAGGCCCAGCGCGCCGTGCTGTTCGCACCGGTCGCTGGCGCCTGACCCTCCTTTTCCCTTTCCATCCCCTAAGACCCCCATGAAATTCACCACCTTCCTGAAAGACGGACAAGCCCGCCTGGGCCTGGTCGACGGCGACCAGGTCATCGACCTGAACGCCGCACAGCCGCAAGTGCCGCCCGACCTGCGTGCGGCGCTGGCGGCCGGCGTCGACCTGGCCGCGGCCGCGCTGGCTGCGCTCGCGGGCACGGCGGCCCGCATGCCGCTGGCCGGCCTGACGCTGGCACCGACCATCCCCGAGCCGGGCAAGATCATCTGCCTCGGCCTCAACTACTTCGACCATGCGAAGGAGGGCGGCCGCGACAAACCCGAGTACCCCTGGTTCTTCTTCCGCGGCGCGAGTTCGCTGATCGCCCATGGCGACACCGGGCGCGTGCCCAAGGTCTCGCAGAAGTTCGACTACGAAGCCGAGATGGCGCTGGTGATCGGCCAGCGCGTGCCGCGCCACACCAGCGAGGCCGATGCGCTGCGCTACGTGTTCGGCTACACCTGCTTCAACGACATGTCGGTGCGCGACTTCCAGAAGCGCACGCCGCAGTGGACCATCGGCAAGAACTTCGACGCCACCGGCGGTTTCGGCCCGGTGCTGGTCACGGCCGACGAGCTGCCGCCCGGCGCGACCGGCCTGAAGATCCAGGGCCGGCTGAACGGCCAGGTGATGCAGGACGCCAACACCAGCGACATGATCTTCAGCAGCGCCGAGACCATCATGCTGCTGGCGCAGTGCCTGACGCTCGAGCCCGGCGACGTGATCGTGATGGGCACGCCCGCCGGCGTCGGCCAGGCGCGCACGCCGCCGGTGTGGATGAAGGCCGGCGACCGCTACGAGGTCGAGATCGAGCGCATCGGCACCCTGGTCAACCCGATCGCCGACGAGGCCGCTTGATCCACGACGTCGCCATCGTCGGCTTCGGTCCTTCCGGCGCGGTGGCCGCCGGCCTGCTGGGGCGCGCCGGGCTGTCGGTCTATTGCTGCGACCGGCAGCGCGAGGTCTACGACAAACCGCGCGCCATCGCGATGGACCACGAGATCATGCGTGTGGTGCAGCAGCTCGGCCTGGTCGAGGCCATCGCGCCCTGGGTCGAGCCGTTCACGCCGTCGGAGTATTTCGGCGTCGACGGCCAGCTGTTCCGCCGCATGACCATGGTGGCACCGCCCTACCCGCAGGGCTACACGCCGTCGATGGTGTTCACGCAGCCGCCGGTCGAGCAGGCGCTGCGCGGCTTTGCCGCGTCGCTGCCGAACGTCCAGCTGGACCTGGGCGTCGCGCTGTGCGCGCTGGAGCAGGACGATGACGCGGTGACGCTGGCGCTGACCGGCGACGACGGCACCGCCCGCACGGTGCGGGCGCGCTACGTGGTCGGCTGCGACGGCGCCTCCAGCACCGTGCGCGCCCTGACCAGCCTCGCGCTGGAGGACCTGGACTTCGACGAGCCCTGGCTGGTGGTCGACGTGCGGGTGAACGCGCAAGGCCTGGCCAAGCTGCCGGCCACCAGCGTGCAGTACTGCGAACCCGGGCGGCCCAGCTCGCTGGTGATCGGCCCGGGCAACCACCGGCGCTGGGAGATCTCGCTGAAAGAGGGCGAGGATCCGCAGCAGGCCGCCACGCCCGAGGGCACGTGGAAGCTGCTGTCGCGCTGGCTCACGCCCGACGACGGCGAGCTGTGGCGCCAGGCCAGCTACCGCTTCCATGCGCTGGTCGCGCCGCAGTGGCGCAAGGGGCGGGTGTTCATTGCCGGCGACGCTGCGCACCAGCAGCCGCCGTTCCTCGGCCAGGGCATGTGCCAGGGCGTGCGCGACGTGGCCAACCTCGCGTGGAAGCTGGCCGACGTGCTGCGTGGCGCGGTGCGCGGCACGGCGGCCGACGCCCTGCTCGACAGTTACGGCACCGAGCGGCAGGCCCACGTGCGCGAGCTGACCTCGCGCATCAAGCACATCGGCGAACTGATCGGCGAGCGCGACGTCGACCGCGCCCGAGCCCGCGACGCCCAGGCGCTGGCCGCGTGCGGTGGCGTCGTGCCCGATACGCCGCGCCAGGATGTGCTGCCCGGCCTGGCCGCCGGCTGTCTGTCGGCGCGGGCCGGCAGCGCACGCGGCACATTGTTCCCGCAGCCGCGCCTGGTGCAGGCGGAGGGAGCGCCGGTGCTGATGGACGAACGTTTTGGCCATGGCTGGCGCCTGGTGCTGGACGGCGCGTTGGCACCTGCGCAGCCCGTGGGCGATGCACTGACCCTGGTGCGCCTGGGCGAAGCCGGCGTGCGCGAGGCCGAGGGCGTGGTCGCCGGCTGGATGCAGCGGCACGGCTGCCACGCCGCGCTGGTGCGGCCGGACCACTATGTGTTCGGCACCTCGGCCACCGCCGCCGAGCTGGATGCGCTGCTGGCCGAACACCGCGGCATCGGCTACTGAGAGGCTGGGCCCGCAGAGAAGACGAAGAGACACGACAAGAACAATCCATGGAGACACGTCATGCAACGCAGAGATCTGATCCGGGGGGCCCTCGCGGCCGGCCTCGTTCCCGCTAGCGCGTGGGCGCAGGGGCCTGCCGCCGGCTGGCCCGACAAGCCGATCAAGTGGGTGCTGTCACAGCCGCCGGGCTCGGGGCCGGACAACATCGCCCGGCTGCTGAGCAACCGCCTGGCCACGAGCCTGGGCCAGCCCATCGTCATCGACAACAAGCCGGGCGGGCAGAACATCATCGGCGCGCAGGCCGCCGCGCGCGCACCGGCCGACGGCTACAACTTCTACTTCGCGACGACGGCGGCGCTGGTCACCAACAGCTTCATGTTCAAGACGCTGCCCTACGACCCGCAGAAGGACTTCGTGCCCGTGGCCTTCATCGGCCGCAGCCCGTTCGCGCTGCTGGTCAAGGCCGAGTCGCCGTTCGTCTCGCTGGCCGATCTGGTCGCGAAATCGAAGGCCGCGCCGGGCACGGTGTCGCTGGCCAACGAGGGGCCGCGCACCTTCGGCGGCATCATTGCGCGCCTGCTCAACACGCGCTTGCAGATGCAGGCCAACCTGGTGTCGTACGCCTCGGTCGGCGTCTCGGTGCAGGACGTGATCGGCGGCCATGCCGACGTGGTGGTGGCCGATGTCGCGTCCACCGCGCAGCTGGTGCGCCAGGGCCGGCTGCGCATGCTGGCGGTGACCGCCAAGAGCCGCCTGACGGGCTGGGACAACGTGCCCGCGCTGTCCGAGACCCTGCCCGGCTTCGACATGAGCGGCTGGCTGATCGTCGTCGCGCCCACCGGCACGCCGCAGGCCGTGGTGGCGCGCATGCACAAGGAGATCAACGCCCTGCTGGCCGACCGTGAGATGGCCGAGCGCATCCTCGCCGCCGGCCCGATCGCCGAGCCGCTGGCCACGCCCGAGCTGGTCGGCGCGCTGCTGCGCGACGAGCGCCAGAAGTGGGGCGACGCGACCAAGGAAATCGGCCTGCTGCCCGAGTAGGGGCCGGCATGCCGGGTGCGCCATCGCAGACAGTCCGCCGCGGTTGGCGCGGCGTGCTGCTGCTGAGTTTGACAGTGCCGCTTGCCGGGGCCAGCCTGGTGCAGCGGCAGATGACAGCCGCCGAGCTGGAGGCGCAGTTGGGCACCGAGCAGTTCGAGGTGTGCCGCCTGCACCCGCAGCCGGCCAAGGACGACTAAGAACAACCCAAGGAGACAAGCCATGACATTCGCAAAGACTTCATCACCCGCCCGGGCGCGACGCGCCGGCCTGACCCTGGCCGCCGGCTTGTTGGCGGGCAGCGCCAGCCTGGCCGCGCCGCCGGACGTGGCGCCCACCGGCGTACTGCGCGCCACCTTCCTCGGCTCGAACCCGGTGCAAGGTCATGTCGACCCCAAGACCGGTGAGATCACCGGTGTCGTTGCCGACATGGTCAAGGAGCTGGCCAGGCGCCTGGGCGTGCGCTACGAGATCTACCCGGCGGCGAATGCGGCCGACATCGTGAAGCGCTTGAACGAGCACCAGAGCGACATCGGCTTCATGGCCTTCGACGCCAGGCGCGCCAAGGATGTGGACTTCTCGAACTCCTACGCGCTGATGTACAACGCCTTCATCGCCCGTGCCGATTCGCCGATCGCCGCGACCGCCCAGGTCGACCGCGCTGGCGTCAAGGTGGCGGCGGTGCGCGGCCAGACGCAGCAGATCGTGCTGAGCGAGACCGTGCGCAACGCCAGCATGACGGTGCTGGAGAAGAAGCCTTCGCAGCAGGAACTGGAAGCCTTGCTGGGCTCCGGCCAGGTCGATGTCTACGGCGCCAACCGGCATGATGCCGAGCAGGTGGCGGCTCAATCGGCCGGCAAGCTGAAGGCGCTGCCCGACAACTTCCTGGTGGTTGAGCAGGCCATCGTCACGCCGCACGGCGAGAGCCCGAAGATGGCCGAGCTGAACCGCTTCGTCGCCGAGATCAGCGGCAATGGCTTCGTCGAGCAGGCGCTGGTGCGCACGAAGATTTCGGGGCTGGCCGTTGCGCGCGAAAGCAAGCGCTGAGCCCTCTCAGGACAACGATTCAACCCACGAGACAACACCATGCACCCCAAGCCCTTCATCCGTGCCTTCATCGCCATCGTCATGAGCCTCGCAGCCTTCGCCGCAATGGCCCAGACCCCGCCGCCCAAGCCCCTGGCATACGGTCCTGCCGTGGGCGTCGAGATGGCGCGAAAGATCGTCGCCGCAGCCGTCGCCGAAGCCGCGAAGAACGGCTGGGCCATGTCGATCGCCATCACCAACACCGCGGGCGACCTGGTGTACTTCGAGAAGATGGACGATTGCCAGACTGGCAGCATCCAGGTGGCGATCGGCAAGTCGCGCTCGGCTGCGATGTTCAAGCGCCCGACCAAGGCCTTCAACGAGGCGCTGGCTGCGGGCAACACCTACATCCTGGCGCTGGCCAATGCCAATCCGATCGAGGGCGGCTTCCCGCTGGTGGCGGACGGCAAGATCATCGGCGCCATCGGCGTCTCCGGCGGCACCGGGGCGCAAGACAGTGCCACGGCCACGGCCGGTCTGGCCGGCATGCGCTGAGCTGGATGCCGCGATGCAAGCCGCTGCCATCCGTGCCCTGGCGCTGACTGCGCTGGCGGGCTTTGCGCTGTGCCTGGTCGCGCCCGGCGCACGGGCCCAGTTCGGCCCCAAGGTCGACAACGTGCCCGTGCCGGCCGATGTCGACGTGTTCAACCTCGACCTCGACGGCATCCGCAAGTATTCGTCGGTCCAGGGCTTCGAGGTGGTCGGCCACAGCTACTTCAAGATCCCGCAGCGCACGGCCTGGGCCAAGGCCGAAGGCCGGCCCGGGCGCGAAGTGGGCTCGGGCTTCAACACGGTGCGGGTCTACGACGGCGTGGCCTACCTGGGCGGCTACAGCATGCCGGCCACGCTGTTCCACGTGGCGATCGCCGACGTGCGCGACCCGGCGAACATCCGGATGCTGAGCACCATCCCGTGCAACCCCGGCACCCGCTGCAACTACGTGCGTGTCAACCCGCAGAAGAAGATCCTGGTGATCGGCCACGACGACGACGTGCGCAACAACCCGACGCAGCCGCCGGCCGGCGAGAAGAGCCGGGGCGGCTTCTCGTTCCACGACGTGTCGGACCCGCGCAACCCGAAGCTGTTGGGCTTCGTGCCGTCGGCGCGTGGCGGTCGCACGCACGGGCTGGACATGGACGACCGCTACGTCTACGGCTGCTCGACCTATTCGACCGAGTTGAACCGCGAGGCGGTGCAGATCATCGACTACGGCGACCTGGCGCACATCCGCGAGATCTCGACCTGGCATGTGCCGGGCCAGATCAAGGGCGAGGAGCGCGGCGTGATGAATCGCAACAACCCCGACGGCACGCCGCAGGTGCTGCAGTGCCACGAGGTCAACTACTACAACGATCGGCTGTACGTGTCGTTCCGCGACGCCGGCATGCAGGTGCTCGACATCCGCGACCGCACGCGGCCCGTGCTGATCGCCACGCACGACTACGTGCCGCCGTTCCATGGCGGGTTTCTCGGTGCATCGCACACGTCGATGCCGGTGGTGACGGTGCCGGGTCAGCACCCGGACCTGGTGGTGCAGACCGACGAGATCTTCGACTGCCCGCAGGGCTTCGGCCGCATCCTCGATGTGTCGGACCTGAAGAACCCCGAGGTCGCGCGCGGCACGCGGCCGGCTAATGTGGTGCTGGTGTCGACCTTCCGCCTGCCGCATGTGAGCGACGTGTTCGACGCGCAGAAAAAATCCTTCGTCTGCCCCGAACCTGGCGGGCCGAACGGCACCTTGTCGAACAGCACTCACCTGCCGATGCAGGACCTGCGATCCTCGAGTCTGATCTACGTGACCTGGTACGACGAGGGCGTGCGCGTGATGGACATCTCGAACCCGGCGGCGCCGCAGTTCGTGGCGCACTACCTGTCGCCACGCTTCGCCTCACCCGGCCGCAACGACCGGCATACCCGCGAGATCTGGCAGGACGCGGCGACGAACCTGCTGTACGTGACCGATGGCAACGGCGGCGGTGTCACGGTGCTGCGCTACACGGGGCCGATGCCGAAGGGGCCACCGGGGCCGAGCGCGCGCTGACGTTCTGACGGACGCACGATGCGCCTGCGCTTGACCTCATCGAAGCTGCCGTCGCGCTGGCGTGGCTGGGCCTGCGCGTTGGCATTGACGGTATGTTGTGGCGGCGTGCTCGCCGACGACCCGATGGACGCCGAGGTCGTGCCTCGCTACGGTCGCTACGCCTCGACGCAGGCCTACCTGCAGGGCGGCGAGGCCGACCGCCTGGGGCTGGAGGCGGAGAAGGCGCCGATCCCCGGTGCCGACGACAGCGCGGTTGAGATCGACCCCGAGCCGGATGCCGAGGGCAACGCCAAGTGGGTGCACTTCCGGCTCGAGGTGATCGAGGTGCAGGAAGAGGTCTACCCCGGTGAGTACGTCACGTTCTGGGTCTATGCGCCACTGGGCAAGGCCATGGGTTCGGCGGCCCGCCTGCCCAGCCCGACGCTGCGGGTGCAGCAGGGCGACCAGGTGCGGGTGACGCTCTACAACACGCACTACCTGCCGCACACGATCCACTTCCACGGCTTGAGCCAATCGGCCGCGATGGACGGTGTGCCCGACATGCCGCGGCCCTGGGTCAAGCCGGGCGAGAACTTCACCTACAGCTTCACCGCCGGCGAGCCCGGCACCTACTTCTACCACTGCCACGTGCACGAGCAGGTGCACGTGCCCATGGGGTTGGGCGGCATGTTCGTCGTCGAGCCTCGCCGGCCCTACAACCATTTCGCGCGGCTGGTGCCGGGTGCCGGCCGCATCGCCGTGCCGGCCAAGGGGACGGCCGAGCAGTACCAGCGCGAGTACTCGCTGGTGTTCCTCGACATCGACGACCGGCTGAACCGCATCGCCGCGGCCTATGCCGATCCGCGCGAGGTGGAACGCCGCATGCACCGCGACTACGACACCACGCAGCGGGTGCCCGACATCTTCCTGCTGAATGGCCGCGCGTTCCCGTTCACGCTGCGCGACTCGCCGATCGTGGTGCAGCCGGACGAACACACCAAGCTGCGCATCCTGAACATGGGCGGGCGGCCGGTGTACTTCCACACGCACGGCCACCACCCGACGCTGACCGATGTCGACGGCCGTCCGGTGCCGCCGGCGGCGCGGCTCACGCGCGACACCTTCGACGTTGGCCCCGCGCAGCGGATCGACCTGTCGCTCGACACCGGCAGCCGCAGCCCCAACGCCGCCGGGCCGGGCCACTGGATGGTGCACGACCACACGCCGGTGGCTTCGACCAACAAGGGCATCGGCCCGGGCGGCAACCACACGATGATCGTCTACGAGGAGCCGGCCGCGCCCGGCCTGGCGACCGTCGCCGGCATGGACCCGGCCGCGCACGCGATGCACATGCACGCGCGTTTTTTCGATCCGGCGTACTACCAGGGGCGACAACCCGTGTTCGAACCGGAGATCTTCAACACCACGGCCCAGGCGTATCGGCAGGGCATGAAGGCCGCCAGGCCGGCAGGGGGCGCGTTCGACTATCCCGTGCGGCCGCTGCAGCCGGCCGCGCTGCCGCGGCTGGATCGGATCGATGCCGAGCGGCACCGCCCGATCGCCAGCGCCTGCACCCAGCGCGCGAAGAGCTTCAAGCGCCTGGTGCTGAAGGCCGGCCGCGCCTTCGGCCGGCCCGGCGAGGTGTTCGCCTTCCAGCCGCGCCAGCTGCGCGTGGAGCGCTGCCAGGAGGTGGAGCTGGTGCTGGAGAACACCGACGCGGTCCGGCACGACCTGATGGTGCCCGGCCTGAACCCGATGCTCACGATGAACGTGGTGGGCCCGGCGACGCTGACCACGCGCTTCATCACGCCCGACGCCGACGTGACCCTGCCGTTCCACTGCCACGTGGCGGCGCACGACCGCGTCGGCATGCTGGGCGAGCTGATCGTCGGCAAGGGCGGCATCCCGAAGGCGGCGCTGGTGCCGGTGGCCGACCGCGCGCCGCGGCTGTTCGACGGCGTGGGCACCGTGCTGGCCGTGCTGCCGCGCCAGGGCCGGGTGCTGATCAAGCACGACGCGATCAAGGGCTACATGGCGGCGATGGAGATGAGTTTCGCCGTCGCCAGGCCCGAGCTGATGCAGGACCTGCGCGAGGGCGACAAGGTCGCCTTCAAGGTCAACGGCACGACCTCGCAGCTGGTCGAGGTGCGCCTGCTCGACCGGCCCCGGTGAGGCGCCGGCCACCCCTTCCACAAGCCACTCCGAAAGAACACCGCATGAGCGAACTCCCTCCCCGCATCGAGATGATCCTGCCTTACGTGGCCGGTGGCGGCAGCGACCAGCGGGCCCGGCTGACGGCGCGTTACCTGGCACGCTATCTGGACCGGCCGGTCGAGGTGGTGAACCGCACCGGCGCGGTGACCGGGCACACGGCCATCGCGCAGGCGGCGCCCGACGGCGCGACCATCGGCCTGATCACCGGCGAGATCGGCATGATGCACTGGCACCACGGCGTGACGCCGCTGACGCCGCACGACTACACGGCGCTGGCCGTGCCCTTCGTCGAGTCGGCGGCCATCATCGTCGCGGCCGACGCGCCGTTCGCGACGCTGGCCGACTTCCTCGCGCACTGCCGCGCGCAGCCGGTGCGCGGCTCGGGCGGGCCGGACTTCAGCGTCTGGAAGTTCGCGCTGCTGGGCCTGCTGCACGCCGCCGGCATCTCGACCGAACGCGTCGCGTGGACCGAGACCTACAGCGGCGAGCAGGGCCTGGCCAACGTGCTCGAGGGCAAGGCCCTCGTCGCGCCGATCACGATGACGGATGCGCGCAAGTTCCTGCAGTCGGGCCAGGCGCGCGCGCTGGCCACGATGGAGGCCGTGCGCCACGCCGACTTCGCCGCGGTGCCGACGGTGATGGAGGCGGTCGGCATCCCCTGGTCGGTGGCGCACTGGCGCGGCGTGGTCGCACCGCGCGGGCTGGCCGCGCCGGTCCGCCAGCGGTATCTGGACGCACTGCGGCAGGTGGAACAGGACGCCGACTTCCAGGCCGAGGCGCGCGCCAGTTCGTTCACCTTGCGTTGGCGCCACGGCGACGACTTTGCGCGCTACATGGACGAGGACGACGCGCAGTTCGGCCAGATCATCGCGCGCCTGGGCACGACCTCGGGCAGCGCTGCAGGTTTGTACTGAAGCCGACGCAGATCCCCCAAAAAATACCGGAGACAAGACATGCACTGCACCACTATCCGATCGTTCCTCTGCGCCGCATTCGCGGCCTGGACGGCGTTCGCCGCCGGCCCGGCGGCGGCCCAGGCCGACTACCCGAACAAGCCCTTGCGCATCCTGGTGCCGATCGCGGCCGGCAGCGTCACCGACGTGGTGCTGCGCGCCGCCGCACCGATGCTGTCGCAGCGCCTCGGCCAGCCGGTCGTGATCGACAACCGCCCGGGCGCGAGCGGCATCGTCGGTGCCGAGGCCTGCGCCAAGGCCGCGCCCGACGGCTACACGCTGTGCGCCGTGTACCACTCGATCATGTCGTTCAACCCCTTCATGTTCGACAAGCTCGGCTACGACCCGGACCGCGACTTCGCGCCGATCGGCAAGCTGTTCTTCGTGACCGAAGGCCTGGTCGTGCCGGCCGCGCTGCCGGTGAAAACCGTGGCCGAGCTCAAGGCCTATGCGCTCGGCCACCCCGGCGGCGTGAACCTCGGCACGCTGGGCGAGGGCTCGCTGCAGGAGCTGTTCGCGGTCTGGCTCAACCGCGAGTGGAAGACCCAGATCGCCGGCATCCCGTACAAGGGTGGCGGGCCGATCGCCAATGCGGTGACGGCCGGCGAGATCCAGATCGGCCAGATGGGCCTGGGCAACTTCATCGGCCTGATCCAGGGCGGGCAGATCCGTGCGGTGGCGGTGTCGGCCGGCAAACGGGTGGCGCAGCTGCCGCAGGTGCCGACGATGGCCGAAGCCGGCCTCGGTGGCTTCCCGAGCCGCACCTGGTGGGGCCTGGCCGCGCCGGCCGCCACGCCGCCGGCCATCGTCGCGCGGCTCAACACCGAACTGCAGGCCGTGCTGCGCGACCCCAAGCTGATCGAACTGGCCGACGCCCGTTTCGTCGAGATCGCGGCCGACACGCCGCAGGAGTTCGCCGCCTTCCTGAAAGCGGACCGCGAGGCCGCCGGTGCGCTTGTGAAGATGGCGCGTAGCAAGTGACCCACCCTCGTTTCTTGCGCACTGCGTGTCGCCGAATCCTCCCTCAAGGGAGCAACACCGACGGCCCGGCGAAGCCGGTTCCGTGGTGTTCCCGATATGTCGCAGCGCCGGCGACAGGCCGTGCGATGCGGCGCGGCCGGGAATCCCTGTGACGGACTCTCTCGCGCGCGCCTTCTCGATCGACGACCTGGCGCGCCTGGCGCGGCGCCGGCTGCCGCGCGCGGTGTTCGACTTCTATGCCGGCGGTGCCGAGGACGAGTGCACGCTGCGCCGCAATGCATCGGCCTTCCAGCACACGCTGCTGGCGCCGCACGTGCTGGCGGGCGCTGCGCGCATCGACGTGTCGGCACCGCTGCTGGGCACGGCGGCGGCGCTGCCGCTGGCCATCGCGCCGATGGGGGCCGTGGGTTTCGGCCGGCGTGGCGGCGACATCGATCTGGCGCGTGCGGCCTGTGCGGCGGGCGTGCCGCACGTGCTGTCGACCATGGCCAGTGCGTCGATCGAGCGGGTAGCGGAGGTGGTGCACGTAGCGGGCGGCCGGCTGTGGTTCCAGGTCTATCCGCTGAAGCAGTTCGACATGGCGCTGGCCCTGGTCGACCGGGCCCGGGCAGCCGGCTGCGAGGCGTTGGTGGTGACGGTCGACGTGCCGGTTGGCGGCAAGCGTGAGCGCGATCTGCGCAACGACTTCGCGATGCCGTTCCGCTACACGCCGCGCAATGTGCGCGACTTCGCGTCACGCCCGCGCTGGGCGCTCGACATGCTGCTGCGCGGCCCGCCGGCGATGGAGAACCTGGCAGGCCTGGCGCCGGTGGCCGATGGCGCGGTGCGGCAGGCGGCCTCGGTCGGGCGCGAGTTCGATCCGGCCTTCGGCTGGGACGGCCTGCGGCGCCTGCGGGACCGCTGGCCGGGCAAGCTGCTGCTGAAGGGGGTGCAACGCGCCGACGATGCGGTGCGCGCGGTCGAGATGGGTTGCGACGCGGTGGTCGTGTCGAACCACGGGGGGCGCCAGTTCGACGGCGGCCCCGCGGCGCTGGAGGCCTTGCCGGCCGTGGTGGCCGGCGTCGCTGGCCGCATCGAGGTGATGGTCGACGGCGGCGTGCGGCGCGGGGCCGACATCCTGAAGGCGATGGCGCTGGGCGCCAGTGGCGTGCTGGTCGGCCGCGCGGCGCTGTATGGCGTCTGTGCCGCGGGCGAGGCCGGCGCGCGGCGTGCGCTCGACATCCTGCGCGACGAATTCGAGCGCAGCCTGCGGCTGTGTGGCGTGGCGCGCGCGGTCGATGTGGGGCCCGATCTGCTGGTGCCGCGGAGCGCCCTGACCGGCGACGCTCATTCGGCCTGAATGCCGGCGACCTGGATCGCCTTGCGGTTCTGCTCGATGTCGCGTGCGAGATAGGCGCGGAACTCCTGCGGCGTGCTGGCGGTCGGCACCGCGCCGTTGGTTTCGAAGGCCTTGCGCAGCGCGGCCTGCTGCAAGGCCTGTGCGAGTGCCTGGCGCAAGGTCTCGGTCACGGCGGCGGGCAGGCCCTTCGGCGCCATCAGGCCGATCCAGCTGGAGAACTCGAAGCCAGGCACGGTCTGGCCAATCGCCGGTGTGGCGCCGAGCGCCTTCGATTCGGGGGCCATGCTGTGCCCCAGCAGGCGCAGCCGACCGGATGCGACCAGGCCCAGCGCCGCAGGCGCCGGTGTCAGCACCCAGTCGGTCTCGCCCGACACCACCGAGGCGACGCCCTGGCTGCCGCCCTTGTAGGGCACGTGCAGCGACTGGAAGCCGGCCGCCGACTGCAGCGCGACGCCGGCCAGGTGGCTGACCGAGCCGATGCCGGCGGACGCCATGTTGCTGCGGCCGCCACGCGCCTGTGCCAGGGCCACCAGCTCTGCGGTGGTCTGTACCGGCAGCGCGGGGTTGCAGACCAGCACGTTGGGCAGCAGTGCGACCAGCGAGACGAAGTCGAAATCCTTCATCGGGTCGTAATGCACGGCCTTCTGCAGCAGCGGCGCGACGGTGATGGCGCTGCTGGAGGCGACGATCAGGGTGTAGCCGTCCGGTGCCGAGGTGCGGCCGATCTCCACCCCGAGCGCACCCGCGGCGCCGGCTTTGTTGTCGACGACCAGAGCCTGGTGCAGCAGCGGCGCGAGTTCATTGGCGGCCACGCGGCCGATGGTGTCGACCGAGCTGCCGGGTGCGTTGGGCACGATGCAGCGCACGGGGCGCTGCGGGTAGGGCGGTGTCTGGGCGGTGGTGTGGGTCGCGCACAGCGCGGCGGCCCAGCCCATGGCCAGCACATGGCGCCGCGAAGGCGCAGGGACGGAATGGCGCACGATTGTCTCCAGTCTTTTGGAGCCAGTGTGACCAGCGCCCCGGCCGGCGTACAGGCGCTGCCGTCGATAGACGGCATCCACCGCGTGGATGCGTGCGGGATCAGCCCTTTTCGACCGGCCGCGCCGGGTCGCTGCACCAGTCGCTCCAGCTGCCCGCGTACAGCGCCGGCCGGCCGAGGCCGGCGATCTCCATCGCCAGCAGGTTGGGCACGGCGCTGACGCCACTGCCGCACTGGTGCACCACGCCGGTCGGGTCGCGCCCGGCCAGCAGCGCATCGAACTCGGCCCGCAACTGCGCGGCGGGCTTGAACCTGCCGTCGGCGCCGATGTTCTGCGCGAACGGGCGGTTCAGCGCGCCGGGAATGTGGCCGGCCACCGGGTCGAGCGGCTCGACCTCGCCCTTGTAGCGGGGCGCGGCGCGGGCGTCGAGCACGGTCTGCCGCGGGTTGCCCAGGCGGCCGAGCACCACGTCGGCCGACACCAGCGCGGTGGCCTCGGGCTTCAGCGCAAAGTTGGTCTGGAAGTGCGAGGGCTCCTCGCGGTCGGTCACGGCGCCGCCCGCGGCCTGCCAGGCCTGCAGGCCGCCGTCGAGCACGGCGACGGCCTCGTGGCCGGCCCACTTGAGCATCCACCACAGCCGGCCGCAGTAGTTGGCACCGTTGCGGTCGTAGACCACGGCCTGCATGTCGTTGGCGAAACCCACGCTGCTGAGCCAGATGGCGAACCTTTCGCGGCTGGGCAGCGGATGGCGGCCGCCCGAGGCCGGGGTGTCGCCTTCGTGCGCGGTCAGCACACCGGTCTTGCCGGGTGCACCGTGTCTGGCACTCAGGTCGCGGTCGAGGTGGGCATAGACGGCGCCGGGGATGTGGGCCTGCGCGTACAGGGCCGCGCCGCTGGTCGGCTGCATCAGGTCGAAGGTGCAGTCGAACACCATGTGGCGCTGGCCGCTGCCTTGCAATGCCTGCAGCTGTTCGACGGAGATCAGGGTCGTGTACATGTCGCTTGTCCTTGTGGTCAATGTTCTTCGGCCGGCGAGTCCGGTGCTGCACGGGCGCGCAGCACAGTGGCGGCGATGCCGCTGGCGATGATCAGCGCCATGCCGGCCCAGCCGGTCAGGCCGATGGTGTCGCCGAACAGCACCACGCCATAGATCGCGGCAAACACGATACCAGCGTATTGCAGGTTGGCCGCGGTGAGCATCGCGCCGGGGCTGCGGGCCAGCGCGTAGGCACGTGTCATGGTCAGCTGCGCCAGCGCCGCGAGCAGGCCGATCGGCAGCAGCCACCGGGCCGCGTGCCAGTCCCAGGCCGACACGCCGGTGATCGCCATGCCGATGCCGCCGGCCACTGCCGAGCCGAGCGCGAAATAGAACACCGTGCGCTCCTCGGGTTCGCCGATGCGCGACAGCGTCATCACCTGCATGTAGGCGAAGGCACCGCTCAGGCCGGACAGCAGGCCGATCAGGCCGGCGAACATCTCGCCCGGCGCCAGCGAGGGCTGCAGCAGGATCACGACGCCGGCGAACCCGGCCATCACGGTCAGCGCCAGCGGCCCCTGGGCGGCCGGGCCCGGGCCGTCCTGTCGCGGTTTCCAGGCCAGCAGCGCGCCGCCGACCAGGAAGGCAGCGATCCAGACGCTGCTCATGTAGTTGAGCGTCATGGCCGTCGCCAGCGGCAGGTGCGCGATGGCGTAGAACCAGGTGATCATCGAGAACACGCCGACCGCGCTGCGCCACGCGTGCATGCCGCCGTACTGCGTGGCCAGGCGCACGCCGCGGGCGCGTGCCAGCACGCCCAGGATGGCCATGCCGACCAGGCCGCGGTAGAACACCAGCTCATAGGCGGTGAACTGGCCCGAGGCGTTCTTGACGCAGACCCCCATGGTCGCGAACAGGAACGCCGACACCACCATCCACATGGGGATGCGCCCTCAGCCGACCGTGCCCGGACCCATCGTCTGGCGGTACCACTCGTGAAAGTGCTGCATGCCGTCTTCCATCGGGCTCTGGTAGGGGCCGACCTCGTTGTCGCCACGCTCCATCAGCGCGCGGCGGCCGGCGTCCATGCGCAGCGCGATCTCGTCGTCCTCGATGCAGGTCTCCATGTAGGCGGCCTGCTGCGATTCGACGAACTCGCGCTCGAACGCGGCAATCTCTTCGGGGTAGTAGAACTCGACCGTGTTGAGCGTCTTCTGCGGCCCGATCGGGTGCAGCGTCGACACGGTCAGCACGTGCGGGTACCACTCGACCATCACGGTCGGGTAGTAGGTGAGCCAGATCGCGCCGTAACGTGGCGGCTCGCCGCGGCGGTATTGCAGCAGGGCCTGCTGCCAGCGCTGGTAGACCGGGCTGCCGGCCTTGCCCAGGCGGTTGGCGATGCCCACCGTCTGCACCGAATACCGTTCGTTGAACTCCCAGCGCAGGTCTTCGCATTCGACGAAGCCGCCCAGACCGGGATGGAACGGGCCGACGTGGTAGTCCTCAAGGTAGACCTCGATGAAGGTCTTCCAGTTGTAGTCGCACTCGTGCAGCTCGACGCGGTCGAACACGTAGCCGTCGAAGTCGAGGTCGGCGCGGGGGCCGAGCGTCGCCAGATCGGCGGCCACGTCGCGCCCGCCACCGTGCTCGAACAGCAGGCCGTTCCACGACTGCAGCGGGTAGTTGCGCAGGTTGAGGCAGGGGTCCTGCGCGAAGTGCGGCGCGCCGAGCAGGCTGCCAGCGGGGCTGCCCTGACCGCCGCTGTAGGTCCAGCGGTGCAGCGGGCAGACGATGTTGCCGCCCGAACTGCCGGGCTGCGTGGCCTGCAGCGAGCCGCGGCCCTTCAGGATCACCGCCTGGCGGTGGCGGCAGACGTTGGACACCAGGTCCACGCCCCGGGGCGTGCGCACCAGGGCGCGGCCTTCGCGCTCCTGGGGCAGGGCGTGGTAGTCGCCCACGTGGGGCACTGACAAGGCGTGCCCCACATACCGGGGCCCGCGTTGGAAGATCGTGTCCAGCTCGCGCTGGAACAGCGCCGGGTCGAAATAGCTTGAAACTGGTAGTTGGCTTGAGGCCTGCTGCAGTTGAAGACTTAAATCAGACATGAATGTCCTGACCTAGAGACTCCCCCTATGAAGGGGCAGGTGTAGGCGCCAGATCCGCCGGGCACAGGGCCCATTGCATCGCGCGGGAGGGTGAGCCGGCCTTGCCGGTAGAAGGCTCCTTCCGAAGCGTGGTGGGCTTCCGAGAGAGGGGGGATTGTAGCCGCGGTGCATGACCGTCCGCGCTGGAAGGACACCCTGTTTCGACACCGCCTAAAATCGGCCTCCCGTCATCCGCGCGCCCCGCCGTTCCTCCATGTCCAAGGCTCCCGCCTCGTCTCCCGCCGCCAGTGTGGCGCCGGCCCCGCCCGCCAGTTACGAATCGGCCCTGCAGGAACTGGAATTGCTGGTCGGCCAGCTCGAATCCGGCCAGATGCCGCTCGAAGGCCTGCTGAGCGGCTACCAGCGCGGCGCCGAGCTGCTGAAGTTCTGCCGCGACCGGCTCGAAGCGGTCGAAGACCAGATCCGCGTGCTGGACCAGGGCGTGATGCGGCCCTGGGCGCAGGAATGAGCGCCGTGCTATTTCAGCCACAGCCGCGCAGCGCCGAAGCGGGTTTCGATCTGCAGGGCTGGAGCCGCAGGCAGCTCGACCGCGTGGAGGAAGCCTTGTCGGCCTGGGTCGCGCCCGAACGCCCGGCCGATCTCGAAGAGGAGTCGTGGGCGGCGCTCGGCCACGAGGCGCCGGCGGCGCTGCGCGAGGCCATGCGTTACGCGGTGCTCGACGGCGGCAAACGCCTGCGGCCGCTGCTGGTGCTGGCGGCGCGGGATGCCGTGGCCGGTGCCGACGAGGGCACGCTGGCCGCGGGGCTCGACGACGCCGCGCTACGCGCCGCCTGTTCGGTCGAGCTGATCCACGCGTATTCGCTGGTGCACGACGACATGCCCTGCATGGACGACGACGTGCTGCGCCGGGGCAAGCCGACCGTGCACGTGCAGTTCGGCGAAGCCCAGGCGCTGCTGGCCGGCGACGCATTACAGGCGCTGGCGTTCGAACTGCTGACGCCCGCCGGCCCCCAGATTCCGGCGGCGGTCCAGGCATCGCTGTGCCGCCAGCTGGCGCGCGCCGCCGGCTACGAAGGCATGGCGGGCGGCCAGGCGATCGACCTCGCCAGCATTGGCCTCGTGCTGTCCGAGGACCAGCTGCGTGGCATGCACCGGCTGAAGACCGGGGCCCTGCTGCAGGGCAGTGTGATGATGGGCGCGGCGTGCGCCGATCCGCGCAGCGCCGGTTCGCTGGCAATGCTCGATGCGCTGCGCGGCTACGGCGCTGCGCTCGGCCTGGCGTTCCAGGTCGTCGACGACATCCTCGACGTGGTCGCCGACTCGGCCACGCTGGGCAAGACCGCAGGCAAGGACGCGGCGCAGGACAAACCCACCTATGTCTCGGTGCTGGGCCTGGAGCGCTCGCAGGCCTACGCGCAGGAGCTGCTGGCGCAGGCACTGGCCGCCCTCGACACCAGCGGCCTGCGCGAAACCCGTGCGCTGCGGGCGCTGGCCGACATGGTGGTGAACCGCGCGAGTTAGGCCCACGGGACACGGGCGCCGCGCCGGACCGCGCGGCCGGGCCGGAAGGCCCGCCGAGAAACAGGGAGAATCCAACCATGTCGACTGCCAACCCCACGCCGTATCCCTTGCTGGACACCATCGGCGACCCGGCCGATCTGCGGCGCCTGCCGCGCTCCGAGCTGAAGCCGCTGGCCGACGAACTGCGTGCCTTCGTGCTGGACAGCGTCTCGAAGACCGGTGGCCACCTGAGCTCGAACCTCGGCACCGTGGAGCTGACGGTGGCGCTGCATTACGTGTTCCACACGCCCGAGGACCGGCTGGTGTGGGATGTGGGGCATCAGACCTATCCGCACAAGATCCTGACCGGCCGGCGCGCGCGCATGGGGTCGCTGCGCCAGTTGGGGGGCTTGTCGGGCTTTCCGGTGCGCAGCGAAAGTCCGTACGACACCTTCGGCACGGCGCATTCGTCGACCTCGATCTCGGCGGCCCTCGGCATGGCGCTGGCCGCCAAGCAGAAGGGCGAAGACCGCCGTGCGGTCGCGATCATCGGCGACGGAGCGCTGAGCGCCGGCATGGCGTTCGAGGCGCTGAACAACGCCGGCGTGAGCGACTGCAACCTGTTGGTGATTCTGAACGACAACGACATGAGCATCAGCCCGCCCGTCGGCGCGCTGAACCGCTATCTGGCGCAGCTGATGAGCGGGCATTTCTATGCCGCGGCCAAGAACGTCGGCAAGCAGGTGCTGAAGGCCGCGCCGCCGCTGTTCGAGCTGGCCAAGCGCTTCGAGCAGCATGCCAAGGGCATGGTGGTGCCGGCCACGCTGTTCGAGCAGTTCGGCTTCAACTACATCGGGCCGATCGACGGGCACGACCTGGATTCGCTGATCCCCACGCTCGAGAACATCCGCCAGCTCACCGGCCCGCAGTTCCTGCACGTGGTGACGAAGAAGGGGCAGGGCTACAAGCTGGCGGAGGCCGACCCGGTGGCCTACCATGGCCCCGGCAAGTTCGATCTGTCGGTCGGCCTGCAGAAGCCGGCCGTGCCGCCCAAGCCGACCTTCACGCAGGTGTTCGGGCAATGGCTGTGCGACATGGCCGATCGCGACACGCGCCTGGTCGGCATCACGCCGGCGATGCGCGAAGGCTCGGGCCTGGTCGAGTTCGAAAAGCGGTTCCCGCGTCGCTACTACGACGTGGGCATCGCCGAGCAGCACGCTGTGACGTTCGCCGCGGGTCTCGCTTGCGAAGGCCTGAAGCCGGTGGTGGCGATCTACTCGACCTTCCTGCAGCGCGGCTACGACCAGCTGATCCACGACGTGGCGTTGCAGAACCTGCCGGTGGTGTTCGCGCTCGACCGTGCCGGCCTGGTCGGTGCCGACGGTGCCACGCATGCGGGCGCCTACGACATCCCGTTCCTGCGCTGCATCCCCAACATGAGCATCGCCTGCCCGTCGGACGAGAACGAGTGTCGTGGCCTGCTGACCGCGGCCTTCGAGCAGGACCACCCCGTGGCCGTGCGTTATCCGCGTGGTGCAGGGGCCGGCGCTGCGATGACGGCGGGCTTGTCCGCCTTGCCGTTCGGCAAGGGCGAGGTGCGCCGCCTGGCCAAGGCCGCGCCCGACCGCCGCATCGCGATCCTCGCGTTCGGCACGCTGGTGCAGCCTGCGCTGCAGGTGGCCGAGCGCATCAACGCGACGGTGGTCGACATGCGCTGGGTCAAGCCGCTCGACACCGCGCTGCTGCTGCAGGTGGCCGGCGAACATGCGGCGCTGGTCACGCTCGAAGAGGGCGCCGTGATGGGCGGTGCCGGCAGTGCCGTCGGCGAGGCGCTGCAGGCCGCCGGGGTCGTGCTGCCGCTGCTGCAGCTGGGCCTGCCCGACCGCTTCATCGAACACGGCGATCCGGCCAAGCTGCTGGCGATGCAAGGGCTGGACGCCGCAGGCATCGAACGTTCGATCGCGCAACGCTTTCCGGCGCTGGTCGAGCTGTCGCAGGCGGCGCTGAAGCTCGTCGCCTGAGCCCGTTTCCGGGCTGACCAGGCCCGCCACCGGGAAGGCTTACGGCCTTCTGACGGCCCGTCGGGGGTAAACCCGCACGGGCGGCGGCAATGGCGGTTTCTACAATCGAACGCAGACGTGATGTCGCCGTTTCTCCGCGCGAGAAGCGGGTTTTTGTCTAGAACCCTCGGAGAGTATTTCAATGGATCGTCGTTCCGTTATCAAGCACACCGGCATCGCCGGCGTGCTCGCCGCTGGCATCGCGCCAGCCGTCCACGCACAGGCCGCCATCCGCTGGCGCCTGGCTTCCAGTTTCCCGAAGCCGCTCGACACGATCTACGGGGGTGCCGAAACGTTCGCGAATGCCGTCAAGGCGATGTCCGGCGGCAAGTTCGAGATTTCGGTGCATGCCGCCGGTGAACTGATGCCTGCGTTCGGCGTGGTCGATGGCGTGCAGCAGGGCTCGGTCGAGATGTGCCACACGGTGCCGTACTACTTCTATGGCAAGAACCCGGCTTTCGCGCTGGGCTCGGCGATTCCGTTCGGCCTGAACGCACGCCAGATGACGGCCTGGATGATGCACGGCAACGGCCGCAAGCTGATGAACGAGTTCTACGCCAAGTACAACATCATCAGCTTCGCCGGCGGCAACACCGGCACCCAGATGGGCGGCTGGTTCCGCAAGGAGATCAAGACCGTGGCCGACATGAAGGGCCTGAAGATGCGCCTGGGCGGCGGCCTGGTCGGCGACGTGATGATCAAGCTGGGCGTGGTGCCGCAGAGCATCCCTGGCGGCGAAATCTACCAGGCGCTCGAGAAGGGCACGATCGATGCGGCCGAGTGGGTCGGCCCCTATGATGACCAGAAGCTGGGCTTCAACAAGGTCGCACCTTTCTACTACTACCCCGGCTGGTGGGAAGGCGGCCCCGAGGTCGACTTCTACATCAACAACAAGGCCTACGACGCGCTGTCGTCCGAGTACAAGGCGATCATCGACGCAGCTTCGGCCCTGGCCACCATCGACATGACGGCCAAGTACGACGCGCGCAACCCGACGGCGCTGAAGCAACTGGTCGGCGCCAAGACCAAGCTGCTGCCGTTCTCGAAGGAAGTGCTCGACGCCTCCTTCAAGGCCTCGCAAGCCGTCTACGCCGAGAACGATGCGAAGAGCCCCGAGTGGAAGAAGATCTACGAAGACTTCCGCAACTTCCAGCGCGACCAGGTGATGTGGTTCCGCGTGGCCGAAGGCCGCTTCGACAACTACATGCAGACGCTGAAGCTGTAACGGCTGCTTGCCCCTGGGCCTCAAGAAAACCGCGCTTCGGCGCGGTTTTCTTTTTGGAGCCGGCGTTGCTCAGAACCGCCGGAACTCCTTGAGCTCGGCCACCAGACGTTCGAACTCGGCCACCAGCTCCGGCGTGGCGGCGTAGAACACCGCGAACTTGCCCATCAGCGTGCGCACGTACAGCCGCGGTGCGATCAGCCAGTCGAGGCCGCGCACGCGCACCAGCTTGCCGTAGGCCAGGTCGTCGAGCGGCATGTGTTTGTCCCAGATCCAGCGCTGGTAGAGGCCCTTGTCCGCGTCGAGGCGGGTGTGGCTCACGAGGATGCTGAACCAGGTCCAGACCATCAGCACCAGGCCTGCCAGCAGCCAGCCGGTGCCGGTGGTGCGTGCGCTGCCCAGCGCACCGGCCATCCACAGGCGCACCAGCCAGGCGACGCAGCCGCCGACGATCAGCGTGGCCAGCAGCTTGAAGGTCGGCGAGAACGCGGCACCTTCGACGGCGCCGCCAGCCGGCGTGAAACGAAAGCGTTCCGGGCCCATCGGCGGGCCGCTACTTCTTCTCGGGCTCGGAGGAGGGCGCCTTCAGGTCGTCGTTGCTGACCGCCGGGATGTCGACGGACGGCGCCGCATCGGACGCGGCGGGCGCACCGGGCGTGGCCTCGGGTTCGGCCGGCGTCAGCTCGTCGACCGGCACCTCGATCTTCACCTTGTCGATGTCGACCGCCTCGGCCTTGGTGAGGAACATCGTCACGGTCTGCGGCACGAAGATCACGATCGCGACCAGGATCAGCTGCATCGCCACCCAGGGCAGGGCGCCCATGTAGATGTCGCTCGACTTCACCGGTCGGTCGATGCGTTTCTCCTTGAACAGGGTATCGGCGATGCCGCGCAGATAGAACAGCGCGAAGCCGAACGGCGGGTGCATGAAACTCGTCTGCATGTTCACGCACAGCAGCACGCCGAACCAGATCAGGTCGATGCCCAGCTTGTCGGCCACGGGGCCGAGCATCGGCAGGATGATGAAGGCGATCTCGAAGAAGTCGAGGAAGAACGCCAGGAAGAAGATGAACAGGTTGACCGCGATCAGGAAGCCGATCTGTCCGCCGGGCAGGCCCGACAGCATGTGCTCGACCCAGCGCGCACCGTCGACGCCCTGGAACACCATCGAGAACACACGCGCGCCGATCAGGATGAACACCACCATCGCGGTGAGGCGCATCGTGCCGACCATCGCGTCCCAGATCAGTGCAAGCGTCAGGCGCTTGTGGATGGCCGCCAGCACCAGCGCGCCGACCACGCCCATCGCGCCGGCTTCGGTCGGCGTGGCGATCGCGGTGTCGATGCCGGGCAAGCCGCCCATCGAGCCCAGCACGGCGAAGATCAGGATCGCCGACGGGATGATGCCGCGCAGGCACTTCAGCCACAGCTGCACGCCGCTCATCGTGCGCGCGGTCTTCGGGATGCCGGGGATATGGCTGGGCTTGAACACGCCCAGCAGGAAGGTGTAGCCGGCGAAGATCAGCACCTGCAGGATCGACGGACCCCAGGCGCCCTTGTACATGTCGCCGACCGAACGGCCGAGCTGGTCGGCCATCACGATCAGCACCAGCGAGGGCGGCACCAGCTGCGTGATGGTGCCCGAGGCCGCCAGCACGCCGGTCGCGTAGCGCATGTTGTAGCCGTAGCGCATCATCACCGGCAGCGAGATCAGCGCCATCGCGATCACCTGGCCGGCGACCGTGCCGGTGATCGCGCCGAGGATGAAGCCGACGATGATGACCGAGTAGCCGAGGCCGCCCTTGACGGTGCCGAACAGCTGGCCCATCGAGTCAAGCATGTCCTCGGCCAGGCCACACTTCTCGAGAATGGCGCCCATGAAGGTGAAGAACGGGATCGCCAGCAGCAGCTCGTTCGACAGGATGCCGAAGATGTTGATCGGCAGGTTCTCCATGAACACCGCCGGGAACCAGCCCATCTGGATCGCGAAGAAACCCGAGGCCATGCCCAGCGCCGCCAGCGAGAACGCCACGGGGAAGCCGATCAGCATGATCAGCACCAGTCCGCCGAACATGAACGGCGCGAAATTTTCCATCTGCATTGTGCTGTCCTGACCCTAGACGAAGGCGCGGTTCGATCGAGAAACGAAGGGGAGCCTCATTGCACCGGCTTCTCGTAATGCGTGTCCATCGCATACTTGCCCTGCAGATAGGCGACACGTTTGACCACCTCGGCCAGGCCCTGCAGGAACATCAGCGCGAAGCCCAGCGGCAGCATCATCATCGCGGGCCAGCGGATCAGGCCACCGGCGTTGTTGGACATCTCGCCCGAGCGCAGCATGCCGTAGAACAGCGGCCAGCTGAGCCAGGCGATGGCAGCCATCACCGGCAGCAGGAAGACGAGGAGGCCGAACAGGTCGACGTACACCGGCCCGTTGCCCTTGAGCTTGCCGTAGATGATGTCCACCCGCACGTGTTCGTTGAGCTTGAGCACGACGGGCGCGCCCAGCATCACGGTGGCGGCGAACAGGTACCACTGGATCTCGAGCCAGCCGTTGGAGCTGATGTCCAGGCCGTAGCGGATGAAGGCGTTGCCCGCCGAGATCAGCGCGGCGGCCAGCACCGTCCAGGCGGCGAATCTGCCGAGCTGCTGGCTGATCCAGTCCATGCCCTGCGCGAACTTGAGTAATCCTGACACGATGTGTCTCCGGTATTTGAGCGGTGCAACGCGACAGGCAGGGCCTTGCCGGGTGGCATTTTTTGCAGCCCGCGATGATACCTTTGCATGTCTGTATCCCAGCTGACGCCGGGTGTACGGGTTTCCCCTTGGGGGCGCTGGGCCATCGGGGCCGGACGGTGGCGTGGGTCAATAATCCGGCATGCCGCCCACCACGCCCCAAACCCTGTCCGGATCCATCGATGCGCCGTCGATGCGCAGCGCGGGGCGCGACCTGCTGTCGCTCGCGCTGATGGATGCCCGCAACCACAGCCTGCATCTGCTGGCGCAGTTCGAGGCGGCGGCCCAGCGCGATGCGACGCTGCCGCCGCTGGCGGATGCGCGCGGGCCGTTGTGGCTGGCTGGCCATGCAGGCTGGTTCGCCGAGGCCTGGATCGGCCGCAACACGCAGCGCAGCCAGGGCAGTGCCTGCGCTTCGCGCCCGACGCGGCTGGCCTCCATCGAAAGCCGGGCCGACGCCTGGTGGGGCGACGCCGACGCCGCGCAGAGCCAGTTGCCCGATGCGGCCGCCACGCGCGCCTATCTGCTCGAGACGCTCGAGAGCACGCTGGAGCTGCTCGAGAAGACGCCCGAGGACGATGCTTCGCTGTACTTCTACCGGCTGGCGCTGTTCCATGAGGATCTGTGTGGCGAGCGCCTGATGGTCCAGGCGCAGCAACGCGGCGTGCCGCTCGAGCTGCCGGCGCTGCCCAGCCTCACGCCCCGGCCGGCGCTGCTGATGCCGGCCACGACGTGGCGGCTGGGTTCGGCCGAAGGCGGCTTCGTGTTCGACAACGAGAAGTGGGCGCACGATGTCGCGGTGCCCGAGTTCGAGATCGACGCGCAGCCCGTGAGCTGGGCGCAGTTTGTCGAGTTCGTCGACGACGGCGGGTACGACGAGCGCAGCTGCTGGTCGCCGCAGGGCTGGAACTGGCTGCAGGAGCTGGCCCGCACCGAAGGCCGGCGTGGCCCGCGCTACGTCGAGCAGATCGGCGTGGCCAGCGGGGCGGTGCTGCAGACGCGGTTCGGCCGCGCGGTGCGGCTGGCCGGCAACCAGCCGGCGATGCACCTGAGCTGGTGGGAGGCCGATGCCTGGTGCCGCTGGGCTGGCCGGCGCCTGCCGACCGAGGCCGAATGGGAATACGCCGCGATGACGGGGGCGCGGCGCGGCTTCCACTGGGGCGCCGTGCACGAATGGATGGCCGGCACGCTGCAACCCTGGGCTGGCTTCGTCGCCGACCCGTGGGCGGCCTACAGCCTGCCGTGGTTCGGAAGGGCCAAGGCGACGCGGGCCGCATCGTTCGCGACCCGTGCCCGATTGCACGAGCCGCGGCAGCGCGGCTTTGCGTTGCCGGGCGAAGACGAGCGCTTCATCGGGTTCCGCTCCTGCGCTGTCTGAATGAAGGTGAACGCAAGCGTCTGCCGTTGGGCTGTATCGAATACAAAAGGAAACGCTTTGTTTTGATGAAACAAAGATGAACATCCAGATCCATGCATACACTGCCCTGAGCTAAAAAAGGGGGCGGTCCGATGGATGGGATGACGTTGAGCGGCGTGGCCTTGGCCGGCATGTTGCTGCTGACCCTGCGCTTCCTGCCAGGCCGCGTGGCCAAGTCGCTCGGGGCCGGCCTGGCGTTCGTCGTGCTGGCGCTGGTGAGCGCCGAGGTGCACTGGGAAAAGCAGCGCGAGCAGGCACGCACGCAGGCTGCCGCGGACCTGTTCACGCGCTACTGCCATACCGCGGGCGAGAAGGTGTTCCGCCGCGTCGACGACGTGCAGGGCCTGCGCCTGCGCAGCACCCGTCCGAAGGCCCGGCCGCCGGTGCCGAGCCGCACCGATTGGGCTGAGGCCGGGTCGCAGCACGAGCTGCGCGACCTCGACCACATCCGCACCTTCCTGTACGCCGAGCAGCGGGACGGCGCCGCCCGTGGTTACCTGTCCGAGCGGCCTTCCCGATGGCCCGGCTACCGGTTTGTCGATGTGATGGATCCCGATGGCGTGGTCTACCGCTACCGGCTGGCCAAGGATGGCAGCAACGGCGTGTCGCGCGAGCCGGCCACCGCGCCTGCCGCGCGCTACATGGTGTCGTATGCCAACATGGCCGACCCGGTGGACGACAGGCTCTGGATCGCCGGCACCAAGGCCTGGATCACCGACATCGCCCACAACGAGGTGATCGCCGAGCGCACCTGGTATTCGATCGAGCAGCGCGCCCAGCCAGGTGATCCGGCCGCGACGACGCCGCCGGTTGCGCGTGCCTGCCCCGATCCGCGCTGGCTGACCGAGCCGGTGCGCTTCTTCGTGGACCAGGTGCTGCGGGTGCGGCCGGCTAGCTGATACGAATTCGCAATCAAACCGATCACGGCGTTGCTTCGCCTTGCCGTGCTACAGCACTGTCTGCGGCTTCGCGCCTTGTGCTCGGTCCGATTGCAAACCCGTATGAGCCCCTGCGCGGCCAAGCTACCGGCTCAGCACAAGCGGAAAGTCGGGCACGCCCTGGGGCACGATGGTCACCGGCGACTGCGCGCCCTTGGTCAGGCCCTTGACGCGCTCCGAGATGTAGAGGTCGAGCATCTTGTGGGTCACGCGGCCGGTGCGCGCGGCGTCGGCCTTGCCGCCCACGCCCTCGACCACGGCCTTGGTGAACGCGCCGTTGCCCCAGTCGCGCGATTCCTGCGCCTCCTGCCGCCCAGTGGAGGCGGCGAACACGATCACGCCGTTCTCGGCGCTTGACAACTCGTTGACCACGGCCGTGATGTCGTTGCGCACGCCGCGCCGGCCGGTGCCCAGCACGTTGCCGGCGTGGCAGGTGTCGACAAAGAACATCACCTTGCCCGGCAGCGCGGCGAGCGTGTTGCGGATCTCGGTGAAGATGACACCGCTGCGCTTCAGGCGGTCGGTGTCCACGTCCTGCGGCAGGTAGTAGTACACGCCGTCGCTGTCGTTCACGCCGTGGCCGGCGAGGAACACCACGCCCACGTCGCGCGCCGTCATCTCGCGGCGGATCCACTCCAGGCCATCGAGCACATCGTCACGGCGCGCGCCTTCGTCGGTCAGCAGCTTGACCACGACCTTGCGGTACAGGCCGTCCTGCTGGTTCCTGAAGATGTTGGCGAAGTCGCCCGCGTCCTTCGATGGAAAGCCGAGGCGCAGGCTCGCATCGCGGTACTTGCTGACGCCGACGGCCAGCACGTAGAGCACCGGCCGGGCGTCGGGCGTGCCGGCGGGCGCAGCGCCCGGCGGCGGCGCTGCGGCCACGGGTGCGGGTGCGGGGGCCGCGGCCCACTTCACGCGCAGCACCGCCGGCGTCGAGAAGCCATGGCGGTTCTCGGCGAACACCATGATCTCCGCGTCCTCGGGGGAGAGCGGCACGGTCAGCACATGGCGACTCTCGGCGGCGCCGGAGGAGCTGGAAGCGCCGGAAGAGGGGCGGGGCAGTGCCTCGGCGCCCGGCACGGCGACCGCGCGGCCGTTCACCCGCACGCGCAGGCTGGTGGCGGGCGCGTCAACCTGGGCGCGCACGGTGACCTCGATGCGCACCTGTGGCGTCGCGGTGGACACGCCATCGGCCGGCGACAGCAGGCTGACCACCGGCGGCAGCTGGCGGTCGATGCGGGCGGCCTCCGCCTTGCGGCCCGCCGCGTCGTTGGCGGCCTGCAGCGCGGCGGCGGCGTCGCCGGCGGCGATCACCTGGGCGATCACGTCGGGCCTGAAGAAACCCGCACGAAAACGCGAGCCTGCAAAGAAGTCGGCCGCGCGCAACGGGCCGCGGTCGACCTGCCAGCCGATCAGGTCTTCGCCGCCCGGGCTGGCCGCGTAGTAGCCCTGCGGCGTCCACGCGACCCAGCGGCGCCGGTCGGCATGGGGCAGCAGCGCCAGTTGCTCGGCGCCATCCGACGCGCGGTACCAGCGCAGGCTGCCGTCGCTGAACGCCGCCACGACCCAGCGCCCGTCCTGCGACTGCGCGACCTGCCAGGTCGTACCCGGCGCCGGCACGCTCCACAGTTCGCGGCCGTCTCGCTGTAGATAACGCAGCTGGAAACTGGTGCCCAGCGCCAGCGTGGCGCCGTCGTGGCCGACGGCAGCAGCCAGCGCGGTCTCGTTGGGTTCCAGCGCGATGGCGCGGCCGTTCAGCTGCGGCCGCGCCTGTTCGAACCAGTCCTGCAGCACCAGGCCGCGTGCGGCCAGCGGGCTGGCCTGCAGCGGTGCGGCGGCCGGCCGTGCCGGGTCGGCCCAGTCCATCGCGTCGAGATCGAAGGCCGCCGGCGCCTGCGCGCCATAGGCCATCGTGAACGCCACCGATTGGCCGCCCTGCGCCAGCCGGAACAGCGCGCGGTCACCGCGGAAATCGGCGATGCCGGCGCCGCTGGCGACGAGGCGGTTGCCCGATGGCGCGAGCACGCCCCAGGCGGGGTCGGTCGCGGCGAACACCAGCCGGCCGTCGGCCAGCACCCGCAGGTCGACGACGCTGTTGCCGGCGATCACGCTGTCGCTGGCGGTGCCGCGGCCGCCGTCGCTCCAGCGCCGCAGCGCGTGCTGGCCCTCGGCCCGTTTCCATGCGCCGGCGGCCAGCAGCTGCCGCCCGTCGGGCGACCACGCCACGGCGCTGAGCGAGCCGTTGGCGATGCCCTGTACCGAGGGCATGAACAAGGACGACAGGTCGGCCGCGTCCAGCACCGCCACGACGGGGCGGTCCGCAAACCCCACGGCCACACGTTTGCCATCGGGCGCCAGCGCCACGCCGAAGGGCTGTGCAGCACCGTCGACGCGCGCGCGCTTCAGTAGCCGCAGCGCCGGCTCGCCAGCGCGGCCAAGCGCGTACAGGCGCAGGCTGCCATCGAACGCGCTGGTGACAAGCCGCGTGCCGTCCGCGGAGATGTCGGCGCCATACGACTCGCCGCCGTAGTCGGCATCGCTGCCGGCCTCGCGGCTGCTGGCCCAGCCGTCGTCGCTGGCGTAGAGCCGGATGCCGTTGCGGCCCCACAGGTTGACCACCAGCCGGCGGCCATCCGGCGTGAACGCCAGATGGGTCACGACGTTGGGCAGGCCGGTGATGCGGTGGACCAGCTGGCCCGAGCCGCGCTGGAACAGGTAGACGTCGTTCTGCGCCGACCAGCCGCCCGCGGCAACGAAGCGGCCGTCGGCGCTGATGGCGGCCGCGTACAGCTTGCCTTCGCCGCCCGCACCCGAAGGCGGGCGCAGCACCTGGACCAGGGCGCCGCTGGCGAGATCCCAGACGCGCGCGGTCTTGTCTTCGCCGGCGGTGACCGCGTAGCGTGCGGCGGCGTCGACCGACAGCGCGCGGATCGGCGCGGTGTGCGCGCCGGTCTCGATGCGCAACTGCGGTGCGGCGGCAGGCGCCGAAGGCTGTGCCGATGCCGGGTGGAGGAACAGCCCCGCCAGGGCGACCAGCCACGGCGCGCACCACAGCGGCGACCCCCAGCGCTTGCCGTGCATGGCGGTCCGATCAGCCGCGCGGGGCGCTGTGCATCGTCAGGTGCAGGTGGATGCCGGCTTGAACTCGATGCGGCGGTCGAGCGCGTCGGACGCATCGCCGCGCGCCGTGCCGACCATCGCCTGGCGCGAGCCCAGGCCGCGGCTCACCACGCGTTTGGCCAGCTCCTTCTTCTCGACGACCATGCGCTGGCGCACGTATTCCGCGCGCTGCAGGGATACGCTTTCGTTCATCTGCTCCGACCCGCCACGGCTGGCGTGGCCGGCGACCTCGAAGCAGGGCGTGGCTTTGGCGGCGGCCAGCCGGGCGATCTCGCGCAGCCATTGCTCGTAGGGCGTGCCGTCGGGCGCGAAGCCGGTGCCGGCGGGCCGGAAGTTGAACTTCACCGCCAGGCGGTCGTTGTCGAGGCCGTACTGCACGACCTTGCCGAACGCCCGCATCGCCGCCGCCCGCTGGCCCAGCTTGAGCTGCGTCAGGTAGATGCCGGCCTGCACGCGCGGCTGGTCGCCCACGGGGTTGCGCAGCACGGCGTTGTACAGGGCCAGCGCCTCACGGTACTTCTTGCCGTTGTAGGCGTTCATCGCTTCGTCGATGCCGGTCGCGGCAACGATCTTGTCGACGTAGTCGGCGTTAATCGGGTCACCGGCCTTGGTGCCCTGGCAGGTCTTGATGTAACCCTCGACCGCCTTGTCGGCAACCCACAGCGGGCTGTCCTTGAAGTAGGGAATCGGCGAGCTGTCGATGCCGGTCGTCTGCGAGCGCGCGAAGCCCTTGCTGACGATCTTGCCGGTCTTCAGGTCGGCCAGCGCATAGCAGATGCGGTAGGCGTCGCGCTCGCCTTCGGGCTTGCCCTGCAGGTTGATCGGCGTGAAGGTGCCGACGAAGATCAGCGGCAACGCGGCGACGTTGCCGGCGCTGAACGGCTTCACCTCGTACTGGGGAAACGCATCCTTCACCAGGCTGACCAGCTGCTGCTCCATCGCCACGGTGGCCGCGGTCTGCACGCCGGTGGCCCCGTCGACCAGCGGATCGATGACGACGCTGTATTTCTGGCCCGCCGGCAGGTCGGCCTTGGAGAACACGTCGCGCGCCGCGAGCTGCACGGCTTCGGCATACGGGAGCGCGACGATGGGCGCAGGTGCCGCGACCGGGGCGGGCGCGGCCGGTGCGACGGTGGTGGTGGCCGGCGGCGGCGCAGCCGTAGTCTCGGCCCCCTTGTCGGGCGCGGCGCAGGCGCCGATCAGCAGGCAGACGCAGGCGGCCAGCCAGGCGGCAGGGGCGCGATGGGGGGCTCGGTGTTCGGCCGTCTGTGCAGAATCGATCGCCAATGTGACCTCCATGAAGACGCGATCAGGGCTTTGGCGCTGGGCCGGGAGCAGGGCCCGGGGCCGTGGGCACAGGGCCGAGCACGGCCTCGAACCGCTTGGTCACGCTCAGTTCGAGCGCCTTGATCTTGGGTTCGAGTTCGGGGCGCAACTCGGCGACCAGCTTGTCCGACAGCGACTTCATCATCTCGCCGTTGGCCTGCTGGAACTTGCGCACCGCAGGCGCTTCCATGGCGTTGATCAGCTGCTTGAGTTCGGCTTCGCTGAACTGCGCCTCGAGCAGGGCGCCCATCGTGCTGGGCATCAGCTTGACGGCGCGGTCGCGCACGATCGGTACCGCCTCGTCGCTGTACTTGCGCAGGTCGGCCTGCACGTCCTTCGCCAGCGCTTCGCGCTTCTCAGGCGGCACGCGCTGCTGGATCACCGGCCCCACGCGCTGCATCAACTGCAGGGCGGGCTGCTCGGCCATCATGCGGCCCTGGTTCTCGATGGCGGGGCGTTGCAGCTGCAGCACCTTGTCGACCAGCTGCTTCTTGGCCGCCGAGGTCTCGGCGTGGGACAGGGTGGACAGCGCGATCAGCGCGGCGGCGAGGACGATCTTCAAGATGCTTCTTTCGGGAGGAGTGGAGGCGTTGCCGCGATGGCGGTGACCCCGGTCAGTATCGCCGGCTCCGCACGACGCGGTCAAGGCAGGTCAACTGCCTACCGCGGCCGCATGGGCGGGGCAGCCGACACCCGAGAATTTCGATCGGACTTCGGCACCGACCTAGGGTTTCGCCTAGCATATCCCACTGTCCGCAGTCGAACAATGACACGGCCCATATCACACCACCCACAGATGGAGACGCTTCCTATGCAGGTTCAATTCAAGGTCAACGGCAAGCAGGCCAGTTTCGACGCCGCACCCAACACCCTTCTCGTGCAGGCGCTGCGCGAGAACCTCAAGCTGACCGGCACCCACGTGGGCTGCGACACGGCCCAGTGCGGCGCCTGCACCGTGATCCTGAACGGCCGTGCGATCAAGTCGTGCAATGTGCTGGCGGCCCAGGTGGCCGGCGCCGAGATCACCACCATCGAAGGCCTTGCCAAGCCCGACGGCACGATGCACCCGATGCAGGCGGCCTTCAAGGAGTGCCATGGCCTGCAGTGCGGCTTCTGCACCACCGGCATGGTGATGAGCGCGGTCGACCTGTGCACCCACCACCCGAAGGCGGGCGAGAGCGAGATCCGCGAGCTGCTCGAAGGCAACATCTGCCGCTGTACCGGCTACCAGAACATCGTGAAGGCCGTGCAGATGGGCCAGACCACGATGGCCGCCGCGGCCTGAAGGAGCACACACCATGGGCGCTCCTGACTTTGCCAAACTGCCGCACATCGGCGAGGCCCTCCTGCGCAAGGAGGATTACCGTTTCCTGACCGGGGCGGGCAACTACACCGACGACATCAACCTCGTCAACCAAAGCTACGCCGTGTTCGTGCGCTCGCCGCATGCACACGCCGCCGTCAAGAGCATCAACCTCGACCGGGCGCGCGCGATGCCGGGTGTGGTCGAGATCTTCACCGGCAAGGACATCGAGGGCAAGATGGGCGGCCTGCCCTGCGGCTGGCTGATCACCAGCACCGATGGGCAACCGATGAAGGAGCCTCCGCACCCGATCCTGGCGCAGGGCAAGGTGCGCTACGTTGGCGACCAGGTGGCGATGGTGGTGGCCGAGACCATCGAGCAGGCCAAGAACGCCGCCGAGGCGGTCGAGGTCGACTACGACGTGCTGCCTGCCGTGGTGCGCGTCACCGAGGCGGCCAAGGCCACGGCGTTGCACGAGGCCGCGCCCGACAACCATTGCTACAAGTGGGCGATCGGCGACAAGGCGCAGGTCGATGCGGCATTTGCCGGCGCAGCGCATGTCACCCGGCTCGACCTGGTCAACAACCGGCTGGTGCCCAACGCGATGGAGCCGCGCACCGCGATCGGCTCGTACAGCCGCGGCACCGACGAGTACACGCTGTACGTGTCGAACCAGAACCCGCACGTCGAGCGGCTCTTGATGACGGCCTTTGTGCTGGGTCTGCCCGAGCACAAGGTGCGCGTGATCGCGCCCGACGTGGGCGGCGGTTTCGGCTCGAAGATCTTTCTCTATGCCGAGGACGTGTGCCTGACCTGGGCCGCCAAGCAGCTGAACCGCAGCATCAAGTGGACGGCCGATCGCAGCGAGGCCTTCGTCTCCGACGCCCACGGCCGCGACCACGTGAGCCATGCCGAGATGGCGATGGACAAGGACGGCAAATTCCTCGCGCTGCGAGTGCACACCGACGCCAACCTCGGCGCCTACCTGTCGACCTTCTCGACCGCCGTGCCGACCATCCTGTACGCGACGCTGCTGGCCGGCCAATATGCGACGCCGCAGATCTACGTCGAGGTCGACGCCTGGTTCACCAACACCGCGCCGGTCGATGCCTACCGCGGTGCCGGCCGCCCCGAGGCAACCTATCTGCTCGAGCGGCTGGTCAGCCGTTGCGGCTGGGAGCTGGGGCTGGGGCAGGACGAGATCCGCAAGCGCAACTTCATCCGCAGCTGGCCCTACCAGACGCCCGTCGCGCTGCAGTACGACGTGGGCGACTACATCGGCTGCATGGACAAGGCCCAGGGGCTGGCCGACGTGACCGGCTTCGCCGCGCGGCGCCAGGCCAGCGAAGCCAAGGGTTTGAAGCGCGGCATCGGCTACAGCAGCTACATCGAGGCTTGCGGCATCGCGCCGAGCAACATCGCCGGGGCCCTGGGCGCGCGCGCCGGCCTGTTCGAATGCGGCGAGGTGCGGGTGCACCCGACCGGCAGCGTGACCGTGTTCACCGGCTCGCACAGCCATGGCCAGGGCCACGAGACGACCTTCGCGCAGGTGGTGGCGGCGCGCCTGGGCATCGCGGTCGATGCGGTCGACGTGGTGCACGGCGACACCGGCCGCGTGCCGTTCGGCATGGGCACCTATGGCTCGCGTTCGATCTCGGTCGGCGGCGCGGCCATCATGCGGGCGCTGGACAAGATCGAGACCAAGGCCAAGAAGATCGCCGCGCACCTGATGGAGGCGAGCGATGCCGACGTGGAGTTCGCCAACGGCGAATTCACGGTCAAGGGCACCGACAAGAAGGTGACCTTCGGCCAGGTGGCGCTGACGGCCTATGTGCCGCACAACTATCCGCTGGACAAGCTGGAGCCGGGCCTGAACGAGACTGCGTTCTACGACCCGACCAACTTCACCTTTCCGGCCGGCACCTACATCTGCGAGGTCGAGGTCGATCCGGCGACCGGCACGGTGCGGGTCGACCGCTTCACCGCGGTGGACGACTTCGGCACCATCATCAACCCGATGATCGTCGAGGGTCAGGTCCACGGCGGCCTGGTGCAGGGCATCGGCCAGGCGCTGATGGAGAACTGCGTGTACGACCCCGAGTCCGGCCAGTTGCTGACCGGCTCGTTCATGGACTACGCGATGCCGCGCGCCGACGACATGCCGCACTTCACGCTCGACACCATCTGCACGCCGTGCACGCACAACCCGCTGGGCACCAAGGGTTGCGGCGAGGCCGGCGCCATCGGTTCGCCGCCGGCGGTGATCAACGCGGTGCTGGACGCGCTGGCGCCGCTGGGCGTGAAGGAGTTCGACATGCCCGCATCGCCCAGCCGTGTCTGGGAAGCCATCCAATCGGCCGCAGCCTGACACCGCCCCAAGGAACACCACCATGTACGCATTCACCATCGACCGCCCCACTTCCACAGCCGACGCGGTCAAGCTCGCGACCGACGGCGCCAAACCGCTGGCGGGCGGCCAGACGCTGCTGGCTTCGATGAAGCTGCGCCTGTCCGATCCCGGCCGGCTGGCCGACCTCGGGGCGATCAAGGAACTGGTCGGCATCCGCAAGGAAGGCAATGCCATCGTGATCGGCGCGATGACGCGGCATCTCGACGTGGCCAACAGCGCCGAGGTCCAGGCCGCGATTCCGGCGCTGGCCGACTTGGCTGCCCACATCGGCGACCGGCAGGTCCGTGCGATGGGCACACTGGGCGGCTCGGTGGCCAACAACGACCCGGCGGCCTGCTACCCCAGCGCCGTGCTGGGCCTGGGCGCCACCGTGCACACAACGCAGCGCAAAATCGCCGCGGACGATTTCTTCCAGGGCATGTTTGCCACCGCGCTGGCCGATGGCGAGCTGATCACCGCGATCAGTTTCCCCGTGCCGAAGCGGGCGGCCTACATGAAGTTCAAGCAGCCGGCTTCGCGCTTTGCGCTGGTCGGTGTGTTCGTCGCGCAGACCGATGCCGGTGTGCGGGTGGCGGTGACCGGCGCCGGCAACGGCGTCTTCCGCCATGCGGGCCTGGAGGCGGCGCTGAACCAGAGCTTCACGCCGCAGGCGGCGGCCGCGGTGAAGATCGACGCGACCGATCTGAACAGCGACATCCACGCCTCCGCGGCCTACCGCGCCAACCTGGTCGGCGTGCAGACGCAACGCGCGGTCGCCAAGGCGTTAGCATAGGTCGAGGGCTGCATCCCGGTATCGCCATGCAGGCTCCGGCCACCACCGGCCGGGCCTGGTCACGGACGGCCGGGCCAGCCATGAGGACGCACGCTTGACTTCTCTTTTTGCCACCATCGACGCGCTGATGACCGGTCTGGTCGAGGCCGGCTACCACGCGGAACGCCGGCTGGCGACCGCAGTGTTCCTCGCACTGAAGCTGCAGCGCCCGCTGCTGCTCGAGGGCGAGCCCGGCGTGGGCAAGACCGAACTGGCCAAGGCCTTGTCGGTCGCCTTGCAGCGCCAGTTGCTGCGGCTGCAGTGCTACGACGGGCTCGAGCAGCGCGAGGCGCTGTACGAGTGGAACTACGCGGCGCAATTGCTGCACATGCGCGCGGCCGGGCAGAACGAGGATGCGGCCACGCTCGAGCGCGAGGTCTATGGCGCCCGTTACCTGATCCGCCGCCCATTGCTGCAGGCGCTGCAGACACCGGCGCCGGGTGCGGTGCTGCTGATCGACGAGGTCGATCGCGCCGACGAACCGTTCGAGGCCTTCCTGCTCGAATACCTGGGCGAGTACCAGGTCAGCATTCCCGAGATCGGCACGGTCGCGGCGCTGGTGAAGCCCGTGACCCTGCTCACCAGCAACCGCACGCGTGAACTCAACGATGCGGTGAAGCGGCGCTGCCTCTACCATTGGCTCGATTACCCGGACCGCGACCGTGAGCTGGCGATCGTGCGGGCGCAGGTGCCCGAGGCGAGCGATGCCTTGTCGGCCCAGGTGGCGGGCTTCGTCAGCCGCCTGCGCAGCGCGTCGTTCGCCAACGCGTTCCAGCGCGCGCCGGGCATCGCCGAGAGCGTGGAATGGGCGCGTGCGCTGGTCGCGCTGGACACGCTGGTGGTCGACCCCGAAGTGGTGGCCGACACGGCCGGCATCCTGTTCAAGCAGCGCGAGGACGTGGCCGCGCTGACGCGCGATCTCGCCGCCGAGCTGCTGCGGCCCGAAGAGACCGCGGTGTGACCGGACAGGTGGCGCGTGCAGCTCGGTGACGCGCGCACCGGCAAGCTGGCCGACAACATCGCCGGCTTCGGCCGCGCGTTGCGCCGTGCCGGCGTGCCGGTCGACCCCTTGCGCATCGCGCTGGGCCAGCAGGCTGCGCTGCTGGTGGGGGTGGATGCCAAGGACGACCTGAGCGCCGCGCTCGAAGCCGTGATGCTGGGCCGCGAGCAGGACCGCGCGGTGTTCCGCGAGCTGTTCGACGCGTATTTCCGCAATCCCGAGGTCGCGCAGAAATTGCTGGCCCAACTGCTGCCGAGTGCCGAAGGCAAGGCCGAGCCCAGCACACGGCGGCCGCGCGTGCGCGAAGCGCTGTCGCCGCAGCAGGCCTTCGGCAAGGCAGTGCCGCCCAAGCAGGAAGACCAGAAGGTCGAGTTCGACGCGGCCATGACCGCGAGCGACCTGCAACGGCTGCAGCATGCGGACTTCAATGCGCTGTCGGCCACCGAATACCGCCTGGTGGAGCGCCTGGCGCGCGAGGTGGCGCTGCCGATCCCGCACGTGCCTGCGCGCCGCACGCGGCCCGGCCCACGTGGTGCCCGCCTGCACTGGCCCGGGGTGCTGCACGAGGCCGCGCGCACCGGTGGCGAGTTGCTGCGCCTGCCGCGGCTGCAGCGCCGCGCGCAGCCGTTGCCGCTGCTGGTGCTGGTCGACATCTCGGGTTCGATGGAGCGTTATGCGCGGCTGCTGCTGGCGTTCCTGCATGCGGCCACGCGAAGGCAAACGCGGCGTGACGTGTTTGCCTTCGGCACGCAGCTGACCGATCTGACGCAGGCATTCCGCATCGCCGACACCGACGACATGCTGGCAGCGGCCGGCCGGCTGGTCGAGGACTTTGCCGGCGGCACGCAATTGGGCGCGTCGCTGGCCACGCTGCGCCAGCACCACGCGCGCCGGCTGGTCGGGCGCCGCACGCTGGTGCTGATGATCACCGACGGCCTGGACACCGGGGAGCCCGCTGCGCTGGACAGCGAGCTCGCCTGGCTGCGGCGCCGCACCCGGCGCCTGCTGTGGCTCAACCCGCTGCTGCGCTTTGAAGGCTATGCACCCCTCGCGCGTGGGGCCGCTGCGGTGCACCGCCATGCACATGCGATGCTGGCGGTTCACAATCTGACCCGGCTCGAGGACTTGGCGCGCAGTCTGGCGTCGCTGATGAAACACTGATCGACAAGAAGAAGGAACCACACGATGGAAATGCAGGGCAGCCGCCAGTTGGGCGTCACACAGCAGCAGGCCTGGGATGCGTTGAACGATCCCGAGGTGCTGAAGGTCTGCATCCCCGGATGCGACAAGGTCGAGGCTACGGGCGAGAACCAGTACGCGATCGGCATGGCGGTGAAGATCGGCCCGGTGTCGGCCAAGTTCGCCGGCAAGATCACGCTCAGCGACATCGTGCCGCCTGAAAGCTACACCATCAGCTTCGAAGGCCAGGGCGGTGCCGCCGGGTTCGGCAAGGGCAACGCGAAAGTGACGCTGACACCCACTGCCACCGGTTGCGAGCTGGCCTATGCGGTGCAGGCGCAGGTGGGCGGAAAGGTCGCGCAACTCGGCCAGCGCCTGATCGACGGCGCTGCCAAGTCGATGGCCGAAGACTTCTTCAAGCGCTTCGACAACGAGATGCAGCGGCAGTATCCGGCACCGGAGGCGGCGCCCGAAGGCCTGCCGGCGGAGGCCGCCGCGCCCATCGAGGTCGGCGTGCCCGGCGGCAGCGCCGACATTCCGGTGCCGCCGGCGAGCCAACCCAAGTCGGGCGGCGTGACCGCATGGGTATGGGTGGTGGGGGCGGTGGTGCTGGTCGCGGCCGTCTACCTCATGCGCTGAGCGCCAGCCGCTCGCGTCGCAAGCAGGAGTCGTTCATGGAAAATCTCGATGTGATGGTGCTGCGCACGCTGCGCGACTGGCGTCGTGCCGGCAAGCGCGCCTTGCTGGCCACGGTGGTCCGCACCTGGGGTTCATCGCCACGGCCGGTGGGTTCGATCATGGCGCTGAACGAAGACGGCGCCGTGGTGGGCTCGGTGTCAGGCGGCTGCATCGAGGACGACCTGATCTACCGCTACACGCAGGCCTATGCGTCCGCCGGCACGGCGAGCGTCGCGGGCGTGGCGCAGACCATGCCCTCGGGCCCGCCGGCGTTCGTCAAGTACGGCATCACCGCCGACGAGGCGCACCGCTTCGGCCTGCCCTGCGGCGGCACACTCGAACTGCTACTCGAGCACGACCCGGCCGCCGACCCCCTGGCCGCGCTGGTCGAGTCGCTGGAGTCGGGTCAGCTGGTGCAGCGCACGGTGCGGCTGGCTGACGGGCAGGTCTCGCTGGCCGTGGCCGACACGCCGTCGGAACTCGACGTGTCCGATGTTGCACTGGTCAACACCTTCGGGCCCGAATACCGCATGCTGCTGATCGGCGCCGGCCAACTCACCGAGTACCTGGCGACGATGGCGCGCTTCAGCGGTTTCGCGGTCACCGTGTGCGACCCGCGCGAGGAATACCGCGGCGCCTGGTCCGTGCCCGGTGTCACCGTGGCCAGCGAGATGCCCGACGACGTGGTCACGGCGTTCCGGCCCGACCGCCGCAGCTGCGTGGTGGCGCTGACGCACGACCCCAAGCTCGACGACCTGGCGCTGCTGGAGGCGCTGCAGAGCGACGCGTTCTACGTCGGCGCCATCGGTTCGCGCCGCAACAACGAGGCCCGCAAGCAGCGGTTGATCGAACACTTCGACCAGACCGAGGCCACGCTATCGCGGCTGCGCGGCCCGATCGGCATCTACATCGGCAGCAAGACGCCATCGGAGATCGCGGTCAGCGTGATGGCCGAGATCCTGGCGGTGAAGAACGGCGTGATGCTGCCGCGCGACATGGAGGTGTCGTACGCGAAGAACGTGCGCGCCATCGCTGCCAACGAGGCGACGCACGACACGGCCGACGAGGGCGGCGGTGTGCTGGCGCCGGTCTGCGGCATTCCGCGCCTTTGATACGGATTCGCAATCAAAACGATCACTGCGTTGTTTCGCCTCGCCGTGCGTCGGCACTGTCTTCGGCTTCACGCCTTGTGCTCGCTCTGATTGCAAACCCGTATCACCCGTCGCGCGTTCAGCGCGGCGCCGAGAAAATCCCGCGCAGCACGCGCCAGCCACGCTGCGCCCGGCCCCGGGCGCGCCGCGTGATCGCGCGGGCCACTCGCCACACGAGGGATTGCCGCAACTGCGCGAGCTTGGCGTCCTTCCAGGTCTTCCAGCGGCCATAGATCCGGCTGAACCATCCCAGCCGCATCAGCGTCGGATGGGTCAGCTGGAACAATCGGGCCGCGACGGCAGTGCCCAGCAGCTTGGCACCGACGACCACCAGCAGACCCAGCAGCGCGTGGCCCTGGCTGATCCAGTACCAGGCCAGCAGCTTCAGCGGGATCAGCGTCAGCATCGGCACGAAGAACACCAGCAGCGCCGCGTAGGGCGGCAGCCGGCGGATGGCATCCTCCAGCCGGGCCCACAGCGGTAGCCGTGCCAGTTGCGCCATCAGCCGCGCCAGCGGCTCCCAGCCCCATTCCTCGAACACGACGAGCAGCGCCAGCAGCGGCGCCAGCGTGAAGCGTGCGAGGAGCCGGAGGAGTTGCTTGAGCTTGGTCACGCCCGCAGTGTGCCTGAGGCTTTGCGCAGACGGCGAAAATGCGGGTTTCGCCGGCCACGCGCCAGGCCACCACTTCCGGGATTGCTCCATGCACACACGCGCCCTCATCCTGTTCTCCGGCGGGCAGGATTCGACCACCTGCCTCGCGCATGCGCTGACGCGGTATGCCCACGTCGAGACCGTGGCGTTCGACTACGGGCAACGCCACCGCATCGAACTGGACGCACGTCTGGTGGTGCTGGAGCAGCTGAAGCTGCGTTTCCCCGGTTGGGCTGCGCGCCTGGGCGACGACCATCTGCTCGACCTGAAGGTGCTCGGCGACATCAGCGACACCGCCTTGACGCGCGACATCGCGCTGCAGATGGAGCACAACGGCCTGCCCAACACCTTCGTGCCGGGCCGCAACCTGATGTTTCTGACGCTGGCCGCCGCGCTGGCCTACCGCCGCGGCCTCGAAGTGCTGGTGACCGGCGTCTGCGAGACCGATTTCTCGGGCTACCCCGACTGCCGCGACGACAGCATCAAGGCCTTGCAGGTGGCGCTGTCGCTGGGCATGGACCGGCGTTTCGTGCTGGAGACGCCGCTGATGTGGATCGACAAGGCCCAGACCTGGGCGCTGGCCGAATCGCTGGGCGGACCGGAACTGGTCGACCTGATCGTCGAACACACCCATACCTGCTACCTGGGCGAGCGCGGCGCACGCCATGCCTGGGGCTATGGCTGCGGCCACTGTGCCGCGTGCACGTTGCGGGCCAAAGGCCACGGACTGTATGCAGTTCAGGCTGATTAGCACTGAATATGTGCCATATTTGCTTGGACGGCCGCGCCAAGGACGATCCAATCCACGCTGTTACGCGCGTTAACATCTCCGACTGCCGCTGCGCGCCCACCAAGAGACGAACATGAAACCAACCCTCTTTCCCCGACATGCATGGCGACCCGCACAGATCGCCGCTGCGGCCGCATTGGCGTGCACGATGCTGGCACCCGCGATGGGCGCGGACAGCAAGGCCGCCGGCTACTACGAAGACGCTCTGACGCGCTACGAGAAGCGTGACATGCCAGGCGCAATCATCCAGCTGAAGAACGCCTTGCAGATCGACAAATCGATGCTGCCGGTGCAGGTACTGCTGGGGAAGGCGTTGCTGGCGAATGGTGAGGCTGCTGCTGCCGAAGTTGCTTTTGCGGAGGCTCTTCGCTTGGGTGTGAACCGGGCCGAAATCATCGTGCCTCTGGCAAGGGCCTATGTGGCCCAAGGTAAACAGAAGGCCTTGAAAGAGCAGGCACAGTTTCAAACCTCTGGCTTGCCGCCGAATGTCCAAGTCGAAATACTGCTGTTGCGCGCTTCAGCTGCCGCCGATCTCGGTGATGTGCGAGATGCCCTGAGAACCATCGACGAAGCCCGTGCACTCGATGCACGCTCGGCCGATGTGTGGCTGGCTGAAGTGCCGATCCGCATCCGGTCAAGGCAGTTTCGCGAAGCCAGCGAGGCTGTGACGCGGGCCATTGCGTTGGCGCCGGATTCGGCCGAAGCACAGTACCAGCGTGGCTCGGTGTTGCACGTGCAGGGCGATGTCAAGGGCGCGCTTGCAGCCTACGATCAAGCCGTCAAGTTGGATGCCAGGCATGTGGAAGCGAGGGTGACGCGCGCCGGCCTGTATGTGGATTTGCGACGCTACGACGATGCAGCGCGGGATCTGGACGAGCTGGCCCGTCTGTCGCTACGGGATCCGCGGGGCGCGTATTTGCGCGCCCTGCTCGCCGAGCGTGACAACAAGCCCCAGGCAGTGACCAGCGCGTTGAAGGAGGTCACGGAACTACTGGACCGCGCGCCGCCAGAGTTCATGCAATACCGTCCGCAGATGCTGATGCTCAACGGTTTGGCGCATTTCGGGTTGAACGAGCGCGAGAAGGCAAAACCCTATCTCGAGTCGTTCCAGCGGCTGCAGAACGGTACCCCGGTGTCCAAGTTGCTGGCGCAGATTTATCTGCAGGAATCGAATGTGGACAGGGCAGTCGAGGTGCTGGAGTCCTATCTGAAGGCTCAGCCTGCGGATGGCCAGGCATTGGTGTTGTTGGCCTCGGCGAACATGGCACAGGGGCGCAACGCCAAGGCTGCCTCGCTGATGCAGGAGGCGCTGCGCAGCAAGGATGCGCCGGAGTTCCGCACTGTCCTCGGCTTGAGTTTTCTCGGCGGAGGACAGATGAGCCAAGCGGTGACCGAACTGGAAACTGCATTCAAGCAGGACCCTGGCCAGACCCGCGCCGGGACGGCGCTGGCCGCCATGTATTTGCGCGGCGGCCAGAACGTGAAGGCCGCGCAAGTGGCCAGGCAGTTGGTGCAGCGCCAACCTGGCAATGCTGCGTTGCAGGACTTGCTGGGCATGGCGTTGGCCGAGTCAGGAGATTTGGCGGGAGGCAGGGCGGCCTTCGAGCAGGCGGTCAAGCTCGACCCTGCGCTGCTGGCGCCCAAGCTGCATCTGGCGCGCATGGACATCTCCGCCAGAAAACTCGATGCCGCCACCACCCGGTTGGATGCACTGATGGCGACCAACGACAAGGACGTCGACGTGCTGATGGAGATGTCGGTGCTTGCGGGCCAGAAGGGCCAGGGTGACGAGGTCAAGCGTTGGCTGGAAAAGGCCAACGACAACGCAGGGCCGCGCGACGTCCGGCCTGGTCTTGCTCTGATCGACCTGAATCTGCGCCGTGGTCAGGCGATACCTGCGCTGGACATCGCCAAGCGCGTATTGGCCAAAGCGCCCGACGACGTGGTGGCCTTGGTCGCTTATGCGCGGACGCAGCTGGCCACGGGCGACCGCATCGGCGCACGCACGTCGTTGACCAACGCGACGCGGGTTGCCGACTTCAATGCTCCGCAACAGGTTGAAATCGCCGGTCTGCAGATGGCGGCCGGGGGTGTGGACGGTGCGGCCTATAGCCTCGAAAAGGCGTTGTCCACTCGGCCCGATTTCTTGCCGGCGCTGGCGATGATGACCAGTGTTGAGCTAAGCCAGCGCGATTGGGCCAAGGCCGAGAAGCGCGCGCGCCAGATCAGCGAACAATTTCCCAAACGCGCAGTCGGCTACAGTCTGTTGGGCGACGTAGCCTCCGCCAAGGGGCAGGGGGCAGCCGCCGTCGAGTTCTACCGCAAGGCACACCAGACCGAACCTTCGACCGAGACCTTGCTGCGCGTGTTTCGCGCTTCCTGGTCGCAAGATGGCGGCAAGTCGTCGACCAACCTTGCCGAACAATGGCTCAAGACCCATCCCGGCGACAGAGCGACGCGCACGGCGCTCGCCGATGGTTATGCGCGCGCCGGAAAATGGGCTGCAGCCAAAGGTGCGTATGAGGACTTGCTGAAGACGGATCCTTCGAGCGGCGCAGTGCTGAACAACTTGGCCAATGTGCTGTCGTTGATGAAGGACCCCGGCGCTGTCGCGATGGCGGAGAAGGCGGTGGAAAAAGCACCAGCGGACGCCAATGCGATCGATACGCTGGGCTGGCTGTTGTACCAGGCTGGCAATGCCGAGCAATTGCCGCGCGCACTGCAACTGCTGCGCGACGCCCGCCTGCGCGACCCCGCGAACCCCGTGATCCGCTACCACCTGGCGACCGTGCTGGCCAAGAGCGGACGCAAGTCCGAAGCGCGTAGTGAACTTGATGTCGCGTTGAAGGCCGGCAAGTCGTTTGAGTATGCCGCCGATGTTGAGAAGCTGCTGGTGACGTTGCAATAACGCGAGGCGATATTCGAATTCCGCTTGCCCCCAGCGGAGGACGAAATGATGAGGGAGGGCGGCTGGCGCAGTCGATCCAACGGAATGTCTTGGCGTCTTGGCGCGCGGCTTTCTGATCAGCCGATCGACAGCGTGACGTCACCTGTCTGTGCGTGCTGGGTTGCACGCCTTGGTCTTCAGCCGCCCCCCACAAGCAAAAACGGCCTGCGACTGCAGGCCGTTCAGCATACCGAACGAGAATCAGGCGTCGGTGTTTTTCGCCGCTGCAGTGCGGCGCTTGACTCCAGCAATACCCAGCAGACCCAAAGCCATCAGCGCCAGCGAAGCGGGCTCCGGAACCTTGTTGTTACAGCCACCAACCGCGCTGTTGTCGGTACAAGTGTTGGCGTCGACCTGAGCAAGTTTGAAATAGTCATTGCCCTGCGTAAGACCATCACCTTTGCCAGAACCATTCAAATCGGTGGTAAGGGCGCCAAAATTCGTGTTGTATGCGCTCACCAGCCACCAACTTGAACCCTTGGCACTGCTGTTGACCGCGTTGCTTCCGGTCGACAAGTCGGCGTAGTTGCCAACAAGCTCCCATCCAGCAGCCAGCATGGCACCCACACCGCTCAAAGTTGCGATCGTATTCGACAAATTTGGTGCGGAGGTCCCGACATAGCGGAACAGCGATATGTCCGCATCTGTATTGATATAACCGAGACTGAGGCTAGTCAGCGCTACGCTAGACGCGAAGCTCAGCAATACCGCCTCGGTATTACCGGTCGTCGCCGCCGTAACAATGTTGCCGTTGCCGTCCTTGACCGCGGCAGTCGCGGCATTGTCAAGCGCGTGATTCGGCTCGCCAGTGCCGTCCGAGCCCATGCCAAGACCCCCGCCAGAGTAGAACTGCAAGGTTGACTTCGAATCGGTGACCCATTTGCTCCCCGAAGCGGTTCCGTTATTAGACGCGCCATTCGTAACATAGGCGCCACTGATGGTCAGATCGGGTGCGGCAACGGGCGAGCCGCTGTAGCCCGTCGTTGCACTGCCACCGTTGGGTCCGCCAAACGTGTAATTCCAGCTCGCAGCCGCCATCGCACCAGACGATGCGCTCAACAGACCGGCGACCAATCCAGCCATTGCAAACCATTGATTGCGAGACGATTTCATAAAGGGCTTTCTGTAGCTTTTGATGATTACCGCCTTCTGCGACGGTTTACGTGTTACTTAAAGCAAATTTAAGGCCAGCAAGAAAATGCTCTTTAAATTCAACGAATTCAAGTGTTAATTCGAAACGTGCTGTAGCCATATGTAATGAAATTCGACATCAAATTACGTTTGTTTCACGTAGCAGCGTCAATGCATCAGGCGGTATGCCCAGTTCCGCGAGCACTTCATCGGTGTGCTGTCCCAGCACCGGCGGCGCGTTGCGCAGCACGGCCGGGTGGTCCGCCAGCCTGAGCGGGCTGGCGACGCCGGCGATAGACGCGACGCCGTCGCCCGCGTCCCGCGGCAAGGCCACGCGCAGGCCACGCGCCCGCACCTGGGGGTCGTCGAACGCCTGGGCCAGGTTGTTGATCGGCCCGCAGGGCACGGCCTTGTCTTCGAACAGGGTGATCCATTCGGCCGTGGGGCGCGTGCGCGTCACCGCCTCCATCAGCGGGATCAGCACGTCGCGGTGGGTCACGCGCGGCGTGTTCTTCGAAAAGCGCGGGTCGGTGGCCCACTCCGGCTTGCCAACCGCCTCGCAGAACCGTGCAAACTGCCCGTCGTTGCCGATCGCCAGCAGCATCGCGCCATCGGCGGTCGGGAAGTCCTGGTACGGCGCCAGGCTCGGGTGGCTGTTGCCCTGGCGCTTCGGCACGCCGCCGGTGTTCAGAAAACCCGCGGCCTGGTTGGCCAGGATCGCCATGCCGACGTCGAGCAGCGACATGTCGATGTGCTGGCCCAGGCCGGTGCTGTGGCGCACCTGCACCGCTGCCAGGATGGCCGTGGACGCGTAGACGCCGGTGAAGAGGTCGGTCAAGGCCACGCCTACACGCACGCCACCGCCGCCGGGTTCGCCGTCGGCGCGGCCGGTGATGCTCATCATGCCGCTCGAGGCCTGGATCAGCAGGTCGTAGCCCGCGCGTTCCGCATACGGGCCTGTTTGCCCGAAGCCGGTGATCGAGCAGTAGATCAGCTTCGGATTCAGCGCCTTCAGGCTTTCGTAGTCGAGCCCGTAGTGCTTCAGCCCGCCGACCTTGAAGTTCTCCACCAGGATGTCGCTCGATGCGGCCATCTGCCGGATCAGCGCTTGGCCTTCCGGTTTCGCCATGTCGATGGTGACGGAACGCTTGTTGCGGTTGCAAGCCGTGTAGTAGGTGGCCTGGTCGGTGTCGTTGCCGTCGGCGTCCTTCAGGAAGGGCGGGCCCCAGTGGCGCGTGTCGTCGCCGCTGCCGGGCCGCTCGATCTTGACCACATCGGCACCCAGGTCGGCCAGGATCTGCGTGCACCACGGCCCGGCCAGCACGCGCGACAGGTCGAGAACTTTGAGGCCGGCGAGGGCTCCGGCAGAGGCTTGCGTCATGTCAATTCCCGAAGGCGGCAATACCGGTCTGCGCGCGACCCAGGATCAGCGCGTGGATGTCATGCGTGCCCTCGTAGGTGTTCACCACTTCGAGGTTCACCAGATGCCGCGCGACGCCGAACTCGTCGGAGATGCCGTTGCCGCCCAGCATGTCGCGCGCCATCCGGGCGATGTCGAGTGCCTTGCCGCAGGAGTTGCGCTTGATCAGCGAGGTGATCTCGACCGCGGCCGTGCCTTCGTCCTTCATGTGGCCCAGACGCAGGCAGCCTTGCAGACCCAGGGCGATCTCGGTCTGCATGTCGGCCAGCTTCTTCTGGATCAGCTGGTTGGCAGCCAGCGGGCGGCCGAACTGCTTGCGGTCGAGCGTGTACTGGCGCGCCTTGTGCCAGCAGTCTTCGGCCGCCCCCAGTGCGCCCCAGGCAATGCCGTAACGCGCTGAGTTCAGGCAGGTGAACGGCCCCTTCAGGCCCTGCACTTCGGGGAAGGCGTTTTCTTCGGGGCAGAACACGTCGTCCATCACGATCTCGCCGGTGATCGATGCGCGCAGCCCCACCTTGCCGTGGATTGCCGGGGCGCTCAGGCCCTTCATGCCCTTCTCGAGCACGAAGCCGCGGATCGGGCCGACGTTGCCGGCGGTGTCGACTTCCTTGGCCCAGACCACGAACACATCGGCGATCGGGCTGTTGGAGATCCACATCTTGCTGCCCTTGAGCTTGTAGCCGCCGGCGGTCTTGATGGCGCGCGTGGCCATCGATCCAGGGTCGGAGCCGTGGTCGGGTTCGGTCAGGCCGAAACAGCCGATCCATTCTCCGGTCGCGAGCTTGGGCAGGTACTTCTGCTTCTGCGCCTGGGTGCCGAACTCGTTGATCGGCACCATCACCAGCGACGACTGCACGCTGGCCATCGAGCGGTAACCCGAGTCCACACGCTCGATTTCACGTGCGATGAGGCCGTAGGCCACGTAGTTGAGCCCGGGGCCGCCGTACTCCGGCGCGATGGTGGGCCCCAGCAGGCCGACCTCGCCCATCTCGCGGAAGATCGCGACGTCGGTGGTCTGGTTGCGGAAAGCCTCCAGCACCCGCGGGGCGAGCTTGCCCTGGCAATAGGCTGCGGCCGCGTCGCGCACCATGCGTTCGTCGTCGGTGAGCTGCTGGTCCAGCAGGAAGGGGTCTTGCCATTGAAAGCGTGCGTTGGCCATGGGGTCTCCTGAAGCGGTGGCGGGGAAAGAGGAAAACCGGCCATCGTAGCCCACGGGCGTGCCGGCCGGCAAACGAGACTTCTGCATGGAGATATGCGCTATCGTATTGACTGAACCCGAATCCACCGTAACAGTTGGCGAGTGACATGCTCGAACAAGGAATATCTTGAGGCGAAAGATCCCGTCCACGCAGGCCCTGGTGTGCTTCGAGGCGGCAGCGCGCCACGAGAGCTACACCCGCGCCGGCCAGGAACTGGCGCTGACGCAGGGTGCCGTGTCGCGCCAGATCACCGCGCTCGAGTCCTTCCTGGGCGTGGTGCTGTTCCGGCGCACGCGCCATGGCGTGGCCCTGACCGAGAGCGGCATCGACTACGCGCGCCAGATCGCCCGCAGGCTCGAAAGCCTGGAGCTGGACACGCTGAACGTGATGTCGCGCCAGGCCGCGGGCGGCTCGATCGCGCTGGCCGCCGTGGCCACGTTCGCGACACGCTGGCTGATCCCACGCCTGGCCGACCTGGCCCAGAGGCACCCCGAGATCATCGTCAACATCGAGACACGCACGCGGCCGTTCCTGTTCGGCGACCACGCGTTCGACGCGGCCCTGTACGCCGGCACCGCCGAGCAGGTGCTGAACTGGCCGGGCACCAGCGCGGTGGCGCTGATGAGCGAAGAGGTCGTGCCGGTCTGCAGCGCGCGGCTGCTGGGCCGGCGCACCCGGCTGTCGCCCCGGGAGATTGCCGAACTGCCGTTGCTGCAGCAGAGTACGCGTCCCGATGCCTGGCGCCAGTGGTTTGAGGCGATGGACGTGGTCGCGCGCCAGCCGCTGGCCGGCCCGCGCTACGAGCTGTTCTCGATGCTGGCAACCGCCGCATCGCACGGGCTGGGCGTGGCATTGATTCCCCGCATGCTGGTCGAGGACGACCTGGCACGCGGCGACTTGGTCGTCGCCTGCGATCGGCCGCTCAAGGCCGGGCGCGGCTACTACCTGGTGACGCCCACGCGGCGCGATCCTTCGCCGGCGCTGGCCACGTTCCAGGCCTGGCTGATCGCGCGGGCGGTGGAAGACGCCAACGTCGCGCGCTGAAACGCCGCGGTCGTCACATCGCCCGGAACAGATGGGCGTACAGGCGGCTCACGGCCAGCCTGTCGGCGCGCCCTTTGAGCCGGAGCGACAGTTTGCCGCTGTCGTCGCGCTCCACCGCGTCGATCGCCGCGGCCTGCACGACGGTGCCGCGGTGCACCTGCCAGAAGGCGCCCGCATCGAGTTGCGGCAATAACTCCTTCAGCGGCGTGCGGATCAGGTATTCGTGGTCGGCGGTGAGCACCCGCACGTATTTGTCGGCGGCCTCGAAGTACAGCACCTGCTCGATCGGCACCAGGTGGATGCTGTTGCCCACGCTGGCCTGGATCACACGCAGCGCAGCCGCGCCGGCCACTTGGGACGCTCCCGCTGCGCCGTGGCCGCCGATCAACTGGCGCAGCTGCGCCAGCGTGCGTTCCATGTCGGGCGCGTCGGGCGTGCGCGTCTGCAGCAGCGCCTTCAGGCGGGCGACGGTCTTCTCCAGGCGCGCGGGTTGCACGGGCTTCACGACATAGTCGACCGCCTGCGCCTCGAACGCCTGCAACGCGTACTGGTCGTAGGCGGTCACGAAGACGAGCGCGGGGAAAGGCCGGGCGGACGTCCAGCTGTCGGCCAATGCCGCCGCGGCCTCCAGCCCGCTCATGCCGGGCATGCGGATGTCGAGGAACAGCAGGTCCGGCTCGAGCACCAGGGCCTGGTCGACCGCCGACTGGCCGTCGCCAACCGTGCCGACGATGACCAGGTCGGGCCAGGCGCGGGCCAATTCGGCCTGCAGGCCCATCGCCAGCAAGGGCTCGTCTTCGGCGATCAGGGCTTTGGTGGGCATGCGGTTGTTCCAGGGCGGTGTGGCAGGTGGCGATCGGGCGAACGAGAACGCCTGGCAGGTCTGTCGGCTTTATTTACATCAATTTGTAAAAACTGGTGAAATTGCCAAAAACTTGGCAATTCAATTCATCAAGTCATTGATTTGAATGAGATTTTTGCTTGCCAGATTGCTTGGCCCGGAGTTTGCTTTTCAGGCCACATGACCGAGTTGTTCATCCTTTTCTACGTGATCGTCATTTTTATCGGGATGAGCGCCATTCCCTGATGCGACCGCGCTGCTCAAGGCCTTAGTGCCGGCAGCACGATGACGCAACAGGTGCCTTCGCCTTCGGCGGAAGGGCCGATCTCCATCCGCGCGGCCGCCCCGAAGGCTGCCTCCAGGCGTTCACGCACCTGCGCCAGGCCGAAGCCCGTGCCGGGCTCGCCGTGCTGCCGGGCGTAGGCCTGCCGCGTGGGATCGTCTGTGCCGATGCCGATGCCGATGCCGGTGTCCAGCACGCGCAGCTCCAGCCCGTCCTGTACGCGCCGCGCCTCTACCCGCAGGCTGGCGCCGCCGAGCTTGGGTTCCACACCGTGGCGGATGCTGTTCTCCACCAGCGGCTGCAGCAGCAGCGTCGGCACCGGCCAGGCCGCCAGGTCTGCGGGCAGCTCGAGCGTGTAGCGCAGCCGGCTGCCCAGGCGCACGGCCATCAGTTCGAGGTAGTCTCGCAGCCGGTCGAACTCTGCGGACAGCGGGTGCGTGGTGGCGCGTGATGCGACCAGCGTGGCGCGCAGATAGTCGATGAGCCGGTCGAGCATCTGGGTGGCCTGCGCTGGGTCGGCCCCGATCAGCACCCGCAGGTTGGCCAGCGTGTTGAACAGCATGTGTGGTTCGAGCTGCGTTTGCAGCAGCTTCAGCCGGGCCTGGGCTGCGTCGCGCTCGGCCACCGCGATCTTGGTCTGCTGCGCCTTCTGCTTGCCGCGGCTGTGGAAGAAATACACCGCCGCGGTGGCGGCGGCCATGGTGATGACGATCGACGACCGCAGGCGCTTGGGGTCCGTGCCCGACCACGACCAGGTCGAGCAGCCGCAGTACAGATCGCCGAGCGTGCTGCCGACCAGGAAGCCGATGAAGATGCTGACGATCACCAGCGCGATGCCGGGCGGGCCGTCCACCCAGTAGTGGCCCGACGGGCGCGGCGTCAGCATTCGGCCGAGGTCGATCAGCAGCCAGGTCGTCATGCCGATGCCCAGCGAATAGGCGAGCTGGGTGTCCCAGGCCTTGCCCGTCGACAGCGCCAGGCCGGTGGCGATCAGGCCGCAGAAGGTGGCCGTGATCAGGCCGTGCCGCAGCAGCGCGCTGAAGGAGAATTGAACCGAGGGTGCAGGCATGGTCGGATCGGACGGCGGACACGGGCCGAGCCCATTGTGGCCCAGCAAGTGGCTGGTTTCTATCTCATGCGGCGCTCGAGGCTACGCGCTGGCCGCTGCGGTGAACCAGGCGCCACAGCCGCGCGGCACGGCCGGCGAACATGCCGCTGAAGATGCCGTACAGGCAGCCGACGACGAGCGCGAACTCCGTGTCGTGGGCCAGATCGGGGTGCATGGCCAGGCCGACGCCGACGACGTACTTGGTCGCGAAGATGCCCATCATCAAGGCCAGTGGCGTCCAGGACCCGGGCAGCGTGAAGCTGCGTGCGGCAGGGTCGTAGTGCGTGCCGGCGGGCGCGGCGATGCCCTGAGCCACGCCGGCCACCAGCAGCGCGCAGAGCAGCCAGCCAACGATCGGGCCGGGCCGGGCGCCGAAGGCCGACACCGTGCCGTACAGCGACAAAGCCGTCATCCCGAGCGGCATCACCGTGACGCGGCGCAGGCCGATGGTCGAGGTCACGGCCTGTTTCATGCCGAGCCAGACCAGAAGGGCGAGCAGGGCCCAGACCCATATGGGGGTGTGCGTGATGACGAGGTAGAGCATGGTGGAGTCCTTCGGCGGTGGTGAAAATGAGGTCGATGGGCTGCACTGTGCCGCCGGGTGCTGCCGCCCGCCAGCGCCGCGCGACGAACAGCGCCCTGGGCGGCGCGAAATGCAGCCCCGGCGCGCGAGTGGCGGCCTGCCGCAAGGGCTTTGCCGGCTTTCTACAATGCGCCGCATGACCAGGACTCCCGTGATCACGTTGGCCGTCGCCCTGGCCCTGGCAGGCGCCGGAGCCTGGTGGTGGAACCAGCGCGAGACGGTCGATGGTGCCCAGTACCGCACCGCCCGCATCGACCGCGGCCCGTTGCAGGCGACCGTGGCCGCCAGCGGCGCCGTCAATCCGGTGACGCAGGTGTCGGTCGGTACCCAGGTGTCGGGTCAGGTGAAGGACCTCTACGTCGACTTCAACTCCGAGGTCAAGGCCGGCCAGCTGATCGCGATCATCGACCCCGAGACCTTCGAATACAAGGTACGCCAGGCGCAGGCCGATGTCGACGCGGCCACCAGCGCGGTGGCGACGGCGCGCGCCACCGTGGCCGCCAGCCAGGCCGCCGTGTCCCGCGCCCGGGTCGACCTGCAGGAGGCCAGGCGCGACCAGGACCGCAAGGCCAGCCTGGTCGAAAAGCAGTTCATCGCGCAGAGCGAGGTCGACCGTGCCAGCGCGCTGGTCAACACCAATGCCGAAGCGCTGAAGGCGACCGAGGCGCAGCTCGGCGTGACGGTGGCGCAGGTCACCAGCGCCGAGGCCAACGTCGCGCAGCGCGAGGCCGCCCTGGCGCAGGCGCGCGTCGATCTGGCGCGCACGCGCATCACCTCGCCGGTCAGCGGCATCGTCATCAAGCGGGCGGTCGAGCGCGGCCAGACCGTCGCCGCCAGCCTGCAGGCGCCGGAGCTGTTCGTCATCGCCCAGAACCTGCGCGACATGCAGGTCGAGGCCAGCATCGACGAGGCCGACGTGGGCCGCATCAAGACCGGCCAGAAGGCCAGCTTCACGGTCGACGCGTTTCCGGGCGTCAACTTCGAGGGCAAGGTCCGGCAGGTGCGCAAGTCGGCGCTGAACGTCAACAGTGTCGTCACCTACGTGGCGGTGATCGGCTTCTCGAACAGCGAAGGCCGGCTGCTGCCGGGCATGACGGCCAACGTGCGGGTCGTCACCGACGCGCGCGACGACGTGCTGCGGGTACCCAACGCCGCATTGCGGGTGCGCCTGCCCGCTGGCGACAGCGCCGCCGCGGCCGCGCGCAAGCCACCGCAGGCCCCGGCCGATGTCGCCGTGGCGGCCAACGGCGGCAATGCCGGCAATGGGAGCCCTGGCGCGGTGGCCTCCAAGTCCGGGGCGGCGGAACGCGGTGTGTCCGGCCGCCTGTACACGCTCGACGCGCAAGGCCGGCCGCAGCTGGTGCCGGTGCGCATCGGCATCAGCGACGGCACGCAGAGCGAATTGCTGGCCGCAGGCGACGGCGCCGCCGTGGCCGAAGGCGACAACGTCGTGACCGCGGTCACGTCGAGCGGCCCGGCGCGGCCCCGCCTGCCGTTCTGAGCGCGCGACGCCTGCCTCGACGATGGCGCTGATCGAAGCCCGCGACCTGCGCAAGCGCTACGTGATGGGCACGCCGGCCCAGCGCGCCGCCGGTGGCGGGCAGACGGTGCACGCGCTGCGGGGCGTGTCGCTGTCGATCGACGAGGGCGAGTTCGTCGCGATCATGGGCACGTCGGGTTCGGGCAAGTCGACCCTGATGAACATCCTGGGCTGCCTCGACCAGCCCAGCGAGGGCAGCTACCACCTCGGCGGCGAAGCCGTGCACGCGATGCCGCCCGACCGGCTGGCCGCGGTGCGCAACCGGCGCATCGGCTTCGTGTTCCAGCAATTCAACCTGCTGCCGCGCACCAGCGCGGTCGAGAACGTCGAGCTGCCGCTGGTGTATGCCGGCGGGCTGACGGCGGCGCAGCGCCGGGTGCGTGCGCTGGCGGCGCTCGACAAGGTCGGGCTCGCGGAGCGCAGCGGCCACACGCCGGCCGAGCTGTCGGGCGGCCAGCAACAGCGCGTGGCGATCGCCCGGGCGCTGGTCAACGCGCCGCAGCTGGTGCTGGCCGACGAACCCACCGGCGCGCTCGACAGCCAGACCAGCGAAGAGATCATGCAGTTGCTGACCACGCTGAACCGCCAGGGCCAGACCGTCGTGCTGGTGACGCACGAGGCCGACGTGGCCGCCTGGGCGCACCGCCGCCTGGTGTTCCGCGACGGCCTGGTGGTGCTCGACGAACGGCTGCCGCCGCGCGCAGCCGCCTTGCACGCCACGCAGGGGGAGGCCACGCCATGAGCGCAGCGCTCGGCCGCCCGAAGCAAGCTCGCCCCGAAGCGCGTAGCGCGGAGGGTAGTTCAGCAAGCCCAGCGCTCGGCCGCCCGGAGCAAGCTCGCCCCCGGAGTGCTTCGGCACGGAGGGTCGTCCAGTGAGCCTCGCGATGGCGCTGCGCTCGGCCTTGCGTGCACTGTCCGCCAATGCGCTGCGCAGCCTGCTGACGATGCTGGGCATCATCATCGGCGTGGCCGCCGTGATCACGATGGTGGCCGTGGGCCACGGCGCGACCCAGCGCGTGCAGGAGCAGATGAAGGGCCTGGGTTCCAACATCATGCTGGTGCAGCCGAGCTGGACCTCGCAGGCCGGCGTGCGCCTGGCCGCGCAGACGCGCCAGCGCCTGACCGAGGAGGACGCGACCGCCATCGCGACCGACGTGCCCGAGGTGCAGGTGGCCGCGCCTTCGTCGTGGACCAGCGCCCAGGCGATCGCCGGCAACGTGAACTGGAGCACTAGCATCCTGGGCACGACCAACGACTACTTCGAGGCGCGTGAATGGCCGCTCGCCGATGGCCGCCTGTTCGAGGATGCCGAGGTGCAGGGTTCGGCCAAGGTCGCGATCCTCGGCCAGACAGTGGCGGCAGAACTGTTCGGCGACGCCGATCCGCTGAACCGCACCATGCGCATCAAGGGCGTGCCTGTCACGGTGATCGGGCTGCTCGAACGCAAGGGCCAGAACTCGCAGGGGCAGGACCAGGACGACATCCTGTTCGTGCCGATCTCCACGTTTCGCAACCGGGTGCAGGGCGGCTCGGGCAACGTCAAGCGCATCTGGTCGGTCAACATCAAGGTGCGCGAGGGCGAGAGCATGGCGGTCGCCGAGGAGAACATCAAGTCGCTGCTGCGCCAGCGCTTCAAGGTGCCGCCGGGCGTGAACGACCCGTTCACGGTGCGCAACCTGAGCGACGTGCTGCGCGCGCAGGAGGAGTCGGCCCGCACGATGACGATGTTGCTGGCCGCGGTGGCCGGCATCAGCCTGCTGATCGGTGGCATCGGCATCATGAACATCATGCTGGTCAGCGTGACCGAGCGCACGCGCGAGATCGGTCTGCGCATGGCAGTGGGCGCGCGTGGCCGCGACATCCTGGCGCAGTTCCTGATCGAGGCGATCACGCTGAGCCTGATCGGCGGGGCGGTCGGTGTGCTGCTGGGCGGGGTGTCGACCTGGGCCATCGCCAGCTTCGCCGGCTGGCAGGCCAGCGTGACGCCGGACTCCATCGTGCTGGCGGCCGGCTTCTCGGGCCTGGTCGGCATCTTCTTTGGCTACTATCCGGCGCGGCGCGCGTCGCGCCTGCTGCCGATCCAGGCGCTTCGCTTCGAATAGAAAGAGACCACAGACCATGACCCGCATCGCCCTGATCCATGCGCTTGCGCATTCCGTCGAGCCGATCAACACCGCGTTCGCACGCGACTGGCCCGAGCTGCAGCGCATGAACCTGATGGACGACAGCCTGTCGGCCGACCTCGCCGCCAGTGGCCGTGGCCTCGACGACGCGATGCACGAGCGCTTCCAGCGGCTGGCGCAGTACTGCATCGACACCGGCGCGCAGGGCATCCTGTTCACCTGCTCGGCGTTCGGCGCCTGCATCGAGGCGGTGGCCCGCCGCCACGCGCCGCTGCCGGTGTTCAAGCCCAACGAGGCGATGATCGCCGACGCCGTGCGTGCACGCGCCACGCCGCAGGACAAGGTCGGCCTGATCGCGAGCTTCGCGCCGACGTTGGCCTCGATGCCGCCGGAGTTTCCGTCCGACGTGCAGCTCGAGACCGCCTATGCCGATGGTGCGATGGACGCGCTGAACCGCGGCGACCTGGCGCTGCACGACACGCTGGTCGTCGCGCAGGCCAAGGCCTTGCAGGCACGCGGCTGCAAGCTGATTGCACTGTCGCAGTTCAGCATGGCGCGGGCACGCACCGCCTGCGAGCAGGCCACGGGCCTGCCGGTGCTGACCACTGTGGACAGCGCCGTGCGCGCGCTGCGGAGCAGCCTGTCGTGAGGGTCCAGCAGTCTGTCCTGATGCGGGCCACGTACCGGTCGCAACGATAATCGCGGCTCTCACTAGGAGCGCATGTTGGAACTCGTTTTGCTGGCCAAGGCCGCGGTGATGGGCATCGTCGAAGGCCTGACCGAATTTCTGCCGGTGTCGTCCACCGGCCACCTGATCCTCGCCGGCGCGCTGCTCGGGCTGGACGACGACAAGGCCAAGGTCTTCGACATCGCGATCCAGACCGGCGCCATCCTCGCGGTGATCCTGGTCTACTGGCAGAAGATCCGGCAGACGGTGGCAGCGCTGCCGCGCCAGCCCAAGGCGCAGCGTTTCGCACTGAATGTTCTCATCGGCTTCCTGCCTGCCGTCGTGCTGGGCCTGCTGTTTGGCAAGCTGATCAAGGCGCACCTGTTCACGCCGATCGTCGTGGCCAGCACCTTCATCATCGGCGGCTTCATCATCCTCTGGGCCGAGAAACGGCCGCCGGGTTCAGTGCGCATCGAGCACGTGGACGACATGACGCCGATGGACGCGCTGAAGGTCGGCCTTGTGCAGTGCCTGGCGATGGTGCCCGGCACCAGCCGCAGCGGCGCCACCATCATCGGCGGCATGCTGCTCGGCCTGTCGCGCCAGGCGGCCACCGATTTTTCGTTCTTCCTCGCGATCCCGACGCTGGTGGGCGCGGGCGTGTACAGCCTCTACAAGGAGCGTGCGCTGCTGTCGATGGCCGACCTGCCGATGTTCGGGGTGGGGCTGCTGTTCTCCTTCGTCAGCGCCTGGTTCTGCGTACGCTGGCTGCTGCGCTACATCTCGACCCACAGCTTCGTGCCGTTCGCCTGGTACCGCATCGCCTTCGGCATCGTGGTGCTGGCCACGGCCTACACCGGCATGGTGCAGTGGGTCGGTTAGCGCTCCGGCTCCGCGGGTAATCCTCGAATGGGGCGGGGCCCGGTCTTCTTCACAATGGATGCCATTCCAACCATGAGCGCATGCCATGCCCGTAGAGAAACCCGACCCCACGCCGATGATGCCGTACCAGTTTCCGAATCCGCCGGATGCGCTGGCCGAGATCGTGGTGCCGCACGCCATCCCGCAGGACGAGCGGCTGTGGGTGCCGCAGGCCGAGAACGTCTGGTTCCGGCCCTTGTGCCTGAACGCCAGCCAGGGCTACTGGATGAACCTGTTGCGCGTGCGCAAGTCCGGCGTGCTGAGCCGGCATCGCCATCCCCAGGCCGTGCACGGCTTTGTGCTGAAGGGCCGTTGGCGCTACCTGGAGCACGACTGGGAAGCCACCGAAGGCAGCTACGTGTTCGAGCCTCCCGGCGAGACGCACACCCTCTACGTGCCCGAAGACGTCGACGAGATGATCACCTATTTCCAGGTCAACGGCGTCATGTACTACACCGACCCCTGGGGCAACGGCACGGGCTACGAGGATGTGTTCACCAAGATCGAGATGTGCCGCAAGCACTTCGAGAGTGTCGGCCTGGGCGCCGACTTCACCCGTCAGTTCATTCGTTGACCCCATGACCTATCAGGCAGACATCTTCAAGGGAAAGCGTGCACTGGTGGCTGGCGCCACTCAGGGCATCGGCGCCGTCATCGCCAACCATCTGGCGGCGCTCGGTGCCGAGGTGACGGCGCTGGGCCTCGGGCCTGGCGACGGCACGCTCGATGCGGCCGTGCAGGTGCTGCAGGCGGACGTGACCTCGCCGTCGAGCCTCGACGCGGCGCTGGCCGGCATCGACCGGCTCGACATCGTCTTCAACTGCGCAGGCATCATCAGGCGCGGCGCCGAGCACGATGTCGAGGTGTTCGAGCAGGTGCTGGCGGTGAACCTCACCGGCACGATGCGCGTCTGCACCGCGACCCGGGAGAGGCTCAAGGCCAGCCGCGGCTGCATCGTCAACACGGCCTCGATGCTGAGCTTCTTCGGCGGCGGGCTGGTGCCGGGGTACGCGGCCAGCAAGGGCGGCGTCGCGCAGCTCACGAAATCACTGGCGATCGCCTATGCGGTCGACGGCATCCGCGTCAATGCGGTGGCGCCGGGCTGGATCGCCACGCCGCTCACGCAGCCGCTGCAGGACGACCCGGCCCGCTCTGGCCCGATCCTCGCGCGCACGCCGCTGAACCGCTGGGGCACGACGGCTGATGTGGCGCAGGCGGCGGTGTTCCTGTGCACACCGGCCGCGGCGTTCATGACCGGCGTCATCCTGCCGGTCGACGGCGGCTATCTGATCAGCTGAAGGCCGCGTCCGGCCGCTTCAGTCCGACAGGTTGCGCAGCGCTGCTTCGATCGCCGCCGCCGTGGCCAGCGGCTTTTCCATCGGGAACAGGTGGCTGCCGTCCAGCATCATGATGCGGCCCGGGCGGCCCTTGCCGTCGGCGCCGACCAGGCGCTCGGTCATTGCCATGCCCACCTGCTGCATCTCGGCGGAATGGCTGCCGCCGAGGAAGGCCACCGGGCATTTCAGCGGATGGCGCTGGAGCAGCCGGTCGAGGTTGTCGGGCAGGGTGTTGTAGATCGCCGTTTCGACGTCGCGGTCGAAGTCCAGCACACGCTTCTTCGCGTCGCCGCTGCCCTCGTCGTGCGTGCCGTGGGCGATGTAGTCCTGCAGCACCAGCGGATCCCATTTGGCGAACGCTTTCTTGTGGCGGAAGTGCTCTAGCGCTGCCTCGGCACTGGGCCAGTTGTTGCGCCGCATGCGGCTGATCTTGCCGGGCGACACCGATCCCACGAGCTGCGTGCGCTTGAACATGCCGAGCGTGGTCGCGCGCCAGCCGCCCAGCACCGGCGAGTCGATCAGCAGCACGCCGCGCGCCAGCTGCGGGTGCCGGGCTGCGGCCATCAGGCTCAGGAAGCCGCCCAGCGAATGGCCGACCAGCCAGGCGGGCTGGCCGCTGCGGTCGACTTCCTTCTGCGCAAAATCGGCCAGCTGCTGCACCAGGTGAGGCCAGTTGTTGGTGACCGGGTACTGCGGGTCGTGGCCGAACTTCTCGACCGCCTTGACCGTGTAGCCGCGCGACCGCAGGCTCTTGAACAGCACACCATAGGTACCGGCCGGAAAGCTGTTCGCGTGCGAGAAGACGATCAGCTGCGGCTCGGGTTTGTTCATTCCTCGCTGGTCCATTCGACCTGCACACCCAGGCTGCGCAGGTTCTCGGCAAAGCGCGGGTGGGCGCGCCGGATCGGTGCGGCATTGCGGATCTCGGAGCGTCCGTCGATGCTGGCCGCCACCATCAGCAGCGCGATCGCGACGCGGATGATGTAGGGGCTCTCGACCACCGCCGGCGTCAGCGGGTTGCCGCCGAAGGTGACCAGCCGGTGCGGGTCCGACTGGAACACGTGCGCGCCAAACTTCGACAGCTCGCCGGTCCAGCCCATTGCGCCGTCGTACACCTTGTTCCAGAACATGGCGTTGCCCTGCGCCCGCACGCCCAGCGCGATGAAGATGGGCAGCAGGTCGACCGGAAAGTAGGGCCAGGGCGCCGCCTCCACCTTGGTCAGCACGTTGCTCGTGAAGGGCGTCTGCACCTGCAGCGGGCCGGAGCGGCTGGCGCTCGACCATCCGTCGGCATGGCGGATCGTCACGCCGAACTTGGCGAACGTGCGGTCGATCAGCGGAAAGTTCTCGGGCGCGCTGTTGCGCACGACCACATCGCCGCCGGTGATCGCCCCCAGCGCCAGGAAGGTCGTGATCTCGTGGAAGTCTTCGTCGAACCTGAACTCGCCGCCGTGCAGCCGTTCGCCGCCGTGCACAGTCAGGCGCGAGGTGCCGATGCCTTCGATGCGCGCGCCGATCACGCCCAGGAAGCGGCAGAACTCCTGCACATGCGGCTCGGACGCGGCATTGGTCAGCGTGGAGGTGCCGCTGGCGCCGGCCGCGCACAGCACGAAGTTCTCGGTCGTGGTGACGGACGCATAGTCGAGCCAGTGGTCCACCGGCGTCATGCGCCCGGCGCAGCGCACCAGCAGCGAGCCATCGGTGCGCTCGACCGTGCTGCCGAAATGCCGGAACACGTCGACGTGCGGATCGATCTCGCGCACGCCCAGTGTGCAGCCCTTGATGTTGTCCTCCAGCCGGGCGATGCCGAAGCGTGCGAGCAGCGGCGGCACCAGCATGATGGAGGAGCGCATCTCCTCGGGCAGGCGATGCCGCGCCGCATCGAACCGGGTCTCGCGGTGGTGCAGGTCGAGCGTGCCGGTCGACTGGTCGAGCCGCACCTCGCTGCCGAGCGTGCGGAAGATGTCGAGGATCTTGCGCACGTCCGTGATGTCGGGCACGCCATGCAGGCGCAGCGGCTCGCAGGTCAGCAGGGTGGCGCAGAGCACCGGCAGCACGGCATTCTTGTTCGCTGAAGGGATGATGCGGCCGCGCAGCGGGGCGCCGCCGTGCACGATGAGATTGGACATGGCTTGGGGATTCTTCGGGAACGGGGACGCTGGTGTCAGCCGCGGCACCACGCGGTGCGCGCCGGTGGATCAGATCAGGCGCTCTTGGGGCGTCGTGATCTTGCGCAGCGGTTTGCCGCGTCCGGACTGCACCATCAGCGGCAGCTCGGTCGGGCCGTCCTTCCATTGCGGGTCTTCGATGCTGTCGAACACTTCGCGCAGCTTCTGGCCCCAGCTGCTGTGCAGCATGCGGAAGTAGGGGTTGTGCTCGTCGATGCAGACCACCTTGTCGGTCTGGAAGTCGTCGACGCCGTACACCACCAGGTCGAGCGGCAGGCCGACCGACAGGTTTGACTTCAGCGTCGAATCCATCGACACCAGGGCGCACTTGGCGGCCTCGTCGAGCGGCGTATCGGGCGTGATCACGCGGTCGAGCACGGGTTTGCCGTACTTCGACTCGCCGACCTGGAAGTAGGGCGTCTCGGGCGTGGCCTCGATGAAGTTGCCGGCCGAATACACCTGGAACAGCCGCATGCCTTCGCCGCGGATCTGGCCGCCGAAGATCATCGACACGTTGAACTCCACACCCGACTGTCGCAGCGAGGCCGCGTCGCGTTCGTACACGTGGCGCACGGCCGCGCCCAGCACGCGGGCGGCGTCGAACATGCTGCGGGCGTTCCAGATGGTGATGGGGTCGCTGTCCTCGAATTCCTTCAATTGCTCGACCTGCAGGATCTCGCGGATCGACTGCGAGATGCTCAGGTTGCCGGCCGACAGCAGCACCATGAAGCGGTCGTTCGGCCGCTCGTAGACGATCATCTTGCGGAAGGTGCCGATCTGGTCCAGCCCGGCGTTGGTGCGCGAGTCGGACAGGAAGACCAGCCCGGCATTGAGTTTGATGGCGACGCAGTAGGTCATGAGGGGAAATCTTGTGGTGCGGGCGACCGGGCGGCCGTCTCGCGGCGGGCGAGGTTCTGGAGCCGGTAGAGCGCCTCGAGCGCTTCGCGCGGGCTCAGGGCGTCGGGGTCGATCGAGTTCAGCAGCGATTCTAAGGGGCCGGGCCCCGCGTGCTGGCTGGCCGGCGGCGGCGCGAACAGGTCGATCTGTGCCCGGCTCTCGCTGGCCTGTGCCTCCAGCGCCTCGAGCGTATGGCGCGCATGGCTCAGCACCGCGCCCGGCATGCCCGCCAGCCGCGCCACCTGGATGCCGTAGCTGCGGCTGGCCGGCCCGCCCTGGATCTCGTGCAGGAACACGATGTCACTGCCCGATTCGGCGGCGCTCACGTGCACGTTCTGCGCCGCGTGGTGCCGCGCCGGGAACTCGGTCAGCTCGAAGTAGTGCGTAGCGAACAGCGTGAAGGCCTGCGTGCGGTCGTGCAGGTGCGCCGCGATGCCCGAGGCCAGCGCCAGGCCATCGAAGGTCGACGTGCCGCGGCCGATCTCGTCCATCAGCACCAGGCTGTGGCGCCCGGCGCTGTGCAGGATCTGGGCGGCCTCGGTCATCTCGACCATGAACGTCGACTGCGCGTTCGCCAGGTCGTCCGCCGCGCCGATGCGGGTGTGGATCGCATCGATCGGCCCGAGCCGGCAGGACGACGCGGGCACATGGCTGCCGATGCTGGCCAGCAGCACGATCAGCGCCACCTGCCGCATGTAGGTCGACTTGCCGCCCATGTTGGGGCCCGTGATGATCTGCATGCGCTGCTTCGGGCCCAGCCGCGTGTCGTTGGCGATGAAGGCGGCCTGCGAGGTCTCGGCCAGCCGGGCCTCGACGACAGGGTGGCGGCCGCGCTCGATCTCGATGCAGGGCTCGCGCACGAACACCGGCGCGCACCAGTTGAGCGTGAGCGAACGCTCGGCCAGCGCACACAGCGCGTCGAGCGTGGCCAGCGATTGCGCAAGCCGCGACAGCGCGGGTATGAAGTGCTGCAACTGCGCCAGCAGCCGCTCGTACAGCCACTTCTCGCGCGCCAGCGCACGCTCCTGCGCACTCAGCGCCTTGTCCTCGAAGGCCTTCAGTTCGGGCGTGATGAAACGTTCGGCGTTCTTCAGCGTCTGGCGGCGGCGGTAGTCGGGCGGCACGCGGTCGATGGCGCCGTTGGTGATCTCGATGTAGAAGCCGTGCACCTTGTTGAACTGCACGCGCAGATTGGCGATGCCGGTGCGGGCCTTCTCGCGTGTCTCCAGGTCGAGCAGGAAGGCATCGCAGTTGGTCTGGATCGCCCGCAGCTCGTCGAGTTCGGCGTCGTGGCCCGAGGCGATCACCCCGCCGTCGCGCAGCAGCGCCGCCGGCTCGGGCAGGATCGCGCTCAGGAGCAGGGCGGCGCAGCCTTCCGGCGGCCGCATGCCCGCGGCCACCTCGCCGAGCAGTCCGTCCATGCCGGTCAGCGCCGGAGCCAGCGCCTCGGCCTTCTGCAGGCTCCACTGCAGTGCAACCAGTTCGCGCGGGCGCACTTGGCCGAGCGCGATGCGCGCGGTGATGCGCTCGACGTCGCTGCTGCCTTTCAACTGCTCGCGCAGCCGGTGCCAGTTGCCTGCGCCGGCGGCTTCGCGCAGCAGCGTGGTCGCCAGCAGGCGCGTGGTGGCCGGGCCGCGGTCGCGCTGCGGTTCGAGCAGCCAGCGCCGCAGCAGGCGGCTGCCCATGCTGGTCATGCAGGTGTCGAGCAGCGAGAAGAGCGTGGGGCTGTCCTCGCCGCGCAGTGTCTGCGTGAGTTCGAGGTTGCGCCGGGTCGACAGCGGCAGGTCGATGCCGGCATCGGGGCGCTGCACGCGCAGCGTCTGCACGTGCGACAGCGCCTGGCCCTGCGTGTGCTCGGCATAGGCCAGCAGCGCCGAGGCCGCGGCGTGCGCCTGCGGCAGCTGATCGGCCTGCCAGGCCGCGAGGCTGGCTGCCTTCAGCTGCTGCTGCAGCTTGCGCTGGCCGAGCGCGCTGTCGAACTGCCAGGCCGGCCGCGTCGCGATCGACAGCACCGCCCCCTGCGGCGACGCCAGTCGCTGTGCCTTGATGCGCTGCACCAGCGTGGCCGGCGCATCGGCGCTGACCAGCAGCTCGCTCGGCGCGATGTGGGCGATCCAGGCCGCGAGGTCGTCGCTGGCGCACTCGCCCAGGTGCAGCTCCGACTGCGTGAGGCTCAGCCAGGCCAGCCCGCAGGTCTGGCGCCGGCCCTGGTGCACGGCCAGCAGGATCGACTCGGTCTTGTCCGCCAGCAGCTCGGCATCGGTCAGCGTGCCCGGCGTCACCACCCGTACCACCTTGCGCTCGACGGGCCCCTTGCCGGTGACCTCGCCCACCTGCTCGCAGATGGCCACCGACTCGCCCAGCCTGATCAGCTTGCCCAGGTAGCCCTCCATCGCATGGAAAGGCACGCCGCACATCACCACCGGCTGCCCGGCCGATTGCCCGCGGCGCGTCAGCGTGATGTCGAGCAAGGCGGCGGCACGCTCGGCGTCGGCGTAGAACAGCTCGTAGAAGTCGCCCATGCGGTAGAACACGAGCGTGTCGGGGTGCGCAGCCTTGAGGGTTAGGTACTGCGCCATCATCGGCGTATGGGCAGAAACGTCGAATGCACTCATATCCATCAACAACTTGCCGTTTCTGCTTGGTTTTACTAAAGAAGGTCGAAGACGATTTTCGCAAGTTTTGCCTTTGCTCCGCTTTGCCTAGTGGAGCGAGGTCAGAAACCTGGGCTGGGACGCTGTCAACAGGCGCGCACGCCTGGAAAATGGATCTTCAGAAGAGCGTCGATCCTCAGCCTACCGCGAGCCGGACCGGCTTTCCGACCCTGCTTAACATCTCCACCAGGGTGTCGATGGTGAACTTGGCTGTTTTCTTGTTCACCACGTCGGAGACACGAGGCCGGGACACCATGAGGATCTCGGCCGCTTCGGCCTGCTTCAAATGGTGTTCGGCGATCCAGGTCGACAACTCGTCCATCAACTGCTGCTTCAAGAGATGGGTGTCGTTGATCTGCTTGCGCGAGGCGGCCTGAAGGCGCCTGGCTTCTTCCGGCGCAAAGCCCAATTCCAGGAAAAGGTTGGTGCCCGGCTTCGTCACGTGGCGGATGTCAGTGTCGATCTTCATGTCTGGGTCTTTTTCTGGAAGCAATGCAGCACATAGATGGCTTCCTCGAACTTGGCCACGTACATCACGCGGTAGATACCGTTCGCATCCCGGATGCGGATCTCCCTCGTGCCTGCTCCCACTTCATTGAAAGGTTTCCAGTCGGTTGGGTCCAGTCCCGCCTGCACTTTGCCAAGCTGGAAACCAGCCTCGCGCCTGGGCTCCACAGGAAAGGCGAGCAAGTCGTCGTACGCCGAGCCGACCCAACGGATTTCTTTGTCTTCAGCCATGGCGAGGTTTGTATAAAATTTTATACATTTGGACGGTTCAAGTCAAACCGTGCGAAGGGCCGAGTTCCGGTGGCGCCCCGGCAACCGTGGCGACACTGTGACGCAATGGGTGTACGTCTCGGTTTTGCGTGTTTCTGCCCTGGACATGAGCGGCACCGCGTCTTAAAGTGCGTCCATGAGTTCCATCACCTCGATCGCGTCCTCCGGCATGCAGGCCGCCGAAACCCGGCTGCAGGTGGCAGCGCACAACATCGCCAACCTGCAGACCGAAGACTTTCATCGCGAAGAGGTGGACCAGCAGGCGCGGCCCGACCGCGGTGGCGTGCAGACCTCGGTCGGCCGGGCGACGCAGGCCGGCCCGGCGCTCGAGCAGGATGTGGTGGACCAGCTGGCTGCTAAGAACGCGTTTCTGGCCAATCTCGCCGTGTTCCGCACCGGTGACAAGATGCTGGGCGCGCTGGTCGACTCCAAGGCCTGATCCTCCCAGCCTGGGCGCGCGTTGCCGCCCGGCGTTGCAGCCGGCCGCGGTAAGCTCGGCCCCATGACCGCTGCTTCCGAGCCCATCGATCTCTCCACACTTTCGACTCCGGCCGCGCTGGTCGACACCGGTCAGATGGCGCGCAACATCGCGCGCATGCAGCAGCGGATGGACGCGCTGGGCGTGCGCTTCCGGCCGCACGTGAAGACCGCCAAGTCGATCCCCGTCACGCAGGCGCAGTTGCAGGCCGGCGCCCAGGGCATTACCGTGTCCACGCTGAAGGAGGCCGAAGAATTCTTCGCGGCCGGCCAGACCGACATCCTCTACGCCGTCTGCATCGCGCCGCCCAAGCTGGACCAGGCCGTAGCGCTGGTCCGCCGCGGCTGCGCGCTGACGCTGCTGGTCGACTCGGTCGCCGGCGCGCAGGCGGTGGCGGCCAAGGCCCGCGCCACCGGCCTCGCGCTGCACGTGCTGATCGAGATCGACACCGACGGCCACCGTTCGGGCGTGGCGCCCGAGGCGCCGGTGCTGCTCGACATCGGCCGTACGCTGGTGGAGGGCGGCGCGGTGCTGGCCGGTGTGATGACCCATGCCGGCAGTTCGTACGACTGCTCGACGCAGGCCGAGCTGGTCCGCATCGCGGAGCAGGAGCGCGCGCTGTGTGTGCGCGCGGCCGAGCGCCTGCGTGCCGCCGGCCTGCCCTGCGCGACGGTGAGCGTCGGCAGCACGCCCACGGCGCTGTCGGCCGAACATCTTGCCGGCGTGACCGAGGTCCGCGCCGGTGTCTACGTATTCTTCGACCTGGTGATGGCCAATGTGGGTGTGTGCCGGCCCGATGACATCGCCTTGTCGGTGCTGACCACGGTCATCGGCCACCAGTCCGACAAGGGCTGGATCATCTGCGACGCCGGCTGGATGGCGATGAGCCGCGACCGCGGCACCGCCAAGCAGAACGTCGACTACGGCTACGGCGCTGCCTGCGCTGAAGACGGCAGCCTGCTGCCGGGCTACCGGATGGTGGGCGCGAACCAGGAGCACGGCATCGTCGCGTGCGGCGAAGGCGCAGCGTCCGACGACGTGGCCGCCCGGTTCCCCGTCGGCAGCCGGCTGCGCATCCTGCCGAACCATGCCTGCGCCACCGGCGCGCAGTTCGGTGCCTACCAGGCGATCGGGGCCGATGGCACCGTCGAGACCTGGCCACGTTTTTCCGGATGGTGAACATGCCCCTTCAATACATCAACCCCGACCGCATGAACGCCCCTGGCGGGCATTACTCGCATGCGGTCGTCGCCAACGGCTTCGTGTTCGTCTCGGGCCAGCTGCCGATCGCCGCCGACGGCCGCAAACTGTCGGACGCATCGTTCGACGAACAGGCCACGCAGGTGCTGAGCAACGTCGCGACCATCCTGCAGGCCAGCGGCAGCGCGGTCGCGCAGCTGACGCAGGTGCGTGTGTACCTGACCGATCTGGAGAACTGGTCGCGCTTCAACGCGCTGTACGTGGCCTGGGCCGGCAGCGCGAAACCGGCGCGTGCGGTGGTGCCGGTGCCGGCGCTGCACTACGGGTTTGCGCTCGAGATCGAGGCGGTCGCGCTGGTCGGCTGAACTCCGGCGGCGTGGTCGTGTCGCCGCAACCCTGGAAACGCGGTCACGGCAGCCGCAACCTTTGAAACAAGAGCGCGACGCGGCTGCAGCGGCGCTGAAACGCCGGCTGCGCACACTCCTGTCCGACGCCGCACCATCGCGGCGATGTGTCCAGGAGACCCGCCATGACCGCTCGACCGTCCTTCCTCCGCCGCACCGCTGCCACGGCCCTGTGCTGTGGCGTCGCCATGCTGGTTCCCGCCGCCTCGATGCTGGCCGCCACCCCGCCGCCAGCACCAGCCGGCGCCAATGCCTATCTGCGCATGGCCGACGAGGCCCGGCCCCTGCGCGAGACGGCCGACAGCTTCATCGCCCGTGCGATGGCCGGTGACGTGGCCGGCACGCAGGCCATGCTGAGCCGTGCCCTGGTCGAGCGCATCGGCGAGCCCGCCGCGCAACGTGCGCTGCACGGGCAGATCCTGCCGTTCTTCGCCCAGGGACGCGAGACCACGCGGGTGACCACCATCGCCCGCACCACGGACGCCAACGGCGCCACCGGCTTCGCGTTCTACATGTGGCTCAAGCCCGCCGACGGCAGCGCGCCGCGGCCCTTCACCGTGTACGCGGTGCGCGAGCAGGGCCGGGCCGTGGTGGCCAACGTGGTGCCCGACCAGCTGGTGCCGGACCGGCACCAATGAGTCGATTCAGTCGCCGAGGATCTTGCGCTCGCGGATGATGGCGCCGAAACGCTTCGAATCCTCCCCGGCGCGGGCATTGAATTCGGTCGGTGTCAGCGGCAATGCCTCGCCGCCGAGGGCCGCGATGCGTTCGCGCAGCGCGGCCGCGCCGAGGATGCGGTTGATCTCGCGGTTCAGGCGCGCCACCACCTCGGGCGGGGTCCCGGCCGGTGCGTAGAAGCCGAACACGGTGTCGGCATCGAAGCCCTTCAGGCCGACCTCGTCCAGCGTGGGCACGTCGGGGAACGCCGGCGAACGCCTGGGGCTGCCCACCGCCAGCAGCTTCAACTTGCCGGCGCGCACCTGGTTCAGGCCGATCCCGGGATCGAAGTAGAAGTCGATTTGCCCGGCAAGCAAGTCCTGTAGCGCCGGTGCCGCGCCGCGGTAGGGCACATGGACCGCGAACAGGTTGGCCTGGCTCTTCATCATCTCGCCGGCCAGGTGCGGCGAGCTGCCGTTGCCCGGCGAACCGTAGGACAGGCGGCCCGGGTTGGCGCGCACGTAGGCGATGAACTCCTGCACGTTGCGGGGCGGCAGGTCGAGCCGCGTCACCAGGTAGACCAGCACCCGCGCGGCCGAGGCCACCGGCACCAGATCGCGCGCCGGGTCGAACGGCATGCGTGGGTAGATGTGCGGGTTGACCGAGACCATGCCGCCGGAGCTCATCAGCAAGGTGTAGCCGTCGGCCGGCGCCTTGGCCACGGTCTCGCCGCCGATGTTGCCGTTGGCGCCGCCACGGTTCTCCACCACCACCGGCTGGCCCAGCGCTTCGGCCAGCGGCGTGGACACGGCGCGCGCGATCTGGTCGGCCGCGCCACCGGGCGGGAAATTGACGACCACCCGGATCGGTTTGCTGGGCCAGGCCTGGGCCCGGGCGGGGTTGCCCGTGGCCATCCAGACGCCTGCGGCCAGGAAGGCCAGGGCCGTCACGGCCGCGCGGCGGGTTGCCCTGCGGGCGGGATGATGCTGCATGTGCGTCTCCGTTGAATTGTTGTTGTGAAGTAACTGGCCGCCGGCGTTCGGCCGACCCGGATGGCCTCGACGTATGCGAGCTAGGCGACCTCGATCTCGACCAGGGTCGGCACCGTCGCGGCGAGCGCATCGCGCAGTACCTGGGCCAGCGCGCCGGCATCCGCGACATGCACGCCGGCGCAGCCCTGGCCGCGCGCCAGTGCGACGAAGTCGATGTCGGGCAGCTCGGTGCCCGGCAGTACTGCGCCGGCCGCGAAGCCGAACACCGGCGCGAACGAGTTCAGCGCCGCGTAGCGCCGGTTCTTCAGGATGACAAAGGTGATCGGCAGCTTCAGCTGCGCGGCGCTCCACAGCGCCTGGATGCAATACATGCTGGAGCCGTCGCCGATCAGCGCGATCACCTTGTCGCCGGGGCGACCCAGCGCCACGCCGACCGCGGCCGGCAGGCCGTAGCCCAGGCCGCCGCTGCACATCGTGTAGAAGCCGCCGCTGTGCCGCATCGGCAGGTATTGCTGCATCACCGGGCGTGCGCTCGGCGCTTCTTCCACCACCACGTCGGCATCGCCGCGCAGCATGTTCAGCGTCTGCAGCACGTAGGCGACCGACATCCGTGCGCCCGGTTCCGGCGGCAATGCAGTGGGCGCCGGCGCGCGCCCTGCTGGTGCGGTGCGGGTGCTCGATACACGTGCGGGCCGCGCCAGCAGATCCTGCACGCCCAGGCGGATGTTGCCCACCACCGACAGGCCGACCGGGCTCCAGGCCGCAATGGCGGGGTCGTCGATCAACTGGGCGATGCTGGCGCCGGCCGGCAGGTGCGGGCCCTCGCCCTCGACGTGGTAGGTGAACACCGGTGCACCCAGCGCCACGATGAAGTCGTGGCCGGCCAGCAGCTGCACGATGCGCTCGCGCATCGCCGGCAGGAAGCCGCCGAACAACGGGTGTTCTTCGGGGAAACCACCACGGCCCGACATCGGCGCCACCCAGACGCGCGCCTGGTAGCGCTCGGCCAGTGTCACCACGGCGTCCCAGGCGTCGGCGCGGTCGACCGCAGCCCCCACCACCAGCGCCGGGCGCCGGCTGGCGTCGAGCGAGGCGCCGACTTCTTCGATCAGCTCGGGTTCGGGCCGCGACACCGTGCTGACCGTGCGCGGCAGCACCGGCTCGGTCAGGTGCTGCCAGTCGTCGGCCGGGATCGACACCAGCACCGGCCCGCGCGGCTCCTGCATCGCGATGTAGTAGGCGCGGGCGATGGCCAGCGGCACGTCTTCGGCGCGCGCCGGCTCGCAGCTCCACTTGACGTAGGGCTTGGGCAGCTCGGTCGCTTGGGCCGAGAACAGGAAGGGCTCGAACGGCAGGATCGAGCGCGCCTGCTGGCCGGCGGTGATGACCATCGGCGTGCGGTTCTTGTGCGCGGTGAAGATGTTGCCCATTGCATGGCCGACACCGGCCGCCGAATGCAGGTTGACGAAGGCGGCGTTGCGTGTGGCCTGCGCATAGCCGTCGGCCATGCCGACCACCACGCCCTCCTGCAGCCCCAGCACGTAGCGGAAGTCTGCGGGGAAGTCGAGGAACAGCGGCAGCTCGGTCGAGCCCGGGTTGCCGAAGATGGTGGTGATGCCGAAGCCGCGCAGCAGCGTCAGCACGGCCTCGCGCACGGTGACGCGGTGTGTGGGCGTGGCGGCGGGCCGGACGGCCGGGGCGGTGGGGGTCGTGGTGTCGGTCATGGGCTTGGGTCGGTGGGAGGGGCCCCGGGAGGGGGGAGCGCTCGATCTTCGGGCCTGCGGGATCATCCATCAATAAAATGATCCGCATAAACACTATTCGCCAGATGCATCTCAAAGAGATCGACCTGAACCTGCTGCGCCTGTTCGACGCCGTCTGCAGCACGCGCAACGTGAGCCGCGCGGCCGACCTGCTCGACATCACGCAGCCGGCGGCGAGCCAGGGCCTGTCGCGGTTGCGCGCCTTGCTGCACGACCCGCTGTTCGTGCGGGCCGGCGGCGGTGTGCGCCCGACACCCAAGGCCGAGCGGCTGGCCGAGGCGGTGCGCGCGGCGCTCGCCACACTCGAGCAGGCGTTGAACGCATCGACCGCGTTCGATTCGGCGACCGCGCGCCAGGTGTTCCGCATCCACATGAGCGACATTGGCGAAGCGCGCTTCCTGCCCGAGCTGATGGCGGCGCTGCGGGCCCGTGCCCCGCACGTGCGGCTGGAGACCATGCCGCTGCCGTCGCCGTCGATCGCCCAGGCGCTGGACGACGGGCGCATCGACTTCGCCTTCGGTTTCCTGCCGACGGTGGACGACACCCAGCGTGTGCAGTTGCTGCGCGACCGCTACATCGTGCTGGTGCGCGAAGGCCATCCGCTGCTGCGTGGCCGGGCCCGGCGCAGCGCCGCGGACTGGCAGGCGCTGCTGGGCAAGCTCGAGTTGGTGGCGGTGCGCACGCATTCGGACACCTTGCGCATCCTGGAGCTGCTGCAGTTGCAGCAGCGCCTGCGCCTGACCACGCACCACTTCCTGGTGCTGCCAGCGATCGTCAAGGCGACCGACCTGGCGGTGGTGATGCCGCGCAACATCGCGCAGGGTTTTGCCGAGCAGGGCGGCTACGCCATCATCGAGCCGCCGCTGCCGCTGGCCGAGTTCACCGTGTCGCTGCACTGGAGCCGGCGCCACGCGGCCGACGCAGCCAACATGTGGCTGCGCGCGTTGATCGTCGAGCTGTTCGCCGAAGCCTGACGCGGCCCCCTATGCAGCCGCTCAGGCCGTGCGCTCGATCGGCTGGTCGATGAAGATCTGGTAGCGCTGGCTCTTGGGCTTGTCGATGTCGTCGGTGTTCACGTAGGCGATCGACGACTTGCCGCCGAGCAGTGCGCGCGGCAGCACCATCACCCGCACGAAGGCCGACGGCGCGACTGCATCGGCTGCGGCGTACACCGGCTCGGGCCCGGCCTCGAACCACGCGCCCATCGGGCCGTAGCCATGGCGCGTGCCCTGCGTGTCGATGCGGATCGAGCCGAACAGCAGGCAGCGGACGCCGCCGCCCTGGTGGGTATGGGTCAGCGCCTCGCCGCCGGCGGGGAAGTCGACGCGGTCGCAGCGCAGCAGGTAGTCTTCCGCGCTCGACAGCCGCAGCGGCGCGGCGAGCAGCAGCCGGCTCTGCAGCTCCGCCGGCATCGCGTTCTGCGCGCCGGCCGGCACCAGCTCCCAGCGCAGCACGCGGGCCGGGGCGCTGCCGCCGCCCACGGCCTGTGCCTCGGCGAGGAAGGCGCTGTTGGCGCCCAGCGTCGCCAGCGTCGCGCCCTCGGCGTCGCGCAACGCCAGGCTGCCCTCGACGACGTACATCGCCCGGGCCAGTGCCTCGGGCAGCCGCAGTGGGGCCGACTTGGCGGCGTGCTCGTCCAGGTACAGGCGCAGTTCGCAGTTCATGGCCGCACCGCCCGGGTCGTGGTTTGTCGCGTCATCGTCATTCCATCACCTTCAATTTGCCGGCCTTCACCACGCGGGCCCATTTGTCGACTTCACCCTGGAAGTAGGCACCGAACGATTCGGGTGAACCGGCCTGCGCCTCGGCGCCCAGCTCGGCCATGCGGGCCTGGAACTCGGGCGTCGCCATCGCGCGGGCCGCCGCGGCGTTGAGCTGGCCCACGACGTCGCGCGGCGTGGCGGCCGGTGCGAACAGGCCGAACCACGCGCTGAACTCGTAGCCCGGCACGCCGGCTTCGGCCACGGTCGGCAGTTCGGGCAGGGCCGGCGAACGCTTCGCGCCGGTGACGGCCAGCGCCCGCAGCTTGCCGCTGCGCACCTGCTGGATGGCGGACGGCATCAGGTCGACCATCAACTGGGTCTGCCCGCCGATCAGTGAGGGCAGGGCTTCGCCGGCGCTCTTGTAGGGCACGTGCAGCATCTCGACGCCGGCCTGCAGTTCGAGCAACGCCGCCGCCAGGTGGTTCGAGGTGCCGTGCCCACTGGAGCCGTAGGCCAGCTTGCCGGGGTTGGCCCTGGCATACGCCACCAGTTCGCGCATGTCCTTCACCGGCAGCGCCGGGTTCACGATCACCAGGTTCTGCAGACCGATCGGTCCGGCCACCGGGGCCAGGTCCTTCAGCGGGTCGAACGGCATCTTCTTCATCAGGCTGACGTTGCTGGCCAGGCTGGTGGCGGTGAACAGCACGGTGTAGCCATCGGGCCGTGCGCTGCGCGCCACCAGGTCGGCGCCGAGGTTGCCGCCGGCGCCGGCCTTGTTGTCGATGACGATGCTCTGGCCCAGCACCTTGCCCATCTCCTGCGCCAGCACGCGGCCCAGAATGTCGCCGGTGCCGCCGGGCGCATACGGCACGACCATCGTCAGCGGCTTGTTCGGGAAGGCCTGTGCCCAGCCGTGCGGGGCGAGGGCGGCGGCCAGGGCGAGCGCCGTGGCGGCGCGCAGCAGGTGGCGTCGAAAGCGTGGCATGGGAAGTGTCTCCGTCGGTGTTCTGGCCTGCCCGTCGCGGCGGTGCACGGGGCATGGCGACCACTGTAAGAGCGCTGCAGCGTGCCGGCGCCGTGCGGCGGCCTGCGCGTTTGCCTTTGCGTCCGAACTTTTCGGCTGGCAGGGTGGTGTCGCGTATTCTTGCGGCCGATGTCGCACGCGCTGGCCATTGTCGAAGGCGTCTTCGGGCGCGCCTGCCTGCTCCACAAGGACCGCAGGGTCGGGCCGCATGCGCACGCCGAGCCGCACATGGTGCTGATGGTCGACGGGGACGATTTCGCCTACGAGGTCGACGGCGCGGTGGCGCCGTGTTCGCGCGGGCACGTGGTGCTGGTGAACGCGATGGAGCTGCACGCCAACCACTCGATCGGGCGTGCGCCGAGCGTCATCCTGTCGCTCTACATCTCGCCGCCCTGGCTGGCCCGGCACCACGCCAGCCTGCTGGCCGGCGGCCGCCTGTTCCAGCGGCCGACGATGGCGGTGACGCCGCCGCTGCGCACGCTGGCCGACCGGCTGGCCGCCGCCATGCGCGCGCCCGCCCTGGCCCAGCAGGGCCGGCTGCAGTTCCTGGTATCGGAGCTGGTGTTCATGGTGTTCGAGCAGGTGGCCGGCCCGCAGGCGCCGCTGGAGCGCATCGCCAGGCTGAACGACTACCGCATCCGCCGCGCGATCTCGCTGATGCGGGCCTCGGTCGGCCAGCCGTTCGACCTGGCCGGCGTGGCGGCGCGCGTCGGCCTGTCGCGTTCGCGTTTCTTCGAGCTGTTTCCGGCCTGCACCGGCCTGTCGCCCAAGCATTACCTCGACATGCTGCGCATGGAGGTGGCCACGCAGGCACTGGCGCGCTCGGACCGCAGCATCGCGGAGATCGGTGAGGGCTGCGGCTACGCGGCGCAGAGCCACTTCACCCGTTTCTTCCTGCACCGGATCGGCATCACGCCCAGCGAGTACCGACGTGCCGCCGGCATGCTTTCGTGACCTTGGGCCGCGTTGCGGCACAGGGAGCGCCGCGTAACATAAGCCCCTGCGTATGAATCGAATGCGGGGAGGGATATGAGAGATCAGGCGCTTTTGGACAAGATAGACCTCCATCTCATCAGGGTCTTGCACACTGTGCTCACTGAACGCAACGTTTCGAAGGCGGCGATCCGGCTGGGCATGTACCAGCCGGCGGTGAGCGCCGCCTTGAAGCGTTTGCGCGAACTGGCGGACGACCCTCTTTTGGTGCGGTCCGGCTCCGGGATGGTGCCCACCGATGCCGCCCTGCGCATGGTGACGCCGGCTGCCAGCATTCTGCGCGCGGCCGAGGTGTTGTTCACCGACGCGCGCGGCTTCGATCCGAAGACGGCGACCAATACCTTCCGGGTCTCGGCCAGCGACTACCTGGACCCGATGTTCCTGCCGCAACTGGTGGCGCGCATCAAGTCGCAGGCGCCGGGCTGCGCCGTCGAGATCCATCCGCTGTCGCAGGAGTCCGACTACCAGGCGCACCTGGCGCTGGGCAACCTCGACGTGGTGGTCGGCAACTGGAGCGGCTCGCACGACGACCTGCACATGGGGCGGCTGTTCGGTGACGACGTGGTCTGCCTGGTGCACGAGGACCACCCCGCCGTGCGCCGCGGCTGGGACCAGACGACCTGGCTCGAAGCCGAGCACGTGGCACCGATGCCGACGCACCCGGGCGCCAAGGGCGTGATCGACGACCACCTCGACAGCCTGCGCCTGCGCCGCAACATCACCGCGCGCTGCCCGTATTTCAGCCTGATCCCGGCGATGGTGGCATCGAGCTTGCTGGTGCTGACCACCGGCCGCCAATACTGCGAACGCTTCACCTCCCAACTGCCCGTCAAGATCCTGCCTTGCCCGATCGACTTTCCGCGTCTGTTGTACTACCAGCTCTGGCACGAGCGCACCCACATCTCGGCATCGGCCAAGTGGCTGCGCGAGCAGATCAAGTCGTCCGCCGCCTCGCTGCGCAAGCAGTAGAAGCCAGCCGCATCCGCGTCTCCCGATTCCCCCCACGTTCGTCCTCACCGAGGTGCCCCACGGCATGAGCATCCCCAGACTAGAACTGAGCCACATCACCAAGCGCTACCCGGCGGTGGTGGCCAACAGCGACGTGTCGCTGACCGTGCAGCCCGGCGAGACCCATGCGGTGCTGGGCGAGAACGGCGCCGGCAAATCGACTCTGATGAAGATCATCTACGGCTCGGTCAAGCCCGACGAAGGCACGGTACGCTTCGATGGCAAGGAGGTGCACATCCGCAACCCGCAGGAGGCGCGGGCCCTGGGCATCAGCATGGTGTTCCAGCACTTCAGCCTGTTCGACACGCTGACGGTGGCCGAGAACGTGTGGCTGGGCCTGGACAAGCATCTGACGCTGGCCGAGGTGACGCAGCGCATCACCGCCAAGGCTGGCGAATACGGACTCGACATCGATCCGACACGGCCGGTGCACACGCTGTCGGTCGGCGAGATGCAGCGGGTGGAGATCATCCGCGCGCTGCTGACCAACCCCAAGCTCTTGATCCTCGACGAGCCGACCTCGGTGCTGACGCCGCAGGCGGTCGAGAAACTGTTCGTGGTGCTGAAGAAGCTGTCGTCCGAGGGCTGCAGCATCCTCTACATCAGCCACAAGCTGCACGAGATCCGCGAGCTGTGCACGGCCTGCACCGTGCTGCGCGGCGGCAAGGTCACCGGCGTCTGCAACCCGCAGCAGGAGACCAACGCATCGCTGAGCCGGCTGATGATCGGCGCCGAGCCGCCGGCCCTGCAGCACCGCGAGGTGAAGACTGGCGCGACCGTGCTCGAGGTCAAGGGCCTGACGCTGGCGCGTGAAGACCAGTTCGGCGTTGACCTGGACGGCATCTCGCTGCAGGTGCGCGCCGGCGAGGTGGTCGGCATTGCCGGCGTCTCGGGCAACGGGCAGCGCGAGTTCCTGTATGCCTTGTCGGGCGAGGATTGCCGCGCCGCCGCACCGATGATCACGATCTTCGGCCAGGATGCCGCGCGGTTCCGTCCCCGGCAGCGCCGCGCGCTGGGGGTGCACTTCGTTCCTGAGGAGCGGCTGGGCCGCGGCGCCGTGCCCACGCTGGGCCTGGCGCACAACCTGCTGCTGACGCGCGACAACGCGCTGGGCAAGACCGGCTGGATCAACGTGAAGTCGCTGGCCACGCATGCCAAGAGCATCATCGAGCGCTTCAACGTGAAGACCGGCGGCCCGCAGGCGGCGGCCAAGTCGCTGTCGGGCGGCAACCTGCAGAAGTTCATCGTCGGGCGCGAGATCGACGCTTCGCCCAAGCTGCTGATCGTGTCGCAGCCGACCTGGGGCGTGGATGTGGGCGCCTCGGCGCAGATCCGGGGCGCGATCCTCGCGCTGCGCGATGCCGGTTGCGCGGTGCTGGTGGTCAGCGAAGAGCTCGACGAGTTGTTCGAGATCAGCGACCGTCTGCACGTGATCGCCAAAGGCCGGCTGTCGCCGTCGATCGACCGCGCGCAAGCCACCGTCGCGCAGATCGGCGAGTGGATGTCAGGCCTGTGGAACCAGCCCGCCAGCGCAGCACGGGAGGCCAGCCATGCTCAAGCTTGAAGCCCGGCCCCAGCCGTCGAAGTTCTGGAGCTACGGCTCGCCGATCCTGGCCCTGCTGGTGACGGTGGTCGTCGGTGTGCTGCTGTTCATCGCGCTGGGCAAGGACCCGGTGCGCGGCCTGCAGGTGTTCTTCTGGGAGCCGCTGCGCACCGGCTATGCGCTGGGCGAGCTGATGGTCAAGGCCACGCCGCTGCTGGTGATCGCGCTCGGGCTGGCGGTGTGTTTCCGCTCCAACGTCTGGAACATCGGTGCCGAAGGCCAGTTCGTGATGGGCGCGATCTTCGCCAGCGGCATCGCGCTGATGGCCGAGAAGACCACCGGCGGCTGGATCGTGTTCCCGATCCTGCTGGCCGGCATCGTCGGCGGCATGTTCTGGGCCGGCATCGTGGCCTTCCTGCGCGACAAGTTCAACGCCAGCGAGATCCTGGTGAGCCTGATGCTGGTGTACGTGGCGATCCAGTTCCTCGGCTACCTGGTGCAGGGGCCGTGGAAGGATCCGGGCGGCTACAACTTTCCGCAGAGCAAGACCTTCGAAGCGGTGACGCAGATCCCGCGGATGATGAAGGGCTCGCGCGTGAGCGTGGGGCTGCTGATCGCGCTGGTGGGTGCGGGCGCGCTGTGGGTGTTCCTGTTCCGCACGCGCGCCGGGTTCGCGCAGCAGGTCGGCGGCCTGGCGCCGGCGGCCGCGCGTTATGCCGGCTTCTCGTCGCGTCAGGCGCTGTGGACGGCGCTGCTGGTCTCCGGCGGTGCGGCGGGCCTCGCCGGTGCGCTGGAGGTGGCCGGCCCGATCGGGCAGCTCACGCCCTACGTGCCGGCGGGCTACGGCTTCGCCGCGATCATCGTGGCCTTCGTCGGGCGGTTGCATCCGGTCGGCATGATCTTCTCGGCGATCCTGATGAGCATGTTCTACATCGGCGGCGAACTGGCGCAGTCGCGGCTCGGCCTGCCCAAATCGCTGACCGGTGTGTTCCAGGGGCTGCTGCTGTTCGCGCTGCTGGCTTGCGACACCTTGATCGCCTACCGTGTGCGCTGGGTCGGCGCGCCCAAGGCCATCGTGGGGGCGAACTGACATGGAAATGTACGCACTGCTGCTCGCAGCAACACTCAACGCCGGCACCGTGCTGGCCATCGCCGCGCTCGGCCTGCTGATCAACGAGAAGGCCGGCATCGTCAACCTCGGTGCCGAGGGCATGATGCTATGCGCTGCCATCGCCGGTTTTGCCGCCGTCGTGCACAGCGGCAACACCTGGGTCGGCTTCGCGGCGGGCATGGCGGCCGGCGCGCTGCTGGCGGCGATCTTCGGCGTGCTGGTGATCTGGTTCAACACCAACCAGTACGCGACCGGCCTGGCGCTCAGCCTGTTCGGCGCCGGTTTCTCGGCTTTTGCCGGGGTCAAGTACGTGCAGGAGAAGCTGCCTGAGTCGACCTCGTTCGCGATTCCGTTCCTGGCCGACATCCCGCTGGTCGGCCCGGCGCTGTTCAAGCACCACCCGATCGTCTACCTGACGGTGATCTTCACCGGCGCGCTGATCTGGTTCCTGAACCGCACGCGTTCCGGGCTGGTGCTGCGCTCGGTGGGTGAGTCGCCCGAGTCGTCGCACGCGCTGGGCTATCCGGTGCGGCGCATCCGCTTCATGGCGGTGTTGGCCGGCGGTGCGTTGTGCGGTCTGGCGGGCTCGTACCTGTCGGTGGTGTACACGCCGCTGTGGGTCGAGGGCATGGTGGCCGGCAACGGATGGATTGCGCTGGCGCTGACCACCTTTGCCACCTGGCGTCCGGCACGCGTATTGCTTGGCGCCTACCTGTTTGGCGGGGTGGGGCAACTGGGCTTCTTCCTGCAGAGTCAGGGGGTGCAGATCCCGAGCCAGTTCCTGTCGATGGCGCAGTACATCGCGCCGATCGTGGTGCTGGCGATCATCTCGCGCAACCCGGCCTGGATCCGCGCCAACATGCCCAATTCCATCGGAAAGCCGTTCTACCCCGGCTCATAATCGATAGCTTTTTTCTGCAACCCGTTCCCATCCGATCAAGAGGAAAAGACACACATGACTGACCTGAACAAACGTTCGATGCTGAAGGTCGCGGCCCTGGCCGCCGCAGCGTCCGCCGCCCTGGTGGCGTGCGGCAAGAAGGAAGAGCCGGCGCCCGCGCCTGCGCCGGCCCCGGTGGCTGCCGCGCCGGCCCCTGCGCCCAAGCCCGAGCCGCTGAAGGTCGCGTTCGCGTATGTCGGCCCGGTGGGCGACGGTGGCTGGACGTTTGCGCACGACAACGCCCGCAAGGCGCTCGAGAAGGAACTGGGCGACAAGATCGTCACCAGCTTCGTCGAGAAGGTGCCCGAGTCGGCCGACGCCGAGCGTGTGTTCCGCGACATGGCCGGCCAGGGCAACAAGCTGATCTTCGGCACCACCTTCGGCTACATGGAGCCGATGCTGAAGGTCGCGCCCGAGTTCAAGGACGTGAAGTTCGAGCATGCCACCGGCTACAAGACCGCCGAGAACATGCGCACCTACGACAGCCGCACCTACGAAGGCGCGTACATGGCCGGCGTGATCGCCGGTGCCATGACCAAGAGCAACACGCTCGGCGTGGTCGCCTCGATCCCGATTCCCGAAGTGCTGCGCAACATCAACAGCTTCACGCTGGGCGCGCAATCGGTGAACCCCAAGGTCAAGACCAAGGTGGTCTGGGTCAACGAGTGGTTCAACCCGCCGAAGGAAACCGAAGCCGCCACCGCGCTGATCAACGGCGGCGCCGACGTGCTGATGCAGAACACCGACTCGCCGGCCGTGCTGAAGACCGCACAGGACAAGGGCAAGCGCGCGTTCGGCTGGGATTCGGACATGACCGCCTACGGCCCCAAGGCCCATCTGGCGTCGGCCGTCATCAACTGGGGCCCTTACTACATCAAGGCCACCAAGGACGCGCTTGAAGGCAAGTGGGCCACGGGCAGCAGCTGGTGGGGCGTGAAGGAAGGCGCGATCGACATCGTGTCCATCGCCGAAGACGTGCCGGCCGAGACCAAGGCCAAGGTCGAGGAGATCAAGAAGGGTCTGGCCGATGGCTCGTTCGTGATCTGGAAGGGCCCGATCGTCGACAACACGGGCAAGGAACTGGTGGCCAAGGATGCGGCGGCGGATGACAAGTTCCTGGGTGGCGTGAACTTCTATGTCAAGGGCGTAGAAGGTAAGGTCCCCGGCGACAAGAAATAACCGTTGTTCGGCTACTGCGCGACGATCATGCGTCGTTGGGCGGTGCTCGGAATCCTCGCGTACCGAAGTACGTTCCGGTTCCTGCGCTCCGTCCGCCTAGCCTGATCGCCGCTCGCTACGCCTCACCTTTGGAAGCTGGAGCCGCTCGCTTGTTGGGCGGCTCTTCTCGTTTGGGGCGCGGTTTTGTGGCGCTGATGGGATGAATTGGTGGAGAACACGATGAACGATTTTGTAGTGAAGAACATCGCAGCAGACCGGCTGCCGGATCTGCTGCGCGGCATGCCCAAGGCGGAGCTGCACATGCACATCGAGGGCTCGCTGGAGCCCGAGCTGATCTTTGCGCTGGCGCAGCGCAACGGCGTGGTGCTGCCCTATGCGAGCGTCGAGGCGCTGCGGCAGGCCTATGCGTTCACCAACCTGCAGAGTTTTCTCGACATCTACTACGCGGGTGCGAGCGTGCTGCTGCACGAGCAGGACTTCTACGACATGGCCTGGGCCTACCTGGAGCGGGCGGCGGCCGACCACGTGTTGCGCACCGAAATGTTCTTCGACCCGCAGACGCACACGGCGCGCGGCGTGGCGATGGAGACGGTGGTCAATGGCTTGCACCGCGCCTGCGTGGATGCGCAGGCCAAGCTCGGGGTCAGTGCGGCCCTGATCCTGTGTTTCCTGCGGCACCTGAGCGAGCAGGAAGCGTTCGAGACGCTCGAGCAGGCGCTGCCGCTGCGCGACAAGTTCATCGGCATCGGGCTCGATTCGAGCGAGGTCGGCCACCCGCCGGAGAAGTTTGCGCGGGTCTTCGCGCGCTGCCGCGAACTCGGCTTCCACCTGGTGGCGCACGCGGGTGAAGAGGGACCGCCGGCCTATGTGTGGACCGCACTCGATCTGCTGAAGGTCGAGCGCATCGACCATGGCGTGCAGTCGGCGAAGGATGCCGCGCTGATGCGCCGGCTGGCGGCCGACCGCATCCCGCTGACGGTGTGCCCGCTGTCCAACCTGAAGCTCTGTGTGTTCCCACGCCTGGCCGACCACAACATCGGCGCGCTGCTCGGTGCCGGCCTCGTCGCGACGGTCAATTCGGACGATCCGGCGTATTTCGGCGGCTACCTGAACGAGAACTTCCTGCAGACCTTCGCCGCCACCGGTCTGAACGCGCAGCAGGCCTGGACGCTGGCCCGCAACAGCTTCGACGGCAGTTTCGCAGACGCGTCGGCGCGGCGGGGGTTTGTCGACGGGCTGCAGGCCTATTTCGAACGGTTTGTTTGACAATCCGATTTTTTGATGCTTTAAGTGCATCAAACGAGATGGATTTGACGTTTTTGATGCAATAAATTCAATATAACTAGGGCAAACCCGGTAAAATGCTGCACGGATAGGTCATCAGACCGGCAACGGCCATCCCGGACCGTTGTGATTCATCGGAAAGCAGGCACCGTGTTCCTGAACCAAGTCTCCATCGCCAAACGCCTGGCCATCGTGCTGGGTGTCATCCTTGCCCTGTCGCTGGCCAGCAGCGTGTTCGCGGTGCTCAAACTGCGCCAGATCGGCGAGGTCGTCGACGCCATGGTGACCGACAACGTCAAGACCGAGCGGGCGGCCTCCGACTGGCTGCGCCACACCACCTCGGGCGTGCAGCGCGCGGCGGCCATTGCCAAGAGCAGCGACGCGAGTCTGATCGAGTACTTTGCGCCGGCCACGGCGAAGTCGATCGAGGACACCAACGTGCTGCAGAAGTTCATCGACGCGCAGATGGTGACCCCGGAAGAGCGGGCCCAGTTCAACAAGGTCGGCGACATGCGCAAGGGCTACCTGGCCGCGCGCGAGGACGTCAGCAAGGCCAAGCTGGCCGGCGACCTGGCAGGCGCCAACCGCATCTTCAACGAGCGTTTCGAGCCGGCCTCCAAGACCTATCTGGCCGGCGTGCAGCAGATCGTGGACAACCAGCGTGCGCTGCTCGACGCGGCGGCGCAGCGCAGCGAAAGCCTGCGCGCGCAGGCCACCACCCTGCTGCAGGTGTGCGGCGTGCTGTCGCTCGCGCTCGGCGTGCTGCTGGCCTGGTACCTGGCCACCAGCATCACGCGGCCGCTGCGGCGTGCCGAGTCCATCGCCTCGGCCATTGCCGCGATGGATCTTACCGGCACGGCGCAGACGGCCTATGCGAACGACGAGACCGGCAAGCTGCTCCGGGCGATCGACCGCATGCGCACCGCGCTGCAGAGCTCGCTGCTGCAGGTGCGCGGCGTCGTGGACAGCATCTCGACGGCCAGCATGCAGATCGCATCCGGCAACCAGGACCTGAGCGCCCGCACCGAGCAGACCGCGAGCAACCTGCAGGAAACGGCCAGTTCGATGGAGCAACTGACCAGCACGGTGCGCCAGAGCGCCGACTCGGCCACGCAGGCGAACCGCCTGGCGTCGTCGGCGGCGCAGGTCGCGCAGCGCGGCGGCCAGGTCGTGGCGCAGGTCGTGTCGACGATGGACGAGATCAACACCAGCTCGAAGAAGATCGCCGACATCATCGGTGTGATCGACGGCATTGCGTTCCAGACCAACATCCTGGCGCTGAACGCCGCGGTCGAGGCGGCGCGGGCCGGCGAGCAGGGCCGCGGTTTTGCCGTGGTGGCGACCGAGGTGCGGTCGCTGGCGCAGCGGTCGGCCAACGCCGCCAAGGAAATCAAGACGCTGATCGGCGCCAGTGTGACCAGCGTGGAGTCGGGCTCGAAGCTGGTGCAGAACGCGGGCGCGACGATGGACGAGATCGTCGCCAGCGTGCAGCGCGTGACCGACATGATCGGCGAGATCACCGCTGCCGCGTCCGAGCAGAGCCAGGGCATCGGCCAGATCAATGCGGCCGTGAACCAGCTCGACCAGATGACGCAGCAGAACGCCGCGCTGGTCGAGGAATCGACCGCCGCCGCCGAAAGCCTGAAAGACCAGGCGAGCCGCCTGACCGACGTGGTCGGCACCTTCAACCTCGGTGGCGCGGCGCTGCCGGCACTCACCCACTGATCCGGCGGGGCACCGCGGACCAGGCGGCGCCGATGTGACGTTCAGGCCGCCGGGGCTGCCGCCGCGGCGCGGTCGAGCATCTGCTGCCCGATGGTGCGCAACGTGGGGTGGGGCGATTGCAGCAGCAGCGCCCCGGCCTCGCGCAGGTAGGCCGGTGTGGCGGTCAGCGGCACCTTGCGCAGCCACTCGATCGCCTCGTCCATCCGGCCGCGCCCGGCCAGCATGCCGGCGTAGCTGAACTGCCCGCGGAAGTCGCCACCCTCGGCGCCTTGCTGGTAGCAGAAGAACGCGGCTTCGGTGTCCTGCTCGACCACGATGCCGTCTTCGTAGAAGCGGCCGATCTTGGTCATCGATTTCGCGTGGCCCAGGTCGGCGGCCTTGCGGTACAGCGCCAGCGCGGCAGCCTGGTCCTGCGGGATGGCCCGGCCTTCGGACAGCTGGATCGCGTAGTTGTACATGCCGGCGTCGAGCCCGGCGTCGGAAGCCTTGCGGTACCAGCGCGTGGCCTCCGCCAGGTCGGCCTTGGCGCCCCAGCCGTATTCGTAGCAGCGGCCGGCCATGTTCATGCCCATCGAATGGCCGGCGCCGGCCGATTTCAGGAACCACTGCAGTGCCATCTGCGGATCGCGCGGCTGGCCGTGGCCGTCGAGCAGCCACTGGCCCAGCACGGCCTGCGCGTGGGCATGGCCCAGCCGGGCCGCAGCGCGCACCCAGGTCGACGCAGCCTTGGGCTCGGCCGCGAGCACGCGTTTCCATTGCTCGACCGTGATGGCGGCGAGCTGGTCGGCATTGGCCGGCGGCGCGGGGAGGTCGGTGGCCTGTGTCGCGTCGGAGCCGGCCATCACGGTTTGCCGAGCATCTCGACCGAGAGCCGCTTGCCGCCGCGCAAGCTGATCTTCTGCGCCAGGCTGGCCTCCTGCACGACCGAGGGGCGGGGGCGCCATGGGACGATCGCGACGAGGTAGAAATCGCCATCGGCCACCTTCTCGAAGCGGAAGTCGCCCTTGATGCCGCAGGTCGTGCTGCGCGACGCGGCGTGGTAGCCCAGCACGTCGGGTTGGAACGTCGGCACCGGCGGCCACACGACGCCCTGGCGCGAAGGCCCGTACAGCGCGGCCATGCGCTCGTCCGCATAGGCCGTGGCCGGGACCAGTACGACCTGTTGACCCGAGCAGTTGGAGGCACCGCCGAAGGGATGCAGCAGCAGGGCCTTGCCGTCGATGGTGTTGGCGCCCTCGCGCAGTTGGGCCAGCGCCTGGTCCTGGTCGAACGGCTTCACCAGTTCGATCTGTTTGCCATAAGGCACTGCACAGCCTGCCAGCAGGGTGGCGGCCAGCGCCGGCAGCACGGCCGATGCGGTGGCGCGGCTCAGGAAATTCGACATCGCATGGCGCGACCACTTCATAGTTCTACCGTTTCTTCAGACTCAAGGCAGCTTTGAATATAGCAAGCCCGCGCGCTGGCGGACAATGGCGGCCCCTGATCCTGTCCCGATGGACATTTCCATGAAGAGCGTCACTTCTAAAATACGCAGCAGCGGCCCCGGCCGCGCTCTGTCTGTTCCTGCCGCCCGCTGCACGGCAATCACCCCCTCGTTCTCAGCGTCGCGCAGGCACCTGCTGGCCGCCGGCGCCGCCCTCGCCGCGCCCTGGAGCGCGCAGGCGCAGAGCCCGCGCAACGTGCCCGGGCCGCTCAAGGTCGGTTTCCTGTATGTCGCGCCGCTCACCGATGCCGGCTGGGTGCGCCAGCACGAGGAAGGCCGCCAGGCGCTGCAGGCCGCGCTGGGCGCGCGGGTCGAGACCCGTTACGTCGAGAACGTGGCCGAGGGGCCGGACGCCGAACGCGTGATCCGTGAACTCGCGCAGCAGGGCCATGGCCTGATCTTCACGCCCAGCTTCGGCTACATGGAGCCGACGCTGAAGGTGGCGCGCGACTTCCCGGACGTGCGTTTCGAGTCCATCACCGGCTACAAGACCACGGCCAACGTGGCCGTGGCCAATGCGCGCTACTACGAGGGCCGCTACCTGGCCGGTGTGGCCGCCGGCCGCATGACCAAGACCGGCGTGGCCGGGTATGTCGCCGGCTTCCCGATTCCCGAGGTGCTGCAGGGCATCAACGCCTTCATGCTGGGCATGCGGTCGGTGAACCCGCAGGCCAGCGTCAAGGTGGTCTGGCTCAACGCCTGGTTCGATCCTCCGCGCGAGCGCGACGCGGCGATGACGCTGTTCAACCAGAACGTCGACGTGATCGCCTTCCACACCGGCTCCACCGCGGTGATGACGGCCGCGCAGGAGCGCGGCCGCCTGGCCGTCGCCTACCACTCCGACATGCGCCGCAGCGCGCCCGACGCGCAGATCGTCGCCGTCACGCACCGGTGGGGCGACTACTACACGCAGCGCGCCAGGGCGGTGCTGGACGGCAGCTGGAAGAGCGGCAACGTCTGGGGCGGCGTGAAGGAGGGCATGGTCCGCGTCGACGGCTTCGGTTCCAGGGTGCTCCGCTCGGTCCAGGACGAAGTGCTGGCGCGCCAGCAGGACATTGCGGCCGGGCGCCTGCAGCCGTTCGCCGCACGCCACGGGGCGCTGCGCAACCACCAGGGGCGGGACGTGCTCGCCGCCGGCCAGGCCTTGTCCGATGCGCAGATCCTGGCGATGGACTGGCTGGTCGAGGGTGTGCAGGGCGGCCTGCCGAAATAGGCTTGCATGTCCATCGAGGATGGAACAGGATTTGCATGTTGCCCCTTTTCCGCCGGGCGCCATTGCCCGGGATCCTTCCAACCTCTGATGGGAAATCCATGAAGTCCTTGTCCCGCCTCGTCGGGCGTTCGGCCACAGCGGCGGCGCGCGCTGCCGTCGCCATGGCATCTGCTGTTGGCCTCTGGGCGATGGCAGGCCCGGTGGCCGCGCAGGCCTGGCCGACCAAGCCGATCCGCATCGTCGTGCCGTTCCCGCCCGGCGGCTTCGCCGACATCTATGCGCGCCTGCTGGGCGCGAAGATGGCCGAGACCTTCGGCCAGCCGGTGCTGGTCGACAACAAGCCCGGCGCGGGCGGCAACATCGCCTCGGACATGGTCGCCAAGAGCGCGCCGGACGGCTACACGCTGGTGATGGGCACGATCGGCACGCACGCGGTCAACGCCACGCTGTTCTCCAACCTGCCGTATGACCCGGTCAAGGATTTCGCACCGATCGCCTTCGTTGTGGATGCCGAGGGCCTGCTGGTCGTGCACCCCGACGTGCCGGTGCAGACGGTCGGCGACCTCGTCAAGCTGGCGAAGGCGCAGCCGGGCAAGCTCAACTACGCGTCCGCCGGCCTGGGCACCACCGGACACCTGGCCGGGGAACTGTTCAAGACCGCCACGCAGACCGACATGACGCACATCGCCTACAAGGGCAATGTGCCGGCGCTGCAGGACATGGTTGCCGGCACGGTGCAGGTGAGCTTTGCCACGCTGCCGACCGTGCTGCCGCAGGTCAAGGCCGGCAAACTGCGGGCCGTCGCCGTGCTGGGCCCGACGCGCTCGGCCACGCTGCCGCAGATCCCGACGGTGGCCGAGTCCGGCGTGCCCGGCTTCGAGGTCAACAACTGGACCGGCGTGTTCGCCGCGGCCGGCACGCCGCCCGCGATCGTGGAGAAGCTCAATGCCGAGATCCAGCGCGTGATGAAGCTGCCCGAAGTGCAGAAGCAGGTGGCCGAGGGCGGGTTTCGCTACCAGGCGATGAGCAGCGCGCAGTTCGCGAGCTTCGTGAAGGCAGAGGTCGTGAAATGGGGACCGGTGGTCAAGCAGAGCGGCGCCAAGGCGGACTGACGCCGCACGCCGACCTCGTTCCGGGCGCCTGCAGCGGCGAGCGGATCGCCGGCGGGCGATAGCGTCTATTGCCACGCCCATATCGGGCCGGCCCGAAGTTTGCGTAAGCTCTGGCCCCATGAAAGCCTACCGCGCCGCCATCCTCCGTTTCACCGAACACCGCACCGCCCAGTACGAGGAAGACGGCCTGCTGGTCGTCGGGCCCGACGCCCAGGGCGCGCAGGTGGTGCGTGCCGTCGGGGCGTACAGCGTGCTGGCCGAGCGGTTTGCGGGTGTCGCGGTCGAGCATCTGCAGGGCCGCATCCTCGCGCCGGGTTTCGTCGACCTGCACATCCACTACCCGCAGACCGACGTGATCGGCGCGCCGGCCGAGGGCCTGCTGCCCTGGCTCGAGAACTACACCTTTCCGCACGAGTCGCGTTTCAGCGATGCCGCCTATGCCGCCGGCGTGGCGACATTCTTCGTCGACGAACTGTTGCGCAACGGCGTGACCACGGCCCTGACGTTCGCGACCTCGCACCCCGCGTCGGTGCACGCGCTGTTCGAGGAGGCAAAGGCACGCCACCTGCGGCTGATCACCGGCAAGGTGCTGCAGGACCGGCATTCGCCCGACGGTGTGCGCGACGAGACCGAGCAGAGCCTGCTCGACACCGAGGCGCTGATCCGCCAGTGGCACGGTGTCGGCCGGCTCGGCTACGCGATCACGCCGCGCTTCGCCCCCACCAGCACGCCGGAGCAGTTGCGCGGCGCCGGCGAACTGGCAGCACGTTACCCCGACGTGTGGATCCAGTCGCACGTGGCCGAGAACAAGGGCGAGGTGGCCTGGGCGCGCGAGCTGTTCCCCGCGTCGCGCAGCTACCTTGCGACCTATGCCGACTTCGGCCTGATGCGCGAGCGTGCCGTGTACGCGCACTGCATCCATTTCGACGACGACGACCGGGCGCTGATGCGCGACACCGGCACCGCGGCCGCGGTGAGCCCGACCAGCAACCTGTTCCTCGGCAGCGGCTTCTTCGACTACGAGGGCGCCGACCGCGTGGGCTACCGCTACGGCCTGGCCAGCGACGTGGGCGGCGGCACCAGCTTCAGCCCGTTCCACACGATGCGTGCGGCCTACTACGTCGGCCGCGAAGGGCAGACCAAACCCGGCCTGTCGCTGCATCCGCAGCAGCTGTGGTGGCAGCACACCGCTGGCGCCGCAGCCGCGCTGGGTCTGGACGGGCAGCACGGTCGGCCCGCCATCGGCAACCTCCAGCCCGGCTGCGAGGCCGACTTCCTGGTGATCGACCCCAATGCCACACCGCTGCTGGCCCGCAAGACCGCCCACGCGAACAATCTCGATGAGCTGCTGTTCGGCCTGATCATGCTGGCCGACGACCGCGCAATCGAGCGCACCGTGATCGCCACGCCGGCACCCTGACACGGGCGCCGGCCGCCGGTCTCCTGCGGGTTTGCAATCAGAGCGAACACAAGGCGCGAAGCCGATGACAGTGCTGACGCACGGCGAGGCGAAGCAACGCGGTGATCGTTTTGATTGCGAATCCGCATCACAACAGGTCGGGGTCGATGAGGGCCGACAGGATCCGGATCTGCAGGCGGCGCCACCAGCTGTCGCCGGGCTCCTCGGTGTGCACGGTGCGCGAGCCGTCCTCGTGCGTCTCGATCCATTCGATCGACTGGCCATCGGCGCCCAGGCGCAGCCGGTAGGCACTGCCCGAGAGGCGTTGCCTGAACAGGCCGCTGACCACCTTGGCCAGCTCGGCGCTGTCGATGACCAGCCCCATCTCGGTGTTGGCCAGCGTCGAGCGGGGGTCCAGGTTCATCGAGCCGATGAAGATGCGGCGCTGGTCGATCAGCGCCACCTTGGCGTGCAGCCGGCTCAGCGACGTGCCGAAGGTGCCGATGCGCTGCGGGTGGTGCCCGAGCGACGAGCCGAGCTCGTAGATGCGCACGCCGGCTTGCAGCATCTCGACCCGGTGCCGGGCATAGCCGGCATGGACCAGGGGTTCGTCGGTCGAGGCGAGCGAGTTGGTGATCAGGGTCAGGCGGCCGTTCTCGTCGGTCGCGCCGACGGCCCGGATCATCTGCATGCCCGCCTCGCCAGGAATGAAATACGGCGACACGATCGCGACCTCGGCCTGTGCCGCGTTGAAAACCGCCAGCGTGCGGCTGGTGACGGTGGACTCGGTCCTGCTGCGGTCGATGCCCGCAACCTTCTCGGGCGAGTCGGCGAACACGGTGGCCGGCCCGAACAGCTGGTGCAGCCGCCCGGCATCGAGCTGGGCCGCGACCGGGGGCTGGCCGAGGATATCGAGCGGGCGTTCCGGCACGTTCGGCGCCGCTGCCTGCACCAGGCGGTCGAACACGCGCCGTGCCTGTTCGGGCGGCAGGCTGGCGGCAACGGCGGCCACCGGGTAGACCCGCGGGCTGTTCCAGTAGGTGTCGAAGGCGTGCGACTGCGCGCGGACCACGGGGCCGGTGGCCATCACGTCGAGGTCGACGAAGTTGGCCGTGGCGCTGCGCATGAAGTATTCGTCGGCCATGTTGCGCCCGCCGGACACCGACACGCTGTTGTCCGCGATGAACAGCTTGTTGTGCATGCGGTGGTTGATGCGGCTGAACTCGTGCAACGACCCGAGGATGCGCCAGTGCAACGCCGTGGCGCGCGACGCGATCGGGTTGAACAGCCGCACCTCGACATTGGCGAACGCCGCCAGCCCCGTGAGCAGCGGATCCTGGCCCGCGGTGTACAGGTCGTCCACCAGCAGCCGCACGCGCACGCCGCGCGCCGCCGCGTCGCGCAGTTCGCGCAGGAACTGCAGGCCGATCTGGTCGCTGTGGATCAGGTAGTACTGCGCATCGATCGATCGTTCCGCCCGCCGCGCCAACGCGATGCGCGCGTTGAACGCCGTCTCGCCCTCGGGCAGCATGCGAAAGCCCGACAGCGCCGCATCGGCCGGCGCACCGACGGCGGCGATGCGGGCGAGGGTGGTGTCGGCCACCTGGTCCGGCGCGAAGCTGGGCGCGTCCGGCACGCGCGGCGCCAGCGTCGCGCAGCCGACCAGCAATGCGTGGGCGGCCAGGGCCAGCAGCAGGCGGAGAAGGTGCATCGTCGTGGCGGGAGTGGAAGGCAAAATGGTAGCGTGGGCGGTGCCTCTCTACAATCGCCCGCCACTGGAGAATCTTTCACCCATGACGATCAAGAGCGACAAGTGGATCCGCCGCATGGCCGAGCAGACCGGCATGATCGAGCCGTTCGAGCCCGGCCAGATCCGCGAGCGCGAGGGGAACCGCATCATCAGCTACGGCACCAGCAGCTACGGCTACGACATCCGCTGCGCGCCGGAATTCAAGGTGTTCACCAACATCCACAGCACGGTGGTCGACCCGAAGAATTTCGATGAGAAGAGTTTTGTCGATTTCCATGGTGACAGCTGCATCATCCCGCCCAACAGTTTCGCGCTGGCGCGCACGGTCGAGTACTTCCGCATTCCGCGCAACGTGCTGACCATCTGCCTGGGCAAGAGCACCTATGCGCGCTGCGGCATCATCGTCAACGTGACGCCGTTCGAGCCCGAGTGGGAAGGCTACGTGACGCTGGAGTTCAGCAACACCACGCCGCTGCCGGCCAAGATCTACGCCGGCGAGGGCTGCGCCCAGGTGCTGTTCTTCGAGAGCGACGAAGTCTGCGATGTGAGTTACAAGGACCGCGGCGGCAAGTACCAGGGCCAGGTCGGTGTGACCCTGCCCAAGGCCTGATCCCGCGGCCCGGTCCGCGTTTCATTCCGGCTGGCGCAGCACGTCGAGTGCGGCCTGCAGGTCGTGGATCGCGCGGCTGCGGGTCTCCTCGGTGAGCTGGTCGCGGTCGAGCGACAGCTGCAGGCCGGCGTAGTCCTGGTGGAGTGCGCGGCGCGGCTCCTGTGCCGCGGAATGCACGCCGCGCAGCGCAAAGCACCGCACGTCGCGCGACACGCCCTTGGCGGCCAGCGGCTCGCGCTCCTCGGCATCGAACTCGTCCTTGACCAGCGCATAGGTCTCGTACGACATCACCACGCCGTCGGCTTCGCCGTTCTGTTCGAGCCGGGCGGCGATGTTGACCTCGCTGCCGATCACGGTGTAGTCCATGCGCTGCTCGCTGCCGAAGTTGCCGACGTGGCAGAAGCCGGTGTTGATGCCGATGCGCACCTGGAACGGCTGGCGGTAGCCCTTGTCGCGCCAGATGGCCTGCAGTTCCTTCATGCGCCGTTGCATCGCCACGGCCATGCGCACGCACTGCAGTGCATCCTGCTCGACGCCCAGCGTCTGCGGATCGCCGAAGAAGATCACGATCGCGTCGCCGATGAACTTGTCGATGGTGGCGCCGTGGGTCAGCGCGATGGCGGACATCTCGGAGAAGTAGTGGTTCAGGAAGTAGGTGAGGTCCTCGGGCTGCATGCGCTCGGCGTTGCGCGTGAAGTCCTTGATGTCGGAGAAGAAGATCGTGAGTTTTTTGCGCTCGGCCTGGATCGCCGCCTCTCGCGCACCTTCGAAGATCGACTGGTAGACCTGGGGTGAAAGATAGCGCGACAGCTTGTGCTGCAGCGAGTTCAGCATCTCGGTGCGTGTGTGCAGTGCGATGTGGTTGTGCACGCGCGCCAGCAGGATCGGTGGGCTGATCGGCTTGGCGATGTAGTCGACGGCACCCAGCTCGAAACCTTTTTCCTCGGATTGTTCGTCCGACATCGCCGTCAGGAAGATCACCGGGATGTTGCGCAGCGCAGCATCGGCCTTGAGGCGGCGGCAGACTTCGTAGCCGTCGATCTCCGGCATCATGATGTCGAGCAGGATCAGGTCCGGCGGCTTGGCGGCTGCCACGGCCAATGCCTTGGAGCCATGGTTGACCACCTTCACCCGGTAGCGGTCGCGCAGCAGCGCCGCCATCAGGGTCAGGTTGTCCGCGGTGTCGTCGACGACGAGCACGGTGGGTTTTTCGGCATGGACTTCAGTGTTCATCCGCTGCTTTCTTCCGCGAGGACCGTCCGCGATGCGGCGCCATCGTACCCGCAAGACCGGGCGGCGTCCTACAGGGCCATGCGGCTGCCTCCGCATGGCGGCGTGCAGCGGCAAACCTAGCATGAGGTCCACGTTTACCAGGAGGCCCACCATGCTGACTTCACCGATCGATTCCTTCCGCGAAGACCCGCTCACCACGTTGGGCAGCATCGTCGGCGTCGTGCTCATCGTCGTGTTGCTGTGGGCGGTGGGCGCGGTGGCGCAAGGGCAGGTGAAACGCGCCCACCAGCGCGATACGCAAGTCGCCGAGCAGCATGCGGTCTTGGCACAGTGCCTGCGGATGGTGGCGAGCGGCCAGGTCCGCAGCTGCCCGGGTTCGGAAGCGCCGCGCGCCGAGGCGGGGCTTGACGCAGTGCCGGCCCAGGTGGCCGTGGTCTACCGCTGACCTGCTGCCAACGCGGAGGACATCAGTGTGCGCCGGCCTGCATGCTGGCGAGTCGGGCCGCAGCCAGATCCCAGCCCGCCCAGCCGCAGCTCTTGAACAGCACCGGCCCGGTGGCGTGCTGAGATCCCACTTCGGATAGGGAGCGCAGCGTGGAGAAACGGTGTGGATCGAGCCCGGCCTGGATCAGATCTCCGGCTTCTTCGCGCGCCTGTTCGGCATCGAGCCAGATATCTCCGGTGCGGGCGATGTGCTGGCACAGCGCTGCGCCCAGTTCTGCCATCGCCGGTGCAAAGGAGCCGACAGCGGCAATGAAGGTGTCGGCCTGTGGCAAGGCCTCCAACACAATGGCATGCGCCGGCGTGCAGCAGGCCACCAGGGTGCAGTCTGCGAGCGCGGCGTTGGCGTCGGTCACGACACCGGCATCGAGGCCCAGCGTCTGTGCGTGCCTGGCCAGCGCCCGAGCGCTCTCCCTGCTCCGCGAGGCGATGAGGAAATCGTGCGTGCCCAGGCCTTCGGCGAACGCTTCCAGGTGCGCGCGGGCCTGGACGCCTGCGCCGATGATGAGTGCGCGGCCACGCCGTGTGGGCGCCAGCCGGCGTGCCGCCAGCAACGATGCCGCAGCGGTACGCCGGGCAGTGACCGTCGGGCCGTCCAGCGTCAGCACCCGTGCACCTGTTGCGATGTCGAACACCACCACGTCTCCCTGGATCGCCGGGCGCTCTGTACCTGCGTTGGCAGGGGTCAACGTGATCAGCTTGGTCATGGCCACGCGCGCGTCGAGCGCCGGCATGACGAACAGGCTACCGTTGCCCGGCAGTGGCTGCACCAGGCGCTCGGGCACCCGGACCTGCGGGTCATGCAACACGCGTTCGCACTCGTCTGCCAGAGCGCCATACGGCAGACATCTGGCCGTGTCTTTTGCGTCCAGGATCGGGGCTGCCGACATCAGGATGGGTCCGGTGTGCGGCGCGGCGCCGATGTGCTCGATTGCATGCTGCCGACGTTGCGGTTCGGCTCGTGTCTGCGTTTGTATGCGCGTTGTACCATCCACCTACTGTACTGCGGGAGAAGGCCCATGAAGTGGGAAGGCAATCGGGAATCCGACAACGTGGAAGACCGTCGCGATGACGGCGGCGGAGGTTTCAGCGGAGGCGGTGGCCTGCTGGGCGGGCGCAGCATCGGCATCGGCACGATCGTCGTGGCGCTGGTCGGTGGCTGGGTGCTGGGCATCAACCCGTTGACCCTGCTCGGCATGCTGAGCGGCGATGGCGGCCCCGCCGTCGTGCAGCAACAGCAGCCGCAAGGCCCTCCCCATCGCCCGCCCGCGGACGACCAGATGGCCAAGTTCGTGTCGACCGTGCTCGCCGACACGGAGGATGTCTGGCGCGGCGTTTTTTCGCAGGCCGGCGGAACCTACAAGGATCCCAGGCTGGTGCTGTTTCGCGGCGCCACCCGCACTGCTTGCGGTCAGGGCCAGGCAGCCATGGGGCCGTTCTACTGCCCGGCCGACCAGAAGGTCTACATCGACCTGGGTTTCTACGAGACCTTGAAGAACCGTCTGGGCGCTCCCGGCGAATTTGCCCAGGCTTATGTGATCGCCCACGAGGTGGGCCACCACGTGCAGAACCTGCTCGGCATCAGCGGTAAGATGGACGAGATGCGCGGTCGGGTCAGCGAAACCCAGTACAACGCGCTGAGCGTGAAGCTGGAGCTGCAGGCGGACTGTTTTGCCGGCGTCTGGGCCAACAAGGCACAGGAGTCGCGCCAGATCCTGGAAAACGGCGATGTCGAGTCGGCGATGAACGCCGCTGCGAAGATCGGCGACGACGCCCTGCAGCGTGCCAACGGCGGTGCGGTGGTGCCGGAGAGTTTCACCCACGGCAGCAGCGCGCAGCGCCAGCGCTGGTTCTCCACCGGCCTCAAGACCGGCAGCGTGAAGGCCTGCGACACCTTCACCGCGCGCCAGCTCTAAAGTCTAAGGCCGGCCGCGCCGGCATCCGGTCGGTCGGCGCAGCAAACCGGGCTATAATTCCAAGGCTTTGTCCCGTACAAGGCGCACGTTGGCGTCAGTTCCGACAGCCATCGCAAGTAACCCCAGCCGGCACTGCTGCGCGCGCAATCCCAAGCGCTGCGCGGCGTCCAGCGCAAACAGGAAATCAGATGATTGCATCCTCCATCAAGGCCGAGGTCGTCAAGGCCAATGCCCGCAGCGCCACCGATACCGGTAGCCCCGAAGTCCAGGTCGCGCTGCTGACCGCCCGCATCAACGAACTGATGCCCCATTTCAAGACCCATGCCAAGGATCACCACGGTCGCCGTGGCCTGCTGCGCATGGTCAGCCGCCGCCGCAAGCTGCTCGACTACCTGAATGCCAAGGATCACGACCGTTACGCGGCGCTGATCGTCAAGCTCGGCCTGCGCAAGTAATTCGTTGCCGCATGACAAGGCGCCTGAGTTGGTTCGCTGGCTCAGGCGCTTTGCACTTCATTTTTCGTTCAGGGGCCTGAGCACGTGGTACGCGCTGTGTCATTCCACAAGAGATGCCGGATCTCTTGTGGAATGGCATCGTACCTTCGCAGGCATTCTGGCCCATGCAACCCGGGCAGGGTTGCATCACAGGTGGCCGCTTCCGGCTGCCGGACACCGCGTCGGATCGTTCTGATCCGCCGCCTTTCAGGAGCAACAAGATGACCATGTTCAACAAAGTAAGCAAGACCTTCCAATGGGGTCAGCACAGCGTCACGCTGGAAACCGGCGAAGTCGCCCGTCAGTCCAGCGGCGCCGTGCTGCTCGACATGGATGGCACCGTGGTGCTGGCGACGGTGGTGGCCAAGACCGAAGGCAAGCCAGGCCAGGACTTCTTTCCGCTGACCGTCGACTACCTCGAGAAGAGCTACGCCGCCGGCAAGATTCCGGGCAGCTTCTTCAAGCGTGAAGGCCGCCCCAGCGAGTTCGAGACGCTGACCAGCCGCCTCATCGACCGCCCGATCCGTCCGCTGTTCCCCGAAGGTTTCTTCAACGAAGTGCAGGTGGTGATCCACACGCTGTCGCTGAACCCCGAAGTCGACGCCGACATCGCGGCCCTGATCGCGAGCAGCGCAGCGCTGTCCGTCAGCGGCATCCCGTTCGCCGGTCCGGTGGGCGCGGCCCGCGTGGGTTACGTGAACGGTGAATACGTGCTGAACCCGGGCCAGACCGCCCGCAAGAATTCCAGCCTCGACCTGGTGGTGGCCGGTACCGAAGCCGCCGTGCTGATGGTCGAGTCCGAAGCGCAGCAGCTGAGCGAAGAGATCATGCTCGGCGGTGTGGTGTACGGCCACGAACAGGCACGCATCGCGATCAACGCGATCCACGAACTGGTGCGCGACGCCGGCAAGCCGGTGTGGGACTGGAAGGCTCCCGCCAAGGACGACGTGCTGATCGCCAAGGTGGCAGCGCTGGCCGAAGAGAAGCTGGCCGCGGCTTATCAAATCCGCAACAAGCAGGCGCGGACCCACGCGACGCGCGAAACCTATACCTGGGTCAAGAAGGGCCTGAAGGCCGAAGGCGTCGAGTTCGACGCGGTGGCCGTCGAGGGCATGCTGTTCGACATCGAAGCCAAGATCGTCCGCAGCCAGATCCTGGCCGGCGAACCCCGCATCGACGGCCGCGACACACGCACCGTGCGTGCCATCGAGATCCGCAACAGCGTGCTGCCGCGCACCCACGGCTCGGCACTGTTCACCCGCGGCGAGACGCAGGCCCTGGTGGTCACCACGCTCGGCACCGAGCGCGACGCGCAACGCATCGATGCGCTGTCCGGCGACTATGAAGACCGCTTCATGCTGCACTACAACATGCCTCCGTTCGCCACCGGCGAAACCGGGCGTGTCGGTTCGCCCAAGCGCCGCGAGATCGGCCACGGCCGTCTGGCCAAGCGCGCCCTGGTGGCCGTGCTGCCGACGAAGGAAGACTTCCCCTACACGATCCGTGTCGTGAGCGAGATCACCGAGTCCAACGGCTCCTCGTCGATGGCTTCGGTCTGCGGCGGCTGCCTGAGCATGATGGACGCCGGTGTGCCGCTGAAGGCGCACGTGGCCGGCATCGCGATGGGCCTGATCAAGGACGGCAACCGTTTCGCGGTGCTGACCGACATCCTGGGTGACGAAGATCACCTCGGCGACATGGACTTCAAGGTCGCCGGCACGACGCACGGTGTGACCGCGCTGCAGATGGACATCAAGATCCAGGGCATCACCAAGGAGATCATGCAGGTCGCGCTGGCGCAGGCCAAGGAAGCGCGCATGCACATCCTCTCGAAGATGCAGGAGGCCATGGGTGCCGCGAAGACCGAGGTGTCGAGCTTCGCGCCGCGCCTGTTCACGATGAAGATCAACCCCGAGAAGATCCGCGACGTGATCGGCAAGGGTGGCGCGGTGATCCGTGCGCTGACCGAAGAAACCGGCACGCAGATCAACATCGAGGAAGACGGCACGATCACGATCGCGTCCAGCGATCCGGCCAAGGCCGAAGAAGCCAAGCGCCGCATCGAACAGATCACCGCGGAAGTGGAGATCGGCAAGGTCTACGAAGGCCCGGTCACGAAGATTCTCGACTTCGGCGCGCTGATCAATCTGCTGCCTGGCAAGGATGGTCTGCTGCACATCAGCCAGATCGCGCACGAGCGCGTGGAAAAGGTCACCGACTATCTGAGCGAAGGCCAGATCGTGCGCGTGAAGGTGCTCGAGACCGACGAGAAGGGCCGCGTCAAGCTCTCGATGAAGGCGCTGCTCGACCGTTCGGCGCCCCAGCCGGCGCAAGAGCAGCCGCAGGGCCAGCCCGGCTGATCGGCGACGCGACCCCAGGGCGAACCGTCCGGGTCTGCTGTCGCGGAGCCGCAGGCCCCATGGCTCGGCGGTGTCCCGCCGAGCCGGCCCGATCTGAACTTCGACAGGACTTGCGATGAAAGCGATCGAAATCACCTCCTACGGCGCGCCAGACGTGCTGCGGCAGGGCGAGCGCCCGGACCCGGTGGCGGGTGCGGGTGAACTGCTGATCCGCGTGCACGCCAGCGGCGTGAACCGGCCCGACGTGCTGCAGCGCACCGGCAACTATCCGGTGCCGCCCGGCGCGTCCGACATTCCCGGGCTGGAAGTGGCCGGCGTCATCGTGTCCGGCGACGCACAGGCCATGGCGCAGGCCGGGCTGAAGGTGGGCGACCGGGTCTGTGCTCTGGTCGCCGGCGGCGGTTACGCCGACCTCTGCGTGGCGCCGGTCGGGCAGTGCCTGCCCGTTCCCGCGGGCCTGAGCGATGCCGAGGCAGCATCGCTGCCCGAAACCTTCTTCACCGTCTGGAGCAATGTGTTCGACCGTGGCCGCCTGCAGGCCGGCGAGACGTTGTTGATCCAGGGCGGTTCCAGCGGCATCGGCGTGACGGCGATCCAGGTGGCGAAGGCCATGGGCGCGCGTGTCATCGTGACCGCGGGCAGCGACGAGAAATGCAGTGCATGCCTGGCGCTCGGCGCCGACCATGCGATCAACTACAAGACGGCCGATTTCGCCGAAGAAGCACGCAAGCTGACCGGCGGTGCCGGTGTCAACGTGGTGCTCGACATGGTGGCCGGCGCCTACGTGGCGCGGGAGATCGAATGCCTGGCCGAGGATGGCCGCCTGGTCATCATCGCCGTGCAGGGCGGTGTCAAGGCCGAGATCAACGCGGGCCTGGTGCTGCGCCGGCGGCTCACGGTCACCGGTTCGACGCTGCGGCCGCGCCCGGTGGCGTTCAAGGCCGCCATCGCGGCGGCGCTGCGCCAGCATGTCTGGCCGCTGATCGAGGCCGGCCGCGTCCGGCCGGTGATCCACAGCCAGTTTCCGGCGGCGCAGGCGGCCCAGGCCCATGTGCTGATGGAGTCGAACCAGCACGTCGGCAAGATCGTCCTGAACTGGTGACGCAGATGACAAGACAGCTGATTGCAGGCAACTGGAAGATGAACGCCAGCCTCGCGGGCAGCGAGGCGCTGGTGCGCGCCCTGCGCGACGGCCTGACGGCAGCCACATGCGATGTCGCGGTGTGCGTACCGGCCCCCTACCTGGCGCCGGCGCAGGCCTGGTTGCAAGGCCAGGACCGGTTGCGCCTGGGCGCGCAGGATCTGTCGCAACACGAGGCCGGCGCCTACACGGGCGAAGTCAGCGCAGGCATGCTGCGCGACTTCGGCGTGCATTACTGCGTGGTCGGGCATTCGGAGCGGCGCCAGTACCACGGTGAAACCGATGCGGCGGTCGCGGCCAAGGTGCAGCGCGCGCTGGCGGCAGGCATCACGCCGATCGTCTGCGTCGGCGAGACGCTGGCCGAACGCGAATCCGGCCGCACGGCCGATACCGTGAAGCGCCAGCTCGCCGCCGTGATCCATGCGAATGGCCACTGCATCAGCGAAGTCGTGGTCGCCTACGAACCCGTCTGGGCGATCGGCACCGGCAAGACGGCGACACCCGAGCAGGCGCAGGAGGTGCACGCACTGCTGCGCGCCCAGCTGGCAGCGGCCAGCGCGCATGCCGACCGCATTCCGTTGCTGTACGGCGGCAGCATGAACGCCGGCAATGCGGCCACGCTGCTGCGGCAACCCGACATCAACGGCGGACTGATCGGCGGTGCATCGCTGAAGGCCGCGGATTTTCTGGCCATCGTGGCGGCGGCGCGCTGACCGCGACCGCAGCCTTCCTTTTTTCTGGAGTATCTCGAAGATGAACATCCTTTTGACCATCGTTCTGGCGGTGCAGATGCTGTCGGCCCTGGGCATGATCGGCCTGATCCTGGTGCAGCACGGCAAGGGTGCCGACATGGGCGCGGCCTTCGGTGGCGGCAGTTCCGGCAGCCTGTTCGGTGCCAGCGGCAGCGCGAACTTCCTGTCGCGCACCACCGCGGTGCTGGCCGTGCTGTTTTTCGTCTGCACGCTGATGCTGGCGTATTTCGGCAACGCCCGGCCGGTCAGTTCGGGCAGCGTGCTGGAGCGCGCCGTGGTGGTGCCGGCCAATGCAGCCAGCGCGGCGGGTCCGGCGACGCAGATTCCCGGCAGCACCTCGTCGGCGCCGACCGCCCCCGCCGCGCCTGCGGTTGCCGCCTCGGGCGCGGCGCAGATTCCCACCAAGTAAACGCCTCTGAAATTTACGCTGTGCCGATCTGTATCAGAGGTGTTTCAGGGTAAACTCGTATGCTGTCTGGAAAGCCAAAAGCCGAGCTTCGACGCTCTGGCTCCTCATGCCATCCAGGCAGAAAAAACCGCCGTCGTGGTGAAATTGGTAGACACGCTATCTTGAGGGGGTAGTGGCGAAAGCTGTGCGAGTTCGAGTCTCGCCGACGGCACCAACAAAGAGCCTGCTGCACCCCGCAGCAGGCATGCGGTGAAAAGTCCTCAAAGATGAACCTCGAACCCTACCTCCCAGTTCTCTTGTTCATCCTGGTGGGTATTGGTGTCGGCATCGCACCGCAGGTTCTGGGCTATATCCTGGGGCCCAACCGGCCCGACGCGGCCAAGAATTCTCCTTACGAGTGCGGTTTCGAGGCGTTCGAGGATGCGCGCATGAAGTTCGACGTGCGCTACTACCTCGTCGCCATCCTGTTCATCCTGTTCGATCTCGAGATCGCCTTCCTGTTTCCCTGGGCCGTGGCCTTGAAGGATGTGGGACTGGTCGGCTTCTGGGCCGTGGTGATGTTCCTCGGGATCCTGGTGGTCGGCTTCATCTACGAATGGAAAAAGGGTGCCCTGGACTGGGAATGACCAGCACGCGGCAACTGGAGAATTGCAATGGCCATTGAAGGTGTGTTCAAGGAAGGCTTTGTCACGACGTCGTACGACGCGGTCGTGAACTGGGCCAAGACCGGCTCGTTGTGGCCCATGACCTTCGGTCTGGCCTGCTGCGCCGTCGAGATGATGCATGCGGCCGCCGCGCGCTACGACATCGGCCGCTTCGGTGCTGAGGTGTTTCGCGCCAGTCCGCGGCAGTCCGATCTGATGATCGTCGCCGGCACGCTGTGCAACAAGATGGCGCCGGCACTGCGCAAGGTCTACGACCAGATGGCGGAACCTCGCTGGGTGCTGTCCATGGGGTCGTGTGCCAATGGTGGCGGCTACTACCACTACAGCTATTCGGTCGTGCGAGGTTGTGACCGCATCGTGCCGGTGGACGTCTACGTGCCCGGCTGCCCGCCGACGGCCGAAGCCCTGATCTACGGCATCATCCAGCTGCAGCAGAAGATCCGCCGCACCCAAACCATCGCCCGCGTCTGAGCTGCCCATGACTGTCTTTGCGATCGATCCCCAAGTCCTGAAGGATACCGTCGGCACCGTTCTGGGCGACAAGGTGCAGCAGCTGAGCCTAGCGCTCGGCGAACTCACGCTGACGGTGAAGGCGGGCGACTATCTGGAGGCCATGCAGACCCTGCGCGATGCGCCCGGCTGCAAGTTCGAGCAGTTGATCGATCTGTGCGGCGTCGACTATTCCGCCTACCGCGACACGGTGTGGGAAGGTCCGCGCTACTGCGCCGTGACCCACCTGCTGTCGGTGAGCCTGAACCAGCGCCTGCGCGTGAAGGTGTTCTGCCCCGATGACGACCTGCCGGTGCTGCCGTCGGTGATGCACCTGTGGAACTCGGCCAACTGGTTCGAGCGCGAGGCGTTCGACCTGTACGGCATCCTGTTCGACGGCCACATCGACCTGCGCCGCATCCTGACCGACTATGGCTTCATCGGCCACCCGTTCCGCAAGGATTTCCCCTTGTCCGGCCACGTGGAGATGCGCTACGACGAAGAGCTCAAGCGCGTGGTCTACCAGCCGGTGAGCATCGAGCCGCGCGAGATCACGCCGCGCGTGATCCGCGAAGACAACTATGGCGGCTTGCACTGACGCGGCGCCCGCGTTGGATTCCCAGACATGGCTGAAATCAAGAACTACACCCTGAACTTCGGGCCGCAGCACCCGGCCGCGCATGGCGTGCTGCGTCTGGTGCTCGAGCTCGACGGCGAGGTCGTGCAACGCGCCGACCCGCACATCGGCCTGCTGCACCGCGCCACCGAGAAACTGGCCGAGAGCAAGACCTTCATCCAGTCGCTGCCCTACATGGACCGTCTCGACTACGTGTCGATGATGAGCAACGAGCACGCCTACTGCCTGGCCATCGAGAAGCTGATGGGCCTCGAAGTGCCGCTGCGTGCGCAGTACATCCGCGTGATGTTTTCCGAGATCACGCGGCTGCTGAACCACCTGATGTGGCTGGGTTCGCACGGCAACGACTGCGGCAGCTCCACGATCCTGATCTACGCGTTCCGCGAGCGTGAAGACCTGTTCGACATGTACGAGGCGGTCTCGGGTGCGCGCATGCATGCGGCCTATTTCCGCCCGGGCGGTGTCTACCGCGACCTGCCGGACACGATGCCGCAGTACAAGGTCAGCAAGATCAAGAACGCCAAGGCGCTGGCGCGCATGAACGAGAACCGCCAGGGCTCGCTGCTGGACTTCATCGACGACTTCACGCAGCGCTTCAACACCTATGTGGGCGAGTACCACACGCTGCTGACCGACAACCGCATCTGGAAACAGCGCACCGTCGGCATCGGCGTGATGACGCCCGAGCGCGCGCTGAGCCTGGGCCTCACCGGGCCGATGCTGCGCGGCTCCGGCATTGCCTGGGACCTGCGCAAGAAGCAGCCCTACGACGTCTATGACCGCATGGACTTCGACATCCCGGTCGGCAAGACCGGCGACTGCTACGACCGCTACCTGGTGCGCATGGAAGAGCTGGTCCAGTCCAACCGCATCATCAAGCAGTGCGTCGAGTGGCTGCGTGCCAACCCAGGCCCGGTCATCACCGACAACCACAAGGTGGCGGCGCCGGCACGCGAATCGATGAAGGCGAACATGGAAGAGCTGATCCACCATTTCAAGCTCTTCACCGAAGGGTTTCATGTGCCCGAAGGCGAGGCCTATGCCGCCGTCGAGCATCCCAAGGGTGAGTTCGGCATCTACCTGGTCAGCGATGGCGCCAACAAGCCCTACCGTTTGAAGATCCGTCCGCCGGGCTTCGTGCACCTGGCTGCGCTCGACGAGATGTCGCGCGGCCACATGATTGCCGACGCCGTTGCCGTGATCGGCACGCTGGACATCGTGTTCGGAGAGATCGATCGATGAGCACTCGCCCGGCCGTCCCGAAGAGTGCTCGCACCGCAGTGCGCAGCACGGAGGTTTCACAGTGAGTTCCGTTTCGCATTCCGCACCCGTGGCGCCCGCGCCTGCGCTGACGCAGGAGACGCTGGACCGTTTTGCACGCGAGGTCGCCAAGTTCCCCCACGAGGGCCGGGCCTCGGCCGTGATGGCCTGCCTGGCGATCGCGCAGCAGCAGATCGGCTACGTGCACCCCGAGCACGAGAAGATCATCGGTGACCTGCTGGGCATGCCCACGATCGCGGTGCACGAGGTCACGACCTTCTACAACATGTACAACCAGCAGCCGGTCGGCCGCTTCAAGCTGAACGTCTGCACGAACCTGCCGTGCCAGCTGCGCGACGGCCAGCACGCGCTGCACCACCTCGAGAAGAAGCTCGGCATCGGCATGGGCGAGACCACGGCCGACGGCCTGTTCACGCTGCAGCAGAGCGAGTGCCTGGGCGCCTGCGCCGACTCGCCGGTGATGCTGGTCAACGACCGCACGATGTGCAGCTTCATGAGCGACGAGAAGCTCGACCAGTTGATCGATGGCTTGCGCGGCGCGACCGCGGCGGAGGGCAAGTGATGAACGCTTCGCAAGTGCTTTCCCAGTTTGCCGCCACCGGCGTGCAGACCTGCTTCCACGGCCGCCACATCAGCCCGCAGATCTACGCCGACCTGAACGGCAGCAACTGGCGCCTGAAGGACTATGAGGCACGCGGCGGCTATGAGGCCCTGAAGAAGATCCTGGGTGCCGGTGGCGCCGAAGGCCTGACGCAGGACCAGGTGATCGCGACGGTCAAGGAATCGGCATTGCGTGGCCGTGGTGGTGCGGGTTTCCCGAGCGGGCTGAAGTGGAGCTTCATGCCGCGCCAGTTCCCGGGCCAGAAGTACCTGGTCTGCAATTCGGACGAGGGCGAGCCCGGGACCTGCAAGGACCGGGACATCATGATGTACAACCCGCACATCGTGATCGAGGGCATGATCATCGCGGCCTATGCGATGGGCATCACGGTCGGCTACAACTACATCCACGGCGAGATCTTCCAGGTCTACGAACGCTTCGAGGAAGCGCTGGAAGAGGCCCGCGCCGCCGGCTACCTGGGCGACAAGATCCTGGGCAGCGGCTTCAGCTTCCAGCTGCATGCCTCGCACGGCTTCGGCGCCTACATCTGCGGTGAAGAGACAGCCCTGCTGGAGTCGCTGGAAGGCAAGAAGGGCCAGCCGCGATTCAAGCCGCCGTTCCCGGCCAGCTTCGGCCTGTACGGCAAGCCGACCACGATCAACAACACCGAGACCTTCGCGGCCGTGCCCTGGATCATTCGCAACGGCGGCCAGGCCTATCTCGAATGCGGCAAGCCGAACAACGGCGGCACCAAGATCTTCTCGGTCTCGGGTGACGTGGAGATGCCGGGCAATTTCGAAATCCCGATGGGCACGCCGTTCACCAAACTGCTCGAGCTGGCCGGTGGTGTGCGCAAGGGCCGCACGCTGAAGGCGGTGATTCCGGGCGGCTCGTCGTCGCCGGTGCTGCCGGCGGCGATCATGAACGAGTGCACGATGGACTACGACTCCATCGCCAAGGCCGGCTCGATGCTGGGCTCGGGCGCGCTGATCGTGATGGACGACACCCGTTGCATGGTCGAGTCGCTCAAGCGGCTGTCGTATTTCTACATGCACGAATCCTGCGGCCAGTGCACACCCTGCCGCGAAGGCACGGGCTGGCTCTGGCGCCTGGTGGACAAGGTGCACCGCGGTGCGGGCAAGTCCAGCGACATGGATCTGCTGAACTCGCTCGCCGACAACATCCAGGGCCGCACGATCTGCGCGCTGGGCGATGCCGCCGCGATGCCCGTGCGCGCGATGATCAAGCACTTCAGGCACGAGTTCGAAGCCATGATTCCCAAGACGGCGGCCGTGGCGACGCAGGCCTGATCACAAAGCACCCGATATGGTTGAAATCGAAGTCGACGGCAAAAAAGTCGAGGTGGTCGAAGGCAGCATGGTGATGCATGCGGCCGACAAGGCGGGGACTTACATCCCGCACTTCTGCTACCACAAGAAGCTCTCCATCGCTGCGAACTGCCGCATGTGCCTGGTCGAGGTCGAGAAGGCGCCCAAGCCGATGCCGGCCTGTGCGACTCCGGTCACGCAGGGCATGATCGTGCGTACCAAGAGCGACAAGGCGATCAAGGCGCAGAAGTCCGTGATGGAGTTCCTGCTGATCAACCATCCGCTGGATTGCCCGATCTGCGACCAGGGCGGCGAATGCCAGCTGCAGGATCTGGCCGTCGGCTACGGCGGCTCGGCCTCGCGCTACCAGGAAGAAAAGCGCGTCGTGTTCCACAAGGATGTCGGCCCGCTGATCTCGATGGAAGAGATGAGCCGCTGCATCCACTGCACGCGCTGCGTCCGTTTCGGCCAGGAAGTGGCCGGCGTGATGGAGCTCGGCATGATCCACCGCGGCGAGCATTCCGAGATCACCACCGTGGTCGGCGAAACGGTCGACTCCGAGCTGTCGGGCAACATGATCGACATCTGCCCGGTTGGCGCACTCACCAGCAAGCCGTTCCGCTACAGCGCCCGGACCTGGGAGCTGTCGCGCCGCAAGTCGGTCAGCCCGCATGATTCCACCGGCGCCAACCTGATCGTCCAGGTCAAGAACAACAAGGTGATGCGCGTCGTCCCGTTCGAGAACGAAGCCGTCAACGAATGCTGGATCGCCGACCGTGACCGTTTCTCCTACGAGGCCCTGAACGGCCCCGACCGCCTGACCAGCCCGATGCTGAAGCAGGGCGGCGAGTGGAAGACCGTCGACTGGCAGTCCGCACTCGAGTACGTGGCCAACGGCCTGAAGCAGATCAAGGACCAGCACGGCGCCGGCAGCATCGGCCTGCTGGCCAGTCCGCACAGCACGCTCGAAGAACTGACGCTCGCCGGCGCGCTGGTGCGCGGCCTGGGCAGCGAGAACATCGACCATCGCCTGCGCAACGCCGAGTTCAAGCCCTCCGAAGGCGTGCGCCATCTGGGCATGCCGATCGCGGGCCTGTCGACGCTGCAACGCGTGTTGGTCGTCGGCTCCAATCTGCGCAAGGACCATCCGCTGTTCGCACAGCGCATTCGCCAGGCCGCACGCAAGGGTGGTGCGGTGAGCGTGGTCGGTTCTTCGGCCGAGCTGTCGTTCGCCGACGCCTGGGCCATGCCGATCGCGCAGCACATCGAGGCCGCGCCGTCCGACTGGCTGAAGGCGCTGGCATCGATCGCCGGTGCGGTCGCGGCCGACAAGGGCGTGCCGGCGCCGGTGGCGGGCGAGGTCGACGACGCTGCCCGTGCGATCGCCAAGTCGCTCGCCAAGGGCGACCGCAAGGCGATCCTGCTGGGCAACGCCGCCGCCCACCATGCCCATGCTTCCGCCTTGCTGGCGCTGGCGCAGTGGATCGCGGCCGAGACCGGCGCAAGCTTCGGCTACCTGAGTGAAGCCGCCAACACCGTCGGTGCGCAGTTCGTGCGCGCCGAGCCGGGGCAGGGCGGTCTCAACGCCGCGCAGATGATCGACGGCGGCCTGAAGGCCGTGCTGTTGCTCAACACCGAGCCGGTGTTCGATTCCGCCGCCGGGCCGCGTGCGGTCGCCGGCCTCAACAAATCGGAAATGGTGGTCACGCTGAGCCCGTTCAGAGCCAACCTCGCGTTCAGCGACGTGCTGTTGCCGATCACTCCGTTCACCGAGACGTCGGGCAGCTTCGCCAATGCCGAAGGCCTGGTGCAGGCCTTCCACGCCGTCGTCAAGCCACTGGGCGATGCGCGCCCGGCCTGGAAGGTGCTGCGCGTGCTGGCGAATCTGCTCGGCCTGTCGGGTTTCGACTTCGAAGCCTCGACCGATGTGTTGAAGCCGCTGGGGCTGGCCACGGTCGATGGCGTCACGCGCCTCCCGGCAGACCGCCTCAGCAATGCCACCCGTGCCTCGACCGAGGTGTCGGGCGTGGCCGGCGTTCCGGCCGTCGCCGCGATCTACCAGCTCGATGGCCTGGTGCGGCGTGCAACGTCGCTGCAACTGACGGCCGACGCACGGGGCCACGGTGCCGTGCCCGAGGCCGCAGCCGCTGATGTGGAGGCCATCGCATCATGATCGACTCCATTTACGGATTCGGCCTGGGTCTGGTCGGCGCCAACTGGTGGGTCGTTGGCGCCTGGCCAGTGATCTGGGGCCTGATCAAGATCATCTGCGTGCTGGCCCCGCTGATGGGTGCCGTCGCCTACCTGACGCTGTGGGAGCGCAAGTTCCTGGGCTGGATCCAGGTGCGCCATGGCCCCAACCGGGTTGGCCCGATGGGTCTGCTGCAGCCGATCGCCGATGCGCTGAAGCTGCTGACCAAGGAGCTCATCAACCCGTCGGCCGCGAGTTCCGGCCTGTTCCGGCTGGGTCCGATCATGGCGATCATGCCGGCGCTGGCCGCGTGGGTGGCGATTCCGTTCGGTCCCGAGACCGTGATCGCCAACGTCAATGCCGGCCTGCTGCTGATCATGGCCATCACCTCGATCGAGGTGTACGGCGTGATCATCGCGGGCTGGGCGTCGAACTCGAAATACGCGTTCCTGGGCGCGCTGCGCGCGTCCGCGCAGATGGTCAGCTACGAAATCGCGATGGGCTTCTGCCTGGTGGTCGTGATCATGGTGTCGGGCAGCCTGCACCTGGGCGAAATCGTCGCGGTCCAGGCCAAGGGCATGGGCGTGAATGCCGGGCTGAACTTCCTGTCGTGGAACTGGCTGCCGCTGCTGCCGATCTTCGTGGTCTACGTGATCTCCGGCGTGGCCGAAACCAACCGCCATCCGTTCGACGTGGTCGAAGGCGAGGCCGAGATCGTCGCCGGCCACATGGTCGAGTACTCGGGCATGGGGTTCGCGATCTTCTTCCTGGCCGAATACGCGAGCATGTGGCTGGTGTCCATCCTGGCCGCGCTGATGTTCCTGGGCGGCTGGCTGTCCCCGTTCAGCTTCCTCGATTTCATTCCAGGCTGGATCTGGCTGGGCCTCAAGACCTTCTTCGTGGTCTCGCTGTTCATCTGGATCCGCGGCACCTTCCCGCGCTTCCGGTACGACCAGATCATGCGTCTGGGCTGGAAGATCTTCATCCCGGTCACGCTGGTGTGGCTGCTGGTGGTCGGGGGCTGGATGCAGACGCCCTGGAACATCTGGAACTGAGCGAGAAAACCACGATGACAACGGCAACAGCCTCCACCTTTTCGGTCAAGGACTTCCTCAAGAGCTTCATGCTCGCGGAGTTGTTCAAGGGCATGGTCCTGACCGGTCGCTATGCGTTCAAGCGCAAGATCACGGTGCAATTCCCCGAGGAAAAGACACCGTTGTCGCCACGCTTTCGCGGCCTGCACGCGCTGCGCCGCTACGAGAACGGCGAAGAACGCTGCATCGCCTGCAAGCTGTGCGAAGCCGTGTGCCCGGCGATGGCGATCACCATCGAGTCCGAAGTGCGCGACGACGGATCGCGCCGTACCACGCGCTACGACATCGATCTGACCAAGTGCATCTTCTGCGGCTTCTGCGAAGAGAGTTGCCCGGTGGACTCGATCGTCGAGACGCACATCCTCGAATACCACGGCGAGAAGCGTGGCGACCTGTACTTCACCAAGGACATGTTGCTGGCCGTGGGTGACCGCTACGAAACCGAGATCGCGGCCGCCAAGGCAGCCGACGCCCCCTACCGCTAACGGCAGGCGCCCGAAGAAAAAAATCCATGGACGGCAAGACTGGCTTCTTTTACCTGTTTTCACTCGTGCTGCTGTTTGCAGCCTTCCGGGTGATCACAGCGCGCAATCCGGTGCACGCGGTGCTGTACCTGATCCTGGCGTTCTCGCAGGCCTCGGCGATCTGGCTGCTGCTGCATGCCGAGTTCCTGGCGATCGTGCTGGTGCTCGTGTACCTGGGGGCGGTGCTGGTGCTGTTCCTGTTCGTCGTGATGATGCTGGACGTCGATGTCGAGGGCTTGCGACAGGGCTTCTGGCGGCACTTCCCGCTGGCCGCGACCATCGGCGCGCTGATCGCGCTGGAGATGGCCGGAGTGCTGATGGGTGGCTTCCGCGTGACGGAGGACTCGCGCAATCTGGCCGGTGCCGCGCCGATGGCCGCGCAACTGTCCAACACCCGTGAGCTGGGCAAGCTGCTGTACACCGAGTACCTCTACCCGCTGGAGATCGCCGCGGTGATCCTGCTGGTGGCCATGATTGCCGCGATCGCGCTGACGCTGCGCGGCCGCAAGGACACCCGCAACGTGCGTGCCGAAGACCAGGTGCATGTGCGCGCGGCCGACCGTTTCGCCGTCGTCAAGATGGATGCGACGCGTCCCGCACCCCCACCCCCGCTGGCGGCACCGGCCGAGGAGAAGAAGGCATGACCCTGAGTCTTGGACATTTCCTGTCGCTCGGCGCGATGCTGTTCGCGCTGTCGGTGATCGGCATCTTCCTGAACCGCAAGAACCTGATCGTGCTGCTGATGGCGATCGAGCTGATGCTGCTGGCGGTCAACATGAACTTCGTGGCGTTCTCGTACTACCTGAACGACATGCACGGCCAGATCTTCGTGTTCTTCATCCTCACCGTTGCCGCGGCCGAGTCGGCCATCGGCCTGGCGATCCTGGTGCTGTTGTTTCGCAACAAGTCCAGCATCAATGTGGACGAACTCAACACGCTCAAGGGCTGAACCCGGCTTCCCAAGCACAACAACATGAGTCAAACCCTTTCAGCCGCCACCCTGGTGGCCGTGCCGCTGGCTCCCCTGGTCGGCGCCGCGCTCGCAGGCATCTTCGGTACCGCCTTCGGCGGCAACTGGATCGGACGGCGTCTCAGCCATTCGCTGACCATCCTCGGCGTGCTGGTGGCCTTCGTCCTGTCGGCGATGACGCTCAAGAGCGTGGCGCTCGACGGCGCCCGCTTCAACGACACGCTCTACACCTGGATGGTGGTGGGCGGCCTCAAGATGGAGGTCGGCTTCCTGGTCGACGGCCTGACCGCGATGATGATGTGCGTCGTCACCTTCGTCTCGCTGATGGTGCACATCTACACCATCGGCTACATGGAGGAAGACGAAGGCTACAACCGCTTCTTCGCCTACATCTCGCTGTTCACGTTCTCGATGCTGATGCTGGTGATGAGCAACAACATGCTCCAGCTGTTCTTCGGCTGGGAAGCCGTGGGCCTGGTGTCGTATCTGCTGATCGGCTTCTGGTTCAACCGGCCGACCGCGATCTTCGCCAACATGAAGGCCTTCCTGGTCAACCGCGTCGGCGACTTCGGCTTCATCCTCGGCATCGGCCTGATCGCCGCCTTCGCCGGCACGCTGAACTACGGCGAGACCTTTGCCAAGGCGGATGCGCTGGCCAAGCTGACCCTGCCCGGCAGCGACTGGATGCTGATCACCGTGATCTGCATCTGCCTGTTCATCGGCGCGATGGGCAAGTCGGCGCAGTTCCCTCTGCACGTCTGGCTGCCCGATTCGATGGAGGGCCCGACCCCGATCTCGGCGCTGATCCACGCGGCGACGATGGTCACGGCCGGCATCTTCATGGTGGCCCGCATGTCGCCGCTGTTCGAGCTGAGCGATGCCGCGCTGAGCTTCATCATGGTGATCGGTGCGATCACGGCGCTGTTCATGGGCTTTCTGGGCATCATCCAGAACGACATCAAGCGCGTGGTGGCCTACTCCACGCTGTCGCAGCTGGGCTACATGACCGTGGCGCTGGGCGCGTCGGCCTACTCGGTCGCGGTGTTTCACCTGATGACGCACGCCTTCTTCAAGGCCTTGCTGTTCCTCGGTGCCGGCTCCGTGATCATGGGCTGCCACCACAACCAGGACATCCGCTGGATGGGTGGCCTGCGCAAGTACATGCCGATCACCTGGATCACCTCGCTGCTGGGTTCGCTGGCGCTGATCGGCACGCCGCTGTTTGCCGGCTTCTATTCGAAGGACAGCATCATCGAAGCGGTGCGCGAAAGCCATCTGCCCGGTGCAGGCTTCGCCTCGTTCGCGGTGCTGGCCGGCGTGTTCGTGACCGCGTTCTATTCGTTCCGCATGTACTTCCTGGTGTTCCACGGCAAGGAGCGTTTCGACCAAAACCCCGATGCCCACCATGACGACCATGGCCACGACGACGACCACCATGGCGATCACGGCCATGGGCACGCCCACGTGCCGCACGAGTCGCCCTGGGTCGTGACCGCGCCGCTGGTGCTGCTGGCGATCCCGTCGGTGGTGATCGGCTTCCTGACGATCTCGCCGATGCTGTTCGGCGAGTTCTTCAAGGACGCGATCTTCATCAACCTCGAGAAGCACCCGGCGATGGAAGAGCTGGCCAAGGTGTTCCACGGCCCGGTGGCGATGGCGCTGCACGGCCTGATGACGCTGCCGTTCTGGCTCGCGCTGTCCGGCGTGGCGCTGTCCTACTACATGTACATGGTCAACCCGGCGCTGCCGACCGCCATCAAGGCCCGGGTGCAGCCGATCTACAAGCTGCTCGAGAACAAGTACTACCTCGACTGGTTCAACGAGAACGTGCTGGCGCGTGGCGCGCGCGGTCTCGGTACCGGTCTGTGGAAGGGTGGCGACCAGGCCGTGATCGATGGCGGTGTCGTCAACGGTTCGTGGAAGCTCGTCGGCTGGGTCGCCGGCATGGTGCGCTGGCTGCAGACCGGCTATATCTACCACTACGCACTGGTGATGATCATCGGGGTGTTCGTGCTGATGACGTATTTCGTCTGGCTCAACAAGTAGGAGAAGAATAAAAATGGGATTGTTGAGCCTTGCGATCTGGACGCCGATCTTCTTCGGGGCCGTGCTGCTGGCACTGGGCCGCGACGAACACGCGCAGGCGGTGCGGTGGATCGCGCTGGTCGGTGCCGTGGTCAGTTTCCTGGTGACGCTGCCGCTCTACGGCGGCTTTCAGATCGATACTTCCGCGATGCAGTTCGTCGAAAAGGCGGGCTGGATCGAACGCTTCAATGTCAACTACCACCTCGGGGTGGACGGCATCTCGCTGTGGTTTGTGCTGCTGACGGCCTTCATCAACGTGATCGTCGTCATCGCCGGCTGGGAAGTGATCACCCAGCGCGTCAACCAGTACATGGGCGCGTTCCTGATCCTGTCGGGTCTGATGATCGGCGTGTTCTGCGCGCTCGATGGCATCCTGTTCTACGTCTTCTTCGAAGCGACGCTGATCCCGATGTACCTGATCATCGGCATCTGGGGCGGGCCGAACAAGATCTACGCGGCGTTCAAGTTCTTCCTCTACACCCTGCTCGGCTCGCTGCTGATGCTGGTGGCGCTGATCTACCTGTACTCCAAGTCGGGCGGCAGTTTCGACATCGCCACCTGGCAGCGGCTGCCATTGAGCGGCTCGGTGCAGACCTTCCTGTTCTTCGCGTTCTTCGCCGCGTTCGCGGTCAAGGTGCCGATGTGGCCGGTCCACACCTGGCTGCCCGACGTGCACGTCGAGGCGCCGACCGGCGGCTCGGCCGTGCTGGCCGCGATCATGCTGAAGCTGGGTGCCTACGGTTTCCTGCGCTTCTCGATGCCGATCGCTCCCGACGCCGCGCGCGAGTGGGCATGGCTGATGATCGCGCTGTCGTTGACCGCGGTGGTCTACGTCGGGCTGGTCGCGATGGTGCAGCAGGACATGAAGAAGCTGGTGGCCTACTCGTCGGTGGCGCACATGGGCTTCGTCACGCTCGGCTTCTTCATCTTCAACGACCTCGGCGTGTCCGGCGGCCTGGTACAGATGATCGCCCATGGCTTCGTGTCGGGCGCGATGTTCCTGTCGATCGGCGTGCTATACGACCGTGTCCATTCGCGCGAGATCGCGAGTTACGGCGGTGTGGTCAACACCATGCCCAAGTTCACCGCGTTCGCGCTGCTGTTCGCGATGGCCAACTGCGGTCTGCCGGGCACCGCAGGCTTCGTCGGCGAATGGATGGTGATCCTGGGCGCGGTCAAGTACAACTTCTGGGTTGGCCTGCTGTCGGCCACGGCCCTGATCTTCGGCGCGGCCTACACGCTGTGGATGTTCAAGCGCGTCTATCTCGGTGCGCCTGCCAACGACGACGTGAAGGGCCTGAGCGACATCAACGCGCGCGAATTCCTGATGCTGGCGCTGCTGGCCATCGCGGTGCTGGCGATGGGGATCTACCCGAAACCTTTTACCGATGTGATGAACGTGTCGGTTGCCGATCTGCTCAAGCACGTGGCGACATCCAAGCTGAATTGAGTGAATCGAAAACGAGAACATGATGGACAAACTCAGTTGGATCACCGTCTACCCTGAAGTCGTGCTGCTGCTGATGGCGTGCGCGATCGCCCTGGTCGATCTCGCGGTCACCACGCCGCGCCGCACCGTCACCTACGTGCTGACACTGCTGACGCTGGGCGTCGTCGCGGTGCTGCAGGGGCTCTACGCCAGCGGCCACACGACCCTCTACGGCTTCGGCAACATGGTGGTCAGCGACCCGATGGGCAACTGGCTCAAGTGCTTCGCGACCATCGCCGTGATGGTCACGCTGGTGTACGGTCGCCCCTACGCGGGTGACCGCGGCATGCTGCGCGGCGGCGAGATGTTCAGCCTGTCGATGTTCGCGTTGCTGGGCATGTCGGTGATGATCTCGGGCAACAACTTCCTCGTGATCTACATGGGGCTCGAGTTGCTGACGCTGTCGAGCTACGCGCTGGTGGCGCTGCGGCGCGACAACGCCACCGCCAGCGAGGCAGCGATGAAGTACTTCGTGCTGGGCGCCCTGGCGTCGGGCTTCCTGCTGTACGGCCTGTCGATGATGTACGGTGCCACCGGTTCGCTGGACGTGAGCGAAGTGTTCAAGGCCATCGCCTCCGGGCAGATCAAACACCAGGTGCTGGTGTTCGGCCTGGTGTTCATCGTCGCGGGCCTGGCGTTCAAGCTGGGGGTCGTGCCGTTCCACATGTGGGTGCCCGACGTGTACCAGGGCGCCCCGACCGCCGTCACGCTGATGATCGCCGGCGCGCCCGAACTGGCGGCCTTCGGCATCATCATCCGCCTGCTGGTCGAAGGCATGCTGCCGCTGGCGATCGACTGGCAGCAGATGCTGATGGTGCTGTCCGTCGGCTCGCTGCTGATCGGCAATCTGGCCGCCGTGATGCAGAGCAACATCAAGCGAATGCTGGCCTACTCGACCATCTCGCAGATGGGCTTCGTGCTGCTGGGGCTGATGTCGGGTGTGGTCAATGGCAACACGTTGTCGGCCGCCAACGCCTACAGCTCGTCGATGTTCTACATCGTCACCTACGTGATGACGACGCTGGCCTGCTTCGGTGTCATCCTGCTGCTGGCCCGCGAAGGTTTCGAGAGCGAAGAGATCTCCGATCTGGCCGGCCTGAACCAGCGCAGCCCGCTGTACGCGGCCGTGATGGCGATCTGCATGTTCTCGCTGGCGGGCATTCCGCCGATGGTGGGCTTCTACGCCAAGCTGTCGGTGCTGCAGGCGCTGGTGTCGTCGGGGCAGGGTGGTTACGTCGCGATGGCGGTGTTCGCCGTGATGATGTCGCTGATCGGGGCGTTCTACTACCTGCGCGTGGTCAAGGTGATGTACTTCGACGCGCCCATCACGGCCAGCACCGTGTCCGCGCCGCTCGACGTGCGTGCAGTGCTGTCGGTCAATGGCGCTCTGGTCCTGTTGTTGGGTGTGGCGCCAGGCGGCCTGATGACCTTGTGCGCGCAGGCCATCGTGCTGACCCTCGGCACCTGACAGAGGCGCTGGAGAGCCACTGCCAGTGTCCCAATCGGCCGCCGTCTGGCTTGTCGTCCTTGCGGCTTGCCTGGGCGCCAATCTGCCCTGCGTGACGCAGCGGCTGTTTGCGGTCTGGCCACTGCCGGCCGGCAAGTCGCTGGCGCTGCGGCTTCTGGAGCTGGTGGGCTACTACTTTCTCGTCGGCGGCCTTGGCCTGCTGCTGGAACACAGCGCCGGCCAGATCGCGCCGCAGGGCTGGGAGTTCTATGCGATCACCGGCACGCTGTTCCTGACGCTGGCGTTCCCCGGTTTCATCTACCGCTACCTGCTCAAGCACTAGCCCGGCGCTAGCACTTGACCGCCGCGATGCCGCCCTCCGACGAACACCTGATCGAACAGACGCTGCATAGCGAAGAGCTGTTGCGCGGCCGCTTCCTGCACGTGATGCGTGACACCGTGCAGTTGCCCGACGGCGGCAGCGATACGCGCGAGTACGTGGTACACCCCGGCGCGGTGATGATCGTGCCCCTGCTCGACGACGGGCGCCTGGTGCTCGAGCGCCAGTACCGCTACCCGATGCAGCGCGTGATGATCGAGTTTCCCGCCGGCAAGCTCGATCCGGGCGAAGACACGCTGGCCTGCGCCCGGCGCGAGTTGCTGGAGGAGACCGGCTACGTGGCGACCGCATGGGCGCGCGCCGGCCTGCTGCACCCGGTGATCTCGTACTCGACCGAGTTCATCGAGATCTGGTTCGCGCGCGGCCTGCGCCTGGAGCAGCGGCACCTCGACCACGGCGAGTTCATCGACGTGTTTGCCGCCAGCCTCGACGAGTTGCTGCAGTGGTGCCGCGACGGCAGCATCACCGACGGCAAGACGCTGGCCGCCGCGCTGTGGCTGCAGAACCTGCACAGCGGCGCCTGGGATTTGCGATGGCAGTCCGACGCGGACGAGGGCTCTGCCGGATAATCGGGCCATGAAAGTCCTCGATCTCCAATGCGCGCACCGGCACAGCTTCGAAGGCTGGTTCGCTTCGGAGGACGAGTTCCAGTCGCAGCTGGGCCGTGGGCTCGTCGAATGCCCGATGTGCGGCGATACCGCCATCGTCAAGATGCTGAGTGCGCCACGGCTCAATTTTGGCGCCACCGCGCCGGCAATCCCCAAGGCGGAAACCACGCCGGCGCGCAGCGAGGTCGCGGCTGCACCGACCGACCCGCAGTTGCAGGCCGCGTGGATGAAGATGGTGCGCCACGTCATCGAGAACACCGAAGACGTCGGCGACAACTTCGCCGAAGAGGCCCGCCGCATGCACTACGGCGAGCGCGACGAGCGCAACATCCGCGGCCAGGCCTCGCGCGAAGAGACCGAAGCCCTGCTGGACGAGGGCATCGCCGTGATGCCCCTGCCCATGCCCAAGGCGCTCAAGGGCCCGTTGCAGTAGTCAGGGATACCGCGGAACCGGCTTTGCCGGGCCGTTGGTATCGCCCCCTTGCAAAGGGGGTTGGCGAAGCGACACTCAGTGCGCGCAGACTGGGCGATGTCAGGGATACAAACCGCGTAGTTCCCGGGTGTGCAGGATGCGGCGGCAGGCGACGATGAAGGTCGCGGTGCGCAGCGTCACCTTGTGTTCGTCGGCCACTTCCCAGATCGATGCAAACGCGGCCTTCATGATGCGCACCAGGCGGGCATTGATCTCGTCCTCGTCCCAGAAGAAGCTCGAGAAGTCCTGCACCCACTCGAAGTAGCTGACCGTCACGCCGCCGGCATTGGCGATCACGTCGGGCAGCACCAGCACGTTGCGTTCGCGCAGGATGTCGTCCGCCTCGGGCGTCGTCGGTCCGTTCGCGCCCTCGATGACCATGCGCGCCTGGATGCGGCCGGCATTGGCCTTGGTGATCTGCTGCTCCAGCGCCGCCGGGATCAGGATGTCGCAGGGCACGTCCCAGAACTTCTCTGGCTCCAGGCTCTCCGCGCCGTCGAAGCCACCGACGCTGCCGGTCTGCGCCACGTGCTTCAGCAGGGCCGGCACATCGAGCCCGGCCTCGCGGTACACGGCGCCGCCGTGGTCCTGCACCGCCACCACGCGCGCCCCGGCCTCGGCAAACAGCTTGCCGGCCACGCCGCCAACATTGCCGAAGCCCTGCACCGCGACGCGCGCGGTCGCGATGTCCAGGCCGATGTGCTTGGCCGCCTCGACGCCGACCGTGAACACGCCACGGCCGGTGGCTTCGCGGCGGCCGAGCGAGCCGCCCAGGTCGACCGGCTTGCCGGTGACCACGCCGGTGGCGGTCGAGCCCTGGTTCATCGAGTAGGTGTCCATCATCCAGGCCATGATCTGCTCGTTGGTGTTGACGTCCGGCGCGGGGATGTCCTTGTTCGGCCCGATGATGATGCCGATCTCGCTGGTGTAGCGCCGCGTGATGCGCTCGAGCTCGCCGCGCGACAGCGTCTTGGGGTCGACGCGGATGCCGCCCTTGGCGCCGCCGTAGGGCACGTTGACGGCGGCGTTCTTTACCGACATCCAGGCCGACAGCGCCATCACCTCGGACAGCGTCACGTCCTGGTGGAACCGCACACCGCCCTTGCCCGGCCCGCGCGAGGTGTTGTGCTGCACGCGGTAGCCCTCGAAGTGCGCGACACGTCCGTCGTCCATGTGGATCGGCACGTCGACGACCAGGATGCGCTTGGGCCGCTTCAGCGTCTCGACCCAGCGCGCCAGGTCACCCAGGTAGGGCTCGACGCGGTCGATCTGCTGCAGGAAGATGCCCCAGGGACCGACGTTGTCCGGCTGCAGGTACGACGGCAGTGCGTGGCGGGTCGGGGCCGGGAGAGGGCTGGCGGGAAGTTGGGACGGCATGGCGTGCTCCGATGTGGATGGGTATGCCGCCGGAGCATAGGAGTGGACCTTCGACTTGTCCAAGGCCGACTCGCTGGCGCGTCATGCAAGAACGGCATGACCCCGCCGTGGTGCGCAGGCGAAGGCGTCGCCACCGCCTGCGCCCGCCGCCTGCCGCAACCGGCTACTGCGTGAACTGCATCGCCGCCAGCCGCGCGTAGACGCCGCCTGCCGCCACCAGCGCGGCGTGCGTGCCCTGCTCGACGATGCGGCCCTGCTCCAGCACCACGATGCGGTCGGCCCGCTGCACGGTGGCGAGCCGGTGTGCGATGACCAGGGTGCTGCGGTTGCGCATGGCCGTTTCGAGGGCGGCCTGCACCATGCGTTCGCTCTCGGCATCCAGCGCGCTGGTGGCCTCGTCGAGCAGCAGCAGCGGGGCGTTCTTCAGCATCGCGCGGGCGATGGCGATGCGCTGGCGCTGGCCGCCCGACAGGCGCACGCCGCGCTCGCCGAGGAAACTGTCGTAACCCTGGGGCAGGGCCGTAATGAAGTCGTGCGCGAAGGCGGCTCGCGCCGCGGCCTCCACCTCTTCGTCGCTGGCGTCCGGGCGGCCGTAACGGATGTTCTCGCGCGCGCTGGTGGAGAACAGCACCGGATCCTGCGGCACGATGCCGATGCGGTCGCGCAGGTCGTGCAGCGACAAGGCGCGTGTGGCCACGCCGTCGAGCTGGATGCTGCCGGTGTCGGGATCGTAGAAACGCAGCAGCAGCTGGAACACCGTGCTCTTGCCGGCGCCGCTGGCACCCACCAGCGCCACCGTTTCGCCCGGCGCCACCGCCAGGTTGAAGTCGCTCAGTGCCGCCTGCCCCGGCCGCGAGGGGTAGTGGAAGCCCAGGTTGGCAATCTCCACGCTGCTGCCGGCCGAGCGTGGCGGCGGCGGCACGGGCTGGTCCGGCGACGCGATCGGCGACCGGGTCTCCAGCAGTTCCATCAGCCGCTCGCTGGCGCCGGCGGCGCGCAGCAGATCGCCATAGACCTCGCCCAGCACCGCGGTGGCGCTGGCCAGGATGATCACGTAGACCACGGTCTGACCCAGATGGCCGGCCGAGATGTCGCCGCGCATCACCGCCTGCGTGCCCTGGTACAGGCCCCACAGCAGCGCGGCCGAGGTCGCGATGATGATGAACGCCACCAGCACCGAGCGCGCCTTGGTGCGCCGCACTGCCGTCTGGAAGGCGTTCTGCGTCGAGTCGTCGAAACGCGCCGCCTCACGTGCCTCTGCGGTGTAGCTCTGCACCACGGGGATCGCGTTCAGCACCTCGGCGGCGATCGCACTGGAGTCGGCCACGCGGTCCTGGCTGGCGCGCGACAGCTTGCGCACCCGGCGGCCGAACCACACGCTCGGCAGCACCACCAGCACCAGGATGCCCAGCACCTGGGTCATCACATAGGGGTTGGTCCAGACCAGCATGCCGAGCGCGCCGATGCCCATCACCGCGTTGCGCAGGCCCATGCTGAGGGAGGAGCCGACCACGGTCTGCACCAGCGTCGTGTCGCCGGTCAGGCGCGACAGCACTTCACCGGTCTGCGTGGTCTCGAAGAACTCCGGGCTCTGCCGCACCACGTGCGCATAGACGGCATTGCGCAGGTCGGCCGTCACGCGCTCGCCGAGCCAGCTGACCATGTAGAAGCGACCGGCCGAAAACAGCCCCAGCGCCGCGGCCACGGCGAACAGCTCGAAGAAGTGCGTGCGCAGCGCCATCAGCTGGGCGCCCCGGTCCGCTGCCGTCCCGCCGCCGCTGACCAGCCCGTTGTCGATCAGGCTGCGCAGCGCCAGCGGGAACACCAGCGTTGCGCCGGCCGCCAGCACCAGGAACACCACAGCCATGGCGATCCGGCCGCTGTAGGGCCGCAGGAAGGGAATCAGCCCGCTCAGCGAGCGCGGCGAGCCTTTGACGGGCTCGGCTGTAGAAAGGGAAGTTGTCGCCATGGGCGGCAAGTGTAGCAATTCCGCTGCCTGAACAATGATAGGCTTGACAATATTTGTCTAGGCAATTATATTTGCCGCCATGGATCCGAACGTTTCCACAGCCGACGCCCCCGCAAAGCCGAAAGAAGCAGGCATCTGCCCGATGCTCGTGTCCTTCTACTCGGCAGAGCACTACAACCCCGAAGAAAGCGTCGGCTACATGATGCGGCGCATCCTCGCCACCGTGGCCACGGCGGTCGAGCGCGAGCTGGAGCCCAGCGGCCTGACCAACGCCCAGTGGGTGCCGCTCTTCAAGCTCTACATGCAGCAGGGCGCGACAGTAGCCGAACTGGCCCGCCAGTGCGAGCTCGATGCAGGCTCGATGACCCGGCTCTTGGACCGTCTCGAAGCCAAGGGCCTGTGCCGCCGCATCCGTTCGTCCGAAGACCGCCGCGTCGTCAACCTCGAATTGACGCCCGAGGGCAGCTCGGTGGCGCAACAGATTCCCGCCGTGCTGAGCCGTGTGCAGAACGCGCATCTCGCGGGCTTTTCCATCGAAGAGTGGACGCTGCTGAAAGGCTTTCTGCGCCGCATTCTCGACAACGCCATCCAGATCCAGTGTGCGGGCAAGAAATCATGACGACCTCTATGCAATCCTCCGTGTTCCCAACGCTGCCGCTGCGCAGCGCGCTGGCCGTTGCGCTGGCGCTGAGCCTGGCCGCCTGCGCCAACTATTCCGGCATCCAGCCGCAATCCGCACTGCGCGATGCCGCCTCGCTCGGCCTGCCTGCCGCCGATGACGCGGCCGCGGCGATTCCTGCCGACTGGTGGCGCGGCTTCGGCGACGCCCAGCTCGACCGGCTGGTCGCCCAGGCGCTCGAAGGCAGCCCCAACCTGCGCCTCGCGCAGACCCGGCTGACCCGTGCCCGTGCGGTGACCGAGGTGGCCGATGCCGCGCTGCTGCCGCAGGTGAACGCAGGCGTCGACATCACCCGCCAGCGCTACACCGAGAACGGCGCCGTGCCCGCACCGCTGGCCGGGTCGGTGCGCGACACCGGCACCGTCCAGCTCAGCGCCAGCTGGGAGCTCGATTTCTTCGGCAAGAACCGCGCGGCGCTCGAGGCTGCGCTGGGCACGGTGCGCGCCGCCGAGGCAGACACGCAGGCCGCGCGGCTGCTGCTGGCCACGCAGGTGGTGCGCGGTTACCTGCAACTGGCCCGGCTCGACGACCAGCTGACCGTAGCGCAGCGCATGCTGGCGCAACGCGAAGAAACCTTGAAGCTGGTGCGCGACCGGGTCAACGCCGGCCTCGACACCCGGCTCGAGCTGCGCCAGAGCGAAGGCGGCCTGCCCGAGGCGCGGCAGCAGATCGAGGCCTTGCGCGAGCAGATCGTCTGGTCGCGCAACGCGCTGGCGGCGCTGGTTGCACAGCCCGGCGTTGCCACCGCGATCGTGGCCCCGTCGCTGGCCAGCCTGCAGGCCCAGCGCCTGCCACAGGCGCTGCCCGCCGACCTGCTGGGTCGCCGCGCCGACATCCTGGCGGCGCGCTGGCGCGTCGAGGCTGCAGGGCAGGACGTGCGCAGCGCCAAGGCGCAGTTCTATCCGAACATCAACCTCGTCGGCTTCCTGGGCTTCTCCAGCATCGGCCTGGGCCGGTTGCTCGAATCGGGCAGCACGCAATGGGGCGTCGGCCCGGCACTGCGCCTGCCGATCTTCGATGCCGGCCGGCTGCGCGCCAACCTGCACGTGAAGACCTCCGACCTCGATGCCGCGGTCGAGAGCTACAACATGGCGGTCGTCGATGCGGTGCGCGAGGTCGGCGACCAGCTCGCCTCGGTGAAGTCGATCGAGCTGCAGCAGCGCGAGCAGCGTGCCGCGCAAGAGGCCGCCGAAGGCGCCTACGACATCGCCGTGCAGCGCTACCGCGCCGGGCTCGGCAACTACCTGAACGTGCTGACGGCCGAGTCGTCGGTGCTGGCACAGCGGCGCCAGCAGGTCGATCTGGCCGCGCGTGCGCTCGACACGCAGGCACAACTGTCGCGTTCGCTCGGCGGCGGCTACGTGCCCGATGCCCAGCCCCGCGCAGCCGCCGCCGCGCGCCCCGAACTCAACGCCCAGCTCAGCCGCTGAAGCGCACCCGAACACCCTGATCCGAGGTCCGAACCATGAACGCTCCCCAAACCGCACCCGCTGGCGCCACCGCTGCCCCCGCCGCTCCTGCCGGCAACCCCAAGCGCAAGAAGGCGCTGACCGCCGTGGCCGCGGTGGTCGTGATCGGCGGCCTTGGCTGGGGCGCCTATGAATACCTGGTCGCCAGCCACTACGAGAACACCGACAACGCCTACGTGCAGGGCAACGTGATCCAGATCACGCCGCAGATCGGCGGCACCGTGATGGCCATCATGGCCGACGACACCGACTTCGTGAAGGCCGGCCAGCCCCTGGTCAAGCTCGACCCGGCCGATGCCAAGGTCGCGCTCGAGCAGGCCGAGGCCAACCTGGCCCAGGCGGTGCGCCAGGTGCGCACGCTGTACGCCAACAACGGCACGCTGGCGGCCCAGGTGCAGCTGCGCAATGCCGACGTGGTGCGGGCGCAGACCGACATCGGCCGCGCGCAGAGCGAGGTCGCGCGTGCCAACGACGACCTGAACCGGCGCCAGGCGCTGAGCGGCAATGGCGCGGTGTCGAAGGAAGAACTCAACCACGCGCAGACCCAGCTCGACAACAGCAAGAGCGCGCTGGCCGCAGCCCAGGCCAGCGTGGTCGCGGCGCAGGCCGCCGTGTCGGCGGCGAAGGAGCAGCTGGCCAGCAACCAGGCCATGACCGATGGCACCAGCGTAGAGCAGCACCCGAGCGTGCAGGCCGCCGCCGCCAAGGTGCGCGAGGCCTATCTCGCAACGCAGCGCGCCGCGTTGCCGGCACCGGTCGACGGCTATGTGGCCAAGCGCACCGTGCAGCTGGGCCAGCGCGTCGCCGCGGGCACGCCGATGATGTCGATCATCCCGCTCGACCAGGTCTGGGTCGACGCGAATTTCAAGGAAGTGCAGCTGCGCAACATCCGCATCGGCCAGCCGGTGCACCTGACCGCCGACGTGTACGGCAAGAAGGTCGAGTACCAGGGCACGGTCGCCGGTCTCGGTGTCGGCACTGGTGCCGCGTTCGCGCTGCTGCCGGCGCAGAACGCCACCGGCAACTGGATCAAGGTGGTGCAGCGCGTGCCGGTGCGCATCGCGCTCGACCCCAAGCAACTTGCGCAGAACCCGCTGCGGGTGGGCCTGTCGATGGACGCCACGGTCGACGTGGCGCAGAAGGACGGCAAGTCGCTGGCCGACGCACCGCGCAGCGCGCCGATGTCGACGACCGCCGTCTACGCGGCCTCGGAGTCCGGCGCCGATGCGCAGGTGCAGCGCGTGATCGCGGCCAACGTGGGCCACGGCACACCGCGCCCGCTGGCGTCGTCGCCCGCCGTGCGCGCGCTGCCTGCGCATCCGCCGCTGGCGCGTGCATCGGCCACGCTCGCGAACTGAGCGCGCTTCCGTTCCCGAAGCGCACCTCCTGCCCCTGACCGCCGACGACCGATGTCCTCCACGCCCGTCAACTATGTGCCCCCAGCGCCGCTGGAGGGCTCGGCCCGCATGTGGGGCACGGTCGCGCTGTCGGCCGCCACCTTCATGAACGTGCTCGACACGTCGATCGCCAACGTGTCGCTGCCGGCCATCGCCGGCGACCTGGGCGTGAGCCCGAACCAGGGCACCTGGGTCATCACCAGCTTTGCGGTGGCCAACGCCATCGCCGTGCCGCTGACCGGCTGGCTGTCGCAGCGCTTCGGCCAGGTGCGGCTGTTCGTGGCCAGCATCATGCTGTTCGTCATCGCTTCGCTGATGTGCGGGCTGGCGCCCAACATGACCACGCTGATCGCGTTCCGTGTGCTGCAGGGCTTCGTGGCCGGGCCGATGATCCCGCTGTCGCAATCGCTGCTGCTCTCCAGCTACCCGAAGGCGCTGGCCGGCACCGCGATGGCGATGTGGGCCATGACCACGCTGGTGGCGCCGGTGATGGGCCCCCTGCTCGGCGGCTGGATCACCGACAACATCTCCTGGCCCTGGATCTTCTACATCAACATCCCCGTCGGCATGCTGTCGGCCTCGGCCGCCTGGGCGCTCTACCGCAAGCGCGAGACGCCGACCAAACAGCTGCCGATCGACGGTGTCGGCCTGGGGCTGCTGGTGGTCTGGGTCGGCGCGCTGCAGATCATGCTCGACAAGGGCAAGGAACTCGACTGGTTCCATTCCGCCGAGGTCATCACGCTGGGCGTGGTGGCGCTGGTGGGCTTCCTGCTATTCGTGGCCTGGGAGCTCACCGAGAAGCACCCCGTGGTCGACCTCACCTTGTTCGGTCGGCGCAATTTCTGGTCGGGCACGGTGGCAACGTCGGTGGGCTACGGCCTGTTCTTCGGCAACGTGGTGCTGCTGCCCTTGTGGCTGCAGCAGTTCATGGGCTACACCTCGACCCAGGCCGGCTTCATCCTGGCGCCGGTGGGCCTGATGGCGATCCTGCTGTCGCCGGTGGTGGGCAAGAACGTCAGCAAGGTCGATCCGCGCCGCTTCGCGAGCTTCGCCTTCCTGGTGTTCGCGCTGGTGCTGTGGATGCGCGCCGGCTTCAACACGCAGGCGGACGAGGCCACCATCATGGTGCCGACGATCATCCAGGGTGTGGCGATGGCGTTCTTCTTCATTCCGCTGGTGACGATCACCTTGTCGGGTCTGACGCCCGACCGCATTCCGGCGGCGTCGGGTCTGTCGAACTTCGTGCGGATCACGGCTGGCGCGATGGGCACGTCGATCGCGACGACGGTGTGGGAGAACCGCGCGGCGATGCACCACGCGCAGCTGGCCGAGTCGATCAATGTCGGCAACCAGGCATCCAACAGCGCGATGGCCGGTCTGGCGGCATCGGGCATGTCGCCTGAACAGGTGCTGGGCCAGATCAACCGTCTCGTCGACCAGCAGGCCTTCATGCTCGCAGCCGCCGATGTGTTCTATGCCTCGGCCCTGCTGTTCCTGCTGCTGATCCCGCTGGTGTGGATCTCGCGCCCGAAGATGGGTGGTGCCGGCAGTGCCGATGCCGCCGCCGGCGCGCACTGATCCCGTCAGTTTCACGTCAAGCTTGTAGCCCCCGCGACACTGCGGTGTAGGCGGGTGCCGACAGTCTCGTCTGCGGCGCTGCAGCATAGGCGTTTGTCCTAGTGACCGTGCCGATGTGCGGCCCGTACCATCCGCGCAGCTTGTTGCCGCATCGGCAATCGGCGCATCACAACGGAACAGGGACAGCAGCGGCGAGATGGCTGACATCATTCTGCAAACGCGGGATCTCACGAAGGCGTTCAAGGGTTTTACGGCTGTCAGCAAGGTGAACCTGTCGGTGCAGCGGGGCACGATCCACGCGCTGATCGGCCCCAACGGCGCGGGCAAGACCACCTGCTTCAATCTGCTCACGAAGTTCCTCGAGCCGAGTTCCGGCACCATCCATTTCAACGGGCAGGACATCACGCGCGAGCAACCCGCGCAGATCGCACGGCGGGGCGTGATCCGCTCGTTCCAGATCTCCGCGGTGTTCCCGCACCTGAGCCTGATCGAGAACGTGCGCCTGGGGTTGCAGCGCAAGCTGGGCACGTCCTACCACTTCTGGAAAAGCGAGACCAGCCTGCACCAGCTCGACGGCCAGGCGCGTGCGCTGCTCGACCAGGTCGGCCTGGCGGACGTGGCCGACGAGATGACCGTGAACCTGCCCTATGGCCGCAAACGCGCGCTGGAGATCGCCACCACGCTGGCGATGGAGCCCGAGCTGATGCTGCTCGACGAGCCGACCCAGGGCATGGGCCACGAGGACGTCGACCGCGTGGCGCAGCTGATCAAGAAGGTCTCGGTCGGGCGCACGATCCTGATGGTCGAGCACAACATGGGCGTGGTCGCGACCATCGCCGACACCATCACCGTGCTGCAGCGTGGCGCCGTCCTGGCCGAGGGACCGTATGCCGAGGTCTCGCGCAACCCGCAGGTGATGGAAGCCTATATGGGCACGACCGACGGCCAGCTGCAGGGTGCGCACTAGATGACCGCTGCTCTGGAGATCAAGGGTCTGCAGGCCTGGTATGGCGAGTCGCACGTGCTGCACGGCGTCGACATGGTCGTGCAACCCGGCGAGGTGGTCACGCTGCTCGGGCGCAATGGCGCGGGCCGCACCACGACGATGCGCGCCGTGCTCGGCCTGACCGGCCGGCGCCAGGGCTCGGTGAAGATCAACGGCAGCGAAACCATCGGCCGCCCGACGCACCGCATCGCCCATCTGGGCGTGGGCTACTGCCCCGAGGAGCGCGGCATCTTCGCGAGCCTGTCCTGCGAAGAGAACCTGATGCTGCCGCCTCGGCTCAAGGGCAGCGGCGGCGGCATGTCGGTGGACGAGATCTACACGATGTTTCCCAACCTGGCCGAGCGCCGCCACAGCCCCGGCACACGCCTGTCGGGCGGCGAGCAGCAGATGCTGGCGGTCGCGCGCATCCTGCGCACCGGCGCCAGGCTGCTGCTGCTCGACGAGATCTCAGAAGGCCTGGCGCCGGTGATCGTACAGGCGCTCGCGCGCATGATCGTGATGCTGCGCCAGAAGGGCTACACCATCGTGATGGTGGAGCAGAACTTCCGCTTCGCCGCGCCGCTGGCCGACCGCTTCTACGTGATGGAGCACGGCCGCATCGTCGAGCAGTTCGACGCGGCGCAGCTCGACGCCAAGATGCCGGTGCTGCACGAACTGCTGGGCGTCTGAGCCCGGCCCCTCACCGTTTTCTTTCGTACCGTTCCCGACCGCAACCCCCACTGGAGACAACCATGAAACGTCAACTCACCACGCTGGCCCTAATGCTGGCCGCTGCCGGTCTTGCTTCGACGGCCGCCCACGCGCAGGAAAAAGTCAAGATCGGCCTGATCACCGACATGTCGAGCCTGTACTCCGACGTCGAAGGCAAGGGCGGCGCCACCGCGATGCAGATGGCGATCGACGACTTTGGCGGCAAGGTGCTGGGCCAGCCGATCGAGCTGATGTCGGCCGACCACCAGAACAAGGCCGACATCGCCGCCTCGAAGGCGCGTGAATGGATCGACACGGCCGGCGTCACGCTGGTGTTCGGTGGCACCAACTCGGGTGCGGCGTTGGCGATGGCCAAGGTCGCCGAAGAAAAGAAGCGCGTGTACTTCAACAACGGTGCCGGCACCTCGGCACTCACCAACGAGGCCTGCAGCCCGTACACCGTGCACTATGCCTATGACACGGTCGCGCTGGCCAAGGGCACCGGTGGTGCGGTGTTCGATCGCGGCGGCAAGACCTGGTTCTTCCTGACGGCGGACTACGCGTTCGGCCAGGCGCTGGAAGCCGACACCACGAAGATCCTGAAGGAGAAGGGCGGCACCGTGGTGGGCGCCGTGCGGCATCCGCTGAACGCCTCCGACTTCTCGTCGTTCCTGCTGCAGGCGCAGAACTCGAAGGCGCAGATCCTGGGACTGGCCAATGCCGGCGGCGACACGATCAACTCGATCAAGGCCGCCAAGGAGTTCGGCATCAACAAGACGATGAAGACCGCCGGCCTGCTGGTGTTCCTGTCGGACATCCACAGCCTGGGCGTGAAGAACACCGAAGGCCTGCTGCACACCACCAGCTTCTACTGGGACCTGAACGACAAGACCCGTGCCTGGTCGAAGAAATTCTTCGACAAGACCAAGCGCATGCCGACCGATGTGCAGGCTGCCGACTATTCGGCGGTGACCAACTACCTGAAGGCTGTCGAGGCTGCCAAGACGACCGACGCCGACAAGGTGATGGCGCAGCTGAAGAGCATGAAGATCGACGACTTCTACGGCAAGGGCCAGATCCGTGCCGACGGGCAGTACATCCACGACATGTACCTGGTCGAGGTGAAGTCGCCCAAGGAGTCCACCAAACCCTGGGACTACCTGAAGGTCATCAAGACCATGCCGGGCGACCAGGTGTTCACGACCAAGGCCGAGACGAAATGCGCCTTGTGGAAGTGATGGCCCGCGCCGCTCTGTTTGCCTAGCGACATTCGAGTTCCATGTCCATTTCGATGCCAGCCCTGCTGAGCCAGCTGCTGCTGGGCCTGGTCAACGGATCGTTCTACGCGATCCTGAGCCTGGGCCTGGCGGTCATCTTCGGGCTGCTGAACGTCATCAACTTCGCACATGGCGCGCTGTTCATGATGGGGGCCATCCTGACGTGGATGGGCATGAACTATTTCGAGATCAACTACTGGGTGATGCTGGCCTCGGCGCCGCTGATCGTCGGGGTGTTCGGCGTGCTGATCGAGCGGCTGCTGCTGCGCTGGATCTACAAGCTCGACCACCTGTACGGCCTGCTGCTGACGCTCGGCCTCACGCTGTTGATCGAAGGCGTGTTCCGCTCGGTGTACGGCGTGTCCGGCCTGTCGTACGACGCGCCCGAGCTGCTCGACGGTTCGACCGACCTGGGTTTCATGGTCCTGCCGAACTACCGCGCATGGGTGGTGCTGGCATCGCTGGTGGTGTGCTTTGCCACCTGGTTCGTCATCGAGAAGACGCGGCTCGGCGCCTATCTGCGCGCGGGCACCGAGAACCCCCGTCTGGTCGAAGCCTTCGGCGTCAACGTGCCGCTGATGGTGACGCTGACCTATGCGTTCGGTGCCGCGCTGGCCGCCTTTGCCGGCGTGCTGGCGTCGCCCGTCATCCAGGTGTCGCCGCTGATGGGGCAGAACCTCATCATCGTCGTGTTCGCGGTGGTCGTGATCGGCGGCATGGGCTCCATCATGGGGTCGATCCTGACCGGCCTGGGCCTCGGCATCATCGAAGGATTCACCAAGGTGTTCTACCCGGAAGCGTCGTCGACCGTGGTCTTCGTGATCATGGTCATCGTGCTGCTGATCCGCCCGGCCGGCCTGTTCGGAAAAGAAAGGTAGCAGGGCGGCATGGACAAGAAAACCATCGGCTACGGCCTGCTGCTGCTCGCGCTGATCGCGGCGCCCTTCCTCGGGGCGTACCCGGTCTTCGTGATGAAGCTGATGTGCTTCGCGCTGTTCGCATCGGCCTTCAATCTGCTGCTCGGCTACACCGGCCTGCTGTCGTTCGGGCATGCCGCCTTCCTCGGCGGCTCGGCCTATGTGGCGGGTTATGCGATGAAGTCGCTGGGCTGGACACCCGAGTTGGGGCTGATCGCCGGCACGCTGGCCGGCGCGCTGCTGGGCTGGCTGTTCGGCTTTCTGGCCATCCGCCGGCAGGGCATCTATTTCGCGATGATCACGCTGGCGCTGGCGCAGATGATGTTCTTCGTTGCGCTGCAAGCCAGGTTCACCGGCGGCGAGGACGGCCTGCAATCGGTGCCACGCGGCAAGCTGTTCGGCCTGTTCAGCCTGGAGAACGATCTGCACATGTACTACCTGACGCTGGCGGTCGTGGTGGCCGCGTTCGCGCTGATCGTGCGCACCATCCACTCACCCTTCGGGCAGGTGCTCAAGGGCATCAAGGAGAACGAGCCTCGCGCCATCTCACTCGGCTACGACACGCACCGCTTCAAGCTGCTGGCCTTCGTGCTGTCGGCCGCGCTGTCGGGCCTGGCCGGTTCGCTGAAGACGCTGGTGCTGGGCTTTGCCAGTTTGAGCGACGTGCACTGGACGGCCTCGGGCCAGGTGATCCTGATGACGCTGGTCGGCGGGCTGGGCACGCTGTCCGGGCCGCTGGTCGGATCGGCCGTGGTCGTGCTGCTCGAGAACAAGATCGGCGAGATGGGCCATGCACTGGCCGGCCTGACCGGCATCGAGTGGTTCGGCACCCTGGGCGAATCGGTGACCATGGTCACCGGCCTGATCTTCGTGGTGTGCGTGCTCGCGTTCCGCCGCGGCTTGATGGGCGAGATCATCGCGCTGCTCGATCGCTGGAAGAAGAAGTAGCCGCGCGCCGCTCGCCGCAACCGCTACAGGCGCAGCGGTTGCGCGTAGCCGGTCATCTCCAGATAACCACGCCCCACCAGCCGCCCGTTGCTGTCGAACAGCTCGCTCAGGCCTTCCCAGTAGATCGCGCCGGTCGACTGGCGGCTGTCGAGCTCCTGCTGGTCGAGCACGGCCTTCACGGTGTAGAAGTCGGCCGGGGTGCGCACGATCCATTCGACGGGGTACGAGGCCTGGCTCAGCGGACTTTTCCAGAAGCGCTGCGGGCTGAAGCTCACCTCGCCGGGGCTGAACCGGAACAGCTTGCCGGCGGCCGACGACGCCGGCGCGGCGCGGAACGAGCCGCCGTCCCACAAGGTCGAGCCGTTCTTGCGGCGCAGGCGAAACGCGGTCAGCGCGCTGCCGTCCAGCAGGTTCATGCCGATCCAGTCCCAGCCCACGGCCTCGGGGTGCAGTAGCGCCTGGCTCCATTCGTGGTCGAGCCAGCCGACGCTACGCATCGCGGGCTCTGCCTGCGTCGCAGGATCGACCAGATCGAAGCGCTGGCCCTGCAAGTCCAGGTGACCGCGCACCGCGAGCTGCGGCAGGCTGTAGTAGTAGCTGGCCTGCGCTGCATCCGGCCCCTTGCGGGACAGCCCCTGGTCGCCCTGCAGCAACAGCGGCTGGGTCTCGTCGAAGCGCAGGTGCAGGCCGAAGTCGCGCGCCGGCAGCGTGGCCTGCAATCCACCGCCCTGGCGCAGCAGGCTCCAGTCCTGCAGCCGGATGCCGGTGTCGGCCGTGTCGGCCACCGCGATGTCGAAGCCCTCACGCGCGATGCGCTGGTCGTGCCAGAGCCGCTTGCCCGCGACGTCCGTCAGTGCGGCATGCGCAAACAGCAGTTGCCGTGCGGCAAATTGCGAGCGCATCTGCTGCGTGGCTTCGACCCGCGAGCGAAAGAAGGTCAGTTGAAAGCCGAACGGGCGCGCCGTCTTCCCGTTGCCCGTGGTGGCCAGGGCCTGACCGGTGATGTACCACCACTCGGTGCCGAAGTCGGGGTGGCTGCCCAGGTCGCGGGGGAACCGCAGTGCGGCCGGGGGCAATGCGTATGCCGGCGCCGACAGGCCCGCCCCGCAGCTCAGGGCGGCCAGCAGCAGGTGACGTCGCATGGGCTGGTGCATGTCGGGCATTGTGGCAGTGCGCATGCCATCACATTGCATGCGGCGCGGCCCGCCGGAAAGACGCCAAGGTCTTAGCGACCAGACGAATACCGGTCGCGCCAGGCCTTTTCTTCGCGCTCGTGTTGCACGGCCCAGCTGTCGACGAAGGCGCGGACCTGACCGGTGTCGCCGGACGCGCGTTCCGAAAAATGCAGCGTCGCGCCAGCGCCGTGCCAACTGTGCGCCATGAAGGTCGAAACGCCGAACACGCGGCTGTCGCGCTCGAAAGCCTCGCTCGATGCCGGTGGCCCGAGGCGCTGCCGCAGATGCCGCTCGACGCGCTTGACGTCGGACGGTGGAAACTCGGCTTCGACCTCGACCACCACGCCGCCCACCTCGCGCACGCTGCGAATGTCGATACGACCGAGCGCTGCCATCAGACGCGCAGGCAGCTTCACCGAGTGGATGTTGCGGCGCACGTGCTCGACCGTCCAGCAAGCCTGCTCGGGCAGCCGGCGCGGCACGCCGTCGTCGAGAGGGCAGGGTGCGAATTGGGACGACAGCGGCTCGCCCAGGCGGATCCCGAACACGACCGCCGCGCTGTCCGGGGGCACGGCACCGTCGGCGGCATGGGTGCAGCCTGCCTGCCATGCGGCCAGCAGCGCCAACCCGGACCGGAGCAGGTTCATGAACGTCATGCGCGTGGTCTCAGCGGGTGGAGTGCTTGGCCAGCCACTGGTCGAGTGTCGTGCGGCAGTTCAGCGGCATCGTCTTGACCTCCGGCGCGTCGAGTGCCTCGCGGATGGACCGTACCGGCCCGACGTAGTCGACGCCGAACGCAGCGAACTTGTCGGCCACGGCCAGGATGCGGCGTACCTCGGGCGCGAAGTGGTCGACGTGCAGCATCTGCGGCTGGCGCACGTCCTCGCGCAGTTCAGCCGCCATGCCGAGCATGGCCTCGCGTGCTGGGGCGGCCAGTGCCTGGTTGTCCGGGGCGTCGTTGCTCTCCAGGAACGTCAAGGCATCGTCGCGCCGTGCACCGCGCAGCATCTGGTCGAGGGCAGCGTTGAGGTCCGGATGCGCACGCACCTTGGCCAGCGCCAGGGTGCGGATGCGCGGCACCTCGTATCGCGTGGTCTGGTTCATCAGGCTCACCAGATCGCGCACCGGGTCGGCCTTTTCGACGTCGGCCAGCACCGAGGCATCGCGCCGGTCGTTGTCGGCTGCAAGCCGCGCTGTGGCCGCAGCCGATTGCGCCATCGCATCCTGCACCGCTTGCACCAGCAGGCCGGCGCACACCACCAACGAAACCACGCCGACCAGGGTGGCGGGGGCCTTCCAGGCCAGCGCCGGCAAGCCGCCGCGCAGCGCAGGCCACAGTGCGAGCGCCATCGTCGCGGTCAGCAAAGGCGGCCATACCGCAAAGGCCCAACCCCGCACCGGCCACAAGGCCCATGGCATCTGGTCAGGCACCTCGCGCCGTAGCGCCGCGCTGCCGGCCGTGACCAGAGCGGCCGCCAGCGCAGCGGCCAGCACGGCGAGCCACTGCAGGTTGCGCGACGAAGGCGCCACCCATTCGAAACCGCCGCGCGCCACCGCCACGCCGCTGGCGAGCAAGAGGCAGCCGGCAAAGGGCACAGCGAGCAGCACAGCGGCCATGGCACTGCCGCCGTTGCTGCTGCCGGTGGCGCCGATCAGCAGCAAGCCACCCGCGCCCAGCGCCGTGCCCGCAAAAGCCAGTGCACCCAGAATCGTCATCAGCATGTGTGTTCTCCGGATCGCCACATGGGCATGAAGGGCAGGGGAGCCCGGTCCGTCGATGGTCGAAGCCTTGGGTATCGCGGGCGTTTCGCGCTCGGCCGGTATTGATTCATTGGTTGCACCGTCCGTAGCGTCCGCATGATGTCCAGGGAGGCTCTTAGAAGCGATCCTGGCGGCCTTCGAGGCGGGGCTGGATTTCGTTCATCCGGCGTGCGGTCAAGCTGGGTATCCGCGGAATGCAAGCCCCCGAGTCTTGATGGACGAGCGCTCCAACAGGGTCAGCGTTACCAATCCTCCTTCACCGCCAGCACCGCATCCCGCCCGGCGGCAGCACGCCCGGCGACCCAGGCCGTCAGCGTGCCGGCCGCCACCACGGCGCCGCACAGCGCCAGCAGCCGGCCCCAGGGCAGCATTAGGTCCATGGTCCAGTGGAAGCTTTGCGGGTTCACCACGTGCACCAGCACCACCGACACCGCCAGGCCCAGCGCCAGGCCTGCCACCGAGCCGATGACGGTCCAGGCTGCGCCTTCGCCGGCCACGACGGTCAGGATCTGCCGGCGCGTCAGGCCCAGGTGGGCGAGCAGGCCGAACTCCTTGCGGCGCGACAGCACCTGGGCGCTGAAGCTGGCCGCCACGCCGAACAGGCCGATGGCGATGGCCACGGCCTGCAGCCAGTAGGTGACGGCGAAGCTGCGGTCGAAGATGCGCAGCGACGTGGCGCGGATCTCGCCGACCGACGCGAACTCCAGCAGGTCACCGCCGCCCGCCGTCTGCGTCTGCGCCAACGCGCGGACGGCCTGTTGCACGGCCGTGGCGTCGGCACCGGGCCGCAGCCAGATCGCCAGGTCGTTCACGCGGTGGTCGCCGCTCAAGCGTTCGAAGTCGCGCTGCTCCATCGCCACCGCGCCGAATTGCCGTGCATAGTCGCGCCAGACGCCGGCAACGAAGAAGCGCGGTGCCGGGCCGGCGGCTGTGGGGAAGGCTGAGGCCAGCAGATCCAGTTGGGTGCCGGGCCGGGCGCCATACAGGTCGACCATGGGTTCGCTCACGTACACGCCGATCTGGCCCGGCGGCACCGGCAAGGCATCGCCCACCAGCGGCAGCGTGCGGGCCGGCTCGCCGATCGCGCGCGCGATCAGCATCACCGCCGGCTGGTCGGGGTCGAGCTGCAGGTTGCGCGCGCGCAGCGTGGCCAGGCGCTCGATGCCGTCGATGGCGGCGGCGGCCTGCACGAACTCGGGCGCGAGGTAGACGGTGTCGTTGGCACCGCTGGCCGCCGCCGTGCGCACATACAGGTCGGCCGGCAGCACCACGTCGAGCCACTGCACCATCGACGTGCGAAAGCTCGCGACCATCACGGTCAGGGCCACCGCCAGGCTCAGCGAGGCGACCACGCCGCTCACCGCCACCGCAGCGCTCTCGCGAACGCGCCGGGCCCGCTCCACCGCTAGCAAGGGCAGCAGCCGGTGTGCGACCAGCGGGCTCAGCCGGTCATACAGCAGCGCGATCAGCCAGGGCAGGGCCGTGATGCCGCCGACCAGCAGCAGCGCCACCGACAGATAGGCGCCGAGCGGGATGCCGGCTATCGGCGGCAGCAGCGCCAGCGCCGCGGCGGCCGCGATCAGCAACAGACTCAGCACCCGCACCCCGCCACCAGCGAGCGGTGTGCCCAGGCCCTTCAGCGTTTGTGCCGGCGGCATGCGCTGGGCGGCGCGGCCCGGCCACCAGCCGCCCACCAGCGACGCGGCGACGCCGAGCCCGCCATAGACCAACGCGGCCACGCCGTCCCAGTGCAGCGTGGGTGCCACGCCCGCGAAGTAGCCGCCGCCCAGGTCGCCGCCCAGCAGCCGCAGCGCGACCGCAGCCAGCAGCGTCCCCAGCGCGATACCGGCCGCGCTGCCCAGCAGGCCCAGGGCCAGCGACTCCCACAGCACCAACTGCAGCCGCTCGCGGCCGGTCAGCCCCAGCACGCCGAGCAACGCGAACTGCTGCGCACGTTTGGCCACGCTGAGCGACAGCACCGAGAACACGAGAAACGCGCCGGTGAACAGCGCCACCAGCGCCAATACCGTCAGGTTGACCCGGTAGGCGCGCGACAGGTTGCTCACCCGCTGCGCCGCATCGGCCGGCACCTGCGCACTGACCTCGGGCGGCAGCGCCAGCGCGCGCACGAAGGCGGCCTTGTCGGTGCCCGCCACGAGCCGCACATCGATGCGCGACAGCTGGCCGATGCGGCCGAACAGCTCTTGCGCCGCGCCGATGTCCATCACCGCCAGCGGCCCGCCGCCGGCGGCCACGCTGCCCGCCACGCGAACCGTGTGCATCTGCAGACCCTGCTGCAGCGCGAGCCGGGCTAGTGCGCCGCTGCGGCCGAACACGCGCTGCGCCGCGGCGTTGACGAACACCGTGTCGGGCGCGAACAGCAGGTCGCGGTCGCCGCGTTCGGCACTGGCCTGGCTGGGCACTGGCATCAACGCCGGCGCCACGCGCGCGACCAGCAGCGCATCGACGCCGACCACACGCAGCGGCACGCGCGTGGCCGGCGCACCGACCTGTTGCGCGAAGGTCTGCACCTCGAGCACAGGGCTGGCCAGGCTCACCTGCGGGTGCCGGGCCACGCGCCCATACAGCACCTCGTCGAAGCCGCCCTGCACCGCGCGCAACTCCAGGTCGGGTTGGCCATTGACCGAACGCACCGCGCTGGAGAACTCGTCGAGCGCCGAGGCGTTGATCAGGTGGACCGAGAACGCCAGCGCCACGCCCAGCATCACGGCCACGATGGCGGCGGCGTTGCGCCAGGGATGGTGCCGGAGCTCCTGCCACGAGAAAGTCGAGAGGAGGGCACGCATCCGTGCCATTGTGCCGGTGCTTGCCGGTGCTTGCCGCTGCTACAGTGGCGGCCACCACAGGAGGCGCCGTCGATGAAGAGAACCGCGACATTCGTTCTGAAAGTGCTCGCAGGCCTGGTGCTGCTGGTGCTGGCCGGCGTGGTCTTCGTGCTGGTGTTCAACCGTTTCGACGAGAAACTCACGCCCGAAGCGCAGGCCCTGCTGGCACCGCGCGCGGTGGCCGGCAACCCGCAGACCAACGCCTACTTCGTGCTGCTCGGCATGCGCGCACCGGCGGGCCAGGACGCGCTGGCCGCCGGCATCGCGCTCGACAAGCTGTACCTCGACGCCTATGTCAAGACCCCGATGCTGGCCGAGGCGCCCGAGGCGCAGGCGGCCCTGGGCGGGCCGGAGATCGAACTGCAGCGCGACGCGGCGCTGCGTTGCAACTGGTTCGAGAAGGACTGCGCGGCCCAGTTCCGCAGCCAGCGTGCGGCCATCGAGACCTTCGGTGCGGCGCAGGCCCTGCTGTTCGAGCGTTACCAGCGCGCACTGGCGCTGCCCGAGTACCACGACCGCGCCTTGCAGAGCCTGCAGGAGCCGGTCACGCCGCTGCTGCTGTTCCTCGACATGGACGCGCTGGCCCAGGCGCGCGCGGTCTTTGCCTGCGACCGCGGTGATGCCGCCGGCGCGATGGTCCACGTGCGGCGCATCACGACCACGGCGCGTCGGGTCATGGCCAACACCGCCAGCCTGGCCACCAAGGTCGTGTTCGCCCAGGTGCTGCGCAACAACCTGGCGCTGCTCAATGCGCTGGTGCGGGACTGCCCGGCGCTGGTGGCGCAGCAGGCCCCGGCGCTGACCGAGGTGGCGCTGCCGCTGACGGCGGCCGAACTGGGGCTCGAACGCCAGGTCGACGCCGAGGTCGGCATCGTCGCGCGCAACTTCATGTTCCGCGACTCGGTCTATGACCTGACCTTCAACACCGACGGTGGCAGCACGGGCTCCAGGCTCATCGGCACCCTGATGGACGGGCTGTACAAACCCAACGCGACAGCCAACTTCCTGGCCAGCCGGCGCCCGTTCTTCTCGGTGGATTCGCACTGGCAGCGCGGCCAGCGCGGGCAGGACGAGAAGAGCGCCAACCCGCACACCCAGTGGCCCTCGGGGTCGTTCTGGCGCGACTACGTGGACAACCCGGCGGGCCGCATCATGGTGCTGATCGCTACGCCGAATCTCGGCGTCTATGCCGACCGGCTGCTCGACATCGACGGTTATCTGCGGCTCACCGCGCTGCACCTGATGGTCCGCACCGTCGAGGTCGACGAGGACGCGATCGGCGAGTTCGTCATCGCGCAGGCGATCCGCTACGGCGACCCGTACAACGGCCGGCCGATGGCGTGGGACGCCGCGCAGCGCCAGCTGTCGTTCCAGGGCCACGGTCGGCCCAGCAGCAGCGGGCCGGCCGACGGCAGGTTCACGATCGCGCTGGGGCGTCGACCCTGATGCCGGTCGCCGACAGGTGCAGCACGCGGTCGGCGCGGGCCGCGGCGGCGGCCGAGTGCGTCACCAGCACCAGCGCCGCGCCGGTCGCACGCGTCTGCGCGAGCAGCAGGTCCATCACCCGCGCGGCGGTCGAGGGGTCGAGGTTGCCTGTCGGCTCGTCGGCCAGCAGCAGGCCGGGGCGGTGCACCAGCGCCCGGGCGATCGCCACGCGCTGCAGCTGGCCGCCGCTCAGCTGCTGCGGCAGCCGCGGGCCGAGCCCGTGCAGGCCGACGGCATCGAGCATCGCTTCGACTTCTGTGCGGGTGTCGGTGCGGCCCAGCAGCATCAGCGGCAGTGCCACGTTCTGCGCCACGTCGAGATGCGGCAGCACGTGGAAGGCCTGGAACACGAAGCCGAGCGAGCGCCGCCGGCGCAACGCGCGCTGGTCGTCCGACAGCGCCGCCAGATCCTGCCCGTCGAGTAGCACCGCGCCGCGGTCCCAGTGGTCGAGACCGGCCATGCAGTTGAGCAGCGTCGACTTGCCGACACCGGACTCGCCGACGATCGCGACGAACTCGCCGCGCGCGACCGACAGCGACACGTTGTCGAACACCGCCGCATCGCCGTAGCGTTTGCACAGGGCGCGTACTTCCAGTGCGGGTGCGGTGGAGGGAGGGGACGCCGCCGCGAGGCTCATACCAGCTTGTCCACGCAGGCCAGCACCTGCTGCAGGGCATCGGGCGCATCGCAGGCCACGGCGTGGCGGTCCGGCATCGCGCGCAGCCAGGTGATCTGGCGCTTGGCGAGCTGCCGCGTCGCGGCGATGCCCTTGTCGCGCAGCGCGGCCATCTGGGCTGGGGTGGGCGATGAGGACGCTGCGGCGTCGAGCGCCTCCCAGGCCTGGCGGTAGCCGACGCAGCGCATCGACGGCAGGTCCGGGTGCAGGTCCCCCCGTGCGCGCAGGGCGCGCACCTCGTCGAGCAGGCCCTGGGCCAGCATCGCATCGAAGCGCTGGGCGATGCGTTCATGCAGCCAGCCGCGGTCCTGCGGCTCGAGCGCGATCAGCCTGCCCTGGCTGGCGGCATCGGCTGCGTCCGGCCGGTTGCGGTGTGCCGTGTGGAACGCTGACAGCGGCCGGCCGCTGACGCGCTGCACTTCGAGCGCGCGCTGGATGCGCTGGCTGTCGTTCGGTGCCAGCCTGGCCGCCGTCTCGGGGTCGACCTCGGCCAGCCGCGCGTGCATCGCGGGCCAGCCCCATTGCGCCGCTTCGGCATCGAGCGCGGCCCGCACGGCGGGGTCGGCCGCGGGCATCTCGTCGATGCCGTCGCGCAGCGCCTTGAAGTACAGCATCGTGCCGCCGACCAGCAGCGGCAGCCGGCCGCGCGCGGTGATCTCGCCGATCAGCCGCCGCGCATCGGCCACGAACTCGGCCGCGCTGTAGGCCTGCGCCGGGTCGCGGATGTCGATCAGGTGGTGTGGCACGGCGGCACGCTCGGCCGGCGTCGGTTTGGCCGTGCCGATGTCCATGCCGCGGTAGACCAGCGCCGAGTCGACGCTGACGATCTCCACCGCGCGCCGCTCGGCAATCGCCAGTGCCGCCGCCGTCTTGCCGGACGCCGTGGGGCCGGCGATGCCGATCCACGCCACGCCCGAGGAAGGCAACATCCTCTCAGGGCTCGATCGCGAAGCCGATCAGCGCAGCCCCGTTGCCGACCACGCCCAGCGGGCTGGCGCGGCCGGTCTTCAGGTCGATGATGTGCAGGCGCGAACGCAGGTCGTCCCCGGCGCGCAGCACCGCAAAGGCCACGCCCGACACGTCGGCGATGTCAAACGAGGCGTCGCGCACCGCGCCCACGCCCAGCGGCCCCACCGTGCGCAGCGAGCCGGTATTGGGCGACACCACCGGCGTCGCACCTTCGAGCGAGCCCTGCATCACCAGCACGCCCAGGTCGCGGTCGATCGCGTAGTTGGTCGTGATCTTGTCGTTCTGCTTGTTGTAGGTGTAGCCGGCCGCGACGATGGTCGGCTTCTTGCCTGCGTTCACGTCGCCTGCGGCGTAGTGCAGCGGGGTGTCGGGCTGGATGCCTTCGACGGCAGGGTCACCGTCGACGACCCAGCCGGTGTCCGGGTGCAGGCGCAGGTTCATGCCGGTGTCGCTGACCAGGCGGATGCGGTCGGCGGCCGGGTTGAAGTCGAAGCCGTACTGCGTGCCGTTGAACGGATAGCCGGCCACCACCGGCTCGGGGCCGCGCGAGAAGGTGCCGGACGGGGCGTTCTCGGTCGTCACGGGTTTCAGCGTGGCGGTGGCCGTGTCGAGCGTGTAGAGGCGGCCGATGTTGGACACGGTGTACAGCACGCCGCGTGCCACGCGGAAGTCGATGCCCAGCAGCCGGTCGCCGGCGGGCAGACCTTCGATCTTCTTCGTCTCGAGGATGCGCTGCGGCTCGCCGGTGTTGAACTTGATCAACTCGGCCTTGTCGGTCACCGCATAGGCGAATTCCTTGCGGGGCGCGGGCGTGGGATCGGACATCCCGGCACAGCCGGCCAGCAGTGCGGCCAGCGTCAGAGGGGCAACGGAGCGAAGAAGGGTGAGTTGCATGGTCGAGTTCATGTCCTTGTCATGGAGGGCTGCCCCGGGTGAGGCAACCCGTGATTGTCGCCAACTCCAGGGACCTCCGTCGCAATAGCCCCATCTCGACAGGGGCGCCCGGGGCGCCGCCCTGGCGCCTGGTACCGCCGCGGCGGCTAGAAGCTTTCCCAGTCGCCTTCGTTCGACGTCCCGGTCTTCTGCGCGGCAGGCCTTGCCGCCGCCGCAGCAGCAGCAGCAGGCGCGGCTGCAGATGCGATCCTCAGCTTGGGCGCGCTGCCTGCCGGCTTGCGCGCAACGGTCGCTGTCACCGCCTTGCGGACCGGCGGCGCGGGCACGGGGCGCACGGGCGCTGCAGCAGCACGCGCCGCACGCGGCGCCGACGGTGCGACCGCCAGCATCGCATCGTGGTGCACCTTGAAGATCGCCATGGCCTGCACCAGCTGCTCGGCCTGCGTCTGCAGGCTGTCGGCCGCGGCGGCCGATTGTTCGACCAGGGCCGCGTTCTGCTGCGTGGTCTGGTCCATCTGCGTGATGGCCTCGCCCACCTGCGACACGCCCGCGCTCTGCTCGTGGCTGGCCGCGCTGATCTCGCCCATGATGTCGGCCACGCGCTTGATCGAGGCCACCACCTCGGCCATCGTGGTGCCGGCCTGGTCGACCAGGGTCGTGCCCTGTTGTACCTGCTCGACGCTGGCCGAGATCAGCGACTTGATCTCCTTGGCGGCCTCGGCCGAGCGGCCGGCCAGGCTGCGCACCTCGCTCGCCACCACGGCAAACCCGCGGCCCTGCTCGCCAGCGCGGGCGGCTTCCACCGCGGCGTTCAAAGCCAGGATGTTGGTCTGGAACGCGATGCTGTCGATGACGCCGATGATGTCGGCGATCTTGCTGGAGCTGTCGTTGATGCCCTTCATCGTGTCGACCACGCGCGCCACGACGTCGCCACCCTGTACCGCGACGGAGGAGGCGGTCAGTGCCAGCGTATTGGCCTGGCGGGCGTTCTCGGCGTTCTGCTGCACGGTGGAGCTCAGCTCTTCCATCGATGCGGCGGTCTCCTCGAGCGCCGAGGCCTGCTCTTCGGTGCGTCCCGACAGGTCGTTGTTGCCTTGCGCGATCTCGGCGCTGGCCGTGGCCACGCCATCGGCATTGCGGCGCACGCCCGACACCACGCCCGACAGCTTCTGCTGCATATCCTTCAGCGCGAGAAGCATGGCTGCAGCCTCGTCCCGGCCGCCGGTCGGGATGGTGTCGGTCAGGTCGCCATCGGCGATGCGGCGTGCGGCGGCGGCGGCCTGGTCGAGCGGCTGCGTGATCGAGCGCGACAGCATGAACGCGAACATCGCACCCAGCAGCACTGCCACGATGCCACTGCCGATCAGGATGGTCCGGCCCTGCGCGGCGCCGGCCTCGGCCTTGTGCAAGGCTTCGTCGTACCGCCGCTGCTGCAGCTCTTCCATCTTGCGGATCGAATTGCTGTAGGTGTCGGCCAGTGGCTTCAGCGTGGTGTTGAGCGTGGCCGCCACGTCTTCGCCGGCCTGCCGGCGCTTGATGATTGCCGCGCGCGGCGTGCGGTAGGCTTCGCGCTTGGCGTCGATGTCGGCGAGCAGGGCCTTGCCTTCATCGGATTGCACGAGCTCGATCAACCGCTTGCGCGAGGCGGTCGAGATCTCGGAGGTCTTGTCCATTTCGGCGGTCCACATCGGGATGCGGCTCACGTCGGAGTCGAGCAGCGAGGCCTGGGTGCGCACCCAGTTCAGGTCGATGGTCTGGCGCCAGCGCACCGCCAGTTGCAGCTTCTCGCTGTCGACCGTGCCAAGCGTGCGGGTGATCTCGGCAATCTCCTGCAACCGCCAGACACCGACCGCTGCACTGGCAGCGACGATCAGAAGCACGAGGGCGAACGCCAGGTTCAGCCGCAGGCCGATGCGGATATCGCGAAGAGCGTTCATGCAAAGGCTCCGGCAGGGCGGGATACAAGGTGGTTCAAGGTCGTCTCCTTCTGTCGTTGCGACATGGTGTGCCAGGACATGGCAATGCAGTGTCGACCGCAGTGAACCCGGATCCGGGGCGTGAACCCTCGCCAGATGCAACCCAGCTGCCCGTACGGCGCAGGTGTGCAACCGGGGTCGGGCCTGTGGCTTTGCGTCCGCAACTTACATTGCGTTTGCCGAGGCAGATGTTAGCATTTGCTATAGAGAAGCTACGAAAAACATCACAAATGTGTGCGGATTTCGCGCGGCCGGCTGCTTTGGTGGGCTCGCCTACTCAGCCAGTGCTGCGATTTTGCCGGTCGGCCAGCCAAAGAAGCTGTGCAGCGCGTTACGGTACTGCTGTTGCCCACGCGCATTGGTATCGAAGTGCGAGCCCCCGTCGACCATCACGAACTGTTTGGGTTCGCTGGCGGCCTCGAACAGGCGGCGCCCGAGCTCGGGCTTGATCAACTGGTCGTCCGAGCCGTGCACCACCAGCAACGGCGAGCCGATCGAGGCGACCTTCTTGACCGATTCGAGCCGCTGCGTGATCAGCCAGCCGATCGGTAGCCAGCCCCATTTCATGCTGCTCGCGACGTCCGGGATCGACGTGAACGTGCCTTCGACCAGCGTACCCTTCTCGTCGGGCACCTTAGACGCCAGGTCGATGGCGATGGCCCCGCCCAGCGAGTGGCCGAAGATGTAACGCGGACGGTCGGGGTACTTGGCCGCCAGCCAGTCCCACGCGGCGCGGGCGTCCTCGAACGCACGTTCCTCGGACGGCAGCTCGGGTGAACTCTTGCCGAAGCCGCGGTAGTCGATCGCCAGCACCGAAAAACCGAGTTCCTGCATGCGGCGGATGCGCGGCGACGAGCCCGACACGTTCCAGCGCGCACCGTGCAGGTACAGCAGCACTGGCGCCGGACCGGCCGTGGCGGCGTCCGCAGCGCCCTCGGCGGGCAGCCACAGGCCGTGCAGCTTGGCTGGTTTGCCGGAGGCACGCGAGTCGAAGCTGATCCACACGTCCTGCATGTCGCGGGCCAGGTCGGCGCTGCCGCCCCAGCTATTGCGTTTGCCGAGGCAGATGTTAGCATTTGCTATAGAAAAGCTACGAAAAACATCACAAATGTGTGCGGATTTCGCACGGCCGGCTGCTTTGGTGGGCGCGCCTACTCAGCCAACGCCGCCACCTTCGCGGTCGGCCAGCCGAAGAAGCTGTGCAGCGCGTTGCGGTACTGCTGTTGCCCACGCGCATTGGTATCGAAGTGCGAGCCCCCGTCGACCATCACGAACTGCTTGGGTTCGCTGGCGGCCTCGAACAGGCGGCGCCCGAGCTCGGGCTTGATCAACTGGTCGTCCGAGCCGTGCACGACCAGCAACGGCGAGCCGATCGAGGCGACCTTCTTGACCGATTCGAGCCGCTGCGTGATCAGCCAGCCGATCGGTAGCCAGCCCCACTTCATGCTGCTCGCGACGTCCGGGATCGACGTGAACGTGCCTTCGACCAGCGTACCCTTCTCGTCGGACACCTTGGACGCCAGGTCGATGGCGATGGCGCCGCCCAGCGAGTGGCCGAAGATGTAACGCGGACGGTCGGGGTATTTCGCGGCCAGCCAGTCCCACGCGGCGCGCGCGTCTTCGAACGCACGTTCCTCGGACGGCAGTTCGGGTGAACTCTTGCCGAAGCCGCGGTAGTCGATCGCCAGCACCGAAAAACCGAGCTCCTGCATGCGGCGGATGCGCGGCGACGAGCCCGACACGTTCCAGCGCGCACCGTGCAGGTACAGCAGCACTGGCGCCGGGCCGGCCGTGGCGGCGTCCGCCGCGCCGTCGGCGGGCAGCCACAGGCCATGCAGCTTGGCTGGTTTGCCGGAGGCACGCGAGTCGAAGCTGATCCACACGTCCTGCATGTCGCGGGCCAGGTCGGCGCTGCCGCCCCAGCTGCGGTCGCTGGGCTGGAAGATCCAGCCGCGCTGCTGCGCGTCGAGCGTGCTGCAGCCCGCCATCACGCCAGCCAGCGCCAAGGCCAGGAACACCGAACCCAGAACATGTGTGCGTCGCATGACAGGCACTGACCCCGCGCGGGATCCGAAAGTTTCAGATACAAGACGTAAAGCACAAGCAGTGCCAGCTCGTCCGCCGGCGACTGGCGATGGACCAGGCGCCGTCAGCGCCCGCGCAGGAACAGTTGGTCGAGTTCGCGCACGCTGACCTGGCGCCAGGTCGGGCGGCCATGGTTGCACTGGTCGGACCGGTCGGTGGCCTCCATCTGGCGCAGCAGCGCGTTCATTTCCTCCAGCGTCAGGCGGCGGTTGGCACGCACGGCCCCGTGGCAGGCCATCGTGCCCAGCAGCTCGTTGCGGGCCCGTTCGACGACGGTGCTGGCGTCGTGCTGGGCCAGTTCGGCCAGCACGCTGCGCGCCAGCTCGACCGGGTCGCCGTGCGCCAGCGTCGTGGGCACGGCGCGCACCGCGAGTGTGCGCGCCGAGAACGGCGTGATGTCGAGCCCCAGCGTGGCCAGCACATCGACGCTGGCCTCGGCGGTGGCCAGCTCCTCCGGCGTCGCTGCGAACGTGGCCGGGATCAGCAGCGGCTGGCTGGCCATGTTGCCGGTGTCGACCTGCGCCTTCAGCCGCTCGTAGACGATGCGCTCGTGCGCGGCGTGCATGTCGACGATCACCAGGCCCTGGGTGTTCTCGGCCAGGATGTAGATGCCCTGCAGTTGCGCCAGCGCGCGGCCCAGCGGCCAGGTATCGGTGTCCGTGGAGCCGGCATCATCCGGCTCGGCCGACGGCGCGGCGGGGCGCGGTGGCACTTCCAGGGTGGCCAGCGCCTCGCCGGCCGGCGCCGGAGCTGGAGTTGCCCGGAACGGCTGGCCCACCGGCCACAGGGCCTCGATGTCGGACACGCGGGATGCCGACGGCCATCCGCCGCGCGGTGGCGGGAACGAGCGTGTTCCGGCGAACGCGCCCAGGCCCGGCAGTGCCGCGTCGCCGCGCGGGCTGCCGAAGCCGATCGACGGTTGCGACCAGGGGCGTTCGGGCGCCGGCTCGGGAGCATCCGTGCCTGGGACCGTCGTTGTGGTGCCGGCCGCTGCGGCAGCTGCCGCGGCGCGCGGCGCGGCCAGTGCTGCGTCCACCGCATGGCGCACCGCCTGGTGCACCTCGCGGCTGTCGCGGAAGCGCACCTCGATCTTGGTCGGGTGCACGTTCACGTCGACCCGCGTCGGGTCGATGTCCACGTACAGCGCGTAGACCGGCTGGCGCTGGCCGTGCAGCACGTCTTCGTAGGCGCTGCGGGCGGCGTGGCCCAGCACCTTGTCGCGCACGTAGCGGCCGTTCACGTAGGCGAACTGCTGGTCGGCGCGCGCCCGGGCGGCGTCCGGGATACCGGCCCGGCCCCAGACGCGGATGGCCGGCCGGCCGCTTTCGCGCTGCGCGGCGCTGGTGTAGTCGACCGCGACCGAGCGTTCGCTGAAGTCGTCGCCCAGCACATCGGTCAGGCGTTGCATCAGGCCCGTCGGGTCGGCCTCGCTCGGCGTGCAGGCGCGCCACTGCTCGACCAGCCGGCCCTCGTGCCAGATCGAAAAACCCACGTCGGGCCGCGCCAGCGCATGGCGGCGCACCGCCTCGATGCAGTGCGCCAGTTCGGTGGCGTCGGTCTTCAGGAACTTGCGCCGCGCCGGGGTGCTGAAGAACAGCTCCTTCACCTCGACGGTGGTGCCGCCGGCGCGGGCCACCGGCCGCAGCTCGCCGGTACGGCCGTCGAGCCGGAAGGCGGTGGCCTGGTCGGCCGGGCGTGACAGCAGCGCGAGATCGGACACCGAGTTGATGGCGGCCAGCGCTTCGCCGCGGAAGCCCATGGTGCCCACCGATTCGAGATCGTGCAGGCTGGCGATCTTGCTGGTGGCATGGCGCTTCAGCGCCAGTGGCAGATCGCCCATCGGAATGCCGTTGCCGTCGTCTTCGACCGCGATCAGCCGCACGCCGCCGGCCAGCAGCCGCACGGCGATCTGGCGGGCACCGGCGTCGAGAGCGTTGTCCACCAGTTCGCGCACGACGGACGCCGGCCGCTCGACGACCTCTCCGGCCGCAATCTGGCTGATCAGTTCGTCGGGGAGTTCGCGGATCGCGCGCCGGGGTTCAGCCACCTTGCCTCGTGCTATCGGAGATCGTTGCCGCACTCGCCGCAGAAGGCGTCACCCGGCAGGAACGGTGCGCCGCACTTGGGACACTTCATCGTCACCACGCCGCCCTTGGGCATCTGGATCGTCTGCGGGAACACCGTCGCGGGGAACGGAACCTCGGGCGCGGCGACCGGTGGCACCGGCGCTGCGGGCGGCGGTGGCGGCACATAGGGAGGCGGCGCGATCGGCGCCGTGGCAGTGAATGCCGCGGCCGCCGGCGCCACCACCGGCGCGGGGGGCGGGACGGGGGCCGGCGGCACATAGGCCGGCGGTGCGACCGGGGCGGCAAACGGAGGCGCGACCGGTGCTTCCGGCGTCACCGTGCCCTGCTGCGCGTATTTCTGTGCCTTGGCCTGGGCCTGCTCCTGCATCTCCCTGGCCTTGGCGCGGGCTGCGGCGATCTTGCCTTCCATCTCGGCCTGCTCCGACGCCAGGTCGAGCCCGTCGATCGCACGCAGGTAGACGGTGCTGGCGCCGCGCAGGTACACCATGCCGGGCAGCGTGAAGGCCGCGGCGTACAGGATGCCGCCGCCGATCGCGCCGGCGATGGCATGGCCGCCGATGCCACCGCCCATGCCGCCGAAGCCGCCCATGCCTCCACCGCCCATCATCATGCCGCCCATCATTCCGCCGAGGCCGCCCATGCCGCCGCCGAGGATGCCGGCCGACAGGCCTGCGACGGTCAGGCTGCCGGTCAGCAGGATGGCGCCGATCAGCATGCCGACCACGCCCGAGATGAAGGCCACGGCCACCATCAGGATCAGCACCATGATCAGCCGCTTGCGCGCGATCGCCAGCAGCTGGCTCACGCATTGCATCGTCGTCGCGCCGTTCCAGATCGACGGCGCCGACAGCGGAAACACCACGATCGGCAACGCGAACATCGCGATGCCGACGACCACCGCCGCCACCGGGAACACGAAGGTGTAGAGCACCGGCCCGAGGAACGGGATCTTGCAGATCAGCAGCACCAGCGCCAGCGCCAGCATGCCGACCAGGTAGAGCGCGCCGATCATCAGCGCCACCAGGATCAGGCGGTGCGAGGTGCCGAGCGAGTTCATCACCGCGGCCATCATCGGACGCGACGGGTTGCCGCGCGCCTCGTCCATCACCATCACGCCCACCGCGTTGGCGCCGTAGAACACCACGGCATAGGCGGCCAGCCCGAACAGGAACACGAAGAAGAAGCTCACGCCGCCCAGCAGCACGCCCAGGCCCGCCACCAGGGCCGCGGCCACCAGCGTGAGCAGCAGCAACACGACGGCTCGCCAGTTGCGGACCGCGTCGATGCTGTCGAGCAGCGAGCCGCTGTTCTTGATCTGTTGTGAAAGCATGGTGGTTCCCCTCGTCCTGGTGGTGGCGTATTCAAGACCGGCGCGCACGCGGCGCGCCGGGGCGGTGCAGGGCTCTTCGGCCGTCAGCCGCCCGGATTGTTCTCGCGTTCCTTGCGGCGCCGTTCCTCTTCACGCAGTTGCACGCATTGCGGATGGTTGGCGAACTGCGGCGTGTTGCATTGCTCGCTGATGCACATCGCCTTGGCGATGAACACGCGTTTGCCGCAGGCGTCGTTCGGGCTGCTCGGCGCAGCGGGCTGCGGGGCGGCCTGGGGTTGCTCCTGCACCGGGGCCTGGACCGGGGCCGGCCGCGTGACGGGCGGCGGAGGGGGCGGTGGCGGTGATGGCGCCACCACCGGCGGCGGTGGGGGTGGGCGCGGCGTCTGCGCGGCCTTGGCCGGTGCGGACGGACGCGGTGCGGGCTGCGGTGCAGCCTTGGGCGCTTCGGACGGCGGTGCCTGGACCGGTGCCGGTGCCGGTGCCGGCGCTGGCTCGGGTGCTGGCGCCGGCACCGCGGCGGGTTCGGATGCAGCTTCGGCGGGCGGTGTCGATGCCGCTGGCTCTGGCGCCGGTGCGGACGCCGCCGGTGCCGGCACCTCGACGGGAGTGGAAGGGGCGGGCGGGGGCGAGCCGCTGCCGCGTTGCATCCACCAGAACACGCCACCGGCGATCAACAAGGCCACCACCACCGCGACGATCGCGACGGCAGTCTTCTGCGAGCCGGCGGCCTTGGCCTGCGGCTCGGGGAACAGCGGGGCCGGCGTGCGCGGCGCGGTGCGGCCGGGGGCAGCCGCAGGCGCCTTGGCCGCAGCGGGGGCCGGCGCACGCGGGGGCGGTGCAGGTGGTGTCGGCGTGGGCAGGGGCGCGAACAGCGGCGATGGCGGCGGCGCGGAGGGGGGCTGCGCTGGCGGTGGTGGCTTCGCGGCGCCGGTCGGTGCCGCGTCGGGGAGCACGATGTCGCCGAAACTGATCGCACCGGCAGCCGCCACAGTCGCTGCGGGCGCGGCCGGTGCCGGGGCGGGTGGCAAAGTCGGCGCAATGGGCGCAACTGGCGCCGGTGCGGCCGGCGGTCGCACCATCGTCGCGCCGCACTTCTTGCAGAACTTGGCGGCGGGCGCATTCGGTTCGCCGCAGTTGCGGCAGAACACCTGTGCGGTCGCGGCGGCCGGAGCCGCCACCGGTGGCGGCGCAGGAGGGGGCGGTGGTGGCGGTACCACGGCAGGCGCCGCGGGGGCTGCTGCCGCGGCGCCTGCATCGTTCAATGCGCTTGCGCACTTCTTGCAGAACCTGGCGCCGGGCCGGTTCTCGGTGCCGCACACTGGACAGATGTTGGACATGAAACCTCTCCGGATGATCGTCGAACTTCAGAAGCCAAGGCCACGCGATGAGGCGCCCCCCTCGAATGCGGGCCAATGCTAGCAAACTTCGGCGGGTGCGCAACCACGCAAAGGCGTGGGTCGGCCGGTCGCGATAATCGCACGATGGAACTGCTGACCCACCTGATCGATTTCGTCCTGCATGTCGACCGCTACCTGGAGGCCTTCGTGCGCGACTACGGCCCCTGGGTCTATGCGCTGCTGTTCCTGATCGTGTTCGTCGAGACCGGCCTGGTCGTGATGCCCTTCCTGCCGGGCGATTCGCTGCTGTTCGTCGTCGGTGCGCTGTGCGGCGCCGGCCTGATGAGCCTGCCGCTCGCGATGGCGGTGCTGATCGCAGCGGCGATCCTCGGGGACCAGTGCAACTTCCTCATCGGCCGTTACTTCGGGCCCAAGGTGTTCCAGTGGGAGGACTCGCGTTTCTTCAACAAGAAGGCCTTCGACCAGGCGCATGCCTTCTACGAGCGTTATGGCGGCATCACGATCATCCTCGCGCGCTTCATGCCGTTCATCCGGACCTTCGCGCCCTTTGTGGCCGGCGTCGCGGCAATGGGGCGCGCCAAGTTCTCGCTCTACAACGTGGTCGGCGCGCTGATCTGGGTGCTGGGCATCGCCACGGCGGGTTACTTCCTCGGCGGCATCCCGTGGGTCAAGGCCAACCTGGACAAGATCATCTGGGCGATGATCTTCGTCCCCGGGCTGATCGCGATCTTCGGCGCCTGGCGCGCCGGCCGCAAGGACCGCCAGCGCGCCGTGGCCGGCTGAATCCCGCGGTGGGGCGCAGATCATATGCAAGCGTATGATTTGCGCAGGAGACAAGCACCATGAATGCCCCGCAAGCTCTTTCCCGCTGGAGCGCCCCCGGTTCCAGCCGCGTTCCGTTCTGGGCCTACACCGATCCTCAGCTGTACCAGCGTGAGCTGGACCGCATCTTCTATGGTGCCCACTGGTGTTATGTCGGCCTCGAAGCCGAGATCCCCAATGTCGGCGACTTCCGGCTGACGATGATCGGCGAGCGCCAGGTGATCCTGGTGCGTGACCGCGTGGCGCCGCGCGACCGGGCCACCGACCACGGCATCCGCGTCGTCGAGAACCGCTGCGCCCACCGCGGCGTGCGTTTCTGCCAGCAGCCGCACGGCAACGCACGCAGTTTCGTCTGTCCCTACCACCAGTGGACCTACAAGCTGAACGGCGAACTCGCCGGCCTGCCGTTCAAGGACGGTGTCAAGGCCGTGGGTGCCGATGGCGAGTGTGTGCAGGGCGGCATGCCGGCCGATTTCGACCTGCGCCAGCATGGCCTGACCCGGCTGCGCGTGGCGCTGCTGCACGGCCTGGTGTTCGCGACCTTCAGCGACGAGGTCGAGCCGCTCGAGCAGTACTTCGGCCCGGCGCTGATGCCCTGGCTCGACCGCATCTTCAAGGGGCCGGAGGGCGCACGCAAGCTGACGCTGCTCGGCACGAACCGCCAGCGCATCCCGGGCAACTGGAAGCTGATGATGGAGAACATCAAGGACCCGTACCACCCGGGCCTGCTGCACACCTGGTTCGTCACCTTCGGCCTGTGGCGCGCCGACCAGAAGAGCCGCATGGTGATGGATGCACAGGGCCGGCATGCGGTGATGGTGTCGCGCCGCGACGAAGCCGCCGCTGCGGCTGCAGCGGTGACCGCTGGCGTGACCTCGTTCAAGGCCGGCATGACGCTGCACGACGACCGCCTGCTCGACGTCGTGCCCGAGCCGTGGTGGAAGATCCCCGACCCGGCGCAGCCCGGCGCCGACATCATGCCGACCGTGACGATGATCACGCTGTTCCCGGGGCTCATCGTGCAGCAGCAGGTGAACTCGCTCAGCACGCGCCAGATCGTGCCGCGCGGCCCGGGTGAGTTCGATTTCGTCTGGACCCATTTCGGTTTTGCCGACGACACGCCCGAGATGACGCGGCGGCGCCTGCGGCAGGCCAACCTGTTCGGACCGGCCGGTTTCGTCAGCGCCGACGACGGCGAGGTCATCGAGCTGAGCCAGGACGGCTTTCGCCAGTGGGGCGACGCCGGAGAGACCCTGTGCGAACTCGGTGGCACCGGCACCGAAGCCACCGAACACATGGTCACCGAGACCCTGATCCGCAGCATGTATGCGTATTGGAAACGCGTCATCCAGCCCTGAGGTCCCATGTCCGACTCCACCTTGCCGGCTTCGCTGGCACTGCACCACGAGATCGACCAGCTGAACGCGGCCTATGCCGCCGCGCTCGACGAAAAACGCTTCGACGCCTGGCCCGACTTTTTCATCGAAGACGGCAGCTACACCGTGCAGGCGCGCGAGAACTTCGACCGCGGCCTGCCGCTGGCATTGATCGCGCTGGAGAGCCGCGGCATGATGCGCGACCGCGTCTACGGCGTGACCCAGACCATCTACCACGCGCCGTACTACACACGGCACGTGGTGAGCCCGGCCCAGGTGCTGTCGTCGGACGACGACGGCACGGTGCGGGCCCAGGCGCATTACGCGGTGTTCCGCACCAAGCCCGGTAGCGTCAGCGAGGTCTACAACGTTGGCCGCTACATCGACGCGCTGGTGCGCACCGGAGAGGGCCTGCGTTTGCGCAGCCGGCTCTGCGTCTACGACAGCGAGATGGTGCTGAACTCGCTGATCTACCCGATCTGACGACCTGCCGGTCGTACAGGCCTGGCGCGGCCGGGCCGCTGCGGACCGGACCGCAGCGTTTTTGCGCGATGATGGTTTCTCCGAACTCTCTGGAGAACTGTCGTGAACACCACCACCTTGCGTGTGACCGTGGCGGCGCTGGCCGCCGGCGCGGCGCTGACCTTCCTGCTGCTGCCTGCGGCCAATTCACAGATGCCACAGATGCGGGCCAGCCCGAGTTTTCTGCCGATCGGCGTCGCCGCCAGCGGCAGCGGCGCCAGCACCGTCTGGTTCCACGAACCGTCGACGGGCCGGGCGCTGGCCTGCCAGACCGTGTCCACCGCCGGTGCCGGGCTGTCGGGCATCCAGTGCGTGTCGACCAGGCTGCCGACCGACACGCCCTGAGGCCTGTGCAGCTGGCGAGTGCCGCGCCCCTGGCGAGTGCTTGCCGGATCCGACCCGCAGGGTTTATTCGGACGTCGTGACCCCCTTGGCCGAGCCGAACGATCCGTACACATCGAGCGGGGGCGACAGGACCTTCTCGAACGACGTGCTGCAGCAGCTCAACGGCTGCATCTGCACCAGCCATGCAGCCGGCTGCGCCGCCATCAGCTCTTGCGACAGCGCACGGTAGAGCGAGCTTCTGCGCAGGGGGGCCGGCTCGCACTCGGCCTGCTCGAACAGTTGGTCGGTGTGTGCCGAGTGCCAGCCCGAAGCATTCGTGAACACCGGCGTCTCGTGCGCGTTGTGCGAGTGGTAGAAGCGTTTGACGCCGAGCGCCGGATCGGCTTGCAGGTACACATAGTTGACCGTCGCCGAAAAGTCGTGCCGCCGGTAGATCCGGTCGAGCCAGGCGTCGAACGATTCCTCCCGTAGCGTGACGCCGATGCCGATCTCGCCCAGTACCGTGCGGACGAGGTCGCCGGTCCTGCTCCATTCCTCGCCGTAGGGGATCACATCGAGGGTGAAATGCAGCCCGCCAGCCGACGGCGCTGCGGCGAGGGCAACGCGCTCCAGCAACCGGATCGCATCTCTTTTTTCCATGGCAGGAACGATGCCATGACCGACCAGGCCTCTGCGTACCCAGCTGTCGTGCATCGGGCCCTGCATGGCTGCGCCGCGTCCGTGGAACACGCTGTCGATGAACTGCCGCCCGTCGAGCAGGCAGGCGATGGCCCGTCTGACATCTTGCCGATCGAAGGGCGGCCTTCTGGTATTGAAGTCGATCTGCACGACCGGAGCCAGCAGCCCGGCTGCGCCCGGCGCGAAAGCCAGCTGCGGCGCGCCGGCCAGCCTGGCGACGGCCGACGAGGGCAGCGTGCCCATGCCGCACACGTGCGCCTCACCGTCGACCAGGAGCTGCGAGGCTGTGTCGGGATCGCGCACGAACCTGACTTCGAGCCGACCGACGTTGGAGGCGCCCGATCTCCAATGGAGCGGCACTCGCTCCAGGACGATCGATGTGCCACGCGTCCACCGGGTAAAGCGGAACGGCCCTGTTCCGATCGGCTGCTCCGCCAACTGGTAGTGCGCCAGCCCGCCGTCGATCAGGTGAGCGGGGAGCACGGGCGATTCCAGCGCTGACAGGCAGATCAGCAGATGGGGAACCGGCTTGGCAAACCGGAAGATGGCGGTGTGGGCGTCCGGTGTCTCTATGTCTGTCAGATGCGCAAACGTCTGACGGCCGCGTGGATGGACAAGCCTCAGAACGTCGAGGAACGTACATCGAACGTCGCGACTCGTGAAGGTGGCGCCGTCGTGAAACCCGATGCCACGCCGCAATCGAAAGGAGAAGGTGCAAGCGGAGGCGTCCATCGCCCAACTCTCGGCCAGACACGGCACCGGCCGCAGGCTCTCGTCCAGGTCGATGAGGCCTTCGTAGATCTTGCTGGTCACCTGCGCGATGGCCCCCTGCGTGTTCGCAAAGGCCGCCAGGGTGACCGGCTCCGGCGCCAGCAGCATGACGAGGCAAGCACCTTCGCGGTCTTCTTGCGGGCTCGACCGGGCGAGCGGCTCATCGGTGGGCGCGGGAGCCCCTGGGCTCACGTCCGTGTGACCTTGATGCGCTGCTCGATCGTCTTGTCGCTGCGGAGTTCTGCCTGCGCCCGCTGCAGGTAGCTGCCATCCACCAGTGACTTCACCTCGATGCGCGCCTGCAGCAGCTTGAGCTGGACCAGCATGTCGATCACGCCCTGCACACTGGCGACGTCCTTGTCGGTGATCGTCAGGTCCACCGCTTCAATGCTGGGCAGCGGCTTTCTCATGTTCCGGTCTGCCGCGTCGGACGCAGCCAGTAGCGCGACCGGCATGCGCGAGGTTTCCGCGAACCAGCCTCTGACCGTGTCGATGTTGTTGGCGGCCCACCAGTTCGCCAACACGAAGGATTTCATGAACCTCGTCGCACCGCCGGCGCCGTACTTGTTGAGAAAAGGGCCCGACAGCCCGAGCCAACCCTGGCCCTGAAAGTCGCCCACGCTGCTGATCCACAGCGCCTTCGCGTTCGTGCTCTGCACCAGCTTCTCCAGCGCCGGATCCCAGATCAGCACGCCATCGATCGCCTTGCTCTGAAAGGCGTTGACCATCTCGGCTGCGTCCAGATTGACGAACTGGATTTCCTGCATCGGATTCTTGAAGCCGAGCGAGGCCAGCTTGCCCATGATCAGGCCGAAACTGCCGGCCGCGAACGCGGCGCCGATCTTCTTGCCCCGGATGTCCGCCAGCGACTTGCCCTGGAAATCGGCGCCCACGACCACCCCGAAGCGGTAGTCGTTGATGCGCGCCAACAGCTTGCTGCCCTCGCGCCGCGCCGTTGCCCTGACCACAGGCCCTTCGGCGGCGATCATGTCGTCGATTTCGCCGGCCAGGAAGCCCTCGCCCGTGGTGCCTCCATGCGTGAAAGTCTTCCACTTGGCGTCGATGCCATTCAGCTGCAGGATGTTGGTGTTGCGCATGGCCTCGAACACATTGCCGATGGTGCCCCATGCGCTCTGGTAGCCGATGTTCATCGGAATGACATCCTGCGCCCAACTCGTCGGGCTGAGCGAGAGGCCGGCGGCCAGCGTTGCACCGATCATCGTGCGGCGGTTGATCCGGTCAGATTCGTAGCGGTTCATGGTTACTCCTGTTGATTCATCGAGAGGCCCAGGGGGCCATCAGTTTTTCCAGATATGTCATTGCCACATTCATGGCGAAACCGATCATTCCGATGATGATCATTCCGGCCAGTACCTTCTCTGTCTCCAACAGGTTGCGGGCGAGCTGGATCATGTAGCCGAGCCCGGACTGGGCGGCAATCAGCTCGGCTGCGATCACGCACATCCACCCCACGCCGAGCGCGATCCGCATCCCGGCCAGGATGTAGGGCAGCGCCGAGGGGAACAGGACCTTGCGCACGAACAGCCACCGGCCCACCCCCATGCACTCCGCGGCCTGGACGTGGATGGGCTGGATGCTGGTGACACCCAGGTAGGTGTTGGTGAAGATCGGGAAGAAGGCCCCATAGCAGATCAGGAACCAGGCTGGCTTGTCGCCGAGCCCGAACCACAGGATGGCCAGCGGAATCCAGGCGATGGGCGAGATCGGGCGAACCAGTTCCAGCACCGGCATCAGCGGGCGCGCCAACCACTTCACGCGGCCCAGCACCATGCCCAGCGTGACCCCGAGCACGGTCGCGATCGCGAAGCCGATGCTCACCCTGGCCAGGCTTGCGAAGATGTCGCGCCACAGCTGGCCCATCTCGGCCATGTCCACGATGGCGCGGGCGATCATCGAGGGCATCGGGAACAGGTTCGTGTCGATCCAGTGCCATCTGCCGGCGATCTCCCAGAGCACGAACAGGGCGGGCATCAGCGACCAGTCGGCGAGCTGCCCGAGCACGTGGCTCAGCGCGCCGGGCGACGATGGCGGGGCCGCAGGCGCGAGCATCCGTGGCGCCGTCTGGTCAAGCGGTTTCAAGGTGGACCTCTTCGTCGTTGCGCAGCAGCTCGGTCAGAGCGGCCTTGTAGCGGAGGAATGTCGGATCCAGAGCGCGCATGCGCGGATCTCTCGGCCGCGGGATGTCGATCGTCTCGACATGCTTGATCTGGCCCGGGCGGTTGCTCATCACCAGCACCCTGTCCCCCAGAAAGATGGCTTCGTCGATGCTGTGGGTGATCAGCACGAAGGTCTTCTTCGTCCGCCCCCAGATCTGCAGGATATCTTCCTGCAGCTTGTCCCGGGTGAGCGAATCCAGCGCCCCGAACGGCTCGTCCATCAGCACGACCGCCGGATCCGGTGCGAGCGCGCGCGCGATCGCGACCCGCTGCTTCATGCCGCCGGAGATCTCGCGCGGATAACGATCCTCGAACCCCGCCAGGTGGACCATCTCCAGGTAACGCTGCGCAACCCGGGCGCGCTCTTGCAACGGCATGCCTTTCGCTTCGAGGCCGAACTCCACGTTTTGGCGCACCGTCATCCATGGATAGAGCGCGTATTCCTGGAACAGCACCATCCGGTCCGGGCCAGGACCGGTCACGGGCTTGCCGTTCGACAGGATGTGCCCGCTGCTGGGCGCGGCCAGGCCGGCCATCATCATCAGCAAGGTGCTCTTGCCGCATCCAGACGGGCCGATGATGACCAGGAACTCTCCGGGTGCAACGTCGAAACTCACCTTGCCCAAGGCCAGTACGGCCGCCCCTCCACGCGTGGGCCGAAATTCCTTGCTCACGTCTCTGACAACGATTTCATGCATGCGATACCTTCAAGGATCTCAGCTCGGCTGGTCGCCGGGGCTGGTGTGGATCGGCGGTTTCATCGGGAAAGTAAACAATAAATCTGCGTTTAATTGTCATTGCAAAGAATAAATGCGTCAATATTCTTATAAAAATAATTTGATAGAAATTTTTATTCAATTGGCGTTGACCTGTCGCCAATCCGTCCATGACAATGAATGGCATCGATTTCATGAGAGCCGAACATGATGGAACGGACACCCTCCAGAACCGCAACGCTGTACGACGTAGCCAGATTGGCGAACGTTTCGGCGTCCACCGTCTCCAGGGCCTTCAACCACACGGCCCTGGTCGACTCGGTCACCCTGGGCCTCGTCATGGACGCCGCCGAGAAGCTGCGCTACGTGCCCAATGGAGGGGCGCGCCTGTTGCGCAAGGGTGGCCAGAGCCGGACGGTCGGTCTCGTCATCCCGACGCTTCAGTATTCATGGTTCGCCAATACAGCGGAGGGCCTGCAGATGGCTCTGGCCTCCCAGGGCTACACGCTGCTGATCGCAAGCTCGGACGGCAACGAGGCGACGGAGCGTGACGCGGTGCTGTCGATGATCGAGCGCGGCATCGACGGGCTTGCGCTGGTCGGCATCCAGCACGACCCGGAAGTTCTGGCGTTGCTCAATGGGCACCGGATTCCCTACGTCATCACCTGGAGCTACGACCCGGTTCTGCCGTCGGTGGGCTTCGACCATCAGCGCGCCATGGCCGTCGTGGTCGGGCACCTGCTCGAACTTGGGCATCGGAAGTTCGCGGTCGTCGCCGGCCTGCGGGATTCGAACGACCGGATTCGCGCTCGCGTGGCCGGCACGCGGAACGCCTTGGCCGCGCATGGCATCGATCTGCCGGCACACCTGGTCTTCGACGGACTCAGCCGCGTCGAGGACGGAAGAGACGCTTTTGGCAAGCTGATGGCGCTGGCGCCAGAGACGACAGCCGTCGTGTGCGTCAACGACATGCTGGCGGCAGGCGTGATCCTGGAGGCGAGGTCGCGCGGCCTCTCGGTTCCTGGTCACATCTCGGTGACAGGGTTCAGTGACATGGACATCGCGTCGGTCATCGATCCGGCCGTGACCACGGTGCGTGTGCCGGCCCGCGAGATGGGCCGGCTGGCGGCGGAGCACCTCATGCACCGCGCCGCGGCCGGCGGTGAGCTGCCGCATGTGGAGCTGCCCACCGAAATCATCGTGCGGTGCAGCACCGGTCCGGTACGCCGCGTAACGTGATGAGGCGGATCAGTAGGAGGGCGGGGCGATGACCCACACCACGACGGTTTCCTCGGTGCCGGGATTGGCCCACCGGAAAGGCTCCCTGACGATGCGGAAGCTGTCGCCCGCCGTCACGCGGAATTTCTTCTTGCTGATCCAGACGTCGAGGCATCCCGCAACGACGTAGCCCTCTTCCTCGGTGTCTCGCTGCAAGGGCGAGGCGAGTTCCGCACCAGGCTCGAACCGGCTGAGGAACATCTCGAAACTGCCGCCGATGTCCGGTGACAGAAGCTCTTCCAGGAGTCCGCTCGTCACGGTTCCAAGCTGTCTGCGAGAGGCACTGCGCACGATGCGGCCACGTTCGTTGACCGGGACGCGGTCGTTCACGAAGAACCAGCCCAGCGGGACGCCGAGCAACTGGGCGATCCCCTTCAGATCGGCAATGGACGCGGTCGCGCCGCCTCTTTCTACCTGGCTCAGGAAGCTGATCGAGCGGCCGATCGCCTCACCGAGTTCCTCCAGCGATTTGCCGCGGGCCTTGCGCAGCTTGCGGATTTCTTCTCCGAGCCGCTTGTCATCCTGCGACTGGGAGCTGGCGATCTCTTGTCTCGTTTTTCTGGAGGCGGGCATTGGCCGTTTGGTGTTGATGAAATTTCTCCAAGAGGAAAATCTTACCCTCATTCCTTGTCCTGCAAGAACGGCAACGACGTCAGCGATGCGCATCGCGAAAGAGGTGTCTGGAGCAGACCGAAGCGATGGACATCGAAAGAAAAAAATTAGCAACAAGTTTCTTTTGGAAAGAAAATCTCTTACATTAAGTTTTCAACCGGTACCTGGCTGCAGGTGTTGAATCTCGTCCGAGGGGTTGCCTGTGACGGTATTCGCGCCTGTGACTTCATTTGACCCATGTGGACACCCGTATGACCCATCTTCCTTCGCGTTGCGACGTTGTCATCATCGGAGGAGGCATCATTGGCTGCTCCGTCGCGTACCACCTCACAAAGCTGGGGATTCGTGACGTCACGCTGCTGGAGCGACGACAGCTGACGTGCGGTACGACCTGGCACGCTGCCGGGCTGGTGCCGCAACTCCGGGCGACGCGGACCCTTACCGAACTTGCGAAGTACACGTCCGAACTGCTGCGCACCCTCGAAACCGAGACGGGCCAGGCAACAGGCTTCAAGCAGAACGGCTCCATTGCTGTGGCGCTGACTGCGCAACGGTTCGAAGAGTTCAAACGTACGGGGGCGATGGGTCGCGCGTTCGGCGTGGAGGTCGAATTCCTGACGCCTTCCGACGTCCTCGAACGTTATCCGCTGCTGGACGGAAAAGGCGTCGTCGGCGGGTTGTGGACACCCAACGATGGGCAGACCAACCCGGTGGATACCACCCAGGCCTATGCGAAGGGCGCGAAGCAGGGGGGCGCACGCATTGTCGAGAACGTCGAAGTCACAGACATCATCGTCGAGAGCGGGCGTGCCGTTGGCGTTCGCGTCCTGCAGGACGGCGTTGCCGGTGAGATCCGTGCAGGGACGATCGTGCTGGCAGCAGGCATGTGGAGCCACTGGCTGGGGCGCAAGGTCGGTCTGCGGCTGCAACTGCAGGCGGCGGAACACTTCTATATCGTCACGGAAGCCATGCAGGGTGTGCCCCGGAATCTTCCCGTGCTGCGCGTGCCGGACGAATGGGCGTACTACAAGGAAGACGCCGGGAAGTTGCTGCTCGGCGCGTTCGAGCCCGTGGCGAAGCCATGGGCGCTGAAAGGAATACCGGCCGACTTCTGCTTCGATGAACTGCCCGAGGACTTCGAGCATTTCGAGCCGGTCCTCAGCAAGGCGATGGAGCGCGTGCCCGTTCTGCAGACGACAGGTATTGCCACCTGGTTCAACGGACCGGAGAGCTTCACGCCCGATGACAGCTATCTGCTCGGCGAGACCGCCGAGGTGCGCGACCTGTTCGTCGCTTGCGGCTTCAACTCGATCGGCATTCAGAGTTCCGGTGGCGCCGGCAAGGTGCTGGCCGAATGGATTCGCGACCGTGTGGCACCGGTCGACCTTCCGGGCATGGACGTGCGCCGCATGCACCCGAGCCAAGGGACGCGGGCTTACCTGGCGGATCGAACCAAGGAGAGCCTGGGGCTGCTCTTTGCAATGCACTGGCCCTTCCGACAAGTCGAGACGGCGCGTGGTGCACGCCGCACACCGCTGCACGACCGTCTGGTGGCACAGGGTGCCTGCATGGGCGAGCTGTGTGGATGGGAGCGTGCCAACTGGTATGCCGAACCGGGCAGCACGCCGCACTACGCGTACAGCTACGGCCGGCAGAACTGGTTTGCCCATACCGAAGCTGAATGTCACGCCGTGCGGGACCGGGTCGCGCTGTTCGACCAGTCGTCCATGGCCAAGTTCATGGTGCAGGGTGCGGATGCCTGCCGGGTTCTAGGGCGCCTCGGCACCGCCGACGTCGATGTGCCCACGGGCAAGCTCGTCTACACCCAATGGCTGAACGTGCGCGGAGGCATCGAAGCCGATCTGACGGTGACGCGCATGGCCGAAGACCGGTTCATGGTGGTCACCTCGGTCGGCTCGCACCTGCACGACCTCGACATCTTGCGTCGCGCGATCGGCCCCGACATGCGCTGCACCGTGACCGACGTGACGTCCGGCATCGCGCTGCTCTCCCTCATGGGGCCTCAATCGCGCGCACTGCTTGCCAAGCTGAGCGGCGCCACGCTGGACAACGTGTCCTTCCCTTTCGGCACGGCGCAGGAGCTGGAGATCGGGTACGCCATCGTGCATGCGCAGCGCATCACCTATGTGGGAGAGCTCGGATGGGAGCTCTATATTCCTGCCGAATTTGCCATCCACGTGTTCGAGCGAATCATGGAAGCCGGTACCGAGTTCGGTTTGAAGCTCGCCGGATTCCACGCGATGAACGCGTGCAGAACCGAGAAAGGCTACCGTCACTGGGGACACGACATCGGGATGGAAGACACGCCGCTGGAGGCCGGCCTGAGCTTCACTTGCGCATGGGAGAAGCCGGGCGGCTTCGTCGGCCGCGACGCGCTGCTGCAGATGAAGGCCAAAGGCACACCGCGAAAACGCCTGCTTCAGTTCAAGCTGGCCGATGACCAGGAACTGCTGTACCACGAAGAGCCGATCTTCGTGGGTGGGCGTACCGTCGGCCTCATGACATCGGGCATGTACGGCCATCGCCTGCAGGCATCGCTCGGCATGGGCTACGTGAAGCTGGACGATCCCATCACCGCCGATCTGCTGGCCACCACGCGATTCGAGGTCGGCATCGGCGATCGACGGGTCGCCGCAGAGGCACGGTTGGGGCCTTGGTACGACCCCAAGAACGAGCGCATTCGAGCCTGAACCCAGGCGTCAACCTGTTCGATGACCACCAGAGATCCACCCATGACGACCCACCCACGCGAAGTCTTGCGCATCTACACCGCACGGCGCATCCACACGATGGACGAATCCTTGCCGCTGGCAACGGCCATCGGTGTCATTGGCGATCGTATCGTTGCGGTCGGAGATCTTGCATCGATGAACCCCTGGCGCGAGGGACGCGACGTGGAGGTCGATGACCGGCTGAAGGACAAGGTGCTGATGCCCGGGTTCATCGACAACCACGTCCATCCCTTCCTGGGGGCGATCCTGACGCCGATGGAAATCATCGCCCCCGAAGCCTGGCGCATGGAGGGCGGAAGAATGGCCCCCGCTGCCAGCACGCCAGAGCGGTACCTGGAGTTGCTGAAGCAGCGACTCGACGCCCGGACCGACACGGAGAATCTGTTCATCTCCTGGGGGTACCAGCCCACCGAACACGGCAAATGGACCCGGCCCGAACTGGATGTGCTGTGCCCCGACAGGCCCGTGATCCTGTGGCACCGGTCGTTCCATGAGGCCTTCATGAACAGTGCGGCCCTCCAGAAGCTGGGGCTCGACACCGAGGCCAATGCAAGACATCCCCAGATCGGTCTGGCAGCAGGTCACTTCTACGAAACCGGCATCAAGCTGGTGCTGGCCCATCTGCTGCCGACTTTTCTGCAGCCCGACTGGTATCACCGGGGCTTGCGCATCACCGCCGACCTCATGCAACAAGGCGGCATCACCACGGCAGGCGACATGCTGTTCGGCGCGCTGGACCCCGAATACGAGGTTGCCGCGCTGGCGCAGTGCATCGAGAAGGAGAACCGGCCGTTGCGGGTGATCAACATCGCCGACGCCCGCGCTTTCGCCAACCGGTCCATCGGCCGTGCCGTGCTCGGCCCCCCTGGTGAGAGCCTGCCGTTCGAATCGGGCCTCGCGCTGTACGAATCCATGCAACACAAGGAATCGAGAAGAGTGCGTTTTTCCAGGTCGGCAAAACTCTTCGCGGATGGCGCGATGTTTTCGCAGCTGATGCAGATGAATCCCCCTGGCTACATCGACGGCCATCATGGCGAGTGGCTGATGGCGCCGGAAGTGCTGTCCAGGGGCGTGCGGGTTCTGTGGGATGCGGGTTACCAGGTCCACGTGCATGTGAACGGAGACGCGGGCATGGACGCCGTGCTCGCCGCATTGGAAGCCGCGCAGGAACACAAACCTCGTTTCGACCATCGGTTCATGGTGCACCACGTCGGATTCCACACGAACGCGCAATCGCGCCGGCTTGCGGCGCTTGGCGCGCACGCCTCGGTGAACCCCTACTACATCCATGCGCTGACCGACAGCTATTCCGGGCTCGGCCTCGGGCGGGAGCGGGCTTCCCAGATCGTGCGCGCGGGCTCGATGGTGCGCAACGGCTTGAAGGTGTCGCTCCATTCCGACTTCATGATGGCGCCGATGGAACCTCTGACCCTGGCCTGGTGCGCAGCCACGCGGACGACGCGATCGGGCGATACCGTGTCACCCGAAGAACGCCTCTCTCTGGAGCAGGCTCTCCGGGGCATCACCATCGATGCGGCCTTCGGCTTGAAGATGGACCACGAGATCGGCTCCATCTCCGCCGGCAAGAAGGCCGACTTCGCAGTGCTCGACGACGATCCGTTCGAAGTCGGCGCCGAGCGGTTGAAGGACGTGCGCATTGCAGGCACGGTGTTCGAAGGCGAGCTGCACATGCTGCCGTCGTCGCTGGCCGGATCACTGGCGGAGTCGCTTGAGAAGGCTGCCGAACCAAGGCCGAGCAAGCGCCCGAATATTCGCCGCGCGACGGCAGCCGACAGAAACTACCGCTACCGCGCGGTGGCGGACCCCTGCGCCCCGGGGGATCCTTGCGTCCTGATCCGACAGCTGGGTGCGCTGCTCAACCATGGCGGCGCGGCGGGCTTCCTGAACTAGCGCCGACGTTCTCGGCTGCAGATCCACCAATGGTCGACGTCGCCGGTGATGCCGCCATCGGGCAGGCGGTTGATCCCCACATCGATCACCCGTGCACGGCCGGGTCTTGGTTGAGCCTGCCGATGCAGCGCAACACCTCGGCTTCGGATACGGCGCCATCGAATGGGTGGAGCCGGGAGGCGACGCCGACCTCCGCGCATGCCCGAATCTTGTTGCGCACGTAGACGCCGGATGCCGGGTCGGACCCGACAAGCAACACCGCCAATCCCGGTGTGCAGCCGGACGCCGTCAACGCCGCAGCGCGCGCCCGGCACTCCTGTCTGACCGCGCGCGCCAGCGCGGCCCCATCGATCACTTTGGCTGGCATTGGTGTCACCCCTTTGTCGCGGCGCCTGCTTTCTGAGGCGACATCAGGATCGCGCTGGACTTGCGTCAGAAATGGTGGCACCATTGAAAAAATAAGTTTATAGTTTTTCTTTCTTTAAATAAATTTATCAATGTATTTATTTTCATGAAGGAATTCGATCTTTTGGCCAATGGCGCCGCAGCCCCCAACCCACAGGAAATTCCGATGTCAACTGGTCCTGCATTCATCATCACACTCGCATGCGACGACCGACGCGGCATCGTGCGCGCCGTGACCGGCTTTTTGTACGACCGTGGCGGCAACATCAACGAAGCCGCGCAGTTCAATGACCCTGCGTCGCGGCGGTTCTTCATGCGTGTCGCGTTCACCATGGAAGGCGATGCGGTCGACCTTGCCACCCTGCGCGAGCGGTTCGATCCGGTGGCCGTCGAATTCGGCATGGCCTGGAATTGTGTCGACGCGGCGGCTCGCATGCCGGTCGTGCTCATGGTTTCGAAACTGGGGCACTGCCTGCACGACCTGCTGCTGCGCTGGAAGACAGGCCTGCTGCCTGTCGATGTCAAGGCCATCGTCTCGAACCATCGAGACTTCTACCAGCTGGCGGCGTCGTACGACATTCCGTTCTACCAGTTCCCCGTGTCTTCAACGACGAAGGAGGCCGCCGAGGCCCAGTTGATGGAAGTCGTCGACCGCGAGAAAGCCGATCTCGTGGTGTTGGCGCGGTACATGCAGGTGTTGAGCAACGACCTTTGCCGAAAACTGGAGGGTCGTGCCATCAACATCCACCACAGCTTTCTTCCTGGATTCAAGGGGGCACGGCCTTACCACCAGGCCCACGCGCGCGGCGTGAAGCTGATTGGCGCAACGGCGCACTACGTCACGGCGGACCTGGACGAAGGCCCGATCATCGAGCAGGGCGTGGAACGCGCCGACCATGCGATGAGCCCCGAAGCACTGACGTCGGCGGGGCGCGATGTGGAAAGTGTGGTGCTCGCCCGGGCTGTGAAGTGGCACGCGGAACACCGCGTGATCCTGAACGGCAGTCGCGCCGTGGTGTTTCGCTAGCGCAGGTCCCTTGGTGGGCGGCGGGGTGCCGATCCCGTCGGTGTTTGGGCGCTGCGGGCTCCAGCAGGCGATCAAGAAACGGGGCAGTCAAGCCTCGGTATTGCGCGCCACTGCCACGCGGGTCGCATGGCGAAGCCGGGCGGCCAGGTCGAGCATGACGTTGGACAGCAGCTGCTGCACGACGTGCGGGTGGTCCTGCGACAGGCTCTCGTAGGCGCCGCGCGTCAGCACGGCGATCTCGACATCGTCGAGTGCGACCACGGTGGCCGACCGTGGCGCGAGGTCGAAGAAGCCGATCTCGCCGATGGTCGCGCCCCCGCGCACGCCTGCCAGCCGGGTGTCGCCGCCGCCGGCGCGGGGCACGAGCACGCTGGCCGTGCCGCGCACCATCACCACCAGCGTGTCGCTCGGCTCACCCATCGTGAAGATGGTTTCGCCGGCGCGGTACGAGGCGTTCCACATGCGGCGCTGCAGCACCTCGCGGTCGGCGGGCGACATCCCGCGCAACAGCGTGAGGCCATCGTTGCCGACCGCCTGCTCGACCCTGGCGGCGGGCGCATAACGGTGGATCACCAGGTTCTCGGCGACCTCGAGCGCACGGTCCATGTCGGGCGAGAAATGGCCGTCGGGAATGTGCTCGGCCAGCACCTCGGACACGCCGGCGCTCGGCGTGCCGGCCCCGGCGTGCATGCCGCCGTGCAGCACCCGCACGCCGAGGACTTCGGCGTGTTGCTGCAGCCGCGCGATGGCCCGCGCCAGGCTGGTGTCGACGTGGCGCACGCGCGACCAGTCGAACACGATGCATTCGCTGCCGCGCAGATGCTGGCGCACGATGCTGTCGATGCTGTCGATCGAGCCGAAGAACACATCGCCTTCGAGCTGGAACACGTGGATGCGGTCCGCATGCTGCGACAGCAGTTGCAGTTCCGTGCGTGAGCGCGCGCAGTTGGAGCTGATCTGGGCGCCGGTCCAGATGTTGCGCACCGGCCGGTCGCCGTTGCGCGCGGCGTAGACGAACAGCCCCAGCACCAGGCCCGTCAACGCCGCCGCGACGATGTTGAAGGCCACCGCGCACAGGGTCACGGCGGAGATCAGCGCCAGGTCTTCCTTGGCATTGCTGCTGAGCGCAGCACGGGCGGCAGGGTGTGCGGCGGTAGCCGTGCGTGGCTGCAGCAGCCAGTTGCGCATCAGCAGCAGCGAGCCGCGATCGACCAGGTACCAGGCCTCGCACAGCAATGCGCCGCACACGGCAGCAACGGGGATCCAGGTCAGCAGGCCGCTCAGATAGACGAGGGCCAGCACGGCGGCCGCCATCAGCAGCGTGCGCGCGCCCAGCGGCGCCCGGCGCGCGGCCACGGTGCTCGATTGCTGGGATCCGGCCAGCGGCGCCGAGCCCAGCAGTCCGGCCAATGCGATGCCGCCGGCCAGCACCAGGTTGTCGCGCGTGCCCGACCCCGGACTGCCGTCGATCTGGCTCACGGCCCGGCTGGCAACCGTGGTGTTGATGAACAGCACGCTGCCCAGAATGGCCGAGTCTCCTGCCACCGTGCGCACCAGCGCCAGCCAGTCGATGGGCCCACGCTGCAAGGCGGAGAAGTCGCGCAGCTGCGGCAGCTGCTGCCATGGCAACTGGTTGCTGGCGGATGCGATGGTTGCCGAATCCTGGCCGGCGAACAGCATCCAGGCGATCGCACAGACCGCGCCGGCGGCCAGCGCAATTGCCGAGGCCGGCCATTCGGGGCGCCAGCGGTGCGTGGCGAAACCTGCGCCCAGACTGGCCAGCGCCACGCTGGCGACCAGCAGCGTCGGGTAGTGCAGCCGCAGCAGACCGGCCAGCGCCGTCACCTGCGACACCACCAGCACCAGGGCGATCGCATTGCCAAAGCCGGCGTAGACCGGTGCCGGGATGTAGCGCGAGAAACGCTGTGCCTTCATCAGGAAGAGCAGCGCCACCCAGGCGCCGGTGCCGACGCCGATGGCCATCATCGCCAGCAGGCGCGTCGCGGCATCGTCGGCCAGGCCCCAGCCAGGCAATTGTGGGTACAGCCTGTCGAGCATCGCGGCCAGCGTGGTGGCTGCAAGCAGGGGCGAAGACAGCAACAACGGGCGTTGCGAGCGTGCGGTGAACAGCAGCACCGCGATCAGCATCGCAACGGTGATCCACACGCCGAAGCCGATCAGCTGCGGGTCGACCTTGGCGTAGACCAGCGTGACGCAGCCCAGGGTAGCCGGGACGGAAGACGACAGCCCTTCGATGGCCGCGCGCACGCCACCACGCCAAGTCGCCTGTTCACCTGGGCGGTAGGCCGATGTTCCGGGGACGGTGGCAGATCGTGAGGGGTTGGACACTGGGCAGATGCAGAAAAACGGCTGGTCTTGGCCAGCCGCTCCGCCGAGTGTAAATGGCCCAGTGCCGGGACATCGGGTTCACCAACACCGTGTCGAGCGTTGGCGGACCCAACTCAAAGGTCAGCGATTCTGGTCGCGGCGCTTGCCCACTTCATTGCCGACCAATGCGCCGGCTGCGGCGCCGCCCACGGTGCCCAGCGTGCTGCCGAACACCGCGTTACCGACCACACCGCCGGCCACCGCGCCGACGCCGGTGCCCACCTGGGCGCCGGTCGGGTCGCTGGCACAGCCCGTCAGACCGATCAGGGATGCAGCTGCCGCTGCCAAGCAGATGGTTTTCAACATGTCGTTCACCTTGTGTCCTGTTGGGAGGTTGCAGGTCTTCGATGGCCTGTGCATTCACTTTAGGCAGAGACTTCAGTGGGGTCTGTAGTCCGGCACCGCCGCGCCCTGTCGGAGCCGCTGATGGCCCTCTTCCAGTCGGCGATCGATAGCTTCAAGCACGACCCAAACCACTTCAAACGGGCGCGGCAAAAGGCCAGAACACCGCGGAACCGCCAACGCCTGGCCGCAGGTGTTGCCCCCCGGTAGGGGGTTGGCGTAGCGACACGAAGTGCGCGAAGACTGGGGGCGAGCCGATTTATACAGTGCGGTTGCGCGCGAGCGGCGGGTTCTTCGCGAAGTAGCGGCGGATGCCGCGCATGATCGCGTCGGCCAGTTGCTCCTGGTAGGCCACGGTCTTGAGCTTTGCCTCTTCGTCCGGGTTGCTGATGAACGCCGTCTCGACCAGCACGCTCGGGATGTCGGGCGCCTTCAGCACCGCGAAGCCGGCCTGCTCGACGCGCGGCTTGTGCAGCCGGCCCACGTTGCCGATCTCGCCCAGCACGGCGCTGCCGAGCTTCAGGCTGTCGTTGATCTGCGCGGTGGTGCTCATGTCGAGCATGGCCCGTTGCACCTGTGCATCCTTGGCCAGCACGTTGACGCCGCCGATCAGGTCGGCCTTGTTCTCCTTGGCGGCCATCCAGCGGGCCGCGCTGCTGGAGGCGCCACCCTGGCTCAGCGCGAACACGCTGGCGCCACGGGCACTGGGCGTGAGAAAGGCATCGGCGTGGATGCTGACGAACAGGTCGGCCTGCACGCGCCGGGCCTTCTGCACGCGCACCTGCAGCGGCACGAAGAAATCGGCATCGCGCGTGAGGAAGGCGCGCATCGGGCTGCCCTTGATGCTGGCCGCGTTGATGCGCTCGCGCAGCCGGTGCGCCACCTGCAGCACGATGTCCTTCTCGCGTGTACCGCCGGGGCCGATCGCGCCGGGGTCTTCACCGCCGTGGCCGGGGTCGAGCGCGATGATGATGAGCCGGTCGGTGCGGCTCGGCTCTGGCATCGGCGCCGGCGGGGGGGCGGGTGGATGGGCAGCCGCCAGCGTGCCGTGGGGCAGGGCGGGCGAAGGCCCCTGGGCCGTGCTGGCGGGTTTCTGCGTCTGCCGTTCGATCAGCTCGGCCAGCGGGTCGGCTGGTGCCGCGGGCGCGGCCACACCGGCGACGGGCGCGCCCTCGGCGGGCTTTTCCTTCAGACGCTCGGCGATCAACGCCTCGAGCGGGTCTTCGGCCTGGGCCGGGTAGAGGTCGAACACCAGCCTGTGCTGGTAGGCCGCCACCGGCGCCAGTGTGAACACCTGGGGCAGCGCCGCGCGTTTCAGGTCGACCACCAGGCGCACGATGCCGGGCGTGTTCTGGCCGACGCGGATGCCGGCGATGTTGGGATCGTCCGGCTTCACGCGGCCGACCAGCTCGCGCAGCGCCGGGTCGAGGTCGATGCCTTCGATGTCGACAGCCAGACGCGGCGGCGTCGCGACGAACATCTGGCGCGCGACCAGCGGCACATCGGACTCGATGGTCACGCGGGTGTAGTCGGGCGCAGGCCAGACCCGCACGGCGATGATGCCCGCGCCCCGGGCGATCTGGTGGGCGCCCAGCAGCAGCGCCAGCGAACCCCTGCCGAGCAGCGTGCGCCGCCTCATGCGGCGTCCCCTGACGGCGGAGCCGCGAGCAGTTGGCGGCCCGCCGGGGTGGCCGCAGCCAAGGTCACGTGGCGCGACTCGTCGGCCTGCGAGACGATGGTGACCGTGAGATCCGGCGTGGGCAGCAGGGCCGCGGCCTTGTCGGGCCATTCAGCGAGCTTCAGGCCCTGGCTCGCGAAGATGTCGCGAAAGCCGGCGTCTTCCCATTCGCGCGGGTCGTTGAAGCGGTAGAAGTCGAAATGCCAGATCGACAGCGGCGGCGTGATGTGCTCGGCCTGGTGCGGCTCGACCACCGCGTAGGTCGGGCTCTTGATGCGGCCGGTGACGCCGAGCGCGCGCAGCAGGTGCCGCACCAGGGTGGTCTTGCCGGCGCCCAGATCGCCCTGCAAGGCGATGAAGGCGTTGCCGATGGCCGGTTGCGCGGCCAGCGCGGCTGCAAAGGCTGCGGTAGCGGATTCGTCGCGCCAGACCAGGCTGCGCTGCGCGGGCGCGGTGCCGGCCGACCCGGTTCCTACAATCGGCGCGTGGCTGTTGCTGGTGGTCAGATCGATGCTCTCCAATTGGTGTCCGGAATCCAGGAATGGGCCGGCGCGCTCGGATTCTCCCAAATCGGCGTGGCGCCTGTCGACCTGTCTTCTGCCGAAGACGGTCTGAGCGCCTGGCTGGCCCAGGGGTTCCATGGCGAGATGGGCTACATGGCCGCGCATGGCATCAAGCGGGCCCGGCCGGCCGAGCTGGTGCCGGGCACGGTGAGCGTCATCACCGCGCGCATGGACTACCTGCCGCGCGCCACACCCGCAGGCTGGCAGGGCATCGAGTTCGAGCGGCTGCAGCGGCCGGGCGAAGGCATCGTCTCGTTGTACGCACGAGGCCGCGACTACCACAAGGTGCTGCGCGCGCGGCTGCAGAAGCTGGCCGAACGCATCGCCTCCGAGGTGGGGCCGCTGGGCTTTCGGGTGTTCACCGATTCGGCGCCGGTGCTCGAGGCCGAGCTGGCCGCGCGCAGCGGACAGGGCTGGCGCGGCAAGCACACGCTGGTGCTGAACCGCGAAGGCGGCTCGATGTTCTTTCTCGGAGAGATCTACGTCGACCTGGCGCTGCCGCACAGCGCGCCGGTCAGCGGCCATTGCGGCCAGTGCCAGGCCTGCATCGACATCTGCCCCACGGCGGCCATCGTCGCGCCGCAGCGGCTGGACGCACGCCGTTGCATCTCTTACCTCACGATCGAACATCCGGGGCCGATCCCGCTCGAGTTGCGCGCGCTGATCGGCAACCGCATCTATGGTTGCGACGACTGCCAGCTGGTCTGCCCCTGGAACAAGTTTGCGCAGCGTTCCGCGCTGCCCGACTTCGATGCCCGCGCAGGGCTCGCCGGCGCACAGCTGGCCGAGCTGTTCGGCTGGACCGAGGCCGACTTCCTGCAGCGCACGGAGGGCAGCCCGATCCGCCGCATCGGCCACGAGCGCTGGCTGCGCAACGTGGCGGTGGCGCTGGGCAACGCATTGCGCGATGCCGGCGACGCATCGGTGCAAAGACGTTGTGCCGATGCGCTGCAGGCGCGTGCCGGCGATGCCAGTGCCCTGGTGCGCGAGCACGTGGCCTGGGCGCTGGCGCAGCAGCCGGCGTGATCGCCCGCAGAACCACGCCCTGCCGACGCCTACCGCAGCACGCCCAGCGCGAACCACAGGCTGCCGATGCTCAGTGCCGTCGACAGGGCGACCAGGCCCGCGACATACGGCCCGTTGTAGCCCATGCGCGCGGCCAGCACATAGCAGCTCGATGCCGTGGGCAGGGCCGAGAAGGTCAGCAGTGCGGCGCTCTGCACCGGCGGCAGGCCGTACAGACGTGCCACCGCGAAGGCCGTCAAGGGCAACGCCAGATGGCGTATCGCCAGCAGGCTGACACCCAGCGTCTTGGCGCGCGCGAGTGACGCGAACTGCATGCCCGCACCGGTGGCCATCAGGCCCAGCGCCAGCGAGGCGCTACCGATGCGGCTGGTGGTGGGCTCGAGCCAGGACGGAATCGAAAACCCCAGCAGGTTGGCGGCCAGGCCGGAGGCCGTGGCGATGATCAGCGGATTGCGCAGCAGCTCGCGCAGGAAACCGGTCTGCGCGTGGCGCGCCATCGGCCATACGGCGGCCACATTGAGCAGTGGCACGCAGACGCCGATCAGCACCGCGATCAGCAGCAGGCCCTGCGCGCCCGCCACGCGCTCGCCGATGGCCAGTGCCACGAACGAGTTGAAGCGGAAGGCGATTTGCGCACTGCCGGCGTGCTCGCGGCGGTCGACGTGACGGCCGATCACCGGAAGGTGTGGCAGGCTGTACGACAGCGCGATGCCGACCGCGCACATCGTCACTCCGGCAGCGATCAGGCTGCCTGTCGCGGCCAGGTCGATCCGGCTTTTCACGATCGACTGGAACAGCAGCACCGGAAACAGCAGGTAGTAGGTGAGGATCTCGATCTGCTCCCACAGCGGGCGTTTGAGCGCGGTGTGGCGGCACAACAGCAAGCCGCACAGGATCAGCAGGAAGTCGGGAAGCAGCAGTTGCGCATAGTTCACGCGGCCGAGAATACCAGCGGCCTGTATGCGGGTTCGCGCCATGTTCGGCGCGAGATGCGACTTCTATAATCCGATCGCCTCGGGCCGCGCAGCCTGGCATGTGACCGGCACCTCCAGCCCGGCCACGACAAGTCGTTCATTCAGGAGACCCATCGATGCATCGCCGTTCCCTCATCACTCTCACGCTGCTCGCCGCCGTCGGTTCGGCCTTTGCCCAGGGGTATCCGAACAAGCCCATCCGTCTGCAGGTGCCGTTCGCGCCCGGAGGCACGACCGACATCGTGGCCCGCGTGATCGCCGAGCCGCTGGGCCGTGCCCTGGGCCAGCCGGTGGTGGTGGAGAACAAGGCCGGCGGCGGCGGCGTGATCGGCGCGACCGAGACCGCGCGTTCGGTCCCTGATGGTTATGCGCTCGGCGTGGCCACGGTCTCCACGACTGCCGCCAACCCGGCAATCAACGCGAAGATCCCGTACAACCCGGTGACCGACTTCACGCCGATCATCAACATCGCGGCCACGCCCAACATCATCGCGGTGCACCCGTCGTTCCCGGCCAAGGACTACAAGACCTTCGTCGCCGAGCTGAAGAAGGCGCCCGGCCGCTACTCGTTCTCGTCGTCCGGCACGGGCGGCATCGGCCATCTGCAGATGGAGCTGTACAAGAGCCTGAGCGGCACCTTCGTCACGCACATTCCCTACCGGGGCGCGGGCCCGGCCTTGAACGACACTGTGTCCGGCCAGGTCAACATGATCTTCGACAACATGCCTTCGGCGCTGCCCTTCGTGCAGACCGGCCGGCTGGTGCCGATCGTCGTCGCCGCGCCGCAGCGGCTGGCCGTGCTGCCCAACGTGCCGACCTTCAAGGAGGTGGGCCTGGAGCCGGTGAACCGCATGGCCTTCTACGGCATCTACGGCCCCAAGGGCCTGCCGAAGGAAGTGGTCGACAAGATCAACGCCGGTGTGCGCAAGGCGCTCGAGGATCCGGCGGTGCGCAAGCGCATCGAGGAGACCGGCTCGCTGGTCGTGGCCAACTCCCCCGAGGAGTTCGCTGCCCAGATCAAGGCCGAGTACGAGGTCTACAAGAAGGTGGTCCAGACATCGAAGCTGACGCTCGACTGAGCCAGGCGCGCATCGACAGCTTCGTCGATGCGCTCTGGCTCGAGGATGGCCTGTCGCGCAACACGCTGGCAGCCTACCGGCGCGACCTGACGCTGTATGCGCAGTGGCTCGCCACCCAGGGCCGCACGCTGGACCAGACGGCCGAGCACGATCTGCATGCCTATTTCGCGGCGCGCCACGGCGCGACCAAGGCCACGTCGGCCAACCGGCGGCTGACGGTCTTGAAGCGCTACTTCCGATGGGCGCTGCGCGAACGGGCCATCACCGCCGACCCCACGCTGCGTCTGCAGTCGGCGCGCCAGGCGCTGCGGGTGCCCAAGACCCTCACCGAGGCCCAGGTCGAAGCGCTGCTGGCCGCGCCCGACACCGAGACCGCGCTGGGCGTGCGCGACCGCACGATGCTGGAGCTGATGTACGCGAGCGGCCTGCGCGTCAGCGAGTTGGTGGGACTGAAGACGTTCCAGATCAGCCTGAACGAAGGTGTGCTGCGCGTCACCGGCAAGGGCGGCAAGGAGCGACTGGTGCCGTTCGGCCAGGTGGCGCAGCAGTGGCTGGAGTCGTACCTGCACGGCGCGCGTTTCGAGCTGCTGGCCGGCCGCCAGAGCGAAGACCTGTTCGTCACCGTGCGCGGGCCGCACAGCGGCCAGGCCATGTCGCGCGTGATGTTCTGGATGATCGTGAAGAAACACGCGCTGCAGGCCGGCATCCGCACGGCGCTGTCGCCGCACACGCTGCGCCACGCCTTCGCGACGCACCTGCTGAACCACGGCGCCGACCTGCGCGCGGTGCAGATGCTGCTGGGCCATGCCGACATCTCCACCACGACGATCTACACCCACGTGGCGCGCGAGCGCCTGCACGCGCTGCACGCCCGGCACCATCCGCGGGGCTAGGAGCCTGTCGGGCTGTCAGCGCAGGGAGGTGTCCGTGCCCGCCCGTGCGGCCTCGATCGCGGCGATGTCGATCTTGCGCATCGTCATCATTGCGTCGAACACGCGCTTGGCGACCGCGCGGTCGGGATCGGCCATCGCATCGGTGAGCGCGCGCGGCGTGATCTGCCACGATAGCCCCCACCGGTCCTTGCACCAGCCGCATGCGCTTTCCTGGCCGCCATTGCCGACGATTGCGTTCCACAGGCGGTCGGTCTCGGCCTGATCGTCGGTCGCGATCTGGAACGAAAAGGCCTCATCGTGGCGGAACTGCGGGCCACCGTTGAGCCCCAGGCAGGGAATGCCGGCGACGGTGAATTCGACGGTCAGGATATCGCCCTGCTTGCCGGCCGGATAGTCACCCGGGGCGCGGAGCACGGTGCCGACGGCGCTGTCGGGGAAGGTGGCGGCATAGAAGCGGGCCGCGTCCAGGGCGCCGCCATCGTACCACAGGCAGATCGTGTTCTTGCTGGTCATCGCTTGTCTCCCGAAAAAGTGAACACCGGGTATGCGCTCGTTTGGCTAACGGCGCGAGCCAACGCCGTCAGGCGCGCATCGCTCCGATGAAGTCGACGAAGGCCCGCAGCGGTGCCGGCAGATGGCGCCGACTCGGATAGTACAGAAACGGCCCGGTGAACGAAGGCCACCAGGGCTGCAGCACGGGCTCGAGCGCGCCGCTGTCGAGAAAGGGCCGCAGCCATTCCTCGAACAGCTGGATCACGCCGGTGCCTGCGATGGCCGCGTCGACGGCGAGGTCGGTGGCGGCGCCCAGGCGGACGACGAGCGGGCCGGTGGGGTCGATCTTCACGGTTTCGCCGTCGCATTCGAACTCCCAGAGCGGCATCGCGCCGCTGCCGAAACGCCCGCGCAGGCAGGCATGGTCGAGCAGCTGGCGCGGATGGTCGGGGCGGCCGTGGCGGTCGAGGTACGCGGGCGATGCCGCGGTGGCGAAGCGCTGCGTTCGCGGGCCGATCGGGATGGCGATCATGTCCTGCTCCAGCCGTTCGTCGTAGCGGATCCCGGCGTCGCAGCCGGCCGCGAGCACGTCGACGAAGCTGTCCTCGGCCACCACGTCGAGCACGATGTCGGGGTAGGCGGCGAGGAAGGGGGGCACGATGCGCGGCAGCACCAGGCGCACGGCGCTGATCGGCACGTTGAGCCGCAGCGTGCCCGCCGGCCGGTCGCGAAAGCCGTTGACCACGTCGAGCGCGGCCTCCACCTCCGCCAGCGCGGGCCCGAGCCGGTCGATCAGCCGCGCGCCGGCCTCGGTGGGCGCGACGCTGCGGGTGGTGCGGTGCAGCAGCCGCACGCCGAGCCGGGTCTCGAGCCGGCGCACGGCTTCGCTGAGGCTGGATGCGCTGCTGTCCGTGGCCCGGGCCGCTTCGCGGAAACCGCCCGCGCGGGCGACGGCGAGCAATGCCGTGAGGTCCCCAAGTTCAGCTGCCATTGTTCGAGGTCCCGTACAGCCTGTGCCGATTCAGCCATCTTATCGTGCGAGTCGATGCGCCCTACATTGAAGCTCACCACAACGGGAAACCACCATGATCGACATCGGCAAGGCAGGCACATTCACTCTCGGCACACGCACGGTCAGGCGCATCGGCTACGGCGCGATGCAGCTCGCAGGACCCGGCGTGTTCGGGCCTCCGAAGGACCGCGCGGCGGCGGTCGCGGTGCTGCGCGCGGCGGTGGAGAGCGGCATCGACCACATCGACACCAGCGACTTCTACGGCCCGCACATCACCAACCAGATCCTTCGCGAGGCGCTGCATCCGTACCGCGACGATCTGGTCATCGTCACCAAGATCGGTGCCCGGCGTGGCGCGGACGGCGCGTGGATCCCGGCCACGTCGCGCCCGGAGTTGGTCCAGGCGGTGCACGACAACCTGCGCAACCTCGGGCTCGACGTGCTGGAAGTCGTCAACCTGCGCAGCATGCTCGACGTGCACGGGCCGGCCGAAGGCTCGCTCGAAGAGCCGCTCAGCGTCCTGGCCGAGCTGCAGCAGCAGGGCCTGGTGCGCCACATCGGCCTGAGCAACGTGACGCCCACACAGATCGCCGAGGGCCGCCGCCTCTGCGCCATCGCCTGCGTGCAGAACATGTACAACCTGGCGCACCGGACCGACGACGCGCTGATCGATGATCTGGCCGGGCATGGCACGGCCTACGTGCCGTTCTTCCCGCTGGGTGGCTTCACGCCGCTGCAGTCGACGGCGCTGTCCGAGGTTGCGGCCACGCTGGGTGCGACGCCGATGCAGGTGGCGCTGGCCTGGCTGCTGCAACGCGCGCCCCATATGCTGCTGATTCCGGGAACATCCTCGGTGAGCCACCTGCGCGAGAACCTGGGGGCCGTCGACCTGCGCTTGCCGGGCGACGCGGTGGCCACGCTGGATTGCATCGCAGCCGGAGTCTAGGGCGGCTCCATTGGCACAGCGCCTTGTTGCGGTGACCGGGATCTCAGTCTGACAGCGTCTCGGCCCAGGCCAGCGCCTGCAGATGCGCCCAGTTCACCTGCCGGTTCGACAGGTGCAGCTCGGTCGCGACACGTGCGAACACCTCGTCGTTGCCGCTTTCGCAAGCTTCGGTGAGTTCGAGGAAGGGGGCGAACACGCCGGTGCGGTGCAGCAGTGCGTCGAGCACCGGCTGGGGCAGGGCCACGGATTCGAGTGCCTTTTCCAGCGGCACGCCGAGCATGGTGTCGAGCAGCGAGAACACGCCGACGACGAAGGCGTTGTCGCAGTCCTCGGGCGTCAGCAGTTCGGCGGCCAGCAGCTCCATCAGCCGGCCCCGCACCACGGCGGTCTGGCCGACCGCCGGCGGCGCACCGCCGCTGCGTGACGTGGTCATCAACAGCGCCGCCCAGCGGAACAGCTTCTTCAGGCCGAGGATCATCACCGCGTGCCGGAACGACGTGACTTCACAGCTCAGCCCGAAGCCGGACGAGTTGATGAAGCGCAGCAGGTTGAACGACAGCGTCGGGTCTTTCTTCAGCAGATCCTCGATCTCGCTGGTGGTCGCCTGTTTGCGCACCAGGTTGATCAGCTGGATGATCGTGGCCTGCGACGGCCGGATCGTCTGCGCCTTGACCATCGCCGGCTTGGCGAACCAGTAGCCCTGGAACAGCTTGATGCCGTGGCTGGACAGCATCTTGTGCTGCTCGGCGGTCTCGACCTTTTCGGCGATCAGCTGCGCCGTGGTATTGGCCAGCGCGAACTTGACGAAGGGCTCGATCTTGTCGGGTGCCAGCGCCATCATGTCGAGCTTGACGAACGAGGCCAGCGCCCGCCACGAGGCATAACCCCGGGTCAGCACCGTGTGGTTGAACGCGAAGCGGAAACCGCGCTTGCGCAGCTCTTCGAGCACGCCGACGCGGGCCTCGATCTCCTCGGGCACATTGCCGGGGATCGGCGGCACTTCGAGCACGACCTTGTCGGGATGGATCAGTTCGAGGTGGCCGCCGGCCAAGCTGTCGTGCGTGCAGTTGATGAACACCAGCTTCTTGCCGACCAGCGCCTCGGTGTCGGCGAACGACAGCGCGTTGAACAGCAGGGCGGCATCGCTCTCGGCCGTATGTTTGTCGGCCGACATCGACCGGTCGAACAGTTCGTAGCCAAAGACGGCGCGGTGTTCGTCGACGATGGCCTGGCGCGCGATGACGGCCTGACTTTCGGTATTGCCATCCAACGGCGCCTTGATGGACGAAAGCTGGTCAGGTATGGTGGACATGGCGCTTCCTGGGCTGCAGTGATTTCATTGTAAGGAGGATGCGAAGGCCGGCGCAAACGCGGAGAGGGCCCGCGGCCGCCGGCTCATTCGCCAAGATTGTCCGCCCAGGCCAATGCGCCCAGATGCGCCAGATTGACCTGCCGGTCCGACAGCTGGAGTCCGCCCGCGGCACGGGTGAAGCTGGCGTCGTCGCCGCTTTCGCAGGCCTTGGCCAGCGCCAGCAGTTCGCCGTAGGGGCCGGTGCCCTGCAGCAGCGCCTCGACCACGGGCTGCGGCAGCGACAGCAGCTCGAGCGCCTTGTCCATCGGCACGCCGAGCATCGCGTCCAGCATCGAGAACACGCCGACGACGAAGGCGCTGTCGCACTCCTCGGGCGACATCGACTCGGCCGCCAGCAGCTCCATCAGGCGGCCGCGCACGACCGCGGTGCTGCCCACCGCCGGTGGCGCGCCACCCGCGCGCGACGCGGTCAGCAGCAGCGCGGCCCAGCGGAACAGCTTCTTCAGGCCCAGCAGCATCACGGCCTGACGGAACGAGGTGATCTCGCGCGACAGGCCGAAGCCGGACGAATTGATCAGCCGCATCAGGTTGAAGCCGAGCATCGCGTCCTTCTTCAGCACCTCTTCGATCTCGTCGGTGCTGGCCTGGGTGCGCACCAGGTTGATCAGGTGGATCACGTTCGCCTGGGCGGGCGCGATCAGCCGCGTCTTGATCAGCGTGGGTTTGGCGAACCAGTAGCCCTGGAACAGGTCGACGCCATAGCCGGCCAGCTGCTCGTACTGGGCTTCGGTCTCGGTCTTCTCGGCGATCAGCTTGGCGCTGGTCCGGGTCTGCGCCTGCTGTACCAGCAGCGGGATCTTCATCGGGTCGATGGTCGACAGGTCGAGCTTGACGAAATCGGCCAGCGGCTGCCACGGCGCGTAGGCCGGCGACAGCACCGACTGGTTGAACGCCAGGCGGAAGCCGCGTTTGCGCAGCGCCACCAGCGCGTGCGAGCGGCTTTCGATCTCTTCGACGGCATCGCCTTCGATCGGCGGAATCTCCAGCACCAGCTTTTCCGGCTGCACCAGGTCCAGGTGGCCGCCGGCCAGGCTGTTGTGGGTGCAGTTGACGAAGATCGTGACCTGGCCCACCAGGGCCTCGCTGCCGGTATGGGTCAGGGCGTTGAACACCAGGGCCACGTCGCTGGCGGCGGTGTGGGCGTCGGCCTCCAGCGAGCGGTCGAACAACTCGTAGCCGACCACGGCACGCTTGCCGTCCACGATCGGCTGGCGGGCAATCATCACGAACGCGTTCGGGTCGGTGGTCATCGGCTGTGCGGTTCCAGTGGCGGCGCGGGGAAAACGCCTGTGGCAACGGTCATCGGCCGATTTTAGGCGTTGCGCGAATCGCGCAAATCCCCACCGGCCGCTTGGTTTCCTCCGTCCGTCAGCCACGCGAGTTCGGCTTCGGTGAAACCGGCCCGGCGGCGGGCCTCCAGGTTGAACGGCGGGCGCGGCTCCGGCGCGCAGTGCCGTGCGACCAGGGCCAGGTAATGCTGCAGCGGGTCGTGGCCGTCGCGCGCGCACAGCCAGCGGTACCAGTGGTTGCCGATGGCCACATGGCCGACCTCGTCGCGCAGGATGGTGTCCAGGATGTCGATGGCGCGTTGCGCGTCCGGCGCCCGGGCGCGCTGCAGCTTGGCCTGGATCAGCGGGGTGGCGTCCAGGCCTCGGGCTTCGAGGGTGCGCGGCACCAGCGCCATGCGCGCCGTGATGTCGCCCGCGGTGCGCTCGCACATGGTCCACAGGCCGTCGTGCGCGGGGAAGTCGCCGTAGTCCCAGCGCTGCGCCCCGTCTTCCAGGCTTTGCAGGTGGGTGCGCAGCAGGCTGAAGTGGTGGGCTTCCTCGTGCGCGACGCGCAGCCAGTCGGCGTAGTAGGCCGGCGGCATGTCGGCGAAGCGCCAGATCGCATCCAGCGCCAGGTTGATGGCGTTGAACTCGATGTGGGCAATGGTGTGCACCAGGGCGGCGCGCCCGGCGACGGTGTGGGCCGAGCGTTGCGGCGTGCGGACCCGGGCCAGCAGCGTCGGCCGCGCCGGTCGGCCTGGCACGCCGGCGGGGTGGTCCAAGGGGCCGGGCGCGACCCGGAGCGTGGACGCGTCGACCCACAGCGCCCGCACGGCGGCTACCTTGTCCGCAGGGTCTGTCAGGGTCAGGGCGTGCAGTGCACGCTGGCGCAGTTCCATCCCTACAATTGTAGGAAGCAGGCACACAAGGGAGACGCGGGATGGCAGTGTACGAATTGGATGGAGTGGCACCCGAGGTGGCGCCGTCGGCCTGGGTGGCCGACAGTGCCCAGGTGATCGGCGCGGTGTCGCTGGCACCGGACAGCAGTATCTGGTTCGGCGCCGTGGTCCGCGGCGACACCGACCGCATCGCGATCGGGGAGGGCTCCAACATCCAGGACCTGAGCGTGCTGCACGCCGACCACGGCATGCCGCTCACGATCGGCCGCCACGTCACGGTGGGCCACCAGGTGATGCTGCACGGTTGCACCATCGGCGACGAATCCCTGATCGGCATCGGTGCGGTGGTCTTGAATGGAGCGAAGATCGGCCGCAACTGCCTGGTCGGCGCGGGTGCATTGGTCACCGAAGGCAAGGAGTTTCCCGAGGGTTCGATGATCCTCGGCAGCCCTGCCAAGGTGGTGCGTCCGCTCAGGCCGGAAGAGATCGAGGGCTTGCGCCAGAGCGCGCAGCACTACGTCGACAACGCGAGGCGCTTCGGCGCCGGCTTGAGAAAGATCGCCTGATGCGTCCTGGGGACGCGTAACGAAAACATCAGATGTCTGAACTGCGGAAATTCCTGTTCGATGGCCTGCCGGTGCGCGGCGCGATCGTGCGCCTGACCGATGCCTGGCAGGAGATGCTGCGCCGGCGCGGCTCCAACAGCGGTACCGGCGCCTATCCGCCGCCGGTGCGCGACCTGCTGGGCGAACTGACGGCGGCTGCGGCCTTGATGCAGTCGAACATCCAGTTCGACGGGGCGCTGGTGCTGCAGATCTACGGCGACGGTCCGGTCAAGCTCGCGGTGGTCGAGGTGCAGTCCGATCTGCGCCTGCGCTCCACGGTGTCGGTGGTCGGCGATGTCGCCGAGGACGCGACCCTGGGCGACATGGTCAACCGCACGGGCGAGGGGCGGTGTGCGATCACGCTCGACCCGCGGCAGAAGCTGCCTGGGCAGCAGCCCTACCAGGGCGTGGTGTCGCTGACCAACGACGACGAGACAAGCTTCGACCATGTGGCCGACGTGCTGCGCCATTACATGCTGCGCAGCGAGCAGCTCGACACCTTGCTGGTGCTGGCCGCCGACGACCAGGTGGCCGCCGGCCTGTTGATCCAGCGGGTGCCGGTGCAGGGCGCGGGCAATCTGGCCGGCCGTGCGGATGCACCGGCCGAGGACGAAGACAGCCTGGCGCTGGGGCATAACGAGCATTTCAATCGCATCGCGCACCTGGCATCGACGCTGACGCGCGAAGAACTGCTGACGCTCGACCCCGAGACCGTGCTGCGCCGGCTGTTCTGGGAAGAGCAGGTGCTGAGCTTCACGCCGCTGCAGGGGGAGACCGGCCCGCGTTTTGCCTGCACCTGCAGCCGCGAGCGCGTGAGCAACATGATCCGCAGCCTGGGCCTCGAGGAGGCTGAGGGCATCCTGGCCGAGCGCAACGAGATCGAGGTGGCTTGCGAGTTCTGCGGCCAGCAGTACCGCTTCGACGCGGTCGACACGGCGCAGATCTTCACGCAGCCGGTGGCGATTTCGCCGGCCAGCCCGTCGGTGCAATAACCGCCGGGCCCGCGTGTTTCAGTCTGGTGCCAGCCGGCTGAACAGCTTGTGTTCGCAATCCGGGTCGCTGCACTTGTCGCAGACCCAGCGTGGGCGCTGGGCGTCGGCGGCCAAGCGGCGCGCCGGCAAGCCTTCCAGTCCTGCGACGCCGGCCTGCAGGGCGGCCAGTGCGTTGTGCAGGCGCGTGCTGCCGCGGCCGTAGACGAGCTGGTAGGCCAGGCCGGCACCATCCAGCGCGTTGCGCAGCAGCGCGTCGACCGGCGCGCGCACGTGCGGGCCATCGCGCTGCAGACCGTCCGCGACCCAGGGCATGTCGAGCCCCATCACCAGCGTCATCGCGTAGCTGCGCTGGTGGGCCAGTGCAAATTCGTACAGCGAACGGTCGTCGAACAGCAGGTCGCTGTAGACCGCGATCATCAGCGGCGTGGTGTCTGCGACGACCACCGACGCCGGCGCCAGCGCCCGTTCGGCGGCCTCGACGCGTTCGGCTTGCGCCTGGGCGATGCCCATCTGCTCGTGCGGGCGCGGTGTGCGGCCGGCGCGGTCGCACCATTCCCGCAGCACCTCGGGCACCACGGCAGCGTCCAGGCCGCTGACCCGCAGCGCGCCGGCAATCGCCTGCGACAGATCGGTCTTGCCGGTGCTTTCGGCGCCGAGCAGCGCGATCCTCATGGCGCCACCGCCGGCAGGCGGCGCTGCCAGGCGCGCCAGCCGACCACGCTGAGCGCGATGAACAGCCCGTAGAGCAGGGTGGTCAACCACAGGCCCTTGTAGGCGAACAGTCCCACGCTGACGACGTTCACCGCGATCCAGGCCAGCCAGTTCTCGACGTACTTGCGGCCCAGCAGGTACTGGCCGATCAGGCTCACCGCCGTCGGGAACGCATCCCACCAGGGCACGTCGGTGTCGGTGAAGCGCCGCAGAAACAAGGCCAGTGCGGGCCACAGCAGTGCGCTGGCCACGACCACCGCCCAGGCGCCGCGCGCCGTGAGCCGCGTCACGTGCAGCGCCGTGCCATCGGGTGCAATGCCCCGCAGCCACTTGGACCAGCCCCACAACCCGAGCACGGCAAACACGATCTGCAGACCGGCATCGCCATACAGCCGGCTGCGCGCGAACAGACCCACGTAGAGCAGCGAACTCACGATCGCCAGCGGCCAGCCCCAATGGATCTCGCGGATGTTGCAGCCCACCATCGCCAGCGCCAGCAGCACTGCCACGACTTCGAGCCAGCTGGTCTCGGCGCCCCACAGGATGAACGCCGGACCCAGCAACCAGCTCCACAGGCTGGCCGCGACTTCAATCATCCGAAAGCGTGAAGCAGGTGCGTGGCCCTGGCGTTGGCGTTGGCGCGGCCAAATACCAGGAACACCGCGGAACCGGCTTTGCCGGGCCGCTGGTGTTGCCCCCGGTAGGGGGAAGGCGTTGCGACACGCAGTGCGCGCAGACTGGGGGCGAGCTCATTTCGACAGATGAACGAACACCTCGTTCGGCTTGACCATGCCGAGCTCCATGCGCGCCTTCTCCTCGACCATCTCCAGGCCTTCCTTCAGGTCGCGCACCTCGGCCACCAGGCGTTCGTTGACGAGCTGGGCCTTGGCGTTCTGGGCCTTCTGCGCTTCGAGCTTCTGCTGCAGCTGGGCGACATTCGAGATGCTGCCGCGGCCGAACCACAGCTGCGCATGCACGACCGCCAGCAACAGCAGCAGCACGGCCGGAACGAAGCGCGAGCCCATGGTCGGCGCGTACCCGTTCAGCGCAGGTTGTTGAACGCAGAGCGGCCGGGGTAGCTGGCGACGTCGCCCAGGTCTTCTTCGATGCGCAGCAGCTGGTTGTACTTGGCCATGCGGTCGGAGCGGCTGAGCGAACCGGTCTTGATCTGCCCGGCGTTGCTGCCGACGGCGATGTCGGCGATGGTCGAGTCTTCGGTCTCGCCGGAGCGGTGGCTGATCACCGACGTCCAGCCGGCGCGCTTGGCCATCTCGATCGCGGCGAAGGTCTCGGTCAGCGTGCCGATCTGGTTGATCTTGATCAGGATCGAGTTGGCGACGCCGCGCTCGATACCTTGCTTCAGGATCTTGGTGTTGGTGACGAACAGGTCGTCGCCGACCAGCTGCACCCGCTTGCCCAGGCGTTCGGTCTGGTGTTTCCAGCCGTCCCAGTCGCCTTCGGCCATGCCGTCCTCGATGCTGATGATCGGGTACTTGTCGACCCAGCCGGCCAGCATGTCGGTCCATTCCTCGGCACCGAGCGACAGGCCTTCGCCCTCGAGCACGTAGCGGCCGTCCTTGTAGAACTCAGAGGCCGCGCAGTCCAGGCCGAGCGCGATCTGCTCGCCGGGCTTGTAGCCGGCCTTCTCGATCGCCTCGAGGATCATCTGGATCGCTTCTTCATGGCTCTTGACGCTGGGCGCAAAACCGCCTTCGTCGCCGACGGCGGTGCTGATGCCCTTGTCGTTCAGGATCTTCTTCAGCGCATGGAACACCTCGGCGCCATAACGCAGCGCTTCGCGGAAGCTGGGTGCGCCGACCGGGATGATCATGAACTCCTGCAGGTCGAGCGAGTTGTTGGCGTGCGCGCCGCCGTTGATCACGTTCATCATCGGCACGGGGAGCGACATGCCGCCCATGCCGCCGAAATAGCGGTACAGCGGCAGGCCCGATTCTTCGGCGGCCGCGCGCGCGACGGCCATCGACACGGCGAGCATCGCGTTGGCGCCCAGGCGCGACTTGTTCTCGGTGCCGTCCAGGTCGATCAGCGTCTTGTCGAGGAAGGCCTGCTCGGAGGCGTCGAGGCCCAGCACGGCCTCGCTGATCTCGGTGTTGACGTGTTCGACGGCCTTGAGTACGCCCTTGCCGAGGTAGCGGCTCTTGTCACCGTCACGCAGTTCGATGGCTTCGCGGGAGCCGGTCGATGCACCGGACGGCACGGCCGCACGGCCCATCGTGCCGGACTCCAGCAGCACGTCGCATTCCACGGTCGGGTTGCCGCGGCTGTCCAGGATCTCGCGACCCACGATGTCTACGATGGCACTCATCTGTCGTACTTTCTAGAGCTAAAAAAACGTTCGTCTCGGGTCCGACAGGCTAGACGCCTTCGACCACGATCATCTGCATGATGGCCGCGCCCTGGCGCGACGCACGTGCGCGGCCGTATTCGGGCGATGCGTCGAACACCTTGGCGGCTTCGACGCTCGGGAACTTCAGCACGACCAGGCGGGCCGGTGTCCAGTCGCCTTCGAGCACTTCGACCTTGCCGCCGCGCACGCAGACCTCGGCGCCATGCGCCTGCATGGCTGCGGTCGACCACTTCTTGTATTCCTCGTACTGCACCGGGTTGGTGACGTTGACGTTGGCGATGATGTAGGCGCTGGGCATGTCAGTGCCGCCCGGCCGCCCGAAGGCATTGACGCACCCCCTCGGGGGTCAGCGATACGCGAAGCGATGAGCGTGGGGGTCGTTTCATACTAAGTTCCGAAGTTGTTTTCGAGGAATCCGTTCTGCTTGGTGACCGCATCGAGCGCGCACAGCGTCTCGAGCAGCGCGCGCATGTGCTTCAGCGGCACGGCGTTGGGGCCGTCGCTCAGCGCCTTGTTCGGGTCGGGATGCGTTTCCATGAACAGCCCCGCCACGCCCACGGCCACGGCGGCACGGGCCAGCACCGGCACCATCTCGCGCTGGCCGCCAGAACTCGTGCCCTGGCCGCCGGGCAGCTGCACCGAATGCGTGGCGTCGAACACCACCGGCGCCTGGGTCTCGCGCATGATGGACAGGCTGCGCATGTCGCTCACCAGGTTGTTGTAGCCGAAGCTCGCACCGCGTTCGCAAGCCATGAAGTTGTCTTCGTTCAGGCCCTTTTCGCGCGCAGCGGCACGGGCCTTGTCGATCACGTTCTTCATGTCGTGGGGTGCGAGGAACTGGCCCTTCTTGATGTTGACCGGCAGGCCCGACTGGGCCACGGCGCGGATGAAGTCGGTCTGCCGGCACAGGAAGGCCGGGGTCTGCAGCACGTCGACCACGCCGGCCACCTGCTCGATCTGCGATGCGTCGTGGATGTCGGTCAGCACCGGCAGGCCGAGTTCGCGCTTGACCTTGGCCAGGATCTCCATGCCCTTGTCGAGCCCCGGGCCGCGGAAGGTACTGCCGCTGGAGCGGTTAGCCTTGTCGAAGCTGCTCTTGAAGATGAACGGAATGCCGAGCGCGGAGGTGATCTCCTTCAGCGTGCCGGCGGTGTCCATCTGCAACTGCTCGGACTCGATCACGCAAGGTCCGGCGATCAGGAAGAACGGCTTCTCTAGGCCCACGTCAAAACCGCACAGCTTCATCGCAGGCTCCAGTGCGACGTGGGCACGATCGCCGACGGGCTACGATCCCCACCTGCGGCGGGGCCCCTCTTCCACCCTCTGGCGCTCACGTCAAACCCACACAGCTTCATGCCGACACCACCTCGTTGACCAGCACGGTGCTGCCTTTTTTCTGGTGATCGAGCGAGGCCTTGACGAAGGCGTTGAACAGCGGGTGGCCGTCCCACGGGGTCGACTTGAACTCGGGGTGGAACTGCACGCCGACGAACCAGGGATGCGTGGCCTGCGGCAGCTCCACCATCTCCGTGAGTTGCTCGCGCTGGGTCAGCGCCGAGATGACCATGCCCGCGTCGCGCAGCTTGTCGAGGTAGTTCACGTTGGCCTCGTAGCGGTGGCGATGGCGCTCGGTCACCACGTCGCCGTAGATGGCGTGGGCCAGCGTGCCGGCCGCCACGTCGGAGCTCTGCGCACCCAGGCGCATCGTGCCGCCGAGGTCGGAGTTCTCGTTGCGCGTCTTGATGGTGCCGTCCGCGTCCTTCCACTCGGTGATCAGCGCGATCACCGGGTTCGGGCTGGCCGGATCGAACTCGGTGCTGTTCGCGTCCTTCAGGCCGGCGACATGGCGGGCGAACTCGATGGTCGCGACCTGCATGCCCAGGCAGATACCGAGGTAGGGCAGCTTGTGTTCGCGGGCGAACCGCGCCGCGCAGATCTTGCCTTCGATGCCGCGCTTGCCGAAGCCGCCGGGCACCAGCACGGCGTCGAACTGGCCAAGGCGCGACACGGTCTGCGGGTTGATCGTTTCCGAATCGATGTACTCGATCTGCACCCGCACGTGGTTCTTCATGCCGGCGTGGCGCAGGGCCTCGTTCAGCGACTTGTAGCTGTCGGACAGGTCGACGTACTTGCCGACCATCGCGATCGTCACCTGGCCTTGCGGATGCTCGGTCTCGTAGACCAATGCGTCCCAGCGTTTCAGGTTGGCCGGCGGCGTGTTCAGGCGAAGCTTGTCGCAGATCAGCCCGTCCAGGCCCTGCTCGTGCAGGATGCGCGGCACCTTGTAGATGGTGTCGACGTCCCACATCGAGATCACGCCCCATTCGGGCACGTTGGAGAACAGCGAGATCTTCGCGCGCTCGTCGTGCGGCACGGGGCGGTCGGCGCGGCAGATCAGCGCGTCGGCCTGGATGCCGATCTCGCGCAGCTGCTTGGCGGTGTGCTGGGTGGGCTTGGTCTTCAGCTCGCCGGCCGCAGCGATCCAGGGCAGGTAGCTCAGGTGCACGAAGGCCGAGTTGTTCGGCCCCATCTTCAGGCTCATCTGGCGCACGGCCTCTAGGAAGGGCAGGGACTCGATGTCGCCGACGGTGCCGCCGATCTCGACGATCGCCACGTCGACCGCATCGGGCTCGCCCAGGCGCGCGCCGCGCTGGATGAACTCCTGGATCTCGTTGGTCACGTGCGGGATCACCTGCACGGTCTTGCCGAGGTAGTCGCCGCGGCGCTCCTTGTCGAGCACGCTCTTGTAGATCTGGCCGGTGGTGAAGTTGTTCGAGCGCCGCATCCGGGTCTCGACGAAGCGCTCGTAGTGGCCGAGATCGAGGTCGGTCTCGGCGCCGTCATCGGTCACGAAGACCTCGCCGTGCTGCAGCGGCGACATGGTGCCCGGGTCCACGTTGAGGTACGGGTCGAGCTTGATCAGTGTGACTTTGAGGCCCCGCGATTCCAAAATCGCAGCGAGGGAGGCTGAGGCGATTCCCTTGCCGAGGGAGGACACCACACCGCCGGTGACGAAGACAAATTTGGTCATGTCAGGGTCGGGACACGGTCCCGGGGGAGGTGGTAAAGCGAGATTATAGGTGTCTGCTACATTGCGACCGAATGGCAACGAGGACCGACATGGACATTTCCGCACCCGGCAGCGCGGCAGCGTTGGGCGACCTCGCAGGGCGCCACATCCTGCTCGGCCTGACCGGCGGCATTGCCTGCTACAAGTCGGCCGAACTGTGTCGGCTGCTGGTGAAGAGCGGCGCCACCGTGCAGGTCGTGATGACCGAGGCGGCCGAGCGTTTCATCACCGCGGTGACGATGCAGGCCTTGAGCAACCGCCCGGTCTACGGCTCGCAGTGGGATGCGCGCGAAGACAACAACATGCCGCACATCAACCTGAGCCGCGAGGCCGACGCGATCCTGATCGCGCCGTGCAGCGCCGACTTCATCGCGCGGCTGGTACAGGGGCGGTCCGACGAGTTGCTGAGCCTGCTGTGCCTGGCCCGCCCGATCGACCGCGTGCCCTTGCTGATCGCGCCGGCGATGAACCGCGAGATGTGGGTGCACCCGGCCACGCAGCGCAACATGGCGCAGCTGCAGGCCGACGGCGCCACGATGCTGGGCGTGGGCAGCGGCCCGCAGGCCTGCGGCGAAACCGGCGATGGCCGCATGCTGGAGCCGGCGCAGCTGGTCGAGGACCTTGTGGCCCATCTGGCGCCCAAGATCCTGCGTGGCCAGCATGTGCTGCTGACCGCCGGACCGACTTACGAAGCCATCGATCCGGTGCGCGGCATCACCAACCTGTCCAGCGGCAAGATGGGCTTCGCCATCGCACGTGCGGCGCGCGAAGCCGGTGCGGTGGTCACGCTGGTGGCCGGCCCGGTGAACCTGCCCACGCCGCGCGGCGTGACGCGAGTTGACGTGCGGTCGGCCGCGCAGATGCTGCAGGCGGTTCAGCAGCATGTGCCGGCGGCCACCGTGTTCATCGGCGCCGCGGCGGTGGCGGACTGGCGGCCGGCCGCCACGGCCGAGCAGAAGATCAAGAAGGACGGGTCGGGGCGCGCGCCGACGCTCGCGTTCGTGGAGAACGCCGACGTGCTGGCGACGGTGGCGGCGTCGGACCGGGCACGCGCTGGCGCGTTGTTCTGCGTGGGTTTTGCCGCCGAGAGCGAAAACCTGCTGGCCAACGCGCAGGCCAAGCGTGCGCGCAAGGGCGTGCCGCTGCTGGTGGGCAACATTGGCCCCGCCACGTTCGGACAGGACGACAACGCCCTGGTTCTGGTGGACGCTGCCGGCGCGCGCGAACTCGACCGCGCGCCCAAGCGGGAACTGGCCCGTCAACTGGTCGCCGAGATCGCGCGGCGCCTCGATGCCCGGAGGGAACCGCTGTGAACTCCATCTACGACATGCCACCCCATGGCGACTTCGCGCGCTACGTCGAAGAACTGACCCGGCAGGCAGCGGTCCGGCTGGGCGTGAGCGATGCCATTGCAGCCGCGGCCCCCGGCACGCCTGCGGCGGATGCCGCACAGGATATCCGCGCCAGGCTGCTGAAGAAGCTGGGCGATGCACAGACGCCCGGGAGCAAGACGCCAGTCCGATCGGGGCGCAAGCCACCCGCAACTGGCGCGGCGCCACGGTCGGCTCCGGCCCCCATGCCCAGGCCCGGACCGCTGGGCGCCGGCCCGTCGGCCGAAGCCTTCAAACCGCTGCTGCAGCTGGTCAAGATCGGCATCGGCCTGTGGATCGTCTACACGATCGCTGTCGCGGTGTTTCCAAAGGCTGCCGTGGCCGGCTGGCTCGTTCTGCTGGGCTTTGCGGCATGGGCGTTCGTGCGCGTGCGCCGCTTGCCCTGGTCCGAGTTGACGACCACGATGCAGGCAGGAATCGAAGAGGCTGCGCGCAACCCGCAACAGCGCCAGTAGCAGGTCTTGCCGCGCCGGGCCGCAGCCAGGCCTGCGGTTGGTTGGTGCAATGTACTTTTTTGTAATAAGAAGATACATTTATTTGCATGGTCAAGCACAGCATCAGCTTGCAAGGTGGAGAGGTTTCGGGCGCCTTCCTGATGGGCCTGATGCGGTCGTTCTACACCTTGTCGATCCTGCCGAGCGAGCCCGACGCGCTGGAGATGGACGCCATCGATCCGGCAAGCTGGTACCCGTATTCCACGCTCATGCAGACCGTGCAGGACATCCAGCGTTCCTTTCCGGCCATCGACAACATCTTCTTCCGTGCTGGCGTCATCTTTCTGAACACCTGGTATGAACACGGTCCGGGCAAGGCATTGATCTTTTCTGGAATGGACTGGCTCTACGCCAACCAGGAGGGCGGCGGCTACAACACGGTCGTGCGCGGCGGCAGCAAGGACGAGATCGGCTGGTGCCGGCTGGTGTCCATCGACGAAGAAGCGGGGCTTGCCGTCTACGAGAACGTGAACCCGCTGCCGGCCGATTTCGTCACCGGGCTCTTCTACCAGGGATGCATGCTGTTCGGCGACATGGACTTCGTCGCTGTCGAGGGCAGCACGGTGCCCTACGCCGGTAACCCGGCATTTGACGTGGTCACCGTCAGCGTCAGGTTCCGGCAAAAGCCCAAGAGCGTCCTGCGAGATCTGGACGCCTGCCTGGACGCGGCCGGTCCCCATGCGGTTCCTGATTTCAGCGCGGACGAACTTCGGTCGCTGGTCTGGAAGTACAAGGCGCTTCGCAACAGCCAGGCGATGGCGGCGGCCTATTTCAACGAGATCAACGTGATCCTCGCGCAGTCCGTTGCCCAGGGCGTGAAAATCGGCCGCGAGCTCGCGGTGGCAAAGATGCAGGCGGAAGCTGCCAACGAGGCCAAGAGCAGTTTCCTGGCCAACATGAGCCACGAAATCCGCACGCCGATGAATGCCATCGTCGGCATGGCCCACCTGGCGTTGAAGACCGGCCTCGACGCGCGCCAGCGCGACTACCTGCAGAAGATCCAGCTGTCGAGCCAGCACCTACTGGGCATCCTCAACGACATCCTCGATTTCTCCAAGGTGGAGGCCGGGCGGATGGAGGTCGAACGCATCGCCTTCGATCTGGAGACGGTCTTCGGAGGCCTGGTGACGGTGGTCGCCGACAAGGCCCGCGCCAAGCGCCTCGAGCTGATCTGCGATATCGCTGCGGACGTGCCGCGCGATCTGCTCGGCGATCCCCTGCGGCTGGGCCAGATCCTGATCAACTACGCCACCAACGCCATCAAGTTCACGGAAGCGGGCGAAGTGACCTTGCAGGCGCAGCTGCTGCATCGCGGCGTGCACGATGTGCTGCTGCGCTTCGAGGTGCGCGACACGGGCATCGGTCTGAGCGCCGCGCAGATCGGCCGGCTGTTCCAGAGCTTCAGCCAGGCCGATACGTCGACGACCCGCAAGTTCGGTGGTACCGGCCTGGGCCTGGCCATCAGCAAGGCGCTGGTCGAACTCATGGGCGGTGAAGTGGGGGTGGACAGCACGCCCGGGCGGGGCTCGACGTTCTGGTTCACGGCGCGCTTCGGGCTGGGCGAGGCGTCTGCCGTGCAGCGGCAGGACCGGCGCGAACTGCCGGGCGTTCGGATCCTGGTGGTCGACGACAACCCCACGGCCGCGATGGTGCTCGGCACGATGCTGGACCGCATGGGCTTTGCCACCATGACGGTGCACGATGGCGACGCTGCCGTGCAAGCGGTGCAGCGTCAGAACTTCGACATCGTGGTGCTGGACTGGCAGATGCCCGGGATCGATGGCATTGCGACGGGGCGGCAGATCGGCCTGCTGGGGCTGGATCCGCCGCCACGTTGCATCCTGGTCACCGCCTATGGCCGCGAAGATGCGCTGGAGGCGAGCCGGAAAGCCGGGTTCGACCAGGTGCTGCAAAAGCCTGTCTCGGGCTCGGAAATGCTCGATGCCATCATGCACAGCCTGCACCGCACCAGCCTGCATGCCACGCCGCTGGACCTGCCTGCTGGCGACTCCAGTGCGCTGGCGTCCCTGGCCAGTCGGCGCGGAGCACGCATCCTGCTGGTCGAAGACAACGAGCTGAACCAGCAGGTCGCCTCCGAACTGATGCAGCACGCTGGGTTCCGCGTGGACATCGCCGAACATGGCGGTGTGGCGCTGGAGATGATCGCGGCCCATGCCGACGACCCGGTACCGTACGAGTTGGTGTTGATGGACATGCAGATGCCGGTGATGGACGGGGTCACCGCCACCAGGGCATTGCGGCAGGACCCCCGGTGGGATGCCTTGCCGGTGGTGGCGATGACGGCCAACGCCATGGCGGCCGATCGCGAGCGGTGCACCGCTGCCGGCATGGCGGGCTTTGTGTCCAAGCCGATCGAACCCGACGCGTTATGGCTGGTATTGGCCAGGTGGATCGCGCCGCGTGCGCAGCCGCAGACAGAGCTGCCTGCGGCGCAGCCATTGCCGGCGCCGCAGACCGGCGGCGCGCAGCTTGTCATCGCCGGGCTCGACCAGGCCGAAGGCCTGCGTCGCGTGATGGGCAAGCGTGCCCTGTACGTATCCCTGCTGCGCAAGTTCGTCGGCGCGCAAGGCGCGATGCTGTCGGAGTTGATGCGCTGCATGGATACCGGCGAATGGGAGACGGCGGAGCGGAGTGCCCACAGCCTCAAGGGGATGGCGGGCAACATTGGCGCCCATGCGGTGGCGGCGCAGGCGGGCCGACTTGAGACCCTGCTGCGCGAACGGGCCTCGCGAGACCGGATTGCCTTGCAGATCGGCCCGCTGCAGCAGAACCTGGCCGAACTGGTCAATGCGATCGAACAGGCGTTACCTGCCGCGGACGATGCGGCGGCCCCTGCAGTCGATGCGCTGGATGGACCCCAGCGGCTGGCGCTGGAGCTTGGGCTGCGGCAGATGCTGCAAGAGTCTGACGGTGCCGTGGCCGACCTGCTGGAGCAGAACGGCCCTGGTTTCCAGGCCTTGCTGGGACCACGGTATGAAGCAGTGCGCCAGGCCGTCGAGAGTTTCGATTTCGATGCCGCGCTGCAATGGCTGGAGACACCGGGCGACAATGGCTAGATGCACATCGACGTCAAGATCATCGACCCCCGCATGGCCGAGCAACTGCCCGCCTATGCCACCCCCGGCAGCGCCGGCCTCGACCTGCGCGCCTGCCTGCAGGAATCACTGACGCTGGCGCCCAACGCCTGGCAGCTGGTGCCCACCGGCATCGCGATCCACCTGGCCGATCCGGCGTTCGCCGCGCTGATCCTGCCGCGCTCGGGGCTCGGCCACAAGCACGGCATCGTGCTGGGCAATCTGGTCGGCCTGATCGACAGCGACTACCAGGGTCAACTGATGGTGAGCGCGTGGAACCGCAGCAGCGTACCGTTCACGATCGAACCGATGGAGCGCATTGCGCAACTGGTGGTCGTGCCGGTCGTGCAGGCACAGTTCAACGTGGTGCAGGAGTTCCCTGCGTCCGCCCGCGGCGAAGGCGGCTACGGCTCGACCGGCACGACCTGAACGAAGGCGGCCGGGCCACCGCGCTGTGCCGTCGTGGGTTCAGTGCAGCGACGAGCCGCCCGGCGCCTGGACCTGCACCTTGAAGAAACCGGTGCCGGCCGTGCCGCGGCCGATCTCTTCCTCGGTGGCTTCACGCACGGAGTTCACCTTCAGCGTGAGCCGCAGCGCGATGCCCGACAGCGGATGGTTGCCATCGAGCACCACGTGCTCGGGATAGATCTCGGTGATGGTGTACATCAGCTCCCGTGGAATCTCCGCGCTGATGCCTTCGGGCAAGGCCAGGCCGTCGAAGCTCATGCCTTCTTCGAGCACGTCGGGGAACAGAGCCCGAGGCTCCAGGAAGATCAGCTGGTCGTTGAAGTCGCCGAACGCGTCTTCCGGCTCCAGGTGCAGCTGCAGCACGTCGCCGGGAACATGGCCTTGCAGCGCGGCCTCGATCGTCTTCAGCAGATCACCGCCGCCGACCAGGAACTCGACCGGATCGTCGAGCACGTCGAGGTCTTCGCCGAGGGTGTCCTTCAGCGTCCAGGTCAGGGCCACGACGCATTGTTGAGTGATTTCCATAGGAGAATTGTCGCAGTTTCGTTGCGGCCATGTGGTGCCGGACGAGCACGTTTCAGGGAGCCGGATGGACATCACGACAGGTTTGCCGTTGCTGGGCGGGCTCTCCCCGCAGCAGTTCATGCGCAGGCATTGGCAGAAAAAACCGCTGCTGGTCCGCGCCGCGGTGCCGGCCCTGGCCGGACTTCCGTCGCGGACTGAGTTGTTTGCGCTGGCCGCGCGTGACGACGTCGAGTCGCGCCTGGTCTCGCACAGTGCCCGGGGCTGGAAGTTGCGGCACGGCCCGCTGGAGCGGCGCGCCTTGCCGCCGCTGGCGCAACGCGCCTGGTCGCTGCTGGTCCAGGGCGTCGATCTGCACAGCGAGGCCGCGCATGCACTGATGCAGCAGTTCCGCTTCATCCCGGAAGCCCGGCTCGACGATCTGATGATCAGCTATGCCAGCGACGGTGGCGGCGTCGGCCCGCACTTCGACAGCTACGACGTGTTTCTGCTGCAGTCCCATGGCCGCAGGCGCTGGCGCATCGGGCGGCAACGCGACCTGCGCCTGCAGGACGATGTGCCGCTGAAGATCCTGGCCGACTTCACGCCCGAGCAGGAGTTCGTGCTCGAGCCCGGCGACATGCTGTACCTGCCGCCCCGTTACGCGCACGACGGGATCGCGCTGGGCGAGTGCATGACCTGTTCGATCGGCTTTCGGGCGCCGAGCCGCGGCGGCGTGGCGCGCGAGCTGCTGCAGCGCCTGGCCGAGACTTCGGACGACGCCTTGGGCGAGGCGCTGTACCGCGACCCGCAACAGGCGGCGACCGCCGAGCCGGCGCGCATTCCCGATGCCGTGCAGGGTTTCGCGCGCGAGGCGCTCGAAGCGCTGCTGCGCGAGCCCGCTGCGCTCGACTGCGCGCTGGGCGAGATCCTGACGGAGCCCAAACCCAACGTGTGGTTCGATGCTGCACAAGAGGCGGATACGCCCGATCTGGCGGACGCGCGTGGCGGCCTGGTGCTGGACCGGCGCAGCCGCATGCTGTATGACGCCGACCATCTGTTCATCAACGGCGAAAGCTACCGCGCGGCCGGACGCGATGCCTTGCTGATGCGCGCGCTGGCCGACCACCGTCGGCTCGATGCGCGGGCACTCGCAGGCGCCAGCAGGGCGGCGCGTGACCTGCTGCAGGCCTGGTGCGATGATGGATGGGTGCGGCCGCTCGACGCGCCGTAGCGGCACGGCGCCTGCGGGCCTGCCGATCCCATGGAAGGAGCTGAACATGCACACCGTATCTTCCAACGACAGCGGCAATGGCGAGCCGGTGCCCGACGCGCCGGCCTTGCCGCACGGCCGCTTCGAAGGCCGGGTTGCCTTCAAGCAGTGGGTGCGCGATGCGCTGCAGTGCGCGGCGCGTGAGGGCTGGCGCGAGATCGTCGTCAGCGATGCGAATTTCGAGGATTGGCCGCTGGGCGAGCGGGCCGTCTGCGACGCGTTGGCCGCCTGGTCGGGCACCGGCCGCAAGTTCGTGATGCTGGCCTGCAACTACGACGAACTGGTCCGGCGCCACGCGCGTTTCGTCGTGTGGCGCAGGACCTGGTCGCACCTCATCGAATGCCATGCTTGCACACGCGCCGACCCGCTCGAACTGCCCAGCGCGATGGTCAGCCCGGCCTGGGCGATGCGCCGGCTCGACCCTCTGCATTGCACCGGCGTCGGCGGTAACGAACCCGAGCGCCGCGTGCAGGTGCGCGAAGTGCTCAACGAATGGCTGCGCAAGAGCGCGCCGGCGTTTCCGTCGTCGGTGCTTGGTTTGTAAAGCTGTCGCGGCGTTCCTCAGGGTTTCCGACACTTGCATACCGTCTGGCTATAATCTTGGGCTGAGATGAAAGCGATCGAGTGCTTTCACTCGGTCGCTGCAACCGCATGTGTTGGGCCGACAGTTTTCGGATGATCTCCTCTCCCATAACAAAGGACTTTTGTAATGAACAAATCGCTCGTATTGGCTGCTCTGATGGCAGCCGTGGCCCTGGCAGCTTGTGGCAAGAAGGAAGAGCCGGCGCCAGCGCCCGCTCCGGCTCCCGTCGCGGCACCCGCACCTGCACCTGCCCCGGCTGAGCCCGCATCCGCTCCGGCCGACGCTGCTTCCGCCGCCGCCGGTGCTGCTTCGGCTGCCGACGCTGCTGCTTCCGCCGTGTCCGGCGCTGCCGATGCTGCCAAGGCTGCTGCAGACGCTGCCAAGGCTGCCGCTGAGCCGAAGAAGTAAGAAGCTTCGCTTCTCGCAGAAAGCCACCGTGAGGTGGCTTTTTTCATGGGCGCCGAATTCTCGATGAAGGGCGCCGTGACGCCGCGACGCAGCAGGCGGGCGTCACACCACGAACCAGTCGCTCCCGGTCACGGGGTCGGCCACACTCAGCTCCAGGCCCGCGCAGCCTTGCGCATGGGCCAGCGCCGCCAGCGCCAGCTCCGGGCGGTTGTTCTGCCGGCTGAGGTGTGCGCCGACGATGCGCTGCAGCCAGCCGTGCGCAGCCACCGCGGCGGCGATCTCGGCCGCGACCGGGTTGGCCAGGTGGCCGTGCAGGCCGCCGACGCGCCGCTTCAGAAACACCGGGTAGGGCGAGGCGGCCAGCAGATCCGGGTCGTGGTTGCACTCCAGCAGCAGGGTGCGGCAACCGGCCAGCTGGGCCAGCACGTGGGGTGTCGGATGCCCCAGGTCGGTGAGGATGCCCAGGCGCACGGCACCGTCGGAGCAGCACAGCTGCAGCGGCTCGCGCGCATCGTGCGGCACGGTGAAGGGCAGCAGTTGCAAGGCGCCGCAGTCGATCGCTGCGCCGTCGCGCGCGATGTGCAGCAGGCCGTCGAAATCGTGGAAGTCGATGCCGGCGTGCGTGCCGTGGCTCATCCAGATCGGGATACGGTGGCGCAGCGCCAGCGTGCGGGCGCTGCCGATGTGGTCGCTGTGCTCGTGGGTGATGAAGATCGCGTCGAGGTCGTCGATCTGCAGGCCGGCCGCGAACAGGCGTTTGGCCAGTTCGCGCGGCCCCAATCCACAATCGACGAGCACGCGGGTGGCTGCGCTGCCCTGGCCGGCCTCGACGACCGTGGCGTTGCCCGAGCTGCCGCTGCCTAGATTCTTGAAGCGCAACACGCGCCGAGGGCCCCTAGCGCAGGTCGTCGGCGATCACCTTGACGATGCGCTGCGCATTGGCGGAGGTCTCGGGCACGCCGCTCGCATTCAATACCGACACCGTGGTCGATTCGCCTTGGCTGCGCACCGCGATCCGGTATTTGAGCGGCGGCGTCGACGACGCACTGCTGAACAGCTTGCCGAAGAAGCCGGGATCCTTCTTGTCGGCCGTCGGCTCGACGTAGCGCACGAAGTACATGCCCTGGCTGCGGTCGCGGTCCTCGACCGTGAAGCCGGTGCGGTCGAGCGACAGGCCGACCCTGCGCCATGCCCGGTCGAAACCGTCGTCGATCTGGACCACCGGCGCATTGTTGACCGTCGCGATGCGCGAGGTCGAACGCACAGTGGCTTCCGCGATGGTGGCGGCCCGGGCCTGCTCGGCCGTGCCGCCGAGCTTGACCATCAGGCGGCGCAGGAATTCGGTCTCGAGCTCCGGATCGACGGCGCGGGGCTGCCACACGGTACGGTCGCGAGCCAGGGTATCTGGATAGACCTCGACCATGCCGCGGTGGCTGATGTAGACCTCGGTCGCGCCGGAAGCCGTGCGTTCCAGGCGGGTGCGGAACTTGTCGCGCTCGCCGGTGGAGTAGATCGAGTCGATCAGCTTGCCCAGCGTGTTGCGGATGAAGTCCTGCGGAATCTTCGCGCGGTTCTCCGCCCAGTCGGTCTCCATGATGCCGAGGTTCGACTGGTCGATGGTCAGCAGGAAGCCGTTTTCCTGCCAGAAGTCGCGGATCGGGCCCCAGAGCTGGTCCGACGGGCGGTTGATCACCAGCCAGCGCTGCGTGCCCGAACGTTCGATCCGCACGTCGCCCAGCGTGGTTGCTGCGATCGGCGCCACCACCGGCACCGGGCCGGCTGCGCCATAACTGCTGGCGCTGACCGAGCCGGATGCGCCCGGCATGCCGTAGCGGCTGTCCTTGGTCAGTTGGGTCAGGTCCGGTGGCACTTCGAGCGATGGGCCCTTGCCCGCGCTCTTGTAGTCGATGCGATCTCCATCCAGCACCGAGCAGGCGGCGAGCGACACAGCCAGGGCCAGCAGCCCCGATCTAGCGATATGGTTCACGTGCAGTATTCCTGAGTAGAGTTCGGCGCGGTTACAGCAGGCCGCTGCTGCGCATCGCGGCTTCGACCACGGCTTCGTTGGAGGGTGCCAGCGGCGTCATCGGCAGACGCATCGTGCCCTGGCACAGGCCTAGCCGGGCCATCGCCCACTTGAGCGGAATCGGGTTGGCTTCGACGAACAGATGTTTGTGCAGAGGCATCAGCTTGCGCTGGATCTCCATCGCACCGCGGGCGTCGCCGGCGATCGCTGCCACGCACAACGCATGCATGGCTCTGGGCGCGATGTTGGCGGTGACGCTGACATTGCCCTGGCCGCCGCACAGCATCAGCGCGACCGCGGTCGGATCGTCGCCCGAATAGACGGCGAAGCCCTTGGGCACATCGCGGATCAGCCACTGCGCGCGCTCGATGTTGCCGGTGGCTTCCTTGATGCCGATGATGCCCGGCACCTGGGCCAGGCGCAGCACGGTGTCGTGCAGCATGTCGGCCACGGTGCGCCCGGGCACGTTGTACAGCACCATCGGCAGATCGACCGCTTCGGCGATCGTCTTGAAGTGCAGGTACTGGCCTTCCTGGGTCGGCTTGTTGTAGTAAGGCACGACCTGCAGCTGGCAGTCGGCGCCGACCTTCTTCGCGAAGCGCGTGAGCTCGATCGCCTCGGCGGTCGAATTGGCACCGCATCCCGCCATGATCGGGACCCGGCCCTTGGCCTGCTCGACCGACACGCGGATGATCTCGCAATGCTCTTCGACGTTGACCGTCGGTGACTCGCCCGTGGTGCCGACCACGCCGATGCAATCGGTGCCTTCGGCGATGTGCCAGTCGATCAGTTTGCGCAAGGTCGGATAGTCGACGCTGCCGTCGTCGAGCATCGGGGTGACGAGCGCCACGATGCTGCCGGTAATGGGTGTCATGTCCGCGTTCTTGAACGGAAAAACGAGCATTCTACCCAGCGCATGTGTCTGGCCGGCCGTGCCGCCCTGCCCCTGGAAGGGGCGCCTGGCCATTCAGAGGCGATGGCGCTCCGGTGCTGCGTCCGCCGCGCCGGCCTCGCTTGCCGCCTCGCGCACCGCCACGATGCGTTGCACGAAGCGCGGTGGCTGCTCGACGAAGCCGTCTTCGAAGGCCACCACGCGCAGGCCGGCGCAGGCCTGCAGCAACTCACCCGGTGCCAGCAGGAAATCGGGGCGCGAAGGTTTGCCGACGGTCTGCTGGCCGAGCGCGAAGGTCTCATACAACAGCACGCCGCCTGCGGCCAGGCTGTCGAGCAGCGTCGGCAGCAGCGGGCGCCACAGGTAGTTGGTCACGACCACGGCACCGAAGCGCCGGCCGGGCAGCGGCCACGGACCGTTCTCGATGTCGGCACAGATGGTTTCGACGGCACTGCGGGCCGCCAGGTCGGCCAGCGACGCCAGGGCCGGTTGCGCGCGGTCGACGCCGACCACCGGATGGCCGAGCGCCGCAAACCAGCGCATGTGGCGCCCATGGCCGCAGGCCACGTCGAGCACGGATGCGCCGGACGGCACCAGGTGCGACCAGCGGCGGATCCAGGGGGAGGGCGGCTCCTCGCCGTGCTGCAACGTTGTCATCGGCACCTCAGAAACAGGCCCACAGCTGGTTCGACAGCCCCACCAGAAAGTCCGGCTGCAGGTACAGCGAGAACACCGCGGCCAGCGCCAGCAGCGCTGCCGCGTAGCCCGCCCATGTGCGTGCATTGCGCATGGCCGTCGTCATCCCGCCTGCGGCACCGGACGGCTGCGTTCGATGGCGACCTCCTTCACCGGCAGGTTGACCAATCCCGCGAACACGCCGAGCGCGACCGTGATGCCCCAGACCACGTCGTAGCTGCCGGTGCGGTCGTACAGCAGGCCGCCCAGCCACACGCCCAGGAACGAGCCGATCTGGTGCCCGAAGAAGATGAAGCCGCCGAGCATCGACAGGTGCTGGATGCCGAAGATCTGCGCGACCGCGGCATTGGTCGGCGGGATGGTGGACAGCCACAGCGTGCCCATCGCCGCCGCGAACACGTACACGCTCATCGGCGTCAACGGCGCCAGCAGGAACACCGTGATGACCAGAGCGCGGCCGAAGTAGATGAAGGCGAGGATGTTCTTCTTCTGCATCCGCTGGCCCAGCGAGCCCGCGACGTAGGTGCCGACCACGTTGAACAGGCCGATCAGCGCCAGCGCGTAGCTGGCGACCTGCGGCGACAGGCCCTTGTCCTTCAGGTAGCTCGGCATGTGCACGCCGATGAACACCACCTGGAAGCCGCAGACGAAGTAGCCGGCCATCAGCAGCAGGAAACTCGGGTGCTTGCAGGCTTCGCTCAGCGCCTGCCAGATCGTCTGTTCGCGCCGCGCGGGCGCACCGCCGCCGAAGCCCGGTTCGCGCAGGCCGATCCCCAGCGGCAGCATCAGCAGCGCGGTGATGCCGAGGATCACCAGCGCCTGCTGCCAGCCGAAGTTGCCGATCAGGAAACCCTCGGTCGGCACCATCAGGAACTGGCCGAACGAGCCGGCGGCCGCGGCGATGCCCATGGCCCAGGATCGTCGGTCCGCCGCCACGTTGCGCCCGATGACGCCGAAGATCACCGCATACGTGGTGCCGGCCTGCGCCATGCCGATCAGCACCCCGGCGGTCAGCGCAAACAGCCAGGGTGTGCCGGCGTGCGCCATGCCCACCAGGCCCAGCGCATACAGCAGGCCGCCGCCGACGATCACCCGGAACGCGCCGAAGCGGTCGGCCATCATGCCGGCGAAGATGCCGGCGATGCCCCACGAGATGTTCTGGATCGCGATCGCCAGCGCAAAGGTCTCCCGGGTCCAACCCTGTGCCTGCGTCACCGGCTGCAGCCACAGGCCGAAGCCGTGGCGGATGCCCATCGACAGGGTCACGATGATCGCGCCGCAGGCCAGCACCTGGGCCAGCGGCAGGGGTTTGGAGGTGCTAGTCGTCATCCTTCGACTGTAGTCAATTCGGGCGGGCGCTGCCGTCGCCCGACGCGGGGAGCCTGCCGGCGCCGGCAGGGCGACCTGTGGTTGCATCCAGCAATCCGGCGGCCAGCCCCTACAATCCGGCGCCATGGCAACCAATCCCCAAGCGAAGACCGCTCCGCATTACGGCGAAGCCTCGATCCGCGTGCTGAAGGGCCTCGAGCCGGTGAAGCAGCGCCCCGGCATGTACACGCGCACCGACAACCCGCTGCACGTGGTCCAGGAGGTCATCGACAACGCGGCCGACGAGGCGCTGGCCGGGCACGGCAAGAAGATCAAGGTCACGCTGCATGCCGACGGTTCGATCGCCGTCGAAGACGACGGGCGCGGCATTCCCTACGGCATGCACCCGGACGAACACGCGCCGGTGATCGAACTGGTATTCACCCGGCTCCATGCCGGTGGCAAGTTCGACAAGGGCAAGGGCGGGGCCTACAGTTTTTCCGGCGGCCTGCACGGCGTCGGCGTCAGCGTGACCAATGCCCTGGCCCGGCGGCTGGAGGTCACTTCGTACCGCGAGGGTTCGGTGGCGCGGCTGGTGTTCGCGGACGGCGACGTCGTCGAAGCGCTGCAGGTGCGCAAGAGCGCCGAGGGCGACCGCAAGTCCGGCACGTCGGTGCGCGTCTGGCCCGATCCCAAGTACTTCGATGCACCCACACTGCCGATGCAGGAGTTCGCCCATCTGCTGCGCAGCAAGGCGGTGCTGATGCCGGGCGTGACCGTGTCCCTGCTGGTCGAGAAGACCAAGGAGACGCAGACCTGGGTGTACAAGGGCGGCCTGCGCGACTACCTGATGCAGACCTTGACGGCCGACCCGGTGATCCCACTGTTCGACGGCGAAGGGTTTGCCGACAGCAACGACACCTTCGCCGAAGGCGAGGGCGCCCAATGGTGCGTCGCCTTCACCGAAGAAGGCCAGGCGGTGCGCGAGAGTTACGTGAACCTGATCCCCACCAGCGCCGGCGGCACCCACGAGTCGGGCCTGCGCGAGGGGCTGTTCACCGCGGTCAAGAGCTTCATCGAGATGCACTCGCTGCTGCCCAAGGGCGTGAAGCTGCTGCCCGAGGACGTGTTCGCCCGGGCCAGCTACGTGCTCAGCGCCAAGGTGCTCGACCCGCAGTTCCAGGGCCAGATCAAGGAGCGGCTGAACTCGCGCGATGCGGTGCGCCTGGTCGGAAGTTTCGTGCGGCCCGCGCTCGAGCTGTGGCTGAACCAGCACGTCGACTACGGCAAGAAACTCGCCGAGCTGGCGATCCGCGCCGCGCAGACGCGCCAGAAGGCCGGCCAGAAGGTCGAGAAACGCAAGGGTTCCGGCGTGGCGGTGCTGCCCGGCAAGCTGACCGATTGCGAGAGCCGCGACCTGGCGCAGAACGAGGTGTTCCTGGTCGAGGGCGATTCCGCCGGCGGCAGCGCCAAGATGGGACGCAACAAGGAAAGCCAGGCCGTGCTGCCGTTGCGCGGCAAGGTGCTCAACACCTGGGAGGTCGAGCGCGACCGCCTGTTCGCCAACACCGAGATCCACGACATCTCGGTGGCCGTGGGCGTCGATCCGCACGGGCCGCTGGACACGCCCGACCTGTCGGGCCTGCGCTACGGCAAGATCTGCATCCTGGCCGATGCCGATGTCGACGGCTCGCACATCCAGGTGCTGCTGCTGACGCTGTTCTTCCGCCACTTCCCGAAACTGATCGAGACCGGCCACGTGTTCGTCGCGCGGCCGCCGCTGTTCCGCGTCGATGCCCCGGCGAGGGGCAAAAAGCCCGCATCCAAGGCTTATGCGCTCGACGATGGCGAGCTGACGGCGATTCTGGATAAACTGCGCAAGGAAGGCGTGCGCGAGGGCAGCTGGAGCATCAGCCGCTTCAAGGGCCTGGGGGAAATGAGCGCGGAACAATTGTGGGATACGACACTCAATCCCGACACCCGGCGCCTGTTGCCAGTGCAGCTCGGCAGTTTCGATTTCGCGCAGACCGAGCTGATGATCACCAAACTCATGGGCAAGGGCGAGGCCGCATCCCGTCGCGAACTGATGGAGCTGCACGGCGACGCCGTTGAAATTGACATATGAACACCCCTGTTGCTGCGTTGGGCGCTGTTTTCCTGGCGCTGTCCTTCAGCTCTTCCGCCTGGGCCGATGTCTGGGGCTACATCGATCCGAAGGGCGTCGCACACTTCTCGACCGAGCGCGTCGACGAGCGTTACGAGCTGTTCTACAAGGGGCAGGACAGTTTCGACACCCGCGACGGCATCGGTGCGATCAACCCACCCGCGGCGCGCGGTCCCGACGTGCCGGGCGCGCCGCCCAAGCTGCTGGCGTTCTTCGACGTGTCGCCGACCTACAAGCTGGTGAAGCAGCACCTGCGCGAGGCTTCGGCCACGCACCGCATCGACTACGAGCTGCTGCAGGCGCTGATCGTGGCCGAGTCCGGTTTCGATAGCACCGCGGTGTCCCCCAAGGGCGCAATCGGCCTGATGCAAATCATGCCGGCCACGGCCGAGCGTTATGGCCTGGCCAGCGACGCCAAGACGCCGCTCGAGAAGAAGCTGACCGACCCCAAGACCAACATCAAGATCGGCACGCGTTACCTGCGCGACCTGATCAACATGTTCCCGGGGCAGCTCGACCTGGCCATCGCGTCCTACAACGCGGGCGAGGGCGCGGTGCAGCGCGCGGGCAACCAGATCCCGAACTACAAGGAGACGCAGGCCTACGTGAAGACCGTGCTGCGCCTGTACAACGGACTGAAACCGCCGGCCGCCGTGGTCGAATACCGCCGCCAGCAGCCCACGCGCGTGCGCATGGAGCTGCCCGGCGGCGCTGCCGGCCGCGGCAATCTGCCGCCCGCCGCGACGGCGCTGGCCGCCGATACCGCGCTGGCCGAGCGCACGCCCTTGCGCTGACCGGTGGCGCCGTGCCGGCGCCCGGCTCCGTTCCGATGCCACCGGTCCGTTGCCGGCTGCACTTCGATGTTCCTGTTCCTGCCAATCCCACCGATTGCACGTTGACCGATCCGCATTGCCATGAGTGACACCCCGACGCTGGACTTCCCCCAAGACCCGCCACAAGATCCGCCCCAGGGGCCGCCGCCGGACCAGCCGTTCCATAACGCGGCCGAGGGTGACGACGCGCTGAACCTGGGCCACTACGCGCAGCGCGCCTACCTCGAATACGCGATGAGCGTGGTCAAGGGCCGCGCTCTGCCCGACGTGTGCGACGGCCAGAAGCCGGTGCAGCGCCGCATCCTGTATTCGATGGCGCGCATGGGCCTGGGTTTCGGCGGTGCGAACGGTGCCGTCGGCGCCAAGCCGGTCAAGAGTGCCCGCGTGGTGGGCGACGTGCTCGGCCGTTTCCATCCCCACGGCGACCAGGCGGCGTACGACGCGCTGGTGCGCATGGCGCAGGACTTCAGCCAGCGTTACCCGCTGATCGATGGCCAGGGCAACTTCGGCAGCCGAGACGGCGACGGTGCTGCGGCGATGCGTTACACCGAAGCACGGCTGGCCCGCATCACGCGGCTGCTGCTCGACGAGATCGACGAAGGCACGGTCGACTTCGTGCCCAACTACGACGGTTCGACCGAAGAGCCTCGCCAGCTGCCGGCGCGGCTGCCGTTCACGCTGCTCAATGGCGCCAGCGGCATCGCCGTCGGCCTGGCGACCGAGATCCCCAGCCACAATCTGCGCGAGGTCGCCGAGGCCTGCGTGGCGCTGATCAAGACGCCGAAGCTCGGCGATGACGAGTTGCTGGCGCTCATCCCCGGGCCCGACTATGCGGGCGGCGGGCAGATCATCAGCACGCCGGCCGAGATCGCCGAGGCCTACCGCACCGGACGCGGTTCGCTGAAGGTGCGCGCCCGCTGGAAGATCGAAGACCTGGCGCGCGGCCAGTGGCAGTTGGTGGTCAACGAGTTGCCGCCGGGCGTCAGCACCCAGCGTGTGCTGGAGGAGATCGAGGCGCTGACCAATCCGCAGGTCAAGGCCGGCAAGAAGACGCTGAGCCAGGACCAGGTGCAACTGAAGGCCTCGATGCTGGCCGTGCTCGACGTGGTGCGCGACGAGTCGAGCAAGGATGCCGCGGTACGCCTGGTGTTCGAACCCAAGACCAGCCGTATCTCGCAGCAGGAGCTGACCACCGCACTGCTGGCGCACACCAGCCTGGAGACCTCGGCGCCGATCAACATGACCAGCGTGGGGCTGGACGGCAGGCCGACGCAGAAATCGCTGCGCCAGGTGCTGCTCGAATGGATCGAGTTCCGCCAGTCCACGGTGCAGCGCCGTTCGCGCCACCGGCTCGACAAGGTGCTCGACCGCATCCACATCCTCGAGGGGCGGCAGATCGTGCTGCTCAACATCGACGAGGTGATCGCGATCATCCGCCAGTCGGACGAGCCCAAGGCCGCGTTGATCGCGCGTTTTGCGCTGAGCGATCGCCAGGCCGAAGACATCCTCGAGATCCGCTTGCGCCAGCTGGCCCGGCTGGAGGCGATCAAGATCGAGCAGGAACTGAAGGAACTGGGTGAGGAGCGCGGCCGGCTCGAAGACATCCTGAACCACCCCGCGTCGCTGCGCCGGCTGGTGGTCAAGGAGATCGAGGCCGATGCCAAGCTGTTCGGTGACGCGCGTCGCACCTTGATCCAGGCCGAGAAACGTGCCGTGGTCGAGGTGCGTGTGGTCGACGAGCCGGTGACGGTCGTGGTCTCGCAGAAGGGTTGGGTCCGTGCGCAGAAGGGCTGGGCGCGCGACCGGGCCCCGGGCGCGGCGACCGACTACAGCTTCAAGGCCGGCGACGGTCTTTATGCCGCATTCGAGTGCCGCACGGTCGACACGCTGCTGGTGTTCGGCAGCGCCAAGGACAAGGTCGGCCGGGTCTACAGCGTGCCGGTCGCGTCCTTGCCCGGGGCGCGGGGCGATGGCCAGCCGGTCACCTCGCTGATCGAGCTCGAATCCGGGACCCAGGTCGCCCACTTCTTCGCCGGGCCGCTGCATGCGAGCCTGCTGCTGTCGGGCTCGGGCGGTTATGGTTTCCTGGCAACGGTCGAGCACATGCTGTCGCGCCAGCGCGGCGGCAAGGCGTTCCTGACCCTGGGTGAGGGCGAGACCGTGAACCGGCCGTCGCATGCCTCCGGTGTAAGCCCGGGCCTGACCCTGCCCGATGCCACCCATGTGGCGTGCGCGTCGACCGGCGGCCGCATCCTGACCTTCGAGATCGCCGAGATCAAGACCATGGCCAATGGCGGCCGGGGCCTGGTGCTGCTGGACCTGGAGGCCAAGGACACGCTGGCCGGCGCTGCGGCCTACACCCGCAGCGTGCGCATCGCAGGCGTCGGGCGCGGCGGCAAGGAGCGCGAGGAGACGCTCGAGATCCGCTCGCTCAACAACGCCCGCGGCCTGCGTGCACGCAAGGGCAAGCTGGCCGATCTGGGCTTCAAGCCGACGGCCATATCGCGCGTCGAATAGCAAGCCCTGACGAGAGGGCCCCCCGCGTTCAGGGGGGATGTCGGAACTTGGCTACCAGTAAAACCATCCATTGATCGGGACACAGCGTGGTGCTATACCTGTTCGCAGGGGAGCCACACGATTCCAGACCGACAAAGGATACGGGATGAAGTTCAGCGACCTGCGCGTGGCGACCAAGTTGTGGTTTGCCGTTGGCCTCACCGTCGTGGCCTTGCTGATCCTGATCAGCTTCGCCAGCCACCGCTCGACGCGGATCCAGCAGGAAGGCTCGGAGTTGCTGGAGGCGATGACCGCAAGAGCGCAGGCCGCCACGCGGTGGGCCGGCCTGACCGAGGCCAACGCGGTGCGCACGCAGGCCGTGGTGCTGAGCACCGAGCCCTCGATCGAAGCCGCGTTCAAGGATTCGATTGCAGCCACCTCCGCGCAGATCACCGAGGTGCAGAAGAGCATCGAAGCGATGTCGCTGACGCCGGCCGACGTGGAGCAGATGGGGCGCATCGCCGCCAGCCGGCAGGCCATGCTCGACCTGCGTGGCCAGGCCCGCAAGCTGAAGACGGACGGCAAGCAGGACGATGCGCTGGCGCTGATCAACAGCCGCTACAACCCGGCTACTGCGGCCTATCTCGGTAATCTGCGCGATTTCGTGAAGATGCAGGAACGGGCCGTCGGTGCCGCGCAGGCCGAGATTGCGCGCGCCCGCACCGTCACGGGCCAGCTGATCGCCGGCTGCATGGCGCTGATCGTGGTCGGCCTGGTGGGCGGTGCCTTCCTGCTGATCCGCAGCATCCAGCAGCCGCTGGCCGAAGCCAACGTGCTGGCGGCCCGCATTGCCGAGGGCGACCTCAGCATGCGGCTCGACGCCACACGCAAGGACGAATTCGGCGACCTGCTGCGTTCGCTGACGGTGATGAGCGCGTCGCTGGCCGGCATGGTGCGTCAGGTGCGGCAGAGCACCGATAGCATCGCCATCGCCAGCGCCGAGATCGCGACAGGCAACAACGACCTGTCGGCGCGCACCGAGCAGACGGCGAGCAACCTGCAGGAGACGGCGGCGTCGATGGAGCAACTGACCAGCACGGTGCGCCAGAGCTCCGACAACGCCAGCCAGGCCAGCCGGCTCGCGGCCCGCGCGTCGAGCGTGGCCGAGAAGGGCGGTAGCGTCGTGAAGCAGGTGGTCGAGACGATGGAAGACATCAACGCCAGCAGCAAGCGCATCGCCGACATCATTGGCGTGATCGACGGCATCGCCTTCCAGACCAACATCCTGGCGTTGAATGCGGCCGTCGAAGCGGCCCGCGCTGGGGAACAGGGCCGCGGGTTCGCGGTGGTCGCGAGCGAAGTGCGCAGCCTGGCCCAGCGCAGCGCCCAGGCCGCCAAGGAGATCAAGGATCTGATCGGCGCCTCGGTCGGCAAGGTGGATTCAGGGGCCCGGCTGGTGGCCGAGGCCGGCACGACGATGGGCGACATCGTGCAGTCGGTGCGCCAGGTGACCGACATCATCGGCGAGATCACCGCGGCCGCGCTGGAGCAGAGCAACGGCATCGGCGAGATCAACCAGGCCGTGGCCCAACTCGATCAGATGACGCAGCAGAACTCGGCCCTGGTCGAGGAAAGTTCGGCCGCAGCCGAGAGCCTGAGGGAGCAGGCCGACCAGCTGGCCAAGGCCGTTGCTGTGTTCAAGACCGGCGAGCGCGCAGAGGCGTTCGCCTGAACGCTGCCTGTCAGTTGATTTCAGCGATCAGCTCGATCTCGACGCAGCATCCCATCGGAATCTGCGCCACACCGAAGGCGCTGCGGGCATGCGAGCCCTTGTCGCCGAACACCGCGGCGAACAGCTCGCTGGCGCCGTTGGTGACCAGGTGCTGTTCGGTGAAATCGCCGGTCGAGTTGACCAGGCTCATCAGCTTGACGATGCGGACCACCTTGTCGAGGTCGCCCACCGCCGCGTGCAGCGTGCCCAGCAGGTCGACCGCGATCGCGCGTGCCGCCAGCTTGCCCTCTTCGGTACCCATGGTCTTGCCCAGCTGGCCGACCCAGGGCTTGCCGTCCTTCCTGGCCACATGGCCGCTCAGGAACACCAGCTTGCCGGTCTGCACGAAGGGCACGTAGGCGGCGGCGGGCACGGCCACCGGCGGAAGTTCAATGCCCAGGGATTTCAGTTTGTCGTAAACGCTCATGGCGATGGTCCTTGGCCCTGCGAAGGGGTCTGAGTGGAAATCTGTGTGGAGGCCTGCGTCTGGCTCTGACCTTGGCTTTGGCTTTGGCTTTGGCTTTGGGTCTGCACATTCTCGGCCGACAGCGGCAGCACGGTGACCGCCACCCGCAGCGTGTGCCGGGCGCCGCCATGGATCACGCCGCGCATTGGCGAGACATCGGAGTAGTCTCGCCCGAAGGCCAGCGTTACGTAGTCTTCTCCTGGCACGCGGTTGTTGGTCGGGTCGAAGTCATACCAGCCATCGTGTCCCGGCACGTCGGGCACGTAGACCGACGCCCAGGCGTGCGAGGCGTCGCTGCCGACCAGGCGCGGTTTGCCCGGCGGTGGCTGGGTCAGCAGGTAGCCGCTGACGTAGCGGGCCGGCAACCCCATCATGCGGAAACACGCGACCATGATGTGGGCGAAGTCCTGGCAGACGCCCTTGCGCAGCGCCAGCGCCTCGACGGCGGGCGTGTTGACCTCGGTGCTTTCGGTCGAGTAGATGAAGTCGCCGTGAATGCGCTCCATCAGGTCCTGCGCCGCGGCCAGCAGCGACATGCCGGTGCCGAAGCTCGGCCGTGCGTACAGCGCGAAGTCGGCATGGCGAGGCACGTAGGGCGATGCGAACACGAACTCGGACGCCGGGTCGAAGCCGCCGCCGGCACGGTAGCGGAAACGCTCGCGCACCTGCTCCCAGCCCATCGTGCTCGCCGGCGGTATACGTTGCTGGGTTAGGACGATGCTGTCGGCCACCACGGTCAGATCGTCGTGCGAGGCCTGCAGCGAAAAGAACGCGCTGGCGTTGCCGAACACGTCGCTCGCCTGGTTCACGTCGGCCGGCATCGGGTCGATGCGCAGGCTGTGCTGCAGCAGCTGCTGCGTCGCGGTGTCGCGCGGCTTCAGGTGTGCTACGTGCTGCGCCGTCTCGACCGACGGCTGGTAGCGGTAGCGGGTCTCGTGCGTGACCTGGAGTTTCATGACCGAGCCATGGTCAGGCGCCAACGCTTTGTTTGGCGTCGCGCGAATGCGTGAAGTAGATCGAACCGATGGCGTCCGACACATCGTAGGCCGATTGCGTGCATTGCTCCAGCAGTTCGAGCAGCACCGTGTACTCGCCTTCGGCGTCGGGCGTGCAGAGTATCTCCAGATCCCAGCTCGCCGGATGGACCACTTCCTGCGCCAACGGGCTGAGCTCGTTCGGCGCACTGCCTGCGAGCTTGGCCAGCCGGCCGCGCAGCGTCTGCGCGACCCAGCCCAGGGCGCGTGGGTTGTCCCGGTCGAGCACCAGCAGGTCGAGCAGCGCGGCCACTTCGCGGCTCTGCTGGTACTGCGAATGGAAAGTGATGGTGCTGTCGAACAGCGCGATCATCGCCTCGAAGCCGCCGGTGGTGGCAATGGACTTGGCCTCGAAGCCACGCGCCAGCGCCGACGACAGAAAACTCAGGCGCTCGATGTGCCGGCCGATGCTCAACAGCCGCCAGCCGTCGTCGCGCGTCATGCGGTCGGTCTGCGCTCCGGTCATCGCGGCCAGGTGGGTGCTGGTGGTCTCGAGCAGGCGCAGGGCTTCGAGCGGGGAGAAGTCGCCGTCACGCGCATTCTCCGCGCAGCGCGCCAGGAACTCCTCTTCGGCGTGCACGATCACGTTCCAGTGTTCCTGCGACAGCCGCTCGCGGATCGCCGACGCCGCATGCCGCGTCGAGCGCAGGTTGTAGCCCACGCTGTGCACGCTGCGGGTGTCGCCCAGCCCCGCGATCAGCGAGCGCTCGAACACGCGCCGCGCCTGCACCGGCGAGGGCACGGCCGGCAGTACCAGCGCACAGTACACCGCCATCTCGTAGAGCCAGGCCAGCAGCGGTTGCGACGACTGGTCTTCGCCGTTCAGCACGTTGAGCGTCACACGGGCCAGGCGCAGCGTGTTCTCGGTGCGCTCGGCATAGCGGCCGAGCCAGAACAGGTTCTCGGCCGCGCGGCTGGTCACCATGCGCGAGCGGTGCACCAGGGATGCCGGCGACAGATGCGTCTGCAGCAGGGTCGTGCGGTCGACCTCGCCATGGGTGCGCACCCACACATCGGCGCTGCTGCCGCCGCGCTGCATCGACGCGATGCTGTGGTGCATGCTGACCATGCGCGCCAGCCCGCCGGGCAGCACCCGCCAGCTCTTCGGGCCATCGGACACCGCGAACACGCGCAGCATCACCGAGCGCGGCGAGATGCGGGCCGGGTGGCCCGGGTGGTTGCTCCAGGTCGGCATCTGCGACAGCGGCATGTAGGCCTGCACGGTGTGCTCGTCGCCCTGGCGCACGATGCGGCCGGCCCATTCGTCGAGCTCGCGGCGCGACAGCGCGCCCCCGAGCGTGGCCTCGAAGGCACCCGGCCCGGGCTGGTCGCCGTAGGTCGGCTTGATGACGCAGTTGCCGAGGTCGGGCAACACCGCTTCGAGCGCCGCACGTTCGCCGCACCACCAGGTCGGCAGGGCCGGCAACTGCAGCTCCTCGTGGAGCAGGTGGCGCGCCAGTGCCGGCAGAAAACCCAGCATCGCCGGCGATTCGAGGAAGGCCGAGCCCGGCGCATTGGCCACCAGCACGTTGCCGGCGCGGATCACCTGCAGCAGGCCGGGCACGCCCAGCCGTGAATCCGGGCGCAGCTCCAGCGGGTCGAGGTACTGGTCGTCCAGGCGCTTGAGCAGGCCGTGCACCGGCTCCAGGCCTTTCAGTGTCTTCAGGTACAGCTTCTGGTCGCGCACGGTCAGGTCGCTGCCCTCGACCAGCGTGATGCCGAGGTAGCGCGCCAGGTAGGCATGCTCGAAGTAGGTCTCGTTGTACGGTCCCGGCGTCAGCAGCGCGATGTGCGAGTCGGCGCCGGCCGGGCTCATCTGCTTCAGGCCTTCGACCAGCGCGTGGTAGGTGGCGGCCAGCCGCTGCACGCGCAGCGCCTCGAAGGCCTGGGGGAAGGCCCGCGAGATCGCCAGCCGGTTCTCCAGCAGGTAACCGAGGCCCGACGGCGCCTGGGTGCGCTGCGAGACCACCCACCAGTTGCCGTCCGGCCCGTGCGCCAGGTCGAAGGCGGCGATGTGCAGGTGTGTGCCGCCGCGCGGCACCACGCCGTGCATCGAGCGCAGGTAGCCGGGGTGGCCCTGTACCAGCGCCGGCGGCAGCAGGCCCTGTGCCAGCAGCCGCTGGGGGCCGTAGACATCGGCCATCACGGTGTCGAGCACCCGCACGCGCTGCAGCACGCCGGTCTCGATCTGGCGCCAGCTCTCGGGCGTGACGATCAATGGGAACAGGTCGAGCGACCAGGGGCGCTGCGGGTTGCCGGCATCGGCATAGACGTTGTAGGTGACGCCGTTGTCGCGCAGCTGGCGCTGCAGCTGCGCGGTACGGCGCTCCAGGTCGGTGAAGCCATCGCGACCGAGCAGTTCGAAGAACTGGGTCCAGTCGCTGGTCAGCGCCGGGCTCGGCGCCGTGCTGCGCGGCGGACCTTCGGCAGCCGACCGCGCGTCCCCGCGCAGTTCGTCGAAATGCCCCGGCATGGCCAGCCGTGCCAGCGAGGAGGCCAGCCCCGCCGGGCTCTCCTGCGCGTGCGCATCGAAAAGGGTACTGTTGTTCTTGTCCACTGTGACGGCATTGTCACATTGCCGGCTGCCGCATTGCCGCGGCAGCGTGGCGACAGTCGCCCGGTCCGTGCGCCCTGTGGTGCGGATGCGACTGCATGCTGCGGCGCCGGCCCGCGCCCGGGGGTACGCCAGCCGGCGCGGATGTCATCGTCGCAGGTCCAGCGTGAACGGGAACTCGCGGCTGCCCGGCACGTTGATCGTGGCCGGCGGCACCATCATCAGGCCCGGCGTGTGGCCGATGCGCGTGAAGCGCGTCAGCCGGCGGCTTTCGGCCTCGTAAGAATTGACGGGGAAACTCTCGTAGCTCAGGCCGCCCGGGTGCGACACGTGGTACTGGCAGCCGCCGAGCGAGCGTTTCATCCAGGTGTCGACGATGTCGAAGGTCAGCGGGGCGTGCACGCCGATCGTCGGGTGCAGCGCCGATGGCGGGTTCCAGGCCCGGTAACGCACACCGGCCACGTACTCGCCGGTGACACCGGTGGGCTGCATCGGCAGCGCGCGGCCGTTGCAGGTCACCACGTAGCGGCTCTCGTTCAGACCCGTCACCCGCACCTCGATGCGTTCCAGCGACGAGTCGACGAAACGTGCGGTGCCGCCCGGTGCGCCTTCCTCGCCCATCACATGCCAGGGCTCCAGCGCGTTGCGCAGCGTCAGCTCGATGCTGCTCGACTGCACCGAGCCGATCAACGGGAAGCGGAACTCGAAATGCGGCGCGAACCAGGCCGGATCGAACGCGTAGCCGGCTTCGCGCATCTCGCGGATGACGTCGGCAAAGTCCATCTGCAGGAAGGTCGGCAGCAGGAACCGGTCGTGCAGCTCGGTGCCCCAGCGTGCCGCCGGCGCGCGGTACGGCGAGGTCCAGAACCGCGCGATGAAGGCGCGCAGCAGCAACTGCTGCGCGATGCTCATGCGGGCATGCGGCGGCATCTCGAAGGCGCGCAGTTCCAGCAGGCCCAGACGCCCGGTCGATGTGTCCGGCGAATACAGCTTGTCGATGCAGAACTCGCTGCGGTGCGTGTTGCCGGTGACGTCGATCAGGATGTTGCGCAGCGTGCGGTCGACCAGCCACGGCGGCATGTCCTTGCCGTAGACCTCGCGGTTGCGGTAGATCTCGCGCAGCGCGATCTCGAGCTCGTACAGCTGGTCGTTGCGGGCCTCGTCGACGCGGGGCGCCTGACTGGTCGGGCCGACGAACATGCCGCTGAACAGGTACGACAGCGATGGATGGTTGTGCCAGTACAGCAGCAGGCTGGCCAGCAGCTCGGGCCGACGCAGGAACGGGCTGTCCGCCGGCGTGGCGCCGCCCAGCACGAAGTGGTTGCCACCGCCGGTGCCGGTGTGGCGGCCATCGGTCATGAACTTCTCGGCCGACAGGCGCGACTCGAACGCCGCCTGGTACAGGAACTCGGTGTGGGCGACCAGTTCCTTCCAGTTGTGCGCCGGGTGGATGTTGACCTCGATCACGCCCGGGTCGGGCGTCACCTGCAGCAGCTTCAGGCGCGGGTCGCGCGGCGGCGGGTAGCCTTCCAGCACGATCTTCACGCCGAGCTCCTCGGCCGTGGCTTCCACCGCCGACAGCAGGTCGAGGTAGTCCTCCAGGCGCGCGAGCGGCGGCATGAAGATGTACATCACGCCGCTGGCGCTGCCGATCTGCTCGGCCTTCGGGCCGTTCGCGCGGCGCGGGTCACGCACCTCGACGCAGAGCGCGCTGCGGGTGATCCAGTGCGCCGATTCGAAGCGCTCCGGGCTGCGGGTGCTGAAGTCGCCGGGCTCGGCCTGCTGGGCACTGCGGGCATTGCCGGCAGCGCGTTCCAGCGGGGTCTGCAGGCGGCGCGTGGCTTCGGCCGCCCGGTCGGCACCGGCCAGGTAGGGGCTGCCGCCGCGCACCGACCAGGCTTCGGAGCCTGCGCCGGCCGCCGGCGACACATAACGCGCGCCGTAGGTGTTGGCTTCGGACAGTGGGCCGCGCGGCGCGAATGGATCGACGTCGACCATGTAGGGATAGTCGCCCTTGGTGACCCAGGGCAGCGAGTCGAGCGGCAACCGGTAGCCCATCGGCGAATCGCCGGGCATCAGGTAGAGCCGCTCGTCGCGCAGGAACCAGGGGCCGGTGGTCCAGGCGGGGCCGGCCAGCCCCGGGCCTTCCTGCGCCTTCACCGGCAGCATGTAGCCGACCACCGCGTCGAGCTTCTGCGTGAACACGCGGCGCAGGCGCACACGCTCCTGCTCGTCCTCGAGCTTCGAGTCGAACGGGTCGACGTTGGCCGGCAGGCGGCGTTCGCGCCACAGGTAGTACCAGACGTCCTCGTAGGCCGACTCGATGTATTCGTCGGTCAGGTTGAGCTTGGCCGACAGCAGATGGATGAAGCGCTTGGCGTCCTCGCTGGTGTAGCTCGACGGGATGCGTTCGTCGGCGAACAGCTTCGGGTTGCGCCAGGACGGCTGGCCATCGGCGCGCCAGAAGATCGACAGCGCCCAGCGCGGCAGTTGCTCGCCCGGGTACCACTTGCCCTGGCCGAAATGCAGGAAGCCGCCCTTGCCGTATTCGGCGCGCAGCTTCTGCACCAGCTCGGTCGCGTAGCCGCGCTTCGTGGGGCCGAGGGCGTCGAGGTTCCATTCGCGCGCGTCGCGGTCGGTCGTGGCCACGTAGGTCGGCTCGCCGCCCATCGTCAGCCGCACGTCCTCCTGGGCCAGCTCGCGGTCGACCTGCTCGCCCAGTGCCAGCACGTCGGTCCACTGTTCGTCGGTGTAGGGTTTGGTGACGCGCGGCGATTCGTAGATGCGCGTGACCGCCATGTGGTGGGCGAACGTGACCTCGGCCTCGTCCATCAGGCCTTCGATCGGCGCGGCGCTGGACGGCTGCGGTGTGCAGGCCAGCGGGATGTGGCCTTCACCGGCCAGCAGCCCCGAGGTGGCGTCGAGGCCGACCCAACCGGCGCCGGGCAGGTACACCTCGCACCAGGCATGCAGGTCGGTGAAGTCGTGGTCGGTGCCGCTCGGGCCGTCGAGCGCCTTCACGTCCGGCGTCAGCTGGATCAGGTAGCCCGACACGAACCGCGCGGCCAGGCCGCAGCGGCGCAGCAGCTGCACCAGCAGCCAGCCGGAATCGCGGCACGAGCCGCTGGCGGCCTTCAGTGTTTCCTCGGGCGTCTGCACCCCGGGCTCCATGCGGATCAGGTAGCGGATGTCGTTGGCGACCTTCTGGTTCAGGCCGACCAGGAAGTCGATGATGCGCCGCTCGCTTTTGTCGATGGTGGACAGGTAGTGCTCCACCAGCGGCGTCATCGCGTCGGTCACGAGGTAGGGGCTCAGCTCGTCGGCCTGCTCGGCCGTGTACTTGATGGGGTAGTTCTCGACGTCGGGCTCGAGGAAGAAGTCGAAGGGGTTGTAGACCGCCATCTCGACCACCAGGTCGACCGTGACCTTGAATTCGGTCGTCTTCTCGGGGAACACCAGCCGGGCCTGGTAGTTGGCGAACGGATCCTGCTGCCAGTTGACGAAGTGGCCCGCGGGCTCGACCTTCAGCGAATACGAGATCACATTGCTGCGGCAATGGGGGGCGGGGCGCAGCCGGACGACTTGGGGACCGAGATTGACGGGGCGGTCGTACTGGTAATGGGTGACGTGGTTCAGGGCTGCGTGTATGGACATGGGTGTCTCTTGGAACGTCGGAGGAGTGAGCCTGGCCTGGCCAGCGGTGTGTCGATACTAGCAAGACGCGAGCCATGAAACCGGCATGCACCACGCCGAATCGTCATGAACCCATGCGCGCAGCCGCCGGACCGTGCATGTTGCGTCGCTCGATGTTCACTGCGGTGACAATGTGTTGCCAATGATGGCCACCCATGACCCGCGCAAGCCCCGCTGCCCCTGCTGACGGCCCGGGCCCCTCCCTGCGCGACGATCCGGCCGCAGCCGGCAGGCCCGGCGTCAATCTCTGGCTGCCCGCCTGTGGCGGCTGGGCCGCCGGCACCGCCCTGCAGGTGACCCAGCCCGCGCTGTGGGGCGTGGGGCCGTACCTGGCCTTCGGCGCGTTCGGCCTCTGCTTTTGCCTCTGCCTCGGCGCGGGCCTCTTTCTGCGTTCGGTCCCGGGCGGGTGGCGCCAGGCGCTGGCCTGGTGCGCGTTCGCCGCCTGTGCGTTCGGCCTGTGCGGTCTGCGCAGCCTGGGGTTTGCCGACGCGGCGCTGGATCCGCGGCTCGAAGGCCGCGACCTGATCGTCACCGGCGTGGTCGGCGCGATGCCGCAGCACAGCGAGGCGGGCCTGCGGTTCCGGTTCGACGTCGCGTCCGCCACGCAGGATGGCGCACCCGTGCGGCTGCCGCCACGCATCGAGCTCGGCTGGTACCGCGGCGTGCTGGTGAGCGCGCTGCCCGACGGCACACCCGAGTCGGTGCTGCAGAGTTCCAGCGCCGATCTGCGTGCCGGCGACCGCTGGCAGCTGCAGGTGCGCCTGAAGGCGCCGCACGGCAACCGCAACCCGCATGGCTTCGACTTCGAGCTGGCGTTGTGGGAGCGTGGCATCCAGGCCACCGGTTACGTGCGGGCCGGCCCACGCGATGCGGCGCCGCGCCGACTCGATGCCGCCTGGCGGCGCCCGGTCGAGCGGCTGCGCCAGGCGGTGCGCGATGCGATCTTCGCGCGCGTGCCCGACCGTGCGCTGGCCGGCGTGATCGCCGCGCTGACCGTGGGCGACCAGAACGCGATCGAGCGCGCCGACTGGGACCTGTTCCGTGCCACCGGCGTCGCCCACCTCGTCAGCATTTCCGGGCTGCACATCACGATGTTCGCCTGGCTGGCCGCGGCGGCGGTCGGCTGGCTCTGGCGCCGGAGCGATGTGCTGGGCTGGCGTGCGGCGTTGTGGTGGCCGGCCCAGCATGCCGGGCTGGCCGGTGGGGTGCTGCTGGCCACCGGTTATGCGGTGTTCAGCGGCTGGGGCGTGCCGTCGCAGCGCACCATCGCGATGCTGGCCACGGTGGGGCTGCTGCGGCTGAGCGGCCGGCACTGGCCCTGGCCGGTGGTCTGGGCACTGGCCTGTGCCGTGGTGCTGGCGGCCGATCCCTGGGCGATGCTGCAGGCCGGGTTCTGGCTGAGTTTCGTCGCGGTCGGGGTGCTGTTCGCCACCGACGCCGGCATGGCGCCGCCGCCCGCGCCGGGCCTGGCGGCGCGGGCGCTGGGCAGCTTGCGCGCGATGCTGCGCGAGCAGTGGGTCGTGACGCTGGCGCTGGCGCCGCTCAGCCTGCTGCTGTTCCAGCAGGTGTCGCTGGTCGGGCTGCTGGCCAACCTGGTGGCCATCCCGTGGGTGACGCTGGTGGTGACGCCGCTGTCACTGCTGGGCATCGCGGTTGCACCGTTGTGGGACGTGGCCGGCGTCGCCGTGACGCTGCTGGCCGCCGTGCTGCGGGTGCTGGCGGCCTGGCCGCTTGCCACGCTCAGCGCAGCCGCGCCGCCGCTGTGGATCGGCATCGCCGGTCTGGCCGGCGGCGTGCTGCTGGTGCTGCGGCTGCCCTGGGCGCTGCGTCTGCTCGGGGTGCCGCTGTTGCTGCCTGCCCTGTGGTGGCAGGCGCCGCGCCCGGCGGCGGGCAGCTTCGAGTTGACGGCGGTCGACATCGGGCAGGGCAATGCACTGTTGGTGCGCACCGCAAGCCATGCGCTGGTCTACGACGCCGGGCCGCGCTACGGCCTGGAGAGCGATGCCGGCCACCGCGTGCTGGTGCCGTTGCTGCGCGCGCTGGGCGAACGGGTCGACACGCTGGTGCTGAGCCACCGCGACAGCGACCACAGCGGCGGCGCCGAGGCCGTGCTCGCGTCGCAGCCGCAGACGGTGCTGCTGAGCTCGATCGAGGCCGGGCACCCGCTGCAGGCGGTCCGCACGGCGACGCGCTGCGAGGCGGGCCAGTCCTGGGACTGGGATGGCGTGCATTTCGCCATCCTGCACCCCCAGGGCAGCGACTACGCGACCACGGCCAAGTCGAACGCGATGAGCTGCGTGCTGCGCATCTCGGCCGGCGCACAGGCGGTGCTGCTGGTGGGCGACATCGAGCAGGCCCAGGAAGCGGCGCTCGTCGGGCGAGGGGGCGATCTGCACGCGAACGTGCTGCTGGTGCCGCACCACGGCAGCAAGACCTCGTCGAGCGATCGGCTGCTCGACGCGGTGCAACCCGACTTCGCCTGGGTGCAGGCCGGCTACCGCAACCGTTTCGGCCACCCGGCCGCATCCGTGGTGGCGCGCTACGAGGCGCATGCGATCCGGATCGTCGAGACCTCGCGCTGTGGCGCAATCGTGTGGTCCTCGGCCGCGCCGGCCCAGCTGCGCTGCGAGCGTGAACACGCCCGGCGCTACTGGCAGCATCTTGTGCCATGAGCGTCACATGCGCATCACGCAAGTGCTGCGCGCAACGTGCAATGCGGCGTGGCGCGCGGGTATATTGTCATCGTGACTGGCAAATCCAACCGGTGCCCTCTCGTTGGCGCGCAACTTGCTATCCCAAACTGCAGGAGATGATTGTTTATGCACAAGTTCGACGAGATGTACACCGCACTGCCTTACGAGTTCTTCTCGCAGGGCAAGCAGATACGGGAGCACTACAAGGTGTACGACGCCTGGCTGGCGCGACAGCCGGGCGACATGATGGCCAAGCGCCGGGCCGAAGCCGAGATGATCTTCCGCCGCGTCGGCATCACCTTCGCCGTCTATGGCGCGAAGGACGAGGACGGCTCGGGTACCGAACGCCTGATCCCGTTCGACCTGATTCCCCGCATCATTCCGGCGTCCGAGTGGGCCAGCATGGAAAAAGGCCTGGTGCAGCGGGTCACCGCGCTCAACCGCTTCCTGCACGACGTCTACCACGGCCAGGAGATCATCAAGGCCGGCCTCATCCCTGAAGAGCAGATCGTCAACAACGCGCAGTTCCGGCCCGAGATGATCGGCGTCGAAGTGCCCAACCAGGTCTACTCGCACATTGCCGGTGTCGACATCGTACGGGCACCCAATGCCCAGGGCGTTGGCGAGTACTACGTGCTCGAGGACAACCTGCGGGTGCCTAGCGGCGTGAGCTACATGCTCGAAGACCGCAAGATGATGATGCGGCTGTTCCCCGACCTGTTCAGCAGCCACCACGTGGCGCCGGTCGCGCACTACCCGGATCTGCTGCTGGAAACGCTGCGCGCCTCGTCCCCGCCGGCCACGGCCGAGCCCACCGTCATCGTGCTGACGCCCGGCATGTACAACAGCGCCTACTTCGAGCATGCGTTCCTGGCGCAGCAGATGGGCGTCGAGCTGGTCGAGGGCCAGGACCTGGTCGTCAAGGACAAGTTCGTCTACATGCGCACCACACGGGGGCCGAAGCGGGTCGACGTGATCTACCGCCGCGTGGACGACGACTTCCTCGACCCCAAGGTGTTCCGGCCCACGTCGACGCTGGGCTGCGAAGGCCTGATGGAGGCCTACCGCGCAGGCAACGTGACGATCTGCAATGCGGTCGGCACCGGCGTCGCCGACGACAAGTCGATCTATCCCTACGTGCCGAAGATGATCGAGTTCTACCTCGGCGAAAAGCCGATCCTGAACAACGTGCCCACCTACATGTGCCGCAACCCGGACGACCTGAAGTACGTGCTGGCCAATCTGAAGGATCTGGTGGTGAAGGAGGTGCACGGCGCGGGCGGCTACGGCATGCTGGTGGGGCCGGCCTCCACCACGGCCGAGATCGAGGATTTCCGCAAGGCGCTGCTGGCCAACCCGGGCGGCTACATCGCCCAGCCCACGCTCAGCCTGTCGAGCTGCCCGACCTTCGTGGAAAGCGGCATCGCGCCGCGCCACATCGACCTGCGCCCCTTCGTGCTGTCGGCCAAGGAGGTGCAGATGGTGCCCGGCGGCCTGACCCGCGTCGCCTTGAAGGAGGGGTCCCTGGTGGTCAATTCGTCGCAGGGCGGCGGCACCAAGGACACCTGGATCCTCGAAGACGGCGACGTGCCGACGGCGCAGGCCGCGCTGGCCTCGCAGAGCCAATCGCAAAGTCAATCACAAGGCACCGGGAGCAAATGATGCTGAGTCGTACTGCCGATCATCTGTTCTGGATGTCTCGCTACACCGAGCGGGCCGAAAACGAAGTTTCAACAAAACACAGCGAAGCGCGTAGCGCTGCGGTGTTTGAGGCCAGGAGCTGCGCATGCTGAGCCGTACTGCCGATCACCTGTTCTGGATGTCACGCTACACCGAGCGGGCCGAAAACACCGCCCGCATGCTCGACGTCAACTACCAGTCGTCGCTGCTGCCACAGTCGGCGGCGGTCGCCCAGCTGGGCTGGCAGGGCCTGCTGTCGATCAGCGAACTCAATTCGTACTACGCGAAGAAGCACGACAAGATCACGTCGCGCGAGGTGATGGAGTTCATGGTCAGGGACGAGGAGAACCCGTCGTCCATCATCTCCTGCCTGCGCGCCGCCCGCGAAAACGCCCGCGCCGTGCGCGGCAGCCTGACCACCGAGGTCTGGGAGACGCAGAACCAGACCTGGCTCGAAGTCAACCGCATGCTGAAGTCGGACGAGTTCGCCAGCGACCCGGCGCAGTTCTTCGAGTGGGTCAAGTTCCGCTCGCACCTGTCGCGCGGCGTCACGCTCGGCACGATGCTGCAGGACGAAGCTTTCTATTTCCTGCGCCTGGGCACCTTCCTCGAACGCTCGGACAACACGGCGCGGCTGGTCGACGTGAAGTTCCATGCCGTCGAGAGCGACTTCTACGGCGCCGCCAGCGAGAAGGACCAGGAGTACGACTTCTACCACTGGAGCGCGATCCTGCGCAGCGTCTCGGCCTTCGAGGTGTACCGCAAGGTGTACCGCGACGTGATCAAGCCCGAGCGTGTGGCCGAGCTGCTGATCCTGCGGCCCGACATGCCGCGTTCGCTGCATGCCAGCCTGAACGAGGTGGTCGCCAACCTGGCGATGGTGTCGGGCGACGCCGGCAGCGAGACCCTGCGGCGCGCCGGCAAGCTGCGTTCGGACCTGAAGTACGCACGCATCGACGAGATCCTGGCGACGGGCCTGCATGCCTTCCTGACCCAGTTCCTGGACCGGGTGAACGAACTGGGTAGCCACGTCAGCCGCGAGTTCCTGGTGCCGGTGCATACGTGACCAGCGGTTGCGCGCAGAGCCCGTGCTACAGGGGCGCGCCGGTTGACCGCCACCCTGCCTCGGCGCTTCGGGCCGTGGAGCCGTGATGTCGCTGACACGCGTGTTCACCCGCTGGCTCGGGCGGCTCAGCGTCGGGCGCAAACTGACGCTGATCTACCTGCTGGACCTGACGGCCGTCATCTATGTCTCCAGCATCCTGATCCACGAGAAGTTCCAGTCGATCGACTTCACGCGCAAGGAGATCGTCGGTATCGAGTACAGCGTCGCGGTGCGCGACGTGCTGCTGATGCCGTTCCGCGGTGTGCCTGCCGAGCCGCAGGCGAAGCAGCAGGCGCTGGAGCGCCTGAAGGCTGTCCAGAGCGCGCATGACGCGGCCCTGAAGACCGAAGCCAGCGGACCGGCCTTCCTGGCCGCGTGGCAACGGCTCGACGGCATGACCGACCCGGCCGCTGCGCCCGAGGCGCGCCGGCTGATGATCCGCCAGGCCCGCGAGCTGCTGACGACCGTGGGCAACCAGTCGAACCTGATTCTCGACCCCGACCTGGACAGCTACTACGCGATGTCCCTGGTGGTGCTGCGTTTTCCCGAGCTGCTCGAAGTGCTGCACGACACGGTGCGCACGCTGCCGAACGAGCGCGCCGTCGCGGCCGGAGGCGTCGACCGGCGCACCGAACTGCTGATCCTGGCCGGGCGGCTCGACGCGATCGCGCTCGGCATCCGCTCGGACTACACCCAGGCCTTCGCGGCCGGCACACCGGCGCAGCGCACCGCGCTGGAGCCGGGGCAGAAGGCGCTCGATGCGCAGCTCGGCAAGTTTCTCGCGGCCGTGCAGCGGCTGTCGGACAGCCGCATCACGCCGGAGGACTTGGTGGCGCTGCGTGCCGACTACAGCGAATCTTTGGTGGTGCTGGGCGAGGCCTGGGCCCGTGCCGCGACCGACCTCGACCGCCTGCTGGCCGAACGCGTTGACATGCTGTTCACGCGGATGTGGCTGCACCTGGGCACGGCGCTGCTGCTGCTGAGCTGCATCCTGAGCCTGGTGTATGCGGTGGCGCAGCAGATCGCGCAGCCGCTGCGCAAGCTGGCACGCGTGGCCGACGCCGTACGCCAGACCGGCGACCACACGCTGCGCGCGTCGTGGCACAGCCGCGACGAGATCGGCCAGCTCGTCACCGCCTTCAACGAGATGCTGGCGCAGCTCGACGCGCAACGGCTGGTCCAGCAGGACGCCGCGGCCAGCGCGCGGGCCGCCGAGGCGCAGCAGGCGATGGTCGAGGCGATCCCGATCGCGCTGGTGGTGACCTCGGTGCCCGACCACCACGTGCTGCACGCCAACGCCGCCGCGCAGCCCTGGCTGCAGGGCCGGGCCGTCGACCCCTGGCACGACGGACTGGAGCCGGGCGTGCGCACACGTTTCTTCCAGCGCCTGGCCGACCGCGGCGTGGTCGACGAATTCGAGGTGCGCTGGCTCGGTGGTGCCGAGCCCTCGTGGGCCGTGCTGTCGGCGCGGCGGCTGCAGTTCCTCGGCCGCGATGCCGTGCTCACGGCGTTCACGCCGATCAATGTGCTGAAGGTGATGGAGCGCCGGCTCGAGCTGTGGGCCAAGGTGTTCGAGGCTTCGTCGGAGGGCATCGTCATCATGGACGCCGACCAGAGCATCCTGAGTGCGAACCGCGCGTTCTGCCGCAGCACTTCGTACGATTTCTACGAGGTCATCGGCGAGCGCCTGAGCATGCTGCTCGACAGCGATCCTGCCGACAACCTGAGCCTGCGCATCGCCCGTGCGGTGCAGGAGCGCGACGCCTGGCAGGGCGAGGTCGACTTCCGCAAACGCTCGGGCGAGACCTATCCGGCCTGGCTGATGATCTCGGCCGTCCGCGACCCGACCAAGCAGGGCGCCGTGTCGCAGTACATCGGCATCGCCGTCGACATCACCGACCGCAAGCGTGCCGAGGCGCGCGTGCAGTTCCTCGCGCACCACGATGTGCTGACCGAACTGCCCAACCGCTCGCTGTGCGTCGAGCGCCTGGCCGAGGCGATCGAGGCAGCCCAGCCCACCGGCGAACGGGTGGCGGTGGTGTTCATCGACCTCGACCGGTTCAAGAACGTCAACGACACGCTGGGCCACCACATCGGCGACGGCGTGCTGCGCTCGGTGGCCGGCCGCTTGGCGCAGGCGGTGCGCACCGGCGACACCGTGAGCCGCCTCGGTGGCGACGAGTACGTGATCATCATGCGCGGCATCGTCGAGCGCGAGGAAGTGCGGCACATGGTCGAGCGCCGGCTGATCCCGCTGATCCGGCAGACGCACCACGTCGAAGGGCACGACCTGCACGTGTCGTGCAGCGTCGGCATGGCGGTGTACCCCGACGACGGGCGCGATCTCGACGAGCTGATGCGCCGCGCCGACGCCGCGATGTACGACGCCAAGGCCGCCGGCCGCGACGCCGCCCGCTTCTATGTGCCCGAGATCGAGCAGATCGCGCAGCAGCGCGTGGCGCTGGAGCAGCACTTGCGGCGTGCACTCGAACTCGGTGAGCTGAGCCTGCACTACCAGCCCAAGGTGCATGCGGAGACACTCGAAGTCGTCGGCGTCGAGGCGCTGCTGCGCTGGACCAACCCCGAACTCGGCTCGGTGTCGCCGGCGGTCTTCATTCCGGTGGCCGAGGAGACCGGTCTGATCCGTCCCATCGGCACCTGGGTGCTCCAGCAGGCCAGTGCCCAGCTGGCGCGCTGGCACGCGCAGGGCATGGACGGGCTCAACGTGTCGGTGAACCTGTCGTCGGTGCAACTGGCCGATGCGGGCCTGGTCGAACAGGTGCGCACCTGCATTCGCGACAACGGCATCGATCCGGCGTGCCTCGAGATGGAGATCACCGAGTCGCTGCTGATGGACAACGCGCAGATGGCCGACGAACAGCTGGCGGCCCTGAAAGCGCTGGGCATCCAGCTGTCGATCGACGACTTCGGCACCGGCTATTCGAGCCTGGCCTACCTCAAGCGTTTCTCGATCGACAAGCTGAAGATCGACCAGTCGTTCGTGCGCGACATGCTGGCCGATCCCACCGATCTGGCCATCATCCGCGCGATCATCGCGCTGGGCCACACGCTGGGGCTGAAGGTCGTGGCCGAAGGTGTCGAGGTGGCGCAGGAAGCAGGGCAGTTGAAGGCCTTGCTGTGCGACGAACTGCAGGGCTACTATTTCGCGCGGCCGATGCCGGCGGAGGCCTTCGAGCACTGGCTGGCCGAACGCGAAACCCGGCCCGAACGCCGGCGCAGCCACAAGGTCTGAGCGGCCGCTAGCTCAGCGGTCATCGGCCACGACGGCTGCATCTTCACCGTACTTCTCGGCGAACCAGGCAGCGTGGCAGGCCGCATCGACCGCGCGGTCGTACGGGCATGCGGCCTGCAGGATCTTGCGCACTTCGAGTGCGGCCAGCCAGCGGCCCTGCTCGATCGGCGTGGCCTGGTCCGGCTGCGTGGGCCTGGCGCTCTGGATGAACTGCGCAAGGCGTCGGTCTACTTCGAGGATGACGGTCGGCTCGGCGTGCATGCCTTGCATATAGCAAGACCTGGGCCGATCCGGTGCCACCTTTCACGATGGCCGTACGTTCGATGGCGTACGCCATCGAACGTACGGAGGCCGAGATCTCAGCCCGTACGCCCGGTCGGCGGCGGGGGATTCTTCAGGATGGCGCGGATGACGTCGTCCGCTTCGGAAAACTGTGACGGTACCGGCTCGGTCAGCGTCTGGTGCAGAAGGTTGGTGAAGGCTTCCAGCACCAACTGCGTGCGTGCCGACACGCCGTGCGCCTGCGTGGCTTGCCGTACCCCTGGCGTGGCACGCTCCAGCGCTTCCAGCAGAAAGGCGCGGTTGGGATGGGTCGCGGCCAGTGCCGTGGCAACCGCGGTCAGCGCGGTCACGAGGCCCATCAGTTCCTCGTTGCTGCGCTCGAGCTGCGTGAGGCGCTCCTCGATGTTCACGGCATTCCCCATGCCGGCACGGCAGGTGTGCGGGCAAACCTGGGGTGAGGCGGTTCCGGTGGCGTCAGGGAGCGGCTTTCTCGATGAGGGCGGTGATGGTACTGAGGCCGCCGATCATCGCAATGGCGTACAGCACAAAGCCGAGCGTGCTGTCGTAGATGGCGGCCGATGCGGGCTTGGCGAGTGATGGCTGTGCGGCTTTCACCAGGGTCGTTCCGTGTGGGATGGTTGCGTGATTGAAGAGAACTGCAAGCAACGAGGATGCCAGCATGCGCGCACGGTCGGCCGCTGTCGAGTGTAACAACCTGAAAATTGAGGATGAATGATGTCACTGGTCGTATCGATTCACGTCATTTCTGGTGGCAATTGCCACGCAAGCTGCCATTCCACTGGCGTAGCATCCGCGTTTTCCCTCTGGCGGAATCCGATGATGGTCTATTTTGCTTCGGCGCGTGCGCGCGCGGGTTCGATGGGATGGTTTGGTGCATGGGGCTTGCTGCTGCTGGCCGGCTGCGCCCAGAACGTACCGCCGGGTGCCGTGGCTCCGCCTGCTGCGGCCCCGGTGTGTGACGGTGCGGCGGCGCAGTTCGCTCTGGGGCAGGCCTTCGGGCCCGCACTGGAGCGTGATGCGCGCGCCCGCTCCGGCGCGACGACGGTGCGCTGGCTCAGCCCCGGGCAGGCGGTGACAATGGAGTTCAATGCGACGCGGCTGAGCCTGACCCTTGACGGGCGTGGCCGTGTGGTGCGCGCCGCTTGCGGCTGAACCAGGTTCATTACAGGAGACTTTCATGCGACAGCTCGATGCCACCGCCAAGGGCGTGTATCTGATCACCGTGACGCCGTTCACCGACAGCGGCGCACTCGACCTCGCGAGTACCGACCGCATGGTCGATTTCTGCCTGGAGAGCGGTGTCACCGGCCTCACGGTGCTCGGCATCATGGGCGAGGCCACCAAACTCACGGCGCAGGAGTCGGCCGCCTTCGTCAAGCAGGTGCTGGCCCGGGTCGGCGGCCAGGTGCCGGTGGTGGTCGGCGCATCGGCGGCGGGCTTCGCGCCGATGCGCGAGCTGACCGATGCGGTGATGTCGCTGGGCGCCTCCGGCGTGATGGTGGCGCCGCCTGCATCGGTGCGCACCGACGACCAGATCGTCGCGTACTTCGAGATGGTCGACGAAACCCTGGGCAAGGATGTGCCCTGGGTGCTGCAGGACCACCCGGTCGCAACAGGCGTGCAGATGTCCGCCAACGTCGTGATGCGCATCCTGCGCAATTCGTCCACCTGCGTGATGCTGAAACACGAAGACTGCCCCGGCCTCGCCAAGCTGTCGGCCATTCGCGCTGCCAGCACCCAGGGCGAACTGCGCCGCGTGTCCATCCTGGCCGGCAACGGCGGCGGCCTGTTCCTGCCCGAAGAACTGACGCGGGGTGCCGACGGTGCGATGACGGGTTTCGCCTACCCGGAGATGATGGTCGGCGTCTGCCGCGCCCACGCCGCTGGCGACGTCGAACGTGCCCACGACATCTTCGATGCCTATCTGCCGCTGGCCCGCTACGAGCAGCAGAGCGGCATCGGTCTCGCGGTGCGCAAGCATCTGCTGGCCCAGCGCGGCGTGATCGCCTCGGCCGCTGTGCGCAAGCCCGGCCCCAGGCTGTCGGCCATGGATCTCGCCGACATCGAGCGGCTCACGGCGCGCCAGACGCGCCGGCTGCGCGAGATCGGCGCCGAGCGCTGAAGCCTCTCAGCGCGGCGTGTCGGCCGCCTTGGGCTTGGGCACCATCGGCGGTTCCTTGGGCAGCTTGGTGTCCGGGCAGCCCGTGAGCAGGGCCAGCGCGATCGCCAGCGACATCTTGATCAGCATCGTCGTGTCTCCCGTGGTGCCGTTCAACGGCGGTTGAAACCTGGGCGCCGCCCGCAGGGTCGGCAGCGTAACAAACGAAACACGCTGCGCGGTGCGCTGCAGCGTGGGTGAAACACGTGGTTCCGATACTTCTCTGCATGCGGTGCGGCGAGCCCTTCGCCCGGCACGGCAACCCAAGAGACATCGACCAAGGACACACCATGAAGCTCCGCCCACACCGCCGCACCCTCGCCGCCACCGCTGGCGTTCTGGCCATGGCCCTGGCCGCATGTTCGGCCTGGTCCATTGCCGGCGCCTCGACCGACGCCGGCGAACCGGTCGTGATCGGCCAGGCTGGCACGTACGCTTTCCCGATCGTGCTCGATCGACCGGGTCGGTACCGGCTGGCCACAGACCTGAGCGTGCCCGCGGGCTCGGCAGGCATCGTGATCTCGGCCGCCGGTGTCGACCTCGACCTGGGTGGTTTCGCCGTCCGCGGGCCGGTGCGCTGCGCGACGTTGACGGCCGAAGTGCGCTGCGACGCGGAACCCCGCATGGACATCAGCGGCATCTACGCCAAAGCGGCTGGCGTCACCGTGCGCCACGGCAGCGTGCACGGCTTCGCGGGCTCGGGCGTGCGCCTGGACCGGGACGGTCGTGTCGACGACCTGCTCGTGTCGGGCAACGCCGCCGCCGGTATCCACGCCAATACATCGCCTTCGCGCCCGGTGGACGTGCGCAATGTGCAGGCCGCCCGCAACGGGGAGGATGGTTTCTGGCTGCAGACCGGCAGCCTGGCCCATGTGAGCGCACTGGGCAACGGTCGCAGCGGATTTGCGCTGGGCCCGCTGGCCCGGCTGGAAGACGGCAGCGCAGCCGGCAACAAGGGTTTCCAAGGCGATGTGCTCCCGATGTCGGCACCCCAGGATGCGGTGGCGCCTGCGCCGGTCACCCGTCTATCGATGCGCTCCAGCGGTCGCCCCAGCTTGCATTGACCTGGTCGAGATCGCGCCGCTCGCGTTTGGTCGGGCGCCCGTGTTCCTGGGCCATGGCCGGCTCCGGCGCCAGCCGCCGCTGCTCGGCTGCCGCCTGCCTGGCGGCCACACTGTCCGCCGTCTCCTCGTACAGGCCCTGCGCCACCGGCGCGGGACCTCGTGTTCCGCTCACGCCCTTGACCACCACGGTGCGCGTGACCGGGCCCTGCCGCATGCAGACGGTGTCGCCCGCCTTCACGTCGCGCGCCGGTTTCACCTCCTGGCCGTTGACCTGGACCCGGCCCTTGCCGACCTCCTCGGCCGACAGCGTGCGGGTCTTGTAGAAACGTGCGGCCCAGAGCCATTTGTCGATGCGTACTTTTTCCATCGGCACCCATTGTGGCGGAACCGGGTGACGCGGCGGCGTAGGAGTGCGACTCCTCTTTGAACCCCCAAGGCGCCGCAGCGGTGGGCGCTACCATCCCGCCATGCCCGTCGCCGAATCTTCCACGCCCGCTGCCGCATCGGCTCCGGCACCCGCACCGGCGCTGCCGCTGGATGCGCACGGCATCCTGGAGCTGGCGGCGCGCTCGATGTTCCATCTGTTCTCGAGCATCAGCCAGGGCATGTTCCTGGTCGACCGGGCCGGCACCATCGTCTGGGTCAACGACGGGTACCGGCGTTTTCTGCCGGCGCTGGGCTTCTCGTCGATCGACGAATTCCAGGGCCATCCGGTCGAGGAGGTGATCCCCAACACGCAGATGCGTCGGGTGCTGGAGACCGGCGAGCCGATCCTGGTCGATCTGCTGACCAACAAGGCCGGCACCTTCGTGGTCAGCCGCATCCCGCTGCGCGACGAGGCCGAGCTCGTGATCGGCGCGATCGGCATCGTGCTGTTCGACCATCCCGAGACCACGCTGCAGCCGCTGATCGAGAAGTTCGCACTGCTGCAGCGCGACCTGGACGACGCCCGGCGCGAGCTGGCCACGCAGCGCAGCCTGCCGCCGTGGCAGGCCGGCTCGGACGGGCAGCGCCGCGCCAAGTACACCTTTGCGAGTTTCATCGGCAGCAGCCCGGCGGCGGTCGACGTGAAGCGCCATGCCCGCCGCGCGGCGCAGTCGTCCAGCCCGGTGCTGCTGCTCGGCGAGACCGGCACCGGCAAGGAACTGCTGGCGCACGCGGTGCATGCGGCGTCGGCACGGGCGCGCGGCCCGTTCGTCAGCCTGAACATCGCCGCCGTGCCCGACACGCTGCTCGAATCCGAGTTCTTCGGTTTCGCGCCCGGCGCCTTCACCGGTGCCGACCGGCGTGGCCGCGACGGCAAGTTCAAGCTGGCCGACGGCGGCACGCTGTTCCTCGACGAGATCGGTGACATGCCGCTGTCGCTGCAGGCCAAGCTGTTGCGCGCCTTGCAGGAGGGCGAGATCGAGCCGCTCGGCTCCAACAAGCTCGTGCCCTTCGATGCCCGCGTGATCGCCGCCACCTCGCGCGATCTGGCCGCGCTGGTGCGCGACGGGCGCTTCCGCGAAGACCTGTACTACCGCCTCAACGTGCTGCCGCTGCGGGTGCCGCCGCTGCGCGAGCGGCGCGCCGACATCCCGGCGCTGGTCGAGGCGCTGGGCGACGAGATGGCGCAGCGCAGCGGCGAGGCGCCGCCCGAGCTGACGCCCGATGCGCTGGCGCTGCTGGCCGCGCAGCACTGGCGCGGCAACATCCGCGAGCTGCGCAACGTGCTGGAGCAGCTGGCGATGCGCAGCGACGCCCAGCGCATCGACGCGGCCGAGGTCAAGCGGGTGCTGGCCGAGACCGGCCTGGTGAAGATCGCGGCGCCGGAACCGGTGCTGCCGCCCGCGGGTGACGGCGACCGCCTGCTGCGCCCGCTGGCGCAGCAGATCGCCGAGCTGGAGCAGCGCGCGATCGCCGCGGCGATGGCGGCCACCGGCGGCAACAAGCTCGCCACCTCGCGCCTGCTGGGCATCTCGCGCGCCACCCTGTACGACCGCACGGCCGACCGGTCGCCGTAGCGTGCCCGGCCGCGCGGCGCGTCGACGCTCCCGCGTCTGCTGGAAAACCCTGCATTGAAATCAGACAGTTGTTTGAAATTCAGGCAAATGGGTTGTCTGGTAAACGGGCTTCGTTGCTTTGTCGAGGGTGGTTATTCGTGAAGAATCAAGCTTCTTTCGTCTTGGCACAGACTGTGCAATATTCAGTCACTCATTCCTGGAGACAACATGAACCGTCGCAACACCGCCCTGGCCGCAGCCCTGGGAGCGCTCACCCTGCTGGCCCACGTGCCCGCGCAGGCCCAGACCAACGAGATCCGCATCGCCCACGTCTACAGCAAGACCGGGCCGCTGGAAGCCTATGGCAAGCAGACCCAGGTGGGTCTGATGATGGGCCTGGACTACGCCACCGGCGGCACGATGATGGTCAACGGCAAGAAGCTGGTGGTCATCGAGAAGGACGACCAGGGCAAGCCCGATCTGGGCAAGTCGTTGCTGGCCGCCGCCTACGCGGACGACAAGGCTGCGCTGGCCGTGGGCCCGAGCTCCTCCGGCGTCGCGCTGGCGCTGTTGCCGGTGGCCGAGGAATACAAGAAGATCCTGATCGTCGAGCCCGCCGTGGCCGATTCGATCACCGGCGACAAGTGGAACAAGTACATCTTCCGCACCGGTCGCAACTCGACGCAGGACGCGATCAGCAACGCGGTGGCGATGGATGCCGACGGCACCTCGATCGCGATGCTGGCGCAGGACTACGCCTTCGGCCGCGACGGCGTGTCGGCGTTCAAGTCGGCGCTGAAGAAATCGAAGATCGTGCACGAGGAATACCTGCCGCCGGCCACCACCGACTACACCGCCGGCATCCAGCGCCTGGTCGATGCGCTGAAGGACAAGCCCGGGCGCAAGATCATCATGGTGATCTGGGCCAGTGCCACGCCGCCGTTCAATGCGCTGGCCGATGCCGACCTGAAGAAACGCTTCAGCATCGACGTGGGCACCGGTGGCAACATCCTGCCCGCGATGACGGCGTACAAACGCTTCCCCGGCATGGAGGGCGCCACCTACTACTACTTCGGCATTCCGAAGAACCCGGTCAACGAGGCCATGGTCTCGGCGCACTACAAGCAGTTCAAGACGCCGCCGGACTTCTTCACCGCCGGTGGCTTCTCGGCCGCGATGGCGGTGGTCACCGCGCTGAAGAAGACCGGCGGCGATGTCGGCACCAACAAGCTCATCACCGCGATGGAGGGCATGAGCTTCGACACGCCCAAGGGCAAGATGACCTTCCGCAAGGAAGACCACCAGGCGATGCAGTCCATGTACCACTTCAAGGTGAAGGTCGACCCTGCGTTCGCATGGGGCGTGCCGGAGTCGGTGCGTGAGATCAAGCCGGAAGAGATGGACGTTCCCATCAAGAACAAGAGATAGGGCTCGGCCCCAGGCTGCGCGCACTTCGTGTCGCTACGCCAACCCCCCACCGGGGGCAACACCAGCGGCCCGGCAAAGCCGGTTCCGCGGTGTTTCACGAACGGGCCTTGCTTCGCTTGCCACCATGCTTGAAACCAAAGACTTGACCATCCGCTTCGGCGGCCACGTGGCCGTCAACGCGGTCTCGTGCGCCTTTGCGCCTGGCACGTTGACGGCCATCGTCGGGCCCAACGGGGCGGGCAAGACGACCTACTTCAACCTGATCTCCGGGCAACTCCGGGCGAGCGAGGGCACGGTGTCGCTGAACGGGCGCGACCTGTCGTCGCTGTCGGCCTCGGCGCGCACGCACGCCGGCCTGGGCCGCGCGTTCCAGCTGACCAACCTGTTCCCGAACCTCACGGTGCTGGAGAACGTGCGCCTCGCGGTGCAGGCCACGCGCGAGGGCGCACACCGGCGCGGGCTCAACCTGTGGAGCATCTGGAGCGACCACGCGGCGCTGACCGCGCGGGCCGACGAACTGCTCACGCAGATCAATCTCAAGTCGAAGGAGCACGCCACCGTGGCGAGCCTGCCGCACGGCGACCAGCGCAAGCTCGAAGTGGCGCTCTTGATGGCGCTGGAGCCGCAGGTCTTCATGTTCGACGAGCCCACCGCCGGCATGAACGCCGCGGAAGCACCGGTCATCCTCGACCTGATCCGCAAGCTGAAGCAGGACAGGACCAAGACCATCCTGCTGGTCGAGCACAAGATGGACGTGGTGCGCGAGCTGGCCGACCGCATCATCGTGCTGCACAACGGCACGCTGGTGGCCGACGGCGAGCCGGCCGGAGTGATTGCGTCCCCGATCGTCCAAGAAGCTTACCTCGGTGTGGCGAAGGAGGCTGCATGAGCGATGCGTTGCTGACGTTGCAGGGCGTGCACACGCGCATCGCCGCGTACCACATCCTGCACGGCGTGGACCTCACCGTGCCCAAGGGCCAACTGACGATGCTGCTCGGGCGCAACGGTGCGGGCAAGACCACGACGCTTCGCACCATCATGGGTCTCTGGCAGGCGTCGCAGGGCGCGGTGCGGTTCGCCGGACGCGACATCACCGCGCTGCGCACACCACAGATCGCCGAACTCGGCATCGCCTACGTGCCCGAGACCATGGGCATCTTCTCGGACCTGACGGTCAAGGAGAACATGCTGCTGGCGGCCCGCGGCGCGAAGACCGCCGACCGCATGGACGACGCCCGGCTGAAGTGGATCTTCCGGCTGTTCCCGGCGGTCGAGAAGTTCTGGAACCATCCCGCCGGCAAGCTCTCGGGCGGCCAGAAGCAGATGCTGGCCGTGGCCCGCGCCATCGTCGAGCCGCGCGAACTGCTGATCGTCGACGAGCCCAGCAAGGGCCTGGCGCCCGCCATCATCAACAACATGATCGACGCCTTCGCCGAGTTGAAAGGGCAGGGCGTGACCATCCTGCTGGTCGAGCAGAACATCCACTTCGCGCAGCGCCTGGGCGACAGCGTGGCGGTGATGGACAACGGCCGCGTGGTGCACGGCGGCAGCATGGCGGCGTTCTCGGCTGACGAGCAATTGCAGCAGTCGTTGCTGGGTTTGGCGCTATGAGCCTTCTGAAGTCCGATTTCGACTGGAAGCCATTGGCCCTGGTGCCGGTGGTGGCCGCGATCGCCTTGCCGCTCACCGGCTCGCTGTCGACCTGGCTCACGTTGACCGTCGCAGGCCTGGCAATGGGCATGATCATCTTCATCATCGCCTCGGGCCTGACGCTGATCTTCGGGCTGATGGACGTGCTGAACTTCGGCCACGGCGTGTTCATCGCGCTGGGCGCGTTCGTCGCCAGTAGCGTGCTCGGGCTGATGGGCGACTGGACCGGCTCTCAGGAGCTGTGGCGCAATCTGGTGGCGGTGTTTCCCGCGATGCTGGTCGCGATGGCGGTGGCCGGGGCGGTGGGTCTGGTGTTCGAGCGCTTCATCGTGCGGCCGGTGTACGGCCAGCACCTGAAGCAGATCCTGATCACGATGGGCGGCATGATCATCGGCGAAGAGCTGATCAAGGTGATCTGGGGCCCGGCCCAACTGCCGCTGCCCTTGCCCGAAGCGCTGCGCGGTTCGCTGTTCGTCGGCGACGCGGCGATCAGCAAGTACCGCCTGCTGGCGGTGGCCGTCGGCATCGTGGTGTTCGGTCTGCTGGCCTGGACGCTCACCCGCACCAAGATCGGCCTGCTGATCCGTGCCGGCGTGCAGGACCGCGAGATGGTCGAATCCTTGGGCTACCGCATCGGCCGCCTGTTCGTCGGCGTGTTCGTCGTCGGCAGCGCGCTGGCCGGGCTGGGCGGGGTGATGTGGGGCCTGTTCCAGCAGAACCTGGTGCCGCAGATGGGTGCGCAGGTCAACGTGCTGATCTTCATCGTGATCATCATCGGCGGGCTGGGCTCGACCGGCGGCGCGCTGATCGGCGCCTTGCTCGTGGGCCTGATGAACAACTACACCGGCTTCCTGCTGCCGGCCGGCACGCAGTTCGCCAGCATCTTCCTGATGGTCGCCGTCTTGTTATGGCGCCCGCAAGGTGTCTACCCCGTGGCGAACCGCTGACATGCTGAACCGCCTTCTGTCCAATGATCTGCCGCGCAGCCGTGTCCTCGCGGTCCTGCTGGTCGCGCTGCTGCTGGGCCTGGCGCTCGCGCCGTTCATCTTCCCCGGCGTCAAGGCGCTGAGCGTCGCCGCCAAGGTGCTGGTGTTCATCGTGCTGGTTGCGAGTTTCGACCTGCTGCTGGGCTACACCGGTATCGTCAGTTTCGCGCACACGATGTTCTTCGGCATCGGCGCCTATGGCGTCGCGATCTCGGCCACGCGGCTGGGGCCGAACTGGGGCGCACTGCTGGTGGGCCTGGGCGCATCGCTGGTGGTGTCGCTGCTGCTGGCGCTGGCGATCGGCCTGTTCTCGCTGCGGGTACGCGCGATCTTCTTCGCGATGATCACGCTGGCTGTAGCCTCGGCGTTCCAGACGCTGGCCTCGCAGCTGTCGGACTTCACCGGCGGCGAAGACGGCCTGACCTTCAAGCTGCCCGAGCTGATCTCGCCGAGCTTCGAGTTCGCCGACGAGCCCTTCCTCGGCCTTTTCGGGGAAGTGCAGCTCGACGGCCGGCTGCTCTGCTACTACCTGCTGTTCGTCGTCGCCGTGCTGCTGGTGCTGGCGCTGCTGCGCATCGTCAACTCGCCGTTCGGCCGTGTGCTGCAGGCGATCCGCGAGAACGAGTTCCGCGCCGAGGCCATCGGCTACCGCGTGGTGGTCTACCGCACCACGGCGGCCGTGCTGTCGGCGCTGTTCGCGACGCTCGCCGGCGCGATGCTCGCGATCTGGCTGCGCTACAACGGGCCCGACACCTCGCTCAGCTTCGAGATCATGGTCGACGTGCTGCTGATCGTGGTGATCGGCGGCATGGGCACGGTCTACGGCGCCGCCATCGGTGCGGTGCTCTTCGTCATCGCGCAGAGCTATCTGCAGGACTTGCTCAAGCTCGGCAGCGAGGCGGCCAGCGGCCTGCCCTGGCTCGCGGCGCTGCTGTCGCCCGACCGCTGGCTGCTGTGGCTGGGCGTGCTGTTCGTGCTGTCGGTCTATTACTTCCCCACGGGCATCGTCGGCAGGCTGCGTGCGAGGCGGCTGCGGGCCATCGCGGGGAAATCGGTTTGAGTTGCAGGTGTGTACGTGTGTCGATATCAAACAACCAGGAGACAAGACCATGCGAAACCAGAAGACTTCCGCTTTATCCCTCACGGCTGCCGCGTTGGCGGCGGCTGCCTTCGTCAGCGCCTGCGGCGGTGACGGCGGGCTGAGCCTCAACGTGAAGCCGAGCTTCGTCGGCACTGTGACGAAGGTCGAATACAACGGCGTGTCCGACGACCTGCTGACCGCAGGCCTCGGCAAGACCGGCCTGGCCGGCGCGGCGCCGGGTTATGCCAATGCAACGGCGCCCACCGCCGCCGAACTGCGGCGCGTGGCGATCTACAACAACTACCGGGCCCTGCTCGACATGACGGCTGCCGGCGGCTACGGCACGCTGTACGGCCCGAACGTCACGTCGGCCGGCGCGGTGACAGCGGACGAAGGCCGGATCGCCGGCGCCGAGTACACCACCTACAGCGACGACGGCACCGGCCAGCTCAACGTGACGCTGATGGTGCAGGTCCCCGCCAGCTTCGACCCCGCCAACCCCTGCATCGTGACGGCCACGTCGTCCGGTTCGCGCGGCGTCTATGGCGCCCTGTCGGCCGGTGAATGGGGCCTGAAGAAGGGCTGCGCCGTGGCCTACACCGACAAGGGCACGGGCGCGGCACCGCACGATCTGCAGAACGACACCGTGCCGCTGATCGACGGCACCCGCACCACGGCCACCGCCGCCGGCAAGGCGGCTGCGTTCAAGGCGTCTCTCACCTCGGCCGAGCAGAGCGCGTTCAACGCCGCCACGCCGAACCGCTTCGCGTTCAAGCACGCGCACTCGCAGCAGAACTCCGAGAAGGACTGGGGCCGCTACACGCTGCAGGCCGTGCAGTTCGCGTTCTATGTGCTGAACGACCGGCTGGGCGGCGTCAGCGGCGCAGACCGGGTGCAGACCTTCTCGCGCGGCAACACCATCGTCATCGCGTCCAGCGCCTCCAACGGCGGCGGTGCGGCCATCGCAGCGGCCGAGCTCGATACCGACGGCTGGATCGACGGTGTGGCGGTGTCGGAGCCGGCCGTCGAGTTGCCGGCGGACCCCGGCGTCAGCATCCGGCGCGGTGCGACCACGGTCGCGATCAACGCGAAGACGCTGGTCGACTTCACGACCTATGCCAATGTGTTCCAGGCCTGCGCGTCGTTGTCGGCCAGCCTGGCCGACGCGCCGTACCAGGCCGCGTACGCCACCAATTTCGGCGGCTTGGCCGGCCTGCGCTGTGCGTCGCTGAAGGCGAAGGGCCTGCTGAGCGCCAGCACCACGGCGGCCCAGGCCGAAGAAGCGCTGCAGAAACTGCGCACCTATGGATGGGAGGCCGAAGCCAGCGTCTTGCACCCGTCGCTCGCGGCCTTCGAGGTGGCGCCGGCGGTGGCCGTGACCTTCGCCAACGGACTGGCGCGCTCCAGCGTCAAGGACAACCTCTGCGGTTTCAGTTATGGCGCGACCAGCGCGGCGGGCGTGCCGCAGGCCATCGACGCACCGTCGCTGGCCCAGATGTTCGCCACCGGCAATGGGGTGCCGCCGGCCAGCAACGTGCAGCTGATCAACAACAACAACCCGGGCGGCGCCAAGCGCGATCTGCTGTCGGCATCCCCATCGACCGGCCTGACCGACCTGAACCTCGACGGTGCCTTGTGCCTGCGCAATCTGGTCGGCAACCTCGATCCGCTGGCGCTGCAGAGCAACGACCCGGTGGCGCAGAGGCTCAAGGCCGGTGTCGACGAGACGCGGCGCAACGGCAACCTGCATGGCAAGCCGGCCGTCATCGTGCACGGCCGCGCCGATGCGCTGCTGCCGGTGTCGCACACCTCGCGCCCGTACTACGCGCTGAACCGCAAGGTCGAGGGCGCGGCCAGCCAGCTGTCCTACATCGAGGTCACCAACGCGCAGCACTTCGACAGCTTTATCGGCCTGCCGAGCGTGCTGCCGGGCTACGACAGCCGCTTCATCCCGCTGCACGTGTACCTGAACCGGGCGCTCGACACCGTCTACGCCCGCCTGAAGAACGGCACGGCGCTGCCGGCCAGCCAGGTGGTGCGCACCGTGCCGCGCGGTGGCACGCCTGGCGCCGCGCCCGCGATCACCGCGGCCAATGTGCCGGCAATCCAGGCCACGCCGGCCGCGACGGACCGCATCGAGTTCAGCGGCACCACGCTGGCCGTTCCCGACTGACCCACCTCCGTTGCGTCGCCCGCAACGCCCATGCAAGCGAGACCACCATGACGCCTGAATCCCGATACGCGGTCTGTGCCGGCCGCGAGATCCACTACACCGAATGGGGTGCAGGCCATGCCGACACGGTGATCGCCTGGCATGGGTTGGCGCGCACCGGGCGTGACATGGATGAACTGGCGGCGCACCTGAGCACACGCTTTCGGGTGATCTGTCCCGACACGATCGGCCGCGGCTTCAGCCAGTGGAGCCCGGACCCGGTGCACGAATACCGGCTGCAGTTCTACGCGCGCCTTGCGGCCGAGCTGTTCGATGCCCTGGGCATCGCGCAGGCGCACTGGGTCGGTACCTCGATGGGCGGGGCGATCGGCACGGTCTGTGCGTCCGGGCTGTACGAGCCCGGGCTCAAGCCGCGCATCCGCAGCCTGCTGCTGAACGACAACGCGCCGCAGCTGGCAGAGGCCGCGGTCGAGCGCATCAAGGCCTATGCCGGGGCGCCGCCGGCGTTCGACACGATGGCCGAACTCGAGGCCTTCTACCGCCAGGCCTACACGCCCTTCGGCTGGCTCAGCGATGCGCAGTGGCGCCGCCTGACCGAGACCTCGACCCGCCGGCTGCCCGACGGGCGGGTCACGCCGCACTACGACCCGGCAATGGTCGGGCAGTTCCTGCACCACCCGGACGACTACCGGCTGTGGCCCCATTACGATGCGCTCGACGTGCCGGTGTTGTGCCTGCGCGGTGCCGACTCCGACCTGGTGCTGCCCGAGACCACGGCCGAGATGCTGCGCCGCGGTCCTGGCCTGCGCGGGCTGGCCAGCGTCGTCGAGGTGCCGGGCTGCGGCCATGCACCGGCCTTGAACGTGCCGGCGCAGCTTGACCTGGTGACCGCCTTCATCGACGCCCATACTTGAAGCGGCCCCGTTTGGCCGCAGCCATCAGCGTGGCGCGCCCAGGTCGATGGCCGCCGCCTTCGATGCCGCCAGCGCCTGTGCATCGGGTGCCTGCAGCGTGGGCCAGCCCTCCAGGTGCTGCTGCGCGATGCCGCACAGCGCGGTGATCCACTGCGGGTCGTCGTTCATGCAGGGGATGTAGTGGAACGCCTTGCCGCCGGCCGCAAGGAAGGCATCGCGCGCCTCCTGGGCGATCTCCTCCAGCGTCTCCAGGCAATCGCCGGTGAAGCCCGGGCACACCACGTCGACGCGCGCGACACCGGCCCTGGCCAGCGCCACCAGGGTCGGCTCGGTATAGGGTTCGAGCCACTTGGCCTTGCCGAAGCGCGACTGGAAGGTCAGCTGGTACTGGTCCTTCGACAGCTCCAGCGCCTCGGCCAGCAGCCGCGCGGTCTTGTGGCATTCACAGTGGTAGGGGTCGCCCAGGTGCAGCGTGCGCTCGGGCACGCCGTGGAAGCTCATCACCAGCCTGTCGGGCCGGCCGTGGTGCTGCCAGTGCTTGCGGATGCTTGCGGCCAGCGCGGCGATGTAGGCCGGATCATCGTGGTAACGGTTGACGAAACGCAGCTCGGGAATGTGGCGCGTCTGCGCGGCCCAGGCATAGACGGCGTCGAACACGCTGGCCGTGGTGGTGCCCGAGTACTGCGGGTAGGCCGGCAGCACCAGCACGCGGGTGGCGCCTTCCGCCTTCAGCGCATCGAGCTGGCTTGCGATCGACGGGTTGCCATAGCGCATCGCGTAGCGCACGTCGACCCGGTGGCCACGCTCGCCGAGCCAGCCGCGCAGCATCAGTGCCTGCTTTTCGGTCCAGATCTTCAGTGCCGAGCCTTCGGCGGTCCAGATCGTCGCGTACTTGGCGGCCGACTTGGCCGGACGCGTGCGCAGCACGATGCCGTGCAGGATGATGTTCCACAGCAGCTTCGGGATCTCGACCACGCGGTGGTCACTCAGGAACTCGGCCAGGTAGCGCCGCACCGCCGCGGGTGTGGGCGCGTCGGGCGTGCCGAGGTTGCAGTACAGCACGGCGGTCTTCTCGGGTGTGCCGTGGGTGAAGGCCGGCTCGGGCCGGAAGCGCGATCGGAGGCGGGTAGCGGGAGGGCTTGGCGGTTGGGGCATGCAGTATTCTCTTGCACCTATGCTTGAGACCCACAAAGTCAAGGCCATTTCACTGGACCTGGACGACACCCTCTGGCCGATCTGGCCGACGATCGCGCGGGCCGAGCAGGCCCTGAAGACCTGGCTCGGCGAGCACGCGCCGATGACGGCAGCCCTGTTCGGCAACGCCGAGGCGCTGCGCGAGATCCGCGAACACGTGCTGCTGGCACGCCAGGATCTGGGCCACGACATGAGCGCGCTGCGGCGCGAGTCGATCCGCCTGGCGCTGCACCGCGCGGGCGACGACAGCCTGCTGGCCGACGAGGCCTACGAGGTGTTCTTCGCCGAGCGCAACCGGGTCGATCTGTACGACGACGCGCTGCACGCGCTCGAATACCTGTCGGCGCGGTTTCCGCTGGTGGCGCTGAGCAACGGCAATGCCGACCTGAAACGCGTGGGCATCGACCACTTCTTCCGCGCCGCGATCAGCGCGCGCGAATTCGGCGTCGGCAAACCCGATGCGCGCATCTTCGTGGCCGCCGCCGGGGCGGCCGAGGTCGATCCGTCGGCCGTGCTGCACGTTGGCGACGATGCGCTGCTCGACGTGCTGGGCGCCTGCAATGCCGGCATGCAGACGGCCTGGATCAACCGGGGCGACCATCCCTGGACGCAGGACGTGCAGCCGCACGTGAGCCTGGTGAACCTGCGGGAGCTGTGCGCGCTGTTCGAAGCTTGATACTGCCGCGCCTGGCCCCGGCTCGGCTTGGCCGAGCTACTGCGTTTCCAGCAGCTCGTGGCTGGCCTTCTCGGCGCGCTGCAGCCACTGATCGAGCGGCGGGGGCAGCGGTTCGTCGGGTGCCGCGGCCCAGCGCCGCAGAACCTGCCGGGTCAAGGTGCGCAGCTGCCAGGCCAGCTCGCGCGTGATCAGCGACAGCTCGGCCAGCAAGGTCTCGTCATCGGCGGCATCGCCGAGCTGGGCCAGCTGTTCCGAGCTGGCGCCGGTCTCGGCCAGGATGCGGCGCATCTGGGTGCATTGCTCGGTGACGATCGCCATGGCGTTGCGCCGGGCCTGCGACACCCGCTGGTCGGTCACCAGGGACGAGGGCCAGTCGGCCAGCAGGCTGTCGATGCGGATCAGCCGTTCGACCGGGTCGCTCAGGGTGTCGATCGACGCCATCTCGGTGATGGTCATCGGTGTCGCTTCCTCGGCCATGCGCTGCAGGATCTGCAGCACGCGGTCGCCCAGCTCGGCGTCGAAATGGTGGCGGTTGGTCCGCAGCAGCAGCGACAGGCGCAGCGTGCGCAGGCCACGGCCGGGCCGCAGCAGCGCCGAGACCACCTGCGACAGCGACAGCACGCGCCCCCAGGGGCTGATCTTGTCGCCGGCCAGCCCGGCAGGGTAGCCCGAGCCGTCGAGCATCTCGTGGTGCTCGCGCACGGCGCGGATCAACTCGCGCGGATAGTCGTGGTGGCGTTCCAGCAGCAGGGCGGACACCAGCGGGTGCGAATACAGCTGGCGGCGCTGCTCCCGGCTGAGCGAGCCGTCGGGCTGCAGCAGGATCGGGTCGATGTGCAGCATGCCGAGGTCGTGCAGCAGGCCGCCGGCCATCAGCATCGAGATGTCGTAGCGCACCGAGGTCTGCCCGCTGGCAAGCCAGCCGGCGATCAGGGCGGTGGCGATCGAGTACTCGTAGAGATCGGGATGGATGTCGCGCGCCACCGTCAGCTGGAACGCGATCGAGGCCGGCAGCGGCAGTGACTCGAGCGATTCGAGCAGCAGGGTCTGCAGCGCCGGCTTCGCCAGCATGTGGGTCAGCACCGGGCGCTGGCGGATCAGGTCTTCGGCGACGGTGCGCAGGGCCTTGCCGTTGACGCTGTCCTCGGCTTCGAGCGAGTCTTCGAGGGGCGAGGCCAGCTGGTGCTGCGTGAGGCGTTCGTACAGCCGGGGGTCGACCCTCGCCCCCTTGTCGATCAGCTTGATGCCCTGGGAGCTGTAGATGGCGGTGGATGCCAGAGGAGGGCGGTTGTCGACGAGTTGGTGGACGGCGCCGGTGAAATGCGGGGATGCGGGTAAGGCTGGCGGCATCCTTTGGTTGTAACACAGGCCTGTGGCCTTTTGTGGCGCGGCGCTGGCGGCGCAAGACCCTGCGGCGCGCCCTGCAAGGTCCAGCACGTAAAATGCGTGGCCTCCCCGCCTTGCCTGACCTGCGCACCGCTGACGTGCGCCCCACGATGAACGCCCCCGTCGACGTCTCTTTTTTCGCGCGCGCCGCCAAACCGCTGACCAGCTATCGCAAGTACTGGGCCGCGCGCTTCGGCACGGCGAAGTTCCTGCCGACCTCGCGCGAGGAGATGGCGGTGCTGGGCTGGGACAGCTGCGACATCGTCATCGTCACCGGCGACGCCTATGTCGACCACCCGAGCTTCGGCATGGCGGTGATCGGCCGCATGCTCGAGGCGCAGGGCTTTCGCGTCGGCATCATCGCCCAGCCCGACTGGCAAAGCGCCGAGCCGTTCAGGGCCTTGGGCAAACCGAACCTGTTCTTCGGCGTGACTGCCGGCAACATGGATTCGATGATCAACCGCTACACGGCGGACCGCAAGATCCGCAGCGACGACGCCTACACGCCCGGCGACGTCGGAGGCAAGCGGCCCGACCGCGCGGCCATCGTCTACTCGCAGCGCTGCAAGGAAGCGTGGAGCGATGTGCCGATCGTACTCGGCGGCATCGAGGGCAGCCTGCGCCGCATCGCGCACTACGACTACTGGTCCGACAAGGTGCGCCGCTCGATCGTGGTCGATGCCAAGTGCGACCTGCTGCTCTACGGCAACGCCGAGCGCGCCATCGTCGAGATCGCGCACCGCCTGGCGGCCAAGGAGCCGGTGCAGCAGATCACCGATGTGCGCGGCACGGCCTTCGTGCGGCGTGAAACTCCCGAGGCATGGTTCGAGATCAACTCGACCAGCGTCGACGAGCCCGGCCGCGTCGAGGCGCACGTCAACCCTTACCTGATGGTGTCGGACCAGGCCAAGGCGAACGGTGCCACCTGCGCCAAGGAAGACGAGGCCCAGGCCGTGGCGGCCACCGCCGAAGCCGCTGGCGCCCAGGCGCTGGCCGCGGTGCGCGCACGCGCGGCCGACGTGAACCCGGCGATCAAGCCCATCACCTTCGTGGCCAACCCCTTGGTCAAGCTGAAGGTGCCGCCGCGTGACCGCTCGGTGATCCGCCTGCCTTCCTACGAACAGGTCCGCGCCGACCCCATCCTCTATGCCCACGCCAACCGCGTGCTGCACCTGGAGACCAACCCCGGCAACGCCCGCGCGCTGGTGCAGGCGCACGGCGAGGGCGGCACCGCCCGCGACGTGTGGATCAACCCGCCGCCGATCCCGCTGACCACGGCCGAGATGGACCACGTGTTCGACCTGCCTTACGCACGCAGCCCGCACCCGCGCTACGCCGACGAGAACGGCAGCCACGATGGCGTGACCAAGATCCCCGCCTGGGAGATGATCCGCTTCAGCGTGAACATCATGCGCGGCTGCTTCGGCGGATGCACCTTCTGCTCGATCACCGAGCACGAAGGCCGCATCATCCAGAGCCGCTCCGAGGACTCGATCATCAAGGAGGTCGAAGCCATCCGCGACAGCGTCGCCGGCTTCACCGGCACCATCTCCGACCTGGGCGGCCCCACGGCCAACATGTACCGCCTGGGCTGCAAGAGCCCCGAGATCGAGGCCGCCTGCCGCAAGCCGAGCTGCGTGTACCCCGGCATCTGCCAGAACCTGGGAACCAACCACGACCCGCTGATCAAGATCTACCGCCGTGCGCGGGCCTTGAAGGGCATCAAGAAGATCCTGATCGGCTCCGGCCTGCGCTACGACCTGGCCGTGCAGAGCCCGGAGTACGTGAAGGAGCTGGTGCAGCACCATGTGGGCGGCTACCTGAAGATCGCGCCCGAGCACACCGAACAGGGCCCGCTCACGAAGATGATGAAGCCCGGCATCGGCAGCTACGACAAGTTCAAGCGCATGTTCGAGCAGTACTCGGCCGAGGCGGGCAAGAAGCAGTACCTGATTCCGTACTTCATCGCCGCGCACCCGGGCACCAGCGACGAGGACATGATGAACCTCGCCATCTGGCTCAAGAAGAACGGCTTTCGCGCCGACCAGGTGCAGACCTTCTACCCGAGCCCGATGGCCACCGCCACCGCGATGTACCACAGCAACCGCAACCCGCTGCGCAAGATCACACGCGACAGCGAGACGGTCGACATCGTGCGCGGCGACCGGCGCCGGCGCCTGCACAAGGCCTTTCTGCGCTACCACGATGCCAACAACTGGCCGCTGCTGCGCGAGGCGCTGAAGGGGATGGGCCGGGCCGACCTGATCGGCAACGGCAAGCACCACCTGATCCCGACCTACCAGCCGCTGACCGATGGCAGCTACCAAAGCGCGCGGCGCAAGAACTCGACGCCGGTCGGTGCGCCGGCGAGCGCTGCGCCGCAGACGGCGCTGAAGATGCAGCAACCGGTCAAGGGCCGCATGCTGACCCAGCATACCGGCCTGCCGCCGCGTGTGACCGGCAGCGCCAGGCCCGGTCCCAAACCGTCGCGCAAGATCCGTTAGCCGGCCGGTAAGGCCGCACGATTCCCGAGGAAAGAGAGCCCGCCATGAATGCCCGCCAACCCCTTGCCGACGAACGTTTCCGCTCCCCCGCCGTCAGCGCCTTGCGCGCCGACCTCGCGCTGGCGCTGCGGGCCGCCGCGCACCATGGCCTGAGCGAAGGGGTCTGCAACCACTTCAGCGTGGCCCTGCCGGACGATGAGGACGTGTTTCTGTTGAACCCGCGCGGGCTGCACTGGAGCGAGGTGCAGGCCGACGACATCGTGATGATCGATTCGGTCGGCCAGAAGCTGGCCGGCCGCCACGAGGTCGAGCCGACCGCGATGTTCATCCACGCCGCCGTGCACCGCATCGCCGGCAAGACCTGCGTGCTGCACACCCACATGCCGTACGCGACGGCGTTGACGCTGACGGCTGGCCGGGCGCTCGACCCGTCGCTGTCGCAGAACGCGATGCGTTTCCATGGCCGCCTCGCGATCGATGCGCACTACAACGGGCTGGCACTCGACGCCAGCGAGGGCGAACGCATCGCCGTGGCGATGCAGGGGGCCGACGTGGTGTTCCTGGGCAACCACGGCGTGGTGGTCTGCGGCGAGCAGATGGCCCATGCGTACGACGACCTCTACTACCTGGAGCGCGCCTGCATGGTGCAGGTGCTGGCGCAGTCGACCGGGCAGAAGCTGGTGCCGGTGGACCAGGCGCTGGCCGCGCGGGTGGCCGCGCAGACGCTGGGCGAGCGTCTGCAGTCCGACCTGTTCTTCGAAAGCCTGCGCCGCTTGCTGGGGTGAATCCCCGGCGGGCTGGCGAAGCCGGTTCCGCAGGCGCCACGAAGCAAAAAACCACGCCGAGGCGTGGTTTTTTTCAAAGCCCGAGGGCTCAGCCGCCCTTGTGCGGACGCTTGCCCGGGTTCTTCTTGCTGCGGGTCGCGGTGCCGCGTTCGAGGCTGACCTTCTGGCCGTTGCCGGCGCGGCGTGCGCTCAGGCCGCCAGCGGGCTTGGGTGCGGGGGTGGCCTTGCGGTCGGCTTCGGTGACGATTTTGTTGCCCATGGGGACTCTCCACTGTATGAACTGAACCGGCGATGATCGCACATTCCGCCGCGCCGCCCCGGCCGGCTGCGCGCTACCCGCAGTGAGCCCGGTCAAACGGGGTGGTTCTATTTCAAGCGAGGGTGTGTAGCGGGATGTCGTGTGCCATGGCCAGGCGCTCCAGTTGCCCGCGCGTCTGGCTGCGCAGGAACGCGCCGATCGCGCGCTGGGTGGCCGCGGCGAGCATCGTCTGCGGCTGCGGTTTCGGCAGTCCGGCCGCCGCGCACAGCGCCGCCGCAAAATGCGGCTCCAGCGCCGCCACCGCCACCCGGCCGTCCTTGCAGGGGTAGACGCGGTAACCCGCGTGGGCACCGCCGACCACGCCCTTCGGCACGGTCAGGCCCCAGCTGCGCGGCAGCGCCAGGTAGGCCGCGGCGTCGGCCAGCGCCACTTCAATGAACACGCCCCGTGCCTTGGCACGCTGCGCCAGCACGGCCTGCAGCACGGCTTCGCTCGCCATCATCGAGCCGCCCATGTCGGCATACAGCGTGGCCGGCAGGTCGAGGCCGGTCACCAGGCCGTGCGGGGCCAGGTAGGTGAGGTCGTGGCCCGGCTCCTCGGCGCGCACGCCGGCGCCGCCGACGATCGCCACCTGCGACAGCGCCGGGTACAGCCGGTGCAGCTTGCGCCAGCCCAGGTCGAGCCGGGCCAGCGCGGAGGGGCGGAACGAGGTCAGCAGCACGTCGCTGCGGGCCAGCTCGCGGTGCAGCAGTTTCTGCCCGGCCTCGGTTTTCAGGTTGCCTTCGAGCACGCGCACGCCGTCGTGCAGTTGCGCATAGGCGGTGGGCGCATACCAGGCCATCGGGTCGCCCTGGCCGCCTTCGGGCGCCGGCGGTTCCAGCTTGGTGCAGGCCGCACCCATCTGCCGGCAGCGCATCAGCGCGGCCGGGCCCGGCAGGTTCAGCGCGAGGCTGAGCACACGCACGCCGGCCAGCGGTTTCAGCGGGCGCGACGTGGACGAAGAACGGGAACGAGAAGGTGAGGCAGAGGTGGGCATGCTGCGAAGGTGGATGAACAGGCTGCCGCAATCTACCGCAGTTCTGCGGGCGGGCTGCTGTTCAGCCTTCCATCGGCAGGCCGACGTAGTTTTCGGCCAGCGAGGTCGACGCCGCATGCGAGTGCACCAGGTAGTCGAGCTCGGCCTCCTGGATCTTCTGGCCGAAGGCGCCGGTGTCGGGAAAGCGGTGCATCAGCGATGTGAACCACCACGAGAAGCGTTCGGCCTTCCAGACGCGGCGCAGGCACAGGTCGGAGTAGCGGTCGATGCCGGCGTCCGAACGGTCGACGTAGAACTCGGCCAGCGCGCGCGACAGGTAACCGACGTCGGCCGTGGCCAGGTTCAGGCCCTTGGCACCGGTCGGCGGCACGATGTGGGCGGCGTCGCCGGCCAGGAACAGCCGGCCGAAGCGCATCGGCTCGGCGACGAAGCTGCGCAGCGGCGCGATGCTCTTCTCGATCGACGGGCCGGTCACCAGGCGGGCCGCGGCTTCGGGGTCGAGGCGGCTGCGCAGTTCGGCCCAGAAGGCCTCGTCGCTCCACTGCTCGACGCGTTCGTCCATCCCGCACTGCACGTAGTAGCGGCTGCGCGTGGCGCTGCGCATGCTGCACAGCGCGAAGCCGCGCGCCGTGTTGGCGTAGATCAGTTCGTGCGACACCGGCGGCACGTCGGCCAGCACACCGAGCCAGCCGAAGGGGTAGACCTTCTCGTAGGTCTGCAGCGCCGCCGCTGGCACGCTGGCGCGGCTCGCGCCGTGGTAGCCGTCGCAGCCGGCGATGAAATCGCAGTCGATGGTGTGCGTCGTGCCGCCCTGTTGGTACTGCACGCGCGGGTGGCTGCCGTCGAAGTCGTGCAGGCGCACCTGGTCGGCTTCGTACACGGTCGGCAGGCCAGCCGCCTGGCGGGCTTCCATCAGGTCGCGCGTGACCTCGGTCTGGCCGTACACGGTGACGCGCTTGCCGCCGGAGAGGCCGTGCAGGTCGATGCGATGGCGCCGGCCCTTGAACAGCAGCTCGATGCCGTCGTGCGGCAGGCCTTCGGCGTGCGCCCGTTCGGCCACGCCGGCCTGGGCCAGCAGGTCCATCGAGATCTGCTCCAGCACGCCCGCTCGGATGCGACCGAGCACGTAGTCGGGGCTCTGGCGCTCGACGATGACGTTGTCGATGCCGGCCTTGTGCAGCAGCTGGCCGAGCAGCAGCCCGGACGGGCCGGCGCCGATGATGGCGACCTGGGTTCGCATGGTGTGTCTCCTGAAGTTGCGGCGGTGGGCGAGGGTCGCCACCGGCGAGCGAAAGACTGCAAGGTTAGGGTGCGCGGCCCGCCGCACCAGCATGCGCCGCGCGGCACTGTGCGATCATGGGAACATCTGCGCGATCATCGCGCAACACCCGCACCTTCGGAGTCCGCCGTGGCGATCGCGAAAGCAGACCTGATCGAAGGCATGGCCAAGGGCATGGCCGTGCTGGAGAGTTTCGATACCGAACGCCAGCGGCTCAATGCCACGCTGGCCTCGCAGCGCGCCGGCATCACGCGGGCCGCGGCGCGCCGGCACCTGCTGACGCTGGCGCACCTGGGTTACCTGGAGACCGACGGCAGCTACTTCTGGCTGGCGCCCAAGGTGCTGCGCTTCTCGGGCAGCTACCTGGCGTCGGCACGGTTGCCGCGGGTGATCCAGCCCACGCTCGACCGGCTGACGGCGCAGACCGGAGAGTCGTTCTCGGCCGTGGTGCGCGATGGCGACGAGGTGGTGATCGTCGCGCGCAGCGGCACGGCGCGGGTGCTGGCCTACGGCCTGCACATGGGCGCGCGGCTGCCGGCCCATGCGACCTCGACCGGGCGCGTGCTGCTGGCCGCCGAGCCGCGTGCCGTCTTCAGCGCCTGGATGAAAGGCCGCACGCTGCCACGCCTGACGGCCCACACCGTGACCGAGCCGCGCAGGTTCCGCGCGCTGGTCGACGAAGTGCGGCGGGCCGACTACTGCCTTGCCGCCGAGGAGCACGAGCTGGGTGTGCACGCGCTGGCCGTGCCGCTGCGCAACATGCAGGGCCGGACCGTCGCCGCGCTGAACGTGGTGGCGGCACCGGCCCGCCTCGTGCGCGACCGCCTGCAGCGCGAGCTGCTGCCGGCCATGCTGGAGGCCGCGCGCGAGCTGCGCGCGCTGCTGTAGTTCGCAGTCGTGCTGTCGGGGCGGCTACACTGGTTGCCTGTACAGTTCGCGCCGCTCCCACGCGGCGGCCCCTCATCCCTTGGACTCTGCATCCACCATCGCCGGCAACGCGCTCGCCGCGTTCGACCAGGTCGTGCGCAGCGGCAGCGCGCTGCGTGCGCGCGCCGGTCAGCGGGCCATGGCGGTGCAGGTGGCGCAGGTGTTCAGCGCCGCGACGCTGGGCACGCCGGACGACGAAGCCGAGCCCGACCGCGCGATCGCGGTGATCGAGGCCGGCACGGGTGTGGGCAAGTCGCTCGCCTATGCATCGGTCGCCGTCTCCATCGCGCTGCAGCGGCGCACCCGCGTGGTCATCTCGACCGCGACCGTGGCCTTGCAGGAGCAGCTGGTGCACAAGGATCTGCCCGCGCTGGCGGCGGCCATGCCCGAGCCGTTCCGCTTCGCGCTGGCCAAGGGCCGCGGCCGCTACGTCTGCAAGCTGAAGCTGGCCCGGCTGGCCGGCACCGGCGGCGCGCAGGAAGAAGACGATCTGTTCGCCGACGCGGCCGAGCCCTCGGGCGCCACCTCGGTCGACGACCTGCTGGCGCGCACGCAGTTCTACGCCGAACTCGCCGGCACGCTCGGCAAGGGCTGGGACGGCGACCGCGACAGCCTGGACCGCCCACCCGCCGCCGAGGTCTGGTGGCCCGTCGCGGCCGAGTCGAGTTCGTGCACCGGCAAGCACTGCCCGATGTTCGACGGCTGCACCTACTACGACCGGCGCCGCGAGCTGGTGGGGGCCCAGGTCATCGTGGTCAACCACGACCTGCTGCTGGCCTCGCTGGGCTCGCGCACGCTGCCGCAGCTCGACAACAGCCTGCTGGTGCTCGACGAAGGCCATCACCTTCCGGCGGTGGCGCTCGAACGTTTCGCCTGCGCGATGGACCTGGGGTCGCTGGGCTGGATCGAGACGCTGGCCGGGCGCTGCAAACGCATCGGCGGCCTGATGCAGGTCTACGAGTCGGCCGACGTGCCGCGGCAGGCAGCGCAGCTGCAGCAGACCTTGCAGGACCTGCAGCGCCTGCTGCTGGACCTGTACGGCCCGGCGTTCGCCGCCGCGCCGTCGGGTGGAGAAGGTGCCCGTGTGAGCGTGGCCGATGGCCAGCTGCCCGAAGCGCTGTACGAGCCGCTGCAGATGGTCGCGCTGATGGCCGAGGGCATGCTCGACGTGCTGGCCTCGGTGGCCAAGGCGCTGCGGGCGGAGATCCGCGACCAGCCCGACGAAGCCCGCCGGCTGTCGGTGCTCTATGCCCAGCTGGGCATGCTGACCCCGCGGCTGGAGCAGGTGCACGCCACCGCGCAACTGCTGCTGACCGACACCCAGCCCGGCGAGGCGCCCGTTGCCAAGTGGTTCAGCCTGCACCAGGGCGCGCACGCCACGGCCCGGGTGCGTGCGCACGCCAGCCCCACGCTGCCGGGCAACAGCCTGCGGGCCCGGCTGTGGTCGGGCGTGCGTGCGGCGGTGGTGACCTCGGCCACGCTGACCGCCGGCGACAACTTCGATTTCTTCCTGCGCGAGACCGGGCTGCACGGCGATGCGGCGGTGCGCACGCTAGCGGTGGCCAGCCCGTTCGACTACGCGGCCCAGGGGCGTTTCGTCGTGGCCGAGACGCTGGCTGACCCGAAGCAGGCCGACAGGTTCACGCCCGAGATGGTGCAACTGCTGGTGCGCGACCTGGCCGAGGTGCAACGCGGCGCGCTGGCGCTGTTCACTTCGCGCGAGCAGATGCGCCAGGCCGTTGCGGCGCTGCCCGAGGCGCTGCGCCGCATCGTGCTGGTACAGGGCGAGCTGCCGCGCACCGTGCTGCTGCAGCGCCACCGCGACAGCGTGGCGGCCGGGCACGCATCGGTCATCTTCGGCCTGCAGTCGTTCGGCGAGGGCATGGACCTGCCCGGCGCGCTGTGCGAGCACCTGTTCATCGCCAAGCTGCCGTTCGCGTCGCCGGACGATCCGGTCGGTGAGGCGCGGGCGCTGTGGCTGCGCGCGGTCGGCCGCGATCCGTTCAGCGAACTGGTGCTGCCGGCCACGGCGATGCGGCTGGCACAGTGGGCTGGCCGCGCGATCCGCAGCGAGACCGACCGCTGCACGGTGTTCTGCTACGACCGCCGGCTGACCGCCACCGCCTTCGGCCGGCGCCTGCTGCAGGCCCTGCCGCCGTTCGCGCGCTGGCGCCGCGATGCGCAGGGGCGCATGCTGGCGCTGGACCCGCCCGGCAACCCCGTGCGCCAGGCGGTGGCCGCCGCTGCGAGCGGCTGAGGCCCTCGACGCGGGCTCCTATACTCGGACCCCCGCGTCGGCGGTGTTGCCGGCGCCAACCCTGGAGAGCCTGCGTCCGATGCGATTCCTACAGCGTGTGTGTGCCCTGGTGCTGGGCCTGGTTCTTCTGTCGCTGGCCGCCTGCGGTCCGGGCGACAAGGAGTCGGAGTCGGCCGGCAGCGTGCCGGTGATCACGACCCAGCCCGCTTCCGCCACTTCCACCGGCGATGTCGCCACGGTCTTCACCGTTGTCGCGACCGGTGGCGGGCTGCAATACCAGTGGTACCGCGACAGCGTGGCGATCGGCGGCGCCACCGGTGCCAGCTATTCCACATCGACGGCCGGCAGTTACGACGTGGTGGTACGCAACACGCTGGGCCAGGTGCGCAGCAGTGCAGCGGTGCTGACCATCAGCACCGACCCGGTGATCAAGGTGCAGCCGGCATCGGCCAGCATCACCGCCGGTCGCAGCACGCGGCTGTCGGTGGTGGCCACCGGCGCCGGCCTGAGCTACCAGTGGTTCAAGGGCGGTATCGCGATCGGCGGCGCCACCGGCAGCAGCTACACGGCCTCGGCGGCCGACAGCTACACCGTGGTCGTCTCCAGCAGCCGCGCCGGCGCGAAGTCGGTCACCAGCGCCACGGCGACGGTGAGCGTCAGCGCAACCACCATCGCGCCGACGCTCACGACGCAGCCGGTGGCCGCCACGGTCACCGCGGGTGCGCCGGTCGCGTTTTCGGTCACCGCGGGCGGTACCGACCTGGCCTATGCCTGGTACCGCAACGGCGTGGCCATCGCCTCGGCCACGGCGCCGACCTATGCGCTGGATGCCGCGGCGGTGGTCGATGCCGGCACCTACTACGTGGTGGTCAGCAACACGGCGGGTTTCGTCTCCAGCACGCAGGTGGCGCTGACCGTGCTGCCGGTGGGCAGCGGCAGCAACACGGCGGCCGTGCTGTCGGCGGCCAATGCCTTTCTCGACACGCTGAGCACGACGCAGAAGAGCGCGGCGCTCAGCTCCACGTCGAGCGGCACCGTGCTGTTCGGCGCCACGCTCGAGAACGCCCGGGCCTGGACCAGCCTGCCCGGGCCGCGCCATGGCCTGCGCCTGAACAGCTTGTCGCTGTCGGTGACGCAGCTGGCGGCGGCCGACCGGCTGATCTCCGCTGCGCTGAGCAGTGCCGGCGCGACCCAGGTGTCGGAGATTCGGCTGGCCGACGACGTGTACGCGCTGCGCAGCGGCGTGGTCACCGGCGTGGGCAGCACGGCAATCGTCGGCGCCACGCAGTATTCGATCGCCTTCATCGGCACGCCCTCGGCCACCACGCCCTGGATCCTGCAGCTGACGGGCCACCACCTCGCACACCACATCAGCTACAACGCGCCGCAGGTCAGCGCCACGCCGATGTTCATCGGCAGCGAGCCGCCGAACTGGACCGTCAACAGCGCCGGCGCGACCACGATCGACAACACCGCCACCTCGAACGGCACGCCGCATGCGCCGCTGGAAACCCAGCGCGTCGCGGTCTCCGCGCTGGCGACCGCGCTGCAGGGCAGCACCGCCAGTGCATCGGCGGCACGGCTGGGCAGCGCCCCGGCTGATCTGCTGGCCGCGCCGACCGGCACGACCGACAACGCCTTCCGCAGTGTGGCCTTCCCGACCGGCGCCACCGGCCGCGGCATGCTCTACACCAGCATGTCGGATGCGCAGAAGGAGGCGGTGAAGGCGGCGGTCCAGGCCTGGGTTCGCACGCAGGCGACCGACGTGGCCCAGACGCTGCTCGACGCCTACCTGTCCGACGCCGCGCTGGCCGCCACCTACGTGGGGTACGGCGCCGGTGCCGGCGGCCGGGCGGACTTCGGCGAATACCCGAACGCCAACGCGCTGCCCGCCAGCGCCGCCAACTCGTACCTGCGCATCGACGGCCCGCGCGTGTGGATCGAGTTCGTCGTCCGGCAGTCCGACGTGGGTGTCGGCGCGTCGGTGTTCTACCGCAGCATCTGGCGCGACAAGGTGGCGGACTACGGCGGGCAGTTCTAGCCGCGTTCGTATCGGTGTCGTCTACGATGCCGCATCTCCAACGATCCAGACCCTCGCCACACGAAGCGCTGCCACCATGCACATCGCCATCCTCACCTTCGAAGGTTTCAACGAACTCGATTCGTTCATTGCGCTCGGCATCCTCAACCGCGTGAAGAAGCCGGGCTGGCGCGTGTCGATCGCCAGTCCCTCGGCGCGGGTCCGCTCGATGAACGGCGTGGTGCTCGAAGCCCAGGCCTCGCTGGCGGACGCCAGCGCGGCAGACGCCGTGCTGGTCGGCAGCGGCATGCAGACGCGCGAGGTGGTGGCCGATGCCGCGCTGATGGCACAGCTGCAGTTGGACCCGTCGCGCCAGTTGCTGGGCGCGCAGTGCTCCGGCACGCTGGTGCTGGCCAGACTCGGTCTGCTGACCGACGTGCCCGCCTGCACGGACCTGACGACCAAACCCTGGGTCGAGGCTGCAGGCGTCGCCGTGCTGAACCAGCCCTTCTTTGCGCGCGGCAACGTGGCCACCGCGGGTGGTTGCCTGGCGTCGCAATACCTGGCCGCCTGGACCATCGCCCGCCTGGTCGGCCCGCAGGAGGCCGAGAGTGCGATGCACTACGTCGCACCGGTCGGGGAGAAGGAGGCGTACACCGCCCGAGCGATGCGCAACATCGCGCCGTATCTGGAGGCGGTGGCCGCTGGGGTGTGAAGCGCCCCGCTTGACGATCGCAGCAGCTGACCCGGCGCGCCACGCGCTGCGGTCAGACGCCCAGATGCTGCTGCAGCAACTCCGGGTTCGCCAGCAGCGCGGCCGAGCTGCCCTCGAACACCACTTGGCCCTTGACCAGGATCACGTTGCGGTCGGTGATGCGGGTCACGTGGCGCCAGTTCTTGTCGACGATGACGCTGCTGATTCCGGAGGCGCGGATCAGCTCGCAGATGCGCCAGATCTCGCGGGCGATCAGCGGGGCCAGGCCTTCGGTGGCTTCGTCGAGGATCAGCACGTCGGGGTTGGTCATCAGGGCGCGGCCGATGGTGAGCATCTGCTGCTCGCCGCCGCTCAGCTGCTGGCCGCCGTGGCGCAGGCGTTCCTTTAGCCGCGGAAAGGTGTCGAGCACACGGGCGTAGTGCCAGTCCTGGCCGGCCCTGGCGCGGGCCCGTGCGGCCTCGCTGCGGCCGGCGCGGGCCGCCATCTGGAGGTTCTCCTCGACGCTCAGGTTGCCGAAGATGCCACGGCCTTCGGGCACGTAGGCGATGCCCAGCTGCGCGACTTCGTAGGTGGGCCGGCCAGCCATCGCGCGGCCCTGCACGGCCACGCTGCCGGCGCGCGGCGGCACCAGGCCCATCAGCGTCTTGAGCAGGGTGCTCTTGCCCATGCCGTTGCGGCCCATCAGGCCGATGGTCTCGCCGGCGGCGACCGAGAAGTCGACATCGCGCAGGATGTGGCTGGCACCGTAGTAGGTGTTCAAGCCCCGGGCATCGATCAGCGGTTCAGGCATGCGCAGTTTCCTCGCCGAGGTATGCGGCCTGGACGGATGCATCGGCGCGCACGGCTTGCGGTGTGCCGCTGGCGATCACTTGGCCGTTGACCATCACGGTCAGGTGGTCGGCCAGCGCGAACACCGCGTCCATGTCGTGCTCGACCAGCAGCATCGCGTGCGTGGGTTTCAGGCGCAGCAGCAGCTCGACCATGCGTTCGGCTTCGGCCACCCCCATGCCGGCCAGCGGCTCGTCGAGCAGCAACACCTGCGGGTCGGTGGCCAGGCTCATCGCGATCTCGAGCTGGCGCTGCTCGCCGTGGCTGATGGCGCCGGCGATCGCATCGCGCCGGTGCTCCAGCCGCGCCAGCGTGATCGCGCGTTCGGCGCGTTCGCGCGTCGGCACGATGTCGCCGGCACGGCGCAGCCAGCGCAGCGGGTGCTGGGCGCGCGACTGCGCAGCCAGAAACACGTTGTGCCAGACGGTGAAGGGCAGGAAGATGTTGGTCTTCTGGTAGCTGCGGCCCAGGCCCTGGCGCGAGATCTTCTCGGGCGACCAGCCGGTGACGTCGGTGCCGGCCAGCGCCACGCTGCCGGCGGTGGGTGCCAGGTCGCCCGCCAGCAGGTGCGTGAGGGTCGACTTGCCGGCGCCGTTGGGCCCGATCACCGCGTGGATGCGCGCGCGCCACAGTTCGAGCGACACGTCGTTCACTGCCGCCAGCCCGCCGAAGCGCTTGGTCAGCCCGCGCGCCGACAGCAGGACCTGCGGCGACGCGCTCATCGCCCACCTCCACCGCGGCGCATCAGCCGCTCGGCGATGCCCAGCAGGCCACGCGGCGCGAACACGACGACGGCGACGATGAACAGACCCATCCAGAGCTGCCAGTGCTTGCCCAGGTGCACGCTGCCGATCGTGGGCAGATCCTTGAACAGCGACAGCAGGATCTCGAACGCGAACGCCCCGACGATGGCGCCGGCGAAGTTGCCCATGCCGCCCAGGATCACCATCATGATCACGTGCGCGCTCATGTGAAAACCCATCAGCTCGGGGTTGATGTAGCCGGTCTGCACGCCCCAGAGGTAACCCGCCAGGCCCGCCAGCGCGCCGGCCAGCGTGAAGGCCGCCAGCTTGTAGCCGAAGCTGCCGTAGCCCATCGCGCGCATGCGGTGCTCGTTGACGCGGATGCCGGCCAGCGTGCGGCCGAACGGGCTCCACAGCAGCCGGCGCAGAAAGGCGTAGACGGCCAGCATGGCCAGCAGCGTGGCGTAGTACAGCGTGCGTTTGTCGTCGAGATCGAACGGCGTCCAGCCGAACAGCGAGGCATCGGGCTTGAAGTTGACGTACAGCCCGTCCGAGCCGCCCAGCACCTTGTTGTCGAAGAACAGGTAGTACACCATCTGGGCGAAGGCCATCGTCACCATGATGAAGTAGATGCCGCGTGTGCGCACGACGAAGAAGCCGATCACCAGCGCCGCCAGCGCCGAGGCCAGCACCGCCAGCGGCAGCGTCCACCACAGGCTGACTGGCTCGCCCTGCGGCGTCATGAAGGCGAGCGCGTAGCCGGCGATGCCGAAGTAGGCCGCGTGGCCCAGCGACACCAGGCCGGTCACGCCCTGCAGCAGATCCAGACTCATCGCAAAGATCGCCATGATCATCATGCGCGTGACCATCTGCGTGTAGAAGTCGCTGCCGACGAAGGGGAAGGCCAGCAGCGCGACGAGGGCGAGCACCAGCGCCACCTGGATGCCGGCCGGCAGGGTTTCCAGATGCGCCTTCATGCCATGGGCTGCGGAGCTCATTGTTTGAACAACCCTTCAGGCTTCCACAGCAGCACCGCGGCCATCAGCATGTAGACCAGCATGCCGGCCACCGAGGGCAGCAGCACCTTGCCGAAGGTGTCGACCAGGCCGACCAGCAATGCGGCGATCAGCGCGCCGCGCACCGAGCCGATGCCGCCGATCACCACCACCACGAAGCACATGATCAGCACCTGCGAGCCCATGTTGGGGTAGACGCTGGCCACCGGCGCGGCGATCATGCCGGCCACCGACGCCAGGCCGATGCCGAGCGCGAACACCACGGCGTGGATCCGCTGGATGTTGATGCCCAGCGACTCGGCCATCTCGCGGTTGAACGCGCCGGCGCGGATCTTCATGCCCAGCCGCGTGCGCGAAATCAGCAGGTACAGCCCGGCCGCCAGCACCAGGCAGACGCCGGACATGAACAGGCGGTAGACCGGGTACGACAGCGTGTCGGTGAGCGGGATCGAGGCCGACAGTGCGGCCGGGATGGCCACGCCGTGCACGTCGTCACCCCAGAGGATGGAGCGCAGCTCTTCGAACACGTAGATCAAGCCGAAGGTCAGCAGCACCTGGTCGAGGTGGTCGCGCTGGTAGAAGTGGCGAAACAGCAGCCATTCGAGCGCCAGCCCGAACAGCACCGACAGCACCGCGCCGGCCAGGATCGCGAGCGTGAGGCTGCCGAACAGCGCCGACAGCGAATACGCCAGGTAGGCGCCCAGCATGTAGAAGCTGCCGTGCGCCAGGTTGACCACGCCCATGATGCCGAAGATCAGCGTCAGGCCGGCCGCCAGCATGAACAGCAGCAGGCCGTACTGCACGCCGTTCAGCAGCTGGATCAGGAAACTCGCGAGGTCCATCAGGCGTGTCTGCGCGTCAGCAGCAGCAGGCCGCCCATCAGTGTGAACAGGCCGCCGCAGATGCGGTTGATCCACTTCACCGGGCCGCTCGTGCGCAGCATCGGGGCGAGCCGCGCCACGCCCAGCGCGCAGGTGGTCAGGACCGTGAACTCGAAGGCGGCGAAGGTCAGCGCGAGGATGGTGAACTGCGGCGCCATCGGCGCGGACGGATTCAGGAACTGCGGGAAGAAGGCTGCGAAGAACAGCACCGCCTTGGGATTGCTGGCACCGACCAGCAGGCCCTGCAGGTAGAACGAGCGGCGGGCCTTGCCGTCACCATCGGCCGTGATGCTCAGCGCAGACGCATCGCTGCGGAAGGTCTTGATGCCGAGCCAGATCAGGTAGGCCGCGCCGATCAGCTTGGCCGTGGTGAACGCGGTCTCCGACGCCGCCAGCAGCGCGCCCAGGCCGGCGGCCGACAGGCCCATCACGACGAACACGGCGGTCACCGAACCAGCGACGGAGGTCATCGCGCGGCGCGGGCCGTGGTTCAGCGCATTGGTCATGCACATCAGCATCGTCGGGCCGGGCGTCACGATCAGCAGCGCGACGGCGGCGCAGTAGAGGAGGTAGGTGGAGAGGGTCATGCAGGAAGTATGAATCAGCTCGGCAGAAAAATGGGAGGCCGCAACCTCCCATGGCATCCGCCGCGAAAACGATCAACCCATCTTGCAGCCAGCGCCGGAGTCGGCGAGCGCCTTGGCGGCCACGCCGATCACCTTGTTCTCCTTGTTCTCGACCACACGCAGGTACATGTCCTGCACCGGGTTATGTGACTTGCTCATCGTCCACTTGCCGCGCGGGCTGTCGATGGTGGCCGACTCCATGGCCTTGTACAAGGCAGGCTTGCTGCCGGTGATGTCGCCCTTGACCGCGGCCGCACCCTGCGCCAGCAGCAGGCCGGTGTCGTAGCCCTGCACGGCGTAGACGTCGGGCTGCAGGCGGAACATCTTGGCGTAGTCGAGGCGGAACTGCTTGTTGCGCGGCGTGTCCAGCGAATCGCTGTAGTGCATCGTCGTGATGATGCCGTCTGCCGCGGGGCCGGCCGCATCGAGCACGCCTTCGGTGAGGAAACCCGAGCCGTACAGCGGGATCTTGCCCTTGAGCCCGGCGGCCGCGTAGTCCTTGATGAACTTGGCCGCGCCGCCGCCGGCGAAGAAGCAGGCCACGGCATCCGGCTTGAGCGAGGCGATCTCGGTCAGCAGCGCCTGGAACTCGACGTTGGGGAAGGGCAGGCCCAGCTCTTTGACGATGGTGCCGCCGGCCTTGGTATAGCTCTCCTTGAAGCCTTCGAAGGCTTCGTCGCCGGCGGCGTACTTCCAGGTGATCCATACGGCCTTCTTGTGGCCCTTGGCGACCATCGCCTGGCCCAGCGCCAGCGTGGGCTGCGAGTTGGTGAAGCTGGTGCGGAACACGTTGGGCGCGCACAGCGCGCGCGTGGCCGCGTGCACGCCGGCGTTGGGGATCAGGCTCAGCACGCCGCTGTCGCGCGCGACCTTCTGGATACCCATCTGCACGCCCGAGTGCACGGTGCCGATCAGCACGTCGACCTTGTCGCGCTGCACCAGCTTGTTGGCGTTCTCGATGCCCTTGGAGGGCTCGGACTCGTCGTCGACCTTGAACCACTCGATGTCGCGGCCGCCGAGCTTGCCGCCTTTCTCATCGATGGCCATGCGCACACCGTTCTCGATCGCCACGCCCAGTTGCGCGAAGGTGCCGGTGTAGGGCAGCATGAAACCGACGCGCACCTTGTTGCCTTGGGCGCGTGCGATCTGGGGCAGCAGCAGGCCGGTCGATGCGGCGCCGACGAAGGCGGCGCTGCGGCTCAGGACGAGGCGGCGAGTGGTCATGGTCTTGTCTCCATTCAAATATCGTTTAGGCTTAAAGAATCTACCGCATCCGGGCTGCGGCGTGCCCTATGAATTACCCCAACGACCGTCGCTGCGCACGCCGTTGCCTTTTCGCGGGCAACGGCGGAACCGGCTTTGCCGGGCCGCTGGTTGCGCCCCCTTGAGGGGGGATTCGGCTACACGCAGTGAGCAAGAAACGGGGGTGGGTCATTTCCGTAATTTGAAGCGCTGGATCTTGCCGGTCGCGGTCTTCGGCAGTTCGCTGACGAACTCGATCCAGCGCGGATATTTGTACGGCGCCAGCGCGTCCTTCACATGCTGGCGCAGCACGTCGGCGCTGGCCTCGGCGCCGGCCTTCAGCACCACGTAGGCCTTGGGTTTGACCAGCCCGTCGGCATCGGCCACGCCGATCACCGCGGCCTCGAGCACGGCGGGGTGCGTCATCAGCGAACCCTCGACCTCGAACGGCGACACGTAGATGCCGCCGACCTTCAGCATGTCGTCGGTGCGGCCGCCGTAGGTGTAGTAGCCGTCGGCATCGCGGGTGTACTTGTCGCCGCTGCGCGTCCATTCGCCGGCGAACGTGGCCTTGGTCTTCTCGCGGCTGTTCCAGTACATCAGCGCGGCGCTGGGGCCGCTGATCTGCAGCTCGCCCAATTCGCCGTTGGCGCATTCGTGCCCGTCGTCGGCCACCACGCGCAGGCGGTACCCCGGAACGGCCTGGCCCGTGGTGCCGTAGCGCACCTGGCCCGGGCGGTTGGACAGGAAGATGTGCAGCATCTCGGTGGAGCCGATGCCGTCGAGGATCTCGCAGCCGTATTCGGCCGTCCACTTGCGGCCGATCTCCGCCGGCAGGGCCTCGCCGGCGCTGGTGCACACGCGCACGGCCAGCTCTTTCTTCGGCGGCCGTGTGCCGTCGGCCAGCAGGCCGGCGAACAGCGTGGGCACGCCGCAGAACACCGTGGGCCGGTAGCGCTTCAGCACGCCGAACACGTCGGCCGGCGTGGGCCGCGAGGGCAGCAGCACCGTGGTGGCGCCGACGCTCATCGGGAACGTCAACGCGTTGCCCAGCCCGTAGGCGAAGAACAGCTTGGCGGCCGAGAACACCAGGTCGGTCTCGCGGATGCCGAGCACACCGCGGCCGTACAGCTCGGCCGTCTGCACCAGGTGGCTATGCAGGTGCACCGTGCCCTTGGGCGTGCCGGTCGAGCCGCTGGAGTAGAGCCAGAACGCCGCATCGTCGGAGCAGGTGGCGGCGACCTGGGGCGTGCTGTCGGCATCCGCCAGCCACTGCTGCAGGCTCGGGTGCGGGCCGGCTTCTTCTGCGCCCGCGACGACGACGGCCCGCAGATGCGGCACCTGCGCGACCCAGGGCAAAAACGCCGGCAGCAGCGCGGGCGACACGAACAGCGCCTGGGCCCGCGCGTCGCGCAGCATGAATTCGAAATCCTTCGCGGTCAGCAGTGTGTTGGCCGCGACCGGCACCACGCCGGCCAGCATGCTGCCGAGGAACACCACCGGCCAGTCGAGCGTGTCGAACATCGCGACCAGCACCCGGCTCTCGGGCGCGATGCCGTGGCGGCGCAAGGCATTGGCGAAGCGGTGCGAACGTTCGGCCAGCTCGCCGTAGGCCAGCGTGGCGCCGCTGGCGGCGTCGATGAAGGCCGTCTTGCCGGCGCGGCCGGCATTGCGGGCCAGCAGGTCATGGGCCGCGTTGTAGTCGCGCGGAATCTCTACCCGTGGTGGGCTGGCACCGTGGTCGGCGCGGCTGGTCTGCATAAAGTCTCCATCGGGTGATTCGTCTTCTTGTTGTGGTCGCGGTGTGCCGGGCGGCGGCTCAGGCTGGTGTGGCGGCCAGCGCCTGCGTGAGCCAGGTGCGGCACCACTCGGTGGCCTCGGCCTCGGGCATCGTGCCGCTGCTGGCGTCGTGGCACCAGACCTCGCCGATGCGGTGCGCGCCCAGGCCCTGCAGCCGCTCGTCGAACTTCTTGCCACCGAAGCAGAAGGTCTGCACATAGGTGCGGTCGCCCAGGGCGATCACGCCGTAGCGCACGTGGCCCAGGAAGCGGGGCGTGGCATCGAGCGATTCGTACAGGTGGCGGGCGTTGTCCGGCACGTCGCCTGAGCCGTAGGTGGAAGAGCAGATGAGATAAAGTGCATCTTCCGAGAATGCGTCGATGGTCAACCCGTCCATCATCGCGATCTCGATCTCGCCCACCAGATCGGCGCAGTCCATCTGGATCGCCTGGGCCACGTAGTCTGCAGTGCTGGTCATCGTGCCGACCAGGATCTTGAGCTTCATGCCGTCTCCATGAAATGCAGTAAAGTGCTTGACACTCGAATGATCGGAAGTATACTGCAATCTTGATCCAGCGCAAACACTCTTCAGATTTTTTCGCCGCCCGATGCTGACCATGGCAGACACCGAACCCAAAGCGACGCTGGTCGAGCTGGGTGCGCGCGTGCGTGCCTGGCGGGCGCGGCGCGGCATGACCCGCAAGGCGCTGGCGGCCGATTCGGGCCTGAGCGAACGTTTCCTGGCCGATGTCGAAACTGGCAAGGGCAACGTGTCGATCAACTCGCTGGAGGCCGCGGCACGGGCGCTCAACATCTCGTTGCTGGATCTGCTGCAGGATGCGCCGCGGCCGGCCCTGGCGCGGGTGCAGGGCCTGCTGTCGCGGCTGGACGATGCCCAGCTCGACCAGGCCCACACGCTGTTGGCCAGCACCTTCGGCCTGGGCGATGCGCAGGGCCGCGAACAGCGGGTGGCGCTGATCGGGTTGCGCGGCGCCGGCAAGTCGACGCTGGGCGCTGAACTCGCCGCGCGCCGCGGCGTGCCCTTCGTCGAACTCGACCGCGAGATCGAACGCGAGGCCGGCACCAGCATGAACGAGATCCTGTTGCTGCACGGCCAGGCCGGCTACCGGCGCTACGAACGGCGTGCGCTGTTCCGCATTGCCGAGGACCACGCGCAGGGCGTGGTGATGACCACCGGCGGCAGCATCGTCAGCGAGCGCGAGACCTTCGATCTGCTGCAGAGCCGCTTCTACTGCGTGTGGCTCAAGGCCAGCCCCGAAGAGCACATGACCCGCGTCGTGGCCCAGGGCGACATGCGGCCGTTCGACACCACGCGCGGCGCAACCCACGAGGCGATGGAAGACATCCGCCGCATCCTCGCCAGCCGCGAGGCGTTGTACGCGCGGGCCGACGCCGTGGTCGACACCGCGGCGCGCAGCGTCAAGCAATCGTTGAAGGACCTGGAACGCGCCGTTCCCGTTTCGATTTCGCACAAGGAGACATGACACGATGAACACGATGACCGAACCCCTGCTGTTCACCCAGGGCGACCGCGAGCTGGTGCGTTTTGCAACGCATCCCAGCCACTACCGGCACTGGACGCTGACCGTCGACGGCGACGTGGCGCGCCTGAAGCTCGATATCGACGAGGACGGCGGCATCAAGCCGGGCTACAAACTCAAGCTCAACAGCTACGACCTGGGCGTGGACATCGAGCTGCACGACGCGCTGAACCGCGTGCGCTTCGAGCACCCGGCCGTGAAGGTGGTGGTGTTCGAGAGCGGCAAGGACAAGATCTGGTGTTCGGGCGCCAACATCTACATGCTGGGCCTGTCCACGCACGGCTGGAAGGTCAACTTCTGCAAGTTCACCAACGAGACGCGCAACGGCCTGGAAGACTCGTCGCGCCACGACGGCCTGAAGTCGCTCGCGGCCGTGACTGGTGCCTGCGCCGGCGGCGGCTACGAGCTGGCGCTGGCCTGTGATCGCATCGCGATGGTGGACGACCGCAGCTCCACCGTCAGCCTGCCCGAGGTGCCCTTGCTCGGCGTGCTGCCCGGCACCGGCGGCCTGACGCGCGTGACCGACAAGCGCCAGGTGCGGCGCGACCTGGCCGACATCTTCTGCACCACCAGCGAAGGTGTGCGCGCTGACCGCGCCAAGGATTGGAAGCTGATCGACGCACTGGCCAAGCCGCAGCAGTTCGGCGCGCTGGTCGATGCCGAGGTGCAGGCCTTGCGCGGCCAGTCCAGCCGCAACGGCCCGGCCAAGGGCATCGAACTGGTGCCGCTGGGCTTGACCATCGACGAGGCCGGCTACCACTACAGCACCGTCGATGTGCAGATCGACCGCCACACGCGCATCGCAACCATCACCGTGCAGGCGCCGAAGGCCCCAGTCGAATCCACACCCGAGGCGATCGAGTCCGCAGGGGCGCAATGGTGGCCGCTGCAGTTCCAGCGTGAGCTGGACGACGCCATCCTGAACCTGCGCACCAACGAGCTCGAGATCGGCACCTGGGTCTTCAAGACCCGCGGCGCGGCGCAACGCGTGGTCGAGGCCGACGCGGTGCTGCAGCGCCTGCACGACCACTGGCTGGTGCGCGAGACCACCGGCGCGCTGCGCCGCACGCTGGCCCGCATCGACGTGACCAGCCGCTCGCTGATCGCGCTGGTGGACGAGGGCTCGTGTTTCGCCGGCACGCTGTACGAGCTGGCGCTGGCCTGCGACCGCATCTACATGCTCGACCTGCCCGATGCGCCCGACGCCGCGCCCGCGCTGCAGCTGACCGACGCCAACTTCGGCCGCTACCCCGCGGTCAACGGCCAGACCCGGCTGCAGACCCGCTTCTACGACGACCAGCAGACCATTGCCCAACTGCGCGGCCTGGCCGACAGCCCGCTGCGCGCCGACCAGGCGCTGGGCCTGGGCCTGGTGACGCTGACGCCCGACGACATCGACTGGGACGACGAGATCCGCCTGATGCTGGAAGAGCGCGCCTCGCTGTCGCCCGACGCGCTCACGGGCATGGAAGCCTCGTTGCGCTTCCCCGGTGCCGAGACCATGGAGACCCGCGTGTTCGCGCGCCTGTCGGCCTGGCAGAACTGGATCTTCATCCGGCCGAACGCGGTGGGCGAGGAGGGCGCGCTGAAGCTCTTCGGCACCGGCAAGAAGGCGAAGTTCGACTGGAAACGCGTTTGAGAACCACACAAGGGACAACACCATGAGCACGATCGATCTGCAAGCCCTGATCCCCAACAACGTCGACCTTGGCGCCAACCGCCAGCTGCAGCGCGCGCTGGAGCACTGGCAACCGGCGTTCCTGAACTGGTGGGACGAGATGGGCCCGAGCGACTTCAAGGCCAACCAGGTGTACCTGCGCACCGCCGTCGGTGTCGACGCATCGGGCTGGGCCAGCTACGGCTACACGCCGATGCCCGACTACCGCTGGGGCATCTTCCTGTCCGACCGTGAAGAGAACCGCAAGATCGGCTTCGGCGACCACATGGGCCAGGAGGTGTGGCAGGACGTGCCCGGCGAATACCGCAGCACCTTCCGCCGGCTGATCGTGACCCAGGGCGACACCGAGCCCGCATCGGTGGAGCAGCAACGCTTGCTGGGCCACACTGCGCCCAGTCTGTACGACCTGCGCAACCTGTTCCAGGTCAACGTCGAAGAAGGTCGCCACCTGTGGGCCATGGTCTACCTGCTGCACGCGCACTTCGGCCGCGACGGGCGCGAGGAGGCCGAGGAGCTGCTGATGCGCCACAGCGGCGATGCCGACAAGCCGCGCATCCTCAGCACCTTCAACGAGCCGATGGACAACTGGCTGAGCTTCTTCATGTTCACCTACTTCACCGACCGGGACGGCAAGTTCCAGTTGAAGAGTTTTGCCGAATCGGCGTTCGACCCGCTGGCGCGCACCACGCGTTTCATGCTGACCGAGGAAGCCCACCACATGTTCGTCGGCGAGACCGGCGTGGGCCGCGTGATCCGCCGCACGCTGGAGGTGATGAAGGAGCTGGACACCGACGACGTGAAGACGCTGCGCGCGGCCGGCGTGGTCGACCTGCCGACGGTGCAGAAGTTCATGAACTTCTGGTTCACCAGCTCACTCGACCTGTTCGGCTCCGAGGCCTCGTCGAACGCGGCCAACTACTTCAGCAACGGCATCAAGGGCCGGCCCGACGAAGCCAAGTTCGGCGACCACGTGGAGGCCGGCACCGAGATGACGATCGACGTGCCCGACGGCTGCGGTGGCGTGCAGAAGCAGACCATCACCGTGCGCAACGGCATCAACGAGGTCACGCGGCTGGAGTACGTGAAGGACTGCAACGTCGGCGTGACGCGCTGGAACATGGGGATCAAGAAGGCCGGTGTCGACTTCGAACTGAAGCTGCCGTCGATCCGCTTCCGCCGCACCGTGGGCGCGTGGGCCAACATCCCGACCGACCCGCAGGGCCAGCCGATCAGCGCCGAAGCCTTTGCCGCCAGCAAGGACCAATGGCTGCCCACACCGGAGGACACCGCCTTCGTCAAGAGCCTGATGCAACGCGTGACCGAGCCCGGCAAGATGGCCGCGTGGATCGCGCCGCCGGACCGGGGCATCAACGCCAACCCCGTCGAGTACGAGTACGTGAAGCTTTGAGTCAGGCGATGTGTGCGCCGCGCGCCGTCAGCAGCGCGCGCAGCAGCGACCGGTGGCAGCGCGATTCGTCTTCGCAATAACAACCGACCGACAGGTTGGCACCGTGCGACAGCGCGGCCAGCAGGTCGAGGCTGCGGCTGGCGTCCGGCGCGGCCATCTCGCGTTGGTAGTGCTTGCTGAAGGTGGCCCAATCCTTGTCGCTGCCCGAGGCCTGCGCCGCCTGCCCGAGCTGCATGGTCTCGGCGCTGGGCGCGAGATTGGGGTACCACACGTCGTACCAGTCCTGCGACGCGAACGCCGTTTTCGGCACGCCGCGCGGAGGCCGCCGCACCGTGCCGATGCGCGTGCCTTCGTCGGCAGCGCGTGGCGTGCCGAGCCTTACGATTCTCAATGCCATGCAAATCTCCTGGCGGTTGCACCCGGCGCGAGCCCTTTGCCCGGTTAGAATGCCGGCTGTCGGAGCGTAGCGCAGTCTGGTAGCGCATCTGGTTTGGGACCAGAGGGTCGTAGGTTCGAATCCTATCGCTCCGACCACTTCTCGAAGAAAAAGGCCCAGCACGGGCCTTTGTGCTTTCTACCCGTAGCTCAGTTGGATAGAGCAACAGCCTTCTAAGCTGTGGGTCGGGGGTTCGATCCCCTCCGGGTAGGCCAGTAAAATCGGGGCTTCTACAGAGGGAAGCCAGGTTGGATGCGGGCTCCGCACTGCAACGCAGTATCGCAGGGGTGTATCACTCGTGGCACTTGATCACCCTGAAATGAGGCCCATTCCATTGCCAAACCCGCGTTCGCATCCAACTGAAAATCCACGATTGGCAGGCCGTTCCTCGGCAGCGCTGCTATTTGCGGCCGTGGTATTGGCCGTAGCTTATCAGTGGAAGCTGCTGGATTATATGGAATGGGGCGATGAGTCTGAAACTGTCGTTACCGCCAAGATGCTGGCCGCTGGCATGTCGCTGTATGACGAGGTGTTCAATCACCACGGTCCACTGATCTTCCTGCCCGGCTTGGTGCTGGAGTCGTTTGGCGACTTCAGTGTGGGTGCCCACCGGATTCCGATCGCAGCGCTGCAATGGCTAGCGTTGTTGTCGATTTATCGATCACCCATGCTGAAGCTGCTGATTGAGAAACGCATCTTCCTGACGATTACATTGATCGCAATGGTGGGGCTCCTACCGGAATCCGGCTTGTTCGGCCATGCCTACATCTACCAAAGCGTAGCTGGATTGCTGACGGTCATTGCTTTGGCCCAATATTCGACGCCGGCATTGGTGGAGCCCGATTCATTACGGCCGTGGCAAGTTGCACTAGGCAATCTGTTGCTGGCATCGCTGCCTTTTCTGGCCGTGACTTACTTGCCGGCTGCTGTCTTGCTAGTTGCCTGCTCACTTCGGCGACGATTTCTCCGTACGGCCGCTGCGGGACTTGTGTTGGGCATTTTCTTGAATCTGGTCTTTCTGGGCATCGTCGGATCGTTCAAAGGCTTCTGGGTTGACCACATTTACATAAATTCCACCATCTTGCCGATGTACAACGATGGGCAAGGACCAGTCAAGTTGGCAGAGAAATTGCTGGGTACATTGACGGTTAACGTAGAGCGGTTTGTAGTGTTCATTGGGTTGGCCGCAGGATGTGCGATGCTGGTGCGGAGCGAAAAGCGACCATGGCCATGGCGATCGGTTTTGCTGACGCTCGCCGTGCTGAGTTTTCTGATGCGTGGCAATCTTTATCAAGGCGTTCCCTTCTGGTATGCATGCTTGGCCCTTTTTGCCCTGCTCATGGCGCGCAATTTGCTCTGGCTTCGGGAACAGTATGTGTGGCTGTGCTTTACCGCAGTATTTGTCCTACGACTTGTGTATCCCTTGACCATCGGAGGCGAATTCTTTGTTAAGGCGCGCCGACCCAATAGCACTGAGTTCTCGCGGTTGGTTCAAGACGTGACTGACAAAAATGACAGGATCATTGCCTTCTCGTTTCAGAATCATCAATACATCGCCGCCGGTCGATTGCCGGCGTCTGGAAGTTTCTTTTATCTTCCTTGGCAGCAGAAGTACTTGGAGAATCCACGGCTCGGTATAGCAATAGATACTTGCGCCCAGATCAAGAGTTACAGCCCGAAGATCATGCTGATTGACAAGTGGAAGGTGTGGGGGAAATTTGCGTGGGACACGTATGCAGATTGCGTACAGCAATTCATTAATCAGAAATACCGCCAGGTTCCGGGCCGCCCGTACTACATACGTATAGATCTATACGATCATGCTATGTCAGGCTTCAAGCACGATCCACAGTCGGAATTCGCCCGCACGTTGCAGTAGCAATAGCAGTAGCAGTGTTTCCTGAATACGCTATGTTGCCATTCTTCACATCAGAGAGGCATCCGGCTCGGCACCTGGATACGCGCAAAGTTATTTGTTTGGCCCACTAAATAATTAAACTGATTAATATACCTAGAGCCTGCTGCAGCATGAAATCGACTTTGGAATTCTATCGGTCGACACCCACTGACGGCTGGAGCTGCAGTTGATGTGACTACGTCCTTCAGGTGGGTGCCCGGCGTGATGGTGCCGCCGTGAAACGAAGAGCCTCCTGCCCTCTAGGTAAAAGTGTTGTAGCTGTCTTCGGCGAGACGAGCGCTACACTTGTCTTTGCATGGTGCCAACCGTTATGGCGCACTTGGTCGAAGAGCCATACAGAGAGGACGAGACATGATTCAGTATTTCCGATTGCGCTTCTGGAGATTCGTATCGAACGCCACCGCGCTAGCCGCGGTGCTGATCTTGTGCGCGTGCGGTGGAGGTGGAGGTGCCGACAACCCTGCCGTCGTCACACCGGCAACTCTAGAGGGAATGACTCTGCTGGTGCTCGACGACTCCTATCTTCCTGCTTCTTATCAGCGGTTTGGCGTCGAATCTGCCGAGGAGTTCAATAACTTACGAAACAACTATAGCTTTGCTTCTGGCGTTGCGGCGGCCGATTCTGCGCATTGCGGAGCGCTGTACCCCGCCAGCTGGCAATATGAGCGTGGCAGTGGCGTTAGCACGGTCAAGGTGCAAGATTCGTCACAGGTCACCACGACCCTGCTGACATTTACCAAACCAGACGGCGGCAGGTATTCGCGAGAAGGGACCAAAGGTTCCAGCGCGAGCCGCTTCGCCAGCCAAGGTACTTTCATCCTCGTCGAGACCGCAAAGCTCCGAGAAGGACTGTTTCTGCCATGCACGCTGAGTAGCAAATCAATCACGTTCACGGTGACCGGTGGCGGCTTCCCCGCTGGCTACACGAAGACTTTTGTGTTCGGGCCATCCGGTGAGGGTAAAGGTGATTTGGAGAACGGTGCACTTTCCATGTCATACACCTATGACCAACGTTCGGCGATCGGTAACATTCCCGCGTTTCTGTCTCTTAGCTATCAAATTCACACAGGGCTGGGTACTTTTGCCATCGTGGAGGGAGAGCTGTTTCAGCTGACAAGCAGCAGCCCTGAGAAGGGCACCTTTGCACTGAAGCATGCAAGCGGCCCGTTTGGTCAGATGCCAGGGGGATGTCCCGCCGACAGCTTGAAAACCGATCCCAAGTATGACGGCAGCAGCGTGCAGTATATTGTTCAATATTGCCTGGTGACAGGCACGTACGAAATCCACTGAGGGTGCTGCCATAGCAGGTCAGCGGTACGCCCTTGACGGGTGGCGCGTACCACCCGAATTGGGTCCTGCCGAGACCGTCCAGCGAGGAGTGGTCACAGAAGCCGGGACGCGCGGTGGTGAACCGCCCCGGGTTTCGTGGAGGCCCGTTGGTCTAAGTCAGGCCGCCACCGTGGTGGCTTGACTGGCGAGATGCCGGTAGTAGTTTGCCTCAGCTTCTGCCGGCGGGATATACCCGATGGGCTCAAGCAATCGTTGATGGTTGAACCAGGACACCCATTCGAGGGTCGCCAGCTCTACCGATTCCTTGGTCTTCCACGGTGCCCTGCGATGGATGAGTTCGGCCTTGTACAGGCCGTTGATCGTCTCGGCCAGGGCGTTGTCATAGGAGTCGCCTTTGCTTCCCACAGAAGGCTCGATGCCCGCTTCTGCCAAGCGCTCGCTGTAGTGAATGCCGACGTATTGCGACCCGCTGTCCGAGTGATGGGTCAGCGTGCCGTCACGCTCGGGTTGTCGGGCGTACAGCGCCTGCTCCAAGGCATCAAGCACGAAGTCCGCACGCATGGAGCTGCTGACCCTCCAACCGACGATGCGCCTCGCGTACACGTCGATGACGAAGGCCACGTACAGCCAGCCTTGCCAGGTCGACACGTAGGTGAAGTCTGAGACCCAGAGCTGGTTCGGTCGATCAGCCATGAACTGCCGATTGACCCGATCCCGAGGACACGGCGCACGCCCATCGCTGTTCGTCGTGCGCACCACCTTGCCTCGCATCACACCGCGCAGACCCTGCCGGCGCATCAGGCGCTCCACGGTGCAACGCGCAACCGTTGTTCCTTCACGCGCGAGCTGTCGCCAGACCTTGTCCGCCCCATAGACCTGCATGTTGGCGTTCCACACCCGCTCGATCTGCGGCATCAGCGCCTCGTCATGTATCGCTCTGGCGCATCGCAGTTGCGGCTCACGTCGCTGTGCTGCATGCCGCCAGTATCCCGATGGGGCGATCTGCAATGCCTTGCAGATCGGCTCGACCCCGTGGGTGTCCCTGTGCTCGTCAACGAAGTCCATCAGGACTTGAGTCGGCGGTCGAGCTCCGCCTGGGCGAAAAACGCGCTGGCCAGCTTCAAGATCTCATTGGCCCGGCGCAGCTCCTTGTTCTCGCGTTCCAGGTCCTTGACCCGCTGTGCCTCAGGGGTCATAACGCCATCGCGCACGCCCGTATCGATCTCCACGCGCTGAACCATTCATGCAGCGTTTGCGGCACGCAGCCGATCTTCGGTGCAATGGACTCGATGGCTGCCCACAGCGACGGGTACTCCCCTCGGTGCTCCAGCACCATCCTCACGGCTCTCTCGCGCACCTCGGGTGAGAACTTGTTCGACTTCTTCATGGCTCAATCCTCTCAGAGATTTGAGCCTCCTCAAAATACGGGATGGTTCATTGGCGTCGATGCGCCAGATCGGTATCGGCTCCGCAAAGGCAATGTGGTTGCCGTCCGGGTCCCCGTGTTTCCTGTGGTGTTCCTGACACTTTTTTTCATCGTGGGCGTGGCGCTTGGATTCTTCGGATGAAACGGTCCCCCGATGGAAGCCACAATCGGGGCCCTGACAACAACCAGCAACTTCCTTTCTTGCGGATGGCGCTGCCCACGCCGGAGCATTCCATGGACATTAAAGAACTGCGCAGCTTCTGCATGGTGGCGAAGCTGGGAAGCTTTTCCAAGGCGTCCAAGGGCTTGGACCTTGGCCAGCCCGCGGTGACCAAACATGTGCAGCGGCTCGAGCAGGAGGTCGGCTGTTCGCTGTTCGAGCGCGGCTCCAGGCCCTTGCGGCTGACCGCGGCCGGTACCAATTTGCTGCGCATGGCCGAGCCTCTGGTCGAAGGCCTCGAGACCTTGTTGCGGCGCGGGCCGCTGCCGGCAGCTTCACCGGTCGCGGTCGGCGTGCCGCATGGCTTTATCGGCAACGTGCTGCCGCAGGCGCTGCGGGACTTGCGGCGCAGCGTGCCCGGCGCCCGGGTCCGCGTGCTGTCGGGCACCAAGGAAGAAATCTACGAGCTGGTCCAGACCGGCAATGTGGACTTCGCGATCGCCCCTGATCCGGGGCCCTCACGCAGCTTCGAGTTCACGCAGCTGTTTTCTTCGGAGCGGGTGTTGCTGGTGCCGCGCGGGCACGCCCTGGCCAAGAAGCCGCCGAAAGCCCTTCAGGACATTGCGCGTTACCCGCTGATCCTGCCCCGGTTCCAGACGCAGACGCGCGCCTTGCTGGAAAGCGAATTCCGCCGGCTCGGCGTGCCCTACGACATCGCGGTCGAGCTGGACAGCATCGAGCTGATCGAACGTTATGTCGAAATGGGGGTGGGCCTCGCCGTGGGCCTGCGTGGGTCCAAGGAAACGGAGTCGTGGACCCAGGTGGCGGTCGTCACGCTCGCGGCCTTCCTGCCGTCGGAGACGGTCGGGGTGGTGCGCAGCAAGTCCATCCCGTTGTCGGGCACGGCTTCTGCTTTGATCGATGTGCTGAAAGCCTGATCAAGGCCTGACCGAGGCCGGATCGGGCCCTTGTAATGATGGAATAGTACTTGACATGGAATTCCATGGCGGAATAAAGTTGGCGCAGCCCAGCACCTGCCTGTTCGAGAGGATTCCATGCACCCCAGACAACGTTTCGACTACAGCACCCCTTTCGACCGCTCCCCACTGCGCACGGAAGACGGCACCCGGCTGATCATCTGGCCCGTCGTCAACATCGAGGAATGGGAGCTCGACCGCCCCATGCCGCGCCATGCCTCGCCGCCGCCGGGTGGCATCACCGGGGCGATTCCCGACATGCCGAACTGGACCTGGCACGAATACGGGATGCGCGTGGGCTTCTGGCGCCTGTTGCAGGCCTTCGAGAAACGCCGCATCAAGCCGACGATTTCCATCAACGCCAAGGTGGTGGAGACCTGCCCAGCGGTGGCCAGGGCGGCCCGCGACGCCGGATGGGAATTCATGGCGCACTGCTATGTGCAGATGCCGATCCACAAGATCGACGACCAGCCGGCGATGATCCGCCAGTCGCTGGACACGCTCGAAGGCTTCCTGGGCCACCGGCCGCGCGGCTGGCTGGGCCCGGGCCGCACCCAGACCCTGGAAACGCTCGACCACGTTGCGGCCGCCGGCATGGACTGGTTCGGCGACTGGATCCTGGACGACCAGCCTTTCTGGGTGCGCACAAAGAGCAAGCCGCTGGTGTCCATCCCCTACACGGTCGAGATCAACGACATCACCGTGATGGTCAGCGGGCAGCATGAATCGGACGCCCTGTTGCGCCGCGCCCGCGATGCTTTCGACCGGCTGTACGCGGAAAGCGAGGACTCGGTGCGTGTGATGGCCTTCGGCGTCCACCCCTACGTTTCGGGCGCTGCCCACCGCATTCGGTATTTCGAGGAAATGCTCAACCTGTTCGCGTCGCGCCCGGGCGTGGCCTTCTGGAACGGGGACAGCATCCATGACTGGTTCAAGCGGCAGCAACCCATGCCCTGAGGCGTCGGCATCGATTCAGGCACTCATTTCAGTTATCCATTGCGCTGCGCGCCACCCGCAGCCCATGAAACTTGGGGCTAATATTGGCTGCGGCGTCCGGCACAGAGGTCGGTTTGTACTTGGTGCTTCGAACCCGAATTTCAGTTGGACCGGTGGCCTCACGAGCACCCCAGACTGTTGCCCTGGATCTGCGATCCAGGAGCACGCATCTAAGAGTTCGATGACGTGGGCCACGCGCCGATGTCGCCGCACATAGGAGGCTGTCATGGACGTGATCTACCCGCGCTGCGCGGGATTGGACGTGCACAAGCAGACGGTAGTGGCTTGTGCACGAATTGCCACCGATGGGCCCGCGAGCCAGCAGGTGCGCACCTTTGAGACGACGACTGGAGGGCTGCTGGCGCTGGCCGACTGGCTGGAGTCCCTGGGTGTGCAGCACGTGGCGATGGAGGCCACGGGCGTGTACTGGAAGCCGGTGTGGCACATCCTGGAGGGGCACTTCGAGCTGGTGCTGGCCAACGCCGCGCACGTGAAGAACGTGCCCGGGCGCAAGACCGATGTGAACGATGCGATGTGGCTGGCCGACCTGCTGGCCCATGGCCTGATCCGCGCCAGCTTCGTGCCGCCGGTGGCGGTGCAGGAGCTGCGCACGCTGACCCGCACGCGCAAGCAGTTCGTGCGCGAGCGCGCCTCGCACGTGCAGCGCATCGAGAAGGTGCTGGAGGACGCCAACCTGAAGCTCTCCAGCGTGCTCAGCGACATCCTGGGCAAAGCCGGGCGAGCGGTGTTGCAGGCCATTATCGATGGGCACAGCAGCCCCGAGCGGCTGGCTGCTTGCGTGACCACGCGCGTGAAGGCCAGCCCGGCCGAGTTGCTCGAAGCGCTGCGCGGGCGTATCCGTGCCCACCACCGCTTCATGCTCAAGCTGCATCTGGACCACATCGACGCACTGGACAGTGCCATTGCCGACATCGAAAAGGAGGTGGGCCGCGGGCTCGAGCCGTTTCGAGCCGCCGCCAAACTCTTGACCACCATGCCCGGCATCAGCACCGTGGCCGCCGATGCGCTGATTGCCGAGATCGGCATCGACATGAGCCGCTTTGCCACGCCCGGCCATCTGCTGAGTTGGGCCTGCTTGTGTCCGCGCAACGACGAGAGTGCCGGCAAGCGCCGCAGCACCCGGCTGCGCCGTGGCGGCAAGTGGCTCAAGACCACGCTGGTACAGGCCGCCTGGGCTGCCGTCAAGGTCAAGGATGGCTACCTGCAAGCGCAGTTCCACCGCATCCGAGCGCGCCGTGGTGTCAAGAAGGCCATCATCGCCGTGGCAGCTTCCATGCTCACGGCCGCTTGGCACATGCTCAAGGACGGGACCGAGTGGCACGACCTGGGCGCTGCCCACTTCGATCGCAACGACGCTGCCAAGACCGCCAACCGCCTCATTCGACGGCTGCAGCAGATCGGCTACCAGGTGGCCGCCGTGCCGGGGTGAACAGGGGAGTTTCATCTCAGGCATCCATTCCCAACTCCTCGAGGTCTCTCCATGAAAGCATCGTCCTATCGGCTCCTGGCCGCGTTCTGCACCATCGCCACCTCGGTGTTGGCCGCCGCGCCGGCGATGGCACAGGCTTACCCCACCAAACCTGTCTCGATGATCGTGCCGTTTCCGGCTGGCAGCGCCACTGACGCCGTGGCACGCGCGCTGGGACAGAAGATGTCGGAGAAGCTGGGCCAGCCCATCATCATCGACAACGTGGCAGGTGCCGGCGGCACCATCGCCGCGGCCAAGGCGGCGCGCGCGCCGGCCGACGGCCACACCTTGCTGATCCACACCACCATCGCGCTGTCCGCGGCGCTGTACAAGAGCCTGCCCTACGACACCGCGACGGCTTTCGAGCCGCTGGGCCTGGTCAATGTCGGCCCCTATGTGTTCGTCTCCAACCCCGCGTTTCGCGCCAAGGATGCGAAAGACCTGATCGCGACGCTCAAGGCGGATGCCGCCAAGGTCAACATGGCCAACGCGGGGGTGGGCACCGGCTCGCACATGTGCGCGGTGATGCTGTCGCAGGCGCTAGGCGTGCAACCGACTTTTGTTCCCTACAAGAGCACCAGCCTCGCGCTGCAGGACGTGATGGCCGGCCATAGCGACGTGCTGTGTGACCAGACCACCAACGCACTGCCGCATCTGGCCGCCGGCAAGATCAAGGCCTTCGCGATCACGGCGCCACAGCGCAGCGCCAATTTTCCGGGCGTCCCGACCATGCGTGAACTGGGCCTGCCGCAGGTGGACACCGCCGTGTGGCACGGCTTGTACGCGCCCAAGGGCACGCCAGCGGCCGTCGTGCGCCAGGTCAACGAGGCGCTGCAGGTGGCGCTGTCGGACCCGGCGATCCAGAAGCGCCTGGCCGACATGGGGACCGAACTGTTCCCCGCGGCCGAGCGCACGCCCGCTTTCCATGCGCAGTACCTGGCCAAGGACCTGGCGCGCGCCCGTGAGGTCGTCAAGGCGGGCAACATCCAGCTGGACTGAGCAACGCCAGCCCACGCTGCCTTGGCCCATGACCGCCGATCTTCATTACCTTTCGCTGCACGAAGCGGCAGCGCAGATCGCAGACCGCAGCCTGTCGCCCGTGACGCTGGTGGAGGCCTGCATAGCGCGCTGCGCTGCCTTGCAGCCCACCCACCACGCCTTCATCACCTTCACCTTCGAGGCCGCGCGCGTCGCGGCTCGCACGGCCCAGCAGGAGATCGATGCGGGGCGCTACCGTGGCTCGCTGCATGGCATCCCGATTGCCCACAAGGACATCCTGCTCACCGCCGGTGTCCGCACGACGGCCCATTCGCGCCTGTTGCAGGACTGGGTGCCCAGCGAGGATGCCGTCGCGGTGCGACTGCTCGACCAGGCCGGCGCGATCAGCCTGGGCAAGACCGCGTGCCACGAATTCGCTTTCGGCACGCCCGGCCCGGACGAGCCGTTTCCTTCGGCGCGCAACCCCTGGAACACCGCCCATATGCCGGGCAGCTCCAGCAGCGGATCGGGCGCTGCCGTCGCAGCGGGCATGGTGATGGGAGCCACCGGCACCGATACCGGCGGCTCGGTGCGCCATCCTGCCGCGGCCTGTGGCATTGTCGGCATGAAGCCGACCTATGGGCGTGTCAGCCTCGAGGGTGTGATCCCGCTGGCGCCGAGCCTCGACCATGTAGGCCCTCTGACTCGCACGGTGCGCGACAACGCCCTCTTGCTACAGGCACTGGCCGGGCAGGGCGCGCCGGATTTCTCCGCGCGTCTCGGCTCGCCGGTCAGAGGGATGCGCGTCGGCGTGCCCGAGCGCTTCATCGCCACGGTCGACCACAGCGCCGAAGTGTCCGCCGCGTTCGACCGTGCGCTCGAGGTCCTGCAGGCCATGGGCGTGGAGCTGGTCAGCATCGCTCCCGAGGGATTGGATGCGGCTTTTGATGCAGCCAACGTGATCATCGCCTACGAAGCAGCGCGCTACCACCATGACGACCTGCAGCGCCAGCCCGAGAAGTTCGGCCAGGCGCTGCGCCAGCGGCTGCTGCGTGGCGCCGCGTCCACCGACGCGGAATATGCCGCAGCGCGTGAGCGCGCGGCGGCGCTGAAGCAGACTTACGCCGCGCTGTTCGCCGATGGCATCGATGCCATCGCCAGCCCGGGCCGCGAGGCGCCGGCCGAGACGATGGAGCAGCTGTACGCCAACCCAGTCGGCAAGCGTGGCATCACCAATCGCATCTACAGCCTGACGGGCAGCCCGGCCGTCACGCTGCCCATGGGTTTTTCGGCAGCGCGTCTGCCGCTCGCGATCCAGCTCGCGGCCGCGCACGGGGCAGAGGCGCTGCTGTACCAGTTGGCAGACGCCTATGAGCGCAGCGCCGGCTGGAGCGCCTTGCACCCCTAGCGGCAGAACGCCCTGTGCAAGACCGGTCTGCCAGATCGCCTCGAATACGCCTGCGGCCTCGCATTCCAGGAAGCACTTGTGACGGAGAAGTTCTAAGCCATCAGCGACTCGCCCTCGCCGTTGACCACGCGCACGATCGAGATGGGGAGATGGCCCTGGATCAATTGGTCATCCGACCATTCCGCATACCCCGGTGGGAGGTTGGGCCTGGGTGGCGCGTACGACAGAAACTCGATGTGCACCGAGGTCCGGCCACTCCAGTTCTTGTTGCGTTTTTGATGCTTGAAGGTTCCAACGTAGGCTCGGACAGCCTTGCTGTCGTTGGCGAGATGGTTGGAGGCTGTCGTCCCTCTCAGCTTGCCCGTCGTGACGATTTCTCTCAAACCTCCCTTGTTCAGGGTATGGACAAACGGGCCGTACGTTCGTTGCTCGGACACAGCGATCTCTCCCCAGGCATCCCGCGTCGTGCGCGGTGGTGCTGAACTCGGCGGTGCCGGTCAGCGCGTCTTTTCATCTCGCGGCACGATACTGCCAGACGGAGCTGCCCGCAAGGGAGACGGGCTGCGCGTGGCCAGGGAGATCGCTATGAATGGAAAGGGTCTAGATCGGAGAGGGCGTCATTCCCAGGCTTGCACCCAAAAACGATCGAACCCAAACAGTATGGCGAGAAAGATCAGTAGCCAGAACAGAAGCGGTCCCGCTGCGCCTTCGAACTCGAATCCAAAGAACTTCACCTTGATGTCGCCACTGGCCTTTTCCAGAGTGACGACCAGGTAGTACGCAAAGAACGCCGCGTAGGGCATGCAGAAGAAGATGCGGTAGTTCTTCATGACAAGCGTTGTGTATTCAGGGGATGCGTCAGTCACCAAGAACCAGGCCACATAGAGCAACGGCGCAATGAGGATGAAAGGCCCAAGTATCGCCACCGTCGAGCGGACAAATGCGAGGACTCGTGTCTCCAGTGACTCTTTCATATCGCCACTCTCTCACGTGGGCCGGATACATTCATCCCCCTCATTGAGGAGCATAGGAACCACTTTCAGCGATGGAGGCGTGACACGCGATGCCTCGACAGGCCGCAGCATCGTCAGCGCTCTCGTGGGCCTGACCCTGGGTACTCCAGTGGGCATGCGGAGACGGCACAAGACCGCCGACAACCGCCTTCTCCACGCCCTTTTTCTCCGTACGCCGGGGCTCCCGGCCATCGACATGGATGGTGGCCGCTGGCCTTGCCAGCGTCGTCGCTTTCAGCAGCCTGAACACCGCTTCCCGCGTGGCGACCGTGCGCACGGCTGCACCCGCGTTGCCGCTGGTGCAGCGGATCGAAGGCATGGCCGTCCCGTTCGAGGCCAACGCAGGCCAGTTTGCGCCGGAGGTCGCTTTCGACGCCCGGACCTTCGCCGGCACGCTCTTCGTCACGCGTGGCGGCACCATCGTGCACGCGCTGGCCGGCCGCTCGCCCGGCGATGTTCCCCGCGCAGCCGCCACCTTGTCGGGCAAGCCGCCGGCCGTTGCCGCGCCACGCGCATGCGGCTGGGCGCTGGTAGAAAGGATGCAGGGCGCCATGCCGCTCGCGCCGTCGGGCCTGCAGGTTCGCCGCGTGCAGGTGCGCCGCATCCAGGGAGCCGACCCTGCGCGCTGGCAGAGACACATCGCCACCTTCGACCGTGTGAACCTGGGCCAGGCGTGGCCGGGCATCGGTGTGTCGTTGGCCGCGCGTGGCAGCAATGTGGAAAAGCTCTTCACCGTCTCGCCGGGCGCCGATCCGAACCGCATCCGCCTGTCGGTCGATGGCGCAAACGGCTTGCGTCCGGGTGCCGGCGGTGCACTGGTGGTCGCCGCAGGCCACGGCGACGTGGCATTCACCGCGCCCGTGGCTTTCCAGCAGATCGCCGGTGTGCGCGTCGAGGTGCCGGTGCAGTACGCGCTGCTGGCCGACCGCTCGGGCTACCTCTTCGCGGGGGGCGACTACGAGCCGCGCGCGCCCGCTGGTGATCGACCCGCTGCTGCAGTCCACCTACGTCGGCGCAGGCCACGTGTTCAGCACCGGCCACACCGCGAGCACCAACCTGGCGGCGACCGGCAGCGCACAGAGCGCCAACGGGGGTGTCGTGGACGTGTTCATCGCCCGGCTCAGCGCAGCCTTGACCGCGGTGCAGAAGGTCACCTACTACGGCGGCAGCGGCTTTGTCACGATGCTTGCGCCTGGCCAGTGCACCATCGTCGCGACGCAGGCCGGAAACGGCGTGTACGCCGCGGCGATCGGCAGCCTCAACTTTGCGCTGATGGCGGCACCCAGCATTCCGGCGCTGTCCAGCACGGCCTTGTTGGCGTTGTCGCTGCCGTTGGGCGGCGCCAGCGCGTACAGTTTCTCGATCTCGTGTTCGATGCCGCTGACGACGATGGTGCACGAGCAATGGCCGGCACGCTCGGGCAGCTGGTGCACCTGAAGTCCACCGCCTCGCGCGAAGGTAGGAACCTGCACATGATGGACCGCATGGCCGGCATGCCGATGTAGGACATGCGCTCGGGCGTTCGCTCAGAACCACACCTCGGCATACCCGGCTTCGACCTCGTGGCTGCGCAGATTGCCTTCCATCGCCGCCGCGTACAGCACCAGCGACGTCGCGCTGTTGCGCCCGATCACCAGCAGTCCCAGCCCGCGGCCCGCGACCGCATCGATGTTGGGCCGGACGTACCTGCCGAGCAGGTTGCGCATCTCGGCCGACGCGCGGCCACGGTCGCCGATCAGCAGCACCAGGCGGTCTCGTACGGTGAACTCGATCAACAGGCTGGCCAGCACCGATTCCTCAGACAAGCCTGCGTCGTCCTTCGGCTCGTCGTCGCGTTCCAACGTCCGCGTGGAGAGTCGACCGGGCGCAAACGACGCTTGTCCGCCGCGCGATTCCAGCCGCTGGTCCCAGAGCGGCTTGCTGCCACTGACGATGCGGGCCGCCGCCAGTCTGCCGAGCGCATTCGTCAGCGGGGACGCGTTGATGTGTTCATCGACCCCGACATACGGCGTCACGTCCCTGCCTCTGCGGGAGCCGGGTTGGCCCACCACATGGGCCAGTAGGACTTTGAGGTTGAACTTCAAGGTGGTGCGTCGTTGTTGGGGCAGTATGTGGCCGCGTCAGCATCGGTTTTGCAGGTCGGGATCGTGTCCGACAACGATTGGCGCCATGCGCCCGGTCTCGCGGTCCGTCCGCGCGCGTCGCGTCGATCACGTGTTTGCGGGATGGCCGCGCGTTGACCGGGGTCGCACGCAGTGCGTAGGATGTGCGCGTGCCGGCGCCCAGGCACGACCCGGCCACGTCGGACGCGGGGAACAGCTTCGTTCAAGGGCTCCAGGGAGAAGCACCATCATTCAGATCAACATCGGTGACCACACCAGCTCGCAAGCCGGTTACATCCCTTTCCCGAGCAGCCGGCTGGCAATGGTGCGCTGGGCCCGGGTCAAGGCCCTCTGGATCGCCGCCAATGTGGCCACGGCCAACCCCTACTACCGTACCTTGCCTGGCGGGCGTTCACTGAGCGAGCTGCTGGCCGACCGCAGCATCTGGATCAACTTCCACCCGACCATGGTCGATTTCGGCGAGACCAACTTCGCCGGAGGCAAGGAGATCGCCATCGCCAACACGTCGTGCCGCATTGGCAACTGGACCGTGCTCGGGACGCTGGTGCATGAATTGGCCCACGTCAATGGCGTCGTTGGTGCGACCCTGCCGCAAGCAGCGGAAGATGCGGTGCTGGCCTGCGGCCTGGGGCGGCTGTCGGAACGCCTCACCGGCGTGGACGACCCGAACACGCCCTACAACCCCAACATCCGGGGCTGAGCCATGGCCGTCATGCTCCGCGGTGCCGTCGGCGCGCTGATTCTCGGCGCCGCCATGCAGCCGGCGCTGGCCTGCCGCTGTGTCGAACCCGCGTCCACGGCCACCGCCTACCGCAGAGCAGACGTCGTGGTCCGTGCAAGGGTGCAGTCGGTGGAGGGCGAGGGTGAGGCCCCGGGTGGTGCGCTCGCGCACCTGCTGGTCGACCAGGCCTGGAAGACGGATGTTCCGGCGGCGGTGGACGTGAAGACCAGCACGACCTGCGCCTTCGATTTCAAGCCAGGACAGGACTACCTGCTCTATCTGCTGCGTGACCGCCAGGCCGGCCAACTGACCACGCGCATCTGCATGGGCAATCTGCCCGCATCGCAGGCCGACAGCGCGCTGCAGTGGATGCACAAACACGGCCGTGGTGCGCGGAGCCTGCCGAACAGATAGGGGCTCGCGCAGTCCTCTGCGGGCGGCTGACGCCTCAGAACGATGCCCACTCCTCGTCCGCTGTGGCCGGCTTGGCGGTGTTCTGCGCCAGGGCGAGCTTGGGCTTGGTCTTGACCTGCGTTGTGGCGCCTTGCGGGGCGGCCTTTGCAACCGGCCTGGGCGCACGCGGCGCAGCCGGCGCAGACGCCACGGTGGCCGCGGCCTGCGTGCCTAGCTTGAACACGCTGACGGCCTGCACCAGGCGTGCGACCTGGTGGTTCAGGCTGTCGGCAGCTGCCGCCGATTCTTCGACCAGGGCCGCGTTCTGCTGGGTGACCTGGTCGAGCTGGGTCACGGCATCGCTCACCTGGCTGATGCCCAGGGTCTGCTCGGTCGTCGCCGAGCTGATCTCGCCGATCAGGTCCGCCACGCGCCGGACCTGGGAGACGATGTCGGTCATCGATGCGCCGGCGTCGCCGACCTGGCGGGTGCCGGCCTCGATCTTCTCGACGCTGTCGCCGATCAGGCTCTTGATCTCCTTCGCGGCTGCGGCGGAACGGCCGGCCAGGCTGCGCACTTCGGTGGCGACGACCGCAAAGCCGCGGCCTTGCTCCCCGGCGCGCGCCGCCTCGACCGCAGCGTTCAGCGCCAGGATGTTGGTCTGGAACGCAATGCCGTCGATCACACCGATGATGTCGGTGACCTTCTTCGAGCTGGCCGCAATCGCTTCCATCGTCTCCACCACCTGGCCGACGACCGTGCCGCCCTTGACTGCGGCAGCGCTGGCCGACGAGGCCAACTGCGTGGCCTGTCGGGCCGTGTCGGCGTTGGACTTCACGGTGGAACTCAGTTCCTCCATGGAGGCTGCCGTTTCCTCCAGATTGCTGGCCTGTTCTTCCGTGCGCTGGCTCAGGTCCTGGTTGCCAACCGCGATCTCGTGCGACCCTGTCGCGATGCTGTCGCTGCTGGTGCGCACGGTGCCGACCACCTGCACCAGACTTTCGTTCATGGTCTTCAGTGCCTGCAGCAACTGACCGGTTTCGTCGGTCGAGGTGACCTCGATCCGGGACGTAAGATCGCCCGCGGACACGGTTTGCGCAATCCGCACGGCTTGGGCGATCGGGGTGGTGATCGACTTCGTGATCACCCACGCTGCCAGCACCCCCATGGCGATGCCGATGGTGCACAGGCTGATCATCAGCGTGCGAGCGCTCGCGTAGGCCGCTTCAGCCTGTTCGGTCGCCTGCACGTTGAGCTTGTCTTCGAAATCTGCCAGTTCACCGAGTGCGGCGAGCCATTCTTTCTGCGGCCCATCGAGCTGGCTGCTCATCAGCGCCGTGGCTTCTTCGTTCTTGTTCGCAAGGCCCAGTTCGATCACCTTGCTGATCAGCGGACGCGTCTTCTCCTTGATGCCCTGGATCTTGGCGAACAAGGCCTTTTCATCCTGCGTGGTGTCGGCCATGCTCGCGAACATCTTGCCGAGCGCGCTCTCCGCCGCGTCATAGTTACTGCGTGCCTTGGCCACCTGGTCGTTGGCGGCGCGCATCTGCGCTTGCTCGGTCTGCAGAATGGTGTCCCTGCTCGCGATCGCGATCTGGTTCACCGCGATGCGCATCGCCACGGCGAGCCGCGCTTCCTGGTTGTTCACGCGTGCGATGTCTTCGAGCCGGGACTGCACCTGCCCCATGCGGGAAATGCCGAGCAGCGACACCCCGAGCAGCAGTGCCAGCACCAGTCCGAAGCCCAGCGACAGGCGCACGCCCAGCTTCAAGTTCTTGATCGAGTTCACGGGATCCCCCTGCGTGTTGTGGTCTGCGCCGGCGACCACGCCGACGACTGCCTGCAATCTACTTTTGGGGGACTGACCAACAGCTGACATTCGACGGCTGCAGCATACGTAGTGCTGCGTAGGCGCGAGCCCACGCGGCACAGGGTACGAGGCCGGTTGGATGCAGACAGCCTGACCTGGCGCCGCCCGGGGCCAGGATCACTTCGACGTGCGATGCGGCGATGGGGTGCGCAGGGAGTCCTGGTCGAACGTGGTGGTGGCCGGTGCCTTCGGGTTGCTCCTGGCCCAGCCGCCCGATGTGTCGACGGCGGGGTCGTCTTCGCTCTTGAACGGCTCGTTGACCGGCGGGTTGGGCAACGCAGGTGCGGCGCTGGCCGCCGGCGGACGATCGGCCGCGATGGCCGCCGCCGTCGCCGCGCTGTTCGGTGTCACGTCGATCAGCGCGGCGCTGGCGCCAGGGGCGCATGGCTTGTCGGCGTATTCCCGTTCGGTCTGCGCCGGGTTGAGGCAGCGGTACACCTGCTGTGCCAGCGCCTGTGTCTGCGCATGCACCGTGAGCAGGAGCATCGTCAGGACCGAGACCATCACGGGCATGCGTTTGCCTTCATGCGCTGGAGGGTGGCGGTGGGCGTGGCGCGCGTCATGCGGACCATCCTGCCATCCCGGAGCCTGCGGCGCAAGGGTTGGTCACGCTCTGGCCCCACGTCGCGTGGCGACAATCGGCTTGCAACAGCTTTCGAAAGGACATCCGATGACGTGGTCAGCCCAACAGTATTCGACCTTCGAGCAGGAGCGCACCCGCCCCGTGCGCGACCTGGTCGCCGCGATCCCGGCGCAGCACGTGCGCACCGCGATCGACCTGGGTTGCGGCCCGGGCAACTCGACCGAAGTGCTGGCGCAGCGCTTTGCCGATGCCGTGGTGACCGGCCTCGACAATTCCGACGACATGCTGGTGGCGGCGCGCAAGCGGCTGCCGGGCACGGCTTTCGCCCTGGCCGACATCGCAGCCTGGCGTGCGGCGCAACCGGTGGACGTGATCCTGGCCAACGCCTCGCTGCAATGGCTGCCCGACCATGCCGTGCTGTACCCGCGGCTGGTGGAGCAGTTGGCGCCCGGCGGCAGCCTGGCGGTGCAGACGCCCGACAACATGGAAGAGCCCTCGCACCGCCTGGCGCGCGAGGTCGCGGCCACGGGCCCGTGGGCCGGCAAGATCGGCGGAGTCCAGCATCCGCCCCGGCACAGCGCGAGCTTCTATTACGAGCTGCTGCGGCCGCACTGCGAAGCGCTCGACGTCTGGCGCACGACCTACATGCACCCGTTGGCCGGCGGCCCCGCGGCGGTGGTGGAATGGTTCAAGGGCTCGGCGCTGCGGCCCTACCTCGACCCGCTGGACGACGATGAGAAGGCCGCCTTCCTCGCGCGGTATCTGGCCGAGGTGACCCAGGCCTACCCTGCGCTTGCCGATGGCACGGTGCTGCTGCCGTTCCCCCGGCTGTTCATCGTCGCGAGCCGCTGACCCGCCGAGCCGCCGAGAGGAGGGCAGCGCTCAGCGCACCAGCGTCGACTTGCCGAACAGGCTGGCCACGAGGTCGACCACCAGTTCGGCCGTGCGGTTGCGCACGTCCAGCGCCGGGTTGAGCTCGACGATGTCGAGCGAGCCCAGCCGGCCGGTGTCGGCCAGCATCTCCATGCACAGCTGCATCTCGCGGTAGGTGGGGCCGCCGGGCACGCCGGTGCCCACGCCGGGGGCGTCGGCCGGGTCGAGGCAGTCGGCATCGAAACTCACGTGCAGGTGGGTGTTCTCGTCCATGTCCTGCAGCACCTCGGTCATCGTGTTGCGCATGCCGTGTTCGTCGATGTGGCGCATGTCGAACACCTGCAGGCCGAACTGCCGCACTGCCTGCTTCTCGGCCGCGTCGACCGAACGCACGCCGACAAAATCGATCTGCTCCGGCAGCAGCGCCGCCGGCTCGCCCGACCAGCCCACCAGCGCAGCCGGGCCATGGCCGAGCAGGCAGGCCACGGGCATGCCGTGCAGGTTGCCGCTGGGGCTGATGGCTTCGCTGTTGACGTCGGAGTGCGCATCGAGCCACACCACCCGCAGCGACTTGCCGGCCGTGCGACAGTGCCGTGCCACCGCACTGATGGAGCCGACCGCCAGGCTGTGGTCGCCGCCGACCATCATCGGGATCTCGTGGTCGCGTAAGGCCTGCGACACGGCGTCGTACACGGCGCGGTTCCAGGCGACGACCTGGTCCAGATGCCGCACGCCGCCCCGGTGCGGGCCCCAGTCGGCCACCGGCCCGGCCAGGTTGCCCGTGTCGCGCACCGTGACCCGTTGCGCCGCCAGCGCGTCGTGCAGGCCGGCCACGCGCAGCGCGTCCGGCCCCATGCCGGCGCCGCGTACGCTGGCGCCGGCGTCGCTGGGCGCGCCGATGAAGGCAACCGTGGTGGCGGTGCTCATCGTCGTTGGTACTGCGTGGCGCCGAACAGCGCTTCGCGCGCGGTGGTGTCGGTGATGGGCTTGCGCAGGTCGGCCAGCACGGCCACCCCGCGCTTCACCGCGGGGCGGGCGCCGACGCGGTCGAACCAGCGCTTCAGGTGCGGGTAGTCTGCCCAGTCGATGCCCTGATTCTGCCAGTTGCGCAGCCAGGGGAAGATGGCGATGTCGGCCACGCTGTAGCTGCGGCCGGCAATGTAGGCGTTGGTCGACAGCTGCTTGTCCATCACGCCGTAGAGCCGCTTGGTCTCGTTGGTGTAGCGGTTGATCGCGTACTCGACCTTCTCGGGCGCGTACAGGCGGAAGTGGTGCGTCTGGCCCAGCATCGGGCCGACGCCGCCCATCTGGAACATCAGCCACTGCAGCACGGCGAACTTCTGCCGGTCGGCCTTGGGCATCAGCTTGCCGGTCTTGCCCGCCAGGTACAGCAGGATCGCACCGGACTCGAACAGCGCCAGCGGTTTGCCGTCCGGCCCGTCGGGGTCGACGATGGCCGGGATCTTGTTGTTCGGGCTGATCTTCAGGAATTCGGGAGCGAACTGCTCGCCCTTGCCGATGTTGACCGGCACCGCCGTGTAGGCCAATCCACATTCTTCGAGCATGATGTGCACTTTGTGCCCGTTGGGTGTCGGCCAGGAATAAACTGTGATCATGGATGGTGTGCGTGCACGTTGAGGCGATGGGCGCAACTTTAGGGGAAATCGAACGCCGATGTTTGATCGTTTGAAAAAGGTCTTTGCACGGGATGCCAGCCCTGCGGTGGCGGCGACGCCCGGCAACAGCCCGTTGGAGCTGTGGGCCGCAGGCCTCGGCTTCAACGTGGTGCGCAAGGGCGCAACCGAAGAGTTCTCCCTGTCGGGCCAGGTCGGCGGCAAGCCGTTCCGGCTCGACCGCACCAGCCCTTCGCGCGCCTTCATCGTCGACCATGAGCTGCGCGCCCGTGCCGAACTCGACGTCGACCCCGAGGTCTCGGTGATGGTCATCAATCGGCAGCTGCGCGACGCGCTGGAGAAGAAGGCCTACGAGAACTACACCGACTCGCTGCAGACCACGCTCGACACCAGCATGCCCGAAGAGGTGCGCTGGCTCGCCATGTACGACGAGATGGGCTGGGAGTCCGGCGCGGTGCCGGGGTTCTGGAAGCGTTATTCGATCGTAGCGGACACCCGTGAGCATGCTCAGCAGTGGGTCAACCCCGAGCTGATGCAGGCGCTGCTCGACTGGCCGGCCGGCCTGCCCGAGCAGGAGCCGCCGTTCATCATGATCCTGCAGCGCGGCAAGATCTACCTGCGCATGGAATTCACGCCGTCCGACCTGCCGACCCTGCAGCACGCCACGGGCGTCGTCGTCACGGCCTGCGAATCGGCGCTGGCGCGCTGGGCTGGCGCCTGATCGGCGAACCCGCCGTGGACGTTGCGGGCGGCGCACGCTACACCGCGGTCGCGATCGGCCTGCACTGGCTGCTGGCCGTGCTGATCGCCACGGCCTTCTGCATGGGGCTGGTGATGACCGAGCTGCCGCTGTCGCCCGCCCGCATCCGGCTCTACAACTGGCACAAGTGGATCGGCATCACGGTGCTGGGGCTGTCGGCCGTGCGTTGGGGCTGGCGGCTGCGGCATCCGCCGCCAGCGCTGCCCGCCCGCATCGTGGCGACGATGCCGCGCTGGCAGCGCGGTTGCTGGCGCGCCACCCACGCCGGGCTGTACCTGCTGTTCTTCGCGGTGCCGCTGGCCGGCTGGGTCTACAGCTCGGCGCTGGGGTTTCCCGTGGTGTGGTTCGGCGTCGTGCCCTTGCCCGATCTGGTGGCACCCAACAAGCTGCTGGCAGACGAATTGCTTCGCTCGCTGCACGTCGCGCTGGCCTTCACGCTCGCGGCGGCCGTGCTCGTGCATGTGGCAGGGGCGTTGAAACACCATTGGATCGACCGGGACGGGCTGTTGGCGCGCATGTGGCCCGGCCGGCGCAAGGAGGTATCTTGATCTCGACACCACGTCGTACCGTTCGTGCCTGTGCCATGGCCTGGCTGGCAACCTGGGCGGTGATGGCCGCTGCGGCGGAGCCGGCGGCGCGGCTGATGCCGACCGAAAGCCAGATCGCCTTTGTCAGCAAGCAGATGGGGGTGCCGGTCGAAGGACAGTTCAAGCGGTTCACTGCGCAGGTGGCGTTCGACCCGCGGCGGCCCGAGGGCGGCACGATCGCGCTGCAGATCGACACGGCCAGTGCGGCCTTCGGCATTGCGCAGACCGATGCCGAACTGGCCCGGCCCACCTGGTTCGACAGCGGCAAGTATCCGCAGGCGTCGTTTCAATCGAGTGCCATCAAGGCGCTGGGCGCCGGCCGTTTCGACGTGCTGGGCACGCTGGTGCTGAAGGGCCGCACGCATGCGATCCTGATTCCCGTGACGATCACGCAGACCGATGGCAAGTCGCTGGCGAGCGGAACTTTCACCCTCAAACGACTCGAATGGCACATCGGCGATGGCGACTGGACCGACGTCTCCATCGTGGCCGACGACGTGCAGGTCCGCTTCAAGCTGGCGCTGACCGGCCTGGGCCCGTTGTGACCCGCCTTGCTGCTCCCCACCTCCTGCCACGCCCCACGACCACGACGCACCACCCGATGACGCACACCCTTGTTTCCGTTCGCACCGCCGCCGCGCTGGCACTGGCCTTGTCGGCATGGGCGCTGCCGCCGCAGGCCGTGCTGGCCCAGGGGGCGCAGCAGGCGCCCGAGATGGCTGCGCTGCCTGCCGGCGGCCCGATCAAGGGCGCGCGCTACGTGATCGACCCGACGCACACCTTCGTCAACTACGAGATGGGGCACTACGGCACGACCACCAACCGTGGCCGGTTCAGCACCAAGGACGGCCTGGTGCAGATCGATGCCGCCGGCAAGGGCGGCAAGGTCGACATCACGATGGACATGAGTTCGATCAACACCGGCGTCGACCTGTTGAACCGGCATGTGCAGAGCAAGGACTTCCTCAACATTGCCGATTTCCCGACCGGCCGTTTCCTGGCCGACAAGATCGACTTCGACGACGCCAAGGTGCGCGAGGTGGACGGCACGCTGACCTTGCTGGGTCAGACCCGCCCGGTGAAGCTGAAGGCCAGCCGCTTCAACTGCTACATGAGCCCGCTGCTGAACCGCCAGGTCTGCGGCGGTGATTTCGAGACCACGATCGAGCGCAGCCAGTGGGGCATCACCTGGGGCATCAACTTCGGTTTCGAGGACAAGGTGCGGCTGCTGGTGCAGGTGGAAGCCATCAACATTCCTTGACATCCCCCAGTCTGCGCGCACTGCGTGTCGCTCCGCCAACCCCCTTTGCAAGGGGGCAACACCAGCGGCCCGGCGAAGCCGGTTCCGCGGTGTTCCTGGTATCAGGCCGTGATGGTTCAGATGCCGCTGGCGAATGGACGCGCGGGACTACAGCAGGCTCTCGGGCGTCAGGGGTGCGAGCACGTCGAGCATCAGGCGCTGCCAGAAGCCGGAGTCGGGTTCCTGCAGTAGCACCTGCTCGTCGCCGGTGTCGGTGCTGTGCCATTGCAGGGCCTGGCCGTCGGGGGCGAGTTGCAGGCGCCAGGTGCCTTGCTGCTTCAGCGCATCGACCAGCTTGAGCATCTGCTGCGCGATCTCGGGGCTGCGGATGAACAGGCCGATCTCGGTGTTGTTGCTGTCCGAGCGCGGGTCGAAGTTCATCGAGCCGATGAACACCGTCGCACGATCGAACACCGCGGTCTTGGCATGCAGCCGGCCGACCGAGGAGCCGAAGATGCCCAGCCGCACGCTTCGGCGCGTGCGCTGCGAACTCAGTTCGTAGAGCTGCACGCCGAGCTTCAGCATGTCGGGCCGGTAGCGGCGGTAGCCGGTGTGGACCAGGGGCTCGTCGGTGGCGGCCAGCGAGTTGGTGACCAGGCTGATGGTCACGCCGCGCTCGCGGGCACGGCGCATCACGTCCAGGCCTTCCGGCCCGGGGATCAGGTAGGGCGAGGTGATGGTCACGTCCTGGCGCGCGCGGCGCACGCGCTCGATCACGTTGTAGCGCACGCTGTCGACGTCGAGCAGCGGCACACCGCCGTAGCTGGCCGTGCGCCCGACCACACGGTCGGGCGCATCGGCATAGGCTTCGGCCAGCGTCCAGATCAGGCCGAGCTTGCCGGCATCGAGGTCTTCGGCGATCGGGCTGTAGCCCAGCAGATCGTTCGGGGCGGGCTTGCGCGGCGCCGGTGTGGTGGCGGGGCCGGTGAGTTCCTCGAAGCCACGCTGCAGGGCATCGCGCGGCTGGTCGCTGCTGGCCACGCGCCCGATCGGCACGACGTAAGGGCTGTTCCAGTACTGATCGAACAGCTGGCCCAGCCGCGGCAGCAGGGCGCCGGCCACGAAGGTGTCGAGATCGAGAAAGTTCTCGCCGCTGGTCTGGAAGAAGTAGCGCCCGCCGATGTTGCGCCCGCCGGCCACGGCCATCGCACCGTCGGCGATGAACAGCTTGTTGTGCATGCGCCGCTGCACCCGGTCGAAATGCAGCAGCGAGGCCCCGAAGCGCCAGGCCAGCCCGCCGTTGCGCCAGGCGAACGGATTGAACAGCCGCAGCTCGACGTTGGGTGTGGCCGCCAGGCCCAGCAGCAGGGCGTCTTCGCCGGACGTGTACAGGTCGTCCATCAGCAGGCGCACACGCACGCCGCGTGCCGCAGCATCGCGCAACGCGCGCAGGAAGTAGCGGCCGGTCTCGTCGTTCTCGATGTGGTAGTACTGCACGTCGAGCGTGCGCTGCGCGCGGCGCGCCAGCTCGAGCCGTGCGGCGAGGGCGAAATCGCCGCCTGGCATCAGGCGAAAGCCGGTCAGGTCAGGGTCGGGCTGGGCGTCGCGGGCGATGCGGCCCAGTGGGGTGTCGGGCGAGGCCGCGATGGCCTGCGAGGGCGGGCCGGCCAGGCCGTCCGGCAGGCTGGCACAACCGGTGCACAGCAGCGTGGCGAGCAAGGCCATCGTTACCCACAGCGTGGAGCCTGCGTGCCAGGCGCCGCGCCGGCTGCGAAGACGCAACGCGGGCAGGGCGTCAGTAAAGACGCCGCGGAGAACGCAGAGAAGAACGGGGAGGGCGGGAAGGTGGGTGCGGCGGTGTGGCATCGGGCTCTGGCACGGTTTGTACCAGAGCGCGCGGCCGAGGGGTGGCCGCGCCCCGGGATCAGAAGCGCGTGATCGGCATCTCGACCTCGGTGGGGCGGGCGGCGTACTTGCCCAGTTCCATCTTGGCGATCGCATTGCGGTGCACTTCGTCGGGGCCGTCGGCGAAGCGCAGCGTGCGCGAGTTCGCGTAGGCGTAGGCGAGCGGGAAGTCGTCGCTCATGCCGCCGCCGCCATGTACCTGCATCGCCCAGTCGATCACCTGGCCGGCCATGCTGGGCGCCACCACCTTGATCATCGCGATCTCGTTCTTGGCGACCTTGTTGCCGGCCACGTCCATCAGCCACGCGGCCTTCAGCGTCAGCAGGCGCGCCATGTCGATCTTGCAGCGGGCTTCGGCGATGCGCTCCTGCGTGACGCCCTGCGACGCGACGGTCTTGCCGAAGGCCACGCGCGACGAGGCGCGTTTGCACATCAGCTCGAGCGCGCGTTCAGCCAGGCCGATCAGGCGCATGCAGTGGTGGATGCGCCCGGGGCCGAGGCGGCCCTGGGCGATCTCGAAACCACGGCCCTCGCCCAGCAGCATGTTGGAGGCCGGCACGCGCACGTTGTCGAACACCATCTCCATGTGGCCGTGCGGTGCGTCGTCGTAACCCATCACGCTCAGCGGGCGCAGGATCTTGATGCCCTGGGTGTCGGCCGGGATCAGGATCATGCTCTGCTGCGAGTGGCGCGGCGCCTCGGGGTCGCTCTTGCCCATCGTGATGTAGATCGCGCAACGCGGGTCGCCGGCGCCGGAGATCCACCACTTGCGGCCGTTGATGACGTAGTCGTCGCCGTCGCGTTCGATGCGGGTGCTGATGTTGGTGGCGTCGCTCGACGCGACATCGGGCTCGGTCATCGCGAAGGCCGAGCGGATCTTGCCTTCGAGCAGCGGCTTCAGCCAGCGCTCGCGGTTCTCGGGCGAACCGTAGCGGGCAATGGTCTCCATGTTGCCGGTGTCCGGCGCGGAGCAGTTGAACACTTCGGGTGCCCATGGCACGCGGCCCATGATTTCGGCCAGCGGCGCGTATTCCTGGTTGGTGAGGCCGGCGCCGTGGTAACCCGATGCGGCGGCGCTGTCGACCGGCAGGAACAGGTTCCACAGGTCGTGGCTTTTCGCCTTGGTCTTCAGGTGTTCGATGGTCTTGAGCGGCGTCCAGCGTTTGCCGGCCGCGGTGTTGGCCTCGAGCTCGGCGGCGTAGGCGCGTTCGGAGGGGTAGATGTGCTCGTCCATGAAACGCAGCAACCGGGCCTGCAGATCCTTGGTCTTTTGGGAATAGTCGAAATCCATGGAGGTCTCCGTTGGGAAAAGAGGGGCAGGGAAAGGCTCAGGCCTGGCGAGCGAAGGCCCAGGCCATCTCGGCGAGTGGCCGGGCGCCCGCGGCCGAGCTGGCGGCGCGGTCGCTGGAGGCGATGCCGGCCTCGACGCGTTTGGCGATGCCTTGCAGGATCGCGGCCAGCCGGAACAGGTTATAGGCGAGGTAGAAGTTCCAGTCGCGTGCCAGCGCCTCGGGCGTGGTGCGACCGGTGCGCTCGCAGTAGCGGCGGATGTACTCGGCCTCGGTCGGGATGCCGAGGCTCGCGACGTCGAGCCCACCGAGTCCGCGGAACGCGCCGGGCGGGATGTGCCAGGACATGCAGTGGTAGCTGAAGTCAGCCAGCGGATGGCCCAGGGTCGACAGCTCCCAGTCGAGCACGGCCAGCACCCGCGGCTCGGTCGGGTGGAACATCAGGTTGTCGAGCCGGTAGTCGCCATGCACGATGCCGGTCATCGATTCGTCGCGCGCACTGGCCGGGATGTGTGCCGGCAGCCAGGCGATCAACTGGTCCATCTCGGGAATCGGCTGGGTGATGGAGGCGGCGTACTGCTTGCTCCAGCGGCCGATCTGGCGCTCGAAATAGTTGCCGGGCTTGCCGTACTGCGCGAGCCCGCGTTCGGCGAACGGCACGGTGTGCAGCGCGGCCAGCACGCGGTTCATCTCGTCGTAGATCGCGCTGCGTTCCGCCGGCTGCATGCCGGGCAGGGCCTGGTCCCAGAGCACGCGGCCCTGCATGAACTCCATCACGTAGAAGGCGCGTCCGATCACGGACTCGTCTTCGCACAAACAGTACATCTCGGGCACCGGCACGTCGGTGCCGTGCAGGCCGCGCATCACCGCGAACTCGCGCTCGATCGCGTGGGCCGATGGCAGCAGCTTGGCGACCGGGCCAGGCTTGGAGCGCATCACGTAGCTGCGTGCGGGCGTGATGAGCTTGTAGGTCGGGTTGGACTGGCCGCCCTTGAACATCTCCACCTGCAACGGGCCGGTGAAGCCGGGCAGATGCGTTGCCAGCCAATCGGTCAGGCGGGCCGTGTCGAAGGCGTGGGCGGCGCCGACCTCGCGGGTCCCGACGAAATGTTGGAAGTCAGTCATGGTGGGCGATCGTGGACGGGGCAGGGGATGTCAGTTGTCGGACTCGCTGATGCGCATCAGCGCTTCGCGGTTGCGCACCATCAGCCCGGCCGGCTCGATGCGGATCACCTCTTCGCGCTCCATGGCCTTCAGCTCCTGGTTGACGCGCTGGCGCGATGCACCGAGCAGCTGTGCGAGTTCTTCCTGCGCGAGCTGCAGGCTGATGCGCATCTCGCGTCCATCGGCCAGGCTGGGCACGCCGTAGCTGCGCACCAGGTGCAGCAACTGCTTGGCCAGGCGCGCCCGCAGCGGCAGCGTGTTCAGGTCCTCGACCAGGCCGAACAGTTGCCGGATGCGCCGCGCATGCAGGCGCAGCATGGCCTCGTACAGTTCGGTGTGGGCTGCGAGGATCTTCTTGAAATCGGCCTTGGCCACACACAGGATGGTGCTGTCGCCATGCGCATAGGCATCGTGCGTACGCCGGTCGCCGTCGAAGATCGCGACGTCGCCGAACCAGATGCCCGGCTCGACGTAGGTGAGGGTGATCTGCTTGCCCGAGATCGAGGTCGAGCTCACGCGCACGGCACCCTTGGCGCAGGCGATCCATTCTTCCGGCGGATCGCCGCGCGCGGCGATCAGTTCGCTGTCCTTGTACCGCTTGACGTAGGCGCATCGGAGAATGTCGTGCCGCAGGGAGGGAGAGAGGGAGGAAAACCAGCGACCGGCGTTGATCGCCTCGCGTTCCTCGATGGTAAGAATCGGTTCGTCCATGGCCTGTCTTGTGCGTGACTTCGGGCCTGTCGGCCCGGGCGCACATTGTCACCCCCGGGACTACCCTGGCGGCTCAGGGTTGTCACCTGCGCGGCTGGCGCAGGCAGAGGTCGATGGCCGGCCCGCGGCGCTACTCGTAGCGCGGTGTCTGCTTGTCCAGGAAGGCTGCGATGCCGATGCCGGCATTCGCATGGTGCAGGTTCTTCACGAAGTGGTCGCGCTCGGCGGCCAGCTGGTGGTTGAGCGAGCTTCCGGCGGCATCGTTCAGCAGCTCCTTGATGCTCGACAGTGCGTTGGGCGCACGGGCGTTGAGCCGGTCTGCCAGCGCCAGCGCGTCTTCGAGGGCGGCCCCCGGGCTCGCGAGCCGGTTGACGACGCCAATCGCCTGCAGCCGCTCGGCGCTGATGCGATCGCCGAACATCAGCAGCTCGGCCGCAAGCTGGCGCGGCAGCGCACGCGCCAGGCTCCAGCTGGCGCCGCCATCGGGTGAAAGTGCGATGCTGCTGTAGGCCATCACGAAGACCGCATTGCTCGCGGCGACGATCAGGTCGCAGGCCAGCGCCAACGAGAAACCCGCGCCCGCGGCTGCGCCCTCGACGGCGGCAATGATCGGCTTCGGAAAGGTGCGGATCGCTTCGATCCAGCTGTGCAGGCCCTCGACGCTCTGCACCTGCACTTCGGGTGGCTGCTGACGGTTGGCCTGCAGCCGCAGCAGATTGCCGCCCGCGCTGAAGACGGTGCCCTCGCCGACGATCACCACGCTGCGCACCTCGGCGCTGCTCTCGGCAACGCTGAGCGCTTCGACACCGGCTGCGTAGATCTCGGGGCCGAGCGCGTTGCGGTATTCCGGGTTGCTCAGTGTGAGCACCATGGTCTGGCCATGGCTGGTGCTTTGGAGGGATGCGGGCATGTGTGGCGGGCGAGTGGCGGTGGCCCGACTCTATTCTTCTTCGTGCATCAGGCTCAGGCCGATCGCGCCGCGGCGGCGCAGCCAGGGGCTCGGGCGGTAACGCGGTTCGCCGTAGACGGTCTGCATGTTGAACAGCACCTCCAGCACGTTGGCCGGGCCGTAACGGTCGCCCATGGCCAGCGGGCCGATCGGGTAGCCCAGGCCCAGCGTGACCGCCAGTTCGAGGTCGCGCGGCGAGCAGATCTGCTGCTGGCAGATGTCGGACGCGATGTTGACGATGGTCGCCACCACGCGTTGCGTGACGAAGCCGCCGCTGTCGCGCACCACGCTCACGGCCTTGCCGTCGCGTGCGAACAGGGCGTGTGCGGCGCGGCGCATGTCGGGGCGGGTGGCGGGGTTGGTGGCCAGCACGCGGCGCCTGGTGGTGGCGTCGTCGACCAGCATGTCGATGCCGACCGTGCGCGCCGGATCCAGGCGTTCGACCACGGCCACCGTCGTCACGTCGAAGCCCAGCGGCGCCACGATCGTCAGGGCCTGCGGCGACGCGGAGGCGCCGGTCTCGATCGTCGCCCCCAGGTTCTTCAGCAACTGCAGCAACTCGGAGCGGCGTGCCGCGCGCGGCGACACCCAGACCGGCGGCATCTCGGCCACCACCGGAGGCGGCGCTTCCGCCGTGACCTGCGCGACGCCGTCCTGGTAACGGTAGAAGCCCTCGCCGACTTTCTTGCCGACGACGCCGCCGGCCAGCCGCTGCGCCGTGATGACGCTGGGCCGGTAACGCGGCTCGTCATAGTATTGGCGGTAGACCGACTCCATCACCGGGTGCGAGACATCCAGTGCGGTGAGGTCCATCAATTCGAAGGGACCCAGCTTGAAGCCGACCTGGTCCTTCAGGATGCGGTCGACCGTGGCGAAGTCGGCAATGCCTTCACCGACGATGCGCAGCGCCTCGGTGCCGTAGCCGCGGCCGGCGTGGTTGACGATGAAGCCAGGTGTGTCCTGGGCGAGCACGGCCGTGTGGCCCATCTGCTTGGCGTAGGCGAGCAGGCCGTCGCAGACCTCGGTGTCGGTCTTCAGGCCCGCCACCACCTCGACCACCTTCATCAGCGGCACGGGGTTGAAGAAGTGGTAGCCCGCCACGCGTTCAGGCCGGGCAAGGCCGGCGGCGATCGCGGTGACCGACAGCGACGACGTGTTGCTGGCCAGCACGGCGCGCGGGTTCACCAGTTTCTCGAGATCGGCGAACAGCGTCTTCTTCACGTCGAGCCGCTCGACCACGGCTTCGATCACCAGATCGCAGTCGGCCAGTGCGGCGAGTGTGTCCGCCGGTTGCAGGCTGGCACTGTAGGCGGCCAGTTGACTGGCATCAATGCGGCCCTTGTCGTGCAGCTTGCCCCATTGCGCGATGACGGCTTCGCGGGCCTTGGCGACGGCCTGCGCCTGCATGTCGAAGAGTTTGACGGTGCTACCCGCTTGTGCTGCAATTTGGGCGATGCCGCGTCCCATGGCGCCTGCCCCGACGACGCCAACCACGGGATAGGTAATTTTCATGCGGCGGATTATCACTCGGCGCTTCTGATGGTATGGTGGCGGAATAGTTTGTAAAAAATTGCAGTGAACCTACGACACACGCTTGTTGGCTACGCTTTGCTGGGGGTTGCGTTCGGCAGTTCTGCACTCAGTCTGGGCCGGACCCGCGGATCTGTTGTTTTAGGGCAACCTCTGGACATTGCCGTCGATGTCCGCATCGACTCGGCCGAAGACGCGATCGCGCAGTGTTTCGAGGCCGATGTCTACCATGCCGACAGTCTGGTCGACCGCAACCGCATCCGCATCATCGTCCAGGCGCTGGGCGCTTCGCCGCAGGACATCGTCGTGCGTGTCCGGTCGTCGGCAGCGGTCGACGAGCCCGTCATGTCGGTGGTGCTGCGTTCGGTGTGCGGGCAGCGGGGCACGCGGCGCTACGATTTCCTGACCGAGTTCCCGGTGGAGACGACCAGCGCCTCGGCGCCGGTGGTGATCTCCGACGTGCCGGCTGCGGCCGGTGCCTCCGCCACGCCGCAGTCCGCCGGCGGAGCGGTCACCGCGTTGCCGATTCCTGCACCTGCACCTGCCCCTGCGCCCGCGCGTCCTGCGCCGCCACCGGCTCCTGCGGCCGAGCCCGTGCGTGCGCCGGTCGCGACGCAGCCGCGGCGTGCGCCGGTGGTGCGTCCTCCCCGGCCGCCGGCTCCGAGACCGCAGGCTGCGCTGAAGCAGGCGCCGCCGCCAGCCAAGGCCGCTGCAGCGCGTGCAGACAGCCAGACCGCCGGCAGGCCGCGCCTGCGGCTCGAGGCGCCGGCCGAGCAGCCCAGCGCCTTGCGTGGTTCGACCCAGTTGTCCGTTCCCACCGAGAACCTGCCCCAGCGTGCCGAGGCTGCTGCCACCTGGCGTGCCCTCAACGCCGCACCCGAAGACGTGTTGCGCGAAAGCCAGCGCCTGCAGGCGTTGGAAGTGCAGGACAAGAGCGCCCGCGATGCGCGCAGCAAGGCCGAGAGCGAACTGCGCGCCCGGCTCGAGCGCGCGGAGCGCCGTCTCGACGAAGCCGAGAACAATCGCCTGGACGTGACGGTCGTCTACGGCCTGCTGGCGCTGCTGCTGGCCGCATTGCTGGCTGCGGTCCACTTCTGGAGCCGCGCACGCAAGAGCGCCGCCGAGGTGGCGCACTGGGCGCGCAACCCGGACTCGGCCTACGTCAACAGCGCGAGTCCCCCGTCGGCCAGCCGCTCCGTCGGCAAGGCGTCGATGACGGAAGAGCTGTCCGACGAAAGCGTCAACGAGTCCCTGTTCGAAGGCCTGAAGAAGGCGCCGACCTCTGGCGCCGCTGCCCTGACCGCAACGGCGGCCGCCGGTGCCGCAGCGGGTGCTGCGGTGGTGGCGACCGCTGCCGCGGCGAGCCAGAAGGAGCGGGCGTCCGACGCCGCCCATCTGCGCGCCATCAGCCCCGAAGAGTTCTTCGACGTGCAACAGCATGCCGATTTCTTCGTCTCGCTCGGCCAGTACGACCAGGCCATCGACGTGTTGAGGAAGCACATCGACGAGCACGCGGAGATGAGTCCGCTGGCTTTCCTCGAACTGTTCAAGATCTACCACACGCTGAGCCGGCAGAGCGACTACAACGCGCTGCGTGAAGAGTTCCACGGGCTCTTCAATGGCCGCATGCCGAGCTTTGCAGCTTTCTCGGACGAGGGGCTGAGCCTGGAAGATTACCCAGCGGCGCTGTTGAGCATCGAGACCGCCTGGGGCGATCCGCGTGTGCTCGACACGATCGAAGCCAATCTGTTCCGCCACCCTGGCGACACCGGCAAACCCTTTGATCTGGCGGCCTACCGTGACCTGCTGTTGTTGTACGCGGTTGCCAAGACCCTGTTGCGCAAGGGCGAAGGCGACTCGTCTTTGTCCGAGCGCGGTGGCCGTGGCCTGCGTGCGAGCGAAGACGACGCGGCCTTCCTGCCCCAGCGCCTGACACGGCCCGACTTCAGCGCGGCGCAGCATGGGCGGACCTATCCCGTGCACCCTGCGACGGCGGCCCCGGCCCCGGCGCCGGTTTCCAGGCCCGAGCCCGTCTTGGAGCCGGAACTCGATTCGGTGCCCGCCCCCTTGTCGTCGACGCCGTCCTACGACCAGGGCCTGGTGCTGGACCTGGATCTGTCCGACTCCGAATTGCAGGAGCTCGAGGCATCGGGGCCGGCGCCCATCGCACGGACCGCGCCGACCAAGTCGGTGGACGAAGTCGACATCGATCTGCCGCTGTTCGAGATGGACGAGCCCTCGACCGAAGAAACGCCCAGACCGGCCGTACGTTCCGAGGAGCCTGCGGTGCGCAAGGCCCCGGTTGACAGCGGGTTGATCGATTTCGATCTGTTCGACCCGAACACCGAAGCGCGCATCGCGCCGAAGTCCACGCGCTGATGGCGTGACGGCGGCAGCGGCGCGGCGGCGCTGCCCGCGCCTGGGTTTCGCCTCAGCGGCGTACCTGCAGCGACCCCGGGTTGACGATGTTGGTCGGCGTGCCCTTGATGAAGTTCAGCACATTGTCGAAGGCCGCGCCGAAATACATCTCGTAGCTCTGCTGCTCCACGTAACCGATGTGCGGTGTGCAGATGCAGTTCTCCAGGCGCAGCAGGGCATGGCCCTGCAGGATGGGTTCGCTCTCGAACACATCGACCGCCGCCATGCCGGGGCGCCCGCGGTTGAGGCCTGCGATCAGCGCGTCCGGCTCCAGCAGCTCCGCGCGCGAGGTGTTCACCAGCAGCGAGGTCGGCTGCATGCGCGACAGGTCTTCGAGCGTGACGATGCCGCGCGTTTCCTCGGTCAAACGCAGGTGCAGCGACAAGACATCGCTGCGGGCGAACAGCTCTTCCTTGCTTTCGGCGACATCGAGTCCGTCAGCCATGGCTTTCTCGCGCGACGCGCCACGGCCCCACACCAGCACCCGCATGCCGAAGGCGCGTGCATAGGTGCTGACGATCTGGCCGATCTTGCCGTAGCCCCAGATGCCCATCGTGCGTTCGCGCAGCACGGTGCCGATGCCGAAGTTCGGCGGCATCGACGCCGTCTTCATGCCCGATTGCTGCCAAGCCCCGTGTTTCAGGTTGCCGATGTATTGCGGCAGTCGCCGGGTCGAAGCCATGATCAGCGCCCACGTCAGCTCTGCGGGCGCCCAGGGTGAACCGATGCCTTCGGCCACGGCGATGCCGCGTTCGGTGCAGGCAGCCACGTCGACGTGGCTGCCGACCCGCCCGGTCTGCGCGATCAATTTCAAGCGAGGCAGTTTCTCGATCAACTGCCGGTTCAGATGCGTCCGTTCGCGGATCAGTACGATGATGTCGGCGTCGCGCAGACGCACGGACAGCTGGCCCAGCCCCTTCACGGTGTTGGTGTAGACCTTGGCTGCGTAAGGCTCCAGCTTGGCGGCGCAATCGAGCTTGCGCACGGCGTCTTGGTAGTCATCGAGGATCACAATGTTCATGCATGGCATTGTGCCTCGGTGCCATGGCGCCGCCGGTGAGCAACAGGTGCGCTTGCGGGTCGGCGACGCCCGCGTCTGCGGTGCAGGCTAGGGCTGCGCGGCGTTCGACTGCATGGCCTCGGCTGCCGCCAGACGGTCGAGCTCGGCACACACATCGGCCATGCGGCCGGAGATCACCATGCGTCCCGCGCCGGCAACGGCATGCTGTGCATCCACCACGCGCAGCACGCGCAGTGGCCTCGGCGCGCACCGCTCGGCCGCGGTATCGATGGCGGGCTGCGCCGTGTGCGGTCCTGCGTGCGTGGGCTTCGTGCTGCCGAAGGGTAGCTTGCCGCCCCTGCCTACCCTGGCGCGTGCATGCGGGTTGGCCGACGTGCGCAAACGACCGTTGCCCGACCGTGCGGAAGACTGTGGCCACAACCATTCGACGAAACCCGGCACCGCTCCGACCAGACGTGCGGCAGACATCAACGCGATTCCCATGTGAACTCCTTGCAACCTCAGGGGTTGGACACAGGCAGGATTACAACGAAGTCCGCAGCACCAGGGTGGCCATGCAAGGCATGGCGCAACGCCCGCCACCTGGGCTGCAGACGAGGGGCTACATCAGCATCGTGTTGCGGATCAACCCGACTGCGAGGCCTTCGATCTCGAAGGGCTCGCCCGGCTCCACGACGATGGTCGGGTAGTCGGGGTTCTCGGGGTGCAGCTCGATCTGGTCCTTGTTGCGCCGGAACCGTTTCACGGTCACTTCGTCGCCCAGCCGGGCCACGACGATCTGGCCGTTCTTCGCATCCTTGGTGGAGCGCACCGCGAGCAGGTCGCCGTCCATGATGCCCGCATCGCGCATCGACATGCCGCGCACGCGCAGCAGGTAGTCGGGCTTGTGCTGGAACAGGCTGCTCTCGACATAGTAGGTCTGGTCGACATGTTCCTGCGCCAGAATCGGGGAGCCGGCCGCGACCCGACCGATCAGCGGCAGCGCCAGTTGTGCCAGGCTCTGCAATGGCAGCGCGTATTGCTTGCTGCGCGATTCGTTGATCGAGCGCAGCATCGGCGCCTTGAGGCGGATGCCGCGCGAGGTGCCGCTGACCAGTTCGATCGCGCCCTTGCGGGCCAGCGCCTGCAGGTGTTCTTCGGCGGCATTGGCCGACTTGAACCCCAGTTCGTTGGCGATCTCCGCCCGCGTCGGCGGCGCGCCGGTGTTGGCCACGGCAGTCTGTATCAGCTCCAGAATCTGCTGCTGGCGGGCAGTGAGCTTGGCGGGAAATGAGAAGGCATCGGTCATGTTGACTCCTGGCACACTGGATACGTTTTCTGTTGAAACATCCAGTAGCTGTATTTTTAACCAGTTTTTGAAACTATGCAAGCGAGCGAACAAATCGTCGGTGCGGCTGGGGGCCGGAGGGTCGTGGTGTTGGGCACCGGCGGCACGATCGCCGGCAGCGCGGCGGACCCGGGCGACAACCTCGGCTACACCGCGGCGCAGCTCGGCGTGGCGCAGTTGGTGGCCGGGTTGCCGGCCGCGGACGGTATCGCGCTGCACAGCGAGCAGGTGGCGCAGATCGACAGCAAGGACATGGACCACGCGGTGTGGGCGCTGCTGGCGCAGCGTTGTGCGCACTGGCTGGAGCGCAACGACGTGGTCGGCATCGTGGTGACGCACGGCACCGACACGCTGGAGGAGACGGCGTATTTTCTGCAGGCCACGCTTGCGCCCGCCAAGCCCATCGTGCTGACCTGCGCGATGCGCCCGGCCACCGCGCTGGTGCCCGATGGCCCGCAGAACCTGCTGGATGCGATCGCCGTGGCCTGCACGGCCGGCGCGCAGGGCGTGATAGCGGTCTGCGCGGGTGAAGTGCACTCCGCGTTCGATGTGCAGAAGGTCCACCCCTACCGACTCGATGCGTTCGACTCGGGCGACGCGGGGCCGTTAGGCTATGTGGAAGAGGGCGCGCTGCGCCGGCTGAAGGATTGGCCTGCGGCAGGCCGTGCGCTGGTGCCGGCGTTGCGCTGGCAGTCGTCGGACGCTGCCACCTGGCCGCGCGTGGAGATCGTGATGAACCACGCCGGCGCGGGGGGGCGCGGCGTGGATGCCCTGGTGCGCGACGGTGTGCACGGGCTGGTGGCAGCCGGCACCGGCAATGGCAGCCTGCACCATGCATTGGAGGCTGCGTTGCTGCGGGCCGAGGCCTCCGGGGTGCATGTGCTGCGCACCACGCGTTGCGCCTACGGCCGTGTGCTGCCGCATGCCGGCGACGTGTTGCAGCACGCCGACGGTCTGTCGCCGGTCAAGGCGCGTGTGCGGCTGATGCTTGAGCTGCTTGCATGAACCGCGCAGCAGTGCAGGCGGCAACCGGGAGGCCGATGCCATGCTGAGCGCACTGCGGTCGCACGTCTGGATCTACCCGGCACTGGAGGTCGTGCACATCCTCGGCATTGCGCTGCTGCTTGGCAATCTGATCCTGCTCGAACTGCGGGTCTTCGGCCGCGGCGCGGCCTTGCCGATCGTGCCCTTGGCACGTCTGTCGCTGGGTCTGGCACTGGCTGGGTTTGGCCTGGCGGCCGTGACCGGCGCGACCATGTTCGCTACGCAGCCGGCCGAACTGCTGGCCAACTCGGCGTTCACCCTCAAGATGCTGCTGTTATGGCTGGCCGCGTGCAACGCGGCGTGGTTTCATGCACGCGGCTCGCTGCTGCGCCTGGACGGGACGGCGCGGCTGCAGATGCTGGTGTCGACCGGGCTCTGGATGGCGGCAGTGGCCTGTGGCCGATGGATCGCGTATTTCTGACCAAGGAGTTTCCATGCAACGACGAATCGTGCTCGCGCGCTGCGGTGCGCTGTGTTTGACGGGCGCCTGGGCTGCAGCCCACGCACACCATGGGTGGAGCAGCTTCGATCAGGACAGGCCGATCTACCTCGAAGGCAAAGTGCTGCGCAGCCGCTGGCAGAACCCGCATGCTGAACTGGAGATCGAACCTCCGGCTGGCCTGGTGTTGCCTGCCGACCTGGCCCGGCGCGCCTTGCCGGCACAGGCGGCACCGGTCGACGGCAAGGCCTTGCTGGCCAAGGCCCAACTGCCCCGGCGGCGCGACAAGGTCTGGGAGATCGAGCTCGCACCGCTGACGCGCATGGAGTCCTGGAAGGTGCCCGAGATCCGACCGGGCGCACAGATCGGCGTGCTCGGCTTCACGCTCACCGGTGAGAAAGGCGAAGCCGTGCTGCGCGCCGAATACCTGTTCGCCGACGGCAAGACCTACGGCATGCGGTCGTCGCCAGCCTGAACGGCTGGTTCGGCGCTTCAGGCCGACAGTGCCGCGAGCGCGCGCGTGGTGATCTCCTCGACCGTGCCGGTACCGCTGATCGCGCGGTAGCGCGGCGCGTTGGCAGGGTCGGCCTTGGCCCAGTTGGCGTAGTAGTCGACCAGCGGCCGGGTCTGCGCGCTGTAGACGTCGAGCCGCTTCTTCACGGTCTCTTCCTTGTCGTCCTCGCGCTGGATCAGCGGCTCTCCCGTCACGTCGTCGATGCCTTCGACCTTGGGCGGGTTGAACGTGACGTGGTAGGTGCGACCCGAGGTCGCGTGCGAGCGGCGCCCGCTGATGCGTTCGATGATGGCATCGAACGGCACGTCGATCTCGAGCACGTAGTCGAGCTTGACGCCGGCCGACTTCATCGCATCGGCCTGGGGAATCGTGCGCGGGAAGCCGTCGAACAGGAAGCCGTGCGCGCAGTCGGGCTCGGCTATGCGTTCCTTGACCAGTCCGATGATGAGGTCGTCGCTCACCAGGGCACCCGAGGCCATCACCGACTTGGCCTGCAGGCCCAGCGGCGTGCCGGCCTTGACGGCGGCGCGCAGCATGTCACCCGTGGAGATCTGTGGGATGGCGAACTTCCGGCAGATGAATGTGGCCTGCGTGCCCTTGCCCGCGCCGGGCGCGCCCAACAGTATCAATCTCATGGATGTCCTCAGATGTTATGGATGTCGCGGCACCGCTGGCGGGCGTGCCGCCGCAGTGCTTCATTGAAGCAAAGGATAGCATGCGCTGCACGGCCCGAGGCCGCCGCAGACCCTACAGAAGCCTGCGCACGCGCTCCAGGTCTTCGGGCGTATCCACGCCGGGGCCGGGCGCATCGTGTGTCACGTGCACGGCGATCTGGTGGCCGTGCCACATCGCACGCAGTTGCTCCAGCGCCTCGGTCACCTCCAGCGGCGCCTGGGCCAGTGTGGGGAACAGCTTCAGGAAACCGGCCCGGTAACCGTAGATGCCGATGTGCCGCAACGGGCGCGGTTCGGGCAGGGTCTGCGCGCCGCTCGAGAAGCCGTCGCGCCACCAGGCGATCGGTGCCCGGCTGAAGTACATCGCGCGGCCCGTTGCATCGAGCACCACCTTGACCACGTTGGGGTTGGTGAACTCGGCGAAGTGCTCGATCGCGTGGGCCGCCGTGCTCATGCTGGCCTCGGGCCTGTCCGCCAGCAGGCGGGCCACGGCGTCGATGAGGACGGGGTCGATCAGCGGCTCGTCGCCCTGCACGTTGACGACGATGTCCTGGTCCCCCAGGCCAAGCAGCGTGCAGGCTTCGGCCAGCCGGTCGCTGCCCGACGGGTGGTCGCTGCGCGTGAGCACGGCTTCGACGGCGTGGGCTTCGCAGGCGGCGACGATCTGGGGGCTGTCGCAGGCCACGATGGTGCGCTGGGCCGACGAGCGCTGGGCCTGGCGTGCGACGCGCACGACCATCGGCATGTCACCCAGCTGCGCCAGCGGCTTGTTCGGCAGGCGCGTCGACGCGAGCCGCGCCGGGATCAACACGGTGAAGGGCAGGCTCAAAGTCCGAGCTCCTCGTCGCTCAAGGTGCGCGCCTCGTTCTCCAGCAGCACCGGGATGCCGTCGCGCACCGGGTAGGCGAGGCGCGCGCTGCGCGACACCAGCTCCTGGCGTTCGCGGTCGTACTGCAGTGAGCCCTTGGTCACGGGGCAGACCATCAGTTCAAGAAGTTTGCTGTCCATGCGGAAGTCCGGTCGGAGGCGAAATGCGTGATGGTACCTGCGCGAGCAGTCGGTCCAGCGCCTCCAGCAGCCCGGGCGCGGTGTCGAGCCGCAGCGGCACGGCCCAGGCTTCGGGGGTGCTTTTCCACAGCTTGACGGCATCCTTTTCAGTGCAGAGCAGCACGGGTGGCGCATCCGCCGGCGCATGCCAGTGCGTGAGATCGAAGTGGTCGGGCAATGGGATGGCCAGCCCCACGTGCACGCCGGCCGCACGCAGCATGTCGAAGAAGGCGTCCGGCTTCGCGATCGCTGCGACGGCGGTGACCGGGGTGTCGGCCAATGCGGCCAGAGCCAGGCGTGTTCCGTCCGCCCGCAAGGCCTCGGCCGCCAGGGCGCGCGGCACATGCCATCCGGCGAAGGAGGGCTGCCGGCCGGTGTGCACGACCAGGTGCGCGGGCCGCGGCCAGTGCTCGCGCAACGGCCCTGCCGGCAGCAGGAACCCGTTGCCGGTGCCGCGGTCGTCGAACACGCACACCTCGATGTCGCGCGCCAGCGCCAGATGCTGCAGGCCGTCGTCGCAGACGATCACCTGCACGCCACGGTGTGCGGCGAGCAGCGCGCGTGCGGCGTCGGCCCGCTTCGAGGCGACGAACACCGGCACCTCACACACACGCCGGATCAGCGCAGGCTCGTCGCCGACTTCGCTCGCCGCACTGTCCGCCAGCACTTCACGGCAACCATCGGTGCTGCGCCCGTAGCCGCGCGACACCACACCGACCTGCCAGCCCGCTGCGCGCAGATGGTTCACGATGGCCATGACGACCGGCGTCTTGCCCGAGCCGCCCGTGACCACGTTGCCCACCACGATAACCGGCACCGGCAGCCGGGTGACCCGCAGCAGATGGAGCCGGTACAGGCTGCGGCGCAGCGCCGTCACCAAGGCATAGAGCTGCGACAGCGGCCACAGCATCAGCGCTGGCCAGCCGCGCCGCAGCCACACCTGCGGCAGCCTGGCGGCCAGCCACGCGTGCACGGCCTCTAGCGCGCGCCGGCGCCGGCGGCCGTTTGCGTGGCGAAGGTGATCTGGACCAGGCCCGAACGCCGGGCGGCCTCCATGGCCGTGATGACGGACTGGTGGGCGGTGCTCGCATCGGCGCTGATGATGACGATGGAGTCCTTGCCGCCCTTGGCGGCCTCGAGCATCGCGAACGACAGCGCTTCGACGCTGCGGCCGCTCAGGGCCTGCTTGTTGACCGCGTAGCGGCCATCGCTGGCGATCGACACCACGACTTCGTTGGGGCGGTCGCGTTGCGCATCGGCATTCGCGACGGGCAGCTTGATCTGCAGCTCCGCGTACTTGGCGTAGGTCGTCGACAGCATCAGGAAGATCAGCACGACCAGCAGCACGTCGATGAAGGGGATCAGGTTGATCTCGGGCTCGTCGCGCCCGCGGCGCCTGAAGTTCATGGCTTGCGGCGCAGCGCGTTGAGGTGCCTGGCGAACTGCTCGCCGGCCAGCTCCAGGCTGAGCAGATACCCGTCGACCCGGGCACGGAAGTAGCGCCAGAAGATCAGCGAGGGGATGGCCACGACGAGCCCGAAGGCCGTGTTGTACAGCGCGACCGAGATGCCATGCGCCAGTTGTGCGGGGTTGCTGCCGACGGCACCGGCGGCGCCCGACTGCGAGCCGAAGATCTCGATCATGCCGATCACGGTGCCCAGCAGGCCCAGCAGCGGCGCGGCCGAGGCAATGGTCGCCAGCGCACTCAGGTACTTCTCGAGCCGGTGCGCGACCGCGCGGCCAGCCGCTTCGATCGCCGCGCGCAGGTCGTCTTCGCTGCAGCGGGGGTTGTGGTTGAGCGCGCGCATGCCACTGGCCAGCACCTCGCCCAGCGCGGAGTTCTGCGCCAGCTGCGCCACGATGCCCGGCGCGGGGATGGCGTTCTGCGACACGATCAGCGCTTCGTCGAGCAGCTTGGGCGGCACGATCTTGTGCGTCTTGAGGCTGACCAGACGTTCGATGACCAGTGCCAGCGCGAGGATGGAGCAGGCAATCAAGGGCCAGATCGGCCAACCTGCAGCTTGTATGATCGAAAACAAGACGAATCTCCGCGCTGATGAAGTCGTCGCGATTATGGCGCAGTGCTTCTGCCGGAACGGTCCGGCACCGGTCGACTGTCGCATTCTCCGCAGGGGCCGTGTGGCGCGATGGCGCTGTGTCAGCGGCTGTCGGACGAGACCCACAGATCATGTGGATAACTTTGTGAAGAAGTCATCCCGAAAAGCCGAAAAGCGAGCGCTGACGCGGCTCTATGACAGTTCGATGAAAATTTAAGCAGAAATTTTTCCTTTGAAATCAATGGCTTGTCACGTAAACATTGGCTTCCCGGAGCGCTTGCAGGCAGGTGTACCGGGGGAACGCCGCGCTGTGGAGTATTGGGCGGCGGATTGCTGCAGAGCAGCAGATGCAAGCCCCCGCGGCTGAGCCGAATCCAGCAACGGCGCCGCTTGTATGGCAAGTCGGCGCGTTGTGCCGCGCCGTTGCTGGGGCTCTGGACACGCGCTTCAATCCTGTCGCGGTCCGCGGGGAGCTTTCGGGCTTCTCGCGCGCATCCAGCGGACATTGCTACTTCAACATCAAGGACCCGCAAGGCCAGATCCGGTGTGCGATGTTCCGGCGGGCGGCCAGTCTGGTGGATTTCTCGCCGCGCGACGGCGAGCTGGTCGAGGTCCGCGGCCGGCTTGGCATCTACGAGCCCCGCGGCGACCTGCAACTGGTCGTCGAGAGCATGCAGCGGGCAGGGCAGGGCGCTCTGTTCGAGCAGTTCCTCCGGCTGAAAGCCAAGCTGGAGGGCGAGGGCCTGTTCGATCCTGCCGCCAAGCGGGCGCTGCCGTTGCTGCCGCGCGGCATCGGCGTGGTGACCTCGCTCGGTGCCGCGGCGCTGCACGACGTGGTGAGCGCCTTGCGGCGCCGCGTGCCGCACATCCCCGTGGTGCTGGCACCGGCACTGGTGCAGGGAACGTCGGCCCCCGAGGACCTGGTACGGGCGTTGCAGGGTCTCTACGACGTCGCGCTCGGCGGGGCGGTGCCGGTCGATGTGATCCTGCTGGTCCGCGGCGGCGGCTCGATCGAGGACCTGTGGGCCTTCAACGACGAGCGCCTCGCGCGCACCATTCGCCAAAGCCCGGTGCCGCTGGTGAGCGGCGTTGGCCACGAGACCGACTTCACGATCGCCGATTTCGTGGCCGACCTGCGTGCGCCGACACCGACCGCCGCGGCCGAGTTGGTGGCGCAGCCCCGCACCGTCTGGCTCGGAGCGCTGGACCTGATGGCCGAGCGCCTGCGCGACGCCATCGCCAGCGGCCTGGACCAACGCGGGCAGCGGCTCGACCACGCCGCCCGCCGGCTGGGCCGGCCTTCCGAGCTGATCGGGCGCCAGCAGCTGCGGCTGGCCCAGCGCGCCCAGCGGCTGCGTTATGCGGTGCGAGGCCGGCTGGCGCAGCAGACGTCGTCGCTGCAGGCACATCAGCTGCGCGTGCAGGCCGGGGTGCCAAAGCGCCTGGAGCGGGCGCGTGAGCGGCTGGGGCAGGCCCAGCGCGTGCTCGACCTGCTGGACCCAAGGCTCACCCTGCGCCGGGGTTATGCATGGTTGAGCGACGTGGAAGGCAACACCATCTCCACCGCGACCCAGACCCGCGAAGGTCAGGCCCTGCGGGCAACCCTGTCCGATGGCGAGGTTGATCTCACCGTCGTCGCGCCCCGCCGGATTTAGTTTCTACAATCATCCGTCCGTCCCACAAACTCACGAGGAAGAAAATGGAACATACCCTGCCCCCCCTGCCGTATGCAATCGACGCGCTCGCGCCGGCCTACTCGAAGGAAACCCTGGAGTACCACCACGGCAAGCACCACAACGCCTATGTGGTGAACCTCAACAACCTGCAAAAGGGCACCGAGTTCGAGAACATGACGCTCGAAGAGATCGTCAAGAAGTCGAGCGGCGGCATCTACAACAACTCGGCGCAGATCTGGAACCACACCTTCTTCTGGAGCTGCATGAAGCCCGCCGGCGGCGGCGAGCCCGGCGGCGCGCTGGCAGCAGCCATCAACGCCAAGTGGGGCAGCTACGCGGCCTTCAAGGAAGCGTTCGTGAAGTCGGCCGTCGGCAACTTCGGTTCCGGCTGGACCTGGCTGGTGAAGAAGCCCGATGGCTCGGTCGACATCGTCAACACCGGCGCTGCCGGCACGCCGCTGACCACCGCCGACAAGGCCCTGCTGACCGTCGACGTCTGGGAACACGCCTACTACATCGACTACCGCAACCTGCGTCCGAAGTTCGTTGAGACCTTCTTCGACAAGCTCGTGAACTGGGGCTTCGCGGAATCCAACTTCGCCTGATCCCCACGCGCCCAAGACAAAAAGCCGGCTCCTGAGCCGGCTTTTTGTCTTGGGCGCGTGGTCGCGGTGTGAGCGCGTTAATGCACCGTGCCGAATGGCTTGCCGGCCAGCTTGGTGCCGGCTTTGAGGCCCTTCTTGGCGAACCAGCCCTGGTTCATCTCGAGCACATACCGAACGGGCTTCACCGAGCAGTGCGAGTCGGTTGTCTGCGGCTTCATGTCGACCAGGTTGGCGATGACGCCGGCATCGTCGACGAAGGCGGCGGTCAGCGGCAGGATCGTGTTCTTCATCCAGAAGCACTGCACCGACGGTTGCTCGAACACGAACAGCATGCCTTCGTGCTGCGGCATCTCCTTGCGGAACATCAGGCCGATCTGGCGCTGCTCGGAAGTCATCGCCAACTGGGCGTCGATCTGGTACATGCCCGCCGACAGCGTGGTCCGCGGAAGATCCATCTGGGGGCTGTCCTGCGCCTGGGCGACGCCGGTGGCGGCGCAGAGCGCAAGCAGGACGGTGCGAACGGTGAGGAGGCTCAGGCGCATGGTGGCTCGGTCGTGAGGGGTCGTAAAAGAACGGGCTCCAGAAACAAGAACGCCCGCCGAAGCGGGCATTGTGGCGCAAGGCCAGGGCTTATGCGGCCTTCTTCACATGCTTGGTCTTCTTGGTGGCAGCGTGCTTGGTCTTCTTGACCTGCGACGACTTCACGGCGACCTTGGCAGCCGGCTTGGTTTCGGCCTTGGCGGTCACGGCGGGAGCGGGGGTGGCCATGGGCGCGGCGGGGGCTGCGGGAGCCTGTGCGGAAGCAACAACGGCGAACAAGCCGGCAACGAGAGCGGAGAGGATTTTGTGCATGGCGATTCCTTGAAAGAGGCGACTGAAAATTCCTCCCAAGATGACCGGAAGGTGCACTTCTAACGGGTGGAAAACGGCCCTGGTTGACATCGACGCGTCAAAATAATTGCAGCTAAAATCGCGCCGCTTTTCCGCATGTGCCCAGCTCTGCGGCATGTCGCCCCCTTCACCCGCATCCTCCGGAGATTCCCCCCGATGTACCAGCACATCCAAGTGCCCGCCCAAGGTCAGAAGATCTCGGTCAACGCCGACATGTCGCTGCAGGTGCCGGACGAACCCGTGATCCCCTACATCGAGGGCGATGGCACGGGGGTGGACATCACGCCGGTGATGCTGAAGGTGGTCGATGCGGCGGTGGCCAAGGCCTACGACGGGCGCCGCAAGATCCACTGGATGGAGGTCTTTGCGGGAGAGAAGTCGACCCGCATCTACGGCCCCGACGTCTGGCTGCCCGAGGAGACCGTGCGCGCCGTGCGCGACTACGTCGTGTCGATCAAGGGCCCGCTCGCCACGCCCGTCAGCGGCGGCATCCGTTCGCTGAACGTCGCGTTGCGCCAGGAACTCGACCTGTACGTGTGCCTGCGGCCGATCCAGTACTTCAAGGGCGTGCCGTCCCCGCTGCGCGAGCCCGAGAAGACCAACATGGCGATCTTCCGCGAGAACAGCGAAGACATCTACGCCGGCATCGAGTACGAGGCGCAGAGCGACAAAGCGAAGAAGCTGATCAGGTTCCTGATCGACGAGATGGGCGTCAAGACCATCCGCTTCCCCGACACCTCGGGCATCGGCGTCAAGCCGGTCTCCATCGAAGGCACCGAGCGCCTGGTGCGCAAGGCGATCCAGTACGCGATCGACAACGACAAGCCCAGCGTCACGCTCGTGCACAAGGGCAACATCATGAAGTTCACCGAAGGTGGATTCCGCAAATGGGGCTACGGCCTGGCCGCCAAGGAGTTCGGCGCCGAGCTGATCGATGGCGGACCGTGGATGCGCTTCAAGAGCCCGAAGAACGGGCGCGACATCGTCATCAAGGACGTGATCGCCGATGCCTTCCTGCAGCAGATCCTGCAGCGGCCGGCCGAGTATTCGGTGGTGGCCACACTGAACCTGAACGGCGACTACATCTCCGACGCACTGGCCGCGCAGGTCGGCGGCATGGGCATCGCGCCCGGCGCCAACCTGTCCGACACCGTGGCCATGTTCGAGGCCACCCACGGCACCGGCCCCAAGTACGCGGGCAAGGACTACGTCAACCCGACCTCCGAGATCCTGTCCGCCGAGATGATGCTGCGCCACATGGGCTGGAAGGAAGCCGCCGACCTGATCATCCGCGCCCTCGAGAAATCGATCGCCAGCAAGAAGGTCACCTACGACTTCGCCCGCCTGATGGACGGCGCGATGCAGGTCAGCTGCTCGGGCTTCGGGCAGGTGATGGTGGACCACATGTAGCCATTGGGTGCATCCACGCCGGCCTGGATTGCGGGCTCAGCCGTCCTCGCGGCAACCGCTGCTGCGCTCGACGGGAATCTGAGCGACCATGCGCTGCCACAAGGCCTTCCACGCCGGCCAGGCGTGGCCGCCTTCGGTGGTGAAGACCCGATCCGGTGGCAAGGCGCGGCCCAGGACTTCGGCGTTGTAGGCAAAACGATCGTCCAACCCATAGCCGAGATAGATCGGCGTGGTGGGCGTGGCCGCTGGCGCGCTGCGTGTCTGGCGCTGCAGCCAGCGCCAGAGCCCGGCATCGAGGTCGGTCTCCACCGGGAACGGCGGCGCCCGCCACCGGGCCAGGCCGCCGGCGTTCACGATGTCCTGGGCCGCCAGGCGCGTTCCGAGGTAGGGCGCGATCGCGACCACGCCGGCCACGTCGTCGGGCCGGGCGTCCGCATACAGCATCGCACCCAGGCCGCCGATCGAGATGCCGACCAGCCACACGTGCCGGTAGCCGCGGGCGCGTGCAGGCGCCACCACATCGGCGCGCAGGCGGTCGACGAAGGTCTGGCCGAAGTAGTAGCCCGTGTGGGCATCGACGAGGACGAGGTCTGCCACCAGCCCGCTTTGCCGCACCGTCCGCACAAAGCCTTCCTGCTCGAACTCTTCGGGCGGGGAGAGGGAGCCGGGCAGCAGCACCAGCAAGGTATCGGGTTGCAGACCGGCTGCGCAATGCGCGGGACGGTCGAGGGTGCGCATGGGCGCGTCGGCCGGGCGCAGGCTGCCGCAACCGCAGAGGGCGATGGCGGCCGCCACCACCAGGCAGGTCGAGCGCAGGATGAGCAGCATCGGTGTGTGGGCGTCGTGTTGTGCGGACCCGGGAAATGGCTGCGGGTCCGTCAGTCGCGGTAGCCAGGCAGTTCGCGGTCCACGACGCGCATCATCGCCTCGAAGAAGAGCCGCTCGCGTTCGGACCGTGGATGCCGGTCGTCGGGCCCCGGGTTCTGCACGCGGCCGGCGACATCGTCGGACACCAGCGCCAGTGGCTGGCCGCTGCCCATTGCGAGCAGCTGGTTGCGGCAGACCCGCTCGATGCGGTACAGACGCCGGTAGGCCTGTGCCACGGTGTCGCCCACCACCAGCACGCCATGGTTCTTCATGAAGACGATGGGTTTGTCGCCCATCAACTGCGCCAGACGTTCACCTTCATTCAGTGTGTCGGCCAGGCCGGTGTAGCCGTCGTCGTAGGCAATCTGGCCGTGGAACAGCGCGGCATTCTGGCTGGCCGGCAGCAGCCGGTTGTCCTGCAGCATGTTCAACGCGGTGGCCCATGTCTGGTGCGTGTGCAGAACGACCTTGGCACCGGTGATGCGGTGGATGGGCGCGTGGATGCATTGCGCTGACAACTCGACGACGCCGCTGCCTTCGTGCGTGTGCCCCTGTTCGTCGAACACCATCATCCGGCTGGCGCAGGCCTCCGACCAGTGGTAGCCGAAGGGCAGCACGAGGTAGCGGTCGGGCTGGCCGGGCACGGCGACGGTGAAGTGGTTGTCGATGCCGTCGTTCAGGTCGTGCAGCACGGCCATGCGCAGGGCGGCGGCCAGATGCACGCGGACTTCGGCGCTGGGGTCCTGGACGGATGGCGAGAACAGCGAATGGATGGACATGGGGCTCTCCTGAGGAGCACGGCTTGCGCCGTGCCGTACATGTGGGATGCCCATTGGAGCACGATGTCGTCCAGGGCCCGCGCGCAGGGCGCGCACGGGCTGCTCAGATGAAGAAAACGCGCGAGGAGATTAGCGGAAGCAGACCAGCATGGCGAGGCCGAGGCAGGCTGCAAAGGAGGCCACGGCAGACCAGCGGTCGGCGACGGACATCGACGAACCTGCGGTCGACTCGTGCGGCGAGATCGCGTCGTGCAGGAAGCCGGGGTCCATCAGGGCACCGGTGCCTCTGAGGCTGTTCGGGAACATGCTGGGCTGCTGGGTCATGACATCTCCAATCGGGTTGGTTGCGGCAGTCGCCGGGGATGCACGGATGATCAGCGCCTAGCGTAGCAACGATGTTTCACGGCGTCGTGGCATTTGTCGCAAATGTTGACTGGTTCGATGCGTGTGCACAACAAAGGAAGGGCCATCACATCCGCTGCTGCAACCCCTTGGCACCACGCGTGCGGTGCTTCCAGCCGATGGCCAGGATCCCGAGGCTCATCAGCGCGCAGCTGCCCGGCTCCGGCACTTGGTTCGGCTCGGCCGCGACGCCGTAGGTGCCGACCGTGAAGCCGTTCCACGTCTCGTTCGCCAGGCTGGTCCAGCTGATCGACGACACGGCTTCGTTGAAGCGGATCACGCCGTGTGGGTCACCGGTGCCCGTCAACCGGTACTTGCCGTCGGCGGTCACTTGTCTGCTGAAGCCGCCGCTGCCCCGGTTGCCCGTGCCGCTGCTCTCGATGGTGAAGTCGTGGTCGAACTCGTAGCCGCCGCCGTTCAGGTCGATCAGCGCGAAGAACAGGTTGTCGACCGATTCCGAGAAGGTGAGGGTGCGTGTGCCGAGCCTCGACAACGCGAGCATGCCGCTGTTGCCAGGGCCGTTGTCGACGGCCGCGCTGGTGTAGGTGCCGCCGCCGTCCTGCCAGTAGCTGTTGCTGCCAGGGGCGTCCCAGAACGCTAGCTGCCCGGTATAGGCCACGTTGACGGCCGAACCGTCGCCGATGTCGATCTGCCCGGCCGCATGGCCGTTCGGGCCAGCCACGGCCGATGTCCAGGTGGTCCAGTGCACCTCGTCGGCCATGGCCGTTACAGGGGCGCACAGTGCGGTCAACAGGGCAGCGGCGCTGCCGACAAGGGTGGTCTTGGTAAGAGGGTTCATGGGAAACGTCCGGCTCCAAAGGTTGTGAAGGCCGCGATGATCGGCGCGCGAACGCAAGCTGCCCAGACCCCTAAAAGGGCCGGCAGGCTACCCGCAGCAGGCTACGTCAGACTGCCATCGAGAGCTGGATCTCGCGCAGCACCAGGCGCGTGTAGGTCTCGCGCACGCCGCCCTGTCGGCGCAGGGTCTCGGTGACATCCATCAGTTCCTGACGGTCCGCGCAGGCGACGCGGATCGCATAGTCGAACGAGCCCGTCATCAGAGTCGCGCCCACGATCTGCGGGATGTGGCGCAGCGAGGTCTCGAAGTCGAGTGCGGCGGTGTCGACATCGAGCTTGACCTCGATCTGCGCCTCCACGCTGCGTCCCAGCGCCACTGGGTCGATCTGTGCGCGCACTCCGACGATCGTGCCGTTGTCGCGCAGCCGCCGGTAGCGCTCGGCCACTGCGTTCGCGCTCAAGTGGACCGACTCGGCCAGCTCGCGAAAGCTCAGCCGCCCGTCCCGCGCCAGGAGACTGAGAATTACTCTGTCAATATTGTCCATGGAATGTGAAAGTCATGAAAATTTGAATTTTATGGTGGGAAATCGCGGATAAATGAAGGATAAGCTTCCCTAGAATCTCCGGTTTTTGCTCGATCTCCAGACGCCATGTCCGCCTCCCCGCTTGACAAGCCTGCGCTCCAGCGCCGCCTGCTTCAGCCCCGCGACTTCGACACCGCGTTAGGTCTGCTGCCACGCTGGCTGGTGTTCGACGATGCGATGCGGGCGCGGCTGCCCGCGTTGTGGCGCGAGCTGCTGCACCATCCCGGCTTCAATGCGGACGTGATCGAGGATGTGCGTGCACCCGCCGGCCAGCAGATCCAGGCGATCGGCATGGCGATCGCGCTCGACGCCCGCTGGCAAGGGCGCATGCGCGGCACGCCGTTGCCGTGGGTCACGCAGCAGCTCTATGGCGAACTGCTGGACGGCCGCACCCGGCCACCCAGCGAGCGCGAGATGGCACTGGCCAATGCCTCTTCGGGCAGCGACGAAGGCGTGACCTTCATGGTGCTGCATTACCAGCAACGCAGTACCGACTTCAGCGACCCGCGCGCGGTGGCCGTGGTCTCCGCCGGCGTGACGGCCATGCGCCTGGCGCACGCCGGGCACCGGGTGCGCGAGATCTTTCAGGAAGCCTCGCAGGACGAGCAGCCTTACATGCACAGCATCGGCATGCAGCAGCGCAGCGCTCACAACCCCGGCGTTGCGGGCGGGTCTCCGCAGTTGCTGCCCGAGCTGTTCAGCCTGACGCGGGCGGAGGCGCTACACAGGCTGCCCGGTTTCCAGATCCGCGAGATCTTCGAACACTGCGCGCCCATCTTTCGTTTCCGCGGTGCCGAGCAGCGTTTGCTGCGGCGTGCGTTGTTCGACGAGCCCGACGAGTTGATCGCCTTGCTGCTCGGGGTCTCGCCGCACACGCTGAAGAAACTGTGGCGCTCGATCTACGAACGCGTCGAGGACCGGTTCCCCACCCTCCTGGCGGACGCCCCCGTGATGAGCGCGACGCCGGGCCGCCCCAGGCAGGCACGCCCGGAGGCCGCAGGCGAAGCAACACCGGTCGGCGCCGAGGGCGTGCGCGGCCCGGAGAAGCGGCGCACCCTGATGCGCTACCTGCGTCAGCACCCGGAGGAGATACGCCCCTACGCGGCGCCGGCAACGGTCAGCGCACCCAGGCCGGTGCCATGTGGTTGCCCGTGATATCCATGCTGCAGATGTTTTGCGTGCCAACGGCTGGGCTGGGCAGGGTACCGAGGCCATGAGCCTGCTGCTGGGTGGTGGCGGTGCCCGGGGCAGGTGCAGGGTGTGCGTATTCGTCCATCCCACGCTGGCGCACGACCCGAGCCGGGACGCCGAACGCGTTGGCGCCAAGTCCCTGCGCTCGGGTGGCTGTCTTTTTCCGGCGACGCCGTGTCGTGTTGCCGTCATCGTGTTGTCACGCGGTCCACCCACGATCGCGCTGCCTCAATACCTGGATGACAACAACATGCACAACACAAGACTTCCCGATGTCGGCCGCCCCGTGTTCGCGCTCGGCCTGCTGGCCGCGGCGGTTCTCACGGCCTGTGGCGGCGACGATACCGTTCCGCTGCCCACGCTGGATGGCAAGGCGCCCCTGGTGATCGCCCACCGCGGCCTGCCCGGCCTCTACCCCGAAGAGACGCGCATCGCCTACGAGGCCGCTGCCGACGCCGGTGCCGATTCGCTGGAGATGGACCTGCACCTGTCGAAGGACTGTGTGCTCGTCGCACGCCACAACCCCTGGCTCAGCGACAACACCAACATCGCCGAAGTGGCCAAGACCAATGCCGCCTTCGCCGCACGCAAGCGCACCGTGCCGGGCCGCCTGGTGAACGTGACCTATTCGCTGGCGACCTACGGCGGCCCCGCCCAGTACCTCACCGACCTGACCAACCCGGCCGATCCGAAATCGGTGCTGAAGTCGCTGATCGTCGATGGCGAGGACCACACCGGCGACTGGTCGATCACCGACTTCACCGCCGCCGAGCTGAAGCAGATCGGTGGCACCACCTACGATGCCCGCGACGAACGGCCCAGCGCGGACAACGGCAAGTACCCGGTGCTCGCGATGCAGGAGATCATCGAGATCGCCCGGGCCAAGAGTGCGTCCACCGGCCGCACCATCACCGTCTACCCCGAAGCCAAGAACCCGTACTGGAACAACGCGCAGGCGATCGCCAACGGCTGTGGCACCGGGACGCACCCGTTCGAGGACGCCATCGTCAAGATGGTGAAGGACAACAACTGGAACAGCCGGACGGCGCCGATCCTGGTGCAGAGTTTCGACCCTGCCAGCCTCAAGTACATGCGCAGTGTCGGCCTGGACGCCCGCCTGGTGCAGCTGGTCGACGGCAACGACATCGACTTCAAGACCGGCGAGATGATCTACAAGACCAACGACGTGTACAACTTCGTCGATGGCCGCCCTTACAGCTGGACGCTGGCCGGCGACGGCCGCTTCTTCGGCGCGATGCTGACGCCTGCCGGCCTGGCCGAGATCAAGACCTATGCCGATGGCGTCGGCCCCTGGAAGCCGCAGGTCATGGCGCACACCATCGTGCCGTTCAAGGCCACCAACGCCGACGGCAGCCCCTACGTCGGCTCGATGGCCGACGTGACCACGGTCACGCCCACCAACGTGATCGCCGACGCGCACAAGGTCGGCCTGGTCGTGCACAGCTACACCTTCCGCAACGAGAAGAAGTACCTGGCCGGCGTCTACAAGGGCGACCCCACGGCCGAATACCTGGCCTACTTCCGCGCCGGGCTCGACGGCGTGTTCAGCGACTTCACGAACACGGCCGTGGCGGCGCGCGCGGCCTACCTGAAGGAAACCGGTCGGTAGGGGCCGGCCCTGCAGGCAGCCTGCGCAACAAGCTCGGCGGCCGTGAGCGTCGTTTGCCGCACGCCGGATTTTTCGGGCACGATGACGCCATGACACCGCACGACAAGCACTCGAAACAACACCGTGCCGACCCTGGCAACGCGCAGGCGGCCGGGGCATCGGGCAGCACAGGCCCGGCACGGCAGGGCAAGGTCGCGATGCAGGTGGCCTCGGTCAGCGCCGATGCGCCGCACGCCTTCAGCAAACCCGTCCGCACCCGCATCGAACTGCTGGCCGGCCTGGGTGTGGCGGGCGACGCCCATTGCGGTGCAACCGTGCAGCACCGCTCGCGCGTTGCGAGGAACCCCAACCAGCCGAACCTGCGGCAGGTGCACCTGATCCACCGCGAACTGCTGGACGAACTGGCGAGCGCCGGGTTCGACGTGCACCCGGGCGATCTGGGCGAGAACATCCTGACCGAGGGCATTGCCTTGCTCGACCTGCCGGCCGGCACACGCCTGCACGTGGGGGCCACTGCGCTGGTGGAGGTGACCGGCCTGCGCAACCCTTGTGCGCAGATCGACCGCTTCCGCAAGGGCCTGCTGCCGGCGGTGCTGGGCCGCGATGCCGACGGGGGCGTGGTGCGCAAGACCGGCGTGATGGGCATCGTGCTGGCCGGCGGCCTGGTGCAGCGCGGCGATGCGATCCGCATCGAACTGCCGGCGCTACCGCACGCACGGCTGGCCTGCGTCTGAGAGGCTGAGAGTCTTTCCTCCATGCCCGCCTTGCACGCCAAAACACACCAGCTCGTCGTTGCAAATGCTCGCCATAGCCCGAGCTATGGCTGTGCTTTGCGCCTAGATCCGGCGCGTTTTGACGCGCCTTTCGGGCACGGCCAAAAAACTCTCAGCCTCTGACCTTGCCGCCCCTGCGGCTGCACGAGGTTGTGCACAGGTGTCGCACTGCCTTGCCCGTTCTGTCACTGAATTGACTTGTTGCCTGTCTATCGTCGGCGGATTCGAAAGGCTGTTGGCATGTGGAAGATCGCCGGTTGGGGAATGGGTGCGGTTCTGTGGAGTCTGGGGGCTGCGGGCTGGGCCGCGACCGGCGATGCGCCGGTGGGCGTGCAGGACCTCAAGTTCAGGGATTTCTTCGCCAGCCCGATCGGCCCCCGCGGGCTGGAGATGAGCGCGACGCTGAAGGCGGCCCACGGCCAGCGCGTGCGGCTCACCGGTTACATGGTGGCGCAGGAAGACGGCTCGGTCGGCGAGTTCTTCCTGACCCCACTGCCGATCCGCATGAGCGAGCACGCCGACGGCGATGCCGACGATCTGCCGCCCAGCACCGTGGTCGTGGTGATGCCTGCGCCCGACAGCGCGCGGCCACTGCCGCACACGGCCGGCCTGCTCCAGCTGACGGGTGTGCTGCAGGTGGGCCGGCACGAGCTGCCCGGCGGCCGTGTGGTCTGGCTGCGGCTGCTGCTCGACCCGCGCGACAGCGCCGTGGCCGGCGTGCGCTGACGCTGCGCCGTCCCCCGTCCCCCCGCCATTCCGTTTTGTTCTTTCCTCGAGAGGCAACATGTCCGTTCTCCATCCGACCACCTCTTCGCTGAGCCGGCTCGCGTTTGCCGCCGCGGCCCTCGCCGCCAGCTTCTGCGCCGCCGCTGACCCCAGCGTCTCCCGGCTGACGCCGCCCAGCGAGCTGTTCGCCAGCAACAGCCCGGCGCCGGTGATCGCGCGTTTCCTGCCGGGCCAGCGCTTCGACCTGCAGGCCACGCTGCGCCCCGACGATGCCGCCAAGACCATCGTGCAGGCCGTCTTCGCGATCGACGGCAAACCCGTCACCGTGCTGCAGGGCGGCCGTGCCGTGCCCGCCACGGTGGCGCTGCGCGGCTGCGAAGCCAGCTGCGTGAAAGGCGTGGCGGCCAACGCCAGCATCGCCACGGTGCGCGCCGTCACCGTCGACAAGCCGGGCGTGCACGAGTTCAGCGTCAGCGCCCGCCAGAGCGACGGCCTCACGGTCACCGCGCGCGGCAACTTCGAGGTCGTGCCCTTCACCGCCGGCGGCCAGAAGGTCAAGAACGTCATCATCCTGCTGGGCGACGGCATGGGCGCGGCCCAGCGCACGGCGGCGCGCATCGTGCGTGGCGGCTACGCGCAGGGCAAGAACATCGAGCCGCTGGCGATGGACACCTTCCCGGTGACGGGCATGGTCAAGACCTCGTCGCTGAACTCGATCGTCACCGACTCGTCGCCGGGCATGACCTCGTACGTCTCCGGCAACAAGAACAACAACAACGAGGAGGGCGTGTTCCCCGACGACACGACCGATCCGTTCGACAACCCGCGCATCGAATACCTGAGCGAGTACCTGCACCGCACGCAAGGCAAGGCACTGGGCATCGTCACCACGGCCGACGTGTTCGACGCCACGCCGGCCGGCAACGCCGTGCACACCTCCAGCCGCGGTGCCGGCACCGGCATCGTCGACCAGTTCCTCGACGATCGCGGCCTCACGGGCCTGTCGGTGCTGATGGGCGGCGGCCGCAAGTGGTTCCTGCCGGCTGGCACCGCGGGCTCGGCCCGTTCGGACCGCAACGACTATGCGTTCTCCGCCAGCGATGCGCACACCGGCGAGATCGTCAGGCGCTGGGGTGCCGCACCGGGTTCGATGGACGCGCAACGCGACCTGATCGCCGACTTCCAGGGCGCGGGCTTCCAGTACGCCAGCTCGAAGACCGAGCTCGACGCGGCCAACAGCGCCGGCGGCAAGCTGCTCGGCCTGTTCTCGCTGTCCAACATGAACGTGGCGCTCGACAAGATCGACGGCCGGCGCGGCAAGAAGGCCGCTGGCGCCACCAGTGTGGTCGAGGACTACGGTTTCCCCGACCAGCCGATGCTCGACGAGATGGCGGCCAAGGCGCTGGACACGCTGTCGCGCCACAAACAAGGCTTCGTGCTGATGATCGAAGGCGCCTCGATCGACAAGCAGGCGCACAACATGGACTCGGAACGCTGGATGCTCGACACGATCGAGTTCGACCGCGCGGTGCGCCTGGCGCAGGATTTCGCCAAGACCCACGGTGACACGCTGGTCATCGTGACGGCCGACCACGAATGCTCGGGCGCTGCGCTGATCGGTGGCTCGCGGCTGACCGATGCCAAGCTGGTGGAAGCCGGCGCCAAGGGCGGCAAGGAGGCGCTGCGCGACCAGGTGGTCGGTATCTACGAACAGGCAGGTTTCCCGAAGTACCGCATCGCCGCGGACGGCTACCCCGAGACCACCGACATCGACTTCCGCCTGCTGGTGGCCTACGGCGCCAATGCCGACCGCTACGAAGACTGGCGCAGCAACGTGCGTCCGCTGCAGGACAGCCAGCAGCCCTTCGTGAAGAAGGAGCCGATGTCGACCTACCCGACGCTGAACGACCGCGACAAGGGCGGCAACCTGCTGGTCACTGGCCAGGTGCCGGGCGACTCGGCCGTGCACACCGCGACCGACATCCCGCTGTCGGCCTTCGGCCCGGGCGCCTACGCGTTCACCGGCGTGATCGACAACACCGACGTGTTCTTCAAGCTGGCGCAGGCCGCCGTGCGCGGCGCTACGGTCCCGGCAGGCATGGTGGCGCGCGGCGGCAAGAAATAGGCGGTTTGCACCATGGAGGCGACGGGCTTCAGCCGTACCATGGGGCAGAATCCGCGCCTGTCCCGGGAGCCGGTGTCGCGCGGCTTGGGGCTGCGCGCCCCGGGGGCAAGACGGTCTGTGTGCTGGGGGTGGCGTCCCGCTGCCGCGCTAGTGCAGCGCCGCGTCCCAGACCGACGGACGCACCTGTTTCTTGAGGCCGACGATGGCCATGGCCTCGCCGAACGGGATCGGGCCGGTGCCGAAGGCCACGGTGACCAGCTTGCCGTTGGTGCAGCACTTCAGTTCGGCCGGGTTCTTGGAATGCAGGCGGCCGACCAGGACATCCCCGACCACGACCTGGCATCCGACGACGCGGATGAACACTGCACAAACCCCGTTTGGGGCCTCGACGGCGATCAGGCCGGTGGCTTGATCGACTTCAAACACAGTCGCGATGTCCATGCAGGAATTGTCTGCCTGCGCCCCGCGACGAATGTCACAGGACTGTGCAGCAGCGGCGATGGGGGCGACACGGGCGGCGGCGCAATTCCATGAGGCGAAAACGCACTCCATGACCTGCTAAAGTTGCGCCCACGCGCCACAGTTTGCGGCTCGGTGCCATCGGATCTGCGGTCGTGGTCCACGCCCTGCGGTGATGGCCCACCGCCGCCTGACGCGCCTTCGGACGTTCACCACGCCACCCGCCACCTGTTCCACACCGTTTCGGGGTCAGCCCCGCCAGGAGATTCCATGAGCAACCAGCAGCCCACCATCATCTACACGCTGACCGACGAGGCGCCGCTGCTGGCGACCCACGCCTTCCTGCCGATCGTGCGCGCTTTCGTCCAGCCTGCCGGCGTGCAGATCGAGACCGCCGACATCTCGGTGGCCGGCCGTGTGCTGGGCCAGTTCTCCGACTGCCTGACCGAGGCACAGCGCGTGCCCGACACGCTGGCCGAGCTGGGCAAGTTGACCTTGACGCCCGACGCCAACATCATCAAGCTGCCCAACATCAGCGCCTCGGTGTCGCAGCTGATGGCCTGCATCAAGGAACTGCAAGGCAAGGGTTATGCGATTCCCGACTACCCTGAGAATCCGAAGACCGACGAAGAAAAGGCGATCCGCGCCCGCTATTCCAAATGCATCGGCAGCGCGGTCAACCCGGTGCTGCGCGAAGGCAATTCCGACCGCCGCGCGCCGCTGGCCGTGAAGAACTACGCCCGCAAGAACCCGCACAGCATGGCCGAGTGGAGCCAGGCCTCGCGTTCGCACGTCTCGCACATGCACAGCGGCGACTTCTACCATGGCGAGAAGTCGATGACCCTCGACAAGGCGCGCGACGTGAAGATGGAGCTCGTGACCAAGAGCGGCAAGACCGTCGTGCTCAAGCCCAGGGTGGCGCTGAAGGACGGCGAGATCATCGACAGCATGTTCATGAGCAAGAAGGCACTGCTGGCCTTCTACGAAAAGGAGATCGAGGACGCGCACAAGACCGGCGTGATGTTCTCGCTGCACGTGAAGGCGACGATGATGAAGGTCTCGCACCCCATCGTGTTCGGCCACTGCGTGCGGATCTTCTACAAGGACGCGTTCGAGAAGCACGCCAAGCTGTTCGAGGAGCTGGGCGTCAACGTCAACAACGGCATGGTGAACCTGTACGACAAGATCGCCACGCTGCCGCAGAGCAAGCAGGACGAGATCAAGCGCGACCTGCACGCCTGCCATGAGCACCGGCCCGAGCTGGCCATGGTCGACTCGGCCAAGGGCATCACCAACTTCCATTCGCCCAACGACATCATCGTCGACGCATCGATGCCGGCCGCCATCCGCAACGGCGGCAAGATGTGGGGCGCCGACGGCCGCCTGAAGGATGTGAAGGCCGTGATGCCCGAGAGCACCTTCGCCCGCATCTACCAGGAGATCATCAACTTCTGCAAGTGGCACGGCAATTTCGACCCGACCACGATGGGCACCGTGCCCAACGTTGGCCTGATGGCGCAGCAGGCCGAGGAATACGGCTCGCACGACAAGACCTTCGAGATCGCCGAAGACGGCGTGGCCAACATCGTCGACCTCGCCACGGGCGAGGTGCTGCTGAGCCAGAACGTCGAAGAGGGCGACATCTGGCGCATGTGCCAGGTGAAGGACGCGCCGATCCGCGACTGGGTCAAGCTGGCCGTGACCCGGGCCCGCAACTCCGGCATGCCGGCGGTGTTCTGGCTCGACCCGTACCGCCCGCACGAGAACGAGGTGATCAAGAAGGTCAAGCTGTACCTGAAGGACCACGACACCACCGGCCTCGACATCCAGATCATGTCGCAGGTGCGCGCGATGCGCTACACGCTCGAGCGCGTGGTGCGCGGCCTCGACACGATCTCGGTGACCGGCAACATCCTGCGCGACTACCTGACCGACCTGTTCCCGATCATGGAACTCGGCACCAGCGCCAAGATGCTCTCCATCGTCCCGCTGATGGCCGGTGGCGGCATGTACGAGACGGGTGCCGGTGGATCGGCTCCCAAGCACGTGCAGCAGCTGGTCGAGGAGAACCACCTGCGCTGGGATTCGCTGGGCGAGTTCCTGGCGCTGGCGGTGAGCCTGGAAGACCTGGGCATCAAGACCGGCAACCACAAGGCCAAGGTCCTGGCCAAGACGCTGGACGCGGCCACCGGCAAGCTGCTGGACAACAACAAGAACCCGTCGCCCAAGACCGGCCAGCTCGACAACCGCGGCAGCCAGTTCTACCTGGCGATGTACTGGGCACAGGAGCTGGCCGCGCAGTCGGACGACGCCGAACTGAAGGCCGGCTTCGCAGCACTGGCCAAGACGCTCACCGACAGCGAGGCGACCATCGTCAAGGAACTGATCGACGTGCAGGGCAAGCCGGCCGACATCGGCGGCTACTACAAGCTCGACGAGGCCAAGGCCGCGGCGGTGATGCGGCCGAGCAAGACGCTGACCGCGGCGCTGGCGACCGCGCCGCGCTGACGCGGCCGGCGGTCCACGCCCGGGCCCTTGTCTTCCGGAAGGAAGGCAAGGGCCTTTTGCTTCAGGGGCGGCGGGGTCCGACCGGGGTTGTACCCTCGGCCTTGCGCTCAGACGCCCTTCTGAGGATTGATCAGGTACTTGACGCCTGTCGCACGCTGGCCGTAGGCCGCAATCGCGTCGGGCTGCAGCGCTTCGGCCAGCGACACTTCCTTCGAATAGTGGCTGGCGAAGGTGGTCGTCAGCTCGGCGGCCACGCGCTCCTTCAGCCGCTGCGCGCCGGCCGGCCCGAGCTTGTGCAGAAACGGGAACAGCAGCCAGCCGCCCATGCCCCAGGCCATGCCGAAATTGCGCACGAACTCGGTGGGGCTGGTGTCGAGGCCGCCGTAGAGGTACACCTGCTTGTGTGTGGTGGACCCATAGCGGCTGTACTCCTTGGCCGTGAGGTTCAGCGCCGCTTCCATGCAGCCGAGGATCTGGCCGGCCAGCCTGCCGCCGCCGGTGGCATCGAAAGCGATGGTAGCGCCGGTCTTCACCAGCGCCTGGGTCAGGTCGTCGAGGAAGGTGGGCGACGCCATGTTGCACACGAACTCGGCACCCTGCGCCTTCAGGATGGCCGCCTGTTCCTCCTTGCGCACGATGTTGACCAGCGCGATGCCGTCCTTCAGGCAGATGCGGTTCAGCATCTGGCCCAGGTTGGAGGCCGCCGCCGTGTGTACCAGCGCGGTATGGCCTTCGCGCCGCATCGTCTCGACCATGCCGAGGGCGGTCAGCGGGTTGACGAAGCTCGATGCGCCGTCGGCCGCGGTGGCGCCCTCGGGCAGCAGCAGGCACTGGTCGGCGCGCATGCTGCGGTACTGGGCGTACATGGCGCCGCCGATGATCGCAACCGTCTTGCCGAGCAGGCGTTGCGCGGCGGCCGAGTCGCCCGCCGCCACCACGGTGCCCGCCCCCTCGTTGCCGACCGGCAGCGACTGGCCGAGCCGGCCGGCCATGGCCTTCATCGCGGCTTCGGGAACCCGGGCGCTGACCACGGGCCGGCCGGGGCTGCCCGACGTGCTGGCGCTGCGCAGATCCGCGGCGCCGAACAGCAGGCCGAGGTCGGACGGGTTCAACGGCGTGGCCTCGATGCGCACCAGCACCTCGTCGGACCCGGGTGTGGGCACGGCGACGTCTTCGAGCGAGATCTGCAGTGCGCCATCGGGCTGCACGAGCGAGCGCAACTGCAGTGCAGTGGCAGGGACTTGGGTTTGCATGGGTGGTGGTCCGTTGGGGGCTGTAGCCGCAAGATGTTACGCGTCCGCGCCACCGCGCGCCACCGCGTGCCAGCGCGGGGAGTGCGCGGGCCAGCGGGTGCACACCGCGCCGCATGCAAGAATCCCGGCCATGAACGATGAGACCTCTTTGCCATCCTCCCCTGCCGCGCCCCCGGCGCCGGCGCAACCGCCGCTGCCCGATCGCCTGTCGATCGACGCACGCAGCCCTTTCCATGTGGCGGCCGTGTTCGCCCATGACGTGGGCATACGTCTCAACGGGGCCGAGCGCCTCGACGTCGAGGAATACTGCATCAGCGAAGGCTGGATCAAGGTGCCTGCCGGCAAGACGCTCGACCGCCGCGGCAAGCCGCTGCTGATCAAGCTCAAGGGCAAGGTCGAGGCGTTCTACCGCTGAAGCGCGGCCCGCGCGGGGTCCAGTGCCGCGGCCAGGCGTGCCGGCAGCGGCAGCGGTTCGCCGTGCAGCCGTGCCACCAGCAGTTCGGCGCAAAGCGGTGCGAAGCTCAGGCCGCGCGACCCCATCGCGGTACAGACCCAGAGGCCGGGGCGGTTCGCGCCGTCGACCGGGCCCACCACTGGCAGCCGGTCCGGTGATGCGCAGCGGATACCGGCCCAGTCGGCAACGGTGTCGGCGCTGCGGGTGGCCAGGGCGGCGCCCGTGGCCGGCAGCAGCGTCTGCACGCGGTCCAGGTTGAACCCGCGGTCCGCCGGCCGGATGTCGGGCTCGGCCTGGCCGCGGTCGAAACTGGCGCCGGTCAGCCAGATCGGCCCTGCCTCGTCGGCCGCATGTGGAATGAAGTGGCCATGCCCGTTGACCGGCGATGGCGGTGTGGGCAACGTGCCGTCCTGGCGCCCCCAGCTCACCTGCCCGCGGATCGGGTGCAAGCCGAGTTGGGCGCCGAGCAGCGCCTGGCTGGCGAAGCCCGCGGCCACCACCACGACCGCTGCGTCGGCCAGCGTGCAACCATCGCCGCCCACCACCCGCCAGCCCCCGTCGATGGCCTGCAATGCGCGCACGGCCAGCCCGCCGCGCCAGGTGATGGCGGGGTGCTGCAGCCACTGCGCCACCAGCCGGGCAGGGCGGATCCAGCCCGCCGTCGCGTGCCAGCAGGCCGCATCGCCCGCCGGCAGGCCGGCCGCCTCCAACTGCTCGGCGCTGGCCGGCGCGCTCCATCGGCTGCCCGCGGCAGGCCAGGTGGCGGGCAGCGGCCGGGTGTCGCCGTGCGCATCGGGCAGACGGCGCTCGAGCACGCCGCTGGCGGCCCAGTCGGTGCCCTCGTGGAGCAGGCGACGTGCCTGCCGGAGCGTGGCCCGCACGCCGTAGCGCGACAGCTGCGACAACACGCCGTCGTCGACCGACAGGTGCGGCGTCCACAGCCCCACCGGCAGGCCGGAGGCGCCGGACGCAGGGGCGTCGGCTGCGTCCAGCACCTGCACCGCCCAGCCGTGCGCGGCCAGTTGGGCTGCGACCGCGGCCCCGGCCAGCCCGCCGCCGATCACCACGGCGCGTGACGGCGCTGTGCCGGCTTCGGACTGCGCCCACGCCGACGCGCGCCGGCGGGGTTCCCAGGCCGGGTCGTAGACGGCTTCGATGCGGTCGCGTTTGGGCGGGATGCCGGGCCGCTTGTGCACGGTGAAACCCGCCTGCGCCAACGCATCGCGTACGGGGCGCGCCACGGTCCAGGTCGCCAGGCGCGTGCCGCGGCGGCAGCGCTGCGCCACGGCCTTCAGCGTGTAGGCATCCCAGATGTCGGGGTTCTTCGCCGGGCTGAAGCCGTCGAGAAACACGGTGTCGGCCTCGCAGACGAGTTCGCGCAGCACCGTGCGGGCGTCGCCGATGCACAGGGTGAGCCGCACGCGGCCGCCGTCGAAATCGAGCGTGTGTTGCCCCGGCAGCAGGCCCCAGTACTGGGCCTCGAGCTCGCGGGCCAGCGGCAGCAGCGACGGGTGCGCGGCCGCGGCACGCAGCAGATCGTCGGCCCGGGCCGGAAAGGCCTCGACCGACACGAAGTGCAGCCGTTGCGGGCGCGCCGGATCGGCGCGCCAGGCGGCCCAGGTCACGAGGAAATTGAGGCCGAGGCCGAAGCCGGTTTCGAGGACCGACCAGCTCGGCTGGTCTGCCCACGCGGCCGGCAGTCCGGTGCCGGCGAGGAATACGCCCTCGGCTTGCGCCAGTGCCGCGCCATGCTCGCTGTGGTAGCGGTCAGCGAAACGCGGGCTGTACGGCGTGCCGTCGTCCAGCCAGTCGACCGGCTCCGCCACGGGCGAGGCTCAGGCCGAAGGCGGCACGTAGCCCTGTGCCATGTCGGCACCGCTGCCGAAGAAATGGTTCTCCATCTGCCGGGCCAGGTACTGGCGCGCGCGCTGGTCGGCCAGGTTCAGGCGGTTCTCGTTGACCAGCATGGTCTGCTGCTTGAGCCAGGCGGCCCAGGCCTCCTTGCTGACGTTTTCCCAGATGCGTTTGCCGAGTTCGCCGGGATACGGCGGAAAGTCCAGGCCATCGGCTTCCTTGCCGAGCTTGATGCAGTTGACGGTGCGTGCCATGTTCGTTTTTCCCTTCTGGGATCTTTCAGGTATGGGGGCGGGCGCGGCCACGATGCCGGTCGCACCCGCTGGAGGGGCAGGCCGCGACTTTAGCAACCTTTGGGTCGGCCCACGGCGCGTACGGCTTGCCGGGGTCGGCGGGTGTATAACCACATCCCCCCGAGGCCTGCGCCGCGCCACCTGCACGGCACGCACGGCCCCGGATCCTCCCCCGATCAGCGAGGCGCGCGTGAGGCGCACCGGCACCAAGGAAGCACAGACATGGGCGCGCAGTGGAAAGCAAAAGGCAAGGAACTGGCGGCGAATGCCAGAGGCCGCGTATTCGGAAAACTGTCCAAGGAAATCATGGTCGCCGCGCGCAGCGGTGCTGACCCCGCCTCGAATGCCCGGCTGCGCCTGGTGCTGGAGCAGGCGCGCAAGGTCTCGATGCCCAAGGACACGCTGGAGCGCGCCATCAAGAAGGGCGCCGGCATCGGCGGTGACGCGGTCCATTTCGAGCACGTCATCTACGAAGGGTTCGCGCCGCACCGCGTGCCCCTGATGGTCGAGTGCCTGACCGACAACGTGAACCGCACCGCGCCCGAGATGCGCGTGCTGTTCCGCAAGGGGCAGCTGGGAACATCGGGCTCGGTGGCCTGGGATTTCGACCACGTCGGCATGATCGAGGCCGAACCCGCCGCCGCCGGTGCTGATCCCGAGCTGGCGGCGATCGAGGCCGGCGCGCAGGACTTCGAGCCCGCCGAGGAAGGTGGTGCCACGATGTTCCTGACCGACCCGGGCGACCTCGACCTGGTGAGCCGCGCCCTGCCGCAGCAGGGCTTCACCGTGCTGTCGGCCAAGCTCGGCTACAAGGCCAAGAACCCGATCGACCCGGCCAGCCTGAGCGCCGAGCAGCTGGAAGAGGTCGAGGCCTTTCTGGCCGCCATCGACGCCAACGACGACGTGCAGAACATCTTCGCCGGGCTGGGCGGCTGACGGGGCACGGCAGGTCATCCAGGTCTTCCGGGTTTTCTATTTGACCTGCTGCTTGCCCAGTTTGCGCGCCAGCGTGCGCCGGTGCATGCCCAGGCGCCGTGCAGTCTCGGAGATGTTGAAGCCGGTCTCGGCCAGCACCTCGTGGATGCGCTCCCATTCGAGCGTCTTGATCGAGGTGGCGCGGTTGGTCAGTTCGATGTCGGTGCTGCCGGTGGCGCGGCCGAAGGCGGCTTCGATGTCGTCGGTGTTGGACGGTTTGGCCAGGTAGTGGCAGGCGCCGAGCTTGATCGCCTCGACCGCGGTGGCGATGCTGGCGAAACCGGTCAGCACCACGATCAGCATCGCGTCGTCGTGCGCGTTCAGCAGTTGCACGCAGGCCAGGCCCGACGCTTCGCCTTCGAGCTTGAGGTCGACCACCGCATAACCCGGCGAATGCGTGGCGAGCAGGGCCGCCACGCCGTCCAGGCTGTTGGCCAGCAGCACGGTGTAGCCGCGGCGCTCGAACGAGCGGCCCAGCGTGCGGGCGAACGCGGCGTCGTCCTCGACGAGCAGCAGCAGGCGTTCGGTGTCAGTCTCCAACGTGGTCTTCCGTTTCGAGTGCGTCCAGTGCGTCAAGTGCAATGGCGGCCAGCGGCAGCCGCAGCGTGACGATGGCCCCGCCGCTGCCTCCGTCGCCGCGGTTCTGCGCCGTCACGCTGCCGCCCAGCGTGCGGGCCACGTTGACCACCAGGAACAGGCCCAGGCCGCCCCCGGGCCGGCCTTTGCTGGAGCGGTAGGGTTTGCCGAGTTCGGCCAGCATCGCCGGCGCGAAGCCGGGGCCGGCATCGGTCACGGTCAACAGCAGCGTCTGGGCGTCGCGGTCGACCGTCAGGCGCGACCACTGCGGCGAGGCTTCCAGCGCATTGTCGAGCACGTTGCAGATCATCTGCTTCAGCGCCGAGTCGGAGACCATCGGCAGATCGTGTTCGATGTGGTTCTCGTACTCGAACCGGTCCACCGGCCGGGTGCTGCGCCATTCCTGCGCCAGGTCGTTCATGAAGGTGCAGACCGTGGTCTCGACCGAGGATTCGCCGCGCGCCTCGCCGGCGGACAGCAGGATGCCGCTGACGATCGCCTTGCAGCGCAGCACCTGAGCCTGCATCTCGCTCACCTCCTGCAGCAGCTCGGCATCGCTGGTGAAGAAGGGCATGCGGCACCAGTCGCCGAGGATCACGGCCAGCGTCGCCAGCGGCGTGCCGAGTTCGTGCGCCGCGCCCGAGGCCAGCAGCCCCATGCGAACGATGTGTTCCTCCTCGGCGGCGCGTTGGCGCAGATGGGCCAGGTGGGCGTCGCGTTCGCGCAGGTTCTGGCCGATGCGCGTGATGAAGACCACCAGCAGGGCCGCGTTCAGCGCAAAACACACGAGCATGCCCTGGATGTAGGGGCTGGCCAGGCCGCGGGCATGGTCGGCCGGCAGCGCGAGCGGCTGGCCGAACACGCCCAGCCCGGCGAAACATGCGGCCGTGACGGCCACGATGCTCCAGGTCGACCAGGCGGCCAGCAGCACGGCGCCGAGCGTGACCTGCAGCAGGTACAGGAAGACGAAGGGGTTGGTGGCGCCGCCGCTCAGGTAGAGCTGCGCCGTCAGCATGGCCACATCGACCAGCAGCGCGACGAACAGCTCCGTGTTGGTCGCGTTGCGGTGGCCGCGCCAGCGCAGCAGGCTGGCGATGTTGAAGGCGGCCAGCAGGGCCAGCACGCCGAGCATCTGCTCGATCGGCAGGCGGATGCCCAGGCCGTAGTGGGCCACCTCGATCGTGGCGATCTGGCCGACGACCGCGATCCAGCGCAGCTGGATCAGCTGCTGCATGTTCTTCAGGCCGGTTTCGTCGCCGGTTGCGTTGTCGGCCAGCTGTGGCCACGGGAGGGCGGGGGCGGTCGGCGGCAGGGCGGGGGCGTCAATCGGCAATGGCATCGGAGCGCCCTCCGGCGGCGCTGCCGGCATTGTCGCGCCCGTGCGCGCTGCGCCGCCGCTGGCGGCGGATGACCCAGGGCACGCCGGCGACCATCAGCGCCAGTGCGTACCAGGTGAGGGCATAGACGAGGTGGTTGTCGGGGAAGTCGATCACGGTCAGGCCGCCGACCGGTGCGTCGCCCTTGCCGTTCGATCCATCGGGTGGGCCATCGGTCGGTGGCGTGGCGGCGTCCGCATCGATGAAGTACGGGGCCGCGCCGGCCAGGCCACGGGCCGCCGCGAGGGCCGCCACGTCGCGCGAGAACCAGCGGTCGGCGGCGGGGTCGTTGCGGCGCAGGAAGCCGCCGCCTGGTTCGGTCAGGCGCAGCAGGCCGGTGACCGTCACCGGCGCGGCGTCGTCTGCCGGTGGTGGAGAACTGCGAGCGGTTTCGGGGACGAAGCCACGGTTCACCCACACCATGCTGCCGTCGGTGCGGCGCAGCGGTGTCAGCACCCAGTAGCCGCTGCCCAACCGGGTCACGGCGCGCACCCGCGCGGCTTGCGAGTGCAGGAGGCGGCCCGTGACGGTCACACGGTGGTATTCGTCGTCGGCGGCGTTGATCCGGGCCCAGCGGTCCGGCCCCGGCGCCGCGACGGCGGGGGCATGCACCCGCTCGGCCACGCGAGCGATCAGGGCGTGTTTCCAGGAGCGGCGCTCGACCTGCCATGTACCCAGCGCCGCGAACACGGCGAAGAGCAGTACCGCGCAGAGCGCTGCGGCGATCTTCAGGCTTCTGCGGGGTGGCCCGGGCCGGGCGGCCGTGGCATCTGGCCGGCCGGGAGTGACATGCGGTGGCACGTGCACATGCCCCTCAGGGCATGTTCTTCATCTCATGGATGCTCTTGGGCATCATGTTGTGGTTCAGGTGGTACATCACCCAGATCGAGCCGCTCAGGGTGATCACGACGAGCACGATGGTGAAGATCAGCGCCAGCATCGACCAGCCGCCTTCCACCCGGGTGTTCATGTGCAGGAAGTACACCATGTGCACGACGATCTGCACCGCAGCCAGACCCAGGATCACCAGCGCCGTGGTGCTCGACGCATCGAACACCTTGCCCATGACGATCCAGAACGGGATGACCGTGAGCACCACGGCCAGCACGAAGCCGGTCATGTAGCCCTTGAAGGTGCTGTGCGGGCCTTCGTCGTGGCCATGGCCATCGGCGTGAACTTCGTGGTCGTTGTGAACTGTCATGGCAGAGACCCCATCAGGTAGACGAAGGTGAAGACGCCGATCCACACCACGTCCAGAAAGTGCCAGAACATCGACAGGCACATCAGCCGGCGGCGGTTCTCGGCGATCAGGCCGCCGCGCGCCACCTGCACCATCAGCGTGATCAGCCAGACGATGCCGAAGGTGACGTGCAGGCCGTGCGTGCCGACCAGCGTGAAGAACGACGACAGGAACGCGCTGCGCTGCGGCACCGCGCCCTCGTGGATCAGGTGCGCGAACTCGTACAGCTCCAGGCCGATGAAGACCGCGCCCAGCAGGCCGGTGACGGCGAGCCACGCGAGCACCGGTCCCACGCGCCGGCGTTGCATCTCGAGCATCGCGAAGCCGTAGGTGATCGACGACAGCAGCAGCATCGAGGTGTTCACCGCCACCAGCTTCAGGTCGAACAGGTCGGCACCCGACGGGCCGGCCGCGTAGCTGCGGCCCAGCACCGCGTGCACCGCGAACAGCACGGCGAAGATGAGGCAGTCGCTCATCAGGTAGAGCCAGAAGCCCAGCAGCGTGGCGTTCTCGACGTGGTGCTCGCCGGGAACGTAGAAGCGCAGGCCGTCCGGCGCGTCGACGCCTCGGGGCTCGTGCGGCGGGATGTGCCCGTGTGCCGGGTTCAGCCTGCCGGTGGGGGAGGGCAGCGTGGTGTCAGACATGGGCGGCCAGCAGTTGGGTGCGTTCGCCCTCGATGCGGACGACGTCGTCCGCGCCGATGTGGAAATCGCGCTTGTAGTTGAAGGTGTGGACGATGGCCACCACCAGCAGGGCGACGAACGATGCGCCCGCCAGCAGCCACATGTGCCAGATCAGCGTGAAGCCGAGCGCCGTGCTGAGGCCGGCCAGGATGATGCCGGCGCCGGTGTTCTTCGGCATGTGGATCGGGATGAAGCCCGTCAGCGGACGCTGGTAGCCGCGTTTCTTCATGTCGTACCAGGCATCGTTGTCGTGCACCAGGGGCGTGAACGCGAAGTTGTACGACGGCGGCGGCGACGAGGTCGACCACTCGAGCGTGCGGCCGTCCCACGGGTCGCCGGTGTGGTCGCGCAGCGATTCTCGGCGGCGGAAGCTGACCACCAGCTGGATCAGGAAGGACGCGATGCCCAGCGCGATCAGGAAGGCGCCGAACGCCGCGATCTGGAACCACAGCTGCAGCGATGGATCGTCGAAGTGGCTGAGCCGGCGCGTGACGCCCATCAGGCCCAGCACGTACAGCGGCATGAACGCCAGGTAGAAGCCGACCAGCCAGAACCAGAACGAGCACTTGCCCCAGAACGGGTCGAGCTTGTAGCCGAACGCCTTGGGGAACCAGTAGGTGATGCCGGCCATCAGCCCGAACAGCACGCCGCCGATGATCACGTTGTGGAAGTGCGCGACCAGGAACAGGCTGTTGTGCAGCACGAAGTCGGCCGGCGGCACCGCCAGCAGCACGCCCGTCATGCCGCCGATCACGAAGGTGACCATGAAGCCGATGGTCCACAGCATCGGCACCTCGAAGCGGATGCGGCCGCGGTACATCGTGAACAGCCAGTTGAAGATCTTCGCCCCGGTCGGGATCGAGATGATCATCGTCGTGATGCCGAAGAACGAATTGACGCTGGCGCCCGAGCCCATCGTGAAGAAGTGGTGCAGCCACACCAGGTACGACAGGATCGTGATCACCACCGTCGCATAGACCATCGACGCGTAGCCGAACAGCCGTTTGCCGCTGAAGGTGGACACCACTTCGGAGAAGATGCCGAAGACCGGCAGCACCAGGATGTAGACCTCGGGGTGGCCCCAGATCCAGATCAGGTTCACGTACATCATGGCGTTGCCGCCGAAGTCGTTCGAGAAGAAATTGGTGCCCACGTAGCGGTCGAGCGACAGCAGGGCCAGCACGCCGGTCAGCACCGGGAACGCGGCCACGATCAGCACGTTGGTGCACAACGAGGTCCAGGTGAAGATGGGCATCTGCATCAGGCCCATGCCGGGCGCGCGCATCTTGACGATGGTGGCGATCAGGTTGATGCCCGACAGCAGCGTGCCGACGCCTGCGATCTGCAGCGACCAGATGTAGTAGTCGACTCCCACGTCGGGGCTGTAGGCGATGCCCGAGAGCGGCGGATAGGCCAGCCAGCCGGTGCGGGCGAACTCGCCGACGAACAGCGACATCATCACCAGCACCGCGCCGCTGGTGGTCATCCAGAAGCTGAAGTTGTTGAGGAACGGAAACGCCACGTCGCGCGCGCCGATCTGCAGCGGCACAGCGAAGTTCATCAGGCCGGTGACCAGCGGCATCGCGACGAAGAAGATCATGATCACGCCGTGCGCGGTGAAGACCTGGTCGTAGTGGTGCGGCGGCAGGTAACCCAGGTTGTCGCCGAAGGCGATGGCCTGCTGCAGGCGCATCATGATCGCGTCGGAGAAGCCGCGCAGCAGCATCACCACCCCGAGGATGATGTACATGATGCCGATCTTCTTGTGGTCGATGCTGGTGAACCACTCGCGCCACAGGTAGCCCCAGACCTTGAAATAGGTGAGCGCCCCCAGCAGCGCCAGGCCGCCGAGCGACACGGCGATGAAGGTGATCAGCAGGATCGGTTCGTGGAAAGGAATCGCCTCCCACGTGAGGCGCCCGAAGATCAGTCGGGGCAGGTCGAGGTGTTCGGACATCTTCAGACGGGTGTGAGCGGCGGGGCGGTACGACGGAAGGGGTGGGCAGGCGCGGCGGTCATGGGGTTCACAGCGGCCGGCCTTCGGGGTTGGCCACCGTGCACATCGCACCGACGTAGCTCTTCGCCGCATCGGCGGGGGTCAGCCCCAGGCCGCTGCGGGTGGCTGCGTCGAGTGTGGCCACGTTGTAGGCGCCGGGTTTGCCGAGGCCGCCGCCGGCGTCGATGGCCATCATGTCCTTCATGCACATGCGGTTGGGTTCGACGCAACGGTTCAGGATGGCCTCGTACAGGTCGGCGGCGACGGTGCCGTAGCGGCTGACCGGCGCGTTCTCGCTCGGGCGCTCCAGTTGCAGGTAGGCGGCGCGGTCCAGATTGCCGCCGCCCAGCTTGGCCTGCTGGACCCAGTTGTCGAACTCCTGCTGGCCCAGGCCGTAGAACTTGAAGCGCATGCCCGAGAAACCGGCGCCGCTGTAGTTGGCCGAGAAACCATCGAACTCGCCGGGCTTGTTGATCACCGCGTGCAGCTTGGTCTCCATGCCGGGCATCGCGTAGATCTGGCCGGCCAGCGCCGGGATGAAGAACGAGTTCATTACCCCCGAGGCCGTGATCTTGAAGGTGATCGGCCGGTCGACCGGCGCGGCCAGTTCGTTGACGGTGGCGATACCGAGTTCGGGGTACAGGAACAGCCACTTCCAGTCGAGCGCGACCACTTCGACCACGAGCGGCTGCGCGCTGGCCGGGATGGTGCGCTCGGCGTCGAGCCGCTCCAGCGGCCGGTACGGGTCGAGCGTGTGGGTGCTGATCCAGGTGAGCGCCCCCAGCGCGATGATGATCAGCAGCGGCGCGGCCCAGATCACCAGCTCCAGCTGGGTGGAGTGGTCCCAGTCGGGCGCGTAGTCGGCCTCCTTGTTGGACTGGCGGTAGCGCCAGGCGAACACGAGCGTGAGCACGATCACCGGCACGATGATCAGCAGCATCAGCACGGTGGAGGCGATGATCAGGTCGCGCTGCTGGGCGGCCACGTCGCCGGAGGGCGACAGCAGCACCATACTGTTGCAGCCCGACAACAATGCACCAGCGCCGGCCAGCAGAAGCGGTGAGCGGAATCTTGAGAGGAAGTGCATGCCGTGCATGATGAACGAACGTGGTCTGAAAAGACAGCCTGAGAACCTCCGGAATCTACCCCGAACCGCCGCCGGCAGGGATTGGACGTTTTGTCCTATGGCGGCGCGGCGCAACTGGTGCGAAGCTAGCGGGCTGTCTGCTAGAGAGTTCATACTACAGACCCTCAACGCGAGTTCGAACGATGTCCAGCATCCCTCTCCACGAGCCGTCGTCCACCCAGATGGAGCAGGACGTGCGGCGTACCACCACCGACCATTCCGGCGTGGCGCCAGGCGAGATCGCCATCGGCGTGGTGATCGGCAGGGCCTCCGAATACTTCGACTTCTTCGTCTACGGCATCGCGTCCGTGCTGGTGTTTCCCAGCGTCTTCTTTCCGTTCGAGAAGCCGCTGGAGGGCACGCTGTACGCGTTCATCGTGTTCTCGCTGGCGTTCATCGCGCGGCCCTTCGGCACGGCGCTGGGCATGGTCATCCAGCGCCGCTGGGGCCGCGGCACCAAGCTGACGACGGCGCTGTTCCTGCTGGGCGTGTCGACGGCCGGCATCGCCTTCGTGCCCGACTACGCGACGCTGGGCTGGGTGGCGATCGCGCTGCTCTCGGCGTTCCGGTTCCTGCAGGGCATTGCGCTGGGCGGCGCCTGGGATGGCCTGCCGTCGCTGCTGGCGCTGAGCGCGCCGCAGAACCGCCGTGGCTGGTACGCGATGCTGGGCCAGCTGGGCGCGCCGATCGGCTTCATCATCGCCGGCAGCCTGTTCTGGTACCTGCGCGGCAACCTGGGCACGCGCGATTTCCTGGAATGGGGCTGGCGCTATCCGTTCTATGTGGCGTTCGCGATCAACGTGGTGGCGCTGTTCGCCCGGCTGCGCTTGGTCGTGACCAACGAATACACCGAACTGCTGGAAGAACGTGAGCTCGAGCCCACCGGCGTCGTCGAGCTGCTGCGCACCCAGGGCTCGAACCTGTTCATCGGCGCCTTCGCGGCGCTGGCGAGTTATGCGCTGTTCCATCTGGTCACGGTGTTCCCGCTGTCGTGGATCGCGCTGACCTCGTCGCGCTCGATCAATGAGGTGCTGGGGGTGCAGGTGCTGGGTGCGGTGATGTCGCTGGCCAGCACCTTCGCCTCGGGCCTGTTGGCCGACCGCTTTGGCCGGCGTCGCACGCTGGGATCGCTGGCGGTGCTGATCGGCATCTTCAGCCTGTTCGCACCGCTGCTGCTGCAGGGCGGCGCGCGTGGCCAGGACCTGTTCATCCTGCTGGGCTTCGTGCTGCTCGGCCTGTCGTACGGCCAGGCGGCCGGTGCGGCCAGTGCCAATTTCGAGCCACGGCACCGCTACACGGGTGCTGCGCTGACCTCCGACATGTCATGGCTCATCGGCGCGGCGTTCGCGCCGCTGGTGGCGCTGGCCCTGTCGGCGCAGTTCGGTCTGGGCGCGCTCACGGGCTACCTGCTGTCGGGGGCGGTCTGCACCCTGGTGGCGCTGCGTGTCAACCGCGTGCGGGCCAACCGGCGGCTGAACGCGGGTGCGCCGCGGTAGGCGTTCGAGCGGTGGGGCACGCGCTGCGGTCATGGAGCCACGCCACGCCCTGGGGTTGTGTTGCGCGGCCCTGGCATGGGCGGGCGTGCAGCCGGCGCTGGCGGCAGGCCACTGCGATGCGGCGGAAACCACCTACTTCTCCTGCTCGGTGCGCAACTCGCCGAAGACCATTTCGCTCTGCGGCGCTGCGCCCAGGAAGGACGCCGATGCGCCCGCCGGCGGCGAAGCCTGGCTGCAATACCGCTTCGGCGAGCTCGGCCAGGTGGAGTTCGCGTTTCCGGCAGAGCGGCTGGACGCGTTGGCCAACTTCACCGGCGAATGGCAGTACCGTGCCGACGGCCAGGTCAGCCGCTCCGCCGCCTTGCTGATGTTCCGCCACCAGGGCGCCACGTTCACGCTGGCCAGTGTCGACGCCGAGACCAAGTTCCGCGGCGTGTGGCTGGAGGTCGAGCGTATCCGGGCGCCCGAACTCGTCTGCAATGGTCCCCCGGCCGTGGACCGGCTGCAGGAAGCGATCCAGATGGTGAAGCCGGCGCGCTGAAGCGCTCTATAGCGCGCCTGCGGCTGCGACGCCACTGCGCACCGCCCCTTCGAGTGTGCCCGGGTACGGGCCCGCCACATATTCCCCGCAGGCCAGGAGCCTGGGCGCCACCTGCATCGGCGGGCGCGCCAGCCCGGGTGTGCAGGCGAAGGTGGCGCGTTTCTCGGTGATCGTGAACACCGGCGCCAGATCACCGAGCGCGAGTTGGGCCCGCCCCTGGTCGATGACCTGTTGCTCCAGCCGTTCGCGCGAGCCTTCGCTGACGCTCGCGACGAAGGCCAGCAGACCGTCGTCGGCCGGATCCATGCCGGCGCCACTCTGCAGGCGGCGCCGATCGAACACCACCTGCGCCGGCGCACCCGGGCCGCTGCGCAGCGCCGTCATCGGCCGATCAAGCACGACGGCGCTGTGCGCGTAGACGGTGGTGATGGCTTCGAACTGCAGCGCCTCGGCCTGCTGCACCCAGGCGTGGGCAGCGGCACCGGCGCCGCGCAACAGCCGGGAGGCTTCCCACGACGGGCAGGCCAGCAGCACGCGGTCGAAGGCGATGCCGTCGAGCAACCAGTCACCGTCAGCCGCATCGCCCCCGGGCTGCAGCGCGGCCACTCGATGCCCGAGCTGCACGCTCTGGCCGCGTGCGCCCAGCCAGGCGATGGCCGGCTCGGGAAACAGTGCGCCCAGGGGGCGCCGCGGGATCAGCAGGTTGGACGCACCGCGGGCGCCGAGCAGAGAATCCTGCATCACCCGCAGGAACACCTGGCCGCTGGAGCGAGCGGCCGGCGTGTTCAGCGCGGAGACACACAAGGGTTCGATCAGCTCGTTGTGCACCCGTGGCGTCAGGTCGACGCACAGGCCCGACACGGTCTGCGCGGGGGCGCAACGGAAGCCATTCAGCCGCCAGCCCGCAGCCGTTCGCAGCAAGGCGGCCTTGTCGCGCCAGGACCAGCCGCGCGCGCCGACGATGCCGGCCAGCGCGTCCCACGGTGCCGGCCAGTCTGGCAACGCAAGGCCGGTGCCGTCGGCAAAACGCAGGTCGAGCGGCAGGCGCAGCAGCACGTCTTGCGGGGCGACGCCGACTGCACGCATCAGCCGCAAGGTCTCGCCGTAGGCGCCGATGAGGATGTGCTGGCCGTTGTCGAGCGTGTGGGCCGTGCCGTCCGGTGCCGTGTGCACGACGGTGCGGCCCCGGCCGCCGGGTGCGCGGGCCGCCTCGAACACGGTCACGGTGTGGCCGGCCAGCGTCGCCTGGACGGCCGCGGCGAGCCCGGCCCAACCGGCACCGACGATGCCGACCTTCATCGGCGCGGGCAGGCGTCCGCGTGCCGGGACTGGCGGCACCGCCGGCTCGGTGCCGCATCCGGCGTGGACGGCGACCGTTCAGACACGGCCGAGTGCCTGGACTTTCCAGGCCAGCCAGAACTTGCGCAGCGGCGTCAGGCTCACGCGCTGGTGCAGCACCTGGAAGCCGTCGCGCTCGATCTCGCGCAGCAGCGTGCGGTAGATGCTGGCCATCATCAGGCCGGGCTTCTGGGTCCGGCGGTCGGCCGCGGGCAGCACGGCCATGGCTTCGTCGTAGAGGCGGTGCGCGCGCTCGGCCTGGAAGCGCATCAGCGCGGTGAAGCGCTCGGAGTAGGTGCGCTTCAGGATCTCGTGGGCCTTCACGTCGAACTGCTGCAGTTCGCTGACCGGCAGGTAGATGCGCCCGCGCAGCGCGTCCTCGCCGACGTCGCGGATGATGTTGGTGAGCTGGAACGCCAGCCCCAGTTTGTGTGCGTAGTCGGTGGTGGCAGGATCGGTCTGGCCGAAGATCTGCGCCGAGACCTCGCCGACGATGCCGGCCACCAGGTGGCAATACCGCTGCAGGCCGGCGAAGTCGAGGTAGCGGGTCTGCTCCAGGTCCATCTGGCAGCCGTCGATGATGGCCTGCAGGTGCCGTTGCTCGATGTGGAAGTCGGCTGCCAGGGGCATCAACGCGGCCATCACGGGGTGCGTCGGACGGCCCTGGTAGGCGTTGGCGACTTCGGTCTGCCACCAGGCGAGCTTGGTGCGGGCCACGCTGGGGTCGGCCACTTCGTCCACCACGTCGTCGACCTCGCGGCAGAACGCGTAGAACGCGGTGATCGCGGCGCGGCGCTGCCGCGGCAAAAACAGGAAGGCGTAATAGAAGCTGCTGCCGGAGGCTGCCGCCTTCTGCTGGACGTACTGCTCGGGGGTCATGTGGGGGGATTGTTGCATTCCCGCATCCACAGGCTGCGCCACACCAGCAGCGGCATGTCCCAGGGACGGACGCGGGGGCGCGCGCGCCAGCTCGCGTGGTCCATTGCGGCGAGTTTGTCGAGGATGCGCAGGCCGCCCTGTACGACGAAGCGCAGCTCCCAGCCGGCCCGGCCGGCCAGCCGGTGCACGAGCGGGGCACCGCCGACCATCATGGCGCGCGCCCAGTCCGCCTGCTCGGTGACGAGCGCGCGCGCCGGGCCGCCTGCGGCCTGTGCCGCGAGGCTGCGCGGGTCGACGCCAAAGTGCGCGCAGCGGTCGAGCGGCAGGTAGTGGCGCCCGCGCGGCAGGTCGACGCTCAGGTCCTGCCAGAAGTTGATCAGCTGCAGCGCCATGCAGATCGCATCGCTGCGGGCAATCGAGACGGGATCGTCGACGCCGTACAGATGCAGCATCAGCCTGCCGACCGGCGCGGCCGAGCGGCTGCAGTAGTCCAGCAACGCAGCGCGGTCGGCGTAGCCCGAGGCTTCGTCGGTCTTGCGCACATCCTGGGCGAAGGCGCTCAGCAGATCGGCCAGCGGTGGTTGCGGGAGCTGGAAGGCCTGCACCGCGTGCTGTAATGGTCCGAACACGGCCGGCCAGCGTGCCGAGACGGCCTGGCCGGCGTACACGGCCATCAGGTCTTCGCGGTAGGCGGCGAGGTCGGCCAGCCGCTGTGCGGCGCTGGCCGTGCCTTCGTCGGCGATGTCGTCGGCGGTGCGCGCATACCAATAGATGGCCGCCACGGCAGGCCGCAGGGCTGCTGGGCACAGCCAGGAAGCGACGGGGAAATTTTCGTAATGGTCGACGGCCTGCGCGGGTGGCGGCGCGGCGGATGGGGGCTGCAGCACGCCGCGATTGTCGCTTGACAATGATTTACCTTTACCCTAGATTACTAACCCGTTAGTCAGTAAACAGCAAATCCCGGCGCGTCGCGGGATGTCCTCCCCTCCCAGGCTACTGCCATGTCCAACCTGTTCCGGCGCGTTTCTCTCTATTCGTCGCCGCGTGCGACTGCAGCGTCCGTGGTGCTTGCGGCGCTGTTGGCTGGGTGTTCGCAGGCGCCACCGCCACCGGAGCCGATCCGCGCGGTGAAGCTGTTGACGGTTGCCGTGGGGCCGTACCAGGCCGACATCGAGTTTGCCGGCGAGGTCAAGCCCCGGATCGAATCGCGCCTGGGCTTCCGGGTGGCGGGCAAGATCGTGCGGCGCCAGGTCGAGGTGGGGCAGGCGGTCAAGGTCGGGCAGGTGCTGGCCGAGATCGATGCGCAGGACTACCGGCTGGCCGCCGACGCGGCACGCGCTCAGGTGGCCGCCGCGGCGACCAACCGCGATCTGGCGGTGGCCGACTACAAGCGCTACAAGGAACTGAAGGACCAGAACTTCATCAGCGGGGCCGAGCTGGAGCGCCGCGACACCACCTACAAGGCAGCGCAGGCGCAGTTCGAGCAGGCACAGGCGCAACTGGCGTCGCAGGGCAACCAGGCCGGCTACACCCGGCTGGTGGCCGATGTGGCCGGTGTCGTGACCGCTGTCGAGGCCGAGCCCGGCCAGGTGGTGAGCGCGGGTACGCCTGTGGTGCGGGTGGCGCAGAACGGCGTTCGCGATGTGGTGTTCTCGGTGCCGGAGGACCGCGTGGCCCTGGTCAAGGTCGGCTCGCCGGTCGAGGTGCGGCTGTGGAGCGCCGGGACCACGCTGGCCGGCGCTGTGCGCGAGGTGGCCGCCAGTGCCGACCCGGTGACGCGGACCTTCCAGGTCAAGGTGGCGCTCGACACCAAGACGCCGCCGCCGCTGGGCACGACCGTGAGCGTCGTGCCCCAGGCGCTTGGCCATGTCGGCGTGCCGGTGATCAAGCTGCCGACCAGCGCGCTCAAGCACGACAGCAACGGCAGTACATCGGTCTGGTTGTTCGAGCCGACCAGCATGACCGTCAAGTCGCAGCCGGTCGTGGTGGCCACCGCCGACGGCAACGAGGTGGTCGTCGCGTCCGGGCTGCAGCCGGGCATGCAGGTGGTGTCGGCCGGCGTGCATGTGTTGTCGCCCGGGCAGAAGGTCACGGTCTACCAGCCCAGGGCTGCCACCGGCGCCATGGCCGGCGGCAGCCCGGCTGCTGCGGCCGCACCCCCGGCACCGTCCGCGCCCGCATCCGCCGCACGGTAAGCCACGATGACGCCGACGCCTCCCTCGAACCAGCCCAGCGCTGGGTTCAACCTTTCCCGCTGGGCTCTCGACCATCCTGCGCTGACGCGCTACCTGATGGTGGTGCTGATGCTGCTGGGCTTTGCCGCCTACTACCAGCTGGGCCAGGACGAAGACCCGCCGTTCACCTTCCGTGCGATGGTGGTGCGCACCTACTGGCCGGGTGCGACCGCGCAGCAGGTTGCCGAGCAGGTGACCGACAAGCTCGAACGCACGCTGCAGGAAGTGCCGTTCGCCGACAAGATCCGCAGCTACTCGAAGCCGGGCGAGTCGCAGATCATCTTCCAGATCAAGGATTCGTCGAAGGCCAGCGACGTTGCCAACGTCTGGTACGTGGTGCGCAAGAAGATCGGCGACATGCGCGCCACGCTGCCGCCGAACGTACAGGGGCCGTTCTTCAACGACGACTTCGGCGATGTGTACGGCGTGATCTACGCACTGGCGGCCGACGGGTTCAGCTATGCCGAGCTGAAGACCTTCGCCGACGACGCGCGCCAGAACCTGTTGCGCGTGCCCGATGTCGCCAAGGTCGACCTGTTCGGCGTGCAGGACGAGAAGGTCTACGTCGAGGTGTCGCAGAAGCGGCTGGCGCAGCTGGGCCTGGACTTCAACCAGGTGCTGACGCAGCTGGGCCAGCAGAACGCGGTCGAGAGCGCGGGCGCCTTCCAGACGCCGCTGGACGTGGTGCAGGTGCGCGTGAGTGGGCAGTTCCTCGCCGTGGAACAGCTCGGCGCGATGCCGATCCGCGGGCCTTCGGGCGCGCAGTTCCGGCTGGATGACATCGCCGACATCAAGCGCGGCTACATCGATCCGCCGACCGTCAAGGTACGGCACCAGGGCCGCGAGGTGATTGCGCTGGGCGTGTCGATGACCAAGGGCGGCGACATCATCGCGCTCGGCAAGTCGCTGAAGGTGGCCGTCGCAAAGATCGAGCGCGGGCTGCCGGCGGGCATCACGCTGAGCCAGGTGCAGGACCAGCCCAAGGCGGTGGCGACCTCGGTGGGTGAATTCGTCGACGTGCTGATCGAGGCCGTCGTGATCGTGCTGGCGGTGAGTTTCATCGCGCTGGGTTTTCATGCGCGGCCCGGCGAGCGCAACATCTTCAAGCGTTATTACATCGACGTGCGTCCCGGCCTGGTGGTGGGCATCACGATTCCGCTGGTGCTGGCGGTCACGTTCCTGGCCATGTGGTACTGGGGCATCGGCCTGCACAAGATCTCGCTGGGCTCGCTGATCATCGCGCTCGGCCTGCTGGTCGACGACGCGATCATCGCGGTCGAGATGATGGTGCGCAAGATGGAGGAGGGCTACGACAAGGTGCGGGCCGCGACCTTCGCCTACGAGATCACCGCGATGCCGATGCTGACCGGCACGCTGATCACGGCCGCGGGTTTCCTGCCGATCGGCATTGCGAAGTCGGTGACCGGCGAGTACACGTTCGCGATCTTCGCGGTGACCGTGATCGCGCTGGTGCTGAGCTGGATCGTCTCGGTGTACTTCGTGCCCTACCTCGGCACGCTGCTGCTGAAGCCGCACACCCACCACCAGCCTGCCAGCGCCGATGGAGCCGCGCAGCCGCACGAGATGTTCGACTCGGGCTTCTACAACGTCTTTCGCAGGATGGTGCACTGGTGCGTGCTGCACCGCTGGATCACGATTGCCGTCACGGTGCTGATCTTCGCGCTGGGCCTGGTGGGCATGGGCCGGGTGCAGCAGCAGTTCTTCCCGGATTCGAGCCGCCCAGAGATCATCGTGGACATCTGGTTCCCTGAAGGCACCTCGTTCGAGGCCAATGAGGTCACGGCCAAGCGCGTGGAGCAACGCTTCATCCAGGAGACCGGGGTCACCGCCGTCAGCACCTGGGTCGGCTCGGGCGTGCCGCGCTTCTACCTGCCGCTGGACCAGGTGTTCCCGCAGACCAATGTGTCGCAGTTGATCATCCTGCCCAAGGACCTGAAGGTGCGCGAATCGCTGCGGGTGCGCCTGCCCGCCATCCTGGCAACCGAGTTCCCCGAGATCCGCGGCCGCGTCAAGCTGCTGCCGAACGGGCCTCCCGTGCCGTACCCGGTGCAGTTCCGCGTGGTCGGGCCCGACCCGGCCAGTCTGCGCCAGCGCGCCGACGAGGTGAAGGCCGCGATGCGCGAAAGCCCGAACACCCGCGGCGTGAACGACAACTGGAACGAGTCGGTGAAGATCATCCGACTTGAGATCGATCAGACCAAAGCGCGGGCACTGGGCGTCACCAGCCAGTCGGTGGCGCAGTCGTCCAGGACCAATCTGTCAGGTACGCCGATCGGACAGTTTCGAGAAAACGACAAGCTGATCGACATCGTGCTGCGGCAACCGCTCGAGGAAAGGAGTGAGTTGACCGACATGGCCAACGGCTATCTGCCGACTGCCTCTGGTCGCTCGATCCCCGTGACGCAGATTGCCAAGCCGACGTTCGCTTGGGAGCCGGGCGTGATGTGGCGCGAGAACCGCGATTACGCGATCACCGTGCAGAGCGATATCACCGAAGGCCTGCAAGGCGCGACCGTCACCAATGAATTGCTGCCCAAGCTGAAGGTGCTGGAGGCGCAATGGGCCGACAAGGGTTACGCCGGCTACGCGATCCAGGTCGCAGGTGCGGTGGAGGAGAGCAGCAAGGGGTCGGCGTCGATTGCCGCCGGCCTGCCAATCATGCTGTTCCTGACCTTCACGCTGCTGATGCTGCAACTGCAGAGCTTCAGTCGGGCGATGCTGGTCTTCCTGACCGGGCCGCTGGGCATCGCCGGTGTGGCCGGCGCCTTGCTGCTGCTCGGGCGACCGTTCGGCTTTGTCGCGCTGCTCGGCGTGATCGCGTTGATGGGCATGATCCAGCGCAACTCGGTGATCCTGATCGACCAGATCGAGCAGGACCGTGCCCGCGGCGTGCCGACCTGGGACGCGATCGTCGAGTCGGCGGTGCGCAGGCTGCGGCCGATCGTGCTGACGGCGGCGGCGGCGGTGCTGGCGATGATTCCGTTGTCGCGCTCGGTGTTCTGGGGGCCGATGGCGGTCGCCATCATGGGCGGCCTGGTCGTGGCCACGGCCCTGACCCTGCTCGCGCTGCCGGCGATGTACGCGGCCTGGTTCCGCGTCAAGCGCCCGCCCGCCAAGGGCCAGGCCCCGGCACCCGCGACTTCTCCGACCCCGGGCACGCCCGCCACGGCGGTCTGAGCCGGCCCGGCCGCAGATCCGCCCGAAAGTGGCTTTGCGGCAGGCTAAAATAGAGGGTTGACCGACACGCGCGGGTGGCGAAATTGGTAGACGCACCAGGTTTAGGTCCTGACGCCAGCAATGGTGTGGGGGTTCGAGTCCCCCCCCGCGCACCACCCCTTTTTTACTAGAGACCATCATGGCAGTTACCGTTGAAACCCTGGAAAAACTGGAACGCAAGATCACCTTGTCGCTGCCGGTCGATGTGATTCAGAACGAAGTCAATACGCGCCTGCGGAAGATGGCGCGCACCGTGAAGATGGACGGTTTTCGTCCCGGCAAGGTGCCGATGAACGTCGTCGCGCAGCGCTACGGCTATTCGGTGCACTACGAGGTGATGAACGACAAGGTCGGCGAGGCGTTCGCCACCGCGGCCAACGAGGCCAACCTGCGGGTGGCCGGCCAGCCCCGCATCAGCGAGAAGGAAACCTCGCCCGAAGGCCAGATGGCGTTCGACGCGGTGTTCGAAGTGTTCCCCGACGTGAAGATCGGTGATCTGGCCGCCTCGGAAATCGACCGCCTGAGCGCCGAAGTGACCGACAGCGCGATCGACAAGACGCTCGAGATCCTGCGCAAGCAGCGCCGTACCTTCGCTCAGCGCGCACATGACGCCGCCGCACAGAACGACGACCGCGTGACGGTCGACTTCGAAGGCAAGATCGACGGCGAACCCTTCCAGGGCGGCAAGGCCGAAGACTTCCAGTTCGTCATCGGCGAAGGCCAGATGCTGAAGGAGTTCGAGGACGCGGTGCGCGGCATGAAGATCGGCGAGAGCCGCACCTTCCCGCTGGCGTTCCCCGCCGACTACCATGGCAAGGACGTGGCCGGCAAGCAGGCCGACTTCATGGTCACGGTCAAGAAGATCGAAGCCAGCCACTTGCCGGAACTGAACGATGCGCTGGCCAAGTCGCTCGGTATCGGTGAGGGAACGGTCGAGGGCCTGCGCAACGACGTGCGCAAGAACCTGGAGCGCGAAGTCAAGTTCCGTCTGCTGTCGCGGAACAAGCAGGCCGTGATGGACGCGCTGGTGGCCAAGGCCGAACTCGATCTGCCCAACTCGATCGTGCAGTCCGAACTCGACCGCATGATCGAGAGCGCCCGTGCCGACTTGAAGCAGCGCGGCGTGAAGGATGCCGACAAGGCGCCGATCCCCGAAGAATTGTTCCGCCCGCAAGCCGAGCGCCGCGTGCGCCTGGGGCTGGTGGTGGCCGAACTGGTGCGCGGCAATGACCTGCAGGCCAAGCCCGAGCAGATCAAAGCCCACATCGACGACCTGGCCGCCAGCTACGAGAAGCCGGCCGACGTGGTGCGCTGGTACTACAGCGACCGGCAACGCCTGGCCGAAGTCGAGGCCGCCGTGGTCGAGAACAACGTGACCGAGTTCGTGCTGTCGAAGGCCAAGGTCAGCGACAAGGCGATCGGTTTCGACGAGTTGATGGCGCAGCAGGGCTGAGTCCACACCGCGGAAGGGGCTTGTGCTTTTGGGCACGATCCCCATGTGCGGAAGGGTCCACCCCGCTCAATTTCTCTGGAGAAAACATGTTCATCCACAACAGCTCGCACGAAACCCAAGGCCTGGGCATGGTCCCGATGGTGATCGAGCAGTCCGGTCGCGGCGAGCGCTCGTACGACATCTACTCGCGCCTGCTCAAGGAACGCGTGATCTTCCTGGTCGGCGAAGTCAATGACCAGACCGCGAACCTGGTGGTCGCGCAGTTGCTGTTTCTCGAGAGCGAGAATCCCGACAAGGACATCTCGTTCTACATCAACTCGCCGGGCGGCAGCGTCACGGCCGGCATGGCGATCTACGACACGATGCAGTTCATCAAGCCCGACGTGTCCACGCTGTGCGTCGGTTTCGCGGCCAGCATGGGCGCGTTCCTGATGGCGGCGGGCGCCAAGGGCAAGCGTTTTTCACTGCCGAACTCGAAGATCATGATCCACCAGGTGCTGGGCGGTGCCCGCGGCCAGGCGACCGACATCGAGATCCACGCCCGCGACATCCTGAAGACCAAGGACCAGATGAACCGCATCATGGCCGAGCGTACCGGGCAGCCGCTGGAAAAGATCGCGCGCGACACCGAGCGCGACTATTTCATGTCCGCCGACGAAGCCAAGGACTACGGCCTGATCGACCAGGTGATCTCCAAGCGCCCCTGAGAGCCGGATCGGTTCCGTCCGTCGAGCGAACGGCGCCTTCCCGTTGCGGAAGGCGCCGTTTTCCATTTGGTTATCATTGAGCAACGACCCGAAAAGGCAGTGTTTCCATGGCCGAGAAAAAAGGCTCCTCCTCCACCGAGAAGACCCTGTATTGCTCCTTCTGCGGCAAGAGCCAGCATGAAGTGAAAAAACTCATCGCCGGACCATCCGTGTTCATCTGCGACGAGTGCATCGACCTGTGCAACGAGATCATCCGCGATGAAGTGCCGGCCGGCGGCGAGCCGCGCGACGCCAAGAGCGAGTTGCCCACGCCGATGGAGATCAAGAACAACCTTGACAACTACGTGGTCGGGCAGGAGTTCGCCAAGCGCACGCTGGCCGTGGCGGTCTACAACCACTACAAGCGGCTGCGCTACAAGGAAAAGGCGAAGAAGGACGAAGTGGAGCTGGCCAAGAGCAACATCCTGCTGATCGGGCCCACGGGCTCGGGCAAGACGCTGCTGGCGCAGACGCTGGCCCGCATGCTGGACGTGCCCTTCGTGATGGCCGATGCCACCACGCTGACCGAGGCCGGTTATGTCGGCGAAGACGTCGAGAACATCGTTGCCAAGCTGCTGCAGAGCTGCAACTATGAAGTCGAGCGCGCCCAGCGCGGCATCGTCTACATCGACGAGATCGACAAGATCTCGCGCAAGTCCGACAACCCGTCGATCACCCGCGACGTGTCGGGCGAGGGTGTGCAGCAGGCGCTGCTCAAGCTGATCGAAGGCACGATGGCCAGCGTGCCGCCGCAAGGCGGCCGCAAGCACCCGAACCAGGACTTCCTGCAGATCGATACGACCAACATCCTGTTCATCTGCGGGGGCGCATTCGCCGGCCTCGAGAAGGTCATCGGCAGCCGGACGGAATCGTCTGGCATCGGCTTCGGCGCCGCGGTGATGAGCAAGAAGGAACGTGCATTGACCGAGGTGTTCCGCGATGTGGAGCCGGAAGACCTGATCAAGTTCGGCCTGATTCCCGAACTGGTGGGCCGCATGCCGGTGGTGGCGACGCTGGCCGAGCTGTCGGAAGACGCGCTGGTGCAGATCCTGACCGAGCCCAAGAACGCGCTGATCAAGCAGTATGCGAAGCTGCTCGCGATGGAGGGCGTCGATCTTGAAGTCCGGCCGTCCGCACTGAAGGCGATCGCCCGCAAGGCCTTGCTGCGCAAGACCGGCGCACGCGGGCTGCGGTCGATCCTCGAGCAGTCGCTGATCGACACGATGTTCGAGCTGCCGACCACGGCCAACGTCGACAAGGTGGTGGTCGACGAGTCGACGATCGAGGAGAGCAAGCCGCCGCTGCTCGTCTACCGCGAAGCCGCCAAGAAAGCCTGAAGTGGCAGCCTACGGTCCCGCCGCCCGCTGCCTGACTCCGGCCAGGCGGGCAGCCCGCGGCCCATGGGCTCGATGATCTGCAAGACCCGGCTCGGGCCAGCATGGCCCGGTATTTTTAACCCTGCCGCAAGATGGCAGTGTCCACGAGGTTGAAAATGCACCTCATGCGACCATCTTCCACAGGTCACTCAAAGGATTCCCATGTCCGGTCAACCCGCGCTCCCTGCCACTCCTCTTGACCTGCCACTGCTGCCACTGCGCGACGTGGTGGTGTTTCCGCATATGGTCATCCCGCTGTTCGTCGGGCGGCCCAAAAGCATCAAGGCGCTCGAAGCCGCGATGGAGGCCGAGCGCCGCATCATGCTCGTCGCACAGAAGGCCGCCGCGAAAGACGAGCCGCTCGTGTCCGACATGTTCGACGTCGGTTGCGTGTCGACCATCCTGCAGATGTTGAAGCTGCCCGATGGCACGGTCAAAGTGCTGGTCGAAGGCCAACAACGTGCCCGCGTCCACCGCATCGAAGACGGCGAATCGCATTTCGTCGCCAACGTCACGCCGATCGAGGTGGCTGAGTCGGCACAGAAGAACACCGAGATCGAGGCGCTGCGCCGCGCGGTGATGCAGCAGTTCGACCAGTACGTCAAGCTCAACAAGAAGATCCCGCCCGAGATCCTGACCTCGATCTCGAGCATCGACGATGCTGGCCGGCTGGCCGACACGATCGCCGCGCACCTGCCGCTCAAGCTCGACAGCAAGCAGGTCGTGCTCGACCTGGCCGATGTACGCGAGCGCCTGGAGAACCTGTTCGGCCAGCTCGAACGCGAGGTCGACATCCTCAATGTCGACAAGAAGATCCGTGGCCGCGTGAAGCGGCAGATGGAGAAGAACCAGCGCGACTTCTACCTGAACGAGCAGGTCAAGGCGATCCAGAAAGAGCTGGGCGAGGGCGAAGAAGGCGCCGACATCGAAGAGATCGAGAAGAAGATCAAGCTCGCCAAGATGCCGAAGGAAGCGTTGAAGAAGGCCGAGGCCGAGCTGAAGAAGTTGAAGCTGATGTCGCCGATGTCGGCCGAGGCCACGGTGGTGCGCAACTACATCGACGTGCTGACCAACCTGCCGTGGAGCAAGCGCACGAAGATCAAGCACGACCTGGCCAATGCCGAAGCCGTGCTGAACGAAGACCATTTCGGCCTCGAGAAAGTCAAGGACCGCATCCTGGAATATCTCGCGGTGCAGCAGCGCGTGGACAAGGTGAAGGCGCCGATCCTGTGCCTGGTCGGCCCTCCGGGCGTCGGCAAGACCTCGCTCGGGCAGTCGGTGGCCAAGGCCACCGGGCGCAAGTACGTGCGCATGGCGCTGGGGGGCATGCGCGACGAAGCCGAGATCCGCGGCCATCGCCGTACCTACATCGGCGCGCTCCCGGGCAAGGTGCTGCAGAGCCTGTCGAAGGTCGGCACGCGCAACCCGTTGTTCCTGCTCGACGAGATCGACAAGCTGGGCACGGACTTCCGCGGTGATCCTTCGAGTGCCCTGCTCGAGGTGCTGGACCCGGAGCAGAACCACACCTTCGGCGACCACTACGTCGAGGTCGATTTCGACCTGAGCGACGTGATGTTCATCGCGACGTCGAACTCGATGAACATCCCTCCGGCGCTGCTGGACCGGATGGAAGTGATCCGCCTGTCGGGTTACACCGAGGACGAGAAGGTCAACATCGCGTTGAAGTACCTGCTGCCCAAGCAGCTGAAGAACAACGGCGTGAAGGAAGAAGAACTGCTAGTCACCGAAGACGCGGTGCGCGACGTGGTGCGCTACTACACCCGCGAGGCCGGCGTGCGTTCGCTGGAACGCGAGTTGTCCAAGATCTGCCGCAAGGTCGTCAAGGCCCTGCAGCTGAAGCGCATGACGCCGCAGGTGACGGTGAACGCCGACAACCTGAACGAGTTCCTGGGTGTGCGCAAGTTCAACTACGGCCGCGCCGAGCAGAAGAACCAGGTCGGCCAGGTGGTCGGGCTGGCATGGACCGAGGTCGGCGGCGATCTGCTGACGATCGAAGCCGTGATGATGTCGGGCAAGGGCGTGATCACGCGTACCGGTTCGCTGGGCGACGTGATGAAGGAATCGGTGGAGGCCGCACGCACGGTGGTGCGCAGCCGCTCGCGCCGCCTGGGCATCAAGGACGAGTTCTTCGAGAAGCGCGACATCCACGTGCACGTGCCGGATGGCGCGACGCCCAAGGACGGCCCGAGTGCGGGCGCGGCCATGACGACGGCCTTCGTCTCGGCGATGACCGGCATTCCGGTGCGCAGCGACGTGGCGATGACGGGCGAGATCACCTTGCGCGGCGAAGTCACGGCGATCGGCGGGCTGAAGGAAAAACTGCTGGCGGCACTGCGCGGCGGCATCAAGACCGTGATGATCCCCGAGGAGAACGCCAAGGACCTGCAGGACATTCCCGAGAACGTGAAGAACGGGCTCGAGATCGTGCCGGTCAAGTGGATCGACCAGGTGCTCGAGATCGCGCTGGAGCGCATGCCCACGCCCTTGCCCGAAGAGGAAGTGGTGGCAGCCGCCGGAGCGTTGGACGTGACCGTCGAAGCGGTTGCGCCGGTGGGGCCGGCCGTGACTTCGACCAAGCATTGATCCACGCGTCGATCTTCAAAAAAGAACAGCGACTTGCGAAAGACCCAAAAAGTACGCTATACTTCGAGGCTTGAAACGCGGGAGTAGCTCAGTTGGTAGAGCGCAACCTTGCCAAGGTTGAGGTCGAGAGTTCGAGACTCTTCTCCCGCTCCAAATTCAGCAAAAAGGGAAGCCAAAAGCTTCCCTTTTTTGTCGAAGGAGCAGATTGCTTCTGGCGCGATAGCAAAGCGGTTATGCACCGGATTGCAAATCCGATCAGCCCAGTTCGACTCTGGGTCGCGCCTCCAGACTCCCAGCCCCTGCAGCCTCGTGTTGTCGGGGCTTTTTTGTGATCAGGCGGCGGGCGTGCCTTGCAGCACGGCGTCGCTCTGCCCATCGGGTGCGGCCAGCATCGTGCCCCGGCATGCATCCACGCCGCACAGGCAAGGGTAGTCCGACGGGACCGCGCTCTCGTCCGCCACCAGGCCGTAGTCGATGAACAGTTCGTCCCCCACGGCCACCGGCACGATCGTCTGCAGCTTGAGGTGCAGGCGGCCCTGGTCGTCGTACTCCTCCACCGCTTCGCAGTTCGGCGTGCACGAATGGTTCAGGTGCCGCGTTGCGTTGCCCCCTTCGGCGCCATCGATGGTCTCGTCGTTGGACAGCATGAACAGATAGGTCAGCTGGTCGTCCCACGTGCGCGCGGCCATCTGCTCCGCGGTGTAGCGGCGGCCTTCGTACACGCCGAGGAAGGTGCCGGCCCGCATCGACTTGACGGCAAAGACACCGAGGCCGTGCACGCCGCTCTGTGCGACACGGATGCCCGGGGTGGTGGAGGAGATCTTCTTGGTCATGGTGGGCGTGGGGTTGCGTACCGGTGGGGGCAAGCATGGATTGGACCAGCTCCGAAGCTGGCGCTGTGTCGATGGCCGACGCGCCGGTGTGCCGGCGCATGCTGCGCATTTCGGCCTTGCTTGATGCACCGCAAGATGCACTGTCGCGATCGACGGTCCAATGGTTTCCGTCAACCATTACCGAAGGAAGGACACGACATGAACCACATTCTCTTGCAGCGCAGTGCCGGGGCAGCCTTGCTGGCGTGCTGCGCATTCGCGCTGCCGGCACAGGCGCAGGACGCACCATGGCTGGTGCGTCTGCGGGCCGTCAACCTCGACAGTGCCAACAAGGACTCGACCGGCCTCGATCTGTCGATCAACAGCAAGGTCATTCCCGAGGTCGATTTCAGCTACTTCTTCACGCCGCAGCTGGCCGCCGAACTGGTGCTCACGTATCCGCAGAAGCAGACGCTGCGTTCCGCAGGCACCGACATCGGATCGCTGAAGCATCTGCCTCCCACACTGACCCTGCAATACCACTTCACCGGCCTGGGCGCGTTCAAGCCATATGTGGGTGCCGGGCTCAACTACACGCGGTTCTCGAGCGTGCAGTTCAACCCGGCGGTGCAGGCCGCGTTGAAGCCGTCCATCGACAAGAGCAGCTTCGGGCCCGCGCTGCAGGCCGGCTTCGACTACGAATTCATGAAGAACACCTACTTCAACTTCGACGTCAAGAAGGTGCGTATACGCACCGATGTGGCTTCTGCGGGCACCGGTGTCGGGACTTTCAAGATCGATCCGTGGCTGATCGGTGTCGGCATCGGCCGGCGCTTCTGACACGGATGTCCGAAGACTTGCGGGTCATGCCCGCCATTCCCCATCGCCGGATCATCCGCACCTGGCTGGCGCCGATCGCCTCGCGCAGCACCTGGCGCGGCCTGGCGCTGGTGGCGCTCGACCTCGTGCTGTTCGCCGGCTGCATGGCCGCGACGGTGCTGCTGCGCCACCCGGCCCTGCAACTGCTGGCGGGTGTGGCGACCGGCCTGCTGATCAGCAGGCTCTTCATCCTGGGCCACGATGCCTGCCACCAGAGCCTGACGCCGCACCGGCGGCTCAACCGCTGGGTCGGCCGCCTGGTGTTCCTGCCTTCGCTCACGCCCTACAGCCTGTGGGAGGTGGGGCACAACGTGGTGCACCACGGCTACACCAACCTGAAGGAGTTCGACTTCGTCTGGCAGCCCCTGTCGCTGGCCGAGTACCGCGCGCTGTCGCCCGTGCGCCGCTGGCTCGAACGCGTCTACCGCAGCGGCTGGGCGCCCTGGCTCTACTACCTGGTCGAGATCTGGTGGGGGCGCATGTTCTTTCCGCGCCGCAAGGCGATGCCGACACGGCGCGCCGTCTTCACATGGGACTGCCTGCTCGTGACGGCCTATGCGGTCGTGTGGATCGGCGGCCTCGTCGTCGCTGCCGACGTGTTGCAGGTCTCGGCACCGTGGCTGGTGGGCGTGGGTTTCGGCGTGCCGTTCCTGGTCTGGAACGCGATGATCGGCTTCGTCGTCTACGTGCACCATACGCACCCCGAGGTCGCCTGGTACCAGGACAAGGTCGGCTGGTCCGCGTCGCAGGCTTTCGTGTCGACGACGGTCCATCTGACCTTTGTCTCGGCGATGGGGAGTTTTCTGCACCACATCATGGAGCACACTGCGCACCACGTCGACATGAGCGTGCCGCTCTACCGGCTGAAGGCGGCACAGGCGTTGCTCGAGCGCAAGCTGCCCGGTGCCATCGTGGTCCAGCCGTTCTCGTGGTGCTGGTATGCCGAGACCGCCCGGTGCTGCAAGCTCTACGACTTCGACGCGCAACGCTGGCTCGACTTTGCTGGCCGCCCTACGGCACCGGCGCACTGAACAACGACGAAGGAACACGCCATGTACAAGCACATCCTGGCTCCCGTGGACGGGAGCGACACCTCCGAGCGCGGCCTGCGCGAGGCGATCGCACTGGCCGCCGAGCAGAACGCCCGGCTGGTGTTGCTGCACGTCGTCGACAACTATCCCCGGGTGGCCGACAGGGCGACGGCGGTCGCTTTCGCGGAGACGCTGGATTTCCTGCGGGCCTCCGGGAACAGCCTGCTGGAGCGCGCCCGCGACCTGGCGCTGGACGCCGGCGTCGACGCCGAGGTCTGCATGCGCGAGATCACCAGCCAGCGTGTGGCCGACGTGGTCGTCGACGAGGCGAAGCACAGGGCTTGCGATCTGATCGTGATGGGCACGCACGGGCGCCGCGGCTTCAGCCGCCTGGCGCTGGGCAGCGATGCCGATCTGGTGGTGCGGCAAAGCCCGGTGCCAGTGCTGCTGGTGAACGGCGCAGCGCAGCGGGCCTGAGTTCGCGGCGCCGGTGGGCTGGTGTGCCCCAGGGCGTGGTGCGCGGGACGGGAATCGAACCCGTACGCCCCTTCTCAGGAAGCGGCGGGTTTTAAGCCCGATGCGTCTACCAGTTCCGCCACCCGCGCACGGGGCCGATGATAGTCGGTGCGCGGGGCGGGGGCGGGCGCTCGCGGGGCAGGTCAGTGAACTAAAATCAGGCATCCTTCGCAAACGGATGCAGGCCGGGTTTACAACCGGCCCACAGCCTCCCCAAGGCGGCGATGCCGGCGGGCTCCCTCGCATTGGCACAAGGGCCCCACACGATTACCATCGCACCATGTCACGCTACAACGCCCCCTTCGAGATCCACGTGCACGGCCAGGTCAAGCTGCGTGCCGACGTGGCCTATGAGCAGATCCAGGAAGCGCTGAAGCCGCTGTGGAAGTACGCCGGCGCGCGTTCGCTGGCCGATGGTGCCGGCAGCTCGTACGAAGAAGAGCCCGGCATCCAGTTCGAGCCCGCCGAGCATCTGCTCGACATGTGCTGGACGGTGCCGGGCGATGAAGATTTCAAGCAGGCGCTCGACGAGATGTGCATGAGCCTGAACGAGCTGTCCGAGCAGGGCGCGGCGATCGAGGTCACGTTCTACGATGCCGACTTCGACGAGGACGACGAAGAAGCCGACGAGGAAGAGTCGCGCGACGATTTCCTCATGCTCTTCGTCGGCCCCAATCCGGCCGCGATCATGCAGGTGCAGCGCGATCTGCTGGTGCAGGACGTGATCCACACGATGGAGCGCCACTTCGACGCCAGCGAACTCGGCGGCGTGGTCGCCGAGATCGACAAGCTGTTCAGCCAGCGCTTCGACGCGTTGACCAACTCGCTCGACCTGGGCAAGCCCTCGCGCGGCTCCGGGGGCAACAGCGGCCACGGTGGAGGCCGCCGCCCCCGCCACCTGCACTGAGAGGCAGAAATCTTTCTACTGCGCCCACCGATCTCGGGCCTGCGGTGCTCACCGTACGACAGTACGGTTCCGCTCCTCGACCCGACCTCGGTGCGCTCGCGACGAAATCTTCCTACCTCTCGGTCGTCCCCAGCGCCGCGGCATTCCAGCGGCCGGCGATATTCTTCAAGAGTTGCGACAGCGCTGCCAGGCGGCGGTTGCGCACGTCGAGCAGCGAACGTTCGGCCGACAGCGCCGTGGCCTGCGCCGTCACCACGTTGAGGTAACTCACCGTACCGGCCTGGTACTGGTTGTTGACGATCTCCAGGGCCCGGCGCGCCGCCTCCAGCGCTTCGGCCTGCACCTCGGCCTCGCGCGCCAGGTTCGCTGCCAGCACCAGGTTGTCCTCGACCTCCTGGAAGGCCGTGAGCACCGTTTGCCGGTACGTGGCGGCGGCTTGGTCGGCGGTGGCGCGGGCCGAGTCCACGCTCGCCTGGCGCAGGCCGCCGTCGAACGCCGACAGCGCCAGTGCCGGCCCGAGCGACCAGAACAGGTTGGGTGCGCTGACCAGGTTCGACAGGCTGCCGGACCGGAAGCCCGCGCTGGCCGACAGCGTCAGCGCCGGGAAGAACGCCGCCTTGGCCACGCCGATCTGCGCGTACGCCGCCGCCACCCGGCGTTCGGCGGCCGCGATGTCGGGGCGGCGCTGCAGCAGTTCGGACGGCAGTTGCAACGGCACGTCGGGCGCGGCCGGCAACCCGGCCGTGCGGTCGAGCCCGAAGTCGGCGGGCGCGCTTCCCAGCAGCACCGCGATGGCGTGCTCCAGCTGGGCACGGCTGCTGTTGGCCTCGATCAGTTGGGCCTGCGTCGATTTCAGCTGGGTCTGGGCCTGGGCCACATCGGCGGCCGAGGCCACGCCCGCGCGGTAGCGGTTCTGGGTCAGGTCGAGCGAGCGCTGGTAGGCGGCGAGCGTGCGCTCCAGCAGCGCCGCCTGTGCCTCGGTGGCGCGCAGCGTGAAGTAGGTCTGCGCCAGCGTCGCGCGTGCCGACAGCGTGGCCGCTGCCAGATCGTCGCGGCTGGCCTGTACACGCGCGTCGGACGCATCGACCGTGCCGGCCAGGCGCCCCCACAGGTCGACCTCCCAGCTGGCGCTGCCCGACAGCGTAAAGGTGTTCGACGGACCGGACGACAGGCTGGCGCTGGCGTTGTCGGCACGGCTCGCCCCGGCACCGACGCCCAGTGTCGGCAGCAGGCCTGCGCGGCTGGTGGCCAGCGCCGCCTGTGCGATGCGGACCTGGGCCACACTGGCTTTCAGGTTCTCGTTGCCGACCACGAGCTGCTCCTGCATGCGCGTCAGTACCGGATCGGCGAACAGCGTCCACCAGGCGTCGGGCACCTGCGCGGCATTCGGATCGGCCGGCTTCCAGGGGCCGCCCTCCTTGAACGCGGCGGGTACGCTCACTGCCGGGGCTTCGTAGCGCGGCGCCTGCGCGCAGGCCGTCATCAGCAGCACGGCGAGCGCGCAGGCGATCGGCCGCACCGCGGGGCGCAACGGTCGGTGCAATCGTTCATCGGGCATCGGCAACTCCTGGAGGCAAGGGGGCGTGGTCGCCGGCGTCAGGGGCGCGGCGCGCAGCACGGCGCCCCCGCAGCCGGTCCATCAGCACATAGACGACCGGTGTGGTGTAGAGCGTCAGCAGCTGGCTCAGGATCAGCCCGCCGACCACGGCAATGCCCAGCGGGCGGCGCAGCTCGGCACCATCGCCCGAGCCGATCGCCAGCGGCACGGCGCCGAAGATGGCCGCGGCCGAGGTCATCAGGATCGGCCGCACGCGCAGCAGGCCGGCACGGTAGATCGCCTGCGCGGCGCTGGTGTGCCCGGATGCGCGCTGCCGCGTGATGGCGAAGTCGATCATCATGATCGCGTTCTTCTTCACGATGCCGATCAGCAGGATCACGCCGATCAGCGCAATGATCGAGAACTCGGTCTTGAACAACATCAGCGCCAGCAACGCGCCGACCCCGGCCGACGGCAGCGTCGACAGGATCGTGATCGGGTGGATCAGGCTCTCGTACAGGATGCCGAGCACGAGGTAGATCGTGACCAGCGCCGCCAGGATCAGCAACGGCTGGCTGTCCAGTGACTGTTTGAAGGCCTGTGCCGTGCCCTGAAAGGTGCCGCGCACGGACACTGGAACGCCCAGCTCGCCCATCGCACTCTGCACCGCGGCGGTCGCGTCCGACAGCGACACATCGAGCGGCAGGTTGAAGCTGATGGTCGAGGCCGGCGTGCCGCCCTGGTGGTTGACCGACAACGGCGTGTTGGTCAGCTCCAACCGCGCAAAGGCCGACAGCGGCACCTGGCCGCCGCTCGTCGACGTGAAGTAGAGTTTCTTCAGCGACTCCGGGTTCTGCAGATGCTCGGGCGCCAGTTCCATCACCACGCGGTACTGGTTCAGCGGGTTGTAGATCACGCCCACCTGGCGCTGGCCGAAGGCGTTGTTCAGCGTGGTGTCGATCGTGCGCATCGACAGGCCCAGCCGGGCCACGGCGTCGCGGTCGATCACCAGCGAGGTCTGTAGGCCGCGGTCCTGCTGGTCGGAGTTGACGTCGGCCAGCTCGGGCACACCCATCAGCGCGCGGCGGATGCGCGGCTCCCAGGTGCGCAGGTCTTCCAGGTCGTCGGCTTGCAGCGCGAACTGGTAGGCGGCGTTCGACTGCCGCCCGCCGATGCGGATGTCCTGCACCGGCACCAGGAACAGGTTGGCGCCAGGCTCGCGTGCGAGCTTGATGCGCAGCCGGGCCACGATCTGGTCGGCCGTGGCATCGCGCTCGGCCAGCGGCTTCAAGGCCAGGAACATCTGCGCCGTGTTGCGCTGCGAGCCACCGGTGAAGCCGGTCACGTTCTGCACCGCGGGGTCGCTGCGCACGATCGCCAGGAAGCGGTCGAGCCGCTGCTGCATGGCCTGGAACGAGGTCGCCTGGTCGGCCTGGATGAAGCCGGCGATGCGGCCGGTGTCCTGCTGCGGAAAGAAGCCCTTCGGGATCACGCCGTACAGGTAGACGTTGAGGCCGACCACCGACAGGAACACCAGCAAGGTGATCGGCTGGTGGCGCAGCGCCCAGGCCAGCGAACGCCGGTAGCCGCGCAGCACCGCCCGCTGCATGCGTTCGCCCAGGCGGGCCAGCCGCGAGGTCTTGTCCTTGCGCACCGCGGGCTTCAGCAGGCGCGCGCACATCATCGGCGTGGTGGTCAGCGACACCACCATCGACACCAGGATCGCCGCCGACAGCACGACCGCGAACTCGCGGAACAACCGGCCCACGATGCCGCCCATCAGCAGGATCGGGATGAACACCGCGATCAGCGACAGGCTGATCGACACCACGGTGAAGCCGATCTCGCGCGCGCCGTCGAGCGTGGCCTGCAGCACCGTCTTGCCGCGCTCGATGTGGCGGGTGACGTTCTCCAGCACCACGATCGCATCGTCGACCACGAAGCCCGTCGCAACCGTCAGCGCCATCAGCGACAGGTTGTCCAGGCTGTAGCCGCACAGGTGCATCACTGCGAATGTGCCGGCCAGAGACACCGGCACCGAGACCGCGGGAATCAGCGCGACCCGGCCGCTGCGCAGGAACAGCACCACCACCAGGACCACCAGGCCGACCGAGATCGCCAGCGCGCGTTCCATCTCGCGCAGCGATGCGCGGATGGTCGGCGTGCGGTCGGTCACCACATCCAATGCGATCGTCGGCGGGATCGATGCGCGCAGGCGCGGCAGCAGTGCGCGCACCTTGTCGACGGCATCGATGATGTTGGCGCCAGGCTGCTTGAACAGCAGCAGCAGGATCGACGGCTTGCCGTCGGCCACGCCGTAGTTGCGCACGTCCTGCACCGAGTCCAGCACCTGGCCCACGTCCTGCAGGCGCACCGCGTTGCCGTTGCGGTAACGCACGATCAGTGGCGCGTAGTCGGCCGCGGTACGGGCCTGGTCGTTGGCGCCGATCTGCCAGCTGCGATCGTCCTGCTCCACCGCGCCCTTGGGCCGATTGGCGTTGGCCGCCGTCACCGCCACCCGCACGTCGTCGAGCGCGATACCGTTGCTGGCCAGCCGGTCGGGGTCGAGCTCGATCCGCACCGCCGGCAGCGCGCCGCCGCCGATGTTGACCTGGCCGATGCCTTCCACCTGGGCCAGCCGCTGCGCCAGCACCGTCGAGGCCGCGTCGTACATCTGGCCGCGCGTCAGCGTGTCGGAGGTCAGCGCCAGGATCAGGATCGGTGCGTCGGCCGGGTTCACCTTGCGGTAGGTCGGATTGCTCGGCATGCCCGTCGGCAGCAGTGTGCGCGCCGCGTTGATGGCCGCCTGCACGTCGCGCGCGGCGCCGTTGATGTCGCGGTCCAGGTCGAACTGCAGCGTGATCCGCGTGTTGCCCAGCGACGACTGCGAGGTCAGTTCGTTGACGCCGGCGATCGCGCCCAGCGCCCGCTCCAGCGGCGTGGCCACCGTGGCCGCCATCGTGTCGGGGCTGGCGCCGGGCAGCGAGGCCGACACCGAGATCGTCGGGTAGTCGACCTGCGGCAGCGAGGCGATCGGCAGCTGGAAGAACGCGATCACGCCGGCCAGCGCCAGCCCCAGCGTCAGCAGCGTCGTGGCCACCGGCCGGTGCACGAAGGGCGACGAGATGTTCATGGCGTCATGCCGTGTGCGCGTGGCCGCGCCGGTCGCGCCACTTCTGCGCAAGGCCGGCAAAACCCAGGTAGATCACCGGTGTGGTGAACAGCGTCAGCAGCTGGCTCACGATCAGCCCGCCGACCATGGTCACACCCAGCGGGTGCCGCAGCTCGCTGCCGACCCCGCCGCCCAGCATCAGCGGCAGCGCACCCAGCAGTGCGGCCAGCGTGGTCATCAGGATCGGGCGAAAGCGCAGCAGGCAGGCCTGGCGGATGGCTTCGTGTGGCGACAGGCCCTGGTCGCGCTCAGCGTCGAGCGCGAAGTCGATCATCATGATCGCGTTCTTCTTCACGATCCCGATCAACAGCACGATGCCGATGATCGCGATGATGCCCAGGTCGAGCCGCGCGGCCAGCAGCGCCAGCAACGCGCCCAGGCCGGCCGAGGGCAGGGTGGACAGGATGGTCAGCGGATGGATGGTGCTCTCGTACAGCACGCCGAGCACGATGTACATCGTGACGATGGCGGCCAGGATCAGCAGCAGCGTGTTCGACAGCGAGGCCTGGAACGCCAGCGCCGCGCCCTGGAAGCTGGTCTCGATCGACGCCGGCAGCTGCAGCGCGGCTTCTTCGGCGCGGATCGCGTCGACCGCCTCGCCCAGCGAATACCCGGGCGCGGTGTTGAACGACACGGTGGCCGCCGGGAACTGCCCCACGTGGTTGACGGCCAGCGCGGTGGGCCGCTCGACCACCCGCGCCACCGACGACAGCGGCACCTGCGTGCTGACGCTGGACGGCACGTACATCTGCGCCAGCGACTGCGGCCCGACGCGCAGCGCAGGCGCCATCTCCAGCACCACGCGGTACTGGTTCGACTGCGTGAAGATGGTCGAGATCAGCCGCTGGCCGAAGGCGTTGTACAGCGCGTTGTCGATCGCCGCCACGTTGACGCCCAGCCGCCCGGCCGCGGCGCGGTCGATCTCCACATAGGCCTGCAGGCCCTGGTCCTGCTGGTCGCTGGCGACATCGGCCAGCTGGGGCAGGGCGCGCAGGCGCTCGAGCAGGCGGCCGGTCCACAGGTTGAGCTCGTCGATCTGCGGCGACGACAGCAGGAACTGGTATTGCGTGCGCGAGATGCGGTCCTCGATCGTCAGGTCCTGCACCGGCTGCAAAAAGAGTGTGATGCCGGCAACCGTGCGGCTGTTCTCGGTGATGCGGCGGATGACCGCGGCCACGTCTTTCGAGTCCGGGCCGCGCACCTCCTTGGGCTTCAGGTTGATCAGCATGCGGCCCGCGTTGAGCGTGGTGTTGGTGCCGTCGACGCCGATGAAGGACGACAGGCTCTCGACCGCCGGGTCCTGCAGGATGCGTTCGGCCAGCGCCTGCTGCCGCTCCGACATCGCCGAGAACGAGGCCGATTGCGCGCCTTCGGTGATGGCCTGCAGCACACCGGTGTCCTGCAGCGGAAAGAAACCCTTGGGCACGACGAAGTACAGCCATGCCGTCAGCGCCACGGTGACGATGAACACCAGCATCGTCGCCAGCTGGCGCGCCAGCACCCAGTCGAGCGCGTGGCCGTAGCCGCGGATCAGCCGATCGAAGAAGCGGCCGGTGGCCTGGTACAACCGGCCATGGCTTTCCTCGGGCGTGTGGTGCAGCAGCCGGGCGCAGAGCATCGGCGTGAAGGTCAGCGAGACCACGGCCGAGATCAGGATGGACACCGCCAGCGTGATCGCGAACTCGTGGAACAGCCGGCCCACCACGTCGCCCATGAACAGCAGCGGGATCAGCACCGCGATCAGCGAGATGGTGAGCGAGATGATGGTGAAGCCGATCTGCTGTGCGCCCTTCAGCGCAGCCTGCATCGCGGGCTCGCCTTTCTCGACGTAGCGGGCGATGTTCTCGATCATCACGATCGCATCGTCGACGACGAAGCCGGTCGAGATCGTCAGCGCCATCAGCGTCAGGTTGTTGATCGAGAAACCGGCCAGCTGCATCACGCCGAAGGTGCCGACCAGCGACAGCGGCACCGCAAGACTCGGGATCAGCGTGGCCGATGCGCTGCGCAGGAAGACGAAGATCACCGCCACCACCAGCAGCACCGCCAGCACCAGCTCGATCTGCACGTCGTGCACCGATGCGCGGATGGTCACCGTGCGGTCGGTCAGCACCTTGACGTCGAGCGATGCGGGCAGCGTGGACTGCAGCTGCGGCAGCAATGCCTTGATGCGGTTGACCGTGTCGATCACGTTGGCGCCCGGTTGGCGCTGGATGTTCAGGATCACCCCCGGCGTACTGTTGCCCCCACGCTCCCCCACTGCGTGTGGGTCGCTGCCCCCCGAGGGGGCTTGGTCGCCTTGGGAGCGGCCCGGCGGCGCCCAGCCTGCCCACGCGGCCAGGCGCGCGTTCTCGGCGTCGTCGACGATGTTGGCCACGTCGCGCAGGCGCATCGGGTTGCCGTTCTTGAAGGCGACGATCAGGTTCGCGTAGTCGGCCGTCGAGCGCAGCTGGTCGTTGGCGTCGATGGTCGATGCGCGCTGCGGGCCGTCGAAGCTGCCCTTGGCCTGGTTCACGTTGGCGGCCGCGATGGCGGTGCGAAGATCGTCCATCGACAGGCCGGCCCCGGTCAGCGCCGCCGGGTTGGCCTGGATGCGCACGGCCGGGCGCCGGCCGCCGGCGATGGCCACCAGACCGACGCCCGGCACCTGCGACAGCTTGGGCGCGAGCCGGTTCTCCACCAGGTCGTGGATGCGGATCACCGGCAGCGACGGCGAGGTGATCGCCAGCGTCAGCACCGGCGCATCGGCCGGGTTCACCTTGCTGTAGGTCGGTGGCATCGGCAGGTCGGTGGGCAACAGGTTGCTGCCGGCATTGATGGCGGCCTGCACCTGCTGCTCGGCCACGTCGAGCGTGATGTCGAGCGAGAAACGCAGCGTGATCACCGATGCGCCGCCGGAACTGGTCGACGACATCTGGCCCAGTCCGGGCATCTGGCCGAACTGGCGCTCCAGCGGCGCGGTGACCGCCGAGGTCATCACATCGGGGCTGGCGCCGGGGTAAAGCGTCGTGACCTGGATCGTCGGGTAATCCACCTCGGGCAGGGCCGACAGCGGCAGCAGTCGGTAGGCCAGCAGCCCGGCGATCAGGATCGCCACCATCAGCAGCGAGGTCGCGACCGGGCGCAGGATGAAGAGGCGAGACAGGTTCATGCGCTGCGGATCCGTGGCGGTCGCGATCGCGTCGTCGGTGCTCATGCCGAGCCTGTCAGCCGCCGCTGTCGCCTTGCTGCTGCCGGCGCCGCTCGCGCATGCGCTCGATGAAGGCCTTGCGTTCCTCGGCGTTCATCTTCAGGAACCGCTCGCGCACGTCGGGCGGCAAGCGGTCGAGCCAAGGGGGCACGTCGCCGGCCGCAGGGGCCGATGCGGACGCGGCTGCCGATGCCACCGGTGCGGCCGCCGAGGCCGGTGCACCCGGTGCACCGGCACCGCGGCGCCGGCCCTGCGGCCCGCCCGCGTCGACACCGCCGCGCGGCTGCGGCGCGATCACCTCGACCTTGGCACCCTCGCGCAGGCGGTCGGCGCCATCGGTCACCACCCGTTCGCCGGCTTCGATCTCGCCCTGCACGCTGACCCATTCGCCCTCGGTCGCGCCCAGGCGGATGCGCCGCATCGCCACGCTGCTGTCGTCCTTCACCACATAGACGAAGGTGCCCTGCGCGCCGCGCTGCACGGCGTTCGACGGCACGGCCAGCACGCCTTCCAGCAGGTCGACCTGCAGGCGCACGTTGACGAACTGGTTGGGGAACAGCGTGCCGTCGGCATTGGCGAACTCGGCCTTCAGCTTGATCGTGCCGGTGACGGGGTCGATCGCGTTGTCGCTGGTGCTGACGCGGCCCTGCGCCAGCTTGTTCTTCTGCTCGCGGTCCCAGGCCTCGACCGTCATCGGTGCGTTGGCCTTGAGCTTGCGCGTGATCTGCGGCAGGTTGGCCTCGGGCACGGCGAACACCACGCTGATCGGCTGCGTCTGCGTGATGGTCACGATGCCGGCGGTGTCGCTGGCGCGCACCAGGTTGCCCAGGTCGACCTGCTTCAGGCCGACGCGCCCGCTGATCGGCGCGACGACCTTGGTGTAGGAGAGCTGCAGCTTCGCGTTGTCGACCACGGCCTGGTCGGTCTGCACCGTGCCCTGCAGCTGGCGCACCAGCGCGTCCTGCGTGTCGACCTGCTGCCTGGCGATCGAGTCCTTGGCCAGCAGGTCCTTGTAGCGCTCCAGGTCGATCTGCGCATTGCGCAGCTGGGCCTGGTCGCGCACCAGCTGGCCCTGCACCTGGGCCAGCGCGATCTCGTAGTTGCGTGCGTCGATCTCGGCCAGCACCTGGCCGGCGCGGACCAGCTGGCCCTCCTTGAAGCGGATGGCCTTGAGTTCGCCATCGACCTTGGCGCGGACCGTGGCGGTGTTGAGTGCGGCGATGTTGCCGATGGCCGGCAGCAGCACCCGCATGTCCTGCCGCCGCACCGCGGCGACCGATACCGGCTGCACCCGGTTGGCTGCGCTGAAGCGGCGGCCGCCGGCGCCGCCCGGGCCGCCAGCCGCTCCACCTGCGGCACTCGCCGCGCCTGCCGGGCCGGGCGTGCCTGGTGCGCCGCCGGCACTGGCATCCTGCCGCTGCTGAGTCCACCACCAGCCGCCACCGGCGGCGGCCAGCACCAGCAAGACCACCCACAGCATGCCGGTGCGGCTGCGTCCTGCTTGTCGGGTCGCTACGGAACGCGCTTGCGATCGGTGGTTCATGGGCTGTGCTCAGCGTGGAGGGTGCGCGGATATTAAGCGCAGCGCGAAACGTGCTGTGACATCTACCGGGGGATTTACGGCAGGTTTACCTCGTGCGAACCGAGCAGAAACGCGCTGCGCACGCCAGCTCCCAGATGGACCTCTGGCGACCGGCCGAGGGCAGGGCCTTGCTATACTCGCGCCCCTCAACCTACGCTCTGCGGCGGGCTGGACAAAACGCAACAAATTGCGGTGCCGGCGCAGTGGACCCAAGCCCCATCCATTTCCTGCACGCATGCCTTTCGTCCAGACCGACTTGCAATGCGAGGTCGCGGGCCTTCTTGTCGAAGGCCTGAACCTCGAAGTAGCGCCCGACAGCATCGACCCGCAGGCGCCCCTGTATGGCGACGGCCTGGGCCTCGACTCGATCGACATCCTCGAGGTCGCGCTGGTGGTCTCGCAGCGCTATGGCTTCCAGCTGCGCTCCGATGACGAGGACAACGTCCGCATCTTCGCGTCGCTCGCCTCGCTGGCCGACCACATCGCGGAACACCGCACGACCTGAAGCGCAGCGGCATTTCCCCAATGCATCTGCGCCTTGTCGCCGTCGCACTGGTCAGCCTGGCCTATATCGTCGCCAGCCATTGGCTCATGACCGTCGCACCTTCCTCGGGCTGGAGCGTGGTGGTCATCGTCGCGCCGATGCTGGCCGCCGTGGCGGTGGGCGCCTGGCGTGCGGGGCAGCGTGTGCTCGGCCTGCTGGCCGGCTTGGTGGTCGTGGTGCTGTGCGTGCTGGCTGCACTCGGGATGTCGGTCGCGCCGCGCCTGATGTACCTGGCCCAGCATGCCGGTATCAACCTGTTCCTGGCCGTGTGTTTCGGCGCCACGCTGCGCGTCGGCCAGACCGCCCTCATCACGGTGATTGCGGCGCGGGTTCACCGCAACTTCACACCCGCGATGGCCGCCTACACGCGGCGGGTCACGCTGGCCTGGACGCTCTACTTCATCGCGATGACCGTGCTGTCCCTGGCGTTGTACGCGTTCGCGCCTTTCGAGGTGTGGGCGGTGTTCGCGAACCTGCTCACGCCGGTGGCGGTGGTGGCCATGTTCGGCGGCGAGCACCTGCTGCGTTACTGGCTGCACCCCGAGTTCGAACGCGCCTCCGTAGCCGACGCGGTGCGCTCGTACATGCGCGGCACCGGCGCGCCGGCCACCTCGCACGACTCGGTCGTATGAACCGGTGCCGGCCGTCCTTGCGGGAGACCGGCTCTTGAGCGTTCTGCCTCTCGTGGCGGGGGATCTCGATGCACCGCTGGCCTGGCGCGCGGGGCGTCCGATCGTCCGGCGCCGCTACCTCGCCGACGTGCTGTCGCTGGCCCGCCAGCTGCCGGCGCAGGGGCCGATGCTCAACCTGACCGAAGACCGCTACAGCTTCGCCGTCGGTCTGGGTGCCGCGATGCTGCGCGGCCAGTACAACCTGATGCCGCCGACGCACACGCCCGACACGGTCGAGCGGCTGCACAAACGCTTTCCCAGTGCCTACGCGATGCGCGACGCCCGGGCCGGTGCGCCGTCGGATGCCGCAGCCGGCGACACGATGCCCGTCGTGCGCTTCACCGCCAGCGACGACGTGCAATTGCCCGCGGAGGCACCGCTGATCGATGCCGGCGCCACCACCGCGCTGGTGCTCACCTCCGGCTCGACCGGCGAACCGCAGCCGCACGCCAAGCAGTGGGGCGCGTTGACGCTGGCGATGGAGGTCGGCGCCCGGCGCCTGGCGCACGAGATGGGCCTGCCCGGTCTGGCCGGTGTCACGCTGGTCGCCACGGTGCCGGCGCAGCACATGTACGGCTTCGAGTCGACCGTGCTGATCGCGATGCTGGGCCAGGCATCGTTCGACGCCGACCGCCCGTTCTTTCCCGCCGACATCGTGGCCGCCCTGGCGCGCGCCGCACGGCCGCGCATGCTGGTCAGCACCCCCTTTCATCTGAAGATGCTGCTCGATGCCGGCCTCGCGCTGCCGCCGGTTGACCTGGTCCTGTGTGCCACTGCGCCGCTGTCGCCCCAGCTGGCGCAGCGGGCCGAAGCGGCGATGGGCGGACCGTTGATCGAGATCTACGGCTGCACCGAGGCCGGCCAGGTCGCCACGCGGCGGACCACCGCGGGACCGCAGTGGCGCACCTACGACGGCCTGCGCATCACCGGCAACGGCGAACAGGCGCTGGCTCTCGGCGCCCATGTGCTGGTCCCGACGCCGCTGGCCGACGTGCTGGACGTGCTCGACGACGGCCGGTTCCTGCTGCTCGGCCGCTCGAACGACCTGATCAACATCGCCGGCAAGCGCAACTCGATCGGCCACCTGAACTACCACCTGAACTCGATCCCTGGCGTGCAGGACGGTGCGTTCTGGCTGCCGCCAGACGACGCTGGCGACAGTGCCGGCATCGTGCGCCTGGTGGCCTTCGTCGTCGCGCCGGGCATCCCGGCGGCCACGCTGCGCCACGACATCCTGGTGGCGCTGCGCCAGCGCGTCGACGCGGCGTTCCTGCCGCGCCGCATCGTCTCGGTCGACGTGCTGCCGCGCGAACCGGGCACCGGCAAGCTGCCGGCCACGCGTTTTGCGGCCTGGGCCATGCAGCGCCTGCAGCAGCAGGCCGACCCGCAGGGACCAGGGAGCGACCGGCATGGTTGAGCCGACGCCGGCCGCCTGCAGCCGCACGCTGGAGATCGCGCACGACCATCCGGCCTTCGCCGGGCACTTCGATGGTTTTCCGTTGCTGCCCGGCGTGGTGCTGCTGGCCGAGACACTCGAATGCGTGCTCGACGACCCCGCGCTCGCGCAGGCGATCGGCGCCGCACCGCGGGTGGCGAACGTGAAGTTCCTGGCGCCGGTGCGGCCCGGCACATCGCTGCGCATCACGCTCGAACCCACGGCCGAGAGCCGGCTGCGCTTCGCGGTGCACGACGGCGCGCGGGCCGTGGCCTCGGGTCTGCTCGAGGCCGGTGCGCCGTGACGGCGGGCGCACCCGATCCGCAGCCGGCGGACTGGACGCGGCAACGCGAACGCAGCAACGTGTTCGTGCTGCGGCTGATGCGCTGGATCGCCGTGACGGCCGGCCGCAGGCTCGCGCGTCTCGTGCTGCACCCGATCACGCTGTACTTCCTGCTGTTCAACGGCAAGGCGCGCCGTGCCTCGCGCGACTATCTGCAGCGCGCGCTGGGCCGGCCGGTGGGCCTGGCCGACAGCTACCGGCACATCCACCGTTTCGCCGCGACCATCCTCGACCGCGTCTACCTGCTGCAGGGCCGCTTCGATCTGTTCGACGTCGACTGCCACAACCTCGAAGCCATCGACGCGTCGCTGGCGGCCGGCGAGGGCGCGATGCTGGTCGGTGCGCACCTGGGCAGCTTCGAGGCCCTGCGCGCCACCGCTGAGATGCGCGGCACGCGGGTCGCGATGCTGATGTACGAGGACAACGCGCGCCTGATCAACGCCACGCTGGCCGCCATTGCGCCGCACGTGCAGCTCAACACCATCGCGCTCGGGCGGCCCGGCACAATGCTCGCGCTGCGGCGCTGGCTCGACGGGGGTGGCATGGCCGGGCTGCTGGCCGACCGCACGCTGCCCCGGCAGTCGGGTCGCACTCGCGCGCTGCGCCTCGGTTTTCTCGGTGCGCCGGCGTCGTTCTCCGACGGGCCGTTCCGGCTGGCGGCGATGCTGCGGCGCCGGGTGATCTTCATTGCCGGCCTGTACCATGGCGGCAACCGCTACGAGCTGCGTTTCGTCGAGCTGGCGGACTTCCGCGACGTGGCGACGGTCTCCGGCGCCGACCTCGACGCGCTGATCGTGGCGGCCGCACAGCGCTACGTCGCGCTGCTCGAAGGGCTGTGCCGCGAGGCGCCGTTCAACTGGTTCAACTTCTTCGATTTCTGGGGCGCCGATGCCGCTGCCATTCCTGCAGTCTCCTGATCGCCGGCACCTGTTGGCGACGCTGGCCGGCCTGGCCATGGGCAATGCCGCGCGAGCGCAGGCCGCATTCGATCTGCCGCAGCTGATGCGGCTGCTGGCGCAGGTCAAGGCCGGCACTGCAACCTTCACCGAAACCCGCAACGTCGCCATGCTGGAGCGGCCGCTCGAATCGTCGGGCCGGCTGTCGTTCGAGGCGCCCGATGCTTTCGTGCGCGAGACGCTGAAGCCGCGGCCCGAACGCATCGCGATCGCCGGCAACACCATCACGCTGTCCCAGGGCACGCGCAGCCGCAGCATGGCGCTGGACGCGGCACCCGAGGCCGCGATCCTGGTCGATGCGATCCGCGGCGTGCTCAGCGGCAACCGCGAGGCGATCGAGAAGAAGTTCGTCAGCAGCGTCTCGGGCAGCGCCGAACGCTGGACGCTCGAGATGCTGCCGCGCGATGCCCGGCTGCGCGAGAAGCTGGTGTCGGTGCGCGTGTCGGGCCGGCAGGCGGCCGTGCTGGAAGTCGCGGTCTCGATGGCCGACGGCGACCGCTCGCTGATGCGCATCGAGCCGCTCACCTCGGTGGCCGAGCCTTCGCCGGCCACCCGCCCGGCCAACTGACGGCCACGGCGTGGAGCGCATGCAGCCGGCCGCACCCCACCGCCGCAGGTTCGACCCGCGGCGCGTGGCGCTGGTCTGCTGGCTGGTGCTGGTCGTGCTGGCGGCCACCATCGCCGTGCGCACCCGCTACGTGGCCGACCTGTCCGCGTTCCTGCCGTCGACGCCGACGGCCGAGCAGGCCGTGTTGCTCGACCAGCTGCGCAGCGGCGTGGCGGCGCGGCTGGTGCTGATCGGCATCGACGGCGGCACCGAAGCGCAGCGCGCCGACGCCTCCATCGCGCTGGCCGCTGCGCTGCGGACCAGCGGTGCCTTCGACGCGGTGCACAACGGCGACAACGCCGGCTTCGAGGACACGGCGCGTTTCCTGTTCGAGCACCGTTACCTGCTCAGCCCGGCGGTCGACGCGCAGCGTTTCACCGTGGACGGCCTGCGCGACGGCATTCTCGACACCACCTCGCTGCTGGGCACGCCGGCCGGTGCGATGGTCAAGCCGGTGATCCTGCGCGACCCGACCGGTGAGACCCTGCGCATGGCCGAGGGCATGCTGCCGGCCCAGTCGCCGCGCAGCGATGGGCGGGTCTGGGTCTCGCGCACCCAGCCGCGGGCGGTGCTGATCGCCACCACGCATGCCGATGGCGCCGATCTCGATGCGCAGGAGCGTGCGCTGCGGCTCATCGACGAACGTTTTGCGCCTTCGGCGGCGCAGGGCCTGACGGTGAAGGTCTCGGGCGCCGGCACCTTCGCCGTCGCGTCGCGCGCTCAGATCAAGACCGAGGTCGAGCGGCTGGCCATCGCCGGGGGCGTGGCCATCGTCGGCCTGCTGCTGCTGGCGTTCGGCGGCTCGCTGCGCACGCTGCTGCTGGGCCTATTACCGGTGGCCAGCGGCGTGCTGGCTGGCATCGCGGCGGTCAGCCTCGTGTTCGGCAACGTGCACGGCATCACGCTGGGCTTCGGCACCACGCTGATCGGCGAGGCGGTCGACTACGCGATCTACTACCTGATCCAGGCCCGCGCCGCGCCGGGGCTGGCCGCCGGGGCCGGCGCCCGGCAGTGGATCGCGGGCAACTGGCCCACGGTGCGGCTGGGGTTGTGGACCTCGGTCTGCGGCTTCGCGGCACTGATGTTCTCGGGCTTCCCCGGGCTGGCGCAACTGGGCGTGTTCTCGGTTGCCGGGCTCACCGGCGCGGCGCTGACCACCCGCTACGTGATGACCGTGTTGTCGCCCGACGGTGCGCCGGGCTCCCGGCTGCGCAGCCGGCTGGGGCAGGGCGTGGGCCGCGCCACCGCCTGGCTGCAGCGCGGGCGCTGGCCGTTGGCGGCGTTGACGGCGGTGGCCGTCGTGGCCGTCGTCTGGCTGCCTTCTCCGTGGCGCGGCACGCTGTCGTCGCTGAGCCCGGTCGGTGCGGCCCAGCTGGCGCTGGACAGCGAACTGCGCGCCGACCTGGGCGCCACCGATCCCGGCGTGCTGGTCGCGGTGGCCGGCACCGACGAGGCCAGCGTGCTGGCCGCCGCCGAGGCCGCCGGCAGCCGGCTCGATACGCTGGTTGCATCGGGTGCGATCGCCAGCTACGCATCGCCGGCGCGCTTGCTGCCCAGCCCGGCGCTGCAGCAGGCCCGGCGGAGCGCGCTGCCCGACGCGCAGGCGCTGCGCACGCGCCTGGCCGAGGCCACGGCCGACGGCACGTTGCCGGCGGCACGGCTGGACGGCTTTATTGCCGATGTGCAGGCCGCGCGTGGCCAGGCGCTGCTCACGCGTGCGTCGCTGGCGGGCACGCCGATGCAAGCCGCACTCGATGCTCTTCTGGTACCCGGCGCGGACGGCCGCCCCTGGCGCGGCCTGCTCACTCTGTCGGCCGGCGCCAGGCCGCTGGAGGTCGCGGCCCTGCGCACGGCGCTGGCCGACGTGCCGGGTGCGCAGGTGGTCGACATCTCGGGCGAGCTGGCCGCGATCTACAGCCGCTACCTGCACGAGGCCACGCTGCAGGCCCTGTTCGGTGCGCTGGCCGTCTGCGTGCTGCTGGTGCTGCACCTGCGGTCGGCGGCGCGGTTCTGGCGCGTGGCGATGCCGGTGGCCGCGTCGGTGGTCATCGTCATCGCGGCGCTGTCGGCTGCCGGCGTCGCGCTGGGCATCCTGCACCTGGTCGGGCTGCTGCTGACGGTGGCGATCGGCTCCAACTACGCGCTGTTCTTCGACCAGTTGCGGGCCCAGGCCGATGCGCATGCCGGCGACGCGGCCTTCGCGGTCGACAACGACACGCTGGCCTCGCTGGCGCTGGCCAACCTGACGGCGGTGATCTCGTTCTGCCTGCTGGCGCTGTCGAGCATTCCGGCGCTGTTCTCGATCGGCGAGGTGGTGGCGCCGGGCATCGCGCTGTGCCTGGTGCTGTCGGCGGCCTTCGTGCCGACGCAACGCCGCTGACGTGGCCTGGCGAACGCGTTCCGAATGCGTGTAAATTCCACCGGTCCGACCCCGATGCAAGCCACCACGCCATCCCCGATCCCCGCCACGCCGACCGCGTGGCGCGCGCCGCTGCTGGTCAAGGCCAGTGCGGTGTGCCATCTGGGCGCCGCTGCGGCCAGCCTGGCCGCGCCCGAGGTCTGGCCCTGGGCGCTGGGTGCCGTCGCGCTGAACCATGGGCTGCTGGCCGGTACGGGCCTGTGGCCGCGCTCGACCTGGCTCGGTGCCAACGTGCGGCGCCTGCCGGCCGCCGCGGCCGGGCGCCGCGAGGTCGCGCTGACGCTGGACGACGGCCCGGAGCCGGCCGTCACGCCGCAGGTGCTCGACATCCTGGACGCGCACGGCGCGCGCGCCACCTTCTTCTGCATCGCCCACCAGGCCGAGCGTCACCCTGCGCTGTGCCGCGAGATCGTGCGGCGCGGCCACAGCGTGCAGAACCACAGCGATCGGCATTCGGTCGCGTTCGCGATGTCGGGCCCGGCCGGCTTCAAGCGCGAGATCCAGCAGGCGCAGGACCGGCTGGCCCAGATCACCGGCCAGGTGCCGCGCTACTTCCGCGCGCCGGCCGGCCTGCGCAATCCGTTTCTCGACCCGGTGCTGCACGCGCTCGGGCTGACGCTGGTCAGCTGGACGCGGCGCGGCTTCGATACCGTGACCCGCTCGCCCGCCGTGGTGCTGGAACGGCTCACGCAGGACCTGGCCGCCGGCGACATCGTGCTGCTGCACGACCGCAACAGCGTCGCCGCCGACAGCGGGGCGCCGGTGGTGCTGGAGGTGCTGCCCGCGTTGCTTGGCGCGTTCGCCCAGGCGGGCCTGCACAGCCTGCCGCTGCCCGACGCGATGCGCGGAGCCGGCGCATGAGGATGGTGCAGGAGCGCTCGCCGCTCGGCGCGCGGCGCGGCACGGAGCCGGCGGCGGCGTCGTCCGGCACCGTGGCGGCCCACCGCGCCTGGCCCGCGTTGCTCGACGCGGCCAGCGCGCCGTACCGCCGCTCGGGCGTGTTCGCGTGGCGCTTCGCGCGCGGCAAGCTGGGCATGGACCCGGTGTTCCGCCATCTGATCGAAAAGGGCCTGGTGTCGCCCGGCGCGCGGGTGCTGGACATCGGCTGCGGCCAGGGGCTGCTGGCCAGCCTGCTGCACAGCGGCGCTGCGCTGCAGCAGCAGGGCGGCTGGCCCGATGCCTGGGCGCCGGCGCCTGCCGCCAGCCGCTTCACCGGCATCGAGCTGATGCCGCGCGACGTGCAGCGCGCGCGCGACGCGCTGGGGCAGACCCTGGGCGAGACCGCGCAGTTCATCTGCGGCGACATGCGGCACACACCGTTCCCCGAGGTCGATGCCGTCGTCATCCTCGACGTGCTGCACTACATCGGCATTGCCGAGCAGAACGAAGTGCTGGCCCGGGTGCGCCGCGCCTTGCCCGATGGCGGGCAACTGCTGCTGCGCGTGGGCGACGCGGCCTCGCAGCGCGGCTATGCGATCAGCCAGTGGGTCGATGCGGTGGTGACGCGCGTGCGCGGGCACCGCGTGCTGCCGCAGTTCGGCCGCACGCTCGATGCCTGGGTGGCCCAGCTCGCATCGCTCGGGTTCCAGGTGGCGCCGCAGCCGATGAGCGCGGGCACGCCGTTCGCCAACGTGCTGCTGGTCGCGCGTGTGGTTCGGCCGGCAGAGACGCACCCGTGACCCCCAAGGCCATCACCAGCTTCACGCTGACCACGGCGCTGGGCGCCGGCAATGCCCGCACGCTGGACGCCCTGCGCGCGCAGCGCAGCGGCCTGGCGCCCCTGCGTTTTCTGGACCTGCCGCTCACGACCTGGGCCGGCGAGGTCGAGGGTGTCGACGCGGTGGTCTTGCCTGCGCCGCTGGCCGCGTTCGACTGCCGCAACAACCGGCTGGCCTGGCTCGCGCTGCAGCAGGACGGCCTGCTGCAGGCGGTGGCCGCCGCGCGCAGCCGCTACGGCGCGGGCCGGGTCGGCGTATTTCTCGGCACCAGCACCTCGGGGCTGCTGCAGACCGAGCAGGCCTACGAGCGGCGCCAGGCGGACGGCGCGCTGCCAAACGACTTCCACTACGCCGAAACGCAGAACACCTACTCGCTGCCGGCCTTCGTCGTGGCCGCCCTGCAGCTGGCGGGGCCGAGCTGGGCGGTGTCCACCGCCTGTTCATCCAGCGCCAAGGTGTTCGGCACCGCCGCGCGCCTGATCGATGCGGGGCTGATCGACGCGGCTCTGGTCGGCGGCGTCGACAGCCTGTGCAAGACCACGCTGTACGGCTTCAACTCGCTCGAACTGCTGTCGCCGCAGATCTGCCAACCCTGGGGCGCGGCGCGCGACGGCCTGTCGATCGGCGAAGCCGCCGCGTTCGCGTTGCTCGAACGCAGCCCCGAGGCGCCGCCCAGGGGCTGGCTGCTGGGCGTGGGCGAGAGCAACGACGGTTACCACATGAGCACGCCGCACCCCGAGGGCCATGGCGCCATCGCCGCGATGCGCCAGGCGCTGCACGAGGCCGGCCTCGCACCCACCGACATCGACTACATCAACCTGCACGGCACGGCCACGCCGTCCAACGACGCGTCGGAAGACCGTGCGGTGGGCGCGGTGTTCGGTGCCACCACGCCCTGCAGCTCGACCAAGGGCGCCACCGGCCACACGCTGGGCGCGGCCGGCGGCGTGGAGGCGGCGATCTGCCTGCTGGCGATGGCCGATGGCCTGCTGCCCGCCGGCTTGAACGTGCAGCAGCGCGACCCGGCGCTGTCGCTGCACTACCTGCTGGCCAATGGCACGGGGCCGGTGCGGCGCACCTTGTCCAATTCGTTCGGCTTCGGCGGCACCAATGCCAGCCTGGTGCTGGGGAGCGCGCGGTGAGCACATCGCCTGGCCGCGCTGTGCAGACGCTTGCCGCCATCGAAGGCGAGGCCTTTTGATGAGCCGGCCGCAGGTGTTCATCGACGGCGTGGGGCTGCTGGGCCCGGGCATCGCCTCCTGGGCTGCCGGCCGCGCGCTGCTGGCCGGCGACGGGGCAGGCTACAGCGCCACGCCCACCGTGGTGCCACCGCCGCAACGCCTGCCCCCCGCCGAGCGGCGCCGTGCCGGTACGGCGATCAAACTCGCGATGGCGGTGGCGGACGAGGCCGTGCTGCAGGCGGCGATCGATCCGTCGCAACTGCAGACGGTGTTCACCTCGTCTAGCGGCGACGGGCAGAACTGCCACGGCCTGTGCGAAGTGCTGGCCACGCCGGCCCCGCTGGTGTCGCCGACACGTTTCACGAACTCGGTGCACAACGCGGCATCGGGGTGCTGGCACATCGCGGTCGGCAGCCGGGCGGCGTCGACCAGCCTGTGCGCCTACGACGGCAGTTTCGCCGCGGGCTTGGTCGAAGCCATGGTGATGGTGCAGGCGACCGGCCAGCCGGTGCTGCTGGTGGCCAGCGACTCGCCGTACCCCGAGCCGCTGCACGGCAAGCGGACGCTGCCCGACCACTTCGGCGCGGCGCTGCTGCTCGCGCCCGTGGCCGGCCCGCACACGCTGGCGGCCTGCACACTCGATCTGCTGCCCGGCGATGCTGCCATCACGCACTGCGCCTCGCCGGCCCTCGACGCGCTGCGGCGTGCCGTGCCGGCGGCGGCGGCGCTGGCACCGTTGCAGGCGATCGCGCGGGGCCAGGACGGTGTGCATCGCGTCACGCTCGCCTATCTGCCGGGCTGTGCGGTGGCGCTCGACATCCGCTGCACGGCCTGACATCACCCGAAGACGCCCATGCAGACCCCGACACCATCGCCCGTGCGAGCCCCGCAGACGCTGGACCACGCCGGCATCGAGGCGCTGATTCCGCACCGCGGCACGATGTGCCTGCTGGCGCGGCTCGACAGCTGGGACGCCACCCACCTGCGTTGCGCCGCCGACAACCACCGCGCCGCGGCCCACCCGCTGCGCACGCGGCGCGGCCTGCTGTCGACCTGCGCGATCGAATACGCCGCGCAGGCGATGGCCTTGCACGGCGCGCTGATCGGGCAGGACGCTGGCACGCCGGCCACGCCGGGTTTCCTCGCCAGCGCGCGCGGCGTGCAGCTGCACGTGCTGCGGCTGGACGACCTGCCGCTGCCGCCGCAGGGCGCGGACGAACTGCGGATCGAAGCCACGCGCCAGGCGGGCGACCGGCATCAGATCCTCTATGGCTTCAGCGTGCACCACGCCGGCCGCCTGCTGGCCGAAGGCCGGGCTGCCGTGGTGCTGAACACCCCGCTCGCGGCATGAGTGTTGCCTCACCCTCGATGCGACGCGCACTGGTCACCGGCGGCAGCGGCGGCATCGGCAGCGCCATTGCGCGTCGGCTCGGCCGGGACGGCCTGCACGTGGTCGTGCACGCGAACGCCCGGCTGGAGGCCGCGCAGGCGGTGGCCGATGCGATACGCGCAGCGGGCGGCAGCGCCGAGGCCGTGGCCTTCGACGTCACCGATGCCGAACGCAGCCAGGCGGCCTGCACCGCACTGCTGGCCGGCGGCCCGATCCAGGTGCTGGTGAACAACGCCGGCGTGCACGACGACGCGGCTTTCCCCGGCATGCGCGCCGCCCAGTGGCACAAGGTGGTCGACGTGTCGCTGAACGGCTTTTTCCACGTGACGCAGCCGCTGACGATGCCGATGGTGCGCACTCGCTGGGGCCGCATCGTCAACATCAGCTCGGTTGCGGCCCTGATGGGCAACCGCGGCCAGGTCAACTACGCCGCGGCCAAGGGCGCCGTCAACAGCGCCACCAAGGCCTTGTCGCTGGAGCTGGCCAGCCGCGGCATCACCGTCAACGCAGTGGCGCCCGGCATCATCGACACCGGCATGGCGCAAGGCACCTTCGACGCTGACACCATCGCCCGCCTGGTGCCAGCCAAACGCGCGGGCCGCGCCGACGAGGTGGCGGCGCTGGTGGCGTTCCTGGTGTCGGGACGATGCGGCTTACATCACAGGGCAGATCCTGTCGATCAACGGCGGCATGGCCTGAACTGTCGATAGGCGGTCCGGCTCTTTGGCCGCAACGAACAAGGCAGAGCCCCTATTCTTCGAGACTCCACAGGCTTTCCGCGCCTGGCTGAGCGCCCACGGCGCGACCCAGCAGGAACTGATCGTGGGGTTCCACAAGACCGCGACGGGAACGCCCTGCATGGCGTGGTCCGAGTCCGTGGACGAGGGCCCTGTGCTTCGGCTGGATCGACGGCATACGCAGGCGCATCGACGACCTGACTTATTCGATCCGTTTCACGCCGCGCAAGCGTGGCTCCATCTGGAGTGCAGTGAACATCGCCAAGGTGGCCAGGCTCACAGCCGAACAGCGGATGACGGCGGCCGGCACCGCCGCGTTCGCGCTGCGGACGGAAGCGAAGTCGGCCGTCTATTCCCACGAGCAGGAATCGATCGCCGAACTGCGGCCGGACGAACGCAAGGCCTTCCAACGTCACAAGGCTGGCTGGGCTTATTTCGAAGCTCAGCCGACGGGCTATCGCAAGCGGGTGCTGCACTGGATCACGACCGCGAAGAAGGACCAGACGCGCGGGGGACGGCTTGCGAAGCTGGTGGACGCTTGTGCGTTGGGACAACGTTTGGCTCAGTTCAGATGAGATGGCTATAGATCGATGCTCAAGAGCTTTCGTGTCCGATTGGCTCTGCGCGGGCAGTGGGGTCGTCTTCTCACTGCAAGAAAACACTCGTAGTGTCCCGTCTGCCGCTGAAATAGAACCATCGGCCAAATATCGGCAAGCCTCAGTTGTTGATAGTCAACTCGCAGCAGCTGAGCCGGCACAAGTCTCGGCGAGCTAATGACCATAGGTCCGGATCTGGCTGATCCGAGTCATTCAGAGCCTTAGATCTGAATGCCATATCGGCAAGCCTGACGATGTAGGATACATCGCCCGCCATGGCGGGTAAGCCTGCGCTTGGCTCCGCTGTCATCCCGTGGCGGGACTTTGCACTCGGGTTCAACACAATCGCGCTACGGCCGTTCATCGGGATCAAAACGGCGGCCCAAGGTGAGAAGCATGGCGACAACAAACCAAAAACCTGAAGAATTCAGTCTCGCTATCCAAGGGGGCATGTTGGAGGCCCTCGGGATCAACATGTATACGACGCTGGGCAAGTGCCTTGTCGAGTTCGTGGCGAATGCCTACGACTGCAATGCACCCAAAGTCGAAATCACCATTCCGTTTGATGAAATCGAGACACAACGGCTCGCATTGAAGGAAGCGGACAAGAAGGCGAAGGCTGAGACAAAGAAGAACGAAGCGGAAGCAAAGAAGGCCAGCATTGGCACGCCATCGAGTGCGCCGGCGGCCTCCGATACGTCTGCCGCAGCAACATCCGGCACGACAATTGCGCCCCCGGACGTGTCGCTCTACAAGAAGACATTGCCCGGCGAACTTTCAATCGAGATTCGCGACTACGGTCACGGAATGAGCCCCGCCGACGTTGCCCAAAAGTTTCTGCCAATTAATCGGCATCGTCGAGCAGACGCGTCCGGCCAAGAAACCAATCTCAAGTCCGAAGGCGGAAAACGCGCAGTAATGGGCCGCAAGGGGCTGGGCAAACTCGCTGGCTTCGGAATCGCTGGCCAAGTCATCGTCAAGACCAAGCGCGCTGGCGATAACTTCGCCACTATCTTCACGCTTGATTCTGCCAAACTGGCCGACGCCCCTAACCTCGGCGAAATCAAGATTCCGGCCACCTATGAGGATGCCTCTGACACGGACGCGTCCGGAACAACAATCACGCTCAAGGGCCTCAAGCCAGACGCAGTACGCTCTTCGGCAGACAAGATTACCGCGACTCTCGCCGAAGCTTTCTACGGCATCGAGCCTGAGGATTTCCTGATCTCCCTGAACGGCACTCCTGTTGCGCCGCAAGTGGTGGACTTCGACTTCGTATTCCCTGAGGCGGTAGCTGCCTCCGGTAGGCTTGTCGCTGATTACGTCCACATCCCTGACGTCGGCACCCTCCCCATTCAGTACGCGGTGAGATTCCGTAAGCCTGGGCAGCATTTACCAGCCGGAAAACGCGGTGCCCGAATTTATTGCAACAAGAGGCTTGCTGCGGGGCCGTCGCTGTTTAAGCTCGGCACCGGCATGCACAACTTTCACGCCCAGGACTACTTGGAATGCGTTGTGGTTGCTGACACTCTGGATCAGTTGGGTGTTGATTTTGTAAACAACTAATCGCACACAGCTTCGTGAACCGCCCCGGGTTTCATGGAGGCCTGACTTAAACCAACGGGCCTCCATGAAACCCGGGGCGGTTCAGTCTGGAATCATCGGGTTGCGCAAACTGATCGAGAAGGGCGAGGACTTATGGAAGCAGAAGGGCATCGAGGCCGAACTGCATCAGCTATTCAAGGATGAGCCCTGGCTGATAAAGCCCGAATACTCAAAGTATCTAGCCAGTGACGAAGATTTGAACAAGCTGGCCAGCAAACTCGCCAAGCTACTCAAGGTTGACCACTTTCACACCTTAGTCGATGAAGCCGGCAAAAAGGATCTCGATCGGCCTGACCTCGTGTTTGTTATGTCGGACACGGCATCTCCGCACGTCGTCACAATCGTCGAATTTAAATCGCCCACGATCCCTTTGACGAGTACGCATCTCGGGCAACTAAAGAGCTACATGCGCCGCGTCGAAGAGTTCATCGAAAACGAACTCAAGCAGAAGGTCACAGTCCACGGCTACCTGATCGGTGCCATGCCAGCTCCGGATACAAAAGCCGCCGGCGAGCGGGATCTGTTGTACGCCATTAAGAACGAGTGGACGGCGCAAACAGCCTGGGAAGTTCTCGGGCTCGAACATCTACTGCAACGCGCTCAGACTATTCACTCCGACGCGATTGATGCATTTGAGCGCGAGCTGAATGAAAACGAGGTAGAAAACCCGACCTCTGCTTCGCCCGTTGAGGCGGCGGCAGCAATCAAGGAACCGGCCGCCGCCGAAAGCAAATAGCTGTCTAAGTTCGATTCCAAGAGCCCTAGAGGCCGGACTCCACCGCTTGGGCCACTAGCGCCCAGGAAGGCACTGAATGAGCTTTGCGACGGCTTGGCGCGCGGCGGCCATCTGATCGCCGCTTAGGCGAGTCTTGACTAATGCCACCAGCTCATCGGAACTTACGTTTTCTGGGCGCATTTCGAGTAGATTCATACAGTGAATCAAAATTAAGGCGGGAGGTGACACATCCCCTCGCTCGTATTTGCAGACAAGGGACTGCGCCGTGCCCAGGCGTTCCGCAAAAGCGCGTTGGCTCTCTCCTTGACGCGTGCGAGCCTCTAAAACGATGCTGGCGGCCTCCATGGACTTTTTTTGTTGCATGCCTTAAGCATAAAGCATATGATTCATTCTGTGAATCATCAATCTCCACTTCGCTCGATCGAACTCTTCGCAGGCGCAGGATTGTTGGGCCAGGCATTTCGAGAGTCCGGATTCCATGCTCGCTTAGCCATAGAAGCCGATGCACGCGCACGCGCCACCTATGCGGCGAACGTCGGCGCGGATGCTATACACACCGATGCCAGAGAGGTTTGCAAGGACATCCCGTGCAGCATCTTGCTGGCAGGCCCTCCTTGTCAGGGCTTTAGCACACTAGGGAAGCGCGATCACTTCGACGAACGAAACTCCCTCTCGCTATGCGTCGCCGATTGGGCGGCCTCCAGCAAGCCCGATGTTGTGGTTGTCGAGAATGTGCCGCCCTTCTTGGAATCTCGCTACTGGGAGACACTGCAGCGCCGGATGCATCGTCAAGGCTACAAGTCCACACATTGGGTGCTGAATGCAGCGGACTTTGGTGCGCCCCAGCTACGCGTGCGAGCTTTCGCAATCTTCTCTCGCATTGGCCTTCCTGAGCGCCCTATCCCGACGGTGAAGCGCCACCGAACGGTACGCGAAGCGTTCGCCGGCTTACCCTCAAAGCCCACCGGTCAGGATCTGCATATCGCCCCAGCCCCAGGTAACCTAGCGTTGGCTCGCTTCAAAGTCATTTCGCGGAACGGAGATAAGCGAGACGTTATGCGCCACGCACCCGAACTCTGTCCGCCTTCATGGCTTCGGATGGGCGCGCAGGCGACTGACGTATGGGGGCGGATGGAACTAGACGCGCCCGCAAATACGTTGCGCTGTTCTTTCCAGAATGCATCCAAGGGCCGCTACGTTCATCCGACAGAGCATCGTGTTTTGACCCTACGAGAAGGCGCCCGTCTGCAAGGCATTCCCGATGAATGGCAGTTCTTTGGGGACCGGACTTCAATTGCTCGCCAGATCGGCAATGGCGTTCCTCTCGCTCTTGGCCGCGCTGTTGCAAATTCCATTGCCAAGCTATTCAGACAATAGAGATGTAGGTCGCCAAAAGTCACTTGCGGGCAATAAATGAGCTTGACCGAAAGACTTGACTTCATTAATAGGACTGCTATTGGCCGGTGCAGGCCCCCGCAGGCCCACACCCGGACACCGCAGCGCCCGGGCGGGCCTTCATCCAACGACCAAGATCAGACCAAAGCCTGACTGAACGTCGCGAGCAACCGCGTCCACGCACGTTCCGATTGCGCCGCGTCGTAGACCCGCGTATCGGGCGGGCACCAGCCGTGGGCCGCGGGGTATACCTCCACTTCGGCGGACAGCTTTGCGGTGTCGAACGCGGTGCGCAATGTCGCCTTGGCGTCGGGTTCTTTCGTGTCGTCGTTCTCGGCAATCGCGATCAGGTAACGCGCCTGCGTCTGGGCCACCAGGCGGTGCGGGCTGTCGGGTGCTGCGGTCACCATGGCGGCGCCATGGAAGCTGCCCACGGCGCCCACGCGGCCTGGCGCCACGGTGGCAGTACGCACGGCGATCGGGCCGCCCATGCAATAGCCCATGGTTCCCAGTTTGCGCGCCTTGTCCACCTGGGGCTGGGCGTCGAGCCAGGCCACGAAGTTCTTGCCGTCGGCGAGGTGCATGGCCGGCGTCAGGGCCTGCATCAGCGGCATCACTTCGGGGAACGGCGTCTGGCCGCCCTGCGCCGCGGTGGGCGCCTTCTTCTGCCGGTAGAACGGGTTGACCACCAGCACGCTGTAGCCCGATTCGGCCAGCCGCTTGCCCATCTGCCGGAAGGCCGGCCGCAGACCGAACACGTCGGGCCACACCAGCACGCCCGGTGCAGCGCCAGACGTGGGGGCGACGAAGTAGGCGTCGCAGACGCCGTCCGGCGTGGTGATGGTCACCTCGCGTTCGGCCACGGCCACGGCGTTGGCCACGGCGGGCAGCACGGCCAGCAGGCCGGCGGAGGCGGCCCACGTACCGAAGTCGCGGCGGGTGTACTTGTTGAGCTGGTCTTGGTCGTTCAGATCACACATGATGGGTCTACCTGGTTGGGATGGAAAAACACACGGCAGCTTATGCCATACATCGAGATGGCCAGCAAGCAGGATGCCCCTGTCAGGGCTGTGTGAACAGCAGCACGGCGTTGGTACCGCCGAACGCGAAGGAGCTGCTGATGGCCGCGTGCAAGCCGGGCGCGTCGCCACCGCCAGGCGGCACGAGGTGCAGGGCGCACTCGGCGTCCGGCGTGCTGGCGTGGGCGTTGGGCGGCAGCTGCCGGTGGCGCAGCGCCAGCACGGTGATCACCGCTTCCAGCGCACCGGCCGCGCCCAGCAGATGGCCGTGCAGCGCCTTGGTCGAGCTGACGAGCAGGCGGTCGAGATCGTCGCCCCACACCTGGGCCAGCGCATTGCGTTCGACCACGTCGCCGATGCGTGTGGCCGTGCCGTGGGCGTTGCAGTAGCCGATGTCGCGCGGCGCCAGGTCGGCGCGCTTGAGGGCTGCGCGGAGTGCGCGGGCCTGGCCTGCAGCGTCGGGTTTGGTCAGGTGGGTGGCGTCGCAGCTGATGCCCCAGCCGGTGAGCGCGGCGTGGGCACGCGCGCCGCGCCGGCGCGCGTGGTCGGCCGATTCGAGCACCACGAAGGCCGCGCCTTCGCCCAGCGCGAAGCCGGTGCGGTCGGCGGCGAACGGCCGTACAGCGCGCTCGGCCTCGCCGGGGGCGAACGTGGCCAGCGTCATCATCGCCTGCCAGGCCATCATCACGCCGGGCACGACCAGGGACTCGCTGCCGCCGGCAATCGCCAGGTCGATGTCGCCACGCTGCACCGCGGCCGCGGCTTCGGCGATGGCCACGGCCGACGACGCACAGGCCACCGAATAGGTGAGCACCGGCCCCAGCACTTGCTGGCGCATCGCCACGTGGGCGGCCGGTGCGTTGGGCATGAAGGCAGGCACGGTGAGCGGGGGCACGCGGCCGTTGTTGCTGCGGTAGGCCGCTTCCAGCGCCGCAGCCCCGCCCATGCCGCAGCCGGCATAGACACCGACACGTTCGCGGTCGAGATCGGCCGGTGTGCCGGCATCCTGCATCGCCAGGTCGGCCGCGGCCACGGCCAGCTGGCTGACCCGGTCGACGCCGGGCAGCTGCAGTTTGGTGAACCAGCGCTCGACGTCGAACGCGGCGGTACCGGCGGCGGCGGGTTTGGGCAGATCGGGAAAGACCGGGTGGATGGCCGAATCGCCGCGCAGCAGCGCCGCGAACATGGCTTCGGGGTCGTCGCCATGCGGCGCGACCACGCCCAGCCCGGTGACGACGACGGTCTGGTTCACGCCGCCGTCTGCGCGCGGATCTTGTCGACGGCGGCGGCCAGCTCGGCCAGCGTGTCGATGTTGGAGTATTCGTCCGGCACCGAGATGCCGAAGTGGTCTTCGACGGCGAACAGGAATTCCACCAGCGCCAGCGAATCGAAACCCTTCTCGCGCATCGAGGCGGTCGGGTCCAGCGTCGTCGGGTCGATGCCGAATTTGGTGTGTATCAGGTCCTGCAGGTCTTTGAGCGAGCTCATGGCGTCTTGTCCATCGGCGGTCGATCGATGATATACGCACTCATCCCGGTCGAATCCAGCCCGGGTACCGCGCGCCAGCGCAGCGATGCCAGCGCAAATGCGCCGCCCAGCGCGGCCCCGGCCACCGCGTCCAGCACCACGTGCTGGCGGATCGCGACCGTCGACCAGACGATGGCGGCCAACCACAGCCAGTTGGCCCAGCGCCAGGGCGCCGGCACGCGGGCCTGGCGCAGCACGTCGGCCAGCCGCAGCGCGGTGAAGATCGCGGCCGCGACGTGCATCGACGGGCAGGCGTTGCCCGATGCGTCCACGCCCTGCAGTGCCGAGAAGCCGGCATACCCGGAAACGTCGATCTCCAGCGGCGGCACGGCCGTCGGCCAGAAGTAGAACAGCGCGAGCCCTGTCATGCACAGGGCGCCGACCCACAGGCCGTAGGCCAGCAGTTCGGCCAGGTTGCGTTGCAGGCCCGGCGCGGTGCCGATGTAGAACCACAGCGTGAGGTAGGGCAGCAGCATCGCCGGCTGGAACGGGATCCACCGGTCCAGCAGCAGGCGTGGCATCGTCGTCACCGGGTACGCCGGGTGCTGCAGCAGGTGGAAGTAGCCGATGAAGAAGAGCCAGGTGAAGGCGGTGGTGCCGATCAGCTTCAGCAGCCACAGCCGCTTGAACCGCCGCACGATGTCGGCCCGCCAGGGCACGGGCGGCGCCATGCTCAGGCCTGGAAGGGCGGCCGCCGCGTGGCGCGCCGCCACAGCAGCAGCGGCAGCCGCAGCACGAACTCGACCATCAGGCGGGTGTGCATCCAGGTCAGCAGCACGTTGTCGCGGCCGTAGCGGAAATGCGAGACACCGCCCTCGGCGGCCGTCAGGTACTTCACCGGGGCGGCCAGGTTCACCGGCTTCACGCCGCGCCAGGCCAGCCGGACCACGGCTTCGGTGTCGAAGTCGAACCGCCGCATCCACGGCTGGCCGCGCATCACCCGGATCAGCGGCACGATCGGGTAGACACGAAAGCCGTAGAGCGAATCGTCGATGCCCGCGCCCATCGTCTCGAGGTTGGTCCACCAGTTCGACACGCGGCGCCCGCGCACCCGCAGCAGCGGCGCCGACGCGTCGAACACCGGCCGCCCCAGCACCATGGTTTCGGGCCGCGCCAGCGACGCCTGCATGAAGGTGGCGATCAGCTCCGCCGGGTGCTGGCCGTCGGAATCCATCGTCAGCGCATGGGTGAAGCCTGCGGCCTGCGCCTGCTCCAGGCCGTGCAGCACGGCCGCGCCCTTGCCGGCATTGGCCGGCAGCGCCAGCAGCTTGAGGCCCGGGTCGGCCTCGGCCATGGCCCGCAGGCCCTCGGGCGTGCCGTCGGTGCTGCCGTCGGTGACGACCCAGACCGGCGACCATTGCGCGCGCGCCGCGGCCACCGTCTCGTAGACCTTGGGGCCGGTGTTGTAGCTGGGGATCAGCAGCAGATGGCTGCGCGACGGTGTCACGGGCTCAGCTCGTTGGTGAAATAGGCCTCCAGGCGCTTCAGCAGGCCCTGGTGGTCGGCCTCGGGCGCAAAGCGCTGGCCCAGGCGCAGGCGCACGACGATCGGGAACTGCGGGCTGCGCCAGATCGGCCATTCCTTGCCGAGATACGGCGACGCGCACTCGATGATGACGGTCTGGATCGGCACCTGTGCCATGTGCGCCATCAGCGTCACGCCGGGGCGGAACGCGTTCACCGGCCGTCGCACGGTGCGGGTGCCTTCGGGGAACAGCACCAGCTGCCCGCCCTCCTGCAGGTTGGCGACGGCGCTGCGGATCATGCCGCGCGGCGGGTCGTTGCGGATGTAGCGCGCCAGCCGGGCGCCGGCGCCCAGAAAGGGGTTGCGCATCAGGCTCGCGCGCATGATGCAGATGCCGCGGGGTACCCGCGCGATCACCAGCAAGGCGTCGAGCATGCTCGGGTGGTTGGCGGCGATGATCAGGCCGCCGTCGTGGTTGAGCGCGTCCAGCGCGGCATAGTCGACGCGCATCAAGCCCAGCCACTGGGCGAACGCCCAGAAGCCGCGGTACACCGACGAGATCGCCGCGCGCCCGACCACCAGGCCGTGCTGGCGCGGCAGCAGCGGGTACAGCACGATGCACACGAGGTTCCAGGTCAGCGACATCAGGCCCAGGTGCAGCAGCATCACGTAGAACAGCGTGCACTGGACCAGTCGCTTGCACGCAGCCATCGCGCGCCGCAGCGGCTGCCCACGGGCCGGGCCGCGGCGTGCGCGCGGCGGCGTCTCCAGGTCTTGCGGCTGCGTGGCGTCGGCGGATGCACGCACGGCGCCGGGAGCGGGGCCGAACCTCAATCGCTCCCCGCCACGCGTTCGGAGGAGGTGGCCAGGATCCACGACACGCCGATGCCGAAACTCAGGGCCGAGCGGCGCCGCATCAGCGGGCTGTCTTCGAACGTGGCACCGTCGAGCCGGTCGTAGCGCACGAAGGCGCCGACCCAGGTGTTGCCGAAGCGGCGCGAGGTGGCGGCCACGCTCTGCCAGCCGCCGTAGCCGGCCTTGGCCTCGTACACCGGCCGCGTGGCATTGGCATAGGCCGTGTCGACACCGTAGAAGTGCGCGTGGTACTTGCGGTCGGCGAACACCGGCCCGGTCAGCAGGCCGACGTTCCAGCGGCCGCTGCCGCCGCCGATGTCGAGGTTCAGGTTCGGCGAGAACGTGGTGCCGACGAACTTGGGCGAGCGCTGCAGCGTGAACGCGGCACGCAGCGGCAGCCGCAGGTCGAGCTTCCAGCGCTCCTGCTGCGAACGCGCCAGGTTGACGTTGAGGTTGGGGCCGATCTCGCCCAGGCCTTTCAGGTCGGGCATGCCACGGCGCGCGTCGTTGTCGTCGCTGCGGGCCGGGGCCGATGCGGCCACGCTGACGTCGACCTTCACCCGGTCGGTGTCGAGCAGCAGCGCCCGCGCGCCATCGCGGTCGGCCTTCAGGAAGGTGCCGCGGTAGACGATGTAGGGCAGCGGGAACGCGTAGTTCTGGCTGCGGTCCGAGCCGCGGTAGTCGGGCAGGCGCAGCCCGGCTGCACCGATGCCGAGCTCCCACAGCGGCTGGGTTTTGCTGGTATTGAGGCCGGCGTCGACGTCCGGGCCGGCGGCCACGGGCGTCTGGGCCCGACCCAGGCCGGGCAGGGCGGCGATGCCGAGCACCAGCCACAAGGCCAAGGCAGCGTGGCGGGCCAGGGGCCGGGCAGGGCGAGGGAAACGCGTGAGACGTGGGGGAAATGGAGCAGCTGGCGCAAGCATGTTCGTGGAATGGTGTTGCCGGGCAAAGCAGCGCGCGCCAGGGAGGCGATACCGCCAGTGAAGATCTGACGAAAACGGCCGGATTGTAGCGACCCCCCTGGCGGTACACCCCTCTGCGCAGCAGTCGGACACCGTTGAAATCCCCCGTTGCATGGTGTCTGTGGCGGCGACGCCGCAAGCGCATCCAGCCGCTTGACATGCGCACGCAATAATGGGTCGATGCAACACGACCTGAAGCCCACGAAACCCGTGGCAGCGCTGGCACCCCACACACCGCTGGCGGCTTACTATGGCAACGAGGTCGAGCACGATCGGTTCCTGCGCCGCATCTTCGACGACACGGCGCCCGACTACGACCGCATCGAACGGGTGCTGGCGTTCGGCACCGGCCCGTGGTACCGGCGTTCGGCGCTGCGCCGCGCCGGCCTGTCGGCGGGGGCGCAGGTGCTGGACGTGGGCATCGGCACCGGCCTGGTGGCGCGCGAGGCGCTGGCCATCGTCGGGACCGGCGGCAGCGTCACCGGCGTCGATCCGAGCCCCGGCATGATGGGCCAGGTCACGCTGCCCGGTGTCGAACTGGTGCAGGGCCGCGCCGAGGCATTGCCCCGGCGGGACTGCAGTGCCAGCTTCGTCAGCATGGGTTATGCGCTGCGCCACATCGCCGACGTGCACCAGGCGTTCGGCGAGTTCTTCCGCGTGCTGCGGCCGGGCGGGCGGGTGCTGGTGCTGGAGATCACCAAACCGGAAGGGCGCATCGGCACCGCGTTGCTGAAGACCTACATGCGCACCGTGGTGCCGACCATTGCCAAGGTTGTGGCACGGCGCACCGACACCTCGCAGCTGTGGCGCTACTACTGGGACACGATCGAGGCCTGCATCACGCCCGACCTGGTGCTGGCCGCCCTGCGCGATGCCGGCTTCCAGGACGTGCGGCGCCATGCCGAACTGGGCATCTTCTCGGAGTACATGGCGGTCAAGCCCGACTAATCACTCGGCCTTGACGATGGTCTCGCCCTTCAGCAGCCCCATGTCGCGGGTGTTGAAGCGGTGCCGTTTCCAGCCTTCGAAGGTGCGGCGGAAGTTGCTGATCGACACGGCGTAGTAGATCACCTTGAACATGCGCAGCGCACCCCAGATCGGCGTGCCGCGGTAGATGTCGCCGGCCAGCAGCGACATCAGCCCTTCCTTCACGCGAAAGTGGTTCTGCGGGTGCATGAACATGTCGCGGATCGTCGGGTTGGTCACGCGGTAGATGAACCACGAGTACTCGCGCGGGCCCTTGCGCATATGGCGTTCGTACACCTGCCGTGCGGCCGCGTGCTCGGCCGGATGGTCGAGTGCCGTGGCCACCAGCTTGGCGCCGGCAAAGCCGCTCTGCATTGCCAGGAACACGCCCGACGAGAACATCGGGTCGATGAAGGTGAAGGCATCGCCGACCATCAGGTAGCGGTCGCCGCTGGCGTGCGTGCTCGAGTACGAGAAGTTGCCTGTGGCGTGCACCGCGTCGTCGACCAGGGTCGCGTCCTTCAGCCGCTCGACCAGCACCGGGCAGGTGGCGATGGTGTCGTAGAAGAAGTCCTTCAGCGGCTTCTCGCGCGTCTTCAGGTAGTACGGCCAGCAGACGGCGCCCACGCTGGTGGTGCCGTCGGCCAGCGGGATGAACCAGAACCAGCCGTGCGGGAACCAGCAGATGCTGATGTTGCCCTCGCGCGTGCCGGCGAGGCGCTGGGCGTTGCGGAAGTGGCCGAACAGCGCCGTGCTGTTGTGGTCGGGGTTCTTCTGCTTGCTCTTGAACTTGTTGGCCAGCACCGTGTCGCGGCCGCTGGCGTCCACCACGAAGCGGGCACGCCAGCTGCGCTCGGTGCCGTCGTCGCAGCGTGCCAACACGTCGGCGCCATCGGCGTCGAAGGCGATGTCGCGCACCTTGCAGCCTTCGAGCGTCTCGGCGCCCATCTTGGCGGCGTTGCGGAACAGCAGCTCGTCCATCTCGGAGCGCCTCACCTGCCAGGCCGAGTCGAGCGCCTTGTCCCAGCCTTCGGCGAAGTCGACGTAGCTGCGGTGGTCGTGGTCGGGCGAGACGAACTCGATGCCGAACTTGGGCATGCCGATCTTCTCGATCTGGTCGCGCACGCCGAGCTGGTCGAACAGCGCGACGTTGGCCGGCAGCAGCGATTCGCCGATGTGGAAACGCGGATGGTGCTCCTTCTCGACCAGCACCACCCGGCGCCCCTCGCGCGCCAGCAGCGCTGCGATGGTGGAGCCCGCCGGGCCTCCACCGACCACCATGACATCGCATTCCTGCCTAGCTTGCATGACCTGGGTTCTCCTCGGGGTGTCGATTGGGGGATGTGGGGCTGCATTGTGCCGCGCAGCGCGGCTGCTAGAGAGGGCGTGCCGCAGCGTCGACCGCAGTCCCGCGTCGGCGGCCGACGAGGCTCAGCAACGGGCCGGTGGCGGCGGTCGTCAGCAGCGCCATGATGAGCAGCATCGTGAACAGCGCTGGCCCGATGAGCCCGGTGTCCAGCCCGACCTTGATGACGATCAGCTCCATCAGCCCGCGTGAGTTCATCAGTGCGCCGGTCGCCAGGCTTTCGCGCCAGCCGTAGCCGGCGATCCGGGCGCCAGCGGCAGCGCCGACGATCTTGCCGACGCAGGCCACGACGAGGATCAATGCCAGCGCGCCCAGGCCGGCACCGGCGAAGGCGCCGGCACTGGTGTTGAGGCCAGCCAGCGCGAAGAACAGCGGCATCAGCACCACGACGGACAAGGGCTCCAGCCGTTCTGCCAGCGCGTGGGTCAGCCGGTCGTCGCGGGGCAGGCTGATGCCGAAGAGGAAGGCGCCGAACACCGCGTGCAGGTGCAGCCACTCGGTCAGCATCGCGCAGGCAAACAAGCCGATCATCAGCACTGCCAGCACCGACGGCGTAGGCACGCCGTCGGGCGCGCTCCGGGCGATCAGGCGCAGCAGCAGCGGCCGCACGACCAGGAACACCACCGCGATCACCAGCGCCAGGCCGAGCGCGATGCGCGCAAACTCCTGCAGGCCCGCACCGGCACTGGCCAGCGCGACCACCAGGGCGAGCAGCACCCAGGCCAGCGCGTCCACCACACCGGCCGCACCCAGCGACAGCTGGCCGATGCGGGTGCGTGTCATGTTGCGGTCCTTCAGGATGCGCGCCAGCACCGGGAACGCGGTAATCGACAACGCCACGCCCATGAACAGCGCAAACGGCAGCAGCGCCACGCCCGCCGGCGCGAGCGAGGGATGCAGCAGCGGCGCGATCGCGATGCCAAGCACCATTGGCAGCGCCATGCTCGAGAGACCGACCCACGCGGCGGAGCGCAGCTGCGCGCCAAGGCCGCTGGGGGCCCGCAGCTCGGCACCGACGATGAACATGAACAGCACCACGCCGAGCGTGGCCAGCGAGGACAGCGCGGGCAGCGAGGCCGGCGGAAACAGCTGGGCATGCCACTGCGGCAGCAAGGCTCCCAGCACGGCCGGCCCGAGCAGCAGGCCGGCTGCCATCTCGCCGATCACCATCGGCTGGCCGAACGCACGCAGCACGAGGCCGCATGTACGGGCCGCCACCAGGATCACGGTGATCTGCAGCAACAGATGGGTCAACGACATGGCGAGCGTGGGGGCGGAAGAAGCGGGGCGAAAAAGGGAGGGCCCATTTTGCCTGCCTGTGCCCCGGCCTATGCCGCCCGCACGCCGGATGCCGTCTCCATGGGCGGCAAGACGACCACCGCGTCGACCACATCGAGCGCATCGACTGCATCGCACGCATCGCCCGCGTCCGGCAACCAGTGCCGCAGGGCCGCGCGCAGGCCGTGCACCTCCCCCGTGGTGGCGAAGCGCAGGGTGCCAGGGCCGCCGGTCTTCAGCAGGCCCGCCTGCGACAGCACGCGCCGCGTCTGCCGCGCGACCGGTGCGCCGTTGGAGACGATCGTCACCTGCGGCCCCAGCAGGCCGGCCAGCAGGTCATGCACCAGCACATAGTGGGTGCAGCCGAGCACCAGCGTGTCGATGGTGCCCAGGGTCTTGAGATGGTGGCGGCACAGCGCCTCGGCCGCGCTGCGGTCGCCGGTGGCGGCGATGCGGTCGATGGACTCGGCCAGGCCATCGCAGGCCTGCAGCACGAACCTGGCCTGGCCTTCGAGCGAAGCCAGCAAGCTCGCGAACTTGGCGCTGGCAAGCGTGCCTCGCGTAGCCATCACACCGATGCGTCCGCCTGGGCTGGCCGCCACAGCAGGTTTCAGCGCCGGTTCTACGCCGACGATCGCCCAGGCCGGGTGTTCCGCCCGCAGCGACGCGATGGCGGCCGCCGTGGCCGTGTTGCAGGCGATGACCAGCGCCTTGGCGTCGTGCGCGCGCAGGCCATGCGCGATGGCGCGCGAACGGGTAAGCGCATGCGCCTCGCCGCGCTCGCCATAGGGCGCGTGGCCGCTGTCGTCGATGTAGACGAAATCCTCGTGCGGCAGCTCTGCGCGCAAGGCGCGCAGCACGCTCAGGCCGCCGATGCTGCTGTCGAACACGCCGATCGGGCGATCGGCGGGGCCGCTCAGGCCGGGGTCAGCGCGATGGTCTTGAACTCGCCGGTGGCGATCTTCTTCTTCCACTCTGCAGGCCCCGTGATGTGTGCGCTGGTGCCGCCAGCGTCGACCGCCACCGTCACCGGCATGTCGACCACGTCGAACTCGTAGATCGCCTCCATGCCCAGGTCGGCGAAGCCCACCACCTTGGCGCTCTTGATCGCCTTGCTGACAAGGTAGGCGGCGCCGCCCACGGCCATCAGGTAGGCGCTCTTGTGCTTCTGGATCGCCTCGATCGCGACCGGGCCGCGCTCGGACTTGCCGATCATCGCGATCAGGCCGGTCTCGGCCAGCATCATCTCGGTGAAGCCGTCCATGCGGGTGGCGGTGGTCGGGCCGGCCGGGCCCACGGCCTCGTCGCGCACCGGGTCGACCGGGCCGACGTAGTAGATGACGCGGTTGGCAAAGTCGACGGGCAGCTTCTCGCCCTTGGCCAGCATGTCCTGGATGCGCTTGTGTGCGGCGTCGCGACCGGTCAGCATCTTGCCCGACAGCAGCAAGGTGTCGCCCGGCTTCCACGAGGCGACCTCGGTCCGGTCGAGCGTGTTCAGATCGACCTTGCGGCTCTTGTTGTAGTCGGGCGCCCAGGCCACGTTGGGCCACAGGTCGAGCGACGGCGGCGTCAGGTACACCGGGCCGCTGCCGTCCATCACGAAGTGCGCGTGCCGCGTGGCCGCACAGTTGGGGATCATCGCCACAGGCTTGCTGGCCGCGTGCGTGGGGTACATCTTGATCTTGACGTCGAGCACGGTGGTCAGGCCGCCCAGGCCTTGCGCGCCGATGCCTAAAGCGTTGACCTTCTCGTACAGCTCCAGCCGCAGTTCCTCGACCTGGGTCAGTTTTTCGCCCTTGCCGGCCTTGGCCTGCAGCTCGTACATGTCCAGATCGTCCATCAGGCTTTCCTTGGCCATCAGCACGGCTTTCTCGGCGGTGCCGCCGATGCCGATGCCCAGCATGCCCGGTGGGCACCAGCCGGCGCCCATGGTTGGCACCGTCTTCAGCACCCAGTCGACCACCGAGTCGCCGGGGTTGAGCATGATCATCTTGCTCTTGTTCTCGCTGCCACCGCCCTTGGCGGCGACCGTCACTTCGACCGTGTTGCCGGGCACCAGCTCGGTGAAGATCACCGCCGGCGTGTTGTCCTTGGTGTTCTTGCGGGCGAACTGCGGGTCGGCCACCACCGAGGCGCGCAGCGTGTTGTCGGGATGGTTGTACCCGCGGCGCACGCCTTCGTTGATGGCGTCGTCGATGCCGCCGGTGAAGCCCTCCCAGCGCACGTCCATGCCGACCTTCAGGAACACGTTGACGATGCCGGTGTCCTGGCAGATCGGGCGCTGGCCGGTCGCGCTCATCTTGCTGTTGGTCAGGATCTGCGCAATCGCGTCCTTGGCCGCAGCGCTCTGCTCGCGCGCATAGGCGCGCGCCAGGTGCGCGATGTAGTCGGTGGGGTGGTAGTAGCTGATGTACTGCAGTGCAGCGGCAACCGATTCGATCAGGTCGCCTTGCCGGATGGTCGTGGTCATGTGTCGTGGGGGTATGTGTTGTACGAACGCCCACGAATTATCGCCCGTGACCCCTCTCGGCGGCGCGCCGGTAGCGGCCTGCCACCGGTCTGCCGTATCATCCGCCGCGGTTGGTTTTCAAAAGCGTATTCGAAGCAGTATGCCGAGCGGTGTGCCGCTTGTATAAAAAAGCGAGGGAGAAGACATGACGAGCTGGAACGTGAGCACGCGGATCTATGCCGCGTTTGCGCTGATCGCGGCGCTGGCGGTGGCGATCGCCACCATCGCGGTGTCGCGCCTGGGTACGCTGGGGGCCGCCGCCGGGCAGAGTCCCGCGCAGCTGGCCGATGCCGCCGGCGCGGCGCGCCAGTGGCTGGTGGGCCTGGCCATCCTGGCGGTGTTGCTGAGCCTGTGGTTCGCCTGGGGCCTGGTGCGCAGCATCATCGTGCCGCTGGGCGAGGCCACGCTGATCGCCGAAACCGTTGCCTCGGGCGACCTGAGCCAGGACTTCGAGACCGAGCGCACCGGCGAGTTCGGCCGCCTGCTGGGCGCGCTGGGCACGATGGAGGACACGCTGACCGACCTGGTCGCCGGCATCAAGGGGTCGACCGAATCCATCACCGTCGCCTCGCGCGAACTGGCCGCCGGCAACAGCGACCTGTCGCAGCGCACCGAAGACCAGGCCGCCTCGCTGGAGCAGACGGCATCGAGCGTGGAGCAACTGACGGCGACCGTGCGGCAGAACGCCGAACGCGCCCGCGCGGCCAGCGGCATGTCGGTCAACGCGTCGGACATCGCGCAGCGGGGCGGTGCCGTGGTGCACAGCGTCGTCGCCACGATGCAGGCGATCAGCGGCAGCTCGAAGAAGATCGCTGACATCATCGGCACCATCGAGGGCATCGCGTTCCAGACCAACATCCTCGCGCTGAACGCGGCCGTGGAAGCCGCCCGTGCCGGCGAACAGGGCCGCGGTTTCGCCGTGGTGGCGAGCGAAGTGCGCGCCCTGGCACAACGCAGTTCGGCCGCGGCGAAGGAGATCAAGGACCTGATCGGCGACTCGGTGCGCCAGGTCGACAGCGGCGCCACCCTGGTCGGCGAAGCCGGCCAGACCATGGAGCAGATCGTGCAGGCCGTGACCCGCGTGACCGACATGCTGGGCGAGATCTCGGTCGCGTCGGCCGAGCAGAGCGCCGGCATCGAGCAGGTGCACCTGGCGGTGTCGCAGATGGACACCGCGACGCAGCAGAACGCCGCCCTCGTGGAAGAGGCCGCGCAGGCGACGACGGCGCTGGCGGGTCAGGCGCAGGAACTGCAGCGGGCGGTGGACGCGTTCAAGTTGTAGGCGCGTGGGAGTGGGGGCGGGGTGGGGGATGGCATTCCTGCCACCCACCTCATGCCGCATCCTTGAACGCGATCCAGCTGCTCCAGAACAGGCTCGAGAAGAAGCGCAACGGCCTGTGCAAGCCGGCTTCGGCCAGCAGCGCCTCGACCTCGTTTTCCGAAGCCGGCGGCACGGCGCCGCGGCGGATCTTACCCAACTTGGCCTCCACTTCGCTCTCGCTGGCGCCGGCCATGCGCCAGCGCCTGGCCCAGGCGGCGAGGAACAGCGGCTGTGATGCGTAGGGAGAGCGATTGCAGGCGACGATCAGCGGGGCGCCCGTCGCCAGACGATCGGCCAGCGTCCGCAGGATGCCGCGTTTGCCTTCCGGTTCCGGGACGTGGTGCAGCACGCCGATGAGCGTTGCCGCATCGAACTGGCGCTGGCCCGGAAGCGACTCGACGGTACCGGCGAAAGGTTCGACCCGGCCCGACAGGCCGGCCGCGTCCACGTGTTCCATCGCCATCGCGAGCATGGCGGGGGATGGATCGGCGGCCACGAACGACCATCGCGGCTCCAGCCGGGCCGCCACCAGGATCTCCTGGGCCGTGCCTCCCGCGCCGGCGACCAGAACGGTTCTGGCGTCGGACCCGAGATGCGCGGACAGCAGGCAGGCGGACAGTTCGTGGCAGGCGTCGTAGCCGGCGAGGGCGATCCGGCTCTGCGTTGCGTACTCGGCGGCGCGGGCGTTGTCGAACTTAGCGACGGAATCCGGGGTGTGCATGTTCGGCCGATTCTGTCGACCCCTGCGCTGCGAGGGAAGCAGTGTTTGGCGAGCAGCCTCATCGGTTTCGGAGAACGGTCCGCACGAGCGCCGAGGGCGCTGCGACCGGGCGTCACGTCATGCGGTGGGTGGCTTCTTCGCCGGTCGGTTCAGCGTTCCAAGCCGGGCCTGCTGCCTGGCGGTCGTTCGATCCACGCAACCGCAGCGCGGCGAGCCGTTCCATGCGCTCGCCTTCGCGCATGACGTAGCGCACCAGCAAGGCAACGACCAGGACACCCAACGCGGCATATTCCATGACAAACCCACCATCAGCTATGTTGTGGCGTGATGGTCGAGCGGTGCTGCTGACCATCGCCTGACCTGCGGTCTAGGCGTTTTCCCTTGTACGGGAGCGTTGGGACCCCCGTCAGCCCCCGTGCCTTCAGCGTTCAGCCGGGGTTGGCAACAGCTTGGTCCGACGGTGCAGCGAACCACTCAGGGCCGCGCGCCGGAAACTCGTACTGTTTGGACTCGACGCTGGCGGTGTCGGCAAAGTAATCGTCTGCCTCGCCGCCTCCGCAACCGGACAGGCATCCGGCGATCAGCAACAGGGGAAGCGCGACCTTGGCAAACGACTGGAACATGTGGAGTCCGAACAGGGTGAAGGGATGGCTGCCATTCTTTCTGCGTGCGGCGGATTTCCTGTGGCCGGAAGTCACGCATCGCGCTCCTCATGTCGGGCGAGACACATTCGCGCCACAGTCCGTCGCGGCGCCGCGACAAGCCCCAGGTGCCGAGGCATGGCAAGGACCTCGGCGCAGACGCCTGCCGCCGGACGCGTCACCCCACCGGGCCTAAAATGAGAGGAATTCTTATTTGAGGCTTTCCATGACCACCCGTACCGAACGCGACACCTTTGGGCCGATCGACGTGCCTGCCGACAAGCTGTGGGGCGCGCAGACGCAGCGCTCGCTGCAGAATTTCGACATCTCCGGCGAGCGGCAGCCGCGCGAGATCATCAAGGCGCTCGCCCAGGTCAAGCGGGCATCGGCGGTGGTCAACCACGCGCTCGGCCTGCAGGACGAGAAGAAGACCCAGGCCATCGTCGCCGCGGCCGACGAGGTGATCGCCGGGCGGCACCCCGACGAGTTTCCGCTGGTGGTCTGGCAGACCGGCTCGGGCACGCAGACCAACATGAACGTCAACGAGGTGCTGGCGAATCGCGCCAGCGAACTGCTGGGCGGCGAGCGGGGCGAAGGGCGGTTGGTGCATCCGAACGACGATGTGAACCGCAGCCAGTCGAGCAACGACGTGTTCCCCACCGCGATGCACGTGGCGGCCGTGGTGGCCATCACCGAGCGGCTGCTGCCGGCGATTGCCCGATTGCGCGGCACGCTAGCAAAGAAGGCGACGGATTTCGACGGCATCGTCAAGATCGGCCGCACCCACCTGCAGGACGCCACGCCGCTCACGCTGGGCCAGGAGTTCTCGGGCTACGTGGCCCAGCTCGACCATGGCGAGCGGCACGTGCGCGCCGCGCTGCCGCACCTGTGCGAACTGGCGCTGGGCGGCACGGCCGTCGGCACCGGGCTCAACGCGCCCACGGGGTACGCCGAGCAGGCCGCGGCCGAGCTGGCGCGGCTGACCGGCCAGCCCTTCGTCACCGCGCCCAACAAGTTCGAGGCGCTGGCCTCGGTCGATGCGTTGGTGCACGCGCACGGCGCGCTGAAGACGCTGGCCGCCAGCATGATGAAGATCGCCAATGACGTGCGCTGGCTGGCCAGCGGCCCGCGCAGCGGCATCGGCGAACTGAGCATCCCCGAGAACGAGCCGGGCTCGTCGATCATGCCGGGCAAGGTCAACCCGACGCAGAGCGAGGCCGTGACCATGCTGGCCGCGCAGGTGTTCGGCAACGACGTGGCGATCAATTTCGGCGGCGCCTCGGGCAACTTCGAGCTGAACGTGTTCCGCCCGATGGTGGCGCACAACTTCCTGCAGAGCGTGCGCCTGCTGGCCGACGGCATGCGCAGCTTCAACGACCACTGCGCCGTGGGCATCGAGCCCAACCAGGCCCGCATCACCGAGCTGGTCGACCGTTCGCTGATGCTGGTGACCGCGCTCAATACGCACATCGGCTACGACAAGGCGGCCTACATCGCGAAGAAAGCGCACAAGGAAGGCACGAGCCTGCGCGAGGCCGCGGTCGCGTCGGGCCACGTGACGGGCGAGCAGTTCGACCAGTGGGTGGTGCCGGGCAACATGGTCGGGCGTTGAACACCGGGGCTACGCGGGGGCATTGCATTTCGCGCGGCGGAAGTGCCGGTACCAAGGATGCCAAAAAAACAATCGCCGCTCCTAAGATCGGCACCGGCTGCACGCAGCCGATCACCGCTTCTGTTGGAGACTCCCGTTCCATGAACCTGCTTGTGCCCATGAGGGCATCCCACCCGCGGCCCCGGCCGTTTGAGAACCCGGCCGCTCCGGCGGGCGCTGCTGCATGAGGGCGGTACCGGGCCACGGCCGCCTGCTGTCCTACTACGACTGGGGCGCCACGCCGTTCTTCGCGCTGCAGGCCGACCAGCGTTTTCCGTACTGCATGTACGTGCCGCAGAGCTACGACGAGGACGCGGCGCGCGTGTACCCGCTGGTCGTGCTGATCCACGGCACCGAGCGCTGGCCGCACGCCTACCGCGACCGCTTTGAGACCTTCTGCGAAGAACACCACTGCATCGTGGTGGCGCCGCTGTTCGCGGTCGGCATGGGCCAAGCCGGCGACCTGAGCGGCTACAAGTTCATCGAGTTCGCCGGCGTGCGCTACGACCAGGTGCTGCTGCAGATCGTCGATGAGATCGCGGCCAAGTGGCGCATCGCGCGCCGCTTCCTGCTGCACGGGTTTTCGGGCGGGGGCCACTTCGCACACCGCTTCGCCTATCTGCATGCGGACCGGCTCGCGGCCGTGTCGATCGGTGCGCCGGGCGTGGTGACGCTGCTCGACGCGCAGGCGCCCAGCTGGCGTGGGGTGGCCGATCTGCAGGCGCGTTTCGGCAGCGCGGTCGACCTCGATGCGCTGCGCCGCGTGCAGGTGCAGATGGTCGTCGGCGCGCAGGACGTGGAGACCTGGGAGATCGGCGTGCCGCCGACCAGTCCGCTTTATATCGAAGGCGTCAACGACCAGTCGACCCACCGCATCGGCCGGCTGCAGGCGCTCAAGGCGTCGTGGGAGCGGCAGGGTATTGCCGTGCGTCTCGATGTCGTGCCCGGCGCCGTGCACAAGTCGGCCATGGTGGCGCCGGCGGTGAAAGACTTCTTCGCCAGCGTGCTCACAGCGGCGGCATAGCCGCAACGCCGGGGGCGGCCGGTCCAGCCGTCAGTCCGTCAGCCCATCAGCCGTTCGGCCAGCGCGCGGAACGCCGGCATCGAGGTCGGCAGGTGGGCGTTGGCGGCCAGCGGATGCGATGCGAACCGTGCCACCACCATCTCGGCCGTGGGGTCGATGTGCAGCACCTGGCCATGGATGCCCTGCGCGGTGAACGTGCCGTGCGCATCGTGGGCCACCCACCACATGTTGCGGTAGCTCCAGCCGGCCAGACGGGTGTAGCCGGCCATCGCGAAGCGGGCCGGATCGGCACCGCGGCGGATGTCGTGCACCACGGCCTCGGGCACGATCTGCGTGCCGTTGAAATGGCCGCCGAGCCGCATCATCTCGCCCACGCGCGCCAGGTCGCGCAGGCCGCAACAGAAACCTCCGCCCGCCGACTCGGCGCCCTGGCCGTCGATCAGAAACGCGGCGTCCTGCTCGGCACCCAGCCGGCTCCAGATGCGTTCGCTCAGCAGGCGCGCCACCGGCTGGCCGGCCGCACGGCTGATCAGCCAGCCCAGCGCATCGGTGTTGACGGTCTGGTAGGCGAAGGCGTCGCCATGCGTACCAAGCTGCGGCACCGTCTGCAGGAACTGGCGGAAGCCTTCGGGCCCGGCATAACCGGCCGGCCGCGGCAGCAGCTCGCCGGCCCGCGCGTACATCCACACGCTGGCATTCGGGTCGGCGTAGTTCTCCGAGTAGTCGAGCGCGGTCGTCATGTCCATCACCTGGCGCACGGTGGCATTGCCGAAGGCGCTGGCGGCCAGCTCGGGGATGTAGTGCGTCACCAGCGCGTGTTCGTCGAGCAGGCCTTCGGCCACCAGCATCGCGCCCAGTGTGCCGACCAGCGACTTGGTGACCGACATCGCCATGTGCTGGCCGTCCTCGTGCAGCGCGCCGAAGTAACGCTCCTGCACGATGCGGCCGCGGTGCAGCACGACAACGCCGTCGGCAACCATCGCCGCCAGCGCATCGCTCCAGCGGGTCGCCAGGCCTTCCTGCAGCGGCACGAAACCCACGTCGTCGAGATCGTTCCGCTCGGCGCGCGGCAGCACGGCCACCGGCCCGGGGCCGCGCGGCACGTTGCGCGTGGGCTGCAGTTCGCGCAGATGCGAGAAGGCCCAGCGGCTGTGCGGAAAGTCGAACACCGGCGTCGTGCGTGGTGTGGCTGGCCGGGGCGCGTCGGCCAGCGCAGGAGGGACGAAGCCATCTCGCCAGTAGTCGGTGGGGACCGGTCCAGGGGATGCGGCGGATGCGGTCGGGTCGATGGAGGCGGTATGCATGTGCGGGTGGGTACGGTGGCTCATGATGGATCGAGCATGCCCATCACGCGCCGCTCCAGCAGGCCGCTGGCGCGGCTCAGGTGGGCGTGCATGTGCTGCTCGGCAGTGCTCAGCTGGCCGGCCTCGACGGCGTCGAGGATCTGCAGGTGTTCTTCGCTCGACTGGCGCAGCGCCGCGGCGCTGACCAGCGGGTAGTCGGACAGGTCGGACATGCGGCGCAGCCGGTTCTGCTGCCGCATCGCGTCGAGGATGAAACGGTTGCCCGAGGCGCTGGCCAGCAGCTCGTGCAGCTCGGCATTGGCCTCGAAAAAATCCATCCAGGTGTAGCGCGACGCGTGGGTGATCAGCGACTGCTGGCGCGCACGGCAGGCTACCAGCCGCTCGGCGTCGATGCGGAAGCTCGGCTCGCGCAGGGCCGCGCATTCGAGCGTCAGGCGAAAGCGGTAACTCTCGCGTTCGCTTTCCACCGAGTCCAGTGTTTCGGTGAACTCCCAGCGCTGGTAGTGGCGCCCGCGCAGCACGCCGTCCTGCAGCAGGGTGGTCAGCACGCTGCGCAGCAGCTCGCGCCGCACGCCGTAGGTCTGCGCCAGTTCCAACTCGTTCACCTGGGTCGGCAGCTTGCCGGCCAGGCGGTCGCGCAGCAGCCGGTAGTACAGCGTCTTCTCTTCGTCCTCGGGGATGTCGCGCCGGGCCTGGCCCAGGGCGGCGCGGTCGGCGTTGAGCGTGTAGCCGCGGTTGGGGCGGTACTGCAGCACCGCACGGGCGTGCAGAAAACGCAGCGCCGCGCGCACCGGTGTGCGCGAGATGCCCAGCCGGCTGGCCAGATCGGCTTCGGTCAGGTGGCGGCCGTTCTGGTAACTGCCGGCCAGCGCCTGGTCGAGCACGTAGCGGCTGACGCGCTGGGTCAGCGGCGGGATGGTCTTTTGAACTGCTTGCACTGGTCGCTTTCCCCGTTCGGCGTGCCCGCATGATCGCAGGGCTTTTGTATTTTCATCGCGAAAAAACCATGTTCATGCGGGATCAAAAAAACAACTGCGTTCCTAGAATTTGTTGCAGGCCGGCCCGACCAACGGGCCGCCACCACAGAGAAACCATCGCATGGCCACTGTCGAAGCCCCTCTCTCCGCCGATCGTTCCGGACCCGCCTCCGCCGCAGGCGCCGACCCGTCGCTCGCTGCGTTCTGGATGCCGTTCACGCCCAACCGCAAGTTCAAGCGCACGCCGCAGCTGGTGGTGGGCAGCGAGGGCCTGTACTACGACATGGCCGACGGGCGCCGCGTGCTTGACGCCATCGCCGGCCTGTGGTGTGTCAATGCCGGCCATCGCAACCCGCGCATCACCGCCGCGCTGAAGGCGCAACTCGACGTGCTCGACTACGCGCCCAACTTCCAGCTGGGTCACAAGGGTGCGTTCGCGCTGGCGTCGCGCCTGGAGCAGATGGCGCCGGCCGACCTGAACCACGTGTTCTTCACCAACTCGGGGTCCGAATCGGTCGACACCGCATTGAAGATCGCGCTGGCCTACCACCGGGCACGTGGCGATGCCGGCCGCTACCGGCTGATCGGGCGCGAACGTTCGTACCATGGCGTGGGCTTCGGCGGCATCTCGGTCGGCGGCATCGGCCGGCAGCGCAGCACCTTCGGGCCGCTGCTCAACGGCGTGGACCATCTGCCGCACACGCACGACCCGGTGCGCAACGCGTTTTCGCGCGGCGAGCCGCCGCACGGCATCGACAAGGCCGACGCGCTGGAGGCGCTGCTGGCGTTGCACGACCCGTCGACGGTGGCCGCCGTCATCGTCGAGCCGGTCGCCGGCTCCACCGGCGTGCTGCCGCCGCCACAGGGTTACCTGAAGCGGCTGCGCGAGATCTGCGACCGGCACGGCGTGCTGCTGATCTTCGACGAGGTGATCACCGGTTTCGGCCGCCTGGGCACACGTTTCGCGGCCGACTATTTCGGCGTGGTGCCCGACATCATCACCACGGCCAAGGGGCTGACCAACGGCGCCGTGCCGATGGGTGCGGTGCTGGTGCGCGAGGGCGTGCACCAGGCCTTCATGCAGGCCGCCGAGGGCGTCACCGAGCTGATGCACGGCTACACCTATTCGGGCCACCCGCTGGCCTGCGCCGCCGCCATGGCCACACTCGACGCCTATGAGCAGGACGGCCTGTTCGAGCAGGCGGCGGCACTGTCGCCGTACTTCGAGGATGGTCTGCACTGCCTGCGCGGGCTGGATGGTGTGATCGACATCCGCACCATCGGCCTGCTGGCCGGCGTGGAACTTGCAGTGCTCGACGGTGTCCCCGGCGCCCATGCGCTGGCCGTCGCGCAGCAGTGCCTGGCACAGGGTGTGATGGTGCGCTCGGTCGGTGACACGATCGCGCTGTCGCCACCGTTCACGATCACCCGCGGGCACATCGACCAGATCGTCGACGTGCTGCGCATGGCCATCGTCCGGGTCGCCGCGCAGAAAGCCTGACCGGCGCGCCCTGCATCCGACTCCATCCACGAACCGCGTCCTGCCATGGCCATCGAATCCTTCCCGCTCTACGACATCGAGGGCGATGCCCGCCAGTGCGGCCTGCAGTACGGTCGAGCCGCCGGCGAGCGCATCGCATCGAGCCTGCGCACCTACCGCGCGGCGTTCGAGCGCGTCGGGCTCGACTGGGCGCGCACGCAGGTGCTGGCCCGCCGCTTCGTGCCGGCCATCGAGGCCTTCGACGCCGACATGCTGCGCGAGCTGGAAGGCCTGGCGGCCGGGGCCGAGGTCGCGCTCGAAGACATCGTGGCGCTGAACGCGCGCAGCGAGCTCCTGTATGCCTTCGCCAAGCTCGAAGCCAACGAGCCGCCGGACGGTTGCACCGGCGTCGTGGTGATGCCGTCTGCCGCGCGTGACGGCCGTCTGATCCATGCGCAGAACTGGGACTGGCGGGTCGAGAGCCTGGACATCAGCGTGGTGCTGCGCGTGCACCCGGCCAAGGGCCCGGCGCTGCTGACCTTTGCCGAAGCCGGCACGCTGGCACGCGCGGGTGTCAACGCGCATGGCATCGCGGTCACCGGCAACTTCATCAAGGCCGATGGCGACGGCGAACACCAGGGCGTGCCGCTGCCGCTGATCCGCCGCGCCATCCTCAAGTCGACGCTGTATGCCGATGCCATTGGCGTGGTCTGCCGCACGGCGCGCACCATCTCCAACAACATGATGGTGTCGCACGCAGAAGGCGAGGCCGTGAGCCTGGAGACCACGCCGCAGCAGGTGTTCTGGCAACTGCCCGAGGCCGGCCTGCTGGTGCACGCCAACCACTTCAAGACGCCGGGTGCCCTGGCGCGCGTGGTCGACCGCAGCCTGGAGACCACGCCCGATTCGCTGTACCGCGACCGGCGCGTGACCGAGCAGCTGGCAGCGAACGCCGGTCACCTGACCGAGCAGCATGTGATCGACGCGTTGCAGGACCGCTTCGGCGCGCCGCGTGCCGTCTGCCGCAGCCCGAGCGCCGGGCCGGGCGGTGCGTCGGCGGCCACGGTCGCCACCATCGTCATCGACCCCACGGCGCGCAAGATGCGCATTGCGCCGGCGCCGTTCCTGCCGCACCGCTTCACCGAGTATTCCCTTTGATCCACCCCGCCCACGACAGGAGTGTTGCCATGTTCTTGCGCCGCGTCCTTTGCAGCGTCTGCCTGTTCGCCGTCTCGGCCGCCTCCGCCTGGGCGCAGACGCCGCCCACCACGCTGCGCGCCCAGCTCAATTCCGACATCCGCTCGACCGACCCGGGCGTCAACAGCGACGACAACACCAGCACGGTGATGATGCACCTCGTCGAGGGCCTGGTGGCGCTGCGCGAAGACACCTCGGTCGGCCCGATGCTGGCCAGCCGCATCGAGATCTCGCCTGACGGGCGCACCTACACCTTCACGCTGCGCGACGGCGTGAAGTTCCACAACGGCGCGACGATGACCTCGCAGGACGTGTTGTGGACCTGGCAGCGTTACCTGAAACCCGAGACCGGCTGGCGCTGCCTGCCCGAGTTCGATGGCAAGGGAATGACCAAGGTGCTGTCGCTAGAGGCGCCCAACCCCAAGACCTTCGTGATGCGGATCGAGCGGCCAAGCGGCCTGTTCCTTGCGTCGATGGCCCGGCCCGATTGCGGCAGCGGCGCCATCCTGCACAGCAGCTCGGTCGGCGCCGACAGCCAGTGGGTCGGCCCCGTCGGCACCGGGCCCTACAGGATCAAGGAATGGAAACGTGGGCAATACCTCGAACTGACCCGATTCGACGGCTACACCGGGCGCACCGAGGCGCGCGACGGCTTCACCGGCAGCAAGAAGGCCGAGATCGAGAACGTCCGCTTCGTGGTGATCCCCGATTCGGCGGCGGCCAAGGCGGCGCTGTTCAGCGGCGCGATCGACGTGTTCATCACGCCGTCGCCGTCGGACGTGATCGAGATGCGCAGCCGCAAGGACGTGACGCTCGACATCGCGCCGGTGATGTCGACCGTGGCGCTGCTGATGCAGACCACCGACCCGCTGCTGAAGGACGCGCGCATCCGCCGTGCGCTGGCCTTGTCGCTCGACATCCCCGAGATCACGCAGTCGGTGACCGAAGGCCTGGCCAAGCCCAACAACTCGATCGTGCCGTCGGCCAGCGCCTTCTACAACAAGGTGCAGGCCACCGGCTACAAGCGCGACCTGACGGCGGCGAAGAAGCTGCTGGCCGAGGCCGGCTACAAGGGCCAGCCGATCAAGCTGCTGGCCAACAAGCGCTACGAGGCGCTGTACAACATCGCGGTACTGGTGCAGGCGATGGCGGGCGACGCCGGCATCAAGATCGACGTGGAGGTGCTCGACTGGGCGACCCAGCTCGACCGCTACAACAAGGGCCAGTACCAGGCGATGTCGTTCATCTACTCGGCGCGGGTCGACCCGTCGCTCAACTACGAGATGGTGTCGGGCTCCAAGGCGACCCGGCCGGCCAAGGTGTGGGACAGCCCGTTCGTGCAGACGCGGCTCACCGAATCGATGGAGTCGCTGGACCGTGCGCGGCGCCAGACCCTGTTCGACGAGCTGCACCGCAAGATGCTGGAAGAGGCGCCGATGATCGTGCTGTTCAACAGCACCGACACCACCGCGCTGCGCAAGAACGTGGTCGGCTACAAGGGCTGGGCCACGGCCAAGCCGCGGTTCTGGGGCGTGCGCTTCGACCCGCGCCCGTAGCTCTCGCGTTCCGCTGATTTCTCCCCACTGATGTTGTCCTACCTGTTGCGCCGCATCGCGATGGCGGTGCCGACGCTGCTGCTGGTGTCGGTCGCCGTGTTCGTGATGATGCGGCTGATTCCCGGCGACCCGGTGCAGCTGATGCTGGGCGACAGTGCCGACGTGGCGCAGATTGCGTCCATGCGCCAGCGCATGGGGCTCGACCAGCCGCTGCCGACGCAGTTCGTCGTCTGGCTGGGCCGGGCACTCTCGGGTGATCTGGGCGTGACCATCACCAACGGGCAGCAGGTGCTGCCGCTGATCCTGGAGCGCTTCCAGATCAGCGCGGTGATCGTGCTCTGCGCCGTGGCGCTGGCCACGCTGATCGCCGTGCCGGCCGGTCTGCTGGCGGCCTGGCGCAAGGACGGTGCGCTGGACCTGGCCATCGTCGGTGCCGCCACGCTGATGTTGTCGATTCCCAGCTTCTGGCTCGGCCTGCTGTTGCTGCTGTTCTTCGGCCAGCACCTGCAATGGCTGCCGGTGGTGGGCTACGTGCCGTTCTCCGAAAGTCTCTCGCAAGGCCTGATGTACGTCATCTTGCCGATTGCCACGCTGACGCTGATCGAGACCGGCGTGCTGACCCGCATGTCGCGCGCCAGCGCCCTTGACATCCTGCGGCTCGAATACGTGGCCCATGCGCGTGCGAAGGGCGTGCCCGAAAGCCGGGTGCTGTGGCGCCATGTGCTGCCCAATGCCTTCAACCCGACGCTGACGATGATCGGCCTGATGCTGGGCCATCTGCTGAGCGGCATCGCCGTGCTCGAGACCGTGTTCACCCTGCCGGGGCTGGGCCGCCTGATGGTCGACGCGATCTTCTCGCGCGACTACCCGGTGCTGCAGGGCTGCCTGCTGTTCACCGCCTTCCTCTATGTCGTCATCAACCTGATCGTGGACATGTGCTATCCCTTGTTCGACCCCCGGGTCGCCGCGCAGTGAAGCCCCGTCTGCACACCGTGCTGGGCGGCGGGCTGATCGCGCTGCTGCTGGCCGCAGCCGCGCTGGCCACCGTCTGGACCCCGTATGACCCCATGCGCATCGACCTGCGCGCCAAGCTGAGCCCGCCGACGTGGGCGCACTGGCTGGGCACCGACGAGTTCGGCCGCGACGTGGCCAGCCGCGCCTTGCAGGGTGCGTCGACCAGCTGCCTGGTCGCGTTGCTGACCGTGCTGGCGGCGCTGGCGCTCGGCCTGGCCGGCGGCGTGCTGGCCGGCTTCCTGCGGGGCTGGACCGACCGTGTGCTGATGGCCTTCAACGATGCCTTGCTGGCCTTCCCCGGCCTGCTGCTGGCGCTGGGCGTGATGTTCGTCGTCGGCGCGAGCCAGTGGGGCATCGTGCTGGCGCTGACGCTGGCGTACGCACCGTCGGTGGTGCGGGTCGTGCGCGGCACGGTGCTGTCGCTGCGCGAACGCGAGTACGTCGAGGCCTCGCGCATGATCGGCAACTCGGAGCTTTACACCATGTGGCGCCATGTGCTGCCCAACTGTGTCGGCCCGGTGCTGGTGCTGGCCACCAGCATGTTCGGCTGGGTGCTGTTGTCGGAAAGCGCGTTGAGTTTTCTCGGCCTCGGCGTGCCGCCACCGGCGCCCACCTGGGGCAACATGCTGTCGGCCGCGCGGCCCTACATGTCGACCGCCGTGTGGCTGTGCATCGTGCCGGGCGTCTGCATCGCACTGACCCTGCTCGGCATCAACCTGCTTGGCGAATCGCTGCGGGACCGCTTCGACCCGCGGACGGAGGCGACATGAGCGCCGCAGCCAACGGGCCGCCGCCACCCGTGCTGTCGGTCCGCCATCTGACGCTGGCCGTGCGCGGCGAGGGCGGCGCAACGCTGGTCGACGACCTGTCGTTCGACGTGATGCCCGGCGAGTTCATGGCCGTGGTCGGCGAGTCGGGCAGCGGCAAGACGATGGCCGCGCGCGCCGTGCTGCGCCTGCTGCCGCAGGGCATCGAGCGCCGATCGGGCAGCGTGCTGCTCGACGGCCGCGCGCTCGACGGCCTGGACGACGAGGCGATGCGCAGCTTGCGTGGCCCGGGCGTCGGCATGGTGTTCCAGGAACCGATGGTGTCGCTGAACCCGGTGCACCGCATCGGCGCGCAGATGGCCGAAGGCCTGCGCCTGCACACCCGGCTGTCGGCCGGCGAGATCCGCCAGCGCTGCATCGAGATGCTGCGCCGCGTGCAGATCGACACGCCCGAGCGCTGCCTGGACGCCTATCCGCACGAGTTCTCCGGCGGCATGCGCCAGCGCATCATGCTGGCCAGCGTGATGCTGCTGGCGCCGCGGCTGCTGATCGCCGACGAGCCCACCACCGCGCTCGACACGCTGAGCCAGCGCGAGGTGCTCGACCTGATGGTGGCGCTGGCGCGCGACCAGGGCACGGCCGTGCTGCTGATCACGCACAACCTGGGTCTGGTGGGCCGGTATGCGCAGCGCGCCGTGGTACTGGAGAAGGGCCGGCTGGTCGAGACCGGCGAGGTGCGCGCGATCCTGACGGCGCCGCGCCAGGCTTACACCCGCAAGCTGGTCGAGGCGCTGCCGCGGCGTGGCCCGGGCCGCGCCATACCCACTGGCGCCGAGCCGGTGGTGCAGGTACGCCAGCTGTGCGTGGGGTATCCGGGCCAACGCGCCGGCCTGCTGCGGCGCCATCCGGCCAAGCCGGTGATCGATGCGCTGGACCTCGACATCCACGCTGGCGAGATGGTGGCCCTGGTCGGCGGCAGCGGCTCGGGCAAGACCACGCTGGGCCGCGCCATCCTGCAGCTGGTGCCGGCGCAGGGTGGCCAGATCCTGTTCCGCGGCGAAGACCTGCGCGGCGCCCGTGGTCCGGCCATGCACCGCTTCAGGCTGGCCTGCCAGCTGGTGTTCCAGGACCCGTTCAGCTCGCTCGACCCGCGCATGCGCGTGCGCGACATCGTCGCCGAGCCGCTGCGCCACCTGCCCGAGCTCGGTGCAGCGGCCGCGTCCCGCAGGGTCGACGAGATGCTCGACGAGGTCGGCCTGTCGGCCCTGGGCCAGCGCTTTCCGCACGCGTTGTCGGGCGGCCAGCGCCAGCGCGTGGCGATCGCCCGTGCACTGGTGCGCCGGCCGGCGTTCCTGGTGGCCGACGAGCCGGTGTCGGCGCTGGACATGACGATCCAGGCGCAGGTGCTGCAGCTGTTCCAGAACCTGCAGGCGCACCATGGCTTTGCCTGCCTGTTCATCAGCCACGACCTTGCCGCCGTCGAGCAGATCGCCGACCGCGTGGTGGTGATGGAGCGCGGTCGCATCGTCGAGCAGGGCCCCCGCGACGCGCTGTTTGACCGTCCGCAGCACGCGTACACGCGTGCGCTGCTCGAAGCGACGCCGCGGCCGCTCGCCGCTGCGGCGAATGCCGGCTCCGAACTCGCGAAGCCGGCGAAACGCGCGTGACGGCTCCGGGGACCACGTCGCCCGCAGTGGCAGGGATCGTGGGCTCCGGCTGACACGCTGCGCGGCCCGATTCCGACGCGGACTTGTTCGCAGCCGGGCGACAGTGCTTCTGCACGCGAAGACCGCAGGGCCGGAGCCCCGGCGCCGGGCTTCGCGGCTTGAACCGAGGACGACTGCCCGAGATGGCCCAAGACAAACCCGCGGCGACGACACGCCGCATCCAGGACGTGCTGCGCAAGACCTTCGGCCTGGAGCGCCTGCGGCACGGCCAACGTCCCGTGATCGACCGTGTGCTGGACGGCCGCAGCACTCTGGCCGTGATGCCCACGGCCGCCGGCAAGTCGCTGTGTTACCAGTTGCCGGCGATGCTGCTCGCGGGCCGCACCGTCGTCGTGTCGCCGCTGATCGCGTTGATGAAGGACCAGTGCGAATCCTTGTGCGCGCTGGGCATCCGGGCGGTGCAGCTCAACAGCGCGCTGGATGCACACGCCGCGGCCGAGGCGGAGCAGGCGGTGGCCGATGGGTCGGCGCGGATCGTGCTGACCACGCCCGAGCGGCTGGCCGACGCACACTTCATGAAGCTGCTGCACGCCGGTGGCGAGACCAGCCTGCTGGTGGTGGACGAGGCGCACTGCATCTCGCAGTGGGGCCATGACTTCCGTCCGGCCTTTCTCGAGATCGCGCCGGCTTGGAGGGCCCTGGGGCGGCCGACCGTGCTGGCCCTGACCGCGACTGCCACCGAGACGGTGACCGAGGACATCGCCCAGTTGCTGGACATCCCCAAGTCGGGCATCCTGGTCACGGGCAGCTACCGGCCCAATCTGCATTACGCGGTGGAGCAGGTGGCCCGCGAGGACGACAAGCTCGCCCGCACGCTGGCCGTGGTGCGCGACGCGGCCGGCAGCGGCATCGTCTACGCCAGCACCGTGAAGGCAGCCGAAGCGGTGTACGAGGCACTGGCCGGCGCGGGCGAATCGGTCGGGCGCTACCACGGCAAGCTGGCGGCGGCCGAGCGCCACGCGGCGCAGGACGACTTCATGGCCGGCCGCACGCGCGTGATGGTGGCCACCAACGCCTTCGGCCTGGGCATCGACAAGGCCGACATCCGCTTCATCGTGCACTACCAGCTGCCGGCCGGGCTCGACGCCTACTACCAGGAGACCGGCCGCGCCGGCCGCGACGGCGAGGTCTCGCACTGCACGCTGCTGTTCCTGCGCAGCGACAAGGCAGTCCAGCAGTTCTTCATGGCCGGGCGCTACCCGACCATCGAAGATGTGCATTCCGCGTACCTGGCCCTGCTCGGCCCACCGCCCGAGGGCGACGGCGGCTGGAGCCTCCCGGCACTGCAGGCCGCGCTGCAGCGCCCGCGCGGCAAGCTGCAGGTGGCCCTGTCGCTGCTGCGGCGCAAACGCATCGTCGTGCTGCAGCGCGACGGCAGCCTGCGTGCGGCGCGGGCCGAGCTGTCGGCCGCTGAAGTGGCCGACCTGATGCAGGCCTACGAAGCGCGCCGCGAACACGACCGCGAGATGCTCGAGCAGATGGTGTTCTTCGCGCAGACCGGCCAGTGCCGCTGGCAGGTGCTGCTGGCGCATTTCGACCACGCCGTGACCGCGCAACGCTGCCAGACCTGCGACAACTGCCGCCGTGTGGCCGAGGCCGAAGCGTCGCTGCGCCGGGTGGATGCGGCGCCGGCGGCGGCCGATACCGTGGCGCCGGCGCACGCCGCGCACGCCTTTGCCGTTGGCGACGCGGTGAAGGTGCGTCGCTACGGCCGCGGCGAAGTGGTGGCCGTCGATGCGACATCGGTCACGGTGCACTTCGGCGACGGCAACAACCGGTGTTTCCAGCCCGGGTTCGTGGCGGCCCTGCCGAAGCCGCGCCGCCGCCAGCCTGTGGTCCAGCGGGCACTGGGCATCATCGGCGCCGCGATCGATGCCGCGGTGCCGCGGCCGGTGCCGGCCTGAAACCGTTCCGACGCGGTGCGGCGACCGGCTCAGTGTTCGCCGGGCAGGCGCGCCATCAGCTTGTCGGTGTAGGCGATGGCCATGGCCGACAGCAGGAAGGTGATGTGGATCACCGTCTGCGCGATGAGCACGCGGTCGGTGTAGTTGTCGGCGTTGATGAAGGTCTTCAGCAGGTGGATCGAGCTGATGCCGATGATGGCGGTGGCGAGCTTCACCTTCAGCACCGAGGCATTGACATGGCTCAGCCATTCGGGCTGGTCGCGGTGGCCTTCGAGGTTCATGCGGCTGACGAAGGTCTCGTAGCCGCCGACGATCACCATGATCAGCAGGTTGGAGATCATCACCACGTCGATCAGCGCCAGCACCACCAGCATGATCACGGTCTCGTTCAGCGTGGTGATCGGCGCGACGGTCTTGTAGCCGATGCTGGTGATCAGCGACTGCAGCGCGGTCTGGCTGCCGAAGGCGGCCTCGACCAGGTGCAGCAGCTCGACCAGGAAGTGCACCACGTAGACCATCTGTGCGACGATCAGGCCGAGGTACAGCGGCAACTGCAGCCAGCGGCTGGCGAAGATCAGGTTCGGCAGCGGACGCAGGGGCGAGATCTTGGGCTTGGGGTCGGACATGGAAGGACTCTGGTGAACAACGCGCCGGAGCGCCAAGCGCGCGATTGTAGAAGCGGCCAGTGACAGGGCGGCAATTCCAACAGCCGTTGTAAGCTATGGCCAGACCGGCGCGGCAGTGTCAGTGCGATGTAAGAGCGCGCACCGATATTCGCCGCAAACCAACCATATTTCCGCTGCAGGAGACAACGCATGGCATCCACGTCATCCGCGATCCAGTCCGTACTGGTCGAAAACCGGGTTTTTCCGCCTGACGCACGCGCCGCCCAAGGCGCCCGCATCTCGGGCATGGAGGCCTACCGCGCGCTGTGCGCCGAGGCCGAGCGTGATCCCGATGGGTTCTGGTCCCGGCTGGCGCGTGAGAACCTGCAGTGGACCCGGCCCTTCACCACGACCCTGGACGAGTCGAACGCCCCGTTCTACCAATGGTTTGCCGATGGCGAACTGAACGCCTCGGCCAATTGCCTGGACAAGCACATCGGCACGCCCACCGAGCACAAGACCGCGATCGTGTTCGAGGCCGACGACGGCACGGTGACCCGCGTCACCTACAAGGAACTGCTGGCCCGCGTGTCGCAGTTCGCCAACGCGCTGAAGGCCGAAGGCATCACCAAGGGCGACCGGGTCGTGATCTACATGCCGATGACGGTCGAGGGCGTGGTCGCGATGCAGGCCTGCGCGCGCATCGGCGCCACGCACTCGGTGGTGTTCGGCGGCTTCTCGGCCAAGGCGCTGAACGAACGCATCATCGACGCGGGTGCGGTGGCAGTGATCACGGCCAACTACCAGATGCGCGGCGGCAAGGCGCTGCCGTTGAAGGCGATCGTCGATGACGGCATCGCGCTCGGCGGCTGCGAATCGGTGAAGACCGTGCTGGTCTACGAGCGCACCGACGGGCCGTGGAACCGCGTCGCCGGCCGGGACAAGACGTTCGCCGAGGCACTGGCGGGCCAGAGCACTGCGTGCGCCCCGGTGCCCGTGGGCGCCGAGCACCCGCTGTTCATCCTCTACACGTCGGGCTCCACCGGCAAGCCCAAGGGCGTGCAGCACTCGACCGGCGGTTACCTGCTGTGGGCCAAGCTCACGATGGACTGGACCTTCGACATCCGGCCGTCCGACGTGTTCTGGTGCACGGCCGACATTGGCTGGATCACCGGCCATTCCTATGTGGCGTACGGCCCGCTCGCAGCCGGCGCCACGCAGGTGGTGTTCGAGGGCATCCCGACCTTCCCGCATGCCGGGCGCTTCTGGCAGATGATCGAGAAGCACAAGGTCACGGTGTTCTACACCGCGCCCACCGCGATCCGCTCGCTGATCAAGGCCGCGGAGTCGGACGAGAAGGTGCACCCGAAGAACTGGGACCTGACCAGCCTGCGCATCCTGGGCTCGGTCGGCGAGCCGATCAACCCCGAAGCCTGGATGTGGTACCACCGGAACATCGGGGCCGAGCGTTGCCCGATCGTCGACACCTTCTGGCAGACCGAGACCGGCGGCCACGTGATCACGCCGCTGCCGGGTGCCACGCCGCTGGTGCCGGGCTCGTGCACCTTGCCGCTGCCCGGCATTGCCGCAGCCATCGTCGACGAGACCGGCAGGGACTTGCCCATCGGCTCGGGTGGCCTGCTGGTCATCAAGCGGCCCTGGCCGTCGATGATCCGTACGATCTGGAACGACCCCGAGCGCTTCAAGAAGAGCTATTTTCCCGAAGAGATGGGCGGCAGGATCTACCTCGCCGGCGACGGCGCGGTGCAGGCCGCCGGCACGGCCGAGAGCGGCGGCGCCGACCGCGGTTTCTTCCGTATCACCGGCCGCATCGACGACGTACTGAACGTGTCGGGCCACCGCCTCGGCACGATGGAGATCGAGTCGGCGCTGGTGTCCCGCACCGACCTGGTCGCCGAGGCGGCGGTGGTGGGCCGGCCCGACGATGTGACCGGCGAGGCCGTCTGCGCCTTCGTCGTGCTGAAGCGCCCGCGCCCGACCGGCGACGAAGCGAAACAGATCGCCAACGAACTGCGCGCCTGGGTCGCCAAGGAGATCGGCCCGATCGCCAAGCCCAAGGACATCCGCTTCGGCGACAACCTGCCCAAGACCCGCAGCGGCAAGATCATGCGCCGCCTGCTGCGCAGCCTGGCCAAGGGCGAGACGATCACCCAGGACACGAGTACCTTGGAGAATCCCGCCATTCTGGAGCAACTAGGCCAAGCCTATTGATCCAGAACCGGCTGCAAGCCGGAGCGCGTAGTGCGGGCGGGATTCGAGGACACTCATATCGCGCAGCGATGTGATGTGGCCACAAAATCCGGCGATTCTGGAGCAACTAGGCCAAGCCTATTGAGTCAGCCGCGCCACTGCGGCGCGGATCCGCACCGGAATGGACTTGAAGGCGGGCGTGCCGCTCTGGCGGTCGCCCTCGCCGGAGGCGAGCAGCACATTCGCCTCCGGATAGTAGGCTGCAGCGCAACCCCTGGGGATGGCGTAGGCCACGGCCGTCACACTGGCGAGCACGTGGTCGGACCCCGCTGCATCGCCCGCCGGGTGCGCCGCGATGACGTCGACGCGATCGCCTGCGGCCAGGCCACGCTCGGCCAGGTCGTCGGCGTTCAGGAAGACCACATCGCGTCGACCGAAGATGCCGCGGTAGCGGTCATCCAGCCCGTAGATCGTGGTGTTGTACTGGTCGTGGCTGCGCAGGGTGGCCAGCGTCAGCACCGCGGCGTCGGCGGCGACCGGATCTTCCAGCAGGCCGGGCATCACCAGGAATTCCGCCTTGCCCGACGGGGTGCGCCAGACTCTTTCGGCCGGGCCCACCGGCAGGCGAAAGCCTCCGGGCGTGCGGATGCGAACGTTGTAGTCCGCGAAGCTCGGCAACACGGCCTCGATGGCGTCGCGGATGCGGTCGTAGTGGGCCACCATGCCGTCCCAGTTGATCGCATGGCGTGAGCCCAGCACCGCCTTGGCGATGCCCGCGACGATGGCCGGCTCCGATCGCACGAAGGCCGACGGCGGTGGCAGCCGGCCGGTCGAGGCATGCACCATCGACATCGAGTCTTCCACGGTGACGGACTGCGGCCCGTCGGCTTGCATATCCAGCTCGGTGCGGCCCAGGCAGGGCAGGATGAGGCTGTGCACGGCCGTCAACAGGTGCGAACGGTTCGGCTTGGTGGCGATGTGCACCGCCAGCCGAAGGCCACGCATGGCCGCGAACGTGCGCTGCGGGTCGGGCATGGCCACGGCCAGGTTGCCACCCAGGCAGATCAGCGCCTTGGAGCGGCCCTCGACGATGGCCTCGATGGCCTCGGCCGCGTCGTGGCCATGGGCCGCCGGTGGCGTGAAGCCGAAGACGCGCTCGATCCCTTCGCGCAACACCTGCGGGGCTTTCTCGTCGATGCCAACGGTGCGGTCGCCCTGCACATTCGAATGTCCGCGCAACGGACAGATGCCGGCCCCGGGCCTGCCGTAGTTGCCGCGCAGCAGCAGGAGGTTGGAGATCTGCTGCACGTTCTCGGTGCCGTGGCGATGCTGCGTCACGCCCATGCCGAAGCAGATGATCACGGCGCGGGCCTTGCAGTAGAGGTGCGCCACGTTCTCCAGCGCCGTGCGGGTGAGGCCGGACACGCGCTCGATGGTGTCCCAGGAGGTGCGCTCGAGATCCTGCACCAGTGCTTCCAGGCCGTTCGTGTGCGTGGCGATGAAGGCGCGGTCGAGTGTGCCGGCACCACCGCCCGCCAGGTCGGCGGCATCGCGTGCCAGCACGCCTTTCATGATGCCTTTCAATGCAGCCGCATCGCCGCCGACCTTGAGCTGCAGGTAGTCCGTCGCGATGTCGGTGGCGCTGAAGGTCGCCATCTCCAGCGGATCCTGCGGCGCCGTGAAGCGTTCGAGCGCGCGCTCCCTCAACGGGTTCAATACGACGATGGGCGCACCGCGCCGGGCCGCGGCGTGCAAGGTGGTCATCATGCGCGGGTGGTTGGTGCCCGGGTTGTGGCCGATCGAGATGATCAGGTCGGCGTGGTCGAAATCCTCCAGCGACACCGTCCCCTTGCCGATGCCGATGGATTTCGGCAGGCCGACGCTGGTGGCCTCGTGGCACATGTTGGAGCAGTCGGGGAAATTGTTGGTGCCGTAGGCACGCACGAACAGCTGGTACAGGAAGGCGGCCTCGTTGGAGGCCCGGCCCGAGGTGTAGAACTCGGCCATGTCCGGGTCGGGCAGGGCGTTGAGCTCGGTCGCGATGCGGGCGAAGGCTTCGTCCCAGCCGATCTCGCGGTAGTGGTCCGAGGCGGGGTCGTAGACCATCGGGTGCGTGAGGCGGCCCAGATTCTCGATGTCGTGGTCGCTCCAGCGCCACAGCTCGCTGACACTGTGCCGGGCGAAGATCTCGGGCGTCGCGCGTTTGCTGGTGGCCTCCCACGACACGGCCTTGGCGCCGTTCTCACAGAATTCGAAGGCCGAGGTGTGCTTGGGGTCGGGCCAGGCGCAGCCGGGGCAGTCGAAGCCATCGGGCTGGTTGTTGCGCAGCATGATCCTGGTGCCCGAGAGCGCGTTCATCTGGCCCTTGATCGCCCGCGCCACCGCGCCCAGTGCGTCCCAACCGCCGGCGGCGTGGGTGTAGTTGCGAATTCCGTCGTCGTCGTTCATGCCTGCGTGCTCCCTGATTGACCGAGCATAGCGAGAACGCAAGGCCTGCGCCGCCGTGTGGAAGGGTTCGCCACGGGCACAAAAAAGCCCGCTGGAGGCAGCGGGCTCTGGTGGCGGGCGGGTGGCTTACTTCAGGCTCAACACCCAGGCCGCGAGTTTCTTCGAATCGGCTTCGTTGACCTGGGGGTTCGCCGGCATCGGCACCGGACCCCAGACACCAGAGCCGCCCTTGACGATCTTCAAGGCCAGCTTGTCGGCGGCGGTCTTGTCGTCCTTGTACTTCGCCGCGACGTCCTTGTAGGAGGGGCCGACCAGCTTCTTGTCGATCGCATGGCAGGTCATGCAGTTCTTCGACGTGGCCAGCGCCTGATCGGCGAAAGCCGGCGCAACGATGCAGGACGCGAAGGCCAATGTCAGCAGTACACGTTTCATCTTTTCCTCGTGGGGTTGGGGTACATTCGATCAACGCCATTGTAGTGACGAGGGTTGACGGTGCGGCTGTTCCCCCAAAGACCTTCGACTGGAGACTGCCATGTATCTGCTGGGGATCGGGATCCTGCTGTTGCTGCTGAAATTCCTCGAGATCGGCGCCGTCGCTGCGTGGAGCTGGTGGGTGATCCTGGCGCCGTTCGGCCTGGCCGTGTTGTGGTGGGCCTGGGCCGACCAGACCGGCTACACCAAACGCAAGGCCGTCGAGCGCGAAGACGCTCGCAAGGCCGGACGCATCGAGAAGCAGCGCGAAAAATTGGGGCTGCGTCCCAAGAAGCCGAGGTAGCTTGTGTTGCTCGCCCCCAGTCTGCGCGCACTGCGTGTCGCTCCGCCAACCCCCTACCGGGGGCGATACCAGCGGCCCGGCACAGCCGGTTCCGCGGTATCTCTGGCAGTATTTCCTGGGCTGTTTTCAGTTTCAATAGTCGTCTAGTACTGCGCCCTTGCTGGCGGTCGATGCGTTGAACGCGAACTTGGCCTGCACACCACGCGTGTAGCGCGGCTTCGGGGCGGTCCAGCCGGCGCGCCGCTTCGCGATCTCTGCTTCGGGCACGTTCAGCTCCAGCACCAGTTTGTGCGCGTCGATGGTGATTGAGTCGCCTTCCTGTACGAATGCGATCGTGCCGCCGGCCGCGGCCTCGGGGGCGACGTGGCCGACCACCATGCCCCAGGTGCCGCCGGAAAAACGACCGTCGGTGATCAGGCCGACCGACTCGCCCAGGCCTGCGCCGATCAGCGCGCCCGTGGGTGCCAGCATCTCGGGCATGCCCGGGCCGCCCTTGGGGCCGAGGTAACGCAGCACCATCACGTCGCCGGCCACGATCTTGCCAGCCAGGATGGCGGCGAGTGCCGACTGCTCGTCGTCGAACACGCGGGCCGGCCCGGTGATCACCGGGTTCTTCAGACCGGTGATCTTGGCGACCGCACCTTCGGGCGACAGGTTGCCCTTGAGGATCGCCAGATGGCCTTCGGCGTACATCGGATTGTCGATCGGGCGGATCACGTCCTGGTCCTTGCGCGGCGCATCGGGCACGTCCTTCAGCACCTCGGCGATGGTCTGCCCGGTGATCGTGAGGCAGTCGCCGTGCAACAGGCCGGCGTTCAGCAGCACCTTCATCACCTGCGGGATGCCGCCGGCCTGGTGCAGGTCGACCGCCAGGTACTTGCCGCTGGGCTTCAGGTCGCAGATCACCGGGACTCGTCTGCGCATGCGCTCGAAGTCGTCGATGGTCCAGTCGACCCCGGCCGTGTGCGCGATCGCCAGGAAGTGCAGCACCGCGTTGGTCGAGCCGCCGGTCGCCATGATCACCGCCACCGCGTTCTCGATGGCTTTCTTGGTCACGATGTCGCGCGGCTTGATGTCCTTCTTGATGGCCTCGATCAGCACCTTGGCCGATTCCTTGGCCGAGTTCTGCTTCTCGTCGTGCGGGTTCGCCATCGTCGACGAGTAGGGCAGGCTCATGCCCAGCGCCTCGAACGCCGACGACATCGTGTTGGCGGTGTACATGCCGCCGCAGGAGCCGGTGCCGGGGATGGCGCGCATCTCGATCTCGCGCAGGTCGGCGTCGCTCAGGTTGCCGGCGGCGTTCTGGCCCACGGCCTCGAACACGCTGACGATGTTGAGATCCTGGCCCTTGTACTTGCCGGGCAGGATGGTGCCGCCGTACACGTAGATCGCCGGCACGTTGGCGCGCAGCATGCCCATCATGCCGCCGGGCATGTTCTTGTCGCAGCCGCCCACCACCAGCACGCCGTCCATCCACTGTCCGCCGACGCAGGTCTCGATGCAGTCGCTGATCACCTCGCGGCTGACCAGCGAGTACTTCATGCCCTCGGTGCCCATGGCCATGCCGTCGCTGATGGTTGGCGTGCCGAAGACCTGCGCGTTGCCGCCGGCCTCCTCGATGCCGGCGATGGCCGCGTCGGCCAACTTCTGCAGGCCGCTGTTGCAGGGCGTGATGGTGCTGTGGCCGTTGGCCACGCCGACCATCGGCTTCTTGAAGTCGCTCTCTTCGTAGCCCATCGCGTAGAACATCGAGCGGTTGGGCGCGCGGCTCTTGCCTTCGACGATGTTGGCACTGCGGCGGTTGATCTGGATCGTTTTCGTGTCCATGGCGCGTCTCTCGTGGTGGTGTGGGGATTTTTGGAAAGCGCCGAGTATGCGCCTGCGCTCTGATTGCTTCCAATCCTATTTTCAGTCGCATTAATATGCGTTGCATATGAAAGAACCCCACATTGAACTGCGCCTGTGGCGCCAGTTCGCCATGCTGGCCGACGAGCTGCACTTTGGCCGCGCCGCCGCGCGGCTGCACATGACGCAGCCGCCGCTGACGCAGGCCATCGCCCAGCTCGAACGCCTGCTCGGCGTGCGCCTGTTCGACCGCAGCAAACGCAGCGTGCAGCTCACCGCCACCGGCGCCGCGCTGCTGCCCGAGGTGCGCGAGCTGCTGGCCCGCGCCCAGGCGCTGCCCGAACACGCCCGCGCCGCGTCGCTGGGCGAGCAGGGCAGGCTCAGACTGGCCTTCGTGTCGACGGTGGGCTTCGGTGCGCTGCCGCTGTGGGTGCGTGCCTTCCGCGATGCCTATCCGCAGGTGCGGCTCGAGCTGCGCGAGGCCACCGGCGACGTGCAGTTGCAGGCCTTCGCGCTGGGTGAGGTCGATGCCGGCTTCATGCTGCATTCACCGGGCTTCGCGCCGGCCGGGTTCGAGCGCAGCCTGATCGTGCGCGAGCCGATGGTGCTGGCGATGGCCGAGCACCACCCGCTGGCGCAGGCGCGCCGCCTGCCGTTGGCGGCCGTGCTGGCCGAGCCGCTGGTGATCTTTCCGCGCCGCATCGTGCCTTCGGTCTACGACGCGGTGTTTGCCCTGTACCACGCGGCCGGCCGCTCGCCGCAGGTGGCGCAGGAGGCGATCCAGATGCAGACCATCGTCAACCTGGTGTCGGCCGGGCTCGGCGTGGCCTGGGTGCCCGAGAGCGTGGAGCTGTTCCAGCGCCCGGGCGTGGTGTACCGGCGGGTGGGCGCGGCCAGCCGTGGCAAGCCCGGCGCCGTGCCCGAGTGCGAGACCAGCCTGGTCTGGCGCGCCGAGGCCATGGCGCCGCCGCTGGCGCGTTTCGTGGCCTGCGTCGAAGCCCATACGGGAGCGGCGCCCTCCGACCCGCCGGCCAAAAGGCAGCGGGCACAATAGCCGCCATGCTGACCTATCCGCACATCAATCCTGTCGCGCTGCAACTCGGGCCGCTGGCGATCCACTGGTACGGCATCACCTATCTGGTGGCGTTCGGCCTGTTCATGTTCCTCGGCATGCGCCGGTTGCGCCACGAGCCGTTCGCGTCGATCCGCGGCACCGGCGCCTGGTCGCGCAAGGATGTGGAAGACATCCTGTTTCTCGGCGTGCTGGGCGTCGTGGTCGGCGGCCGGCTCGGCTACTGCCTGTTCTACAAACCGGGCTACTACCTGGGCCATCCGCTGGAGATCCTCTACGTCTGGCAGGGCGGCATGAGTTTCCATGGCGGCATGCTGGGCGTGATCGCGTCGATGGTGTGGTTCGCCCGCTCGCGCCAGCGGCCCTGGATGCAGGTGGCCGACTTCGTTGCACCCTGCGTACCCACGGGCCTGGCGGCCGGCCGCGTCGGCAACTTCATCAACGGCGAACTGTGGGGCCGCTTCAGCAGCCCCGATCTGCCCTGGGGCATGGTGTTCCCGCAGAGCGGCTCGATGATGCCGCGGCACCCGTCGCAGGTGTACCAGTTCCTGCTGGAAGGGCTGCTGCTGTTCGTGCTGCTGTGGCTGTATGCGCGCAAGCCGCGGGCCCAGGGCCAGGTGGCGGCGGCCTTCCTGTTCGGCTACGGCGTGTTCCGCTTCATTGCCGAGTTCTTCCGCGAGCCCGATGCCTTCCTGGGCATCCTGTCGCTGGGCATGAGCATGGGCCAGTGGCTGTGCGTGCCGATGATCGTCGCCGGCATCGCGATGTGGCTGTGGTGCGGGCGCCGGCCGGCGCTGGCAGGCGCGCGCTGACCCTGCCGATCGCTTTGCTGGGTCAGTCGACCTTCGCGCCAGAGAACTTCACCACTTCGGCGTACTTCTTCATCTCGCTGCGGATGAAGGCCCCGGTCTCGGCGCGGCCGGTGCCGAACACCTCGATGCCCTGCTCGGTCAGCGCGTCGCGGATCGCCGGCTCCTTCAGCATCGCGACGATCTCGCTGTTCAGCCGGTCGAGGATCGGCGCCGGCGTGCCGCCGGGCGCGAAGAAGATGAAGGCCGAATTCGACTCGAACCCCGGGTAGCCCTGCTCGGCCACCGTCGGCACGTCGGCCAGCTGGGCCACGCGCGTCGGGTGCGCCATCGCGATCGCGCGCATCTTGCCGCTCTTGACCAGCGGCGCCGCGTTCGGCGTGTTGGCAAACGCCAGTTGCACGCTGTTGCCCATCACGTCGGTCAGCACCTGGCCCATGCCGCGGTAGGGCACGTGCACCATGAAGACGCCGCTGCGTTTCTTCAGCTCTTCCATTCCCAGGTGGAACGAGGTGCCGTTGCCGACCGAGCCGTACGACAGCTGGCCCGGCCGCGTCTTCGCGTAGGCGATCAGTTCCTTCAGGTTGTGCACCGGCAGGTCGTTGTTGACCACCAGCGTGTGCGGCGTCACGCCGGCGTAGGTGATGGGCTCCAGGTCTTTCAGCGTGTCGTAGGGCAGCTTGGCGAACAGGCTGGGGTTGATCGCCACGGTGTTGGCGACCAGCAGCAGCGTCTGGCCGTCGGGCTTGGACTGCACCACCGCGCTGGTGCCGATCTGCGTGGCGGCACCGGCGCGGTTGTCGAGCACGAAGGGCTGGCCCAGCCGCTGCCGGGCGCGTTCGACCAGCACACGCACCATGATGTCGGAGGTACCGCCCGACGTGTACGGGATGATCACGCGGATCGGCTGCGTGGGCGCCCAGGCCTGGGCGCGTGCCAGCGTGGGCAGCAGCATCGCGGCGGCCGTGGCGCCCGCGGCCTTCAGGAATGTGCGCTTCATGGTGCGATCCTCGGTGGTGTGGGTGACTGTGGCTTGGCTAGAGAATCAGCTCGCTGGCCGCGCCGCGCACGTCCATCTCGTATTCCAGGCCGATGACCGGCGGCCGTGTGTAGTGCCAGACCAGGCCGCCGGCGCCGGCGCCACGCCGTGCCAGCTCGGGCCCGACCAGGTGGCCGATGTTCTGCACCGTGTAGAGCTGGGTCGACACGGCATCGGCCCATGACAGGCCCAGCGTCTTCAGCCGGCTTTCCATCTCGTCGATGACGAACACCACCTTCTCGCGCAGTCCCTCGGGCGAGGTGTCGCCCAGCGCGACGATGCGTTCCCGGTAGGGCGCACTGCCGCTGCGCGCGTCACCGCCGCCGGACAGCTGGAAGGTGGGCCGTGCACCGGCGGTGGCCGGCACGGTGTAGGAGAACGCGAACATCGACGGTGTGGCCGGCTTGTCGTACATCGGGCACACGTTGGTGCGCGCGACCGGGTTCACGCCGTCCTGGTAGATGCCCCAGCGCTCCAGCGTCTTCACATACTCTGTGTTGAAGTCGATGAAACCCTGGTCGTTGAACGGATCGGGCGAACGCAGCTCGCAGTGGCAGAAGGCCGTGGTGGGACGGCCGACGCTTTGCAGATGGGCTTCGATGGCACCGAAGGCCTCTGCCAGCGGCACCGGTCGCAGGAAACGCGCACGCGCGATGGCCAGGCCGGGCTCGGCCGCGACGCCGCCCGAGTACTGGAAAACGGCAGGGATGTAACGGTAACCACCAGGCGCGAAAACGACGGCTTGTGCCATGCAGGGACTCCGGAAAAAGGACGTGGACGATCGATAGGCCGGTGGAAAGATAACAAAGCCGTGCAAGAGCCATGCCATCGACAGGTCTTTGCGTGGTGTAGCGTCTGCTTGCAGTTGCGCCCGAAGCGCGCTTGCATCGGGCCGGTATCGTCTGCATAATTAACCATAATTATTGAAAATTACCAGTCGGATTTCTGCCGCGCCACGGTGCGCGACGAGGCAGGGGCCCGGCACAAGGAGTGGCGATGCGTCTGGTCCGGAGTTCGTTGCACGACGAGGTGGCAGAAACCCTGCGCGAGAAGATCTTCTCGGGCGAGCTGGTGCCGGGCAGCTTCATCGACGAGGTCGCGCTGTCGGCCAGCCTCGAGATCTCGCGCACGCCGCTGCGCGAGGCGCTGAAGGTGTTGACGGCCGAGGGCCTGGTGCGGCACGAGCCGCGCCGCGGCAGCTTCGTGGCCCAGGTGACCGAGCAGGATCTGGACGAGATCTTTCCGGTGATCGCGCTGCTCGAGGGCCGCTGCGCGTACGAGGCTGCACGCAACGCCCGCGAGGCCGAGATCGAAGCACTCGAAGTCCTGCACGAGCGCCTGCAGCGGCATGCGAAGGCCAGGCGCATCAACGACTACTACGCGACCAACTTCGCGATCCACGAGGCCATCATCGCGCTGGCCAACAACCGCTGGCTGGCCGGCGTGATCGGCGACCTGCGCAAGATCGCCAAACTCTCGCGGCTGCAGCAGCTGCATGCGCCGGGCCGGCTGGAGCAGAGCCTGTCGGAACACCTGGCGGTGTTCGCGGCGCTGAAGGCGCGCGATGCCGACGGCGCCGATGCGGCCATGCGCACCCACATCACGCGCCAGCGCGCCGCGCTGCGCGAACTCGCGCGCAACCAGAACAGCCGCGTCCAGGCTTAGGAACCCACGATGACCGCAACCGATTGGATCAGCCGCAGCGTGTCGATGCTGATGCCAGCCACCAGATCCGGCACCGACGGCGCGACGACCAAGGCCGCGTCGCGCCACGCGGAGCCTGCAAAGCCCGTCACGGCGCGCACCACCGTGGAACGCCTGGGCGCCACGCTGCGCCGCGGCCAGGAGGCGATGTCGCCGCGCATGTTGCGGCGCGCGCTCGCCGAACTGCAGGCCATCGTCGACCCCCACGTGAGCGAGGTCGAGGGCGGCCGTCGCGCGCGCGCCGTGGCGCTCGGCTACGTCGGCTTGGCGCCGGAGGAGCGGCGCGACCTGTGGGTGCTGATGAGCGAGCAGTTCGCACCCGACGCCCGCAAGGTCAAGGCCGCTCGCGACCAGTACGAAACCGCCACCGGCACGGCGGAGGAAGGCTCGGCCGAGATCCGGCTGCGCAAGGCTTTCGTGTCGCCCCGCACGCGGCTGCTGCAGCGTTTTGCGATCGACCCGGCCGGCATGCGGTTCCTGGTCGACCTGCGCGCCGAGCTGCTGCCGCAGCTCAAGAGCGACAAGCGCCTGCTGCCACTCGATGCCGAACTGGAGCACCTGTTCTCGACCTGGTTCGACGTGGCTTTTCTCGAACTGCGCCGCATCAGCTGGGATTCGCCGGCCTCGCTGATCGAGAAGCTGATCAAGTACGAGGCGGTGCACGACATCCGCGGCTGGGCCGACGTGAAGAACCGGCTCGACAGCGACCGGCGCTGTTATGGCTTCTTCCACCCGCGCCTGCCGAACGAGCCGCTGATCTTCGTCGAGGTCGCCCTGGTCGACCAGATGAGCGGCAGCATCACGCCGCTGCTCGACGAGGCCGCCGCTGCCGCCGATCTGGACAAGGCCACGACGGCGATCTTCTATTCGATCAGCAACACCCAGGTCGGCCTGCGCGGCGTGAGTTTCGGCGACTCGCTGATCAAGCGGGTGGTGGAAACGCTGCGCGAAGAATTTCCCCGCCTCAAGTCGTTCGCCACGCTCTCGCCGATCCCCGGCTTTCGCAGCTGGCTGGCAAAGAACGCCGGCGCCATGCTCGAGCGGCAGAGCGAGAAGGACCGCGCCGAGCTGGGCCGGGCGCTGGGCTTTTCGCCGCCGGCGGCCGAGCACCTGATGGCCGCTGCCGACAAGGCGCTGGCGCTCGACGAGAAATCGCCCGTGCGCAAGTGTTTGCTGCAGTGTGCGGCCTGGTATCTCGGCCGCGAGCTGCACGATGGCAAACCGGTGGACCCGGTCGCGCGTTTCCATCTCGGCAACGGCGCGCGCGTCGAGCGTCTCAACTGGGCGGGCGACCCGTCGGCCAAGGGCTTGAAGCAGGCCTGCGGCCTGATGGTCAACTACCTGTACGACCTGCGCCGTCTCGACAAGCACCGCCAGATGACGGTGCTGGGCAAGATCCCGCTGTCGTCCGACATCGAGCGCCTGCTGCCTTGACGCGCCGGCCCGTGTTTTGTCACTACCATTGCCGGGCGGTGACGGCAGGCCGGGGCGCCTGCAGACGCAGACCACCACCACCACAAAAGGAGACAAGCCATGAATTTCAAGATGCAACGCCGCCACCTGCTGCAGCTGGGCGCGGCCGGCCTGGCGCCGGGCGCGCTGCTGCCGTTCGCCGCGGCCCAGAGCGGCTGGCCGGTGAAGCCGGTCACGCTGGTCGTGCCGTTCCCCGCGGGCGGCGGCACCGACGCGTTCGCGCGGCCGCTGTCGGCGCAGTTCGCCAGGATCGCCGGCAAGCCGCTGGTCATCGACAACAAGGGCGGCGCCGGTGGCACGCTGGGTGCGAGCATCGCATCGAAAGCCGCGCCCGACGGCTACACGCTGTTCATGGGGGCGGTGCACCACGCCATCGCGCCGTCGATGTACCCCAAGCTCGACTACGACCTGGAGCGCGACTTCATTCCGCTGGCACTGATGGCCAACGTGCCGCAGGTGGTCGTGGTCAATCCCAGGCGGGTCGACGTGCCCGACTTCAAGGCCTTCCTCGACCTGATGCGCCGCAACCCCGGCAAGTACAACTACGGTTCGGCCGGCGCCGGCACCTCGCACCATCTCGCCGGCGAGTTGTTCAAGCAGCAGACCCGGACCTTCATCACGCACATTCCCTACCGCGGTGCCGGCCCGGCGCTGCAGGACCTGATCTCGGGCAACGTCGACATCATGTTCGATGGCCTGGGTTCGTCGGCCGCGCATATCAAGGGCGGGCGCATCAAGGCGCTGATGGTGGCGGGCGGCAAACGCAACCCGGCGTTTCCCGACGTGCCGTGTGCGGCCGAGGTCGGCCTGCCCGACTACACGGTCACCACCTGGTACGGGCTCTGGGCTCCGAAGGGCACCCCTGCGGACGTGCAGGCGCGCATCGTCGAGGACGTGAACAAGGCCGTCGCCACCGACGAGTTGAAGGCGGTCTGGGCCAGCAACGGTGCCGACTTCGGCAACCTCACGCCGCCGCAGTTCGGCGCCTTCGTCAACGCCGAAATCAAGCGCTGGGCGGCGGTGGTGAAAGCTTCAGGAGCGAAGCTGGAATGATCCCCCGGTCTGCGCGCTGCGCAGTGCCCTCTGCATCGTTGTAGTGAACACTTCCATGGACAACCACAACCTCTTCGTCGCGCTGCGCGACGCCTTCCCCGCGGACCTCGATGCCGTGGCGGTCGAAACCACCGGGCCCGATGGCCGTGCGCTGCACTACAGCTGGCGCGACCTCGACCGCGGCAGCGCAATGCTGGCCAATCTGCTGGCCTCGCTCGGCCTGGCGCCGGGCGCGCGCGTCGCGGTGCAGGTCGAGAAGTCGGTCGAGGCGATGCTGCTGTACCTGGCCACGCTGCGTGCGGGCTACGTGTTCCTGCCGCTGAACACCGCCTACCAGAGCGGCGAGATCAGCTACTTCATCGGCAACGCCGAGCCGGCGGTCGTCGTCTGCAGCCCGGCCAACTTCGGCTGGGTCAGCAAGATCGCGTTCACCGCCGGCACGGGCCACGTGTTCACGCTGGGCGACAGCCGCAACGGCACGCTGCTGGAGCGCGCGGCGCACCACAGCGACCAACACGTTCCGGCGCAGTGCGCGGCCGACGACCTGGCCGCGATCCTCTACACCAGCGGCACGACCGGGCGCAGCAAGGGCGCGATGCTGAGCCACGGCAACCTGCTGAGCAATGCGCGCACGCTGAAGGACTACTGGGGTTGGCGCAGCGCCGAGCAGGGGGGCGACGTGTTGATCCATGCGTTGCCGATCTTCCATGTGCACGGCCTGTTCGTCGCGCTGCATGGCGCGCTGCTGAACGGCAGCAAGATGCTCTGGATGGCGAAGTTCGACCCCAAGGCCGTGGTCGCCAGGCTGCCCGAGGCCACGGTGTTCATGGGCGTGCCCACGCTCTACGTGCGGCTGCTCGCCGAACCCGGCCTGACGAAGGAAGCGGTGCGCCACATGCGCCTGTTCATCGCCGGCTCGGCGCCGCTCTTGATCGAGACCTTCAAGGAATGGCAGCAACGCACCGGCCACACCATTCTCGAACGCTACGGCATGAGCGAGACCGCGATGCTGACCTCGAACCCCTACGACGCCGCACAAGGCGAACGGCGCGGCGGCACCGTCGGGTTCCCGCTGCCCGGCGTGCAGTTGCGGGTGATGGACGATGCCGGCCAGCCGGTTGCGGCCGGTGAGATCGGCGGCATCCAGGTGCGCGGCCCCAACGTGTTCAAGGGCTACTGGCGTATGCCCGAGAAGACGGCCGAAGAGTTCTCGGCCGATGGCTTCTTCAAGACCGGTGACGTCGGCAAGGTCGACGCGCGCGGCTACGTGACCATCGTCGGCCGCAGCAAGGACCTGATCATCAGCGGCGGCTACAACGTCTACCCGGCCGAGATCGAAAGCGCGATCAACGAGATGCCCGGCGTCGCCGAGAGTGCCGTGGTCGGCGTGCCGCACCCCGATTTCGGCGAGGTCGGCGTGGCCGTGGTGATCGCGCATCCGGGGGCGGCGGTCGATGCCGATGCGGTGGTCGCCGGGCTGAAGGCGCAGCTGGCCAACTTCAAGATCCCCAAACGCTGCTTCGTCGTGGCCGAGCTGCCGCGCAATGCCATGGGCAAGGTGCAGAAGAACCTGCTGCGGGAGCAGTACAAGGCACTGTTCGCTTGAGGGCGTGCCAGCACTTGGAAAAAAACACGCGCGACCGGCCTTGCTGCCAAGCTACGAGCCCACTGCGCTACGGACCAGCGCAGTCAGCTTTTTTCGCGCGTTCTGAATGAGGCCATCACGCTCTGTGGACGGCAGCGCTTTGGTCTCACCGACGGCGATGATTTCAAACGCAGCAGCGGCCTGAAGCTTGCGACCGAGGGCATCCCGCTCGCCCAGTGCGGCGTATTTCGCATTCGAGATGACGTGAACATTCAGGTGCCGACCGATTGCCGCCGAGACCTTCGTGCAGGCTGCCGCCATCGCTTCCTTGCTGGGCACGCGCTGACCATGGACGACGAGCAGCTCAATCGTGCCGTCCTGGTCCTCCGCAAGGATGAAAGCGCGAACCACGGAGTCTTTGAACTTGGCTCGCAACATGGACCGTATGGGCTCCGCGGCAGCGAAGGACTTGAGCGCGACGGCTCGCAGCTCGGCGTAGAAGACGAATGACGTGTTCGCCCCAACGCGTTGCTGCGGTTCAGCCTTGTCGCCGCGCCGCATCAAGATGCCACTCTTGAGGAGATGGTCCAGCGTCCGCTCAACATCTTCCAGGGACAGCCTGGCCTTTTTTGCCAGGTCGGGTGCGGAGAACGCGGTCGCAGGATGCGCAAACACAAGACTCAGAATCTTCTGGACTTCGGGGGACAGGAGAAAATCTGCTGCGCTCATATCGGTGTGGTCACGCGCCACAGAATAACTCAGCGACCAGGACCGAAGCAGTTACCTGGGACCGGTCAGTGACAAGGGAGAATGGGTCCATGGCACAAGGCAAACACATCTCCTCCGACATCAGCGACGAAGCGCTGATGGCCATTCGGGGCATGGGCGCTGCGGCGAAACAGGCCCGCCTGGCCGCGGGCGAGGGACAGGCGGCTGCCGCTGTCCGTCTTGGTGTGCACGTCCAGACCATTGCGCGCATCGAATCGGGGGAGGCTGGTGTCGCTGTGGGGCACGTCGTGGGCTTGCTGTCGCTGTACGGCTTGGCCACGAAAATCGAGACATCGGGAACGCCAGAATGAACATCGACGTACTCCGCGAAGCCTGCTGCTCCCAGGACGACCAGTTGGGCCCGCTGGAAAAGCGCTACGAACTCCCGGGCGACAGCACTCTCCAGGAATTCTTGGCCGCTGTGATGGCCTCGCGATTTCTGCAGTTCAGCTCCAGCCACGTCGAGATGAGCTGCCGCGTTGGCGGCAAAGAGGTGGCGAGGGTTTTCAGTCCCTACGAGCTACCGAGGCGGTCAACAGAGTTCTCGGTCCCTGCTGAGACCCATGCTGGGGCCATGGTCGGCACCGGAGTGGTCGAGTTTGTGTTCGACCGGGTGTGACGGGGCCGCGCGATGGGAATTTGGCGGCAGGCTGACCTGTTGGTGAGGGACGTCCTCAGGGATTCATCACGAAGGAGCAGCGTGACGGGTACTGTTTTGGGGGCCATCGGCGATTTGCGCAGCGGCTTGTGACCGCGGCCACGCCAGATAGGCCACGCCTGTCAGTTCAGCGGAAGCGCAATGCCCGCGTCTGCAAAGACTTCCTGGACGACGGCCAGTGCGTTGAGCGCCGCCGGAAAACCGGCGTAGACCGCCATCTGCATCACGACCTCGACCAGCTCGACCGGCGTGCACCCGACATGCAGCGCCGCATGCAGATGGACGCGGAGTTGCGGTTGTGCATGGCCCAGCGCGCACAACGCGGCCACTGTCGCCAGCTCGCGTTCACGCAGACCCAGGCCGGTACGGGCATAGATGTCGCCGAAGGGAAATTCAAGCAGATAGCGCGCGAAGTCGGGAAACGCTTTGGCGAGCCTCTCCACCACCGCCAGGCCCGCCGGGCCGTCCACGGCAGCCAGCATGCGTGCGCCGCGTGCGTGGCGTTCGCCGCTCATCGCAGGCCTCCTGTTCTGGCCTGCCGCCCGCTGCCGTCGTGGCGTGCAGCGACTCCCGAAGGCGAGCAAACGCGGTCCGCGGCGGCCGCGGCGTGGCCGGAAGAGCCGGAAAAACCGGCAGTTGCAAGAGGCTGGCGAAGTGCCATGGGTTGCTCCAGGAATGTTGACGTGGCGCACTGTAGGCGCGGCTGCGGCCCGACGGAATGACCCGATTCGTGATACCTTTTTGGTATGTCTGGTCGCCTTGATTCCCGTTCGCTTGCGCTCTTCCTCGCTGTCGCCGATGCGCTGAGTTTTCGGCAGGCCGCCGAGACGCTGCACCTGTCGCAGCCGCCGCTGAGCAGGGCGATCCGGGAACTGGAAGACCGCCTGGGAACGTCGCTGTTCGAGCGCAATACCCGGGGTGTCGGCCTCACCGAGGCCGGGCACCGGCTGGTGCCGTACGCGCGCAGCGTGGCAAGCCTGCTGCGCGAGGCCGAGGTGGCGGTTGCGGTCCGGGGCTTGCCACCCAAGCTCAGGCTGGGTCTGACGAGCGCCGTGGAGCCGGCCTGGCTCCGGGGGCTGGCCGAGCGTGTACATGCCGCGCATCCCGAAACCGCTGTTTCCACCGTCTCCGACAGTTCGCCGCGACTGGTACGGCTGCTGCGTACCGGCAAGCTGGATGCTGCGTTCATCGCGCTGCCGACGGATGCGCAGGGCCTGGACGTCGTGGAGCTCGATCGCCTGCCGATGGTGGTGGCGATGCAGTCGGTCCATCCACTGGCGAAGCGCAAGAAGCTCGGTCTCGCCGACCTGGCGGATGCAACCGTCTTCTGGTTCGAGCGTGCCCGCCAGCCGGCGTTCTACGACCATTGCCAGAAGGTCTTCTCGCGCCATGGCTTCGCTCCGTCCAAACGCAGGGAGCCGGCCGATCACCATGTGCTGCTGGGCGAGGTGGCCCATGGGCATGGCATGGCGTTGCTGCCCCGGTCGTTCACCGGTCTGCGGCGGGCGGGTGTGGTTTACCGGCCTCTGGCCGAGGGCGCGGAGCTCGCCGTCGGCATCGGGCTGGCGACGCGCAGCGATGCCAAGGCTCTGAGGGACATGTTGATCGCCGGCATCAAAGTGTTGTAACTTTAAGTTTCAAAGATTAGACTGGCACTCCTGCTTCCAACATGGAGTGCCTGATGGCCACGTGCGCGACAGACTTGCCGGTAGACAACATGGGCTGGTCGTGGAAGGTGAGGCTGCGTGCCCGCTGCGCTGGCGTGTGGGGCGCACTGGCGCTTGCGCTGGGCTGCCTGGCGCCTGCGCACGCCCAGTTCGGCGGAGCGGTGGTGTGCGGCCCGGCGATTCTGAACGCCCGTGTGCTGCTGCAGGGCGCGCTCACGCTGACGCCGCTGCGGACTGCGTTGACGCAGGCGGGCGGGCACGATCTGATGGGCGACGAACTGCGTGTGGGCCAGGCCGGCGTTCCCTTCATTCCGCTGGCACAGCCCTACAGCGGCCTGCCTGCAGCGGCGAAATACCAGTTCGTCGGCACCAGCGGCAGCGAGACGATGCAGCCTTCGGTGTTGGCGGTCACCGGTTCCGATGCGATCGTCGACTGGGTCTTTCTCGAACTGCGCGACGCGACCGACGGCACCCGCATCGTCGCTACCCGCGCCGCACTGCTGCAGCGCGATGGCGACATCGTCGACACCAATGGCGTCTCGGCGGTGACCTTCGACATCGCCGCCGGCAGCTACTTCGTGGCAGTGCGTCACCGCAACCACATGGGCGTGATGACCGCCACGCCGGTGGACGTGACGGGCGGCATGGCCGTGCTCGATTTCAGCAGCGGGGCCACGCCGCTGTATGCAAACACCGATTTTTTTGCGGTCGCGGGCACCCAGACCATCCTGCTGGGCGACGGTCGCCGGGCTCTGTGGGGCGGCGACGCGAACCTGAGCTGCAACGACACGACCGTCCCCGGCGGCGTGCGCCACAAGATCAAGTTCACAGGCAGCTGCAACGACACCGACGCCGTGAGTGCCACCGTCCTGTTCTTCCCTGCCAACACCACCTTTCTGTCGGACTTCGACCAGGCCTATGGCTACCTCACGTCGGATACGACGATGGACGGCCGGGCCCGGTCCGAGCTGAGTTCACCGCAGACGCCTGTTGCCGGTGATGCCTGCAGTACCTCGAACGGCGGTGTGCTGGCCGACGATACCAAGCTGATCTGCAACAACCTGCAGGATGACCCGGCAAATCCGGGGCACAACCCGGCCTACGACTTCGCGGTTGAACATCTGCCCAGCGTGCGGGTGCTGGCACCGCCGGCCACGCCTGGCATCGTTGCCTGCGCTGTGCCCCCCACTTCGATCCCGACGCTCGACGGCCCGATGCTGGTCGTGCTGTCGCTGCTGGTGCTGGGCTGGATGGCGCGGCGTTCGCGGGTCGGCGCCTGACCGGGCGGCGGACACCCGATGCCGACAGCGCGTGGTGGGATCGGCGTGCCAGCACCGCATGGCTGATGAACGCCTGATGGTTTGGGCGCAGGCGCTGGAGCTGAGCCCCGACGCCATGCTGCTGGTCGACGCACGGGGCATCGTGCAGATGGCCAACGCGCAGCTCGCGGCCATGTTCGGGTGCGCCGACAAACATCTGGCCGGCGTGCCGGTGGTGCAGCTGATTCCGAAGTGGACCGCCGACCTCGCCTTCGACGGGCTGTGCGCGCTGGCCGAGGACAGCCGGCAACCGACGCCGGAGTCAGGGCCTGTGCTGATGGGACTGCGTGAAGGCGCGGCTGCCTTTCCAATCGAGCTCAGCGTCTCGTCGTCCGATCTTCAAGGCGTGCGCTACCTGCTCGCCAGCGTACGCGACAGCACCGTGCGTTGCCAGACCGAGCGCCGGCTGCTCGACGTGCTGGGTTACCAGCGCGCGATCTTCGACAACGCCCCGCCGATGCTGTTCGCCAGCGAAGGCATCGTGCGCAGCGTCAACCCGGCCTATGCCCGCCTGGTCGGCGCCACCGGCGACGAACTCGTCGGCCGCCCGACCAGCATCCTGTACGGTACGGCCGAGGCGTATGCGGCCTTCGGCGCCAAGGTCGGGCCGAGGCTGGCCCAGGGTCTGGTGGTGCGCGAGGACTGGACCGTGTTCCGGCTGGACGGAAGCTCTTTCGACTGCCGCATCACCGGACAGGGCGTGCGCATGGAAGGCTTCCAGCGCGCAGCCATCTGGATGATCGAGGACGTGAGCGACATCAAGCGGGCTGAGGCCGCGACCCGCGCGCTGTCCGAGCGGCTGGAGATCGCGCAGGATGCGGGCAACGTCGGGGTCTGGGATTGGGACGTGACCACCGGCAGCATGTACTGGTCGCCCCAGCTGCAACGGATGTTCGGGCTGGCGCCCGGCAGCTCCAGCGGCAGCAAGGAGGCGTTCGCGCAGCTGCTGCATCCGGACGACAGGGCTGGTGTGTTCGAGCGGACCGCCCAGGCCTTGCGCGGAGATGCGACGCGTCTGCGCGACGCGTGGCGGATTGGTCGCGATGGCGGTGAGGTGCGCTGGTTCCAGAGCGAGGCGGCGGTGTTCCGCGACGCGCAGGGGCGGCCGCTGCGTGTGGTGGGGGTCAACACCGACATCAGCGAGCAGCGCGCGGCCCAGGCCGAACTGCTGCACGCCAAGGAGATCGCGGAGGAGGCCACGCGGGCCAAGTCCGAGTTCCTGGCCAACATGAGCCACGAGATCCGCACGCCGATGAACGCGATCATCGGGCTGAGCCATCTGGCGCTGAAGACAGAGCTCGACACCCGGCAGCGCAATTTCGTCGAGAAGATCCACCAGTCGGGCGCCCACCTGCTGGGCATCATCAACGACGTGCTCGACCTGTCGAAGATCGAGGCCGGCAAGCTGACCGTGGAAGCCGCGCCCTTCGATCTCGATGCGCTGCTCGACCGGACGACCAGCCTGGTGGCCGGCAAGGCGGCCGAACGCGGGCTCGAGTTCGTCGTCGACGTGGCGCCGGACGTGCCCACGCAACTGGTGGGCGATGCGTTGCGCCTGGGCCAGATCCTGATCAACTTCGTCAACAACGCGGTCAAGTTCACGCCGCGCGGCGAGATCGCGGTGACGGTGCGGCAACGCGAGGCGGGCGAGGGGCAGGCGCTGCTGCACTTCGCGGTGCGCGACACCGGCATCGGCCTCACGCCCGAGCAGATGGGCCGGCTGTTCCAGAGTTTCCAGCAGGCCGATGCGTCGACCTCGCGCAAGTACGGCGGCACCGGCCTGGGGCTGGCGATCTCCAAGTACCTGGCCGGCATGATGGGTGGCGAGGTCGGCGTCGACAGCACGTTCGGCCAGGGCTCGACCTTCTGGTTCACCGCCCGCGTGGGCACGTCGGGCGCGATGTCCCGGCCGCAGTGGCGCGGCGATCTGCGGCGCCGCCGCGTGCTGGTGGTCGACGACAACGAGACCTCGCTGAACGTGCTGGCCGACATGCTGCAGGGCATGGGCTTCGAGGTGGAGAAGGCGGATGGCGGCGCGGCGGCCCTGGCGCGCCTGGGCGATGCGGGCCTGGCGCCGTTCGACGTCGTGCTGCTCGACTGGCAGATGCCGGAGATGGATGGCTGCGAGACCGCGCAGGCCATGCACGCGCTGCCGCTCGCACCCCGGCCGCACGTGGCCATCGTCACCGCCTACGGGCGCGACGATGTGCGCGAGGCCGCCGCCCAGGCCGGCATCACGGAAGTGCTGTCGAAGCCGGTGAACGCCTCCGTCGTGTTCAACACGCTGATGCGTTTGCTCGGCGCTGCCGCCGTCGACCGCCCGGCGCATGCCGCGGCCGAACCTTCGCCGCTGCTGGCGCGCATGCGCAGCGTGCACGGCGCACGCGTGCTGCTGGCCGAAGACAACGAGATCAACCAGCTGGTGGCGACCGAACTGCTGCGCGAGGCCGGCCTGTCGGTGGACGTGGCGGACAACGGCCGCATCGCCGTCGAGATGGCGCTGGCGCAGCCCTACGACCTGGTGCTGATGGACATGCAGATGCCCGAGATGGACGGGCTGGAGGCCACGCGGGTGCTGCGGTCCCTGCCGGCGCTGCAGGACCTGCCCATCGTCTCGATGACGGCCAACGCGATGCAGGCCGACCGCGACCGCTGCGTTGCGGCGGGCATGGTCGATTTCGTCAGCAAGCCGATCGATCCGGAGGCCCTGTGGCAGACGTTGCTGCGCTGGATCAGGCCGCGGGTGCAGGAAGCGGACGCCACCATCGCCACGACCGCCGTCCCCGAGCCGCCGGCATTGGCCTGGCCGTCGGCAGTGGCCGGGCTCGCCCAGGTCGCCGACATCGATGCCGCAGGCGGTCTGCGCCGCACGATGGGGCGCGAAGACCTGTATGGCCGGCTGCTGCGCCGCTTCGTCGATGCCTATGCCGCGGGCCTGGCGCCCGTGCACGCCGCGCTGGACGCCGGCGACCTGGCCACGGCCGAGCGGCTGGCGCACACGCTGAAAGGCGTCTCGGCCAACATTGGTGCCACCCGCGTGCCGGCCCTGGCCGCCGCGCTCGAAGGCGCTCTCCACGACCAGGCGCCGTTCGCGCGCCTGTCCCCGCTGATGGAGCCGCTGCATGCCGCGCTGACCGAACTCACCGGCCAGCTTGCGGCTGCACTGGGTCCGGAAGACGCCGCTCCGTCGGGTGCCGACGGCGTGCCGCCAGGGCAGGGCGATGCGCTGCTGCAGCAACTGGCCGGCCTGCTGGAGGACAACGATGCCGCGGCGGGCGACTTCGTGCAGCAGCACGAGCCCGTGCTGCGGGCCTTGCTGTCGGCCCGCTACCTGCCGTTGAAGACCGCAGTCGACGGCTTCGAGTTCGACGACGCGCTGGGCCTGCTGCGGCTGGCGACGGGCGGCACGCCGACCTGAACCGCGGGGGGCGCGGGCACGGCAGGCCTCGACCCGGGCGCAGACTGTGGCGGATTCGCTGCAATCGTTACAGCATGTCAAGGATTGACGCCATAATCATTTGATGCATCTGGAACGCACACGTCCACCACATGGATGATGACTCGTCGCGCGTCATCGACGTAGGCCAGCTGCGTCGCGGGCTGTTCGTGCAACTGGATCTGGGATGGATGGACCATCCGTTCCCCAAAGGCAGTTTCAAGATCTCGTCGGACGACCAGATCCGCACGATCCGCTCACTGGGCCTGACCCAGATCCGTTACTTTCCCTCCAAGAGCGACCCCGTCGACGACGGGGCGGCCACGGCCGCCGCCAACGTGGACCGCACGGGCACCGGCGCGCCGCCCGCCCGCACCGCCGAGCAGCGCCTGATGTCCGAGGCCGACGCGCTGCGCGACCAGCGCCGCGAGCAGCTGGCGGCCCAGCAGCGCAGCCTGCAGATCTGCGAGCGCCGCTTCGGCGAAGCCACGCGCCAGTACCAGAAGGTGGTGGAGCATGTGTCGAGCAAGCCGGCATTGGCCCGCACGCAGTGCGTCGAGCTTGTCGCCGGTTGCGTGAGCGAGATCCTGGTCGACGGCGAGGCCGCGATCCGGCTGCTGTCGGAGACCACCGGCGATCGCAGTGCGATGCACCCGGTCAATGTGATGGTGATCTCGCTGCTGCTGGGCAAGGCGCTGGGGTTGCCGTCGCACGACCTGGCCGATCTCGGCGTGGCCGCGCTGGTGCACGACCTGGGCAAGGAGCAGCTGCCCGAGCGCATGCGTTCGGTCGACGAGAGTTTCTCGGCGAGCGAGGTCGCCGTCTACCGCGAGCACGTGCTGCACAGCGTCAACGCCGCCACGCGCATGGGCTTGTCCGAGCAGGCTGTGGCGGCCGTCGCGCAGCACCACGAGATGGTCGACGGCAGCGGCTTTCCGGCGCTGCTGAAAAACGACGCGATGTCGGTCGGCGGCAAGATCCTGGCCCTGGTCAACAAGTACGACAACCTGTGCAACCCGGCGCGGCTGGTGCACGCGATGACGCCGCACGAGGCGCTGTCCATCATCTTCGCCAACCAGAAGTCGCGCTTCGACGGCGTGGCGCTGGGCGCGTTCATCCGCATGATGGGCGTGTACCCGCCGGGCTCGGTGGTGCAGCTGGTCAACGAGCGCTTTGCGATCGTCGTGTCGGTCAACTCGACCCGGCCGCTGAAGCCGCGGGTGATCGTGCACGACCCCGGCGTGCCGCGCGAAGAGGCGCTGATCCTCGACCTCGAACGCACACCCGAGCTGGGCATCCGCCGCAGCCTGAAACCGGCGCAGCTGCCCAAGGCGGCGCTCGACTACCTGGCCCCGCGCCAGCGCGTCAGCTACTTCTACGAGCGTCCGAGTCCCGAGGAAGAGTCCGGGGCCAGCGCGTGAACGCGTCCCAGCTCGAAGGCCTGATCGACGGCCTGCTCGAGGCCGTCTGGCTCGTCGACGGCGCCAGCCTGCAGGTGTTGGCGGCCAATGGCGCCGCGGCCGCGCTGCTGCGCACCGATGCCGCCGCCCTGTGCGAGCGGCCGGTGCAGGACCTGTGCCCGACACCGGAAGACCAGTTCTTCTGGGAAGACGTGGCCGCGGGCCTGGCCGACCGCATCCGCTCCGACACCATCCTGCGCTGCGACGACGGCAGCACGCTGCAGGTCGAGCGCCGCGTGAGCCAGCTGCTGCTCGACGACGGCGCCATCGTCTATCTGGTCGGCATGCAGGACCGCACACCGCAGCAACGCGTGCAGGACGAGCTGGAACTGGTGCTGGCCGAGATGCAGGCCACGCTGGAGTCGACGGCCGACGGCATCCTGGTCAGCGATCTCGATGGTGCCACCACGGCCTGCAACCGCCGCTTCGCCGAGCTGTGGGACCTGCCCGAGGCCTTGCTGATCCGGCGCGACGACGAGGCGCTGCGCCAGCACATGGCCGATGCGGTGGTCGACGGCGAGGCCTACCTGCGCCGGCTCGACGACATCACCGCGCGGCCGCTGGTCGAGGCCAACGATCTGCTGCAGCTGCGCTCGGGCCGCCTGCTGGAGCGCACCACGCTGCCCAAGCAGAGCCAGGGCCACTCGGTCGGCCGCGTCTATTCGTTCCGCGACATCACCGAGCAGCGCGCCAGCCAGCAGCGCATCGAGCAGTTGGCCTACACCGACGTGCTGACCGGGCTGCCGAACCGGCTGATGCTGTCGCAGCAGGTCGACTTCGGGCTGCGTGTGGCCGAGCGCGACGGCGGTGAGTTCGCGATCCTGTTCATCGACCTCGACCGCTTCAAGAACATCAACGACTCGCTCGGCCACCTGTTCGGCGACCGCGTGCTGGTCGAGGTCTCGGCGCGCATCCTGGCCTGCCTGCGCCAGGTCGACACGCTGTGCCGGCTGGGCGGCGACGAGTTCGTCATGTACCTGCATGGGGCCGATGCCGCCGGCGCCGAGATGGTGGCGCGCCGCGTGATCGAGACCCTGTCGCACCCGTTCGAGCTCGACGCGCTGCAGTTCTCGGTCAGTTGCAGCATCGGCGTGGCGATGTTCCCGGCCGATGGCCTGTCGCTCGACGACCTGATCAAGTGCGCCGACACCGCCATGTACAGCGTGAAGGAACGCGGGCGTGCCAACTACCGCTTCTACCAGCCGCAGATGAACATGCAGCTGCTGTCGCGCATGAAGATGGAGCATGCGATGCGCCAGGCGATGGAGGCCGGCGTGTTCCGCCTGCACTACCAGCCGCAGGTCTGCCTGGCGACGGGCGAGGTGATCGGCTTCGAGGCGCTGATCCGCTGGCCCGACGCCGACCAGGGCCTGATCCCGCCAGCGGCGTTCATCCCTCTCGCCGAGGAGTCGGGCTACATCGTCACCATCGGCACCTGGGTGCTGGGCGAAGCGGTGCGCCAGGCGGCGCTGTGGGCCCGCACCGGCATGCCGATGCTGGTGTCGGTCAATGTCTCGCCGCTGCAGTTCCAGCAGGCCGATTTCGTCGAGCGCGTGGCCGCCGCCATCACCGCCGAACAGCTCGACCCGACGCTGCTGGAGCTGGAGCTGACCGAGTCGATCCTGGTGCGCGACGCCGCCGAGGCGCTGGAGCGCCTGAACGACCTGGCCGCGCTGGGCGTGGCGCTGGCGATCGACGACTTCGGCACCGGCTACTCGAGCCTGGCCTACCTGAAGAAGTTTCCGATCCACAAGCTGAAGATCGACCGGTCCTTCATCAAGGGCCTGCCCGACGACGAGAACGACCGCGCCATCGTCAGCGCCATCATCCAGATGGGCCGCGCGCTGCACCTGACCACCATCGCCGAAGGGGTGGAGACCGAGGCCCAGCGCCATGTGCTGCAGGACCTGCAGTGCGACCAGTACCAGGGTTTCCTGTGCGCCCCGGGCGAGCCGCCCGAGCAGGCCCGCCACAGCGTAGAGCGCCAGCGGCGCGGGGTGCCGGTCAGCGCCTGACGGCCGCGGGCCGCGCCTGCGCGCCCGATCGGATGAAGCGCCCCAGGATGCGGTGCACTTCCTTCAGCACCCCTTCGGTGGCCGTCGACAAGGGCCTGGCTTCGGGGGTGGCGCTGATCAGCGTGCGCAGGATCGGCGGGTCGACCACGGTCGCCAGCGACACCTTGCGCGACGCCAGTTCGCGGTAGAAGCCCATGCGCGCCAGCAGCGTGTAACCGAAACCCTGCGTCACCAGGCCGATCATCTCGGCCACGGCGTCCACCTCGACCCGCACGTTCAGCTCAACTCCCTGCTGCGCCGCGGCGTTGCGGATCATCATGTGCATGCCGTGCATCCGTCCCGGGATGATCAGCGGGTAACGCGGCAGGTCGGCGAACGCCACCTGCTTGCCGCGCGGGAACGCCTTGGCAGGCCCGACCAGGTACATCGGCTCCACGCCGATCACCGAGCGCCGCAAGCCCTTCATCTGCTGCACGTCGAACAGGATCGCGGCATCGAGCCGGCCGGCATGCAGCCATTCGAGCAGATAGCCGCTCATGGCCTCGACGATGTGGGGCACCACCTTGGGCAGGCTGATGCGCAGCGCCTCGAGCAGGGGGCGCACCAGCACCGGGCTGACGGTCGCAGGGATGCCGATCGCCACGTCGCCGAACGGCTCCTGCCCTAGCGAACGCACCTCCTGCGCGGCCTGTTCGAACTGCCGCAGGATGTTGCGGCCGTGCTCGTACAGCAGTTTTCCGTGCGGCGTCGGCTCCATGCCGCGGCGGCTGCGGATCAGCAGCGGCACGGCCAGCTCTTCTTCCAGGTGCCGCATGTGCAGGCTCAGCGCCGGCTGCGCCACGTGCAAGGCCTCGGCGGCACGGGTCAGGCTGCCGAGCTCGACGACCCGGACGAAATATTTGAGCTGGCGGCTGTCCACGGCGTGGGTTGTCTCCGTTGTAGGGGATGCCCGTTGTTCTTCTATCACTTTCGTGTATGGCAGGCATCGCAATTATGTTCTTTTCAAAAGGGTGGCCAGGTCCCTACGATGCGTGCCAGGAGACAAGGCAACCCATGAAAGAAACCGCATGACGCCATCGACGTTGGTGCCGGCCGACGGCTTGGCTCGGCCCGCTGCAAACGCTGCGCTGCCCGAGGTGACCGAACGCGAGGCGACCGGTCTCGTGGCCGAGCTGTACGCCGACATCCGCGCGACGCTGGGTGTTCCGCTGGTCAACCTGATCTACCGCTATCTCGCGACCGACGTGCAGGTGCTGCAATGGACCTGGACGGCCGTGCGGCCCCACCTGGTGTCCGGCGAGATCGGCGCCCAGGCGAGCGCATTGCGGCGCGCCCTGGCGCTGCACGTCGCCGGCTGGGACCTGCGCCACGCCGGCGCATTGCCGGATCCGCGCGCCGCAGCCGACCTGGTGCAGACCTACAACATCGGCAACAGCCTCAACCTGATGTCGCTGACCCATCTGCTGCACGGCCAGGCCGCGGCCGTACCGATGGCGTCGGGCCGCGATATCTCGTCCAAGGCACCCCAGCAATCCACGGCATCCGCTCCACAAGCGGCGATGCCGCCGTTGCCCGCGCTCGCCCAGCTGCCACCCGACGAAGCAGACCGCGTGTTGCGGCTCAACCGGTTCGCCGAGGCCGGCGAGCCCGAGATCGTGGCCAGCCTGTACCGGCACCTCGCTGCCTGGCCTGGCGTGTTGAGTGGCGTCGAGGCTGCCCTTGCGCCGCTCGAAAGCCGCGGCGTCCTGTCGCAGGCGCGCATCGCTGCCGTGGCGCAGGCCGTGGAATGGGTACAGCGCCGCCCCTTGCCCATGCCGCCGCGACCGGCGGCGTTCGATGCCCACTTCGCGGCGCGTGTTGCCGGGTTCGTGCACCTCACGATTCCGAAGATGGTTCCGATCGGCCTGGCCCTGGAGCAGTCCTTCCGCCGGCGCGAAACCGGCATCTGACGCCTCGTCCCGTCCTCCGTTCACCCCACCACGACCACTTGCAGATGCAGCAACCCAACTTCCTCTTCATCATCACCGACCAGCACCGGGCCGACCACCTGGGCTGCTACGGCAACTCGATCGTGCGCACGCCGCACATCGACAGCCTGGCCCGGCGCGGCTGGCGCTCCAACCGGTTCTATGTCGCCAACCCGGCCTGCATGCCGAACCGCGCGACCTTGATGACCGGGCGCATGCCGTCGGTGCACCGCGTGCGGTCCAACGGCATTCCGCTGTCGATGCACGCGACGACCTTCATCGAGGTGCTGCGTGCCGCCGGGTATGCCACCGCGTCCAGCGGCAAGATCCACCTGCAGCCGATGCTGGGCGAAGGGCCGATCCTGCGCAAGCCCCCCGGCGATGGCAGCCTTGCGCCACCGCCGAAGCTGGCTGACGCATGGCACGCCGATACCGCAGGCTCGTACGACCAGGAACGCATCACCAAGTGGCAGCAGGAGCCGGACCACGATCTGACGCTGCCGTACTACGGCTTCGACGAAGTGCATCTGACGATGATGCATGCCGACGGTGCGCACGGGCACTACGGACGCTGGCGCGAGGCCCGGCACCCGGGAGCGGACGCGCTGGTCGGGCCGGAGCACGCGCTGCCGCAGCAGGGCATCGCGGCGCTGCAGGCCTGGCGCACGGCGGTGCCGGAAGAGCTCTACTCGACGACCTATATCCAGGAGCAGGCGGTCGGTTTCCTGGAACGCCACAAGGCGGGAGGGGGCGACCAGCCGTTCTTTCTGCACTGCTCGTTCCCTGATCCGCACCATCCGTTCTCGCCGCCGGGCAAGTACTGGGACATGTACGACCCGAAGAAGATCCCGCTGCCGGCCGCGTTCCGGGCCAGCGTCGGCAAGCCGCCACCGCCGCTTGCGCACCTGCTGGCCGAGCGTGACGAAGGCCGCTCCGACCGCGACTCGTGGATGCTGCAGGCGGTGCAGGAGCGCGACGTGCGCGAGGCGATCGCACTGACCTATGGCGCGATCACGATGATCGACGACGCCGTCGGCACCCTGCTGGCGACGCTGGAGCGGCTGGATCTGCACCGCAACACGGTGGTCATCTTCACCAGCGACCACGGCGACTACATGGGCGACCACCAGCTGATGTTCAAGGGACCGATCCACTACGACGGGCTGATCCGCGTGCCCTTCATCTGGACCGACCCGGCGCCGACGCAGCGTGACACGGCCTCGGAGGCGCTGGCCGGCACGGTCGACATCGCCGCGACAGTGCTGGCGCGCGCCCGGCTGCAGTCCTACCAGGGCATCCAGGGCCGCGACCTGATGCCGTTGATCGAGGGCCGCAGCGATCACTTGCGTCAGGGCATCGTCGTCGAGGAGGACAACCAGCGCAGCTTTCTCGGCTTCGACCGCCCGGTGCGCCTGCGCACCCTGGTCACGGCGCGCTGGCGCCTGTCGGTCTACCGCGGCGTGGACTGGGGCGAACTCTACGACCTGCAGCAGGACCCGCTGGAGATGACCAACCTGTGGGACGACCCGGCCCTGCTGCAGACCCGCCAGCAACTGCTGCACCAGCTGGTGCAGGAGATGGAGGAGCTGGCCGACGACAGCCCGTTGCCGATCGCCCGCGCCTGACTTCCGCACACAAGGACAACTTCATGGACACGATAGAACTGGCCCGGCAACGATTCGCCCATCTGCAGATGCTGATCGGCGGCGAGTGGACCCGCGGTACCGGCCATGCGGCCGAAGACGTGATCGACCCGTCGAACGAACAGGTGCTGGGCAGCTTGCCGCACGCAAGCCCGGCCGACCTGGCAAGCGCGGTCGACGCCGCGGTGCGCAGCTTCGCCACCTGGTCGCGCACCCCCGCGATGGAGCGGCGCCGCATCCTGCTCGAAGCGGCGCGGCTGATCCGCGAACGCACCGACACCATCGCCCACATCATGACGATGGAGCAGGGCAAGCCGCTGGCCGAGGCGCGCGGCGAGCTGACCGGTGCAGCCGAGATCTTCGAGTGGTATGCCGAAGAGGCGCGACGCTTGTACGGCCGGGTGATTCCGGCCCGGCAGGCGAACGCGCGCCACCTGGTGCTGCAGGAAGCGGTGGGGCCGGTGGCGGCCTTCACGCCATGGAACTTTCCCGCGCTGACGCCGGCGCGCAAGATCGCCGGCGCGCTGGCGGCCGGCTGCACCTGCGTGCTCAAGCCGGCAGAGGAAACGCCGGCCACCGCACTCGAACTGGCGCGCGCCTGCGTTGATGCCGGCCTGCCGCCAGGTGTGCTGAACGTGGTGTTCGGCGTGCCGGCGGAGGTGTCGAGATTCCTGATCGAGGCCGACGGCATCCGCAAGATCACGTTCACCGGGTCGACCGCCGTGGGCAAGCAGCTGGCCGCCATGGCCGCGTCGAACGGCATGAAGCGCTGCACCATGGAACTGGGCGGCCATGCCCCGGTGCTGGTGTTCGACGACGCCGACATCGACGCTGCGGCCAGGGCCTGTGCCGCGTCGCGCTTCCGCAATGCGGGCCAGGTCTGCGTGGCGGCGTCGCGCTTCTTCGTGCAGCGTGGCGCCGTGGCGCGTTTCGTGGAGCGCTTCGTCGAAGCGGCGCAGGCAAACGTGCTCGGCAGCGGCCTGCGTGCCGGCTCGACGATGGGGCCGTTGGCCAACGCGCGGCGGCTGCAGGCCATGCGCGCCTTCCTCGACGATGGGCAGCAGCGCGGCGGCGCGGTTGCCACCGGAGGCCGGCGTGCCGAGGGTGCGGGCTTCTTCTGGGAGCCGACGGTCTTGACCGGCCTGCCGGACGATGCGCGCGCGATGACCGAGGAGACCTTCGGTCCGATCGCGCCGATCACCGCGTTCGACACGCTCGACGAAGCGCTGGCGCGTGCCAACCGCCTGCCGTTCGGGCTGGCGTCCTATGCCTTCACCACGTCGGCCGCCACCGCGATGCGCGTGTCCGATGGCCTGCAGGCCGGCATGGTCGGCATCAACACGCTGGCGTTGTCGCTGGCCGAGGCGCCGTTCGGCGGCGTCAAGGAGAGCGGCTATGGCGCCGAGGGCGGCACCGAAGGGCTGGGCGCCTACCTGTCGACCAAGTTCGTGGCCCATGTGACTTGACGCGATCCGACAAGAACCACCAGGAGACAAGCATGACAAGAACACCGAGACCCCTCACCACCGCGGCGCTGGCCATCGCGGCGCTGGCGATGGCCGGCCCGCTGCCGGCTGCGGCGCAGGCCTTTCCGGCGCAGCCCATCACGCTGATGGTCAACTTTCCGCCGGCCGGCATGACCGACCTGGCCGGCCGCGCGCTGGCCGCGGCGATGTCGCAGAACCTCAAGCAGACGGTGATCGTGCAGAACAAGCCCGGCGCGGGCGGGGCGATCGGTGCCGCCGCCGTGGCGGCAGCGCCCCGGGACGGCTATTCGGTCGGCTTCATCGCGGCGGCGGCGCTGACCACGCTGCCGCAGATGCGGGCCGTGCCCTACCGCGTCGATTCGCTGGACTACATCTGCCGCACCTTCGACGCACCGGTGTACATGCTGGTGGCGCCGGAATCGAAGTTCAAGTCGGCCAAGGCGCTGATCGATTTCGCCAAGGCCAACCCCGGCAAGATCAACTATGCGACCGTGGGACCCGGCTCGCTGCCGCACCTGGCGGCGCTCGACTTCGCGGCCAATGCCGGCATCCAGCTCGCGCACATCCCCTACCAGGGCGAGTCGCCGGCGGTCAACGATCTGCTGGGCGGCCACGTCGACCTGTATTTCGGCACCAGTGCGGTCGCCACGACGCACAACCTGCGCCGCCTGGGTGTCGCGGCCACGAAGCGGCTCGAGGAGTCGCCCGGAACACCGACCCTCACCGAGCTGGGCTACCCCGTCGTCTGGTCGGTGATGGGCGGCGTGATCGCGCCGACCGGCATCGAGCCGCAGGTGCGCGCGGTGCTGGAGAGCGCGTGCGCCGATGCGGTGAAGACCACCCAGTACCGCACTGCGCTGAGCCAGCTCAAGGTGGCCTGGGCGTACTCGGACGGTGCCGAGTTCAAGAGCCTGGTGCTGGCCGACTCTGCGCGCAACCGGCTGATCCTCAAGGCCTCGGACCTGCTGCTGAAATAGAAGCGCCGCATGCTGCACTTCTACCACCGGCCCGACGACCCCTGGAGCTACCTGCTGGCGCAGTTGCTGCCCGGCGTGCTGCAGGCCTACGACGTCGGGATCACCTGCACGACGATGCCGTTTCCGGCGCGCGACTACGCACCGCGCCCGGAGCTGCTGTCGGCCCATGCGCTGCGCGATGCGGTCGACCTGCGGCGCCACTGCGATCTGGTGTTCGAGAGCAATGGGCGGCTCCCGGCGCAGGATGCCGTCGACCTGGCATGCCGCCGCCTGCTGGCCGCAGGCGATGGCGCTGCCTACCTGGCGCTGGCGTGTGAACTGAGTGCGGCCCTGTTCAGCGGCGACGGCGTGCGCCTGCACCGCCTGTGCGCCGAGGGCCCGCTGTCGGCACCGGCCGACGCCGCGGCGCAGCTCGCGGCCCATCAGCTGCGGCAGTACGACGCGGGGCATTTCAACACCGGCATGGTGTCGTTCCAGGGCAATTGGTACTGGGGCGTCGACCGGCTGGCCCATCTCGAACACGATCTGCTGGCGGCCGGGCGGCGCAGGCCGGGCGCCAGCGTGGGGCTGCTGCGGCGCAAGCCATTGCCGCCGCTGGCCGCGGCGCGCGCTGCCGACGAGGCCGCGCCGGTGGTGGACTTCTTCTGTACCTTCCGCAGTCCGTATGCCTATGTGGGCGCTGCACGCAGCTTCGACCTGCAGCGACGGTATCCGATCAGGGTGCGCCCGCGGCTGGTGTTGCCGATGAAGATGGTCGGCTACGTGATCCCCGAGTTGAAGGCACGCTACTTCCGTTTCGACCCGGCACGCGAGGCGCTGCGCCATGGCGTGCGGTTCGGCAATTTCCGCGATCCGTTCGGGCCCGGGCTGGAGCGGGCCATGGCGCTGGCCGATGCGGCCGAAGCGGCGGGGCGCCTCGAGCCCTACATCCTGTCGGTGATGGAGGCGGTGTGGGCCGATGGCATCGATCTGGCCCAGGACGCGGGGCTGCGCTCCGTGGCCGAGCGGGCCGACCTCGACTGGGCGACGGCGCGGCCCCACCTGGAGGACGATCGCTGGCGCCGCTGGGCGGTGGCCAACCGCGAAGAACTCGAATCGATCGGACAATACGCTGCGCCCACCTACCGGATGGGCGACTACGTCACCTGGGGCCAGGACCGCATCTGGATGCTCGAACAGCACATCCGCCAGCGTCTGGGTCTCGAACCGGACATCGCATGAATGCAGCCACCTCCCCCGACCAAGCCCCGCATTGCCCGGGCCCCGACCCGGCGCCGCACGGCCCCTTGCGTTGCACCGTGCCGCCGGGCGCGGTCGACACGCATGCCCATGTGATCGGCCTGCCGCCGGAGCATCCCTTCGTGCCGACGCGGTCGTACACGCCGCCGCAGGCGACCGAGGCGCAGTACCTGCACATGCTCGACCGCACCGGCATGGCGCACGGCGTACTGGTGCAGGTGAGCGTGCACGGCACCGACAACCGTCTGCTGCGCGACACCCTGCGCCGGCACCCGCGTCGGCTGCGCGGCATCGGCGTCATGCCGCTCGGCCTGCCGGCGGCCGACTACGCCGAGGCGAAGGCCGATGGCATCGTCGGGCTGCGCCTGAACGTGCTGTACGGCGGCGGTATCGGGCTCGACGCGATGAAGGACTACGGTGCGCTGGCGCGCGAGATGGGCTGGCATCTGCAACTGCTGCTCGATGCACGCCAGCTGCAGCCGATCGCCTCGACCATCGCCGGGTTGCCGGTGCCTGTGGTGTTCGACCACATGGGGCATTTTCCGGCGGCGCTCGGGCCGGACGAGCCAGGCTTTGCCACGATGGTCGACCTGGTACGCGACGGCGCCTGGGTCAAGTTGTCGGGCGCCTACCGGCTCGACGAACCTCCCTACACGAAGACGGTGGCGCTGGCCCGGCGGCTGCTGCAGGCCGCACCCGCGCGCTGCGTGTGGGGCTCCGACTGGCCGCACGTCTCGCACTGGGGGCCGATGATGAACGTCGGCGACCTGCTCGACACGCTGGTCGACTGGGCCCCGGATGCCGCGCTGCGCGACCGCGTGCTGGTGGACAACCCCTGGCGGCTCTACGGGTTCAGCGAAGCCGACGGGCAGGGCTGAAGCATTCCTCAAGCCGGCAGGTGCAGGTGCGTGGAGTTCTTCACCTCTTCCATCACCGCATAGGTCCGCGTCTCGCGCACGCCCGGCAGTTGCCACAGCACGGCGCCGGCAAACTGGCGGTAGTCGTTCATGTCGGCGCTGCGGGTCTTCAGCAGGTAGTCGAAGCCGCCGGCCACCATGTGGCATTCCATGATCTCGGGCCGCACCTGCACCGCGGCCTTGAACTGGTCGAACACGTTGGGCGTGGTGCGGTCGAGCAGCACCTCGACGAACACCAGCATGCCGGCGCCGAGTTTCAGCGGGTTCAGCCGGGCCTCGTAGCCGAGGATGTAGCCGTCGCGCGTGAGCCGCTGCACGCGCGCCAGCACGGCGGTGGGCGACAGGCCCACGGTCTCGGCCAGCTTCAGGTTGGAGATGCGGCCGTCCTCCTGCAGGCCCTGCAGGATGCGCAGGTCCAGCCGATCGAGGGTGTCGGCCGGATCGGCCTTCGATAGCGGTTTGTTCTGCATCAGGTTTTGAATTCGAAATAATGTTCGGCGCGGCGGCGGGCATTATCGGCTTTTCAACGCCTTCCCGCCGCCATGCCGACCGTTGCCGAATTGCCTTCTCCCACCCCGTTCGAAACCTTCGCCGATGGGCTGCAGGCGCCGTCCTCCCTGCGTGCACGGATCACGGCCGCATGGCGGCGGGCCGAGGCCGAGGCGCTGGCGCCCTTGCTGGCCGAAGCCCGGCTGCCGGCCGCCGCGGCGGCACAGGCGCAGGCACTGGCGCAACGCATCGCCCAGCGCCTGCGCGAGCGCAAGGCCGGTGCGGGCCGCGCCGGCCTGGTGCAGAGCCTGCTGCAGGAATACGCGTTGTCGTCGCAGGAAGGCGTGGCGCTGATGTGCCTGGCCGAGGCGCTGCTGCGCATCCCCGACAGCGCGACGCGCGACGCACTGATCCGCGACAAGATCGCCCGCGGCCAGTGGCAGGCCCACGCCGGCCGCAGCCCGTCGATGTTCGTCAACGCCGCTACCTGGGGCCTGCTGCTCACCGGCAAGCTGGTCGCCACGCACAGCGAAGCCGGCCTGTCGGCCACGCTGGCACGGCTGATCGGCAAGGGCGGCGAGCCGCTGATCCGCAAGGGCGTGGACATGGCGATGCGCATGATGGGCGAACAGTTCGTCACCGGCGAGACGATCGTCCAGGCGCTGGACCATGCGCGCCGCCTCGAGGCCGAAGGCTTCCGCTACTCGTACGACATGCTGGGCGAGGCGGCGCTGACCGCGCACGACGCCGAGCGCTACCGGCAGTCGTACGAGCAGGCCATCCACGCGATCGGCAAGGCCTCGGCCGGGCGTGGTGTCTACGACGGGCCGGGCATCTCGATCAAGCTGTCGGCGCTGCACCCGCGCTACAGCCGCGCACAGCAGGCGCGTGTGCTGGACGAGCTGTACCCGACGCTGCGCGATCTGACGCTGCTGGCCAGGCGCTACGACATCGGCCTCAACATCGACGCCGAAGAGGCCGACCGGCTCGAACTCTCGCTCGACCTGCTGGAGCGCCTGTGCGCCGAGCCCGGGCTGGCGGGCTGGAACGGCATCGGCTTCGTGATCCAGGCCTACCAGAAGCGCTGCCCCTTCGTCATCGACTGGGTGGTCGACCTGGCCCGGCGCAGCGGCCATCGGCTGATGGTGCGCCTGGTCAAGGGCGCCTACTGGGACAGCGAGATCAAGCGCGCGCAACTCGACGGCCTCGACGGCTACCCGGTGTTCACGCGCAAGGTGCACACCGACGTGTCCTACCTCGCCTGCGCCCGCCGCCTGCTGGCCGCGCCCGATGCCGTGTACCCGCAGTTCGCTACGCACAACGCGCACACGGTCGCCGCCATCCACGAGATGGCCGGCTCGCACGCCTGGCGCCCCGGGCAGTACGAGTTCCAGTGCCTGCACGGCATGGGCGAGCCGCTGTACGAGCAGGTGGTGGGCGCAGTCGCGGCCGGCAAACTGGGCCGGCCCTGCCGCATCTACGCCCCCGTCGGCACGCACGAGACGCTGCTGGCCTACCTGGTGCGCCGGCTGCTGGAGAACGGCGCCAACACCTCGTTCGTGAACCGGATCGCCGATGTGGCCATCCCGATCGACACGCTGGTCGAAGACCCGGTGGCGCTGGTCGACCGCCTGGCCCTGCAGGAGGGCGGCGCCGGCCTGTCGCACCCGGCCATTCCGCTGCCGCGCGACCTGTACGGCCCGGCGCGTGCCAACTCGAACGGCCTGGATCTGGCCAACGACGACGTGCTGCGCGGGCTGCAGCACGTGCTGCACGCCAGCGCCGCGTTCGCCTGGCACGCCGAGCCGATGCTGGCCGCTGACGCTGGTGAAGTCTCGGCCCCCGCCGGCGCGGAGCCGGTGCGCAACCCGGCCGACCACCGCGACACCGTGGGCCGGGTGCAGCCGGCCACGCTGGCCCAGGTCGACGCCGCGCTGGCGGCGGCCACGCAGTTCGCCCCGGCCTGGGCCGCGACCCCGGCGGCCGAGCGTGCGGGCCAGTTGCTGCGTGCCGCGGATCTGCTCGAAGACGGCCTGCCCCGCCTGCTCGGCCTGCTGGCGCGCGAAGCCGGCAAGACGTATGCGAACGGTGTGGCCGAGGTGCGCGAGGCGGTCGACTTCCTGCGTTTCTACGCGGCCCAGGCCAGGGCGGACTTCCACGCCGACACCCACCGGCCGCTGGGCCCGGTGGTCTGCATCAGCCCCTGGAATTTTCCGTTGGCGATCTTCGTCGGCCAGGTGGCGGCGGCGCTGGCCGCGGGCAATACCGTGCTGGCCAAGCCGGCCGAACAGACCCCGCTGGTCGCGGCCGAAGCGATCCGCCTTCTGTGGTCGGCCGGCGTGCCGCACGCCGCGGTGCAGTTGCTGCCGGGCGAGGGCGAGACCGTGGGTGCCGCGCTGGTGGCCGACGCGCGGGTGCAGGGCGTGATGTTCACCGGCTCGACCGAGGTCGCGCGGCTGCTGCAGAAGACGCTGGCCGGCCGGCTCGGCGCGCACGGTGGCCCGGTGCCGCTGGTGGCCGAGACCGGCGGGCAGAACGCGATGATCGTCGACTCGTCGGCGCTGGCCGAGCAGGTCGTGGGCGACGTCGTGGCCTCGGCGTTCGACAGCGCCGGCCAGCGCTGCTCGGCGCTGCGGGTGCTGTGCCTGCAGGACGACGTGGCCGACCGTGTCATCGAGATGTTGAAGGGCGCGATGGCCGAGTGCTGCATCGGCAACCCGGCGATGCTGGCCGTCGACGTGGGGCCGGTGATCGATGCGGCGGCGCGCGACGGCATCGAAGCCCACGTCGCCGCACTGCAGGCACGGGGCCGGCGTGTGCACCGGCTGGCGCGCATGGTCGGCGATGCCACGGCGCACGGCAGTTTCGTCACACCGACGCTGATCGAACTCGACAACCTGGCCGAACTCACGCGCGAAGTGTTCGGGCCGGTGCTGCACGTGCTGCGTTACCGGCGGCAGGACCTCGCGGCGCTGGTCGAGCAGATCAACGGCACGGGCTATGGCCTCACGCTCGGGCTGCACACCCGCATCGACGAGACCATCGCGCTGGTGACGGCCCATGCCAAGGCCGGCAATGTCTACGTCAACCGCAACATGGTCGGCGCGGTGGTGGGCGTGCAGCCGTTCGGCGGCGAAGGCCTGTCGGGCACCGGCCCCAAGGCGGGCGGCCCGTTGTACATGCTGCGCCTGCTGGCCGCCCGGCCCGACGATGCCGTGGCCCGTGCGCTGCAGGCGTCCGGCACGGCTGCGGACGGCGAAGCGGGCGCAGACGCCTCCCCGCCGACCTTGCTCGGCGCCCTGAAGCACTGGGCCGCAGCGCGAGGCAACGCGTCGCTCGCCGGCCTGTGCGACCGGTTTGCCGCCCGGTCGCGCAGCGGCCAGACGCGCACGCTGGTCGGGCCGACCGGCGAACGCAACCTCTACACCCTGGTGCCGCGCGAAGCCGTGTTGTGCATCGCCTCTGCCGAAGCCGATGTGCTGGTCCAGCTGGCCGCCGTGCTGGCGGTCGGCAGCGTGGCGGTCTGGCCCATGACCCCACTTCTGTCGGAACTTCATGCGACGTTGCCGGCCGAGTTGCGCCAGGCCGTGCGCCTGACACCCGATTGGACCGCCCCGACCGTGCACTTCGATGCCGTGCTGCAGCACGGCGATGCGGCCTCGCTGCTGCGCACCATGGCCCAGCTCGCACAGCGCAGCGGGCCCATCGTCGGCGTGCGCGCCCTGGTGCCCGGCGCGACCGATGTGCCGCTCGAAGCGCTGGTGGTCGAGCGATCGGTCAGTGTCAACACCGCCGCTGCCGGCGGTAATGCAAGCCTGATGACGATCGGTTGAAAGGGCAGGGGTCGCTTGCGGGCGCTCAGCCTTCCGTCAACTCCCTGCGCAGCAGCTTCGCCGCGGCCACCATGTTGGCCAGTGCCGCTTCGGTCTCCGGCCAGCCGCGGGTCTTCAGGCCGCAGTCGGGGTTGACCCAGAGATGGTCCGGCGGCACCACAGCGGCGGCCTTGCGCATCAGCCGCACGATGTCGTCGGTGCTGGGCACGCGCGGGGAATGGATGTCGTAGACGCCGGGGCCGATCTCGTTGGGGTAGCGGAAATCGCCGAAGCCGCGCAGCAGCTCCATGTCGGAGCGGCTGGTCTCGATGGTGATCACGTCGGCGTCCATCGCCGCGATCTCGGGCAGGATGTCGTTGAACTCGGCGTAGCACATGTGGGTGTGGATCTGCGTCGCGTCGGCCACGCCCGATGCGCTGATGCGGAAGGCGCGCGTCGCGTCGTGCAGGTAGCGCTTCCATCCGGCGCGCCGCAGCGGCAGGCCTTCGCGGATCGCGGGCTCGTCGATCTGGATGATGCCGATGCCGCCGCGCTCCAGGTCGAGCACCTCGTCACGGATCGCCCAGGCGATCTGGTCGGTGGTGACGCTGCGCGGCTGGTCGTCGCGCACGAACGACCACTGCAGGATCGTGACCGGGCCGGTCAGCATGCCCTTCATCGGCCGCGTGGTGAGGCTCTGCGCATAGGTCGTCCATTCGACCGTCATCGCCGCGGGGCGTGCCACGTCGCCGTAGACCACCGGCGGCTTGACGCAGCGCGAACCGTAGGACTGCACCCAGCCGTTGGCGGTGAAGGCAAACCCGTCGAGCTGCTCGCCGAAGTACTCGACCATGTCGTTGCGCTCGGCTTCGCCATGGACCAGCACGTCGAGGCCGAGCGCCTCCTGCTTGCGCACCGCCAGGCCGATCTCGTCCTGCATCTTCGCGCGGTAGGCGGCCGCGTCGAGTTCGCCGCGCCTGAAGGCGGCGCGTGCGGCGCGGATCGCTGCGGTCTGTGGAAAGGAGCCGATCGTGGTGGTCGGCAGCAGGGGCAGCGCCAGGCGCGCGCGCTGCAGCCGCTGGCGCTCGGCGAACGGGGCGCTGCGCTGGTCGTCGCCGGCGGCGCTGCGGGCCAGGCGCAGCGCCACGTCGGCACGGTGCACCCGCGGGCTGGCGCGCCGTGCGGCCACCGCGGCACGGGCGGCGCGCAGCGCGGGCGCGACGCTGGCCTCGTCGCCGTCGAGCACGGCACGCAGCAGTTGCAGTTCGTCGAGTTTCTCGCTTGCGAACGCCAGCCACGACTTCACATCCGCATCCAGCCGCTGCTCGCCCGCCAGGCTGAACGGCACGTGCAGTAGCGAGCACGAGGGTGCCAGCCACAGCTCGCCCCGGTGCTTGTCGGCCACCGGCCGCAGGCGGGCCAGGGCCTCGTCGGGATCGGTGCGCCAGATGTTGCGCCCGTCGACGATGCCGACCGACAACACCTTGTGCGATGGCAGCCAGTCCGCCACGCCGGTCAGCTCTTCGGGCGCGCGGACCGCGTCGACGTGCAGTCCGGCCACCGGCAGTTGGCAGGCCAGGCGCAGGTTCTCGGCCAGCGGCGAGAAGTAGGTCGCCAGCAGCAGCTTCGGCGCACCGCGTGCCAGCTGCCAGTAGCTGCGTTCGAACGCGTGGCGCCAGGCTTCGGGCAGGTCCAGCCCGAGGATGGGCTCGTCGATCTGCACCCATTCGACGCCTTGCACCTTCAGCCGCGCCAGGATCTGCTCGTACACCGGCAGCAGGGCGTCGAGCAGGCCGAAGCGGTCGAAGTCGGGCGTGCGGCTTTTGCCCAGCCACAAAAAACTCAAGGGGCCGAGCAGCACGGCCTTGACCGCGTGTCCGGCCTGCTGCGCCTCGGCCACCTCGCCGAACAGCCGCTCCGATGCCACGGCGAACCGCGTGGCGGGCGAGAACTCGGGCACCAGGTAGTGGTAGTTGGTGTCGAACCACTTGGTCATCTCGAGCGCGAAGGCGTCGTGGTGCGCATGGCCGCAGGCAGCGTGGCCGGCCTCCGCCGCGACGCCGCGGGCCATCGTGAAGTAGCGCGCCAGTTCGGCGTCGCCGGCACCGAAGCCGAACCGGGCGGGCTCGCAGCCCAGCAACTGGATGTGGTTGGCCACGTGGTCGTAGAACGCGAAGTCGCCGACCGTGGCGAAGGCCAGGCCGGCGTCGCGCTGCAGCTGCCAGTGGCGGGCGCGTAGCGCGGCGCCGGTGCGTTCGAGCGCATCGCGGTCGATCTCGCCGCGCCAGTGCTGTTCGAGGGCGAACTTGAGTTCGCGTTGTGCGCCCATGCGCGGGAAGCCGAGGGTGTGGGTACGTGTCATGCGGCGATGTTCGGTGTTTGTCGCCTATGATTCAAACGAAATATGTTGGGCTTCAACTTGAATCTGATTCATGTCGTCATCGGTCCTTGAGATCCGCCACCTTCGCACCCTGGTCGCGCTGCGCGACACCGGCAGCCTGGTGCGTGCGGCGCAGCTGCTCAACCTGACGCAGTCGGCGTTGTCGCACCAGGTCAAGTTCCTGGAAGACCGTTATGGCGCCGCGCTGTTCGAGCGCAAGTCGATCCCGCCGCAGTTCAGCGGTGCCGGCCTTCGGCTGCTGCAGCTGGCCGACGCCGCGCTGCCGCTGGTCGAGGAGGCCGAGCGCGACGTGGCACGGCTGGCGACCGGTGGCGCGGGGCAGCTGCGCATCGTCGTCGAATGCCACACCTGCTTCGACTGGCTGATGCCGGCGATGGACGCGTTCCGCCTGCGCTGGCCCGAGGTCGAACTCGACATCGTCTCGGGCTTCCACCCCGACCCGATCGCGCTGGTGCTGCAAAAGCGTGCCGAGGTGGCGATCGTGTCGGAGCAGGATGCGGCCGAGACGGTCGACTACCACCCGCTGTTCCGCTTCGAGATCGTGGCCCTGGTGGCCAACGAGCATGCACTGGCCGGCAAGCCGCACCTCACCGCGCGGCACTTTGCCGACCAGACGCTGATCACCTACCCGGTGCCCGACGACATGCTCGACGTGGTGCGTCAGGTGCTCGAACCGGCGGGTGTCAGGCCCGCGCACCGGCGCACCACGGAGCTGACGGTGGCGATGCTGCAGCTGGTGGCCAGCGGGCGCGGCATCGCCACGCTGCCGCTGTGGGCGGTGCAGAGTTATCTGGAGCGCGGCTACGTGACGGCGCGGCCCATCGGCCGCAAGGGCCTGCAGGGCGAACTGCACATGGCCTGCACCGCGGCGACCTCGGCACGGCCGTGGCTGGCCGACTTCGTGCGCATCACGCGCGAGAGCTGCTTCAAGAGCCTGCCCAGCATCACGCTGCTGTAGCGCTCGCAGGCGGCAAGGCGCCCGGCGCTGACTCGCATGTCGGACGTGTCCCACAAGGGTCGCTGGGCGCAGCCCTTATCCTCGTTGCGTCTTCACCAAGCGCCGCCTGCGCAGTCTCTTTCGATCATTTCCCGAATGGATTCGGATCGTTCCACGCCCGACCTCGCCCAATGCGCCGACGAGCCGATTCGGGTGCCAGGCGCCATCCAGCCGCATGGCTGGATGGTGGTGCTGTCAGCGCACGGTGGGCGCCTGCTGGCGCACTCCGACAACTGGCCCGGCGCCGCTGCAGCCGGCCTGGCGATCGCGCATGTGCGGCCGTGGATCGCGCGGCTCGTGCCGGGCGAGGCGCCGGAACCCCTGGGTCAGGTGCGCGTGGACGGCCGCATGCTGGACGTGTCGGCACACCGGGCGGGCGAGCAGGTGCTGGTCGAGTTCGAGCCCGGATCGACCGACGACGGCACGCGCGCTCCGATCTATGCCCTGGCCCGCCATCTGCTGCCGATGCTGCAGCGGGCCACCAGTGTCGATGCCATTGCCGAACTGGCCGCGGTCGAGATGAAGCGGCTGACCGGCTTCGGCCGCTGCCTGGTCTACCGGTTCGACGAGGCGGGCCATGGCGAAGTGCTGGCCGAGCGCATCGACCCGGGCTACGACGCGTATGCCGGCCATCGGTTTCCGGCCGGCGACATTCCGGCCCAGGCCCGGGCGCTGTACCAGCTCAACCACATCCGGCTGATCCCCGACGCGGGCTACACACCGGTACCCCTGCGCTGTGTCGACCCGACGATTGTCGCGACCCGCCTCGACATGTCGCAGGCTGCGCTGCGCAGCGTGTCGCCGATCCACCTCGAGTACATGCGCAACATGGGCACGCTGGCGTCGATGTCGGTGTCCATCGTGGTCGGCGACCGGCTGTGGGGCCTGGTGTCCTGCCACGACCACGGGCCGCGGCATCTGTCCTTGCAGACGCGTGTGGCCTGCGAACATCTGGGCCGGCTGGTGTCGATGCAGATCGGTGCGATGGAGGACAAGGCTGGCGTGGCCGAGCGCCTGGAGCTGCGGCAGCTGACGCTGGAGCTGGTGTCCGGCCTGGCCGACAGCGACGCCACGCTGCAGCAGCTGGTGGCCCACCCGCAAGCCCTGCTGCGCATGGGGCGCGCCGCCGGCGCCGCGGTGGTGCTGAACGACAGCTGTTGGACGGTCGGCGACACGCCCGATACCGACAGCATTCTCGCGCTGGCGCAGTGGATTGCCGGCCACGGCGAGCCGATGTTCGCGACGGACCGCCTCGCCGAGGTCTACCCGCCGGCCGCGTCGCTGCAGGAGTTGAGCGCCGGCGTGCTGGCCGTGTCGATCTCGGAGTTCCACCGGCACCTGATCCTGTGGTTTCGCCCGGAAGCGGTGCAGACGATCCAGTGGGCGGGCGAGCCGCGCAAGGAGCTGCGCGCCGCCGACGGCCGCATCCATCCGCGGCTCAGTTTCTCGAGCTGGAAGGAGCAACTGCGCGGCCGGTCGCTCCCGTGGTCGGTCGCCGAGCTTGGTGCCGCACAGGACCTGCGGCAGGCGCTGATCGGCATCGTGCTCAAGCGGGTCGAGGAGCTGGCCGAGGTCGCGACCGAACTGGGCCGGGTCAACAAGGAGCTTGAAGCCTTCTCGTACACGGTGTCGCACGACCTGCGCGCGCCGATGCGGCACATCTCCGGCTATGTGGACCTGGTGCTCGATGCCGACGGCAAGCGCTTGAGCGAGCGCGGCCAACGTTATCTGGTGCACGTGAAGGAGGCGTCGGTGTACGCCGGTCAACTGGTCGACGCGCTGCTCGAGTTCTCGCGCATGGGCCGTTCCGCACTGAAGCGCAAGCCGGTCGACACGCAGATGCTGGTGGAGGATCTGGTGCACGAGATGCGGCTTTCCGAGGCCGGGCGTGCGGTCGAGTGGGAGCTGGCCAGCCCACTGCCCCAGCTGTGGGCCGACCCGTTCCTGCTGCAGGTGAGTGTGCGCAACCTGCTGGGCAATGCGGTGAAATACTCGCGCGGCCGCTCGCCGGCCCGCATCCGCGTGGCCGCGGTGCACACCCGCGACGGCGACGGCCTGGAGGTGTCGGACAACGGCGTCGGGTTCCAGATGAAGTACGTCGGCAAACTGTTCGGCGTGTTCCAGCGGCTGCACCAGGCCGAGGAGTTCGAGGGCACGGGCATCGGTCTGGCCAGTGTGAAGAGGATCGTCGAGCGCCATGGCGGCAGCGTCTGGGCGCGCGGCGAGGTGGACCAGGGAGCGACCTTCGGGTTCACGCTCCCACGGATGGCGGCTGCCGATGCACCGGCCGCAGAAACGAGGCATTGATGCTGAAACCCATACTCCTGGTGGAAGACGACAAACGCGACCTGGAGCTGACGCTGGTCGCACTCGAACGCAGCCAGCTCGCCAACGAGGTCGTGGTGGTGCGCGATGGCGCGCAGGCGCTCGACTACCTGAACCGGCAGGGCGAACACGCCGACCGCGCCGAAGGCAACCCGGCGGTGATCCTGCTGGACCTGAAGCTGCCCAAGGTGAATGGGCTGGAGGTGCTTGAGTCCGTGCGGCGCACCGAATCGCTGCGCAGCGTGCCGGTGGTCATGCTCACTTCGTCGCACGAAGAGACCGATCTTCTGAAGAGCTACGAGCTGGGTGTGAATGCCTATGTGGTGAAACCGGTGGAGTTCAAGCAGTTCGTCGCCGCCATCTCCGACCTGGGCGTGTTCTGGGCCGTGCTCAACGAACCGCCGCCAGGCTCGCTGAAAGCCACCCGCCGGTATGACTGAGGCACTGGCGGTCCTGCTGCTGGAGGATTCGCGGTTCGACGCGGAGTTGCTGGAGGAGAACCTGCGCCTGGTCTATCCGGATGCCGTGCTCGATGTGGTGTCGGACGAAGCGGGTTTTGTCGCTGCGCTGTCGGCCAGGCGCTACGACGTGGTGTTGTCCGACTACGAACTGCCGGGCTACGACGGCGGTCTGGCGATGGCCCATGCGCGCGCCGTGGCGCCGCGCATGCCCTTCATCTTCGTCTCGGGCGTCATCGGCGAGGACAACGCAGTCGAGCTGCTGAAGAGCGGCGCGACCGACTACGTCAGCAAGGGCCGGCTCGAACGCCTGCCGCTGGTGCTGCAGCGGGCGCTGCGCGAAGTGGCCCAGCGCGACGCACGCGACGCGGCCGAACGTGCGCTGCGCGAGGCCCGTGACGAAGCCGAGCGCGCGAACCGCGCGAAGGACCGGTTCCTGGCCGTGCTGTCGCACGAGTTGCGCACGCCGCTCACCCCGATCGGCGCGGCCGCCGACCTGCTGGAGAAAAGTGCCGCGGTACCGGCCGAACACCGCCATCTGCTGCCGATGATCCGCCGCAATGTGGCGCTGGAGGCCCGGCTGATCGACGACCTGCTCGACCTGACCGCGATCGCCGCCGGCAAGGTGAGCCTGAAGCTGGCGACGGTGGACATGCACGCGCTGGTGCAGGTGGTGGTCGACATGGTGGCCGACCAGATCCGCGAGCGGCAGCTGCGCCTGGTGCTGCAGCTGGGCGCCACGCAGCACCTGGTGCGTGCCGACGAGGCCCGCATGCAGCAGGTACTGTGGAACATCCTGCGCAATGCCGTGAAGTTCACCGCCCCGGGCGGCGCCATCACGCTGCGCAGCAGTTCGGCGGTGGGGCAGTTCGTGCTCAGCTGCGCCGACACCGGCATCGGCATCGATGCGGGCGCGCTGGCGCGCATCTTCACCGCGTTCGAGCAGGCCGACGCCGAGGTGTCGCGGCAGTTCGGTGGCCTGGGCCTGGGCTTGGCCATCGCGCGCGGCCTGGTGCGCGAACACCAGGGTGAACTCGGCGTGATGAGCGAAGGCCGCGGCCAGGGCGCCACGTTCACGCTGATGCTCGAAGCGCTGGGGTCCGGCGCCGATATGCCGCCGACGGGGCCGGCCGTGTCGGGGGGTGATGCTGCGGTCAACGGCGAATGCCGGGTGTTGCTGGTCGAGGACAACCCTGACTCGGCCAACGCGCTCAGCCTGGGGCTGGAGTCGTACGGCTATACGGTCACGCTGGCCGGCAGCTGCGCCGACGCGCTGCGCAAGGCCCGCGCAGCGCAGTTCGACGTGGTGGTGACCGATCTGGGCCTGCCCGACGGCAGCGGCCTCGACATCGGGCGCCAGCTGAGCCCGCGCACGCCGGTGATCGCCCTGAGCGGTTACGGCACGCCGCAGGATCTGGAGCGTTCGACCTCGGCCGGTTTCTCGGGGCACATCGTCAAGCCGGCCGAGTTCTCGACCGTGCACGCGATGGTGCAGAAGGTGCTGGCACGCTCCGGCGCGGCGGCGACCGAAATGCCGGTGTGATCGCGCGGACGGCCGGCTGACCGTCAGCGGGGCACGCTGGCGTCCGCAGGCGGGACGACGTTGGCCCGCCCATCGCGCGAGGGCACCGGGTCCGACGTGGTGTTGGGCGGTGTCGATCCATCGGGCCCGATCACGTTGGCGCGGCCGTCGGGCGTGGTTGCCAGCGCTTCGGACGGCGGGCCACCGCGGGCGCTGTCGAGCCGCGCACCCGCCGCGCGGATGCAGCCTTCGCGCGCCGGGGCCGGCAGCGTGCCGCCGTTGCACGACGCGACTTCCCGTTCGTAGCGCTGCTGCGCTGCAACAGCGGTGGACGGGCTCGTCTGCGCGCCGGCACTGACCACGGACATGAGGGTGGCCAGGGTGAGAATGGGCGGGAGGTGGCGGTACACGGGGGACCTCTTTCGGCAGGACAAAGTGCGATGCCGACCTTTATACTCCTCAGGTCCCTTGGGGAGTAGCCGGCTTCCGTCACACGGAAGCGCCTGCGTCAACATACTCGGCTTGCCTGCATGCCGTGGCGCAGGCAGCCTTGATCGGTTGGCGAGACCATTGGCGCGTCGGCACGACACAGGTCGGGCAGTGGTGACGCGCCTTTGTGTTCTTGCCCGGCCGATCCACACAATGACTCCCCGATGAATATCTATTCCACCATCTTGCTGGCCCTGGCCATGTCCACCGATGCCTTTGCCGCCGCGGTCGGCAAGGGCACGGCGCTGCAGAACCCCCGCTGGAGCGAGGCCTTGCGCACCGGCGCCATCTTCGGCGTCATCGAGGCGATGACGCCGATCGTCGGCTGGGCCCTGGGCCTGACCGCCGCCGACTACGTGAAGACCTTCGACCACTGGATCGCCTTCGTGCTGCTGGGCGGCCTGGGGCTGCGCATGGTGTGGGCAGGATTCCAGCCACCGGAAGCGGACGAGCCCGAGAAACCCAGCCGGCACGGCTTCTGGCTGCTGGCGGTGACCGGTCTTGCGACCAGCATCGACGCGATGGCCGTCGGCGTCGGCCTGGCGTTTCTCGACGTGGCCATCCTGCCGGTGGCGGCCGCCATCGGCTTCACCACCTTCGTGATGGTCACGCTCGGCGTGATGGTCGGCAAGGTGCTGGGCGCCCTGGCGGGCAAGCGGGCCGAGATGGTGGGCGGGGTGGTGCTGATCGGCATCGGCATCGCGATCCTGGTCGAGCACCTGAGCGCCGGCTGAGAAGGTGTGAAATAACCTACTGCGCACGCCGATGCCGCACCTGCGGTCCTCACCCTACGCTTGTACGGTTCCGGTCCTCGGCACAGCCTCGACGCGCTCGCTACGGTTCTTTCACACCTTCTGAGCGCTGGCATGGAGGGCCGCTCGTGATCAGGCCTTGCGGGGCAGCAGGGTCCCGATCAGCGCGATCGCGGCCAGCACCATCACGCCCGCGCCGTACACGTCGGCCGTGGCGAGGATGCCGATGCCGTTGGCGATGAAGCCACCGGCGGCGACGGCCGGCAGGCCCATGGCGAGGTACGACACGACGAAGGCCACCGACAGCACGCCGGCCCTCTCGTGCGGCTTGGCCAGTTGCACCACGGTGCGGATCGCACCCTGGAACGCGGCGCCGAAGCCCATGCCCGCCAGCGCCGTGCCGGCGAAGAACAGCACGGCCGAGTGCAGCGACAACGCGGCCAGCACAGCGCCCACCCCGACGAACAATGCGCCCGAGCCCAGCGACATCATGTGGTTGGCGGCGCGCCCGTGCAGCAGCAACACCCCGGCGGCACCGCTGGCGGCCAGCAGGAACAGCGCGAAGCCGCCAAACAGTGACGCGTCGAGGCCGAACAACTGGCGCACCAATGCCGGGCCGAGCGCGCCGTAGAGGCCCGCCAGGGCCCACACCGCCACCAGCACCGGTGCCGCCAGCAGCAGTGGCGCCTGCACGGCTGCAGGCACCGCGAACTGCGGCTTCAGTGACGCCAGTGCGCCGTCCATCGGCGTGACCGACTCCGGCATCCGCACGACGCCGATGAACTGCGCGATGAAGACCGCGCCGAACAGTCCGTAGACCAGATGCGTCGGCGCCGGCAGGTAATGCACCATCAGGCCGGCGACCAGTGCGCCGACAGCCGTACCCATGATCGGGGCAATGGCGTTGGCGACGGCACCGCGCGCCCGGTCCAGGTCGATCAGACCCGCGCCGACCGCTGCCACGGCAGCACCGGTGGCCAGCCCCTGGATCACCCTGCCCAGCAGCAGGCCGCCCACGCCATCGGCCGTGCCCAGCACCAGCATCGCCACGGCCTGTGCCAGCGTCGACGCCAGCAGCACCGGGCGCCGGCCCACATGGTCCGACAGCCGGCCCGCCACCAGCAACGCGGCCAGCACGGCCAGCGCGTAGATGCCGAACACCACGGTGATCGTGATCGGCGAAAAACCCCAGGCCGCCTGGTAGATCGGGTAGAGCGGCGTCGGCGCGGCTGAGCCGGCCAGGAAGGCCAGCGTGATCGACGCCTGCAGATAGAACGCCGCGCGGGGCGAAAGGCTGCCGGCCCGCAGTGGTGCGGCCGTGGCCCGCAGTGTGTTGGCGGATGAAGTCATGGGGCTTTTCCTGAATTTGACGACCAGACCGGTCTGTCTGGTATTGCACTATACAGACCTGTCTGGTATTGTCAAGTCCATGACGACCAGAACACCCCCATCCGAGCGCGTGCCGGCCCGCGACCGCCTGTTGGCTGCGGCCGAGTCGCTGTTCTACGAAGAAGGTTTCAACTCCGTCGGCATCGACCGCGTGATCGAACGCGCGGGTGTCGCCAAGGCCTCGCTGTACGACTGCTTCGGCAGCAAGGAGGAGCTGGTGCGGTCCTACCTGCAGGCGCGGCACGAGGCGCGGCAATTGCGCATCACGCAGGGGCTGGAGCGTTTCGGCTCGCCGAGGGACCGGCTGCTGGGCGTGTTCGACCTGCTGTCCGAGCTGGTGGCGGCGACGGGTTTTCGCGGCTGTGCGTTCGTCAAGGCGGACGCCGAGGCCCGCGACGGCAGCAGCGTGAAGGGCGTGGTCGACGCGTCGCGCACCTGGATGCGCGCGCTGTTCGTGCGCCTGGCGCAGGACGCCGGTGCGGCCGATCCCGAAGCCCTGGCCCGGCAGCTGGTGCTGCTGTACGACGGCGCCACCGTCGCGGCCCAGATGGACCACGATGCCGGCGCGCCGGCAGCGGCGCGCCGGATGGCGGCGGCGATGCTGGACGCGTCCATCGCCTGAATCCGGGCCGCAGGCCTTCAGGTGCCTTGCGGAAAATCAGTCGACGCGCTCAACGCTTCCCAGGTTGCCGTCTCCGCGTCGACGAACACGTGTTTGTCGCGGATCACCTTCAACGCGTCGGTGCCCAGCGGCAGGCGCAGCGGCGGCACCGGCGCCTGCACCAGCGCGAGCACGGCCTGCGCCAGCTTCACCGGGTCGCCGGGCTGGTTCAGGTTGATGCGTTTGGCGGCCTCGCGCACCTGGCCGGCGCTGGCGGCGTAGTCGTCGAGGATGCGTGGCGACACCGTGAGCGAGGTGCTGTCGAGGAACTCGGTGCGGAAGTAACCCGGTTCGACCACCGTGGCATGGATGCCCAGCGGCGCCAGTTCGCCACGCAGCGCCTCGGTCAGCCCCTCCACCGCGAACTTGGTCGAGCAGTACACGCCGAAGCCCGGGCCCGACTGGTAGCCGCCCAGCGACGAGATGTTGACCACGTGGCCGCTGCGCCGTGCGCGCATGCTGGGCAGCACCGCACGGGTCACGTTCAGCAGGCCGAACACGTTGGTGTCGTAGAGGCGCCGCACTTCTTCTGCGGTGGCTTCTTCCACGGCGCCCAGCAGGCCGAAGCCGGCGTTGTTGACCAGCACGTCGATGCGGCCGAAGCGGGCCAGCGCGGCCTCGACGGCGCGGGCGGCGGCGGCTTCGTCGGTCACGTCGAGCGCGAGCGGCAGCAGCCGGTCGTGCGCGCCGAGTTGCCGGGTCACGGATGCGGCGTTGCGCGAGGTGGCGACGACCGCGTCGCCATGGGCCAGCGCAGCTTCGGCGATGCGGGCGCCGATCCCGCGCGAGGCGCCGGTGATCAGCCAGACGCGCGGGTTGGAGGACGTGAAGGTGGTGGATGGGGTGGCGGTCATGGTCGGTTCCTTTCAGCGGTGGCGGTGGGAGATTGCGGTCTGCAACGTGTTCGAGAACCTGTTGCAGTAGGGGCAATGTAGGTTGCGCATTGAAATCACACTAGCCCACAATTATTGGCTTCATTGACAAACAGATCGTGATAATGGTGGCACCCACTCCACCGGTCTGCCGCCCATGGCCTTCAACGAACTGCGCGCCATCTCCACCTTCGTCAAGGCGGCCGAACTCGGCAGCCTGCGCCGGGCCGCCGCGGCCCAGGCGATCACGCCGCAGGCCGCCAGCCACGCGCTGGTGCAGCTCGAGTCGCACCTGGGCGTGCGCCTGTTCCACCGCACCACCCGCAGCCTGAGCCTGACCGAGGAGGGCGGCCGTTTCCTGGAGGCGGCGCAGCCCGGCCTGGCCTCGCTGCACCGCGCGGTGCAGGGCGCGCAACGCGGCCGCGAGGAGATCGCCGGGCCGCTGCGCGTCGCGGCGCCGCGCTCGACGATGCTGCAGCTGCTGTGGCCGGTGCTGGAGGAGTTCTGCGCCCTCCATCCGCTGGTCGAGCCCGACGTGCAGCTCGACGACCGCGTCGGCAACTGGGTCGAGGAGCGGGTCGACGTGGGTTTTCGCGCCGGCCCGCCGCCGGACGAAGGCGTGGTCGTGCGGCGCCTGCTGCCGATCCAGCTGGTGGTGTGCGCCGCGCCGGCCTACATCGCCGCGCACGGCGTACCCGCCAGCATCGACGCCCTGGCGCAGCACCGCTGCAGCGGCTTCCGGCATCCGACCACCGGCAAGCTGATGCCCTGGGAGTTCAAGGTGGGCGAGGAGGTCGTCTCGCGTGCCGTGCCGGCCGCCCTCAGCACCAACGACGTCGAGCTGGAGGCCAGGGCGGTACTGGCCGGCCGGTGCATCGGCCAGCTGATGGGCGTGACCGCGGCCCCGCTGGTGCGCAGCGGCCGGCTGGTGCCGCTGCTGGCCGCGCACATGACCGACCACCTGGGCCTGTACGTCTACTACGGCAGCCGCGTGGCGCAGCCGGCGCGGGTGCGTGCCTTCATCGACCTGGCGGTGCTGCGTCTGGCCGGCAACCGCGCTTTCTTTCTCGAGCCGCAGGAGCTGGTGCCGCCCACGCCGCGGCGGCGGACGCGCAAGACCGGCTGAACGCGGCCACCGGCTCAGAACGGCGTGGCCAGCTCCGGCCAGTGGTGCGGGATCGACGCGGCCTCGTCGCCATCGGGCGCCATGAACGAGAAGTCGGCAAAGTCGACACCCGGCCGACGGTGCAGGCCATCAGCGAAAACCGTCAGCACTGCCAACTCATTGCCTGACGACGGCAATGTTGGAAACAAGCGCCTTGCCCACAACGCCCTGGAAGTCCAGGACCAGTTGACCGTTCGACACCGTCACGGGGAAGCGCCGCACGATCGCCGTGTTTCGCGCGCCAGCCGCTTGGAACACGTCAAGATTCGCAATTTGATTGACCCCGTTTGCGCTGACGTTGAACACTCGGGCGCCGTTGGCTGTGGCGGTAGGTTCAAGGAACCCCAGAGTGACCATGTAGGTGCCGTCGGCCACCGGGAGTCTGTAGCTGAATGCCGCGCCTTCGCGCCACATATCCCAGACGCGGCCGGTCTCGGGAATGGCTGTGGACCCCAGCCCGTTGACGACCACGGCACCCGTCAGACCGACGGACGAGAAGCCGACGATCGGCGGCAGCTCTCCGCCCACGAAGAAGTTGTCAGAGCCATACCGATGTGCCCCTAGCAAAGGATCGTTCGAGAGCAGGCCAGTCGTCAACGTCCCTGCGGCGATGAACAGGTTCTTTGCGTTCTCGTCCGCCAGGTTCCAGCTGACGGTGTCTGTCACCGATTCGGACCCATGCGATCCGGTTGCAACGACGCTATTGGTCCCGGGCTTGAGGCCGACGTTCTTGAACTCACATACTTTCAATGGGCAATCGGCGGCGGCTTTGGTGCCGACGGCCTGGCCGTTGACCTGCAGCGTCACCGAACTCGCATTGCTATAGACCTTGATGTCTGCGACAGGATAGGAACGCTGCGTGTACCGCCGGCCTGTGATGTAGGTCACCGGCGTCTGCGTCCAGTTCGCCTTGTAGAAATAGAAGACGTCCTTCTTGACGTCCCGTCCGAATGTGACGATACCTTTGGTGTTGGTTTGGCCGACGTCACCTTCGTGGCGATTGCCAGAGCCGAAGTCGAACATGTTCCAGATCCACGTGCCCATGAGATAGGGCCGTTTGAGTATCTCGTTGTACGCCTTCTCGTGAACGTAGTTTGCGTAGCCTTCTGGTTGATAGCAGATGCGCGTGGAGCCGCTGGTGTCACGCGAGCACACTCTGCCGCCCAGCACGTTGTCCGTGTGATGCGTGATTGCATCGCCTGCGCCGTATTCGCTCACGCCGATGGGCTGCGTGGGAATCTGAGCGTGCAACGCATCCAGGTTCTCGCCCAGTTGGGTTTCCGACGTACCGTAGTACCACTGGAAATAGCGGTTGACGCCGTAGGTGTCTGTGTAGCCCGTCTGGGTCAGCGTGTCGGGCAGCACCACGTCACCGTTGCGGGTGACCTGATTGGCCAGAGTCGTCAGACGGGTGGGGTCTTCGGACTTTGCGACCTGGTTCAGGCTCTTGAGCAAGGGTTGAACATTGTTCTTGGCGTCATTCCCGCCAGTCACTTCATTCGCAATGGACCACAGGCCGATGGACGCACTATTGTATTTTTGCCTGATCAGCTCGGTGAGTTGCTGCCGTGCGTTTTCGGCAAAGCCTGTGCTTTCGGGGTCCGCCAGACTGGTCTTCGAAGTCGCATTGACCAGGGGTAACTCAGCCCAGACGACGACCCCCAGTTTGTCCGCTTGCTGCACCGTGTAGTCGGAATGCGGGTAGTGCGCCATCCGAACCGTGTTCGCACCCACCTCCTTGATGAAGGCGAACGTCCTGTCGATGTCCTCGTTGCTGATGGCCCAGGCCTTGTTCAACTCGTCCTGGTGGATATTGACGCCGTGCAGAGGCATGGACTTGCCGTTCAGGAAAAAGCCCTGATTGGCATCGAAGCGCATTTCCCTGATGCCGAATCGCTGAACCACACGGTCGACCGCGGCTCCCGACGAATCTTTCAATTCGACGACGAGGTGGTACAGGTACGGGTCACTCAGCCCCTGCCACAGGTGGGCCTGCTCAACCGTCAGGTCTTGCGCAACCGGCGCATTCTGCCCGGCCTTGAGTGCAACCGGAGCGGACGATGACTGCTTCACCGTCTTCCCGTCAGCCTCCACCAGAGAGGCCACGACGGTGAAGTTTCCGTCCGTGGGCATGGCGTTCTTGAGCTTCGCCCGCACGTTCACGGTGGCTTTGCTGCCTGAGATCGAAGTAGTTTTGGCGAATACGCCGGAGCTACCGAAGTCATCGAGCGCGATATACGCAGTCGACGGAGTTTCGATCAACGACACAGTCCTGTAGAGGCCGCCCGCCACGTTGAAGTCGCCTCCCAGCGGGGCAATAGCCGTCGGGCTTGCATCGTTCGCTGCGGCAGAGTTGTCGGTCTTGACCAGCAGTACGTTCTTGCCTGGCTTCAACGCACTGGTGACGTCGAATCGGAATGCCGTGAATGCTCCGCGATGCTGTCCCAGCTTGACACCGTTGAGCCAGACATCGGCGACCATGCTCGCGGCGTCGAACTGAAGCCATCTGCTCTTGCCGGTCGTCGCAGAGGAATCAAATTCGAGTCGGTACCACCCCAGGCCCCGCTTGTAGGACGGTGTGCTGGGCGTAGACTGAGCCGTGGTGGCTGCATCGGTCGCGTTCCACGTGTGCGGAAGACTGACCGTCGCCCACTCGGTTCCGCTCGCAGCGAGAGCCTGGGCCTCGGTCAGGCCGTCGTTCTGGACGAACTTCCAGTCTTTTGCAAGCGAGGTGATGCTGCGAAGCGACTCGACTGACGCCGCGCCCGATCCTTCACCGTCACTACCCCCGCAGGCGACAAGTACCGCGGACACTATGGCGCTCAGGGCAAGCACCTTCACCAGTTTGTTTGTGCTGGATGCAATCGTTTTCATGTAGAACTTTCCGGTTTCATTCATTGCGTTGCAATGTGCATTGCATTGCATTGCAATGGAATTTGAATTGACTGGCTTGTGCGGGAGGGCAACTCAAGAGACGGTTGTCTCCAACTGAGTTGCACCTCCTCGGTTGGCCGGCTATTTGTAGCGAAGTCCGAAGCCGAACTTGTAGATGTTGGCTTTCGCGTCCTTGTACGCATAGTCGATGGATTCGTAGTTCCCGGGCACGTCTGGCGCCTGCGCATCCACGGCTGCCTGATTCTTCGGAATACCCATGGGCAGTCCACCCGTCGGTTTGAACGCACCCGTCACCACATCGAACAGCGCGTCGGAAGTCACGTCGTAGGTCCCGAGGATGGCAGCCGCTCCGGGTTCGATCTGGTTCAGCAGCCATGGTTGCCCGAGATTGATGGAGATGATCGTCTTCGCCTTGGCTTCGATCGCCTTGACCTTGGCGACATCGACGCCCGTGTCCGCATCCAGGTCGATCTTCACGTAGGAGCCCTGCGTGTCTGTTCCGGTGAAAGTACTCGGCTGGAGTACCACAAATGCATGCGTCGCCTGGTTGTAGTCGTCGACCAAAGTGGCCGTCGGGAACTGGGCCTTCAGTAGCGCTCGAAGCGATGCGGTCGAGGCTGCGGCGTTGGTTTTCGCGAACACCTCACCATAGATGCGAACTGAAGAGGGGCTGGTCTTCGCCAGCGGAAGGATGTCCGCGTCATTCTTCAGGAGAACGATGGACTTCCGCTGCGCCAGGTCTGCCTTGGCTTGTGCTTCGGCAGAATGGACGACTTTGGCGGCGTTGTCAGGGTCGACATACGGATTCTCGAAGATGCCCAGGGTGAACATCTCCTTCAGCAAGTCCGTCGCGGCCCGGTTCAGTTGCGCTTCGCTGGTGAGACCAGCGTTGATCGCATTGATGATCTCGGTTGGTGCAAGGATGGCATTCGTGGCTGCGACATTCGAGGACGCAATGGAAAGAAGACTGATCCCGGAATTGAGCGACTTGGCAATGCGCTGTTGCACGGTCAGATTTTCCACGCCCCACACCTGCTGGCCCGTGACGGCGACCTGGCTGTCCGTATTGAAATAGCCTTTGAAGCCCATCACTTCGCGAGCGTACTGCATGAACTTCGCGTTGTACGCCTGGCCGACTTCCTCGAACTGTTGCGTTGGCGAGAACCAGTAGGCCTGCGGCAGTTGAGAGGCAGACCCCGCGTTCTTCGGGGCCTGGTAGTTCGTCATGATGGAAGCGACGCCGGCGTCCATCGCCGCCTGGAAGCCTTTGAGCTGGTATTTCGTGAGACTTCCTTCGGTGGGGTAGACCGCGAACTTTCCAGGTTCATCATGCGAATCGACACCCCGTGGCGCGATGCCATTGCCCGGGAAATGCTTCATGGTGAGCGCAATCGAGTCGGTTCCCAATCTCGGTCCCTGGAAGCCCAGAACGAGTTGCCTGGAAATGGCGGCAACCAGATCGGGGTCTTCGCCGAATGTCCCGTTGTTGCGCGTCCAGCGTGGCTCCGATGCAATTTCGACCTGGTACATGTAACCCTTGCGCAGGCCGGTCGCGCGCCATTCCTTGGCCGCCGTGTCGGCAAAATCCTTGGCGACCTGGGGGTCCTGGGTCGCCGCGATCCCGAGCGTCCCTGGCCAATAGGAAAAGACGCCTGCCGCCTCGGACAGGCCCAGACCCGCAGCGGCGTGATTGCGCGGATTGGAGATGATGACCACCGGAATCCCAAGGCGGGATCCTTCGGCGACCTCCTGATAGCTGTTCAAAAACGTCGCCAGAGTCTTCGCCGGAGGGTTGGACCGGATGATGAAGAATCGCGCGTTCAGTTGATTGAGCATGGCCGTCGCGCCGAGCGAAGCCGTCCCCTGCGAAATTTCACAGAGGTACTTTTTTCCGGTTTCGCCTGCAGCACATGTCGGGTTGCCTCCAAGTTCTGACGCCGGATAGTTGCCTCCGATGGCCCCCATGTTGTAGGTGTTGACCAGCCCGGCTTTTTCCTGCAGCGTCATCTTGGACAGAAGATCGGCCGCACGATCTGCTGGAGAGCGCCTCCAGTCTTCATAGGGATCCAGCTGTCCGTTGTTGTTCAAGTCCTTGAACTTCAGGCTGTCTATGGCAAGAGTGTTCTTCGCGCGAGCACTGATGGCGGCTTGGGTGATGGGCGCGTCGTCGTCACCGTCGCCGCAACCCGCGATGACAAGGGTCACGCCCAAGGCCACAAACGCCTTGGCGGCAACACCTGCCGGTGTGCGCAAGAGCATCCCTTCCGATCTCGATTCATCCGTCATGTTGTCTCCGATGTGCTGAAAATGTTATGGATAACATTTGAATGTTATAGACGGGCTTTGGTGAGGTCAATCGTTTACCTAAGGGGAAAACCCTTAAGAGTTGGCACAGATGAAGTTGCACCTGTCCGAGCGTATGTCATCGTTAACAATGCTGGTGAGACGTGCGACTACATTGCGTTGTTCGGTGGTTCTGCCGTCTAAACTTCGCCACCGCACGCACCGTTTGCGCGATGTGCACGCTGACACGAACCATGAGCGATTCAAAAAGACCACAAAGCTTGACCGTCCACGATGTGGCCCGCTTGGCGGGCGTATCGTCCATGACGGTGTCGCGCGCGCTGAATACCCCCGACAAGGTCTCGCCCCTCACCCTGGAGAAAGTGAAGGAGGTCGTCTTGCGGACGGGCTATGTACCCAATGGCCTGGCCAGCGGTCTGCGCAGAGCAAGTGCGAAATTCGTTGCCGCCGTGCTCCCGACGTTGACGGGCCCGGTGTTTCAGGAGACGGTTCGCTCCCTCGCACAGGCACTGCAGCAGTCCGGCTACCAATTGATGATCGGACAGACCGGCTACGCGGTATCGCGCGAGGATGAACTGCTCGATGCGGTCATCCGGCGCCGACCCGACGGCATCGTCATTGTCGGCATCATGCATTCCCCAGAGGGACGGCGCATGCTCATTTCATCAGGCATACCGATTGTCGAAACCTGGGACCTGACACCAACGCCCGTCGACATGCTGGTCGGGTTCTCCCACGAGCGGATCGGTGATGCTGTCTGCAGGTATCTGGTGCGCAAGGGCCATCGGAACCTGGCGCTTCTGACGGCGGACGACCAGCGGGCACAACTGCGTGTCGAAGGATTCCGGAAGGCCGCCAGGGAGTTCCATCTCGAGGTGCCGACCTTTTTCGTGGACGCACCGACGACGCTCGCCTCCGGGCGCCATGCGATGTCAGAAGCTCTTGGCGATTTTCCGGACACGCGTGCTGTCTTCTGCAGTTCTGACATGCTGGCGTTGGGCGCCATGATCGAACTCAACGCCCGGGGCTTCAAGGTCCCTCGTGACGTGGCAGTCGTGGGCCTTGGGGACAACGACTACGCCCAAAGCCTTGATCCTCCGCTGACCACTGTCAAGATCGATGGGGTGCGCATGGGCGAACTCGCTGCACGTCTCATCGTGAATCGCTCCGAGGGGCTACCCATCGAGCAAAAGATCGTGGACATCGGCTTCGAGATTGTCGAGCGCGAAAGCGCGTGACGCCGTGCGTCACGCGCGCGAACGGTCCGGGCCTTTGGCGGACGTGGACTCGCGCACGACAAGTCGCGGTTGCAGAACGTCGTCCTTGAACCCGATCGGTTCGTCGGTTCCAGCGATCACCGACATGAGTCGACGCATGGCGATCTCGCCGATTTTTTCGCTCATCATGTCCACACTGGTCAGCCTGGGATGGGCAAACCGTCCAAAGCGAACGTTATCGAAGCCTGCGATGGACACTGTGTCCGGCACGCGCACGCCCAGCGACCGAGCCTCAGAGAGAAGGCCCAATGCCAGCAGATCGTTGAATGCGACCACTGCGTCGGGAGCCTGTTCAGACAGCAAGACCGAGGAAGCCATCCGCTCTCCCTCTTCGGTGGTGGGCGCCGCCGCATCGTGCAGTGCCACGTGGGCACCGGTGTCCTTCAAGGCATCGCACAGACCGCGCCAGCGATCCGCACTCCACCGCGCCGCGGCGAATCCGAGGTAACTGACACGCCGATGATGCAGATCCCCGAGGTGTTGGCCCAGCATGAAGGCGGACAGGTAGTTGTCACAGCACACACTGTGGCAGGCGGGATGAGGCGATGGGCCTCCGTAAAACACCAGCGGAGTGTCTGCCGCCATCAGTGTGTCGATCACAGGAGGAGGCAATCGGGCGCTGACGATCAACCCGTCGACCCGACGGCACAGCGACTGCACCACCGCAATTTCTGGCGCACGGCTTTCGGCGACGTCAGCAAAGATCAGATTCAGGCCTGCGTCCGCCGCGACTTGAGAGGCCCCTCTTACCATGCTCGTGAAATGCGGATTCCGGATGTCCAGGATGACGATGCCGACATTGCCCGTACGGCCGGTGATCATGCCCCGCGCCATTGGGTTGGATGTATAGCCGAGCTCGCGGATGGCCAAACTGATTCGGTCTTCGACTTCACGTGAAAATCTCTGGCCTCCATTGATGAACTTGGAGACCGTTGCTGTCGAGACTGCGGCACTGCTGGCGACATCGCGCAGCGTGGGCGCGCGCCGCCTCTGGCGCGGGCGACTAATCACGTTGCCTTGGGCTGGTGCAGAAGAGGGTCGAGGAGGCATGTCCTGAAGGCTGGAGTTGCTGTGGGTCTCGACGTTTCAGATCAGCGTGGCCAACTCCGGCCAGTGGTGGCGCATCGACGCAGCCTCGTCGCCGTCGGGCGCCATGAACGAGAAGTCGGCGAAGTCGAAACCCGGGCCGACGGTGCAGGCCACCAGCGAAAAACCGGCACCGGTGGACCCCGCGGCCGGCACGATCGGCCGGGCCGCCTGCCACTGGCCGGCCGGCACCGCGTGCTGCGGCTGGGTGCCGTGCGTGTCGACCGGGCCCAGCCGCACATGGGCGGGCGCGGTGCGCAGGCCGGCGTCGCAGGTCCACAGCGCGATCGGCGCGCCTTCGAGGTGGATCCAGACTTCGTCCGACAGCACCCGGTGCCAGCGCGAGTGCTGTCCGGCTTCGAGCAGAAAGTAGATGCTGGTCAGTGCCGAACGGGTCGGCTTGCCGCCCGCCGGCTGCACCTGCCCCGTCGAGCGAAACACCTCGCGGTACCAGCCGCCCTCGGGGTGCGGCGCGAGTTGCAGGGTGCGGATCAGTTGCTTGGCGCGGGCGGCTTCGCTCATGGCTTCTTTCGTGCATTGGCCGACAGAAGTGCGGGCGCAGCCAATGGGGCTGCTCGCGGAGTCTGCGGCGGTCGTGTGCGGACTATGCCATGGGCCGCGTCGCCCGCGCACGGCGTGGGCAGCAAGCGCCCGTTATTGCAGCGGCGAGTAGCGTGTGGGCACCAGCAACTGGTTCTCGATGCGCGCGACGATCGGCCCTTCGGCTTCGAAACGTTCGCGCGCGGCCAGCCATTCCGGGTCGGCGTTGAACGCGGCCCAGATGCGTTCGCGCTCGGCCAGGCTGGCCCAGCGCAGCATGAAGGTCAGCGCATGGTTGCTGGGGCCGACCTCGGTGGTCCAGAAACCGATGGGTTCGACGCCGTAACGGCGCCACAGCGGCAGCGTCGCCTCCTCGAAGCGCCGATGCAGGGCCGGCAGCCGGCCCTGGGCGCAGTGGTACACGCGCAGTTCATGAATGACGGTCATGACACACCTCCGCCTTCGGCTGCGGTGCAAGCTTGCTTGGGGCGGCCCGGCGCTGCGCTCATGGTGCGATCGGCGGCAGTTCGCTGTGGTGGTACTTCTTGAAGATGGTGTTCAGCCTGCCGTTGTCGCGGTTGGTCTTGACCCAGTCGTTCACCCAGGCCAGCAGCTTGGGTTCTTCCTTGCGCATGCCGATGCCGAGGTTGAACACCTTGACGACGAACTTGGTCTCCATCTCGCGCGAGGGGTTCTTGGTCTGGATCGCCTGCAGCAGCGTGGTGGCGGTCGAGACGATCGGCGCCTGGCCGCTGACGGCCGCGGTGACCAGGGTCGCGTCGTCGTCGTAACGCACGATCTGCGCGCCCACGGCCTTCTGCACCAGCTCCATCTCCTGCACGTTGCCGCGGGTGATCGCGATCGACTTGCCGGCCAGGTCGCCGTAGCCCTTGAGCGCCATCGACTTGGGCGCGGCCACGACGATCTGCACCACCGAGTACGGCGTCGAGAAGTCGATCACCTTGGCGCGCTCGGGGCTGATCGACAGCGTGGCGATGGCCAGGTCGGCCTTGTTGGTCTGCAGGAAGGGGATGCGCGTCGGCCCGGTGACGGGCACGATCTCGAGCTCGACGCCCAGGTCCTTGGCCAGTGCCTGCGCGGTCTCGACATCGGAGCCAAAGGGCTGCATCTTGTCGTTGGTCATGCCGTACGGCGGCAGGGCCAGCTCGATCGCCACGCGCAGCTTCTTGGCCTGCTTGATGTTGTCGAGCAGATCGGCGTGCGCCACGCCGGCGGCCGCGAAGAAGGCGAGGGCCAGCGCGGTGCGCCGGAGGGAAATGCGTTGCATGGTGTTGTCTCCTTGTGGTGGGATGGAAATCGGCTGGGGGAGGGCGAAGGGAGAAGGGAGGGTGAGGACGCGGTGTTCAGAGCCCGTTGCCGACGAAGCGGCGCAGCTCGGGTGTGGCCGGTGCGGTGAGGATCTCCGGGCCGCCGGCTTCGTGCACGCGCCCGGCGTGCATGAAGACGATCAGATCCGCTACCTTGGCGGCGAAGGCCATCTCGTGCGTGACCAGGATCATCGTCATGCCGCCGCGGGCCAGCGATTCCATGACCTGCAGCACTTCGCCGGTGAGCTCGGGGTCGAGCGCCGAGGTGACTTCGTCGAACAGCATCAGCTGCGGTTCCATCGCCAGCGAGCGGGCGATCGCCACGCGCTGCTGCTGGCCGCCCGACAGCTGCTCGGGGTAGGCCTCGGCCTTGTCTGCCATGCCGACCTGCTGCAGTACCCGCGCGCAGATGCCGGCAGCGTCGGCCGCCGATTTCTTGCGCACCTTGCGCAGCGCGAGCGACACGTTCTGCGCCACGGTCAGGTGCGGGAACAGGTTGTAGCTCTGGAACACGATGCCGACCTCGCGGCGCAGTCGCCGCAGGTCGAGCTGGGCGCTGTCGAGCGACTGGCCGCATACCGTGATGCGGCCGCCGTCGATGGTCTCGAGCCGGTTGATGCAACGCAGCGCCGTGCTCTTGCCCGAGCCGCTCTTGCCGATGATGGCGACGACCTGGCCGGGCATCACGTCGAACGACACGCCGTCGAGCACCTTGGCGGTGCCGAAACTCTTCACGACGCGGTCGAGCTGGACGATGGGAACGGTGACGGTCATGGGTTTCAGGTTCCGAGGGAGATGCGGCGGCCCACACGCAGCCGGGCTTCGAGCGCGTGCGCCCACAACGACAGCGGATAACACAGCGCGAAATAGAGCGCCGCCATGATCGAGAACACCAGAAAGGGCTCGAACAGCGTGTTGTTGACGACCTGGCCGGCACGTGCCAGCTCGACGAAGCCGACCACCGATGCGAGCGAGGTGTTCTTGACGATCTGCACCAGAAAGCCCACCGTGGGCGGCGTCGCGATGCGCAGCGCCTGCGGGATGATGATCATGAACAGGCGCTGGGACGGGCTGAACGACAGGCATTCGGCCGCCTCCCATTGCGTGCGCGGCACCGACTGCAGCGCACCGCGCCAGATCTCGCCGAGGTAGGCGCTGGCGTAGACGGTCATCGCCAGACCGGCAGCCACCAGCGCCGGCACGTTGAAGCCCATGATGCCCAGGCCGAAGTAGGCGAGGAACATCAGGATCAGCAGCGGCGTGCCCTGGACCAGCTGCACGTAGACCAGCACGGCGCCGCGCAGCACGCGGCTGGGCGCGATGCGGCCCAGCGCGATCACGAAGCCCAGCAGGCTGCCGCCGATGAAGCCGGTGGCCGACAGGCCCAGCGTCCACGCCGCGCCGTGCAGCAGGTAGACCAGATGGTTGGTGGTGAACTCGGCGTTCATGGTCGTCAGATCGCGGTGCCCAGGCGGCGCCGGCGCGGAAAGATCACGAGGCCCAGGCCCCAGAAGCCCAGCCGCATCACGAACGACAGCACCAGATAGAAGCCGGCGGCCACCAGATAGGTCTCGAACGCGCGGAAGGTCATCGACTGCACCAGGTTGGCCACGGCCGTCAGCTCCTCGGCCGAGATCTGCGAGGTGATCGAGGTGGCCAGCATCAGCAGCACGAACTGGCTGGTGAGGGCGGGGTAGACGCGCTCCATCGCCGGCTGCAGCACCACGTTCCAGTAGATCTGCGCTCGTGTCAGGCCCAGGCACTCGGCCGCCTCGATCTGGCCTGGGGGCACCGACTCGAATCCGGCCCGCATGATCTCGGTGGTGTAGGCACCGACGTTGATGACCAGCACCACCAGCGCCGCCACCGGCGCCGGCATCGGCAGGCCGACGCTGGCGAAGCCGAAGTAGAACAGGAACACCTGCACCAGCAGCGGCGTGTTGCGGATCACCTCGACATAGAAGCCGCAGACGCTGCGCAGCCAGCCGATGCGGCTGCGCCGGCCGATGGCGCAGCAGCTGCCCAGCACGAAGCCGAGCACGGTGGCCGCGAACGAGAGCTGGATGGTGAGCCACGCGCCGTGCAGGAACTGCGGCCAGAAGGCCAGCACGCTCGCGAACTCGAACTTGTAGCTCATGGCCCGCGCTTCAGACGGTCGCGATCGGCGTGGTGGGCGAACCGACCGCGCCCGGCAGGCGCAATGGCGGCGCCGTCAGCAGGAAGCGGCTGCGGCCGTGGGCGCGCAGCCAGTCGGCCAGCGGTGTCAGGTGCCACAGCTCGCCCAGGTGCACACCGAGCTTGAACAGGCAATGCTCGTGCAGCGGCAGGGCCGCGCAGCAGAGATCGGAGGGGCGCGCCGGCTGGGCCTCGACCGCGTAGTTGTCGGCGATCAGCGCGGCCAGGCCGGAATCGGTGATCCACTGCAGCAGGCGCTGGTCGCGCCCGTCGAGCACGGCGCAGCTGCCCTCGAGCACCGCCACGTCGGGCTGGCGGTTCATCTCGAGCAGGCGCTGTGCGAAGCCGGTGTGCAGGCACACCATGTCGCCGGGCTCGACCACCACGCGGTCGGCATCGATCACACGCATCAGCGTGTCGTAGCCGACGTGGGTGCGCGCGTCGCCCAGGTGGGCACGCAGGTCGACCATCACGGCGCGGCCCTGCACGCAGCGTTCGGCCATGTTCTCGATGCCCAGCGCCTTGGCGTGCGAGGTGGAGCGCGTGACGCCGGCAACCGGCGGCCCCGCGTCGGCCGGGTCGTCGGGGCCCAACATGTCGATGTGGGCGCGGTAGCCGTTGTAGAACACCGGCTCGGCCACGCCGTTGCCGGCCACGTCGAACATCTGGCCCACATGCGCCAGCGCGTCCCACTGCGTCGAGTACTGCAGGTACAGGATGGCCAGGTCGTCGCACAGCACGTCGGTCTGCGTGACGAGTTCGGTGAACATCCTGTAGTTCATGTTCGGCCGGCCGTTGCGCAGCGTGGGCCGCAGCATCGGCGGATGGCGTTTCTCGTTGAGCAGGTTGCCGCCAGGGAAGTCGAGCGGCAGGCTGAGGCAGAAATTGCGGCCTTCGTGCACTTCGGCAATGCCCTGGCGCACCTTCTCGGGGGTCAGCAGATTCATGCGCCCGGCCTGGTCGTCGGCGCCGAAATCACCCCAGTTCGAACCGGGAGGTCGTTGACGCCAGCGTCCGGATGCGGCGGGCGTGGAGGGGTCGATCATGCGCGGGATTGTCGAATTGACTAAATTTTGAGACAGCATCCAATTATTGAGGTTGATGATGAAACGAGGGCTAGGGGCTTTCCCTTAAGAGTGAGAACCGGTGTTGTGCGGTGCGATACGAAGGTCGCTGGGGCGATGTGCAAATGGCATTTGTCGGCCCATAATCGTCTCTGTCTATTTTTTGAAACACGGCAACCGCATGGCATTCGACCTGGCCGACATCGGTGCACGCGTACGCGCCTACCGCCTGGGCGCCGGCTTCAACGCAGACGAACTGGCGGCCAAGCTGGGTGTCTCCCGGGCGGCGCTGTACCGCATCGAGCAGGGGGACATCGTCAAGATCGACGTGGTGCAGAACATCGCGACGATCCTCGGCACCAGTCTGGCCTCGTTGTTGGGCGCGGGCGCCGAATACCATTCCAACGCCGCGAGTTACCAGGCCCGCATGCAGCAGCTGGAGCAGAACGCGAGCCACATCGTCGCATTGTTCAGCCCGCTCTCCTACCTGCTGACGACCGAGGAGTACGACCAGTACCTGGCGCTGATGATCGACGAGGCGCAATCGGTCGGACATGGCGGCAAGAGCGGCAAGGCCGACCAGCAGGCCTTGATGGAGACGATGCGCCAGCGCCGCCGCCAGGCAGGCGAACGCAAACCTTCGATCACCTGCCTGGTGTCGTTGGAGGAGTTGCGCCGGTTGGTCACGGTCGGGCTGGTGGGCCGGCTGGGGCTGCCGGCCGCCACGGTGGCCAAACGCCGGCAGGCGGCCCAGCGCCAGGTGCGGCATCTGGCCCGGCTGATGCAGACCGAACCGGTGGGCATCCAGATCGGGCTGATCGAGGACGTGGCGCCGAACGTCGCGTTCCAGCTGTTTTACCAGGGCAACGACGTGGTGCTGGGCACCAGCCCGTTCCGCATCGGCGAACTGCCCAACCTGCACGTGGGCGTGGCGATGATCACGTCGTCGCCCGAAGCGGTCGACCTGCATGTGCAGCTGTTCGACCGGCTCTGGGGTGGCTGCCGGCGCGGCACCGAGGGGGCGAGATTGCTGGAAGAGATGCTTCGGTAGCAAGGCAAACTATCGACCTGTCGCCGACCTATCGCATCTGTTCGACTCCGATCTGCAACACCATGTCCTCCACTACCATTTACCACAACCCCGCCTGCACCACGTCGCGCAACACGCTGGCGCTGTTGCGCCACGCCGGCCTGGCGCCCGAGGTCATCGAATACCTGAAGACCCCGCCCGGCAAGGACAAGCTGCGTGAGCTGGTGGGCGCCACGGGCGGATCCGTGCGCGCGCTGCTGCGCGAACAAGGCACGCCCTACGCCGAGCTGCATCTGGAGGACCCGAAGTGGTCGGACGATGCCTTGCTCGACTTCATGGTCGCGCATCCGATCCTGATGAACCGGCCCATCGTCGTGACGCCGCTGGGCACCAAGCTGTGCCGGCCGGTCGAAGAGGTGCTGGAACTGCTGCCGGTGCCGGCCATCGCGCCGTTCACCAAGGAGAACGGGGACGCGGTGGTCGATGACGGCCGCAGGCGCGGCTGAGAGGACGGGATCGGCCGGGGGAGGGGGGCGGTTCAGGCGGCCTGCACGCTGCGCGCGGCGCTCTTGTCGGCCTGGAAGCTGCGGCGCTTGGCTTCGCGCTCGGTGCGCATCGCCTGGGCGAGCGGCTTCGGGATGTTGCGGACGCTGTCTTCGGGCATCGCGGTGGATCCTGTTGCCGCTACCTCCTGCGTGGTGACGGACTTCGCGGCGCGTTTGCGGGCGGGGGGCGCCGCAAACCCGTGCTCGGGCCCGTAACCTCCCCATTTCAGCCCCCAGGCCTGCAGGGCGAGAAGGACGGGCGCCAGTTCCTTGCCCTTGGCGGTGGCGTGGTACTCGTAGCGCAGTGGCCGCTCGCTGTAGTGGCGCTTCTCGATCACGCCATCCTGCTCCAGGCGCTTGAGCCGCGTGGCCAGCAGGTGCGACGACATGCCGGTCTGTGCCTGGATCTCGTCGAAGCGGTGCGTGCCCAGCGCCAGCTCGCGCAGGATCAGCAGCGTCCAGCGGTCGCCGACCACGGCCAGTGAACGGGCCACGGGGCAGAGACTGTCGCAGACGGTGTCCCAGCGCATAGTGTTTCTTCAAAAAGAGAAGTCATTCTAGGTCGCTGCGCAAGCGGGCGAAAGCGATGGTCTCGATTGACTTCCTCAATGGAAGTCATCGGGCGAACCTTGCCGTGGGCACGCATAATCCACATATGACTTCAAAAAATGAAGTCATAAGGAAATGCAACCGACCCCGTCACCGCGCAAGCACCAAAAGGAAACGCCATGAGCCAGACCAACGACACCACTCCCCAAGGCAAACCCGGCACCGCCGTCGTCACCGGCGCCTCTGCGGGGCTCGGGCGCATCTACGCCGACCGGCTGGCGGGGCGCGGCTACGATCTGATCCTCGTCGCGCGCCGCGGCGACCTGCTGGACACCGCTGCGTCGGCGATCCGTGCCCGGCACGGGGTGACTGTGAAGACCCTGGTCGCCGACCTCGGCAACGCCGCCGATCTGGAATCGGTGGCGTCGGCCATCAGCGCAGACCCCGCCGTCACGATGCTGGTCAACAACGCCGGCGTCTCGACCTTCGCGCCCGTCGCGCAGACGTCCGCAGCCGACCTGGCGACGATGCTCAACGTCAACATCACGGCGCTGACCCGGCTGAGCCACGCCGTGCTGCCGCTGTTCAAGCAGCGCGACCGCGGCACCATCGTCAACATCGGTTCGGTGCTGGGCTTCCACACGCTGCCAATCAGCAGCATCTACAGCGGCACCAAGGCCTTCGTGCTGCAGTTCACGCGCGGCCTGCAGGACGAAGTGGCCGGCACCCAGGTGCGTGTGCAACTGGTGTTGCCGGCGGCCACCGCCACCGACATCTGGGAGCTGTCGGGTTTTGCGTTGTCGAACCTCGACCAGGCGACCGTGATGCGCGCCGAGCATTGCGTCGACGCGGCGCTGACTGGTCTCGACATGGGCGAGACGATCACCCAGCCCTCGCTGGACGACAAGGCCCTGTTCGCCGCCTACGACGAAGCCCGCACCAGGATGTTCGGCGCCAGCCAGACCGGCAAACCCGCCACCCGATACGCCATCGCGGGAGAGTAGAAGACGGCGGTCAGTCGAACCCTAGCGCACACGCCGCATGCGCATCCACGCGATGCCGATGAGTCCGCTCAGCAACAGCAGCGCCCAGCGGTCGAGCGTCGGGATGGGCTGGACCGTGGCGCCGGCGCCGACGATGTTCAACTGCACGGACGTGGGCGCCCCTGCCGGAAGGTAGGAGAGTGAATACCCAGCCGGTGTGGCGCCGGTGAACGTCACGGAATTGAAGGTGCCGGTGATACCTGCGGCGGAAAGTACCGTGTGGGACGCCGAATGGTTGGCCGCAGGATCGAGCTGGATCTCCAGGTTGCCCGCCAGCGCCGCGTTCCCGGTGACGGCGACCCGGGCTGCCCCGCCGGCCGTGATCGGAATGCGGAGCTTGCTCAGGGTCGATGAACCCAGCGTCAGGCTTCCCAGGGTCAGGGTCCCCGCGGCTGGGGGAGCGATCGTCCCCGCATTGACAAACACGCTGCCGGTCAGCGTTCCGGCGCCGCCCAGTGTTCCCCGTTGCGTGCTGAAACCCGTGTCCTGGTCCACGATCACGGGCGCCTGGTCGATCAGGCCATTCACGGTGAAGGCCGCATTCTTGACCGAGACAGTCCCCTGGTAGTCGGTGGTCCCGTTGTAGACCACGGTGCCGTTCCCCCTGACGAAGACGCTGGTTCCTCCCGCACCGAAGATGGTGTCGTCGGCGAAGGCGACCTGCGAGCCCAGGGTCAGCAGATCGGCTGCGTCGAACGCCATCAAGGTGAGCGATGAACCCGTCCGCAGGAAGATGCTGTTGCCCAGGGCCGATCCGTCCAGGCCATCGGTGGCGCCGGGGCCGCCGGTGCCACGGGTTCCTGCTTGCGTCGTGTTGTTCGGCGTCTCGAAGGTGGTCGGCACACCCGTGAGGGCACGGACCGTGAAGTTCACGTTGCTGTCCACGAAGATCGCGCCTCCGAGCCCGCTGCCGCCCCCACCGCCGCCGCCGCCCGAGCCGTATGAACTGGCCCCCATGCCGCCGGTGCCCGCCCCGAGATTACCCAGATCCACACCCCCCTGGGCGATCGAACCGTTCGATGGGCCGCCACCCGCGCCGCCGCCGCCGCCAAGCGAATTGCCGCCGTGCGCCGGTGTCACGCCGGACTGGTTGACGCCGCCGCCGCCGCCTCCGCCCCCCGTCCCGCCCAACCCGCCCTGGATGGCGTAGTCACTATCGTAGGCACCGGTGCCCGCACCGCCACCGCCGCCGCCGCCGTAGCCTCCGCTGCCGGCTTTTCCATCGACTTCGTTGGTCGGAGCCGTGGTGACGACCCCGCCACCGCCGCCGCCCGCACCATCTCCTCCATTGCCCCCGGAAGGAATTGCGGCGCGCGGGCGCAGGCGCGCCGGTATATTGCCTTGGGGTTGCGAACCGTTCGATCCGGCGCTTCCGCCGCCGCCGCCGCCAGGCTGCGTGGCCCCCCCGGTGGGTGCACCGCCTCCGCCGCCGCCCGCATTGTTTCCTCCAGACATCCCGCCGCCACCCGACCCGGCAAAGATGCCGAGCCCGTAGCCGTTCCCGTCCAGTCCGGTGCTCTGATCGGCACCGCCGTTCCCCAGGTTCGTGAGGGTGCCGATCACGGCGCGGGATCCCAGCCCACCCCCACCGCCGCCGCCGCCGCCCAGCACGTCGTTCGTCGACAGCGTGACGTCGCCGCCATGGCCACCAAAACCGCCTCCACCGCCGCCCCCTGTTTGTCCCGTGGTCGTGATGGAGCCCCCGTTTCCACTGAAGCCGCCGCCGCCGCCGCCGCCTTCGTTGCCGGTGAGCGCGAAGCCCCCGTAGTTGCCTCCATTCCCACCCACTGCGGAGCTGTTGCTGATCGACACGTTCGACACGGTGATGGACGGATTGGAGCCGTTCAGGAAGAACTGAGGCGCGTAGATGGCACCGCCGGCCCCCAGGCCCCCGCCCCCTCCCGAAATGCCGTTCCCGCCATTGCCCCCCTTGGCGGACATGTTCTGGAAGTTGATGTTCTGGACCGTCACGTTGCCGGTCGGAATCAACAGCCCGCGGTACGCACCGCTGTTGCCGTCGATCGTGACGGCGGCAACCGGGCCTGGGTTGCCGATGGTGATGTTGACCGGGTTCGCGGAGTTGTTGACGACCGGCAGGATGCCGTTCAGCTGGATCGTCATCGGGAAGGCGAAGACGATCGCATAGTCGTCCGGCACCGTGTTCAACCCCTGGTTCATCGTATTCAACACGTACCGCAGATCGCCCACCTCCCCGATACCGCCAGGATTGTTGTCCGTGCTGACGGTCACGTTGAGAGTGGTCAGGGCCGACGCGGGGACCGATGCGAACAGAAGAACCAGGAAGCCGACGGCGAGTTTCAAGGCGAGTCTCCGATGCCAGGGTCAGGGGTGTGGGTAATCGGTCGATGATATCCAACCCGCTCCACACGCATCCGGCTACGTCAGGTCACCGGCGCCGGGTTGAACAGCACCAGCTGGTTGTGCAGCTTCCAGTGCTCGGCCCAGGTCTTCTTGCGGCCGCTGGCGACATCCAGCATCAGCTGGAACATCTCCCAGCCGACCTGCTCGATGGTCTTCTCGCCGGTGGCGATGGTGCCGGCGTTCACGTCCATCAGGTCGTGCCAGCGGCGCGCCAGGTCGCTGCGCGTGGCGACCTTGATCACCGGCACCTGGGCCAGGCCGTAGGGCGTGCCGCGGCCGGTGGTGAACACGTGCAGGTTCATGCCGGCGGCCAGCTGCAGCGTGCCGCAGATGAAGTCGCTGGCCGGCGTGGCGGCGTAGGTCAGGCCGCGGGTCTTCAGCTTCTCGCCGGGTGCGATGACGCCCGAGATCGGCGACGAGCCGCTCTTGACGATCGAGCCCATCGCCTTCTCGACGATGTTCGACAGCCCGCCCTTCTTGTTGCCCGGCGTGGTGTTGGCGCTGCGGTCGACGCTGCCGCGCTTGAGGTATTCGTCGTACCAGGCCATCTCGCGGATCATCGCCTGGGCGACCTCGGGCGTGGTCGCGCGCGAGGTCAGCTGGTCGATGCCGTCGCGCACCTCGGTGGTCTCGGAAAACATCACGCTGGCGCCGGCGCGCACCAGCAGGTCGGTGCAGAACCCCACGGCCGGGTTGGCGGTGACGCCGGAGAACGCGTCGCTGCCGCCGCACTGCACGCCCACCACGAGTTCGCTGGCGGGCACGGTCTCGCGGGTGCGGTCGTTCAGGCGTTCGAGGTGTTTCTCGGCCTGGCGCATGATCGATTCGACCATCGACATGAAGCCCACGTGCGCGTCGTCCTGCAGGCACACCACGTCGAGCTTGGCGTCGGCCGACAGGCCCACGTCGGCCACATTGCGCTCGTCGATCAAGGGGATGCTGCCGGGCGGCAGCAGGCGCTCGGGCTGCAGCTTCTCGCAGCCCAGGCTCACCACCATCACCTCGCCGCCGAAGTTGGGGTTGAGGCTGATGTTGCGCAGCGTGCGGATCGGGATGATGGCGTCCGGCGCATCGATGGCCACACCGCAGCCGTAGCCGTGCTCCAGCGCCACCACGTCGTCGACGTTCGGAAACCGCGGCAGCAGCTCGGCCTTGATGCGCTGCACGGCGAAGTCGGTGACGCCGGCCACGCACTGAACGGTCTGCGTGATCGCGAGGATGTTGCGCGTGCCCACCGAGCCGTCGGGGTTGCGGAAACCCTCGAAGGTATAGCCCTCGAGCGGCGGCTGCGGCTCGGGCTTGACGGTTGCGATCGGCAGGTTGTCGAGCTCGCGCGCGTCGGGCATCTTCAGCAGGCGTTCGTGCACCCAGCTGCCGGCCGGGATGTCCTTCATGGCGTAGCCGATCGGGACGTTGTAGCGCCGCACCACGCCGTCGGCCGGCAGGTCGACCAGTGCGACCTTGTGGCCCTGCGGCACGTGGTCGCGCAGCGTCAGGCCCGAAGGGAACACGGTACCGGCGGGCAGGCCGCCGTCGTTGGCGACGATCGCGACGTTGTCGCGTGCGTCCATCGTGATGTAGAGGGGGGCGGTCGTGGTGGGCATCGTGGTGTGGGACATGGCCTGGCTCTGCGTGTGGGGCGTTGGCGGGGAGGAAATGATGACGGTGGTGCGCCGCGGTGTTCAGGCGGGGCGGTCGGTGGATTGCCGCTCGACGATGCGAAACCCCACGTCGATCACCGGGTTGGGGATCGGCGTGCCGGCGCAGCGGTCGATGATCAGCTGCGCGGCGCGCGTGCCGATGGCCGCACCGTCGACATGCACCGTGGTCAGCGCCGGCTGCATGTGGGCCGAGAAGTCGGCGTCGCCGAAGCCGCAGACGGCGATGTCCTCGGGCACGCGCAGGCCGCGGCTCAGGGCTTCGACGATGACGCCTTGCGCCAGCTGGTCCGAGCTGCAGTAAATGGCTTCGACATGCGGATCCTGCGCCAGCAGGTCGCCCATCGCGCGCCGGCCCAGTGCCAGGTTGCTGGGCGCGGGCACGAAGGCGGTGGGTACATGCCGGCCGGCTGCGGCCATGAAGCCTTCGCGCCGCAGCGCTGCACGCTGGTCGTCGGCGGTGGCGATGCCCAGCCGCTGCCAGCCCTTCGACAGGAAGAACCCCGCGACCGTGCTGCCGACCAACAGGTGCGAGAAGCCGACCAGCATGTCGACGGGGCGGTCGCTCAGGTCCCAGGTCTCGACGACGGGGATGCCGACGCGGCGCAACTGCTCGCGTGCCGCGCGTGCATGCACCAGGCCCGTGACGACGATGCCGTCGGGCCGGCGGCTGAGCATCGTGTTGAGCAGCTTCTCCTCGCGCGCATGGTCGTAGCCGCTCTGGCCCAGGATCAGCTGGTAACCCGCCGCATCCAGCGTCTCGGTCAGCGCCTTGACCGTCGGCAGGAACTGCGCGACCTGGATCGTCGGCACCAGGCCGGCCACCATCAGGCTGCGCTTGGACTTCAGGCCGCCGGCCAGCAGGTTGGGGATGTAGCCGGTGGCGGCCACCGCCTGCTGCACGCGCTCGATGGTCTTGTCCGACACCAGCGTCGGGTTGCCGATGGCGCGCGACGCGGTGATCAGCGACACGCCGGCCTCGCGGGCCACGTCGTGCAGCGTGGCAGGCTTCAGGGCAGGCGCGGAGGGCATTGGGGAAAACTCTAGGGACGCGTCGAAATGACAACGTTATCATAAACCTGCCTCGCCTTTCTGCCAATCTTCGGGAGAACCCTGAGATGGCGATGTCGGCATCACCGCATGGCTGGGTTTCCCCCCGAAGCCACGCCGCCTGGGTCGAGGGCGGTCTGAACTATTTTTTCAGGATGACAACGTTGTCAATCACAGAACACTCTTCTGCCACCGCACCCGCGAGCAGCGGCGGCGACCGCATCGCCTGGATCCGCGTGTCGTCCTGCTACCTGCCGTTGGCCACGCCGATCAGCGATGCCAAGGTGCTGACCGGCCGGCAGAAGCCGATGACCGAGATCGCCATGCTGTTCGCCGAAATCGAGACGCGCGACGGCCACCAGGGCCTCGGCTTCAGCTACTCGAAACGCGCCGGCGGCCCCGGCCAGTTCGCGCATGCGAAAGAGGTGGCACCGGCCCTGATCGGCGAGGACCCCAACGACATTGCCCGGCTGTGGGACAAGCTCTGCTGGGCCGGTGCCTCGGTCGGCCGCAGCGGCCTGTCGACGCAGGCCATCGGCGCGTTCGATGTGGCGTTGTGGGACCTGAAAGCCCGGCGTGCCAGCCTGCCGCTGGCCAAGCTGCTGGGCGCGCACCGCGATTCGGTGCGCTGCTACAACACCTCGGGTGGTTTCTTGCACACGCCGATCGAGCAACTGCTGGTCAACGCCTCCGCCTCGCGCGAGCGTGGCATCGGCGGCATCAAGCTGAAGGTCGGCCAGCCCGACGCGGCGCTCGATGTGCGGCGCGTCGAAGCCGTGCGCAAGCACCTCGGCGATGCCGCGCCGCTGATGGTCGACGCCAACCAGCAGTGGGACCGGCCCGCGGCCCAGCGCATGTGCCGCATCTTCGAGCCGTTCAACCTGGTGTGGATCGAGGAGCCGCTCGATGCGTACGACCACGAAGGCCACGCCGCGCTGGCCGCCCAGTTCGACACGCCGATCGCCACCGGCGAGATGCTCACCAGCGCGGCCGAACACTGGGATCTGATCCGCCACCGCGCGGCCGACTACCTGATGCCCGATGCGCCGCGCGTCGGCGGCATCACGCCCTTCCTCAAGGTAGCGGGCCTGGCCGAACACGCCGGGCTGATGCTGGCCCCGCACTTCGCGATGGAGCTGCACGTGCACCTTGCCGCGGCCTACCCGCGCGAGCCCTGGGTCGAGCATTTCGAGTGGCTGGAGCCGCTGTTCAACGAGCGCATCGCGATCCGCGACGGCCGCATGCTGGTGCCGACCCTGCCGGGCCTCGGCCTCACCTTGAGCGATCAGGCGCGGGCCTGGGTGCGCGAGACGGCCGACTGCGGCACGCGGCCCTGAGCCACCGAGCCCGGCACCCCAACAACACCGATCCACAGGAGACAGCATGCCGATCAAGACCTTCCTGCTGCGCTGCGCCGCCGCCGCGTGGCTGGCAGTGGCCGCTGCCGGCGCAGGCGCGGCCGACAAGTACCCCGCCAGCCCGATCCGCATGCTGGTGGGCACGCCGGCCGGTGGCACGACCGACATCATTGCGCGGCTGATCGCCATCAAGATGGCCGACACACTCGGACAGCAGGTGGTGGTCGAGAACAAGCCCGGCGCCAGCGGCCTGATCGCCGCCGAGAGCGTGGCCAAGGCGCAGGCCGACGGCTACACGCTGCTGATGGCGTCGTCGCAGCTGGCAACCTACCGGGCGCTGTACCCGGCCACCACCTTCGATCCCGAGCGCGACCTGGAGCCGGTGGGCATGATCGCCACGTCGCCCTACGTGATGGTGGTGCATCCGTCGCTGCCGGTGAAGACCTTCCCCGAGCTGCTGGCCTATGCGAAGGCGAACCCCGGCAAGCTGTCCGTTGCCGGCTCCACGCCGGGCACCGCGCAGCATCTGGGCTGGGAGCTGATCAAGCGTCGGATGGCGGTCGACCTCCAGTACGTGCCCTACAAGGGCACCAGCGCGCTGATGCCCGACCTGCTGGCCGGTCGGCTGCAGGCCGGCATCGACAACGTGGCCGTGCTGACCCCTTACGTGAAGAACGGCCAGCTGCGCGGCATCGCGGTCACCGGGCCCGGCCCCAGCGCACTGCTGCCCGAGTTGCCGACAGTTGCCTCCGGCGGCATCGCCGATTTCCAGGCCATCGGCTGGTTCGGCGTGTTCGCAACAGGCAAGCTGCCGCCCCCGGTGCTGGCCGCGCTGCGGTCGGCTGTCGGCGCGGCCATGGCCTCCCCCGACACACGCGACAAGCTGGCTGGCATGGGCTCCGAGCCGCAGAATGGCGGCAGCGGCGAATTGCGCAGCCTGTTGCGCCGCGAAGCCACGGTCTGGACCAAGGTGATCCAGGACGCCGGCATCACCGTGCAGTGAAGACTCGACCTTGAACCCGTGGCGATCGAGCGCCGCAATTTTTGGAGACACCGAATGAAGAAACTGTTTGCCGCCCTGCGCGTGGGCGTGACGCTGAGCGCGGCGCTGGCGGGCGCCGCGATGGCCCAGACGGCCTGGCCCGAGCGGCCCGTGACGCTGGTCGTGCCGTTCCCGGCGGGCGGCTCGACCGACCAGGTCGGCCGCGCGGTCGGGCCCGAGCTGGCCAAGAAGTTCGGCCAGGCGTTCACGGTCGACAACAAGGCCGGTGCCACCGGCACCATCGGCGCCACCTTCGTGAAGCGCGCGCCGCCTGACGGCTACACCTTCCTCGTCACATCGCTCGGGCCGCTGGTGATCGTGCCGCACCTGATGAAGGCCATGCCCTACGACGCGCTGAAGGACTTCGACCTGATCACGGTCGCGGTGCAGTCGCCCAACGTGCTGGTGGTGCCGGCCAACTCGCCGTACAAGAACGTGGCCGACGTGATCGCGTACCACAAGGCGAGCCCGGGCAAGATGAGCTTCGCCTCGGCCGGCGCCGGCTCAAGCGACCACCTGACGGCCGAGCTGTTCTGGCAGAGCACCGGTACCACCGGCGTGCACGTACCGTACAAGGGCGGGGCACCGGCGATCACCGATTTGATCGGCGGCCAGGTCGATGCGTCGTTCCCCAACATCAACGCGGTGATCCAGCACATCAAGAGCGGCAAGCTGAAGGCGCTGGCCATCACCAGCGCCAAACGTTCGCCGCTGCTGCCCGACGTGCCCACGCTGGACGAAGCCGGCATCAAGAACGTCGAAGTGTTCTCGTGGCAGGCGATCGTCGCGCCCAAGGGCTTGCCGCCCGCAGTGCGCGAGAAGGCCCACGCCGCGTTCGTCGCCGCGCTGAACGAGCCCAAGGTGCGCGAGCAGTTCACGTCGATCGGCTTCGAGATGGTCGGCAACACGCCGGCCGAGTTCGCGGCATTCCAGCAGAAGGAATATGCGCGCTGGAAGAAGGTGATCGAGACCGGCAAGATCACTGTCGAGTAACACGCACCCTGCTCGCGGCCGAGCGCCGCGACCGGTAGCGACGTTCAGCCCGCTGCTGCCGTGAACTCGGGCACAGACAAGGGCGCCATGGCATAACGCGATGCCTGGCGCAGGTCGGCCAGCCAGGCGGCCAGCGCAGCATCGAAGCCCTGCGGATCCATGCGCAGCAGCGCCGCCGGATGCAGCGTGACCAGCACCGGCAAGCCATCCGGCCGCAGCTGCCAGCTGCCGCGTTCGCCGGTCACCGCCACGGGGCGACCGAGCAGGGCGCGTGCGGCGGTGGCGCCGAGCGCGATGGCCGCTTGCGGCCGCACCAGTTCGATCTCGTGTTCCAGCCACTGCAGGCAGGCCGCCGCCTCGCGTTGCGCCGGTGTCTTGTGGATGCGGCGTTTGCCGCTCAGTGTGTACTTGAAGTGCTTGACGGCATTGGTCAGGTAGAGCGCGTCGCGCGGCCAGTGCAGTTCGGCCAGCGCGCGTTCCAGCAGCTGGCCGGCGGGGCCGACGAACGGCCGGCCGTGCAGGTCTTCCTGGTCGCCCGGCTGTTCGCCCACCAGCATCAGCCGCGCCCCAACCGCACCGACGCCGGCCACGCCCTGCGTCGCGAGTGCGCCGATCGGGCAGTTGCGGCAGTGTTCGATGGCCTGTGCCAGGGCGGGCAGGGTGTCGATCGCATCGGCCTGTGCCGCCATGCCGGGCCGGTGGTCGATGCCATGCTGGATGCCGTACTGGATGCGGAGGGCGGCCGAAGCCGCAGGCCGCCGGTGCACCGGCTCGCTCGGCCCTTGCGCGACCATGTGGTCGCTGCGTTGGGCGGCCTGCACCGCGAGCGGGTGGATCAACGTGGCCTCGGGCAGGTTCTTCCAGTACTTCCGTGGCATCTCTTTCTGCATCATCGCGAGCTTCAGCCGCGCGGGGTTGAAGATGCTCTGGTAGTAGGTGAGCCAGAGCTGCTCTCCGGCGTCGGCGCTAGGGGCGTCCGCGCGCTGCGCGCGGGGGCCGAACGACAACGCGCGTCCGTCCCAGCGCACGCTGCATTGCGGCGTCAGGATCGCCCAGGCCATCTGGGCGAAACGTCGCGCAAAGAATGGCGCCGTCGCCCGCGCGATGTGGTGCGCCGGCTCGAACCACGCCACGTGCACGACGGGCCAGGCTTCGCCGGCTGGTGCCGGCAGCGGGCGAAAGCGCACAAAGGCCGTCATCTTGTGCATGTCGCGCCGCACGGCGCGTGCCATGCGGTCGGCCAGCATGCGGTCGGCATCGAGCGGGTCGTCGCGCAGCCCGGGCTCGTAGGCGAGCCGCCAGACCAGTCGGTACAGCAGGCCGAACCGGCCGGGGTCGGCGTGCAGCCCGGCGCGTTCGCAGCAATCGACGAACGCCGCAGGCAGCCGCAAGGTGGCGGTCGCACCGTGGCCCGCGGCGTCGGTCGGCTGCACAGGGACCATGGCGCTCGCATCCGGCGCATCGGCCAGCGCGAACAGGTCGCTCTCTGCCGCGGCGGCCACGTGCCAGCTGACATCGCCGGGCGGCACCCCGGCCGCCACCAGGCGCCGTGCTGCTGCGCGGAAGCCGGCCACGTCGTCCTCGCTGCGCAGCCACGCGGTGTGCCGGGTGTCAGGCATGCACGGCCGCGGCGTCGAACAGGCCGCGCTGCTGTGGCGGTGGCCGCAGCCGGGCCGCCAGGCCGGCGTCGTCGAGGCCGGTGCGCGTGCCGACGCCCGGCACGGTGACGAAGGGCAGCAGCTTCTTCAACGGCACGTTCAGCCGCCGCACGTCGTCCATCCGCAGCACCCGTGTGCGCCGCGCCAGCAACAGCCGCTCGACCGACTTCACACCCAGGCCGGGCACGCGCAGCAGCATCTCCTGCGGTGCACGGTTCAGGTCGACCGGAAACCGCTCGCGGTGCGCCAGCGCCCAGGCCAGCTTGGGGTCGATGTCGAGTGCCAGCATGCCGTTGTCGGCGCCGACGATCTCGTCGTGGGCGAAGCCGTAGAAGCGCATCAGCCAGTCGGCCTGGTACAGCCGGTGCTCGCGTACCAGCGGCGGTGCGACCAGCGGCAGGGCGCGCGCGGCGTCGGGGATGGGGCTGAAGGCCGAGTAGTACACGCGCTTCAGCCGGTAGGCGCCGTACAGCGTGGCGCTGGTGCCGAGGATGCTGCGGTCGTCGGCCGCGTCGGCGCCGACGATCATCTGGGTGCTCTGGCCCGCCGGCGCGAAGACCGGCGCCGGCGCGCGGCGCGGCCGCAGCGCCGCCTGTGCCGTGGCCGGCCGCGGTTTGCCTTCGGCCTTGGCGTCGTCGATGTGGATGCGCAGGCGCGCCATCGACCGGCGGATCGCCTGCCCATCCTTCTCCGGCGCAAGCGCCTGCAGGCCTTCGGCCGTCGGCAGCTCGATGTTGATGCTCAGCCGGTCCGCATACCGGCCGGCGCGGGCCAGCAGCTCGGGGCTGGCCTCGGGGATGGTCTTCAGGTGGATGTAGCCGCGGAAGTCATGTTCCTCGCGCAGGATGCGTGCGACCTCGACCACCCGTTCCATCGTGTAGTCGGGGCTGCGGATGATGCCGGAGCTGAGGAACAGGCCCTCGATGCAGTTGCGCCGGTAGAAGTCGAGCGTCAGCTGCACCACTTCATCGATGGTGAAGCGGGCCCGCGGCACATTGCTGCTGACGCGGTTGACGCAATACAGGCAGTCGTACACGCAGTAGTTGGTCAGCAGGATCTTCAGCAGCGAGATGCAGCGGCCGTCGGGCGCGTAGCTGTGGCAGATGCCCGCGCCCTCGGTCGAACCGATCCCGCGGCCGCCGACGGAATCGCGTTGCGAGGTGCCGCTCGACGCGCACGAGGCGTCGTATTTGGCGGCGTCGGCCAGGATGGCGAGTTTGCGGTCGAGTTCCATGGCAATGGCATGATAACTGGTTAAATACACAGTTATTGTGCAGTGGCATGGCAAGCGCTGTCAGGGCCGTCTTGGTCGGGGCGCACGCTGCTTGCGTCCCTTGGGTGCTGTGCGTTTCTCCTCTGCCGTATCCGGCGGATCGGCCACCACGAGGTCGTACAGGCTCTGCGCGGCCAATGACAGGCTTCGGTCGCGCCGGCGGACCAGATAGATGCGGCGGGTGAGGCTCGGCCAGTGCAGCGGGCGCGTCACCAGGTCGGGCTGCGCGAAATGGAACAGGGCCAGCGCGGGCATCACGCTCACGCCCAGGCCGGCGCGCACCATGCCCATTGCCGTGGCAAGCTGGTCCACCTCCATCAAGGTCTGCATCTGCAGCGGGTGCAAGGCTGCGTCGAGGTACTGGCGCACGCTGCTGGTACGCGCCATGTGCACGAACGGCCAGGCGGCCACGTCGCGCGGCTTGACCTCGGCCTGCGCCGCGAGCGGATGTCCCACCGGGCAGACCAGGTGAAAGCTGTCGCTGCAGAACGGCTCGGCGCGCAATTCGGGCGTGTCGGCGCGCACCGCGGCCAGCGCGAAGTCGGCCTGGCCGTTGCGCACGCGCTCGACGCAGGGCTCGGACAGCACATCGGCCACCTCGATCTCGACGCCGGGATGGTCGGCCCGGTAGCGCTGCAGGATGCGCGGCAGCCAGCCGGCCGCCAGCGACGGCAGCAGCGCGATCGACACGCGGCCGCGGCGGCGCGCCAGCTGGTCGCTGATGCCGGACAGGGCCGCATCGAACTCGACCAGCACACGCCTGGCGGAGGTCTCGAATTCGCGGCCCTCCGATGTCAGGTCGACATGCCGCGTGCTGCGGTCGAACAGCCGGATGCCCACCGTCGTTTCGAGCTGCCCGATCAGCGCGCTGAAAGCCGGCTGCGACAGGTGGCACAGCGCCGCAGCCCGCGTGAAGCTGCGCTGCTCCGCCAGCGCGATGAAGGCCTGCAGCTGGCGCGTCGAGACGTTGGGCCGGGGGACTGGAGTGTTCATCTGCATTTCAAATGGATTGATCTGAACTTTCGAATTCACAGATTAACGCAGCTGGCCTACAGTCCTCGCTCGACACCACCAGAAGAACGAGAGACATGGGCAACCACCTCCTGCGCATCGGCTGTGCGGCCGGCTTTTCGGGTGACCGCACTGATGCGGCCGTGCCCGTGGTCGACGCGCTGATCGCCTCCGGCGGCCCGGCGTTCCTGATCTTCGAAACCCTGGCCGAGCGCACGCTGGCACTGGCCCAGCTGGCCCGCCGCGGCCATCCCGACGGCGGTTATGAACCTCTTCTCGACGACCTGTTGCGCCCGGTGCTCGCGCGCTGCATATCGCACGGCGTGCGCATCGTCAGCAACTTCGGCGCCGCCAATCCGGTGGGCGCCGCGCGGCGCATCCATGCAATGGCGCGCGAGCTGGGCCTGCGGGCGCCACGCATCGCCGTGGTCGAGGGCGACGACCTGAGCGGGCCGGACCACCGCAGCTTGCTGGCAGATGCCCTTGGCGATGCCGGGCAGGGGCTGCAGGTGGTGTCGGCCAACGCCTATCTGGGCGCCGACGCGATCGCCGACGCCTTGCTCGCTGGTGCCGAGATCGTGGTCTGCGGCCGGGTGGCCGACCCGTCGCTGGCGGTCGGTCCGGCGCTCGCGCATTTCGGCTGGGCCCGCGACGACTGGACCCGCATCGGCCGCGCAACGATGGCAGGCCACCTGCTCGAATGCGGCACGCAGGTCACTGGCGGCTACTACGCCGACCCGGGCTACAAGGACGTGCCGGGCATGGCCAACCTGGGTTACCCCATTGCCGAGATCGATGCCGATGGCCATTGCACCATCGGCAAGCCGCCGGGCACCGGTGGCCGCATCGATGCGCACACCGTGAAGGAGCAGGTGCTGTACGAGGTGCACGACCCTGCGGCCTACCTCACGCCTGACGTGGTGGCCGACCTCGGCGAGGCCGAGATCACCGAGCTCGGACCCGACCGCGTGCGGCTCTCTGGCGTGCGCGGCCATGCCCGGCCAGCCAGCCTGAAGGTCAACGTCTGCCATGCGACCGGCTGGCTGGCGGAGGGCGAGATCTCGTATGCGGGCGCGCGGGCCGAGGCACGCGCGCGGCTCGCGGCCGAGGTGCTGCGCGAGCGCCTGCAAGGCCTGGGCCGCATCCGTGCCGACCTGATCGGCGTAGCCAGCCTCTTCGCCGACGACGGCGGCGCCTGGCTCGCCGATACGCCGGCCGGCGAGGCGCGCGATGTGCGTCTGCGCGTGGCGATGAACCATGCCGACCGGCACAGTGCCGAGCGCCTGCTGCGCGAAGTGACGGCGCTCTACACCTGCGGGCCCGCCGGCGGGGGCGGCGTGCGCACCGCGTTGCGTCCGCGGCTGGGCACGGTGTCGTGCACCATCGCCCGCGAACGCGTGCCGGCAAACTTTCGCTTCGTGGAGGCTGGATGAGCGCCCAACCAGAACACGCACAACATGGTGATGCACCGATGACCGCGACCCTCACCGTGCCGTTGTACCGCGCCGCGCACGGCCGTACCGGCGACAAGGGCAACCGCTCCAACATCAGCGTGATCGCCTGGCATCCGCAGCTGTGGGATCTGCTGGTGGCGCAGGTCACCGAAGACGCCGTGGCGCAGCAGTTTGCGCACCGCCGGCCCAGCAAGGTGGCGCGCTACCTGCTGCCGCAAATGCAGGCGATGAATTTCGTGCTGGACGATGTGCTGGACGGCGGCGTCAACGATGCGCTCAACCTCGACAGCCACGGCAAGGCGCTGTCGTTCTGGCTGCTGGAGCTGCCGATCCAGGTGCCCCGATCGCTGGCCCATCTGCTGGCCGGGCCGCCGCTGGACGACGCAGGCATGGACTGATCCTTCGGCGCCGCACGGCCCCGCCATTCCGCTATCCCGTTATTTTTCTCAACTCGAATCACCCAGGAGACAACACCATGACCACCCCATCCCACACACGCCGCCGCTGGATCGCAGCCGGCCTGCTGCTGGCCGGCGCCGCTGCCTTGCCACAGTTCGCATCGGCACAGGCCTACCCGGCCAAGCCCATCACCTTCGTCGTGCCGTTCGCGGCCGGCAGCGCCACCGACCAGCTGGCGCGCGCACTCGGCCAGTCGGTGTCCGACCAGGGCAAGCAGCCCGTGGTGATCGACAACAAGGGCGGTGCCAGCGGCATGATCGCGGCGCAGCAGGTGGCGAAGTCGGCTCCCGATGGTTACGCGGTGCTGATCACCACCAACACCACGCATGCGGCCAACGAGCACCTGTACAAGAAGCTTTCGTACGACCCGGTGAAGGACTTCGCACCCGTCACCGGCCTGGGCAAGGGTGGCCAGGTGCTGGTGGTGCGTGCCGATGCACCGTACAAGAACGTGGCCGACCTGCTTGCCGCCGCGAAGAAGACCCCGGGCAAACTGAGCTTCGGTAGCGGCAGTTCGTCGAGCCGCGTGGCCGGCGAGATGTTCAAGCAGCTGAGCCAGACCGACATCCTGCACGTGCCCTACAAGAGCAACCCCAACGCGATTACCGATCTGCTGGGCGGGCAGATCGACCTGATGATCACCGACACCTCCACCGGCGTGCCGCAGATCAAGGGTGGCAAGCTGCGTGCACTTGGCATCTCGACCGCGCAGCGCAACCCGCTGCTGCCCGACGTGCCCACGATCGACGAGGCCGGCGTGAAGGGCTACGACATGGGCTACTGGTTCGCGGCCTACGTGCCGGCCGGCACACCGCCCGCCGTCGTCGCACGGCTGCGCGAACTGCTGGTGGCCGGCACGCAGAGCGCCGCCGCAAAGACCTTCTACGAAGGCAGCGGCTCGGTGGCCTGGACCACCACGCCCGACGAGCTGGCGAAATTCCAGGCCAACGAGACGCAGAAGTGGGGCAAGGTGATCAAGGCGGCGGGGATCGAGGCCGAGTAACGAACGGGCGCGGAACGGGCGCGCCTCGCGCGCCGGCCCCACGGGTGGCACCGGCGTGCTCTGTCTCAGGCCGGCCAGTCCGCCATTTCCAGGTGCGTCAGCTGGCGCACCACGCCCTGCCGCTCCGCATCGCGTGCGATGCCGGCCGCCGCCGCCTGCAGCGATGCCAAGTGCCGTGCGACCAGGGTCGCCTCCGTCATCGCGGAGCGGTTCCAGTTGATGTTCAGCGCGCCCAGGAGTTTTCTGCGCCCGACGATGGGCACGGCGATGGCGTTGACCGCATCGTCCAGCGGCTCGCCGTTGTAAGGGCCGCCGCGGTACAGGCGATGCCGCACCGCATAACCTCTCAAGCGTGCGCGGGCCACGCTGCGTTCGGTATCGCCCAGGGCAATGGCCTTCAGGTTGTGCGCGTCGCGCCCCTCGCGGGCACGCTCGACCATCGCACCGCGCCTGTCGGTTGGCAGCGCCGCGAGAAACGCGCCACCGGCCGCCGACATCAGCAGGTTCACGCGCGAGCCGTTCGCCGAACGCCGGATGAAGAAGCGCGACATGCGCAGGTTCGACTCGAGCACGCGCATGCAGTCTTCGCCGTCCATGTGGATCGCCAGATCCGAAGGCCATTCCACCTGCCGGCACAACAGGTCGAGCCAGGGCGCCGCGACGTCGGCCAGCCGGTCGACCGGGTGCACCGCTTCGGCCAGCACGTTGAGCTGAAGGCTGTTGCGCCAGCGCTGGTCGGCCATGCTGCGGCGCACGGCGTGGACGCCGGCCAGGGTCTTCAGGATGCGCATCACGGTCGGGCCCGACAGCGCGGTCGCGGCCTGCAGTTCGGCCAGCGTCGCGCCATCGGCGTGCTGCTGGAGCGCCTGCATCACGGCGAACGCACGTTCGATGGCGCGGATGGTCTTGACGCTGTCCATGGCGATGAGGTGTGAATTACACCTAGTGTAATGACGCTGCTTTTGCCTTTCGATGCATCGCCTGCGGACTTAAGGTGACGGCATTGAAGGAGACAACGTGAAACCATCCATGCCGCCACGCCGCGGCTTCGTCCGCGCAGCCGGGGCCGCTGCGCTGATCGCCTGCGGCATCGCACCCGTCCGCGCCCTTGCGCAGTCCCGCCCCAAACTCGCCACCATCACCACCGGCTTTGCGGCCGGCGGCTCTGCCGATGTCACCGCGCGCATCCTCGCCGACCAGCTGCGCGGCAAGTACGCCGATGCGGTGATCGTCGACAACCGCGTGGGCGCTGGCGGCCGCATCGCCGTCGAGCATGTGAAGAACGCCCCGGCCGACGGCAGCAGCGTGCTGGTCAGCCCGAGCGGGATGATGGTGCTGTTCCCGCACATCTACAAGAGTCTGCGCTACGAGCCCCTGAGCGACTTCACGCCGGTGACCTCGCTGGCCAAGTTTCCGTTCGTGCTGGCGGCGAGCACGCTGGTGCCGGCCGAGGTGCGCACGCTGGACGACTTCCTGAAATGGGCCCGTGCCAACCCGCAGCTGTCGTCGTTTGGCTCGCCGGGCGCGGGCACCAGCGCGCATTTCGCCGGCATCATGCTCGGCCGCAGCGCCGGCTTCGCCTACACGCATGTGCCCTACAAGGGCATGGCGCCGCTGGTGCAGGACCTGCTGGGTGGCCAGATCGCATCTGGCGTGCTGACCCCGGCCGACGCCTTGCCGCTGATGGCCTCGGGCAAGCTGCGCCTGCTGGCCACCACCGGGACCGCGCGCTCGCGCTTCATGCCCGAGACACCGACCTTCCGCGAGGCAGGCCATCCCGACATCACGATCGAAGAGATGTATGCGCTGTACGCGCCGGCAGCGGTGCCGGCCGCGCAGATCCAGCAGCTGGCGCAGATGGCGCAGCAGATGCTGGCCGTGCCCGAGGTGCTGGCGAAGCTCACGCAGATGGGGCTGGAGCCAGTCGGCAATACGCCCGAACAGTTCAAGGCCTACATCCGCGCGCTGCACGAGCGCTGGGGCGGCATCGTCAAGGCATCCGGCTTCACGCCCACCGACTGAACCCACAACCCTCACCTGCAAGGAAAGAACCCCATGAGTGAAACGAACCACGCGGCGCCGGCCGCACCGACGGCCGAGGCCGATGTCGTCGTGATCGGCGGCGGGCCGGGCGGCTTTGCGGCAGCCCTGCGCGCTGCGCGCATGGGCGCACGCGTGATCCTGGTCGAGAAGTTCGACATGCCGGGCGGTGTGCACACCTCCGGGCTGCAAGGCGCGGCCAACACCGGCGTCGGCGGCATCCACACCGAGCTGATGGAGCGCTTCGCCGCCGAAGGCGCGATCTACACCGCGACCGAGAAGACCCTGCCGGGCTGGGCCGGCAATGCGCTGTCGCACTACGACTACTACCTCAAGCCCGGCAGCCCGTTCGCGCGCGCCTCGTTCAACCCGGACGGCGCCGGTTGCATCATGGCCCGCATGCTCGAAGAGGCCGGCGTGCGCACCTTGTACGGCGCCTCGTTCGTCGACGTGGTGCTCGACGGGACGGGCACGCTGATCACCGCCGTGGTCGTCGAGACGGTTGAGGGGCGCCAGACGATCCGCGGCAAGGTATTCGTCGAGGGCACGGGCACGGCCGAAGTGGTGGCCCGTGCCGGGGCGCCGTTCGTGCGCGGAGGCGGGCGCCAGCCCGAGACCGTGCAGCAGGATGCCGAACGCCGCCCGATCCCCGGCGGGCTGCTGTGGATCATGAGCGGCATCGACTTCGCGCAGGTGGTCGACTACCAGCAGCGCGAGGACGATCCTGCGCTGCAGGAGCTGATCGCCAAGGCGCGCGTGGCGGGCGACATCCCGGACGATCTATACCGGCCGCGCAAGGCCGGGCCGGGTGTGTACGGCGACCACTACATCGGTCACCCGACGGTGGACATGAGCCCCATCCAGGGGCCCGGCACCTTCATCCTGTGGCAGAACGTGCCCTACGAATGGGCGCTGCACATGGACGACGACGCCGAGCACGCGACCCGTGCCAAGCTGAAGCTGCGCAGCCTGATCGATGCCGAAGCCAAGTTCCTGATCAAGTACGTGCCGGGCTTCCAGCAGGCCTTCATCTCGCACGTGGGGCGTTATGTGGGCGTGCGCGACGGGCGGCACCCGGTGGGCGAATACGTGTTCTCGATCGACGACGCGCGCGCCGGTCGCCGCTTCGACGATGCCGTGACCGCGCCGATGACCAAGACCTTCTTTTGGGACGCCAACACGCGCTACACCTTCGACGTTCCCTACCGCTGTTTCCTGCCGCAGAAGATCGACAACCTGCTGCTGACCGGCGCGTCGCTGTCGTTCACGTTCGAGACCATCTTCATGGTGATGCGCAACTTTCCGTGGTGCACGCAGACCGGCGAGATCGCCGGCTTCGCGGCGGCCGAGTCGCTGCGCCAGGGCATCACGCCGAAGCAGCTGCAGTGGACGGCGCCGCTGTTCTGAACAGCATAGCTGCACCCGACAGAGGAGACAGACACATGCTCGACAGAAGAACATTCTGCGAAGTCGCCGCCGGCGCGCTGGCGTTGGGTGCATGCGTTGCGGCCCGGGCGCAGGCGGCCGCACCGGCCACCGTCAAGGTCATCGTCGTCGTGCCGCCCGGCGCGACCATGGACATCATCGCGCGCCTGGTGGCGGACCGGCTGCGCGAGTCGCTCAAACGCACGGTGCTGGTCGACTACAAACCCGGCGGCACGGGCCTGGTGGCGGCGCAGTTCCTGAAGTCGACCGAACCCGACGGCGCCCACCTGATGTTCGCGCCGATGGCCGTGGCCAGCTTCTTCCCGTTCCTGTATTCGAAGCTGAGCTTCGAGCCGGACCACGACCTCGCGCCGGTGTGCAACGGCGTGCAGATCCCGCTGGCGCTGACGGCCAGCGTGGGCAGCAACGTGCAGACGCTGCAGCAGTTCCTGGCGCAAGCCAAGGCCGACCCGCTGCGCGCGAGCATCGGCACGTCGAGCATGAGCAGCGTGGGCGCGTTCATCGTGCTGCGGCTGCGGCAGATGGCCGGCATCGATCTGCAGCTGGTGCCCTACAAGGGCGGGCAGCCGCTGCTGACCGACCTGCTGGGCAACCAGATCCCGGCGGGCGTGTCGGTGATGTCGGACTACCTGGCCCAGCACCGCGCCGGGCGCGTGCGCATCCTCGCGACGTCCGGCGCCAAGCGCTCTCCGCTGGCGCCCGACCTGCCGACCATCGCCGAGTCGGGCTTTCCGGACCTGTACGGCGCCTCGTCGATCGGCTTCTTCGTGCGCGGCGGCACGCCCCCCGCGCTGATCAGCCACTACGCGACCGAGATCAACGCCATCCTGAAGATGCCCGACATCCGCAGCCGGCTTGCCGAACTCGGCGCGGAGCCGGTGGGCGGCAGCACGGAAGAGTTTCGCCGCGAGATCGTGACCGAGCGGGCGCGCTGGTCGCCGGTGGCGCGGGAGGCGAATATCCGGATCGAGTAGGGCGCGAGGGCTGGGGTGCGCGCAGTCGGGCGGCCCACGACTGCTGCATCCTCTGGAGTCGGCATCCTCAGCATGAGGGACGGCATCTTTGCCGGCAAACAGGTGCAATGGGCCAAACTGCGCTTCACGCCCGAACGCGCCAAATGGGTGTCGGCCGAGAGCTGGCATCCGAAGCAGCGGGGCCGCTTCGACGCGCAGGGGTACTGGGTGCTGGAGCTGCCGTACGCCGACCCGCGCGAACTGTTGATGGACATCCTGCGGCACGTGCCGGAGGTGACTGTGCTGGCGCCGGACGGTCTGCGCGACGCGGTTCGGGAGAAGTTGCTTGAAGCGGTCCGTGGGCTGGCGGTGTGATGCTGCCTGTTCAGGGTGTCCGCCGCTTCGTGATCTCCAGGCGAATGAGATCGCTTGCATCCGGCGAGTCCGGGTCGGCCGTGGGCTCCACCTCGGCCGCGGCCTCCCGTCGGACGCGTTCGAAGTCGGATGCCGACTGGCCTTGCACCCGGGCGGCACGCATTTGTTCCAGCGTCATTGATCTTGTTGTCGAGGTGTTCATGGTGAGGTGTTTCTTCGGAGCGGCGGCCGGTGGTCAGGATAAACGTAGACGCGTCCAACCAGACCGTCATGGCGAGTTTTTCTATGTCCAGCGGTTCGAGGATCACGCCATGAGCCTCGTCAATAAAAAGATCAAGACTCTCAACACCGCTTTGTCCAACGCATGAAACCAGCAGCAGCTGGCCGAGCGCAACAAGACCCTGGGCCCGCTCGTCAGTGATGGCGAGCGTGGATTGAAATTGGCCGGCCACGTCGTCAGGCACGGCGTAAGCGCGCGGCGAACCCATCTTGAATGCACCGCTTGAAGCGGGCAACGCCGCCCAGCGCTTGAGACTGCGGTCCAGTCCCAGGGCCAGCGCGGTGCCGTCGGTTGCGCGCACGCACTGCGCAAGCATCCATGTGTGATGGGCGGCGGCCACTGGCCAGGCCTTCTCTTGACGAACGGCGGTGCGCTGGTGCACGTGCAGCAACGCACCTCGCGCTCTATCGCGTAGGGCTCGCCGAAAAACACTGGGACGGAAAAAGGTGTTCTACACTTACTACAGTGCTTTTTAAGAGCGACCGAGGCTACTGATTCTTGCACTTGCGGGCGACTTAAGCGCTTCTTTTCGATCACTCTTCAAACAGGAACAACCTTGAAGTATCTTCTGACTTTTCTGATTTGTGGCTTGACGGGTCTCGGAGATGCCTCGGCCCAGGCAGCCTTGGCTCAGGACTACGTGCTGGTAGTCGGTGCGGGCTCGCCTTACCAAACTGCGGGCGAGCTCGTCAAGGCAGCCCGATCGGGTGCTGTAGGGCTGCTGTGCGGTGCAGGGCGCGGCACCCCGGGCTGCGACGGTTTTGCGAAAGCAACTGGGGTCAAGGTTGAGTCCGTGATGTACAGAGGGACGATACCGGTACTCAACGACGTGGTGAGCCGAAGTTTGGATTTCGGCTTGATCTCCGCCGATGACGCCAAGGCCTTGGTTGGCAATTCCAAGTTGCGCATCCTCCGATAATCTCCATCGAATGTTGGCTCAGCAAAGCTGTAGTCGAGCGCCGCTGCGATGCCGCCGCCATCGGCGACACGCGTTCTCTCCAAGCGCATCCAGATGCGCAACTCGGGTGAGAACTTGTTTGACTTCTTCATGGCTCAATCCTCTCAGAGTTCGAGCCTCCTCAAAATACGGGGCGATTCAATAAAAGGCGGCCTTGATTGAGCCGGCGCCTAGCACACCGCACACCGCACGCCGAAGCCGTCGTGTACCCTTAACGCCAGTGGCGCGAAGTCAGCAGCGGGAACGCGCCTCGCTGGTTTGGTCGCGGGCAGCGCGCGCACCTGATCGGCGTCACCGCGCATCTCGGCTCCATGCACCCAGCGCCGCAGCAGGTTCGCGTTGATGCTGTTGGCCATCGCCGACGCCATCGACATGCCCGGCTGCAAGCACGATGCCACCACGGCGGCCTTGAAGTTGTCGCTGTGCATGCGACTACGTCGGCGATGGCCAACGGCTTGTCCGGGGATAGTGTTCATGTGTCCACCAAGAGTTGAGGGGGACACGAGGCTTATGAATCTAGAAACGTTTCAAGATGGGATGGCTGGACGCTTACCGCCAACTAAGCATTTAACTCCAGTTCGAGGGCTGATAGTTTCGAGCCAAGTCTTAGCGCAATGCGGGCAGCAGCTTGGCCGCCCAGACTTCCAATGCACAGAAATTCGGATCCTCCTGCGGCGTCAGTAAGGCATTTTTAATACTGTTTTCCGGGGTTGTAAGGCCGGATGGATGGGTTCGCTTGCTGGCGGTCTGAATAGTTCTGCCGGTTATCCATATCCCGTTGCATCTGGAGGTCCTCCATGCGGTTACGGTCACCTCTACCGCCGGAGTTGTTGGAGTTGTTGGACGCTGCCCCACCACTATCAATGTACTCAATGCCCGGCCCTTTCTCCCCCTTCTCGCCTGTTAATCCGTCTGCTGTCCATCGAAACAAGCCCGACTTCTTGACAATTTGGTTCTCAGGGGGATGCGTTGCTCCCGGAATAATGTGCCTTACAAAGACGTTCGTTTCCGTGTAGGAGCAGAACTGCATACCGTCTTGCGCCTTGCACACCAAATCGCTGATGCGGTTACCCATCGTGGACGTTGTCTGTCCAGTTCTTGCATCGCGGAGATCGAAGCTGATGGGAGATGTGAGTACGGCTGTGGCTTTGTTTTTGGACTTACTGGCACTCAAAGCAGACATCTCCATACTGGTTTTGAGCACATATTTCTGTACATCATCGAGTGTGGGGGGCGCGTTGACCTTGAGATTGGCGCGATACCGAACCTTGTCAGCGGCCAGTGAAGCCGCGTCGGCGGCAGCCTGTTCGTTTTCTTTCTGTTCTCGTTTTCGCTCTTGCTCTGCCCACGCCCCGATGTCTTCCTGTCTGCCGGCCACTTGTGTTAGGCCATAAGCCTGCAGGTCAGCGGCTGCAAGAATGGCTTGCACGGGTCTGCCGTGCGGTGACGCGGACATCACGGTGCGTTGCAGCCCCTCTTGGCGGCCGCGTTGCTGAGGCACTAGGCCAGGTAAGTTCTGGGGGTTGCGGGAGGTGACGTAGGCTGCATTGTTGGGGCTCTGTGTAGCTGCAGATGGCTTGGCGAGTTGGTCGAAATCGCAACCGCTGAGCGTGAAGAGTACCGCGGCCAACAGGGGCCGGGTGAGAGTCTGAAGCCATGGAAGGCTTGTCAGCTGCATAAAGATTCCTTACGAATTGGAGCGATCTTTCGCGGGCTCCGCCACTGAGACCAAAATATGTCGTTGCAACTGTACAGGAAGACTTGGGGCAGGAAGGCGCGCCTTTACTCGGACGTCCACACCAGATGCCCTCCTCTGGCTGTGATGCGACAGGGCGAACTGCTCGAGGTGGGTCGTCGATGGTGTCCACCTATTGCTGTTGGTGGGCACCATGCTGGCCGGACGCATACGACACGGCCGCGCCGTCGGATCGCGAGACGCCCCTGCCAGCCCTGCTGGAGCCCGACAGCGGCATGCTTCTTCTTGTGTCCCCATCCGCGCCTGTACCCCTACTTAGCGCAGACCTTCCCGACTATTCAACCCCCTGAAAACTCATTTCCCTACCACCGTCTTTATCTCCAGTGGGGTCGCTCCTAAAGTGCATGCACAGTCATTCACCCACGGAGCAAGACATGGCACCAGACAGCAGCAGCACAAAGACGGCGTCCCAACTTCTTCAGGCGTATCTCGACAACGTACGGAACGCGGAGGTGGCGGCGGCGCTGTTTGCGGACGATGGCGTGCTGGAGCTGCCGACGATCCAGGTGCGTGCGCAGGGGCCGGTGGCCATCGCGGCGCTGCTGAAGGGCATCCTGCTGAAGGTGCCCGACTTCCGGTTCCGCAACACCCGGTTCTGGATCGAGACGCCGGACAAGGCCTTTGCCGAATACGAGGTCGAAGCGGTCGTTGCCGATACGGGCAAGACCTACCACCAGACCTACGCGGGTCTTCTCATCGCCGGGAACGGCCGCATCCAGTTGCTGCGCGAGGCGCTCGACACGGCGGAGGCGGCGCGCGCCTTCAGGAAGGATTGACGCGGCGGTTGTCGAACGGCGCAAACACCTGCACCAGCCAGTCGACGAAGAGGCGCACCTTCATGCTCAGGTGGCTGCGGCTGGGGTAGAGCACGTGCAGCGTGAGCGGCGGCCGGGTCCAGTCGTCGAGCACGGTGCGCAGGCTGCCGTTGTGCAGGTGCGGGGCGGCCATCGACTTGAAGGTCTGGCCGACGCCCAGGCCCGCGACCAGCGCGTTCAGGTGCGCCAGGCTTTCGTTGACGCCGATCGCGGGGTTCTCGTGCGTGGTCAGGTGCTGGTCGCCCTGGTGGAACTGCATTGGATCCGCCTTGCCGCTCAGCGACGAGAAGTACTGCACGACGGCGTGGTCGGCCGACAGCAGGTCCGACGGATGCCGCGGCGTACCGCAGCGCTCCAGGTACTGCGGACTGGCGCAGGTCACCCAGTCCAGGTCGGCAATGCGCCGTGCGATCAGCGAGGTGTCGCCCAGCTTGCCGCCGCGCACCACACAGTCGACACCTTCGCCGACCATGTCCAGCGGCCGGTCGCTGACACCCAGGTCGATCTGCAACTCGGGGTGCGTGGCCTGGAAGCCGGGCAGGGCGGGGATCAGCACCAGGCTCGCGAACACCGAGCCGACGTCGACGCGGATACGCCCGCGCAATCGGGTCTGCGCGCCGGCCGCGTTCTCGTCCATCTGCCGCAGGTCGTCGAGCAGGCGGGTGGCACGCTCGTGGTAGGCCGCACCCTCGGGTGTGATGTGGAGCCGGCGGGTGGTTCTCTGCAGCAGCTTGGCGCCGACGTGCTGCTCCAGATCCTGGATGAGTTTCGTCGCCGTGGGGCGCGGGATGTTCATCGCGTCCGCCGCCTTGGAGAACGAACCGCAATCGGCGATGCGGACGAACATGCGAAGGGCCAGCAGTTGATCCATGGGGCAGGGCGAAGAAGTGGGCTTGTGGTTCGACGAGATGGGGCGGCGGGTTCGACCTCTCGGCCTTCAGGCCAGCAACCGGTCCAGCAGCAGCGCCACGTGCACCGCCTCGCGCTGCGCGCCATCGGCGATCTGGTGACGGCAGCTGGTGCCGTCGGCCACGACGATGGCGTCGGGGTGCTTGCGCACGGCGGGCAGCAAGCTGGCCTCGGCCATCTGCATCGACACGTCGTGGTGTGCCGCCTCGTAGCCGAAGCTGCCGGCCATGCCGCAGCAGGAGCTTTCGATCAGGTCGGGTTGGGCGCCCGGGATCAGCTTCAACACCTCGAGGATGGGCGCCACGGCGCCAAAGGCCTTCTGGTGGCAGTGGCCGTGCAGCAGGATCGGCTTGCCCGCGGCCTTCAGCGGCAGCGCGAAGCGGCCGGCCTTGGCCTCGCGGGCGATGAACTCCTCGAACAGCAGCGCCTGCTGCGACACCGTGACGGCCTGGTCGCCCAGGCCCATCACCAGCGCCTCGTCGCGCAGCGTCAGCAGGCACGAGGGTTCGAGGCCGACGATGGCGATGCCGGCTTCGGCCAGCGGGGCCAGCGCGTCGACCAGCGCGCCGGCCCTGGCGCGGGCCTTGGCCACCATGCCGCTGGCCAGGTAGGTGCGGCCGCAGCAGTGGTGGCCGCCGGCCTTCTCGACCGTGTGCAGCACGTAACCTGCGGCCTTCAGCACCCGCGCGGCGGCCAGCGCGTTCTCGCTTTCGAAAGTGCCGTTGAAGGTATCGACGAACAGCACCGCGGCCTTGCTGCCGGCGCGGGCAGCGGCCAGCGTGTCGTCGCGGCTGGCGAACATCGCCGCATCGCGGCTGCGCCAGAAGGTGTCGCTGCGCCAGGTGGGCAGCGAACGGCGGGCCGACAGGCCCAGCAGTTTCTCGCCGAGCCAGGCCGCGCCGGGAAGGCGGTTGCGCAGGTTCAGCAGCCAGGGAATGCGGCTGGCGTGGTGCGCGTAGTCGGGCAGGCGCGCCACCAGGCGGTCCTTCAGCGTGTGGCCGCGCCGCGCCTTGTACAGCGCCAGGAACTCGATCTTCATCTTCGCCATGTCGACGCCGGTCGGGCAGTCGCGCTTGCAGCCCTTGCAGCCCACGCAGAGGTCGAGCGCCTCGTGCACCGCGTCGAGTGCGGCGTCGCCCATCTGCCGCGGCGCGGCCTGCGTGCCGCCTGCGATGCCGTCGAGCTGGCCCGACAGCGCCAGCCGCAGCGTGTTGGCCCGGCCGCGGGTCAGGTGCTGTTCGTCGCGCGTGACGCGGTAGCTCGGGCACATGGTGCCGGCGTCGAACTTGCGGCAGTGGCCGTTGTTGTTGCACATCTCCACCGCCTTGGCAAAACCCTGTGCCGGGTCGCCGCCGGTGCCGGGGGCGGTGGTCAGCTCGGTGACCGGATCGTTCTGCACGTTCCAGGCCGACCAGTCGAGCGCCGGCGTGAGCGGGATCACGCGGTAGGGGGCAGAGCCACCGGCACCCGACGAGAAGCGCATCAGCGAGGCATCGTCCATCTTCGGTGCGTCGACGATGCGCTGCGGGCACAGCAGGTTCAGTGGGTCGAGCTCGCGCTTGATCCTTGCGAACGCCTCGGTGATCTTCGGGCCGAACTGCCAGGCAACCCATTCGCCGCGGCACAGGCCGTCGCCATGTTCGCCGCTGTAGGCGCCCTTGAATTGGCGCACCAGCGCGCTGGCCTCTTCGGCGATGGCGCGCATCTTGGCCGCACCGCCTTGCGCGCCGCCCTGGCGCATGTCGAGGATAGGCCGCACGTGCAGCGTGCCGACCGAGGCGTGTGCGTACCAGGTGCCCTTGCTGCCGTACCGGCGGAAGACCTCGGTCAGCGCGTCGGTGTACTCGGCCAGGTGTTCGAGGGGCACGGCGCAGTCTTCGATGAAGCTCACCGGCTTGCCGTCGCCCTTCAGGCTCATCATGATGTTGAGGCCGGCCTTGCGCACCTCCCACAGGTTCTTCTGCGGCGCGTCGTCGGGCATCTCGACCACGCTGCCGGGCAGGCCGAGGTCGCCCATCAGTTCCACCAGCTCGCGCAGCTTGGGCAGCAGCGCGGCCTTGTCGGCGCCGGCGAACTCGACCAACAGCACGGCCTCGGGCTTGCCGCCGTTGATGGCGGGGGCCAGCGCGGTGCGGATGGTGGGCGCGAAGGCCGGGTTCTGCAGCGCCAGTTCGAGCATCGTGCGGTCGACCAGCTCTACGGCCGTCAGGCTCGCACCGCCCATCTTCACGATGTGCTGGGCTGCGTCCATCGCGCCGTGGAAGGTGGGGAAGTTCACGATGCCCAGCACCTTGGTGCGCGGCAGTTCCGACAGCCGCAGCGTCAGCGATTGCGTGAGGGCCAGCGTGCCTTCGCTGCCGACCAGCAGGTGCGCGAGGTTGACCGAGCCGTCGGTGGTGTAGGGTTTCTCGTTCTGGTTGTCGAAGATGTCGAGGTTGTAGCCGGCCACGCGGCGCAGCACCTTGGGCCAGTGCGCGGCCAGCTCGGGCTGCAGGTCGGCCGCGAGCGCGCGCACGAAGTCGCCGATCTGGCGGGCGCGGCCGCTGGCCTGGTCGTAGCGGCCGAAGTTGTGCAGTGCACCGTCGGACGTGAAGGCCTTGGCGCTCAGCACGTTGTGCACCATGTTGCCGTAGGCGATGGAGCGGCTGCCGCACGAGTTGTTGCCGGCCATGCCGCCCAGCGTGGCCTGCGCGCTGGTCGATACGTCGACCGGATACCACAGGCCGTGGGGCTTGAGCGCTGCGTTCAGGTGGTCGAGCACGATGCCGGGCTCGACCTCGACCGTGCGTTGCGCCGCATCGACGTGCAGCACCTTGCGCAGGTATTTCGAATGGTCGATGACCAGGCCCACGCCGGTGGTCTGCCCGCACTGGCTGGTGCCGCCGCCGCGCGCGACGATGGGCACCTGCAGGTCGCGGCAGATGTCCAGCGCCACCCGCACGTCGGCGCTGCTGCGGGGTACCAGCACGCCGGTCGGCACAATCTGGTAGATCGACGCGTCGGTGGCGTAGCGGCCACGGTCGGCGGCGGAGAACAGCACTTCGCCCTGCGTCTCGCTCGACAGCCGCGCGGCCAGGCGGCCGGCGACTTCGTTGCTGACGGAGGCGACGGCGTCGTAGGCCGCCCGGCCTTCGGCGCCGTGCAGCACGTGCAATGGGGTGGGGGCGTTCATCGCTGGCCTCCGGCGGTCTTGTCGGGTGTGGCGAGGCTGCCGATGGCGCCCATGGTTCCGTTGCGCAGCAGCTCGAGCACCACGTCGCGCTTGCTGTTCAGGTGCGCCAGCAGCACGGCGCGCATCGCGGCCGGGTCGCGCGCACCGAGGGCCTCGACCATCTGCTCATGCTCCTTCACGGCGCGCTTCCACTTCTCTTCGTCCTGGTTCGACTTGAAGCGCAACGCCTGCAGCCGTGCATTGACCTGCTCGTAGGTGGCGGTCAGCACCGGGTTCTTGGCGGCGGCGTTGATCGCGCGGTGGATGTCGGCGTTCAGGCGGTAGTAGTTCGACAGGTCGCGCCGGGTCCACGCGGCCATCATCTCGAAGTGCATCGCACGGATCTCGGCCAGCTCGGCGTCGGTGATGCGCTCGGCGGCCAACTCGCCGGACTGCGCCTCGAGCCCGGCCATCACCTCGAAGGTGTTGCGCACGTCGGCTTCGGTCAGTTCGACCGCGATCGCGCCGCGGTTGGGCAGCAGCTCGACCAGGCCTTCGGCGGCCAGCATCTTGATGGCTTCGCGCAGCGGCGTGCGCGACACGCTGAGCACCGTGGCCAGCTCGCGTTCGTTCAGTTTGGCGCCGGGGGCGATCTGGTTCTCGACCAGCATCTGGCGCAGTCGCTTGGCCACCTGCTGGTGCAGCGCGGCGCGCGGGATGGAGATGATGTCTGCCGTCATGGCGACATTTTGTATTCAAAAAACTGAGGCGTCAAAAGAAAATAAAGAGGTAATTTTCGTATTTCCTGTTGACAAATGAATTTTGTATTCAAAAAATGGAGTTTTCCTGGAGCAAGACATGTTGACGTTGGACTACCACCCGGTGGGCAGGCACTTCCTGCAGATTCCTGGGCCCTCGCCGGTGCCCGACCGCATCCTGCGGGCGATGAGCCTGCCGACCATCGACCACCGCGGGCCCGAGTTCGCAGGCCTGGGCAAGAAGATCCTGGCCGGGCTGCAGCAGGTCTTCCAGACCCGGCACCCGGTGATGGTCTACGCATCGTCCGGCACCGGTGCCTGGGAGGCTGCGCTGGCCAACACGCTGAGCCCAGGCGACCACGTGCTGATGTTCGAGACCGGTCATTTCGCGTCGTTGTGGCAGAAGCTGGCCGCGCGATTGGGGCTCAAGGCGGAGTTCATCGGCCTGCCCGGTGCCGAGGGCTGGCGCCGCGGCGTGCAGGCGCAGATGATCGAGGAACGCCTGCGGGCCGACACGGCGCATGCGATCAAGGCGGTGTGCGTGGTGCACAACGAGACCTCCACTGGCGTCACCAGCGACATCGCCGCCGTGCGCCGCGCGATCGATGCGGTCAAGCACCCCGCGCTGCTGCTGGTCGACACCATCTCGGGCCTGGCCTCGGCCGACTACCGGCACGACGAGTGGGGCGTCGACGTCAGCATCAGCGGTTCGCAGAAGGGGCTGATGCTGCCGCCCGGCATCGGGCTCAATGCCTTGTCGCCCAAGGCCATCGAGGCCAGCAAAAAGGCCACGCTCCCCAAGTCGTACTGGGCCTGGGACGAAGCGCTGGAGATGAACAAGACCGGCTATTGGCCCAGCACGCCCAACACCAACCTGCTGTATGGACTGAGCGAAGCGCTCGACATGCTGCTCGACCCGGCGCAGGGCGGCCTGCCGGCGGTGTTCGCGCGCCACCAGCGCTGGGGCGAGGGCGTGCGCGCCGCCGTGCGGGCCTGGGGCCTGGAGATCCAGTGCGCGGATCCGGCCGTGTATTCGCCGGTGCTCACCGGCGTGATGATGCCCGACGGTGTTGACGCCGATGCGGTGCGCCGCGTGATCTACGAGCGCTTCGATTGCTCGCTGGGCACCGGACTCGGCAAGGTCAAGGGCCGGATGTTCCGCATCGGCCACCTCGGCGACTGCAACGATCTCACGCTGATGGCGGCCCTGAGCGGTTGCGAGATGGGCCTGAAGCTCTCGGGCGTCAAGCTCGTAGGCTCGGGCGTGCTGGCGGCGATGGACTATTTCGCCGGACATCCGGCCGCCGTGCAGTTGCAGAAGGCGGCCTGAGGCCGCGACCCTGGAAGCGCGGCCCGATGCAGGCCGCGCCCGTGTTCCGATTCACTGGAGACAAGACATGCAGCGCAGAATATTCAACCTTGGCCTTGCGGCCACCGTGGCGGCACCGCTGGTGCGTGCACAGAATCTCCCGAGCGGGCCGGTGCGCATCGTGGTCGGCTTTCCGCCGGGCGGCGGCACCGATGCGCTGGCCCGCGTCGTCGGGCAGAAGCTGGCGCTGATGTGGAACACCACGATCGTCATCGACAACAAGGGCGGCGCCGCCGGCGTGATCGCGGCCGAGTACGTGGCCAAACAACCGAGCGACGGCAGCGTGCTGCTGATGGCGCACATCAACAGCCACGCGATCGCACCGGGCCTGCAGCCCCGACTCGGCTACAACGTCGAGCGCGACTTCGTGCCGATCGCGCTGGTCGGCGTGACGCCCAACCTCTTGATCTGCAACGAGGCGCAGCCGGCCAAGACCGTGAAGGACCTGGTCGAGCTGTGCCGCAAGAACCCCGGCAAGATCAGCTTCGGCTCGGCCGGCACCGGCTCGGCCCAGCACCTGGCCTTGGAGAGTTTCAAGTTGCAGGGCAACCTGGATGCGCTGCACGTGCCCTACAAGGGCTCCGGCCCGCTGCTGACCGACCTGATCGGCGGCCAGATCAACTACAGCTTCGAGACGATGACCGCGGCCACGCCGCATGTGAAAAGCGGCAAGGCCATCGCGCTGGCCCAGACCCGCGGCAAGCGGGCCAAGGGCCACCCGAACGTGCCGACGATGGACGAGTCGGGCTTCCCTGGCTTCGACGCCACCACCTGGTACGGCCTGGTCGGCCCGGGCAAACTCCCGGCCGCGATGGCCAGGCGCATGAACGACGACATCAACAAGGTGCTGGCGATGCCGGACGTGATCGAGAAACTCGAGCAGTATGGCGCCGAGGACGGCGGCGGCTCGGCCGAGAAGTTCAGCGACTTCATCCGCACCGAGCAGGTGAAATGGGGCAAGGTGATCAAGGATGCGAAGGTCACGGCGGAGAGCTGAGCTAAGCGGCGCTGAACGCGGCAAGGAATTCAGCCACCGTCTGGATCACGATGCCATCCGACTGCGCGGATTGGTTCATGTGCGGGCCGAAGTCCTTGAGATCGCCGGTCAGCAGATGCGTGGCTTTGGAGGCCCAGGCAGCAAACCAGATCGGCTCGTCTTTTGCCGGCAGGCGCAGGCGTGGACCTTGATGGCGGGTGGGCTGGCTTGCCAGCTCAAGTTTTTCCGCCAGAGTTTCCAGATGGTCGAGTGCGGTGGGGCGCTTGCGTGCCAGATTGCGCCGAGCCTCTTCGACCGCGTAGGCGCTGGACACCAGCTTCCAATGCGTTAGCGCGGATGGGGAAAACAGAAAGGCGGCCTTGCCGCCAGGATTGTGTGCCGCAGTGAACAGCACGTTGGCGTCCAGGAACAGACGCATGGCTCAGCGTGCCGAGAGTTTCGACTCCAGCTTGCGTTTTTCACTCTTGCTCAGGGTGTCGGCGGCGTTCCATTCTGCGATCTGTGCGTCGGAGTAGGCATCCGTCTCCATCACGACGGCAGGGGTGAGAATGATCTTGCCGTTCTTTTCTTCGGCGGTCAGCACAGTGTCTCCGCGCAGCCCCAGGTGTTTGCGCATCGACACCGGCAGCGTGATCTGGCCGCGCGTCGACAGAATCAGGTTGGCTTTCATGGTGGATTCTCCGCATTACTGATTTGCGGATTATCGCACCCGGCTCAGTCGCCGGCGAACCGGAGCTGCCTGCGACCAAACCCGCCGGGCCGGATCAAGCGCGCATCGGCGACAACGCGGTCGCGGCAGGCCTGGCGCCGCGGCGGCGGGCGACGCCACCGATGGCGGCCAGGCCCAGCAGGGCCAGCAGTGCGCTCGACGGCTCGGGGATCGCGTTGGCCACCACCTGGTCGCGTGCGGCGACGGCGATGTCGGTGTAGTTCGAGAACACGCCGTCGATGCCGGCATTGAAGTACGACGCGTATTGGGCCGGGTTGTTGCTGAAGGTCCAGCCGTGGACCAGCAGGCCTGCGTCGTGCGCGTCATCGATCAGCTTCTGGTAGGCAGCGGTGACCGCGTTGCCAGAGATCGAAACACCCACGCCGTCGGCGTAGTCGTTGATGTTTTCCAGGCCCAGGGTGTTGATCTGGCTCACGCTGCCCAGCACCAGCAGCTGGAAGTTGTACTTGGCGTCGAGCAGGTTTTCCTGGTCGTTGATGTACTTGATGGTGGCGGCGTCGAAGGACTGGATGAAGACCTTGCTCTGCGAGGTGTAGCCATTGGCAATGAGCGTGCTCAGGATCGCGTCGGCCATCGCCTGGTCGCCTTGCTTGGCTTCCGGATAGATGCCGATCTCGCGGCCGTATTTCGCGCTCATCGCCTTGGCGGTATCGATCACCTCCTGGAAGGTCGGCACCTTGTTGGCGTAGTTGTCGCTGGGTGTAAAGCCGGGATAGGTCGATTTGGCGGGAGCGGTCGGATCCACGGTCAACTGCTTGATCTCGGCCAGCGTGTAGCCCGAGACAGCGTAGCTGCCGTTGCGCGTGCCGAGCACGGTCTCGACGTTGGTCGTGCGGCTCAGCGTGGTGTCGTGCATGGCGACCAGATAGCCGTCCTTGGTCATCTGCAGGTCGGGCTCGATGTAGTCGGTGCCCATCTTCACAGCCAGTTCATAACCAGCGATGGTGTGCTCGGGCAGATAACCGGTCGAGCCACGGTGCGAGATCACGATCGGCGCGTCGCCGTTCAGCGTGTTGAGCGGTGTGGCGGCAGCGAAGCCGGCCGAGAGGGCGAGCGCCAGCGCGAGGCCGGTGCGGGCAAAGGAAGTCATCATGGAAAGATCCCGAAAAGAGTGACGAAGGCATGACACGGGCTGCGCTGGAGGGCACAGGCCGTGACATGCTTCGCAATCTAAGGATCTTTCGTGACGCGCTCATGAAAGCGCGCGTCGGTGGCCCGTGGCTTCAGGTCGATGCCGTGGCGCGGGCTGGGCGCCGCGTGCTGCGCAGCAGCGTCTGGCGACGCGTCCAGGCCAGCAGCGCCAGGGCCAGCGCGAAGATCGCGAGGCTCTTGGGTTCCGGCACGGCCTGCGCATCCTGTGCGCCGGGTCGGCTGTCCTGCAGCGTCGGCGAATAACCCGCGACGTCGGTGGCGGTGAAGTAGTGGTTGGCGTTGACGTTGATCGACGAGTCCCAGTCGCCGACGATTACGTTGCCGTTGATCTGCCCGCTGCCGCCCTTCACCGTGGCCAGCGGCGCCAGGATGCTGCCGTAGATGCCGACGTTGTTGAAGCTCAGCGACGTGGCCTCGAAGAAGTTGTACAGCACGTTGTAATTGGCCAGGCCGTTCGGCGTGCCGCCCTGCAGGCCGGCGCTGGTGCCGCTGATGTTCAGGATGATCGTGCTGCCGGCCTTCAGGTTCGAGAAGTTCGCATACGTCACCGAGGCCAGCGCGCTGCCGCTGAGGTTGAAGATGTCGACGGCGCTGTTGGTGCCGGTGAAGGTCATGCCGCCGTACTGCGTCACCGTCTTGCCGGTGGCGCCGAGGCCGGCCAGTGCGTCCGACAGGTCTTCCATCTGCGTTTCGACGCTGGCGAACGACAGCGGCGCGTTGCCGTTGGACCAGGTGCCCTTGAAGCCGAGGCTCGCGCCGGTGTGGCTGCCGCCGACGTAGGCGTTGCCGTTGTTGATCGATCCGTTGCCGTAGTTCAGATCGCCGCCGACGACCAGCGCGTAACCGGCGAACGGGCTGTTGACGGCGTTGACGCTGTAGCCCGATGCCGTCATGTTGCCGGCCACCGCGACGGCGCCGTCGACATCGCTGCCACTGGCCTTGAAGTCGCCGAAGCTCACCAGGTTGAATTGGCTGGCGATGCCCAGGCTGACGGGGGCGGCACCGACGGCGGATGCAAAGGCCAGGGCGGCGACGGAGGCGAGAACGGTTCGAATCGAAAACATGCGCAATGGACGGGGAGACTGGAGCCAAAGACCGGCCGGATGGCGGTGAGGGCGCGATTGTGTGCCGCGCCGTGACTGCTTTCGCCGCTCAGGGTGAACCCTTGAGCGAGTATTCCCCGCATGTGCCGAATCGTTCACGTTTGGCCGGGCACCAGGGTGCCGGCCGGGAGGATCACTCGGCGGGGCAGGTGTTGCCCGGTGCCAGCGCCAACGTCGAGCCCTGCAGCAGCGCCACCGGGCCATCGCCCGCGACCAGGTGCAGCTGGTTCTGCCGCAGCTCCAACGTCAGCTGCGTCCTGGCGTTCGGCAGCGACTGCAGCCGCGTGCCCTGGATCACGCCCGCGAAATCGCGCGTGCGGTTGCCGAAGGTCATCGTGCCGACGACGCGCTGGAAGGTCTGGTCGATCGTGATGCGCGCCGAGCGCAGTAGGCCCGTGCCGCACCACAGGCCGTGCATGCGGGCCGGCACCGTCCACAGGTGGACCTTGCTCGACTTCTCGAGCCCGACCTTCTTGTCCGGCACCGGCACGACGGTCGTGCGGTCGGGCTTCCAGTCGCCCATGTCCCAGTCGTGCGAGACGATGCGCGTGCCGGGCTTCAAGGCCAGCAGCGACGGGCGCAATTGCAGGTTGACGTCGGGCAGCAGGTACATCGTGACCACCGTGGCCTGCGACAGGTCGGTCTTGAAGATGTCTTCCTCACGGAACTCGACGCGGTCGGCCACGCCGGCGGCGCGCGCGTTGTCGTTGCTGCGTTTCACCAGGTCGGGCACGATCTCGACGCCCAGCCCGCGCGCACCGAAGCGCTTGGCGGCCACGATGACGATGCGGCCGTCGCCCGAGCCCAGGTCGATCAGGTGGTCGTTGGGGCCCACCTCGGCCGCCTGCAGCATCTCGAGCGTGACGTTGTCGGGCGTGGTGACAAAGGGCACTTCTTCGAGCGCGAGCGCAGGCACGGTTGTGAGCAGGCCGGCGCAGGCCAGCAGCAGAGACGAAACGGTACGCATGCGGCGCAATCCCTTAACTCGTGAGGCCCTTGTAGAGCATGTAGGCCGCCAGCACGTAGAGCACGCTGGCGAACACGCGCTTAAGCATGGGCACCGGCAGGCGGTGCGCAGCCCGGGCACCGAACGGCGCGGTGAAGAAGCTGCAGGCGGCGATCACCACCAGGGCCGGCAGCCAGATGTAGCCGAAGGACATCGGCGGCAGGTTCTGCACGCTCTGCCCGCTGATCACGTAGCCGGTCACGTTGGCCAGCGCGATCGGGAAACCCAGCGCGGCGCTGGTGCCGACGGCGTTGTGGATCGGCACGTTGCACCAGGTCATGAACGGCACGCTGATGAAACCGCCGCCCGCGCCCACCAGGCCCGACAGGAAGCCGATGCCGCTGCCGGCCGCCAGCTGGCCCCCGGTGCCGGGCATCTGCCGCGTGGGCTTGGGTTTCTTGTCGAGGAACATCTGCGTGGCCGAGAAGCCGACGAACAGGCCGAAGAAGATCGCGAGGTACGAGCCCTTCAGCAGCGCGAACACGCCCAGGCTGGCGATGATGCTGCCGATCACGATGCCGGGCGCCAGCGTCTTCACGAGGTCCCAGCGCACCGCGCCTTTCTTCTGGTGCGCACGCACGCTGGCGATCGAGGTGAACATGATCGTGGCCATCGAGGTGGCGATGGCCATCTTCACGGCCAGGTCGGGCGACACGCCGCGCTGCGACATGATGATGGTGATGAACGGCACCATCAGCATGCCGCCGCCGATGCCCAGCAGGCCGGCCAGAAAACCGGTGCAGATGCCGAGCACGGCGAGTTCGAGGATCAGGAGGGGTTCGAAAGACATCGACAGCACAGGCAAGAGCGCCGGGCCGGGGCGCCGGATGCGGCGCCAGCGCCGATACGCTGGGGTGGGGAAGAGAGATAAGGTGTCTGCAGGGTGCCACCGGACCGGCATCCTGAACCGGGGTTCAGGTGGGCGAGGTCAGCCTGGAGTTGGGTTCATCTGACGCGAGATGATCACGCTCCCCAGGAGATGTTCCAAGCCCGGGCTCTAAGAGCATTGGTTCAAGGAAATATAAAGCCCGGCAGCTCTGCAGACGCTTTCATTGTAGGCCGAAAGTCTGCGCTGCGACAGCCTTCGGCGCCGGGGCCTACAGCAGTTGCCCGTCTTCGCCCAAGGCCTCGTCGAGGCGTTCGAGAATCGAGGCCAGCAGCGCATCCTGCGCGTCCTTGCCGAGCATCGGCTGGCCGTCGAATGCGGTGCTCGAAGTCCCCGCGGTGTCGGCGGCGACGGCCTGCGCACGAGAACGGTCGCCCGAATCGAACGCAAGGTTCAATGCGGCCAGCACGGCGATGCGGTCGCGTGCCTTGATCTTGCCCGCGTCGCGGATCGCGCACATCGCCGAGTCGACCCGTTCGACCGCTTCGAGCATGCGCGCTTCGCCGCCCTCGGGGCAACCCAGCAGATAACTCTGCCCGAGGATCTGCACTTCCAGCTGTTTCATGACATGTCCTTGCGGGCGGCGCTCACCGCAGGCGCAGCGCCTTCCGGCAGGCGTTCGAGCAGCGCATCGATGCGGGCGCGCGCCGCGGAGAGCCGCGACTTCAGCGAATCGCGTTCATGGACCAGCATGTTCACCTGCTCGGCCAGCAGCGTGTTGGTGCGCTGCAGTTCGCGGTAACGCAGCAGCAGCCGATCGGTGCGTTCGGCGATCTGCTCGATTTGGTTCGGTTGGGCCATGAGGAGAAACATTGTAGGGTTTGGCCTCTGGATCGCACGTAAAATCCGCGCCGTTGGTGCTCGCGGTGTGGTTCGCATGCCGCAGTTCAACGGGAAGCAGGAGGGTGGTCCGCACAGCGGGCGCCTAACCTGCGCTGCCCCCGCAACGGTAAGCGGCCGAGTCCTCGAGACTCAGCCTCCATCACACAGCCACTGGACGGTTCGCAAGCGCGGTCTGGGAAGGCGATGGAGGTCGTGCCGTCAGCCCGGATACCGGCCAACGAGGTCGGCCGTGCCCGCGCTCATCGAGTGCGGCGCGGCCTTAACGCCCATGCGCCGGCGGGGAAGCCGGCGAGGGTATTCATCTGATCGGTCCCGTCCCATGAGAACCCGTATTTCCTGCGTGCGCCTTGCTGCGCTTCCCTTTGCCCTGGCCGCCATCTGGCCGGTGGCCTCGTCCGCCCAGACCCGCGCCGCATTGCCCGATACCGTGGTCACCGCCACGCGCAGCGCGCAGGCCTTGAGCGACCTGGTGTCCGACGTCTCGATCGTCGACCGCGCCACCATCGAGCGCAGTGGCGCGACCGGCGTGGCCGACGTGCTGGCGCGCCTGCCGGGTGTGCAGATTGCCCGCAACGGCGGCATCGGCGGCACGACGAGCGTGTTTCTGCGCGGTGCCGAGAACCGCTTCACCGCGGTCTACATCGACGGCGTGCGCATCGATTCGCAATCGACCGGCGGCGCGATGTGGGAGCAGATCCCGCTGGCGCAGATCGACCGCATCGAAGTGCTGCGCGGCCCCGCTGCAGCGGTGTACGGCTCCGACGCCATTGGCGGCGTGATTCAGCTGTTCACGCGCCGGGGGGAAGGCGCTGCGGCGCCCTACGTCGGCGTCGGTGCCGGCAGCCGTGGCACCCGCAAGATCGAGGCGGGTGTCAGCGGAAGCGCAGGCGTCGAAGGTGCGTTCGACTACTCGCTCGGCCTCGCGCACGAGGAAAGCAAGGGCTTCGACAGCCAGGTCAACAGCGTGCACAACCCCGACCGCGACGGTTACCGCCGCACTTCGGGCAATGCCCGCCTGGGCCTGCAGATCAACCGCGCGCAGCGCGTCGAGGCCACCCTGCTGTCGACCGACCTGCATTCCCAGTACGACGCGTTCGGCTATCTGCCCGCCAAGCCGGTGGACGACGTCGGCGAACACCGGCTGCGCACGGCCGGCCTGGCCTGGACCGCCCAGTGGACCGAGGCGTACAAGACCCGCGTGCAGGTCACCGATTCGCACAGCAGCTACGCGACCCAGCCTCAGCCCTACCTGACCGTGACCGACCTGCGCGGCTACCTGTGGCAGAACGAATACCGCCTCGGCGCGCACCTGTTGTCGGCAACGCTCGAGCGCCGTGAAGACAATCTGGAGAATGCACCCATCGACACGCAGCGCCACCAGAACGCCGTGGCCCTGGGTTATGGCTTCACGCAAGGCCCGCATGCGCTGCAACTGCACGTGCGGCGCGACAAGGACAGCGAGTTCGGCGGCAAGAGCACCGGTAGCGCGGCCTACGGCTTCTCGATCACGCCGCAGTGGCGCGCCACCGTGTCCGCGGGCACGGCGTTCCGCGTGCCGACCCTGTACCAGCGCTTCAGCGAGTACGGCGTCGCGAGCCTCAGGCCCGAGTCGAGCCGCAATGTCGAAGCCGGCCTGCGCTGGACCCAGGGTGCGACCAGCGTCGGCGCCGTCGTCTACCGCAACCGCGTGACGAACCTGATCACGTTCGCCGGTGCCGGCGGCTGCGCATCGACGTTCGGCTGCTACGCCAACGTCGGCCGTGCCGAATTCGAAGGCGTGACGCTCTCGGCCAACCACAGCCTGGCCGGCGTGCAGCTGCGCGCGTCGGTCGACGTGCAGGATCCGCGCGACCTCGACAGCGGCAAGCAGCTGGCGCGCCGTGCGCGGCGCTATGCCACGCTGGGTGCCGACACGCAGATCGCGGGCTGGTCCGTCGGCGCCGAGGTGCAGGCTTCGGCCCGGCGCTTCGATACCGCGGCCAACACCGCGGTGCTGGGCGGCTATGCACTGGTCAACCTGTACGCCAGCACCCGCATCGCCCGCGACTTCAGCCTGACCGCGCGGGTCGACAACCTCGGCGACCGCGACTACCAGAACGCCCGCAACTACGCGACCGGCGGGCGCATGCTGTGGGTCGGCGTGAAGTGGGCGCCGCAATGACGGTCTGCAAAGGCAACGTTCTGCGATGAGCGTGGCACCGTCCACGCGCGAGGCCGCCAACCCAGGCCTCGCGCGCAAGGAGTTCATCCTGGGCGGGCAGAAGAGCGGCAAGTCGCGCCGGGCCGAAGAGCTCGCGCGCGACTGGCTGGCCGCTGACGCCGGCCACCGTGCCTGCCTGGTCGCGACGGGACAGGCCTGGGACGACGAGATGCGCATGCGCATCGCGCGCCACCAGCGTGACCGCGCGCTGCGGGTGCCGCGCCTGGTCAGCCTGGAAGAGCCGCTGCGCGTGGCCGAGACCATCGCGGCCTACAGCCGGCCTGATACGCTGCTGGTGGTCGACTGCCTGACGGTCTGGCTGACCAACTGGCTGATGCCGCATCCGGACGCCGGGCAGGTCGCCGCGCAGACCCTGCGCCGCAGGAAAGGCGAGGGGGAGCATGCCGGCGGGCCGGGCGATGGCGACATCGTGTCGCTGGTCATCGACCCGTTGCTGCGCGCCATTGCCGATGCGCCCGGGCCGCTGGCCATCGTGGGCCACGAGATCGGCCTGGGTGTGATCCCGATGGGCCGCGAGACGCGCGATTTCGTCGATGTGCTGGGCAAGCTGAACCAGCAGGTGGCCGGGGTCTGCCAGCGCGTGACCCTGATGGTGGCCGGTTTGCCGTTGCCGGTGAAAGAGGTGTGATGCGATCGAACTTCGGCGGTCTGACAGGAGCCTTGGCGCTGCGACGGACCCTTGCGCTGCTGCTGTGGCTGCTGGCCTTCGCCTGCGGTGGCGGCCGGGCGCACGCCGCTGGCGGGCCGCTGTCGATCACCGACCACCGTGGCGTGACCGTGCAGTTCGCGCGCAGCCCGCAGCGCATCGTGAGCCTGCTGCCGTCGCTGACCGAGAGCGTCTGCGCGCTCGACCAGTGCCAGCGCCTGGTCGGCGTCGACCGTTATTCCAACTTCCCCGACAGCGTGCTGCGTCTGCCCAAGCTGGGCGGCGGCATCGACCCCAACATCGAGGCCATCGTGGCCGCCCGGCCCGACGTGGTGCTGCTGGCCACGTCGTCGCGCGCCAGTGCGCGGCTCGAATCGCTGGGCCTGAAGGTGGTCGCGCTCGAACCCAAGACCCATGCCGACGTGCAGCGTGTGCTGCGGCTGATCGGCCAGTTGCTCGAGGTGCCTGACGACGTGGGCGCCGACCGCATCTGGCGCACCATCGACGCCGGCGTCAAGGCCGCCGCGCAGAGCCTGCCGGCGCAGGCGCGCCGCAGCCGCGTCTACTTCGAGGTGAGCCGTGGCCCCTATGGCGCGGGCGAGTCGTCCTTCATTGGCGAGACGCTGACGCGGCTGGGCGTGAAGAACGTCATCCCGGCATCGCTCGGGCCGTTTCCGCGGCTCAACCCCGAGTTCGTCGTGCGGGCCAACCCCAGCCTGATCATGATCGGCAACCGCAGCATGCAGGCGCTGGTGCCGTACCCGGGCTGGGACAGCATCCAGGCCGTGCGCGAGCAGCGCATCTGCGTCTTCAACGTCGACGAGTCCGACATCGTGGTGCGGCCCGGCCCGCGCATGGCCGACGCGGCCCGCATCATGGCCCGCTGCCTGGTCGACAAGGCGGGATCTTGACGGCCACCACCGCGCCGGATTTCGGCGGGCAGGACCGCAGGGTCTGGTCGCTCGCCGCCGTGCTGCTGGCCATGTCGACCGGCCTGCTGCTGGTGGGGGCGAGCGTGGGCAGCACCGGCTTCGACAGTGTGCTGAACATGGCGCAGGACCCGATGGCCTGGCAGATCGTCTGGGACATCCGGCTGCCGCGCACGCTGGGGTCGTGGATGGCCGGCGCCTTGCTCGGCCTGGCCGGTGCGGTGGCGCAGGGCCTGTTCCGCAATCCGCTGGCCGATCCGTTCCTGCTGGGCAGCGCCTCGGGGGCCGCGCTCGGGGTGGCCGCGGCGATGGCCTGGTTCGGCGTGTCGCCGATGGCGATGTGGTGGCTGGCGCGGCTGGGGCTGACCGGGGCGGCGTTCTGCGGCGCGGTGCTGGCGGTGCTGCTCACGCTGCAGCTGGCCAGCGGCGTGCAGCATACCCTGCGGCTGCTGCTGGCCGGCGTCATCGTCGGCGTGGTGCTCGGCGCGATCAAGGACCTGATCACGCTGGCCGCGCCCGAGATCCTGCCGGCGATGCAGGGCTTCAACCTCGGCAGCGCCAGCTTCGTCGGCTGGGCTGCCTGCGCGCAGATGGCCGCGGTGTGGGGCGTGTGCCTGGTGGCCGCCTGGATGATGAGCCACGCGCTCGACGGCCTGAGCCTGGGCGAGGCCACGGCCACCAGCCTCGGCCTGCCGCTGGCCCGGATGCGGATCGCCCTGGTGGCCGTGCTGGCGCTGGCCACCGGCGCGGCCGTGGCGCAGACCGGCCTGATCGCCTTCGTCGGCCTGGCCGCGCCGCACCTGGTGCGCTCCGTGGTCAAGACCACGCACGGTCGGCTCACGCTGCTGGCCAGCCTGATGGGCGCGCTGCTGCTGATGGCGGCCGACATCCTGTCGCGCTGGCTGATCGCGCCGCAGGAGCTGCCGGTCGGCGTGCTGACCGCAGTGCTGGGCGGCAGCTACCTGCTGTGGCTGATGCACCGGCGTTCGCGCGGCGGGACAGGGGCGTTGTGAACCCGGCCGCCTCCTCACGGTCGGCCTTGTCGGGGCAGGGCATCGGTGTGCGGCTCGGCACCGTGCCGGTGCTGCACGCGGTCGACGTGCAGTTCGCCGCCGGCCGCTGGACCAGCGTGGTCGGCCCCAACGGTGCCGGCAAGTCGACGCTGCTGAAGGCCCTGGCCGGCCTGCTGCCGCACGACGGCGAGGCGCAGCTGCTGGGCCGCCCGCTGCGGGGCTACACCGGTCGTGAACGCGGCCGCCTGCTCGCCTGGCTGGGCCAGAGCGAAGGCTCGGCCGATGACCTGACCGTCTACGACGTGGTGATGCTGGGCCGCCTGCCGCACCGCCCCTGGCTCGCGCCGCCCGGCGAGGCCGACCGCCGCGCCGTCGAGCAGGCGTTGCGGGCGATGCATGGCTGGGACTGGCGCGCGCGCGCGCTCGGCCAGCTGTCGGGTGGTGAACGCCAGCGCGTGCTGCTGGCGCGTGCGCTGGCGGTCGAGGCCCAGGTGCTGCTGATGGACGAACCCCTGGCCAACCTCGACCCCCCGCACCAGGCCGACTGGCTGGCGCTGGCCCGCACGCTGGTGCGCGATGGCCGCACCGTGGTGAGCGTGCTGCACGAGCTGCCCAGCGCCCTGCAGGCCGACGACATGCTGGTGCTGGCCGCGGGCCGCGTCGTGCACCAGGGCGCCTGCGCCGATCCTGCGACGCACCGCGCGCTGGAGTCGGTGTTCGACGGCCGCATCGCGGTGCACCAGGTCGGCACCCAGTGGGTCACGCTGCCCCGGCTCTGAAGCCGGCGGCGCCGCTTTCTTTTCAAGGACACCGCATGCAGATCGAAACCCCTCCGAGCGTCAAACCCTACGACAAACCCGAAGGCGAGCGCCGCGGCCTGGTCATCGTCAACACCGGCGACGGCAAGGGCAAGAGCACCGCCGCCTTCGGCCTGGCGCTGCGTGCGCACGGGCGCGGCAAGGCGGTGAAGATCTACCAGTTCATGAAGGTGCCGAGCGCGCGCTTCGGCGAGCACCGCATGTTCGAGCAACTGGGCATTGCCATCGAAGGCCTGGGCGACGGTTTCAGCTGGAAGAGCCAGGACCTGGAGCACTCGGCCCAGCTGGCGCGCGATGGCTGGCAGAAAGCCAGGGCGGCGATCCTGTCGGGCGAGCACTTCCTGGTGGTACTCGACGAGATCACCTATCCGCTGGTCTACGGCTGGCTGCCGCTACCGGACGTGCTCGACACCTTGCGCACGCGGCCGCGCGACGTGCACGTCTGCCTGACTGGCCGGCGCTGCCCGCCCGAGATCATCGAACTGGCCGACACGGTGACCGAAATGACGATGGTCAAGCATGCGTTCAAGGCGGGGGTGCCGGCGCAGCGGGGGATCGAGGATTGAGGGTGTCGCCCGCGAACGCGAATAGAATTGGTTATGCAGGTGATACTATGAGAGTGGTTCTGGACACGTCGGTCCTGGTCGCCGCGGTTCGGTCGCGCCGAGGCGCGAGTTTTGCGCTGGTGTCGTCGCTTCCGCATCCGTTGTTCCAGTTCTGTCTTTCTGTGGCGGTGTACACCGAGTGGCAGGCGGTACTGAGCAGACCGGAACACCTGCCTCCGGGAGCCAGTGTGGAGACTTCGCTTGGTTTTCTGCGGTATCTGGCATCGATCGCCCATTTGCAGGACATCCACTTCTTGTGGCGGCCGTTCTTGCGCGACCCGGACGACGACATGGTGCTGGAGTGCGCGGTGGCAGCCGGCTGCTCCCATATCGTCACGCACAACCTCAAGGACTTTCGTCGCACGCCGGAATTGGGTGTGCAAGCCGTCACCCCGGGTCAGTTCCTGCACATTTTGAAGGAGAAGCACGCATGAGCGCTCTGACGATTCGCCTCCCCAATTCGGTCCATGAAAGCATCAAGGAATTGGCTCGCCGAGACGGCATTTCCGTCAACCAGTTCATAGCCAGTGCTGCGGCCGAGAAAATGGCTTCGGTTCAGACCTTGGACTATCTGCGTCGCGAAGGCGCGCTGGGCAAGCGCAAGGACTTCGAGAAATTCCTGAAACTAGTGCCCGACACGCCGCCGCAGGCGGGGGACGAGCATCCAGCGCAGTAGAGCGGCACGGCAGCGGACTGCCCGATGCAGCGTGACGGAGACATCCCATTCGCTTCGACTACACGACCCTCGACACCCTGCGCCGCCAGCACCCGGCCTGGCGCTTGCTGGCGGCCGAACATGCGCCGCTGGTGGCGAGCTTCCTGCTCCGTGTGTTCATCGCACCCAATGGTTTCGACGTGCTGAAAGGGACGTCCTGGTTGCAGGCGCGCAGCGTCTACTACCGCAGCACGCTGATGGCGCATGTCGACCAGTGGGGCCACGAGCCGCAGCCGTCTCTGCGCGATCTACCGCGGCTGACGCAGGACGAACGCGCCGTCTTCGATGAACTGCGCGACAACCGTCTGCGCCAAGGCTTGCGGCTGGAGCAGGAGCGCATCGGCTTCGGCTGGCTGCTGCAGGCGCTGGCAGCGTTGCCAGTCGCCGCGCCGATCGTGCTGGCCGACCCGAAGGGCGCGAACTGAGCGCGGCCGTCGGTCTGGGCGCGCTCTGGCTGGCGCTTGCCATCGACGCCCGTTGGGGTGAGCCGCCCGCGCGCTGGCATCCGGTGGTGGGCATGGGGCGCTATCTGGGTTGGGCCGGCCGGCGCATCGCACCGATCGCCGATGCCGGTACGCCAGATCACAGGGTCTTCGCCCTGGGCGCCCTGGCGTGGTGCGCTGGCGCCATCGTGGTGGGCGCCGTCGGCTGGGGACTACAGTGCGCGCTTGTGGGACTGGCCGCGGCTTCTTCGATCTGGGGCGCGGCAGTTGCCATCGTCATGACCGGCCTGGCGCTCAAACCCATGCTCGCCTGGCGCATGCTGCGCGACGAGGTCGCTGCGGTCGAGGCCGCGCTTGGCAAGTCGCTGGCCGCGGGCCGCGCACGGCTCGCGTTCCTCGTCAGCCGCGACGTGTCGCAACTGACCGAGAGCGAGGTGCGCGAGAGCGCGATCGAGTCGCTGGCCGAGAACCTCAACGATTCGGTGGTCGCGCCGATCTTCTGGTTCGTGCTGTTCGGCCTGCCGGGCGCGGTGGTCTACCGGTTCGCCAACACGGCCGACGCGATGTGGGGCTACCGCGGCCTGCGCGGCGGGCGTGATTGGGAATGGGCCGGCAAGTGGGCGGCGCGCGCTGACGATGTGCTGAGCTGGGTACCGGCGCGGCTCACCGCGTGGCTGTTGCAGGGCCGGGGTGTTCGCTGGCGAACGCTGCGGACCGAGGCGGCACGGACGCCGTCGCCCAACAGCGGCTGGCCGATGGCGGCGATGGCGTTGCGGCTCGGCGTGCGGCTGCGCAAGCCGGGTGTGTATGGCCTCAACGCCGAGGGCCGGGCGCCGCAACCTGCCGATGCGTTGCAGGCGCTGGCGTTGGCGCGTGCTGCGGTGTGGTACGCCGCCCTCGCCGCGAGCGCAGTGCTGTTGCTGCGCGCGTGGTGCTGACGCGCACGGCAGACCGCGTCAGACTTCAGGTGTCGCCCGTGAATCCGATCCGCTTGACGATCGGACCCCAATACTCGTTCTCTTCCTTCTGCAGCCTGGCGATGGTGGCCGGCGTGGCCGGTTTCAGCTGCAGCCCGGTCTGCGTCAGCAGGTCGGCGATGGCCTTGTCCGAGAAGCTCTTGTGGATGGCCGCCGCGGCCGCGGCCACCAGCGCGTCCGGCGTGGCGACCGGTGCGTAGAAGCCGTAGAAGCCGCCGCAGGTCATGTGGCCGAAACCCTGCTCGGCGAAGGTGGGGATCTGCGGCGTCAGCACGAAACGCTCGGCGCTCGAGATGCCCAGCACGCGCAGCTTGCCGGCCTGGATGTGGGGCAGGCAGTCGCCGAGCGGCGTGGTCATGGCGGGCAGCTGGCCGCCGAGCAGGTCGTTCAGCCCGGGCAGCGAGCCGCGGTAGGGAATGTGCCGCAGGTCCAGCCCGGCCTGGATGCCCATCACCGCGCCGACGAAGTGTGGGATCGAACCGGCTGCCGGTGAGCCGTAGCTCGCCTGCTGCGGGTTGGTGCGAGCCCAGTTCACGAAGTCCTGCACGTTCGCCACGCTGGCCGGCACGGCCGGGCCGACGGCCAGCGCGTGGATGATGGTGCCGGCCGACGCCACCGGCTTGTAGTCCTTGAACGGGTCGTAGCGCAGATCCTTGTAGATCACCGGGTAGACCGACATGATCGACGACGGCGTGAGCAGCAGCGTGAGGCCGTCGCCGGCGGCGTTCTTCACCGCCTCGCAGGCGATGCGGCCGCCCGCGCCGACCTTGTTCTCGGTGATCGCCGCACCCGCTGTGTAGCTGCCGACCAGCTTCTCGCCGACACGCCGCGCGACGATGTCGACGCCGCCGCCCGGCGGAAAACCGACCACCACCTTCACCGTGCCCTGCACGGCCTGCGCCAGGGCCGACAGCGGCGCCAGTGCGGCGGCGGTGCAGGTACCGCCGAGGGCCTGGAGCAGCAGGCGGCGGGTCGGGTCGGGGAAGTTTGGTGCAGTCATGGCATGGACTCTTTGCGATGCGAGGTGGAGGGCGGTGCCGGGTACGCGTGGCACCCGGCGCTCATGGCTTGTCTCCCTGCGGGCGCAGCATCGAGGGCAGCGTTCCCGCGTGCAGCGCCTGGACCACATCCGCGCGGCGGCGCAGCACGGCCCGTTGGTTGATCGATCCCTTGTCGGTGATTTCGCCCGCGTCGATGGACGGCGGCTCGGCCAGCAGGCACAGCCGCGCGATGCGCGAGGCGCTGCCTGTGGCCGTCGCGGCCATGCGGTCCAGCACACCCTGGAACCACGCCCGCACCGGCGCGCTGGCGAGCACGTCGGGCCAGGGCGCGTCGTCCGCCAGGCCGCTCAGCGCGCGGCAGGCGGCGGTGGCGAACACCATCGCGCCGACGTCGGTCGCATCCAGGCCGGTCAGCACCGCGTCCTGCGCATACGGCGCCGCTGCGGTGACCAGTGCGGCCCGGAGCGGCCCCACGCTGACGAAGGTGCCGGTCGCGAGCTTGAAGTCTTCGGCGATGCGGCCGTCGAAGCGCAGCCCCTTGTGGATGTCGTGCGGGTCGATCCAGCGCACCGCGTCACCGGTGATGAAGAAGCCTTCCGCGTCGAAGGCTTCGCGCGTGGCGTCGGGTGCGCGCCAGTAGCCCGGCGTGATGTTGGGGCCGCGGTAGCGGATCTCGGTCTTGCCGTCGTTCGGGACCAGTTTCACCTCGAGTCCTGGCGTCGGGATGCCGACGTCGCCCGAGCGCACCTGCGGGTCGGTGAAGAACAGCGCCGACGGTGACGACTCGGTCATGCCCAGGCCCGTGCCCATCACGATGCGCTCCCCGATCTCGGCCTCCTGCGTGTGGTGCAGTGCGTCCCACACCGGCTGCGCCAGGCCGGCGCCGGCGTAGTAGAACAGCTGCACGCGCGACAGCAGCGTGGCGCGCAGGGTTGCATCGGTCTGCATCGCCTGGGCGATCGCCTCGAAGCCGGTGGGCACGTTGAAGTAAATGGTGGGCGCGATCTCGCGCAGGTTGCGCAAGGTCTCGGCGATGCCGGCGGCCGTGGGTTTGCCCTCGTCGATGTAGAGCGTGCCGCCGTTGTAGAGCACGAGGCCGACGTTGTGGTTGCCGCCGAAGGTGTGGTTCCACGGCAGCCAGTCGACCAGCACCGGCGGCGCTTCGGCCAATAGCGGGAACGACTGGCGCATCTGCTGCTGGTTGGCGCACCACATGCGGTGGGTGTTGACCACGGCCTTGGGCAGCTTGGTCGAGCCCGACGTGAACAGGAACTTGGTGACCGTATCCGGGCCCACGGCCTGCATGGCGCGGTCCACCTCTGGCGTGGCCTCGGTCTGCAGCAGCGCCGCGAACGGCGTGGTGGCGCGCCCGGGCAGCGTGCCCTCCGACAAGGCCACCTCGACGCCGGGCTCCACGGCCGCCGCGATGGCCTCGCCGTAGCGCGCGGCATCGGCCGCCCACACCAGGCCCGGGGTCAGGGTCTGCAGCACGTGGCGCAGCTTGGCGTGGTCGCGGCTGAGGGTCGAATAGGCCGGCGACACCGAGCAGTGGGGCACGCCAGCGAGCAGGCAGCCCAGTGCCAGCAGCGCATGGTCCAGGCCGTTGTCGCTGAGGATGGCCACCGGCCGCTCGGCACCGAGCCCGCGCGCCAGCAGGGCCTGGGCGATGTTGCGGGCGCTGGCCAGCGCCTCGCGGTAGCTGACATGGCGCCACGCGCCCGTGCTGCCGGTGGGCGAGCGCAGGCGTTGCGCCATGTAGCTGCGCTCGGGCGCGACCTCGGCCCAGTGCAGCAGCCGGTCGGTCATGCGCGGCGCATGCGGCTGCAGCGGCTGGTCGGCGGCCAGGTAACGCACGCCATCGGCGCCTTCGCGCTGGACGACGCGGGTGACGCCGAACGCCAGGGGGCGGTAGCGCGGGAGCGTGGAGGGCGGTGGCATGGCGTGACGGCGTCGCGGCTTCTCCGCGGCCTCACTCGGCCTTGATGTTGCCGTCCTTGATGACCTTGGACCACTTGGCCGACTCGGTCGCGAGAAAGCTGCGGAATTCGGCCGGCGACGAGCCGCTGACCACCAGGCCCTGCGTCGCGAGAAACTCCTTCAGCGCCGGGTTCTGCATGCCTTCGACGGCGGCGGCGCGGACCTTGTCGACCACCTCGGCCGGCACGCCGGCGGGCGCGAACAGGCCGTTCCACACCACGGTCTCGAAGCCGGGGTAACCGGCCTCCTGCACCGTGGGCACCTGGGGCAGCAGCGGGTGCCGCGTCTTCGAGGTGACGGCCAGCGCCAGCAGCTTGCCCGACGCGATGTGCGGCAGCACCACCGGCACATCGCTCAGCACCATGTCGATCTGGCCGCCAAGCGCGTCCTGCACCGAAGCGGCATTGCCCTTGTACGGCACGTGCAGCAGCTGGACGCCGGCTGCGCGGGCCAGCAGTTCACCGGTCAGGTGCAGCGAGGTGCCGGTGCCCGAGCTGCCGTAGCTCACGCTGGACGGCGTGTCGCGCGCCTTCTGCATCGCCTCGGCCAGGGTCTTGAACGACTTGCCAGGATTGGCGGCGATCACCAGCGGCGAGGTAACCAGCAGGCTCACCGGTTGCAGATCGCGCTGCGGGTCGAAGCCCGGCTGCGGCGTCAGCAGCGGGTTGATCACTGTCGCGCCCGGCACCGACACCAGCAGCGTGTAGCCATCGGCGGGCGAGCGTGCGACCGAGGTCGCGGCCATCATGCCGCCGGCGCCGGCGCGGTTCTCGACGATCACCGGCTGGCCCCAGCCCTGCGCCATGCGTTCGGCCAGGCGGCGCGCCAGCAGATCGGTGGCGCCACCGGGCGGGAAGGGCACGACGATGCGCACGGTGCGGGTCGGGTAGTCGAGCGCGGCGGCCGGCGCGGCGAAACCGCTGGCGATGCCGACGAGGGCCAGCACGCGGGCGGCCATGGCCAGACCCCGGCCGCGTCGGGCCGCGGGCTTCGGATCGCGGCACCAGTTCCGAAGGACAGCACACCACCGGGGCACCGATGTCGTGCGTGTGGGGGCTGCTGCAGTCCGAACCAAAGCCTGTTTCATGATCGATATCCCCTGGAAGTTCGGATTTTGAAAAAGAAAATCGATTTTCTAAATATAAAACGATTATGAAAAATAACGAAGCAAAAATTGAGCCAGCATGCGCCAGCAGCGCTCTGGGTTCCGGACGGCACGCTGCAACACCGGCCGCTATCATCGATCGCACAGTCCCCAAGGAGCTTTCGCATGAAGTACGTTCGTCTCGGCCGGTCCGGTCTGCAGGTGTCGCGGCTGTGCCTCGGCTGCATGAGCTACGGTGAACCCGACCGCGGCCGGCATCCGTGGTCCTTGTCGGAGCAGGCGAGCCGGCCGTTCCTGAAGAAGTCGCTCGACCTGGGCATCAACTTCTTCGACACCGCCAACGTCTATTCCGACGGCAGCAGCGAAGAGATCGTCGGCCGGGCGCTCGGCGCATACGCACCGCGCGACGACGTGGTGGTTGCGACCAAGGTCCACGGCGTGATGCGCCCCGGGCCGAACGGCGGCGGCTTGTCGCGCAAGGCCATCCTGGCTGAGATCGACCACAGCCTGAAGCGGCTCGGCATGGACCATGTGGACCTCTACCAGATCCACCGCTGGGACTACAAGGTGCCGATCGAGGAGACGATGGAGGCGCTGCACGACGTGGTGAAGGCCGGCAAGGCGCGCTACATCGGTGCCTCGTCGATGTACGCCTGGCAGTTTGCGAAGGCGCAGGCGGTGGCCGACGCGCACGGCTGGACGCGCTTCGTGTCGATGCAGAACTACGTCAACCTGCTGTACCGCGAGGAAGAGCGCGAGATGCTGCCGCTGTGCCGCGACCAGGGCATCGGCGTGATCCCGTGGAGCCCGATGGCCCGCGGCCGCCTCACGCGCGACTGGGACGCCGCCAGCGCCCGCGCCGAGACCGACGATTTCGGCGCCAGCCTGTACAAAAACACCGCCGACGCCGACCGCCGGGTGGTCGAGGCCGTGGCCCGCGTCGCCGCCGCCCGCGGTGTGCCGCGCGCGCAGGTCGCCTTGGCCTGGGTGCTGCAGAAGTCCGAGATCACGGCCCCCATCATCGGGGCCACCAAGGTCGAGCACCTCGACGATGCGGTGGCCGCGCTGGAGCTGAAGCTGAGCGCCGACGAGGTGGCCGCTCTCGAGGCGCCGTACGTGCCGCACGCGGTGGTCGGGTTCTCCTGATGGCCACGCCCGTGGCGCCGGCGCCCGATCTCGCGGCCTTGTGCGATGCCGCCCGCGCCGTGCAGGCGCACGCGCACGCACCGTATTCGCGCTACAAGGTCGGGGCTGCGCTGCGCACGCCGGACGGCCGTGTGTTCAGCGGCTGCAACGTCGAGAACGCGGCCTATCCCAGCGGCACCTGTGCCGAGGCCGGTGCCATCGCCGCGATGGTGGCCGGTGGCGCGGGCCGGATCGACGACCTCGTGGTGTTCGGCGACGGCGACCTGTTGATCACACCCTGCGGCAACTGCCGCCAGCGCATCCGCGAGTTCGCCACGGCCTCGACGCGTGTGCATGCCGCAGGCCCCGCCGGCCTGCGCCGGAGCTTCACGCTGGAAGAGCTGTTGCCGTTCTCGTTCGGGCCGGACCACCTGGGCGATGGCGTAGTCCGGTGACGGCCCGTTGCGTGATGGTGCTGGGCACCACCAGCGGAGCCGGCAAGAGTTGGCTCACCACCGCGCTGTGCCGCTGGGTGGCGCGCCAGGGCCTGCGCGTGGCGCCGTTCAAGGCGCAGAACATGAGCAACAACGCGCGGGTGGTCGAAGGCGGCGAGATCGGCAGCGCCCAGTACTTCCAGGCGCTGGCCGCCGGTGTGGTGCCCGACGTGCGCATGAACCCGCTGCTGCTCAAGCCCGAGCGCGACACGCACAGCCAGGTCGTGCTGATGGGCCAGGTCGATGCCGAGCTGACCCGCATGCACTGGCATGGCCGCAGCGCGCTGGTGTGGCCGGTGATCGCCCGGGCACTGGATGCGTTGCGGGCCGAACACGACGTGGTGGTGATCGAGGGCGCGGGCTCCCCCGCCGAGATCAACCTGATGCACAGCGACATCGTCAACATGCGCGTGGCCCGGCATGCCGGCGCGCGCTGCCTGCTGGTCAGCGACATCGACCGCGGCGGCGCCTTCGCCCACCTGTACGGCACCTGGGCGCTGCTGCCCGAGGCTGACCGCCGCCTGATCCAGGGCTTCGTGCTCAACAAGTTCCGTGGCGACGCAGCCCTGCTGGCGCCGGCGCCGCAGATGCTGCAGGAGCTGACCGGCGTGCCCACCGTCGCCACCGTGCCGATGTGGCGCGAGCATGGCCTGCCCGAGGAAGACGGCATGTTTGACATGGCCCCCACGCTCGGCACTGGCGTGTCCTCGCTGCCCCCCGAGGGGGCTCTCGCGCCTTGGGGCGGCCCGGCGGCGCTCGGGGACATCGCCCCCACGCTCGGCAGAGGCGTCACCACCATCGCCGTCATCGCCTACCCGCGCATCAGCAACCTCGACGAGTTCCAGCCGCTGAAGAACGTGCCCGGTGTGCGGCTGCGCTGGGTGCGGTCCCCGGCAGAGCTGCAGGATGCCGACTGGATCGTGCTGCCCGGCTCCAAGCACACGAGCGGCGACCTGGCCTGGCTGCGCCAGCAGGGGCTGGATGCCGCCGTCGCCGCCCATGCGGCGCGGGGCGGCACGGTGCTGGGCATCTGCGGTGGCCTGCAGATGCTGGGCGAAGCGCTGATCGACCCGCACGGCATCGACGGCAACGGCCCGGGCCTGGGCCTGCTGCCGCTGGTGACCGTGTTCGCACCGGACAAGACGGTGCGCCACCGCACGGCCGCGTTCACGTCACCCACCGGCGCCTGGCAGGCCCTCGGCGGCGTGACGTTGCGGGGCTACGAGATCCACCACGGCCAGACCGCGCCGCATGCGGCGATGGCGGCCGGCGGCGACGTGGCACGGCCGGTGATGGCCGACGGCCTGGCCTGGCAGAACCCGCGCGGCAATGTGCTGGGGCTGTACCTGCACGGCCTGTTCGAAGATGCCGGCGTGCTGCAGGCCTTGTTCGGTGCGCGCGTGCCGACGCTCGACAGCGTGTTCGACGGCCTGGCCGACCAGGTGGAGCGGCATTTCGCGCCCGGCGTGCTGCAGGCGCTGATCGCCTGAGTGCCGGAATGCCTGGGCGCGACCTGGCTCGCGCGTCATAGCAGATAGATCTTTTTTGACAGGGCAGGGCTTTCGGCCGGCACCCACAATGGCAAGCGGCACGTGCCGTCCGACCGCGGTTGCCGCCGGCGGCGCGACAAGCCGAACCACACAAAAGGAGACAAGCATGCAAACACGGCGATCCACGCCCCCCTGGTCACGTCCACTACCGAATTCGGCCCTCGGCGCCGCCGCGCTGCTGGCGCTGGCCAGCCTCGCGGGCTGCGACGGTGACGGCAGCAATGCGGCCCCCGCCTTCGCGACGCCCGTCGTCGTGCCCAACGCGGCATCGGCCTGCACGGCGATGCTCGGCAAGACGGTGGTCGCGTTCGACATCGGCGAGCCGACCAACGGTGCGGTCGTCACGGCGGCCACGCTGAAACCCGCGGTGGCCGACGCGCCGAATGCGGCCAACACGGCGCTGGTGCTCGGCAACCCCGAGTACTGCGAGCTGGTGGTCGAGATCAAGCCGCTCGACGCCACGGCGCCGGTGGTCAAGTCGCAGGTCAACCTGCCGACCTCGTGGAACGGCAAGAAGCTGCAGTTCGGCGGCTCGGGCTACAACGGCAGCGTGGTCACGGGCCTGGACGCCAGCCGCGGCGCGCCGGTCAACGTGGCGCGGCCGCTGACGCAGGGCTACATGACCGCCGGCACCGACTCGGGCCACCAGAACCAGACCGGTGTCGAGATCTTCGCGTTCGCGCTGAACAACGAAGCGCTGGCCAACTTCGGTTATGCCGCGTACAAGACCACGCACGACGTCGCCGTGCGGCTCGGCCTGCAGTTCTACGGCAGCGACAAGCGCCCGCTCAAGAGCTACTACATGGGCGGCTCCGAAGGCGGCCGCGAGGGCATGATGATGGCCCAGCGCTACCCGAACGATTTCGACGGCATCATCGCGGTCGACCCGGTGATGAACTGGTCGGGCCTGCAGACCTTCGGCAACTGGGTCGGGGGTATCCAGCAGTCGGCACCAGGCGCCTGGCTGGGCGGCAAGACGCAGCTGGTGCACGACACCGTGGTGGCCGCCTGCGACAGCCTGGACGGCATCGCCGACGGCGTCGTCAGCAACTACAAGGCCTGCAAGCCGCTCGCCGATGCGGCATTGGCTGCCAAACGCTGTGCGTCCGGCACCGACGAGGGCGCCACCTGCCTGTCGACCGCGCAGCTGTCGACCATCAACGCCGCGCACACCGGCTACACCTTCAGCTTCGCGCTGGCCAACGGCATGCGGTCGTACGCGGGCTTCAACTACGGCGGCGAAGGGCTGGCCGGCAACTGGGCGCAATGGCTGGTGGGAACGACCAACCCGGCGGCAGGCCCCACGGCGGCCGGCATCAACCAGGTCTACCAGTTCGGCAATGGCTACGTGCGTTACTTCATCGCGCAGAACAAGGACTTCAACCCGCTGACCTACGACCCCAACGCGTTCCAGGCACGGGTGCTGCAGGTGTCGCAGACCATGGACGCGACCAACCCTGATCTGTCGGCCTTCTTCGCCCGCGGCGGCAAGCTGATCCTGCGCGAGGACCTGGCCGACACCGCACAGAGCCCGTTCACCGGCCTGAACTACTGGGACGCGGTGGTGGCACGCCTGGGCCAGAGCACAGTCGACAACTCGTTTGCCGCCTACGTGGCCACGGGCTTGCCGCACACCTCGGCCGGCATCGCCGCGGGCGGCGCGAACGCGCCGAGCTACGGCATTCCCGGGCGGGTCGATCTGCTGCCGGTGCTGGAGGCCTGGGCCGAGCGCGGCGTGAAACCCGCCGACCAATACGCGCTGACGCTGACCCAGCCGCTCGCGCCCTTCACGGTGACCGCATCGAAGCCGCTGTGCCGCTACGGCAGCTTCCCCAAGTACGTGGGTACGGCCGCGGGCGGCGGCAGCCAGGCCGGCAACTACGTCTGCGCGGCCAGCTGACCCGACGCGCATGACAAAGCCCCGCACTTTCGTGTGGGGCCTGTCATCGATCTGTCACACCGCAAATCTACCGTGCCCCGGCCGCCTGCATCCGCAGGTGCAACACCCGGGAGCACTTCTTGATCCGCCACACCCTGACCGCCTGCGCGCTCGCCGCGCTTTCCCTGACCGGCCACGCCACCGTGCTGACCTTCGAAGGCAGCACCCTGACCGGCGCCAACCGCAGCCTCGACAACGACGGTGCCAACGCGCACGGACCCAGCCTCATCGACTACGCAGGCTACGACTGGACCGGCATGGTCGTGGCGAAGCCAAACGTGGCGATCAACCGGCCGCAGCAGATCACCGGCTTCGTCAACGACCCCGACGACGGTCTGGTGCGCGTGACCACGCCGGTGGATGCGGGTTTCCACCGCGCGGCCGTGTCGGGCGACACGATCGCCTACACGCAGAGCTTCAACGGCTCCACCAGCCTGTTCGCCAGCATCCGCGCGCGGACGGGTAACTTCGACTTCAACAGCGTCTACATGACGTCCGGCTGGCGCGACGACATCGACGTGCTGGTCACCGGCCTGCGCGACGGGGCCGCGGTGTACACGGTGCACCTGACGGTGGGCGACGATGCACCGAGCCTGTTCTCGCTCGGCTTCACGAACATCGACGAGATCCAGTTCCTCACCAGTGGCGGCAGCTTCCTCTACCCCAACGGCAGCGGTGTCGGCAGCTTCGTCAACCCGTCGAACGCGTTCAGCACGCCGACGCTGGCATTCGACAACATGGACATCTCGGCCGCGGCGCTGACCGTGCCCGAACCGGCGTCCTACGTGCTGTTCGGGCTGGCGCTGCTCGCGGCCGGCCACGCCACGCGGCGCAACCGGGCCGGCTGAAGGCGGTGACGGGCGGGGGCGCCTGTCAGCGCCCCGGCGAGACGGCCGCGCCCGCGTCCCGCGGCAGCCGCAGCGCGCAGGCGGCGGCGATGGCCATCAGCAGCGCCACGCCGAACCACACGTGGCGGAAGTCGGTCAGCCCCAGCGCCGGGGCGTCGCGCCACGACTGCGACAGACCCAGGCCGAAGGCCGCGAGCGCCACGCCCATCGTCATCGCCACCTGCTGCAGCATCGTCGCCAGGGCGCTGGCGCCGGCACGTTGCGTGGGCGTGACGTCGGCGAACGACCGCGTGGTGATCGCGGTGAAGTTCATCGACCGTGTCAGCCCCGCGAAGAACAGCACCGGGTAGACCAGCAGCACCGGGTCGCCCGGCGACAGCAGGCCGCACGACAGCAGCGAGATGGCGCACAGCGCCCCGTTGACCACCAGCACCCGGCGAAAGCCGAAGCGGTGCAGCAGCCGCGTGGTGACGCTTTTCATCGCCAGGTTGCCGGCCATGTAGACCAGCAGCGACACGCTGGCCTCGAGCGCCGTCAGGCCGAAGCCGATCTGGAACATCAGCGGCAGCAGGAACGGCGACGCGCTGATGGCGATGCGCGATGCGAACCCGAAGGTCGCGATCGAGAACGCGAAGGTCCGCACGCCGAGCGCCTGCAGGTCGAGCATCGGCGCCGCGGTGCGCCGCGCGTGCCACACGGCCGCGCAGGCGCACAGCGCGCCGGCGGCCACGCACAAGGCCGCGACCGTCGCTTCGCCCTGGCGTTCGCCGAGCTGCGTCATGCCTTGCACGAGCAAGGCCAGCGCCAGCCCGGTCAGCACGAAGCCGGCCAGGTCGAACGGCCGGCGTCCTTCGGCCGCCCGCTTGGGGATGTGCCGCAGGATCAACCACATGCCGACCAGGCCGAGCGGTACGTTGAGCAGGAAGATCCAGCGCCACGAGGTATAAGTGACCAGCAGGCCGCCCAGCGGCGGGCCGATGACCGGGGCGATCAGGCCGGGCCAGGTGATGGTGCCGATGGCTTCGATCAGGCGCTCCTTCGGGGTCTCGTGCAGCACCACCAGCCGGCCCACCGGCGACATGAAGGCCGCCGCCGCGCCCTGCAGGATGCGCGCCGCGACAAAGCTGGCCAGCGACGGCGCGAGCGCGCACAGCAGCGACGCGATGGTGAACACGGCCACCGCGCCGGCGAACACCGTGCGTGCCCCGAAACGCTGCGCGCACCAGCCGGCCGCCGGCACGCAGACCGCCATCGCCACCAGGTAGGCGGTGATCGCGGCGCTGACCGCCAGCGGCGTGCTGCCGAAGCTGTCTGCGATGGCCGGCAGTGCAGTGGTGATGACGCTACCGTCCAGCGTCTCCATGAAGAAGGCGGCCGCGACGATCAGCGGCACGGTGCGGGAATGGCGGACTGTGGCGGTCTGCATCATGGGCTCGACTGTAGCCTCCGGCTTTTGCGATCATCGGGGGCGGCCATCGGCCCGCAGGAGGAGCACCCATGATCATCAAGACCCAGGAAGACGTGACGGCGGCCGTGCTGGCCGAACTCGAACGCGCCGACGATCCCCGGTTCCGGCAAGTGATGTCGGCCGCGGTGCGGCACCTGCACGGCTTCGTGCGCGAGACGCGGCTGAGCGAGGCCGAGTTCCAGCAGGCCTGCGCGCTGGTCGCCCAGCTCGGCCAGCTGACCACGCCTTCACACAACGAGGTGGTGCTGGCTGCCGGCTCGCTTGGCGTGTCGGCGCTGGTCTGCCTGCTCAACAACGGCGACCAGGGGCAGACCGAGACCACGGCCAACATGATGGGGCCGTTCTGGCGCCTCGACGCACCGGTCACGCCGAGCGGCGGCTCGATCGTGCGTTCGCCGACGCCGGGCGTGCCGATCTTCGTCAACGCCTGGGTGCGCGACCGCGATGGCCGGGCGGTGGAGGGCGCCGAGGTCGACGTCTGGCACAGCTCGGCCGAAGGTTTCTACGAGAACCAGGACCCGGAGCAGGGCGACATGAACCTGCGCGGCAAGTTCACCACCGATGCCCGCGGCCACATCGCGTTCCGCAGCGTCAAGCCGGCGGGTTACCCGATCCCGCTGAGCGGCCCGGTGGGCGCCCTGCTGCGCGCGCAGGGCCGGCACAACATGCGGCCGGCGCACATCCACTTCATGATCCGCAAGGCCGGCTGCAAGACGCAGTTCTCGCAGGTCTATTCGAGCGATGACCCGAACCTGGCGACCGATGTGCAGTTCGGCGTGACCCGCGCGCTGATCGGCCAGTACGTGCTGCACGCCGACGAACCCGCGCCCGCGGCCGACGTGGCCGGGCCCTGGTATTCGCTGGACCACCACTTCACGATCGAGCCCGGCGCATCCACGCTGCCGAAGCCGCCGATCACCGGCAAGGCCGAAGGCGCCCGCCCGCAGCTCGAAGTGCTGGCGCGCCGGCCGGAACGGGTGGCGAAGTGAACAGAATCGGGGGCGTGCTCAAGCCCTGCGCTTGAGCATCGCCGACGCCCCGCTCAGGCTCACCACTTCGTCTGCGGTTGCGAGCAGCGCCGGGCCCAGCGCCTGCATGCGGGCCTCGGTCAGCCGCACGGCCGGGCCGGCGATCGTGATCACGCCCAGCACCGCGCCATCGGCTGCGCGCAGCGGCGCGGCCATCGAGGTCATGCCGGGCGTGAACACTTCGTTGATCATGCTGAAGCCGCGCTTGCGTGCCGCGTTCAGGTAGGCCTGCAGCGCCTTGACGGTGGTGGGTGCCCTGGGGCCGAAGTCTTCCGGCTTGCCGAAGCCCTGGCGCGCGACGCGCTCCAGCGCCTGCTGTTCCGGCAGCGTCGACAGCCAGGCGTGGCCGGCCGCGCTGCACGACAGCTGGACCGACAGGCCCATGTCGGGGTCATAGCGCAGCCCGCTCTTGGCGCCCTGGGCCTTGGCCACGAAGGTGAGGTCGTCGCCGTCGACCACGGCCAGCCGCACCAGTTCGCCGGAGTCGGCGGCCAGCCGGTCGAGCAGCGGCTGCGCCACGTCGACGATGCCGCTGCCACTCAGGAAGCTCAGGCCCAGCGACACCAGCTTGATGGTCAGCGTGTAGTTGCCGTGGCTCTGGTCCTGTCGCACATAGCCGCAGCGCACCAGTTCGGCCAGCAGGCGGTGCGTGGCCGACAGCGGCATGTCGAGTTCGGTGGCCAGGGCCGACAGCGCCACGCCCTGGTGGTGCGTGGCCAGATGCTCCAGCACCTTGAAGCTGCGTTCGAGGATTGCACTCATCGGATGGGGCTGCAGTGCGGGCCGCGTCGTGAAATGGCGGCCACTGTAGCAAATTCTGTAAAGTGATTTCACTAGTGGAAACCCTTTCCAAATTTTGACGTTGTCTCCCTATACTCGCTTCGCTGTCGCGGGCCACAGGCCTGCCGAAGCAGCTTGGCGCCCCCTTGCGGGTTCACATCTCTGGAGACTGCATCTTGAAATCTCTCGCTCGTTCCGCGGCCGTGGCCGCTCTGTCGCTGGCCTTCGGCCTGACCGCTTTTGCCCAGGGCGCCCAGGAGCGCGTGATCCGCTTCGGCCATCTGAACAATGCGGACCATCCCGTCAGTTTCGGCGTGAAGCGTTTCGGCGAACTGCTGGCCGCCAAGAGCGGCGGCAAGATGAAGGTGATGGAGTTTCCGGCCTCGCAGCTCGGCAACGAGATGCAGCAGCAGTCCGCGCTGCAGGGGGGCGTGCAGCAGATGTCGGCCCCGGCCACCACATCGCTGGCCGGCATCGTCAAGGAATTCGGCCTGGTCGACTTCCCGTTCGCGGTCAGCACCTTCGCGCAGGCCGATGCGCTGCTCGACGGCCCGCTCGGCCAGGCGCTGATCGCCCGGTTGCCGGAGAAGGGCCTGGTCGCACTCGGCTACTGGGACCTCGGCTTTCGCAACGTCACCAACAGCAAGAAGCCGATCACCAAACCTGAGGATCTCGACGGCCTGAAGATCCGCGTGATCCCGAACCCGGTGTTCCTCGAGACCTTCAAGGCGGTTCAAGGCCAACCCGGTGCCGATGCCCTTCGCCGAGCTGTACGGCGCGCTCGAAGCCAAGGCGGTCGACGGCCAGGAGAACCCCTACGCGGTGATCCTGTCGAACAAGTTCTACGAGGTGCAGAAGTACGTCAGCGCGACCAACCACGTCTATGCCGCCAACATCGTGCTGGTCAGCAAGAAGTTCTGGGATTCGCTGACACCGGCCGAGCAGAAGATGATGAACGACGCGGCCAACGAGACGCGTGATTACCAGCGCCAGGTCAGCCGCGCGGCGGCGCAGAAGTCGGTGGGTGAACTGCAGGCCAAGGGTGCGTTGTTCAACGAAGTCACGCCGGCCGAACTGGCACGCATGCGCCAGATCGCCCAACCGGTGACGACCAAGTTCGCCGCCACCTACGACCCCGCCATCGTGAAGCTGTACAACAGCGAGCTGGCCCGCATCCGCAAGTGAACCCGCGTCGTCCCGATCCCATGAAAATCCTCGTTCTCCACGGCCCCAATCTCAACCTGTTCGGGCGCCGCGAGCCGCACATCTATGGCACGACGACGCTGGCCCAGATCAATGAGCGGCTGCAGAAGCTCGCCACCGAGCTCGGTGTCGAACTGCTGACCATCCAGTCGAACCACGAAGGCGCGCTGGTCGACTTTCTGCACCAGCACATCGACGCCGCGCAGGGCGCGCTGGTCAACCCGGCCGGCCTGACGCAGCACGGCGTGCCGCTGCACGACGCGATCAAGGCGATGCCGTTCCCGACCATCGAGGTCCACATGTCGAACATCGCCGCGCGCGAGGCCTGGCGCGCGCACTCGATCATCTCGCCGGCGGTCAAGGGCACGGTGCAGGGACTGGGGCCGCTGTCGTATCTGGCCGCGCTGCGCGCGCTGGTCGAGATGCAGCGCGACGCCGGCGCCTGAGGAGCATCGCGATGGAACGGGCGATCGACGGTGTCTGCCGCGGCATCGAGGCGCTGATCGCGCTGATGCTGGCGGTGATGGTGGTGCTGGTGTTCGGCAATGTGGTGCTGCGCTATGGCTTCAACTCGGGCATCACGGTGTCCGAAGAGGTGTCGCGCTGGCTGTTCATCTGGATGACGTTCCTGGGGGCGATCGCCGCGCTGCGCGAGCATGGCCACCTGGGCGTGGACATGGTGGTGCAGAAGCTGCCGGCCTGGGGCAAGAAGGTGTGCCTGGCGCTCGGCCATGTGGTGATGCTGTTCATCGTGTGGCTGCTGTTCCAGGGCAGCCTGGCGCAGACCCGCATCAACTGGGACGTGGCGGCGCCCACCACCGGCGCGTCGATGGCCATCGTGCATGCGTCGGGCATCGTGTTCTCGGTGTGCGCGGCGGTCCTGCTCGCGCTCGATCTGTACCGCCTGCTCAGCGGCCAGCTGTCCGACGACGACCTGGTGATGGTGCAGGAGTCGGAGGAAGCGGTGCAACTGCAACAGATCCTCGGTTCGGCCACGGCCGACGGGAAAACCAAATGACCATCTTCGTTTTTGTGGGCGCATTGCTGCTGGCGATGGCCATGGGCATTCCGATCGCGTTCTCGCTGCTGGCCAGCGGCGTGGCGCTGATGTGGCACCTGGACCTGTTCGATGCGCAGATCCTGGCGCAGAACCTGATCGGCGGGGCCGACAGTTTTCCGCTGCTGGCCGTGCCGTTCTTCATGCTCGCTGGCGAGATCATGAACGTGGGCGGGCTGTCCAAGCGCATCGTCGACTTCGCGATGGCGCTGGTCGGCCACGTGAAGGGCGGGCTGGGTTACGTGACCATCATGGCCGGCTGCCTGCTGTCGGCACTGTCGGGTTCGGCCGTGGCCGATGCCGCGGCGCTCACCGCCTTGCTGCTGCCGATGATGGTGCGGGCCGGCCACGACAAGGCGCGTGCCGGCGGGCTGATCGCCGCCACCGGCGTCATCGGCCCGGTGATTCCGCCGAGCATCGGCCTGGTGATCTTCGGTGTGGCGGCGAACGTGTCGATCTCCAAGCTGTTCCTGGCGGCCATCGTTCCGGGCCTGCTGATCGGCGGCGCGCTGTGGCTGACCTGGGCCTGGCTGGTGCGGCGCGAGACCATCGTGCCGCCGCCGCGCAAGAGCGGCCGCGAGATCCTGCTGGCGCTGCGCTCGGCCACGTGGGCGCTGCTGCTGCCGGTGATCATCCTGGTCGGCCTGCGCATGGGCGTGTTCACGCCGACCGAGGCCGCGGTGGTGGCGGCGGTGTATGCGCTGCTGGTGTCGACGCTGGTCTACCGCGAACTGCACTGGCGCGACCTGTACAAGATCTTCGTCGCCGCGGCGAAGACCAGCGCGATCGTGATGTTCCTGATCGCCGCGGCGATGGTCAGCGCCTGGCTGATCACGGTCGCCGACCTGCCGGGCAAGGTGGTGGGCATGCTGCAACCCTTCATGGGCAGCCCGATCATGCTGATGGTCGCGATCATGGTGCTGGTGATGGTGGTGGGCACGGCGATGGACATGACGCCGACCATCCTGATCCTGACACCGGTGCTGATGCCGGTGGTCAAGGCCGCCGGCATCGACCCGGTCTACTTCGGCGTGATGTTCATCATCAACAACTCGATCGGCCTGGTGACGCCGCCGGTGGGCACGGTGCTGAACGTGGTGGCGGGGGTAGGGCGCATCTCGATGGACGACGTGACCCGCGGTGTCGTGCCGTTCATGATTGCCGAGTTCGCGATCATGTTCGTGATGGTGCTGTTCCCCTGGCTGGTCACGGGCCCCGCCAAGTGGTTCCACGGCTGACGCCCTAGCTGCGCACGGCTTCGTCCAGCGCAGCCAGCATCGTAGCCCAGCCTTGCTGGGTGCGCGCGGCGTAGGGGAGCAGCACCCCTTCGTGCACCAGCGTCAGAGCGCTGCCGCCTTGGCCCGCATCGGCGATGTCGATGCGGATGCGCGACACCTTCTGGCTGAACCGGGGTACCGCGAAGTCGAACACCAGCCGGTGCGGTGGCTCGACGGTGATGTACTCGCCGGTGTGGGCCACCTCCTGGCCGTCACGCAAGTCGACCACCATGAAGCGCCCGCCCGGCCGCGCATCGATGTCGACCCGCGTCAGCCGGCCGGTGGGCGTGGCGAACAACCAGTGGCGGGCGGTGGCCGGGATGGTCCAGCCGTCGAACACTGCCTGTGCCGAGGCGTGGAAACGTCGGCTGACTTGCACTTCGGTCGTGCTGGAGAGCTCTGGCATCGGAACCTCCGTCGCGTTGATGGTGGTATCGGGCTGCATCATCCGGGATCGACCGCCCGGACGTCAATGCGGTGGTCAGTGCGAGGGCGCCAGATCTTCCATTTCGGCTGGCCGGGATGCGGGCGTGGCGGGCGCTGCGACCTTCGGTGCCGTGCGCGCCTGGCGTGCCGCCTCGGCTTCGTCCTTCGCGCCTTGCACCATTTCGCAGACCCACTTCACCAGCACCGACGTATAGGACTGGCTCCATGCCTTCTGCGACAGGCTGTGGTCGGCGTCCTTGATGACGCGGTAGGTCATCGAATGTGCCTGCTTGAACGCGTTCAGGTAGTTCTCGATCACCTGGTGCGGTACCGTCGCGTCGTGTTCGGATTCGACGATCAGCACGTCGCCGCGGAAGTCGGCGCTGGCCGCCAGCGCGCGGTTGTCCTGTGGTGCGATGGCGGTGGCGCGGTAGGCCGCGACCTCGTCGCGGTTGAGGTGGCGTTTGGGTACCATCCAGTCGGCGTCCTTGTAGATCGCCGGGGCTCGCAGGCCGAGCCAGCGCACCGGCCGCAGCGAACTCAGCACTGCCGCCAGATAACCGCCATAGCTGCTGCCGGCAACCGCCACCGCCGAACCGTCGACCGACGGGTGGCCGACCAGCACGTCGTAGGCGGCCAGCATGTCGGCCAGGTTGTCCTCGCGGTTCACGGTGTCGCGAAAGCTGTTGTCCTTGGCATGGCCGCGCAGGTCGAAGGTCAGGCAGATGCAGCCGAGTGCCGCGATCTCGTGGGCGCGCGCCAGGTACTGCTCCTGGCTGCCGTCCCAGCCATGGACCAGCATGACGCCGGGCATCAAGGTGTTCGGGCCGACGAGTGTTCCGGCGATGCTGCGGTCGCCGACCGGGATGTGGATCGTGTTATGTCGTGTGTTCATGGGAAACGGTGGTGTACTTGGTCAGCAGGCCGACGTCGTCGTCGACACCGCGGAAATAGACGACGGCCCCCTCGGGTGGCGCCTCGCACGGACCAAATATCTCGAACCCGCGAGCCTGCACCACGTGCCGCGACGGATCGGCCTTAAACGCTTCGAGCGCGGCGATCTCGGCACCGGTGGCGCCGCCGGCGCGCCAGGATTGCTCCAGCACGCCGGAGTGCCAGACGCCATCGGCGTCCTTGCCCTGCACCACGTCGTAGTTGATGCGCGACGCGAAGAAGCCGGGGAAACAGCTGGTCGCCGCGCTGTCGTAGACCAGCGCCTGCTCGACCGCCACGCGCACTTCGCGCGGCAGCTCCAACGACAGCAGCGCCTGGAAATCGCCTCGCACCACGGTCAGGTCCGACCCGCCATAGACCTCGGCACCCTTGTTGTTGCGGGTGAGTTTCTGGTAACCGTAGTAGGTGGCGACGATGCCCGCCACCGTGACCTGGCCCACGCTCAACGTCTCCACGGCGCTCAGGTTCTGCTCGATCACCAGGCCGTCCTTGCGCAGCATCTCATCGTCGACACCGTCCAGGCAGGTCTCGAACGCCGCCATGTCGCGCGCGACGGTCTGGCCGTTGCCGCCGGTCTCACGGACCAGCTTGATCCGGATCGGGCCACGCTGCAGCAACTGTTCGGCCGCGATGCGGGTGTCGCCACGCGAGAACACAGAGAAGCCGGGCAACACCGCGTCGCCCACCAGCCGGGAAAATGCGTGGCTCCAACCCTCGGGCGCCACCGCATCGGGCGCGACCAGCGGGTGCGTGATGGCCTTGGTGGAAACGAAGGGATACGGCACCACGCCGCCGAAGAAATCGTCCTTGCCGGCGATGCCCAGGGCCTTGGCGCGATCGGTGCCGACCAGGGTGTCGCTCGGCACCAGGTACATCGTGCGGCCACCGGGCTGCTGCGCGAACTCTTCCGAGACGCCGTAGCCCTTGAGGTTCGCCAGACGGCGCACCACTTCCATCCGCGTCATCTGTTCGTGTTCGCTGGCATAGCCGCGCAGCCCCTGTGTGTAGGCCATCACGGTGCCGGCGGCACCGAAGCTGCCGGGCGAAGCATCCAGCGCTCCCGAGGCCATCGGGGCCGCAGGCAAGGCGGCCATGTCGATCGCTGCGATCGTGGACAAGTTGAGAAGCGCCATGGTGTCCCCCTTTGAAGCAAGTGGGGGGACTATCGCGCGGCATCCCGTTCGCAGGCCATCGTCCAACAGGCGGATGGCGGGTCGTCCTGCACCTACAAACGTGGGGCGGACGGGTGGCTTATGCCGGCGAACCGCTCCGGCCGGTCAGGTCAAGGTGTTGGCGCGGGGGGCGGTGCCTGCACCGCGCAGCGTGATGCGGCTGAGCCCGAACGCGACCAGCGCGCACGCGGCGATGCCCGCAACCATCGGCCGCGCCGTGCCGTCGGCGAACACCCCGACGACCGCCATCACCGCAGCACCGGTGACGAACTGCAGCGTGCCCATCAGCGCCGACGCCGTGCCGGCGATCGCGCCATGCTCCTCCAGCGCCAGCACGGCGGTGGTGGGCACCACCAGGCCTAAAAAACCGTAGCCGATGAACAGCAGCACGACCATCGCGTCGAGCCGCTCGATGCCGGCCAGGTTCACCCCCAGCAGCAAGGCCATCAGCACCGCGTAGCCAGTCACGGCCACCTTCACCATCGGCACCAGGCCGAAGCGTTTGCCCAGTTTGCCCGTCAGCTGCGACACGCCAATGAACGACGCCGCATTGGCGGCGAAGGCGATGCTGTACTGCCGCGGTGTCAGCCCGTAGTGGTCGATCAGCACGAACGACGAGTTCGCCAGGTAGGCGAAGAAGCTCGAGATGCCGAAGGCGCCGATCATCACCAGGCCCATGTAGTGTCCGTCGCGCAGCAGCACGCCGTAGCCGCGCAGCGCGCTGGCCACGCTGCTGTCCACCCGCTGGGCCGGCGGCCGCGTCTCCGGCAGGCTGGTGGCCAGCAGCACCAGGCCCAGCAATGCGGCCACGGTGACGGCCCAGAACACGCTGCGCCATCCGGCCCATTCGATCAGCAGGCTGCCGGCCAGCGGCGCGAGGATCGGCGACACGCTGAACACCAGCATCAGCAGCGACATCAGCCGCGCGGCGTCGTGGCCGGTGTGCAGGTCGCGCACCACGGCCCGCGGCACCACCATGCCGGCGCAGGCGCCCAGACCCTGCACGAAGCGCAGTACCACCAGCGTGTGGACATCAGGCGCCAGCGCGCAGCCGACGCTGGCCACCGCGAACAGCACCAGCCCGAAGTACAGCGGGGCCTTGCGGCCGACCATGTCGGACACCGGCCCGTACACGATCTGCCCGATGCCCAACGACAGGAAGAACGCCATCAGGCTGGCCTGCACCGCGCCCATCGAGGCGCCGAGCGTCTGGCCGATCGACGGCAGCGCCGGCAGGTACATGTCGATCGCGAACGGCCCGATGGCCGACAGCAGGCCCAGCACCAGCGCGGTGCGAAAGAAGTGGGTGGTGTGCAAGGGAATGTGGCCCGGCGCGCAGGTGGCGCCGATGCGGCAAAAAAGCCGCGAGCATACCGAAGTTGTCGCCATCGTGCTGGCGCCGGGGAACGATCCCCCGCGCTCAGGGCGAGCGGTGCAGCCTGGGTGACGAGAGTGCCTGGATGCTGTCCTCGACGGCGCGCCGCACGTCGATCGAGCTGGCGACCTGGGGTCTGGCCGCCAGCGTGGCCTGCAGTGCCTTCAGGCTCTTGACGTCGGGCGCGACCCGGATCTGCGCGATGGCGGCCGCGGCCTGGCCGCTCGCCACCAGGGCTGCGACCTTGACGGCCCAATCGTTCGTTCTTGCCATGGCGGCTCGCTGGATGTTGCGGTCGGTTCATTGTAGGCAGGCGCGGTACGCCTGCAGGCCGTGACGACCGCCGGACTCCGCGCTTACTCGATCTGGGGGATGCCCTGCGGCGCGGGGCTGGCTATGGTCCGACGGTTCGATCCGAACAGCGGAAGGCGGGAGACATGCGCATTCTTGCGATCCACGGTGTCGGCCACGGCGATGCCAAGAGCGACTGGCAGCCGCAGTGGCAACAGGTGGTCACCCAGGCACTCAAGACCTGGTCGGGTAGCGCCGCGCCACCGACCATCGAGTTCCTGGCCTACGACGCCTTCTTCGAAGCGGCGCCGCTGAACACCGCCGTGGTCGGCGACGCCTTGCTGCGGCTGGCGGCCAGCGGCTTGTTCTACGGGATCACGGACCGTTTTCGCAACCGGTCGGGTCTGTCCAGCGCGCTGGAGTCGGTACGCTGGAGTGCTGGCATGGTGGCGCAATGGACGGCACTCGAGGACCTGCGCGCGCAGTTGCGCCAGCATCTGAGCGACACCATGAAACGGCTTCGGCCCGACGTGGTGCTCGCGCACAGCCTGGGTTCGCTGATCGCCTACGACACCTTCCGGCGCGACGAAGTGGCCCGGCCGGCTGCACCGCTGATCGACGGCGTGACGCTGGTGACGTTCGGCTCGCAGATCGGCAATCCTGCGGTGCGCGCGGTGTACGGCGGGCGCATCGAGCCGCTGGACCGCAGCCGGTTCTGGTGGCATCTGTACAACGCGGAAGACGATGTGTTCACCTGCCCGATCGGCCTGCCGTCGCGCGGCAAGTTCAGGCAGGTGGACACGTTCTTCGACATTGCAGGGTTTGCCGACCACGATGGCGCCGCCTACCTTGGACACGACGAAGCGCTGGCCACGGTCTGGCAGGACCTGGCCTCGACGATGGCGCGTGGCCGCAGCCAGGCCACGGCCGCAACGCCGCCCTGTGCGCGCCCCGCGAAGCTGGCGGCGGCCCATCTGCGCACCACGCGCAAGGCCGAGCGCGCGACGCCGCAGCAGCGCGCGTTGCTGGTGGGCATTGCCGACTATCCGGACGCCAATTCGCGTCTGGAAGGCCCGGTGAACGACGTGTTCTCGATGAGTGCGACGCTGCAGGAGCTCGGCTTTTCGCCAGACAGCATCCGCGTGGTGCTGAACGACCGCGCCACGGCCGCCGGTATCCGCGAACGGCTGAAGTGGCTGCTGGCCGATGCCCAGGCCGGCGACCAGCTGGTGTTCTATTTCGCCGGCCATGGCGCGCAGGTGCCGGGTTATGGCCGCGGCTCCGAGGTGGACCACGTCGACGAATGCCTGGTGCCCTGGGATTTCGACTGGAGCAAGGGCAACGCGATCGCCGACGACGAGTTCGCAGCTCTGTATGCGCAGCTGCCCTATGCCTGCCAGTTCGTGTCGGTGCTGGACTGCTGCCATGCCGGCGGCATGGCGCGGGCCGGCGGTCTGCGGGCGCGGGGCCTGACGCCGCCGGACGACGTGCGCCATCGCATGCTGCGCTGGGACCGGGCCACGCAGATGTGGCTGCCGCGCCGCCGCCTGGAGCAGATGACCGCGGCCGAAGCGCAGACGCTCAAGGCCGGCAAGGACCGCGATGCCTGGCTGGGCCAGAGCGGCAGCATGCGGCGCCTGGGCCGGGGCACCAGCCTGTGGCTGCCGACCGACAAGGCCTTCCGGCGCGCCAAGGCGGCCCATCTGCACGAAGGACCCTATGTGCCGGTGCTGATCGAAGCCTGCAAGGAAGAACAGTTCGCCTACGAATACCGCCATGGCGTGGTGTCCCACGGCGCCTTCACGTTCAGCCTGTGCGGCGTGCTGCGCGACGCGGCCCGTCAGCCGGGCCGTGCCGTGCTGACGTTCGAGCAGCTGTTGCAGAGGACCGCAGAACGCATCGCTTCGGTGGTGCCCGAGCCGCAGGACCCGCAGCTCAGCTGTGCCGCCGCCTGGCGCCACGCAACGGTTCCGGGTCTTTGACCCCTTTTCTTGTTCAACGAAGGAGACATGATGGCAAGCAGAACCTCCGCGCCGGCAGCCGGCGCCTACCTCGGTACGGTGGCCGCCAGCGCCCACCGCTATTGCGCGGCGAAGTTTCCGAGACCCGTGCGCATGCCCGCTGGCGTGCACGCGGACCGGGCGCGGCTGCTGCAGCAGACCGCCAACAAATGGCTGAACGGCAGCACGCTGCGCTACTGGTTCTTCGACAAGCCGGCGCTCTGGGTCGGCGCGCCGGCCGAACAGGCGGTGGTGCGCAAGGCGTTTGCGCAATGGAAAGCCTTGGGCGTGGGCCTGAAATTCGAAGAGGTGACGAAGCAGGCCGATGCCGACGTGCGCATCGCCTTCCTGCAGGGCGATGGCGCCTGGTCGTACATCGGCACCGACATCCTGACGCCGCGCGAGGACGCACGCACGATGAACTTTGGCTGGAGCCTGACAGGTGCCGACGGGCTGGACACGGCGCTGCACGAGATCGGCCACACGCTGGGTTTCCCGCACGAGCACCAGAACCCTTTTGCCGGCATCGTGTGGAACGAAGAAGCGGTCTATGCCGCGCTGAAGAAGCCGCCCAACAAGTGGAGCAAAGCGACGACCTTCCACAACATCATCGAAAAGCTGATGGCCGACAAGGTGCAGGGTTCGCAATGGGATCCGGATTCGGTGATGCATTACCCGTTCGAGGCGGGTCTGATCCTCAAACCCGTCAAGTACAGGAACGGCCTGCGACCCGCCGGCGGGCTGTCGGCCCGCGACCGCGAATGGGTGAAGACCTTCTATCCGCCGATGGGCGCGGAGGACCTGCCGCAGCTCCAGCCGTTCCAGACGGCGTCCCTCGATCTCGAACCTGGGCAGCAGGCGGACTACGCGTTCCGACCCGCCCAGACCCGGGCGTACGAGTTCCGCACCTTCGGTGATGCCGATGTGACGATGGCGATCTTTGCCAAGGGCCAGAAGCTGCCGCTGACCGTCGAGGACGATGGCGGCCAGGAGCACAACGCCAACCTCAAGATCGACCTGAAGGCCGGCACGTCCTACGTTCTGCGTCTGCGGCTGCGCTACGCCAAGCCGGCCGCGCAGGCGGCTGTCATGGTGTGGTGAGCAAGGGCCTGCTGCCTGGGCTCGCTGGACTGCGTTCGCCTCCGGCTGCGGTGCGGGCTGGCGTGGGGCGGCCCGGCGCTGCGCTTGACTGGACGACCCTCCCTGCTCCGCACTTCGGGGCGAGCTTGCTCCGGGCGGCCGAGCGCTGCGCTCACGCCAGCTGCGCCTTGAAGAACGCAACCGTGCGGTCCCATGCCAGCCGGGCGGCGGCCGCGTCGTAGCGCGGCGTGGTGTCGTTGTTGAAGCCGTGCTGCGTGCCGGGGTACTGGTAGCCCGTGTGGCGCACGCCGGCGGCCTTGAGTGCGGCTTCGTAGGCGGGCCACGACGCGTTGATGCGTTCGTCGACGGCCGCGAAGTGCAGCAGCAGGCTGGCCTTCACCTTGGCCGCATCGGCCGGCGCCGGCTGGTTGCCGTAGAACGGCACCGACGCGGCCAACTCGGGCAGCCGCACACTCAGCATGTGGGCGATGCCGCCGCCGTAGCAGAAGCCTACCGCACCCAGCTTTCCGTTGCTGTCGGGCCGGGCGTGCAGCCATTTCGCGCTGGCGATGAAGTCTTCGTGCGCCTTCGGCTGGTCGAGCTTGGCGAAGGCTTCGCGGGCCTTGTCTTCGTCGCCGGGGTAACCGCCCAGCGGCGTCAGCGCGTCGGGGGCGAAGGCCATGAAGCCGTCGAGCGCCAGGCGCCGCGCGATGTCCTCGATGTGCGGGTTCAGCCCGCGGTTCTCGTGGACGACGACGATGCTCGGCAGTCGGGCGCCCGCCGCGGCGCTGGCCGGGCGGCACAGATAACCCTTGACCGTGCCGTTGCCGGCGGGCGACGCGACCTGCAGCCATTCGGTCCGCACGCGGGCATCGTCCTTCGGTACCTGCTGGCCGAGGGCGAAGTTGGGTTGCAGCGCGGCCAGCAGGCCGGCTGCGCTCAGGCCGGCGGTGGCGAACTTCTGCGCGCGTTCGAGGAAGCCGCGGCGGTCGATGCCGCCATGCACGTAGGCGTCGAAGAGGATCAGCAGTTCCTGGTCGAAATCCTGGGCGGTCAGACGTGGCGGCATGGCAGCTCTCCGGGGATGATGTGAAGCGCGCAGTCTAAGGCTTGCCGGTGCCGCGACAGAGGCGGAAAACCCCGGCGGTGTTTCGTTTGTTGCCCCCGTGTACGCAGGCGACTGCACGGTGCGCGCAGCCCCTACACTACGCGCCGCACCGGACCCCGACCCACCACGCTTGTACAGGAGCAGACCCCATGCAGTCCATCGCCCAAAAGCCCACCGGCGCCTTCATCGGCGCGTCCTGGGCCGCGCTGTTCATCGGCGCCATCACCTACCTGGTCGTGCTGTGGAACGGTGCGATGCAGCTGAACGAGAAGGGCTACTACTTCACGCTGCTGATGTACGGCCTGTTCTCGGCGGTGTCGCTGCAGAAGTCGGTGCGCGACCGGCTGGAAGGCATCAAGGTCACGGGCCTGTACTACGGCCTGTGCTGGATCTCGCTGATCATCGTCGTGCTGCTGCTCGGCGTCGGGCTGTGGAACGCGTCGATGGCGGCGACGGAGAAGGGCTTCTACGCGATGGCCTTCCTGCTGAGCCTGTTCGGCGGCGTTGCGGTGCAGAAGAACGTGCGCGACGTGGCGCAGTTCAGCGAGGCGTCGGCCATCGACGGGCCGCTCGAGAACGCATAGACCCAACGCGCTAGCGCAGCGGTGCCAGCAGTCCGGCCAGATCCTCTTCGCTGAATTTCGGCGCGCCGTCGGCGTCTTCGCCCAGCACGCCCGCCGCCAGCGCCGTCTTGCGCGCCTGCAGCTCGAGCATGCGCTCCTCGATGCTGCCTTCCACCACGATCCGGTAGACGAAGACGGTGCGCTGCTGGCCAATGCGGTGCGCGCGGGCCGCGGCCTGTTCCTCGACGGCGGGGTTCCACCACGGGTCGGTCAGCACCACCGCGTCGGCCGCGGTCAGGTTGAGGCCGAGCCCACCGGCTTTCAGGCTCACCAGGAACACCGGCACACGCCCTTCCTGGAAGGCCTGCACCAGCGGCCCGCGCTCGGCGGGCGGCGTGGCGCCAGTCAGGCTGGCGCAGGGCAATTGCAGTGCCGCCAGCTCCTGTTCGACCAGGCGCAGCATGCCGACGAACTGCGAGAACACCAGCACGCGCCGGCCTTCCGCCACCAGTGCCGGCAGCAGGTCACGCAGCAGTTCGAGCTTGGCGCGGTGCGTCAGCGGCGGGCGGTCGGCGCCGCTCAACAGGCTCGGGTCGCAGCAGACCTGGCGCAGGCGCAGCAGTGCGTCCAGCACCTCGATCTGCGCGCCGTGGAAGCCGCTGCGCTGCAGCACGCGGCGTACCTGGGTGTCGGCGGCCGCGCGCACGCTTTCGTACAGGTTGCGCTGGGCGCCTTCGAGCCGCACGCGGCGCTGCACCTCGACGCGTTCGGGCAGCTCGGTGGCCACCTCGTTCTTGCGCCGGCGCAGGATGAACGGGCGCACCCGGCGTGCCAGCAACTCGGCACGCAGGGTCTCGCCGTTGACCTCGATGGGCTTGCGCCAGTGCTGCCAGAACTGCCGCGCCGTGCCGAGAAAACCCGGCATCAGGAAGTCGAACTGCGACCACAGTTCGCCCAGGTGGTTCTCGAGCGGCGTGCCGGTCAGGCACAGGCGGTGCCGGGCGCGCAGCCGGCGCAGCGCGCGTGCGCTGCGGCCGGCAGCGTTCTTGACCAGTTGGGCCTCGTCCAGGATCAGCAGGTGCCAGGCCTGCGCGCGCAAGGCGTCGAGGTCGCGCCACAGCAGCGGGTAGCTGGTCAGCACCAGGTCGAACTCGGCCAGCCGGCCGAAGTCGGCGGAACGCCGCGGGCCGTGCAGCAACAGCACGCGCAGGCCGGGTGCCACACGCGCGGCTTCGGCCTGCCAGTTGAACAGCAGCGAGGTCGGCAGCACGGCGAGCGCGGGCAGGTCGAGCCGGCCGCCCTGTTGCTCCAGCAGCAGATGCGCCAACGCCTGCGCGGTCTTGCCCAGGCCCATCTCGTCGGCCAGGATTCCGCCCAGCGCGTGGCGGCGCAGGTACTGCAGCCAGGCCAGGCCTTGCAACTGGTAGGGCCGCAGCTGCAGGCCCAGGCCCGGCGGCGCGGCGACCTCGGGTACCGCGCCGTCGGCTTGCAGGCGCGCCACCAGGCGCTCGACGCCGGCGTCGCCGTGCAGGTGCCAGAGCGCGCGGTCGCCATCGGCGCGCGCCAGATGGGTGGACGCGACCTGCCGCAGGTCGCGGTACAGGCTCTGCATGCGCGGCGCGTCCCAGTGCGTGAGGCGGATCGGGCCCTGCAGTGTTTGGCTGCCGGTCAGCATGTCGAGCATCTGCGCGACGATGGCCTTCAGCGGTGCGGCCGGTGCGTCGATGCGCCGGCCGCCCGGTGCGCGCAGCGGGATACGCGCCAGATCGTCGATGGCACGCACCGCGCGCGCGTCGCGCCAGCGGGCATCGCGCCGCAGCAGGTCGGCCAGCATCGGTGCCAGGTCCAGTGTCTCGCCGTCGATGTCGACGCCCAGGCTCAGCAGCCAGGCGCCCTCGCGCGCGGGCAGGTGCAGGCCGCCGTCGGCGCCGGCGGCGCGTGCGGGCCGCACGATGGGCTCGGCCGGCAGCTTGCCGACGACGTCGCCGGTCTCGGGGTCGAGCCGGATGCGCCAGGCCTGCACCGGCACGCTTTCGTGTCCGAACCCAGGGCCGACCACGATGTCCCAGCCGCGGGACTGCAGCAGCGGCACGGCCTCGGCCCAGAAATCGCCGAACTGCGGCTCCTGCGGCAGCGACCACAGCGGCACGCCCTCCAGGCCGGCCGCGGCCTCGGGCGAGCGCCATTGCAGCTCGGTGGCATCGACCGGATGCAGGCCCAGCGTGCGGGCCAGGTCGAGTGCCTCGTCTTCGGCCGCGGTGTCGCGGGCGGGCGGCACGGCTATGGCATCGTCTGGCGCCTCCGGCTGCAGTGCCGGGCGGGCGCCGAGCACGCTCTGCGGCGCCTCGGCCGTCCAGCGCGCGCCGGCGTGGCCGGCGTAGGCCCAGGCGATGCGCACCAGCGTCAGCGGCACCGCGCGCGGGCCGAACGGCGCGTGGGCCTGCATGCCCAGCAGCCCGTCGCCGCGGGCCAGCGTCAACAGGGTCAGCGTGGGGATCAGGCGGGCTGGAGCGCTGCCGGGGGAGCTTGCGGGCATCGGATGATTGTCTCTTGGCCGGCCCACGACAATGCGCAGATGACCTCCTTCGTGACCGATGCCGACGCCGCGCCGCGCCGCACCCTGAACCTGCCGCCGATTGCGGCGCTCGACGATGCGCCGCGTGCCCGGCACCTGCAGCAGCTGCTCGACCAGAAGACCAAACCGCAGGGTTCGCTCGGGCGCATCGAGGCGCTGGCGCTGCAGATCGGCCTGGTACTGCAGCAGGATGCGCCGGTGCTGCGCCAGCCGCAGTTGCTGGTGTGTGCGGCCGACCACGGGTTGGCGGCGCGTGGGGTGTCGGCCTACCCGGCCGAGGTCACCTGGCAGATGGTCGAGAACTTTCTGGCCGGCGGCGCCGCGGTGTCGGTGCTGGCGCGCCAGCACGGCCTGGCCCTGACCGTGGTCGACTGCGGCGTGCTGCACGATTTCGTCGCACCCGGCGCGCCGGACGGGCGGCGACCCGGCCTGCTGGTGCGCAAGGTGGGCGAGGGCACGGCCGATGCGTTCGAAGGACCGGCGATGACGGCGGCGCAGTGCCGCGAGGCGATCGGCAACGGCATCGCGCTGGTGCAGGCCTTGCCCGGCAACGTGGTGCTGCTCGGCGAGATGGGCATCGGCAACACGTCGTCGGCCGCGCTGCTGATGGCGCGGCTGCTGGAGGAAGACATCGCCCTGTGCGCCGGTGCCGGCACCGGCCTGGCCGGCGACGCGCTGCTGCGCAAGGTGGAGGTGCTGCGCCAGGTGCTGGCGCGGCACGCCGGCGCGGTGTCGCCGTTCGATGCGCTGGCAGCCTTGGGCGGCTTCGAGATCGCGACCCTGGTCGGCGTGGTACTGCAGGCGGCGAGCGAGCGGCGCGTGGTGCTGGTGGATGGCTTCATCACCAGCGCGGCCGTGCTCGTGGCGCAGGCACTGGCGCCGGCCGTGCTGGGCTACTGCGTGTTCGCGCACTGCTCGGATGAGCGCGGCCATGCACTGCTGCTGCAGCGCATGGAGGCGCAGCCGCTGCTCGCACTGGGCCTGCGGCTGGGCGAAGGCTCCGGCGCGGCGATGGCCTGGCCGCTGCTGGTGTCGGCCTGCGCGGTGCTGGGCGAGATGGCCAGTTTTGCGGACGCCGGTGTGGCCTCCATCTGATCGGATCGCGACAGGACCTAACCGGTCTCGATGCGGTTGCGGCCCTGCTGTTTGGCCTGGTAGAGGGCGGCGTCGGCGCGGGCCAGCAGGGCGTCCAGGTTCTCGCCCGCGCGGCTGGCGGCCAGGCCGATGCTGACCGTGCATGCAGGCGCGGGTGCGTCGGCGGGATGGGCATCGACGATGCGCTGGGCCACGACGCGCGCCTCGTCCTGCGTGGTCTCGGGTAGCGCGATGACGAACTCTTCGCCGCCGTAGCGGCCCAGATGGTCGGGTTTGCGCAGCAGGGCCACGCAGCGCCGCGTGAATGCGGTCAGGACCCGGTCGCCCGCCTGGTGTCCGTGGCCGTCGTTGATGGCCTTGAAGTGGTCGAGGTCGAGCATCAGCAGCACCATCGGCCGGCCATAGCGGTGGCTGCGCTCGAGTTCGGCGGCACAGACTTCCAGCACGGCCCGGCGGTTGAGCACGCCGGTCAGCGCGTCGTGCGTGGCCATGTGTTCGAACTCGGCACGCAGCCGGTCGGTGGCCATCAGGATCACGCCGATGGTCACCAGCAGGATCGACACCGCGTAGGTGGCGATATAGGTGGTCTGCATCGGCGTCGGATCGAACACGCTGCCGCCGGTGGGGTGCAGCGCCGTGGTGACCAGCCGGAGGCCGAGCACGATCGACTGCAGCACGCACACGGCCGCAGTGAAGCGCACCGGGAACGTGCGGCCACCGTGCCGCAGCAGCAGCCAGGCGTGCGAGACGAACACGCTGGCCATCAGCGTGGTGAACAGGACCACGCGCACCGCGTAGGCCGGCTCTACCACCAGGAACCACGTGAACACGAAGCCCGATGCGACCACCACCACCGCCCAGGCCTTCCAGGTCGACGGCAGGCCGTAGAACCGCTGGCTGCCGAGCAGAAACAGCACGCCGCCGGCCAGCAGCACCAGGTTGGCGACCACGGTCGACAGGAAGTCGGGGATGCGCCCGCGGCCGGCCAGCAGCAGCGTGGCGGTGAAGCACAGCAGGGGGCCGGTCGCCCACTCGCCCAGGCCGTGGATCGAGCGCGGGTAATTGCGGCGCAGCGACATCAGCACGAACGACATCAGCGCGGCCAGCATGCCGGCCAGCAGGATGATCGAACGCGGGTCGAGGCCGAGCATGTCAGTTCATCACGGGGCAGGTGTTTTGGGCTGGTAGTCGCAACAGGACGCCACGGCGCAGCGCCAGCACTGCGGCTTGCGTGCCAGGCACACGTAGCGGCCGTGCAGGATCAGCCAGTGGTGGGCGTCGACCATGTAGCGCGCCGGGATGCGTTGGAGCAGGCCCATCTCGACGGCATGCGGGTTCTTGCCGGGTGCGAGGCCGGTGCGGTTGCCGACGCGGAAGATGTGCGTGTCGACCGCCATCGTCGGCTCGCCGAAGGCCACGTTCAGCACCACGTTGGCGGTCTTGCGGCCGACGCCGGGCAGGGCCTCGAGCGCCTCGCGCGTGCGTGGCACCTGGCCGCCGTGGCGTTCGATCAGGATGCGGCAGGTCTCCAGCAGGTGCCGGGCCTTGCTGCGGTACAGGCCGATGGTGCGGATGTAGCTCTCGATGCCTTCCAGGCCGAGCGCCGCCATCTTCTGCGGCGTGTCGGCCACCGGGAACAGCTTGCGTGTGGCCTTGTTGACCCCGACGTCGGTGGCCTGCGCGGACAGCAGCACGGCGGTCAGCAGCTCGAACACGCTGGTGTATTCGAGCTCGGTGTTCGGCTGCGGGTTGGCGGCCTGCAGGATGGAAAAAAAGCGGTCGATCGCGGGGGCGTCCATGCCTGCAGTCTAAGCGGCGATGGGCGCGGCGCCGGGCCGTTGGACTCCCTACAATAAGCCGGTCATCGGCACTGGAGACTCGCCGCCTTGCGTGGGTCGGTGCCGTGCTCTCCACCATGAAGCCATTGTTTTCGCTGCTGCTCGCGGCGACCGTTTTCGTCGGCGTCCCGGCATTCGCGCAGCCCGCCCCGGGTTATCCCACCAAGCCGATCCGTCTGGTCATCCCGTTCCCGGCAGGCGGTGCCACCGACCTGTTCGGCCGCAGCATCGCGCAGAAGCTGGGCGAGCGTCTCGGCGGGACCGTGGTCATCGACAACCGGCCCGGTGCCGGTGGCGTGATCGGCTCGGACGCGGTGTCCAAGGCGGCGCCCGATGGCTACACCTTGCTGCTGGCCACGACCAGCACGCACTCGGTGGGCCCGGCCATCAACCCGCGCATTCCCTACGACGTGGAGCGCGACTTCACGCCGATCGCCCAGGTCGGCAGCGCGCCCAACATCATGCTGGTGCCCAACAGCGCGCCCGCCCATACGCTGAAGGAGTGGCTGGACTACGCGCGCAAGAACCCGGGCAAGCTCAACTACGCCTCCAGCGGCAACGGCACCATCGTCCACCTCACGGCCGAGCTGTTCAAGTCGAGCGCCGACATCTTCCTGGTGCACATCCCGTACAAGGGCACGGCGCTGTCGATCCCCGACCTGGTGAGCGGCAAGGTCGACCTGCTGTTCGACTCGCTGCCCACCGGCCTGCCGCACGTGCGCGACGGCCGGCTACGCGCGCTGGCCGTGACCTCGGCCAAACGCACGGCGCTGGCGCCCGAGCTGCCGGCCGTGGCCGAGGTGCTGCCGGGCTTCGAGTCGATCACCTGGTTCGGCCTGTACGGTCCCAAGGGCCTGCCGGCGGACATCCAGTCCAGGGTCAATGCCGCGGTCGGCCAGACGCTCGCCGATGCCGAGGTCAGCGGCAAGCTGGCGCGGCTGGGCATCGAGCCGGTCAGCGGCACGCCGCAGCAGTTTGCGCAGATGGTCGCGGCCGATACGGCCAAGTGGAAGAAGATCATCACGCAACGCAAGATCACTTCCGATTGAACCCGGCGGCGCGGGGCCGGCCAGGCCCACCGCCGCCTTGTGTCTCCCTGTCTTCTTCTTAACGGGCCTCCCATGGACTTCAACTTCGCCAATCCCTACCTGTCAACCCGCCTGCCGGTGTTCGCCCGCAACGCCGTCAGCACCTCGCACCCGCTGGCGGCGCAGGCCGGCCTGCGCATGCTCTGGAAGGGCGGCAACGCGGTCGATGCCGCGATCGCCGCCGCCGCGGCCATGACCATGGTCGAGCCGGTGAGCAACGGCCTGGGCAGCGACGCGTTCTGCATCCTGTGGGACGGCAAGGAACTGCACGGACTCAACGCCTCCGGCACCTCGCCCAGGACCTGGACACCGGAGTACTTCCGCAAGAAGTACGGCGACGACGCGAAGACGCCGCCGAAGCGCGGGTTCGACGCGGTCACGGTGCCGGGCGCGGTGAGCGCCTGGATGACGATGAGCGAGCGTTTTGGCAAGCTGCCCTTCGCCGACCTGCTGGAGCCGGCGATCGAGATCGCCGAGCGCGGCTACCTGGTGCCGGTCGTGGTGCAGCAGAAGTGGGAGGCCGCGACCGAAGAGCTGCGGGTGCAGCCGGGCTTCGAGAAAGGCTTCCTGCCCTGGGGCCGGGCGCCGCGCGTGGGCGAGCTGTTCCAGTTCAAGGCCGCCGGCCGCGCCTTGCGCGCGATCGCCGAGACCAAAGGTGCGGCCTTCTACGGCGGCGAGATCGCGCAGGCGATCGAGAAGTTCGCCGCGCAACACGGCGGCAGCATCACCGCGCAGGACTTCGCCGACTACAAGCCCGACTGGGTCAAACCCATCGCGCGCGACTACCGCGGCCATACGCTGCACGAGATCCCGCCCAACGGGCAGGGCATCGCGGCGCTGATCGCGCTGGGCATCCTCGAGAAGTTCGACGTGGCCGGCCTGCCGGTCGATGGCGTCGACTCGCAGCATCTGCAGATCGAGGCGATGAAGCTGGCCTTTGCCGACACCTACAAGTACGTGGCCGACCCACGTTTCATGGACGTGACCCCGGCGCAGATGCTGGACGACGCCTACCTGGCCTCGCGTGCGAAGCTGATCGACATGAAGCGCGCGCAGAACTTCGGCGCCGGCAATCCGGTGAAGGGCGGCACGATCTACCTGACCGCGGCCGACGAGAACGGCATGATGGTCAGCTTCATCCAGAGCAACTACATGGGCTTCGGCTCCGGCGTGGTCGAGCCCGAGTTCGGCATCAGCCTGCAGAACCGCGGCCATGGCTTCAGCCTGCTGCCCGGCCCCAACCAGGTGGCGCCGAACAAGCGGCCGTTCCAGACCATCATCCCGGCCTTCCTGACCAAGGATGGCCAGCCGGTGATGAGTTTCGGCGTGATGGGCGGCAACATGCAGCCGCAGGGCCACATGCAGACCGTGGTGCGCATGCTCGACTACGGGCAGAACCCGCAGGCCGCCTGCGATGCACCGCGCTGGCGCTTCAATGCCGGGCTCAACATCAACGTCGAAGCCGCGATGAATGCAGCGACCATCGAGGGCCTGGCCGCGCGCGGCCACGAGATGGACGTGATCAACGACTCGTACCAGGACTTCGGTGCCGGCCAGTTCATCTGGCGCGCCGGCGACCCGAAGGTCGAAGGCTACGTGATCGCCAGCGACCCGCGCCGCGACGGCCTCGCTGCTGGATTCTGAGAAGGGGCGCCGCATGCAATTCGCCGACCGACTGAAAAACGTCGAAACCTCCGCCATCCGCGAGCTGTTCAAGCTGCTGGGCAAGCCTGGCATCATCAGTTTTGCGGGCGGCTTTCCCGACCCGTCGCTGTTCGATGTCGAAGGCATCGCACAGTCGACCGCAGCGGTGCTGGCCAACACACCGGGCCCGGTGCTGCAGTACGGCGCGACCGAGGGTTATGGGCCGCTGCGCGAGCAGCTGAGCGGCTTCATGGGTCGCAAGGGCGTGACGGTCGCCCCCGACGGGCTGATCGTCACCACCGGCAGCCAGCAGGCGCTGGACCTGATCGGCAAGACGATGATCTCGCCGGGCGACAAGGTCATCGTCGAAGCGCCCACCTTCCTCGCGACGATCCAGTGCTTCCGGCTCTATGGCGCGGACCTGGTGGGCGCACCGATCGACGCCGATGGCGTGCGGGTGGACGAACTCGAACGCCTGATCGACTTGCACAAGCCCAAGCTGGTGTACCTGATCCCGACCTTCGGCAACCCCAGCGGCGCGATGCTGAGCCTGGAACGACGCAAGCGCATCCTCGAGATCGCGGTGCGCACGAAGACGCTGATCGTCGAGGATGACCCGTACGGCGAGCTGTACTTCGGCAGCGCGCCGCCGCCATCGATCCTGGCGCTGTCGGCCCAGGTGCCGGGCAGCCGCGACTGGCTGGCGCACTGCGGCTCGATGAGCAAGATCCTGTCGCCGGGGCTGCGTGTGGGCTGGATGATCGCGCCGCCGGCCCTGCTGGCCAACGCCACCATGTGCAAGCAGTTCAGCGACGCCCACACCTCCAACCTGACGCAGGCAACCGCGGCGCAGTACCTGACGCTGGGCAGGCTCGACGGCGCGCTGGACCAGGTGCGCCGCGTCTACGCCGAGCGTGCGCGCGTGATGGCCGAGAGCCTGCGGCGCGAACTGGGCGACGCCATCACCTTCGATGCGCCGCAGGGCGGCATGTTCTTCTGGGCCCGGCTGACCGGCGGACGCGACGCGGGCGAGTTCGCCCAGCGCGCCATCGAAAAGCTGGTGGCGTTCGTGCCCGGCGCGCCGTTCTTTGCCCACGATCCGGATGTGTCGACGCTGCGCCTGAGTTTCGCGACCGCCGATGTCGCGAAGATCGAGGAAGGCATCGGCCGCCTCGGCCAGGCGCTGTAAACGGCAGGGGCAGACGATGATGAAATCGGCAGCAGGCCGTGGCGGCCTGGTCTATTCGACCGATGCCGGCCGGATGTGCCCGACCTGCCGTCAGCCCATGGCCTCGTGCCGCTGCAAGGCCAAGCCGGCGCCGACCGGCGACGGCATCGTGCGTGTCTCGCTCGACACCAAGGGCCGCAAGGGCAAGGGCGTGACCGTGGTCAAGGGCGTGCTGCTGGACGACGAGGGGCTGGCCCAGCTCGGGCGCCAGCTGAAGGCCGCCTGCGGCAGTGGCGGCACGGTGAAGGACGGCGTGATCGAGGTCCAGGGCGACCACCGCGATACCGTGATCGCCCTCCTGGAAAAGCAGGCGTACAAGGTCAAACGCGCCGGCGGCTGAGGTTTCAGGCCGGCAGGGCTTCTTCTTCGAGCGCGCGGCGCACGGCTGGCCGTGCGGCCATGCGTTCGCGGTGCGCCTGCACCCTGGGCAGCAGGGCCAGGTCGACGCCGTCGGGCTCCAGCCAGCGCGATATCGTGTAGAGGTAGGGGTCGCAGATCGAATACGCCTCGCCCATGACCCAGGGGCCGTGGGCCAGCATCGGCTCGATCAGCTCGAAATTGGCCAGCATGTTCTCGCGCACCTTGCGTTTCATCGACGCCTGTGCCTCGGCATCGTCGGCCCAGCGGTAGGCCCGCGGGCCGTGCGCATGGGTCACGTGCACGGTCGAACACAGATAGTTGTTGAACGCCTGGACGCGGGCGAACGCAAACGGGTCGTCCAGCGGGGCCAGCTTTGCCGCCGGATGGGCCTGCGCGATGTAGGCGAGGATGGCGGGGGTCTCGGTCAGCGGGCCGTGTGCGGTCAGCAGCGCGGGTACGCGGCCCTTGGGGTTGATTGCCAGGTAGTCGGGCTTGCGCTGGTCCTCGGTCTTGAAGTCGAGGCGCTCGACGGTATAGGCCGCGCCGCTTTCCGCCAGGGTGATGTGGGAGGCGAGGGCGCAGGTGCCTGCGGCGTAGAACAGTTTCAGCATCGGTGTCTCCGGGTGGCTTGGTGCTGCGCCAGAGTGTAGCCATGCGGGCGGCTGTCCTACAGGCTTGCGAGCGGACGGCCCCGCAGGTGCCCGGCCTTGTCCGGCTTTGCCGGGAAGGGCCCGAACCTAGACTTGATCTCATCTTCACCAACCGACGAGACGACCATGTCTGCACACCACCGCAACAGCCCGCGCAAGTCGTTCATTTACTTTGGACTTGCCTCGGTCCTGGCCATGACGGCTGCAACCGCCCAGATCTCCGCACCCGGCACAACCGGCATCGACGCATCCGGCTCGACGCAGTCCGAGCGTGCAGCCTGCCTGCGCGGCGCCACACAGCAAGACCAGGCGACCTGCCTGCGCGAAGCGAACAACGCCGCCGCCGACAAGCGCAAGGGCGAACTTGAAACGGAACGTTCGCAACTGGTCGCCAACGCGATGCAGCGCTGCGATGCGCTGGGCGGTCAGGACCATGCTGCCTGTACCGCACGTGTGCTGGGCTACGGCAATGCCAGCGGCAGCGTCGCTGGCGGCGGCGTGATCAAGGAGGTCGAGACCGTTGTGGTGCCGCCCGGTGCGAGCTCGGTGACCATCGAGCCGAAGACGCCGAACCCGGTGCTGATCGTTCCGAACGCGCAGTAAGTCGGGGCCGCAAGCTCCTCAGCCCTTGCATGGCGCGATGACAAGACCGAAGTCAGTGTGTCGTGCCGTGCGCCCGTCAGGCTGCGGGGCGCGACGCCTTGACGCGTCTGTCGTCGCGTGCTTGCGCCAGGGTGCTGTCGACGTCCGCGACCGCCATGCCATAGGTATCGGCGAATACGGCGACGGTACCGCCGCTGGCCTCGAACGCGCGCAGCAACGCCTCGCGCCGGGCAATGGCGTCGGCCTGGTCGAAATCGGCCTGGTCGAGCAGGGCGCTGAAGGCATCGACATCGATCTTGGCAGCAGCGGCGTACGCTGCGCGGTCCAGCCCGCTGGCGACGAACAGGGCGCGCAACTGCTGGCGCAGCGCGGGTTGCAGGTCTTCCTGGCTGCGGGCCTGGCGCCTGCGGAACAGCTCGACCACCGCATGGTGGATGTGCTCCGGCGCCAGAGGCGCCACGGGCTGGCCTGCCAGGTCATGCCGCTGCAGGCCGCGCGCGACGCTGTCGAGGTAGCGCGTGGAGCGCGTGTGCTGGCGCAGGGCTTCCTTCAGATCGTCCGCAGTGAACAGACCGGGATGCGCCTCCATCAGATCCTGATAAGTACCGAGCTTGAGCGGCAGGAACCGCGCGCCGAACAGTTGCGGGTGCAGACTGGCCAGTTGCTCCAGCACCGGGTGAACCGTGCGTGCGTTCGGCGCCTTGCCGCGGCCCGGTGTCCTTCTGCCAGGCGCGCCAGGCGCGCCGCCGCGTGTCTTCTGGGCCTGTGCGGCCGGGGGAGTGCTGTGGTCTTGGATCTGGGACACGTTGGTTGGAGCCGTCTGAAGAGAACCGCGCATTGTAGGGACACCCCTTCTCTGTCTTGCATTCGCAACGCCCAGATGGGTCATATGACCCACGTGCAAAATGTCACGGACTATTCACGGGGCGTTGCCTACACTATTTGAGCCGTCAACGAAAGCCCTGCCATGTTCACAGATCCCTCCCGTTCTTCGCAAGAGCCCACGCGCTCCATGTTCGTTCCGTCGTTCCTGCAACGCAGCAACGATATGCCCGAGGCGATGCCCGAGCGGGTGCAGGCCTTGCCGGCCGACTGGGACCAGCGTGACCTGGACCAGCGGGTCCGCGAAATCGGCGAGTGGTAGGCCACGGGGCTTGAGCGGCGGGCCTGCATGGCCCCGCCCGTGTTCAGGCGAGCGCGTGTTCGCGCACTTCGGCGGTAATTTCGTAGGAACGCAGCCGGGCGGCATGCTCGAAGATCTGCGATGTGATCATCAACTCGTCGGCACCGGTGCGGGCGATGAAGGCGTCAAGTTGACGGCGCACGGTGGCCGGCGAACCGATGGCCGCACAGGTGAGTGTCTGGGCCAGGATGGCGCGTTCGGGCGGCGTCAGACCCTCTTCGTAGCCGGCGCGCGGCGGCTGTAGTTTCGAAGGCCGTCCACTGCGCAGGTTGACGAAGGCCTGCTGCATCGAGGTTGCGAGGAACTGGCCTTCCTCGTCGCTGTCGGCGGCAAACACATTGAACCCCAGCATCACATACGGTTTGCCCAGCTGCGCCGACGGCTTGAAGCGCGCGCGGTAGACCTCGATGGCCTGCATCATCTGCGCCGGCGCGAAGTGCGAGGCGAACGCGTACGGCAGGCCCAGTTCCGCGGCCAACTGCGCGCCGTAGGTGCTGGAACCTAGGATCCACACCGGCACCTGCAGGCCTGTGCCTGGCACGGCGCGGATGTGCTGACCTTGCGTCGCAGGTGCGAAGTAGCGCATCAACTCGACCACGTCCTGCGGAAACTGGTCCGGCGATTCGAAGACATCGCGGCGCATGGCCCGCGCGGTGGCCTGGTCGGAGCCCGGCGCCCGGCCGAGGCCGAGGTCGATGCGCCCCGGAAACAGCGACTCCAGCGTGCCGAACTGCTCGGCGATCACCAGCGGCGAATGGTTGGGCAGCATCACGCCGCCCGCGCCGACGCGGATGGTCTTGGTTCCGGCCGCCACATGGCCGATCACCACCGAGGTGGCGGCGCTGGCGATGCCCGGCATGCCGTGGTGTTCGGCCAGCCAGAAACGCCGGTAGCCCCAGCGTTCGGCATGCTGGGCGAGGTCGCGGCTGTTGTGGAACGACTGGGCGGCGGTGCCGCCATCGACGATGGGGCAGAGATCGAGTACGGAAAAAGGAATCATGGTGCGGCCATCGTAGCCGCGCGCGATAACTTGTGCCGTGTAGTGGCTTGGGTGCCCGGTTCAACAGCCGAGGCGGTCGGCCAAGTCGATCAGGTCGGTGCAGTGGTGGCCGTTGTCGGGCTGGGGCGACACGTCCTTGGGTTGGCCGGCGCCGAACTCGCGTGGCCGCTCGATGTAGGCCGTCTGCAGGCCGCAGCGGCGCGCACCGGCCAGGTCGTCGTGGTGGGCCGCGACCAGCATCACTTGCGCGGGCGGCAGGTCGAACACGCGGGCCACACCCAGGTAGGTGGCGGGGTCGGGTTTGTAGGCGCGGAAGACCTCGGCTGACAGCACGCAGTCCCAGGGAAGGCCGGCGCGTTTGGCCATGTTGGTCAACAGGCCGATGTTGCCGTTGGACAGCGTGCAGAGCGTGAAGTGGCGCTTGAGCCGCGTCAGGCCTTCGACGGCATCGGGCCAGGGGTCGAGCCGATGCCAGGCGCGGTTCAGATGCCGGCGTTCGTCCTCGGGCATGTCGCCCAGGCCGAACTCAGGCAGGATGCCGTCGAGGATCAGCCGGTGCAGATCGTCGATCAGCGTCCAGCCGAGTTCGCCCGACATCACCCGCTGCATTGCCGGCTTGTAACCGCGCCGCCAGGCCAGCGCGAACGCGTCGCCATCGACATCCGGCCGCAGCGCACGGATCTCGCGCGCGATGCCGCCGTGCCAGTCGACGACCGTGCCGAAGATGTCGAAGGCCAGGATGTGAGGCGCTTGGTTCATCTCAATCTGGTGTCACGTTAGCGGCCTTCACGACGCGGGCCCACTTCGGCACCTCGCTCTCGATCAGTGCCTTGAACTGCTCCGGCGTCGAGGCCGCGACGATGAAGCCCTGGCTGCCGAAGAATTCCTTGATGTCGGCGCTGTCGAGCGCTTTCGCCACTTCGCCCTGCAGCCGCGCGACCACGTCGCGCGGCGTGCCGGCCGGCGCGAACAGGCCTTGCCACGACGAGGCCTCGAAACCCGCGAGTGCGGGAACCGGGTTGGGACCGGTGGCCGCCTCGGCGACGGTCGGCACGTCGGGCAGCAGCGGATGGCGCTTCGACGAGGTCACCGCAATCGGCGTGATCTTGCCGGCGCGAATCTGCGGCAGCAGCACCAGGAAGTCGCCGAACATCGATTGCACGTTGCCGCCCAGCAGGTCGTTCATCGCCGGGGCGCTGCCGCGGTAGGGCACGTGGGTCATCTTCAGGCCGTTGGCCAGGTCGAACATCTCGCCGGTCAGGTGCATCGACGTGCCGTTGCCGGGCGAGGCGTAGGTCATCGGCTTGGCACGGGCCGCGGCCAGGTAGTCGCGCACGGTCCGGATCGGGCTCGCCGCGTTCACGGCCAGCACCAGCGGCGCCGACACGACCTGGCTCACGAAGGCGAAGTCCTTCACCGGGTCGTACGGCAGCTTGGGATAGAGGCTGGCGCTGATCGCGTTGCTGCCGGTCACCCCCATCAGCAGCGTGTAGCCGTCGGGTGCCGACTTGGCCACCGCGTCGGCACCGGTCGTTCCGCCGGCGCCCGGCCGGTTGTCGACGACCACCGGCTGGCCGAACGCCACCGCGAGCTTCTCGCCGATGCGGCGGGCCAGCAGGTCGGTGCTGCCGCCGGGCGGGAACGGCACGACGATGCGGACGACTTTGGACGGATAGGGCGCCGGCTGGGCTTGCGCGGCGGTCAGCGGCACGATGCCGGCGCCCAGCGCCAGGCCGGCCAGCGCGGCCCGCAGGCAGAAGTCGCGGCGGGCACGGTGAGCGCTGCGGGCGTCACGGGAAACGTCGAATGGCATGGCAGGGGTTCCGGTGGGAGGGGAAAGAGTGGGCATGGTCGTGCAAATGCAAGTTGCGGGCCATTCGCAACGCCATGCCGGCCGTCAGAACCGCCCCGGATCGAAGGGGGCCAGGTCGACCTGCGGCGTCCGGCCGGCCACCAGATGGGCGATCTCGCGGCCGGTGGTGGCACCGGTGCACATGCCGATGTGCCCGTGGCCGAACGCCAGCCACACATTGTCGGTGCGCGGCGCCCGGCCGATCACCGGCAGGCTGTCGGGCAGGCAGGGCCGGTGGCCCATCCACTGGCTGGTGCGCGACACGTCGAGGTGCGGGAACATCTCGCGCCCCTTGGCCAGCAGTACGTCGGCACGCCGGTAGTTGGGCGGCGGGCCCAGGCCGGCGAACTCGACGCTGCCGGCCAGCCGCAGGCCCATCGCCATCGGGTTGACCATCAGGTTGTATTCGCTCGCCATCACCGTGTGCCGCAGGGCAAGGTTGCTGCTCTGCACCGTGACGTGGTAGCCGCGTTGCGTCTCCAGCGGCACCCGCAGGTGCAGGGCGCGCGTCAGGCCACCCGACCAGGCGCCGGCCGCCACCACCGCGCCATCGCAGTCGATGCGCTGCCCGGTCGCCAGCCGCACGTGGCTGACCCGGGCGCCGTGCCGCTCGAAGTCGACCACGCTGCCTTGGATCTGCGCCGCGCCGTCGGCCACGCACTGCGTGTGCAATGCCTTGACCAGACGCTCCGGGTCGACTGTGGAGCCGTTCTCCGGCGCCAGGATGCCGAAGCGGAACCGGCCCTTCAGATCGGGTTCCAGCGTCTCGAGTTCGTCGGTGCCGACGTCGCGCAGTTCCACGCCCAGGCTGCGCCGCAGGTCCATGCCCCAGCGCCAGCGCGCCGCCGCCGCCTCGGCGCTGTAGACGTACAGGCAGCCCGTGCGCCGCACCAGCGCTTCGGCACCGGCCTGGCGCAGCAGCGGCGCATAGCTGTCGAAGATCGGCGCCAGCAGGCCGCGCAGCGCGGTGGCAATGCGCACGACCTCGGCGCGGCTCGAATGCCGCAGGAAGCGCAGGAGCCAGGGCAGCACCTGCGGCAGGTAGGCGGCGCGCACGGTCAGAGGGCCGTCGGGGTCGCGCAGCCAGCCGGGCACCTGCTTCCACATGCCGGGCATGCCCACCGGCAGGCAGGCGCTGGGCGACAGCGAACCGGCGTTGCCGAAGGAGCAGGCTTCGCCGGGCGGAACGGTCGAGACGAAGGTCACGCGGTGGCCATCGCGCTGCAGCCAGGCGCCCACAGAAGTTCCCACGATTCCGGTACCCACCACGACCACATGCATCGGGCCAGTGTAGCGTGGCAAGGCGCGTGGTCAGCCGTCAGTGGGCCCTGGGTTGCGTTGCCATGCTCGAGAGCACGTCGAGCACCGATTTCACCTTGTACGGCTTGAGCAGGATGCGGTGCAGTTGGTAGTCGCGCAGCTTGCGGATTTCGTCCGGCCCGCACTGCTCGAGCATCAGCGCGATCGGCACCGCCTCGGCGCACTTGGTGCGGCCGCTGCGCACGTCCTGCAGCAATGCATAACCTGCATCGTCGAGCGCCAGCGCCAGCAGCAGGCCGTCGAAGCGTGTCGACTCGATCAGGCGCTGGCCAGCCGGCACGCTCGTGGCTTCGTGCATCTCGGCCAGATGCAGGCTGCGCGCCGTCACGGTCACTGTGCGGCGCAGCACGAAGGCCGGCTCGACCAGCAGCAGCGACAGCGGTGTGCCTCCGGCATTCATGGCGGCGGACGGCCCGGTTCCAGCTCGCTGGCGGCCAGATCGCGCAGGCTGCGCAGAATCGACAGGTCCATCTCGTCGAGCGTGCGCGGCTTCGTGTCGATCAGGCAGAACGAGCCGACCGTGGCGCCCGACGCCAGCACCAGCGGCGCGCCGGCGTAGAAGCGGATGAACGGGTCGCCGGTGACGAGCGGGTTGTCGAAGAAGCGCAGATCGCGCAGCGCATCCTCGACCACCATGATGTCCGACAGGTGGATCGTGTGGGCGCAGAACGAGGCATCGCGCGAGGTCTCGCAGATCGCCAGGCCCACCTGCGACTTGAACCATTGCCGTTCGGCGTCGACCAGGGTCACGGTCGCGATCGGCACGTCGAACTCGTCGGCGGCGAAGGCGGTGAGGCGGTCGAAGCGCTCTTCGGGCGCCGTGTCGAGGATCAGCAGCTCGCGCAGGGCTTGCAGCCGCTCGGCTTCGTCTGCGGGGATGGGTGCGATGATCAAGCGGCAAGCCTTGTCGTGGGCACTGCGATGTCTCCTGGTGAAGACCCAGTTTCCGACAAATCCGGCTGCTGTTCAAGGGGGATCCACCCCCCTGCGACCCCGGTGTCAGCTCTCCGGCGTGAATCCCGAGGCCTTGACGATTGGCGCCCACTTCGCCGTCTCGGCGGTGATGCGGCGGGCCAGTTCGTCGGACGGCAGCTGGTACGGATCGAAGCCCATCTGGTCCAGCGAGTCGGTGAAGGCCTTGTCCCGCATCGCGGCGTAGGCGGCTTCGCGCAGTTTGTCGACCGTGGCCTGCGGGGTTTTGGCGGGCAGGAACAGCGCGTACCAGTCCTGGCCGGTGACCTCGGGGAAACCGAGTTCGGCGAACGTCGGCACGTTGGGCAGGAAACGCGAACGCTGCGCGCTCGTCACGGCCAGTGCGCGCAGCTTGCCGCTCGCCAGATGCTGCAGCAGATCGCCCATCACGCCCATCGAGGTCGGCAGATTGCCGCTCAGCAAGTCGGGCACGACGGCCGCCATGCCGCGGTACGGCACCTGGGTCAGCTCGATGCCGGCCTTCTGCGCGAACGCATACCCCTGGAAATGCATGATGGTGCCGGCCGCTGGCGTGCCGTAGAAGGCTTTGTTGGTCTTGGCCCAGCCGATGAACTGCTGCAGCGTCTTCACCGATTCCGGCACGGCCGGGCTGACCACGAAGGCCTGCGCGTTCGAGCACACCGGCGTCACCGGGATCAGGTCCTTCACCGGGTCGTAGCTGAGCTTGGGGTAGATGTGCGGGTAGATCACGATCATCGACGACGGCGACAGCACCATCGTGCCGCCGTCGGGCGCGGCATGCGTGGTGGCCTCGATCGCGATGCGGCCCCCGGCGCCGGTCTTGCTCTCGACGATCACGTTCTCGGCATAGGGGCCGCGCAGCTTGTCGGCCAGGCGGCGGGCGATCACGTCGAGCGTGCCGCCGGCGGCAAAGCCGACCTCGATCCTGGCCGTGCTCGGGATCGCCGGGCTCTGTGCAAAGCCCGGCACGGACGAAAGGGCGGCGCCCGCGGCGGCGGCCTGGAGAAATTCTCTGCGTTGCATTGCCATGGGGGTGCCTTGTCAGTTGAGGAATTTAGGACGTATAGATGCCAGTTCGCTGCACTCTAGCCGGGGGTGATGTCGACGTCAACGCGGGGTTTCATCGAGTTGCTGACTGCCATTTCGGCAAAAGTCGAAGTGAACGGATGCAGTTTCTGTGCCATGTATACGTCATAGTCGCGTGGCTTCGTTCTACACTGGCCGGCACCATGGCTTCTGTTCCCTCCGCCCCCAAGGCCGCCAAGGCGCGCCCCGAGACCACGCTGTCGCCGAAGGTGCAGCGCATCCTGGACGACTTCCGGCTCGAGGATGTGATGTCGCACCTGCTGCGGCGTGCCCATTTCGGTGCCGAGGAGCTGTTCGCCCACACCTTTGCCGACGAAGGCATCACGCCGCGGCAAAAGGCGGCCCTGGTCATCGTGCACCAGCAACCCGGCTGCAGCCAGCACGCGCTGGCGGACCGGCTGCACATGGACCGCAATACGGTGGCCGAGATGGTGCGCCGCCTGGTGGCCGGTGGCCAGCTCGAACGCCGGCCCGCGCCGCACGACCAGCGTGCCTACGCGCTGTATCTGGCTCCTGCGGGCGCCGAACTGCTGGAGCGCGTGATGCCGCGCGACCTGCAGTTCGAGGCCGATCTGCTGGCCCGTCTGCCCGAGGAATACCGGGCGCTGTTCGTCAAGTGCCTGCGCCTGCTGATCCAGCGCGACAGCGCGCCCGCGCAGACAGGAGAGAATTCCTGACACAAGGAGACTCTTCATGCCGCAGCCTTCGGTCCGCTTCCTCTACGATTTCGGCAGCCCCAATGCCTACCTCAGCCACCGCGTGATCCCGGCGATCGAGCAGCGCACGGGCGTGGCGTTCACCTACGTTCCGATCCTGCTCGGCGGCTTGTTCAGGCTGGCCAACAACCGCTCGCCGGTCGAGGTCTTTGCCGACGTCAAGAACAAGCTGGCCTACGAGAGTCTGGAGATGCAGCGTTTCATCCGCCGCCACGGGCTCGACGCCTACCGGCACAACCCGCACTTTCCGGTCAACACGCTGCAACTGATGCGGGGCGCCGCGGCCGCGGCCCTCGACGGCGGACTGCCCGCCTACAACGAAGCCGTGTTCAAGGCGATGTGGGAAGACGGCCGCAAGATGGACGACCCGGAGGTGATCCGCAGCGCGCTCGACGCGGCCGGCCTCGATGGGGCAGGCACGCTGGCCCGCCTGCAGGACCCGGCCGTCAAGGCGCTGCTGATGGCCCACACGCAGAGCGCGTTCGACAGCGGTGCGTTCGGCGCACCCACCTTCTTCGTCGGCGACGAGATCTACTTCGGCAAGGACAAGCTGGTCGACGTCGAGCAGGAGATCCTGCGCCAGACCCGTGGCTGACCCGCGGATGCAGCGCCCCTCCACGACCGGCAGGACCTGATCCATGCCCATCCAATGGTTCCCCGGGCACATGCACGCGACGCGCAAGGCGATTGCCGAGCGCCTGCCCGAGATCGACGTCGTGATCGAACTGCTCGACGCGCGGCTGCCGGGCTCCAGCGCCAACCCGCTGATCGCCGAGCTGACCCGCGGCAAGCCTTCGCTCAAGGTGCTGAACAAGCAGGACATCGCCGACCCCGACATCACTCCGCTGTGGCTGGCCCACTACCAGGCCCGGCCCGGCACGCAGGCGCTGGCGCTCGATGCCAGCGCCACGGCCCCGGCGCGGCAACTGATCGCAGCCTGCCGCGCGCTGGCGCCGCTGCGTGGCGGCATGGCCAAGCCGATGCGGGTGCTGATCTGCGGCATCCCGAACGTCGGCAAGTCGACGCTGATCAACACCCTGGTGGGCCAGCGCAAGGCCCACACCGGCGACGAAGCCGGCATCACCAAGCACGAGCAGCGCATCGTGCTGGCCGATGATTTCTACCTGTACGACACGCCCGGCATGCTGTGGCCGCGCATCACGGTGGAGCAGAGCGGCTACCACCTGGCGGCCAGCGGCGCCGTCGGGCGCAATGCCTATGACGACGAAGAGGTCGCACTCGAACTGCTGGCCACGCTGCGCGGCCGTTATGCCGACCGGCTGCAGGCGCGCTACCAGGTGCGCGACGATTTTGCGAGCGTCGCCGACGAGGTGCTGCTGGCCGACGTGGGGCGCAAGCGCGGCGGGCTGATGTCGGGCGGCCGCGTGAACATGCAGAAGGCCGCCGAGCTGGCGATTGCTGACTTCCGCTCCGGCGCGCTGGGCCGCCTCACGCTCGAGACGCCGGACGCGTTCGCCGCGTGGTGGGCAGCCGGGGAAGTGGCCGATGCGCAGCGCCTGGCCTTGCGTTCGCAGCGGGGCAAGAAGAAGCGTCCGCCCGATACCCCATAGCGTTCAGCCGGTGCGGCCATGTTGAAATAGCCGGCCGCATCTTCCGCCACCCACCATTCCATCCGAAGAGGAGAGACACCATGATCCACGTCCTGGCCATCATCACGGCCCATCCCGGCCACCGCGAAGACATCCTGGCGGCCGCCCGCGCCAACCGCGCCGCCGTGCTGGCCGAGGCCGGCTGCATCGAATACGGTGCGGTCATCGATGCCAAGAGCGCCAGCAGCGCCTTTGCGACGTTCGGCCCCGACACCTTCGTCGTGGTCGAGAAGTGGGAAAGCATGGACGCACTGAAGGCGCATGGCGCATCGGCGCACATGCTGGCTTACGGCGCCAAGGTGAAGGAGTGGACCGCCAAGCGCGAAATCCACGTGATGGAAGCCGCCTAAGGCTTCCACAGGCCGGCGTTGCCGGCCCTTTGCTGGATCAGCCCCAGCACCGCGTCGATGAAGGGCGTGTCGATGCCGGCCAGGTCGCCGATCTCCGACACCGCGCCGATGATGGTGTCGAGCTCCAGCGCACGCCCGGCCTCGATGTCCTGCAGCATCGAGCTCTTGACGCCTACCAGGCGCCGCATGCCCTGCATGCGCTGCGGCACGTCCATGCCCAGGTCGATGCCAAGGTACCGGGCCAGCGTCTGCGCCTCTTCCATCATCGATGCGACGAGGCGCAGCGTGTAGGGGTTGTGCAGCATGCCTTCGATGGTTGCGCCGGTCAGCGCGCCGATCGGGTTGGCGGTGAGGTTGCCCCAGAGCTTGACCCAGGTCTCGCGCTGGACCGAGCCCGCGATCTCGGGCGCGAAACCCGCTGCACGCAAACCGGCGGCAATGCGCTCGACACGCCCCTGATCGGGTCGCGCCACGGCATCGCCCAGCACCAGCTTCTCGCCGGGTGCGGGCGTCACCACGCCATCGGCCGCCACGTAGGCCGCCAGGTACACCACGCATCCGACGCATTGCGAAGGCGGCAGATGGCGGGCCACCTCGCCCCTGGGGTCGACCGTGCGCAACTGCCGGCCGCGCAGCGGGCCGTCGAAGCCATCGAAGAACCACCAGGGGATGCCGTTCATCGCCGACACGATCACCGTGTCGGGGCCGATCAGCGGCGCGAAGCTGGCCACGGCCTGCACCAGCGCGGGGGCCTTGACGCAGATGAACACCACGTCCTGCACACCGAGCTCGCGCGCGTCGGCCGTCACGCGGTGCCAGGTCGTGCGCACCTCGCCGTGCTCGCGCATGCGCAGCCCGCGCTCGGCCAGGGCCGCCACCTGGCCGGGCCGCACCAGCAGGCTGACCGGCGTGCCGGCGGCCTGCAGGCGCGAGGCCAGCATGCCGCCAATGGCGCCGGCACCGATGAGGGTGGTCTTCAGCAAGGCCGTGTGCCCGTCATTCCATCGACCAGCCGTGGCTGACGATCAGCGACTGGCCGGTGAGCGCATTGCTCGGGAAGGCGGCGAACAGCAGGGCGACCTCGGCCACGTCCTGCGTGGTGGTGAATTCGCCGTCGACGGTGTCCTTCAGCATGACCTTCTTGATCACATCCTCTTCGCTGATGCCGAGGCTTTGCGCCTGCTCGGGGATCTGCTTCTCCACCAGCGGTGTGCGCACGAAGCCCGGGCAGATCACGTTGGCGCGCACCTTGTGCGGGCCGCCTTCCTTGGCGATCACCTTGGCCAGACCGATCAGGCCGTGCTTGGCGGTGACGTAGGGCGCCTTCAGCACCGAGGCCTCCTTCGAGTGCACCGAACCCATGAAGATGATGCTGCCGCCGTTGCCGCTCTTGTACATGTGCGGCAGCACGGCCTTGGTGGTGAGGAAGGCGCCGTCGAGGTGGATCGCCAGCATCTTCTTCCATTCGGCCAGCGAGAACTCCTCGACCGGGTGGATGATCTGGATGCCGGCATTGCTGACCAGCACGTCGACGCCGCCCCAGGCCTTCACGACCTCGGCCACGCCGGCGTTGACCTGGGCTTCGTCGGTCACGTCCATCGCGACGCTCATCGCCTGCGAGCCGGCCTTGCGCAGCTCGGCCGCGGTGGCTTCGGCCGCGTCCTTGTTGAGGTCGGCGATCACGACGCGCGCGCCTTCGCGGGCGTAGGTCAGCGCGATTTCCTTGCCGATGCCGCTGGCCGAGCCTGTGACGAGCGTGACTTTGTCTTTGAGCTTCATGGATGTCCTTGCAGGTTGGGGAAAGGGAAGAGGGGGGTCAGGCGTCGGCCCGGTCGCGCGGTACCAGGTCGAGCACGGTGATGCCGGCCTGCTTGCGCGGGCGGTGTGCCCAACGCGGGTCGGCCAGGCTGGCCTCGACATCGGCGCGGCCGGCGGCCCAGTGTTCACGCACCGTCTGGCGCGAGAACTCGTAGTCCTTCGATTGCGTCGCGTAGTGCTTGCTGCGGTGGATCAGGTGCATCACCGTGACCGCGTTGCACGAGCCTGCGTTCAGCAGGGCTTGCAGATCCGGATCGTCGGCAAAGCGCGGCGGCAGCCGGCCGGCGAGTTTCTGCGCGGCGGCCGCCAGTTTCTGCTGTGCGGCGATGAGGTCGGTGTTCATCCGTGTGCGGCTGGCGAACTGTATGTCCTTGGCGCGTTCGGCCACTTCGCCCAGGTTGCGCGGCAGCGCGCCGCGCGCGCTGAACAGGTCGACCTGGAACACCAGCATGTCCTGCAGCGCCGGCTGATCGATCACGTACTGCAGCGGCGTGTTGGAGACCAGGCCGCCGTCCCAGTAGCACCGGCCGTCGATCTCGACCGGCGCGAACCCGGGCGGCAGCGCGCCGCTGGCCATCACGTGCCGTGCGGTGATCGGGTGCGTGCAGGTCGGATCGGCCGAATCGAAGTAGACCGAGTTGCCGGTCTCGATCTCGACCGCGCCGACGGACAGCCGTACCTTGCCGTGTTCGGGCGCGGCGTTGATCAGGTCGAAGTCGATCAGGCGCTCCAGCGTGTGCAGCAGCGGCGAGGTGTCGTAGTAACTCAGCGCGCCGGGCGTGCCGGCCGGCTGCAGCGGCGCCGGCGGAAACCGCGGCGTGAAGAAGCCGGGCACGCCCAGCAGCGTGGTCAGCGCCGCACTCGACTCATTGAACAGGCCACGCGCCTCGACGCCGAAGCGTTCCGGCAACGCCGGCATCAGCAACTGCGACGACACACCTTCCCAGAACTCGCGTAGCCGTGCGATGCGCTGCCCGGGCGGGTTGCCCGCGATCAGTGCCGCGTTGATCGCGCCGATCGACACGCCGGCCACCCATTCGGGCTGCACGCCGTGCTCGGCCAGTGCCTCGTAGACGCCGGCCTGGTAGGCCCCGAGCGCGCCGCCGCCCTGGAGCACCAGCGCGCATTGTTCGGGGTGCGCGGCGCCCCTGGCGGGCGCGGTGCGGGAAGCGGAAAGGGCGGTCACGGAAAACGTCTCTGCAGGCTGGATGTTGCGATGCAGTATAGAACTCCGAGGCTTCGGCGTGCCTGCGGCGAGCGGCCATAATGGCCGGCTCATTTTCCTGCCGAACCCCGAGGATCCGCCATGCAAAAACTGCTTTCCGCCGCCGTTGTCGCGCTCTGCCTTGTCCCCACCGCCTGGAGCCAGACCGCGGCGCCGACCACTGCCGCGGCCGCCGCCAAGGAGGAGGGCGCGGTGGTCACCCCCAGCGGGCTCGTGTACCGCGCGCTCCAGGCCGGCACCGGCGCCAGCCCCGGTGCTACTGACAAGGTCAAGGTGCATTACCGTGGCACCTTTCTCGACGGCCGCGAATTCGACAGTTCGTACAAACGCAATGCGCCGATCGAGTTCCCGCTGAACGGCGTGATCCCCTGCTGGACCGAAGGCGTGCAGAAGATGAAGGTCGGCGGCAAGGCCAAGCTCACCTGCCCGCCGTCGATCGCCTACGGCGAACGCGGTGCCGGCGGCGTGATCCCGGCCAATGCCACGCTGCAGTTCGAAGTGGAACTGCTGGGCATCAACGGGAAGTAGAGCCCGCGCATGAGCACCCGCATTCCCGGCCACCGTTTCCTGCATTCGCCGGGCCCCACGCGTGTCCCCGATGCGGTGCGCGACGCGATGGGCCGGCAACCGATGGATCTGGCCGACCCGCGTCTGGACGCGTCGATCGCCGCCTGCGAGCAGGGCCTGAAACAGCTGTTGGGCACGCGCGAGGCCGACGTGTTCTTGTACGCGGCCAACGGCCACGGCGCCTGGGAGGCCGCGATGGTCAACCTGGTGGCACCCGGCCAGACCGTGCTGGTCGCGGGCACCGGCCACTTCTCGGAATCGTGGGCGGTGCAGACCGAGGCGCTCGGCGTCACGGTGCTGCGCACACCCTGGATCGAAGGCGAGCCCATCGACCCGGCGGTGGTCGAGGCGGTGCTGCGCGACGACAAGGCCCATGCCATCGTCGCGGTCTGCACCGTGCACACCGACACCGCCAGCAGCGTGACCAGCGACCTGGGCGCCGTGCGTGCCGCCATCGATGCGGCCGGGCACCCGGCGCTGTACGTGGTCGACGTGGTGGCCTCGCTCGGCGCCGCGCCGTACGCAATGGACGCGCTGCGCGCCAACGTGACCATCGGCGCCTCGCAGAAGGGCCTGATGGTGCCGCCCGGCCTGGGTTTCGTCGCGGCCGACGCGCAGGCCCAGGCGGTGGCCGCGCGCAACACCACGCCGCGTTTCTACTGGGACTGGGCCCGCCGCAAGAGCGACCTGGCCTACCGCAAGTTCTGCGGCACGCCGCCGCAGACGCTGCTGTTCGGGCTGGAGGCGGCGCTGGGCCTGATCTTCGAAGAAGGCACCGAGCAGGTGTTCGCTCGCCATCGCCAGATCACCGACGCCGTGCATGCCGCCGTCGCCCGCTGGGCCGAGGGCGGTGCCATCGACTTCTTCGCGCGTGTGCCGGCGACGCGCTCGGTGTCGGTGACCACGGTGCTGGTACAGCCCGGCGTCGACCCCGAGGCCTTGCGCAGTGTGGCGCGCGAGCAGTTCCAGGTGGCCATGGCCGGCGGCCTGGGCCCGCTGGCCGGGCGTGTGTTCCGCATCGGCCATCTGGGTGACATGAACCCGGCGATGATCCTCGGCTGCCTGGCAGGCGTCGAGGCGGCGCTGCAGGTGCAGGGCATTGCGCATGGCAGCGGCGGGGTGGAGCGGGCGGTAGCGAGTCTGGCGCGGCCGACCTGACGGGGCGCGTGGGCGGGCCGCGGTCGGCATTCAGGTGAAGCCGTGCGGCCAAGGTCGCGCCGGTATCTGGAAGGACCTGCTAGTCTCCCCGCAAAAGGAGACATCATGAACAAACGCAACTTCATCCTGCGCTCTTGCGCGGGCGCCTTGCTCGCACTGGTCGCCGGCCACGCATCAGCCCAGACCTACCCCTCCAAGACCATCCGCCTCATCGTGCCGTTCGCCGCCGGCGGGCCGGCCGACATCGTGGCGCGCGAGGTGGCCACCAGGCTCACCGCGCAGATGGGCCAGAGCGTGGTGGTGGAAAACATGGGGGGTGGGCACGGCGTGCCGGCGATGAACGCGGTGGCGCGGGCTCCGGCCGATGGCCACGTGGTGCTGATGGCGGCTTCGGGCAACGTGACGATCCAGCCGCTCACGACAAAGAGCAGCGCCGACGCGCTGGCCGGGCTCGAACCGGTGGGCCTGGTGTCCAGCAGCCCGCACGTGCTGGTCGTGACCAGCAAGCTGCCGGTGAAAACGGTGCAGGAGCTGGTCGACTACGCGCGCGCCAATCCGGGCAAGGTCAACTTCGGCTCGGCCGGCACCGGTGGCCTGGCGCACCTGGGCATGGAGCTGTTCAAGTCGTTGGCGAAGATCGACATCGCCCATGTGCCGTACAAGGGCACGTCGCAGGTGATGGTCGACATCAGTTCGGGCGAGGTGCAGGCCCTGTTCAGCAGCATGCCGTCGTTGAAGCCGCTGGTCGACAAGGGCAGCATCCGCGCGATCGCGCTGACCGCTCCCAGCGATGGCAGCGACACGGCGAGCCTGCCGCAGATGTCGGCAACCGTGCCGGGCATGGAGTACAGCACCTGGTACGGCTTCTATGTGGCGCGGGGCACGCCGGCGGCCGTGGGCGAACGGCTGAATGCAGAGATGCGCAAGATCGCCGCCGATGCAACCCTGCGCAAGAAGCTGTCGGACCAGGGCGTGGACCTGCGGACCGGCAACGCGGACGAACTCAAGGCCTGGATGAAACGCGACACCGACAAGTGGGCGCGCCTCATCAAGGAGGCCAACATCAAGATGGAGTGAGCGGCCTTCTCAGGGGCTCTAGTCGTGCAGCGACGAGAGAAACTGCTTCAACTCCGGCGTCTGCGGATTGCCGAACACCTCGTTCGGTGGCCCCATCTCGTGCACGCGGCCCTGGTGCATGAAGATCAGCCGGTCGCTGACCTTGCGCGCGAAACTCATCTCGTGCGTCACCATCAGCAGGGTCATGCCTTCCTCGGCCAGGCTCTCGACCACGCGCAGCACTTCGCCCACCAGTTCGGGGTCGAGCGCCGAGGTGATCTCGTCGCACAGCAGCACGGCCGGCTCCATCGCCAGCGCGCGGGCGATGGCCACGCGCTGCTGCTGACCGCCGGAGAGCTGGTCGGGCCAGGCATCGAACTTCTCGGCCAGGCCCACGCGGGCCAGCAGCTTCTTCGCCTGCTCGGCACCGGCCGCGCTGTCCTTTTTCTTGACCAATGAAGGCGCCAGCATCACGTTCTTGCCCACCGTCAGGTGCGGGAACAGGTTGAAACCCTGGAAGATCATGCCCACGCGCTGGCGCAACGCCCGCATGGCCTGCGCGTTGTCGTGCAGCAGAGGTTTGCTGTCCACGCTCAGCGTTCCGCTTTGGAACACCTCCAGCCCGTTGATGCAGCGCAAGAGGGTGCTCTTGCCCGAGCCGCTCTTGCCGATGATGGCGATCACCTCGCCGGGTTTCACGTTCAGGTCGATGCCCTTCAACACCTCGTTGGTGCCGAACGACTTGCGGAGTTGTTTGATCTCGACGATCGACGCGCCTTGGCGCTCATCTGCGGACGGCATTGATTTTCCTTTCGAGGACCTTGGCGTAGAAGCTGACGGGGTAGCACAGCGCGAAGTACAACAGTGCGACGCAGCTGTAGACGACGAAGGGTTTGAAGGTGGCGTTGGTGATCATCGTGCCGGCCTTCGTCAGCTCGATGAAGCCGATGACCGAGGCCAGCGCCGTGCCCTTGACCACCTGCACCAGGAAGCCGACGGTCGGCGGGATCGCGATCTTCACGGCCTGCGGCAGCACGATGTAGCGCAGCTGCTCGCCGAAGCTCATCGCCAGGCTCTGCGAGGCCTCCCATTGCCCTTTCGGGATGGCGGCGACGCAGCCGCGCCAGATCTCGGTGAGGTATGCGCTGGTGTACAGCGTCAGCGCCAGGCCGGCCGCGACCCAGGCCGAGGTGTTGATGCCGAACAGCGCGATGCCGAAGTACGCCAGGAACAGCTGCATCAGCAGTGGCGTGCCCTGGAACACCTGCACATAGCCCGCGACCAGCGGTTCCACCCCCTTGGCCTTGGACAGCCGGGCGATCAGCAGCGCCATGCCGACGATGCCGCCGCCGATGAAGGCAATGGCCGACAGCACCACCGTCCAGCGCGCCGCGAGCAGCAGGTTGCGGAAGATGTCCCAGACAGAAAATTCAACCATGGTGTTTCTTTCTGTCCGTTATCTGCCGTACAAGAAGCGCGGTCCGGCCCAGTTGAGCAGCTTGCGCACGCCCATGGCCAGACTCAGATAGATCACGGTCGCGATGATGTAGGCCTCGAACGCGCGGAAGTTGCGGCTCTGGATCAGGTTGGCGGCAAAACTCAGCTCCTGCGTGGAGATCTGGCCGCACACCGCCGAGCCCAGCATCACGATGATGATCTGGCTCACCAGCGAGGGCCAGACCTTCTTCAGCGCCGGCGGCAGGATCACGCGGGTGAAGGTCTGCATGCGGTCGAGCGCCAGGCTCTGCGCGGCTTCGACCTGGCCCTTGGGCGTGGCGTCGATGCCGGCCCGGACGATCTCGGTCGCGTAGGCACTCAGGTTGACCACCATCGCGATGATCGAGGCCACCTCGGGCGAGAGCTTGACGCCCGCAGCGGGCAGCCCGAAGTAGATGAAGAACAGCTGCACGATGAAGGGCGTGTTGCGGATCAGCTCCACATAGGTGCCGACCACCCATTTCAGCCACAGCGGGCCGTGCGAACGGACCCAGGCGAAGACGATGCCGATGGCGACACCGATCAGCGCCGAGATGACCGTGAGACCGATGGTCCACGCCACGCCCTTCAGGAGCAGTGGCCACTGCGCCAGCACGGCGCCGAAATCGAGTGCGACACGCATGGGCGTTCGGGTGCCGACGTGTTTACTGGGGCAGGTTGCCGGCCGGGCGGCCGAGCCACTTCACCGCCATCTTGTCGATGTCGCCGGACTTCTTGGCTTCGGCCAGGATCTCGTTGACCTTCAGGCGCAGCTTGTCTTCACCCTTGGCCACGCCGATGAAGTTGGGCGAGTCTTTCAGCAGCAGCTTGTACTCGGTGTTGAGCTGCGGGTTCTTGGCCATCAGGTTGCCGGCCACCGAAGCGCCGGTGGCAATCACCTGCACCTGGCCCGAGATGAACGACGACACGGTGGCGTTGTTGTCCTCGAAGCGCTTGACGTCGGCATCGGCGGGCACGAGCTTGGTCAGCTCCTGGTCTTCGATGGCGCCGCGGGTCACACCCACCGACTTGCCGGCCAGGTCGGCAAAACTCTTGATCGACAGGCTCTTGGAGGCGAACACGGCCTGGAAGAACGGCGAGTAGGCCGCCGTGAAGTCGATGACCTTCTCGCGTTCCGGGTTCTTGCCCAGCGTGGCGATCACCAGCTCGGCCTTGCGGCTTTGCAGGTAGGGAATGCGGTTGGCGCTGGTCACCGGCGCGAGTTCGAGCGCCACCCCCAGCTTGGTGGCGATGTAGGTGGCCATGTCGATGTCCAGGCCTTGGGGCTTCATGTCGGTGCTGACGAAGCCGTAGGGCGGGAAGTCGGTCTGCACGGCGATGGTGATCTTCTTCGCCTTCATCACGTCGTCGAGCGCGGTCTGCGCATGGGCGGCGCCACAGGCCAGCGCAAGCAGGGTGCCGGCGGCTGCAGCGGCCAACGCGGCGCGGCGGGTGGGGCGGGTGGACGGGCGGGTCGACATCTTCATAACAAAGCTCCTAGGTAAGTGGACGAATCTTCGGGAGGACCATCCGGCGAGCCGCTGGCGGCGCCCGGTTGCGGTGCATGTTTCACAGCTTTGGGTTTACCACCGCGTGCGATTTTGCTTGTATGCAAGACTTGTGCCGCAACGCCTTCAGCGGCATCGCCGGCCTTGGCCACCGGCGCGAGTGCGTTGCGCAGCTGGGCCAGCGGATCGCTCTGCACCGGCAGCTTCAGTGCGTCGTGCACCGTGCCGATGTGGCGCGCCATCATGTCTTCGGCCAATGCGAAATCACCCCGTTCCAACGCAGCGACGATCTGCACGTGGTCCTCGCACGACTGCGTGGCGTTCTGTGACGACTGGTACAGCATCGCGATCAAGGTGGTGCGCGCCGTGAAGTCGCGCAGCGTGTCGGCCAGCAGCGTATTGCCCAGGCATTCGGCCAGGCAGACGTGGAAGTCGCCCAGCAGGAAACTGCGCGTGCCGACGTCGCTGCCTTGCAGGGCGGCCTTCTCGCGGCTCAGGTGGGCCTTCAGGCGCTTGAGCGCGGGTTTGTCCACCGTGCGGGTGTTGCGGATCAGCCCGGTCTCGATCACGCGGCGGGCCTCGAATGCCTCGCGCGCTTCGTCCTGCGAGGGTTCGATCACATACCAGCCGCGCCGCGCGCTGACGGTGACGATGCCGCGCGCGGCCAGCCGCGTCAGCGCCTCGCGCACCACGGTGCGGCTGCAATCGAACAGCATCGCCAGCTGCTGTTCACCCAGACGCGCACCGGGCGCGAGTTTCTGCGCCATCACGGCCTCGATGATGCGGTCGCTGATGTCCGAAGCGGTGGTCATGCGGGTTCATCAGCAGTTTCCGTGCCTGCTGATATACAAGAAAGGTGCACCAAGGTGGTGGTGAAATCCGCACCGGACGGGTCGGGCCGCACCATGCAAGGGCCGTTGCGGCACCTCGCCGGTCGGGCGTGCCGCGGACGGCATCTCTGGCTTAATGAGATTTGTTCGCATTGCGGGCTAGAATGCGCGCACCGTGTTCTTGAACCTCTTGAGGAAACTCTTCATGCGCATCCTGTCTTCCGTCGCCATCGCCGCTTCGCTGCTCTCCGTCGCTGCCGGCGCCTGGGCCCAGCACGGCAACATCACCTGCCCGCCCGACGTGCCCAAGGCCGAATGGCGCGGCCAGATGGACCTGCAGAAGGAGCTTCAGGGCAAGGGCTGGAAGATCCGCCAGGTGAAGACCTACAACAACTGCTACGAGGTCTACGGCGTCGACGACAAGGGCACGCGGGTCGAGGTGTTCTTCCACCCCAAGAGCTTCGAGAAGGTGGCCGAGGTCGCGCAGAAGCAGTGATGTCCGCCGCGTCTTCTCGGCGCGAGGGCCGGGTCCGCGTCTGGGACAAGCCGGTGCGGCTGCTGCACTGGTCGCTGGCCATCGGCGTGGCCGCCAGCTGGTGGACTTCCGCCCGCAACACCGACTGGCACCAGCAGGTGGGCTACGCCTGCTGCCTGGCGATCGCCTTGCGTTTCGTCTGGGGCTTCGCCGGCAGCCCGCACGCGCGCTTCTCCGATTTCGTGCGCGGACCGCGTGCCACGCTGGCCTACGTCCGGCACGTGGTGCGCGGCGACGAAGAGCGCCATCTGGGCCACAACCCGCTGGGCGGCTGGATGGCCGTTGCCCTGTGGCTGTGCGTGGCGCTGACCTGCGCCAGCGGCTGGCTCTACACCACCGACCAGTTCTTCGGCGAGCCCTGGCTCGATCTGACGCACCAGGCGCTGGCCTGGGCCGTGGTCGTGCTGGTGGCCCTGCACCTGGCCGGCGTGGTGTTCACCAGCCGGCGCCACCGCGAGAACCTGGTGGGGGCAATGCTGACGGGGCGGAAGCGGCCTGGGCCCTAACGAGAAGGGCGTCTCAGCCTGTCTTGCGCGCCGGCTTGGCGACCTTGGTTGGTTTCACGCCCGGCACTGCCACCCCAAACGCTTGCGCCAGCCTGCGCGCCTGCTTGGCGGACTGCGCCAGGGCTTTGGCGAGCACCTTGGGCGGAGGCGTCAAACGGCTTTGGTGAGCTTCTGGAGTTTCTGCCATGTTGCGGGTTCGATCACGGTCAATTGGTTGGCGGACTGTGCGGCGATGGGTATGGCGTCGTCGGACGATGAATTATCGAACAGCGTCCACTCGTCCGCCAGCGGAAGGTACAACGAGAAGAAGTTGTGCAGGCTTCGTCCGAACCGCCTGCGTACGACGTCATCAGGAACATCGTGCCCACCCAGCGTGACACGCAGCTTGACGCGTCGCACCGCCAGTTGCGGCCGGGTCAGCGCAAAGTAGTAGATCGCAACGGCATAACCGCGTGCCTTGAGTTCCTTCAGGAAGAACGCAAAACTTCGGCTCGAGAGCGTGGACTCGAACGCGAAGTCGGCGCGCAATTCGGCGAGCTGGTGCAGACGCTTCAGCATGATGCGGCCCGCCTCGAACGCCACTGCATCTGTGTTGCGGCCTGACAATCCACGTGCGATGTAGTCGGCATTGACAAAGGTTTCGATGCCGAGTGCCGCAAGAATCGCGTCGGCATGGGTCGATTTTCCCGCGCCGTTCGGACCGCCGAAGACCACGACGCGTGGGGGCGGAGAGGGTGGGCTTCGCATCACCGCATCATACGGACGGCTCTGCGGGGAATCGACTGCGGCGAGATCGGCGCTCAATGCCCCAGGATCTTCGACAGGAAATCCCGGCTCCGCTCGTGTTGAGGGTGGTTGAAGAACGCGTCGGGCGTGTTCTGCTCGACGATCTGGCCCTTGTCCATGAAGATCACGCGGTCGGCCACGGCCCGGGCGAAACCCATCTCGTGGGTGACGCAGATCATCGTGATGCCGCCCTTGGCCAGCGTCACCATCACGTCGAGCACTTCCTTGATCATCTCGGGGTCGAGCGCCGAAGTCGGCTCGTCGAACAGCATGATCTTCGGCGTGAGGCACAGCGCCCGCGCGATGGCCACGCGCTGCTGCTGGCCGCCCGAGAGCTGCAGCGGGTACTTGTGCGCCTGCTCGGCGATGCGCACCCGTTCGAGCTGCTGCATCGCGCGGGCCTCGGCGTCCTTGCGCGGCAGCTTGCCGACCCACATCGGCGACAGCGTCAGGTTCTCCAGCACGGTCAGGTGGGGGAACAGGTTGAACTGCTGGAACACCATGCCGACCTTTTTGCGCACCGCATCGATGGCCTTGATGTCGTCGCCCAGCTCGACGCCGTCGACCACCAGCCGGCCCTGCTGGTGTTCCTCGAGCCGGTTGATGCAGCGGATCAGCGTCGACTTGCCCGAGCCCGACGGGCCGCAGACCACGATGCGTTCGCCGGCCGCGACCGACAGGTCGATGTCGCGCAGCACATGGAAGTCGTTGCCGTACCACTTGTTGACCTTGTCGAAGACGATGATCGGTTCGATGGTGGGCGTCATCTGGCTTTTCCCTTGTTGACCTGTTTTTCCACCCACAGGCTGTAGCGCGACATAGAGAAGCAGAACGCGAAGTAGATCATCGCGATGAAGGCATAGGCCTCGATCTTGAACGGCCGCCAGTTCGGGTCGGAGTTCAGCGCCAGGCCCAGCGAGCCCGTCAGCTCGTAGAGGCTCACGATGGTGACGAGCGAGGTGTCCTTGAAGATCGAGATGAAGTTGTTCATCAGTCCGGGCACGACGATCGCCAGCGCCTGCGGCAGCACGATCTTGCGCTGCGTCTGCCAGTAGCCGAGGCCCAGCGTCGCGGCGGCCTCGATCTGCCCCTTGGGCACGGCCTGCAGCCCGCCGCGGATCACCTCGGCCATGTAGGCCGCGGCGAACAGCGTGATGCCGACCAGCACGCGCACCAGCACGTCGACCGTCACCCCCTGCGGCATGAACAGCGGAAACATGAACGAGGCCATGAACAGCACCGAGATCAGCGGCACGCCGCGCACCAGCTCGACGAACACGGTGCACAGGCTGCGGATCGCCGGCAGGTGCGATCGCCGCCCCAGCGCGACCACCACCGACAGCGGGAACGCAAACGCGATCGACAGCGACGCCAGCAGGATGGTCAGCGGAAAGCCGCCCCAGCGGTCGGTCTCGACCTTCGTCAGCCCGCCGATGCCACCGTGCATCAGCCAGAAGAACGCCGCCAGCACGGCCAGCCACAGCAGCACCAGCCAGGGCCGCCAGAAGACGCGGGTGCAACTGGCCACCAGCAGGCCCACCATCAGCAGCGTGGCGACCAGCGGGCGCCATTGCTGCTCGAACGGGTAGCGGCCGAACAGGATGAAGCGGTACTTCTCGGCCACCACACCCCAGCAGGCACCGGCATGTTCGGCACGGCAGGCCTCGGCCACCGGCACCCACACGGCGCGCAGCAGCGCCCAGTCGACCAGCCGCAGCGCCGCCCACAGCAGCAAGCCGCCCAGCAACACCGTCGCGATCGAGGTCTGCCAGTCGCCGAACAGGTTGCTGCGGATCCATGCCGGCGCCCCGCGATGCCGCACCGGTGCGGGGCGGGCTGCGATCGGCAACGTGGAGGCGGGGGCTTGCACGCTTATCTTTCTTGGATGGCGGCGCGCGCGTTGTACCAATTCATCAGCGCCGACGTGCTGAGCGAGGTCGTCAGGTACACCAGCATCACGATGGCGATGCACTCGACCGCGCGGCCGGTCTGGTTCAGCGAGGTGTTGGCGATCGACACCACGTCCGGGTAGCCGATGGCCACCGCCAGCGACGAGTTCTTCGTCAGGTTCAGGTACTGGTTGGTCATCGGCGGGATGATCACGCGCAGCGCCTGCGGCAGCACCACCAGCCGCACCTCGAGGCCCGGGCTCAGGCCCAGCGCCGCCGCCGCCTCGGCCTGGCCGCGCGGCACCGACTGGATGCCGGCGCGCACGACCTCGGCCACGAAGGCGGCGGTGTAGAAGGTCAGGCCGAACAGCACGGCCATGAACTCGGGCGTGACCGCGCCGCCGCGTTCGATGGCGAACTCGCCCTTCACCGGCAGGTCGAGGTCGGTGTGGGCCCCGCCCACGGCCCACAGCACCACGGTGGCCAGCAGCACGATCGCCAGCGGCACCAGCACCCTGCTGCGCGGCACGCCGGTCGCCTCGAAGCGCCTGCGGCCCCAGCGCTGGTACAGCCAGCCCAGCACCAGGCCCAGCAGCAGGCCGGCCAGCGCCAGCTGCTGCCCTGGCGTCCACAACGGGATCGGGAAGTTCAGGCCGCCCTTGCTGAGAAATATCGGGCCGAGCTTCCAGGCGTCGGTGGTGTCGGGCAGCACCTCGGTCAGCAGCAGGTACCACACCAGCAACTGCAGCAGGATCGGGATGTTGCGGAAACACTCCACGTAGGCTGCGCACAGCCCGCGCACCAGCGCGTTGCGCGAGAAGCGGCCGATGCCCACCAGCGTGCCGATCAGCGTGGTCAGCACGATGCCGGCCACCGCCACGCGCAGCGTGTTCGACAGGCCGATCAGGAACGCCTTCCAGTACGCGTCAGCCGAATCGAAGGCAAAAACGCTCTCGCCGATCGAGAAGCCCGCCGGCTGCGTGAGAAAGTCGAACCCGCTCTGGATACCGCGCAACCGCATGTTGAACAGCGTGTTGTTCGCCAGGAACCAGACCAGCGCAGCGATCACCGCGACCGCCAGAACCTGATAGACCAGGCCCCGCACGGCGCGGCTGCGCCAGCTCCAGGCCTTCTTCCTGGGTGGCGGTCTGAGAGGGGCAGTCAACGGGGTCGTCTCACGGATCGTGCGCGATCAGCGAACAGGTATCGCGTACTGCAGCCCGCCCTTGTTCCACTGGTTGTTCAGCCCGCGCGGCAGTGCCAGGGGCGATTTCGGTCCGACGTTGCGCTCGAAGATCTCGCCGTAGTTGCCGGTGGTCTTCAGCGCCTTGGCCATCCAGTCGCGGTCCAGGCCCAGCAGCTTGCCGGTGTCTTCGCCGGTGCCCAGGATGCGCTGCACCACCGGGTCCTGGCTGGTCTTCTGCTGGTCGACGTTGGCCTGCGTGACGCCGTATTCCTCGGCTTCGATCAGGCCGTAGATGACCCACTTGACGATGGAGAACCATTCGTCGTCGCCGCGCCGCACCATCGGGCCGAGCGGCTCCTTGGAGATCAGTTCGGGCAGGATCACGTGGTCGGCCGGGTTCTTGGCTTCCTTGTTGCGGATCGAGGCCAGGCCCGACGCGTCGGTGGTGTAGCCGATGCAGCGGCCCGAGAAGTAGGCGGCATTGGCAGCCTCGAACTTCTCGAACACCACCGGCTTGAGGTTCAGGTCGTTGGCTTTGGAATAGTCGGCCAGGTTCTTCTCGGTCGTGGTGCCCGACTGCACGCAGACGGTCTGGCCCTTCAACTGCTTGGCGCTCTTGATCTTGGTCTTGGCCGGCACGATGAAGCCCTGGCCATCGTAGTACGTCACGGCCGTCATCTGCAGGCCCAGCGAGGCATCGCGGCTCAGTGTGAAGGTGGTGTTGCGCGACAGCACGTCGATCTCGCCGGACTGCAGCGCGGTGAAACGTTGTGGCGCCGTGAGCGGCACGTACTTGACCTTTTCGCCGTCGCCCAGCACCGCGGCGGCCACGGCGCGGCAGATGTCGACGTCGAGCCCGGTCCACTTGCCGTTGGAATCGGCCGCCGAGAAGCCTGCCAGCCCGGTGTTGACGCCGCAGACCACCTGGCCGCGCGACTTGATGCCGTCCAGCGTCTTGCCGGCGTGCGCCGGCAGGGTGCACAGGGCGGCAGCGCAGGCCAGCGCCGTGGCGGCGATACGGGTCGGGAAAGCGGTCGTGTGCATGGGGTATCTCCAGTTGGATGGTTCGGAAGCCGGCCGCCATCGTACGTCCTGCCGCCGGCAAAAGGCCAGTTTGGCGCCCAGTCCCGGTGTTCCTCTGTCAGCAGCAGGTTCTATGCCAGTGGAGCGCCGCTGTGCTGTCTCGCCATGGCGTCCCATAGGTGACAAAACCGATGGGCTGCCGGGCAGCAGTCCCGTATTCTGTGCCCGACCCGCGGGCGGACGCCTGCAAGAAGAACCGGAGACTCCATGACCCATTCGATCCCGCCGGCCGCCGACCCGCACGGCGGCACGCCGCCACGGCCCGCCGCACGTGCCCACCATCGCTTCTGGCCAAAGCGGCTGCCCCACGCGATCGGCCTGCCGGCCACGCCGCTGTGGGACAACCTGGCGGTCAGTGCCCGCCGCTACCCCGACCGGACTGCGCTGGTGTTCTTCGGGCGAGTCACCACCTACGCCGAACTGGCACGCCAGGCCGAGCAACTGGCCGGCCGCCTCCATGCCTTGGGCGTGCGCCAGGGCGATCGGGTGCTGCTCGATATGCAGAACTGCCCGCAGCTGGTGCTGGCGCACTGGGCCATCCTGCGCGCCAACGCGGTGGTGGTGCCGGTCAACCCGATGAACCGGGCCGAGGAGCTGAAGCACTACATCGTCGACCCCGACGCCCGGGTGGCGATCACCACCGGCGACCTCGCGGCCGAACTGGCGCGTGCCAGCGACATGCTGCCGGCCGGGCAGCGGCTGGCGCACCTGGTGGTGACGCAGTTCACCGATGCGTTCGACGCGGCAATCGAGGGCGACGACGCCCCACCGGCGCACTGGCGCGAATGGCTGCTGACGCGGCACCCGCTGCCGGCGCTGGTCGATGGCCAGGTGCACGACTGGCAGGCCCTGCTCGACGACGGCGCTGCGCCGGCGGCGCCACCGCTGGCCGTGGGCCCGGCCGATCTCGCGATCCTGCCCTACACCAGCGGTACGACCGGCCTGCCCAAGGGCTGCATGCACACGCACGCCAGCATCATGCACAACGCCGTCGCCAGCGTGATCTGGGGCAACGTGACGCACGAGAATGTGGCCCTGGCCGCGGTGCCGATGTTCCACATCACCGGCATGGTGAGCATGATGCACACCAACATCCACGCCGGCGCCACGCTGGTGGTGATGCCGCGCTGGGACCGCGATCTGGCCGGCCGGCTGATCTCGCGCTGGCGCGTGACGCACTGGACCAACATTCCGACGATGGTGATCGACCTGCTCGGCAGTCCGCACTTCGAGCGCTATGACCTGTCGAGCCTGGTCTACATCGGCGGTGGCGGGGCGGCGATGCCGCAGGCGGTCGCACAGCGGCTGCTCGACGGCTTCGGACTGCGCTACGTCGAGGGTTATGGCCTGACCGAGACCGCCGCGCCGTCGCACACCAACCCGGCCGATGCGCCCAAGCAGCAGTGCCTGGGCGTGCCGTTCATGAGCACCGACGCACGTGTGATCGACCCCGACACGCTGCGCGAGATGCCGCCGGGCGAGCAGGGCGAGATCATCATCCGCGGGCCGCAGCTGTTCTCGGGCTACTGGAAGCGGCCCGAAGCCACGGCCGACGCCTTCATCACGTTCGACGGCCAGCGTTTCTTCCGCTCCGGCGACCTGGGCCACGTCGACACCGACGGCTATTTCTTCCTGACCGACCGGTTGAAGCGGATGATCAACGCGTCCGGCTTCAAGGTCTGGCCGGCCGAGGTCGAGGCCCTGCTGTTCCGCCACCCAGCGATCCAGGAGGCCTGCATCATCTCGGCGACCGACGCCTACCGCGGCGAAACGGTCAAGGCCGTCATCGTGTTGCGCGAGGCGTTCAAGGGCAAGGTCGGCGCCGAGGACATCATGGCCTGGTGCCGCGACAACATGGCGGTGTACAAACTGCCGCGTATCGTCGAATTTGTCGACACCTTGCCCAAGAGCGGGAGCGGCAAGGTGATGTGGCGGCTGCTGCAGGAGCGCGAGCAGCAGAAAACGTAACGGTTGGTACGGTGTCGCGGGGACGCGGCAGTGGGGTTCGCGTCGACGCGCATGCGTTCTAGAATGAAAAACGACGCATTCGCGTGAAGGACGCTGCACCCAGACCCATGGACGCCGTACCCAGATCTGCCAACCGACCCCACCCTACGCCGCCCTGGCTGGCGTATGCCGTGGGGCCGCTGCTGATCACGGTGCTGGTCGCCGTGCTGGCCGGCCTCGCCATCTGGACCGAGCAACTGCGCTACCGCGAACGTGCCACCGTCGCCACGCAGAACATGACGCGTCTGCTCGAGGCGCACCTGGCCGACACCTTCGACAAGATCGACGTGTTCCTGCAGCTGGTGGCGCAGCAATACCTCGACCGCCTGCACGACGGCACGCCGCTCGAGGCGCCGGCCGACCAGTTCATGTCGCTGCAGAAGGTGCCGCTGATCGACCTCGACAGCGTGCGCATCACCGACGGCCAGGGTGTCGTCCGCTTCCGCAATGCCGTGCGGAGCGGGTCGGCGGATGCGGTGGCCGAGCAGGACTTCTTCCTGCGCGCGCTGCGCGATCCCGAGGCCGGCCTGATCGTCAGCGGCCCGATGGCGTCGCGCGGCTCGGGTCGCCCGATCATGGTGCTGGCGCGCGGCGTGCGCGATGCCGATGGCGGTTTCCTCGGCGTGGTCTACGCCCATCTGCCGGTCGAGCAGTTCGGCTCGATGTTCTCGGGCATCGAGCTCGGCGCCAACGGGGCGGCGGCGCTGCGCACGCAAGAGCTGGCGCTGGTGTACCGCCACCCTATCTCCGACGGCTCGCGGGAGGCCATCGGCACGGCGCAGGTCTCGACCGAGCTGCGCCGGGCGGTGCAGACCAATCCGGTCGAGGGGCAGTACGTGGCCCATACCTCGCTCGACCAGCTGGAGCGCAACAACGTGTTCCGCAAGGTGGGCAACTATCCGTTCTTCGTGATCGTCGGGCTGGCCACGCAGGACTTCCTGGAGGGCTGGCGTGCCAACGCCTTCCTGTTCCTGGCGCTCGCGGGCGTGACGGTGGCGCTGACGCTGTTCGCCTGTTTCACGCAGTACCGCTGGTCGCGCCGCCAGATCGCCGCGATCCACAACCGCTTCGAGGCGATCGTCGAGACCTCGTCGGACGCCGTGATCGGCAAGACCATCCGCGGCAGCGTGACCAGCTGGAACCGGGGCGCCCAGCAGATGTTCGGCTACGCGCCGGCCGAGATGATCGGCCAGCCGATGGGCCGCCTGTTGCCGCCCGACCGCGCGGACGAAGAGCCGACGCTGCTGGCCCGCGTGCAGCGCGGCGAACGGGTCGAGGCCTTCGAGACCGTGCGCGTGCGCAAGGACGGCTCGCTGGTCGACGTGTCGGTGGTGCTGTCGCCCATCCTCGACAGCCGCGGCGTCATCGTCGGCGTGTCGAGCATCGCGCGCGACATCACGCGCCACAAGGCGATGGAGGCCGAGATCCGCGCAATGGCGTTCAACGATCCGCTGACCCGGTTGCCGAACCGCCGCCTGCTGGTCGACCGCCTGCGCCAGGCACAACTGGGCAGCGGGCGCCAGCGCACCTACTTCGCCGTGCTGTTCATCGATCTCGACAAGTTCAAGCAGGTCAACGACACCTATGGCCACGACGTGGGCGACCAGCTGCTGCTGGAGGTGGCGCGCCGCCTGCAGGGCGCCGTGCGCCAGCACGACACGGTGGCCCGGCTGGGCGGCGACGAGTTCGTCGTGCTGCTCGAGGAACTGGGCAACGACGAGAAGTCGGCCGCCGACCATGTGAACACGGTGGCCGACAAGATCCTCGATGCGATCGAGCGCGAATACCTGCTGCGCGGCGTGCAGCACCGCTGCTCGGCCAGCATCGGCATCCGGCTGCTGGTCGGCAGCCAGGACAGCGTGGACCAGATCCTGATGGACGCCGACGCGGCGATGTACCGGGTCAAGCACCAGCGCCGGTCGCTGACGCCTTTGGCTTTTGAATGACCGTTCTGCACCTGTCGGTCCTTGATCAGTCGGTCGCCGTGGCCGGCCAGCCGCAGGACGCGGCGATCCGCGACACGCTGGCCCTGGCGCAGTATTGCGAGGGCCTGGGCTACCACCGCTTCTGGGTCAGCGAGCACCACAGCAGCGCCACCATCGTCGGCAGCGCGCCCGAGGTGCTGATGGCCGCCATCGCCGCGCGCACCCGCCACATCCGCATCGGCAGTGCCGGCGTGATGCTGCCGCATTACGCGGCGCTCAAGGTCGCCGAGCAGTTCCGCGTGCTGGAGGCGCTGGCGCCGGGCCGCATCGATCTCGGCGTCGGCCGGGCGCCGGGCAGCGACTGGCGCACCGCGAAGCTGCTGAACCCGGATGCCGGCGCGGCCGACAACTTCCCGCAGCAGGTGCAGCAGCTGCTGGCCTGGATCGGGGAGGGCGCCGGCGGTCCGGGCCTGCCGCCCGGCCACCCGGGCCACGGCGTGCACGCGCACCCCACTGGGCCGACCACGCCCGCGGTGTGGATGCTGGGCAGCTCGGACTACGGTGCGCAGCTGGCGGCGCACTTCGGACTGCCGTACGCGTTTGCGTATTTCATCACCGACGGCGAGGGCGCGGCCGAGGCACTGGAGCTGTACCGCACGCAGTTCCGGCCCAGCCCGGCGCTGGCCGCGCCGCACGCGACCTTGTGCGTCTGGGCCCTGGCCGCCGACACCGACGAGGCGGCCTGGCAGTTGTTCAAGAGCCGCGAGCGGGCGCGTATCGACCGTAACCTCGGCCGCTACGCGCCGTTGCTGCCGCCCGAGTTGGCCGAGCGGCCCTACGACTCCGGCGAGCAACTGCAGCGCGAACGGCTGCGCCGCCACGCCATCGTCGGCGCCGCGTCGGTGGTGGCCGAGCGGCTGCGCGCACTGGCCGCCTCGGTCGATGTCGACGAACTGGTGGTCATCACCTGGACCCATGACCAGGCCGCCCGCCGGCGGTCCTACGCCTTGCTGGCCGAGGCGTTCGCGCTGGCGCCGGTGACGGGCTGAGCGCAGCGCCCGGCTCGCCGGCTGGTGTACGCTCGTCGGCATCGACTTCGACAGGACAGCACCATGGGCTCGCCGCACGACCACCACGATCATCCCCACGACCACGACCATCCGCACGGGCATCCAGACGGGCACGTGCACGCCGACGTGCCGCCGGTGCCCTGGAAACACGACGGCGTGCGGGTGATCCCCGGCAACCAGCTCGACGGCAACACCGCGCAGACTCCCGGCATGGACCGCAAGGCCGCGATCAATTTCGCCCGTGTCGGCGCGCAGAAACTCTGGGCCGGCACCGTCACCATCCATGCCAACGCCAAGACCGGCGCCCACCACCACGGGCACCTGGAGAGCGTGATCTACGTGGTGCGCGGGCGTGCGCGCATGCGCTGGGGCGAGCAGCTGGAGTTCACGGCCGAGGCCGGCCCCGGCGACTTCATCTACGTGCCGCCCTACGTGCCGCACCAGGAGATCAACGCCAGCCCGACCGAAGCGCTCGAATGCGTGCTGTGCCGCAGCGACGGTGAGGCCGTGGCGGTCAACCTCGACATCGCCCCGGTCGAGAAACCCGATACGGTGCTCTGGGTCGATCCCACCCACCCGCACGGCGCGGTATGAGGCCGCGCCTCGCCGAGGCGAGTGTCAGGCCGCGCTGGCCAGATGCTGGTGGATCATCGCCACCACCGCCGCGCCTTCGCCGATCGCGCCGCCGACCCGCTTGACCGAGCCGCTGCGCACGTCGCCCACCGCAAACACGCCGGGCACACTGGTCTCCAGCGGTTTCACCTCGCGGCCGGTGTCGCAGGCGCCGCCGGTGCGCACGAAGCCCGTGGCGTCGATCGCCACGCCGCAGCCGTCCAGCCAGTCGGTGGCCGGATCGGCGCCGACGAACAGGAACACGTTGCGCAGCGCCACCTGCGCCGATGCGCCAGACTGGCGGTTGCGCCAGGTCACGCCTTCCAGGCCGGTCACCGGGTCGCCTTGCATGTCGATCAACTCGGTGTAGGGGCACAGCGTGATGTTGGGTGTGGCGGCGATGCGGTCGATCAGGTAACGCGACATCGTGGCCGCAAGGCCGGGCCCGCGCACCAGCACCGACACCTTGGCGGCATGGCCCGACAGGAACACCGCGGCCTGGCCCGCGGAGTTGCCGCCGCCGACCAGCACCACGTCGGACTGGCTGCACATCTTGGCCTCGGTCGCCGACGCCCAGTACCAGACGCCGCGGCCCTCGAACTCGGACAGCCGCGGCACGGCCGGCCGCCGGTAACGCGCGCCGCTGGCGATCACCACGGTGCGCGTGCGCACCCGCCGGCCATCGGCCAGCGTCAGCGCCAGGTGCCCGTCATGCTCGGTGCGGCTGCAGTCGAGCGATGCGACGTGCGCCGGGATCAGCATCTCGGCGCCGAACTTCTGCGCCTGCACGAAGGCCCGGCCGGCCAGCGCCTGGCCCGAGATGCCGGTCGGAAAACCCAGGTAGTTCTCGATGCGCGCGCTGGCGCCGGCCTGCCCGCCGTAGGCCCGGCTGTCGAGCACCAGCACCCGCAGCCCTTCGGAGGTGGCGTACACGGCGGTCGCCAGCCCGGCCGGCCCGGCGCCGACGATGGCCACGTCGAACAGTTCGTCGTGCGCCACGGTGTCGACCATGCCGATGCAGCGCGCCAGTTCGTCGTCGCTCGGTTCGTGCAGCACGGTGCCGTCAGGGCAGACCACCAGCGTCTCGCCGGCGGCCGCGCCGTATTGTTCGAGCAGCGCGGCGGCGTCCGGATCGGTGCTGGCGTCCATCACGTGGTGCGGCTCGCCGTTGCGGCCGAGAAAACTCTGCAGCCGGGCGACGCCGGGCGCATGGGCGCGGCCGATCAGCACCGGCCCGCTGGCGCCCGATTCGATCAGCGCGACGCGGCGCAGGATCAGCGCGCGCACCAGCCGCTCGCCCAGGTCGGCCTCGGCGATGATCAGCGCGCGCAGCTGGTCTGGCGGGATCAGCAGGGCCGACACTTCGCTTTCGGCGTGTCCGTCGACCAGCGTCGGCCGGCCCGACAGCGTGCCGACCTCGGCCAGGAACTGGCCCGGCCCCTGCTGCACCACCAGCGCGACCCGGCCCAGGCCGTCGCGCTGCGTGATCGCGACCGAGCCTTCCAGCACGACGAACATGCCGGGGGCGGGCTCGCCGACGGCAAACAGCCGCTCGCGCAACCCGTACCGGCGCACCGTGCCGAAGCGCTGCATGCGCGCGATCTCGGGCGCCTCCAGTGTCGGGAACATCTGGTGGCGGCGGCTCTCGCCGGTCTGGGTGGCGTCGGACATCGAATCGATCCTGGTGGTGGCGGCTGGAGGAGCGGCCATTTGACACTGAAACGATGGCAATTCGCATCCGCCTTTTGGGCAGGCTGGCGCCGCGGGCCTCGGTGCACCACGGCGGTGCTGATGCACCAGGATTTGCATCAGAATTACTAATGCAGCATGCGGAATGCGCAGAACGCGTACCGCGCCCGGCCACGGCCCGGTGCATCGACAGAGAATCCAGCGCAAGCGGCACCGCCGCGTGGGAGGTTCACGGATGAAGATCGTCATTCTCGGCAGCGGCGTGATCGGCACGACCACCGCCTGGTACCTGGCCCGCGCGGGCCACGAGGTCACGGTGCTGGAGCGCCAGCCCGCCTCTGCGCTGGAGACCAGCTATGCCAATGCCGGCGAGGTCTCGCCCGGCTATTCGTCGCCCTGGGCCGGCCCCGGCGTGCCGCTGAAGGCGATCAAGTGGCTGATGATGCAGCACAGCCCGCTGGTGATCCGCCCGATGCTCGACCCGGTAATGTGGCGCTGGGGCCTGTCGATGCTGCGCAACTGCACGGTCGCGCGCTACAAGGTCAACAAGGCCCGCATGGTGCGGCTGGCCGAGTACAGCCGCGACTGCCTGCGCGAGCTGCGGGCCGACACCGGCATCGCCTACGACGAACGCAGCCAGGGCACGCTGCAGTTGTTCCGCACGCAGAAGCAGCTGGACGGGACGGCCGGCGACATCGAGGTGCTGCGCCAGTACGGCGTGCCGTTCGAGCTGCTCGATGCGGCCGGCGCCGTGCGCTGGGAGCCGGCGCTGGCCGGCGTGCGCGAGAAGTTCGTCGGCGGCCTGCGGCTGCCGGGCGACGAGACCGGCGACTGCTTCCTGTTCACGCAGCGGCTGGCGGCCATGGCCGCGGCCGCCGGCGTCACCTTCCGCTACGGCGTGAAGATCGAAGCGCTCGAGCGCAGCGGCACCGACATCACCGGCGTGCGCACCGACGCCGGGCGGGTGCAGGGCGACCGTTACCTGGTGGCGCTGGGCAGCTACTCGCCGCTGCTGCTGCGCCCGCTGGGCATCGACATCCCGGTCTACCCGGTCAAGGGATATTCGCTGACGCTGCCGATCACCGACGCCGGCGGCGCGCCCGAGTCGACGGTGATGGATGAGACCTACAAGGTCGCCGTGACGCGGCTGGGCTCGCGCATCCGGGTCGGCGGCACGGCTGAGCTGGCCGGCTTCGACCTGACGCTGCGGCCGGCCCGGCGGGAGACGTTGGACCACGTGGTGCGCGACCTGTTTCCGCGCGGCGGCGACCTGGCGCGTGCCGAATTCTGGACCGGACTGCGGCCGATGACGCCCGACGGCACGCCGGTGCTCGGCCCCACGCCGTTTCCGAAACTCTGGCTCAGCACCGGCCACGGTACGCTGGGCTGGACCATGGCGGCCGGCAGCGGCCGGCTGCTGGCCGACTGGATCGGCGGCCGCGCGCCGCAGATCGATACCGACGGCCTGAGCCTCTCGCGGTATTGAACGGCTAGGGGCTAACGGCTAAAGGTCAGCGGCGGCGCAGCAGTGCCGCCAGCGCGCTGCCCTGCAGCACCAGAATGCCCTGGCGCTGGGCGAACGTGTGCGCGTTGGCGCTCAGTTCGCCGAGCGCCAGGTACACGGCCGCGTGCGCGTCCTGTGCGTTGCGCAGCGTGTCGAGTTCACGCAGCGGCTCGATGCCGTGGCGGGCGGCCTTCCAGCGCTTGGCGCTGACGAGCGTGGTGCGGCCGGCCTTGTGCAGGCTGAAGTCGGCGGCGCCGTTGCTGCGGGTCACCGTGTAGCCGTCGGCCGCATAGGCCTCGGCCACCGCGTCGGCAAAGCTGGGCCACGGCATCGCGCGGGCGGCGTTCAGCGTCTGCTCGGTCTGCCGCCCAGTCGGCACGTGCCACTGGCGCCAGGCGGCGATGCAGGCGACGACCACGAACGGCAGGCCGCCGATCGCGCCGAACGGCGCGTACTGGGGCGGCAGCGCCGCCAGCGAGGCCCCGCAGATCAGCAGGCCGATCAGCAGCGCGACCCACCAGGGAGAGCGCAGCAGGATCGCGAACAGCGAGTTTTCGGCCATCTTCAGCTTCACGGGGTCTCTTTCGAATGCGGGAGGCCGTGGTTGTAACACGGCCCCCGCGTTGTCCCTGTGCCGCCACGCGCGGTGTTTATGTCACAGTCCGATCACATTTGGACCCTGGCGCTCCGGCCCAATGCAGGGTTGGATGCTTCACGCGCGGGAACCACCATGGCTTTGAGGAACGATACGCAAGTTGTCGCAGAAGCAGTGGACGACGCACAAGCCGGGGACCACCTGGCCTGGAGCCGCAGCGCGCGCCGTGCCCGGCTGGCGCCGGTCTGGATCCTCGCGGCCTGCGCGCTGATCCTGCTGGCGATGGCGGTGCTCGACCGGCTGCAGGCCAGCCGGCTCGAGCAGGCCATGCGCCAGACCCGCGAACTGGGGCTGGCGCGCACCAGCCTGTTGCTGGGGTTCGAACGCTTGTCGGCACAGGCGCAGTCCGGCATCGCGCCCGCACCCGCCGTGACCGACGCGCTGGTGAGCGGCCTGCAGCGGCTGTCTGACGTGGGCACGGCCATCGGCAGCGGCGCAGCCGCCCAGCCCAACACCATCGCCGCGCAATGCGCCGCACTGCACACCCAGCTGGCCGATGCGGCCGCGGCGCTGCTGCCGGTGCAGGAGCGCCCGGCGCTGCAGGCGGCCATGCTCACGCTCACCGCCGAGGTCGGACGGGTCGAACAGTCGGGCGACGAACGGGTGCAGGCATTGCTGCGGCGCCAGCAACTCGAAGACGCCGCCGGCTGGGTGTCGACATTGGCGCTGGTGCTGATCCTGGCCTTCAGCGTGGCACGCCACCATGGCGCGCTGGCCCGGGCACAGGCCCAGGTCCGCGAGAATTCGCAGCGCTTCGAAGGCATGCTCGACACACTGCCGCTGATGGTGTGGACCTGCGACGCCGAGGCCCGGGTGGAATACATCAACCGCCGGGTCGGCGAGTACAGCGGCATGGCGGCCAAGGAATTGCTGGGCCACGGCTGGCTGGCGCTGCTGCACCCGGACGATGCCGCGAGCGTGCTCGAACACTGGAACGCCGCGGTGGCGAACGGCCACACGTCGATGCCGCCGTACCGGATGCGGCGGCGCGACGGCGTCTACCGCTGGTTCGAGGTGCGCTTCGGCGTGAGCCGCGACGACCAGGGCCGGCCGCTGCGCTGGTTCGGCAGCTGCGTCGACATCGACGACGTGAAACGTGTGCAGGCCGCGCTGGAGGAGCGCGAACAGTTCTACCGTTCGACGCTCACGGCGCTGAGCGAAGGTGTCATCACCTTCAATGCCCGGGGCCGCGCGACCGCTTGCAACCCGGCGGCCGAGCGCATGCTGGCCATGCCGCGCGAGGCCATCCTCAAGCAGGCGGCCGGCAGCTGGGGCATGGAGTTGCAGCACGACGACGGCAGGCCGATGCCGCTGGCGGACACGCCGGTCGCTCTGGTGCTGGCCACGGCGCGCCCCTGCCGCGACGCGGTGATCGCCGCGCAGGCGCGCACCGGCGAGCAGCGCTGGCTCTACATCAATGCCGAGCCGGTGCTGGGGGCCGATGGCGAGCTGACCGGTGTGGTGGCCTCGTTCCGCGACGTGACCGAGCGCAGGAAGGCGCAGAACGAACTGAAGATGCACCGCGACCACCTGGAGTCGCTGGTCGAGGAGCGCACGCGCGAACTGTCGGCGGTGCTCGGCGCGCGCACCGCTGCCGAGCAGCAGCTCCAGGCGCTGAACGACCAGTTGCTGGAGACCGACCGCTTCGTGCGCCTGGTGGCCGATAGCGTGCCGGGCCGCCTGGTCTACTGGGACCGCGAGATGCGCTGCCGCTTCGTCAACCGGACCCAGAGCGACTGGTTCGGCGAGCCGCCGGAGAAGGTGATCGGCCGCACGCTGCGCGAGATCCGCGGCGACGCCTTCGTCGAGGCTGCGCGACCCCGCTTCGAGGCCGCGCTGCGCGGAGAAGAGCAGGATTTCGAGCGCATCGAATACAGCGTGCGCGGCGTGCGGGCCGAGACCCGCATCCAGTACATCCCCGATCGGCGCGAGGGCGAGGTCAAGGGTTTCGTCGTGCTGGCGACCAACATCACGCGCCACAAGCAGGCCGAGCAACTGCTGCGGCTGCGCAACGAGCAGCTGATGGAGGCGCGCGACAAGGCCGACGCAGCCAACCAGGCCAAGAGCACCTTTCTCGCGAACATGAGCCACGAGATCCGCACGCCGATGAACGCGATCATCGGCTTTGCCCACATGCTGCGGCGCGAGATCCCGGACCCGCTGCACCAGCAGCGGCTGTCGAAGATCGGCAACGCGGCCAACCACCTGCTGCAGGTGATCAACGACATCCTCGACCTGTCGAAGATCGAGGCCGGCAAGCTCGCGCTGGAGAACGTCGATTTCTCGCTGGACGCGATGCTGAGCCGCGCCGGCTCGATGGTGATCGAGTCGGTGCGCGAGAAGGGGCTGGAGCTGGTGATCAACGTCGAGCCCGTGCCCGACCGGCTGCACGGCGACCCGACCCGGCTGATGCAGGCGCTGCTCAACCTGCTGAGCAATGCGGTGAAGTTCACCGAGCGCGGCGCCGTGTCGCTGCGGGTCGAACTGCTGGAGCAGGACCGCGGCACGCTGGTGCTGCGTTTCGAGGTGCGCGATACCGGCATCGGCATCGCGGCCAAGGACCTGGCCCGGCTGTTCACGCCGTTCTCGCAAGCTGACAGCTCCAGCACACGGCAGCATGGCGGCACCGGCCTGGGCCTGGCGATCACGCGGCACATTGCCGGCAACATGGGAGGCGAGGCCGGCGGCGACAGCCAGCCCGGCAAGGGCAGCCGGTTCTGGTTCACGGCGCGGCTCGGCCTCGGCTTGGACGAAGCGCCCGCAGCCACGCCGGTGCTGCGCGGCCAGCGTGCGCTGGTGGCCGACGACCTGGCCGAAGCCCGCGACGCGCAGGCCGAGATGCTGCGCGGCCTGGGCTTGCGTGTCGACAGCGTCGCCAGCGGCACGCTGGCGCTGGAGAGCGTGGCGCGCGCCGACAGCGACGGCGACCCGTACGAGATCGTGCTGCTCGACTGGGCCATGCCCGGCCTCGACGGGCTGGAGACGGGCACGCGCCTGGCCGATGCGATGGTGCCGCCGAAGGCGCTGGTGCTGGTGTCGGCGCGCGAGCATGCGTCGATCCACCAGTTGGCGCGCGACGCCGGTTTCGGCGCCGTGCTGATGAAGCCGCTCACCTCGTCGATGTTGCTCGACTGCCTGATGCGCCTGCTGAAGAACGCGGCGCGCCCGGCGTTATCGACCGAGCCGACTTCGGCCTTCGACGGGCTCGCGACCGACGGCCACAAGGGCGCGCGGGCGCTGGTGGCCGAGGACAACCCGGTGAACCAGGAGGTGGCGGTGCAGCTGCTCGAATCCGCCGGCCTGGTGGTCGACGTGGCCGGGGACGGCCAGCAGGCCGTGCAGATGGCGCGCGCCCAGCCCTACGACGTGGTCTTCATGGACATGCAGATGCCGCGCATGGACGGGCTCGAAGCCACCCGCCTGCTGCGCCAGGATCCTGCCTTCAAGACCTTGCCGATCATCGCGATGACGGCCAATGCGTTCGAGGAGGACCGGCGCGCCTGCCTGGACGCCGGCATGAACGACCACCTGGCCAAACCGGTCGACCCGCGGGTGCTGCATGCGGCACTGGTGCGCTGGCTGCCGGCCCGGCGCGCCGTCCAGCATGCACCGGTGGCCGCGGCGGCCACCACGCCTGCCGTTCCGGCGGCACCGGCGGCCGTGCCAGCGCCCCCGTCCCCGCCCCAGCAGACGCGCACGCCCGACCAGATCCTGGCGCCGATGGCCTCGTTGGTCGATCTGCCGCGCGCCTACGAATACGCGGCCGGCCAGGCCAGCATCCTGCTGCGGGTGATGCAGCAGTTCGTCACGCACTACCGCGATGCCGGCGCGCCGCTGGTCGAACAGATCGACGCGGGCGACCTGCAGGCACCGGCGCGCATGCTGCATTCGCTGCGCGGCGTGAGCGGCATGATCGGCGCCGACCGGCTGCGCGGCATGACGACGCAGCTCGAACAGGCCATCACCGAAGGCCGTGACGTGGGTGACTTGCGCACACAGGCCGTGGCGCTGCGTACCGAACTCGACGCGCTGGTGGCGGCGATCGCCGAACGGCTGGCGTGACGCGCCGGGCGCAGGGCAGCGCCCGGGTTCGGCTCCTCAAGGCGCGGCGTCGACCCGCTCGAAACGATAGCCAAAACCGTAGATCGCCACCAGCTTCCAGCCGTGGCTGCCGTCGATGCGCAGCTTGCGCCGCAGCCGGCTCACGTGGGTGTCGACCGTGCGCACGTCGACGTCGGCCGACACCCCCCAGACCTTGTTCAGCAGGTAGTCGCGCGACAGCAGCTTGCCCATGTTCTGGAACAGGCAGACCGACAGGTCGAACTCCTTCTGCGTCAGGTCGATCACGTTGCCGGCGACCGACAGGCGCTGGCGTTCGATGTCGATCTCGTAGTCGCCGGCCCGCAGCACCGGCAGGCTGCCCGGGCGGGCCCGGCGCGAGGCGGCGCCGATGCGCGCCAGCAGCTCCAGCGGCTTGGCCGGCTTCACGATGTAGTCGTCGGCACCGGCTTCCAGTGCCGACACCACCACGGTTTCTTCCTCGCGCGCGGTGATGACGATGCTGGGCATCTGCCAGCCAACGTTCTTGCGGATCCAGCGCAGCACCTCGCCGCCATTGCCGTCGGGCAACATCCAGTCGATCAGCGCGAGATCGAAACTCTCCTGCCTCAGCGCGTCCATGAACGCGGCGGCCGTACCGTAGGCCTTGAAGGTGTGCTGGCCTTGCTGCACCACCAGCGTCAGCAGCTCGCGCTGCACCGGATCGTCTTCCAGTATTCCGATGTGCATTGGGTCTCCAGGAGCTTGTCGGCGAGCTGCTTCAGATGTTACCGAAACGGTACAAAACCGCAAAGGTTTTCGCCCGAATGCAGCGCATCCGCATCAAATTGCCCGCGGCCGGGCTAAAAACTCACGTCCACCACCACGCTGTCGGTGTACGTGCCCGTGGCCGGCGTCGTCTGGTCGGTGTAGATGCGGGCGGTGTAGGGGATGGTCTGCGTGCTGATCCCGTCGGCCGGGGCCGGACCGTTGGCGCGCTGCGCTGGCACGGTGCTGCCCCAGACGGTGGTGTCGGCCTTGAAGATGTCGTATTGCAGCCGGTTCGTGCCCGAGGCCATCTGGCGGCGGCTGCCGTTCGGGTACAGGCCGGTGTTCATGCCTACCGTGTAGGTCATGCCCTTGGTGCACACCAGGCTGACGTTCTGCGACACCGTGCCGAAGGCGGACACCACCGGCGCCGTGCCGAAGCTCACCTGCGGCGCGGTGATCGTGCAGTCGTTGTTGACAACCAGCGTCAGGACGATCGAACTCACGCTGGTGCCGTTGTTCGGCGTGCCCACGCAGATGCCGGCCAGGCCGAGCAGGCCCTCGCAGATGTTGGCGTAGGTCCAGGTGACCTGGATGGTGTCCGTGTAGGTACCTGCAGGGATGTTGGCGCCCGGCGTCGTCGAGATGTAGAACGGCACCGTGTTGCCGGCACCGTTCAGGACCCCCAGCAAGGTGGTTCCGTTCAGCGTGACCACGACCGCACCGCTGGTGAAGTTGGTGCTCATGCCGGCGTTGCTGTACAGCTGGTAGGGGATGGACGAGCCGGCACCGTTCTTCAGCGTGAGGCCTGTGACGTTGGTCTGCAGCGTCCCGGTGAGCGTGGGCGTGCCGATCACCGACAGCACGACCGCTCCGCAGGTGAAATTGAAACTGCCCGAGGTGGTGATGGCCGAGCCGGAGTAGACCCGTTGCGAGGTCACGCCGGGCAGGCCCCCGCCGGTCGTGGTCGCAGTGCAGGCTTGCGCGGCCGGCGCCAGCCAGGCCGTCAGTGCAAGCAGGAGCCAGGCGCAGCATCGGCGCGCGGCATTCGAGGTGGAGGCGGTGCCCATGGCAGTTTCCTTGGTCATTGCCAGCGCAGCGCGCTGGCGGAGGAGGGGAGCGGCCGGCAGGTCAGCGGCCCGAGGCGGGCCACGCGCGGCGAGGTCACATCGAGTTCGAAGCGCACGCGGCAGGTCGTGAACGCCGGGCCTTTCACCAGCACTTCGTTCTCGCGTTTCAGGCCTTCGAGGTAGAGCTGGCCATCCCAGCCCACCACGCCGCTGCGGCCCGACTGCAGGTGCTGGGCCAGCAGGCCGACGGGCAGCGGCTGGCCCGATTCGTCGACCAGCGTCAGGCTGGCAGCCTGCACCTTTTCGATCGGGAAACGCAGCAGCGCGCCGCTTCCCGAGCGCAGCAGCACGCGCTGCTCGCCCTGCGGCGCCTGCATGTAGTCGGGCAGCTCCAGCGTGTCGATCTCGAAGCGTGCCGGGTAGTAGGCGTTGACGCCCGGCACCAACAGGTGGCCGTTGGCGTTGGTGCGTCCGATGATCTGGTTCTCGAAGCGCACCGGCACGTCGCCGACGCCGGCCGTCGAGACCAGCGCAAAGGCGTCGTTGATGCGGTTGGCCGCGAAGACGCCGCCGTCCATCACCACCACCGAGCCGGCGGCACCGGCCCAGTTCGACGTGGTGTTGCCCTGGCTGAACACGCCGCCCTGCAGCTGCGTGGTGTCGCCGCGCCAGGTGGCACTGGCCTGCTTGAAGTCGTTCGGGCCCGGGTTGTTGCCGTAGGCCAGGTTCCAGCCCAGCCCCCCGGCCGGCGGTGGGCTGCGGCTGTACTGCACCTGCTGCGTGGTGGCTTCGCGGTTGCGTGTGACGCTGGTGGTGACCGAGCCGCGTTCGTCGAACAGCAGCGTCCACTGCAGCAGCACGTTGTAGTCGGGCTTGCCGATGGCCTTGCTCAGGTTCAGCGACAGGAAACTGTGGGTGCCGAGCGGCTTGGTGTAGGTCGCCGTGGCCAGGCGCGTGCGCTGGCCGTCGTAGGCCAGCACGTCGAAATAACCTGCCGACACCGAACCCGCCTCGCCGAGCGAGCCGCTGGCCGTGGCCTGGGTGCTGCGCGGGTTGTTGCGCACGGTCTCGGATTCGATGTTGCCCAGGTCGCGGTAGCCCACGCTGCGTCGCGTGTGCTGCACGCCGACGCCGAAACGCTGGCCGTTGTACTGGTAGCCCACCGTCCACTGCCGCCCGTTGCTGGCGTCGCTGCGGCTCTCGCTGACCGAGCCGCTGACGACGCCCAGGCCGCCCACGTTCGCCACTGCGCCGGCACCGGCCAGCGCCACGCCGCGCGCCGCTTCGCCGCGGGCTTCGAGCGTCAGCGTGTCGGTGATGCCGCGGCGGTACGAGCCGGTGGCCGAAGGGCGGCCGTACGAGAAGTTCTGCGTCCCGTAGTTGCGCCGCAGCAGCCCGCCGGCCAGCGAGTAGTCGGTGGTGCCGACCTTGAGCAGCGTGTTGGCGACGTAGAACGGCACCGTGGTCAGCACGCGGCGGCCGAGCGCGTCGGTGGTCACCACCGAGGCTTCACCGGCGCCGTTGATGAAGGGCATCGTGTTCAGCGTGAAGGGACCGGGCTGCACCGCCTCGCTGCCGGCCTTGTAGCCGTTGATGAACAGGTCCACCGCCGAGGGCACGGCGGCCGAACCCGAGAAACGCGGCAGCGGATATGGAATCAGATCGGGCCGCACGCCGAAGTTGCGCGCGATCTGGAAGCCGCCGATGCGCACCGCGTTGCCCCAGGGCAGCGAGCCGGTGATCAGGTCGCCGGCGGTGTAGGTGCGCACGGTCTCGGTGTCGGAATAGGACCAACGGGTGTCGTAGCGCACGTAGTCGCTGTGGCCGGTCGCGAAGACCTGGCGGTACACGCCGGTGTTCGACAGCAGCCCGAGCGAACCAAACACGCGCTGCTCGGTCCACAAGGACGCGGCCGCGCCGTCGAGCCCGATGTTGCTCGCGTACAGGTCGTAGTTCAGCAGAAAGCCGAAACCGCCGATCGGTTTGCCCGTCGCGAGCACGCTGGCGCTGCCGAGCTGCTGGGCCGGCAGCCATTCGGCCGGCAGCATCAGCTGCAGCTTCTGCGCGATGCTGTCGTACTTCACGGTGACCCCGGCAATCTGGTCGACCGCGACGAGGCCATCGACGCCGGCGGCCAGCTGCACGTGCAACGGCCGCAGGATCTCGGCCGCCACGTAGTAGTGGCCATCGCGCACCTGCACCGGAACGACGTCGCCGCTGGATTGTTCATTGACCACCAGTTCGAGATAGAGCGTGATGCCGGCACTGGGGCTGCCGGCGGCGGGCGCTGGCGGCAGGCCGGCGGCCCAGCCGGTGGCCATGCCGGCGGCCAGCAGCGCGCTGCACAGCAGGGTCGGTTTCCACATGCCGGCGCGGCTGCCGGGGCGCACGGCGCCCGTGTTGCCGCCAGGGCACGCGCAGCGCATCACTGCGCTAGAAGCCGGATCGGCGCCTCGCTCGCGTTGACCCGGGCTTGCGGCACCGCGTCCGGCGGTGGCGGTGACTCCAGGCGCCAGCGCATCTCGGCGCCGGGCAGCACGTAGCCGAGCAGACCCTGGTGGATGGGCGTGACCTCACTGCCGCGCACCCACTGCGGCACGGTCAGGCGGGCATGGGTTTCACCGGTGTTGCGCACCACGAGGAAATGGGCGGCGCCATCGCGCTCGGTGCGCCAGCGCAGCACCGGCTGCACCGCGGTGGCCGGGTCGCGGCGCTTGTCGGGCCGCGGCTTGTTCCAGTGGCCCTTGCCGCTGACGAACAGCGGTACCGAGTAGCGGATCTGCAGCTTGATGCCCATGGCGCTGCCGCCCGACTGCCCGCCGTCGGCGTCGTCGCTCTTGTCGGTGCCGGGCAGCTCGTCGACCAGCACGCGGTAGGCGACTTCCTTGCCGTCGGGTGCGGGCCGGGTGTTCATGAGCCGGATCAGCTGGCGCTGCCCGGCCGGGATTACCGCCATCGGCGGGCTGGGCACGACGGCATCCTGGTTGTCGTAGCTGTCTTCGCGGTTGGCCTGGGTCCAGCCCAGCACGCGGATCTGCATCGACACCGTCTGCGTGCCGCGGTTCTCGAGCCACATCGCACCGGCGCGCTGGTCGTCCTCGATCACCGGGTCGAGCGGCCAGATCATCACCGACGACTGCGCATGCAGCGCGCCGTGCCAGAGGCACAGCGCCGCGAGCGCGGCCGTCCAGGGGGCCAGGGTCTTGCCGATGCGTGCGGTCATGCGCGGATCTCCTTGAAACCGTTTCGGTGGCCGCTACCAGCTGAACACGACCTGCACCGTGTCGCTGTACTGGCCGCCGGGAACGCCCGTGCCGGGCGCGGTGGCGGTGCCGTAGACCGGCAGCGTGATCGGGCCGTTGCCCGGTACGATGGAAACCCCGACGCCGGGCAGCACCGTGGTGCCGCCGCCGGGTGCCGTGGTCAGCGTGTAGGGCACGTAGTAATTGGGGGCGAGTTTCATGCGGCGCTGGTTGCCCGTGGCATTGAGGCCGCCGTCGATCGTCATCGTCGCCGTGACGCCGGGCGTGCACTGCACCTGGGCCGGGCTGCCCGAACTGACCCCGACGACGGCGTTGTAGCTCGCGCCGATCGCGGCCGAATGGGTGCCGAAGTCGAGCATGCCGAAGCCGACGTTGGCCGTCTGGCCCGGATTGCCGACCACCCAGCAGCCGGACGAGACCGTCGCGCTGACCGCGAACGTGGCCGTCGTCGGCACCTGGGTGGCGGGCTGTGCGCCGCCGATGCACAGGCCCAGTGCCACCACCGGGAGCAACAGGCGTATCGATGGAAGGTTTCGCATCGTCGAATCCATTGTGGGCCGGAATGTGCAGTCGGCGAACTAGGGATGGTCCCGATGACGTCGCCGGCGTCGGCTTACCAGGCCAGCGTGACCTGCAGCACGTCGGTGTAGGTGCCGGCGGCCAGCGCGTTCAGGTTGGTCTTGTTGATGCGGCCGTACACCGGCAGCGCGATCGCAGCGCCCGTGCCCGGCAGGCTGACCGCCAGGGTGCTGGCCGACGTGGGGTAAGGCGCGGTCATGGCCGCATCGCTGTACACGTCGTACGGCAGGTAGCTCGACGCGCCGAACTTCATGGCCCGTGCGCCGGTGCCGATGGTGGCGCCCTGGCCGGCGTTGTTGCCGGCGCTGACGCTGACGGTCAGCGAGGTGACGTCGGGCGAGCAGACGATCTGCGTCGCACCGGCACCGCCGACACCGCCGCTGGCGGCCGTGGTCAGCACGCCGGTGAAGGTGCTGGGCTGGGTACCGAAGTCCAGCGTTCCGAAGTTCACGCCGGTGGTGCCGGCACCAGGAGCGTTGGAGACGATGCAACCCGATTGCAGCACCGTCGACGCGTTCAACGTACCGGCCATGTTGCCGGCGGCAGAGACGGTGGAGGCCGAGAAGGCGAGCGTCAGGCCGGCGGTCAGGGCCAGCAGGATGTTGTGCGTCTTGGTCATGGTGCTTTCCTCGTGCGGTGGGTTCGTGGGGGACCGTGTGGTGTCGGTGATGCGATGAGCCGAATTCTGGGACGGATGGCACGCAAGATCGTGGCAGGACTGTGAAGCCGCCAGCGACACAGTTGCATCACACTTTGCCCGGGCAGGTACGGCTCAATGGCGGCATGCCTTCGAGTGCAAAACCCTCTGGACTGGAGCGAGACACCACCATGAGCCTGGACAGCCGCTTTTCCTTCACCCTCGGCGCCGAGACGGACGGCTGGGACGGAACGCCCTACGCCGAACCTGCCGTGGACGAGATCTACGAGAGCTCCCTCGCCCGGATCATGGGCCGCTCGGCCCGCGCCACCGAAGCCGCTCCGGCGCAGACGCTGGTCGACGCCGTCTCCCTGCTGCACACCGCGCTCGAGTCGACCGACGACGGCGTGGTGGCGCTCGACCTGAGCGGCCACATCGTCTGCTACAACGCGCGTTTCGTCGACCTGTGGCAGATCCCCGCCACGCTGCTGTTCAAGCGCGCCGAACACGATGTCGACGTCTACCTGGCGCGGCAGCTGGTGGACGGCGCAGCCTACCTGCAGCGCGTCGAGGAGGGCCGCTTCGAACCGCTGGACCGGCGCGCCGACGTGTTCGCGTTGCACGACGGCCGGGTGTTCGAGCGCCACGTGGCGCCGCAGCGTGCCGGCCACCACTGCGTCGGCCTGCTGGTGCGCTGGCGCGAGATCACCGAACGCACGCAGCTGCGCAGTGCGCTCGATGCCAGCGAGTCCAGCCACACCCGGCTGCTCGCGTCGATGACCGACGGCGTGTTCGTCGCGCGCGGCGGCAGTTTCGTCTTCGCCAACGCCGCGTTGCCCGCGCTGCTCGGCTACCGGCACGACGAGTTCATCGGCCTGAACATGGATCAGGTGGTGGCGCCGGAGTTCCTGGAGCTGTGGAAACACCGCTTTGCCCAACGCAGCGGCGGCAGCGTGGAAGACCCGCGCAAGAGCTACCGGGTGCGGCTGCTGAAGAAGGACACGCAGGACGCGGTCTGGGTCGAGCTGCAGGTCGATGGCATCGTGCACGAAGGCGAGCGCTGCGTGCTCGGGATCCTGCGCGACGTGACCCAGCGCCGCCGCAGCGAACAGCGCGAGCAGCTGCGCGACCATGTGCTGGAACGCCTGGCGCGCGGCGCCGAGCTGGACGGCGTGCTGCACGCCATCGTCTTCGGCACCGAGGAAGTGCTGCCACAGATGCGCTGCGCCGTGCTGCTGCTCAACTCGGGCAAACGCCTGCGCGCGGCCGCGGCACCGAGCCTTCCGGGTTTCTTCTCGAGCGCTTTCGACGGGCTGGACACGGCCACGGCCAGCGGGTTCGGGTTGGCGCTGCGGCGTGGCGAACGCCTGGAGCTGGACGACATCGCCCGCGCCGGTTGCGCCCCGGCCTTCGCCAAGCTGGCGGCCCGGGCCGGGCTGGACGCCAGCTGGTCCGAGCCGATCCTCGGCACCACCGGCAAGCTGCTCGGCGTGTTCGTGGCCTACCTGGGCAGCCCGGGCGTCGTGGCGCGCGGCGACGTCGAGCTGCTGCAGCAGGCGGCCAACCTGGCGGGCCTGGCGATCGAACGCAAGCAGGCCGACGAAGAACTGCAGCTCGCGTCGCTGGTCTACCAGACCAGCACCGAAGCGATGATGGTGCTGAATGCGCGTGACCGCATCCTGGCGATCAACCCGGCGTTCCTGCGCATCACCGGCTACAGCGCCGACGAGGTGATCGGCACCGACGCCGGCGCGTTCCACGCGCAACGCATCGATCCGGAGAGCTTCCGCACCATGCGGCATCTGCTGGAGACCACGGGCCACTGGCAGGGCGAACTGTGGAGCCGCCGCAAGAACGGCGAGACCTTCGCTGTCTGGGTCACGATCAACACCTGCCTCGACACCGCCGGCGGCGTGCACCGCCGTGTCGTGATGTTCTCCGACATCACCACGCGCAAGCAGTCCGAGGCGATGATCTGGCGCCAGGCCAACTTCGACATGCTGACCCAGCTGCCCAACCGCAACATGCTGCAGGACCGGCTGGCGCAGGAGATGCGCAAGGCCGCGCACGAAGGCCGCAAGCTCGCGCTGCTGTCGATCGACCTCGACGGGTTCAAGGAAATCAACGACGGCATGGGCCATGACAAGGGCGACCAGGTACTGATCGAGGCGGCGCGCCGTATCCGCCAGTGCGTCGGCGCGACGGACACCGTGGCACGCATGGGTGGCGACGAGTTCGTGGCCATCGTCACCGGTCTGGACAGCGGCGAGCTGGTCTCGCCGATCGCACGCCGCATGCTGGCGCAGCTCGGCGCGCCCTATGCGCTGCCCTCGGGCCAGGCGGTGGTTCATGCCAGCATCGGGCTGGCGGTCTATCCGGACGACGCGACGACGGTCGAGACGCTGCTGACCAACGCCACGCAGGCGATGAAGGTCGCCAAGCAGAGCGGCGGCAGCCAGTCGAGCTTCTTCACGCCGGCGCTGCAGCAGGCGGCGCTGAAGCGCTGCAACATGGTGAAAGACCTGCGCCGCGCGGTGACCGAGCAGCAGTTTCGGCTGCATTTCCAGCCCATCGTCGATCTGGCCACCGGCAAGGTGCACAAGGCCGAGGCGCTGGTGCGCTGGCAGCATCCGGAGCGCGGCATGGTCAGCCCGGCCGAGTTCATCGCGCTGGCCGAGGAGACGAAGATCATCGTCGACATCGGCGACTGGGTGTTCAAGGAAGCGGCCCGCTGGTCGCGGCGCTGGCGTGACCGGTTCGACCCGCAGTTCCAGGTCAGCGTCAACAAGTCACCGGCCCAGTTCGACCGCGACGGCGCCGCATCGGCAGCCTGGCTGGACCACCTGAAGGCGCTGGACCTGCCGGGCAGCGGCATCGCGATCGAGATCACCGAGGGCATGCTGCTGCGCTCGGATCCGCATGTGGCGCAGACGATGAACGCCTACCGCGAGGCCGGCATCCAGCTGGCGATCGACGACTTCGGCACCGGCTATTCGGCGCTGTCGTACCTGAAGAAGTTCAACATCGACTATCTGAAGATCGACCAGTCGTTCACCCGCAACCTGGCGCCTGGCTCCAGCGACCTGGTGCTGTGCGAGGCGATGGTGGTGATGGCGCACCGGCTCGGCCTGAAGGTGGTCGCCGAGGGCGTCGAGACCGCGCAGCAGCGCAACCTGCTGGCCGGCATGGGCTGCGACCATGGCCAGGGGTATCTGTTCGCCCGGCCCATGCCGGCAGAGGAATTCGAGGCGCTGCTGGCGGCGCGCTGAATCCCGGCTGGCGGGCGCTCAGTTCCTGCAGCTGCCCGCGTAGCCTGCGCTCACCGGCTGCTCGGCCTCGGTGCCGGTGACCGGCCGGCCGTCGAACAGCGTGGCGATCTGCTGGGCCACGCCGTAGGCCGGGTCGGCCCGGCGCCTGGTGTTCAGGCGGGCCACGGTGTTCCATTCGTCGTGCGCGCCCAGGCTGGCGGTGATGGACGCGCGCAGGCCGTAGTAGCTGCGAAAGCTGGCGGCGCTGACGCGGCCGCGCTCGATCTCGCGCTGCAGTTCTGTATCGGTCTTGCGGCGCTCGTCGAAGAACGCGCCCAGGCGGTCCAGGTCGCCCTGACCGGCCAGCCCGAAGTACGCGGCGAAGTCGGACGGGCCGACGAAGTAGACGAAATCGAAATCCTCGCCCAGGCCCTTGCTGCCTTCGAGCACCCGCGTCCACATGACCATGTATTCGGCGCCGCCGGCGCGCACGCCGCCCACGCTCGGGATGTCGGCCTCCTTCATCGCCGGGTTCAGCACCCAGGCCGAGGCCGGGCCGAGCCGGGCCTCGACGCGCTGGCGTGTCTTCTCGGCCACCTCGCGGTTGATGCCGAACACGCCTCCGCCCAGCGTCGACAGCGGCAGGCTCATGTAGCCCACGGCCTTGCCCCGGGCGCGCTCGGCGGCGATCAGCGCGCGCAGCCGGGTCACCTGCTCGTCGACCGCCGGCTTGAAGTCGCTGTTCATGCAGTAGCACATGCCCGTGCTGCCGCATTCGGTGACCGGGGCGGCGTGCAGCGGGGCGGCGGCGCCGAAGGCCAGGGCCATGCTGGCGAAGAGTGATGCGAGGCGAAGGTGCATGGCGGGGGCGCAAGGCCTATCGGATGATGACGACCAGCACACTGCAAGGAGCGTGCTCGATCAGCGCACCCGAGATCGCGCCCTGCCACCAGCGTGCGGCCCAGCCGTCGAGATGCTTGTGGCCGACGACGATCAGGTCGGCCTCGATGCTGCGGGCGAAACGCGTGATCTCGGTTACCGAATCGCCAGCAACCACCTCGCCGCGCACCTGGTGGCCCGAGCCCTGCAGCTTGGCGATGCCGGCGTCGAGCACGGCCTGGTACTTGACGCGCTCGCGCTCTTCGATCGCCTGGTCGTAGACGCCGACCTCCAGGCCGATCGAGCTCATCTGCATCGGCATCACCGCGATCAGGAACAGTTCGGCGCGGCTCCACTGGGCGATGTCGTCGCAGTCGAGCAGGGCTTTCTGGCCGGCCTGCGAGCCGTCGTAGGCCAGCAGAATGCGCTTGTACATGGTCGTTCTCCTCGGCCGGTGCGGGCCTGTGTGGCAGCGGTGATGCGCCACAGAATAGACCGGCCGGCCGCGCCGCGCAATCGGGTTCCTCAGGACTCCGTCTCGGGCAGGATCACGATCAGCACCTCGGCCGGCGCGCCGTCGATGGCGGTGATCTTGTGCGGCACGGCCGCGTTGAAGTGCGCACAGTCGCCCGCGTGCAGCACTTCCTTGCGGCGCGCGAGCTGCAGGCTGATCGCGCCCGAGGCCACGTACAGCAGCTCTTCGCCGGTGTGGTGGCTCATCGGATGGTCGCGCACGCCGGCGCTCGACGGGTGCAGCACGAAGGCCAGCATGCGGTGCCCCGCCGCGGTGCCGGTGATCAGCGTCGATGCACCGTCCGTGTGCCCGGGGCGCGGCGGCGGTGCCTTGCGCACGATCGTCACCGGGTCGGACGGCGAGGTGTCGCCGAACAGTTCTTCGACAGTGATGCCCAGCGCCTTCGCCAGTTTCAGCGCCGCCGCGATCGACGGCACCGACACGCCGCGCTCGACCTTCGACACATAACTGCGGGTGAGATCGGCCGCCTGGGCCAGTTCTTCGAGGGTGCGCTGCTGCTGGACACGCAGGATCTTGAGCTTGGTCGACATCGGGGAAAACGGTTGCGGCGGCCGGCCGTGTGGCGGACTTTGGGAGTGTTTGGAGTCAGGACACTTGTGTCCGGTATGATACTTGCGTCATGGTGCGGTGTCCGCGCAGCGAGGGCCGTCGCTGCGGATGCGGATGTTTTCTGGCTTTCTTTCTGGAGTATGTCATGCGCACTTTCACACCCACACGCCGCGCCGCCCTGGCTGCAGTGGCCCTGTTTCTCCCCGCGTTGTGCGGCACGGGCGCGGCCCTCGCGCAGGACGTGTACCCGTCCAGGGCCGTGCGCCTGGTCGTGCCCTTCGGTGCCGGCGGCATCACCGACGTGGTGGGGCGGCTGATCGGCCTGCGCCTGGGCGAGGAGCTCAAGCAGCAGGTGGTCATCGACAACAAGCCCGGCGCCGGCGGCGCGATCGCGGCCCAGGCCGTGGCGCAGGCCGCGCCCGATGGCTACACGCTGCTGCTGGGCACCGTCGGCACGCAGGTGGTGAACCAGATGCTCTACAGCAAGCTGGCCTACGACCCCGCGGCCTTCACGCCAGTCTCGCTGGTGAGCAACTCGCCCTACATGATGGCCACCACCGCGATCGACGGCGTGACCGATCTGAAGAGCCTGGCCGCCTACGCAAAGGCGCACCCGGGCCGGCTCAACTTCGGCTCGGCCGGCAACGGCAGCTCGCCGCACCTGGGCATCGAGCTGTTCAAGCTGGCGACCGACACCCGCATCGTGCACATCCCGTACAAGAGTGGTGCCGATGCCGTGAACGCGGCGCTGAGCGACCAGGTGCAGATCGTCATCGACGCCATCACCGTGGTCAACCCGCAGGTCAAGGCCGGCAAGCTGAAGGCCATGGCCCTGGCCGACCGCCAGCGCAGCAGCGCGGCGCCCGAGCTGCGCACCAGCGTGGAGGAGGGCGTGCCGGCGTTCCAGATCGGCTCGTGGAACTGCCTGGTCGCGCCGCCGCAGACGCCGGCCGACCGGGTGGCGGTGTTGAACGCCGCGCTGGCCCGCGTGTTCGCGCGCGCCGACGTCGTGGCCAAGCTGACCGAGATGGGCATCGCGCCGATGCCGCTCGGCACCGCCGCCTATGCCGCGCACGTGCAGTCCGAAAAGGACAAGTGGGCGCGGGTGGTCAAGGCCGCCGGCACGCGGCTCGATTGAAGGCGGGGCAGACGATGCGCCTCTACGACACGCAGCGCTCGGGCAATGCCTGGAAGGTCCGGCTGCTCGCCGGCCTGCTGGGCCTGCGGCTCGACCGCACGACCTTGTCGATCGACGCGGGCGACCTGCGCGTGCCCGGCTTCGTCGACCGCAACCCGCTGGCGCAGGTGCCGGTGCTCGAACTCGACGACGGGCGCCGCATCGCCGAGTCGATGGCCATCCTGTTCTGGCTGGCGCGCGGCACGGCGTTCTGGCCGGACGACCCGTTTGAGCAGGCCGAGGTGCTGACCTGGCTGTCGTTCGAGCAGGCACAGCACATGCGGCCGCTGGCCCACCTGCGGCTGCATCTGGCGCTGCACCGCAACCGGCGTGGCGACGAGCCCGACATGGTCGCGCTGCGGGTCGACGGCCTGCGTGTGCTGGGCCTGCTGGAGCGCCGGCTGCAGGCGCAGCAGGCCAGCGGCTGGGTGGTGGGCCGCCACCCCTCGATCGCCGACGTGGCGCTGTACCCCTACACCTGCTTCGCGCCGATGGGCGGCATCGCGCTCGCGGCCTTTCCGGCCATCACTGCCTGGCTGGCGCGCATGGAGGCGCTGCCGGGGTATGCACCGCTGTTTCCCGGCGAGCCGCAACACAATCTCTCCACCGCCGAAACCCGAGACCCACGATGAACCCGACCGACGACACCTTCGCCCTCGACAAGTCCGCGCTGATGCAGAAGGCCTATGGCCAGATGGACGAACACCTGCAAGAGGGCGACTACACGCTGGCGCAGAAACTCGCGCTGACCTGCCGCATCCTGTTCGACAACGGCCACGACTCCGGCCTGGCCGGGCAGATCACCGCCCGCACCGGGCAGCCGGGCAGCTACATGACGCAGCGGCTCGGTCTGGGCTTCGACGAGATCAGCGCGGGCAACCTGCTGGTGGTCGACGAAGACCTGAACGTGCTGCAGGGCGACGGCATGGCCAACCCGGCCAACCGGTTCCACTCGTGGGTGTACCGCGCGCGGCCCGACGTGCAGTGCATCGTGCACACGCACGCGGTGCAGGCCTCGGCCCTCAGCATGCTCGAAGTGCCGCTGGTGATCTCGCACATGGACAACTGCGTGCTCTACGACGAGGTGGCCTTCGTGCCCAAGTGGCCGGGCGTGCCGGTCGGCAACGAGGAGGGCGAGCTGATCTCGGGCGCGCTCGGCGACAAGCGCGCCCTGATGCTGGCCCACCACGGCCTGCTGGTGGCCGCGCGCAGCGTCGAGGAAGCCTGCATGCTGGCAATCGCCTTCGAGCGCGCGGCACGCATGCAGCTGCTGGCGATGGCGGCCGGCCCGATCCAGCCGATCGACCCCGTGCTGGGGCGCGAGGCGCACGACTGGATCATCCGTCCGCAGCGCAGCACGGCGGGGTTCGCCTACTACGCGCGGCGTTCGCTGCGCCGGCACGCCGACTGCCTGTGATCGCCCGCCGCTGAGCGGCCGCGGCGGTCGACCCGCCACCCAGGCACATCGGCCCCGTCTAGGGGTTGATCTGGATGCGCGCGTGCTGGCGCACTCCCAGAATGTGGACATGTCTACATTGATCGACTGCCCTTGGAACACGGTCGGCCCGCAGGGCGCCGGCCTGGCGCTGGGAGACTACCCGGCGGCCATCCTGATGCGGGTGGCGACCGTGGTGCAGCAGGAGATCACCACCTCGTACGCGAAGGCGCACGGCCTCACCGTGCCCGAGTGGCGCATCCTCGCGCGCTTGACCGAGTCGGCGCCGATGCAGTTCAGCCAGCTCTGCGCGATGTCGTTCTTCGACAAGGCCTACGCGGGCCGCGTGCTGCGCGGCCTGCAGGAGCGGGGCCTGGCCACCTGCTCGACCGACGAGGCCCACAAGCGCCGGGTGGTGGTCGACATCACGGCCGAGGGCCGTGCGCTGACGCGTGCCATCTTTCCGGTGGCGCGGCGCCACCAGATGAAGCTGCTGTCCGCGCTGGATGCCGACGAACGCGGCGCGCTGTACGGCGCCTTGCACAAGCTGCTGGCGGCGGTCGACCGCCAGGCCCCAGCCGACGACGACACCGATGGGCCACCGGCCCGGGACACCACCGTATGAAGATCACTTCCATCGACACCCTGCAGGCCGACGGCGGCTACCGCGTCTGCTCCTACATCAAGATCTGCACCGACGAGGGCATCGTCGGCTGGGCCGAGTTCTACGACGGCTTCGCCGGTGTGCGGCTGGCGCCCGTGATCCACGGTTTCGCCCGGACGGCGATCGGCATGGACCCGCTGCAGTTCGCGCGGCTCAGCGAATCGCTGCTGGCGACCACGCGGCTGGCATCGGGCGGGTTGTCGCACCAGGCGGTGGCGGCGATCGAGAACGCCTGCCTCGACATCTGCGGCAAGGCGCGCGGCGTGCCGGTGTATGCGCTGTTCGGCGGGCCGTTCCGCGACCGCGTGCCGGTGTACTGGACGCACTGCGGCAGCTTCCGTGTGCGTTACCCGGCCTTCTACGAAAAGCTCGGCTACGCGCCGGTGCGCACGCTCGACGATTTCACGCGCCTGGGCCAGGAGGCGCGGGCACAGGGCTTCAAGGCGGTCAAGACCAACCCGGTGTTCTTCGACAAGGCCGAACCCTACATGTTCAACGGCGGCTTCCGCATCGCGCCGGGTTTCCTGGACCGCAGCTACACCGACGCGCAGATCGCCGCCGTGGTCGAGCAACTGCAGGCGCTGCGCCAAGGCATCGGCGAGCACGCCGGCCTGATGCTCGACGTGAGCTTCAGCCAGCGCACCGAGGGCTATCTGCGGCTGGCGCGCCGGCTCGAACCGCTGGGGCTGTACTGGCTCGAACTCGACACCCGCGACGCCGAGGCGCTGGCGCTGATCCGCAATGGCACGCGCACGCCGATCGCCTCGCTCGAATCGCTGCACGGCCTGTCGGAGTACCGGCCCTTCATCGCCGGGCGAACGGTCGACACCGCCATCGTCGACCCCTTGTGGAACGGCGTCTACCAGTCGGTGCGCGTGGCCACGCTGGCCGATGCGTTCGAGACCCACGTGGTGCCGCACAACCCGGTGGGCGAGCTCGGCAACCTGATGAGCCTGCACTTCTGTGCGGCCGTGTCCAACGTGCGCATCATGGAGCTGCGCCCCGACGAGGCGCCGTGGACGCGTGACTTCCTCACCCACGTGCCGGTGATGGAGCAGGGCGACCTGCTGGTGCCCGACCGGCCGGGCTGGGGGGCCGACGTCAACGAAGAGGCGTTGCGCGCGCACCCGGTCAAGACATCTCCCTGAACCCGACAAGAAAGGCTTCTTCATGCGCGTCGTCTACTGGACCAGGCTTGCCCTGGCCCGCCCCCAGATCACCGAACGGCTGAAGGCCATGGCTGATGTCGATCTGGTCATCGTCGACACCGTGCCCGCGCTGCTGGCCGCGCTGCCGCAGGCCGAGGCGCTGCTGCTGTACGACGCACCCAAGGCCGATGCGGCCCAGGTCGTGTCGGCGCTGGATGCGCCGGGCAACACCGTGCGCTGGATGCACTTCATCACCGCCGGGCGCGAGGGCTTCGAGGCCGCGGGCCTGCCGAAGAACGTGGCCATCACCTATGCCGCGGGTGCGGTGTCGCCGGCCGTGGCCGAACACGCGATGGCCCTGCTGCTGGCACTGGCCCGGCGCGTGCCCGACATGCTGGTGCAGCAGGCCGCCCACCGCTGGGACCGCGCCATCGGCACCCGCGCGTTCTCGCTCGAAGGCATGACGATGACCATCGTCGGCTTCGGCCAGATCGGGCGCGAGCTGGCCGTGCGGGCACGTGCCTTCGGAATGCAGGTGCATTGCGTGTCGCGCTCCGGCGCGCCGGATCCGCTGCTCGACAAGACCTATCCGCTGACGGCGCTGCACGCGGGCCTGGCTGCGGCCGACGTCGTGGTCGTCGCGATCGCGATGGCGCCCGAGACCCGGGGCTTGATCGGCGCGGCCGAGTTCGCCGCCTGCAAGAAGGGCGCGGTGCTGATCAACATCGCCCGCGGCGCCATTCTCGATCAGGCGGCGCTCGGCGCGGCCCTGCAGTCCGGCCAGTTGGGCGCCGCCGGGCTCGATGTGACCGACCCCGAACCGCTGCCGGCCGACGACCCACTGTGGGGCGCGCCGAACCTGCTGCTCTCGCCGCACTACGCCGGTGGCGGCAGCGCAGCCAGCCTGCGCCGGCTGGCCGATGGCGTCGAGGACAACCTGCGCCGCCTGATGCGCGGCGAGCCATTGCAACACCGCGTAGCCGTCTGAGAACGGCCCTTCGCGATCACCAGGAGACAACACCATGACATCCCGCAGAAGTTTCGTCCAGGGCGCCGCCCTCGGGCTCTTGCCATCGGCCTGGCTGGCCGGCCGCGCGCAGGCGCAGACGGCGCAGCCCCCCTTGCTGAAGCTGGTCACCATCGTCGTGCCGTTTCCGGCCGGCGGCGCGACCGACGGTGTGGCGCGGCTGGTGGGCGAAGGCCTGCGCGGCAGCTACGCGGAGAACGTCGTGGTCGAGAACCGCGCCGGCGCGGCGGGGCGCATCGGCGTCGAATACGTGAAGGGCCGGCCTGCCGACGGCAGCACGCTGCTGTACACCCCGGCGTTCCCGATGGTGATCTCGCCGCACGTCTACAAGAGCGTGCCCTACGACACGCTGCGCGATTTCGTGCCCGTGGCCCCGACCAGCAAGGGCGTGATGGCGCTGTCGGTGGGGCAGGCCGTGCCGCCCAGCGTCACCACGCTGGCGGGTTTCATCGCCTGGGTCAAGGCCAACCCCAACAACGCCAACTTCGGCGGGCCGAGCGGATCGAGCCAGCATTTCACCGGCGTGATGTTCGCGCGTGCGGCCGGCATCACGCTGCCGCTGATCAGCTACAAGGGCGGCGCGCCGTCGGTGGTCGACGTGCTGGGCGGGCATCTCGCGTCGGTGGTCACGCCCTTGGCCGAGGTGCTGCCGCACGCGGCCGAAGGCAAGCTGCGCATCCTGGCCACCAGTGGCACCGCACGCTCGCGCGCTACGCCCAACGTGCCGACGATGACCGAGCTGGGCTTCAAGGATGTAGTGTTCCAGGACTGGTCGGGTTTCCTCGCGCCGGCGAAGACACCGCCCGAACTCGTGGCCCGGGCGAATGCGGCGATCTCGGCCGTCGTGTCGTCGGAGAAGGGCGCCGACGCGCTGTTCAAGTTCGGCACCGAGGCCGACGTGCAGACGCCCGAACAATTCGCCGCGACGGTGAAGAGCTCGTTCGAGCGTTACCGTGCGATCGTGCAGTCCACCGGCTTCAAAGCCGAAGACTAGGCTCGCGCCGCTTACTCGGCCGCGACCTGCAGCACGAGTTTGCCGAAGTTCTCGCCGGTGAACAGCTTCACCAGCGTCTCGGGGAAGGTGCCGAGGCCGGTGACCACGTCTTCCTTGCTGTGCATGCGGCCGTCCTTCAGGTAGCCGGCCAGTTCGGCCACGGCCACGGGGAAACGGTCGGCGTAGTCGAACACGACCATGCCTTCCATGCGGGCGCGGTAGACCAGCAGGCTCAGGTAGTTCTTCGGCCCCTGCACCGGCGTGGTGTTGTTGTACTGGCTGATCGCGCCGCAGATGACGATGCGCGCGCGCATCGCCAGCTTGGCCATCACGTGGTCGAGGATCTCGCCGCCCACGTTGTCGAAGTACACGTCGACGCCCTTGGGGCAATGGGTCTTGAGCCCTTCGCGCACCGCCGCGCCGCCGGCCTTGTAGTCGATGCAGGCGTCGAAGCCCAGCTCCTTCACCACCCAGTCGCACTTGGCCGCGCCGCCGGCGATGCCGACCACCTTGCAACCCTTGATGCGAGCCAGCTGGCCGACCGTCTGGCCGACCGCACCCGCGGCGCCCGACACGACGACGGTGTTGCCCGGCTGCGGCAGGCCGACTTCGAGCAGTCCGAAGTACGCGGTCATGCCGGGCATGCCCAGCACGTTGAGCCACTGGGTCTGCGTTCCCAGCCGCAGGTCGATCTTGAACACGCCTTCGCGTTTCAACTGGTCGCCGGCGAAGAGCCGGTACTCCTGCACGCCGAGCGCACCCGACACCACGTCGCCCGGCGCGAACGCGGGGTTTTTCGACGCGATCACGCGGCCGATCCCGCCGGCGCGCATCACCTCGCCGATGCCCACCGGCGGGATGTAGCTCTTGCCCTCGTTCATCCAGCCGCGCATGGCCGGGTCGAGCGACAGCGACAGCGTCTTCACCAGCACGCCGCCGTCGGCCGGTTCGGCCACCGCTTCTTCGGTGAACGACCAGTTCTCGCGCGCGGCGATGCCGACCGGACGCGACGCCAGGCGCACCTGGTGGTTGACGAGGGAGGTGAGGGCGGTCATGGGGTGTCTCCTGCAAAACATGCGAACGGGATGCGATGGTAGCCACGGCCGAGGGTGGGGCGGGTTGCGCAAGCGACAGGGCATCGATGGCCCGGCCAGGCCCTGGCTGTGGTGTACTGGCGCGATGTCGATGCGCGCAGCAACCCCGGCCCTGATGGCGGCACTTCTGTTCGGCGCCAGCACGCCGCTGGCCAAACTGCTGGTGGGCGAGGTGCCGCCCCTGCTGCTGGCCGGCCTGCTCTACCTGGGCAGCGGCCTCGGGCTCGGGCTGTTGCTGGCCCTGCGGCGATGGCGCGGCGGCGGGCCCGGTGCGGCGGCGCTGCGCATCCCCGCGGCCGAGCTGCCCTGGCTGCTGGGGGCCATCTTCTTCGGCGGCCTGCTCGGTCCGGCGCTGCTGATGTTCGGCCTGGCGCAGACCAGCGGCGCATCGGCCTCGCTGCTGTTGAACGTCGAAGGTGTGCTGACCGCGGTGATCGCCTGGGTCGTGTTCCGGGAGAACGCCGACCGCAGCGTCGTGCTCGGCATGCTGGCCATCGCGCTGGGCGGCGTGCTGCTGTCGTGGTCGCCGGGCGGTGCAGCGTTGACGCCCGGGGCCCTGCTGGTGTGCGGCGCCTGCCTGTGCTGGGCCATCGACAACAACCTCACGCGCAAGGTGGCCACGCACGACGCAATGCTGGTTGCAGGGCTGAAGGGTTTGCTGGCGGGCGCTGGCAATGTGACGCTGGCATGGGCGGGCGGTGCCGCCATGCCCTCGGTCTCGGCGCTGGGCGGCAGCCTGGTGGTGGGCTTCCTGGGCTACGGCATCAGCCTGACCTTGTTCGTGGTGGCGCTGCGCACGCTCGGCACGGCCCGCTCGGGCGCCTACTTCTCGGTGGCGCCTCTGTTCGGCGTGCTGATTTCGCTGGGCCTGTGGCCCGAGCTGCCCGGCCCCCTGTTCTGGGCCGCGGCCGGGTTGATGGCCTTCGGCATCTGGCTGCATGTGCGGGAGCGGCACGCCCACACGCACACGCACGAGCGGCTGCAACACGACCACCGTCACCGGCACGATGCGCACCACCAGCACGTACACGCGTTCGCCTCGAACGGCGAACCCCATGCCCATGCGCACACGCACGAGGTGCTGACGCACCGGCACCCGCATTACCCCGACGTCCACCACCGGCACAGGCATTGAGCGCAGCCCGGTCTGCACGCACGGCGTGCCGCGTGCGCCCACCCCGGTGGTCACCGGACTGCGGCAGAATTGCTTCACATGTGCAATAAAAAAGGAGACACCATGGACCGCAGAGACCTCATCACCCTCGGCACGCTCGGCCTGCTGGCATTGGCGGCCGGGCATGCCAAGGCGCAGGGCTTTCCCGCGAAGCCGCTGCGCATCGTCGTGCCGTTCACGCCGGGCGGCACCACCGACGTGGTGACCCGGCTGGTGTCGGTGGAACTGTCGCGCAACCTCGGCCAGGCCGTGGTGGTCGAGAACAAGCCGGGTGCCGGCACCGTGATCGGTGTCGATGCGGTCGCCAAGTCGGCGCCCGACGGCTACACGATGGCCACCGTGGCCAACAGCTTCACCGCCAACCAGACGCTGGTGAAGAAGCTGCCCTACGACACCTTCAAGGATCTGCGGCCGGTCGCGCTGATGGGCCTGTCGGAGCACGTGCTGGCGATCCATCCATCGGTGAAGGCGCGCAACCTGCGCGAGCTGGCCGAACTCTCGCGCCACGAGAAGCTGAGCTACGGCTCGTTCGGCAACGGCACCTCGGCGCACCTGTCGGGCGAGCTGCTGCGTGCCTCGGCCGGGGTGCAGGCCGTGCACGTGCCCTACAAGGGCCAGACCCCGGCACTGAACGACCTGCTGGGCGGGCAGATCAGCATGATGTTCGGCAACTGGCCCGAGTTCGCGGCCCACGTGCGGGCCGGCAAGCTGGTGGCGCTGGGCATGGCGACGAAGCAGCGCTCTGTCTTTGCGCCCGACATCCCGACCTTGGCCGAACAGGGCACGCTGCTCGAATCGAACTCGTGGAACGGCCTGCTGGCCCCGGCCGCCACGCCGGACGCACTGGTGCAGCAGCTCAACGCCGAGGTCAACAAGGCCATGGGCGCCGCCAGCGTGAAGGAGGCCTTCGCCAAGGGCGGCATCGTCGCCGTGCCGGGCACGCCCGAGCAGTTCGGCGCGTTCATGCGGTCTGAAGCCGCCAAGTACGCGAGGATCATCGAGGACGCGAAGATCAGCATCGAGAGCTGATGCCGGCCCGCGTGCGCCGCGGGCGGATGAGGCTTAGAAGTCGAACTGCCCCGCGCTGTCGCGCAGCATGCGCAGGTCCAGCGGGCGCACCGCACCCATCCACATCGCACGGTCGCGGTGGTCGACGAGGTCGCTGTCGCTGACGGGGTGGATGAACACCACGAGGCCGCCGCGCCGCATCGCCAGCCAGGGAATCAGCGCGCCGAACACTTCGGGGCGAAACGCAAGCTGGCAGCTCCAGTCCGGGTGCGGGCCGACCGGCTTCTCGTGCACACGGCCCATCTTCAGGGGAAAGCGCTCCGCTGCGGCTTCGCACAGCGCACGTGCCTGGTCCAGGGTGCTCGCGTCGAAATAGACGTGGGCGTGGAAGCCGCGGATGGCGGGTGCGTCGGCGCGCGGGTCGGGAAGAAGCGGAGAAGACATGGCGGGGGCCGTGGAGGGCGGCGCTTCGGCTCGGATCGGTCGAGTCTACGGCCGAGCGGCATCTGCCGCATGCCCCGACCCCGTGCCGAGCACGATGGCGCCGTGCGCTGTAGGATGGCGCTTTCGCCCGCCCGAGTCCGCCGCCTACGGGGCTTGCGGGGCGGTGGCGACGGCCGAGGCGGCGTCGCGGCCTTACCGTCGAGCCTGTCGTTCGAACAGCGGATGCAGATGCCGCATTCGCCTGAACGGACCGTCTCGGTGAACCCGATGCCCGTGGTCGTCTAGCGAGTCCACAACAAATTTCGAAGCCAGCACCTGATGTCCCTTTCGCTCACGGCCGTTGCGCCTCATCCATCCCACGAGGCGGCCGCCGCAGTCGCCGATGCGGTTTGCCCGGCGCGCCAGGCGCTGGCCGACCGTTTTGCCGAAGTCCGTGCGCACAGCCTGGCCCTGGCGGCACCGCTGTCGGCCGAAGACCAGTGCGTGCAATCGATGCCTGACGCCAGCCCGACCAAGTGGCATCTGGCCCATGTGAGCTGGTTCTTCGAGACGGTGGTGCTGCGCGCCCACATCGCCGACTACGCGCAATTCGATGCGCGCTTCGCCTACCTGTTCAACTCGTACTACGAGGCTTTGGGCCCACGCCACCCGCGGCCGATGCGCGGCCTGCTGACGCGGCCTTCGGTCGACGAGGTGCTGGCCTACCGCGCGCACGTCGACGCGGCCGTGCTCCAGTTCATCGCCACGGCCGACGACGAAGCCTGGCGCCTGGCCGAACCGCTGCTCGTGCTGGGCCTGCACCATGAGCAGCAGCACCAGGAACTGCTGCTCACCGACATCCTGCACATGCTGTCGTGCAACCCCTTGCTGCCGGCCTATGCCGCGCCCGAGGCGCCTACGCTGCGCCTGGCCACGGTGCCGCCGCCGGTGCGCTGGATGGCGCAGGCCGAACGCATCGTCGAGGTCGGCCATGGCCCTGAAGAGGATGCGGGGTTCGCCTTTGACAACGAAGGCCCGCGCCACCGCCGCCTGCTGCCCAGCTACGAGATCGCCGACCGTCTGGTGAACTGCGCCGACTACGCGCAGTTCATCGCCGACGGCGGGTACCGCCGGCCCGAATTCTGGCTGTCCGACGGCTGGGCTGCGGTGCAGGCGCAGGGCTGGCAGGCGCCGCCGTACTGGCTCGCGCCCGGCGACCCGCGTGCGCCGGCCGACCACTGGCAGGTGTTCGGCCTGGACGGTGTGCGCCCGCTGGACCCGGCCGCGCCGGTAGCGCAATTGAGCTTCTACGAGGCCGCCGCCTATGCCGAATGGGCCGGCGCGCGGTTGCCGACCGAATTCGAATGGGAGGCGGCGCACGGCCAGCCCGGGCTGGCCGACATGACCGGCAAGGTCTGGCAGTGGACGCGGTCCGCCTACGAACCCTATCCCGGCTTCAAGCCGATGGCCGGCGCGGTAGGTGAGTACAACGGCAAGTTCATGGTGGGCCAGATCGTGCTGCGCGGCAGCAGCGTGGCCACGCCTGCGGGCCATGCCCGCAGCACCTACCGCAATTTCTTCCCGCCGGCCGCGCGCTGGCAGTTCTCGGGCATCCGCCTGGCAAGAGACATATGACCACACCACAGGAGCAAGCCGGATGAGCGCGTTGCCAAGACCCCATTTGCGCGTCGTTCGCGGCGTGCGCACCGACGAACCCGCTGCGAGCGGCGCATTCTGCACCGACATGCTGGCCGCGCTGGCGGCACCGGTGCGCAGCATCTCGCCCAAGTATTTCTACGACGCCGAAGGCTCGGCGCTGTTCGACGCGATCTGCGAACTGCCCGAGTACTACCCCACCCGCACCGAGCTGCAGATCCTGCGCAGCCACGCGGCCGAGATCGCGCAGCGCATCGGACCCCGGGCCGAGATCGTCGAGTTCGGCGCCGGTTCGCTGCACAAGGTGCGCCTGCTGCTGGACGCACTCGACCGCCCCGCGCGTTACCTGCCGATCGACATCTCGGGCGCCCATCTGCAGGACGCGGCGATGCGCCTGCGCGACGACTACCCGACGCTGCAGGTCGAGCCCGTGGTGGCCGACTACACACAGGCCCTGCAGCTGCCCGACCCGCACCCGGCCGCTGGCCTGCGCGTCGGCTTCTTCCCGGGGTCGACCATCGGCAACTTCGACCCCGACCAGGCGCTGCGTTTCCTGCGCATGGCCGCGCGTGTGCTACGCGGCGGCGCCTTGCTGCTGGGCGCCGATCTGGTGAAGGACCCGGCCGTGCTGCACGCGGCCTACAACGACGCACAGGGCGTGACGGCCGCGTTCAACCTGAATCTGCTGGCACGCGCCAACCGCGAGCTGGGTGCCGACTTCGCGCTGGACCAGTTCGCCCACAGCGCTTTCTACAATGCGCCGTTGCGGCGGATCGAGATGCATCTGGTCAGCCGCACACGCCAGCAGGTCGAGGTCTGCGGCCGGCGCTTCGGCTTCGAGGAAGGCGAGACCCTGCACACCGAACATTCGCACAAGTTCACCGTCGACGGACTGCGCGCGCTGGCGGCCGAGGCCGGCTTCACCGCCGGGCCGGTGTGGACCGACCCGCAGCACCTGTTCAGCCTGCATTGGCTGCAGGCACCCACTTGATTGAAGGATACGAAGCATGAAAGCAACCTGGAACGGCGCCGTGATCGCGCAGAGCGACGACCTCGTAGTCGTGGAGGGCAACCAGTACTTCCCGATGAGTTCGCTCAACCGCGACTACGTGACCTTCAGCAACCACAAGACCACCTGCGCCTGGAAGGGGCAGGCGAGTTACCTGTCGTTGCTGGTGAACGGCGAGCTCAACACCGATGCTGCCTGGTACTACGCCGACCCCAAGCCGCAGGCCGAAGAGATCAAGGACCGCGTGGCGTTCTGGAAGGGCGTGAAGATCGAGCCCTGACGGCCAATCGGCGGCAGGGTGGGGCGCCGGGCGTTTATGCTTGGCGACCATGACCACCGCCATGCTGTCCCCGTCGCTCGCTCCTCCCAGCCAACTCGTTCCCATCCTGCGACAGCAGGGTTACGCCGTGCTGGGCGCGGCGGGCGTCTGCGAGCTGGCCGGCTGCAGCCTGGATGCACTGCTGGCGCTGCTGCCCGGCTGGGACGATCTGCCGCCCGACAACTACCTGAAAGATGGCGGCCGCTACCGCCGGCGCCGGCACTCGTGCTTCGTCGTCGAGGGCGATGGCCTGCGCCAGGTGCCGCACCGCGCCCACTGGCAGCCGGTGGCCTACAACGCGCTGCATGGCGGCATGCAGCGCTGGTTCGAGCCGATGCAGCGTGGCGATGCCGCCTCGCCGGTCTGGGCGCAGTTGCTGACGGCATTGGGTCGGCTGTGCACCGACCTGCGCAGTGGCAGCGCTGCGGCACCCGCCGACACAAGCTGGTACGTCGAAGCGCACCAGTTCCGCATCGACACCACCGACGGCATCGGCCGGCCGACGCCCGAGGGCGCACACCGCGACGGCGTCGACTTCGTGGCCGTGTTCCTGATCGGGCGCCACCACATCAAGGGCGGCGAGACCCGGGTGTTCGAAGCCGAAGGGCCGAGCGGCCAGCGCTTCACGCTGACCGAACCCTGGTCGTTGCTGCTGCTGGACGATGCCCGCGTGATCCACGAGTCGACCCCGATCCAGCCAACCGCGCCCGATGGCCACCGGGACACGCTGGTGCTGACCTTCAGGGCCGGCGGGTTCCAGGGCGAGTGAATCGAGACGGCTAGCAAGAGCCCTATGCTCCTGATGGCAACGGCCTGCAATACGGCACGATCCACGGCCTCAGGACGCGCGATCGATTTCCTTGTGGGTGCCGATGCGTCGCAGCACAGCATTTCCGCCTTCGAGATGGAACGACATCTTGTACGACTTGTTGCCCGTCACGTCGACCGAGAACACCTTTGGAAATTGCCCGGTATTGATCCGGTGTGCACGGCGAGAGGCGGGCAGCGGGTCCTTCGCAAGATCGGCAATGCAATCGTCTGCAGCGCGCTGGATGTCTGGGGACAACCGTTGGTAGTCCTTGCGAAAACGCTCGGTGATCGAGACGGTGAAGCCGCCTTGCATCGTCGCGTCAGCGGTTTTTCAGACTGGCGATGAGTTGTTCTGCGGTCTGAAAGGACTCCACGCGGCCGGCAGCCATATCCGCATCGGCGTTGCGTTCCAGAAGTGCCCACCTGAAGGCTTGGATGGCATCGAACAGGTCGACGCATGCGATCGCCATCTTTCGAAACGCGCTGCGAAGTTCTCCATCGCGCCGCCCGTCCATGCTTTCGAGATCGGCCACGATCTTGAGCGAAGTCTGGCGAAGCGAGATGAGTTGGCTTTCGGCTGTCTCCAGCAGCGGAATCAGTGCGTCTTCCTGATAAACCGATTCCGGCTCTTCGGGCAGTGAGGCCAGCGCGCCTTGAAACCACACAGCGCCGGTTGCGACCCTGCGTGCGCGATCTTCGACATAGCCCACGATGGGACGGGCGAACCAGCGTCCCGCGCGCGCCAGAACCCTGAACACGCTTTCATCGACCTGCGTGCCGGCGGCGCTGGCCTGAGTCAGCGCGAGCTCTGAGATCGAGTATGCGTGTGTTGCACTCATGCCCGTGAGTTTAACGCCGTGCTTCTGGCATTGGGCGGCGCAGCCCGATGTTGGATTTTTGAAGACGGTGGAGTCCTACAGACCGCAAGTGCGCCAGTGTCTAACCTGAATAGCACGGTTCTTGATGCCCACAAAAACGAGAAAGGTTGTCTATGTTCAAGCAAATTCTGGTCCCGGTCGACGGATCGCAGACCGCCTTGCTGGCCGTCGCCAAGGCGGTCGCCGTGGCCAAGGCCTTCGATGGCCGCGTGTTGCTGGTCCACGTGATCGACCAGTACCCGTTCGTCGGCGTCGGTGCCGACTACTCGCTGGGGCAGGCCGACTATCTTGCTGCGGCCACTGCCAATGCCAACCGCGCGCTGACCGCGGCCACCGAGGTCGTGCAGGCCGCCGGTGTCGGCTCCGAGCAGCGGGTCGTCGAGGGCCATGTGGTCGAGGACGGCATCCTCGAGACCGCCAAGCAGTGGGGCGCCGACCTGATCGTGATGGGCTCCCACGGCCGCCACGGCATCGAGAAACTGCTGCTGGGCAGCGTGACGCAGCGGGTGCTGCAGAACACCACGCTGCCAGTGCTGGTGGTGCGGGGCTGACGCTCGCGCGGGCCCCGTGCGGCCCGTCGGCTCCCGGCCCTGGGCCCAGACCTGGACCTCAGGCGCGTTCGAACACCGCCGCAATGCCCTGGCCGCCGCCGATGCACATCGTCACCAGCGCGTAACGCCCTCCGGTGCGCTGCAGTTCGTGCAGCGCCTTCACCGTGATCAGCGCGCCGGTGGCTCCGATGGGGTGGCCGAGCGAGATGCCCGATCCGTTGGGGTTCACCTTGGCGGGGTCGAGTTCGAGGTCGCGCGTGACCGCGCAGGCCTGGGCGGCAAAAGCCTCGTTCGCCTCGATCACGTCGAGATCCTGCACCTTCAGGCCCAGTTTCTGCAGCAGCTTGCGGGTGGCTGGCACCGGGCCGATGCCCATGAACTTGGGATCGACGCCGGCATGGGCGTAGCCGACCAGGCGCGCCATCGGCGCCAGGCCGCGTTGCCTGGCGACGGACGCCTCCATCAGCACCACGGCGGCAGCGGCATCGTTCAGGCCCGAGGCGTTGCCGGCGGTCACACTGCCGTTCTCCTTCTGGAACACGGGCTTGAGCTTGGCCATGTCCTCCAGCGTCGCGTCGGCGCGGAAATGCTCGTCGGCCGCAAAGGCGACCTCGCCCTTGCGGCTCTTCAGCAGCACCGGCACGATCTGGTCCTTGAAGTAACCCGCCGCGGTGGCGCGGGCGGCGCGGTGGTGGCTCTCCACGGCCAGCCGGTCCTGGTCTTCGCGGCTGATGCCCCACTTGGCGGCGATGTTCTCGGCGGTCACGCCCATGTGGATGGTGTGGAACGGGTCGTGCAGCGCTCCCATCATCATGTCGACGAGCTTGGCGTCGCCCATGCGGGCCCCCCAGCGCGCGTTGAGCGACGCGTAGGGCGCGCGGCTCATGCTTTCGGCGCCCGCGCCGATGGCGATGTCGCAGTCGCCCAGCAGGATGGACTGCGCTGCCGACACGATGGCCTGCAGGCCCGAGCCGCACAGGCGGTTGACGTTGAAGGCCGGCGTTTCCTGGCTGCAGCCGCCGTCGATGGCGGCCACGCGCGACAGGTACATGTCGCGCGGCTCGGTGTTGACGACGTGGCCGAACACCACGTGGCCGACCTCCGCGCCGTCGACCTTGGCGCGTTGCAGCGATTCGCGCACCACCAGGGCGCCGAGCTGGGTGGGCGGCACGTCCTTCAGGCTGCCGCCGAAAGTGCCGATGGCGGTGCGCACACCGCTGACGACCACGACTTCACGATCCATGCGATTCTCCAATGCAGATGTCGGCGTCGATTATGCCGAGCCACGCCCGCGTGGCGCAGATCTTGCGCATCCCTGCGCACCCTCATCCTGGAGACCCTGCATGCATCCGTCCCGTCTGCGCCGCCGCCTCGTCCAGGCCGCCACCCTGAGCCCGCTGCTGGCCGGGCTGCCCCATGGCGGGGCGCAACCGGCGTCCGCGTTCCCGAACAAGCCGGTGCGCCTGCTGATTCCTTTCCCGGCCGGCGGCGCCACCGACTACGCCGCCCGCGCACTGGGCAGCGCCTTGTCCGAGCGCTGGCACCAGCCGGTGGTGTTCGACAACCGGACCGGGGCCGGCTCGACCATTGGCACCGAGGCCGGCGCCAAGGCGCCGCCCGATGGCTACACGCTGGTGCTGGGCATTCCGGCCGGGGTGTCGATCGCGCCGCACATCTACCCCAAGCTCAACTACGACCCGCTGATCGACCTGGTGCCGGCGGCCGGCTTCGCGACCTCGCCGCTGGTGGTGGTGGTGCCGGCCGATTCGCCGTTCAAGACGCTGCGCGAACTGCTCACCTTTGCCCGGGCCAACCCGAACAAGCTGAGTTATGCGTCGAACGGCAGCGGCTCGCTGCCGCACCTGACGACCGAGTGGTTCCTGTCGCAGACCAAGACCCAGATGGTGCATGTGCCGTACCGCGGCAGTGCCCAGGCGCTGCCGGACCTGATCGCCGGGCGCACGCAGGTGATGATCGACATCATCGTCTCGGCGCTGCCCTTCGTCGAAAGCGGCAAGCTGCGCGCGCTGGCGGTCACCGGTGCCCAGGCGACGACGCGGCTGCCGGGCGTGCCCACGGTGGCCGAGAACGGCTACCCGGGCTTCGCGGCCGACCAGTGGTACGGCCTGTTCGCGCCTGCAGGCACGCCCGACGCCATCCTGCGCAAGATCGAGGCCGACATCCGCGCCGTGACCGACCAGACGCAGATGCGCGGCCAGATGTGGCAGCGCGGCGCCGAGATCCAGTACACGCCGGGCCGCGAATTCGCCGGCGTGGTCAAGAAGGACTGGCAGCGCTGGCAGGCCGTGGCCAAGGCCACCGGCGCCCAGGCGACCTGAGTTCCGACTCGAGTTCCGACCCGAGTTACCTTAGCGCCGGCCGGCATTTGTGACTGTCATCAAACTGCCATCTGCCGGCGCTACCGTCGTGCGCTGAACGCCAGAACGAACGGCCCGATCCCGCGGCGCCGGTGCTGGTGCAGGAACGACGCGATGGGCTCACCCGAAGACGAACTGATGCGGCGCATGCACCGCGACCTGGTCGACAGCTACGACGAAGAGCTGGAGATGGAGCTGGACGACCGCATCGTCGGCACGCCCGAAGGCGGCGCCGCGGCCGGCGACGAGAGCAAGGAGGCCCGGCGCCTGTATTTCCGCGAATTGTTCCGGCTGCAGGGCGAACTGGTGAAGCTGCAGGACTGGGTGGTCGCCAGCGGCCACAAGGTGGTGATTTTGTTCGAGGGCCGCGACGCGGCCGGCAAGGGCGGCGTCATCAAGCGCATCACGCAGCGGCTCAACCCGCGCGTGTGCCGCGTGGCCGCGCTGCCGGCACCGAACGACCGCGAACGCACGCAGTGGTACTTCCAGCGTTATGCCACCCACCTGCCGGCGGCCGGCGAGATGGTGCTGTTCGACCGCAGCTGGTACAACCGCGCCGGCGTCGAACGCGTGATGGGCTTCTGCAGCGACGAGCAGTACGAGGAGTTCTTCCGCAGCGTGCCCGAGTTCGAACGCATGCTGGTGCGCTCGGGCATCCAGCTGATCAAGTACTGGTTCTCGATCTCCGACGAAGAGCAGCACCTGCGCTTCCTGGGCCGTATCCACGACCCGCTGAAGCAGTGGAAGCTGAGCCCGATGGACCTGGAGTCGCGCCGCCGCTGGGAGGACTACACCAAGGCCAAGGAGGTGATGCTGGACCGCACCCACATCGCCGAGGCGCCGTGGTGGGTGGTGCAGGCCGACGACAAGAAGCGCGCCCGCCTCAACTGCATCCACCACCTGCTGAGCCAGATGCCCTACCAGGAGGTCGAGCACGCCCCGATCACCTTGCCCGAGCGGGTGCGCCACGAGGATTACGCACGCCATCCGGTGCCGCAGTCCATCATCGTGCCCGAGGTCTACTGACCTCCGTCATCCGTCCGGGATAGGGAAGGCAACCCAGGTGAAGCCTGGGCCATTCGGCTGAAATCCGGACGGAAGGACGACAATAGCGCCCTGATGCGCGAACGGACACTGCCAGATTCCCTGCCGCGTCCGGTCACCGCGCCTGCCGGTCCGGCGCCGGCAGAAGCGGCCGATTTCTCGACGATGTTCGACTTCCTGCCGATCGGCGCCTACCGTTCCTCGCCCGACGGCCGCCAGATCCGCGCGAACCCCTCGCAGGTGCGGCTGAACGGCTACACCACCGAGGCCGAGCTGCGCGACGCGATGCAGGACGACATCGCCAACCAGTGGTACGTGGACCCGGGCCGGCGCGACACCTTCCGCATGCTGATGGAGCGCGACGGTTTTGTCACCGCCTTCGTCTCCGAGGTGTACCGCCACAAGACCCGCGAACGCATGTGGGTCAGCGAGAACGCCCACGTGGTGCGCGCGGCCGACGGCAGCATCCTCTACTACGAAGGCACGGTCGAGGACATCACCGGCCGGGTACAGGCCGAGGCCGAACTGCGCGAGCGCGACGCGGTGTGGAAGCTGGCACTGGAGAGCAGCGGCGACGGCGTGTGGGACTGGCACATCCAGGAAGGTGTGGAGCTGTACTCCCGGCGCTGCAAGGAGATCTACGGCTATGCAGAGCACGAGATCCTCGATTACCCCGACGAGTTCGACCGCCGCACCCACCCTGACGACATGGCGCAGATGAACCGCGACCGGCAGGCCCACTTCGACGGCATCACGCCGACCTACGCCAACGAGCACCGCGTGCACTGCAAGGACGGCAGCTGGAAATGGATCCTGACGCGGGGCATGGTGATCGCCCGCGACGCCCAGGGCCGGCCGCTGCGCATGGTCGGCACGCACACCGACATCACGCAGCGCAAGGAGGCCGAGGCGCTGATCTGGCGGCAGGCCAATTTCGACGCGCTGACCGGCCTGCCCAACCGGCGCATGCTGCGCGACCGGATGGCGCACGACCTGGCGATCTGCCGGCGCGACCGGATGCAGATGGCGGTGCTGTTCATCGACCTCGACCATTTCAAGGAAGTCAACGACACGCTCGGCCACGACAACGGCGACCTGCTGCTGGTCGAGGCGGCGCGCCGCATCGGCGACTGCGTGCGCGGCTCCGACACCGTGGCGCGCATGGGCGGCGACGAGTTCACCGTGGTGCTGTCGGAGCTGCACGACGCCAGCCGCGTCGAGCGCATCGTGCAGAACATGCTGTCCGCGCTGTCGGAGGAGTTCCGGCTCGGGCAGGAGCAGGCCTTCGTGTCGGCCAGCATCGGCATCACGCTGTTCCCGGCCGATGCGGACGACATCGACAGCCTGCTGCGCAACGCCGACCAGGCGCTCTACGCCGCCAAGGCCGCAGGGCGCAACCGCTTCAGCCACTTCACGCCGGCGCTGCAGGAGGCCGCGCAGAACCGGGCGCGGCTGGCCAACGACCTGCGCAGCGCGGTGGCCGAGCAGCAGTTCATGATCGAATACCAGCCGATCGTCGAGCTGGCCACCGGCTCCGTGCACAAGGCCGAGGCGCTGATCCGCTGGCTGCATCCGGCGCGTGGCCTGGTCGGGCCGGGCGAGTTCATCCCGATCGCCGAGGCCACGGGGCTGATCGTCGAGATCGGCGAATGGGTGTTCCGCCAGTCGGCGCACCAGGTGCGCGCGTGGCGCGATGCGTTCGACCCGCGGTTCCAGATCAGCGTGAACAAGTCGCCGGTGCAGTTCCACAGCGCGCACAAGTCGCGCCAGGGCTGGTTCGATCTGCTGTCGGCGCTCGGCCTGCCGGGCCAGAGCATCGTGGTCGAGATCACCGAAGGCCTGCTGCTCGAACCCGATGCCGGCGTGGCCGACCATCTGCTGGCGCTGCGCGACGCGGGCATCGGTGTCTCGCTCGACGACTTCGGCACCGGTTATTCGTCGCTGTCGTACCTGCAGCAGTACGACATCGACTTCATCAAGATCGACCGCTCCTTCGTGCAAGGCCTGGAGCCGGATTCGAAGACCCTGGCGCTGTGCAAGGCGATGATCATGATGGCCCACCAGCTGGGCATCCAGGTGGTGGCCGAAGGGGTGGAGACGGCGCAGCAGCGCGACCTGCTGGCCGCGGCCGGCTGCGACTACGGCCAGGGTTTCCTGTTCGCGCGTGCGATGCCGGTGGCGCGCTTCGAGGACTGGCTGCGCAACGGCGCAGCGGTGCCGGCGGTCTACCCGGCGGCGCCCACCAGCGCGCAGTAGGCGTTGCGGGTGTCGGGTGCCACCGATGCCACCAGCTGGGCATAGGCCGTCTGGTGGCGCGCCAGCATGCGGGCCGACGCCACCATTTTCGATTTGCAGAACCAGTGGCAGGTGTGCTGCATCAGCAGCAGCTCGGCCGACAGCGTGAAGGCCTTGTCCTTCGGTGTGCGGCCGTCGCCATCGCGTGCGGCGGCGGTGAAGCCCCGCGCGTGGATCTCGAACGCCTGGCGCACATCGAAGGTGGCGGCCGGGAACAGCACGTCGGCGAACGGCAGCGCCAGCGGCAGCGTGCTGACGCGGGCCTGCGGGGCGTCCACCTTGGCGAACTCGGCGGCGAACCGGCCGAACTGGTCACTCAGCTGCGTCTCCTGGGTCTGCAGCAGGCTCCAGATCTGCGCCCGCCGTTCGGCATCGTGTTCGCCGAGCGCGCGCAAGTAGCCCTGCGTCAGGTTCTCCATCAGCTTTTCGATCTGGTAGTGCCCGAGGTGGCTGGCGAGCAGGGCGATGCGCCTGTGCTGTGCCTGGTTCTTCAGCAGATAGAGGCCTGCGACGCAAAGAGTCGCAAGGATCAACAATTCCATGGAAGTCGGGGCAGCGTTGTCGATGCGATGGTCTTTGCTTCTTTCTCAGCGGTCGCGCACATCGGCTACGGGGTTGGTGCCGAAATCCGCGCGCGCCAGGTAGCCCAGCACCTGGGCCGCTGCATCGGCCGGCGAGCTGAGCTTGCCGGTCTGCTGCAGGTTCTCGAAGTTGCCGCGGTCCGGAAAATCGTGGCCGTCGGCACCGCGCAGCTGGATCTGCATGTCGGTGTCGATGACGCCCGGTGCCAGCGAACAGACCTTGGCGCCGTTCGCCTTCAGGGCTTCGTCCAGCGCCACGCAGCGCGTGAAATGGTCCATGCCGGCCTTGGCGGCGCAGTAGCCGGCCTGCGAGGCCATCGCGCGCCGGCCGAGGCCGGACGAGATGTTGAGCACCTTGCGCACGCCGGTCCAGTCGCGCGTGGCGTGCAGGAAGGCGGCGGTCAGCTGCATCGGCGCCTCCAGGCCCACGCGCAGTGCCTGCGACAGATCGCCGGCGTCCGCATCGCGCAGCGGCGCCAGCTTGGCCAGCGTGCCGGCGTTGTTGATCAGCGTGACGCTGCTCCATTGCTGCGCGCCCTGGTGGCCGAGCCAGTGGCCGAGCTTCTGCGCCACCGGCACGCTTTGCGCCAGGTCGTGGTGCCATTCTTCGAACGTGGCACCGGCGGCCGCGGCGGCGGTGGCCAGCGTCGGATTGGACTTGCGCGAGATGCATACCAGCGTGTGGCCGGCCTGCAGCAGCTGCAGTGCGATCGCGTGGCCCATGCCGCGCGAGGCGCCGGTGAGGATGGTGAGGTGTTGGGTCATGTGCGGATCATAGGCGTGGCTTGGGGTCGTGGGGGCATCGTACCGCCGTGCCGTGCAGCGATCCAAGGCAAGCGCAGCGAAGCCCGTTCGGGAGCACCCGCGGAACCGGCTTCGCCGGGCTGCTGGGTGCGCCCCTTGAGGGGGATTCGGCTACACGCAGTGAGCAAGAAACGGGGTGGTTTCTAGAACGGCACGGGGTGGGTGAAGCGGATGCGCTCGCCGGTCGTGGGGTGGTCCAGTTCCAGCGCGCAGGCGTGCAGTAGCAGGCGCTCGGCGCGGGCCTGCACCTCGGCCGGCGCGTACAGCGCATCGCCCAGGATCGGGTGGCCCTGAAACGTCAGGTGCACCCGCAGCTGGTGCGAACGGCCGGTGAGCGGCGCCAGCGCCAGCCGCGATCCGCCGGCCACCGCGTCGTGCGCCAGCAACTTCCAGCGCGTGACGCTGGGCTTGCCGTCGATGGGGTCGACGATGGACAGCGGGCGGCGTGGCCAGTCCAGCCGCAAGGGCAGATCGATCTCGCCCCAGCCGTCGAGGCCGGCAGTCGCCTGCCAGTGGCCGTCGACCACGGCCTCGTAGCGTTTGTCGATGCGGCGCTCGGCAAAGGCCGTGCCGAGCTGGCGTTGCACCGCGATGCCCCGGGCCATCAGCATCAGGCCCGAGGTCGCCATGTCGAGCCGGTGCACGATCAGCGCATCGGGAAAGATCTGCTGCACGCGCACGCTCAGCGCATCCTGCTTGTCCGGGCCGCGCCCGGGCACGGACAGCAGGCCGGCGGGTTTGGCCAGCACCAGCAAGGCGTCGTCGCCGTAGACGATCTCGACCCCGGTGCTGCTCAAGCCTGCTCGCTGTCCAGGATCAGCCGTTGCACGGTCGCACACAGCTCTTCGACATCGTTGGGCTTGTGGATCAGCGCACGCGCGCCCTCGGCCATCGCGCTCTGTTCGATCTCGGCAGTGACGTAGCCCGAGGCCAGCGCGACCGGCAGGTCGGGCCGGATCTGGCGCGCCTCGCGCACCAGGTCGACGCCGCAGTAGCCGGGCATGTTGTAGTCGGTCACCAGCAGGTCGTAGGCCGCGGCGTTGGCCCGCAGTTCGGCCGCGGCGAGGTTGGGGTCGGAGAAGCCGCTGACCTTGAAACCACGGCGGCGCAGCAGCCGCTCGACCAGGAACACCAGCGCCTGGTCGTCGTCGACGTACATCACGTGCTTGTTGCGCCCGCGGACGTCGGCCGGCGGCGCAGTCTCGGGCACCGGCGCCGGCGCCACCGAGGCCGTGGCCGGGAAGTACAGCGTGAACACGCTGCCCACGCCGGGCGTGCTGTGCACGTCGACCGAACCCGCGTGGCTGCGCATCACGCCATGCACCACCGCCAGGCCCAGGCCTGTTCCCTGGCCGACTTCCTTGGTGGTGAAGAAGGGCTCGAAGATGCGCAGCAGCGTGGCATCGTCCATGCCCTTGCCGCTGTCGCGCACCGCCAGCATCACGTAGCGGTCCTGCGCCAGGCCCAGGCGTTCGCACTGCGCCGCGTCGGGCACGCCGCTCGACAGCGCGATCTGCACGCTGCCACGGTCTTCGCCGATCGCCTGGATGGCGTTGGCGCAGAGGTTCAGCACCGCCTGCTCGACCTGCGTGTGGTCGGCCAGCACGGCGGGGATGGCCGACGCGATGTGCAACTGCAGCTCGACCGCCGGTGGCAGCGTCACGCGCAGCAGCCGCTCGGTCTCGACCACCACCTCGGCCAGGTCGACCGGCGCGCGTTTGGGCGCCTCGTTGCGGCTGAAGGTCAGGATCTGGCGCACCAGGTCGCGCGCGCGCCGGCCGGCCTTCTCGATCTCGCGCAGGCTCTCCTGCGCGGCCGAGTTGGCGCCCGCGTCTTCCTTGGCCAGTTCGACGTTGCCGAGGATCGCGCCGAGGATGTTGTTGAAGTCGTGCGCGATGCCGCCGGCCATCGTGCCCACCGCCTGCATCTTCTGCGACTGGCGCAGCTGCGCTTCGAGCGCGTTGCGGTGGATCTCGGCGCGTTTGCGGCTGGTGAGGTCGCGCGCGAAGATGGTCGTCGTGTCGCCATCGGGGTGGCGCTCGAACGCCACGCTCACCTCGACCGGCAGCACCTTGCCGCCGGCGGTCAGTGCGTCCATCTCGCCGAGCAGCGCCTGCGTGGAGATCTGGTTCATCGCGATGGTGTTGGCCGCATCGGGAAAGAAGCGCTCCAGCGCGCTGCCCAGCGCCTGGTCCGACGGGCACTGGAACAGCGCCGCCGCCGTCGGGTTGAACACGGTGATGCGCCGGTCCCGGTCGACGCAGATGATCGCGTCGAGCGACGAGTTGATGATGGCCTCGAGCCGGCTCTCGCTGATGCGCAGCTGCTCGTTGCGCTGCTGCAGTTCGGCGCCACTCAGCTGCAGCGCATGGCGTTCGGCCAGCAGCGGGCCCTGGTCGATCACCGCGCAGATGTAGTGCGTGAGCGGCTCGTGCGCGTTCTCGAGCCGCGCGATGTGCAGGTCGCCGGTGATGGAGCCGCTGTCGCCGATCGAGAACACCACCTCGCTGGCCTCGGCATGCCCTTGTTCACGCGCCTCGCCGAACGCGCGCCGTACCTCGGCGTTGCTGGCCTCGCTGACGAAGGGCATCAGGAAGTTGAGCGGCCGGTCGCGCTCGGACGGCTGGAACAGCCGCTGCGCCATCGAGTTGCTTTGCACCACCAGGTCGTGTTCGTCGACCACCATCAGCGCCAGCGGCACGCTGGAGAACAGCGTCTCGAACCGCTCCGATGCGCCTTCGGCCACGGCCTGGCTGTAGCGCAACACCTTGTTCTGGCTCTCCAGCTCGGCCTGGTAGTTGCGCAGGTCCTGGATCAGCTGGGGCAGGTGGTAGCCCTCGATGCCCGTCTCCACGGCGCGCGGCGTGGCCGCCTCCAGCGGCGCGAAACCGCTGCTGCCACGGCGACGGGCCGGGGTGTTCATGCGCAAGGGGCCTTCATGCTTCGGCGAGATCCGTGACGGGCACGCAAGAGCAGAACAGGTTGCGGTCCCCGTAGACGTTGTCGATGCGGGCGACCGGCGGCCAGTACTTGCTGCGCTGGAGCGCCGGCAAGGCGAAGGCGCCGAGTTCGCGCGGGTAGGGGCGTGTCCACTCGGTCTGCATCAGGCTGGCGGCGGTGTGCGGTGCGTGTTTCAACGGGTTGTTGTCCTGGGGCCAGTCGCCATTCTCGACCTTGCGGATCTCGGCGCGGATCGCGACCATCGCGTCGACGAAACGGTCGAGCTCGGCCAGCGTCTCGCTCTCGGTCGGCTCGACCATCAGCGTGCCGGCGACGGGGAAGCTCAGTGTCGGCGCGTGGAAGCCATAGTCGATCAGGCGCTTGGCCACGTCTTCGGCCGTCACGCCGCTGGTGTCCTTCAGCGGGCGCAGGTCCAGGATGCATTCGTGCGCGACGTGGCCCGGCTTGCCATCCCTGCCTTCGCTGGCGTACAGCGTGGGGTAGTGCTCCTTCAACCGCGCGCTGATGTAGTTGGCCGACAGGATCGCGACCTCGGTGGCCTGCGTCAGGCCGGCCGCGCCCATCATGCGGCAGTACATCCAGCTGATCGGCAGCACGGCCGCATTGCCCAAGGGGGCTGCGGACACGGCGCCGACGCCATGGTCCTCCAGCCCAGCTGTCCTGTGGCCGGGCAGATAAGGCACCAGGTCTTCGACCACGCACACCGGCCCGACGCCCGGCCCGCCGCCGCCGTGCGGAATGCAGAAGGTCTTGTGCAGGTTCAGGTGGCTCACGTCGCCGCCGAACTCACCGGGGGCGGCGACGCCCACCAGCGCGTTCATGTTGGCGCCGTCCACGTAGACGCGTCCCCCATGCTGGTGCACCAGCGCGCACAGCTCCTTGACCTGCGTCTCGAACACGCCGTGGGTGCTGGGGTAGGTGATCATCACGCAGGCCAGCTTGTCGGCATGCTGGGCGCACTTGGCCTCGAGATCGGCCAGGTCGACATTGCCCTGCGCATCGCAGGCCGTCACCACCACCCGCAGGCCCACCATCTGGGCGCTGGCCGGGTTGGTGCCGTGCGCCGACGACGGGATCAGGCAGACATCGCGGTGCGCCTGGCCCTGGGCCGCATGCCAGGCGCGGATGGCCAGCAGGCCGGCGTATTCGCCCTGCGAGCCGGCGTTGGGCTGCAGGCTGACGCCGGCGTACCCGGTGGCCTGGCACAGCCAGGCGCAGAGCTGCGCCTCCAGCGTGGCGTAGCCCTGCAGCTGGTCGCGCGGCGCGAACGGATGGATGTCGGCGAACCCCGGCCAGGTGATCGGGATCATCTCGCTGGTGGCGTTGAGCTTCATCGTGCAGCTGCCCAGCGGGATCATGCTGCGGTCGAGCGCCAAGTCCTTGTCGGACAGCGCGCGGATGTAGCGCAGCATGCCGGTTTCGCTGTGGTGGGTGTTGAACACCGGGTGCGTGAGGAACGGCGTGGTGCGGCGCAGCGCCAGCGGGATCAGCGTGGCCCCGTCGGTTGCCAGGTCGTCGAAGCGCGGCACCGCCTGCCCGTCCTTGGCGAAGATCTTCCACAGCAGCTCGACGTCGGCGCGCGTCGTGGTCTCGTCCAGCGTGATGCACAGGTAGTGCTGGAAGTACACCCGCAGGTTCGCGCCCAGGCCCACCGCGCGCGCGGCAATCGCATCGGTGGCGCCATCGGTCTTCAGCGACAGGGTGTCGAAACAGGCCTGCTCGCGCACCGGCGCGCCCAGCTGTTGCAGGCCCCGGGCCAGGATGGCGGTGTAGGCCGCCACGCGCCGGGCGATGCGCGTCAGGCCTTCGGGGCCGTGGTAGACGGCGTACATGCTGGCGACTACCGCCGGCAGCACCTGGGCGGTGCAGATGTTGGAGGTGGCTTTCTCACGGCGGATGTGCTGCTCGCGCGTCTGCAGCGCCAGGCGGTAGGCGGTGTTGCCTTCGGCGTCCACGCTCACCCCCACCAGGCGGCCGGGCAACGAGCGCTTGTAGTCGTCGCGGCAGGCCATGTAGGCGGCGTGCGGCCCGCCCGCGCCCATGGGCATGCCGAAGCGCTGCGTCGTGCCGACCACGATGTCGGCTCCCCAAGCGCCGGGCGGCGTGATCAGCGTCAGCGCCAGCAGGTCGGCCGCGGCGATGAAGGCCGCCTGCTTGCCGTGGGTCTTCTCCACATCGGCCTGCAGGTCGTCGATGCGGCCGCTGGTGGCGGGGTACTGGGCGAGCACGGCGAAGTAGTCGCCGTCCAGCGCCTTGTTCCATTCGTCCAGCGAATTGGCCAGCACCACCTGGATGCCCAGCGGCGCGGCGCGCGTCTGGATCACCTCGATGGTTTGCGGGTGGGCGTCGCCCGCCACCACGAACACATTGCTTTTGCTCTTCACGCTGCGTTTGGCCAGCGTCATCGCCTCGGCCGCGGCCGTGGCCTCGTCGAGCATCGAGGCGTTGGCGATGGCCATGCCGGTCAGGTCGCAGACCATGGTCTGGAAGTTGACCAGCGCCTCCATGCGGCCCTGGCTGATCTCGGCCTGGTAAGGCGTGTAGGCCGTGTACCAGGCCGGGTTCTCCAGGATGTTGCGCAGGATCACCCCCGGCGTGTGCGTGCCGTGGTAACCCTGGCCGATGAAACTCTTCAAGACCCGGTTCTGCCCGGCGATGGCGCGCAGTTCTTCGAGCGCAGCCGCCTCGGTGATGGCGGGCGGCAGGTCCATCGGCGTCGTGCGGGCGATGCTGCGCGGCACGATGCCGGCCACCAGCGCCTGGCGCGACGCGGCGCCGACCACGCCGAGCATGCGCGCCTCGTCGTCGGGCGCGATGCCGATGTGGCGGGCGATGAATTCCGAGGCGTTTTCGAGATCAGCGAGACAAGTCATGCGGTTGGCCATGGCGCAGGGGGTTCAGGGGGTCACGAGTTCTCAGCGAAGGCCTTGTAGGCCGTCTCGTCGAGCAGGGCGTCGAGCTGCGACGCGTCGCTGAGCTGGACCTTGAAGAACCAGCCCGCGCCCAGCGGATCGCTGTTGGCCAGTGCCGGGTCGGCACGCAGGGCCTCGTTCACTTCGGTCACGGTACCGGACACCGGCATGTAGACGTCGGCCGCGGCCTTGACCGATTCAACGACACCGGCCACCTCTTTCTGCGCCAGCGTCTTGCCGACCTCGGGCAGGTCGACGAACACCACGTCGCCCAGCGCGTCCTGCGCGTGCTGCGTGATGCCGACGGTGGCGGTGTCGCCTTCGATGTTCAGCCATTCGTGGTCTTCGGTGTACTTGATCATGCGGTTCTCCTGATGAATGAAGGTGGGGGGCCGGCTTCAGCCTCGGTAATAGCGGTTGGGCACGAAGGGCAGGGAGGCGACTTCCATCGGCACCGGCTTGCCGCGCACGATTGCGTGCAGGCGTGTGCCGAGCGCAGCAAATTCCGTGCGCACATAACCCATCGCCACCGGGCGGTCGATGCTGGGGCCGAGCAGGCCGCTGGTGACCTCGCCGATGGCCGCGCCGTCCAGGCTCTGCAAAGGGCTGTGCTCGCGCACCGGCACCCGCTCCAGCGCGACCAGGCCGACGCGTTTGCGGGGCAGGGCGGCGGGGTCGGCCAGTTGCGCGAGCAGCTTGTCGGCGCCGGGGAAACCGCCGGCACGCGCGCCGCCGGTGCGCCGCACCTTCTGGACCGCCCAGTTCAGTGCCGCCTCGGCCGGCGTCGTCGTGGTGTCGATGTCGTTGCCGTACAGGCACAGTCCGGCTTCGAGCCGCAGCGAGTTGCGCGCACCCAGGCCGATGGGCTTGACCTCGCGCTGCGCCAACAGCGTGCGCGCCAGGCCTTCGGCATGCGAGGCGGGCACCGAGATCTCGAAGCCGTCTTCGCCGGTGTAGCCGCTGCGCGTGATGTAGAGGTCGGCGCCTTCCCAGATGAAATGCCCGCCGGTCATGAACACCATCTTCTCGACGTGCGTCAGCAGCCGCGACAGCGCGGTGACGGCCTGCGGACCCTGCAGCGCGAGCAGCGCGCGGTCGGGCAGGGGCAGCACGGCGCAGCGTGCGCCGATGTGCTGCTGGATGTGGGCGATGTCGGCCACCTTGCAGGCGCCGTTGACAATGACGAAGAGATCATCCCCCCGGTTGACGAACATCAGGTCGTCGAGGATGCCGGCGTTGGCGTCCAGCAGCAGCCCGTAGCGCTGCTTGCCGACCGGCAGGTCGACGACGTCGACTGGCACCAGCGTCTCGAACGCCGCGGCCGCCTCGGCGCCCACCAGCCGCAGCTGGCCCATGTGCGAGACGTCGAACAGCCCGGCGGCGCTGCGGGTGTGCAGGTGCTCGGCCATCAGCCCGGCCGGGTACTGCACCGGCATGCTGTAGCCGGCAAACGGCACCATGCGGGCACCCAGTTCGAGGTGCAGCGCGTGCAACGGCGTGTGCAGCAATTCGGCGGGAGGCATCGTCGAGGTCATGGCGGCATTTCAAAGGCAGGTCCACATCACGGCCATCTGGCCATGGGCTGCCCCGCTGTCCGCTCTACCTGAGAGATTCGCCGGGCCGGTGTCATGACACCCGACTGCGGTTTGCTCCTTCGGTGGGCCGCGATGCAATGCTTGCCGCGGCCTCTCTCCAGGGGGGACGACCGGCGTCGCCGACGATCGTTTGCCAGTCCTTTTGCCTGAGCGTTCAGACCCGCCCTCTGGGCCGGCCCTGCGCCTTCGGCGGCTCCGGCGCACTCAGCGTCGGAACTCTCTCCTGGCAAAAATCATTCTAACCACTGGAGCGCAATTATTTGGCGTAGACCAGGTCGCGCAGGCCGAGCGAAAGCGACGGCACATAGGTCACCACCATCAGACAGACCAGGATCACCAGCACGAAGGGCAGCAGGTGCCGCACGATGCGGTCCAGCGAGATCCGCGCGACCGTGCAGGCGGCGAACAGATTCACGCCGAACGGCGGCGTGATCATGCCCAGCGCCAGGTTGACCACCATCACCAGGCCGAAGTGCACCGGGTCGATGCCGAAGTGTCGGGCCACCGGGGCCAGGATCGGCGCCAGCACGATGATGGCCGCGCTGGTCTCGATGAACATGCCGATCACGAACAGCGCCGCGTTCACGCCGAGCAGAAACATCGCCGGGCTTTGCAGCACGGCTTCGAGCCATCGCCCGATCGCATCCGGCACGCCCGCGCGCGTCAGCAGGAATGCGAACAGCCCGGCGTTGGCGATGATGAACATGATCACGGCCGACGACAGCACCGACTTGCGCAGGATGGCGAACAGGTCCGCGAGGCGGATCTCGCGGTAGACCACGACACCGACGATCAGCGCATAGAACACCGCGACCGCCGATGCCTCGGTCGGCGTGAAGATGCCGCCGTAGATGCCGCCGAGGATGATCACCGGCATCAGCAGCGCCCAGCCGGCCTGCCACAGGGCCTTGCCGAACGGAAGCCGGCCTTCGCCGTCGTGCTTGCCCCAGCCTTTCCATTTGCAGTAGAGCCAGACGAACAGCATCAGTGCGCCGCTGATCAGCAGACCCGGGCCGAAGCCGGCGATGAACAGCTCGCCGATGGAGACCTCGGCGCTGACCCCGTACAGGATCATCGGGATCGACGGCGGGATGATCACCCCCAGCTCGGCGCTGGTGGCCTGCAGGGCGGCCGCGTAGGCGGTCGGGTAGCCGTGCTTGATCAGCGCCGGGATCAGGATGGCGCCGATGGCGAAGGTGGTGGCCACCGAGGAGCCGGACACGGCCGCGAAGATCATGCAGGTCAGCACGCAGGTCATCGGCAGGCCCCCCTGCACGCCGCCGACGATGCTCTTCGCGAACTCGACCAGCCGGCGCGAGATGCCGCCGGTCTCCATCAGGTTGCCGGCCAGGATGAAGAACGGAATGGCCGCCAGCGGAAACTTGTTGACCGAGTTGAACATCTCCTTCGCAGAGATCAGCATGTTGGCGTTGCTGATCTGGATGCCGAGGATCGAGGCCAGCCCGATCGACACGGCCACCGAGACCGACAGCGCGAAGCACAGCACCATGGTGCCGATCATCACAGGCGTCATAGCATCGCTCCGGCACGCTGCACGGCGCTCATTGCGCAGTCTCCAGCTCGAGCCGCTTCGGGTCGAGGTAATTGCCGGCGATGCCGAAGATCGAGAACACGGCTCCCACCGGCAGTGCCAGGTAGGCCCAGACCATCGAGAGGCTCTCGAGTCCTGCCATCGACTGCACGCGCCCGCGCATCGCGTAGTCCCAGCCCCACCACAGGATGACGAGGATCAGGGTCAGTGCGGCCAGGCTGACCAGGGCGTCCAGCGCGCGGCGAAAGTGCGGCGGGCTCCAACGGTAGAGCACGTCGACGCTGACCATCGCACCTTGTCGAAAGGCCATCGGGATGCCCAGGAACACCATCCAGATCAGGCTGACGCGGATCAGGATTTCGCTCCACTCGGCCGGCTGCTCGAGCACGAAGCGGGTAATGATCTGGAACATGCCCAGCGAGGCCGCGATCACCAGCATCAGGCAGGCCAGCACCATCGACAGACCCGTGGTCTTCTGTTCCAGACGCAGGAAGGCATCTTTCATGGGAATCTTTGGTTCAGAAAAAAAGCCCGCCGGACCAGCCAGGCGGGCAGGATGGCGTGGCCGCGGGCAGCCTGCGCCGCGGGTTATTTGACTTCGCGGATCTTGTCCAGGTTGGCCTTGCCGAAGTCGCGCTCGAACTGCACGTTCACCGGTGCCAGGGCGGCGACGAAACGGGCCTTGTCGACATTGTCGATCACCGTCATGCCCTTGGCACGCAGATCGGCCACGCCCTTGGCGTCGTCTTCGTCGACCCGCGCGCGGTTCACCTTGGTGCCTTCCTTGGCGGCATCGAGGAACGCCTGCTTGTCGGCGGCACTGAGCTTGTCGAACGCGGCCTTGTTCATCAGGAAGATGCAGGGCGAGTAGACGTGGCCGGTCAGCGACAGATGCTTTTGCACCTGGTCGAACTTGGCCGAGATGATGACCGACAGCGGATTCTCCTGGCCGTCGACCGTGCCCTGCTGCAGCGCGGTGAACACTTCGGGGAACGCCATCGGCGTGGTGATGATGCCGAAGCCCTTGTAGGCTGCCACGTGCACCGGGTTCTCCATGGTGCGCATCTTCAGGCCCTTCAGGTCCTCGGGTACCTTCACGTCGCGCTTGCTGTTGGTCATGTGGCGAAAGCCATTTTCGGCCCAGGCCAGCGCCTTGAAGCCCTTGGCGTCGAACTTGGTCAGCAGATCCTGGCCGATCGGGCCGTCGAGCACGGCGCGCGCGTGGGCCTTGTCCCGGAACAGGAAGGGTACGTCGAGGATCTTGGTCTCGGGCACGAAATTGGGCACCGGGCCGGTCGACGAGAACGCCAGTTCCTGCGTACCCAGTTGCACCGCCTCGATCGATTCGCGCTCACCGCCCAGGGAGCCGTTGTAGAAGGTCTGCACCTTGTAGCGGCCGCCCGTGCGCTTTTCGACTTCTCGGGCGAACGTGTCGATGGCCACCCCCTGGTGCGAGTTCTGCGCCGTCGAAATGCTGATCTTCATGGTGGTCTGCGCGCTCGCGCAGGCCACGAATCCCAATGCGATGCTCACGCCTGCCAGCAGCCTGGTTAGCTTCATGTCGTCTCCTGATGTGAAAAAGGCCGCTGCAACCCGGGGTCGCCGGGCTTCAACGAAGAACTTGTACGATGACTTACGATTATTCCCCCGGTGGGCGGGTCGGCCCATCGGGGTTTTCGCGGTGTCGCCGACCCGTCACATGCCGCTGTAATTCGGCCCGCCGCCGCCTTCGGGCGTGACCCAGACGATGTTCTGCGTCGGATCCTTGATGTCGCAGGTCTTGCAGTGCACGCAGTTCTGCGCGTTGATCTGCAGCCGGTCCGAGTTGTCTTCGTTCTTCACGAACTCGTAGACGCCGGCCGGGCAGTAGCGCGCCTCGGGGCCGGCGAACTTCGCGAGGTTGACGTTCACCGGGACCGACGCGTCCTTCAGCGTCAGGTGCGCCGGCTGGTTCTCGGCGTGGTTGGTGTTGCTGATGAACACGCTGGACAGCTTGTCGAAGGTCAGCTTGCCATCGGGCTTGGGATAGACGATGGGCTTGCATTCGGACGCCGGCTTGAGCATCGCGTGGTCGGGCTTGTCGCGGTGCAGGGTCCAGGGCATCTTGCCCTTGAGCACGAACTGCTCGATGCCGTTCATGATCGTCGCGGTGAACAGGCCCTTCTTGAACCAGTTCTTGAAGTTGCGGTCCTTGTTGAGCTCGGTGTGCAGCCAGCTCTTCTCGAACGCGGCCGGGTAGGCCGTCAGTTCGTCGTGCTGGCGACCCGCGCCGATGGCCTCGAACGCCGCTTCGGCCGCCAGCATGCCGGTCTTGATCGCGGCGTGGCTGCCCTTGATGCGGCCCACGTTGAGGTAACCCGCATCGCAGCCCACCAGCGCACCGCCGGGGAAGATGGTCTTGGGCAAGGCGAGCAGGCCGCTGGCGTTGATCGCGCGCGCGCCGTAGCCCAGGCGCTTGCCGGGCTGGATGCCCTTGTCGGCATCGCCTTCGAGGTACCAGCGGATGTTGGGATGCGTCTTCCAGCGCTGGAATTCCTCGAACGGGCTGAGGTAGGGATTGCTGTAGCCCAGGCCGGTGATGAAGCCGAGCGCAACCTGGTGGTCGTCCAGGTGGTAGAGGAAGGCGCCGCCATAGGTGTCGTTGTCCAGCGGCCAGCCGGCACTGTGCAGCACCAGGCCGGGCTGGTGGCGCGCGGGGTCGATCTCCCAGACTTCCTTCACGCCGAGGCCGAAACTCTGGGGATCCTTGCCGGCGTCGAGCTTGTAGCGGGCGATCAGCTGGCGGCCCAGGTGGCCGCGCGCACCCTCGGCAAACACGGTGTACTTCGCATGCAGCTCCATGCCGAGCTGGAAGTCGCCGGTGGGCTCGCCGTCCTTGCCTACGCCCATGTTGCCGGTGGCCACACCCTTGACGGAACCGTCGTCGTTGTAGAGCACCTCGGCCGCCGCGAAACCGGGGAAGATCTCCACGCCCAGCGCTTCGGCCTGTTCGCCCAGCCACTTGACGACGTTGCCCAGGCGCACGATGTAGTTGCCGTGGTTCTGGAAGCACCCGGGCAACAGGAAGTTCGGCGTGCGCAGCCCGGTCTTCTCGCCGAGGAACATGAAGGCGTCGTCGGTGACCGGCTGCGTGAGCGGCGCGCCCATGGCCTTCCAGTCGGGAAACAGCTCGCTCAATGCACGCGGGTCCATGATCGCGCCAGACAGGATGTGCGCGCCGGGCTCCGAGCCCTTCTCGAGCACGACGACCGACATCTCCGTGCCCTTTTCGGCCGCGAGCTGCTTCAGGCGGATCGCGGTTGCCAGGCCGCCGGGGCCTCCGCCGACGACCACGACGTCGTATTCCATCGCCTCGCGGGGTCCGAACTGGGCCAGGATCTCTTCATTCGTCATGTGGGGGGTCTCGCTCTCGGGGGTTGTCGCAAACGCGGCCGATTTTATTCGCAGGCCATTCGGGCCGCGCGAGGTGCGCTGTCACAATGCAGCGCTCGTCATTTCTCTTATCTGGTGAAGGTTTCCCCCATGGCATACAGCATCGATCTTTCTGGCCGCGTCGCCCTGGTGACGGGCGCCTCCAGCGGGCTGGGTGCGCAGTTCGCACGGGTGCTGGCGCGTGCCGGCGCCGCCGTGGTGCTGGCCAGCCGCCGGGTCGACCGGCTGAAGGAGCTGCGGGCCCACATCGAGGGCGAGGGCGGCGATGCGCACGTGATCGAGCTCGACGTGACCGACCACGACTCGATCAAGGCCGCGGTGGCGCACGCCGAGACCGAGGTGGGCTCGATCGACATCCTGGTCAACAACTCGGGGGTCGGCGACACGCGCAAGCTGGTCGACGTGACGCCGGAGGACTACGACTACGTGATGAACACCAATGCGCGGGGTTCCTTCTTCGTCGCCCAGGAAGTGGCCAAACGCATGATCGCGCGCGCCAGCGGCGCGGCTCCCGGCACGTTCACCGGCGGGCGCATCGTCAATGTCGCGTCGGTGCTGGGGCTGAAGGTCCTGCCGCGGATCGCCGTCTACGCGATGAGCAAGGCCGCCGTCGTGCACATGACGCGGGCGATGGCGCTGGAATGGGGCAAGTTCGGCATCAATGTGAATGCGATGTGCCCGGGCTACATCGACACCGAGATCAACCACGACCAATGGTCGTCCGAGGCCGGGCAGAAGCTGATCTCGATCCTGCCGCGCAAACGGGTCGGCCAGCCCAAGGATCTGGATGCCGTGCTGATGATGTTGTGCTCCAACGAGAGCCACTTCGTCAACGGCGCGGTGATCTCCGCCGACGACGGTTTCGCGTTGTAGCAAGCGGCCAGCCGCCCCTCGGCGCCGCGCCACGGGCAAAGCTGGTATGCGATGTGCTTGCATCGGAGGCTGGTTTCAACCTCTTCTGCAAGGAATTTCCATGAACATGGTTTCGCGCGACTGGCTCGCAGCTGGCGCGGTGGCGCTGTTCGGCCTGGCCGTGGCACCGGCCTGGGCCCAGGTCGAAAAGCCGTCGCTCAAGTTCTCGATGGGCTGGCTGTTCCAGGCCACGCAGGCGCAGTTTCCGCTGACCGTCGAAAAGGGCTACTGGAAGGCCGAGGGCCTGGAGGTGGCGGTCGACCGCGGCTCCGGCTCGGCCACTTCGGTGCAGCGCGTGGTGTCGGGCGCCTACGACTTCGCCTATGCCGACATGGGCACCGTGATCAAGTGGAATCTGGAGAACGCGGGCCGCGAGATCATTGCCGTCTACGTGGCCGAAGACGCGTTTCCGCTGGCGGCCGTGGCGTTGAAGAAGAGCGGCATCGCCAAACCCAAGGATCTGGAAGGCAAGCGGCTGGGCGCGCCCACGTTCGATGGCGGGCGCCAGATGTTCCCGGTCTTTGCCAAGGCCAACGGCATCGACCAGGCGAAGGTCACCTGGTTCTCGATGGATGCCAACCTGCGCGAGCAGATGCTGGTGCGCGGCGAGGTCGACGCCATCACCGGCTTCATCACCTCGGCCGTGCCGTCGCTCAACGCGATGGGCGTCAAGACGTCGGATCTGGTCGTGATGCGCTACGACGACCACAACCTCGACGGCTTCGGCAACGCCGTGATCGCCACGCGCGACTTCGTCGAGAAGAACCCGAAGACCGTGACGGCCTTCGTCAAGGGCCTGAACCGCGGCATGAAGGAGATGGTCGCCAACCCGAAGGCGGGCATCGATGCGCTCAAGGCGCGCGACCCGCTGATCAACGTCGACAACGAGAGCCAGCGCATGGCGCTGTACATCCGTGAGCTGCTGCTGACGGCGAACGTGAAGGAGAACGGCTTTTCGTCGGTCAACCAGCCGAAACTGCAGCGCAGCATCGCCTCGGTGGTGGAGGCGTTCGGCGCCAAGAACAGCGTCAGCCCGGCCAGCGTCTACACCGAGCGCTTCCTGCCGCCCAAGGCCGACCGCGTGCCGCCGCCTTACAAGGAATAGGCCTCACGCGGCCGCGTCCCGGCGCACCGCGCGCCATTGGCTGCTGTGCTCGGCCAGCCAGCGCTCGGCCAGCGCTTTGTCGCCATGCCGGTCCGGATGGAAATCCCTGCCGAAGTAGGCCAGCAGCGGCAGCGTGCAGCGCCAGACCATGCCGTTGCGGCCCCAGAAGAAGGTGGCCGCGCCCCACCAGGTCGCCGGCCTGAACAGGCTGCCGTCGTGCCACAGGTTCAGCAGCGTCTGGCGCAGGCTGTCGAGCCCGAACAGCACCAGCACATAGACGTACCAGCGGATGCGCCAGCCGTGGTGGCCGCTCAGCGTCTGGTACAGGTCGAAAGCCACGGCGCGGTGTTCCGACTCTTCGGCCGCGTGCCAGCGCCACAGCAGCTGCAGGCGCGGGTCGGCGCCGTCGAACCAGTTGGCGTAGCGCAGCGCACCGTCGGCGAACACCGCGGTGCAGTGTTCGTAGGCTGCCGTCACGGCCAGCAGGTGGATCGGCCGGATGTTGCGGTCGCGCGCGATCTTCAGGCGGCCCGCGGCCCAGTGCTGCCAGCGGTTCACCAGGCCCTGGCGTTCCAGCTGCAGGTTGTAGAGATGGTGCAGGTGCCGGTGCGTGGCCTCCTGCCCGATGAAGCCCGCCACGGTCGCACGCAGCGCGTCGTGTTCGGCCGTCTCGGGCAGCAGGGCGACGCAGGCGCGCACCGCGTCGATGAACGACTGCTCGCCGACCGGGAAGCTCATCGACAGCGCGTTGTAGTACTGGCTGCGAAACGCATCGCCGCCGTGCCAGTGGCGGTCGAAGCCAGCCGCCAGGTCGACCATCAGCCGCCGCACGACCAGCGGCGGTGGGTCCGCGGGCGATGGTGTGGCGGAGTGCGTTTGCATGGTGTCAGGCCGCGCGCGCCGGGGCCGTGTTGACCTGCGACTTGCTGAAGCCGGCCGTCTGCTTGTAGCGCGCTGAGATCTCCTCGAGCTCGTGCCGCGGAATCACGTCGTGGACGTCGGCAAAACCCTGGGGCGCACGTTCTTCGGCCAGCTGCATCACCTGGTCGGGCCCGTTGCCTCGGTTGGCGAGGATGATGGCGCCGGTGGCCTCGCGGCGCTCGGCCTCGTAACGCGCGAGCGCCTGGGCCAGCGTGGGTTCCTGTGCCAGCGCCGGCGCCAGGCTTTGCGTGTCGAGAATCGCCTGCGACGCGCCGTTCGAGCCGATCGGGTACATCGGGTGCGCCGCATCACCCAGCAGCGTGACGCGGCCCTGCGACCAGTGCGGCAGCGGGTCGCGGTCGCACATCGGGTATTCCCAGGCCGGGCCGCCACCCGCGATCAGCGCGGGCACGTCGAGCCAGTCCCAGATCCAGCCGGCGAACGGGGCGTCGAACACCGACTTGTCGACCTTGCGCGACCAGTCCTGCCGCGGTGGCGTGTCGCCCGGCACGCGCAGCTCCATGATCCAGTTGGTGAGGTTCTGGCCGGTCTCTTCGAACACCTTGCGCGAGATCGGATAGACCACGGCCTTCTGGCTCGCATGGCCGGCCTGCATCATGCTGCGGCCGGTGAGGAACGGCGGCGCCACACAGGTGCCGCGCCACAGCACGCGGCCGGAGTACTTGGGCGGGCCTTCGTCGGGGAAGAGGGCGGCCCGCACCGCCGAGTGGATGCCGTCGGCGCCGATGAGTAGATCGGCCGCCACCTCGGCCACCGGCTCGCCGGTGCGGCGGTTGGCAAACTGCGCGGTGGCGCGCGCACCGCCGGCATCGCCGGGCGTGAACTGCGTGAGCGCATGGCCGGTGCGCACGCGGTCGGCGCCCAGGCGGTCCACGACGGTGCGGTAGAGCAGCATGTGCAGCTCGCCGCGGTGGATGGAGAACTGCGGGAAGTCGTAGCCCGCGGCCAGGCCGCGCGGCTCGCGCCAGATCGCCTGGCCGAACTTGTTGAAGTAGGCGAGTTCGGACGTCTCGATGCCGGTTGCGGCCAGTGCGGGCAGCAGGCCCAGGCCGGCCAGGATCTTGACGCTGTGCGGCAGCACGTTGATGCCCACGCCCAGCGGCTCCAGCGCCTCGGCCGCTTCGAAGACCATGCATTCGATGCCGTGGTGGTGGCATTGCAGCGCCATCACCAGGCCGCCGATGCCGCCGCCGACGATGGCCACGCGGGTGTCGTCACGTTTCATTTTTGCCTGGGCACGCGGCCCATCAGGTAGAACTCGGGGTTGGGTTGCATGTCGCTGAAACTCGCCATGCGGTTCGACAGGCCGAAGAACGCGGTGATGGCGGCGATGTCCCAGGCGTCCTCGTCGGTGAAGCCGTGGGCCTGCAGCGCGGCGAAGTCGGCCTCGGCGATCTCGTCGGAATGCTGGCACACCTTCATCGCGAAGTCGAGCATCGCGCGCTGGCGCGGCGTGATGTCGGCCTTGCGGTAGTTGACCGCCACCTGGTCGGCCACCAGCGGCTTCTTCTCGTGGATGCGCAGGATCGCGCCATGGGCCACCACGCAGTACAGGCAACGGTTGGCCGCGCTGGTGGTGGTGACGATCATCTCGCGGTCGCCCTTGCTGAGCGTGCGGTGGGCGAGCGCGTCTTCCTCGGGCTGCATCAGCGCATCGTGGTAGGCAAAGAAGGCCCGCCACTCGGCAGGCCGCCGCGCCAGCGCCAGGAACACGTTGGGAACGAAGCCTGCTTTCTCCTGGACCGCCAGTACCTTGGTCTTGATGTCGTCGGGCAGGGCGTTGAGGTCGGGTGGCGGGTAGCGTGTGCGCATGGGTTTGTCTCCGGGTCCGTCGGTCTTCTTGGAAGCTAGCTTGCGTGCTCCGTCGCAAAAATGTCCGCTGTCAAGCAATCTCTCAAACTCGACAGAAGGAAAAAGTCTAACCTGAGCCGCAACTTCGCTGGGTCAAGGCGCTTGCTGGATCAGCCAGGCTGCGCTACCGCATGCGGACGCAAACGCAGATGCAGCGCCACAGCCAGAGACAAGGCCACCATCACCGCGCCGGCCAGGTAGACGGAGCCCACGCCGGCAGTCGCCGCGATCAGTCCTGCAGCCGGGCCAGTGATGCCCAACGAGATGTCGAGAAATGCGACATAGGCTCCCATCGCCACACCGCGTGCCTGCGGCGGCGCACGGCGAACCGCCTCAACGCCAAAGGCAGGGAATGCCAGCGAGTAGCCGAAGCCCGTCAGGGCGGCGCCTACCACCGCAAGGATGGCGTCATCGGCGCCCCAGATCAGCAATTGCCCGGCGACCTCGATCAGCACGCAAACGAGTGCGACCCGGGCACCGCCGAGTTTGTCCGGCAGGTGGCCGAAGAACAGCCGCGCACCGATGAAGGCGACGCCGAATGCAGTGAAGGCCAGTGAAGCAGGGCCCCAACCCTTTGCGGAGAAAAAGAGCGCCGAGAAGGTGGTGATGACACCGAATCCCACACTGGACAGTGCGAGCCCCAGACCCGGCACCCACACAGCGCCCAGCACTTTGTAGAACGGTGTTCGCCGATGCGCCGCAGGTGCGGTGGCTCTGAGGCCCAGCACGACCGGCAAGGCCACCAATGGGATGAGCGCCGTGGCCAGCGCAATGCCCGTGAAACCCCAGCGGCCATCCACCACCACGCCGGTCGGTGCGCCGGCAGCGTAGGCACCGTACATGGCGATGCCGACCCATGCCATCACCTTGCCCGCATTCTGCGGGCCGACCATGCCCACGCCCCAGCCCAAGGCGCCGGTGACGATGAGACTCTCGGCGCAGCCCAACAGCCCCCGACCAGCCAGCAGCACCCAGACAGCAGTTTGTGTCGTGCCGAATGCCAACGAAACCAGGTAGACCATCCCGGAAGCGGCAGCCAGGAGCATGCCGTACACCACGGCTCGCTTGGCGCCTCGCGTGTCGGCCAGCGTGCCGGCCCAGGCGCGCGAAAGCAGGGCTGCCGCAAACTGGCTGCCGATGATCGCGCCCACGCCCAGCGTGCCCAGGCCCAGGTACTGGCTCAGATGCAGCGGCAACACGGGCAGCGGCAGGCCGATGGTGAGGAATCCGACGAACACCGCCAGTGTGAGGGGCAGCAGCCTCCGGAAGACGTTCACCGGCAGCGCAACGGCGTGCGCATGCGGGTGCGGATGCGGGCGCGAAGATCGAGAAGATGACATTTGCTTTTCCTTTCAATGCGAGTAAAAACTCAATTCACATGTGGAGGAGAATATGAGTTATGGCTCGCATTGAAAACTCGCATTCTTCGGTGCAGCTCGACTCGCTGCCGAAACCAAGGAAGATGCCGCGCCAGGCCCGTTCCCAAGCCATGGTCGAGGCCATTCTTGAGTCCACGGCTCGCGTTTTGGGTGAGCGAGGCTATGCGGGAACCAATACCAACGTGGTGGCGGCGCGCGCGGGGGTGAGCGTTGGCTCGGTGTACCAGTACTTCCCAAACAAGGACTCGCTGGTGATGGCCCTGCACGAGCGGCATGGCGCCCAGATGTATGCGGCCATCGAAGCCGTGCTGGCGGCCGAGCGGCCCGACGGTCTACGTGGCCATGTGCAAGCGATGGTGCGAGCGTTGCTGGCAGCGCACCGCGTCGAGCCTCAGCTGCACAGGGTTCTCGAGAAGGAATTTCCGTTCTTCGATGCGCCGCGTGATCAAAGTGCGGCAGATGGCGGCATCTTTCGCCAAGTGCGGCAATTGATGGAGACCTACCGCCATGAGGTCACCCCCTCCGATCTCGATCTGGCCACCTGGATGGTGCTCCAGACAATGGAATCCCTGGTCCACGCCGCGGTGATCGAGCCACCCACCATGTTTGGTCCGGAAGCGGTCGAGGCGGCCATCGTGCAGGTACTGATGGGCTATTTGACGGCACCGCAGCGGTAGCACGGGGACTGTGCCGTCCGCCGTCACTGCGATCGCCAGTGTGCGGCTGCTCCTGCCAAGCCCCCTTTGGGGTGGGGCGAGCCAGGCGCACAGCCCCAGGGCCGAGAATGCGGGTCTGCACGTTCCCGGCACCTCTTTGCACCTCTTTGCGCCCCTTTCGCTCCATGGCCACCGACGACGACGCGTTCCACGATCTTTCCCACCGGCCCGGCTTCCTGCTGCGCAAGGCCCACCAGGTGGCCGTTGCGATCTTTGCCGACGAGGTGGGCCGGCTGGCGCTCACGCCGCCGCAGCACAACGTGTTGTCGGCGATCCTGGCGCATCCCGGCAGCCACCAGGCGCAGCTGTCGAAGCTGGTGGGCTATGACCGCGCCACGGTGGGCGCGCTGCTGGTCGCGCTGGAGGCGCGTGGCCTGCTGACCCGGCGCCCGTCGGCCGACGACAAGCGGCTGCGCACGCTGACCCTGACGCCCGCCGGCAAGAAGCTGCTGGCCGCTTCGGCGCAGGCCATGGGCCGCATCAACGAACGCATCGTCGCGCCGCTGGAACCCTACGAGCGCGCGCTGTTCATCGCCCTGCTGGCCAAGATCGCGCGGTCCGGCCCCGCCGATGCCGGTGGCGAGGAAGATGACGCAGCGCAAATGCCGTAGCTCTTCGGAGAAAAGCCTGCGGAAGACGGCGCCGAAGCAAAGATAATGGCGTCCGGCTTGTGCGTTTCAAAGGAGATCGTTCGTGAACAAAATCTATCCTTCCGCCGAGGCGGCGCTGAAGGGCATCGTGCAGGATGGCCAGTTGCTGGCCGTCGGCGGTTTCGGCCTGTGCGGCATCCCGGAGGCGCTGATCGATGCGCTGCGCGATTCCGGCACCAAGGACCTGACCGTGATCTCCAACAATGCGGGCGTCGACGGTTTCGGCCTCGGCAAGCTGCTCGAGACGCGGCAGATCAAGAAGATGATCTCGTCCTACGTCGGCGAAAACAAGGAGTTCGAGCGCCAGTTCCTGGCCGGTGAACTCGAACTCGAATTCACGCCCCAGGGCACGCTGGCCGAGAAGCTGCGCGCAGGCGGGGCCGGCATCCCGGCGTTCTTCACCAAGACCGGCGTCGGCACCCAGGTGGCCGAAGGCAAGGAACTGCGCGAGTTCGACGGCGAAACCTATGTGATGGAGCGCGCGCTGGTGCCCGACGTGGCACTGGTCAAGGCCTATGCGGCCGACAAGTCGGGCAACCTGCAGTTCCGCCTGACGGCGCGCAACTTCAACCCGGCGGTCGCGATGGCCGGCAAGATCTGCGTGGTCGAGGTCGAGAAGATCGTCGAGACCGGCGAGATGGTGCCCGACCAGGTGCACCTGCCCGGCGTCTACGTGCACCGCATCGTGCTCAACGCTACGCCCGAGAAACGCATCGAGAAGCGCACCACGCGCGCAGCCGCGCCGGTCGATGTGGCCGCGGCCAAGGTCGAGGCGCAGGCGGTGATCGCGCACGCTGCCGCGGTCGATGAAGTGCCGGTGCCCAAGGTGCCGGTCGGCAAGACAACAGGAGATTGACATGCCCTGGACCCAAGACCAGATGGCCGCGCGTGCGGCCGAAGAACTCGAAGACGGCTTCTACGTGAACCTGGGCATCGGCATCCCGACCCTGGTCGCGAACTTCGTTCCGGCCCACAAGGAGGTCTGGCTGCAGAGCGAGAACGGCATGCTCGGCATCGGCCCGTTTCCGCTGGAGGACGAGGTCGACGCCGACCTGATCAACGCCGGCAAGCAGACGGTGACCACCTTGCCCGGCACGTCGATCTTCGGCAGCCACGACAGCTTCGCGATGATCCGCGGCGGCAAGATCAACCTGTCGATCCTGGGCGCGATGCAGGTCAGCGAAAAAGGCGACCTGGCCAACTGGATGATCCCCGGCAAGATGGTCAAGGGCATGGGCGGTGCGATGGACCTGGTGGCCGGCGTCAAGCGCGTGATCGTGCTGATGGAGCACGTGGCCCGCAAGAAGGACGGCACCGAAGACCTGAAGATCCTGCCCAAGTGCACGCTGCCGCTGACCGGCGTCGGTGTGGTCGACCGCATCGTGACCGACCTTGCGGTGATGGACGTGACCGATGCTGGCCTGAAAGTGGTCGAGATGGCACCGGGCGTCACGCGCGAACTGCTGCAATCGAAGACCGGCGTTGCGCTGATCTGACGCAACTCCGCTGAGGAAAAGACCGCATCGGCAAAGCGGCCGGCGGTCTTGTCCGACAGCGCGGTGATGGCTCTCGCGGCAAAATGTTGGAGCAAAAACAACATCGATCGAGAGCACCGCATGAGCGCCATTTCGCCTGGGACCCAGGCATCTTCCCCGCAGCCGGCATCGTCCGGTTCGTCCAGCAAAACGGGGGGTGGCAGCGATCCCTCCGACTACACGGCGCCGAACTACACGGCCCACGAGAAACGCCACCGCATCTTTTCGATCATGGCGGCCTCGTCGGGCAATCTGGTCGAGTGGTTCGACTTCTATGTCTATGCCTTCAGTGCGCTGTATTTCGCGCCGGCGTTCTTCCCCAAATCCGATCCCACCGCGCAACTTCTGAACACCGCCGGCGTGTTCGCCGCCGGCTTCCTGATGCGCCCGATCGGCGGCTGGCTGTTCGGCCGCATCGCCGACCGGCTGGGACGCAAGACATCGATGCTGATCTCGGTCACGATGATGTGCGGCGGCTCGCTGGTCATCGCCTGCCTGCCCACCTACGCGCAAATCGGCGCGCTGGCGCCGTTCCTGCTGCTGGTGTGCCGGCTGTTCCAGGGCCTGTCGGTCGGCGGTGAGTACGGCACCACGGCGACCTACATGAGCGAGGTGGCGCTGAAAGGCCAGCGCGGCTTCTATTCGTCGTTCCAGTACGTGACGCTGATCGGCGGGCAGTTGCTGGCGGTGCTGGTGATCGTGGTCCTGGAGCAGTTGCTCGACGAGGCCGAACTCAAGGCCTGGGGCTGGCGCATCCCGTTCGTGATCGGCGCCATCGCCGCCGTGGTGGCGCTGCTGCTGCGCCGCACGCTGCACGAGACGCAGACGGCCGAGGCCCGCGCCAACAAGGAGGCCGGCAGCATGGCCAACCTGTTCCGCCACCACACGGCCGCCTTCCTCACGGTGCTGGGCTACACGGCGGGCGGCTCGCTGATCTTCTACACCTTCACCACCTACATGCAGAAGTACCTGGTGAACACGGTGCACCTGCCGATCAAGACCACCAGCTACGTGATGACCTGCGCCTTGTTCGCCTACATGTGCATGCAGCCGCTGTTCGGCGCGTTGTCCGACCGCATCGGCCGGCGCAACAACATGCTGCTGTTCGGTGGCCTGGGCGCGCTGGCCACGGTGCCCATCCTCACCGCGCTGCAGCACGTGACCAGCCCGGTGCTGGCATTCGTGCTGATCGTGCTGGCGCTGGCCATCGTCAGTTTCTACACCTCGATCAGCGGCATCGTGAAGGCCGAGATGTTCCCGCCCGAAGTGCGCGCGCTCGGTGTGGGCCTGGCCTATGCGGTGGCCAACGCGATCTTCGGCGGCTCGGCCGAATACGTGGCACTGGGGCTGAAGACGCTGGGCCACGAATCGGCCTTCTACTGGTACGTGACCGGGATGATGGTGATTGCGTTCTTCGTCAGCCTGCGGCTGCCGCGGCAGGCGAGTTACCTGCACCACGACCATTAGGATGTAGCTCGCCCCCGGACTGCGCAAAAGGGGCGATTTTCATCGCAAGCCCACTTCACGCGAGATCTCTTTTCTCGACAGTTGGCCCGCCGCCAGCAGCGCGTGCTCGCGCTCCGTTCGCAGGCTTTTCAGCACATCCGACGGCCCGACTCCGAAGCTCTCCTTGAACTTGCGCTGGAACGTGCGGCGCGACATGTTGCACTCCATTGCCATGTCGTCCACGGTCCAGGGCTGTGCCAGCCTGGCCTCGATCTTCTCGATCAGTCTGCCGAACGGCGCACCTGCCCGGTCTTGTAGCCGGAGGGTCTGGCTGTATTGCCTCTGGTCTCCGGTCCGGCGCAGGTAGACGACCAGGCGGCGCGCCACACGCTGCGCCACCAGTACACCGCAATCGCGCTCCACCAGGGCCAGGGCCAGATCGATGCCTGCCGTGACCCCGGCGGTCGTCCAGTACTTTCCACTCTCGCAGAAGATCTGTTCATCCACCACCTGGAGCTGCTCGAATCTCTGACGCAGTCGGTCGGCCGTGCGCCAATGCGTGGTCACCCTGTGTCCGTCCAGCAGGCCGGTCGCGGCAAGCAGGAAGGCGCCCGTGCACACGCTGCAGGTGCGCTCGGTGGAGCGGTCGTGCGCGCGCAGTGACTCCAGCAGCGCCAGGCTGCCGGACGCTGCGTGCACGCCTTCGCCACCCGGAACGATCAGCGTGTGAGGTCGTGCGTCCAAGGATTCCTGCAGCGAACGGCCGACCAGGATGCGCAGCCCTCCATCGCTGGTCGAGGCGGTAGCCTCGGGGCCGAAAGTGGACAGTTCGTAGCGTGTCTGCCCCAGTTCCTCGTTGGCGGTCGTGAAGGTCTGCCAGGGCCCGCTGAGGTCGATCGGCTGGAAGTTCGCAAAGACCAGAAAGGCCACCCGGATTGGCGCGCTGGCCCCCACTTTTGGCGCACGTTGCCCGGACCTGACTTCTAAAGTTCGGGTTTCAAGGAGCCTTTTCATGCAAGTGAACTTTCTGCTATTTCCTGCGTTGACACAACTGGATCTGACCGGGCCTTTCGAGGTGCTGGCCCGGGCACCGGGCTTCAAGATCGATTTCGTTGCACCCTCGATGGACCTGGTGCGATCGGACCGGGGCCTGGCGATGATGCCCACCGCCACCTTCGCAACAGCCGTGCCATGCGACATCCTGGTGGTGCCCGGAGGACCGGGCACCGACGACGCCATCGTGGATCCCGCCTGGGTGGAGTTCACGGCCCGGCAGGCTGCCGGAGCGAAGTTCATCCTCGGCGTCTGCACGGGTTCGCTGCTGCTGGGCGCCGCAGGGCTTCTGCGTGGCAAGCGCGCTGCGTGCCATTGGCAAGCGAGGGAGTTCCTGGGTTCTTTCGGTGCGATCCCCGATGCATCACGCACCTGCATCGACGGGAACATCATCACGTCGGGCGGCGTGACATCCGGGATCGACATGGCGCTCAGAGCGGTCTCGCTGATTCTGGACGAAGACACCGCGCGGCAGATTCAGCTGCAGATCGAATACGACCCCGAGCCGCCGTTCGAAGGCGGCACGCCAGACACCTCGCCTGATTACATCGTCGCGCGCTGCCTGGAGGCGACGCGTGGGCGCTACGTGCTGCGCAGCCAGGCCGTGGCCCGGGCCGCAGCCCGGGCCGCAGCCGCCATGGCCATCTGAGAACGGAGCACACCATGCGATTGCTTCGACGCGCACTGTCGGTGTGGGCCCTGCTGCTCGGTTTCGGCGGTGCACACGCGGCCTATCCGGATCGCCCTGTCACCCTCATCGTGCCCTACGCTGCGGGCGGCCCGATGGACAAGCTCGCGCGCCAGATCGCGTCGCAGGCCAGCACCCTGCTGGGCCAGCCCGTGGTCATCCAGAACCAGGGCGGCGCCGGTGGAAACATCGGGGTGGCGGCCGCTAAACGCGCGGCACCCGATGGCTACACCTTGCTGCTGGACCATGTGCACATGGCCACGGCGCCTTCGCTGTACCGCAAGCTCGATTTCGCGCCAGAGACCGACTTCGAGCCCGTGGGTGTGATGGCGGAGTCGCCGCTGGTCCTCATCGGCAGGCCGGAAGTGCCTGCCAGCGGCATCAGCGACCTGCTGCGGTGGATGGCGCGACAGCCCCAGGTCAACCTGGCGAATGCGGGCGTGGGATCGGCATCGCACCTGTGCGGCCTGCTGCTGCAATCGTCGCTGAAGATGCGCATGACCACCGTGCCATACAAGGGGACCGGCCCGGCCATGATCGATCTGATGAGCGGCCAGGTCGACCTGATGTGCGACCTCACGTCCAATGCCATGCCCCAGATCCAGGCAGGCAAGGTGCACCCGATTGCGGTGACTGTCCGCGAACCTCTCACCGGCACGGCGCTGGCGTCGGTACCGTCGATGGAGAAGCTGGGCATTGCACAGGGCCCCTTGACCATCTGGTATGGCCTGTACGCTCCCCGTTCCACGCCAGCGCCGGTCATCCAGAGACTTTCGTCCGTACTCGGCACGGTTGCGGGCAGCGCAGCCTTTCGCAAACAACAGGTGGACGCAGGCCTGCGGGTCGTCACCGACGATCGGCTGACCCCCACGGGGCATCGCCGTTATCTGCTTGACGAGATCCAGCGCTGGGCCGTCCCCATCAAGGCGGCTGGAGACTACGCAGACTGAGCAAGCGCCACGCGCAGAACACCCCCTGAAGAGAAAGCTGGCAGCTGTCGCAGACCTCGCGGTCTTGTGAGCGCATGGATGGGCCAGGTGAACCGTTGCGGATTTTCTGGCACACTGCATTTACTGGATAAATAACCAGTAATCAGTACCCCATGCTTGCCGCAACCCTCCCGAAGGAAAAGCCTTCCGCTCTTTCCATCGACAGACCCGATGTCTGGCGCGGGACCGAACTTGCCCGCCAGGAAGTCGCCACGCTGCCTACCGGGTATGCGGCACTCGATGCGCAATTACCGGGCGGCGGCTGGCCTGCCACAGGCTTGGTGGAGCTGCTGCAGGCCCGTACCGCCCTGCACGAATGGCGGCTGCTGCTGCCTGCGCTGGCGGCACTGGTGGCCGGCCATCGCGGGCCGGTGGTGCTGGTCGGTTCGCCGGCCGGCCTGGTGCCGTTCCTGCCTGCGCTGGCGGCCCAGGGCTTGCCGGCCGATCGCCTGCTGTGGGTGCAGTCGCCGGCCGATGCCGCACGCCTGTGGGCGACCGAACAGTCGCTGCGCTGTGCCGATGTGATCGCCGTGCTGGCCTGGCTGCCGCGTGTCCGGGCCGATGCCTTGCGGCGACTGCACATGGTGGCCCTGGAACACGGCAAGCCGCTGTTCGCGTTCCGGCCCGTGGCGGGCGAGACGCAATCGTCGGCGGCGCCGCTGCGGTTGTTGCTCGACGGGTTGCAGACGATGGACGTGCATGTGTTGAAGCGGCGCGGGCCGCCGCTGGCCGAGCCGCTGGTGCTGCAGGCCCACGCGCCGCGCCTGGAGGCCTTGCTGCGCACACGGCGCCCGAGCCCGCGCGATGGCCAGCCTGCAGGCCCGATCTTCCAGCCTGCCGAGGTGCTCCATGCGATGGATCGCGCTGTCACCGCCGGATGACGAGCGCCTTGCCTGGGGCTGGCACGCCTTGCGGTTCACCCCGCGGGTGGCGCAACTCGACGAAGCCCTGGTGCTGGAGGTGTCGGGTTCGCTGCGGCTGTGGGGTGGCGCACGCCCCCTGCTGCGCCAACTGCTGAAGCCGGACGCCTTGCCGCCTTGCCGGATGTGGGCCGAGGGTGCGACGGCGCTGGTGGCGCTGGCCTTGCTGCGTTTGCGGCTGCAGGGCCAGCCGCTGCCTGCCGACGTGCCGGGCGCGCTGCCGCTGCAGACCCTGAGCGCCGCCGGGCTGCATCTCGACACGCTGGAGCGCACCGGCTGCACCCGCTGGGCCCAGTTGCGCGGCCTGCCCCGGGCAGGCGTGGCCCGGCGCTTCGGCGCCGCACTGCTCGACGCGCTGGACACCGGCTACGGCGACCGGCCCGAGCAGTACCCCTGGTTGCGGTTGCCCGAGGTGTTCGACCGCAACCTGGAGCTGCCGGCCCTGGCCACCAGCGCCCCCGAGCTGATGTGGACCGCCCAGCGCCTGCTGGCGCAGATGCAGGTCTGGCTGGCCGCGCGCCAGCGGGGCGTGCTGGCGTTCGAATTCGAATGGACGCACGACCTGCGCCGGCTCGACGGCGTCGTGCTGCCGCGTCAGGCGCAGCTGACCCTGCGCACGGCCCAGCCCACGCAGGACATCGCCCATCTGCGCCGCCTGGTGGGCGAGCACCTTGACCGCACGCCGCTGGCCGCGCCGGTCAACCACCTGCGGCTGCGCACGCTCGACACCGCCGAATGGGCCGGCTCCAACACCAGCCTGCTGCCGGAAGACCAGGCCAAGGGCGAGCGGCTGCACCAATTGGTCGAGCGCCTGGGCGCACGGCTGGGACCCGAACAGGTGGTCGTGCCGGTGCTGCAGGCCGACCACCGGCCCGAACGCATGCAGGGCTGGGTGCCGGCGCATGCGGCTGCCGAGGCGGGTGCCGCCAAGTTCTATGCTGCTGGACCGATCCGGGGCGCTGTGCCTTATGGCGGCCTGTACCCGGCCTGGCTGCTGCAGCCGCCGCTGCCGCTGGAGATGCACCACGAGCGGCCGGTCTACCAGGGACCGCTCCAGCTGCTGTCGCGTCCGCACCGGGTCGAGGCCGCCGGCTGGTGGGACAGCGACACCGCCTGCCCGGCCTACCGCAACTACTTCATCGCCCGGAGCGTTGGGGCCGGCCTGCTGTGGATCTACAGCGAGATGCCTTTGCACCGCGAAGCCCGGTCGCGCTGGTTCCTGCAAGGGTTCTATGCCTGAGCTGTCTCCGCGCGAGCTGGAGCTTCAAAAAAAGAAGCTGGCGATGCGCCTGCCGCCGGCGCTGGGCGACGGGCCCGATCCGCTGTGCGGGTATGCGGAATTGCATTGCCTCAGCAACTTCAGCTTCCTGCGCGGCGCCTCGCATCCCGAAGAACTGATCGAGCGCGCCTATGCGCTGGGCTACCAAGCCCTGGCGCTGACCGACGAATGTTCTGTCGCCGGTGTGGTGCGGGCCCACATGGGCTTGAAAGACTTCGAGCAGATGCTCGACGAAGCCGAGGCCGACGAGCCGGGGGTGCGGTACAGGCGCAGGCACCCCGCGTTCAGGTTCCTGCCGGGCAGCGAATTCGCGCTCGACGACTGCCGACTCGTGGTGCTGCCACACAACCTCGAAGGCTGGGGCCATCTCTGCGAGTTCATCACGGCGGCGCGGGGCCGGGCCGCCAAGGGCGCCTACCAGGTCGACTGGAGCAGCGGCTGGCAGCGGCTCACGCACTGCGAGGTGTTGTATGTGCCCAGACGGGCAGACAGCGGTCTTGCACAGGACGGCGAGAGCGCCGCCCTGCGCGCCTCTCTCGCCCAGGCGAAGCGATGGTTCGGGTCCAGCCTGTGGCTGGCCGTCGAACTGCTGGGCGCTGCCGACGATGCCTTGTGGCTGCAGACCCTGCAGCGCCTGGGTCTGGTTGCCGACGTGCCCCTGGTCGCGGCGGGCGACGTGCACATGCACGTGCGTTCGCGCAAGCCACTGCACGATGTGCTGACCGCCATCCGCCTGGGCAAGACCGTGGCCGACTGCGGCTTCGCGCTGCTGGCCAATGCCGAGCGGCGGCTGCGGCATCGCATGCAACTGGCAGGCATCTACCCGGCCGACCTGCTGGCCAACACGCTGGTGGTCATGGAGCGGTGCCAGTTCTCGCTGGAGCAGATCCGCTACTACTATCCGCAGGAGACGGTGCCCAAGGGGCTGACACCTTCGCAGGCGCTGCGCCGCATGACGATCGAAGGGGCACGGCAGCGGTATCCGTCGGGCATTCCTGTGCGTGTGCAGCGTTTCCTGGTGAAGGAACTGAAGCTGATCACTGCCTGCGCCTACGAGATGTACTTCCTGACGGTGCACGACATCGTGCGCTTCGCCCGGTCCCAAAAAATTCTGTGCCAGGGCCGGGGCTCGGCGGCCAATTCGGTGGTGTGCTTCTGCCTGGGCGTCACGGCGATGGACCCGATGCATTCCCACCCCTTGCTGGAGCGGTTCATCAGCCTGGACCGTCGCAACGAGCCGCCCGACATCGACGTCGATTTCGAACACGAGCGGCGCGAAGAGGTCATCCAGTACATCTATAAGAAGTATGGCCGCGAGCGTGCCGCCATCGCGGCGGTGGTGATCTGCTACCGCACGCGCAGCGCCATCCGCGACGTGGGCACCGCCTTGGGCATCCCGGCGGCACTGGTCGATGCCTTCGCCAAGGAACACCACTGGTTCGACGACCAGCTGATCACCGACCGCATGGAGGCCCTGGCGCAACAGACCGGCGAGCGGATCGGCGAACGCCAGGTGCTGCTGTGGCTCGAACTCGTGGTCGTGATCAAGGGCTTCCCCCGGCACCTGAGTCAGCACGTCGGCGGCTTCGTGCTGACCCAGACCCAACTCACGCGGCTGGTGCCGATCGAAAACGCCGCGATGAAGGAGCGCTCGGTCATCCAGTGGGAAAAGGACGACCTCGAGCGCATGGGCCTGATGAAGGTCGATGTGCTGGCGTTGGGCATGCTGACGGCGCTGCGCCGTTGCCTCGATTTCCGCAACAGGGTCTACGGCGCGGACTGGGAGCTGGCCGACGTTCCTCGTGAAGATCCCGAGACCTACGACATGATCTGCAAGGCCGACACCGTCGGTGTGTTCCAGATCGAGAGCCGCGCGCAGATGTCGATGCTGCCGCGCCTGAAGCCGCAAGAGCTGTACGACCTGGTGGTCGAGGTCGCGATCGTGCGGCCCGGGCCGATCCAGGGCGGCATGGTGCACCCGTACCTGAAGGCGCGCGAACGGGTGCTGAAGGATCTGCCCATCGCGTACGAAAAGCCCGAACTGAAGAAGGCTCTCGAGCGCACGCTGGGTGTGCCGATCTTCCAGGAGCAGGTGATGCAGCTGTCGATGGATGCCGCTGGCTTCACCGCTGGTGAGGCCGATGCCTTGCGCCGCGCGATGGCCGCCTGGAAGAAGAAGGGCGGGGTAGAAAAGTTCGAAAAAAAATTGATCCAGGGCATGCTGGCGAACGGCTACAACGAAGAGTTCGCCCGCCGCATCTACAAGCAGATCTGCGGCTTCGGCGAATACGGCTTCCCCGAAAGCCACGCCTACAGCTTTGCCTTGCTCGCCTACGCCAGCAGCTACCTGAAGTGCCATGAGCCCGCATGTTTCTTGGCGGCCATGCTCAATTCGCAGCCGATGGGTTTCTACCCGCCTTCGCAGCTGATCCAGGATGCGCAGCGCCACGGCGTCGAAGTGCGGCCGGCCGACGTGGTGCACAGCGACTGGGATTGCACGCTGGAAGACGTGGAGCAGGCCCGCCGAATTGCCGGGCGCGACGGGCGCATCCAGCCGGTGGTGCGCCTGGGCCTGCGCCTGGTCGGTAGCTTCACCAAAGCCTGCGCCCAGCGCATCGCCCTGGCCCGGTCGCAGGCTCCGTTCAGCAGCGTCGAAGACCTGTCGCTGCGCGCGCAGATCGACGTCAAGGACCTGCGTGCCCTGGCGTCGGCCGACGCACTGCGCACGCTGGCCGGCCACCGCCGCCAGCAGGTCTGGGAGGCGGCGTCGCGCCACCGTGCGCCCGAACTGCTGCGCGAGGCACCCGTGAACGAAGAGGCGCTCGAGCTACCGCCTGCGCCGGAAGGTGAAGACATCCTGTTCGACTACGCGTCGATGGGCCTGACGCTGCGCCGCCACCCGGTCGCGGTGATCCGCCCCAGGCTTGCCCGCATGAAGCTGTTGAGCGCCGCCGATCTGCGCGACCTGCCCAGCGGTCGCAAGGTGCGCGCCTGCGGCATCGTCACCGTGCGCCAGCAGCCGCAGACCGCCAACGGCACGATCTTCGTGACCCTCGAGGACGAGACCGGCCCGGTCAACGTGATCGTCTGGAAACACGTGCGCGAGCAGCAGCGCGCCGCCTTGCTCCATTCACGCCTGCTGGCCGTGCAGGGCATCTGGCAGCGTGACGTGGACAGCGGCGGCGAGGTGCGCCACCTGATCGCCCAGCAGCTGCGCGACCTGACGCCGCTGCTCGGCCGCCTGGGGCAGCTGGGCAACAAGAGCCGCGATTTCCACTGAGGCACCAAGTGGTTGCAGGGCGCAGACGGGTTTGCCATCGGACCGAGCACAAGGCGCGAAGCCGAAGACAGTGCTGTAGCACGGCAAGGCGAAGCAACGCCGTGATCGGTTCGATGGCGAGCCCGTCAAAACTCAGTATGCAGCCGTGCCGAAATCACCTGCACCGGCCCGCGGTCGCGGTTGTAGGCGGGGTTGCGGATGTGCTGCACGCCGATCGTCGCCGTGCTGCGCTTCAAGGCACCCAGGTCGAAGCCGATGGCGTAGTAGGCCTCGGCGATCGACTCGGCGCCGTAACGCAGGGCGCCGTCACCGACAAAGAATCCGGTGCCGCCGGCTGCCAGGTATTGGCGGTGTTCGGGCGACAGCCCATTGCGCGCATAGGCCACACCCAGCGTGTCCTGGCTGCGGCCCCAGGCGCTGCCGCGCCAGACGATGCCGGCCGATGCCGAACGGTCGATCTCGGCGAACGCATAGGCTTCGGCCTTGCCATCGTTGCGGCCCCAGCGGGCGAAGGCGCCGACATCGGCACCCAGTGCCTGCTCGACATTGATGCCCCAGCCGACCTTGCTCTGGCGCCGCCGCACCGGGGCCACGGCCGGCACCGTGCCGTTGGCCGCGGCATAGGCCAGCGCGTCGTTGAAGTTGCCCATCACGACCACGTTGCGGAACGCCAGCAGCCGCAGCTTGCCGGGCTGGCCGGCGATCGTGTAGCCTTTTTCCAGCTCGACCTGGTCGCCGTAGTGGCGCGCGATGGCGTGGTCCAGTGCCAGGCCGTTCGACTGCAGCGGCTGGATGAAGCGCCCCGCGCGCACCGCCCAGCCCTCGCCGAAATACTCGGTGGCCAGGCCCCATGAATAACCGCGGGCATCCGCCGCGAAATCGTAGGACCCATGGGTCAGGAACGACCAGTTCATGAACTGGGTGCGGGCGTCGTGCGCATAGGCATTGGCGTCGAACAGGTCCGACACCGCCAGATTGCCCACGCTCACGACCACCCGGCGCTGGTCGCGGTCGCCTGCCAACTGGTTCTGCTCGGATGCAACGGCTTCGCGCTCGCCGCCCAGGCCCCAGGTGTGGCGCGCGAACAGGCGCGCGCGGTAGAGCTTGGGGTTGGACCCGGCGGTCTTCTGCAATTCGCCATTGGTCAGGCCGCCGAGGCCGGTCAGGTTGGACAGCGGCACACCCTGCACCAGCTCCGGGTTGAGGTACAGCTCGGTGTCGCGGCCCAGGCGCAGCCCCAGGTAGGCCGTCGACGTGAACGAATAGCTCTTTTCCCGGTTCGCCGACAGGCTGTTGGGCCCGGAGTAGGCGGCCGAGAACGAGGGTTTGGTCTGCCAGACGTAGGTGGCCTGGAGCTTCAGATTCCAGCTTTCAGGCTCGGGCAGCGGTGTCTGTACCTGAGCCGACGCCAACAGCGGCGCGAGCCAGCAGAGCCGGGCGAAAACCCGAACGGGGCAGCAGTGAAAGCGCATGGTGGCAAGGAACTCCAGACGGTCTGGCAGTGTAGGGCGCGCAGATGACAGTGGCGAGACAGGGCGGTGACCATGTCACCGTTCCGCCCGCCTCGGTTACCATGCGGCGATGCCTGCGCCTGCCCCTCGCCACCGCTGCACATGAGCTCCACGCCCGCTCAGAACCTGATCGACGAACTGATCTTCAGCGTCGCCCGGATCGAGTGCGAGACGCCCACCGGTGTGCAGTGCGGCACGGGTTATTTCTTCGCGTTCCTGCTGGAAGACGGCAAACGCAGTCCCTGTCTCGTGACCAGCAAGCACGTGGTGGCCGGCGCCACGCACGGCCGTTTCTACCTGGCGCTGAAGGATGCCGAAGGCAAGCTGATCCGCAACCAGGAACTCGAGTTCAAGGTGCCTAACTTCGAGGACAAGTGCCACCCGCACCCCGACCCGTCGGTCGACCTCGTGGTGTTCTTCGTCGGCGCCATCCTGCAGGCCATGAAGCACCAGGGGCATGTGTTCCACATCGCCTATCTGTCGCGCCGGGCCATCCTGTCGCGCGAGCAGCGGCTGGGCCTGTCGGTGCTCGAAGACGTGTTTGTGATCGGTTTCCCGATCGGCTTGTGGGACCGCTGGCAGAGCCAGCCGGTGGTACGGCGCGGCATCACCGCGACCCATGCCGGCCTGCCCTACAACGGCACGCCCGAATTCCTGATCGACGGCCCCTGCGACGCCGGCCTGGGCGGCGCGCCGGTGTTCCTGCGGCTGCCGGCCGATGGCCCGGAGCCGCCCGCCGGCACGCGTCGGCCCACCCGTGTCGCGCTGCTGGGCACGCTCTACGCGGGCGAGCACTGGTCGAACCGCGGCGAATCCATCCTCCAGCCGATCGAGGTGCGGCCGCACCTGCCGATGGCCGAGCTGGGCCGGCACCGCCAGGGCACGCTGGGCCTGGTGGTCAATACCGACAAGATCCTCGATTTCGAGCTCATCGTGCGCGCGATGATCCACGGCGCCAGCAGCCGCTATTGACGCCGGCCCGCTGCCGGGAGGTCAAGGCGTGGCGTGCGCTGGTTCGCCGAGCAGGCCTGCCAGCCAGCGTGTCGTGTCAGGCTCCGACATCGGCTTGGCGAACAGGTAGCCCTGGCCCTTGCCGCAGTGCAGTTGCGCGAGGGCCAGCGCCTGGCCTTCGGTCTCGATGCCTTCGGCGACCGTGCCCATGGCCAGACTCTCCGCCACCAGGATCGTGGCCTCCACCAGCACGCGGTGGTGCCGGCTCGACTCGATCTGGCTCACGAAGGAGCGGTCGATCTTGACCACATCCACCGGCAGCTGGTGCAGGCTCGCCAGCGACGAATACCCGGTGCCAAAGTCGTCGAGCGCGATCGCCAGCCCCAGATCCTTCAGCACCTGCAGCCGGCGCTGCACGGTGTCGCCCTGCGCGGCCAGGCTTTCCGTCACCTCCAGCTGCAGCTGGGCCGCCGGCATGCCGTTGGCCTGCAGCGCCGCCTGCACCTGCGCCACCAGATCCGGATCGCCCAGTTGCGCCCGCGAGACGTTGACCGACATGGTGCGCGGCGCGCGTGCTCCCCAGAGCCGCTGCCAGCCGGTAAAGGCGCGGCAGGCCTCGTCCAGCACGAACTGGCCGAGCGCGCAGATCAGCCCGGTCTCTTCGGCGATGTCGATGAACTCGATGGGGGGCACGGTGCCGCGCACGGGATGGCGCCAGCGCACCAGCGCCTCCAGTCCCACGCAGGCGCGCGTGGCCAGGTCGACGATCGGCTGGTAGACGACGAACAGCTCGTGCTCGACAAGCGCGCGGCGCAAGTCCTGTTCGATGGCGGTGCGCCGCGCCGCACGCTCTTTCATGGCGGGCTCGAACAGGCTGTAGCGCGCGCCGCCGGCGGTCTTGGCTTCGCGCATCGCGATCGACGCTTCTTCCAGCACCGCGTCCGCATGTTCGCTGTGCCGCGTGCCGAGCGCGACGCCGACGGTGGCGCTCAGATGCAGGTCTTCGCCGCGGACACGGTAGGGCTGGTAGAGGGCGTCCACCAGCCGTTGCGCGAGGCCGTGGACTTCGTCCGGATCGCGAAATCCTTCCATCAGCACGGCGAACTCGTCGCCGCCCAGCCGTATCGCCGTCAATTCCAGCGGCCGGTCTTGCGCCAGCGTGCCGCCCGGCAGCAGTGTGCGTGCCAGGCGGCTGGCCATCATGCGCAAGACCTCGTTGCCCCCGGCATAACCAAGCGCAAGGTTGACCCGGTTGAAGCGGTCGGCGTTGACGAAATGCACCGCGAACAGGGCATCCGGATCCTCACGGAGGCGCGCCAGCGCCAGCGTGATCCGTTCGCGCACGACCGATCGGTTGGGCAGCGACGTGAGGCTGTCGATGCGTGACATGTCCCACAACCGGGACGCGATGCGCTTGTGCTCGTGCTGCACCTCCGCGGTCACGTCCCCGATGCAGGCCATCAGCGTCGTCTCGTCGAGCTTGAGCAGGGTGAGGCTCAGCACCTGCTGGCGAGGTTCGCTGCCGGCGGGGCCAAAGACGTTCAGCCGCACGGCATCGCAGATCCGCCCGCTCACGGGCCCGAAGCGGCGCACCTGCTCCTCGAGTTCGGGCGCCAGCGTGCGCAGCGTCACGAACAGGTTTGCGAGGTCGTCTGTCGGTTGCAGCGGCATCATCAGCTGCGAGAACAGCGGGTTCATCAGCAGCACCTCGCCGTCGAGGCGGGCCTGCGCCAGCCCGATCGGCGCCATGTACAGGAACTGGACGAGCGCCTCGTGTTCGTCGGCCAGGGTGTCAGTCATGCGGTACGTCAGGCCGCGAGGCCCGCGCGCAGCACCAGCACATAACGCAGTGCAGACGCGCTGCAGGCCAGCAGCCGCAGCTTGACTTTGGTGGGCCGCATGCGCAGTGTCAGCACGTAGTCGATGGTGTCGTCCAGCGCCGTGCCGCTTGCCACGGCATCCTCGAAACGCTGGGCCACCAGGAAGTTGTTCATGCAAGGCGCGATGGCCTCGAAGAAGGGTTGCCCGACCACGCGCGCAACCGAAAGGCCCGCCATCGTGGACTCGAGCGCGTTGTAGCGTTGCACCACGCCTTCTGCATCGAACCCGATGACGCCGAAGGTCATTGAATCCAGTTCGGAAGGTGTCGCACGGGTCAGGTGGTGCAGCAGATCGGACGATTCGAAGGTAACGCGCGAAGAGGAGGTCATGGCACACGGCTGGCGAGGCCGGGTCGATAGATCTTGCAGCCAGTTATACCGGAACGCCCGTTGGCCGTCGATATGGCGTGGCTTTGCCGCGGGTAGGACAGTGCCTTGTGGCGCCCTCCGCGTGTCGATCATAAGAACACCGACACCCCGGCATTGCGCCGGGCACGCCGCCACCGCAGCTGGTCTGCCACCATCAGCGCGAGGTACAGGCCCGCACATCCCGCACCGACCGCCGCAATGCCCCAGCCGATCTGCACGAACCGATCGCCGACGACGGCGGGCGCGAACAGCATGCAGCTGCAGACGGCAAACGCGATCCCGGCAAAGAGGTAGAGCGCCATGCGGGCGGCGCGACGCGCGGTGTCGAACCCTGCGGTGTCTTGCGATCCCGTGCGGCGGCTGTCGTTGCGGGCGTTGAGGGCCATGGTCCTTCCTGAAGGCTGCGGTGCTGCAGCGGCGGAACGGATCATCGGCTGGCTGGCCACGCGCGCCTGTAGGACGCCACCGCGCCAGTCGCCGTGCCGTGTGATGGCATCCCGATTCCGGGAATTGTTCACACCGCCCCATGAGGCGCGGCCATGGTTCAGGGCTTCGGGTCCTCGGGCTTGGCCTTGACCCAGTTCTTGTAGACCCGGCGCACGCGTCGGCGCTCCTGACGGCGCTGGCGCCGCTTGTGCTTGCGCCATGCGATGAGGATGACCGCGGTCGTCACCAGAACGAGGGCGATGACCACCGTGAACGACCAGTCCAGATCGAGCTCCCAATCGTCCAAGGTTCCTCTCCTGCCCGTGTTTTCCGTATCGCGGAAAGAATACCGCAGAAGCGGCACCAGGAGGAGTTCGTGTGGTTGCGCAGCGACGCGCAGCCGGCACTGCGGGGTTGTCAGTGCAGGTCGTCGTCTTCCTTGGGCGCGGGCCACCAGCGCTGCAGGTGTGCCGCCGCCCAGCGTTGTCCGCCGAAGCCGAAGGCCAGCGCCAGCGCCAGCACCACGCCGCCCAGCAGCAGCAGGAACGCATCGCGCACGATGGTGCCGCCCACGTCGATCTGGTCGAGCGAGATCATCACGACGAAGGCCATGATGGCGTAACGGGCGAGCCGCCCCAGGGTGTCGGCATCGCGAATGCCCACGCCGGAGCAATAGGTGACGACGGCGTTCGACACGAAGCGCGCAAAGTACGAGCCGAACGCCAGCACCAGCAACGCCACGATGACCTTGGGCACGAACAGCATCACGCGGCTCAGCAACTCGGTCACGTGGGTCAGGCCCAGGCCGCTGAAGGCCACGATCAGCGCGGCCAGGATCACCACCCAGTAGCTCAGCACACCCAGCACGCCGATCGTGTCGATGTGCGTGCCGCCTTGCTGCAGGAAGTTGTCGAGGCCGGCGCGTTGCGTCAGGATGTGGAAGTTGATTGCCCGCAGGAACTTCTGCACCGCGAAGCGCGCGGCTTTCGCGATCAGGAACCCGACCGCCAGCACCAGCAGGGCGATGGCCAGGCGCGGCAGAAACACGCCGATCTGGACCAGGAAGGCCCGCACGGGCTCGAGCATCACATCAATTCGTTCCATCGATCTTCTCCGTTGTCACACCGGTCGCAGCCGGCGGGTCGCCCGCCACAAAACCCAGCACCCCGGCCAGCGGGATGCGCACCCAGTCCGGGCGGTTGCCGATTTCGTAGCGCAGTTCGTACAGCGCCTTCTGCAATTCCAGCAGCGGCAGCAAGGTCCTGGTCGTCTCTGCATCGACCAGGGGCGAGCCTTCCAGCGTCGCGAAATAACTGTCCAGGAAGGCCTGGCGCGTCGCCTTTTCCCAGGCCTGACCCAGCGGCTCGAGCAGGCTCTGTTCGTCCGGCGTCTGGGCCACACTGCGCAGCGCGCTGGCACGGGCGTAGCTGAACGAGCGCAGCATGCCAGCCACGTCGCGCAACGGCGATTGTTTGGCACGGCGTTCTTCGAAGCTGCGACCGGGCTCGCCCTCGAAATCGACAACGACGAAATCGTTGCGCGTGAGCAGCACCTGCGCCAGATGGTAGTCACCGTGGATGCGGGTCTTCAACGCCGCGCCGCCGCCATGGCCGGCCTGGTCGATGGCCGCGAGCAGGCCTGCCTTGGCCGCGAGCACCGCAGTGGCCTCCCGTTGGGCCGCCTGCGGCAACGAGGGCAGGGCGGCCTGCAGCGCGGCGAACGTGCTGGTGGCCTCGGCCTGGACCTGCTGTCGGTGGGCCGCGCGGTCGGCCGGGGTCAGGGGTTCGGGGTCGAACGCGGCATTGCCGCTGCGTGTGGCCAGTGCCAGGTGCATCTGCGCGGTGCGCTGCGCCAGCGTGCGGACCAGGGCCAGGTGCGCGCCATGGACGTCCTCCGGTATCACGGCACCCGTGGTGCGGTGCTGCTCGAAAAAGCGCTCCAGATACCCCAGCGTGTAGACCCAGCCGTCGCCCTGGTTCGACACGTGGGCCTGCAGCAGGCACAGCGTGCGGATCTGCCCGTCGGTGCCAGCGTATTCGACCGCGCCCGCCACCGGCGCGCAGTGCGCGAACCGGGCCACTTCGGTCAGGAAACGGCCCACTTCGAACTCGGGGTTGACGCCGTTGCGGATGCGCCGGTAGCCCTTCAGGAACAGGCGTTCGTTGACGGTGACGATGGTGTTGCTGCTCTGTGCCTGCGGGCGGCCGATCGGCAGTTCGTCGACGTCGGCCCCGGCCAGTTCGGCGAAGGCGGCGGTCGGCGTGAAGCGGATCGTGCCGGCGCCCGCGGCCAGCGTCTTGCCGGCGCCGATCGCGGCGATCACGGCGCGGCAGAAGCGCTCGTCCGCGAACGCGTCGGCCATCACGCCGACCTCGGCCTGCTGCCGCACGCGGGCCACGGCGGCGGTCGAGAAGTTGCGGTAGCGTTCCTCTTCGCGATCTTCCCAGGCCAGCGCCAGCGGCACGAAGTACACCGACTCGGCCGGTCCCTGCAGTTCGAGCAGCGGCAGCATCCAGGTATCGGCCCCTTGCTGCCACATCGCATGGTCGAGCAGCAGCACACGTTTGATGGGAGTGCCCTTGGTGGCGTACCAGCGCTGGGTTTCCACGTGGCTGGGCAGCACGTCGGTCTCGAACTGCGCCCGCGTCTTCACGGCCATGCCGATGCGCCACGGCACCACCTGATCGCGGAACAGGCTGTTCCAGCCGTCGAACAGCACCACCACCGGACGGTCTTCCATGGCGGTGAACTGCTGGTGCCAGCTCGGCACCTTGACATCCGTGGCCAGGCGGAACCAGTAGAAGCCGTGGGCTGGAATCGTCAGCAGATAGGGCAGGTCGCCGATCGGCGGGAACGCGGTGCGCCCCAGCATCTCGACCGGCACGCGCCCCTTGAAACCCGCCATCTCCAGCTCGGCAGGCTGCGCCGAGCGTGCCAGATTGACCACGCAGAGGATCACTTCGTCGACGCCGTTGTCGGTGTAGCTGCGCAGGTAGGCCAGGATCTTGCGATTGCCCGGCTTCAGGAACACCAGGTCGCCGCGGCCGAAGGCCTTGCTCGAGTTGCGCACGGCCAGCATGCGCCGCATCCAGTTGAGCAGCGATGCCGGCTCGCGCTGCTGGGCCTCGACATTCAACGCTTCGTAGCCATAGACCGGGTCCATGATCGGTTGCAGGTACAGGCGCTGCGGGTCGGCGCGCGAGAAGCCGGCGTTGCGGTCGGGGCTCCACTGCATGGGGGTGCGCACGCCGTTGCGGTCGCCGACGAACACGTTGTCACCCATGCCGATCTCGTCGCCGTAGTAGACGATGGGCGAGCCCCGCATCGACAGCAAGAGGCTGTTCATCAGCTTGATGCGGTCGGTGTCGTTGTCCATCAGCGGCGCGAGCCGGCGGCGGATGCCCAGGTTGATGCGCGCCCGCGGGTCGGCCGCGTAGGTGCTGTACATGTAGTCGCGTTCCTTGCTCGTCACCATCTCGAGCGTCAGCTCGTCGTGGTTGCGCAGGAAGATCACCCACTGGCAGCTGGCCGGAATGTCCGGCGTCTGCTGCATGATTTCGGTAAGTGGAAACCGGTCTTCCTGCGCGATCGCCATGTACATGCGCGGCATCAGCGGAAAGTGGTAGGCCGCGTGGCATTCGTCTTCGTTGCCGAAGTATTCGCGCACGTCCTCGGGCCACATGTTGGCCTCGGCCAGCAGGAAGCGGTTGGGGTAGTTCTCGTCGATCGCCGCGCGGATCTTCTTGATGACGGCATGGGTCTCGAACAGGTTCTCGTTGCTCGTGCCTTCGCGCTCGATCAGGTAGGGAATCGCATCCAGCCGGAAGCCGTCGACCCCCATGTCGAGCCAGAAGCGCATGGTCTTGAAGATCGCCTCCAGCACTGCCGGGTTGTCGAAGTTCAGGTCCGGCTGGTGGCTGAAGAAGCGGTGCCAGAAATAGGCTTTGGCCACCGGGTCGTAGGTCCAGTTCGAGACCTCGGTGTCGGTGAAGATGATGCGCGTGCCCTTGTACTTCGTGTCCGTGTCGCTCCACACGTAGAAGTCGCGTTCGGGCGAACCCGGGGGCGCCCGGCGGGCGGCCTGGAACCAGGGGTGCTGGTCCGAGGTGTGGTTGATCACCAGCTCGGTGATCACCCTCAGGTCGCGCTTGTGCGCCTCGGCCAGCATCTCCTTGAAGTCGTCGAGCGTGCCGTACTGCGGATGCACGCCGTGGTAGTCGGAGATGTCGTAGCCGTCGTCCTTCAGCGGCGACGGATAGAACGGCATCAGCCAGATGGTGTTGACGCCCAGCTCCTTCACGTAGTCGAGCTTCGACGTCACGCCCTTGAAGTCGCCCACGCCATCGGCGTTGGAGTCGACGAAGGCCTTGACGTTGAGCTGGTAGATCACCGCGTCCTGGTACCACCGCGCGGCGTCGGCGGTCGGTACCGTGGCCCCGCCCTCGGCGGCTTCGAGCTGGGGTGTGGCTGGGGGCGTGATGGGGGTCGGATTCTTCATGGGGTCTCGTTCGGCGCGATGCGCAGCACATGGGCGGGCATGGCTGCCGGATCGAGGATCACGAAGTTGCCGCCGTCATGCCATTGGAAACGTTCTCCGCTCAGCTGGTCGGCGACCTCGAACGATTCGACGCCGCCCACGCCAAGCCAGGCGGCGTCCACCTGGACCCAGCCGGTCTGCCGGAAGGTCGCGTCGATGTTCACCACGGTGAGCACCGCATGGCTGCCATCGGGAGCGCGTTTGGCATAGGCGACGAGGTAGGGGTTGCTGGTGTCGAAGAAGCGCAGCTGCGTGTTGCCGTGCAGCGCCGCATTGTCGCGGCGGATGTGGTTCACCTGGGCGATGAAGCCGCGCAGGCTGTCGGCCCGGTCCAGGTCCCAGTGGCGCAGCTGGTACTTCTCGGAGTCGAGGTAGTCCTCGCTGCCCGGTGCGCGCGGTGTGCCCTCCAGCAGCTCGTAGGCCGGACCGTAGATGCCGTAGTTGCCCGACAAGGTGGCGGCCAGCAGCAGGCGTGTGACGAACACCGCGCGCGGTGCGTCGTGCAGGTGCTCGTTCAGGATGTCGGGCGTGTTGGGCCAGACGTTGGGCCGGAAGTAGTCGTGGCCCAGGCCCTGCGACAGCTCGGTGAAGTACTCCATCAGCTCGTGGCGTGTGTTGCGCCAGGTGAAGTAGGTGTACGACTGCGAATAGCCGAGTTTGGCCAGCCGGTGCATGACCTTGGGGCGCGTGAAGGCTTCGGCGAGGAACAGCACGTCGGGGTGCTCGCGCTTGACCGCGTCGATGACCCATTCCCAGAACGGGAACGCCTTGGTGTGCGGGTTGTCGACGCGGAAGATCTTCACGCCGTAGCCGATCCAGTGGTCGAACACGCTCTTCAACTCGAGCCACAGCGCGCGCCAGTCCTCGGTCTCGAAGTTGAAGGGGTAGATGTCCTGGTACTTCTTGGGCGGGTTCTCGGCGTACTGCACGCTGCCGTTGGCCCGGAACCGGAACCACTGCGGATGCGCGCGCACGTACGGGTGGTCGGGCGCGCACTGGAACGCGATGTCGAGCGCGATCTCGATCCCCATGCGGTTGGCCTCGGCCACCAGCGCGCGGAAGTCGTCCAGCGTGCCCAGCGCCGGCAGCACGTCCTTGTGGCCACCTTCGGCGGCACCGATCGCCCAGGGGCTGCCGACGTCGTCCGGCCCGGCGGCCAGCGTGTTGTTGCGGCCCTTGCGTTTGCTCCGGCCGATCGGGTGGATCGGTGGGAAATACAGCACGTCGAAGCCCATCTCCGCCACGTAGGGCAGGCGCGCCATCACGTCCTTGAACGTGCCGTGCCGGCCTTCTTCGAGTGCCGCCGAGCGCGGGAACATCTCGTACCAGGTGCTGAAAGCGGCGCGCGAACGGTCGACGACCAGCGGCAACTCGCCCGCCGCGTCGGTGCTGGCGCTGGCGGCATAACGTGCGTCGCGGCTGCGATCGGGGTAGCGGTCGGCGATCTCGGCCATCGGTGCATCGAGCGCCAGCGCCTTGATGGCCGCGACCTCGGCCTCGACGCTGTCCATCGCGTCGATGCTGGTCTTGCCGGCGGCGGTGGCGCGGGTGCGCAACTGCTTTGCCCAGCCCAGCAATGCCTTGCGGTCGGCTCCCTTGGCGCGGGCCGCGGCTTCTTCGGCCAGCGTGGCGCCAGCCTGCGCGGCCAGCAGGATGTCGATGGCATCGACGCGGCGCTGCAGTTCCATGCGCCAGGAGCGGAAATGGTCGACCCAGGCGGCCACGGTGTAGCGGTAGCGGCCTTGCGTGGCGGGGGCGAAGCTGCCGGCCCAGACATCGTTGCCCTGCGGCAGCATCTCGACTTCGCTGGCCGTGGCGGCGCCTTCGGCGCGCCAGCACAGGCGCACCCGCACCAGGTCGTGCCCATCGGTGAAGGCGTGGGCCGTGACCTCGATGGCCTGGCCTTCGATGCTCTTGAGGGCGAACCGGCCGCCATCGACGGCGGGCAGCACGGTGTCGACCACGGCGCGGATGCGGCCGTCGGCCGGCATCGGCGTTGCAGGTTGCGCACGCGCAGGGGTCGACACCTTGGGGGTGGATGTTGCGCTGCGCAGATCAGCCGGCATGGTGGTCGTCCTGCTGGTGGCGCAGCATCAGGGTGGACAGCGGAGGCAGCGTCAGGCTGACCGCGTGCGGGCGACCGTGCGCCGATTGCCCTGAAGTCTCGACGCCGCCGAGGTTGCCCATGCCCGAGCCGCCGTAGTCGGCTGCATCGGTGTTCAGCATTTCGCGCCAGAAGCCGGCGTGCGGCACGCCCAGCACATAAGCATGGCGCGGCAACGGCGTCAGATTGCAGACCACCAGCACCGTGCTGCCGCCCTGAGAAGGTTTGCGCAGGAACGCGATGATGCTCGCGTCGGCATCGTCGTGCGCGACCCATTCGAAGCCGGTGCCCGAGAAATCGAGCGCGTGCAAGGCCGGCTCTTCGCGGTACAGCCCGTTCAGCTGGCGCACCAGGCGCTGCACCCCCGCATGGGCGGGGGCGTCGGTCAATGGCCAGTCGAGTTGCCCTTCGTGCGCCCATTCGCGGCGTTGGGCGAATTCGCCACCCATGAACAGCAGCTTCTTGCCGGGGTGGGCCCACATGTAGCCGTACAGCGCGCGCAGGTTGGCGAACTGCTGCCAGTCGTCTCCTGGCATCTTGCCGAGCAACGAGCCCTTGCCGTAGACCACCTCGTCGTGCGAGAGCGGCAGCACGAAGCGTTCGTTGAAGGCATAGACCATCGAGAACGTCAGCTGCCCCTGGTGGTACTTGCGGTGCACCGGATCCTGCGCGAAGTAGTCGAGCGTGTCGTGCATCCAGCCCATGTTCCATTTCATGCCGAAGCCCAGGCCGCCATGGCTGACGGGGTGCGACACGCCCGGCCAGGCGGTCGACTCTTCGGCGATCGTCACCGTGCCCGGGTGTTCGCGCGCCACGGCCTCGTTCAGCACGCGCAGCAGGTGCACGGCCTCGAGGTTCTCGCGGCCGCCATCGGCATTGGGGATCCATTCGCCGGGCTGGCGCGCGTAGTCGAGGTAGAGCATGGAGGCCACGCCGTCGACCCGCAGCCCGTCCACGTGGTAGTGGCGCAGCCAGAACAGGGCGGACGACAGCAGGAAGCTGCGCACCTCGTTGCGGCCGTAGTTGAAGATGCTGGAGTTCCACTCCGGGTGAAAACCCTGCCGCCGGTCCGCGTGCTCGTACAGATGCGTGCCGTCGAAGTACTGCAGCCCGTGTTCGTCGGTGGGGAAGTGCGCGGGTACCCAGTCCAGGATCACGCCGATGCCACGCTGGTGCAGGTGGTCGACGAAGTACATGAAGTCCTGCGGCGTGCCATAGCGGGCCGTGGGCGCGAAATAGCCGGTGGTCTGGTAACCCCAGGAGCCGTAGAACGGGTGTTCGGTCACGGGCATCAGTTCCACATGCGTGAAGCCCAGCGCCTCCACGTGGTCGGCCAGCGCATGGGCCAGCGCGCGGTAGCCGAGGTAACTGCCGTCGTCGCGGCGCCAGGAGCCCGCATGCAGTTCATAGATGGACATCGGCGACGCAGCGGCGTCCCGCTGTGCGAGGGCGGTCATCCAGTCGGCGTCAGCCCAGTCGTAGTCGAGCGACCAGAGCCGTGAGCCGGTGGCCGGCGGCAGCTCGCTGCTCAGTGCATAGGGGTCGGCCTTGTCGACGGTGTAGCCGCCATGGCCGACGATGCGGTACTTGTAGACCGCACCGTGCGCTGCCTCGGCGGCAAAACCTTCCCACAGGCCGCTGCCGTCGTCGCGCCGCTGCAGCGGGTCGGCCGCAGGGTCCCAGCCGTTCCAGTCGCCAATGACGCTGACTTGCTCAGCGTTCGGGGCCCAGACGGTGAAGCCGGCCCCACCCGGGGCCAGCAGGCGGGCACCCATGCGGGCTCCCAACTGCGCGTGTGTTCCCTCGCGAAACAGATAGATGTCCTGGTCGGAAAGCAGGGGGCGCGGATGCGTTTGGGGATGCAGCATGTGACCCGTACTGTCGACCGCCTGCGGCCGCTTGCCAATGGCCGGGCTTCCCGTCCATTTGTAGGCAGAGGCCGACGGTGAATGGCGGTTCGCCGCGGTGATGCAAACACGTGGTCCACCGGCATCGGTGGCGCCGGAAAAAGCTTGCAAAGGTCGGCCATTCGGGCCGTTCCGCCTGCGCAATTTCCACCAGAATCGCCGGCATGCACGACACCCTCACCGAACTCCAGCGCGCGATGGCACGCGCGCGGGAAGCGCTGGCAGATCCCGACTTCGATGCCGCGCAGGTCGGCGACGCGATGGAGGCTTTGGGGTTCCAGATCAGGCTGTCGATCGGCGCCTATGGGGTATGCCGCTCGCACGAGGTGGCAGCAGCGGCGATTGCGCGCGCCGGGCTCGGCCACATGCTGTGGCGCACCTGGGGTGCTCCGGATGTGCCGGATGCGCCGCGCTCAGACGACGCCGAAGTCGGACAGCCCGCTCAGGTTGGAATGCTGGAACCGGGCGGTCGAGTCGGGGTCGCGGCTACGCTCCTCGACCCAGTGCGTACCGCTGCCGAACCGCTCGTTGCCGAGGGTGGCGAGCGTCTCCAGATGGATCCGCTGCTTGAACGTGTCCATCATCCAGACGCCACATTTGAGCGGATCGCCATCGGCGTCCTTGACCGTATCGCTGCGCGCTAGGCGAATTTCCATCATGGCTTGGGTTCCTGTTCGAATCTGCCGGCACGGCGCATGATCGTGTTGCAGTGAGGGTTCTCACGTAGGACGCGACCGCAGCGTTGCACTGTCCTGCTGCGCGAATGTGCATTTTTCACGAAATCCGGCGTCAAGGCGAGGGCGCCGGTCGCCAGGCTGACGCCTGCGCGCATCCGTCCCCACGGACACCGCCCAAATGTGACCTGACTGTGACGCCAGCGTACACAGTCGTGCCACCATCTTTCGAGGTCATCGCCAGAGAATTCGGTCCATCGGTTCGCCACACGGCCAACCCCCAACCACCGAAGGATCACCATGACCAAGACGCACAACCTCCTGCTGGCCCTGACCGCCGGCCTGACGCTCGGGCTCTCGGCCACCACCGTCTCTGCCGCCGGCAACATGGCCGGCCAGCTGAATGCCCAGATGGTCCTGCAGTCGGGTTGCATCGTGTCCGGCGCGCCCGGCGCCGGCTCCACCGGCGTGAACTTCGGGACGCTCGACTTCGGCACCCGCCCCAGCACCTTCACCGGCGTGGTCACCACGACCGCCAGCGGCGGTGCCGGCGGTGCCGGTGCCACGCAGATCGTCTGCTCGCCCGACGTCACCTCGCTGACCGTCAGCGTCAGCGCCGGCAACAACGCCGGCCAGGGCGCAACAGTCGGCACCGGCGCACGGGCGATGAAGTTCGGCGCCTCCAGCTACCTGCCGTACGACGTCTACAGCGACGCAGGCATGACCACGCCTTACCCCACCTCGGGCAGCACCCTGGCCGTGAGCCTGCCCGGTACGGGCGCGGCCATCGCGCTGCCGGTGTACGGCCGCATCAACAAGACCAGCCTGAACGCCCTGGCCGCCGGCACCTACACCGACGTGCTCCAGGTCACGCTGGCCTGGTAAACCGCAGGCGGACGTCCCCCAAGCCTGTGCGGCGGTCAGCGTGCCGCTGGCTTGAGGGACGGCCCACCGATCGAGATGCGTGAGCGCTGCAGGGCGTTGTCCCCGTAGACCCGGCGGAATTCCCAGACCGCGACCGCGAGGCAGGTGATGCCCCAGAACACCGGGTACTCGTAGCCGCCCGTGTTCCACGTCCAGCCAAATCCCTTGACCATGTGCAGTGCATAGACCGCCACGGCCAGCGCGCCGGCGGCGCCCAGCGCGGCATAACGCGTGCAGATGCCGAGCACCAGTCCGATGCCGGTCGCAACTTCCATGAACGCGGCCAGCCAGACCCACAACTCGGGCGGCTGGAACCCGGCCTTGGCAAAGAAACCCACCGTTCCGGCGGAGAGCGTGCCGACCGCGGCGAACTTGCTCAACGCGTGCGGGAACATGAAGGCGCCGCAGATGATGCGCAGGATGTTCTCGCTGCGCGTGAGGTCGAAGTTTTCCAGCCTGATCTGGAAGTCGCTGGCGTACAGGAGTTTCATGCTCTTTCCTTGCTGTGGTTTGCACTGATCGTACGAACCCTGCAAAGATCGAACTTGACCGTCGTCAACGGATGCTTGCGTCGCCCTGGCCGGATGGGTTGGTGCTCAGGGAGCACCAGAAATCGTTGGAGCGGGTGAAGGGAATCGAACCCTCGTATGAAGCTTGGGAAGCTGCCGTTCTACCATTGAACTACACCCGCGAACGCCGCCGATTCTAGCTTGCCCGGTGTTCCATGCACCTGGAACGGCCCGATGTTCTCGGGCCAGGCCGTTACTTCGAGAGTTGCGAGTGCCGCTTCGTTTCGAGCAGACGGTGCGCGTGCCCCAAGCGCGGGCACGCGATTGATGATGGACGGCTATTTCTGGATGTCGCCGATGCAGAGGTACTTCATCTCGACGTATTCGTCGATGCCGTGGTGCGACCCCTCGCGACCCAGGCCCGACTGCTTGACGCCGCCGAAGGGCACGTGCTCGGTCGCGATCACGCCGGCGTTGATGCCGACCATGCCGTAGTCCAGCGCTTCGCTGACGCGGTAGATGCGGCCGATGTCGCGGCTGTAGAAGTAGCTGGCCAGGCCGAACTCGGTGTTGTTGGCGGCGTCCACCGCTTCCTGTTCGGTCTTGAAGCGGAACACCGGCGCGAACGGGCCGAAGGTCTCTTCCTTCGCGCACAGCATGTCGGCGGTGGCGCCGGCCACGACGGTCGGCTCGAAGAACTGGCCTTGCAGCTTGTGGCCGCCCGCGACCACCTTGCCGCCCTTGGCCACCGCATCGTCGAGGTGGCGCTGCACCTTCTCGACCGCTGCGTCCTCGATCAGCGGGCCCTGCACCACGCCGTCCTCGAAGCCGTTGCCGACCTTCAGTGCCTTGACCTTGGCCGCAAACTTCTCGACGAAGCTGTCGTACACGCCGTCCTGCACATAGATGCGGTTGGCGCAGACGCAGGTCTGGCCGGCATTGCGGTACTTGCTGGCCATCGCGCCTTCGACGGCCGAGTCGATGTCGGCATCGTCGAACACGATGAAGGGCGCGTTGCCGCCCAGCTCGAGCGCCAGCTTCTTCACCGTCGGCGCGCTTTGCGCCATCAGGATGCGGCCCACCTCGGTCGAGCCGGTGAAGCTGATGTGGCGCACCACGTCGCTGGCGCAGAACACCTTGCCGACCGCGATGCTGTTGGCGCCGTCGGCCGTCAGCAGGTTCAGCACGCCGGCCGGGATGCCGGCACGCACCGCCAGTTCGGCCGCGGCCAGCGCGGTGAGCGGCGTGAGTTCGGCTGGCTTGATGACGACTGGGCAACCGGCGGCCAGCGCGGGCGCGACCTTGCGCGTGATCATCGCCAGCGGGAAGTTCCACGGCGTGATCGCCGCGCACACGCCGATCGGCTGGCGGATCACCATCAAGCGGCGGTTGTTGTCGAACTGCGGCAGCGTCTCGCCGTTGACGCGTTTGGCTTCCTCGGCGAACCACTCGACGAAGCTCGCGCCGTAGGCCACTTCACCCTTGGCTTCGGCAAACGGCTTGCCCTGCTCGGCGGTCATGATGCGGCCCAGATCCTCCTGGTTGGCCATCAGCAGGTCGTACCACTTGCGCAGGATGATGCTGCGCTCCTTGGCCGTCTTGCTGCGCCATGCCGGCCAGGCCGCATTGGCCGCGGCCACCGCCGCTTCGGCATCGGCCGGACCGAGATTGGCCACGTCGGCCAGCTTGATGCCGGTCGACGGATCGTGCACGTCGAAACGCGCCGCACCCTTGACCCACTGGCCGTTGATCAGCGCGTCGGTCTTGAGCAGCGTGGGGTCGTTGAGCAGGGCGAGGGGGGAGGTCTTCATGTCCATGGCGGCGTTCCGGTTTGGTTTTGAAATGGTCGGGCTGCCGCACCCGGGCGATGGTGCGGCAGCGCCAGCCGCGCATTATCTGACGTGCCTGCCGGGCCGTCCGAAGCTGCTCGCGATGCCCTTGCTCACGAAGCCGGGTCCACGAACACCGAGGCCGGCACCGAGAAGCGCTTGGCCAGCGCACGTACCTGCCGCAGGTTGAGCTCGCGTTTGCCCCGGAGCACTTCCGACACCACGCCCTGGGAGCCGACCTCGGGGAGTTCGCCTTGCCGGATTCCGTGCGCCTCCATCAGATGGCGCAGCATGTCGAGGGCGGACACCTGCTGCGCCGGGTAATGCGCATCGTCGTAGTCGCCGATAAGTTCGCCGACGGTTGCGGCAAGGTTCGCAAGAGCGTGCGACTCGTCGCCTGCTCCGGCGTCGAGCAACGCGTTCAACGACACGACAGCGGCGTCGTAGTCGGCCTCGGTACGGATGGGCCGCAGCGGAACGTACTTCTGGATTGCATTGAAGTGCTTCACGAGGCCCGCCGCCGCGCGGCTGTCGATCACGGCTTCCATCTGTCGTACTCCTTGTGGGTCAGCACATGCCGAACGAACACCATCTGCCGATTGAAGTGGATCGCCACGATCAGGCGATATTTGTTGCCGCCGATGTCGAACACACAGTAGTCGCCGACCTTGTCGGTGGCGTTGAAGGCACGCTTCACGTCGGCGAAACCCGTGAAACTTCCGTCTTCCATGATCCGGCGCCAGGCCTGCAAGGGCAACTCGGCATCCCGGTGCCCGGCGGCGAAGGCGACGAGGGTCTTGTTGGAAATGACGCGCACGCTTCCGATGTTATCTCAAAATGAGATTTTTTGCCCAATGCGCGTACGGGCAAGCGTTGTCAGGTGCGGAACGCTCGGCGCACCGAGCCCTCGGCGACGGCCGATCCCCACCCCCTCCCAACTTATAATCGAATGTTCAAGTGAATCAAGCATTTGCTGCCACTTGCACCCTGATCGCGGCGCCTGCACGGCCCGCCGGGCGCCCCTCGACGACCTCATTGCCAAGCATGACCACTCCGAACATTTCCGTTGCCGCGATCCGCAAGACCTTCCTCGACTTCTTTGCGTCCAAGGGCCACACCGTCGTGGCGTCGAGCCCGCTGGTGCCGGGCAACGACCCCACGCTGATGTTTACCAACTCGGGCATGGTGCAGTTCAAGGACGTGTTTCTGGGCTCGGACAAGCGTTCCTACGTGCGGGCCACCTCGGTGCAGGCTTGCCTGCGCGCCGGCGGCAAGCACAACGACCTGGAGAACGTGGGCTACACCGCGCGGCACCATACCTTCTTCGAGATGCTGGGCAACTGGAGCTTCGGCGACTACTTCAAGCGCGATTCGCTGAAGTGGGGCTGGGAGCTTCTCACCCAGGTCTACAAGCTGCCTGCGACCAAGCTCTGGGCCACGGTCTACATCGACGACGACGAGGCCTACGACATCTGGACCAAGGAGATCGGCCTGCCGCCCGAGCGCGTGGTGCGCATCGGCGACAACAAGGGTGCCAAGTACGCGTCCGACAACTTCTGGATGATGGCCGACACCGGCCCCTGCGGCCCCTGCTCCGAGATCTTCTACGACCACGGCCCCGAAGTGGCAGGCGGCCCGCCTGGCAGCCCCGACGCCGATGGCGACCGCTACATCGAGATCTGGAACCACGTGTTCATGCAGTTCGACATGCAGCCCGACGGCAGCGTGAAGAACCTGCCAGCGCCTTGCGTCGACACCGGCATGGGCCTGGAGCGCCTGGCCGCGATCCTGCAGCACGTGCACAGCAACTACGAGATCGACATCTTCGAGGCGTTGATCAAGGCCGCCGCACGCGAGACCGGCGAGGCCGACCTGGGCCACAAGAGCCTGCGCGTGATCGCCGACCACATCCGCGCCACCGCCTTCCTGGTGGCCGACGGCGTGCTGCCGAGCAACGAAGGCCGCGGCTACGTGCAGCGCCGCATCGTGCGCCGCGCCATCCGCCACGGCTACAAGCTCGGCAAGAAGACACCGTTCTTCCACAAGCTCGTGCCCGATCTCGTGGCCCTGATGGGCGAGGCCTATCCGAAGCTCAAGGCCGATGCAGAGCGCATCACCGCGGTGCTGAAGCAGGAGGAAGAGCGCTTCTTCGAGACGTTGGCGAATGGCATGGAGATCCTGGACACGGCACTGGCCGGTGGCCAGAAGACGCTGCCCGGCGACGTGGCGTTCAAGCTGCACGACACCTTCGGCTTCCCGCTCGACCTGACGCAGGACGTGTGCCGCGAGCGCGATGTCGAAGTCGACGAAGCCGGCTTCAACGCCGCGATGGAGCGGCAGAAGGCCGCGGGCCGCGCCGCTGGCAAGTTCAAGATGGAGCGCGCGGTCGAATACGACGGCGCGGGCCACCCGTTCACCGGCTACGAGCACCTGGCCGAGCCGGCCCGCGTGGTCGCGCTGTACCACGAAGGCACGGCGGTCAAGAGCCTGGCCGAAGGCCAGCCCGGCATCGTGGTGCTCGACACCACGCCGTTCTACGCCGAGAGCGGCGGCCAGGTCGGCGATGCCGGTCTGCTGACGGCCGAAGGCGTGCAGTTCGGCGTCGAGGACACGCAGAAGATCAAGTCCGACGTGTTCGGCCACCACGGCACGCTGACGCAGGGCACGCTTGCGGTCGGCGATGCGGTCACGGCCCAGGTCGACACCGCGCGTCGCGCCGCCACGATGCGCAACCACAGCGTGACCCACCTGATGCACAAGGCCTTGCGCGAGGTGCTGGGCGGCCACGTGCAGCAGAAGGGCTCGCTGGTCGACGCCGACAAGACACGCTTCGACTTCACGCACAACCAGCCGGTGAGCGACGCCGAGATCCTCGAGATCGAGAAACGTGTCAACGCCGAGATCCTGGCCAACGCCGAGACGCTGGCACGGGTGATGGACATCGAGGCGGCCCAGCAGACCGGCGCGGTGATGCTGTTCGGCGAGAAGTACGGCGACACCGTGCGCGTGCTCGACATCGGCACCAGCCGCGAGCTGTGCGGTGGTACGCACGTCGGCCGCACCGGCGACATCGGCCTGTTCAAGGTCGTGTCCGAAACCGGCGTTGCGGCCGGCATCCGCCGCATCGAGGCGATCACCGGCGAGAACGCGCTGGCTTACCTGCAGCGTCTCGAATCCACGGTGCACCAGGCTGCAGCCAGCCTGAAAGCGCCGGTGGCCGAACTGCAGGCGCGCATCACGCAGACGCTGGAACAGGTGCGCACGCTGGACCGCGAGGTCACGGCGCTGAAGGGCAAGCTCGCCTCGAGCCAGGGCGACGAACTGGTGACCCAGGCCATCGACGTGAACGGCGTCAAGCTGCTGGCCGCGCTGCTGCCCGGCGCCGATGTGAAGACGCTGCGCGACACGATGGACAAGCTGAAGGACAAGCTGAAAACGGCCGTCATCGTGCTGGCCGTCGTCGACGGCGCCAAGGTACAGATCGCCGCCGGCGTCACCGCCGACACCACGGCCAAGGTCAAGGCCGGCGAGCTGGTCAACTTCGTCGCGCAGCAGGTCGGCGGCAAGGGCGGCGGCAAGCCCGACCTGGCGATGGCCGGCGGCACCGATCCGGCCGGCATCGGGGCGGCGCTGCAGTCGGTGCGGGCTTGGGTAGCGGAGCGGGTCTGACGGCGTTCCGGTCACACCGGATCAGCGCGCCGCGGATCCCGGCGTGGCTGTCGACACCTTGTCGCCGCTGCTCCCGCCGCCCCCCGTGCCGCCACCCGCACCGGCCGCCACGCGTGCGCCCTGCAGATAACGCCGGTTGCGGTCGCGTGCGTCGGCTTCTTCCGATGGGTCTTCCAGTTCGCTGAAGCTCGCGGCGTCGGCGCCGGCCACCGGCTTGCCCTGGTAGAAGACCTGCTTGGACGTCCGTGCATAGCTGCGCGGCAGCAACTCGAAACCGGCCACATCGCGCGTCAGGGGCGTGCCCTCGTACCAGACCTGTGCGGCATCGCGTGCGTAGCCGCGCTCCAGGGCCTGGAAACTCGCGGGGTCGGCCCCGCGCAGCACACGCACGACGGGCCGCGCGCCGAACTGCGGATCGTCGGGGTCGACGTGTGTGTGGTAGACCTGCCTGGCGTCGCGCGCGTAGTGGTCTTCGCGGTCGTCGACCAGGCTGAAGGTGGCGCCGTCGCTGCCGGCGATCTCCACGCGCCGGTAGTAGCCGCGCAGCTTGTCCTTCGCAAAGAGCGTGTTCAGCGGCGTGAAGCTGTCGACGTCGCGCACCGTGAACGCGGTGCCTTCGAAGAACGCCCGCTGGCGGTCGCGGGCATAGCCATGCGCCAGCAGCCGGTAGCTCGCGGGATCGGCGTCGCGCACGATGGACACACGCAGATGCCGGATCGACCAGTACTCCTGGCCCTTGCGGTACGTGTCGGCGTAGTAGACGGCCCGGCGGTCCCGGGCTTCGTGTTCGCCCAGGGCTTCAAAGCTGGGCCCGTCGCTGTCGGCGATGGCCTGATCGCGGTAGTAGCCGCGCCGCGCATCACGGGCAAAACTCTCGTTGAGCGGCTTGAAGCTGGCCGTGTCTTCGGGCACCACGGCCACATCGCCGTAGCGCCATTGGCCACTCTTGCGCACATAACCCGACGGCCGGTCGCACCCGGCCAGGCCGAGCAGCAGACCCAACAGGAACAGCATGGTTTTTCGCATGTTCGCAGTGTCGGCAAGTGGCGCTGCACGCGTGTTGCAGCGCCGCTGTGTTCTTGTTGCATCTGTTGCGGCGGCGTCCATTCGGGCGTCGCCGCGCAGATACTGCGGCCCTCGCCGTGCTGCCCGTTTGCTGCCGCACGGCCAACCTACGGTGCGACCCATGCCACAGCTTTCCTCCCAACCCCATTCCGGCGCCGGCCCGACGGCGCCACCGCGGTCGTCCGAGACCGGCCCCGCCCACGAAGGCGAGATCGAGATCGGCGCCGCGGCCAACATCGGCGCACCCAAGCAGATCGGCCTGCTGCACGCGCGCTTCGTGCGGTATCCCGGATGCCAGCAGCTGATGCTGTGGCTGCCGCAGTCGGGCTACCACGGCTACGGCGCGCTGCGCATCCTGCTCGGCAACAGCACGCTGGTCGAGCAGGCCGAGGTGCGCGAGCGGCTCAACGGCAGCGTGCAGATGCTGTGGGACACGCTGGGCTGGTCGCCCGGGCCGTACCGCATCGAGGTCGACCACGACGACGGCTGGCGCCACGTGGTCTCGCTGCGCAAGTGGCCCGCTGGCCACACCGTGGCGCCGGTGCGCGCGGCCGTACAGACTGCGCCGCGGGCGACGCAGCCCATCGTCTACCGCGACGGCGCCGGCCAGCTGCTGCCCGACCAGGATCTGCAGATCCGGGCGCGCGCCACGGCCATGCTGGTCGGCCGTTTCTCGCGGCACCTGACCTACGACGGCACGTTCCGCGGCGGCACCATCACCTATGTCGAAGGCGATCTGCGCATCGCCTTCCCGCACGAGATGGCCGGGGGCGACTGCAAATTCACGATCGACCTGCCCAGCCTTGCGGTCTGGGAGGCCTGGACCGGCACGCCCGTCGCGCGGCGCGACGAGATCGTGCGTTTCGTCGCCGAGACGGTGCAGCGCGAGAAGGCCAGCAGCTGGCGCTACGAGATCGACGCCCGGTCCATCAGCTACTACTGAAATCCCGATTCCGGGGCGGCACCGCTGCAGGGGCTGGAGGCTTCCTGCGCTCTCGAATCGGCGGGCCTTGCCGGTCACAGGATCGTCAGGAGGCCTTGGTTCGGCGCGGCAGGCCGATCGTCATCACCAGGCCGCCCCCCATGCGTTGCGAGGCTGTGATCGTCCCGTCGTGCAGGCGCAGTGCCCGCCGGGCGATGGCCAGGCCAAGGCCCGCGCCTCTGACGGCCTGGGATGCGTCCAGCCGGGTGAACGGCTCGAACATGATGCCGTGGTCTGCGTCGGGCACGCCCGGACCCCGATCGGCGACCGTGACGATCAGCCGGTCGTCGGCTTCGTCCACCCGCGCCGCGACTTCGACCACCGTGCCCTCGGCGGTGTACTTCACGGCATTGCGGATGACGTTTTCATAGGCCCGGTAGAGCAGCTCGCCGCGGCCATAGGCCACGAAGGCGACCGACGCCTCGATGCTGACCTGCCGCCCGCGCGTGCGCGCCTCGAAGTCGGCGTCTTCGGTGATCCCGTGGAGCAGATCGAGGACGTCGATGTGGTCGGCCCTCCAGCTCTCCGGGGCTGCCTCGAGCCGATGGAAGGTGAGCAGTTCCTCGACCAGCACGTCCAGCCGGTCGCTCTCCTTCTCGATGCGGTCGACCATGGCCTCGGTCTGCGCCGGGTCTTGCCGCATCAGCCCGATCGCGACCTGCATGCGCGCCAGTGGCGACCGTAGCTCGTGCGAGATGTCGTGCATCAATGTCTGGCGTGATTGGGACAGGCGCTGCAGTTGCTCGGCCATGCTGTCGAAGTCGGCCGCAAGGTCGGCGATCTCGTCCCGACGCCCCTTGAGCAAAGGGCCGACGCGCGCGTCGAATCGTCCCTGGGCGACGGTGCGCAAGCCCTGACTGAGGAGCCGCAGCGGAACGGCCAGGTACCAGGCCACCGCACCACCGACCAGCACCATGGCGACCATCCCGGTGACCAGGGGAACCAGAGGCAGCGGGCCGATCGTCTGCAAGCCGGGAGGCGGATGGTCGAGCACGCCGATGGAATAGCGAAAATACGCCAGTGCCGCGACGATGGACAGCAGCATGCTCACGCACAACGCCAGCAGCAACTTCCAGAACAACGTTGCCCTGTGCCGGTCTCTCCGCATCCTCAACCCTCCAGCAACTGGTAGCCCTTGCCGCGCACGCTCAGTATCCAGGGCTGTCCGTCTGAGCGAGACCCGAGTTTCTGGCGGATGCTGCTGATGTGCACATCGATGCGCCGGTCGAAACGGGCCAGCGGCTGCCCGAATGCCTGCAGCGAGATGTCGTCCTTGCCCACGAGCTCACCCGCGTGCCTGGCCAGCACTTCCAGCAGATTGAATTCGGTGCCGGTCAGCTCGATCGGTTCTCCATGCCAGGTGGCCTGCCGGCTTGAAGGAACCATGACAAGCGGCCCCGTCTGCAGCCGAGCCGCAGTCTGCGTATCGACATCGACCTGGCGCTGGCGCGTCCTGCGCAGAATGGCACGGATGCGAGCGACCAGTTCGCCCGGTGTGCAGGGCTTGGGCACGTAGTCGTCGGCGCCCATGTCCAGGCCCACGATGCGGTCCACGTTGTCGCCGCGCGCAGTCAGCATCAGCACCGGCACCTGCGTGCTGGAGCGGATGCGGCGCAGCGCCTCCATGCCCGACAGGCGAGGCATCATCACATCCAGGACCACGATGTCGTAGCGGCCTGTCGCCGCCTCGCGCACGGCAGCATGGCCGTCATGCACGCCGTGCACGTTGAAGCCTTCGCGCACCAGGTACTGTGAAAGCATCGCCGTCAGCTCGAGGTCGTCGTCCGCAAGAAGTACTTCGGTGGTCACGGGCCTGAGTATCGTCAAAGCCAGCCATGGCGCGATGCCAGCGTGGCCGGGTTTTACCGAACTTAACGCTCGCGCCGGCCGCAAAGGGTTTGCACTTCTTAGGATCAAGGCAACGCTTCGATCCCATGTCCATTTCTTCCCGACTCCTCGTCCCCGCGCTGGGTGCACTTGCCGCAGCGCTCTTGTCCGGCTGCGCAGCCGTTGGCCCGGACTATCGCGAGCCCGAAGCACAAACCCCCGAGCAATGGTCGGCGACGCTGCCGCACGATGGCAGCACCGCCAGGCTGGCCGACTGGTGGAAACAGTTCGACGATCCGGTCCTGACGCGCCTGCAGCATGCAGCCGAGAGCGACAGTCCGACACTGGCCGCTGCATGGGGCAACATCGAGGTGGGCCGCGCCACGCTGGCCAGTGCACGCGCGGGCGCGGCACCCAGCGTCAACACCGGCGCGTCCGTGTCCCGCGCACGCCAGCAGGGTCTGGCGCTGGCGACCACCGGATCCGTCAGCGCAGACGCCTCCTGGGAGCTGGATCTGTTCGGCAAGGTGCGTCGCAACGTCGAGTCTGCCAACGCGCAACTGCAGGCCCGCCAGAGCGATTGGCACGACGCACGCGTCTCGCTGGCGGCCGAGGTGGCCACCACGTACGTGCAATACCGGGCCTGCGGCCAGCTGGTGGACGCCTACGCGCAACAGCTTTCTTCCATCCATGAGACAACCCGGGCCACGGAATCGCTGGTGCGCGCGGGCCTCGGCCCCACGAGCGACGCGGCGCTGGCGCGTGCGACCCAGGCCAGCACCACCTCGGCGCTGCTCGAACAACGCGCGCAATGTGCCTTGTTGGTGAAGGCCATGGTCTATCTCACGGGCCTGGCGGAATCCCAGCTGCGGCCACTGCTGGCCGGCGGCAGCGTCACCTTGCCCGATGCCCCGACGCTGGCAGTCGCCGCCGTTCCGGCACAGGTGCTGCGGCAGCGCCCCGACGTGGTGTCCGTCGAGCGAACGCTGGCCGCCTCCAGCGCCAAGATCGGTGTGTCACAGGCTGACTTCTATCCCAGTCTGTCCCTTGGTGGCTCCATCGGGTTCTCGACGACATCGGCCAGCTCATTCACCAGTTGGTCGTTTGGCCCGTCGCTGTCGCTGCCGGTGTTCGACGGCGGGGCCCGCCGCGCGGCGGTGGAGTCGGCCCGCGCCAGCTACGAGGTGGCCTATGCGCAATGGCGCGGTACCGTCCGCAATGCGGTGACGGAAGTCGAGAAGGCGCTGGTCGAGCTGGGCCGAACCGGCGACCGCGCGGTGCAGGCCGAGCGCGCCGCGCAGGAATACCGCCGCTACCTGGTGGCGGCGCAAGCCGAGCAGCGCGCCGGCACCATCAGCCTGCTGACGCTGGAGGACGTGCGGCGCCAGTCGCTGTCCGCACAGGTCGAGTGGATCGGCCTGCAACGCGACCGCGTCGTGCAATGGATCGCGCTGTACAAGGCGCTGGGCGGCGGCTGGGATCCAGAGACGCAAGCCACGCCGCCGCGCAGCCGCGCGCTCACCCCAAAAAACTGACATGACCACCCTCAAAGGCCGCACCCTCGTTGTTGTCATCGTCGTCGTTTGCCTGCTGCTTGCGGCAGTGCTGCTGACGGTCCTGTGGAGCCGCCGCGGTGCGGCGCAGCCGGCTCCCGGCACGACCGTGGCGCAGGCTTCCGCGTTGACCGTGGAGCTCGCCGCAGCCGAGTCGCGCGACTGGCCGCAGGAGCTGCACGCCAGCGGGGCCGTTGCCGCCTGGGAAGAGATCGTCGTCAGCCCGGAGACGGGCGGCCTTCGCATTGCGGAGCTGCTGGTGAATGCAGGCGACCGCGTCGTTCGCGGCCAGTTGCTCGCGCGGCTGGCGGACGACACGGTGCGCGCCGAGCTTGCCAAGCAGCGCGCGCTGGTGGCACAGGCGGAGGCCAGCTTGCAACAGGCGGCCAGCAACCTGCAGCGTGCGCGTTCCGTCGATGTCGCGGGCGCGCTGTCGCCGCAGAAGCTGGACGAGTACCAGGCTGCCGACGCCACCGCGCGTGCTGCCTTGGCATCGGCACAGGCCGATCTGCAAAGCGCGCAGTTGAAGCTGTCGCAAACGCGGATCGTGGCGTCGGATGCAGGCATCGTCGCGTCCAAGTCTGGCGTGGTGGGCAACGTTGCCAGCGTGGGAACGGAGCTGTACCGCCTGATCCGCCAGGGCCGCATCGAGTGGCGTGCCGAACTGGACGCCCGCCAACTGGCGCTGGTGGCCACCGGCCAGCTGGCCGAGGTGCAATTGCCAGGTGGACAGGCCGTGGCCGGCAGAGTCCGCCTGGTCTCGCCCACGCTCAGCACCAGTACCGGCCGCGGCATTGTCTACGTCAGCCTCGACACGAGCGCCGCCGCGCGCGCCGGCATCTTCGTCAACGGCACGATCGCGTTGCAGCGCAAGCCCGCGGTGACCTTGCCCGATGCCGCGGTGACGCTACGCGACGGGCGCTCCTATGTCCATCTGGTCGGCAACGAAGGGCAGGTGGCCAGCCGGCCGGTCGTCACAGGCCGCCGGCAAGGGGAGCGTGTGGAGATCGTCACCGGGCTGGACGCCGGTGCGCTGGTGGTCGCCAAAGGCGGTGCCTTCCTGTCCGATGGCGCGATGGTCACCGTGGTTTCCTCGACCCGGGCGGCGGCACCTCAAGCAGGAACGCGTCGATGAACATCTCCTCCTTGTCGATCCGCCACCCGGTTCCCGCCGTGCTGGTGTTCGTGCTTCTCATGGTGCTGGGACTGTTCGGCTTTCACCGCCTGCAGATCCAGGACTTCCCGGACATGGATCTGCCGACGATCAATGTCTCGGCCAGCCTGGAAGGGGCTGCGCCGGCGCAGCTGGAGACCGAAGTCGCGCGCAAGCTCGAGGACAAGATGGCCTCGCTGACCCTGCTGGACCACATCACGACGACCATCACCCAGGGTGCGGTCAACATCAGCGTGAGTTTCCACCTGGACAAGGATGGCGAGCAAGCGCTGAGCGAGGTGCGCAACGCGGTGGACAGCGCCCGCGCCGAACTCCCGGCCAGCATGAGCTCGCCCAACGTGTCCAAGCTGACCACGTCGGGCTCGGCCATCCTCACGTACACCGTGGAGTCGTCGCAGCGCGATGAAAAGGACCTGTCCTGGTTCGTCGACAACGAGATCGGCAAGGCCATGCGCGCGGTGCAAGGGGTGGGCTCCGTGGCGCGGGTGGGCGGCATCGACCGTGAAGTGCACATCGACCTCGATCCTGCGCTGATGGCGGGGCTCGGCGTGACGCCGGCCAACGTGTCGACGCGGCTCAAGTCCGTGCAGACCGAAAACTCCGGTGGCGAGGGCCGCGTCGGCGCGCAGCGCCAGGCCACCCGGACCATTCCCGCCGCAGGCACCGCCGATCAGCTGGCGGCGATCACCGTGCCGTTGGCCGATGGCCGCTACGTGCGGCTGGACCAGGTGGCACGGGTCACCGACTCCGCGGTCGACCGCACCACACTCGCGTACCGCGACGGCAAGTCCGTGATCGGCTTTCAGATCACGCGCTCCAAGGGCTTCTCCGATGTGCAGGTGGTGCGCGACGTGCGCGAGGCGGTGAAGCGATTCTCGGTGCAACACCCCGACGTGCGCATCAGCGAAGCGAGCAACGCCATCACTCCGATCGAGGACAACTACGAAGGCTCGATGCACCTGCTGATCGAAGGCGCGCTGCTCGCCGTCGTGGTGGTGTGGTGGTTCCTGCGCGATGGGCGCGCCACGCTCATTTCGGCCGCGGCGCTGCCGCTGTCCATCGTCCCCACGTTCGGCGCCATGTACCTGCTGGGCTATTCGCTCAATACCATCACGCTGTTGTCGCTGTCCCTGGTGGTGGGCATGCTGGTGGACGATGCGATCGTGGAGATCGAGAACATCGAGCGCCACCTGCACATGGGGAAAAAGCCGTTCCAGGCGGCGATGGAAGCGGCCGACGAGATCGGTCTGGCGGTGATCGCGACCACCTTCGCGCTGGTGGCGGTGTTCCTGCCGACCGCCTTCATGGGCGGCATCCCGGGTCTGGTGTTTCGCCAGTTCGGCATCGTCGCCTCCGTGGCGGTGCTGGCCTCGCTGCTGGTGGCCCGCCTGATCACGCCGATGATGGCGGCCTACCTGCTGAAGCCTCGCCCGGCCCAGGTGCACGACGCAACGACGGACGGCCCGATCATGACGCGCTACCTGCGCTGGATGCGCAACGCCTTGTCGCGGCGCAAGACAACGGTGCTTGTCACCCTGATCTTCCTGGTGGCGTCACTGATGCTCATCCCGCTGCTGCCGACCGGCTTCATTCCGGCGCAGGACAAGGCGCAGACACGCGTCACGCTCACGCTGTCGCCCGGTGCCACGCTGGACGAGACGGCGGCCATGGGCCGACGCGCCGCCGAGCTGGTGCAGGGCGTGGCGGGCGTGAGCGGCGTGTTCGTGTCTGCCGGTACCGCCAGCACCGGCAACGGCATGGGCGCCAGCGCGGCGGCCGATGTCAGCAGCGCCACCCTCATCGTCGACCTCGTGCCGCGCGGCGAGCGCGCCCTCAAGCAGCCGGCGATCGAAGACCGGATGCGCGAGGCGTTGCGTGCCCTGCCTGCCACGCGCGTCTCGGTCGGCTCGGGCGGCAGCGGCGAGAGCTTGACGATCACGCTGGCGGGCGATGACGCCAACACGCTCTCCAGCGCCGCAAGCAGTGCCGAAGCCGAACTGCGCACGCTCAAGGGCATCGGCAACGTGACCTCTTCGGCGGCGCTGCAACGGCCCGAGATCCAGGTGCGCCCGGACTACAGCCGGGCAGCGGCGCTGGGCGTGACCTCCGAAGGCCTGGGCGAGACCGTGCGCATGGCGACTTATGGCGACTACTCCACCGTGCTGCCGAAGCTCACGCTGCCCGAGCGCCAGATCGCGATCCGCGTGCGCATGGACCCGGCCGTTCGCACCGACATCGATGCCATCGGCCGGTTACGCCTGCAGGGCAGCCAGGGTGCCGTGAGCCTGTCGTCCGTGGCGGACATCTCCCTGGGCAGCGGCGCCTCGCAGATCGACCGTCTGGATCGGTCGCGCAACGTGACGCTCACCATCGAGCTGGCGGGACGCAGCGTCGGCGAGGTGCAGCGCGAGGCCATGCAACTGCCATCGTTGCGCACCCTGCCCACGGGCGTGCGCCTGATCGAGTCCGGCGAGCTGCAGCGTACCGGCGAGCTGTTCCAGAGCTTCGGCCTGGCGATGGCGGTGGGCGTGTTCTGCATCTACGCCGTGCTGGTCCTGCTGTTCCACGATTTTCTGCAGCCGGCCACCATCCTGTCGGCGCTGCCGCTGGCGCTGTGTGGCGCGGTGGTGGCGCTGTGGCTATCGCACCAGGCCTTCTCGATGCCGGCGGTGATCGGCGTGCTGATGCTGATGGGCATCGTCACCAAGAATTCGATCCTGCTCGTCGAGTACGCCATCATGGCGCGCCGCGTGCATGGCTTCGGCCGTCGGGAAGCGCTGGTCGATGCCTGCCACAAGCGCGCGCGGCCCATCGTCATGACCACCATCGCGATGGGAGCCGGCATGCTGCCCAATGCCTTGGGCCTGGGCGCGGAACCCAGCTTTCGCCAGCCGATGGCGATCGTGGTGATCGGTGGCCTGCTGGCCTCCACCGCCCTGAGCCTGCTGGTGGTGCCGGTGGTCTTCACCTACGTCGACGATGTGCTGGAGGCGCTGAAAAGGACCTTCCATCGCCGGCACGACCTCCGGGTGACGCAAGGCGATGCGGGCACTGACCCGGCTTGAGCCACGCGGGGTACCGGCCCCGCTGGGTGCAGGCACACGTGCACGTTCAACCCGGCAGCGGCAGCAGGCTGCGGACGCTTTCGAAATGCCGCGGCGCGCCGGTCACAGGGTCGGTGAACGCGATGGCACGCGCCAGCAGCTGCAGCGGCCGGGTGTAATCGTCGGCCTCGTCCGGGCCACGCGTGACGCTGGGGTAGAAGGCATCGTGGCGGATCGGGCAGCCCAGTGCGGCCATGTGCACCCGCAGCTGGTGACGGTAGCCGCTCACGGGCTTCAATGCATAGCGTGCCCAGCCACCGGCGGCCTCGAGCAGCGCGACCTGCGTGCGCGCGTTCGGCTCGCCTGCGGTTTCGCGCGTCAGGAAAAAGGGCTCGCCCGGCACCAGGCGGCTGTGGCGCGTGAGCGGCAGCACCCTTGCCGCATCGTAGGGCGCGACCGCCTCGTAGGTCTTGTCGACCTGGCGGTCATGGAACAGCGCGTGGTAGCCGGCGCGGTCTTGTCGCCGCAGCGAGAACAGCACCAGGCCGGCGGTCTCGCGGTCGATGCGGTGCAGCGGCTGCAGCTCGTCCAGGCCCAGCCGGTGTTTCAGCCGCACCAGCAGTGTCTCGTGCAGGTAGCGCCCGCCGGGGACCACCGCCAGGAAATGCGGCTTGTCGACCACCAGCAGGTGCGCGTCGCGAAACAGGATCTCTTCCTGGAACGGCACCTGCGGTTCGGCATCGAGCGTGCGGTAGTAGTACAGGCGGCCCGGGCCGGGGTAGGGCGCCGCCGGTGGCAGCGCCGTGCCCAGCGCATCGACCACCTCGCCGCGCGCCATGCGTCCGGTCCATTGCACCCGGTCGATGGCTGGGAAACGCTGCACCAGGAAGTCGAGCGCCGTGGGCCAGGCGCCGGCCGGCAGGCCGACGCAGCTGGCACCGACGCCGTTGCGCGGGGGCAGGGCCGGGGCGTTGGGGGCCGGGTTCATACGGGTTTGCAATCAGAGCGAGCACAAGGCGCGAAGCCGAAGACAGTGCTGTAGCACGGCGAGGCGAAGCAACGCGGTGATCGTTTTGATTGCGAATCCGTATCAGACGCGCGCGAACACCAGGTCCCATACGCCGTGCCCGAGCCGGATGCCGCGCCGCTCGAACTTGGTCAACGGCCGGTAGTGCGGCCGCTCTGCGTAGCCGCCGTGCGCGGCATCGGCCGTGTTGCGCAGGAGCGGCTCGGCGCCCAGCACTTCGAGCATCTGCTCGGCATAAGGCTGCCAGTCGGTCGCGCAATGCAGGTAGCCGCCGGGTTGCAGCCGCTGCGCCAGCCGTGCGACCAGGGGCGGCTGCACCAGCCGGCGCTTGTTGTGCCGGGCCTTGTGCCACGGATCGGGAAAGAAGATGTGCACGCCCGCCAGGCCTTGCGGCCGCTGCGTGGCGTCCCATGGCGGCAGCATGTGGTCGATGACTTCTACCGCGTCGTGCGAGACGATGCGGATGTTGGTCTGGCCGCCTTCGCCGATGCGCTTGAGCAGCGCACCGACGCCGGGTTCGTGCACCTCGCAGCAGAGGAAGTTGTTCTCGGGCAGCAGCGCGGCGATCTGCGCCGTGGCCTCGCCCATGCCGAAGCCGATCTCGAGGATGGTCGGGGCCGCACGGCCGAAGGCGGCGGCCAGGTCAAGCGGCGCGCCGGTGTAGGGCAGCACGAAGCGGGGCCCCAGTTCGGCCGTGGCCTTGGCCTGGCCGCCGGTGATGCGGCCGGCCCGCCGCACGAAGCTGCGGATGGCCTTGGGGAACGGCACGTCGGCGGGTGCGGCCGGGGCGGCGGGCCGTACTTCAGCGGGATCGGGGCTGGACGCGGCGGCTTCGGTGTCGGGGGGAATCGGGAAGGAGTTCACCCGGCCGGATTGTAGAGAGGGCGCGTGGCCCTACCGGCTGCGTTCGATGTAGAGCTTGACCTCGGACGGGGGCAGCGGCCGGCAGAACAGGTAACCCTGCAGGTAGTCGCAATGGTGCTCGGCAAGGAAATGCCGCTGTGCCTCGGTCTCGACGCCTTCGCCGACGACGGTCAGGCCCAGCGTGCGTGCGAGCGCGATCGTGGCCGTGCAGATGGCGCCGTCGTTGGTGTCGGTCTCGATGTCGTGCACGAAGGACTTGTCGAGCTTGAGCGTGTGGATCGGCAGCAGCTTCAGGTAGCTGAGCGACGAATAACCCGTGCCGAAGTCGTCGATCGACAGCTGGATGCCCAGGTCGCGCAGCGCGCGCAGCTGCCCGATGCAGGCCTGCGGATCGTCCATCACCACCGATTCGGTGACCTCCAGGTGCAGGTCGGCGCCTTGCAGGTCGTACTTCTCCAGCGTCAGCACCACGTGGGTCAGCAGCTCGCGCGAACGCAGCTGGTGCGCCGACAGGTTGACCGACATGGTCAGCGCGTCCAGCCCCTCGTCGCGCCAGGCGCGCAGCTGGCGGCAGGCCTCGTCGAGCACCCAGGCGCCCAGCGGCAGGATCAGCCCGCTTTCCTCGGCGACCGGGATGAACTTCATCGGCGGGATCAGGCCATCCGTGGGATGGCGCCAGCGCACCAGCGCCTCGACCCCGGTCACACGGCCGTCGCGGCTGTCGAGCTGCGGCTGGTAGTGCAGCTCGAACTGGCGCTTCTCCAGCGCCAGACGCAGGTCGTGGTCGAGCTGCAGGCGCTCGCTGACCTGGCGGTGCATCTCGGGGGTGAAGAACTGCACGTTGTTGCGGCCCTTGGCCTTGGCCTGGTACATCGCCGCGTCGGCGTTCTTCATCAGCGTTTCGCTGTCCTCGCCGTTCACCGGGAACAGCGCGACGCCGATGCTGGCGCTGCTGTGCACCCGGCGCAGGCCCAGCTCGTACGGCTGCGTCAGCGCGTGCAGCACGCGGTCGGCGAACCACGCGGCGGTGGACGCCTCGCCCACATCGGTCAGCACCAGCACGAACTCGTCGCCGCCCAGCCGGGCCACGATGTCGGTGGCGCGCACGCCCGACGACAGCCGCCGCGCCACCTCGACCAGCAGGCTGTCGCCCATCGCGTGGCCCAGCGTGTCGTTGATGGCCTTGAACTGGTCGACATCGAGGAACAGCACGGCCAGCGACAGCCGGTCGCGCCGCGCCGTGGCCAGCGCCTGCTCGAGCCGGCCCTGCAGGCTCACGCGGTTGTGCAGGCCGGTCAGCACGTCGTGGTAGGCCAGCCGGGCGATATGGGCCTCGCTGGCCTTGTGCTGGCTGATGTCGGAGAAACTGCTGACGTAGTGGGTCAGCTGGCCCTCGGCATCGCGCACCGGCACGATCGCCAGCCACTTGGGGTAGACGCTGCCGTCCTTGCGGCGGTCCCATACCTCGCCCTGCCAGCTGTTGCCCTGCGCCAGCGCGGCCCACATCGCATCGTAGGTGGCGCGCGGCGTCTGGCCCGAGGCCAGGACCCGCGGATCCTCGCCGCGCACGTCGTCGAACGCGTAGCCGGTGAGGCTGGTGAAGGCGCGGTTTACCGCCATGATGCGGTTGTCGCCGTCGCTGATCAGCTGCGCCTGGCCGCTGTGCTCGAATGTGGCGCGGTACAGGTTCAGCATCTCCTCGCGTTGCCGCTGCGCCGTGATGTCGCCGCCCACGCCGACGAAGCCCAGAAGGCGCCGCTGCGGATCGCGCAGCGCCGACAGCGTGGCCCGGACCCAGACCCCGCGCCCATCGCGCGCCAGCAGCCGCTCGACGATGGTCTGCGGCGTGCGCAGCAGCGGCGACAGGTTGCGCATCAAGCCCGCGTAGCCGTCCTGCCCCTGCGCGTGCACCAGGGCCGCGAAGGCGGTGTCGCGCAAGTCGCCAGCCTCGTAGCCCAGCATGGCCGCGAAGGCATCGCTGCATGCGATGACCCTGCCGTGCCGGTCGACCGCCACCGCGCAGCACGCGGCGTTGCCCATCAACGCGCCGAGCAGGGGATCGCGGTCCGGGAACCGTGCGGCGGCGGCGTGCGGGGCGGGGCTCATGGGCGGACGAGGGGGGAAGGCGGTCAAGGGGTCAGGCTCAGAACGCTTCCCACTCGTCCTCGGCCCCGGCCGCGACCTTGGCCGGTGCCGGGCTGGCGGCCGATGCGGCGGTTGCGGCCGCAGGCTGGCCAGCGAGTCGTGCCACCGGCCTGGCGGCGGGCCGTGCCAGCGGCTTCACGGTCGCGGGGGTGGCTGGCCGCGGCGGCGCGATGCGGGCCTTGGGCGGTGCCGGCGTGCGCGCCACCGCCGCAGCGGTGGCGAGCTGGGTGGCATCGATCTTGAAGACGCTGACCGCCTCGACCAGGCGCGCGGCCTGGTGGTTCAGGCTGTCGGCTGCGGCGGCCGATTCTTCGACCAGTGCCGCGTTCTGCTGCGTCACCTGGTCGAGCTGGGTCACGGCATCGCTGACCTGGCCGATGCCGGCGGTCTGCTCAGCCGTGGCGGCGCTGATCTCACCGATCAGGTCGGCCACGCGTTTCACCTGGGCCACGATGTCGTTCATCGTCGCGCCCGCATCGCCGACCAGGCGCGAGCCGGCCTCGACCTTATCGACGCTGGCGCCGATCAGCGCCTTGATCTCTTTCGCCGCCTCGGCCGAGCGGCCGGCCAGGCTGCGCACCTCGGTCGCGACCACGGCGAAACCGCGGCCCTGTTCACCGGCGCGCGCGGCTTCCACCGCGGCGTTCAGCGCCAGGATGTTGGTCTGGAACGCGATGCCGTCGATCACGCCGATGATGTCGCTGATCTTCTTCGAGCTGGCGGTGATGTCTTCCATCGTCGTGACCACCTGGCCCACCACCGTGCCGCCCTTGCTCGCGACCGTGCTGGCCGACGCCGCCAGCTGCGTGGCCTGGCGTGCGGTCTCGGCATTGGCCTGCACGGTGGAGGTCAGCTCTTCCATCGATGCGGCGGTCTGCTGCAGATTGCTGGCCTGTTCTTCGGTGCGCTGGCTCAGGTCGGCGTTGCCGGTCGCGATCTGGGTCGCACCGGTCGCGATGCTGTCGCTGCCGGCACGCACGGTGCCGACCACGTTGACCAGGCTCTCGTTCATCGCCTTCAACGCACCGAGCAACTGGCCGGTTTCGTCGGTGCTGTTCACCTCGATGCGCGAGGTCAGGTCGCCGCCGGCCACGGTTTCGGCAACCTGCACCGCCCGTGCGATGGGCCGCGTGATGCCAACCGCCAGGCGCCAGGCCGCCAGCATGCCGATCACCAGCGCGATCGCGCTGATCACGAGCATCTGCCGGCGGGCGGACAGGAAGGCCTGCTCGGCCTGCGCGGCGGCTTCTTCGCTGAGTTTCTCTTCCATTTCGGAAAGCTCGTTCAAGGAACCGACCCAGGCACTCAGCGGGCCTGCGGCCTCCTTCATCAGCACGACGGTGGCTTCCTCGCTCTTGTTGGCCAGACCCAGTTCGATCACCTTGTTGATGGAAGGCTGGGCCGCCGTCTTGAGGGTGCGGGTCTTGGCGAACAGTTCCTTCTCGGGCGCCGTGGTGCCGGCAATCTCGGCGAACATCTTGCCGAGTTTTTCTTCGGCCGCGTCGTAGTTGCTGCGGGCGCGCTTGAGCTTTTCCATCTCGGCCTGCATGCCCGCGGCGTCGGTCAGCAGCACGACGTTGCGGCTGATCGTGGAGGTCTGGTTGACGGCGTTGCGCAGCGTCACGGCCAGCCGTGCTTCCTGGTTGTTCACCTTGACGATCTGGTCCAGGCTGGACTGGATGTCGCCCATCCGCAGGATGCCGAGCGACGCGATGCCCAGCAGCAGCAGCAGCACCAGGCCGAAGCCGAACCCGAGGCGGGCGCCGATGCGCATGTTCTTGATGACGTTCATTTGGGGTGCCTTTCTTGATGTTGTGTCTGGCAGGGAACGCCCAGTTATTGCAACTGGTGACCGGACAGGCCCATCTCGTCCGACATCATCAGCCCTTCGATGTCGAGCAGGATCAGCATGCGCTGGGTCTCGCCGGTGTCGAGCGTGCCCAGGCCGACGATGTGCTCGGTGCCCATCTCGCTGCTGAAGTCGGGCGCCTCCTTGATCTGGTCGGCCTCGAGCTGCACGACGTCGGACACCGAGTCCACCACGATCGCCATCACCCGGCTGCCGATCGTCAGCACGATGGTCACCGTCACGCCGTCGTAGCGCACTTCGGACAGGCCGAACTTCAGCCGCAGGTCGACGATCGGCACGATCACGCCGCGCAGGTTCAGCACGCCCTTGATGAAGTTCGGCGCGTTGGCGATGCGCGTCGGCTCGACGTAGCCGCGGATCTCCTGCACACGCAGGATGTCGATGCCGTACTCCTCCGCGCCCAGGCGGAAGCTCAGGAAGCGGCGGTCGGACCCGAGGGCCGTGAGGCGCGCCTGGCGCGTGGCGGTGTCGGGGCTGGATGTGGCGACGTGCATGGAATCAGACTCCGGAGGTTGGAAATGTGTGGTTCAGAAACAGAGAGATACAAGTGGTCGAGCCGCTCAAGAATCGGGTGCCAGCAGGCGCAGGATTCTCTGGCGGCTGATGCGCGGCAGAGCCGCATCCAGCGCGGCGACAGGATGGTAACTGGTACGCGGGTCGGTGCCCGCCGCATCGGTCGCAGCGCTGCCGCCGGACCCCGCAGCCAGCCGCTGTGCGGTCTGCTGTGCCCATGCCGCATCGCGTGCCGCCATGGCGCCGCCGAGTTCGCGGCCCGCCTGTTGCAGCACGCTGCGGGCGGCGTCACGCGCCTGGCCCGCGCGGCCCTGCGCGTCGACGATGCGCTGCAGGGTTTCGCGGCCTTCGCGGCCGGGTGCGAGGGTCCAGCTCTCGGGTGCCATCGCCGAGGGCTCGGCCTGCGCGCGCACGCGGTGGAACGGCCCGGTCGGAAAGCGCCGGCCCTCGCCGCGGATCGCCAGCGTGTCGCGCACCGCCGGCCACTGGGACTCGGGCACGCTGAAGCGCAGGCCGCCGTCTTCGGCCGCCTCGGCGCGCAGGCCGGTCGGCGCCAGCGCCTGGTCGAGGCGCCTGGCCAGGGTCTTCGGTTCCAGGCCGGGCTCGACCACGACCACCGCCGCCGGGCGCGCCGGCGTAGGGGTGCCGACCGTGATCGCCAGCGTCTCGCGCGACGTGGGCGCGGCGTCCAGGCCCTGGATGCGGAAGGTCTGCGCGGCGGGCGCTTCGGCACGGTAGACCAGGCGGCCGTCCAGCCGGTCGCCGGCCTCGCGCGTGCGTGCATTCCACAACTGCGCCAGCGACTGGCGCTGCTGCTCCAGGCGTTCCGCGGGCACCGCATTGCCGGCCAGGGCGCTGCCGAGGTCCGACTTCAGGTTCTGCAGCCGGGACGACAGGCGGTCGAGAAACTGCAGCGCCTGCTGGGCGCCGGACACGTCGGCATTGCGGGCCGGGTTCCAGACCGGCAGCGCCCCTTTCGGCAGCGTCGAGGCGGCGTCGCGGCTGGCCTGGCCGATCGGCGTGTCGTCCAGCGTGGCTGGCAGCGGTGCGCCGGCGCGTGTCGGTGCGGGCACGCCGGCCGATGGCAATGCGATGGCGGTGGCCGTGCGTTCGCGGACCGCGCCGCTGCCACCGAGGGGAATGATCTGCATCGCTTGTCGCCGGGTTCAATTCACAGCACGTTGAACAGCGACAGGCCGCTGACGCGGCTGTAGGCCTTCTGCGTGGCCTCGAGCGCGGTGCTGTAGCCGGTGAGGCGCGTGGCGGCCTCGCCGTAGTCGAGCTGGCCGATCGTGATCATGGCCTGCTGGTTCGCCACGCTGACGTTGCCGTGGTTGCCGTCCAGCGTCTCGAGGATGTTCTGGGCGCCGCCCAGTTCGGCGATGCGCGAGCTGACCGATGACAGCGTCGTGTCCGTGCCGTTGAGCGCGGTCGTCAGCACCGCCTGCATCGCCGGATCGTTCACGTTGACGGCTGGGTCCTGCAGCGTGACCACTGCGTTGTCGAGCCAGTTCAGCATGTCCTGCATCTCGGGCAGGCTCACGTTGGCCGGCTGGGTGATGCCGTTGCCCACCGCCACCAGCTGCGTGCTGCTGTTGCCGGTGAAGGTGTAGCGCGCGCCGACGGGTGCTGTGGCATCGTAGGCGATGGTCGCGGTGCCGCTGGCCGTGCCGGAGAACAGGTAGCGGCCTTCCTGGTCCTTGCTGTTGGCGGTGTAGAACAGGCTGTCGCGCAGGCTGGCGAGCGAGCTGGACATGGCGTTCAGGTCTTGCGCCGTGGTGCTGCCGTCCTTGGCCCAGACCAGCAGGTCGCGCACCTGTTGCATGTCCTCGACCGTGCTGGACAGCGCGGTCTCGTTCTGCGTGAGGCGGGTGCTGAGCGCGCCGATGTTGTCGCGGTACTGGTCGAGCGCCGCCTCTTCGCGCGTCATGCGCGACAGCCGCACGTTGGCGATCGGGTCGTCCGAGGGCAGCAGCAGCCGGTTGCCCGACGCCATCTGCTCCATCACTTTCTCCGCGTTGGCCTGCACGTTCTGCAGGGCCTGGCTCATGGTCAGGTGGTACTGGGTGGTGGCTATGCGCATGGCGGTTTCCTTGGAGTGCGGGAGCGGCTCAGTTCATCATCGCCAGCGTGGCGTCGAACAGCGTGTTGGCCACGGCCACCACCTTCATGTTGGCCTGGTACATCTGCTGGTACTGGATGATGTTGACGGCTTCTTCGTCGGAGTTCACGCCGCTGGTGGACTTCCAGTCGGTCTCGGCATAGGTGCGCACGGTGTCGGCGACCGACAGCGCGGCGGTGTTCTGCTGGCTGTCGGTGCCGAGCCGGCTCACCAGCTGGGTGTAGGCGTCGCCCAGCAGCACCGAGCCGAGCGAGCCGACGGTGACCGGCTGTGCCTTCACCGCAATCAGCGCCAGCAGGTTGGCGCTGTCGCCCGATAGCGTGGCGCTGGACGAGAACGCCAGGTCCTGCGGCTTCAGTCCCGGCGTGACTTTGAGCAGGGACGACACGCTGGTGGTGTCGAGCTGGAACAGCGGGCCGCCAGCGCTGCCGTCCATCGCGTAGCCGGCCGCAAGCTGGGTGTTGAAGCCGGTGGTCAGCGCGGAGGCCATGTCGCTGATCGACTGCGCCATGGGGCGCAGCACGTCGTATTCGTAGCTGTCGAGCCCGCCGAGCTGGCCACCCAGGTTCTGCGTCGACAGCGTGAACGATTCCTTGGCGAACTGCAGCGTCAGTGCCTGCGATCCGTCGAGCTGCAGCTGCACCTGCACGCTGGCCGCGGTGGAGCCCACCACCAGCGGGGCGCCGCTGCGCAGCGACACGCTGCGTGTGCCGTCGTTCTGCGTGATGACGTTGACGCCGACCAGCTTGGACAGCGCGTCGATCTTGTTGTCGCGCTCGTCCATCAGGCCCGAGGGGCTGGCGCCCACGGCCGTGGCCGCGGCGATCTTCTCGTTCAGCTTGGCCACGTCGGACGTCAGCGCATTGATCTGCGTGACGGTGGTGGTGCGCTGCTGGTAGATGGCGCTGCGCTGGCTGGCCAGCACCTGGTTCAGGCTGTTGAAACGCACGGCCAGGGCCTCGGCGGCGCTGATCACCTGCTGGCGCAGCGGGCTGGAGGTGGGCTCGACGCTGGCCGCGTTGAGCGCGCCGAAGAACGCGTCCATGCCGCTGTTGATGGTCGAGGTGTCGTCGCCCATCACCTGCTCGAGCTGGGTCAGATAGGGCTGCGCGGCCGCATAGGAGCCCTGGTTCGACGCGGCCTGCCACATCTGCAGGCTCTTGTAGTCGTCGGCGAAGCGGAACAGCGATGGGATCTGCACCCCGTCGCCGGCCGCGAACGCGCCGGTGCGCGACGGCTGGGCCGACTGCAGCAGGATGCCCTGGCGGGTGTAGCCCGGCGTCATCAGGTTGGCGACGTTCTGGCTGGCGACGGCCAGCGCGGCCTGCGCTGCGAGCGAACCCGACAGTGCGTTGTTGATCATGCTCATGGCTGGGTGCCCGGTTGGTCGAGAGTGGAAGAGGGCGACGCCGCGTCGCGCCTGCCTATCGGCAAGGCGACGCGCCGGGCCTCGAACTTAAGCGCCACAGCACTTCCATCCGCCGCAACAGGCGCCACCGCGGCCGGCAGCATCTGCCGCACGATGGTGTCGGCGATGCCGAACGCCCGCTGCCCGGCCATCGCATCGGCCAGCATCGTGTCGGCAATGTCCAGCAGCCCGTTGCCCGACTGCCCCTTGAACAGCGCATCCTTGCCCCCGATCTCGTCGGCGCTGCGCCGCATCTGCTGCAGCATCTGGCGGATGAACAGCCCCTCGAACTGCACCGCAGCCTTCTCGACCTTGCCGCGCAGCACGGCATCACCGTCCTGCGCGGGGCGAACCACAGCATCCGGCACGGCCGCAGAAGCGGCGGACGAAGGGAGCGAAAAGTCGTTCATGCGCATGCCTTCAACGAAGCCAAGGAAAGTCGGGAATGCGGCGGAACCGGCTTTGCCGGGCCGCACGCATTGCCCCCGGTAGGGGGTTGGCGGAGCGACACGCAGTGCGCGCAGACTGGGGGCGAGCTCATATCCCCACCAGCTCCCCGTCGATCGCCCCGGCCTGGTCCAGCGCCTGCAGGATCGCCATGATGTCGTCCGGCGTCGCGCCGGTGCTGTTGATCGCGTCGATGATGGTCTGCAGCTTGGCACCGGCCGGCCAGTTGAACATGCGGCCGCTGCCCTGGTCGACGCTGATGCGCGATTGCGGCGTGACCGTGGTCTCGCCGCGGCCGAAGGGCTGCGGCTGGCTGACCTGCGGCCGCTCGTTGATCACCACCTTGAGCGCGCCGTGCGACACCGCGGCCGGCCGCACCGTCACGCCGAGCGCGATCACCACCGTGCCGGTCTTGGAGTTGAAGACGACCTTGGGCGTCTCGGCGCCCACGTCCACGTTCAGCGCCTGCAGCCGGGCGACGAAGGCCACGCGCTGGGTCGGGTTGCCGGGGGCCTGCACCTCGACGCTGCTGCCGTCGCGCGTGGTCGCGATGTCGCCGAAGCTGCGGTTGATGGTCTGCACGATGTTGGTCGCGGTCTGGAAGTTGGGCCGCTTCAGGCTCAGGCGCACCGTCGGGCTGGTGTCGAAATCGCTCTCGATCTCGCGCTCGATCGACGCGCCGTTGGGAATGCGGCCCGCCGTCGGCGTGTTGACCGTCACGCTCGATCCGCTGGCGCCCTGGGCGCTGAGCCCGCCCACCACCAGATTGCCCTGGGCCAGCGCATAGACCTCGCCGTTGGCCGCGCGCAGCGGCGACAGCAGCAAGGCCCCGCCGCGCAGGCTCTTGGCGTCGCCCAGCGAAGACACGGTGACGTCGATGGTCTGGCCCTTGCGGTAGCCCGGCGGAAAGGTCGCGCTGACCATCACGGTCGCCACGTTCTTGGTCTTGCTGTCCACCCGCTCGGGCATCTTCACGTCGAACTGCTTGAGCATGTTGGTCACCGACTGCCCCGCGGACTTCACCTGCGTGCTGTCGCCCGAGCCATTGAGCCCCACGACCAGGCCATAGCCGATCAGCTGGTTCTCGCGCACGCCCTCGACCTGGACCAGGTTGCGCAGGTTCTGGGCGGCAAACGATGGAGCGCTGCCCAGCAGCATGCCAACAATGGCAACGAAAAAATGGCGGAGATGCATGGTGACCCTTCAGGTGGTGGCAGAGCAACGGCAGAACGCAGAGCACGCATTAAAACGGCATCCAGGGGCTGTTGAAGAAGCTGGTGAGCCAGCCCTGGCGATGCGTGTCGGCCAGCGCGCCGCGGCCCGAGTAGACGATGCGTGCGTTGGCGATGCGCTGCGACGACAGGCGGTTGTCGGTGTCGATGTCGGACACCCGCACGTAGCCGCTGACGCGGATGAACTCCTCGCCCTCGTTCAGCGTGAGGCTCTTCTCGCCGCGGATGGCCAGCAGGCCGTTGGGCAGCACCTGGTGCACGACCACGGTGATCGCACCCTGCAGCGTGTTCTGCTGCGTGCTGGTGTCGCTGCTGTCGAAGCTGCGCTGCGCGTCGATGCCGATGTCGGTCTTCAGCGTCCTGCCCAGCAGCAGCATCGGCGAGATCGACGCACTGCTGTTCTTGCCGGTGCTGGTGCCGGTCTTCTTGCTGGCCTGCGTGGTTTCCTGCAGCACCACGGTCAGCACGTCGCCGGGGCGGAAGGCGCGGCTGTCGGAGGTCAGCGACGACATCGCGTCGTTCGAGAACACGCCACCCGACTGGCCGCGCCGCACCATCGGCGTCACGACCAGCCGCTCCTCGGGCACCTGCGGCGAGGTGATGGGCGGCGGCAGCGTTTCGCAGCCGGCCAGCAGCAGGCCGGCCAGTGCGCAGAGCCAGGCGTGGGGTGTGCGCATCACCGCACTGCCTGGGCCAGGTTCTGCAGCATGCCGTCGGCAGCCGACAGCACCTTGGTGTTCATCTCGTAGGTGCGCTGGGCCGCGATCATGTCGACCATCTCCTCGACCACCTGCACGTTCGAGCCTTCGAGCGATCCCTGCTTGAGTTTGCCGCGGCCATCTTCGCCGGGGTTGCCGTCGACACCGTTGCCGCTGGCCGTGGTCTGCTGGTACAGGTTGTCGCCGAGCGCGAGCAGGCCGGTGGGGTTGAGAAAACTCGTCAGCGTGATCTGGCCGAGTTCGGCGCGGGTCGTCGTGTTCGGCACCTTGGCCGTGACGATGCCGTTCTCGCCGATCGTCAGGTCGGTGGCATTGGCCGGCACCGTGATCTGCGGCTGCAGCGGCAGGCCCTGCGCGTTGGTCACGCGGCCGTCGGAGTTGACCGACAGCTGGCCGGCGCGCGTGTAGGCGCTCTCGCCGCTGGCCAGCTCGACCTTCAGGAAACCGCTGCCGAGGATGGCCACGTCCAGCGCCTGGCCGGTGGTCTGCAGGCTGCCGGTGGTGAACACCTTCTGCGTGCCGACCATGCGCGTGCCGTTGCCCAGCTGCACGCCGGAGGCCGACGTGCGGTTGGTGTCGAGCTGCGCACCGGGCTGCTGCTCGACGGTGTAGAACAGGTCTTCGAACACGACACGGTCGCGCTTGAAACCGACGGTGTTGACGTTGGCCAGATTGTTGGCGATGGTCTGCAGCTTGGCGTCCTGCGCCTGCACGCCGGTCTTGCTGATCCAGAGGGCTGGGTTCATGGTGTTCCTTCAGTTAGATGACTTGATCGATCGGTGAGAGCGCGTTACATGGCCCACGATGTGCGGAACTGGCGCGGCCAAACGCCAGGAACACCACGGAACCGGCTTGGCCGGGCCGCAGGTGTTGCCCCCGGCAGGGGGTTGGCGGAGCGACACGGAGTGCGCGCAGACTGGGGGGGAGCCATATCACTCTCGCATGAGGCGGTTGCCGTTGGCGGCCATGTCGTCGGCGGCCTTGAACAGCTTCATCTGGATCTCGAAGTCGCGGTTCAGGCCCATCGTGGAGACCATCTCCTCCACAGCGGAGACATTGCTGCCTTCGAGGTAGCCGCCGCGCACCACGACGGCTTCGCTCGTCGGCAGGGGTTCGCCGCTGCGGCTGACCACCAGGCCGGCTTCGTTCTTGGCCACGTCGGCGGCCGCGGGCTTCACCAGCTTCAGCCGGTCGACGGCCTGCATCAGCTCCTGGCCCTCGACCTTGGCCGAAACGGTGCCGTCCTCGCCGATGGCGATCTTCGAGGTCGGCGCCAGCACGATCGGACCGGTCTCGCCCATGACCTTGCGGCCGTCGAGCAGCAGCGTGCCTTCGGCATCCTGCGTGAACGCGCCGCTGCGGGTGTAGGCCTCGCCGTTGCCGAAGGCGACAACGAAGTAGCCGTCGCCGGCGATCGCGGCGTCGAGGTCGCGCCCGGTCGCCACCAGCGTACCGACCCGGCCGCTGACGGCGTTGGCCTGCAGCTCGCTCATGTGCCGCGCGTCGTAGCCGTAGCCCTTGACGGTGGTGCTGGTCGCCAGCTCCAGGTCGGCCCGGAAGCCGGTGGTCGACAGGTTCGCCAGGTTGTTGGCGTGCACCTGCTGCGCGCGCAGCGCACGCTCGGCACCCGCCATCGCGGAGTAGATGAGTGCGTCCATCGCCGGCCTACAAGGCTTGCATCAGCGACTGCATCATGTCGCTCTCGGCCGAGATGATCTTGGAGTTGGCCTGGTAGTTGCGCTGCGAGGTCATCAGGTTCACGAGTTCGGCCGTCATGTTGACGTTGGACTGCTCGATCGCACCGACCGTCAGGTCGCCCGCGAGGCCGGTGCCCGGCGTCGTGTAGAGCGCCGTGCCGGACACGTTCGACGTGGCCCAGCTGGTGTCGTTGACCGGCACCAGCGCCTGTTCGTTGGCGAAGGTGGCCAGCGCCAGCGTGCCGATCTTCTTCTTCTCGCCGTTGCTGTACTCGGCGATCACCGAGCCGTCGCCGGCCAGCTGCACGTTGACCCGGGTGCCGGACGCATAACCGTTCGACGCGTTGACCGAGGGGCGCGAGTCGCCGGCGTACTGGGTGCTGCCCGCGTAGTCGATGGCGATGTTCAGCGGCTCGGCGCCGGTCGGCGTGGCGGTCAGCGTGACGGTGGGCACGGGTGACAGCGTGCCGTCGGGGGCGAAGGTGATCACCTGCGGCGTGCCCATGGCCGTGCCGTCGAGCGTGTAGTGCGCGGTGATCTCGTTGGTGTTGGTCTTCACGAAGTACTGGGCGATGGTGTGCTTGCTGCCCAGCGAGTCGTAGACCACCGACACGTCGGAGCCGTTGTAGGTCAGCGGGTCGGTGGCGTCGAAGGCGGCGGCCGGCACTTCCCACTCGGCCGACATGTTGCTCACGTACTGCAGGCGGGTCGAGGCCTGTGCGGCGATCTGGCCGCTCGGCACTTTCATGTCGCCCATCGCGCCCAGCACGTTGCCGGGCACCGCGGCGCCGCTCGCATCCACCACAGTGGCATAACCCTGCATGCGGCGGTTGGCGCTGTCCACCAGGTAGCCGTCCTTGTCGACGCCGAAGATGCCGACGCGGGTGTAGGTCTCGACGCCGGTGGTGTCCTTGGCGACGAAGAAGCCGCGGCCCTGGATCATCGCGTCCAGCCCGCGGCCGGTGGTGGCGGCGCCGCCGCCGATGTCGATGCTCTGCGTCAGCGAGCCGATCTGCGCGCCGGCCGGCGCGGTGCCGGCGTACAGCGACGAGAAGTTCGCCCGCGTCGACTTGAAGCCATAGGTGCCCGAGTTGGCGATGTTGTTGCTGATCGAATCCAGCGACGTGTTGATGGCGCTGATCCCGGTGAGTGCGATTTCGAAGCTCATGTCAGGTCCTTGGGGTTTAGTGGGCGGTGGAGGTGGAGGGGTGGCCGTTGAAGGCCGTGATCGAAGCCGGTGCCACGGCGCCTGCGCCGGTGACGTTCATCATGGCGCTGCCATTGCCGGTGAGCGACACGCTGGCCAGCGTGCCGGTGATCTGCGTGGCCGGCTTTTCGTCGCTGCTGGTGACGACCTTCATCGAATAGGTGCCGGGCGCAAGGCCGAGCGCCGCAGGGTCGACGCTGGTGCTCACCGGGCCGACGCCGTGCGTGCCGAGTTCGATGTGCTTCTCGGTGCCGTCGGCGCCGGTCAGCACCAGCGTGTTCTTGGCGCTGCTGCTCCCGAGCGTGAAGCCGACCTGCACCGGCGCGCCGGCCAGCGTCAACTGGTCGCTCTGCACCGTGACCTGCGAGCCGACCTGCGCACCGAGCGCCAGCATCTGCATGCTGGACATCATCGACGCGCTCGACGCGCCCTGGTCGGCCAGCTTCTGCAGGGCTTCCATCTGGCTCAGCTGGGTCAGCTGGCCGACGAACTCGGCCGGGTCGGTGGGCTCGAGCGGGTTCTGGTTCTTGATCTGCGCGACCAGCAGGGTCACGAACATGTCGGACACGCTGCCGCCACCGCCCAGTGCGCTGGCGATCGCGTTCGGGTCGGAGGTGCCGGCGGTGCCGGTCGAGGAGGTCGGGGTCGTCGTGGTCATGGGATCAGCCTTCGCCGAGTCGGAGCAGAGACTGCTGCATGGCCTTGACGCGACCCAGCACCTCCACGTTGGTTTCAAAAGCGCGCGACGCCGACATCATGTCGGTCATCTCGGCCACGGGGTTGACGTTGGGGTAGAACACTTCGCCGTTTTCGTTGGCCAGCGGGTGGCCGGGCTCGTAGGTCTTGCGCAGCGGCTCGGTGCTCTGGATCACGTCGAGCACCTGCACACGGGCGCCGGCCGACTGCATGCTGTCGGACGGCGGCTGTGCGATCGAGGCGAACACGGGCTTGCGTGCGTGGTAGGTCTCGGCCTCGGTGCCCGACGCCGATTGCGCGTTGGCCAGGTTGCTCGAGATGGTGTTCAGCCGCACGGTCTGCGCCGTCATGGCGGAGCCGGCGATCTGGGCGATGGCGCGAAAACTCATGTTCAACCTCCGTTGGGCATTGGGCTGCGGGACACCCGCAGCAGATGAAACCGGGTGCAAGCTGCCGCTCCGAAGGCCGCGGAGCAGGCCATGCCAGCAGACGCCGCGGAACGGGCTCCGCCCGGCCGCTGGCGGCGCCCCTGGAGGGGGATGGGATGTCTACACGCAGTGAGACATCCAAACGGGGGGGCTTTCATCATTGACCGGCGATGGCCTTGGCCAGGCCTTTGAGCTTGATGCTGGCGAACGACAGGCTGGTCTGGAAATCGGACGCGTTCTGCGAGAACTCGGCCTGCTCGACGCCGAGCTCGACGGTGTTGCCGTCCTGTGTCGGGTGGTTGGGCACGCGGTACAGCAGGTCGCCGCCGTCGGTGTCCAGCGAGAGGCCCGTATCGCCGGCCTGGGTCTGGGCCAGCCGCGCGCCGAAGTCGATGTCGCGCGCCTGGTAGCCGGGCGTGCTTTCGTTGGCGAGGTTCGACGCCAGGATCTTGGTACGATCCGCGCGCATGCGCAGGGTGTCGGCGTGCACTCCCAAGGCCTGTTCAAAGTGAATTCCCATTTCGTTTCCCTTCTCTGCTGGTTCGACGGCGCCGTTCAGGACCGCCCGCGCAGGCGGATGGTCCGTTCGGGCGGATGGTTCTGGGCGGCATGGCTGTGCGTGGGCGCGGCGCATGCCGCCCCCGATGCGGATCTGGCGACGCGGGTCGAGGCCACGGCCCGGCGCGTGCTGATCGAGCAGGCCACGGCGCGCGGGCTGGTCGACCCGGTGGCCGAGCTGAAGCTGGCGACCAGCACCGCGCCGCTGCCGCCGTGCAAGGACGTGCCGGGCATCGAGGCGCTGGACACGCGGACGCCGGCGCGCATGCGCTTCGCCGTGGTCTGCAATGGCGCCGATGGCTGGCAACGCGAATGGACGGTGCGGGCCGAGCTGTCGGCCAGGGTCGTCGTGGCGGCGGCCGACGTGCCGGCACAGCAGCCGCTGGTGGCGTCGGACCTGGCCGTCGAGCGGCGCCGTGTTACCGATCCGGCCGAGGTGCTGTCGACACCGGACACCGCCGTAGGCCAGGCCAGCAACCGCGCGCTGCGCACCGGCCAGGCGCTGCAGCCGCGCTGGCTGGCCGCACCGGTGCTGGTGCGGCGCGGCGAGAGCGTGACCATCCTCGCGCGCAGCGGCGGCATCGAGGTGCAGGCGGCCGGCGAGGCGCTGGAGCCCGGGCGGCTGCGCGAGCTGGTGCGGGTGCGCAACACGACCACCGGCAAGGTGATCCGGGCCAGGGTCATCGAGGCGGGAACGGTGGAGCCTGAAAACATCGGGGGTTCCTCCAGGCCTCAGTCGGCCGACTGAAGCTGCGTCGCCAGGCGGGTCAGCTTGGCGGCATAGGCGGGGTCGGTGGCGTAGCCGCCGCGGGCCAGGCCCTGGGCAAAGGCCTCGGCGTTGCTGCCGACATTGAGCGCACCGCGGTAACGCGGGTTGTCCTGCAGCATCCGTGCGTAGTCGCGGAACGCGGTGGCGACGTCGGGGTACTGGCGAAAGCTCTCGGTCTTCTTCAGCGCCACGCCGCCTTCCACTTCGGTGGTCAGCGCCTCGACGCGCGCGCCGTTCCAGCCCTGCGCCTTGACGCCGAACAGGTTGTGGCTGTCGCGGCCGGCGGCGTCGCGCAGCGGTTTACTGCCCCAGCCCGATTCGAGTGCGGCGTGGGCCGCCACCAGTTCGGGCGACACACCGAGCGAGGCACCGGCCTCGCGGGCCCAGGGCGCGATCGCGGCCAGGAACTCCTGCTGGCCCGCAGCCATCTCGCCATCGGCCGTCGTGGCGCCGATCGCTGCCTGTGCCGACGTGGTGCCCGTGCCCGCACCGGCGCGGCGCAACCAGCCCTCTGCATCCAGTGCCGGCAGCGCCGGGCTGGCCGGCCAGCCCTTGTCGATGACCTGGCTGACCTCGGCCTGCAGGTGGCTGAACACCTGGTTGAAGCCGCCGCCATCGGCCTGGCGGCTGCGCCAGGCCAGCGCCGGCGTGGCGCTGGTGGCCGCGGTCGCGCGCAGCGCGTTGAATTCAGGCGTCCGCATAGACGTGGTTCTCGTCACCATGCAGCACGCGCTGCATCAGGGCCTGTTGTTCGGTCATCAGGCGGGCGTTGCGCAGGTTGCGCTCGCGGCATTGCGCCACGCTGCGCTCCAGCCGCTGCCACAGGGCCTCGATCGGTGCGCGGGCCGCGGCAGGCAGGCGCGCGAACAGCGCGGCCATCGACGGCGCCGTGGCCGTGCCGAGAATCCCGGACACGAGCCGCACGCGCACCTGGCGCCGCTGCTCCAGCACCTCGGTCAGTTCCATGATCTCGGCGGCGATGCTCGACAGTGCCGCGGCGTCGTGGCGCAGGGCGCCGCCGAACTGCTGCTCCAGCGCCGCGGCCAGGCGGCCGTAGTCGCGCAGGTCGGCCTGCGCGTCGCGCAGCAGTTGCACCAGGGCATCGCGCGGCACGGGGCGCACGGTCGCCGGGCTACCGCTCATGCCTTGCTCCCGTGGTAGCGGGCGATCAGGCCGGCGAGTTTCTTCGGGTCGAAGCTGATCTCGCCACGGGCCAGCGCGTCGCGCACGGCGGCGACCTTGGCCTCGTCGATCTCGGGCATGTCCTGCAGCGCGCTGCGGGCGGCCTTCAGCACGGCGGACGGCGCATCCTTGCCTTCGACGCCGCTCACGGGCGCGGGCGCTGCGGCCGGTGCGGCACCGGCGGCGGACGGTGTGGCCGGCAGTGCCGGCAGTCCTGGGCTTGCGATCTTCATGCGGGTTCCTCGGGTTCTCGTGTCCATGGCGCTATCTCGTCGGCGTGGGCAGGCTGTCGCGCAGCGCCGTCAGCGCGCGGCGTTCCGGCAGCGCGGTGTCGACGCCGGGCAGCAGCGGCGCGGCATTGCCCGGCACGCCGAACATCGCGGCGACGTTCGCCGCCTGGTCGGTGGTCAGGATCAGCAGCTCGATGCGGCGGTTCTCGTCGGCCAACGGCGCCTGCGTGTTCAGCGGGGCGCGGTCGGCCATGCCCACGACCTGCAGCGTGCTGGTGGTCGGCATGCCGCCGGCCAGCATGTGGTAGCGCGCGGCCATCGCGCGGTTGCTCGACAGCGTCCAGTTGGAGAAGGCCGCCATGTCGCCATCGGCGTAGGGCACGGCATCGGTGTGGCCGACGATCAGCATCTGGTTCTCGACCTGGGCGAACACCGGGCCCAGCTTGCGCAGCAGGCGTCGGAAACGCTCGTTCGGGAACGCGCTGCCGCGCTCGAACATGCCCTGCTTGTCGGTGTCGTGCAGCATCACGCGCAGGCCGTACGGCGTGACCAGGGTCTGCATGTTGTTGGCCAGGCCCGCTTCCTTGCCCAGGCGCGTGATCACCGACGACAGCTCCTGCAGGTCGGCCGGCGACTCGTAGCGGCGGCGCGACGGTGTGCTGCCCGGCGTCTGGTCGGGTGGGCCGTTCTCGCCGTTGGTGAAGGTCTTGCGCGCCATCAGCGTGTCGCCCTGCGAGGGAACGGGTTCGCGCGGGATCAGGCTGCCGCGCGCGAAGGTGACGCTCTGGATCTTGGGGCCGGTGCCTTCGTCGAACAGCTTGCCGCCGCTGGTGCGGATCACTTCCTCGGTCTTCTCCAGGTTGCGCGCGGCCAGCACCCACAGCACCAGGAACAGGCACATCAGCGCCAGCATGAAGTCGGCGAAGGCGACCTTCCAGGCGCCGCCATGGGCTTCGTCGTGGCCCTTCTTGGAGACGCGCTTGACGATGGTCCCGTGGGACTTGTCGCGGCTGGCGGCGTTGTTTTCCATGGTGCGGTCGGCTCAGGTCAGGCGGCGGCGCGGTCGCTGGCGCGGCGGCGCTGCGCCGGCTGCGGCTCGGCGTCGCCGCCCGACAGTGCGTTGATCCAGCCTTCCAGCTTGGCGAAGCTGGGCTTGGTGTTGAGCTGCACCAGGCGGCGGCCGGCGTCGATGGCCAGCAGCGCCGGTTTGCCCGCCACGTGGGTGACCAGCACCACCTTGACGATCTCCAGCATCGACAGCTCTTCGGTCACCGACTGCTTCAGCACGTTGCAGATCGGGTCGAGCACGCAGTAGCACATGAAGATGCCGATGAAGGTGCCGACCATCGCGGCGCCGACGCGCTCGGCGATCTCGGCCGAGCTGGCGCCCGCGCCGATGGTGTTCATCGCCATCACGATGCCGAGCACGGCCGCGATGATGCCGAAGCCGGGCATTGCCTCGGCGATCTTTCCCAGCGACTTGCTGGGCTGCATCATCTCTTCGTGGATGGCCTCGATCTCCTGCTCCAGCACGCCTTCGAGTTCGTGCGCGTTGATCTTGCCCATGGCCATCAGGCGAAAGTTGTCGACGATGAAGTTCACCAGCTTGGGATCGCGCAGGATCAGCGGGTAGCGCTTGAACAGGTCGCTTTCCTGCGGTGCTTCCACGTGCGCGTCCAGCGCCTTCAGGCCGCCGGCGGCGGTCTGCAGCAGCTCGTACATCAGCAGCAGCAGTTGGCGGTGGAACTCGTTGCCGTCGCGCCGCGCGCCGATCGAGTGGCGCAGCTGCAGCCAGAGCTCGCTCAGCACGTGCTTGGGGTTGCCGATCACCAGCGCACCGACGCCGGCGCCGACGATGATCAGGAACTCCAGCGGCTCCCAGATCACCGACAGCTGGCCGCCATGCAGCATGAAGCCGCCGAACACGGTGGCGAGAACGATGACGATGCCGATGAGGGGTTGCATGGTGGTGGGTCTTTCGGGCGGTTGCGGCTCAGGCGTCCTGCAGGAAGGTCTTCATCTTCTTCAGGGCGGCCTTGTTGATCTGGCACACGCGGGCATCGGTCAGACCGAGCACGGCCGCGATTTCCTTCAGGCTCAGGTCGAATTCGTAGTACAGCTGGATCACGCGCTGCTCGCGCGCGTCCAGCACCTGCAGCGCCTGCTCGATGCTGCGGCGGGTCATCAGCGCGGCCTCGGGCGTCTGGGCATGCGAGGGCACGCTGTGCAGCTCTTCGATGATCTCGTCGAAGCTCACCAGCGTCTCGGCGTTCTCGGCCAGGCGGTGTTCCTGCAGCTCGGCGGCAGCGATGCCGAGCTCGCCCGCCATCTCGGTGTCGGTCGGTGCGCGGCCCAGGCGGCGCGTCAGCGCACGTTCGGCATCGCGTAGGCGGTGGCTGTCCTGGCGCACGCTGCGGGGGCGCCAGTCCTGCCGGCGCAGCTCGTCGAGGATGTTGCCGCGCACCCGCAGCACGGCGTAGGCGCCGAACTTCTCGTCCGGCGTGCCGTAGCGGCGCAGCGCTTCGAGCAGGCCCATCAGGCCGATCTGTTCCATGTCTTCGCGGTCGATCGCACCGCCGATCTGCGAGGTCAGCTGGCGCGCCACGCGCTTGACCAGCGGCAGGTAAGCCATCAGATGCGCCTGTTCCTGCGGGCCGCCTGCGGAGGCGGTTCCCTGGACTTCGGCGTAACCGGTGTGCATGTCCATGGTCACTCGATGATCAGCTTGCCGATCAGGGCTTCGGTGAAGGGCTTGCCGTGCGGGTCCTGCGCATAACCGGCCTGGTAGGCGGCATTGATGTCGCTGGCGAACTGCTCGATGGTCATGCCCAGCGCCTTGTCGAGCGTGTAGGTCGACAGCGAGCGCACTGCCAGGCTGCGCAGCAGCGGAAGGTGCTCCTTGACGGTCTTTTCCTTCTCCACGGCGGTCTTGAACACCAGGTCGACCGCGAGGTAGTGCGACATCGGCTCGCCGCTCTGGTTGCGCAGCATGACGATCACCTTGTCGAGCGTCAGGTACTTGTATTCCTGCTTGTCGGCGGCGGGCTTGGCTTCGGCCGCTGTCGCTGCCGCGGCAGTGGCGGCGGCGCCGACCACGGGCTTGGGCTGGCGGCTCTGCCACCACCAGACGCCGCCGCCGCCCGCGCCGGCCATCAGCAGGCCGACCAGGGCGAAGGCGATGAGTTGCTTCGTGTTCTTCATGGCACGTCAATCCAGATGGGAGGAGAGGGCGAAGCGGCTGGCATCTGCCGTGTCGCCAGCGTCGCCCAGGGCGCGGCCGGGGCCGTCCTGCTCGGCGGTCTGGGCCTGCTGGCGCTGGCGTCCGTCCTGCTCGCGGCCACCCTGCGACACCTGCACCGTGACCTCGCCGGCCTGGCGGTGCACCAGTTCCTGGCGCAGGCTGTCGCTGATGTTCTGCAGCTGGCGCACCACGTCGCCGTTCGACGCCGTCAGGTGCACCTGGGTCGCGCCGCTGGCGTCGTGGCGGATCGTGATCTCGAGCTGGCCCTGCATCGGCGGGTCGAGCCGGATCACGGCACGCTCGCTGCCGCGCTGCGACTGCAGCGCGATGCGGTCGCCCAGCATCTCGACCAGGTCGTGCGCGGCACGCGGCGCCGCCGCCGGTGCGGTGGTGGCGGTCTCGCGCACGGCGATGTCGGCACCACGCGGTGCACCCAGGCTGGCACCGGCGTCGGTCGACGGGCTGTCCGTCGCGGTCTGCTGACGGGGGGCGGGGGCTTGCTCGCGGACGATGGCGGCACCAGCTGCGGCCAGTGGCGCGGTGGGTGCGGGCGGGCGTGCTGCGGCGGTCGGCGGGGGTGCGGTGTCGGTGTCCATCGCTGCGCCATCGGTCTTCGCCGGCGCGCTGCGCGGGGCCGTGCGCACCGCAGCGGCATCCTGCGGCTGCACGGCCGCGGCGGGTGCTGCGGTCGTCGGCAATCCATCGGCTGCCAGGGCGGAGCCCGCCAGCGCCGGCTGGCCCGCCGCGGCGCTGCCAGCGGCGATGCCCGACACCGCGTTGCCGTTCGCTGCCGTCGCGGCCTGGCCGGCATCGGCACCAGCGGGCGCCACCGGCGTGGGCGCGGTATAGGGCAGCAGCATGCCCGACAGCAGCAGGTCGGCGACCGGCGCACTGGCGGGGTCGAGCGCGCTGTCGTCGTCCTTGTCGGCCGTCGTATCGCCGGTGGCGCTGTCGCTGCTGGCTGCGGCGGCGGGCTGGCCCACCAGGCTGTCGGCCAGGGCGGGGCTGCCCAGCAGGATGCGTTGCAGTGCCCGTTCGAACTGCGCCGCCGCGGTTTCGGGCGCTGTCGTGGCGGGCGATGCCGGCAGGCCGGCGGCGGTTGCGGCGGTGGGTGCACCGGCGGCCGGCAGCACGTCGGTGGCCGTGGCCACGAGCCCGGCGGAGAAGGAAGGAATCGATGCAATCACTTGTGTACCTCCATGCTGCGCACTGCGGTGCGAGCTTGCTTGGGGCGGCCCGGCGCCGCGCTCATGTGCGGACCTCGTCGGGGCTGCTGTGGAGGGCGTAGGCGAGCCAGCCGTCCTTGTGCTCGCGCAGGCCGCTCATGTGGCTCTGCAGGGCGTCGGACGCCAGCTGGCAACTGCGGCGTGCCTCGCGGTGCGCCAGTTCCAGGCTGTGCAGCGCGCTGCGTTCCTCGGGCGTCCAGCGGCCGTGGGCGGCCAGGATCGGCAGCATCTCGGCCAGCTCGCGGTCGGTGGCTTCGAGTGCGGCCCAGTCCTGGGTGGCCACGGCGCTGTGCAGCCGGGCGGTCCAGCGGGTGATGCGGTTGTGCCTAACCACGGGCCACCTGCACGCCTTGCCAGCCGTTGCGGATCGTGGTGAGCAGGCCCACCACCTCATCGACCATGCTGGCTTCCAGCTCGTACCCGGCCTTGTAGAGCCGCCAGGCGCAGTAGTCGTACAGGCGCGCCAGATTGGCCACCACTTCGCCACCGTGCTCCAGGTCCAGCGCGCTGGACAGGCCGTTCAGGATGTCGACGCACTTGTCCAGGCCGCGCGCCTTGTGTTCGAAGCGCTTCGCTTCGATGTGGGCGCGGGTCCGGGCAAGTTCCTCGATCAGTCCGTCCATCAGGATCAACACCAGTTGCACCGGCGAAGCGCTGGCGGCCTGGGCGTGCAGGTTGTCCGTGTGGTAGTGGCTGTAGGCGTCGTTGTGCAAGATGGCCTCGTACGATGGGGGAAGGGGGTCGGCCTCAGCTGGTGCCGAGGTTGGAGAACAGGCCCGAGGTGTCGCTCATGCGCGACTGCAGGGCTTGCAGCTGGGTGAACTGCGCGAGGTAGCGGTTGTAGGCACTGGTGTATTGCGTGTCGAGCCGGTCCTGGCGCGAGCTCAGGTTCTTCTGCATCGTCTGCAGCGTGTTCTGGCGTTGCTTGATCTGGCCGCTGGTGCTGTCGGTCCAGCTCTTGGTCACCGCGCGGAACGCGCCGAGCACGCCGCTCGGGTTCGACAGGCTGGTGTTGCCAAACAGGCTGTCGAGCCCTTCGGGGTGGGCGGCCAGCGTCTTCGTCAGCTTGGCCTGGTCGAGCGACAGCGTGCCGCTGCGGTCGGTGGTGACGCCGAAGTCGGCCAGCCGCAGGCCGTCCACGCTCTGGCGCAAGGCTACGCTCAGGCGCGAGCGCAGCGACCGCACGCCGGCGTCCGACGCGAACACCGCCGAGGCCGCGCCGTCCTTGCCGGCGGCCGTCAGGTCGTCGAGCGCCTTCTCGAGCGTGTTGTAGGCGGTGACGAAATTGGTGACGTTGGCTGCGGTGCCGGCGTCGTCGCCGGTCACGGTCAGCGTGGCCGGGGCGGCGCCGCTGGCCATGGCCTGCGTGAAGGTCATCGACACGCCGCCGATCGCGGTGAACGTGTTGGACGCCTGCTGCATCCGGATGCCGGTGCCCTGTGCACCCAGCCAGACCACGGCGTCGTCGCCGGCGACCAGCGTGTTGCCGTTGTCCAGCGCCGTCTTCAGCGTGCTGGCCGGCAGGCCGGTGGTGTCGAGCGTGATCCGGCTGGCGGCGCCGCTCTGGCCGGCGCTCAGCACCAGCTGGGTCTGGCCGCCCGAGGTCACGGTGGTCGCCGTCACCTTGCCGCCGTTGCCCTGTTCAAGATTGATGGCGCGGGCGATCTCGGCCTGCGAGATGGTGCCGTTGCCGTCCTGGTCCGCGCTGTTCAGCTGCACCGTGAAGTTGCTGCCATCGTCCAGCCGCACCACCAGCGGGCCACCGAGCGCCACCGGCACGGCCGGCAGGTCCTCGAACGCGACCTGGTGCGCGGTGGCGACCTTCTCGACGAACACCGCATAGCTGCCCGGCTGGGCGGCGGCCGTGGCGGTGGCCGTGCCGATGCCGCTGCCGCTGAACGCGGCGGCGCGCTGCGTCAGCCCTTTCTTGTTCGACAGCGCGTCGAGCGCGGTGTCGAACGCCGTCAGCGCCGACTGCAGCTTGGTCAGCGCGGTCGACGTGGCCTGTGCACGCTGGGTCTGCGTGGTCAGCAGGCCCTGCGCCGCCGCCGTGTAGGCGGTCGCCAACTGGGTGGCGGTACTGCTGGGGGTGATCGTCGAATCGGCCATGTCAAGCTCCTTGAAAATTGACGGAATGAGGGATACCCGTCACCAAGGCGACCGTTTGCGTCGGTTCATGAAATCGCGCCTTCCGGTGGCTGAACAAGGGGCTCACAGCGGCCTCCGGTGCCAGACCAGCGAGGCGATCTCGTCCTGGCTCTTCTGTTCACGCACTTCCTGGGCGCGCAGCACGGCCTGGCGCCGCTGCGTCGCGACCTGCTCGATGGCGCCATGGCGGCGCGAGGCCTCGGCCAGCGCCTGGCGTGCGACGTCGACCGTGGCCTCGTGGCGCGCCAGGTCGTCGCGGTGCGCGCTGGCCAGCTGCAGCACCGTCAGCTTGTAGTTGGCGCCGTTGAGCGACAGGGCCGGCGCGGTGGCGCTGCCGGACGTGCTGTTGCGCCACAGGTCCTCGAGCTGCTCCAGGTTGCGCTGGTAGCGCTCGCGGGTGGCCTGGCGGTTCGCCAGTTCGGCCTGGCGTTGCTCCAGCTCGCGCCGGCGCAGCTGCAGCAGGCGGGCCAGGCTGTCGTGATCGGACGGTGCGCCGTTGGATGGATTGGTCATCGATATGCCTCTGTGCTGCGCACGGCGGCGCGAGCTGGCTTGGGGCGGCCCGGCGCTGCGCTCATGCCATCAGGCTTTCGAGTTGGGTCAGCGCGGCGGCCAGCGGTGCCGCTTCGTGCACGCCCTGGTGCAGGAAGGCCTCGATGCGCGGGTACAGCTGCACGGCGCGGTCGGTGGCGGGGTCGGAGCCGGCGACGTAGGCGCCCAGCGGCAGCAGGTCGCGCACCTGGGCATGGCGTGCCGCCATGTCCTTCAGCTGCTGCGCGGCGCGCTGGTGGCCGGGGCCGGCCACCAGCGACATGCAGCGGCTGACCGATGCGCTGATGTCGATGGCCGGGTAGTGGCCGCGTTCGGCCAGCGCGCGCGACAGCACGATGTGGCCGTCGAGGATGGCGCGCGCGGTGTCGACCACCGGGTCCTGCTGGTCGTCGCCCTCGGCCAGCACGGTGTAGATCGCGCTCATGCTGCCGTTCGGGTTCTCGCCGTTGCCGGCGCTCTCGACCAGCTGCGGCAGCAGGCTGAACACCGATGGCGGGTAGCCGCGCGTGGCCGGCGGCTCGCCCAGTGCCAGCGCGACTTCGCGCCGGGCCATCGCATACCGGGTCAGCGAATCGACCAGCAGCAGCACGTGCTGGCCCTGGTCGCGGAAATGGGCGGCGATGGTGTGGCTGAGTTCGGTGGCACGCAGGCGCATCAGCGGCGATTCATCGGCCGGGGCGACCACCACCACGGCGCGCGCCAGGCCGGCCGCGCCGAGCGAGCGTTCGATGAACTCGCGCACCTCGCGGCTGCGCTCGCCGATCAGGCCGACCACCACCACGTCGGCGACGGTCTGGCGCGTCAGCAGGCCCAGCAGCACGCTCTTGCCGACGCCGCTGCCGGCCATCAGCCCGATGCGCTGGCCGCGGCCGAGCGTCAGCACGCCGTTGATGGCGCGCACGCCCACGTCGAGCGGGTCGCGCACCGGTTGCTTGCGCAGCGGGTGCACCCGCGGCGGCTGCGCCGCCAGCGCGTGCTCGCCGGTCAGTGGGCCGAACGCGTCGAGCGGCTCACCCAGGCCGTTGACGATGCGGCCGAGCCAGCTGTTGCCGACCATCAGGCGCTGGTTGTCGGGCGCGGGCAGCACCCGGGCGCCGGTGGACAGGCCTTCGGCCTTCTTGAACGGCATCAGGTAGGACTTTTCCTCGCGGAAGCCGACCACCTGGGCCTCGATCCATTCGCCGGTGGCGGTCTCGACGTGGCAGCGCTGGCCGGTGTGCAGGCTGCAGCCGATGCTCTCGAGCAGCAGGCCCGAGGCACCGACCAGGCGGCCGGTGGGCGTGGCCACCGGCACGTTGCCGAGTTCGAGCTTGCGCAGTGCGGCGCTGATCATGCGGCATCCTTGGACGAGCCCGCGGCCGGGGACGGCGCGGGGCCGTCTGCCAGCTGGGTGCTGACCTGCTCCATCACCGCGGCCTGGCGTTGCCGGCAGCCGGCGTCGGCCTCGTGGTGCCCGGCCTTCACATGGCATTCGCCGGGTTCGAGCCGCGCGTCGGCCAGGAGCTTCCAGCGCTTGGCGCGTTTCGGGTCGAGGTCGACGATGCGCTGCAGGTCTTCGGGATGCAGGAAGACTTCGACCTCGTGGTCGGCGGTGCGCGGCAGCGTGGCCAGCGTCTCGTCGACCATCGCCAGCAGTTGCAGCGGCTGCAGTGCCAGCTCGCAACGGATCACCTGGCGCGCCACCTTGCCGACCAGCTCCACCACTTCCTTGCGCAGCGCCGACTGGTAGTCGGCCTGCACCGAACGCAGGCCCTTCAGGGCCGCGTCGAGCGGGCGTGCCAGACCCTGGAACGCGGCCAGGGCTTCGGCCCGGCCCTGCACCTCACCCTGGCGCAGGCCTTCGGCGTGGCCCAGGGCCAGACCTTCGGCACGGCCGGCTTCCTCGCCACTGCGCAAGCCTTCGGCGTAGCCCTGATCCAGCCCTTGCTGGTAGCCGTCGGCGGCGCCGGCGCCTTCTTCGGCCGGCGCGCGGGCCACCAGCTGGTACAGCGGCGGGAAGCGGTGAGGACGCATCGGGTTCACAGGAGTACCTTCGTGCTGCGCCCTTTGGCGCGAGCTTGCCCGCATGGCGAAAGCCATGCTTCGCATGTCGGGCGGCCCGGCACGGCGCTCATTCGACCGTCGCCTCGGCGAACAGCTGGATCTCGATCTCGCCCGCGTCGGCCAGCGCCTTGACCTGGGCCATGATCTCCTGGCGCGCCTGCTCGATGCGGCTGCGCGTGACCGGTCCGGCGCGGCGCAGCAGGTCTTCGAAGCCCTGGGCCTGGCGCCGCGGCATCGAGCGCAGGATCGCGTCGCGCACGGCCGGCTCGGCACCCTTGAGTGCGCTGGCCCACTGCTCGAGCGGAATCTCTTCGATGATCCGCGTCAGCACCGCTTCGGTCTGGTTGGACAGCATGAAGAAGTCGTACATGCTGACCTCGATCTTCGAGACCAGGGCGGCGTCGTGCGCGCGCAGCAGCTCGACCATCTGGCGCTTGTCGCCGGACAGCCGGTTGATGATCTCGGCGACCTGCTTCGTGCCCTCGACCTGGGCGCTCTGCGTGCCCATCTCGTCGAGGCAGCGGCTGACGATCTCGTCGAGCTCGACCAGCAGGTCGTTGTCGATCTCCTGCAGCCGCGCCATGTGCAGCAGCACCAGGTCGTGGCTGGCGGACGGCAGCGCCTCGATCACCACGCTGGCCTGCGCCGGCGGCAGGAACGCGAGGAACACGGCCTGCATGCGCACGTGTTCGCTGGCGATGCGCTCGGCCAGCCACTTGGGCGCGGCCCACTGCAGGCGCGCCATCTTCGGGCGGATCGCGTCGCCGTAGATGCTGTTGAGCACGCTGCCGGCGATCTGCGTGCCGAGCGCGATGTCGAGCGAACGCTTCAGGTAGGAGCGCGACGCGCCGTGCACGCCGCTCTGCTCGCGGTAGTTGTCGAAGAAGCGCTGCATCGCGGTCTTCACCGCGTCGACCTTGATGCCCGACAGGCGCGACATCACCTGGGTCACTTCCAGCAGCTCTTCGCGGGACAGGCAGCGCAGCACCGCCGCGGCCGGCTCCTCGCCCATGCACAGCAGCACGATGGCGGCCTGCTCGACCGGGCTGACGGCGGTCTCGTCACCGGCGAGCGCGAGAGGGTCATTCTGTTCTGGCATGTTTCTGTACCCACTGTTTGACGACTTCGGCAACGCGTTCGGGCTCCTTGGCCGCGAGCACGCGCAGGTGGTTGACCATCACGTCGACCGGCGAGCCGGGCGGCGGCAGGTCGTAGTTCTCGAGCAGCGGCACGACCGGCATCGCGTCGTGGCCCACCGTGGGCGCGGCGCCGGTGGGGTCGGCCTCGCCGGCTGGGCCTTCGAGCGCCGACAGCGGCGTCAGGCCCGGTTCGGCGGCCGACTTGCGGCGGTCGACGCCGGCCAGCCGCACCTGGGCGCTGCGCACCAGCGGGCGCACCACCAGCAGGAAGGCCAGCAGCGCGGCGACCAGGTAGGCCACCGGCGTGCCGTAGTCGATCAGGTTGTCACGCTGCTGCCACCACGGCAGCGGCGCCGGGCGGGCGGCGAAGGCCAGCGACGACACCACCAGCTGGTCGCCGCGTTCGGTGCTGATGCCCAGGCCGTTGCGCAGCACGGACTCGATGCGGGCCAGCTCGTCCTTGCTCCAGCCGGCGGCGCCGGCGGGGGCCGCCGCGCTGTTGAGCACGACGGCGACGTTGAGCTTGCTCAGGCGGCCACGGCTGCGCTTGATCTGGCGGATGTTGCGGTCGTAGGCGTATTGGCGGGTCGTGGCATTCTTGCGCGCGGTGTTGGCGTCGGAGGCGCCTTGGGCCGGTGCCGGCGCGGCGTTGACCGGCCGGTTCGACAGCGAGCCGGGGATGCCGATGGCCGACTGGCTGCGGTCCTGCTCATCGCGCATGGCCTCCGAGGTGACCTTGGGCGTCTCGCCATACTGCTCGATGGTCTCTTCGATGCGGTCTTCGTTGACTTCGGCGGTGACGCTGGTCTTGAAGTTGTCTTCGCCGACCACCGGCACCAGCAGGTCGCGCACATTGCGCAGCGTGGCTTCCTGGTGGCGCCGCGCGGCTTCACCGCCGCCGGTCGCGTCGAAGCCCTGGCTCAGGTCGATGTGCGACGACAGCAGCGTGCCGGCCTGGTCGACCAGGCTCACGCGCTGCGGGTCGAGGCTGGCGACGCTGCCGGCCACGAGGTTGATGATGGCGGCGATCTGCTCGGGCGAGAGCCGGCGGCCGGGTTTCAACGACAGCATCACCGAGGCCGAACTCTTCTCGCCGTCGCTCATCACGAACGAGGTCGACTTGGCGATCGACAGGTGCACGCGGGCCGCGTCGATCGCGTCGAGCGTGCCGATGCTCTGCGACAGCTCGCCTTCGAGGCCGCGGCGAAACCGCACGTCCTGCACGAACTGGCTCACGCCCAGCGGGTCGTTCTTGTCCATCAGCTCCAGCCCGGCGGGCAGGCGCGCGGTGACGCCCTTGGCCGCCAGCAGCATGCGCACCTTGCCGAGCATCGCGTCGGGCACCAGCACCTGGCCGCTGTCGGGGTGCAGGCGGTAGGGAATGTGTTCCGCGTCCAGCACCGCCATCATGTCGGCGCCGGCGATCTTCTCGCGGGCACCGAACACCGGCTTGTAGGCTGCGTCGCCGCGCCACAGCAGCATCATCACGACGGCCGTCACGCCGACGGCGAGCAGCAGCAGCGGGAACAGGCTCTTCAGCAGCGCGGGCGGCAGCGCGGGAAAGCGCACGCCGCGCAACTGCGCGAACCCGGTTTTCATGGTGGCCAGCACTTGGGTCTGCTCCGGCGGGTCAGAGCGGCAGCTTGACGAGGTCTTCCATGGCCCCCATCACCTTGTTGCGCACCTGCATCAGCATCGAGAACGACAGGCCGGCCTGCTGGCTCGACAGCATCGCGCCCACCAGGTCGTCGCTCTGGCCGCTGTCGACTGCGGCCATCCGCTCGGCCGCATCGTGGTCCTGCTGGTTCACGCCGTGCAGCGCCTCCCGCATGCGGTCCGCGAAACCGGCACCGCCGGTCGGGCCCACCTCGTCCTGCAGGGCGATCGGGGCGTCCAGCCGGGGCAGGCCGGCTTGGATCTGGGTCAGATCGGAGGCAATCAACTGTCCGAGTGGGGTGGCCATGGTGCGGTCCTGGAAATGCAGCGCTGCGGTCGGTAGCAGTTCGTTGCAATGGTTGCGAATTGCGCATCATCATAGCGAATGTTTTGATGAGGAGTGAACAAAAATCATCAAAAATCAAAAAGCTGCGCCCAGAAACGCAAAATCGTTGTATTTCTTGCGATTGCAACGCAGTTCGCCAAGAAAGTGTGAAGGATTTGGCGCTTTTTGCATCGGAAACTACGCTAATGTTCCCAAGCTCCTGTCAGAGGCGTCTGTTAAGCTCGGACGACTGACGAGTAATACGCAACACTTCAGCTTGAACCGCCGGCGATATCCCATCGTCTTGCTGCGGTGCAGCATGAGCCAGGGGCGCCGGAAGGAATGCAGATGGACACGGGGTCGAAACTGATGGTGGGAACCTGGCTGTTCGTGGCCGCAGGCGCGTTGCTGCTGGGCGCGGTGTGGCGGTTGCGCCAGGCGCGCCAGGCGCTGCAGGAGGCCCGCGCGTCGCTGACGGCGCGCAACCAGTTCCTGGGCATGATGGCGCACGAGATGCTGACGCCGCTGCAGACCATCATCAGCTCGGTTGAACTGATCGAGATCGGCGGGCGGCTGCCGGCCGACGACAAGGTGTTCCGGCGCCTGCGCCGCAGCGCGCAGCAGCTCGAGGCGCAGATGCACGACACGGTGGAGTTCGCACGCCTGAGCGGCGGGCGGCTGAAGGTCTCGCCGATGCTGTTCCAGCCGGACCTGATGATGCAGCTGATCGTGGCCGAATACGAAGAGGCCGCCCGCGAGCGCGGCGTGCTGCTGAAGGCGCGCATCGACCCGTTGCCGTGCCCGCGCGTGATCACCGACCCGGCCCGCCTGCGGCAGATCATCGTCAACCTGGTCTCCAACGCCACCAAGTACGCCAGCCCCGGCGAGGTGCTGTGTTCGGTGCGGGTGCGTGCCGCCGAGCAGGAGGTGAGCGTCGCCGTCATCGACCAGGGGCCCGGCTTCGACGCCGGCCTGGACATCTGGAAGCCGTTCGTGCGCGGCGACCAGGCGCAGACCGGCAGCGGGCTGGGCCTGGCCGTGGTGAAGCTGATGGCCGAACTGCTGGGCGGCTCCGCACGCGTGGTGAGCCGGCCGGGCGAGGGCTCGGCCTTCATGGTGCAGGTGCCGGTCGAGGTCGAGGTGGTGGAGGGTGCGTCCCCTGCGGTGTCGGAACTCGAGGGCCTGCGCATCCTGCTGGTCGAGGACAACGACGACGTGCGCCAGGGCCTGCAGACGATGTTGCAGGCCTTCGGCGCCAAGGTCACGCTGGCGGGCAGCGTACGCGAGGCCGTCGCCAGCCTGTCGGCCGTGCGTTACGACGGTGTGCTGCTGGACCTGCGCCTGCCCGACGGCAACGGCTACCTCGTGGCCGAGTGCGCCCGGGCGTCGGGCTCGCCGAACCGCGAGACGCCGCTGGTCGCGTTATCGGCCTACCACGAGGCCGATGCGCGCGGCGACACCCTGTTCGCCGCCAAGTTCGCCAAGCCGATCAGCGCCGTGCGGCTGCGCTCGGCGCTCGATCTGTTCGGCCGCTGAATCACAGCGGCGTATCAGTTTTCCATGGCGCTGTGCGCCTTCACGACGGATGAAACCGGCGCGGCGAAAGGCCAGAACACCGCGGAACCGGCTCTGCCGGGCCGCAGGTGTTGCCCCCGGTAGGGGGAAGGCGCAGCGACACGCAGTGCGCAGACTGGGGGCGAGTTGATCCTAGGCTGCTTCGCCGACGAGCTGGTTGACCTGTGAGATGAGCAGCGCGAGGCGGAACGGTTTTTCGATCACCTGGATGCGCAGCGCGACCGCGACGCGGACGATGTCGTCCTCGACGGCGTTGCCGTTGGCGATGGCGCCGGTGGTCATCACCAGCGGCACCGTCGGCTGGGCCCTGCGGATGGTCTCCAGCACGCCGGCCGAGGTCTTGCCGTTGAGCCACCAGTCGACCACATAGGCGTCGAACGGCGCCGCCACCGCGCGGCGCGACAGTTCTTCGGCCGAGCCGAAGGTCTCGACCCGAAAGCCCGCGCCTTCGAACGCGTCCTTCAGGTTGGCAGCGAGGTCGCTCGAATCCTCCAGCACCGCCAGCCGCGGCAACTGGCGCTGCACCGGCGTGATGACGAGTTGCAGTACGCGGTGCCGCGCGCCGCCAGTCCCCGCAGCAGCAAACGGCTGCACCAGCCATTCGCTGCCCTGGGCGGTCGCGACCAGTTCGCAATGGTCGTTGGGGCCGAGGGCGGCGCCGATCAGCGCCTTGCACTGCAGCGGGCGCGAGCCGATGAAGATGCGGGCCGGTCGCAGGTCGCCATCGCTGCGCGGCGTGTCGACCGAGTTGGCGCTCAGCAGCAGGCTGACGTCGACCTGGAAATGTTGCGCCAGGGTCTGCAGATCGCCGGCCGAGAACGAGCCGTCCTGGAACTTGCGGAACGCCCCCGAGCGCGACAGGCTCAGGATGATCGCCAGCTGCGACGCGTGTTTGTGGCGCGGCAAGCCCTGTTCGGCAAAGAAATCGTGCAGCCGGTTGGAGATGACGTGCGTCGACGCGTCTTCTCCATGTTCATCGAACGTCTGTGAATCGGGTGGGGCGGAAGGCTTGGTGGCTTGCATGGCGTCTTGAGAAGATTGCTGGCATCAAGCGACAAAAACGAGCTTTCTATTAAACAAATCACAAAAAGTGTTTACTAAAAATAGACACTCTTGGTAGGATGCTTAAAAGATTGCGAATAGCTCATTCTTATTTTGTCCCATCTCATGCAACTTTCTTCGGGTCTCCGAGTTTCTTGTGGCCTTGGCTTGTATCGAAATTGTATTCACTGCAATCAATATAACGACTTTGCAAGTTTTGCGTGAAAAAAGTTGAGAGTTTTGCAATTGTTACCAATCCAGCCGTTCGAGGTTTGACATGACCCTCTCCGACGCTTCTCTTGCCGCCACGCCCCAGGTGCTCGATTCGCGCACTTTGGGGCGCCCCGTGCATCTGCTGCCGTTGTTCGCCAGCCGTTTTGCTGCGGATATCGATGATTTTCTGCGGCTGGGGCCGAACCGGCGTTACGGAACCGGCTTCGAGGTCGGTGCTGCGGCGATGCGCGCCGCGCACGATGCGGAGGCCGCCACCGGCCCGTGGGCGGTGTTCGGCTCGCCGGCCGGCCGGATCGGCCTGTCGGTGCCGCGCGGCCTGGTGCTGCGGCTGTTGCGCTGCCGTTATGGCCTGCAGGAGACTGAGGACCCGACGCCCGATGGCTTGCCCGTCACCGCCAGCGAAGAGCGCATGGCGCGCAAGCTCGGCCTGCAGCTGGCCGGCGCGCTCGTGCACCGCATCGCCGAAGGCCTGCAGCCGCCGGGTGCGCCGGTGGCGGCTGGCCAGCACGAGGCGGACGGCCCCGACGCGCCGGCCTGGCTGTCGGAATCGAGCATGCCCACCGGGCAATGGCGCATCGAGATCCGGCTGGTCGAATCGCAGCGCGGCACCGACGAGCTGCTGCGCTTCAGCCTGGACGAGGGTTTCATGCGCCTGCTGCTCGGCCAGCTGGCTCGCGAACGCGCGTCGCCGCGCGAGGCGGGGGGGGCGCCGGCCGAGCCGCTGGCGAGCCAGCTCAAGCTGCGCCTGGTGGCGCGGCTGCTGCAGCAGCGCATGGCGCTGGGCGACATCCTCGCGCTGCGGGTCGGCGACGTGCTGCCGATCCATCTGCACGACGCCGACGTGCTGGTCAAGGACTCGCGCCTGTTCACCGCCACCGTGGCCGAGCACAAGGGCCGGCTCTGGCTCACCGCATTCAACGACATCTGAGAGGACTCCCATGAACGACAAGCCCAACGAACTCGACGCTCTGCTCGAAGACCTGACCGTGGACGCGGCCGCCACGCCGGTGGAGCCGCCGGCGGCACCGCCGAAGCCGCGCCGCGACCTGACGCAGATGCTGCGCAAGATCCCGGTGACGCTGACGCTCGAGGTCGGCTCGGCCGAGATCGCGCTCGACCAGTTGATGGAGCTGGAGCACGGCAGCGTGGTCGAGCTCGACGCGCTGGCCGGCACGCCGCTGGTGATCAAGGTCAACGGCACGGCGATCGGCCGCGCCGAAGTGGTGGTGGCCGGCGAGAACTACGGGCTCAAGGTGCTGGAACTCAGCGACCTGGACCTGCTGTCGCTGGACGCCGGCCGCTGATCCGCCGCATGCACTGGCGACCCACCCGCGGTCAGGCCGCGTTCGCACTGGGCGGGCTGCTGCTGGCCGGTCTGGGGCTGCTCGCGACCGGGCCGGCGCAAGCCGCGGAAGGCATCTCGCTGTTCGGTGCCACGACCAAGGGCGCGCAGACCGAGTTCACCGTGAAGACGCAGATCTTCGTCATCATGACGCTGCTCGGGCTGCTGCCCGTGCTGATGCTGATGATGACGAGCTTCGTGCGCTTCGTCATCGTGCTGTCGCTGCTGCGCCAGGCGCTGGGGCTGCAGCAGGGGCTGCCGAACCGGGTCGTCACCGGCGTGGCGCTGATCCTCACGCTGCTGGTGATGCGCCCGGTCGGCGAGGAGATGTGGGAGAAGGCCTTCGTGCCCTACGACCAGGACCGCATCGGCCTGGAGACCGCGCTGAAGACCGCCGAGGTGCCGTTGTCGCGTTTCATGCTGGCGCAGACCAGCAAGAGCGCGCTGCAGCAGATGTCGGGCCTGTCGCGCGAAGGGCCGGTGGCCGAGCCGTCGGCGCACGCCTTCACGGTCAAGCTGGCGGCGTTCGTGCTGAGCGAGTTGAAGACCGCGTTCCAGATCGGCTGCATGCTGTTCATCCCGTTCATGGTGATCGACCTCGTGGTGTCGTCGGTGCTGATGGCCATGGGCATGATGATGCTGTCGCCGCTGGTGATCTCGCTGCCGCTCAAGTTGCTGCTGTTCGTGCTGGTGGACGGCTGGACACTGACGGTCAATACGCTGGTCACCAGCGTGAGGGCGTTCTGATGGCACACCCCCAGTCTTCGCGCACTTCGTGTCGCTCCGCCAACCCCCTTGCAGGGGGCAACACCTGCAGTCTGGCAAAGCCAGTCCTGCGGTGTTCTGGAACAAGTCCTCTGCTCACATTGGTGACGCCGCATGCTGACACCTGACGTTGCGGTCGACCTGGTCAGCGAGAGCCTGCGCCTGGTGATGCTGCTGGTGGTGGTGCTGGTGCTGCCAGGCCTGCTGATCGGCCTGGTGGTCGGCATCTTCCAGGCCGCCACGCAGATCAACGAGCAGACGCTCAGTTTCCTGCCGCGCCTGCTGGTGACGCTGCTGGCCGTGATCGTGGCCGGGCGCTGGATGGCCGGGCACCTGATGGATTTCTGCGTCGAGATCTTCCGGCGTGCGGCCACGCTGGTCGGTTAGCGGGATGGCGATGGACGCGGTGTTTCCCTCCCTGGTCACGCAGCTGTCGGTGCTGTGGTGGCCGTTCTGCCGCGTGATGGCGATGCTGAGCGCCGCGCCGGTGCTGGGCGATGGATCGGTGCCGGTCACGGTGCGCGTGCTGCTGTCGCTGGTGCTGGCGGTGATCCTGCTGCCCGGGGCGACGCCGGTCGTGCCGATCGAGCCGCTGTCGCTGGCGGCCATCGTGGCCACCATCGAGCAGGCGGCGGTCGGCGGGGTGATCGGGCTGGCGTTGCACTTCACCACCTCGGTGATCATGGTGCTGGGCTACCTGGTGTCGTCGCAGATGGGCCTGTCGATGGCGGTGATGAACGACCCGATGAGCGGTGTGTCGTCTGACGTGGTGTCCAGCCTGCTGGCGATCCTGGGCATCCTGGTGTTCTTCTCGATCGACGGCCATCTGATCCTGGTGCAGGTGATCGGTGCCAGCTTCCAGCAGTGGCCGGTGGGCTCGGGCCTGCGCGCGCCGGCACTGCAGGCGGTGGTGTTCAACGTGGCGTGGATCTTCTCGGCGGCGCTGCTGCTGGCCTTGCCGATCGTCTTCGCGACGATGGTGGTGCAGCTGGGTTTCGGCTTTCTTGCCCGCGTGGCGCCGACGCTGAACCTGTTCGCGCTCGGCTTCTCGGTGGTGACGATCTTCGGCATCTTCATGCTGAGCCAACTGGTGCGCTTCGTGCCGGAGCACTACCTGCGGATGAGCACGCAGGTACTCGACATGCTCCGCCAGACCATGGTGACGCGCTGAGATGGCAGAGAGTTCGTCAGGCGACAAGAGCGAGAAGGCTTCGAGCCAGAAGCTGAAGAAGGCGCGCGAGCAGGGCCAGGTCGCGCGCTCCAAGGATGTGGTGACGGCGGTCGGCATCCTGGCGTCGCTGTACCTGACCATGGCGCTGATGCCCGGGTATCTGGAGGATTTCCGCCGCATCTTCGGCTACGGCCTGGCCGACCTGACGGGCAACGGCACGCTGGACAACGCGTGGTCGACCGTGTTCTCGGACTCGGCCTGGCTGCTGGTGCGCATGGTGTTGCCGCTGCTGCTGGTGCCGCTCGCCGTGCTGGTGGCCTCGCTGGTGCCGGGCGGCTGGGCGCTGTCGGTCGACAACCTGATGCCGAAGCTGAACCGGCTCGACCCGCTGGGCAATCTCGGGCGCATGTTCTCGGGCAAGCATCTGGTCGGCGTGCTGACCTCAGTGCTGAAGGCCGCGCTGCTCTGCGTGGTGCTGTGGAGCGTGTGCCTGCACAGCGCGCGCGACTATCTGCGGCTGCAGGCGCTGCCGCTGGCCGAGGCGATCCCCGTCGGCGCCGGGCTGATGCTGTCGGGCACGCTGGCGATGGTGCTGGTGTTCGTGCTGTTCGCGCTGATCGACTTGCCGGTGCAGGTGCTGTTTTTCCTGCGCGGCCAGCGCATGAGCAAGCAGGACGTGAAGGAGGAGCACAAGGGCAACGAGGGCCGGCCCGAGGTGAAGAACCGCATCCGCCAGCTGCAGCAGCAGATCTCGCGGCGCAGCGTGCGCAAGACGGTGCCGGACGCCGACGTGGTGATCGTCAACCCCGAGCACTATGCCGTCGCGCTCAAGTACGACGAGCACCGCGCGCAGGCGCCGTTCGTCGTGGCCAAGGGCGTCGACGAGATGGCCTTCTACATCCGCGAGGTCGCGCGTGAGCACAAGGTGGAGGTGGTGGCGCTGCCGCCGCTGGCGCGCGCCATCTACAACACCAGCCAGGTGCACCAGCAGATTCCGATCCCGCTCTACACCGCCGTGGCCCTGGTGCTGCACTACGTGCTGCAGCTGAAGGCGTTCCAGGCCGGCCGCCGGCCCAGCGAGCCAAGCCTGCCGGCGCACGTGCCCGTCCCCGCACATCTGACCTGAGACCCGTTTCCATGAAGTTCTCGTTCACCGACCTGTTCGCATCCCTGGGCCGGATGCGTTACGCCGCACCGCTGATCGTGCTGGCGCTGCTGGCGATGATCATCCTGCCGCTGCCGCCGGCGGCGCTGGACGTGCTGTTCACGTTCAACATCGTGCTGTCGATCATCGTGATCCTGATCAGCGTGTCGGCGCAGCGGCCGCTCGATTTCTCGACCTTCCCGACGGTGATCCTGGCGACCACGCTGATGCGGCTGACGCTGAACGTGGCGTCCACCCGCGTCGTGCTGCTGCACGGCCACGAGGGAACGCATGCCGCGGGGCAGGTGATCGAGGCCTTCGGCAACGTGGTGATCGGCGGCAACTTCGTCGTCGGCCTGGTGGTGTTCATCATCCTGATGATCATCAACTTCGTCGTGGTGACCAAGGGCTCGGAGCGCATCTCCGAGGTGTCGGCACGCTTCACGCTCGATGCGCTGCCGGGCAAGCAGATGGCCATCGACGCCGACCTGAACGCCGGCCTGATCAACCAGGAGAAGGCTCAGGCGCGCCGCAAGGAAGTGGCGATGGAGGCCGATTTCTACGGCGCGATGGACGGCGCCTCGAAGTTCGTGCGCGGCGACGCGATCGCCGGCATCCTGATCCTGCTGATCAACCTGATTGGCGGCGTGGCGATCGGCGCGCTGATGCACGACCTGTCGTTCGGCGACGCGTTCCGCCAGTACGCGCTGCTGACCATCGGCGACGGCCTGGTCGCGCAGATCCCGTCGCTGCTGCTGTCGGCCGCGGCCGCCATCATCGTCACCCGCGTCAGCGATGCGGGCGATCTGGAGAGCCAGGTCGGCAACCAGTTGCTGGCCTCGCCCCAGGCGCTGTACAGCGCGGCCGCGCTGATGCTGGGGCTGGGGCTGATCCCGGGCATGCCCTGGGTCAGTTTTCTCGGCTTCGCGGCGGTGCTGGCCTACGTGGCCTGGCGGGTGTCACGCCGCGCACCGCGGGTGCTGGCAGGCCAGGACACCGCAGCCCTCGGCACGGCTCTGCTCACCGCCGAACCGCCGGCCGACATCGACTGGCGCAGCCTGCCCATCGTCGAGCCGCTGACGGTGTCGCTCGGCTACCGCCTGGTGCACATGATCGACAAGGCCAACGGCGCACCGCTGCTCAAGCGCATCAAGGGCGTGCGCCAGACCCAGTCGGAAAGCCTGGGCCTGCTGCTGCCGCCGATCGGCGTGCGCGACGACCTGGGCCTGAAGCCGGCGCAGTACACCGTGTCGTTGCGTGGCACCGTCGTCGCGCGGGCCGAACTGCAGCCCGAGCGCCTGATGGCGATTCCGTCGCCCAACCTGTATGGCGAGGTCGACGGCGCGCCCGGCGTCGACCCGGCCTACGGCCTGCCGGTGGTCTGGATCAAGGCCGAGGACAAGGCGCACGCCCTGGGCCTGGGCTACCAGGTGGTGGACGGCCCGAGCGTGATCGCCACGCACGTGAGCAAGCTGCTGCGCGACCACCTGGCAGAGCTGTTCGGGCACGAGGACGCGGGCGAGCTGATGGAGCGCCTGGCAGGCCTGGCGCCGCGGCTGGCCGAGGCGCTGGGCAAGACGATGACGCACGTGCAGCTGCTCAAGGTGTTTCGCACGCTGCTGGCCGAGAACGTGTCGCTGAAGGACATCGTGCCGATCGCGACCAGCCTGCTGGAGACGTCGGAGACCACGAAAGACCCGGTGCTGCTGGCGGCCGAGGTGCGCTGCGCGGTGCGCCGCCAGATCGTCGACGCGCTGTGCGGCCCGCGGCCCGAGCTGAAGGTGTTCAACCTGACGGGCGATCTGGAGAACCTGCTGCTCGGGGCGTTGAACCAGGCGCGCCACGGCGGCGCCAAGGTGGCGATCGACAACTTCGCGGTCGACCCGAACGTGCTGTCGCAGCTGCAGACCCACATGCCGCTGGCGCGCGACCAGATGAAGCAGCAGACCGTGCCGCCGCTGCTGCTGGTGATGCCGCAGGTGCGCCCGCTGCTGGCCCGCTATGCGCGGCTGTTCGCGCCCGGGCTGAGCGTGCTGTCGTACAACGAGATTCCCGAAAACCGCGAAGTCAGCATCATCGGGACGGTGGGCTGAGCGCTGCCAGCACCTCGGTCGCCGCGCGGAACAGCGCCAGCGGCGGCTGCTCGCCGGCGGGCAGGTTGCGCGACGGCGGCACGACGGCATCGACATCGGCGAGCGTGTCGCGCTCGACCCGGCAGCGCACCAGGCGCAGGCCGGCGGCGATCAGGCGCTGCACGATGGCGGTGACGCCGTCCCGCAGCGGGGCCAGCATGTCTTCGCGAGCCGTGACCAGGTTGAGGCCGACCGAGGTGTCGAGCACGTCGACCTCGAGGCCGACCGCGCCCCAGGTGGGCAGCTGGGCGATGAGCCGCAGGCGCACGCTGTGGCGCCGTGCGCTGCGCCGGTTGGCGCCGGCGTAGGCGCCCCCGCGCTGCAGCAGCCACAGCGTGACGGGCCAGTCGGCCCAGGCCTGGACCCGCAGCGCCAGCACGGCGTCACTGTGCGGTGCGGCGGCGTCCGTCAGCACGGCGGCGATGGCGCCAGCAGGGTGCTGCATCGGCGCGGGTGCCGTCGGGTCGGCCAGAGCCGGCAGGTCGGCCAGAGCCGGCAGGGGCGTGGCCTGGCCCGGCGCCACGGTGGCCGCGCGTTGCAGCTGGGCCAGTACCTGGGCGCGCCAGGCGGTGGCCAGCGCGTGCGGCTCGATGGTGGAGCGGACCAGGCGCCGCATCGCGGCCTGGTCGGGCTGCAGCGCGGCGGGGTCGTGGTCGCCCGACGTGGCGGCGCCCCAGCGGCGCAGCGTGTCGCCGCTGGCATCGTCGGTGCCGGCGTCGCCGAGCACCATCAGTTCGAGGGTAGGTGTGCTGCGGACCACGCTGACCAGCAGCAGGCGGCCGGGTGTCAGCAGACCGGCGGCCGACGGAATGGCGCCGAGCGTGAAGCTCTGGCCGTCGGCGCTGCGGCCCAGCAGTTCGCCATTGGCCGAAGCCGACAGCAGCAGCTGCAGCCGCTCGCCGTTGGCGGGCACGGTGGTCGGCGGGCCTGGCAACGGCAGGGGCACCGGCGGCAGCGCTGCCGGCGGTGCCGTCACCGGGGTGGCGATCGGCCGCGTGGGCGCCACGCGGCCGATGGGCGAGATGCGCTCCAGAGACATGGGGCTTCCTCCTGTGGCGCGCCCGGGCGCGGTAAGAAAAAAGCCAACCGCGGTGGCGATTGGCTTCTTGTTGCGAGAGAGCCGGCGCGCGCGGCACCGGCACCGTCGCGTCTTACTGCATGAGCGACAGCGCGAGCTGCGACATGCTGTTCGATTGCTTGAGCATGCTCGTGCCGGCTTGCATCAGCATCTGCTTGGTCGTCATGTTGGCGGTTTCGCTGGCGTAGTCCACGTCCATGATGCGGCCCTTGGACGCTTCGGTGTTCGTGCTCATGTTCGACAGGTTGTTGTAGACGTGGTCGAGACGGTTCGACACGGCGCCCAGTGCCGAGCGGAAGGTGCTCAGCGTGGTGATCTGCGTGTCGATCGTGGTGATCAGCGCGTTGGCGTTGGCGCCCGTGCTCACGTCCGGCGCTGCGGCCAGAGCGAAGGCGGTGGGCACCGTCACGCCTGCGAGCGTCATCGTTTCTGCGGCGGAGGCGCCGATCTGGAACTGCGTCGTGGCGGCCAGTGCGTCGGCACCGGTGAACAGCGTGCGGCCACCGAAGGCGGTGTTGGCGTAGATGTTGGTCAGTTCGCTTTGCAGGGCCGTCAGTTCGGCGCCCATTGCGGTGCGGTCGTCGGTGCTGGCGGTGTCGGAAGCGGCTTCGGTCGCCAGGTCCTTCATGCGCAGCAGGATGTTGGTGGTTTCGGACAACGCGCCTTCAGCGGTCTGCAGCATCGAGATGCCGTTCTGCGTGTTGCGCATCGCCACGCCCATGCCGCGGGTCTGCGAGTCCAGACGGGTGGCGATCTGCAGGCCGGCGGCATCGTCCATGGCCGAATTGACGCGGTAGCCGGTGCTCAGGCGGGTGAGCGAGGTGCCCAGCGCCTTGTTGGTCGAGCCCAGGGCGTTCTGGGCGGACAGGGAAGCCGAGTTCGTGTGGAGGCTAAGCATGTGAATAACTCCTTGCGGTTGGTTGGGTTACAGGCCCGTTGTTGACGCCCGTACCCGTACAAGGCGGCATGTCCGCGGAAAAAACTAAATGCCGGGCGAAAAAAGATGGCGGTACGGCCGCGGCGTCAGCTGGCGTGTCCGCTTTCGAAAGGCCAGGCGCGCACCCACAGTCCGAGTGCATCGGTCAGGCTGCCGTGCGCCTGCGGTAGCCCGAGTGCCTGGGCGGCCGCGTTCAGCGCGGCCAACGGCCGGGCCGTGTCGAGCGCGGCGGCGCCGTTCTGCTTCGACAGTTTTTCGCCGTTGGCACCCAGCACCAGCGGCGTGTGCAGGTACAGCGGGCGCGGCAGCGCCAATGCCTGCTGCAGCACGATCTGGCGCGGCGTGTTGTCGGCGAGATCGGCACCGCGCACCACGTGGCTGATCTGCTGGGCGGCATCGTCGACCACCACCGCCAGCTGGTAGGCCCACAGGCCGTCGGCGCGGCGCAGCACGAAATCGCCGGCTTCGGCGCCCACGTCCTGCTGTTGCGGGCCCAGGCGCCGGTCGTGCCAATGCAGTGGAGGCGCGCCGGCGTCGGGCGCGCGCTGGCGCCAGGCCCGGGGCGGCTTGCCGTGCAGGCCGCTGCGGCAGGTGCCGGGGTAGACCAGCTCGGCGTGCCGCGGCCGGGGCAGGCCCAGCGCCTCGCGCGCCAGCGTGATGTCGCGGCGGGAGCAGCCGCAGGGATACGCGGCGCCCGTGGCGATCAGCCGGTCGAGCGCGGCCTGGTACAGCGCGCTGCGGCCGGACTGGTATTGCGGTGCGGCGTCGGGCCGCAGGCCGCAGGCCGCGAGCTGGGCCAGGATGGTGGCGTCGGCGCCCGGCACGCAGCGCGGCGTGTCGACGTCTTCGATGCGCAGCAGCCACTGGCCGCCGTGCGCGCGGGCATCGAGCCAACTCGCCAGCGCGGCCACCAGCGAGCCCGCGTGCAGCGGGCCGGTCGGCGATGGCGCGAAGCGGCCGACATAGCTGGACGGTGTGACCGGCGTGGCTGACGTGGTGGGTGCCGTGCCGGCTGGGGTCACCCCATCGCCAGGGCCAGTTCGAGGCCGGAGACGAAGGCGTTCTCGACGCGGTGGCCCAGGCACCAGTCGCCGCACAGGCCGATGCGCAGCCTGGCGTCCAGCACGTGGCTGCGGCCCAGCGGCTGCAGCGTCTGCGCCTGGTTCCAGCCGACCACGGCCGCGTAGCCGGGTTCGGCGCGGATGCCGGTGACTTCGGCAAAGGCCTTCAGCAGCTTGGCCTGCACGCGGGGCGCGTCGTCCTGCAGATGTTCGGCCGACCAGGCCGCGCTGGCCTGGACCGTCCAGCGTTCGATGCTGCCCCGGCCGGGCTTGGACGATTCGCGCGCGAGCCAGGCGATGCGGTGGTGTGTGCTGCGCGCGGCGTTCCACTGCGGGCCCAGGTGCGGCAGCGTGGCCTGGCTGGCCTGCGGAAAGGCGAGCATCAGCGTCCAGCACGGGCCGACCTGCACCGCATCGAGCGTGCGCACCAGCGGCGCTGCCAGCGACGAAGCCCGCAGCAGCTGCATGGCCTGGGCGTGCGGCACGGCCAGCACCACGTCGTCGAACCCGCTGAACACGTGCTGGGCATCGGGTGCGCCGGGCGTGCCGAGCGTGGCCAGCTGCCACTGGCGCGGGTGCAACGCGTCGCGCGCGATCCGCGTGACCAGGGTCTCGCATTCGATCTGCTGCGCCGCCGCCAGCGGTTGCGCCCAGTGGCGCACCAGCGCGTCCATGCCGGGCGTCGGGACCCAATGGGATTCGGTGCCGGGCAGGGCCGCTGCCGCCACGCGGCCATAAGCGTCGAGCACACGCACGGTGTTGGCGCTCCAGCGCTTGCAGACCTGGGGCGCGGTCTGCAGCGCCAGCGCAAAACGCGGATCGCGCACGGTGAAGTACTGGGCCCCGTGGTCGAAACCGCCGAACGCGGTGTCGACGGTGGCCATGCGGCCGCCGGCGGCGCCGCCGCGTTCGAACACGGTGACGCGGTGGCCGGCCTGCACCAGGGTGCGGGCGCAGGCGATGCCGGCCATGCCGGCGCCGATGACGGCGATGTGGCGTTGCGGCGGGGTCTGGGCCGGCCGTGCGGTCTTGTTGTGGGGTCGAGAGGTCATGGCTGCACTCTACACGCAGCCCGAGCCCGGTCCGGCTCGGTGTTTCACCTCAGTCGGCTGGCTCAGTGGGGCTGTGGGGCGTTGAGCAGCGCGGCACGAGTCGGCGGGCTGGCCAACTGCTGCAGCCACCACTGCAACGCGCGGCCCTGCCGGGTGCCGTGGGCGGGAGCATGCCAGGCGTAGCTGATCGGCACCACGCGGTCCGGGCGCTGCACGCGGCGCGCGACCAGCCGCCCGGCATCGAGATACGGCAGCGCCAGGTTCTCGGGCAGGAAACCGGCGCCGAGGCCGCGCAGCTGGGCCTCGAGCTTGGCCTGCATCGTCGGCACGGTGAGCACGTCCTGCCCACCGAGCAGGCCCAGCGTCACGCTGCCGCGCAGCGCCGAATCGGCGACCGCCACGGCACGGTGCTGCTGCAGCACCGCGTCGGCGATCGGCTCCTCGGCCGTGGCCAGCGGGTGGTGCGGCGCCACGGCGTAGACGAAACGCATCTGGCCGAGCGGCTTGTTCTGGATATCGCGGATCGAGATGCCGTCGGCCGCCACGCCGATGGCGATGTCGGCCTGCCCCGAAACCAGCGACTCGAGCGTGCCGGACAGCACCTCTTCGCGGATCTTCAGGCGGGTCGGAGGCTTCTCGGCATAGAAGGCCTCGCACAGCTCGAACACCGTGCTGCGCGAGACCACGCTGTCGACCGCCAGCGTGAACTGCGGTTCCCAGCCGGTGGCCACGCGCCGCACGCGGTTGGCCACCGCGTCGATCTCATGCAGCAGCCGTTCGCCCTCGCGCATCAGTTCGGCGCCGGCTTCGGTCAGCCGCGCCTGGCGCGAGCTGCGGTCGAACAGCAGCACGTCGAGCGCGTCCTCGATCTGGCGCACGCGGTAGGTGAGGGCGCTGGGCACCAGGCCGAGTGAGCGGGCCGCCGCGGCAAAGCTGCCCGCCTTGGCGATGGCCTGCAGCATGGCGAGGGAGTCGGGCGTCAGGACATCGCGTGCGCTTTGCATGGTCTGGGTGGGTTGATGCAGTTTTTTTGAATGATGCCATCAAAGCCGATGGATGGGAAAGCGGTCAGGCCCACCTAAAGTTCAACCCATCGCGACATGCGATGGACATCCAGGAACTGAACATGCTGACATTGCGCAAATCGACGGACAGAGGTTATGCCGACCACGGTTGGCTCAAGTCCTTCCACAGCTTTTCATTTGCCGGCTACCACGACCCGCGCCACATGGGGTGGGGCAACCTGCGTGTGATCAACGAGGACCGCATCGCCCCGGGCACCGGTTTCGGTACGCACGGCCACCGCGACATGGAGATCATCAGCTACGTGCTGAGCGGCGAACTGGCCCACAAGGACACGATGGGCAACGTGAAGGGAATCCCGCCCGGTGACGTGCAGCGCATGAGCGCGGGCAACGGCGTGCAGCACAGCGAGTTCAACCATGCGAAGGACCAGACCACGCACTTCCTGCAGATCTGGATCGAGCCCAACAAGCGCGGCATTCCGGCCAGCTACGAGCAGAAGACCTTCGCGGCCAACGAGAAGCGCGGCGCGCTGCGGCTGGTCGCATCGCCGGACGGCGCCGAGGGCTCGGTGACGGTGAACGCCGACGCCACCGTCTACGCCGGCCTGTTCGACGGCGCCGAGACCGCGAGCCTGAAGCTCGATCCGGCGCGCAAGGGGTATGTGCAACTGGTGCGTGGCGAGATCGACGTGAACGGGCAGAAGCTCGCCGCCGGGGATGCCGCGCTGCTGGCGGGCGAGTCGGAGTTGAAGCTCGCCGCAGGCAAGGACGCCGAGGTCCTCGTATTCGATCTCGCGGCCTGAACCCGCCGGTATCTTTTTCTTTTTCAACCACCAAAGGAGTATTTCCATGGCTTCCACCGCAACCCTGTCTTCCTCGTCCGCCGCGCCGGCCTCCCTGCAGGACACCCTGGCCCTGGTCGGCCGGGTGCTTGTGGCCGCGCTGTTCGTGCCGGCCGGCTTCGGCAAGATCGCCGGCTTCTCGGGCATCGTCGGCTACATCGGCTCGGCCGGCCTGCCGCTGCCGCAATTGGGCGCCGTGATCGCGATCGTGGTCGAACTCGGCCTGGGCCTGATGCTGCTGGCCGGCTTCAAGACCCGCATCGTGTCGATCGTGCTGGCCGTGTTCACGGTGGCGACGGCGGTGTTCTTCCATAACTACTGGGCGATGCCGGCCGACAAGGCCTACGTCAACCAGCTGATGTTCATGAAGAACATCGCCATCGCCGGCGGCCTGCTTGCGTTCGCAGCCTTCGGTGCTGGCCGGTTCAGCGTTGACAAGAAGTAGGACCACCCCGTTTCTTGCGAAGGGCGTGTAGCCGAAACGGGCGGCCGCCAGAGGCGGCTGCTCTTCCTTGCCGTCCAATCCTGCGCAGGCAGGCTTGGAGCCGCGGCACTCAGCCCCTCAAGGGGCGCACCCAGCGGCCCGGCAAAGCCGGTTCCGCGGGTGCACGCGAACGGGCTTCGCTGCGCTTGCCTGCGATCTCTTGTATGCGTGGCGCTGCTCTTCAGTCGGTAAACTGTTGGCCGCAAACAAGGAGCCGAACACATGGGCATTGCAGTGGAACTGACCGGCCACGAGAAGGATTTGGGAGGGGGCTTCATGGTCCGCCGCCTGTTGCCATCGGCCCGACGCCAAGGTGTCGGGCCATTTGTGTTCTTCGACCACTTCGGCCCGGCGACCGAGTTGCCGTCGGCCAACCATGACGTGCGGCCGCATCCGCACATCGGCCTGGCGACCGTGACCTATCTGTTCGACGGCGCGATCATGCACCGCGACAGCCTGGGCAGCGTGCAGGAGATCACGCCCGGCGCGATCAACTGGATGACGGCCGGCCGGGGCATCGTGCATTCCGAGCGCCGGCCCGAGCGGCTGCAGCACCAGGTCTATGTCAACCACGGATTGCAGCTGTGGGCCGCGCTGCCCGAGGCCCACGAGGAAGACGCACCGAGCTTCGTGCACACGCCGGCATCGGCAATCCCTTCGGTCGAGGTCGATGGTGCGCAGGTGCGCGTGCTGGTCGGCCAGGCCTTCGGCCAGACCTCGCCGGTCGCGACCTACTCCGGCACGCTGTACCTGGACGTGCGCCTGACCCCCGGCGCGGTGTTCGTGCTGCCCGCGCTGGCGCAGGAGCTGGCGATCTACCCCGTGGATGGCGACATCCACATCGACGGCAAGCCGGCGGCAGCGCGCACGATGGCGGTGCTGGAGTCCGGCGCCGCGGTGTCGGTTTCGAGCAGCGCACCGGCACGCCTGATGGTGATCGGCGGCGACCCGATGCCGCACCGTCACATGTGGTGGAACTTCGTTTCCAGCCGCAAGGAACGCATCGTGCAGGCCGCCGAAGACTGGGAAGCCGGGCGCATGGGCCAGGTGGAAGGCGAGACCGAGTGGATCCCGTTGCCCGAGCGGCGGTTCAACGCCGCGTGAAGGTCCTGCGCGGCGGCGGCCCACCGCAGACCTGCAGAATGGATTTTTCATACGTCGACTCGCGGTGCGCGCGATGACCGCGCCGCTGATCAGTTTCTGCATCCCGACCTTCGAGCGGGCGCGTTATCTCGAAGCACTGCTCGGCAGCATGGCCGAGCACCTGGCGGCGTTCCCGTACCCGTTCGAGATCGTGATCGGCGACAACGCCTCGGCCGACCGCACGCCGGCCGTGGTGCAGGCGTTCGCCGAGCGCCTGCCGATCCGCTACACGCGGCACGCCGAGAACATCGGCGGTTTCGCGAACCTGCAGTTCGTGCTGGCGCAGGCCGGCGGCCGTTATGTGATGTACGTGGCCGACGACGACAGCATCCTGGCGGAGCATGTGGCGGCGGTGGTGGCGCGCATGGAAGCGGATCCGGGCATCGCGGTTGTCTACGCGCCCTGGATCATGTTCGACCTGGTGGCCCGGCAGCACAAGGGGCTGTTTTTTGAGATACCGCAGGACTTCCATGTCCGGCGTGGCGATCAACGCACCTTGCTCGACTGCGTGCTTGCCCACCACATCTTTCCCGAGATCTCGATCGTGCGGAGCGAGGTGCTGCAGCGGGTGATGCCGCGCGTGAACGAACATGCGTTCTTCGCCTTCGTCCATGCGGCGGACTATCTGCAGCAGGGCGATGTGCTGATCCAGCAGCAGCCTTTCTATGCGTCGATCACGAACTACTTTGCCGATGCACCGCGCCAGCAGCTTGGTCACCAAGAGGTGGAGTCGGCATGGGACCGTTACCGCGGCGGGCTTGAGTACATGCTGGCCCGCGTCGGACCGATGACGGCGGACGACCGCACGGCGCTGCAGGCGCGCATCCAGCGCATGATCGCTGCCCGCATGTCGGTAGCGATCCGGGTGCGTCAGTCGGCCGGCCGGAATCCCATTGACACCCACATGATCGCCATGCGGCTGCGCGGCGTGGGGTACGAGCGGCTGAGCCCGGTGCCGATACAGGTGCTGGCAGGGCTGGCTGCGCTCTACTTCGTGGCGACCGACGTCGACCTGCAGCGCGGCATGCAGCGCATCGTTTGCGTGGGGCCGTTGCAGGCGGAGCAGCAGGCCTATCTGCGCGAACACGCGCGGCTGCCGGTCGTATTCGTGCCCGGGTTGTTGCCAGCCGATGCCATGCCGAACACCCTGGTGTTTGCGCTCGACCAGGCGGACCTGGTCTCGGGCTTCGACGCCCAACGCCATGTGCGCGTGGTCACCGAGTCCGATCTGGCGGGACACTTCGCGCCGTAAGGGCGCGGCTCAGCCGCTGGTGGTGGAGGGCTCGGTCGAGGTCACGCCAGCCGTCGACAGATCGGACGCCAGTGCCCGGCGCTCGTCGAAGACGAAACAGTTGCCGTGGAAGTGCGCACCATCGGTCTCTTCGAAGTACTTGAGGATGCCGCCGTCGAGCTGGTAGACCGCGTCGATGCCCATCTCGCGCATCAGGATGGCGGCCTTTTCGCAGCGGATGCCGCCGGTGCAGTAGCTCACCACCGTCTTGCCTTCCAGCGCCGCGCGGTGCGTGCGCAGCGCTTCGGGGAATTCGCTGAAACGTTCGATGCGCCAGTCGATCGCGCCGTCGAAGGCGCCATGGTCGACCTCGAAGGCATTGCGCGTGTCCAGCGTCACGACCGGGCGCTGCGCGTCGTCGTGGCCCTGGTCGAGCCAGCGCCGCAGCGTGGCCGCGTCCACCGCCGGCGCGCGGCCCGCCGCGCTGCTGAAGTCGGGCTGGATGCTGGGGTGGTTCATGCGGATGATCTCGCGCTTGACCTTCACTAGCATCTTGCGAAAGGGCTGCGTATCCGACCAGCTTTCCTTGGGAGCGAGGTCGGCCAGGCGGGCGTCCTCGCGCAGCAGCGCGACGAAGGCGCGCACGGCGCCCTCGGGGCCGGCCACGAACAGGTTGATGCCTTCGCCCGCCAGCAGCACCGTGCCCTTGAGCGCCAGGGCGTCGGCGCCGGCCTGCAGGCGCTCGCGCAGCGCCTGGGCATCGGGCAGCGGAACGAACTTGTAGGCGGAAATGTTGAGGGTAGGGTTCACGCCGGCAATTCTAGAAGCGCAGCAGGCGGCAAGGGGAAGCCGGGAGAGCCGGGGAAGGCGCCGGGCCTTTCTACAATGGGTCGATGTTCACCCATTTGCGCATCCATACCGAGTTTTCGGTCGTCGACGGTACCAACAGGATCGACGACATCGTCGCCGCGGCGCAGGCCGACCGGCAGCCCGCGCTGGCCATCACCGACCTGAACAACCTGTTCGGGGCCATCAAGTTCTACAAGGCCGCGCGCGGCAAGGGCATCAAGCCGCTGATCGGCGCAGAGATCGTGCTCGAGGGCCTGGGCAAGGACGCGGGCGCGCTGTCGCGGGTGCTGGTGTTCGTACAGAACCGCCAGGGGTATCTGAATCTGTCGGAACTGCTGGCGCGGGCCTGGACCCAGAACGTGGTGAAGGCCCAGGCTGTGGTCCGCTTGGCATGGCTGCAGGAGCTGCAGGAAGGCCTGATCTGCCTGTCGGGTGCGCAGGCCGGCCCGGTCGGCCAGGCGCTGGTGCAGGGTGACGAGGCCCGTGCGGCGGCACTGGCGCTGCAGCTGGCGGGCGTGTTCCCGCATCGGTTCTATCTGGAGCTGCAGCGCGCCGGCCGGGTCGACGACGAGGCCCACGTGGTGGCCGCGGTGCAGCTGGCCGCGCGCCTCAAGCTGCCGGTGGTGGCCACCCATCCGGTGCAGTTCACCGGCGAGGACGATTTCGAGGCGCACGAGGCCCGCGTCTGTATCTCGGAGGGCGAGATCCTGGGCAACCAGCGGCGTGTGCGCCGCTTCACGCGCGACCAGTACTTCAAGTCGGCAGCGCAGATGGAGGCGCTGTTCGCCGATCTGCCGTCGGCGCTGGCCAATTCGGTCGAGATCGCCAAGCGCTGCAACCTCACGCTGGTCCTGGGCAAGCCCCAGCTGCCCGACTTCCCGACGCCGGAGGTCGATGGGCGCAGGATGACGCCCGAGGAGTATTTCCGTTATGCATCGCACGACGGCTTGCGCCAGCGCATGGAGCATCTGTACCCGGATGCGCAGGTGCGCGGGCAGGAGATGCCGCGTTACCTCGAACGGCTGGAGTTCGAGATCACGACCATCCTGAAGATGGGCTTTCCGGGCTACTTCCTGATCGTGGGCGACTTCATCAACTGGGCCAAGAACAACGGCTGTCCGGTCGGCCCTGGCCGCGGTTCCGGTGCCGGCTCGCTGGTCGCCTATGCGCTGAAGATCACCGACCTGGACCCGTTGCGCTACAAGCTGCTGTTCGAGCGGTTCCTGAACCCGGAGCGGGTGTCGATGCCCGACTTCGACATCGACTTCTGCCAGAGCAACCGCGACCGCGTGATCGACTACGTGAAGGAGAAGTACGGCAAGAACGCGGTGAGCCAGATCGCCACCTTCGGCACGATGGCGGCGCGCGCCGCGATCCGCGACGTGGGCCGTGTGCTCGACATGAGCTACACCTTCTGCGACGGCATCAGCAAGCTGATCCCGAACAAGCCGGGCATGTCGGTCACGCTGCAGTACCCGCCAGCGACCAAGAAGGACGGCGACAAGAACAACTACGCGATCGACATGGAGCCGGTGCTGAAGCAGCGCATCGAGGACGAGGAGGACGTGAAGACGCTGATCGAGCTGGCGCAGAAGCTCGAGGGCATGACCCGCAACATCGGCATGCACGCCGGCGGTGTGCTGATCGCGCCGGGCAAGCTGACCGACTTCTGCCCGCTGTACCAGCAACCCGGCAGCGAATCGGCGGTGAGCCAGTACGACAAGGACGACGTCGAGGCGATCGGGCTGGTGAAGTTCGACTTTCTGGGCCTGGCCACGCTGACGATCCTGGAGATCGCGCGCGAGTTCATCGTGCTGCGGCATCCGGGCCAGAAGGATTTCTCGTACGACAACATCCCGCTCGACGATGTCCGCACCTACCGGCTGTTCTCCGAAGGCAAGACCGAGGCGGTGTTCCAGTTTGAAAGCCGCGGCATGCAGGGCATGCTGCGCGATGCCAAGCCGACGCGGCTGGAAGACCTGATCGCGCTGAACGCGCTGTACCGGCCCGGGCCGATGGACCTGATCCCGAGCTTCGTCGCGCGCAAGCACGGGCGCGAGGAGGTCGAATACCCGCACCCGCTGGTGGCCGAGATGCTGTCGGAGACCTACGGCATCATGGTGTACCAGGAGCAGGTGATGCAGACCGCACAGATCCTGGGCGGCTACTCGCTGGGTGGCGCCGACATGCTGCGCCGGGCCATGGGCAAGAAGAAGGCCGAGGAGATGGCCGAGCACCGGCAGATCTTCCGCGATGGCGCGGCCAAGAACGGCATCAACGAAGCCAAGGCCGACGAGGTGTTCGACCTGATGGAGAAGTTCGCGGGCTACGGCTTCAACAAGTCGCATGCCGCTGCCTACTCGCTGCTGGCCTACCACACGGGCTGGCTCAAGGTGCACTACGCGGCCGAGTTCTTCTGCGCCAACATGACCGTCGAAATGGACGACACCGACAAGCTGAAGGTGTTGTACGAGGACGCGCTGAAGATGGGCCTGAGTTTCGAGCCGCCGGACGTGAACCGCGGCCGCTACCGCTTCGAGCCGGTCACCGACAAGGTGATCCGCTACGGCCTGGGCGCGGTGAAGGGCACGGGCCAGCAGGCGATCGAAGCCATCGTCGCGGCACGCGAAGGCCGGGGCGATGGGCCGTCGGGCGGCACCAGCGGGCCGTTCACGAGCCTGTACGATTTCTGCGTGCGGGTTGACCGTACCCGCTTGAACAAGCGCACCGTCGAGGCGCTGATCAAGGCCGGCGCCTTCGATGCGCTGCAGCGCAACCGCGCGGCGTTGATGGCCTCGCTCGACCGGGCGTTCGAGTTCTCGGCCGCGATTGCCGCCAACGCGAACCAGACCGGCCTGTTCGACATGATGGACTCGCACGCGGCCAGCACGCAGGAGCCCGACCTGGTGGCCGCCACGCCCTGGGGCATCAAGGAGCAGCTGACCTACGAGAAGACGGCCGTTGGCTTCTACCTGTCGGGCCATCTGTTCGACGAGGTGGCGCGCGAGGTGCGGCAGTTCGCCAAACGCAAGATCGACGACCTGATCGACACCCGCGAGCCGCAGCTGCTGGCCGGCATCGTGACCGACCTGCGCGTGATCAACGGCCAGCGCGGCAAGCTGGCGCTGTTCAAGCTCGACGACAAGTCGGGCGTGATCGAGGCGCGGGCCGACGAGGCGCTGATCAATGCCCACAAGAACCTGCTGAAGGACGACGAACTGATCGTCGTGATGGGCAAGCTGCAGCCCGACCGTTTCAGCGGCGGCATGCAGCTCACCGTGCAGCAGATCTGGGACCTGGCGGCGGCGCGTTGCCGGTTCGGCAAGTTCCTGCGCGTGAAGGTAGACCGCACGAACGGGCACAAACCGCCGCAGGTCGACCGTCTGCTGCACGACTTTCCCGCCAAACGCGAGATCTCGGAGCATGGCGAGCTGGTGCGCGGCCTGTCGGTGCGGTTCTCGCTGGTGTTCCCCGACTTCGTGGCCGAGGATGCGGTGCGGCTGGAGGACAGCAAGTTCTTTCCGACCGATGCGGCGTTGGCGGGTTTCTGCGCCCAGGCCCATCTTGGCCAGGCGAGCATCGTCTACGAGTAGCCGGCGGGAACCGACGCCCATGACAGCCAAGCAGCGCGCCATGCGTCACGAGACTGTCACCAAACCGTCACGGTTGTTGCGCACACTGGAGCGTCAACTCTCGACCCGCGCGGTCGTCCAAGCTGCGATGCTTCCCTCTGCCGACGTTCCCCCGCCCGCGGCCACCGCGCCGCTGGTCGCCCTGCTGGACCGAGACCACAGCATCCTGGCGTTCAACGAGCGGGTGTTCGAGTGGGCCCGGCGGCCGGACGTCCCCTTGCTGGAGCGCTTGCGCTTCCTGTGCATCGTGTCGTCGAACCTGGACGAGTTCTTCGAGGTGCGGGCGGCACCGCATCTGGACGCGGTCGACGGCAAGGCCGCGCACGGGCTGTACACGCCCGAGTCGTTCCGCGCGCTGGCGCTGGCGGCGCACGATCTGGTCGCACGCCAATACGCGCTCTACAACAACGAGCTACTGCCGGCGTTTGAGCAGGAAGGCATCAAGATCATCTCGCACGGCGAGCGCAATCCCGAACAGCGGCACTGGGTCAAGGCCTATTTCGAGCGCGAGGTGCGCCCGCTGCTGATTCCGGTGGGGCTCGACCCGTCGCACCCGTTCCCGCAGGTGGCCAACAAGTCGCTGAACTTCATCGTGCGCCTGAGCGGGCGCGACGCGTTTGGCCGCGAGAACGACATCGCGATCGTCAAGGTGCCGCGCGTGCTGCCCCGGCTGATCCGCCTGCCGGACAAGCTCGCCGGCAGGAAGACGCTGGTGGTGTCGCTCTCAAGCGTGATCCGGGCGCATCTGAGCGAGCTGTTTCCGGGCCGCGAGGTCGGGCAGTTCTCGCAGTTCCGCGTCACGCGCCATTCGGACCTGGCCGTCGACGAGGACGAAGTGCGCAATCTGCGCACGGCACTGCGCCAGGGCCTGGAATACCGGCACTATGGCCAGGCCGTGCGGCTGGAGGTGTCGGCCAGCTGCGCAGAACATCTGTCGAACTTTCTGCTGCACCAGTTCAACCTGCCCGAGATGGCGTTGTACCGGGTGCACGGGCCGGTGAACCTGGTGCGGCTGACGCAGCTGGTGGATCTGGTGAACGCGCCGCGCCTGCTCTTTCCGGAGCACAAACCCGCTTGGCCGGTGCAGCTGGCGCGTGAACAATCGTTCTTCGAGCGCCTGCAGCAGGGCGACGTGATGGTGCACCAGCCGTTCGAGAGTTTCGACGCCGTGCTGGCCTTCCTGCGCGAGGCGGTAGAAGACCCGCAGGTGCTGGCGATCCGCCAGACCATCTACCGCACGGGCACGGATTCCGAGCTGATGGGGCTCTTGCGCGAGGCGGTGCGCCGCGGCAAGGAAGTGATGGTCGTGGTGGAGCTGAAGGCGCGCTTCGACGAAGAGGCGAACATCAACTGGGCCGAGATGCTGGAGTCGATCGGCGCCCAGGTGGTCTACGGCGTGGTGGGCCTGAAGACCCACGCCAAGATGCTGCTGGTGACGCGCCGGGAGGGCCGGCAGCTGCGGCGCTACGGCCATCTTTCCACCGGCAACTACAACCCGCGGACCGCGCGGCTGTACACCGACATCAGCTACCTGACGGCCGACCCTGCGATGACCTCGGACATGGAGCAGGTGTTCGTGCACATCGCCGGGCAGAGCCGGCTCCCCCGCCTGAGCCGCCTTGTCGTCGCGCCGTTCCAGCTGCAGCGCAAGATGCTGGACACGATCGATGCGATGGGGGAGGCCGCAGCCGCCGGCCAACCCGCCCGCATCATCGCCAAGATGAATGCGCTGACCGACGAACTGCTGGTGCTGGCCCTGGTGCGGGCGGGCCAGCGTGGCGTGAAGATCGATCTGATCGTGCGCGGCGCCTGCATCCTGCCGGCGCAGGTGCCGGGCTGGAGCGACAACATCCGCGTGCGCTCCATCGTCGGGCGGTTTCTGGAGCACTCGCGGGTGTTCTATTTCCGCCATGGCGACGCCGAAGAGGTCTACCTGTCGAGCGCCGACTGGATGAGCCGCAACATGCTGCGCCGCATCGAGCTGGCCTGGCCGGTCACCGACCCTGCACTGCGCCAGCGGGTGATCGACGAGTGCCTCGTGCCTTATCTGCACGACGGGCTGGATGCCTGGGAGCTGGGCGCACTCGGGCAGTACACGCGCGTCGAAGGCGCCGGCCTGCCGGGCGCGCACAGCGCACAGCGCGCCTTGGTCGCGCGTTACGGCGGCTGGCCGGTGCAGGCCGCCGCGCAGGCTGGTTGACGCCAGCAGAAAGGGCTGGAGGTTTTCGCATGGACCTGATTCTGTGGCGGCATGCCGAAGCGGAAGAGGAGCGGGAGAACCTGCCCGATCTGGACCGTCAACTGACGGCGCGCGGCCTGAAGCAGGCGGCCCGCATTGCGGCCTGGCTGGACCGGCAACTGCCCGATGGCGCTCGCATCGTCAGCAGCCCGGCGCGCCGCACCGAGCAGACGGCCGAGGCGCTGGGCCGCAAGTACAAGCTGCGCAGCGAACTGGCGCCCGGTGCCATGCCTGCGCAACTGCTCGAACTGGTGCAGTGGCCCGACGCGCGGGGCTCGGTACTGGTGGTCGGCCACCAGCCGACCCTGGGCCAGACGATCGCGCAATTGCTGGGCGCCCGCGACGACGATCTGCCGATCCGCAAGGGCGCCGTCTGGTGGCTGCGCTGCCGTGAACGCGAAGGCCAGTTGCAGACGGTCGTTGTCGCGGTCCAGGCGCCCGAGACGGTCTGACCGAAACCTCAGGTCCGCCGCGCGGACTTGCGGCTTGCCGACTTGGCCGCTGGCGCTTCGACGGCATCTGGAGCAGATGCTTCCGCCGCCGGGCGGCCGGTCTTCAGCGCGGGCACCTGCTGCAGGATCTGCAGCAAGGCGGCGTCGTCCATCGCGGACAGCGCCTTGATGCCGGCGCGCAGCAGTTCGCTTTTCTTCGCGGGGCGGGCCAGCTGCGCCGAGCGCAGCTTCAACGCGTCGAGCAGTGCATATTCCGATTTGGGGATGGTGAAGCTGTCGCGCACGAGCTTGGGCTTCTTCGGCTTGGCAGCCTTTTCCGCCGCCGACGCATGGGCCGGCACGGCAAGCGGAGCCGCCACGGTTGGCGCAGGTGCTGCAGGTTTGGCCGCCGCGGCCACGGTCTTGGCTGCGTGGGGCCGGCTGCGCGGCGCTGCGTGTGAGGGAGTGCGTGCGGTGGTTTTCGGCGCCGCGGTGCGGCTAGGGGCTCTGGAGGTGGCCATCTGGTGTTCTCATCAATAAACAGTTTATATAGTTTATACGGTTTTCCGCGAGAGGATGACGGAAAACCGCCGGCACCGAAAAAATCCCTATGCTGCGGCGCAACCGTTCGATCGATAGAATGGTTCGATATGGCTACCAAACTGCCCCCAAAACCCGCTCAGCCGAAGCTTCGGCCGCAGGCTCCGGACGACGGCGGCTCGGTCGTGCTGGAGCGCCGCACCGAGAAGGTCAAGCCGCCCCAGATGTACCAGGTGCTGATGCTCAACGACGACTACACGCCGATGGAGTTCGTCGTCGTCGTGATCCAGGAGTTCTTCAGCAAGGACCGCGAGACGGCCACCCAGATCATGTTGAAGATCCATCTCGACGGCAAGGCCGTCTGCGGGGTCTATTCGAAGGATGTGGCCGCCACCAAGGTCGACCAGGTGCTGGAAGCCGCGCGCCAGGCCGGCCACCCGCTGCAATGCATGAGCGAGCCGATCGAATGAGCGTTGCCGGTTGAAAACAATGCTCCCGAACCCATGTAGAGTGACGTTATCAGCAAGGTGTTAAAGGAAATCACATGATTGCGCAGGAATTGGAAGTCAGTTTGCACATGGCATTCGTGGAAGCGCGTCAGCAACGCCACGAGTTCATCACCGTCGAGCACCTGCTGCTGGCCTTGCTGGACAACCCCAGCGCGGCCGAAGTGTTGCGGGCCTGCTCCGCCAACATCGACGATCTGCGCAAGTCGCTGTCGAACTTCATCAAGGACAACACGCCGCAGGTGGCCGGCACCGACGACGTCGACACGCAGCCCACGCTGGGATTCCAGCGCGTGATCCAGCGCGCGATCATGCACGTGCAGTCGACTGGCAGCGGCAAGAAGGAAGTCACCGGCGCCAACGTGCTGGTGGCGATCTTCGGCGAAAAGGACTCGCACGCCGTGTATTACCTGCACCAGCAGGGCGTGACCCGGCTCGACGTGGTGAACTTCATCGCCCACGGCATCAAGAAGAGCGACCCGCCGGAGCCCGCGAAGTCCAATGAATCCCAGGCCGAGAGCGAAGAGGGCACGGAGAAGAACGAAAAGGCTTCTCCGCTGGAGCAGTTCACGCAGAACCTGAACCAGCTGGCCAAGGACGGCAAGATCGATCCGTTGATCGGCCGCGAGTACGAGGTCGAGCGCGTGATCCAGATCCTGTGCCGCCGCCGCAAGAACAACCCCTTGCTGGTGGGTGAGGCTGGCGTCGGCAAGACGGCCATCGCCGAGGGCCTGGCCTGGCGCATCACCCAGAAGGACGTGCCCGAGATCCTCGGCGATGCGCAGGTCTACTCGCTCGACATGGGTGCGTTGCTGGCCGGCACCAAGTACCGCGGCGACTTCGAGCAGCGGCTGAAGGGCGTGCTGAAGTCCCTGAAGGACAAGCCCAACGCGGTGCTGTTCATCGACGAGATCCACACGCTGATCGGTGCCGGCGCGGCGTCGGGCGGCACGCTGGATGCGTCCAACCTGCTGAAGCCGGCGCTCTCCAGCGGCCAGCTCAAGTGCATCGGTGCGACGACGTTCACCGAATACCGTGGCATCTTCGAGAAGGATGCGGCCCTGTCGCGCCGGTTCCAGAAGGTCGACGTGGTCGAGCCGACGGTCGAGCAGACGGTCGAGATCCTGAAGGGGCTGAAGTCGCGTTTCGAGGAGCACCACAGCGTCAAGTACGCGGTGGCAGCCCTGCAGGCCGCGGCCGAGTTGAGCGCCAAGTACATCAATGACCGCCATCTGCCCGACAAGGCGATCGACGTGATCGACGAGGCCGGTGCCGCGCAGCGCATCCTGCCGGCGAGCAAGCGCAAGAAGACCATCAGCAAGACCGAGGTCGAAGAGATCGTCGCGAAGATTGCGCGCATTCCGCCAGCCAATGTGTCCAACGACGACCGCGGCAAGCTGAAGACGCTGGAGCGTGACCTGAAGAGCGTGGTGTTCGGGCAGGACAAGGCGCTCGACGTGCTGGCCTCGGCCGTGAAGATGGCGCGCTCGGGCCTGGGCAAGGGCGACAAGCCGATCGGCTCGTTCCTGTTCAGCGGCCCCACGGGCGTTGGCAAGACCGAAGCGGCCAAGCAGCTCGCCTACATCATGGGCATCGAGCTGATCCGCTTCGACATGTCGGAGTACATGGAACGGCACGCCGTCAGCCGGCTGATCGGCGCGCCTCCGGGTTACGTCGGGTTCGATCAGGGTGGCCTGCTGACCGAAGCGGTCACGAAGAAGCCGCATTCGGTGCTGCTGCTCGACGAGATCGAGAAGGCACATCCGGACATCTTCAACGTGCTGCTGCAGGTGATGGACCACGGCACGCTGACGGACAACAACGGCCGCAAGGCGGACTTCCGCAACGTCATCATCATCATGACGACGAACGCGGGCGCCGAAACGATGAACAAGGCGACGATCGGTTTCACGAACCCGCGCGAATCGGGCGACGAGATGGCCGACATCAAGCGCCTGTTCACGCCCGAGTTCCGCAACCGCCTGGATGCGACCGTGAGCTTCAAGGCGCTTGACGAAACCATCATCCTGCGGGTGGTCGACAAGTTCCTGCTGCAGCTCGAGACCCAGCTGGCCGAGAAGAAGGTCGACGTCACCTTCACCGACGCGTTGCGCAAGTACCTCGGACGCAAGGGCTTCGATCCTCTGATGGGCGCGCGGCCGATGCAGCGCCTGATCCAGGACACGATCCGCCGGGCCCTGGCCGACGAGTTGCTGTTCGGGCGTCTGGTCGACGGTGGTCGCCTGACGGTCGACATCCTGCTGTCCAAGGACGACAAGGGCGTCGAGACCGGCGAAGTGCAGCTCGACATCCAGCCACTGCCGAAAAAGGAAGGCAAGGCCAAGCCGGAAGCCGAAGAAGCGACGGCAGGCTGAGCACGCCCCGGGCAACTCTGTCAAGCAAGGCTGGCACCGATGCGGTGCCAGCCTTTTTTTGTGACGTGCTCGCGCAACAGATGGACCTTTACGCACTTTAATAAGGTCGCGCAAGTCTTTGATCTTGCGTGACCTTTTGCCGTTCTATACACTGCGTGCTTTGTGAACTTCTGTCCAGGTGAATGCATGCCCCTTCGCGACACACCCAGCTTGCAGCGTCTGCTTCGAACGGTTGCGATTCTTGCGTGTGCCGTCGCTCTGACCGTGCCCGCAGCCCAAGCCGCGCAACGCAAGAAGGTTGTCATCCAGAAACAATCGGCCACTGCGGTGGCCAGCAAGCGCCGCCTCGTCAAGATCAGCGTCGCCCCCCGCAGCCGCGTCATGGCCGCCCGCGTGATCGTGCCGGCCCGTCCCTCGTTCGGGCAACTGGCCGGGCTGCACGGCGCGCAGGACGCGCTCGATCTGAAATCTAGCGTGGCCCTGGTCATCGACCAGGACACCGACGAAGTGCTGTTCCGCAAGAACGACTCGGCCGTGCTGCCGATCGCATCGCTGACCAAGCTGATGACCGGCTTCATCGTCAACGCCTCGGCGATGCCGATGGACGAGATGATCACCATCACCCAGGACGATGTCGACACCGAAAAAGGCAGCCGTTCGCGCCTGGTCGTCGGCACCACGCTGAGCCGCGCCGAACTGCTGCACCTCGCGCTGATGTCCAGCGAGAACCGCGCGGCGCACGCGCTGGGCCGCACCTACCCGGGCGGCCTGCAGACCTTCGTTGCGCTGATGAACGCGAAGGCGCGGTCGCTGGGCATGAAGGACACACGCTACGTCGAGCCGACCGGCCTGTCGAGCCTGAACCAGTCCAGCGCGCGCGACCTCGCGGTGCTGGTGAACGCCGCCTACCAGGAACCCAAGCTGCGCGAACTGTCCACTTCGCCCAGCTACGCGGTCGATGTCGGCACCCGTACGCTGCAGTACAACACCACGAACCGCCTGGTGAAGAACCCGGACTGGGAGATCGGCCTGCAGAAGACCGGCTACATCTCCGAGGCCGGTCAGTGCCTGGTGATGCAGGCGAAGATCGCTGGGCGCAAGCTGATCATGGTGTTCCTCGACTCGGCCGGCAAGCTGAGCCGCATCGGCGACGCTGAGCGCGTGCGCCGCTGGGTGGAGTCGGCACCGGCGATGGTGCATTCGGTGAACGCCACCGTGTCCTCCGCTCCGTCGATCAAGTAACTTCCCCCTGCCAGGTACGGCTGGGAGCAGGTGGCCCCTCCGCGCTGACGGCGTCAGCGGGGCCGGTCAGACGCCTGCTTGTACCCCAGTGCGGCCGAGATCTCGTTGGCGGTCGACTGCAGCTTGGGCAGCCAAGCCTCGTCGAGCCGATCGGCCGGCGACGAGATCGACAAGCCCGCCACCAGCCGGCTCTGGTCATCGTAGATGCCCGCTGCCATGCAGCGCACACCCAGCTCCAGTTCTTCGTTGTCGCGGGCGATGCCGTATTGCCGGGCTTTGGAGAGTTCCCGCTCCAGCAACGGCAGCTGGGTCAGGCTGTTCTTCGTGTGGCCGGCAAGGCCGGTCCGGGTCGCATAGGCGCGCACGCGTTGTGGATCGTCGGCCGCCAGGAACAGCTTGCCCACCGAGGTGAGATGCAGCGGCGCCCGGCCGCCGATGGCGCGCACCACCTGCATGCCCGAGCGTTCGCTGAACGCGCGTTCGATGTAGACGATCTCGTCGCCCTGGCGCAGGCTCAGGTTGACCGGCTGCTGGATCAACTTGTGCAGTTCGCGCATCGGCGCCAGCGCGGCATCACGCACGCTCAGCCGGCCTTTCACCAGGTTACCGAGTTCGAGCAGGCGCATGCCCAGCCGGTAGGTGCCGGCCTCCGGCCGGTCGACGAACCGGCCGGTGGCCAGGTCGTTCAGGATGCGGTGCGTGGTCGACGGGTGCAGGCCCGTCTTTTCGCTGATCTCCTTCAGCGACATCGCTTCTTCGCGGGACGCCAGCACGTCGATCAGCGCGAACATGCGCTCGATCACCTGCACGGTCGGTGTGGCGGCGACGCCGGGCTCCGATTTCTTCATGGCAGCGTCATGCGGCTGGCGACTCCGCAGCCCATTCGCCGTCGACCAGCAATTCGTGCGGCCTGAAACGCGACTTGTAGTTCATCTTGGCGCTTTGTGCGATCCAGTAACCCAGGTAGACATAGGGCAGGGCCATCGTGCGCGCCTGCTCGATCTGCCACAGCACGCTGTAGGTGCCGTAGTTGCCTTGCTGCTCCGGCTCATAGAAGGTGTAGACGGCCGACAGCCCGTCGTTGAGCACGTCCAGGATCGACACCATCTTCAGCTGCGCCGGCCCGTCGTCGGTCGCCGGCTCGCGAAACTCCACCAGCCGCGAGTTGACGCGGCTTTGCAGCAGGAACTGGGTGTACTGGTCGATGCTGTCGTGGTCCATGCCGCCACCAGCGTGGCGGCCGTTCTGGTAACGCAGGTACAGCTGGTAGTGTTCGGGCACGAAGCACAGCTTCAGCACACGCGCCTGCAGCGTGCGGTGGCGGCTCCAGGCACGCCGCTGGCTGCGGTCGGGCCGGAAGTCCGCGGCCAGCACGCGCAGGGGGGTGCAGGCCTGGCACCCATCGCAATGCGGGCGGTAGGTGAACATGCCGCTGCGCCGAAAACCATTGCGCACCAGCTCCGAATAGGTGTCGCTCTGGATCAGGTGGCTGGGCGTCGCCACCTGGGAGCGGGCCTGCCGACCTTCCAGATAGCTGCACGGATACGGCGCGGTCGCGTAAAACTGCAATGTCTGAAGAGGAAGATCGTTCAGGTGTGTCACGCTGGGACCGGCGGTGGCGAGGAGAACAATACGTTCCAGTATACGGGGTCGAATCGCCACTCCATGGGCGGGCGGGTGGCCGCCTGCTCGACCTGCGCCAGGAAGTCGGCGCGCCGGATTTCGGCCGCACCGAGCGAGGCCAGATGCCGAGTGTTCTGCTGGCAATCGATCATTGCCACGCCGTGCGTACGGCACAGCGCCACCAGCGCCGACAGCGCCGTCTTGGAGCCATCGGTCTCGCGCGTGAACATCGACTCGCCGAACACCGCCCGGCCGATGGCCACGCAATACAGCCCGCCCACCAGCTCGCCGCCGACCCAGGTCTCCACGCTGTGCGCCAGGCCGGCGCGGTGCAGCCGCTCGTAGGCAGCGACCATCTCCGGTACGATCCAGGTGCCGGATTGGCCGGGGCGGCTGCTGCTGGCACAGGCCCGCAGCACGGTCGAGAACGCGCTGTCGATGCGGATCTCGCAGTCCGGTGCCTGCGCAAACCGCTGCAGTGTCTTGCGCAGCGACCGGTGCAGGCGGAAGTCGGCCACCTGCAGCACCATGCGCGGGTCAGGGCTCCACCACAGGATCGGCTGGCCTTCGCTGAACCACGGAAACACGCCGCGGCGGTAGGCGGCCTGCAGGCTGGCCGTGTCGAGACTGCCGCCGGCGGCCAGCAGGCCCGGCGCCGGGTCGCCTTCGCCCCAGGCCTTGGTGACCGGCGGCAAGCTGTCGCCGGGCGCCAGCCAGGTCAGCACCGCATGGGGGTCGGACATGGTTTGCCCAATACCTGTCGTCAAGGAGGCCGGTTACTTTGCGGCCTGCTGCCGCGCGCTCTCGCTGTGCTTCATCGCGAGGTAGTCCGGCCAATCCAGCTCGTGCAGCTGACGCGGGAATTTTTCGGTCGCGTCGAACCAGAGCTTCAGGCGCCGGTCGAAGCGCTCCGGCGCCGGTTCGCGCAGCGCGGTCAGATAGGCGTCGATGGCGAGGTAATAGCGCATCGTATTGCGCTCGACGACGCCACGCACGCCATCGATGTAGTCGGCGCCACCATCAGCCCGCCGCCCGGTCACGGTGAAGCCGACCTTGCCGCTGCCGAGCGTCGCCAGATACCCCTGCATGGCCATGCGGCCGGCCATGCCGAACCCGTACGAATAGGTCAGATGCACCAGACTGCGGTTGGCCTCCCAGGGCATGGCTTCGAGCGTGATCCGGTAGTCGCGCGTGGCCAGCGGCCCGGTCGGCGCCTCCATGCGGGCGACAAAGTAGTCTGCCGACGCGTTGTGCAGCTTGAACGCGAAGTTGATCATGTACGCATCTTTGAGCGGCTGGTCGTGCTTGCGCCCGATGTGCACCATGATCTCGGTCGGCGCCTCGCGCGACTGCGCGACGCAGGACTTCGTGTTGATGTGCAGGCTCAGCACCTCGCACCAGTTGCCGGGCTGCCGCAGGGCGGCAGCCACCTGGGCATAGGGGTGGTCGACCAGCGCGAACACGTCGCCCTTGAGTTCATTGCCGGCTTCGGTCGATTGCAGGTAGACGTCGCGCCCGAACGGGTTGTCCTTCGTGCTCTGCCGGACGGACTCGAAGCGGCTCTTCAGCAATTCGGACGGTGCCGCCTGCGACCAGGCGGACAAGGTGGTCAGGCAGGCCAGCCCGGCACAGGCCAGCCAGCGCGCCCAACGGCCGGGGCCGGCTGACAGAAGGCGCGTGCGCGCGGCTGCGCTGTCATGTTGCGGAGTCATCATCGAAGCCTTTTTGGACGCGGATGCGCATCCCGCACGATAGCATCGCGCGCGGCTGCCCGCGTAGGAGCGCAGCGGTTTCGGCTGTGCGGAGAACGGGCAGGGAACAAGGCGAGGGCAGCACCGTCCACGGCTGCAGCCGGTGCGCTGTAACGGGATGTACTTCGCTGTACAGTGTATGTTTGGCGGTTTCGGCAAGGGCCGACTCGCCGCTTCTGACCGGTGCCGGGGTGGCCGGTGCACAGGACTGAAGGACGACTATGGCGATGGATCTCGTGGGCGACCTGCTCGCCCGGCTAGACCAACTGAACGCGATCGGCACCGCGCTCTCGAAGGAGCGCAACACCAACGCCTTGCTCGAAGGCATCCTGATCGCGGCCAAGAACATCACCCATGCCGATGGCGGCACGCTCTACCGCATGACCGAAGACGGCAGCGCGCTGCGCTTCGAGATCATGCGCACCAATTCGCTGGACCTGTTCCTCGGCGGCACCACCGGCCGCCCGATCGACTTCCCCGCGCTGCAACTGATCGACGCCCAGGGCGGCTTCAACGATTCGATGGTGGCCACCTACGCCGCCATCCACGACCGCACCGTGAACATCGCCGACGCGTATGCCGAGGAGGGCTTCGACTTCTCTGGCACCCGCGCCTTCGACCAGCGCACCGGCTACCGCTCGCAGTCGTTCCTGACCGTGCCGATGAAGAACCACGACGGCGAGGTCATCGGCGTGCTGCAACTGATCAACGCCCAGGAGCCCGACCTGAGCCGCGTCGTGACCTTCTCCGAGGCCGACCAGCGCCTGGTCGAGTCGCTGGCCTCGCAGGCCGCGATCGCGCTCAGCAACCGCCAGCTGATCATCCAGCTCGAAGAACTGTTCGAGTCGTTCATCAAGCTGATCAACATGGCGATCGACGACAAGTCGCCCTACACCGGCGGGCATTGCGACCGGGTGCCGACGCTGACGATGATGCTGGCCGAAGCGGTCGATGGCACGACCGAAGGCCCGTTCGCCGGCTTCAAGATGACCGAGCGCGACCGCTACGAGCTGAAGATCGCCGGCCTGCTGCACGATTGCGGCAAGATTTCCACGCCGGTGCATGTGGTCGACAAGGCGACCAAGCTGCAGACGCTGTTCGACCGCATCGCCCTGGTCGACACCCGTTTCGAGGTGCTCAAGCGCGACGTCGAGATCGCCTCGCTGAAGCGCCAGCTGGCCATGCGCAGCTGCATCGACCTGCAGGAAGAGGACCGCGCCCGAGAGGAATGCGAACGCCAGAAGGCCGAGATCGACGCCGACCGCGACTTCTTCCGCAAGATCAATGTCGGCGTGACGGTGATGAACGACGAGATCATCCAGCGCGTGCACGCGATCGGCAGCCAGCGCACCTGGGTCGGCCCCGACGGCGTGGAGATTCCGTTCCTGACCGACGACGAGGTCGAGAACCTGTCGATCCGGCGCGGCACGCTCACGGCCAAGGAACGCGAGATCATCAACCACCACATCGTCGCGACCAACCGCATGCTGGAGCAGGTGCCATGGCCCAAGCACCTGAAGAACGTGCCCGAGTACGCCGGCGGCCACCACGAGCGCATGGACGGCCGCGGTTACCCCAAGGGCCTGACGCGCAACCAGATGTCGCTGCAGGCGCGCATGCTCGGCATCGCCGACATCTTCGAGGCGCTGACCGCGCACGACCGGCCCTACAAGCCGGGCATGAAGATCTCGAAGGCGCTCGAGATCATGGTGCGCTTCAAGAAGAACGGGCACATCGACCCCGACCTGTTCGACGTGTTCATGCGCGAGGGCGTGTACCGGCGTTATGCCGAGCAGTTCCTCGATGCAGACCAGGTCGACATCGTGTCGGTCGACCACCTGTTGAAGCCGGCCACGCTCGAACCGGTGACCTGATCGTCCGGCTCCGGCAGCCCGGCCGAGGGCCGGCGTTCTAGGCGCCGGCCGCCGGCTCGGCCGCCTGCGCCGCCGCTAACGCAGCCGCCAGTGCGTCGCGCAGGATGCGTTTCCAGGCCGAGATGGCAGACTCGGTCACCTCCGATCCATGGGCTGCGATGCTCAAGGCCAGTTGCGGCACGTGCGCTGCATCGGGCACCGCCATGCCCAGGCCGAAACCATGGTCGACCACCGTGCCCTGGCTCATTGCAAAGCCGGTCTGGCGCACCAGGTGCACCGCCGCCCGCAGGCTCGCCGGGTCGATGCGCGGATGGCTGCTGAGGCCGGGCGCGATGGTGCGGATCACCTCCTCGACGCTGTCCGGCGGCAAGGCTGCGAGCAGGGCCGTGGCACCTGCGCCCACGCCGAGCAGGCGACGCTGCCCGACCTCGACCGGCACGAAGCGGATCGTGCCCCGCCCGTCCGCCTTGACCAGGCACACCGCTTCGACGCCGCTGCGCCGCATCAGGTAGGCGGTGACGCCGGTGCGCTGGGCGACGGCTTCGACCACCGGCCGCCAGCGCGCGATCTCGGCGGCGCTCGCGCCCGGTGCCATGCCCAGTTCGTGCAGCAGCGGCCCCACGCGGTAACGTTTGTCGGCTTCGCCCTGTTCCAGAAAACCTTCGGCGGCCAGGCAGCGCAGGATGCGGTGCGCGGTGGAGCGGGCCAGCCCGTGCGTGCGGGCGATGTCCGCCAGCGGCGTGCCGTGCGCGCCGCCCTGCGCCACGGTGCGCAGGATGCCGGCGGCGCGGCGCAGGACCTGGGTGCCGTCGCCGGTGGATGGCGTGGACGGTGCGGGCGAGGTGGGCTTCACGGTGGTGGGGCCGGTAGGGGTTGACGGGGTGACCACATAGCGGAACAGCTGGCTTGTGTTTTCCCTAGCCGCACCGGCGCTGGTGTTCCTCCAGCTGGCTGGCGATATTACATTGCGCCTATCGGTCTCGTGTGCAGCATGGCGAAGCTCGTGGTACCCCCGTGGCGGGCACTGTGCCAGATGGTGAGACAAGCACACCGCAAACCGACCGACAACAAGACGACCGACGTCCATCCGAACGATCTACCAGGAGGCAGACATGCACAACGACCAGGATCCCCCAGCCGGCCAGACTTCACGCCGCACCTGGCTGGCGCAGATGGGATCGGCCGCGGTGGCCGTGGCCGGTACCTCCGTAGTGACGCAGGCCATCGCCCAGGCGCCCGAATTCCCGAACAAGCCGATCAAGCTGGTCGTGCCCTTCGGCGCTGGCGGTTCCGACGCGATGGCGCGTGCCTTTGCCGAGAAGCTGAGCACGGTGCTGAAGCAGCAGGTGTACGTGGAGAACAAGCCCGGCGCCGCGGCCCTGGTGGGCGCGGAGTACGTGGCCAATTCGGCGCCGGACGGCTACACGATGATCTTCCTGGGCGGCGGCAGCCTGAGCCCGGTGCTGATCAAGGACCTGAAGTTCGACATCCAGAAGCAGCTGAAGGCCGTCTCGTGCATCGCCCGCGGCGGCATGACCTTCATGGTCAACGGCAGCCTGCCGGTGAAGAACATGCAGGAGTTCGTCGCCTACGCCAAGCAGAACGCCGGCAAGCTCAACTACTCGTACACCGCCGGTAGCATCGTGCTGTCCACCGAGATGCTGAAGTCGAAGCTGGGCTTCGAGGCCACGGCCGTGCCCTACAAGGGCGCGGCGCAGGTGCTGCAGGCGCTGATCACCAACGAGATCCAGATGACCATCGACGTGCCGTTCAACTACATGGCGATGATCAAGGACGGCCGGGTTCGCCCGCTGCTGCATGGAGGCCAGGAGCGTTCGCCCACGCTGCCCGACGTGCCCACGCTCGCCGAGATGGGCGTCAACGACTTGATCTTCGCGGTGTCATACGGCATCTGGGTCGCAGCCGGCACGCCTAACGCGATCGTGGCCCGGCTCAACGCCGCCTTCAACGAGGTGCTGAAGGATCCGGACATTAAGCAGCGCCTGCAGCAGGCCGCGGTGGTCCCGGTCGGCGGTGCGCCGCAGGTGCACGCCCAGCAGATCCGCATGGAGCAGGAGATGTGGGCGACCTCGGCCAGGAAGATCGGCTACAAGCCCGAATAGCCGATGGCCGCCGCAATGTTTTCACTCTCGGGAAAGACGGTCGTCGTCACCGGCGGCGCCAAGGGCATTGGTCTCGGCATCAGCCTGGCGATGGCACGCGCGGGCGCCAACGTGGTGGTCACCGGCCGTGCCCTGGACGCGCTTCAGAACGCTGCAGCTCCACTGCATGAGGCCGGTGCCGCGGCGGTGCTGCCGCTGCAGGCCGACCTGACGCGCCTGGCCGACACCGACCGCGTGGTGGCGCAGACGCTGCAACGCTTCGGCCGCATCGACGGCTGGGTCAACAATGCCGGCAGCGCCAGTGCCGCCGACACCGGTCCGCTGATCGACCTGCGTGAAGACCAATGGGACCGCGTCGTCGACCTCAACCTCAAGTGGACCTTCTTTGCCGCACAGGCGGCGGCCCGCGCGATGACCGGTGGCGGCGCCATCGTCAACATCAGCTCGCGCAGCGCCTCGCATGCGAACCCGCGCACCGGCCACTACGGCGCCGCCAAGGCCGGTGTGGAGAACCTCACGCTGACCATGGCTGCCGAGTGGGGTCACCGGGGCATCCGCGTCAACGCCGTGGCGCCGGGCGTGGTTATGACCGAAGAGCTGGCCAAGGTGTTCAACACACCCGAGCGCATCGCCCACCAGGCCGAACTGGTGCCGCTGCAACGCATCGGCCAGCCCGACGACGTGGGCCCGATGTGCGCCTACCTGGTGTCCGACGCCGCCGCCTGGACCAGCGGCGCCGTGATCGCCGTGCACGGCGGCAGTCCGGTGCCGATGGGCTACGTCAGTTACCTGCGCCAGGCCTACAAGGCGGCGCACCCGGAGCAGAAAGGATCTTCCGCATGAATTTCGACTGGTCGCCCGGGCAGCAGGCCCTGCGCGAGAAGGTGCGCGACCTGCTGCGCCGTGAACTGCCCGCCGACTGGGACCAGATCTCCCGCCACGGCCCGGGGTCCGCGGCGCAGACCGCGTTCTCGATGCAGTTCTGCCCCAAGCTCGCCGCCGAGGGGCTGCTGATGCCGCACTGGCCGGCCGAATACGGCGGCCGCGACGCGCCGGCGTGGGAGCACTTCATCATCGGCGAGGAGCTGTTCGCCGCCGGCGAGCCGCGCGGGCCGCAGTACATGAACGTCAACTTCATCGGCGTCACGCTGATGCGCTTCGGCACGCCCGAGCAGAAACGCAAGTACCTGCCCGAGATGGCGGCCGGGCAGGTGACCTGGTGCCAGGGCTTCTCCGAGCCCTCGGCCGGCTCGGACCTGGCGGCGCTCGGCACCCGCGCGGTCGCCGACGGCGACCATTACGTGGTCAACGGCTCCAAGGTCTGGACCTCCTACGCCGGCATGGCGAAACACTGCTTCCTGCTGGCGCGCACCGGCGGGCCGGGCAAGAGCGGCATCGCGATCCTGCTGGTGCCGATGGACACGCCCGGCATCAAGGTGCGGCCGATCCCATCGCTGATCGGCGATGGCGACATCCACGAGGTGTTCTTCGACAACGTGCGGGTGCCGCGCGACTGCCGGCTGGGTGAGGAAGGCCAAGCCTGGCCCATCATCGGCTACGCGCTGGCCAACGAGCGCGTGGGCCTGGCACGGTATGCGATGGCACAGCGCGTGCTGGACCAGATGGTGCGCCGGCTGCAGGCGGCGGGGCGTTTCCGCGATGCAGTGGTCAAGTCGCGTGCCGGTGCGGCGCTGGCGACCTGCGAGGCGGCGCGGCTGCTGGTCTACCGCGTGGTCGACCAGCGGGCACGCGGCCTGCCGCCCACGGCGGATTCGAGCCTTGCCCGGGTGGCGGTCATCGAGGCCGACCACGCCGTGGCCGACTTCGGACTCGACTTCCTTGGCGAGACCTTCTCGACCGGCGAGTTCCCGCTCTTCCTGTCGCACCACGAACGGGCGATCGCGGCCGGCATCGCCGCCGGTGCGGCCGAGATCCAGCTCAACCTGGTCGCCCACGACCACCTCGGCCTGCCCAGGGAACCCAAGGCATGAATTTCCAACCCTCTGAGGACCACGCCGCGCTGATGGACGCGGTGCACACGCTGGTGTCGCGCGAAGGGGCCGCCCGGCCCGCCGCACCGGTGCGCTTCGAGTACCTGCAGACGCTGCGCGACGTGGTCGAGGACGCGGGCTTCTTCGGCTGCATCGCCATCGAAGAACTCGGGCCCGTGGCTGCGGCCGATGTGGTGATGGCACTGTCGCGCCTGCCGTTCTGCCTGGACGTGGTGGCCGCCTGCCTGGTCGCGCCGCTGGCCTGCCCGGAGCGGCCCGGCCCTTACGCGCTGGTCGGCGAGACGCTGGACCCGCCGATCCGTTTTGCGCCGGTGGCGCGCACGCTGATCCGGCTGCAAGCGAGCGGCGTGCAGGTCGAGGCGCTGCAGGCGGGCGATGTCGAGGCCGTCGAGAGCGCCTTCGCCTACCCGATGGGCCGGTTGCGCCGACCGGCGTCGCTCGCGTGGGAGCCGGTGCACGAGGCCCGGCCGGGCGCACTGCTGACGCTGTGGCGGGTCGGGGTCGCGGCCGAGCTGGCCGGCGCGCTCGCGGCCGCACTGGCCAGCGTGCTGCAGCATGTGAAGGACCGGCGTCAGTTCGGCCGCCCGCTGGGCTCGTTCCAGGCAATCCAGCACCGGCTGGCGTCGTGCGCTGCGTGGGTGGAGGGCGCACGCTGGCTGGCGCTGAAGGCCGCCGGCACCGGCCTCGAAGCCGACGCCGCGATGGCCGTCGGGTTCGCGCAGGACATCGCCACCCGCGTCAGCTACGACCTGCACCAGTTCATGGGCGCGATGGGCTTGACGCTCGAACATCCGTTGCACCGCTGGACCTACCGCACCAAGCTGCTGCGCTCGGAACTGGCCGGCGCCGCGGGGCACTTCGCGTTGCTGGCCGATCTGGCCTGGCCGCAGGACGACACGGCAGACCACGCGGCGGGCAGCCCACGCGTCCAGGAAAAAGCCGGGGTGCCGCCATGAAGCGCCTCCCGCTGCAGGGCATCAAGGTGCTCGACCTCGGCCGCATCCTGGCGGCGCCGCTGGCCGGCCAGGCGCTGGGCGACCTGGGCGCCGACGTCATCAAGGTCGAGCGGCCGACCACCGGCGACGAGGCCCGGCGCTGGGGCCCGCCCTTCCTGAAGGACCGCGACGGCCAGGACACGCGCGAGTCGCCGATGTACCTCTGTGCCAACCGCCACAAGCGCTCGGTCACAATCGACATCGCCACGCCGCAGGGCCAGGCGCTGGTGCGCGAACTTGCGAAGAAAAGCGACGTGCTGATCGAGAACTACAAGGTCGGTGACCTGCAGCGCTACGGGCTGGACTACACGGCGATGCGCGCTGTCAACCCGCGCCTGGTCTACTGCTCGGTCACCGGCTTCGGGCAGGACGGGCCGTACGCCAAGTACCCGGGCTACGACACGGTGTTCCAGGCGATGAGCGGCATGATGAGCGTGACCGGCCTGCCCGACGGCGTGCCCGGTGGCGGGCCGATGAAGACCGGGCCCAGCCTCGCCGACTTCATCGCCGGCCAGTACGCGACCACCGCCATCGTGGCGGCGCTGTACGAGCGCGACAGCTTCTCCGGCGAAGGCCAGCACATCGACATCGCGCTGATGGACTGCACCATCGCCGCGCAGACGCACTCGATGACCACCTACCTCGCCACCGGCTCGGTACCGCCGCGCCGGGGCACCGAAGGCAATGGCGGCCTGCCGTCGCAGGCCTTCCAGTGCCGGGACCGCGGCATCATCGTCATCTGCGGCAGCGAGGCGCAGTACCGCGAGTTCTGTGCGGTGCTGCAGCACCCCGAACTGGGCGAGGACCCGCGCTTCGTCACCAACCGCCAGCGCCTGCTGCACCGCACCGAACTCGCGGCCACCTTCGGCGCGCTGACGGCGCAGTGGCATGCGGCCGATCTGCTCGCGGCGCTGAAGGCCGCCGGCATCCCGTCGGGCCCGATCAACACCTATCCCGAAGTGTTCGCCGATCCGCAAGTGCTGCACCGCGGCCTGGTGACCGAGATGCCGCATGCCACGGCCGGCAGCGTGACGCTGTTCGGCAGCCCGATCCGCTTTCCCGGCATCGAGCCGCCGCCGCCGGTGGCTCCGCCGGTGCTGGGCCAGCACACCGACGACATCCTGCGCGAGGTGCTGGGCATGGAGGCGGACCAGATCGACGCGCTGCGCAGCGCCAAGGTGATCTGATGGACGGCACGCAGACGCTGTTGCACACCCTGGACCGTGGCGTCGCCACGCTGACGCTGAACCGGCCGGCGGTCAAGAACGCCATCGACCGCCAGATGGGCGATGCGTTGGGCGACTACTTCGCGGCGGTCCGCCAGGACGAGCAGGTGCGCGTGCTGGTCATCCAGGGCGCGGGCCACGACTTCTGCGCTGGCGGCGATGTGTCCGGCATGGCGGCCGGCGGCACGCGCAGCGCGGCGCAGGCCAGGGTCGACATGCAGCGCTACCGCCGCATGACGCGCGCGCTGCACGATCTGGACATTCCCGTCATCGCCTGCGTCGACGGTGTGGCCTATGGCGCGGGCTTTAGCCTGGCACTGCTGGCCGACATGGTGCTGGTCAGCGACCGGGCCCGGTTCTCGATGGCGTTCCAGCGGGTGGGGCTGATCCCCGATTGCGGGGCCTTGTACACCTTGCCGCGCATCGTCGGCCTGCAGCGCGCGAAGGAGCTGATCTTCTCGGGCCGCGTGCTGGGCGCCGAGGAAGCCCGGCAGATCGGCATCGCGATGGAGGTTCTGCCTGCCGACCGGTTGCAGGCACGCGCGATGCAGATCGCCCACAGCCTGGTGGGTGCGTCGCCGACCGCGGTGGCCTTGGGCAAGCGGGCGCTCAACGCGTCGTTGGACAGCAACCTGGACGCGATGCTGGAGATCGAGGCCAGCGGGCAGGCCCTGGCCCTGGGCAGCCCTTATCTAGACGAGTCGCGGCGGCGCTTTCTGGCGAAGGAGCCGCCGCAGTTCCAGTGGCCTGCGCAGGTGGACGCGGCGGTTGCCCCTCCGGGCCGCGGCGCTAGGTGAGTTTCTTCACCAGCACCTGGCTCTTGCGGTCCCAGTTGTACTTGCGCTTGCGCGCGTCGGGCAACCAGTCCGGGTCGACCGGCTGGAACCCGCGCTTGATGAACCAGTGCATCGTGCGCGTGGTCAGCACGAAGATGCTCTGCAGGCCGGCGGCGCGGGCGCGCTGTTCGATGCGCTTCAAGACCTTCTCGCCGTCGCCCTGGCCCTGGCTCTGCGGCGACACGGTCAGCGCAGCCATCTCGGCGGTCTTGGCTTCGGGGTAGGGGTAGAGCGCGGCACAGGCGAAGATCACGCCGTCGTGTTCGATCACCGTGTAGGCCTCGACGTCGCGTTCGATCTCGGTGCGGCTGCGCTTGACCAGGGTGCCGTCCTTCTCGAACGGTTCGATCAGCTGCAGGATGCCGCCCACGTCGTCCACCGTGGCCTCGCGCAGGCTCTCGAGTTTCTCGTCGATCACCATCGTGCCGATGCCGTCGTGCACGTAGATCTCCAGCAGCAGCGAGCCGTCGAGCGCGAACGGCAGGATGTGGCTGCGTTCCACGCCGGCCTTGCAGGCCTTCACGCAATGCTGCAGATAGAAGGCGCTGTCGGTCGGCTGCTGCGGCGCGGGCAGGGTGGCGAGCAACTGCTCGGCGGCGGCCAGCGGCAGCTCGGTGTCGATCGGGTTGTCTTCGCTCTCGGGCTCGGCCGGGTTGATGCGGATGCCCGGAATCTCGGTCAAAAAGATCAGCTTGTCGGCCTGCAGCGCGATCGCCACGCTGGTCGCCACCTCTTCCATCGCCAGGTTGAAGGCCTCGCCGGTGGGCGAGAAGCCGAACGGCGAGATCAGCACCATCGCGCCGAAGTCGAGCGTGCGCAGGATGCCGGCCACGTCGACCTTGCGCACCGAGCCCGAATGCTGGAAGTCGACGCCGTCGACGATGCCGATCGGCCGCGCGGTGATGAAGTTGCCCGAGATCACGCGCACCGTCGAGCCGGCCATCGGCGTGTTGGGCAGGCCCTGGCTGAACGCGGCCTCGATCTCGTAGCGCAGCTGGCCCGCGGCCTCCTGCGCGCTGTCGAGCGCTACCTCGTCGGTGATGCGGATGCCGTGCGAGAAACGTGCCTCGTGCCCCTTGGCCTTCAACTGTTCGTTGACCTGCGGCCGGAAGCCGTGCACCAGCACGATCTTCACGCCCATGCTCTGGATCAGCGCCAGGTCCTGCGCCAGATGCTGCAGCTTGCCCGCCGCGATGGCTTCACCCGCGATGCCGACGACGAAGGTCTTGCCGCGGTGCGTGTGGATGTACGGCGCGACCGACCGGAACCACGGGACGAAGGTGAAGTTGAAGACAGCAGACATGGACGTGGCGGGCGGGGCGTTCGTGGAGTGGCGAAAGTGTAGGGCCTTCGGCTCAGCCCGCGAACGGGTTGACCACGCTCAGGCTGCCGAAGCGCCGGCCGTGCTGACCGTCCTCGGAGTACAGCACGTCGGCATTGGCCCGTATCGCGGCTTCGACGATCAACGCATCCCACCACGACAGCTGATGCTGCAGGGCCAGCTCGATCGCGTTCTGCACGCTGTGCGCCGAGGCCCCGATCACTTCGAAGCCGCACAGCTGCCCGACCTGCTGGGCCGCTTCGCGCGGGCTCAGGGGCGGCCGCAGCTTGCGGGTCGTGATGTTGTAGAACTCCTGCAGCACCTGCGTGCTGAGCGTGATGGTGTCGTCGCGCAGCGCACGTGCAAAACAATCCAGCGCCATTTCGCGCCGTGCCGGCTCGCTGGTATCGACCGTGTAGACCAGCACATTGGTATCGAAGAAGCAGATCATGCGGGACTGGCGGGCAGAGCGGGCCCGTCGTCGGCCGCCCGCGGCTGTGCAGGATAGGGGCGGTCGTGGGCATCGTCGCGGCTCCAGGCCGCGCCTTCGCTGTTGGCCGTGCTGCGCCGCGCCGCCGCCAGGAAGGCCAGGCCTGCCGCCTGCTGGCGGTCGGTACTCTGGGCATAGTCGGCCAGGAACTCCCGCACCTTGGCGCTGACCGAAGTACCTTCGTGGATGGCGCGAATGCGGGCTTTGCGGACGATGGATTCGTCGAGCGAGATGGTCAGATTGGCCATGGCAACCTCCGGGATTCACGTGAACCAGTGTAGCACGTGAACACGTGGCGTGGAATAATGGCGCTGTGCCAGATTCCACCGCCGTACCTCCTGCCGCGCCCGCCCGGGCGGCATTGCCGTTTCGCATCGAGTTCCCCGAATCCCTGCCCGTCTCAGCGCGCCGCGACGAGATCATGGAGGCGATCGCCCGGCACCAGGTGGTCATCGTCTGCGGTGAGACCGGCTCGGGCAAGACCACCCAGCTGCCCAAGATCATGCTGGCCCTGGGTCGCGGCAAGTGCAACGCGCCGCCCGGCAAGGGCCGGCTGATCGGCCACACGCAGCCGCGCCGCATCGCCGCCAGTTCGGTCGCCAAACGCATCGCCGAAGAGCTGCAGACGCCGCTGGGCGACGTGGTCGGCTTCAAGGTGCGCTTTCAAGACCGGCTGTCGCGCGACGCCTCGGTCAAGCTGATGACCGACGGCATTTTGCTGGCGGAGACGCAGACCGACCCGCTGCTCAAGGCCTACGACACCATCATCATCGACGAGGCGCACGAACGCAGCCTGAACATCGACTTCCTGCTCGGCTACCTGCGCCAGATCCTGCCGCGCCGGCCCGACCTGAAGATCGTCGTGACCTCGGCGACGATCGATGCGCAGCGCTTCGCGGACCATTTCGCGTCCAAGGACGGTCCGGCGCCGGTGATCATGGTCTCGGGCCGCATGTTCCCGGTCGAGCAGCGTTACCGGCCGTTCGAGGACACGCGCGACTACGGGCTGAACGAGGCCATTGCCGATGCGGTCGACGAACTCTGGCGCGATCCGCGGCAGGCTGGCGATATCCTGATCTTCTTGCCCGGCGAACGCGAGATCCGCGAGGCCGCCGACCACGTGCGCCGGCACCTGCAGCACCAGCCGCTGCTGCGCGACGCTGACGTGCTGCCGCTGTTCGCACGGCTGAGCCAGGCCGAGCAGGACCGCATCTTCGACCCGCACGGTGGGCGCCGCATCGTGCTGGCCACCAACGTTGCCGAAACCTCGCTCACCGTGCCCGGCATCCGCTACGTGATCGATGCCGGCACCGCCCGCGTCAAGCGCTACAGCTTCCGCAGCAAGGTCGAGCAGCTGCTGGTCGAGCCGGTGAGCCAGGCCGCGGCCAACCAGCGCGCCGGCCGTTGCGGCCGCGTGGCCGACGGCATCTGCATCCGCCTGTACGCCGAGGACGACTACAAGGCCCGTGCGCCGTTCACCGACCCCGAGATCCTGCGCAGTTCGCTGGCCGGCGTGATCCTGCGGATGAAGGCGCTGCACCTGGGCGAGGTCGACGACTTTCCGTTCCTGGAGCCGCCGTCCAGACGCGCCATCACCGACGGCTACCAGCTGCTGAACGAGCTGGGCGCGGTCGACGACGACAACGTGCTGACGCCGGTGGGCCGCGAGCTGTCGCGCCTGCCGCTGGACCCGCGCGTCGGCCGCATGATCCTGGAGGCCCGCGAGCGCCGCGCGCTCGACGAGGTGCTGGTGATCGCCTCGGCGCTGTCGGTGCAGGACGTGCGCGACCGGCCGATGGACATGCAGGCCCAGGCCGACCAGCAGCACGCGAAGTTCGATGACGACAAGAGCGAGTTCGCCGGCTACCTGAAACTGTGGCAGTGGATCAACGATGCGCGCGGGGGGCAGCCCTCACCCCAGCCCTCTCCCAGGGGGAGAGGGAGTGATGCCAAGACGCGGGTGCCCGACTTCGCCCGCGGCGACGGCCGGACTTCGCCCCCTCTCCCGCATGCGGGAGAGGGCAGGGGTGAGGGTGCTTCCCCACACCCCACCCACAAACTCAGCAACCGCCAGTACGAACAGCTGCTGCGGCAGAACTTCATCAGCATGCGCCGCGTGCGCGAGTGGCGCGACATCCACAGCCAGCTGCTGGCCGTGGTGGCCGAGCACAAGTGGCCGATCAACGACAAGCCCGCCAGCTACGAGCAGCTGCACCTGTCGATGCTGGCCGGCCTGCTCGGCAACGTCGGCTGGAAGATGGAGGACGACGAGGCCTACCTGGGCGCGCGCGGCATTAAGTTCTACCGCCACCCTGGTGCGCACCTGCGCAAGAAGCCCGGACGCTGGATCGTCGCGGCCGAACTGGTCGAGACCACGCGCCTGTTCGGCCGCAGCATCGCCAACATCGAGCCGCAGTGGCTGGAGGACGTGGGCGCGCACCTGCTGAAGAAGCAGCTGCTCGATCCGCACTGGGAGAAGAAGGCGGCCGAGGTGGTCGCGCTGGAGCGCGCCACGCTGTATGGCCTGGTGGTCTACAGCGGACGGCGCGTGCACTTCAGCCGGGTCGACCTGGCCGCCGCGCGCGAGATCTTCATCCGCGAGGCGCTGGTGGCCGGCCAGTGGGAGACGAACCTGCCCTTCGTCGCGGCCAACCGCAAGACCGTCAAGCAGGTCGAGGACATGGAGCACAAGTCGCGCCGGCAGGACGTGCTGGTCGACGACGAACTGATCTACGCCTTCTACGACCGCCATCTGCCGGCAGACGTGTGCAGCGGTGCCGGCTGCGAGGCCTGGTGGCGCGACGCGGCCCGTCATGATCCGCAGCTGTTGCTGCTGTCGCGCGAGGAGCTGATGCGCCACGAGGCCGCGGGCATCACCAGCAGCGCGTTCCCGCGCACCGTGCGGCTCGGCGGCGTCGACTGTGCCGCCACCTATCTGCACGAGCCCGGCAACACGCGCGACGGGCTGACGGTGACGGTGCCGCTCTTCGTGCTGAACCAGGTGCAGGAGGAGCGCTGCGAATGGCTGGTGCCCGGCATGCTGAAGGACAAGATCCAGGCGCTGCTGAAAAGCCTGCCGCAGCGGCCGCGCTCGCGCTTCGTGCCGCTGCCCGAGTCGGCGACGCGCATCGCGGGTGAGCTGAGTTTCGGCCACGGCAGCCTGATCGAGGTGCTGCTGAAGAAGGTACGCGACGACAGCAGCCTGGACGTGAAGCGCACCGACTTCAAGCTCGACATGCTGAGCCCGCACTTCTTCATGAACCTGCTGGTGGTCGACGAGCACGGCCGCCAGCTGGGCATGGGGCGCAGCCTGGCGGCGCTGAAGGCCGAGCTCGGTTCGCAGGCGCGCGGCGCGTTCCAGGCGCTGGCGAGCCTGAAACTGCAGGCGTCCGCGGACGCGGCGGCCGCTACGGCACCCCCGCAGCAGGCCGGCGTGGTCAAGCCCCAGAAGGCAGCGCGCGCCCCGGCGCCACCCGCGCAGGCGGCCGACCAGCGCTACACCGCGTGGACCTTCGGCGAGCTGCCCGAGCTGATGGAGATCAAGAAGGCCGGGCAGGTGCTGGTGGGTTTCCCGGCGCTGATCGACGACGGCGATGCGGTGCGCATCGAGGTCTTCGACGAGCCCGATGTCGCTGCCGCCAAACACCGCGCCGGCCTGCGCCGCCTGTTCGCGCTGCAGATCCGCGATGCGCTGAAGTACCTGGAGAAGAACATCCCGGACCTGCAGAAGATGGCGGTCGCCTTCATGCCGCTGGGCACGCAGGAAGAGCTGCGCGAACAGATCCTCGACGTGGCGCTCGACCGCGCCTTCGGGCTGGACCCGCTGCCCACCGACGCGCAGGCGTTCAAGCGCCGCATCGACGAAGGGCGCGGCCGGCTGACGCTGATCGCGGGCGAGGTCGCCCGGCTGGCCGCGGCGATTCTGCTCGAATACGGCGCCGCCGTGCGCAAGCTGAGGGACGCGCGCCCGCCGGCCGACGTGGCGGCCGACGTCACGCAGCAACTGCAGCGCCTGATGCCCAAACGTTTCCTCGCGCTGACGCCGTGGCCGCAGCTGCAGCACTACGCGCGTTACCTGAAGGCCGTGACCCTGCGCCTGGACAAACTGCGCGCCGACCCGGCCCGCGACGCCACCCGCCTGGCCGAGCTGCGGCCGCAGGAGCAGCGCTACTGGCGCCTGGTCGCCGAACGCAAGGGCGCGGCCGATGCGCGCATGCAGGAGCTGCGCTGGCTGCTGGAGGAGCTGCGTGTGAGCTTCTTCGCGCAGGAGCTGCGCACACCGCAGCCGGTCAGCGTGAAGCGGCTGGACAAGACGTGGGCGCAGCTGAACCAGTAGAGCGGGGCCGTGCGCGCCGGCTCGGCGCGCCGTCCGCCACGGCGCTTGGTCGGTCGACGAATCCACGCGCGCCGAGGACGGGTTGGAATGAGGAAGTGAATGGATATTCCGGAAGAAAACCCAATATTTTCAATCACCTATGCTATTTCATGAATAGATCATTTGGGTGGTGACGTCCGTGTTTCGGCCACTCTTTTCGCGGGTCACTCGACGATGCTCTTGTCGTTCCTGACGATGGTCTTCCAGCGCTCGATGTCGGCGTTGATGAACTGCTGGAACTCGTCCGGCGAGCCGGGCTTGATCGCGATGCCGCTGCGCACCGACAGGGCGTCGAGCACGGCAGGGTCGGCCAGCACCTGGTTGACGGCGGTGTTGAGCTTGCGCACCACGTCGGCGGGCATGCCGGCCGGGCCCATGATGCCGTAGTACACGCCCATGTCGTAGCCCGCGTAGCCGGCCTCAGCGAAGGTCGGCACGCCCGGCGCGAGCGACGAACGGGCCTGGCCGGTGATGGCCAGCGACTTGACCTTGTCCGATACGGTGTCGCCCAGCAGCGGGTTGATCAGCACGTCGACCTGGCCGCCGATCAGTGCACCCAGCGCATCCGAGCCGCCCTTGTACGGGATGTGGGTCATCTTGATGCCGGCGATGGTGTCGAACAGCACGGTCGCCATGTGCGGCGTGCCGCCGACGCCCGACGAGCCGAAGTTCAGCGCGCCCGGGTTGGCCTTGGCGAACTTCACCAGGTCGGCCACCGAGTTGAAGCCGCGCTGGCTGTTCACCTTCAGGATCACCGGGCCGATGCCGATGTAGGACACGGCACGCAGGTCCTTCTGCACGTCGAGCTTCAGGTTCGGGTACACCGCCGGGCTGATGGCGATGCTGTTGGCCACCACCAGCAGCGAATAGCCGTCGGGCGCACTGCGGGCGATCTGCCCGGCCGCCACGTTGCCGCCGGCGCCGGCCTTGTTGTCGACGATGACGGTCTGGCCGAGTTTTTCCGACAGCTTGTTGGAGATCGCCCGCGCGACCATGTCGATGCTGCTGCCGGGCGAGAAGCCGACCACCAGGGTGATGGGTTTGTCCGGGTAATCGGCCGCCACGGCGACGAACGGCAGGGCGAGCAGCAGGCCGGCAGCCGCGAGCAGGGCGCGCAGGGTTCTCTTCGGAAGCAGGGTGCGGGTGTGTGGCATGGCAGGAAAAGCAGGGCTTGGGAGAAGGGTGGGCCGTTGGCGGTGTCGAGGTGCTGGCTTCAGGTGTTGGCGGCGCCCGACACGTAGCCGAGCTGCAGGTCGCGCGCACGGGCAGCCTGAGCACGATCCGTGCCGGGGCCGAAGCCGCCGCCGCCCGGCGTGCGCAGGGTGACCTCGTCGCCGGGCTGCAGCACGTGCGGCACGCGCGAGTCGACCGCCACGCCGTTGATCAGCACGGCGCCGGGGCCGCCGGCTTCACCGCCGCCCAGGCCGGGGGCCGGCACCTTGATGCGTTCGGTCAGGAACACGATCGACAGCGGTGTGGCGTGCTGGTTGACGAAGCAGATCTCCTCGCCCAGGCCGCCGCGGTATTGGCCGGCGCCGCCCGAGTCCGCGCACAGCGTCTTGCGGCGAAACAGCAGCGGCGCGTCGCGCTCGGCGATCTCGATCGGCGTCGGCGAGATGTTGCTCGGCCATGACATGACCGAGGCGCCGTCCTTGCCGGCGGTGGCGCCCATGCCGCCGTTGTAGAACAGCACGTTGGCGAAGGGTTTGCCGTTGGCATGGCGGCCGTTGAGGTTGCTGATCCAGACCGGCGAGCCGACGCCGGCCATCACCCGTTCCGGCAGCACGGCATGCAACGCGCCGAACACCACGCTCGGCACGTAGTGGCCGGTGCACGAGCGCCCGCCCACCGGCGCCGGCGACAAGGGGTTCAGGATCGAGCCTTCGGGCGCCAGCGTGCGGATCGGCCGGAACAGCCCCTGGTTGTTCGGCAGATCGGGCAGCAGCAGGCTCTTGATGGCATAGGCCGTCATCGCATGGGTGTAGGCCAGCACGCAGTTGACTGCGCGAGGCTGCTGCGGCGATGAACCGGCGAAGTCGCACTCGATCTCGCCGCCGTGGATGCGCAGCGCCAGCGCGAAGCGGAACGGCGTGTCGAAGCCGTCGGTCGCCATCGTGTAGCGGTAGGTGCCTTCGGGCAGCGCGGCGATGGCCTTGCGCATTGCCTGCTCGCTGCGGGTGAACAGCGCGTCGGCCAGGTCGTCGACCTGTTGCAGCGCGTATTCCTGCAGCAGCGCGGCGACGCGCTGGCCGATCAGCTCGGCCGCACCCGCGTGGCACCAGATGTCACCGGTCGTCTGCTCCGGCGTGCGCACGTTGGCGCGCAGCAGCTGCAGCAGGGTCGGATCGGGTTCGCCCTGGCGCAGGAAGTACATCGGCGGGATGTGGAAGCCTTCCTCGAACAGCTCGCGCGCGTCGACCGAGCGGATCTTGCCGCCGATGTCGGGCACGTGGCCCGTGGTCGCCGCGAAGGCGATGACGGCGCCCGCGTGGAAGATCGGCTTGACCAGGCAGACATCGTTGAGATGGCCGGTGCCGATCCACGGGTTGTTGGTGATGTAGATGTCGCCGGCACGCATGGTGCCGATGCCGAAGGTGTCGATCATCGCGCGCACGGTGTTGCCCAGCGTGCCGATGAACGACGGGATCGCACCGGCGTTCTCGGCGATGGTCTGGCCGCGCGAGTCGGTGAGGATGACGGCGAAGTCGTTGGCCTCGGACGACAGTGTCGAGAACGAGGTCCGCACGATCAGCTTGGCCGCCTCGTTGACCACCGAGCGCAGCCGCGTCCAGAACACCTCGAGAAAGATCGCGTCGTGGGTCTGCTTCATCGCGAAGCCTCCTCGATGGAAATCAGCAGATTGGCGTGGGGCGACACCTCCACCCGCCCGAGCGGGCCGACCACCACGGTCGTGCTGTGCTCTTCGATCAGCAGTGGCCCCCGGGCCTGGAAGCCGGGGTGCAGCTGCTCGCGCCGGTAGACGGGCGTCTCGACGAAGCTGCGCTGCTCGTGGAAATACACGGGGCGATGGGCCTGGGCCGCGGGCGGCGGTGAGTGCACCTTGGCGTCGTGCGTGGCCGGCTCGAAAGGGCGGCGTGGCGGTGCCTCGCCGGTGGACCGCAGGTTGACCAGTTCGATCGCCACGTCGGGCGGCATGCGGCCGAACTTCTGCTGGTAGGTGCTGCGGAACGCGCGGTCCAGCGCCTGCCGCCAGGCCTCGGCGCCGGCAGCATCGTCGAAACGGTACGGCCCGTCGGGCAGGTCGACGGTGAGGTTGAAACCCTGGCCGATGAAACGCCCGTCGGCGCGGCGGTGCAGCCGCACCGGACCGAAGTTGTCGGCCAGCGCGCGCAGCGGGGCCGCGACGTCACGCTCCAGTTCGGCGAACGCCTGTTCGAGCAGGGCCACGTCGTCGCCGGCGGGCTTGAAGCTGAAGGTGCGCGAACGGTCGGCGCGGGCGGTTGCCACCAGCAGGCCGAAGGCCGAGGCCACACCGGCCTCCGGTGGGCAGACGATGGTCGACACACCGATCTTGCGCGCCACGTGGTAGGCGTGCAGCGGCCCGCCGCCGCCGGTGGCCACCAGCACGAAGTTGCGCGGGTCCCGGCCGCGCTCGGCCACGTGCACGCGTGCAGCCGCGGCCATGTTTTCGGCCACGATGTCGTGCACGCCCCAGGCGGCCTCGACCGCGCTGCAGGCGAGGGCGTCGCCCAGTGCCTCGAAACCCTGGCGCGCCGCGCCCGCATCGATCTGCAGGCTTCCGCCGGCGAAGTAGCCGGCGTTCAGATACCCCAGCAGCAGGTTGGCGTCGGTCACAGTGGGCTCGCGGCCGCCGCGGCCGTAGCACATCGGGCCGGGTTCGGAGCCGGCGCTGCGCGGCCCGACCTTGAGCAGGCCGAGTTCGTCGCGGCGCGCGATGCTGCCGCCGCCGGCGCCGATCTCGATCAGGTCGACCGCAGTGATGTGGATCGGGATGCCGCTGCCCTCGGCGAAGCGCTCGCGCCGCGCCGCCTCGAAACCGAACGCGACCGACGGCTTGCCGCCCTCGACCAGGCACAGCTTGGCCGTGGTGCCGCCCATGTCGAAGGCCAGCAGATCCGTCTGTTGCTCGCGCAGGCTGTGGTACGCCGCCGAGATCGCCCCGGCCGCAGGCCCGGACTCGAGCAACGCGATCGGGTGCGCGCGGGCGTGGTCGAGGTGGGCCAGCCCGCCGTTCGACAGCATCATCAGGATGTCGCCGGGCAGGCCGAGCGCGCCCAGCCGCTGCGCGAGCGCGTCGAGATAGCGGCTGGCCATCGGCTTGATGTAGGCGTTGGCCAGCGTGGTGGTCATGCGCTCGTACTCGCGGATCACCGGCGCGGTGTCGCACGACAGCGTGACCGACAGCTGCGGATGGGCCGCCGCGATGGCCGCCTGCAGGCCGCGCTCGTGCGCGTCGGACCGGTAGGCGTGCAGCAGGCAGATCGCCAGCGACTCGACCCCGGCGTCGACCAGGCGCGCGACCTCGGCCAGCGCCTGCGGCAGATCGAGTGGCTCGATCTCGTGGCCGGCGGCGTTCAGCCGGCCCGCGACCTCGCCACGCAGATGGCGCGGCGCCAGCGGTGCGACGCGTTCGATCTGCAGGTCGTACAGGTTGTACTTGCGCTCGTTGCCCATCTCCACGATGTCGCGAAAGCCGCGCGTGGTCAGCAGCCCGGTGCAGGCGCCGTGGCGCTCGATCAGTGCGTTGGTGAACAGGGTCGTCGCGTGCACGACGCGCCCGACCTGCGCGGGGGCGATGGCATGCTCGGCCATCAGTTGCGCCACCCCCTGCAGCACGGCGGTGGTAGGGTCGCCGTGCGTGGTCAGCACCTTCAGGCTGCGCTGCGCGCCGCTGTCGTGGTGCAGCGCGACCAGGTCGGTGAAGGTGCCGCCGATGTCGATGCCGATAGCCCAGCTGGACACGGCCCGGCCCTCAGGGGTTGCCGAGGAAGTCGCGCTTGCCGATCTCCACACCGTTGTGGCGCAGGATGTTGTAGGTGGTGGTCACGTGGAAGTAGAAGTTCGGCACGGCGTGGCCGAGCAGGAACTGCAGACCCTTGTAGTGGGTTTCCTTGTCGCCGCGCTTGACGACGATGTCCTTGTCTTCCGTGCCATCGATCTTGTCGGCCGGCACGCTCTGGATGAAGGCAATGGTCTTGTCGATGCGGGCCTTCAGTTCTGCCAGCGTGCTTTCGTTGTCCTCGAACACCGGCGCATCCACGCCCGACAGGCGGGCGATGACGCCCTTGGCCGCGTCGCAGGCGATCTGCACCTGGGCCGTCATCGGCAGCATGTCGGGGAACAGGCGGAAGGCGGTGAGTGCGGGGCCGGCGAGCTTTTTCGCGTCGGCGTGGGCCTGGGCCTTGTCGAGGATCTTCGAGAGGTTGCCCAGGATGTTGACGAAGCGAGGCACGCTGGCCTGGTACATGGAGATGGTCATGGGGGAGAAAGATCCGGTGGGGTGGTGCGCAGGAATGCGGGCCTGCATCTTAAGTGCTCCACCGCCTGCCTGCTGGCCGCCCGCCAGTACCCCGGCTACCAGCTGAGTGTCAGTTCCCAGAGGTCGGCCGCGGGCGGTTCGACCATCGGCCGGCCACCGGTCCTGACCATGCGCCCGAGCACCGGCAGCCGCAAGGCCGCGCCCGTCTCGGGCAGCACCACGGCCAGTTCACCGGCACCGAGCCGGTAGGCCATCGGCACCAATGTTCCGCCGCCGCCGCGCCAGGCCACCTGGCGCTGTGCGCCGCTTTCCTGCAGCCGTTCGCCGGGGTCGGGGTTGCGGTCGATGCTGGCCGTCTCGGAGGCGCGCAGGCTGACCGCCGGCGTGGTGAGTTCGGGTGAACACACCACCCGCATGCCGCTGGCCTCGACCTCGCGCGAGACCATGCAGCCGGGCAGCAGCACAGTGAAGGCTTCCAGCGGCCCGGACATCGGCCCCGCCGCGGCCGCACCGATGGCCGTGGGAGCGGCACTCAGCGCGACGGCGACGGCCAGGGCGATGTGGAGGGGCTTGTGGTGCATGGTCCGGTGGGGCGGCGCCACGCCACCGCGGGCTTGCGGCGGACTGGTCCGATGCAGGGATTGTGCCGTCCCCCGAGGGCGGATGATGGCGCAACTGTGTACGGCGGCGACACCGCCGGCCGCCATCGACAAAAAGTCACGGATCCGGGCGCCGACTGTGGCACCTTCGCCTCGGTGTGGCCGCCAGCGACCCGGCGCTACGCGCATCACCGCGCCGGCATGAACGCGGTGTGCTGCCCGCGCCCCGGCAGATGCAGCTGTGCCGTCGCGGCAGGTGTCTGCGCCAGCAGGCGGCCGCGGCGGTAGACCCTGAGCCGGGTCGCGCGCAGCCGCACGGCCTCGACCGCGTCGCGCGCCTGCAACAGCACGAAACTGGCGTCGCAGCCGGCCTCGATGCCGTAGCCGGGCAGGTGCATCACCCGGGCGGCGTTGGTGGTGACGGCGTCGAAGCACGCCTTGATGCCGGCCTGGCTGGTCATCTGCGCCACGTGCAGGCCCATATGGGCCACCTCCAGCATGTCGCCCGAGCCCATGCCGTACCACGGGTCCATCACGCAGTCGTGGCCAAAGGCCACGTTCACGCCGGCGGCCATCAGCTCGGGCACACGGGTCATGCCGCGGCGCTTGGGGTAGGTGTCGTGCCGGCCCTGCAGCGTGATGTTGATCAGCGGGTTGGCGATCACGCTCACGCCGCTTTCGGCGATCAGCGGCAGCAGCTTGCTGACGTAGTAGTTGTCCATCGAGTGCATCGACGTGCAGTGCGAGCCGTTCACCCGGCCCTGCAGGCCGAGCCGCTGGCTCTCGAACGCGAGCGTCTCGATGTGGCGCGACAGCGGGTCGTCGGACTCGTCGCAGTGCATGTCGACCAGCAGGCCGCGCGCGGCCGCCAGTTCACAGAGCAGCCGGACGCTGGCCGCGCCGTCGGCCATCGTGCGTTCGAAATGCGGAATGCCGCCGACCACGTCGACGCCCTTGTCGAGTGCCCGCGTGAGGTTGTCGACGCCGCCGGGCGAGCGCAGCACGCCGTCCTGCGGAAACGCGACCAGCTGCAGGTCGAGATAGGGCGCCACCCGGCGCCGCACCTCGAGCAGCGCGTCGACCGCCAGCAGGCTCGCGTCGCTGGTGTCGACGTGGGTGCGCACGGCCAGCAGGCCCTTGGCTACGGCCCAGTCGCAGTAGGCCATCGCCCGGTCGATCAGTGCCTCGGCCGTCAGCAGCGGCTTGAGTTCGCCCCACAACGCGATGCCTTCGAGCAGGGTGCCGCTCTGGTTCACGCGCGGCAGCCCGTAGCTGAGCGTCGCGTCCATGTGGAAGTGCGGGTCGACGAACGGCGGGCAGAGCAGCATGCCCTCGGCGTCCAGCGTGTCGTGGGCCGGCGCCAGCAGGCCGGGCGTCACTTCGGTGATCTTGCCGTTCTGCACGGCCACCGACATGCCGGTGCGGCCGTCGGGCAGGCTGGCGTTTTGTACTAGGAGGTCGAGCATGTCAACGGTTCATTCAGTGAAAACAGCGCATCGTGCAGACGCTTCGAGGACACCCGCGGGACCGGCTTTGCCGGGCCGCTGGGTGTGCCCCCTTGAGGGGGGATTCGGCTACACGCAGTGAGCAAGAAACGAGGGTGGGCACTACCTTTCACCCTTGCGGTATGGCTTCATCAGGGCCTGAGGGTAACTTGCCTTGCGTGCCACCAGCACCAGGGCCAGGATCGACAGCAGGTACGGCAGCATCAGGTACAGCTGGTAGGGCAGCACCCCTTCGCCCGATTGCTGCAGCCGCAGTTGCAGCGCGTCGAAGAACGCGAACAGCAACGCACCCAGCAGCGCCTTGCCGGGCCGCCACGACGCAAACACCACCAGCGCCACGCAGATCCAGCCGCGGCCGTTGACCATGTTGAAGAAGAAGGCGTTGAACGCCGACAGCGTGATGAAGGAACCGGCCACGCCCATCAGCGCCGAGCCGGCCACGATGGCGCCGGTGCGCGTCTTCGCGACCGACACGCCCTGGCCCTCGGCCGCGGCCGGGTTCTCGCCGACCATGCGCAGCGCCAGGCCGACCGGCGTGCGGTAGAGCACCCAGCCGATCAGGGGCACCAGCAGCAGTGCGAACAGCGTGAGCGCGGTCTGCGCGCCGAGGATCGGGATCGGCAGCCAGTCCATCGGCGCGAACGGCGTCACCGTGGGCGGCGTGTTGACCTTCGGAAAACTGACCCGGTAGCCGAAGTAGCTGATCGACGTGGCCAGCAGCGTGATGCCCAGCCCCGACACGTGTTGCGACAAGGCCAGCCCCACGGTGAGCGCCGCGTGCAGCAGCCCGAAGGCTGCGCCGACCAGGGCCGCCACGGCCACGCCGGCCCACAGCGGCGCGCCGGCGTAGACCGCCAGCCAGCCGGTGAAGGCGCCCGCGACCATGATGCCTTCGATGCCCAGATTCAGCACGCCCGCGCGTTCGCACAGCAGCACGCCCAGCGTGCCGAAGATCAGCGGCGTGGCGATGCGCAGCACGGCGACCCAGAACGCCGGGTTGGCGAGGATGTCGAGCAGGTCGGTCATGGGCCGTTCACCTCATCCGGACGCGGTACTGCGTCAGCAGCGTGGCCACCAGCACCGCGATCAGGCTGGCCGAGACGATCACGTCGGCGATGTAGGTCGGCACGCCCACGGCCCGGCTCATGGTGTCGGCGCCGACCAGCACGCCAGCCACGAACACGCCCGCGGCCAGCACGCCGAGCGGGTGCAGGCCGGCCAGCATCGCGATCACGATGCCGCTGTAGCCGTAGCCAGGCGACATGTCGAGCGTCACGTAGCCGGTGCGGCCGGCCACCTCGATCGCGCCTGCCAGGCCGGCCAGCGCGCCGGACAGCAAGGCCGTCATCACCACGGTGCGCGTCACCGGCACGCCGGCGAACGCGGCGGCCCGCGCATTGGCGCCGACGGCGCGGATGTCGAAGCCCAGCACCGTGTACTTGAAGATGCCCCAGACCAGCACGGCCAGCGCCACCGCCCACAGCAGGCCGGTGTGCACGCGCGTCTGCGCGACCAGCTTGGACAACTCCAGATCGCCCTGCAGGCCGACGCTCTGCGGCCAGCCCATCGACAGCGGATCCTTCATCGGGCCATCCAGCAGCGCGCCCACGCCCAGCAGCACGATGAAGTTGATCAGCAGCGTGGTGACGACCTCGTCGACGCCCAGCCGGTTCTTCATCAGCGCCGGCCCGAGCAGCAGCAGTGCCCCCGCCACGGCGGCGGCCAGCATCATCAACGGGAACAGCACCCAGGGCGCCAGCGCGAAACCGTCGCCGCCATGCAGGCCGCCCACCGCGATGGCGGCCACCGCGCCGGCATAGAGCTGACCTTCGGCCCCGATGTTGAACAGCCGGGCCTTGAACGCCACGGTGGCGGCCAACCCGGTCAGGATCAGCGGAATCGCGCGGGTCAGCGTCTCGCTCCACGCGAACACCGAGCCGAAGCCGCCCTGCAGCAGCAGCACATAGGTGCGGCCCACCGGCGCGCCGGCCCACAACACGAGCAGCGCGCTGACCAGCAGCGTGAACACGACCGCGCCGATCGGCGCCAGCACCAGCGCAGCACGCGAGGCCGTGTGGCGGCGTTCGAGCCTCATGTCGTTCCAGCCATCGCAAGGCCGATGGCCTCGCGCGTCCATTCGGTGGCGGGGCGGGCCTCGCCCAGCTGGCCGCCATGCATCACGGCGACGCGGTCGCCGAGCGCCAGCACCTCGTCGAGGTCGTCGGAAATCACCAGCACGGCGGCCCCGGCGTCGCGCGCTGTCACCAGCTGCTGCTGCACATAGGCGACGGCGCCGATGTCCAGGCCCCAGGTGGGCTGGTGCGCCACGATGAGCTTGGGCGCCTTCGGCATCTGGTACGCCGTTGCGGGCGATAGCAGGGCCCGGCCCAGGATGAGTTTCTGCATGTTGCCGCCAGACAGCGAACGCGCGGGCGCCATCAGGCCGGCGCCGCGCACGTCGAAGGCTTTCTCGATGGCCCGGGCATGCGCGTGCGCGGCGGCGCGCCGGATCCAGCGCAGGTTCCACGGCCCCCAGCGCGAGAACAGCGCGCTGCGCAGCCGCTCGGACACGGCGTTCTCCCAGACCGGCAGGTCACCTACCACGCCGACCGCGTGCCGATCTTCGGGGATGCGCGCGACGCCGCGGCGCACCAGCCGCGCGGGGGATGCCGGCAGCGCACGGCCCATCAGCGTGACGCTGCCCGACACCGCTGCACGGGTGCCGCAGAGCAGCTCGGCCAGCGCCACCTGGCCGTTGCCCGACACCCCGGCGATGGCGGTGATCTCGCCGCTGCGCAGGGTCAGGCTGGCGCCGTGCAGCCGGTCGTGGCCGCTGCCGGCCGTAGCGACCTGGTCGAGCACGCAGACCGGCGTGCCGACGCTGCGCGCCGGCCGGCGCACCGCCTGCTCGACCGCGTGGCCGACCATCCACAACGCGAGCTGGGCCTGCGTGGTACCGGCCGCGGGCGCTTCGGCCACGAGCTTGCCGCCGCGCAGCACGGCGACGCGGTGCGAGACGCGCAGCACCTCGGGCAGCTTGTGGCTGATGAAGATCACCGACAGGCCCTGCGCCACCATCTGCGCCAGCGTGTCGAACAGCGCTTCGCTCTCCTGCGGGGTCAGCACGGCGGTCGGCTCGTCGAGGATCAGGATGCGCGCGCCGCGGTACAGCGCCTTCAGGATCTCCACACGCTGACGTTCACCGACCGACAGGCTGCCGATCTTGGCCTCGGGTTGCACCGGCAGGCCGAAGCGCGCCGCCACCTCCAGCAGCCTGGCCCGCGCCGCCGTGCGCCGCGAGACAGGCCGCCACAGCGGCTCGGTGCCGAGCATCACGTTGTCCAGCACCGACAGGTTGTCGGCCAGCGTGAAATGCTGGTGCACCATGCCGATGCCGGCGGCCAGCGCGGCCCTGGGGTTGCCGGGGGCCAGGGGCGCACCGAACACCTCGATGCTGCCCTCGTCGGCAACGTAGTGCCCGAACAGGATCGACATCAGCGTCGACTTGCCGGCGCCGTTCTCGCCCAGCAGCGCCAGCACCTCGCCACCCTGCAGTTCGAGCGAGATGCCGTCGTTGGCCACCAGCGTGCCGAAGCGCTTGGTGATGGCGCGCAGCGACAGCACCGTGCTCACCAGCCGGCCTCCGCCCGCAGAAAGGCCAGCAGCACCCTGGCCGAGTTGTCGGCGGCGATGCGCATGAAGGTGTCCATCTCGTTCTCGCCGTCGCCACCGCCGGCCAGGTCGCTGAGCGAGCGGAACGCGATGTAGGGCACGCCGTTGCTGTGGGCGACCATCGCCACGGCGGCGGTTTCCATGTCGAGCACGTTGGCCTCGAAGGTCTGGAAGGTGTATTCGCGGAAGGCCTTGTTGTCCATGAAGGCCTGGCCCGATACGCCGTTGCCGCCGACCACCAGGCGCGGCGCATGACCCAGGCACCGGCCGGCGTCGCAGCGGGCGAGCGCGATGGCGTCGATGGCGCGCGCGGCGCGCAGCATCGCCGGGTCGGCTTCGAACCAGAACTTCGGCGTGGGCTCGGGCCGGGCGGCGCTGCGCACCTCGACCGGCCGCGGGTGCAGCATGCCGAAGGCCGGCAGCGTGGCGTCTTTCATCCAGGGCGGCGGCGTGTAGCGGCCGGGCGCGGTCTCGCGCGCCATCAGGGTCTCGAGGTACTGGCCCCAGCGCAGCGGCACCACCACGTCGCCGATGCGCAAGGCCGGGTTCACGCCGCCGGCGATGCCGCTGTAGAGGATGTGGCTGATGCGAAAGCGGTCCAGCGCCAGCTGCGTGTTCATCGCCGCATTGGTCATGCTGATGCCGGACAGGAACAGCACGACCGGGCGGCCCTGCAGCGTGCCGGTGTGAAAGGTCACGCCGTTCACGCTGTGGCGGCGCGCACCCTGCAGCTGCGCGCGCAGCAGCGTGAGCTCGGGTTCGAACGCGGAGACCACCGCCACCCGGCGGGTTTCGTCCAGCCGCATGCCGTCGGCCGGTACGGCCATACCCGCGCAGCCGCCCAGCCCGACGGCCAGCAGGCACGCCAGGGCCAGCGCCAGGAACCGCGTCACTTCGCGGTGGACTTCGGCACGCTGTCGTCCACCTTGACGACGAACTTGCCGGACAGGATGTCGGCTTCCTTGGCCTTGACCTTGGCCACCAGATCGGCCGGTACCTTCTTCTCGAAGGTGCCGAGCGGTGCCAGTTCGGAGCCCTTGTACTTCATCGTCGAGTACTTGCCGAAGTCCTCGCCCTTGAAGGTGCCGGCCTTGACCTGCTTGAGCGCCTCGTTGATCGACGGCTCCATGTTCCACAGCGCGGTGGCGACCACGGTGTCGGGGTACTGCGCCTGCGTGTCGGCCACGTTGCCGATCGCGAGCTTGCCCTTCTCCTTGGCCGCGTCGCTGACGCCGAAACGCTCTGCATAGAGCACGTCGGCACCCTTGTCGATCATCGCGAAGGTGGCTTCCTTGGCCTTCGGCGGGTCGAACCAGCTGTTGATGAAGCTGACGGTGAACTCGACCTTGGGGTTGACTTCCTTGGCGCCGGCCATGAAGGCGTGCATCAGGCGGTTGCACTCGGGAATCGGGAAGCCGCCGACCATGCCGATCTTGTGGGTCTTGGTCATGCCGCCGGCGATCATGCCGGTCAGGTAGGCGGGTTCCTGGATGTAGTTGTCGAACACGCTGAAGTTGGGCGCCTGCGGCTTGCCGGACGAGCCCATCAGGAACGCGACCTTCGGGAAGTCCTTGGCGATCTTGCGGGCCGCCGCCTCGAGCGGAAAGGCCTCGCCGATCACCAGCTGGTTGCCGGCCGTGGCGTACTCGCGCAGCACCCGTTCGTAGTCGGCGTTCGACACGTTCTCGGTCGCCTTGTATTCGATCTCGCCACGGGCCTCGGCCGCCTTCAGCGCCCGGTGGATCTTGCCGACCCACTGCTGCTCGAACGGCACGGAATAGACCGCGGCGACCTTGAGCTTGGTCTGGGCGAGCACGAGGCCTGGTGCGCCAGTGGCGCCGACGGCGGCCACGGCAAGGGAACGGACGATCAGCTGACGGCGTTGTTGAGACACGGTGTTTCCTCGTTCATGAATGGAAGATGGCGAAAACGATGGCGCTGCGCGCCCCCCGGCACGCGACCCGACACGACTTGCAAGGACGATGCCAGCCCTGCCTCATTTCGTGCCGAAGATGCGGTCGCCCGCATCGCCCAGGCCCGGCAGGATGTAGCCGTGGTCGTTCAGCTGGCGGTCGATCGCGGCGGTGTAGATCGGCACGTCGGGGTGGGCCTTCTGCATCGCGGCGATGCCTTCGGGGCAGGTCAGCAGGCAGACGAACTTGATCGACTTGGGGTTGAGTTCCTTCAGCCGCTCCACGGCGGCGATGGCCGAGTTGCCGGTCGCCAGCATCGGGTCGACGATGACGATGTCGCGCTCCTGCATCTCGTGCGGCATCTTGAAGTAGTACTCGACGGCGACCAGCGTCTTCGGGTCGCGGTACAGGCCGACGTGGCCCACGCGGGCGCCCGGCACGACGTTGAGCATGCCCTCGAGGATGCCGTTGCCGGCGCGCAGGATCGACACGAACACCAGCTTCTTGCCGTCGATGACCTTGGAGGTCATGGTCTCGAGCGGGGTCTCGATCTCGATCTCCTGCATCGGCATGTCGCGCGTGACTTCATAGGCCATCAGGCTCGCGAGCTCGTTGAGCAGGCGGCGGAAGGTGTTGGTGCTGGCGTCCTTGCGGCGCATCAGGGTGAGCTTGTGCTGCACCAGCGGGTGGTCGATCAGATGGACATTGGTCATGGTCTTGGTCTTTGGGGTCTCGTTGCGGCAGTTGTTCTAGAAAACCGTTCCATCGCTCTCGATGTGCAGGGGCGGGGTTCCACCCCGCAAGCGCTGTGCCAGCACCCGGCCGGCGGCCCAGGTGCCGCCTTCGAGCACGCAGGCCAGCGGCATGTGCGCGGCATCGACGCCGAGCTGCGCGCGCACCAGCGGCGCCAGTTCGTCGAGCAGCGCGACGGTGAGCGCGCGCCATTCGACGATCATCTCGTCGCCGGCCGTCCAGCTCTGGCCCGCCAGCGCCGGATCGCGCAGCTGCAGCACACCGGCGTCGAGCAGCAGGCCGCCGTTGCGGTACTCGGGCAGGCCGGTCAGGGCGTCGAGGCCGTCGACGTGCACGCCCGCCCACTGGAAGGGTTCGAGCAGCGAATAGCTGAGCCATTGCGACAGCTTGTGGAACGGCATCCAGCCGCTGGTCAGGCCATCGCCCGGCACAGCCTCGTGCCGCCAGCAGTCGCCCAGCGGAATGCCGGCAATGGCGTTCTGCGCCGGCCAGATCGGCGACAGCGAGACCAGCAGCTGCGACAGGATGTCGTGGGCCGCGATGGTGGCCGTGGGCGGCACCGCTGGGCCGAGCGGTTTGACCAGCATGTCGAACAACCCGCCGGGCCGACCGTCGGCACCGAACACTTCGGGCTGCGCTGCCAGCGTTTCGCCGAGCCGGCGCATCAGCACGACCCGGCCGTCCAGCCCCACCAGCGGGTTGGCGCTGCTGACCTGGAACGCTTCGGCCAAGCGGTCGGCCACGAGGCCGCGCAGCCCGGCGGCGTCGACTTGCAGCGGGTGCGCCGGGTCGCTGGAGAACAACCCGCCCATGAAGGCGTGCCAGCTCGCGATGGCCAGGCCTTCGGACCGGGCGAAATTGAGGCCGGTAGCGGTCTCGTGGTACTTCCAGTCGGGGCCTGCGCCGGCATCGAGCAGCACGCTGACCACGGCCAGGTCGATGAGGCAGCGGGCCTTGGCCGATGCGCCGACCCCGGCCAGCCGGTCATCGAGCGAAGCCTTGCGGTCGATCTCGCCGGCCTCGAAATGCCGCCAGCGGCTGTGGAACGGGATGCGCAGGCCGGGGTAGCGGGCCCGCGTCACGTCGGCCACTTCAGCGGCCGTGGTCTGCAGTGCCGCATCGTCGATGGTGAACCAGCGCGAAGCGCCGACGCGGGCGCGCGCCAGCAGGTGCGCTGCGCGGGCGCGGATCGCCACCGTGGTGCGCAGGGCCGCCGCCGCGCCCCGCGGCTGTGCGGTGTCGAGTTCGGGGGAGAGGGCTTCGGTCAATCAGGTCTTTCTGCGCGGTGTTCGGGTTGGGAGGGTCGGGCGGATGGCCGGGAGGCCATCGCCATGATGGCGGCAGCGGTCGGCGCGAGGGTGTCGGGCCGGCCTACTCGCCCAGGCCACGGCCCTTGGCCTTCTTCAGTTCGGCCGCATCGGGCACCGGGCCCGGGGTGAAGTAGCCGGCCGCCATCTTGGCGTCCATCTCGACACGTGCGTCGGCCGGGATCAGCGCATCGGGGATGTTGACGCGGGTGCCGATCTCGATGCCCGCGTTGGTGATGGCGTCGAATTTCATGTTGCTCATCGACACCAGGCGGTGGATCTTCTGGATGCCGAGCCAGTGCAGCACGTCGGGCATCAGCTCCTGGAAACGCATGTCCTGCACGCCGGCCACGCACTCGGTGCGGGCGAAGTACTGGTCGGCCGTGTCGCCGCCGACCTGGCGCTTGCGGGCGTTGTAGACCAGGAACTTGGTGACCTCGCCCAGCGCCCGGCCTTCCTTGCGCGAGTACGACACCAAGCCGACGCCGCCGCGCTGCGCGCCCTGGATGCATTCCTCGATCGCATGGGTCAGGTAGGGCCGGCAGGTGCAGATGTCGGAGCCGAACACGTCCGAGCCGTTGCACTCGTCGTGTACGCGGGCCGTCAGCTCGACCTCGGGGTTGGCCAGGTCGCGCGGATTGCCGAAGATGTAGACCGTCTGCCCGCCGATCGGCGGCAGGAAGACCTCGAGGTCGCTGCGCGTCACGAGCTCGGGGTACATGCCGCCGGTTTCCTCGAACAGCACGCGGCGCAGGTCGGTCTCGCTGCAGCCGAAACGCTTGGCCACGCCGGGCAGGTACCACACGGGTTCGATCGCGGCCTTGGTCACCATGGCCGCGCCGCCGGCGGTCAGGAACTTGCCGTCGGCCTTCAGGCGGCCGCTCTGCAGCGCCTCGATCACCTCGGGCAGGATCACGTGGGCCTGCGTGATCGCGATCGTCGGGCGGATGTCGTAGCCGGCCGCCAGTTCGCCCGAGAACACGTCGGCCACCAGCGCCCCCCAGGGATCGAGCGAGACGATCTTGCCCGGGTCGCTCCACTGTGGGTAAGGGCCGACGATGTCGGTCGGCGCGGTGTTGGTGAGGTCGGCGCGGTGCTCGCGCGACAGCGCACCGGCCGCCACCGCCAGCGCGCGGTAGACACTGTAGGAGCCGCTGTGCGTGCCGATCACGTTGCGGTGGCTGCGCTTCAGCGTGGTGCCGACGACGGGGCCGCGCTCCGCCGCGGTGGCCGCACCCCAGCGGATCGGCATCGCGCCGAAGCCGCCGGCGTGCGAGGTCAGGCGGATGTGGCTGGCCGAGGATAGGGAGGTGGCAGGCGAGGAGGGAGGGACCGCGGGTGCCAGGGAGGCAGGGGAAACGGATGCGGGCAGCGGGGTGCCGACGTCAGCGGACATGGTGGTTCCTCAAAAAACGCACTGTAGCGATGCCCCGGTGGGCTGGCAAGCACCGTGCCTGCGCCCGCAGCGTCACGCGCCAAGCAGCTGTGCGAAGCGCGCCACGTCGACGTTGCCGCCGCTGACGATGATGCCCACGCGGCTGCCGCGCAGCTCGACGCCGGCATGGCGCGCAGCGGCGAACGACAGGCAGCCGGTGGGCTCGACCACCATCTTCATGCGCTCGGCGTAGAAGCGCATGGCCTCGACCAGTTGCGCGTCGGTGGCGGTCAGCACGTCGTGCACGTCGCGCCGAATGATCGGGAACGTGAGGTTGCCCAGGTGTTGGGTCTGCGCACCGTCGGCGATGGTCTTCGGCGTCTCGATGTGCACGATCTTGCCACTGCGGAACGATTGCTGGCCGTCGTTGCCGGCTTCGGGCTCGACGCCGTAGACCTTGCATTGCGGCGACAGTGCCCTGGCCGCCAGCGCGCTGCCGCTGAGCAAGCCGCCGCCGCCCATGCAGACGAACAGGTGGTCGAGCGGGCCGACCTCGTCGATCAGTTCCTTGGCGGCCGTGCCCTGGCCGGCGATCACGTCCGCGTGGTCGTAGGGCGGGATCAGCGTCATGCCGCGTTCTTCCGCGATCTTGCGGCTGATGGCCTCGCGGTCTTGCGTGTAGCGGTCGTAGCGCACCACCTCGGCGCCATAACCCTGCGTGGCGGCGACCTTGGCGGCCGGCGCGTCATCTGGCATCACGATCACCGCCGGCATGCCCAGCAGCTTTGCGGCCAGTGCGACGGCCTGCGCGTGGTTGCCGGATGAGAACGCCAGCGCGCCGTTCCGGCGCTGCTCCGGCGTGAAACGCGACAGCGCGTTGAAGCCGCCGCGGAACTTGAACGCGCCCATGCGCTGGAAGTTCTCGCACTTGAAGAACAACTTGGCGCCCAGCAGGGCGTCGGCCGTGGACGAGGTCAGCACCGGCGTGCGGTGGGCATGGCCTTCGAGGCGGGCCGCGGCCGCGGCCACATCTTCGTAGGTGGGCAGGGTCTGGTCGGTCATGTGGTTGAGGGGATCCGCTTGGTTCTCTTATGTTTGCAGCGCTTTTTCTCGGCTCTTCTTCTCAGCGCTTCTTGCTGCCGAAGATGCTGCCCAGCACCCCGCGCAGGATCTCCTGCCCGACCTTGGTGCCGATGGTGCGCACCGCGGACTTGGCCATGGTCTGCGCCAGGCCGTCGTGTTTGGCGCCGCGCGGGCCGGTGGTGCCGAACAGGATGTCGTTCAGGCCGCCCATCAGGCCGCCGCCTTCCGCCGCGGGGGCGCCCGGGACGCCGGCCTTGCCGGGCGGCGCGTTGGCGGCGGCGCTGTCGGCGCGGCCCTGGAGTTTTTCGTAGGCCGATTCGCGGTCGACCGCCTTCTCGTAGACACCGGCGACCAGCGAGTTCTGGATCAGGGCCTGGCGTTGCGCCGCGGTGATCGGCCCGATCTGGCTGCCGGGCGGCAGCACGAACACACGCTCGGTGACGCTGGGCCGGCCTTTCTCGTCGAGGAAGCTGATCAGCGCCTCGCCCACCGCCAGCTCGGTGATGGCGGTCTCGATGTCGAGCCCGGGCTTCTGCCGCATCGTCGTGGCCGTGGCCTTGACGGCCTTCTGGTCGCGCGGCGTGAATGCACGCAGGGCATGCTGCACCCGGTTGCCCAACTGCGCCAGCACCGAGTCCGGAATGTCCAGCGGATTCTGGGTCACGAAGTACACCCCGACGCCCTTGGAGCGCACCAGCCGCACCACCAGCTCGATGCGTTCGACCAGCACCTTGGGCGCCTCGTTGAACAGCAGATGGGCCTCGTCGAAGAAGAACACCAGCTTCGGCTTCTCGGGATCACCGATCTCGGGCAGCTGCTCGAACAGCTCGGACAGCATCCAGAGCAGGAAGGTCGCGTACAGCCGCGGCGAGTTCATCAGCTTGTCGGCGGCCAGGATGTTGATCACGCCCAGGCCGACCTCGCTGGTCTGCATGAAGTCGCTGATGTTGAGCATCGGCTCGCCGAAGAACTTCTCGCCGCCCTGGCTCTCGATCTGCAGCAGCCCGCGCTGGATCGCACCGACGCTGGCGGCGCTGACGTTGCCGTACTTGGTGGTGAACTCGCTGCTGTTGTCGCCCACGTACTGCAGCATGGCGCGCAGGTCTTTCAGGTCGAGCAGCAAGAGGCCGCTGTCGTCCGCGATCTTGAACACCATGTTCAGCACGCCGGCCTGGGTGTCGTTCAGGTTCAGCATGCGGCCCAGCAGCAGCGGCCCCATGTCGGACACCGTGGCGCGCACCGGATGGCCTTGTTCGCCGAACACGTCCCAGAGCTGGGCCGGGCAGGCGATCGGCGGCGTCGGTTCCAGGCCACGGTCCTTCAGGATCGCCGCCATCTTCGGGCTCAGCGTGCCGGCCTGGCTGATGCCGGTGAGGTCGCCCTTGACGTCGGCCAGGAACACCGGCACGCCGATCTTCGAGAAGTTCTCGGCCAGCGTCTGCAGCGTCACCGTCTTGCCTGTGCCGGTGGCGCCGGTGATCAGCCCGTGGCGGTTGGCCAGCGCGGGAATGAGCTCGCAGGTGGTGGTGGCGTTCTTGGCGATCAGCAGCGGCTCGGCCATGGTGGGGTCCGGTGGGTGGAAAAGTAAAATCTCTGCAGTAGATTAAATCAAACCAAAAGGATTTCTCGTGGCGGGACACAGCAAATGGGCAAATATCCAGCACCGCAAGGGGCGGCAGGATGAAAAGCGCGGCAAGATCTGGACCCGGGTGATCCGTGAAATCATGGTGTCGGCACGCCAGGGCGGCGGCGATCTGAGCATCAACCCCCGGCTGCGGCTGGCGGTCGACAAGGCCAAGGCGGCCAACATGCCGGCCGACACGATCAAGCGCAACATCGACAAGGCCACCGGCGCCCTGGAAGGCGTGCAGTACGAGGAAATCCGCTACGAGGGTTACGGCATCGGCGGCGCCGCCATCATCGTCGACACGATGACCGACAACCGGGTGCGCACGGTGGCCGAGGTGCGGCATGCGTTCAGCAAGTACGGCGGCAACATGGGCACCGAAGGCTCGGTTGCGTTCCAGTTCAAGCATTGCGGCCAGATCATCCTGGCGCCGGGGACCAGCGAGGACAAGGTGATGGAGGTGGCGCTGGAGGCCGGCGCCGACGACGTGGTGGCCGATGCCGATGGCGCGATCGAGGTACTGACGCCCTACACCGAACTCGAGACCGTGAAACACGCGCTGGAGGCTGCGGGCCTCGCGCCCGAGGTGGCCGAAGTCACGATGCGTGCCGAGAACACGATCGAACTCGCAGGCACCGACGCCGAGCGCATGCAGAAGCTGCTAGACGTGCTGGAAGACCTGGACGACGTACAAAACGTCTACCACAACGCTGCCATATGATCCCACCCCGTTTGGACGGACTCACTGCGTTTAGCCGTCCCATCCCCCTCAAGGGGCGCACCCAGGGGCCTGGCGGAGCCAGTTCCCCGGGTGCATTGGCATGGCCTGCTCCGCGGCCGTTCGAATCGCTTCACGCGAACGTCTGCCCTGGACTGCTGGATGCACAGCGCCATGAAAGGTTGAAATGAAAGTACTCGTGATTGGTGGCGGCGGCCGTGAACACGCTCTGGCCTGGAAACTCGGCCAGTCGTCGCGCGTGACCAAGGTGTTCGTCGCGCCGGGCAATGGTGGCACGGCGCTCGACGATCGGCTTGTCAACGTGCCGATCACCGATGTGATGGCCCTGCGCGAATGGGCGCTGGCCGAAGGCATCGCGCTCGCCGTGGTTGGACCCGAGGGTCCGCTGGCGGCGGGTGTGGTCGACGACTTCCGCGCCCATGGGCTGCGCGTCTTCGGGCCGACCAAGGCCGCGGCGCAACTCGAAAGCTCGAAGGCGTTTTCGAAGGCGTTCATGAAGCGCCACGGCATCCCGACGGCCGAATACGAGACCTTCACCGATCCCGTGGCCGCGCACGCCTACGTCGAAGACCGTGGTGCGCCGATCGTGGTCAAGGCCGACGGCCTGGCCGCCGGCAAGGGCGTGGTGGTGGCCACCAGCCTGGCCGAGGCGCACGAAGCGATCGACTTCATGCTGCTCGACAACACGCTGGGTGTCAGCCACAACGCGGGCGGCGCACGGGTCGTCATCGAGGAATTCCTGCAGGGCGAGGAAGCCAGTTTCATTGTGCTGTGCGACGGCAAGAACATCGCCGCGCTGGCGACCAGCCAGGACCACAAACGCCTGCAGGACGGCGACCACGGCCCCAACACCGGCGGCATGGGCGCCTATTCGCCGGCGCCGGTGGTCACCGCCGACGTGCACGCGCGTGCGATGCGCGAGATCATCGTGCCCACGGTCAAGGGCATGGAGAAGGATGGCATCGCCTACACCGGCTTCCTGTACGCCGGCCTGATGATCGACGCCAACGGCCGGCCCAAGACGCTGGAGTTCAACTGCCGGCTCGGCGACCCCGAGACCCAGCCGCTGCTGATGCGGCTGAAGTCCGACCTGTTCGACGTGCTGTGGGCGGCGACCGAGCCCGGCCCGCAAGGCCGGCTCGACCAGATCGAGCTGGAATGGGACCGGCGTATCGCGCTGGGCGTGGTGCTGGCGGCCCATGGCTACCCGGCAGCGCCGCGCAAGGGCGACGCGATCACCGGCCTGCCCAAGGACGCCGACGATGCGATGGTGTTCCATGCCGGCACCGCGAGGTTCAACGGCCAGACCATCACCTCGGGCGGCCGGGTGCTGTGCGTGACCGTGCTGGCCGACAACGTCAAGCTGGCGCAGCAGCGCGCCTACGAGGTCACGCGCGGCATCCAGTTCGACGGCATGCAGTACCGACACGACATCGGCCATAGAGCCTTGAAATGACGCTACATCGGGAGAGTGCGGTGGCGTCGTTCGGCGCCTACCTGCGGGGTTTGCAGGACACGATCACCGGGGGCATCGCGGCGCTCGACGGTTCGGTGTTCCTGTCCGACCCCTGGACCAAGGCGCCGGGCGAGCCGTTGCAGGGCGAGGGCATCACGCGCATCCTGGAGAACGGGCGTGTGTTCGAGCGGGCCGGCTGCGGTTTTTCGCATGTGCGCGGGGCCAGTCTGCCGCCATCCGCCACCCAGCACCGTCCGCAGCTGGCCGGCGCGCCGTTCGAGGCCATGGGCGTGTCGCTGGTGTTCCATCCGCGCAACCCGTATGCGCCGACCGTGCACATGAACGTGCGCATGATCGCGGCCGGCCATCCCGGCGACGAACTGGTCTGCTGGTTTGGCGGCGGCATGGACCTGACGCCGGTCTACGGCTTCGAAGAGGACGCGCAGCATTTCCACCGCAGCTGCCAGCAGGCGCTGGCGCCCTTCGGCGACGACAAATACCCACGCTTCAAGCAGTGGTGCGACAGCTATTTCTTTCTGAAACACCGGCAGGAGGCACGCGGTATCGGCGGCGTGTTCTTCGACGACTTCGCCGAGTTGGGCATCGCGCGCAGCATGGAGATGGCGCAGGCGGTCGGCTCGGCCTTCCTCGGGGCCTACCTGCCGATCGTCGAGCGCCGGCGGGACACGCCCTACGGCGAGCGCGAGCGCGCGTTCCAGCTGTACCGGCGTGGCCGTTATGTCGAGTTCAACCTGGTGTGGGACCGGGGCACGCACTTCGGGCTGCAGTCCGGCGGCCGGACCGAATCCATCCTGCTGTCGATGCCGCCGCTGGCAAGCTGGTCGTACGCCCACAGCCCCGCGGCCGGTTCGCCGGAGGACGCGTTGACACGGCACTTTCTCGTGCCGCGCGACTGGGTCTGACCACACGCCGCGGGGCGGCGTCGCGGTTTTGCTATAATTTCTCTAGCTGCGCGGGCAGACTGAATCCCGATTGCAGGCGCGTCGCCTGCCGGGGCCGGCAGGTTTCCCACCGCGCCGTCAGCCTCCCCCTTACCGCGACCGTCCTGGCATGTCCCTGCAGGGCCTTGGGATTGCCGATATGGCCCCCGAGCGCGTTGCGCGCTATATTGACCGACATCCCCATCACCCGACTGCTCGATGACCACTGAAACCACCACGGACTCTGTCGCCAAGAAAGACACACAAAAGCTGCAACGGTCCATCGTGGACGGTCTCGAAGACGTCAAGGCGCAAGACATCCAGGTGTTCAACACCGAGCATCTGTCGGCGCTGTTCGAGCGGGTGATCGTGGCGTCCGGCACCTCGAACCGGCAGACTCGTGCGCTCGCGGCCAGTGTGCGCGATGCGGTGCGCGAAGCCGGTTTTCCGAAGCCGCGTGTAGAGGGCGAAGAAAACGGCGAGTGGATCATCGTCGACTGCGGCCAGGCCGTGGTCCACATCATGCAGCCCGCGATCCGGCAGTACTACCATCTCGAAGAGCTGTGGGGCGAAAAGCCGGTGCGGCTGAAGTTCGGCGCCAGCAAACCGGCGATGCCCGAGCCTGCGGAGGTCAAGCCCGTGGCGCGCAAGGCGGCAGGCAAGGCCGCCGGCAAGACGGCGGCGAAGACCGCATCCGGCAAGGCCAAACCGGCCGGCCGCACCGCCGCGCGCAGCAAGCCGCCCGAACGCGAGATCGCGCCCGAGCGGCCCGACCTGGCGCGCAAACCCGCACCGCGCAAGGCGGCGGCCCCGGCCCCTGCCAAGGCACCGGCGAAGAAGCTGTCCAATACCCGCACGGCCGTGGTGCTGAAGACCAGCACACCGGCCAAGAAGGCTGCTGCGCGGGCACCCGCACGCAAGGCCTGACCGTTCCTTGAAACTCGTGATCGTCGCGGTCGGCCTGCGGATGCCCGACTGGGCCCAGACCGCCTACGACGATTACGCGAAACGTTTCCCGCCGGAGCTGAAAGTCGAACTGCGCGCCGTGAAGACCGAGCCTCGCGGCTCGCGCACGCTGGCGCAGATCCAGGCGGCCGAGCGTGAACGCATCGAGGCAGCCATCCAGTCCGCAGCCGGGCGAACCGCCCGCACCGTGGTGCTGGACGAGCGTGGCACGGCGCTGACCACGCTGGCGCTGGCGGCGAGGCTCAAGACCTGGCAACTCGAAAGCGACGACGTGACGCTGGTGATCGGCGGGCCGGACGGCCTGGCGCCCGAGTTCCGCCAGGCGGCGCACGAACGCATCCGCCTGTCGGACCTGACCTTGCCGCACGCGATGGCGCGCGTGCTGCTGATCGAGCAGCTCTACCGCGCCTGGTCGGTCAACGCCAACCATCCCTACCACCGCGAATAGAGCGCTGACCGAACGCTGACAATCGACCGATGCTCGCCTGGTTCGAACGACTTCTCCATCCGTTTCCCGATGCCGCGCCCGCGCCAGTGCCGCGCGGCTTCTTCGCCTTCATCTGGGCCTGCACGCAGGGGCTGCGTGGCTACATCCTGGCGATGACGCTGCTGACGGCCGCCATCGGCGCGTTCGAAGCGCTGCTGTTCGCGATGATGGGCCGCATCGTCGACTGGCTGGGCCACGTGCAGCCCGCCCTGCTATGGACCGAAGAGCGCGAACGCCTGCTGCTGCTGGGCGCCATCGTGCTGGCCAGCCCGCTGCTGATCGGCCTGCAGACACTGATCAAGCGGCAAACGCTGGCCAGCCACTTCCCGATGCTGCTGCGCTGGAACTTCCACCGGCTGATGCTGGCGCAGAGCATGGGTTTCTACCAGGACGAGTTCGCTGGCCGCATCGCCACCAAGGTGATGCAGACGGCGCTGGCCGTGCGCGAGTTCTGCATGATCCTGGGCGACATCCTGGTGTTCGTCGTGATCTATTTCGTGACGATGGTGGTGGTGGTGGGCGGCTTCAACGCCTGGATGCTGGCGCCGTTCGTCGGATGGGCGGCGTTCTACGTGGTCGTGCTGCGGGTGTTCGTGCCGCGCCTGGCCCGGGTGTCGAAGAACCAGGCCGACGCGCGTTCGCTGATGACCGGCCGCATCACGGACGCCTACACCAACATCGCCACGGTCAAGATGTTTTCGCACGCGGGCCGCGAGGCCGGCTACGCACGGTCGGCTATGGAAGAGTTTCTGGTGACCGCGCGCGGCCAGATGCGGCTGGTCAGCGGCTTCGAGGTTGCCAACCAGGCGCTGAGCGCGGTGCTGATCCTGTCGACCACCGGCGTCGCCTTGTGGTTGTGGACGGCCGGGCAGGTGGGGGTGGGTGCGGTGGCGGCTGCCACGGCGATGTCGATGCGGCTGGCGGGCATCTCGCACTGGGTCATGTGGGAGATGGCGGCCCTGTTCGAGCACGTCGGCACGGTGCAGGACGGCATCAACACGTTGTCGCGGCCGCAGCTGGTGCTCGACCGGCCCGGAGCCGCCACGCTGAAGGTGCCGCACGGCGAGGTGCGCTTCGAGAACGTCGGTTTTTCGTATGGCGCCACCGATCCGCATGCCCGCAAGGTGATCGACAGGTTGTCGCTGCGCATCGCCCCTGGCGAGAAGATCGGCCTCGTGGGCCGCTCGGGCGCCGGCAAGTCGACCATCGTGCACCTGCTGCTGCGCTTCTACGACCTGGAGCAGGGCAGGGTGCTGGTCGACGGGCAGGACATCTCCGGCGTCACGCAGGACAGCCTGCGTTCGCAGATCGGCATGGTGACGCAGGACACCTCGCTGCTGCACCGCTCAGTGCGCGAGAACATCCTGTACGGCCGCCCCGATGCGACCGAAGACATGATGCGTGCCGCCGCCCGCCGGGCCGAAGCGCACGACTTCATCGAGGCGCTGAGCGACCCCAAGGGCCGGCGCGGCTACGACGCCCATGTGGGCGAGCGTGGCGTCAAGCTGTCGGGCGGGCAGCGCCAGCGCATCGCGATCGCCCGTGTGATGCTGAAGGATGCGCCGATCCTGCTGCTCGACGAGGCCACCAGCGCGCTCGACTCCGAGGTCGAGGTCGCGATCCAGACCAGCCTGTACCGCCTGATGGAGGGCAAGACCGTGATCGCCATCGCGCACCGGCTGTCGACCATCGCCGCGATGGACCGCCTGATCGTGCTGGACCGCGGCCGCATCGTCGAGGCCGGCGACCACCGCAGCCTGCTGGAGCAGGGCGGGCTGTATGCGCGGCTCTGGGCGCACCAGAGCGGCGGGTTTCTCGGCGAGGAGGTCGATGAAGAGGTCGCCCCCCGCCGACCCGACCTCTCGGTCCCCGTCTAGGATGAAACCCCCACGCTCATCGCTCCGCGTATCGCTGCCCCCAAGGGGGCGCGTCAGTGTCTTCGGGCGGCCGGGCGCCACTGACATGGCCGATTTCATCTACCTCGCCTCGCAGAGCCCGCGTCGCCGGCAACTGCTCGAGCAGCTCGGCGTGCGGCACGAGCTGCTGCTGGCCGATGCTGGCGAGGACGCGGAGGCGCTGGAAGACCTGCGTGGGCGCGAGGCGCCCGCCGTCTACGTGCAGCGGGTAACGCGGCTCAAGCTCGATGCCGCCGTGGCGCGGCGCGTGCGGCGCGGCCTGCCGGCGGCACCCGTGCTGTGTTCCGACACCACGGTGGCGCTGGGCCGCGCCGTCTACGGGAAACCCGCCGACGCCCGCGACGCGGTGCGCATGCTCGGCGAACTCAGCGGCACGACGCACCGCGTGCTGACGGCGGTGGCGGTGCGGCACGGCCGCCAGCGCTTCGAGGCGCTCAGCGTGTCGCGGGTGCAGTTCGCCGCGCTGACGTCGGCCGAGATCAGGCGCTACGTGGCCTCGGGCGAACCCATGGGCAAGGCCGGCGCCTACGCGGTGCAGGGGCGCGCTGCGGCCTTCATCGCCAGCATCAGCGGCAGCTACTCGGGCATCATGGGGCTGCCGATGTTCGAGACCGCGCAACTGTTGCGCCGTGCCGGCCTGCGTATCTGACGCGTGATTTTCATGCCTGCCGGCTGTCGGGGCACCCCGCGAACCGGCTAGGATGGATACTCTGCAGAATCTAGATCGCCGAGGAGCCAACGTGAAGATTGCCAAACCCGCCGCGAAGCGCGCCGCACCCCGAAAAGCCGAGGCACTGCTGCCCGATCTGACGCGCGACGCGCTCGGCGAGGTCACCGAAACACTCGAATTCATGTGGTCGGCCACGCAGGCCGTGTTCGGCGACAAGGCGCTGCCCGAACACGCCATTGCGCTGCTGCCCTACGCACTGGACGCCCTCGAGGTGCGCCGCCTGCTGGCCGAGGAGGCCGCGAAACAGGCCATCGCGGGCGCAGCCCCCAAGCGCGGCAGGACCGCATGACGGCGGCGCCGGACGGCGCACGCCGGTCCGGGGCTGGAGCGTTACGGGCTCGGCCATGCAGCAAGACATCCTGATCAACTGGTCCCCGCAGGAGACGCGGGTGGCGATCGTCGAGCACGGCGCGGTGCAGGAACTGCACGTCGAACGCACGCTCGGCCGTGGGCTGGTGGGCAATGTCTATCTCGGCAAGGTGGCACGGGTGCTGCCGGGCATGCAGTCGACCTTCATCGACATCGGCCTGGAACGGGCCGCCTTCCTGCATGTCGCCGACCTGATGCCCAGCGCCACGGCGATCCGCGGCGGCGATGCCGAGGCGCTGCCGCAGCGTGCGGCGGGCGCCCAGGTGCCGATCGAGCGCCAGGTGTTCGAAGGCCAGTCGCTGATGGTGCAGGTGATCAAGGACCCGATCGGCAGCAAGGGCGCCCGGCTGTCGACGCAGATCAGCATCGCCGGCCGGCTGCTGGTGTTCCTGCCGCAGGACGAACATGTGGGCGTCTCGCAGAAGATTCCGGCGGCGCAGCGCGAGGACCTGCGGCGCCGGCTGCAGGCGATGGTCGGCGACGCCGCCTCGGGCGGTGGCGGCGGCTTCATCCTGCGCACCAACGGCGAGGACGCGACCGACGCCGAACTGGCCGACGACATCGCCTACCTGCGCAAGGCCTGGGCACGCATCAAGAGCGCATCGCTGCGCCAGCCCGCCGCCTCGCTGCTGCACCAGGACCTGAACCTGCTGCAGCGTGTGCTGCGCGACCTGGTCAGCGAGCAGACGCAGACCATCCGGCTCGACTCGAAGGAGCAGTTCGAGAACCTGCAGGCCTTCGGCCGCGAGTTCATGCCGGCCGCGGTGGACAAGCTGCAGCACTACAAGGGCGAGCGGCCGATCTTCGACCTGTTCTCGATCGACGACGAGGTGGCCCGGGCGCTGGGCCGGCGCGTCGACCTGAAATCGGGCGGTTACCTGATCGTCGACCAGACCGAGGCCCTGACCACGGTCGACGTCAACACCGGAGGCTTCGTCGGCGCACGCAACTTCGACGACACGATCTTCCGCACCAACCTCGAGGCGTCCCAGGCGATCGCGCGGCAATTGCGGTTGCGCAACCTGGGCGGCATCATCATCGTCGACTTCATCGACATGGCACGCGAGGACCACCGCGACGCCGTGCTGGCCGAGTTCCGCAAGCAGCTGGCGCGGGACCGGGTCAAGACCACGGCCGGCGGTTTCTCGCAGCTGGGCCTGGTGGAGATGACCCGCAAGCGCACCCGCGAATCGCTGGCCCAGATCCTGTGCGAGCCCTGCGAGATCTGTGCCGGCAAGGGCATCGTGAAGACCGCGCGCAGCGTGACCTACGACATCCTGCGCGAGATCCTGCGCGAGGCGCGGCAGTTCAACCCGCGCGAGTTCCGCATCGTCGCGTCTCCCAAGGTGGTCGAGCTGTTCCTCGACGAGGAAAGCGCGCATCTCGCCGGCCTGTCGGACTTCATCGGCAAACCCATTTCGCTGCAGAGCGAGGGCGCGATGGGGCCGGAGCAGTACGACATCGTGCTGATGTAGCCTGCCGGTGCGGGGTTGGTACGGGGGACGGGTCAGGCGCCTTCGAGCAGACGGTCGACCTGCTTCAGCACGCGCTCCGGAGTGATCGCGTTCAGGCAATCGCTGCGGCTGTCGGTATGGTCCTCGCAGCCGGCCTTGCCGCAGGGCACGCAGGGCAGATCGGCCTGCACCAGCGTGACGTTGCCCACCTGCTGCACGAGAGTCGAACGGGCGAACAGGGCCGACGCGGCGGCGCGGGCGGGCCACGGGGCCCAGCGCTGCGGATTGGTCGGGCCGAACACCGCGAGCACCGGGGTGCCGGTGGCGGCCGCCAGATGGGACACCGACGTATCCGGCCCCACATAGAGCGCCACCTGCTGCAGCAGGCCCGTCAGCTGGTTGAAGCTCAGCTGGCCCGAGGTGTCGATCAGATCGGGGGGGTGCGCGAGCGCCCGCAGCGGCGCGATGATGCTCTGGTCTCGCTCGCTCGCACTGCCGGTGAGCACCACCTGCCGCTGGCGCGCCAGCAGGCCGCGGACCAGTGCCGCGAAGGATTCGACGGGCCATTGTTTGTAGCGCCACATCGACGGCACGTGCACCGCCACCGCGCCGGGCCGCAACTGCTGCGCGATCGCCAGCGGCAAGGCCGACGCCGGAGGAGGCACCACCTGGGCCACCGGCATCGCGTCGGCCACCCAGGGGATCAGCAGCTGCAGGTTCTCGGTGGTCACGTGGGTGGCACCCAGGTCGCCTGCGGCGGTGACGGCATGGCGCAGCAGCCGTGTCTTCCACCAGTTGCTGCTGCCGGCCGGGGGCACGATGCCGCTGCGCAGCCGGGCCGCCACCCAGCCGATCAGATGCGCGCGGTCGCTCGACTGGGCCACGATGGCGAGGTCGTAGCGCCGCCACAGACGTCGCGCCAGCTGCCAGAAGCCGCGCAAGCCGAGCTTGGCCTGCGTGGGGATCAGCTCGTCGATGTCGGGGTTGCGCTGCAGGATCGACAGCGTGCCGGCAAAACCCAGCACCTCGATGCGCGCGTCGGGCCAGCGCTGGCGGCAGGCCCGGATCAGCGGGGTGGTCAGCAGCACGTCGCCGATCTGGCGCGTGGTGATGATCAGGATCCGCTGCATGCGCTGCCGGGGCGGGCGCGCGCGGCTTCGGCGGCCAGCCAGGCCAGCAGCGCGATGTAGAAGTGCCCTTCGGTGAAGTCCAGCAGCAGCGAGTTGAAGACGCCGCCGACGATGAAGGCCAGGCACAGGCCGGTAAGCATGGCGCGCGCGGTGCCGGTCCGGCGAACCGCCTGGCGCAGCGTGACCGCGAGCCAGGCGAGGTAGAGCCCCAGCGCGGCGATACCGCCGCCCAGCAACTGCATCAGGTACTCGTTGTGCGGGTTGGTGCTGCGGGTCCAGACCTCCGGCACGTGTGCGTACAACGCGGGCTCGCGCGCCTGCCGCGCCAGGAAAGCTGCGCGGTGGGCCGCGGTATAGCCGGCGAAGCCGACGCCTTCGAGCGCGTGGTCTTGCAGCATGTCGCCGGCGAGGCGCAGCATGTGCACGCGGATCGCAGTGGAGGTGCTGTCGATCGCTGCGGGGCTGGATTCGACGGTGGCCACGTTCATCGTCTCGTGCAGGCGCACTTGGAACTCCTTGGACGACAGGGCCACCACGATGATCAGACCCGGAACCGCCAGCGCGGCCGCCCAGCGCCAGCGCCGCGGACTGTACTGCCAGGCCGCAGCGCCCATCAGCACGACCAGCACGATGTAGCCAGTGCGGCTGCCGATCGCGAACAGCACCGTCAGCGCCAGGCCCAGTGCCAGCGCACGCAACTGCCAGGGCCGCTTGGCCGTCTGCGCCTGCACCAGCAGAAGATAGGCGCACACGGCGAGCGAGAACCCAGCCGAGATTCGACGGGTACCCAGCAGCATGCCGGCCTGCGGCACCAGCAGCGAAACCCAATGCGCGATGGCCAGCGCGACGGCACCCACCATCACCGCACGGTAGAACACACGCCGGTCGGGGGCCAGCATCATCAGCGCCATCAGCAGCGGTGCTGCCAGCAGCTCCTGGTAGTGGTTGAGGGTCTGGCGCGTGGGAACCGAAAACCCGCTGAACCAGAGCGTGTGCAGCATGATGTAGGCGAGCAGCACCAGCCCGGTCTTCATCACCGGGTCTTTCCAGGGCGCCAGCCGCCAGATCGCGGGCGCCAGCGGAACGGCCACCAGCAGCAGCGCGGCCTTGGCGATGTTGACACCCGCCACCGACGCAATGGTCGAGAACCCCAGCAGAGCCAGGCCGACGGTCAGCGCCCAGTCGATCGCGCTCCAGCTGGCGTACGGCTTGACGGCGCCGTGCGCTTGCCTCTCGGACGTGGTGCTCATGAGGTTCCGAATTGCAAGGCGTAGAGTTTGGCGTACAGCCCGCCCCGCGCCATCAGATCCGCATGGCTTCCGCTTTCGGCGATGCGGCCATGGTCGAGCACGATGGCGCGGTCGGCATGTTCGATGGTCGAGAAGCGGTGCGCGATGATCAGCGTGGTGCGGCCGGCCATCAGGCGCTGCAGCGCGTCCTGCACCAGCCGCTCGGACGCGGTGTCGAGCGCCGACGTGGCTTCGTCGAGGATCAGGATCGGCGCGTCCTTGTAGAGCGCGCGCGCGATCGCGAGCCGCTGGCGCTGGCCGCCGGACAGGGCGACCGCGTTGTGGCCCGTCACGGTGTCGAGCCCCTGCGGAAGGGCGGCCACCACATCCTGCAGATTCGCGGCGCGCACGCAGGCGTCCAGGCGCGCCGCGTCGGGCGTGCTGCCCATCGTGATGTTGTTGGCCAGGCTGTCGTTGAACATCACCACGTCCTGGCTGACCAGCGCGAACTGCCGGCGCAAGGCGTCCAGCTTCCAGTCGGTGACGGGATGCCCGTCGAGCAGGATCGTGCCTTGCGTCGGCGCGATGAAGCGCGGCAGCAGGCTGGCCAGCGTGGTCTTGCCGGACCCGGAGGGGCCGACCAGCGCAACCGTCTGTCCGGGGGCGATGTCGAGGTTCACGTCGTCCAGCGCGGGCGCGTTGTCTTCGCTGTAGCGCACGCCGATGCCGCGAAGCTCGATGCGACCCTGTGCGCGGCCGGGGTCGAAGCTGCCTTGTGCTTCGGCCGGCGTGCCCTCGATCAGGTCGATGCCGCGCTGCACCGCGGCCGCGCCCCGGCTGATGGGGCTCGCGGCCTCGGACAGCTTCTTGATCGGCGAGATCAGCATCAGCAGCGCCGTGATGAAGGCGGCGAAGCCACCGACGCTCAAGCCGCCCTGGCCCTGGCTCTGCCACAAGGCCACGCAGATCACGACCGACAGCGCGGCCGCGGCCAGCATGTGGGTGAGCGGCGTGATGGCAGCCGAGGCAGCGGCCGATTTCAGTGCCAGGCGCCGCAGGACCGTACTGAGCGAGGCGAAGCGGCCGGCCTGCGCGTTCTGGGCGCCATGCAGCCGCACGACCCGGGCGGCGAGCACGTTCTCTTCCACGACGTACGCCAGCTCATTGACCGAGGTCTGCATGCTGCGCGCCAGCCGGTACAGCCGGCGTGACATCGTCCGCATGATGATGCTCACGCCGGGCACGATCAGGAACACGATCAGGGTGAGCTTCCAGTTGAGGTAGACCAGATAGCCCAGCAGCGCCAGGGCCGTGAGCGCATCCTTCAGCAGGGCGATGATCGAGTTGATCAGCAGCGTGGCACCGTTCTGCACCTCGTAGACCACGGTGTTGGACAGCGCCGTGGCGTTCTGCTGCCGGAACAGATCGAGCTGGGCATCGAGCAGGCGCGCGAACATGTCGCGCCGCATGGCCAGCAGGCCATCCTGCGTGATGCGCGCCAGTGCCAGGTCGGCCAGAAAACCCGCCGTGCCGCGCACCAGGAAGATCATCAGCACGACCACCGGCACCGCCCACAGCGGCAGGCCACCGGCCACGAAGCCCTTGTCGAGCAACTGCTGCATGAGCGCGGGAAGCAGTGGATCCGTGGCCGACGTGACGAGGGTGGCCACCGCGGCTGCCAGCCAGATGCCGCGGGATCGGCAGAAATAGGGGAGCAGCCAGCGCAGCGTCGTGGCGTTGATACCTACCATGCGGTGGCTGCGTTCGTGGGACTGTCGAATGGGCGCAAAATACTTGCCTTGATAATCTTGTCAACCGGAAATTATCTTCGACTTGATCCGCCCGCATTGCATGCGCCTGTCCGTCATCGTCATCACCCACAATGAAGCCCACCGTCTGCCAGCCTGTCTGGCGTCCGTGGCCTTTGCCGACGAAGTGGTGGTGCTGGACAACGGCAGCACCGATGGCACGCCGGAGCTGGCGCGCAGCCTCGGGGCCAGGGTGGAGCAGACGGACGACTGGCCTGGCTTCGGCCCGCAGAAGAATCGGGCGCTGGCCTTGGCCACCGGCGACTGGGTGTTGTCGCTCGATGCGGACGAGCAGGTGACGCCGGCCTTGCGCGCCTCCATCACCGACGCCATCGAGCGCGGTGAGCTGAGCGCCTACAGCGTCAATCGTCTGACCAGCTTCTGCGGCCAGTTCATTCACCACTCTGGCTGGTATCCGGACCGCATCGTGCGATTGTTCCGGCGTGGCAAGGCGCGCTTTTCAGACCACTTGGTCCATGAGTCGGTCCAGGCACAAGGCCCGGTCGGTCGCCTGCAAGGTGACTTGCTGCACCACAGTTTTGCCGACTTCGAAACCGTGCTCGACAAGACCAACCGCTATTCCAGCGCCGGTGCGCAGACCCTGATGGCCCGGGGCGTGCAGGGATCTTTCGGCAGGGCCATCGGGCACGGCCTCTGGGCCTTCTTCCGCACGTATGCGCTACGCCTGGGGTTTCTCGACGGGCGGCTCGGCCTGGCACTGGCGATCTCGAACGCCGAAGGCACCTACTACCGCTATCTGAAGTTGTGGCTGCTGCAGCGTCCAGCGCCCGCCGCCGGTGCGTCCCGACCCGCACCATGAGGATCGGCTTCGTCGTCCTGACCTACAACCGTTCCGATGCACTGCTGGCCGTGTTGCGTGGTCTGGCGCCGCAATGCCCGGCGGATGCGGTCGTGGTGGTAGCCGATGATGGCTCCCGGCCTGAGCACGTGGCGGCCCTGCGGAGCGGCCTGCCAAACTTCGCGTGCCCGGTGCGCCACGTCTGGCATCCGGATGTGGGTTTCACCGCCAGCCGTGCCCGCAACCTCGGGGTGCTGCATGCGGAGGTCGACTATCTGGTGTTTCTGGACGGGGATTGCGTGCCCGGTCCGCATTTCGTGCAGTCCCATCAGCGCTTGGCACGAACGGGCAGCTTCGTCAACGGCAGCCGGGTGCTGCTCAGCAGGGGCTTGAGCGACCGCGTGACGCAGGGCGGCATCGACCTCGACGCTCTGAGTCTTGCCGACTGGTTGCGGCTGCGCGCTGCCGGGGACATAAACAAACTGTCACACTTGCTGAACTGGCCGGGTGCGCCGGGTCGGGTAAAAACGGAGTTTCGATGGAAGGGCATCCGCAGTTGCAACTTTGCGCTCTGGCGCGGCGATCTGGTGGCCGTCAACGGTTTTGACGAGAGCTTCCAGGGCTGGGGGCATGAAGACGCCGACCTGGTGCTGCGCCTGCATCGGCGCGGCCTGCAGCGCATCAACGGCTTCTGGAGCACCGAGGTCTTCCACCTCTGGCATCGCGACAACAGCCGCGCCGGCGAGCAGGAGAACCGCAGCCGCGTGCAGCGCAGGCTGGACGATGCTGCCTGCGATGCGCGGGCTGGCGTCGGCTTGGCCGAGGCCGATGGTGCGGCGAATGGTGCGGCCGATGTCATCCTCAGTGAACTCAATCGATAAAGCGAACACAAAGACTCATGAAAATTCCCTTGCAACCGCGACGCCGGGATGTCGTCGGCCTGCTGGGCCTGGCCGCCTTGCCGGCGCTGGCGCAGTTCCGGGTCGAGGTGACGGGCGTCGGCCTGACGCAGTTGCCCATCGCGGTCGCCGCCTTCCGCGGTGACGACCAGGCGCCGCAGAAGATCGGTGCGATCGTCCAGGCCGACCTCGAACGCAGCGGCCAATTCCGTGCGGTCGATGCGTCCGGCGCCGCGCTCGACGAAGCCTCCCGGCCCGACGTGGCCCTGTGGCGCCAGCGCGCTGCCGACTCACTGCTCACCGGCAGCATCACCCGCCTGGCCGACGGCCGCTACGACGTGCGTTTCCGCCTGTGGGACGTGGTGCGCGGCCAGGATCTCGGCGGCCAGAGCTACAGCGTGGTGCAGGGCGACCTGCGGCTGTCGGCCCACCGGATCGCCGACTTCGTCTATGAAAAACTGACCGGCGACCGCGGCGTGTTCTCGACCCGCATCGCCTACGTCACGCGGGCCGGCGCCCGCTACACGCTGTGGGTGGCGGATGCCGATGGCGAGAACAGCCAGACCGCGCTGGCCAGCCCCGAATCGATCATCTCGCCGGCCTGGTCGCCAACCGGGCAACAGCTGGCCTATGTGTCGTTCGAGTCGCGCAAGCCGGTGATCTATGTGCACGACGTGGCCTCCGGCCGGCGTCGGCTGATCGCCAATTTCCGCGGGTCGAACAGTGCGCCGACCTGGGCGCCCGATGGCCGCTCTCTGGCCGTGACGCTCACGCGCGACGGCGGCTCGCAGCTCTACACGATCGACGCCAACGGCGGCGAACCGCGCCGGCTCACGCAGTCGGGCAGCATCGACACCGAGCCGATCTACACCCCGGATGGCAAGACGCTGTATTTCGTCAGCGACCGCGGCGGCGCACCACAGATCTACCGCATGCCGGTCAGCGGCGGCGCGGCCGAACGCGCGACGTTTACAGGCAGCTACAACATTTCGCCGGCGATCAGCCCGGACGGGCGCTGGCTGGCTTATGTTTCGCGCATCGGCGGCGCGTTCAAGCTGCAGGTGATGGAACTTGGCACGTCGACCGTCACCAGCATCACCGACACCACGTCCGACGAGAGCCCGAGCTTTGCACCCAACAGCAAGCTGCTGGTCTATGCGACGGTGCAGCAGGGCCGCGAAGCGTTGATGACCTCGACGCTCGATGGCCGCATCAAGGCCCGGCTGGCCGGGCAGGCGGGCGACATCCGCGAGCCCGACTGGGGCCCGTTCATGAAGGCCTGAATCTTTTTTTTGTTGACAGGGAGTATGGAAGATGAAGCAGTTGATTTTGATCTCGTCGTTGGCGGCCTTGCTGGCCGCCTGCAGCTCGCCGGTGAAGCTCGACGACGTGCCGGTGCAGGACAAGACCGGCACCGCCGTGGGCACGGCCACGCCGTCCACTGGCAATGCCGGAGCGTCGGGTAACAACGTCGCGCAGAGCGGTGTCGCACCGGTCGACCTGGGCAAGAGCAATACGACGGCCGCCGGTCCGGCGGGCGCGCGCATCGTGTATTTCGATTACGACAGTTATTCGATCCGCTCGGACGAGCAGTCCACGATCGAGAACAACGCGCGTTATCTGAAGACCGACCGCAACCGCAAGGCCGTGGTCGAGGGCCACACCGACGAGCGCGGCGGCCGCGAATACAACCTGGCGCTGGGCCAGAAGCGGTCCGAAGCGGTGCGCCGTGCGCTGGGCCTGCTCGGCGTGCCGGACGGCCAGATCGAGGCGGTCAGCTTCGGCAAGGAAAAGCCCGCCGTGCAGGGCAGCGATGAAGTGGCGTACGCGAAGAACCGCCGCGCCGAGATCAGCTACCGTTGAGCGGGATGCTGGCGACCGTGAAGCGCGCGGCAACGCATGGCGCAGCGCTCTTTCTGATGGCCAGCGCGCTGCTGGTGCAGCCCGCCGCTGCGCAGGCCGGCCTGTTCGATGACGAAGAGGCACGCCGCGCGATCCTCGATCTGCGCCAGCGCGTCGATGCGACCCGCGCGGCCGGCGATGCCGCGGCCCAGAAGCTGAGCGAAGAGCTGCGCCGCGCCAACGAAGACAACGCACAGCTGCGGCGCAGCCTGCTCGACCTGCAGACGCAGATCGACAACGTGCGCGCCGATCTGGCCAAGCAGCGTGGCGGAAGCGAGCAGCTGGCCCGCGATGTGGCCGACGTGCAGCGCCGGCAAAAGGACATCGCGCAGGGCGTCGACGAGCGGTTGCGCAAGTTCGAGCCGGTCAAGGTCACGGTCGACGGACGCGAGTTCCTGGCCGACCCGGCCGAGACGCGCGACTACGACGCGGCACTGGCGGTGTTCCGCAAGGGTGAGTTCCCCGCGGCGCAGACGGCGTTCTTCGCCTTCGTGAAGCGGTATCCGCAAAGCGGCTACGGCCCGTCCGCACTGTTCTGGCTGGGCAATGCGCAGTATGCGACGCGCGACTACAAGGAGGCCGTTGCCAACTTCCGCAGCATGCTGACGGTCGGGGCGGACCACCCGCGTGCGCCCGAAGCCGCACTGTCGATCGCCAACTGCCAGGTCGAACTGAAAGACACGAAGGCGGCCCGCAAGACGCTGGAAGACCTGGTCAAGGTCTACCCGCAGTCCGAAGCCGCGGTGGCTGCCAAAGACCGGCTGACCAAGCTGCGCTGAGCGGGAGCGCAGGGCCGTGGACATGCAAGCCGATCTGCAGCGGCGCTTCGGCGGGCTCGAGCGCCTCTACGGCGTGGCGCCCGCGGCCCGCATCCGTGCCGCCCACGTGGCCGTGGTGGGCATCGGCGGCGTCGGTTCCTGGGCTGCCGAGGCGCTCGCGCGCAGCGGCGTCGCGCGGCTGACGCTGATCGACCTGGACCACATCTCCGAGTCCAACATCAACCGCCAGATCCATGCGCTCGACAGCACCGTCGGCCAGGCCAAGGTCGTCGCGATGCAGCAGCGCATCGCCGAGATCCATCCGGGGTGCGAGGTCATCGGCGTCGAGGAGTTCGTCGATGCCGACAACTGGCTGCAGCTGCTGCCGCCGCACGTGGACGCCGTCATCGATGCCTGCGACCAGGTCAAGGCCAAGGTCGCGATGGCCGCATGGGCGCGCAGTGCCAAGACGGTCTTCGTCACCGTCGGCGCCGCGGGCGGCAAGAGGCTGGCACACAAGGTCGAGATCGACGACCTCGCCAGCGCCACACACGATCCGCTGCTGGCCCAGCTGCGGCAACGCCTGCGCCAGCAACACGGCGCCCCGCGCGAAGGCCGCAAGATCGGCATCGACTGCGTGTTCAGCCGCGAACCCGTCGCGCCGCCCGACCCGTCGTGCGCCGTGGATGGCGATGGCAGCCTCAACTGCCACGGCTACGGTTCGGTGGTCAGCGTGACGTCGACCTTCGGGCAGTGCGCGGCCGGCTGGGTCCTGGACCGTCTTGCGCGTACCACGGCGGAGTGAGCCTTTCGCCGGGCTATAATCGCAGACTTTGCCGAAGCCGCCAAAGCTTCGCGCGCATGCAGAAATTCACCGCCCAGGCGTTCGCCGAAAGCGCGTGAGGGACGTTAGCTCAGTTGGTAGAGCAGCGGACTTTTAATCCGTTTGTCGTGGGTTCGACCCCCGCACGTCCCACCAGATACCTTAGTTGAACCTGTTGCTCCTGCTCTTCAAAAAGTAGCAAGCGTTGGTTCTCTGGGCCCGTTGCCAGAACATCGCCGGACCCGTCGCTCGATCAGCTTGCCGGCAAGTCCACCAAACGACCTTCTTTCGCGCTCACTGCCAACGCCTCCAAGGTCGCGGCGATGTCCAGGCTGGCTGCGGCGGCGCGCTCGATCGCGGCAAAGTCCTGGTCGGCGATGACCTTCGCAAACGCCTCCGCGGCAAAACGGAAGCCGCTGCCGGTGGGGGAGCGGATGTCTTCGAACGGCACCGGCTTCAAGCCACGGCGCACACGCATCTGGCTCGCCACATAGCCGAAGGGGTGCCCCGGCCCCTCGCTCGTGTGGTTCAGGAACTCGGTGCTGATCGCGCCGCCGTCGCCGACGATGCTGGCGAAGCGGTGGATGCCGACATCCATCGCGCAGGCCATGTGCGCACGGCGCCCATCCGCGTAGTACAGCGTTGCGGACATGCTCATGTCGACACCCGAGTCGGCCCAGCTGGCGTCTGCCAGCACGCGCACCGGTGCGCAGCCCATGACCAGGCGGATCAGGCTCAGCGGGTAGCTGCCCGCGTCCAGCAAGGCGCCACCGCCCAGCGCAAGGTTGTTGCGGATGTTGCCTTCGGGGTTGGCCATCGTGAAGCCGAAGCTGGCCTGTACCGTCTTGACAGACCCGATGGCGCCCTCGCGCAGCAGACGCAGCAGGTCGCCGGTCTGCGGCTGAAAGTAATAGGGATATGCCTCCAGAAGCATCACGCCGTGCGCTTTCGCAGCGTCGAACATGGCCTTGGCCTGCGCATGGTTCAACGCGAGAGGCTTCTCGCACAGGATGTGCTTGCCGGCTGCCGCGGCTTGGATAGCCCATTCGGCGTGCAGGCTGTTGGGCTGCGGCAGGTAGATCGCGTCCACACCATCGTCCTGCAGCAGTGCCTCGTAGTTGCCATGGTGGCGGCCGATGCCTTGCGCACTGGCAAAAGCCTGGGCCGTTTCCAGCGTGCGGCTCGCGACCGCGACCACCTTGACCTCGCGGCTGGGCGCGACGTCGCGGCTGAATTGCCTGGCGATGTTGGCGCCGCCGAGGAGGCCGATGCGGAGTGGGGAAGATGCGTGGCGTTGTGGGGTCATGGTGGGGTAGGGGTGTGTGTCTCCAGCCTGATGGCCACGATGGTAATTGCACGCGGGCACCGCTGTCGCTCGCACGAGCGGTCGCAGGGGTGTGGATTGCCGAAGGCCCAAGACACTCGAGGAGTCGACCCGGCTACTGCCGGAAATGCGGGAGACAGTGGCAGCCAGAGGGCTATCGGTGGACTTCTAGAATCGTGGCTTTGCGCCCGATGCCTGCCATTTCCGTTTCCGTTTCCGTGCCGCACCTGAGCGGCTGTGCACATGCCCGATAGGCGCCCGACGTCCCCGCCCGCAGCCGCCACCCCCGACCGTGAACAAGCCTACCGCGAGCAGACGCTGAGACGCCTGCAGCGCACTGCCGTCGAGATGGGCGTGATGGCGGTGCTGGGTTCGGCGGCCGCCCTGTTGGCGCGCCTGCTGATTCCCGCGCCCGAATACGTGTGGCTGCGGGTGCTGCTGCTGCCGCTGACGGCGCTGTTCGCCTGGACCATCGTGCGGGCGCCGTCGGTGCGGGTCTACGGTGTCGCCTGCATGGCGACCATCGCCACCGTCAGCCTCAACAACTATCTTGGCGCGCTCGGGACCGACCGGCCGCTGATGTACTTTTTGCTGGCGGCCGTCATCATCGTGTTGTCGACCAGCTTCTTCTGGATCACGCTGGGCCAATGGGTCGCTGGTTCGCTGGCCTGTTATGTCTTCTTCCTGCCCTTCGTGCTGGCGCAGGCCGGCAGCCGCGCCGACGCCGTGTTCGGCCTGTTGTTCGGGGCGATGGCGTTGGTAGCCGGTTTTGTCAGCCACCTGCGCATCCAGGACTACCAGCGCCGCGCGTTCGACCAGGAACACCGGCTGGCCGAGCTCTCCGTGACCGACACGCTGACCGGCGCCCGCAGCCGGGCCGAGTTCCTGCAGCAGGCCGAGGACGCGGCCGCCAGGGCCCGGTCGACCGGCGCGCCGCTCACCCTGCTGTACCTGGACATCGACCATTTCAAGCGCCTGAACGACGGCCACGGCCATGCGGCCGGCGATGCCGTGCTGCGCGGCATGTCCGACGTGCTGCAGAAGGCGCTGCGCGACAGCGACGTGTTCGGCCGGCTGGGCGGGGAGGAGTTCTGCGTGCTGCTGCCGGACCAGAGCGAAGACAAGGCCCGGGCGCTGGGGGATCGCCTGCGCACGCTGCTGGCCGCGGTGCCGCGCCCCGACGGGCAGTTGACGGTCTCGGCTGGCATTGCCGGCATGCGCGGCGGCGAATCCGTGATGCAGACGCTGCACCGGGCCGACCTGGCGATGCTCAAGGCCAAGCAGGCCGGCCGCGACCGGGTGTGCATCGCGGACGCATTCATCTGACGGTGGCCTCGTGACGGTGGGTCGTTCATTGCATGGGCCGGCTGCCGCGTGCAACGTAGGCGCCCAGCGGATTGCGCCGTGACGGTGGACATCGCACCGCGCGGCGTGCCGACCCAGCTCGCGCAGCCACGGTCGTCATCCCACCGACGAATGCGGGGTGGGAGGCTCAGCTCGGAAACGGCTCGACATGCGTCTCGCCCCTGCGGCCGAGGTAGCTGACATGGCGGCCGGTGATCCACACCGTGTAGCCGACGCAGCCTGCGCGTTGTGAGAGCTGCTTGAACTCGGGGTACATCACCCGGCCTTGTTGGGCGCCCAGGATGGCCGCACGGACCGCATCCCCGTCGAAGGCCTCGGCAATGCCTTGGCGCGGCCGCTCGAAGGTGAGGTCCAGCGTGGCGCCGTCGGGCAGGTAGCAGGTGGTGCGGCCCGAACGGTAGTCGACGTGGTAGGACTCGACAGACACGCCGGCGAGCTGGCCGATCACCTGGCCGAAGTGGATGCGGCCTTGGTTCGAGGCCTCGAAGGTGGATTGGATGACGCTGCGGGTGGTCTCGTTCACGGTGGTTCCTGTCGGGCAAGGTGGTGTGCCTGATCGCTCAGGCGGTGGGAATTTCCTGGAGCTGGTGGTGTCGCACCAGGGCTTGCATCGCGTCCACCAAGGCGCCGCGCTGCGGTGCCGGCAGATGGCCGAAAAAGTGTTCGTCATTGGCATCGGCCAGTTGCGCCAGTTTCGGCACCAGGGCTCGGCCCGCCGGGGTCAGGGTCAGCGATTGCGCACGCGTGCGTCCCTCTGCCAGATGGCGTTGCGCAAGGCCCTTGTCCTCGAGCCGCGACACCACCTTGGACGCCGCGCCCTTGGTCATGCCCAGGGCCTGGATCAGCCGGGCGTGGCTGGTGTCGGGCTGCGCCCAGAGCGTGCGCAGCGCCACCCAGTCGGTGACGGTGACGCCTTTCGCCTCCAGCTGCTGCTGGAAGCGGATGGACACGTGGTTGGAAACAAAGCGCAGCCAGAAGCCCAGATGGGCTTCGAGTGCAGCGGGGGAGCGGGCGATTCTTTGGGTGGCCATATGGTTTCCATGGAAACCATATGGAGTTTAGTTTCCATGGAAACACAAGTCAACGACCAACCAGTCCCTCACCTCCCGGATGTGCGCTCAGCCCGAACGGTAGTGCCGCTACAGCCGAAACACCTGCACCGACCGCGTCAACCCGGTGGCGCTGGCGGTGAGGCCTTCGGCCGAGGCGGCCGACTGCTCGACCAGCGCGGCGTTCTGCTGCGTCACGCTGTCGAGCTGGGTCACGGCTTCGTTGACCTGGGCGATGCCGATGGCTTGCTCGTGGGTGGCCGCGCTGATCTGGCGCACCATCCCGCCGACCTCGGCCACCGCCGTCACCACGGCGTCGATCGTCTCGCCCGCGCTCTGCATCTGCGCCGTGCCCAGCGTCACCTGTTCGGTCGATTCGGCGATCAGCCCGCGGATCTCCTTGGCCGCCCCGGCGCTGCGTTGCGCCAGCGCGCGCACTTCGCCTGCCACCACCGCGAAGCCACGGCCCTGTTCGCCAGCCCGCGCAGCCTCCACCGCGGCGTTCAGCGCGAGGATGTTGGTCTGGAACGCGATGCCCTCGATCACGCCGATGATGTCGCGCATGTGGGTCGACGACTTCTGGATTGCCTCCATCGCGTCGCCCACCTGGCGCACGGCCTGGCCGCCGCGGTTGGCGACAACGGTACTCTGCTCGCTGCGCCGCGACACCTGCTCCGCCGTGTCAGCCGTCTGCCGCACGGTGCTGGCCAGCTGCTCCATCGATGCGGCGGTCTGCTGCAGGCTGCTGGCCTGCGATTCGGTGCGGGCCGACAGATCCTGGCTGCCTTCGGCGATCTCGGCCGAGGTGCGGTTGAAGCCGGCGATGTCGTCGCGCACGTCGCCCACCACGGCCCGCAGGTTGATCTGGATCTGGCGCAGCCGCTGCAGCAGCAGACCCATCGGGCTGGGGAAGTCGGACGACACCGTCGTCGCCAGGTTGCAGCTGGCGAGGTCGCTGGCAAAACGATTGGCCTCGCCCATGGCGCGCGAGAACCGGTGGTGGAACCACGCCACCACGGCGCCGGCTCCCACCAGCAGCAGCGCGCCCTGGACTGCCGTCTGGCCCGGTGCCGACAGCGTGGCCGTGCCGCGCAGGCCCAGCAGCGGCGGCAGCATCGCCACGGCGACCAGCAGTGCCAGTGCGGCGCCGAGGCGCTGGGTCAGTGTCAGGCTCTGCAGCATCGCCGGCAGATCGCGCCAGCCGGTTCGGCGCACGTTGCCGGCCTGCAGCCGCAGCGTGTGCTGGCCGGTTTCCGCCTGCCGGCGCAGCAGCGCGTACAGCGCCTCGACCTGCTCGATCTGCGCCCGATCGGGCTTGATGCGCACCGACATGTAGGCCTGTGGCTTGCCGCCCACCATGATCGGCGTGACGTTGGCCTGCACCCAGTAGTGGTCCCCGTTCTTGCGCCGGTTCTTCACCAGGCCGGTCCAGGGCTGGCCGCGCCCGATCGTGCGCCACAAGTCCTTGAAGCCCTCGGCCGGCATGTCGGGGTGGCGGATCAGGTTGTGCGGCTGGCCGATCAGCTCCTCGTGGGTGTAGCCGCTGGTTTCGACGAAGGCGCGGTTGCAGTGGGTGATGATGCCTTTGGTGTCCGTGGTGGACACCAGCATGGCGTGTGCCGGATAGTCGTATTCCTGCTGTGTCACAGGAAGGTTCACTCGCATGCAGGATTCCTCTGGCCTCGGCCGCTGGTGGATTCAGGCTCCGATTTTGCGGGCAGACTGGTACGCATACGTCCTGCCCGGCGGGGCGAAAGGCCGTTCCCTTGACGTGGATCAAGGCCCGCTGGTGTGCTTGCGAGAAAAAAGTCCGCCGCCAGTGAGCGTCGGCCTGACCGTTCGGCCTACCGGGCAGCTTCGGCAGCCGGGTTCACAGCCGCGCGACCAGCAGCCCCATCCACTCGCGTACCACGGACTGCGACGCCTGCAGCCCGTGCGCCGACGGCATCCATTCGAGCAGCGGGCGCTGCAGCGGCTCGACGAAACCCATCGGGGCCGGCACCACGGTGAAGCCGGCGTCCTCGAACGCCTTGACCGACCGGGGCATGTGCCAGGCATGCGTCACCAGGGCGATGCGCTGGATGCCGGCACGCTGCAGGATGGGCCGCATCGCGCGGGCGTTCTCGACGGTGTCGCGCGAACTGTCGTCCACCCAGCGCAGCGCGGGACCGCCACCGCGTTCCAGCATGCGGCGCGCCGCGTCGGCTTCTGTCGGGCTCTGCTGGCCGGCGTTGGCCCAGCCCACACCGCCTGCAAACGCCAGCGGCAGGTTGCCTTGCCTGGCGACCCAGGCGCCGTACACCACGCGCATCGCCGTGATGCTGCTGGGCTGCGGTTCACCGTATTCGGTGGCGCGCGCCTGCACGCCGCCGCCGAGCACCAGCACGGCCTGCACTTTCTGCTCCTTCAGGCTGGCCGCCACACTGGCGGCGGGCAGCGGGTGCACCTGCGGCAGCAACTGGTGCGACAGCCAGACCGCCACAGCGTTGCAGCTGAGCAGCCATAACGCGACGACGCCGACTGCGATCAGGAACCAGCCCAGCACGCGCCTGCGCGCGCTGACCAGCAGGCCCATCAGTGCCAGGCACAGCGGCGCCATCGGCGGCAGTGCAAGGGTGCTGAGCAAGGGGCGCCATTCACCGGGTTCCATGGTGGTCTGCTTCGAAAAAGGGGATGAACATCAGAGACTTCGAGAAGGCGGCTGCGGCCGGGACCGTGCGCGTTTAAACTTCCGCCTCCAGTGTACAAGGCGCGCCATGCAAACCGACCCATCCTCCAACGCTTCCGGGCCTGCGGCTCTCGAGACCATCACGCTGGGCGGCGGCTGCTTCTGGTGCACCGAGGCGGTGTTCGTGCAGGTGAAGGGTATCGTCGACGTGGAGAGCGGCTACAGCAACGGCCACGTGCAGCGCCCGACCTATGAGCAGGTGTGCACCGGCCAGACCGGCCACAACGAAGTCGTGAAGCTGGTGTTCGACCCAACGCAGATCACGCTGCGCGAGGTGTTGGAGATCTTTTTCGTGGTGCACGACCCGACCACGCTCAACCGCCAGGGCAACGATGTCGGCACGCAGTACCGCAGCGGCATCTACACCTCGACGCCGGCGCAGCAGGACGTGGCGCAGGAGGTGATCCGCGAAGCCTCGGCCAGCCTCGGGCCGAAGCGGCCGGTGGTCACCGAGGTGCTGCCGGTGTCCAACTACTGGCCGGCCGAGGACTACCACCAGGACTTCTTCGAGAAGAACCCGAACCAGGGTTACTGCATGATGGTGGCCGCGCCCAAGGTCGAGAAGTTCCGCAAGACCTTCGCCAGCAAGGCCAAGTAGACCCAAGCACCCCGGCTGCCGATGCGCCCGTTCCGCCGCTTCACCACGATGCTTCCGATGCAGCGCCTGCTGCTCGGCCTGCTCGTGTGTGCGTGGCTGGCCACGCAGACCTTCGGCCTGGTCCACCGCGAACTGCACGGCGGCGCGCTGGGTGGCCCCATGCTCGCCCAGCAGGTGCAGGCCGCTGCGGCTGCTGCCGACGGCGCGGCGGCGGAAAAGGCCGGCGGGTTGTTCGCCGGCCATGCGCAATCGTCCGATTGCCGTTTGTACGACCATGCCGGTCTGGCCGATCTGCTGGTCTGCGTGCCGACGCTGGCCGTGCCGGCGGTCTTCGTTCCGTTTCTCCAGGCGTCGCCGCACGCCGTGGTCCGCGATGCCGGACCGGTGCCGTTCCAGGCACGCGGCCCTCCCTCGCTTCGCTGAATCCCGTTCTCCCGCAGTCCTGCGCGCCCGGTTCGCCGACGGGCGCGGCTGCGTTCTTGTCCGATTCAACGAAGCTTCTATGCACCACACCCTTTCGCGCAGCGCCATCGCTGTTGCCATCCTGTCGCTGGGCGTCTGCCCGGCTTTCCCGGTGGCCGCCCAGACGGCGGCCCCGACCCTGAAAGAGGTCACCGTCACCGGCAATCCGCTCGGTGGCAACGACGTGGTGTCGCCCACCACGCAACTGAAGGGCGACGACCTCACGCTGCGCGCCAAGAGCACGCTCGGCGAGACGCTGGACGGCCTGCCCGGCGTCAGCAGCACCTACTTCGGCCCGAACGCGAGCCGCCCCATCATCCGCGGGCTCGACGGCGACCGCATCCGCGTGCTGCAGAACAGCGGCGCCAGCATCGATGCGTCGGCCTTGAGCTTCGACCATGCCGTGCCCAGCGATCCGCTGACCATCGAACGGGTGGAGGTGCTGCGCGGCCCCGGGGCGCTGTTGTATGGCGGCAGCGCCGTGGGCGGCGTTGTCAACGTGATCGACAACCGCATTCCTCGCGAGCCGATGTTCGATGCCAAGGGCGGCGTCACCGGCAAGGCCGACGTCGGCGCGGCCACCAGCAACGGCGAGCGCAGCGGCGCCTTCCTGGTCGAGGGCGGCACCGACCGCTACGCACTGCACGCCGACGTGTTCAAGCGCAGCACCGACGACGTGCGTGTGCCGACCGCGCTCGAATGCACACGCCCGGGCTCGCCCGGCCTCGCGCGGCGCATCTGCAACTCGGCCAGCGATACGAAGGGCGGGGCGCTCGGCGGCTCGCTGTTCTTCGACCATGGCTACGTCGGCGCGTCGGTCAACAGCTACCGCAGCGACTACGGCACCGTGGCCGAGGACGATGTCACGATCGGCATGCGCTCCACGCGCTATGCGCTGCAGGGCGAGCTGCAGCGGCTGCCGGGCTTCATCACCGGGCTCAAGGCGCAGTTCAGCCACACCGACTACAAGCACACCGAGTTCGAGGGCGGCGCGGCCGGCACCGTGTTCAAGAACCGCGGCAACGACTTTCGGCTCGAGGCCCGGCACGCGAAGCTGGGGCCGCTGGAAGGCGTGGTCGGCGTACAAGGCGAGTCGAACCGGTTCTCGGCCGATGGCGAAGAAGCCTTTGCGCCGGCCAGCCGTACCTCGCAACTGGCCCTGTTCGCCTACGAAGAATTGCCGACCTCTTGGGGCAAGCTGAGTTTCGGCGCGCGCACCGAGCGGGTCGAGGTCGAATCCTTCGGCAGCAGCGACCCCGACGTATCTCGCTTCGCCACTGGCAAACGCAAGTTCAACCCGCGCAGCCTGTCGCTGGGGGCGCTGGTCAACTTGGCGCCGGCCTGGCAGCTGACGTCGAACCTCGCGCAGACGCAGCGCGCACCCAAGGACTACGAGCTGTTCGCCAACGGTCCGCACCTGGCCACCGCCGCCTGGGAGACCGGCAACCCGGCGCTGGCGCAGGAAAAATCGACCAGCCTCGACGTGGGCGTGGCCTGGGCCCGTGCGCACGACCGCTTCGCGTTCAACGCCTACATCAACCGCTTCTCGAACTACATCGGCCTGGTCGACACCGGCAATACCCGCACGGCGGAAGGCGCTTACAACCCCGCACCCGACAGCGGCGAGGAGGCCCTGGCCGACCTGCGTTATGCCGGCGTGCGCGCGCGTTTCGTCGGCGCCGAGGCCAGCGGCAACCTGCGCCTGCTGGGCCCGCAGGGCCTGGCCCGCGTCGACGGTGGATCGTCGCTCGACCTGCAGTGGCGTGCCGACGTGGTGCGGGCGACCGATCTCGACAGCGGCCAGCCGCTGCCGCGCATCGCACCCGCGCGCCTGGGCGCGACGCTGGTCTGGGGGCAGGGACCGTTCGGTGCCCGTCTGGGCTTCGACCATGCGATGGAACAGCACCGCGTGCCGGTGACCGGCCAGCGGCCGACCGATGCCTACACCTTGTGGAACGCCGCCGTCACCTACAAGATGAAGGCGGGCGCGTCGCAGCTGCTGTGGTACGCGCGTGCGGACAACCTGACCAACGCGCTGGCCTACAGCGCCGCGTCGGTGCTGACGACCACCGCGTTCCCCAAGGCGCCGCTGCCAGGGCGATCTCTCAAGGTCGGCCTGCAGGTCGCCTTTTAAGTTTTCGCGCGAACACCGCGGAACCGGCTTTGCCGGGCCGCTGGTGTTGCCCCCTTGCAAAGGGGGTTGGCGGAGCGACACGCAGTGCGCGAAGACTGGGGGATGTCAACAATTCACGCGCCGCGGAAGCACGACAGGCCCCAGGGCGTCAGCTTGACGGGCAGGTGGTAGTGCTTGGACGTATCGGCCAGGCCGAAGCGGAACACTTGCACGTCCATGAATGGCGGTTCGGGCAGCTGGGTGCCGCGGGCGCGGTAGTAGGCCGCCACGTGCAGCTGCAGCTCGTAGGTGCCCGGAAAGAACAACGTCTCGCGGCCCTCGATGCCGTCGACCACACCGTTGCTGCCGACCTTGCCGGTCACCACAGGGGTGCGTGCGCCCGGGTCGAGCCGGACCACGTCGACCTGCATGCCTTGGGCCACCAGACCGTTGGCGACGTCGACGACGTGGATCGAGACTGCTTGCATGGCGACACTCCGGGCGTTGGAAATGCGCGGATTATCGCGGCGCCCCGCCGGTCATCAAGGCGCTAGGCGCTCGCGCTGCCATCCGCCCGCGCCATCGCTGCGGTAGCGCAGCCGGTCGTGCAGCCGGCTCTTGCGGCCCTGCCAGAACTGCCATTCCGTCGGCGCCAGGCGGTAGCCGCCCCAGTGCGGCGGCCGCGGCGGGTTCAGCAGGTACTGCGCGCCGTAGCGGGCGGCATTGGCCACCAGCACACCGCGCCCGCCGATCACCTGGCTCTGCGGGCTGGCCCAGGCGCCGATGCGCGAATCGAGCGGGCGGCTCTTGAAGTAGGCGTCGCTCTCTTCGGCGCTGGTCTTCTCGACCACGCCTTCGATGCGCACCACCCGTTCGAGTTCGACCCAGTGGAACTGCAGTGCGGCGTAGGGATTGCCGGCCAGCTCCAGGCCCTTGCGGCTCTCGTAGTTGGTGTACCAGGCCAGGCCGCGGGCGTCGTAGCCCTTGACCAGCACGATGCGGGTCGAGGGCCGCAGGTCGCTGCCGACGGTGGCCAGCGTCATCGCATTGGGTTCGGGCACCTGGCCCGAGATCGCTTCGCGCAGCCACTGGTCGAATTGCTGGAGCGGATCGGCATGCGAAGCCGCTTCGTCGAGTTCGGCGCGCTCGTAGCTCTTGCGCAGGTCGGCGATCGAAAGAGGTGTTTCAGGCATGCGCGCATTGTGCAGCGGCCGCCGGGCGTGTCGCAGCTGCAGGTCTTGATAATGAATGATCGTTCGGTTAAGATCGCGCCGTGAAACCCAAGGACGAAGACAAGCAGGAAGCCATCGCCGAGGCCACGTTCACGCTGGTCGAGCAGGCCGGCCTGAGCGGGCTCACGATGGCGGCGATCGCCCGGCAGGCTGGCATCGCCACCGGCACGCTCTACGTCTACCACCGCTCGAAGGAAGAACTGCTCAATGCGCTGTACGAGCGTGCCAAGGGCGCGACCATCGAGCAGGTGATGCGGGGCTACGACGCGGCCGCACCCTTCCGCAGCCGCTTCCAGCGCATGTGGCTCAGCCTGCTGCGGCACCGGCTGGCGCGCTACGCCGAGGCGGTGTTCCAGGAGCAGTACTACAACTCGCCCTGGTTCAGCGAAGCCAGCCGCCAGCTGTCGGCGCGGTTCGTCGCCGACTGGTTCGCGATCTTCGACGACGCCAAGGCCCACCAGATCCTGAAGGACGTGCCCACGCTGCTGCTGGTGGCGAGTTTCATGGGCTCGGTGCGCGAGACTGCCGGCCTGGTGCGCAGCGGCGGGCTGAAGCACAACGATGCACATCTGGCGCTGGCATTCGGCGTCTGCTGGGACGGGCTCAAGGCCTGATCGCACCGGTGCAGCCGTGCACCGTGGTCCCCTCCCTCCAAGATTTCCCCCACGATTGACGTCCTTTTTAACCGAACGTATATTCATTCATCGTTTCCTGGATTTACTTTTCCCTACCACCACGCTGAAAGCACCACGATGCCCACCCTCACCATCAACAACAAGGCCGTGCCGGTGAATGCCGACGCGTCCACCCCCATCCTCTGGGCGCTGCGCGACACGCTCGGCATGACTGGCACCAAGTTCGGCTGCGGCGCTGCCATGTGCGGCGCCTGCACCGTGCACCTGAACGGCGCGGCGATCCGCTCCTGCGTCACCCCGATCTCGGCCGCCGTCGGCCAGAAGATCACGACCATCGAGGCGGTGGCGGGCGACAAGGTCGGCAAGGCCGTGCAGGACGCCTGGGTCAAGCTCGACGTGGCCCAGTGCGGCTACTGCCAGAGCGGGCAGATCATGAGCGCGACCGCGCTGCTGCAGTCGAATGCGCGTCCGACCGATGCCGACATCGACGCCGCCATGGCTGGCAACATCTGCCGCTGCGGCACCTATGTGCGCATCCGCGCTGCGATCAAAGATGCCGCCGCCGCGCTGGCCTGAAGGAGACACCATGTTCATGACTTCCGATGTCTCCGCGCTGATGCCCCAAGCCCTGCAATCCATGGCCGAGCGTGATGATGGCGCCGCCGCATTGCCGATGGCGCGGCGCAGCTTCCTGAAGATGGCCTCTGCGTCCGGCTTCGCGCTGGGCGCCTTCCCCTTGCTCGCCGGTGCGCAGACCGCTGCGCCCGCTGCCGCTGGCGGGCTGAAGCCGACCGAGAACCCCGCCGCCTTCGTGCGCATCGACCGCGACGGCAGCGTCACCGTGACCATCAACCGGCTCGAGTTCGGGCAGGGCGTACAGACCGGCCTGCCGATGATCCTCGCCGAGGAGCTAGACGCCGACTGGAGCCGAGTCAAGGGCGTGCACGGCACGCAGGATCCGGCCTATGTCGACCCAGCGTTCGGCATGCACATCACCGGTGGCTCGGGCTCGATCAAGAACTCCTACACCCAGTACCGCGAACTGGGCGCCCGCGCGCGGGCGATGCTGGTGCAGGCGGCCGCCACGCAATGGGGCGTGGCGCCGGGCGGCCTGCGCACCGAGCGCGGTTTCGTCATCGGCCCCGGCGGCAAGCGCTTGGCGTATGGCGAACTGGCCGACGCGGCGATGAAGCTGCCGGTGCCCCAGCAGGTCGTGCTGAAGGATCCGGCGCAGTTCAAGCTGATCGGCCAGCCGACCGGCCGGCTCGACGCGCGGGCCAAGTCGAGCGGCAACCAGTCCTACGGCATCGACGTGCGCCTGCCCGGCATGCTCACCGCCGTGGTGGCACACCCGCCGGTGTTCGGCGCCCGGCTGGCGTCGCTGGACGACAAGGCCGCGAAGGCAGTGCGCGGCGTCAAGGCCGTGCTGCGGGTGCCGCTCGACCGTGGCGGCCAGGGCGTGGCCGTCATCGCCGATGGCTACTGGGCTGCCAAGCAGGGTCGCGAGGCGCTGAAGATGGAATGGGACAGCGCGGCCGTCGAGAAGGTCGACAGCGCGCAGCAACTGGCGGCCTACCGCACGCTGGCGGCCAAGCCCGGCGCGCTCAAGTACAACGCCGACGTGTCGAAGCTGACCGGCGCCGCGCACAAGATCAGCGCGGAGTTCGTGTTCCCCTACCTCGCACACGCGCCGATGGAGCCGCTCAACTGCACCGTGCAGCTGAGCGGGCAGGGCGCCAACGCCAAGGCCAGCGTCTGGGTCGGCACCCAGATGCCGGGGCTGGATGCGGCCGCCGTCGCGAAGACGCTGGGCGTGAAGCCAGAGAACGTGGCGCTGCAGGTGCAGATGGCCGGTGGCGGGTTCGGCCGCCGCGCGATTCCGTCGAGCGACTACGTGGTCGAGGCCTGCAGCATCGCCAAGGCCGCGCAATCGGCCGGTCTGAAGGCGCCGATCCGCACGCTGTGGAGCCGTGAGGACGACATCCGCGGCGGCTACTACCGGCCGATGCACCTGCACCGCGCCGAGATCGCGTTCGACGACAAGGGCGAGGTGCTGGCCTGGGACCATGTGATCGTCGGCCAGTCGATCCTGGCGGGCTCGCCGTTCGAGGCCTTCATGGTGAAGGACGGCATCGACGGCACGATGGTGGAAGGCATGAAGGAGCCTTACGATGTGCCGATGCGCCTGTCGGTCCACCATCCCAAGGTCAACGTGCCGGTGCTGTGGTGGCGCAGCGTGGGCTCGACCCACACCGCCTACGCGATGGAGACGCTGCTCGACGACATCGCCCGCGCCACGAACCAGGACCCGGTGGCCTACCGCATGAAGCTGATCGGCGACAAGCATCCGCGCCACCGCGCCGCGCTGCAGCTGGCGGTCGACCGCTCGGGTTACGGCAAACGCACGTTGGCCCCGGGCCGCGCCTGGGGCGTGGCGGTGCACGAGTCGTTCAACACCGTGGTGGCCTACGTGGTCGAGGCCTCGGTCAGCGACAACACGCCCAAGCTGCACGCGGTGACGGCGGGGGTGCACTGCAACCTCGCGATCAATCCGAAGAGCATCGAGGCGCAGGTGCAGGGCGCGGCGCTGATGGGCCTGGGCATGTGCCTGCCCGGCGCCGCCGTCACGTTGAAGGACGGCGTGGTCGAGCAGAGCAATTTCGGCGACTACCCGGTGCCGCGCATCACCGACATGCCGACGTTTGCGGTGCACATCGTGCCGAGTGCCGACGCGCCGACCGGCATCGGCGAACCCGGCCTGCCGCCGCTGGCACCGGCCTTTGCCAATGCCGTGGCCAAGCTCACCGGCAAGCCGCAGCGCGAACTGCCGTTCAAGCTGGCCTGAGATGAAACCACCCCGTTTGGCTGGGCTCACTTCGTGTAGCCCGACCTATCCCCCTCAAGGGGCGCACCCAGCGGCCGGGCCAAGCCCGTTCCGCGGGTGCACTGGCATGGCCTGCTCCGCGGCCTTCGGCATTGCGCTGGCGAGCACCGTTTCATGCGATGCGGGTGGCGCGCAGCGCAATGGATAACTGAAATGAAACCACCCCGTTTCTTGCGCACTGCGTGTAGCCGAAACGGGCGGCCGCCAGAGGCGGCTGCTCTTCCTTGCCGTCCAATCCTGCGCAGGCAGGCTTGGAGCCGCGGCACTCAGCCCCTCACGAGGCGCACCCAGCGGCCCGGCGGAGCCGGTTCCGCGGGTGCCCTGGAGTGGGGCCCGCCAGTTTCATGCAGCGCCGTGGATGACTGAGATGCCCAGCGGCCCCACGGTCCTAGTGCTCGCCTCGGGCAGGGGCGAGCGCTTCAAGGCCTCGGGCGGTGCCGTGCACAAGCTGCAGGCGCTGCTGGCGGGCAAGCCGGTGCTGCAGCACACGCTCGATGCCGTGCGGGCGAGCGGCCTGCGCTGGCACCTGGAGGATGCCGGCCATCCGGGCATGGGCGACTCGATCGCGGCCGCCGTCGGCGCCACGGCGGATGCCGCCGGCTGGCTGGTGCTGCCGGGCGATCTGCCCCTGGTCCGGCCGGCGTCCCTGCTGCGCGTGGCCGATGCGCTGGCCACGCATGCCGTGGTGCTGCCGTCGTACCAGGGCACACGCGGCCACCCGGTGGGGTTTGGCGCCGATTGCCGTGCGGCACTGCTGGCCTTGCAGGGCGCCGAAGGCGCCGCCGCGATCGTGCGCGCCCGCCAGGCGCTGGGCCAGGTGGCGCAGCTGCCGCTGGACGACGATGGGGTGGCGGTCGACATCGACACGCTGGCCGACCTGCAGCGCGCCGCGCAACTGCTGGCCGCGCGCGTCCGCAGCGAAGCGCCCTGAGCGTCAGCCGACGGCGAGCTTCAGCAGCCGCTCCAGCGCGCGGTCGTGAATGTGGTGCCTGCGCAGGCCGTCGAAGGTCTGGCGTGCGTAGTCGAGCGTCGTGCCGAAGCGCCCGCACGACTCGGAGAACACACGGCGGTAGTCGGCCTCGCTCAGCTCGCTGGTGAAGCTCGGGCTGCGGCGCGACAGCGTGAAGGCCAGCGCCGGCACCGGCCCCTGCGGCGTGGTGCAGCGCAGCCAGCGCGGGTCGTACACGCCGGAGATCATCTCGCGTTGCCACAGGCGTTCGAGCACCGCATGGCCGTCGGCGCGCGGTACGCGGAACACGACCCCCTGGCAGCTGCCGCCGGACAGCAGCGCGAACACCAGGCCCGGGCATTCAGGCGTGCCACGGTTGACGCGGCTCCACATCTTCAGCGCGCGGTGCCAGCCGTGCACGCGTGCCGCACGGTGCTCGATGGCATCGAACTCGGGCCGCCAGATCAGCGAGCCGTAGCCGAACACCCACAGGTCTTCCCGGCCACCCCATTCGGTGCGCACCCGCTCCAGCATCGGAGCCGGGTCGCGCAGCGGCCGCACAGCGTTGCTCAAGGTCATGACGCCACTCTAAACATATCGGCGCCACATCGGCGCGGTTTGCGCACGGCACGATGGCGTTTTGGCGCGTGCACAACAGCATGCCGCTCGCCGCTTTGGTAACCGACTGGTAACTGCTTTGGCCCCTTGCAGGTGGGGTTAGCGGGTAGGATGGGTTTTCCCCTCAGAGTTGCCCCATCACATGAAGCTCCACGCCACGGTGACCGCGGTGACAGACCGCATCCGCACGCGCAGCCAGCCCGGCCGTAGCGCGTACCTGCAGCAGCTCGAGGCCATGGTCACCCGGCCGCAGGGCGCTGCGCGCATGGGTTGCGCCAACGTGGCGCATGCCTTTGCCGGCATGCCGGCCAACGACAAGTTCAAGGTGGTGGCCGAGCGTGCACCCAACATCGGCATCGTCACCGCCTACAACGACATGCTGTCGGCCCACACGCCGATGCAGACCTACCCCGACCTGGTGAAGGCCGAGGCCCGCCGCTTCGGTGCGACGGCGCAGGTGGCCGGTGGCGTGCCGGCCATGTGCGACGGCGTGACCCAGGGCACACCGGGCATGGAACTGAGCCTGTTCAGCCGCGACGTGATCGCAATGTCGACCGCCGTCTCGCTGAGCCACGACATGTTCGACGCCGCACTGATGCTGGGCGTGTGCGACAAGATCGTGCCGGGCCTCTTGATCGGCGCGCTGCATTTCGGCCATCTGCCGACCGTGTTCGTGCCGGCCGGCCCCATGCCGTCGGGCCTGTCGAACAACGCCAAGGCCAAGGTGCGCGAGAAGGCCGCGCAGGGGCTGGTCGGCCGGCCCGAACTGCTGGAGGCCGAGTCCGCCGCCTACCACTCGGCCGGCACCTGCACCTTCTACGGCACGGCCAACAGCAACCAGATGCTGCTCGAGGCGATGGGGCTGCACGTGCCGGGTACGGCCTTCGTTGCCCCGGGTGGTGCGCTGCGCGACGAGCTGACGCGCGAGGCGACGCGCACGGTGCTCGGCCATGGGCAGAGCCTGGACGGCGCGGCCACGAACGGCGGCGGCCTGTGCCAGCCGATCGGACGCATCGTCGACGAACGCGCCATCGTCAACGCGATGGCCGCGTTGCTGGCCACTGGCGGCTCGACCAACCACCTGATCCACTGGGTGGCGGTGGCGCGTGCGGCCGGCATCACGATCGACTGGGACGACTTCGCGACGCTGTCCGAGGTGGTGCCGCTGCTGGCCCGCGTGTACCCGAACGGCAGCGCCGACGTGAACCAGTTCCAGGCGGCGGGCGGCACCGGCTTCGTGATCCGCGAGTTGCTGGACGCCGGCCTGATGCACGCGGACGTGCTGACGGTGCGCAGCGGCGGCATCCGCGAGTTCACGCACGAGCCGGCGCTCGCGGGCGACACGATGGTCTGGCACGCCGCCGGCCCGTCGAAGGACGAGAACGTGGTGCGCGGCGCCGCGGCGCCGTTCAGCGCCACCGGCGGTCTGAAGCTGCTGCAGGGCAACCTCGGCCGCAGCGTGATCAAGGTGTCGTCGGTGCCCGATGACTGCCATGTGATCGAGGCGCCGGCGCGCATCTTCGACTCGCAGGAGGCGCTGCAGAAGGCCTTCAGCGCCGGTGAACTCGAACGCGACGTGGTCTGCGTCGTGCGCTGGCAGGGCCCGCAGGCCAACGGCATGCCCGAGCTGCACAAGCTCACGCCGCCGCTGGCCGTGCTGCAGGGCAAGGGGTTCAAGGTGGCGCTGGTGACGGACGGCCGCATGAGCGGTGCATCGGGCAAGGTGCCTGCCGCCATCCATGTGTCGCCCGAGGCGGCTACCGGCGGGCCGCTGGCGCTGCTGCGCGACGGCGATGTGGTACGGCTCGATGCGCCGGCCGGCAGCCTGCAGGCGCTGGTTCCCGCTGGCGAATGGGCGGCGCGAACCCCGGCGACAATGCCGCAGTCGCTGCGCGACGCCAACAACATCGGCATCGGCCGCGAACTGTTCGCCGGCATGCGGCGCAACGCGATGCCTGCAGAAGAAGGAGCGCCTACATGGCTTTGAACGACGTGCCCACGAAGGGCTTGACGGCGCTGGACGTGATGCGCGATGCCCCGGTGATCCCCGTGATCGTGCTGCACGACACGGCCCATGCCGTACCGCTGGCGCGCGCGCTGCTCGCTGGCGGCATCCGCATGCTCGAGGTCACGCTGCGCACGCCGCAGGCGCTGGCCTGCATGGAGCTGATCGCACGCGAGGTGCCCGAGGCGGTGGTGGGGGCCGGCACGATCCGCAGCGCAGCGGATGCCCAGGCATCGGTGATGGCCGGCGCGCGCTTCGGCGTGAGCCCGGGCTACACGCACAAGGTCGGCCAGGCCTGCCGCGATGCCGGCCTAGCGCTGTTGCCGGGTGTGGCGACCGGCAGCGAGATCATGGCGGCGCAGGAAGACGGGTTCACCGAGCTGAAGTTCTTCCCGGCGATGCAGGCCGGCGGCCTCGGCATGCTGAAGGCCTGGAGCGGGCCGTTCGGCGACGTGAAGTTCTGCCCGACCGGTGGTGTCACCGCGGCCAATGCCCGCGAGTTCCTGGCTCTGCCCAATGTCGTCTGCGTCGGCGGCTCCTGGCTGCTGCCCAACGATGCGATCCAGTCGGGCGACTGGGCCCGCATCACCGCGCTGGCGCGCGAGGCGACCGCACTGAAGGCTTGAGCAGCCCTCGCTCAGTTCATCTGCAGCGCGGCATGTGACATGCGGGACGGGGCGTGCCGGCTGCGATCGGCAGCGCGCCCGCAGGCGAACTTGAACTCGCGGTGCGCCCGGTCCATCTCGGCCATCACGCGGGCGATGGCGTCGTAGTCCTTCTGCGGCTCGCCGTGCAGCCGCTTGAGTTCGGTGCGCAGCAGGTCGTAGGCGGCCTCGCTGTCGAAGGTGTCGGTGTTCAGTGCTTGCATGTCGTCGCTCCCTGGGCAGTGGTGGCGGCGCGTGGACGGCGTCGCTCTTCGGTGTTGCCAGTGTCTTGGTCAAAGGTTGCGCCCGTGTTCCATGCCCGTGTCGGCTTGGTTTCAATTGTTTGAATAGCGGGCATATTGCACAGTTGATTGACGCTTCTTCCGTTACAAATGCAACGGGAGGTTGCGTGTTCGACAGAACATCTGCAACGCCCGACGCTGGTGACCGTGGGTCTGCCGCGCGTCCATGATCCAAGAGCCAGAACAGGAGTGAGCGATGCAGGAACTACTGATGGGTTTGGTCGGGGTGGCCGTGGCCTACGTGCTGTGGCGTTCGGTGAAGACGGTGCTGGGCCATGAGCACTATGCGTTGGCGGGCTCGGGTTTCCATGAGGTGCGCGGCGCTGCGGCGGCCGACCTCTACGATTGGCCGCGCCAGGGCAAGTTCGAGTTCGAGATTGCCGATGCCGCGCAGTACCAGCCGGCGTTGCGGCGCTTGGCCGAGGACCGGGGTGCAGCCGCCGGTGGCGAGCTGGCCTGCGTTGCCACGCTGCACCCCGGTGCCTCGGGTCGCGACACCGGCGCACCGGTCGAAGTGCGCATCGACGGCGTGCGCGTCGGGTTCTTGTCCGACAGCGATGCCACGCGGTTCCACCGTCGCCTGGCCTACGAAGGCCGCGGCGGCAAGGTCAGCCGTTGCGAAGCGCGCATGATCGGCTCGGAAGCGGGCCGCTGGGGCGACAAACTCGTGTTTGCGCTGCACCTCGATCTGAAGCCGTTCCGGCACTGAAGCCGGCCCCCAAGGAGTCGAGCCGCTCAGGTTCTGCGTTTCCTGGGCGCCGTACGCGCCGGTGCCGGCAGCACAAGTTGCGCTGTGCGTGCCACACGCACGCAGTCTTTCAGGTGCTCTTCCCCCAGATAGCGGATTGCGGTGTAGCCGACCAGGGCCGACACCGCCTGGCCGGCCAGGGGCACGAACTTCGCGGCCTGACCGGCCGTGAGCCGCAGGCCGATCTTGGTGGCGGCGCGCAGCACGAGGTCGTGGCTGATGAACTTGCCGATCAGCGCTGAGCCGACCATCGCCACTGCTTTCTGTACCTGCTCGCGCTGGTGTGGCTCCAGCTGGTCCAGCTGTTGCGGCGTGAGGCCGAACTGGGCATTGACGGCCGGGATCAGCCGCGACAACAGCGCCGCATCGACGGCCCAGTCGAAACCCGGGAGCGGCACCAGACCCGCCGCAGCGGCCGTCAGCGCGCGGCGGTGCAGCAGCTTGCGGCTGCGCCGCACCGCGTCGACCAGCGCCGGGTCGCCTTCGGCAAGATCGAGGGCGGATGGCATCGTGACCTTGGCCCCAGGGCCTTGTCAGGTCTTGCTCTTGACCAGCCCGTAGACCACCAGCAGCACGATGGCGCCGACGATCGACGCGATCCAGCCGGCAGGCTCACCGGGCAGGTACCAGCCCATCTTCTCGCCGACGAGACGCGCGCCGAACGACCCGGCCACGCCGAGGATGGTCGTCATGATGAGGCCGAGCTTGTCGTCGCCCGGCTTCAGCGCACGCGCGAGCAGGCCGACGATGAAGCCCACGATGATGGTGCCGATCAGGGAGAACATGGGGAGGACAGTCTGTCGAGTGAAAGATGTAGCCCAATGTACCTGATGTTTTTCGCCGTTCGGGCCGGCTTCGTACTCAAGACGTTTCGAGTTGTTCCGAGAGCTTGAGCCACTGCTCTTCCTGTTGCGTCAGCTGGTCGTTCACGCGTTTGAGCCGCTTGCCGGTCTCGGCCATGTCGGCAGGGGTGGCAGGCTGCGTCAGCTGCAATTCGAGCGTTGCCTTCTCGCGGGTCAGGTCGGCCATGCTGCGGTCGAGCTGCTCGATTTCCTTGCGCAGCGGGCGCAGTTTTTCCGCCTGCTCCTGGCGCCGCTGCGCGTCGCGTTTGCGTTGGGCACCGGCGCTCGGCTGGGCGCCGGAGGCGGGTGCCGACGGTGCCGGTGAGGGCGCCGCGGCGACCGGTGCGGGCGCCGGGCTGGTGCCGCGCGCGTTCGACTGCTTGAGTTCTTCGCGCTGGCGTTTGGCTTCGTCGAGCAGGTAACGCTGGTAGTCGTCGAGATCGCCGTCGAACGGGCTCACGCCGCCGCGCGACACCATCCAGAACTCGTCGCAGACCGCGCGCAGCAGCGCCCGGTCGTGGCTGACCAGCATCACCGTGCCCTCGAACTCGTTGAGCGCCATGCTCAAGGCCTCGCGGGTGGCCAGGTCCAGGTGGTTGGTCGGCTCGTCGAGCAGCAGCAGGTTGGGGCGCTGCCAGACGATCATGCACAGCACCAGGCGCGCCTTCTCGCCGCCGCTCATGCTGCCCACGGCCTGCTTGACCATGTCGCCACCGAAGTTGAAGGTACCGAGAAAGCTGCGCAGATCCTGCTCGCGCGTGCCCTGGCCCTGCAGCTTGCCGGCGGCGGTGGATTCCCGCACCAGCCGGATCATGTGTTCGAGCGGCGTGTCGGCCGGGCGCAGCACGTCGAGTTCCTGCTGCGCGAAGTAGCCGATGTTCAGGCCCTTGCCTTCGGTCACGTCGCCTTCGATCGGCGCCAGCGCGCGCGCCACCGTCTTGACGACAGTGGACTTGCCCTGGCCGTTGGCGCCGAGGATGCCGATGCGCTGGCCCGCCAGCACCGACTTGCTGACGTTGCGCACGATCACGGTGGGCGGCGTGCCCTCGGCCGCGTCGTCCGGTGGCGGGTAACCGAAGCTCACGTTCTGCATCGCCAGCATCGGGTTGGGCAGGTTGGCAGGCTCCTTGAACTCGAAGCTGAAATCGGCCTCGGCCAGCAGCGGCGCGATGCGCTCCATGCGGTCCAGCGCCTTGACCCGGCTCTGCGCCTGCTTGGCCTTGCTGGCCTTGGCCTTGAAGCGGTCGATGAACTTCTGCAGGTGGGCGATCTTTTCCTGCTGCTTGGCAAACGATGCCTGTTGCAGCTCCATCTGCTCGGCGCGCATGTCCTCGAACTTGCTGTAGTTGCCGCCGTAGCGGTTGAGCTTGGCGTTCTCGATGTGGACCGTGACGTCGGTGATCGCGTCGAGGAACTCGCGGTCGTGGCTGATGACCAGCAGCGTGCCCGGGTAGCGCTTGAGCCAGGCTTCGAGCCAGACCAGCGCGTCAAGATCCAAGTGGTTGGTCGGCTCGTCGAGCAGCATCAGCTCGGACGGGCACATCAGCGCGCGCGCCAGTTGCAACCGCATGCGCCAGCCGCCCGAGAAGCTGTCGACCGGGTTGTCCAGCTCGGTCACCTTGAAACCCAGGCCCAGGATCAGCGCCTGCGCGCGTGCGGCCGCGTCGTAGGACCCGGCGTCGTGCAGTGCCATGTAGGCGTTGGCCATGCGTTCGCCGTCTTCGCTGGCCTCGGCGGCCGTGACCTCGGCCTGCGCGGCCATCAGCACGGCGTCGCCTTCGATCACGAAATCGGTCGCACCCTGCGAGGTTTCAGGCATGTCCTGCGCCACCTGCGCCAGCCGCCATTGCGGCGGCACGAAGAAGTCGCCGCCGTCCTCGTGCAGGCTGCCGTTCAGCAGCGCGAACAGGCTCGATTTGCCGGCGCCGTTGCGGCCGACCAGGCCGACCTTCTCGGCCGGATTGATGACGACGGACGCGCTGTCGAGCAGCACCTTGGTCCCGCGGCGCAGGACGACATTCTTGAGGGTGATCATGTGAACCGTGGCTGCGACAAGTGCAGCCTGTAACCGTTTAGAGAGCTTCGCGCGTGACCAGAAGCACCTGGTCGTCGCCCGCGCTGGTGTCGAGCCAGACCGCGTCGAGATCGCGGAACGCGGCTTCGAAATGCGCCTGCTCGTTGCCGATCTCGAGCACCAGGACGCCGTGAGGCGCCATTTTCGCAGAAACATCGGCGAGCAGCCGCCGCACAAAGTCCATGCCGTCGTCGCCACCGTCGAGTGCCAGCGCCGGCTCGGCCCTGTATTCGGCTGGCAGCGCCGCCATGCTGGTGCGGTTCACGTACGGCGGGTTGCACAGGATCAGGTCGTACGGGCCGTCCAGCGCGGCCAGGCCGTCTGAGATGACCAGCCGGATGCGGTCGGCGAGGCCATGGCGATCGACGTTGATGCGGGCCACGGCCAGCGCGTCTTCGGAGATGTCGGCGGCGTCGACCACCACGTCGGGGTAAGCCATTGCCGCCAGCACCGCCAGGCTGCCGTTGCCGGTGCACAGGTCGAGCACGCGGTGCGTGTGCTGGCCGAGCCAGGGGTCGATGCTGCCGTCGGCCAGCAGCTCGGCGATGAACGAGCGCGGCACGATGCTGCGTTCGTCGATGTAGAAGGGGATGCCCTGCAGCCAGGCTTCGTGCGTCAGGTAGGCGGCGGGCTTGCGGCTGGCGATGCGCTCGGCCAGCAAGGCTGCGACCTCGGCCTGCTGCTGCGCGGTGACCGCGCGCAATGCGACATCGTCGAGCGCGTCCAGCGGCAGGCCCAGGCGCCACAACACCAGCCAGGCGGCCTCGTCGAACGCGTTGGCCGTGCCGTGGCCGAACGCGACGCCGGCGTGCGTGAGTTGCGCCGCGCCGGCTTCGATCAGCGCGAGCACGGTGTCCGCCGGGGCAGGCGCAGCGCTCACGCGGCAGCCTGCCCGCGCAGCACGCCGTCCAGTCGCTCGATCACACCACGGTAGATGTTCGTCAGCGGCTCGATGTCGGCCACGCGCACGTGCTCGTCGATCTGGTGGATGGTGGCATTGGGCGGACCCAGCTCGACCACCTGCGGGCAGATCTTGGCGATGAAACGGCCGTCGCTGGTGCCGCCGGTGGTCGACAGCTCCGTCGTGAGGCCGGTCTCCGCCAGGATCGCCTCGCGCACCGCATCGACCAGCGTGCCGGGCGTCGTGAGGAAGGGCAGGCCGCCCACGGTCCAGTCGAGCGTGTACTGCAGGCCATGCCGGTCCAGCACCTCGCGCACGCGCTGCTGCAAGCCTTCGGGCGTCGATTCGGTGCAGAAGCGGAAGTTGAAGTCCACCACCACCGCCCCCGGGATCACGTTGGTCGCGCCGGTGCCGCCATGGATGTTGCTGACCTGCCAGCTGGTGGGCGGAAAGAAGTCGTTGCCGCGGTCCCATTCGATCGCCGCCAGCTCGGCCAGCGCCGGCATCGCCTGGTGGATCGGGTTGCGTGCCAGCTGCGGGTAGGCGATGTGCCCCTGGATGCCCTGCACCGTGAGCTTGCCGCCCATCGTGCCGCGCCGGCCGTTCTTCACCATGTCGCCGGTGCGTTCGACCGAGGTCGGCTCGCCGACGATGCAGTAGTCGATGCGCTCGCCGCGCGCATGCAGCCGGTTGCAGACGACCACCGTGCCATCGTGGGCCGGGCCTTCCTCGTCGCTGGTCAGCAGCAGGGCGATCGACAGATCCGGCTCCGGCGTGCGTGCCAGAAAATCCTCGATCGCGACGACGAAGGCCGCCAGCGAGGTCTTCATGTCGGCCGCGCCGCGGCCGAAGAGCCTGCCGTCGCGGTGGCTGGGCGTGAACGGGTCGCTGGTCCACTGGTCGAGCGGGCCGGTCGGCACCACGTCGGTATGGCCGGCGAACACCAGCGTGCGGCCGCTGGCGGTATCGCGCTGCGCGGCGGCCCCGGGGCGCAACGCCCACAGGTTGGTCACCCGGAAATGTTCGGGTCCGCTGGTGATGGTCTCGCAGGCGAAGCCCAGCGGCGCCAGGCGCTCCGCGATGATGCTCTGGCAGTCGCCGTCCCGCGGTGTGACGGAGGCCTGGGCGATGAGTTGTTCGGCAAGCCGCAGGGTGGGGGACATCAGGCCTTCACGTCCAGCGTGATCTCGGTGAACGAAGGCTCGTTGTCGGCCTCGTCGGTGTTTTCGACGGCGGTGGAGCCGCGCGTGAAGTCATTCTGCAGGCGCCACATCAGGTTGGTCGACGAATCGGCATGCGCCAGGCCCTCCTTGCGCTCGATCACGCCTTCGGCGATCAGCTTGGCGATGTCGACCTCGAAGGTTTGCGAGCCTTCGGCGATCGACTTTTCCATCGCTTCCTTGATGCCGGAGAAGTCGGACTTCTCGATCAGCTCGGCGATGAGCCTCGTGTTGAGCATGATCTCGACGGCGGGCACCCGTTCGCCCTTCACCGTGCGCAGCAGCCGCTGTGAGATGATGGCCTGCAACGCCGAGGCCAGATCGCCCAGCATCGTCGGCCGTACTTCGACCGGGTAGAAATTGAGAATGCGGTTCAGCGCCTGGTAGCTGTTGTTCGCGTGCAGCGTCGCCAGGCACAGATGGCCGGTCTGCGCATAGGAGATGGCGGCCGACATCGTCTCGCGGTCGCGGATCTCGCCGATCAGGATCACATCGGGCGCCTGGCGCAGTGCGTTCTTCAACGCAACCTGCAGTGACTGCGTGTCGGTGCCGATCTCGCGCTGGTTCACCACCGACTTCTTGTTCTTGAACAGGAACTCGATTGGCTCCTCGATCGTCAGGATGTGGCCGCTGGTGGTCTCGTTGCGGTGGTCCAGCATCGCGGCGAGCGTGGTGGTCTTGCCGGCGCCCGTCGCGCCCACCACCAGCATCAGCCCGCGTTTGCGCAGCACCAGGTCACCGAGCATCATCGGCACCTTGAGCGAGCTGAGCGGCGGGATCTCGTTGTTGATGTAGCGCACCACCACGGCCACGCTGCCGCGCTGGCGCATCGCGCTGACGCGGAAACGCCCCACGCCGGACAGCGACACCGCCATGTTCAGCTCGCCTGTGCGGTCGAGCTCGGCAATGTGGTCGGCATCGACCACCTCGCCGAGCAGGCTGCGCGGCGCCTCGAACGGCAGGATCTGGCTGTTGATCGGCACCGTCATGCCGTTGATCTTGATCAGCGCGGGCGCGTTGGCCGAGAGGTACAGGTCGGACGCCTTCTTCTCCTGCATCAGCCGCAGGATCCGTTCCATCGTGCTCATCGCTCAGCCCTCCGTGGTGGTGTCGCAGGGTCGCAGCAGGCCAGGGGCCCGCTGCGACGGAATCAGTCGCGCAGCAGGTCGTTCAGACTCGTTTTTGCACGGGTCTGCGCGTCGACCGTCTTCACGATGACCGCGGCGTAGGTGTTGTAGACCGTGCCGTCGGCGGTCTTCTTCTGCAGCCCGCCGCTGATGACCACGCTGCCGGACGGCACGCGGCCGTAGCTGATCTTGCCCGTTTCGCGGTTGAAGATCGGCGTGCTCTGGCCGAGGTACACGCCCATGCCCAGCACCGAGTTCTCTTCGACGATCACGCCTTCGACCACTTCGGAGCGGGCGCCGATGAAGCAGTTGTCCTCGATGATGGTCGGGTTGGCCTGCAGCGGCTCCAGCACGCCGCCCAGGCCCACGCCGCCGGACAGGTGCACGTGCTTGCCGACCTGGGCGCAGCTGCCGACGGTGGCCCAGGTGTCGACCATCGTGCCTTCGTCGACATAGGCGCCGATGTTCACGTACGACGGCATCAGGATCGCGCCCTTGGCAATGAAGCTGCCGCGGCGCGCCACGGCCGGCGGCACCACGCGCACGCCGGTGGCCTTCATCTCGTCTTCGCTCAGGTGGGAGAACTTGGTCGGCACCTTGTCGTAGAAGCCCAGCTCGCCGGCCTTCATGATCTCGTTGTCCTTCAGGCGGAACGACAGCAGCACGGCCTTCTTGATCCACTGGTGCACGGTCCACTGGCCGACGCCTTCGCGGGTGGCCACGCGCAGGCTGCCGTTGTTGAGCTCGGCGACGACGTGTTCGACCGCGTCCTGCACTTCCTTGGGCGCCGCGGCGGGCGACAGGTTGGCACGGTTGTCCCACGCGGTGTCGATGATCTGCTGAATCTGTTGGGTCATGGTTTCTCGGTTTTCCGGGCGGTCAGCCCCTGGCTTTCACAAACTGGACGATGCGCTGCGCGGCTTCGGCACATTCGGCGGTCTCGGCCACGAGGGCCATGCGGATGCGCTGCTGTCCGGGGTTGAAGCCCTGCGGGCTCTCACGCGCCAGATAGCTGCCGGGCAGGACGGTCACATTGTATTGAGCGAGCAGATCGCGGGCAAAACGCGCGTCGCTGCCCACCGGGTCTTCGCCCGGCAGCAGCGGCACCTTCGCCCACAGGTAGAAGCTGGCGTCGGGCAGCGCCACGTCGAGCACCTCGGCCAGCATTGGCGTGACTTCGGCGAACTTCTGCCGGTACTGGTTGCGGTTGGCCACCACGTGGGCCTCGTCGCCCCAGGCCGCAATGCTGGCCTCGGCGACCACGGCGCTCATCGCGCTGCCGTGGTAGGTGCGGTACAGCAGGAACTGCTTCAGGATGGCCGCGTCGCCCGCCACGAAGCCGCTGCGCATGCCGGGCACGTTGCTGCGTTTGGACAGGCTGGTGAACGACACCAGGCGCCGGAAATCCTTGCGGCCGAGCCTTGCCGCGGCCTCCAGCCCGCCGAGCGGCGGCTCGTCGCGGAAATAGATCTCGCTGTAACACTCGTCGGACGCGATGGTGAAGCCATGCCGGTCGCTCAGCGCGAACAGCTTCTCCCACTCCGACATCGGCATCACCGCGCCGGTCGGGTTGCCGGGCGAGCAGACGAACACCAGCTGCGTGCGGGCCCACACGGCCTCGGGCACGCTGTCCCAGTCGACCGCGAAGTTGCGCGCAGGGTCCGATGGGGCGTAGTAAGGCTGGGTGCCAGCCAGCAGGGCCGCGCCCTCGTAGATCTGGTAGAACGGATTGGGGCAGACCACGGTCGCGCCCTCGCGCGTCGGGTCGAGCACGGTCTGGGCGAAGGCGAACAGCGCCTCGCGCGAACCGTTGACCGGCAGCACCTGGGTCGCCGGGTCGAGCTGCAGGTCGTAGCGCCGCTGCAGCCAGCCGGTGAAGACGGTGCGCAGTTTCAGGTCGCCGGCCGTGGCGGGATAGGCCTCCAGCCCCTTCATCGCGCCCTGCATGGCCTGCTGGATGAACGGAGGCGTCGGATGTTTGGGTTCGCCGATGCCCAGGCTGATGGGGCGCAGGTGCGCAGGTGGCGTGACGCCGGCAAAGAGTTGCCGCAGCCGCTCGAAAGGATAGGGCTGCAGCCGGGAGAGCAGGGGGTTCATGGGCCCGGATTATCCGGGACATCCGGGGCCCGCCGCCGCGCGGTTCAGGGCTTTTGCAACAGCTTGATGACGCTGGAGAAGTCGAGCGCGCCATGGCCCGCCAGACTGTGGGCGGCGTACAGGTTGCGCGCCATGCCGCCCAGCGGCGTGGCGGCACGGACCGTGGCGGCGTTTTCCTGGGCCAGGCCCAGGTCCTTCAGCATCAGGTCGGTGCCGAAGCCTCCGGCGTAGTGTTTCGAAGCCGGCGCCGTTTCCATCACGCCGGGCATCGGGTTGTACTTCTCCAGCGCCCAGTTGCCGCCCGAGCTGCGGCGCATGATCTCCGACAGCACCTTGGGGTCGAGCCCGTTGGCCACGCCCAGCGCCAGCGCCTCCGAGGTCCCGATCATCAGCACCCCGAGCAGCATGTTGTTGCAGATCTTTGCGGTCTGGCCGGCACCGGCATCGCCGGCGTGGAAGATGTTGGCCCCCATCTTCTCGAGCACGGGTCGAGCGCGCTCCAGGTCGGCCACGGCACCGCCGACCATGAAGGTCAGCGTGCCGGCGATTGCGCCGCCGGTGCCGCCCGAAACCGGCGCGTCGATCACCGCGATGCCGCGTTGGGCAGCGGCCGCGGCCAGTTTCTGCGATGTGGCGGCGGCGATCGTGCTGCTGTCGATCACCAGCGTGCCGGGCGCGATCCTCTCCAGGATGCCGGGCTGGCCGTCGCTGCCCAGGTACAGGCCTTCGACGTGGGCGCTGGCCGGCAGCATGCTGATGACCACTTCGGCGCCGTCAAGCGTGGCCGCGGCCGAGGCCGCGATCGGCAGGCCGTCGGCCGCGAACTTGGCGCAGGCCGCCTGCGACAGGTCGAAGCCGCTCACCGTGTGGCCGGCCTTCAAAAGATTCAGGGCCATCGGGCCGCCCATGTTGCCCAGGCCGATGAATGCGATCTTCATGTGTCGTGTCTCCGTTGCTGTGTGTGGGGTGTCGGGATGCGGCTTTCGACTCAGACGAGGCCGCGCAGTTCGGGCGCCATCTCGCCGCGCGGGCGCAAATGCTCTTCGATGAAGGCAGGCGTGATCTCGGCCAGCGTGGCCGGTTTCCACTGCGGATTGCGGTCCTTGTCGACCAGCACTGCGCGGATGCCTTCGGCGAAATCCGGGTGCGCGCAGCAGCCGAGCGAGGCCCAGTATTCGAGCCGGAACACCTCGGCCAGCGACATGCGGTGCACACGCTGCCAGAGCGCAAAGCTCAACGCGGCCGAACTCGGCGCGCCCTTGGCGAAGGTCTTGGCGGCGGTCTGCAGCCAGGCGTCATCGCTCTGCAGCGCGGTGAGGCGTTGCGCGATGTCGCCCAGGTCGTCGCCGGCCATCAGCGTGTTGATCGCATCGAAGTGTTCGCGCAGCTTGGAGGCCGGCGGCTCGGCGCCAGCGCCCGCCTGCGCCAGCAGGCGCGACAGCGTGGCACGGTCGGCCTGGGCGTCGCCGCTCCAGGCGGTCGCGGCGATGGCGTCGAGCACCTGGGCCTTGCGGTCCTGCGGCACCAGCACGTCGGCCAGGCCGCAGAAGATCGCGTCGGTGGCGTTGAAGTTCGCCGCCGTCAGCGCCAGGAACAGGCCGACGCGGCCCGGCATGCGGCGCAGGAACCAGCTGCCGCCCACGTCCGGGTACAGGCCGATGTTGATCTCGGGCATGGCCAGCCGGCTCTGCAGCGTCACGACGCGGTGCGAGGCGCCGGCGATGAGCCCGATGCCGCCCCCCATCACGATGCCATGGCCCCAGCAGAGGAAGGGCTTAGGAAAGGTGTGGATCAGGTGGTCGAGCTCGTATTCTTCGCCGAAGAAACGCTCGGCATAGACGTTGCGTTCGGGGCCGCAGTCCAGCAGCGTCTGGTAGAGCTGGCGCAGATCGCCGCCGGCACAGAACGCTTTTTCGCCCGCGGCCTGCAGCAGCACGCCGGCAATGGCCGGGTCCGCGGCCCAGGCGCGCAGCTGCGGCGTGAGCAGCCGCACCATGTCGACGGACAGGGAGTTGAGCGAGGCGGGCGCATTGAGCGTCGCAACCCCGAAACCTTTGCCACCGGCGGTTGCGATCGCTTCAAAAAGAACAACAGATTCGGTCATGGATCAGGTAGGTGGTGGAGCCGGCTATTCAGCGGATATCGCTGTCGCCTTCAAGCAGTTTGCGCGCGACGATCACGCGCATGATCTCGTTTGTCCCTTCGAGGATCTGGTGCACGCGCGTGTCACGCACCAGCCGCTCCAGCGGGAATTCGCCGAGGTAGCCATAGCCGCCGTGCAGTTGCAGCGCGTCGTTGCAGACCTGGAAACCCACGTCGGTGGCGAAACGTTTGGCCATCGCGCAGTAGGTGCTGGCGTCGGCATGGCCGGCGTCGAGCTTGGCCGCGGCCAGCCGCACCATCTGGCGCGCGGCGACGAGTTCGGTCGCCATGTCGGCCAGCTTGAACTGCAGCGCCTGCAGGCTGGCCAGCGGCTTGCCGAACTGGTGGCGTTCGTGCAGGTAGCGCCGCGCCGCGTCGAGCGCGCCCTGCGCCGCGCCGACCGAGCAGGTGGCGATGTTGATGCGCCCGCCGTCCAGCCCCTTCATCGCGATGCGGAAACCTTCGCCCTCGCTGCCGAGCAGGTGGGTGGCGGGAATGCGCACATTGTCGAAGCTGATGGTGCGCGTAGGCTGGCTGTTCCAGCCCATCTTGTGTTCCTTCTTGCCGTAGCCGATGCCGGGCGCATCGGCCGGCACGGCGAACGCCGAGACCCCGCTCGGGCCACTGCCGCCGGTGCGCGCCATCAGCACCAGCACGTCGGTCGCGCCGGCACCGGAGATGAAGGCCTTGCCGCCGTTGATCACGTAGTCGGCGCCGTCGAGTTCGGCCCGCGTCTTCAGCGCGCCGGCGTCGGAGCCGGCACCGGGCTCGGTCAGGCAGTACGAGGCGAGCAGGGCACCGCTGGTCAGGCCCTGACCCCAGCGGTCGATGACCTGCGGCGTGCCCCAGGTGCCGAGCATCCAGGTCGCCATGTTGTGGATCGAGATGAAGGCCGTGGTCGACGGGTCGACCGCTGCCATCTCCTCGAACACCAGCGTCGCGTCGAGCCGCGGCAGCGCCAGGCCGCCGGCGCGCTCGGGCGCGTACAGGCCGCAGAAGCCCAGCGCGCCCGCCCGGCCGATCGCCTCGCGTGGAAAGATGGCCTCACGGTCCCATTGCGCCGCGTGGGGTGCGAACTCGGCCTGCGCGAAATCGCGGGCGGATTCTGCGAAGGCGCGCTGCTCTTCGGAAAGCTCGAAGTCCATCCGAGCGAGCTTACTTCAGGCTGATCGTGGTGTTGACGCCTTGGGACACGGTGCTGTCGTCGAACCAGCGCTGCGTCACCGTCTTGGTCTGCGTGTAGAACATGATCACCTGCTTGCCGTACGGCCCCAGGTCGCCCAGCTTCGAGCCGCGCGAACCCGAGAACGAGAACAGCGGCACCGGCACCGGGATCGGCACGTTGATGCCGACCTGGCCGACGTCGATGTCTTCCTGGAACCGGCGGGCCGCGGCGCCCGACTGCGTGAAGATGGCCGTGCCGTTGCCGTTCGGGTTGGCGTTGATCAGCTCGATCGCCTCGTCGATGGTGTCGGCCGCGGCCAGGCACATCACCGGGCCGAAGATCTCCTGGTCGTAGATCGCCATGCCGGGCTTCACGCCCGAGAAGATCGTCGGGCCGACGAAGTTGCCTCGCTCGTAACCGGGCACGGTCGGCTTGCGGCCGTCCAGGTCGAGCGTGGCGCCATCGGCCACGCCGCGTTCGATCAGGCCGTTCACGCGGTCGTAGGCGGCGCACGAGACCAGCGGGCCCACGTCCACGCCATTGTCGATGCCGGCGCCGACCTTCAGCGTCTTCGCCTTGGCGACCAGATCAGGAATCCACTTCTGCGCCTCGCCCACCAGCACCGCCACCGACACCGCCATGCAGCGCTGGCCCGCGGCGCCGAAGCTGGCGCCGGCCAAGGCGTTGAGCGTCTGCTCCTTGTTGGCGTCGGGCATCACGATCGCGTGGTTCTTCGCCCCCATCATGCACTGGGCGCGCTTGCCGGCCAGCGTGGCGCGGTTGTAGACGTGGGTGCCGACCTTGGTCGAGCCGACGAACGAGATCGCCTTGATGTCGGGGTGGTCGCACAGCGCGTTGACCACGTCCTCGCCGCCGTGCACCACGTTCAGCACGCCGGGCGGAATGCCGGCCTCCAGCGCCAGCTCGACCAGGCGCATCGTCACCATCGGATCCTGCTCCGAAGGCTTCAGCAGGAAGGTGTTGCCGGTGGCGATGGCCATCGGGAACATCCACAGCGGGATCATCGCGGGAAAGTTGAACGGCGTGATGCCGGCGCACACGCCCAGCGGCTGCAGCAGCGTGAAGGTGTCGACGCCGCCGGCCACGTTGTTGGCCAGCTCGCCCAGCTGCAGGTTGCCGATGGCCGCCGCGTGCTCGACCACCTCAAGGCCGCGGAACACGTCGCCTTCGGCGTCGGGCAGGGTCTTGCCCTGCTCGGCGGTCAGGATCGCGGCCAGCTCGGCCATGTTCTCGCGGATCAACTGCTGGTACTTCAGGAAGATGCGGGCGCGCGCGCCGATGGCGGTCTTGCGCCAGGTCTTGAATGCAGTCTTGCACGAGGCCACGGCGGCCGCCACTTCGTCGGGTGTGGCGAACGGCACACGCGCCAGCACCTCCTGCGTGGCGGGGTTGACGATGTCGCGCCACTGCTGGCTGCGCGACTCGACGAACTTGCCGTCGATCAGCAGCTTGACGTGGGGAATGGCGGGCGCGGGAACGGAAGCGGGAACGGCGGACATGGCTTGTGTCTCCAGAAGGGTTCGGCGCAGTGCATGCGCTTGGATGGGTGCCCAGGGCAAGGGCAGGACCCCGCATGCTACATGTGCAAATATACGAATACAAGCGCAAAAAAGTCTCCGTCAGTTTGCAAATTTGCACAATACTCGCGTTGATGGACTGGGACCACCTGCGCTACTTCCTCGAACTGGCACGCACCCGCACGTTGAGTGCGGCGGCGCGCCGACTCGGTGTGGAACACACCACGGTCGCCAGGCGGATCCGCACGCTCGAGCAGGCCGTCGGTACGCCGTTGTTCACGCGTTCCGGCGGTGAATACGCGGTCAGCGAGGCGGGCCGTCGGCTGCTGCCGCAGGCCGAGATCATGGAAAGCGCCTGCCTGGCGATCGAGCCGGCGGCGCCGCAGCGCGGCGGTGCGCTGTCGGGCACCGTGCGCATCGGCAGCACCGAAGGCTTCGGCACCGTGGTGCTGGCGTCGGCACTGGCCGGTTTTGCGCAGGACCACCCGCAACTGGTGATCGACCTGCTGGCGGTGCCCAAGACCGTCAACCTGAGCCGGCGCGAGGCCGACATCGTCGTCTCGCTGGAGCGGCCCGCGCGCGGCAGCGTGATCGCCGTGCGCCTGTGCGACTACGTGCTGCGCCTCTACGGGTCGCCGGCGTACCTGGCGGCACATCCGCCGATCGCCTCGCGCGACGACCTGCAGCCGCACACCTTCATCGGCTACGTCGACGACCTGCTGTTCACCAAGGAACTGCGCACGCTGCACGAGCTGTGCCGTCCCGAACGCTTCGCGCTGCGCAGTACCAGCATCCTGGCGCAGCACGTCGCGACAGCGGCCGGCAACGGGCTGGCCGTGCTGCCTGCCTTCATGGCCGACACCGACCCGCGCCTGGTCCAGGTGCTGCCCGGCGAAGCGCGCTTCGTCCGCACGTTCTGGATGTCGATGCCGGCCGAGATCAAGACGCTGGCGCGCATGCAGGCGGTGTGGGGTTTTCTGCGCAGAACGGCGGAGACTCAGGAGGCCTTGTTGCAGGGGCGTAGCGTCGCGTGAACCGCAGGCGGCGCCTCGGCTGGCGGCCGTGGAAGGCAAGGTTAAAATCCGCCGCTTCGCAGTGCCGGGCAGATGCCGGGGATGTAAGAAACGCGTTACAGATCAATAGGTTAGTGGCCACGCCGGGAGAGCGGTCCACACCACAGAACAAGGCCTTCGGTGCGTCTCAACTCGATCAAGCTGTCCGGCTTCAAATCCTTCGTCGAACCCACCAATTTCATGCTGCCGGGGCAACTGGTGGGTGTGGTGGGGCCGAACGGTTGCGGCAAGTCCAACATCATGGATGCGGTGCGCTGGGTGCTGGGCGAGAGCAAGGCGTCCGAGCTGCGCGGCGAATCGATGCAGGACGTGATCTTCAACGGCACGACCTCGCGCAAGCCGGCCAGCCGCGCCAGCGTGGAGCTGGTGTTCGACAACGGCGACCACCGCGCCGGCGGCCAGTGGGCGCCGTTCCCCGAGATCGCGGTCAAGCGCGTGCTGACGCGCGACGGCACCAGCAGCTACTACATCAACAACCAGCCGGTGCGCCGGCGCGACGTGCAGGACGTGTTCCTGGGCACCGGCCTCGGCCCGCGTGCCTACGCGATCATCGGGCAGGGCACGATCAGCCGGATCATCGAATCCAAGCCCGAGGAGCTGCGGCTGTTCCTCGAAGAAGCCGCCGGCGTGTCCAAGTACAAGGAGCGCCGCCGCGAGACCGAGAACCGGCTGTCGGACACGCGCGAGAACCTGACCCGCGTCGAAGACATCCTGCGCGAGCTCAACAGCAACCTCGACAAGCTCGAGAAGCAGGCGGAAGTCGCGCAACGCTACAACGCGCTGCACGCCAGCGCCACGCTGAAGCAGCACCAGCTGTGGTTCCTGAAGCGGGCCGACAGCGAGGCCGACCAGGCCCGGGTGCAGGCCGACGGGCTGGCCGCGGTGAACGATCTCGAATCGCGCGTGGCCGACCTGCGCCACGTCGAATCCGAACTCGAGACCATCCGCCAGGCGCACTACGCCGCGGGCGACCACGTGAACCAGGCGCAGGGCAAACTGTACGAGGCCAGCGCCGAGGTGGGCCGGCTGGAAAGCGAGATCCGCTTCGTCGTCGAAGGGCGCCAGCGCGTCGAGCAGCGCCTGGCCGCGCTGAAGGAGCAGGTGGCGCAATGGGCCACGCGCAAGGACGATGCCCAGGCCGAGATCGAGACGCTGGAGTCGCAGGGTGCGCAGGCCGAGGAGACCGCCGAGCTGCTGGCCGCACAGGTCGAGGAGCAGTCGATGCAGTTGCCCGACATCGAAGACGCGCTCGGCCAGGCCCAGGCCAAGGCCAACGAGCAGCGCACGAGCGTCGGCCAGGTGCAGCAGCAGATCCAGGTGCTGGCCGCCGAGCAGCGCAGCATCGAAGAACAATCCCGGCAGTTCGGCCAGCGGCGCGAACGCCTGGTCACCGACCAGCGCGCGCTGGCGGCGCCCGACGAAGCCCGGCTGGTGCAGCTGCAGCAGCAGCTGGCGCTGGCGCAGGAAGAGGCCGGCGTCGCCGAAGCCCGGCTGCACGAGTTGCAGGACAGCGTGCCCCAGCTCGACGAAGACCGGCGTGCGCGGCAGCAGGCGGTCAACACCGAGTCGGCGCGCCAGGCCGATCTGTCGGCACGGGCCGAAGCGCTGAAGGCACTGCAGGAGAAGGTGCGCACCGATGGCAAGCTGACCCCGTGGCTGGCGAAGCACGGCCTCGATGGCCTGCAGGGCCTGTGGAGCCGCATCCACATCGAGCAAGGCTGGGAGAACGCGCTCGAAGCCGCGCTGCGCGAGCGCCTGGGGGCGCTGGAGGTCTCGCGGCTCGAGATGGTGCGTGGCTTCCTGGGCGCCCAGGGCGCCGACGGTCCGCCGGCCAAACTCGCCTTCTACAGCCCGCCGCAGGCCGGCGCGCCGGAGCGCCCGGCCACGCTGCCACGGCTGTCGGATCTGCTGCGCCTGGGCGATGCCGCCCAGCGCGCCTTGCTCAACGACTGGCTGCAGGGCTGCTACACCGCGGCCAGCTTCGAGCAGGCGCTGGAGCAACGCGCCCAGCTGCAGCCCGGCGAGGTGATCTACGTGGCCAGCGGCCACGCGGTCAGCGCGCACAGCGTCAGTTTCTACGCGCAGGATTCCGAGCAATCCGGCCTGCTGGCGCGAGCCCAGGAGATCGAGAACCTCGACAAACAGCTGCGGGCGCAGGTGCTGATCGCCGAAGAGGCCCGCTCGGCCCTGGTGCGTGCCGAGGCCGCCTATGCCGATGCCTCGCAACGCCTGGTGGCGGCGCGGCGCGATGCCAGCGAAACACAGGGCCGTGCGCACGAACTGCAGGTCGAGACGCTGCGCCTGTCGCAGCTGGCCGAGCAGACGCGGGCGCGCAGCCAGCAGCTGGCCGGCGATCTGGCCGAAGTCGACGCGCAGCTCGATGAGCTGCAGGAGCGCCGGGTCACGGCCGAGGCCCGTTTCGAAGAACTCGACATGCAGCTGGCCGACAGCCAGGAGCGCCACGCTCAGCTCGACGAGCGGGTGATCGAGCTGCAGCGCAAGCTGTCCGAAAGCCGCGAGCAGCAGCGCAGCCTGGAGCGCCAGGCCCAGGAGGCCGTGTTCGCGCAGCGCAGCCTGGGCGCGCGGCGTGCCGAGCTGTCGCGCGCGATCGAGGTCGCGGCGCAACAGGCGCAGTCGCTGCAGGACGAGGACACGCGCGCCCGCGAAGAACTGTCGCGCCTGTCGGATGCGGCGGCGCAGGCCGGCCTGCAGAACGCGTTGTCGCTGAAGCTCGAACGCGAATCCGCGCTCGGCGCCCGCCGCAGCGAGTACGACGACCTGACCACGCGCCTGCGTGCGGCCGACGAGCGGCGGCTGAAGTTCGAACGCGAACTTGACCCGCTGCGCCAGCGCATCACCGAGTTCCAGCTGAAGGAGCAGGCGGCGCGGCTCGGGCTCGAGCAATACAGCCAGCTGCTGACCGATGCCGAGGTCGACCTGGCGGTGCTGGCCGAGTCGATCCGCGAAGGCGGCGTCAAGCTGTCGGGCCTGCAGTCGGAGATCGACCGCCTGCACCGCGAGATCGCCGCGCTGGGCGCGGTGAACCTGGCCGCGCTCGACGAGCTGAGCGCGGCGCGCGAACGCAAGCAGTTCCTCGATGCACAGACGGCCGACCTGACCGAGGCGATGACCACGCTGGAAGACGCGATCCGCAAGATCGACGGGGAGACGCGCGAGCTGCTGTCGGGCACCTTCAACACCGTCAACGAACACTTCGGCCGTATGTTCCCCGAGCTGTTCGGCGGCGGCAATGCGCGGCTGGTGATCACCGGTGACGAGATCCTCGACTCGGGCGTGCAGGTGATCGCGCAGCCGCCGGGCAAGAAGAACCAGACCATCCATCTGCTGTCGGGCGGCGAGAAGGCCCTGACCGCGATCGCGCTGGTGTTCGCGATCTTCCAGCTGAACCCGGCACCGTTCTGCCTGCTGGACGAGGTCGACGCGCCGCTGGACGATGCCAACACCGAACGCTATGCCAAACTAGTGAGCAGCATGAGCAAAGAAACCCAATTCCTCTTCATCAGCCACAACAAGATCGCCATGGAGATGGCGCAACAGCTGATCGGCGTCACGATGCAGGAGCAGGGCGTCTCGCGCATCGTGGCGGTCGACATGGAGTCGGCGCTGTCCATGGCCGAGTCGGCTTGAGATGATGAGCACAGCGCAGAGCCGCCCCAAGCAAGCTCGCACCGCAGTGCGCAGCACGGAGGTTCCACAGTGAGCAGCACGCTGCAGATCGGCCTGGCCGTCGCCGGTGGCCTGGTGTTGGCGGGCGTGGTCGCCCACAGCACCTGGTCGTCCCGCAAGAACGCCCCCAAACGTGCGGCCCCGGAACCGGTCGAAGCCGTGGTGGCCGAGGCCGGCGCGGACGCGGAGCGGCGTGAACCCGGCTTCGACGCCGATGCGGGCGCGATCCCGCTGCCGTCGCCCGAGCGCCGTACCGGCCTGGATCCGCTGATCGACGTGATCGCCCCGATCGCGCTCGACGCACCGGTCTCGGGTGATGCGGTGCTGGCGGCGATGCCCACGACCCGGCGCGTCGGCAGCAAGCCGTTCGCCATCGAAGGGCGCAACGTCGCGGCCCAGCAATGGGAGCGCGCCACACCCGGCCAGCGCTACGACGCACTGCAGGCCGGCGTGCAGCTGGCCAACCGCACGGGCGCGCTGAACGAGATCGAGTTCTCCGAGTTCGTGATGAAGACGCAGACCTTCGCCGATGCGATCAACGGCGCGCCCGAGTTCCCCGAGATGCGCGAGGAAGTCGCCCGCGGCCGCGAACTCGACCAGTTCGCCAGCGCGCACGATGCGCAGCTGAGCTTCACGCTGCGCGCGCTGCACGCCGCGTGGAGCCCCGGCTACGTGCAGCAGAACGCGGCGCGGCTGGGCTTCGTGCCCGGGCTGATCCCCGGCCGCATGGTGCTGGCCTCGGCCACCAACGGCATGCCGCCGATCCTGGGCCTGGCCTTCGATTCGCAGGCCGCGCTGGCCGAGGACCCGGACCAGTCGGCGATCCGCGACGTGACGCTGACGCTCGACGTGTCGCAGGTCGAGCGCGCCGAGCAGCCCTTCGTGCGCCTGCGCGAGGCCGCGATGGCGCTGGCCCAGGCGATGGACGGCGTGATCACCGACGACGAGGCCCGGCCGCTGGCACGCGAGGCGATGGACGTGATCGGCTCCGAGCTCGAGCAGCTCTACGACACGCTGGATGCACGCGACCTGTCGGCCGGCTCGGCGCTGGCGCGGCGGCTGTTCAGCTAGGCCCCCATCGCGGCGCGTCCCGACGTTCGTGTCGTGCCCACCGAGCAAGCAGAGCCGATGAAACAGACCGACCCCGCCCAGCAGGCCGCAGCGTTGCGTGCGCTGCTGGAGCGTTATGGCCACCGCTACTACGTGCTGGACGATCCGGAAGTGCCGGATGCCGAGTACGACCGCGTGTTCCGCGAACTGCAGGCGCTGGAAGAGGCCGAACCCGCGTTGCGCACCGCCGACTCGCCCACGCTGCGCGTCGGCGGGCAGCCGCTGCCGCAGTTCGCGCCGGTGCGCCATGCGGTGCCGATGCTCAGCATCCGCACCGAGACCGACACCGAAGCCTCGGGCGCGCGCAACTTCGACGCCCGCGTACGGCGCGAGCTCGGCCTGACCGAGGCCGACCCGCCGGTCGACTATGTGGCCGAACTCAAGTTCGACGGGCTGGCGATGAACCTGCGCTACGTCGATGGCGTGCTCGTGCAGGCGGCCACCCGCGGTGATGGCGAGATCGGCGAAGACGTGACGCAGAACATCCGCACCATCCGGCAGATCCCGCTGCGCCTGCGCGATGGGCAGCGCGGCATCCCGCCGGTGCTGGAAGTGCGCGGCGAGGTCTACATGCGGCGCGCCGCCTTCGATGCGCTGAACGAACGCCAGCGCGAGGCCGGCGACAAGACCTTCGTGAACCCGCGCAACGCGGCGGCCGGCGCCGTGCGGCAGCTCGATCCGGCCATCGCGGCGAAGCGCCCGCTGAGCTTCTTCGGTTACGGGCTGGGCGAGGTCACGCCGGTGGAGCAGGGCGGCCCGGGTTTCGAGACCCATCTCGATCTGCTGCACGCGCTGGAGGCCTGGGGTTTCCCGGTCGCGAAGGAAGACGCGCTGGCGCAGGGCGCCGATGCGCTGGTCGCCTTCCACCAGAAAGTCGGCGCCGCGCGCGACACGCTGCCGTTCGACATCGACGGTGTGGTCTACAAGGTCAACAGCCTGGACTTGCAGCGCCGCCTGGGTTTCGTCTCGCGCGAGCCGCGCTGGGCGGTGGCCCACAAGTACCCGGCGCAGGAGCAGATGACGGTGGTGCAGGGCATCGACATCCAGGTCGGCCGCACCGGCAAGCTGACGCCGGTGGCGCGCCTGGCGCCGATCTTCGTCGGCGGCGTGACGGTGACCAACGCCACGCTGCACAACCTGTTCGAGCTGCGGCGCAAGAAGCTGCGGCTGGGCGACACGGTGATCGTGCGGCGCGCCGGCGACGTGATTCCCGAAGTGGTGGGCGTGGTCGAGAAGCCGCGCGCGCACTACGTGCCCAACTTCCGCATGCCCCGCCAGTGCCCGATCTGCGGCAGCGCCGTGGTGCGCGAACCGGGCGAGGTCAACCACCGCTGCAGCGGCGGGCTGTTCTGCGGCGCGCAGCGCAAGGAGGCGATCCTGCACTATGCGCAGCGGCGCGCGGTGGAGATCGAAGGCCTGGGCGACAAGCTGGTCGAGCAACTGGTCGACGGCGGTGTCGTCAAGACGCTGCCCGACCTGTACCGCCTGGGCCTGACCTCGCTGGCCGCGCTCGACCGCATGGCCGACAAGTCGGCGCAGAACATCGTGCAGGCGCTGGAAAAGTCGAAGGGCACGACGCTGCCGCGCTTCCTGTTCGGCCTGGGCATCCGCCACGTCGGCGAAGCCACCGCCAAGGAACTGGCTCGCCACTTCGGCAAGCTCGACGCCATCATGGACGCGAGCGTCGAGCAACTGCTGGAAGTGGCCGACGTCGGCCCCATCGTCGCGCAGGCGATCCGTACCTTCTTCGAGCAGCCGCACAACCGCGAGGTGGTCGAGCAGCTGCGCGCCTGCGGCGTGCACTGGGCCGAACACGAACCCACGGCCCAGCCGCCCAAGCCCCTCGCCGGCAAGACCTTCGTCATCACCGGCACGCTGCCCACGCTGAGCCGCGACGAAGCCAAGGAACTGCTCGAAGCCGCCGGCGCCAAGGTGGCCGGTTCGGTCAGCAAGAAGACCGACTACGTGGTCGCCGGGGCCGAGGCGGGCAGCAAGCTGACCAAGGCGCAGGAGCTAGGGGTGGCGGTGCTGGACGAAGAGGGGCTGAAGGCCATCCTGCACGGCTGAGCACCGCGCCGCGCAATAATCCCGCCATGGAAACCCAGCGCGTCATGAACCTGCTCGTGAGCCACAAGCCCACATGGGCTATGCGCTTCGACGTGCGCGACCTGGCATTGTTCGGGTCCACCGCGAGAGGCGTGGCGAAGGATGACAGCGACGTCGACCTGCTGGTCACCTTCGACGGCCCCGCGACCGCTGCGCGTTACTTCGGTCTGCAGTTCTATCTCGAAGATCTGCTGGGTTGCCCGGTGGACCTGGTGACCGAAAAGGCGTTGAGGCCGGAACTGCGGCCCTACATCGAACGCGATGCGATCCATGTCTGACAGCCTGGTCACCGACGAGGTGCCCCAGTTGCTGGTGCAACTCCAGGGCATCCACAACGAACCCCACCCATGACCGTCCGCGACATCCTCAAGATGGGCGACCCGCGCCTGCTGCGCATCGCCCAGCCCGTGACCGCTTTCGACACCGACGCACTGCATCTGCTGATCTCCGACCTATGGGACACGATGCGCTCGGTCAATGGTGCCGGCCTGGCGGCGCCGCAGATCGGGGTCGACCTGCAGCTCGTGATCTTCGGCAGCAACGACATCAACCCGCGTTACCCCGACCGGCCGACCGTGCCGATCACGGTCTTGCTGAACCCGGTCATCACGCCGATCGGTGATGCGGAAGAGTCCGACTGGGAGGGTTGCCTGTCGGTGCCCGGCCTGCGCGGCCTGGTGCCGCGTTTCTCGAAGATCCGCTACACGGGCTTCGATCCGTATGGCGACCCGATCGACCGCACGGTCGACGGCTTCCATGCGCGGGTGGTGCAGCACGAGTGCGACCACCTGATCGGCAAGCTCTACCCGATGCGGGTGCGCGACTTCACGCAGTTCGGTTTCACCGAGGTGCTGTTTCCCGGCGTGGCCGCCACCGAGGACGACTGAACCGGGGTCTTGCGGGCCTTCAGGCCGACAAGGCTTCCAGCAGCTCCGTCTCGATCTGGATCTGCATGCGGTTCTGCTGCAGCTGCGGGCCGTGCACGAGGAAGGTATCTTCGACGCGTTCGCCCAGCGTCGTGATCTTCGCGAGCTGCAGGCTGATCTCGTGGCGGGCCAGCACGCGCGCCACCAGGTACAGCAGACCGGCGCGGTCGCTGCACGAGATGCTGAGCAGCCAGCGCTGGGCCTTGTCGTCCGGATGCAGGTCGACCCGGGGCGCGATTGGAAAACTCTTGACCCGGCGCGACACCCGGCCGCGACTGGGCGGCGGCAGCGGGCCGGTGGCATCGAGCGCCTGCAGCAGGTTGGTCTCGACCATCGTCGTCAGTTCGCGGTAGTGGTCGGGCAGCATCGAGGTGACGACCTGGAAGGTGTCGAGCGCATAGCCGTTGCGGGCCGTGTGCACCTTGGCGTCGACGATGCTGAAGCCGGCCTGGTCGAAGTAGCCGCAGATGCGGGCGAACAGATCCGAGCGGTCGGGCGTGTAGACCATTACCTGCAGGCCTTCACCCACCGGCGACAGCCGTGCTCGCACGATGGCCTTGGGCGGGTCGGCCGGGGGGGTGTCGCCGGTGGCGGGTTTGGGCACGTGCCGCGCCAGTTGGCGTGCGTGCCAGGCGATGTCGGCCGCGTCGTGGCGCATGAAGTAACCCACGTCGAGCGTGTCCCACAGCGCCTTGTGCGATTCGAAGGGCTCGGCGTGCAGCGCGAGCATCACCAAAGCCTCTCGCTTGCGGGCCTCGATCTCGGCGTCGGGGTCGGGCGCGCGTCCGCCCAGCACGCGCAGCGTGTAGCGGTACAGGTCTTCGAGCAGCTTGCCTTTCCAGGCGTTCCACACCTTGGGCGAGGTGCCGCGGATGTCGGCCACCGTCAGCAGGTACAGCGCGGTCAGGTAACGCTCGTTCCCGACACGTTTGGCGAACGCGCCGATCACGTCCGGGTCGCTCAGGTCGGCCTTCTGCGCGATGCGCGAGAGGCTCAGGTGTTCGGTGACCAGGAACTCGATCAGCTTGCTGTCCTGGCGGTCGATGCCGTGCTGCAGGCAGAAGCGTCGCACGTCGCGCGCGCCCAGCTCCGAATGGTCGCCGCCGCGCCCCTTGGCGATGTCGTGGAACAGCGCGGCGGTGTAGAGGATCCAGGGCTTGTCCCAGCCGGCGGCCAGCTGGGAGCAGAACGGGTATTCGTGCGCATGCTCGGCCATGAAGAAGCGCCGCACGTTGCGCAGCACCATCAGGATGTGCTGGTCCACCGTGTACACGTGGAACAGGTCGTGCTGCATCTGCCCGACGATCTTGCGGAACACCCACAGGTAGCGGCCCAGCACCGAGGTCTGGTTCATCAGCCGCATCGCGTGCGTGATGCCGGCGGGCTGCTGCAGGATGCGGCGGAAGGTCTCGCGGTTGACCGGGTCGTTGCGAAAGCGCGCCGTCATCAGGCTGCGCGCGTTGTACAGCGCCCGCAGCGTGCGGGCCGACAGCCCGCGGATGCCGACCGTGCTCTCGTACAGCAGGAAAGTCTCGAGGATCGCGTGCGGCTGGCGGTGGTAGAGGTCGTCGCTGGCGACCTCGATCATGCCGGCCTTCTCGCTGAAACGCTCGTTGATCGGCCGCAGCGCATGGGTCGACGGGTTCAGCCGCTCCTCGATGTTGAGCATCAGGATCTGGTTGAGCTGGGCCACGGCCTTGGCCGCCCAGTAGTAGCGGCGCATCAGCGCCTCGCTCGCGCGCACCGGCAGGCCGGTGCCGTCGGGCGACTCGGAGCGGTAGCCGAACGACTCGGCCACCGCCGTCTGCAGGTCGAACACCAGCCGGTCTTCGCGCCGCTGCGCGATCAGGTGCAGCCGTGCGCGGATCAGGCTCAGCAAGGCCTCGTTGTGCTTGATCTGCTGCACCTCGAACGGGGTCGCCAGGCCGGTGCGGGCCAGTTCGTCCCAGCTCTTGCCGAGGTTGGCCGCCTTGGCCACCCACAGGATGAACTGCAGGTCGCGCAGGCCGCCGGGCGATTCCTTGCAGTTGGGTTCGAGCGAGTAGGGCGTGTTCTCGAACTTGTTGTGGCGCTGCCGCATCTCCAGCGTCTTGGCGACCAGGAACGCGCGCGGGTCCATCGCCCGCTGGAACTGGTTGCCAAACAGCGTGAACAAGGTGTTGCTGCCAGCGATCAGGCGCGATTCGAGCAGCGAGGTCTGCACCGTCACGTCTTTTTCGGCCTCGGCCAGGCACTCGGAGATGTTGCGCACCGAAGAGCCGATCTCCAGGCCCGCGTCCCAGCAGTTGCCGATGAATTCCTCGATGCGGGTCTTCAGCGCCGCATCGGTCTCGGGCGATTCGCCGTCGGGCAGCATCAGCAGCACGTCGACATCGGAATGCGGAAACAGCTCGCCGCGGCCGAAGCCGCCCACCGCAATCAGCGCGAACGACGGCGTGAAGCCGGCCCGCGCCCACAGGCTGCGCAGCACCTGGTCGGCCAGCCGCGCCAGATGCTGCAGCGTGGAATGGATGCCGCGTGTGCTGGAGCCCGAATCGCGCACGCTCTGCAGCACCAGCGCCTTCTGCTGCAGGTACTGCGCCCGCAGCGCCTGCACGTCGGGCAGCGCCGGGTCGGCGGAAACGGTTGCGTCGGGCAGGCTGCTCAAGCGTCGACCGAAGCGGGAGCCGGGGTCTGGCGGGGCACGAACGCCGGTGTCGGCGGGCTGCCGGCGGACAGGGTCAGCACCTCGTAGCCGGTCTCGGTGACCAGCACGGTGTGTTCCCATTGGGCGGACAGGGAATGGTCCTTGGTCACGATGGTCCAGCCGTCTTTCTCGGGGCCGTCCTTGATCTCGCGTCGGCCGGCGTTGATCATCGGCTCGATCGTGAAGGTCATGCCGGGCTTCAGCTCCTCGAGCGTGCCGGGGCGGCCGTAGTGCAGCACCTGGGGCTCTTCATGGAAGATGCGGCCGATGCCGTGGCCGCAGAACTCGCGCACCACCGAGAAGCCGTTGCCCTCGGCAAACTTCTGGATCGTCGCGCCGATGTCGCCGAGCCGCGCGCCCGGTTTCACCATCGCGATGCCGTGCCACATCGCGTCGTAGGTCATCGCGCACAGGCGCTTGGCGGCGATCGAGCCGTCGCCGACGATGAACATGCGGCTGGTGTCGCCGTGCCAGCCGTCCTTGATCACGGTCACGTCGATGTTGACGATGTCGCCCTTCTTCAGCGGCTTGTCGTTCGGGATGCCGTGGCAGACCTGGTGGTTGATCGACGTGCAGATCGACTTGGGGTAGGCCGTGTAACCCGGTGGCTGGTAGTTGAGAGGTGCCGGAATGGCGCTCTGCACCTGGGTGATGAAGTCGTGGGCCAGCTTGTCCAGCGTGTTCGTCGTGGCGCCGGGGACGACGTGCGGCGTGAGGTGGTCGAGGACCTCGGACGCCAGCCGCCCGGCGACACGCATGCCCTGGATTCCTGCGGCGTCTTTGTACGTAATGCTCATGGCCGCAATTATCCCACCGGCCTCTGGCGGGCGGGCAGCCCGGCTAAAATCCCCGCTTTGCCGCAAACGACCCTGCGGCGCCCGCCGGCCCGGCACAGCGGCCGGCCCGGGCGCCCAGCGCCACGACCCACCACAGGCCGCCAAAGTGACCTTGCACCTGACACAGCTCGAAGGCGGCAACGCCTTGAGCGATTTCCGCGTTCAGCAACTTCTCCCGCGCCTGCAGGCGGTCCACGAAAAGATCAGCGGCCTCGCGGCCCGGCATGTGCATCTGGTCGCCACCGACGCGCCGCTCGATGCCGCTGCGGCCACCAGGCTCGCCGCGCTGCTGCGCTACGGCGACCCGTACAACGGCCCGGCGGAAGGCCCGCTGCTGGTCGTCACCCCGCGCCTGGGCACGGTGTCGCCCTGGGCCTCGAAGGCCACCGACATCGGCCACAACTGCGGCCTGGCCGTGCGCCGCATCGAGCGCATCACCGAATACCGCTTGACGCTGAAATCCGGCCTGCTCGGCAAACCGACGCTGAGCGACACCCAGCGTGCCGCGGTCGGCGACCTGCTGCACGACCGCATGACCGAAACCCTGCTGTTCGACCGCGGTGCCGCGGCCCAGCTGTTCACCGCGCTCGAGGCCGCACCGATGGCCCGCGTCGACGTGCTCGGCGGCGGCCGCGGCGCGCTGGAATCGGCCAACCGCAGCTTCGGCCTCGCGCTGGCGGTCGACGAGATCGACTACCTGCTCGACGCGTTCACCCGGCTCGGCCGCAACCCGACCGACGTGGAACTGATGATGTTCGCCCAGGCCAACAGCGAACACTGCCGGCACAAGATATTCAACGCCCAGTTCACCGTCGACGGTGCGCCCCAGGAGCACAGCCTGTTCGGCATGATCCGCAACACGCACCGGCTGGCGCCGCAGCACACCGTCATCGCCTACTCGGACAACGCCTCGGTGATGGAGGGCGTCGAGGTCGAACGCTTCGTCGCCGCTGGTGAAGCAGCCGGCGCACAGGCCCGCAAGTATGGGCCGCAGACCGCGACCCAGCACGTGCTGATGAAGGTCGAGACGCACAACCACCCGACGGCGATCTCGCCGTTCCCCGGGGCGTCGACCGGCGCCGGCGGCGAGATCCGCGACGAGGGCGCAACCGGCCGCGGCTCCCGGCCCAAGGCCGGCCTGACCGGCTTCAGCGTGTCGAAACTCTGGCCGGCCGAGGGCGAGGCCGCCTATGGCAAGCCCGCGCACATCGCCAGCCCGCTGCAGATCATGACCGAAGGGCCGCTCGGCGGCGCGGCGTTCAACAACGAGTTCGGCCGGCCCAACCTGCTGGGCTACTTCCGCGAATACGAACAGACCGTGGTATCGGACGTGGACAGCCAACGCCGCGGCTACCACAAGCCGATCATGATCGCCGGCGGGCTGGGCAGCATCGACGCCGGCCAGACCAGCAAGATCCACTTTCCCGCCGGGTCCTTGTTGATCCAGCTCGGCGGCCCCGGCATGCGTATCGGCATGGGCGGCAGCGCGGCCAGCTCGATGGCCACTGGCGCCAATGCGGCCGAACTCGATTTCGATTCGGTGCAGCGCGGCAATCCCGAGATCCAGCGGCGCGCGCAGGAAGTGATCAACCAGTGCTGGCAGCAGGGTGCGGCCAACCCGATCCTGGCGATCCACGACGTCGGGGCGGGCGGCCTGTCGAATGCGTTCCCCGAGCTGACCAACGACGCCGCCCGCGGCGCGCGTTTCGACCTCGGCGCCGTGCCGCTGGAAGAAAGCGGCATGGCGCCCAAGGAGATCTGGTGCAACGAAAGCCAGGAGCGCTACGTGCTGGCGATCGCGCCGGAATCGCTGGCGCAGTTCAGTGCCTTCTGCGCACGCGAACGCTGCCCGTTCTCGGTGGTGGGGGTGGCGACGGAAAGTCGGCAACTGATCGTTGCCGGCGCAGCCGAATCTCCAGTCGACATGCCGATGAACGTGTTATTGGGCAAGCCGCCCAAGATGCACCGCGACGTGAAGACGGTGGCCCGGCAGTTCAAGCCGGTCGACCTCGACGGCGTGCCGTTGCAGAAGGCAGCCATCGACGTGCTGGCGCACCCGACCGTGGCGTCGAAGCGCTTCCTGGTGACCATCGGCGACCGTACCGTCGGCGGCTTGAGCCACCGCGACCAGATGGTCGGTCCCTGGCAGGTGCCGGTGGCCGACTGCGCCGTGACGCTGGCCGACTACGCCGGTTTTGCCGGCGAGGCCATGAGCATGGGAGAACGCACGCCGCTGGCCGCGATCGACGCGCCGGCCTCGGGCCGCATGGCGGTGGCCGAGGCCATCACCAACCTGCTGGCCGCGCCGATCGAGCTGCCCCGCGTCAAGCTGTCGGCCAACTGGATGGCGGCCTGCGGCGAGCCGGGCGAGGACGCGGCGCTGTACGCCACCGTGAAGGCGGTGGGCATGGAGCTGTGCCCGGCGCTGGGGATCTCGATTCCCGTCGGCAAGGATTCGCTGTCGATGCGCACGCAGTGGACCGACAGCGGCCCGGCCGGCGAGCGCCGCCAGGTGACCTCGCCGGTGAGCCTGATCGTCACCGCCTTCGCAACGCTCGCCGACGTGCGTGCCACGCTGACGCCGCAGCTCGACGCTACCGAGGCCGATACCAGCCTGGTGCTGGTCGACCTGGGCCGCGGGCGCAACCGCATGGGCGGCAGCATCCTGGCGCAGACGCTCGGGCAGGTCGGCGATGCCGTCCCGGATCTGGACGCGCCGCGAGACCTGGTGCAACTGGTCGCGGCCGTCAACCAGTTGCGCGCGGAGGGCCGCATCCTGGCCTACCACGACCGCAGCGACGGCGGCCTGTTCGCGACCGTCTGCGAAATGGCGTTCGCAGGCCACGTGGGCGTGGCGCTCAACGTCGACCTGCTGGTCACCGAGGGCGACGGCATCACCGACAGCCGCATGGACGTGGGCGACAGCAAGAACTGGGTGGGCCAGGTCAGCGCCCGGCGCGACGAACTCACGCTCAAGGCCTTGTTCAACGAAGAACTGGGCGTGGTGCTGCAGGTGCGCACGGCCGAGCGCAGCGAGGTACTGGCGGTGCTGCGCGCCCACGGCCTGGGCGCCTGCAGCCATGTGGTCGGCAAGACGCGGCCGGCGGTCTCGACCATCCAGGCCGGTGTCGGCGAGGTGCAGGTCTGGCGCGACACCAAGGCGGTGTTCAGCGCCAGCCTGCACGACCTGCACCAGGTCTGGGACAACGTCAGCTGGAAGATCTGCCGGCAGCGCGACAACCCCGCCGGCGCCGATGCCGAGCACGCCGCCTGCGGTGTGGCCGGGGACCCCGGCCTGCACGTGGCGCTGAGCTTCGAGCCGGCCACGGCGGTGGCCCCGGCGCTGCTGCTGTCGCGCCCCCGCTTGGCGATCCTGCGCGAGCAGGGCGTCAACTCGCATGTGGAGATGGCCTATGCCTTCACCGAGGCCGGCTTCGATGCCTACGACGTGCACATGACCGACCTGCAGGCCGGCCGCACGGCGCTGGCCGACTTCAAGGGCCTGGTGGCCTGCGGCGGTTTCAGCTACGGCGACACGTTGGGCGCGGGCATCGGCTGGGCCCGCTCCATCACCTTCCATCCGGTGCTGGCCGAGCAGTTCCAGGCGTTCTTCGCGCGGCCGGACACCTTCGGCCTGGGCGTGTGCAATGGCTGCCAGATGTTCGCCGAGCTGGCCGACATCATCCCCGGCGCCGACGCCTGGCCGCGCTTCACCACCAACCGCAGCGAGCGTTTCGAGGCCCGGCTGTCGATGGTCGAGGTGTTGTCTTCGCCCAGCCTGTTCTTCACCGGCATGGCCGGTAGCCGGCTGCCGATCGCGGTGGCGCATGGTGAGGGGTTTGCCAACTTCAGCCAGCGCGGCGACGCGGCGCGGGCGGTGGCGGCGATGCGGTTCACCGACCACTTCGGCCAGGCGACCGAGGCCTACCCGTTTAATCCGAACGGCAGCCCGGGCGGGCTGACCGCGGTGACCACGCCGGACGGCCGGTTCACCGCGATGATGCCGCACGCCGAGCGGGTGTTCCGCAACGTGCAGATGAGCTGGACGTCGGGCGACCGCAGCGCGCGCAGCCCCTGGATGCAGCTCTGGCACAACGCCCGCAACTGGGTCGGCTGACATCCGAGGCGACGGCCGGGCGTTGCCCCGGACGGTCCGTACATTGGGGTACGAGAGTGCGCAAATAGGGGAGTGCCTGGCGTAGTTTTTGAGGGTCCGGACGGACAGGTGCTGCTACATTCCAGCCTGCCCGCTTTGATTACAAATTCTTACCCTCGATGGCATCCAAAGCTGTTTATTCGATCGTGGCCGTGGTCGGGATCGCCGCCGCTTCCGGTGCGGCATGGTGGACCCAGAACAAGCCCAAGCTCGCGCCGACGGAAACACCGGCCAGCGCCGCACCGGCAGGGGCTGGCACGCCCGGCCAGGCCCGGCCGCCCAGTGTGGAGGTGGCCCGGGTCGAGACCGTCAAGCTGGTCGACGATACGCAGGCGGTGGGCAGCCTGCGCTCACGGCAGAGTGTGATCCTGCGGCCGGAGGTCAGCGGGCGCATCACGCAGCTGAATTTCCGCGACGGCGACCGCGTGCGCAAGGGCCAGTTGCTGGTGCAGTTCGACGACCAGCTGCCGCTGGCCCAGGTCAAGCAGAGCCAGGCCGAACTGTCGATTGCGACGGCCAACCACAAGCGCAACCAGGACCTGGTGTCGCAGAATTTCATCAGCCAGCGCTCGGTCGACGAGAGTGCCGCCAATCTCGAGGTCGCGTTGGCCAAGCTGGCGCTGGCCCAGGCCACGGCGGCGCGGCTGAAGATCATGGCACCGTTCAACGGTGTCACCGGCATCCGGCTGGTCCACCCGGGCGACTACCTGAAAGACGGCGCCGACATCGTCAACCTCGAAGACCTCGAAGCGGTCTACGTCGACTTCCGCCTGCCCGAGCGGTTCCAGGCCAAGCTGCGCCGCGGCCAGCGGACGGTGGTCGACCTCGACGCCTTGCCCGGCGCCAAGTTCGCCGCGCTGATCCAGGCCATCGACCCGCTGATCGATGCGAACGGCCGCTCGGTCAGCATCCGCGCCTGCATCGACAACCGCCAACTGCAGTTGCGCCCGGGCATGTTCGCGCGCGTCACCACGGTGTTCGGCGAACGCGAGCGGGCGATGGTGATCCCCGAAGAAGCCATCGTGCCGCAGGGCGCGCGCCAGTTCGTCATCAAGGTGGTCGACGGGCCCGATGCCGACAGCAAGACCACGCGGCGTGTCGAGGTCAAGGTCGGCCTGCGCCGGCCGGGCCGGGTGGAGATCGTCGAAGGCCTGGGCGAGGGCGATGTCGTCGTCACCGCCGGCCAGCAGCGGATCCAGCGCGACGGCACGGTGGTACGTGTGGTTGATGTGGCGCGCGGTGGTGCCCCCGCCGCGGTGCCGCCCCGGGCCGCTGCATCGGGTGCCGCTGCCTCTGCTGCCGTGGCGGCAGCGTCGTCGCCCGCGGCGGCCGGGCCATCGGCTGCAGCCAGGGCCGGTGCCGGCACGACCGTGGCCAAGGCCGCCCCGCGTGCGCCGGAAGGGCCGAACCCTTGCCTGCAGGAGGTTGCCGACGCCAGCCCTGCCGCTGGCGGCATGGCAACGGGCCAACAGACACCACCAGCATCGGCGCCGTCCACACCGCGCCGGGCCGCACCCTCGGCTTCACCCCCGGCCTGACGCCGCCACAGTCTTCACGGAGAGTCAACGATGCAGCTGGCCGAAGTCTCGATCCGCCGCCCCGTGTTTGCGACCGTGCTGTCGCTGCTGATCCTGCTGATCGGCGCGGTCAGCTTCAGCCGGCTCGCGGTGCGCGAGTACCCGAAGATCGACGAACCGGTGGTGACCGTCAGCGTCAAGTACGCCGGCGCATCGGCCGAGGTGATCGAGTCGCAGGTGACCAAGCCGCTGGAGGACTCGATCGCCGGCATCGACGCGGTCGACGTGATCACTTCGATCAGCCGCGCCGAGCAGAGCCAGATCTCGGTGCGTTTCCGGCTCGAGAAGGACGCCGACGCCGCCGCGGCCGAGGTGCGGGACCGCACCTCGCGCGTGCGCAACCGCCTGCCGCAGGCGATCGAGGAGCCGGTGATCGCCAAGGTCGAGGCCGATGCGTTTCCGGTGATCTGGCTGGCCTTCACCAGCGACACGCTGACGCCGCTGCAGATCAACGATCTGGTGAACCGCATCGTCAAGTCGCGCCTGCAGACCGTGACCGGCGTGGCCGACGTGCGCATCTACGGCGAGCGCAAGTACGCGATGCGGGTCTGGCTCGATCCCGACAAGCTGGCCGGCTTCCGGCTGACCACGCAGGATGTGGAGGACGCGATCCGCCGCAGCAACCTCGAACTGCCCGCCGGGCGCATCGAGTCGCAGCAGCGCGAGTTCAGCGTGACCTCGCAGACCGATCTGGTGCGGCCCGGCCAGTTCGCCGAGATCGTGGTGAAGAGTGTCAACGGCTTCCCGGTGAAGATCCGCGACGTGGCGCGCGTGGAGGAGGGCGCGGCCGACGAACGCAGCGCCGTGCGGCTGAACGGCCGGCGCGCGATCTCGGTCGGGGTGATCCGGCAGGCGACGGCCAACCCGCTCACGCTGTCGGCCGGCGTGCGCGAGATGATTCCCAAGCTGCAGCAGGATCTGCCCGCCGGCATCAGCATCGACGTGGCCAACGACAACTCGGTGTTCATCGACCGCTCGGTGAAGAACGTCTACCACACCATCTTCGAGGCGGTGGTGCTGGTCGCGCTGGTGATCTTCGTGTTCCTGCGCACGTTGCGCGCGTCCATCATCCCGATCGTGACGATTCCGGTCAGCCTGGTCGGCACCTTCGGGCTGATGGCGCTGGCCGGCTTCACGATCAACACGCTGACCCTGCTGGCGCTGGTGCTGGCGATCGGCCTGGTGGTGGACGATGCGATCGTGATGCTGGAGAACATCTTCCGGCACATCGAGGAGGGGCTCGACCCGTTCTCGGCCGCGATCAAGGGGGCGCGCGAGATCGGCTTCGCGGTGATCACGATGACGATGACGCTGGTGGCCGTGTACGCGCCGCTGGCCTTCACGCCGGGGCGCACCGGCCGGCTGTTCGTCGAGTTTGCGCTGGCGCTGGCCGGGGCGGTGGTGGTGTCGGGCTTCGTCGCGCTGACGCTGACGCCGATGATGTGTTCGCTGCTGCTCAAGCACAACCCGAAGCCCAACGTCTTCGACCGTTCGATGGAGCGCGCGCTGATCGCCCTGTCGGACGCTTACGGCCGGCTGCTGCGCTGGGTCGTCACGACCCGGGTCGGGCGCGGGCGCACCGGTGGCGCCGCGCGCGTGGCCGGCCTCGTGCTGCAGGCGCGCTGGATCGTCATCGGCATCATGCTGGCGAGCGCGGTGGCGATCGTGCTGGTCTACCCGACGATGAAGCAGGAGCTGTCGCCGCTGGAAGACCGCGGCACCATCCTCGCCACCGTGAACGCGCCCGACGGCTCGACCCTCGACTACACCGACCGCTACACGCGCGCACTCGAAGTGATGGGCGAGAAGTACCCCGAGTTCGACCGCATCTTCGGCAACGTCGGCAACCCGACGGTGTCGCAGTCCAACGTGACCTACCGCACCGTCGACTGGGACAACCGCAAACGCACGACGCTGGAGATCGCGCGCGAGCTGCAGCCGCGGTTCAGCGCGCTGCCCGGCGTCACCGCGTTTACCATCACGCCGCCGTCGCTGGGCCAGGGTTTCCGCGACCGGCCGGTGAACTTCGTGATCCAGACCTCGGACACCTACCAAAACCTGAACCTCGTCGTGCGGCAGATGCTCGACGAGATCGCCAAGAACCCCGGCATCGTCTCGCCCGACGTCGACCTGCGGCTGAACAAGCCGGAACTGCGCATCGACGTGGACCGCGAGAAGGCGGCCGACCTGGGCATCGGCGTCGACGTGGTTGCCAAGGCCCTCGAAACCATGCTGGGCGGCCGCCAGGTCACGCGCTACAAGCGCGACGCCGAGCAGTACGACGTGATCGTGCAGACCCGCGCCAGCGGCCGCACCACGCCCGAGGACATTGACGGCATCTACGTGCGCGGGCGCAACGACGCGATGATCCCGTTGTCGGCCCTGGTGAAGGTGCGCGAGAGCGTGTCGCCGCGCGAGCTGAACCACTTCGGCCAGCGCCGCTCGGTGACCATCACCGCCAACCTGTCGCCCGACTATGCGCTGGGCCAGGCGCTGGTGTTCATGAACGACACCGCAGCCAAGGTGCTCAAGCCCGGCTACAGCACCGACCTGAACGGCACCTCGCGCGAGTTCAAGAACTCGCAGGGGGCACTGGCCATCGTGTTCGTGTTGGCGCTGTTCTTCATCTTTCTGGTGCTGGCGGCGCAGTTCGAGAGTTTCATCGACCCGTTCGTGATCATGCTGTCGGTGCCGCTGTCGATGATCGGTGCGCTGCTGGCGCTCAAGTGGTCGGGCGGCTCGCTCAACGTGTATTCGCAGATCGGGCTGATCACGCTGGTCGGCCTGATCACCAAGCACGGCATCCTGATCGTCGAATTCACCAACCAGCTGCGCGAGCAGGGCATGGAGATGGTCGAGGCGCTGATCAAGGCGTCGGCGCAGCGGCTGCGCCCGATCCTGATGACCACCGGTGCGATGGTGCTGGGCGCGATCCCGCTGGCGCTGTCGACCGGCGCCGGGGCCGAGAGCCGTATCCAGATCGGCTGGGTCATCGTCGGCGGCATGTCGCTCGGCACCTTGCTCACGGTGTTCGTCGTGCCGGTGATGTACTCGCTGTTCGCACGCCGTTCGGTGCCCGGTGCCAAGACCATGGTGGCGAGGGACGCGCCCGATGCCGAGGCGGCAGCACACACGGCACATGCGGCCGAGCCGGCGCACGCGCACTACGTGGTGCAGAAGTAGCCGCGCGGGCCGGGCCGCCGGTTTAAGGGTTACGGGCGGGCGAGCCGCTGCAACTCGTCTTGTGTGTTGGCGTTGCCGAAGGCCTGCGGGTCGTCCGCCGGCCGGTCGAACGGCACACGCGCCGTGGCATGGAGCCCCAGCCACTGTCCGACCTTGCGGCCGCCGCCGCCGATGAAGCCGGCCAGGCCGTCCCGCAGCCGGGTGCGCAGCAGGCAGAACACCGGTTGCACGGCCCAGCGCCCATCGTCGCCGCGCGCCATCGCGACGGCGGCTTCGGCCTGTTCCTGCTGCAGCGCCGCGGCCAGACGTTCCACCAGATCCTCGGGAAAGAAGGGCGAGTCGCAAGGCACGGTCGCCAGGTAGTCGGTCTGGCAGTGGTCCAGGCCGGCAAGAAAACCCGCCAGCGGCCCGGGCTGGTCGGCCACGCCGTCAGCACAGACCGGCATGCCGAACGCGGCATAGACGTCGAGATGGCGATTGGCGTTGAGCAGCACCTGGGCTACCTGCGGTTGCAATCGGCGTGCGGCGTGCAGGGCCAGCGGCTGGCCGCGAAAGTCCTGCAGCCCCTTGTCGACGCCTCCCATGCGGGTGCCGCGGCCGCCTGCGAGCACGATGCCGGTGATGTGGCTGCGCGCGATCATCCGGACGAATTCGCCTGCCTGAAGTTAGCCGCCGATGTAGCTCATCTCGATGCGCCGCCCTACGCCCGGGGCACCGGCCGGTGCTGCCGCAGAGGATCCGCGCAGCTCGGAGTAACGGTCGTCGCGCCCCTGCCAGATATGGGCGATGGCGCCCGAGATCTCGTCGTCGGTGGCGCCGCCGCGCAGCAGCGCGCGCAGATCGTGGCCGCGGCTGGCGAACAGGCAGAGATAGAGCTGGCCTTCGGTCGACAACCGCGCACGGTTGCAATCATGGCAGAAGGCCTGGGTCACGCTGCTGATCACGCCGATCTCGCCGGCTTGCGCGTCGTGGCTGCCCACCGCATCGGCGTAGCCCCAGCGCTGGGCGGTTTCGCCGGGAGCGGAGGCTTCGAGCGGCAGCAGCGGCATCGCCGCCCGCAGCCGCGCGATGACCTCGGCCGAGGGCAGCACCTCGTCCATGCGCCAGCCGTTGGTTGCGCCGACATCCATGTATTCGATGAAACGCAGCACGATGCCGCTGCCACGGAAGTGGCGCGCCATCGGCAGGATCTCCTGGTCGTTGGTGCCACGCTTGACCACCATGTTGACCTTGATCGGCCCCAGGCCCACGGCCTGCGCAGCGTCGATGCCGGCCAGCACGTCGGCCACCGGAAAGTCGACATCGTTCATCTGCCGGAACACTGTGTCGTCCAGCCCGTCGAGACTGACCGTCACGCGGCGCAGGCCAGCGTCCTTCAGCGCCTGGGCCTTGCGCGCCAGCAGGGAGCCGTTGGTCGTGAGCGTGATGTCCAGCGGCGTGCCGTCGACCGTCCGCAGTGCGGCCAGCTGCTCGATCAGCACCTCGATGTTCTTGCGCAACAAAGGCTCGCCGCCGGTCAGCCGGATCTTGCGCACGCCATGCGCCACGGCGAGGCGCGCCAGCCGCGTGATCTCCTCGAAGCTCAGCAAGGCCTTGTGCGGCAGGTACGGATAGTCCTTGCCGAACACTTCCTTGGGCATGCAGTAGCTGCAGCGGAAGTTGCAGCGGTCGGTGACGCTGATGCGCAGGTCGCGCAGCGGGCGGGCCAGCCGGTCGGACAGATGCCCTGTGGCCGCCGGGGTGCCGACCGCGCCAAGCGAACGCAGGACTGAGGCGCCCCTGCGCTGGTCGACGATCGGAATCACGCGCGGCTGCCGGTCGCCAGCATGGCTGCTTGCATCGGTCACGGGCTGTTGGGGCATGGCCGTATTTTGCTTTACCCGGCAGCTGCCTGCGGGAGTAGGGGGAACCGATCGTCATCCGGGGGTGGCGGAGCTTGCCGTTCATGCGTCCCGCCGCATCGGCAACCCGAAGCCTGGCGGTACCGTAGCGGCATGTTTATATGTATTAAATTGTTTCTAATTCAGTAAAATGCACTGCGTGTAGAGCCCCATGTCTTTTTGGAGATCCTCAACAATGCCGACCACCACCCTGAGCCACCTAGCCAGGAAACATGCCGTTTTGCTGGTGGCGTTCGCCGCCCTCTTCACCAGCGCGGGGGCTTCGGCCGCGGTGAACGTCAACGCCAGGATGTACCTGCAAGGTGCATTGACGGGCAACGGCCTGCCGATGCGCACGGACCTGCGGGCCGACCCGTCGTTTCCGCTGACCGATCCTTATGGTCTGGGCACGGTGGCGCCTTCGGTCCCCGCGACGGCGGTGGACTGGGTCAAGGTGGAACTGCTTGCCGGCAGCAGCGCCGCAGCCTGCCTGCCCGGCCAGGCGGTGGCCGGTTTTCTGCTGGCGGACGGCAGCCTCGTCGCGGCGAACGGTGGCCCGCTGACGATCCCGTCCGCACAACCCGGCAGCTACAACCTGCGGGTCAGCCACAGGAACCACGGCGCCTTGATCTCCGTCCCCGCACCCTTTGCCGCTGCGGGGTCTGCGCTGCTGGACATGACGGTGCTGGCGAACGTGGCCAATCCGGACAGCCTGGCCGTCACGGCGGCGGTGGTGGCGGCCCAAGCTGGCGACGCCAATGGCGACCAGGCGGTCTATGCCGCCAACACGGGCAACGATCTCGATGCCATTGCCAACTACCCGGGAGCCGGGGCCCCTGGTGGCGCCACGCACGTCTATGCGAGGGAAGACATCAACATGGACGGTACCGTTCTGTCGTTGGCGAGCACTCCAGGCAGCGACCGGGATTTCTTGTCGGCGGTCCTGAACAACGATCCGAGCAACGGCTATTTCGACATCAACGACGGCTTTCCAAGCACAGGTGCCCTGTGCGCGGCCGGCGCCCAACCCGTAGCTGCGCCACCGGCCCCCATTCCCGCGCTGTCGCCCGGCATGCTCGGTGCGCTGTCCGGCCTGTTGGCCATCGCAGGCGCCGGGCTGCGGTCGCGCCGCCGCGCGTTCAGCCGTGGCGCACGGCCACCGTCTTCAGGGTCGTGAAACCGTACAAGGCCTCGAAGCCCTTTTCGCGGCCGTAACCGGAGCTCTTCACGCCACCGAACGGCAGCTCCACGCCGCCGCCCGCGCCGTAGTTGTTGACGAACACCTGACCGCTCTTCACGCGCTTGGCCATGCGGAACTGGCGCGATCCGTCGCGGGTCCAGACGCCGGCCACCAGGCCGAACTGCGTGGCGTTGGCCATCTCGACCGCGTGGTCCTCGTCGCGAAACGACATCGCGGCCAGCACCGGGCCGAAAACCTCTTCCTGCGCCAGGCGGTGCATCACCGGCACGTCGCGCAGCAGGGTCGGCGCCTGGTAGTAGCCGGTTTCCGGTGCTTCGTCGACGACGCGGCCCTGTGCGACGACGGGGATGTTGGCGACCTGGGCGTCGGAGAGGAAGTCCCAGACGCGCTGCTGCTGGCTGGCACGAATCAGCGGGCCCACGTCGAGGTCCATCGCTGCCGGGCCGACGCGCAGCTGTTCGAAGGCGTTGCCCAGGCGTTCGAGCAGCGGTTCGTACAGCGTGTCCTCGACCAGCAGCCGGGAGCCGGCCGAACAGGTCTGCCCGGCGTTCTGCACGATGGCATTGATGACGGTGGGGATCACCAGGTCGAGGTCGGCATCGGCGAAGACGATCTGCGGGCTCTTGCCGCCCAGCTCGAGCGTGACCGGGCAGTGCCGCTCGGCCGCCACCTGCTGGATGATGGTGCCGACCTTGGGGCTGCCGGTGAAGCTGATGTGGTCGATGCCGGGGTGCCGCGCCAGCGCATCGCCCACCTCGTGCCCGTAACCGGTGACGATGTTCAGCGCGCCGGCCGGAAAACCGACCTCGGCCGCCAGTTCGGCCACGCGCAGCAGCGACAGGCAGGCGTCTTCGGCGGGCTTGACGACGCAGACGTTGCCGGCCGCCAGCGCACCGCCGACGCTGCGGCCGAAGATCTGCATCGGGTAGTTCCAGGGGATCACGTGGCCGGTCACGCCATGCGGCTCGCGCCAGGTGAAGACGCTGTAACCCTCCTGGTAGGGAATGGTCTCGCCATGCAGCTTGTCGCAGGCGCCGGCATAGAACTCGAAGTAACGCACCAGCGCCAGCGCATCGGCACGCGCCTGCTTGGTCGGTTTGCCGCAGTCGCGCTGCTCCAGTGCGGCCAGCTCATCGGTGTGCTCGGCGATCTTCTGCGCCAGGCGCATCAGCAGGCGGCTGCGGTCGACGGCGGTGAGCTTGCTCCACACGGCGTCGAGGCACTGGCGGGCGGCATGCACCGCGACATCGATGTCCTGCGCGTTGCTGCGCTGCAGTTCGTCGAAGGGCTGGCCGTCCGAGGGGTCGATCACCGGGATGGTGCGGCCGGAGGAGGACGGAACGGAGGCGTTGGCGATGTAGTTGAGTTGCATGGGAATCCGTATCGGAAGAGCGAAGGCCGGCACGCCGGCGGGTCAGGGCGAAATGATGTCGAGTTTCGGGTAATAACTGCGGTAACGCTTGGCATCGCGTGTCAGCAGCCGCAGGCCGTTCACCAGCGCATGGGCGCCGATGTAGAAGTCGGGCAGCGGCGAACGCGCACGGCCGCCGGCAGGGCCGGGAGATGTACGGTAGGCGCGGAACGCCTGCCCGGCAAGAAAGGCCGCGTCCCACGGCAGGGGTTCGCGCCGCAGCGGCAGGCCGGACAGCGCGGCTTCGAGTTCGGCCGCGCGCTCGAAGCGTGGGCTGAGCTCGGCCAGGATCAGAGGGTTGATCACCAGTGCCGCCTCCCCACCCAGGCGCTCGAGTTGTTCGAGCGACCAATCGGCCCATTGCGGGTCATCGGCCAGCACGTCGATCAACACGTTGCTGTCGACAAGGGTCGAAGGCATCGCTGCCAGATAGCGTGCGTCGGGCTCCGCAACACGAGAGGTTGTTGCCATCTCAATTGGCCATGGGAATGTGTACGACCGAAGGCGTGTGCAACAGGCGCGGCATGAGGCCAGGAACGCCGCGGAACCGGCTTTGCCGGGCCGCTGGTGTTGCCCCCGGATGGGGGGATTCGGCTACACGCAGTGAGCAAGAAACGGGGGTGAGCTTCATCATCCACGCAGGAAGCGCATGAATTCGTCGGTCCCCATGCCCTTGAACTGCGCGGCGGTCGCGCTGCCCCGCACGGCCTGGAACGCGGCGCGGACCGGCGACACCTTGGGCGCGATGCGGCGCAGCACGACGTCGCCGTTGGAACGGACCTCGAACTCGACCTCGCTGTTGGGATGCAAGCCAGCCTGCTCGCGCACCGCTTGCGGGATCGTGACCTGACCTTTGCTGGTGATTTTCATGGTGCGGCCTTTTCTTACCGGAAAGAGTAAGAATCTTACTACGCCCGCTTCAGACGTTCAACGTGGGTTTGTACGCATCCAACTGAACCTTGTCCCAGCGGCCCAGCAGCGCCATCAGCGCCACCGCCACCGCACCGGACAGCACGACGATGCCGCAGGCGTGGGCCCAGCCGTTCTCGTAGGCGCCGAACAGCACGGCACGGAACGCCTGCACCACCCAGCTGAACGGCAACCAGGCGTGCACTGCGCGGAAAAATCCCGCCGACAGCTCGACCGGCAGCACACCGCCGCCGGCGGAGAGCTGCAGCGTCAGCAGCAGCACCGTGAGGATGCGGCCGAAGTCGCCGAACACGTGCAGCATGGCCGACAGCATCGCCAGAAAGACGACGGAGGCCAATGCCATCGTCAACGCGAGCGCGGCCACCCGTGGCGTGCGCACGTCCAGCACGCCGAGCAGCGTGGCCAGCACCAGCGCCACCTGCAGCAGCACGACCAGCACGGGCAGGGTCAGCTTGCCAAGCGTCTTGGCCAGGCGGGGAATCTCGCCGTGCCCCTGCAGCACGATGCGCAGGTTGAACAGGTAGCCCGCCATCACCGCGCCGATCCACAGCGCCACCGAGACCATGTTGGGAATGAAGGCTTCGCCGTTGTTGGCGACCGGTGCCACCACTTCGACCTTGGGTTCGACGGAGTCGGCCAGGCCGGACGCGCTGCCCTGCAGCCGTGTCACCGAGGCTGGCAGGGCGTTCTCGATCGTGTTGACACCGGCCAGCAGTTTTTGCGCTCCCTGCGCCAGACGTGTCCCGCCCTGGCTGAACTCGTCGAGCTTGTGGTCGTCGGGCAGCTGCGATGCCAGCGCATGCACGCCACTGCCCAATGCGGCGACGCCGTCGGTCAGCTTGCCGACACCGACCTCCAGATCGGCGGAGCCCTTGACCAGGCGCTGGTTGCCCTCGCGCGTGCGTTCGGCGCCAGCCCGGGCCTGATCGGCCGCGCTGCGGGCCTGCACGAGTCCCGCACGCAGCTTGTCGGCGCCTGCTGCCAGCTCGCCGGCGCCCTTGGCCACCCGTTCGCCGACGAAGAGGATGGACGCGGTCTCGGTCTGCATCTGGCGGGCGCCCGTGCCGAGCTGTCCGGCGCCATCCGTCAGTTGTTCGAGGCCGGTGCCCAGCTGCGTGAGGCCGCTGCCCAATTGGGCCAGCCCGGTACCGAGCTCGCGCTGGCCGGCACCTAGCTGCTGCGCTCCGGCCTTCAACGCGCGCAGATCGGCATCGGCCGGCCAGTGCGATTCGATCTTGCGGACCCCGCCGGCGACCTGCTTGAAGCCATCGCTGACCTGGTGCGCCGCGGTGCTGTACTGCACCGAGCCCTGGGCCAGTTCGCGGGTGCCATCGCGCAGGTCTTTCAAGCCGCGCTTCAGGTGGTCGAGCTTGTCCTGCGAGCCCGATGCCGCGTCCAGTACCAGGCCCCAGCGCTGCTCGTTGAGCATCTCGTTGACTTGGTGTCCCAGCTCGCCGGCAAAACGGCGGGCGAAGCCGGCCGAGCTGTAGTTGTTGCCCTCCGAGGTGTAGACCACCAGCTGCCCGGCTCCCTTGGTCGCGCCGGGCACCGCGTTGGCGCTGAAATCGGCCGGGATCAGCAGCGCGAAGGCCAGCGTGCCGTTGCGCACGGCCTGCCGTGCCGCGTCCGGATCGGTCATCACCTCGAAGCCGAAGGCGCGCTTGTCGAGCAGGCTACGGGTGAGCTCGTCGCCGACATTGGCGTCTCTGCCGACGTACGTGATGCCGCGGTCCTGGTTGACGATGGCGGCTGGAAGTTGGTCGGTGTGCGAGGCAGGGTCCCACACGCTGGTCAGGTAGATCAGCGCGTAGATCGCAGGCACGACCCCCACGGCCAGCACCGCCCAAAGCAGGCGCGGGAATCGCTTCAACAGGCCAAGCTCGGCGGCAGCGATGGCTGCGGTGCCGCGGATCAGGGATACGAGGTAGGACATGGCGCGGAGGTTTCATGCGTGCCATGGCGGCACCATTCAGGTGGCTCATCCTAGTCCGTTGGGAGACTCCCCGGCTTTGATGTCGCAAGAAGAGTGAAGTACCGCATTAGCGCACCTGCTCTTCGGACAACACCACCATGGTCACCCGTGCGCCGATGGTCACCCGCAGCAGCATCGGCAACACGCCCATGGGCACCGAACCCAGCTTGAGGCGCCAGTGATCGGCATCGAGCACCAGCCATGCCGGCAGCGGCTCGGCCACACCATCGTGCAGCCATTCCACCAGAGGCCGCGCCGACAGGCCGGCCGGATCCTCGGGGAAAGCCTTGGCCAGAGAGAGCTCGATGTCGTGGTAGGACGACGGGCGACCCGCGGGCAGGATCACCTGCACCAGCCCTTCGGCTTCGCTGTCGGCGGTACGGACGACTTCGACCCGCGCACCGCCGGTGCGAACGGCGACCACCAGATCCGGATCGGTACTGCCGAGCGACGCGGGTGCCGCTGGGCGCGCGGCTCCGGACGCTTGAGGCCACTGCAACGCAGGCCCCAGGCTACCGCCATCGGCGAGCGGCCGAGGTGCCGGTGCCGGTGCCGGTGACGGATTCGGTGCCGGCTCGGGCGATGGCGCTGGAGGAGGCGGCACAGGCACGGGCGCTGGTGCCGGTGTGGGTGCCGGTGGCGCAGGCGGTGTCGGCGCCGGACCGGGTGCCGGCGCAGGCGGAGGAGGTGGCAGCGGTGGCGGCGGAGGTGGCGGTGGCGGTGGCGGTGGCGGTGGCGGTGGAGGCGGAGGCGGAGGTGGTGGTGGAGGCGGAGGCGGAGGTGGTGGTGGTGGTGGAGGTGGTGGTGGTGGTGGTGGTGGTGGTGGTACCGGCGTGATGGTCGCAGTCGTCGCCCCGGTAGACGCCACTCTGTAGTTGCCGGCATCGGCCCCGTCCAGGCTGACCGCCGTCACGGCCACAGGCTTGGCCACGCCCGGGGCCGGGCTGTCGAAGCGCGCCGTGCGTCGGATGCTGAAGGCGTCGCCGCTGATGCGGTTGTCGGCCGCGAGCACCGTGGCGGCGGTCGTCCCATCGTAGAGCTTGTCGACGCCGGTATAGACCACGGCCAGCACGCGCGGCGTGATGTCGGCTGTCAGCGCCGCGGGCTGAACCAGCGTGTAGTTGCCGGCATCCGCGCCGCTCAGGCCGAACCCGCTCAAGGTCACGGCCTTGCCGATGCCGGCGTTGCGATCGTTGAAATTGCCCACGCCTGCCGTGAGCGCAACCGCGTCCCCGGCAATGGTGTTGACGCTGCCGCCGCTGAGGCTCGCGGCGACGGTGCCGTCATACACCTTGTTGGCGGCGCTGACGCCACTGACGGCCACCGGCCGCGGGGTGATGCTGCCGTCGGTGCCCGACAGGCTGCTCCCGCTGGCGAGGAAGTAGTTGCCCGCGTCCAGCCCCGACAGGCCGAGCCCGTTGACGGTATAGGCGAGGCCGGTGCCGGCGTTCTTCTGCGCATAGGCGCCGTTGCCCATCTCGATGGCGACGCGGTCGCCGCTCTCCGCACCCGCGACGGCCAGCGTCATGCTGCCGATGCCGGTGCTGCCGTCATAGATCTTGCTGGGCCCGCTGACCACGCCGGCGCCCACGCCGCGCGGGCTGACACTCAGGTTGCCGACGAAGTGCATCTGGTTGAAATTGGCGCCGGTGATGGTGGCACTGTTGTCGGCCAGCTCGTAGTTGCCGACCACCACCTGGCCAGCGCCGCTGGTGCCCGCTGCGCTCCCGTTCTGCAGCGGACGCACGGTGAACTCGACCGTGCTGCCCGCGCCGTCGCTGAAGAGGTAGTGGTTGGGGCTGCTGCTGCTGCCGGTCAACGTGTGGATGGTGACGCCGTCGCTGTCGAGGTAGCGCACGCTGCCGATGTTGTAGGTCGGGTTGCTGCCGTACACCGCGTTGGTGTTGGTCACCTGCACCAGCAACTGGTTGGCCGGCACGATGGTGTAGTTGCCGTTCACGTAGGTGATCTGGTAGTTGCCCGCGCTCAGGCCGCTGGGCACCAGGGCACCGGCATAGGTGCCGGCCGTGACATCGGTAGCCGCGTTGGGCCGGTGGATCACCAGGCTGCCCCCGAGCACGCCGCTGGTGCTGGCGTTCTCACCCGCGACGAAACCGCTGTAGCTGACGCCGTTGTAGCCCGGCGTGTCGGCCAGGGTCACGAAGCGGGCGTCGCCGTTGGCGGTGACCGTGAGCGGCGCAGGCGCGATGCTGCTCGCGGTGTCGGCCACGTAGTGCACCTGGTAGTTGGCGGTGACGTCGGTGCCACTGCCATCGCGGATGCGCAAGCCGCTGGCCTGCACGGTCTTGCCGGTACCGGCATTCGGGTCGGTGTAGGCCAGCACAGGGGTGACCAGCACCGTGTCGCCGGCCGCGGCGCCGGCCAGCGGGCCCACGCTGGCGGTACCGCTGGCGACGGTGGTGGCGTCATAGGTCTTGGTCACCGTCGGGGCGACAACGGTGAGGGCGGCGGCGGCGATGCTGCTGCCGGTGTTGGCCACCTGCGTCACGACGTAGTTGGCGCCGCCGTTGCCGTCGGCCACGCCGATGCCAGCGACCGTGACGGTCTTGCCGGTGCCGGCGTTCTTGTCGGCAAAGGCGAAGCTGCCGCCGGTCAACGCGTCGCCGCCGTACAGCGTGCCGTTGGTCACAGTGGCCGTACCGGCCGCGCCGGTGGTGCCGTCGTAGCTTTTGCTCACGTTGCTGGTCGAGACGGTCAGCGCGGCCGGCGTCACGCTGACGTCGGAGCCGCTCGGCGTGAGGCCGTTGTAGTTGCCGCCCAGGCCACCGTTGGCGCTGCTGCCCAGGCTCAGCCCGGTGGCGCTGGCCAGCGCCTGGTGGCTTTGCACGTTTTTGCTGGCCAGGTTGCCTGCGGCGCCTGCACCGGTGACGGCGAAGGTCTCTCCGGCCACGCCGGTGGCCGTGAGGTTGGCCCCAGCCACTGCAGTGCCGCCGTTGTAGACCTGGCTGCCCGCCAGCGTGAGATCGGCCTTGTTGATCGTGCTGGTGGTGTTGTTGACCTGCGTGACGCTGTAGTTGGCGCCGCCGTTGCTGTCCACCACGGTGACGCCGGCGACGGTGACGGTCTTGTTGCCGGTACCGGCATTCTTGTCGGTGTAGGCAAAGCTGCCGCCGCTTAGCGTGTCGCCGCTGTACAAAGTGCCGCCGGTCACGGTGGCCGTACCGGCTGCCGTGGTGCTGCCGTCGTAGGTTTTGGTGACGTCGCTCGACGAGACCGTCAGCGCCGCCGCCGTCACGCTCACGTTCGAGCCGGTCGTGGCAAGGCCGTTGTAGTTGCTCGACAAACCGCCGTTGGCACTGCTGCCCAGCGACAGGCCGGTGGTGCTCGCCAGCAATTGGTTGGTCTGCACGTTTTTGCTGGCCAAGTTGCCTGCGGTACCGGCACCCGTCACAGCGAAAGTTTCCCCGGCCACCCCCGCTGCAACGAGATTGGCGCCGGCGAACGCCGTGCTGCCGTTGTAGGCCTGGCTGCCCGCCAGCGTGAGGTCGGCCTTGTTGATCGTGCTCGTGGTGTTGCTGGCCTGCGTGACGCTGTAGTTGGCCCCGCCGTTGCCGTCCACTACGGTCACGCCGGCCACGGTGACGGTTTTGCTGCCGGTACCGGCATTTTTGTCGGTGTAGGCAAAGCTGCCACCACTCAGCGTGTCGCCGCCATACAAAGTGCCGCCGGTCACGGTGGCCGTCGCGCCGGCTGCGCTGGTGTTGCCATCGTAGGTTTTGGTCACGTCGCTCGTGGAGACCGTGAGTGCTGCCGCGGTGACGCTGACGCTGGAACCGTTGACCGACAGGTTGTTGTAGTTGCTCGACAAGCCACCGTTGGCGCTGCTGCCCAAGGCCAGGCCGGTGGTGCTCGCCAGCAACTGGTTGGTCTGCACGTTTTTACTGGCCAGGTTGCCTGCGGCGCCCGCGCCGGTGACGCTGAATGTCTCTCCCGCCACACCTGCTGCAGTGAGGTTGGCGCCATTCATGGCTGTGCCGCCGTTGTAGACCTGCGTGCCGGTGAGGCTCAGGTCGGCCTTGTTGATCGTGCTGGTGGTGTTGTTGACCTGCGTGACGCTGTAGTTGGCGCCGCCGTTGCCGTCCACCACGGTGACGCTGGCGACGGTGACGGTCTTGTTGCCGGTACCTGCATTTTTGTCGGTGTAGGCAAAGCTGCCACCGCTCAGGGTGTCGCCGCTGTACAAGGTGCCGCTGGCCACGCTGGCCGTCGCACCGGCGGCGCTGGTGGTGCCGTCGTAGGTCTTGATCACGTCGCTGGACGAGACCGTGAGTGCTGCCGGGGTGACGCTGACACTGGAGCCAGTCGTGGCAAGGCCGTTGTAGTTGCTCGCCAAGCCGCCGTTGGCGCTGCTGCCCAGAGCCAGGCCGGTGGTACTGGCAAGCGCCTGATTCGTCTGCACGTTCTTGCTGGCGAGGTTGCCCGTGGCGCCGGCACCCGTCACAGCGAAGGTTTCTCCGGCCACGCCTGCTGCGCTCAGGTTGGCGCCGTTCACGGCTGTGGTGCCGTTGTAGACCTGCGTGCCAGTGAGGCTCAGGTCGGCCTTGTTGATCGTGCTCGTCGTGTTGCTGGTCTGCGTCACGCTGTAGTTGGCGCCGCCATTGCCGTCCACCACGGTCACGCCGGCGACGGTGACGGTTTTATTGTCTGCGCCGGCATTCTTGTCGGTGTAAGCAAAGCTGCCGCCGGTCAGGGTGTCGCCGCTGTACAGCGTGCCACCGGTGACCGTCGCCGTGCCGGCGGCACTGGTGGTGCCGTCATAGGTCTTGGTCACGTCGCTGGTCGAGACGGTCAGCGTTGCCGGCGTCACGCTGACACTGGAGCCGCTGACCGATAGGCCGTTGTAGTTGCTCGACAGCCCGCCGTTGGCGCTGCTGCCCAGGCTCAGCCCGGTGGTGCTCGCCAGCGCCTGGTTGGTCTGCACGTTCCTGCTGGCGAGATTGCCGCTGGCGCCCGCGCCGGTGACGGCGAAGGTTTCGCCGGCCACTCCGGCTGCAACGAGATTGGCGCCAGCGAACGCCGTGCCGCCGTTGTAGACCTGCGTACCGGTGAGCGCGAGGTTCGCCTTGTTGATCGTGCTCGTCGTGTTGTTGACCTGGGTGACGCTGTAGTTGGCGCCGCCGTTGCCGTCCGCTACGGTCACGCCGATGACGCTCACCGTCTTGTTGCCTGTACCGGCATTCTTGTCGGTGTAGGCAAAGCTGCCGCCGCTCAGCGTATCGCCGCCGTACAGCGTGCCGCTGGTGACCGTCGCCGCGCCGGCGGCGTTGGTGTTGCCGTCGTAGGTCTTGGTCACGTTGGTCGATGAGACGGTCAGCGCCGCTGCAGTGATGCTCACACTGGAGCCGGTCGTGGCAAGGTTGTTGTAGTTGCTCGACAAGCCGCCGTTGGCGCTGCTGCCCAGGGCCAGGCCGGTGGTGCTGGCCAGCGCCTGATTCGTCTGCACGTTTTTGCTGGCGAGGTTGCCAGCGGCACCCGCGCCGGCGACGGCAAAGGTTTCCCCAGCCACGCCGGTCGCCGTCAGATTGGCGCCGTTCATCGCCGTGCTGCCGTTGTAGACCTGGCTGCCTGTCAGCGTGACATCGGCCTTGTTGATCGTGCTGGTGGTGTTGTTGACCTCGGTCACGCTGTAGTTGGCGCCGCCGTTGCCATCGACCACGGTGATGCCGGTCACACTCACGGTCTTGTTGCCGGTGCCGGCATTTTTGTCGGTGTAGGCAAAGCTGCCGCCGCTGAGGGTGTCGCCGCTGTACAGCGCGCCACTGGCCACGGTGGCTGTCGCGCCGGTGGCACTGGTATTGCCGTCGTAGGTCTTGACCACGTCGCTCGATGAGACCGTGAGCGCCGCTGCGGTGACGCTGACACTGGAGCCGGTCGTGGCAAGCCCGTTGTAGTTGCTCGACAGCCCGCCGTTGGCACTGCTGCCCAGGGTCAGACCGGTCGTGCTCGCCAACGATTGGTTGGCCTGCACGTTTTTGGTGGAGAGGTTGCCAGAGGCACCCGCGCCGGTGACGGCAAAGCTTTCACCGGCCACACCTGCTGCAGTGAGGTTGGCGCCAGCGAACGCCGTGGTCCCGTTGTAGACCTGAGTGCCGGTGAGCGCGAGGTTCGCCTTGTTGATCGTGCTGGTCGTGTTGTTGACCTGGGTCACGCTGTAGTTGGCGCCGCCGTTGCCATCCGAAACCGCAATGCCGCTGACGCTCACCGTCTTGTTGCCGGTGCCGGCGTTCTTGTCGGTGTAGGCAAAGCTGCCGCCGCTCAGGGTATCGCTCCCATACAACGTGCCGCCGGTGACGGCGGCCGTGCCGACGGCGCTGGTCGTGCCGTCATAGGTCTTGGTCACATCGCTCGACGAGACCGTCAGCGCCGCTGCGGTAACGCTGACACTGGAGCCGGTCGTGGCAAGCCCGTTGTAGTTGCTGGACAAGCCACCGTTGGCGCTGCTGCCCAGGGCCAGACCGGACGTGCTCGCCAGCAGTTGGTTGGACTGCACGTTCCGGCTGGCCAGGTTGCCAGCGGCGCCTGCGCCGGTCACGGCGAAGCTTTCACCGGCCACGCCCACCGCACTGAGGTTGGCGCCAGCGAACGCCGTGCCGCCGTTGTAGACCTGCGTACCGGTGAGCGAAAGGTTCGCCTTGTTGATCGTGCTGGTCGTGTTGTTGACTTGCGTCACGCTGTAGTTGGCACCGCCGTTGCCATCCGAAACCGCAATGCCGCTGACGCTCACCGTCTTGTTGCCGGTGCCGGCGTTCTTGTCGGTGTAGGCAAAGCTGCCGCCGCTCAAGGTATCACCGCTGTACAGCGTGCCGCCAGTGACCGTCGCCGAACTGGCAGCGCTGGTATTGCCGTCGTACGTCTTGGTCACGTTGGTCGATGAAACCGTCAACCCTGCCGCCGTCACGCTAACACTGGAGCCGGTCGTGGCAAGGCCGTTGTAGTTGCTCGACAACCCGCCATTGGCACTGCTGCCCAGCGCCAGGCCAGTCGTGCTTGCCAGCAACTGGTTGGTCTGCACGTTCTTGCTGGCCAGGTTGCCTGCGGCACCGGAGCCAGTCACAGCGAAGCTTTCCCCGGCCACACCCACCGCACTGAGGTTGGCGCCAGCGAACGCCGTGGTCCCGTTGTAGACCTGAGTGCCGGTGAGCGCGAGGTTCGCCTTGTTGATCGTGCTCGTCGTGTTGTTGACCTGGGTGACGATGTAGTTGGCGCCGCCGTTGCCATCCGAAACCGCAATGCCGCTGACGCTCACCGTCTTGTTGCCGATACCGGCGTTCTTGTCGGTGTAGGCAAAGCTGCCACCGCTCAGCGTGTCGCCGCCGTACAAAGTGCCGCCGGTCACGGTGGCCGTACCGGCTGCCGTGGTGCTGCCGTCGTAGGTCTTGGTCACGTCGCTTGTGGAGACCGTGAGCGTCGCCGCTGTCACGCTGACACTGGAGCCGGTCGTGGCCAGGCCGTTGTAGTTACTCGACAAGCCGCCGTTGGCGCTGCTGCCCAGGGCCAGGCCGGTGGTGCTGGCCAGCGCCTGATTCGTCTGCACGTTTTTACTGGCCAGGTTGCCTGCGGCACCCGCGCCGGTGACGGCAAAGCTTTCACCGGCCACACCTGCTGCAGTGAGGTTGGCGCCATTCATGGCTGTGGTGCCGTTGTAGGCCTGCGTGCCAGTGAGGCTCAGGTCGGCCTTGTTGATCGTGCTCGTGGTGTTGTTGACCTGTGTGACGCTGTAGTTGGCGCCGCCGTTGCCGTCCGCTACGGTGACGCCGGCCACGTTGACGGTCTTGTTGCTGGTGCCGGCGTTCTTGTCGGTGTAGGCAAAGCTGCCACCGCTCAGCGTATCGCCGCCGTACAGCGTGCCGCTGGTGACCGTCGCCACGCCGGCGGCGCTGGTGTTGCCGTCGTAGGTCTTGGTCACGTTGGTCGATGAGACGGTCAGCGCCGCTGCAGTGACGCTCACACTGGAGCCGGTCGTGGCGAGGCCGTTGTAGTTGCTCGACAAGCCCCCGTTGGCGCTGCTGCCCAGGGCCAGGCCAGTCGTGCTGGCCAGCGCCTGATTCGTCTGCACGTTTTTGCTGGCGAGGTTGCCTGCGGCACCAGTACCCGTCACAGCGAAGGTTTCGCCGGCCACGCCTGTGGCACTGAGGCTGGCGCCAGAGAACGCCGTGCTGCCGTTGTAGACCTGGCTGCCCGCCAGCGTGAGATTCGCCTTGTTGATCGTGCTCGTCGTGTTGTTGGCCTGGGTCACGCTGTAGTTGGCGCCGCCGTTGCCGTCCACCACGGTCACGCCGGCCACGGTGACGGTCTTGTTGCTGGTGCCGGCGTTCTTGTCGGTGTAGGCGAAGCTGCCGCCACTCAGCGTGTCGCCGCTGTACAAAGTGCCGCCGGTGACGGTGGCCGAACCAGCGGCGCTGGTATTGCCGTCATAGGTCTTGGTCACGTCAATCGATGAAACCGCCAGCGCTGCCGCGGTCACGCTGACACTGGAGCCGGTGGCAGTGAGTCCGTTGTAGTCGCTGGCCAGGCCACCGTTGGCGCTGCTGCCCAACGCCAGACCCGTCGTGCTGGCCAGCGATTGATTGGTCTGCACGTTCCGGCTGGCCAGGTTGCCGCTGGCGCCCGCACCGGTCACGCTGAAGGTTTCGCCCGCCACGCCGGCGGCCGTCAGGTTGGCGCCATTCACCGCGGTGCTGCCGTTGTAGACCTGGCTGCCGGCCAGCGTCAGGTTGGCTTTGCCGATGGTGAGGCTGCCATTGGTGAAGCTCACCAGGTAGCCGAGGTTGGCGGCCCCCCCGGTGGCGCTGATGGCGTAGCTGCCGGCGTGCAGGGCGCCTTGTGCGCTGCCACCGTAGTTGAGCGGCCCGCCGGTGTCCCCGTTGATGAGGCCGGCATAACTGGCGCCATTGCCGCCGCTGTAGGCCAGGCCGTCATAGGTTTTGCTGTCGTTGCCGAGTGTGGCGGTGGCGCTGGGCTGCTCGCGGTAGACGGCATAACTGCCGGTGCCCAGGGCCGTGGTGTAGTTGGTACTGGTTTTGTCGCTGTTGTATCGGAAACGCCCGCTGCCGCTGCCGATCAGGGCCGTGAGACCGGTGCTTGACGCCACCGAGCCCGTCATCAGGGTGGCGCGCCCACCGGCGCCCACGCTGATGGCGGGGCTGCCGCTGAGCACGATGTTGCCACCGGTGGCCGTACCGGCGGCGCTGCCCTGGCCGGCATTGAGCAGCAGCGCGCTGCTGCTGGTGTTGCTCGTGGCGATGCCCTGCGCCACGTTCAGGTCGCCGGTCGTCGTGGCGATGGACACCGGGCCGGACGCGCTGATGCCCGAGGTGGTGCCGGCGCTGCTGGTGATGCTCCCCACCGTCAATGCGCTGCTGTTTTTAAAGCCGATCGCCGCCGTGCCGCTGGCGGCCAGGGTCGATATGGCATTGGCGGATGCAGTGTCCAGCACATAGCTGGCACCGGCGCCGTCCAGCAGCAGATTGGCGGCGCCGAGGTTGCCGCTGCCGCTGGCGGTCTTGCCGTTGCCGGCGGTCAGGGTGAGCGTGTTGCTGGCCGTGACGCTGCTGTCGACGGCGATGTTGCCACCCGTGATCAGGGTCAGGTTGCCGGCCAGGGCCGGGGAGATGGCGGCGGAGACCGTCAGCGCACCCGAGGCGCTGGCATCGTTGCGGCCGATCACCAGCGTGCCGGCGGTGATGCGGTCCAGCTCGGCATCGGTCAGGCCCAGGGTCATCGGGCTGCCGGTCGCCACGTCGGCGGCACCCAGGTTGATCAGCGTGCCGGCGGTGGCGTTGCGGACCACCACCGTACCGCTGCCGGCCGAGACCGTCTCGCTGCCGTCGCCGCTGTAGCCGTCGGCCGTGAGTGTCACCTGCGCGTTGCCACCGCTGTTGACCGCGCCGCCCGTGGCCAGATTGATCCCGAAGGCGCCCGACGCGGGCGTCACCGTACCGGTCACCGACACGGCGCCACCGCCGGAAGTGATCTTGGAGTTTGTCCCCGTGACCGCCACGCCGTAGCCGGTGCCGCCGGTACCCAGGCCGCCCTGGCCGGTCACGGAGACGATGCCGCTGCCGCCTGCGCCGATCGCGCTCGCGGAGACGACGTTGACCCCGATGTTGCCCGATGAACTGGCAGTGCCGCCGCCGGTACCGGTCACTGTCACATCGCCGCCTGCGGAGGTGATGTTGCTGCTGTTCCCAACCCGAACCCCGTAGTTGGCGGAGCCATTGGATGCGCCGCCGGTACCGTTCAGACTCACGCTGCCCGTGCTGCCGCCGGTAATGGTGGCGTTGGTGAGAAAGATGCCGACGTTCCCGCCGCTGGTCGAGGTGCCTGCCCCGCCCGTGCCTGTCAGCGCCACTGTGCCAGCGCCAGTGGTGCTGATGCTGCCACCGTTCAAATAGATGCCGTGCAGGCTGCTGGACGAATCCGCCCAGCCCGTGCCGCGCAGGCTGATGTTGCCGCCACCCGCATTGAGAGACGCGTTGCTCACCAAGACGCCATACGGGTTGGTCGAGGTGCCAATCGCCACACCCGAGGCATCGCCCGCGGTGCCGCCCCCCATGGCGATATTGCCGCCATTGCTGGTGATGCCAGACCCGGTGGCCATGGCGATGGCGCCTGCCCCGTTGCCGTCGATGTCGCTGTTCAGGATGACGTTGAGCCGCCCAAAGGCGGAGGTGATGGTGGTGTTGGCCGCCACGACGATGTTGTTGTGCGCCTGCAGCAGCAGCGTGGTGCTGGTGCCGGCACCTAAACCCAGCACCTTGCTGATGCTGGCGTTCACGTTGATGTCGCCATTGCCCATGCCGTCACCGGCCGTGCCGCTGGTTTTCAGCGTCACGCTGGTGTCGCCGTTGAGCCTGGCGTTGATGTCGGTGTTCTTCACCACCGTCCCCCCTGCGCCGGCGGTAAAGCTGTAGGGTGGCCCGGCGGCCTGGGTGGTGTTGGTCGGGCCGGTGCTGTTGATGGTCAGGTCGTAGGGGTCGAGCAGCCATTCGCCGGCCTTGCCCTGGCGGGCGCTGGCGTCCGCCTGGATACCGGCCACGTCGACCCAGTGCCCCGAGGTCTCGATGCGCCCGCCGTCGCCGCCGGCCTGGCCTCCTGCCGCCTTGAGGCTGCCGTACACCCGGGTGGCGCCCTGGGCGTCCTGCGTATCGCTCCAGGCGACGATCTCGCCGCCGTTGCCTCGGGCCGTGGCGCTGGCGTCGAGCGAGGCGTTCTGGCCGATGTAGACCGCCTGGGCCTGCGGGGTGGACCCGCCGCCCTGCCACTCGCCGCCGATGTGGATGCTGCCGCCGCCCGTCGCGCCCCGCGCATCGATGCTGGCGTTGTCGGCCACGGCAATCTGCCGGCCGGTCAGGGTGACGCTGCCGCCGTTGGCGGGGCCGGACACATCCAGTGTGCTGTTGCCGGTCACCAGGGTCTGCTCGCTGGCCTCCAGCAGAATGCGGCCGCCCCGGTTCACCAGGCCGGTGGCGGCGATGCTGCCGGTGTTCTTCACCACCCCGCCGAGCAGGCTGTCCACGGCTCGCGCGCTGAGGATCACCACACCTTCGTCGGCGATGATGGCGCTGCGGTTCTCCACCAGCGCCGCCAGCTGGCTGGGTGTGGTGCTGATGCCTGCCAAGCCGACGCCGTCCAGGTGCAGGGTGATGGTCTGGCCCGAGGCCAGCTCCACCGTGCCCGCGGGCGCCACGATCACGCCTTCGTTGCACACTTCGGGTGCCAGCAGGGCGATGTAGCCGCCCAGGCGCGCCTGCAGGGCCCCCTGGTTGACCACGGCGGCGCTGCTGCCCGGCTCGGTGAAGCTGCTGGCGCCGGCCATGAAACTCGCGTTGTCCAGGCTGTGGGTGGTGGCCACCAGGCCGCCGACGTCGACATTGGCGGTCTTGCCGAACCACACGCCGTTGGGGTTGAGCAGCCACACCTGGCCGGTGGCGGTGATGCGGCCCTGGATCTGGCTGGCGTTGCTGTCCAGCACCCGGTTCAGGGTGACGGCCTGCGCATTGGGCTGGTGGAAGTTGACCTGCGCCGCGCTGCCGACGTTGAAGGTGCCCCAGTCGATGGCGGCGCGTCCGCTGGTCTGCGTGATGTCCAGCACCGCGGCCCCGCCTGCCGCAGTGCCGCCGATGGTGGCGCTGCCGGCGCTGACGCGGCCATCGGTGGGCAGGGTGGTGGGCGCCAGGGCGGGCGGCGGCGCATTCTGTCCCCAGGCGGCCCCGCCCAGCCCGGCCAGCGCCAGCAGGGCCGCGCCCGTGCCGGTGCGCACGCTGATGCGCGTGCTGCTCTTGCCCTGGCTGCGGGCGCCCTCGGAGACCACCACCCACGCGGCGCGGCGGCGGTTCCAGACGATGCGGTGAATGCAGTTCATGGGATCCTCGCTGCGATCGGGTCGACTGTCGGGGTTGAAAGAAGGCCTACAGCGCCAGGCTGACGCTGGCCCAAAGGCGGTTGCGGTGCAGGCTGCCGTCCTGGTCGCGGCCGTTGGCCAGCGGGTTGGGGTGGTGCCCCAGCCGGCGGGCCCAGGTCAGCCTGGCCTGCAGACCGCGCGGGCCGATCAGCTCCAGGCTCAGCCCCGAGCCGGCCAGGCGCGTGCGGTTCGGGCCACCGGCGAACGCATAACGCTGCGCCGTCACTTCCCCCCAATCGACAAAGGCGGCCAGACGGGCCCAGCCGTTCAGTCCAAACTGGAGATCGAGGTTGACCAGCTGGCCGCTGCTGCCTCCGGCCTCGCCGCTCGGGTAGGCGCGCACGCCGTTCACCCCGCCCAGGTACATCTTCTCGCTCGAGTCGAGGTTCTTGCTGGCCCACTGCCCGCTGTAGTGCAGGTTGAGGCTGGTGCGCGGCGTGAGGGTTTGCTCGCGGCTGGCCTGCCAGCGCCAGGTGCGAAAGCTGCCGGCCGCCCGCGGCCCGGCGCTGTCCGCCGCCTCGCTGGGGGAGCCGCCCAGATCGAGCCGGCCCGGCGCGAAGGCCAACGACGCGGTGCTGAAGCCGCCGCCCCACCAGCCGTCGAGCCGGTTGCCCCACACCGACAGGCTGGCGCTGCGCACGCCGTAATCCGAACTGGTGTTGCCGCTGGCCTGGTTGACGTAGTGCTTGTCGGTCACGCGCAGGCCGGCGTACAGGTTGGCCGTCTGGCTGCGCCGCAGCGGGTAGCTGGCCTGCACCTCGACATGGCGTGATCGGCCGCTGGCGCCGAGCGTCTCCAGTTCGGGGCTTACCAGCCGATAGCGCAGGCTGGAAGCCGCCACGCCGATCTGAGCACCGGCATACCCGAGGGGCACGGCGTAGGCCGCGCGCAGGTAGTCGCTGCCCTGGCTGTGCAACAGCGCCAGGCTGGCCAGGTCCCCACGGGACATCGGACTGGCCAGTTCGAGGTCTGCACCCACTCGCTGCGCACCGATCGAGCGCGAGCCGGCGTTGTCGGCCGATACCCGGCCGCGCACCAACGCCTCGGGCTCGGCCGTCAGCACCAGGTCGGTCTGCCCCTCTTCTGTGCCCGCAGTGAACTGACCGCGCACCGCAACGCCCGGCAGATCATCGGTGAGCAGCATGGCCCGGTCGAGCGCCGGAATGTGGAGCAGATCGCCCGTGGCCTGCAGGTCGTCCACCGTCCGCCGCAGGCGGTCCGTGGGCACGCGGACGGGCTGCGCGGCTTCGATGCGCAAGGCGCCAAAGCGCGCCTCGGTGATGTGCAGCGTGGCGATGCCACCGGTCAGATCCTGCGGCTCGAACGCGGTGCGCGCCAGGTAGCCGGCCTGGCGGTAGGCCTCAGCCACGCTGCGTGCGATCTGCTGCAGCTCGCCCAGCCGCAGTGGCCGCGCCAGCCAGGGCGCCACCAAGTCCGACAGCGCGCCGCTGTCGAGCACGGTATTGCCCTCGAAGCGGATCGCTGACAACTGCACGGTCGTCCCCTCGGGCGCTGGCGGCGGGGCACCCGGCACCGCCGGCGGGCGTTGCAACGTGGGCACGGGCGGGCGCTGGCCGCCCTCGATCTGCTGCAGTACCGAGCCGGCGTCGGGCGCCGCAGGCTGCCCGTGCGCGGTGGAGGCGATCAGCATGACCAGCGCCAAGGATCGCTGGCAGCTGCGTGTCTTGGTGGCGGTGGTCACAGCTGGCGGGCTTCTTGGTATGGGGAACAGCGGGACGACGGGGAGGCTGGCGTCTCCAATGCCCACCTCACAACAGGTTATATCTTATTGTTACATTGTGGCGCAATTAAAGAAAATCTCAGCCTTGTCCAACGAGGAATGCGCCTGAGCGGGTCATTCGGGGCCAGCAGAGGGAAGGTTGACCAGGATGGTGGTCAACGTGGATGCGTCGAAGCTGACGACGATCGAGCAGGTCGAGGCTTTTCTTGGCGCGAGCGGACAGGGGGGTGTTTGCTGCACACGATCAACCCGGTCAACCCACCCCCTGGCTGACGTCAACCGTGACCGGTCTGGACGGGTCGCCACGAAGGTCGATCCGGTCGAGTCTTGCGCTTTTGCGGCGGCCGATTTCGCGGGTAGGTTCGATGTCGGCCTGCGTTGGGCCGGGTATCACGGCCGAGAGGCGCAGATCAGCGTTGTCTGCTGCGGCAGGCCGGCGCCACGCTGTGCGGCGGCGTGAGTGGTCGGTGCGTGTGCCTACAGGACGGTGACTTCCACCCGCCGCGCCTCGGCGGCAGGCCCGCCCGCCGTGATCTGCTCGGGTTTCTTCAGCTCGATCTTGTCTTCGCTCACACCCGCTGACTTGAGCGCGTCACGCACGGCCAGGGCACGCTGCCTGGCCAGCTCTTCGTTCTTTGCAGGATCGCCGGTCGCGTCGGTGTAGCCGCTGACAACGGCACGTTTGCCCGCACTCACCGCGGTGACCACTTCGCCCAGCGCCTGCGCGGCGCCCGCGGCGAGTTCGGCCTTGCCGGTGGCGAAGTAGAACTTGACGATGCCACCTTCGACGCGGACCGACGCCGCGTCCGCCATGGCACCCGCCGCAGCCGACGCCGTGACCGGCGGCCCCGCCATGGATCTGCATCATCAGCGGCACGATCAGCAGGGCCACGATGTTGATGATCTTGATCAGCGGGTTGACCGCCGGGCCTGCGGTGTCTTTATAGGGGTCGCCCACGGTGTCGCCGGTGACCGCCGCCTTGTGCGTCTCGGAGCCCTTGCCGCCGTGGTGGCCGTCTTCGATGTACTTCTTGGCGTTGTCCCAGGCGCCGCCGCCGGTGCACATCGAGATCGCGACGAACAGGCCGGTGACGATGGTGCCCATCAGCAATCCGCCCAGCGCGGCCGGCCCGAGCAGCAGGCCGACCAATACCGGCACCACCACGGGCAGCAGCGACGGGGACCATCATCTCCTTGATTGCAGCCGAGGTCAGCATGTCGACGGCGCGGCCGTATTCCGGCTTGGCCGTGCCTTCCATGATCCCGGGGATGTCGCGGAACTGGCGCCGCACTTCCACCACCACCGACCCGGCAGCACGGCCGACCGCTTCCATCGCCATAGCGCCGAACAGGTAAGGGATCAGCCCGCCGATGAACAGGCCGATGATCACCATCGGATTGCTCAGGTCGAAGGTGATCGCACGGCCGTAGGCCTCGAGCTTGTGCGTGTAGTCGGCGAACAGCACCAGTGCGGCCAGGCCGGCCGAGCCGATCGCGTAGCCCTTGGTCACGGCCTTGGTGGTGTTGCCCACCGCGTCGAGCGGGTCGGTCACGTCGCGCACGCTGCTGGGCAGCTCGGCCATCTCGGCGATGCCGCCGGCGTTGTCGGTGATGGGACCGTAGGCGTCGAGCGCGACCACGATGCCGGCCATGCTCAGCATCGAGGTCGCCGCGATCGCGATGCCGTACAGCCCGGCCAGCGTGTAGGCGACCCAGATCGCGATGCAGACGAAGATCACCGGCCAGGCGGTCGAGCGCATCGACACACCCAGGCCGGCAATGATGTTGGTGCCGTGGCCGGTGGTCGAGGCCTGCGCGATGTGCTTGACCGGCGGGTACTGCGTGCCGGTGTAGTACTCGGTGATCCAGACCAGCGCGCCGGTCAGCACCAGGCCGACCACGCAGGTGCCGAACAGCTTCATCTGGCTGCCGGCCGCGCCCAGCGTGTTGTCCGGAACCAGCTGCGTGGTGACGAAGTAGAACGCGATCAGCGACAGCACGCCCGACACGGCCAGGCCCTTGTAGAGCGCCGGCATCACGTTCTTCATGCCGGGCGAGGCCTTGACGAAGAAGCAGCCGATGATCGAGGCGACGATCGACACCGCACCGAGTGCCAGCGGGTAGACGATGGCGCTGGGGCCCGCTGCAGACAACAGCAGCGCACCCAGCACCATGGTCGCGATCAGCGTGACCGCATAGGTCTCGAACAGGTCGGCTGCCATGCCGGCGCAGTCGCCCACGTTGTCGCCCACGTTGTCGGCGATCACGGCCGGGTTGCGCGGGTCGTCCTCGGGGATGCCGGCCTCGACCTTGCCCACCAGATCGGCGCCCACGTCGGCGCCTTTGGTGAAGATGCCGCCGCCCAGCCGCGCGAAGATCGAGATCAGCGACGAGCCGAACGCGAAACCGATCAGCGGGTCGAGCAGTCCACCGAGTTTCGCGCCCGCCGGCGCGCCACCGACAAGGAACCAGTAGAAGCCGGTGACGCCGAGCAGGCCCAGGCCGACCACCAGCATGCCGGTGATCGCACCGCCGCGGAACGCGACGTCGAGCGCCGGGCCAATGCCCTTGGTGGCGGCTTGCGCAGTGCGCACATTGGCCCGCACCGACACGTTCATGCCGATGAAGCCGCAGGCGCCGGAAAGCACTGCACCGATGACGAAACCGATGGCCGTCTTGCCGTCGAGGAAGAGCCCGATCAGGACCGCCAGCACGACGCCGACGATGGCGATGGTCTTGTACTGCCGCGCCAGGTAGGCCGCGGCACCGGTCTGGATCGCTGCCGCGATCTCCTGCATGCGGGCGTTGCCCGCGTCCTGGGAAAGAATCCAGCTACGGGCCCAAAACCCGTAAGCCACGGCGACGAAGCCGCAGACAAGCGCCAATATCAGCGCCGAGTTGCCAGTCATAAAACGTATCTCCTCATTCGCTTGTTCTCGCTCGAAAGGGGCACAACGCGAGCGGTGCCCCGCTGCGTTGCTTCCTCGTCGCGCTCCGAACCCCGGCAAATGCCGAAGAGACGATTGGCCAACGGCCGCAATATAAGGCCGCGAAGTGGATGTGGGGCGGCTCGGCTGACTTGGGGAAAGTAAAATCAGGGTATATCCCGAGCCTTCCGGCCTTCACTTCAACTCCAAGAGCTGCTTCATGTCCCTCGACAAGGTTTCCCCCGGCAAAGACGTTCCCGATGCTTTCAACGTGATCATCGAGATCCCGATGAACGCCGACCCCATCAAGTACGAAGTGGACAAGGAGTCGGGCGCGATCTTCGTCGACCGGTTCATGACCACGGCCATGCACTACCCCAGCAACTACGGCTATGTGCCGCAGACACTCAGCGGCGACGGCGACCCGGTCGACGTGCTGGTGATCACGCCGTATCCGCTGTTCCCCGGCGTCGTCGTGCCCTGCCGGCCGCTCGGCATCCTGATGATGGAAGACGAGGCCGGTGTCGACGGCAAGGTGCTGGCCGTGCCCACCGACAAGGTGCTGCCGATCTACAGCCACTGGAAGAAGGTGAGCGACGTCAACCCGATGCGCCTGAAGGCGATCTCGCACTTCTTCGAACACTACAAGGACCTCGAGCCCGGCAAGTGGGTCAAGGTCATCGGCTGGGAAGGCATCGAAGCCGCCCGCAAGGAAGTGCTCGACGGTCTGGCCGCCTACAACAGCCAGAAGACCGCGTAAACCGCGCGGCGCTGGTCAGCGCCGCGGGTCGGGGTAGATCAGCCCGTGCAGGCGCCCGGGCTTGCGCTCGAAAGGCCGCCAGGCCCCATCGGGCTGCGCCAGCCGGTCGGCCACCGCCCACCAGGCGCTCGGGTTCACGCCGATGCCGAGGTGGCTGGCCACAACCTCGATGTTCTCGGTTTCTGGCCGGTCGCGGCGGGCCTGCTGGATGCTGCCTTGCCAGGCCACCACACCATCGCTGCGCGAATAGATGCTGGTGGTGGGTACCGGCGGTGCAGCAGGCAGGTCGTAGTTCTGCGCTTCGCGGTGGCTGTCGCGCCCGCTGGCCATCTCGTAGAGGCGCCAGGCGTGCGTGCTGCGCGGCGAACCGGCAAACGGCGTGCCCAGCGTGAGCACGCAGCGCACCTGGTCGGGCATCAGCTTGGCGAGTTCGCGGGCGTAGACGCCACCCAGGCTCCAGCCGATCAGGCTGACCTTGCGGCCACTGGCGGCAAAGGTCTGCTCCACCTGCCGCGTGGCGGTCTGCAGCACGCCTTCGCGCGGGCCGAAATTGAAACCCTGCTTCCAGCCCGAGACCGTGTAGCCCAGGCTGTCGAGATAGCGTCGCAGCGGAAGGGTGGTGCCATCGTTGGCAGAGAGGCCGGGGAACACGATCACGGCATGGCCATCGCCCCGGGGCGCCCGGCGCAGCAGCGGCCAGGCCGCCAGCGTGGCACCGAACTCCCAGAACGCGCGGACCTCCAGGGCCAGCAGCCACGGGCTCGGCGGCGGCAGCACCTGGCTGGCGGAGGGATCGGCGGTGCGCGGCATGGACGGGGACGTGGTGAAGGCGGGTGAGGAGGTGGAAGAGGGCGCAGAACGGCTTGGCCACGACGGTATCAGCTTTGCGGCCGGTAGGGCCCGCCGCCAACGGTGTGGTTTAGAGGCCGCCATCGGACTTTGGGTCCCGCAGGCGACGGTGACCCGTCCGCTGGCGTCGGAGGCTGCGCGCCGGCGCAATGTTTTAATCGGCACATCCATTTCACGGCATCCATTCCATGGCAACGCAAGGCATCAGCACGGGCATCGTGCATTCGGACCGCCGCTTCGGCGTCGAGCACGGCGGCGTGCACAAACCCATCCACAGCTCGGTGCAGTACGGCTTCGATCGGGTCGAAGACCTGATCGGCGTGTTCCAGGGCACGCTGAAGGGCGGCTTCAACTACGCCCGCCAGGGCACGCCGACGACGGCGGCGCTGGAATCCCAGATCACCCGGCTGGAGCGCGGCATCGGCACGATCTGCTTCTCGACCGGCATGGCCGCGATCACCGCTGTGTTCCTGACGCTGTTGAAGAGCGGCGACCACCTGGTGGCCAGCCGCTACGTGTTCGGCAACACCAACAGCCTGTTCGGCACCTTGCGCGACCTGGGCATCGAGGTGACGACGGTGGACGCGACCGATGCCTCCCAGGTGGCGGCGGCGGTGCGGCCGACCACGCGCATGGTCTTCGTCGAGACGATCGCGAACCCGGGCACGCAGATTCCCGACCTGCCAGCCATCGGCGCGCTGTGCCGCGAGCGCGGCCTGCTGTACGTGGTCGACAACACGATCACGTCGCCGGCCCTGTTCCAGCCCGCCAGCGTGGGGGCAGGGCTGGTCGTGCAATCGCTGACCAAGACCATCGCCGGCCACGGCCATGCGCTGGGCGGCTCGGTGACCGACACCGGCTTGTTCGACTGGGCCGCGTACCCGAACATCTTCGCGGCCTACCGCAAGGGCGACGCCCGGCAGTGGGGCCTGAGCCAGATCCGCAAGAAGGGCTTGCGCGACATGGGCGGCTCGCTCGCGTCCGACGCGGCACACCAGATCAACGTCGGTGCCGAGACGCTGGCGCTACGGGTCGCGCACAGCAGCGCCACGGCGCTGACGCTGGCGCGTTTTCTCGAGCAGCACCCGGCCGTGGTGCGGGTGCTGTATCCGATGCTCGCATCGCATCCGCAGCACGCGATGGCACGCAGCCATTTCAGCGCGGGCTCGTGGCTGCTGTCGTTCGAGCTGCGGGACGTGCCCGCCTGCCTGGCGTTCATCGACCGCTTGCAGTTGCCGATCAAGGCGACCGGGCTGGGCGACACACGTACGCTGATCATCCCGGTGGCGCCGACCATCTTCTGGGAAGCCGGCGCCGAGGTGCGTGCGGCGATGGGCATTGCCGATGGGCTGATCCGCCTGTCGGTGGGGCTGGAGGACGCGGCCGATCTGCTGGCCGACTTCGACCAGGCCCTGGCCTGAGGCCAGGGCTCCGACGAGCGAAGAACGAAGGGCCGCCGCTACTGCGGTTCGTCGGCGCCTGGATGCGCTGCAGGGTCGTGCCGGAACGGCGTGCGCTGCGCCAAATCGCCCAGGTAACGCGCGATCCCTTGCCCTTCGCGCTGGAGAAAGTCCTCGATGGCATCGGCAAATGCCGGGTGGGCCAGCCAGTGCGCGCTGGTCGTGCGCACCGGCATCAGCGCCCGGGCCATCTTGTGTTCACCCTGCGCGCCACCCTCGAACCGCGTGTAGCCGTGCGCGATGCACCATTGCAGCGGCTGGTAGTAGCAGGCCTCGAAGTGCAGGCAGTCGACACGTTCCAAGGCTCCCCAATAGCGTCCGTAGGCAATGCGCTCGGCATCATCGCCATGCGCTGCGGCCGAAGCCGGAACGCTGCCCAGGGCGATGAGGCTTGATGCGATCGGCTGCGCCGCGCTGCCTTCACCGCGCTCGGCCACGAACAGCAGCCAGTTCTCGGGCATGGTCTGCTGCATGTGGCGAAAGAAATCCCGCGTGAGATAGGGCGCGTTGCCGTGCTCGAGGTAGGTGCGCTCGTAGCACCTGTAGAAGAAATCCCAGTCCGCAGGCGAGATGGCAGCGCCCTGTGACCAACGGAACCGCACGCCGGCCTCGGCGACCTTGCGGCGCTCCTGCCGGATCTTCTTGCGTTTGTCCTGCGCCAGGCTCGCCAGAAAGTCGTCGAAGTCGTGGAAGCGGCGTTCTGCTGCGCCAGCGGGGGCGATGGCGTTTTTCCAATGGAACTGCACCGTGTGCCGCAGCATCAGGCCGGCTTCGGCACAGGCCGCAACGTCGTCCTCGCTGCCGAACAGCAGGTGCAGCGACGAGAGCTGTTCGTCGCCACACCAGGCGATCAGGGCGCCGATCAACGCAGCGCGGCTGGCCGCGTCGCGGGCCAGCAGGCGCGTGCCCGGCACCGGCGTGAAAGGCGCGGCGATGACGGCCTTGGGATAGTAGGCCAGCCCGTGGCGCTGGTAGGCATCGGCCCAGGCCCAGTCGAACACGTACTCGCCATACGAGTGGTCCTTCAGGTAGAGCGCGCAGGCGGCCTCCAGCACGTCGCCGCGCCAGAGCGTGACGAAACGGGGCGTCCAACCGGTCTTGGGCCGGGCGCTGGCACTGGCATGCATGGCGGCCAGGTAGGCGTGGCGCATGAACGGGCCGGGGTGCGGCTGCAGCGCCAGCAGGCCATCCCAATCCTCGGCTTCGATGTCGAGCGGCGACGTGACGACGCGGGTAACATAAACGCCTTCAGGCATGCCTTGCCTCGCGCACTGCGGCCCGCGGTTGCCGGCCGGTGACGCGCAGGCGCCAGGGCTTCCACCAGATCCACGCGATCGAACCAGTTGTTCTCATGACTCTCAAGATTTGTGTCGCCCAGCTTAACTTCATCGTCGGCGACCTCACCGGCAATGCCCGGAAAATCATCGACGCGGCGCGCACCGCCCACGCGGACGGAGCGCGGCTGCTGCTGACCCCCGAACTGTCGATCTGCGGTTATGCGGCGGAAGACCTGTTCCTGCGTCCCGCCTTCATCGCCGGCTGCGATGATGCCGTGAAACTGGTGGCCCGCGAGCTTGCCGGGTTAAAGGGCATGACGGTCGTGGTCGGCCATCCCACCGGGGGCGACAGCCGCACGCGGTCGGTCGCGGTGCAACAGCGGCACAACGCGGCCAGCGTCATCTGCGAAGGCGAAGTGCTGCACACCTACGCCAAGCGGGAACTGCCCAACTACCAGGTGTTCGACGAGCGCCGGTATTTCACACCGGGCCGTGGCATCTGCGTGTTCCGTGCCGGGGAGGGCGACGACGCAGCGACGGTCGGGCTGCTGATCTGCGAAGACGCCTGGTTCGACGAACCGGCCCGGCTGGCCTACGAGGCCGGTGCCGAGCTGTTGGTGGTCATCAACGCTTCGCCGTACCACGTGGGCAAGGGGGGCGAGCGGATCGCACGCATGGCCGACCGCGCGCGTGCCACCGGGCTGCCGCTGGTCTATGCGCATCTGGTCGGCGGACAGGACGAAGTGGTGTTCGATGGCGGGTCGTTCGGGCTCCAGGCGGACGGTGTGCTGGCCGGCCGTGCGGCGCAGTTCCGCGAGCAGCTCTGGCATGTCGGCGTGGAGCGCGTCGCGAACGGCGTGCGTCTGCAGCGCGACGACGCCAGTGCCTCGCAGCCGGAGCGGCAACCCGAGGCCGAATTGTGGGACGCGCTGGTGCTCGGCGTGCGCGACTATCTGGGCAAGAACGGGTTTCCGTCCGCGTTGCTGGGCCTGTCGGGCGGCATCGACTCGGCGCTCGTGCTGGCCATTGCCGTCGACGCGCTGGGACGCGAGCGGGTGCGCACCGTGATGATGCCATCGCCCTACACCGCGGACATCTCCTGGATCGACGCGCGCGAGATGGCGTCGCGCCTGCAGGTGCGTTACGACGAGATCTCGATCGTCCCGCATTTCGAGGCGTTCAAGGCGTCGCTGGCGCAGGAGTTCGCCGGGCTGGCGGAGGACACGACCGAAGAAAACATCCAGGCGCGCGTGCGCGGCGTGATCCTGATGGCGTTGTCGAACAAGTTCGGCGGCATCGTGCTGACCACAGGCAACAAGAGCGAGATGGCGACGGGCTACTGCACGCTGTACGGCGACATGGCGGGCGGCTTTGCGGTGATCAAGGACGTGGCCAAGACCACCGTGTTCGCGCTGGCGCGCTGGCGCAATGCGAACGACCCCTACGGCACCGGCAGCCAGCCGATTCCGGAGCGCATCATCACGCGGCCGCCCAGCGCAGAACTGCGGCCCGACCAGACCGACCAGGACAGCCTGCCGCCCTACGAGGTGCTCGACGCCATCCTGGAGCGCTACATGGAGAACGACCAGAGCCTCGAGGAGATCGTGGCCGCGGGATTTGCAAAGACCGACGTCGAGCGGGTGACGCGCCTGATCAAGGTCAACGAGTACAAACGCCGGCAGGCGCCTGTGGGAATCCGGGTTACCCACCGCAGCTTTGGCAAGGATTGGCGCTATCCTATAACCAGCAAGTTTCGCGCATGATATTCAGGAGGTCCTCATGAAACAGATTACCGCCATCGTCAAACCGTTCAAACTCGAGGAGGTGCGGGAGGCTTTGGCTGACTGTGGAGTGACCGGGCTGACTGTCACCGAAGTCAAGGGTTTCGGCCGCCAGAAGGGCCACACCGAGCTGTACCGCGGCGCCGAGTACGTGGTCGACTTCCTGCCGAAAGTGAAGGTCGAGGTCGTGGTCAAGTCCGACGACGTGGACCGCTGCGTCGATGCCATCGTGCGGGCCGCACGCACCGGCAAGATCGGCGACGGCAAGATCTTCATCACGTCCGTCGAGCGTGTGGTGCGCATCCGCACCGGTGAGGAAGACGAGTCCGCCGTCTGAGCGCCGAGGGTTCGCGCCTCCTACGGGGTCGCAATCGAAGCGAGAACAAGGCGTGAGCCGAAGACAGTGCTACAGCACGGCGAGGCGAAGCAACGCAGTGATCGTTTTGATTGCGAATCCGTATCAGATCTGATCGAGCCGGGGCGCGGGCTTCGTGCCGGCCTCGTTGACCAGATCCTGCAGCAACGTGGCCGGATCGGTACCGACACGCACTAGGCCCATCTGCCAATCGTTCATGAACTGCTGCTGCACTGTGGCGTGCAGGAACGCGAGCAACCCGTCGTAGAGGCCGCCCACATTCAGCAGGCCCACGGGTTTGTCGTGGTAGCCGAGCTGGCGCCAGGTCCAGACCTCGAAGAATTCCTCGAACGTGCCGATGCCGCCCGGCAGCGCCAGAAAGGCGTCCGCGCGTTCGGCCATCATGCGTTTGCGCTCGTGCATGTTGTCGACCACATGCAGTTCGGTGCAGCCACGGTGGGCGAACTCGCGATCGACCAGCGCCTGCGGAATGATGCCGACGACGGTGCCGCCTGCCGCAAGCGTTGCGTCGGCCACGACGCCCATCAAGCCGTTGTGGCCGCCACCGTAGACGAGCTGGCCGCCGTGCTGCGCAATCCAGCGCCCGACCGTTCGCGCCACCTCGGCATAGACTGGGAGCGCGCCGGGACGCGAGCCGCAATACACACAGATCGAGAACGCGGGCTGCGTCATGGCGACAGCCTCGCGTACAGTGCTGCCGCCCAGATCCCCGCGGCGAGCAGCAGGCTCAGCAGCACGGCAGCACTGCCCATGTCCTTCGCGCGTTTGGACAGGTCGTGCCACTCGGGGCCGATGCGGTCGATCGCCGTCTCGATGCCGGTGTTGAGAAGCTCGACCACCATGACCATCACGACCACGCCGGCCAGCAGAGCGATCTCGATCCAGCTACGGCCGACCCAGAACGCGGCGGGAACGAGCACGCAGGCCGCAATCGCTTCCTGGCGGAAGGCGGTTTCCGCCCAGCCCGCGCGCAGACCTTCCAGCGAATAACCGAAAGCATGGAAGATGCGGTTGAACCCGGTGCGCGATTTCTGTGGATTGGCGGTGCTGGCACTGGAAGCCGGAATTTCTTCGGATGGCATGGGAGTGCATTGTGACCGAGCGAGATGGCGCTGCCGAGGCAGCACGGCCCACGCAGTTCAGCGGCTGAGCGGAGGAGAAGACACCAGCCGCGTGCCAGCCAGTGCGTCGTGCCAGAACTGGCGTGCAGGATGGAAGCGGCTGGCGATGGCCCACACCGCCACCCAGCCCAGGATCAGCACCGCGACTTCGCCGCCCGGCAGATGGAAGGGGGCGACCACAGCGAGCGGCGGCAAGAACCAGAGCCAGCTGAGCACATAGCGCCACAACGCACGGCCCTGGCTGATCGGCTGGCCGTCGCGGCCGACGACACGGATGTTCCAGGTCTTCATCGCAAGCGTCTGGCCCTTGGCCCAGAACCACGCGAAGTAGATGCCGAAGATGACGAACAGGAAGGCCTGAAGCCCGTGGCGGTTGTCCAGCGCATTGCGCGTCTGGCTCAGGGTGCCGAACAGATACCCGGCCAAGAACACCACGCCGAACATCAGCATGCCTTCATACACCCAGCATGCCATGCGGCGCCTGAGGCTGGGCGCCAGCAGTGGCTTGGTCTCGGTACGCTGGGGTGTTGCGCCCGCGAGCGCCCCTGAAGTCGAACCCGCTCCCATGTCCCGACGGCCTCAGTGTGACTGCGGTGCGGCGAGGCTGGTTTCGGGACCCGCAACCTGTGGCAACAGCGTGTTCTGGTCGACCTGGTGCGGTGCCGTGGCGATCTTGGGCACGTTCGGCGCGTGCTGCACGTCGGTGGGAATGGTGGCCAGACGCTGCTTCGGCACCGGCTTGACGGCAGTAGCGGCCCCCGTCAGCCGACGCGGCCCGCCTTCTGCGAGTTTCTGCTTTTCTTCAGCGCTGAGGGCCTGGTAGGCCTGCCACTTGGCCTGTTTCTCATCGGCCGAGAGCTGCTTGGTTTCTGCGAAATTCAGCCGCGCCTGGCTGCGCTGGGTCGCACTCAGTCCGACCCACTCTCCCATGCGCGCATGCAGCGTGGCCTGCTCGGCGGGCGGCAATTTGTCGAAATTGCGTGAGATCGCGAGCCACTTGCGTTTCTGTGGTTCGCTGATGCTGTTCCAGGTGCCCGCCAGCGGTTTCAGCGCCCGCTGCTGCATCGGCTGCAGTTCGCTCCACGCTGGCTTGGCAACGGGGCGAACGACGGGCTGGCCGGGAAGCGCCGACTTCGGTGCCGCGGGTAACGCAGAGGACGGGGCCGGCTGCGCCCAACAGGTCGATACCGCGACGGCCACACCGGCGACCACCAGTGCCACGCCAGCCAACGACACCACGCCTGCCGCACGGGACATTTTGGGAACAAATGACAAGGCCCGCTTCGGCATCGGAAGAGCGTTTATTCGGCCGCTTCGGCGCTGGTCTTGAGGAACTGGGCGAAGCCCGGGTCGGTGTAGGCGGCTGTTGGCAGGGCGTCGGTCAACAGGGCTGCATCCACCTCGGCCACCTCGTTCGCGCGGTCTTCGTTCTGTACGATCGAGATCGCCAGCAAGCCGGCCACCAGCGCCACGAGCGGCAGCGTCGAGGCCAGCCGGCCCCACAGGCCAAGCCCTGAATCGCCGCCGAAATGCAAGGCCGCCGCACCGCCGGCGCGCACGAAACCGCCAGCCGCAACGGTGCTCACCACCACCTTGCGTTTGGCGACGGCTTGCTGCCGAGCCACCCGCAGGCGTTCGGAAATGTCGTGCGGCAGAGCGGCATTGCCCTCGGACAGCCGCACCGCAACCCTGCGGCCGAATGCATCCTGAGCGGACTCTGCGTGAACCTGATATGTCATAGATGTATACCTCTTGCCCTGAGCGCCTTACTGAGGGCATGGACTGCACGAGAACAGTGCGTCTTGACGCTGCCTTCGGAGCAACCCATGGCAGCGGCCGTCTCGGCGACGTCCATGTCTTCCCAGTAACGCATCAGGAACGCTTCCCGTTGACGGCCCGGCAGCTCCTGGATCTGCGCGTCGATCTCCCGCAGGATCTGTGCCCGCCGGGTGGCGTCTTCCGCGCTCTCCGAGCGCTCGGATCCTTCTTCATGGGCCAAAGTTTCGAGCAGGTCGAAATCTCCGTCCTCGCCCGGCACCTCGAAGTCGCTCATGTTGGAAAAGAGCGCGCTGCGAGTCTTCTGGCGCCGGAACCAGTCGAGGGTGCAGTTCGACAGGATGCGCTGGAACAGCATCGGCAGCTCGGCCGCCGGTTTGTCGCCGTAGTGCTCCGCCAGCTTCATCATGCTGTCTTGCACGATGTCGAGCGCGGATTCCTCGTTGCGAACGTGGTAGACGGAGCGTTTGAACGCCCGTTTCTCCACACTCTTGAGGAAGTCGGAAAGTTCTTTTTCGGTGGCCAAAAAAAGGCAAGCCCGCAGGCTGTCGATGAACCGTGGAGTCGTGGGATGAGGGAACCTTCGCCGGCGCAAAGCCCCGACGAGTGCCCGGAATTATGGCATCGCGGCATCCGCCGGGTCGACGCGTGGCGGGCAGCCCCCGAACCGGTGCGATAATCCGCGTTGCACGTCACAAGGCAAACGGGTCAAGGTCCGGCGACACAATCAGTACGCCCATGGCTTTGGCCTCAAGTTCCGACACGGCTTCACAAGAGTTCGCGAAGGGGCACCCAAGGTATTTCGTCAGAGAAATTCACAAAGGTTGATCATGGAAATCTCCAAGGCCGAACTCGCTTCGGCAGCAGCCGCGACCTCGTCGCTCGCGCACGACGGCACCCACGAACTGATGGGCGCCGAGATCCTCATCAAGGCGCTGCAGGCCGAAAAAGTCAAGCATGTCTGGGGTTACCCGGGCGGTGCCGTCCTGTACATCTACGACGCGTTCTACAAGCAGGACACCATCCAGCACGTGCTGGTGCGCCACGAGCAGGCCGCGGTGCACGCCGCCGATGGTTATGCGCGGGCGACCGGCGAGGTCGGCGTGGCACTGGTCACGTCGGGGCCCGGCGTCACCAATGCGATCACCGGTATCGCGACGGCGTACATGGACAGCATTCCGATGGTGATCGTCACCGGGCAGGTGCCGACGCCGGCCATCGGCCAGGACGCGTTCCAAGAATGCGACACCGTCGGCATCACCCGACCGATCGTCAAACACAATTTTCTCGTCAAGGACGTTCGCGACCTGGCGATGACGATGAAGAAGGCATTCCATATCGCGAGAACCGGCCGCCCCGGTCCCGTGGTGGTCGACATTCCGAAGGATGTGTCCTTCAAGAAGGCGGTGTACACGGGTTATCCGGAATCGGTCGAGATGCGCTCGTACAACCCGGTGCGCAAGGGCCATGGCGGACAGATCCGCAAGGCCTTGCAACTGCTGCTGGCGGCCAAGCGTCCGTATATCTACACGGGCGGCGGCGTCATCCTGAGCAATGCGTCGCAGGAACTGCGCACGCTGGTCGACATGCTGGGGTTCCCCTGCACCAACACGCTGATGGGGCTGGGCGCCTACCCGGCCAGCGACCGCAAGTTCCTCGGCATGCTGGGCATGCACGGCACGATCGAAGCCAACAACGCGATGCAGAACTGCGACGTGCTGCTGGCCATCGGCGCGCGCTTCGACGACCGTGTGATCGGCAACCCCAAGCATTTTGCGCAGAACGAACGCAAGATCATCCACATCGACATCGACCCCTCCAGCATCTCGAAGCGGGTGAAGGTCGACATCCCCATCGTCGGCGACGTGCGCGACGTGCTGAGCGAGCTGATCGCGATGGTCAAGGAGTCGACCGTCAAGCCCGATGCCAACGCATTGGGTGCATGGTGGGACACGATCGAAACCTGGCGAAAGCGCGATTGCCTGAAGTACAGCATGGGTTCGCCGGACGTGATCAAGCCGCAGTACGTCGTCGAGACACTATGGAACATGACCAAGGACGTCGAGGCCTATATCACCTCCGATGTCGGGCAGCACCAGATGTGGGCTGCGCAGTACTACCGCTTCGACGAACCGCGCCGCTGGATCAACTCGGGCGGCCTGGGCACGATGGGCGTCGGCATTCCGTATGCGATGGGCATCAAGCTGGCCAAGCCGCAGAGCGAGGTGTTCTGCATCACCGGCGAGGGTTCGGTGCAGATGTGCATCCAGGAACTGTCCACCTGCCTGCAGTACAACACGCCGATCAAGATCATGGCGCTGAACAACCGCTACCTGGGCATGGTCCGGCAGTGGCAGGAGGTCGAGTACGCGGGCCGCTACAGCAGCAGCTACATGGACGCACTGCCGAACTTCGTGAAGCTGGCCGAGGCCTATGGCCATGTCGGCATGCTGATCGAACGCCCCGAGGACGTGGAGCCGGCCATCCGTGAAGCCCGCAAGCTCAAGGACCGCACGGTGTTCATGGACTTCCGTACCGACCCCACCGAAAACGTCTTCCCCATGGTCCAGGCCGGCAAGGGCATCACCGAGATGCTGCTGGGTTCCGAAGATCTGTAACCGGTCCTGATGGCCGGCCTCGCGTTGGCGTGGCCGTCACCATCGATCCCCGGGGGCGACAGCCCCCTTGTTCGACGAATCTATTGTCTGCCGAGCCCGCGCATTACCGTGCGCGGGGGAGGGCAGCGAAAAGAGGAATCTGGAAATGAAACACATCATCGCGGTGCTGCTGGAAAATGAGCCAGGCGCACTTTCACGCGTGGTCGGCCTGTTCTCGGCACGCGGCTACAACATCGAATCGCTGACGGTCGCACCGACCGAAGATCCCAGCCTGTCGCGCATGACGATCCAGACCACGGGGTCGGACGACGTGATCGAGCAGATCACCAAGCACCTGAACCGCCTGATCGAGGTCGTGAAGGTGGTCGACCTGACCGAAGGCTCCTACACCGAGCGGGAGCTGATGATGGTCAAGGTGCGTGCGGTCGGCAAGGAACGCGAGGAGATGAAACGCATGGCGGACATCTTCCGCGGCCGCATCATCGACGTCACCGAAAAGAGCTACACCATCGAGCTGACGGGGGTCCAGTCGAAGAACGACGCGTTCCTCGAAGCCATCGAGCGCAGCGCCATTCTCGAGACGGTGCGCACCGGCTCGAGCGGCATCGGCCGCGGGGAGCGCATCCTGCGGGTCTAGAAGAGGTTGGTTGTCCGTGCGCGCGTTTTGACAGGCTCGACGCGAACGGATTGTTTGTCTGGCGATTTCGGTTTCCGTTCGCCCTGAGCCTGTCGAGGGGCGTTTTCGCCAGAACTTATTTCGGAGAACATCATGAAAGTTTTTTACGACAAGGACTGTGACCTGAGCCTGATCAAGGGCAAGACCGTCACGATCATCGGCTACGGCAGCCAAGGCCATGCCCACGCTCAGAATCTCAACGAGAGCGGCGTGAAGGTGCTGGTCGGCCTGCGCAAGGGCGGCGCCTCCTGGGGCAAGGTCGAAAAGGCCGGCCTGAAGGTTGCCGAAGTGGCCGAGGCCGTGAAGGCTGCCGACGTGGTCATGATGCTGTTGCCCGACGAGCAGATCGCCACCGTCTACGCCAACGACGTCGAACCCAACATCAAGCAGGGCGCCTCGCTGGCGTTCGCGCATGGATTCAACGTGCACTACGGCCAGGTGAGCCCGCGCGCCGACCTCGACGTCTGGATGGTCGCCCCCAAGGCGCCCGGCCACACGGTACGCAGCACCTACACGCAAGGTGGCGGCGTGCCCCACCTCGTGGCCGTGCACCAGGACAAGACCGGCAAGGCCCGTGACCTGGCGCTCAGCTACGCGATGGCCAACGGCGGCGGCAAGGCCGGCATCATCGAGACCAACTTCCGCGAAGAGACCGAGACCGATCTGTTCGGCGAACAGGCCGTGCTCTGCGGCGGTACCGTCGAGCTGATCAAGGCCGGTTTCGAGACGCTGGTGGAAGCCGGCTATGCGCCCGAGATGGCCTACTTCGAATGCCTGCACGAACTGAAGCTGATCGTCGACCTGATCTATGAAGGCGGGATCGCCAACATGAACTACTCGATCTCCAACAATGCGGAGTACGGCGAGTACGTCACCGGCCCGCGCATCGTCAACGAAGAGAGCAAGAAGGTCATGAAGCAGGTCCTGAAGGACATCCAGACCGGCGAATATGCCAAGAGCTTCATCCTCGAGAACCGCGCTGGCGCGCCCACGCTGCTGAGCCGCCGCCGCCTGAACGCCGAGCACCAGATCGAAGTGGTGGGCGAGCAGCTGCGCGCAATGATGCCCTGGATCAAGAAGAACAAGCTGGTCGACCAGACCCGCAACTGAGCGTCCTGCACGTTCATCTCCAAGGCCACTCCGGTGGCCTTTTTCAATGGCGGCAGGCGCAGCGTGCGCGGATGCCGCTGCTTTACACTCGCCCCCATGCATGACGGCAATGACTCAGGGATGATGGACGACGCCGAACCGACGCCGCGCAAGCGCCGCAAGGGCATCTACATCCTGCCCAATCTGTTCACGCTGGCCGCGTTGTTCGGGGGCTTCTACGCCGTGGTGATGGCGATGAACGGCCGCTTCGACCAGGCGGCCGTGGGTGTGTTCTGCGCGATGGTGCTCGACAGCCTTGATGGCCGCGTCGCGCGCATGACCAATACCCAGAGCGCGTTCGGCGAGCAGATGGATTCCTTGTCCGACATGGTGTCGTTCGGCGCGGCGCCGGCGTTGATCGCCTACGAATGGGGCCTGAAAGGCCTGGGCCGCTGGGGCTGGATCGCGGCCTTCGTCTACTGTGCGTGCGCGGCCTTGCGGCTGGCCCGCTTCAACGTGAACACCGGCGTGGTCGACAAGCGCTACTTCCAGGGCTTGCCGTCACCTGCCGCCGCGGCGCTGGTGGCCGGCTTCATCTGGCTGATGACCGAACTCGGCATCGCCGGGTCCGACGTGCGCTGGTACATGTTCGCGATGGCGCTGTACGCCGGGCTGACGATGGTGACCAACGTGCCGTTCTACAGCTTCAAGGACGTGCAGATGAAAAAGAGCGTGCCCTTCGCCGTCATCGTGCTGATTGCGCTCGGCATCGCCGTGGTCAACATCCATCCACCGATCGTGATGTTCGGCATCTTCGTGGTCTACGGCATGAGCGGCTATCTGGTCTATGCGTGGCGCAAGGCGAAGGGCGTGCAGACCAGTGTCATCAGCACGTCCACCGATGAGCCGGACGAACGCGGCTTGCACAAATGAGCCGGATTCGCAGACGACTTGTGTTAGAGTCCGCCGCATGAACCGAATTTCGCTGGCGCTACTACTATCCCCCGACGGGCGGAGACGATAGCGCGCGCGCACAGATTGTCCAAACGGCCCGTATGCACCAGCAACGGGCCGTTTTTGTTTTTGGGTTGCTGGTTTTTTCCAACAGAGAGCGAGAGCACCATGATGCTGAAGAATCCTGCAAGCAAGTACCCGGCATTCAAGTCCATCGGTCTGCGCGACCGCACCTGGCCCGACGCCACGATCACCGAGGCGCCGATCTGGCTGAGCACCGATCTGCGCGACGGCAATCAGGCCCTGATCGAGCCGATGGACAGCGCCCGCAAGCTGAGGATGTTCCAGACTCTTGTGAAGATCGGCTTCAAGGAAATCGAGGTCGGTTTCCCGTCGGCTTCGCAGACCGAATTCGACTTCGTGCGCAAGCTCATCGAAGAACACCTGATCCCGGACGACGTGACGATCCAGGTTCTGACCCAGGCCCGTGAACCGCTGATCCGCCGCACCTTCGAATCGTTGCAAGGCGCGCCGCGCGCGATCGTGCACCTGTACAACGCCACCGCGCCGGTGATGCGCAAGGTGGTGCTGGGCATGGACGAAGACCAGATCGTGGCGCTGGCCACAGACAACGCGCGCCTGTTCCGCGACCTTGCGGCCGAGCAGCCGTCCACGAGGTGGACCTTCCAATACTCGCCCGAGATGTTCTCCGGCACCGAACTCGCGTTCTCCAAACGCGTCGTCGATGCCGTCACCGAAGTCTGGCAGCCGACCCCGGCGCACAAGTGCATCGTCAACCTGCCGTCGACGGTGGAACTCTCCACGCCGAACCTCTTTGCCGACATGATCGAGTGGATGCACCGCCATCTGGCGCGGCGCGACGCCATCGTGCTGTCGGTGCATCCGCACAATGACCGCGGCACCGGCACGGCGGCCAGCGAATTCGCATTGATGGCCGGCGCTGATCGGCTCGAAGGCTGCCTGTTCGGCAACGGCGAGCGCACCGGCAATCTCGACCTCGTCAACGTCGCACTCAATCTCTATACCCAGGGCGTGCCGCCGCAACTCGATTTCTCGGAGATCGATGAAGTGCGCCGTGTCGTCGAGCAATGCAACCAGCTGCCGGTGCATCCGCGCCATCCGTATGTCGGCGATCTGGTCTATACCTCGTTCTCGGGCTCGCACCAGGATGCGATCAAGAAGGCTTTCGCGGCACGCAAGGATAGCGACCCATGGCAGATTCCGTATCTGCCGATCGACCCGAAAGACCTGGGCCGCACCTACGAAGCAGTGATCCGCGTCAACAGCCAGTCGGGCAAGGGCGGCATTTCCTATCTGCTCGAAAGCGAATTCGGCCTCGAGTTGCCGCGCCGCCTGCAGATCGAGTTCAGCCAGGTCGTGCAGGGTGTGATGGATGCCGACGGCAAGGAGCTGACCGCGCAGCACCTCTGGGAACTGTTCGAGCGCGAATACGGCATCCACGCCATCGCCGCGCCGCGCCACCAGGTCATGGCGCAGGACAATGCCACCGGCGGTGCGAACGGCGTCACGCTGACGGCCGATGCGGTGATCGGTGGGCGCACTGTCCACGTCACCGGCGCAGGCACCGGGCCGATCGATGCCTTCATCGAAGGCCTCCATGCGGCCACCGGCCACCGCGTTCGCGTGCTGGACTACCACGAGCATGCGATCGGCTCGGGGGCCAACGCCAAGGCGGTCGCCTATCTGGAATTGCGCCTCGACGAAGACCAGACACTGTTTGGCGTGGGTATGGACGCGAACATCGTCTCGGCGTCGCTGAAGGCCATCGTCTCCGGCATGGAGCGTGCAGCCAAGCGGCAGTCCGACACGTCCGGCGCCGAGGCCATGACAGCCCCTGCCGAACGCGCCTGATCCGGCTACCGTCACCCCACGAGAATCCAAGGAGACTGCAATGAGCGACAAACTGATCATCTTCGACACCACGTTGCGCGACGGCGAGCAATCGCCGGGAGCTTCGATGACCAAGGACGAAAAACTGCGCATCGCCAGGCAGTTGGAACGGCTGAAGGTCGACGTGATCGAGGCCGGATTCGCCGCCAGCTCCAACGGGGATTTCGAGGCGGTGCAGTCGATCGCACGCGTGATCCGCGAATCGACCGTGTGCTCGCTGTCCCGTGCCAACGACCGCGACATCTCGCGCTCGGCCGAGGCGCTGAAAGAAGCGGAGCGCGCGCGCATCCATGTCTTCATCGCCACGTCGCCGCTGCACATGGAGAAGAAGCTGCGGATGACGCCGGACCAGGTGTTCGAGCAGGGCCGGCTCGCCGTGCGGTTTGCGCGCAACCTGGTTGGGGACGTCGAGTTCAGCCCGGAGGACGGCTACCGCAGCGAACCCGACTTCCTCTGCCGCATCATCGAAGCGGTGATTGCCGAAGGTGCGACCACGATCAACGTGCCCGACACCGTGGGGTATGCCATTCCCGAGCTGTATGGCAACTTCATCAAGAACCTGCGTGAGCGGATCCCGAACAGCGACAAGGCCGTCTGGTCGGTGCATTGCCACAACGACCTCGGCATGGCGGTGGCCAATTCGCTGGCGGGCGTCAAGATTGGCGGGGCGCGGCAGGTGGAGTGCACGATCAACGGCCTGGGCGAGCGCGCCGGCAATTGCTCGCTCGAGGAGATCGTCATGGCGGTGAAGACCCGCAAGGACTACTTCGGGCTCGAACTCGGCATCGACACACAGCACATCGTCGCGGCCAGCCGGATGGTCAGCCAGACCACGGGCTTCGTCGTGCAGCCGAACAAGGCGGTCGTGGGCGCCAACGCCTTCGCGCACGCCTCGGGCATCCACCAGGACGGCGTGCTGAAGGCGCGCGACACCTACGAGATCATGCGCGCCGAAGACGTGGGCTGGAGCGCCAACAAGATCGTGCTGGGCAAGCTGAGCGGACGCAACGCCTTCAAGCAGCGGCTGCTGGAGCTTGGCGTGTCGATGGAGAGCGAAGCCGACATCAACGCCGCGTTCGCCCGCTTCAAGGATCTGGCCGATCGCAAGAGCGACATCTTCGACGAGGACATCCTGGCGCTGGTCAGCGACGGCAGCGTGCTGCACACGCCCGAGCAATACAGCTTCGTCTCCCTGAAGCAGCACAGCGAAACCGGCGAGCGCCCGCATGCGAGCGTGGTGTTCTCCGTCGACGGCGCCGAGGTCCAGGGCGAGTCCGATGGCAACGGGCCGGTGGACGCCTCGCTGAAGGCGATCGAGTCCCACGTGCAGAGCGGTGCCGAGATGGTGCTGTACTCGGTCAACGCGATCAGCGGCTCCACCGAGAGCCAGGGCGAGGTCACGGTGCGCCTGCAGAACAGCGGCCGGGTCGTCAACGGCGTGGGCGCCGATCCCGACATCGTCGTCGCGTCCGCCAAGGCCTATCTGAGCGCGCTCAACAAGCTGCACAGCAAGGCCGACCGCGTCGCCGCGCAAGGGTAGCCGCGCCATCGGCCGCGACAGCATCCCACGCTTCGAGACGGTCGATGCGCTGCGCGGCGCAGCGATCGTCTGGATGACTGTTTTCCATCTCTGTTTCGACCTGACCTTCTACGGCCATCTGCGACAGAATTTCTACGACGATCCGTTCTGGACCTGGCAGCGCACGGCCATCGTCAGCCTGTTTCTGTTCTGCGCCGGCATGGGGCAGGCGCTCGCGGCGGCGCAGGGGCAGAGCCGTACGCGGTTCTGGCAACGCTGGGGGCAGATCGTGCTGTGTGCCGCCCTGGTGTCGGCGGGTTCCTACCTGGTGTTTCCGCGCAGCTTTATCTACTTCGGTGTGTTGCACGGCATCGCCGTGATGATGCTGATCGTGCGCGCGACGCTGCGCACCGGGCGCTGGATGTGGCTCTTCGGTGCGATCGCCATCGTGGCGCCGCCGCTCGGGGCCCAACTGCTGATGCAGCGGCCCGCGTGGGCGGACACGATGGATGCGAGGGCTTTGAACTGGCTCGGGCTGATCACCCACAAGCCGATCACCGAAGACTACGTGCCGCTGCTGCCCTGGCTGGGCGCGATGTGGTGGGGCGCGGCCACGGCCCAATGGCTGCTGCGGCGGGCCGCTGGCGGTGCATGGACCCGGGCGTTACCGCGGCCGGCGGCACCACTCATCTGGCTGGGCCGCCACAGCCTCGTCTACTACATGCTGCACCAGCCCGTGCTCATTGGCGCGGTGCTGGCGGCCGGCGGGTTGCTGCGCTAGCACCCGCCGGCAGGGCGAAATTACTCGACCTTGGCCTTGGCGCGCAGATCCTGCTGGAAGCTCGCCAGCTTCTGCTGCTGCAGTTGCTGCTCGATCTGCGGCTTGACTTCTTCCAGCTTGGGCAGCTGCGGATCACGTGCGTCGTCGAGGCGGATGATGTGGTAGCCGAACTGGGTCTTGACCGGCACGTCCGTGATCTGGCCCTTCTTCAGCTTCAGCAGGGCGGCAGAGAATTCCGGCACATAACCGTTGGGGTTGTTCCAGCCCAGATCGCCGCCATTGGCGCCGGAGCCGGGGTCCTTCGACGACTTCTTGGCGATGTCTTCGAACTTGCCGCCCTTCTTCAGGCTGGCGATGATCGCCTTGGCTTCGTCTTCCTTCTCGACCAGGATGTGGTGCGCCTGGAATTCCTTGCCGGTGTTCGCGGCCTTGAACTTGTCATACTCGGCCTGGATCTCGGCGTCGGTCACCGGGTTGTTCTTCTGGAATTCCACGAACAACTCACGCACCAGCAGGGTCTGGCGCGCCAGTTCCATCTGGGCCTTGTAGTCGTCGCTGGCGTCGAGCCCGCGCTTCTGCGCCTCCTGCATGAAGACTTCGCGCGCGATGACTTCTTCGCGCAGCTGGCCTTCGAGATCGGGCGTGATCGGGCGGCCGGTGCGGGCCAGCTGCTGGGCCAGCGTGTCCAGGCGCGACTTCGGAACGGCCTTGCCGTTGACGATGGCGACGTTCTGGGCCAGGGAGGGCAGTGCAGCCGCGCCCAACAGAACGGCGGCCGCGACAGCGGACAACAGGGATTTTTTCATGGAATTTCCTTAAGGTTCGGGAGCGTCGTTGCAGATGGCGGCGTAACCGCAATCGGGTGCACTGGCGACAACACTTCGATGGCGATGGCGTGCACGCCCTGGTCGATCAACTCGCGGAGCGCATCATACACAAGGCGATGGCGGGCCACGCGAGGCTGGTTTGTAAACAAAGGTGAATCAATCCGGATGCGGAAATGCGTGCCGAAGCCGTCCGGACCGGCACCGGCGTGGCCTGCATGCAAGGCGCTCTCGTCCTCGACTTCGAGCCGGGTGGGCGCCAGCGCCTGCCGCAGCCGGCGGTCGATCTGCAATGCCGAAACCGTCATGCGGGTCTGCCTGCGACACGCCTCATGGGCGCGGCTCCTCCGCCTCGACCTCGGCCGTCTTGTCCTGCTGCAGATGGCGCGCGACGTACAGACCCTGGCAGACGATGAAGGTCAGCGGGAACACGTAGCCCCACAGCTTGAAATTGACCCAGTCCTCCGTGCTGTACAGCGCCGCCACGTAGCCGTTCACGACCGACATGAAGGCGCAGTACAGCACCCAGGCCCAGTTCAGCCGCATCCACACCGGGTCGGCCAGTTCGAGCTGGCTGCCGAGCATCATCTTCAGGAAGTTCTTGCGCAGCACCCACACCGTGAACGCCAACGCGATCGCCATGGCCGCGTACAGCACGGTTGGTTTCCATTTGATGAAACGCTCGTCCTGCAGCACCAGTGTCAGCGTGCCGAACACCAGCACCATCGCCAGCGTGATCTTGTGCATCGTCTGCAGCTTGCGGTCGATCAGGTACAGCGCGCCCATCTGGAGCAGGGTCGCGCCCATCAGCACCGCGGTGCCGACGTAGATGTTGTACATCTTGAAGGCGCCGAAGAAGAGCAGGATGGGCAGGAAGTCGAGCAGCAGTTTCATGGGGGTGGTCTTGGTGACCTGGTGTCTGGGATCGCTCGTCGGGCGGTCAACGGGGTTTGAAATCGAGCGATGCCGAATTCATGCAATAGCGCAGGCCGGTGGGCGCCGGTCCGTCTTCGAACACGTGGCCCAGATGAGCGCCGCAACTGGCACACAGCGTCTCGGTACGCGCCATGCCATGGCTGCGGTCGACCCGCTCTTCGATCGCGTCGGGCAGGGCAGCCTGCGAGAAGCTGGGCCAGCCGCAGCCGGCGTCGAACTTGGTGTCTGACGTGAACAGCGGCGCACCGCAGCAGACACAGGCGTAACTGCCCTGGTCCCAATGCTGGTCGTACTTGCCGGTGTGCGGGCGTTCCGTGGCGGCGTGGCGCGTCACCTGGAACGCGGCAGGCTCGGCGCCTTTCTGCGCCAGCAAGGCCTTCCATTCGGCTTCTGATTTCTCGACGGGATAACTCATGATGAACAACTGATCTCGATCTGGGAGGCCCATTCGGGCGGAAATCCGGCGTCGGCTTCGTGCCCCGGATGCTCGTCAAATGGGGTCTGCAACAACGCCAGCAAGTCATGGACTCGGGAAAAGTCCTTTAGTTTCGCACGCTGGATCGCCTCCTCGGCAAGGTGGTTGCGCAGCACGAAGCGCGGGTTCGCCCGGCGCATCGTGGCCGCGGCCGACTGAAGGTCCAGGCCCGCAAGGCGCTGCCGGTAGGCCACAAGCCAGCCGTCGAACGCGGCCCGGTCGGCGAACAGGTCGCGCACCGGCTCCATGGCGGCGCCGGCCGGGTCCACGGAGCCCGCCGATTCGGCGGCGACGGCATCGCCCAGGCGCCGCCAGAAGATCGTGTAGTCGACCCGTCCTGCCGCCAGCAACTGCAGCGCGGATTCGATCAGCCCGCGGTCGCCTTCGCGGCGCTCGTCCAGGCCGAGCTTGGCACGCATGGCGCTCTCGAACGCAGCGGGAAACACCGTCTTGTACGACTCCAGAGCGGCGATCGCCACTTCCTGGTCGTCGATCAGCGGCAGCAAGGCCTGCCCCAGGCAGAACAGGTTCCAGTAGGCGATGTTGGGCTGGCGGTTGAAGGCGTAGCGCCCCTCGCTGTCGCTGTGGTTGCAGATGTGGTCGGGGTCGAAGCCGTCCAGGAACTGGAACGGCCCGTAGTCGATCGTGAGCCCGAGGATGCTCATGTTGTCGGTGTTCATCACCCCGTGGCAGAACCCCACGGCCTGCCAGCGCGCGAGCATGGCTGCGGTGCGCTCCGACACCGCCTGCAACAGCGCCGCATACGGGTTGCCACCGAACGCCGCGTTGTGGCGGCAGTCGGGGTAGTGGCGGTCGATCACGTGGTTGGCCAGCGTGCGCAGCGCGTCATGGTCGCCGCGTGCCGCGAAATGCTCGAAATGCCCGAAGCGGATGAAGCTGGGCGCGGTGCGCGCCACGACGGCGGCCGTTTCCACCTCTTCGCGCCGCACGGGTGCGTCCGACCCGGTGACGCAGAGCGCCCGCGTCGTCGGGATGCCCAGGCCATGCATGGCCTCGCTGCAGAGGAATTCGCGGATGCTGGAGCGCAGCACGGCGCGGCCGTCGCCCATGCGGGAGTAGGGCGTCTTGCCAGCGCCCTTCAATTGCAGCTCCAGCCCGCCCGCGGTCTCGCCCAGCAGAATGGCCCGGCCGTCGCCGAGCTGTCCCGCCCACACGCCGAACTGGTGGCCGCTGTACACGCTGGCCAGCGGCGTCGTGCCGGCGATGCCGACGTTGCCGGTCAGCGCCTCCAGCACGCCGGGGTCGCACAGCCAGCCTGGGTCGAGGCCGAGTTCACGTCCGGCCGCTTCGCTGGCCGCGACCCAGTAGGGCGCGGGCAACGGTGTCGGGCGCAGCAGCGTCAGGAAACGCGGGCCGAGCTGCGCGAAACCGTTGTGCCACGCGAGGCCGAGGTTGACCGTACCGATGGGTTCTGTTCGCATGTCCATGCGCCGGATTGTCCGCCACCCGCAGTAGCGCAGGTCGGGGCGGGGCCATTGGAAAGGACCGGCGCGGCATCGGCGTTCTTACGGGTAAATCCTGAGCGGCGGTGGGGCGGCTGCCGGGTCCGGGCGCTTGTAGCATCGACAATGGCCGCCTTCGATTTCCGTTTCCAGGAGCACCCGTGAGATTCCACTTCCGCGCTGACGTTTCTTCTCCATCGACCTGCGCCGCACGCTGCGTGGCGGGTCTCGTCCGGCAGGAGGCGTGACCATGTTGGGATTGATGCAAGACCAGCCGCTGTTGATCTCCGGGCTGATCACGTTCGCGGAACGCCACCATGGCGACGCGCAGATCGTCTCGCGCCGGGTCGAGGGCGACCTGCACCGCTACACCTACAAGGACCTGGCCGCGCGTTCGCGCCAGATTGCCAACGGCCTGGACGCCTTGCAACTCGCGTTCAGCGACCGCGTGGCCACGCTGGCCTGGAACGGCTACCGCCACCTCGAGCTGTACTTCGGCGTCAGCGGCTCCGGCCGCGTGCTGCACACGGTCAATCCGCGGCTGCACCCCGAGCAGATCGCCTGGATCACCAACCACGCCGAAGACCAGGTGCTGTGTTTCGACATCACCTTCCTGCCGATCGTCAAGGCCATTCACGACAAGTGCCTGACCGTCAAGCACTGGATCGCAATGTGCGATGCCGACAAGCTGCCAGCGGACACCGGTATTCCCGGCCTGCTGAGCTACGAGACCTGGCTCGGCGCGCAGTCGTCCGACTACGACTGGCCGGTGTTTGACGAGAACACCGCGTCGAGCATGTGCTACACCAGCGGCACGACCGGCAACCCGAAGGCCGCGCTCTACAGCCACCGGTCGACCACGCTGCATGCCTATGCCGCCGCGCTGCCCGACGTGATGTGCATCAGCGCACGCGACGCGATCCTGCCGGTCGTGCCGATGTTCCACGTCAACGCCTGGGGCATTCCGTACTCCGCCGCGCTGACGGGTGCCAAGCTGGTGTTTCCCGGCCCGGCGCTCGACGGCAAGTCGGTCTACGAGCTGATCGAGGCCGAGCGCGTGACCTACGCCGCCGGCGTTCCCACCGTCTGGCAGATGCTGCTGATGCACATGAAGCCCGCGGGCCTGAAGTTCTCGACGCTCAGGCGCACGGTGATCGGCGGCTCTGCCTGCCCGCCGGCGATGATCCATGCGTTCCAGGAGGACTATGGCGTCGAGGTGCTGCACGCCTGGGGCATGACCGAGATGTCGCCGCTGGGCACGCTGTGCACGCTGAAGAACAAGCACCTCGACCTGCCCAAGGAAGAACAGATGAAGATCCGCCTGAAGCAGGGGCGGGCGATCTACGGCGTCGACATGAAGATCGTCGATGCCCAGGGTCGGGATCTGCCGCACGACGGCAAGGCCGCAGGCGACCTGCTGGTGCGCGGGCCCTGGATCGTGGCGGCGTACTTCAAGGGCGAGGGCGGCGACCCGCTGGTCACCGACGCGAACGGCGACAAGTGGTTCCCGACGGGCGACGTGGCGACCATTGACGAAGACGGCTACATGCAGATCACCGACCGCAGCAAGGACGTGATCAAGTCCGGCGGCGAATGGATCAGCTCGATCGACATCGAGAACATCGCGGTCGCGCACCCGTCCGTGGCGATGGCCGCCTGCATCGGCATCCCCCATCCGAAGTGGGACGAACGCCCGATCGTCGTCGTCGTCAGGAAGCCGGGTGCCGAGGTGTCGGCGCCGGAGCTGCTGAAGTTCTACGAAGGCAAGACCGCCAAGTGGCAGATTCCGGACGACGTGGTGTTCGTCGATGCGATCCCGCTCGGCGCCACCGGCAAGATCCTGAAGACCCGCCTGCGCGAGCTGCTGAAGGACTACAAGCTGCCGAGCGCCTGAAACCAGTCACCTGCGCGATAGCGGATAGGGCAATCCCTGAGCGCTGCACTGCACAAAAACTTGTACTCTCGGCCTCGTTCTGATCCCTGGAGACACTCAATGAAAAATGCAGTTCGGATGGTCTGCGCTTCGGCGCTGATGGTGTGCGCCATGACCGCTTTCGCGCAAAAGGGCGAGACGGTCAAGATCGTCTTCATCGACCCGCTGTCGGGGCTGATGGGCCCGGTCGGCAACAACCAGGTAAAGAGCTTCCAGTTCTTCGCCGAGAAGTTCAACAAGAGCAATCCGGCCGGCGTGAAGTTTGAAGTCATCCCGATGGACAACAAGCTCAGCCCGGCCGAGAGCCTGAACAACCTGAAGTCGGCGCTCGACCAGGGCGTGCGCTACATCTCGCAGGGCAACGGCTCGTCGGTGGCCGGCGCGCTGATCGACGCGATCGCCAAGCACAACGAGCGCAATCCGGGCAAGGAAGTCGTGTTCCTGAACCACTCCGCGGTGGACCCCGACTTCACCAACAGCAAGTGCAACTACTGGCACTTCCGCTTCGACGCGGATACCTCGATGAAGATGGAGGCGCTGACGACCTACATGAAGGACCAGCCGGACGTCAAGAAGGTCTACCTGCTGAACCAGAACTACTCGCACGGCCAGCAGGTCGCGAAGTTCGCCAAGGAACTCATGGCGCGCAAGCGGCCCGACGTGCAGTTCGTCGGCGAAGACCTGCATCCGCTGGCCCAGGTGCGCGACTTCGCCCCCTACATCGCGAAGATCAAGGCCTCGGGCGCCGACACGGTGATCACCGGCAACTGGGGCTCCGACCTGGCACTGCTGGTGAAGGCTGCCAACGAAGGCGGCTACACCGGCAAGTTCTACACCTACTATGCAGGCGTGACCGGCACGCCGGCGGCGCTGGGCACGGGCGGCGAGGGCCGCGTGTTCCAGATGGCCTACAACCACTACAACATGGGTGGCCAGATGGGGCAGTGGATGACCGAGTTCCAGAGCAAGTACAAGGACGACTTCTACACCGGCTCGGTGATCCACATCTACACCGCGTTGTCCGAGGCGATGGCCAAGGCCAAGTCGACCGATCCGGTCAAGGTGGCCGCCGCGCTGGAGGGCCTCAAGTTCAAGAGCTTCAACGGCGACGTCGAGATGCGCAAGAGCGACCACCAGCTGCAGCAGACGCTGTACCTGACGGTCTGGCAGAAGGCCGACAAAAAGTACCCTTACAGTCCGGAGAACACCGGCATGACGCTGGTGCCGGTGAAGACGTTCGAACCCTATGTGTCGAGCACGCCCACCAGCTGCCAGATGAAGCGCCCCTCCTGAAACGGCCCTGGCCGTTTGCCAACGAGCCCGATCGCGGCACCGCATCGGGCTTTTTTCTGAGTTGAACAGACCGGACCGATGGAATTCTTCACCATCTCGATGCTCAACGGACTGAGTTACGGCCTGCTGCTGTTCATGCTCAGCTCGGGGCTGACGCTGATCTTCAGCATGATGGGCGTGCTGAACTTCGCCCACGCGAGCTTCTACATGCTCGGCGCGTACGCCGGCTACACCGTCGCGCAGCTGGTCGGCTTCTGGCCGGCGCTGGTGCTGGCGCCGATCGTGGTCGGCGTGCTGGGCTCGTTGTTCGAGCGGCTGTGCCTGCGCAAGGTGCACAAGTTCGGCCATGTGCCGGAACTGCTGGTGACCTTTGGCCTGTCGTTCGTGATCCTCGAACTTGTGCAGCTGGTCTGGGGCCGTACCGCGGTGCAGTTCACGCCGCCGCCTTCGCTGCAGGGCCCGGCGTTCACGCTGGTGCAGCATTCGGTGCAGGGCCTGAGTGTCGTCTGGGGCGCGGCGCCTGCCGCGTTGTGCAGCGCGGCCGACGCGGCCGTTCGCGTGGTCTGCTCGCCGTTTCCCGCGACCCGGGGGTTCATGATGCTGGTCGCCATCTGCATGCTGCTGGCCGTGTGGCTGCTGCTGACGCGCACGCGCATCGGGCTGGTGATCCAGGCGGCGCTGACGCATCCCGATGCGGTCGAGGCGCTGGGCCACAACGTGCCCCGCGTCTTCATGATGGTCTTCGGCGCCGGCGCCGGGCTGGCGGGCCTGGCGGGCGTCATCGGCGGCAGCACCTTCGTCACCGAGCCTGCGATGGCGTCCACGGTCGGCTCGGTGATCTTCGTCGTCGTGGTGGTCGGCGGCATGGGCTCGCTGTCGGGTGCGTTCCTCGCATCGATCCTGATCGGCGTGATCCAGACCTTCGCGGTCGCGCTCGACTATTCGCTGCTGAGCCTGATGCAGGCTATCGGTCTGCAGCCGGGTGCGGCTGCCAGCGGCAACTCGGTGCTCAAGCTCACGCTGTCGCAGGTGGCGCCGATCCTGCCGTACCTGTTCCTGGTGCTGATCCTGATCTTCCGGCCCAAGGGCCTCCTGGGCACGCGAGAAGGCTGATGGCGCACGCTGCTACTTACTATTTCAAGCCCTACAACGTCGGCCGTGTCGTGGTCTGGGGCCTGTTCGCCCTGGTGCTGCTGGTGGCGCCGCACGTGTGGACCAGCAATCTGTCGGCCACGATGCTGTCGCAGATGGGCATCGCGATCGTCGCCTGCCTGTCCTACAACATGCTGCTGGGGCAGGGCGGCATGCTGAGCTTCGGCCACGCGGTCTACACCGGCCTGGGCGCCTACGTGGCCATGCACGCGCTGAACGCGGTGACCGCGGGCAGCCTGCCGATCCCGGTGAGCCTGCTGCCGCTGGTCGGTGGCTTGGCCGGCATGGGCTTCGCGGTGCTGTTCGGCTTCGTCACCACCCGCAAGTCGGGCACCACGTTCGCGATGATCACGCTGGGCATGGCCGAACTGGTGTTCGCGATGTCGCTGATGTTCTCCGAGTTCTTCGGCGGCGAAGCCGGCGTCGCGGGCAACCGGGTCGTCGGCAAGGCCTTCCTCGGCATCACGTTCGGGCCGCAGGTGCAGGTGTACTACCTGATCGCCCTCTACACCTTCGTCTGCGTGATGGCGATGTTCGCGTTCACGCGCACGCCGCTCGGCCGCATGCTGAACGCGGTGCGCGACAACGCCGAGCGGGTCGAGTTCATCGGCTACAGCACCCGCAACGTGCGCTACATCTCGTTCATCATCGCCGGCTTCTTTGCCGGCATCGCCGGTGGGCTGGCCGCGCTGAACTTCGAGATCGTCACCGCCGAGGTGGTGGGCACCGGGCGCTCCGGCTCCTACCTGCTGTTCACCTTCCTGGGGGGCGCCACCTTCTTCTTCGGGCCGATCATCGGCGCCGTGCTGATGGTGCTGGCCTTCGTGCTGCTGTCCGAGTTCACCAAGGCCTGGCTGCTGTACCTGGGCCTCGTGTTCCTGTTCATGGTGATGTATGCGCCCGGCGGCATCGCCAGCCTGGTGATGATGAATCTGCGGGTGGCCGCCTTCGGCCGGCTGCGCAGGTTGTGGACGTCGTATCTCGCGCTTGGCGGCACGGCGCTGGTGCTGCTGGCGGCCGCCGCGGCGATCGTCGAGATGATCTACCACCTGCAGCTGGGCGCGGCGATGGGCCCCGAGGTGCGTTTCCTCGGCGTTCCGCTCGACATCCAGAGCCTGGACAGCTGGTTCGGTTGCGGTTTCGTGCTGCTGACCGGCCTGGGCCTGTTCGAGGCGGCGCGCCGGCAGTTCGTGCACGACTGGAGCGATGCGCAAGTGGAGATCGAAAAAGAAATCAAGAGGCGCGAAACCCTGTGAGCGCGACGGCCCCAACCCAGACATCCACGCCCGCGGTCGAACTGGTCGACCTGCGCAAGAGCTTCGGCAAGACCGAGATCATCCGCGGCGCCCAGCTGAAGGTGATGGCCGGCGAACGCGTGGCGATCATCGGCCCGAACGGCGCCGGCAAGTCGACGCTGTTCAACCTGATCAGCGGGCGCTTCGGTCCCACCAGCGGCGAGATCCGCCTGCACGGCAAGCGCATCGACGGACAGGCGCCCTACCAGATCAACCGCCAGGGCCTGTCGCGCAGCTTCCAGGTATCGAACCTGTTCACGCGGCTGTCGGCGTTCGAGAACGTGCGCTGCGCCGTGCTGTGGTCGATGGGCTACCGTTATGCGTTCTGGAAATTCCTGGCCGACCTGCGCGACGCGAACGACCGCGCGACGCAGATCCTCGATATGATCAAGCTCGACCGCAAGCGCGACGTGCTGGCGATGAACCTGACCTACGCCGAGCAGCGCGCCCTCGAGATCGGGCTCACCATCGCCGGCGGCGCCAGCGTGGTGCTGCTCGACGAACCGACCGCCGGCATGAGCAAGAGCGAGACCACGCGTTTCATCCAGCTGATCCGCGACGTGACGGTGGGCAAGACGCTGTTGACCGTCGAGCACGACATGGGCGTGGTGTTCGGGCTGGCCGACAAGATCGCCGTGCTGGTCTACGGCGAGGTGCTGGCCTTCGACACGCCGGACGTGGTGCGCGCCAATCCGCGCGTGCAGGAGGCCTACCTGGGCTCGGTGCTGGCCGAGCACCAGGCCGCCGGACATTGAGCGCGACGACATGCTGAAGATCGAGAACCTCCACGCCTACTACGGCAAGAGCCACGTGCTGCACGGCGTGTCGTTCGACGTCGCGCCCGGCGAGATCGTCGCGCTGCTCGGGCGCAACGGCTCGGGCCGCTCGACCACCGCCAAGGCCATCATGGGCCTGGTCGACTGCCAGGGCGCCGTCTACTGGAAGGACCGCGAGATCCTCGGCCGCAAGGCCTACGAGATCGCGCACTTGGGGCTGGGCTACGTGCCCGAGAACCGCGACATCTTCCCCACGCTGACCGTGCACCAGAACCTGATGCTGGGCCAGAAGGGCGCCGGCAAGTCCAGCCGCTGGGGCTTCGACGACATGTACCGCATGTTCCCGCGCCTCAAGGAGCGCCAGCACACCGAAGCGGGCGTGCTGTCGGGCGGTGAGCAGCAGATGCTGACCCTGTGCCGCACGCTGATGGGCGACCCCGACCTGATCATCATCGACGAGCCCACCGAGGGCCTCGCGCCCAAGATCGTCGAGCTGGTCGGCGAGTACCTGCAAGCCTTGAAGGCACGCGGCATCTCGGTGCTGCTGATCGAGCAGAAGCTGACGATCGCGATGAACATCTCCGACCGCGCCCTGGTGATGGGCCATGGCAGCATCGTGTTCCAGGGCACGCCCGACGCGCTGCGCGCCGACAGCTACATCCGCAAGGAGTGGCTGGAGGTCTGACGCCCACGACGCCCTTTGTCCCGATCGGGACAACACCCCGGGAGCCTGCGATGCAAAGCTCCTAGAATCAAAAAGAACGATCGTTCTATTCAACCCAGAGGAGCCACAGCATGACGGCTGCATACCAAGTTCATGGCGACGTCGCCTTGATCACCCTGAACAATCCACCCGTCAACGGACTCGGTTACGCGACGCGGGTCGCCATTGCCGAAGGGCTGTCCAAGGCCAATGCCGATGCAGCCGTCAAGGCGATCGTGCTGACCGGCGCCGGCAAGGCCTTCTCCGGCGGCGCCGACATCAAGGAGTTCGGCACGCCCAAGGCGCTGATGGAGCCCAACCTCTTGAGCGTGATCCTTGCGGTCGAGAACTCGTCCAAGCCGGTGGTCGCGGCCATGCATTCGGTCGCGATGGGCGGTGGCCTCGAGCTCGCGCTGGGCTGCCACTACCGCATCTGCGCCCCCGGCTGCAGCGTGGCCTTGCCCGAAGTCAAGCTGGGCCTGGTGCCCGGCGCCGGCGGCACGCAGCGCCTGCCGCGCGTGCTGGGCGTGGAAACGGCCCTCAACATGATCGTCAGCGGCGAGCCGGTCAAGAGCGAACTGCTCGCGTCGCTGCCCGGCCAGAAACTGTTCGACAAACTGGCGGCCTCGGCTGAATCGCTGGCCGAGGAGGCGCTGGCTTTCGCGCGCTCGGTGGCCGATACGCGTCCGCTGCCGCTGGTGCGCAATCTGCCATGCAAGCACCCGCAGGGCGACGCGTACTTCCAGTTCGCCCGCAACATGGTCAAGGGCATGGCCAAGAATTTCCCGGCGCCGGCCAAGTGCGTCGATGCGATCGAAGCCGCGACCAAGAAGAAGTTCGACGAAGGCCTGCTGTTCGAGCGCGAGCTGTTCATCAACCTGATGTGGACACCCGAGTCGCGTGCCTTGCGCCACATCTTCGCGGCCGAGCGCGCCGCTTCGAAGATTCCCGACGTGCCGGACGACACGCCCAAGCGCGAGATCAAGTCCATCGCCGTCATCGGTGCCGGCACCATGGGCGGCGGCATCTCGATGAACTTCCTGAACGCCGGCATCCCGGTGAAGATCCTCGAGATGAAGCAGGAGGCGCTGGACCGCGGTATCGCCACGATCCGCAAGAACTACGAAGCGCAGGTCAAGAAGGGCAAGCTCAAACAGGACAAGTACGAGCAGCGCATGGAGCTGCTGTCCACCACGCTCAGCTACGACGACCTGAAGGACGCCGACATGGTGATCGAGGCCGTGTTCGAGGAAATGGGCGTGAAGGAAAAGGTCTTCAAGGAACTCGACCGCGTGATGAAGCCCGGCGCGATCCTCGCGTCCAACACCTCCACGCTCGACGTCGACAAGATCGCCGCCTTCACGAAGCGCCCGCAGGACGTGATCGGCACCCACTTCTTCAGCCCCGCCAACGTGATGAAGCTGCTCGAAGTCGTGCGCGGCAAGCAGACCGCCAAGGATGTGCTGGCGACCGTGATGGCGCTCGGCAAGAAGATCAAGAAGACCTCGGTCGTCTCCGGTGTGTGCGACGGCTTCATCGGCAACCGCATGATCGAGCAGTACAGCCGCCAAGCCGGTTTTCTGCTCGACGAGGGCGCGACGCCACAGCAGGTCGACAAGGCGGTCGAGAAGTTCGGTTTCGCGATGGGCCCGTTCCGCATGGGCGACCTGGCCGGCAACGACATCGGCTGGGCGATCCGCAAGCGCCGCGCCACCGAGCGTGCCGACATGAAGTACAGCCGCACGGCCGACAAGCTGTGCGAGCTCGGCCGCTTCGGCCAGAAGACCGGCGCCGGCTGGTACGACTACCAGGCCGGCAAGCGCGATGCGATTCCGTCGGACCTGGTCAACAAGATGATCGAGGACTACCGACTGGCCCTCGGCATCACGCCGCGCAAGATCTCCGACGAAGAGATCGTGCAGCGCCTGGTGTACTCGCTGGTCAACGAAGCCGCGCACATCCTGGAGGACGGTATCGCCTCCAAGGCCAGCGACATCGACATGGTCTACCTCACCGGTTACGGTTTCCCGATCCACCGCGGCGGCCCGATGCTGTATGCCGACCAGGTTGGCCTGTTCAACGTGGCCCAGAGCATGAAGCGGTTCCAGCAGAACCCGCACGACGATGCGAGCTTCTGGGAGCCCGCGCCGCTGCTGGCCAGACTCGCCGCCGAAGGCAAGACCTTCAACTGAGCCCGGGCCCGCAGGCAGCATGTTCAAACGTCTCGCCCTGGTGCTGCTGGTGGCCAGCCTGGGGCTGGCAGCGGCGGTGTTCGTCAACACCGTGCGCACGCCGTCGCGCCAGATGCAGGTGCTGCCCGTGCCGCTGCCGGCGATCGACAGCGCGGCCGCCGCCGAGCGGCTGGCCAGGGCAATCCCGTTCCGCACGATCTCGAGCTACGAAGATGCCGACAGCAACAACGAAGAGTTCTTCAAGTTGCATGCCTACCTCGAGAAGACGTTTCCCAAGGCCCACGCGGCGCTGACGCGCGAGGTCATCGGCGGCAAGAGCCTGCTCTACACCTGGAAGGGCACCGACGCCTCGGCCAAGCCGATCGCGCTGATGGCCCACCAGGACGTGGTGCCGATCGCCGCCGGCACCGAGAAGGAATGGAAGGCCGAGCCCTTTGCGGGCGAGGTCAAGGACGGCTTTGTGTGGGGCCGTGGCGCCTGGGACAACAAGGCCAACCTGTTCTCGCAGCTCGAAGCGATCGAGCTGCTGGTCGCCAGCGGCTTCCAGCCGGTGCGCACGGTCTACCTCGTGATGGGGCATGACGAAGAGGTGAGCGGGCTGCGCGGCGCCAAGGTCATCGCCGACACGCTGAAGCAGCGTGGTGTGCAGCTGGCGTTCGTGCTCGACGAAGGCCTGGTGGTCACCGAAGGCATCATGCCGGGCCTGCGTGCGCCCGCCGCGCTGATCGGTCTGGCGGAGAAGGGCTACGCCACCTATTACCTCGATCTCGACGCCGAACCGGGCCACTCGTCGATGCCGCCGCAGCGCACGACGATCGGCATGATGAGCGCCGCGCTGGCCAGGCTCGAGGACAGGCAGTTTCCGGCGGCGCTGCGCGGCATCGCGGCGCAGATGTTCGAGGACCTGGCACCCGAGATGACCGGCCTCAACCGCGTGCTGCTGTCCAACCTGTGGCTGTTCCGCCCGCTGGTGCAGATGCAGCTCGAAAAGGGCGCCAGCACCAACGCGATGCTGCGCACGACCACGGCGCTGACCATCGTCAATGCCGGCAACAAGGACAACGTGCTGCCCGGCCATGCATCGGCCGCGGTCAACTTCCGGGTGCTGCCCGGCGATACGCTCGCCAGCGTCGAGGCGCATGTGAAGGACGCCGTGCAAAACGACCGGATCGTGGTCAAACCCTACGCCGGCAACGCCGAGCCGTCGCCGGTGTCGCCGACCGACGGCGCAGGCTACCGTGCCATCGGCCGCAGCATCCGCGAGACTTTCAAGGACACCGTGGTCGCGCCCGGCCTGATGGTCGCGGCCACCGACTCCCGCCACTTCACCGGCATTAGCGACGCCGTGTTCCGCTTCTCGCCGGTGCGCGCGCACAGCGAGGACCTGGCGCGCTTCCATGGCACGAACGAACGTGTGTCGATCGCCAACTACGCCGAAATGATCCAGTTCTACCACCAGCTGCTGCGCAACGGCGCCGGTGCACAGGCGCCGCAATAGCGCCGTGATCGCGCGACCGCCCCCCGTCATTCCCCGACCCGAAAGGACATCCCCATGACCAACGCCCTGATCGTCTCCACCGCCCGCACGCCTCTCGCGAAGAGCTGGAAGGGCGCCTTCAACATGACCCATGGCGCGACGCTGGGTGGACATGCCGTCAAGCACGCGATCCAGCGCGCGGGCATCGATGCCGCCGAGGTCGACGACGTGATCATGGGCTGCGCGAACCCCGAAGGCGCGACCGGTGCCAACATCGCGCGCCAGATCGCGCTGATGGCCGGCTGCCCGGTCACCACCTCGGGCATGACGGTCAACCGCTTCTGCTCGTCCGGCCTGCAGACCATCGCGATGGCGGCCCAGCGCGTCATCGCCGGAGAGGCCGACATCTTCGTCGCCGGCGGCGTCGAGAGCATCTCGTGCGTGCAGCAGGAGATGAACACCCACATGCTGCGCGACCTGGCACTGGAGAAGATCAAGCCCGAGATCTACTGGAACATGCTGCAGACCGCCGAGCAGGTGGCCAAGCGTTACCACATCAGCCGCGAAGCGATGGATGAATACGGCGCCGCCAGCCAGCAGCGCGCCACGGCTGCGCTCGAAGCCGGTCTGTTCAAGGACGAGATCGCCCCGATCACGGTGCTGGCCGGCGTGGCCGACCCGGTGATGGGCCTGCGCACTAAGGAATTCACCGTCAGCAACGACGAAGGCATCCGCGCCGGCACCACCAAGGAGGGCATCAGCGGCATCAAGCCGGCCATCCCCGGTGGCGTGATCTCGGCCGGCAACGCCAGCCAGTTCTCCGATGGCGGCGGCGCCGTGGTCGTGATGCACGAAGACGTGGTGCAGCGCAAGGGCCTGAAGCCGCTGGGGCGCTTCCTCGGTTTTGCCGTGGCCGGCTGCGAGCCCGACGAGATGGGCATCGGCCCGGTGTTCGCGATCCCCAAGGTGCTGAAGAAGCTCGGCCTGACGGTGCAGGACATCGACCTGTGGGAACTCAACGAGGCCTTTGCCGTGCAGGTCATCTACTGCCGCGACAAGCTGGGCATTCCGGGTGACCGGCTCAACGTCAACGGCGGCGCGATCGCGGTCGGCCACCCGTATGGCGTGTCGGGCCAGCGCCTGACCGGCCACGCGCTGATCGAAGGCAAGCGCCGCGGGGCGAAAAAGGTCGTGGTGACGATGTGCATCGGCGGCGGCATGGGTGCCGCCGGCGTGTTCGAAGTTCTATGAACCCACCCCCGTTTGGCCGGTCGCACTGCGTGTCGACCGTCCGATACCCTCTCCAGGGGGGGCGCAGCCTGCGGCCCGGCAAAGCCGGTTCCGCCGGTGCCCTGGCCTTTGGCCGCGCCAGTTTCATCGGCTGCAGGTAGCGCACAGCCCGTTGGGCAATTGACATGAGCCTGCGCCCCACGCTCGATTTCCTGCTGTACGACTGGCTGCAGGCCGAGACGCTGAACGGGCGTGCACGGTTCGCTGACCACTCGCGCGAAACCTTCGACGCGGTGTTGGACACCTGCGAACGCATCGCACGCGAGAAGTACGCGCCGTTCAACCGCACGGTCGATGTGGAAGAGCCGCGTTTCGACGGCGACAAGGTCATCCTGCCGCAGGCCACCCACGAGGCCCACCGCGCCTATGCCGGCTCGGGCATGCTCAGTGCCGCGCAGGACTACGACGAGGGCGGCATGCAGCTGCCCTACACGATCGAGGCCGCGGCCAATGCGTTCTTCGCGATGGCTTCGGTCAGCATCGGTGCCAGCATGCTGACCAAGGGCAACGCCAACCTGCTGCTGGTGCACGGCACCGACATGCAGAAAGCGGTGTTCGCGCGCAATGCGTTCAACGGGCGCTTCTCGGGCACGATGTGCCTGTCCGAACCGCAGGCCGGCTCATCGCTGTCCGACATCACGACGCGTGCCGTGCCCGATGGCGACGATTTCCAGTCGGAACCGCTGGGCCCGCGCTACCGTTTGAAGGGCCACAAGATGTGGATCTCGGCCGGCGAACACGAGCTGACCGAGAACATCGTGCACCTGGTGCTGGCCAAGATCCCCGGACCCGACGGCAAGCTGATTCCCGGCACCCGCGGCATCTCGCTGTTCATCGTGCCGAAGAAACTCGTCGGCACCGATGGCGCGCTGACCGGCGAGCGCAACGACGTGGCCCTGGCCGGCCTGAACCACAAGCTCGGCTGGCGCGGCACCACGAACACGCTGCTCAATTTCGGCGAAGGCCGGTTTCCGGTGCGCGGCGAGCCTGGTGCCGTGGGTTACCTGGTCGGCCGGCCGCACGAAGGCCTGCGCTGCATGTTCCACATGATGAACGAGGCCCGCATCGGCGTCGGGACGGCTGCCGTCATGCTGGGCATGGCCGGGTACTACGCGTCGCTCGACTACGCGAAGAACCGCCCCCAGGGCCGGCCAATGGGGCCGGCCGGCAAGGATCCGGCGCAGCCGCAGGTGCGCATCATCGAGCACGCCGACGTCAAGCGCATGCTGCTGGCGCAGAAGTCGTATTGCGAAGGCGCGCTGGCGCTCGAGCTGTACTGCGCTCGCCTGGTCGACGAGCAGCACACGGCCGGCCCGGCCGCAGCGGACGAGGCCCGGCTGCTGCTCGAGGTGCTGACGCCGATCGCGAAGAGCTGGCCCAGCGAGTGGTGCCTGGAGGCCAATTCGCTGGCGATCCAGATCCACGGCGGCTACGGCTACACGCGTGACTTCCCGGTCGAGCAGTACTGGCGCGACAACCGCCTGAACATGATCCACGAGGGCACGCACGGCATCCAGGCGACCGATCTGCTCGGCCGCAAGGTGCTGATGGAAGACGGCCGCGGCATGGCCTTGCTCGGTGCCCGGCTGGCCGCGACGGCCGATGCCGCCGCGGCGCTGCCGGCGTTCGCGGACGAGGCTCGGGCGCTGCACACGGCCTGGGCCGACGTGGTCGCGGCTACGCAGGCAGCCTGGGCGACGCGCGACCCCGCGGATGCGCTGGCCAACGCCGTGCCCTACATGCAGGCCTTCGGCCACACGGTGCTGGCCTGGATCTGGCTCGACGTCGCGCAGCGCGCCGCGTCGCTGCCGGGCGACACCAGCGCCGCAACCCAGGGCCGGCTGGCGGCGATGCGCTATTTCTTCCGTTACGAACTGCCACGCATCGGCGCCTGGCTCGGCGTGGTGGCCGCCCGCGACCAGACCTGCGCCAGCCTGCCGGAAGCAGCCTTCTGATACGGATTCGCAATCAAAACGACCACCGCGTTGCTTCGCCTCGCCGTGCGTCAGCACTGTCTTCGGCTTCGCGCCTTGTTCTCGCTCTGATTGCAAACCCGTATGCAACCACTTGTCGACCCGCGCCGCAGAAGGCGGCCACCGGTTTTAGTACAGTGCGCCCATGGCCACGCAAAAAAACCTGAGCCGGCTGCAAGCGCTGATCTGGATCCTGGTCTACAGCGGCCTGCTCACGCTGGTGCTGGGCCTGTCGACCCGCCGGACCGACGAGGCATTGGGCTGGTTGCTCGTGACAGGGGGCGGCCTCGTGGCCCTGATCGGCTTCGCATTGATCGTCGTGCGCGCCCGGCTCCAGCCGACGCCGCCACCCTGACCGCCCGCCGGCTTGCGCCGGCCAACGCCGTGGCGGGCTCCTCGCCACCCCATTCCACAGCACAAGGACTCCCATGACCCGCAGCATCCAGCAACTTCACGATCTGACCGGCAAGACCGCGCTGGTCACCGGCGGCTCCCGCGGGCTGGGCCTGCAGATGGCGCACGCGCTGGGCGAGGCCGGCGCCCGCATCATGCTCAGCGCGCGCAAGGCCGACGACCTGGAGCAAGCCGCCGGCGACCTGCAGGCCGCCGGCATCGATGCCCGCTGGATCGCTGCCGACTGCGCCAAGGAAGAGGACACCCGCCGCCTGGCCGACGAGACCATGCAGCGCATGGGCGCGATCGACATCCTGGTCAACAACGCCGGCGCCAGCTGGGGCGCACCGGCCGAGAGCCATCCGGTCGCGGCCTGGGACAAGGTGATGAACCTCAACGTGCGCGGTTATTTCATCCTGTCGCAGCAGGTCGCCAACGCCTACATGATCCCGAAGAAGACCGGCCGCATCATCAACATCGCATCGATCGCCGCACTCAACGGCAACCCGCCCGAGATGCAGACGCTGGCCTACAACACCTCCAAGACCGCGGTGATCGGCTTCACGCAGACGCTGGCCGCCGAATGGGGCAAGTACGGCATCCGCGTCAACGCGATCTGCCCCGGCTTCTTCGTCACCAAGCTGGCCCGCGGCCTGATCCATTCGCTCGGCGAGGACAAGATGGCGGCCAAGGCGCCGCTCGGCCGCCTGGGCGACGATGAAGACCTGAAGGGCATTGCCTTGTTGTACGCCAGCGATGCCGGCAAACACATCACCGGCCAATGGCTGGCGGTGGACGGGGGCGTCAGTGTGGTGCTGGGGGCCGCATGACGGACAAGCTGTTTGGGGTGTACATCCCCTTCATCAAGTTCATGGGCATCACGCTCGAACGTTTTGGTGACGGCGAAGCCGAAATGCACTACACGGCGCGCCCCGAGCATCTGAACACCTTCGACGTGACGCACGGCGGCGCCTGCATGACGCTGCTCGACGTCACGATGGCCGCCGCCGCCCGCAGCGTGCAGCAGGAGATGGGCGTGGTCACGGTCGAGATGAAGACCAGCTTCATGCAGCCCGCACGCGGCCCGCTGGTCGGCAAGGGCCGGCTGATGCACCGCACCAAGTCGCTCGCCTTCGTCGAAGCCACCATCTTCGACCCGCGAGGCGAAGCCTGCGCCCATGCGACCGGCACCTTCAAGTACGTGCGGCGGCCCGATGCACTGGCCTCGCAGACCGGCGAACTCGCCCCCATTCCCACCGACTGACGCGCTGCGCGCCGACCGTCTCCTTTCCGTTTTTCTCCGCCCAGGAACCCCATGCCACAAAACAAGCAGATCCACCTCGACAATCGCCCGGACGGCGAAGCCACCGCCGGCAACTTCAAGCTCGTCACGGTCGACACACCGCCGCTGAGCGACGACCAGGTGCTGGTGCGCCACCACTACCTGAGTCTCGACCCGTACATGCGCGGCCGCATGAACGACTCCAAGAGTTACGCCGTGCCGCAGCCGCTCGGCGCCGTGATGCAGGGCGGCACCGTCGGCGAAGTCGTCGAGAGCCGCCACCCGAAGTACGCCGTGGGCGACAAGGTGGTCGGCTTCGGCGGCTGGCAGCAGTACAGCGTGGTCAATGCCGCCACGCCGGGCGCGCTGAAGAAGGTCGACACCACGCACGTGCCGCTGTCGTACTACCTCGGCGCGGTCGGCATGCCGGGCGTCACTGCCTGGTACGGGCTCGTCAAGATCATCGGGCCCAAGGCCGGCGACACCGTGGTGGTCACCGCCGCCAGCGGTGCGGTTGGCAGCGCCTTCGGTGCGCTGGCCAAGGCCCGCGGTTGCCGCGTGGTCGGCATCGCCGGCGGGCCCGACAAGTGCGCCTATGTCACCGACACGCTGGGCTTCGACGCCTGCATCGACTACCGCGTGTTTCCCGATGTGAAGAGCATGAACGCTGCCCTGAAGGAAGCCTGCCCCGACGGCATCGACGGCTATTTCGAGAACGTCGGCGGCTACCTCTTCGACGCGGTGCTGCAACGCGCCAACGCCTTTGCCCGCGTCGCGCTGTGCGGCATGATCGCCGGCTACGACGGTGCGCCGCTGCCGCTGGCCAACCCGGCGCTGATCCTGATCAACCGCATGAAGATCGAGGGCTTCATCGTCAGCGAGCACATGGACGTCTGGCCCGAGGCGCTGGCCGAACTGGGCGCGCTGGTGGCCACCGGCAAGCTGCGGCCGCGCGAATCGATCGCCGAAGGCATCGAGGCCGCGCCCGAGGCTTTTCTGGGCCTGCTCAAGGGCAAGAATTTCGGCAAGCAGTTGGTCAAGGTCATCTGATCCACCGGTGGGGGAAGCCGCCATGCACGCCACGCACGAAGTCTTCAACCAGCCGACGCCGCTTGCCGGCACCAACCTCTTCGACACCCACCGCGCACTGCAGGGCGCGCTGCGTTTCAACGCGCCCGCGCTCGACACGGCGCCGCTGTCGCAATTGGGCGCCCGCCTGGGCAGCGCCGAGATGCAGCTGCACGCGCGGCTGGCCAATGTGCACACGCCGGCGCTGCACACGCACGACCGGTTCGGCCGTCGCGTCGACCAGGTCGAGTTCCACCCCAGCTACCACGCGCTGATGGCTCTGGCCACCGCGTCCGGGCTGCACGGCACGCCGTGGAACGATGCAGGGCCATCGCCGCACGTCGCCCGCGCGGCCGGCTTCATGCTGTTCACCGAGCTCGAGCCCTCCGTGCTGTGCCCGGTCTCGATGACCTATGCGGTCACGCCGGCGCTGCGCGGCAACGCGGCGCTGTACCGCGACTGGGCGCCCGGCCTCACGGCGCGCGCCTACGACCCCGTCATGGGCCTGTTCAGCGGCAAGACCGGTCTGACGATGGGCATGGGCATGACCGAGAAGCAGGGCGGCTCCGATGTGCGGGCCAACACGACGCAGGCCCAGCCCGACGGCAGCGACGCCTGGGGCCGGCGCTTCCGGGTGGTCGGTCACAAGTGGTTCTTCTCGGCCCCGATGTGCGACGCCTTCCTGGTACTGGCGCAGACGCCGGCCGGCCTGTCGTGCCTGTTCCTGCCGCGCGTGTTGCCCGATGGGGCGCCCAACGCGCTGCGCATCCAGCGGCTGAAGGACAAGCTGGGCAACAAGGCCAATGCCAGCTCCGAGGTCGAGTTCGACGGCGCCACCGCCTGGCTGGTCGGCGAGGAGGGCCGCGGCGTGCCGCAGATCCTCGAGATGGGCACGATGACGCGGCTCGACTGCGCACTCGGCACCAGTGGCCTGATGCGGCAGGCGCTGTCGCTGGCGCTGCACCACACGGCGCAGCGCAATGCCTTTGGCAAGCCGCTGATCGCGCAGCCGCTGATGCGCAATGTGCTGGCCGACCTGGCGCTCGAGAGCGAAGCCGCCACGGCGCTGGCGATCCGCCTGGCGCGCGCCTTCGATCGGCAGGGCGATGCCCACGAACGCCTGATGGCGCGCCTGCTGACGCCGGTCGCCAAGTTCTGGATCTGCAAGCGCGGCAGCCACTTCGCCCAGGAGGCGATGGAATGCCTGGGCGGCAACGGCTATGTGGAGGAGGGCGGCGAAGGCGTGATGGCCCGCATCTACCGCGAGATGCCGCTCAACTCGATCTGGGAGGGCGCCGGCAACATCATGGCGCTCGACCTGTTGCGCGCCACGCGCAAGGGCGACGTGGTGGCGGCATTGGCCCACGAACTCGCGCCCGCGCGCGGCGCCCATGCGGCGCTCGACCGCCTGGCCGACGCCATGCCGGCGCGCATCGAGGCGCTGGCGACCGAACCCGAAGCGCGCCGTCTGGCGCAGGACGTGGCGCTGGCCGTGCAGGGTGCCCTGCTGGCGCAGACGGCGCCGCCCGCGGTGGTCGACGCCTTCTGTGTGTCGCGCCTGGGCGGCGACTGGGGCCATGCCTTCGGTACCCTGGGCAGCGGTGCCGACGTCGACGCCATCATTGCGCGTGCGATGCCGCATTGAGTCCCCCCGCCGAGCCCCATCGAGCCCTGTTCAGCCACCCCGACCTTCCGCCTGGAGAGCCACGATGTCCGACCTGATCCTGCACCACTACGCCACCTCGCCGTTCTCCGAGAAGATCCGGCTGATCTTCGGCCACAAGAAGCTGGCCTGGCGCTCGGTCCTCGTGCCGCAGATCATGCCCAAGCCCGATGTGCTGCCGCTCACCGGCGGCTACCGCAAGACGCCGTTCCTGCAGGTCGGCGCCGACATCTATTGCGACACCGCGCTGATCTGCGACGTGATCGAGCACCTGCAGCCCGAGCCGTCGATCTACCCCGAGCCGAGCAAGGGCCTGGCGCGCACCATCGCGCAGTGGGCCGACTCCACGCTGTTCTGGGCCGCGATGGGCTACAACTTCAGCCCCAAGGGTGCGGCCGACATGTTCGGCAAGGCGCCGCCGGAAGTGGCCAAGGCATTCGCCGAGGACCGCCGCGCGATGAGCACCAACATGGTCCGGCTGCGGCCGGCCGATGCCGCCGGTGCCTACAAGTCGTATCTGCGACGCCTGTCGGACATGCTCGACGACGGTCCGTTCCTGCTCGGCGAGCTGCCGACGATTGCCGACTTCTCCTGCTACCACCCGCTGTGGTTCACGCGCCGGCGCACAGTCTCGATGAGCGGCATCCTGCAGCTGACGCCGGCCGTGCTCGACTGGATGGACCGCATGGAGGCGATCGGCCACGGCACGATGGAGGCCTGCGACGCGGCCACCGCCATCGCGCAGGCCCAGGCCGCGACGCCGCGCACGCTGCTGACCGACAGCACCTTCCAGGACGAGCACGGCATCGCCCTGGGCAGCCGCGTCACCGTCGGCGGCGAGAGTTTCGGCCCGGAGACCACCGAGGGCGAACTGGTCGCGGCCACCCGCACGCACTACACGCTGCGCCGCACCGACGCGCGTGCCGGTACGGTGCACGTGCACTTTCCGCGCATCGGCTACGTGTTGCGCGCCGTGGAGGCCTGAAGCCGGGCGCGCGCGGGTCCACGTCGCCTGCACGACATCGCCTGGCGGCGCGGCGCGGTCCAATACCGGTCCGACGAGACAACAGGGAAGGACGTTTGCGATGATCCAGGATTTCAACGGCAAGACGGCCGTGCTGACCGGTGCCGGTTCGGGTTTCGGCCTCGAATGCGCACGCATCGGCGCCCGGCTTGGCATGAACCTCGTGCTGGCCGACGTGCAGCAGGATGCCCTCGACCGCGCCGCGGCCGAGATCGGTGCCACCGGCGCGCAGGTGCTGCCGTTCCGGCTCGACGTGTCGAAGGCCGCCGAGGTCGAGGCGCTGGGCGCCGCGACGCTGGCGCGCTTCGGCGCGCCGCATTTTGTCTTCAACAACGCCGGCGTCGGAGCCGGCGGCCTGGTCTGGGAGAACAGTGCCGCCGACTGGGAGTGGGTGCTCGGCGTCAATCTGATGGGTGTCGCGCACGGCGTGCGTGTGTTCACGCCAATGATGCTCGCGGCGGCCGCCAAGGACCCGGCCTGGCGCGGCCACATCGTCAACACCGCCAGCATGGCCGGGCTGTTGAACGCACCCAACATGGGGATCTACAACGCCAGCAAGAGTGCCGTGGTCTCGATCAGCGAGACGCTCTACCAGGACCTGAGCCTGGTGACCGACCAGATCGGCGCGTCCGTGTTGTGCCCGTTCTTCGTGCCCACCGGCATCACGAAGAGCCAGCGCAACCGGCCCGACGCGCTGGCGGCGGCCCAACCCACCCGCAGCCAGCTGATCGGGCAGGCGATGAGCGACAAGGCGGTGGGCTCCGGCAAGATCACGGCGGCCGAAGTGGCACAGAAGGTGTTCGACGCGGTCCGCGACAACCAGTTCTACATCTACAGCCACCCGCGTTCGATCGGCTCGGTGCAGACACGCATGGAGGACATCCTGCAGTCGCGCAACCCGACCGACCCGTTCGCGCACAAACCCGATCTCGGCGTCGAGCTGAAAAAGGCGCTGCGCGCCTAAGGTTCGGCGTCCAACCCAGGCGCTGTCGTCCTTCCGGAATACCGCGGAACCGGCTCTGCCGGGCCGCAGGTATTGCCCCCGGTCGGGGGGTGGCGGAGCGACACGCAGTGCGCGAAGACTGGGGGCGGGCTAATGAACGTTGCGAAACTTGGATTGGTCGAACAAGTCGACCTGCGCCAGCGCATCGTCGGCCTTGCCCAGCGCGTAGGCGTAGCGCACCAGTTCCTCGTCCTGGATGAAGGCGGCCGACGATGCAGCCGTCAGCAGCTTGTCGGGTGACTGCGGCCGGGCGACGATGAAGCCCTGCACGTAGTCCACACCGATCTCCACCAGCGTCTTCACCGTAGCATGGTCCTCGGCCCATTCGGCGACCGTCTTCATGCCCAGGTTGCGCGCCAGGTTCACGATGGCCTCGACGATCGCGACATTGGCGGGGTGCTTGTTCATGTTGACAATGAAACTGCCGTCGATCTTCAGCAGATCGGCGGGCAGTTCCTTCAGGTACGAGAACGAGGTGTAGCCCGCGCCGAAATCGTCAAGCGCGACTTTGGCGCCGTAGCTGCGCACCTTGTCGATGAAGCGGCGCGTGTTGTCCAGGTCGTGCAGCGCGACGCTCTCGGTGATCTCGAAACACAGGTGGCCGGCCAGATGGATGTTCTGCGCCAGCATGCCGAACACGTCCTGCATGAACTTCTCGTCGTTCAGCGACGCGCCCGACAGGTTCAGGCAGATGAAACGCGTGTTGCGCAGCCGCGTCGAATGCGTGTTGAGCCAGGCCAGCGTGGTCGACAGTACCCAGCGGTCGATCAGCCCCATGCGCCCGCTGTTCTCGCCGGCGGCGATCACGCGGTCGGTCGGCACCAGCTTGCCGTCGGGGTCGCGCATGCGCAGCAGCACCTCGAAGTTCAGCGAGTCGTGCGGCGCGGCCAGGGACATGATGGGCTGCATCTCCAGGTACAGGCCCTCGGTCGCCGCACTGGTCGACAGCCGCTCCACCAGCCGCAGCTCGGCCTCGTGGTCATGGAAGGCGACCGCGTTCTTCTCGTACACCACCAGGCCATGGCTGTGGCCACCCTTGGCTTCGCGGCAGGCGCGGTCGGCGGTGGACACCGCGTCCTTGATCTTGGTGCCGGGACTGACCTCGATCAGACCGATCGATCCGCGCACGTGGAAGGCCTTGTCGGCGACCCGGTAGGGCGTGCCGCCGATGCTGCTGACGATGCCCTGGCAGATCAGCGTGGCCAGCGGCACGCGGGTGTCGGGCATCACGATCACGAACTCGTCGCCGCCTACGCGGCCGATCTGCATGCTGCCCGACAGCACATTGGTCACGCGCGTGCAGACCTGCTGCAGCACTTCGTCGCCGGCGTTGTGGCCGAACAGGTCGTTGATCAGCTTGAACCGGTCGAGATCGAGGTAGGCGAGGGCGAGCGGCTTGCCTTCGTCCAGCTGCGCGATGGTGCGCTCCAGCACCTTCTCGATGCCGCGGCGGTTCAGCACCTTGGTCAGCGAATCGTTGTTCGCCATGAACTGCAGCTCTTCGGTCGCGCGCGATTTCTCGGTCACGTCCTGCAGCGAGCCTTCGATCTTGTCGCGCGCGAGCGCGGCCTTGACCAGGTAACGCTTGGAGCCGTTCAGCCCCAGCACCTTGCGCCCGCGGATCTCGAGCTCGCCACCCTTGTGCGAATGCACCATCTGGTAGAGCTGCGTCCAGGCGCCCTCGTGGAAGTACTGGTGCCAGGCGCGGTGGCCGGGGCGCAGCACGTCCGGGCCCAGCATCTCGCACAGCGCCGGGTTGGCACTGGCAAAGCGGCCCTGCAGATCGAGCGTGAACAGGCCGATCGGCATGGCCTCGTAGGTGTGTTCGAGTTCGGCCTGGGCCTCCAGCCGCTGCTTGTGCTCCTGACGCATCTGCTCGGCAATCGCCAGCGACGCCATCAGGCTCGACGACAGGGCAGCGGTCACGCTGTTGACGGCACCGATGAAGCCTTTGAAGCCCAGCGCCGCCGACATCACTTCGTACAGGCTGGCAAACAGCGTGATGGCCAACGAGGCGCTGTACCACATCGCCACCGGCGAGCGGGTGCGTTTCAAGATGCGGACCAGGAAGAAGGCGAGCACCCAGATGTTCCAGCCGGTGAAGACCCACAGCACCGGCAGGAAGGTCGGGAACGACATCACCGTCGACAAGGCCAGCAGCGGCAGGCAGCTCCATTGCGCAAAGCGCAGCAGTGGCGCATAACCGACGTGGGCCAGGTCCTCGCGGAACAAGGCCTTGAACAGCGTGTAGGTCAGCACGTAGTACAGCGTGACCGTGATCAGGCGGCTCTGCTGGATCCAGTCGTGCGGCAGCGAATGGCCCAGCCACTGTGTGTCCCAGCCGGCCGACAGCGCGCCCATGCGCAGGTTGACGATCAGCCAGGCCGAGAACAGCACATACACGCTGTTGCGGTTGATCAGCGCCGTGGTCAGCACGAACAGCGCCAGCACGATCAGGCCGCCGTCGAGCAGGCCCGAGTTGCGGTGGAACTCCTGCGCCGACGTCAACAGCTCGGCCGTGGGCCACAACAGCACGCTCATGCGCGCCGGGCCGACGAAGCTGGCACTGCACAACAGTTCGGTGGCCGACCCGATCTTGGACAGGTCCAGCACGAAGCCGGCCTTCAGCGACGACAGCGCGCCCAGCGCATCGCTGCGGCTCGCCTGGCCGATCCAGTCAAGTGTTGCCGAATTCCAACAAGTGACCTCGGTTGCGTGCCGGGAAGGGAAGTCGATCGTGTCGGAAACCGCAGAGGCCACACTGCCGATCGGCACCAGCAGCCAGAACGGTTTCTCCGACAGGCGCGTGTCGTGGTACTTCACGAGCGGCCGGCCGGGGATCTCGGCCATGGCCTGCCGCGGGGTCAGCGAGACCCCGGACGGCGACTCCAGCACGCGGAACTCGAGCTGCTGCGCGTTGGGTGCAGAGTAGTTGTTTGCCCAGGAAAACAGGGCGACGAGCGAGATCAGACCGATGATGATCGGCAACGCGTAGGTGGCGCCGGCATAGAGCAGCTTGTCCAACCCACTGTGCAGCGCGAGGAGTCTGTGGCGATCCAATTTCATGTTGTTCGACGTTGCAATGTCCTCAAGATGGAGGACAAGGTGGGCGACATCTGGGTGTGCCCGACGCTGGTACCTGTTACAGCGTAGCCGAAAACCTGATTTTGGTAAAAGAAAACCGCCGGGCGCCGACCGTCAGGCGACGCCCGAGTCCGCTGTCACATCGCCATCAGTGGCATCGTGGCCGCATCGCTGCCGTGCCAGCGGATGGGCGTGCGGGATGGTTTCTCACCGATGTCGATGTCGGGATGGCGGGTGCGCACGATGAAGTCGAACAGCGGATGCTGCGCGGCTGACCAGCGCGCCTCGGCGGTATCGACTTCCAGCGACATGATGCGGTGCGGCATGTTGCCGGCGTGGGCCAGCGGAACGAAGCCCATGCCGGGGTACACGTCCTCGAACATCAGGCGCTCGTACTGGCGGTCGATCGGCGAGCGGCCCGCGATGACCATCCATTCGATGCCCTGCTGCTGGCAGTACAGATAGAAAGCCTTGAACAGCACGGTCTTCACGGTGCGGCCGATCTTGTGGTCGGTCACCCCCAGCCGCGTGGCTTCGGCCAGCGGACGGGCGCGCAGCCAGTCGGGCAGGTCGACCGATTGTTCCAGCACCAGCGGCTGGTACTGGTTGGTCTGGATGCGCATCGTGCCGAGCGGCGTGCCGTCGAGTTTGGACTCGGCCAGCAGCACGACCACGCCGTCCTGGCCGTCGGAGCGTTCGGGGGTCTTCAGGGTTTCGGCCAGCACCGGCACGTGGCGGGCGTACGCCGCATGGCGGATCTGCACGGCCTTGCTCAGCTCGGCTTCGGTGCGCACCAGGCGGACGGAGAACAGCAACCGCTCTTCGGGCAACTGCCCGTGCGCGTCCTGCAGCTGGCGCGCAAGACTGTGCGCATGACTGACCGGCAAGCTCGTTCGTTCGTTCACGGTGAACCCCCCTTTTTCAATTCTTGAATGGTTCGGGCGCCGCTATGGCAGCGCCCTGCATCAGAATGTAAGTTCGGGGTTCGGAGAACATAAGTCTCCGTTTGGATAAACGGCGTGTAGGTGTTTGCCAGACAAGGCGCCCGCCGCCCGGGCCGCGCCGCCGTGCGAGCTTACAGCGGCGCCTCGAACACGAAGCCCACGCCGTACACCGAGCGGATCCATTCATGGCCCGCGGCCGCGCCGGCCAGCTTGCGGCGCAGGTTCTTGATGTGGCTGTCGATCGCGCGTTCGCTGGCGTCCAGATCGTCTGCGTAGGCCAGTTCGAGCAGCCGCGCACGCGAGAGGATGCGGCCCGGGTTGCGGGCCAGCGTGTGCAGCAGTTCGAACTCCTTGCGCGTGAGCTGCAGCGCCTGGCCGCCCAGGCTGGCCGACCACTGGGCAGCGTCCAGCAACAGCCCGCCGGCGGCGGCCTCCGCCGCGTCCGGCCAAGGCCCGCCGTCCGGTAGCGGCCTTGCCCGGCTGCGCCGCAGCACGGCCTTCACACGGGCCACCAGCTCGCGCGGCGAGAACGGCTTGCAGAGGTAGTCGTCGGCACCCAGTTCCAGGCCGAGCAGACGGTCGAGTTCCTCCACGCGGGCCGTGACCAGCACCACCGGCAGTTCGGACAGGGCCGGCGGGCCGCTGCGCAGCGCGCGCAGCAGGTCGAGCCCGCTCAGGCCCGGCAGCATGATGTCGAGTACCACGAGTGCCGGCGGCGCGTGGCGGATCTGTGCCAGCGCCAGCGCACCGTCGTGTAGGCATTGCGCATCGAAGCCATCGCGCCGCAGGTAGTCCTGCAGCACCGAGGCGATGTCGGCCTCGTCCTCGACCACGAGGATGCGGCTGCCGGCCGGGGCGCTCATCCAGCGCTCTCGGCCGCAAGCTGCGCCAGCGGCAGGCGCAGCAGCACACGCAAGCCGCCGATCGGCGACGGCTGCGCCACGATGCTGCCGCCATGCGCCTGCGCGATGGTCCTGCAGATCGCCAGCCCCAGGCCCGAACCGCCCAGGGCGCGGCTGCGCGAGTCTTCGCCGCGGTACAGGCGCTCGAACAGCCGCGGCAGGTCCTGCGGCAGCGGGCCGGGGGCGGTGTCGTCGAAGCGCAGCACCAGGCGCCGGGCCTCGCCATCGCCGACCAGTTCGGCGTTGACCTCGATGCGGCCGCCGGCATCGGTGTAACGCGCGCTGTTGTCGAGCAGGTTGGCAAACACCTGCTGCAGCCGGACCGGGTCGGCCCGCACCTGCGGACCCGACGGGCCGGCCAGCAGCTGCAGGCCGGTCTGGTCCAGGCCGACCGCAGCCGCCTCGAGCGCCGGCTGCGCCAGCACGAGGGATTCGATCAGCAGATCGACCGGCCGCGTGTCCGTCCACTGCATCGTGGGCACGGCATCGGGCTCGTCCATGCTCAGCCGCAGGTCGTCGACCAGCCGGCCGAGCCGCATCACCTGGCGGTGCAGCCGGTCGGCCGTGCCCGCGCCGAACGGGCGTACCCCGTCCTGCAGCGCCTCGATCTCGGCCCGCATCGCGGCCACCGGCGTGCGCAGCTCGTGCGCCACGTCGGACAGCCAGCGCTGGCGCGAGGCCTCGACGCTGCCCAAGCGGCGCGCCATGTCGTTGAAGGTCTGCGCCAGCAGCGCCAGCTCGTCGCGGCCCTGGGCCGGCACTTCGGCGTCGAATCTGCCGGCCGCCACCGTCCGGGCGGCTTCGGTCAGGTGTGCGATCGGCGCCAGCCAGCGACGCGCCAGCCAGGCCGAGGTCAGCAGCGCCAGCAGCAGCCCGACCAGGCCGGTGGCCACGACGAAACTCGACTGCTGGGCGATGAACGCGCGACCGGCATCCGACTGCACGCTGGGCAGCGGCGCCACCACCAGGTAGCCGACGGTGCGCCCCTCGAACGACAAGGGACGGCGCGCCGCACGGTCGGCCGCCACGGGTGCACCGGCCAGCAGGCGGCGGCCGTCCACGTCGAGCAAGGCAAGCCGGGCATAGACCGAATCAGGCCGGCTGCGCGGATCGTCCAGGGCACCCGGCGGGGGCGGTGGGGCATGGCGCGGTGGCAACAGGTCGATCTGCGGCCCGCGGCCGCGCGGCGGGCCATCGCCGCGGCCCTCCGGCGGGGGGCCGGACGGGCGAAACGGATCCATGCCCGGTCGTGGGCCGCGCGGCGCGTCGGTACCGCGTGGCGGCCCGTCCCGTCGGCCGCCATCGGCCCAGTCGCCCGGCATCTGGGTGCGGTGCCAGGCGTCGGCGTCGTCCGCCAGAAAACGCCAGCTGCGGTGGGTGGCGTAACTCTGTTCGAGCCGCGTGGCGATCCAGTCCATGCGCGACAACTCGATCTCGGCCACGTAGTCGCCCAGGTTGCGCTGCAGGCCCCAGCGCGACAGCGCGATGAACACCAGCAGCAACGCGGCCAGCGCCGCGGCCAGTGCCAGGAACAACTTGCGCTGGAGCGTCAGGCGTGGCATCGCGGGCATGTTAGCGTCCCGGCTGGCCACGCCCGCGCCGGGCATCAGACGGCGATCGCCACCGTCACGCTGGCCACGTAGCCGTCGGTAGCGTTGCCGGTCATCGTGACCATTTCGAGCGAGTAACCGTCGTTGAACACGTTGTCGGTCGCGAAGCTGATGTTCGCCAGGTTGGCCACGCTGTTGGCGTAACCGCTGGCCGCCGCGTAGACCGCTTGCATCGTCGCGGTCGGGAACGCCAGCTGCGAGGTGCGGATCTTGTTGCTGGCGCTGGTGGCCTGCGCCAGGCTGCGGTAGATCTCGAAGTGCATGTGCGGCATGCGGCCGGAATAGCAGCCCGGCACCACGGTCGTGAAGCTGACGAGCCCGGTGCTGCCGGTGGCCTGCACGCCACGCAGGTAGTTGGAGGCGACCGAGTTCTCGGTGTAGACCGAGTACACGCCCGACGGCGTGCAATGCCATAGATAGATGCCGTAGCCCGCCAGCGGTGCGCAGTTGGCGCTCAGGTTGACGAGGGTGATGCGCACGGTGAGCGGCACGCCGCTGACCGGGGTCGAGCTGCCCAGCGTGTAGCGGATGTCCGAACGCACGATGCCCGACAGGCCGAGCACGTTGTAGGTGGCGTTGCTGGCACTGGAACCGTCGGCCGGATACGGGCCCGCCGTTTCTTCCGGAACCACGCCTGCCGGGCAGATGCCGCTGCCGGCCGCGGCGCGCGTGATGCCCAGGGTGTAGGCCACGACGGTTGCCGCGTCCTGCGCCGTCACTTCGACGACCACCGTGTTGCTGCCGACCGCCAGCGGCTGCGCGGCCGAGGCCATGCCGCTCTGCACGGTCGCGCTGTTGACCTTGACGGTGGCTGCGGCCTGCGTGCTCACCGGCGTCACCGTCAGCGTCTCGACACTGTTGTCGACCGCCACTGTGTACGCCGTGGTCGCGGACGCGAAGGCCGGCACCAGGCTGCCCGACGACAGCCCCAGGCTCGCCAGCGTGGCCACGGCCGACAGGTTGGCCGCGGCGCGGGTCGCGATCAGCGTGTAGGTCCGCGTGGTCGTGCCGTCCTGCGCGGTGACCACCACCGACAAGGTGTTGGCGCCGACTGCCAGCGCCTGGGCGCCGCTGCTGGCGCCGCTGGCGACCACGGCGCCGTTGAGCCGCACGGTCGCCGCGCTGCTGGTGGCGGTGAGCGTCAGCGACAGCGCGCTCACCGCGTTGGGCAGCGCCACGCTGTAGCTGGTGACGTCGGACGAGAAGGCCGGTGCCAGCGTGCCGGTCGACAGCGCCATCGAGGCCAGCGTGGCGAGGTTGGAGACGGCGGCGGCCCGCGTGACGGCCACGGTGTAGGTCGACGTGGTGCTTCCGTCGGACGAACTCACGACCACGGTCAGCGTGTTCAGCCCCACGGCCAGCGCCAGTGCGGCCGAGGCCGCGCCGCTGGCCACGCCGCTGCCGTTGACCACGATGCTGGCGGCGGCATCGGTCGCGGTCGGCGTGAGCGTGAGCGAACTGGTGCCGTTGGGCACCGAGGCCGTGTAGGCGACAGTGCCCGACACGAACGCCGGCGACAGGCTGCCGGCGGAGATCGACAGCGCGGCCAAGGTCGCATTGGCCGTGGCACTGACCGTGGCGCGCACCACGGTCACGGTGGTCGTCTTGCGCGTGACGCCGTCCTCGGCCGTGACCTCGATGGTGAGGGTGTTGCTGCCGACATTGAGCGCCAGCGCGCCCGAGCTGCCGCCGTTCGACACCGTGCTGCCGTTGACCTGGATGCTGGCGTTGGGGCTGGCGGTGCAGCCCAGCGTGACCGAGCTGACCGCGTTGCCGACCGTCGTCGCGTAGCTGGTCACGGCGCTGGAGAACGCCGGCGCGAGGATGCCGGTCGAGATGCTGAGGGCCAGCAGTTCGGCCTCGGCCGAAATATTGGCCGAGGCCCGTGCCACCACCAGCGTGTAGGTCCGGCTGCTGCCGTCGGTGGCGGTCACCGTCAGCGTGAACGTGTTGTTGCCGACGTTCAGCGCGAACGCGCCGGAGGTCTGCCCGCTGGTAACCACGGTGCTGCCGATGCGCAGGCTGGCGCTGCTGTCGGACAAGGTCGGCGTGAACGCGATGCCGGTGGTGCTGTAGGCGACCGCGGCGGTGTAGGCGAGCGTTGCCGGGGCGAACGCCGGCACCAGCGTGCCGGCCGAAAGGCTCAGCCCGCTGATGGCCGTGTTGCTGCTGCCCGTGCTGGTGGTCGCGGTGGAGTCTGAGCCGCCACCGCAGGCGGCCAGCGTTAGTGCGGTGAGGGAGCCCAGCGCACCGAGTGCGGCACGACGGCGCGGCAGGCCGCTGGCCAGGTCGGCGGATGCGGCGGGAGAGGGATGCGTGATGCGGGCGGTGGTCAGTCGGGGCATGGTGGTGGCGGGCGCGGCGCGGGCCGGCCGCAAGGGTTGGCAGTGGCCGGAGTCTGCAAGCCGATCTGGGAGAAATCTGGGAGCGTCGGCCCGCCGGAATCCGGTCGCGCCGGCCTGCCCGGGGGCCCGGTTGCGCTGTGGCAAACTCCCGCGCTCCGCCGCCATACCGCACAACGACCGATGCAGAAAATCCTCCGACAGCTCGCTGCCGAAATCAAGATCCGTGAAGACCAGGTCAAAAGCGCAGTCGAGCTGCTCGATGGCGGGGCCACCGTGCCCTTCATCGCGCGTTACCGCAAGGAAGCCACCAACGGGCTCGACGACATCCAGCTGCGCGAACTCGAAGCCCGCCTGGCCTACCTGCGGGAACTGGAAGACCGGCGCGGCGCCGTGCTGAAGAGCATCGAGGAGCAGGGCAAGCTGACCCCGGCGCTGGCCGCCGCCCTCGACGCCGCTGCCACCAAGCAGGAACTGGAAGACCTGTACCTGCCCTACAAGACCAAACGCCGCACGAAAGGCCAGATCGCCCGCGAAGCCGGCATCGAGCCGCTGGCCGACCGGCTGTTTGCCGACCCCGCCCTGGTGCCCGCCGACGAGGCCGCCGCCTTCGTCAAGCCCGAGAAGGGCGAGAACGGCGACGACTTCACCACGGTGCAGGCCGTGCTCGACGGCGTGCGCGACATCCTGAGCGAACGCTGGGCCGAAGACGCCGCGCTGGTGCAGAACCTGCGCGGCTGGCTGTGGACCGAAGGCCTGCTCAGCAGCAAGCTCGCCACCGGCAAGGACGAGAACCATCCCGACGTCGCCAAGTTCCGCGACTACTTCGGCTACGACGAACCGATCGGCCGTGTGCCGTCGCACCGTGCGCTGGCGGTGTTTCGCGGCCGCGGGCTCGACATCCTCGAGGCCAAGCTCGTGCTGCCCGAACCCGAGGCCACGGCCGCCGCCAAGCCGGGCGTGACGCCGCCGTCGCTGGCCGAAGGCCGCATCGCGCTGCACCTGGGCTGGCGCCACCAGGGCCGCCCTGCCGACGACCTGCTGCGCAAGTGCGTGGCCTGGACCTGGCGCGTGAAGCTGAGCCTGTCGACCGAACGCGACCTGTTCGCCCGGCTGCGCGAGGATGCCGAGAAGGTGGCGATCAAGGTGTTTGCCGACAACCTGCGCGATCTGCTGCTGGCCGCACCTGCCGGGCCGCGCGTGGTGATGGGGCTGGACCCCGGCATCCGCACCGGCGTCAAGGTGGCGGTGGTCGACGGCACCGGCAAGCTGGTCGACACGGCGACCGTGTTTCCGCACGAGCCGCGCCGCGACTGGGAAGGTGCGCTGCACACGCTGGCCAAGCTGTGCGAGAAACACGGCGTGAACCTGATCGCCATCGGCAACGGCACGGCCAGCCGCGAGACCGACAAGCTGGCCGCCGACCTGATGAAACGTCTCGACAAGCTCGCCGGCGGCGCCGCGGCCACCGTGCCCCTGCAGCGCGTGGTGGTCAGCGAAGCCGGTGCCTCGGTGTATTCGGCCAGCGAGTTCGCGTCGCAGGAGATGCCCGACGTCGACGTGAGCCTGCGCGGCGCCGCCAGCATCGCGCGGCGGCTGCAGGATCCACTGGCCGAGCTGGTGAAGATCGACCCCAAGTCGATCGGCGTCGGCCAGTACCAGCACGACGTGAACCAGAGCGAGCTAGCGCGCACGCTGGACGCGGTGGTCGAAGACTGCGTGAACTCGGTCGGCGTCGACCTCAACACGGCGAGCTCGCCGCTGCTGGCGCGCGTGTCGGGCCTGTCGCCGGCGGTCGCGAAAGCCGTGGTGCGCTGGCGCGAGAGCCACGGCGCGTTCGCGAGCCGCCAGCAGTTGCTGGAGGTCAGCGGGCTCGGCCCCAAGACCTTCGAGCAGAGCGCGGGTTTCCTGCGCATCCGCGGCGGCAGCAACCCGCTCGACATGACCGGCGTGCACCCCGAGACCTACACGGTGGTCGAGACCATCCTGCAGAAGACCGCCCGGCCGGTGCAGGAGCTGATGGGCCGCGCCGAGATCCTGAAGACGCTCAAGCCCGAGCTGTTCGCCAACGAGCGTTTCGGCGTGATCACGGTGAAGGACATCCTGGGCGAACTCGAGAAACCCGGCCGCGACCCGCGCCCGGACTTCAAGGTGGCGCGTTTCAACGACGGTGTGGAAGACATCAAGGACCTGGTCGAAGGCATGGAGCTCGAGGGCACGGTCAGCAACGTGGCGGCCTTCGGTGCCTTCGTCGACCTGGGCGTGCACCAGGACGGCCTGGTCCACGTGAGCCAGCTGAGCCACAAGTTCGTCACCGACGCGCGCGAGGTGGTGAAGACCGGCGACATCGTCAAGGTCCGGGTGGTCGAGGTCGACGTGGCGCGCAAACGCATCGCGTTGACGATGAAGCTCGGCGAGGCGCCGGGCCGCCGCGACGGGCCGCGCGACAACCGGTTCGAGCAGGCCGGGCGGCAACAGCAGCAGCCGCGGCGCCAGGAAGCGGCCGGCCAGTCGGCGATGGCCTCGGCCTTTGCCAAGCTGCAGGGCGGGCTCGGCCGGCGCTGAAAGGCCCGGCAGTGCGCTGCAGGGCCATAATCCGGCAACGCGAATCCCACCGAAGACAGGCTGAACAGATGGAGTTGAACGTCCTGCTGAGCTCCGAGGCAGCGCTGCCGAGCACCCCGAAAGTGGTCGCGCTGCTGCTCAGCGAACTGGGGCGCGACCAGCCGGACCTTCGCAAGATCAGCCAGCTGTTCAGCGCCGACCCCGGGCTGGCCACCCGGCTGATGCAGCTGGCCAATGGCTCGCGCACCGCGTTCGCCCAGAGCATCACCAGCATCGCCGAAGCACTGGCGGTGCTCGACCTCTCCGAGCTGCGCCCGCTCGCAGCCGCAGCCGCCGTGGGAGGCAGCTTCCGCAACGTGGCGGGCATCCAGTTGCAGCAGTTCTGGCGCTACAGCCTCAACGTGGCCAAGCTGTCGCGCTCGCTGGCCGCCAGCGTGCGGCAGAAGCAGGCCACCGCCTATACCGCCGGCCTGGTGCACGCGATCGGCGAGCTGGCGATGCTGGCCGGCATGCCCGACGAGATGGCCTCGCTCAACATGATGGCCGGCCCGTTTGACCTGCGCCGCGCGCGCATGGAGCAGCGTACCTTCGGCTACTCGTACGCCGACGTCAGCGCAGGGCTGGCCCGGCGCTGGCAGCTGCCCGAGCTGATCATCGACGCGCTGCTGCACCAGGCCGCGCCGTTCGAGAACGACGTCTACGAACCGCTGGCCGGCGTCGTGCACCTGTCGTCGTGGCGCGCCCGCGCCCGGGAGGCCGAACTCGACGACAAGGCGCTCGCGGTCAGTTTCCCCGACCAGGTGGGCCTGGCGCTGGGTCTGGACATCGACATGGTGCTGCAGCAGGACCCGATCGACTGGACCGCGCGCAGCGACCTGGGAGCCTTCGTCTGAGCGCATCCGCGAAGCCACACGCGCTGCGGCTGTATGCCGGCCCGTTGGCGCTCGCGCATCTGCGGCGCCACGGGCTGCGCGCGGCCGATGTGCGGGTGGTGCCGGCCGCGGCGGGCGGCCCCAAGGGCCTGATCCTCGGCCCGCTCGACCGTTTCATCTTCGGCCGCTGGCTGGCGGCGTCGGCGCACGAGGTGCATCTGGTCGGTGCCTCCATCGGCGCATGGCGCATGGCCACGGCCTGCCTGGACGCGCCGGCGGCGGCCTTCGAGAGGCTGGAGCGCGACTACATCGCCCAGCGGTTCGATACGCCGCCCGGCCGCACGCGGCCAAGCCCGGAGTTCGTCAGTGCGCGTTTCGGCGAAAGCCTGCAGGCGTTCTACGGCGGGCGCGTGGCCGAGGTGCTGCAGCACGCACGTTACCGGCTGCATGTGATCGCATCGCGCGGCCGGCACCTGCTGCGCCACGAACACCGGCTGCGCACGCCGGTGGGATTCCTGGCCGCGTTCGCGGCGAACGGCCTGCGCCGCCGGGCGATGGGCACCTGGCTGGAGCGGGTGGTGTTCTCGTCGCCAGGGGCGGCGCTGCCGTTCGCGGTCGGCGACTACCGCACGCAGCGGGTGGCACTCGATGCAAGCAACTTCCAGCCGGCGCTGCAGGCCAGCTGTTCGATCCCGTTCGCTCTTCGCTCGGTGGCCGACATCCCCGGCGCACCGGCCGGTGCCTACTGGGACGGCGGCCTGACCGACTACCACCTGCACCTGCAGTACCAACTGCCCGGCGAGGGGCTGGTGCTGTACCCGCACTTCCAGCAGGCCGTGGTGCCCGGCTGGCTCGACAAGGGGCTGAAGCGGCGGCACCGCGCCACCGCCTTCCTCGACCGCGTGCTGCTGCTCGCACCCGATCCGCAGTGGATCGGCCGGCTGCCCAACGGCAAGCTGCCCGACCGCGCCGATTTCACCGCCTACGGCACCGACTTCGCGGGGCGCGCCAAGGCCTGGACCGAGGCGGCGTCGGCCAGCCGCCAGCTGGCCGACGAGTTCGAGCAATGGCTGGACAAGCCGGACATCGGCAGGGTCGAAGCCTTATGAACCGCTCCACCCAGGACCCTCGCGCGCTGCTGACCCCGGCGATGCGCGGGCTGCTCGACCGCATGGCGCGGGCCGGCCGTCCTCCGTTCCACACGATGACGCCGGCACAGGCGCGTGAGGCGTATCTGGCCGGCGCCGGTGTGCTCGACCTGGTGCCCCGCGTGCTGCCGCGCGTCGAGGACTTCAGCGTACCCGCGCGCGACGGCCATGCATTGCCGGTGCGCCTGGTCGCCCCCGTGGCGCGTGCGGCCGACGGCACCGGCGACCTGCCAGCGCTGGTGTACTTTCATGGTGGCGGCTTTACCGTCGGCAGCATCGCCACCCACGACACGCTGTGCCGCGAGCTGAGCCACCTGGCCGGCTGCGCCGTGCTGTCCGTCGACTACCGCCTGGCACCGGAGCACCGGTTCCCCGGGTCGCAGGACGATGCCTGGGACGCCCTGCAGGCGATCGCCGCCCAGGCCGCGTCGCTGGGCCTGGACGCGCAACGGCTCGCGGTCGGCGGCGACAGCGCCGGCGGCACGCTGGCCGCCGTCTGCGCGCTGCTGGCCCGCGATGCCGGCCTGCCGCTGGCCTTGCAGCTGTTGTTCTACCCGGGCTGCGCGGCGCACCAGGAGACGGCTTCGCACCAGCGTTTTGCCAGCGGTTTCCTGCTGGACGAAGACAGCATCGACTGGTTCTTCGCGCAGGCGCTGCCCGACCGCGCAGCGCGCACCGACTGGCGTTTTGCGCCGCTCCACGCGCCCGATGTCGAACAGGTGGCGCCGGCCTGGCTGGGGCTGGCCGAGTGCGACCCGCTGGTCGACGAAGGCGTGCTGTATGCCGACAAGCTGCGCGCGGCCGGCGTGGCGGTGGACCTCGAGATCTACCGCGGCGTCGTGCACGAATTCATCAAGATGGGCCGGGCCATTCCGCAGGCCCGCCAGGCGCATGCGGAGGCGGCCCTGGCGCTGCGCCGCGCATTCCAAACCGAGGACTTTGCATGAAACGTCAGGATTTCCGCTTCTTCCACCGGCTGCGCGTGCGCTGGGCCGAGGTCGACATGCAGAAGATCGTCTTCAACGCGCATTACCTGATGTATGTCGATACCGCCATGTCCGACTACTGGCGGGCGCTGGCCCTGCCGTACCAGGAGACCTTCGACCGCCTCGGCGGCGAGCTGTACGTGAAGAAGGCGACCCTCGAATACCACGACGCGGCGCTGGTCGACGACCAGCTCGAGGTGGCGCTGCGATGTGCGCGCCTGGGCAATTCGTCGATCGTGTTCACCTGCGCGATCTTCCGTGGCGACGCCTTGCTGGTGAGCGGCGAGATGGTCTACGTGTTCGCCGATCCGGCCAGCCGGACCTCGCGGCCGGTGCCGACGCCGCTGCGCGAGGTGCTCACGGGTTTCGAGGCGGGCGAGGCGATGGGCGAGCTGCGCCTGGGCACATGGGCCGATCTGGGGGCCGATGCCGCGCAGGTGCGCACCGAGGTGTTCGTTGTCGAGCAGCAGATCCCGCGCGAGGACGAATGGGACGCCGCCGACGCCACGGCCCTGCATGCGGTGGTGCGCAACCGGCTGGGCCAGCCGCTGGCGACCGGGCGCCTGCTGCAGCATGCGCCCGGTGTCGGGCGCATCGGCCGCATGGCGGTGCACCGCGTGCTGCGCGGCGCCCACCATGGCCGCGACATCCTGTCGGCCCTGGTGCGCGCTTCTGCCGAACGCGGCGACCAAGAGGTGATGCTGCACGCCCAGTGCAGCGCCGAAGGCTTCTACCGCAAGCTCGGTTTCCAGCCGCGCGGCGAGCGCTTCGATGAGGTGGGTATCGCCCACCAGGAGATGGTGTTGCCGCTGAAGGGCTAGATATCTTCGCGCAGCGGGTAGGGCAGCGGCAGCACCTGCAACGCCGGGCCCGCCGCGCTGCCGGCATGCAGGGCGCTGTCGGCCGCGGCGATCTGCATCGACACCACGGCGTCGTGGCCGCCACCTGGCGCGGCGGCCGACTGCACGACCACACCGCAGGGTTGCTCGGGGTCGGCCTGCGCGAACACCTCCTGCCCGGCCTGGAGGGAGCCGTCGCTGTGCACGAGGTAGGCGCGCCGCTTCAGCGTGCCGCGGAACTGGCTGCGCGCGACCACCTCCTGGCCGGGGTAGCAGCCCTTCTTGAAATTGACGCCGCCGACCGACTCGTAGTTGAGCATCTGCGGCACCAGCGCCTCGAAGATCGGCAGCGACACCAGCGGCACGCCGCTGCGCACCTCGGTCCATTGCCAGTCGGCGGTGCCGATCGGCGTGCCCGATGGTGCGGGTGCGTCGGCCGTCGTGACCAGCAGGGCGCGCGGCTGGCCGTCGGCAGGGTAGAGGAACACGGCCGCGCCCGAGGGGGCGTCGACACGGGTCCAGGGCGCGGCGCTGGTGTGCAGCGTCTGCTCCACCGCAGTGCCCACCAGGCCGTGCAGCTGGAATTCTGCGGTCGCGTCGTGCAGCTTGGCCTTGGCGCGCAGCACGAACATCGACAGGCGCTTGAGCGTCTGCGCCAGCAGATCGCGTGTGCAGACCAGCAGCAGATCGTCCGCCGCCCAGCGCAGCGCGACGAAGCTGGCCTGCATGCGCCCCTTGGCCGAGCAGAACGCCGCCAGGCGCGCCTGGTCGGGGCCCATCAGGGCGAAGTCCTGCGTTAGCTGGCCCTGCAGGAAGGTGACTGCATCCGCGCCCTGCACGCGGATCACGCCCAGATGCGTCAGCGGGGCGATGCCGTTCATGGTGGTGGTCATGGCTGAATTATCATGGCCGATTCCTTTTCTGCGGGCTTGTAGGGCTGTGCGTCGTGGGCTGATGGTGCTGGTGTTGGCGGCGATGGCCTGTGGGGCCGCCGCATGGTGGTGGCTGGACCATCCCTTGCCGATGGCCGTGGCGACGGTCGAGCTGTCGATCGAGCCCGGCACGTCGGGCCGCGGCGTTGCGCAAGACATCGAGGACGCGGGCGTGCAGACCCCGGCCTGGATGCTGTTCTGGTGGTTCCGGCTCTCCGGCGAATCGCGCCAGATCCGCGCCGGCAGCTACGAGTTGCCGCAGGGCACGACGCCGCGCACGCTGCTGCGCAAGCTGGTGCGCGGCGAGGAATCCCTGCGCGTGGTGACGCTGGTCGAAGGCTGGAACTTCCGCCAGGTGCGCGATGCGCTGGCGAAGGCCGAGTTCCTGACGCCTGAGAGCCGCAGCCTGGCGGACGACGCGCTGATGGCAGTGCTGGGCCGGCCCGGCGTTGCGCCCGAAGGGCGGTTCTTCCCCGATACCTATGCCTATGCCAAGGGTTCCAGCGATGTCGCGGTGCTGCGCCGTGCGATGCACGCGATGGACCGGAAACTCGATGCCGCCTGGGCGCAGCGCCTGCCGACGGCCATGGTGAAGTCGCCCGAAGAGGCGCTGACCCTGGCCAGCATCGTCGAGAAGGAGACCGGCCGCATTGCCGACCGCGCGCAGATCTCCGGAGTGTTCAACAACCGGTTGCGGGTCGGCATGATGCTGCAGACCGATCCGACGGTGATCTACGGATTGGGCGAGCGCTTCGACGGCAACCTGCGCCGGCGCGACCTGCAAGCGGACACGCCGTACAACACCTACACCCGGACCGGCCTGCCGCCCACGCCGATCGCGATGCCGGGCCAGCAGTCGCTGCTGGCCGCGGTGCAGCCGGCCGACACCAAGGCGCTGTACTTCGTGGCGCGCGGCGATGGCAGCAGCCATTTCAGCAGCTCGCTCGAAGAGCACAATCGCGCCGTGAACAAGTACCAGCGCCCATGACATCGACACCGCGCGGCATCTTCATCAGCTTCGAAGGCATCGACGGTGCAGGCAAGTCCTCGCACATCGAGGCCCTGGCTGCGGCCTTCCGGTCCCAGGGACGGACGGTGGTTTCGACCCGCGAACCCGGCGGCACGCCGTTGGCCGAGCAGTTGCGCACGCTGGTGCTGCACGAGGCCATGGACCCGCTGACCGAGGCCTTGCTGATCTTCGCCGGGCGGCGCGACCATCTCGCGAAGGTCATCGAGCCGGCGCTGGCGCGTGGCGAGGTGGTGCTGTGCGACCGCTTCACCGACGCTACCTTCGCCTACCAGGGCGCCGGCCGCGGCTTCGACACCGCCGTGCTGGCACAACTGGAGCGCTGGGTGCAGACCGGGCCGGATCTGCCTGCAGACGCCTTGCGGCAGCCGGACTTGACGGTCTGGTTCGATCTTCAGCCCGAGGTAGCGGCCGCGCGCCTGTCCACCGCGCGGGTGCCGGACCGGTTCGAGGCGCAGCCGCTGGAGTTCTTCACCCGTGTGGCCCAGGGTTATGCGGCGCGCGCCGCCGAACAGCCGCAGCGTTTCGTGCGCATCGAGGCCGACGCGCCTCGCCACGCGGTCTGGCAGGACATCACCCGCACGATGGTGCGCAAGGGGTGGCTGGCGATCATGGTCGCGTCGACGGGAGGGCCGGCGTGATCGCCCCGTGGCTGGAACAGCAGCGCGCCGACCTGCTGGCGCAACGCGGCCATGCCTGGCTGCTGTACGGTCCGTCCGGCCTCGGCCAGTACGAACTGGCGCTGGCGCTGGTGCGGGCCTGGTTGTGCGAACGGCCGGGCGAGCACGGCGCCTGTGGTGTCTGCGGCAGTTGCCATGCGATCGACGTGCGCACGCATGCCGACCTCTGTGTGCTGCTGCCCGAGACCGCGATGCTGGCGCTGGGCTGGCCCCTGGCCGAGAAGGCGCAGGCCGAGATCGACGAGAAGAAACGCAAACCCAGCCGCGAGATCCGGGTCGAGGCGATGCGCGACGCGGTCGAGTTCGCGCAGCGCACCAGCGCGCGCGGGCAGGGTAAGGCCGTGCTGGTGTTCCCGGCCGAACGCATGAACCACATCAGCGCCAATGCGCTGCTGAAGACGCTGGAAGAACCGCCCGGTGACGTGCGTTTTGTGCTGGCCACCGGAGCCGCCCATCTGCTGCTGCCCACGATCCGCAGCCGCTGCATGGGCCACCAGATGGCCTGGCCGCAGACCGCAGCGGCGTTGCAGTGGCTGCAGGAGAAGGGCGTGCCCGCGCCCGATGCGCCGGTGCTGCTGGCGGCCTGCGGCGGTCGGCCCGACGATGCGCTGGACCTGGCCGGGGCCGGCCGCAGCGCCCAGGCCTGGACGGCCTTGCCCAAGGCCTTGGCCCGCGGCGACCTGGGTGCGCTGGCGGACTGGACGCCCGGTGAAGTGGTCGACGCGCTGCAGAAGCTGTGCCACGATCTGGCCGTGGTGGCGCAGGGCGCGGCGCCGCGATTCTTCGTGGCGTCGGAGCTGACGGGTACGCGCAACCTCGCAGCGCTGGGCCGGTGGTCGAAACGGCTGCAGGACAGCGCCCGCGTTGCGGAGCATCCACTCAATGCGGGCCTGATGGTCGAAAGTCTTGTGGCGGACGCGCAAAGCGTCCTAAACTCGCGTCTTTGATCGTGTACACATGAGCAGCACCGCCTCGTCCCCACGTCCCAGTGTCATCCAGCTGGCCATCAAGGAAAAGGCCGCGCTGTATGCAGCTTACATTCCGCTGTTCACCGAAGGCGGCATGTTCATCCCGACATCGCGCGAGTACCAGTTGGGCGACGATGTGTACGTGCTGCTGTCGCTGCCCGAGGATCCCCAGCGTTATCCCATCGCGGGGCGTGTCGCCTGGGTCACACCGCCACGGGCCGCAGGCAACCGCACCCAGGGCGTCGGCATCCAGTTTCCCAAGGACGACAAGGCGCGGCAGCTGAAGAACAAGATCGAAGAGCTGCTGGGCGGCCACCTGAATTCCGACAGGCCGACGCAGACCATCTGAGCGCGACCGGACGGTTGCGGGACAATGGCGCATGCCGTACCGGCTCTGCCTCGTTGAGGCCGCAGCGTCCTATTGCGCCGAGCACGCCTTCTCCACCCATGTTCATCGATTCGCATTGCCATCTGAGCGACCCAGGCCTGGTCGACAAACTTCCCGAAGTCTTCGACGCCATGGCGGCCGCGCAGGTCGACCGCGCGCTGTGCGTCTGCACGACGCTGGAGGAGTTCGAGACCGTGCACGGCATCGCGATGGCGCGCGACAACCTCTGGGCCACGGTGGGTGTGCACCCCGACAACGATGATGCGCGCGAACCTAGCGAGCAGGATTTAGTGGGACGTGCCGCGCTGCCCAAGGTCATCGGCATCGGCGAGACGGGGCTCGACTACTACCGGCTGAACGGCCGCAGTGTGGCCGACATGGAATGGCAGCGCACACGGTTCCGCACCCATATCCGCGCCGCGCAGGCGACCCGCAAGCCGCTGGTGATCCACACGCGCAGTGCCTCCGACGACACCTTGGCGATCCTGCGGGAGGAGGGCGAGGATGGCTCGGCCGGGTCTGCCGGCGGCGTCTTCCACTGCTTCACCGAAACGGCAGAGGTGGCGCGCGCGGCGCTCGACCTGGGTTTCTATATTTCGTTCTCCGGCATCCTGACGTTCAAGAACGCCCAGGACCTGCGCGACGTGGCGGCCTTCGTTCCACTGGACCGTTTGTTGATCGAGACCGACAGCCCGTACCTGGCGCCGCTGCCGCACCGGGGCAAGCAGAACAATCCATCCTACGTGCCCTTCGTCGCGGCCCGGCTGGCGGAGTTGAGGCAGATGCCGGTGGAAGCCATTGCCCAGCAGACCAGCGGCAATTTCGAGCGCCTGTTCTTGCGCGAAAATCATGAGAAATTACTTTAGATTATTCCTGCTGTTGATTGTTCTGAAAGGTTTTTCTTTGGCGAACGCAGGTTCGTACGAAGATTTTTTCAGTGCGATCAAGCAAGACGATGCAGGCACCGTGGTCAACCTGCTGCGGCGCGGTTTCGACCCCAACACGCGGGACCCGGCCGGCCAGCATGGCTTGTTGCTGGCGGTCCGGGAGCCGTCTCCCAAGGTCGCACAGATCCTGATCGACTGGCCCAAGACCATGGTCGAGTCGCGCAACCAGGCCGACGAAAGCCCGTTGATGCTCGCCGCGTTGAGCGGGCAACTGGATCTGTGCAAGAAGCTGATCGCGCGCGGCGGCGACGTCAACAAGACCGGCTGGACGCCTTTGCATTACGCCGCCACGCGTGGCCACCTGGACATCATCCGCCTGCTGCTCGAAGAGCACGCGTACATCGACGCCGAATCGCCCAACGGCACGACGCCGCTGATGATGGCGGCACGCTACGGATCGTCGGAAGCGGTCAAGCTGCTGCTCGACGAAGGCGCCGATGTCTCCTTGAAGAACCAGCAGAAACTGACCGCCATTGACTTCGCGAACATGACCAACCGCGTCGACGTCGCCGAGATGATCGCGAGCGCCGCACGCAAGAAGCAGCCACGCGGCAAATGGTAGGCACTCGCCGATGGGCGGCGCACAGCCCAACAAACGCACGGTTTTTCCGCGGCCGGCATCTTTACAGCCCCTCGGTGCATCACCGAAAATGTAAGCAAATGCGCTTACGTCTGCCGACCATCGTCTATTGCTGTGTGCCGTCGGCCGTGCTGGCCGAGGAGCTTTCCCTCGAGCCACTCAGCCGCGAGTTGACGACGCTCTTCGTTGCGATGCTGCTGTTCGGCGTGCCGGTCCTGCTGGCCGTGTTCTGGCGCCTGCGTGTGAAGGCCAGGCACCGCAGCGAGCGGCGCGAAATGAAGCGCCGCAACAAGATCTACGCGGAGTGGCTGCGCAGCAGCACGGGCGGAGAAGAACAGGATTCCAGCTCGAAATGACGCTGGGGTTCCGTGTCGATACTTGTCCCCTTCAACGCATCGTTTACTTCATACGATGTATATTATGTTAATATATATCTGGCTCGGCGGTGTCGACGCAAGATGTCCTGCGGAAGACTCATTTCCTGAGCGAATCGGGTAATTCCCCGGAGCTAACCCGAAGCAAGCTTGCTGAGTGACGCAGGTTCGACTGGGTCCTGCCGACGCATGATCCTTTTTGCTTCATGCGTGCCAAATGCAGCACAGGCCGACTTCCGGAAACCGCAAGCTCTCGCCATTTCCTTCAAATGGCCAAAACCCCCGTGACACGCTTCCCGCGAATTGAACACTCAATAACTTCCCTTCCAAATTTCCCGCCCAAAACGACAAAACCCGCAATGGCGGGTCATGTAGGCACTTTAGCAGTCAGCTTTGGCGTCTGCAAGAGCTTCCCTGGTAGCAACGCGCACATCGCGCGCGCCCTGACGTGGGTCATCCACTGACGCCTGACGGGATCGCGCGGATTCGTAGCCCGGGCGCGATCTTCAATGCGCGCGTAGCCATCCGCAAGTCGTACTCCACCTGAAGATTCAACCAGAACCGCGGATCCATTTTGAAGATGAGCCCGAGCCTCACGGCGGTGTCTGCCGTGATCGGGCGCCGGCCATGCAACACCCCGCTGATGCGGCCAATGGGCACCATCATCGCAGCAGCGACCTGTCGTGCGGAGAGGCCCATCGGCTTCATGAATTCAAACAATAGGATCTCACCAGGATGAATCTCTTCGAGCAGTCTGGCCATGGCCATCTCCAGTCATTTGCAAACCAACAGCAGCCCTCGCAGAAGACCTCCATCCAATTCCGCGTGCGACAGCCGAGGATGGCGCCGACGCGGTTGGACCGGCTTGGCGGCTAAAAGCGAGCGTCTGCAGCGCTGCGCGGCCGCACCGAGTCGCGCAACAAGTCCGCTAAATCGCGATTGCCGGCCACCCGGTCCATGGTGTAGATCAGCTTCTTGACTGTTTCCTCGTGCTTGGCCTCCGGTTTGGCCAGGGTGTTCACGCTGCGATCGCGGGCAATATACAGAAGGTCGCGGCCGACGGGACTGGACGCAAATCGATTCCAGTCGATGTCGTAGCCTGACTCTTTCGCAAGTTGCTTCGTGAAGGTGCGAAGCGTTCGACTATTCCCGTCGCTGAACGGGTGCGCATAGTCGAGCTCCGTGTAGATCCAGGCTACGCAGGCGGTGAACTGGGCAGTGTCCATGGCCCGCAGCTTGGCCGGGTCGGCACGCTCCAGGGCCGAATCCACACTAATCTGCGCCGCGGCATCCATGCGCGAGTAAGCGACATAGAACGAGCCCTTGACTGTGGACAGTCCCCGGTTCTTCATCCAGTCCTTGCCGACGGGAACCGCGGGTCGGTATTGACCCGGCGTGACATCGTCGAAGCCCAATCCAGGCAAGTCTTGAAAGATCCGCCGGTTGATCTCTTTGAGATGCTGGGCGTCAAAGCGACCCATCACGGGGTGCATCTGCAGCTCGACCAGGCGCCAAAACGCGCAATCGGCTTCCAGCGCTGTGCGATCGGCCAAAGCGAGCGGGTTGTCCGGCTCGAGGCAGGCGGCCGACCATGTGGGCGATCTGAAATCGGTTTCGCCGTCGATGTACTGCAGCGCCCACAACTCCGCACGGCGAGAAGGCGTGAACCCCTCAAGGCTCACATTTGCACGCGCGAATGCAACCGCTTCTTCCCGTGCATAGCGCTCGCCTGGAGGAACCTGGGCAGGTACCACCGTGCCCGCGGCAGTCGGCTGATGTTGCGTCATAGGAGTACCTCAGAAAACGTGAGCTGGTACCGCATCAAGCTGTCGCAGGCGTGCGCGACAGGCGGTGCAGTCCTAACCGAGCCGAAAGGCGACCGTCTTGCCCGCCCGCACCTCGACCAATGACCGCAACGTGTCCCGGATGAATGGCGCGGGCAGATCGGGGTGATCCAAGGCAGCTTTGCCGACGCGAGCCCAGTACCCGATCTGCTCCGGAACGGACCTGTCCTCTATCGCAGCAGCGAGCATTGCATCTGCCACCAATGCGTTGGAGATGTTGATGAGAGGCATAGGACGCAGGGGTCGGGGAAGGCCTACATTTTACCAACCGATGGCTCTTTCGCCGAAGATTTTCGGCGTCCGCGCCAGGCGCAGGCGAGGCCGTAGGTGCATTGACCCTCATCCGGTTTGTGGCGCACCTGCTGCGCCCTCATCGTGGTCGCTCGCACCTTCCTGAGTACTTTCACTCTGGCTAGTCTGGCCCATAAAGCTGATGCAGCGGAGGCTGCCATGGGGGCAAACCAGCGCGTGTCCGAAGTTCAATGAACTCGGCCCACAGGGCCATTCTCACGCCGTCCGTTTTCGATCGATAGTCGTCATCGAACATCCACGAATACTCGGCCCATCGGGCATCAAAACACACGACGGCGTACTCCAGCCAACTCTTGTAGGGCTGAGGCGGCGCAGGAGCCTGGTCTTTGGGGGGAGTTTCCATGTTCACCTCCAGATACATCGTTTTGCAGCTTGCGACGTTTCTCAAATCGCGGTACCGGACTTACATGTGGGTGTGCATCGGATGCCGTGCTTAGCGTCGCCCGGATGGTTCGAATCTCCTCGTACTCGACCAGTAGATCACGCGGATCGGCCCGAATGCTAGAGCCCGGCTTCCCCAACCAATTCGGTGACGGAAACTCCAATTCCCGCAGCGATCTGTACGATCGCCATGAATCCCGGGTTCTGAATTCCTCGCTCAATGCTGCTCATGTAGGAACGATCAATCTGGCTGAGGTGGGCAAGTTCTTCCTGCGAAATTCCTCTGGCCATGCGCGTCGCTCGGATGGCCATGCCCAACGCGACAAGCGCTGGGTCGAGCGCATGTTTCGGGGACGGTGCAGGCATCCAGCGATCGTCTTCTTTCGAGTACGATCGCACCACGGATGATAATCCACATTCGTAGGATTTCTATGTTCCATACTGACGCTCGTTATGAAGTTCCATACCCCGCCGCCTGGAAGGCGATGGGAGTTGGTTCTTACCGGCTCGTCGAGCAAGGCCTAGATGTTCCGCTTTGGTATGTGCAGGTATTGCCTGTCGTACAACCTGACGAAGATCCCGACTCGCTGCTGGGGTTGCGCTTCCTGTTTGCCCATACGAATGACGTCATCAGTTTCATCACAGCGGGAGAATGGCAATCCGTCGAGATGCACATAATTCTTCCCACGAATCTGACCGGCAAGACTGGGCCTGTCCTCGGAAGATGCATGGCCATTTGGCATAGCCAGTTGATTCAGTTTCCAGAGCGCTCGGCGTGGCTTATGGATACCAACGAGGGGTCGTATGTGGATCCACTGGATGGCGGAGGTTTCTTGCGGCTCGACGATGTCAAGAGGCACACGCTACGCTGGCAAGAGGCTTGGCCTACGACGGCGAAGCGCTCGCAGCGCGCGCCCAAGCCGTAGTGATCGCCCCCTGAGGCTCGGACTCCTCATTGAGGTGAGTCGATTTTCCTCATCCAAGCGGGCTCCGGTCTCGCACACCAAGTCGCCAAAATTTGATCATGCACGTCATCCGCGGCTCGGCGGAGCCTTGACGGAGCGTTTGCGCTCATTGACAGACACGAGTGTGAAAGTCGCGTGGCCGTTGTTGAAGAATGCGGAATGCTGCTGCCGTAGGTCTGGGTCGATAGCATCAAACACCTTCGCCGCCTCAAGCGCCACTGGAGCGATGGACCCTGTCCGAAATGGATCGCCGAAAGGATTTGCAGCGGTTGAAGTCGCGCCCTTGGGCGCAAGCTCGCTCAATAAGTGCTTCTCCAAGACGCTCAGATCGAACTCAAGCGTCGCGGGCTTGTACTGGCCGCGACCTGGGTACCCGCGGCGTACCGAGCTGGGTAACCATGCGGTCGCAAAATCGGCGTCGTCCCGGTGTACGACGAGACCGGTCCCATTGGAACGAGAAACGCGTAGACAGCGCTCCAGCAGGCATGCAATGAGCCTCTGGAGAAGGACAGGCTCAAGCCGCTGATCGTAAATCTGGAGCATCGCCAATGCTGCGCAGGCCGCTGGGCCAGACTGGCCTTTGCACACGACTTCGGTAAAGATGGACGTCAACGTCGCTTCCTCGAACGCGCCCTCGGTCGCCAAGTTTCTGGCGAGGTGCAGGATGCAAACTGTCCAAGTATCAAGATCCTTCAACGACTCCGGAAGTGTTTTGCGAAGGTGTCGCATCAAAAGCGGAGACGATGCAAAGAACTCCAGGTAGGGCGTGCCAATTGGCCCCACGGATGCCTGCAAGGTTTCGTACCAACCCAGAATGAACTCCGGATTGGGCGCTTGTCGAAGAAAGGCCGCGACATCCTCGGTCAGGAAGGCCGAGTATTCCGCGTGCGACGTGGGACTAGGCCTTCCAAGACGCAAACGCTCCGCCACAAGAAATTCTTGGAACGAGCGATGGGCGAAGAAAAGGACCCCAGTCTCTTTTTCTTCCGTCAAGGTCGACACTATGTACTCGTTGCGCTTGCCCTCAATGTCGGCAGAGTGCCCGTCGGGCAAGCCATCCAGAATCGTCGCAGGAACTTCGTGCCGGAAAAAGCAGCCTTGCGTCGCCCCTGGACGACGCCATGCCCACCACGCCAAGTCCCGTTGGAACTCCAGGCGCGCCTCCAAAGGAATAGCGCGCCTCGCTTGCTTTTGCACTGTGTCACGCTCCACCATCTGCCGAATGAAGTGGTCGTACAGCTTGAACGTATTGAAGCCACGAAGATCAAAGCTAGGATTGGCAGCGAGTTGTGCTACGAGCTGAACGTGAACAGGTCGTGCGAGCAGGTCTGGTGGCACCATCGCAACGATCTCGGAGGTGCGGGACGCAACAAAGTCCGGTGCGTACTTGAAGCGACCAGCTGCAGAATGTTTTTTCTGCGTTGCCGCCAATGTCGATGCCAGGAGCTTGCGGGTCTCGTCCGGGCCGAACAGCGCAAGGCGCCATTCGTCCCAGGGGGCATAGGTCGCGCTCAGCACTTCCTGACCCGCAACAACAGATTTTCCGCGGAAGACGAGCGCTCGTTCATCGGATGGAAGAGCGTTCGGCCTGCCGAGCAGCAACACTTTCGCAGACTCGGCCAGCAGTCGATTGAACTCCTGAAAATTCGCCAGAAAATCGGCAGCGGTCATCGCGTGTTTCATCTCGTCGAAGCCGTCGAGAATGATCAGCAACCGTCCAGCTTTGTTGAGGTGTGCGAGGGTAGAAAATTGATAGCCGGCCGCCTGGATTCGTGCGGTGAATTGCTTGCCGAACAAGCCTTCGAGCTGCGTTTCGTGCACCACCTCACCGAGGGGCATGAGGATCGGCATGCGCTCGGTTGGTTGCTCCAGATGTCGACGTGCGTAGACCGCCGCAAGGTGTCGTGCGAAGCTCGTCTTGCCCTGCCCATAGCCTCCTAGAATGGCCAATCCAGGCCCACCACTGTCGCTGCCTACCCATCTGTCCACGAGGTCGATCGCGGCACCTTGCATTCCTTCGACCCTCGCCTCGACATAATCGCCATCGTCTGTTGCGCGAAGACCCGACAGAGTCTCGATATACGGGCGCAGGCCTAGCAGGGATTGGGCCAGTTCCTCGTACGTCTGGTGTGATGCATTCGACCAGGTCTGCATAAACGCTGCCGCGTCGGCCCCAAGCGGCTTGCGGCTGACGATCAATACGCGGTGGATGAGCCTGTCGGTCAGAAGTGGTTCGTAGGCAGTGCGAATATCCTTTTGGATCTTTATCTTGGTGAGCGGAACACCGTAGTCCTTGCACTCCACCCCATAAATCGTCCGCTGTCCGAAGTCGTGACGCGAGAAAACAATGTCGACCTTCGTGCCTCCCAGTCGCTGTTCCACTTGCGCGTCTGGGTATTGGGTGCGGAGAAGGTCGCAGACTAGGTCTCGGAACTTGTCACCAGTTTCAACCGTGCTTGCCACTGACCGCCCTCCTCTGAAAATGTCATGATCGACACAGTTAAGTCACGTCACAACCCTGCGAGGGTTCTGATCCAATGTCATGAGGTGCCTCCAGAATCAAGTGTCTCATGCTCTAAATGAAGAAGGGCTAGCTCCTGCACGGCACCTGTCAGCCTTGACGTACCCGCACTTGTGGCCGTAGGGGGAACGCGTGCCTCATTTGACGGGCCCGTTCGCCCTCTTCGGTATGCAGGTAGGCGGAGGTCGTCGCTATCGAAGCATGGCGCAGGTTGTCGCGCACCGTTGTCAACTTGGCGCCGTTGGCCAGCGCATGCGTCGCGTGCGTGTGCCGCAGCCAGTGGGGCGTCGCCCGACGCAATCGTTCCGCAGTACCGGGATTGGACACTTCCAGCCGCTCGGCCGTGTGGACAAAGAACCGTTGAAGAATGACACGCAGCCGTGCCGATGTGATGCCTGATCCATCCTCATCCAGACTTGGGACCAAAGGCGTCGCGGGATCCCACCGTGATCGGGTCACAGGCAAGCCTCGTTCGACCAAGTGGAACTCAAGTGCCGCCAATGCCGACAGCGGAATCGCGACGTCACCCTCCTTGGCTCCCTTGCCGATGACGTGCAGCCAATCGTCTCCGTGGTCATCGCGCCGAAGATGCCCCAATCGTGACGCTACAAGTTCGTGCGGCCGTAGACCGGTCGCGTACCAGAAGTCCAAGGCGAAGCGCAGGCGCTGTGCTCCTTCTTTCGACCACCCGGAGTCCGTCCATTCGATGCCATCCGCCACGGAGCGCACAAGCGGCCACTCGTGCGCCGAGAAGGAGCGCGACGAAGCCAGGACGTTGGCAGGCCGGGTCCCTTTGACCTTGACGCCGGCGAAGGGGTTGGCGAGCATGTACCGTTTCTCGATCAACCAGCGGTACAGGGCACCGATGACGGACAGCGCATAGGCCACGGAGCGTGGCGACAGCACGTCCTGGAATGGTTTCCACTCGCTCGAAGACCGCGGCCGAGCAGGGCCTACCCAACGCTGCCGCGGCGTCGGTCGCCGCAGGAACTGCCGATAGGCAATCGCGTCTTCGGTGCTCAATGACGACAAGGCCCGGCGGCGTTCGAGGATCGCCCAGAGCATCAAGCGTTCGGCCTCTTTGCGATATGCACGCTGGGTTGCTGAAGAGTCTTGCAACGACAACCACGCCTGCACTGCAGCATAGTCGTTGTCAGCGTCCAGGACGCATGTTGCCTGTGGCGATCGATATGTGCCACGGGAGCCGTCCATCTCGGCCGGCAGTACCAGGTGTTCCCAAGGTGTGGTGTCCGAATGCCGAACCGGAACCAACGCCCGAGCGCGTTCGGTCAGGCCCGGATGCTGCGCGAAAAACGCTTCCACCTGCGCGGCACCCACCATCCCCAGCCCGGCGATCCCGGTCCACCACCGGCGTCGACGCGGAACACGCACCGTCAAATCTGCCAGTGTGCAAATGCCGTGGCCGCGCAGCGCCGAGCTGATCCTCACCGGGAGCCAGGCACTAACGTGGTCCACCACCTGCGGCGTTGGCATCGGCGCGTGACGCAGCGATTCGATCGTTGCCAAGACCTTCTTCGAGCGTTGCAGGCGTTCTGCCGCGGGGTGAGCAAGGACGCCGACCAGCTCGTGGCGCTGCCGGGCCTGCGCAAACTGAACGAGTCGCCGCCGAATCGCCGAGATCATGGCGCGCGCCGACTGTCCCGATGCCTTGTGCTGCCCCAGATAGTGCTCGGTTGCCTGGCGCGACGAGAGGCCTGCGTACCAGGCCCGCAGCGCGGCGAGTTCATCCGAACTGGGGAAGAGCACTGCCCTGCCCTGCACTTTGCTGGTCCGGGCCACCGAATTCATGCGCAGCAGTTTACCGCTTTGAGAACGCTAGTGTGATAAGAATAGTTATCGTAATAGCGCTGCAGAAACACGCTCGCCCACTCGCATTCCACTTGTCGGCAGGTAGCCAATTGACCGGTTCAATCTCTCATTCATAGTGGCTGGCCTTCCCGGGCTTCGGCGTCGAGGCCGTGCGGCGAGCGCCGCCGCAGAGCCGCGGCGATGGGCGCCTACGTGGCGTTCCTGGACATCTCGCTGGGCATCACCGGGCCTGGGGCCGGGGCCATTGCGGCATCTCGGGCGTGGGCTCGATTTACCTAGCTGGTTCGGTGGCCGTGGCCTTGTCGCTGCTCGTGGCCGTCTGGCTGCTCGCCAGCGCGCCGAAGGGGATGCCCCGTGCTTGAGCCGGCCCGGCTACGAACGGCGCGGGCGATGGCCCACGGGCCTTCACCTTGTTGCACACGGCTCGCAGGTCATCGGCGCCGATCTCGGTGAGTCATTGGCTCTTAGACGCCGGCAGGATGTCACGCATCGACGATGCTCTTGCGCATCGCGCGGGTGCTCTCGGCCCCGAAGGCCCCGGTTTCACTCCCACTCCATCATCAATAGGTCGCCCAAACCCGCATGGTTACTGTAAAGGACTTGGCTGTGATCAACATGGGTCTATACCGTCGTTTTTACAGTCAGAAGCGCAGATCTTTTGCTGGCGCGGAAGATGGAGCGATTCGTGAGGGCGCGACGTTGTCGACACCATCATCAATCACGTAGAAGGATAACCAAAAGACGAACCCGCGCTGTTCGCTGTCGAGATGGCCATGTCCATGATGCCGTAGACCGACTATCGCAAGGATCAGGGAACCATAACCCTGCGTCGAGCTACCGTCACTTTGGCGGCTTTGCTCTGACCACGGTCAGTCGCTCCAGCCTAGCTGCCCTGTCCTTCAGGGCTCCGTCGTCCATGTCCGCGAGCACACGAAGGCCCACGCGGACGACCTCGCTCTGGTTCATCAGCATGCCTTGCGTGGCATAGCGAACGCGCAGTGCTTCAATGAGTTGCGCGTCGGCTTCCTGCATCGAAAAAGCGCGCCTGACCACAGGACTGGCGCGACCTGTCGGAGTCTGTCGGTGGCCCTTGCTCACCCTACTGGTCATAGTCGCCTCCTACCGGAGATGATGCGATAATACCGTGTGCCCCGTCTGTGTGCGTGGGCAGCACAAGAGGATTGCGGCCTTGAATTCGGGCCGCCCCAACCCGGAGGCGCCGATGGCCACATCCACTCGCCGAGCAGTGACGGCCGACGGCAGCAGGCCAGGTAGATCCGCTCCTGCAGCGAAGAAGACTGCGGCCAAGGGCTCCCCGTATCACCTTCGCATTTCGCGGCTCACTGTCGACAAGCTTGGCGTCAAGCTGTACGACAAGGCCAGCGCGGTAGTCGCGGAACTCATCGCCAACGCCTACGACGCCGACGCTGAAACCGTCACAGTCCGACTGCCCCTCAACCTTCAGCTGGCCTCGCAGGCTGGTGGGAAGCTGAAAGACCTCGGCTACGTGATCGATGTCGAGGACGATGGTCACGGCATGACTCCCGACGAGGCCATCGGCTTTTACTTGCGAGTCGGTGCCGACCGTCGGACGCGTAAGGGCGAGGACGGCACCAAGTCGCGAAAGAAGAAGCGGCCTGTCATGGGTCGCAAGGGCATCGGAAAACTGGCGCCCTTCGGGATCTGTCGCCGCATCGAGGTTTGGTCCGCCGGCGGGCCCAAGACTAAGGATGGCTACGCCATAACGCACTTCTTCATGGACTTTGACAGGATCGTCACTGACGACGACGAGGCGGTTCCGCTCGAAGTTGGCGATGAAGATCGCGGCTGGAGCAAGAAGTCGGGAACGCGCATCAGGTTGACGTCGTTCCTGGCCAAACGCGTCCCTGATCAGGAAACGTTCTTGCGTCAGTTGGCAGTGCGGTTCACGTTCGCCAAGGCGGACTTCAAGATATTGATCGTCGATACGGCGATCGACGGGGCTAAGCCGGTCAAAGTCAACCCGCTCAAAATCCCATTGATAGAGGGAACGAGGGTAGACCTAAGCAATCGCCCCGTACTTGCTGATGACGGCACGAAGTTGCCGGTGTCCGGCTGGTTAGGCATGGCTGTGGGAGCGTATAAGAACGAGGAGATGACTGGGGTACGCATCTATGCCAGAGGCAAGATTGTCGGTATGACGAGGGACTTCAATCAGCCCGCCGGGTTCACCGGCGAGTTCGCCATGCGCTCCTACTTAGTGGGTGAGGTTCAGGCGGAGTGGCTAGACCTCGATAGTGGCGACGACCTCGTTCGGACTGACCGTCAGGACATACTCTGGTCATCGGACTACGGCGAACTGCTCCGACGATGGGGCGCGGAACTTATCAGGGAGATCGCTGGCAAATCCCGGGAACCACGTCGGGTGCGCGTTCGCGACGAGTTCCTACGCAAGTCGGGCATAGAGGAAAGAGCCCGTCAGCGGTTTGGGGACAAGCAGGTAGCTCGCGTTGCCATCGAGTTGGCAAAGAAGTTCGGCGGCTTCGCGGCCGAGGACGAACTGGGCGATGACGTCTACGTCGAGGATCTCTCTCAGATCATCCTGTCAGTCGCGCCACACCAGGCCCTGATGGAGGCCTTCCACGAATTCGCCAACCAGGTGACCAAGGGTGATGCCTCGATCGACCAGATGCTAGACATCTTCAGCAAGGCACAGATTGCGGAGCTGGCCTCGTACGCTCAGATTGCAGCCCAGCGCGTGCGGGTGATCAAGGATCTCCAGCAGATCATCGACGTGTCGACGGACGAGAGCCAGTTCCAGGCGCTGATTGCACAAGCGCCTTGGCTGATTGAACCCTCCTGGACCGTCATCACGAAGAACCAAAGCTTGAAAAACTTCAAGCATGCGTTCGAAAAGTTCTGGAAGAGGACACATGGCACAGATGTCGTTCTCGCCATCGATCAGGAAACCAAGCGCCCGGACTTTACGCTCGTCAGCATCGACGGGTTGCTTCACATCGTCGAGATTAAGAAATCCGGCCATGCCTTCGACGACACGGACTTTGATCGGCTGATCAACTACGTCGATGCGTTCGAACAATTTTTCAAAGAGAACAGAGAGACCGTGGCAGAGTTTTATAGGGCGTGGCGTATCGACCTTGTCGCAGACGGCGAGAAACTGAAGAAGAGTTCCAACCGACACGCATTCGGTGGATTCGTTGATTCGAATCGCGTAAAGCGCATGTCGTGGCAAGACTTCTTGAGCAGGGCCAAGAAGGTGCACGAGCAGTTCCTCGACGTGCATGATCTTGGCACAGAGAAGCGCCAGGGGAAAAAGTCATGAGCAAGCTGCGCGCCGTCAGCCTTTTCTCCAATTGCGGCGCAGGCGACGTCGGCTACCGTGAGGCGGGCTTCCGCTTCGACGTAATGGCCGAACTGGACCCACGCCGCCTTGACGTTTGCGTGCTCAATCATCCTGGCGCCGAAGGCGTTCCGGGCGACTTGCGCAAGACGTGGCAGACCGTGATCAAAAAGTACCGCGCGCGCGCAGGGCAGGCGCGTCCTGCGCTGCTCTGCGCGTGCCCACCTTGCCAAGGCATGAGCTCTGCACGTTCGGGCAAAGGCAGCCACGACGACGCCGAGGCAGGCTCGAAGGACGAGCGTAACCTGCTGGTCACGGTGATTGCCAACGTCGCATTGAAGTTGATGCCGTCCCTCATCGTGGTCGAGAACGTTCCGGCGTTCTTCACTCGCAAGGTGCATCATCCGAAGGACAAGAAGCCAGTCTCAGCTGCGAACTATCTCATCACCTCGCTGGCGGACCACTACGTCGCGTTTCCTCTGGTCGCGGACCTTTGCGACTTCGGTGTGCCGCAGTCGCGCAACAGAGCCTTCCTGACTTTCGTGCGCAAGGACCTGCCGGGGCTCAAGGAGCTGCTGCGCATTGGCAGGACACCCTTTCCGCGGGCGACACATGCTCCCGATGTTGGCAATGCAACGCCGGTGTCGCTCGCGGACGCGTTGGCCGCATTCGCGCTTCCAGATCTTGACGCAGCGACGCCCGAAGCCGCTCAAGCGGAAGAGTACGCCGGCTTCCACTCCGTGCCAGTGTGGGACGAACGCACTTACGCGATGGTGGCAGCGATTCCTGGCGGCACGGGTCGTAGTGCGTGGGACAACGACGTTTGTCAGTACTGCGGGCCGGTCAAGGTATTGCCCGAGACGGTCACGTGCCCGAAGTGCTCGGAGCCCCTTCTTCGTCCCGTCGTCCAGGAGGACGATGGCAGCTATCGGCTGGTCAAGGGATTCAAGAGCAGCTATCGCCGGATGTATGCGGATCGCCCTGCTGCTACCGTTACCACAGCCAGCGGACACATCGGCAGCGACTACACCATCCATCCGACGCAGAATCGTTTGCTCAGCCCACTGGAATGTTCACTCCTCCAGACGTTCCCGAGCGACTTCAAGTGGGGTGATGCGCTCAAAAAGCTCGGCCACACCAACGTCCGCGAAATGATTGGCGAGGCCGTACCGCCTGCGTTCACGAAGCTGCATGGCGAAGTGCTGCACGGCATCTTGAAGCGCGAGTGGGTCCGCGCGCCGATGGCTTCAAGTGACGAACGGATCATCAAGGGATGGACGAAGCTCGCCGCGGCGTCGAAGAAGGACGGTCGCAAAGACCCCCGCGATTACTTCGACTACGCGACGCCTGGAGGACGCTCTATGCCGTCGAACAAGCGCGGTGCGAGTTCGGCACCCACACGGGTCTGACGTTCAATCCTCGCGGTCTAGGAAAGCGAGCAGCCGCGCTTCGAGGCGAGGCGCGTCCCGCACCTCGCATTCCCACACGACGAGAACCTCCCAGCCCAACGTGCTGAGCGCGTCCAAGTCCCGCTGATCTCGTTGGCGGTTGCCCTCGATCTTCGCCCCCCAGGTGCTGGCGTTGTTGACGGGCCGCGTCGCGCGCTTGCAGTCCGCGTGCCCATGCCAAAAGCAGCCGTGAACGAGCACGATCTTTCGATGCCGCGTCAAAACAACGTCCGGCGTTCCGGGAAGGTCCTTTTGGTGCAGCCGAAATCGATAACCCATGGCATGGAGAACGCGGCGCACGCGAAGTTCGGGCGCGGTGTCGCGCCCTCGGACAGCAAGCATTCGGCGGCGAGTCTCCGGCGCCACCTGCGCGTACGAGGGCGCCGCTGCGCCGGGCTTGCTGGACCCTTGAGGCTCACGCATAAACGAACTCGGCACGGGCCCCCTTTGGCTCCTGCGCTCGAACGACCAGGTGCACAAAGACCCCATGTCGGTGGCCGAACTGCCCATCGCGCTCAAGCGGGGAAACCGTGGCCGCGGTAACGCCTGACGCAGTTAGCTCGCTCAATCTCGCCATTCCGATGGCACGCATATGCGCCATTACGAGAACGCGCTGGCTGACGGGCCGGAGAGCGGACTTCACTGATACAAGCCCTAGGGACATTTCCGTCGTCGTCCGATGTTTTGCATCAAAGCGCCAGCGCTCGCTACGAGGCCGACGCCTCCCCTGGCGAATCCATGGGCGCTGGCGCAACAGTCGTTGCTCCGATCGCAGCCTCGTCTAAGAGGCCCAGCATGTCCGTGATGACGTTCGGAAAGTCACCTACCGGTGCCAAGCGAGCGAGCAGCTCCATGGTCTCCTTGCCCCCGAAATCGGCAATCTGCCTCAGCCTGGCGTCTGTGGCCGTGGGTTCAGACGCCAGCAGAAGAGCGCGGAGGTATTCCACGTGAAGGTTTCGGGCCTCGGCGAGCACGTCCGACCATGTGGTGACGGCAATGCGGGTGTTGTGCTCTTCGAAGCCGCCTTTGTCGTGGCCCACCAGAAGGCCTCGCACCGTAATTTTGGGACTCGTATAAGCGGCGCGGATGATCTTTAAATACTCCCCGAGCTGCTCATACTCGACGGGCTGCAAAGTCTTTCCTGCTTCCGGTCCCTTCAGCTCAAAAACGATCAGTTCTTCTTGACCACCGGGATCGCTCAAAAAGACGAAGTCCGGCTTCAACTTCGCCTTGTCACCCACGATTGACCACTCGCCAAGCCCTTCGTCGGGCTTGTGTTTTTGCGTCACCAGCGTTTTGATGGATTCGTTGGCAGTCAACCGCTCCCAGCGCGGCCCAAGGAGCCACGGGAACGTCTCGATCAACCTCTGCAGGTGCGTCTCGGTCTTATCTTGCTCGATCATTCGCCGCATGACCGTGATCGCGGCGATGCGCTGTGCCATCGTTACAGCGAGCCCCATCGCCTCGGGCACCATGCTCTTGCGAAGATTCTCGACCAGCGTCGCGAAGACTGCCGAGTCCGAATCCAGCGACGAGAACACCTTCTCCCACAAGCTCTTTGTCAGAAGCCGGGTAGGCGCATGGGTCCAGGCTTCCGTGAAGCTTTTCGTCGCCCGGTCTTTCGCCTCCTCGTCGTTGGCCAAGTTAGGAAGAACCTCGCTTAAGAGTTCGGCCAGCGCCTCTTCTTCTGCGCCGGTGAGGGTAGACTTTGGCGAGACGGCCCGGATTCGGGTGATGATTTCCTTCTTGGGTTGCTGCCCGCGCCACTTGCGAAATTCTTCAAGCCAGTGCGAGATTCTGGAGTTGCCCCATTGCTGAAACGCCATGGTGTCATCCGTGTCCCAGTCGATCGACCGCCGATCCGTGGACACAACGTCATTGGGCAACTCGTCCAACCAATCAGCTTCGATCACGCCGTACAGGTACCGGCTCAGGATTTCCTTGCCTTTGATGTCGAAGAAGAACGGGCGATCTTGCGCGATCTTCCCATGCGCGTAGACGCCAATGCCGGCGTTCTCGATCGACCAGTCCGACCCTTGTAGGCTGACGAACTTGATCCAGTAACTGATCTGCCGCGCGACACCGTTGATCATCAGCGTCTCCGCAATGGGGTTGTTCCAATCACCAAAGCCAAAGTCGTGCAGCGGCGGCAGCGCCTGATCGGGAGTGATCCGCTTTCCGTTGACGTTAACCATGAAGTCGGGACGCAACATCGACACCGTGAAGCGGCGGCCCATCGACTGCAACAACGCTTCCACGTTCATCGCCTTCTTCAGCGTGGTGTTCCGAAGGAACACGCACACACCACCCTTGCCAGCATCGACATTGTCAAGAAAGTACTTGTACGCGCTCTCATGTCTGCTTTGCGCTACTAACGCCTTGAGCGCGGCCTCGTCAACGCCATCTGCAATTACCTCCGGTTCGTAGCTTCCGGCAAGCGCCGAGCCAGACTTGGCGACCAGGTCAACCAACGAAAAGCGCAGCCAGTAGAAGCGCTGTTCCGGCTTCGGCTCCTCCTTTCGGAGCGCGTTGTTGGGCGTCGAAATGACTTCTACCGTCCCTGCGATACCGAAGCCTGCCAACTTTCCAATGCCCTTGCGGCCCATCGGCAGCCGGCCGCCCGGCGTCAGTTCAGTGGGCGAGGTCCGCCGGTTCCGTCCAATGACCAGGAATTCGTCCGTGAGTTCGTCGCGGGTCATTCCGCGTCCATCGTCCGTGATGACGATGGTTGGGCGCCCGTCTACGCCGTGCGCCGTCAGCTCGATGTGGACGGCGTTGGCATCCGCGTCCCAGCAGTTCGACAGGAATTCAGCGACGACGTTGGTAGGCTTGTTTTGATACAGCTTGATGCCTAGGTGCTCGATCACCCGGTTGGAGAACTCCAGTTTGAACGGCTTGACCGTTGACTCTGCTGACATCGTCATCCCCTCTTGATTTGATTTCTGTGCTTGCCAGCGCCTGCGTTGTGGAGTTGTGCAACACTGCTAGCTCATTTCTAACAGATTGAGGCGGGCTACCCCGCATAAAGCGGGGTCGGAAGCCCCGGGGCGCCATTGCTTGCAAACTTAGTCCGCCGCCGCTATGTCTGGTCGATACTCGCTTGCTCCTTCCGGCAGCCCCAGCGAAAGCCGAAAGCGCTATAGGCTATCAATCTTCGCGGACCAGACGCCACGTGCTGTTACCCCACCTTGCACGCCTCTCTGTTGATCAGTCGTTGCTACCACACTGTGTAGCTGCCAGGGTGCCCTTTCATAGCCCGCGTTAAGCAGGTCCGTGACCTCCGTTGCTTCTACAAGGCTTGGAAACTCATATTCCAACCGCACAGTATTCGCCAATGTGTCCACATCCAATACGCGGAGCCGGACGCCAGGCAGCTTCAAATTCTCCACGGTTGCAAAGACCTTGTTCAAATCCATTTGCAGCAGCCTGGCCGCCTGGGTTGCACTAGCCTGCCGTGGATCGACAATTGGCGCTTGAGGTGTTCGCAACTTTTCGAGCTGCTTCTTTGCCGCTTCAATTTGCACATCGAGCCGAGAGGCTTCCTCACGCATGCGCCAGATGTTTGGACCAAAAAAGGACAGCACACCTAGCATCAGGAAAGCTGCAACAAACCAGACGACCATCCAGCGCCTGTCAGGGATGAAATCAATACGAATTGGCTTCACATGACCTGCCAATGGTCGGCCCAGACCTCGGGGCCGTATGCTGATTTAGCCCGAATCTCTCGGCTGAAATTGAACCTTACGAGGCTGCTTCTTTTCATACCGGCGGTTGCAGTCCAGCGCCGCAAAGCTTGCTCTTGTGTGGCGATGTCACCAGCCACTTGGGTCCGCACCATGTATCCAGTCGACTGCGCTTCTACCACCAAGCTTAGCAAGTCCGGTTCATGAACTGCAATGCAGCGAACGGCGGCGGGACGCGCCGCGGCACATTGCGTTGCAACTGCCCACAGCGGCCGCACCGCCGAGAGTCTTAAGTTCCCAGCGGATGCCCATTCGCGCAAGGCCGTGAACGCATGCCTCGGAATAGCCGCGGCAATGCCAGGACGATGGATGTCGATGCTGCATTCGAGGTCGTCTATCTCAAGTCCACTTGCCTTTGCAGACGCATCGCGCACAAGTGCCAAATATTCATCCTGGTTTTTGAGCCCGTGTGGCACAGAGACCTCGATTGGGGAGCACCAGGCTCCACCCAAGGTAAGGTGTAATCGCGCTCTGCCGCGCTCCTTCACCTGCTCGATCAGTGCCGTTTTGACTCTTTCCAAAACATCTGCCAGCGGAAGGCTGACCGGATACTCGACAAGCTGTTCTAGTCGGCTTCTATGCCGAAGCAAAGCAAATCCTTGCCCCAGATGGATGGCAAAAGAGTCACGCCAAACCGACCACACGGCTCACCTCTTCCAATGTTGTAACTCCCTGCGCTACCTTCGAGACGGCGACTGACAGCAGCCGCTCGTCGGGATTCTTGTACAAGATCGTCCGCAATTCCGCCATGGCCGTGTTGCGCACGATCAGGTCGCGGACTGCGTCACTCAAGCCGTGAACTTCCGCCACCACGAAGCGCCCCCTATAACCGGTATGCCTGCATGCTTCGCATCCATGGGCTACTGGAACGCTTTCTGGCACCGCGAGTTGCAACAGTTCAAGCTGTCCCTTTTCCGCCGCTGTAACGGACCGCCACGCCAAACAATGTGGGCAGAGCCTGCGCAGAAGGCGCTGCACCACGATGCCGTTCAGTGCCGAGGCCAGAGCAAACGACTCGATGCCGAAGTGGCGAAACCGCCCCAAAACATCGAACAAGCTGTTCGCATGAACCGTGGTCATCACGAGATGGCCCGTCAAGGAAGACTGCACTGCGATCTCAGCGGTTTCCGAATCTCGAATTTCGCCGACCAGAATCTTGTCAGGGTCGTGACGCAAGATCGACCGCAACCCGGTGGCAAAAGTCAACCCCTTCTGCTCGTTCACGGGGATCTGCAGAACCCCAGGCAACTCGTATTCGACTGGGTCCTCAATGGTGACAATCTTTTCCAACCCGTCGTTGACCTCTGAAAGGGCCGCATACACCGTGGTGGTTTTCCCGCTGCCGGTAGGGCCCGTGATCAGCAACATGCCGTGCGGACGGGCTGCCAGCGCCCGGATGCTGGTCGCCGACCTAGCGTCAAACCCTAGCACGTCCAGCGACATACTCTGCTGCGCGTGGCGCAACTGGGCCTTGTCCAGCAGACGGAGCACGGCATCTTCGCCAAAGATACTGGGCATGATCGAGACGCGAAGATCGATGGTGTCGTGGCCGGCCCGTTGCCAGTGGATGCGTCCATCCTGGGGACGGCGTCGCTCGGTGATATCGAGCTGCGCCATGACCTTGATGCGTGAAATCACCTCTTCGGCGCGTTGCGGGTCGTCCAGCCGCTCGCCTGCCACCATGACACCGTCAAGCCGGTACTTGATGCCGATGCCGGCTCGATTCGTCTCAAAATGAATGTCGCTGGCACCCTCGGCATAGGCCCGTTGGATGGCGCTATCGACCAGTGCGACGACCGGAGAGCTTGGGTCTTTGCCTGGCGAAGCGGGCGCAACGGGTTCACGCGTTGAGACTGGAGTTTGCGATCCGGCGCGCCGCTCCTGCAGCTGACTGATCTGGCCAGGCCTTGCCAGCCCCAGTCGTGCATCGCCATGCCGAGAGAGCAGCGTTGCCACCAGCGGGGACCACGGGTCTTCGGCCAGCAGCAGATTCCGGCCATCCAGTACCACGCGCAGACAAGGCTGCGCTTGATCGTCTGACAGATTCACCACTTCCTTGCCGACGCGATGCCACTGCTCATCGTTGATGACCACGATCCCATGCCACTCTAGCAAGGCTGCCTGCGCTTCCTCCTCGTCCAGCCCCAGCACCGCGCGCAGATCCGCCCATAAGCCGTTACCTGTACTGGCTGTCGCCGCCGATTGCCGCAATCGCATCAGCGCGGTATCGAAATGCTCGGCCGTAAGGTCAGGCTTCATATGTCACCGCAGCTGCATGCCCATGTCGAAGACCGGCAAGTACATCATGATCACAATGCTGCCGACCACCAAGGCCACCGCCAACAGAAGGACCGGCTCCGCGATGCGCGTCAAGCGTTCCACGAAAAGCTCGAAGCGCTCGCCGTGAAGACGCGACACGACGTCGGCAGCGCGGAAAAACTCTCCATTGCGCTCGGCCGCGGCCATGAGCCGGCGACCCACCTCATCGCAGAGTGTGGCCAAAGCCAAGGCCTGCGATACAGAACCACCATGCTCGATGTGACCTCGCGCCTGAGCCAAACCGTGCTTGAGGCGCGCAGACAATGCCGATTGACCTGCAACAGCCAACGCCTCGGTCATTGGATACCCCCCTTTGAGCAAGAGCGCCAGTGCCTGGTACATCATCGCGAGCTGAAAATCTTCGACGCGCCTGCGCACCCACGGCACATCAGCGGCCAAGCGCACCGCTAGTTGCCTGGCTCTTCCGCTGGCAAACCACAACCAGATCAGAAGGGTCGCCAGCAGCAAACCACCAATCACTTCCGTACGGTAGCGACCAACAAACTGGCTCAACTCCATTGTCCAGACTACACCGCCGGCAGCACCGCCACGCAGATTGCCGTACATCGCTGAGAAGTCCGGCATGATCACGAGCAAAAGAAACAACGAAATGACAATGCCGAGGACCGTCACCAGTGCGGGATAGATGGCTGCACTCGCAATTTTCTTGCGCAATTGCGTCACCAGACGGTCGAAGCGTAGATAGTCGTCGAGCGATTCCGCGAGATTGCTTGTACGTTCCCCCGCCCGCACCGCAGCCACGAGCACCGGTGGCGTTTGCGGAAGTTCTGCGAGTGCGGTCGACAACGACAAGCCTTGTTCCAGCCGACTCAACAGAGCGGCCGCCAAACTGTCGTTGCGTCCTTCGATACCCTCGCGGACCGCGAGCGTTTCGACCGCCTCGACGACGGTCATACCCGCCTGTATCAGCGTTCGGACCTCGCGACAGAACAAAGGAAAGCGTTCTCGCGGCAAGTTGGGTCTTATCCACTGCAGCTTGGCGGCAGTACTGATCGCATGCAAGCTCAAGATGGTTTGCCCTTGCAACCGCAATCCTGAACGCAAGGAGCTTTCGTCTGCAGCATCCATCAACTGCTCGCTTACTGCAGCGTCGCCGGGGCGATGAAACCGTACGCGGTAACGCATGTTCAAGAGCGCGGCAGGCCGGCGGCCGGCCGGGGTTGGTAGACGAAATGCCAGTCTGCGTAGCGGGTGGCAGCAGACAGCGACACCGTACCCAACGTCACAGGCATTGTCTGCAGTGGGGCTGCGTTGCTCAGACTGTAGACGCCGGCAATCCCACCATCCGCTGCGACCACGATCCCCCACTGGGTTGAACGCGTGATCGGATCCGGGTAGATCTCTCGCACGTAGCGCGCGAAGCTGACCAGACGCTTGTCTTCGAGCAGGTCTTCCAGCTTTTGGGGCCAACGCTTCACCTGACCTGGTGTTGCTTCGTAATAAGCACCAATGGCCTGCGCAAAGGTGCTGCCGATGCGAAGGAGTTCCTGTTCCCGCTCTCGATGCGCTTGCTGCGATACGTAAGTCATCACCGCCTGCGTTCCGATGGCCAAGATGAACATGGCCGCCAGGACTGCAATCAAGGTAAAACCACCCTGCCCTCTGCCTGGAAGCAGACAAGCGCCATGGCCAGACACTCGACACCGTTTACCAGCTCGCAAGTTCACTCCCGTCATGCCCCCTCCCCGTCGCCCCGCTCTTGACATCGAAGACTGCCTTGGTCCCGTCTTGAGGTGGGACGAGCACCCAGGTGTCGATACGCTTCGTCACCGGATCCACCGGCACGGAACGGATATAGCGCTGGACGACCAAATCGTCCAACGCCGATGGATAGTGCCCCTTGTCCCGGTAGAACTGATCGATTGCCGTGCGAAGCCCGATCAGGTTTTGCCGCAGCACCGCTTCGCGCGCATCTTCGACGCGGTCCACGTAGCGCGGAGCCACGAGGCTCACAAGGATGGCAAGAACAGCCATCACCACCAACATCTCGATCAAGGTGAAGCCGCGGCAGCACGATGGAGCTACCAACCACCTACCAAGCGGCATACAGGCTTCCATCGAGCGCCGTGGCCGGCGATGTCGAATGCACATCGTAGACATCGGCGCCGGCTTGGGGTCGATCCGGTGGCGAAGCATAGCTGCGTAGCGTCCATGTCTGCTCCGCCGGGATGCGGGCGTCTGCGAACGGGTCGCGCGGAACTCGCCGCAAGAAATACAGAATACCAGTCTTGCCAGGGTCTCGCGCGTCAGGCACGCCCTCTACCAGAGCGCGCAGGTCTCTGGGGTATCCCGACTGTCCGGCCGCCACCGAGATGGCGCCCGTGTCGGCTGCGCGCTTGTGTTCATCGAGCGCCTGCCGAATTTCGTTCAGAGAGTGCCTGAGTTCACGCTCCTTCTGCGCCTTGACCATGGTCTCACCGAGGGGCATAACTGTTGCAGCGAGAATGCCAAGCACCGCCATCACGACCAGCAACTCGATCATCGTGAAGCCGCGCTGCACATGTCCTCGAGTTTTCTGCATGTCGCGTTCTAGCTTCATTGCACGGTCAGGCGCAGGACCGGCAGTTCCACCGCTGGAGCTGCGCCACCAGTGGTGAGCGGTCGGAAACTGGTCAGCGACAGGTCAGCACCACCTGCCACCTTCGCCTTCAGCTGAAGTTGCACCAGCGCACCCTGGCCGGCCGCCCCCTCGGAGTCGCTGCGCATCACGCCAACCCCAATGCGTCCTTTGTCGGCGTTGATGGCATGCGTAAAGCTGGTCACGCCGTCGCCTTGCTTAAAGAACATCCCTTCCACGACCTGGAGCACATCGAATTTATCTGCGGCATAGGCAATCTCCAGCGGCGCTCCTCTGAGCGGCGTGCCAGTGGCCAGCATCAGTTGGACGGCAAACACTTCGCCCGTCTTGACTTCGCGCGGGGCCTGCCAGCTCAGCCGAGTGGAGACACCAGCCGCCTGGACGGCTGACATTGCGGCCTCGGTCTGCAATTGGGAAGGGTTTGCAGAAACGGATGTTGCGGCTACAGATCCCGCTGGCAATGCGCCCAACGCGGCCTTTGCGATGGACGCCGCCCGCTCCGGCGACGGTCTCAACCGTGTGGCAAGTTCGGTTCCGATCCACATCTCCGCCAAAGACGGTTCGGGTCTGGGCGAGCCGCGTACGATGCGTGGCGTGATGGCGAGCACCAGTTCCGTGCGCTGGACATCGTCTCGCTGACTGGAGAAGAGCCGTCCTGCTACAGGAAGATCGCCCAACCCTGGTACACGGTTGGCGGTCGAGCGGTCCTCGTTGCTGATCAGACCTGCCAACAACTGGGTCTCGCCGTCTCGCAGGCGTAAGGTCGTGTTCGCGTTGCGAGTGCCGATCTGGTAGGCCAGCGAACCCGCAGTCGTGCGCACCTCCTTGGCCAGCGAGCTGACTTCGAGCCCCAGTTTGATCGTCACGTCGTCGTCGGGGGATACGACAGGCTCGACATCCAGTTTGAGGCCGACTTCCAGATAGCTCACAGTCTCGGCGACGAAGCCGGTGGAGTTGGTGGTGGATGTGATGACCGGGACCTTGTCACCGATCAGGACACGGGCTTTCTCTCGGCTCTTTGTCCGGATGCGAGGATTGGCGAGGATATTGAAATCACCCACTTCACGTTTCAGATTGAGCAACAGGCCGCTGACTCCGACGCCGACACGGCTCGAATTGAGGCTGCGCAAGCTATCCAGAGTAAGGCCCGTGGCCCCCGCATCCGGCAAAGGTGTCAATGAAATGCTGCTCGGGAAATTGATGCCCAGTTCCGTCAGTCGACTGGTCTTGACTTCCAGGATCTCAACTTCCAGCATGACTTCTGCGTCACCGACGTCATGCAATGCCACAAGTCGTTCCGCGAGCGCCACCACTTCCGGTGTTTCCCGGATGGCGACCATGTTGATGCGCTCATCGACAAACGGATCCTTGATTCTCAAGATGGTGCGCAGCAATGTCGCCGTTGCTTTTGCGTCTGCACTGCCGAGATGAAAAACGCGGATCACCTGCTCCTGGTGCTCGCGCTGCTTCTCCGGCGTGTTCGGGTATATCAACACTGTGTGCGGATCGACGACGCGCCGGGCTAGCTGGTGTGCGCCCGTCACCAATTCCAAGGCGTCTTCCACTTTTGCAGATCGGAGATACAGAGTCACCCGGTTGTCCTGGCGCACGTCTCGGTCTAGGATAAAGTTGATACCGCTGCCGCGCGTAATGGCTTCCAGCACCGTTGACAACGCAGCGCCCCGAAAATCCAGTGTGATGGGTCGACTTTCTGCAAGGGAAAAGCGATTTCCAGCGGCACTGTCCAAGCGCAGTTCACCCTCAAGTCGATGTCGCAACGCCAGCAATTCGGATTGTCGCGGCGTGTCGCGCAGGCCACTCTCCACCAGTCGCAGAGCCTGCTCTCTTTTACCAGCAGCCGAAAGTGCTGCAATCTCATCAAGCCTCGCGCGGCGACGGGACTCGAGACCCATGTCGGCGTCCAAGGACAAAAGCCGTTCGTTCGCGGGCTCCAGCGCTAATGCACGTTGCACCGTTCGCTGCGCATCTTCAAAGTGCCCACTTGCCCGTTGTTGAGCAACCAACGTGACCATCCGAGTAATGCTTTCAGCTCGGGCGCTCGCGAGGCCCGCGCGCAATGCTACGCTTTCAGGATACCGCGCCACACCATCTTGCAGAGTACGTACAGCTTGTTCGTAGTTTCCTGCACGAAGCTGGACTGTGGAATCGTCTCGAATCTGCTGCTGAGCGCAGCCAGTTATGAACACGATAGCCGCCACTGATCCCCAAAGTTTCATCGCGTGGAGGAAGCTCATCGGATTTCGTAGCGCGGCGGTGCAGGAAGATCGAGTTTCGTCGACAAATTTAGCGGTTCGTAGCGCAGTTCAACCGAGCTGGTCGTAATGGCCACAACACGGTACCCATTTGCCATCACCTGTCCAACCGATACCGCCAACCCCGGTCCATTCCCCTGAGCCAGATAAACAATGTCCTGACCATCTGGGGCTGTCATTCGTCCTGCAAAGCGCATATCCATCGGTGGAGGTTGAGGTATGGCAGCTAAATTATTGGGGACAGATACCGGAAGGACTAATTTTTCTAACGATGACTGCTGAGTTAACGTGGGAGGCGCGAAAGGATCTCTTTCTGCTTTATTGAGGGAGGCTCGCTCCACATAATCGGGCACAACGCGCGTAATATATCTTCTAGTTAAATTCTCCAAATCGCTTCTGGATTTTATTAAGTCAGCAACCGCATCTGCGCTTTCAATGTTCAAAAATTGCAAACTAACCCGCATTAATGCGATGCCAAATAAAATCCACAAACAGTACCAATATCGATTTGCCATTCATGTCTTAACAAAAAACATAAATACCACTTGAATTTTCTCTTTTTCATCAATGCTTGGAGAATTTCCCTCTATTATTAATTTTTGTAAAATTAGCGAAGGATTTTTATATAGTGCATCTGCCAACCAATTTTTCAGTGGAACATAGTTGGCCATAAATGACATCGTTAACCGAATAAATCCAATATCAGTTACAGCCCCAACTCGGTGCTCAATCGTAAGAGATTTAGTTGGCAAACCTATTTTGTACGCAGACTCTGACAAATTCTTAACAAGATCATCAATCTTGTCAATCGAGGGAAAATTTTGAGTAAAATTCTTATTATTGGATTTGGATAATTTGGAAGCCAAAAATATATTATTTGATATCAAGGAGCGCTCACGATGAATTGTGCGCTCTAAATTAAACTGCAACTCTTTGTGCAAACACCAAAATATGCCACTGCTACCCAAAAAAATGACCAACGCTAAAGCGATATGGTTAAATAAAGGCCATTTTTTTGATTTATTGCAGAGTGACATTAATATACTAGATTTAATTATCGATTCTGACTAGAAAGTGACAACATACCTAAATGGCGAGAATGTAATTGGCAACCCAAAAAATAGTTGAGCGCACCAAAATGCCAGTATTAATACGGACTCCCAGTCAATTTTCGGATTTATTTGAGACGCTCAACACCCACTATGGCGTAAGCGCGTTTTATTGGCATCAATTTAATTTTGTTACACGCATAAAATACCGCCCCACCTCAAAGACATCTCTGAATTTTCCTTTTATGCCTACTACTTTCATAGGTTGCAGCGAATTATCTCTAAGCTTAAACCTTAGCTCAATACACTCTGAAGCAGGCAGTGGAGTAATGATATCGATAATGTCGATATAGGAAATCCGCACCGGCTGATCAGCTCCAATCGGCAGGAAAATTACTGATTTGTCCGTAACAATAAAATCTTCTGCTTGGATTTCACCGTGATAGATACCAAGAGATACCTCATTCGAATTAATAAGATTAGAAAAACTTCTCGGTGCGTCACCAGCATTGCTTGGATTAAATCGATCCATCCGCTTTAAAATACGAAGATAGCGATATGCTGCGCTTTCAGTGTTCATTGCACTGTCCGACTGATAATATCTGTGTAAGGGGTCATATTGCCCGGCGAGATTGTCCATCCGTCGATCCTAAGTGCCCTTTGCAATACGGGATTTGCTAAGGTAGCATCGATGGAAATGGTTTTTGCGCCGAGATTTACTGCTAATGCATTTAGATTTGCAGTTACATCCTTGATCGAAGTATTCACCAATTGACCTTCAATTTTGTCAAATGTAATTCGAAGCACCCCATTCTGAAACGCAATACTTCCTTCCAATTTTATCACCGATCCTTTAATTCCAAGATCCTCTGCTTGCAGGGCTCGAGGTATTGCGCCAATGGCAGTCCCAGATCGGATAGGCCTTTCGATGATCCTTCCAATTCCTGTGATTACTGCAACTGTCAGATTGGCTGGAATAAAATCAATAATCGCAGCTGGTGCACAAAAAGCAGGTAAGCCACCTCCAGTGCTATAGCAACCAGGTGCCACCTCGATTGGTATTGGAATCTGGGGGGGTGTTGGAGGCGGAATTATGGTATCCCAAACATTTTGGCTTGGAACATATATTGTGGGTGGCGGGGGGATCACGATTGGAGAAACAGCAATAGGGGGAATGTAAAAACTACCGCCGCCCCTGCTGCCTCCGACATAGTCAAACGGATCTTGGGATCCATATACCGTGACCGGATTAAAGGTGCCTACTGTACTATTGCCAAAGTAGGGATCAAAAACGCCGCCAGCCGCGCCGCTATAACCTCCCATAAAACCGTTCGGGTCGGTGTATAGCTCCGTGTCATGTCCGGTTGGATCAATGTTTTTCAGCGGATTGTTGTGCACATAGCTATACCGGTTGTAGCTTTGCAGGCTCCAAGGGTTGTCGATCCAGGAGTCGGTGCTCATGAACCTGGCAATGAGGGGATCGAAGACGCGCCCATTCATGTGGATGACGCCGATCTCGTCGAGGTGCTCATGCTCGGTGTAGCCGCGGTCAGTACGCTGGCCCACGATGGCGTCGAGCACATCTGATGGCCCCGTGCTGCTCCTTCGCTTGCCCCAGGGGTCGTAGGCCAGTCGCTCCACCACCGCACCGCTCTCGTCGGTGATCGCCGTGATGCTGCCCAGATGGTCTTGCTGGAGGTAGCTTGTGGCCGTGGCCGGTGTGGAGCCCAGCGTTCCGGTCCTGCTCACGAACAATGCAAACGTCAGGCCGCCGGCGCGCACATAGTGTTTGTGTTCAGTGATGCCTCCGGCCTGGATCTCCTTCTCGTAGCTCAGGCCCAGGCTATCCTCTCCATTGAGATACCAAGTGGATCCTGGGGTGTAGGCGCTGGTGCCGCTGCCGCTCAAGGCAACGGCCTGCTTGATACGTTGGTGCTCTGGCCCGTACACGAAGCTCAGCGTGCGATCGGCCGTGCTGCTGGTGCTGGTGACGAAGTTGCCGTAGACGATCTGCGAGGGCATCGCAAAGCTGGTATAGCTCTCGTAGCGTACCGTGTGCCGGCTGTTGACGGTGTCCTGGCTGACGGTGTACTCCAGGTTGCCGTTGCCCATGGTGATGGCGCCCACGGTCTGGGCCCCCGGCTTGCTGTCGTCGAACGCGTAGCTCAATGCGCGTGTGCCTGTCAGGGTGACCTGGGCGCTTGGTGCGGTCTCCAGCGTCACGTTGGTCATGCGGTTGGGTCGAGCCGCGTCGTACCAGTAGCGACCCACGTCGCTCTTGTAGGTGATGTTGCCGCGCACGTCATACATCACTTCGGTCGTCGTCGGAGGACTTACGGTGCCACCCAACAGGGTGGCCAACGTCAGGCGGTTCAGGCTGTCGTAGCTGAAGGTCTCCTGCGTGCCGATGCCGCTAGTGCCATCCACCCGGCTGGTCAAGTTACCCAAAGCGTCGTAGCCGAAGGTCTGGCTGAGCACGTTGCCCGTGCTCTGTCCATCCTTAGTCGCCGTTTGCGCCGTCAGTCGATTGGTCTGCGCATCGTAATTCTTGACGGTGGTGATCTGGTTACCCGTCTTGTACTGTGTGACTTGCCCTTGGGCGTTCATCGCCAACACTTCGTAGCTGACGGTCTGGGTAAAACCGCCGGTGCCACCGCCTGTCACGGTCTTCAGGTACCCCAAGGGGGTGTAGCCATAGCTGGCCTGGTACCCCGTTGGCCAGGTCTTGGTAGCGATGCGGCCGGTGTTGGCATCGAAGGACTCACTGACGACCGCGGGTGAGACAACGCTGTCGAGCACGGTGGAGGTGCTCGACAGCCGACCCAGGGTGTCGTAGCTGTGCACGCGCTTGTAGCCGTTGTCGGCAGTGGCTTCGCACAGTTTGCCCACTCCTTTGCCGCAGGCGCTGTTGTCGAACTTCTTGTCGTAGCTCCACTGGCTGACCAGGTCGGGCTCGGTGCGCTGGACCATGCGGCCCAGCACATCGTAGGCGATGGCGACGCTCTGGTTCAGGCTGTCGCGTTGCCAGACCAGTTCTCCAAAGGCGTTGTAGCGGTATTCCCAGGCCCCCATGGACGGATCCACCATGCCAGACTTTTGACCACGTTGGTTGTAGCTGATGGTTGTGATGGAGCCGGCTGCATTGGTGCTTGTCAGGTTGCCCAGTGCGTCGTAGCCATACTGCACGGTGCTGCCGAAGGCATCGGTGATCTGGGTCACCTTGCCTTGCGTGTTCTTCGTGGTGGTCTTGACCTGGCCTTTGGCGTTGGTGGCCGTGCTGCTCAATCCGTTGTAGCTGAAGGTGGTCACCGCCACCCCTCCGCTGGCAGCGGAGTCAGGACTGCTTTGCTGGGTAGTGCGACCCAGCGCGTCGTAGCCGAAGCTGCTCCACACGGGAGTGGTGCCACTGACATAGACGTTGGACTTGCGTGCAATCTGCCCCAGCGCGTTGTATTCAGTGTCCTGCACCAGAACAGGGGCTGCGCCACCACCGGCAGCACCATCGAAGCCTTGGGTCTGCACCCGCACAACGCGGCCAAGTCTGTCGTAGTACTGACGTTTTTCAGGTGTACTCGTGCTGTTGTTGGCCGCGTAGACCTGTTCGATGCTCATCCAGACACTGACAGCCCCGGCGATCGGACTCGGGCAATTGGCGCCCGTTTCGGTGCACAGTTTATGGGCCCAGGTGGTGTAGGTCCCATCGGCACGGGTCTCGCGCGTCTTGCGCCCAAAGCCATCGTAAGTCCAACTGGTGGTGAGGGTGTTGGGCCCGGTCAGGCTGGTGAGAGTGCCGCGCGCCGTGTCGTACACGCGCGTTTCGCTCTGCGACAGTGCATTCGTGCTGCTCGTCGTAAAGCGGCCATCTGCACTGAATCCAACCGAAGCGGTGCGGGCGACAGCGGCGCTCGCGACCGCATACCCTGTCGCACCGGAACAGGCGCTCTTGCTCGACCCCGTCTTGTTGCCGAAGCTGTCGTAGGTGTAGCTGGTCTGCAGGCAGTCGTTGGCGCTGTCGGGCTCAATGGTCTCCTTGATCAGTCGGCCAGCGGCGTTGAACTCGAAACTGCTGGTACGCACCTTGGTATCGGCTTGCGCAGGCGAGCTCAACACCAGCAGGGTCAACAATAGGGCGATGGGAGAAGCAAGGTATTTCATGGCGTCCCCCGTTCAAGGCTTCACACTGGTGACAGTGGCCTTCTTCAGCCGTCCCAAGATCCAGTTGGTGGTGTCCGCAGGCCAGTATTCGTTCACTGTCGTCTTGCTTGACCCATCGCTGCTGGTCGTGACGCTCTGTGTGACGCTTCCATACTGTGGGTTCCCGCCGTAAGAAAGGGCCACACTCTGCGTTGGGAACGCTGTGCCGTTCAGGTCCCAGTTCTCTTCCAGCGTGCTGGCGGCGTAGACGAAATAGCGGTTGCCGGCGGCCACCGTGCAGGCGGCGAGGGTTGGCGGGATCTGACAACCCGGTGTGGTGGTCGTGCGCTTCAACACGCCTCCGTTGCCGGCGCCAGCCAAGCGCGTCTCGCTCTTGATCGGAATTGCGGTGTAGGGGAAGTCCTGCCGAAACTCCATGTAGCTTTCAATACCAGTGCTGACCTCTTTGCTCTTGGTCCAGCGAAAGCCCAGAGAACCTCGACCAGTGCCTAACTCCGACTTCATGCCGCCATAGCTGTACGTCGATACGCTGGATCCACCCACGCCGTTGTCTGAGCTCAGACTGGACACCACCGTGCTCGCGCCGCGCAGGTCGATCCTTGGGACCACTGCAGCGTTAGCTCCGCTGTCTGCCGTATAGATCAAGGGGTCGGTCAGCTTGCCGTACGACACGCTGCTCGTCGGCCCCGTCGCAGAGCTCACCTGCACCAACAGACCCAGCGAACGTGACTGGTTCAGGTACACAGCGTTCACCCCTGATGAATACATAGTCCCGGGTGTCGTGACGTAGTAATCAGGTAAGCCATCCCCATCCATATCCACCATGTTTACCAGCGTGGCACTGCCGTCCGTATAGAACGATCCCCACACCGCGGGCCCCGCAGGCAGCTCCCAAAAACCTGCTGTCGAAGAAAATCCATTCCCTGTCCCATAGTTCACGCTAAGGCCAGCTCCAGAGACCGACTGATATAGATCGACCAGGCCATCTCCGTTGAGATCACCAATACCCGCCAACGTTCGACCGCCCGCACTCACATTCAGGTACGTCATCTGCGTGGACGCTATATAGTTTGTCGGATAGGCCCATGACCTATAGCTCATCTCAAATCCGGATCCGGTATTCAGATAGACAACCATTTCTGTGCTGTAACCGCTCGTCTGAACAAAGTCCGGCAACCCGTCTCCGTTCATGTCCAATAGGCCTTGCGTCTGTACGTCGAAAACCGACCCTTGTCTGTTGGTTGTGGTGCTGATGGATTGGGTGAATCCAGCATTCGGCGGCAGCAGCCAGATGACTCCGCCAGCAAAGCCGCTGCCAGTATTAAGATACGCCATGGCTGGCGGAGCAAGGTCATACGGGGTTGGTTGCTTAGTGACATATATGTCTGGCAAGCCGTCACCATTCAGATCCACCATGCTGTACTCAACAACACCCCCACTGGATAAATGCACCGATTGCGTTCCGGGCGGCAGATACCACGTCGAAGGACTCGACCCAAAAGAGCTTCCCGTTCCCCAATAGATAAATAAAAGATTGCCAACTGCTTGATAGAAGTCAACAAAACCGTCACCATTCAAGTCTCGCATCCCTGCGTATGTCTGACCGCTCTGACTGACTTCCATGTAGTTCACTGGATTCGCGTAGTAGGACATATCACCGGGCAAAGACCAGTACATGGGTTCGCCGCTTGGGAATCCCTTTCCATTGTTTAGCCGAACATACATACCGGCACCGACGATCTCGCAGAAATCGGGAAGCCCATCTCCATTTACGTCTAGAAGCCCTCTCGTGCGAACATTCCACGTGAGTCCATTTTTTTCAACAGTGGTGTCAGTCTGTTGGCCTGCATATGGACTGTAGTTCGGCCAAGGAAGAGCTGACATCGCCCCCGAGCCATTAGAAGTTCCCTGTAGTCCATCATTCTGGGAGGCGTAAGTAAGGCTCAACGCCGGCAGACAGTTGGCGGCCGCATCACATGCCTCCACTGCACTGATGCGCGGTGTCTGTGATGCCCCTATATTGACGTACGTCAGCTTGGTCTTGCCCACCAAGGTGGATGCACCGCTGTAAGTGGCGATCTCGCTCAAGACGGAAACCTGCTTGGTCAGTGCTCCAGCCCAATACCGTGTAATCGGGTTCGTCAGCGCAACGTAGCTGAACCGCACGGAGCTTTGTGCCGCGGTCGCCGCTGTCGCATTGCCCGTGTAGTCGATACGATTGGCTCGGTAGACCCCGTTGGTCGTGTCTTCGTCGTAGGTGACGGTCAGGTAGTTGGTGTTGGCGTCGCTGATCTTGTTCAGTGCCCACGTTTTCACCGTGGTCAGCGGCCATGCGGGTGTCGTCCCCGCCGCCTTGATGGCCTCGATCTTGGAGTCGGCGGTGTTTCCATATTCGAGTATCCGGCCTCCTTTGGTCCACACCTTGAACCAGCTGTTGCCGTTGCCCGCTCTGCCATAGCCCACGATCTTGCTGAATTCATCCAGCTCGGTGCGGTACTCCGCGTCTGCTTGACCATAGGTGCCGCTCACCAGCATCAGCCGTTTTCCGTCAAGGCAGTAGCGGTCGTTGTCGTCGTAGTTAACGCTGCCCCGCACACCGTCTTGGCTCTTGGTCCTGGGGCAGCGCACGATCGCCGACAAACCACCCAAACTCCACCCCATTCCCAGTGGCCCGCTTCCGGAACGGCTGTCGTAAGCCAGTTCCAACTTGGGCTCGATTCCCCCCACACCAGGCGGCGCAGAGATCGGGATGTTGTAGATGGCCGAGCCACCAGCCGAGACCGCAATCTGGCCGGGCATGACCCCTGCAACCGTGGCACCTTGCGTAAGTGCGCCAGTAAGACTCAACACGGCCGCAGCCGAAAATCGAGCGAGCAGCAAGCACACACGTGCCCCTGCATGCCCAGGATGTTGGACTCGCATCAGAACCTCTCCCTCGCTTTGTTCTCTGCCGGCAGCACTTCCAGCTGAAAGTGCTGCCGCCCCTCTTTTGCCTACTTTTCAACCCCCCGCCACCCTTCCCCAAGAGCAACTAGAGTCGCGAATGATTCTCAACGAAATAACCGGTCAAAGCAACATCATGTTGCAAAAATTCTATGCCGGTCATCCTCATTTTTGAGGAAGCAGACACTTGAACCAAGTGGTCCGCACAGAGCCGACTGTTGCTCTCTGCCCGAATGGCTCGGTGCAGGAAATCGCCGCACCACTTCATGATGCTCACAGCTCCACGTCTCCAAGCCCCCCACGTGGAGCAATGGAACTCAATGCCTTGGCCCTCCCGAGCATCCAGATGCACTGGGTTTGCGGAAGCCACCGATGAGGGGCCAGGCGCCAGTAGGCTTCAACCAGCGAGGACTCTGGCGCGCGCCTTGTTTCCGCTGTCCAGCGCCTCGAGTACCCAACGAGCTGTCGCGCCTGCTCCTCACAAATAAGGAAAACCTCCCAGTGCGCGCGGCCATCGCGTCCGAAAGGTTGGTCTGTAGTCAACGGGAAATCGCGCGGCACCAATCCATAGATGGAGTCAGCAGTGAAATCAGCCATGGTGCGGTCGCTCCGCCGACGTCGGCGCGGATTGTGAAGCTCCGGGAACACGGCCACGCCAGTTCTTGCTAATCGGCTCCGCAGCATCCCGGTTTCCTTCGCGTTCTTGACACACAAAATCAACCCAGTTCCATCTATCGTGCTGAGATGGGGCAGGCCTGAGGTACAGCAATTGATCAAACCAGCGACGCTTAATGAGCCGAGCGACGGATTCCCGTGTCGCTCTGTGCCTGATCCGAACCAGCGTCCGGCTATCTCCAGCGCAATATTGCCAAGTCGGCACGACCTGAGCGATGTTCGGCAGGGACTGCCAGCTGATCTGCGCAAGAGGTGATCGTGATCGCATGCTGGCAACCGTCACCGCAAAAAGTCCGAGCATCTCAAGCTGTAGCAGGCGGTATCCCAACTCGGGCAACTTCGGGTCTGTCACTCCAAGGCGGGGGACCGACTTTCCGAAGGCGATAACGGATGCACCATCGGCCAGCGCTGGTACATGGTCGATCATGTGTACCAACTCTTGTACCAGGTCGTAGCAAGCCGCGACCCTGTAGAGTGCCGCGCCAATTACGCTGGCATGCGAATTCAATCGCAATCCCTGTGGGCTGCGTCCAAGGCGCATTGCCAGCCGGCGAGCCACTTGCTCATGCTCCCCACAGGCCGTGCGCAACCAGTTCAAAGTGCGGGCGGCTGCAGTGCTCGCGTCCATTCGGTCCGAAGGGCCTAGATTCCCGCGTGTATGCCTGGGCGCGATCACCATCACCTCTTCTCGAAACGCAAACCATTGCGGGCTACCGCGCGCTCCCCAGACTGTCGCGCGCTGCACCTGCTTCGATCGTCGTGCCCCGATAGGCGCCCCCGGATGCAGTGGCTCACCGCCCGTGACTTCGCCAAAACTAGCGGCCCCATAGATCTCGGGACGTCGATGCCCGATCATCTGATCAGCGAAGATCGCGTCCTCTCGACAGTGCGCCGATGGCAGGCTTGATGCCAAAGGATGGTCGCATTCGTTGCACTCAAATGGCCTCTCGATGCAGGTACCTACCGTCGGCGTAAATCTGGCCTTGCACACTGGGCAGTTTTCACGCAGCGCCACGCTGTGCAGCGGACATGCATAGATGCCTTCGAACTGATAGCACATGCTGTGGAAGCCAAACTCAAGGCACCAAGGGCAAAAGCGCAAGTGCTTCACAAAATGCGCTGGGCGGGCCCCCGATGGAAAAAAAACGCCATGTCCTCGCAAGCGACCAAGACACGCGTCGTCGATACCCAGCATCCTTGTCAGCACCGCATCGAGGCGCGGAACAGATCCTCGTGTTTCCAGAACACTGGTGTGCAGCAAGGGCCCGTCGAGGTCCACCTCTGCGCGCGACAGCCCATGGAGCAAGCAATGGGAGGTCCATCGCCCATACAGGGATTCGTGCTGAAGAAGAGGATGCAACGTTGCGGCAGATAGCCCGAGGTTGTTTGTCGGACTCATGCTTCATCCTCGCTTTGCTTCGGTTGGATTGATGAGCACGATGTCATCGTCCAAGTACCGGCTGAGCAGTCCAAAGAACTCGGTTTCCTGCAGCATGTGAAAGACCATGGCCTCGTCGATGTGCTCCAACGCGAGCCCTTCCTCCTGGACTTGGTAGATCAATCCCAGCAATGTGGTTCGAAGATCCTGCATCGGCAGGCGAAGCCCTTCCGTGATACCTTGCCTCGCCATCAGCATGCTCAGCGCACGCTCGAACGCTGGCGCAAGGCGTACAAGCCTCCAACCGCTCGCGTATGCGCCCGGAACGAATTTTGCGAATGGACTATCACCCCCTTCGCTCGCCGGAGTGTCGAACGCTTCCAACACAAGCTTGACTTCATCCTTGCCGACGCCGCGAAACACATGCAAGCGTGCAAAGAACCTGCCAAGAATCTGCATGTCGCTCGCTTCACGCCAGAGATCACGGGTGCCGCGCAATTCTGGTTGGCCTACGAGGAGAAAGAATGGCTTCAACCGTGCTTGCTCAAGCATATTGAAGATGTAGATCAGGATGTCGTATTGCGCCTTGCTCAGATGCTGAGCTTCATCTACCAGAATCACGATTCGACCGCTTCCCGATTTAGCAGCCATCTCAGAAAGGTGCCGCAAGCACCGCTTGCGCAGAATCGAGGTGTCCCGCGCAGCGGTGGTCTGGCAACCAATCTGGCCCATCAGCTCGAGGAAGAAATCGCGCTCCGTCTTCTTTGCCTCAACCTGCCCCGATATGACAAAGTGAATGATCGCGAGTTGGTACCCCAGCAGATCGGAGAGAGTTCCGACCATGAACTGGCAGGCTTTAGTCTTTCCTGTTCTCTGTGCCCCGACAACGGCGCCACCGGGTAGGTCCATTTGGATCCAGCGTCGCACTTTTCTGACGAGCGAATCCACCTGCGGTGTCCACACCGTTTCGGGCATAGGAAAGCCAAGCGACGAGGCCATTGCCCCGCCAAGTTCGTGCACTTCATCTTGAGAGATCAGCATTGAATGGTCCTTTCAAGTATTTGGCGAAGCCCGCGCCTCGCGCGCCAGAGTTCTTACAGACGGTAATTTCGCCTCTGCATCAGCCACTTTTGTGGTCGAGGCTCAGATGGCGCTACTGCTACCTCTACAAGTGAAGAGGCGCGCGGATCGAGGTCCGAGATAGCCTTCGTTCTCGACTCTTGATTCGAAGGCTGGATCGATGCGATGGGAATGACATCGGCCGATTTGGCTGCGGTCTCCAACGCGACCCATCTCCGGTACTCCTCCTGCATTTCAGGCGACAGCCCATACCTCATCCGCTGCAGGTAGTTCACGAGGTAGGTGAGCTGCAATGCTGCGCGCTTGTCGCAGGCCGCCCTGCGCCGAAGATGCTCGAAAAGCAACTCCAGTGGCGCGTCGTCCGCGCGCTCGCCGAGTTCCCCCTCACGTTTGAGCTTGCCGAACAGTTTGCGGATTCGTACGTCGTGGGGAACCCGGCCCCAGGCACCAATCGCACGCAATGTGTCAAAGTGGTCACCGTTCAAGTGGAATAGTTCGATAGTCTGAATGTTCTCGAAATCCGCGCGCACATACATCGCCTGCGCCTTCAGATCGAAGCGTCGTCCAAGCTTCGAACTCGTGTATTTCTGGTAGAGGTAATTGATGAACGGCCGCCGCCCGTTGCGCATGTCAGCCTTGACAAGAACGCGCATCGGCTTGTTGAAGAAGTACGGCTTTCGATAGTTGTCAGGTAGGTATTCGGGTTTCAGTGCGCCGCTGTCCAGGAGACGCTGCAGTCGAAGGAGTGGTGCAATGTTGCGTGAGGCTGCAGTTGGCAGCATGTTCTCGTTTTGAACGTATACGCGCAGCACATGCTCGAGTTCATCGGCACGAATCCTTCCTTCAGGCGAAACGGCCGAAGCCCTGCGCAGCGGATCCTTGGGGCCACTGCCAGACGTTGACGGCAGCTGATGAAGTACGCGCCGAGCTTGAAGTCCAAACTTCGACTCGATCTGTGCACGCTCATGAGGCGTCCGCGGGGGACCAAGCAATACGCGGGCGCCAAAGAGATGGTTCACGACATGCTGAACATGATCTGCCAGATGTGCCAATGCGTTGTCCAGCAGCACGACCGTTGGCATCGCAAACCGCAATCGCGGAATGACGTCGGCTGGAAATCCGGCCCCCACCACAGGCACCAGGCCCGGAATGACCTCGTGCACCGGAGGTGAACCATTCACCGCGTGCCACAACAAGATCGCCACGTCTTCGGCAGAGACCTGCGCGGCATACACCGTACGCTGCGCCAAGTTGGCTCCGCATGCATGAATTGCACGCAGAAGCTGAAAGCGCGGCAGTTCGATCTCATCGAAGCTTCCGTCAGGCGCTGGAATCTCGTAGGTTGCGTGGACGTCCACGGCATTCGCGTCGATGGTCAACGTGCCGTACCCGCCGAGTTCCCTTGATGCCTGCCCTTCCCCGTTGCCATATGCAAGTAGACCTTCAGCTTCAGAGCCGCCCTCGCGGAGCATGAATCTCTGGGCGTACTGAGGCATGTATTCGACGTCTATCCAGCGTCGCAAGGCGCGGCGTGCCCGTTCAACTGTGTTGAATGGATACTCCGTGTTTGCGATTCCTTGCGCTTCGCAAATGGCCAGGAACTTTCGGTGAATCCGGCGCGATAGCAGCCTGTTCGGTTGCAGTCCTTTGAGGCCGTGCCCGCAGAGGTAGGTGACAAGTTCACTACGGATCCCAGGATGATCCGTGAGCAGTTTTTTGAACATTCCCGAGAAGCCAGAGGAGGCTTGCTCCTGTCGCGTGAACTCCTTCCGGCGAACATGCGCACGAACGTGTTTTCCCCGCGCAAGGGCGCGAAGGCCGAGCATCTTTCCGTCGTCAGCAGTGTCGAAAATCCGATTGAAGATTTCGTAGAAGCGGCCTTCGCTAACGCCTGCTACTCGCAGCACGTCTTTCACCGCGCTCCCGTTCATGTAGAGGACGACTGCATCTCGCAGTTGCGCGAACCGAGTCCGGTCCTTGACGCTCAGCACCGAGTCGTCGAAGGGCGGCCAAGCCGCGATGTCTCTATAGCAGGCTGGCAGCGTCGATCGGCCGCCGCGGTGCGGGACGGTAGTGCCCGACAGGTGCGATGTGACGGGCTCGCCGTTACTTGAGGCGAATCGAGGATCGTGGTCCAAAGGGAACCTCCGCAAGATTCAAATCGATCAGGTCAAGGACATACATCCGGTACAACAGGACGTCGGCCACATTGCGAAGGCCGTGCTTGGGGTTGCTGAAGTCAGCAAAAAGCAGCTCCGTTGTGCCGGACCTCTTGAACTGAGAGTGAAACCGCCTGACGGTCTCGTTCGTGAATGAATTGGGACAGCTCACTAATACTTGATGCATCCGATCCAGATTGCACAGCAGCACCATGTTCGACCGGATGATCTGTGTGGTTCGCAGGCACGGGACATAGCCGTGCGCCTGGGCGGCAAGCTGGAAGTGCTCCCACCTATTGACGATCTTGGGCGTTTCGGTCTGCGCAACGAGATCGGCCGTTTTGATACCGTCGGAGAAGTGCGTGAAGACGTCACATTTGGACGACAGTGTGAGTGCACCACGAAGTGCCTCGATCTTCACATCCGTTGTGCAGTTCACGACACCGGGGTAGTAGTTTCTGAGTAACCAGTTGTCGAATACGAGCCTGGTACGGACCTCAATGCGCCTGTTGGAGAGCGGGTCGATGGTGCGCACGAGCCCTCGGGGGTAGCTTTTTTTTCGCTCTCGTAACCCGCCATACCGTTCTTCTGGGAGGACCCAAGGGTGTGCATGGAGATCGGATGCAGTCGTGCTGCCCATACTGGGCGTGACTACGCCTGACAAAGTCGATGAAGTGGTCATAGAATCTCTCGAGGACAAGGGGTATCGCTCGGTGTTCCGTTCTGAAAACACCGGGTGTTGCCACTCACCACGGCGATCAGGTGAGCTTTGACGCGTGGCCCTTGACAGGGACCCTTTCGGAGATTCACAATGCCACTGCAGCATGAAATTGTGAGATCGGCCGGCAACGGCCCATGGCGGCTCAGCGGTACAAACGCTGAGCCGTTTTCCTTTTCGCCGCGTCTGTGCTTGACGCTACGTCATGATTCCGCCCCCTTTCTCTTTCGCGAAGCCGCTTGCTGTCTGGCGAGGTACTGTGCGACATCCTTCGACAAAGCAAATCGGCCACGCCGATGGTCCATTTCGAAAACCGGCACACCCACTGTGCCGCGCGTCATAGCTTGGCGGAAAGCAGGCAAGCTTGGAAATCCCAAAGCTCTAGAAAGCGCCTGTGTCCCTAGAACGGGGCCGTGCATTTTTAGCAAGTCGCTTTCAAGCGCTTCTGCGAGTGCGTCTGCGTCGCTTGAGGCTTGTTGGGTACTGTCTATCGAGTCCATGGACGCATGGTAGGGAGGCGTATGAGAGCGCGCAAGCCGCAACTTTTGCTCAAAAAGTTGCAGTATTGGCCATGTCCCCCTCAGCACCCTGCGCGTTCAGGGATAGCGATAAGGAGCCTCTGCGACGAGATCGGAAGATTGGGGCAGACGATGCCCGAAACGAGCTTGAGCGCACCGAGTTTGCTCGACGTAGAGGCCGCGATGGCCCAGAACTTTTTCTATTGCGTGCGTCGCGCTGCAAACAAGCGATCGGCATGGGCCTTGGCGGTGAAGCCAAATGCCTCAAAAGGGGAAAAGCCTGCCCGAACATGGAGAAATTTCGAAATCGGAGCGTTTGTACCGAGCGACCAGACCATCGACAAAGTCGAAGCCCAACTTGGCATTCCGATTCGACACGAGATCTACGCGCCGTTGTGGGTCGCGCTCGATCTATCTATAGACGTCGCAAGCTGCGCCAACGCCGTCGTTAGGATTAGTGACTGTTCGATCCATCGACCTGCGGGCAAAATATTGGACGCAATCAACGCGTCGTCGGATGACCACCCCGTGCTTCTCCGCGCGACGCGGGAGGTCCAGATGTGCTTCTGCAACCTACATCATTTTGGATGCTTGCTCTTGCTTGCGCGCCTTGCGCATCACAAGAAGCAATTCAATGTTGTCGAGGTCCTCGGCGTGCCCATCTACCAGGCACTTTGTGCGCTCGCCCCTGAACTTCATGAGCGCGGAATCTTGGTCCGGACGTACGCCCTTTGCAAATACCAACTCTTTCCGGCTCTCGGCGTTACGCCGTTCGAAACCTTCAAGAAATTGACCAAAGAAATCGCGAAGATTAGCCTCACGCCGTGGATGTTGGAGAAATGCACTCATGACAAGATACTTGACTGGCAGACTCGCATAGAGTGGATGACCGCGTGGCTGAGCCGACGTAGGAGACGTTCAGAATTGCGGGCCTTAGCCGCCTCAGGCGGTATGCGGAACAGTGGTCGTCGAATCGTGGTGCCCGCAAACGGGCAAGATCGAATCGTTCTGTAGCGGCTTTGGTGGCGCCTAAACACAACGTTCATTAGGAAATTGTAACGGAACTGAACCGCCCCGTATTTTGAGGAGGCTCCATTTTCTGAGAGGATTGAGCCATGAAGAAGTCGAACAAGTTCTCGCCCGAGGTGCGTGAGCGCGCGGTGAGGATGGTGCAAGAGCACCGTGGGGAGTACCCGTCGTTGTGGGCGGCGGTCGAATCGATCGCACCGAAGATCGGCTGCGTGCCGCAGACGCTGCTGGAGTGGGTCAAGCGTGTCGAGGTCGATGCGGGTGCGCGCGAAGGCGTCAGCACCAGCGAAGCGCAGCGGGTCTGCGCGGGGTGGTACGAGGCAAGGTGGTGCGCACGACGATCAGCGATGGGCGTGCGCCGTGTCCTCTGGATCGGGTCAACCGGCAGTTCATGGCCGACCGGCCGAACCAGTTCTGGATCTCCGACTTCACTTACGTGTCGACTCGCAGGGCTGGCTGTACGTGGCCTTCGTCATCGACGTGTACGCGAGGCGCATCTTGGGCTGGAGGGTCAGCAGCGCCATGCGCGCGGACTTCGTGCTCGACGCCCTGGAGCAGGCGCTGTACGCCAGACAAGCCACTTGCGCACGACGTTGGTGTTTAGGCCATGCGCGATGGCCACTGCCGAGACCGAGGCACCTGGTCGTTGGAACTCGGCCAGGATCTGCCCTTGAACTCGCACGTGTGGATCCGGCGATTGGAGTGTTTGGGATGCATAGGCATCCGCTAAAAATAGGTGGACGCCATACTCGGGGGGGAGCCGCAGTGGACGCAAGGTGGGACCGCTGGACGCTCACGCACATTGGTGGGCTCTTCAAGTAGGACGGGCCTCGGCATAGCAAGGTGGCTGGTATGCGCCGAGGTAAGTGAGTCCCGTTGGTTGCAAGCTGGGTGGCTCAGCGTCTCGTTCAAGAGCGGGGCGACGAAGTCTTGGGCATTCGATGCAAGGCCTTCAAAATGGTTTGTAGCCCGCGCATCCGGTGTTCGCGTGTCAGTTTGACGGCCGACTTCCAGTTGCCTGAATTGATGGCTTGGATGATCTCCACGTGTTCGTCGTTGGAGGAACGGGGAACCGGTCGGTAAGGCAGCGTCACCATCCGCGCTCTCATCGCGAGAACCGTGACAACTTCGGCGAGGTCGGATAGTCGGCGATTGCTGGCACCCTTAAACAACGCGTCATGGAACGCCGCGTCGGCGCGCGCCCATCCCCGCAGGTCCTTTTTCCTGATCGCCGTCTCCATATCCTCGGCAATCATGGCGAGATGGGCGACCACCCGATCCAGATTGGGCCCCTTTGCAATAAGCTCGACGGCCATCGCCTCCAATCCTGCCAATACGAAGTAGGTCTCACTGATTGCTGCCAGAACAACTCGGGACCGCGATGAAGAAGTGGGCGCCACCATGGGGAACGTTTTTCCCGGCACTTGTGGCACTTTCCCTGTACACCGGTGCACGTGTCGCCGAACAGGTCAAGGCGGGAATCGAGGCGCTACCCTATGGGCAACGTGCCGCTGCGCGTGCTCTTGGAATGACAGAGCTGAACAGTTACCGTCTCGTCCTGCTTCCTCAGGCTCTGCGCATTGTTCTTCCGACTCTCACCAGCGAGGTCATGGGCATTTTCAAGAACACCTCCGTCGCATTGACCATCGGGCTGCTGGAACTGACGGCGCAGGCACGCCAGATCAATGAATTTACCTTCAAGACCTTTCAGGCCTTCGGTGCGGCCACCATCGCCTATCTGACGCTCGCGCTATGCGTCTTTGTGCTGATGCACTGGATTGAGCGTGCGTTGCGGGTTCCTGGCACCGAGGCCCCGAAGAGCCGAAGAGCACTGGCCAGGCAAAAGCAGGGAGCCGCGTGATGGGCCACTTCGATTTTTCCGTCATCGTCGAGGCATGGTCCTACCTGTTGAAGGGGTTGGTTTTCTCGTTGGAGCTGACGACCGTTGGCTTTGTTGGTGGCTTGCTGCTGGGAATCGGCATCGCACTCGTGCGGCATCTCGAGATTCCCATTGCTTCGCAAATTCTGGGAGGCTATGTCACCCTGATCCGGTCCATTCCCCTCATCATGGTGCTGTTCTGGTTCTTCTTTCTGATGCCGCTCGTGCTTATGTGGGTAACCGGCTCCTCGCGTCCGGTGCAGATCGGTCCGATATGGACGGCGTTTGTGACTTTCACAATGTTCGAGGCTGCCTACTATGCAGAAATCATCCGCGCAGGCCTCAAGTCGATTCACAAGGGCCAGTATGCCGCGAGCACCGCGCTCGGCATGACGACATGGCAGACTTATAGCCTCGTCATCCTTCCGCAGGTGATTCGCGTGGTGAGTCCAATCCTGTTGACGCAGACCATCATCCTGTTTCAAGACACCTCGCTGGTCTATGTGCTCTCCGCGACCGATTTGCTGGGTGCCGCCTCCAAAATCGCGCAACGCGACGGTCGGTTGGTCGAGATGTACATGACGGTTGCAGTCGTGTATTTGGTCCTGTGCTCCATGGCGTCGCAGGTCGTTGCCGTCCTACGGCAGCGCTATGCCGTTCCCGACCGGCGGTGAGGAGTCGGTGATGGCCACTCGGCAGAAGAAGACAGTCGCGAAGGCGGAGACTGTCTCAAGCACCCCCGTCGAGCGACTTTTTGCGGTCATCCAACTCGCGTCCAAGATGGGCATGATTTCGGCGGCGGACATCGTCTACCTGCTTGACCTGCCCCGACCTACGGCGCATCGCATGATCGCAGCGCTCGAGGAACTGAAGTTCTTCCAAAAGATGCCAGTTAAAGGCAAATACGCCATCGCGCCGAAGCTGGTCGGTCTCGCCAGTTCGATCCTTGGCTCTACCATCATCTACGCCCCGATCCAGGCCCTGCTAGCCTCGGTTGCCCAGAAGACCGGTGAGACGTGCGGTCTGGCACTCATGTCCTCTGGCGAGGTGGAATACATCGCCAGCGTGATGGGTCAGTCACCTCTGACCCTCCAGTTTCAAGCCGGGCAGAAGGCACCCTTGCATTGCACCTCTAGCGGCCAGGTCTTTCTTGCCGGACTGGGCCAGGACGAGCTCGCGGCCTATCTTGTGTCCGGTCCATGGGAGCAGTTGACCCCGAAAACCGTGACCGAACCCAAGGCTCTGGGGGAACGACTGCGCAAGGTCCGCAGCCAGGGATATGCAGCGAATGAATCCGAGTACATCGTCGGGGTTGTGGGAGCCGCCGTACCGATTGAGGATGCAGATGGACGCGTCATTGCCGCCCTGACTCTCTCAGCGCCAATGGGAAGACGCACGCTGTCTGAAGTGGTCGGCATGGTGCCGACTCTACGCAACTACGCGGATCGCATCCGCCGAACCCTGGTCCCCCGATAACTGCCAACAGAGGTCAGCCAACGGCATTCCCGCCGCTTTCTCCAAAACTGAGCACCGGGAAATGCAGGGCAAGCGTGTTCATGTGAAAGTGATGCCCGACCCTGTAGCCCCCAAGTACAGCCACTCTCAATCACGGTTTCTGCTGTGCCGGTCAGGGCAATGTTCAATGACTCAAAAGTGAATGATGAGTGACGTTCCGCACCAAAACCCCCCCCTACCTGCTTCGCCGAATCGAAAGCTACATGGGATTCCTTCGCCGCGGCAATCCCTGGCCATTGTCACGTCCCCATGATCGGAGGGAAAATTGGCGGGTAGATTAGAGAAAATCTTTCGTAATCAATGGCTTACAGAATGTCCAAGCTCTGTGAATCTACCAGCATCGCTCATTTCCCGGGCGTTGCCCACCCCTGGACACTCACTTCCGCCAGTGCCTGAAATATGGCCGGTGTGCGTTCCAGACGCGCAACCGTCCGCGCGCCTTCGACGGCGGCGACCAATGCGGCTGCGGTAGACGATGCGCGCGCGGGAGCGAAACCGCACCCTCTGAAATGCGCCGCAACAATCTCGGTCGAGTCCGTAAATCCGCGCGCGACCCGTTGAGTCAGTTCGGCGTCCAGCGCAGGTAGCTCGTTCGCGAGGTTCTGCATCAGACATCCGTACTGGAAGTCGGACTCGACCATTTCGGCTGCGAAGGCTCTGAAGATCTGATGAACGAAGTTCAGCGCATCACCTGTCGTATTCGATGAGATGGTGCGTAACACCGCCATCCTTTTCGCAACGTACTGGTCGATCGCTTCTTCAGCGAGCTGTGCCTTTCCGCGTGGAAAGTGAAAGTAGAACGATCCTTTCGGCGCGCCGCTCTCCTTGAGGATCTGGATCAATCCCGTCGCTGTATAGCCCTGGATGCGAAACAGTCGTTCGGCCGTGGCAATCGCGCTGGCGCGGGCATCCGTCTTACGTGGCATGACGTGAAGTTAACACAAACCGCTTGTGTATGTATGGTGATTGCCATATAATGGCGATCACCATAGAACCCCGTTGATCCCCGTCCGTCACGTTCGAAACCAGGACACCATGAATCCTCCATTCAATCTCAAGCCATCGGCGTCTCGAAGAGCCGTCTTGGTCATAGGCGCCGCCAGTCTTGTTGCGGCGTCATTTCAACCGGCCCGCGCAAACCCCATGGGAGAAACTATGTCGACCACATCCACCTACAACGAAGGATCGCTTCCCAAGGGCGTCCGCTCCCGGATGGTCCAGGGGATCAACGGCCTGGATGTCCATGTTCTCGAGGCCGGGTACGAAAGCCCTGGCAGACCCCTTGCGCTGCTTCTGCACGGCTTTCCGGACTTGGCCTACGGCTGGCGACACCTGATCCCGATTCTGGCGGACGCCGGGTACCACGTGGTGGCGCCCGACCAGCGGGGTTTTGGTCACACCACCGGTTGGGATGGCAGCTACGACGCTCCGCTCGCGCCCTACAGCCTGTTGAACATGACGAGAGACGCCCTCGGATTGGTCTCGGCATTGGGCTATCGTCGCACATCCATGCTCGTGGGGCACGACTTCGGCTCGCCCGTAGCGGCCTATTGCGCGCTGGTTCGACCTGACGTATTTCCTTCCGTGGTGCTGATGAGCGCCCCGTTTCCCGGTCCGCCGGCATTTCCGTTCGACACTGCAGACGCCAATGCATCGGCGGCACCACCGAACACTGGAAATCAACAGCTGGCGGCTGCACTGGCGGCGCTCGATCCGCCCCGCAAGCACTATCAACAATACCTGAGCACGCGGGAGGCGAACGCCGACCTGTGGCGCCCTCCACAAGGGCTGCACGCGTTTCTTCGCGCGTTTTTCCATGTCAAGAGCGCGGATTGGGCGGGCAACAGGCCGCATCCGTTGAAGGCGCCGACGGCCACGGAACTCGCGCAACTGCCCACCTACTACGTCATGGATCTGGGCAAGACCATGTCGCAGACCGTCGCGCCGTTCCACCCGTCCGCCGCCGAGGTCCTGGCCTGCCAATGGCTGACCGAGCCCGAACTGGATGTTTACACGGCCGAGTACGGCCGCACGGGTTTTCAAGGCGGGCTGCAAGCCTATCGCGTCTTCACCGACCCGGCCCTCAACGCTGAGTTGCGCCTTTTGTCGGGTAGGACGATCGATGTCCCTTCCCTCTTCATCGGCGGAAAGAGTGACTGGGCCAACTACGTGTCGCCGGGCGCAATCGAGGTGATGAAGGCCAAGGCGACGACAAGGATGCGCGGTATTGCGCTGGTCGACGGGGCAGGTCACTGGATCCAGCAGGAGCAGCCGGCCCGGCTTGGCACGCTGCTGCTCGACTTCATGAAGGAAGTGGGTGACCGCGCTTAGGTCGAGACCGCCTGTCGGCGGTTGACATGGACGGTGCATGTGTTGAGCGGTCTCGACAACATGGACCATCCAATCTCATGCATCACTTTAACTTTCAACCAAAGAACATTGATTCAAAACAATCATAGGAGAACTCTTCACACACGTCCCATCAAAAGCACTGGCCGACACTGCCCCCCAGGCTTGCCGACGCATGGCGGCTCGGATACGCTCACCGGTTCCGTGTGTTCGGCCCGTGAGCGGCTGCAGAAAGCGACAACAAATGACGGTTTGGCGTAGCGCCGCGATTCCATTGGCTCCGCAGATCAGTTTGACCGATTGGGCGGTGCTTGAAGTCGCTCTGGCAGCTGGCAGCGACGAATGCACCCGGCATTTCATCGGGGTCACGACGGGTTCACGGCGCAACACCCAGGTGTCGTCGCCGGTCGTCACCTTCGACGGCAACACGGGCCGCGGCGTGACGGAGAGCGGGCGCGTCTACCAGTTGCTCAAGGGCCGGCACGGTGGCCACCCCAGCGTGTGGCGCACCTGGAAGCGGTGGAAGGAAATCAACCACATCGTCGAAGACACCGACGTCACGCAGCAGATCCTGAAGGAAATGCGTTCGACCTGAACGGCCGACGAAGCCCTGGTGGTATGCCGCCGGTGCACGACGGCCCTCCCCCCGTGCCGACGATGATCAGGTACGGTGGATCAGCAGCGTCTCGTAGACGTAGTTCTGCAGCATCGCCTGGTGCGCTGCATCGATGTCCAGGAAGTTGATGCCGTAGGTGTAGACGGTGTAGAACGAATTGCCGTCCGCGGTGCTGCCCACGGCCTGCTGCACGCTGCGGATCGACGCGTTCGTGCTGATCGTCACGTCCTGGTTCTGCGGCTGCACGGTGATCGAGAACTGGATCAGGATGTTGTCGCCCGCGCTGCCCAGCGGGTTCGACGTCGACACCAGCGCGCCCGACAGGCTGATGTCGGACAGCGTGGCTTCCTTCAGCACCTCGCGGTCCGCCGGATTCAGGATCTTGACCGGCAGATTGGCCTTGACCCGCACGGCCTTGCGCAAGCCGACCTTCTGGATCTCGCCCGGGAACGCCAGCAGCATGTAGGCGCGCGGCGCCTGCACGACCGATTCGACCTGCGAGTCGAAGGTGAACACCGAGACACCCGAGAACACGCGGATCGCCACGGCAGCGCCTTCGGGAATCGGCACCTGCTTGCCGTTCTCCTGCGGAATCTGCAACAGCAAATAGTCGTCCACGACAAAGCCGATGAGCGCGGTGTAGAGCACCGTGGGCACCGACGCATCCTTCACCATGATCTGCAGCCGCACACCTACCTGCAGATTCATGTCCTCGAATTCGATTCTTGATTTTTTTGTCATGCTGGCGAAATGCGCCTCGTTGCGTTATCGATTCGACCGGGCGCGTCGCCGCCTGACCTTTCGTCAAATTCTAGTGCCAAGTGTGTACCGACATTGGGCCGCCAAATGCTCCAATAAGAAAGAATCATCGGGTGAGGCTCAGCCTGTGCCGCACGTCGGCCGGGTCGAGCTGCAATGCCCGGTACCGCACGTCGGCCCACTCCCCCTCCATGTCGCGGTAGCGCGGCGAAAACACCAGCCCGCTCTGGCCCGTCTGGTAGATGAAATGCGATTTCTCGAGGTCGGACAGGTCGTAGACGGCCCGCAACGACGCCGCATGCCGGTTGGCGAACGGCCGCGCGGCATCGTTGGGCCAGTACTGCCCCACGTTGACGGTGAACGAGTCGCCGCCGCTCGGCACACTGACGTCGAACCAGCGCGCCAACGGCCCGACGTTCGAGAACGGGCGGTGCCCGCTGAGCGCCGGGTGCGCCCTGCCCCATTGCCACTGCGCCACGTCCGCGCCCTGCATCGCCTGCAGCCGGTCGAGCGCGCGGGTCAGCGCGGCGCCCGCCTGTGCTGCACAACCGATGGGCGCGCACCACCAGGCGTCGTTCTGTTCCAGCGCCAGCTCGACGGTGCCGCGGAACTGCCGCTTGCCATACAGCGCGGCAAAACGCTCGGGGCCGAGGCGAGGCACGAGCAGGCCGCGGGTCAGCTCGTCGACCCATACCGCAAACACCAGCGCCGCCGCGCTGTCGGCGCGCATGTCGCCGTCGAACGCCGCCAGCTGGGGCTGCACCGCCGCCGCCAGCGGATGCGTGGACACCGCCGCGCGCAGATGGCCCAGCAGGCGCAGCGTCGCGGCGGACGACTGGTCGGCCTGGATGCGCTGCATGCTCGCCGCATCGTGCCGCGGCGTCGCCGCCAGCAGTTGCGCGATGCGGTCGAAGCGGTACGGCACGGCCCAGTCCTGGCCCATGAAGTGTGGGAAGTCCGCCGCGGTCACGCGCTGGTTGGCCGTGGCGATCCATTCGGGCCGATCGTCCTTCAGTCCCTGCTCGGGGGTATCGGCGTAGGGCAGCCAGCCGGCCCAGTCGTAGCGCGCCTCCCAGCCGGGCGCCGGGGCGATGCCGCGGATGTCGTCGTCGGCGCGGCGCACCGGCACCTTGCCCACGGCCTTGAACCCGATGCGGCCTGCGGTGTCGGCCATCACGACGCTCTGCATCGGCGAGTGGTGGTAGGCGAACGCCGCCACCAGCTGGTCGACGGACCGCGCCTCGTTCGCCCGTTTCATGCCGAGCACCGTGTCGTTCTCGGCCTCCAGCGCGCTCCAGCGCAGCGCGATCACGTGGCGGCTCAGGTCGATCACGTCGCCGTGGGCACGTTGCGCGCCGCTCAGCACCGGCCCGTGCCGGGTGCTGCGCACCGTGAGCACCACGTCGGGTCGGCCCTTGACCTTGATCGTCTCCTGGCGTGTCTCGAACGCGGCCCAGGCCGGCTGGCCACCGACGTCCAGCACCCGGTAGCGGCCCGGATCCTGAGGGTCGATCTGTTCCAGATACAGGTCCTGCACGTCCGGCCCGGTGTTGGTGAAACCCCAGGCCACGGACCGGGTGCGCCCCAGCACCACGAAGGGCAGGCCCGGCAGGGTGGCGCCGATCACCTCCAGTGCTGGCGCCCCGCCCGGTGTGGTGGCCGGCGCATGCAGGCCGGCGAAGTACCAGATCGCCGGCGCGCTCAGGCCCAGATGCGGGTCGTTCGCGAGCAGCGGTTTGCCGGTGACCGTGCGCGAGCCCGCCACCACCCAGTTGTTGCTGCCCTTGCCTTCGACCAGGCCCACGTCGCGCGCAAACGCATCCGACCAGGTGCGCAGCGGATCGGCTGCGGCCAGACTGACGGGGTCGGAAGACGAAGGCGCCAGGCTGGTCGGCTTGGCGCCGGCATCGGCACCGGCCCGGTACACGCCCAGCTTCGCATAGAGCGCCGCGAAGTCCACCGTCGAGGCCGGTGGCTCACCCGGATACGGTGGGAACAGCTCCCACAGGCGGCGCGTGTCCACCACTTTCGCGGCCGACAGGCGTGCGAACTCGGTGCCCCAGTTGCCGCCCAGGTCCAGCGCCATCATCAGCGCCCAGCCCACGCAGTCTTCCACGTCCCATGCCTTGCCGCCCTCCCCGCCGGGCCGCACGCCGAGCAGGTGGAACTCCGGCGACAAGGCCTGCCCGGGGTCGGCATAGAAGGCCTGGACACCCTCGCTGTAGGCCTGCAGTGGTGCCCGCGCTTCGGCCGGCATGCGCGCCAGCTGGCGCCGCGCCGCCTCCATGATGCCGAGCGTGCGCAGCAGCTTGTCGGTCTCGAGCGTGGCCTCGCCCAGCACTTCGGACAAGGTGCCGCGCATCACGCGGCGGTTGAACTCCATCTGCCAGCCGCGCTCCTGCGCGTGCACGTAGCCGAGGGCGAACCAGGCATCGCGCGGCGTGGCGGCGCGCAGGTGGGTGACGTCGGCACCGTCACGCTCGACGCTGACCGGTGCCATCACGCCTGGCACCCGCCGTTCGCCATCGATCTTGGGGAAACTGCGCCAGACGTAGATGCCCGCGGCCATCAGCACGGCCAGCAGTGTCAGCAGCGCCGTCCAGCCCGCGCGTTTCCACCAGATCACACGGGCTCCCGGCGCGGCACGGTCAGCGCAGCGTGTGGCCCGTGGCCACCGCGAACGACACCGTCGGTGCGCTGAGGTCGCCGATCGGCACGCCGAGCGCAATCTCGCCCGTGCCGTGCAACTGGCATTCCTCACGGCGCAGCGCCACGTCGGTGTCGCTGCCCGCGAACCGTACCCAGGTGCCGAAACTGCTCAGGTCCACCAGCACGAAGGTACCGTTGCGGTACTCGATGCGCGCATGCAGCCGCGACACCCGCGGGTCGTTGACCAGGATCTCGGCATGGTCGACCCGCCCCAGGTGCACCGGCAGTTCGGGTGGCCCGAAGGTGCGCCCCATGTCGAGGTAACCGAGGTGGATCTCGCTGGCGACACCCGGGTCGCGCTCAATCTGGGCCAGGGCCGCCTGCTGGGTCACGAAGTCGGAGACGATGTTCTCCTCCCACTCGACCCGGTACAGCGATAGCGCCTCGGTCTTGCCGCGCAGGCTGACCGGCCCCAGGCTCAGGAAACGCAGGCCATGGGCATCCTCGATCTGGTCGACGACCGACTCGGTCACCCAGATCTGGTTGGCACCCGACAGATCGCTCAGGCGCGACGCCACGTTGACGGCATCGCCATAACAGTCGCCATCGACCTCGACCACCTCGCCGCGCGCGATGCCGGCCTTGATCTCCATGCGGATGGCGGCGGGCCACTTGAGCAGGCGCTCCTGGTGGCCGCGCTGGATCTGGATCACCGCGTCGGTCGCGTCGACGGCATTGGCAAACACCGCCAGCACGCCATCGCCAAGTTTCTTGACCACCCGGCCCCGGTGTGCCTCGCAGACTTCACCGATCCACTGGGTCAGCCGGGTCACCGCGATCGTCGCTTTCTCGTTGCCGAGCATCTCGAAGAAAGCGGTGCTTTCGGTGAGATCTGCAAATACGACGGTTGCTTGGACGCCCATGCTGGAGATTGAAGGCCGTGCGGGATTGAGAATCTAGTGTAGGGGATGTCGTTTCGATGCGGTTCCACTATTTTCGGCCACCACGGCCTGCCACGCCCTCAGTGGTCGTGGTCCCGGTCGTGGACGTGCCCATGGCCGGGCTCGTGGCCATGCACATGCACGTGGCCGCCGCCAAGATGGCCCCAGAACATCAGCGCGTCGCGCCCTTCCACCGCCAGCTGCACGCTGGCGCCCACCGGCAGCAGCACCTTGGTTGGCACGTGGCCGAACGGCAGCTGCGTGAACACCGGCACCTTCAGCTGCGAGCGCAGCCAGCCAACCACGGTGGCCAGGCGGAAGTTGCGGTCGTGCGGCACGGGCTTGAAGTTGGTGAAATGCCCCAGCACGATCGCCTTCTGCCGCGCCAGGATGCCAGCATGCAGCAACTGCGTCAGCATGCGCTCGACCCGGTACGGATGCTCGTGCACGTCCTCGACGAACAGCACGCCGCCGCGAATGGCAGGCAGGTACGGCGTGCCCACCAGCGACGACAGCACCGCCAGGTTGCCGCCCCACAGCACGGCCTTGCGCACCGACCAGAGCGCCGGGGCTTCGCCCTCGCCTCGCGCGACGGCTCGGCGCGGCAATGGCACCGGATCGTCCTTGCCCAGGCGCCAGCCGCAGCCTTCGCCCTGCCCTTGCAGCAGATCGTCGAAGCAGGCTTCCATGATGTCGTCGGGTTCGCCCTCGACACCGAAGTCTTCGCCCAGCGCCGGCCCGGCCCAGCTGATGGCGCCGGTGCGTGCCAGCAGCGCCAGCTGCAGCGCGCTGAAGTCGCTCATGCCGACGAACTGCGTGCCGTGGGCCACGGCACGCGCCAGGGCCGGATAACGGATGCGGTCCAGGATGCGCGTGAGGCCGTAGCCGCCGCGCGAGATCAGCGCAACGTCGGCACCGCTGGCGGCTGCGCGGTGCACGGCCGCGACACGGGTGTCGTCGTCGCCGGCAAAACGCATGTGGCTCTTGAGTGCGGCCTCGTCGACTTCGACCTCGTGGCCCAGGGCCTTCAGGCGGGCGATGCCGCGGCGAAACGATGCCTTGTCGCGCACGGCGCCCGACGGGGAGTAGATGTAGATGTGTTTGCTCACGCGGGCGAGTATCCCACCGGCCCCAAGGCCTGGCCGGCCCACACGCGTCAGCGGAACCGCGTGAGCGCCTGTTGCGCCACTGCCTCGCCCAGCTCCTGCACGAAGTGGCCGGCACGCGCGAGTTGCATCGGCTCGGGGCAGCCGCGGATCTGGCCGCGCAGCGCCTGCATCACCGGCAGGCCGAGCACCGGGTCCTGCAGGCCGATGGCCATCAGCGTCTCGCCGGTCCAGCGCTCGCGCCAGAACTGGCGTGCGGCACGTGACAGCGCGGCACCATCCGCATCGGCCTGCTCCGGTACCAGGCGCGGAAACGCCCGTGTGGCCGCCCGGTGGCCGGCGTCCGGAAACGGCGCCGCATAGGCCTGGCATTCGGCGTCCGTCATCCACGGGTTGCCACGGGCGAACAGGCGCGCCACGTCGAAGGCGGGGTTGCGCGCACACATCTCGCGCCAGGCGACAAACCCCGCGGGCAGCGGCGCGTCGCCGGTGGCGAGCAAGGTGTTCATCACCAGCAGGCCGGCGTAACGCTCGGGCGCATCCATCGGCAGCGTCAGACCGAGCAGCCCGCCCCAGTCCTGCACGACGAGCACCACGCGTTGCAGGCCGAGCCGTTCGATGAACTCGAGCAGCACCTGGCGATGCCAGTCGAAACGGTGGGCCTGCTCCCTCTTGGGTTTGTCGCTCTTGCCGAAGCCGATCAAGTCCGGCGCCACCACCCGGTGCCCAGCGGCCGTCCACACCGGGATCATCTTGCGGTAGAGATAACTCCACGACGGGTTGCCGTGCAGGCACAGGTAGGTCAGCTGCCCCTCGCCGCCATGGCCGCCTTCGTCCAGGTAGTGCAGGCGCAGGCCTTGCAGCGCCGGCAGGTCGCTGAGGTAGCGGCCGGCCCAGGGGTAGCCCGGCAGGCCGCCGAAACAATGGTCGGGGGTGCGCAGCGCGTCGTCGCGCAGCGGATGCTGCAGGCGCGCATCTTCGCGCTGCAGGCTGCGGCGCTCCTTGAAAAACGCCTGCAGCAAGGCCGTGGAGGGCTCGGCCAGCACACCGCCCACCACCTGCGTCTGGTGGTTGAGCCGCGCCTCGGCAAACAGGTCGAGCACCGAGCCCGCCGCGCCGGTCCTGGGCTCAGGGGCACCGTACACGACGCGCGCCACGCGGGCATGCAGCATCGCGCCGCTGCACATCGCACAGGGCTCCAGCGTGACGAAGAGCTCGCAGCCATCCAGCCGGTAGTTGCCCAGCGCCCGGGCGGCGGCCCGCAGCGCGCCGATCTCGGCATGCGCCGTGGGGTCGTGCGCGCTGATCGGCATGTTGTGCCCCACGCCGATGACCTGGCCATTCTTCAGCACCACAGCGCCCACCGGCACCTCACCCGCCGCGCCCGCAAGGCGCGCTTGGTCGAGCGCCAGGGCCATGGCTTCGTCGTCGGTCATGGGATCAGCGCCGCAGCACGCAGGCGGCTACTTGACGTCGTCACCGGTCGGGCGGGCCTGCTGCATCGCCCCCTCGATCGCCTGCTTGTACTGCTGCTGCATCTGCTGGCTCTGCTGCGCCGGTGTCAGCGCGGGCTGGCCCGGCGCCGGGGTACTGGCCGCCAGGCCGGGCATCGCCGGCAGCGTGGACACCGCCTTCAGCTGGTTGCGGGTGAGGATGCCGACGATGGCCACGACCACCAGCAGGCTCAAGACGCCGAAGACCACGCGCATCAGCCGCCCCCTGACACCGTGTCAGCCGCGTGGGTTGCATGGTCCGGGTCCATGCCCAGCACGTCCATCCACCCGGCCAGCGCGCGTTCGTCCGGTGTGCCGGCGCTGTACATCCGGCGCATTGCGGCATGCGCCTCGGGCCGGTGCTGGTTGAGCTTGATCTTGCATTCGAGCGAGGTCACCCGCAGCTCGAACGCGACGATGCCGGCCAGCATCTTCAACGCGAACTCTTCACCGAGGCCGCGCCACTGTGCCGCGTAGGCCGGCTCGTGGTCGCCGATCAGCTGCTTCAGCAGCGCGTCCTTCGCGGCCGGCTCCTCGATCAGCGTGGCCTCGACCGTGCAGTGCACGGCCAGGTAGTTCCAGGTGGGCACGCGTGCGAGGTCGGGGTAGACCTGGGGCGACAGGTAGGCGTGCGGGCCGAGAAAACTCACCACCGCACGCGGTTGCGCCTGCAGCAGTTTCCAGTGGGGGTTGGGTTTGGCGACGTGGCCCAGCAGCCGCAGCGGTTCGGTGTCCGACTGCAGGTGCAGCGGCAGGTGGGTGACGAAGGGCAGGCCCGTCGTATCGGTGCTGATGAGGCTTGCGAACGGATGTTCACGCATCAGACGCAGTGCGTGCTCCGTATCTTTTGCCTTGAATTGGGGGGGCAGGTACATGGTCCATGCACTGTAGCCCAGCCTCCGGGCAGGCGCCACCCCGCCCGGAGGTGTTGCGCGATCAGCCGCGCTTGCGTTGGCGCGGCGAGACCAGCACCACCAGGCCGAGGCCGAGCGCGAGCAAGGCGACGGAGCCCGGTTCCGGCACGGCCAGCGCGCCGACGGTCACGGACATCTGGTAGGCGCCGCCGGCGTTCTGGTTCGTGCTGGCACCCAGCAGCGCCGCGTAGTTGGACTGGCCGGCCACGCCGGTCGCGAGCAGGTCGCTGGACCATGCCCACTCGACCGCGTTCGGATCGGCCGCCTCGATCTCGATCCAGTACGTGGTGTTGGCATCGAGCAGATAGGCCGTGATCGGCGCGAAATCGTAGACGCCGAAACCGTTCCCGGTGATGCCGGCACTCGACAGGCTACCCAGCGAAATCAACTCGGCACCGGGTGCGGTGCCGCTGTTGGCGTGCAGGCTCACCTGGATGTCGCCGACGACATCGGCGCTGCCGCTCGTCAGCAAGGCCTTGATGCCGGTCAGATAGTTGGTCGCGCCGGCGCCGGTGGTGAACGAATTTGCCAAGGGGCCGTAGCTCATCACCGGGTCGGAGAAGTCGCTGCTGGAGCCGAGGTTGTCGTACACCACGCCAGCTTGGGCAGCAGGCACCGCCACCGTGAACAGCAAGGCCGCCGTGGCCGCACCGGCGGCGGCGCGCAAGAGTTGCGTCAGATTGAAAAACATGTGGATTCCTGGAAAAAGATGAATGGGAGTCGGGTCGTGCGTCGGCACCGGCTCACAGGTACGGATCGCTGACGCCGTCGGCACCGGTCTCGACGTGGCCGGCAAACTGCGCGACGAAACGCGGGTCGGTGCTGGCCGTGACCAGCAGGTCGTACCAGCGGCCGGTGGTCTGCAGGCTCCAGTCCGAGCGGAAGCTGGCACCCGGCGCCACGGTCTGGTGCGAGGTCGCGCTGGTGTACTTGTCGGTGACCGTCACCGAGGTTTCGGCGGCGCCCACGTTCGTGACGAACAACGACACCCCGCCGCCCACCGTGTCACACACGCTGCGCACCACCAGCTTGGCAGCGGTCGCTTCCATGCTGCCGGCGTAGGCGCGGAAGAATCCGTTGGGTCCGTGCACGGCGATGTCGTAGTCGGGCGTGGCCGGCGTGGTCCACAGGTCGGCCAAGGCCTTGCCGCTTTCGACGGTGTAGCCCCAGGGCCCGGTAGAGCCGCCAGCCATCGTGCCGTTGCCGGTACGCACGTGCAGCCAGGCGCCGGTCTTGCCGGTGTTGGTGAAGGTGATACCGAAGCTGCGGTTGTCGGTGTTCGGCAGCCAGTCCGCCTGCAGCTGGTAAGGCAGCGCACGGGCCAGACGCTGGCCGGCTTCCTGCACCGGCATGACCTGCGTGGCGGGCACGGCCGGCGTGTAGCTGCTGTACTTCTTGGCGCTGGTGATGTCGCCTGCGGGCGCGGCATAGGCGGCGGTGCTGGGCAGGCGTGCCGCCGTGGCATTGGCCACCGAGAAGTCGAGCGCCGACGTCAGGTCGCCGCAGACGGTGCGGCGCCACGGCGTGATGTTGGGTTCGATGACACCGAAACGCTTCTCGATGAAACGGATCACCGAGGTGTGGTCGAAGGTCTCAGAACACACCCAGCCGCCCTTGCTCCACGGCGAGATGACCAGCGCCGGCACGCGTGCGCCCAGGCCGTAGGGGCCGGCGGCATAACTCGACTTGTTGCCCGGGTAGATCTCGTTGACCGTGCTGACCGTCGACAGGCCCTGCGCGGCGGACACCGGCGGCGTGGGCGCCACGATGTGGTCGAAGAAGCCGTCGTTCTCGTCGAAGCAGATCACGAAGACGGTGCTGGCCCAGACGGCCGGGTTGGCAGTCAGCGCGTTCAGCACGTTCTGGATGTACCAGGTGCCGTAGCTGGTGGGCCAGTTCGAGTGTTCGCTGTAGGCCTCGGGTGCGGCGATCCACGACACCTGCGGCAGCGTGTCGTTCATCACGTCGCGGCGCAGCTGGTCGAACAGCGTGCCGTTGTTGAACGCACCGCCGTTGTAGAGGTTGGTGCCGGTGCGCGCCTTGTCGTAGAGCGGCGTGCCGGGTTGCGCGTTGCGGTACTGATTGAAGTACAGCAGCGAGTTGTCGCCGTAGGTGCCGAGGTAGGGGTTGCTGATCCAGCCCCAGGAGCCGGCCGCGTTCAGGCCGAAACCGATGTCCTGGTAGATCTTCCACGAGACGCCCGCCGCTTCAAGCCGCTCGGGATAGGTTGTCCAGCCATATCCGCGCTCGGCGTTGTTGACGACCGGGCCGTAGGGCGCAGCGCCGTTGCCGGCATCCGCGCCGCTGGCGGACAGCGCCAATGTGCCGGCCGTGCTGCCGGTGTTGGGCACGTTGATGCCACTGGGCAAGGTGCCGTTCTGGCCGCACCAGCCGGTCCACAGGTAATAGCGGTTCGGATCGGTCGACGCCATGATCGAGCAGTGGTAGGCATCGCAGACCGTGAAGGCATCGGCCAGCGCGTAGTAGAACGGAATGTCCGCCCGCTGCAGATAGGCCATCGAGTTCTTGCCCTTGTTCGGGATCCAGCGGTCGTTGTTCCCGTTGTTCCAGGCGCCATGCGCATCGGTCCAGGCATGCGGCAGGCCGCCGAGGAACTGCTGACCCAGGTTGGCTGCGGTGGGATGGAACGGCAGGATGCTGGGTGGGTTCTGCACCACGCCTTGCGCGTTGACGTTGGGCTGCTGGTACACCGGGTTGCCCGAGCCAGACAGCTTGACCGCCCGCGGATCGCTGAAGCCGCGCACGCCGCGCAGCGTGCCGAAGTAGTGGTCGAACGACCGGTTTTCCTGCATCAGCACGACGATGTGCTTCACATCATCGATGGTGCCGGTGACGGTGTTGGCCGGAATCGCCAGAGCCTGGCGGATGCTGTCCGGAAGCGCTGCGGACGCGCCAAGCGCGGCCATGCCGCGCAGAAGTGCGCGGCGGTCTATCGTGGTCATGAGATTTCCCTGATGTTGGATTGCGTTTTTGAGGACCTCCTTTAAATTGTGTGTACGTACTATTTCAGGAACGTGTCAGTGCGGCGCCGCAGGTCATCGTCCGAGCCGGAACGCGGATGCCATGCGCTCTTGTTCGCGCGCGGAAATCTTCAGGTTGCCGGCGATCCTGGGCCACTGCTTCACCACGGCCTGGCTGCGCGCGATGATCTCGTTGGCAAGAGGCTTGGCGACGCGGAAGTACGGCGCCACGGAACGGGCCAGGTCGAGGTCCATCGCGTTGTCCGCCGTGCTGACATTGAGCTTCAGCCCGTGTGCGTCCGGGACCGGGTTCATGTCGTATACCTCCGACAGGCGCCAGCCCTTGCCGGGCTCCAGGAGGAAGCCATGGTTGCGCAGGTGGTCGTCGGTGTTGGACACCAGCATGTTGAACACGATGCGCGACCAGAGTTCGCGCAGGTCGGCGGTCACCCGGCTGCCATGGTCCATCAGCACGCGCGCAATCTCCAGGTAACCCACGCCCATGGACGCGTCGTCGCCGTCCTGATGGCCCGTCATCGTCATCGCGGACGCGAAGTGCAGACGTCCTGCGGGCGTCCGGTCGAAGCGCTTCACCAGAAAGGTGTGGTGCGGGCTGGCAAACCGGCGCGCCAGGCTCTGCGGCACGTTCAGCCCGCACCCCTTCGCGAGGGTCTGCACCACCAGCTCCCATGCGCCCACATCGTGTTCGTCGCGCACGCTCGGAAACTTCGCGATCCACAGTTGCTTTTGCGGGTCGACGACGCTGGCCTTGGGCCGCGCACCGCCGAGCGAACCGCCGGGGGCAATGAGCAGGCGCAGCCATGCGTCGGCCTCGGCGGCGGTGTTGTCCTCGTCGCGTTCGAGCGCCAGGCTGGCGGCCTCGAGTTCACGCAACTGCACGAACGGCGGCGCAGCTCCGTCCAGCCGGTGGTCGAGGAAGTCGCCACGATCGTCCAGCCGCAGACGCAGGGCGCCCGACCGGTAGGCATCGTGCACGCCGAGCAGATAGTCCGATGCGTGCAGGCGAACGGCCTTGCCGATCTGCCCTGCCCGCTGCGCGCGCTCCAGCCGGCGCCGCATCAACAACCGGCCCCAGCGGTCCGGGCTTGCGTCGGCGAACACACCGAAGGTCTCGTGGCCCTGTGGCGGATGCTGCCGTCCTTCGAACAGGCCGAGCCGTGGGTCGAGGTGCAGTTTCCGGATGACGGGCTGCGCGAGCGCCGCAGCCTCGAACGCGAACTCGAAGACCTCGCGCCCGGCACCGCGCCTGGCATGCAGCCATCCCAGACGCAAGGGCGCGTCCAGACCAACCCAGTCGGCATAGACGGCGATGGTCGTGGCCATGGATCAGCGCGCTTTGTTTTTGCGCGATGGCGGGAGGGTGATCAGGCCGGCCAGCACGTCGGCGCTGGCAAAACCACCCTCCACGCGCCAATCGGATGCGTCATCCTTGGCTTTGCGTTGCCGGGCTGTCGGCGGCAGGCTGGCCGCTGGCGCCATAGGCGTCACCTGCGGCCGCCGCGCGCTGGAGGGTAGTGGCAATCGGGCGTCCTGCAGCTCCCTGCCCATCGGATCGGCCTTGCCGAGCAGATCCAGGTCCTTCTCGATCCCCAGGACCTGCATGACGGCAAGGTAGGCGCCCATGGTCACACCCGAGCCGCCGCGCTCCAGGCTTCGCAAGGTCATCGGCGACATCCCCGCACGCTCGGCAACCTGCTTGGCGGCAAGCCGCCTGCGCAGCCGCGCCAGGCGCAGGCGCTCGCCAAACTGCTGCAGCAATTCGTCCGTCGATGGGAGCAAGGGGGCTGTCTTCTTGGCCATGATGGCGTTATTCTGCTCTCCAGTTCGGAATAACGCCAAAATATTATCCAAAATACTGTGCTTTGAACTCGGCAGATTCTGCGAACAGGTGGCGATATTTCACCGATAACATAGAAATATCGCCAGAATTACAGCTTCGTTCGCATCCATGATGCAGCCGCAAGGCGGCCCCATGCGCCGCCGCATCGCGGATGTGGTCGGCGCTTACCCCTGACGCTTTGCCGCCAGCAGCTCGATGGCGAGATCGGTGCGCACGTCCTTGCGCGCCACCATCTGCTGCACCACCCAGTCGACCTCGGCACCGGTCGCGCCGGCCACCAGGGCGATATTGCGTGCATGCAAGGCCATGTGGCCGCGCTGGATGCCCTCGGTCGCCAGGGCCCGCAGCGCACCCAGGTTCTGCGCCAGGCCCACCGCCACCGCGATCTCGGCCAGTTCCTGCGCCGAGCGCACGGCCAGGATCTTCAGCGACAGCTGCGCGAGCGGGTGCGTCTTGGTGGCACCGCCGACCAGCCCGACGGGCATCGGCATCTCGATCGTGCCGACCAGGGCGCCCTGATTGTCCTTTTCCCAGTGGGTCAGCGAGGTGTAACGCCCCGAGCGGCTGGCCCAGGCGTGCGCGCCGGCCTCCACCGCGCGCCAGTCGTTGCCTGTCGCGACGATCACCGGGTCGATGCCGTTCATGATGCCCTTGTTGTGCGTGGCCGCGCGGTAGGGGTCGACCGCGGCGAATGTGCAGGCGTCGAGCACGCCCTCGACGATGTCCGCGCCGGCACGCTCCGACGTCGTCAGGACCTCGGGCGTGAGCCGCACGCGCGCCCGGGCCAGGCGCAGGTCGGCCAGGTTGGACAGGATGCGCAGCCGCACCGTGCCGCCGGTGATGCTCTCGACCAGGCCCGACACCGACTCGGCCATCGTGTTCACCGTGTTCGCGCCCATCGCGTCGCGCACGTCGACGATCAGGTGCATCACGACCATGGGCCCGCGCGGCGTGTCGGGGAACACATGGACCTCGATGTCGCGGCAGCCGCCGCCCAGGCCGATCAGCACCTTGTCGCGGCTGTTGGCCAGCTCCAGGATCTCGCTGCGCCGGGCCAGCAGCGACTGGCGCGCGCCGTACGGGTCGGTGATGCCGAGCAGCTGCACCTGCGCCCGCATGATGGGCCCGGTGCTCGACGTCTGGAAGCCGCCGCCCTCGCGCGCCAGCTTGGCCATGAACGAGGCCGCGGCAATCACCGAAGGTTCCTCCACCACCATCGGCACCAGCACGTCACGGCCGTTGACCTGGAAGTTGCCGGCCACGCCGAAAGGCAGCTCGAAGGTGCCGATGACGTTCTCGACCATGCCATCGGCGCGGTCCAGGCCCAGCGCGCCGGGCTTGGCGATCAGATCGATCTCCTGCGGCGTCAGCTTGCAGGTGGTGCCCAGCTGGGCCAGACGCTGGGCCGGCGTCAGCGAACGGAAATTGGGAAGGCGGGAGTCGATGGCCATAGGTCCTCGGTTGCGATGAAGTTGGGGTGGGAAGAAGCCGGAAGGCAGAGCACGGTGTGCGGGTGGCGGGACGGCTATTTCGCGCGGGCCAGGAAGCGGCGCAGGCCTTCCTTGGCTTCGGGCGACGTGAACGCGCGCTGGCCAAGAACTGCCTCCTGACGGAAGGCTTTGTCGAACGGCAGGTGGCCGAGTGTGAGCGCGGCCTCCTTGATGACCGATACCGCGACGGCCCCCTTGGCCGCGATACCGCGCGCATAGGCCAGCGCAACGGCTTCGAGCTCGGCGGGCGGCACGACCCGGTTCAGCAGGCCCATCTCGGCGAGGCGCTTCGCAGGAAAACGCTCCGCGGTCAGCATCAGCTCCATCGCAAACGCGAACGGGATCTGCCGCGTCAGGCGGACCAGGGTGCCGCCGGCCGGTGTGAACCCCATCGACGCCTCGGGAAACGCAAAGACCGCGGTGTCGGACGCCACGCGGATGTCGGCGGCCAGCATGATCTCGAAGCCGCCGCCCAAACAGAGGCCGTGGATGGCCGCCACCACGGGTTTGTAGAAGCCGTTCTGCTTCAGGTGCGCGCCATCCCATTCGGAGATGTCGAACCGGCCCTCGGCCAGCGCGGGGATCGACTCGGTCAGGTCGGCGCCCACGCAGAACGCGCGCTCGCCGCTGCCGCACAGCAGCACGACACGCACGTCCGCGTCGGCCTGGGCCCGCACGAACGCCTGGCTCAGTTCGTCGTACATCGCCAGCGTCAGCGCGTTGAGTTTTTCGGGCCGGGCGATGCGCACGGTGGCGATGCCGTCCCGAACTTCGTAGTCGATAGCCATATCAGTTTTCCATGGCGCTGGGCACCTTCACGACGGATGAAACCGGCGCAGCAAAAGGCCAGAACACCGCGGAACCGGCTTTGCCGGGCCGCTGGTGTTGCCCCCGGTAGGGGGTTGGCGAAGCGACACGCAGTGCGCGCAGACTGGGGGCGAGTTTCATCCTAGATCGCTCCCTCGGCCGCGTAACGCGCGTAGTCGTCCTTGCTGACGCCAAGCCAGCCTTGCAGCACCACGTCGTTGTGCTCGCCGAAGCCAGGGGCCGCGCCCCTGGCACGCGCGGGGGTCTTCGACAGCTTCATCGGCGTGCCGAACGCCTGCACCTGGGCACCGTCCACCCGCACCGGCACGATCATGTCGCGCGCCTTGAGGTGAGGATCGGCCACGACCTCGGCGATGGTCTTGATCGGCGTCATCGGGATCACGTCGCCGGCCATCGCCTCGAGTTCGGCCTTGGTGTGGCGGGCGCACCAGCGCCGCACGATGGGCTCGACCCGGCGGGTGTAGGTGGCCTCGTCGAAACGCTTGTCCATCGAATCGATCTCGGGGTCGTGCACGAGTTCGGGTTCGCCGAAGATCCGGCAGGCCTCGCGCCAGAACTTGTCGGTGTAGGCGCCGAAGAACACGAAGCCGTCCTTGCAGGCGTACTGGCCGTAGGGTCGGACGAAGGGGTGGTCGTTACCCAGCGGCTCGCCGATCTTGCCGGCCACGGTGTAGTTGACGATGGCGTGCTCGGTCAGCGTCATCACCGAATCCTGCTGCGCCACGTCGACCCACTGGCCCTGCCCCGTCTGGCGGGCATGCAGCAGCGCCGCGAGCGCCGCGATGGCCGCGTAGAACGATGCCGACAGGTCGCCGATGATGGTGCCCACCCGCACCGGCGAGCCGCCCTTCTCGCCGTTGAGCGACCACAGGCCGCCTGTCGCCTGCGCGCTGTTGTCGTAGGCCGGCCGCCGCGAATTGGGGCCAGTCTGGCCGAACCCGCTGATCGACACATACACCAGGCGCGGGTTGACCTGCAGCAGCGCCTCGTGCCCCAGCCCCATGCGGTCCATCGTGCCCGGCCGGAAGTTCTCGACCAGCAGGTCGGCCTTCTCGACCAGTTGGCGCAGCAAGGCCTTGCCGGCCTCGGTCTTCAGGTCGAGGCTCACGCCCAGCTTGTGCCGGTTGTACTGCGCGAAGAACGCGCTCGCCTTGCCGGTCTCGCCATCCACGAAGGGCGGAAAACTGCGCACATAGTCGGGCTCGGACGGGTTCTCGACCTTGATGACGGTCGCGCCCAGGTCGGCCAGCATCATCGTGCAGTAGGGCCCGGCGACGACGCGGGTGATGTCGATCACCACGACGCCGCGCAGAGGTCCGTCGCCCATCGGCAATTCGTGAGGTTCAGTTGCCACTTGTTTGTTCTCCATCGAGGGATCGTCCTGCCGTTTGAGGCTCTGGAACGCGGGTCACGCTGCCGCGTTCGATCTGCAGCGTCGTGCTCTGGATGCCGTCGAGCAGCGCCGCGTTGGACTCCGTCACCACCACGCACAGCTGCGGGTGCGTGCGACGCAACGCCTTCAGCGAGTCGCCGTACTGGCGCGCCAGCGCGGGCGCCAGGCCCTGGAACGGCTCGTCCAGCAACACGAAGCGCGTTCCGACCATCAGCGCACGCGCCAGCGCGACGATCTTTCCCTGGCCCCCGGACAGCGCGGCGCCGGAGCGCGCGAGCATGGGCTTCAGTTGTGGCACGACGGTGAGCACCGATTCGAGGCGCTGGTCGATCAGCCGCCGGGTCACCCGCAGCACGTCGCAAGGCAGGGTCACGTTCTCCAGCACCGTGAGCGTCGGCAGGATCACACGGTCCTCGGGCGCATAACCGAAACCCGCGGCCGCGCGTCGGTGCGCAGGCTGCCCGGTGATGTCGACGCCGTCGAGCTGCAGCCGACCGGCACTCGGCTTGACCAGGCCCATGATGGCGCGCAGCAGCGTCGTTTTGCCGGCACCGTTGCGGCCCACGACGGCGACGGTCTCGCCGGCACCGACCGTCACGTCGACCTTTCTCAGGACGGCATGGCCCGCGAGACCGACGTTGAGCGATTCGATGGAAAGCTTCATGGCAATCCGAGTACTTCGCGCCGCACCGTGGGGTCGGCAAACACCTGCTGCGGCGTGCCGTCGGCGGCAATGCGGCCGTCGATCCAGGCGGCCACGCGGGTGGCGTACTGCAGCACGATGTCGACGTCGTGCTCCACGAACCAGCTGGTGACGCCACGTTCGTCCAGCGCGCGCATCAGGGTGCGCATGACCGTGTGCTTGTCTTCCGACGCGACGCCGCTGGTCGGCTCGTCCATGATCACCAGCCGGGGTTCGAGCATCAGCGCGATGGCCACGTCGAGCAGCTTGCGGTGTCCCTCGGGCAGGCTGGTCACCGGATCGTGCGCATACGCTTGCAGGTCGACCAGCTCCAGCATCCGCGCCACCGCATGCCGGTCGGTCGTGCGCGTCATCGGCGAGAAATACGAAGGCTTGCCGGCGCGCCCGACCGCGCCGAGCTCCAGGCACTGCTGCACCGAGTGTTCCAGGAACAGCTGGGGCAGTTGGAACGAGCGCCCCACCCCGAGCCGCGCGATCTGGCGCGGGACCATCGCAGTGACATCGGTTCCGCTGAAAAAGACACGGCCGCTCGACGGCCGGATGTAGCCGGTGCAGATGTTGATGAAGGTGGTCTTGCCGGCACCGTTGGCGCCGATGACCGCCAGCCGCTCGCCACGCTGCAGCGCGAAGTCGATGCCGTCTGCCGCGGTGATGCCGCCAAACTTCAGCGTCAGGCCGGTGGTGCGCAGCAGCGGTTCGTCCGATGTGGAAGTCATGTCTTGCCTCCCGCGAGCCCATGCTTGCGTTGCAGCCATCCCACCAGGCCGGTCGGCGCAAAGAAGATCACGGCGATCAGGGTTGCCCCCAGCAGGATCTGCCAGGCGTTGGTGAAGTAGGCCGCGGCGACGAGCTTGATGACCTCGAACACCGCCGCGCCCATGAACGCGCCCACCGCGTGCCCGGCGCCGCCGAGGATGGCGATGAACACGTACTCGCCGGAACGGATCCAGTAGCCACTCTCGGGCGTGACCAGGCCCTGCACCAGCGCGAGCAGCGCACCCGCCAGGCCGACCAGCGCGGCCGAAATCACGTAGCCCTCGGCCAATGCGCGACGTGCCGACAGGCCGATGTATTCGAGCCGCGTCTCGTTGGTCTTGATCGCGGCCATCACCTGGCCGGCCGACGAGTCGAAGTAGCGCTGCACCAGCCAGGCCGCACCTGCAGCCAGGACCAGGGTCAGCAGCAGCATGGCCAGCTCGAAGGGGCCGCGTTCCATCACCATGCCCAGCAGCGTCGGCCGCTCGAATCGCAGCCCGTCCGTGCCACCGGTCCACGAATACAGTTTCCCGGCCAGGGAGAACAGCACCATCGAGATGCCCAGGTTCAGCATGCCGAAGAAGATGCCGCGGTAGCGCGACAGGAAGGCCGCCGCCAGGGCGCCCACGAGCACACTGGCCATGACGCCAGCGAGCAGCATTACCGCCGCATCTGCAGCAGGGAAACCACGCGCCACGAAGGCCGCGGCATATCCGCCGATGGCCGAATACATCGCGTGCCCGAAGGACACCTGCCCCGCGCGCATCAGCACCGTGAGCCCCAGCGCCGCCAGGCCGAAACACACGCAGGTGATGGCCGGCACACGCGTCCAGGGCAAGGCCAGCCCGAGCGCGACGATCCCGATCGCGACGCAGACAATGACAGCCGGAAGCCGGGCGATCTTCATCAGATCCTCCGCGCCGCGGCGACCGTGAACAGGCCGTGCGGCCGCACCAGCAGCACCACGACCATCATCAGGTACGGCATCACCACTTCCAGTTCCGGCAGCGTGTAGACCGCCAGCGCGCGCGCCAGCCCGATCAGCACCGAGGCCACCAGCGCACCGGTGATCTGGCCCAGGCCCGCGGTCGCGATGACGGCAAACGAGGTGACGATCATCTCGGCGCCCAGACCGGGTACGAAAGACGTCATCGGCACCGACAGCGCGCCGCCCAGCGCGCCCAGCATGCCCGCCAGCGCGAACGTCAAGCTGCCGATGCGCGCCGCGTGGATGCCCAGCGCCGTGGCCATCTCCCGGTGGTGGATGATGGCGACGATCTGCTTGCCCGCAACCGAATGGCGCAGCAGGATCTGCAGCCCCACGTACGCCAGCAATGCCACGCCCGGCACCAGCATCAGCTGGTAGTTCATGAAGGTGACGCCCAACAGCTCGGACGTGCCCAGACGCGTGGCGATCTCGCCGGCATTCACCGGCGTCGCGCCCCAGACCAGGCGTTGCACGTCCTCCAGCACCATGAAGGCGGCGAAGGTCACCAGCAGTTGCAGCACCGGGTCGCAGTTCTGGAAATGGCGCAGCAGGCCGCGCTCCAGCACCGCCCCGAGCAGACCGCCCGCGACGATGGACGTGGCGAACAACGCGCCCACCAGCAGCCAGGCGGGTGGGGCCTGCGGCATCAGCCAGCCCACGACGCTGGCCGCGCTGTAGCCACCGATCGCATAGAGGCTGCCGTGCGCCACGTTGATGACGCCGAACACACCGCAGATCAGGGTCAGCCCCAGCGAGATGAGAAACAGAAGGCCCGCATACGACAGCCCGTCCACCGCGGCCAGCAGGATCAGATTCAAGTCCATCGGTTCCCCAAGCTCCGCAACGCGCTCAGTTGCCGACGCGCTTGATCTGGGGGTTGTCGACCAGCGACGGCTTCAGGGTCTTCACCCACTCGGCGGACTTCTGGCCCACGGGCGCGGCGACGATCTCGGCCGGGTAGTACATCAGCTGCCCGACGATGGGGAACGGGTGGGCCGGGTCGTTCTTCGTGACGCCGTAGAGCTGCCCCTGCAAGGCCTGCCCGTCCTCGCGCAGCCGGATCGGGCGCGACAGGCCGCGGTACTCCTGCTTCTGCAACGCCGCGATCGTCTGGTCGACGCTCGGCCACTGGCCCTTGTTCGCGGCGATCGCCTGGCGGTAGGCGCCGGTGGTCGCCTTCAGCGCCTGGACCATGTGGTAGACCGCGAAGTTGGGATAGGCGCCCGTCTTGGCCTTGAACTTCTGCACGAAGGCCTTGGTTTCGGCGTCGCTCACGAACTCGGGGTCGGCGAAATAGCCATCGCCGACGAAGCCGACGATCACGCCCGGCGGAATGGCGTTGCCCAGCCGCTCCAGCGACGAATCCGCCAGCGGCAGCACGAACTGCGACGCCTTCAGCAGGCCGCGTTGCGAGGCCTGGCGCAGGAAGGTGTCGAGATCGCCGCCCCAGGCCGTGGACAGCACCACGTCGGGCTTGAGCGCCTGCAGCCGCGTGACCTCGGTCGAGAAGTCCGGCGCGCCGAACTTGGGGAACATCTCGGCGACGATCTTCACATCGGGCCGCAAGGCGGCCAGCGTGTTGCGGAAGATCTCCCACGAGTCGCGGCCCCAGGCGTAGTCCTGGTTCACGACGGCGAGCGTTTTGAAGTCGGGCTTGACCTTCAGCAGGTGCAGCACCGCGGCCACCATCTCCATCGTGCCGTTGGGCCCGGTGCGGAACACGTACTTGTAGCGCCGCTCTTCCAGCACCTTCTCGGTGGAGCATTCCCACAGGATGTTGATGACCTTCAGGTCCTCGGCCACCGGTGCCAGTGCATTGCAGTAGCCGCTGGAGATGGCCGAGACCATGACCTTCTCGCCCGGCTCCTGCGCCAGGCGGCGGTACTCGGAGAGGAACTTGTCCGCGCCCTGGCCTTCGTCGATCCAGGTGGGTTTGAGCTTGACCCCGTCGATGCCGCCGGCGGCATTGAACTCCTCGATCCATAGGTCGGCTGCCACCTTGGCGGGGGCGCCCAGCACCGAGGCCGGGCCGGTCATGAAGGTGCTCATGCCGAGCTTGAGTTCGGCGGGTTTGGCGGATGGCGAGGTTTGTGCCATGGAGGCCGTGGCCAGGGCGAGCGAGCCCATGGCGGTGGCCAGGATCCTGGTGAAGCTGTGCATGTGTTGTCTCCTGGTGCCCGCATCTCGGTGTGCGAGTGCGTGCATGGTGCCGGCGCAAGGCGCGACAAGCTATGTGCTAAAACTCCATTCGGCGCTTGTGCAAATGGTGGTTTCACACTTCAGGGTTTGCACTTAGAACAACGGGCGCAGGTGGAGACAACATGCGCAGCAGCGCATCGAGAAGGCACAGCAGAAATGGCATGGGAAGAGACCGCCGAGGTCCGGCAGACAGGCACCGATCGCCCCGGGCAGGCGCCCTGGCCGCTGGCGATGGACGCAGCCGAATCGGAGCTGCTGGGCATGCTGCAGCGCCACGCCAGCCCGACCGAGTTCAGCGCCCTGCTGGCCCGCGTCGAGGCCGACGGACAGGACGCCGCGCAGCGCGCGCTGCGCCTCGGCAACATCCGCGCCGCGGTGTCCGTGAGCGAGCAGCAGATGGTGCAGCAGCGCCGCGAGAAAGGCCTGCTGGTGGTGCTGGAGACGGCGCAGGACCTGACCGCCATCCGCGACCTCGAGCTGGTGCTGCAGGCCATCGTGCGGCGTGCCCGGCAGATCTTCGGCTCGGACATCGGCTACCTGACCAACTTCGACCGCGTGCACAACGACTTCTACATCCGCGCGACCGACGGCGCGACGTCGGAGCGCTTCAAGAACGTGCGTGTGCCGCTGGAGCACGGGGTGTGCGGCCATGTGTTCAAGCACAAGCTGCCCTACCACTCGGACAGCTACCTGAACGACCGGGGTTTCGCCCACGACCAGGGCATCGATCTGGCCGTCGACGACGAGGGCGTGCGCTCCCTGCTGGGCGCACCGTTGATGGTCGGCAACCAGTGCATCGGCGTGCTGTGCATCTGCGACCGGCAGTCGCGCAGCTATGTGCCGTGGGAGGTGTCGATGCTGGCCACGCTGGCCGCGCAGGCGTCGATCGCGATCGAGAACGCGCGCCTGTTCCAGGAGGCCCAGGTCGCGCTGCAGAAGGCGAGCGAAGCCAACGCCCTGCTGCACCGCCAGGCGGCGGAGATCGAGGCCGCGGCCGATGCCCACGAGCGCATGACCCGGCTCGTGGCACGCGGCTGCGTGGTGACGGACCTCCTGGCCATGGTGTCGTCGATGCTCGACGGCCACGTCGCGCTGCTGGACGAGGCCGAGCAACTGACCCACCGTGTGACGCTGCTGCCCTCCTCCGCCGGCCAGGTCGACCTGGCGCCGCTGCTCGGCCAGGTGCCGGTGCAGGACGCGCTGCATGCGGCGCTCGGCGACAGCCGGGTCTCGGGCGGCTCGCGGCGCGCCTGGAGCGGCGATGGCGGCAGCCTGCACGTGGCCGCGCTGATGGGGCCGGACCGGTTGCTCGGCGCCATCGTGATCCTCACGCGCCAGGAGATGACGCCGACCCAGGTGCGCATCTTCGAGCGCGGCGCGCTGGTGGCAGGCGTCGTGCTGTTGTCGCAGGAACGCAGTGAACTGGCGGTGAGCAGCGAGGCCGCCGCGACCATCCGCGCGCTGGTGAGCTGGCAGCAGGAAAACATCGGCATGCTGCAATTGCGCGCCGAACCGCAAGGCCTCGACCTCGGCGCACCGCTGCGCCTGGTGGTGCTGAGCGTCGAGGAGCGGCTGACCGAGTACGCGCTGCGCCGCGTGCGGGCTTCGCTGCCCCGTGGCCTGCTGATGGAGGAGCACGACGGCCTGATCGTCGCCATCGCGTCGACGCAGGCGTTCGCACCGCTGACGGCGGCGATCGAATCCACGCTGGTCCATGATGCGCGGCTCAACATGGTCGGCGTGACATCGGGCGTGCTGCCGCGTGTCGACATGCTGCCGGCCTGCTTCGGCGCGCTCAAGCGCGGCATCGATGTGCTGCGCGCGCTGGGGCGCCGCCACGAGCTGGTGGCCGAGGCCACGGTGTCGATGTATTCGCTGCTGTTCGAGCAGCGGCAGAGCGGCGAGATGGCGGCGTTCATCGAGGCGACCGCCGGACCGCTCGCGGCGCAGGACCGCCGCCGCAAGTCGGACCTCTGCGCCACCCTGCTCGCCTACTTCGAGCAGGGGCAGAACGCCAAGTCGACGGCCGACGCGCTGAAGATCCACGTCAACACGCTGCGCCAGCGGCTGGAGTCGATCGACGAACTGCTGGGCGACTGGCGCAGCGGTGGCCGCGCGCTCGAACTGCACGTGGCCTTGCGGATGCAGATGCTGCAAGGGCGGCTGGTGCCCGCGGCCGCAGCCGCGGCATCGACACGCCCGTGATCCCCGCAGCGCGGCGGCGTCAGGCTGGCGGGCGCGTGGTCGGCAGCAGCAGCGTGAGGCAGGTTCCCGCCGCGTCGGACGCGATCTGCACCGTGGCGCCGATGGCCTCGGCCCGGCGCCGCTGATTGGCCAGCCCCTTGCCGGCAACGGTGGCGGTGCTGGGCGGCGCCAGGAAACCGCGGCCGTTGTCGCGCACCGTCACCGCCACCCGGTCGCCCTGCACCGAGGTGGCGACGGCGATCTCGGTCGCATTCGCGTGCTTGAGGATGTTGGCAAACGCCTCCTGCAGGATGCGCAGCACGTGCAGCGATGCCTTGGGTTCCAGCCAGTCGATCGCGGCGACGGGCCCCACATTCCATTGCAGCCGGATCCCGCTGTCCTCCAGCCGAGGGCCGATGCGGAAGCGCAGTGTGGCGAGCAACAGCAGCAGATCGGCGTGGGCCGGCTCCATCGAGTCGATGGCCAGCTTCAGGTCGTCGATGCAACTCTTGAGCACCTGCGCGACGGCCGCTTCGTCCAGATGCCCGCGCTCCACGACCCGCAAGGCCGTGGTCAGCGACGAACCCACGCCGTCGTGCATGTCCTGCATGAAACGCTGGCGCTCCTGGCTCAGCGTCTGCAGCCGATCGCTTTCGCGCAGCTGCAGATGGATGGTGGTGAGCTCGGCCTCCTTCGCCCGCAGGTGCCGCTCCAGGTCGGCATTCGAGCGTTCGACGACCGCCGTGGCTTCCCGGCGGATCAGGTTGAACCGGTAGGCCAGCGTGAAGGCCAGCAGCAGCATCTCCAGCGCCGACCCCAGCTGCAAACCCTGTTCCGTGAAGCGGTTGTGCGGCAGCAGGGCCAGCGTCTTCAGCTCCACCACCATGCCGCCCAGCAGCAGCATCGAGAACGCGATCGCCACCAGCGCGGCGAGGCGTTGTCTGCGGGCCAGCGCCAGGTACAAAAGCACCGCGAGCAAGGCCCAGCCGGAGATCGCCCAGGCGACGGACACCGGCTCCGCCAGGGTCTCGAACGACACGAGAAAACCCAGCGGGAACAGCAGCAAGGCGGCGATCAGCAGCTTCAGGAAGGCATCGATGCGCGGCGCGACCACCTTCAGCTGCAGCAGGTGCCGGATGAACACGGTCTGCGCCGCGATGGCCAGCGAATACACGACGTTGAGCGACATGTTCGACCAGGTCGAGGCCTGCGGCCACAGGAACTCCATCGCAAACCCATTGGCGGCCGAAATCGCGAGCGCCATCGTGCCCGCGAACACGGCGTACAGCACGTAGGCCACGTCGCGCAGCGTGAAGAACAGCAGCAGGTTGTAGAGGATCAGCGCTGCAGCCAGGCCGAGGTACGCCGCCTGGACGATGTACTCGTTGCGTTCGTTGACCCGGAAGGCTTGCGGCTCCCAGAGCGTGGCCGGCAGCAGGATGCCGCTTTCGCTCGACACCCGGAAGTACACGGTCTGGCCGGCGTGCGCGGGCAGCGCGACGGGGAAGACGAAGAACCGGTTGGCATAGGGGCGTGTCGCGAACGGCCGGGCAACGCCGGTGTGCACGGCCTGGTAGCGCCCATCGGCCTGCGGCTGAAAGAAGTCGATGCGCGACAGCGTCGGGAAGTTGATGTCGATCAGCCGCTCGACCGCCGTGTCGGTGTCGTTCTGCAGCGTCAGGCGGAACCAGAAGGCCGAGCGGCTGAAGCCGTAGTTCAACGGGCGCGCGTTGGCGCTGGCGGCGACGAAGCGGTCCTGCATCGCCGGTTGCCGCACGTCGTCCAGCGTCCACTGCTGGTCGGCGTCCTCCAGGACCGAAAAGTACGGCGCCAGCGCGACCGGCGCGGCAGCGGCCCCCGGCAAGGCGAGCGGGCGGTCCGACGCCAGTGCGCTGGCGCAGGCGCACAGCAGCCAGCACACGGTCAGCCAGCCGGCCCGTTGCCAGCGATGGGGTGCGCGCTTCGGCGGTGGCCGGGGCGTCGGCGTCAACCGGTTCGCCGGGGCGTGCGCAGGTCGTCCCTGAGCAAGCCCAGGTGGCGCGCCTCGTAGATGGCTTCGGATCGCGAGTTCACACCGAGCTTCTCGTAGGTGCGGCGCACATAGGTCTGCACCGTGTGGTACGAGACCTCCATGAGCGCCGCGATCTCGTTGGCCGTGAATCCCTTGGTCATGTGCACCAGCACCTCGCGTTCACGTTCCGACAGAGCGGCCACCTCCTGGCCGCCGTCGCCGGCGAGTCCATCGGGCGCGCCGCCCTGCTGGTGAAACCGCGTCAGCACCAGGCGGGCGATCAGCGGGCTGACCGGGCTGCCGCCGGCGTGCAGGTTGCGGATCTCCGCCACCAGTTGGTCCGGCGAACTGTCCTTCAGAAGATAGCCGTACGCGCCGGCCTCCAGTGACCGCACCACATGGCCTTCGTCGCCGTAGGTGGTGCTGACCATGGCGTGGCAGGTCGGCCATTTCTGCCGTGCACGGCGGATGACGTCGATGCCGGAACCATCGGGCAGGCCCAGGTCCACGACCAGCACATCGGCCGCTGGCTGCTCCAGCAGCAACAGGCCTTGCGCGCGCGTTCTCGCGCTACCGCACACCTCGAGGTCGGTGGTCATGGCGATGGACGACAGAAGGGCCTGCTGGAACGCTTCGTCGTCCTCGACCAGGGCGACACGGATCATGCGGTTTCCCGTCGAGGGTGGTGGGCGCAGGAGGATCCTGCGCAGGGAGACCGGCTTGTGTTCCGGCCCGCGGTGTGCGCCGGATGATGTCATAAAAGAACGACCGGCAGCGGGCGTCGTGCACGTCGCAAGGTTTGGGGACAGACATGGCCGGGTGCTGTCTCTAGCATCCCGACCGGTGCCGGGGCAAGCCGTGCCGTCGATCCGATGGTCCACGTCCCGGCTCTCCAGAAAGTCGAGATGCCCTTGCCGCCCCTACAACCCAGGCCGCCCAGCCGGCCGTTGCGCCGTGTCCCTCGCTGGTTGATGGCGGCGGGGCTGGCGACGGTCGTCTGCCTGGCGGCTTACGCCTGGCTCGAATGGACCGTGCACCACCGGCCCGCCCGGCCGCACGCGGCCGCGCCTGCCAGCGTCACGCACGATGACCTGCTGGCCGAAGGTTTCTCCTACGGCTGGCCCGAGTTCCTCGTCGCCGCGACCAGCATGTACCACTGCGCGCCGACCGCGGGCCGCGGCACGAAGGACTCGGTGGTGGTCTGGACCGACAAAGCGAACCAGATCGTCGCCTTCGGCCCCGCGCAGGAGGGTGAAACACTGCCCGCCCATGTCCTGGCCCTGGGCGCAGCACAGGCCGTGCCTGCAGACACCTCCATCCGGGTCGCCGAGGGCGGCCACGCCGTGTTGGTGTCCGCCCGGCAGAACACGCTGCAGGTCAACGGCATGCAACTCGCCTGTGTGCGAACCTGGGACGACTGAAACTGAGCAAGAGCCTGGTCCACAGGCATGCCGACGGGACCCATAACGCGGTCCTGGAACGCGTTCGACCGTGGCCGTCCAGGACGCTGCCGGTACGCCGAGCGCCGTTATCGAGGCGATCGCCGCCAGGGAATGAGCACGCCGGACGGGTCTGGCAGCTGACGCTTGGCACCGGGCCCACAGCCGCCCCCGCAACATCCAAGGCCTGATCGACGGCCTTGCCAGGCCACAGCCGTCTATCGGCGGCGACTTCGCTCGCGCCAGCCCAGGCCGACAAGGATTTGTGCGCTGCACAACAAGCTGATTTCGGGGTCGACCGCGAATACTGCAGGCACGCAAACGCCTCCATTGGCGGCGTGACGCACTCCCCCATTTCAACCTTCGCACGAGGATCCCCGTGAACACTTCCAAGCGTGATTTCCTGAAGACCGCCGCTGCGACCGCAGCTGCCGCAGCGGTGCCGGCATCGGCCCTGCTGGGTGCTGGCCCCGCCAATGCCGCCGACCCGGTCAAGGTCGGCATCCTGCATTCGCTGACCGGCAGCATCGCCATTGCCGAGGTCGGCGTGGTCGATGCCGAGAAGCTGGCCATTGACGAGATCAATGCCGCTGGCGGCGTGCTGGGCCGCCAGCTCGTGACGGTGGTGGAAGACGGCGCCAGCGACTGGCCCACCTTCGCCGAGAAGGGCCAGAAGCTGCTGGTCAGCGACAAGGCGGTGGCCGTGTTCGGCTGCTACACCTCGGCCTCGCGCAAGGCCGTGCTGCCGGTGTTCGAGCGCTACAAGGGCCTGCTGTACTACCCCACGCACGACGAGGGCCTGGAATTCTCGAAGAACATCATGTACACCGGTGCCGACGCCGTGCAGTCGGCGATCCCGGCGATCGAATGGCTGATGAAGAACAAGGGCAAGAAGTTCTTCCTGGTCGGCTCGGACTTCATCTACCCGCGCACCACCAACCGCATCGCGCGCCCCACCATCGTGAAGGCGGGCGGCACGGTCGAGGGCGAGGAGTACCTGCCGCTGGGCAGCACCGAGTTCTCCTCGATCATCAACAAGATCAAGGCGGCCAAGCCCGATGCGATCCTGTCGACCATCGTCGGTGACTCCAACGTCTCGTTCTACAAGCAGCTCGCGTCGGCCGGCATGACGAAGGAGGCGCAGTCCATCGTCGCCCTCGCCGTCAGCGAAGAAGAGGCCATCGGCATCGGCGCGGAGAACCTGGTGGGCGTCAACTCCTGCATGGGCTACTTCCAGAGCGTGAACCGGCCGCAAAACAGCAAGTTCGTCGCCGCCTTCAAGGCCAAGTACGGCCCCAAGCGCGTGGTCGGCGACACGATGGAGGCCGGCTACACCTCGGTCTACCTGTGGAAACTCGCGGTCGAAAAGGCCAAGAGCTTCGATGTCGAGAAGGTCGTGGCCGCCACCGCCAACCTGGAGTTCGAGGCACCCGAGGGCAAGGTGCGCATGCATGCCAGCAACCACCGGCTGTGGAAACACGCGCGCATCGGCAAGTTCAAGGCGGACGGGCAGATCGAGATCCTGTACGAGTCGCCGCTGATCGAGCCCGTGCCTTTCCCCAAGCTGTGAGCTGGCGGACACCGTCGACCAAGGCCCACCGTGACCGCCGACACGCTCATCCTGCAGGTCTTCAACGGCCTGTCGCTCTTCACCGTCCTGGCGCTGATGGCGATCGGCCTGGCCGTCGTGTTCGGCCTCATGGGCGTCATCAACATGGCGCACGGCGAGCTGATGGCGCTGGGCGCCTACATGACCTACCTGACCTCGGTGGTGTTCCTGAAACTCGCGCCCGGGCTGATGGGTGCCTACTTCCTGGTCGGCCTGGTGGTGGCGTTCTGCGCCACGGCGGCGGCCGGCCTGGTGCTGGAACGGCTGATGATCCGGCGCCTCTACCAACGGCCGCTGGACACCATGCTCGCCACCTGGGGGCTGTCGCTGATCCTGCAGCAGGTCTTTCGCCAGCTGTTCGGCCCGATCAACGTCAGCGTGCCCACCGTCGACTGGCTGCGCGGCGCCTGGAACCCGACTGAAGGCATCGCGATCCCGCTGGCGCGGCTGTTCATCATCGGGCTCACGCTGGTGGTGGCGGCCGCCGTCTACGCCTTCCTGTTCCGCAGCCGCTGGGGCCTGCGCATCCGCGCGGTGATGCAGAACCGCGCGATGGCGGGCGCCGCCGGCATCCGCACCGAGCGCGTCGATGCGGTCACCTTCGCGGTCGGCTGCGGGCTGGCGGGCATTGCCGGCAGCGCGCTGACGATGATCGCGTCCACCGGCCCCTCCACCGGCCAGCAGTACATCATCGATGCCTTCATCGTCGTCGTGTTCGGCGGCATCGAGAGCCTGGCAGGCACCTTCCTGTCGGCCTTCTTCATCGGCCAGATGCAGTCGATGTTCGAGCTGGGTTTGAGCGGTTCGATGGCCAAGGCACTGGTGCTGCTGCTGGTGATCGTGGCCCTGTACTTCCGGCCCAACGGCCTGTTCGCCGCCAAGTTGCGCAGGTGACCACGATGCAGAACCCCACGCTGGCGCCCGGCGCCATCCAGCCCGCCACGCCGCTGCCGGCACGCAACCCGGCACGCCGGGCGGTGGCCTGGCTCGACCGCTTCGCCGTGCCGCTGCTCGCGGTGCTGCTGTTGGTCGCAATTCCCGTGCTGAGCGGCACCTTCCGGCTCGGCCTGTTCGGCAAGTACCTGAGTTTTGCATTCTGTGCGGTGGGCCTGGTGCTGGCCTGGGGCTACGGCGGCATCCTGAGCCTGGGCCAGGGCATCTTCTTCGGCCTGGGCAGCTACGTGATGGCGATGTTCATGAAGCTCGAAGCCACCTCGGCCGACCCGGCCGCCGCCGTGTTCAACGCGGGCGGCCCGCCGGTGCCCGACTTCATGACCTGGAACAGCGTGGACACGTTGCCCTGGTGGTGGGCCCCGTTCGAACACCTGTGGTTCGCGCTGCCGGCGGTGGTGCTGCTGCCCACCGCGCTGGCCTTCGGGCTGGCCTACGCCAACTTCCGCAAGCGCGTGGGAGGCGTGTACTTCTCCATCGTCACGCTGGCGCTGGCGGCCATCGCGTCCATCGTGATCATCGGCCAGCAGGGCTACACCGGCGGCATCAACGGCATCACCAACCTCACGACCTTCAACGGCTGGAGCATCCAGAGCGACGCGGCCGTCTACACGATCTACTACGTCACCGCGGTGTTGCTGATCGCCAGCATCCTGGTCGGGCGCTTCGTGCTGCGCAGCCGGCTCGGCAAGGTGCTGATCGCCGTGCGCGACCGCGAGGACCGCATCCGCTTCTCGGGCTACGACCCGGCCCTGTTCAAGGCCTTCGTGTTCGCGCTGGCAGCGCTGTTTTCGGCCATCGGCGGCGCGCTGTTCACGCTACAGGTGGGTTTTGCCTCGCCCTCGGTCAGCGGCATCGTGCCCTCGATCGAGATGGTGATCTACGCCGCCGTCGGCGGCCGGCTGTCGCTGGTGGGTGCGGTCTACGGCACCTTGCTGGTCAGCCTGGCCAAGAGCCTGCTGTCCGAGCAGTTCGCCACCGCCTGGATGTACCTGCTGGGCGCGCTGTTCATCGTCGTGACCATGGTGCTGCCGGCCGGCCTGGCCGGGCTGCTGGCGCGCTTTCGCGGTGACGAGGGAGAAGCGTCATGAGCGCCGCCCGGCCGCTCCGAAGGCGCTCGGCCCCGCAGTCCGCAGGACGGAGGGATTCTCGATGAGCCGCCGCCTGATCCTGGAGATCAACGACCTGGGCGTGTCCTTCGATGGCTTCAAGGCCGTCGACGGGCTGAACTTCTACGTCGAGGAGAACGAGCTGCACGTGGTGATCGGCCCCAACGGCGCCGGCAAGACCACGCTGCTCGACATGATTTGCGGCAAGACCAAGCCGACGACCGGCAGCATCGCGTTCCAGGGCCTGCACCTGGAGCGCATGCTGGAGTACCAGATTACCCGCGCCGGCGTCGGCCGCAAGTTCCAGAACCCGATGGTCTACGAAGACCTGACCGTCGCGGAGAACCTCGAGATCTCGTACCCGAAGAAACGCGGCCTGTTCGGCTGCCTGTTCTTCGAGCGCGACCAGGCCGTGCGCGACGAGATGGCGCGCATCGCCGAACTGGTGTTCCTGGCCGACCAGATGGGCCGCAAGTCCGCCCACCTGTCGCACGGCCAGAAGCAGTGGCTGGAGATCGGCATGCTGCTGATGCAGGACCCGCAACTGCTGCTGCTCGACGAACCCGTGGCCGGCATGAGCGCACGCGAACGCGAACTGACCGGCACGCTGCTGCGCAAGATCGCCGAAGGCCGCTCGGTCGTCGTGATCGAGCACGACATGGCCTTCGTGAAGGCGGTGGCGCACAAGGTGACCGTGCTGCACCAGGGCAAAAAGCTGGCCGAGGGCTCGATGGAGCGTGTGCAGGCCGACCCCAAGGTCATCGAAGTCTATCTGGGGCATTGACCATGTTGACCGTCGACAAACTCAACGTCTTCTATGGCGAGAGCCACATCCTGCACGACCTCGGTTTCACGCTGGCGGCCGGCGAGACGCTGGCCGTGATGGGCCGCAACGGCATGGGCAAGAGCACGCTGCTCAAGGCGCTGATCGGCATGATCCCGTCGCGTTCGGGCAGCATCCGGCTCGGTACGCACGAACTGGTCGCGGCCAGGAGCCATGCGCGGGTGGCGCAGGGCTTCGGCTACATGCCGCAGGGCCGCATGATCTTCCCGCACCTGACGGTGGAGGAGAACATCCTGAGCGGCATGGACCGGGTGAAGAACGCGCGCGTGCCTGGCTACATCCACGAGGCGTTCCCGGTGCTGCTGGAGATGCGCGCGCGGCGCGGCGGCAACCTGTCGGGTGGCCAGCAGCAGCAGTTGGCGATCGCGCGGGCCCTGGTGTCCGACCCCCGCGTGCTGATCCTCGACGAGCCCACCGAGGGCATCCAGCCGTCCATCATCAAGGACATGGCGCGCACGCTGAACCGGCTGAAGCAGGAGCGCCAGTTCGCGCTGATCGTGTCGGAACAGGTGCTGTCGTTCGCGCTCGACGTGGCCGACCGCTTCCTGATCCTCGAGAGCGGCCGCTTCGTGCACGAGGAGCCGCGCGCCAACGTCGATGCGGCGCGCATCACGCAGTACCTGACGATCTGACGAACAAGCAATCGTGCGCCGCACGACAAGCCCATCCGCAGCGTCCCGGCGAATACTGAACCCACCGCAGACCCACCCTCAGAACGAAATCCGACGGAGCACCCCTTTGGCCAACGAACACCATCTCCCCGCCCTCGCCACCACCGTGCACTGGGGTTACTTCAGCAAACGCGTGGCGCCGGCGCTGACGGTCGTGTCCGGCGACATCGTGACGATCGAGACGCTCACCCACCACGCCGGCGACGACTTCGACCGCATGATCAAGGGCGACACTGCGGCCGAGCACATCTACCACTGGGACCTGCACGGCAAGACGCTGCCGCGCCGCGGCGCCGGGCCGCACGAAGGACCGGTGACCTGCGGCTGCGGCGAAGGCCACGGCGTGCATCTGCTGACCGGGCCCATCCACGTGACCGGCGCCGAACCCGGCGACGTGCTGGAGGTGCGCATCCTCGACGTCTATCCGCGCCCGAGCCGGAACCCCGACTACGCCGGCCAGTCCTTCGGCGTGAACCTGGCCGCGGCCTGGGGCTTCCACTACCACGACCTGATCGAGGAACCGAAGCCGCGCGAGGTGGTCACGGTCTACGAGTTCGGTGGCGCCGGCACCGAGAACTGGGCCAGCGCGGTCTACAACTACGTGTGGACCCCGCAGACCGACCCGCACGGCATCCACCACGCCACGTACAACTACCCCGGCGTGATCGTCGACCACGCCACGGTGCGCAAGAACTACGACATCCTGCAGGACATCCGCGTGCCGGCGCGGCTGCATTTCGGCGCGATGGGTGTGGCACCCAAGGAGGTGGACTACGCCAGCTCGATCCCCCCCAGCTACACCGGCGGCAACATCGACGACTGGCGCGTGGGCAAGGGCACCAGCATGTACTACCCGGTGGCGGTGCCAGGTGCGCTGTTCTCGGTGGGCGACCCGCATGCCGCGCAAGGCGATTCGGAACTCTGCGGTACGGCCATCGAGGCCTCGCTGACCGGCGTGTTCCAGTTCATCCTGCACAAGGCGGCCACGCTGCCCGGCACGCCGCTCGAAGGGCTGGACTACCCGCTGCTGGAGACCGCCGAGGAATGGGTGGTGCACGGCTTCAGTTTTCCCAACTACTTGGCCGAGTTCGGCGCCGACGCCACCGACCAGCTGGCCGAGAAGGCCACGATCGACCGCGCGATGCGCGACGCGTTCCGCAAGATGCGCCGCTTCCTGATGAAGACGCGCCTGCTGTCGGAAGACGAGGCCATCTCCCTGCTGTCGGTCGCGGTCGACTTCGGCGTGACCCAGGTGGTCGACGGCAACTGGGGCGTGCATGCGACGCTGAAGAAGGCCTTGTTCGGTCGTCGCCGCAAGGTGGCTACGTCGTTCGTGAACGGATGACGGCGGCCCGGCGCCCTGCCCGTCACCACCGTCGAGGGTGAAAAAACCTGGTGACGTACCCATGCGGCACGCAATTCGCTTGGTGCACACCTGTACAGGGGGAACCGAACATGCTCGACGATCTGAGGCGCTTCAACATCGAGGCCTTTCCGGAGGAATTGCGCGACGCCGCCTGGGCCGAGGTGCTGGGCAAGGTGTTGCTGGGCACGATGGCGGCCGCGCCACGCCGCGCGCCGGCAACGGGTTTCGTCTCGTCGCGCCGGTCGTCGCTCGACTCGGTGATCGTGCGGGTCAACGCCTCGCCGCACACGCTGGTGCCGCTGGTCGGCAATGCCCGGCGCTACGGCAGCGCGGTGCTGATGATGGCGCTGCTGGAGGGATCGGGCCTGGTGACCGACGGCGACGAAAGCATTGCCATCGGCGCCGGCGAGATCATCCTGCTCGACCCGACGCGCAGCTGGCAGATCGAGTTCCTGACCGATGTGCGGGCCGTCTGCGTCAAGCTGGAGTCGGCCAGCTTCGTGCTGCGCCTGGTCCGCACCAGCGACCAGGACCTGAACAAGATCTCGTCGCGGACCGGCGTGGGGGCCGTCTGCCTGAACCTCGTGCGCTCGATCTCGGACCAGCTCGACCACCTGGGCGACCACGAGCTGCTGTCGATGGAGGCCACTCTCACGGAACTGCTGGTGACCTGCCTGTCCCACGTCGACGAGGACGCGCACGAAGACACCACCTCGGTGCAGCTCGGGCACCTGCGGCGGGTGTGCCGCTCCATCGAGGGGCGGCTGAGCGACGCCGAGCTGACCATCGACGACATCGGCCGGCTGGAGGGCCTGTCGACGCGCTACATCCAGAAGCTGTTCAAGGGCGGCAACACGAGTTATGGCGAATACGTCAAGCAGCGCCGTCTGGAGCGCTGCCGCACCGATCTGTCGAACCGGGCGCTGGCGCATTTCTCGATCGCCGAGCTGTGCTTTCGCTGGGGTTTCGGCGACGCGGCCAACTTCAGCCGGGCCTTCACGGCCGCCTTCGGCGTCTCGCCCAAGGCCTACCGCGCGGCACCCCCGGTGCAGGTGGCCGAGCCGGAGGTGCAACGCGGACGGCCACCGGTCAGCGCGCCGGCGGGCAAGGCGCCCGCCCCGGCCACCGCCGGCCCCGCCAACGACCGGCAGGCGCAGTTCAAGGACGTGCTGATCGACTACGCGCGCTACACCCAGGCGCTGGCCTTGACTCCCAAACGTGCGTCCAGCGCAGCGGCGGGCGGCACCGGCCAGGCGGACGCGGCCGATGCCGGCCAGCCCGCGCCGCCCGGCCACTACTACATCCCCGTGTCCGACAAGACGGTGCACTGGGGCTTCTTCAGCCGCAGCCTCAAGCCGGTGATCACGATCCGCTCGGGCGACATCGTGACGATGGAGACGCTGACGCAGCACGCCTCCGACGACTGCGAACGCATGATCGAGGGCGACCCGGGTGCCGAGAGCGTCTTCCACTGGACCGCGACGAAGAAGAACGTCGACCGGCGCGGCGCCGGCCCGATCGACGCGTCGATCTTCGGGCGCGGTGCGGGCGAGGGTTTTGGCGTGCACATCTGCACCGGCCCGGTGTTCGTCAAGGGCGCGGAGCCCGGCGACGTGCTGGAGATCCGTATCCTGGACATCAGCCCGCGCCCAAGCTGCAGCGACAAGCACCGGGGCAAGAGCTTCGGCAGCAACGCCGCCGCGTGGTGGGGCTTCCACTTCAAGGACCTGATCACCGAGCCACGCAAGCGCGAGGTGGTGACGGTCTACGAGATCGAACGCGCTCCCGAGGGGCCTTACGCCCGCGCGGTCTACAACTTCCGCTGGACGCCGCAGACCGACCCGTTCGGCGTGGTCCACACCCGCATCGACTACCCCGGCGTGCCGGTGGACCATGCCAGCATCGACAAGAAGTTCGGTGTGCTGAAGAACGCCCGCATTCCGGTACGCCCGCACTTCGGCGTGCTGGCGGTCGCGCCCAAGGAGACCGGCATGGTGGACTCGATTCCGCCGGGCTACTTCGGCGGCAACCTGGACAACTGGCGCGCCGGCAAGGGGGCGCGGCTGTTCCTGCCGGTGTCGGTGGACGGCGCGCTGTTCTCCGCCGGCGACCCGCATGCCTCGCAGGGCGACTCGGAACTGTGCGGCACCGCCATCGAGAGCTCGCTCACCGGCGTGTTCCAGCTGGTGCTGCACAAGAAGAAGGCGCTGGGCGAGACCTTCCTGGCCAGCCTGAACTTCCCGTTTCTCGAAACGCCGGACGAATGGGTGTTGCAGGGCTTCAGCTTCCCGAACCACCTGGCCGAGCTCGGGCCCGACGCGCAGACGCAGGTCTACAAACAATCCTCGCTGGACGGCGCGATGCGCGACGCCTTCAACAAGGTCCGGCGCTACCTGATGCAGGCCCACGCGCTCGACGAGGACGAAGCCATCTCGCTGATCTCGGTGGCCGTGGATTTCGGCGTGACGCAGGTGGTCGACGGCAACTGGGGCGTGCACGCGATCCTGAAGAAGTCGGTGTTCCCCGCCTACCGGTCGGCGCTGCCATGAAAACGCCGCTGGCGCGCGGCCGCCAACAAGCTTTTGGGCGCTCCACGACAAGCCGGCGGCGCACGGTGTCCGAATAATCGGTGCACGCCCTTCCCTCTACCTCCAAGGACCACACCATGCTCTCCTACCAAGGAAAATTCGTCGCCGCGGCCGTGCAGGCCGAACCCGTCTGGATGAACGCGGATGCGACGATCGACAAGTCGATCGCGCTGATCGAGGAAGCCGCCCGCAACGGCGCGGAGCTGATCGGTTTCCCCGAGGGCTTCCTGCCCGGCTACCCCTGGTTCGTCTGGCTGGGCCACATGAAATGGCAGACGAAGTTCCTGGTGCCGTTCCACGAGAACTCGCTCGAACTCGGCGACGACCGCATGCGGCGCCTGCAGGTGGCCGCGCGCCAGAACAAGATCGCGGTGGTCATGGGTTACTCCGAGCGTGTCGGCGGCAGCCGCTACCTCGCCCAGGTCTTCATCGACGAGAAGGGCGAGATCGTCGCCAACCGCCGCAAGGTCAAGCCGACCGCGGCCGAACGGCTGCTGTTCGGCGAAGGCACGGGCGCCGACTTCCTGTGCCACGACTTCTCCATCGGCCGCGTCGGCGCGCTGAACTGCTGGGAGCATTTCCAGCCGCTCAGCAAGTACATGATGTACAGCCTGGGCGAGCAGGTCCACGTGGCGGCCTGGCCGGCGATGTTCGCGTTCGGCCAGCAGATCGTGCAGAACTCGGTCGACGTCAACGCCTGCGTCACGCGCTCCTACGCGATCGAAGGCCAGTGCTACGTGCTGTGCTCCACGCAGGTGATCGGCAAGAGCGCGCACGACGCCTATTGCGACACCGACGAGGCGCGCGAGAACCTGCCGCTGGGCGGTGGCTGGGCCCGCATCTATGGCCCCGATGGCGCCGAGCTGGCCAAGCCCCTGGCCGAGGACGCCGAAGGCATCCTGTACGGCCAGATCGACCTGACCGAGATCCTGTACGCCAAGCGCGGCATCGACCCCGTGGGCCACAGCGCCCGGCCCGATCTGCTGTCGCTGGCCTTCGACCCGCGCCACCAGACGCCGGTGCGCTACGCCGCGGCAGATGGCCGCAACGACGCCCAAATCCGCTCGCGGGTGGACGTGCACCACCTCGGCGAGCAGCAGCGCGCGCTGAACACGGTGTTGCCGATTTCTCTTGAATCGCGCAGCGGGCCGGCCTTGCTCGCGCCGGTGGCGGCGGGCCAGCGCAGCTGAAACCGTAGGCCCCGTCCACGGCGCGACGGACCCGTTGCGTTCAGGCGGCGTGGCGGAGGACGGCACCTGCCGGCGCAGACCGCTGCAGCAGCGCGGCGATACCGAGCCCTGCAGTCACCGCGGCGCCGACGGCCAGCACGCCGCCGCCGACGAAGGCGTCGACCCACGGAATGGACGCCTTCTCCAGCGCATTCATGGCCGTGTACCTACATCGGCTCGGTGCTGGCCGACGCCGCTTTCCGCTCTCCAAGCGTGACCGTTGGGGAGGCGACCCGCAGCAACTTGCGAAAACGCGTACATGCCATGTGCGATGGCGCGGGACATTCGGCGACATGGCGCAGCAGCTTGCTGAGCGTCGCCATCCGGCGGATCTGGCTGTCGAGTTCATCGGCGCGCTGGTGCAGCGTGGGCCGCGGCAGCTGGGGATGGCGTTCCTTGTCGAACATGCCCTTGATCTCCTGCAACGAGAAGCCGGCGGCCTTGCCCAGCGAGATCAGCGCGAGTTGCACCAGCGTGTCTTCGCTGTACTGCCGACGCAGCCCGCTTCTGCTCGCGGACTGGATCAAGCCGACCTCCTCGTAGTAGCGCAGCGTGGAGGCAGGCATCGCAGCTTGTTTCGACAATGCACCGATATCGATGAGGCTCATGCTTGACTTCAAGTCGACTTGAAGTTGCATAGTAGGACGTCTACCTGCACAACGCAAGAAATTACCGATGAACAATGACCCTGCCGGGGCCGGCAACCCCCTCGTCGTGGCCGTATTGGCTGCCTCCATTCTGCTCGCGTCGCTGGGCATCAGCATCGCCACCGTGGCGCTTCCGACGCTCGCCCGAGCGTTCTCCGCCGACGTGCAGGAAGTCCAATGGGTCGTGCTGGCCTATCTGCTCGGGGTGACAGTGGCCATCGTGTCGGCCGGGCGTCTGGGCGACGTCCGCGGCCATCGCGGCGTGCTGCTCTGCGGCCTGGTGCTGTTCACGTCGGCATCGGCCGCGTGTGTGCTGGCACCGAGCCTGCGCTGGCTGATCGCCGGCCGGGCTGCACAGGGCGTGGGTGCGGCGATCCTGATGTCGCTGCCGATGTCGATCGCCAAGGGCCTGGTCGGCCAGGCCCGTGTGGGCACGGCCATGGGCCTGCTTGGAACGATGTCGGCCATCGGCACGGCGCTGGGGCCTTCGCTGGGCGGCATCCTGATCGGCGCGCTGGGCTGGCAGGCCGCGTTCGCGTTCCTTGCCCTTTGCGGCGCGGCCATCCTGCTGCTGGCCTGGCATGCGATTCCCGTGGCGCGGGCGGCCGGTGGTGTGGCCGCCGGCCGCATGGATTGGGCCGGCAACCTCTGGCTGTCGATCGCCCTGCTCTGCCTGGCGCTGTCGGCCACGGGGGCCAAGGTCGGCATGGACCTGCCGCCATGGCTGCCGCTGGCTTTCGCCGCCACCGCGCTGGTGGTGTTCGTCCGCACCGAACTGGCGGCCGACAATCCCCTGGTGCCCGTCGCCCTGCTGCGCGCGCGGTCGCTGTCGACATCGCTGGCCATGAACGTGCTGGTCGGCGCGATCATGATGGCCACGCTGGTGGTGGGGCCCTTCTTCCTTTCGTTCGGAATAGGGCTGAGTGAAGCCGGCACCGGCATGGTGATGGCCGTCGGCCCCATCGCCGCGGCGCTGTCGGGCGTTCCGGCCGGACGTATCACCGACCGCTTCGGCGCAGACCGGACCTTGCTGGCCGGACTGGCGCTGTCCACTGCGGGGCTTTGCGGCTTCGCCGTTCTGCCGACTTTGATCGAGGTGCCCGGCTACCTGGTGGCGCTGGTGCTGATCACACCGGGATTCCAGCTCTTCCTGGCCGCCAACAACACGGCCGTGATGCTCGAGGCGGCGGACCGGCACAAGGGCATGGTTTCCGGCCTGCTCGGACTGTCCCGCAACCTGGGCTTCATGGTCGGGGCGTCGCTGCTGCCGCTGTTGTTCACGTCCGTGCTGGGAGGCCGGGGCGTGGCCGCCAGTTCGGCCCAGGCCATCGGCAAAGCCTTCTCCGCCACCTTCCTGGTCGCCGCCGGCCTGTGCGTGCTGGCCATCGTGCTCGCACACGTCGGCACAGCGGCCAGGCGCGCCATGCCCCCTTCGAGGAACCCGTCTCCGCCCTGAAGCGTTTGCTTCCTGGGGGAGACTCACAAGCTAGCCACAAGCTGCCGGGCAGTTTTGGCACTGACGCCTTTGCCTGTGATGGCCAGCGCCGCAGGGTTGGCCAGCATCCGCTGGAACACCATCCGCACTTCTTCTGCGCCGATGTCATCGACCATCGCCAGCGTTGCGGCCATCGGCATCACGGTGCCGTTGGCGAAGAGTTCGTCGAGGGCCTGCTCCATCGCGGCGTAGGTTCGCTCTGCGGCACGGACCCGCGACACGGTCAGCTGGTTCTTGGCCCGCTCCAGATGCACGGGGTCGATCCCGGTGGCTTGCGCACGCAGCAGGCGGCCCGTCGCGGTCAGCAACGCGTCGACCTTGTCCGGCGTGGTGACCGCATGCACGATGAAGTTGGCCCATACGTCTCCGCTTTCCATCGTCGCATAGGCCGTGTAGGCCAGGCCGAGCTGTTCGCGCACCGTGTCGACCAGCGGTGACGACATCCCTTCCCCAAACACGTGGGCGGCCAGCGACGCTGCAAGGCGCCGGCGCTGTGGCGTCCCCTCCTGCTCGCCCGCGGGCATCAGCGGGTAGGCGATGTTCACGAACACCTGCGACACCTGCGTGAAACGCCGGGCCAGCGGATGGCCGACGTACTTCGCAGCAGCGGGCTGCTGCGCCACACACAGGTCGTTTGACGGGCGCATGCCTGCAAACAGTTCTGCGGCCAGCGCCACCCAGGCGTCGACGTCGAAGTTGCCGGCCGCAACGACGACGGTCTTTTCCGCGACATAGTGCTGCTGCACGTGGTGGACCAGATCCTGCCGGGTGAAACCCTCGATGTTGGCGACGGTGCCGATCACCGGCATGCCCATCGGGTCGTCGCCCCAGATGGCGCGGTCGAGCAGGTCGCTGGCGCTGTCTTCCGGATCCTCGTCGTACTCGATGGCCTCCTGCCGGATCACCTCCAGCTCGCGCTGCAGTTCGTTCTGGGGAAACGTGCTGTTCAGGACGATGTCCGCCGTCATGCGCAGCAGCGCCTGCGTGTGCCGCCCCAGTCCGGTCATGAAGTAGCCGGTGGTGTCTTTTCCGGTGAAGGCATTGACCTCGGCGCCCAGGCGCTCCGCGTCCAGGTTGATCGCCTGCACGGAGCGGGTGGCGGTGCCCTTGAACGCCATGTGCTCGAGGACATGGCTGATGCCGTTGGTGGCGGGCGTCTCGTCGCGGGAGCCCACGCGCAGGAACACGCCCACGCTGGCACTCTGCACGTGGGGCATGGGCAGCGCCAGCAGGCGCACTCCGTTCGCGAGGGTGTGAAAGGCCATGGCGGGCTGCTCCGCCTTTGTTGCCGCAAGAGGCTTCTGTTGGGTCATGGGCCATTTTCTTCGGTTCCCGCCGGGATCCGCAGGGGGACGCATGGGCGGGCGTGCCGAACTGAACGACAGGAAAGTTCAGAAAGGCCGCTCGCCCAGCTGGCCTCCGGTCACGACCGGGTCGGCGGCCACAGGCGAGCGGTATGCACCAAGGTCAAGATCCAGACGGTATCGACCCGCACCTCATAGACCAGCCGATAGCTCTCGTGTGGGATCAACTCGCGTGTACCCGGGATCTGTCCGGGCCGTCCCAGCAGGGATGCTCGGCCAGCCGGCCGACAGCTGCCGAGAAAAGCTCATCGATGCGGATGGCGGCGAGCGGGTTGTCATTCGCGATGAAGTCGACGATATCGGCGCGGTCTTGCTCGGCGGACAAGGTCCACAGGACCCTCACGCGTCGGCGCCACCAACTTTGGCCCGCAGTGCAGAGCGGCGGGCAGCAGAGCGGACCTCGACATCGGCGTCACTGGCGTACTGACCGGACGCGATCTGCGCGCGCGCCGCATCGACCTTGGCGCGCAGGAAGGCATCGTACTCGCGGGTCTGCCGCTGGCGCTCGATGAACTCGCGCATCAGTTCGCGCACAACCTGCGACGCAGGGCGGTGGCTGGCCTCAGCCTCGGCCATGAAGGCGTCACGAAGCTCCGGCTCCAGCTTCATGGTGAACATGGCTTCTCTGGACATGACCGGGGCGAATCTTCCCTGGGTCGCGGCAAGCGTGGCGGAGCTATTGGGCCGCGACGTCGACGAGATCATTCAGGCCTGCAGTTCCAATAGCCGACGGATGTTCGACCTTCCAGGCAATTGACGGGGGTTCTGCCTAGCTGTTTCCGGGGGTGCCTGCACAAGCACCCAGAAGGACACGGTTTCACTCCCACTCCATCATCAACAGGCCGTCCAAACCCGCATGGTTAAAGGACTTGGCTGTGATCGACATGGGTCTTTACCGTCGCTTTTACCGTCAGAAACGCAGATCTTTTGCTGGCGCGGGAGATGGAGCGATTTGCGGGGCATCGACGTTTTCGACAACATCATCAATCAGGGAGAAGGATACCAAGTTACGCACCACTTGGTGCTGCCACAGTCTTGTGTATACGCCAGGATGCAGCAGCAACTATGGCCAAGTCCTAAGTCCGAAGCACGAGTGACTTACCGGCAAACATGCGCGATATCAGCTGGAACAAAAGATTCGCATGGCAACGTTTGCGCGAGCTGCAGATGTCTGGAGTGTGCCAAGGTAATAAGCCATCTGGAGTGACAACGGAGTTGGTCCCGCAGGGCGCGTGAGTTGTCGAACAAGTTCCTTCTTGCTGAGCGTACGGCCGGCAAAGATCCAGATCTCCTTTGCGTACTGTGCGGACTGGATGCCACGTTTGATCTCGCCCCAGGTGACTTGGAGATTCGGGTTCGAGGATCTCAGCACTCGATGCGGAACCTGCCGATAGTCATCCGTCGACCAGGGTGATGCCCACCAGGTGGAGCGATCCTGGAGCCGCGCGCCGCGTGCGATGAAGGCAAGAGACGCCATCGCCTGACGACCAACGATCTGCATGGCACTCACGCTCATCGAGTTGTCGTTGACCTTGGCATGCACGAACACCACGCGACGAGGGCTCTCACCCTTGAACATGAAATCGGCTTGCTCCTGACCACCGTCGTCGCACACCATCGTGTCAAACGTCTGCAGCTCTTGAGCGAGTGCAGGGTCCAGCGCGTGCAAGGGTCGTGCCCTGGCATTTGAGCGAGCGCCGTGACTGGAGAGCCCGAACTCAGCGAAGACGCCGCCGAAAACGGAACCTGCCACCCACTGCCTCGCGTTTCCTCCACCCTTCTCGGACGTGACTTGCTCGAGCCACGGCGAAGGCGTGAGCATCTCCAGAGGTGATCCTTCCTCCCGACCCGCGGCGATCGCGTCAATGTCTAGACCAGTTTGATAGAAGAGCCGCTTTGCATAGGTGAGATCGGATCCACTCGGTATGACCCGAAATGCCTGCTCCTTGTTGAGGGCGCGCACCAAGGATGCTGGTTCAGTCGAGGGAGAGTTGGGGTCTCTGACGAATGCGTCCAGTTCTGGTGATTCGATGTCATAGCGGCCTTTAGGCCGAACATTGCCTGTGACCGTGTACGTGATTTTGCCGTTCAGGACCTTGCCAGCCACATTCAGGCTGAAAGCCCCGGATCCGTCAACATCGACGCAGGTTTCTGCTTGTCGAAGAGATTCGCACTTCGTGGCATGCCAGCCGGCTGTATCCAACGAGGTGTCGAGCAGGTCGTAGAAGTCGAACAGGACGTTCATGGGTAGAGCGTCTTGTACAGGCGGTGCTGCGACTGAGCGCGCGAATCGCTCGAAGACACCGCTGATGAGCGCATTCGAATCAAGGATGGCGGCCAGATGCTGGAGCCACATATAGTATTCGTTGACCGACCGTCGTTGTGTGCGTGCGCTGTAGTCGGAAACGCTGGCTCGGTCGATCGACAGGTAGCGTGTCACCGGCGTGTCCTGCAGACGCATCGATGCCCGAACTGAGTGCAGGGCTTGGCTGCTTTGCGACAAGTCAAAAAAGCCGCTGGCGAAGTCGTGCATCCGAGCTGTGACTGAGCGGACGGCGGACTCGGACAAGTCCAACCCGATGGCGGATGCTTGGGACACTCTGGATACGATCCCCTTCCCGTTCGCCGGAATCAGGCGCTGAAGATGTTCCGCGGACTCCGGCTCAAGCCCGAGGGCGTCCAGGTCAATCACGATGCCCTCGGTGTCCAGGATGAACACCCGCGCGCCAATCCGGCCAAGCACCATAACGCCCAGGCCCCAGATCGGTAGGGAGTGTCGGATCAACAGCTCTGAATTCTTGCAAGTCAGGTAGTGAATCAACCGGACCGAGCCCGGCTCAGCGACTCCAGGTTGGAGGATCGTCACGTTGTAGCGGTCCTCAAGCTGCATTGCCTCGGCGCAGGCTTTCGTCAGGTCGTCGAGCGTGGCAGTGTGAGAGTACCGGTAGATGGATGTTCTAAGGGGAACCGCAAAATCTGCGTACCTGGGAGGCTCGAGGGCGTCGTCCAGCGGAACACGCTCTCGAAAGTCGCCCGCCAAGTACTGGTAGGGAGCCACGCTCTGCAAGAGCAGTCCCGGCAAGTTCGACTCTTGTTCAAGAGCGCGCTTTGGGTCCTTGGCAAAGTGCTGCTCGTAGCGGGTGTATCGCTCAAATCGGGCGTGAGCATCGGCCTGTATGTCCGCGCTGGCAAATACGGTTGCAACTTCTTTGCCGGGCGCGGCCCGATCAAGCACCCGGATGATGCGACCAATCTGCTGGATCGTTGCACGCGACGCGGAGAACGGCTCATAGATCGCGATGGCCGCGAAAGTGCTGTCGTCGACGCCTTCGAGAAGCTTCCATTGATGGAGCCAGTACTCGATGGGGCCACTCTCAGGCGCTCGCAACGCCCGATTCACGCTCTGGAACTCCAGCTTGCCCGCGTCGTCACGCTTCACGTTGTCATGGATGAGAACAGCGCTGCTGCCTAAGCTCTTTAGCGCGTCGCGCATGAGAATCAGCGATTCATGATCGGCGCACCGCACGATCACGCGTCTGGGGCCGCGCGCTGCGGGCCAGTACTGCTTGTCCAAAACTGATGTCTTGAACTTTTTCAGGGCATCGGAGAATTCCGAAGGACTGCAGCCGCTCTTGGGTAGATGCTGGGCACCTGCAAAGGTTACTGGCCGGACTAAATGCTGGTTGGTCGCCTCTTCATAGCCAAGGTTGAAAGCGAAGTTCCCGCGCACCTGAAAGTACTTGAAATCGTTGCGGTACGGCGTCGCACTGAACAACACCGTGGGACGCGCCAGCTCACGAATGCACTGGGACCAGACAAATGCCGGTTCGTAGTGACCTTCATCAACGATGACGAGATCGAAGTCGGAGAGTGCTGCACGGACGAGATCCGCTTGTGGAGCGGTCCATTCAGACGATCGAGGTGCATCGGTAGGGGCTTCGTCGCGCTCGGTCGGGTAGCGGCCAGTGAGCCGATGTGCAGGTCGAGGCGGTCGAAGGATTTGAGCCAAGGCGCTGAAGGTTCCCACAACGATCAGCCGCTCGCCCTTCGGATAGGAGCATAAGGTCGCCGTCGTCGAGGGCAGAAGCCTCATGACGCCATCGGCAGTCATCTGGGTATCCGTCGGTACGGCATCGACACGTTGGGACGCCCTGAGCCCAGTTGTCCCGTACTCAAGTTCAAAGTGCTTCCAGAACCTCCAGTGGACATCGTTCAACATCTGATCCACGAGCGACCTTCGTGGCGTGATGATGAGCGTCCTGCGAACCTTCGGTAGCGCGCAGGCCAAAGTAGCAATCACGCCAGACTTGCCTGTTCCCGTGGGCATCTTGATGAGTGCAGACTCGGATGGCGTGCTTCCTGCAACCGCGCCGATGTAGGCCACTGCAGCGCCTACAGCTCGACGTTGGGGTGCCCAGAGGCCGGTTGACGGTCGATACATGCGTGAGTCGGTGGCCGCCGTCCAGAACTTGTGGCTCGACAGCGCCGCCATCGCTTGGTCGAAATACTGCTGTTCGCCTGCTGTTCGAGTGGGCGGCACGCAGCATGTGCCGCCGAGGCGGGACATATCAGTGCTCGCGGGATCGGTGATGTCCAAGTCCGATAGCTGCAATTTGTTCTTCCTTCCATATTTCCGGTCACATCGGATCGGCTAGGTGATTGCGGCCGGCGCTTTGTCGCCGGCACGAACGGACAAAGCGCGGGCCCCGCTTCCAACGCTCCACTTCTGCTGCACCCCACTCAGCCTTTCGTCTGGGAAACGCAGTCCATCGACCCGCTCGGGTTGATTTCCTCGTTCGTCATCCCGCCGCCTGCGCAGGCAGCTCAATCTCATATGCCTGTGCGATGCGGGCCACCAACTCAGCGACGGCGACGTTGCCAAGCTGCAGCGTTTTCGGGTCTATGGACGTGTCGGCAGCGACGGCTATAAGGAACCGCATCATGTCGTCGCCGATCTTCTTGTCGACCGAAATGCGTGTGGCGGGCGCCAGCAGTTGCGAAAGGCGCAGCACATCGTTGAGGTGTTTGCGCACGTCCTTGGCATCCACTTTGGCGCCCTGCTCTTTCCGCGCCGTCAGCTCCAACCACGCGATAGCCTTGAGCGGGATCAGCCGGTCTTCGCCGACCCAGGGCAGGCCATCGACTTCGCGGCGTCCCGCCATGATGAATGCGTAGTAGACCTCGTCCAGCAAGATGGCGGACAAGCTGGCGACGGCTTCGTCCAGCGGTATTGGTGTCAGCTGACTGCCTTCGGCAGGTTGTAATCCGTCGGGGGCTCTCGCGAATAGCTCAACCATCGCCGGGTAGCGAGCATCAGCGGGCTTCTGGAACCGATAGAAGATTGGTTTTCCCGTGTCGCTGGCCTGGCGGATCTCGTAACCACCGTCCTCAACGAATTTCCAGAAGGCCTCGCCAAATGCCGGCGTCAGCGCCTCCACATGCAGGACGATGTCGAGGTCTTTGGTGGCTCGGAATTCCAGCCCGGCCTCCTCCATCGTCAAGGTCGCAGCCGTGCCGCCAATCAGGACGTACTGGTCGACGTATGCCGCAAACCGCTCCTGGAAAATGTCCAAACCTCTCACCATGGAAGTTGCCCTTTCAGTTCATCCAGTGCGAGCTGGATTCGGTCGTCGGCGTTCTCTTGCAGGCTGAGCGTGAGCGAGAGCGGGTCCACAGTGGTGGCGTCTGGCATCAACGCCGGGCTGTAGCTCCACAGCTGCCATTCTTGTGCGCCCGCTTCGGGCTCAGGCAACTCGCGAACCCCGGCATCTTTCGCAGCTTTCCAGTCGGCCGCGGTCATCGCATACACCGGCCATTTCGGCTCCGTCAGCATGGAATAGCGCGCGAGCGCGCTCAGACCCGCGATACGACTGGGCCGATGTGCAACGCTCCCATGTGCGGTCACCCAGACCGTGCGCTTGACCGGCGTTCGCAGGTCAGGCTTCGCTCGCTCCCAAGCTTGCTCCGGTGGGTGCTCCATTCGCAGCCAGCGCGAGCGGCCGACCGTGTATGCGGTAGCCAGCCCGGCCGCAGTCAGCTCCTTGACCGCGCGTGACAGTGTCATGGGCGTGTAGCCCAAGGCGACTGCGACCTTGGAAGGCTGCCAATCGAATTGCCACGGCTGGCGCAGCAGAGCCGTGATCAGCATGGCTTGTGCGGACGGGCTCAGCGCCGCTTCAGTGGCCGGAGCGCGCTGCCGAAAATACTCCCGCAGGTCCAGACCCAGGTCCGGCAGGTAGAGTTGGTTGCCCGGCACGATGAAGGGGACCTTTTGCTCGATCAAGCGTCGACGGTCATAGGAGGCCAGTGCATCGGTGACGTAGACCGCCGGCTGACCGGCCAGGGCCTTGACCTTGTCCAGCCAGATCCTGACTTCGCTGAGAGACTGCTTGGCTTCGGCCCGCCCTATCGCCAGCACAATGGGCTGCCCAAGCAGTTCAAGCTCGCTGAACTGGAAGGCGTCACGGAGAAAGTACGGCAGTTCGTTGGCACGCGCCCACGGCTTCACCCCGGGCGCTTGAATGCCCAGGACCTCCTGGAGGTAGTGCAGAACGGCGGTCGCGAGAGTTGGCAAGGCTCATCCCATATAACTTTAGTTCCGCACGATAACACAAGTGATGTTATCGTGTAAATTGTTGTTATCATGGCGTTATCGACTGCTCGCGGCTCTATGCCGAGCCGTCCGATGAAAGGACCCAGACATGATCGGAATGAGGACCCGTTATTCCCTCGCACAATTCCTGGAGCTTCAGGAGCCCATGTTGTCCATCGTGCTGCTCAGCAAGTACGGCGTGCAACACTTGTCGTTGTCCCCAAGCCAGCTGCTGTACGGGCTCTTGAACGAGTTGCGCGGGCTTGACGAACGCCCCCTGATGCTTGTGCTGGCCGAAGTCGTGGCCACCAAGGGCGACCTGCGAGCAAGAGTGAATCCGAAGTACCGATTCGACGAGCGCATGCATGATCTGACGCAATGCCTGCTCCTGGACGGCTACATCGTAAAAGAGACGAAACTCGTGCAGATCGACCCGTCGATTGCGGATGCGGCCCCACTGGAGGACGACCTGATCGTGGCGTTGCAGAACTCGGGAGCACCGCGCGCGCAGGAGATCATCGCCAAGATCGGTGATTCGGCCCAGGCCTTTCGCGCGACTCCGCCCGACTACAACTCGGCCCTCGTCAATGCCCGTGTCGCACTGGAAACGCTGGCGGCGGACGTTGCCGCCGACGTGGCTTCACGCGCGCAAGTTCCCGCGACCTACAACCCGTCGAAATGGGGCGAAGTGCTGGCGTTCCTGCGCATAAGCGGCGAGGTCACGCCCGAAGAGGAAAAGGGCCTGGCGGGTGTATTCGGGTTTCTGAGCCCGGGCGCCCATCGCCCTGTGGGCATTCCAGAGGATCAGATGACCCGCCTTGGCCGTTCCTTCGCGCTCAACATGTGCTGGTTCCTACTCAAGAATCATCACGTGCCCAACTGATGCTGCGTGATTAAAGCACCGGCGGCGCGATCGACGCCCCGCCGGTATAGGCTTCCTTGCTAGCCGGCCTGCTTGGCCTCCAGGTCGCGCTAATTGTCATCGGCACCGCCAGTTCCGCAAGCCTCGACGAACACCAACCCCTCGCGCCCCGCATTGCGGTAGGTCCGCCACCCGCGGCAGTTCAGCGTGTCCCCGTTGAACATGCGGTCACCTTCCGGGTCGTACTCCCCGGTCATGTCCCCGTCGGCCTCGACCGTCCAGTCGCCTGTCGCAGCCCGCAAGTCCGCGGTCGCCGGGCATTCGACGCCAATTTCAGGTTCGTCCAAATAGTTCTCGGCCAATACTGGTCGAAGACCAGAAACAATCCCGCGCTCCCGTTGCCAACAGTCTCTGTGCGCGCAGGCAAGGCTCTTCGGGACGCCTGACATGACGCATCGTCACATTATTGGAGCCTACGAGCAGCAGGCCGGACTAGCAGGATTGCAGCGACGCAATCGGCCTAGAAATGTGCAGGTTGCACGGCTTGCAGATGGTTCGAGAAGCCATTTTCGGCCTCGCACCGCCAGGTTGCCCACAGCTTGCAGTCGCTCCCATCCGTGCCCATGTCGAGTTCGAGCGCGAGCCAGTTCCGGGCCGGCATGACATAGCGGTTGTACCCCGGAAAAAGCATCATCTCCACGACATGTTGGACGTCAATGACTTGGGGCTTGCTCGCCGTACTGTTGAGCAGGTACAGGAAGAGCCGTTCGGCGACGCCCATCAACGACGGATGGACGACAGCGGACGAAGTAAATTGCTGGATGTGAGCCCAGGTCGCAGTTGGAGGAATGTCGCGGCGGTAAGCGCTTCCCCAAGCCGCCACATGGACGTCACCCGACACGATCGATACTCGCAGCAGCTTGTCTTCGGCCGTCCGGGCCAGCGTTTCCAACAGGCGCTTCCGTTCGCCCTCGTGGTCGTCGTTCGCCCAATGGTCCTTGAGGTCGTCCGCACTGCTGTCCAACACGTGGTCTTGACCGAACGTATCCATCAGGCCTTCCGCAAGGCTCAGTTTCGGGTGCACGACTGGCACCGACGAAAGAAATAGCAGATGCTGGCACCCGATGTTCGGTGCGGAGCTTCCTTTTCCAGGCAATGCCGACAGCCATTTCTGAAGCTTGTCCCAAGTGGCCATGCCCAAGATTTGGGTCCGGGAGCGCTCCGTCCGCAAGTCGGCCGCGACGATCGCGACAGGGCCGACCTGGTGTGCGAAGGTGAACCCAGGCTGACCGTCCATCAAGGGAAGCGCCAGCGGATCTTTGGCCTGGAGCGCCCGCCAAGAAAGGGGGGCGAACTGCGGATCCTTGCGCGACAGGTTTGGAAGGTCGCGTTCTTCCAATTGGGGCAAGTCGTCAATCGCATGCTGCAGTTGGAAAACCCAGAAGGCCCGGCGGGCGTGCCTGAACAAGGTTTGGAACACAGCACTGTGCTGCATGGGCTCACTGTACGAACCCCAACCGTCGAAGATGTCATGGTCGTCCCACATCATCACCGTGGGAATGCGTGCCATCGCATCTGCGGCGTCGCCATTCGCCATCGCTGCGCCCCACGGCCTGCGCGTGGACGGTAGCCAGCGTTTGGCGTAGAGGCTGAAGTAGTAGTCCTCAATATCCTTCTCAAGCGTCGGCGTGATGGAGAAGGTCAACTGTTTGCCGCGCGCAAGGCCGACCCACTGCTTGAGCTTCGGCAGGTCTTCCCAGATGGAGTCGAAATAAAGCTGGTCGCCTCCCATCAGCATCAGATGGAAGCGCTGCAGACCCTTGTCCTGCGTGCGGGCCTCGTGCCAGAGCTGCTCCTTGTCGAGCTTGAAATCAGACCCCCTCAGGCTGCGATCGTGGTTGCCTACCAGGTCGGCCCAGACGGCGCTCTCAGGTTTGACGAGCTTACGCATCCCGCTGGGGTCGGAGAACCCGTTGCACGAAACGTACGCCATGCGGGGTGCGAAGCCCCGGCCTGGCACGGTGAATTCCCATGCTGGCCCACCGCCGTCCAGACCGAAGGCCACTTTTCTTTCGGTGTCCTGCAAGTCGCAGCTCAGGTCGTAGCGCCAGTAGCGCTCCTTCTTGTGCTCTAGCAGCAGGGTCGGCGCCGTGCATGCGCGGCCCTCGATCTCAAGGGCCGGGGCGATCATGTCGGCGGTGACACCGATCAATGCAGTTACGCGCCAACGACCATCGACGATGCCTCGAAACGACAATACCGGCCCGACCGTGAAGATATCTTTCGCCATGGTCTCCGCTCCTACTTCTTTTTGTTCTCGGCCGCGATCGCCCGCACGATGTTTGCCCTGGATTGAGCACGCGTTGCCAACCGCAGTGCCTCGGCGGACTGCTCCAGCCATTCGAGGAAGCGTTGGAGGGCATGACGAGTTTGCGCATCGTCGCGACAGTTCGCAAGAAAAGCGAACTGCACTTTCTAGACTTCGTCCGCGACGTAGACCCCGAACAAGTCGCTGACCACGATGGCGTCCGGGAAGCCCAGCAAGGCCCTGGCCTGAGTTTCCGTTGCTCCCCGGTGGCAGGCGATGAGGTGCAAGGGTCCTTGTGCCTTCTTGAGCAAATCGGTGCGTTCGTGGTCTCGCAAAAACGGGCGCCCGACCATCTCGCGGGCGGCGGCGACCGTGAACGCAGCCGGGATGGCATGCACGACCACACCGATATCCTTGCCTCCCAGAGGAAGGACGACGTCGTCGCCCATGGTCTTCGCCCCCGGCTGGGACGCAAGTGCGTTGCGAACGACCTGTTCCATCTCCCGTTTGCGAGCGCTGAAGTCCAGGCGCGTCCAATCCAGTGCTTGCCCCATGCCAAAACGGCTGGAAGCGCTTGACTTCACACCGCGCTGGGCCAACACCACCACGGCATCGGCTAGGGCTTCGAAGACTCGCGTTCTGAGGTCATCGGCCGTACTGACCTCACCGCCACGGAACGCAGTCTGCCGGGTGAGATCCTCCCTGAACCGTTGGTCCCTCGCGCCCTGGTCGCCCTTGGCCAGCGGTACCCACGGCAATGCGATCAAGCGGACCTTGCCGCGCGCCAGCGCCAAGCCTTCGGCGTACTCAGCGTGGCAGATGCCGATGTCGCCCCCGGTCTTCGCCCAGCCAGCATTGCCGTTGGACAGCACGATGAGCACATCACAGTCCCGGACGCCCTGCAGGCAAGCCTCCCAGCTATCGAGCGTAGCGTCGGCCGGTGGCGCGTCCTCATTGATCCACACCTCAAAAACGGATCGACCCAGAATCTTCTGGGCCTCAATCTCTTTTTTAAGGCTCCGCCGGATGTCACTCAGCTTGGTCGAACTTTTCTCAGGAAAAAGATCATTGCAACGGCTCGACAGCATCACCCGAATTTTGGTCGAAGCTCCCAAAATCTCTCCTCCGTATATGGCGCGACTGAAGCCGCCCGCAGCGCGACGGGCTCTAATTCAGACCTCTAATTTATGACTGTATTGCCAGCCTTTCGCCTCACTGTGGTTAGTCGCTCTAGTCGGGCTGCTTGCTCACAGAGCGCCGAGTCGGTCATCTCCGACAAAACACGCAAGCCGACCCGAACGACCTCGCTTTGATTCATCAGCATGCCTTGGGTGGCGCACCTGAGCCGCAGCGTTTCGATGAGCTGCGCGTCAGCTTCCTGCATGGAAAACGCGCGCCTCACCACTGGTTTGGCGTGACCTGACTGAACGGCTGGGTGGCCCTTGCTCGCCCTGGTGGACATAGTCGGCTCCTATCGGCGATCATGCGATAATACCGTGTGCGACGTATGCGCGCACGGACGACAACAATAATGCTCGGTGGCAGGTTGCGGCCGCCACAACATGGAGTGCCGATGGCTACATCTTCTCGCCGCCTAGTACCGGCCGATGGCGGCAAAGCAAGCCGCTCCATCAAGGCCTCTCCAGCCGCCAAGAAGCCGACGGTAAAGGCATCTCCTTACCATCTGCGGATCTCACGACTGACCGTCGACAAGCTCGGTGTCAAGCTCTACGACAAAGCGAGTGCCGTAGTTGCCGAACTCATTGCGAATGGTTACGACGCAGACGCCGAAACCGTAACCGTCCGGCTGCCTCTGAACCTACAACTGGCTTCCAAGGCGGGGGGGAAACTCAACGACTTGGGTTACGTGATCGACGTTGAAGATGATGGTCACGGGATGACGCCAGAGGAGGCTATCGGCTTCTATCTGCGGGTTGGCGCGGATCGCCGCACTCGCAAAGGGCAAGATGGCAGCAAGTCGCGCAAGAAGAAACGTCCGGTTATGGGGCGCAAGGGAATCGGCAAGCTCGCCCCGTTCGGCATCTGCCGACGCATCGAAGTTTGGTCGGCAGGTGGGCCGAAGACTGCCAAAGGCTTCGCCGTCACGCACTTCTTCATGGACTTCGACAAGATCGTCACTGACGAAGACGAATCGGTCCCCTTGGAAGTGGGCAGCGACGATCAGACCTGGAGCAAAAAGTCCGGTACTCGAATCCGCCTCACGTCGTTCCTGGCGAAGCGGGTCCCGGAACTTGAAACCTTTCTTCGGCAGCTCGCCGTTCGCTTCACGTTCGCCAGGCCCGACTTCAAGATCCTCATCGTTGACGTGACCAACGGCGCTGCCAAGCCGGTCAAAGTCAACCCTTTGGACATCCCGCTGCTGCCGGGATCGAAGATCGACCTGTCCAGCCGACCCGTGATCGACGACGATGGCACGATCCTTCCCGTTTCCGGTTGGCTAGGCATGGCCAAGGAAGCGTACAAGAATGAAGAAATGATGGGGGTGCGCATCTACGCCCGAGGGAAGATCGCAGGCGTCACGCGCGACTTCAACCAGCCTGCTGGCTTCACGGGGGAATTCGCGATGCGTTCCTACTTGGTTGGGCAAGTCGAGGCCGAATGGCTCGATCTCGACCAGGGCGACGACCTCGTTCGGACGGACCGGCAGGACATTCTCTGGGACTCGGACTACGGTCAACTTCTGCGGCGTTGGGGCGCCGAATTGATCAAAGAGATTGCCCGTATCTCGCGTGAACCGCGCCGCGTGCGCGTGCGCGACGAATTTTTGCGCAAATCGAAGATCGAAGAACGTGCAAGGGAGCGATTCGGGGACAAACAGGTAGCCCGGGTGGCCATTGAGCTGGCAAAAAAATTCGGCGGTTTCGCGGCCGAGGACGAACTTGACGACGACGTTTACGTTGAAGATCTGTCGCAGATCATTTTGTCGGTCGCCCCGCATCAAGCGTTGATGGAAGCCTTCCACGAATTTACGAATCAGGTGACGAAGGGCGAAGCGTCCATGGATCAGATGCTCGACATCTTCAGTAAGGCACAAATCGCCGAGCTCGCTTCGTACGCGCAGATCGCAGCGCAACGCGTGCGCGTGATCAAAGACTTGCAAAAGATCATCGACGAGTCCATGGACGAGGACCAATTTCAAGCGCTCATCGCCAATGCACCGTGGTTGATTGAGCCGTCGTGGACCGTCATCACCAAAAATCAGAGCTTGAAGAACTTCAAACACGCGTTTGAAAAGTTCTGGAAGAAGAAGCATGGCACCGACGTGTCCTTGGCGATTGATCACGAAAGCAAGCGCCCGGACTTCACTCTGGTCAGCATCGATGGGCTATTGCACATCGTTGAAATCAAGAAGGCAGGACACGCCTTTGACGACACTGACTTCGCTCGGCTCATCAATTACGTTGATGCCTTCGAACAATTTTTTTCGGAGAACAAGGAAACCGTGGCGGAGTTCTATCGGGAGTGGAGGATCGACCTCGTTGCGGACGGCCAGAAGCTCAAGCAAAGCGCCAATCTGCGCTCGTTCCAGGGCCTTGAAAAAGAAAATCGCGTCAAGCGGATGTCCTGGCGTGACTTCCTCACGCGGGCCAAGAAGGTCCACGAGCAGTTTCTGGACGTACACGATTTAGGCGCCCAAAAGCGGCAAGGCAAACGAACATGAGCAAACTGCGGGCCGTCAGCCTTTTTTCCAACTGTGGCGCCGGCGACGTCGGCTATCGTGACTCAGGCTTTCGCTTCGACGTGATGGCTGAGCTGGATCCACGTCGACTCGACGTTTGCCTCTTGAATCACCCAGGTGCCGAAGGTGTGGCGGGCGATCTCCGCAAGACGTGGAAGACCGTGATCAAGAAGTACCGTGCCCGGGCGGGCAAAGCTCGCCCAGCACTGCTATGCGCTTGCCCGCCCTGCCAAGGAATGAGTTCAGCGCGTTCCGGCAAGGGGAGCCACGATGACGCGGCTGCCGGTTCCAAAGACGAGCGGAATCTGTTGGTGACGGTCGTCGCAAACGTGGCACTGGAACTAAAACCAGCGCTTCTCGTCGTCGAAAACGTACCGGCATTTTTTACGCGCAAGGTGCATCACCCAAAAGACAAAAAACCGGTTTCGGCAGCGAACTACCTGATCACTGCTTTGGCCGACGAGTACGTGGCGTTTCCACTGGTCACCGACCTATGTGACTTTGGCGTACCGCAGTCCCGAAATCGCGCCTTCTTGACCTTCGTCCGCAGGGATTTACCTGGCCTCAAGGAGTTGCTACGTATTGGTCGTACGCCTTTCCCTCGCGCGACCCATGCGCCCGATGTTGGCAACGCTCGTCCGATCACGCTTTCGGAAGCACTCGAAAGTTTCGCGCTTCCGGCCTTGGATGCGGCAAGTCGAGAGGCTGCGACTGCTAGCGAGTACGCAGGCTTTCACTCTGTGCCCGTGTGGGATGAACGCATCTACGCGATGGTTGCCGCGATTCCTCATGCAACTGGGCGTAGCGCTTGGGACAATGACGTTTGTCATCACTGCGGCCCAGTGAAAGTGATGCAAGAGACCGTCACGTGTCCCCTGTGCAGCGCCCCCCTCCTCCGCCCCATCGTTAAGGAAGACGACGGAAGTTATCGGCTCGTCAAGGGATTCAAGAGCAGCTACAGGCGCATGCACAGCGACAGGCCAGCGGCAACCGTGACCACCGCAAGCGGCCACATCGGCAGCGACTACACGATTCATCCCACTCAGAATCGACTCCTCAGCCCTCTCGAATGCTCACTGCTTCAAACGTTTCCCAAGGATTTTCAATGGGGCGACGCGCTGAAAAAGCTGGGCCACACGAACGTGCGGGAAATGATCGGCGAAGCCGTTCCACCCGCCTTCACCAAGCTACACGGTGAGGTGCTCCATGGCATCCTGAAACGCGAGTGGGAGCGTGCGCCAATGGCGTTGAGCGACGAACGGTGCCTGAAAGGCTGGACGAAGCTTGCAGCAGCCGCCAAGAAAGATGAACGAGAGGATCCCCGTAGTTACTTCGACCACGCCAAACCTCCGGCACGAGGATCTTCGGCGAATGAGCCGCGGCGGATTTTGGGTTCTACGAAATCGGAATTCTGATCAAGCTCAGCGTGCTGACAGAAATTCATCCAAACGGCTGGCGAGGTGCCTCTGATCTCGTACCTCACACTCCCAGACGACCAGCACGTCCCAACCCAGTGCGCGAAGCGCAGCAATGTTTCTCGCGTCCCGTACTCGATTCGCTTCGATCTTGGCACGCCACGTTTCAGCATTGTTGACCGGGACTTTTGCGCGCCCGCATTGTTCGTGCCCGTGCCAGAAGCAGCCATGGACCAGAACGATTTTCCTGTGCCGTGGAAGCACGACGTCTGGCGTTCCAGGTAGGTCGTTGCGATGTAGACGAAACCGGTAGCCCATCGCGTGCAACAAACGTCGAACCGCCATCTCAGGTGCGGTGTCGTGGCGGCGAACCGCTTGCATGCGTAGTCGCGTGGCTGAGGCAACGTCGGCATATGCAGGCTTCATTTCATTCGTCGTCGATGTGCTTGATTCCTGTTTTCTGCGCATGCACCTGACTGGTTCATTGCTTGGGCGTCGGCGTTCCTGGTACGGGCTTCAGCCTGTTGACGAGATCACGGAGTAACGGCTCCCGCTCACTCATTTGTGTGAGGAACTCCTGAACTGCCTGCCCGCCTAGTTCACAGACCTGCTGTATCCGTGCGTCATCGCCAACTGGATCGGTTCCGACCAACAGCGCCGTAAGAAGATCCATGTGACCCCGCCTTGATCGGAGCAAGACGTCATCCCATTTTTCGAAATCTATAGCCTGTGAGCGATAGTTGGAAAGGTAAGGTGCGTGGCCACCTGACACGAGCAATCCGGAAACTTTCGCGCTTTGAAAGCGCGACGCGAGATACAACACATAAGAATGTAGCTGCTGATATTCCTCATTCTCTGCGATGTCGCCCGGCCCTTTTAGTTCGACCACAAGTATCTCTCGATCTTCTGCAGTTCCAAAAAATACGAAATCTGGCAATGTCCGGTCGGCCGGGATGGGTGGAAATGGATTGCGCTTCGCGATCAGCTCTGCTTCTTCTTTTACTATGTTGGAAAGGGATTTCCGATAGACGAAGCGTTCGTATTTAGAATGCAATATCCAAGGAAAATTTTCAATTAGTTGCTGAAGTTGCGTTTCCTGGCCCTTGAGTATATGTCCATGAAGCTGCGTTAGCGCAAAAACGCGCAATGAAAATGCCACTGCGAGCGATAGGCTCTCCGGCACCAATTCATCACTAAGCCTATTTACTGACGACACGAATGCCGATGGTTCAAATGTCGTAACTTGCGTCCAAAGTTCTTTGATTAACTTTCGAGCTGGCTCGTGTACCCACGCCTTGGCAGCCGCTTCAATGAGACGAATTTTGGCATCTTGATCTTTTCCCAGACGAGGAGTCACGTCGCTAATTAATTCGACTAAATGACTCTTCTCAGAAGCTCTCAACTTAATTCCGGGGGTGTTGTCCAGAAATCCTTCGACCAGTGTAGTATCTTCAACTTTGGATATCTCTTTCCTTCTCGCTTCGTAGGAATTAATCCATGCAACGACAGACTGAGCCCCCCACGCGTGAAGGGATTCAAGATCAGAATCCTCCCAGTTGACACTGGTTCGATCAGTGGAAATAGTATCCTGTTGCAGCTCGTCAATCCAGTCTGCTTCAACGACGGCATACATGTATCGCGAGAAAATTTCACGGCCTTTGACGCTGAAGAAAAAAGGGCGATCCTGCGCAATTTTTCCGTGTGCATAGACACCGACGCCTGCTTCTTCTTGAGACCAACTTGCGGCTTTAACGAACCCGACCCAGAACCTTACTGACCTATTGCCTACTGGCGTATTTATAACGTGTTCCGACATGCCCTGATCCGGTATCCGGAGTTCCCACTCCGGAAAAACGTCAGTTTCTGCCAGCAAGCCACCGTTGACGTGAACGTTGAAATCCGGTCTTGCCAACGTCACCGTAAATCGACGCCCCAGAGATTCTCGAAGTTTTATCGTTGCGATTGGCTTTCTGATCGTTAGTGAGGTTGCATGAATTAATGTGCCCGCACCAGATTTAACGACAACGGTTTTGAATTTTTCAATAATAGCCTGCATGGCAGGCTCTTGGCCGGCTGAAAGATCACCAATTAGAACTTCATCAGCCAGAACGGCCGGGGAGTAGATCGCGGTGGCGGAGGCCGATTGATTCTCAGCAACCAACATCGCCGCGTAGTCGAATCGAAGCCACATCGCCACTCCGTCTCGAACGGTGACGACATGAACGACGCGTGCGATTCCGAATGGAGCAAGCTTGCCGATTCCCTTTCGCCCCATTGGATAGCGAGTGTCTGGGCCGCTATTTGTCGCCGTAGGTCTGGGTTTAGGCTGTCCGACCACCAAATAGTTGCTGACCAGATCCTGCTTACTCATGCCTCGGCCATCGTCGTATACGCTGATGGCTTCCGGCATGCTCTGATCAGAAACGTCCAAATCTATGAAAACGTTAGATGCCATCGCATCCCATGAATTGGAAACCAGTTCTGCCAAAACGTTCGTGGGCTTATTTTGGTAAAGCTTTAGCCCCAAATGCTCAATGACGTTGTGTGCGAAGCGAAGAGTAAGTGGCTCGGATTCCGAAGTTGGTTGAGTCGTCATTTAGTCCCCTGAGTCAGTGACCATGTTGATCCGTCGGTAGATTAACCATGGAACCTTTTTGAAGAGATGTAGTACCGAGAAATTTTCCTTCACGCCTCGTTCGCAAGTGTGTTGAGGCGAGACGGCTCGCAGTTGCTACGCTTTGTCACATATTACCGAATCGAGAACCGGGTAGCGTCTCCCGGCCATGCCGGGCCGCGCTGTCGTGCTGCGCATCGAGCCTCGCTGTGCGTGTCTCGCCCCCTGCGGGCTTCCATCGTTCCCTCTCTATGTTCGGCTGACGCCTGCGCGCTGCGCTTGCTCTCCAGGGGATCGGCTGGTCAGCCCATCCCCGCCGCACTGCGCTTGGCGCCCCTGTGGTGCCGCCGAACAGGCTGCGCCTGATCGGATGAAACCCATCTGATCAGGCGTGCACTGGCACGCGGGGGCGCTCGCCGCGCGGCGTGGGTCTCGGCGCATTCCCTGGCCCGTCGGCCGCTGATCGTCTTCCCCCAAGTCCATCGCTTTCTCCCGCGACCGTAGCCCGCGGTGCCTGGCCGTCAAGGCGCGCAGGGCCGTGTCCTCGGCTAGCGCCTGCGGGCCGCACCAACCCTGCGCTTCTCCCTTGACGGCCACGCCCTCGCGGGCCCGGTTCTTCGCGGGCGATGAACTCAGGAAAGACGGCGGCAAACAAGGACCGGCCCAGGTCCATGCGCCGAACCCACCGAAGCCACAACGGGCTCCGAATCTTGGAATCCGGTCAGCTTTGAAACCGCAACAGCAACTTCATTAATTGGAGAAAGACCATGCAACTCGCATCACGTTTCGCTTCCCGCTCCCCGGTCCTGCGCAGCGAACATCCGCTGCCGGACGATCAAATCCGCAGCGTGGCGCCGTCCATCTTCGCGGACGCACCCCATGAAAGCCGTTCCCAGCGGTATGCATACATCCCGACCGCCACCGTCCTGACCGAACTGCGCAAGGAAGGGTTTCAGCCCTTCATGGTGACGCAGACCCGCGTGCGGGATGAAGACCGCCGCGACTTCACCAAGCACATGGTCAGGCTGCGCCACGCCACCCAGATCAATGCAGCCGAGGCCAACGAAATCATTTTGCTGAACTCCCACGACGGGACGAGCAGCTATCAATTGTTGGCGGGCATGTTCAGGTTCGTTTGCAAAAACGGCCTTGTCTGTGGCGACACCGTGGCGGATGTGCGCGTGCCGCACAAGGGCGACGTGGCCGGGCAGGTCATCGAGGGCGCGTATGAGGTGCTGCACGGTTTCGACCGGGCGCTGGCATCCCGCGAATCCATGCAGGCCGTAACGCTGGACGACGGGGAATCGGAGGTGTTCGCCCGTGCGGCGCTGGCGCTCAAGTACGACGACCCGGACAAGCCAGCGCCGATCACGGAAACGCAGGTCCTGATGCCTCGCCGCGTCGATGACCGCCGCCCCGACCTGTGGAGCGTCTTCAACCGCACGCAGGAAAACCTCATCAAGGGTGGCTTGAACGGCCGCGCCGCCAACGGGCGCCGCCAGAGCACCCGCGCCGTGCAAGGCATCGACCAGAACCTGCGCCTGAACCGCGCCCTGTGGCTGCTGGCCGATGGCATGCGCCAGCTCAAAGCCTGAGTTCCCCGGAGGGGCGCGGCCCCTCCATTCCGTCCCTTGTCTCTTCCCTTGTTCCCTTGTTTTCTTACGTCACCGATAGGAGCTACATCATGAACGCCGTTACTCATCAAGAAGCCCAAGCCCTGCACACCATCACCCCGGTGCAGCCCTCGCAAAGCATGCTGCTGGTGCCGCTGTCGCAGCTTCGCCCCTCGCGGCGCAACGTGCGCAAGACGGCCGGCCCCTCCATCGACGCACTGGCCGCCAGCATCGGGCGCGTCGGCCTGCTGCAAAACCTGACCGTGGTTCTTGCCACCGATGGCGAGCATTACGACGTCGTGGCCGGTGGCCGTCGCCTCGCCGCGTTGAAGCTGCTGGCGAAGAAGCGCCGCATTGCGAAGGATTGGCAGGTGCCCTGCCTGTTGGTGGCCGATGCGTCCGCCCGCACCGTGAGCCTTACCGAGAACGTGCAGCGCGAAGCCATGCACGCGGCCGACCAGTTCGAGGCTTTCGCCGCCCTGATCGCGGAGGGTCGCCCCATCGAAGACATCGCGGCGGACTTCGGTGTCTCGCCGCTCGTGGTGCAACGCCGCCTGAAGCTGGCGAACGTCTCGCCGCGCCTGATGGCCGACTACCGCGCCGATGCCGTGAACCTCGATCAGTTGATGGCGCTGGCGATCACCGACGACCACGCTGCGCAGGAAGCCGCGTTCTACGATGCGCTGCATTGGCAGCGCAGCCCGTCCGCCCTGCGCGAACGGCTGACCGAACGCGAGATCGACGCCCATCGTCATCCGCTGGTGCGATTCGTCGGGGTGGACGCCTATGAAGCCGCGGGCGGTGGATTGCGCCGTGACCTCTTGGCCGAAGGCGACGCCGGGGTGTACCTGACCGATGCGACGCTACTCGACCGGCTGGCGCAGGAGAAGCTGGCGCGCCTCGCCTTGGAAATCCGCGCCGAGGGCTGGGCGTGGGTGGACGCGACCCCTGCCGTCACCCACGCCGACCTGCAAGCCTTCCAGCGTGCGCCGAAGGAACGTCGCAGGCCCAACGCCCGCGAGGCCAAGCGCATTGCCAAGTTGCAAGCCAAGGTGCAGGAGGTCGGTACAGCCTTGGACGCCGCGCTTGAAGCGGAGGACGAAGAGAAGGCCGACGCCTTGCAGGAGGACGGCGAGCGTCTGGGTGAACAACTGGAAGCGCTGGAAGCCGAGTTGCTGGCCTACGGCTCGACCGTTCGCGCTGCGGCCGGTGCCATCGTCACGATCGACCGGCAAGGGGAAACCGTGGTGCATCGCGGCCTGCTGCGCGAGGCCGAAGCCAAGGCGCTGCGCACGCTGGCGAAGGTGCAGGCCGGGCTCGACCCGGAACAGGACGGGGAAGACGAGGACGGTGCAGAACCGAAGAAGGCTGCCATCTCCGAGAAGTTGGCGCGGCGCTTGAGCGCGCACCGCACGGCGGCGCTGCAGATCGAACTCGCCCGGAACCCACAGGTGGCCCTGGCCGCGCTGGTGCACGGCATGGTGCAGCGGGTCTTGCAGGGCGGCTATGCGGTGGCACTACCCATCGGTGTCAGCGTTCGTCCGCAGGACGGATTGGAAGGCTACGCACCGGACTACCCGCAGTCGCCCGCCGCCGTCGCGTTGCAGGGACTGCAAACGGCATGGGTCGAGAAACTGCCCGAGGATGATGCCGAACTGTTCGCGGTGCTGCTAACGATGCCGCAGGATGAACTGGTGCGGCTGCTGGCGCTCTGCGTGGCTTCGTCGGTGGACGTGGTGTCGTCGCGCGAACACGATGCGCCGGGCAAGGTGCTGGCGGAGGCGGTACGGTTGGACATGGCGGCATGGTGGAAGCCGACCGCCGAAGGTTATTTCTCGCACGTCTCCAAGGCGGCGATTCTGGACGCCGTCGCGCAGTTCGCGCCGGAACAAGTCAACCGGCTGGCGAAGCTCAAGAAGGCCGACATTGCCAGCGAAGCCGAGCGGCTGGCCGAGGGGGCGGGCTGGATGCCTGCGATGTTCAAGGACGAGGGCAGCGCCGGTGCAGCGCTGGATCGAACGAGCGAAGAAACCTCGGCGGCTGTTGCCACCGAGGCGGACGAAGTGGCCGAGGCACTGGCTGCATGAGGTAACCGAGACGAATGGCCTCGGCGCAGGAACGCGCCGGGGTGCATTTCTAAAATCGGGCGCGGCAGGTTTGCCGCGCCCGGTCTGAAAGCCCAACAGAAAACCTCAGAAACCAAGCGCGCCTCAGCCTTCGTAGGCTGCGGCGCGCTTGTGCAATGGCGACGGCCCTTCGGGCCTGCATGAGCGACGCAACTTCGCCGGTCGAGACCCCGCCGAGCGGCAAGGTGCCGGAGTGCGCTGCACCTTGCTGCGGCTGGTTGTGCGAATGCGTGCCGTCCACGACGCTGGTGGCTGATCACGTCTGAGCCGTCACGAAGGACGAATTGCCGACACGCCGCACGGCCTTGCCATGAAGATTCCGCGCCACGCCTCCATCCGTTCACGGCCCGATGCACGGTGGCTGTCGCCCATGGTTGCGAGCCAGACCTTGCCCGCGTCAGAGCGCGTGCCGGCGCTGCGCTGCTGCGGGGATGCCGAGTTGGCCATCGCTCCTTTCGGGCCAGTTCGCCCCTTGCGTCCTTGGTTTGTCGTGAATCCTGGCGGAGGCGCGGCTGCGCCTCGGGTTCATGGCTGCAACCGTCCGGCGCAAACAATTTCCCCGGCCCCTTCACTTCGTTCGTTGCCTTCCTCGCGCAGCAAATTCTTTGCGCCTCCCGGCCCTCCACGGTGTTGCGGCCGCAAGCGGTGCAGCCCGCCCGTCCCCCGCCGGACGGATCACCGACAAGGACGCGATGGGCGCGAACTTGCAACCCCGAAAGGAAACTTCATCATGGCCAACATCGGCACCTTCACCGCAGACAAAGACGGCTTCACCGGCACGCTGCGTACCCTGACGCTCAACGTCAAGGTCAAGTTCATCCCGAACGACAAGACCAGCGACAACGCCCCCGACTTCCGCATTCAGGCCTCGAACGGACTGGAGGTCGGCGCGGCGTGGAAGAAGGTCAGCCAGGCCGATCGGCCGTACGTGTCCGTGAGTCTGGATGATCCTTCGTTCCCGGCCACGGTCTACGCCCGCCTGATCGAAGGCGAGGACGGCACGCACAACCTGATCTGGTCGCGCAACAAGGGCGACTGAGCGTCGCCCCGGCGCCCTGCCTCGGCGGGGCGCATTTTTCTCATCATCACGGCGCCGTCGGCGCGTGAGTCAGCAGGTCCGGCAGGCAGTCGGCGAACTCGGGTTGGATCTTGCTCATCGGCTTGGCGATGCCTTCGTCGCCGCTCAGGATCGCGAGTGCCATGCCGGTCATCGTCGTCAAGCCGTTGGAGTTGCGCAGCACCTGCTGCGCCAGGTGGACCGGGAATCCCTCCGCGCTGCGGCGCAGTGGATGAATGCCGCCGTGCACGAACGAGTTCATGGCATGCCAGGACACATCCTTGAACTGCACCAGCATCTGGTGCGCGGCGGCCGGCACGCCCTGCCCGACCCGTTTACCGAGTTGGTCGATCATCTCGCTGGCGCTGGGCAGGTTCTTGGCTGCCTGTTCGGTCTCGAGCGTGAGCGGGGCCAGCAGCTTGGCGATCGCGTGGTCGCTCGCGGCATAGATCAACCACATGGCGCGTGTCAGCGCCTCGAACTGCAGGCGCATCAGGCTGACGGCCGATGTGGGAAGCCCGAGCGCCATCAACGCTCTCAGCGCAGTTCCGTGCTCCAGGGCGACGAAGCACATGCCGAAGGCGGCTTTACTGCGGGGCGACCCATCGAACTCCGCATCGTCGAGCAGAGCCAGCAACTTCCCGTGCAGTTCGTCGGAGCGCTGAAGCATGCGTTCCATCGGATCGTCATGAGTCGGGGATTTGCGTTCCATGTAGTCATCGTAGATGTGTGGGTTGCTTCCGTGCGTCTCCCGGCTATGCCGGGGCGCGCTGGCGTGCTGCGCATCGAGCCGCCGATGGCGTCTCGCCCCATTCGGGCTTTCATCGCTGACGCCTGCGCGCTGCGCTTGCTCATTACCGAGGTCGCACAGCGCACGGGTCGGCAAGCCCGTACGGTGAACACCGACCTGCGCAGCCCCGGTCCGGGCGTCGTGCGTACGGCGGATGACGCGATATATGTGGTGGACTATGGCGGCAGCACAGTCAGCAGAATCGACACCCTTGGGCGCCGAAGCATCGCGGCAGACGGACTGTCCAGCCCGGTAGGGCTGACCCGCGCGCCCTATGGTCACCTGATGGTTACGACCTGGGAGACCAACGCGGCGTTCAGGGTTTGCCGGTCCCGAGAGCCACTGAAGCCTTCAGGTCAGCGACTCCAGATAGGCATCGCCGTCGTCGATGCCCAGCTCGATCCACATCGGCAAGTGATCGCTCATGCGGTAGGTACGCCAATCTTTGAAAGTGCGGCCAGGCTTCTCGGCACGCGCCTTGGCGTACTCGGCTTCATCTTCCAGGCGGTAGACATGCTCGTAGAAGTCGAACACCCCGGCCTTGCCGGTTGGCTTCAACCTCGCCAGCTTCTTGTAGAAAGCGATCTGGTCATAGTGCTTGTTCTTGTCGACGTTGGAGCCCGGCACGGCCTGCAGCGTTTCGGGAACCACGAAGCCGGCCTTGGTGATGGCCTCCATCGTCACGTCCTTGCGATTGAAGATGTTGAAGTCACCCAACATGATCAGGTTGTCGGGCACCGGGTCACCTCCGGGCTCGTACTGCGGTGCACCCGACAGCTTGCCAGCGTTCTTCGCGATCGTCTTGGCGAACGCGGTGATTTCGGCGAGCCGTCGAGGGTCCACGGCGATGCCCTTGCCGTAGTAAATGTGGACCGTGGCCAACGTCAAGTAGGCCCAGCCGGCACGAAATCCGGCGACGTAGGGTGAGCGTGCCATCTGCACTGGCTCTTCCTTCGCTCCCTGGTCTTTCGGGAGGACCAGTTCCGCAGCCAAGCCCGTGAAGCTCACTTTGCGGCGGTCATACAGATAGGCCATTCGCTCCGAATTCCCCGATGTGCCCAGCGTCACATCGGTCACGAGGAAGTCCCACCAACTGCCCAGCAGCCGCTGCAAGCGCTGCAGCGGATACAAACCGTCGCGCACCTCTTGGATCGCGATGAGATCGAAGTGGCTCAGAATTTCGGCGATGTAGTAATACGGCTCGTCGTCGCGATAGCCGTACTTGCCCGAATCGAACTCGCGGATGTTCCAGGTCGCGAGCAGAAGCGTGTCGGTCGCGGTTCGCGCGGGAATGGCCACAGCCAGCTCCGGACGCAAACGCTTCAGGCCATCGACGGTCCGTCGGCGAGTCTTCGCGTCCTTGATCTGTTTCAAACCAGCGTAGTACGGCATGTGCCCTCCTGCATCGTTGCAATTCCTTTTCGACCTACTCCTCTTTCCCGGACGAGGCCTCAATCTCGGACAACTCGCGCTGCACGCGCGCCTGTAGCTGCCCTGCTGCCTCGGCGTCGCCGGCATAGGCCAGCGTCAACAGCGTGAGTGGGTGGACATCCATCACTTCGCACAACTCGGTGATCTTGCTCAACGTCGGACTCTTCAAACCACGTTCGAGAGAACTCAAGTACGTGCGGCTGGACACGTCCGAGAAAGCTTCTTGGCTCAGGCCACGGGCTTTTCGGACAGTCTTGAGTGCCGCAGGAAATGAATTCTTCAGTGTCATCCGGTCGTTCTTGGGTTGACGACCATGAGACTTGATTGCGCTCTATAGAGCTACAATCTATAGTGTTCAATTGGCGACCGCGTTCGAGCTGCTTACGCATTTGTTCATCCACGGCTCTGCTGCAATCCGCTTACGCGGATTCCCTCAAATCCGGAGAAACACATCCGTGCCTTCGATATGTTCCGTACTTCCGGTTCCGCGGATTCTTGCCTATACGGATTTAAGAGTTTGCATGTCGATGCTTATCTCCAAAGGCACGATGCCGGATCGTCGGTTCAGTGCTTCGGCGTACAAGCGCATCCGTGCATCGTCGGGTTCGCAGCCCACTTGGCCGCTAGCAAGTTCGCCCCACAGCGAACAAGTACGCGAGCTTGGCGCACGCCGCTCGCCGTCAACCCGGGCCCGCACCGGACCGTGTTGGGGTATGACGGCCGCCCTCTACGCGTGCACCCCCGTCGCCTCGCTCCGCCGTGGAGCGAACTCTTCTAGGAAGCGACCATGAACCAAGCTCTCATCACCGACGAACAGCGCGCCCAATTGCTGGCCAATGGCCAGATCGCAGCCGGAGGCGGCGACCATGACCCACTGCCAGTCGTCAAACTGTTCACGCCGGACGCCCACGCGACCTGGCTGCTCACAGAGCTTGACCCCGCCGACGGTGACACGGCATTCGGTTTGTGCGACATCGGGATCGGAATGCCGGAGCTGGGCACGGTGCGAATCTCGGACCTGACGTCCATCGTCGGGCCGCTGAAGCAGCCCATCGCGCGCGATCGGTATTTCACGGCGAAGCGCACGTTGTCAGAGTACGCGCGGCTGGCCCGCATCAACGGTTCGTTCATCGACTGATCGAACCTGATGGCTCGCTTTGGCGGGTCATCCAGTTGCGGTGGTCTCGGCACACTCTGTCTTTTTTGGTCTAGGTTAAGACCCTCCGCGCATCCATCTGCATTCAGCACCAGAGTGGTGCAATACCCACCCAAACAGTCACGATGTCCGACGCGCTTTGCGGCACCGTCCTCGATGCGGTGCACCAGTATTGGTTGCGCTGCCGTCGCATTCGGACGATCCCGGCAACGCTTCGAAGCCCATCGGACTTGACACCACCAAGTCTCGAGTAACGACATGACGCTCTTGCGAACGCCATAGCTCCATAGCTTCCGTGTGCCGATGTCCGTGGCGACGCCCCTGCAGTCCGACAGGAGGTTGCGCCATGGCCGAAGCGAGTTCCGATCACTGGCATCCAAGTGCCGCGTATCTCTACGCTCTGCATCTGGACGGCCCCGCGCTGGCCTGGGAGTACCTGCGGCGCGACCCGGACTACCGGCGCGACTGGCTACGCCGTCGCCTCGATCAAGAAACGGCGCAGCGCTGGGGTCTGCGCCTGCTGGAAAACCCCGAGCTGGATGCGCGGGACGCGCACCCGGCCTGGTTCCCTGACCACGACACCGTGGTTCACCTCTATCCCGATGCTGATCCACCACCGAATGCGTCGCCCTTCGAGTTCTGGCGTATCCCCGGCAGGAAGCAATTGACCCACGATGGACGACGCCTCATTTTGAGGGCTCGTTTGCCGGGCTGCTGTGTACACCTGGCGCTTGCGCCGACGCTGGAGGACGGCATGGCCCACGTCTACGCCATCCGGGCCTGCAACACGCCCTGCCCGCGCTACCGAGCACTGGTGGGCGAGTTAGACAAACTGCAGGCGACCCAGGACACCACGTCGGCGGTGACCAAGCCTCGTCCATCCGCATCTTCCATGCTCGAACTGCACACGCTGCAGGCGCTCGACGGCACCCTGGTGGGCGCGTCGTTGCGCACGGTGGCCGACGTGCTGTTCGGCGCCGAGGCCGTGACCACCGGTTGGCACGCCGACGGCGACCTGCGCGCCCGCGTTCGCCGCCTGGTCCGGCGCGGCCTGAACCTGATGCGCGGCGGGTACCGCCGCCTGGCACAGCTTCCGGCACCCGAACAGGGACGTTCTGTGCGTCACGCAGAAGGTCCCTGAGCAGGACGCCTCGCTTTCTTGAGACTGCCTCCATCCGGTCGCGCTGTTGTGGCCGGCGACCCAGACAGATGGAGGTTCACACCATGAGACCCGCTCCCTTGCGGCCCGCTGCTGCCCCCGCGGCTGCGACTGTGCCGCCCGCGCGCTACCTCACCAACGACGAGGCCGCCGAATTCCTGCGCTTGTCGCCGCGCACGCTGGAGAAACAGCGCGTCATCGGCGGTGGCCCGCGCTTCCGAAAGTTCGGTCGGCGCGTCATGTACTCCATTGCCGACCTCGAAGCCTGGGCAGACGCCCGTAGCTTCGAGGCCACCTCCGACCCCGAGTACGCCGAGCACCATGCGGGTGATCATCGTGAAGGTCGCTGATCCTTGGTGCACTGGTGATCCTCGCGTCGTCCAGCCCACGGCTACAGCACGAACAGCTCGACCTGTTCCGCGCGTTGCCGGGCGACATGGCGCCGCGCGATGCGCAGGACCTGATGGCCTATCCGTTCTTCTCGCTGGCGAAGTCGCGGCGCGTGGCGCCGATCGACTTCCGCTCTGGTGGTGTGACCGTGCGCGTGGAGGGAACCCAGGAGCATGGCATCGCCACTATCTGGGATGCCGACATCTTGATCTGGGCTGCGAGCCAGATCGTGGAGGCGCGCGACGCGGGAATCCGCCCGTCGCGCTGGATGCAGGCCACGCCGTACGAGATCCTGCGCTTCATCGGCCGCGGCACGTCGCTGCGCGACTACCAGCGCCTCAAGGCCGCACTGGATCGCCTGCAGTCGACCACCATCGCCACCTCGATCCGAGAGACTACCGGAAGGCGTCTGCACCGCTTCTCCTGGATCAACGAGTGGAAGGAACGGGCCGACGCCAGGGGCGTGCCATTGGGCCTCGAACTCATCCTGCCGGACTGGTTCTATGCCGGCGTGCTGGACGAGGCGCTGGTGCTGACCATCGATCCGGCGTACTTCAAGCTCACCGGCGGCATCGAGCGCTGGCTATACCGTCTGGTGCGCAAGCACGGCGGCAAGCAGGAGGCCGGCTGGCAGTTCGACTTCCGGCACCTGCACCGCAAGTCAGGCAGCTCGGCACGGTTTTCGGACTTCGCCTACGACCTGCGCGCGTTAGTGGCACGCCAGTCCTTGCCGGGCTACACCCTGACCATCGAACGCCTGCCGGAGGAGCCGGAGGTTCTGGTGTTCCGGCCAAGGTTATCCACTGCGAACACGTTCCAGGTCGGCGGACGGTGATTTTGTGGACAACCGGTGAGTGGCCGGTGGACGGGCTCGTGCTATCAGGCGCAATGGGTATCGTGCCATCGGGAGTACGACCCTCGTGCTATCAGGAGTACGGATCGGCCGGAGAGCCAATGCTGGCGCGGGTTTCGGCCCTCCTTAACTTGCCTAACTACAGAGATCTAACTTTTAGTAGGAGCGCGCCGGCTCGGTGGACAACTGCTGAGAGTCGAGAACAGCCGCAGAACCGCAGCCGGGAATCGGCCCAATCACCAGGTCGATCCGCAGACAGCTCTCCAGCATGGAGAGCCACGCCATGATCGTCGCCCTGCTCAACCAGAAAGGCGGCGTCGGCAAGACCACGCTCGCCACGCATATCGCTGGTGAACTGGCGATGCGTGGGCAGTCGGTCATCCTGCTGGACGCCGACCCGCAGGGGTCATCCTTGGACTGGACACAGCGGCGCAGCCAGCAAGGACTGGCGCGACTGTTCAGCGCCGTCGGCTTGGCAAGGGAAACCCTCCACCAGGAAGCCCCAGAACTCGCCAGGCGGGCCGATCACGTCGTGATCGATGGACCGCCGCGCATCGCAGCGCTCGCGCGCTCCGCGCTGCTCGCCGCCGATTGCGTGCTGATCCCGGTGCAGCCCAGCCCTTACGACCTCTGGGCCAGCGCCGAGATGGTTGCACTGATCCGGGAGGCCCAGGTGTTCCGGCCGGCGCTGCGCGCAGCCTTTGTCATCAACCGGCGCATCAGCACGACCGTGATCGGACGTGAAGCGCGCAACTCGCTTGCCGATCAGCCGCTTCCGGCACTGCGCGCCGAGGTGCGCCAGCGCATCGTCTTTGCCGACAGCGTGGCCGCGGGGCGGCTGGCGCGAGAACTGGCGTCTGACGGGGCGGCTGCGCGCGAGATCACCGCGCTGGTCGACGAAATGCTGCGGTGGTCGCCATGAGCGGCGCGCCAAGCAAGCGGCCCTCGCGCATCCCCATCGGTGCGCGGCCGCCAGCGAATCCGCAAGCAGAGGCTTGGATTCGCCAAGGCGATGGCGCTGACCTCACCAAGGGCGATCTGTACACCGCGCGCCTGACCCTCGACGTGACCCCCGCGCTGCGCGCGCGCATCAAGGTTTCTGCGTTCACGCAAAACACGACGGTGGCCGAGTTGCTGCGCGCCTTGCTCGAACGCGAATTCCCGGAGAAGACACCGTGACTGCAAACAATCCGGCGCCAGCAAGCGCCGATACGACAGCGCCGTTGCTAGCACCGCACACACCCGCAGGCCAGTTCGGCGGTGTGCCGTTGACGCGTGTGGCACTGGCCTTCGTCGACAAGCGCATCAACGTCTATCTGCGCTTCGGCGACCCGGTGCGCATCCTCCAGCTCGACCGCTGGCGGCGCAGCGCGGTCTTCCTGCCGTCGTCCGTGTTCTGCCGCATCCGCTGGGAGTCCAACGACTACGGCACGACACGTTGGCAGCTCGTGGTGATGCAGGCGTGCACGCCGTTGGATGCCGTGCAGCGCATTCCCGGTGTGCGGCCCGGCGCGCGTATCCTGCTGCACGCTGAGGGCGAGCGGAAGGTGCAATCCGTTTTGTCGCTGATCGACGCCATCGAGGCGCTGGGCATCGCTCCCATCGACGTGTCGCCCGCGTACTTGGGCACGTTGGGCAACCGTCTGGCGGCGCGCCTGCCGCTGCCGGAATACACAGCCGAGCGGCATGCAGCCTGGCTGGCCGGGAAGGCGCTGCAATGAAGGCCTCCCATACGTCGAATACCACGCCTGGAATCACGCAGCGCCCTCGCTCACCGCGGCGTGGTCGCATCTTGCTGGCCACGCTGTCCGCCTGCGGCCTTGCTGCGCTAGTCTGGGCGTCATTCGTGCAGCCTGTGGCGCACGTGGTCTACAACCCGACGGACAGCGTGCCGGTCGGCTGGTATCGCATCGAGCCGATCCATTCGCCCACCGCCTCACAGCAACGGCCGTTGTCCGTCGGCAGCATCGTGCTGGCCCGGTTGCCGGCAGAAGTTGCCGCGCTGGCTTCGCAACGTGGCTACCTGCCGTCGCACATCCCGCTGCTCAAACGTGTCGGTGCGATGGCACCTCAACGTGTTTGCATCGTGGATGGTGTCGTGCGCATCGACGGCGCGCCGGTGGCCGCCATACTGCGCGCTGATCGGCTGGGCCGTCCGCTGACGGCTTGGTCGCAGTGTCGCGTCCTAACTGAGGGGGAACTGTTCCTCTTGAGCACGACCAATCCTGCGTCGTTCGACAGCCGGTATTTCGGGCCGATTGCTGCGTCCGACGTGATCGGTATAGCGCGGGCGATCCACTTGGAGAAGCCGTGATGACACACGCATCCCTTGTGCAGACCGACCGTCCACAACGACGATCCAGCTGGCCTCGCGCGCGAGATGACCGCTGTACTTCTCTCGCGCCGTTGGCCGTTGATGACGTGCTATCCGGCGTGTCGTTCTCGATGCATCCAATGCGTCATCACGCGTGCAGACTTCGTGCATTCGCACAACGTCTCGCACTGCATACCGCGCTACATAGCCTGACTGGTTTCCTGCATGTTCTCGCGCACATTCTCGTGCGCGCCCACATGCAGATGGCTTGCCCCGAGCGCGTCATGCCCCTCGCATGGACCGTGCTCGCCGGCCAGTCGGCTGCGCCCTGCACAGCGCCGCCGGGGCATCGCATCCCCGTGCCGTCAGGCCGGGGAAAGATGCAGGGCAAGATAAAAGGTCGCGACACTTCGTTGCCCTCAAAGCCAGTCTGCACGTGGGGGTGGCGCGGCACGCGCCTGATCGCGGCACCGTGCCGCGTGGATAGCCAATGCCTTGTCGACATTGAGGAAAGCGCGTGCTTCGCACGCTGTGTTGCGACGGCCTTGGATGGAGACGCCACATGAGCCACAGCGACTGCGACCGTTTCCTCATCCGTCCCGGCACGCCGAAACAACGCGGCGATGCCTTCATCAACCAGGTGCTGCGCCAGACGAGCAAAGCCGGCGCCAAACTCGCCAAGACCGGCAACCGGCCCGGTGCGCGGCTGGGCCGCGGCCATGTCGCGGCGCGCTTTGCGGATCACGCACGAGCGCCCAACGCCCGACGTGTGACCATCAAGACCCGGCTGGTCAATCTCGCCAAGGCGGGAACGCGCTCGACAGTCACGCACCTGCGCTATATCGAGCGCGAAGGCGTCGGACGTGAGGGCGAACCGGGCAAAGCCTATGGTCCAACAACCGACCATGCCGACCTGGCCGCTTTCGAGGAACGGGGCCGCGAGGACCGACACCATTTCCGCTTCATCGTCTCGCCTGAAGATGCCGAACAACTCGACGACCTCCGCACCTACACCCGCCACCTGATGACGCGCATGGAAGCCGATCTGGGCACGCGGCTGGACTGGGTAGCGGTCGATCACTGGAACACCGACAACCCGCACACCCATGTCGTCCTGCGCGGCAAGGATGACACCGGCAGAGACCTCATCATTTCGCGCGACTACATCGGCCAGGGCATGCGCGACCGGGCCTCGGAGCTGGCGACCGAATGGCTGGGGCCAAGAACGGAGTTGGAGATTCAGCGCGGCATGCAGCGTGAGGTGGATCAGGAGCGATGGACGAGCCTGGATCGCACGCTGAAACGCGAGGCCGGCGACGATGGCCGAGTGCAGATCGAACGCTTCAACGAACCGCAGTTGCAACGCCAGCGCTTGTTGCTGGTCGGCCGCCTGCAACGCTTGCAGCGCCTGGGCTTGGCCAACGAAATGCAGCCGGGCATCTGGGCCGTCCATGCCGATGCGGAAAAAACCTTGCGTGCCCTGGGCGAGCGTGGCGACATCATTCGCACCATGCAGCGGGCCATGCGCGGCGAGCCGCGCGAACTGGCGGTGTTCGAGCCGGACAAGGATGCGGATGGAAGTGGCCGAACCATCCTCGGCCGCGTGGCCGCAAAGGGGCTGGCCGACGAGCTGCGCGACCGGGGCTATCTGGTCATCGACGGCGTTGACGGCAAGGCGCACTACGTCGCGCTCAACGCCCGCGACGAGCTGGCGAACTACCCTATCGGGGCCGTGGTGAAAGTGAAGGGATCGGCCGATGTGCACACGGTCGACAGGAACATCGCTGCGCTGGCGAGCGATGGCCTGTACCGCACCGACCATCACCTGGCCATCGCACAGGGTCAGGCCGTGCCGGGCCTTGATCCGCAGGAAGTCGTCGCGGCCCATGTCCGCCGGCTCGAAGCGCTGCGCCGCGCCGGCATCGTGGAGCGCGTGACCGAAGGGCTGTGGAAGGTGCCGGACAACCTGCCCGAGCAGGGCCGCCACTACGACGCGCAGCGCCTGGGTGGCGCGGCCGTGGAGCTGAAATCGTACCTGCCTATCGAGCGGCAGGCCCGCGTGATCGGTGCAACCTGGCTCGACCAGCAATTGATCAGCGGTGGCTCGGGCCTGGGTGACCTGGGCTTTGGCCGCGAAGTCAAGAACTCTCTGCAGCAGCGCGCCGACTTCCTGGCCGAACAGGGGCTGGCCGAGCGGCGCGGGCAGCGCGTGGTCCTCGCTCGGAACCTGCTGGGCACACTGCGCAACCGGGAACTGGCGCAGGCCGCCAAGGAGATTGCTGCAGAAACTGGTTTGGAGCACCGCCCGACGGTGGATGGGCAGCGCACGGCCGGCAACTACCGGCGTAACGTTACGCTGGCCAGCGGGCGCTACGCGATACTCGATGACGGCAAAGGCTTCAGTCTGGTGCCGTGGAAACCGGTGATTGAGCAGCGGCTGGGGCAGCAGCTTGCCGCAACTGTGCGTGGCGGCGCCGTGTCATGGGAGATCGGGCGACAGTCCGGACTTTCGTTTAGCTAAGCCCATGGCCTCCAAGGATGCCCGAATCCTGAAAGAGCAGGCTGAGCTCTTGTCATCTGTCCGGTAGGCTCAAGAACTTCTCATTGAATTCATCGGAGCAAACTTCGAACAGCAGATCTCGCATCGCGCTAGCCTTCTCCGCACCGAATGCGCCCTCAAAGCGCTTCTGAGCGATGACCCATAAGGCCTTGGATTCGGCGAGCTTGCGTTGGCCTGAGGCAGTCAAGCTCACTCGCGTGCTGCGCTTATCGATTTTGTCTTTGAAAAGTGCCACAAAACCGTCGCGCTCGAGTGGCTTCAGGTTGTGCGAGAGGGCCGAGCGATCCAGCACCAGGTCGCGGGCGAGGTCCGTCATCGTGGGCATGCCAGCACGCTTGATATGTACAAGCACCGAATGCTGCGACAAGCGTAACCCGCTCGGTGCAAGTATGTCGTCATAGAGCGCCGACAATCTGCGCGTTGCCTTGCGCAATGCCGCTCCGTTGCAAACGGGCACTGGCGCTTCCAATGCCTTGGAAGTTGCAGTTTTGTCCATCATCCCGCATCCCAACAGTCATTCAACACTCGGCAGTGTATCGCTGAATTCGCGTCTTGACAGGTACGTGCATATGCCCGTAAATTACGTGCATACTCAAGTAGTTCGGCGAAGGATGCATAAAAATGCAGCGTCAAGGTCATAGTTACGAGCATCGACCCCTGCAACAAAGCGCGCGCTCTGCCGCGGCGGTGGAGCCATCCAATCCAAGGTTTCGAGCGATGCTCGATGGCCCGATTGTTCCGAACGTGTTTGGTCTGGCATGGCCCAATATCTTGATGATGCTTGCTCAGTCGAGCACGGGAATCGTCGAAACGGGGTTCATCGCGAGGCTGGGAACCGAGTCATTGGCTGGCATGGCGTTGGTGGTTCCGCTACTCATGCTTATGCAAAACATGTCCCAGGGCGCGATGGGAGGCGGCATTTCCTCAGCCATCGCGCGCTCGCTGGGCCAAGGAAAACGCGCCGAGGCCGACGACTATGTGCTGCATGCACTGGTGCTGAATATCGCTCTCGGTGCGCTTTTTTCAATCGCGATACTGATCGCTGCTCCATGGCTCTATCCCCTGTTGGGAGGCCATGGCCAATCGTTGGTTGTTGCGTTGACCTATTCCAACATTGTGTTTGGCGGCATCGTGCTCATGTGGATCATGAACGCATTTGCGAGTGCGATCCGTGGGACAGGGAATATGCTCGTTCCGGGCCTCGTGATATGCGGCGGAGCCGCTCTGCTGATCCCCCTGTCGGCGGCCCTGATCTTTGGCTATGGTCCGATTCCCCGCCTTGGCATCGTGGGTGCAGGCATTGCGATGCTGGCTTACTACGGGGCTGGGTCGCTGATTCTCGGCTGGTATTGCGCGAGCGGACGCAACCCCGCGAGGCTTCGGTTCTGCAAGCTTCGCTATTCCCTGTTCTGCCGAATCTTATCGGTGGGTGGGCTTGCCACGATCAACTCCTTGCAAACGAACGTCATGATCGCGCTATCCATTGCAGTGGTCGGCTCGCATGCAGGAACCGCTGCAGTAGCTGGCTACGGAGTCGGATCGCGGCTTGAGTACCTCATCGCGCCGCTGGCTTTTGGCATTGGCGCACCGCTGGTGGCGATGGTGAGTTCGAACATTGGTGCGCAGCAACCCCAACGCGCGTTGCGGATCGCCATGGTAGGTGGCGCGCTGGCATTCGTACTTGCTGAAACGATTGGCCTCGCTGTCGCGATCTGGCCGCAACTCTGGCTGGGGCTATTCAGTGACGATCCTGACGTGCTGAGCGTCGGCGCAGCATATTTGCGCATCGTTGGTCCGTTCTATGGATTCTTCGGAATGGGCTGGGCTCTGTATTTCGCTTCGCAGGGAGCAAGACGTTTGAAGTGGCCTCTACTTGCGGGGCTTCTCAGGCTCGCGCTTAGCGTGGGCGGAGGTTGGCTCGCCTTGCAGCTCACGGATTCATTAGAAGGTTTCTTCGCAGTCGCGGCGTGTGCCATGGTGCTGTACGGCGCAATCATCTCGACAGCCATTTGGTCCGGGACCTGGTTCCGGACGGGACCGACAACGGCCCCAAAGATGGTTGTGTCCGGTAAACGCCCGGCAGCCGCCATTTCAGCAGACGGATGAGTCTGCATCCACGATTGAAATGCAAGTGAACGGTTTAGAAATATCGCGCCAGATGCCGGATGGTAGTTGGCAAAAAATCAACCATTTTGGAGCAGGCGAAGCCTGCAGCTAGCGTGGAAATATCATGAAAATACTCATTCTCGGTGCCGGCGCTATCGGCGGTTACTATGGTGCACGTTTGATAGAAGCCGGTGCGGACGTGACATTTCTCGTGAGAGAGAAACGTGCCGAAGCCCTGCGTACTCAGGGTCTCGTGGTAAAGAGTGAACTGGGCGATTTCAACGCGACCGTCAGTACGATATCAAGCCAGGACTTGAAGCCGGATTACGATTTGGTTCTTCTGGCCTGCAAGGCCTACGATCTCGATGCCGCTCTTGCGAGTCTGGGAGCAGGCATCGGGCCTCACACCCTAATCCTGCCACTCCTCAATGGCCTTTCCGCGTACGACCGTCTCGACTCACAGCTTGGCAGACACCGCGTGTTGGGTGGTGTCGCGTACATCGCAACGATGCTGGAGCACAGCGGCACCATCGTCCACTATGGCAAGAATGACCGTTTGCTCATCGGTGCGCGCGATGACTCCCAAGTTGTGATCGCCGACCGGCTGGTGAAAGCTATTTCGAAGACGCCTGGTGTGCGTGAACGATCCGCAGATATTGTGCAAGCGCTCTGGAACAAGTGGGTGATGATTTCGGCCGCGTCGCTGATGACATGTTTGATGCGTGGAACCGTACGCGACATCCTTGCGACGGACGATGGCTTCACGCTCATGGAGCGGGCAATGGCCGAATGCCTATCGGTCGCGCAGCACAGCGGCTATCCATTGCCTGCACCGGCTGTCGACGCAATCAAACAGCGCTTGTTTGACAGATCAGCTGCATGGGCGGCATCGATGATGCGCGACATTGGCCAGGGGCAGGCACGCCTTGAAACTTACGACATCGTCGGCGACATGCTGCGAAGGGGCCAGCAACTCGGCCTTGACATGACCATGACGCGAACCGCGAATTGCCATTTACAGGTTTATGGGTTGCCGCACGGGTGAGGTGGGTGGCGCTGATAGTTACACGCTCGTGGCGGATTGGTTGGCTGGAGCAACCCCGCACACAAGAACTCCCAAGGTATGTTGGAGCAGCCTGACGGATCACGACTTAATCATTCGCTCGCAGCACAGGATCTTCTGATGTACACAGAAAAAATTTGTTCTCTCCTCACGCTGTCAATTCTGTGCGTTTCTTCTGCAGTGTTTGCTAAGGATCAAAAGGCAACCATGGAGTCCTCACCTGAGCTGACTGCCTCAACTCAGGCGTTCGTTTCCCACCCTACTCACTGCTATGTATTCCTCGGTGGTGACGGTTACGTCGCAGAGAGCGTTCCACTAAATTACTCCGAAGCACTGCTTCAGACGGTGAAATCGTCCAATGTGGCCTGGGCAGAGGCCCTCGCGCGATTGAGGCAGATTTGCCAAGCGCGCTAGGATTAGACAGCCGCACTATGACGACATTGAAGAGCCCTCAACTGTCCGTTCCGGGACAATTCGCTGTGGCGCCTGAGCCCATTGGGACATACTGGTCCACATGGTGCGCACGTAAGTCGATGGCGCCGGCATCGCGCAGTTCGGTCGTCGCGCGCGCATCGAGCGTACTTTGTCCTCAGGCCGCAGGATTGCCCTCCTACAGCGGCATCCACCAGCGATTTGGAGATTTCCGCCCACAGCGCCAGGATAGCCAGCCCCCGCCCGGCGATGGCACAACGACGGTCCACACTGTCCGAGTGGGGGCTCTTCTTACTCACGGGGCAGCCGGGCGCCATCGACTTGCGCCTGCGGCGCTCAACCCAGCAAGCGCCTCTTTTTTTGTCTGGGGTTTCATCCATGTTCCCCTCCCAAATCCAACTCATAGGAGTTGACTAGAGTGGAACTTCGGCACTTGCGGTGCTTCATTGCGCTTGCGGAGGAAATGCACTTCGCCCGTGCAGCCGAGAAACTGCACATCGAGCAGTCGCCGCTGTCGCGTGCCATTAAAGAACTGGAAGAAGATTTGGGTGTTCGTCTATTCGAGCGAACAACCCGCAGCACCAGGCTGACGCATGCCGGACACATCTTCCTTGAACACGTCCCTCGCGTGTTTGTCGCCCTCAGCCAAGCGCGAGACAGCGTGAAGGCTATCGCGGCTGGGTATCACGGTCAGTTGCGCATCGCCCTGTCCGACAGCATTTCGCAGGGCCGCTTGACGGCCTTGCTAGCCTTGTGCCGAGAGCAAGAACCGGATGTGGACATCCGCCTGTACGAGGTGCCCTTCGCCCAGCAGGTCAAGGGCTTGTCCGGTGACTTGTACGACGCTGGCTTCGCGCAGTGCGCCGACGTGGACGATGGTCTCATCGCTGTGCCCGCTTGGAATGACCCCATGGTGGTCACTGTCCCGGCCAGACACCCGCTGCTGGCGCATAAGCGCATACCGCTGGAGGAAGTTCTACGCTATCCGCTTGTGCTGTGCGATCCCGATGCCTGCGAAGGCTGTAGCCGGCAGCTCACGAAGATGCTTCGTACCGTGGATCGCGAGCCTCTCATTGCGGAGCAGGTCGTGAGTCACGAATTGATGCTCACGCTGGTTGCGGCTGGCTACGGTCTCGGATTCGCTACCGAGGCGCACGTGTCGGCATGCCATCACCCCGACATCGTGACCCGGCCTTTGGCGGGCCAAGCACCGATGCTGACGACCTACCTTCTGCGCCGCGACACCAAGCCGCCGGAGCAACTGCGCAGGTTCATTGAACGGATCAATCCCGCCGGTTCAGAAGGATCATCTTCTGCTTCTGGACGTTCAAAGGAGGACATGAAATGAAGACGCTCTTCTTGCTGTTGATATCTTTGGCGCTGGCCGCATGCAGCCCACCGGCGCCCACCGACACGGTCGATTCGCTGATGACCAATCCAGAGCGACTCAAGGAATTGCGTGAGCAGTGCAAGGCCGACCGCGCCAAGCTCGGCGACACGCGGTGCAACGCCGTGGCCGAGGCAACGCGCCGCCGCTTCATGGGCGATGGCAAGGTGCCCTATACGCCGCCCAAAGAATCGCCCAAGTTCTGATCGTTGGCGAGCCGCCACGCGCCTTTTCAGTTTCTTTCCAATACGCCGCAATGCGACTCCGCTTGCGGCGTTTTCTTCGTCTGCGCCCCTGCAATAAGTCTTGCTTTTTGCTCGACCTTTGTCCCGATAACGGTCTTTGACCGGCACTGAACCGACACCGATCCTGACCCCTGCGGCACGCCTTCGTGCCGCACGGCTTACAGAAAAAATCGGAGGGCAGGATGCAGGGAAGCAGTGTGCTGTTCGGTCAGGTGCTGACGGTGTTCGGCATCGTCGTCACCGGCGTATGGGGTGCCACGCAATGGACGGCCGCGGCTCTGGGTTATCAGCTGCGCCTGGGCACGCCGTGGTTTGAGTTCTTCGACACGCCGGTGTATCACCCCTGGCGCTTGTTCGAATGGTGGTTCTTCTTCGACGCCTACGCGCCGAAGGTCTTCGACACCGGAGGCGCCATCGCGGGCGGCAGTGGCCTGGTGGCCGTAGTGATCGCCATCGGCATGTCGATCTGGCGCTCGCGGCAATCGAAGCTGGTCACGACCTACGGCTCTGCACGCTGGGCGGATGCGGCCGAGATCCGCAAGGCTGGATTGATCGGCCCGGCCGGTGTCTTCCTCGGTCTTCATGACGACCAGTACCTGCGCCACGAAGGCCCCGAACACATCCTGACCTTCGCACCCACCCGCTCGGGCAAGGGCGTCGGTCTTGTGGTGCCGACCTTGTTGAGCTGGCCGGCATCGGCCGTCATCCACGACATCAAGGGTGAGAACTGGAACATCACCGCGGGCTGGCGCTCGCGCTTCTCGCACTGCCTGCTGTTCAACCCCACCGACCCCAAGTCGGCCGCATACAACCCGCTGCTCGAAGTCCGCCGTGGCGCACACGAAGTGCGCGACGTGCAGAACATCGCCGACATCCTGGTGGATCCCGAAGGCGCGCTGGAGAAGCGCAATCACTGGGAGAAGACTTCGCACGCACTGTTGGTCGGCGCGATCCTGCATGTGCTTTACGCCGGTGAGGACAAGACGCTGCGCGGCGTCGCCAACTTCCTGTCTGATCCGGCGTGCCCCTTCGAGGTGACGCTGCACCGGATGATGAGCACGCGGCATCTCGGTGATGTACCGCATCCCGTCGTCGCATCGGCCGCGCGCGAAGTGCTCAACAAGAGCGACAACGAGCGTTCCGGCGTCTTGTCGACGGCCATGTCGTTCCTCGGCCTGTACCGCGATCCGACCGTTGCGGAGGTCACCTCGCGCTGCGACTGGCGCATCGCCGACCTCATCTCGGCCGAGCACCCGGTGTCGCTGTACCTGGTCGTGCCGCCCTCGGACATCAGCCGCACCAAGCCGCTGATCCGACTGATCCTCAACCAGATCGGGCGCCGCCTGACCGAATCTCTCGATGGCTCCGACGGCGTGGAGCGCCGCCACAAGCTACTGCTGATGCTCGATGAGTTCCCGGCACTCGGCCGGCTGGACTTCTTCGAGTCGGCCCTGGCCTTCATGGCCGGTTATGGCTTGCGCGCCTTCCTCATCTCGCAGTCCCTCAACCAGATCGACAAGGCCTACGGCCAGAACCACTCGATCCTGGACAACTGCCACGTGCGGGTGACCTTCGCGACCAACGACGAACGCACCGCCAAGCGCATCTCCGAGACCCTGGGCACAGCCACGGAACTGCGCGCACAGCGCAACTACGCGGGCCATCGTCTTGCGCCGTGGTTGGGCCACCTGATGGTGTCCCGGCAGGAGACGGCACGGCCGCTGTTGACACCCGGCGAAGTCATGCAGCTTCCGCCCGATGAATCGGTGGTGATGGTCTCGGGCCATGCGCCGATCAAGGCGAAGAAGCTCCGCTACTACGCCGACGCTAACTTCAAGCGGCGCGTGCTGCCGCCGCCCACTTTGACGCTGGGTCGCTATGCCGACGTGCCCGCCGCACGCGCGGACGACTGGAGCGCCTTGGCGGTTCCGGCGATTCCTGTGTCACTCGCATCGGCCAACGGCGCCGGCGCCGCCGATGACGGAGGTCCGCGGCAGCAGCCCGAGCTCTCCGAGGTCGCCGTCTACAGCCCCGAACCCGAGCAGCACAGCAGTGACCTCTCGCTGCTCGATGACGACGACTTCGTGCTTCCCCTCCCGAGCCAGCTCGACCCGACGCTTCAGCGCACGGCTCGACTGGCATCCCTCGACCCTGACGACGGAATACAGCTATGAGCCAAGCCCGTTTGAATCTCTTCATCCAACCCGAGCACGCCCGGCGGCTCGATGAGTTGGCGACCAAGAAAGGCGTGTCCAAGTCGTCCATCGTCGCGGCGGCCCTGGCGTCCTGGCTGTCGCCCGACGCAGGTGACCAGCGCGAAGCCGCCATCGCCAAACGCCTGGACCGACTCTCGCGCCAGTTCGAGCGCCTGGAGCGCGACCAGAACATCCAGATCGAAACCCTGGCCCTGTTCGTCCGCTACTTCCTGACGGTGAGCACGCCGGTACCCGAAGCGCATCAGGAAGCGGCCAAGGCCCAGGGCAAGGCCCGCTTCGAGCAGTTCATCGAACAGCTCGGCCGGCACCTGCTGCGGGGGCGCAGTCTGGTGAAGGAGGTGGTCGAAGAAATTCAGCCTCATGCAGGCAACGACGGTACACGCTTGGCGGACGCCGCCTTGCAGGAGGACGGATCATGAGCGCCGTTCCCAAGCCGCAGCAAGAGCCGGCACGATCCTCCGCAGCTACCTCGATAGACCGTCGCATCCGCATGCTGCGCACGGCGATGGGTCCATTGATCGCCACCGCGCTGGAAGACCCGGACGTGGTGGAGATCCTGCTCAACCCGGACGGCACGCTGTGGGTCGACCGACTGTCGTCGGGCCGCTCGCCGATGGGCGCGTCGCTGTCGCCAGCCGATGGCGAACGCATCATCCGTCTCGTCGCCGCCCACGTCGATGTCGAGGTGCATCGCGGCCAGCCGCTGCTGACGGCCGAATTGCCCGAGACCGGAGAGCGCTTCGAAGGCATCCTGCCACCCGCTGCGTCTGGGCCGGCCTTCGCGCTGCGCAAGCGCGCAGTGAGCGTGATTGGCCTGGAGCGCTACGTCACAGACGCCATCCTGACGGAAGGCCAGGCCGTCTTTCTGCGCCGTGCCGTGCGCGAGCGGCAGAACATCCTGATCGCCGGCGGCACCAGCACCGGCAAGACCACGCTCGCCAATGCCCTGCTGGCCGAGATCGCCGCTACCGGCGACCGTGTGCTGGTCCTCGAAGACACGGTGGAGCTGCAATGCACCGCCCGTGACCACGTGCCGCTGCGCACGCTGCGCGGCATCGTTTCAATGGCTGAACTCGTGCGCGCCACGATGCGGCTGCGCCCGGACCGCGTGATCGTGGGCGAGGTGCGCGGCGGCGAAGCGCTGGACCTAATCAAGGTCTGGGGCACCGGCCACCCCGGCGGCATCGCCACCGTCCATGCCAGCTCAGCCCAGGGCGCGCTGCTGCGCCTGGAGCAACTGATCCTCGAAGTCGCCCTGACCCCGCCGCGCGCATTGATCGCCGAGGCGGTGAACGTCGTCGTGTTCATCGCCGGACGCGGCCGGTTTCGGCACGTCCAGACCATCGCACGCGTGGTCGGCTTCGACGCGAACGGCTACCGGCTGGTCGATGCGCTGGCCGAAACCGCTTGGCCGCCTTTCCCACCGCTACCGCCGCTTGATTTCCCTTCCTCAACCACGCCTGGAGAACTGCCATGAGCACTGCTGTTTCGCGCACCCACGTTTCGACTTCCCGCTTTTTCGCAAATCCGCATCTGCGGCTCGCGCTGCACGCAGCTCTTCTTGCTGCACTGATGCTGTTCTTTGCGTCGGCGGCGCACGCGGCCGGCTCCAGCATGCCCTGGGAAGGCCCGCTGACCTCCATCCTCGAATCGATCCAGGGGCCGGTGGCCCGGATCGTCGCGGTGATCATCATCATTTCCACCGGGCTGGCGCTGGCCTTCGGCGACACCAGCGGCGGCTTCCGCAAGCTGATCCAGATCGTGTTCGGCCTGTCGATCGCGTTCGCCGCTTCGAGCTTCTTCCTGTCGTTCTTCAGCTTCTCCGGCGGAGCCATCGTATGAGCGCAGGAGCGAATAACCGCAGCGAGTTCGCACCTGGCTTCGAAGTGCCGCTGCATCGCTCCCTGACCGAGCCGATCCTGCTGGGCGGCGCGCCGCGCACCGTGGCGATTGCGAACGGCACCTTGGCCGCCGCCGTCGGCCTGGGCCTGCAACTGTGGATCCCCGGCGCCGTGCTCTGGATCGTCGGCCACGCGCTGGCGGTGTGGGGTGCACGGCTCGATCCGCAGTTCATGGCCGTCTTCGCACGGCACCTCAAGCACCGTGCGCTACTAGACGTGTGAAGGGCATGCCATGCTGAACCTCGCCGAATACCGCAAGCGGCCCGCACTGCTGGCCGACTGGCTGCCCTGGGCCGGGCTGATCGCACCCGGTGTCGTGCTCAACAAGGACGGTTCGTTCCAACGCACGGCGCGCTTCCGAGGGCCGGACCTGGACAGCGCGACGCAGGGTGAACTGATCGCCACGTCGGCGCGTTTGAACAACGCGCTGCGCCGGCTCGGGTCGGGCTGGGCGTTGTTCGTGGAGGCCGAACGGCGTGCCGCTGCGGACTACCCGCAGTCCGACTTCCCCGAACCGCTGTCCTGGCTGGTCGAAGAAGAGCGGCGGGCTGCCTTCGAGTCGGACGCCAGCCACTTTGAAAGCAGCTACCACCTGACGCTCGTGTACCTACCGGCCGAGGAGTCGCGTGCCCGCGCGGCCAAACTTCTCTACGAGAACTCGCGGCATAAAGGCGTGGACTGGCGGGAACGTCTGACCTCCTTCATGGCGGAGACGGATCGCTTCTTCGACCTGCTCGACGGCGTGATGCCGGAGATCGCCTGGCTGGACGACAGCCAGACCCTGACCTACCTGCATGCGACGGTCTCGACGCGGCGCTACCGCGTCGGCGTGCCGGAACATCCATTCCATCTCGACGCCTTGCTGGCCGATTCGGCCCTGGTCGGCGGGCTGGCTCCGATGCTGGGCGACCAGCACCTGCGCGTGGTGTCGGTGCGCGGGTTCCCGACTTCGACCTGGCCTGGCTTGCTGGACGACCTGAACCGACTCGGCTTCGCCTATCGGTGGTCCACGCGCTTCATCTGCATGGACAAGGCCGAGGCCGAGAAAGAACTCGGCCGGTTGCGCCGCCAGTGGTTCGCCAAGCGCAAGAACGTCGTCGCGCTGCTGCGCGAGACCATCTTCCAGCAGGAGAGCCCGCTGGTCGACACCGACGCCTCCAACAAGGCATCGGACGCCGATGCGGCGCTGCAGGAGCTGGGCAGCGACCAGGTGGCCTTCGGCTACGTCACCCCAACGGTGACGGTGCTCGGTGCGGACGCTGGTGCTGCCGACGAGAAGCTGCGCCGGGTGGAGCGGGCGATCCAGGGACGTGGCTTTGTGACGATCCCCGAGACCTTGAACGCCGTCGATGCGTGGCTGTCGTCCATCCCCGGCAATGCCTATGCCAACGTCCGCCAACCCATCATTTCGACGCTGAACTTGGCGCACCTGATGCCGGTGTCGGCGGTGTGGGCCGGGCCGGAGAGGAACGCGCATCTCGATGGCCCGCCACTGATCGTGACGCGCACCGATGGTGCGACGCCGTTCCGGCTGGTCACGCACATCGGCGACGTCGGCCACACGCTGGTGGTCGGCCCGACCGGCATGGGCAAGTCGGTGCTGCTGGCGACATTGGCGATGCAGTTCCGTCGCTATGCGGGTTCGCGAATCTTTGTGTTCGACATGGGGCGCTCGATGCGGGCCACGATCCTGGGTCTCGGGGGCGAGCACTACGACCTCGGAACGGATGGCGCCATTGCGTTCCAGCCGCTGGCCCGCATCGACCACGACGGCTACCGCACCTGGGCCGCCGAGTGGATTGAGGGCCGGCTGCTGCAGGAAGGCATTGCCGTCGGCCCCGACGAGAAGGCAGCGACCTGGTCGGCGCTGGGGAGCCTCGCCGGCGCGCCCGTGGAGCAGCGCACGCTGACCGGCTTGTCCGTGCTTCTGCAGAGCAACGCGCTCCGCCAGGCACTTGCGCCCTACGTGCTTGGCGGTGCCCACGGCAAGCTGCTCGATGCGGATATGGACCGCCTGGGCGCTGGCGCCATCCAGTGTTTCGAGATGGAGGAACTGATGCACAGCAAGGCCGCGGTGCTGGCCGTGCTGGGATATCTCTTCGCGCGCTTCGATGAGCGCTTTGACGGCGCGCCCACGCTCCTGATCCTCGACGAGGCCTGGCTCTTCCTCGACGATCCGGTGTTCGCCGCGCGCATCCGCCAGTGGCTGAAGACGCTGCGCAAGAAGAACGTGAGCGTCATCTTCGCGACGCAGTCGCTGGCCGACATCCAGAACTCCAGCATTGCCCCAGCCATCGTGGAGAGCTGCGCAAGCCGGATCTTCCTGCCGAATCCGCAGGCAACCGAACCGCAGATCAAGGTGATCTACGAGGGCTTCGGCCTGAACCGCCGGCAGATCGACATCGTGGCCCAGGCCATCCCGAAGCGCGAGTACTACTACCAGTCACGGCTAGGTAATCGCTTGTTCGACCTCGATCTGGGGCCGGTGACGCTGGCCTTTGCGGGGGCTTCGTCGCCGCAGGATCAGCGCGACATCGACGCCGTGTCGACATCGGTTCCATCGCACGACTTCCCCGCGGCCTGGCTACGTCATCGCGGCATCGGCTGGGCCGCCGATCTCGTTGCGTCCTTTCCACCCCCTCCACCACCTCCATCCACACCACAGGAGCACACACCATGAAGAAGACCATGCTTGCCCTCGCCACCGCCGCGCTGCTGGGTTCGATGCCCGTCGCTCATGCGCAGTGGGTCGTGATCGACCCGACCAACCTGACCCAGAACATCCTGACCGCCGCCCGCACGTTGGAGCAGATCAACAACCAGATCAAGCAGTTGCAGAACCAGGCGCAATCCCTGATGAACCAAGCGAAGAATCTGACCGGGCTGGATTTCAGCGCCTTGAATGAACTGCGCGCCGCGCTGTCAGCGACGAACCTGTTGATCCAGCAGGCGCAGGGGCTGGCCTTCAACGTCTCGCAAATGGAGACCGAGTTCCAACGGCTCTATCCCGAGTCGTACACGGCGGCGATCTCCGGCACGCAGATGGCGACCGATGCGCGCTCGCGTTGGCGCAACTCCCTCGAAGCGCTGCGCACCGCCACCAAGGTGCAGTCGCAGGCGGTGCAGAACTTCGCCTCTGACGAATCCACGCTGACGGATCTGGTGAACCGCAGCCAGTCGGCCGTGGGTGCACTGCAGGCCACACAGGCAACGAACCAGTTGCTGGCTTTGCAAGCCCGGCAATCGATCCAGGCGCAGCAACTGCAGATTACGCAGGACCGGGCCGCCGCGCTGGAGCAGGCACGCGTCATTGCCGTGCAGGAACGCGCCCGTGAGGTGCGCCGCCGCTTCATCGGCAGCGGCACGCCGTACACACCACAAGCCATCGACTTCTACGGCAACTGAGGTGCACTCATGAACGACGTCGCCGTCATCGACCGCTTCCTCATCGTCTTCTCGCGCTACATCGACTCCGGCTTCGGCCTGCTGCGGGGTGAGGTGGCGTTCCTCACAGCCACGCTGGTGGTGATCGACATGACGCTCGCCGGCCTGTTCTGGGCCATGAGCCATGCCAGCGGTGGCGGCGACGACATCATGGGCAAGCTGATCAAGAAGGTGCTGTACGTGGGCGCCTTCGCCTACATCATCGGTAACTTCAACATGCTGGCCGGCATCGTGTTCCGGTCGTTCTCGGGGCTGGGGTTGCTGGCTTCGGGTTCAGCGATCACACAGGCCGAGTTCCTGCAGCCTGGGCGCTTGGCCAAGGTCGGCATCGACGCCGGGGCGCCGATCCTGGCGCAGATCAGTGACATGGCGGGGTTCCCCGAGGTGTTCGCGAACATCGATGCCATCGCCGTGCTGTTCCTGGCATGGCTGGTGCTGATCGTGAGTTTCTTCGTGCTGGCTGTGCAGCTCTTCGTCACCTTGATCGAATTCAAGCTGACCACGCTCGCGGGCTTCGTGCTGGTGCCGTTCGCGCTATGGAACAAGACGTCCTTTCTGGCGGAGAAGGTGCTGGGCAACGTGATTTCGTCCGGTATCAAGGTGCTGGTGCTGGCGGTGATCGTGGGCATCGGCACAGGGCTCTTCGCCGAGTTCACGGTGCCGCCCGGCACGGAGCCTTCCATCGACCATGCGTTGGTCATCATGCTGGCGGCGCTGTCGATGCTGAGCCTGGGGATCTTCGGGCCGGGTATTGCGACGGGGCTGGTGTCCGGTGCGCCGCAACTCGGTGCCGGTGCGGTGGCAGGCACTGCCCTGGGCGCAGCCGGCATGGCCGTTGCCGGCGGTGCGGCGGTGGCGGGTGTAGGCTCGGCTGTCGCGGCCGGTGCACGCATGGCACCTGGCGCCGCGCGTGCAGCTATCAGCGGCGGCGCCGCTGCCGCGCGTTCGGCCAGTACCCTGGCGAGCGGTGCGAAGTCGGCGTACCAAGCAGGCGCTGCTGCCTCGGGCGGAAGCGGCGTTCGTGCTGCCGGGGCTGGCGTTGCCAACGTTGCCAAGAGCGGCGCCAGTGCCGCCGGACAGCGCGTCGCTTCGAGTACTCAGGCAGTTAAGGACCGCGTGGCGAGCTTCGTTGCAGATGCTGCGGCGCCTGCCACCTCTAAACCGGCCGCCGCAGCCGGCACGGCAGAGCCGTCGTCCAGCACGTCTTCCAGCACAGCCGCCCAGCCCGGCTGGGCCAAGAGGCTGCAGCGTAAGCAGCAGATCAGTCACGCCGCATCGACCGTCGCCCACACGCTGCGCGGTGGGGACGGCGGCGGTGCGGGCTCCGCGCCCAGTCTGCGCGACCCCTCGGATTCATAAGGAGAAGACTTCATGCGATTCAAACGACCCCAGGTGCGCTACGCCGACACGCCGCAACCCACAACCCCCTACCAGTCCGCCGAGCAGGTCTGGGACGACCGCATCGGCTCGTCCCGCGTGCAGGCGAAGAATTGGCGGCTGATGGCCTTTGGCTGTCTCACGCTGGCCCTGCTAATGGCCGGCGGCCTGGTCTGGCGCTCGGCGCAGTCCATCGTCACACCCTACGTGGTGGAGGTGGACAACGCGGGCCAGGTACGTGCCGTCGGCGAGGCGGCCACACCTTACAAACCCACCGATGCGCAGACCGCTCACCAGCTCGCCCGCTTCATCACGCTGGTGCGGTCCCTCTCCATCGATCCCATCGTCGTGCGCCAGAACTGGCTGGATGCCTACGACGTGACCACCGACCGCGGCGCGGCGGTGCTCAACGACTACGCGCGAACCAACGATCCCTTCGCCCGCGTCGGCAAGGAGTCGGTGACTGTGCAGGTCACCAGCGTGGTCCGGGCCAGCGACAACTCGTTCCAGGCGCGATGGACTGAGCGGCGCTACGTCAACGGCGCGGCCGCCGGGCTCGAGCGCTGGACGGCAGTGATCTCCATCGTCCTGCAGCCGCCGCGCACCGAAGAGAAGCTGCGCCGCAATCCCCTGGGCCTCTACGTCAACGGACTGTCGTGGAGCCGTGAACTCGATTCTTCCGAAGGAACCAAGCCATGAAATCGTCTTTGTGCATTCACGTATGGCCATCTTTGATGATGGCCGCAGGCGTCACGCTCGCCGGCTGCGCCTCACAGGGCAAGCCACCGCCGACGATCACGCTGGAGGAGCCGGTCGCAGCGCAGGTGATGCCTGAGCCGCCCAAGCCCATCGAAGTGGTTGCGGTGCCCGAACCGCTGGCTCTGCCGGCGCAGCTCAAGCCGGTACCGCTGGAGCAGCAAACCGTCGCCGCGCCGGAGCCGGTGGATGAGAAGCTGCGTGTGTCGCGTGCGAACGAGGAGGCGCGCATGGCACCGACCCGCGAGGGCTATGTCAATGCGATCCAGGTCTGGCCGTACACGGACGGCGCGCTGTACCAGGTCTATGCGAGCCCGGGGCGCGTGACAGTGGTGTCGCTCCAGCCCGGCGAGGAACTGGTGACCGTTGCCGCCGGCGACACCGTGCGCTGGATCGTCGGCGACACGTCGAGCGGCACGGGGGCCGACCTGCGCGTGAGCGTGCTGGTCAAACCCACGCGCAGCAATCTCAAGACCAACCTGGTGATCACGACCAGCCGGCGCACCTATCTGATCGAGCTGACCTCGACCGAGAAGGCCTGGATGGCGTCAGTGTCCTGGGACTACCCGAAGGATCGCATGCTGGCCTTGCAGCGGCAGGCGCAGGCGGCCAGCGCAGCCACGCCGGTCGATGCGGGCCTGTCGCTGGAGAAGATCCGCTTCCGCTACGCGATCTCGGGCAGCGAACCATCGTGGAAGCCGCTGCGCGCCTTCGACGACGGCGAGAAGGTCTACATCCAGTTCCCCGGCGGCATCGCGCAGGGCGAGCTGCCGCCGCTGTTCGTGATTGGCGCGCAAGGAGATGGGCAGCTCGTGAACTACCGTTTCAGGTCGCCGTACTACATCGTGGACCGGTTGTTCGGCGCGGCCGAACTCCGTTTAGGCGCAGACAAGGGTGACGTGGTGCGCATCGAGCGCACGGACGGGATCTCCGGCGCGCGGAGGAACTGAGCATGGACCAGGACACTACTGCCGGCGCTCCGGTACCAGACGTGCCACCGAAGGTTGCGCCGGACAACGTCACGCTGCGCGCCCAGCCGCGTGCGGTCACGCGCCTGAACCGGCGCATGCTGGCCGCATTGCTGGGCGGCCTGTCTCTGTCCGTGTTGGGCGCCTTGATATGGTCACTGCAGCCGCAACGGCGCAATGCGAGCGAACCCGCCGAGCTGTACAACGTCGACCGGGTGTCGCGCTCCGAAGGACTGAATCAACTGCCGTCCGACTACTCGAAACTGCCGCCGGCGGTGCCGCAGCTGGGAGCACCACTTCCGGGGGATCTGGGCGGGCCGATCCTGAAGGCCGAACAGCAGGCACAAGGGCACGACTATCCACCGCCGGGACACGACCCGGCAGAGGCAGCGCGTCTGGCGCGCTTGAAGGAGGCCGAGGAAGCGACGGCTTCGTCGGTATTCTTCCGTTCGTCGGGCGGGCCGAGGGTGGCTGCTGCGCCATCTTCGCAGGCCGCGCCTGCTGCGGGGCATGCCGCTAACACGGCGTTCGATCCGATGGCAGCAGGCCCGGCCTCGACGGCTGCGCAGCCCACTGACCCGACGGTGGCGCAGAACCGGCAGGATCAGAAGGAGGCCTTTCTGTCAAAAGCCGGTTCCACACAAACGCGTAATTCCGGCTCTCTGCAGATGCCTGCTTCGCCGTACCAGGTGATGGCCGGAACGGTGATCGCTGCGGCGTTGGTGACAGGCATCAAGTCCGACCTGCCGGGTGACGTGATCGCTACAGTGACGGAGCCGGTCTACGACTCGGCTACTGGCAAGTTCCTGCTGATCCCGCAAGGTGCGCGGCTGATGGGCAAGTACAACAGCCAGGTGAGCTACGGGCAGAGCCGCACGCAAGTGGTGTGGAACCGGGTGATCCTGCCGGACACGTCTTCGTTCCAGCTCGACAACCTGGTGGGTTCAGACCCTGCCGGCTACGCCGGCTTGGAGGATGGAGTCGATTGGCACTGGGATCGCATCGTGGCCGGCGCTGCGCTGACGACGCTGCTGGGCGTTGGCGCCGAGTTGGCCGCCCCGGAGAACCGCACCGACGGCAACCGCATCGTCATTGCGGGGCGCGACAGCCTGCAGGACTCGGTCAACCAGACCGGGCAGGAGCTGACCCGGCGCAACATGAACATCCAGCCGACGTTGACCAGCCGACTTGGACTGCCGGTGCGCATCATCGTGAATCGGGATCTGGTGCTGCGGCCTTATCAGCCCATGTTCTTCGTCAAGGGAACATCGCGATGAGCGCGAGCAAGCTGCGACTGGGGCCACTGCCCAAGACGGAAATCATCAAGGTCACTTTCGCGTGCTCGGCGAGCCTGGAGGCGGATCTTGATCGCTACGCTACGCTGCACGCGCAGGCCTATGGCGAAGCGGTCGATGCGGCGACACTCATCCCGCACATGCTGGAAGCGTTCATAGCGCGGGATCGGGGATTTCGATCTCAATCGCATCCTGGGCGGAAGTGGGCAGCACCAAGCGATACATCACCTTGATGGTGATCGACCACCCACCTCATCTTGACTCACATGAGGTCGCGGGGGCAGTTCAACGGCGGCTGTCTAGCGCATTGCTGACGCTCGATGCCGTAGCTGTCTATGGCTGTAAACGAGCCATTGCAAAGATTGGCGACGCCGATTTCGTAGCCACAAAGCGGCCGTTCAACGCCGAAGATCAGCTGTGGCCGAAGTCCGCCGGCTGGATCGGAGAGTTTGGATTCCTGATTTCTGCATGGGGGCCTCCAGTGCCACAGGCGATGGTCATGATGGTGCAGTGGAATAGCAGCGGCTGAGTGGATCGACCGGAAGAAAAGCTGATGCGGTCCCATCTGGGCGATACCTTCAGGCTGAAGATATCAGCGCCAACGCCTGTTCCGCTCGCAATTGCTGATGGGGAGGAAGTACCGCCAGATCCAGGCACCGCTGCAAATGTTCGCGGGCCCACTCGTTCCGCCGCCGATCTCTGCAGTCGGCCGACAACGCCGCTTTCGAGCAGATATACAGCGTCATGGCCCGAGTCATCGGTCGGGCCGATCTTGCAAGGTGCAAGATCGATGAAAACTTATCGATCCCGCCGGCTCGGTAGAACAGCGTCCGTGCGTTGCCGGGGGAGGCAATCTCGGCCCACTTGGGCCGTCGGCGGAACTGTGGGAGGACGTTGACCTCGCAAACGTTGGAGCGTAGCAGCTTGCGGCTCGTGACGTCCAACTCCGCCCACACCTGATGAAGGCCGGCAGCCTTGAATGTATAGCCGCCTGCTTGCCCGAAAAGCGGTAGATCTCGGACGAACGGATTTCCGGCAGCTATCTCGATGGATGACGCCTGGGAGCAAAACCTCAAGGGTGAGCGATATAGGCGTACGCTTCCGTCAGGATCCCGAATCATGACCCGGAACCGCTTGTACCCCGGATCGACCTCCGCAGGGACCACGGCTGCTGAAGGCCCGACCACGCTCAGCCTGATGTTGAGCATGACCGGCTCGATCGGCCAAAACTCGTCGCTGCTGGTGCTCACGGCCAGCGCAAGTGGGCCGCTGGAGCCAGGTTTTGCCTCACTCTTGTCCTTGTATCCAAAGTCGCGGAAGATCGATCCGCCTGGCATTACATTCCCATCCGTGGCGCACCTCATGAGCCAATTCGTTTGAGTAGGGCCGAAGAAATAGGCACCGTTGTCATAGGCGGTGGAACCTGTGCTGCTAGCCATGAACGTCAACGGCGATATCTGGTGGATCAGGTTGAAGACGTGCCCGACCTCATGCACGCCGGTGAACGCCACTTGTCGATCAAACTCAGCGCCGATTCGGGCCGCCGCAATGGCCCCCAGGAATACGACGCAGCCCTGCCGGGGAACCTGCGTGAACATGTCGACGGCCTGGTCCTCGGGGGTTCGGAAACCCAGGTCAAACATGAGACCGAAAATGCTCGGCTCCGGCTGATAGCTGTGCGCGAACAGCAGCCCGATGTTCTGCACCGGGAACTGCGTCGTGTTGCCAAGCACCTGTGCCAGCGCCTGATGCAGGCGCAGCGGCGCCACGGCCTGCCCTTGCGCTACAGGCTGCGGCACTGTGGATAGCGCTGAGGGCAGCAACTGGATGACATTTGCCGACCCTCGCGCGATATGCCCAGCGACATAGTTGCCCAGAGGGTCCAGCCCGGTGTACCCAGCGTTGACGGCACCAAGCCGTAGGCCGTAAGAAATCACTTGACCGTGAATTTCAGTTGCGCCGACTTGTCCTTGTCGTAGACGACCACCAGCGTGTAGTCGCCCAGAGGCAGCGCGGGCGAGAAGGTGGCCTTGTACTGCTTGTCTTCGGCTCCCTTCTTATAGGCCACCTTGGACTTGTCGTAGGCCTCGTTTCCCTTGTTCAAAGTCACCACACCACCGTTGACGATCTCGATGGCAGCGGATGCCAAGAAGTCGACGACCGTTGTTCCAGCGGCTTTACTCACATTCTTCGCGGTGAGAGTGGCTGCCGCGCTAGCGGATGGCGAAGTCGCCTTGGCCAGCGTACCGGAAGTTTCGAAGACGCGCTGGATGTCGACCTGCACCAGAGAGACCGAGTTCGCCGTCTGCACAAGCTTGAATAGCACTGGTCCCATGGCCTTACCAATGCCCTGCTGGGCCCCGCCATCGTCCTTCGCGCCGCCGCTGCTGGCAAGCACGTCTTGTAGGCGGGACCGCATCAGAGCGAGTGTTGCATCCGCTTTCTCCTTCGCGAGCAGGGCCGCCAACTTCACCTCGTCCTTTGCGCCCTTCCCCGCGCCCGACTCGTAGAAGCTGAACTCGGCCGCGGCAGTTGTTTGTGTGGCCTCCGCGTCGGCCACTGCCTTTTGCGCAGCCGCCAGCTTGGTGTTGAAGGCCGTCTCGTCCGCTGCAGCCTTGGTCTTGGCCGCTTGTTCGACGGCTTTCTGGGCAGTCGCCTCAGCCGTCTTGTTTGCCGCATTCACATCGCCAACGACGCTAGCCAGCTTGCTTGCGACCTCGTTCGCCGTGCCGTCAAAGCTGGCAGACGTCAGAAACCCGTTCTCGGTCGCGATCGTCATCTTGTAGGTGGCCAAGAGCGACTTAGGCGATACAACGTATTCATTGTTCCGGTCGGGCAGGAATACCCAGTCGTAGGTCGCAGTGCCATCGGCCTTGGGCTTGACCAGCAGGTAGGGCTCCGGCATCGAGTACCTAAAGCCCTTCTGGGTCGATGCCGGCACTTCGCCAGGCTTCTCGGGGTCAGGCGAGGGTTGCTTGAACTTCTCCACATCAACCCAGGTCACGCATCCTTGGACACTGAGCGTCAGCAGGGCACAGGCAACGTAGCTACTTATGGTTGGGAGCAGTTTCATTGCTGCTCTCCCTTCTTGGGAACCGCAAGGATGACGGCGTCTGTGGTGCCATCCGTGCCCTTCGCAGCACCTCCTACGAGGCTGATCTTGCCCTCTTCGATGACGATCTTGTAGACGTAGGGAACGGGAACCCTGCCCGGAGGCGCTTGTGCAGGCCCGTCCGCGGCAGCCGCCACTAGTACCTTGCTGAGGGCCGTCAGCGACGCCGTGACCACTTCCGTCTCATTAGCCTTGATCGTTGCGCTTGTCAGCACGCCGTTGGCGAAGTCCAACTTCGATTCGTTACTGGCGAAGATGGCGAATGGCCGCGCAGACATCTTCTGTGTCGTATCGGGAAGCCACTTGATCTCACCCGAGAGTCCGCCCTGCCCGTCCGATCGGACAAAGAGGAAGGGGGCCGTCTGCCAGTAGCGGAAGCCGCGTGCCTTTGTGTCCGCACTGGGTGATGTCCCCAGCGAATGCACAGCAACGCCGGCGCAGCCACTGCAGAGGTAAGCCGCTGCGATGACCATGGCTATGTTTCGCATAAAGGCGCTCTCCAGGTTTTAGGTTCATCTACTCACGGTTAACATCCATCAAGTGTTACCGAATATGAATCGCTTTACCAGCGATCAACGCCAAGGACGACATCGACTTGCGCGGATCATCCGCACAATTGAGTAGGCGACCAGCCATTCTGTCTCTGAATCGCCCCGGATTTTGTGGAGGCTCAACACTCTGAGAGGATTGAGCCATGAAGAAGTCGAACAAGTTCTCACCCGAGGTGCGTGAGCGCGCAGTGAGGATGGTGCAAGAGCACCGTGGGGAATACCCGTCGCTGTGGGCGGCGATCGAGTCGATTGCACCGAAGATCGGCTGCGTGCCGCAGACGCTGAACGAATGGGTCAAGCGTGATGAGGTCGACAACGGCGTTCGAGAAGGCGTGACGACCAGCGAGTCCCAGCGGATGAAGGAGCTCGAACGCGAGGTCAAGGAACTGCGCCGAGCCAACGAGATCCTGAAGCTGGCGAGCGCGTTTTTCGCCCAGGCGGAGCTCGACCGCCGGCTGAAGTCCTGAGGGATTTCATCGACAGGCATCGTGCCACCTTCGGGGTCGAGCCGATCTGCAGGGTCTTGCAGGTCGCCCCGTCGGGCTACCGGCGGCACGCGGCGCTGCTGCGCGAGCCGCATAAGCGCTGCGCCAGAGCACTCCGCGACGATGTCCTCATTCCGGCGATACAGCGCGTCTGGCAGGCCAACATGCAGGTCTATGGGGCCGACAAGGTCTGGAGGCAACTGGCGCGCGAGGGCACGACGGTGGCCCGCTGCACGGTCGAGCGGCTGATGCGGCGCCTGGGGCTGAGAGGTGTGATGCGCGGCAAGGTGGTGAAGACCACGATCAGCAACTCCAGAGCACCATGCCCGCTGGATCGGGTCAACCGGCAGTTCCGAGCGCAGCGCCCGAACCAGCTGTGGGTCTCGGATTTCACGTACGTGTCGACATGGCAGGGCTGGCTGTACGTCGCCTTCGTGATCGATGTGTTCGCCCGACGCATCGTGGGCTGGCGGGTCAGCAGCTCGATGCGCACGGACTTCGTGCTCGATGCTTTGGAGCAAGCGCTGTACGACCGTCAACCCGAACGCGACGGCAGCTTGATTTGTCACTCCGATCGTGGCTCGCAATACGTCAGCATCCGGTACACGGAACGACTGGGCGAGGCTGGCATTGAGCCATCAGTGGGCAGCAAAGGCGACTCCTATGACAACGCCCTGGCCGAGACGATCAACGGCCTCTACAAGGCCGAGCTGATCCATCGCCGGGCGCCGTGGAAGACCAAGGAGTCGGTGGAGTTCGCGACGCTCGAATGGGTGTCCTGGTTCAACCACCATCGCCTGCTCGAACCCATCGGCTACATCCCGCCTGCAGAAGCTGAGGCAAACTATTACCGGCAACTCGCCAGTCAGTCCGCCAAGACGGCGGCATGACTTAAACCAACTGGCCTCCATGAAAGCCGGGGCGATTCACTCGGCTGATCCGTTGGCCTTTCGACTACCTAAAAGCTGCCGCCCGAAACCGGCAGGTCCTGGCCGGCTGAAGTTCGCAGCCGGTGCTTGAGAGCCGGCTTACTGACTGCAAGCCGTCATTTCTTGAAGTGCAGATTCGATCAGACCCTCTCCGCTACGCCCCAATGAGTTGTGCCGATCGCTGTCGATAGTCACCATGACTTCCCATGCGCACAGACCTAGACCTACTGGGAATCATCGATGCAAACTCGCATGCAACACGTCACTGACAATAGTGAGCCAACGCCGCCGAGGGCGCGCCCCCCGCATCCAGGCACGGATGGCTACGAGAACCTGCCGCAATTTCCCGCAATGTTTCCATTGCCTTTCCGTCGAACCATCCGCCGCCAGGATCTGCACCAGATCGTTCCTCTGGCAGAGACGACGATCTACGAAATGGAGCAGCGCGGCGAATTTCCGCGTCGATTCAACCTGACAACACGCTGTGTCGTGTGGGATCTGGAGGAGATCGAACGCTGGATTGAGGCTCGCAAACAAGCTTCTCGGTCCGGCGACATCGCCAAGTCGACCGGACCCGACGTCAGGCGGCGGAAGATTCGCCCCGTGCGCGACATCGCTAACCGATAGCGACCTTTTCAGGCGATCAACAGCTTCAGGTCGCGGGCCCCGGCGACAGGCAGTCGGTGGACTTCCTTGGTCAAATTCACTTCCAACGTCGCACGCGCCGTCTCCAGCATCGTCGGCTCAAGGGCGTAGCCGCCCTTCTCTTCCAACCAGCCCAGCACTTCAGCCAGGTGCCAGATCGAGGCGCTGCCCTCGTGGACCGGCGCAGGAAAGGTGGTGGCGTGGGAGAGCATCAGCTTGCGCATCGCCTGACGCGATACGCCGACCAGTTCGGCGACGTCGGTCAGACCAACGAAATCCGGTACCGCCTCCACCAGCTTAGCCAAGGGAACGGCACGTCTCACGTTGGCCAGCGCACTGCGCACGGCGGATTGCGCGCTTTCGGCTTCGCGGGTGAACTCCAGCGCCAAGCGGCCCGGCTGCCCGAGGCCCACCAGGGCGTCGTCGCAACCGGCCTCCCCCAAACGCTCGACCAGTGCATCGGCATCGCTGTCCTGTTCGGCAAGCTGGTACTTCAAGGTGAATGTGTATTCCATGCGTCATTCCTCAGATGAAGAGCCAGGTTCGTTTTCTTGCTTGTGCGTCGTGCAGTTGTCCACGACGCGCCGCAGCGCTCGGGCATGGTTGCCGGGGTTCTTCGGCGTGCTCCACACGCTGGTGATGCAGAACTCGCCGCAGCGGCACTCGTCGTCGTTGTAGGGGCAGTAGATCCTGCCCCAGGCGTGGCTGCCGCCGACCGTGATGCGCCAACCTTGCGTTTCAGCATGCTGGAGCGCCTCTTCGACCTCCTTCTTCGGATGCGAGGGACGGGCCATTCATGGTCTCCAGTATGGGGATGAATTGCATGGTTGTCAACTGACAACCATGCAGATCTGCTCAGACCGATGCGCTCAGCATTGGCACGACCGTGTTACTCGGCAACAGTGCCGGCGCATAGGCGCCGCCCTCCACCCAGGCATCGATCATGTTGGCCCACTCCTGCAGCATGTGGCGCCGCGGCTCGGCATACTCGGCCTTGTTGTAGACCGCGCGCGAGGAGCGGCCGTCTTCATGGGCAAGGCATTTTTCGATCCAGTCGCCGTTGAAGCCGACTTCGTTCAGCAGCGTCGAGCCCGTACGACGCAGGTCGTGGACGGTGAACGGTTCCAGTGGAAGACCTGCAGCCTTGGCCCGCTGGGACACGATCTGGGTCACCCGGTTGAGCGTCGCCTTCGACATGCAGCGGTCCGGGTCGTAACGCGAAGGCAGGATGAACTTGGACCCCGCCGCGCAGGTGTGCAGCGCGACGTAGATATCCACGGCCTGGCGCGACAGATAGACGACGTGTGGATTGCGCCCCTTCATCCGCGACTTCGGGATCGTCCAGGTTGCGTTCTCAAAATCGATCTCGGCCCACGTCGCTTCGATGAGTTCGCTCTTGCGAACCAGCGTCAACAGAATCAGACGCAGCGCCAACCGGATGGTCGGGTACGTGGCCACCGACTCCATCTGCCGACACATCAGACGGATCTCCATCGGCGAAAGTGATCGATCCTTCGGCACGAAGGTCGCGATCGAAGCGGCCCCCACGCCGTCGGCCGGGTTGTCCACCTTTTCCCCGTGCAGGATGGCGAACGCATAGACCTGCTTCACGATGTCCCGGACGTGGACGGCGGTGGCGGGCGCTCCCCGGGCCTTCACCTTGTTGCACAGGGCTCGAAGGTCATCGGCGCCGATTTCGGTGAGTAGTCGGCTCTTGAACGCCGGCAGGATGTCGCGATCGACGATGCTCTTGCGCATCGCGCGGGTGGTATCGGCCATCCTGGCATCGGTCAACCAGCGGCCGGTCATATCGCCGAAGGTCTTGGCAGCGGTCAGGCGCCGCTTCTCGCGCTGTTTTTCGTGGGCGGGAGATTCGCCACGGGCGACGGCACGTTTGGCGTCCAGCAGCTTTTCGCGCGCCATAGCGAGCGATATGCCGGCCGGGCCATACCGGCCCAGAGTGAGTGTCTCCCGGCGGCCATTGAGACGGTAGTCGTAACGGAAAGCGATGGTGCCTGCCGTCGATACCGTCACGTACATGCCGTCACGGTCAGAAGCCTTGTACGGCGCGGCTTTGGGCTTGAGGTTGCGTAGCGCAGTGTCGGTCAGCATCGAGGATTTACCTCCTGGTTATGACGGTTTTTACCGTCAGGGGTCAGGAGACCTGAAGATGCCTTGGAACCCGCATGAAACCTAGCTTTTCAGCGAGCTTTTTACCGTCCAGACCGAGAAAGACTGGATAGTAAACAAGCGGGTCTGAATCCGGGCTAGGCTCTTACCGTCAGCTTTACCGCCAAACCGTTTCGCTGGTCGGCGATAGCCACCGATAGCCTTCGAGACGTAAATCCTTTTGAATCAACGACTTACGAAGACTTTTCGATTGCTGGCGATAGTCCCCGAAGGACCCGATTTCACTCCCACTCAATCGTCGCCGGCGGCTTCGAACTCACGTCGTACGTCACCCGGTTGATCCCCCGCACCTCGTTGATGATCCGGCTCGACACCTTCTTCAGCAGCGCATACGGCAGCTCGGCCCAGTCCGCCGTCATGAAGTCGCTGGTCTGCACGGCGCGCAGCGCCACCACGTAGTCGTAGGTGCGGCCGTCGCCCATCACGCCGACGCTCTTGACCGGCAGGAACACGGTAAAGGCCTGGCTGGTCAGGTCGTACCAGCTCTTGCCAAAATTGGGGCCTGGTGCCTCGTCCTTGAAGTTGCGCAGCTCTTCGATGAAGATCGCGTCGGCGCGGCGCAGCAGGTCGGCGTATTCCTTCTTCACTTCGCCCAGAATGCGCACGCCCAGGCCCGGGCCGGGGAACGGGTGGCGGTAGACCATGTCGTGCGGCAGGCCGAGCGCCACGCCGAGTTCGCGCACTTCGTCCTTGAACAGGTCGCGCAGCGGCTCCAGCAGCTTCAGGCCCAGTTGTTCGGGCAGGCCGCCGACGTTGTGGTGGCTCTTGATCGTGACGGCTTTCTTGGTCTTGGCGCCGCCGGACTCGATCACGTCGGGGTAGATCGTGCCTTGCGCCAGCCACTTCGCTCCCTCGACGGCAGGTCGGCCGTTGTCTTTCAGTTTTCCGCCTGCGCTGGCCTTGAGCTTGGCGGCCTCCTGCTTGAACACGGTGACGAACTCGCCGCCGATGATCTTGCGTTTGGCCTCCGGGTCGCTGACGCCGGCCAGCTTGCCGAGAAACAGGTCGCTGGCGTCGACGCGGATCACCTTGGCGTGCAGCTTGCCGACGAACATGTCCATCACCATGTCGCCCTCGTTCAGCCGCAGCAGGCCGTGGTCGACGAAGACGCAGGTCAGCTGGTCGCCGATGGCGCGGTGGATCAGCGCGGCGGCCACGCTGGAATCGACGCCACCCGACAGGCCGAGGATCACCTCTTCGTCGCCCACCTGTTCGCGGATCCTGGCCACGGCCTCGGCGATGTGGTCGCGCATCACCCAGTCGCCCTTGGCCTTGGCGATCTTCAGCACGAAGCGCTCGAGCAGCTGGCGGCCCTGCAGCGTGTGCGTGACCTCGGGGTGGAACTGCACGCCGTAGTAGCCGCGTGCCTCGTCGGCCATGCCGGCGATCGGGCAGCTGGGGGTGGAGGCCATCAGCTTGAAGCCGGGCGGCAGCGCGGTGATCTTGTCGCCATGGCTCATCCAGACCTTGAGCATGCCGTGGCCTTCGGCCGTGCGGTGGTCTTCGATGCCGTCGAGCAGTTGGGTATGGCCATGAGCCCGCACTTCGGCATAGCCGAACTCGCGGTGCGTGCTGGCCTCGACCTGGCCGCCCTGCTGCACGGCCATCGTGAACATGCCGTAGCAGATGCCCAGCACCGGCACACCCAGATCCCATACCGCCTGCGGCGCCCGCAGATCGTGCTCTTCGTACGTGGACGCATGGCTGCCCGACAGGATGATGCCCTTGGGCGCGAACTCCTTGATGAAGGCTTCGCTCACGTCGTTGGGGTGGATCTCGCAGTACACGTGGGCTTCGCGCACGCGCCGTGCAATCAGCTGGGTCACCTGGGAGCCGAAGTCGAGGATGAGGATCTTGTCGTGTGGCATGGTCTTCAATGCGAACCGGGCAGCGTGGGCTGCCCGGTTTGGGGTGGGATCAGGGTACGGTGATCAGGCTTGCGGCGGAATCCGGAGCAGCTGGCCCGGGTAGATCTTGTCCGGGTGCGACAGCATCGGCTTGTTGGCTTCGAAGATCTTCGGGTACGCGTTGGCGTTGCCGTAGTAGGTCTTGGCGATCGCGCTCAAGGTGTCGCCGCGCACCACCAGATGGTATTGGCTCTGGTCGGCCGGCTCGACGGTCTGCAGTTCGTCCTGCACGCCGGCCACGCCGGTCACGTTGCCGCAGCACAGCACGATCTTTTCCTTGATCTCCTGGCTGGCCACCAGCCCGGCCACGGTGACGACCTGGGTCGCGCCGTCGAAGGTGATGGTCAGGTCATCGGCCGGCAGGCTCTGCGTACGGATGTAGTCGCCGATGGCCTGCGCCGCCACGGCATTGGCTGCGGCCAGCTTCTCCTGGCTGCTGGGCTCCGCTGCGGCTGCAGCGATTTCCGGCTTCTTGCCGAACAGCTTTTCGCCGGCTTCCTTCAAAAACGAGATCATTCCCATGGTCAGCTCCTAGTATGTATACGATCAAACGGCGTTGTACGCGCCGTCGGCTATTCTGCACGATAGTTGGGAGCTTCCTTGGTGATCTGCACGTCGTGCACGTGGCTCTCGCGGATGCCTGCGGACGTGATCTCGACGAACTCGGCCTTGTCGCGCATCTCGTCGATGGTGGCGCAGCCGCAGTAGCCCATGCTGGCCCGCACGCCGCCAGCCATCTGGAAGACGATGGAGACCATCGAGCCCTTGTAGGGCACGCGGCCTTCGATGCCTTCGGGCACCAGCTTGTCGGCGTTGGGGTTGCCGGTGGTCGCTTCCTGGAAGTAGCGGTCGGCGCTGCCCTGCTGCATCGCGCCGATGCTGCCCATGCCGCGGTAGCTCTTGTAGCTGCGGCCCTGGTACAGGATGACTTCGCCCGGCGCCTCTTCGGTGCCGGCGAACATGCCGCCCATCATCACGGTGCTGGCGCCCGCCGCGATGGCCTTGGCAATGTCGCCGCTGAAACGGATGCCGCCGTCGCCGATCAGCGGCACGCCGCTGCCGCGCAAGGCGGTGGCCACGTTGTCGATGGCCATGATCTGCGGCACGCCGACACCGGCGACGATGCGCGTGGTGCAGATGCTGCCCGGCCCGATGCCGACCTTGACGGCATCGGCACCGGCCTCGACCAACGCGATCGCCGCGGCGCCGGTGGCGATGTTGCCGCCCACCACATCGACCTGCGGGTAGTTCTGCTTGACCCAGCGCACGCGCTCGATCACGCCCTTGCTGTGGCCGTGGGCCGTGTCGACGACGATGGCATCGACGCCGGCACGCACCAGGGCCTCGACGCGCTCCTCGGTACCCTCGCCCACGCCGACGGCCGCGCCCACGCGCAGCTGGCCGCGGGCATCGCGCGCCGCATTCGGAAAGCTGGTCTGCTTGGTGATGTCCTTGACGGTGATCAGGCCCTTCAGCTCGAAAGCGTCGTTGATCACCAGCAGGCGCTCGAGCTTGAACTTGTTCAGCAGCGCGCGGGCTTCGGCGGCGCTGGCGCCTTCGCGCACGGTGACGAGCTTGTCGCGCGGCGTCATGATCTCGCTGACCGGCACGTCGTACCGGGTCTCGAAGCGCAGGTCGCGGCTGGTGACGATGCCGACCACCTTGCCGCCGTCACACACCGGGAAGCCCGAGATGCCGAGCTGCTGCGACATGTCGATGACCTGGCGCACCGTATGGCCCGGGGTGATGACGACCGGGTCGCGCAGCACGCCGGATTCGTAGCGTTTGACCTTCGCCACTTCGGCCGCCTGCTGCTTCGGCGTGAGGTTCTTGTGGACGATGCCCATGCCGCCTTCCTGGGCGATGGCGATCGCCAGGCGCGCCTCCGTCACGGTGTCCATGGCGGCGGACACGAGCGGCAGGTTCAGGGAGATGTTGCGGGAGAAACGGGTCGCGAGGGAGGTGTCCTTGGGCAGGACTTGGGAGTACGCCGGCACCAGCAACACGTCGTCGAAGGTGAGCGCTTTTCCGAGGAGGCGCATGTCAAAGCTCCAAAAGAAAGATTGTACCCGTGTGTGTCGCGGCCCCCCGATCAAGGGGGGATCGCGGCTATCCGTGCCGGGGCGATGGCGATAAACTGCGGGCCATGAAACCGATCCGCGTACTCGCCCTGGCCGCCGGGCTCTGCCTTTCGCTGTCCGCCCTGGCGCAATGGCAATGGATCGACAACGACGGCAAGAAGGTCTTCAGCGACCGGCCGCCCCCGAGCGACGTGCCGGACAAGAACATCACCAGGCGACCGGGCGGCAGCCGCCCCGTCGCCATCGCGCCGCCGGCGGCTGCCGCGTCCGCCACCAAGGCCGGCGAAGCGCTGCCCAAGCTCAGCGGCAAGGACAAGGAACTCGAAGAAAAGCGCCAGCAGGCCGAAGACGCCGAAGCCGCGAAGAAGAAGATCGAGCAGGAGAAGCAGGCCAAGGCCCGTGCCGACAACTGCGCGCGGGCGCGGCAGAGCAAGTCGAACTTCGACTCCGGGCAACGCATCGCACGCACCAACGACAAGGGCGAACGCGAGATCCTCGACGACAGTGCCCGCGCGGCGGAAACCCAGCGCCTGCAGCAGATCATCGGTACCGAATGCAGCTGATACGCAAGGTCTGAGCACACGGCTCAGGCGCGCTTCTCACCACCTCTCCGCCTCTGCGTACCCCGGCCTCAGTAGCCGGCCTTGCCCCCGGCACGCCGGCGTGCAAACAGGCCGGCCGAGCGTGCGCCCTGCCGCGCAAACCGCTCGCGGCGCGCCAGCTTGGGGTCGACCTGCAAGGGCCGGTACAGCTCGATGCGGTCGCCTTCGTGCAGCAGCTTGTGGGCGGGCGCCTTGCGGCCCCAGATGCCTATGGCCATCGCGGCCAGCGGCACGTTGGCAAATGCAGGCAGGCCCTGGCAATGCGCGATGGCGTCGGCCAGCCGGGCGCGCGGCGGCAACGCCAGCGTGAGCTCGATCACCTGCCGCGGGCCCAGGCTCACTACCATGGTCACGCCCAGCACGGTGGCCGGCCGCGGGGCGGTCATCCGTAGACCTGTTCCGCGCGCTTCACGAAGGCATCGACCAGGCTGCCGGCGATGCGGTCGAACACGGGTCCGACCAGCGCGGCCAGCGCCATATTGTCAAAGCCGTAACGCAGTTGCAGCTCGACGCGGCACGCGGCCTGTGCCGCATCGCCCACGGGCTTGAAGTTCCACTCGCCCTGCAGTTGCGAGAACGGTCCGCTGACCAGCTGCATCGCCACTTGGCGGTCGGGCACATGGGTGTTGCGAGTCGTGAAGACCTGGCGGATACCGCTGAACGAGATGCCGATCTCGGCCGTCATGCCGTCGGCGTGGCGCTCGGTCACCGAGGCGCGATCGCACCACGGAAGGAACTGGGGATACGCGTCGACCTGTGTGACCAGCGCAAACATCTGCGGTGCGCTGTACCAGATTAGAACGGACTTCTGTACGGTTTTCATAGAATGCCGGGCTGCGCAGGAATTGTAGACAGGCTTGCAAGCCCGCTCGCGCGTCCCCACCTCTCCCCATGGCCACCAAGAAACCGGATCTCTCCACTCGCATCGCCGACAACAAGAAGGCCGCCTACAACTACTTCTTCGAGGAGCGGTTCGAGGCCGGCATGGTGTTGGAAGGCTGGGAGGTCAAGGCCCTGCGCGAAGGCAAGGTTCAGCTGACCGACGGCTACGTGGTCGCGCGCGATGGCGAGCTGTTCGTCATCGGCTGCCAGATCAACCCGCTCAAGTCGGCATCGACCCACATCAACCCCGACGCAGTGCGCACCAAGAAGCTGCTGCTGCACAAGGAAGAGATCCGCCGCCTCACGATCAAGGTCGAGCAGAAGGGCTACACGCTGGTGCCGCTCAATCTGCATTGGAAGGCCGGCAAGGTGAAGTGCGAGATCGCGCTGGCCAAGGGCAAGGCCGAGCACGACAAGCGCGACACCATCAAGGACCGCGAAGGCAAGCGTGAGGTCGAGCGCGCGATGAAGTCGCGCAGCCGCTGAGCCGCCGCCGGCTCCTCACATATGGCGCTTGGGCTGGCGCCCGGCGGGCATGCTCACGTTGTCGGCACGGGCGTGCAGCGCCTCGATCAGGTGGCACTGTGCGTCGCTACCGTCGCACGAGTCCCGCAGGCGCAGCAGGTCCTTTTCGAGCAAGGCGAGTTCGGCCAGCCGTTCGCGCACGTGGCCCAGGTGGCCGTCGAGCGCGCTGCGGGCGGCCACGCAGTCCGCCTTGCGGCGCAGGTCGAGCGCCAGCAGGGCACCCACTTCCTCCAGCGACATGTCCATCGCCCGGCACATGCGGATGAAGCGCAGCCGGTGCAGGTCGGCCTCGCCATACAGGCGGTAGCGGTTTTCGCTGCGGGCCTGCGGCGCCAGCAGACCTTGCTGCTCGTAGAAACGGATGTTGGCGGCGGACACACCGCTGCGCCGGGCGGCCTCGCCGATGCGAAGCCCCTGCTCGATGAGCGGGATTGAGTCGACCATCGCTTGACCTTGAAGTGGCTTGAAGGTTTCCAATGGTAGCAACGGAGCCCTCTTCATGACCGACCACGCACATCCACACCCTCCCGCCGCAGCGCACGACCCTGCGCACGATCACACCCACGGCCACCACCCTGACCACGCCGCCGAGCAGGCTGGCGCCTCCTGCGGCCACACGCACACCGGCCTGTTCCACGTGCACGACACGGCGCCCGACCGCGCCGATTCGCCGCGCTACCGCGCGATCCTGTGGATTGCCCTGCTGGTCAACGCGGCGATGTTCGCGGTCGAGATCTTTGCGGGCATGCGGTCCGATTCGGTGTCCCTGCTGGCCGACGCGATCGATTTCTTCGGCGACGCCGCCAACTACGGGGTGACGCTGGCGGTGCTGGCCATGGGCGGCACCTGGCGAGCTCGAGCCGCACTGCTGAAGTCGGCCAGCATGCTGCTGTTCGGCCTGTGCGTGCTGGCACGGGTCGGCTGGAGCCTCGTGCACGGCGCGACGCCCGAACCCTTCACGATGGGCAGCATCGGCTTGCTGGCACTGGTGGCCAACCTGGGCACGGCCGCCCTGCTCTACGCCTACCGCGAAGGTGACGCCAACATGCGCAGCGTCTGGCTGTGTTCGCGCAACGACGCGATCGGCAACGTGGCGGTCATGCTGGCCGGGCTCGGCGTGTTCGGCACCGGCCGTGCCTGGCCGGATCTGCTGGTGGCCACGGCGATGGCCTTGCTCGCACTGGGCAGCGGCATTGCGGTGGCGCGGCAGGCCCGCGGCGAGCTGCGGGCGCTGGCTTGACCGCGCGCCGGGCTGGCGCCATCAGATCAGGTCGCCCACCACCGACGGCGTGAAGTCGACCGCACCCTTGGGCTTGCGCCCTTCGGTCCAGGCCATCAGGTGTTCGGCCGTCATGGGCCTGGCGTAGTAGAAGCCTTGCAGTTCGTCGCAGCCCATCTGCAGCAGAACCTCGCTCTGGCCCTTGGTCTCGACCCCTTCGGCAACCACGCGCAGGCCCAGCGCATGCGACAGGCGGATCACCGCGTCGACCACGGCCCGGGCGTCGCCACTCGTCTCCAGATCGCCGACGAAACTGCGGTCGATCTTGAGCTGGCGCGCCGGCAGCTGGCGCAGGTAGCTCAGGCTCGAATAACCGGTGCCGAAATCGTCGATCGACAGGTACACGCCGATCTGGGCCAGGCCCTCGAAGGTCCGCTGGGTCGCCTTCAGATCCTCCATCGCGACCGACTCGGTGATCTCGCACAGCAGCTGCGACGGCGAGATGAAATGGCGTTCGAGCGCCTGCCGGATCCGCTCCACGATGTCGGGCTCGCGCAGCTGGTGCACCGACAGGTTGATCGCCACCCGCATGCGCACACCGGCATCGGCCCAGGCCTGCATCTGGCGGCACACCTCTTCGATGACCCAGTGGCCCAGTTTGTTGATCATGCCGAAGCGCTCGGCGATCGGGATGAACACGTCCGGCCCGATCAGCCCGCGTGTCGGGTGGTTCCAGCGCAGCAGGGCCTCCACGCCGTGGATCTGGCCACGCTGCCCGTCGATCTTGGGCTGGTAGTGCAGCATCAGTTCACTGCGGTCGACGGCGTGCCGCAGGTCGCTCTGCAGCGTCAACTGATCGCTGACGTTGGCCCCCATGTGCGACTCGAACAGCGCATAGCCGCTGCCGCCGGCGCGCTTGGCCGCGTACATCGCCGCATCGGCGTTGGCGACCAGCTTGTGTTTCTCGCCCTGGTCGGGATAGACCACGACGCCGACCGAACAGGCGATCTGCACCTGGCGGCCCGCCAGGTCGAACGGCCGGGTGAGGCTCTTGACGATGCGGTCCGCCACACTGACACAGTCGGCCTCGCCGCCCGCATCCTCGATCAGCAGCAGGAACTCGTCGCCGCCGGCCCGCGCCACCGTGTCGCTGCCGCGGGCCAGCAGCAGCAGGCGGGCCGCGGTCTCCTTCAGCACCAGATCGCCGGCGGCATGGCCGAAGCTGTCGTTCACCGGCTTGAAGCCGTCCAGGTCGATGAACAACACGCCGAGCTTCTCGGCCTTGCGGCCGGTGATGCGTTCGTCAGCCCGTTCCATGCGCGACAGCGCGTGGGCCAGGCGGTCTTCGAACAGCAGGCGGTTGGGCAGCTCGGTCAACGGATCGCTGAACGCGCGGCGGTGCAGCTCGTCGTTGGCGCTGCGCAACTGCGCATTGGCCTGCTGCAGCGAACTGGTGAGCGTCTGCGCCTTGCGGCGCATGCGGGCGTCGAGGTTCGAGATACCGAGCGTCAGCGCCAGGAACACGAAACAGGCGGCCGAGATCGCGCCGGCCAGGCCCGAGCCGCCGAGCGCATCGGCGCTCAGGCACACCGTGCCTTCGGGGAAGTTGGCCGCCGCCATGCCGGTGTAGTGCATGCCGGCGATCGCCACACCCATCACCACGGCGGCCATCATCTGGTAGGGCACGCCGCGGCGCCCCTTGACCGTGCGCAGCCAGAAGAAGATGGTCAGCGCCGCCGCCGATGCCGCCACCGCGATCAGCGCCGAGGCCAGCACCAGCAGCGGGCTCCAGACGATGCCAGGCGCCATGTCGAGCGCGGCCATGCCCGTGTAGTGCATCGCGCAGATGCCCAGGCCCATCACCAAGGCGCCCACCACGACGCGCCGCAGCGTGATCGAACCCAGGCTGGCGATACCGAGCGCCGTGGCCGAGGTCAGCACCGCGGCCACCCAGGACCCGGCCGTCAGCGTGAGCGTGTACCCCAGCGCCACCGGCAGCGAGAACGCCAGCATGCCGACGAAATGCATGGACCAGATGCCAGTACCCATCGCGAAGGAACCGCCGATCCACCAGCTGCGCGCCACGGTGCGGTCCGATGAACGGACACGGCGGGCCAGGTCGAGTGTGACGTACGAGGCCAGCGTGGCGATCAGGATCGACGCGACCACTCCCCAGGGGTTGTAGCTCGGGTGCAGGAAATTCATGGATGCACAACGGCCTCCTTCGATGACGCCGGCGGGCGGTGTCTTCGTACTGCCACGATCTTGCCAGAAAAGACCGGCTTCAGCGACATCTTGTCGCCGCGGCCCAGCGCAGCTGGCCCCTCGCCTGGCCCGTCATTTCTTGGGTTTGCGACGCAGCTCTTCGAGCAACCTGACGCGGTCGGTCTGGTCGCCGATCTGCTGCACCAGCGCGCCGAACAGCTGCTCCGGTGTGAGCACGCCCGTGAGGGCCTTTTTCAGCACGATCTTGGCGATCGGCCCGACATGGTTGGCCAGCACGGCCCGTGCGTGGTCCAGTACCTCGGGTGTGATCGGGTCGGTGCCACCCATCTGCGTGGCCGCCAACGTGGGGTTGGATCCCGACGATCCCACGGCCGGCTCGGGCACCGTGCCCGTTCCGCTGCCGCCCTTGCTGCCCGCGTTGACCAGGGCCGCGAATTTGGCGCGGTCGGCCGCATCGGGAATCTGCTCGGCCAGCGCGTCCTGCAGCGCCCGCAGGTCGGCCGTGTTCTTGGCAGCCTGCCGCACCACCACCCGGGCCATCGGCCCCATGAAGCGGGTCAGCGCGGTCTCGAACGGGGCCAGCGTGGCGGTGTCCCAGCCGGTCGGGGCGATCGGCTGCGTGGCGCCGGTGCCCAGTGCCCACGATGCCGGGTCGTCAAGCTGGCCCATGCGCTGCAACGGCAGGATGATGGTCGTGTCGTCTGCCGCGGTGCGGACCGACTGCGTCCCCGCGCGGTTGGCCAGCGCCGCGCTGAACTGCGACGCGCTTTCGAAACGCGCGTTCGGATCCTTGGCCAGCGCCCGCGAGATGATCGCGTCGTACAGCGGCGAGATGCCGCCCGGCGGCGGCAGCTGCGACAGCGGCACCGGGTCCTTGTTCAGGATCTTGTACATCACGGTCTCGGCCGAGCCGGTGAACGGCGGCTGGCCGCAGAGCAGCCGGTACAGCAGCACGCCGGCGGCAAAGATGTCGACCCGGTGGTCGATGGTCTCGCCGATGTACTGCTCGGGTGCCATGTAGCCCGGCGTGCCGATCGCCGCCGCCACCTGGGTGATGGCCACCGAATCGATGCGCGCCACGCCGAAATCGGTGATCTTCAGCTGGCCGTTGGCGGTGATGATCAGGTTGGCCGGCTTGATGTCGCGGTGCCACACGCCGTGGCGGTGCGCGCAGTCGAGCGCGTCGAGCAACTGGTGCATGAAGCGCAGCACCATCGGCTCGGGCAACGTCGGCGTGACCGCCAGGATCTTCGCCAGGTCGCGCCCCTGCACGAACTCCATCGCGATGAAGGCGGTCGTCTCGTCTTCGCCGTATTCGTAGATGCCGACGATGCCGGGGTGCGACATGCGGCCCACGGCCTGGGCCTCGTTGCGAAAGCGCGCTGGCAGGTTGGAGGCGGCGCGGCCGTCCTCGATCAGCGCCTTGCGGATCGTCTTGATCGCCACCGGGCGGTTGATGCCGGGGTCGTGGGCTTTGTACACGACCCCCATCGCGCCCTCGCCGAGGACGCCGACGATGTCGTATTTGCCAAGCCGTTGCGGATGGGTCACGGGTCTACCTTCGTGCGACGGACGAGGGCGCGCGCTGGCTTCGGGAAGTCAGGCGCCGCGCTCATTGGTCCAGCAGTTTCATCGCATGCACGAGGCTCTTGCGCATGCGGGCAAACGATTCGGAGAGCACGCCGATCTCGTCACGCGACTTGACGACGAACTCGGGCGCGTCCAGCTCGCCCAGGCTGACCCGGTCGGTCAGCGCGGACAGGCGCGTCACCGGCTGGATCACCAGCTTCCACAGCATCAGGTTCAGCGCCAGGCCGATCGCGACGAACACGCCGGCCAGCGAGGCCATCACCACGCCGAAGGCCTGGTCGGCCCGCGCGAACGGCACCGACATCGGCACCGACACCACCTGCGCGCCCAGCGTCTCGTTGAGTTTCCAGCCGAAGCCGTTGGCCGGCCCGTACTTCTCGATCATCGGCGCCGGCGCGGCATCCACCGTGCTGTGGCACTGCAGGCAGGCCGGGTTGCTGATGCGGATCGGGCGGGCGATGTACATCGACGTGCCCGAGGCGGTCTCGCGCCGGCCGATGAACTCGGTCAGGCCGGGCTGCTTGCTGAACTGGGCGATCACGTCTTCTTCCCAGTCCTGGGCCCGGTCGCGCGGGTTGGTCGGGTTCAGCATCGCCGACTTGAACGCGTAGTCAGGGTGTTTGGTCCGCAAGGCGTTGATCATCTCCTGCGCCGAATAGGCCGGAACCGACTGCGGCAGGAAGGTGTACTTCATCTGCGTCTGCAGCAGCGGCTGGATCTGCGTGGCGGTGTAGGTGTTGACGGCCGCTGCGCTCTCCATGATCAGGCGGGCGCGGTCCAGCACTTCCTCGTGCGCGCCGCGCTGCAGCAGGTCGCGCGCCAGATAACCGGCGGCACTGAGTCCGAGTGCGAACACCAGCAGGAAGACCAGATTGAACTTGAGCAGCAGTTTCATGGAAATCTCTTGTGTCGATGATGCTGTCAGGCGCCGGCGGGTCGTGGGGCCGACGGCGTCGCCTGGGGTTTGGGCGCGTATTTTTCGGGGAACAGGATACGGTCCCACTCCGGGTGCAGGCGCATATTGTCGACCAGACCGGCACGGAAATCGGGCCGTTTTGCAAGCGCCCGCCAGGCGGACACGAAATACGGGCGCAGCAGCGCCTCGCCGCCCAACCAGCCCGCGGCATCGGCGTAGGCCATGTCGCCGACCTTCTTGGGCGCGACGTCGGCCGACTTGAACAACGCGGCACGCGAAGGCAGGGTGTCGAGGAAGGTGCGGGGCACAGCCTGGATGAACGCCGCCGAGGGGCGCGGGCTGACGGCCGCCTTGTCCTTGCCCATCCGGGCGTAGAACTCGCCGGCCTTGAGCTTGACCACGGCGGCCGCCGGCGTCGCTTGCCGGTCCGCCACCCCCACCGTGCCGGATTCCGAGAAGACCTGGCTGCTGTCGGGCAAGACGGCCACGACTACCTGGCGCGAGACGTCAACCAGCTCAGCGCCCGGTGTCAGCAGTGTTGCGCCGGCCCATGCTCCGCCTGCTCCGCCCGCCGATGGCGTCGCCGGCGCCGCGAACTTGAGCCAGCCCTGCAGCAGGTAGAGCCGTGTCGGCTTGCGCCCGGCGCTGGTCAAGCGTGGCGCGATCAACACACGCGAGTCCGGCCCCAGGTCGGCCACGGCGCCGTCCTGGAACTCCACCCGCAACAACCTCGCCTGCGGACCGCTCTGCAGGATGTCGCCCGCCGCCAGCCGCACGCCCTCCGCCGCTATGAACTTGCCACCATCGCGCAGCAGCGTCGACGCGCCGTCGACGATGGTCACCGTCGCCAGCGCATCCGCCGCGCGCGCCGCGCCACACAGGCCCAGGAACACCGCCCCCACCACCGCCCACAGACTCGATTTGCCACGCACTGTTTCTAACCCTTGCCGGAGAACTCCGCGGAGGCCAATGGTAGTGGATCGGCCCTCTGTTGCCCCACGGCGCGTATGGATAATCGGCCGGCGATGAACAGCCCACCTGCGCCCCAGCCTCTTCGTCGCTTTCGCGGCGCCATCACCGATGTTCCCGGCATCGAGGTCGGGCACCAGACCGACGACCGGCGGCCGACCGGCTGCACCGTGGTGTTGACGCGTGAGGGCGCCGTCGCGGGGGTGGACGTGCGCGGCTCGGCCCCCGGCACCCGCGAGACCGACCTGCTCGACCCCGCGAACCTGGTGCAGCAGGTGCATGCCATCGTGCTGGCCGGCGGCAGCGCCTGGGGCCTGGAGGCCGCCTCCGGCGCCGCCCACTGGCTCGAGGAACAGGGCTGCGGCTTGCGCCTGCCGGTCGGCGTGCTGCCGATCGTGCCGGCCGCCGTGCTGTTCGACCTGATGGTCGGCGATGCGCGGATCCGCCCCGATGCGGCATCGGGCTACCAGGCCTGTGCCGCGGCCTCGTCGCGCCGGCCCGCCGAAGGCAACGTGGGCGCGGGCAGCGGCGCCGCGGTCGGCAAGATCTTCGGCATCGAGCGCGCGATGAAAGGCGGCATCGGCACGGCCTCGGTCCGCGTGGGCGACGTGACGGTCGGCGCGCTGATCGCCTGCAACGCGTTGGGCGACGTGGTCGACCCGGCCACCGGCCGCGTCATCGCCGGCGCACGCACGTCCTCCGGCAGCAAGGCCCTGGTCGACATCCGCCGCGCCCTGCTGCGTGGCGATGCGCCGAAGCCGCTGCTGGCCGGCACGAACACCACCATCGGCGTGGTCGCGACCGACGCGCCCATCACCAAGGTGCAGGCGCAGAAACTCGCGCAGATGGCGCACGACGGCCTGGCGCGCAGCATCAACCCGGCGCACACGATGTCCGACGGCGACACCCTGTTCGCGCTCGGCACCGGGCGCGCCGCGCGGTCGCCCGGCATGATGGTGCTGGGCACGATGGTGGCCGAGGCCACGGCCCGCGCCACGGTGAACGCCGTGCTGGCGGCACACGGAATCCGGGCCGGCGCGCTGCATCTGCCGGCTGCGCGCGACCTGCGCGGGCGCAGCACGCCATGAAGGCCGTGCGCTTCGGCCTGGTGTCGCTGAAGGAGCTGCTGGTCTCCGGCGGTCCCTTCGTCGTGCTGGCGCTGGCGCTGCTGGCGGCGGCCTACTGGTGGCTCGACCCGACGCCGCCGCGCCGCGTGACGCTGGCCACCGGTCCGGCCCAAAGCGCGTACGCCGCGTTCGGCGAGCGTTACGCCAAGGCACTGGCCGTGCACGGCATCGAGGTCGTGCTGGTGCCGAGCGAGGGTTCTTCCGACAATCTGCGCCTGCTGCGCGCCGGACAGGCCGACCTGGGCTTCGTGCAGGGCGGCACTGGCGCCTCGGTCGACGACGAAGGCAGCGGCATCGTGTCGCTGGGCAGCCTGTTCGTCGAGCCGGTCTGGCTGTTCTACCGCGCAGGCATCGCGCTTGCGCCGCCGGCGGACGCGCCTCAACCCCGGACCGCCAAAGCCGTTGCGGCCCCCTCCCCGGCCTCCCCGGCCCCGCTGGACGCCTTGGCCCAGCTGGCCGGCCTGCGCGTCAACCTCGACACCGAGGGCAGCGGCGTGCCCAACCTGATGGCCAAGCTGCTGGAGGCCAACCGGGTCGAGGCCGGCGCGCTGAAGCTCACGCACCTGGCGCAGACGCCGGCCACCGTGGCGTTTCTCGACAAGACACTGGACGCGATCGTCTTCGCGTCGGCGCCCGAATCGCTGATGGTGCAGATGCTGCTGCAGACGCCCGAGGTGCGGCTGATGGACTTCGCGCAGAGCGAGGCCTATGCACGGCGGTTCCCGTTCCTGACGCCGGTGGTGCTGCCCCAGGGCGTGGTCGATCTGGCCTCGAACGTGCCGCCGCGGGATGTGCGCCTGGTGGCCTCGACCACGTCGCTGCTGGCACGCGAGGGCACGCACCCGGCGCTGGTGCAGTTGTTCGCCGACGCGGCGCGCAACCTGCATGGCGGCGCCGGCTGGTTCAACCGGGCGGCTGAGTTCCCGAACCCGCGCAATGCGGAGTTTCCGCTGGCCAAGGAAGCCGAGCGCACGATGCGCGACGGCACACCGATGATGCAGCGCTACCTGCCATTCTGGGTCGCCAACCTGGTCGAGCGCATGTGGCTGGCGCTGGGCGTGATCCTCGCGCTGCTGCTGCCGCTCAGCCGTATCGTGCCGCCGCTGTACGCGTTCCGGATCCGCTCACGCGTGTTCCGCTGGTACGGGCAGCTGCGCGACATCGAGAACCAGCTCGACAGCGGCCACGCCGACCTGGACACGCTCACGACCCGCCTCGACCAGCTCGACCGCGTCGCCAACGGCATCAACGTGCCGCTGTCGTACGCGAACGAGCTCTACGCCCTGCGCAACAACATCTACGCGGTGCGCAAGAGGCTGCTGGCGGGGGCGCCGCCGCAGCCCTAGAGCGAGGCTACTTCAAGGCTTTGAAGCGCACGCGTTTGGGCTTGGCGCCTTCTTCACCCAGACGCCGCTTCTTGTCGGCCTCGTATTCCTGGTAGTTGCCGTCGAAGAAGGTCCATTGGCTTTCGCCTTCGGCCGCCAGGATGTGGGTGGCGATGCGGTCGAGGAACCAGCGGTCATGGCTGATGACCATGATGGTGCCGGCGAACTCGAGCAGCGCGTCTTCCAGCGCGCGCAGGGTTTCCACGTCGAGGTCGTTCGACGGTTCATCGAGCATCAGCACGTTGCCGCCCGCGATCAGCGTCTTGGCCAGGTGCAGCCGGCCGCGTTCACCGCCCGACAGCGTGCCGACGCGTTTCTGCTGGTCGCTGCCGTTGAAGTTGAAACGGCCGCAGTAGGCGCGGCTGGCCATCTGGAACTTGCCGACGTTCAGGATGTCGAGGCCGCCCGACACGTCTTCCCACACGGTCTTCTCGTTCGCCAGATCGTCACGGTTCTGGTCGACGAAGGCCATCTTGACGGTGGCACCGATCACGACCTCGCCGCTGTCAGGCTTCTCGCGTCCGGCGATCAGCTTGAACAGCGTCGACTTGCCGGCGCCGTTCGGGCCGATGATGCCGACGATCGCGCCCGCCGGGATGTTGAAGCTCAGGTTGTCGATCAGCACGCGGTCGCCGAACGACTTGGTGACCCCCTTGAACTCGATCACCTGGCTGCCCAGGCGGTCGGCCACCGGGATGAAGATCTCGTTGGTCTCGTTGCGCTTCTGGTATTCGAAATCGGACAGTTCCTCGAACCGGGCCAGGCGGGCCTTGCTCTTGGCCTGCCGCGCCTTGGGGTTCTGGCGCGACCATTCGAGTTCCTTCTTCAGCGCCTTGGCGCGCGATTCTTCGCCCTTCTGCTCCGATTCCAGACGCGCCTGCTTCTGCGTCAGCCAGTCGCTGTAGTTGCCCTTGTACGGAATGCCGGAGCCGCGGTCGAGTTCGAGAATCCATTCGGCGGCGTTGTCGAGGAAGTAGCGGTCATGGGTGATCGCGACCACGGTGCCCGAGTAGCGCTGCAGGAACTGCTCCAGCCAGTCGACCGATTCTGCGTCCAAGTGGTTGGTCGGCTCGTCGAGCAGCAGCATGTCGGGCTTGGACAGCAGCAGGCGGCACAGGGCGACGCGGCGCTTCTCGCCGCCGGACAGCACGCCGACGTTCGCATCCCATGGTGGCAGACGCAGCGCGTCGGCGGCGATCTCGAGCTGGTGCTCGGAGTCGGTGCCGGCGGTCGCGATGATGGCTTCAAGTTCGGCCTGCTCGGCGGCCAGCGCGTCGAAGTCGGCGTCTTCGGCCCCATAGGCGGTGTACACCTCTTCGAGCCTTGCCTTGGCCTTGAACACGTCGCCCATGCCGGCCTCGACGCTCTCGCGCACGGTCTGCGTCGGGTCGAGCTGGGGTTCCTGCGGCAGGTAGCCGATGTTCAGCCCGGCCATCGGGATCGCTTCGCCCTCGATCTCCTTGTCCAGCCCGGCCATGATCTTGAGCAAGGTCGACTTGCCTGAGCCATTGGTGCCCAGCACGCCGATCTTGGCACCGGGGAAGAAGCTGAGCGAAATGTTCTTCAGGATCTGGCGCTTCGGCGGCACGATCTTGCCGACGCGGTTCATGGTAAATACGTACTGAGCCATCTGGTGATTGCCTGCGAAAAGTGGAGCGGGAACACGACCCGGAACCGGGTCGAAGCTGCCGGCCGTGGGCCGGGCGAACGCCGATTATCCCAGCATGCGACAATGCGGTCTGTTGCGGCACTCCAGTTTGCCGCGACACCGGCACTTTGCCGGGGGCAGCGAAGACGGGAAACTCCCGCTCCACCTGCCTGTTTTCTCCAAGCACGTCTGCCTATGACTGGTGCGTCGGTCCAACCGATGCGACAGGCCGATCTCCCCAGCGCCCCGGAAGGGCGCCACATGACTCCATGAAGTTTGATGAATTGAACCTGGCTGAGGCCATCCTGCGTGCCGTGCAAGAGCAAGGCTACGAAACCCCCACGCCGATCCAGGCACAGGCCATTCCGGTGGTCCTCGCCGGCAAGGACCTGCTGGGCGGCGCGCAGACCGGCACCGGCAAGACGGCGGCCTTCGTGCTGCCGATGCTGCAGCGCCTGAGCGAGACCGCAGCCCCCCCGAACAAGTTCGGCGGCAAGGGCATTCGTGCCCTGGTGCTGACCCCGACGCGCGAACTCGCCGCCCAGGTCGAGGAATCGGTGCAGACCTACGGCAAGTACCTCGACCTGACCTCCACCGTCGTCTTCGGCGGTGTTGGCATGAACCCGCAGATCACCAAGGTCAAGAAGGGTGTCGACATCCTGGTCGCCACGCCCGGCCGCCTGCTCGACCTGCTGCAGCAAGGCGTGCTCGATCTGGGCCAGGTGCAGATCCTGGTGCTCGACGAGGCCGACCGCATGCTCGACATGGGCTTCATCCATGACGTGAAGAAGGTGCTGGCCGTGGTGCCCAAGCAGAAGCAGAGCCTGCTGTTCTCGGCCACCTTCAGCGACGAGATCCGCGATTTGGCCGCCACACTGCTGCGCGACCCGCAATCGATCCAGGTCACGCCGCGCAACACCACGGTGCAACGCATCACCCAGGTGATCCACCCGGTCGGCCGCGCCAAGAAGAAGGCGCTGCTGCTGCACATCATCCAGCAGCACAACTGGAGCCAGGTGCTGGTGTTCACGCGCACCAAGTTCGGCGCCAACCATGTCGCCGAATTCCTCAGCAAGAACGGCGTCGAGGCGATGGCGCTGCACGGCAACAAGAGCCAGGGCGCACGCACGCAGGCGCTGTCGGGCTTCAAGAGCGGCGACATCCGCGCGCTGGTGGCGACCGACATCGCCGCCCGCGGCATCGACATCGACGAGCTGCCGCACGTCGTGAACTACGAGATCCCGAACGTCAGCGAAGACTACGTGCACCGCATCGGCCGCACCGGCCGTGCCGGTGCCAGCGGCGAAGCGGTCAACCTGGTGTGCCTGGACGAAGAAGGCTTCATGCAGGACATCGAAGACTTCACCAAGCAGCGCATCCCGGTGCAGGTCGTCGAGGGCTTCGGTCCCGACACCGGCGAGAAGGCCGAACCCATCGCGATGGGCCGCCAGACGCTGTGGGGCGGCGCCGGCAAGCCGCCCAGCCGCGACGTGATGATGGCCGCCGCCAAGGCGGCACGCGGCGAGATGATGCAACGCATGCGCGACAACAAGGGTGACGGCGGTGGCCGGCAGGGCCAGGGCCCGGGCCAGGCCGCCCGTGGCAACGGCCGCTCTGGCGCCGGCACTGGTGGCAATGGCGGCGGTGGCAACGGTGGTGGACGTGGCCCGCAAGGCCCGCGTCCGTCGAACGGGCACGCGCCGCGCCACGGCGGCGGCGGTGGTGGCGCCCACAGCCACGGTCAGCCGGATCCGACGCGCACCGCCCCGGTGGGCGGCATGCCCCGGTCGGCACCGCGCCCTGCCAGCGGCGGCCAGCCTGACCCGATGCGCACCAGCGTCGACATGATGGCCTCCGGCCGTGGCCGCGGTTATGGCGGCGGCAACCGTGGTGGTGGTGGTGGTGGTGGTGGTGGTGGCGGCCGCAGCGGAGGCGGCGGCTACGGTGGTGGCGGCGGTGGTGGTGGATACGGCGGCGGCTCACGCGGCCCTGGCGGCGGTTCGCGCGGCTCGTTCGGCCGTTGACCGACCCCCGCGCGGCGCTGACGCAGCCGCGTCAGTGCCGTGGCAGCGGCTGAAGCCCGACGGCCTTCAGTCCCGCACGAACAAGGTCTGCAGCGGCACGCTGCCGACCTGGCGGCTCCAGTGCCCGTGCACCGCGGCGTCGAACGTGGCGCCCGCCGGCAGCACGTCGGCCGAATAGAAATGCTGGCCCGGGCCGAACACCCGGGTGCTGCCGTCCTGCAGGCCGATTTCCATCTGCCCTGCCAGGATCACCACCCACTGCGGTGTCACCGTCACATGGAACTGGCTGCGGAACCCGAGCGGGCTTTCGCGCAACTGGTAGCCGCCCGAGGGCTTCAAGGCCGACAGCATCGACTGCGGCGTGCCGCCGTCCAGCGCTACGGCCTCGTCGCGGAATTTCGCGCGTCCGTCGGTATCGGTGAACAGCACGGTCTTGGTGAAGGTGGTCATCTGGTCTCGTATCTCGTAGCGAACAAAAGGGGCGGTCCGGGCCGGCGGCGCGAACCGCGCTCAGTGTGCCAGCGTCTCGGTGCCGGTCTCGGCCTCCGCGCCGAAGCCGATCTGCACTTTCATGGCCCGGCGCTTGTCGGCCGCCAGCGCAAAGGCCTCGGCGGCGCTGTCGAAGGCCACGATGTCCGAGATCACCGGCTTGCCGTCGACCAGGCCCTGGTTCAGGAAGGCCACCGCAGTCGCGAATTCCGCGTGGAACCTGAAGGTGCCGCGCAGGTCGATCTCCTTGCCCACCAGCACGTTGAGGGGCAGGCTGATGTCGCCGCCCAGGCCGATCGTCACGATCACGCCGCGCGGCGCCACCACGTCGATGCCGCTACGCAAGGCCTTGTCGCTGCCCGAAGCCTCGAACATCACATCGAACTGGCCTTTGTCGAGCGCGAACGGCGCCAGCGCCTGCGGGTCGGTCGCGAGATTGATCGCCTGGTCGGCGCCCATCTTCAAGGCGCAGGCCAGCGGCAGCGCGGCGATGTCGGCGGCGACGATCTGCGCCGCTCCGGCACGCCGCAGCCCGGCAATCAGCAAGGCGCCGATCGGCCCGCAGCCGGTGACCAGCACCCGCTTGCCGAACACCGAACCGGCGCGGCTGATCGCGTGCAGCCCGACCGACAGCGGCTCGGCCAGCGCGGCCTCCGACAACGACAGGCCATCGGCCACCGGATGGGCCTGGCTGCTGTCGATCACCAGCCGCTCGCGGAATGCGCCCTGCACGTGCGGGAACCGCATGGCGCTGCCGTAGAAACGCATGTCCAGACAATGGTTGTGCTGGCCCAGCTGGCAGAAGCGGCACTGGCCGCAGGGCCGCGACGGCGAGATCGCGATGCGTTGGCCAGGCTGCAGCGCCGTGACGTCAGCTCCTACCCGCTCGACGATGCCCGACACCTCGTGGCCCAGCACCATCGGCTCGCGGATGCGCACGGTGCCGAAGCCGCCGTGCTGGTAGTAGTGCAGATCCGATCCGCAGATGCCGCCGTAGGCCACGCGCACCGCCAGCTGTTGCGGGCCGAGCTGGCCGTCGTCGAACGCGTCGAGACGCAGATCATGGGGGGCGTGGCAAACCAGTGCGCGCATGGGAGGTCTCCTATAGGGGCTGATCGTGGTGGGACGCGTGGTAAGACGTGTGGTGCGTGGCGAACTACAAGGTAGCCGTCACGCCGCCGTCGACGTACAGCACATGGCCGTTGACGAAGTCCGAGGCCTTGCTGGCCAGGAACACCGCGGCGCCGGCCAGGTCCTCGACATCGCCCCAGCGCCGGCTGGGGGTGTGCGTGACCAGCCAGTCGGTGAACTTCGGGTCGGCCACCAGCGCCTGGTTGAGTTCGGTCTTGAAGTAGCCCGGGCCCAGGCCGTTGACGTTGATGCCGTGCGGGCCCCAGTCGATCGCCATGCCCTTGGTCAGCATCTTCACCGCGCCCTTGCTGGCGGTGTAGGGCGCGATGTTCGGCCGGCCGAGTTCACTCTGCACCGAGCAGATGTTGATGATCTTGCCGCGGCCGCGCGGAATCATGCAGCGGGCCACCGCCTGGCCGACCAGGAACACGCTGTCGAGGTTGGTGCGCATCAGCTCGCGCCAATGCTCGGCGCTGAAGTCCTGCAACGGTCCGCGGCGCTGCATGCCGGCGTTGTTGACCAGGATCTCGATCGGCCCGTGCCGGCTTTCGATGTCGGCCACGGCGGCCTGCACCTCGGCGCCATCGGTCACATCGAAGCCACTGGTGTGCACCTGCAGGCCTTCGTCGCGCAGCCGCTGGGCCGCGCTGGCGAGCCGCGCCGCATCGCGGCCGTTCAGCACCAGCGTCGCGCCGGCCTGGCCGAGGCCACGTGCGAGAGCGAAGCCGATGCCCGCGGAGGAGCCGGTGATCAGGGCCAGTCGGCCGTCGAGGCGGAAGTCGGGTGCGTGGGTCATGTCGGGTGCGTGGGAACTGGCGCCGCCGGCGGCAGCGTGGAAAGAATCTGCGCGACGATGGCGTCGACGCTCTGTGTCACGTCGAACGGCAGCGCGCGCTCGTCGGGGCCGGGCGGCTCCAGCGTCGCCAACTGGCTGTCGAGCAGCGACGCCGGCATGTAGTGGCCGGTGCGCGCGGCCATGCGGCCGGCCAGCACGGCACGCGCGCCATGCAGGAACACCAGGCGCAGCTGCGGGTCGCCCTCGCGCAGCACGTCGCGGTAGCTGCGCTTGAGCGCCGAGCACGACACCACGAGCCCGCGCCCTGCCCTCTGCGCCTCGGCAATGCGCAGGGCGATCGCATGCAACCAGCCGGCGCGGTCTTCGTCGGCCAGCGGCGTGCCGGCCGCCATCTTCGCGATGCTGGCCGGCGTGTGCAGCGCGTCGCCCTCGAGAAACGGGATCTCCAGCGCGGCCGCCAGTCGCTGGCCGACCGAACTCTTGCCGCAGCCGCTGACGCCCATCACGATGAAGACCGGCGCGCTCACCCGCTCACTCCAGGCGCTTGCCGTCGGCGGCGTCGAACAGATGCGCCTTGGCGCCGTCGATGTCGAGGTAGACCGTGTCGTCGGGCCGCACGGCGGTGCGGCCGTGCATCACCACCGTGCATTGGGCATTGCCCACCTGCAGCAGCAGCTCGGTCTCGGCACCGGTGGGCTCGACCACGATGACGCGCGCCGCGATGCCCTGCTGGGTGGCCGACAGCCCGATGTCGGTCGGCCGCACGCCGTAGTGCACGGCCTGGCCGTCGCGCCCGGCCGACAACGCCGCCACCGGCCAGTGCGCACCTTCGGCCTCGACCCAGCTGCGTTCGCCATCGCGGCGCAGCGTGCCCTGCACCACGTTCATCGACGGCGAGCCGATGAACTGGGCGACGAACAGGTTGCCCGGCCGGTCGAACAGCTGCAAAGGCGTGCCGATCTGCTCGATGATGCCGTCGTGCATCACGACGATGCGGTCGGCCATCGTCATCGCCTCGATCTGGTCGTGCGTCACGTAGACGGTGGTGGTCTTCAGCCGCTGGTGCAGCGCCTTGATCTCGGCGCGCATCGCCACGCGCAGCTTGGCATCGAGGTTCGACAGGGGTTCGTCGAACAGGAACACCTTGGGGTCGCGCACGATCGCGCGGCCCATCGCCACGCGTTGGCGCTGGCCGCCCGACAGTTCGCGCGGGTAGCGGTCGAGCAAGGCCTCGAGGTTCAGGATCTTCGCGGCATGGGCCACGCGCTCGTCGGTCACCGACTTCTCTGCGCTGCGCAGCTTCAGGCTGAAACCCATGTTCTCGCCGACCGTCATGTGCGGGTACAGCGCGTAGCTCTGGAACACCATCGCGATGTCGCGGTCCTTCGACTCGATGTCGTTGACCACGCGGCCGTCGATCGCGATCTCGCCGCCGCTGATGTCCTCCAGGCCGGCCAGCATGCGTAGCAATGTCGACTTACCGCAGCCCGACGGCCCGACCAGCACGACGAACTCGCCGTCGGCGATGTCGAAACTCAGCCCGTGCAGGATCTTGACCTTGCCGAAGTTCTTCTCGATCTTCTGGAACGATACGGATGCCATTGTTTTCTTTCTGGGTGCTTCAGCTCTTCACCGCGCCTGCGGTCAGGCCGGACACCATGTAGCGCTTGAAGGTGTAGTAGATCGCCGCGGGCGGCAGCGCATAGATCAGGCCGGTCGCCATCAGCAGCTCCCAGGGCGAATCGTCGGCCGCGAGGAAGTTGCCCAGCGCCACGGCCAACGTGACCTGCGTGTCGTTCGACAGCAGCAGGAAGGCATAGAGGTATTCATTCCAGGCCAGCAGCAGCGCATAGGTGCCCACCGCCACCAGCGACGGCGTCATCAGCGGCAGGTAGACCAGGCGGAACAGCTGCAGTGGCGACGCACCGTCCATGCGGGCCGCTTCGTCCAGTTCGAACGGCAGCTTGTCGGAGGCCTGCTTCAGCACCCAGATGCAGTACGGCGAGGCGATGGTCACCATCGCCAGGATCAGCGCCCACTGGCTGTTGAGCAGGCCGTAGTTGCCCATGGTCTTGTACATCGGCACGGCCAGGAAAGCGGCGGGAATGAAGTACGTGAACAGCGCCAGGTTCATCACCGTGCGGCCGCCACGCACCTTCAGCCGGCTGATGGCAAACGCTGCCGTCGTTGCGACGAACAGCGTGATCGCCGCCACCGCCACCGCGATCAGCACCGAGTTGCCGAGCTGCTGCCAGAAGTGGTCGAGGTAGAAATGCTTGCGCTCGAACACGATGCGGAAGTTGTCGAGCGTCGGCGACTTGGGCCACAGCCGGCCCGAGGTCGCGCTGTCCTTCGGCGAGATCGCAAACAGCACCATGTGGTAGACCGGGATCAGCGTCCAGATCAGCACCGGGATGCCGATCAGTAGCAGCTTGGCCTCGGTGGCAACAGCTTTGAATTTCATAGCGACTCCGCCGATGCTGGTTTGTCTTTTTCAGGGATGCCGCGGAACCGGCTTTGCCGGGCCGCAGGCGTCGCCCCCGGTGAGGGGGTTGGCGAAGCGACACGCAGTGCGCGCAGACTGGGGGTGAGCGTCATTTCGAGAGCCGCTTCATCATGAAATAGACCAGGGGCAGGACGAGCGGCAGCGCCACCACGATCGATGCCATCGACAGATCGACCTGGTCGAGCCGCAGGTAACGGATGCCCAGTGTCGCCAGCACATGCGTCAGGTCGGCCGGGCCGCCGCCGGTCAGCAGGTAGACGCTGTTGAAGTCGCCCAGCGTCCAGATCATCGACAGGATCAGCGAGGTCACATAGAGCGTGCTGAGCGCAGGCCAGGTGATGAACCTGAACTTCTGCCACGCCGTCGCACCGTCGACCGAAGCCGCCTCGTACTGTTCGCTCGGGATCGCCAGCCGGCCGGCCAGCAGGATCAGCGTCCAGAACGGCAGCGACTTCCAGATGTGCACCAGCATCGCGAACGTCAGCCCCAGCGTCGGGTTGTTGAGCCAGTTCGGTCCGTCGGCGCCGGTCAGCGTGAAGATGGTGCTGTTGATCACACCCCACTCGGGGTTGAGCATGAAGCGCACCGACAGGATGGTCGGGATCGATGGCAGCGCCCAGGGCAGGATGAAGATGCCCGACAGGATCTTGATCCACCAGCGCGACTGGGCAAAGAAGCCCGACAGCACCAGCGCGATCAGCATCTTCACGTTGATGCCGACCACCAGGAACACGATGGTGTTGACCACCGAGCGAAAGAAGATCGGGTCTTCGACCAGGTGCACGTAACTCTGCGGGTGCCGCGCCAGCCAGAGGCCATAACACACCGGATAGAGCACGAAGACGAAGAACACCAGCAGATAGGGCACGACCATGGCGCGGCCCCAGAACTGCCAGCGGCCGAGTTTGGGCTTGGGCGGCGACACTCCGCCCGCCGTGGCGATGCTGCTTGCAATGGACGACATGATCAGGAACCTCGATGAGATGGAATGCGCCGGGCCCGGGTCTGCGACGCAGTGCGTGCCGACCCGGGCTTCGAGCGCCGACGCTTAGCGCGCGACGGTCTTGATGCGCTCGATCATCTCGTCAACGGCCTTGTCGACGGGCATCTTGTCGTTGACCACGCGGTTCATCGCCTTGGCCCAGACGTTCTCGTTGTTCAGGATCGTGAACTTGTAGTTCTTCGTGAATTCGAAGGTCACGGTGCCTGCCGCGTACTGGTTGAACACCGACTTGCGGTGCGAATCGGCCTGCCAGAACGGGCTGGCCTGCCCCGCCTTGGTGACCGGGAACCAGCGGCCGAGCGAGCCCTCGACATACGGGCCGAGGTTCTCTTCCTGCAGCAGGAAGGCGACGAACTCCTTGGCCCGGGCCTTGTTCTTCGCGTCCTTGAACACCACGCCGGTCTTCACCGCGGTGCGGTAGACCATCTTGCTGCCATCGGGCTTGCTCGGGAAGCCAGCCGTGCGGATGCGCTCGGTGTAGTTCTTCTTGGCCTCTTCGCGCTGCTCGGGCGTCAAGCTGGCGTTGTTCATGTCGTCCAGCCATTTCGCGGGCAGCGAGATGGTGGCGTTGTGCGTCATCACGGTCGTCTTGTTGTGGAAGGCGACATTGTTGTCCGGGTCCTTCCAGCTCGTCGACGACGGGGGCGTGCAGCCCTTGGTGTAAGGCGTGGTGTAGTCGGTCATCGCGTTGATGAGGCCGGTGCGCACCGCCGGGTCATCGACCAGCAGCTTGCCGCTGTCGCTGACCAGCTTCACGTTGTAGGCGTCGGCGAAGGTCAGGAACGAGTAGAACGCGTCGCTCGAATCCACGCCCATCGGCATGCCGATGCCGAAGCTGCGCTTGCCGGTCTTCTGCCGGTTGGCGGGCTGCACCTTCTCGCACCAGAACGACCAGTAGTCCTTCCAGTTGGTCGGGATGTCCGACTCCTTGAAGCCCGCATCGGCCAGCATGTCGATCCAGTACTCGATGTGCATCGTCTGCTGCTTGATCGGGAACGCGTAATAGGCCTTGGTCTTGGCCTGGTCGTTGTAGAGGAAGGTGGTCTCCACCGTGTTCGGCGCGAAACGCGCATGGATCGGCGAGATCACGCTGCTGATGTCCTCGAGCTTGCCGTCGAAGGCCCACTTGCCGGTGACCTGGAAGTCGTAGACGTCGGCATAGGCCACGTCGGGCGGGCTGCCCGAATCGAGTGCCGAGACGGTCTTCGGGATCATGTCCTGTACCGGGTACTGCGACAGCTCGACCTTCACATTCTTGTGCTTGGCCTCGTACTTCTTGATGGCCGCGAACAGCGCGTCGTCCTCGGCCTTGTAGAAGCCCTTGACCCACCAGACGGTGAGTTTCTCCTGGGCCGCCGCGTGGCCCGACATCAGCAGCGCCGAGGTCATCAGCGCAGCCGTGGCTGCAAGTTTGAATTTCATCTGACTGTCTCCTTTATGGTGTGGAAAAAAAACGCAGGGGTTGGGTTCAGGCCGTCTTGAGCACGGGGGGTGGCCGGCTCAGCCGGGGCAGGCGCCGGCGCGAGGCCAGCACCATCTCGATGTCTTCGTGGGCGCCGTCGATCAGCACGATGACGGCCCGCTCGGCCCGGTCCACGTCGCGCGCGATCACCGCGTCGAGCACCGCGCGGTGCAGCGGCAGCGACTGCCGCGGACCGTCGCGCTTGATGGTGGATATCTCGAAGCTGGTGCGCAGCAGCGCGCCGAGCGCCTTGCTCATCTGCACCAGCATGCGGTTGTGCGAGGCGCGCAGCAGGCCCTGGTGGAAACGCAGGTCGAACGACACGTAGTCGCCGCCTTCGAACACCGCACGCCGCATGCCTGCATAGGCGTCTTCGATGCCGGCGATGTCCTGTGCCGTGGCCCGGCTGGCGGCCAGCTTGACGGCGGCCGGCTCCACCACGCGCCTGAGGTCCTGCAGATCGCGCAGGAACACCGCCGACAGCCCGGCCTTGGCCTGCCAGCCGATCAGGTCGGCGTCGAACCAGTTCCAGTCGTCCGATGGCAGTACCCGCGTGCCGACCTTGGGGCCGGTGGAGATCATCCCCTTGGCCACCAGCGACTTGATGGCTTCGCGCACCACGGTGCGGCTGACGCCGAGTTCCTCGCACAGCACCGGCTCGGGCGGGATCGCCCCGGCCACCGGATAGCGCCCGGCAACAATCGCCTCACCGAGGAAATCGACGGTGTTGCCGTGGACGTTCTTGATCATTGGAACCCGCCGAAGGACCGGTGTCAGGCAACCGGCGTCAACAGCGGTCGGCCCGCGAAGTGCGCCCGCAGGTTGTCGAAGGCCAGATCGGCCATCGCCTTGCGGGTCTGCCAGGTGCCGCTGGCCATGTGCGGCGTCAGCACCACGTTGTCGCGCTCGCGCAGGGTCTGCGGCACGTTCGGTTCGTCCTCGAACACGTCGAGTGCCGCGCCAGCGATCAGGCCTTCGTCCAGCGCCCGGATCAGCGCCGACTGGTCGACCACCGTGCCGCGCGCCACATTCACGAGATAACCCTCGGGGCCGAGCGCCTGCAGCACACGTGCGTCGACCAGGCCGCGCGTCGCCGCGCCGCCGGGGGTGATCACCACCAGGAAATCGACCGCAGCCGCCAACGCAGCGGCATCGGCGTGGTAGGTGTAGGGCAACGCGGTGCGGGGCGAACGCGCGGTGTAGGCCACGTCCATCTTGAAGGCGCGCGCGCGCGCCGCGATCTCCTGGCCGATGCGCCCCATGCCGACCAGGCCCAGCCGCGCGCCGGTCACCTTGCGGCTCAGGCCCAACGGTCCCTTGGGCCATTCGCCAGCCCGCACAAAACGGTCGGCGTGCGGAATGCGCCGTGCGAGCGACAGCAACAGGCCGATGGCCAGGTCAGCCACGTCGTCGTTCAGCACGTCGGGTGTGTTGGTCACCGGCACGCCGCGTTCACGCGCGGCCGGCACGTCGACGCCGTCGTAGCCGACGCCGAACACCGAGATCATCTCCAGCGCCGGCAGCTGCGCGATCAGCGCACGCGGCACCTTGGCCTCGCCGTTCGCCACCACGGCGCGGATGCGCGGCGCCAGCGCCGCGAATGCCGCCGGGTCGTTCACGTGCGTGCGGTCGTGCACGGTGAATTCCCGCTGCAGCGCCTCGGTCAGGTACGGCATCAAGGCCGCAACCACCAGCACCTCGGGACGTTCGACGTTCGTCATCGGTTCAGCTCAAGGCAATGCGCAAGAGATGGGCAAGGCTCACGACCTGATGCCGAGCTTCTGCACCAGCGACTTGAAATATTCGTTGTCGTTGTGCATGGCCTGGCCGAACTCCGCTGCATCCAGGTAGGCGAAGCCCAGGTTGGCCTTCTCCATCGCTTCGCGCAGCGCCGGGTCGTCGGCTGTCTTGCGGGTGGCGGTGCGCAATGCGTCGACGATCGGCGCGGGCGTGGCCTTGTGCACGGCCAGGCCGCGCCAGGTGCCGATGGACAGGTCGATCTTGCGTTCCTTCAGCGTCGGCACCTTGTCGAACGCCTTCACGCGCTGGTCGGCCATCACGGCCAGCATCTTCAGCTTGCCGGCCTGCACGTGGGTGGAGACCTCGGCCGGACTCACGGCCACGGCATCGATGTGGCCGCCCAGCAGCGCCAGCACACCCGGCGCTGCACCCTGGAACGGCACGTGGTTGAACTTGAGGCCGGTCTTGTCTTCCAGACCCGCCGCAGCCAGGTGCCAGATCGAACCGTTGCCCGAGTTGCCGACCCGCATCTCGCCGGGCTTGGCGCGGGCGGCGGCCATGAACTCCTCGATGGTGTTCCACGGTGCGTCGGCCTTCACGGTGATCGCGGCCGGGTCGGCATTGAGGCGGGCCACCGGCTGGAAGTCGGCATAGGTGAACTTGGCCAGGCCCAGATGCGGCAGGATCACCAGCTCGGCGATCACCACGCAGACCTTGTAGCCGTCGGGCCGGCCGTTCAGCACGTCGCTCATGCCGACCACGCCACTGGCGCCCGGCTTGTCGTTGACGATGATCGCCTGCGGCAGGTTCTTCTTCACCACTTCGGCGAAACCACGGGCCAGCGCGTCGGTGCCGCCGCCGGCGGAGGCCGGCACCACCAGCTCGATCGGCTTGTTCGGATAGTCTTGGGCCAGCGCGGGCCAGGCCAGCGGCAACAGGCTGGCGCCCAGGCCCTGCATGAGGCGGCGTCGGTGCAGATTCTTCAGATCGTTCATGGCGTGGTTCCGTTCAGTTCTGGCCCGCGCAGCAGGCCGTCATTCCCTCGAATGCGGCTTATCATATGATGATTGAAACGCGTGTTTCGGCAGGACAAACCCTGATGCCCGGCCCGCGCCGCAATGCCCATCGGAGACAATCCGGGCGCCTTTCCAGCGCGCTCCCGCGGCGCCGGCAAGGCATTCACAGGCAGCAAGGACATCGATGCACCACCCCACCTCCGACGTGGTCGCGCGCGGCGCGGCGACGGTCGACTCTCCTCCGGCACCGGCCCGGGCCATCCGTTCGCCGGAGACCTCACGATGACGGGGGCCGACGGCCTCGTGGCCATCGACTGGGGCACCTCGTCGCTGCGCGGCGCGCTGCTGGGTGCCGATGGTCTGCCGCTCGCCGAGCGTGCGTTCCCGCGCGGCATCCTGAGCGTGCCGGCCGGCGGTTTCGGCGCCGTGTTCACCGAACTCTTCGGCGACTGGATGCAGGACGGACGATCCTGCCTGATCTCCGGCATGGCCGGCAGCCGCCAGGGCTGGACCGAGGCGCCCTACTGCCCCTGCCCCGCCGGCTTTGCCGAACTGGGTGCCCGGCTGGCATGGATCGAAGCCGGCCCCGTGGCCATCGTGCCGGGCCTGTGCTGCGGCGAGGACGGCACGCCCGACGTGATGCGCGGCGAGGAGGTGCAGATCTTTGGTGCGGTGCGCCTGACCGGCATCCACGACGGGCTGTTCGTGCTGCCCGGCACGCACAGCAAATGGGCGACGGTCGACCAGCAGCGCGTGACGGGTTTTCGCACCTACATGACGGGCGAGGTCTATGCGCTGCTGAGCCAGCACTCGATCCTGGCGCGCACGCTGCAGGCCGACGCGCCGTTCGACGAGACGGCTTTCGCCCGCGGCGTGCAGCGAGCCCGCGAACCCGGCGGCCTGCTGCACCACGCCTTCAGCGCCCGTACGCTGGCGCTGTTCGAACGCATGGACGCCGGCGCACTGGCCAGCTACCTGTCGGGCCTGGTCATCGGCGAAGAGCTGCGCACCCAGCACCTCGAAGCCGGCGACGAGGTGGTGCTGATCGGTTCGCCGGCGCTGGTGCAGCGTTATGCGATCGCGCTGTCGCTGCACGGCGCCAGCAGCCGCAGCCTCGGCTCCGAAGCCACCTGGGCCGGCCTGCATGCGCTGGCGGCCACGCTCTGACCTGCCCCTCCTCCATCATCTCTCTACCTCCATGACACCCCAAGAACGATTCCATGCCGCCATCGACACGCTGCCGCTGGTGGCGATCCTGCGCGGCCTGACACCGGCCGAGGCGCCTGCCGTCGGCACGGCGCTCACGAACGCCGGCTTCAGCCTGCTCGAAGTGCCGCTCAATTCGCCACAGCCGCTCGACAGCATCGCGCTCCTTGAACAGCGGCATCCGCAGGCGCTGGTCGGCGCCGGCACGGTGATGACCGCAGCGCAGGTGCGCGAGATCCATGCGGCCGGTGGCCGGCTGATCGTGTCGCCGCACTGCGACCCCGCGGTGATCCGCGAGGCCGTGCGGCTCGGAATGGTCTGCCTGCCCGGCATCATGACGCCGACCGAGGCGTTTGCCGCGCTGGCCGCCGGCGCGCACGGCCTCAAGATCTTCCCGGCCGAACTGGCCTCGCCCGCCGTGGCCAAGGCACTGCTGGCGGTGCTGCCACCGGGCACGCTGCTGCTGCCCGTGGGCGGCATCTCCACCACCAACATGGCGGCCTGGCGTGCCGGTGGCGCGCGCGGCTTCGGCATCGGCTCGTCGCTCTACAAGCCGGGCAAGGAGGCGTCGGCGGTCGGGCGCGACGCGTCGGCCTTCGTCGCGGCATGGAACGGGAGCCTCACCGCATGAGCACACCCACCAACACTACAGCCAGCATCGCGGCACCGTCGTCGGTCCACTTCGGTCTGCAGGGCCGCACCGCCATCGTCACCGGCGGCTCGCAGGGCATCGGCGAAGCCTGCGCCCGCCGCTTCGTGGCGGACGGCGCCCGCGTCGTGATCGTCGACATCGACGATGCCCGCGGCCAGGCGCTGGCGGCCGAACTCGGCGGCCTCTACGTGCACGCCGACGTCGGCGACAAGGCCCAGGTCGACGCCGTGGTCGCGCAGGCCGTGCAGGCCTTCGGCGGCATCGACATCCTGGTCAACAACGCCGGCATCTTCAAGGCGGCCGAGTTCCTCGACGTGACCGAGGCCGACTTCGACGCCGTGCTGCGCGTGAACCTCAAGGGCTCGTTCCTGATGGGCCAGGCCGTCGCCCGCGAGATGGTGCGCGCCGGCAGGCCGGGCGCCATCGTCAACATGAGCAGCGTGAACGGCGTGCTGACCATTCCCACGATCTCGAGCTACAACGTCAGCAAGGGCGGTATCAACCAGCTGACGCGCGTGATGGCGCTGGCGCTGGCCACGCAGAGCATCCGCGTCAACGCGGTCGCGCCGGGCACCATCGCAACCGAGCTGGCCGCCCGCTCGGTGCTGACCAGCGACGCGGCCCGCGCCCGCATCATGGGCCGTACGCCGATGGGCCGGCTCGGCGAGCCGTCCGAGATCGCCGACGTCGTGGCCTGGCTGTGCAGCGATGCGTCGAGCTACGTCACGGGCGAGATCGTCACGGTCGACGGCGGCCGCATGACGCTCAACTACACGATGCCGGTGTAGGCGCCAGCTAGCGGGTCACGTGCACGGTAGGCAGGCGGCCGCCGTTCCATTTGCCGTCGAGCGCGCGCTCGATCTGCGCCGCCAGCTGCAGCAGCAGGCCGTCGTTGGCCTGCCGGGCTTGCGCCTGGATGCCCAGCGGCAGGCCGTTCTCCTGCACCGCCATCGGCATCGAGATCGCCGGCAGTCCGCACAGATTGGCCAGCGGCGTGTAGGCGAAGAAGCGCCACAGGTTGCCGAACCAGTCGAGCACCGAGGGGTTGTCGCTGGTGGTCAGGTACTGCGAAGTTCCGACCTTGGGTGTCGGCAGCGCCGTGATCGGCGTGAGGATGATGTCCCACTGTTCGAAGAACGCGCCGAACGCCCGCGAGGTGGTGTTGAACACCGCCTGCATCTTCGCCCGCTCGCTGAACGAGGTGTGCAGCCCCGCCTCCCAGATCTTGATGTTGATCGGCTCCAGCAGGTCGGCCGGCGCCGTGGCGAGCCCCAGCCGGTCGAGGTGGCCCTGGATCACCTGCGCGAAGTTGCTGATGTAGCAGGTGGTCTGCGCGGCGAAGGCGCCACGGAAATCCACCGCCGGCAAGGCCCACTCGACGTGGTGGCCCAGGCTTTCGAGCAGCGCGCCGGCCAGCTTCAGCTGCTCGACCAGGTGTGGCGTGGCGCGGTAGTCGCCCCACTCGTGCGACAGCGCGATGCGCAGCCGGCCCGGATCGCGCCGCACCAGTTCCGCATACGGCTCGGCCGCCTGCCAGTACGGCATGAACTCGCCCGGCGCACCGCCCCGGCACTGGTCGACGAAGGCCGCCGTGTCGCGCACGGTGCGGCTCTGGCAGCCCTGGATCGACACCAGGCCGGTCAGGTCCGACGCGGCGGGTGCGATCGAGAACACGCCGCGCGAGACCTTGAGCCCGATGTTGCCGTTGACCCCGGCCGGGATGCGGATCGAACCGCCGCCATCGGTCGCGTGCGACAGCGGCAGCACGCCGGCCGCCACCATCGCCGCCGTGCCGGCCGACGAGCCGCAGGTGGTGTAGTCGACATCCCAGGGGTTGCGCGTCACGCACAGCGTGTTCTCGGCCGAGCTGCAGACGCCGAACTCCGGCGTGGTGCTGCGCCCGATGATGTTCAGGCCCGCCTGGCGGATGCGGCCGGCCAGGAAGCTGTCGGCCGTGGCGCGGTTGCCCTGCATCAGCAGCGAGCCCATCTCCTGCAGCCGGCCCTTCAGCGTCGGCCCCAGGTCCTTCATCAGGTAGGGCACGCCGGCGAAGAAACCCGCCGGGTCCATGCCGTCGCGCAGCGGGTCGGCGACCACGTCGTCGAACACCTCCACCACGGCATCGAGCGCGGGGTTCGTCTTGGCGATGCCGGCGGCCGCCTGCGCGGCGAGTTCGGCCGCCGTCAGTTCACCTGCGCGCACGCGTTCGGCCAGCGCGACGGCGTCGTGCCGGAACCATTCGTCCCAGCCCATGGGCAATGTCATGTGTGTTCCCGTGTCAAGTAATCGCCGAAATCGGCCGCGCGGTCGTCCGCTCCCGCAGCAGTTTATCGAGCGTCTCGACCGGCACGGGCCGGCTGAACAGGTAGCCCTGGAAAGCCGGGCATCCGGCACCGGCCAGAAAGTCGCGCTGCTCGGCCGTCTCGACGCCTTCGGCGATCACGCCCAGGCCCAGGCTCTGCGCCAGCGCGATGACGGTGCGGGCGATGGCGGCATCGTTGGGGTCGGTCAGCACGTCGCGCACGAACGACTGGTCGATCTTCAACTGGTCGAGCGGCAGGCGCTTCAGGTAGCTCAGCGACGAATAACCGGTGCCGAAGTCGTCGAGCGCGAACCGCACGCCCATCTCCTTGAGCGCCGTCATCTTCGAGACGATGGCCTCCATGTCGTCGACCAGCACGCTTTCGGTCAGCTCGAGTTTCAGCCGCTCCGGGTCGGCGCCGGTCTTGGCCAGCACCGACTGGACCTGGCGCACGAAGTCGACATGGCGGAACTGGCGCGCGCTCACGTTGACCGCCATCGTCAGGTCGTCGGTGTGCGGATCGCCGCGCCACGACGCCAGCAGCGTGCAGGCGATCTCCAGCACGCGGTGGCCGAGCAGCAGGATCATGCCGGTCTCCTCGGCCAGCGGGATGAACTCGGCCGGCGAGACCAGGCCACGCGACGCATTGCGCCAGCGCACCAGTGCCTCGACGCCGGTGATGCGGCCCATGCCGTCGACCTGCGGCTGGTACTGCAGGAAGAACTCGCGCTGGATGAAGGCCTGGCGCAGATCGGCCTCCATCGCGGCGCGGGCCGTGACGGCGGCCTGCAGGCCCGGATCGAAGAAGCGCAACGTATGGCGTCCGGCGCCCTTGGCCTGGTACATCGCGATGTCGGCCTGCTTCAGCAGCTCGCCGACGCTCTCGCTCTCGGCGCCGAAACGCGCCACCCCCATGCTGGCCGTGCTCTGGTGCTCGTAGCCCTCCAGCCGGTACGGCTGGCTCAGCGCGGCCAGGATCTTCTCGCCGACAGCACGGGCCTGCACGGCGACTTCCTGCGCGGTCGTGCCCAGCTCTTCGAGCACGACGACGAACTCGTCGCCGCCCAGCCGGGCGACGGTATCGACCTCACGCACGCACGACACCAGCCGCAGCGCCACCTGCTGCAGCAGCATGTCGCCGCGGTCGTGGCCCAGCGTGTCGTTCAAGGTCTTGAAGTTGTCCAGATCGATGCACAGCAGCGCGCCGCCCCGGCCGCTGCGCACGCTCAGCGCCAGCGCCTTGTGCAGGCGGTCCTGCAGCAGCTGGCGGTTCGGCAGGCTGGTCAGCGCGTCGAAGAACGCGAGCTTCTGGATCTTCGATTCGGCCGCCTTGCGCTGCCCGATGTCGGTGTCGATCATCAGGATCGACAGCGGCTCGCCATGGTCGTCGCGTACCAGCGTCCAGCGCGCCTCGACCAGCACCGCACTGCCCTGCTTGCGCTGGCGCGACATCTCGCCGCTCCATTCGCCCGAGGCCATCAGCTGCTGCTGCGCGCGCGCGACCATCGCGTCGTCGTCGTACAGCAGGCTGGCCACCGACTGGCCCATGGCCTCGTCGGCGCTCCAGCCGTACAGGCGCTCGGCGCTCTTGTTCCAGTACAGCACGCGGTCCTGCATGTCGCGCACCATGATCGCGTCCTGCGCCTTGTCCAGCAGCGAGGCCTGGTGGCGGATGCGTTCGTCGGCCTGCTGGCGGTCGAGCTCGGCGGCCGCCCGCACCGCGAAGATGCGCAAGGTGGAGGCCATGAACTCGCGGTGGGCCAGCGGCTGCGCGAACGCGACCAGCACGAAGCCGATCGTGTGGCCGGCGGCGTCCTCCAGGCGCCGGCCCGCGTAGGCCTGCGCGCCGATCGAGCGCAGCAGCGGGAACGGCGCGAACTCTTCCTCTACGCCTTCGGTCACGATCCAGTCGCTGTTGGCCAGCAGGCGGCCGACCTTCGAGCCTTCGAGCGGCGCGTCGAAGTTGCGCCGCACCCGGTCGTGCACCACCGAGCCCAGCGTGCGCGCACGCAGCGGCCCGTCGGGCAGCAGCACGGCGATGAAGCCGGCCTGCGCGCCCAGCGCATCGGCCATGTTCAGCGCCAGCTGCTCGAAGAACTCGGTGCCGGTGCTGGCCGACACGGCCGAGGCCACCTTCAGCATCGCGGTCTGGATGCGCTGCTGGGCTTCATGGGTGCGGCGCTGCTGTTCGCGCACCCGCATGTTGGCGATGCCGAAGGCCAGGTCATCGGCCAGCGATTCGAGCAGCTTGACCTCGTCCTGACCGAGCTGCGTGACCTCCGACATGTACAGGTAGAACAGTCCGTAGGTACGGCTCACGTCGCGCAGCGGCATGCACACCGTGCCGCGAAAGCCGTGCGCCAGCGCCCGTTCCATCCAGTGCCGGAAACTGGGTTCGCGCGCGATGTCCGGAACCACCGTCAGTCGACCCGAGCGGATGGTCTGGCCGGCCGGCCCGCGGCCGATCTCGGTGGCCTCGCACCACGACAGGTCGATGTCCCGAAGATAACCCTTGGCGTCGCCCACGCTGGCCACCGGCAGGATGGTCCGGTTCGCGTCGTCCTGCGCAAATCCGACCCAGGCCATGCTGTAGCCGCCGATCTCGACAGTGACGCGGCATACCTCGACCAGCAGAGCCTGCTCGGACGTCACCCGCACCAGGATCTCGTTGCAGGCACTCAGCATGCGCTGGGCCCGGCTGACGCGCGCGAGTTCGCGCTCTGCGCGCAGTCTCTCGGTGACGTCGTTGCACAGCACCAGCCGCGCCGGCGTGCCATTGAAGACGATGGTGTCGGCGGAGACTTCCACATCGAACACGCTGCCGTCCTTGCGCCGGTGGCGGCGCCGCACGTCGACCAGCTTGTGCAGGTGCGCGGTCTCCTCCATCTGCCGCTCCAGCTCCACCGGATCGTCTTCTGCCAGCAGATCGGTCGCACGCATCTGCAGCAGCTCCTGCTCGGGGTAGCCGTAGTGCTCGGTGGCCGACGCGTTGACCGCCAGCAGCCGGCGACTGCCGAGCTCGGACACGTACATCGGATGCGGGTTGCGCGCGAACAGCAGCCGGTACTGGGCCTCGGAGGCGCGCAGCTGCTCGGTCACGCGTCGCTTGTCGATCGTGACGCCGATCGATTCGCCCAGGATCTGCATGTTGCCGATGTCGCGGTCCTGGAACGCGTTCGGGCGCGGGTAGTGGACGGCCAGTACGCCGATCATCTCCTCCCCCGAACGCAGTGGCGCAACGATCAGCGAACGCACGCCGACCAGCCTGGCGGCTGCTCGGTCGACGCGGTCGTCGATCTCGGTGTCGTCGCAGATCATCACGCTGCGCTCGCGGTAGGCGAGGCCCGACAGGCTGTGCTCGATATTGCCGCGCCTGCCCAAGAGCGGCGCCATCATGCCGACCGCCGCGCGGCAGACGAGCACACCGTCTTCGACCAGGTCCAGCGAAGCGGCGTCGGCCCCGGTCAGCAGCCGGGCACGCTCGACGACGGCGGCCATCATCGACGGCAGGTCGCCATCGAGCGAGGCCATCTCCTTCTGGATGCGGGCGATGCTGGCGCGCTCTTCGACGTCGCGCCGGGCATCCTGGCGCAGGCGCGTGTGTTGCGACAGATCGATGCGCCCCGCCATCTGGCGAAACCGCGACTCGCTGGCCTCGATCGCTTCACGCCCCGCAGGCGTGTCGACCGCATCCTGCAATAGCTGCAGCAGCGGCGCGACAAGCCAATCGAATTCGGGATCCGGCGGACCGGCTGGCGAAACCGACTGCGCAGGGGTCGTGTCGGGCATGGTCGCGTTGCAGCTGGTTACGAAGTAGAAACATGCTGACAGATGCTTCCGAACGGGTCAAGGACGCGTTGCGGACTGTGGTGCAAATGCGCCGCCTGGGCGGGCCGCTGCACGTCGGATCCGTCATCCGGATGCACAGATCGAGGGTCTGACCCACCCACCCCTGCACAGTGCCACCGTGCGCCGACCAAGCCGCACTGGGGCTCAGGCAGCGTCGCGGGGTATGTTCCTGCCCTTCAGCAAGGCCAGCGATTCCCCCAGCAAGGCATGCAGGGCCAGGGCCCGCTCGTCGCCCAGCAGGCGGACCAGTTCGCGTTGGGCGCCTTGCCACAGCGGCCGGGCCTGGCTGCGTCGGGCCCGGCCGGCCGCGGTGATCGTCACCAGCCGGCTGCGCCCGTCGGGGCCGGCACCGACGGTCAACAGACCGGCCGCCACCAGCGGTTGCAGATTGCGAGTGAGGGTGGACGGCTCGATGCCCAGCACCCGTGCCAGCGCACCCGGCCGCACCGGCCCGAGCTTCTCGGCCGCGGTCAGCAGCGAGTATTGCGTCGTCTTCAAGCCGGCCTCGGCGACGCGGCTGTCGTAGTGCTGGCCGACCCGCAGCATCAGCTGGCGCAGCTGCAGGTGCGTGCAGCCGAGTGCCGCGGCGCTGCTGGGTGAATCGGGCTTGGCCATGGCTTAAAATTGTAGCTACAACTGTTTTGCCGCAATCAGGAGGATCGAACCGATGAACGCAGAAGACACACTGGCGCAATGGACCGCCCAGGCCGACCAGGTCCGCCAGCGCATGCTGGCCGGCGGCGGCCAACCCGGCCTGTCGAGGCCCGAACAGGTCGCAGGGCTGACCGGCCTGCAGGTGATGCACGCGATGCTGGCCGGCGAGCTGCCCTACCCGCACATTGCGGAGACACTCGACTTCGCGTTGATCGAGGTCGGCCCCGGCACCGCCACGTTCCAGGGCACGCCGCAGCTCAAGCACTACAACCCGCTGGGTTCGGTGCACGGCGGCTGGTACGCCACGCTGCTCGATTCGGCGCTGGGCTGCGCCGTGCACACGATGATGCCTGCCGGGCGCGGCTACACCACGGCCGAGCTGGGCCTGAACATCGTGCGCGCCGCCTCCACCCGCACCGGCCCGCTGCGCGCGATCGGCACGGTGATCCACTGCGGCCGCCAGCTGGCCACCGCCGAAGCCCGGATCGTCGGCGCCGACGGCAAGATCTACGCCCACGCCACCACCACCTGCCTGGTGTTCGAGGTGCCGGCGCGCTGAGCCTCCCATCCTGGCCGCAAGTCGCGGCAGAATGCAGTCATGCGACTACTCCACACGATGCTGCGCGTTGGCAACCTCCAGCGCTCGATTGACTTCTACACCCAGGTGCTCGGCATGAAACTGCTGCGCACCTCCGAGAACCCCGAGTACAAGTACTCGCTGGCCTTCGTCGGCTACGGCAACAACCCCGACCACGCCGAGATCGAGCTGACCTACAACCATGGCGTAGACCAGTACGACCTAGGCACGGCGTTCGGCCACATCGCGCTGGGCGTGCCCGATGCCTACGCGGCCTGCGAGCGCATCAAGGCGTCGGGCGGCAACGTGACGCGCGAGGCCGGCCCGGTGAAGGGCGGCACGACGGTCATCGCCTTCGTCACGGATCCCGACGGCTACAAAATCGAGCTGATCCAGCGCGCCGAGAACGCGGCAGGCGGCGGCCTGCGCTGACCGCGCATTCGGCCCCCACCCGAGCCCGCCGCCTCTTTCAGGCGGCTTTTTTTGCGCGCCGAGCAGGCGTTTTTGCGGCAGCCACGGCTGCCGCGCCCGCGCGCTTGCGCGCCACCGGCTTGGCCTCGGCCGGCGCCTTCTTTCCGCCTTTCAGGCTGCGCGCCAGCAGCTCCGTCAGGTCGACGACGTTCGAGCTGCCTTGCGGCGCGCCTTCTTCAGGCTGCAGCACGACCTCGGTCTTGCCGGCCTCCACCTTCTGTTGCACGAGGTTCATCACCTCGCGCTTGAACTCGTCCTCGAAATCTTCGGCCTTCCACGGGCCCGACATCTCCTTCACGAGCTGCGTGGCCATCTTCAGTTCGGCGGCGCTGAGCTGGTTGGCCTTCGCGCCCTCCGCGGGCAGGTCGAGGCCTTCGAGCGACTTGATCTCGTCGCCCCAGCGCAGCAGGTTGAGCACCAGCACCTTGCCCGACGGCACCAGGGCGGCGAGATGCTGCTTGGTCTGGATGACCACCTTGGCCAGGCCGATCTTGCCGGTCTGCACCAAGGCCTCGCGCAGCAGCGCATAGACCTTGGCGCCCTTGTTGATCGGTGCCAGGTAGTACGGCCGGTCGAGATAGACAAACGGCAGTTCGCTCGCGTCGATGAAACGCTGGATCTCGATCGTCTGCGTAGTGCGCGGATAGGCTGCGGCAATCTCTTCGGGTGAGATGATGACGTAGTGCCCGTCCTCGTATTCGATGCCCTTCACGATGTGGGCCTTGTCGATTTCCTTGCCGGTCTTCTTGTTGATGCGCTTGTAGCCCACCGGGTCCATCGAACGTTTGTCCAGCCAGTCGAAGTCGATGCCCTGCTCGGTGCTGGCGCCGTGCAGACCCACCGGAATGTGCACCAGACCGAAGGAGATGGCCCCCTTCCACAGGACGCGGGTCGATGTCGCCATGGTCTGCCTTTCGTTTTCGCTTTCGTTTTCGTTCTGTGTCGTTCAGGCGGCAAAGCTGCCGCCGCAGTCCGTACTCTGGCCGGAGTGCTGCATGCCGTCTGTAGGTGGCGCGGTCGATTGGCGGTCAGTCGCGGACGGTGCCGCGGCATCTGGCCGGGGCTTGCAGCGCCCGCCATGTTGAGATGCGAAAATGCAACAAAACGTGCGGAAATTGGACAAAGAAGTCGCGCAATTCGTGATGTTTGTCACATCTGGCGGCCGGGACACGGCGTGTTGTCCTACAAAAGCGGGCCGTGGTGCGTCGCAACATTCCTGCATGCCGCACATCCGCCTTCGCATCGACTCCGACTTCGGCACGCTGGTCGACGAGCAGGTCGATTCCGCGATCGTCGACCGCTACCGCGAACTGCGGGCACAGGGCTTGCGCAAGACCGAACTGATCCGCGCCCTGTGGGCCGAGGACTACGGCGTGGAGCCGCAGCGGGCTGAACTCACCGGCTACTTCGCCGACGGCCGCACGGTCGACATCCAGATCCCCTGAGCCCCCGGCCGCGCCGGGTGCGGCCTTCTTGGCCAGCTCAAGGCACTGCGCAACGCGGTGCGGCCGCCCACGCGGCGCGCCACAGTTGCGCCACGATGTTGAGGCCATCTTTCCGCAGAATGCGGCCACGCCACGCCTGCGCCTGCAGCCGTGCCCACCGCATCCTCCGAAAGTCCGCATGGCATTGGCCGCCACTCCTTGGTCCGAGTTCCGCCCCGCCCCAGGCCAGAGCGGCACGCCCCGGCACACCTTCCTCGGCCGGCTGGTCTGGGGCTGTGTCGCGGCGCTTGTGCTGGGCGCGACCTATCTGGCGATCGACGATCCGGTCGACCTGCGTGCCGCCGCCGATCGCAACGCCGAAAGCCTGGCGCACAACCTCGCGATGGCCATCGACCAGGACCTGGACGCGCGCATGGCCGGCCTGCAGCTGGTGGCGCGCGAGACCCGGCTGCATGCCGAGACCGACCTGCAGGCGGCCTACCAGGCCGCGCAGGCCTTCCATGCCAGCTTCGGCAGTCCGGTGGTGATGGTCGATGCCGACGCGCAGATCCTCTTCACCACACGCCAGCCGCTGGGCGCGCCACGGCCCTCGTTGTCGCGCGCGCAGGGGCGCTCGGCCATTACCACCGCGCTGCAGACCGGCCAGCCCGCCGTCGGCGACCTGGTGTTCAGCAAGATCGCGCAGCAGCCCATCGTGGCGCTCGCGGTGCCGGTGCTGCGCGGCGGCAAGACCGCCTTCGTGCTCGCCGCGCCGCTGGAGAAGCAGCATTTCGCGCAGCGCCTGCAGACACTGTCGCTGCCCGACGGCTGGACGCTCGCGTTGCTGGACAGCCACGGCGACGAGATCGCCCGCCGCGGCCCGCCGCCGACCGTGGTGGCCGCCGACGAACCCGGCAGCAACCATTTCGTCGTCAAGTCGCGCGAGGCGGGCTGGACCATGGTGCTGCAGATTCCGCCCGAGCTCTACCACGCACCGGTGATGGAGGCCGGCATCCGGCTCTTCGTCGTGATCCTCGGCGCGACGCTGGCCGCGCTGGGTGGCGGCATCCTGGCCAGCCGCCGCCTGGGCCGCTCGATGGCGACGCTGGTGCAGCCGCCGGGCGCACGGGTAGAGGCGCAGAAGATCACCGAGATCAGCACCGTGCGCAGCCTGCTCGACGAGGCGGCCGAACAGCGCCGCCTGGCCGAAGACAGCCTGCGTCTGAGCGAGCAGCGCTTTCGGAACTACTTCGAGCTGGGACTGATCGGCATCGCGATCGTCTCCATCGAGAAGAAGTGCATCGAAGTCAATGCGCAGTGCTGCGAGATCCTCGGCTACTCGCGTGAAGAGCTGCTGCGCCTGAGCCTGTGGGACATCACCCACCCCGACGACATCGCCCCGAACATGGAGAAGGCCCGCCAGGTCGCGGCCGGCACGCTCAGCAACTACACGATGGAGCGGCGCTGGATCCGCAAGGACGGCGGCGTCGTGCCGACCACGATCTCGGTCCAGTGCGTGCGCCGCCCCGACGGCAGCATCGACTACTTCATCGCGCAGATGCAGGACATCTCCGCGCGCAAGCGTGCCGAAGATGACATCCGGGCGGCCAATGCCAGCCTGGAACGGCGCGTGGCCGAACGCACGACCGAACTGGTGGGCGCGCGCGAAGCGGCCGACGCGGCCAACCGCGCCAAGAGCGCCTTCCTGGCCAACATGAGCCACGAGATCCGCACGCCGATGAACGCGATCACCGGCCTCGCCTACCTGATGCGCGAGGGCGAAACCACGCCGCAGCAGAAGGAGCGCCTGGTCAAGATCGAGACCGCGGCGCAGCATCTGCTGTCGATCCTCAACGACATCCTGGACCTGTCAAAGATCGAGGCCGACCGGCTGGAACTCGAGCAGACCGACTTCGCGCTCGGCGCGATCCTCGACAACGTGCAAGCGCTGGTGGCCCAGCAGGCGCACGTCAAGGGCCTGTCGATCCAGGTCGAAGGCGATGCCGCGCTGTGGCTGAAGGGCGACCCGACACGGCTGCGCCAGGCGATCCTGAACTTCGCAGGCAATGCCGTGAAGTTCACCGAGCGCGGCACCGTCTGGCTGCGCGCGAAGGTGATCGCAGAAACCCCGGCCGGCCTGAAGATGCGCTTCGAGGTGCAGGACACCGGCATCGGCATCCCCGCCGACAAGATTGCCGCGCTGTTCGAGACCTTCTCGCAGGCCGATACCTCGACCACCCGCAAGTACGGCGGCTCCGGCCTGGGCCTGGCCATCACGCGCCGGCTGGCCGGGCTGATGGGCGGCGAGGCTGGCGTGACCAGCAACGCGGGCCGGGGCAGCACCTTCTGGTTCACCGCCGTGCTGCAGCGCGGGCAGGAGCGGCGCAGCGCCGCCCGTCGGACGCTGGCCGATGCGGGCCGTGCGCTGCGCGAGACCCGCCACGGCGCCAGGCTGCTGCTGGTGGAAGACAACCCGGTGAACCGCGAGGTCGCGGTCGAGATCCTGAAGCGGGTCGGCATGCGGGTGGACACCGCCGAGACCGGCCGCATCGCGGTCGAGATGGTGCTGGCCAACCGCTACGACCTGGTGCTGATGGACGTGCAGATGCCGGAGATGGACGGCCTGGAGGCCACCACGGTGATCCGCGCGCAGCCGGCGTTCGCGCAGTTGCCGATCCTGGCGATGACGGCCAACGCGTTCGACCACGACCGGCGCGACTGCATGGCCGCCGGCATGAACGACTTCGTCGGCAAGCCCGTGGTGCCGCAGGAGCTCTACGCGACGCTGATGCGCTGGCTGCCCGACCGCCTGTCGACATCGGCCGCCCCGGCCGAACTACTCGCGGCCTCACGCGCCGACGCGCCGTCGGACGCCGCCCTGCTGGCCCGGCTCGACCGGATCGACGGTGTGGACCGCCCACGGCTGCTCGACAACCTGGGCCGCGACATGGCCCTGCTGTTCAGGCTGTTCGACATCTTCGTGCAGTCGCACCGCGACGACATGCGACGCGTGCGCCAGGCTCTGGCGCGGGGCGACATGGCCGAGGCACGGCTGCTGGCGCACCGGCTCGTGGGTGCCAGCGGCGCGATCTGCGCCGTGCGCGTGACCTCGCTGGCCATGCAGCTCGACGAAGTCCTGCACACCGGCACCCCGGCCGCGCAACGCGACGCGCTGGTCGAGGCCTGCGACGCCGAGCTGGAACGGCTGGCGAAGTCGATCGCGCGGGCTTGAATCCGTCCGCCGGGCAACCGTCTAGGACGCCGCCACCCGGCAGCCCGCGAACAGGTCTTCGTCCTTCTCGTAGACGGAGGTCTGGATGTCGAGCGCCCCCAGGATCGAATGGAACAGGTTGTCGTGGCTGCGCGCCTGCGCGGCACTGGCGCGCAGGCAGGCGGTGTCGACGCCCACGTTCTTCTGGAACGCCGGCGACAACCACACCAGCATCGGCACATGGGTCTGCACCTCGGGTGCGATCGCATACGGCACGCCGTGCAGGTACAGGCCGTTCTCGCCGAGCGACTCGCCATGGTCCGACACGTACAGCATGCCGGTGTCGTACCGGTCCTGCACGCGGCTCAGGAAGTCGACCACCTGGGACAGGAAGTGGTCGGTGTACACGATGGAGTTGTCGTAGGCGTTGACGATCTCTTCTGCCGAGCACAGGCGCAGTTCGGCGGTCTCGCAGGCGGGCGAGAAGGTCTTCGAGATCGCGGGGTAGCGCTTGAAGTACGCGGGCCCGTGGCTGCCCATCTGGTGCATCACCACCAGCAGGTTGCCCGAGGCGTCGCGGGCGATCTGGTCCATGCCGTGCAGCAGGATCTCGTCCAGGCACTCGCCCTCGGCGCACACCGCATCTTTCTTCATCGTGGCCATGTCCTGGGTCGTCAGCCCGTCGCACACGCCCTTGCAGCCCGACTGGTTGTCGCGCCAGATCACCTGGAACCCGGCACGCGCGGCCACGTGCAGCAGCGACTCATGGCCACGGATCTTGTCCTCGTCGTAGTGGCGCCGCCCGAACAGCGAGAACATGCAGGGCAGCGACACCTCGGTCGAGGTGCCGCAGGAACTGGTGTTCGAGAAGTTCACCATGTCGCGTTGCGCGAGCTCGGGGTTGGTCAGGCGGTCGTAGCCGTTCAACGAGAAGTTATGGGCGCGCGCCGTCTCGCCGACGACGACGACAAACAGCATCGGCCGCGCGCGGTGGGCCCATGCGGCGCCGAGCCTGGCGTCCTGCCCGATCGGGGTCTTCGCCCCCGCAGGTTGTTTCTGGCGCGCGAACGCATTGCCGGCCAGCGCGGACACGACGTTGACCGGCGTCATCAGGTAACGCACCTCCTTGCGGTTGCGCATCATCGAGGCGAAGTCGGCCGACACCGGAAACAGGCTCGCCAAGGCCACGGCCAGCGCACCGGCCAGCCACAGCAGCCGCACACCGAAGGCGCGCGCGAGCCTGCGCGTGCGGATCACCGGCCACCACAACAGCCCTGCGGGCACCGCGCCGAACAGCACCACGTGCGCAGCAAGCCCCCAGGTCATCATGTCGCGCGCCTCGTTCACGTTGGTCGCGAGGATGTTGCGCATCATCGCGCGGTCGAGATAGATCGCGTAGCGGTCCATGTAGAACGACGCGAAAGCCGTGCAGAGCAGCAGCAGCGCCAGCAACGGCCGCACGATGTGGCGCGTCGCCACCAGTCCGGCGCCGAAGAAGCACACGGCACCGAACGCCAGGAAGATGGCCAGCGCAAACCCCCAGGTCGCCATCTGGTCCATCGGGCGATCGACCAGCAGCGCGCGCCAGAACGGCCCGTTGCCCGTCGCCAGCAGGAACACCACGGTCAGTGCCACCAGCGCCTCCACCGTGACGACAGGGCGCCACGACGTGACCGGGGTCTCGTCGGTGGCAGGCAAAGGGGCCGACGTGATGGTCGTGGAAATGGGGTGCAGCAGGCGTGTGGGCATGGTCGGCGGCGAGTGTGCCGGCGCAATACTTAACAGAACATGAAGTGGATGCATCCCGGGATCCCCGGCGTTCGAACCTGCTCGCGCCCGCGGCCGAAGAAGCCGCCAGAAAGCACAGAGGATCGCTGGCACGATGAAGACATCCGGCCGCTGAGCAGGACCTGACGCGCGCCCGTCGTCACGAAGGCTCCGCCGCCGACACCGGTGACACCATCGGCCGGCCGCGTTCGCGCCAGCGCGCGTACACCCGTTGCACCAGCCCGCCACTGGTCCAGCAGAGCCATGCGGTCCACAGCGTATGGCTCATGAAATGCGCGCCGCGGGCCTGCTGCACCAGGCCCAGCACCAGGCCGGCCAGCAGGGCCGCGGCCAGAGCGCGCCGGGCCGCCCGCGGTGCCGCCGGGCGCAGCCCGAAGTACAGGGCAACCCAGGCGAAGCCGATGGACGCATGGCCCGCGGGAAAACAATGGCCGGGCCCGCCGTCGCGCACGAACCACCACCAGTGCGAGACATGCGCCGCCGAGCCGCCGAAGGCATGCAGGTCCCAGGGGCAGCTGGTTGCACTGAAACGCTTGAACAGAGCCACCGACGACAGCGCGACCAACAGCCCGGCGAACAGGGCCATCCGGTCACCGCGCGTCAACCGCCGCAGGATCCCCACCGGACGCCAGATGCAGAACGCGCAGAGCAGCACCAGCAGGTAGTTCAACTGCCGCACGCCGGCGTGCAGCACGTGGGTGGCGAACCAGTTGTCGTTGAAGGGAAAACCGGCGCTGCTGCCGAAGAGGCCTGCGGCTTCGAGGTCCCATCCCAGGAAGTCCCAGGTGACGATGAGGGCGAAGGCGATCAGGGTGGTGCGGTAGAAATGCAGTTCGCGAGGGGATGGCACGGGCAAGGCGGAATCGTGAGGACATGCGAAGTTAGGGCCGCCGGCATTAAGGAACACTTAAGCCCTTGCAGGCACTGCGCGCCGCCGAAGATGAACGGAGGCTGAACACGGCATCTGCTGCAATACGCCGCCTCGACGGCGATGAGACGCCTTCTCATTGCTGTCCCACCGCATCGCCCCCCAATCCGAATGCACACGCCGCCCGCCATGCTTCTTTCCCGACTGGAGGCCGGTCGCGCGGCCACCGTCGACAGCCTCCGCGCCGAAGACTCGGGCACGCTCGACGCCGGCGCCCTGGGGCGGCTCGAAGAGCTCGGTTTCATCCGCGGCGAACCCGTGATGGTGCTGCGCCGCGGTCCCGGTGGGGGCGCGCCCATCGCCGTGCAGATCGGCGAAGCGGTGTTCGCGCTGCGCCGCGTCGAGGCCGATTGCGTGTGGGTGACGGATGCCATCGCCAACGATGCCAGCGGAGCCGGTTCGTGAGCAGCGCAGCGATGGCCGATAGCGACCTGCCGCGTTCGGTGGCGCTGGTCGGCAGCCCCAACTGCGGCAAGACCGCCCTGTTCAACCTGTTGACCGGCGCACGGCAGAAGGTCGCCAACTACGCCGGCGTGACGGTCGAACGCAAGGAGGGCAGGTTGCGTCTGGGCGACGGCGCACGCGTGTCCGTGCTCGACCTGCCCGGCACCTACGGGCTCCACCCGACCTCTGCCGACGAGACCGTCACGCGCGACGTGCTGTTGGGCCTGCGCCCCGGCGAACCACGGCCCGACATGGTGGTCGCTGTGGTCGACGCCACCAACCTGCGGATGAACCTGCGCCTGGTGCTGCAGCTGATCGCCTTGCGGCGCCCGCTGATCGTGGCCCTGAACATGGTCGACGTGGCGCAGGCGCGCGGTCTGCGCATCGACGCGCAGCGCCTGTCGGCCGAACTCGGCGTGCCGGTCGTCGAGACGGTCGCGGTACGCAACAGCTTCTGGAAGACCCACAGCGCGGCCGGCCCCGACAACGGCCGGCAGCCCTTGCTGGATGCGATCCGCTCCGCGCTGTCGCAACTGCCCTCCTCTGTGTCCGCACCTGCAACCGCCGGCGGATCTGCCGACGCCCCTGCGGCCCCGACGGAGCCGCCGACACCGGCCGCCTTGCGCACACGGGTCAACCAGATCCTGGCCGTTGCGGCGCCCCAGGCCGCGGGCGTGCAGCGCTTCAACCACAAGATCGACGCGGTGGTGATGCACCCGGTCATCGGCCTGCTGCTGCTGGCGGTGATGCTGTTCCTGATCTTCCAGGCCGTGTTCGCCTGGGCCAACCTCCCGATGGACGCGATCAAGGAGGCCGTCGCCTGGGTCGACGAGCAGGTGGTGGCCGCGATGCCCGGCGGCCTGCTGCGCAGCCTGCTGGTCGACGGCATCCTGGCGGGCGTGGGCAGCGTGCTCGTGTTCCTGCCGCAGATCCTGGTCCTGTTCTTCTTCATCCTGATGCTGGAGGAGTCCGGCTACCTGCCGCGTGCGGCCTTCCTGCTGGACAACTGGATGGGCAAGGTCGGCTTGTCGGGCCGGGCCTTCATTCCGCTGCTGTCGAGTTTTGCCTGCGCGATCCCCGGTGTGATGGCGACCCGCACCATCCCCCATGCGCGCGACCGGCTGGCCACGATCATGATCGCGCCGCTGATGACCTGCTCGGCCCGGCTGCCGCTGTACGCGCTGCTGATCGGCGCCTTCGTGCCGCAGCGCAGCGTCGGCGGGTTCAACCTGCAGGGCCTCACGCTGTTCGGCCTCTACGTCGCGGGCATCGTCTCCGCCGTGGCCGTGGCCTGGGTGATGAAGAAGACCTGGATGAAGTCGAGCTACCAGCCACTGATGCTCGAGCTGCCGCCCTACCGCCTGCCGAACCTGCGCAACCTGGCGCTCGGCCTGTGGCAACGGGTGGAGATCTTCCTGTCGCGCGTCGGCAGCATCATCTTCTCGCTGATGGTCGTGCTGTGGTTCCTGGCCACCTTCCCGTCGCCGCCTGCGGGCGCCACCGGCCCAGCCATCCAGTACAGCATCGCCGGCATGATCGGACGCGCGCTCGAAGTCGTGTTCGCACCCATCGGGTTCAACTGGCAGATCTCGATCGCGCTGGTGCCGGGCATGGCGGCGCGCGAAGTCGCGGTCGGCGCATTGGGCACCGTCTATGCGCTGTCGGCCAGCGGCGACGAGACGGCGAAGGCGCTGATCCCGCTGATCTCGCAAAGCTGGTCGCTGCCCACCGCGTTCTCGCTGCTCGCCTGGTACGTGTTCGCGCCGCAATGCCTGTCGACCCTGGCCGTGGTGCGCCGCGAGACCAACTCCTGGCGCTACCCGGTGGCCATGGCGGCGTATCTGTTCGGGCTGGCCTATGCGGCGTCCTTCGTCACCTACCGCGTGAGCCAGTGGCTCCTGGCGTGAACCCATGGCCGAGCTGATCGCCGTTCTGCTGATCGTCGCCTGCTGTGGGGTCTACAGCGTCTGGCGACTGCTGCCGCGCGGCGTGCAGCAACGCGTGCGACAGCGCTTGCGTGCGAAGGGGCCGGGCGGGCAACTTGCGAACCTGTCCGCGTCGGCCAGCCAGACGGGCTTGGCCTGTGGCGGTGGGTGCGTCGGCTGCGGCACGCCGGCGGAGCAACCGGTGCACTGGGTCGGCCGCGGACGCCCGGGATCCTGACGCCACACGGCACAACGAACGCCGCTACGTCATGCAGCGTGGCGCCGGGAAGTCGATCACGCTCTTGATGATCTCGCGCATCTCGGTGATCAGCGGCCGGGCGTCGTCGCGCCGCCATTGCACGGTGTAGCGCAGCGGCGCCATCGTGCCGCCGCGCGACAGGATGCGCAGCGCGCCGCGGGCCTGCAGCGCCTCGGCCCAGCGCTGCGGCATGTAGGTGAAACCCAGGCCTTCGGCCACCATGCCAACCACCGCGCCCCAGCTGTTGCAGCTCAGCCGGCGCTGCACGCTCAGGTTGCGCCGCGACAGCCATTCGTCCAGCGTACGGGTGGCGCCCGAGCCCACCGGCAGCGCAATCAACAGTTGCTCGCGCACCAGGCGTTGCGGCTGGTCGGTGCCGGCACGTGCGATGAAGTCGTCGCTGGCCGCCCAGACGAAACGCACCTGCGCTACCTCCTCGAAAGCCAGCGTGCTGCGCGACGACGGGCCGGCGATCACCACGCAATCGAGTTCGCCGTCGACGATGCGCTGCTCCAGCACCTGGCCGATGTCGGCATGCGGCTCCAGCTGCAGCGCCGGATGCAGCTCGGCCACCTTCTGTACCAGGCGCGGCAGCCAGGTGAGCCCGCTCAGCTCGCCAAAACCCAGCCGGCAGCGTCCCTGCAGCCCCACCGTGCGGCCGGCCGCCTGCTGCAGCTGCGATGCCGCATGCAGCAGCTCGCGGATGCGGGGCAGCAACTGCTCGCCCTGCGGCGTCAGCTCGGCGCTGCGCCCGCTGCGGTCGAACAGCTGCACGCCGAGCGAGGACTCGAGCTCCGCAACACGTTTCGACAGCGACGACACCGACAGGTGCACCCGTTCCGCAGCCACCGAAAAATTGAGGCAGGTGGCGGCCCAGTAGAAGGCTTCGAGTTGCTTGAGGGTCATGGCAATGGGGGCATGCAGGCAAATCGGCATTTTCACAAAAGCGAAACGTCAGCTTCTCTTTTTTTCGCTTTTGTTTGTGTGAGCCCCTTGCTACATTGGCGCCGCAGTTCCGCTGCACCACTCCCTCCCCCATGCCGACCACCGCTCCACTCCCCACCGCTCCGGCCGCCGCAACGCGAGCACCCGCCAGCGCGCCCACCCCGCCCCGGGCCTGCCGCAGCGTGCTGTCGCTGGACGACTTCGAGCGCATTGCGCGGCGCCACCTGCCCCGGCCGATCCATGCCTACATCAGCGGGGCGGTCGAAGACAACCTGTCGCTCGCCGAGAACCGGCGCGCCTTCACCGAGATGGCCTTGCGGCCGCGCGTGCTGGCCGGCGTGGCGCAGCGCGACCTGGGCTTCACGCTGTTCGGGCGCCGCTACACCGCACCGTGCGGGCTGGCACCGATGGGCATCGCGGCGCTGTCGGCCTACCGGGGTGACCTGGTGCTGGCCCAGGGTGCCGCGCAGGCCGGGGTGCCGGCGGTGATGAGCGGGTCGTCGCTGATCCGCCTCGAAGAGGTGATGGCCGCCGCACCGCACACCTGGTTCCAGGCCTACCTGCCGGGCGAGACGGCGCAGATCGACGCGCTGCTCGACCGGGTCGACGCCGCCGGGGTGCAAACGCTGGTGATCACCGTCGACACACCGGTCGCCGCCAACCGCGAGAACAACGTGCGCGCCGGTTTCTCCACGCCGCTGCGGCCCAGCCTGTCGCTCGCCTGGCAAGGCGTCAGCCACCCGCGCTGGCTGTTCGGCACCTTTCTCAAGACACTGCTGCGCCACGGCATGCCGCACTTCGAGAACAACTACGCCCAGCGCGGCGCGCCCATCCTGTCGCCGAACGTGCAGCGTGACTTCTCCGACCGCGCGCACCTCGACTGGACGCACATCGCCGCCATCCGCCGCCGCTGGCGGGGCACGCTGGTGATCAAGGGCGTCCTCACGCCCGAGGACGCGCTGATCGCGCGCCGGCACGGCGCCGACGGCCTGGTGGTATCGAACCACGGCGGACGCCAACTCGACGGAGCGGTCGCGCCGCTGCGCGTGCTGCCCGGCATCGTCGACGCCGTGCCCGGCCTGCCGGTGATGCTCGACAGCGGCGTGCGCCGCGGCACCGATGTGGTCAAGGCGCTGGCGCTGGGCGCACGCTGCGTCTTCGTCGGCCGGCCGTTCAATTACGCCGCCGCGGTGGCAGGCGAAGCCGGCGTCGCGCATGCGATCGCGCTGTTGCGCGCCGAGCTGTCGCGCGACATGGCGATGCTGGGCCTGACCCGGCTCGCCGACATCACGCCCGCCTGCCTGCGCCCGGCCTCGGCCTGGGACCCGCTGCCGGGCGCCACGGCCTTCACGCCATTCCATCCCGAGGAGACAACGACATGAGCCAGATCCACGGCTTTCACATCCACCCGCGGCCGGCCGCCGCGGTCGGCGACGCGCTGCTGGCGCGCTACCGCGGCTTCCCCGTGGCCAACGTCAGCGATGCGATGAGCCGCACGACGGGCGCCTGGGCACTCCGGCCGTTCCACCGCCGCGACGGCGTGATGGCCGGCCGCGCGCTGACCGTGCGCACGCGCCCCGGCGACAACCTGATGGTGCACAAGGCGATCGACATCTCCGGGCCCGGCGACATCATCGTGGTCGATGCGGGCGGTGTCGGGCCGAACGCGATCATCGGCGAGATCATGCTGGCGCTGGCGATCTCGCGCGGTGTGGCCGGCTTCGTCATCGACGGCCTGGTCCGCGACAGCGACACCATCGGCCAGCACACGCTGCCGGTCTACGCCCGTGGCGCTTCGCACCGCGGGCCCTACAAGGACGGCCCGGGCGAACTGCACGTGCCGGTGACGATCGACGGCATGGTGGTCCACCCCGGCGACCTGGTGCTGGGCGATGGCGACGGCCTGCTGGCCGTGCCGGCCGCCGACGCCGAAGAGGTGGCCGTGCGCGTCGAAGCGATCCAGCGCACCGAGGCCGGCATGCTGCAGGCGATCGCCGAAGGCCGGGCCGACCGCAGCTGGGTCGATCGCGCGCTGCGCGAGAAAGGCGTGCTGGCATGAACGCGCGACACGTCGTGCGCTTCGATTTCTGGCTGGATCCGGCGTTCGACCGCATCGTGTCGGCCGCACCCGGCGTCACCCTGCAGACCTGCCGCATGGAAGGCGCCGATGACGAGGCCTGGACCGCGCTGGCCGGTGCCCAGGTGCTGCAGATCACCGCGGCCAAGGACGAGTTGCCGCGCCGCTGGTTCGTCGAGCCGCCGCTGCTGGCCCGCTGCCCACAGCTGCTGGCGGTGTCGTCCAGCGGCTCGGGTTGCGACACCATCGACATCGAGGCCTGCACCCGCGCCGGCGTGCTGGTGCTGAACCAGGCTGGCGGCAATGCGGACTCGGTGGCCGAGATGGCCATGGGCCTGATGCTGGGCGTGCTGCGCCGCATCGCCGAATCGGACCGGCGCCTGCGTGGTGCCGCGCGCGGCTTCAGCCGTGAAGACCTGATGGGCCACGAGCTGCGCGGGCGCACGCTGGGTCTGGTCGGCGTGGGCGAAGCCGGGCGCCGTGCCGCAGCGCTGGGGCGTGCCTTCGGCATGCGTGTGCTGGGCCACGATCCAGCGCTGGACACGGCCGAGCTGGCAGCCCGCGGCGCCGAAGCCGTGTCGTTCGACGAACTGCTGCAGCGCGCCGACATCGTGTCGCTGCACTGCCCGCGCGATGCCAGCACGCTGGGCCTGCTGAACGCAGCGGCGTTTGCCGCGATGCGGCCCGGTGCGATCTTCATCAGCACGGCGCGCGGCGGCATCCATGACGAGACCGCGCTGTTCGAGGCCATCGCCAGCGGACACCTCGCCGGCGCCGGCCTGGACGTATGGGACCAGGAGCCGCCGCCGGCCGGGCATCCGTTGCTGAGCCTGCCGGGCGTGGTCGCGACCTTCCATACCGCGGGCGTCACGCACGAGGCCCGGCGCAACAACGCCGAGCTGGCCGCCACGCAGATCGTGAAGCTGCTGGCCGACGGCCAGAGGCCGGCACGCCTCGTCAACCCGGCGGCCTGGCCGCAGGCGTCGCGCCGCATCGCGGCATCGCTGGTCCACACCCGCTGAAGGCCGCACCCCACTTCACGACCGCCACCACCGTCATCAACCACTGGCCCGCAGAGGCCACACCAAGGAGACACCATGCAGTTCCGTTTCACCCGGCGCACGCTGTGCGCACACCTCGCGGCAACCGCCGCACTCGCCGGCGCCGCTGCGCTGCCGGCCTGGGCGCAGACCGATGCCGCCTACCCCAGCCGGCCGATCGAGATGATCGTCGCCTATGCACCCGGCGGCGGCACCGATCTCGTCGCGCGGGTGCTCGCCCGCCAGCTCGAGAAGCAGCTGGGCGGCAGCATCGTGGTGCTGAACCGCCCGGGTGCGGGCGGTGGCATCGGCTTCGGAGAACTGGCGCGCGCCAAACCGGACGGCTACACCATCGGCTTCATCAACACGCCGAACGTGCTGACGATCCCGATCGAGCGCAAGAGCAGCTTCCACTGGAGCCAGTACGACCTGCTGGGCAACCTGGTCGACGACCCGGGCGGCTTTGCCGTGCACAACAGCAACAGCATCACCACGCTCGCGGGCCTGGCAGCCTACGCCAAGGCCAACCCCGGCGCGGTGACGGTGGGCACCACCGGCACCGGCTCGGACGACCACCTCGCCATGCTGCTGTTCGAGAAGGCCACCGGCACCAGGCTGACCCACGTGCCCTACAAGGGTGCCGGCGAGGTGCGCGCCGCGGCGACCGGCCAGCAGATCGTGGTGGGCGCCATCAACGTGGGTGAGGTCCTGGCCTACCAGAAGGGCGGCACGCCGATCCGCCTGCTGGGCCAGATGTCGGCCAGCCGCACCACGATGGCGCCGCAGGTTCCCACCTTCAAGGAACAGGGCGTGGACATCGAACTCGCGTCGCTGCGCGGTGTGGCAGCGCCCAAGGGCCTGCCCGAGGCAGTGCGCAAGAAGCTGGTGGACGCGATCGCCGCCGTCGGTGCCGATTCGCAGTTCAAGCAGCAGGCCGAGGCTATGTACGCGCCGCTGCGCTACCTTGCGCCCACGGCCTATGCCGGCGAGCTCGAACGCGGCGAGGCCGGCTTTCGCAAACTGTGGAGCGAGATGCCCTGGCAGGAGCACAAGCCCTGACAGCGGGCCGGCAACAGGTCAGTCCAGCGCCGCTTCGGGTCCGAAGAACTCGCAGCGCGCCGGCGGTGGCCCGGCAGTGATGGCAGCGGTGTTGTGGGGGGATGTCCGCAAATCTATCGCCGGGATAGCGAGCGTCTAGTCGCGTCGCAGAGGCTTCTGTTCCAGAATCGGGCTCCCTCACCGTTCCCCGAGTTCAGAAAGAAGGAGTACCCCATGGACAACGACAAGTCAGCCGCAAAATGCCCGTTCAGCCAAGGCGCTGGCGGCGGCACGACCAACCGCGACTGGTGGCCCGAGCAATTGCGCCTCGACCTGTTGCACCAGCATTCCGCCAAATCCGACCCGCTGGGCGGCAGCTTCGACTACGCCGAAGCCTTCAAGACGCTGGACCTGGCTGCGGTGAAGAAAGACCTGGCTGCGCTGATGACGGATTCGCAGGACTGGTGGCCTGCCGACTTCGGCCACTACGGCCCGCTCTTCATCCGCATGGCCTGGCACAGCGCCGGCACCTACCGCATTGGCGATGGCCGTGGCGGTGCGGGGCGCGGCCAACAGCGCTTCTCGCCGCTGAACAGCTGGCCCGACAACGTCAGCCTCGACAAGGCACGCCGCCTGCTGTGGCCGATCAAGCAGAAATACGGGCAGAAGATCTCGTGGGCCGACCTGATGATCCTGACCGGCAACGTCGCGCTGGAAACCATGGGCTTCCAGACCTTCGGTTTCGCCGGTGGCCGCGCCGACGTGTGGGAACCCGACCAGGACGTGTACTGGGGCCGCGAGACCAAGTGGCTTGGCGGTGACGTGCGCTATGCGCAAGGTTCGCCCGGTGTGGCCGACAAGCACGGCGTGCTCGTGAAGGACGACGACAGCAAGGTGCCCGAGTCGCGCGACCTCGAGAACCCGCTGGCCGCTGTGCAGATGGGCCTGATCTACGTCAACCCCGAAGGCCCGGACGGCAAGCCCGATCCGATCGCCTCGGCGCGCGACATCCGCGATACCTTCGGCCGCATGGCGATGGACGACGAGGAAACGGTGGCGTTGATCGCCGGCGGCCACACTTTCGGCAAGACGCACGGCGCCGGCCCCGCGGACAACGTGGCGCACGAGCCCGAAGCGGCCGGCCTCGAAGACCAGGGCTTCGGCTGGAAAAACAAGTTCGGCACCGGCAAGGGCGGTGACACCATCACCAGCGGCCTCGAAGTCACGTGGACGACGAAGCCCACGCAATGGACCAACGAGTTCTTCGAGCACCTCTTCGGCTTCGAATGGGAGCTGACCAAGAGCCCGGCCGGCGGCCACCAATGGACCGCCAAGGGCGCCGCCGCCACCATTCCGCATGCGCACGACGCGTCGAAGAAACTGGTGCCGACCATGCTCACGTCCGACCTGGCGCTGCGCCTGGACCCGGCCTACGAGAAGATCTCGCGCCGCTTCCTGGCCCACCCTGACCAGTTCGCCGATGCGTTCGCACGGGCCTGGTTCAAGCTCACCCACCGCGACATGGGGCCGCGTGTGCGGTACCTGGGCTCCGAGGTGCCGAGCGAAGTGCTGATCTGGCAGGACCCCATCCCCGCCGTTGACCATGCACTGGTCGATGCACAGGACGTGGCTGCGCTCAAGAGCAAGGTGCTGGCCTCGGGCCTGACCGTGGCGCAGCTGGTGTCCACCGCCTGGGCATCGGCCTCCACCTTCCGCGGGTCCGACAAGCGTGGCGGTGCCAACGGCGCGCGCATCCGTCTGGCGCCGCAGAAGGACTGGGCCGTCAACCAGCCCGAGCAGTTGGCGAAGGTGCTGCAGGTGCTGGAAGGCATCCGCAGCGCCTTCAACGCCGCGCAGACCGGCGGCAAGAAGATCTCGCTGGCCGATCTGATCGTGCTGGCCGGCAGCGCCGCAGTGGAGAAAGCGGCCAAGGATGGCGGCCAGGACGTGACGGTGCCTTTCAGCCCTGGTCGCATGGACGCGACGCAAGAGCAGACCGACGTGCCCTCGTTCGCGCCGCTGGAGCCCGTGGCCGACGGTTTCCGCAACTACCAGAAGGCGCATTACAGCGTGCCGGCCGAGGTGCAGCTGCTGGACAAGGCGCAGCTGCTGACGCTGACCGCGCCCGAGCTGACGGTGCTGGTCGGCGGCCTGCGGGTGCTGGGCGCCAACGTCGGTGAAGCGGCGCACGGTGTGTTCACCAAGGCGCCCGGCACCCTGACCAACGACTTCTTCGTGCACCTGCTCGACATGGGCACCGAATGGAAACCGGCAGCGGGTGGCAACACGCAGTTCGAGGGCCTGGACCGCAAGACGGGCGCGCCGCGCTGGACCGGCACGCGGGTCGACCTGGTGTTCGGCTCGAACGCGCAGCTGCGCGCCATCGCCGAGGTCTATGCCAGCGCGGACGCGAAGAAGAAGTTCGTCGACGATTTCGTCGCCGCCTGGACCAAGGTGATGCAGTTGGACCGGTTCGACCTCGCCTGAGGAAGACCGACGGGCCCCGGCCGGTCCTCCCGGCGGTGCCCCCCTGCTGGACAGAATCGGTGCGGGCAGTGCACCGCACGGCAGCCTTGACGCTGCCGGGGCGATTGACTACATTACTAACCAGTCAGTCATTAGTAAATGCCGCTGTCCAAGCTCCTTCCCGCCAAAGCCCCTGAAGCGCACGCCAAACGTGCGCGGCGCAAGGACGCGCGGCCGGGCGAGCTGCTCGACGCGGCGCTCGACCTGTTCGTCGAGAAGGGTTTTGCCGCGACCCGCGCCGAAGAGGTGGCGGCGCGGGCCGGTGTCTCCAAGGGAACCCTGTTCCTGTACTTCCCAAGCAAGGAAGAACTGTTCAAGGCGGTGGTGCAGGAGAACCTGTCGGTGCGCTTCGTCGAATGGAATGCGGAGTACGACAATTTCGCGGGCAGTACCTCGGACATGCTGCGCTACTGCCTGCAGGTCTGGTGGACCCGCGTCGGCGCCACACGGGCCTCGGGCATCACCAAGCTGATCCTGAGCGAGGCGCACAACTTTCCCGAGATCACGGCGTTCTACCAGGCCGAGGTGATCCGCCCGGCGGGCGTGCTGATCCGCCGTATCCTGCAGCGCGGCATCGACAGCGGCGAGTTCCGCGACATCGACGTCGACTACGCCATCTACACCATCAGCAGCGCGATCATCTTCCTCGTGATGTGGAAACACTCGATGGGCGCCTGCGTGCCCGAAGGCACCCAGCTCGTGCCGGAAGACTACATCGCCTCGCAAGTCGACATCATCCTGAACGGCCTGCGCGCGCCCGCGGCCCACGCTGCCCCATGAATCCTGCCGTTCGCCGCTTCGTCAAATGGACCCTGTTGCTGCTGGCCGTGGTGGTGCTCGCCGGCGGCGGCTGGCGCTGGCTGCAGGCGCGCAAGGCCCAGCAGGCGGCCGCTGCCACGACGGCTGCCGCCGCCAAGACGCAGAACATCATCGAGCTCACCGCGGGCGACGTGGTCGAGGTGCGCCCGCGCGACCTGGCACGCGGCCTGCCGATCGCCGGGTCGTTGAAGGTCGTCAACTCGGTGGTGCTGAAGGCGCGTGTGGCCGGCGAACTGCAGGGGCTGCGCGTGCGCGAGGGCGACGCCGTGCAGGCCGGCCAGGTCATCGCCAACATCGACCCGATCGAGGTGCAGGCCCGCGTCAAGCAGGCGCAGGAGCAAGCCGACGCCGCCCGCACGCAGATCGACATCGCCCAGCGCCAGTACGACAACAACAAGGCGCTGGTGAACCAGGGCTTCATCTCCGGCACAGCGCTCGATACCTCGCAGGCCACGCTGCAATCGGCGCTGGCCACGCACCGCGCCGCGCTCGCGGCGGTTGACATGGCGCGCAAGTCGCTCGACGACACCGTGCTGCGCTCGCCGCTCACGGGCCAGGTGGCGCAGCGCCTCGCGCAGCCAGGGGAGCGCGTGGCGGTCGACACGCGCATCGTCGAGATCGTCGACCTGCGCCAGATGGAACTGGAGGCATCGCTCGCTGCCAGCGATTCACTCAACGTGCGCATCGGCCAGACCGCGACGCTGCAGATCGAGGGCAGCGGCCGGCCGGTCGGCGCCCGCGTCGTGCGCATCAACCCCAGCACCCAGGCCGGCAGCCGCAGCGTGCTGGTGTACCTGGCCGTCGACGCGGTGCCCGGCCTGCGCCAGGGCCTGTTCGCCCAGGGTGCACTCGACGTCGGCCGCGGCACCTCGCTCAGCGTGCCGCTGGCGGCCGTGCGCACCGACAAGCCGGTGCCCTACGTGCAGGTGGTGGACCACCAGCGCATCGTGCACAAGCCGGTGCAGACCGGCGTGCGCGGCGTGGCCGATGGCGAGACCATGGTCGAGATCAGCGGCGTCGAGGCCGGCACCCGCGTGCTGCAGGGCAGCCTGGGCCCGCTGGCCGACGGCACGGCGGTGCGCTTCACCGCGGCGGCGCCAGCGCCCAAGAAGAGCCCCTGAACGATGTGGTTCACCCGCGTCAGCCTGCGCAACCCCGTCTTCGCGACGATGGTGATGCTCGCCCTGGTGGTGCTGGGCCTGTTCTCGTACCAGCGGCTGCAGGTCGACCAGTTCCCGAACATCGACTTCCCGGTGGTCGTCATCACCACCGAGTACCCCGGTGCATCGCCCGAGATCATCGAGAGCGAGGTCACGAAGAAGATCGAGGAAGGCGTCAACTCGATCGCCGGCATCAACGCCCTCACCTCGCGCAGCTACGAGGGCATGTCGGTGGTGATCATCGAGTTCCAGCTCTACGTGGACGGGCGCAAGGCGGCCGAGGACACGCGGGAGAAGGTGGCCTCGGTGCGCCCCTTGCTGCGCGACGAGGTAAAGGAGCCGCGCGTGCTGCGCTTCGACCCGTCGAGCCGCGCCGTGTGGTCGCTGGCGGTGTTGCCGGACGACGACAAGGCGGCAGCCGGAGCCGGTTCCGCTGCTGGCACCGTGTTGCCGACGGCCAAGCCGTCGGCCATCGAGCTGACGAACTGGGCCGACCAGGTGCTGAAGAAGCGGCTGGAGAACGTGCGCGGCGTCGGCTCGGTCACGCTGGTCGGCGGCACCAAACGCGAGATCAACATCTACCTGCAGCCGCAGGCGATGGAGGCGCTGGGCGTGACCACCGACCAGGTCGTCAACGCGGTGCGCGGCGAGAACCAGAACCTGCCGATGGGCGCGATCCGCTCGCTGGCGGCCGAGCGCGTGGTGCAGATCGATGGCCGCGTGCAGCGGCCCGAGGAGTTCGGCCGCATCATCGTCGCGCGCAAGGGCACCGTCACTGGTGCCAACAACACGACCCAGGCCACCGGCACCGCGATCCGGCTCGACCAGGTGGCGCGCATCAGTGACGGCGCGCAGGAGATCGACAGCCTGGCGCTCTACAACGGCCAGCGCACGCTGCTGCTGACGGTGCAGAAGTCGCAGGACGAGAACACCATCGCCGTCGTCGACGGCCTGCTGCAGGCGGTGGCCGAGATGCGCCCGCAACTGCCGCCCGGCATCCGGCTGGAACCCGTGACCGATGCGTCGCGCTCGATCCGCGTGGCGGTGGCCAACGTGCGCAGCACGCTGGTGGAGGGCGCCCTGCTCACGGTGCTGATCGTGTTTCTGTTCCTGAACTCGTGGCGCTCCACCGTCATCACCGGGCTCACGCTGCCGATCGCGCTGATCGGCACCTTCCTGTTCATGTACATGTTCGGCTTCACGATCAACATGATCACGCTGATGGCGCTGTCCTTGTGCGTGGGGCTGCTGATCGACGACGCGATCGTGGTGCGCGAGAACATCGTGCGCCACGTGCAGATGGGCAAGTCGGCTTTCACCGCGTCGCTGGACGGCACGCAGGAGATCGGCATGGCCGTGCTGGCGACCACGTTCTCGATCGTCGCGGTGTTCCTGCCGATCGGCTTCATGGGCGGCATCATCGGCAAGTTCTTCCACGAGTTCGGGCTGACCATCGTCGCGGCGGTGCTGATCTCGATGTTTGTCAGCTTCACGCTCGACCCGATGCTCTCCAGCATCTGGCACGACCCGAGCATCGATGCACACGGCAGGGGCGGTGCGGGCCGGCCGCGCAGTTTCTACGACAGGACCATCGGACGCGTCACCGGCTGGTTCGACCATGCGACCGAGCGGCTGGCCGACGGCTACGAGCACATCCTGCGCTGGTCGCTGCTGCACCGGCTCGCGACCATTGGGCTCGCGGTCGTGGTCTTCGTGGTCAGCCTGGTGCTGGTGCCGCTGGTGGGCACCGAGTTCGTGCCCAAGGCCGATTTCTCCGAGACCTCGATCAATTTCTACACGCCGGTGGGCTCGTCGCTCGAAGTGACGGAGGCCAAGGCGCGCCAGGTCGAGGCCATCGTGCGCGAGTTCCCCGAAACGCGCTACACGGTCTCCACCATCAACACCGGCAACGCGCAGGGCAAGATGTATGCGTCCATCTATGTGCGCCTGGTCGACCGCAAGAACCGCAGCCGCAGTGTCGACCAGTTGTCCGGTGTGCTGCGTGCCCGGCTCGGCCAGGTGGCCGGCATCACCGTGACCCACGTCGGCCTGGTCGACTCGGTGGGCGGCGGCAAGCAGATCGAGTTCTCGCTGCAGGGCGCCGACCTGAAGCAGCTCGAACGCCTGAACCGCCTGGTCGCCGAGCGCCTGCGCGGCGTGCCCGGCCTGGTCGATCTCGACTCCAGCCTGAAGCCCGACAAACCCGCCCTCAACATCGAGGTGCGGCGCGAGGCGGCGTCCGATCTCGGCCTGTCGGTCGGCTCCATCGGCACGCAACTGCGCACGCTGATCGCCGGGCAGAACGTCGGCAACTGGCGCGCACCCGACGACCAGACCTACGACGTCAACGTGCGCCTGTCGCCCGAGGCGCGCAACGCGCCGCAGGATCTCGAACGCCTGCCCTTCATGGCCGCGCCCAACGCCAGCAATGCCGACGGCAGCTCGCGCATCGTGCGGCTGAACCAGGTGGCCAGCGTACGCGAGGCCACCGGGCCCAACCAGATCAACCGGCGTGCACTGTCGCGCGAGGTCGCGGTCAACGCCAACGTCGACGGGCGCTCGGCCGGCCAAGTGTCCGAGGACATCCGCGCCGTGCTTGACGGCATCGCGTTCCCGCCGGGCTATCGCTACCAGTTCAGCGGCTCGACCAAGAACATGCAGGAGTCGTTCGGCTACGCGATCTCGGCGCTGGTGTTGGCCATCCTGTTCATCTACATGATCCTGGCCAGCCAGTTCAAGAGTTTCCTGCAGCCGCTGGCGCTGATGACCTCGCTGCCGCTCACGCTGATCGGCGTGGTGCTGGCGCTGATGATGTTCCGCTCGACGCTGTCGATGTTCTCCATCATCGGCATCGTGATGCTGATGGGCCTGGTGACGAAGAACGCGATCCTGCTGGTCGACTTCGCGATCCGGGCGCGCGAAGGCGTGCGCGCCGAGGACGGCACCCAGCTCGAGCCCGGCCTGGGCCGATCCGAAGCGCTGCTGCTGGCCGCCCGCGTGCGCCTGCGCCCGATCCTGATGACCACGCTCGCGATGATCTTCGGCATGGTGCCGCTGGCGTTCGCGCTGTCCGAAGGCTCGGAGCAGCGCGCGCCGATGGGGCAGGCCGTGATCGGCGGCGTCATCACCTCGTCGCTGCTGACGCTGGTGGTGGTGCCGGTCGTCTACTGCTACATGGACGACCTGGCCGCCTGGCTGAAGCGCCGCTTCGGCCCTGCGCCGGCAGCCGCCGCGTCACCAACAAGTCCTAAAATCGCCGGTTTGTCGTGAACCGCCCCACCCCACCATGATGAACTCCGCTCAAGTCGAACAAAGCCGCTTCAACATGATCGAGCAGCAGATCCGTCCCTGGGACGTGCTCGATCCCGCCATCCTCGAACTGCTGGGCGTCGTCAAACGCGAGACCTTCCTGCCGCCGGCGCTGCGCGCCCTCGCCTTCGTCGATACCGAGGTGCCGCTGCTGACGCCGCACGAGGAAGCGATGCGCAAGGGCCAGTGCATGCTGCCGCCCAAGATCGACGCGCGCGCCGTGCAGGACCTGAAGGTCAAGAAGACCGACCGCGTGCTCGAGATCGGCACCGGTTCGGGCTACGCCGCCGCGCTGCTGGCCCACCGCGCCCAGCACGTGCTGACGCTCGAGATCGAGCCCGAACTGGCCCGCACCGCCCGCAGCAACCTGCAGCAGGCCGGGCTGTTCAATGTCGAGGTGCGGGAAGCCGATGGCGCGGGCGGCGCGCCGGCCGACGGCCCGTTCGACGTGATCATGCTGAGCGGCTCGGTACCATCGGTGCCGCCCGCGCTGCTGGCGCAGCTGGCGCCCGGCGGCCGGCTGTTCGCGATCGTCGGCCAGCAGCCGATGATGCGCGCCAACCTCGTCACCCGCGTCGGCGAGGCCCGCTACGAGACGCTCGAGCCCTGGGATGCCGTGGCGCCACGCCTGCAGAACTTTGCCGAACCCTCGCGCTTCAAGTTCTGAAGCCATCCGACGACGCCCTTCCCACCGCCTGCGCATGATCGAACAAATCCCCCCTTCCGGCCTGAACGACTGGATCGCCGCCCGCCAGGCGGCCGGCACCCCGGTGGTGCTCGACGTGCGCGAGCCCTGGGAGCTGCAGACCGCCAGCGTGCGTGCCGACGGGTTCACGCTCGTGAAGATCCCGATGGGCGAGATTCCCACCCGGCTCGCCGAACTCGACGCCGACACGCCCATCGCCTGCCTGTGCCACCACGGCGCACGCAGCCTGCGGGTCGCGCAGTTCCTGCAGCAGAACGGCTTTGCCGACGTGGTCAACGTGAGCGGCGGCATCGACGCCTGGTCGCTGCAGTGCGACCCGGCCGTGCCGCGCTACTAGATTTCCCGCCTTTCGTCGGTTGCAGCCACTCCGTTTCTTCAAGGAAGCCCATGACCCCGTTCCGCCTCGCTCCCCTGTGTCTGGCGCTGTTGGCCACCTGCGTTGCGCCGGCCGGGGCCCAGAGCCTGGTGGACCTGTTCGAATCGGCCCGCGCCACCGACGCTACCTACCAGTCGGCCAGGGCACAGTACGACGCCAACCTGGCCAAGGCCGACCAGGCCCGTGCGCTGCTGCTGCCGACGGCCAACCTGTCGAGCGGCCTGAACCGCAACCTGTTCGACAGCACGGTGCCATCGATCGACCGCGCGTACACGGGCGCCAGCGCTTCGGTGGCCGCATCGCAGCCCTTGTACCGGCCCGCCAACGCGGCCGGCTACGCGCAGGGCATGAAACAGGTGGGCATCGCCGAGGCGCAGTTGCGCGCCGCCGAGCAGGACCTGGTGATCCGCGTGAGCCAGGCCTATTTCGACGTGCTGGCCGCGCAGGACACGCTGGCCTTCGTGCGGGCGCAGAAGACGGCGGTGGCCGAACAGCTGGCTTCGGCCAAACGCAATTTCGAGGTCGGCACCGCCACCATCACCGACACCCGCGAAGCCCAGGCCCGCTACGACCTGGTGATCGCCCAGGAGATCGCCGCCGAGAACGACCTGCGCGTGAAGAAGCTGGCCCTCGACACCGTGGTCTCCAAGCGCGATGCACAGCCCACCGCGCTGGCGGTGCCGGTCGAGTTGCCGCCACTGCAGCCGGCCGATGCGGAAGCCTGGGCGCAGCAAGCCGAGGCCCTGCACCCGAGCGTGCAGCAGGCCGTCATCGCGCTCGATGTCGCGCGCCTCGAAACCGAGAAGGCCAAGGCCGGCCACAAACCCACGCTCGATCTGGTGGCCAGCTACGGCTTCAACCGTTATCCCAACGGCAACACCACGGTCTCGGCTGGCACACGCAACACATCGGCCAGCGTCGGCGTGTCGCTCAACGTGCCGCTGTTCGCCGGGTTCTCGGTGCAGAACCGGATCCGCGAAACCCTGTCCCTTGAAGACAAGGCGCAGGCCGACCTCGAAGCCACGCGCCGCGCCGTGACCCAGGCCACGCGCGCCTCGTATTACGGCGTGGCCTCGGGCCAGGGCCAGGTGAAGGCGCTCGAAGCCGCCGAAGCCTCGAGCCAGAGCGCGCTCGATGCCAACAAGCTCGGGTACCAGGTGGGCGTGCGCATCAACATCGACGTGCTGAACTCGCAGAGCCAGCTGTTCCAGACCAAACGCGATCTGGCCCAGGCCCGCTACAACGTGCTGCTGGGTGGCCTGCGGCTGCGCCAGGCCAACGGCACGCTGCGTGCCGAAGACCTGCAGCCGGTCAACGCGCTGCTGGTGCGCTGAAGGCCCGAGCAGCCGGAGCGGCTGGGGGCAGTAGCGCCGCGATCGCATCCGCCGTGCGCGCCGCCGCACCCCGATGGCTGGCGGCAAACCCGAGCGCGGCATCGACCGCCGTCTGCCGCTGCGCTGGGTCGGCGGTTAGTTCGCCGGCCACCCGCATGGCCTCCTCCAGATCAACCACCCGCCGCGCCGCGCCTGCGGCCTCGGCCAGCGTGGCGGCTTCCGCAAAATTGAAGGTGTGCGGCCCCATCACGACCGGGCAGCCGCAGGCCGCGGCCTCGATCAGGTTCTGCCCGCCCAGGGCTTCGAAGCTGCCGCCGAGCAGCGCCACGTCGGCCAGGCCGTAGTACAGGGCCATCTCGCCCAGCGAATCGCCGATCCAGACTGCGGCCGGCCGGGCGCCAGGATCGACAGCCGGTGGCCCGCCATTCCATGCACTGCGCCGTACCGCCGCAAAACCGTGGCGTATCACCAAGGCGGCCACCTCGTCGAAACGCTGCGGATGGCGCGGCACGATCAGCCACTGCACCGAGGCGGCTGCGCTTGCCGCGTCGCCGGCCTGCAGCAACTGCAGCAGCGCGGCCTCTTCGCCTTCGCGTGAACTCGCGAACAACACGATGCGCCGGCCCCCGGCGGCCGCGTGCGCGGCCCGCCAGGCCCGTCCACGTGCCCATTGGTCGGCGTCCGGCGTGGCATCGAACTTCAGGTTGCCGAACACGCCCTGCACCGGCGCACCCAGTTGCCGCAGCCGCTCCGCGTCGCCTTCGGTCTGGGCGTAGACGGCACGCAGCGCCTGGTAGGCGGGCTCCATCAGCACCGCCACCGCCTGCGACTGGCGCAGGCTCTTGTCGCTGAGCCGTGCGTTCGCCACCACCAGCGGGATGCCGGCCTGCGCGCACGCCGCGCACAGCGACGGCCAGATCTCGGTCTCCATCAGGATGCCGACGGCCGGCTTGAAGCGGCGCAGGAAGCGCCGGACAATGTGCGGCGCATCCCAGGGTTGCCAGACCTGCAGGTCGCCCGCCCGCAGCAGCCGCTGGCCCTCGGCCCGGCCGGTCGCCGTGCCGTGCGTCAGCAGCAGCCGCATGCCGGGCAAACGCTCGCGCAGCGCCGCGATCAGCACGGCCGCAGCGCGGGTCTCGCCCAGCGAGACCGCATGCACCCAGACGTAGCCGCCCGCCGCATCGGCATCGGAGCCTGCGCCGGCCAGCGCGGCATAACGGCCGAAGCGCTCTTCCACGGCGTGCAGATAGCCGCGTTCGGCCACGCCACGGCGGCGCAGCTTGGCCCGCAGCAGCGGCTGCGCCAGCCACATCAGCAGCGCGTAGAGGCGCAGCATCATGCCGATGCGGGGGCGGGCGCCAAGGCCGGCGCAGCAGCGGCCACCTGCTGCCAGGCCTGCCAGACCGCGTCGACGCCGGGCGCCGCCGCCCCGCCCACCGAGATCTGGAACGGGCACGGCAACGGCCCGGCACGGAACGCGCGCGGGTGGCTGAAGATCTGCACGTGCGGCAAGCGCAGCGCGACCGCCAGATGGCTGAGCCCGGTGTCGATGCCGATCACGCCGGCACAGCCGGCCATGCGGTCCAGCACCTCGGTCAGCGCGGCACGCGGCCAGACGGTGGCGGCGCCGGGGTGGCGCAGCCCGATCTGCCGGACGATGTGTTCTGCGCGCTGGCGCTCGGCGTCGTCCGCCTGCGGCAAGGCCACGCGCCAGCCGGCCTCGGCAAGCCGCGACGCCAGCGCGATCCAGTGGGCGGCCGGCCATTCGTTGTCCGGCCGCGTCGTGCCATGCACCAGCACCAGCGTGCGGCCCTGCGGCAAGGCTTCGGTGCGAAACGCGTAGGTCGGCAGCGGTGTTTCACCGTATCCCAGTGCCCGCGCCGCCAGCTGGCGGTAACGCTGCACGGCGTGGATGCGCCGGTCCATCGGCACCGGCCGGTCGACCATGAAGCGCACTGGCCATTCCCAGCCGCATTCGTCGCTGCCGTTGCCGTAGGTGGCGCGAAAACCGCCGGGGTTGAGCCGGGCGCGGCGGGCGACCCAGGCCGACTTGATCAGCCCTTGCACGTCCAGCACCGCGTCGTAGGCCTCGGCCCGCAGCAGAGCGTGGAACGCGCGCTGCTCGGCCCGCGCCGCCGCATCGAAGCCCTGCCTGCGCCAACGCCGCAGGGCGATCGGCACGATGCGACGCAGGCCGTGCACGCGCCGCAGCAGACCGGCGAACGCCTCTTCAACCACCCAGTCGATCTGCGCGTCGGGAAAGTGCTTCAGCAGGTCGGCCACCACCGGCGTCGCCTGCACCACGTCCCCCAGCGACGACATCTTCACGATCAGGATCTGCATGCGCGCCCTGCCCCAGGCTGCGCCGTGCGCCACGCCGATCTCAATGCGCGGCCGCCTGGATCTGCGCGTCCGGCTTGGCCTGGCGCAACAGCGCCATCATCTGTGACTCGATGCGCTCCAGCGCCGCGTGGGTCTGCCCTTCGAAGCGCAGCACCAGCACCGGCGTGGTGTTGGACGCGCGGATCAGGCCGAACCCATCGGGCCAGTCGACCCGCAGGCCGTCGATGGTGTTGACCTGGGCCGGTGCATCGAAGCGGGCCGCCTCCACCAGCCGCTGCACCAGCCCATGCGGTTCGCCTTCGGCACAGACCACGTTGAGTTCGGGCGTCGAGAAGCTGGTCGGCAGGCCGTCGAGCACCGTGCTGGCGTTCGGCGACTGGCTCAGGATCTCGAGCAGCCGCGCGCCAGCGTAGGTGCCGTCGTCGAAGCCGTACCAGCGCTCCTTGAAGAAGATGTGGCCGCTCATCTCGCCGCCCAGCGGAGCCTGGCCGCCCTCGGCCTCGATCGCCTTCATCTTGGCCTTGATCAGCGAGTGCCCGGTCTTGAACATCAGCGCCTTGCCGCCCGCGGCCTCGATCGCCGGCGCCAGCCGCTGTGAACACTTCACGTCGAACAGGATCGTGCCGCCCGGCACGCGCTTCAGCACGTCCTGCGCGAACAGCATCATCTGGCGGTCCGGATAGATGTTGTTGCCCTCGCGCGTGACGATGCCCAGGCGGTCGCCATCGCCATCGAAGGCCAGTCCCAGCTCGGCACCGCTGGTCTTGAGTGCCGCAATCAGGTCACGCAGGTTCTCAGGCTTGCTCGGGTCGGGATGGTGGTTGGGGAAGTTGCCGTCGACCTCGCTGAACAGCTCGGTCACCTCGCAGCCCAGCGCCCGCAGGATGCCGGGCGCCGACGCGCCGGCGATGCCGTTGCCCGAGTCGACGACGATCTTCATCGGCCGCGCCAGCTTGATGTCGGACACGATGCGCGCGCTGTAGGCGGCCAGCACATCGGCGGTCTGCACGGTGCCGCCGGCGGCCGGCGCCCACGACTCGTCTTCCATCATGCGCCGCAGCGCCTGGATCTCGTCGCCGTAGATCGCACGCCCGCCCATCACCATCTTGAACCCGTTGTAGTCCTTCGGGTTGTGGCTGCCGGTGATCTGGATCCCGCTCCTGCATAGCGTATTGGCGGCGAAGTACAGCATCGGCGTGGTCACGCGGCCGACGTCGATCACCTGCACGCCCACCGCCACCAGCCCCTTGATCAACGCCGCACTCAAGGCCGGCCCACTCAGCCGACCGTCACGCCCCACGGCGATCGTGCGTTCGTTCTCGCGCAAGGCGATCGTGCCGAACGCCCGGCCAAGGGCCTCGGCCACCTCCTCGGTCAAGCTCGAGGGCACGACGCCCCGGATGTCATAAGCCTTGAAGATCGACGCGGCTACCTGCATGGAATGGGTCCCTGTGGTGAAGTCGGATGATTATCCTGGATTGAAGTTTGCGAAACGTGCGGAACGCCGGGCCGAAAGGGATCCCCAATATGGACATCTTTTTGTATGTACAATTCTTTGGGTGCGTATCTCGTACGACCCAGCGAAGAACGAGCGAAACATCCGCGACCGCGGCCTGTCTTTTGCATCGGCCGCCGAGTTCGATTTCGAAACCGCCATGTACGCAGCCGATGAGCGGAAGGAGTACGGCGAGACACGTTTTGTCGCCATCGGGATGCTGGACGAACGGCTACACGTCCTCTGCTTTACAGAGACCGCTGAAGGCATACGCGTCATCAGTTTCCGCAAGGCCAACACACGAGAGGTGAAAAGATATGCCCAAGTCCAAGCCACTGACTGACGCTTCTGGCGAGGTTCGCGACCTCACGCTGAAGGATCTGGAGAACTTTCGGTCTGGCGAGGTGCTGCCGGCCACCCTGCGGCGCAAGATCGGGGAGCGCGGTCCGCAGAAGACTGCGACGAAAGAACGCATCACCATCCGTCTTTCGCGCGATGTCGTGGACCGGTTTCGCGCTACAGGCGATGGTTGGCAGACCCGCGTCGATGCAGCGCTTCAGGAGTGGCTCAAGGGGCACAAGTCGATCGCGTGAGCGACCGGTCCGCACTTCAAGCTGCCTGCTCCATCGCCTCCCGGTACAACGCCAGGTACTGTTTCGCCACCGGCACCCACGAGAAGTTCTGTGCCATCGCACGGCGCATCACCTGGGTCCACACCGGTGCCTGCTGGAAGGTATGCACCGCGCGGCTGACCGCGCCGGCCAGCGCCTCGGGGGTGGCGGCGCCGAACATGAAGCCGGTGGCAGTGTCGCGCTGCAAGGCCTCGTCGGTGGCGTCGGCCACGGTGTCGACCAGGCCGCCGACCCGGCGCACCACGGGCAGAGTGCCGTAGCGCAGCGCGTAGAGCTGGGTCAGGCCGCAGGGCTCGAAGCGCGAAGGCACCAGGATGGCGTCTGCGCCGGCGATCATCTGGTGCGCGAATGCCTCGTCGTAGCCCAGCCGCACCGCCACGCGGCCGGGGTAGTTGGCCATGGCCTTCGAGAACGCCAGTTCGAGCGGCGCGTCGCCGGTGCCCTGCACCGCCAGCTGCGCCCCGTCGGCCAGCAGGCTCGACAGCGCGCCCAGCACCAGGTCCAGCCCTTTCTGCGGCGTCAGGCGGCTGACCACGGCGAACAGCGGCACCCGGGCGTCGACGCGCAGGCCTAGCGACTGTTGCAGCTCGGCCTTGCAGCGTGCCTTGCCGGCCAGCGCGTCGGCGCTGTAGCGCGCCGGGATGCCGGCATCGGTCGCCGGATCCCAGACGTCGGCATCGACGCCGTTCAGGATGCCCGAGACCTCGGCGCCACGCGCCCGGATCACGCCATCGAGACCGTTGCCGAACTCGGCGGTCGTGATCTCGCGGGCATAGTTCGGGCTGACGGTGGTGACGCGCCGGGCAAACTTCAGGCCGGCCTTCATGAACGAGAACTGGCCGTGGAACTCGAGCGCGGCCGGCGCCATGAAACGCGCCGGCAGGTTGAGCAGCGCGAAGTCCGCCGGGTCGAACAGGCCCTGGTAGGCCAGGTTGTGCACCGTGAACACCGTCGCCGTGGTGCTGGCCGGATGGGCGGCGACGTAGGCGCAGGACATCGCGGCGTGCCAGTCGTGCGCGTGCATCACGTCGGGTTTCCAGCTGCCGTCGAGTTCGCCGGCGGCGATGTGCGCCGCCACCCAGCCGAGCAGTGCGAACCGTTGCAGGTTGTCGGCCCATTCGCTGCCATCGGGCGCCTGGTACGGGCCGCCGTGGCGCTCGTACAGGTAGGGCGACTCGACCAGGTACACCGGCAGATCGGGCGCCAGCATGCCGCGCCGCAACGTGACCCGGCCGGCGCCGAAGATGGCCCCCAGCTCGCACACCACGGACTGTTTCTCGACCCCCTGCAGGATCGCCGGCAGGCCCGGCAGCAGCAGCCGCACGTCGGCCCCTTCGGCAGCCAGCGCCTGCGGCAGTGCGCCCATCACATCGGCCAGCCCGCCGGTCTTGACCAGCGGAAACGCTTCCGCTGCGACGTGGAGAACCTTCATGTGCCGAGCTTGGCCAGCATCGGCGGTGTGACCAGCGTGATGCCGTTCTCGCTGCGGTGGAAACGCGCCGCGTCCTGCACCGGGTCTTCGCCGATGACCATGCCGTCGGGGATGGAGCAGCCGCGGTCGATGATGGCGCGGTTGATGCGCGCGCGCCGCCCGATCTGCACGCCGGGCAGCAGCACCGACCAGTTGACCGTCGACTGCGAATGCGCGCGCACGCTGTTGAACAGCACCGAGCGGAACACGTAGCCCGAGACGATGCAGCCGCCCGACACCAGCGACTCGATCGCCATGCCGCGGCGGTCTTCCTGGTTGTGCACGAACTTGGCCGGCGGCAGCTGCGACTGGTAGGTCCAGATCGGCCAGCGTGTGTCGTACAGGTTGAGCTGCGGATCGGTCGCGGTGAGGTCGATGTTGGCGTCCCAGTAAGCGTCGATCGTGCCGACGTCGCGCCAGTAGGCCTCTTCGCCCAGCCGCATGTTCACGCACGACAGCTCGAACGGGTGGGCCGCGGCGCAGCCGTTCTTCACCGCCCGGGGAATGATGTCCTTGCCGAAGTCGTGGCTCGAGTTCGGGTCGGCCATGTCGCGCTCGAGCTCCTTGTACAGGTAGCGCGCGTTGAAGATGTAGATGCCCATGCTGGCCAGCGCCACGTCCGGCCGCCCGGGCATGGCCGGCGGATCGGCCGGTTTCTCAAGGAAGTCGGTGATCATGCTGTGCTCGTCGACCGCCATCACGCCGAAGGCGCTGGCCTGGGCCCGTGGCACGGCGATGCAGCCGACCGTGCAGTCGCGGCCCTTGGCCACGTGGTCGGCCAGCATGATCGCGTAGTTCATCTTGTAGATGTGGTCGCCGGCCAGCACCACGATGTAGTCGGCCCGGTAGCTCGCCAGAATATCCTGGTTCTGGTAGACCGCATCGGCCGTGCCGCGGTACCAGCTGTCGTCGTCGTTGCGCTGCTGCGCCGGCATCAGGTCGACGAACTCGTTCATCTCGCTTTTCAGGAAGGCCCAGCCACGCTGCAGGTGCCGCAGCAGGCTGTGGCTCTTGTACTGCGTGATCACGCCGATGCGGCGGATGCCCGAATTCAGGCAGTTCGACAGCGCGAAATCGATGATGCGGAACTTGCCGCCGAAGTAGACCGCCGGCTTGGCGCGCCGGTCGGTGAGGTTCATCAGCCGGCTGCCGCGGCCCCCAGCCAGCACCAGTGCAATCGCCCGTTTGGGCAGATCCAATTGCTGTGCCAGATCGTTCGATGCCATGAGGTCTCCGTTACGTTGGCCGCGCCCGACACCTGCGGCATCGACCGGCAGCGACTGCGACATGATCGCAGAGACAAGGATAGCCGCACTTCGGGTGTGCGGCCGTGTTCGCGTGCGAGAATTCCGACGCGCTTGGCATGGACCCTGCTTGCCCTCTGAAGCCGCGCCAGGCGTTACCCAGAACAAAGGATCCACCGTGAGCACCACCAGCCATACGCCCCCCCGCACCATCGTCTCCCGCATCGAAGACCACCTGTTGCACACGGTCGGCGTGGCCAGCGCGAACGCCAGCCCCACCGACCTGATGCACGCCGTGGCCCAGGTCGCGCGCGCCGAGCTGTCGCAGCGCTGGGTGCAGACGCAGGCCGCCGACCGCGGTGCCCGGGCCCGCCGCGTCTACTACCTGTCGATGGAATTCCTGATCGGGCGCACGCTGTCGAACGCGCTGGCCGCACTCGACCTGCAGGACGGCGCCACGCAGAGCCTGGGCGCGCACGCCCGTTCGCTCGAAGAGGTGGCCGACCGCGAACCGGATGCCGCCCTGGGCAACGGCGGCCTGGGCCGCCTGGCCGCCTGTTTCCTCGATTCCATGGCCACGCTGGGCCTGCCTTCGTTCGGCTACGGCATCCGCTACGAATACGGCATGTTCGCGCAGGAGATCCAGAACGGCTCGCAGATCGAGCACCCCGACCCGTGGCTGGAAGACGGCACGCCCTGGGAGTTCCCGCGCTGGGAGATCAGCTACCCGGTGCGTTTCGGCGGCTGGGTCGAGCACGTCGACGGCAAGGCCGTCTGGCGCGCCGCCGGCGAGGTGGCGGCCAAGGCCTACGACATGGTGATCCCGGGCCACGGCACGCAAAAGGTCAGCACGCTGCGGCTGTGGAAGGCGGCGGCGCCCTCGCACATCGACCTGAACGCCTTCAACACCGGCGACTACGCGCGCGCCGCCACGGCCAAGAACGAGTACGAGAACATCTCCTGGGTGCTGTACCCGAACGACAGCACGCCGGCCGGCCGCGAGCTGCGGCTGAAGCAGGAATACTTCTTCGTCGCCGCCTCGGTGCAGGACCTGGTGAAGCGCCACCTCGACGAGCACGGCACGCTGTCGAACCTGGCCGACCACGTCGCCATCCACCTGAACGACACCCATCCGGCGATCGGCGTGGCCGAGCTGATGCGCGTGCTGTGCGACGAGCACGGCATGGACTGGATGCCGGCCTGGGCGATCTGCCGCCGCACCTTCTCCTACACCAACCACACGCTGATGCCCGAGGCGCTGGAGACCTGGCCGGTGGCGCTGATGCAGCACGTGCTGCCGCGGCACCTGGAGATCATCTTCCGCATCAACAAGGAATTTCTCGAGTTCGCGGCACGGTTCAAGCCCGGCGACAACGGCTTCCTGGCGCGGCTGTCGCTGATCGACGAGAACGGTGAGCGCCGCGTCCGCATGGCGCACCTGTCGGTGGTCGGCAGCCACAAGGTCAACGGCGTGTCGCAGCTGCATTCCGACCTGCTGGTGCAGACCATCTTCGCCGACTTCGCGGCGCTGTGGCCCGAGCGGTTCACCAACATGACCAACGGCGTCACGCCGCGGCGCTGGCTGGCGCAGGCCAACCCGGGCCTGGCCGGCCTGCTCGACCGGCAGCTGGGCCACGGGTGGCGGCTCGATCTCGACCAGCTGAAGCGCCTGGCCGAGGTCAAGGCCAACCCGGCGTTCCAGGCCGAGTTCATGGAGATCAAGCGCGTCAACAAGGTGCGGCTGGCCTCCTACATCGCGCGCAGCACCGGCGTGCAGGTCAGCCCCGACAGCCTGTTCGACGTGCAGGTCAAGCGCATCCACGAATACAAGCGCCAGCTGCTCAACGTGCTGCACGTGGTGTCGCGCTACCAGGCGATCCTGGCCGACCCCAAGGGCCCGGACGGCAAGGGCTGGGTGCCGCGCACCGTGATCTTCGCCGGCAAGGCCGCATCGAGCTATACCACGGCCAAGTCGATCATCCGGTTGATCTCGGACGCCGGCAACGTGATCAACAACGACCCGCGCATCGGCGACCTGCTGAAGCTGGTGTTCATCCCGAACTACGGCGTCTCGGTGGCCGAGGTCATCATGCCCGGCGCCGACCTGTCCGAGCAGATCTCGACCGCCGGCACCGAGGCCTCCGGCACCGGCAACATGAAACTGGCGCTGAACGGCGCGCTGACGATCGGCACCGACGACGGCGCCAACATCGAGATCCGCCAGGCGGTGGGCGACGACAACATCTTCATCTTCGGGCTGAAGACGCCCGAGGTGAAGGCGCTCAAGCAGAGCGGCTACCAGCCCATGCGTTACTACGAGAGCGAACCCGGGCTGAAGGGCGTGCTGGACGCGATCGCCGGCGGCACGTTCTCGCCGGACGAGCCGGGCCGCTACCGCGCACTGATCGACTCGCTGCTGTGGGGCGGCGACTACTACATGCTGCTGGCCGACTACGCGTCCTACGTGGCGACCCAGGCCGAGGTCGACAAGCTCTACCAGAACCCGGCCGCCTGGTGCGCCAAGGCGATCACCAACGTGTCCGGCATGGGCGTGTTCTCGGCGGACCGCACGATCCGCGAATACGCACGCCAAATCTGGCGGATCGAGCCGAAGCAGTGACAACCCCCAGTCTTCGCAAAGGGCGCGCCGCATCGCAATGAACCTGCCTCCTGACGACATCGAACGCATCTGCGCCGCGCGGCACGGCGATCCGTTCTCGGTGCTCGGTCCGCATCCGCAGGCGGATGGCAGCGTCAGCGTCCGGGCCTTCCTGCCGGACGCGGCCAAGGTGGTGGTGCTCGATGCGGTGCGCGGCGGGGTGCGGGCGGCGCTGGCGCTGCGGCATGCGGATGGCTTCTTCGACGCCAACATCAAGGCCGGCATGCCCGGCGCCTACACGCTGGGCGTGCACTGGAAGGACGGCCAGCAGTCGGTCATCGACGACCCCTACCGCTTTGCGCCGCTGCTCGGCGAGATGGATGTGTGGCTGCTCGGCGAAGGCACGCACCGGCGGCCCTACGAGGTGCTGGGCGCGCGGCCGCGTGTGCACCAGGGCGTGGCGGGCACCGGCTGTGCCGTGTGGGCGCCGAACGCGCTGCGCGTCAGCGTGGTCGGCGACTTCAATTTCTGGGATGGCCGGCGCCATCCGATGCGGCTGCGGCGCGAGTGCGGCGTGTGGGAGATCTTCCTGCCCGCCGTGGCCGTGGGTGCGCGCTACAAGTTCGAGATCATCGCGGGCGACGGCAGCCTGCTGCCGCTGAAGGCCGACCCCTATGCGCTGGCCTGCGAACTGCGGCCCGGCACCGCCAGCATCGTCGCAGTGATGCCGCCGCCGCTGCCGCCCTTGCCGGCACGGCAGACGGCCAACGCCGCCCATGCGCCGATGTCGGTCTACGAGGTGCACCTGGCCAGCTGGCGCCGCAAACCCGAGGAACACGACCGCTGGCTGAACTGGGACGAACTCGCCGACACGCTGATCCCCTACGTGCAGGACATGGGCTTCACCCACGTGCAGCTGATGCCGATCAGCGAGCACCCGTTCGATGGCTCCTGGGGCTACCAGCCGATCGGCCTGTACGCGCCGACCGCCCGCTTCGGCGAGCCGGCCGCGTTCCGCCGCTTCGTCGCGCGCGCGCAGGCCGAGGGCATCGGCGTGCTGATCGACTGGGTGCCGGCGCACTTCCCGAGCGACGCCCACGGCCTGGCCAGCTTCGACGGCACGCCCCTGTACGAACACGCCGATCCGCGCGAAGGCTTCCACCAGGACTGGAACACGCTGATCTACAACTTCGGCCGTACCGAGGTGCGCAACTTCCTGGTCGGCAACGCGCTGTACTGGCTCGAGCGCTACGGCATCGACGGCCTGCGCGTCGATGCCGTGGCCTCGATGCTGTACCGCGACTACAGCCGCAAGCACGGCGAATGGGTGCCCAACGTGCACGGCGGCCGCGAGAACCTGGAGGCCATCGAGTTCCTGAAGCGCATGAACGAAGTCGTCGGCACCGAGCGGCCGCAGGCCGTCACCGTGGCCGAGGAGTCGACCGCGTTCCCGGGCGTCTCGCGGCCCACCTTCGCCGGCGGCCTGGGCTTCCACTACAAGTGGAACATGGGCTGGATGCACGACACGCTGCAGTACATGGCGCGCGAGCCGGTGCACCGCAAGTTCCACCACGACGAGATGACGTTCGGGCTGGTCTACGCGTTCACCGAGAACTTCGTGCTGCCGCTGTCGCACGACGAGGTGGTGCACGGCAAGGGCGCGCTGATCACCAAGATGCCCGGCGACCGCTGGCAGCAGTTCGCCAACCTGCGCGCCTACTTCGGCTTCATGTGGGGCCATCCGGGCAAGAAGCTGCTGTTCATGGGAGCTGAGTTCGCGCAGGCGCGCGAATGGAGCCACGAGCGCAGCCTCGACTGGCACCTGCTGGCCGAGGCGCCGCACGCCGGCATCCAGAACCTGGTGCGCGACCTGAACCGCCTGTACGCCCGCCACCCGGCGCTGTACGCGCGCGACTGCGAGGCCTCGGGCTTCGAATGGCTGGTGCACGACGACGCCCAGCACTCGGTGTTCGCGTTCATGCGGCGTGGCCGCGAGGAAGGCGCCCACATGCTGGTGGTCAGCAACCTCACGCCGACGGTGCACCGCAGCTACCGCATCGGCGTGCCGCAGCCCGGACGCTACTACGAACGGTTGAACACCGATTCGAGCTACTACGGCGGCACCAATGCCGGCACCGCCTGGGGCGTGGCCGGCACCGAGCCCGTGCCCTCGCACGACCGCAAGCAGTCGGTCGTGCTGACGCTGCCGCCGCTGGCCACCGTGTTCCTGGAATGGGTGGCATGACCGCGCCCATGCCCCGCACCGGCGATACCGAGGTCGTGCTGCAAGCCGGCGCACCCTGGCCACTGGGTGCGCACTGGGATGGCCGGGGCATCAACTTCGCGATCTACTCGGCCAACGCGCAGGCGGTCGAGCTGTGCCTGTTCGATACCGACGGCAGCCACGAGACCGCGCGGCTCGCCCTGCCCTCGCACACGGCGGACGTGTGGCACGGTTACCTGCCGGGCGCGGCGCCGGGCCTGGTGTACGGCCTGCGGGCGCACGGCCCGTGGCGGCCCGACCTCGGCCACCGCTTCAACCCCTTCAAGCTGCTGCTCGACCCCTACGCGCGCGAGGTGGTCGGCAGCTTCGCCTGGCGCGACGAGCATTTCGGCGCCGACCTGCGGCATCCGCTGCAGATGGACACGGCCGACAACGCCGCCTGCGCGCTGAAGGCCCGGGTCACGCACGACGGCTTCGACTGGGGCGACGACCATCCCCCCGGCACGCCGCTCGCCGACACGGTGCTGTACGAGCTGCACGTGAAAGGTTTCTCGCAGCGCAACCCGGCCGTGCCCGAGGCGCTGCGCGGCAGCTTCGCCGGCCTGGCGCACGCGGCCTCGGTGGACCACCTGCGCCGGCTCGGCATCACGGCCGTGAGCCTGCTGCCAGTGCACCTGGCGCTGGACGAACAACGCCTGGTGAACATGGAGCTCGGCAACTACTGGGGCTACAACACGCTCGGCTTCTTCTGCCTGACACCGCGGCTGTGCAGCAGCGGCGGCGGCCAGGCGGGGCGCGACGAGTTCCGCCAGATGGTCCGCACGCTGCATGCCGCGGGCATCGAGGTCGTGCTCGACGTGGTCTACAACCACACGGCCGAGACCGACGAGAACGGCCCGACGGTGAGCTTTCGCGGGCTCGACAACGCTGGCTACTACCGCCTGCCGCCGGACCAGCGGGCGCTGTACGAGAACCACACCGGCACCGGCAACACGCTCGACATCCGCCAGCCCCGCGTGCTGCAGCTGGTGATGGACAGCCTGCGCTACTGGGTCTCGGACATGCACGTCGACGGCTTCCGCTTCGACCTGGCGCCGGTGCTCGGGCGTGGCGACAACGGCTTCGAACGCGGCGGCGCGTTCTTCACCGCCGTGGCACAGGACCCGGTGCTGTCGCGCGTGAAGATGATCGCCGAGCCCTGGGACATCGGCCCCGGCGGCTACCAGGTCGGCGGCTTTGCGCGCGGCTGGCTCGAATGGAACGACCACTTCCGCGACACGATGCGCGCGTTCTGGATCGGGCCCGCGGCCATGGACAACGCGCCCTCGACCCGCGGCGATTTCGCGTTGCGCCTGTGCGCCTCGTCCGACCTGTACCAGCCGCGCCAGCGCGCGCCGGCCGAGTCGGTCAACTACGTGGTGTCGCACGACGGCTTCACGCTGCGCGACCTGGTCTCCTACAACGAACGCCACAACGAAGCCAACGGCGAGAACAACCGCGACGGCCATGGCCACAACCTGAGCTTCAACTGCGGCGCCGAGGGCGACAGCGCCGATCCCGCGGTGCTGGCGCTGCGCGGCCGGCTTGCGCGCGCACTGCTGGCCACCACGCTGCTGTCGCAGGGCACGCCGATGCTCGCCGCCGGCGACGAGATGGGCCACAGCCAGCGCGGCAACAACAACCCCTACTGCCAGGACAACGACATCACCTGGATCGACTGGTCGACCGCAGACGCCGAGCTGATCGACTTCACGGCCGCGGTGATCGCGCTGCGGCGCCGCGCGCTGCCGTTCGGCAACCACTGGTACAGCGGCCTGTCGGACCCGCTGGGCCTGCACGACCTGACCTGGCTGCAGGCCGACGGCACGCCGCTCACCGGCGATGCCTGGCGCGACCCCGGCCAGCGTGTGCTCGGCTGCTTGATCGGCCGGCCCGGCCGCGCCGCGGCGCCCGTGCTGCTGCTGTTGAACGCCAGCCGGGCCGACACCCGATTCGTGCTGCCAGCCGGCGTCTGGCGCGGTTTTCTCGACACCGCGCACCCACGCGGCGTCTCCACCTGGTACGACCAGGGCGAGCAGCCCTGTCCCCTGCCCGCGCACAGCCTGCAATTGCTCGCCGCCGACGGGGCGAACCTGTGACGCGCCCGCAGCCGGCCCGCCCCTGACGAACACGAACGAACCCATGCGCCTTCCACGCTCCAGCGGCATCCTGCTGCACCCGACCAGCCTGCCCGGCCCCCACGGCTCGGGGGACCTGGGACCTGCGGCCTACCACTTCGTCGACTGGCTGGTGGGCGCCGGCCAGAAGCTCTGGCAGATCCTGCCGCTCGGCGGCATCGGCGCCGGCAACTCGCCCTACATGAGCAGTTCGGCCTTCGCCGGCAACGTGTTGTTGATCGACCTGGCCGCGCTGCAGCAGCAGGGCTGGCTCGACGCCGACGACCTGGTGCCGTCGGACACGTTCGCCGACCACCGTGTCGACTTCGCGAGCGTCGTGCCCTGGCGCATGGAGCGGCTGTGGCGTGCGGCCCAGGCCTTCGCCGAGCGGGCCGGCACCGACGAACGGGCCGACTACACACGTTTCTGTGCCGAGCACGCGGTCTGGCTCGACGACTACGCGATGTTCATGGCGCTGGCCGAGGCGCACCAGTGGGTGCTGTGGAGCGACTGGCCCGCCCCGCTGGCGCAGCGCGACCCGGCCGCGCTACGCGACGCCGTCGGCCGCCACGCGCAGCACATCGAGTTCTGGCGCTTCTGCCAGTGGCGCTTCTTCGACCAGTGGCAACGGCTCAAGGCCTATGCCAACGGCGCGGGCGTGCAGATCGTCGGCGACGCGCCGATCTTCATCGCCGAACAGAGTGCCGAGGTCTGGGCGCGGCAGGACCTGTTCGAACTCGACGCCCACGGCAAGTGCAGCGTCATCGCCGGCGTGCCGCCCGATTTCTTCAGCGCCACCGGCCAGCGCTGGGGCAACCCCCTGTACCGCTGGAGCGCGCACGCCGCCGACGGTTTTGCCTGGTGGGTGCACCGCGTGCGCCACACGATGGCGATGGTCGACATCGTGCGCATCGACCATTTCCGCGGTTTCGCCGCCTACTGGGAGATCCCGGCCGACGAGCCGACCGCCATCCACGGCCGCTGGGTCACCGGCCCCGGTGCGGCGCTGTTCGAGGCGATCGACGCCGCCCTGGGCAAGCTGCCGGTCATTGCCGAAGACCTGGGCATCATCACCCCCGACGTCGAAGCCCTGCGCCGCCAGTTCGACCTGCCGGGCATGCGCATCCTGCACTTCGCGTTCAGCGGCGAGGCCGACAACACCTACCTGCCGCACAACTACGAGGCCAACACCGTGGTCTACCCCGGCACGCACGACAACAACACCAGCGTCGGCTGGTGGGCCGAAGCCGGCGACACCGAGCGCGCCTATGTGCGCGACTACCTGGGACTGTCGGGCCCCGACGCCGGGCGCGACATCCACTGGGATCTGATCCGCACGGCCAGCGCCAGCGTGGCCGACACCGCCATCGTCGCGATGCAGGACGTGCTCGGCCTGGGCGCCACAGACCGCATGAACATGCCGGGCACGATGGACGGCGGCAGCTGGGAGTGGCGTTTTCGCTGGGACCAGGTCGAGCCGGTGCACGCCGAACGGCTGGCGCACTTCGGCAAGCTGTATCTGCGCGCTTAAGATGGCAGCCCGATCAGCGGGCCGGACCGGTCGCACACGCCATGAAACTCTTTACTTGCCTGGCACACGTCGGGCCGGAGAAACTGCCTTATCTCCAGCAGGTGCTGCACATGCAGCAGTTCCTGTTCGACGAGGTGCACGTCAGCATCGCGACGAACAAGACCGACCAGGCCGATCTCGATCTGATCGCGTCGGTCTTCCCGCCGGCAACGCCCACGTTCCAGGTGGAGATCGTCAACCGGAACTACGAACACCTGCCCAGCGCCTGGTTGCTGACCTGGGTGCACAAGGACCTGATGGCGGAGAAGTTCCAGGACCCGTCGTACACGCACTTCATGTACATCGAGGACGACATGGAGGTCACCGCGACCAACATCCAGTACTGGATGACCGCGCGCGAGCATCTGCGCCCGTACGGCCTCTACCCGTCCTTCATGCGGACCGAGTGGAACCCCACGCTGCAGCAATGGGCCTGGACCGATTCGGTCAAGGGCGACCGGTTCTCGGTCAAGGGCTCGCCGAGGGTGGACCTGATGGCGGGCTACGGCTACATCAACCTGCCCAGAACCTACCAGGGCATGTTCCTGTACGACCGCGAGCTGATGCAGGAACACATCGCCTCCGACTCGTTCAGCCTGGAGAAATTCGTCCCCGGCTGGCAGACGGCGATCCAGCACACCGTGTGGCCGCTGGGCCTGACCGAGATGGCGAATCTGGCGCTGACGAACATCCACGTGCCGCAGGGCTGCATCTCGCGGAATTTTCTGCCCTACTACCCGAAGTACAACACGATCAACCCCTGCTGCTTCGTGCACCACCTGCCGGACAAGTACACGAACGCGCCGGAGTCGGAGAACGGCAAGGTCATGGTCGCCGACATCCTGGCGCCCTGACGGGTCACCCGTCGCCCGGCGGCGCTCAGGTCCGCTGCTGGATCAGTTGCCGCACGCGCAGCGGCTCCGCATCGACGTCGGCCGTATCGCCGACGATGTGCATATAGCCGACCTTCTGGTGACCCGGCACGGCGGCCTTGCGGATCGTGATCACCGAGTTGCGGAACTCGACGGCATCCACCCAGCCTTCGTTCAGGAAATGCGGGACGGGCACCTTGAGATAGGGCCCCAGCAGCGCCTCGATGCTGAGGTCGCGCTGCCAGAACTGGAAGTTCACCACATCGGTCAGGTCCTTGAAGAACCCGAGTGCGGTCAGCTTGTTGTGGATGCGCGTGCTGCTGCGCTGGTAGATCGCATGCGTGTCCTCCACCACATAGATCCCGCCGGGCTGCACCAGCGGAAAGTAATTGAGAAAGCTGATCAGGATGTCTTCGGACTGGTGCGAGCCGTCGTCGATGATCACGTCGAACGGCGCCGACTGCTGCAGCGCACCGAAGATCGCCTGCGAGTTCGCGTCGCCGACCATCACGCCGATGCGGGGGTCCTCGTAACGCAGGTTCCGGCATTTCTCGTCGACGTCGCAGCCGAGGATCAACGCGGCCTTCTCGAAGTAGCGAGCCCAGGTCTCCAGCGACCCGCCGTTCTGCACACCGATCTCGAGCAGCTTGATCGGCGCGTCCTTCAGGCCGGCAAACAGCTGGTCGTAGTAGGTCAGGTAGGACGACCATTTGTTGCTGACCTTGCCCGTCTTGCGGGCATGCAGATCGGCGATGGTGCGCAGCGGTTGCGAGGGGTCTTGGTTCATCGTCTTGGCTCGTGAAATGAAGCGGAGCGTCCGGGCAGGCCCCCACGCCGCTGCGGACGAAGATAGCACGACTTGTTGCATCGTCCGGGCGGCGCCGCCCGGCTCGCAGCGGTCAGCGCAGGCCCAGCTCGCGCAGGTAGTTCAGCGTGCCGGGGTGCAGCAGCCGTGCCTCGGGCGCGGCCTTTGCCGTGTTGACCGCCGTGGTTTCCCGGGCCTGCGGCAGCAGGCCGGCGATCGTCGCCTCGCCGCGGTGCAGCGCGCGGGTCAGCCGGTACGCGGTGGCGTCGGGCAGGTCCTTGCGGGCCATCACGAAGCTCCACGACCCGAGCGACGTGAGCGCCGCGGTCTGGCCCTTGAAGCTGCCGGGCGGCAGCACCAGCACCTTGAGGAAGCTGTGGCGTTTGCCGATGGCCTCGATCTCCCGGGCGTCGGGCACGATGAAGCGGCCACCGGCCGGGGACTCGGTCACCACGACGAAACCAGGCCAGCTGCTGCCGCCGCCCCAGAGCGCGGCGACACGGCCGTCGGCGACCATCGCCGGGCCGTCGCCGGCCCGCTCCAGGTAGACGGCCTGGAAGTCACGGTCCATGTCGAGGCCCATGCCGTCGAGCACGTAGCGCGCCAGGATCACCAGGCCCGACCCCTTGGCACCAAAGGCCACCGGCTTGCCGCGCAGGTCGGCGATGCTGCGGTAGGGGCTGTCGGCGCGGGCCACGAACATGCCGGCCGTCGAATACATCGCACTGATGATGCGCAGATCCGCCGGCGGCCGCCCGCCGATGCCCTGCAAGGCCTCGTATGCGGCCTCGCCTTGCACCAGCGCGATGTCGAGCCGGCCCTGCTCCAGCAGCGGGATGTTCTCGGTACTGCCCTTGGTGTTGCGGGCCTCGACCGTCAGGTCGGGGTCGGTGCTGGCGACGGTGCGCACCAGGGCATCGCCGAAGACAGGGAAGCCGCCGCCCGGCGTGGCCGTGCCCATCACCACCCGCAGGGGCTCGGCCGCGAGGGCGCCCCCGCCACCGCCACCGGCCAGCATTGTGGCCGACAGCAGCAGGGGTCGAACGAATTGAAGCATCGGAATCTCCGGGTTGGGGGTGTGCGGTCGTGCAGCGGCGCCGCAGCTCAGACCGCGTCGAAGCCGTAGAGACGGCACGGATTCTCGACCAGGATGCGGCGCCGCAGCTGCGGATCCGGCACCCAGCGCGCCAGCACGTCGAACAGCGCGCCGTCGTTCGGCATCGCGGTCTTGACGATCACGTGCGGCCAATCGCTGCCCCACACCAGTTGCTGCGGCGCGGCCTCGACCAGGCGCGCCGCCACGGCGTCGACGTCGGCATACGGCAACCCGGCGCCGGTCAGCCGGTAAGGCCCGGTCAGCTTGGCCCAGGCCCTGCCGTCGCGCAGCAGGCGCAGCAACGCCTCGAAGCCTTCGGTCTGCGTGCCGCGCGCCGTCGGCACATAGCCCAGGTGGCCGAACACCATCGGCACGGCGATCGAAGCCAATTGCCGGTCGAGGTCAGGAAACTCGTCGACGTGCATCAGGAACTCCATGTGCCAGCCGAACGGCGCGATCCGCAAGGCCAGTGCATGCAGCGCCTCCACCGGCAGCCGGCCCTTGCCTTCCTTCACATCGACGATGTTGCAGCGCACGCCGCGCACGCCGCGGGCATGCATGGCCTCGAGGGTGCGCACGTCGACATCGAACGGCACCACCGCCACGGCCCGCAGCCGCACCGGATCCTGGTCCAGCGCGTCGAGCATCGCGCGGTTGTCGGTGCCGTAGACGCTGGGCTGGACCAGCACCGCCCGCGCGACACCCAGCGTGTCGAGCATGTGCCGGTAGTCGGCCGGCAACGCGTCCGGCGGGGTGTAGATGCGGTCGGCCGCGTACGGGTAGCGCGCCGCAGGGCCGCAGACGTGGGCATGGCAGTCGCACGCGCCGGGCGGCACATCGAACGACGGCGGCCGGGGCGCGGGATCGTGCGGGGCGCACAGGGGAATCGGTTCGTTCACTTCGGTCCTTGATCGGAGCGCATCGGGTCGGGTCGGGGTGGCAGGCGACGCGGAGCGTCAGCCGTAGCGCCACCCGCGGTTCAGTCGAGCTTGATGTTGCCATCCTTGACCACCTGCGTCCATTTGGCGAAATCCTCGCGGATGAAGACGGCGAACTCGTCGGGCGTGCCGCCCAGCGGATCGACCCCCAGCGTCGCGAAACGCTCCTTCACCTCGGGCCGTGCGATGGCTTTCAGCACCGCGGCGTTGAGCTTCGCGACGACGTCGGGCGGTGTGCCGGCCGGCGCCAGCACGCCGGTGATGTTGATGACCTCCATGCCCTTGATGCCGGCCTCGGCCATCGTTGGCACCTCGGGCAGCACGCTCGCCCGCTTGGCTGAGGTCACGGCGATCGCCTTGATGCGCCCCGACTTGATGCTCGCGGTGGACGCGGCCAGCTGGTCGAACAGCAGTTGCACCTGGCCACCCATCAGGTCGGACGCCACCGCGCCCGCCCCCTTGTACGGCACGTGCAGCAGTTTCGTGCCGGTCGAAGTCTGGAACAGCTCGCCCACCAGGTGGTTCGAGCTGCCATTGCCGCTCGACGCCATCGACAGGCTGCCCGGCTGGGCCTTGGCCAGCGCGACCAGCTCGCCCGGCGTCCTGGCCGGCAGCGACGGCGTGGCGACCAGCACGAAGGGCGTGGCCGCCACCAGCGCGATCGGTGCGAAGTCGCGGATCGGGTGGTAGGGGTTGCGCGGGTACAGCGCCGGCGCCACGCTGACCGAGCTGTTCGAGCCCATCAGCAACGTGTAGCCATCGGCCGGCGCCTTGGCGACCAGATCGGCCCCCAGCGTGCCGCCGACGCCGGCGCGGTTCTCGATGATGACCGTCTGGCCCAGCGCCTCGCCCAGGCCGGGCGCGATCGCCCGCGCCGTGATGTCGACATTGCCCCCCGGCGCAAACGGCACGATGAGCCGGATCGGTTTGGCCGACGGATAGGCCTGCGGCCAGGCGGACAGCGGCAGGGCCGCAGCGAGCAACAGGGTTGCGATCCACTTCATGCTTGTCTCCTCTCGGATGAAACACCACGCTCTCTAGGGTGGAGCGTTGGTGTTCGTTCTTCGCCATCTTCTTCGGCGGCGAAGGCACACCGTTGTGGGTGTGCGCCGAGTATAGGAGCCGCACGATGATCTCCACCGCCTTGGCCGGCCCGGCCTCGATGCCTGCTACACCTCCATCGATGCAGCGAACTCTTCCAGCGTGACGATCGAGATCCCCGGCGTTGGAGCCAGCACCAGCAGATCGCGGTCACCCGTCACCAGCGCCCTGGCTTTGCCGGCGAGCGCCAGATGCAGGAACGGCATGTCGTGCGGGTCGCGGCAAGCGGGTGCCATCGGCGGTGGATCGGGAATCTGCACGGTCTGCGCGAACGGCAGGAAGTCGGCCAGCAACTCCTCACGTTCGCTCGGCGACAGCTTGAACTTGGGATACGCCAGCACGCGGATCAGCTCCTTGACGGTGTCGGCGCTGGCCAGCGGGACGATATGCCCCGCCGTCCAGGCACGGCGCACCCGTGCGGCATGGCCACCACCGAACACCAGCGCCGACAACACGACGTTGGTATCCAGCACCACCCGCGGCGGGCGGCGCGTCACTTGGGCGCGCGTGCCCAACGAATGGCGTCCTGCACATCGTCCGAGTTCACACCCAATGCCGCCAGCTTGGCGCGAACGGCATCGCCACGCTGGATACGCACCGGGCTGAGAACAATCTGCCCATCCCTGGCTTCAACATCGAAGTACTCCGTGGCACCCACGGCCTGCACGATGCTCTTGGGCAGCGTGAGCTGGTTCTTGGAGGTGATCTTGGCAAGCATGGGATTCCCGAAGTAAGGATTCCTTACTTTACCAGCACACTGCCGCCGGTGCAACCCGCTACAGCGCCGCCCCCGCCAGCGGCCGCCCGGCCAGCCGCGACAGGATGCCCAGCGGGCTGGTCTCGGGCCGTGCCTGGTGCTGCGGCGCCATGAAGTAGGTCTGCTCCATCATGTACTGCCCGCTGTGCACAGCGTGCAGCGTCTGGTCGGAGAAGCAGACCCAGGTACTTCCCGCCGCGAAGCGGAACTCGGTCTGCTCGGCCTCGCGCTGGTAGCCCATGTCCTGCTTCATCAGGTCGTGCAGCTGCAGCATCATGTGGTCGTACTCGCTGCGCAGCGACTTGGTGACGTGCAGGCGCTGCAGCAGCGCGGCCTGCCAGGCGTGGTAGCGCTTGACCTGGGGCATGAAGTGCGCGGCCATCGCCTCGAACGGCTCGCCGACGCGCCAGACGCGCGGCGTGCCTTGCGGGTTGAGGTTGTGGAAGACACGCAGGATGCGGGCGCCGCGGTTCGGCCGCGACGGGAACGCGTCGACGTGCAGCCGCTTGTCGTCGGCCCGCCACGACTGCGCACGCGATGCGACCTCGCTCGGCCGAAAGCTGGTGGGTTGTGCCGTCAGGTGGCCGCGGTAGGCCGGAAACAGCCGGTCCACCAGTTGCGTGGCCTGCGTGCGGTAGCGCAGCAGCATCGCGTCGAGCAGGTCGATCTCGTGCGGGCTGCCCTGCGCCCCGACCACGCGGGTGCCGGGCGACTGGCTGATGTTGCGTTTGGCCGGGTCGCGCAGATCGGGCCGCAGCAGCGTACGCTCTTCGGCGGACAGCGCGAACCGCAGCGCCGGAAAGTACAGCACGCGCCCGGCCTCCACGGTCTCGGTGGACGCAGGCACGGCCTCTGCGGGGGACCAGTCGGTGGTGGCGAGCGTGACGATGGGGTCGGTCATGCCGGCATTTTCCACGACCGCCGGGACCCGGACCGCCCTGCTCGGCGGCGCGGCGCCCGCCTCAGGCCAAGGCCTGCTTCGGCCGCGGCGTACGGGCCCGCGCCAGCAGGCACAGCTCGACGAACAGCACCTGCGCCGCCACCTGCGCGGTGTTGGTCGTGGCGTCGTATTGCGGCGCCACTTCCATCACGTCGGCGCCGATGAACGGCAGGCCGATCAGGCCGCGCAGCAATGCCAGCACCTCGCGCGGCGTGAGGCCGCCAACTTCGGGTGTGCCGGTGCCGGGCGCAAAACCGGGGTCGACGCTGTCGATGTCGAACGTCAGGTAGACCGGCCCGTCGCCCACCACGCGCCGCGCCTCGGCAATCACGGCGTCGACGCCCATCGCCGCGAACTTCTCGGCGTGGACCACGGTCATGCCGCTCTCGCGCGAGAACTCCCACAGGTATTCGGCCCCACCGCGGATGCCGATCTGGATGGTGCGCTGCGGGTCGAGCACACCGTCGAGCACGGCCTGGCGGAACGGCGCGCCGTGGTGGAATTTCGAGCCCTCATACACGCCGCTGGTGTCGCAATGCGCGTCGATGTGGATCAGCCCGACCGGCCGCTCGGCCCCCAGCGCGCGCAGGATCGGATAGGTGACCGAATGGTCGCCGCCCACCGACAGCGGCAAGGCGCCGGTCGCCGCCAGCCGGCGGTAGAAGGCCTCGATGTCGGCATGGCAGGTGGCCAGGTCGAAGCGGCTTCCCATCGGCACGTCGCCGATGTCGGCGGCCTGGATCTCCAGCAGCGGCGCCATGTGCAGCGCGTGTTCGACCGGCCCCACACGCTCGATGCCGCGCACCGCGCGGGGCCCGAGCCGGGCACCGGCGCGGTTGGTCACGCCCAGGTCCATCGGCACGCCGACCACGGCCACGTCGAGCCCGCCGGCATCGGGCAGGTCGGCCGCTTCGGGCCGGAACGGCAGCGACAGGAACGTGGCCGGGTCCGAGAAAGGCCACTTGCGCCGGTCGCCGTCGAACTGCTGCGCGACCACGGCGCGGTACACCGGATCGAGGATGTCTTCGCTGCCCTGGTTGCCGTAGCGCTGGCGCAGCTGTGAGAGAAGTTGCGCGTCCATTTACTTTGCGGGCTCTCCGTTGATGCGCACCATGTCGATGGCCGAACCGTCGACGCCGAACTTGCCGAAGATGGTCTTGTAGCTGCCGTCGGCCATCACCTTCTTCAGCGCGGCGGCCACCGCGTCGCGCAGCTCGGTGTCCTTCTTCGCGAACGCCATGCCCTGCTGCACGCTGGTGAAGGGCGCGCCGATCACGATGTAGGCGTTGGGCTCCATCTTCAGGATGTAGGGCAAGGTCTCGCTGCCCTGCACTGCCGCCTCGATGCGGCCTTGCTTCAGCTGCGTGCGGGCGTCGGCCGAACCTTCGGTGCCCACCACCTTGATCGCCGGTTTTCCCTTGGCCACGCAGTTGGCCTCGCTCCACTTCTCGGTCTCGGCCGGGAACGAGGTGCGCCGGCTCATGCCGATCGACTTGCCGCACAGGTCGGCCTGGGTCTTGAACTCTGCCGCGCGCGCCGCCTGCGCGAAGAACTGCGCGCCCGAGTTCATGTAGTTGACGAAGTCGGCCGTCGCACGCCGGGCCGGCAGGTCGGTCATGCCGCTCATGATCATGTCGACACGGCCGGTGGCAAGCGACGGCATCATCTGCTCGAAGGCGACGGTCGACCATTCGATCTTGACGCCGAGCGCTTTGCCGATGGCCTCGCCCAGGTCGATGTCGACGCCCATCAGCGTGTCGGTGGCCGGGTCGCGGAACTCCATCGGCGGGTAGTTCGGCTGGTTGGCGATCACCAGCTTGCCGGCGGCCTTGATGCGGGCCGGCAAGGCCTGCGCCGAGGCCAGGCCGGCTGCGAAGGTCAGCGCGGCGAACAGCGCGAGGGGCGGCGAAAAACGAAACTTCATCGTGATCTCCTGCAAAGTTGGAAAAGTCGGTCTACTTGCGCACAGCGTTCATGAACGCGATGGTCTGGGGATGCGTGGGCTGGCCCAGCACGGCCGCTGCCGGGCCGGCCTCGACGACCTTGCCCTTCTGCATGAAGACCACGGTGTCGGCCACGTCGCGGGCAAAGCCCAGCTCGTGCGTGACGACCACCATGGTCATGCCCGAATCGGCCAGGTCGCGCATCACGGCCAGCACCTCGGCCACCAGCTCCGGGTCCAGCGCCGAGGTAGGCTCGTCGAACAGCATCAGCTCGGGGTTCATGCACAGCGCACGCGCGATCGCCACACGCTGCTGCTGCCCGCCCGACAACTGCGACGGCCAGGCATCGGCCTTGTCGGCCAGCCCCACGCGGCGCAGCAGCTCCACGGCGCGCTCGCGCACCTGGGCCACCGGCTGCTTCAGCACCTGCACCGGCCCCTCCATCACGTTCTGCAGCGTGGTCATGTGCGGGAACAGGTTGAAGCGCTGGAACACCATGCCGACGCGACGGCGCTGCTGCGCGATCTCGTGGTCGCGCAGCTCGTGCAGCTTGCGGCCTTCGCTGCGGTAGCCCACCAGCTGCTCGTTGAGCCAGATCGCGCCGCCGTCGATGCGCTCCAGCATGTTGATGCAGCGCAGAAAGGTGCTCTTGCCCGAGCCGGACGAGCCGATGATGCAGCAGACCTCGCCGCGCGCCACGCTCAGGCTCACCTTGTCCAGCGCAACGACGCTGCCGAAATGCTTGCTGACGTCGATCGCCCGGATCAGCGGGGCCACCGGGGTGGCGGGCATCGCGTCGCTCACTGGGTAACCTCCGTGCGTTGCACTGCGGTGCGAGCTTGCTCCGGGCGGCCGAGCGCGTCGCTCATACCGTCGTGCGCAGCGCCGATGCGCCGCGGCCGTAATGGCGCTCGATGGTGTACTGGCCCACCGACAGCAGCGACACCACCACCAGGTACCAGATGCTGGCCACGATCAGCAGCTCGAGCACACGCGAGTTGGCGTAGTAGATGATCTGCGCGTTGTGCAGGATCTCCGAATACTGGATCACGCTGGCCAGCGAGGTCAGCTTGACCATGCCGATCACCTCGTTGCCCACGGGCGGCACGATCACGCGCATCGCCTGCGGCAGCACGATGCGCCGCAGCATCTGGAACTGCGTCATGCCGATGGCCCGCGCCGCCTCGTACTGACCGCTGTCGACCGCCAGCAGCCCACCGCGCACCACCTCGGCCGTGTAGGCGCCCTGCTGGATGCCCAGGCCCAGCATTGCCGCGACAAAGGGTGTCATCAGGTCGACCGTGCGCCACTCGACGATGCCCGGAATGCCGATGGTCGGGAAGATCAGCGCCAGGTTGAACCACAGCAGCAGCTGCAGCAGCGCCGGCGCACCACGGAACAGGAAGATGTAGCCGGTCGCCACGCTGCGCAGCACCGGGTTGGACGACACCCGCATGATGGCGAACACCACGCCGAGCGTGATGCCCAGCAGCATCGCACAGACCGTCATCACCAGCGTGTTGACCAGGCCGTTCAGGATGGTATTGACGGTGAGGAACTGGCGCACGTACGCCCACTCGATCTGGCTGTGCCAGAGTGCCCGGGCAAAGGCCAGCAACAGCAGCACGATCACCACCGACGCGACGATGCGGCCGATGTGCCGGCGTGGTACCAGTTCGAGATGCGCGATCTCGTGCGCGTTGCTGCCGGCTGGCGGGGGCGCGGTGGCGCTCATGCTTTGGCTTGCGCCCATGCGGCATGTGCGTCGAGCACGGCCGTCAGCGCAGTCATCTGCTCGCGCACGCGCACCGGCGCCGTGCCGCCGCTGCCGGTGCGCAAGCCCACCGCGCGGTCGAGGTCGAGGCAGTCCAGCACCGGGGCGCCGAGCCGGGCGTCGATCTGGCCCAGGTCGGCCACCGACAGGTCCGACAGGTCCTTGCCCTGGCGTTCGCAGTACTGCACCACAGCGCCGGTGACCTCGTGTGCTGTCGCGAACGGCATGCCGCCGCGCGCCAGCCAGTCGGCGATCTCGGTCGCCAGCGTGAAGCCCAGCGGCGCATCGCGCCGGATGCGCGCAGCGTCGAACTTCAGCGTGCGCACCATGCCGGCGAAGGCCGGCAGCACCAGCTCGAGCACGCCCATGGTCTCGAGCACCGAACGTTTGTCCTCGGCCAGGTCGCGGTTGTAGGCCAGCGGCAGGCCCTTCAACGTGGCCAGCACGCCGGCCAGGTTGCCGATCAGCGTGCCCGACATGCCGCGCGTGAGTTCGGCGATGTCCGGGTTCTTCTTCTGCGGCATGATGGAACTCCCCGTCGAATAGGCATCGTCGAGCCGCACCCAGGCGAACTGGCGCGACGCCCACAGGCAGATCTCTTCGGCCAGCCGCGACAGGTTGACGCCGGTCATCGCGCAGGCGAAGTGGAACTCGGCCACGTGGTCGCGGCTCGCCACCGCGTCGATCGAGTTCTCGCAGACGCCGGCGTAACCCATCTCGACCGCCGCCAAATCGGGCCGCAGCGCGATGGCCGAGCCGCCCAGCGCGGCCGCGCCCAGCGGCGACAGGTTGAAGCGCTCGGTCCAGTCCATGAAGCGGCTGCAGTCGCGCCGCAGCGCCTGCGCATGGGCCAGCAGCTGGTGGCCGAACGACACCGGCTGCGCCGGCTGCAGGTGCGTGAAGCCCGGCGCCACCGTGTCCACGTGCAGTGCGGCCTGCTCGACGATGGCGCGCTGGATGTCGACAATGCCGCGCACCACCTCGCGCGCCCGGCGCCGCAGGAACAGCCGCAGGTCGTTGGCCGTCTGGTCGTTGCGCGAGCGCCCGGCGCGCAGCTTGCCGCCGAGAGCGCCCAGGCGCTCGACCAGCAGGCGTTCCAGGAAGGTGTGCACGTCCTCGTCGGCCGGGATCGGCACCGAACGGCCGTCGCGCACGTCGGCCTCGATCGTGTCCAGCGCGGCCAGCATGCGCTGGCATTCGTCGGCCGTCAGCAGCCCGCTGCGCTCCAGTTCTCGGGCATGGGCGCGTGAGCCGATCAGGTCCTCGACGTACAGCGCGAAGTAGGCGGCGGGCGAACGCGACAGCCGTGTCAGCGCGTCGGACGGGCCGGACGCGAACCGGCCGCCCCACAGGCTGGTGTTGGAAGCGCTGGCCTCTTGGTCTTGCATGGCGGTGGATTCCTTCAACCGGCCACCCACGGGCGGATGGAGTACGGGATGCGAATCGATTATGGGAGCCTGCCTGCGCGCCGGCAAACGACGTTTTGTGGAGGGCGCCATGACCTGGCGTCATGGCGGCACGGTCCTTGCGTCACGCAGCGCGTGCACCTCGATTCCTGAACCAACCCACATGCCCGCGAAATCCGGACTCCCCTCGTTGTCGGCGCTGCAGATGTTTGCCGTGGCCGCCAGGCATCTCAACTTCACCCGCGCGGCACAGGAGCTGTGCGTGACCCAGGGCGCGGTCAGCCGGCAGGTCCTGCAGCTCGAATCGGCGCTGGGCCGGCCGCTGTTCGTGCGCCAGCCCAAGGGCCTGGCGCTGACGCCCGCCGGTGCCAAGCTGGCCCAGGTCACGCAGCACAGCTTCGCGGCGATCCGCCAGGCGACGCAGGAAATCCAGGCGTCGAACAGCCAGTTGCGCGTGCTGGTGCCGACCTGCCTGATGCGCTGGGCCATGCCGATCCTGCTGGCGTTCCAGGCGACCTACGCCGAACAGCCGCTGTCGATCACGACCACGATCAGCCACCTGGCCGACGATCCGGCGCAAGACTTCGACGTGGCCTTCGTCTACGACCCGCTGGAGCGTCCGACCACGCCCGGCCTGCCGCTGTTCCCCGAACATCTGGTCCCGGTCTGCGCGCCGCACCTGCAGCAGCAGGCCGCACCGATCGCCGGCCCGGCCGACCTGGCGCGCCACGTGCTGCTGCACGCCCGGGCCGACCACGCCGACTGGAAACTGTGGCTGGCCCACGTCGGTTGCCCCACGGTCGACGCCGCACGCGGCATGCAGTTCGAGACGCTGGACCTGTCGATCCACGCGGCGATGGCGGGTTACGGCGTCGCGATGGGCGACAAGGTCGTCAACGCGCCCGACCTGGCCAACGGCTCGCTGCTGTGCCCGTTCGACGCATCGGTGGCCACGGGCTATGGCTACGTGATGGTGTGGCGGTCGGACAGCGCCGTCGTGCAGCAGCTGCGCGACGAGTTCATCGTGCCGGCTGCCGCGGCGGCGCGCGCACTGCAGGCGCCGGTGGCGGCGGCAGGCCACCGCAAGTCACGCACGGCCCTGCCCGCAGCCTGACACCCGCGCCCCGCCCAGAGGGCGCAAGACCGGGCCATCCACAGGTCCGAAAACGGCTATTCGGCCCGGCAGCGGCGCGTATCATCGACCGCATGGAGACCACCCCAGCGCCCGCCACCAAGGCCAGCCCGGTCGACGACGCCCGTTACCTGGCAATGAAGACCCGGGATGCGCGCTTCGACGGGCGTTTCTTCACCGGTGTCACGTCGACCGGCATTTATTGCCGGCCGGTCTGCAGCGTGAAGGCGCCTAAACGCGAGAACTGCCGCTTCTTCGACCACGCAGCACAGGCCGAAAGCGCGGGCTTCCGTCCCTGTCTGCGCTGCCGGCCCGAACTGGCGCCGCACTCGGTGCTGTGGTCGATCCAGGACGCTGCCTACATCCTGGCGCACCAGGCGGCCCGGCTGCTCGACGAGCCCGACGCCTGGGACGACGCCGCGCCCACGATGCAGGCGCTGGCCGACCGGCTGGGCGTGAGCGACCGCCATGTGCGCCGCATCTTCGAGGCCCAGTTCGGCGTGTCGCCGCTGCAGTACCTGCAGACCCGCCGGCTGCTGACGGCCAAGCAGCTGCTGGCCGATACCGACCTGCCGATCGCGCAGGTGGCGGTCAGCAGCGGGTTCCAGAGCGTGCGGCGTTTCAACGCTGCCTTCAGCGCGCACTACGGGCTCAACCCCGGCCAGTTGCGCCGGGCCGATGGCGCACAACCCGGTCGCGGCACCGTGGTCCGGCTGGGCTACCGGCCGCCGTACGACGTGCAGGCGATGCTGGCGTTCTTCCGTGCGCGCCGCATCGATGGGGTCGAGTGGGTGGCCGAGCCCGGGGCGGCACCCGCGATGGCCCGCACCTGGCGCAGCGGCACACGCCAGGGCTGGGTGCACGGGGCGTTCGACACCGGGCGCAACCAGCTGGTGCTGCGCATCTCCGACAGCCTGCACGAGGTGCTGCCCCAGGTGGTGCGGCGGGTGCGCGCGCTGTTCGACCTCGACGCCGATCCACAGGCGATCCATGCCGTGTTGCAGGCGCGTTTTCCCGATGGCGCCGGCCTGCGGGTGCCCGGCTGTGCCGACGGGTACGAGCTGGCCGTGCGGGCCGTGCTCGGCCAGCAGATCACGGTGGCCGCGGCCCGCACGCTGGCCGCGCGGCTGGCCGCGCGCTTCGGCGACCCGGTTGCCACGCCGTGGCCCGGTCTCGACCGGCTGTTTCCTTCGGCCGTCACGCTGGCCGGACTGGGTGCGGCAGCCGGCGACGCACTGGGCCACCTCGGCATCGTGCGGCAACGCCAGGCCGCCATCGTGGCGCTGTCGCAGGCCGTGGCCGAAGGCCGCCTGCAGCTGCATGCCGGCGCCGATGTCCCTTCCACCATCGTGGCGCTGAAGCAGTTGCCGGGCATCGGCGACTGGACGGCGCAGTACATCGCGATGCGCGCGCTTCGCTGGCCGGATGCCTTTCCCGCCGGCGACGTCGCGCTGCACAAGGCGCTGGGCCTGCAAGGCACACGCGACCCGGCACGCGCGGCCGAAGCGGCGTCGCACGACTGGACCCCGTGGCGCAGCTACGCCGTGCTGCGCGCCTGGGCGGCCTTGCCTGCAGCTTCCGCCGCCAGCCACGGCAAACGGACCGTGCGCGATGCGGCACGGTCGGCAGCCCTCCCCGCCGCCCTTCCCAAACCCCGGCGCACGCCGGCCACCCCCTCCATCTCCTGAACGCCCATGCACTTCGATCCTTCCACTGTCCAAGACCGGTTCGACAGCCCGATGGGGGCCATCGTGCTGGCCGCCAGCGACCAGGGCCTGTGCGGCCTGTGGTTCGACGGCCAGCGCCACCAGCCCGATGCGGCCGGCTGGCGCACCGCCCCCGACCATCCCCTGCTGCACCAGGCCCGGCAACAGCTGCACGCCTACTTTGCCGGCAGCACAGCCGCCTTCACCGTGCCGCTCGACCTGCGCGGCGGCACCGCGTTCCAGCGCGCCGTCTGGCAGGCGCTGCTGGCCATCCCGCGCGGCGAGACCCTCAGTTACGGCGCCCTGGGCCAGGGCATCGGCAAACCGGCCGCGGTGCGTGCGGTGGGCGCGGCGGTGGGCCGCAACCCGATCAGCGTGATCGTGCCCTGCCACCGCGTGCTGGGCGCCGATGGCAGCCTCACCGGTTATGCCGGCGGCCTGCCGCGCAAGCAAGCCCTGCTGGCGCTGGAATCGACCCGGCTTCAGTCCAGCGCCGCACGCCGCCCCCTGCAGCGCAGCCTCGCCGAGGCCGCGGTTTGACCGGCCCGCAAACACGCAAGCCCTGGCTCGTCGACTTTCTGCTGCTGGCCGCGCTGTGGGGCGCGTCGTTCCTGTTCATGCGGGTCGCGGCGGTGGAGTTCGGTGCCCTGCCCACGGCGCTGGGCCGTGTGATGATCGCCGGCCTGTGCCTGTTGCCGCTGATGTTCTGGCGCGGACTCGGGCCCGAACTGGCGCGCCACCGCACGCCGGTGATGCTGGTCGGCGTGTTGAATTCGGGCATCCCGTTCGCACTGTTCTCGTTCGCCGTGCTGTCGATCAGCACCGGCCTCGCGTCGATCTTGAACGCCACCGTGCCGCTGTTCGGTGCCATCGTCGCCTGGGTCTGGCTGAAGGACCGGCCGACTGCATCGCGTGCGCTGGGGCTGGCGATCGGCTTCGTCGGCGTGGCGATGCTGGCCTGGAACAAGGCCAGCTTCAAGCCGGACGCCAGCGGTGCCGCGTCTGGCTGGGCGGTGCTGGCCTGTCTTGCGGCCTGCGCGTGTTATGCGCTGTCGGCCAACTACACCAAGCGGCATCTGGGCGCTGTGCCGCCGCTGGTGATGGCCGCGGGCAGTCAGGTGGGCGCCGCCATCGGGTTGGCACTGCCGGCGTACTGGCTGCGCCCCGCGCACATGCCCGGTGCCAGCGCCTGGATGGCGCTCGTGGCTGCCGGCGTGCTGTGCACGGGCCTAGCCTACCTGATGTTCTTCCGCCTCATCGCCAACGTGGGGCCGGCGCGCGCACTGGCCGTCACTTTCGTTGTGCCGGTGTTCGCAGTGCTGTATGGCAGCCTGCTGCTGGGTGAAGCGCTGACCCCATGGATGGTGGGCTGCGGCCTCGTGATCGTCTGCGGCACGGCGCTGTCGACCGGATTGGTCACGCTGCGCCGCTGACGCCCGGGCACGGGCGAGCACGCCGAGTTCACCAGGAAGGCAAGTCGCCCGACGCCGATCCTGGAGACGACTTGCGGCTGCCGCCATGCCGGCGGTCGGCCTTCGCATTGCTCGTATAGGCAGCGTTGACCTGCTTGGCGTGGGCGTCCATCAGGCGCAGCGCTTCGTCGAACGCGGCCTGTTGCGCCGGGCCGAGCACGGCCAGCACCATCTGGTGGAACTGCACCGATTGGGGGAACAGCTCGCGGTGCAGCTGGCGGCCCCGCGTGGTCAGCTCCAGGCTGGCGCGGCGCCTGTCGCTGGACGCGTGCACGCGCAGCACCAGCTTCTTGCCGACCAGGTCGGTCACCAGCCGTGACACGCGGGCCCGCTCCAGGTGCGCCCGCTCGGCCAGCACCGACGGCGACATGGCACCGTAGTCGGCCAGCAACGCCACCAGCCGCCACTCGCGCCGCGTGATGCCGTAACGGCCCTCGCACAGGCGCGTGGTCATCGCGCCGCTGTTGGCCAAGAGGCTGGCCAGACGGTAGTTCAGCAACTCATCGACGGTCGCAGGGATTTCGATGGACATGGAGCGGACGGCGCGGAATCCGAGATGGTTGCTTTTTAGAACTACCGGCTTGGCCGATAGACTGATTTTGATCCAAGTCAAACCCATCGAAACGAAAGCTGCCATGACGACAGAGCAACTCGCGTCCGCTGCGAAGATCGCCGACTCCCATGTGTTCGACCTCGCCATGTCGTGGCGTGGCTACCGCCTCAACAAGATGTGCAACGCACTGTCGCAGGCGCACGAGCGCGACGCGTACAAGGCCGACGAGGAAGGTTTCATGGCCCGTTTCGGCCTGACGGATGCCGAGAAGGATCTCGTGCGGGCGCGTGACTTTGGCGGCCTGCTGGAGGCCGGAGGCAACATCTACTTTCTGCTGAAGCTCGGCGTGGTCACTGGCAATGGCCTGTATGCAATGGGCGCGAAGATGCGCGGCGAGAGCTACGAGCAGTTCCTCGGATCGCGCAACGACCGGGGAGCCGTCTGATGGGCAGGATCGTCGCAGGCATCGGCACCTCGCACGTGCCCTCGATCGGTGGCGCCTATGACCGCGGCCGTACCGAAGTCCCGTCGTGGAAGCCGTTGTTCGACGCCTATGTGCCGGTGCGGCAGTGGCTGGTCGACCTGAAGGTCGACGTGGCCATCATGGTCTACAACGACCACGGCGCCGACTTCTTCTTCGACAAGTACCCCACCTTCGCGGTCGGCGCAGCCGACAGTTATGCGGTCGCCGACGAAGGTTTCGGCGTCCGGCCTCTGCCCGCAGTGCGCGGCGATCTGGCGTTCTCGCAGCACCTGTGCAGCGCGCTGGTCTATGACGAGTTCGACCTGACGGTGTGCCAGGAGCTGCGGGTCGAGCACGGCTTTCTCGTGCCGATGCATCTGTGCTTCGCGCACACGCAGGAAGCCTGGCCGGTCGCCTCGGTCCCGGTCGCGGTCAACGTGCTGCAGCACCCGCTGCCCACGGCGAGGCGCTGCTACCGGCTGGGCCAGGCGATCCGGCGGGCGGTCGCGTCGTATCCCGCCGACATCCGCGTGGCCGTCATCGGCACCGGCGGCATGTCGCACCAGCTGACCGGGCCGCAGTTCGGCCAGATGCACCGCGACAACGACCAGGATTTTCTCGACCGCATCGAGAGTGACCCCGAAAGCCTGACCACGCTCACACACCAGACCATGATGGAGCGCTTCGGCGTCGAGGGCATCGAGCTGATCATGTGGTTGGTGATGCGCGGCGCGCTGTCGGACCGCGCGGTGCGCATGCACCGCCACTACTACGCGCCGATGACCACCGGCATGGGCCTGGTCACCTTGCAGGAGGCCCTGTGATGCGCACCCAGGTCGGCATCGTCGGCGCCGGGCCGGCCGGTTTGATGCTGGCGCACCTGCTGCATCTGGAAGGCATCGAATCGGTGGTGCTGGAGCGCGGCAGCCGCGAACACGTGCGCACCCGGCTGCGCGCCGGCGTGCTCGAAGAAGGCTCGGTGCAACTGCTGCGCAACGCCGGCCTGGGCGAGCGGCTCGACCGGCTCGGCATCCTGCAGCACGCGATCGACTTCCGTTTTGCCGACGCCTCGCACCGGCTCGATTTCACCGAAGCCACGGGCGGCCGCAGCACGCTCGTGTATCCGCAGCACGAGGTGGTGACCGACCTGATGAACGCCCGCGAAAGCGTGGGCGGGCAGACGCTGTACGACGCGCCCGTCACGCGCATCGAGGGCCTGGACGGCCCGCGCTCGACCATCCACTACACACTGAACGGCCGCGACGGGCGCCTGGAATGCGACTTCGTCGCCGGCTGCGACGGTTTTCGTGGCGTCTGCCGCGACGCCATTCCGGCCAGCGTACTGAAGGTGTACGACCGCGTCTACCCGTTCGGCTGGCTCGGCATCCTGGCAGACGCCGCGCCGGCCACGCCCGACATCACCTGGGGCTGCCATGAGGACGGTTTCGCGATGATGAGCCTGCGCACGCCCACCGTCACGCGGCTGTACCTGCAGTGCGCACCCGACGAAAACCCCGAGCACTGGTCGGACGACCGCATCTGGAGCGCGCTGCACACCCGGCTCGACGTGCCCGGCATGCCGACCCTGCGCGAAGGCCCGATCACGCAGAAGGCCGTGACCACGATGCGCAGCTTTCTCGCCGAACCGATGCAACATGGCCAGCTGTACCTGGCCGGCGACGCGGCCCACATCGTGCCACCGACCGGCGCCAAGGGGCTGAACTCCGCATTTGCCGACATCCGCGTGCTGAGCTGCGGCCTGATCGAGCACTACAAGCGCAACGCGCCATCGCTGCTGCAGCGCTACTCGGATATCTGCCTGAAGCGCATGTGGCTGGTGCAGCGTTTCTCGGCCGGGCTCTGCACGATGGTGCACCGCTTCCCCGAGCACAGCCCGTTCGTGCAGCGGCTGCAGCGGGCCGATCTCGACTACCTGACCGGCACGGTGTCGGGCCAGCTGTCGTTCGGCGAAAACTTCGTGGGCCTGCCGATCGAGGTGTGAGCTTTCCGCGCCCTTGCCATTTCCTGTCGACACCGCTTGCCTGAAAGCATCCATGCCCCTCCTCCCTCATTCCACCCGCCGCCAGGCACTGCTGCAAGGCGCGGCCGTCGCCGCCATGCTGGTCGGCGGCGGCTCAACCACCGCGTTGGCCCAAAGCGCTGCCGCCGGTTGGCCGGCCAGGCCGGTGCACGTGGTCGTCAACTTTCCGCCGGGCAGCTCGCCCGACGTCGTGGCGCGTGCCGTGTCGGTACCGCTGTCGGAAGCGCTGGGCCAGCCGGTCGTCATCGACAACCGCGCCGGCGCCAGCGGCATGATCGGCGCCGAGATCGTGGTCAAGGCCCCGCCCGACGGCTGCACCTTGCTGATGACGGCGGGCAGCACCACGGCCATCAACCCGGCGCTGTACGCGAAGATGCCGTTCGACGTGAACAAGGACCTGGTGCCGGTGGCGGCCACGGTGCGCATCCTGCTGTTCCTCGTGGCGCGCGGTGACCTGCCGGTGAAGAACGTGAACGAGTTTCTGGCGTATGCCCGCGCCAATCCCGGCAAGCTGAGCTACGGTTCGGCCGGCAACGGCACCGGGCTGCACCTGGCCGGCGAGATGATGAAGAGCCAGGCCCACATCTTCGCGGTGCACGTGCCCTACCGCGGCGCCTCGCCCGCGCTGCAAGACCTGCTGGCCGGCCAGATCGACTTCTACTTCGATCCCGGCATCGCGCTCAGCCATGTGCGCAGCGGCAAGCTGCGCATGCTGGCAGTGGGCGGCCTCGAACGCTCGAGCCTGTTCCCGGACGCACCGACGCTCGACGAAGTGGGCCTGAAGGGTTTCGACGCCGGCACCACGCATGGGTTCTATGCACCCGCCGGCACACCGCCGGACGTGGTGGCCAGGCTCAACCGCGAGATCAACCGCATCCTGGTCACGCCGCAGCTGCGCCGCACCATCGCCGGCATCGGCGCCGAGCCGACCCCGATGACGCCGGCCGCCTATGCTGCCTTGACGGCGGGCGACACACGCCGCTTCTCCGCCATCATCAAGGAACGCAAGATCGTCGCGGATTGAACGCCGCTACAGCGCGCCGGCGATCACGTTGATGCTGAGTGCCAGCACCAGCATGTTGAAGGCGAACGACAGCACGCCGTGCACCATGGTCAGGCGCCGCATCTCGCGCGAGGTGACGTCCACGTCCGACACCTGCGAGGTCATGCCGACCACCAGCGCGTGGTACAGGAAGTCGAAGTAGTCCGGATCCTGGCCGCCAGGAAACACCAGGCCGGCGCCGTTCGGGTCGCGTTGCTTCTCCTCGCTGTAGTAGCGGTGCGCGTAGCGGAACGCGAAGGTCGTGTGGATCAGCAGCCACGACAAGGTCAGCGCCAGCATCGCCAGCGCCACGTGGCCGGCGCGTGCGCCGGGAGAAAGCTCCTTCGTTCCGGTCAGCATGAACACGATCGCGGCGATGCTGGCCAGGCAGGTGGCCAGCAGCAGGCCGAACAGCACGGGGCGCGACGAATCCTGCATCTGCGCGCGTTCGCGTGTGCGCTCGGCGTCGAAATCGACCGCCAGCCACCAGGCCAGCACCAGGAACACGCTGGCGCCGACGCACCAGGCGATCAGGCCCCGCATCTCCGGCGGCAAGGGCAGCGGCGTCGCGGCCGCGACCGCACCGCCGATGCACGCGTAGGCCAGCTGGTGGCGCGCGTTGGTCCGCGAAGGGTGGCGCGAGCGTGCCATGGGTTCAGCCCGGTGCTGCGGCGGCACTGCGCTGGCGCCAGCCCAGCAGCTCATTGGCGACCAGCGCGCCGATCACCAGCGCACCGCCGACCAGCACCGGTGCGGTCGGCGGCTCGTCGGCACCGAGCCAGGCCAGTGCGATGCCGAAGATCACTTCGAGCAAGGCCAGCAACGACACCTCGGGCGCCTTGAGCACGGCGGCACACAGGACCGACAGCACGCACGGGATCGCCAGCTGCACCACGCCCAGCAGCGCCAGCAGCCCGATGTCGTGCGGCGTCGCCTGGAACGGAAACGACAGCGGCAAGGTGACGGCCGACGAGATCAGCGCGCCGACGAGCACCGCCGGCACCAGGTCGACATCGCGGCCCGACGCATGGCTGCGCTGCACGGCGGTCCAGTTGACGGCGCCTGCGATCGGCACGCACAGTGCCACCAGCGTGCCGGTGAGGCCTTCGCCATCGTCCAGCCGCATCTGCGTGCCGTACATCCAGCCAATGCCGATCCCGGCGACGACGATCGCCCCCCAGGTGCGCGGCGCCAGCCGATGACCGATCGCCACGCGGGCCAGCAATGCCGTGAACAGCGGTCCGAGCGCCATCGTCACCAGCACGTTGGCCACGCTGGTCAGCGTCAGCGCGACCATGAAGGCGGTGAACATCACGCTCCAGCAGACGCCCGAGATCCACAGCGCCGCCCCACCCTGCCGCATGCGCGCCAGCACGCCGCGGCCCTGGAACAGCGGCAGGATCACCAGCAGCGACAGCAGCGTGAAGAAACTGCGCCAGAACGTCACCTCGAAGCTGCGCGCCGACTCGAGGTGGCGCGTGGTGACACCGGCAATCGACCACATCAGGGTCACGACGATCATCATCAGCAAAGCGCGGGAATGGGTGAGTTTCATGGCGTGGGGCCGGTCTCGGCAGCCCGATGGTCTTCTGTCGGAAAAGCCCTCTATTGTCCATGCAGCGACACGCCCATGCCGCAGCCGCTACCATCGACCCCCTTCCGAATTCCCGTCGACCATCGCGCCGCTGCGCGCCCCGCACCATTCCTGCCGCCCGATGCTTCCGCCCTGCTCGTCCCTGATCCGCCTGCTGGCATTCGCCATGGCGCTGCTGCTGTCGGCCTGCGCCACGCTGCCGCCCCGCGCGCCGGCGCCGCCGATCGTGGCCATCCCGGCGTCCGAGCGCACGGAGCTGGGCCGCCTCGCCGCGGCCTTCCACGGCGGGGCCGACGGACTGTCGGGCGTGCGCCCGCTGATCCAGGCGTCGTTCGCGCTCGATGCACGGCTGGAGCTGATCCGCCGGGCGCAGGCATCGATCGACGTGCAGACCTATCTGCTGGGCAATGACAAGACCGGCCGGCTGATCCTGCGTGAACTGCGTGATGCGGCACGGCGCGGTGTGCGGGTGCGGCTGCTGCTCGACGATTTCTACACCACCCATCTCGACCCGCTGCTGCTCGGCCTGTCGGCCGAGCCGAATGTCGAGGTGCGGCTGTTCAACCCGTTCGTCAACGGCCGCGGCAATGGCCTGGCGCGCTGGGCCGACTTCTTTGCCGATTTCCGCCGACTCAACCACCGCATGCACAACAAGCTGTTCGTGGTCGACGGTGCGATGGCGATCGCCGGTGGCCGCAACCTGGCCGACGAGTACTTCCTGCGCAGCGACATCGCCAATTTCATCGACTTCGAGCTGCTGATGGCCGGGCCGGTGGTGCCACAGCTCGCGCGCATCTTCGACACCTACTGGAACAGCACCGTGGTGTATCCGCTCGGCACGGTGGTGGTGCACAACGACCCGGCCGAGCGACTGCAGGCCGCGTTCGATGCTGCGACCGGCGGTGCCGACACGCCGCTGCCGACGCCGCCCGACCTTACCGATCTGTTCGGCGACCCGCCTCTGGGCGTGCAACTGCAAAGCGGCCGCCTGCCCTGGATCCGTGCCCATGCCGACGCGATGGCCGACCGGCCGACCAAGGCGCTGGGCGACGACCCGCTGCAGACGCCATCCCTGTCCCAGCTGACGATGGGCTTCTTTGCAGAGGCACATTCGGAGGTCAACATCGTGTCGCCGTACTTCATCCCGGGCGACCTGGGCGTAGCGCGCATGCAGGCGCTGCGCGAGCGCGGCATCAAGATCACGGTGATGACCAATTCACTGGCCGACAGCGACGAGCCGCTGGTCAACATCAACTACAACCGCTACCGGGTTGCGCTGCTGCGGGCCGGTGTCGACCTGTACGAGGTGAGCACCCGGCAGTTGAAGCGCAGCGGCAACTTCCGCCGGCTGCTAAAGCAGGCGCGCGGCCAGCTGCACGCCAAGCTGGCGCTGATCGACCGCGAATGGGTGCTGCTGGGTTCGATGAACCTCGACCCGCGCTCGGCCCGGCTCAATACCGAACTCGGCGTGCGGGTGCACAGCCGAGAGCTGACGCACGCGCTGATCTACGCCTACAACCTCGACGATATCGAAGGTGTCTACAAGGTCCGCCTGAAGGCCGACGGCCAGAACGTGCAATGGATCGGCACCGGCGACGTGGACAACGAGGTGCTCGACGACGAGCCCGACTCGAGCATGCTGACGCGGCTGCAGCTGCTGCTGTTCTCCTGGTTCGTGCCGACCGACCAGTTGTGAACGGTGAACGCGCGCCGAGGCGTCGTCACGGTACGGCGGCCTGCTGCAGCAGCCAGTGCCGGAACGCCTGCAGCGCCTTGATCTGCGTCATCTCCTCCGGATAGACCAGGTAGTAGCCCTTGGCATGCAGCCACTTGCGGCGCGACAGGCGCTTCAGCCGGCCCGACGCCACGGCTTCGTCACCGACGAACGGCGGCAGCAGCACGATGCCGAGGCCGGCCACGGCCGCGTTCGCCGCCATCGACATCAGGTCGTAGCGCGGGCCTTCGCGACCCGGTTCGCCGCCGACGCCCTCGTGGGCGAACCAGCCGTCCCAGGCGTCCGGCAGGGTGCGGTGCTGGATCAGCGCCGCGCGCGGCGTGGCCGCCGTCACCTCGCCGCCGTGCGTGGCGACCCAGGCCGGCGCGGCGTAGGGTGACAACGGCAGCGGCAGCACGAATTCGTTGCGCAGGCCCGGCCTCTGGCCGTCGCCGAACTCCAGCGAGGCGTCGATCGACGTGCCGGCGAAGTCGACCGGACCGACCCGCGTGCCCAGGTTGAGCGTGATCTCGTTGTGCGCGCGCGTGAAGGCGGGCAGGCGCGGGATCAGCCAGTAGCTGCCGATCGATGCGCCGACCGAGACCGACAGCGATCCGCCTCGGCCCTTCAGGGCCATCACGTTCACCGTGGCGCGCTCCAGCCGCTGCAGCAGCGGCGCGATCTCGTCGAGGTAGTAGCGGCCGGCATCGGTCAGCGCCAAGGCTTCCCGCCGGCGCGTGAACAGCTTGACCGAGAGCCTCTCTTCCAGCGCCTGGATCTGCCGGCTGACCGCCCCCTGCGACAGGTGCAGCTCCTGGCCCGCGGCCGTGAACGAACGCAGCCGGGCGCTGGCCTCCAGGCACAGCAGGGACATGGTCGACGGTGCGCGGAACATGGGACTCCATGAACAAAGCACATGTTCGGTGCATGCTCTCTCGCAACTTGCCAGAGGCACACCGATTTCGTGCATGCGAAAACTGCATGGTAATCGCAGAAATGGTGGTTTGCCGGCGGTGCTTCTCTTTCGCATGATGACGGGCATCTGCAATGCCTGCCAACCCGAAAGCCGAGCCCATGCCCCTGTTCGCCCCCACGCGCCGCCGCCTGCTGCAACGCACTGCACAGACCCTTGCGGCCTGGCCTCTGGCATCGCCGCTGCGGTCGCTGGCCGCCGGCTGGCCCGAGCGGCCGATCCGCCTGGTGCTGCCGTCGGCGGCCGGCGGTTCGCCCGATGCGGTCTGCCGCATCCTGACCCACGAGCTGACCCGTGTGCTGGGCCAGTCCATCGTGATCGACAACAAACCCGGTGCCAGCGGCAACATCGGGATCGTCGACGTCGTGCGTTCGGCGCCCGACGGCTACACGCTGGGTTATGGCAACGTCGGCACCCTGGCGATCAACAAGGCCCTGTTCTCGAAGCTGCCCTACGACCCCGATCGCCAGCTGGCGCCCGTCGCCCTGCTCGGCTACGTGCAGAACGCGCTGGCGGTGCGCAACGACCTGGGCGTGCGCAGCGTGAAGGACCTGATCGCGCTGGCCAAGGCCCGGCCCGGCGCGCTCAGCATGGGCTCGGCCGGCAGCGGCACGACCGGGCACCTGGGCGGCGAGCTGTTCAAGGCGATGACCGGAACCTTCATGGTCCACGTGCCCTACCGCGGCAGCCCGCAGGCGATCCAGGACCTGATGGGCGGCCAGGTCGACCTGATGTTCGACAACCTGAGTTCGATCGCGCCGCGCATCCAGGCCGGCCGGCTCAAGGTGCTGGCCGTCACAGGCGCACGGCGCAGCCCGCTGTTCCCCGAGGTGCCGACGGTGGCGGAGGCCGGCGTGCCCGGCTACGACGTGGTGGCCTGGGGCGGCATCGTCGCACCGGCCGGCACGCCAAAGCCGCTGATCGCCCGGCTCAACAACGAGATCAATACCGTGCTCGCGCTGCCCGCCGTGCAGGAGAAATACGCCGCCATCGGCTTCGAGACCACGGTGGGCGCGCCCGAGCGCCTGTCCGACCGTGCGTTGCGCGAGACGCCGGTATGGGTCGATGTGGTCAAGCGCTCCGGCGCGCAGGTCGGTTGAGGCCGGCGGGATGTTCGACCTCCTGATCGAAGGCGGCTGGGTCGTCGACGGCACGGGCGCGGCAAGGCAGCGTGCCGACGTCGGCATCCAGGCCGACCGCATCGCGGCCATCGGCGACCTGCGTGGCCAGCCCGCGCACACGCATCTGGATGCACGGGGGCGCATCGTCGCGCCGGGCTTCATCGACGTGCACACGCACGACGACCGGCTGCTGCTCGATGCCCCCACCGGCCCGCACCCCAAGCTGTCGCAGGGCGTGACCACGGTGGTCACCGGCAACTGCGGCGTCAGCCTGGCGCCGTTGTGCATTGCCACGGTGCCGCCACCGCTCGACCTGCTCGGCCAGGACGCCTGGCGCTTCGAGCGTTTCGCCGACTATCTCGATGCACTGGAGGCATCGGGGCCGGCCGTCAATGCCGCCTGCCTGGTCGGCCATTCGACCTTGCGTGTGCGGCAGATGGCGCGGCTCGACCGCGAGGCCGATGCCGGCGAACGCCGCCGCATGGCGGCCGATCTGGCGCAGGCACTGGAGGCCGGTGCCATCGGCCTGTCCACCGGGCTGTACTACCCGCCGGCCCAGGCCGCCACGGCGGCCGAGGTGATCGCGGTGGGCGCGCCGCTGCAGGCCGCGGGCGGCCTGGTGACCATGCACATCCGCGACGAGGCCGACGCGATCGACGAGGCCTTGCGCGAGGCCTTGGCGATCGGCCGCGCGCTCGGCGTGGACACCGTGCTGTCGCACCACAAGCTGGTGGGTCGCGCCAACCACGGGCGCTCGACCGAGACGCTGGCGCTGATCGAGCAGGCCGCGCGCAGCCAGGGCGTGTGCCTCGACTGCTACCCCTACAACGCCTCGTCGACGATGCTGATCGCCTCGCGGGTGCGGCAGTCCGACGACGTGCTCGTGACGTGGTCGCAGGCCGACCCTTCGGCTGCCGGACGCTCGCTGTTCGCGCTGGCCCGCGAACGCCACCGTTCGCCCGAGGACCTGGCGGCCGAACTGCAGCCGGCCGGCGCGGTGTACTTTGCGCTGCACGACGACGATGTCAGCCGCATCCTCGCGCACCCGATGGCGATGGTCGGATCGGACGGCCTGGCGCACGACGTCAGCCCGCACCCGCGCCTGTGGGGCACCTTCCCGCGGGTGCTGGGGCACTACGTGCGCGCGCAGCGGCTGATGTCGCTGGAGACGGCCGTGCACAAGATGACCGGCCTGAGCGCGCGCCGTTTCGGCCTGCAGGGCCGCGGCGTGCTGGCCGCGGGCGCCTTCGCCGACGTGGTGGTGTTCGACGAACACACGGTGGCCGACCGTGCGACCTTTGCGCAGCCGACGCTGCCCAGTGCCGGCATCGACGCGGTGTTCGTGAACGGGCAACTGGCCTGCCAGGCCAGCGAGACCCGGGCCGTGCATGCCGGGCGTGTGCTGCGCCGGGGTGCGGCGCGATGACGGTGGCGACGGTAGCCACACGGCCCATCAGCGACGGCGCAGGCGTTCACCCCCGCACCGTCGGCATCCTGGGTGGCATGGGGCCTGCGGCGGGCGCCGAGTTCGTGCGGCTCTTCGTGCGTGCCTGCGAGGCCTGGCTGCAGCAGCGCGGCAGGGCGGTGACCGACCAGGCCTTTCCCGAACACTGGCTGGCGCAGCTGCCGCTGCCCGACCGCACAGCCGCCCTGCTGCAAGGCGGCGCGCCACCGCTGGCCGACATGGCCGGCGCGCTGCAGCGGCTGGCAGGCCTGGGCGCGCGCACCGTGGCGATCGCCTGCAACACCGCCCATGCCTGGCATGCGGACCTGCAGCGCGGCTGCCCCGGGCTGGAGCTGCTGCACATCGTGGACGAGACCACGCAGCATCTGCAGCGCCACGGCGTGCGCAGGATCGGGCTGATGGCCACGCAGGGCACGCACGGCACGGGCCTCTACGAAACCGCCCTGCTGGCGGCGGGCATCGAATGCCATGTGCCCACGCCCGATGAACAGGCGCTGGTGATGCGCGGCATCCTGCACGGTGTGAAGGCCGGTCGCCTGCCGCTGGCCGAAGCCTGCTTTCGCGACGTGGCCGACCGTCTGGTGCGCCGGCACGGTCTCGCGACCCTGGTGCTGGCCTGCACCGAGATTCCGCTGGCGCTGCACGCCCTGCCGGCCCACGCCGGCGTCGGCCTGCTCGACCCTGCGGCAGTGCTGGCAAAGGCGCTGGCCACACGCGCCTTCGGCCAGCCTGGTGGCGAGCTTTAGGCGCGGCCGGCGCGCTTGCGTTCGCTTTCCGTCAGGTGGCGCTTGCGCAGGCGGATCGACTTCGGCGTGATCTCGACCAGTTCGTCGTCGGCGATGAACTCGACGCCGTACTCCAGCGTGCAGTCGATCGGCGGCGTGATCTTGATCGCGTCTTCCTTGCCGCTGACGCGGAAGTTGGTCAGCTGCTTGGTGCGTGTGGCGTTGACCACCAGGTCGTTGTCGCGGCTGTGGATGCCGACGATCATGCCTTCGTACACCGGATCGTTGGCCTTCACGAACATGCGGCCGCGGTCGTCGAGCTTGCCCAATGCATAGGTGAAGATCTCGCCGGCGTCCATCGAGATCAGCACGCCGTTCTTGCGGCCGCCGATGTCGCCCTTGTGGGCTTCGTAGCCGTCGAAGATGTTGGAGATCAGGCCCGAGCCGCGCGTCAGGTTCAGGAACTCGTTGGTGAAGCCGATCAGCCCGCGCGCGGGGATGCGGTATTCCAGGCGCACCCGGCCACGGCCGTCCGGCTCCATGTTGACGAGCTCGCCTTTGCGTTCGCCCAGCGCCTGCATCACGCCGCCCTGGTGCTGCTCTTCGATGTCGGCGGTGACCATCTCGATCGGCTCGTGTTTCTCGCCGTTCACGTCCTTGAACACCACGCGCGGCTTGCTGACGGCCAGCTCGTAGCCTTCACGGCGCATGTTCTCCAGCAGGATGGTCAGGTGCAGTTCGCCGCGGCCCATCACCTCGAAGATGCCTTCCTCGTCGGTTTCCTTCACGCGCAGCGCGACGTTGTGCTGCAGCTCCTTCTGCAGCCGGTCCCAGATCTGGCGGCTGGTGACGAACTTGCCTTCGCGGCCGGCCAGCGGGCTGGTGTTGACGCAGAAGTTCATCGTCAGCGTGGGCTCGTCGACCTTGAGCATCGGCAGCGGCGCCGGATTGGCCGGGTCCGTGATGGTGACGCCGATGCCGATGTCGGCAATGCCATTGATCAGCACGATCTCGCCCGGGCCGGCTTCGGTGGCCTGCACGCGCTCCAGGCCCTGGAAGGTCAGCACCTGGTTCACCCGGCCCTTGATGGCCTTGCCGTCCGGGCCTTCCATGACGACCACGTCCATCATCGGCTTGATCGTGCCGGCGCTGATGCGGCCGACGCCAATGCGGCCGACGAAGGTGGAGAAGTCGAGTGCCGAGATCTGCAGCTGCAGCGGCGCAGCCGGGTCGCCGGTCTGCGACGGCACGTGCTTCAGGATGGTGTCGAACAGGGCCGACATGTCGGGACCCCACTGCTCGTTGGGCTCGCCCTCTTCAAGCGACGACCAGCCGTTGATGCCAGAGGCATAGACCACCGGGAAGTCGAGCTGCTCGTCGGTCGCGCCCAGCTTGTCGAACAGGTCGAACGCGGCGTTGACCACGAAGTCGGGGCGTGCGCCCGGCTTGTCGACCTTGTTCACCACCAGGATCGGCTTCAGGCCCAGGGCCAGCGCCTTCTTGGTCACGAAGCGGGTCTGCGGCATCGGGCCTTCCTGGGCATCGATCAGCAGCACGACGCCGTCGACCATCGACAGCGCGCGTTCGACTTCACCGCCGAAGTCCGCGTGGCCGGGGGTGTCGACGATGTTGATGTGCGTGCCCTTCCAGGTCACGGCGCAGTTCTTCGCCAGGATGGTGATGCCGCGTTCCTTTTCGATCGCGTTGTTGTCCATCACGGTGTCGACCACCTTCTCGTGCTCGGCGAAGGTGCCGGACTGCCGCAGCAGCTGGTCGACCATCGTGGTCTTGCCGTGGTCGACGTGGGCGATGATGGCGATGTTGCGGATTTGCTTGTTGCTCATAGGGACTACTCCTGAATCGAAAAATCTTCTGCTGTCGGCAGCTGCACATTCCGGGCCACGCGAGGCTCCAGAATCTGGCCGATTTCAATGGGGCTCAGCAGCCGCCCCGGAATCAATTCACCGCCCTGGACGTGGGCCACGCCCAACAGCGCCACGGGATCGGTGCCATACACCGCGACTTGCGGTGCATCGGGCCATGGGCCGCGGCGGCGCACGCCGCTCAGGAACCGGCCCGCATTCTCGGCGTCGAGCGTGACGCGGCTGTGATCGGCCAGCAAGGCATCGACCGGCAGCAGGCAGGCCAGGCGCTCGTCTTCGGTCATGGCCTCCAGCGCCGCCAGCGTCACGCACTGCGCCAGGCCGAACACGCCGGTGACGGTACGGCGCAAGGCCGTCAGGTGGGCGCCGCAGCCCAGCGCTTCGCCGATGTCCTCGCCGAGGGTGCGGATGTAGGTGCCCTTGCTGCACCGGGCGGTGAACTCGATGCTGCGGCCGGCTGCATCGTCGGGCAGCAGCGTTGCGCTCAGCGCGTGGATGGTCACCTCGCGCGCCGGGCGCTCGACGTCGATGCCGGCACGCGCGTACTGGTAGAGCGCCTTGCCGTCCTTCTTGAGCGCGCTGTACATCGGCGGCACCTGCTGGATCGGGCCGGTGAAGCGCTGCACCGCCTGCTGCAGCGCGGCATCGGTCACGTCGACCGGGCGCGTCGCGATGACATCGCCCTCCGCGTCACCGGTGCTGGTGCGTGCGCCCAGGCGGGCGGTAGCGCGGTAGGTCTTGTCGGCATCGAGGTGCAGCTGGCTGAACTTGGTCGCGGCGCCGAAACACAGGGGCAGCACACCGGTCGCCAGCGGATCGAGTGTGCCGGTGTGGCCGGCCTTCTCGGCACGCAGCAGCCATTTGGCTTTCTGCAGCGCATCGTTGCTCGACAGACCCAAAGGCTTGTCCAGCAGCAGCACCCCATGCACGGGGCGCCGCGCGACCCGTGCACGTGGCGTGGATTGCATGGCTAGTCTTCCTGGGCGCGCGAGGCCACGGCGCGTGCGATCAGCGCGTTCATGTCCGCCGCACGCTCGGTGGTGCGGTCGAACAGGAAGTGCAGCGTCGGCACGGTGTGGATGTGCAGCCGCTTGAACAAGCCGCTGCGCAGGAAGCCGGCGGCCTGGGTCAGCGCCGCCTCGGTCTCGACCGGGTCGCCCACCAGCAGGCTGAAATACACCTTGGCGTGCGCGTAGTCGGGCGTGACCTCGACCGACTGGATCGTGACCATGCCGACCCGCGGGTCCTTCAACTCGCGTGCGATCAGCTCCGTCAGATCGCGCTGGATCTGATCGGCAACCTTCAGGCTGCGGTTGGGTGCGGCGGCTTTTCTTTTGGGCATGTGAAGGGCGAGCGGACTCCGGCAAGACGCAGGTGTTCCTTCGCGAACACCGCGGAACTGGCTCTGCCAGGCCGCAGGTGTTGCCCCCTGCAAGGGGGTTGGCGAAAGCGACACGCAGTGCGCGAAGCCTGGGGGTGGGTCACAGAGTCCGTGCGATCTCCTTGATTTCGAAGAATTCCAGCTGGTCGCCGACGGCGATGTCGTTGTAGTTCTTCAGCTTGATACCGCACTCGAAGCCTTCGCGCACTTCGCGGACATCGTCCTTGACGCGCTTGAGCGACTCGATCTCGCCGGTGTAGACGACGATGTTCTCGCGCAGCAGGCGGAAACGCGCGCTGCGGGTGACCAGGCCAGAGGTGACCATGGAGCCGGCCACCGTACCGATCTTCGAGGCCACGAACACCGTGCGGATCTCGGCCGTGCCGATGACTTCTTCGCGCTGCTCGGGTGCCAGCATGCCGGCCATCGCCGAGCGCAGCTCGTCGACCGCGTCGTAGATGATGTCGTAGTAGCGGATCTCGACGCCGTTGTTCTCGGCCAGCTTGCGCGCGCCGGCATCGGCACGCACGTTGAAGCCGATCACGATGGCCTTGGAGGCGATCGCGAGGTTGATGTCGGACTCGCTGATCGCACCGACGGCCGTGTAGACCATCTGCACCTTGACCTCGTCGGTCGACAGCTTCTGCAGCGACTGCGCCAGCGCTTCCTGCGAACCCTGCACGTCGGACTTGATGATGATGGGCACCATCTTGACCTCGCCGGCGGAGATGTCGGCGAACATGTTCTCGAGCTTCGCCGCCTGCTGGCGTGCCAGCTTGGTGTTGCGGAACTTGCCGGCGCGGTAGGTCGCGATTTCGCGCGCACGGCGCTCGTCGGTCATCACCATGAACTCGTCGCCCGCCTGCGGCACTTCGGTCAGGCCCTGGATCTCGACCGGGATCGACGGACCCGCGCTCTTGATCGCATGGCCGTTCTCGTCGAGCATCGCGCGGACCCGGCCATAGGTCGAGCCGGCCAGCACCACGTCGCCGGTCTTCAGCGTACCGGACTGGATCAGCACGGTTGCGACCGGGCCGCGGCCCTTGTCGAGCTGGGCTTCGATCACCAGGCCCTTGGCGGCAGCGTCGACCGGTGCCTTCAATTCCAGCACTTCCGCCTGCAGCAGCACCTGCTCGAGCAGATCGTCGATGCCGGCGCCGGTCTTGGCCGACACCGAGACGAACGGCGAACTGCCGCCGAACTCTTCGGGCACCACGTCTTCCGCGACCAGCTCGTTCTTCACGCGCTCGGGGTTGGAATCGGGCTTGTCGATCTTGTTGATCGCCACCACGATCGGGACGCCGGCAGCCTTGGCGTGCTTGATCGCCTCCTTGGTCTGCGGCATGACGCCGTCGTCGGCCGCCACCACCAGGATCACGATGTCAGTGGCCTTGGCGCCACGTGCCCGCATCGCGGTGAACGCTTCGTGGCCCGGGGTGTCGAGGAACGACACCATGCCGCGCGGCGTTTCCACATGGTAGGCACCGATGTGCTGGGTGATGCCGCCGGCCTCGCCCGACGCGACCTTGGCGCGGCGGATGTAGTCCAGCAGCGAGGTCTTGCCGTGGTCGACGTGGCCCATCACGGTGACGACAGGCGCACGCGGCAGGGCCTCGGCGTTCTGCAGCGACACCTCTTCGACGGTGAACGCTTCGGGATCGTCCAGCGCGGCGACGACGGCCTTGTGGCCCATTTCCTCGACCACGATCATGGCCGTGTCCTGGTCCAGCGGCTGGTTGATGGTGACCATCTGGCCCAGCTTGATCAGGTGCTTGATGACCTCGGACGCCTTGACCGCCATCTTGTGCGCGAGTTCGCCCACGGTGATGGTTTCCGGCACATGGACCTCGATCGTGCGCGCCTCGACCGCCGGCTGCGACTGATGGTCGTCGCGGTGGTCACGGCTGTCGCCACGGCGGCCACGCGGCCCGCCGCGCCAGTTGCCACGGCCGACGCCGCCACTGGAATCGCCCCGCGTGGGCAGCGGCTTCTTCTTGGCCGGATCGCCAGCCCAGCTGGACGACAGCTTGGCCGACTTGACTTCCTTGCCAGCGCCTGCGGGCGAGGTCGTCGCGCCAGGAGCGCCAGGCCGGGGCGTGCCGGTACCTGCCGCCGGCTTGTGCAGCGTCCCCTTGACGCCGGCCTTGGCGGCATCGCCGGTGGCCGTCTTGGCGGCAACGGGTTTGACCTCTTCCGGCTTCTTCGCGATCAGGACCTTCTTGGGCGTGGCCAGCATGGTGCGGATGGCCGCAGCCTCGGCCTCGGCCTTGCGGCGGCGCTCGCCCAGATCGCGTGCACGCGCAGCCTCTTCGTCGGCGCGGGCCTTCGCCTCTGTCGCGGCCTTCTCGGCCTTCTCGGTCTTTTCGCGCTGGTCGGTCTCGGCCTTGGCCTGTGCACGCGCACGGGCCTGCTCCTGCGACGCGACTTCGTCGGCGCTGGGTTCATGGCCACCACCGGCGGCAACCGCCTGGGCCTGCTGCTCGACACGCTTGGCCGCCGCCGCTGCGGCCGCTGCTGCAGCCAGCTCGGCCTGCTGCGCGGCTTCGCGTTCGCGGGCTTCCTGCTCCTGACGGATGCGGCGCTTCTCGATCAGTTCTTCTTCCTGGCGTCGGATCAGCTCGGCCTGGCGGCGCGCTTCCTCTTCACGGCGCGACAGTTCGGCCTCGTCGATCGCGGGCACGGCGGAAGCCTGTTCTTCCTCGACCTGCTCCTCGGCGACACCTTCCACGCTGTCGTCCCGCTTGACGAAGGTGCGCTTCTTGCGCACTTCGACCTGGATCGTCCGGGCACGGCCCGACGCATCGGCCTGCTTGATCTCCGTGGTCGATTTCTTCACCAGCGTGATCTTCTTGCGTTCGGCGCTCGCGGTGCCGTGGCTCGCCTGCAGATAACTCAGCAGCTTCTGCTTGTCCGTCTCGCTCAGCACGTCGGAAGACGAGCTCTTGCTCACACCCGCGCCCTTCAACTGCTCCAGCAGAATGTCAGCGGGTTTCTTGAGTTCAGTCGCGAATTCAGCGACGGTTGTGGTGGACATGTGTTGTGCGACCTTTCATGACCGTTACTCTTGAGACGCCACGTCATTGGCAAACCAATGCTCGCGCGCCTTCATGATCAACGTCGTGGCTTCATCCGCAGACTGGCCGGTAATTTCGGTGAGTTCATCGACGGCCAGATCGGCCAGATCGTCGCGGGTATGCACCCCGTGTTCATTCAGCTTGGGAATCAGCTCGGCGTCGAGGCCGTCCACGTCGCGCAGATCCTGCGAAACCTGTTCGGCACCCTCTTCCTTGGCGATCTCCATCGTCAGCAGCGCATCCTTGGCGCGCGAACGCAGCTCGGTGACCGTCTCTTCGTCGAAGCTCTCGATCTCGAGCATTTCCTGCAGCGGCACGTAGGCCACCTCTTCGAGGCTGGTGAAGCCTTCCTGGATCAGGATGTCGGCGATCTCTTCGTCGACGTCGAGCTTTTCCATGAACAGCTTGCGGCTCGAATCGGTTTCGGTGGCCTGCTTCTGCGCGGACTCGGCGGCGTCCATGATGTTGATCTTCCAGCCGGTCAGGTCGGACGCCAGGCGCACGTTCTGGCCGCCGCGGCCGATCGCGATCGCGAGGTTCTCCTCGTCGACCACCACGTCCATCGCATGGCGCTCTTCGTCGACGACGATCGACGACACGTTGGCCGGGGCCAGCGCACCGATCACGAACTGCGCCGGGTCTTCGCTCCACAGCACGATGTCCACGCGCTCACCTGCCAGTTCATTCGTGACGCCGTTGACACGGGTGCCGCGTACGCCGACGCAGGTGCCGATCGGGTCGACCCGCTTGTCGTGCGACAGCACCGCGATCTTGGCGCGCGAGCCGGGGTCGCGGGCGCAGGACTTGATCTCGAGCAGGCCCTGTTCGATCTCGGGCACTTCCTGGCGGAACAGCTCGATCATGTACTCGGGTGCGCTGCGCGACAGGATGATCGGCGCGCCACGCAGCGTCAGGTCGACCTCCATGATCATCGCCCGCACCCGGTCGCCCGTACGCAGGTTCTCTTTGGGGATCATCTCGCCGCGGCGCAGCCGGCCTTCGACGCGGCCGCTCTCGACGATGATGTCGCCCTTGTCCATCCGCTTGACGGTGCCGACGAAGATCTTGTCGCCACGCGACATGAAATCGTTAAGCAGCATCTCGCGTTCGGCGTCGCGGATCTTCTGCAGGATCACCTGCTTGGCCGCCATCGCGCCGATGCGGCCGATCGGCACCGACTCGACAGGCTTCTCGATGAAGTCGCCTTCTTCGATGTCGGCGATGTCTTCGCGCACATCCGACACCAGCTCTTCCGCCTCGGGGTTCTGCAGGCCGGCGGCATCGGGCACGACCAGCCAGCGCCGGAAGGTCTCGTAGTCGCCGCTGTCGCGGTCGACCGCCACCCGGATGTCGACTTCGCCTTGGTACAGCTTCTTCGTGGCCTGGGCCAAGGCGGCCTCGACCGCGCCGAACACCACGTCGCGCTCCACGTTCTTCTCACGCGAGATCGCGTCGACCAACATCAACATTTCGCGATTCATGTCACGAATCTCCTGCAACACTCAAAGTCAAACATCCATCGGCGCAACCGACGGCCTGCGCGGCACACCGCCGCCTCAAGCCGAGTCTCCGGCACTGCCGCGCCCCTTGAAATTGACGACCGGCGCCAGCCGTGCGTCTCGCAACTCATCCAGCTCGAAGCCGAGCACCTGCACCGGTGCCGGACTCCTGCTCTTTCCCACCTTGCGGCCCGGCTTCACCGCGGGCGTCTGCCCGGGTTTGGGCGGCGCCGCCTCATCGGTCCACAACAATTGCCAACTCGGCGCCCCGCCTTCCTGCGCCGGCGGCACGCGCTCCAGCGTGCCCCTGAACTTCTTGCGGCTGGCATGTACCTGGCCGGCAGCCGCAGCGCCCAGCGGCGCCTTCAGCGTGACGTCGACCAGCTGACCGGCAAACCGCTCGAAGTCGGCCACATGGCGCAACGGACGGTCGATGCCGGGAGATGACACCTCCAGCCGCTGGTACTCGACTGCCTCGACCTCCAGTGTGAACTGCAGCTGCCGCGTGACTTTTTCGCAGTCCTCGACGTTCACGAAACGCTCGGCACCGGGCTCCCAGGGGTGGTCAATCGTGATGCGCAGCAACCCGCCCGGGGAGCGTTCAATCTCCACCAGTTCGTATCCCAGACCCGTCACCGTTTGCTCGACAACCTCCTGCAGCGCCACGACGTCCTTCCAACAGATAAAAAGCGAACCGACAAAAGCAAATCGCCGGGGCCCTCGACAGATGTTCGATGCGGCCCGAGCGATCCAGAAGTGTTCGACCAAAAAAAACGGGCGGTAGATACCCGCCCGTTTGGTCGTGAAGCCAAGATTGTAACGTAAAACGCGATTTAGTGCCTTGAATCGTTGTCCAACCGACGTGGTCGGGCTCTCCCGCGTCGGGCCTCAACCGGCAGCCGCAATCAGGGCGCGGGTGTAATCATGGACGGGGGCAGTCAGCACCTGGTCGATCGGCCCAGATTCGAGCACCGCACCGTCCTTCATCACGATCACCTGGTGCGCCATCGCACGCACCACGTCCACGTCGTGCGTGATCAGCAGATAACTCAGGCCGCGCTCGCGCTGCAATCTCTGCAGTAGCTGCAGCACCTGCTTCTGGATCGTGACGTCGAGCGCGCTGGTCGGCTCGTCGAGCACCAGCAACTTCGGGTCGACGATCAACGCCCGGGCGATCGCGAGCCGCTGGCGCTGCCCGCCCGAGAACTCGTGCGGATAACGCTGCAGCAGGCCGGGAAACCGTTCCTGCGTCATGCCCACGTCCTCGAGTGCCAACAGCGTCTTGCGCTGGCGCTCGGCCGCGGTGAGCGCGGGCGCATGCACCCGCAGGCCTTCGCCGACGATCTCTTCGACCGTCATGCGCGGCGACAGCGACGAGAACGGATCCTGGAACACGACCTGCACTACCGAACGCAACGCCAGGTTGGCCTTGGCATTGCGGCTCCAGGCGCCGCCTGCGACGCTGAGCGCGCCCTCGAACGGCAGCAGGCCGAGCGCGGCCAGTGCCAGCGTCGACTTGCCCGAGCCGGATTCTCCGATCACGCCCAGCGTCTGGCCCGGCTGCACGTCGAAATCGGCCGCCTGGACCGCGACGAAGCTCCCCTTGCGGAACCAGCCCTTCAACCCGGGCAGCGGCACCGGGTACGTCACGCGCAGGCCGCTGGCCACCGCCACCGGCGCCGCCGAGACCTTGGGCGCGTCGACATCACGGACCGGCCGGCTGTCGATCAGGCGCTGCGTGTAGGGATGCGCCGGCCTGGCGAAGAGGTCGCCAACCGCGCCCTGCTCGACGATGTGGCCGGCTTCCATCACAGCGACCCGGTCGGCAAAACGCCGCACCAGGTTCAGGTCGTGCGTGATCATCAGCACGGCCATGCCGGTCTTGCGCTGCAGCTCCGACAGCAGGTCGAGGATCTGGCCGCGCAGCGTGACGTCGAGCGCCGTCGTGGGCTCGTCGGCGAGCAGCAGCGCAGGTTTGCAGGCCAGCGCCATCGCGATCATCGCGCGCTGGCGCTGCCCGCCCGACAACTGGTGCGGGAACGACCGGGCCCTGCGCTCCGGCTCGGTGATGCCGGTATCGCCCAGCAGCCGTGCGGCGTCGCGCTGGGCCACGCTGCGCGCCAGGCCCTGCTTCAGCTCCAGCACTTCGGCGATCTGCTCGCCGACGGTGAACAGCGGATTCAGGGCCGTCATCGGCTCCTGGAAGATCATCGCGATGTCCTGCCCGCGGATGCCGCGCAAGGCCTGCTCCGGCAGGCTCGCCAGGTCGACCAGCCCCTGCGGCGCCTGGAACAGGGCCTGCCCCTCGACGCGGGCGTTCTGCACCAGCCGCAACAGGCCCAGCGCCGTGACGGTCTTGCCGGAGCCCGATTCGCCGACCAGCGCGAGTTTTTCGCCGCGCCGGACCGAGAAGTCGATGCCATGCACCACGCTGTGCGCGCCGAACGCGATGCGCAGGCCCTTGACGTCCAGCAGTCGGTCCGCCGTGCTCATCGAGCCACCTCCGTGAGCCCTTTGCGACGAGACGCTCTGCCGCCGGTGGCGGGAAGCCGTCGCGCTATGTCGATCCCCGCTCCGCGGGGGCGCTGCGAAGCGTTGCCCGCGCAAGCAGGCAGCGTAGCAGCGCCATTGCCGCCATTCGCCTGCTTCGCTTCGCCGAGCGACGGCTTCGGGCGGCCCTCGCCAGGTGCGTTCATGCTTCCGCCTTGCGTGGGTCCAAGGCATCGCGCAAGGCGTCGCCCATGAAGGTCAGCAGCATCAGCGTCAGCACCAGCACGCCGAAGGTGGACAGCGAGATCCACCAGGCATCGATGTTGGCCTTGCCCTGGCTCAGCAGCTCGCCGAGCGACGGCGTGCCGGGCGGCACACCCAGGCCGAGAAAGTCGAGCGAGGTCAGCGCCAGAATCGCCGCGCTCATGCGGAACGGCAGAAAGGTCACCACCGGCACCATGCTGTTGGGCAGGATGTGGCGCCACATGATCTGCAGGTTGGACACGCCCAGCGCGCGCGCGGCACGGACATAGTCCATCTGCCGATTGCGCAGGAACTCGGCGCGCACGTAGTCCGACAGGCCCATCCAGCCGAACAGGCTGAGCAGCACCAGCAGCAGCGCGACGCTGGGCGCGAAGATCGCGCTGAAGATGATCAGCAGGTACAGCTCGGGCATCGAGCCCCAGATCTCGATGAAGCGCTGGAAAGCCAGATCGGTCTTGCCCCCGACATAACCCTGGACCGCGCCCGCAGCGATGCCGAGCACGACGCCGATCACCGTCAGCGCCAGCGCGAACAGCACGCTGACGCGAAAGCCGTACACCAGTTGCGCCAGCAGATCGCGGCCCCGGTCGTCGGTGCCGAAGTAGTTCTCGCCCGAGGGCGCGGCCGGATTGGGCGACTTCGCAAAATAGTTAAGCGTCTTCGGGCCGTACGGGTTCGGGGCGTACAGCGCCCAGTTGCCGCCCTGCGTGATGCGGTCGCGAATGAAGGGGTCTAGATAGTCGGCCGGCGTCTCGAAATCGCCGCCAAAGGTCTTCTCCGAGTAGTCGCGCCACACCGGAAAGTAGGTCTGCCCGTCGTAGTGCACGACCAGCGGCTTGTCGGTCGACAGCACCTCCGCGAACAGGCTCAGCACCACCAGCGTGCTGAAGATCATCAGGCTCCAGAAGCCCAGCTTGTTGCGCCGGAAGCGCCGCCAGGCGCGCTTGCCAGGCGAAAGACTGACCGAAGGCTGCGTGGCCGTCATGCAGAAAATGGATTGAGCACCGCGATGCCGCAACCATCGAAATCACGCACATTGCGCGTCACCAGGGTCAACGCATGGACCTGCGCCGTGGCCGCGATCAGCATGTCGGACTGCTCTCGGGTCTGACCGCGCGCGGCCAACTGGGCGCGCATCTGGCCGGCACGCCGGGCGACCGTGCCGGTCACCGGAAGCACGGTGCTGCTCTGCAGAAATCGGTCGAACCAGATCATCTTGGCGTGATGCGGCTTGCGCTCCAGCCCGTAGATGATTTCATCGATAGTGATCGCACACAGCACGACCGAAGAGGCCGCCTCGTCCAGGCGCTCGACCCACTGCTGCACACCTGCGTCCGGCCGTGCTCGCATCAGTTCACTCACGATATTGGTATCGACAAGGTACACGGCAGTTCAGCGTCGAGCTTCCGGGGCCAAGCCGCCTGGCTCGTCCCAATAGTGGGGGTCGTCCACCATGGGGTTGAAACGTGTCCTGCGCGGGGGCACCTCGATGCCGTCCTCACCGCCGGCCGCGAGAATCTGCCGGATCTCGGAGAACAGCTCAACCATCGTCGGCTTGCGCCGATGTTCGCGCCACTTTCGAAATTCCTCGAAATCGTCTGCCGACACCATCACCGCCACCGGCTTGTCGCGGTTGTAGATGGCCTGCGGCTCCTCGGCCGTGAGCCGCACCACTTCAGAAAATTGCTGTTTGGCACTTGCGATATTCCAGCTCATGGCAATTCCTTAATGACCATTCAATATGGACATATTGTCCATAATACCCATCTATTCAGTCAAACTTCACCCGCGGATCCACCCACACATAGCAAAGATCGCTGACGAGCTTGGTCACCAAGCCGATCAGCGTGAAGAAGTAGAGCGTACCCAGCACCACCGGGTAGTCGCGCCGGATCACGCTTTCGTAGCTCAGCAGGCCCAGGCCATCGAGCGAGAACAGGGTCTCGATCAGCAGCGAGCCGGTGAAGAAGGCGCCGATGAAGGCCGCGGGAAAGCCGGTGATGATCGGGATCAGCGCGTTGCGAAACACGTGTTTCCACAGCACCTTGCGCTCGTCGAGGCCCTTGGCGCGCGCGGTCAGCACATACTGCTTGCGGATCTCCTCGAGAAACGAGTTCTTGGTCAGCATCGCGGTCACCGCGAAACTGCCGAACACCATCGCCGTCACCGGCAGCGCGATGTGCCACAGGTAGTCGACGATGCGCGCGCCCCAGCCCATGGTCTCCCAGTTCGACGAGGTCAGGCCGCGCAGCGGAAACCACTGCAATTGTCCGCCGAACACCACCAGCAGCGCGACGCCGAGCACGAAGCCCGGAATCGCATAGCCCACCAGCACCAGCAGGGTCGTCACCAGGTCGAAGCGCGAGCCGGCACGCACCGCCTTGGCCACGCCCAGCGGCACCGCGATCAGGTAGCTGATGAAGAAGGTCCACAGGCCCAGGCTGATCGACACCGGCAGCTTCTCGACCACCAGGTCCCACACGGCCTTGCGCTGGTAGAAGCTCTGGCCCAGATCGAAACGCGCGAACGACGTCAGCATCTGCCAGAAGCGCTCGTGCGCCGGCTTGTCGAAGCCGTACAGGGCCTTGATCTCGTCGATGCGTTTCGGGTCCAGGCCCTGGCGCCCGCGGTACCCGGCGCCGCTGGCGGCGGCCCCCTCGCCGCCCGCATCGCGCCCCTGCAGCTGCGACACCATCTGCTCGACCGGGCCGCCCGGCACAAACTGGATCACGACGAAGGTCAGCAGCAGCACGCCGAACAGCGTCGGCACCATCAGCAGCAGGCGTTTCAGGACATAGGCGGCCATGCGAGCGATCCTGCTACTTGTTGGTGGGCGCGGCCCACCAGGTCGAGGTGGCCCAGTTGTCGGGCTGGTAATACGGCGGGATGACCTCGGGCAACACGAACGGGCCCGGCCGGTAGCCGATCAGGAACGCATTGCCGTAGTACTGCGGGATCGAGTAGTAGCCGTGCGACAGCACGCGGTCGAGCGCGCGCATCGCGGCACCGAGGTCGGGCCGCGTCGTCGCGCCCACCACCTTCTGCACCAGCGCGTCGATCGCGGGATCGGCCATGCCCCAGATGTTGGACGAGCCGGTGGTCTCGGCCGCCTTGGCGCCGAAGCGTTCGAGCAGTTCGCCGCCGGGGGCGTTGCTGCCCGGCAGGCGCACGGTGGTCATCTCGAAGTCGAAGTTGTCCATGCGTTGCTGCGACAGCGAAAAATCGACGGTGCGAAAACTCATCTCGATGCCGAGCTTGCGCAGCGTGATCTGGAACGGCGTGACGACGCGGATCAGCGAAGGCTGGTCGTTCAGGAACTCGATCGTGAACGGCTCGCCCTTTGCATTGCGCAGTGCGCCGTCGCGATAGGTCCAGCCGGCCTCGGCCAGCAACGCGCGCGCGCGGCGCAGGTTCTCGCGCAGGCTGCCCGGCGCCTCGGTGCTGGGCGAGATCACCGCCGGGCCGAACACCTCGGGCCGCAGCTTCGCGCGCAGCGGCTCCAGCAAGGCCAGTTCGTCGGGCTTGGGCAGGCCTTCGGCGTGGAACTCGCTGTTCGGGAAATAACCCTGCACCCGCGTGTACAGGCCGTAGAACATCTGGCGGTTCAGCCATTCGAAATCCACCGCCAGGCCGAGCGCCTGCCGCACACGCACGTCCTTGAACTTGTCCTTGCGCGTGTTGAACACATACCCCTGGAAGTCGCCCGGGTTGCGGTTCTCGAACGCACGCTTGCGCAGCTCCCCACGTTCGAACTGGCGGCCATAGTACTGGCGCGCCCAGTTGCGCGAGCTGAACTCGCGCATGAAGTCGTATTCGCCGGCCTTCAGCCCCTCGAAGCGCGAGGTTTCGTCCAGGTAGATCTTGAATGTCACGCGGTCGAAGTTGAAGTGCCCGCGGCGCACCGGCAGATCGGCGCCCCAGTAGTTGGGGTCGCGCACATAGGTGATGTCGCGCCCGAGTTTGGGGTTGCCGATCTTGTAGGGCCCGGACGCGATCGGCACGTCGCTGGTGATCTGGTCGAAGGGCTTGCCGGCACCCCAGTGGCGACTGAACACGGCCATGCCACCCACCACCAGCGGCAACTCGGGGTTCGGGCTGCCGAAATCGAAGCGCACGGTGCGCTCGCCTTCCGCCCGCACGCCCTTGACCTCGGCGTAGATGGTCTTGAACTGCGGCGCCGCCAGCTTGCTGATCAGCGTGTTGAACGAGTGCACGACGTCGGCCGCCAGCACCGGCGAACCGTCGTTGAAACGCGCCCTGGGGTGGATACGGAAGGTCGCCGAGAGTTTGTCCGCCGCCACCTCGACATCCTCGGCCAGCAGACCGTAGGCGGTGGTGGGTTCCTCCAGATTGCCGGTCAACAGGCTCTCGAACACCAGAGCGCCCAAGCCGTAGGGCGCCGTGCCCTTCAACGTGAACGGGTTGAACTTGTCGAAATTGGTCGGCCGCGTCGGCGGCACGAGGCGGATCTCGCCGCCCTTCGGCGCGTCGGGGTTCACATAGGCGAAGTTGCGGAAGCCCGGCGCGTACTTGATGTCACCGAACTGCGCGTACGCGTGCGCTCCCCACGCTGGTGCCGCCGCCAGCAAGGCCATCCCGAGCCAGAAAATCCGCATGCGACAATTCTGCATCATTCGACAACGCCCTCAGAAGCGACACACACCATGGGTTTTCTCACCGGCAAGAAACTGCTGATCACCGGCGTGCTGAGCAACCGCTCGATCGCCTACGGCATCGCCAAGGCCTGCCACGCGCAGGGCGCGGAACTGGCGTTCAGCTACGTCGGCGAACGGTTCAAGGACCGCATCACCGAGTTCGCTGCCGACTTCGACTCCAAGCTGATCTTCGATTGCGACGTGGGTGACGACGCGCAGATCGACAAGCTGTTCACCGACCTCGCGCAGACCTGGCCCAGGTTCGACGGCTTCGTGCACAGCATCGGCTATGCGCCGCGCGAAGCCATCGCCGGCGACTTTCTCGACGGGCTCTCGCGCGAGGCCTTCAAGATCGCACACGACATCAGCGCCTACAGCTTTCCGGCGATGGCCAAGGCCTCCCTGCCTTACCTCAACGACAAGTCGGCCCTGCTGACGCTGACCTACCTGGGCGCCGTGCGCACCGTGCCCAACTACAACACGATGGGTCTGGCCAAGGCCTCGCTCGAGGCGTCGGTGCGGTATCTGGCGCAGTCGCTCGGCCACACGCCCGACGGCCGCTGCATCCGTGTGAACGGCATCAGCGCCGGCCCGATCAAGACGCTGGCCGCCAGCGGCATCAAGGGCTTCGGCAAGATCCTGTCGGTGGTGGCCGAGGCCTCGCCGATCCGCCGCAACGTGACGATCGACGACGTGGGCAACGTCGCAGCCTTCCTGCTGAGCGAACTGGCAGGCGGCGTCAGCGCCGAGATCACCTATGTCGACGGTGGCTTCAGCCACGTGGTCGGCGGCATCGCCGAACCGGCGGCCTGAAGACAGCCCCATGAGCCCCACGCCGCTGCGCAGACGCTCGCTGCTGGCGGCGGCACTGCTCGGCGTCGTGGGCTTGCCAGCGCTGGCGCGCGGCGCCGCACCGGCCTTGATGCTCGCCAACGTCTACCGGCGCGGCATGCCGCTCGACGGCTACTGGGTCAGCGAGAAATACGATGGCGTGCGCGGCTACTGGGATGGCCATCAGCTGTGGACGCGCGGCGGCGAGCGCGTGGCAGCCCCCGAGTGGTTCACGCAGGTGCTGCCCGACGTGCCGCTGGACGGCGAACTCTGGGCCGGCCGCGGCAGGTTCGAGCATGCGGTGTCGACCGTGCGCAGCCAGACGCCGAGCGACGAAGCCTGGCGGCAGATGCGTTTCATGGTGTTCGATCTGCCCGCCGAACCCGGCGATTTCACGGCGCGGCTGCTGGCCTTGCGCCGCCTGCTGCCCGTGCCCGCCGCCCCTTGGGCCTTGCCGGTGGAGCAGCAACGCGCCACCACGCATGCCGCGCTGCAGACGCTGCTGAACAAGACCGTGAAGGACGGCGGCGAAGGCCTGATGCTGCACCGGGGCAGCTCGCTCTACAAGGGTGAACGCAACGCCGACCTGCTGAAGTTCAAACCCTACGACGACGCCGAAGCCCGCGTGGTGGCCCACCTGCCCGGCCGCGGCAAACACGCCGGCCGCATGGGCGCGCTGGTGGTCGAGATGCCCGATGGCAAACGCTTCAAGCTCGGCGGCGGCTTCAGCGATGCGCAACGCGAAGCGCCACCGCCGATCGGCAGCCAGGTCACTTACCGGTTCAATGGCCTGAACCCGAGCGGGCTGCCCCGCTTTGCGCGCTTCATGCGCGTGCGCGACCCTGGCTCCTGAAGATCAGAGCGTGCGGCCGAACGGCCCGTCGTTGCCGACCTGCACCACGTCTTCCGCACGCGATACCACCTGCGACTCGGGCATCGGCTTGCCTTCGGCCACGCAGTCGGCGAAATAGCTGATCTTGCCGTCCTCGCCCTCGATCTCGACCAGCCCGTGGATGTCGGTCTCGAAGCCCGGGCACAGCTGATTGAAGTCGCGCGCGAACTTCAGGTAGTCGACGATCTTCTTGTTGAACACTTCACCCGGAATCAGCAGCGGAATGCCGGGCGGATACGGCGTCACCAGGCTGGTGGTGATGCGGCCTTCGAGTTCATCGATCGGCACACGCTGCGTCTTGCGGTGTGCGATATGGGCGTAGGCGTCGCTGGGCTTCATCGCCGGCGTCAGGTCAGACAGGTACATCTCGGTCGTGAGGCGGGCGATGTCGTACTTGGCGTAGAGCGTGTGCACGTGCTGGCACAGGTCGCGCAGGCCCATGCGTTCGTAGCGCCGGTGCTGCTGGCAGAACTCGGGCAGGATGCGCCACATCGGCTGGTTCTTGGCGTAGTCGTCCTTGAACTGCTGCAGCGCGGTCAGCATCGTGTTCCAGCGGCCCTTGGTGATGCCGATCGTGAACATGATGAAGAAGCTGTAGAGCCCGGTCTTCTCCACGATGATGCCGTGCTCGGCCAGGAACTTGGTGACGATGCTGGCGGGAATGCCTTCCTTGGCGAACTTGCCGTTCAGGTCGAGCCCCGGCGTCACGATGGTCGACTTGATGGGGTCGAGCATGTTGAAGCCGTCGGCCAGCTTGCCGAAGCCGTGCCACTTGGCGGTGCGGGCCTCGCCCTTGATGACCCAGTCGTCGGCGCGCCCGATGCCTTCGTCGACCAGCTTCTCGGGCCCCCAGACCTTGAACCACCATTCGTCCTTGCCGAACTCGGCCTCCACCTTGCGCATCGCGCGGCGGAAGTCCAGCGCCTCGAGGATGCTCTCTTCCACCAGCGCGGTACCGCCGGGCGGCTCCATCATCGCCGCGGCCACGTCGCAGCTGGCGATGATCGCGTACTGCGGCGAGGTCGACGTGTGCATCAGGAAGGCTTCGTTGAACAGATGCCGGTCGAGCTTGCGGTTCTGCGAATCCTGCACCAGCACGTGGCTGGCCTGGCTGATGCCGGCCAGCAGCTTGTGCGTGGACTGCGTGGCGAACACCAGCGCGTCCTTCGGGCGCGCACGGTGCTTGCCCATCGCATGGTAGGCGCCGTAGAACGGGTGGAAGGCTGCGTGCGGCAGCCAGGCCTCGTCGAAATGCAGGGTGTCGACGTAGCCGTCGAGCATGCCCTTGATGGTCTCGGTGTTGTAGAGCACGCCGTCGTAGGTCGACTGGGTGACGGTCATCACGCGCGGCTTGACCGCATCGGCGTCAACGCCTTTCAACAGCGGGTTGGCGCGGATCTTGGCCTTGATCGCCTTGGGTTCGAACTCGCTCTGCGGGATCGGTCCGATGATGCCGAAATGGTTGCGCGTGGGCTTCATGAAGACGGGGATCGCCCCGGTCATGATGATCGCGTGCAGGATCGACTTGTGGCAGTTGCGGTCGACCACCACCACGTCGTCCGGCGCAACCGTGTGGTGCCACACCATCTTGTTGGAGGTCGACGTGCCGTTGGTCACGAAGAAGCAATGGTCGGCATTGAAGATGCGCGCCGCATTGCGCTCGCTCTCGGCCACTGGGCCGGTGTGGTCGAGCAGCTGGCCCAGTTCTTCCACCGCGTTGCAGACGTCGGCACGCAGCATGTTCTCGCCGAAGAACTGGTGGAACATCTGGCCCACCGGGCTCTTCAGGAACGCGACGCCACCCGAATGGCCCGGGCAGTGCCATGAATACGAGCCGTCTTCGGCGTAGTCGAGCAAGGCCTTGAAGAACGGCGGCTGCACGCCTTCGAGGTAGCTCTTGGCCTCGCGGATGATGTGGCGCGCCACGAACTCGGGCGTGTCCTCGAACATGTGGATGAAGCCGTGCAACTCGCGCAGGATGTCGTTCGGGATGTGGCGCGAGGTCTTGGTCTCGCCATAGACGTAGATCGGCACCTCGAGATTCTTGCGCCGCACCTCGACGATGAAGTTGCGCAGGTTCAGCACCGCCGGGTCGAGGTCGGGCCCGGGCGAGAACTCCTCGTCGTCGATCGACAGGATGAAGGCACTGGCCCGGCTCTGCTGCTGCGCGAACTGCGACAGGTCGCCGTAGCTGGTGACACCCAGCACTTCGAGGCCTTCGCTTTCGATCGCCTGCGCGAGCGCACGGATGCCCAGGCCCGATGTGTTCTCGGATCGAAAGTCCTCGTCGATGATGACGATGGGAAAGCGAAACTTCATGGCGGACTCCGACCTCAAGGGTCAAAAAAGCGAACAGGCGCGAAGTGTAAGGAAATTAGATGAAGCGACGTTTGCGCTCGCAGGCTTTTGTCCCAGAATGTGGTGGTATCAACACAGCGGGAGCAGCGATGGCGGATTCGACTTTGTGGTGGCTGCTGGCCGGCGCCTGCGTCGCGCTCGAGCTGGCCACCGGCACCTTCTACCTGCTGATGGTGGCCATCGGGTTCACGGCCGCCGCCCTGTCCGTCTATGCCGGCGCCGGCCGCATCACGCAGATCGTGATGGCAGCGGCCATCGGCGGAGGCGCCGTCGCCGCGTGGTACTTCGTGCGCAGCCGCCGCCCCGCAGGCCCGCCGGCCAGCGACAACCCGGACGTGAACCTGGACATCGGCGAGACGCTCCACGTCGAGCGCTGGAATGCCGACGGCACGGCCTCCGTACACTACCGTGGCGCGCGCTGGACCGTGGTGCAGCGCGGCGACGCGACACCCTCGAGCGGCCTGCACAAGGTGGTGGGCGTGGTGGGCAACCGCCTGATGGTCGACAAGGCGTGAGCGGCAGCCCACGTCGAACAAGCAACAACCAGGAGCCTTGATGGAAATCGCACTCGTATTGCTGGTGATCGCGGTCATCTTCATTTCCCGCTCGATCAAGGTCGTGCCGCAGCAGAACGCCTGGGTCGTCGAGCGGCTCGGCAAGTACCACGGCATCCTGTCGCCGGGCCTGAACTTCCTCGTGCCCTTCGTCGACAAGGTCGCCTACAAGCACAGCCTGAAGGAGATTCCGCTCGACGTGCCGAGCCAGGTCTGCATCACGCGCGACAACACGCAGCTGCAGGTCGACGGCATCCTGTACTTCCAGGTGACCGACCCGATGCGGGCGAGCTACGGCTCGTCGAACTACATCATGGCCGTGACCCAGCTCGCGCAGACCTCGCTGCGCAGCGTGATCGGCAAACTCGAACTCGACAAGACCTTCGAGGAGCGCGACATCATCAACGCGCAGATCGTCGCCGCCATCGACGAGGCCGCGCTGAACTGGGGCGTGAAGGTGCTGCGCTACGAGATCAAGGACCTGACGCCGCCCAAGGAAATCCTGCACGCGATGCAGGCGCAGATCACCGCCGAGCGCGAGAAGCGCGCACTGATCGCCGCGTCCGAAGGGCGTCGCCAGGAGCAGATCAATATCGCGACAGGCGAGCGCGAGGCCTTCATCGCCCGCTCCGAAGGCGAGAAGCAGGCGCAGATCAACAACGCCCAGGGCGAAGCTGCGTCGATCACCGCCGTGGCCGAGGCGACCGCGCAGGCCATCGAGCGCATCGCCGAAGCCATCCGCCAGCCCGGTGGCGAACAGGCGGTGCAGCTGAAGGTGGCTGAGCGCGCGGTCGACGCCTACGGCCGCGTGGCCGCGGATGCAACCACCACGCTGATCGTGCCCAGCAACATGACCGAGGTCGCCGCGCTGATCGGCTCGGCGATGAAGATGATCCAGCTTCCGCGCAAGGAGTGACCCGTCCATGCCCACCTCCCCGATGGAACACAACGTGCTCGGCTCGGAGCTCGTTCCCTGCTCGTACGATCCGTTGACGGGCTATTTCCGCGACGGCTGCTGCAGCACCGACGAGACCGACGTCGGCTCGCACGTGGTCTGCGTGCGTGTGACGGCCGAGTTCCTCGCCTTCTCGAAGAGCCGCGGCAACGATCTCTCCACCCCGCGCCCCGAACACCGCTTTGCCGGCCTGCAGCCCGGCAACCGCTGGTGCCTGTGCGCCGAACGCTGGAAAGAGGCGCAGGAAGCCGGCTGCGCACCGCACGTGGTGCTTGAATCCACACACAGCAAGACGCTCGAGTTCGTGCTGCTCGAAGACCTGGAGCGCCACGCCTGGCCCCAGCGCAGCGCCTCGTTTTGAACTGCTACAATCGCGGGCTTCGGAGCGGTGGATGAGCGGTTTAAGTCGCACGCCTGGAAAGCGTGTGAGGGTTAATAGCCCTCCGCGGGTTCGAATCCCGCCTGCTCCGCCAGAGACCCAGCAAAAACGGCCCTTACGGGCCGTTTTTTTATGGCACTCTGGCCCGCAGCATGTCCTCGTAAGCGCGCTCCATCTGGCGCGTGAACAGCGCCGTATCGAACAGCGCACAGGTCCCCCGGTTGCGCGCCAGCCGCGCCCGCAATTCCGCCAGCATCGCCGGGTCGGTGGCCAGCTGAAGGGCCAGCGCCTCGTACGCCTGCGTGGTGTCGGTCACCAGCTCGGGCAGGTCGGCCGCCCGCAGCAGGCTGGCCGCGACACGCGACGCAAACGTGCGGCCCGCACAGGTCAGCACCGGCAGCCCCGCCCACAACGCGTCGCTGGCCGTGGTGTGCGCGTTGCAGACCAGAGTGTCGAGGAACAGGTCGGCCAGCCGGTGGCGGGCCAGGTGTTCGGGTTGTGGCATGCGCGGGGCAAACACCAGCCGCCCGGGCGCCACGTCCCGCAATTGCGCCTGCCGCCGCAGGTTGCGGGCGACGGCGGGGCTGTCTTCGAGCAGCCACAGCACGCTGCCGGGCACCTGCTGCAGCAGGCGCATCCAGATGTCGAACACCGCGGGCGTGATCTTGTAGTTGTTGTTGAAGCAGCAGAACACGAAGCCGCTGTCGGGCAAGCCGACGGCGGCACGTGTGGGCGTGGCCTCGGCGATGGCGCGGTGCGCATCGTTCACCTGGTAGCTGCCGGGCAGGCGCGCGACCTGCTCGCTATAGAACACCTCGTCGCCCGGCGGAATCACCGTCGCGTCGCCGATGATGTGATCGATGTAGTCCACCCCCATGCTGCCGGGGTAACCCAGGTAGTTCACCTGGACCGGCGCCGGCCGGTGCGCCAGGATGCCGGTGCGGCAGCCCTGCGTGAAGCCCTTGAGGTCGACCGCGATGTCCACCTCCATGGACCGCAGCAACTGCGCCACCTGCAGATCCGTCTGGGCACGCACATCGATGAAGCGGCCGAACGCGGCCTGCAGCCGCTGGCGCATGCGGTCGTTGAGGTCCGGCCCGAACGAGATGGCGATGGTCTCGAAGCGGCTGGCATCATGCCGCTCGAAGAACTCGGCCATCAGGTAGGTGGTGGCATGGTCGTGGAAGTCGGCGGACAGGTAGGCCACGCGGATCCGGTCGTGCGTGTAGCGTTCGCCGGTCCACAACGGCCGAGGTGCCGGTGGGTACTTGTCGGCCGCAAAGGCACGCGCGTTGGCCAACTGGTCCTGTGCACTTTGCGAGAACACCGCGAACACCAGCGGCTCGGCCGCGAGCGTACCCAGGCCGCCCTGCCGCACGGCGGTGTTCAGGGCCTCCACATGGGCATCGAAGTCGGTCCAGTCGCAGGTGGCGGCCTGGGCAAACAGCTGGTGGCCCAGCGCGTACTTGAAGCCGGGGCGCAGCTTCTGCGCCTGGGCAAAGTCGCGCGCCGCCTCTTCGTTGTGCCCGAGCTGGCGCAGCGCCGCACCGCGGTTCGACCAGGCGTCGGCATAGCTGGGCTGCAGGGCCAGCGCCTTGTCGTAGGCGGCCACCGCCAGGGCATGCTGGCCAAGCTCTCCGAGCGCCACGCCGCGGTTGTTGAGCGCGTCGACGAAGTCTGGCTGGAGGGCGATGGCACGGTCGTGGCTGTCGACCGCCTCGGCATAACGGCGCAGCACCTGCAGGGCCATGCCAAGGTTGTTGTGTGCCTCGGCGTAGTCCGGCTTCAGGGCGATGGCGCGGCCGATGAGCTGCAGCGCGTGGTCCGGATGCCCGGCCTGCGCCGCGACCACGCCCAGCAGCTGCCAGGCGACGAAGTTGCCCGGCTGCAGTGTCAGGATCTCGCGGTAGAGGGCTTCGGCCGGGCCCAGCTGGCCCCGCTGGTGCAGGCCGATGGCCTGGTTCAGGCGCAGCTGCAGTGCGTGCGCATTCGGCGCGGGAGAAGGAGGTGCGGACGACGGTGGGGCCATGCCCGTATTCTGCAGTGGCACCGGCAGGCCGGCGCTACGGCTGCTTCGGTACGAACTCGACCACCAGCCCGTCGGCCGTGATCCGGATCGTATCGGGCCGCAGGCCCAGCCCATCGGGCAAAACCAGGTCCGCAGGCTTGAGCTGGTAGACCACGATCTCGAGCAGCGACTGCGCCAGCAGCGCCGGAACGTACTGGTCCAGCAGGTCCGTCACCTCGGTCCGCAGGCTGGGAAACCGCAGCGCGTTGATGCGGATCGCGTGGGCGCGGATCGTGCGGTCACGGCCTTCGTAGCGCAACGCAAAACCCATGTCGAGTGTGCCGATGTGGCGGCGGCGCAGCACCTCGCCGCCGACGACGATCGCCGCCTCGGCTCCGATGCGGTTCTGCTCCGCCAACCAACGCAGCACGGGTGTCTGCACCTCGAGCTCGAACAAGCCCGGCACCGGAAACTGCAGCGGAAACTTCTGTGCAACGGCTGCCTGCACCACGGCCGCGGACACGGCGAACTTCGGTTGGGCATAGGCCGGTGCCAGGCGCAACGCCGCGCCGCCCGCGATCACCGCGGGGACGGCGATACCCAGGCCTCGCACCATCCATTGGCGGCGGGTCACCCGGTCGTGAGGCTCAGCGGGTCTGGGTGCAGTGGCCATAGGTGCATTGCAGGCGTTGCGTGCTGCCATCCTGGCAGGTGACGGTATAACGTTCCAGGCCCGGTTCCAGTTGCGACAGGTGCACGACAGGCAGCGCATGGCATCCACTCTGCCGCGCAAACTGGAAGGCCTGGTATTGGCTCGCGCCGGTTTGCTCGGGCGGCGCGAGATCGCTGGCGACTGCAAGGGTCGTGGTTTCAGTGGCAGGTGACGGAATGCCCGGCCTCACGGCATCGGCGGTCGGGCTGGTGCGATGGCCTCGCCCGACCATGCAGTCCGCAAAGAGGCGCCGCTCCCTAGCATCGACCTCCAGGCTTGCGCTGACCGCACCGAATAACGCGCCGGCGGCCGTGACGCGGTTCACCTCCACCCGGCTGCCGCCCAGCGCAAACGCCAGGGTGCCGGCCAGGATGGCGGCACCGACCACCCGGTCCGCCACCTGCTCCACCGTGTCGACGGTGGCCGCGTAGGCCTTGCACCGCGATACATCACGTGCGAACTCGGCCGAGGCGGCTTCGGTCATGCCCTTCATGGGGGTGCCAGGCGATGCACACGCCGCCAGCCCGCCGACCGACACGAGCGCCACGGTCCAATGGCTCGCCGCTCTGCGGCATGCACGCAGCAGCCTGCGCCTGGGCGCCGGCCGGGCGGCGTCGATGCCGTCAGTCTTCGAAGTACTGCGGATAACGCTGGGCGATGCCATCGATGAAACCTTCGATCAGGCGGATGTGCCCTTGCAGCTCAGCGACCAGCGATGCGGTGTCGCCCGCCACCAGGGCGGCCGCAATGCGCTGGTGCTGTTGCGCCGCCTTCAGATTGCTTTGCAGTTCGGGGATGGCGACGCGCCGCACACGCTCCATGTGGGCGCGGGCCTGACGTACCGGCTCCCACGCGCCCGGATGACCGGACAGCACGATCAGGCTGCGATGCAGATCCTCGTCCTTGCGCAGGCCTTCCTCGACATCGCCACGCACGACGGCCGCGTACTGCCGCGTCACCAGATTCTGCAGCGCCTTGCGCTCCTTCAGCGGCGCCTGCACCGCCCGCTGCGCCGCACCGCACTCAATGGCCTCGCGGATGAACAACGCGTCCATCAGGTCACCTCGGCTCATCTTCGTGACGACCGTGCCGACCTGGGGCACCACCTTCAGCAGGCCTTCCGCCGCCAGGCGGCGAAACGATTCGCGCACCGGCGTGCGGCTCACCTGCAGCTTGTTGGCGATTTCCACTTCCGACATCGCGAGCCCGGGCGGCAAGGTCATGTTGACGATGGCGCCGCGGATCAGGTCGTAGACCTGGTGACTGGTACCGCCGCGCCCTTCCAGTCGCAACGGGGCCAGCGCCGGCATCCGGCCTGCGGGTGGTGCGGACGAAGCCTGCGCCTGCGAAGCGGCGCGCCGGGTACGAGGGGCAAGGGTTGTGGCTGATTTCATCGATCGAGTCGCCAGCGCGCCATGCGCTGCGGTTCGGGCTCCAGTCTAGGGGCAAACCGATGTGCAGCGCGACCAGCGCAATGCGTCGCAAATCTGCCTGGAAGCCATGCCTATGGATTACCCGCATGGCCTCGGTCAGTCGCATAAGTATACTAGTATCCCAGTTGGGCGTTTGCATTGTCTTGTAGCGCTCACCCCAACAACAGCAGGAGACAAACATGAGAGTGCACAGAAGTTTTCGCGTCCTGTCGATCGCGGCCAGCCTTGTCGTGGCGGCGGGCTCTGGCCACGCCCAGGTCACCATCACGTACTCCGATTGGCAACTCGCCCAGGACGTCTGGGGCAAGTCGCTGAACAGCGTGATCGACAGTTTCGAGAAGGCCAACCCGACGATCAAGGTCAAGCGCGAACCGGTGGCTCTCGGCCAGCGCGATGTGAAATACACCACCGCCATCCGCGCCGGCGAAGGCCCCGACGTGTTCGCGCTCGATGCCAACCCGGTGCGCCAGTACATCGCCGAAGGCTGGGTGCGCGACCTCACGCCCTACATCCAGAAGGAGCCCAACTTCCTCGCCGACTTCTATCCGAACTCGCTGGTGCCGGTCACTGTCGACAGCAAGACCTACGGCATTCCGATGAACACCGTCGCAATGACCCTGGTCTACAACAAGAAGCTGTTCGCCGAGGCCGGCATTGCCGCACCGCCCAAGACCTGGGAAGAGTTCCGCGCCGACGCGAAGAAGCTGACACGCTCGTCCACTGGCGGCTCGGCCATCGACCGCTGGGGCTTCACCGTCGTGCTGGCGCCCGCCGGCTTCGATCTTCGGGTGTCTTCGATCGTGCGCGGCTTCGGCGCCGACTTCCTGACGCCGGACGGCAAGAACTCGGCGCTCAACACAGCCGAATCCGCAGCCGCGTTCAACTACATCCTGGACCTGATTCTGGTTGACAAGTCGGTTCCGCCCGGGGTGACGCAGATGGACGCCAACGGCGCCCGGCGCCTGCTGGCCAACCGCAGCATCGCCATGAAGATCGGCACGACCTGGAGCTACCCCGAGGTCAGTGCGATGAATCCCGATCTGGATGGCTGGAACACGCTGGCCATGGCACCCATGCCGCAGCCCGCCGGCAGCAGCAAGACCGTGCGCACCACGCTGTTCCAGAAATCGGTGTTCGTCAACAAGAACAGCAAGTACCCCAACGAATCGTGGCTGCTGGCCAAGTATCTGACCGACGCGAACGCGATGAAGAGATGGTTCGACGACAACAACATGCTGTCCTCGCGCAAGAGCGTCAACGAAGGCTATGACAAGATCGCCAAGAGCGACTCCGCACGCATCGTGGCCGCCGAGATCGCGCGCGGCGCCTTCCTGCCGCAGACGCCGAAGTGGCCGCAGATCCTCGAGGCCTACCGGCAGAACCTGCAGGCCGCCGTGGCCGGCTCCAAGCCGCGCGCCCAGGCTTTGGCCGATGCGCACGCCCAGGTCGAGCAGATCCTGAAGCAATGAGATCGGTCCGCCGCACATGCAGACCTGAGTGGAGGCCTTGCCGATGACCAGCGAGCGCAGCGCCGGCTACGCCTTCGTCGCCCCTGCCATCGTGCTGCTGGTCGTGATCCTCGGGTTTCCGGCGGTCGCCTCCATCGCTCAGAGCTTCGGCGCCGGCACGCAGGCGGGCTGGGGCATCGGCGCGTACCGGCGCCTGTGGACCGACCCCGAGTTCCATGGAACGCTCGCGAACACGGCGATCTTCGTCGTGTCCGTGGTCGGCATGCACCTGGCGCTGGGCCTGGGCGTGGCGCTGTTGCTGAACCTCGATGTGCCGGCGCGCTGGCTGTTCCGCGTGGTGGCGATCCTGCCGTGGACCATGCCCGACGTGATCGGCGGCCTGATCTTCCGCTTCATCTTCGACACGCTGGCCGGCGGTGTGAATTCGGCGTTGCTGGCCCTTGGCGGCTTCGAGCCGGTCGACTGGCTCGGCAGCCCCGGCCTGTCGCTGTTCACCGTGATCTTCGCCGAGACCTGGCGCGGCTACCCCTACGTGATGCTGATCCTGCTCGCCGGCCTGCAGGCGATACCCCGGGACCAGTACGAGGCCGCGCAGATCGACGGCGTGGGCGGCTGGAAGACGTTCCTGTACATCACGCTGCCCAACCTGCGGCCGATGATCTTCCTCGCTATGGTGCTCGACGCGATCTGGGAATGCCGGCTGTTCGGCATGGTCTACGGCATGACCGGCGGCGGCCCGGGCACGGCCACGCAGAACCTGTCGCTGCAGGTCTACAAGAACTACTTCCAGTTCTTCGACACCGCCTATGCCTCCTCGATCGCCGTGGTGCTGGCCGCCATCCTGATGGTGCTGGCCGTGCCCTACGTGCGTCTGACGCTCAAGGAGGACACCTGATGCAACACAGCGATCGCAGGTTGCACCGCTGGCTTGGCATCTACGTGGCCTTGCTGGCCATGGCCGCCTACAACCTGCTGCCCTTCTTCTGGATGGTGTCGTCGTCCTTCAAGAGCGACATGGAGGTGACGCTGTTCCCCGCCACGCTGCTGCCCAAGTCGTTCACGACCGACGCCTACGCCCGCATCTGGGGCCAGGAGGGCATGGTGCGCTACTTCCTCAACAGCCTGCAGGTGTCTGCCGCCACCGCCCTGCTGTCGGCCTCGGTCGGCGTGTTCGCGGCCTACGGTTTCTCGCGGTTCCGCTTCCGCGGACGCGAAGCCCTGATGGTGCTGCTGCTGGCCAGCCAGGTGATCCCGGGCGTGCTGCTGGTCGGACCGTACTTCAAGATGGTCTCGATGGCCGGGCTCTACAACACACACCTGGGGCTGATCCTGGCGCAGACCACGCTGACCCTGCCCTTCACCGTGTGGATGCTCAAGGGCTACATCGACAGTGTGCCGATCGAGATCGACCAAGCGGCCGAGATCGACGGGGCCTCGTACCTGCAATGCCTGCGCTACTGCATCCTGCCCAACATCCTGCCGGGGCTTGTCGCGACGATGATCTTCGCTTTCCTGCTGGCCTGGGGCGATCTGCTGTGGGCGCTGTGCCTGATCAGCGAGCCCGCCAAGCAGACGATGACGCTGGGCATCACCAACCTGGTGGGGCAGTTTCGCGTGCTGTGGTCCGACATTATGGCGGCCACCGTGATCGGCTGTGCGATTCCCGCGGCGGCCTACATCTTCCTGCAGCGCTACCTGGTGGCGAGTTCGGCCGGCTCGGCGGTGAAGGGATGACGATGGCCATGCCCCATGTGATGCTGGCCAGCGGCGCGCTGGCGCTGCCAAGGTTCATGCTCGGCGGCCACGAATATCTGGCGGACGGCCGTTCTCGCGCCTTCAACGAAGACCTGCAGAAGGCCGTGACGCCCGGCCACATCTTTCCCGGTTTCGGCGGGCCGCCGCGCCGTGCGGTGCTGGCCGAGGCGCTGCGGCTGGGCATCACCGCCTTCGACGTGACGATGGATTCGGAGAAAGAGGCCCTGGACCGCAACCTGCGCGAGGCGGCTGTGGCCGCGCCGGTGGTGGTGCAGACCCGGCCCGAGGGCATGGTCTACGGCTACGACCCGGCCAACCGCAGCATGGTGCAGCCCGGCCGGCTGCGCCAGGAGGTCCTGCGCATCCTGGCCCTGCTGCAGCGCGAGCGCCTGGACATCCTGAACCTCGGCATCCTCGCCGACGCGATTGCCGCCGACCCGGCGTTCGCACCGAAGCTGGCGGCCATCGTCCGTTCGCTGAAGAGCGAGGGCCTGATCCGGGCCGCCGCGGCCGACACGTTCTCGGGCGCCGCCACCTACCTGGCGCTGCTGCACGAAGGCGTGTTCGACACGCTCAATCTCAACTTCAACCTGGCCGACGACGCGGCCGCCACCCTGCTGATCCCGCAGGCCCAGGCCCTGGGCGTGCGCGTGGTGGTGCGCGAAGTCTTCATCAAGGGTGAGCTGTTCCGCATCGCCGCACGTGCCGGCATCGCCGACGCCACCACGGTCGCCCGGGTGGCGATGCAGTGGACGGCCGCCCAGCCCGGCGTCGACGCGCTGATCCTCGGCGCGGCCACGCCCGACCAGTTGTGCAGCAGTGTGGAGGCGGCATCGCTGCGCCAAATGTCCGCCGCCGACCAGGCCGTGCTGGACCAACTGCAGGCCAACCCCGAACTTCTGGCCCTGCGCGCACGCAACCGCGCCGCCTTTGCCGCTCCGATTCCATCTCCTTCTTCTTCGCCACCATGAACACCAGCGTCCTCACCGACGAGCTTCGCCAGCAGCTGAGCGGCGTCAGCATCGCCACCCTGTCCACCGCCCTTTTCAAGCGCGGGTTTCGCAACACCGTGATCCAGGGCGTGCTGCCGCTGAACCCGGCTTCGCCGCGCATGGTGGGCGAAGCGACCACGCTGCGCTACATCCCTTCGCGCGAAGACGTCGATCACCTGGGCGTGTTCGCCGACCGCGAGAACGCCCAGCGCAAGGTGGTCGAGACCATCCCGCCAGGCCACGTACTCGTGATCGACAGCCGTGGCGACGCTGGCGCGGCGTCGGCAGGGGGCATCCTCATCACCCGCATGATGCAGCGCGGCGCGGCCGGCGTGGTGACCGACGGCGGGTTTCGCGACTGCCCCGAGCTGCGCGAACTCGACTTCGCCGTCTACTGCCAGCGGCCCTCGGCGCCGACCAACCTGACGCGGCACCATGCGGCCGACATCGATCTGCCGATCGGCTGCGGCGGCGTCGGCGTCTACCCGGGCGATGTGATCGTCGGCGACCTCGAAGGCGTGATCGTGATCCCGCGCGCGCTGGTCGACGAGGTCACGGCCGAGGCCGTCGAGATGACCGTGTTCGAGGACTACGTCGGCATGCGCGTGCGCGAGGGGGCCTCGACCTTCGGTCTGTACCCGCCGTCGGACGAAACGCGCCAGGCTTTCGCCGCCTGGCGCCACGCCGGGGGGGTCTGAGACATGGCTTCGATCCGGATCGCCGGCCTGCACAAGCGCTACGGCGAGGTCACGGTCATCAAGAACATTGATGTCGACGTGGCCGATGGCGAGTTCGTCGTGCTGGTCGGCCCGTCCGGCTGCGGCAAGTCGACGTTGCTGCGCATGATCGCCGGGCTCGAACCGATCACGTCGGGCGAGATCCACATCGGCGAGCGCGTGGTGAACCACCTGCCGGCCAAGGACCGCGACATCGCGATGGTGTTCCAGAACTACGCGCTGTACCCACACATGACGGTGGCCGACAACATGGCGTTCTCGATGAAGATGCGTGGCGAGAACAAGAATGAGATCGCGCGCAGGCTGGCCCATGCCGCTGCCATCCTCGGGCTCGAGCCGCTGATGCAGCGCACGCCGCGCCAGTTGTCGGGCGGCCAGCGCCAGCGCGTCGCGATGGGCCGTGCCATCGTGCGCGACCCCAAGGTGTTCCTGTTCGACGAGCCGCTGTCCAACCTCGACGCGCAGTTGCGCGTGCAGATGCGCACCGAAATCCGCGCGCTGCACCGGCGGCTGAGCACGACGATGGTCTATGTGACGCACGACCAGATCGAAGCGATGACCATGGCCGACAAGATCGTCGTCATGCGCGACGGTGTGGTCGAGCAGATCGGCGCGCCGATGGACCTGTATGACCGCCCGGCCAACCTGTTCGTCGCAGGCTTCATCGGCTCGCCGGCGATGAACGTGCTGCCGGGACGGATCGCGTTCGAGGGCGCCGCTCCGATGTTCCTGACCGACGCGAACCAGGCCTTTCCGCTGCCCGCCGTGCCCCGTGACTGGCACGGCCGCGCCGTCCGCTATGGCGTGCGGCCAGAGCACCTGTTGCTGCGCACGGGAGGCGTTGCGGCACAGGTGCTGACGGTGGAGCCGACCGGGCCCGAGACGCATGTGGTCGCGACGGCAGGGCCGCACAAGCTGGTCTGCGTGGTGCGCGAACGTACGCCGCTGCGTGCTGGTGATGCGGTGGGCATCGTGCCCGATGCAACCCATGTCCATCTCTTCGACTCTGCTTCCGGCCAGCGACTCCAGCCGCTGCCCGCCTGAACCGCCGTCCAACACCCCAAAAAAAAGGCCCCGAAGGGCCTTTTTTCAGCAGAGCAGTTCCGCTCAGCGCACCACGGCGATCTGTTCGCGCTTGCCACCCTTGTAGGTGTAGAGCGTCAGCGCGCCGTTCTTGATGTCGCCCTTTTCGTCGAAGGCGATGTTGCCGGTCACGCCCTTGTATTCGATCTTGGCGAGTTCGGGCAGGTACTTCACGGGGTCGGACGAACCGGCCTTTTCCATCGCAGCGGCCATCACCTTGACGGCGTCGTAGACGTAGGGTGCGTAGATCTGCACGTCGACGTTGTTCTTGGTCTTGAACTTGGTCTTGAAGTCTTCCAGACCCGCCTTCAGGTCACCGTCGACACCGCCGGCTTCGGCACACACGACCTGGTCGTCGGCCATGCCGTCGCCCGACAGCTTGGGCAGCTCGCCGGTGCAGATGCCGTCGCCGCCCATGAACTTGACCGTCATGCCGAGTTGCTTGGCCTGCTTGATCATCGGGCCGGCCACGGCGTCCATGCCGCCGTAGAACAGCACGTCGGGCTTGGAGCCCTTGAGCTTGGTCAGGATCGCGTTGAAGTCGGTCGACTTGTCGGTCGTGAACTCGTGGCCCTTGACGGCGCCGCCAGCGGCCTTCACGGCCTTCTCGAACTCTTCTGCCACGCCTTGGCCGTAGGCCGTGCGGTCGTCGATCACGACGATGGACTTGCCCTTCAGCGTCTCGATCGCGTACTTGCCCAGCGTGCCGCCCAGGTGCACGTCATCGGCCACCACGCGGAACGCGGTCTTGAAGCCTTGGCGGGTGTACTTGGGGTTGGTGGCGGAAGGCGAGATCTGCGGAATGCCGGCGTCGCTGTAGAGCTTGGAGGCGGGAATCGTCGTGCCCGAGTTCAAGTGGCCGATGACGCCATTGACCTTGCTGTCGACCAGCTTCTGCGCCACGGCCGTGCCCTGCTTGGGATCGGCACCATCGTCTTCAGCCAGCAGTTCAAACTTCGCAACCTTGTCGCCGATCTTGATGCCGGCGGCATTGAGTTCGTCGATGGCCATACGGGCGCCGAGTTCGTTGTCCTTGCCCAGGTGGGCGATGGCGCCGCTGGTCGGGGCCACGTGGCCGATCTTCACGACCAGCGACTCGGCGGCAGGCGCCGCGGCCGGAGCAGCTGCAGGAGCCGGTGCCGGCGCAGGAGCTTCTTCCTTCTTGCCACAACCCACCACCACCAGTGCGGCCAGAGCGACCGCTGTCCATTTCAACTGCATAGAAAACCTCCAGAACGAGAAAAATTAAGGTACCGGTTTATAACCCGGGCCAGCGTCAAATGGCGGGATGTGCCTCCTGCGCCACAAAAATGCCGGCGGTGGCGGCCTTCCATCGTCAGGAAGGGGGACGCACCGCCAGCTCGTCCGCGACCGCTTCGGCTACCGCCTGACGGACCACGAATTCGATCTCTTCCCGCAGTCGCGGCACCAGATGCTGCGTGTGTTGCAGCACCATCGTCGCCACCGCCTCGCGCAGGCGTCGCTCCAGCGACAGGTCCACACGCTGCATCACCCGGTGCAGGATCTGGTCTTCGAGCTGCTCCATCGCCGCGCTGTCCAGCGTTGCGCGCGATGGCGGCACCTCGTACGCAGGAGGCAGCGACTGAGGCAACCCTGCATGTGCCACGGGCGCAGCCGCCCGCACCGGATCGACCACCTCGGTCAAGGTCGGCACGAAGCGCGGCGGCACGCGGGGGGCATCGGACACGGTCAGGCACTCTCCTTCAACTCCAGGTCCTGGCGCTGGATCGCGTAACCTCTGGACGCGTAATGCTTCCAGCGTTGCCGGGCCTGGCCACGGTCGTCGGCGTCACCAGAGACCACCTCGATCATGCGCTCGAACCGTTCGAAGCCGTCGGGAACGGTATCGCCCAGATTGACCAGCACCTGCTGGTGCGGGCTGTTCAGCACCGACGCCGCCAACACCACCGGCGAGGCTGCCACCACCGCCTGCGGGCCATCGGCCATGCAATGCGGCACGAAGTCGAGCGCCGAGAAGGTCCACAAGGCCTGGTCCAGGCTGCGCAGCAGATCGAGCGGCCCGGTCACGACGACCCGCGCCTGCCGGGCCGTCGCCTTGCGCAGCAGACGGCAGGCGTAGGCCAGCTTGTCCGGCGCATTGAAATGGAAGGTGATCTCGGTCATCGTCTCATCGCCTGGAGTGGACGCACATCACCTGTGTAGCGTTGCGCGCAGACCGGGAACGCCCTCAGACGGCAGAGCGAGACTTGCGCGCGGGCTTCTTCACCGCCACCGCGGCCACAGGAGCCGCCTCGGCAGCAGCCACTTGCGCGAGCAGATAGGCCAGCAACAGGCCGACCGGCCGGCCAGTTGCGCCCTTGGCCGCCCCGCCCTTCCAGGCGGTCCCAGCGATGTCGAGATGCGCCCAGGGCTTTTGCCCGACGAAGCGCTGCAGGAACTTGGCCGCCGTCACCGCGCCGCCGGCACGGCCGGCCACATTGGCCACGTCGGCAAAATTGGTCTTCAGGCCTTCGGCGTACTCGTCGTCCAGCGGCAGGCGCCAGCAGGGGTCGAGAGCGGTGTCGCCCGCTGCCAGCAGCGCCGACGCCAGCGACTCGTCGTTGGCGAACAGGCCGCTGCGCACGCCACCCAGCGCCACCACGCAGGCGCCGGTCAGCGTGGCGATGTCGATCACGGCGCTGGCCTTGAAGCGCTCGGCATAGGTCAGCGCGTCGCACAGGATCAGCCGCCCTTCGGCGTCGGTGTTCAGGATCTCGATGGTCTGCCCGCTCATGCTGGTGACCACGTCGCCCGGCTTGACGGCACGGCCGTCGGGCATGTTCTCGCAGCTCGGGATCAAGCCGACCACGTTGATCGCGGGCCGGATGTCGGCCAGCGCGCGGAACACGCCCAGCACGCTGGCCGCGCCACACATGTCGAACTTCATCTCGTCCATCTCGCCGGCCGGCTTGATCGAGATGCCGCCGGTGTCGAAGGTGATGCCCTTGCCGACCAGCACCGTCGGCGCAACGCCACGTGCCGCACCTTCGTAGCGCAGCACGATGAAGCGCAGCGGCTCCTGCGAGCCCTGCGCCACCGCCATGAAGGCGCCCATGCCGAGCTTGGCGACTTCCTTCGGCCCCAGCACCTCGCACTTGATTTTGGGCAGCTTGGCCAGCGCCTTGGCAGCGCCGCCCAGCAGCGTGGGCGTGGCGTAGTTGGCCGGGCGGTTGGCCCATTCCTTCGCGAGCTCGATGCCGGCCACGGTGCCGGTCGCCTGCGCGAAGGCGGGTTTCATCGCCGCGCTATCGGCCACCGCCACGACCACGGCCGACAGATAACGTGCCTCGGCCTTGGGTTTGGACGTGGTGTAGACATAGGTCGCATCGGCCAGGGCCACCACCACCGCCTGCAGCGCCGCTTCGGACCATTCGCCCGCGCAGAACACCAGCAGCCGCTTGACGCTCGCCACGCGCAGCGAGCCCACGCCGGCCAGCACCGCCTGGCGCATCTGCCGGGCCGAGCCGTCGCCGGCCCCGCACAGCACGGCGCGGGTGCAGGCCAGGCCCGCGGGTTTGTACATCGCCAGCAGCTTGCCGGCCTTGCCGTCCAGGTCCCCGGCCTTGCGCGCCTGCGCGATCCAGCCGGACAGCGGATCGGGGCCCGCCTGGAACGCTTCCGGTACCAGCACCAGCAGCGCGTCGCACTTCTCCGCGGCGCAACCGGCCGCATCGAGGGACTTGAGTTCGAAGTTCATAATTCAGCCTTTGCTCGGCGACGATGTTATTCCATTCTTCCATTCGCAAAGAGCTGGCGCGCAGTTTCGGGGCGACGCTGGTCGCGCTGCTGACCATCGTGATGACGATGATGCTGATCCGCACGCTGGGCCTGGCGTCGCGCGGCAGCGTCAACCCATCCGACGTGATGCTCGTGCTGGGCTACACCATCCTCGGTCAGCTGCCGACCATCCTCACGCTGAGCCTGTTCGTCGCCTCGGTGGCCACGCTGTCGCGCATGTACCGCGACAGCGAGATGGTGATCTGGTTCGCAGCCGGACGTGGCCTGGTGCAGCTGATCGTGCCGCTGCTGCGCTTTGCCTGGCCAGTGCTGCTGGTCATCGCGGCGCTGGCGCTGCTGGTCTGGCCCTGGGCCAACACGCAGATCCAGGAACTGCGCGGCCGCTACGAACGGCGCGGCGACATCGAGCGCATCACGCCCGGCCAGTTCCAGGAGTCAGCCAACGGCAACCGGGTGTTCTTCATCGACAAGAGTTCGCCCGACAACCGCAGCGGCAACAACGTCTTCATCTCGGCCACCGAGCACGGCAAGGAATCGGTCACCTCGTCCCGCAGCGCCACCGTCGAGACCCGCGGCACCGACCGCTTCGTGACGCTGAGCAACGGGCAGCGACTCGAATCCACGATCGGCCATGGCGACCTGAAGGTCAGCGAGTTCCGGGAATACGGCACGCGCGTGGGCCAGAGCGAACTCGCCCCGCAGGATTCCACCTCGGTGAAGACCAGGTCGACGCTGGAGCTGCTGCGCGAGCCGACCCGTCCGCACATGGGTGAACTCGCCTGGCGCCTCGGGCTGGGCCTGGCCGCCCTCAATTTCGTCGTGGTGGCATTGGCGCTGTCGACCGGCAATCCGCGTTCTGCGCGCAGCGGCAACCTGGTGCTGGCGCTGTTCGCGTTCGTCGTCTATTTCAACCTGATCAACCTCGGGCAAAGCTGGATCGGCAGAGGTGCCGTGCCGTTCTGGCGCTACCTGCTGATGCTGCACGGCGGCGTGTTCGCCATCGCGATGCTGTGGCTCGCCAGGCGGCACCACAACTGGACCGTGCGCTCCTGGCTGCGGCGCAGGCAGGCGACGTCCGGCCAACCCGAGACCGCCTCCCCATGAAGACCATCCGGCAACTGCTCTACAAGGAGATGATCGTCGCCGTGGCGTTCGTCACGCTCGGCTTTCTGGCGCTGTTCTTCTTCTTCGACTTCGTCGACGACCTGCCCAACGTCGGCAAGATCGGTGCCGAGGGCTATCTGCTGACGCATTCGCTTGCCTACGTCACGCTGCTGGTGCCCAACCACCTGTACGAGCTGCTGCCGATCACGCTGCTGATCGGCACCATCTACGTGATGGCCCGGCTGGCGCAGAGCTCCGAGTACACGATCCTGCGCACCAGCGGCCTCGGGCCCTGGCGCGCGCTGCGCACCCTGCTCGTGTTCGGCCTGGGCTTCGTGCTGCTGACCTTTGCCGCCGGCGACTATCTGGCGCCGCTGACCGACCGGACGGCGCAACTGCTGAAGGCGCGCTACCAGGGCCGCATCACGATCGGGCAGACCGGTGCCTGGCTGAAGGAACGCCAGGGCGACCGGTCGTATGCGACCAATGTCGCCGCGCTGTCGCCGGACGGCCAGATGCAGGGCATCCGCATCTTCGAATTCAACGGCGCCAACAGCCTGCTGTCGATGACGCAGGCCAGCCGTGCGCGCTTCGACACCACCGGTGGCTGGCAGCTGCAGAACGTGCAGCGCACCGAGTTCACCGGCACGGATGCCGACAAGGCCAGGGTCGAGCGCAAGACCCTCGACAGCCTGCACTGGCCGACCGAGATCAGCGCCGAGATGGTGTCCACCGCGCTGCTGCGGCCCGACCGCATGCGCACGATCGACCTGTTCCAGTACATCCAGCACCTGAACGCGAACGGACAGTCGGCCCAGCGCTTCGAGATCGAGTTCTGGCGCAAGGTGTTCTACCCGCTCAGCTGCGTCGTGATGGTGGTGCTGGCCCTGCCCTTCGCCTACCTGCACTTCCGCTCCAAGGGCATTGCGGGCTACGTGTTCGGCGGCGTGATGGCCGGCATCAGCTTCTTTCTGCTGAACAACGTGTTCGGCTACATCGGCAACCTGCAGAGCTGGAAACCCTGGCTCACGGCGGCCTCGCCGGGGTTGATCTATTCGATGATTTCGCTGGGCGCGTTCGGATGGCTGGTCCTGCGGCGTTGACGCCGCCTGGCGCACTGCGGGCCGTCGTGCTGTTCGGCCACGGCTCGCGCGACCCGGCCTGGCGCCAGCCGATCGAGGCCGTCGCGGCGCAGGCGCAGCGGCTCGCGCCCGATGCCGTGGTGCGCTGCGCCTATCTCGAACTGTGCGACCCCGCGCTCGACACCGTGGTGGCCGAACTGCTGACGGCGGGCAGCATGCAGATCACCGTCGTGCCGATGTTCCTCGGCGTCGGCCGGCACGCGCGCGAAGACCTGCCGCAGATGGTGGCATCGCTGCGCGCCGCACACCCGGGGCTGCAATTGGAGTTGCGCGATGCGATCGGCGAGCACCCGGCCATGTTGGCGCTGATGGCGCGGATCGTGCTGGACGATTGACGCAACAGTCCCGTGCGTCGATAGATCTTCAAGGCATAATGAAACACGTTGTTAGCTTGAATTCATTATGAATCTGCACCAGTTCCGTTTCGTCCAGGAGGCAGCCCGGCGCAACCTGAATCTGACCGAAGCAGCCAAGGCGCTGCACACCTCGCAGCCCGGTGTATCGAAAGCCATCATCGAGCTGGAAGAAGAGCTTGGCGTCGAGATCTTCGCGCGGCACGGCAAGCGGCTCAAGCGCATCACCGAACCCGGCCAGCACGTGCTGCGCAGCATCGAGCTGATCATGCGTGAGGTCGGCAACCTGAAGCGCATCGGCGAGCAGTTCAGCGCCGAGGACAGCGGCACGCTGTCGATCGCCACCACCCACACGCAGGCGCGCTACGTGCTGCCGGTGCCGGTGGCCAAGCTGCGCGAGGCCTACCCCAAGGTCAACGTCAGCCTGCACCAGGGTGCACCCGACCAGGTGGCGCGCATGCTGATCGACGAGGTGGCCGAGATCGGCATCGCCACCGAGTCGCTGCAGAACTACGCCGAGCTGGTCACGCTGCCCTGCTACGAATGGCAGCATGTGCTGGTGCTGCCGCCGGACCACCCGCTGGTGCACAAGGAGCGGCTGACGCTCGAAGACATCGCCAACGAACCCATCATCACCTACCACCCTTCGTTCACCGGCCGGACCAAGATCGACCAGGCCTTCGCGCACCGCAAGCTCACGCCGCGCATCGCGCTGGAGGCGATTGACTCCGACGTGATCAAGACCTATGTGCGGCTCGGCCTGGGCCTGGGCATCGTGGCCGAGATGGCGGTGAAGGACGATGTCCAGTCCGACCTGGTGTGGCGCCCTGCCGGCCAGCTGTTCGGCGTGAACGTGGCCCGCGTCGCGTTCAAGCGCGGCGCCTACCTGCGCAACTTCGTGTTCCGTTTCGCCGAACTGCTCAGTGACCGGCTGGACCGCAACCTGGTCGCCAAGGCCATGACCGGCCACGTCAACGACTACGAACTCTGATTTCCGCAACCCTGACTTCCTCCAAGCCATGACCAGCGTCACCACCCCAGCGCCCCGCACCCCGCTTCTGCAATCCAAGCTGCCCACCGTCGGCACCACCATCTTCACCGTGATGTCGGCGCTGGCCGTCGAAAAGGGCGCGGTCAACCTGGGCCAGGGCTTCCCCGACTTCAACTGCGACCCGTTGCTGGTGGACGCCGTGTCGGACGCGATGAAGGAAGGCCTGAACCAGTACCCGCCCATGCCCGGCGTGCTGGCGCTGCGCCAGGCGATTGCCGGCAAGATCGAGGCGCTGCACGGCCACCGCTACAGCGCCGCCGACGAGATCACCGTGACGGCCGGCGCCACGCAGGCCATCATCACCGCCATCCTCGCCGTGGTGCGGCCGGGCGACGAGGTGATCGTGCTCGAACCCTGTTACGACAGCTACGTGCCCAGCATCGATCTGGCCGGCGGCACCGTGGTGCGCGTGCCGCTGGTGCCCGGCAGCTTCCGTCCCGACTTCGACAAGATCTCGGCCGCGCTGAACCCGAAGACGCGCGCCATCCTGGTCAATTCGCCGCACAACCCCAGTGCCACCATCTGGTCGCGCGAGGACATGCTGAAGCTGCAGGACCTGCTGGCCCCGACCGACACCCTGCTGATCAGCGACGAGGTCTACGAGCACATGGTGTTCGACGGCCGCCAGCACGAGAGCGCATCGCGCTTCCCCGGCCTGGCGGCGCGCGCCTTCGTGATCTCGAGCTTCGGCAAGACCTACCACGTGACCGGCTGGAAGGTCGGCACGGTGGCGGCGCCGGCCGCGCTGACGGCCGAGTTCCGCAAGGTGCACCAGTTCAACGTGTTCACCGTCAACACCCCGGTGCAGCACGGCCTGGCGCGCTACATGGCCGAGCCCGGCCGCTACCTCGAACTGCCGGCGTTCTACCAGCGCAAGCGCGACCTGTTCCGCGAAGGCCTGGCGCGGACCAAATTCAAGCTGATGCCCAGCGAAGGCAGTTTCTTCCAGTGCGTCGACATCTCCGCGGTCAGCGACCTGAGCGAGGCCGAGTTCTGCCTGTGGCTCACCTCCGAGATCGGCGTGGCAGCGATCCCGCTGTCGGCTTTCTACGAGAGCGCGTTCGACCAGCGCGTGGTGCGCTTCTGCTACGCCAAGAAGGAAGAGACCCTGCACGCGGCGCTGGCCCGGCTGGCCAAACTCTGACCTGCCCCCTGCGGCCCGGTGCTGCAGGCGCACGCGGCATCGGCCCGGTGCCGCATTGGTGGCCGCGCAACATGCGGTTGACGGAATCGCCGCCACCAATAGAATGCATGCTTACTATCGGCACAGACGCATGGCAAGCATCGTTCTCGGGCTCGGCGCATCCCACACTCCGATGCTGGCACTGGCCAGCAGCCAATGGGCCCACCGCTCGGCGATCGACATTGCCAACCCGAAACTGAACCTGTCGGACGGCCGCCGCGTCAGCTACCCGCAACTGCTGGCCGAGGTCGGCCCGATCTACACCGGCGTCGTCACGCCCGAAGCGCTGCAACGCAAGGCCGAGTTCTGCGAGGCGGCGCTCGACACGCTGGCCGACGCGCTCGAAGCCGCCGCGCCCGATGTGGTGCTGATCGTCGGCGACGACCAGCTGGAGCTGTTCGGCCCCGCCAACCAGCCCGCATTCGCGATCTTCCACGGCGAACACCTGACCACCTATTCGGGCAAGTACAGCGGCGAAGCCACGCCGCCATGGCTGCGCGACGTCAGCGTCGGCTACCTGATGGACGCCGCCCACAGCGTGCCCGCCGCACCGGCGCTGGCGTGGGAGCTGATCGAGAGCCTGGTCGACCGCGGCATCGACGTGACGGCGATCGGCCGCGTCGACGACCCGGCCCGCGCGGGCTTCGGCCATGCCTACGGCTTCATCGTGAAGCGCCTGTTCCGCGGCCGCAGGATCCCGGTGCTGCCGGTGCTGCTCAACACCTACTTCCCTCCCAACGTGCCCAGCGCGGCGCGCTGCCACGACATCGGCCGGGCCCTGCGCGCCGCCATCGAAGCCAGCGCCAGCGGCGCGCGTGTCGCCGTCGTGGCCTCGGGCGGGCTCAGCCATTTCGTGGTCGATGCCGAACTCGACCTGCGCGTGCTCGACGCCATCGCACGCGGCGACGCCGACACACTGCGCGGCATCCCGCGCGCCGCACTGCAGTCGGGTTCGTCCGAGATCCTCAACTGGATCATGGTGGCCGGCGCGCTGGAGGGCACGCCGCTGGCCTGGCGCGACTACCAGCCGCTCTACCGCACACCGGCGGGTACCGGCGCCGGCGCAGCCTTCTGCATCTGGCGCCACTGACCGCCGCCCAGCCCTCTCAGGTTCCCAGCCACAGCAGCCCCCATCGATGCTCAGCGAAGAAAAGAACCGCCTCCTGACCCGCACCGGCCCCGACACCCCGATGGGCGACCTGCTGCGGCGCTACTGGATGCCGATCGCCGGCGTGTCGGAGTTCGACGACCGGACCACCAAGCCGGTGCGCCTGCTCGGCGAAGACCTGGTGCTGTACCGCGACCTGAGTGGCAGCTTCGGCCTGGTCGACCGGCATTGCCCGCACCGGCGCGCCGACATGCGCCACGGCATCGCCGAGCCCCACGGCCTGCGCTGCAGCTACCACGGCTGGCAATTCGATGCCACCGGCCAATGCACCGAGCGCCCGTTCGAAGACACGGTGCAGCGCGCGCGTGGCCTGCCGATCGCGTGCAAGGTGCGCACCAAGGCCTACCCGGTTGCCACCCAGGGCGGTCTGGTCTGGGCCTACCTCGGCCCGCAGCCGGCACCGTTGCTGCCCGACTGGGAACCTTTCTCGCGCGACAACGGCTTCGTGCAGATCGTGCTGTCCGAGATCCCGTGCAACTGGTTCCAGTGCCAGGAGAACTCGATCGACCCGGTGCACTTCGAGTGGATGCACGAGAACTGGGGCGCGCGGCTGCGCGACGGCGCCGAGGCCCGCTACGGCCCGACGCACCTGAAACTGGAGTTCGACGAGTTCGAACATGGCTTCGTCTACCGGCGGCTGCGCATGGGCCAGGCCGAGGCCGACCCCGGCTGGACCATCGGCCGCGTCTGCCTGTGGCCCAACGGTTTCTATCTGGGCGACCACTTCGAGTGGCGCGTGCCGATCGACGACGAACACACCTTGAGCGTGATGTGGCGCTACACGCGTGTGCCCACGGACCGTGAGCCCTATGTGCAGGGCGCCATCCCCACCTGGGTCGGTCCGGTGAAAGATGCGCACGGCGAATGGATCACCTCGCACGTGATGAACCAGGACTTCGTCGCCTGGATCGGCCAGGGCACGATCGCCGACCGCACGCAGGAACAACTGGGCGCCAGCGATCGCGGCATCGTGCTGTTGCGCAAACGTTTCTTCGACGAACTGGCCAGGATCGCCGATGGCCAAGAGCCGAAAGGCCTGATCCGCGACGCACAGCACAACGTGCGTGTGCCGCTGCCCACGATCAACCTGCAGCGCTCGCAGCAGGGCACCACGCGCGCCGAGATCCTGGCCGACCCGGAGCGGCTGCTGCGCTACCAGAGCTACATCTTCCAGGCAGGCCAACCCGAAGCGGTCCGGCAGGCGTTTGCCGAAGCAGTCGGGTTCGAAGCCCGGGATTTCACCGGACTCACATAACGACGACAGCCTGGCCACCTGGGCGGCATCGGCCGCCGCCGAGGGCGTGAGGAGACGGGAAGTGTGCAAAGCGCACAGGTAGGACTTTTCAACATCGCCCTTGGAGCAACCCGATGAACCTTCGCCATCTCGCCATCCGCCCCTTGATCGCAGGGCTGCTCGCCATCGTCTGTGGCGCCGCCGCCGCCCAGGCAGCCTTCCCCAGCAAGCCGATCCGCTTCATCTCGCCGTTCCCGCCCGGCGGGCCGACCGATGCCATCGCCCGCCTCGTGGGCCAGAAGCTGACCGACAGCATGGGCCAGCCGGTGGTGATGGACAACAAGCCCGGCGCCAGCGGCGTCATCGCCGCCGACGCACTCGCCAAGTCGCCGCCCGACGGCCACACGATGATGATCGCCATCAACACGCTGGCGATCAATGCGATGCTGATGCCCAAGCTGCCCTACGACACGCTGAAGGACCTCCAACCCGTGGCCACGCTGGCCAGCGCCGAGTTCCTGCTGGTGCTGGCACCGGCCACGCCTGCGCGTGACTTCAAGGAGTTCGTCGAACTGGCCCGCACCCGCCCGACCCCGATGAGCTTCGGCACCATCGGCACCGCAGGCATCGGCCGCGTGGCGGGCGAGCTGTTCGCGCAGGAGGCGCGCATCCCGATGCTGCAGGTGCCGTACAAGGGCGCGGCGCAGATGAACACCGACCTGATGGGCGGCCGGGTCGACTACACCATCGACCCGGCCTACAGCTACCTGCCCGCGGTCAAGTCGGGCAACGTGAAGGCACTGGCCGTCACCGGCAAGACCCGCCTGGCCGCCCTGCCCGATGTGCCGACCTTCGCCGAGGCCGGCCTGGCCAACTTCGACGCGCGCATGTGGTTCGGCGTGTTCATGCCGGCCGCCACGCCGAAAGAGGTGGTGCAGAAGATGGCGACCGAGATTGCACGTGTGCTGGCCCTGCCCGACGTGCGCGAGCAACTGCTGGCCAAGGAGTTCAACCCCTTCGTGTCCACGCCCGAGCAGTTCTCGGCGCTGCTGCGCAGCGACATGGACAAGTACGGCCGCATCATCAAGGCCGCCAACATCAAGCCCGAGTAGCACGCGGCCACACGCAGATCCCATCGCCCATGCCGACACCGCCCAGCACCACCGCCGAACTCTGGCTCACCGCCCTCGCCCGCTACGGCATCGACGTGCTCTACGTCGGCGCCGGCACGGACACCGCGCCCCTCATCGAAGCCTACGCCGCGCAGGACCGCAGCGGGCACACCTATCCGCAGGCGGTGCTGGCAGTGACCGAGAACATCGCGGTCTCGATGGCGCATGGCTACTACCTCGCCTGCGGCCGGCCGCAGGCGGTGATGCTGCATGTGAGCGTGGGCACGGCCAGCGCGATCTGCGCGGTGATGACGGCCGCGCGTGCGCAGATCCCGCTGCTGTTCAGCGCCGGCCGCACGCCGCTGTTCGAGGACGGTGCGTTCGGCGCGCGCAGCCACGACATCCACTGGGGCCAGGAGATGTTCGACCAGGCGGCGATGCTGCGCGAGCTGGTCAAGTGGGACTACGAACTGCGCGACGGCCTGCAGGCCGAGCAGGTGGTCGGCCGCGCGCACAGCGTGGCGATGACCCAGCCGCGCGGGCCGGTCTACGTGAGCCTGCCGCGCGAGGTGCTGGCGCGCCCCGTCCAGCCCTCGGCGGCACGTGCGGTCGCGCCGCCGGCGACGCAGGCGCACGCCGATCCGCAGCAGGTGGCACGGCTGGCCCGGGCGCTGGCGGAAGCGCGTCTACCGGTGATCGTCTGCACCGCCAGCGGCATCGACACCGCCACCGTGCCCGCGCTGCAGGCGCTGGCCGAACGTTTCGGCATCGGCGTGGCCGAGTCGCGGCCCAAGTACATGAACTTTCCCGACGCGCATCCGCTGCATCTGGGCTTTGCGCCGGAGTTGCTGTTCGACGACGCCGACGTGCTGCTGTTCCTCGAATGCGACGTGCCCTGGATCCCGACCGCTGCCGCCCCGCGCGACGACGCCTTCATCGCACATGCCGGCTGCGACCCGCTGTTCCAGAACTACCCGATGCGCAGCTTCCGCTCGGACCTGAGCCTGACCAGCGACACCGCAGCCTTGCTGCGCGCGCTGTCATCCGCCCTCGAAGCCGCAGGCGCCGAACGCGGCGCCGCCGCCCGTCGCAGCGCCATCGAGGCACGCGCGCAGGCCACACGCGGCGCTGAGCGCGCGCGTTGCGCCGCCGAGCTAGGGGCCACCGGCCCGATCAACAAGGCGTTTCTGTCCGCCTGCCTTGGCGAGCTGGCCGACACCGGCGGCCCGGCCCTGCGGGTGTTCAACGAATACCCGCTGGTGCGCTCGCATCTGCCTTTGCAGACCCCAGGCACGTTCTTCGAACTGCCGTCGTCCGGCGGCCTGGGCTGGGCCCTGCCCGCCGCGATGGGCATGCGCCAGGCATTGCCCGACGCGACCGTGGTCTGCGTGGTCGGCGACGGCGCCTACCTGTTCTCGAACCCGGCCGCCTGCCACCACCAGGCGGCGATGCTGGGCCTGCCGGTGCTGACCGTCATCTACAACAACCAGCGCTGGGCCGCCGTGGCCAATGCCAGCCTGCGGTTGTATCCGCAGGGTGCGGCCGCCGCATCGTCCGACGCACAAGGCGGCGTGCCGTTGTCGTCGCTTGCGCCGGTGCCGCGCTTCGAACTGCATGCCGAAGCGTCCGGCGGCCACGCCGAACGCGTGACCGAACGCGCCGAACTGCTGCCGGCCTTGCAGCGCGCGCTGCGGGTGGTGCGCGAGGAAGGCCGGCAGGCACTGGTCAACGTGCTGGGCAGTTGACACCGCTTGGCCAGATCAGACCGCCTGCGGCCACTTGATCTGCAGCTTGCGATGGCTGGCAAGGCAGTCTCGCAGATACAGATTGATGAGGCTTTGGTACGGAATGCCGGACTCTTCGGCCATGCCTTTGAAGTAGTCCACCACGTCTTCGGAGAGCCGCATGGTGACCGGCTTCTTCAGCTTCGAGGCATATGGGTTCTTGCGGGCCTTCAATCGGGAAAGGTCGTATTCAGCTTTCATGTCAGCCACCTGGATAGAACGCGCTTTCACGCCTGGTTGCCTTGCGCGCGGAAATGATGCGGATGACGTCGCCGTGTTCGCGCTCGCAATGGCAGACGATGAGCAGCTTGGCGCCGGAGCTCATGCCCAGCATCAGGAACCGCTCTTCGTCCGATGAATGTTCTTCATCGAAGAACTGAACGGCAAATTCGTCATGGAAGACGGACTTCGCCTCGTCGAATGAGACGTGGTGCTTCTTGAGATTGGCGGCCGCCTTGGGCGCGTCCCATTCGAACTTGATCATACATACATTGTATGGATGGTTCTTCAACCGCCCACTGCGCTGGAAGACGCCAGGCGGCGCGTCGGTTTCGTCAGGCCGGCCCCGACCCCAACTTCGCCGCCAGCAGGCTCGCCGTGTACCGCAGGCGGTCGATGTCGGCGTCTGCGCAGACGCGGCGGCTGAAGCAGCATAGGGTGCCGTAGACGGCACCGCCCGACAGGCGCACCGGCGTGCTCAGGTGTGTGCCGATCGGAAAGCCCAGGTCGGGCGCCTGCTCGGATGCGACGTAGGCCGCGGCATCGTCCATCACCTCGGGCAAGCGACCGTACCCGGCAGGCACTCAGCCCTTGCCGGCCAACCCCAGCCGCTCGATGGTTGCCTTCTCCGACGCGAAGCTGTCGCGGGCGAACTTGGTATAGGCCTCGGTGTTCATGTAGATCACCGTCTGGTCGTACTTGTCGAAACTCGCCAGCACGGCCGGGTCGTCCAGCGTCTTCTTGAAGGCGTCGTGCAGCGTGCGGATGACGGCCGGGTCCATGCCCTTGGGGCCGCACACGCCGAACGGCGAGTCGGACACGGTCTGGTAGCCCAGCTCGTCGAGCGTGGGCACGTTGGGCCAGCGTTTGGTGCGCTTGCTGCCGTAGGTGGCCAGCAGCCGCAGCTTGCCCGATTCCACATGCGGCCCCCAGCCGGTGGCGTCGCTGGCCCCCATCACGTGGCCGCCCAGTACCGCCTGCATGTTGTCGGCGTTGCCCTTGAACGGCACGTGGGTCAGCTTGATGCCGGCACGCTGCGCGAACTCTTCCACCGCCAGGTGCGGGCTGGTGCCGGTGCCGGTCGACCCGTAGGTGAACTTCTCAGGGTTGGCGCGCGCGTAGTCGACGACGTCCTTGATGCTCTTCATCGGCGAGTTCGCCGGCACCACGAGGCCGAAGGTGTAGCCGGTCAGGCAGGCGATCCAGGTGAAGTCCTTCAACGGGTCGTACGACACCTTCTGCATGTGCGGGATGCGGAAGATGCCGTGCGGCAGCTGCGACACGGTGTAGCCGTCGGGCCGGGCGTTCACCAGCTCCACGGCGCCCAGCATGCCGCCGGCACCGGGCTTGTTGTCGACGATGATGGTCGTGCCCAGCGTCTTGCCGGCACTGTCGGCCAGCGCACGGATCACCGCGTCGGTCGAGCCGCCTGCGGGCCAGGGGCAGATGTAGCGGATGGGTCTGGCGGGATAGGCCTGCGCACGCACCAGCGAGGGTGCGGCGACGCTGGCCAGCACACCGGCAACGCTGCCGGCGGAACGAACGATGAAGGCGCGGCGGTCTGCCATGGGCGATGTCTCCTGGTGCGTGGGCGGCTGCAATGCCGACACGTGCCGCAGCTTAAACACGAAGCTCGAACCGGCACCGTAGGAAAACCCTGACCGGGTGTCGCGCTGGTTCCCGGCCGACAAGGGGAGCCGCCCCCTCGATCATGCAGACACCAGAACTACGAAGAGAAACGCACCATGTCCCTGTCCTTCATCCTGCTGATCGTGCTGATCCTGCTGCTCATCGGCGCACTGCCCTCCTGGCCGCACAGCCGCTCCTGGGGTTACTACCCCAGCGGAGGCCTGGGCCTGGTGGTGCTGGTCGTCGTGATCCTCGTGCTGATGGGACGCATCTAGCCCCTATCTGCCCTGCAACGCCGGCCTGTCACAGGGCCGGCGTTGTCGTTTGTGCGGGCCACCATCCGTCGGTCCGCAGCACCAGCAGCGGCGAATCGAATGCACCCTGCACCAGAGCGGCACGCGCAGCACCCAGGGTGTCGCGCCAGACCGGCCCTTGGCGCATCGCCACCACGACACCGGCAACCTCGACCTCCAGCCGCTCCAGCAGATCCCAGACCCGCGCCATCGTGTGCCCGCTGCTGATGGCATCGTCGACCACCACGACGCGCCGGCCACAAAGCAGCGGCCACTGGTTCGGGTCGAGATAGATCGCCTTGCCAGCGCCCGGCGTGGTGATCGACGACACCGTGGTCGACAGCGCCTCGTCGTACCAGAACTTGCGCGAGTAGCCGAGCGGCACCCAGCGCGTATGGCCCATCGCCTGCGCCACCGGCGGCGCAAACACCATGCCCAGCGTCGGCAGGCCGACCACCACATCGGCCGCCAGCGGCCGGGCCAGCGCGGCCATCGTCGACGCCAGCTGCGCAACCACCTCGAACGAGGCCTGGTTGGCGATCAGCGACGCGACCGCATGACCGGGCCGGGACGCAATCTCGCGGATCGGCAGCACCAGCACGCGGCCATCGCCCAGCGGCACCGGGAAGTCATAACGGTACGGCGGGGCCAGCCGGTCCCGCCACGCCTCGCCCGCTTCGAGCGACTGCCAGCAGGCGGTGGTCTCCCGCGTCCAGGAAGCGTGCGGCGCGGTCACCCGGCCCTCAATCCATCTTCAGGCCGAGCTTGGCGACGAGCTTTTGCCACTTGCCGGTCTCGCTCTGGATCAGGTTGCCGAATTCACCGGACGAGTGGGCCATGGGGCGGATGCCTCGCTCCTCGAACACGCTGGCCAGTTCGGCCGAACTCAGGATCGCGGCCAGTTCGTCGTGCAGCTTGTCGACCACGGCCTTCGGCGTCTTCGCAGGGGCGAGGATGCCCAGCCAGGTGCCCGAGCCGAAGTCGCCCATGCCGGCCTCGGCCATCGTCGGCACGTTCGGCGCCATGGCCAGCCGTTCCGGGGCCATCACGGCGATGGCCTTCAGCTTGCCGGTCTTGACGAGCGGCATGACCGAGCCTGCGTTGTCGAACATGTACTGCACCTGCCCGGCCACCAGGTCGGCCACCGCCGGCGAGCCGCCCTTGTAGGCGACGTGCACCGTGTCCATGCCGGTCACCGCGTTCAGCTGTTCGCCATACAGGTGGTTCAGCGTGTTGTTGCCGAACGAAGCGTAATTGACCTTGTTCGGGTTGGCCTTCGCGTAGTCCTTCATCTCGGCGATGGTGTTCGGCGGAAACGCCGGGTTGGCCACCAGCAGGTAGGGGCCGGCCATCACCTGGATCACCGGCTGCAGATCCCTCACCGGGTCGTAGGGCATGGTCTGCACCGTCGCGGCCGCGATCGACAGCTCGGAGGGCGCGGCGAACAGCAGCGTGTAGCCGTCGGGCTCGGCACGCACCACGGCCAGCGTGCCGATCTTGCCGCCGGCACCGGCCCGGTTCTCCACCACGACGGGCTGGCCCAGCCGCTTGCCCAGGCGTTCGGCCAGCAGCCGGCCCACCACGTCGGCGCTTCCGCCGGGTGGCCACGAGATGATGAACTTCAGCGGTTTCGACGGAAACGCGGCCGCCTGGGCTTGCGCCCCCGCGGATGCGCCGAGCGCCATCGCCATCCCCAGGGCCAGCACGCTGCGGCGGCCCGCCGCATGGTGCACCGCCTTCGACCGCATCAATGCCGAGACCTTCAGCTTGTCCATGGAGCCCTCCGTTCGAGATGGGAAATCAACCGATCGCCGCCTCCATCGCCCGCGCAGGCGAAGCGATCGGCACCTCGCCCAGCGTGGTCGTGCGGTAGATCAGCCGACGGTCCTTCTCCATGTCGAAGGGCGTGGCGCTGTGCAGCAGCGCGCGGTTGTCCCACATCACCAGATCGAACGGCTTCCATGCATGGGCATACACGTGCTCGGGCTCCACGATGCGTGCGACCAGCGCCTCGACCAGCGCCACGCCGGCCTCGTCGGTCATGCCGCTCACCCCCACGCAGTCGGCCCGGTTGACGAACAGGCTCTCCTTGCCGGTGCCAGGATGCACGCGCAGCATCGGGTGCGACACGGTGGGCGTCATCGCCAGCTGCTGCGGCGTGAGCGGCTGGTACCAGCTCTTCGCGTTGTGCGTTTTCTCGTAACGGTAGGATGCCTTGCGCCCGCGCAGATCGGCCTTCTCGTCGTCGCTCAGTTGGTCGTAGACGCGGTGCTGGCTGGCAAACAGCGTGTGGTGCGGCGTGGCCGGTACTTCGGCCCCGTAGAGAAAGGTATAGGACGCCGGCCGCGCCTTGTAGGCCCAGTCGGTGTGCCAGTGGTTGCCGACCATCTTGGTGCCGAAGGGTTTGCCCTCGCGCTGCGTGTTCGAGATGATGAAGATGTCGGGATAGTCGGGGTGGGTGAATTCGCTCTGCACGTGCGTGCCGTCGATCTGCCCCATCAGCCGCGTGAAGGCCAGCAGGTCGTCCGGGCTCAGTTGCTGGTCGCGGAAGATCAGCACCTGGTGCGTGTGGATCAGCGATTCCACCTGTTCCTTGAGACCGGCCTGCGCGCCGAGCCCGCGCAGGTCGGCCCCGATGATCTCGCATCCGACCGCCGCCGACATCGCACGTGTTGTCCAGTTAATCGCCATCTCAGACTCCTCTGTGGATCGAATGCCAAGGACCGAACGGATTGCCCAGCCTTCATGCAAGCGACATGCCAGTCGCGCAGGCCGGGCAGCCCGCGAGAAAGGACGAATACGCACTAACTCGGCCCGTTCCCTGTGGCGTCTCCGCACCGCCCACGTGCGTCGCGGCACGGCAGCGGGCATGGCGGTTCAGACCGCCCCACCCCGCAGCGCATCGATTGCTTCCCGGAACAGCGCCGCCGGCGGTGCGTAGACGCCGCGTCCGGTGAAGCCGGTCCAGCCGTCTTCCGCCAGCATCGCCAGCATGACCAGCGGTGCGGTGCCCAACGCCGCCACCCGCGCCGCGTCCACGCCCAGCGGCCAGGCGTCGGGCAGCAGCGGATGCGGCGCGGCCAACAGCGCGCGGGCATGGCGCTCCAGTCCGTCAACCTCGGCGAGCGAGGCCGGCAGGTAGGCAAGCACCAGTTCGCGAGGCTCCGTCGCAAAGGCCAGGCGCTGGCCGCCCAGGCCCAGCATGTCGATCACCGCGCTGTCGCCCACGGCCCCGTTGAGGTGCGTGCCGGCAGGGATGTGGGCCAGCATCGGCCCGCGCGGCGGCTCGGCCGTGCAGCAGACCCAGTGCTGCGGGCGGGCGGCCAGGCAGATGCCGAACTGCTCGCCGTTGCCGCCGGCGCGGGTGACCAGGCTCGGCAGGTCCGCGCCTTCGGCGGCACGCAGTACCAGCGCCGATGCGGCCATCCACAGCGTGAGGAAGAACAGCGGCGTCGCCGCGATCTCGTCGGCCAGCGGGCCGGCGCCGCGCGTGCGCAGCAGGCTGGTCAGTGCCTCGTTCGCGCCGGCCGTGCGGCTGTGCAGGTCATCGCCCGCTGCCAGCCCGGCCAGCGCCAGCGGCCACAGGGCGATCGGCCCGGCCGCCAGCGCCTGCTGCAGCGCCGGCGCGACGACCGTGTCGCGGCCCTGCAGCCGCGACAGCAGGGCCGGGTCGCGCATGCCCATGCGGGTGTCGGCGCCGCGCACGGCCGACACCGGCGCGTACACGGCTCCACCTTCGCCACCGGCATCGCGCACTTCGAGCAGCGGCGTGTGCGGCGAGACGATGGCCGCCAGCGGCGTCACGCAGGCATGCGCCTGGGCCGGCATCAGCGTGAGTTTGCCGTCGCGCAGCAAGTGCTCGGCTTCGGCCTCGTCCTGTGCCCAGCCTTCGTGCAGGCAGGTGACCACGATGGACGAGGCCAGCGTGCGCGGCGGCGAGCGCGGGTCGCGCAGCGGCGGGCCGGCGTGCAGCAGTTGCAGCGGAGCCAGCCCCAAAGCTTCTTCGGCCGTGCGCACGCCGGTCAGTTGCGGCCGTGCGGCCTGCAGTCGTTCGATTGCGCTGGCCATCAGATCCCCATGTAAGCGGCCCGTACACGCGGGTCTTCGGCCAGCGCAGCGCTGGGTCCGGCAAAGGCCACGCGCCCGGTCTCGATCACCACGCCGCTGTGCGCCAGCTCGAACGCGGTGAAGACGTCCTGCTCGACCAGCAGGATGGTGAGGCCGGTCTTGTTGATCGCGACCAGCGATTCCGACAGCTTCTCGACCGCGCGCGGCGCCAGGCCCAGCGACAGCTCGTCGATCATCAGCAGCGTGGGCCGCGACATCAGGCCGCGGCCGATCGCGCACATCTGCTGCTCGCCGCCGGACATCGTGGTCGCGTCCTGCGTCTGGCGCTGGTGCAGGATCGGGAACAGGCCGAACACGTAGTCGAGGTCGCGCTGGATGTCGGCGCGCCCGTCGGTACGCAGGTAGGCGCCGAGCAACAGGTTGTCCTTGACCGAGAGGCCGCGAAACAGCCGCCGCCCCTCTGGCACATGGGCGATGCCGGCGCGCAGCACGGCCTCGGGCGTGGCGCCTGCCAGCGCCTGGCCGGCGAACTGCACCTTGCCGGCGCGCGCGGCCACCAGGCCCGACACCGTGCGCAAGAGCGTGGTCTTGCCCGCGCCGTTGGAGCCGACCACGCAGGCGATCTCACCGGCCTTGACCGCGAGGTCCACGCCCCACAGCACCTGCACGTCGCCATAGCCGGCCTGCAGGCCTTCGATCTGCAGCAGTGTCGTGACTTCACGGGGCCTCGCGGCCGGGTCCGCCACCGGTGGTACGGCGGCGATGTTCATCGGCAAGGGCGCGTTCATGCGGTCTTCATCCGTTCGGCGTACTTGGTGCCCAGATAGGCTTCGATGACCTTGGCGTCCTGCGCCACGGTCTGCGGTTCGCCGCGCGCGATCAGCTCGCCGTGGTGCAGCACCAGCAGCTCGTCGCACAGCGAAAACACCACCTTCATCAGGTGTTCGATCAGCAGGATGGTCACGCCGCGTGCCGCGATGGCGCGGATCAGCGTGATGGCCTCGCCGATCTCGGCGCTGTTGAGCCCGGCGTTCACCTCGTCGAGCAGCAGCAGCTTCGGCCGCATCGCCAGCGACTTGGCCAGCTCCAGCCGCTTGCGCGACGGCAGGGTCAGCGACGCCGCGGGCCGGTCGGCCAGCGCCTGCAGACCGACGAAGCGCAGATGCTCCATCGCGTCGTCGCGCGCCTGCGCCCGGCTGATGGCACCGCCGGCGAACAGCGAGCCGGCCGTCACGTTCTCCAGCACGGTCATCTGCGCGAACGGCTGCACGATCTGGAAGGTGCGCGACAGGCCACGCCGTGCCGACTCGAACGGCCGCTGGCCGCTCACATCGTCACCGGCGAAGCGCAGGCTGCCGCTGTCGGCGCGGTGCACACCCGTCACCAGGTTCACCAGCGTGGTCTTGCCCGCGCCGTTCGGCCCGATCAGGCCGACGATGCGGCCCGGCGCCAGGTCGAACGAGACCTCGTTGACGGCCGCGATGCCGCCGAAACGTTTGGTCAGGCCTTGCACTCGCAGCAGAGGTTCGGTCATGGCTGGGCTCCACCGAGCGACGTGGCGGGCGTGGCCGTGGCCACGGGATCAGCGCCACGCGGCGCGGCCGGTGTTGCCTTGGCCGGGCGCTTCAGGCGGCCCAGCAGACCACCCGGCAGGAAGAAGATCAGCAGCACCACCACGATACCCAGCGCCGCCTGGTTGTAGTCGAGAAAACGCGACCACACGGTCTGCTCGATCACCACGAAGGCCGTGGCACCGATCACCGGACCCAGCACCGTGCCCGGCCCGCCCAACAGCACCATCACCGGCACCTTGAGCGTCATCAGGATCGAGAACGCATCGGTCGGCGCGATGTAGGCGACCCATGAGGCCGAGATCGCACCCACCGTGCCGCAGAACAGCGCCGACAGCGTGAAGCCGATGGTCTTGTAGCGCACCACGTCCACACCCACCATGTCGGCCGCATCCTCGTTTTGCTGGATGCACTGCAGCCCGAAGCCGAGCCGGCCACGGTCGACCAGCACGGTCATCACGAAGGCCGCGACCATCACCACCAGCATCGCGTACAGGAACACGCGGCCGGCGAACACCGGGCCGCCGGGCATGATCGGCAGGTTGAGGCCCTCCCCTCCGCCGGTGAGGTTGGCCCACGACGAGGCGATGAGGCGCAGCACCTCGACGATGGAGATTGACCCCACCGCGAAGTAGTGGCCCTTCATGCGCAAGAGGCCGTAGCCCAGCAGGGCGGCGAACAGCCCGGTGATCAGCGTGGCGGCGATCCAGGCCGCGACCATCGGCAGGCCGGCGTTCTGCAGCAGCGCACCCGCATACGAACCCAGGCCGACGAAGGCAGCGGTTGCGAACGACGGGTAGCCCGCATAGCCGCCGATGATGTTCCACGACAGCGCCAGCGCGCAGAACATGCAGACGAAGGTGATCTGCTGCACCAGGTAGTTGTCGGCCACGAAGGGCGCGCCCGCGATCAGCATGGCGAACACGACGAACAGCGAGACGGAATGCTTCATTCGTAACCCTTGCGACCCAGCAGGCCGGTAGGCCGGGTCATCAGCAGCGCCAGCATCAGCAGAAAGCCGATCAGCACCGCGTTCTGCGGCCCGAACCAGTGGCCCGAGAACGATTCGATCAAGCCCAGCACCAGCCCGCCGACCAGGGCACCCGGCACCGTGCCCAGCCCGCCAATCACGCAGACCACGAAGGCCTTGCCCAGCAACAGGCCCGACAGATTGGTGGTGACCGGGAACACCATGGCCATCAGCGCACCACAGGCCCCGGCCAGGCCGGCACCGATGGCGAAGGTGATCGCATAGACGCGGTTGATCTTGATGCCCATCAGCGCGGCGGCATCGCGGTCCATGCGCACGGCCACGATGGCACGGCCGGCGCGCGAGGAGCGCAGCACGGCGTACAGCAGGCCGGTGAGCGCCAGCGCCAGCGCGAAGGCCAGGATGCGGTCCCAGGCGATCACCACGTCGCCCACGGCCAGCGTTCCCAGGTCCATCGTCACGCGGCGCGGCGTGGCATCGAACAGCACGTTCATCGCGTTGTAGAGGATCAGGTCCAGGCCGAAGGTGACGGTGAGCGTGGTGAGCACGGGGCGCTGCACCAGCCGGTTGATCATCGTGGCCTGCACCACCCAGCCCAGCAGGAACACCAGCGCCGACACCGGCACCAGCGCGATCAGCGGGTGCACGTGCCAGTGCAGCCAGGCGAAGTAGGTCAGGTAGCCGCCCAGGATGATCAGCGAGCCGTGCAGCATGTTGATCACGTTGAGCACGCCCCAGACCAGGGAGAAACCGACGGCCAGGCAGGCGTAGAGCGCGCCCAGGGTGAGGCCGTTGACGAAGACTTGGAAGTAGACCATCAGGGGGTGTGGGGCGACTGACTTGACGACGGGGAAAAAGAGAATGCGCACGCTCTGCCTAGGACCGAGGCCACCGGGTACTCTCCTCCGCGACTGTCCCCCGCCCGGCCTAGGGCCGTGGCTCCTCCTTGATGTCGCTGCGGAGAGCACCCGATGCCCTCGGCCCAGTCGACGCCGCGTGGTGCTGGCCGAGGGAACACTGCTCTGACCGATCCCGTCGATGCGGTGCTCCACGCAGCGACATCAAGGAGGAGGCGTAGCGGCCCTAGGCCGCGCCGGGGGACAGTCGCGGAGTGGAGTACCGCGTCGGCGGGATCACGCCCTGAACGGCCCCTTCGGATCCAGGAGTAGCACAAGCTCATTTAGGCATCGCCATCAAAGTTCCAGCCTTGATGGCCACGGGATACAAAGGCACGACCTTCCCGTTCTGCACCTGCACGATCGGCAGGTCCCGCCCGCCGTTCATCCCGTTCGGCCCGAACTTCACCGGCCCGTAGAAGGTCATCACGTCGATCGAGGCCAGCGCATCGCGCACCTTGGCCTTGTCGATGGTGCCGGCCTTCTCGATGGCCTTCTGCAACACCACCAGCGCCGCGGCGGCCGAGGCGTGCACGTAGTCGGGGTCCTTCTTCTCGATCTTCAGGAACTCCTTGTAGAACGCATCGGTGGAGCCGAACACGTCGTCGGACTTGTAGGTCAGCGTGTGGTGCCACCACGAGGCACTGGTCACGCCGTCTGCCTGCTTGCCCAGCCCCTCGATGAACTCGCGGTACGAAGGGCCGGTGATCATCGTGACGATGGGTGCGGTGAGCTTCAGGTCGCCCATCTGCTTGCGCGCGAGGATCAGGTCCTGCGTGTAGCCGGTGATGAAGATCCACTGCGGCGCGGCAGCCTTGATCTTGGACAGCGAGGCCGCGTGGTCGAGCGTGCCGACTGGGTAGTAGTCGTTGTAGACCACCTCAAGCCCCGCGCTCTCGGCAGCCTTCTTCATCTCGGTCGCCATCGCCTTCGGGAACACGTCCTCGCGGCCGAGGATGGCGATCTTCTTCACGCCGGGGATCAGCTTGGTGAAGATGCTGCCCATGTTCTGCACGATGCCGCCATTGGGTGCCAGCGTGCCGAACATGAACTTGTAGCCCTGGTTGAACACCGATTCGCTGGACGCGACCGAGGCCATCACCGGCACGCCGTAACGTTCGGCCACGCCGGCCACCACCTTGGTGTGGCCCGAGCCGAAGGGCGCGGTCAGGAAGTCGACCTTGTCCTGCGTGATCAGCCGCTCGGCGATCTGCTGGGCGCGCTTCTCGTCGGACTGGTAGTCGTAGGTCACGATCTCGACCTTCATCTTCTTGCCGCCAACATTGATGCCGCCGGCCGCGTTGACGCGCTTGAGCCACATGTCGTAGGCGACCTGCTGCTTCTTGCCTTCGTCGGCCAGGCCGCCGGTCAACGCCAGCGGCGCGCCGATCTTCACGATGTCCTGCGCATGGGCGGCGAGTGCGGCGCCTGCGAGGCCGATGGCTGCTGCGGTGCGCAGCAAGGCGATGGAGAGAGTTCTGCGCTTCATGGTGCTTCCTAGGAAATGATGGGGTATCGGTACAGTGGCTCTAGCAAATTCAGCGCCCGGCTATTCCACGGCTTCCATGTCGGCGGCCTGCTTGATCTCGCCGTCCTTGTAGGCGCCCCAGGAGGCCTGCAGCTGCGCCATCGCGACCGGGTCGAGATCGAAGCGCGGCAGATCGTCCGGCAGCCAGTGGCCGTAGCGGTCGGTGCCGCGCACCAGCGTGGCGCGTCCACCCGGGTGCAGCGAGCGCACGCTGGTCGGAATGAAGAAGAACGCAAAACCCACACGCCGCTCGGTCGAACGGTTCGGCAGCGAGCTGTGCGCGGTCTGCTCGTGGTGCAGCGAGAACTCGCCGGCGGACAGCGGCATCTCGACTGCCGACGCCTCGTCGATGCCCAGCAGGCTCTGGCCCTTGGCCAGCATGTTGTCCTTGGCAAAGGTCTCCACGTGCTCCAGCGCCGGCCCGCGGTGCGTGCCCGGCGCCACCCGCAGGCAGCCATGCAGGGAAGAAGCTTCGGACAGCGCCACCCAGGCCGTCACCTCGCGGTGTGGCGTCAGCCCGAAATAGGCCGAGTCCTGGTGCCACGATACATAACGCGGGTCGCGTGCGTTCTTGGCGAAGATCGACGAGCCGAACAGCAGGATGTCGGGCCCGATCAGGTCTTCCACCGCATCGAGGATGGCCGGCTCGGTCGCGATGTCCATCAGCCACGGAAACGCCAGGTGACCCTTGATCTTCAGCGTGCGGTTGGCATCGTGGCCCACAGACGCCTCGTAGGCTTCGATACGCTCGCGGTAGCCGGCGGCGCGGGCGGCGTCGAAGGCGCGGAACGGGTAGACGTAGCCGCGCTCCTCGAACTGCAGCTTCTGGGCTTCGGTCAGTTTTTTCAACATTTCTGTTCTCCGAATTTCACGAGAAGGTCACAGTGGTCGCCGGTGACGCGGCCAGAAGCGTGGAACACCGTGGAACCGGCTTTGCCGGGCCACTGGTGTTGCCCCCGGTGAGGGGGGTGGCGAAGCGACACGAAGTGCGCGCAGACTGGGGGTGAGCGTCATTTCGCAATCGCTTTGAATTGCGCCTGTGCCATGTCGACCGGGAACAGCACCACCGGCTTGCCGCCCTGGATCTGGATGATCGGCAGGTTGCGGTTCTCGTTCATGCCGTCGGCGCGGAACTTGATCGGTCCGTAGAAGGTCTGGATGTTGGTCTCGGCGATCGCCTTGCGCAGCGCATCGGGCTGCAGCGAGCCGCCCTTCTCGATCGCCTTCTGGATCACGATCAGCGCCGCGGCCGACGAGGCATGCACGTAGTCCGGGTCCTGGCCGGTCTTCTTGCGCACCGCGTCGGCAAAGGCCGCCGTGCTGCCGAACACGTCGTCCGACTTGTAGGTCTGCGACGGGTGCCACCAGGTGGCCGAGGTCACGTTGTCGGCCAGCGGGCCCAGCGCGTCGACGAACTCGCTGTAGGCCGGCCCGGTGATCATCGTGATGACGGGCGCCGTCATGCGCAGGTCGGCCATCTGCTTCCTCACCAGCACCAGGTCCTTGGTGTAGCCGGTGACGAACACCCAGTCGGGCGCGCTGGCCTTCATCTGCGTCAGCGCCGAGGCGTGGTCCAGCGTGCCGACCGGGTAGGTCTCGTTGTAGACCAGGTCGAAGCCGGCCTTCTTGGCCTGGTCGACCATGGTGGTCGCCATCACCTTCGGGAACACGTCGGCCCGGCCCAGCACCGCGACCTTCTTCACCGCGGGCTGCTTGTCCTTGACCATCGTGATCATCGCGTCGATCAGCCCGACCGATGGTGCCAGCGTGCCGAACAGGTTCTTGTAGCCCTGGTTGTGCACCGGCTCGGCCGAGGCCACCGCGACGATCGGGATGCCATAGCGCTCGGCCACGCCGGCCACCACCTTGGCATGGCCCGAGCCGAACGGCGCCGTCATCACCTGCACCTTGTCGACGTTGATCAGGCGTTCGGCCAGCTGCTGGGCGCGCTTCTCGTCGGTCTGGTAGTCGTAGTAGACGAGCTCGACCTTGGTCTTCTTGCCCGCCATCGTGATGCCGCCGGCCGCGTTGATGCGCTCCATCCACAGCTCGTAGCCGGCCTGCTGCTTCTTGCCCTCGTCGGCGAGGCCGCCGGTCAGGGCCAGCGGTGCGCCGATTCGGATGACGTCCTGCGCGTGAGCGGCGTGCAGCCCCAGCGTCAGCGTGAGGGCGAGTCCGGTGATCCAGTGCTTGTTCATGGTGCTTCCTTCCAGTTCTTGGCTTGGCCTTCGATGGCGGTACGGTCGAATTTGTTGATCTCGGCGATGAACTTGTCGGTGTAGGCCTGCTTCGGGTCGTAGCCCGCGGGCAGCGGCGTGCCCGACTCACGCATCAGGCGCGCCATCGTGGTCCACTGCTCGGGGCGGGCCGAGCCGTACTGCATGCCGGCTGGCAGCTTGTAGCTGGCGAAGCGCGACACGAAGATGGTCTTGGCGTCCTTCATGGCCACCGCCGGATCGGCGTTCTGCGGCTTGGTCTGCGGGTACACGTCCCAATGGATCTTGACCGCCGCGTCGGGGTTGGTCAGGCCGAAGTGCACCGCCTTGGCAATGCCGCGCGCCACGCCGATCACCACCTCGGGGTGCTTCTCGATCATGTCGTTGCGCGTCACGATGACGTTGCCCACGAGGTCGTCGAAGAAGGTCGGGCGGAACTCGGTGAACTCCTGGCCACGGTTCTCCAGGCTGGCCACGGCCGTGTCCCACGAGGCCCAGGCGGCGATGTCGTCGCGCTGCAGCGCCAGCGCCGCCGGTGCGCCGGTGCCGGTGGCGATCAGCTTCACGTCCTTGTCGAACTTGATGCCGCCTTCGCTGAACAGGCCGCCGAAGTAGGCGCTGCTGGCCTCCAGCACCGGCATGCCGACGACCTTGCCCTTCAGCTCCGCCACATTCTTGATCTTGCCGTTCTTCAGCACGACGAGCTTGGAGATCGGGCTGCGCGCGTGCACGTAGATCGCCTTCACCGGCATGCCCTGGGCCTGCGCTTGCATCAGGGCTTCGGCCGTCACGGTGATGAAGTCCATCTTGCCCGAAGCCACCATCTGCAGCCCGGCCACGGCACCGGCCGCGCCAAAGACATCGACCTCGACGTTGTCGGCGGCCCAGTAGCCCATCTTCTTCGGGATCGACGAATGCCCCGCGTGGCCAGTGGAGATGTCCACCGTGGTCGGCCCGAAGCTGGTCTTGTAGGGTGCGGCCCAGGCCGCGGGGGTCAGAGCGGTCAGTGTGGTGATGGCCGCCAGCGTGGCGGCCAGCATCGACAAACGTGGTTTCATGGCAGGGAACTCCTTAATGACTGGAAGAAATGGACGAAAGGTGGTCGGTCGGCATCCAGCCGAGCAAGCGGCGGCGCAGCAATTCGACGGCGCCGTGCAGCAGCACGCCGAGCAGGCCCAGCACCATCAGCACGCCGTAGACCTTGGGCACTTCCATCTGCGAGTTGGACAACACCATCTGGTAGCCGAGGCCGGCGGTCGCGCCGACGAATTCGCCGACGATCGCGCCGGTCAGCGCGAAGACGATCGCCACGTCGACGCCGGCCATGATGTAGGGCAGCGCGGACGGCAGGCGCACGAAGCGAAAGATCTGCCAGCGGCTGGCCGACAAGGTCTTCATCAGGTCGATCTTTCCGGCGTCGCAGCTCTTCAGGCCCACGATCACGTTGACCAGGATCGGAAAGAACGCGATCAGCGCCGCCACGCCGATCTTCGAGCTCAGGCCGAAGCCGAACCAGGCGACGAACAACGGGGCCAGCGCGATCTTCGGCAGCGTCTGGATGGCGACGATGTAACCGTAGACGGTGCGCTCGAGCAGCCGGCTCTGCGCGATCAGCGCGCCCGCCACGATGCCGGCAGCCAGCGCGATGGCAAAGCCGCCCAGGGTCTCGACCAGGGTCACCTGCGCGTTCGCCCACAGCGAACCGTCGGCGGCCATGTCGCCGATGGCGCGCACGACCAGGCTCGGCGGCGGCAACAGATAGGCCCCGATGCCGAGCAAGGCCACGCCCCACTCCCATGCGGCCAGCATCAGCACCAGCGCGGCTGCCGGATAGGCCACGTCGCCCAGGCGGGCGGCCCACACGCCGGGGCGGCGCGGCCCGGCGCTGCGGGGAAGTTCGAGTCCGAGCGTGGCCATCACGCGGCCTTCAGCATCGGCATCGCGGGCGCGGCCGCGTCCGAATGGTCGAGCGCCTGGCGCAGCTCGCCCACGTATTCGCCGAACCGTGCGCTGCCCATCAGCGACAGCGGGCGTTCTTCGGGCAGGTCGATGCCGAGTTCGCGCACGATGCGCCCCGGCCGGCTCGACATCACGAAGACACGGCTGCTCAGGAACACCGCCTCGGGGATGGAATGGGTGATCAGGAAGATGGTCTTGCCCGACTGCATCCAGATGCGCCGCAGCTCGAAGTTCATGTTGTCGCGGGTGATCGCGTCGAGCGCGCCGAAGGGTTCGTCCATCAGCAGGATCTCAGGGTCGTGCAGCAGCGCCCGCGCAATCGACACACGCTGGCGCATGCCGCCCGACAGCTCGTGCGGCAGCTTGCGCTCGAAGCCCTTCAGGCCCACCAGTTCGAGCAGTTCATGGGCACGCCGGATGCTGGCCTTCATCTCCAGGTGCAGCACCTGGGCCGGCAGCAGCACGTTGTCGAGGATGGAGCGCCAGGGCAGCAGGTTGGCATCCTGGAACGCCACGCCCACGCTGCGGCTCGGTCCCTTCATCGGCGTGCCGCGGATTGCGACCCGGCCCTGGTACTGGCCCACCAGCCCGGCCAGGATGCGCAGCAGCGTGGTCTTGCCGCAGCCGGACGGGCCCACGACGGTGACGAACTCGCCGGTCGCGATGTCGAGCGAGATGTCGACCAGCGCGGTGACCTTCTCCGCCGCCACGCTCTGGTAGGTCTTGGTCAGCCGGTCGACCGAAATGATGGGGGCGGGAGATGGCATGTGCACAGTCCTCAGGTTTGGGGTTGCGCTTCCAGCGGCGCCCAGCTGAGCAGGCGGCGCTGTGCGAATCGCACGCAGGAGAAGAGAACGAAGCCCAGCAGCCCCAGCATCACCAGGATCGCGAAGATCTGGGCGGTATCGAGTTCGTTGTTGGCCAGCAGGATCAGCGTGCCCAGGCCCTGCTTGGCGCCGAGGAATTCACCGGTGACGGCACCCAGCACCACGAACGACGCCGCCACGTTGGCACCGGCAAACACAAAGGGCAACGCGTTGGGCAGCTTGACCAGGCGGAACACCTGCCAACGGCTCGCGGCCAGCGCCCGCATCACGTCGACCTTGCCGCTGTCGCAGCTCTTCAGGCCGGCGATGGTGTTGATCAGCACCGGGAAGAAGCCGAGCAGCGCGGCCAGCAATACCTTGGAGCCGATGCCATAGCCGAGCCAGATGATCACCAGCGGCGCCAGCGCCACCTTGGGCATCGCCTGCAGCGCCACCAGAAAGGGGTACAGCGCCCGCTCGAGAACGCGCACCTCGGCCACCAGTGCGCCGAGCGTGATGCCAGCCGCCAGCGCCAGCACGAAACCGCTCAGCGCCTCGACCGCCGTCCACATCGCATGCTGGAGATAGACACCGTTGCGCAAGCCCACCCAGAACGAATGGGCCACGCTGCTGGGCGCCGGCAGCAGGAACGGCGAGATGCCGCCCACGCGGGTCGCCGTCTCCCACAGCAGCAGCAGCACCAGCACGCCGGCGGGTGGCATCCATCGTTCGGCACGGGTCATGTTCATGGCGGTGCGCGTGTCAGGCCGCGAGCACTTGGTCCAGGATCCACAGGTCGTAGTCGTGCACCAGGCGGTCCGGCGGCGCATAGCAGCCGCGCTTGGCGACCAGCGAACGCAGGCCGCGTTGCTGCCATTCGGCCGCGTCGCGGTCTTCGGCGCGCACGAGGTTGGACGTGGCCTGGTAGCGTTCGACCAGGCGATCGAAGTCCGGCACCTGCGTGCTGGCCTTGGGCACCATGAACGAGCTGACCAGCAGCGTCTCGGTCGGGCTCTTCGGATACACCTCGTGCACCGACACGCTGTCGATCGCAAAGCTCATCAACGCGTTCGCATGCACCACGGGGAAGAAAGTGCCCAGCTTCAGCTCCGGCGGCAGGTCGAGCTCGGGCAGCTTGGGTTCGCCCTCCGGCACACCACGGCTGCCGTTGAAGTAGGTGAAGTGCATCAGGTAGCCGCCCTTGTGCACCGCGGTATCGTGGAAGTCGCGCTTCGACACCTTCTTCTTCGCGATCGAGGCCTGGTGCACGAAGGGCACGTGCAGGCCGTCGCTGAAGTTCTCGCTGAACAGCTTCCAGTTGGCGTGCACCGTCAGCTCGGACGTGGCGACGCAGACCATGTCGTCGGCACCCCAGGGCCGGGTGCGCTCCGGCAGGTCGCCCAGGTGTTCGGCCAGGCTGATGCTGTCCGGGTCGAGGTTGATCCACATCAGGCCAGCGAACATCTCCAGCTTCACCTGCCGCAGGCCGTGGTCCGCCTTCTTGAAGCAATCGGTCTCGTCGACCAGCGGCGTGGCGAACAGCTCGCCCTTCAGGTCGAAGGTCCAGGCGTGGTAGGGGCACTGCATGTGCTTGCAGCTGCCCGCGTCGGTCATGATCTCGGCACCCCGGTGCGGGCAGGAGTTGACGAAGGCCCGCACCACCATGTCGTCGCCGCGCACCACGATCAGCGGCACGCCGATGAAGTCGAAGGTGTAGTAGCTGCCGGCGGCAGGCACCTTGCTGTGGTGACCGATGCAGTTCCACAGGCGAAAGAAGATCTTCTCGCGCTCGGCCTCGAAGAAGCGCTGCGAGGTGTAGACCCAGGGCGGCAGGGTTTCGGCCCGCTCCGTCGGCTGGCGCACGCTCTCGAAGTGCGCCCGGTCCAGCACGTCGGCCGGCTCGGCCAGGCCAACCGTCGCCGGCTCACCCCGGGGCATAAAGCCGGACAGGCCGGACGGCCTCTTCATGAACTGCACGGGTGCGACGACTTCCTTGGGTTCGAGTACGGAGCTCATCGGGGGTCCTTGTCTTGAGTGGGGTGGGGTCAGGAATCGATCGACGGGGGCGCGCTCAGGGCGACGACGCACCCGGCCGGCCCAGCAGCCGGCGCCAGCGCTCGGCCAGCACCGCCTTCAGCAGCGACCAGGCGTTCAGTGGCACGACGGCAGCCGGTGCCGCAGCGGGCTTGGGGGCTGGCTCGCCGGCCACCGGTGCGGTGACTGTGGGTGACAGAGGCGCATCGATCGACGCAGGCGACGCATGCGGTGCTGCGACACCGGCCGGCGCCGGCTCGGCCGCCGGCGCCGAGACAACGGCCGGTGCCGCCGTCTCGATGCGTGCCGCCAGGTTCGCCGCGAACTGCCGCGTCAGCGCCGAGGCGAGTTCCTTCACGATCGCACCGCGGCTGAACTGCGCCAGGCTGCCGGTCAGCGCGTAGTCGACCGTGACCGCCACGCGCGTACCGGCCGCGTCCGGGTGCAGCGCGAAGGCGGCCGCACCCTTGACCCGCGAGTTCGTGCGTTTGTCTGCTGCCTGGCCTTCGAAACGGCCGGCCTGCGCCGCATCGTCGAAGCTCACCGCGCCGGCACCGATGAAGCCGGCCGCGATCGGCCCGAGCTTCACGTCGAAACGCAGCGGCACCTCGCCGTCAACGGCGGGGCCGGTCAGCGCGGCCCCCGGCAGGCATTCGACCAGCAGCTCGAGGTGCTTGAACAACGGCCAGACCGCGGCAGGCGGCTGGGGCAAGGTGAAGCTTTGCTCAAGCTGCATGGCTGGGGGTCTCCAGGGAGGCCGTGTGGCGGCCGCGCCGTTCGGCCAGCACGCGCTGGATGGCCAGCACGATGCCGCGGTAGCCGGTACAGCGGCACAGGTTGCCCGACAGTTCGAGCCGGATGCGGTCGGCGTCGGCATCGGGCAGGCGTTGCACGATGTCGCGTGCCGTCACCAGCATGCCGGGCGTGCAGTAGCCGCACTGCAAGGCGTGCTCGGCGGAGAAGGCTTCGCGCAGCTGCGCCATCACCTCGTCGCCGTCGAAACCTTCGATGGTGCGCACCTGCCGGCCTTCGCAGGCAGCCGCATAGGTGATGCACGAGCGCGCCGGCGCGCCGTCGATCTCGACCGTGCAGGCACCGCAAACGCCGTGCTCGCAGCCGATGTGTGTGCCGGTCAGGCCGTGGCGCTCGCGCAGATGGTCGGCCAGGTGCGTGCGGCCCTCGGCCTGCGCGGTCAGCGCCCGGCCATTCACGTGCAGGGTGATCGTCTTCATGGCATCACCTCGGCCAGCGCGCGGCGCAGCATCGCGGCCTGCACGTCACGGGCGTAGTCGTCCTCGACACCGGCGTCGTCCAGCAGCTGCTGCACGGCGGCAGGGTCGGACAGCGTGGCCACGGCGTCGGTGCCGTCCAGCACATGCGGCATGCCGTCGAGCGCGCCCAGCACCACGCGGGCGACGCCCTGGGCCGCGTCGAGCCACACCGCGGCGATGGCATCGGCAAACTCACCGGGCTTGCGGCAGGTCTTGCGGTAGGCCCAGCGCGCACCGTCAGAAAAGCGTGGCACGTCGACGGCCACCAGCACCTCGTCTTCGGCCAGCACGGTCGTGAACGAGCCGATGAAGAACGCGCTCGCGGGCACGGTGCGTTCGCCGCCCGGCCCGGCGATCACGATGCCGGCATCGAGCAGGCACATGGTCGTGACCCAGTCGGCCGACGGGTCGGCATGCGCCAGGCTGCCACCCAGGGTGCCGCGGTTGCGCACGGCGCGGTAGGCGATGCCCGCGGCCACCCTGGGCAACAGGCCCAAGGTCACATCCGGCAGCGCGCCGTCCTCGATGCGGGCATGCGTCACGGCCGCGCCGATGCGCAGCACGTCGGGCAGCAGCGTGAAGCCGCGCAGGGCCTCGATGCGGCTGACGTCGACCAGCCGCTCGACCTGGGCCAGCCGCAGGTTGAGCATGGGCCCGAGCGACTGGCTGCCGCCGCAGACCTTGGTGTAAACCTCGCCCGCGGACAGCATCGCGATGGCGGCGGCTGCACTGTCCGCCTGTTGATACTCGAACGGCGCTGCTTTCATCGCTTTGTCTCCGCGCGCCGCAATGCTTCACGCAGGCGGCGTGGCGACACCGGGCATTCCATCATCTCGACGCCGAGCGGCGCCAACGCATCGTTGATCGCGTTGACGATGGCGGCCGGTGGCGCGATCGCCCCGCCCTCGCCGATGCCCTTCTGGCCGAACTCGGTGTAGGGAGATGGTGTCTCCATGTGCAGCAGCCGCGCCGCAGGCACTTCGGTCGCGCCGGGCAGGATGTAGTCGGCGAGCGTGGAGGCCATCGGCTGGCCTTCGCTGTCGTAGGGCATCTCCTCGTACAGCGCGGTGCCGATGCCCTGCGCCAGGCCACCGAGGATCTGGCCGTCGACCACCATCGGGTTCAGCAGCACGCCGCCGTCTTCGCAGACCACGTAGTCGAGGATCTCGACGGTGCCGAGCGCGGTGTCGATCGCCACGGCGCAGGCATGGGCCGCGTAGCTGAAGGTGCCGGTGTCGCGTTGCGGCTTGTAGCCGGCCGCCACTTCGAGGCCGGCCGGGTCGACATCCTTGGGCATGCGCTGCGGCTGGCGGTACCAGGCGTGGGCGATCTGCTGCAAGGTCAGGCTGTGGCCGCTGGCGGGGTCGGTGACCGCACCGGACGCGAGTTGCAGAGACTCGGCCGGCACCTCCAGCAGGTGCGCGGCGATGTGGCGCACCCGCTCGGCCATCACCTTGCAGGCCGAGGCCACGGCGCCGCCGGACATCACGGCGCAGCGCGACCCCCAGGTGCCGGTGGAATACGGCGACATCGCCGTGTCGCCATGGACCAGCCGCACGCGCGATTCGTCGATGCCCAGCACCGTGTGCGCGACCTGGGCCATCGTGGTCTCCAGGCTCTGGCCGTGCGAGTGGGCGCCGATGCGCAGCTCGAGCACGCCATCGGGCGTGAGCCGTGCGTTGCACTGCTCGTGGCCCGGCACCATCGGGATGCCCCAGCCGTGGTAGACCGAGGTGCCGTGCGCGGCCTGCTCGCAGTAGATCGAGTGGCCGACGCCGATGATGCGGCCACCGGCCTCGCCTTTTTTCTGCCGCGCACGCCAGGCCGGCAGATCGAGCGCGGCCAGCGCCCGCGTCAGCGCCTGCGGGTAGTCGCCCGAATCGAAATGCTTGCCGGTGATGTTGTCGAACGGCATCTCCTGCGGCTGCACCAGGTTGGCCAGGCGCAGCGCATGCGGCTCGATGCCGGCAGCACGGGCCACGGCATCGAGCGTGATCTCGAGCGCAAAGCAGACCCCCGTGCGGGCCACGCCGCGGTACGGCAGGATCGGCGGCTTGTTGGTGGCGACCGACCAGGTGTGGCAGCGGTAGCTGTCCATCTTGTAGGGGCCGGGCAGGATGGAGCCGACCTGGGCCGCCTCCAGGCAGGCCGCGAACGGGTACGACGAGTACGCGCCCGAATCGACCGTGGCCTCGCAGTCGATCGCCAGCAGCTTGCCGCTGCGCTCGGCGTACATCGTGATGTCGTAGTCGTGCTCGCGGCAGTTGGTGCTGGCGGTCAGCTGCTCGCGCCGGTCTTCGATCCAGCGCACCGGGCGCTGCAGGCGCATCGCCAGCCAGGCCAGGCAGATTTCCTCGGGCAGCAGGATGCCCTTGTAGCCGAAGCCGCCGCCGACGTCGGGCGCGATCACGCGGATCTGGCCCTGGTCCAGCCCCAGGCATTCGGACAGGCCGGCACGGTTGATGTGCGGCATCTGCGCGGCGCTGTACATCACCAGCTGGTCGAGCCGGCTGTCCCAGTGGCAGACGACACCGCGCCCTTCCATCGGCGCCATGCTCTGGCGTGCCGTGCGGATGTGGCGTTTGACGACGATGGGCGCACGGGCCTTGACGGCCTCGATGTCGCCGTCGATGTGCGTCTGCAGAAAGATGTTGTCGCCCCAGTCGTCGTGCACCAGCGAGGGCGGCGTGGCGCTGCGCGCCTGCACCATGTCGACCACGGCCGGCAGATCGTCGATGGTCACCTCGACCTGGCCTGCCAGGTCTTCGGCCTGCGCGCGGCTGTCGGCCACGCACATCGCGATCATCTCGCCGACCTGGCGCACCTTGTCGCGCGCCAGCGGCCACTGGTCGGACGGCTTGAAGCCGGGCAGCGTGGTGACGGCGCGGATCGGCTTCACGCCGTGGAGGTCGTCCATAGTGAACACGCGGTCGGCGGCACCCTCGGGCTTGACGATGGCACCCAGGCGGCCGTGCGCGATGGGCGAACGCACGAAGGCCACGTCGAGCATGTCGGGCAGGCGGATGTCGCCGACGAACTGGCCACGGCCGGCCAGGAAGCGCGCGTCTTCCTTGCGGCGCAGCGACGCGCCGACCCCGTGCGTGCGCTGCGCGGCCTCGGCCGCCACGTGCTGGACGTCGCTTTCGTTCATGACGTCGAGCTCATGCAGCTTCAGTGACAGGAAGAATGGAGGCATCGCACTCGTAGCGCACGCCGTCCTTCAGGCAGAAGTCGGGGGTCAGCAACCGGTCGCCCACCAGTTGCGTGCCCTCGTTGTCCTTCAGCGCCCAGCGGCCGCGCTGGTCGTGCAGCACCGACACGTCGGCTGGGTTGCCCACCGCCAATGTGCCGATGTCCTTCTGCAGACCGAACACGTCGACCACGTTGCAGGTGACCATGCGCACCACGTAGTCGAGCGGCAAACCAAGCGCCAGCATCGCCGTCATCGCCGAAGCGAGCGAGAAGCGCTGCTTGCCGAAGAACATGTGCTCCTGGTCGGAATGCTGGGCCGGTGTGCCGGCCGGTGCGGGCACGGTGGTGTTGTAGCCGTGCATGTCGGCGCCCAGCGTGTGCGGCATGATGCCGGCGTCGAGCGCGATGCGCGCCATCTTGTAGCTGAAGTGCGAGCCATGGCCCACGTCGACCTTGAGACCCATGGCCAGCGCCTCGCGCACCACGGCGTGCACCTGGCCTTCGCGGTTGACGAAGCCGCCGGGGTGGCGTGTGAATGGGTGCGCCAGGATGTCGCCGGCCTTCAGCAGCGGCACGACCTCGGCCAGGATGGTGTCGGGGTCGACGCCGTTCGTGCCTTCGTCGGGCAGGGGCCAGAGCTGGCCGAAGTGGATGTACAGCGGCATGTCGGCACGCCGCGCGATCTCGGCCGACTTCTCCATCACCTCGATGCCCCAGCGCGCGAAACCGCCAAGCTCGGCATGGGCCTTGAAGCCCTTCACGATGTCGGTATTGGCCAGCGCCGCCTTCACGGTGGCGTCGATGTCCACGCAGTCGGGTTTGTAGAGCGACGGGTAGTAGTGGCCTTCCATGCCGCCGACCAGGTAGGCCGACAGGTAGGCGACGACCCGTGTCTTCTTGCTGTTGACCACGTACTCGCGAAACGCCGGCAGCGTCATGCACGAGGGGCCGCCCTGGTCGACCAGCGTGGTGACGCCCGAGTGCACGCCGCACAGGTCGGCTTCCAGCCCGAAGCGCCCGGTGACGTACTGGAACACGTGGCCGTGCGTGTCGATCATGCCGGGGATCACCAGCTTGTCGCGCGCGTCGATGCGCCTGCGTGCCTCGGCGGGCGTGCCGCGGGGCAGCACGGCGGCCACGCGGCCGTGGTGGATGGCCAGGTCGTAGGCGCCGTCGAGGCCCTGCTGCGGGTCGATGAAATGGCCGCCGGTGAGGAGCGTGTCGTAGGTTTCAGGCATGGGGTGGTCCGGTGGGGGCTGCGTGTCAGGCTTCTTCGCGGATGCGGTTGCCCTGCTGGGTTGCCAGCGACAACCGGTGCAGCGTGATGTGGCGGATCTCGGCCCTTGACGAACCGATGTGGGCCTTGATCAGCATCTCGGCGTCACCGGCCTTGCGCGCCAGCAGGGCGCCGAGGATCTTGTCGTGCTCGTCGAACGCGGCCTTGATGCGGCCCTCGTCGATGAAGTCGAGCCGGCGGATGATGCGGATGCGTTCGGTCAGGTCGGCGTGGGTGCGCAGCATCTCTTTGTTGCCGGCCAGCGCGACCAGGGTGCTGTGCAGCTTCTCGTCCTCGCGCGCCACGGTCTTGCCGTCCATCACGCGGGCACGCCGGGCCACGCGCCAGAACGCGCAGAGCTCGCTCAGGTCGGGCGCCGGGTCCATCGCGCAGAGGCGGCGCACGGCGATCAGCTCGATCTGCGTGCGAAAGTCGTACAGGTCTTCGTAGTAGCCCAGCTCGAAGGGCTTGACCAGCCAGCCGGCATGGCCGCCGACGCGGTCGAGGTAACCCTCGCGCGCCAGCACGTGCAGCGCAAATCGCAGCGGCGTGCGCGAGACCCCCAGCTTGTTCGCCAGCTCCTGTTCCGAATAACGCTGGCCCGGCGCCATGCGGAACTCGAAGATGTCTTCCTTGATGCGTTCGTACACGGCCTGGCCCAGCGTGGCCTTTTCGCCGTCCCTGCCGGTCACATGCACCAATTCGATGCCCGATTCTTCTCGCTGGTTCGTGCTTGCAGCCATGTCAATCCCGTTTTGCGTGCGAATTGGGATCCCAATTTAAAAACAAATCCGCACACGGAATCGATTGCAACTTGTGTGCCAGGGGCTGCGCCCGAGCGCGGCGCGCCCGGTCCTGGCCGTGGGTTGGCCACAAGGCGGAGACGCAGGGTTGCGGTCGATGCCGAGCGCCGGTGCCCCGCGTATGCTTCAGATCCCCCTGTTCTCTGCCGATCCAACCGGACCCTGCCCTCTCACACCATGACCGACCTTTCCTCCTTCCCCATCACGAAGAAATGGCCCGCCCGGCACCCCGATCGCCTCCAGCTGTACTCGCTGCCCACGCCCAACGGCGTCAAGGTGTCGATCATGCTGGAGGAGACCGGCCTGCCCTACGAGGTGCACCGCGTGGCCTTCGACAAGAACGACCAGATGTCGCCCGAGTTCCTGTCGCTGAGCCCGAACAACAAGATCCCGGCGATCCTCGATCCCGATGGCCCGGGCGGCAAGCCGTTGGGCCTGTTCGAGTCGGGCGCGATCCTGGTGTACCTGGCCGAGAAGACCGGCCGGTTCATCCCGGCCGACGCCGCCGGCCGCTACGAGGCGCTGCAATGGGTGATGTTCCAGATGGGCGGCATCGGGCCGATGTTCGGCCAGCTCGGCTTCTTCCACAAGTTCGCCGGCAAGGACTATGAAGACAAGCGACCGCGTGACCGATACGTGGCTGAAGCCAAGCGCCTGCTCGGCGTGCTGAACACCCGGCTGGACGGCCGCGCCTGGATCCTGGGCGATGCCTATTCCATCGCCGACATCGCCACCTTCGGCTGGGTGCGCAACCTGGTCGGGTTCTACGGTGCAGGCGAACTGGTGGGTTTCGACGACTTCCCCCACGTGAAGCGTGTGCTGGCCGCGTTCGTCGAACGGCCGGCCGTGGTCAAGGGCCTGGCGATTCCTGCCGCGCCCTGACGGCCTGACCGCGGCGCGGGGCCTGCAGGCCCTGCCGCCCCACACGACAGCGCCCCCGGCCTGCAGCACCCGACGCTGCAGGGCCCCACACCCGATGACGCCCCTGCGGGTCGCCTGTCCATTCATTGAGGGGACCTAAGAGTTCCCCATGAATATCAATTTGTCCGCATGAATGAAAGTTGCTCCAATCACGCTCATCCGAACGTGACACCCTGCGTTCGGTCTCGAAAACCAAATCCGCATCGGAGACAAACGTCATGTCGGTCCATCCCCTGAGATCCGCGCTGGCCATCGCCAGCCTTGCCTTCACCATGACCCAGGCCCTGGCCTGGCCGGACAAGCCCATCGAGCTCGTCGTGGGTTTCGCGGCCGGCGGCGGCACCGACATCACGGCACGGACCCTGGCGGTTCATCTGGGCAAGCGCCTGAACACGCAGGTGCTGGTGGTCAACAAGCTGGGCGCCTCCGGGGAACTGGGCCTCAACTATGTGGCCAAGGCGGCGCCGGACGGCTACGTCATCGGCATGACCAACATGCCTGGCCTGGTCAGCCTGCCCATCGAACGCAAGACGCAGTACAAGGCCGGTGATTTCGCGTATCTGGCCAACCTGGTGCGCGACCCGAGTGCCTTCAGCGTCATCGGCGGCAGCAAGTACAAGAACCTCGGCGACCTAATCGCCGATGCGAAGGCCAAACCCGGCGAGATCTCGTTCGGCTCCACCGGCGTCGGCACCGACGATCACCTGCAGATGGTGATGTTCGAGAAAGCCACCGGCGTGCGGCTGAACCACATCCCGTTCAACGGGGCCGGCCCGCTGCGCACCGCGCTGCTGGGCAGCCACGTGGTGATCGCCGGCATGAACCTGGGCGAGGCGATGCCGCACCGGGGCAAGGTCCAGATCCTGGCGCAGGCCAGCCCCGGGCGCTCCCGGCTGGCGCCGGATGTGCCGAGCTTCAACGAACAAGGCGTCGCGCTGGTCATCAGCTCCGAGCGCGGCATCATCGCGCCCAAGGGCATTCCACCGGACGTGGAGCGCCGCCTGATCGAGGCGCTGCGCAGCACTGCCGCCGATCCGGAATTCCAGAAGCAGATGGAAGCGCAGTTCACCGAGATGGACTATGTGGAAGGCGCGGCCTGGAAGGAACGGCTGGACAAGGCCACGCTGGAGTTCTCGGCCATCTGGAAAACCACGCCGTGGGGCGATGCCGCCAAGCCCTGAACCGTGCGCCTCTGACTCTCGAACCCTGGACATCCCGATGGCACTGCAAGACGCCCCCCACGAACTCATCAGCATCGACCCGGCCAACGGCGAGGAAGTCGCACGCGTGCGCATCACCTCCCCCGAAGAACTGGACGCGGCGGTCGCCCGGGCCTGGACGGCCTACCACACCTCCGGCTGGAAGAACCTGCTGCCGCACCGACGGGCCGCCGTGCTGCACGCCATCGCCAACCGGCTCGACGCGGAGAAGGAGACGCTGGCCGTGCTGCAGATGCGCGACAACGGCAAGCCGCTGGCCGAATGCCGTGGCATGGTCGACTCCGCCGTGGGCACGTTCCGCTACTACGCGGGCGTCTGCGAGACCTTGCAGACCGACGTGACACCCTCGCGCGGCGACTATCTGTCGTTCACCGTGCTGGAGCCCTTCGGCGTGGTGGCGGCCATCACGCCGTGGAACTCGCCGGTGATGAACGATGCGACCAAGGTCGCGCCCGCCCTGGCCGCCGGCAACGCCGTGCTGCTCAAGCCCTCGGAAGACTCACCGCTGCTGGCGCCGGAACTGGTCCGCATCGCACTGGCCGCCGGCCTGCCCGAGGGCATGCTGCAGGCCGTGCAGGGCCGCGGCGCCGACGTGGGCGCCGCCCTGGTGGCCCACCCCGGCGTGCGCATGGTCTCGTTCACCGGCGGCACGGCGTCGGGTCGCGCCATCGGGCGGGTGGCCGGCGACCGGCTGATCCCGGCCGCGCTGGAACTCGGCGGCAAGTCGCCGCACATCGTGTTCGCGGACGCCGAGCGCACGCACGCGGTGGCGGCTGTGGTCGCGGGCATCTTCGGCTCGGCCGGCCAATCCTGCGTGGCGGGCTCGCGGCTGTTCATCGAACAGAGCATCTACCCCGAGGTGCTGGAGGCGGTGGTGACGCGGGCCAAGGCCTTGCGGCTGGATCTGCCGGATGCGCCCGGCGTGGAGATGGGGCCGCTGGCCTCGTTCCACCACCGCGAGCGCGTGGCGCGTTTCGTCGAGCGTGCGCGCGCCGAAGGCGGCCGGGTGCTGTGCGGCGGTGCGGCGCCCGAAGGCGAGCGTTATGCGCGCGGCGCGTTCTACCTGCCCACCGTGATCGATGGCCTGGGTTTCGACGCGCTGTCGTGCCAGGAGGAGGCTTTCGGCCCGGTGCTGGTGGCCCTGCCGTTCCAGGAGGAGGAAGACCTGATCCGCCAGGCCAACGGCACGGCGTTCGGCCTGGCCTGCGGCATCTGGACCGAGAGTTTCAAACGCGCCTGGCGCATCGGCCGGGCGCTGGAGGCGGGCTCGGTCTGGATCAACACCTACAAGCAGTCCGTCACCAGCACCCCGTTCGGCGGCTTCAAGAACAGCGGGATCGGCCGCGAAAAGGGCATCGACGGTCTACGCCTCTATGCCCAGGTCAAGAGCATGTACTTCGGCCTGCACGAACAGCCGATGTCGGTCGCCAAGTGACACTCCCAAGCCTCCCTACCCCACACACCGCCATGAACCACACGAAGAAAGTCGCCGTCTACGGCCTGGGCAACATGGGCTACCCGATCGCCGAACGGATCGGGCGTCATTTTGCGGTCAAGGTGGCCGACCTCGCCACGGCACAGGTCGAACGGGCGCGGTCCGCCTTCGGCGCCGTGGCCATCCAGGGGCCGGACGATGTGGCCGACGTCGACGTGGTCGTGCTGTCCCTGCCCAGTCCGTCGATCTCGCAAGCCATCCTGCGGCAGATCGCACCACGGCTGCCCAAACGGGCCGTGGTGGTGGAGACCAGCACCGTCAACCCCGACGACATCCGCGCAGGCGGTGCCCTGCTCGCGCCCCATGGTCTGGAGATCGTCGACGCCTCGGTGCTGGCCGGCGTCGCGCAGATGGAGGCCGGCACGGCGTCGCTGGCGCTGGGCGGCTCACCCGAGGCCATCGCCCGCGTGCAGGACGTGCTGGACGCGATCACCCCCAAGCAGATCTACTTCGGCGCCAGCGGCGCCGGCGCGGCGGCCAAAGTCATCAACAACGCGGTCGCGCATGCGGTGATGGTGGTGGTGGCGGAGGCCGGGTCGATGGCGACGGCTGCCGGCGTCAGCACCGAGAAGCTGATCGCGCTGCTGTCGGACAAGCAGATGGGCATCCACCGCCCCTTGACCTACCGCTTCGCCGACCGCATCGTGAACGGCGACTACGCCGGCGGCATGCCGCTGGACGCCGCGCGCAAGGATTCGCAGCTCGCGCTGGCCCTGGCGCAGTCGCTCGGCGTGCCGCTGTTCGCGATCCAGGGTTCGCATTCGGTCTATGACATGGCGGCCTGCGCCGGCTACGGCCGGGACGACTACGCCGCCATCGCCAAGCTCTGGGCCGACTGGGGCCGGCCGTCCGTACCATCCTGACACTGCCGCACGCCTCGGGCCGAGGCTTCGCCGAACCCCATGCCCGTACCATGCCGGCATGGCGATGAACATCAAGTACCGACCGATCAAGGCCTTCCTGCTGGCGGTCGACAACGGTTCCTTCACGCGGGCGGCCAATCTGCTCGGCGTGACCCAGCCGTCCTTCACGACGCTGATTCAGGACCTGGAGCAGACGCTGGGCGTGCGGCTGTTCGAACGTTCGACGCGCAGCATCGCCCTCACCGCCGCCGGTGAAGACTTCCTGCGCCGCATCCAGCGCCCGCTGGCGGATGTGGAAGAGGCCTACCGCAGCGTGCTGGACCTGGCGGCGGCGCGCCGCGGCTCGGTGGTGGTCGGCGCCTTGCCATCGGCCGCCTTTTCCCTGGTGCCGGCCGCGCTGGAGTCGCTGCGCAGCGCCCACCCGGCGCTGACGGCGCGGGTCATCGAAGCCCACAACGACGAGCTGTTGATGATGCTGCGCACCAACCAGGTCGAATGCGTGATCGCCACCCTGGACGGCGCGGCATCCGACCTGAGCATGGACCCGGTGATCGCCGATTGCTTCTGTGCGGTGTATCCAGAGCAGCATCCGCTGGCCACGGCCAAGCGCCTGGTCTGGCACGACCTGCTGCAGTACGAGCTGATCCTGCTGTCCAAGGGCTCGAACGCCCGCGCGCAGTTCGACCAGGCGCTGCAGCGCAAGTCGGCACCGGCCGCCCTTACGCCGCGCTACGACGTGACCCACATCATCACGGCCGCCTCGATGGTGAGCCACGGCCTGGGCGTGGCGGTGCTGCCGCTGCTGTCGCTGCCCAATCTGGACCTGCGCGGCCTGGCCACCCGGCTCATCAATTCCAGCAACGCGCGCCGCAGCATTGGTGTGGTCACCCGGAAGGACCGCGTACTGGGCCCGGCGACGCAGCGTTTCGTCGAGCATCTGAAAGGCGTGGCGCCCTGGGTGGCGGCGCAGTTGCCGCACGCGCTGGGCTGAAGCGACGCCCCCTCGACTGCACCGAACGACCCTGCTTCCGAGGCCGGAACCCGCGCCCTGCCCGGTCAGGCCGGCTGCGGGCGCCAGGCGATCACGCCGGCCGTGCGCGCGCGCACCTCGGGTGTTGCCAGACAGGTCGCCACGGCCTCGTACCCCGGGGCGCCCGAGTACGGCGCAACGCGCGTCGGCGGGCTGTGGTTGGCCGGGCACAGGATGATGGCCTCGTCAGGCCCGACCGCCGCCAGATCCAGGATCGCGCACGAACGTGTGATCAGGAACAGCGCTCGCCCGCCGGCCCTGGCCCGATGCCGGAGATGGCCGATGAGCGCCTCCTGCGTGGCGTGGTCCAGGCCCTGCTCGACCATGTCGACGACCAGCACCGCGGGGCCATCGGTTTCCAGCGCCACGAGCAGCGCCGTCAGCGCCTCGGACTCCGCGGCGCCCTCGTCCTTCAACCAGGCCAGACGCTGTGCAACGCGCGCTGCACGCGCCGCATCGGTTTGCGGATCGGGCACCGTCCACGCCTCGCCATTCAGGGAGCGGTCCAGCCCCACAAAGGCCGCATGCGGCAACACCTCCGCCAGCCGCATCGCCAGCCGTGTCTTGCCGCTGCCCAGCGGGCCGATGATGTAGTTCAACGGCCGGATGTCATGCAGCTCGAACCATTCGCCGCCCCATGGCCATGGCAGCGCCAACCCGGTGACCGACCCGGCCGCGCCCGTCAGCAGACGCGGCAGTTCGCCCTGGGCAGGCGCTTCACCTCGGGCCAGGTCGGCACGCAGCCGGCGCACCTTGTCCATCGTGCCCACCAGGCGACGCACGTCGCGATCGAGGTTCGCCTCGTGGGCAGCCAGGGCCGGCTCCAGGCCCTCCGCTTCGCCGGACAGCACACGCGCCACCTGCGCCAGGCTCAGACCCAGCGCGCGCAGCGCCACGATCTCCGCCGCACGCGCCATCGCGTCGGGCCCATAGGCCCGGTACCCCGACGCCGTGCGGTCGGGCCGCAGCAGGCCCTGCTGCTCGTAGAGCCGCAAGGCCTTGGCGGAAACGCCGAGCCGGCCGGCGGCCTCGGACGCGGTGAAGAAGGGGTGAGGATGGGTCATGCGGGCCTCGTGCCGGGTTGAAGTGCACGCATCTTGGGGGTGGCCCCTGGGGCCGGGTCAACAAGATGGGGCGTAGCGAGCTGTAAGCCGATGGCTTTTCTGGTCAGCGAGCACCCGCCACGACCTCCCGCACCGCCAGCCGCTCAACCAACGCGGCCAAGGTCGACCCGATCGGCTGCTCGACCTTGAGCGTGAACAGCTCGTCGGCGCGGGTGCGGCCCATGTTGAGCGCGGCGATCGGCTTGGCCGCCGCCGCGGCGCTTTGCGCGAAGCGGTAGCCCGAATACACCATCAGCGACGAGCCGACCACGAGCATCGCGTCGGCCGCCTCCAGTGCTGCCATCGATGCGGCGACGCGTTCGCGCGGCACGCTCTCGCCGAAGAACACCACGTCGGGTTTCAGCAGACCGCCGCACTGCGGGCATGGCGGCACGTCGAAGCTGGCGAAGTCGCGGCCATCCAGATCCGCATCGCCGTCGGGCGCCACGTGCGCATCGAGCGCGGCCCACGACGGGTTGCGGCGCAGCAGTTCGGCCTGCAGGGCTGCGCGCGGGGAGCGGGTCTCGCAGGCCATGCAGCGCACGGTGTCGATGCGCCCATGCAGGTCGATGGTGCTGCGGCTGCCGGCGGCATCGTGCAGGCCATCGACGTTCTGCGTCAGCAACAGCTGCACATGGCCCGCCGCTTCCAGTTGCGCCAGGGCGCGGTGTGCCGGCCCCGGATGGGCCTGGCCGATGGTGCGCCAGCCGATCAGGCTGCGGGCCCAGTAGCGTTTGCGGGTGGCCTCGTCGCCCATGAAGGCCTGGTAGGTGACCGGCGGCGTGCGTTTCCAATCGCCGTTGGCATCGCGGTAGTCGGGGATGCCCGACTCGGTGCTGCAGCCGGCGCCGGTCAGCACGAACAACCGGCGGTGGCGGGTGGCGAAATCGGCAAGCGCGGCAAGTGCGGCAACGGGGTCCATCGGCCGAGCATACGGCCAAGGGCAGCGCTCTGCCGGGCTACCGGATCAAGCCGCGGTGCGGCGCTCTGGAATCGGGCCCAGATCGATCTTGAAGTAACGCTGCAGGATGTCGCGGATCTGCTCGTAGCAGATGCCCCAGCGCACGACCTTCCAGTGGACGAAGTCGATGATGGTGCTCGAGATGTTGATCGCGTTGTGGTAGCGGCACAGGCCGTAGTCGATCTCGATGCCGGCCACCGCGCGCACCTCGGGTTCGATGTCCTCGAGCCTGAACTTGCTGCCTCCCAGCGACTTGTTGGCCGACGAGCCGAAGATCGGGAAACTCTGCTCGATGCTGAGCCGGGCCAGCTCGTCGTGCAGCGGGCCGGCGTTGAGCAGCAGGGCCAGCGTGCCGTCGCGGGTCGACAGCTCGATCGAGCGCTTGTCGACCTTGCTGTAGAACGGATGGTCGGCGCGGAACGGCGCGACGACGGTGAACGGCAGGTCGAAGTCTTCCAGCAGGCACTTCACGACCTCCTTGGCCTTGGCGTCGACCTGGTGCACTTCCTTGAACAGCGCGTAGCTGCCGATGTTGCCGCTGGTCTTGGTCAGCGCGCGGCCCTTGGTGCGGTAGATCTCCTCGATGGTCGGCACGCCGTGGCCCCAGATGCCGTAGGACACATCGTGGGGCAGGATGGCGATCTTGCCCTCCTTCAGGGCGGCGAGCACGCGCTGGGCGTCGGCTTTCACATTCAATACGGACATGGGTCTTCCTGGAACAAAGTGGGTGAACGGGGCGGTCAGTCGAGGCGGATGTTGGCGGCCTTCAGAATCGGGCCCCAGCGGTCGTACTCGTTGCGCAGCAGCGCGGCGGTCTGGGCCGTGCTGGTGATGAAGGGGTCGTAGCCTTGCTGGCGCAGCAGCTGGCGAAACTCGGGCTCGTTGCCGATCTCGGCGATGGCCGTCTGCACCTTGTCGACGATGTCCTTCGGCGTGCCGGCCGGTGCCATGACCACGAAGCGCAACGCCACGTGCACGGCCGGCCAGCCGGACTCGACGACGGTCGGGATGTTGGGTGCGAGTTCGCTGCGCTTCTCGGTCAGCAGGGCCAATGCGCGCAGCTGGCCGCCCTGGATGTACTGCCGCACCGCGCCCAGCGTGAACATGCCGATCTGCGTGTGGCCGGCCAGCACGTCGGTGACCGACTGGCCGCCGCCGCGGTAGTTGACCTGCGTGACCTCGATGCCGGTGGTGCGGGCCAGCAGCTCGAACGCAAGATGGTGGGGCGAGCCCTGGCCCGAGTTCGCGAAGTTCAGCTTGCCGGGCTGCTTCTTCGCCAGCTCGATGAACTCCTTCAGGTTGTTGGCCGGCACCGACGGGTGTACCGCCAGCACCAGTGGCGATTCGGCGATGAAGCTCACCGGCGCCAGGTCCTTGAACACGTCGTAACGCAGGTTGTTGTAGAGGTGGCCGAAGATCGCGATGGCGTCCGTGTTGATCAGCAGCGTGTAGCCGTCGGGTTTGGCCTGCGCCACCTCGGTCGAGCCGATGGTGCTGCCGGCGCCGGTCTTGTTCTCGATCACCACCGTCTGCCCGAGCTTCTGGCGCAAGCGGTCCGACAGCGGCCGGGCCAGCCCGTCGGCGCCACCACCGGGCGGGAACGGCACGATCAGCTTGATGGGTTTGGAGGGAAAGGGTTGCGCCAGCGCGGTTGCGCCGGTGGCGAGCCAGGTGCCTGCCGCGAGGGCAAGGCAAGCCAGGCCTTGTACCAGCCTTTGGGTGTGTGCCACGGTTGTCTCCTGAGGGCTTTTGACGGGAGCCGCAAGAGTAGAAGGCCGTGATCCTTCAGTCCAATTGAATGTTTGGAAGGATCGTTTTGAAAAACTTAAGCTTGGCCCAGGCTGGCCGTGGCGACCTCGCCGCCCATCGTCTCGCGCAGCACTTCGACAAAACCTTCGGCCGCCGGTGACAGCGACCGGTCCTTGCGCCGCAGCATGCCGATCTGCCGGCTGCGCGCCGGCTCGACCAGCGGCCGGCTGGCCAGCAGCGTGTGCCCGGCATAGGGCAGCGCCAGCACCGGCAGCACGCTGATGCCGATGCCGGCCTCCAGCATGCCGTGCACGGTCGCCAGGTTCGAGAAGGTGTTGGTGCGCTCGAACACGATGCCCTGGCGCGTGATCTCCTCGTGCGTGGCCGCGTGGATCGAGCTGGTCGACGACAGGCCGATGAAGGACTCGCCGGCAAGCGCCCGCCACGCCACCGCCGTGTCGCGGCTGAAGCGGTGCGTGCGCTGGAACACCACGTGGATCGGGTCCTCGCACAGCGGCTCGAACAGCGTGTCGTCCGCGCCGTCGGGCACCTGCACGGTGACGCCCATGTCGGCCTCGCCCTGGCGCACCGAGCGGTTCACGCGCGAGGCCAGGTCGTCCTGGATTACCACCTCGATCTCGGGGAAACGGGCCGCGCACTGGCGGATCACCTGCGGCATCGCCCGGGCGGCGATCGAGGCCAGCGTGGCCACCACCACCCTGCCGCGGCGCGAGCGCGCCACGTCGCCAGCCCAGTCGACCAGGCGCGTCAGATCGCCCATCAGGCGGCCGGCCTGCGCCAGGAAGGTCTGGCCGAGTTCGGTGGTGCGCACCATGCGCGAGTTGCGGTCGAACAGCACCATGCCGAGGTTGCGCTCGAGCTCGCTGATGGTCAGCGACAGCGCCGGCTGCGACAGATGCAGTTCTTCCGCCGCGCGCCGGAAGCTCTGGTGCTGGGCCACCGCGAGGGCCGCGCGCAGATGGCGCAGCGTGATGTTGAGGGCGGCGGGCATCGGCGCGGGCGGGCTGCGGGAGACCGGCCTCAGTCGGGCTCGGGCACGATCTCTTCCATGTAGGCGTGCAGCGCCTCGAGGATGCCCTCGGTGCGTTCGTCGGCGTTCTGCGACAGCGTGTCGAGTTCCTCGAGCAGCGTGTCGACGTTGCGCACGCCGCCGGCCCCGTCGATCAGCCGCGCCACGCGGTGCGCATGCCAGCGCTGCTGGTCCTCGGGCGTGAGCGTCGCGGGGAAGTTGCGCGCACGGTAGCGGAACACCAGCTCCTCCAGCCGCGGATCGTCGAAGCTGCTGCGCGCATCGGCCAGCGCCGTGGGCGACAGTTCGCGCAGATGGTTCAGCCGGCGTCGGTCGCCGGGGTTGACGAAGCCGCCGTACAGGTCTTCGTCCACGTCGGGCGTGGGCTGCGGCTCGCGGTGGAACACGTCGGCCCACAGCGTGCGCAGATCGGGCAGCGCGCGGGCCGACACCGCATGGGCGAGCTGGGCGTCGAGATCGAAGCCCCAGCGCTGCGCCATCGCCGGCGACAGCGTCTTCAGGTTGGCCACTACCATCGGCGACTTGTTCAGGTGCACGCTCTTCACCGGCAGCCGCTTCACGCCCGCAGGCAAGGCATCGCTGCGGGTGAACAGCCGTTCGCGCACCTGCGCGGCCGACAGCATGGCCAGCTCGCTCGGGTCCTGCGACAGGTCCCAGGCCAGCAGCTCGTTCTTGTTGGTCGGGTGCGTGGCCAGCGGCCACATCAGCGCCAGGCAGCCGCGCTCGGCCGGGAACATGCCCGACACGTGCAGGAAGGGCTTCGCGTCCTGCTGCGTGGTGGGCAGGCCCAGCTCGGCGGCGACCCGGTCCTTGCGGCACAGCCCGAAGCAGAACTCGAACAGCTTGGGCTGCCGGTCGCGCAGCAGCCGCGCCAGCGCGATGGTGGCGCGCACGTCCGACAGCGCATCGTGCGCGGCCTCGTGCACCAGCCCGTTGGCCGCGCTCAGATGTTCGAGACGGAAACTGGGGCCACCCTCGGGCTTCTGCGGCCAGACGATGCCGTCGGGCCGCAGCGCATAGGCCATGCGCACCACGTCGAGGATGTCCCAGCGCCCGCAGCCGTTCTGCCATTCGCGGGCATACGGGTCGATCAGGTTGCGCCAGAACATGAAGCGCGTGATCTCGTCGTCGAAGCGGATCGTGTTGTAGCCCACGCCGATGGTGCCCGGCAACGCCAGCGCCTGCTCGATGCGCGTGGCGAACTCGGCCTCCGGCATGCCGCGTTCCAGACAGGCCTGCGGCGTGATGCCGGTGATGAGGCACGAGGTCGGGTCGGGCAGGAAGTCGGGCGCCGGCTGGCAGTACCACATCATCGGCTCGCCGATCTCGTTCAGGTCGGCATCGGTGCGGATCGCGGCAAACTGCGCCGGCCGGTCGCGCCGCACCTGCGCGCCGAAGGTCTCGTAGTCGTGCCAGAGGAAGGTGTGGGCGGCCATGGTGATCTCGTTCAGCGTTTTCCCAAGGCGACTTCGACGCCGCGGTTGGCCAGTGCATCGGCGCGCTCATTGCCGGCATTGCCGGCGTGGCCGCGCACCCACTTCCATTCGATCTTGTGCCCGCCGCCGGCCACCAGCGCGTCGAGCTTCTGCCACAGCTCGACGTTCTTCACCGGTTGTTTGGCCGCAGTGCGCCAGCCGCGTGCCTTCCAGCCCTTGACCCACTCGGTGATGCCTTTCAGCACGTACTCGCTGTCGAGGTACAGCGTGATGCTGCAGGGCTGCTTCAGCGCGGCCAGCGCCTCGATCACCGCGGTCATCTCCATGCGGTTGTTGGTGGTGCCCAGCTCGCCGCCGAACAGCTCCTTCTCTTTGTCGCCGTGGATCAGCAGTGCGCCCCAGCCGCCCGGGCCGGGGTTGCCCTTGCAGGCGCCATCGGTATAGATCTCAATGTGGTTCAAGTGTTTTCCTGCGTGAAGAGCTGGCGGCATCGGTCTGCGCCAGCGGGGGAACCTTGTGGCCGCGGTTGGCGACCGAGACCGGTGCCGCCGCGATGGCCTTCGAATTCTTCCAGGCCGGCTCCAGCAGGCGCATGCCACGCACCCGCTTCACCGCGACCAGAAAGTACACCGCGCCGAAGATCGGCCAGCAGCGGTCGCCGACACGGTCCATCCAGGCGAAGCGGCTGAGCATGGCATCGCTGCCCACGGCCGGCCGGTAACAACCGAAACTGCCGGACTCGACCTCGAAGCTCAGCAGCCGCAGCCAGTCGCGCGCGCGCCAGTAACCGATGAAGTCGCCATGCGCCGGCAGGTACAGCTCGCCGAAACCCATGCGCCGGTACAGCCGCGCACGCCGCTGGCGCAGGCCCCACAGGCTGGCGGCGTTGAAGCCCGAGATCACGACCTTGCCCTCGGGCACGAGCACCCGTTCGACCTCGCGCAGCGTGGCGTGGGGGTCGGGGCTGAACTCGAGCGCGTGTGGCAGCAGCACCAGGTCGAGGCTGTTCTCCGCGAACGGCAGCGCCGAGAAGTCGCTGACCAGCGCGGCCCTCAGGCTCCGGTCCGCGCCGGGCGCGGGCGGCTGTGCATCCGCACGCCAGCGGTGCTGGATCCGGCTGGCCTGCAGGCCGGCCAATGCCCCCAGGCCGAGCTGCAATGCGTGATAACCGAAGATGTCGGCCACCGCACGATCGAAGGCTGCCTGCTCCCACTGCAGCAGATAACGCCCGGGCGGGGTCTCGAACCAATCCTGCAAACCTATAATTTGACCGCTCATGGACCTCATTCCGCTACCCGCTTTCGCCGACAACTACATCTGGATGCTGCACGACGGGCACCGGGCGCTGGTGGTCGATCCGGGCGATGCGCAGCCGGTCTTCGATGCGCTGCAACACCACGGCCTGCAATTGCAGGCGATTCTAGTCACGCACCACCATGCGGACCATGTCGGCGGGGTGAACGCGCTGCGCGACGCGGCGGGGGCCCGAGTCTACGGCCCCGCGCGCGAGCGCATCCCCGAGCCGCTGCAGCGCCTGTCCGACGGCGACCGCATCGAGGCGATGGGCCTGGTGTTCGAGGTGATCGACGTGCCGGGCCACACGGCCGGCCACATCGCCTTCCATTGCGCGGCCTTTGACGGCCATCCCCTGCTGTTCTGCGGCGACACGCTGTTCTCCGGCGGTTGCGGTCGCCTGTTCGAGGGCACGCCGGCGCAGATGCTGCATTCGCTCGACCGCCTGGCCGCGCTGCCCGGCGACACGCGGGTCTGCTGCACGCACGAGTACACCCTCAGTAACCTGAAGTTCGCACGCGTGGTGGAACCTCGCAACGCCGATCTGGTCCACTACCAGGCGCAGTGCGAAGCGACCCGGGCCGAGGCCCGGCCGACGCTGCCGTCCAGCATCGCGCTGGAACGGCAGATCAATCCTTTCCTGCGCGTGAGGCAGCCCGCGGTGGCCGATGCGGCCCGGGCTTTCGATGCGACGGCGCATGACGACACCAGCGTGCTGGCGGCGTTGCGCCAGTGGAAGAACGAATTCAAATGACATTGACAAGACTTGCAGGCCTGGCCGTGCTGTTGTGGCTCACGGGCTGTGCAAACCTCGACAAGACCGCCCCTACCCCTTCCAGCGTTGCCGCCGTCCCTGCGGCCCCTTCCGTTTCCGGCGGCGAGCCCGCCGCCCGCCCCGCGCCTGCGCCCCACGTGGCGATCATCCCGAGCGGGCCCTTGCAGCCGATCACCGCGGCCCAGGCCGCTTCGCGCAGCGTCGTCGGCGCGGCGCCGCCGGCCGACCTGTGGGACCGCATCCGAGCCGGCTTCGCGATGCCCGACCTCGAGAGCGACCTGGTGCGCGACCGCGAACAGTGGTACGCCACGCGGCCCGACTACATCCAGCGCATGACCGAGCGCTCGAGCAAGTACCTGTTCCACATCGTCGAGGAGCTCGAGCGCCGCGGCATGCCGACCGAGCTGGCCCTGCTGCCCTACATCGAGAGCGCGTTCAACCCGCAGGCCGTGTCGTCGGCCAAGGCCGCGGGCATGTGGCAGTTCATGCCGGCCACCGGCACCTATTTCGAGCTGAAGCAGAACATCTTTCGCGACGACCGGCGCGACGTGCTGGCCTCCACCCGGGCCGCGCTCGACTACCTGCAGAAACTCTACGGCATGTTCGGCGACTGGCACCTGGCGCTGGCCGCGTACAACTGGGGCGAAGGCAGTGTGGCCCGGGCCATCGCGCGCAACCAGAAGGCCGGCCTGGGCACCGGTTATCTCGACCTCAACATGCCGGCCGAGACCCGGCTGTACGTGCCCAAGCTGCAGGCGGTGAAGAACATCGTCGCGCACCCCGAGCTGTTCAGGACCGAGCTGCCGCTGATCGAGAACCACCCCTACTTCCAGATGGTCGACATCACGCGCGACATCGACGTCGCGCTGGCCGCACGCCTGGCCGACGTGAAGCCGGACGACTTCAAGGCGTTGAACCCTTCTGCCCACAAGCTGGTGATCCTGGCTGCCGGCACGCCGCAGATCCTGCTGCCCTGGGACAACGCGCTGGTGTTCAAGCGCAACCTCGATGCCTATGCGCAGGGCCAGTACGCGAGCTGGGGCGCCTGGACCGTGCCGACCACGATGAGCGTGTCGGCCGCAGCGCAGCAGGTCGGCATGAGCGAAAGCGATCTGCGCAGCGTCAACAACATTCCGCCGCGCATGCTGATCAAGGCCGGCTCGGCGCTGATCGTGCCGCGCTCGGCCAAGATGTCCGACGTGGCCGAGCATGTGGCCGACCATGCCCAACTGAGCCTGTCGCCCGAGGCGGTCACGCGCAAGACCACGGTGAAGGCCGGCCGCCACGACACCGTGGCCAGCATCGCCAGGCGCTACCGCATTGCGCCCGCGCTGGTCGCCGAGTGGAACAACGTCAAGGCCTCGTCCGCCTTCAAGGCCGGCGAGGCCGTCACGGTCTACGTGCCGGTGCGGGTCGCGGCGCCCGGCAAGGCGACGGCGGTGCACAGCGTCGGCACCAAGGCGGCGTCGGCCAGAAGCAGCCGTGCCTCGGCGCGCAGCCCGTCGAAGTCGGCCAGCAAGCCCGCCCGCAAGAGCAAGCGTTAGGGCGCTGTTTGCCGATGCCGCCGGTTCCCTCCACCATCGGCAAGTACCGCATCGAGCGGGAACTGGGGCGCGGGGCCAGCGGCACGGTTTACCTGGGCTACGACCCGTTCCGCGACCGGCATGTGGCGGTCAAGCAGATCCACGCCCACCTGCTGGCCGACCCCGAGCAGAACCAGCGCTACCGCCGCGTGCTGCACAACGAGGCCACGCTCGCCGGCCGGCTGAGCCATCCGCACATCGTGCAGTTGCTCGACGTCGACGAGGACGCCGACCCGCCCTATCTGGTGCTCGAATACGTCGACGGCATGCCGCTCACCGAGCATGCGACGCCCGACCAGCTGCTGCCGGTGGCGACCGTGCTCGACCTCGCATTCAAGTGCTGCCACGCGCTCGACCACGCGCAGCGCCAGGGCCTGGTGCACCGCGACATCAAGCCGGCCAACCTGCTGCTGCGCCGCGACGGCGAACTCAAGCTCGCCGACTTCGGCGCCGCGCTGCAGCTGTCCGGCGACGAAACCCAGCTGATCGGCCTGATCGGTTCGCCGTCGTACATGTCGCCCGAGCAGATCACCGAAGCGCCGCTGACGCACCACTCCGACATGTTCTCGCTGGCCGTCGTGGTGGCCGAGCTGCTCACAGGCCGCCGCCCGTTCGACGGCGAGACCAACTACGCGACCATCTACCGCATCAGCACCGAACCCGCGCCGTCGCTGCTGCTGGCCCGCCCGGACCTGCCGGCACGGCTCGACGCGGTGGTTGCCCGGGCGCTGGCGAAGCGGCCGGCAGACCGTTATCCGCACTGGAGCGATTTCGCCGACGCCCTGCTCGACGTGCACCGCAGCCTGCCGCGCGAACGCACCGAGGGCAGCGACGGCGAGCGGTTCCAGCAGCTGCGCGTGCTCGCGTTCTTCGAGGACTTCCAGGACGTGGCGCTGTGGGAGACCCTGCGGTTCGGCAGCTGGCACGCGGTGGCGGCGGGTACGGTGCTGATGGCCGAGGGCGCGCCCGGCGACTCGTTCCTGCTGCTGGTCGAAGGCCGCGCGGCCATCAGCCGCAGCGGCACGGTGCTGAGCACCGTCGATGCGGGCGTCAGCATCGGCGAGATGACCTATCTGCAGGCCGGCCACCAGGTGCGCACCGCCACCGCCGTGGCGGTCACCGACGTGCTGGTGCTGGCGATCCGCAACGAGGCACTGCGCCGCGCCTCGCCCGAGCTGCAGGCGCAGTTCGACAAGGCTTTCATCAAGCTGCTGGTCGGCCGGCTGGTCGCCACCAATCGTCAGCTCGCCGCGTGAGCGCAGCGCTCGGCCGCCCGGAGCAAGCTCGCCCCAAAGTGCGGAGCACGGAGGGTGGTCCAGTGAGCGGCGCCGCGGGAAAGCAGCCCTGATGCGGCCCTATACTGGCGCGCACTCTCGACCACACCCATGACCCTCGGCCTCGCGACGCCCGACCGGACCTTTGGCAGCGCCGCCGCACGGAGGCGCCGTTGAGCGCGGCGGTCGACACCCACGGCCTGCCGCTGGGCACGCGGCTGGGCGAGTTCGAGATCACCGAACGGCTGGGCGAAGGCGGCTTCAGCATCGTCTACCTCGCGTGGGACCATTCACTGGAACGCAAGATCGCGCTGAAGGAATACATGCCTTCGTCGATCGCCACGCGCACCGGCACCAGCCTGGTGTCGCCGCGTTCCGAGCGGCACCGCGACACCTTCGAACTGGGGCTCAAGAGTTTCATCAACGAAGGCAAGCTGCTGGCGCAGTTCGACCACCCGTCGCTGGTCAAGGTGTACCGGTTCTGGGAGCAGAACGGCACGGCCTACATGGTGATGCCGTTCTACCAGGGCGTGACCGTCAAGGACACGGTGCGCGCCCTGCCCGCGCCGCCCGACGAAGCCTGGCTGCGCGAGCTGCTGGCGCCGCTGACGGCGGCGCTGTGCGTGATCCATGCCGACAAGTGCTACCACCGCGACATCGCGCCCGACAACGTGATCCTGCTGGCCGGCAGCAACCGGCCGCTGCTGCTCGATTTCGGCGCGGCGCGGCGTGTCATCGGCGACATGACCCAGGCGCTGACCGTGATCCTGAAGCCGGGCTACGCGCCAGTCGAGCAGTACGCCGAGGTGCCCGGCATGAAACAGGGGCCGTGGACCGACGTCTACGCGCTGGGCGCCACCGTCTACTGGGCCATCACCGGCAAGCCGCCGCCGCCATCCGTCGGCCGCATGCTGCGCGATTCGCACGTGCCGCTGGCCGAGGCCGCCGCCGGGCGCTACAGCGCGGGTTTCCTCGAGGCGATCGATCGGGCGCTGGCGATCCTGCCCGAGCAACGCACCCAGTCGATCGACGCGTTCCGGCAGGACCTGGGCATCGACCCGCGGGGTACGCTGCCGCCGCCCGCGCCGCATTGGGCCGACCCCGATGCCACGGTGATCCGCTCGCCAGCCACGACGACCCCACGCACCGCAACGGCCACGCAGCCGGTCACAGCGCGTGCACCGGCCCCGGCGCCCTCCGGCGCAACGGCCACCGTGCCCTTGCCCGCCACCGCCGTTCCGACGGAGCGCCTGGTGCCGACCGCGGCACCACAGCCCGCGGCGCCGCCGGATCCGACGGTCGTGCCCGCCCCGGTGCAAGCACCGCCGCCGGCTGTGCCGCGGCGCAATGCCGCGGCCGCAAGCGTTTCCGAAGCACAGACACAACCATCGCGCACACCGCTGATCGGCATGGCGCTGGTCGGCTTGGCCATTGCGGCCGGCGGCACCTGGTGGATGCTGCGCGACCGGCCCGCGCCGGCCACGTCCGCGACGCCGCAGACGACCGAACCTGCAGCCTCGACCACGACGTCCTCGCCACCACCTGCGCCGCCGCCGACGGTCAGCGCCGCACCGGCCGCTGCGCCCGCCACGCCAGCGCCCCCGGCAGAGGCACCCGCGGCGACCGCGCCGGTGGTCACGCCGCCGGCCGCCGAGACAACACCGGCGGCGCCACCGCCATCTGTTGCAAGCACGCCACCCGAACCAAAAGTTACACGTCCGCCCCCGAAGACGACGACCGCGAAGGCCGAGCGTCCAGCCGAGGGGCCGGACAACCGCGCCGAGTGCGCGCGCGTGATGAGCCAGCTGTCGATCGGCGACAGCAGCCCCGCCCTGATGGAGCGGCTGCGTACCTTGAAGTGCCGCTGACGTTCAGGCACGCACAGCCTGGCGCGCAGACGGCCTGGCGGCCGTTTCGCACACACCCTAACCGACCCGTGCGGCGCGCGATACCCCATGAACAGGGTATGGCAAGCCCTCTTGATAGGGTCAAAATTCGTGGCTAAAGTCGCCCAGCGTTGTTGCAGCTCCCGCGCGTAAGAAGACGAGGATTGCCGGCGCAGGACCATCGGGCCATCGGATCCAAGGGAGAGGTCACCCCACATGAAAACGTGTCATCCCTGGCGCAGCCCCACTCTGGCCGCACGCATGGCCGCCGTGGCGCTGGTCGCGACGGGCATCACCTCCTGCGGCGGCGGCAGCAGCAGTACCGGCACCGTTGCCGACAGCGGCATCAACAAGACCACGCTGCGCGTCGAGGCCACCGACGCCGATGGCGACGCATTGCAGTACCAATGGCGCGTGACCGCCGGCAGCGTGGAGAACCGCAACGCACGCGAGACCGTCTGGACCATGCCCGACGGCCCGGGCCTGCATTTCGCCTATGTCGTGGTCTCCGATGGCAAGGGCGGCTACGTCGAACAGCAGTACTCGGTGGCCACCGATGCGCTGGGCACCACGGCGCCGGCGCGCCAGCCCGTGAACAACGTCGCCCCCACCGTCACCGACTTTGCCGGCACCGGCGTACGGCTGCGTTTCGTGTCGCCCGACAGCACCGATTTCGTGCCCGCCGGCGGCGGCAGCAAGGCCCGGCGCACGGTGTACCTGCCCGATGTGCAGGTGCAGGTCGTCTCGGGCAACGACGTGGTGTTCAGCGGCGTATCCGACCTGAGCGGCGAGGTCAGCCTGCCCAAGCTCGGCGCGGCGCAGGGTTATGACATCAAGTGCGCGACCACGCAGGGCGTGGTGCTCGACACCTGCCGCTCGGGTTTCTCGCCCGGCACCGTGGCCTCTGTCGTGACCGTGGCGCCACCGCTGTCGGCCGGCCGCAACCTGCGGCTGTACGGCCACGTGGGCCTGGCCGATGGCGGCATCTGCGGCACGCAGAACGAGTTCCTGGGTGTGCAGAGCGCGGCCACCGTGCAGTTGCTGCAGGCCGACGGCAGCGCGCTCGGCGCGGCGGTGCGGGTGAACCGTTTCGGCGACTACGCGGTCGACGCGGCGGTGGCGGTCAAGGCCAGCCTCAAGCTGCGTGTGCAATGCGAGTCGGCCAGCGTCACGCTCGACGTGCCGGCGCCAGCCTCGGCCGCAACGGGCTACGTGAGCAGCGCGCCGGTCGAGCTGTCGACCCAGCTGCCCAACAGCCGGCCGCGGGTCGTGAAGATGGTCGCCAACGGGCAGGACGGCAATGTGCGTGGTCAGATGGTCGAGCTCGAACTGCCGGACGCGCAATCGAAGGCGCTGCCGAGCCCCGACCACTTCCTCACCTACAAGGGCAAGGACACGCGACTCAGCGCCTGCCTGTACTACCGCTCGCTCGGTGCGGCCGGCGGCTGCGACGCCCAGGGCAACATGGTCTCGCCGATCACCTTCGAGGACTGGAAGCGCCAGCACCAGTTCAAGCCCTATGCAGGCAGCAACACCGAGGTCGCGGCCAACTACATCAACAAGATGGACCTGAACCTGGTGCGCCGCATGGTGGCCACGCAGACCGGGCCGAACACGATCGCGTTCTATGTCTGCAACCACCCCGGGCCCGAGGGCAGCACCCAGACCGAGATCGACCAGGTCATCGAGACCGGGCTCAAGGACGAAAAACGCGTGGCCTGCGTCGCGATGGAATGGTCGACCACGCCCGGCGTGAACGGCGGCCTGCCGTTCACGAAATTCCTGACCTTCGGGCCCGACGGCTCGCTGCTGCCATCGATCAACCTCGACGGCCGCGGCGAGAAGTACATGCCCGGCGCCTGCATCGCCTGCCACGGCGGCTCGCAGTACAACGGGCGTTTTCCGGAAAAGGGCAATCCGTCGCCCTTCCTCGGCGCCGGCTTCCTGCCGTTCGACACCGGCAACTACTACTTCGGTTCGAGCCCGGCGCTGACCGAGCCGGCGCAGACCGAGGCGCTGTACGCGCTGAACCAGCTGGTCAAGGCCACCGAGAAACCCACCGCGGCGACACCCGCCACCGCCACCACCCGGCTCATCGACGGCTGGTACGCCGGTGGCAAGACGCTCGACAAGGGTTATGTGCCCGGCGCCTGGCGCGTCGACGAATCGCAGGTGGCCACCGCGGGCGCCGCGCGCTTCTACCGCGAAGTGATCGGCGCCTCGTGCCGCACCTGCCATACCTCGCTGGGCGCCAACTTCGACTGGGACGCCCTTGGCCCGCTGGCGATGAAGGGCCGCGCCGAAACCCATGTCTGCGGCGGCACGGCCGACCTCGCGCTGAACGCCACCATGCCCAACGCGCTGGTGTCGCGCGACCGCGTGGCCGAACACCTGAAGGCCGACCCGGCGCTGGCCGCCCTGATGCGCACCTTCCTGGGCTGCGACGCGCCGCGGCCCGATCCGGCCTACCCGAAACGTTGAAGCCGGGTCACGCCCCACCCCAAAGGACCTTGCCATGAACCACCCTCTTCGCCACCGAGACTGGCGGCCAGCGGTCGCCGCACTGGCCCTGCTGGCGGGTTGCACCGCCCCCGGCGTGCCGGGCGGCCCGGCCTCGGGCAGCGCACCCGTGCAGCCTGCCACCACTGCGGCGGCCACCAGCCCCGCGCCCGTGCAGCCGGCAGCCCGCCCGGCGGACGCGCCGCGTGCCACCACGGCCGCCACGCCCGCGGCGACCGCCGCCGCGAACAACAACTTCGTCGCGCCCGATCCCATTCCGTTCGAGGGCGCGGTCGCGCGCGCCGGACAGGACCTGTTCGCGCAGGCACGCGCCCAGCTGGGCGGCGAGAACCGCGCGCTCGTGGTCGACCCGCTGATCGACGCCAACACCGGCGGCCAGACCGTCAGCACCGCGCGCATGGGCACGCAGCTGGAGTCCATCGTCAAGACCCGTTACAACGGCTGGTCGGTGAAGCCGCTGACGCGCCAGGCGCTGGCCGAGAAGCCGCTGCTGCTGATCGGCACGCTGACACCGGTGACCGTCGAGCGCTCCGTCGACACGCAGCCCGACGCCTACCGCGTCTGGCTCACGCTGATCGATCTGCGCACCGGCCGCGTCATCGCCAAGCAGATCGACCGCGCCACGGTCGGCTCGGTCAACGCCGAGCCTCTGCCCTACTACCGCGACAGCCCGACCTGGCACAAGGACAAAACGGTGATGGGCTACATCAACTCGTGCCAGATCAACACCAAGATCGGCGACCCGGCCGACCCCGAATACCTGGCCCGCCTGCCCGGCGCCGCCGTGATCAACGAAGCCATCCTCGCCTACGGCGACGGCAAGATCCCGCAGGCCAACAAGCTCTACAAGGAAGCCGAGCCGCTGGCCGACCCGGGTGACCTGCGGGTGCTGAACGGCCTGTACCTGACCAGTTGGCAACTGGGCCAGCGCGAGGCGGCCACCCAGGCCTTCGGCAAGCTGGTCGATTCCGGCCTCGAATCCAAGCGCCTGCCGGTGAAGATGCTGTTCCAGCCCGGCCGCACGAGCTTCAACCAGGTCGGCGACCTGCAGCAGCAGTACCAGATCTGGCTGACCTCGCTGGCCCAGCAGACCGGCAAGGCCGCCGCCTGCGTGCGCATCGTCGGCCACACCAGCCGCACCGGCAGCGCCCGTGCCAACGAAACGCTGTCGCGGCAACGCGCCGAGGCGGTGCAGAAAATGCTGGAGCAGCGCAACCGTTCGCTGTCGACACGGCTCACCGCCGCTGGCGTGGGATCGAAGGAGGCGCTGGTGGGCCTGGGCACGGACGACCAGCGTGATGCGCTGGACCGGCGGGTGGAGTTCAGGGTGGTGGATTGCGTCTGACACCCACTATCGAACTGAGGTCTGCTGTGCCCATTTGCCCCACCTTGCGCCGCCTGCTTGTCATCGCCGCAGCCGTCGCCGCCTCACTGGGACCGGCCTGCGCCGTTGCAGTGCCGATCACCGTGCCCGCCGCCTATACCAGCGCCAGCAAGTGTGGCGGCTGCCATGCTGCCCCTCCCGCTGCGACGGGAACCTATGCCATGCCCACGCTGGGAGACGACAGCCGGTTGGGCGCCAACAGCAGTCTGCGCCTGTTTCTGCGCGACTTCGTGGCGCCCGCCTCCTACGGCGTGAACTACAAGCCGATGAACAGCTTCGGTCAGCCCGTCGGCAGCGGGGGATTGAGCGAGCAGGACCTGACGGACATCCGCCAGTATCTGCTCACGGTGCGCAATGGTGCGGTGACGCTGAACACCGTGGCGACGGCAGGGCTCAGTGGGAGCTACACCTTTGCAGCCAAGGTGACGGCGGACACCACGAGCAGCGCCACCCTGTCGATCAAGGTGGCCAATCCAAGAGCGGTCCCAGCTTAACAGCGCCGTGCTGTCCGGCGTCGGGCCGGCGCTGCCGTTCCGGATCTCCAGTCAGACCTGCGATACGCCGGTGGCCGCAGCCGGATCTGGCGGCACCGTGGCGATGGAGTGTGAGATCCAGGTGAAGTTTCACCCTCCCGCAGGCAGCACCGACAACCAGCCCTTCACGGTACCGGCGGTCCTGACGCTCAACTTTGCGGGGCAATCCCCTGCGACGGTGCAGTACCAGATCGGGTTGAGCGGCACCTCCGCAGGTGCACTGGTGGTACCGACGCCGGTGTTCTCCCCGTCGGGCTTCGATGCCCTCTCCAGCTTTTCCGCCGCCCCCACAGGCTCGCAGACCGCCTGCCCGACGATCCAGAACAGCGGCACCGCCAACCTCACACTGGCCTTTTCCGCCGTGCAGGCCGTTGGCAGCAGTACCGACTACTCGCCCTATTCGAACTTGGCGACAACGCCAGCTGCCCGGCCACGCCCCGCGCCTGCAACACGACACTTGCGGCGGGCAGCCCGATCTCCGGCGGCACGATGCTGGCCTTTGGCGCGTCCCGGCCGACTCGGCCTGCACACTGGCGCTGCGGTTCAACCCGTCCAAGTTCGGCGACGCCGGTGGCACCGGCGCGCCTCGGCCACGCTGCGCGTGACACACAACGCGCCAACGGCGGGCACGGTGTCTGAGTACCTGATGACCGGCAACGTGAGCAACACCCGCAGCCGCGCATCGGCCTGTTCACCAATCCCGGTGTGGTGGGTGGCAGGGTTTCGCCTCCGGCGTTCGCGTCGCAGTTGGTGAACGCCGCCAGCCGTTGTGGAACGAGTTCCAGGTGTTCAACACCGGCAATGGGACGGGCTGGATCTGGACCGAAGTCACACTGAGCAACACGCAGGAATTCGCGCTCACCGAGAACTGCGTCGCCGCCCCGCCACTCGCCATGACCAGCGGCGGCAACGCTCCCAACTGCACTGTCGGTCTGCGCTTCACGCCCAGCACGACCGGTGAGCGCTGCACCACGGTGACCATCAAGGCGGCCGCCAGCAGCAACGGCGCGCAGAACCTCAGCATCTGCGGTACCGGCGTGGCGGTGGCGGGGCCGGCGTTCACGCTGTCCCGCAATGCCATCGATTTCGGCCGCCGCTCGATCAAGGCGCCTATCCACCTGAACCGTTGACGATCAACAACGGCGCCGGCGCCACGTCGTTCTTGCAGATCAACGGCGTGTCTTGGTCGGAGCCGGGTTCGCGCTGGTCCTCGACGCTGCAAGCGGCCAGACACCCTGTGTCGGCACTGTGCTCGCGGCTGGCACCAGTTGCACGTGCAGGTGCAGTTCACGCCCGACCCGGCGCGGCCTGAAACGCCCTACAGCGCAAGCCTGCAGATCGACACCACGACGTGGCGACGCCGCGACGTACGGTTTCATTGAGCGCCACCGCAGGCACGGTTGCCACGCCACCGGTGCTGCAGTTCCCGAACACGGCGGCGCAGATCGACTTCGCCGACTTTGTCATCGCAGGCCAGCAGTCGGCGCAGGCACTGACGGTCACACTGCGCAATGCCGGCCCGGGCAATGCGGTGATCGATGCGATCCGCATGGTCGGCGCCGACGCGTCCAGCTTCAGCGCCAGCGGCTGCGCGGCCATCCTGGCGGGAAGGCGCATCCTGCAACATCAGCGTGCGCTTCGTGCCTGGCAGCGGCGGCCTGAAACGCGCGCAGCTGGAGATCCTGTCGTCGCTGAGCGTCACGCCATCGCTGATCACGGTGACCGGCCGCGGCGTGGGCGGCACCTCGGCCTACCTGACGGCATCGGCCGCGAACCTGTCGCTGGGCAGCGTGCGTGTGGGTGCGCAATCGGCGCCGCTGGAGCTGCGGCTCGCCAGCGCCGGCGACGGCGTGGTGCAAGTGACCGGCATGCAGGTCGGCGCGCCGTTCACCGTGCAATCGAAGAGCTGCCCCGCGGTGCCGTTCACACTGCCGCGCGGCGGCGACTGCACCGTGACCGTGACCTTCACGCCCACCGAGGCGCGGGCGCCACGGCCACGCTGCGCATCAAGCACCGATGCAGACAGCAAGGCGCTCGAAGTGCCACTGCTGGGCACCGGCGAAGAGAAGGCCAACGTCTCCGGCGGCGGCTGTTCCATGGCGTCCGGCGACACGCTGGCCGACCCGACCTTGTGGGCGCTGGTGCTGCTGGCCATCGCCGCCCTGCCCTACAGTCACCGTGCGCGGGCCATGCCGCGCCAGCGCCGATGACGCAGGTCTCCTCGCACCCCGTGGCCACGGCTCGGCCGACCAGCCTGGCGCTCGCCGTCGCCGTCGCCGTGCTGGGCGCTGGCCTGCTGGCCACCGGCGCGCGCGGCAGGATCTGTGCATCTGCTCGTGCTGCTGGCGCTGGCGCCGCTGCTGGAAGAAGCCGTGTTCCGCGCCGGCCTGCACGAGCGCTGTTGCGCCGCTGGCCGCCCGCGCGCAGCTGGCCAATGCGGCGACGGCCGTGGTGTTCGGTCTGGCGCATGCTGCCGTGCGTGGCGCGCCACCGCCTGCGCCGTGGCGCTGCCGGCCTGGCTGATCGGCGTGGTGTACCAGCGCACGGGCCGCCTGCGGTGGTGCGTGGCGCTGCATGCGGCCATGAATGCCATCTGGCTGGCCTGGAGCACGGCGGGCCTTGCGCTGCCGCTGGGCCGGTAGCGCCGTGCGATCGCACAAGACATCGAAACGGACGATCCATCCCATGACGCACACACGAACCTCATGGCAAGGCCTGGTCGCGGCCTGCTGCTGCTCGCCGGGACGGCGGCCCACGCGCAGTTCGACTACTCGGGTTATGGCGTCTGACCTGTCGTACGGCCGCTTCGAGCCAGCGGTCAGTACCGCGAGAACCGCTGGAACAGCAATTCGCTGACCGCGAGTTTCGTCGGCGTCAATGCCAAGTACGGGCTGGACGGCGGCTGGACGCCCGGCGTCACGCTGGAGACCTTCATCCGCTTCCAGGACTGGAAGACCGGCCGCAACGACAACGACCCCACGCTGTCGCGCAACGCCTTCGTCTCGCTGGCCAGTGACTACGGCAGCGTGCGCATCGGCCGGCTGCAGACCTACCTGTTCGACGCCACGACGCGTTTCAACGCGATGGGCAACTCGGTCGCGTTCTCGCCGGCCATCCGGCATGTGTTCGCCTCCGGCAACCTGGAGGGGGTGCAGGGCGACTTCTACTGGAACCGGGCGGTCAGCTACAGCACGCCGACCTACGAGGGCATCACCGGCAACTTCATGGTCAGCCAGGGCGATACGCACGCGCGCGGCGACCGTTCGGCCGCCGGCATCATCGTGTCGCAGGGCCTGTTCGCCGCGTCGCTGTCGGCGCAGCGGGTGCACCGCAACGACGGCATCATCGACCCGGTGACCGAGAACACCTGGCAGCTCGGCGCTACCTACAACTTCGGCTTTGCGCGGGTGTTCGGCCTGTACACGCAGACCCGCGACCGCGGCCTCGACGTGCGCAGCAAACTCACGTCGGCCGGTGTCGCGGTGCCCATCGGGCCCGGCACGCTGCAGGCGCAGGCCGGCTACACCACGGCCGAGGGGCCGGCGGTGGACCGCAGGCATACCTCGGTCAGCGCGGCCTACCTGTACCCGTACGACAGTGTCACCGACCTCTATGTCGTCGGCATGGACGACCGGGTGCGCGGGCAGACGCGTGGGGTGTCGTTCGCAACCGGCGTGCGGTTCCGGTTCTGATGCCACGCAGCCCATGCCGCCAGCAGATGCCGCACACCGTGAGCGTACGTTTGGTTTCACGGCCATCCCGCGTTCGCGCCGCACAAAGCGCTTCTCATTCGCGGCCAACTCTGCCACACTTTACAAGTTCGCACGGCTCTGCCGTTCACCTGCCACCCGGTCACGCATAAGGGCCCCGTTTTGAGCGACACGGACACACTTGCATCTCAGGTAGACACATGGCTGCAGCCGGTGGCGGACGATGAGCGCCCCAGCGGCCGTCCGGTTCCGGACGACGCACTCCGCGAATTCAAGTCGGCGCTGGCCGGCAAACCCGACACCCAGTTCTCCGAGGCCGTGCCGCCGGACTTCCGCAAGGTCCTCTCGCTGGCCGAAGAGATCTTCGCCCGCTCGCGCGACCTGACTGTGGCGGTGGGCTGGAGCCGTGCCGCGCTGCGGCACCGCGGCATTGCCGCACTGCCGCAGGGCCTGCGTCTGCTGAACGGCCTGCTGGAGAACTTTCGCGAAGACCTGCATCCGCAAGCCGACCCCGACGATGGGTCGTTCTATGCGCGCGCCAACGCTGTTTCGGTTCTCGCCGAGATCGAAGGTCTGCTGGGCGACCTGCGTCAGGCCGTGCTGATCTCGGACCGCATGCACGGCGAAATCCGCATGCGCACGATCGAGATTGCGCTGAAGAAGCTGGATCCCCGTGAAGACGAGACGCCATTGACGACGGACCAGTTGAAGAGCTTCTTCGCCTCGTCCGCGGGTGGCCCGGCATTGCGCGAATTGCTGGTCGATGCACGGACCCACGCCAGGGCGCTGGCGACCACGTTGGGCGAACAGATGGATGCACTCGATGCGCCGAACCTGTCGCCGCTGCTGGTGATGATCGACCAGGCGCTCCAGATGATTCCGCAGGCCGACACGGCGAGTGAGGCCGGCGGACCGGCAGACGCCGGAGAAGCCTCGCCCGGCGGCGGGTTTCCCACCACCGCTGCCGCCGGTCAGGCGCTGAACGGCGCGATCCATTCGCGGGCCGACGTGGTGCGCGCGCTCGACATGGTCTGCGACTACCTCGAACGCGCCGAGCCCACCAATCCCGCGCAACTGCTGCTGCGCCGCGCCAAGCTGCTGCTGGACCAGAACTTCCTGCAGCTGATCCACGTGCTGGCGCCGAATGCGCTGGACGACGTCGCCAAATTGATGGGCGTGGACCCGGCATCGATCACCGCTTCGGACAACGGTTGATGGACACTTCATGAACGCCCCCAACGCCCTCGTCACGTTTTACACCGCCAACAGGAGAACCGCATGAGCAGCAGTCAGAAATTCGTCGGACGCAACCGCACGCCGCGCGTACACATCGAGTACGACGTCGAAACCCTGGGCTCGGAGAAGAAGATCCAGCTGCCTTTCATCACCGGCGTGATGGCCGACCTGGCGGGCAAACCCACACAGGCGCCGCCCGGGGTCGCCGACCGCAAGTTCCTCGAGATCGACGTCGACAACTTCGACGAACGCATGAAGGCGATGAAACCGCGCGTCGCATTCCAGGTGCCCAATGCCCTGACCGAAGAAGGCGGCAACCTCTCGGTCGACATCACCTTCGAGAAGATGGAAGACTTCTCGCCGGCCGCCGTCGCGCGCAAGGTCGATTCGCTGAGCAAGCTGCTCGACGCGCGCCAGCAACTGGCCAACCTCGTCACCTACATGGATGGCAAGAGCGGTGCCGAAGAGCTGGTGTCCAAGCTGCTGGCCGACCCGGCCCTGCTGAAGTCGCTGGCCAGCACGGCCAAGCCGACCGACCGCCCGGCGTCCTCCGACGCTGAAGCCTGACCCTTTTCCGACCTCGAGGAGTTATCGAATGGCAGCGACCGAACAGACATCGCCCCTGGCGACCGTCACCATGGAGGGGGGCGATCTCGCGTCCCTCCTGAAGAAGGAATTCAAGCCGCGCGGCGTCCAGGCCGAAGACGATGTGCAGCGCGCCGTGCACACGCTGGCCGAGCAGGCCCTGGCGAACACCAAGATCATCGGCAAGGACGTCATCAAGTCGATCGAACTGATGATCGCCGCGCTCGACAAGAAGCTGAGCGACCAAGTCAACCTGATCATCCACCATGCCGACTTCCAGAAGCTCGAAGGTGCTTGGCGCGGCCTCGACTACATGGTCAAGAACACCGAGGTCGATGAGACGCTGAAGATCAAGTTCATGAGCATCTCGAAGGACGAGTTGCGCAAGACGCTGAAGCGCTACGAAGGCATCAAGTTCGACCAGAGCCCGCTGTTCAAGAAGGTCTACGAAGAAGAGTTCGGCCAGTTCGGCGGCGCACCTTTCGGCTGCCTGGTGGGCGACTACCACTTCGACCAGAGCACGCCCGATGTCGAGATCCTCGAAGGCATGGCCAAGATCTCAGCGGCAGCGTTCTGCCCCTTCATCACCGGCGCCGCCCCCACCGTGCTGCAGATGGATTCGTGGCAGGAACTCGGCACGCCGCGTGACCTGACCAAGATCTTCTCGACGCCGCAGTACGCCGCGTGGAACTCGCTGCGCGCCTCCGACGACTCCAAGTTCATCGGCCTGGCGATGCCGCGTTTCCTGTCACGCATGCCCTACGGCGCGCGCACCAACCCGGTCGACGAATTCGCCTTCGAGGAAGACACGGGTGCCGCAGACCACAGCAAGTACACCTGGGCCAATGCGGCCTATGCGATGGCGACCAACATCAACCGCTCGTTCAAGCTCTACGGCTGGTGCTCGCGCATCCGCGGCGTCGAGTCCGGCGGCGCGGTCGAAAAGCTGCCCACGCACAGCTTTCCGACGGACGACGGCGGCGTCGACATGAAATGCCCGACCGAGATCGCGATCTCCGACCGGCGCGAAGCCGAACTCGCAAAGAACGGCTTCATGCCGCTCTTGCACCGCAAGAACACCGACCTTGCCGCCTTCATCGGCGCGCAGTCGCTGCACAAGCCGCAGGAGTACGAGAACCCCGAGGCCACGGCCAATGCCAACCTGTCGGCGCGCCTGCCCTACCTGTTCGCCACCTGCCGGTTCTCGCACTACCTGAAGTGCATCGTGCGCGACAAGATCGGATCGTTCAAGGAACGCGACGCGATGGAGACCTACCTGCAGAACTGGATCATGCAGTACGTCGACGGCGATCCGGCCAATTCGGCCGAGGCCACGAAGGCGCGCCGGCCGCTGGCCGATGCGCGGGTCGAGGTCAAGTCGGTCGAGGGCAATCCTGGTTATTACTCCTCGACATTCTGGCTGCGCCCTCACTACCAGCTCGAAGGCCTGAGCGTGTCGTTGCGCCTGGTATCGACCGTGCCGGCAGCCGGTAGCGCCTGACGCGCGCCGGACAGGTTTCCGTTTTCGTTTTCGTTTGCCGCTGCAGGCAAATGAGCGCCGGCCCCGGCGTGACATGCAGCAACCATTTCATTCACTGAACCGGAGAAAAGACGATGGCAATCGACATGTTTATCAAGGTAGGCGACATCAAGGGCGAGTCGCAAGACAAAACCCACAAGGAAGAGATCGATGTGCTCGCCTGGAGCTGGGGCATGTCCCAGTCCGGTACCACGCACGTGGGGGGCGGAGGTGGATCGGGCAAGGTCAGCATCCAGGATCTGTCCTTCACCAAGTATGTCGACACGGCCACCACCGCACTGATGACCGCCTGCTGCAAGGGCACGCACATCCCCAAGGTCAACCTGACCGTACGCAAGGCGGGCGACACGCCATTGGAATACATCAAGCTCGAACTGGAAACCGTCATCGTCACGTCGGTATCTTCGGGCGGCTCCGGAGGTGAAGACCGCCTGACGGAGAACGTGTCCCTGAATTTCGCCAAATTCAAGTACGAGTACACGAAGCAGGCCGACAAGGGTGGAAAAGGGGCAACTTCGACTTCCGGATGGGATGTCGCCGCAAACGTGCCCGTGGGCTGATGGCACATTCGGTGGGGTTGGCATAGCTTGCCCTCGGCTGCCATGCGACAACCCCGCCCGATGGTCTGCGCGAACAGCGCACCCCAGTTCCCTCAGGAGTTTTCAAGATGGCCAAAGGCGACATATTTCTCAAGCTCACGAGCAAGAGAGCCGGCAAGGTCAAAGGCGAAGCCCAGGACGCCGTGCATGGCGGCGAGATCGACGTGATGGGTTGGTCCTGGGCGATGGACTTTCCGACCGATCTGCGCACCGGTGGCCGCACCGGGCGCTCTTCCATGCGCGCCTTGTCGGTCACCAAGGCCTGCGACTTGTCGTCGACCGCGATCATGTCGATCGCCAACACCCACGACGAAATCAAGGAAGCGGTGTTTTCCGTCCGCAAGAGTGGTGGCTCTGCGGTCGACTACCTCACCGTCACGTTGACGAAAGGCTTCATTTCCGCCTATGAGATCAACTGGCACGAGACACCCGTGCCGCAGATGATCGAACGTTTCGAAATCAGGTTCCAGAAGATCGAAGTCAATTACTCGGCCCAGAGCAGCGCGGGGCAGAAGACCGGCAACACCAGTTTCGTCGGCGAAGTCACGGAATCTGTCTGAACAGCGAACGACCTCCGATGCAAATCACTCCGGCCCAACAAGCCCTCAAGGACGGCGACCCCGCCGCCGCACTCAAGCTGCTGCAGGACCAGGTCCGCGCCAAGCCGCAGGACGCGAAACTGCGGGTCTTCCTGTTCCAGCTACTGTGCGTGCTCGGCCAGTGGGACCGGGCGCTGACCCAACTCAACGTCGCGGGCGACCTCGACGCCAGCACCCTGCCGATGGTGCAGACCTACCGCGAGGTGCTGCAGTGCGAACGCCTGCGCATGGCGGTCCTGGCCGGCAAGAAAGCCCCGATGCTGTTCGGCGAGCCGCAGCCCTGGCTGGCCCTGTTGATCGAAGCCATGCTGCGCGATGGTCGGGGCGAGAGCGCGCAAGCCCAGCAGCTGCGCGCACAGGCCTTCGAAGAAGCACCAGCCACCGCCGGCAAAGCCGGCGACCAGGCCTTCGAATGGATCGCCGATGCCGACACACGGCTCGGTCCGGTGCTGGAGATCATCGTCAACGGAAAGTACTACTGGCTGCCGTTCTCGCGGCTGACCCGCATCGCCTTCGAGGCGCCAGCCGATCTGCGCGACACGGTGTGGACGCCGGCGCAGTTCATGTTCGCCAATGGCGGTGAGGTGGTCGGTTTCGTTCCGACGCGCTACGTCGGTTCCGAAGCCGCCGATGCCGGCTACCAGCTCGCGCGCCGCACCGACTGGCAGGAACCATCGCCCGGCCACTTCATCGGCCTGGGCCAGCGCATGCTCGCCACCAATGAGGGCGAACTCGCGATGATGGACCTGCGCACGATCGACCTCGAAGGCACCGAGGCCTGAGAGGCTGAGCCGCACCCGATGGCCACGTCTTCCACCAGCGACTTCCTGCAACCGGCCCTGCTCGACCGGCTGACCGACGACGACCGCGACAAGAAGACCGAGCCGCGCGAGTTGCGCGCGATGAGCAAGGCCCGCATGCGCGCCGCCGTGCTGCGCGATCTGGCCTGGCTGTTCAATGCGACGCAGCCGTCGAACGGCATCGAATGGGAACCCTATCCCCACGCGCAGCGTTCGGTGCTGAACTTCGGGCTGCCGGCACTGGCGGGCGAAACGGCGTCGAGCATGGACGTCCCGCAACTCGAACGCATGGTGCGCCAGGCCATCATCGACCACGAACCCCGCATCCTCGCGGCCACGCTGCAGGTCGAGGCCACGACCACGGCGCCGTTGATGGAACAACAGAACATGCTCAGCTTTCGCATCATCGGCCAGTTGTGGGCGCAGCCGATGCCGCTCGAGCTGATGTTGCAGACCGACATCGATCTGGAGTCGGGCCATGTCCGCGTGCAGGACGTGTCGCGCTGAACCATGGACCCGAGGCTTCTCCGCTACTACAACCAGGAACTGCAGCATCTGCGCGAGATGGGGGCCGAGTTCGCGCAGGCCTTCCCCAAGATCGCCTCGCGCCTGGCCATCGACGGCATCGAGGTCGCCGACCCCTATGTCGAGCGCCTGGTCGAGAGCTTTGCGTTTCTCGCCGGACGGGTGCAGCTCAAGCTCGACGCCGAGTTCCCCAAGTTCACGCAGCGCCTGCTCGAGGTGGTGTACCCGCAGTTGCTGGCGCCGACGCCGTCGATGCTGATCGCCCATCTGCAGCAGGACCCGAACGACGCCAACCTGGCACGCGGCCTGACGATTCCGCGCGGCAGCGGCATGCGCAGCACCGGCCAGCGCACGCCCCAACCCGGCCAGGCCAAGGAACGTGAAGACACGCCCTGCCGCTTCCGCACCGCACACGACCTGACCCTGTGGCCGCTGGAGCTGGCGCAGGTCGACTACTTCACCCACGCGTCCGATCTGCCGCTGTCGGCCTGGCCGCAGCTGCGCGGCTTCAAGGCCGGCGTGCGCATCCGGTTGAAGACGACCGCCGGCCTCGACTTCTCGCAACTCTCGCTCGACGCGCTGCGCCTGCACTGCAGCGGCAGCGACGAGCTGGCCTACCGGCTGCACGAACTGATCCTCGGCAACACCACCGGCGTGCTGGTCCTGCCGCCGCGCCGCCCGGCGGCCTGGAGCGATCTGCTGCCGCCCGACTGCATCGCGCCGGTCGGCTACGACGACGACCACGCCCTGCTGCCCACCGGCCTGCAGGGGTTCCACAGCTACCGGCTGCTGCAGGAGTTCTTCGCGTTTCCGCAACGTTTTTTGTTCTTCGACCTGCAAGGCATCGGCCGCACGCTGCAGCGCCGCGGCGGCAGCGAGGTCGACATCGTGCTGCTGTTCAACCGGGCCGACAGCGCGCTCGACCAGGCGGTCGACGCCGGGTCGCTGTCGCTCAACTGCGTGCCGGCCATCAACCTGTTCGAGCACCGCTGCGACCACATCCACGTGACCTCGGGCACGCACGACTACCACGTGATCGCCGACCGCACACGCCCGGCCGATTTCGAGATCTGCCAGGTGACCGAGCTGCACGGCCATGGCGTGGGGCTGGCCAGCGAGCGCACTTTCTTGCCGCTGTACGCCGCGTTCCACACCGAGAACCGCCGCCACGACGCGTTCTACACGACGCAGCGCGAACCCCGCATCCTGTCGGAGGCCCAGCAGCGCAACGGTGCGCGCTCGTCCTATGTGGGCAGCGAGGTCTTCGTCTCCATCGTCGACCAGCGCGAAGCGCCCTACTCCGGCGACCTGCGTCAGCTGGCGCCCAAGGCCATCTGCTCGAACCGCGACCTGCCGATGCTGATGAACCTCGGCGCCGGCGCGCTGCAGCTCGACGAGGCCATGCCCGTGCAGGCGGTGCGCGTCGTCAAGGGTCCGTCGCGGCCTGTGTCGTCGCTGCGCGAAGGCAATGTGGCCTGGCGGCTGGTCAACCAGCTGTCGCTCAACCACCTGTCGCTGCTCGACGTCGACCCGCACCAGGGCGCGGCCGCGCTGCGCGAGTTGCTGTCGCTCTACGCCGTGCCCGGTGACGCCGCGGCGCAGCGGCAGATCGACGGCGTGCGGTCGGTGACGATGCAGCCCAGCGTGCGGCGACTGCGTCTGCCAGGGCCGATCGCCTTTGGCCGCGGCGCCCGCATCGACGTCGAGGTCGAAGACTTCGCCTTCCAGGGCACCAGCGCTTTCCTGCTGGGCAGCGTGCTGGAGCACTTCTTCGCACGCCACGCCTCGGTGAATGCCTTCACCGAGACCCGCATGCATTCCGTGGCCCGCGGCGAGATCCACCACTGGCAACCGCGATGCGGGGCGAAGGGGATCCTGTGAGGGACAAGGCAGGCCGTCCTCACCCGCTGGCGGAGCTGGCCGAAGAGCCCTGGCGCCACGACTTCTTCCAGACCTTGCGCCGGCTGGAAACACACTTCGCCGACAAGCCGCGCCTGGGCACGGCGCGCAAGCCGGCCGACGAGATGGTGCGCATGGGCCAGACGCCGGACCTGGCGTTCCCGCCGGCCACGCTGTCGTCCGTGCATTTCGACGAAGGCGGCACGCCGGCGCGGCTGAATGTGCGGTTCTTCGGCCTGTTCGGCCCGCACGGCCCGCTGCCGACGCATCTGACCGAATACGCGATGGAGCGCCAGCGCCACCACGGCGACCCGACCTTCGTGCGGTTCGCCGATGTGTTCCACCACCGGTTGCTGCTGCTGTTCTACCGGGCCTGGGCGCAGGCGCAGCCGACCGTGCAGCTCGACCGCCCACACGACGACCGTTTCACCGACCAGGTCGGCGCGCTGATCGGCCTGGGCACACCGCAACACCACGACCGCGACGCCGCCCCCGACTACGCCAAGCTGTTCTTCAGCGGCTACCTGTCGCGCCAGGCGCGCAATGCCGATGGCCTGCGCGCGATGCTGTCGGCCTACCTGCGCATGCAGGTCCGCATCGAGCCGTTCACCGGGCAGTGGCTGCAGCTGCAGACGGCCGAACGCACGCGGCTCGGCCGCGCCGGTTCCAGCACGCGCATGCCGACCGCACAACTGGGCGCCGGCGCCGTGCTCGGCAGCCGCGTGTTCGACCGGCAGCACAACTTCCGCATCGACATCGGCCTGTTGAGCCTGGCCGATTTCGAGGCCCTGCTGCCCAGCGGCAGCGCCCTGCCCGCGGTGCAGGCGCTGGTGCGGCACTACGTCGGCATCGAGCTGAGCTGGGACCTGCACCTGCGGCTCGACCCGGCCGAGCGCCCGACCACCCGGCTCGGCCAGTACGGCCGGCTCGGCTGGACCACCTGGGCCGGCCAGCGCGACGGCAGCAGCCACCGCATCCGCCAGCGCCCGGGTATGCCCGACCCGGTGCTGACGCTGCGCCCCGGCATCCGCCTCACGGCACATCGCAACGACACGGCGCACCGCGCCCATTAAAAGGAAACTTCCATGGCGGAGATCAGTCGCGTCTCATTGTTCGGCAAGCTCAACAGCCTCTGCTACAAATCGGTCGAAGGCGCCATGGTCTTCTGCAAGCTGCGTGGCAACCCGTATGTCGAGCTGGAGCATTTCGTCGCGCAGCTGGTGCAGAACCCCGATTCCGACTGGCACCGCGTCATCCAGCACTACGGGCTCGACGTGTCGGTGCTGGCCAAGGACATCACCACCGCGCTCGACCGGCTGCCGCGCGGCGCGACCGCCATCTCCGACCTGTCGGACAACATCTCCCAGGCTGTCGAGCGCGGCTGGGTCTATGGCTCGCTGATGTTCGGCGAGAGCGCGGTGCGCTCGGGCCACATGCTGCTGGGCATGGTGAAGACCAGCTACCTGCTCCGCGCGCTGGTGGCGATCTCGCGGCAGTTCGAACGCATCAAGCCGGACGATCTGGCCGACGAATTTGCCACCATCGTCGGCGGCTCGCCGGAAGACGGCCAGTCGGCCACCGATGGTTCGTCGGGTGCGCCCGGCGAGGCCAGCGGCGCGATCGCGCCGGCGCAGATGGGCAAGCAGGAGGCCTTGAAGAAGTTCACCACCGACCTGACCGAGCAGGCGCGCAGCGGCAAGATGGACCCGATCGTCGGCCGCGACGACGAGATCCGCCAGGTGGTCGACATCCTGATGCGCAGGCGCCAGAACAACCCCATCCTGGTCGGCGAGGCCGGCGTCGGCAAGACGGCCGTGGTCGAAGGTTTTGCGCAGCGCATCGCGCGCGGCGACGTGCCGCCGGCGCTGAAGGACGTGCAGTTGCTGGTGCTCGACGTGGGCCTGCTGCAGGCCGGCGCCAGCATGAAGGGAGAGTTCGAGCAGCGCCTGCGCTCGGTCATCGAGGAGGTGCAGGCCAGCCCCAAACCCATCATCCTGTTCGTCGACGAAACGCACACGCTGGTGGGCGCCGGCGGCGCGGCCGGCACCGGCGACGCGGCGAACCTGCTGAAGCCGGCACTCGCCCGCGGCACGCTGCGCACCGTCGGTGCCACCACCTGGGCCGAGTACAAGAAGTACATCGAGAAGGACCCCGCGCTCACGCGGCGTTTCCAGACCGTGCAGGTCGACGAACCCGATGAACGCAAGGCCACGCTGATGATGCGCGGCGTGGCGTCGACGATGGAGAAGCACCACAAGGTGCAGATCCTCGACGAGGCGCTGGAGGCGGCGGTCAAGCTGTCGCACCGCTACATCCCGGCGCGCCAGCTGCCCGACAAGTCGGTGAGCCTGCTCGACACCGCCTGCGCCCGCGTGGCCGTGAGCCTGCACGCCACGCCGGCCGAGGTGGACGACAGCCGCAAACGCATCGAGTCGCTGGACACGGAACTCGCCATCATCGGCCGCGAGAAGGCCATCGGCATCGAGGTGGCCGAACGCGAGAGCGAGGCCACGTCGCAGCTCGCCGCCGAAAAGGACAGGCTGGCAACGCTCGAGACGCGCTGGGCCGACGAACGCAAGCTGATCGACGAACTGCTGGAGCTGCGCAGCCAGCTGCGTGCCGGCCTGATGCCGGTCGACGACACCAGCTCGGTACCGGCCGCCACGCCGGCCGAGGCCCCGGTGCCCGCCCCGGATGCGCCGAAGATCGACCGCGAGGCCGCCCTGGCACGTCTGCGCGAAGTGCAGGCCCAACTGACCGCGCTGCAGGGCGAGACGCCGCTGATCCTGCCCACCGTAGACTACCAGGCGGTGGCCGCCGTCGTCGGCGACTGGACCGGCATCCCGGTCGGCCGCATGGCACGCAACGAGGTCGACACCATCCTGAAGCTGCCGACGCTGCTGGCGCAGCGCGTGATCGGCCAGGACCACGCGATGGAGATGATCGCCAAGCGCATCCAGACCTCGCGCGCCGGCCTGGACAACCCCGACAAGCCGATCGGCGTGTTCATGCTGGCCGGCACCTCGGGCGTCGGCAAGACCGAAACCGCGATCGCGCTGGCCGAGGCGCTGTACGGCGGCGAGCAGAACCTGATCGTCATCAACATGAGCGAGTTCCAGGAGGCGCACACCGTCTCGTCGCTCAAGGGTGCGCCACCCGGCTACGTGGGCTACGGTGAAGGCGGCGTGCTGACCGAGGCGGTGCGGCGCAAGCCCTATTCGGTGGTGCTGCTCGACGAGGTCGAGAAGGCCCACCCCGACGTGCACGAGCTGTTCTTCCAGGTCTTCGACAAGGGCCGCATGGACGACGGCGAAGGCCGCACCATCGACTTCAAGAACACGCTGATCCTGCTGACGACCAATGCCGGCACCGACCTGATCGCCAACATGTGCAAGGACCCGGAGCTGCTGCCCGATCCCGACGGCATGGCCAAGGCACTGCGCGAACCGCTGCTGAAGATCTTCCCGCCGGCGCTGCTGGGCCGGCTGGTGACGATCCCGTACTACCCGCTGACCGACGAGATGCTCGGCAGCATCGTCAAGCTGCAGCTGAACCGCATCAAGAAACGCGTCGAGGCGCGCCACAAGATCCGCTTCGACTACACGCCGGAGGTGGTCAAGCTGGTGGTCAGCCGCTGCACCGAAAGCGAATCCGGCGGCCGCATGATCGACGCGATCCTGACCAACACCATGCTGCCCGACCTGAGCCGCGAGCTGCTCAACCGCATGCTGAACGGCACGCCGGTGACCAGTGCGAAGGTCGACGCCGAAGACGGCCAGTTCAAGTACAGCTTCGACCCCGTGACCGCCGCCTGAAGGAATTGCGCCCGACCATGACGACAAGCGCACCGTTGCCCGAGATCGACCTGCAGCCGGAGCTGTCGCTGCCCGACGCCATGCTGCTGGCGACGCGCATGCATCAGCATGGCGAGGTATCGGCCGCGATGGACATCTACGGGCGTGTGCTGGCGATCGTTCCCGACCATGCCGATGCGCTGCACTTTCTCGGCATCGGACTGCACCAGACCGGCGAAAGCGCCGAGGGATTGCGCCGCATCGAGCAAAGCATTGCGGTGGTTGCCGACAATCCTTCCGCCCACGTCAACCGCGGCAACATCCTGCTCGGGCTGAATCGGCTGGAGGACACCGCGGCAGCCTATTCGCGTGCCGTCGAACTGGGATGGGACACGGTCGAACTGCACAACAACCTCGGCGTGCTGCACCGTGCCAGCAACCGGCCACAGGAGGCGGAAACCTCGTACCGCAAGGCGCTGGCCATCGATCCGGACTACATCGAGACGCACAACAATCTGGCCGGCCTGTATTTCGCGCTGGACCGCACCGAAGAGGCGATGTACCACGGCTGGCTGGCGCTGGCGTCGCAACCCCTGCATGCCCGCTCGCGGGAACTCGTCGCCACGGGCCTGCGGGCACTGGGCCGGCTGGAGGAGGCGGCCAACATCTACCGCGAATGGCTGCAGGCAGAGCCCGACAATCCGCTCCCCAGACACCATCTCGCGGCGTGTACCGGGGTCGGTATCCCCGCCCGGGCGGACGACGACTACGTGGAGAAGACGTTCGACGGCTTCGCCAACAGCTTCGACGCCAAGCTGGCGTCCCTCACCTACCGCGCGCCCGAACTCGTGGCCCACGCCGTCGCCCTGCAGTGCGGCGCCCCGCAGCAGGCGTTCGACGTGCTCGATGCGGGTTGCGGTACCGGCCTGTGCGGCCCCCACCTGGCGCCGTATGCGAGATCGCTCACCGGCGTCGACCTGTCGCAGCAGATGCTGGACAAGGCGCACACGCGCGCCTTGTACGACCCGCTGGTCAAGGCGGAACTCACCGCGTTCCTGTTCGGTCAGCACCAGCGCTACGATCTGCTCGTGTCGGCCGACACACTGTGCTACTTCGGCGCGCTCGAAGACGTGGCAGCCGCAGGGTATGGGGCGCTTCGACCCGACGGCCTGCTGGTCTTCACCGTCGAGGCCAGCGAAGACGACGCAGCCGCAGGGTTCGTGCTCCATCCGCACGGCCGCTACAGCCACCGCCGCGACTACATCGAGCGCACACTCGCGGCAGCAGGCCTGACCGGCATCGGCGTGGAAGCGGTCCACCTGCGCATGGAAAACTTCAAGCCGGTCGCAGGCTGGCTCGTCACGGCGCGCCGCCCCGGCAACGCGGGCGCACCCTCTCACTGATCGGAACACCCATGGCCGCGCTACCCACCCTGATGAAGTTGACCACCCCGCTCGGGGACAAGGTGCTCAACTTCAGCACCATGACCGCTGTCGAGGAAATGGGCCGGCTGTACGACTACAACCTGGTCGTGCTGGGCGAGAAGAACGACATCGACCCCAAGGCCCTGCTCGGCAAACCGGCCAGCGTTGCGCTCGAGTTGAGCGACCAGAGCTTTCGCCATTTCCATGGCATCGTGACCCGCTTCGGACTGGACGGCGCTCAGGGCCGCTTCTACGCCTACGGCATGACGCTGCGGCCCTGGCTGTGGCTGTTGTCGCGGCGCGCCGACACCCGCATCTTCCAGAACATGAGCATTCCGGACATCCTGAAGAAGGTGTTCGGTTTCTATTCGAGCGACTATGCGTTCGAACTCAGCGGCGCCTATGCCACGCTCGACTACTGCGTGCAGTACCGCGAGACCGATTTCAACTTCGTCAGCCGGCTGATGGAGCAGGAAGGCATCTACTACTTCTTCCGCCACAGTGCCGGCCAGCACATCATGGTGCTGGCGGACAAGACCACGGTGCACGTGCCGATGCCGGGCCAGGCCGAGTTCCGCTACCGGCCGCAGTCGCTCGGCCAGATCGAATACGAGGCCATCACCGAGTGGCGTTTCAGCCAGGAGATCCAGCCCGGCAAGGTGACGCTCAACGACTACAACTTCATCACCCCCGGCCTGGACCTGATGGCCGCCGAGACCAAGGACCGCGGCCACTCCAGCAGCAGCCTGGAGTATTACGACCCGCCGGGCGACCACCTGAGCAAGGGGGCCGGCGAGCGGTATGCCAAGCTGCGGGTCGAGGAACTGCACGCACGCTACGCCACGGCGTCCGGCTTCGGCACGATGTCCGGCCTGGCCACCGGCTACCGCTTCACGTTGAAGGAGCATCCGCGCAAGGACCAGAACCGCGAGCACATCGTGGTGTCGACGCGCATGAACCTGCGGCACGCCGGCTACGAATCGGGCAACGACGGCGAAGCCAGCTACACCTGCCAGTTCACCGCGCTCGACAGCCGCGAGGTGTTCCGCCCGCAGCGCATCACGCCCAAGCCGGTGGTGCCCGGCCCGCAGACGGCGCTGGTCGTCGGCCCGGCGGGCGACGAGATCCACACCGACGTCCATGGCCGCATCAAGGTGCAGTTCCACTGGGACCGGCTGGGCAAGAAGGACCAGAACAGCTCGTGCTGGATCCGTGTGGCGAGCCCGCTGGCCGGCAAGGGGTTCGGCATGGTCACGCTGCCGCGCATCGGCCACGAGGTGGTGGTCGAGTTCCTCGAGGGCGACCCGGACCGGCCGCTGGTCACCGGCAGCGTCTACAACGGCGAGAACGTGCCGCCCTACGCGCTGCCGGCCAACGCCACGGTCAGCACGCTCAAGAGCCGCTCCAGCAAGGGCGGCGCGGCCAGCAACTTCAACGAGTTGCGCTTCGAGGACAAGAAGGGCAGCGAGCACCTGTGGCTGCAGGCCGAGAAGGACCAGAGCCATCTGGTCAAGAACAACCTGGTGGTCTCGATCGGCCACGACGAGAACCTGACCATCGGCCACGACCGCAACGAGACCATCGGCCGGGTGCAGCAGCTCACGGTCGGCAGCCATCTGGTGCAGACCATCGGCGGCGCGTCCAGCGTGAGCATCGGCAGCGACATGGCGCTCACGATCGGCAGCGACCAGAACGTTTCGGTCGGCTCGGACATCAACGTCGAGGCGACCGGCGACAGCTCGCACAAGACCGGCAAGGACATGCACGTGACCGCCGGCATGAACTACGCCGTCGAAGGCGGCATGGACATCCACCTGACAGCCGGCATGAACGTGGTGATCGAAGCCGGCATGTCGCTGACGCTGAAGGCCGGCGCGAACTCGATCGTGTTCACGCCGGCCGGCGTCTCGATCACCGGCACGATGATCATGCTGAATTCGGGCGGCTCCGCCGTGCCTGGCAAAGGCTCCAAACCCAAGAAGCCCGCCAAGCCGGAGAAGCCGCAGGAGACGAAGTCCATCAAGGATCCGCATTCTTCGCGCTGAGTCCCACCGAGTCCCGCCAAGTCCCGTTGCATCCCGCCGCATTCCGATCGACCATGGCTTTCTTCCGTGTTCCAGGCTGCACCTGCTTCATCGCCGGTGACGACGTCGATTTCGGCACGCTGGGCCGCCAGCGTTCGTGGTCGCCGCGCGCGCCCGACGCCTTGCCCGGCCTGTCCGGCCTGCACATTGCCGGCGACACCGACCCGTCGGCGCCGGTGGTCAGCCCCGCGGCCACGTCGGCGGTCGCGGCGGCCACCGACACGGTGGTCGACGCCGAGATCGAGGCACTCGACCTCGGCAGCACCGCCCGCAGCGCCGCCTACGCGCTGAAGAAAGCCCACCCGGAAGTGCAGTTCACCAGCGGGCGGCGCAACAAGGCCGACCAGGCGCGGGCGATGGCGGGCAACGTCGTCTCGAACCGCCAGTGGATCGAGCAGACCTACGCCAAAAGCACGGCCCGCACGCGCTGCCAGGAATGGATCGACGCCAATCCCGACGCCACCAGCAAGACCGAGATCGCGGCCGGCCTGCTGGGTGTGCTGAACGAGCTGAGCGATGCGCAGCTGGCGCTGTTCAGCAAACACCTGTCTGGCGACGCCTTCGATGTGCAGCCGGTCGAGACCGAAGCCGAGGCGATCAAGGCCACGATCCGCAGCCTGGCCGGCCTGGGCAAGTTCCTCGACAAGGAAGGCGGCCTCGTCCGTTGGCATGCGCAGTTTTGAGCCCACCCCCAGTCTGCGCGCACTGCGTGTCGCTGCGCCAACCCCCTTGCAGGGGGCAACACCTGCGGCCTGGCGAAGCCAGTTCCTCGGTGTTTCTGGCCTTGAGCCGCGCCAGTCTTGTGCGTCTTGGGTCTTGCATGGCATCGCCGCTGCGGCGTGTCTGTTGGCCGTGGGGGGGTGCGGGGCGGCGGGCAAGATGCCGGAGGCCGCGGCGGGACAATGCACGGCACCCTCGGGCGAAGGACGGGCATCGTTGCTTGCGTTCGACGCCACGCTGAGGGCGTCGCCGCTGTTCGCGGCTGCGGCGTCTTCGGCGGCTCCAGCGCCTGCCTGCAGCCTGGCGGCGGACGGCGGCAGGCTGCGGGCCGACTACCGGTTTGCCGACGGCAGCCGGCTCGAGGCACGGCGCGATCCGGCGATCGAATACGTGTCGGTGCTGCTGCGTTTTGCGGCGGCGCAGCGCATCGACCCGCAGGCCCCGCTCGCAGGCACCGAGCGCAGCCTGTTCGGTGCGGCGGGCTGCGGCATCGACTGGGCCCGCCCCGACGCGGCGGGTCTGACCACACGTTTTGACGGCGACAGTTGCAACTGCAGGGCCACCGTCGAACGCGCGCCGGGCGGCGGCGTGTTGTCGCTCGGCCTCAGTGCCACCTGCTGACCGGTGCCCAGATGAACGCCACCGCCACAGCGTCCGACCTGCAACCCTGGTTCACCGCGGCGCGCAACACCTACGCCATCGTCAACGCGCAGGTCGTGCCGCAGATCCAGACCCTGCTCGGCGAGGCCGGCCCGGCCGAATGGGGCCGGCTCTCGCGCGGCGCCGCCACCGCCGACGGCGCCGAAGCCTGGTGCGTGCAGCTGACGCCCGACCTGCCCTTCAGCGCCTGGCTGCTCACCGGTGCGGGCGCCGCGCTCGACGACTGGGGCGTGCTGGCCTGCAGCGACGCACCGTTTCGCGACGTGCACCAGCACCTGCGCCAGCAGCTGGAGGCGCAGCTGCCGCGCGGCGAGCGCATCGCACTGCGCTGGTACCGGCCGCTGGTGCTGCGCACACTGCTGCCGCTGTGCGCGCCATCGCAGCTGGCCGGCTTCTTCGGCCCGGTGCGCGCATTCGCCTTTGCCGAAGCCGGCCCGGCGCGGTCCTGGCGCTGGCTGCGCCAGATCGGCGGCCAGCTCGACACGCAGACCACCACGCCGCCCCGCGCGGGCGCCTGAGCCTTCTCCCCGTACCACCCATGTTGCAGCTCACCCCGGAACAGGCCGAAGCGCTCGAAGGCGTCGAACGCACGATGCTGCACCAGCGGCTGGCGCAGCACATGGCGGCGCAATGGCCGGCCACCGCCGAACGGCTCGGCGCACGGCTGCCGCAGTTCATCGAATTCACCAGCGCCGCGGCCGAACGCCACCGGCTGCGCATCGCGCTGGCCGGGCTGCGTTACATCAACCTGTGTTTCGTCTGGGGTTCGGCCTTCGACGAGAAACCCGGCTTCGAATGGGCGCGCGACCTGCTGGCCGACCCGCGCACGCACGAATGGCAGAAGCTGCACCAGCTGGTGCGCCGCTCCGTCGAGCGGCTGGCCAAACGCAGCGACCCGGCACTGCCCAGCGCCGAGGCCCTGCAGGCGGCCGACGCGCGGCTGATGCAGGTGTTCGCCGGGCTCGGCCTGTCGGGCCGGCTGCTGCTGCGCGAAGGTGTCGAGCTGCCGCTGTTGCCCTGCGATCTGGACCTGGCCGCGATCCGCGTCACCGACAGCACGCCCGGGCTCGAATACCTGCTGGCGGCCACCGGCGTGTCGCGCGTGCCGGCACCACCCGCGCCGCCGCCCCTGCGCATCGACCCCGAGCACCCGGCCTGGCCCGAGCGCATCCACGTGCTGGCACGCGATGCGGCCCCGGGCGGTAAACCCACGCGCCTGCAGTTGCGCACGGTCGCCCATGCCGCCTGCGATGGGGGCTGGCATCCGCACGTGGCCTTTGCCGGCACGCACGGCCTGTGGGACTGGCGCGGCGGCGACGCGCGCGCCATCAGCTGGCCGCTGGCCGCGCCGGCCAACACCTCGGCCGCGCCGCAGCTGCTGGCCGCCATCGCCGAAGAAACCTCGCCCGACATGGCGCGCCTGCAGCTGAGCACCTGCGCACTGCGCGAACAGGGCGTGCCGCTGGGCTCGGGCACGGTGCAGCTCTGGACCTACCCGTCCACGCAATGGCTGCTGCAGCTGCAACGCTCGGCCCCGGAGGTGATGCTCTGGCCCCAGCAGAACACGGTGGCCGGCAGCACCCGCGTCGGGCTGGAACGCGATGGCAGCGCGCTCGACGCCGCAGGCTGGAAAAGCGGCTTCGACGGGCTCGATGCGCAGATGCAGGCGGCGCTCGGCCGGCTGGGTGCCGCCTGGGAGCGCTCGCTAAGCCTGGAGCGCGCCCAGCTGACGGCCACGGCCGGCGTGCTGTGCGGCCACGGCGCGCTGGCCTGGGGCTGGCACCAGCCCGGCGACGACTTCCGCTCGCCGCTGCTGATGCAGCTGCAGGCCTGGCTCGAACTGCAGGCGTTCACGATCGACCTGCAATGCGGCGGCGAACTGCGGCTCGGCGGCGCACACGCCGCACTGCGCCTGCGTGCGACCGGGCAGGCGGCGCTGCGCACCCAGCTGATGCAGCGCACGCGCTCACCGTCGCCGCCCGAAGCCATCGCCAGCGCGGTCGCGCGCTTCCGCGTGCCGTTCACGCTCGAATTCGACAGCCTCGCCACGCCCGAAGCGGCGACGATGAATGCAGCCTCTGCCTGCACCGGCGCCCTGGTCGGTGAGGCCGGCCTGCGGCCTCGCCTGGAAGGCGGCAGCGGCTGGCAGTGGTATGCGTTGCTGCGGATCGAGCAGGTTGCCGTCGACGTCGCGCTCGACGATCCGCTGCTGGGCCAGAGCCGCCAGAGCCTGGTGCTGCTGCCGGCGATGCCCTTGCTGTCGTGGAGTCTCGGCTGATGGAACGGGTGCTGATGCTGCGGCTCGAATCCTTCGGCTGCATGGCCGAAGCGGTGCTGAACGGCATGCCGCTCGGCCGCACGCCCAAGGGCGGCGGCGTGCTGGTGCTGCCGGTGCACGAGTACACGGTCTCGGGCGACAACGCCATCGCGCTGGTGGTCGAGCCGCCGCCGCTCCTGCCCGGCTTTGCCAGCGCCCCGCCGCGCGCGCACCTGAGCGATGCCGGCAGCGGTGCCACGCTGCGCCTGCTGCTGCTGCGCGTGGGCCAGGCCGTCCACGAGAGCCAGGCGCGCGTGCTGGCGCAGGTCGACTGGGTGTCGCCGGTCGGCGAGGTGATCGAGTTCCCGATCAGCGTGGCGCAGACGGTGCACCTGCCGGTCAACTTCCCGCGCTGGCGCTGGGCCGACACGCCGGTGATCGAACAGCCCGACGCGGTGCGCCCGCAGATCGCCGCGTTCCTGCAGGGCATCGCACTGTCCTTGTCGCAAGGCCATGCCGAGGGTTTCATCACCGCCGCCAAACTGCGCTTCGAGGAGCTGGCGCTGGCCTACCAGCGGCCGCCAGCCGAAGACCTGGCGCGCTTTCGGGCCCACGTGCAGCAGGCCCATGGCGAGGAACCGATCCGGCCCGAACTGCCGACCGCGCAGAATCTTCTGCTGCGGCCCTGCGCCGATGGGCGCCTGCTCGAATGCCTGGGTGCGGACGGCCTGCCCGCGCTGCGCACGGTGGCGACCGCGACACGACGCAGAATGTGGCCCGTGCGGGTGGCGATGGTCGATGGTCGGCCGTATGTGTTGCGTTAGCCCGCCTCTCTTGGAGAACCACGCATGCTCGTCCTGACTGTCATCAGCTACAACGGCAGTCCCACCGATCCGCTCTCGGCCAGCTTCGATGAACGCGGCGGCGCGGTCGGCCGCGCCGACAACAACCACATGGTGCTGCCCGACAGCGAGCGCACCGTCTCGCGCAAACACGCGCAGGTGACGTTCCGCAACGGCGGCTACCTGATCGTCGACCACGGCAGCAACCCGATCGCGGTGAACGGCCGCGAACTCGGTCTGGGCCGCGAGCAGGCGATCGCGCCCGGCGACACGGTGCAGATCGGTGGCTACCTGCTGAGCGTCAGCGTGCCGCAGCCCGTGCGCGCCGGCGCCGCCCCGGGCGATCCGTTTGCCGACCTGTTCGGCGACAGCATGGCCACGCAGGTGCGCCCGCCCACGCCGGCGCGTGCCACGCTGGCGCCACCGCCTTCCGCGCCGCCACTCGCACCGCCCGCGGCGCGCGGCCACGCGGTGATCCCCGACGACTGGAACCCTTTCGGCGATGCGCCGCCGTCGCCGGCAGGCTTCGATCCGTTCCCGGCCCGGCCGGCATCGCCGGCGTTTCCGGCGGCCGCGCCACTGGCCACGCCGCAGTTGGTGCACGGCAGCCAGGATTCGCTGGAGAACCTGTTCGACCTGGGCAATACCCCGGCACGCGACCCGCTGGGCGCGAGCCCGCTGGCCCAGCCCGCGGCGCAGCCCAACACGGCCGGCGACCTCGATCCGCTGCGCGCCCTGCAACGCTCCGGCGCGCCGAGCCGCTCGCCGATCCCCGACGATTTTCCCGATCTGCAGATGCCGTGGGAAGAACGTGTGCAGGCCCCTGCCCCCCAGCCCGCCCCCGCAGGCGCCGTGCTGTCGTGGGAGCAGACGGTACAGGGCGTCGCGCTGCAGCCTGCTGCCGCGCCGGTGATCGCCGCGCCGCGGCCACCGCCGGCCCCGGCTCCTCTCGCTGCCCCGCCGGCCCGGCCACCGCAGGCGGCTGCGGCCAGCCCGTCCGCCGCTGGCGACCCTGCCGATGCAGCCGCGCTGCTGGCGGCCTTCCTCGAAGGGCTCGACGTGCCGGCGCTGCGCATCGACGCGCTGAGCCCCAGCCTGATGTTCCGTATCGGCGCGCTGCTGCGCGAGTCGACCCGCGGCACGGTCGAGCTGCTGGCGGCGCGCGCGGCACTGAAACGCGAGGTGCGCGCCGAGGTCACGATGATCGCAGCGCGCGAGAACAACCCGCTGAAGTTCTCGCCCACCGTCGAGATCGCGCTGCAGCACATCCTGGGTCCGCTCGAAAAAGGCTTCACCCCGCCGATCGCGGCGATGCAGGACGCCTTCGACGATCTGCGCGCCCACCAGATCGGCATGCTGGCCGGCATGCGTGCCGCGCTCGACGGTGTGCTGGCGCGCTTCGATCCGGCGCAACTCGAGACCCAGCTGGTGCCGCGCACAGGCCTGGCCGGGCTGCTGCCGGCGAACCGGCAGGCACGCCTGTGGGCATCGTTCGAATCGCTGCACACGCAGCTGGCGCGCGAGGCCGAAGACGCCTTCCACGAGCTGTTCGGCAGCGCCTTCCTCGAGGCCTACGAGGCCCACATCGACCAGGTCAAACGCAACGTCCCGCAGAAGTGAGGCAAGCATGCTGGCAATGGAAGTCGACATCATCTCGGACCGCGGCGGGCGCAACTACAACGAGGACGCCTGCGGCCACTGGCAGTCCGAAGACCGCCTGTGCTGCGTGCTGGCCGACGGCGCTGGCGGCCACGGCGGTGGCGACGTGGCGGCACGGTTGGCGGTGAAGGAGCTGCTGCGCGCGTTCGCCGAGAACCCGTCGCAGGCCGCGGCCCAGCTCAAGGGCATGGTGCGCGACGTGAACGACGCCGTGATCGGCCACCGCGCGCCCGGCCCGACGCAGAACATGCACACCACGCTGGTCTGCCTGGTGATCGACGCGGTCGGCCACGCCGCCCACTGGGCCCATGCCGGCGACTCGCGCCTGTACTGGTTCCGCGACGGCAGCGTACTGCGCCGCACGCGCGACCACAGCCTGGTGCAGACGCTGGTCGACGCGGGCCTGTGGAAACTCGACGACCTGAAGCAGCACCCGCGCGGCAACGAGCTGGTGTCGGCGCTCGGCATGGACCCGGATGATCTGGACGTGAGCGTCTCCGCCGAGCCGGCCGGGGTCGAGCCCGGCGATGTGTTCCTGTTGTGCACCGACGGCTGCTGGGAATACCTGGACGACACCGCGCTGCTGCAGTCGCTGGCCGCGTCAGACACCCCGCGCGCCTGGCTGGCCGACCTCACCGCGCGCATCGTGCAGGCGACCCGCTCGGCCAAGAGCCACGACAACTTCACCGCGATCGCCGTCTGGGTGAGCGCGGCCCCCGCGGCGTCCGCCGCCACCACGACGGGAGTCTGACGATGCCGATCCAGACCTGCACCGGCGCCACGATGATGTGCACGTTCGGCCTGTTGCCGAGCGTTTTGAACGCCACGCCCAAGCCGGCGATGACCGGCATGATGGTGGCGGCCAACATCATGGACCACATCCCGATCTTCAACATCCCGCCGTTCGGCATGTGCGCCTGCCCGGGCAACCCGGCCTTCGTGACGGCGACCACGGCGGCCGCCGGCGTGCCGACGCCGGTGCCCTGCATGCCGATCACGCCGGCGCCCTGGGTGGTGGGCTCGCCCACCATCATCCTGGCCAACGCGCCGGCGCTGAACAACACCTCGACGCTGAACTGCATCTGGGGCGGCGTGATCAGCTTCACGTTCCCCGGCCAAGTGACTCAGATGATTCCGTAGCATGAGACCACCCCGTTTCTTGCTCACTGCGTGTAGCCGAATCCCCCTCAAGGGGCGCACCCAGCGGCCTGGCGAAGCCAGTTCCGCGGGTGCCCGCGCAGGGCCTGCTCTGCGGCCTCACGGTCGTCGGGCGTCCTCAGGGGAAAAGCCCGTGTCGACGGCACGGCGCTACCCCGCGATCAGGTTAGTGACAAGCGCAGGCGCTGCGTGTATCTTCGCCCTGCCGGTCCGGCCTGCCGCGCACGTGCAGCCTGCGCTTCCACCCTCCCCAACCGACGAGCACCCTCAATGACTTGGTACAACAAGGTGATGTGGACCGAAGGCATGTTCCTTCAGCCGCAGCACTTCCAGCAGCATGACCGGTTCGTGACACGGCAGCTCGAAGCGCTGCTGTCGTCCACGCTGCTGCATCCCACGGGGTTCATGCGCCTCGCGGTCGACGACGCGGCGCTGCTGCAGGGCAAGTTCGTGCTGCAGCAGGCGGCCGGCGTGCTGCCCGATGGCACCCCCTTCCTGATCCCCGGCCAGGATGCGGCACCGGCCGCGCTCGACGTGCCGACCGATGCGCGCGACGAACTGATCGTGCTGGGCGTCGCGATGCTGCGCGCGGGCGTGGCCGAGAGCGACGCCGAAGACGGCAACCCGGCGATGCCGCCGCGCTTTCGGGTGCTCGACGTCGAGGTGGCCGACAGCCACGCGCAGAGCGTGCGCGAAGTGCCGCTGCGCATCGGCCGGCTCAACCTGCGCCTGATGCTGGCACGCGATGCCAACGAGGGCTACACCTCGCTGCCCGTCGCGCGTGTCGCCGAGCGCCGGGCCGACGGCCGCGTGGTGCTGGATGCGCAGTACATCCCGCCGTGGCTGCAGTCCAGCGCCCAGCCGGTGCTGGATGGCTATCTGCGCGAGATCGTCGGCCTGCTGCGCCAGCGCGGCAATGGCCTGGCCTCGATGCTGGGCCAGCCAGGCCACTCGGGCGTGGGCCAGATCACCGACTTTCTGCTGCTGCAGACGATCAACCGCTTCGAGCCGCAGTTCGCGCACGCGTCCACGCTGGCGCTGCTGCACCCCGAACGCTTTTATGCGATGCTGCTGGCGCTGGCCGGCGACGTGTCGACCTTCCGCGAAGGCCGGCGCCCACCGGCCTATCCGCTCTACGTGCACGACGACCTCGCGCCGTGCTTCGGCGCGGTGATGGGCGACCTGCGGCAGTCGCTGTCCTTCGTCAGCGATCCGAACGCGATCCGCATCGAGCTGCAGGACCGCACCCACGGCGTGCGGGTCGCGCTGATCGCCGACGTCGAGCTGCAGCGCACCGCGAGCTTCGTGCTCGCCGTCAACGCGCAGATGCCGGGAGAGGCGCTGCGCTCGCGGTTCCCGACGCAGGCCAAGATCGGCCCTCCCGACCGCATCAAGGACCTGGTGAACCTGGCGCTGCCCGGCGTGGCGCTGCGGCCGATGCCGGTGGCGCCGCGGCAGCTGCCGTTCCATGCGGGTTTCAGCTACTTCGAGCTCGACACCCGTGGCAGCGAGCTGTGGAAGCAGCTCGAGGTCTCGCGCAGCATGGCGATGTTCGTGCCCGATGACGCGTTCCCCGGCATCGAGATGGAATTCTGGGCGATCCGCCGATGAGCAACGAAAACGATCCCTTTTCGGCCTACGAGGCCGACCGCACCATCGTCAAGCCCAGCGCCGGGCGTGGGGGCCGTGGTGGATCGGCACCGGCCGCCCCTGCCACGCCGGCGATGGCCCCGGCCCTTCCGCAGGCCTTCACCGAGATCCCCGGGTCGGCCGGCATCAACCCGCTGCTGCAGGCCGCCGCCCCGCTGCTGCTGACCGGCCCCGCGCTGCGCGCGATGCCGCGCCATGCGAATCCGCAGCTGCTGCGCGACTCGCTGGTGCAGTCGGTGCAGCGCTTCGAGGCCGATGCCCGCGCCAAGGGCCTGCCCAACGAGCAGGTGATCGCCGCGCGCTACGTGCTGTGCACCTTCGTCGACGAATGCGCCGCCAGCACGCCCTGGGGCACCGGCATGTGGGCCGCGCAAAGCCTGCTCGGCAGCTTCCACAACGAGGCCTGGGGCGGCGAGAAGGTGTTCCAGCTGATGGCCAAGCTGGCCGAGAACGTGCCGGCCCAGCGCAACCTGCTGGAGCTGCTGCACGTGATGCTGGCGCTGGGGTTCGAGGGCCGCTACCGCGTGCTCGACAACGGCCGCGCCCAGCTCGACAGCGTGCGCGAGCGGCTGGCGCTGATGCTGCGGCAGGACCAGCCGCCGGTCGAGCGCGAACTGTCGCCGCGCTGGCAGGGCGTGGCGCTGGCGCCGGTGCGCCTGGTCGACGGCATCCCGCTGTGGGTGATCGCGACCCTGATCGCCTTCCTGCTGTGCATCGTGTTCGTCGTGCTGCGCTTTGCGATCCAGGGCAAGACCGACGCGACCTTCGAGGCGCTGCAGACGATCAAGGTGAAGCCACCGGTCGCTGCCCCGCCGCCACCGCCGCCGGTGGTGGCCGCCGCGCCCCGGTTGTCGGGTTTCCTCGCGCCCGAGATCGCGGCCAAGCAGGTGGCCGTGCGTGACCTGGCCGACCGCTCGATCATCACGATTGCCGGCGATGGTTTCTTCGAGCCGGGCAGCGCCGAGGTCGCGGCCCGCGTGCGGCCGCTGATGGGCCGCATCGCCGAGGCGCTGAACGGCGTCAAGGGCCAGGTGCTGGTGACCGGCCATACCGACAGCCAGCCGATCCGCTCGCTGCGCTTCCCGTCCAACTTCCACCTGTCGCAGGAACGTGCCGAAGCGGTCCGGCAGATGCTCGCCCGCGTCGTCGCACCCGAGCGGCTCAAGTCCGAAGGGCGGGCCGACACCCAGCCGGTGGACGACAACGCCACCGCCCCGGGACGCGCGCGCAACCGCCGCGTCGAGATCACGCTCACCGTGGCGCAGCCCGGCTGAACCACCAGACCCTCGCCATGAAGTCCTTTTTCAGACGCCTGTTCAGCCCCCTCGTCATCGGCGCCATCGCGCTCGTGCTGCTGAGCGCGCTGGTGTGGTGGATCTTCCCGCTGTTCACCGCCGGCGGCGACCACCTGTTCGACGGCATCTGGAGCCGCGTCGCGATCATCGTCGCGCTGTGGCTGCTCTGGGGCCTGGTGCTGGGCCTGCGCGCCTGGCGCCGCCGCCGCACCAACGCCCGGCTGCTGCAGGGCATGGCCGGCGGCCCGTCGGCCAGCGACCGCGAAAGCCAGGTGCTGGCGCAACGCTTCGAGGAGGCGCTGGGCAAGCTGCGCGCCAGCAGCCAGCGCTCGTTGTGGCGGCCCAGCAGCTACCTGTACGAGCTGCCTTGGTACGTGTTCATCGGCGCGCCCGGCTCGGGCAAGACCACGGCGCTGCTGAATGCCGGCCTGCAGTTCCTGCTGACCGGCGGCAAGGACGGTGCCGCTGTGCGCGGCGTCGGCGGCACCCGCAACTGCGACTGGTGGTTCACCCGTGAAGCCGTGCTGATCGACACCGCCGGCCGCTACGCCATCCAGGAATCCGACGCGGCCGCCGATGCCGGCGCCTGGAACGCCTTTCTTGCGCTGCTGAAGAAAACCCGGCCGCGCCAGCCGGTGAACGGCGTGCTGCTCACCGTCAACGTGCAGGATCTGCTGCAACAGGGCCCGGACGAACGCGCCGACCACGCGGCCAAGCTGCGCCTGCGGCTGGCCGAGATCGAGCAGCAGCTGGGCGTGCGCGCGCCGATCTACGTGCTGGTGACCAAGGCCGACCTGATCGCAGGGTTCTTCGAGACCTTCGGTGAGATGGGCAAGGAAGAACGCGACCAGGTCTGGGGCTTCACCTTCGAGGTGACACCGCCGAACACGGCCGACCCGCTGCACTACTTCGACGACGACTATCGCGACCTCGAAGTGCGGCTGGGCCAGAGCCTGCCCGACCGCATGGACGCCGAACGCGACGTGGCCCGGCGCTCGTCGCAGCTCGAGTTCCTGCAGGAGTTCGCCGCGCTGCGCGCGCCGCTGCGCGAGTTCCTGTCGCAGGTGTTCACCGCCGGCAGCGCGGCGCACGCGGCGCCGCTGGTGCGCGGCGTCTACTTCACCAGCGGCACGCAGGAAGGCACGCCGATCGACCGGGTGATGGGCGCGCTGAGCCGCTCGTTCGGGCTGGCACGCGCTGGCGGGCTGGCCGCGGCCGGCAAGGGCAAGAGCTTCTTCCTGAACGCGCTGCTGCACAAGGTGGTGTTCCCCGAACGCGGCCTGGTCTCGCTGAACGCCGCGGCCGAGCGCCGGCGGCGTGTGCTGCGCGGCACGGCGATCGGCGCGATGGCGCTGGCCGGCATCGCGGTGCTGGCCGGCTGGGGCATTAGCTACTCGCGCAACGCGGCCTATGGCGACGAGGTGGCGGCGCGCATCCCCGACGTGAAGCAGAAGGTCGAGGCGCTGCCGCCCGCCCCCACCGGCGAGGTGAGCCTGCTGGCGCTGCCGCTGGCCGGCGTGCGCGACGTGGCCGTGCCGTCGGGTTTCCCGGTCGATGCGCCGGACTTCCTGAACACGCTGGGCCTGTACCAGGGCCAGAAGCTCGATGCCGGTGCCAAGCTGGCCTACCACCGCCTGCTCGAGCAGACGCTGCTGCCGCGCCTGACGCGCCGGCTCGAGGAACGGGTGCGCGCCGCCAACCGCGAGAACCTCGAGGCCTCGTACCTGGCGCTGAAGACCTACATGATGCTGTACACGCCCGACAAGTTCGACGCGCCAACGCTGAAGACCTGGATCGCACTCGACTGGGACGCGCAGTTCGCCACCACGCTGTCGCCCGAGCAGCGCACGGCGCTGGACCAGCACCTGGACACGCTGCTGGCCGATGGCGCGCCGCGCGCCGGCGCACCGATGGACAAGGCACTGGTGGCCAGCGTGCGCGAGATGCTGACCGGCTTCCCGCTGGAGCACCGCATCTACAGCCAGCTGCGCCGGCAGCTGCAGGGCACGAGCATTCCCGAGTTCTCGGTGGCGCGCGCCGCCGGCCCGAACGCGGCGCAGGTGTTTACCCGCGCCAGCCGCGAGCCGCTGACCCGCGGCATCCCGGGCCTGTACACGCGCGACGGCTACCAGAAGGCGTTCCAGCCCGCGCTGTCGAAGGCGGCGGCGCAACTGGCATCCGAGGAATCGTGGGTACTCGGCGTGCCCGACAGCCCCGGCCGGCTGCAGCAGATCGCCGCCAGCAGCGAGCTGCTGGACCGCGTGCGGCGGCTCTACCTGCAGGACTACGTGAAACGCTGGGAGGCCTATCTCGCGGACGTGAAAGTGCTGCGCTCCGATGACCTGTCGCGCAACGTCGAGGTGGCGCGCCTGCTGGCCGCGGTCGACTCGCCGCTGACCGCGTTCCAGCGCGAGGTGACGGCCGAGACCACGCTGGTGCCGGCCGCGCCGAAGGGCAAGGTCGAGTCCGCACTCGCCGGCGCCGTCGACAAGGCCAAGGCCGCGCGCGAGGAGATGGAGCGCCTGGCCGGCAACCAGCCCTCGGCCACCGCCAGCCTGGCCGGCCAGCCGATCGAGCGCATCGTCGACGACCGCTTCAGCGCCTACCGGCGCATGTTCCAGGGGCAGCCCGCGCCGATCGAGGAGCAGCAGAAACTCTTCAACGAGGTGTTCGTGCAACTGGCCGCGATCGACGCGGCACAGAAGAGCAAGTCGCCCCCGCCCGCCGGTGGCGGTGGCGAGCGGCTCAAGGCATCGGCCGCGCAGCAGCCCGATGTGGTGCGGGCCGTGGTCGAGTCGCTGGTGGACGCGGGCGCCAAGCGCGGCCGGGCGATCGAGAGCGAGGTGCTGACCTCCGAGCTCAAGCCGATCACCGACTTCTGCCTGCGCAGCATCACCAACCGCTACCCGTTCTCGGCCGGCTCGCGGGCCGACGTGCTGCCCGACGACTTCGGCCAGCTGTTCGGCGCCGGCGGCATGCTCGACGAGTTCTACCAGCGTAGGCTGGCCACGCTGGTGGACACCGGCAAACCCACCTGGGTCTACAAGCCGCTGGCCGACGGCAGCGCACCGGCCTCGCCGGCGGCGCTGGCCGAGTTCCAGCGCGCCGCGCGCATCAAGGAGGCGTTCTTCCGCTCCGGCGGCAAGAGCCCGGCCTTCAAGCTCGACCTGAAGCTGGTCGAGCTGAGCGACGGCCTGAAGGAGCTGACGCTCGACGTCGACGGCCAGGCGCTGAAGTTCGTGGCCGGCACCAGCACCACGGCCACCATCGCCTGGCCCAGCCAGCGGGTGGCGTCCGAGCTGAAGCTGACCACCGTGCCGGCCACGACGCCGGTGACGTTCGAGGGGCCCTGGGCGCTGTTCCGCCTGTTCGACCGCTTCGACGCCCAGCCGTCGAGCCAGCCCGAGAAGTTCACCGTGCTGCTGAACCTGGACGGCAAGCGCGCCAAGCTCGACGTGACGGCCAACAGCGTGCTGAACCCGTTCCGGCTGCGCGAGATCAAGCAGTTCCGTTGCCCCGGGGCGTTATGACGCCCACCCCCGTCTCTTGCGCACTGCGTGTCGCCGAATCCCCCCTCGAGGGGGCGCACCCAGCGGCCCGGCAAAGCCGGTTCTGCGGGTACTTGCGAACAGGCAGCGCGGCGATGCGCGCGTTCATGGTGGAGCACTGAGGTGGAAGCCCCAGGCTGGCACGGCAAGCTGCCGACGCTGGGCGACTTCGCGTCGCGGCGGCTCGACGCGGACTTCATCGAGGTCTGGGACACGTGGCTCGCCGAAGGCATCGCGTCGCTGCAGCAGGCCGACGCGACGGGTTGGCTGCAGGCCTACCTGGACAGCCCGAGCTGGCGTTTCCTGCTGATGCCCGGCGTGCTGCAGGGCGAGCTCGGCCGCCAGGCCTGGGCCGGCGTGCTGATGCCGTCGGTCGACCGGGTGGGCCGCTACTTTCCGTTCACCGTCGCGCAGCCGCTGCCGGCCCTGCCCGTCGACGCGCAGGACAACCGGCAGCTGTCGAACTGGATCGACCGGCTCGACGACATCGCGGTCGACGCGCTCTACGACGACTGGACCGTCGAGCGGCTGGAGCAGGCGCTGCTGGCCGAACCCGTGCCCGCGTTCGGCCAGCGCGCCGCGCTGCCGCCGGTCGCGCCGGGCGGCCCGCTGCAGGTCGACACCGTCGCCGCGTCGCATGTCGAGGGGCTGTCGGAACTGCTGGTCGGGCGCGCGCTCGGCGCCTTTGCGCCGCAGGCCCACGGCACGGCGCTGTGGCTGGGCAGTGCCAAGGAGGACCAGCGCCGCATCGTCACCTCGCGCGGCCTGCCGCAGGGCCGGCATTTCGCCGCCCTGCTCGGCGCGCAGACGACCGGGGCCTGAGACCGCCGGCACCGCCAACCCATTTGCGCAAAATCAAGCACAAATTGACGCCGTGTTGGCGCTTTTTTTTGTGACAGTGGCCCATTGTGTAACGTTGTCTGTTAAAAATCGGCATGGTCCGGACCTGCCGTCTTCTGCTGGTGATGGCGCTGCTGTGCGCGGCGTCGCTGCACGTGCAGGCCAAGCGCATCGCGCTGGTGATCGGCAACGACAACTACGCCTCGGTGGCCCGGCTGCAGAAGGCCGGCAACGACGCCGTGGCGATCTCGACCGAGCTGCGTGCCGCGGGCTTCGAGGTGCTGCTGCACCGTGACCTGGACTACCGCAGCATGGTCAAGGCCGTCGACACGCTGGTCACCCACATCACCGGTGGCGACGAGGTTGTGTTCTTCTTCGCCGGCCACGGCGTGCAGATGAAGAGCGGCAGCTACCTGCTGCCGGTCGACATCGAGGCCACCAGCGAAACCGAGGTCGAGAAGACCTCGTACGCGCTGAACGACCTGATGGAGCAGCTGGGCCAGGCCAAGGCGGCGTTCAGCCTGGTGATGATCGACGCCTGCCGCGACAACCCGCTGAAGTCGCGCGGCCGCAATGTCGGTGGCACGCGCGGGCTCAATCCGCCCGACCCGCCGAAGGGCCAGATGATCGTCTACTCGGCCAGCCGCGGCCAGCAGGCGCTGGACCGGCTGAGCGAGAACGACCGCAACCCCAACGGCGTGTTCACGCGCGAGTTCGTCAGCCGCATGCGCAAGCCGGGTGTGCGGGTCGAAGACCTGGTCCGCGAAGTGCAGGATGCCGTGGAGACGCTGGCCCGCTCGGTCAGCTACGAGCAGCGGCCGGCGCTCTACAACGAGTCGCGTGGCAGCTTCTACTTCTTCGGCCCGGTCACGCTGCAGGCGGCGCCGGCCCGTCCCGCCGGCCCCACCGAGGCCGACCGCGAAGACCGGTTCTGGGAAGACACCAAGACCGCCGGCAACCGCGAAGGCTTCGAGGCTTACCTCGAGATCTACCCCAAGGGCCGCTACGCCAGCCTGGCGCGCGCCAACATCAGCCGGCTGGGCGGCGTGCCGAGCGGCGCCCTGGCCTCGGCCCCGGCGGCTGCACCCGCACAGGCCAGCCGGGCGCGCGCCGCGGACGAGGCCGCGAAGCCCGCCGACCCGCCGGCCGCTGCCGGTACCACGGCCACTGCACCGGCCGCCGCATTATCGACCGCCCGCATCACCCTGCCCAACGGCGACCAGTACGAGGGCGAACGCGTCGGCCTGGTGCGGTCGGGGCGAGGGCTGTACCTGTTCGCCAACGGCGACCGCTACGAAGGCCAGTTCGCAGACAACCTGTTCAACGGCGAAGGCGTGCTGACCCAGGCCAACGGCGACCGCTACGTGGGCCACTTCACCGCCAGCCAGCCCGATGGCAAGGGCACGCAGCACTTCCAGTCGGGCGACGTCTACGAGGGCGACTTCCAGCGGGGCATCAAGCAAGGTCAAGGGGTGTTCCGCTTCGCCAATGGTGACCGCTACGAAGGGCCGTTCGACCACAACCTGTTCAGCGGGCGCGGCAAGCTGACGTTCGCCAACGGCGACCGCTACGAGGGCGAGTTCCGGAACCACCTGCGCGAAGGCGTCGGCGTGCTGCGTTTTGCCAGCGGGGACCGCTACGAGGGCACGTTCGTGCAGGGCACGCAATCGGGTACCGGCACCTATTTCTACGCCAGCGGCGATCGTTACGAAGGTGCTTTCGCCAAGGGCTCGCCTTCGGGCACGGGCGTCTACTTCTACGCCAACGGCGACAAGTACACCGGCAGTTTCGATGCCGGCCTGCGCCATGGCAAGGGCACCTATCTCTACGCCAACGGCCAGTCGCGCGAATTCGAGTTCGAGAAGGGCGAGGAACGCACGGCCTCTACCGGCGGCGGCGCGGCCCCCGCGGCCGGCACCGGTTCGTGAGCTTGCCACCCGAGCGCGCGATACCCGCGCCGCCCATGGATACGCCCTCTTCCGCCGACCCGGGCGTGCCCGACGACGACCGCACGGTGATCGCGTCCACGCAGCGCATCGCGCCGCCGGAACCACCGCTGGAAGCGCCGCAGCAGCAGACCCACGAGCCCGTCGCGCTGCCGCCCGAGCTGCCGGTCGGCACCCGGCTGGGCGAGTTCGAGATCACGGCGATGGTGGGCATCGGCGGCTTCGGCATCGTCTACCGGGCCATCGACCATTCGCTGGGCCGCGAGGTGGCGCTGAAGGAGTACCTGCCGACCTCGCTGGCCTCGCGCAACCGCCAGCAGGGCGTCACTGTGACCGCGGCCCGGTACCGCGATTCGTTCCAGCTCGGCCTGCGCAGCTTCGTCAACGAAGCCAAGATCCTGGCCAAGTTCGACCACCCGTCGCTGGCCAAGGTGCACCGCTTCTGGGAGGCCAACGGCACGGCCTACATGGCGATGACCTTCTACCACGGCCGCACGCTGCGCCAGGCGCTGGAAGCGATGCCGGGGCACGCGCCGATGGAGTGGCTGCGGCAGCTGCTCGGCAACCTGCTCGACGCGCTCGAGATCCTGCACCGCGACAACTACCTGCACCGCGACGTGGCACCCGACAACATCCTGCTGCTGGAGAGCGGCCGGCCGATCCTGCTCGACCTGGGCGCGGCGCGGCTGGTGCTGCAGGACAGCCAGCAGGCGCTGACGGTGATCCTGAAGCCCGGCTACGCACCGCCCGAGCAGTACGCCGCCGGCCCGTCGATGCAGCAGGGCCCGTGGACCGATCTTTACGCGCTGGCGGCCGTGGCCTACTACGCGATCACCGGCAAGTCACCGATGCCGTCGATCGGGCGCATGGTGCACGACGGCCTGACGCCGCTGGGCACGCTGGCGCCGGCAGGCTACGACGCCGCGTTCCTGGAAGCCATCGACAGGGCGCTGTCGATCCAGCCTGCGCAGCGGCCGCAGAACGCGGCCGAGATGCGCAGCGCGCTCGGCCTCGATGCGGCCCGGGCGCACGACGGTCCGCCTGTGTTCGCGACGCTCCAGCCGTCTGCGCCGGTGGCGGCGGAGGTTGCAGTGGCGGCCACCGAGATCGTGTCGCCTCCGCCGTCGCCAGGAGCCCGGGCGGCAGCCGGCGAGGACAAGCGCAGCGGCAAGGGCAAGTGGATCGCGGCGGCCGTGGGTGCGGTCGTTGTGGGAGCGGTCGCCATCGGCCTGGCCGGTCGCCAGGCCCCGCCGCCGGCGCCCGTGGCGGGGCCGTCGGCTCCCGCCCCCGCTCCAGCGCCCACCGTCGCTGCTGTGCCTGCAGAGCCGCCGACGGCGCCGTCCGCGCCCGCTGCACCCTCTCCTGCTCCGGACCCGCGGCAGATCCTGCAGCAGATCCATGCGCAGCGCGATGCGGCGCACGCGGTGGCGGTCACGCTCGACCAGGCGAGCGTGCAGGTCGGCAAGGACAACCTGCGTTTCCGCATCAAGTCATCGAAGCCCGGCTACGTCTACATCCTGATGGTGGGCACCGACAGCGCGCACTTCAACCTGCTGTTCCCCAACGGGATCGACCAGAACAACCGCATCCTGGGCGGGCAGGAGCTGAAGCTTCCGCGTCCGAGCTGGGCGCTGACGGCCGATGGTCCGCCGGGCACGGACAGCTTCGTCGCCATCGTGTCGGACCAGCCCCGCGACTTCGGCGCCGCCGGCCTGCGCAAGGTCGATGCCTTCGCCGAATTCGTTCTGCCGCTGCCCGGCTCCGCACCGGCTGCCGGCGCGGCAACGCCCTATGCCGGCACACCGGTCTGCGCCGGCACACAGGGCTGCTCGGCCGCCTACGGCGCGGCGCTGTTCGAGATCGAGGAAAAGAAGTAGCCTGTGCGGGCGCCGTGACGGCCTTGCTGCGCCGGACCGTCTACTCGGTCAGCGTCTTGACCGTGACGCGACGGTTCTCCGGCGCGAACGGGTTGCTGTGGTTCAGCAGCTCGCTCTGTCCCTTGCCGACGGGCTGCAGCCGGCTGCGCTCGATGCCCTGCTTGTCGGCCAGGTAGGCGACGACGCTCTCGGCCCGGCGCTGCGACAGCTTGAGGTTGAAGTCGTCGCCGCCGCGTGGATCGGCGTGGCCTTCGATCGCGAACTTGAAGGTCGCGAGCCGATCGGACTTCAGCGCGGCGCCGAGGGTGTCGAGGCCTTGTTTGGCTTCGGGCGTGAGCTCGTCCGAATTGGTCATGAACGTGATCAGCATCGAGGCCGCCGGCTGGCGCGGCTTCTCGGCCGGCGTGCCGGCCTGCTTGGTGACCCGCAGCGAGCGGGTCAGCACCGGTGCCGGCGGCGGCTCCAGCGCCTCGATCAGCGCGGACGAGTTCAGCTCGCTGCCCTTGAACACTTTGTCGGCCTGCGCCCAGGCGCTGAGCGCTGGCAGGGCCAGTGCGGCGCAGAGCAGCAGCAGCCTGGCGGCGCGTGGTTGGAGGATGGTGGTTGGCATGGCGAAGTCTCCCTGGCAGATGTGGCCACATTCTCTGGCGTTTCGGGCACGCCGTCACCTTCCGGCACGACCGATGGTCGGGCGTCACAACTTCTCGGTATCGCCGAGCCGGGGCTGCCATTTCATCAGCCGCCGCTCGATGCGCCCGACGATGCCGTCGAGCAGCAGCGCGAACGCCGTCAGCACGACGATGCCGGCGAACACGGTGTTGACGTCGAACGTGCCTTCGGCCTGCAGGATCAGGTAACCCACGCCGCGCGCCGACCCCAGGTACTCGCCGACGACCGCGCCGACGAAGGCCAGCCCCACCGACGTGTGCAGACTCGAGAACACCCAGCTGGTCGCGCTCGGCAGGTACACCGTGCGCAGCAGCTGGCGCCGGCTGGCACCCAGCATGCGGGCGTTGGCCAGCACCACCGGGCTGACCTCCTTCACGCCCTGGTAGACGTTGAAGAACACGACGAAGAACACCAGCGTGACCGCCAGCGCCACCTTGCTCCAGATGCCCAGACCCAGCCACAGCGAGAAGATCGGCGCCAGGATCACGCGCGGCATCGCATTGGCGGCCTTGAGGTACGGGTCGAGAATGGCGCTGGCGGTCGGGGCCAGCGCCAGCCACAGCCCGAACAGCAGGCCCAGCACGGTGCCGATGCCGAAGGCCAGCACCGTCTCGAGCAGGGTCACGCCGAGGTGGCGGTAGATGTCGGCGTTGCCCGGCAGGCCTTCCGGAAACAGCGCGCTCGCGCCGAAGCCGAACGGCATGAACCAGCTCCAGACGCGGCCGGCCACCAGGATCGGCTCGCCCAGGAAAAAGGCGATCTGCTGGTTGCGCGACGCGAGGTGCCAGCCCACGAGGCACAGCGCCAGCAGACCCAGCTGCCATGCCCGCAGGTGGCGACCGGATGGCTTCAGCGCCTTGAACACACTCATGCCTTCGCCAGCTGCTGCGCGTAGCCCTTCAGCACTTCGTCGCGCAGCACCTCCCAGATCTGCGTGTGCAGCTCGACGAAGCGCGGCTGGTGGCGGGCTTCGGCCACGTCGCGCGGGCGCGGCAGGTCGATCATGAATTCGCCGATCGGGTGGGTGGCCGGTCCCGCCGACAGCACGACGACGCGGTCGCTCATCGCGATCGCCTCGTCCAGGTCGTGGGTGATGAACAGCACGGCTTTCTTCTTCGATGCCCAGAGGGCCAGCACTTCGTTTTCCATCAGTTGCCGGGTCTGGATGTCGAGCGCCGAGAACGGTTCGTCCATCAGCACGATGTCGGGGTCGAGCGCCAGCACCTGGGCCAGCGCGGCCCGCTTGCGCATGCCGCCCGACAGCTGGTGCGGATACCGGTCGCCGAAGCCGCCCAGGCCCACGCGCTCGAGCCAGGCCTGCGCCTGCGTGCGGGCCGTGCCGTCGTCCACGCCGCGGTACTGCAGGCCGAGCATCACGTTGCCGATCGCGCTGCGCCACGGCATCAGCGCGTCGGACTGGAACATGTAGCCGGCCCGGCGGTTGAGGCCGGCCAGCACCTCGCCGAACACCCGCACTTCACCGGAGGAAGGTTCCAGCAGGCCGGCGCCGATGTTGAGCAAGGTCGACTTGCCGCAGCCGGTCGGCCCGACCACCGACACGAACTCGCCGGCCGCCACGCGCAACGTGGTGTCGGCCACAGCGGTGTAGCGCTGGCTGCCGGCGTCGCGTGCGCGAAAGGTGCAGCCGATGTTCAGCAGTTCGAGAGCGAAGTCAGGCATCGATCGATCTTAGACCCACGTCCGCCATGCATCCGCACGGACTTCGCGCGTGAACACCGTGGAACTGGCTTTGCCAGGCCACTGGTGTTGCCCCCTTGCAAAGGGGGTTGGCGGAGTGACACGCAGTGCACGCAGACTGGGGGATGTCACATCCTTAAGCCTTGAACCTGTCCTTGGCCTTGCGCGCGAACTCGTTGGTGTAGGTCTTCGACAGGTCGATCTTGTCGGCCTTGATCGTGGAATCGAAACTGGCGAGCGCCTTCAGCGCCGTCTTCGTGCCCTCTTCGGCGATCAGGCCGTCGAGCGAGATCGATTCACGCACCTTGTTGAACGAGGCCAGGTACAGGGCGCGGTCGCCCAGCAGGTAGTTCTCGGGCACGGTCTTGATGATGTCGCCGGGGCCTGCCGTCTGCAGCCACTTGAGTCCGTGGACGATCGCGTTGGCCAGTGCCTGGCAGGTGTTGGGGTTCTTCTGCACGAACTCGGTCGGCGCGTAGAGGCAGGCCGCCGGCATCAGGCCGCCGAAAACCTCTTGCGTGCCCTTGAGCGTGCGGGTGTCGGAGATGATCTTGACGTCGCCCTTCTGCTCCAGCATCGTCATCACCGGGTCGGTGTTGCTCATCGCATCGATCTGCCCCGAGCGCAGCGCCGTCAACGCGCCCGCCGCCGTGCCCACGCCGATGAAACTCACGTCGCTGGCCTTCAGGCCGGCGCGCGACAGTACCAGGTTGGCCACCATGTTGGTCGACGAGCCCGGCGCCGATACGCCGATCTTCTTGCCCTTCAGATCGGCCACCGTCTTGTAGTCGGCCATGTTGCGCGTCGACACGCCGAAGGCGATCTGCGGCGCCCTGCCCTGCAGCACGAAGGCCTGCACCGCCTGGTTCTTGCTCTGCAGGTTGATCGTGTGTTCGTAGGCGCCGGAGCAGACATCGGCCGAGCCTCCGACCATGGCTTGCAGCGCGCGTGCGCCGCCAGCGAAATCGCTGATCTCGATCTCCAGGCCCTCGGCCTTGAAGTAACCCAGCTGCTCCGAGATGGTCAGCGGCAGGTAGTAGAACGCCGCCTTGCCGCCGACCGAGATGGCGAGTTTGCTCTTCTCCACCTTGCCCTGCGCGCGCAGCATCGGCACGGCCACGCCAGCGGCCAGCGCGAGCCCGGCCACAGCGAAACTGCGCCGGCGCAAAAGAGGGTGTGGCATGTGCTTGGGTCTCGTTCCGGTGGGTGGACCAGAGCATAGCCAGGGCATGCCCCGACAGCATCGGGAACATCCCGTGCGGGTTTTCACGTAAGGTGGCGGCGCCCTTGCCGGGCGCGGCTCAGCGCCGATCGACCAGCGCGTGCGCGATGGTGCCGAGGTCGACGTACTCGAGCTCGCTGCCGGCCGGCACGCCACGCGCAAGCCGCGTCACCTGCAGACCGCGGGCCTTGAGTGCGGTCGCGATCACATGGGCCGTCGCCTCGCCCTCGGCGGTGAAGTTGGTTGCCAGGATGACCTCCTGCACCACGCCGTTGTCGGCCCGCGCGATCAGCTCGTGCAGGCCGATGTCCCTGGGGCCGATGCCGTCGAGCGGGCTCAGCCGCCCCATCAACACGAAATAGAGCCCTTTGTAGGCGGACGTGCGCTCCACCGCCGACTGGTCGGCCGGCGTCTCCACCACACACAGCTTGGCCGCATCGCGCCGCGGGTCGCTGCAGGTGCTGCAGATCTCGGTCTCGGTGAAGGTGTGGCAGAGCGTGCAGTGCCGCACCTGCTCTACCGCCTGCGCCAGCGCCCGCGACAACTGCTGCGCCCCGGGTCGGTCGTGCTGCAGCAGATGGAACGCCATGCGCGACGCCGACTTGGCCCCCACGCCCGGCAGCTTGCGCAAGCCCTCGATCAAGACCTGGAGGGAGCCCGAATCAGCCACTCAAGCGTCCACTCGGATGCAGCGGACTGCTTCGCGCGAACACCGCGGAACTGGCTCCGCCAGGCCGCTGGTGTTGCCCCCTTGCAAAGGGGGAAGGCGAAGCGACACGCAGTGCGCGCAGACTGGGGGATGTCCCATTAGAACGGGAACTTCATGCCGCCCGGGAGGCCGGGCATGCCGGCGGTCAGCTTGCCCATCTTCTCCTGGCTGGTCTCCTCGGCCTTGCGCACGGCCGCGTTGAATGCCGCGGCGACCAGGTCTTCGAGCATGTCCTTGTCGTCGGCCAGCAGGCTGGGGTCGATCGTGATGCGCTTGACGTCGTGCTTGCAGGTCATCGTGACCTTGACCAGGCCGGCGCCGGATTCGCCGGTCACCTCGACGAAGGCGAGTTCGTCCTGCGCCTTCTTCAGGTTGTCCTGCATCGCCTGGGCCTGCTTCATCAGGCCGGCGAGTTGTCCTTTGTTGAACATGGGTTCTCCTAGAGTTTGGATTCGATCGGCTTGATGCCGCTGGGAACGATTTTCGCGCCAAAGTCGCGCGCCATCGTCTGGACGAAAGAATCGTTGCGGATGATCTCTTCGGCCGCGCGCTGCTTCTCTGCCGCAAAGGCCGCATTGCGGCGCGCGGGGCTGTCGCCCACGATGCCGACCTCGACGCTCAGCCGGGCCTCGTGGCCGGCGCCGGCCAGCGCCAGCCGCAGCTTCTCGCGGCTGGCCGGCTGGTTCAGCGATTCGCGCTCGACACGCAGCAGCCAGTGTTCACGGTCGCGCGCGACCAGTTGCGATTGCAGCGCCAGCTCGCGGGCCAGCGCGGTGATGGCTTCGGCCGCCACCAGCTGGGCCACGACCTGGTGCCAGAAGTCGCCGTCCTCCGTCGCCACGAAACCGGCAGCGGCGGCGCGTGCCGAGGCCGGCAGCGGCTGCGAACGTTCGCCCGGCTCGGGCAGCTCGCGCACCGCCACGGCCACCACGTCCGATGGCGCCTGGGGTGGCGCGGGCTCCGTTGCCGGCGCGTCGAGGCGCACCGACGGCATCTCGACCACACGCAGGCGTTCGCCTTCGCCGGCGGGCGGGGCATGCGGTGGGGCGAGCACAGCCGCGGGCTGCGGGCGTGCAGCCACCGCGGCCACGGGTGGCGATGCCGGCGGCCGTGGCGCCGTGGTCTGCACGGCAGGGACAACAGAAGCGGCGGGGACGGCACGCACCGGCGCCGCCGCTAAGGCGATACCGGCGTCTACGGCGTCAGGCAGAGTTTTTTTTTCCGTCTCGGCCGGCGCGACCGTGGGTTTGAACGCCAGCAGCCGCAGCAGCACCATCGTCAACGCCGCGTACTCGTCGGGCGCCAGCCCCAGCTCGGCGCGGCCGTGCAGGCACATGCTGTAGAGCAGTTGGGTCTCGTCGGCAGGCATCGCCGCGGCCAGGCGCGCGGCATCGGCCGCGTCGGGGTCGCCATCGGGCGCGGCCATGTCCGGCACCGCCTGCACCACCGCCATGCGTTGCAGCGTCGCGGCCATCTCCTCGAGCGTGGACGCGGCGCTGAGCCCGTGCAGGCGCAGCTGTTCACAGGTCTCGACGACGGTGCGGCCATCGCCACGCGCCAGCGCATCGATCAGGCGCACGACGTGGCTGCGGTCGACGCTGCCCAGCATCTGCCGCACGGTGGCCTCCTGCAGCGCGCCGCCGCCGAAGGCGATGGCCTGGTCGGTCAGCGACAGCGCATCGCGCATCGAGCCGCGGGCAGCACGCGCCAGCAGGCGCAGCGACGGGTCGTCGGCGACCACGCCTTCGGTCTGCAGCACCCGCGCGAGATGCTCGCGCACCGTCTCGGGCGCCATCGGCCGCAGGTTGAACTGCAGGCAGCGCGACAGCACGGTCACCGGCACCTTCTGCGGGTCGGTCGTGGCCAGCACGAACTTCAGGTATTCGGGCGGTTCCTCGAGCGTCTTCAGCATCGCGTTGAAGGCGGTGTTGGTCAGCATGTGCACTTCGTCGATCATGAAGACCTTGAAGCGGCCCTGCACCGGCTTGTAGACCGCCTGCTCCAGCAGCGCCTGCACTTCGTCGACGCCGCGGTTCGATGCGGCATCGAGTTCGGTGTAGTCGATGAAGCGGCCGGCGTCGATGTCGGTACAGGCCTGGCACACGCCGCAAGGCTGTGCGGTGATGCCGCCCTCGCCGTCGGCGCCCTGGCAGTTCAGCGACTTGGCGAGGATGCGCGAGACCGTGGTCTTGCCAACGCCGCGGGTCCCGGTGAACAGATAGGCATGGTGCAGGCGCTGGCTGGTCAGCGCGTTCTCGAGCGCCTGCACGACGTGCTCCTGCCCCACCATTTCGCTGAAAGTCTTGGGACGAAATTTGCGGGCCAGCACGAGGTAGGACATGCGGGCATTCTAGAAGCCACGGCAAGGGCCTTTCGTTCGAGGTCCCATCGGACACGAGGTTAGAATCCACCTCGACGGGCCTTCCCGCATGGTGAAGCGGCCAACCGGGTCAGGTGGGGAACCAAGCAGCCCTAACTGTGGAGCCAGTGCCGGGGTCAAGGCTCGTCAACCCCCTTCTCATCGTTCGCCGCGCAAGAAGCTCTTGTGCCGCTGCGGCGTGCGCGTCCTCCGACGCAGACAGTTCGTGTAGGCCACTCCCTACGCAGCGCGGATCGCGTCCCGCATCTGCCTCTCGTCAGCCAGATTCGTCCCCCAATTGTGCGGGTGTGCGTAGTTCACCTATGGCACGGGATGCAAGGGATGCCCACATAATGTTCATAGATGGCTGCAAATCCAACAGCTCTCCTGGCCCGATTCGTACTGCGGCGTGAATGGCTGCTGTTGTTGGCCGTCTTCGCGACATTGGGCGGACTGATGGCTTACGCGCTGGTCAGCGAGTACCAGCGCGTCGAATCCTCCGAGCAGATCCGGCTGCAGACCCAGGCCCAGGTCATCGACGACAACATCGCGCGGCAGCTGGACGGCATCGACAAGGCCTTGAAGGCGGTGCTGCAAGCGGCGGCCGGATGGCAGGCGCCCGTTGACCGCGCCGGCAACCCGCAGCTGATCGCCCTGTCGGACGCGATGCCCGGTGTCCGCACGCTGGCGCTGCTGGACGCCCAGGGCACGGTGCGTGCGTCAAGCCGGCCGGAGCTGCTGGGCAACAACTTCGGCCAGCGCGACTACTTCGTGCGCCCCCGCAGCCTGGGCCGTGACAACGCGCTGTCCATCTCGGCGCCGTTCCGCTCGACGCTGGGCACGTTCGTCATCAACGTGGTGCACATCGCCCTGGACGAGGACGGCCGCCTGCGCTGGCTGGTCTCCGCGACGCTGGACCCTGAATACTTCGGCGGGCTGCTCGGCTCGGTCGCCTATGCGGGCGACATGTGGGCGACGGTGATCCACGGCGACGGTGTGCCTTTCCTCATCATTCCGCCGGCGGCCGGGGGCGCGCTGTCCGACCTGACGTCGCCGATGTCCTTCCTGAGCCAGCACCTGGCCAGCGGCAAGACGGCCAACCTGCTGATCGACCGGTCCGGCGCCGCGTCGGACGAACGCCTGGTGGCCGTGCGTTCGGTGCAGCCGGCGGCGCTGCGCATGGACCGCCCGCTGATCGTCGCGGTCGGCCGCTCGGTCGCCGGCATGCACGCGCAGCTGTGGCAGCAGGGGCGCGACTACGCGCTGCTGTTCGCCGCCTTGCTGGTCACGGGCTGCCTGAGCCTGTGGACGGTGCAGCGCCGCCGTGGGCAGGTCGAACGGTTGCAGGCGGCAAACGAGGCGGCCCGGCGGGAAAGCGAAGAACGCATCGCGATGGCACTGCGCGGCGCCGACCTCGGCCTATGGGACTGGAACCTGCTGACCGGTGAGCGCACGCTCGACGAGCGGGGCTGTGCGATGGTCGGTTTCTCGCAGGGCGAACTGCAGGCACTGGGCCGCCACTGGCACCGCGGCATCCACCCCGACGACTGGCCCCGGGTGAAGGCGCTGGCCACGGCCCATCTGCGCGGCGAGACATCGCTGTACGAGGCCGAGTACCGCGTGCGCCACCGCAGCGGCCACTGGGTCTGGCTGCTCAGCCGCGGCAACGTGGTTGAACGCGATCCGGCCGGCAAACCGCTGCGCATGACCGGCACCCACATGGACGTGACCGAACGCCGCCGCGCCGCCGCGCTGATCGAGACCCGCGACGCCGAGCTGCGCGATTTCAAGCACATGCTCGATGAGACGCTCGACTGCGTGTTCATCCTCGACGCGCAATCGCTGCGCTTCACCTACGTCAACGAGGGTGCGATCCGCCTGATCGGCTATTCCGAGGAAGAGCTGCTGCAGATGACCCCACCCGACCTGCTGTGGGACACGACGCCCGCCCAGTACCGCGAGCGCACGCGGCCGCTGGTGGAAGGCAAGCAACCCTCGCAGCTGATCGAGACCACCCACCGGCACAAGGACGGCCATGCCGTCCCGGTCGAGGTGTTCATCCAGTACATCGCGTCGAACGAGGGGCCGCCGCGTTTCCTGGCGGTGGTGCGCGACATCACCGCGCGGCGCGCCGAGATGGCACTGAAGCTGAGCGAGATGCGCTTTCGCATGCTGATCGAACGCGCGCCGGTGGCGGTGGCCATCCTGCGCGACGAAGTCTTCGACTACACCAACCAGCACTACCTGGCGATGCACGGTTACCAGCCGACAGATGCCCTGGCCGGCCAGCCATGGCGCAAGGCCTTTGCGCAGGAGAGCCGCGCCGCGCTCGTACCCGACGCGACCACCCGCGGCGCCGACAACATGCTCGGCGATGCGACCGAGATGGTCAGCGTGCGCAAGGACGGCTCGCCGCTGGCCGTGCTGGTGGCCAGCGCGGCGGTCGAGCTGTCGGACGGCCCGGCGACCATCGTGTTCCTGCAGGACATCTCGGCGCTCAAGCGCGCCGAAGGCCTGCTGGTGCAGGCGCGCGACGCGGCTGAGCAGGCCAACCGCGCCAAGGCCGAATTCGTGGCCAACATGAGCCACGAAGTGCGCACGCCGTTGAACGCCATCCTCGGGCTGGCCTATCTGCTCGAACGCGGCAGCCTCGCGGGCGAGCCGCTGGATCTGGTACGCAAGATCCACCTCGCCGGCCGCACGCTGCTGGGCATCATCAACCACATCCTCGACATCTCGAAGATCGAGGCCGGGCGGCTGGAGGTCGAGCATTCTCCGTTCCGCCTGAGCGATGTGATCGACAGCATCGCCACCATCATGAGCATCAACGCTGGCGACAAGGCGCTGGAACTGGTGATTGGCCCGCCGCCGCCCGGCACCGGCCATCTGGTCGGCGATGCACTGCGGCTCGAGCAAGTGCTGGTCAACCTGACGGGCAACGCGATCAAGTTCACCGAGCGCGGCAAGGTCGCGCTGCACACCAGCCTGGTGCGCCGCGATGCGGAGCAGGCCACGCTGCGCTTCTCGGTCACCGACACCGGCATCGGCATCCCGGCCGACAAGATCGACGACGTGTTCTCGGCCTTCACGCAGGCCGACACCTCGACCACGCGCCGCTACGGCGGCACCGGCCTGGGCCTCACGATCTGCCGCCAACTGGTGAAGCTGATGGGCGGCGAGATCGGCGTGCGCAGCGAGCCGGGCCACGGCAGCGAATTCTGGTTCACCATCCCGTTCCAGTTGGCGCCGCCCTCGCAGTTCTCCTCGCCGGCGATGCTCGCTGTCGATGCGCTGGTCGCCGACGACAGCGTGATCGGCCGCGAGGCGGTGGTCGCCACCGCGCAGGCGCTGGGCTGGCAGATCGATGCGGTCGACTCGGGCCAGGCCGCCGTTGACGCGATCCGCGCGCGCGCGGCCGCCGGTGCTCTGCCCCAGGTGGTGGTCCTCGACTGGAAGATGCCCGGCATGGACGGCCTGGCGGCCGCGCGCGCGATCCGCGAATCGCTGTCGGTGGCCGACTGTCCGATCGTCATCATGGCCACCGCCTATTCGCGGGCACGGCTGATGGAAGAGCCGGGCCTCGATGTGCTCGACGCCGTGCTCGACAAACCCGTGACCAGCTCCAAGCTGTACGACGCGGTGGTCGAGGCGCAACGCCGGCGCAGCCTGGCGGCCGGGCAACCCCAGGCGCCGAAGACCGCGCAGGAAGAGCGCCGGCTCGAAGGCCTGCGCATCCTGGTGGTGGACGACAGCGAGATCAACCGCGAAGTCGCACAGCGCATCCTCGAGAGCCACGGCGCGCGGGTCGCGCTGGCCGACGACGGCCAGCAGGCGCTCGACTGGCTGAAGTTCCATGCGCGTGAAGTCGACATCGTGCTGATGGACGTGCAGATGCCGGTGATGGACGGCATCACCGCCACCCGCGAGATCCGCCGCAACCCGGCGTTTGCCGATCTGCCCATCGTGGCCTTGACCGCAGGCGCGTTCAAGAACCAGCAGGACGCCGCCTGGCAGGCCGGCATGAACGAATTCATCAGCAAGCCGTTCGACGTGGCCAACGCCGTCGCGCTGATCCGCCGGCTGACCCACCGCCACCAGGCGATCGTGCAGGCCGCGCGCGAAGGAAGCACGGCACCGACGCGGCCCGATGCCACCGGCGGCGGTGGCCTGCCCGGCATCGACGTGGCCCAGGGCATGCTGATCTGGAACGACGAGCAGGTGTACGCCCGCTTCCTGCGCAAGTTCGTCGACGACCACGCGGACTCGGCGCAGCAGATCGTGCGCGCGCTGGCCGCAGGTGACCAGGCCGCTGCAGCTGCGCTCGCCCACAAGCTGCGCGGCGTGGCCGCCCACATGGCGCTGACCGATACCGCGCAGCTGGCAGGCGAGATCGAACGGCTGCTGACCGAAGGCATCGACGCCACCAGCCTGCTCGACCGGCTGCAGCAGGCACTGGCGACCGTGGTCGACTCGATCGGCCAGCTCGCGCCCGCGGCCGGTGGCGGCGCCGGCCTGGCGCTGGCGGCGGCGCGCCCGCACGACGACGCAGCGTTGCCGTCGCTGCTTGGCGAGCTGCTGCAGGCGCTGGACCACGACGACCCGTCGCATGCCGAGCCGATCCTGGCCCGGCTGGGCACGATGCTGCCGGCCAGCGACCGCGAAGCCATCCAGCGCTGCCTCGACGATTTCGATTTCCGCATGGCCGAGGCCGTGGTGCGCCGCCTCGCCGAACAGGCCGCTCCGGCCGAGCACCCCTGACCGGAGCACGCCGATGACGACACGACCGATCCTGATCGTCGACGACGAGCCAACCAATCTGGCGACGATGCGGCAGATCCTGGCATCCGACTACCCGCTGGTGTTCGCCCGCAGCGGCGTCGAAGCGCTCGGAGCTGCAGCCAAGCACCATCCCGCCTTGATCCTGCTCGACATCCGCATGCCCGACATCGACGGGTATGCGCTGTGCCGCCAGCTCAAGGCCAATACCGCGACACGCGACACGCCAGTGATCTTCGTCACGGCACTGGCCGACGTGGGCGACGAGGCCGCCGGGTTTGCCGCCGGCGGGGTCGACTACATCGTGAAGCCGGTGTCGCCGATGATCGTGCGGGCCCGTGTGCGCACGCACCTGTCGCTGGTGCGGGCGACCGCGCTCGAACACAGCTACCGCACGGCGATCTACATGCTGGGCGAAGCCGGCCACTACAACGACAACGACACCGGCGTGCACATCTGGCGCATGGCCGCCTATGCGCGGGCGCTGGCCGAAGCCTGCGGCTGGGATGCGGAGCGTGCCGCGATGCTGGAGCTGGCCGCGCCGATGCACGACACCGGCAAGATCGGCATCCCGCAGACCATCCTGTGCAAACCCGGCCCGCTCGACCCGAAGGAATGGGAGGTGATGCGCACCCACCCGAAGATCGGCCACGACATCCTGGGCAAGAGTTCGGCGCCGGTGTTCCAGCTGGCGGCCGAGATCGCGCTGCACCACCACGAACGCTGGGACGGCTCGGGTTACCCGGACGGGCAGAAAGGCAAAGCGATTCCCGAGTCGGCGCGCATCGTCGCCATCGCCGATGTGTTCGATGCACTCAGCGTGCGGCGTTCGTACAAGGAACCCTGGCCAGTGGACCGCATCCTGGCGAACCTGCGGGAAGGCGCCGGCGCGCATTTCGATCCCGACCTGGTGGCGCTGTTCCACAGCATCATGCCGCAGATCCTGCAGATCAAGCAGGACTGGGACCTGCGCGAATCCGAAGAGCTGCAGAAGCGCCTGAAGCCCTGACAGCGCAGACCAGGCCGGCTGCGCCAGCTGGACCAGATCAGGCGGGCGCGGCCAGCCAGTGGAGAACCCCCTGCGCCGCGGCCCGGCCGCTGGCCATGCAGGCCGTCAGCAGGTAGCCGCCGGTCGGCGCCTCCCAGTCCAGCATCTCGCCGGCGCAGAACACGCCAGGCAGCTGGCGCAGCATCAGCGAGGAGGCGTCGAGACCCTCAAAGGCCACACCACCCGCCGTGCTGATCACCTCGGCCACCGGCCGCGCCGCGGCCAGCCGCAACGGCAGCGCCTTGATGGCGCCGGCCAAAACCGCCGGCTGCTGCAGCGCTGCCGGCTCCAGCACCTCGTGCAGCAACGCCATCTTGATGCCGTCGAGCCCGAGCCGGCTCTTCAGGTGGCTCGATAGCGAGCGAGCGCCGCGCGGGTGCGTGACCGCGGCCAGCACCTGTTCTGGCGAGCGGTCGGGCAGCAGATCGACCTGCAAGGCCGCGTGCCCGTCCCGCGCGATCGCATCGCGCAGCCAGGCCGATGCCGCATAGACCAGGCTGCCTTCGATGCCGCCGGCGGTGGCGACGAATTCGCCCTTGCGCTGCAGCCGGCCTCCCTGCCCATCGGCCCACGACAGGCCGACCGACTTGAACGGCTGGCCGGCGAAGCGGCTCGCAAAGTACGGGCTCCAGCCCGTGGCGATGCCCTCTTCGCCAGGCACCGGGCGCACACGGGCCACGTCGAAGCCGCAGTTGGCCGGCCGCAGCGGGGCGACCGGCACACCGCGGGCGGCCAGCAGCGGCGCCCACGCGCCGTCGGAGCCCAGCCGCGGCCAGCTGGCGCCACCCAGGGCCAGCACGGTGGCATCGGCCCGCACCTCGACCCGGCCCTGCGCGGTGTCGAAACACTGCAGCGCCGGATCGTCGGCATGCGGGCCGACCCAGCGGTGCCGCATGTGCAGCCGCACGCCAGACGCGCGCAGGCGGTGCAGCCAGGCGCGCAGCAACGGCGCTGCCTTCATCTCCTGCGGAAACACACGGCCGGAACTGCCGACGAAGGTGGCGATGCCCAGCGCAGCGGCCCAGTCGCGCAAGCCCTGCGCATCGAGCACGGCGAGCCATGCGGCCACCTGCGTGCGCCGCTCGCCGTAGCGCGCGACGAACGCGGCCGGCGCCTCCGAGTGCGTCAGGTTGAGGCCGCCCTTGCCCGCCAGCAAGAACTTGCGGCCGACCGACGGCATCGCGTCGTACAGGTCCACGGTGCAACCGGCCTGCGCCAGCACCTCGGCCGCCATCAGGCCGGCCGGCCCGCCACCGACGACGCAGATGTTCTTTCCCAAACTCATGTCAGATTCACCAGTTCTCCTTGTCCCGACAGGAACGCCGCATGGACCGTGGCACCGGGGCTGGCGGCTTCGACCGCGGCGACGTAGCGGCGCAATTGCGCCAGCAGCGTTGCATCCCGTTCCGGGCGCGCGGCGGACTTGTAGTCGAACACCCACCACGCGCCGGTGTCGCGGCGCCGCACCAGGCGGTCGATGCGCAGCGCCTCGCCCGCATGCACCAGGCCGACCTCGTTGCCCTGCCAGTCGACCACGGCATCGTCCCAGGCCCAGGCGCCCTGCCCTGCGCGGATGCGTTCGGCGAGCTGCGCCGCACTGCGCACCTGCGCCAGGTCGAGGCCGAACTCGCGCGCCGCAGCCCGCAGCTGCAACCCCGGCACCGGCTCACCGGGCACGGCCCATTCGAGCAGGCGGTGCATCGCCTGGCCGAACGCGGCCGCACGGGCATCCTGCGTGCGGTCGGACGGCATGGTGCCGCTGGAGCCGGGCGCCCCGGTCGACCGCGGCAGCGGTGCATCGCCCAGCTGGTGCATGGCGAAACTGTCCGCCACGGCCGCGGCGATCGCCTGCGGCTGTGGCGCGGCCACCGGCGTGCACCCGGCTTCGAGCCGCCGCCACCAGCTGTCGTCGCTCGCGTGCGCGGGCTCCACCGACGACAGTACCAGCCGTTCGCGGGCGCGCGTGGTGGCCACGTAGAGCCCATTCAGTTCTTCGCGGCGCCGGGCACGCAGCTCTTCGTCCAGCAGGGGCGTGGCGCAGGCGGGCGGTGTTTTCTCGCTGGCCATGAACACGAACCGTGTGGGCCGGCGGTCGCTGCCCTTCCACTCGACCAGCACCCCCATGGTCTGCGCGCGCGGCGGCGGACCATCGCAGTCGAGCAGCAGCACGTTGTCGGCCTCCAGACCCTTGGCGCCGTGCACCGTCAGCAATTGCACGGCATCGGGTGCGGCCACGGCCGGCGCCCGGACCCCGCCCGCGCGCAGGCTGCGCACCAGGCCATAGGGCGTCGCGAAGCGTGCGCCGTCGATCTCGAGCGACGCGGCCAGCAGGCCGCGCAGATTGGCCAGCACGGCGGAACGCAAGGCCGGTGGCGCAGCGGCGCCGAACCGGGCCAGCACATCACCGTCGTGGAAGATCGCGTCCAGCGCATCGTGCGGCGGCAAGGCCGCGAGCCAGGCCTGCCAGCGTTCCAGCACGGCGGCCAGCGGCGCGAGCGTCGGCGGCAGATCGGATGCCTCGCGCAGCAGCGCCAGCCAGGGCGTTCCGGGCCGGGCGCGCTGGCGCAGCGCCAGCTGCACCAGCGCGGCATCGTCGATGTCGAACAGCGGCGACTTCAGCGCCCGCGCCAGCGACAGGTCGTGCGCCGGCGACACCAGCGCGTCGACCAGCGCCACCACGTCCTGCACCTCGGGCGCGTCGTGCAGCTCGTTCTTCTCGGGTTGCTGGGTCGGGATGTGGCGCTGGCGCAGGGCGTCCTGCATCGCCGCCAGGCGGCTGCGGCGGCGCGCGAGCACCATGATCTGCGAGGGCAGCGCGCCCGCGGCGATGCGCCCGGCCACCCAGCGCGCGGCCTGTTCGCACTCGGTCTGCACCAGGCGTTCCTCGGGCAGCACACGGGGGGTGATCAGGCTGTCGCGCCAAGCCGGCGCATCGCCAGGCGAGGCGTCGGCCGCTGCCGCGTCCGCCCGGTCCCGCGGGATCACCGGCAGCTTCAGCACCTCGCCGGCATCGCGGCGTTCGGTCGTGTGGGCGCGGTAGCCGTCGAACGCACCGGCGTCCTGCGCCGCCTGCATCGCACCGTTGACCAGGCCGATCACCGCGACCGTGTTGCGGTGCGTGTGGTCGCAGTGCAGCAGGTCGCCGCCGAGCGCGTCGACGACGAACTGCTTGGCCGCGATGAACACCTGCGGCTCGGCCCGACGGAAGCGGTAGATGCTCTGCTTGGGGTCGCCGACGATGAAGACGCGCGGCGCCCGCCCGCCGGCGCCGCTGTAGGCACTGAGCCAGGCATGCAGCGCCTGCCACTGCAAGGGGTTGGTGTCCTGGAACTCGTCGATCAGCACATGGGCGATGCGCGCGTCGAGCCGCTCCTGCACCCAGCCCGACAGGGCCGACTCGCCCAGCAGCTGCTGGGCCGCCAGCTCGACATCGTTCATGTCGATCCAGCCGTGCGTGCGCTTGACCTGCGCGAACACGCCCACCAGCACCCGCGTGAGCCGGGTCATGCGCTGCTGGTACAGCCAGGCGCTGTGCTGGGCCTGGGCGGCGCATAACGACTGCAGCTCGGCCTCGGCCTCCTGCGCAGCGGCGAACTTCTGCAAGTTCTTCTGCAGACGGTCTTCGGTCGACACGAACAAGGCCTTGCGCAGGCCGGCCAGCGCCGCTGTCAGAGCCTGCGGCGTGGCCGGTGCGTCGATGCCGAAGATGTCGACGATCGCATCGCCGGCCTTCTGCGGTGTCTTGTTGCTCTCGCGGCCCAGGGCCGCTGCGCGGTCGAGCCAGCGCCGGCGCACGGTTTCGCCGCGCAGCGCATCGACCGGATCGTCGAACGCCGCGAGCGAAGGATGCAGCGTGGCGAAGGTCTGCACGGCCGACTCGGGCGTTGCCAGCGAGAACTCGACGCGGCGCGTCAGTGCCTCGCCCAGGGCCTTGGCGGTCTGCGAACGCCCGTGGGTCGCGACCAGCGCGCGGTAGTCGGCCAGCGCCTGCGCATCGTCGGCCAGCGCCTCGAAAAAGGGGCGCCAGGTACGGGCGCGGGCCTCGGCATCGTCTTCGAGCAGCTCGTAGTTGGCGGGCAATTGCAGATCGCGCAGCACGGCCAGCGGCGCATTGCGCAGCAGCCCCGCGAACCAGGCGTGGAAGGTGCGGAACTGCACCGGCCGGCCGCCGTCGAGCAGACGCCGGTACAGGCCCTGCAACCGGGGCGCTGCTGCCGCGGCGGCAGCGGCATCGATGCCGCGCATCGTCAGCTCGTCGACCAGCTGCGCCGCCGGCAGTGTCGCGAAGCGCGCCAGCCATTGGTCGAGCCGCTCGCGCATCTCGCCCGCAGCCTTCTTGGTGAAGGTGATCGCCAGGATCTGGTGGGGCTCGCAGGCATCGTCGCCCTGCGCGAGCAAGGCCCGCACGATGCGCGAGACCAGCATCCAGGTCTTGCCGGCGCCGGCGCAGGCCTCGACCGCCACCGAACGGCGCGGATCGCAGGCAATGGTGTAGAAGGCCGCGCGTGTGACGTGGCGGCCGTTGTGGTCGTAGGCGGCTTCGGTCATCGGGGCACCTCCTCGGGCAACGATGCCGGAGACTGCGGCGCGTCGGCCCAGAAGTCCTTGCGGCACAGGCCGCGGGCGGCGCAGTGTTCGCAGACCAGGCCTTCGCCGAGCGGCGGCAGCGCGGCGCCCTGGCCGATGCGCCGGAAGTCGTCGAGCAGGCCCTGCACCAGCGCATCGCGCGCGTCGACCACTTCGGTCTGCTCGATGGTGCGCGTGCCCGAAGCCCGTTCGCCGACGTTGACGTAGGCGGCACGCAACCTGTCTTCGGCCAGCAAGGCAGCATAGAACGCCAGCTGCGTGTCCTCGGTCGGGTCCTTGACCCGCTCGCGCGTGGTGGTGGCGGACTCGGTCTTGTAGTCGATGACGTAGGGCTGGCCATCGGCCGTGCGGTCGATGCGGTCGAGCCGGCCGATCAGCGTCAACGGCCCCAGCGGCTGCTCCATCCACGGTTCGGCATCGACGAACACGGTGCCCTCGCCCTCGTGCCCGGTCAACCAGTCGAGGTAGCCGTCGCGCACGGCCGGCCAGGCCGCGGCGAACGGCAGGAACTCGGCCTGCGCCAGACCGAACTCCTGCGTGGCCAGCGCTTCGGCGTGCGCCATCATCGCCAGCCGCTCCTGGGCATCGACCGTGGGCCGGGCCTGCAGGGCCTGGTGGAAGTGGCCGAGTACGGCGTGCAGCCAATTGCCGAAGTCGCGTTTGTCGATCTCGGCGTCGAGTTCGTCGGCGCTGCGCAAGCCCAGTTGCCGCAACGCGAAGAACCGGTACGGGCAGCGCCGCAGGTCCTCGTACATGCTGGTGGAGACACGCAGCAACGGCAGCGCGGCACCGCTGGGCGCGGGCCGCTGCGTGGGTTGCAGCGGCACGGTGCGTTGCGGCCGCGGATCGGTGGACGGCGCGGCGCTGCCGTCGAGCAGCAGCGCCTGCACCAGCGGGCTGGGCTGCACCGGTTCGCCGCCCGCGTCGGCATGGCGCCACAGCAGCTCGCAGGCCGGATTGCACAAGGCGGTGGCCCATGCCGCGCGCTGCGCCGCTTCGATGTCGGCACGCGATGGCAGGCCGAGTTGCAGGCGCTGCGCCGCGGTCCAGTTGCCGGCCGGCTCGGGCGCGGCCGGCAGGCGCCGCTCGTCGCAGCCCGGCACGACCACCGCCGCGAAACTGCGGCCCAGCAACTGGTGCAGCGGCAACACGTTGACCTGGGCCTGCTGCCGGCCCAGCGTCGGGACGAAGCTGCCCGCCTCCAGCACGTCGCGGACCCAGCCTGTGAAGTCGGCCAGGGTCTGGCGCAGCGGACGGGTTTCGCCGGCGACGCCCTGGCCGTCGTCCTGGGCATCGTCGAGCCACAGCGCGGTGACGACGTTGGCGCCGGCCGCATCGTCGACCAGTGGTTGCCACTGGCCGGCGCTCTCCAGCAGGCCACGCAGCGCGTGCAACCAGTCGCCGATCGGGCGGGCCCGTGCCAGCGGCGAACGCTGCGCCTCGATCGACAGCGTGAAGCCCTGCAATGCTGCATCGTCCGGCGCCTCGCTGCGCGCGACGAAGGCACACCAGCCGGCCCAGTCGCGCAGTCCCTCGCGCCGCAACCGCGCTTCGAGCGCCGGCACCAGGGCCGGGTCGTCTTGGCCGGCGTGACCGGCGTTCTTCAGCCAGTCGAGGACCTGGTCGCTCGACGCATCGTGCGCGCAGGCGCGCAGTGCGCTCATCAGCGATGCGGCGGCACGCGTGGTCGACAGCTTCCAGCCGGTCTCGTCGTGCAGTGCCACGCCGTGCGCGGCCAGCTGTGCGCCGATACGGCGGGTCAGCGCGCGGTCGGTCGCGACCAGCGCCACCGGTTCGCGCTGCGCACGCAGATGGCGCAGCACGCAGGCGGCGGCCAGCTCGGCTTCGTCTTCGGGGTCGCTTGCCTGGTGCAGCGCCGCCACGTGGCCGTGGGCCTGGTCCGGCGTCAGCGCCACACGGACGGCACGCGCGCCCCAGAGCCGCTCGAGCGTGCGTGTCAGCGGATCGGTCTGGTAGCCCTCGAGCACGACGAGGGCGTCGACACGCTGGCGCTCCACGTCGCGCAGCAGCACGTCGCTGGCATAGGCCGAGGTCGACGCCCAGGCCAGTGCGACGCTGGTCAGCAGGTTCTCGACGCGGAACCATTCGGCACCGCCGCCGACGTCGGCCACGTCGCCCATGCGCTGCGCCCAGTCCCCGCGGGCGTCGGGCAGTTCGGCAGCGGCCAGCGGCGCCAGCTGCAGCGCCAGTTCGACCAGCCGGCCGGCCAGCGCGAGCGATTCGGCGCCGGCGCCGGCGCGCGCCAGCAGCGACTGCGCCGTGCACAGGTCGCGGGCCATGTCGAACGCGATGTCGTGGCCCGTCGGCACGAAGCCGCCTGCAGCACTGGCCCAGCTGCGGCTGGTGTCGAAGCGCGGTGTGAAGCCGGCCGCGGCGCTGCGCGTCCATGCGCTGCGCGCGACTTTCATCAGCTGCGCATACGGCACCAGCACGACGGTGCGTGCCGCATGCCAGCCACGGTCTGCCAACAAGGCCGCGATGCGCGGTGCCACGCCGTGCTGCGGATGGTCCCAGAGTGCGTCCGCCAGGCCGACCGCAGGCCCGGTCGGCGACCCGCCTGCAAGGGTCTCAGCCACGGGCGATCCCGCCGTTGTTCCATGTCATTTCACTATGGGCCCGATAGGGTTTCGCAGGGCGATGCCAACACTTGGTTTCTGTCACAATGCCGCAACTTTAGTCGTACCGCCCCTTCATCCAAGGAACCCCTATGGCAAACGAACTGATCAAGCATATTTCCGACGCAACCTTCGATGAAGACGTGTTGAAGTCCGGCACTCCGGTGCTGGTCGACTACTGGGCCGAATGGTGCGGTCCCTGCAAGATGATCGCACCGATCCTCGACGAGGTGGCCACCGGCTACGAAGGCAAGCTGCAGATCGCGAAGATGAACGTTGACGAGAACCGCGACATCCCCGCGAAGTTCGGCATCCGCGGCATCCCGACGCTGATGATCTTCAAGGACGGCGAACTTGCCGCCACCAAGGTCGGCGCGATGAGCAAGGCGCAACTGACCGCCTTCATCGACCAGCAGCTGGCCTGAAGCGCACCCGGACGGCGCCGGGCCCGGTCCTCGCACCGGCGCCCCGGCTGCCCCGTCGAATCCTGTCATAATCCCCCCCAGTTCACCGGAAGGCCAAGGCCGACCGGTTCGATTTTTCGGCACACGAGGCAGTTCTCGCCTCTTCCGAACCTCCCCCTTTCTTTCGCACCACGAACTCCCTGACGGAGTCACTCCATGCACTTAAACGAACTCAAGGCACTGCACGTGTCCGAAGTGTTGAAGCAAGCCGAAGAGCTTGAGATCGAGAACACGGGCCGCATGCGCAAGCAGGAGTTGATGTTCGCGATCATCAAGAAGCGGGCCCGGACCGGCGAGCAGATCATTGCCGACGGCGTGCTCGAGATCCTGCCCGACGGCTTCGGTTTCCTGCGCAGCCCGGACACCAGCTACACCGCCAGCACGGACGACATCTACATCAGCCCGAGCCAGGTGCGTCGCTTCAACCTGCACACCGGCGACATGATCGAAGGCGAAGTGCGCACGCCCAAGGATGGCGAACGCTACTTCGCGCTGAACAAGCTCGACCGCGTGAACGGCGGCGGCCCGGAAGAGAACAAGCACAAGGTGATGTTCGAGAACCTGACGCCGCTGTTCCCGAAGGAGCAGATGAAGCTCGAGCGCGACATCAAGGGCGACGAGAACATCACCGGCCGCATCATCGACATCGTCGCGCCCATCGGCAAGGGCCAGCGCGCCCTGCTGGTGGCACCGCCCAAGAGCGGCAAGACGGTGATGATGCAGCACATCGCCCACGCGATCGCGGCCAACTACCCCGACAGCCACATGATGGTGCTGCTGGTCGACGAGCGGCCCGAGGAAGTGACCGAAATGCAGCGTTCGGTCAAGGGCGAGGTGATTGCCTCCACCTTCGACGAACCCGCCGCCCGCCACGTGCACGTGGCCGAGATGGTGATCGAACGCGCCAAGCGCCTGGTCGAACTGAAGAAGGACGTGGTGATCCTGCTGGACTCGATCACCCGTCTGGCACGCGCCTACAACAACGTCGTGCCGTCGTCCGGCAAGGTACTGACCGGCGGTGTCGACTCCAATGCACTGCAACGGCCCAAGCGGTTCCTCGGTGCGGCACGCAATGTCGAGGAAGGTGGCTCGCTGACCATCATCGGCACGGCGCTGGTCGACACCGGCAGCCGCATGGACGAAGTGATCTTCGAAGAATTCAAGGGCACGGGCAATTGCGAAATCCACCTGGACCGCCGCCTGTACGAAAAGCGCGTGTTCCCGTCGATCCAGCTCAACCGCAGCGGCACCCGCCGTGAGGAACTGCTGCTGGCTCCCGAGATCCTGCAGAAGAGCCGCATCCTGCGCCAGTTCATGTACAACATGGACGAGATCGAGTCGATGGAACTGATGCTGAAGAACATGCGCGCCACGAAGAACAACTCCGAGTTCTTCGACATGATGCGCCGTGGCGGCTGAGTTGTTGGCCTTCCGGCTTTTCACTGCGCTGCGCTGCGTGTGATACGCCACCTCCCAAGGAGGAGGCGCCGCCGTCTTGGGGCGGCCCGGCGCTCGGCGGCATGCCCCGGTATATAATCAAAGGCTTTTTTGCGGAAAGTAGGCCAGATTGGCTGGCCCGGCTACCGCAGCTGACACCGAAGGAAGATCATGAAAGAAGGCATTCACCCGAACTACCGCGAGGTGGTGTTCATGGACCTGTCGAACAACTTCAAGTTCGTCACCCGGTCTTGCGTCAACACCAAGGAAATGATCAAGCTCGACGACGGCCGTGAACTGCCGCTGTACAAGCTCGATACCTCCAGCGAATCGCACCCGTTCTACACCGGCACGCAGAAGTCGGTGGACAACATGGGTGGTCGCGTCGAGCGGTTCCGCAATCGCTTCGGCAAGACGGCAGCCAAGTAAGCGGCAGACCCTGCCGACCCCCACGCAAAGGGCAGCCCGGTTGTGAACCGCGCTGCCCTTTCGTTTTGCAGCGCGCGCTGCGCCTTTCTGATGCTGCGGCAGCCTGCAGCGGCATCCATCTCACCCGACCTGTGAACCAGCCCACTCCCGCCATCGTGGCGCAGACCGCCGTGCGCCGCTTGCCCCGCGTGGCCTTGCTGCTGCTGTGCGTGGCCTACGTGCTGGCCGGCTTCGTGGGTCGCGAGCCCTGGAAGAACCAGGAAGTCACGGCCTTCGGCTACATGGCCGAACTGGCCAGCGGCGCCAGCGCCTGGTTTGATCCGCGACTGCTCGGCCAGCCGCCCGAACTCGATGCACTGGTCCCCTACTGGCTCGGCGCTTGGGCGATGCAGTGGTTGCCGTTGTGGGTTGCGCCCGACTTCGCCAGCCGTATCCCTTCCATCCTGTTGCTGGCGCTGACGCTCTGCACCACCTGGTACGGCGTGTACTACCTGGCGCGCAGCCCGAGCGCGCAGCCGGTAGCCTTCGCCTTCGGCGGTGAGGCCCGGCCGGCCGACTACGCCCGCGCGCTGGCCGACGGCGGCCTGCTCGCGTTGATCTCCTGCCTGGGCCTCGCGCAGCTCTCGCACGAGACGACGCCTGCGCAAGCGCAGTTGTGTTTCAGTGCGATCACGTTCTATGCGTTTGCCGCCTTGCCCTACCGCACCGGCGTGCCGGCGCTGGGTGTAGCCGTCGGACTGTTCGGCCTGAGCCTGTCGGGCGCGCCGGCTCTGGCGGCCTTGTTCGGCATCGGTGGTGCCGGCATCTGCCTGCTCGAAGGCCATCTGCAGGCAGGCGACGATGACGATGTACGCCTCGACGCCGCCGCCGACCGCGGGCGCGGTGTGCGCTGGGCCTGGGCCGTGCTGGCGATCACGGCGGCAGCGGCGGCCACGGTCTGGGCGCTGGGCTTGTGGCGCTGGCGCATCGCGGTGCCGCCAGCCCACTGGAACGAATGGCGCAGCCTGGGCCGCCTGCTGCTGTGGTTCACCTGGCCGATCTGGCCGATGGCCATCTGGACCCTGTGGCGCTGGCGCCGCCACATGCGCAACGGCCGGCCCGACCGCCACTTGGCGTTGCCGCTGTGGTTCATCGCCGTCGGGCTGGGCACGACCGTCTTCACGCCCGCCTCCGACCGCTCGCTGCTGCTGACCCTGCCCGCCCTGGCGGCCTTGGCCGCGTTCGCCCTGCCCACGCTGGGCCGCAGCGTGGCTGCGGCCATCGACTGGTTCACCCTGCTGTTCTTCACCAGCTGCGCGCTGATCGTCTGGGTCATCTGGATCGCGATGCAGACCGGCGTGCCGGCCAAACCGGCGGCCAACGTCGCCAAGCTGGCGCCCGGCTTCGAGCCCAGCTTCTCGCTGACGGCCTTTGTCGTTGCGCTGGCGGCGACTTTGTCGTGGGCCTGGCTGGTGCGCTGGCGGGTCGGCCGGCATCCCTCCGTGATCTGGAAGAGCCTGGTGCTGCCCGCGGGCGGCACCGCCTTGTGCTGGATGCTGCTGACCACGCTGTGGCTGCCACCGCTGGACTTCGCGCGCAGTTATGCGCCGCTGGTGCGCAACGTGATGGCCAAGATGCCCACGACCGGCTGCGTGGAGATCCATGGCTTGAACCGTGGCCAGATCGCGGCCTTCCGTTTCCATGGCGGGCTGCAGCTGCGCCCCGCGGCCACGCAGGCCAGCTGCCCCTGGCTGCTGGTCGATGCCCAGGCACTGTCGAGCTTGCTCGAGGTCGTCGACATGCCGCAATGGGTGTTGCAGGCATCGGTGCGACGGCCGACGGACAAGACCGAAGACGTGCTGCTGTTTCGCCGCGCGCCCTGAGGCCGCTGCAGGATCTCAGATCCTGCTGGCCGGCCGCGCAGCAGCGACAGACGCACCCGTTTTCACCCGGCTCGCGGGGAACACGATCGCGAACCGCGAGCCCTGCCCGACCTTGCTCTCGATGCGCAGCTCGGCGCCGTGGCGCTGTGACACGTGCTTGACGATGGCCAGGCCCAGCCCGGTGCCGCCGGTCTCGCGCGAGCGGCTGCGGTCGACGCGGTAGAAACGTTCGGTCAGGCGCGGCAGATGCTCGGGGGCGATGCCGGGGCCCGAGTCCTGCACCGAGAACTCGGCACGGCCGTCGGGCAGCGCCTGCCAGACGGCCTGGATGCTGCCACCGGCCGGGGTGTAGCGCACGGCGTTGCTGACGAGGTTGGACATCGCGCTCAGCAACTCGCCGCGCGCGCCCGACAAGACGGCATCGACATCGACTTCGAACTGCAGCCGATGGGATGCCGCCTGGCCGGCGGTCAGCAACGCGGACAGGGCTTGCGCTTCGTCGCGGCACGAGGCCAGCAATTCCGCCACCGCGATCCACTCGCCCGCACCCGGTGGCGGGCTGCCCTCGATGCGCGACAGCATCAGCAGATCGTGCACCAGCGACTGCATCCGCGACGCCTGCTGCGACATCAGTTCCAGGTAACGCGCGCGCTCCGGTTGTTCGAGCGGCAGCGACTGCAAGGTTTCGACGAAACCCGTCAGCACCGTCAGCGGCGTGCGGATCTCATGCGACACGTTGGCGACGAAGTCGCGCCGCATGGCCTCGGCCTGTTCCAGGGCCGTCACGTCGTTCGACAGCAGCAGGCGGCGCCCTTCGCCATACGGGTGCAGGTGGACCGACAGGCGCATCGGCCGGCTGGCGCTGCCGCCGCTGCCAGTCATCATCGTGCCGCGCCCGGCGTCCGGGTGGGCATAGTAGGAGACGAAGGCCGGGTCGCGCACCAGATTGCCAATCAGCTGCTGCAGATCGCGCTGGGCATCGATGCCGAAATGCTCGGCCGCCACCTGGTTGCACCACTCGATGCGGCCTTCGCGGTCGAGCAGCACGACGCCGTTGGGTGACGCCTGGATCGCCGCCAGGAACTCCTGCAGGCGGCGTTCGCTGTCCTGCAGATGCTGGTCGGCCTGGCGCAGCAGGCGCCGGCTTCGGTCGGCGACTTCGCCCCACAGCCCGCGTTGCCGCGGGACCTGGGCCAGGTCGCCGCTGCGCAGCCAGCGCAGCACGCGGCCGCCGCGCACCAGGTCGACGCCGAACCAGACCATGCCGGCGATCAGCAGGCCGACGCTGGCGCCGAACCAGTCCGCCACGTGCCAGCCGGCCGCAACGCCGCACAGCTGGAACAACAGGAAGGTGCAGAAACGGAACCACATGGGGTGATTGTCGGCGGTCGCCACGGGCAGGCGCAGCCAGGCGCGCTTTCAGCCCTGCACCCGCAGACGCGAAATCAGGCCGGCGGTGCCGCCTGCGCCCGGGCGCTGTCGCGCGCGGCCGAGGCCACCGGCAACGGCGCAGGCTGCGAGGTGATGCGGTAACCCGCGCCGCGCACCGTCTCGACCATCGAGCCCGCGGCCCCCAGGGCCTCGCGCAGGCGCTTCACGTGCACGTCGACCGTGCGTTCTTCGATGAACACATGGTCGCCCCAGACGCGGTCGAGCAGTTGCGAGCGGCTGTGCACACGCTCGGCATGCTGCATCAGGTAGTGCAGCAGCTTGAACTCGGTCGGGCCCATCTTCAGGCCCTGGTCTTCGAACGTCACGCGGTGCGTCGACGCATCCAGCACCAGCGCGCCGATCTGCACCGAGCCGCCCGCCTGTTCGGGCGCGCGGCGGCGCAGCACGGCACGGATGCGGGCCAGCATTTCCTTCGTCGAGAACGGCTTGGTGATGTAGTCGTCGGCACCGGCGTCCAGGCCTGACACGCGGTCCTGCTCGTCGCCGCGTGCGGTCAGCATGATGATGGGCACGGCCTTGGTGCGCGGATCGGCACGCCACTTGCGCGCCAGCGACAGGCCGCTCTCACCGGGCAGCATCCAGTCGAGCAGGATCACGTCGGGCAGCACCGCATCGAGCTCGCACTGCGCGGTCACGCTGTCCATCGCCCAGGTGGGCTGGAAACCGCTGTGGCGCAGATTCACCGACAGCAGCTCGGCGATCGCCGGCTCGTCTTCGACGATCAGCACACGGGGCATGTTCCTCATCGCGGATTTCTCATTGAACGGCGGACTCCACCTGCTCCATGCTCACATGGCGCACGTCCGCTCCCTTGACGATGTAGATGATGAATTCGGCGATGTTCTTCGAGTGGTCGCCGATGCGCTCGATCGCCTTGGCCAGGAACAGCAGGTCCAGGCTGGCGGAGATGGTGCGCGGGTCTTCCATCATGTAGGTGATCAGCTTGCGCACGAAGCCATCGAACTCGCGGTCGATCAGGTCGTCCTCTTTCAGGATCGAGACCGCCGCCGCCGTATCGAGCCGAGCAAACGCGTCGAGCGCCTTGCGCAGCAGGCCCGAGGCGAGGTCGGCCGAGACCCGCAGGTCGAGCGTCGGCAGCGAGCGCGCCGCACCGCTGTTGATGATCGACTTGACCATGCGCGCGATCTTCTCGGCCTCGTCGCCCACACGCTCCAGGTTGGCCGTGGTCTTGGAGATCGCCATCAGCAGGCGCAGGTCGCGCGCCGTGGGCTGGCGCCGCGCGATGATGGACGACAGATCGCGGTCGATCTCGACTTCCATCGCGTTGACGCGCTGCTCGGCTGCGGTGACCTCGTCGGCCACCTCGGTGCTGAACTGCGACAGTGCGTAGATCGCCTTGCGGATCTGCGATTCCACCAGGCCGCCGAGCTCCATCACGCGGCTGGAGACACCGTTGAGTTCGGTGTCGAACTGGGTCGAAAGATGTTTGTCTGGCATGGTGTCTCCTTCAGCCGAAGCGACCGGTAATGTAGTCTTCCGTCTCTTTGCGCCGGGGTTTGAAGAACAGCTCTTCGGTGGCCCCGAACTCCATCAGATCGCCCAGGTACATGTAGGCGGTGTAGTCGCTGCAGCGGGCGGCCTGCTGCATGTTGTGCGTGACGATGACCACGGTGTAGTCGGCCTTCAGCTCGGTGATCAGTTCCTCGATCTTCGAGGTCGAGATCGGGTCCAGCGCCGAGCAGGGTTCGTCGAGCAGCAGCACCTGTGGCTTGATCGCGATGCCGCGGGCGATGCACAGTCGCTGCTGCTGTCCGCCCGACAGGCCCGAGCCGCTCTGGTGCAGCTTGTCCTTGACCTCGGTCCACAGCGCCGCCTTGCGCAGCGCCCATTCCACGCGCTCTTCCATGTCGGTCGCGTTCAGATTCTCGAACAGCTTCACGCCGAAGGTGATGTTGTCGTAGATCGACATCGGGAACGGCGTGGGCTTCTGGAACACCATGCCGACCTTGGCGCGCACCAGGGCCACGTCCTGCTTGGAGGTCAGCAGGTCTTCGCCGTCCAGCACGATCTGGCCTTCGGCGCGCTGCTCGGGGTACAGCTCGAACATGCGGTTGAAGGTGCGCAGCAGCGTCGACTTGCCGCAGCCCGACGGGCCGATGAAGGCGGTGACCTTCTTCTCCGGGATGTCCAGGTTGATGCCCTTCAGCGCGTGGAACTTGCCGTAGTAGAAGTTCAGGTCCTTGACCGCGATCTTGGGACGCTCGGCCGTTTTCACAGTGGCTTGCATGGATGGCTTTCGAATTCTGTTGGAGGTTTCAGCTCTTGACGCGGGTCAGCACCCGGGCCAGGATGTTCAGGCCCAGCACGGCAACGGTGATCAGCAGCACACCGGCCCAGGCCAGCTTCTGCCAGTTCTCGTACGGGCTCATCGCGAACTTGAAGATCGTGACCGGAAGGCTGGCCATCGGCTCGCCCAGGCTCGAGGTCCAGAACTGGTTGTTCAGCGCGGTAAACAGCAACGGCGCGGTCTCGCCGGCGATGCGGGCCACGGCCAGCAGCACACCGGTCACGACCCCGGCGCGGGCGGCCCTGAGCGTGATGCTCATGATGACCTTCCACTTGGGGGCACCCAGCGCATACGCGGCTTCCCGCAGGCCCGGCGGCACCAGCTGCAGCATGTTCTCGGTGGTGCGGATCACGACCGGGATCACGATCAGCGCCAGCGCCAGAGCGCCGGCCAGGCCGGAGAAGCTCTTGAAGCGGGCCACGACCACGGCGTAGACAAACAGGCCGATCACGATCGACGGCGCCGACAACAGGATGTCGTTGACGAAGCGCGTGACCGACGCCAGCCAGCCCTTGGTGTCGTACTCGGCCAGGTAGATGCCGGCCATGATGCCGATTGGCGTGCCGACGAAGGTCGCCAGCATCACCATCAGGAACGAGCCGTAGATCGCGTTGGCAATACCACCGGCCTCGTTGGGCGGTGGCGTCATCTCGGTGAACGTGGCCAGCGCCAGACCGCCGACGCCCAGGCGCACGGTCTCCCACAGGATCCAGACCAGCCAGAACACGCCGAACGCCATCGCGGCCATCGACAGGAACAGCGCGATCTGGTTCACACGCTTGCGGCTCGCGTAGCGGGCCTGGCGCGTCTTGTCGAGCTCGACGGCCTGCAGCAACATTTCGCTGGTGGTCATGACTTGGCTCCTTCGCTCTTGCGCAGACGCGCCAGCAGGATCTTCGATGCCGACAGCACCACGAAGGTGATGAAGAACAACACCAGCCCCAAATACATCAGCGCCGCCTGGTGCAGGCCGGCGCCGGCTTCGGCGAACTCGTTGGCCAGTGCCGAGGTGATGCTGTTGGCCGCCTGGAACAGGCTCAGCGAATCGAGCTGGTTCATGTTGCCGATCACGAAGGTGACCGCCATGGTTTCACCCAATGCACGGCCCAGCCCCAGCATGATGCCGCCGATGACGCCGGCCTTGGTATACGGCAGCACCACACGCGACATCACCTCCCAGGTGGTCGAGCCCAGCCCGTAGGCAGACTCCTTCAGCAGCGGGGGCGTGACCTCAAACACGTCGCGCATCACGGACGCAATGAACGGGATGATCATGATCGCCAAGATGATGCCGGCCGACAGGATGCCGATGCCCACGGGCGGGCCGGACACCAGCGCGCCCAGCACCGGCACACCGGTCAGCAGCGCCTGCAGCGGCTGCTGCACGTAGGTGCTGAGGATCGGCCCGAACACCAGCAGACCCCACATGCCGTAGACGATGGAGGGCACCGCCGCGAGCAGTTCGATCGCCGTGCCCAGCGGGCGCTTGAGCCAGGCGGGCGACAGTTCGGTCAGGAACAGTGCGATGCCGAAGCTCACCGGCACTGCGATCACCAGCGCGATGATCGAAGTGGCCAGCGTGCCGTAGATCATCACCAGGCCGCCGTACTCTTCCTTGACCGGGTCCCACGTGGTGCTGGTCAGAAAGCTGAGCCCGTATTTCGAGATCGCAGGCCATGCCCCCTGGATCAGCGACAGCAGGATGCCGATCAGCAGGGCCAGGGTCAGCAATGCCGCCCCCTTGGCGGCCCAGCCGAACAGGCGGTCGGCCAGCGGGCCGACACGAACGGAATGCACAGGCGGGGGATTGGTCATGGTGCGTTCAGACCCCTTGCCGGCACCCTTGCCGGACAGATCGAAAGAGGTACCGTTCGCGGGAAGTGTAGAGGACACGGCTCGGGTGCTCCGGCGGGCTGGCGTGGTGGTTTACTTGGACGCTACGGACTTGCCCGAGCCGTCCTTGATGTCGCCCCAGGACTTCTCGATCAGCGCCTTGACGCTGACGGGCATCGGCACGTAGTCGAGGTCGTCCGCCGTCTTGTCGCCGTCCTTGTAGACCCACGAGAAGAACTTCAGCACCGAAGCCGCCTGGGCCGGCTTGTCCTGCACCTTGTGCATCAGGATGAAGGTCGCGGTCGTGATGGGCCACGATTCCTTGCCCGGCTTGTTGTTCAGGATCTGGTAGAAGCTCTTGGCCCAGTCGGCACCGGCGGCAGCGGCCTTGAAGGCGCTGTCGTCAGGCGACACAAAGCTGCCAGACGCGTTCTGCAGCTGTGCGTACGTCATCTTGTTCTGCTTGACGTAGGCGTACTCGACATAACCGATCGAGTTCGGCAGACGGCTCACGAACGCTGCAACGCCTTCGTTGCCCTTGCCGCCCGCGCCGGTCGGCCAGTTGACGGCCGTGCCTTCGCCGACCTTGCTCTTCCACTCGGGGTTGACCTGGCTCAGGTAGTTGGTGAACGCGAAGCTGGTGCCCGAGCCGTCGGCGCGGCGCACCGGCGCAATGGCGGCATCCGGCAGGGCCAGTGCGCCGTTCAGCGCCTTGATGGCGGGGTCGTTCCACTTCGTGATCTTGCCGAGGTAGATGTCGCCGAGCACCTGGCCGCTGAGCTTCAGATCACCGGGCTTGATGCCCTGAATGTTGACCACCGGCACGACGCCGCCGATCACGGTCGGGAACTGGACCAGGCCCTTGGCCTTCAGCTCATCGTCGGTCAACGGAGCGTCGGACGCGCCGAAATCCACCGTCTTGGCTTCGATCTGCTTCAGGCCAGCGCCGGAGCCGACCGACTGGTAGTTGATCTTGGTGCCGGTGGCCTTGTTGTAGTCGGAAGCCCACTTCGAATAGAGCGGTGCCGGGAAGCTGGCGCCAGCGCCGGTCACGTCCTGCGCAGCGGCCACGCCGACTTGCGCCCAGGCGGCCAGACCGACCAGGCCCACGGCGGCGTAACGCAGGCCGGTGGCGCCGAAAGACGGGGAAACAAAGTGCTTTTGCATCGAAAACCTCTTGTGAAAATAGCGTTCGGGTGGGTCAACCTGACGCAGCTGCTGCCGCGCCGATGGGTGCAATTTAAGAAGTTTGTGTGACAGTGCCATGACAAATCCCGCGCCGGCGGCACGGCGATGTCCGCTGTCGGATGTGCACGACGGCGCCGTCCGGCGCGCTCGCGCGGCCCCGAAGCCGGTGCTATGCTGCCGCCGATCCATGCAAAACGGCACTCTTCTCGCCGCCCTCGATCTGGGCTCCAACAGCTTCCGTCTGGAGATCGGCCGCTTCGAACACGGCCAGGTCCGGCGCACCGAATACCTCAAGGAAACCGTGCGCCAGGGCAACGGTCTCGACGAAGCCCGCAACCTCAGCCCCGACGCGATCCAGCGCGGCCTTGACTGCCTTGCGCGCTTCGGCGAGCGGCTGGCCGGGTTCAAGAAACACCAGGTCCGCGCCGTCGCCACGCAGACGCTGCGCGAAGCCCGCAACCGCGACGAGTTCCTGACCCGCGGCCACCAGGCGCTGGGCTTCCCGATCGACGTCATCCCCGGCCGCGAAGAGGCGCGCCTGATCTACCAGGGCGTAGCCCGGCTGCTGCCGCAGTCCGACGAGCGGCGCCTGGTGGTCGACATCGGCGGCCGCTCGACCGAGCTGATCCTCGGCCAGGGCTATGAAGCGCGGGTGATGGAATCGTTCCGGGTCGGCAGCGTCGCCTGGTCGATGCAGTATTTCCCCAAGGGCGAGTTCACCGCCGACGCCTTCCGCATCGCCAAGATCGCCGCCAAGGCTGTGCTCGACGAAGCACTCGACGCCTATGGCCGCGATACCTGGGACACCGCCTACGGCGCCTCCGGCACGGTCGGCGCGGTGGCCGACGTGCTGGGCGCGGCAGGTTACCCGCCCGGCGTGATTCCGCGCGCCGGGCTCGATTGGCTGATGGAACGGCTGCTGAAGGCCGAGCACGTCGACCGGCTGCGCATCGACGGCATGAAGGACGACCGCAAGCTGGTGATCGGCGGCGGCCTGAGCGTGCTGCAGGCGGTGTTCGACCTGCTCGGCATCGACGAGTTGCATGCGGCCGACGGCGCGCTGCGCCACGGCGTGCTGTACGACCTGGTCGAGCGCGACGACGCCAAGAGCGACGTGCGTTCGGCCTCGGTCAGCCGGCTGGCCACCAAGTTCGAGGTCGATGCACCGCAGGCGAAACGTGTAGCCGCGGTCGCGGGCTCCTTGTTCGCCCAGCTGCAGGCCGGCTCGGGCACGCCGGCCGACGAAACCGCACGGCTGCAACGCAAGCTCGACTGGGCCGGCCAGCTGCACGAGATGGGTTGCCTGATCTCGCACAGCAACTACCACCGCCACGGCGCCTATGTGCTCGACCATGCCGATGCGCCCGGGTTCGCCATGCCCGAGCTGCACCGGCTCGGGCTGCTGGTGCTGGGCCACCGCGGCAAGCTGCGCAAGCTCGAACTCGACCTGACCGACCCGGTGTTCGCCCGCCAGTTGCTGGCGCTGCGGCTCGCGGTGATCCTGTGCCACGCGCGGCGCGACCCCGACATCCGCGGGCTGCAGCTGGGCACCAAGGCAGGGCAGCCCGGCCGCTGGATGCTGATCTGCCGCGCCGGCTGGGCCGAGACCTATCCGCAGTCGGCGCACCTGCTGCGCGAAGAGGCGCTGGCCTGGCAGAAGACGCCCTGGCAATTGCAGGTCCAGGGCTGCTGATACGGCCGGACGACACGCCAGCCCGGTGCACGACGACGTGGCACCGAATATGCTGCACCCACCGTTTGCGGCTCCGGCCCGCCGCCCCACCTTACTGGAAACGCCATGGACACCCTCGTCAGCACCTCTCCCACCCGCGAGCAGATCCTCAACGCCGTCGGCGCCTTGCGCACCGAAGCCGTCGACATGCTTGCCGAACTGGTCAGCCACCCTTCCCTGCTCGGCGACGAAGCCTCGGCCCAGGCCTGCATGCAGGGCCATTTCGAGCAGCTCGGCCTGCGCGTGCACACCTTCGCGATCGACGAAGCCCGCATCCGCGAGCATCCTGGTTACTCGCCGTCGATCGTCTCCTACGACGGCCGGCCCAACGTGGTCGGCGTGCACCAGCCGGCCGGCCCGGTCAAGGGCAAGTCGCTGATCCTGAACGGCCACATCGACGTGGTGCCGGTCGGCGCCGCGCAGATGTGGACCCATCCGCCGTTCGAGCCGCACATCGATGGCGACCGGCTGTACGGTCGCGGCGCGTCCGACATGAAGGCCGGCATCGTGGCGTACACGATGGCCTTCAAGGCGCTGCAGCAGCTCGGCTACGAACCGGCGGCGCCGGTCTACCTGCAATCCGTGGTCGAGGAGGAATGCACCGGCAACGGCGCGCTGGCCTGCCTGGTCGAAGGCTATACCGCCGATGCGGCGCTGATCACCGAGCCCACGGTGGGCATCATGACCGGGCAGATGGGCGTGATGTGGCTAGCCCTCGAGGTGCTGGGCGTGCCGGTGCACGCCTCGGTCGCGCACACCGGCGTGACGGCGATCGAGTTCACCACCTACCTCGTGGGCAAGCTGCGCGCGCTCGAGGAGAAGTGGAACCAGCCGTCCGAGCGGCATCCGCTGTTCTGCAACCACGAACATCCGGTCAACTTCAACCTGGGCAAGCTGCAGGGCGGTGAATGGGCGTCATCGGTGCCCACGCATTGCCGCGCCGACCTGCGGCTGGGCTTCTACCCCGGCGTCACGCCGGCCGAAGTACGCACCCAGGTCGAGGCCCTGCTGAAGGACGCGCACGCCGCGCACCCGGCCCACGCCAGCGTGCAGTACCGCATCGATTACAAGGGTTTCCAGGCCGAAGGGCTGGTGGTCGACATGACCGAGCCGGTCGTCACCACGCTGATCGACTGCCACAAGGCGATCGCCGGGCAGGAGCCAGCGCAGGCCGCCTTCACCGGCACCACCGACGTGAAGTTCTTCCACCTCTACGGCAAGATCCCGTCGACCTGCTACGGCCCCCAGGGCGGCGGCTTCCACGGCATCGACGAATGGGTGTCCCTCGACAGCATGCAGGAGGTGACCGCGGTGCTCGCGCTGTTCATCGCCCGCTGGTGCGGCCTCAACCGACTGTAATCGCCCGGCAGGCCGCGCCTACCGGCGCCGCGCGCTGCGTTCGATGATGGCGGCGAGCTTGTCGAACGCGGGCCGGATCTCCTCCGGCTGCACGCCCGCATAACCCAGCAGCAAGCCCTGCGTCGCGTGGCGCGCGTCGAGGTAGTGGCGCGACAGCGGGCGCGCCACCACGCCTTGCGCACCGGCCTCGGAGCAGATCGCCACGTCGTCGTAGCTGCGGCCGTCCTGCGGCGGCAGGTGCAGCGTCAGGTGCAGGCCGGCCTCGTGGGTCGAGATCGGCCAGGCGGCGCCGAAGCGCTCGACGATGGCCGCGCGCAGCAGCGCCTGCTTGTGCGCATAGCGCTGGCGCACGCGGCGGATGTGGGCCGCGTAATGGCCTTCGGAGATGAAGTCGGCCAGCGCGGCCTGCTGCACCAGCTGGCCTTCGCGGTACAGCTCGGCAAAGCCGTCGGCGCAGCTGGCGGCCAGCGCCTTGGGCAGCACCACGTAGCCGGTGCGCACGCCGGGGAACAGCGTCTTCGACAGCGAGCCCATGTAGATCACGCGGCCATGTGCGTCCAGCCCCTGCAGCGAGGCGAGCGGCCGGCCCTCGAAGCGGAACTCGCTGTCGTAGTCGTCCTCCAGGATCCACACGTTGCGCTGGCGCGCGTACTCCAGCAGCATGCGGCGCCGCGACAGGCCCATCACCATGCCCAGCGGGAACTGGTGTGACGGCGTCACGTACATCAGCCGCGGCGGCTGCTTCAAGTCGGCCTCCTGCGGCGCCATGCCCTCCTCGTCCACGCGGATCGGCACCGGCTGCAGGCCGCTGGCCCGCAGCAGGTTGCGCGACGCGCGGTAGCCGGGCTCTTCGAGCCACACGGTGTCGCCCACGTCGGCCAGCATCTGCGCGATGAGGCCGATCGACTGCTGGATGCTGGTGGTGATCAGCACCTGCTCAGCATCGCAGTTGACCGAGCGCGACAGGCGCAGATGCTCGGCCAGCGCCTGGCGCAGCGGCAGGTAGCCGCCGTGGTGGGCATAGTTCAGCAGCTCCTCGGGCGGATAGCGCCAGCGCCGCCCGATCATCCGCGCCCAGGTGGCATGCGGGAACGCCGTGGTGTCCGACATGCCCAGCGCGAACGCACCGGCAGGGCTGCCCACGATGCCTGCCTCGCGCAGCACCAGCGCGCCCCGGCGCGACAGGCCCGGCCCCTCGGCCGGCTGCGGCTGGGCAGCGGCCACGCGCGAACGCCCGGGGATCTGCCCGGGCAGCGTGTCCGACACGAAGGTGCCGCTGCCGGCACGGCTGGTGATGTAGCCCTCGGCCAGCAGTTGCTGGTAGGCATGCAGCACCGTGTTGCGCGACAGGCCGGTGTCGTCGGCCAGCGAGCGCGACGACTGCAGCTTGGTGTTGGCCGCCCATTCGCCACGCAGGATGGCCTGGCGCATCGCGTCGTAGATCTGCCGGTTCAGCGGATCGCTGGAGTCTTTGCCATCGCGTTCGAGGCGCTGGAGAAGGAAATCGGAGAGCAGCAAAGTGGCACCGTCAAGAAAAAGAAAACTGGCTCTTTCGAAGATACCAGTCATCACGTACTGTACCGGTCACGAATCTTGCTTCCCCAGTTTGCATTCACCGTCCCGCTTCCTTCAACCTTCTCTCATCAAAGGGCTCGACCACATGTCCCACTCGAACCATCCCCTGGCTGGCCTGCGCCGCCCCGTGGCGCTGTGCCTGACCGCGCTTGCGATGCTGGCCGGCAGCGCCTGGGCCCAGACCCGCGGCGGCACGCTGGCATTGATCGCCAACCCCGAGCCACCCTCGATCGTGCTGGCGATGAATTCGATGGTCGCATCCCAGTACATGGGCAGCAAGGTCTACCAGGGCCTGCTGACCTACGGCCCCGACCTGAAACCGCGCGCCGAGCTGGCCAAGTCTTGGAAGATCTCGCCCGACGGCCTGACCTATACCTTCGAACTGCAGGACGGCGTGAAGTGGCATGACGGCAAGCCGTTCACGGCGGCCGATGCCGAGTTCAGCATCGGCAAGATGCTGCCGGCCGTGCACGTGCGCACACGTGTCGTGCTGAACAACTACGTCGCCTCGGTCAAGGCCACCGGCCCGCTGGCGCTCGAGATCAAGCTGAAGACGCCGTTCCCGCCGTTCATCTCGATGTTCGAGGTGGGCACGATGCCGATGATGCCCAAGCACATCTACGACGGCGCCGACTACGCCACCAACCCCGCCAACCAGAAGCCCGTGGGCACCGGCCCGTTCGTGTTCAAGGAATGGAAGCGCGGCGCCTTCGTCAAGCTCGACCGCAACCCCGACTACTGGAAGAAGGGCCTGCCCTACCTCGACAGCGTGGTGTTCTACCTGATGCCGGACGCCGCCTCGCGCGTGGTCGCCTTCGAGAAGGGCGAGGTCAACGTGATCCGCAGCGGCGACATCGAGATCTCGGATGCGCGCCGCCTGCAGAAGCTCGCCGGCGTCGACTACACGACCAAGGGCTGGGAGCTGTTCTCGCCGACCTTCCACGTGCAGGTCAACATGCGCAAGCCGCCGTTCGACAACCTGAAGGTGCGCCAGGCGATGCAGCATGCGATCGACCGCAACTTCGTCATCAACACCATCTTCGACGGCATGAACAAGCCGGCCACCGGCGCCTTCGCGTCGACCGAGATGTTCTACGAGAAGAACACGCCGCAGTTCCCCTACGACCTGAACAGGGCCAAGGCACTGGTCAAGGAGTCGGGCATCGACGTGGCCAAGCTGCCCCCCATCAAGTTCCTCAGCATCTCGCTCGGCGGCAACTACGACCGCTTCTACGAATACGCCAAGCAGCAGCTCGAACAGCTCGGCTTCAAGGTCACGATCGAAGCCGCCGATGCCGGCACCTGGGGCAGCAAGGTCAGCAACTGGGACTTCGACATGACGGCCAACCTGCCGTACCAATACGGTGACCCGGCGCTCGGCGTGGCGCGGCTCTACATCACGAAGAACATCACCAAGGGTAGCCCGTTCGCCAACAACCAGGGCTACAGCAACCCCAAGGCCGATGCGCTGTGGGACCAGGCCGGTGTCGAACTCGACCCCGCCAAGCGCCAGAAGCTCTACAGCGACCTGCAGGTGATCCTGTCGCAGGAAGTGGCAAACCAGTACGTGATGGACATCGAGTTCGCGACCATCAGCAGGTCGACGGTGAAGAACGCCGTCACTTCGGCCCACAGCCTGACGGAAAACCTCGACACGGTGTATATCGCGAAATAACGACATCCCCCAGTCTGCGCGCACTGCGTGTCGCTTCGCCAACCCCCTTTGCAAGGGGGCGACACCAGCGGCCTGGCAAAGCCAGTTCCGCGGTGTCCCTGGTATGGCGCCTCGCCAGTTGCAGGGGCCTCAGGTACCGATATTGCTTTCTGATACGGTGACGCGACAACCTGTCGCGCGCTGGAGAAACTCGCTTGAAATTCGCTTCCTTTCTCGCCACCAAACTCGGCAAGGCCCTGCTGGTCATGCTCGGTGTGGTGGTCGTCAACTTCTTCCTGATCCGCCTCGCGCCCGGTGATCCGGCCCAGGTGCTGGCCGGTGAATCCGGCGCCGGAGATCCGAGCTTCGTGCTGCAGCTGCGCCAGCAGTTCGGCCTCGACCAGCCGGTGATGACGCAGCTGGCGCTCTACATCAAGAACGCACTGCAGCTCGACCTGGGCTACTCGTACCGCAACCACGTGCCGGTGCTCGACCTGATCCTCGAACGCCTGCCGGCCACGCTGCTGCTGATGGCCGCCGCCTTCGTGCTGTCGATCACCATCGGCGTGGCGCTAGGGGCCTTGGCGGCGCGCACGCGCTACATCAACAAGCACCGCTGGCTCGACAGCGCGGTGATGTCGGGCGCGCTGCTGCTCTACGCCACGCCGCTGTTCTGGCTGTCGCTGCTGTCGGTGATCGTGTTCTCGGTGCTGCTCGGCTGGTTCCCCGCCTTCGGCATGGAGACCGTCAGCGCCGGGCTCACCGGCTGGGCGCGCCTGGGTGACATCGGCATGCACCTGGTGCTGCCGGCCGGCTCGCTCGCGGCCTTCTTCGTCGCCGTCTATGCGCGGCTGACACGGGCGGCGATGCTCGAGGTGATGGGCATGGACTTCGTGAAGACCGCCCGCGCCAAGGGCGTGGCCGCCAGCCGCGTGCTGCGTGTGCATGTGTTGCGCAACGCGCTGATGCCGGTGGTCACCTTCGCCGGCGTGCAGCTCGGCCAGCTGGCCGGCGGCGCGATCCTGACCGAGACCGTGTTCAGCTGGCCCGGCATCGGTCGGCTGATGTTCGACGCGCTGCTGCAGCGCGACTACCAGCTGCTGCTCGGCGTGTTCCTGGTCACGTCGGCGATGGTGGTGGGCTTCAACTTCATCGCCGACCTGATCTACCGCGTGCTCGATCCGCGCATCGGCTTCGGTTCCAGCGCAGGAGCCAAGGCATGAAAGCGTTCCTGCAGCAGTACCTGCGCCACTACGGCGCCGTGGCCGGCCTGGTGATCTTCACCTTCGTCGCCCTGGTGGCCATTGGCGCGTCGGTGCTCTACGAACAGTCACCCTGGATGATGGTCGCCAAGCCGATGATCATGCCGTTCAGCAACGCCGGTTATCCGATGGGCACCGACATGCTGGGCCGCGACGTGATGGCCGGGCTGGCCCACGGCGCCCGCGTCTCGTTGATGGTCGGCCTGGTCGCGACCTTCGTCGCGCTGGTGGTCGGCATCCTGGTCGGCGCCATCGCCGGCTATTCCGGCGGCTGGGTCGACGACGTGCTGATGGGCGTGACCGAGTTCTTCCAGACCATCCCGCAGCTGGTGATGGCCGTGATGGTGGTTGCCATCCTGAGCCCCACGCTCACCTCGATCATCGGCGCCATCGCGCTGGTGTCGTGGCCGCCCGTCGCGCGGCTGGTGCGCGGCGAGTTCCTGGCGCTGCGCGAGCGCGAGTTCGTGCAGGCGGCGGTGGTGATCGGCCAGCGGCCGATGCGCATCATCCTGACGCAGATCCTGCCCAACGCGATGTCGTCCATCATCGTGATGGGCTCGTTCATGGTGGCCACCGCCATCCTGACCGAGGCAGCGCTCTCGTTCCTGGGCCTGGGCGACCGCAACGCGATGAGCTGGGGTTTCATGATCGGCGCGGCGCGCACCGTGATCCGGCAATCGTGGTGGCTGAGCATCGGCCCCGGCGTCGCGATCCTGGTGACGGTGCTGGCGATCAACCTGATCGGCGAGGGTCTGAACGATGCATTGAACCCGCACCTGCGGCAACGCGGCGAATGACGGGGCGCATGTGATGACCAAATTCCCCCCCGCCCCTCCCGCTGCTTTGCTGACGCCACCGATCCTGAGTGTGCGCGACCTGTCGGTGCCGCTGCCCTCCTGCGGCAGCGACCGGCCCTATGCCGTGCGCAACGTGTCCTACGACCTGCACCCGCGCGAGATCCTCTGCATCGTCGGCGAATCGGGCTCGGGCAAGTCGATGAGCGCCAACGCCATCATGGGCCTGCTGCCGAGTTACCTGCAGCCCCACGGCGGCAGCATCCTGTTCGAGGGCCGCGACCTGCTGCGCGAGAACGAGGCCACGCTGCTCGCGATGCGCGGCAAGGACATGGCCATGGTGTTCCAGGAGCCGCTGTCGGCCCTGAACCCGGTGATGACTGTCGGCGACCAGATCCTCGAGGTGATGCAGGCGCACCACGCCTATCCGGGCGAGGCCGGGCAACGCCGCATGCTGGAGATGCTCGACTTCGTCGGCCTGCCCGATCCGGCCACGCTCGCCAGGTCGTACCCGTTCCGGCTGTCGGGCGGCCAGCGCCAGCGCGTGGTGATCGCGATGGCCCTGGTGCTCGAGCCCAAGCTGCTGATCGCCGACGAGCCGACCACGGCGCTCGACGTGACCACGCAGGCGCAGATCCTCGCGCTGATCAAGCGCATCCAGCGCGAGAAGGGCATGGCGGTGATGTTCGTCACGCACGACTTCGGCGTGGTCGCCGAGATCGCCGACCGCGTGGCCGTGATGGAGCGCGGCATCGTCGTCGAGCAGGGCACGGCCGAGCAGGTGCTGAACGCGCCGGCCCACGCCTACACCCGGCGCCTGATTGCCGCCGTGCCGCACAAGCGCAGCGACGAAAGCCAGACCCATGCCGGCCAGCCGGTGATCCGCGTGGAGAACCTGCGCAAGACCTACGTGACCGGCGGCGGCTGGTTCGGCGGCGCGCGCCGCGTGGTGAAGGCGGTCGACGACGTGAGCTTCGAGGTGCGCAAAGGCCAGACGCTGGGCATCGTCGGCGAATCGGGCTCGGGCAAGTCGACCATCGGCAAGTGCCTGCTGCGCCTGACCGGCGTGGACGGCGGCGTCATCGCCTTCGACGGGCGCGACCTGGCCAAGCTGACCGAGCGCGAGTTCCGGCCGCTGCGCCGCGACGTGCAGATGATCTTCCAGGATCCGTTCTCGTCACTGAACCCGCGCCACACGGTCGGCCGCATCATCACCGACGGCCCGCGTGCCAATGGCGTCGACGGTGCCAAGGCCAATGCCCGGGCGCGCGAACTGCTCGAACTGGTGGGGCTGGAAGCGGCGGCGTTCGACCGCTACCCGAGCCAGTTCTCCGGCGGCCAGCGCCAGCGCATCGGCATCGCCCGCGCGCTGGCGCTCGAACCCAAGCTGCTGGTGGCCGACGAATCGGTGTCGGCACTCGACGTGTCGGTGCAGGCCCAGGTGCTGGAGCTGCTGGCCAGCCTGCAGAAGCGGCTCGACATCGCGATGATCTTCATCACGCACGACCTGCGGGTCGCCGCGCAGATCTGCCACCACGTGGCCGTGATGCACCGCGGCAAGATCGTCGAATACGGCCCGCCGTCGCAGATCTTCGACGCGCCGCAGCACGACTACACGCAACGGCTGATCGCCGCCGTGCCCGGCCAGCACTGGGATTCGACCGGCGTTGCCGCGCGGCTCGCGGTGTGACGCCGCGCCCCGTTCCCCATCACCTCTTTACCGACCCGTTCTCCACGATTCCCGCTCCATGACCATCGCCGCGCTCCTCAGCCGCTCCGCCGACCTCGGCTTCATGAAACCCCTGCTCGAAGCACTCGACCCCTCGCTCGAAGTGCTGCTCGGCGACGACCCGCGCATCGCCGATGCCGAAGTGGCCATCTGCTGGGACGCACCCCGCGGCATCTACGCGCAGATGCCCCGGCTGAAGCTAGTGCACAGCATCGCCGCCGGCATCGACAACGTGGTGGCCGAGCAGGACCTGCGCGGCCTGCCGGTGTGCCGCGTGGTCGACCCGATGCTCGCTGAGGGCATGCTGCAGTACGTGTTGTGGGGCGTGCTGATGTTTCACCGCAAGATCGACCTGGCGATGCGCAGCCAGCGCGAGCAGCAATGGAAGCGCCCGCTGCAGACGCCGGCGGCCAGCTGCCGCGTCGGCCTGATGGGCCTGGGCGAGATGGGCGGACGCATCGCCGAAGTGCTGCCCACGCTCGGCTACACGGTGCGCGGCTGGTCGCGTACGCCGAAGCAGATCGCAGGCGTCACCACCTTCAGCGGCGAGGCCGGCTACCGCGACTTCCTGGCCGGCACCGACGTGCTGGTCTGCCTGATCCCGCTGACCCCCGAGACCCGCGGCATCCTCGACCGCCGCACCTTCGATGCGCTGCCCAAGGGCGCCACGCTGATCCACTGCGGCCGCGGCGAACACCTGGTCGAGGCCGACCTGATCGCGGCGCTGCAGAGCGGCCAGCTGCGCGGCGCGGCGCTCGACGTGTTCGAGAAGGAACCCCTGCCACCCGGCAACCCGTTGTGGACGACCCCTGGCGTGCTCGTCACTCCCCACATGGCGACGATGGCGACCTTCGACGTGGTGGCGCAGCAGATCGTGCGCAACATCGGCCAGCTGGGCCGAGGCGAACCCCTGTTGCACACCGCCGACATGGCGCGCGGCTATTGACCGACCCGACCCGTTTATCCGAGGACCACAACCATGAGCGACCCCGCATTCAGCGCCATCTCCAGCCCCGAACCGGCGGCACCGGTGGATCCGCAGATCCAGGAGTTCCTGCGCCGCATGGCACTCGAAGGTGCCAAGTACCCGCGCCGCGACACCGTGTCGATCGGCGAAGGCCGCCAGATCGCCGAGAAGGTGCGTGCGCAGTGGACCGTAGGCGGCCCGGTGATGGCGCGCACCATCGACTGCAAGCTGCCCACGCGCCACGGTGACATCGAGGCCCGGGTGTACTACCCGGCGAAACGGGCGCTGCCGGGCATCTTCTTCTACATCCACGGCGGCGGGTTCACGCTGTTCAGCATCAACACCCACGACCGCGTGATGCGCGAGTACGCCGAGCGCGCCGGCATCGTGGTGATCGGCATCAACTACAGCCTGGCGCCGGAAGCCAAGTTCCCGCAGGCGCTGGACGAGTGTGTGGACACGGTGCACTGGATCGTGGCCAACGCCGCGCAACTCGAGATCGATGCCAAGCAGCTGTTCATCGGCGGTGACTCGGCCGGCGGCAACCTGTCGGTGGGCACCTGCCTGACCTTCCGCGACGCCGGCCTGGCGCCGGTCGCAGGCATGGTGCTGAACTACGGCGGCTACTCCACCACCGACAACCTGAGCAACCCCTCGGTGCTGCGCTACGGCGCCGGCGAGCATGGCCTAAGCCTGCACATGATGGTCTGGTTCCGCCGGCTCTACGTCGATCCGGCGCGCCTCGACGTGCGGCAGACGCCGCTGTCGGCGCGGCTCGAAGGCCTGCCGCCGGCCTGGATGGTGATCACCGAATGCGACCCGCTGTACGACGAGAACATCGCGATGGCGGCCAAACTGAAATCCTCCGGCGTCGCCGTCGAATCCAAGGTCTACCCGGGCACGGTGCACAGCTTCCTCGAAGCGGTATCGATCGCCGACGTGGCGGTGGAAGCCTTCGAGGACACGGCCGCCTGGCTGCGCCGCCAATCCAAGGCCTCCAAGGTCTGAGCGGGCACGGCCACGATGGACGACCCGGCTTTCAGCGCCACCACGCAGCCCGCGCCCCTGGCCCGGCTGGACCCGCAGATCGAGGAGTTCACGCGCCGCATGGGCGCCGACGCCGCACAGTACCCGCGCCGCGACACGGTTTCGATCGCCAAGGGCCGCGAGATCGCCGAGAAGGTGCGTGCACCCTGGGCCCGTGGCGGCCCGACGATGGCGCGCACCGTGGAGCGCACGGTGCCCACGCGCCACGGCGAAGTGCGCCTGCGCGTGTACACCCCCGCCAGCCGCAGCCTGCCCGGTGCCTTGCTCTACATCCATGGCGGCGGCTTCGTGCTGTTCAGCCTCGACACGCACGACCGCGTGATGCGCGAGTACGCCGAGCGCGCGGGCATCACGGTGGTCGGCATCGACTACACCCGTGCGCCGGACGCCAAGTTTCCGCAGCCGCTGGAAGAATGCATCGACGTGGTCGCCTGGCTGGCGGCGCATGGCAGGCAGCTCGACATCGACCCGACGCAACTGTTCATCGGCGGCGATTCGGCCGGCGGCAACCTGTCACTCGCCACCTGCATCGACTTTCGCGACCGGGGCCTGGCGCCGATCGCGGGCATGGTGCTGAACTACGGCGCGTTCAACACCGACGTGCACCGCAACTCCATGCTGCGCTACGGCGCGGGCGAGTACGGCCTGTCGCTGCACATGATGGTCTGGTTCTACCGCAACTACCTGCGCGGGCGCGACGACTATGCCGATCCGCGCGTGAACCTGGTGGCCGCGCAACTGCACGGCCTGCCGCCAGCGCTGATGGCCATCACCGAATGCGACCCGCTGCACGACGACAGCATCGAAATGGGGCAGCTGCTGCGCCAGGCCGGCGTCGACGTCACCGACAAGGTCTACCCCGGCACGGTGCACAGCTTTCTCGAGGCCGTCTCCGTCGCCGATGTCGCGGCCGAGGCGTTCGACGATGCCGCGCGCTGGATCCGGCGCATTGCACAGACCTAGTCGCGTCCGGCCCGTTCGCCTCTCCAAAACCACCCCTCAAAAAAGACCCTGAGATGTACACCCCTCCCGCCTACGCGGAATCCGACCTGCAGCTGCTGCACCGGCGCATGCGCCAATGGAGTTTCGCCACCCTGGTGACGCAGGGCCGCAACGGGCTCAACGCCACCCACCTGCCCTTTCTGCTCGACGCCGACGACGGCCCGAACGGCCGGCTCACCACCCACCTGGCCCGCGGCAATGCGCAGTACCAGGACCTGCTGGAGGGCGCGGAGGCGCTGGTGATCTTCCAGGGGCCGCACGCCTTCATCTCGCCCAGCTGGTACACCAACCAGGTGACATTTCCCACGTGGAACTACACCGCCATCCACGTGCGCGGCAAGCCGCAGCTGGTCGAGGACACCGAGGCCATCCATGCCATCCTGCGCAAGACCGTGGCGCTGTACGACACGCCGCTGGGCGGCGTCTGGGATCTGGAGGCCGTGCCGGGCACGCTGACTTCGACCAAGCTGCGGGCCATCGTCGCGCTGCACATCCCGGTCACGACGATCGAGGGCAAGATGAAACTGAACCAGGACAAGACGGTGGCCGACCGGCTCGGTGTGATCGCTGCGCTGGAGGCGCAGAATGACGCCTTGAGCACGGCTGTGGCGAAACTGATCCGCGAACAGCCCGACATGGCGCAGGCACTTGCCACCTGAGTTGCCCGCCGACGACGACTGAACGGAGAACCCATGGACCGCATCGCCCCCGAACACCTGCAGGACGCCGAAGCCCGCACCCGCCACGACCTGGCGGCGTTGTACCGGCTGGTCGCGCATTTCAAGATGACGGACCTGATCGACACGCACATCAGCGCCCGCATCCCTGGTACCGACGACCAGTTCCTGATCAACCGCTACGGCGTGCTGTTCCACGAGATGCAGCCCGAAGACCTGGTGAAGATCGACTCCAGCGGCAAGGCGCTGGGCGACTGGGGCGACGGCGCGGCGCCGCGCGTCAACGCGGCCGGCTTCACGATCCATTCGGCCGTGCACATGGCACGGCACGACCTGGCCTGCGTGATCCACACCCACACGGCCGACGGCATCGCGGTGTCGTGCCAGGCCGAAGGCCTGCTGCCCATCACCCAGCACGCACTGAAATTCCACGGCCACCTGGGCTACCACACCTACGAAGGCATCGCGCTCGATCTGGACGAACGCGGGCGCCTGATCGCCAGCCTGGGCACGCACCAGTGCATGATCCTGCGCAACCACGGCCTGCTGGCCGCCGGCCGCACGATCCCCGAGGCCTTCGTCAACATCTATTTCCTCGAACGGGCCTGCCAGGCGCAGATCAAGGCGATGAGCGGTGGCGCAAAGCTGAGCTACCCTTCACCCGAGGTGTGCGACCGCACGGCCGGGCAGTTCAACCGCGAAGGTGTGTTGGGGTATTGCGAGATGGCCTGGCAGTCGGCTCTGCGGCTGATTGCGTGAGCCGTAACTGCTTGCAGATTGGCGCGCTGCACGCGCGACCGAGGTCGAGCTCCACGCCCTTGCAGCTTCCGGCATCCCCTCCCGCGTGAGGTCCGGATATCGCGATGTAGACGTTCGCGTGCCTTATCGGTCAGACGCCCTCATCGCCTGTTGCACGGGGTGGCTGTCCACGACTTGCTCCATGCTGACGATCTTGCCGTCCTGGATGCGGTAGAGGTGCGCAAAACTCGCCGTCATGGAACGGCCCGTGGCGCGGTACGTGCCAGAGTAGACGCCGAAGGCGGCCACCCGGTCGCCGTCGGCCAGGTAGGTATGGACCTTGGCCTGGTAACCGTCCCATTCGGCTGCCAGGCGCTTGAACACGCCGGCCACGATCTGCTCGGGCCCGATGTAGGTTCCGGCGTAAGGAAAGCCGGCCGCTTCGGTCCAGCTGGCGTCGGGGGCCAGCACGGCCAGCAGGTTGCGGCCGTTCTCCTCCGATGGGCCTTCGTAGGTCGAGCGGATGATGTCCAGGTTGCCCGGCGCAGCGCTCAGCCCCATTTCATTTCACCCTTGGCCACCTTGGCGCCGATCTGCAGCGCGGGCGCAAGGCCGGCACTGGGGTAACGCCTGGTCATGGCAGCGATCAGCGCCGCGCTGTCGGCGGCCTTGGCGAGTTCTTCTTCAAAGGCCAGCAGGTACTCGCGGGTGTAGCTGATCGCCGAGACGTTCAGCGCGCCATCGGCGGCCAGGTGCCCGGGTACCACCACGGCCGGCTTGCGCGCGGCGATGGCGTCCAGCGTCTTGATCCAGGCGGCACGTCCTTGCGCGGTGGGGGTGTCGGCCGTCCAGACGTGCAAGCCCGAGAACACCAGCACACCGCCGAACACTGCGTTCAACGAAGGCACCCACAGATAACGCCGGTTGTCCAGCCCCTGGGCGGCGACGATCTCGATGGTCTGGCCTTCCAGGCTCAGCGAGGCACCGTCGAAGGCGTCGGGGAACACGATGTCCGACAGCTGCTGCGGACCGTTTTCCTTCAACTGCGGGGCCCAGGTGGCGATCTTCTTCTCGACATTGGCCCGGATGGCTGCGATCGTGGCGGAGGCCGCGATCACCCTGGCCTGTGGGAAGGCAGCCTTGATGGGGCCCAGGCTGAAGTAATAGTCGGGATCGCTCTGGCTGATGTAGACCGTGGTGAGCGTCTTGCCCGAAGCCTTGATCGCCTCGGCCACGGCGCGGCCGTCGGGCAGGGAAAAGCCACCATCGATGAGGATGGCTTCGTTGGCGCCGGACAGCAGCACGGGGGCGCGGAAGAAACCACGCTCGCCGGCCGGGAAGTGCTTCCACTGCAGCGGACCGGCGGCCAGTGCGCCGGTACCGGCGAGCGCGGCGATGGCACCGGCGGCGCTTGCGGTCTGAACGAAGTCTCTGCGAGTCATCATGATGTTCCTGTCTGAAGTGAAGTGGTTGAACGAACGGAAAACGGTACCGGGGCGGGCGAGCCGCCGTCAGGCGGACAACTGGTCGATGAAGGCTTGGGGATTCGAATAGACAGTGTTGGCATTCAGCATCCGACGGCGTCCGTCCTCCTCCAGGATGAAGCTGGGCACGCCGCGCGCGCCGAACGCCTGCAGCAGCGCTTGCGCCTGGTCGGTCCGTGCACGGTTGGCATCGCGCAACGCGGCGTCGGGCTCGGCCAGCAGCGCCGCGGCCGGCTCCAGGCCCAGCGCCTGCAACACGGCGGCCAAGGTGTCCAGCCGCGTGATGTCCCGGCCTTCCACATAACGTGCACGTTGAATGGCCTGCAGCGCGTCCAGTTCGCGTTCGGGGGCCGTCCGCGCGACGGCGGTCAAGGCGAGGGTGGCAGGGCCACTGTCGAACACCTGCCGGCGGTCCGTCAGCACCTGGTCGCGGTAACGCGCGCTGAAGGGCTGGCCTGTCAGGCGCTCGATGCGCTGGTCGTTGCTCCACGCGTACGCGGCGAAGGCATCGTCCATCGGACGCGCGCCGTCGCCGGAAAACAGGCCGCTGGGCAGCAGCTGCAGCGCGATGCCGGGGTTGCCGGACGCCGCGGACACCGCCGCGCTGGCGCCGTAGCACCAGCCGCACAGCGGATCGAAAACGTAGTAAAGGGTCTTGCGCATGGGGGCGGCCGGTGGGTGCATGCCGCCACTGTAGGCAAGAAGCATTGACAGAAAAATAGCAATGAACTAGATATAGCGTATGTCAAAAGCAAACAATCGCGACGAACCTGCGCTGGGCAACCTGGCCAACCTCAACCGTCTGGCCTATTTCGCGGCGGTGGTGGAAACCGGCTCCTTCACGGCGGCGGCGGACCGCCTGGGCATCACCAAGGCCGTGGTCAGCCAGCAGGTCGCGCGGCTGGAGGGCGACTTCCGCACCACGCTGCTCACGCGCACCACCCGCAAGGTACTGCCCACCGAAACGGGCAAGAGCTTCTACCAGCGCTGCGCGCTGATCCTGCGCGAGGCGGGCGATGCCTTCGACGAACTCGCCGAAACGGCCGAAGAGCCGGCCGGCACGCTGCGGCTTACCGCCCCGCTCGACTACGGCATCACCGCGGTGGTGCCGGCGATCGCCGCGTTCACGCAGCGGTTTCCGCAATGCAAGGTCGACGCGACGTTCAGCGACCAGTCGCTGGACCTGCTGTCGGGCCAGGTGGAACTGGCGATCCGCGTCGGCTGGCTGACCGACCTGCAACTGCAGGCACGGCAGATCGGCACGTTCCGGCAACTGCTGGTGGCCGCCCCGGCCTGGCAAGCGCGGGTGGCACGGCTGGCTGCGCCTGAGGACATCGGCGGGCTGCCCTTCGTGGCCAACACCGCCTTGCGCGACCCTGCGCGCTGGAACTTCTCGCACGACGGGGCGCAGCACCCGGTGCGGGTGCACCCCTCCATCTTCCTGAACACGACGCTGGCCGTCTGCGAGGCCGTGCGCCAGGGCGTCGGGCTCTCGGTGCTGCCCGACTTCGCCATCCAGGACGACCTGGCCAGCGGCCGGCTCGTCCAGGTGCTGCCGGGCTGGGATCTGCCGTCCGGCGGCATGCACGCGGTGTTCCCAACGGCTCGTTTTCGGCCGTCCAAGGTGCGGGCGTTCGTGGATCTGCTGATCGAGCGCGAGCGCGCATCCGGCGCGCGTCTTGCATGAGCAGCCGCGGCAGCCCCGACGCAATGCGGGGCGTCATCCATATAACCAAATTCACATAGCGCCAGAACAAATAAATAGTTTGTTTTCATAAGGGTAACGCCTAAAGTCGCCCTTCCGCGAAACTCCACGGGCTCGCCAAGCTGCTCCTCGGCGCCGGGTCCAAGGCCCCACACAAGATGTACCAATACACCGATTTCGACAAAGAATTCGTGCGCCTGCGCGCCACGCAGTACCGCGACCAGCTCGAACGCTGGCAGGCCGGCCAGCTGGCCGAGGACGAGTTCCGTCCGCTGCGGCTGCAGAACGGCTGGTACGTGCAGCGTTTCGCGCCGATGCTGCGCATCGCCGTGCCGTATGGCGAACTGAACAGCGCCCAGCTGCGTGTGCTGGCGACCATCGCGCGCGACTACGACCACAAGGAAGAGAACGACCTGTCCAAGGCCAACCCGGGCCTCTCCGACCTGAAGAGCCTGCCCAACCGCTGCGCCCACTTCACGACGCGGCAGAACGTGCAGTTCAACTGGATCCCGCTGGTGAAGAGCGCCGACGTGATGGACCTGCTGGCCAGCGTCAACATGCACGGCATCCAGACCAGCGGCAACTGCATCCGCAACACCACCAGCGACGAACGCGCGGGCGTGGCCATCGACGAGGTGGCCGATCCGCGCCCGCTGGCCGAGATCATCCGCCAGTGGAGCACGCTGCACCCCGAGTTCGCGTTCCTGCCGCGCAAGTTCAAGATCGCCATCACCGGCGCCACCGACGACCGCGCCGCCACCCCGTGGCACGACGTCGGCCTGCACCTGCTGAAGAACGACGCGGGCGAGATCGGCTTTCGCGTGATGGTCGGCGGCGGCATGGGCCGCACGCCGGTGGTCAGCACGGTGATCCGCGAGTTCCTGGCCTGGGACCAGATCCTGAACTACCTCGAAGCCGTGGTCCGCGTCTACAACCGCTGGGGCCGCCGCGACAACATCTACAAGGCGCGCATCAAGATCCTGGTGAAGGCCGAGGGCCAGCGCTACATCGACGAGGTCGAGGCCGAATACCAGCAGATCCTGACGCACGACGGCGCGCCGCACACCATCAGCCAGCACGAGCTCGACCGCGTGTCGGCGAGCTTCCAGGTACCGGCGAGCCGCGTGGGCACCTTGCCGCCGACCGCCCTGCAGATGCCGACGATCGACGCGGCCGACACCAACTACCCGCGCTGGCTGGCCCGCAACGTGGCGCCGCACAAGAACCCGGCGCTGCGCTGCGTCACGCTGTCGTTCAAGCGCCTGGGGTATTCGCCCGGCGACGCCACTGGCCCGCAGCTGGACCTGGCCGCCGACCTGGCCGACCGCTACAGCGCCGGTGAAGCCCGCGTCACGCACGACCAGAACTTGGTGCTGCCCTGGGTGCGTGCCGACGAGCTGCCCGCGCTGTACGCAGAAGCCCGTGCGGCCGGCCTGGCCAAGGCCAACGTGCGCCTGCTGACCGACATGATCGTCTGCCCCGGCGGCGATTTCTGCGCGCTGGCCAACGCCCGTTCGCTGCCGATCTCCGAGGCCATCACCCAGCGCTACCAGGACCTGGACGAACTGCACGACCTGGGCGAGATCGACGTGCACATGAGCGGCTGCATCAATTCTTGCGGCCACCACCACAGCGCGCACATCGGCATCCTCGGCGTCGACAAGGACGGCCAGGAGTGGTACCAGGTGACGCTCGGCGGCTCCGATGGATCGGACCTCAGCGGTGCTGCCGGCGCTGGCAAGGTGGTCGGCCCGTCGTTCGCGGCGGCCGAAGTGCCCGAAGTCATCGAGGCCGTGCTCGACACCTACCGCAGCGTGCGCCGGAGCGCCGGTGACAAGGCCGAGACCTTCATCGACACGCTGCGCCGCGTCGGCCACGACCCATTCAAACAGGCCGCCAACGCCGCGCGCACCAGCACCGGCCGGGCGGCGCCCCAGGCCAACGCCAACGCCACGGCCACCGCGACCGCCTGAGGACAACGCCATGCAATTGCTCGCATCCACTGCCCACGTGGCAGCCCCCGAAGGCCGTAAGGACATCGTGTCCCTGGCCAATGACGCCGACCCGCGCACCCTGCCGCTCGAAGGCGTGTCGCGCATCGACCTGCACTTCCCCAAGTTCACCGACGGCCGCGCGTTCAGCCAGGCCTTCCTGCTGCGCCGCCGCCTGGGCTTCAAGGGCGAGATCCGCGCCACCGGCGACGTGCTGATCGACCAGCTGGTGCAGATGCAGCGCAGCGGCTTCGACGTGGCGGTGCTGCGCGAAGGCGTGGACGCCAGCGCTGCGCAGCGCCAGTTCGATCGCTACAAGGGCTTCTACCAGGGCGACGCGGTGCATGTCGAACCGCACTTCGCCGAAACCGAAAACGCTGCGGTCTATGCTGCCGAGCTGGAGCGCCAGGACTCGGCCTGATCGGAGACAACACCATGGGGACCCTCGATCTTTCACGCGTCAACGCCGAACTCGGCCGCAACGCCCCCGGCTTGGTGGGCTGGGCATTGGGCCTGGGCCAGCCGGCCATCGTTACCACCAACTTCCGCCCGTTCGAGGCGGTGATCCTGCACCTGGTCACGCAGGTCCAGCCCGATGTGCCCGTGGTCTGGATGGACAACGGCTACAACACCGAGGCCACCTACCGCTTCGTCGACGAAGTGACCCGGCGGCTGCAACTGAACCTGCACGTCTATCTGCCGCGCCGCTCGCGGGCGCACCGCGAGGCGGTGGACGGCCCCATGCCCGCGCTGGACGATCCGCGCCACGCTGCCTTCACCGAAGAAGTGAAGCTGGAACCGTTTGCCCGCGCGTTGCGCGAGACGGCGCCCAAGGTGTGGTTCACCGCGCTGCGGGCCACCGATACGGCCGTGCGCGCGCAGATGGAGCCCGTGAGCATCAACCCCGACGGCCTGATCAAGGTCGCGCCGCTGCTGCACTGGTCGTCCAAAGAACTCCATGCCTACGGCGAGACCCATGGCCTGCCCAACAACTTCGACTACGTGGACCCCACCAAGGGTGAGGACAACCGCGAGTGCGGCCTGCACATCGCCCACTGAGCCTTGACCCCATGAACGCCCATACCGACCCCGCCTTGCTGCAAGCTGCCGAACACCACCTCAGCAACGCCCACCTCGACGCGCTCGAGGAGGAGACCATCTTCATCCTGCGCGAAGTGGCCGCGGTGTTCGAGCGGCCCGCCTTGCTGTTCTCCGGCGGCAAGGATTCGCTGGTGCTGTTGAAGTGCGCCGAGAAAGCCTTTGGCGTGGGTCGGATTCCGTATCCGCTGCTGATGATCGACACCGGCCACAACTTCCATGAAGTGACCGACTTCCGCGACTTCCGCGCCAAGGAACTCGGTGCCGAACTCATCGTGCGCAGCGTCGAGGATTCGATGCGGCGCGGCACGGTGCGGCTGGCGCACCCCGAGGAATCGCGCAACGTGCACCAGTCGGTGACACTGCTGGAGGCGATCGACGAGTTCCGCTTCGACGCGCTGATCGGCGGCGCGCGCCGCGACGAGGAGAAGGCCCGCGCCAAGGAGCGCATCTTCTCGCACCGCGACAGCTTCGGCCAATGGCAGCCCAAGGCCCAGCGGCCCGAGCTGTGGACGCTGTTCAACACGCGGTTACAGCCGGGCGAACACTTCCGCGTGTTCCCGATCAGCAACTGGACCGAACTCGACGTGTGGCAATACATCGAGCGCGAGCACATCGCCCTGCCCTCGCTCTACTACACGCACCAGCGCGAAGTGGTCGAACGCAAGGGCCTGCTGGTGCCCGTCACCGACCTCACGCCGCTCAAGGCCGGTGAGACCGCCGAACTGCGCGACGTGCGTTTCCGCACCGTCGGCGACATCACCTGCACCTGCCCCGTGGAGAGCCTGGCCGCGACGCCGGGCGACGTGGTGATCGAAACCCTGGCCGCCGACGTGAGCGAACGCGGCGCGACCCGCATGGACGACAAGACCTCGGACGCCTCGATGGAGAAGCGCAAGAAGGACGGATATTTCTGATGCACGCGACCACCACCACCCATCTTTCCGCGCTGAAGTTCATCACCTGCGGCTCCGTCGACGACGGCAAGAGCACGCTGATCGGCCGCCTGCTGGTCGACAGCAAGGCCGTGCTGCAGGACCACCTGGCCGGCGTGCAGCGCCAGGGTGAGACCGACCTGGCGCTGCTGACCGACGGCCTGTCGGCCGAGCGCGAACAGGGCATCACCATCGACGTGGCCTACCGCTACTTCAACACCGAAGACCGCAAGTTCATCATCGGCGACGCGCCGGGGCACGAGCAGTACACCCGCAACATGGTCACCGCCGCGAGCAGCGCCGACGCCGCCGTGGTGCTGGTCGACGCGACCAAACTCGACTGGAAGAACCCCGCGCTCGCGCTGCTGCCGCAGACGCGCCGCCACACGCTGCTGTGCAACCTGTTGCGCGTGCCGAGCATCGTCTTCGCGGTGAACAAGCTCGACGCGGTGGCCGATTCGACGCTGGCGTTCGCCCACATCTCGGGTGCACTCGGCAAGTTTGCCGCTGCCGCCGGCATCGCGATCGAGGCCATCGTGCCGATCTCGGCGCTCAAGGGATGGAACGTCGTCGAACCGGGCCATGCCGATCTGCCCGACTGGTGCGGCTACAGCGGGCCTACGCTGCTGCAGATCCTGGAGCGACTGCCGGGCACGCCGGCCGAAGTCGACCGCGCGTTCGCGTTCCCGGTGCAGTGGGTCGAGAAGTTCTCGGCCAGTGCCGACACCTCGCAGGGCCGCCGCGTGTTCTGGGGCCGCGTCGCCACCGGGTCGGTGCAGCCCGGCCAGGACATCCGCATCCTGCCGAGCGGCCAGACCGCCATCGTCGCGCAGGTGTTCGACCACGCACGCCGGCCCGGCCATGTGAGCGCCAGCCACAGCGCAGGCATCGTGCTCGACCGCGAGGTCGACGTGTCGCGCGGCGACTGGCTACTGGCGAGCGGTACGTTCGAGGCGCAGCGTGAACTGTCGGCCACCGTCGCCTGGCTCGACGACGAGCCGCTGGTCGCGGGCCGCGTGTACTGGGCGCTGCATGGCCACCGTTGGGTCAAGGCCAAGGTCAAGCGCATCGTGCACCGGCTCGACATCCACACGCTGGCCGAGGAAGAGGCGAGCGATCTGCCGCCCAACGCCATCGGCCATGTCGAACTCGCGCTGCAGGAGCCGCTGGCCACGCTGCCCTATCTGCAGTCGCGCACCCTGGGTGCGCTGGTGCTGGTCGACACGGCGAGCCACCGCACGTCGGCCGCCGTGCTGGTGCGCTGAGAGCCCTGCGCCAGCGCGACGCGTCCCTGACGGCCGAGTGGCTGTTGGGACCGGCCGATAAAACTCTTAAAATCAAGGGTTTCCCCGTACCGCCCCAGCCCCTCGTCGTCCCGATCGACACGCAAAGAACTACATGACTCACGTCGTTTCCGAATCCTGTATCCGCTGCAAGTACACCGACTGCGTGGATGTCTGCCCCGTGGACTGCTTCCGCGAAGGCCCGAACATGCTGGTCATCGACCCGGACGAATGCATCGACTGCGCGGTCTGCATCCCCGAGTGCCCAGTAAATGCCATCTACGCCGAAGAAGACCTGCCGGCGGACCAGATCGCGTTCATCAAGATCAACGTCGAGCTGAGCCAGGCGCAGGGATGGAAGAGCATCACCAAACGCAAGCCGGCGCTGCCCGATGCGGAAGAGTGGAAAGACAAGACCGGCAAGATCTCCGAGCTGATCCGCTGACCACGTGATCGAGACCGATGCGCTGATCATCGGTGCCGGGCCGGCCGGGCTGTTCCAGGCGTTCCAGTTCGGCCTGCAGGAGATCCGCTCGCACATCGTCGATGCGCTGCCCTGCGCGGGCGGCCAGTGCATCGAACTGTACGCGGACAAGCCCATCTACGACATCCCGGGCACGCCGCTGTGCACCGGCCGCGAACTGATCGCGTCGCTGCAGCAGCAGCTGGCGCCGTTCGACGTGCCGCTGCACCTCGACCAGCAGGTGAGCGCCGTCGCGCCGCAGGCCGACGGGCGTTTTGTGGTGGCGACCAGCGCCGGCACGCAGTTCCTCGTCAAGGTGATCAGCATTGCCGCGGGGCTGGGCGCCTTTCAGCCCAGGCCCTTGCGGGTCGAAGGCCTGGCGCGTTTCGAAGGTTCGCAACTGTTCTACCGCGTGGCCGACCCGGCGGCCTTCGCCGGACGCGATGTGCTCGTGGTCGGCGGCGAAGAGCAGGCTGTCGAGGGCGTGCTGCGCCTGGCCGAGGCCGGTGCCGAGGCACCGCGCAGCCTGGCGCTGCTGCACCGGCGCGACGTGTTCCAGGCCCCGTTCGAGAGCCTGGCCGAACTGGAAGCGCTGCGCGGCAGCGGCCTGCTGCGCGTGGAGACCGGGCAGGTGACGGGCTTCACCGAGGCCGACGGCAGGCTGAAGGCGCTCGAGGTCAGCGCGGCCGACGACAGCACCCGGCACGTGGCGGTCGATGCCCTGCTGGTGCTGCAGGGCCTGTCGCCCAAACTCGGGCCGATCGCCGACTGGGGCCTGGCGCTCGAACGCAAGCAACTGGTGGTCGACACCGCCACGTTTTCCACCAGCGTGCCGGGCATCCACGCCGTGGGCGACATCAACACCTACCCCGGCAAACGCAAGCTGATCCTCTCCGGCTTCCACGAGGCCACGCTCGCCGCGTTTGCCGCGGTCGAGCGTGTGTTCCCCGGCCGCAAGGCCCAGCTCGAATACACGACCACGTCGACCCGGTTGCACCGGCTGCTCGGCCTGTCGCCCTCCAACAAGATCTGAGCCGCCCCAGCGGTTGCGGGTAAACACCCCTACCGGGCATGGGCGTGCGTCGGCACAATTTGGTTCAACCAATCTGGTTCTACCAATTTGATGAACACGATCGCTACCGACGCCTCGCAAGTGATGTCGCGCATCCTGCCCTTCATCCGCGAACGCGGCTACGCCGCCGGCGAACGCATCCCGTCCGAGCGTGAACTGGCCGAGCGTTTCAACGTGAGCCGCGGCATCCTGCGCGAGGCGCTGGCCGCGCTGGAGGCGATGCGCGTCATCCAGCGGCGGCCGCAGTCGGGCATCTACCTGCGCGACATCGCCCGCGAAGCCTCGGTCGACATGCTGGTGCTCGAGTCCGATCTCGGCATGCCGGTCTCGCCCGGCGACGTGAAGGACCTGAACGAGTTCCGCTCGATGCTCGAAGTGCAGTCGGTGGGCCTCGCCTGCAGCCGCCGCACCGATGCCGACCTGGCCCGGCTCGACGCCGTGCTGGCCATGTCGCGCAGCCGGCATGCGGCCGGCCAGTCGCTGGCCGAGCAGGACGCCGAGTTCCACATGGCCTTGTGCGCCGCCAGCGGCAACAAGCTGATTCAGCGCGCGGCCAACTCGTTCTGGCTGGCGTCGCGGGCCCGGCGCGAGCGTTACTTCGGCGAACCGGTCAACGCCCTGCGCTCGATTGCCCAGCACAGCGCGCTGCGCGATGCCGTGGCGGCCGGCGACACGGGCCGGGCGCTGGACGTGCTGGGCGACCACCTCGGCAACGTCGAACGCTACTGGCTCGCGCAGATCGCGCCGGACGCCGCCACCTCGCCCTGAGCGACCTACCCACCCGATCTCCCGGTGCGGCGCCACGTGCCGGACCGCCTTCCACAGCCCCCTCTGTTCCGTTTTCTTTTTCTCTCTTTCACACACCTGTCCCATGAAGATCAAGAGCATCCACGCCCGCTGGCTCCACGTTCCCATCCCCTACGAAAAACAGCATGTGTCCGACTTCGGCCGCGTCGCGTCGTTCGACTCGGTGCTCGTGCGCATCGAGACCGAGTGCGGCCTCGTCGGCTGGGGTGAAGCCAAGGAAGAGGTCGGCAGCGAAGGCAACAGCCACGGCCTGGTGGCCATCATCAACCACAAGTTCGCGCCGGCCCTCGTCGGCGAGGATCCGCGCGACATCAACCGCCTGTCGGAGCTGATGTACAACGGTTGCCGCGGCCATTACGCGCTGGACCACGGCCACGTGTTCCCCATCCTCGGGCGGCGCGGCGTGTCGATCTCGGCGATCAGCGGCATCGACATGGCGCTGTGGGACCTGCTGGGCAAGCACCTCGACGCACCCGTGTGGCGCCTGCTCGGCGGCCGCAAGGCCGCGCGCATGCCGGCCTATGCCTCGGGCGGCTGGGCCGATGCCGAGCACATCGGCGCACAGCTGCTGGGCTACATCGAACGCGGCGGCTTCAAGGCGGTGAAGATGCGCGTCGGCGTGATCGACGGCGACCCGATCCACTCGGCACGCCGCGTGATCGCCGCCCGCAAGGCGCTGGGCCCGGACATCGGCCTGGCCTGCGACGCCCACGGCACCTACACCGTGGCCGAGGCCAAACGTTTCTGCCGGCTGGTGGAAGACTGCAACCTGCTGTGGTTCGAAGAGCCGGTGACGGCCGACGACAAGCGCGGCATGGCCGAGGTGCGCGCCGCCACCGCGATCCCGATCGCCACCGGCGAAAGCGAGTTCAACCGCTTCGACTTCCGCGACCTGGCCGAGCTGCGCGCGGCCGACATCTTCCAGCCCGACCTGGCGATCTGCGGCGGCATCACCGAGGCCATGCGCATCGGTGCCATCGCCTCGGCCTGGAACCTGAAGCTCGCTCCCCACCTGTGGACCGGGGCGCTGGCCTTCGCCGCCGGCATGCACGTGGCCAGCGCATCGCCGGCCGGCTGGCTACTCGAATACTCGGTGGGCGCCAACCCCTTGTTGCAGGAGCTGGCCGAAGAGCAGTTCACCGTGCACGACGGTTTGGTCGAGATCCCGGACCGCCCGGGCCTGGGCATCACGGTCCGGCAGGACTTCGTCGACCGCTACACCGTGGCCTGAGCCGCATAGCGCCCCGCGCAGCAAGCACCACAACGACATCGAGGAGACACACCATGCAACGACCATCCGACACCGGCCACGCCACCATCACCCGCCGCCGCGCCGCCGGCCTGCTGGGCGCCAGCCTGGCCCTGCTGGGCGGCACCGGCCACGCCCAGGCGCCCTACCCCCACAAACCGATCAAGCTGATCGTGCCGTTCGCGGCCGGCGGCACCACGTCGATCCTTGCGCGGCTGCTGGCCGACCGCATCGGCCAGGCGCTGGGTCAGCCCGTCGTGGTCGACAACCGGCCGGGCGCCGGCGGCAACGTGGGCATGGACGCCGTGGCCAAGGCCGAGCCCGATGGCTACACGATCCTGATGGGGCCGATCGGCCTGGCGATCAACCCGGCGCTCTACGCGAAGATGCCATTCGACCCGCTGAAGGACCTGGCACCGGTCGGCCTGTATTGCGGCGTGCCCAACCTGCTGGTAGTCAACCCCACGGTGCCGGCAACCAGCGTGCGCGAGCTGATCGCCTATGCCCGCGCCAACCCCGGCAAGCTGAACTACGCATCGAACGGCAACGGCACCTCGAGCCACCTCGCCGCCGAGATGTTGAAGGCCGCGGCCGGTGTCGACATCGTGCACGTGCCGTACAAGGGCGGCGGCCCGGCAATGCAGGACCTGCTGGGCGGCCAGGTGAGCATGCTGTTCGACCAGATGCCTGCGGTGCTGCCGCAGGTGCAGGGTGGCAAGGTACGCGCGCTCGGCGTGTCGAGCCTGAAGCGCTCGGCCGCAGCGCCCGACGTGCCGGCGATCTCCGACACCTTGCCCGGCTTCGACATGACGGTCTGGTTCGGCTTCCTCGCGCCGCGCGGCACGCCGGCCGAGGTGGTGGCGAAACTCAATGCGGAGATGCAGCGCGCCTTGAAGGACACGGCGTTCCAGACGCAGCTCGCCAGCATGGGCGTGACGCCGATGCCGAGTTCGCCCGACGAGTTCGGTGCCTACCTGCGCAGCGAAACCGTGCGCTGGACCAAGGTTGTCAAGGACTCTGGCGCGAAGTTGGACTGAACCACGAAGGAGACACACCATGGCCCACCCCACCACCCAACACGTCACCCGCCGCGCCGCCACCGCATTGGCCTGCGCCTGCGCCCTGCTCGCCCCTGGGCTGGTCGCCGCGCAATCCGACTACCCCAACAAGCCCTTGCGGGTGATCGTGCCGTTTCCACCGGGCGGCGCCTCGGACACGCTGGGCCGCATGGTGGCCCAGCATCTGGGCCAGGCCTGGGGACAGACAGCCGTGGTCGAGAACCGGCCTGGCGCCGGCGGCAACATCGGCGCCGAAGCCGGCGCCAAGGCCGCGCCCGACGGCTACACGCTGACGCTGGCGGCCGCGGGCTTCATGGCGGTCAACCCGTCGCTCTACCCCAAGCTCAACTACGACTCGGCCACCGACTTCCAGCCGATCGCGCTGCTGGTGAAGGCGCCGCTGCTGCTGGTGGTGAACCCCAAGGTACCGGCCAACAACGCGAAGGAATTCATCGAGCTGGCCAAACGCGCGCCGGGCAAGATCACCATCGGCAACGGCGGTACGGGCACGGCGCAGCACCTGGGCGGCGTGAGTTTCGGCCTGGCGGCCGGCGTCGACGTGACGCACATCCCCTACAAGGGCAGCGCGCCCGCCACGAACGACCTGCTGGGCGGCGTGTTCGATGCGCAGTTCGACAACCTCGTGACGCTGGTGCCCTTCGTCAAGAGCGGCAAGCTGCGCGCGCTGGGCGTGTCGTCGAGCCGGCGCGTCGCCGCGCTGCCCGAGGTGCCCACGCTGGCCGAGGCCGTGCTGCCGGGCTTCGAGGACGGCACTTGGTACGGCATCGTCACGCCGCGCAACACCCCCAAGGCCGTGGTCGACAAGATGAACGCCGAGCTGCTGAAGATGCTGGCGCAGCCCGAGACGCGCGACAAGCTGCTGGCGATGGGTCTGGAGCCGGCCGGCAACAGCCCGGCGGAGTTCGGCGCGATGATCCGCTCCGAGATCGCCAAGTACGCCAACGTGGTGAAGGCGGGCAACGTCAAGGTCGAGTAACCCTAGAAACCGCAGTTGACCGCTTGCGAACTTCACGACGCCCGTATGAGCATTGCGTTTTTTTCCTCCGATCAAGGTCACCTCCTGGGTGACAGCGCTATGCACCCGATTGCACCGTCCTCGACGCGCCATGCGGCGTTGCTCCTCCTTGCGGGCAGGAGCCCGCTGCGTCGTCGCGCCTTGCCTGACACGCCGATCACGGCGCTCGGGCGCATCCAACTGCGGTTTCTAGGGTAACGGGCCGGCCGGAGTGCTTCATACGGGTTTGCAATCAGAGCGAGAACAAGGCGCGAAGCCGAAGACAGTGCTGTAGCACGGCGAGGCGAAGCAACGCAGTGATCGCTTTGATTTCGAATCCGTATCAGAAGGAGGCGCGGTAGTACAGCATCGGCTTGCCCCGCTTGGCGCGCAACGAGATTTTGGCGCCGCCGTCGAGCTGCATGCCGATCGCGCCGAGTTCGGGCACCAGGCGGCGCGAACGGGCCGATGCAAACTGCATCTCGACCCGCGCGCCATATACCGGCTCGTTGGCTTCACCGCTGCGCGCCAGGTCCGCGGCGTCGGGCACTGAACGCCGGAACGCCGCCAGGTCGACCCGCCGGTTGCCGCTCAGGGGCTGCGAGCGCCAGCGCAATGCCACGTCGAGATCAGCGACCGCCCCGCCCCGCGGCGACAGTGGCACGAACGCATACCCGGCCCCAGGCGACGGTCGCGTGGAACTGCCCATCGACAGGCCCAGACCCGACTGCTCCGGCCCGCGCGACCATCCGGTGATGTCGATGCGCACGCGCGGCTGCGCGGCATCCGCTGCAGCGAGTGACGGCACTGGGGTGGCGCTGACCGCCAGCTGCGGCCGGGACGGACCAGCTGCGCCGGCGAGGGGAGCGACCGCGGACACCGCCTCGGAGGCGGCCTCGGCGGCCACCGGCCCCTGCACTAGCTCTTCGCCCTGCGCCGGAAGTGCACAGACCATGCCCATCGCGATCACCGCAGGCCACGGCGGCAGGCGCTGCATCCGGAGCTGCGCCGCACGGGCGAAGGCGGTGACAGTGGCTGCGGCGGCATGCATGGCTCGGGGCTCCCTGAAATGAATGCACGGAGTCTGGGCCACGACGACGCCAGAGGCTGTCAGCGCCTTGTTGCAAGCGGCGTGAGAAACAGCCGACACCATGGCGCCCGAGCGGCTGGCGCCAGTGGTCCGCTAGAATCGCGCCCGTGCTTGCAAGAGCACATCCGCTAGGGGTGTTGCGCGCCTCGTCGAACGAGGCGCAAGACTGAGAAAGTCCCTTTGAACCTGATTGAGGTAATCCTCGCGCAGGGAAGCATTGACCTGGATTCGGCCGCGCCTCTCACAAGGCATCTCACAGCGGCCCACCATGATCCGGCAGGCCGACCTGCTATGACGTTGAAAGACAAGCGTTATGGCATTGAACCGTCACCGCAACGCGCCGTCACCGGCATCCGATTCCTGGGCGCGCTGGACGCCCGTTCAACGCGCGATCGCGGCATCCCTGTTGGCTGCGGGTGCCGGCACGGCCATGGCCCAAGCTACGCCCACGCTGAAGCCGGTGACGATCGAGGCCGGCAAGACCCCGGCTTCGGCCGACATCACCGGCTTCGGCGACCAGCCTCTGAAGGAAACCCCGCTGTCGGCGACCGTGATCGACAGCATCGCCCTGCAGGCCATCGGCGCACGGCGCCTGGCCGACCTGACGCAGTTCGATCCGTCGGTGACCGATGCCTACAACTCGCCCGGCTACTGGGATTACCTGACCATCCGCGGCTTCACGCTAGACAACCGCTTCAACTACCGGCGGGAGGGGTTGCCGATCAGCGCCGAGACTTCGATCCCGCTCGACAACAAGGAACGCGTCGAGATCCTGAAGGGCACGAGCGGCATCCAGGCCGGCACCAGTGCCCCCGGCGGCCTGGTGAACTACGTGGTGAAGCGGCCGACTGAGGTCGACCTGCGGCAAGCCACCGTCGAAGTGTCGGGCCGCGGCAGCGTGCTGGGTGCGATCGACCTGGGCGGACGCTTCGGCGTCGACCGCGTGTTCGGCTACCGGCTCAACGTGGCCGCCGAAACGCTGCGCCCCGAAGTGAACAACCTGCATGGCGAACGCAAGCTGGTGGCGCTGGCGGCCGACTGGCGGCTGGGCCGCGACACCGTGGTCGACGCCGAATTCGAATGGAGCCGCAAGTCGCAGCCGAGCCAGGCCGGCTACAGCCTGCTGGGCAGCGTGCTGCCGCCGGTGCCCGACCCGCGGCTGAACCTCAACAACCAGCCCTGGTCGCAACCATCGGTGTTCGATGCCTTCACCGGCACGTTGCGCATCGAGCAGGCCATCAACAGCGACTGGCGCTGGTCCGCCCAGGTCGGCCAGCAGCGCCTGAAGACCGACGACCGGCTGGCCTACGCCTTCGGCTGCGGCGCCGAAGGCAACTACGACCGCTTCTGCTCGGACGGCACCTACGACCTGTACGACTTCCGCAGCGAGAACGAACACCGCACGCTGCAGGCCGCCAATCTCAAGCTGAAGGGCAAGCTCAACACCGCCGGCATCGCACACGACTTCAGCGTGGGCCTGCTGGCCAGCAAGGTCCGCAACCGCTTCGACGCGCAGGCCTACAACTACGTCGGCACCGGCAACGTGCAGGGCACGGCCATCACGCCTGCCGACCCGACGCTCAGCGACAGCAACACCAACCGCGACGAGCGCTCGCTCGAGCTGTCGGTGCAGGACACCATCCGCTGGACACCGCAGCTCAGCACCTGGCTCGGCGTGCGCCACACGCGGCTCGACCGCGACAGCGTGCGCACCGACGGCTCGCGCCCGACCGGCTACGACGCCAGCGTGACCACGCCCTGGATTGCGCTCGGCTATCAGATCACCCGCGGCCCGCTGGTCTACACCAGCTACGGCGAAGGCGTTGAATCGCAGATCGTGCCCAACAAGACATCGCAGTACAGCAATGCCGGCGTGGCATTGCCGGTGCTGAAGTCCAAGCAATGGGAGCTGGGCCTGAAGGGCGGCGATGCCGCGCTGGGCTGGCAACTGGCGCTGTTCCGCATCGAACGCCCGATGACCAATCTGGACGCCTGCGACCGGCTGGGCCTGACACCCTGCGAAGGCGCCTACGACGGCAAGGCCGTGCACCAGGGCCTGGAGGCCACCGGCAACTGGGCCACCGGCCCCTGGCGGTTCGACGGCGGCGTGACCCTGCTCGACGCCAAGCGCCGCGGTAGCGTGGTCGAGCCGGCCAACAACGGCGAGCGGCCGCTCAACGTGCCACGTGTGGTGCTGCGTGCCAAGGCCGCCTACCGCGTCGTCGCCGTGCCCGGTCTGTCGGTCGACGGCACGGTCAGCCACGAAGGCAACCGCGCGGTGCTGCCTGATCAATCGATCATGCTGCCCGCGTGGACGCGCGTCGACGCAGCGCTGCGCTACGCCACCAAGGTGCAAGGCATCGCCACACACTGGACGGTGGCCATCGAGAACCTGGCAGACAAGCGCTACTACAAGGAATCGCCCACCCAGTTCGGCCACGTGTACCTGTTCGCCGGTGCGCCACGCACGCTGCGCGTGGCGATGCAGGCAGACTTTTGAGCCGATGCGCCGAAACGCCCTGAAAATCACGCTATAATCGTGGGCTGTTGTTCCTCGATAGCTCAGTCGGTAGAGCGCCGGACTGTTAATCCGTAGGTCCCTGGTTCGAGCCCAGGTCGAGGAGCCAAAAAACATGCAAAGCCCCGCACGAAAGTGCGGGGCTTTTTGCTTGGGGACTCGCGTATCGGGCTTGCCTATTCACCGGCCGCAGCGAAAATGCCGTCGACGCGGCAGCAAAGCCACGGCTCTCCTGGTTTGACTTGGTCCCATCCTCAAGCCGTGCTATACATCGGCAACAAGTCGCTACAAACGCAGATCCATTTCCATGCGCCGTTTCTTCATCGTCTTCATCGCACTGCAGTTGCTCTTCTTCGGCATCGAGTTGCTGCAGCCCGTGCAGACGCACGTGGTGCTGCCGGTCACGACGGCCATTGCGCGGGCCTGTGCGATCCTGGTGGGGTGGATGGATCCGTCGGTGTCGTCGCAAGGCAAGGTGCTGATGGATGTGCGCAGCGGCTTCGGGGTGTCGATCGAGCCGGGATGCAATGGCATCGAGGCTTGCATCGTGTTGCTGGCGGCGATCCTGGCGTTTCCGGCAAGCTGGCGCCACAAGCTGATCGGCATTGCCGCCGGGCTGGTGGTCGTGCAGTTCTTCAACGTCGTGCGGATCGTGAGCCTGTTCTATCTCGGCCAGTGGGACATGGACTGGTTCCGCTTTGCGCACGAGTACCTGTGGCAGGGACTGATCATGCTCGACGTGCTGGTGGTCTTCATGGTGTGGGCGCGGCGGTTTCCGCAGCGCGCGATGGACGAACCCCGTGCAGCCTGAAGCCGATTCCAGCCCTTCCCCGCTGCCGCGCTTCTTTCTGAAGGCAGCGGCCAGCCTGCTGCTGATGACCGCGTTGTGGTGGTACGTCGCCGACTGGGCCGCGAAGCCTGCGGCCTATCTCACCAAGTTCGTGGCGGAGTCGGTGTTTTCCGACCTGGTACGGCGCGCCAACGTGGGCAAGGACCAGATCGAGCTCGAAACCCGGATGACGGTCGACATGTCGCGCATGCCCGGTGCCAGGCCGGTTCCGCGCGGCATGGCGGCCGAGCTGCTGGTGGAGGCCAGGCCCGCCAAATATGGCTACAGCCTGCCGCTGCTGTTCGCCCTGCTGCTCAGCGGCTCGCGCCGGCACCTGGCGCGGCGCATGCTGATCGGCGCGGTGTGCCTGGTGCCCTTCCATGCCTTCAGCCTGTTGATGGACGTGGTGAAGCAGGCTGCGCTGGGGGCCGGCGTGGCCGTCAGCGCCCAGGTCGGCTGGTCGCAGTGGCAATTCGAGTTGGTGGGCTATGGCTTTCAGCTCGGGGTGTTGCTGATCCCCACGCTGGCGCCGATCCTGCTGTGGCTGTGGCTCGACAAGCAGTTCATGGCCACGGCCTTGCTCGAGGGCTGGCTGCGCCACGCGCAGATGCGCAGCGCCCCGGCGCCATCCAAGTCGCCCTGAGCGGCGCACGCTGCAACAAACGAAACAAAGGCGTCGCTTGCCGAAACGCAAGCGATACGGCTGTGCGTGACCATCTGCTCAGGCGCTGCGGCTTTCACCGCGGCCCGATCACAGGAGTCCACCGTGCAGAGTTCAGCCGCCACCCGCTTGATCGCCGACGCATCGGAACCCCGCATGCCCGCGCATGAGTTGCGTCCCGCGAGCGCTGCCGCCGAGCGAGCCGAGGCCGACATCGAGCCTGCCGCTGCATGGTTGTGGATCGTCGCGGTCGGCCTTGCCATTGCGGCGGCGTCGCTGCGCGCCTTTGCCTGAGGGGCGTCGCGTACCTGGCAGCCCTGCTTTCCAGCCTTGAAGGCGGTGCGGCTTGCCCTCACGTGCTGAGGCTGGAGGATTTCACCGTGACGACCCCACCGCTGCATCTCGTCTGCCCGCACTGCAACACCACCAACCGCATCCAGGCCGCCGATCTGCACCACGCGCCCAATTGCGGCAGCTGCCATGTTCCCCTGTTCACCGGCAAGCCAGCCGGGCTGGATGCGGCTGCGTTCGACCGCCAGTTGCAGCGCAGCCAGATCCCGTTGCTGGTCGATTTCTGGGCTCCGTGGTGCGGCCCGTGCCTGCAGATGGCCCCGGCGTTTGAGCAGGCCACGCGGTTGCTGGAACCTGCGGTGCGGGTCCTCAAGATCAACACCGAAGAACAGCAGGCGCTGGCGTCGCGCTATCAGATCCGCAGCATTCCGACCCTGGCGGTGTTCCGCGACGGACGCGAGGTGGCGCGGCAGGCGGGCGCAATGGGGGCGAACGACATCGTGCGCTGGGCGCGGGCGCAGATTGGCTGAGCCGGCCGCTTGCAAATGGGTGACGCGGCCCCCAAGTTCTGCTCATGAACACTCCACAAGCTCAATCCGCGCACGAAGATCTGGCTCCGATCCAAGTGCTGGCCACGCTCCTGGAACGCCTGGAGCACAGTGCGGTAGCCGTCGATCCGCAGCAATACCGGACACTCGCCGACCGTCTGGCCAGCGCGTTGCGCGCGGCGAAGCCGGGCGACCGTCTGGGGGCATTGTTGGCTGCACACCCGGCGGCGGCCGAGATGTACGAAAATATGCACTACCATGTCGCCGGCCTGTGCCGTTCGCCGTTGGAGTCATCTCTTGCGGCGGAAATGCAGGCCACTGAAATCATCCAGCGTGCAATGCGTTCACCGAAAGAAAGTTCCGCCAATGGCCAAAGCTGAAGCAAAGACCGCAATATTGGCAGACGGATTACGTTACAAGAGCAAGACGTCCGGATCCCCGTTCACAGCCGGTACCTCGATGGGCGGCTCGACCATGTCGTGCTTCCTGTGCGGCAAACACCGGCTGCGTTCCCAATTGGGCACGCGCAAGGTGGTTGGAAAGTCGCAGGCAGTCTGCGCACCCTCGTGCAAGGAACTCGACGAGGCGCTCCGAGGTTAGCTAGTCGGTAGGGCTGGATCACCCGCCCACCAAGCCCGCCATCACGGTGACGGGTTTCATGACCAGACCATCAGGCCCGTTCCGCATTTGCGGCTCGGGCCTTTCGTGTTGGCGCCGCGCGCCGATCAAAGACCGGTATTGACCTCGCCGCCCACCAACGGCGCTGCAGGCGCTGGCGCCACCTGCGGCATGGACATGTCGAACTGTGGCTGACGGTAGGTCGTCATCGTGACTGGGGCCTGGACCGGGGGCGCGTAGCTGGTGCGCCCGCTGTAACCGGGCGCACCGCGGTCGTACGAACCCACCGGCGTCACCTGCACACGGATCGTCGGACCCGGGTCGTTGGGCATCTGCACCGTGTACTGCTTGCCGGCATACTCGTACAGCACGTTGTAAGCCACGACGCGGTTCTCGAGGAAGGTCTGCGTATTGCAGTTCTGCACATGCTGCACCTGTGCCGGCGGAGCCCCCTCGATGCGGTCGCCGAGCAAGGCACCGCCCACCAGGCCGATGAAGGTGGCCAGTGCACGCCCACCGCCACTGCCCACGGCATTGCCCACTGCGCCACCCGCAATCGCGCCCATCGCCACGCCGGCACCCGACTTGGCCGGCTGCACCGCCACCTGCTCGTTGGTGCACACCTGTCGCGGCACACCCACCTGCTGCATGACAGGCGTGGACGACAGCACGCGCCCGACTTCCTGCGCGCCGCACACGGCGCACGACAGGGCAAGAACGGAAATGACGAATGGCTTTTTCATGGTACGCACCCTTGGTTTGGTGATGCTGGAATTATCTGCCTGCGGCTTTCGGAATGCACGCGCCAGGGGTAAATCCGGCGTAAAGAAACGTGGCCGGACCATGACGCCGAAAGCGACCTTGAAAGGAACCGCTTACGATCTCGGTCCGCTTCACAACCAAGCCAAATCCATGCTGTACCGCAACCTCGGCAAGAGCCAACTCCAGGTGTCCGCACTGTGCCTGGGCACGATGATGTTCGGCGACCAGACCCCGGTCGACGCCGCGGCCGACATCGTCGCGCACGCGCAGGACAACGGCGTCAATTTCATCGATACGGCCGACGTCTACACCAGGGGTGCATCCGAAGAGATGCTCGGCAGCCTGCTCAAGCCCGCGCGCCACCAGTGGGTGCTGGCGACGAAGATCGGCAACAAGATGGAAGACACGCCCAACCACAGCCACTATTCGCGCTGGTGGGTGCTGCAGGAGGTGGAGCACAGCCTGCGCCGCCTGCAGACGGACCACATCGACCTGTACTACCTGCACCGCGATTTCGAGGGCATGGATCTCGAAGAGCCGTTGCGCGCCATCGACACGCTGTTGCGCGCGGGAAAGATGCGCTACTGGGGCCTGTCGAACTTTCGCGGCTGGCGCATCGCGGAGGCCGTGCGCATGGCCGAGCAACTCGGCATGCCGGGGCCTGCGGTCTGCCAGCCCTACTACAACCTGCTGAACCGCCTGCCCGAGGTCGAGATCCTGCCCGCCTGCCAGCGCTACGGCCTCGGCGTGGTGCCGTACAGCCCGATCGCCCGCGGCGTGCTCAGCGGCAAATACGCGCCCGGCGTCGCCCCGGCAGCCGACAGCCGGGTCGGCCGCGGCGACAAGCGTGTGATGGAGACGGAGTTCCGCGAAGAATCGCTGGTCATCGCCCAACAACTGAAGGTGTACGCCGAGGCCAGGGGCCTGAGCCTCGCGCAGTTCGCCACCGCCTGGGTACTGGGTGCCAGCAGCGTCAGCGCGGTGATTGCCGGACCGCGCACGCTGGCGCAGTGGAAAGACTACTTCCCCGCGGTCGACTACGCGATCACCGACGAAGACGAGCAACTGGTCAATACGCTGGTGCGGCCGGGACACCCGTCGACACCGGGATATTCGGACCCGGCCTATCCGGTCACGCCGCGCCGCTCGCTCAGAAAATGAGCGCCCGGCCGACCGCAATCACGCCATAAGCTGAACAAATTCACGGTGCAGCCAAGTTCAGCGGGGCGGACGGCTTGCGCAGCCGGATACCTCTCTTTACATTCGATCCCGACGGCGGTGAGCGGCCACCTCACCAGACAGATCGGCAGTCTCGTGTCGGCGCCGTCGCCAACACCCCCCGCCAGAGGCCTCGCGCCTCCGGTTCCACATCACCCCTACCCCCTCGCGCCGCCGCTCAGGCGGCGCGTTCTACGCTGGTGGTGATCTCGGTCGTCACTGCGGTCATCAGCTTGTGCACGGGGCATTTCTCGGCCACAGTGGTCAGTTCGCGCAACTGGGCATCGGTGAGGTCGCCGGAGACCTGCAGCGCGGCCTTGAGTTTGTAGACGCCGGCGCGTTCCTGCGAATCGTCGCGGTCGACCGCCACGCGCACGTCGTCGACCGGTATGCCCTTGCGCCGGGCATACCACATCAGCGTGAGCGCCTTGCAGGCACCGAGGGCTGCGTCGTACAGCGCGTGCGGGCTCGGGCCGGCGCTGTCCCCGCCGCCCGCCACGTCGACATCGGCCACCAGGCTGTGCGGGCCGATGTGGACGGTCTGGGCAATCTTGTGGGTACGGTCGTATTCAAGTTCGATGCGCATGGAGTCCTCTGGTCAACAAAATGCGTGTGGATCACGCGGGGGAAACGAAAGCCTCGCGGGCCGCCTGCGCAGCGGCCCGGGCGGCACAGCCATGCACGTGGTCATTGACCACGCCCATCGACTGCAGGAAAGCGTACATCGTGGTCGGGCCGACGAAGGTCCAGCCGCGCCGCTTCAGGTCGCGCGACAAGGCGATCGATGCGGGCGACGTCGTCATGCCGCGCAACACCTCATGCGTGACCAGCGCGGGCCGCTCGGCCGCGGCCGGCTCCAGCCGCCACACGAAGGCCGCCAGCGAGCCGCATTCGCGCTGCAGCTCGAGCATGCGCCGGGCGTTGTGGATCGTCGAGACGATCTTGCCGCGGTGCCGCACGATGCCGACGTCGGCCAGCAGGCGCTCGATGTCATGGTCATCGAACGCGGCCACGCGCACGGGGTCGAAGCCGGCAAAGGCCGCGCGGAACGCCTCGCGCTTGTTGAGGATCGTGAGCCAGCTCAGGCCCGACTGGAAACCTTCGAGGCAGATCTTCTCGAACAGCCGTGTGTCGTCGGCAACGGGAAAGCCCCATTCGGTATCGTGGTAGTGGCGGTAGAGCGGCGTGGCGGCGCACCAGGCGCAGCGCGCAGTGCCGGCATCGTCCTGGAACAGTCCTGCCGCGAGCGGCACGAGCGGCGTTTCTTGGGTCATGCGCGTGAACAATGGAGAGGTGGAAACGGGAGCCGAATGAGGCGACTCAACGGGCCCGCGTGGCATCATCAAAGCCCCGCAGCCCCTCTTGCCGTTACGAAGGTTACGCTTCTGTCCTACAGACGGAATATGGCCTCGCCAGTACAAATGTGCTGCATCACAACAACACCGTACTGTCAGGAAAGCCAGATGATCAAAATTGGAATTGTGGACGACCACGCCATCGTGCGCTCCGGCCTTCGGCAGTTTTTTTCCGACCACGTCGACCTTCGTGTGGTCGGTGAAGCCGCCAGTGGCCGCGAGGCCATCGACCTGGTGCGCAATACCGAGATGGACGTGCTGCTGATGGACCTGTCGATGCCCGGCCAGACTGGCATCGACGTGCTGGCGATGATCCGCGCGAAGGCGCCTGACCTGGGCATCCTGATCCTCAGCGGCTATCCCGAAGAACACTATGCGATGAACCTGATCCGTCAGGGCGCGAGCGGCTACCTCAACAAGGAATGCGACCCGATGGAGATCGTCAACGCGATCCGCACGGTCGCGATGGGCCGTCGCTACATCACGCCCGCCGTGGCCGAGCTGCTGGCGCAGCAGATCAACCGCAAGGGCGACGAGGCCCCGCACGAACAGCTGTCGGAACGCGAGTTCCAGGTGTTCCTGAAGCTGGCCAAAGGTGAAACCGCGGGCGACATCGCCAAGACCCTGTCGTTGAGCGTCAAGACGGTCAGTACCTACCGCACGCGGTTGATGGAGAAGCTGAACCTCAGCTCGAACAGCGATCTGACGTACTACGCGCTGAAGAACAAGCTGATCGATTGATCCACCTGCATCAGGCCCCGAGGGGCCTTCGCTGGGCATAGCCGGGCCCGGAAACTAGGTTGGCGGCGAGCCCTGAATCCGGGCCTTGAATCAGCCCCAGCGCACCTCAGCAGCACCGACACGCGGCGCCGGCTCCTTGGCCTGGAACGTCAGTTGTGCACCGTTCGCCGTGCGCTTGGCCGCCACGGCCTCCGCCTCCGCCAGAACCGCAACCTCGTCCCACACCACGGTTCGGTAGGATTTGGCCTTGCCCGGGGCGTCTTCGCCCTCTATCGCGCTGACTGCGACCGACAGCGTGACGAAACCACCGGACGCGGCAGCCGACAGCTGCAGCTGAGCCGGCTCACCCGCCGCGTCGGACAAGGCCATCAGCATGGCCGGCAACAGCGTGCGCAATGCTGTCCGCGACACCAGCACATCACTTGATCCAACTGCATTGACAATGGTGAAGCCACGAAACGAAAACTCCGTGGCCAGCAGATGCAGACAGTCTTCGACCGCAGCCTCCAATGCCACGGCCTCCTCGGTCGGCGGCGCCAGCCAGCCCATCAGCGCCACGCATTCGCTGCTGGCGGAGCGGGACAGGTTGCTCATCTCCGCGCAGTTCTTGCGCAGCGACGCAAGGTCGGGTGCCTCCGCCTGCACCCTGCGCTCCACCATCGACGCGATCATGCTGACGGGCTGCAACGAACCCGCGATCTGGTGCCGCAGCGCCGAACCCAGGCGACGCAGCACGGCATACCGGGCGGACTCCTGCAATTGCAGCCGGGTCACCCCCGGCGACACGATCGTCTCGCCGGGTATTGAATGCACGGCGTGCAGCGCTGTAGCGGTCGGCATGAAAACACTCCCTCGTTGGTAGAACAGCCCAAGCGCAGACAGTAGCGCCTGGCAGTCCATCCAACGGGTCAGCCTCCTGGACGAGAGCGTGTAGGCGAAGGCCGACAGTGCACTGACATCTGGTGGCTTTCTTTACCGCACAGTGACAAACCGTGCGGCACGCCTCGCGACGCTGTGGCCGCCCCCGCCACAGGGACCTCAGCGCTTCGAGAAGCGGCGCAGGATCAGCGCGCCCATCACGAGGATGATGGCCACGAAGCACAGGAACGACCAGTTCGCGATCGAGCCACCGAGAAACGTCCAATCGACCTGTGTACAGTCGCCGCCGCCGCGAAAGATCATCGGGATCGCCCGTTTCAGCGGAAAGGTCTCGATCATTCCGTAGAAGTCACGGCCGCACGACGCGACTTCGGGTGGATACCACTGCAGCCAGCTCTGCCGCGCCGCCACGAAGGCGCCGAAGCCTGCCAAGGCCAGCGCCACCAAGGCGCCGGACACCAGCACACCGCGGCGGCTGGACGCGCTGGTTAGCGCGGCGACGATGGCGACCAGCACCAGCGCATAACGCTGCACGATGCACATCGGACAAGGTTCGAGGCCCACCACGTGCTGCAGATACAGGCCATAGGCCAGCAAGGCGATGCACACCAGACTCGTCAGCAGCAGCACCCGACGCGGTGCATCCAACAGCATTCTCAACAACGTTCCCACCCTCTTGGTATGGCGCCGGTGCACCCGCGCCAGCTCAGGGCCGGTGGGTTGTCAGGCGGCGCTCTCCACAAACACCTTGGCGTGCCGCGGCGTCACCACCAGCGTCTCGCCTTCCCGGAAACCCAGCTCCCTGAAACGCTGCGCGGAAATCTGCGCCTCGATCAAGGTGTCGGGTGACGAATTGTCCGTCGGTTTGTGGTGGTCTTTGCCATTAAGTTCCCCGGGCTTGCCGTCCACCGGCAAAAGCTCCAGGCGCGCGATCGGGCCCACGACGATGGCACGGCTCAGCTGCACGACGATCCCGCTCGCCCCGGGCGAATAACGCTCCACGTCGAGATCGTGCGGCCGCACATAGGCGAAGGCCTTGGCGTCCTGCGCCTCCAGATGTTCGGGCGCGTCGATGCTCAGGCCATCGACATGCAAACGTCCTTCGTGCGCCCGGCCATGGAACAGATTCACGTCGCCGAGAAAGCCATAGACGAACGGGCTGGCCGGATGGTCCCAGACCTCCTGCGGCGAGCCGATCTGCTCGATCAGGCCCTGGTTCATCACCACCACGCGGTCGGCCACCTCCAGCGCCTCTTCCTGGTCGTGCGTGACGAAGATGCTGGTCACATGCAGGTCGTCGTGCAGGCGGCGCAGCCAGCGCCGCAGTTCCTTGCGCACCTTGGCGTCGAGCGCGCCGAAGGGCTCGTCGAGCAGCAGCACGCGCGGCTCGACCGCCAGCGCGCGCGCCAGTGCGATGCGCTGGCGCTGGCCGCCCGACAGCTGCGCCGGATAGCGGTCGGCCAGCCAGTCCAGCTGCACCAGGTTCAGCAGCGCATGGACCTTCTCGGCGATCTGAGCGTCCGACGGCCGCACCGCGCGCGGCTTCATCTTGAGCCCGAACGCGACGTTGTCGAACACCGTCATGTGGCGGAACAGCGCGTAGTGCTGGAACACGAAACCGACATTGCGGTCGCGCACATGCAGGTCCGTCGCGTCCTCGCCCGAGAACAGGATGTTGCCGCGGTCGGCCGTCTCCAGCCCCGCGATGATGCGCAGCAGCGTGGTCTTGCCGCAGCCCGACGGGCCGAGCAAGGCCACCAGTTCGCCCGGTTCGACGTCGAGATCGACGCCCTTGAGCGCCTGGAAGTTGCCAAAATTCTTGGCGATGTTGCGAATGGCGATGCCCATGGGATCGTTCCTCTGGAGGGGTTCAGGCAGCCGATGCCGCAGACAGCGGCGGCACGGTGCGGGTGGCGGCAGGCACGACCGGCTGCTCTGGCGGCAGGCTGTCCGCCGCCCGTTCGCGGGCATGGCGCCATTCGACGAACTGCTTGACCGCCAGCGTCGCCAGTGCCAGCAGCGCCAGCAGCGAGGCCACGGCGAACGAGGCAGCGAACTGGTATTCGTTGTAGAGAATCTCCACGTGCAGCGGAATGGTGTTGGTCTGCCCGCGGATGTGGCCCGACACCACCGACACCGCGCCGAACTCGCCCATGGCCCTCGCATTGCACAGGATCACGCCGTAGATGAGGCCCCACTTGATGTTGGGCAGGGTCACGTGCCAGAAGGTCTGCCAGCCCGATGCACCCAGCACCAGCGCGGCCTGCTCTTCATCGGTGCCTTGCGACTGCATCAGCGGAATCAGCTCGCGTGCGACGAACGGAAAGGTCACGAACACGGTGGCCAGCACGATTGCCGGCAGCGCGAAGATCACCTTCAGGTCGTGCGCCTGCAGCCACGGCCCGAACCAGCCCTGCAGGCCGAACACCAGCACGTACATCAACCCGGCCACGACCGGCGACACCGAGAACGGCAGGTCGATCAGCGTGATCAGCAACTGCTTGCCGCGAAACTCGAACTTGGCGATGGCCCAGGCCGCGGCCACGCCGAACACCAGGTTCAGCGGAACCGAGATCGCGGCGGCGATCAGCGTGAGCTGGATCGCCGACACGGCATCGGGATCGGACAGCGACTGCCAGTACACGGCCAGCCCCTTGCGCAGCGCCTCGACGAAGACACTGGCCAGCGGAAGGATCAGGAACAGGCCGATGAAGCCGAAGGCAAGGCCCATCAGCGTCCAGCGCACCCAGCGCGGCTCGCGCAGCGCCGCAGAAGTGGAACCCGCGCTCATTGGAGGCCCTCCGCCCTTGCGGGCTGCGGTGCGAGCTTGCTTGGGGCGGCCCGGCGCGCGCTCATCCCGGGCCTCCCGAACGCCCGCGCTGCCAGGCCTGCAGCCCGTTGATCGTCAGCAGCAATGCAAACGAGAACAGCAGCATCGTCACCGCGATCGCGGTGGCGCCGGTGTAGTCGTACTGCTCGAGCTTGGTGATGATCAGGAGCGGCGTGATCTCCGACACCATCGGCATGTTGCCCGCAATGAAGATCACCGAGCCGTACTCGCCGATGGCGCGGGCGAAGGCCAGCGTGAAGCCGGTCAGCAGCGCCGGCAGGATGGTCGGCAGCACCACGTGGCGGAAGATCTGCCAGCGGTTGGCGCCGAGCGACATCGCGGCTTCTTCGAGCTCGCGCTCCACGTCTTCCAGTACCGGCTGAACCGTGCGCACGACGAACGGCAGGCCGATGAAGATCAGCGCGATCACCACACCGATCGGCGTGAATGCGATCTTGATGCCCAGCGGCGCGAACCACTGGCCGAGCCAGCCGTTCGGCGCGTACAGCGCGGCCAGCGCGATGCCGGCCACGGCGGTGGGCAGCGCGAACGGCAGGTCGACCACGGCATCGACCAGCTTGCGGCCGGCGAAGTCGTAACGCACCAGCACCCAGGCGATGACCACGCCGAAGAAGGTGTTGACCAGCGCCGCCAGCAGCGAGGCGCCGAAGGTCAGCCGGTACGAGGCCAGCACCCGCGGCGAGGCCACCGAGTTCCAGAAGTGGTCCCAGGTCATCGTCGAGGTCTTGAAGACCAGCGCCGACAACGGGATCAGCACGATCAGGCTCAAATACAGCAGGCTGTAGCCCAGCGTGATGTTGAAGCCCGGCAGCACGCTGCGCTCTCGGGCTCTTTGCACACCGCCGGAGGCCGGCAGCGACAGGGCCACAGCGCTCACTTGACGACGCCGGCGTAGATCTTGTCGAACTGGCCGCCGTCGTTGAAATGCACCTTCTGCGCGTTGCGCAGGCCACCGAACAGCTCATCGACCGTGAAGATCTGGATCGGCTTGAAGGTGCTGGCGTACTTCTTCAGCACGGCGGGCGAGCGCGGGCGCAGCGCATGCCTGGCTGCCAGGTCCTGTGCCTCGTCGGAATACAGGTAGTCGAGGTAAGCCTTGGCCAGCGCCTCGGTGCCCTTCCTCTTGGCCACGGTGTCGACCACCGCCACCGGGTTCTCGGCCAGCACGCTCACCGACGGGTAGACCGCATCGACCTTGCCTTCGCCGAACTCCTTGTTGATCGACACCACCTCGGATTCGAAGGTCACCAGCACGTCGCCGATACCGCGCTGCAGAAAGGTCGTGGTCGCGCCGCGGCCGCCGGTGTCGAGCACCGGCACGTTCTTCAGCAGCTTGCCGACGAACTCGGCCGCCTGCGCCTCGGTACCACCCTTCTTCCGCACGTAGCCCCAGGCGCCCATGTAGGCGTAGCGGCCGTTGCCGCCGGTCTTGGGGTTGACCATCACCACCTGCACGCCGGACTTGATCAGGTCGTCCCAGTCCTTGATGTTCTTCGGGTTGCCGTTGCGTGTGAGGAACAGCATCGTCGACGTGGTGGGCGATGCGCTGTTCGGAAACCTCTTGTTCCAGTCGGCGGCGACCAGGCCCTTGTCGGCCAGGTAGTCGACGTCGGTCGACTGGTTCATCGTGACCACGTCGGCCTCGAGCCCGTCGGCCACCTTGCGGCTCTGTGCGCTGGAGCCGCCGTGCGACTGGTTCAGCACCACGTCCTTGCCGGTCTGCTTCTTCCAGTGCGCGGCGAACAGCGTGTTGTAGTCCTTGTAGAACTCGCGCGCCACGTCGTAGGACGCGTTCAGCAGGATGTTCTGCGCCGAGGCCAGATGGGCGGCCGCGAGCAGGGCTACGCCGAACAAGGTCTTGAATGTGAGGGTCAGCTTCATGCGGTTTCCAGGGACGAGGGAGAAGAAGAAATGGGAAGGGGCTGCTTGCCCGTGAGCGACTGCAGCAATGCCAGGCCGAGCGGCCATTCGCCGAAGCCGGACTCGACGTTGATGTGGCCAGCGTTCTGCAGGCGCACGAACTCGCTGCCCCAGGCGCGGGCATAGGCCCCTGCGAGGCGGATCGGGCAGAACGGGTCGTTGCTGCTGGCCACCAGCACGCTGCGGTAAGGCAAAGGTTGGTAGGGTACGGGGGCGAAGTCGTTCAGCACCGCCCGGCGTTCCGGGTCGGCCGGCGCCACCAGCAAGGCACCACACACCTGGGCCAGCACATCGGCCTCTAGATGGCTCACGGCGATGCAGCCCAGGCTGTGGGCGACCAGCACCGCGGGTTCGGGCGATGCCTGCAGGGTACGGGTGATGGCCTGGACCCAGGCCTGGCGGGTCGGCGCGACCCAGTCGTCCTGCTCCACGCGCTCGGCGCCGACCAGGCCCTCGGACCAGAGGGTCTGCCAATGGCCTGCGCCTGAATTGCGCCAGCCCGGCACGATGACGATCCGCATGGCGCCTGCCGGCCTAGCGCAACGCAGGGCAATGTGAAGACGAGAGACGCAGAGCACGATCCGCGTCGGAAGGAACAATCAAGGTGGACTCCGGCAATGGCAATCAGCGCATTGTCCGAAGACCCGCTTAAAACTCAAACAACTGATTTCTTGTTTGTTTAGTTGAAATAAGTCATAAGCAGCCCAGCCTCAATACCCGCGGCGGTAGCCACCACCGTACCAGCCGCGGCCGTAGTAGGGCCGGGGCCCCACGACCACCGGCGGCGCCACCACCACGGCCGGCGCGACGACTGCACCACCGCTGTAGTAGCCCGGGCCGCCGCCATAGTAGCCTCCGGCCGGCACGATCGCGCATCCACCCAACACCGAGGCGGCCAATACGGCCGCTGCAACCAGCAGAGTTCTCATTTGATTCGCTCCAAGAATTGAACTACCCCTGCATAACGGCCGAGCGCGGCATGCGCGTACCGGCATGACGTGAAATTCTGTAAAGCTCAGGAAATGGGCGTTGCACCCAGGTAGTCCAGGAAACTGCGTACCGCAGGCACCAGGCCCCTGCGCGACGGGAACACGGCGTGCACGATGCCGCGCGTCGGGCCCCAGCCGGGCATGACCAGCGCCAGTCGTCCGTCGGTCAGCTCGGCGCTGCACATGTAGTCAGGCAGGTAGGTCGCGCCGATGCCCTGCAGCACGGCGCGCTTCAGGGTCTCCATGTCGTCGGCCACGTAGCGTGGCTGGTGCTGCCATACGAACTCGACGCCGTCGGGGCCCGTCAGCGTGTAGCTGGCGCGCCCGTCGACCGCCGACATGGCCACCGTGTCGAAGTGCTGCAGATCCGCAGGCTGCAACGGTGTGCCCTGCCGTTCCAGCTGCGCCGGGCTGGTGACCAGCAGTGCGCGCGACAGGCCGAGGCGCTTGACGACCAGGCTGCCGCTGTCTTCCAGCGTCAGCCGCACACGCAGCGCCACGTCCACGCCCTCCTCCACCAGGTCGACCACGCGGTTCGTCACCTCCATCTCGATGCGCACCTGCGGATGGTCGCGCAGGAAGAGCGGCACCATGTCGCCGACCACGCTCTGCGCCAGCGTCACCGGGCAAGTCACGCGCACGGTGCCGCGGGGCTCGGCGCTCAGGCGCATCACGGCCTCGTCGGCGGCGCTGGCTTCGCTGCGCATCGCGACACAGTGGCGCAGGTAGAGCTCGCCCACCTCGGTCAGTGACAGCTTGCGCGTGGTCCGGTGCAGCAGGCGCACGCCCAGCCGTTCCTCCAGTTCCGCCAGCCGGCGCGACAGCCGTGACTTGGGCAGGCCCAGCGCGCGGCCGGCCGCGGCAAACCCGCCGCGCTCGACCACCTCGGCGAAATACAGCATGTCGTTCAGGTCTTGCATGGCGGCTCCTTAGGCGTTCACCGTCCTATCAGCAGGACAATCTGGCGTGATTTTGCCGTCTTATCGTGCTGTAGGTGCATCCCAATAATCAATACACCCGCCACGCACCGTGGCCCACTCTTGAAAGGCCTGCCATGAAACTGCTCCACATCGACTCCAGCGTGCTCGGCGACAACTCCGTCACGCGCCAGCTCACCGCCCGCACCGTTGCCGAATGGCGCGCCAGCCACCCCGGCACCGTGGTCGAACATCTGGACCTGGCGACCGACGCCCCGGCCCACCTGTCGTTCGATGCGCTGGGTTTCAAGCTCGGCTTCGAGGACGCGAAACTCAGCGATGCGCAGCGCCGCGAGAACCTCGCGTCCGAAAAGATCGTCAGCCAGTTCCTGGCGGCCGATGTGGTGGTGATCGGCGCACCGATGTACAACTTCTCGATCCCGAGCCAGTTGAAGGCGTGGATCGACCGGCTGGCGCAACCCGGCCGCACCTTCAAGTACAGCGAGAAGGGCCCGGAAGGCCTGGCCGGCGGCAAGACCGTGCTGATCGTGTCAGGCCGCGGTGGCATCTATTCGGGCAGCGACGCCGCCCGCACGATGGACCACCAGGAAACCTACCTGCAGACAGTGTTCGGCTTCTTCGGCGTCACGGACATCCGCTTCGTCCGCGCCGAGGGGATGGCTTACGGCCCGCAGCAGAAGACCGACGCGATCCAGCGCGCCGAGACCGAGATCCGCACGCTGACCTCCGCGTCGGCTGCGGCGCCGGAACCGGTCGCCGCCTGACTTGCGCGCCGCCGCCCGGCGTCACCCGCCGAGCGCAGGGAGTGAACAGGCTCAGCCGACGCTGGCTTCGCGGGCGCGGCGCGCCTCGTAGGTCTTCAGATGGGCCGCCACGATGCGCAGCACCGATGGCGTTCCCCCTTTGGCCGGCGCGGCGCGCGCCAGCAGGTCGCCAACGATCTGGTCGGCCTCGATCGCGCCACCACGCTCGATGTCCTTGAACATCGATGCACTGATCGGCGAGCCCGGCGCCGTCAGCGCCGCGCGAGCACGCTCGAGCGCCATCGGCCGCAGCGCATGGCCGTTGTGCGCCGCAATGGCCGCGCATTCGTCGATCAGCGCGAGTGCAATCTCGGCACCGCCGCCCGCCACGATGTCGCCGACGGTGGAACGCATCAGGCTGGTCATGCCGGCGGCCGACGCGATGAAGCTCCACTTCTCCCACATCTCCTGCTCGATCGTCGTGCTGGCCGCGCCATCGAAGTTCGCGCCCTGGAAAGCGTCGGCGATGCCGTCGATCCGCGCCGAACGCGTGCCATCACGTTCGCCGAACGCCAGCCGGTGCGAATCGTTCAGGTGCAGCACCCGGCCCTGCGGATCGAGCACGGCCGAGATCATGCACAGCCCGCCCAGCACGCGTTCGGCGCCGAAACGCGCACCCAGCACGTCCAGGTGCGCCATGCCGTTCAGCAGCGGCAGGATCGCGGTGCCGGGGCCGATGGCCGGCGCGATCGACTCCATCGTGGCGGCCAGGTCGTAGGCCTTGCAGCCGACCACGACCACGTCGTAGGCGCCGTCGATGGTCTCCGCCGACACATGGCGGGGCATCGGCAACTGCGCGTCGCCGAGCGGGCTGCGGATCACCAGGCCCGTTTCACGCAGCTGTGCCGCCCGCTTCGCGCGCAGCAGGAACGTCACGTCGCGCCCGGCCTGCAGCAGCCGCCCGCCGAAATACCCGCCCAGTGCACCGGCACCCACGAAAAGAAACCGCATCGCTGATCACTCCCTGTAAAACATTCCAGCCGCCTCGACACCAAAAATGACAAGCATCATCTATTTCAATTATGATGCGTGTCATCTATTGTGCAGCAGATCCCGATCTGCAGGAGCCGACCCATGCCACGCGTATCCCAGCAGCAGACCGACAGGAACCGCATCGCGATCGAAGACGTGTCGTCGCGCCTGTTCCGCGAGAAGGGCCTGAACGGCGTCAGTGTCTCCGACCTGATGGCCGCCGCAGGCCTGACCCACGGGGGCTTCTACGGCCATTTCGCCTCGAAGGACGGGCTGGCCGCCGTGGCCTGCAGCAAGGCCTTCGCACAATCGTCGGAGCGCTGGGCCCAGCGTTTCGCCGCCCTGCCCGATGCCGCCGCCATGCGCCGCAGCTACGTCGAGAACTACCTGGCGCCCGCTACGCGCGACCGGCCCGGCAACAGCTGCGCCGCCGCGGCGCTGGCCGGCGACGTGGCGCGCGAGGCGGCGGACAAACCCGTCCGCGGCGCCTACCTGGCGGGCATCAAGAGCATGGCGGCGCGCCTGGCCGGGCTGGCGCCGGGGGCGGAGCCCGACACGCCGCCCGATGCAGCGGCACAGCAACAGGCGCTGGTCGAGATGGCCACGATGGTCGGCGCGCTGATCCTGTCGCGCGCCACCCGCGGCGACCCGATCTCGGACGACATCCTGCACAGCGCGCGCGCCTTTCTGCTGCGCGACACGCCGGCTGCGGAGCATGCGCAATGAGCGCGGTGCAACCAACCACCACGATCGCGCCGCCCGCCCTGCCCCCGGGCCGCGCAAAGGCCGCCGCTGCCGCCAAGGCGCGCTCGGCACGCCTGCTGAACGGGCCGGTGCTCGCGACCCTGCTGGCGCTGGCGCTGCCCAACGTCGTGATCATGGTCGCGCAGGCTGCGGCGAACTTTCTCGAAAGCTACTTCGTCGGCCTGCTCGGCGTCGATGCGCTCGCCGGTGCCGCACTGGTGTTCCCGCTGGTGATGCTGATGCAGACCATGTCGGCCGGCGGCATCGGCGGCGGCATCTCGTCGTCGATCGCGCGGGCCATCGGCGCGGGCGACCATGCCCGCGCCGAGGCGCTGGCCCTGCACGCGCTGGTGATCGCTGTGGCCTTCGGCGTGGCCTGCACCGTGGCCGGCTTGCTGGGTGGGCCGATGCTGTACCGCGCGATGGGCGGCAGCGGCCCGGTGCAGCAGGCCGCGCTGGCCTACTCGAACGCGATCTTCTATGGCGCGGCCTTCCTGTGGCTGGCCAATGGCATGGCCAGCGTGCTGCGCGGCAGCGGCAACATGGCCCTGCCGGCCTTCGTGCTGAGCTTCGGCGTGGCGCTGCTGCTGGTGGCGTCGCCGCTGCTGATCTTCGGCTGGGGGCCGGTGCCAGCGCTCGGCATTGCCGGCGCAGGCCTGGCGCTCGTCGTGTACTACGTGGTCGGCGCCGGCGTGCTGATGGCCAGCCTGTTGCGCGGCAGCGGCGGGTTGCGCCTGAGCTTTCGGCATCCGCTGCGGCGCGCGCTGTTCGCCGACATCCTGGGCGTCGGCGGGCCGGCATTGGTCAACAACCTCACGCTGAACATCTCGGTGCTGACGGCCACGGCGCTGGTCAGCCCGCTGGGCAGCCACGCGCTGGCCGGCTTCGGCCTGGGCATCCGGCTCGAATACCTGCAGATCCCGATCGTCTTCGGCTTCGGTGCCGGCATGGTGGCGATGGTGGGCATGAACACCGGCGCCGGGCAACTGGCGCGGGCGCGCACCGTGGCGTGGACCGGCGCGCTGCTGGCGGCGGCCGCCACTGAAACCGTGGGGCTGGCGGCGGCATTGTTCCCGCAGGCCTGGCTCAGCCTGTTCACGCAGGATGCCGAGGCCATCCGCATTGGGGTCGACTATCTGCGGGTGGTGGGCCCGGCCTACGGCCTGTTCGGCCTGGGCCTGAGCCTGTATTTCGCGGCGCAGGGCGCGCGGCGCATGGGCTGGACGCTGTTTGCCGGCGCCGCGCGGCTGGTGGTCATCTATGTGGCCGGCACGGCCGCGATGCGCCTGAGCGGCGACCTGCACCTGTTGCTGGGCGCGATCGTGCTGAGCCTGGCGGCCTATGCGCTGCTGAACGCCCTGCCCTGGATGCCCAAGGCCCAGGACCGCCCGCCCAAGTGAAGTGCGACGGGCCGCCGGGAGGTGGCAGGCGGGCAGGTGGTTCAGGCCGTGTGCTTGCGCACCCAGGCCACGTAGCGGTCGACCCAGCCCTTGAGGAAAGCGCTGCTGGCCTCGCCGATGTCGCCGTTCGCGTCAAACAGCCCGTCCTTGGCCTGCACGAAAGCCTCGGGCTGCCCGAGCGTGGGCATGTCCAGGTACGCCAGCACATTGCGCAGATGCTGCTGCGCCAGCGCGGTGCCGATGGCCCCAACCGAGACCCCGACCACGCCTGCGGGCTTGCCCGCAAAAGCGCTCTTGCCGTAGGGGCGCGACGCGTGGTCGATCGCGTTCTTCAGCACACCTGGAATCGAGCGGTTGTATTCGGGCGTGACGAACAGCGCGCCATGCGCCGACTGGATGTGCGCCTTCAGCCGCTGGACCGTGTCGGCCTGCTGCGCGTCGTCGTCCTGGTTGTAGAGCGGCAGGTCGTCGATGCGCACGTGCTCGAACAGGACGTCCGAGGGCGCCAGTTTGGCCAGCCCGAGCGCCAGCTTCTTGTTGAACGATTCCTTGCGCAGGCTGCCGACGATGACCGCGATCTTGAGTTGTGCCATGGCGTTGTCCTTTCGGGGTTGAAGAGCGGCACACCTTACCAAAATCGGCGGCAAGCGCGGCTCGGCCGCCCCGACAGGCACGAGAATCGGCGCCAGCCCGCCACCACCACAACGAGACACGCGCTTATGAAAATCACCGACCTCAGCCTGACCCTGTTCGCCTGGGACGACATCCCGCCCACCAGCTACGGGTCGCACCGCGGCAGCTTCTCGGGCTCCAGCACACTGGGCCTGCTGGCCATCGACACCGACCAGGGCATCACCGGCCACGCCTTCCTCGGCTCGGCCATGCACGGCGGCGACATCGATGCACCGGGCCTGCTGCGCACGCTGAAGCCCATCGTCATGGGCCAGAACCCGCTGGACCGCGAGCGCCTGAACGAAACCCTATGGCGCCGCGGGCGCACGACCACGGCCCGCGCGATCGGCGCGGTCGACGTGGCGCTGTGGGACATCGCGGGCAAGGCCGCCGGCCTGCCGATCCACCAGCTGATCGGCTCCTACCGCGACCGCGTGCCGGTGTACGCCAGCTCGGCCGTGCTGGGCGACGCTGCCGAATACGTCGACGATGCGCTGCGCTTCCAGGCCGCCCGCTGGCATGCCTACAAGATCCACCCGCGCCAGGTGTGGCGCGACGACATCCGCGTGTGCGAGGCCGTGCGCAGCGCCGTGGGCGCCGACTACAAGCTGATGCTCGACTCCACCTGGGGCTACCAGTACGAGACCGCGCTGCGCGTGGGCCGGGCCATCGAGGCGCTCGACTTCCACTGGTACGAAGACCCGCTGACCGACCAGGACCTGTACGGCTACGTCAAGCTGAAAGAAAAACTCGACATCCCGATCATGGCCACCGAGTACCCGGCCGGTGGCCTAGAACAGTACGCGCCCTGGATCCTGCAGCGCGCCACCGACTTCCTGCGCGGCGACGTGGCGGTCAAGGGCGGCATCACCACTCTGCTCAAGACCGCCCACCTGGCCGAGGCGTTCAAGATGAACTACGAGATCCACCATGGCGGCAACTCGCTGAACAACGTCGCCAACCTGCACGTGACCATGGCCATCCGCAACACCGAGCTGTTCGAGATCCTGCTGCCCGACGCCGCACAGAAGTACGGCCTGGTGCAGGACATCGAGGTCGATGCCGAAGGCTACGTGCACGCCCCGACCGGGCCGGGGCTGGGCGCGCAGATCGACTTCGACCTGATCGCGCGCAAGCGAATCACAGTCCTGCGTTAAGCCCCACGGCCTCGGCAACCGCCAGGATTGCACCGCCCGGGAACACCGCGGAACGGGCTTTGCCCGGCCGCTGGTGTTGCCCCCTTGCAAAGGGCTGAGGCCCGCGGCTCCGAGCCTGCCTGCGCAGGCTTGGACGGGCTCGAAGGGCCGCTGCCTCTGGCAGCGACTCGTTTGGCGGAGCGACACGCAGTGCGCGCAGACTGGGGGATGTCAACCGTCAGAACCCCGCGAGGACCGAGCCCTTGAACTCGGTCTGGATGAACTTGCGGATCTCTTCGGACTGGTAGGCCTTCACCAGCTTCGCCACCCAGGGCTTGTCCTTGTCCTGCTCGCGCACGGCGATCAGATTGACGTAGGGCGACTTCGCGTTCTCCTGCGCAATGGCGTCCTTGCCGGGATTCAGGCCGGCGGACAGCGCAAAGTTGGTGTTGATCGCCGAGGCGTCGAGGTCGTCCAGCGAACGCGGCAGCTGCGCCGCTTCGAGTTCGACGAACTTGATCTTCTTCGGGTTCTCGGTCACATCCAGCGGCGTGGCCTTCAGACCGGCGTCGGCCTTCAGCTTGATCAGCCCCTGGTCCTGCAGCACCAGCAGCACGCGGCCGCCGTTGGTCGGGTCGTTCGGGATGCCGAAACGCGCGCCTTCCTTCAGGTCCTTCAGGCTCTTCACCTTCTTCGAATACAGGCCGATCGGGAAGTTGACGGTGTAGCCGACCGACACGATCTTGTAGCCGCGGTCCTTCACCTGCTGGTCGAGGAAGGGCTTGTGCTGGTAGCTGTTGGCATCGAGGTCACCGGCCGCCAGCGCAGCATTGGGCTGGATGTAGTCGCTGAACTCGACGATCTGGATCTTCAGGCCGTCGCGCTCGGCGATCTTCTTCACCTGCTCGAAGATCTGGGCGTGCGGGCCGCCGGTGACGCCGATCTTCAGCGGCTTGTCTTGTGCCAGCGCGGGCAGCGATGCGGCCACGGCAAGGGCTGCGAGAGATTGGATGAGGACGCGTTTGTGCATGGAGTTCTCCGGAAAGCGACAAAGAAAAAAGGAATGGCGAAGCCTCGCCTTGGGTTGGCGGATCAGCGGTGGCTCAGGCGCCGGACGAGCCAGTCGCCCGCACTCTGCACCGCCTGCACGAACAGGATCAGCACCAGCACCACGGCGGCCATCACCTCGGGCAGGAAGCGCTGGTAGCCGTAGCGGATGCCCAGGTCGCCCAGGCCACCGCCACCGATCGCACCGGCCATCGCCGAATAGCCGGTCAAGCTCACCAGGGTGATGGTCAGGCCGGCGACGATGCCGGGCATCGCCTCGGGCAACAGTACCTTCCAGACGATCTGCGAGGTGCTCGCGCCCATCGCCTGTGCGGCCTCGACCAAGCCATGGTCGACTTCGCGCAGCGAGGTCTCGACCAGCCGCGCGACGAAGGGCGCGGCGGCGATCGTCAGCGGCACCACGGCGGCGGCAGTCCCGATCGACGAGCCGGTGATGAAGCGCGTCAACGGAATGATCGCGACCAGCAGGATGATGAAGGGCGTGGAGCGCACGGCGTTCACGATGCCGCCGACGACGCGGTTGGCGGCCGGGTTCTCCAGCACGCCGCCGTGGTCGGTCAGCCGCAGGAACACGCCGAGCGGAATGCCCAGCAGCGCACCGACCACACCCGAGATGCCAACCATCACCGCGGTCTCCCACAGCGAGCTGGCAAACAGATCGAGCAGCGGCCCGGTGAAGGTACTGAAGATGTCACCGAACATGGGCGGCTCCTGCGATCTGGGGTCCATGGGCAATGTCGAGCCCGGTGGCAACTTCCTGCACCCGCACGCCGGCGGCGCGCAGATGGGCGATGGCCGCGAGCAGCTGTTCGCGGGCGCCGCGCGCGAACACCGCGAGCGTGCCGAAGGGCTGGCCCTGCACCTCGTCGATCTGGCCGTGCATGATCGACAGGTCGAGGCCGAAGCGGCGGATCACGTCGGACAGCAGCGGCTGGTCGGCACCGTTGCCGGCGAAGGCCAGGCGCAGCAGCTGCCCCTCGCCGGCCGCGCCCGCCCCCATCAGGCTGCGGATGCGCGCCAGCACGCTCTCGGGCAGCTCCTGCGGCACGATCTCTTCGATCAGGCTGCGGGTCGTCGCATGCTGCGGCTGCGTGAACACGTCGATCACCGGGCCGTGCTCGACGATGCGGCCGGCATCGATCACCGCCACCCGGTCGGCCACCTGCTTGATCACCTGCATCTGGTGCGTGATCAGCACGATGGTCAGGCCGAACTCCTTGTTGATCTGCCGCAGCAGGCCGAGGATGGAGCGCGTGGTCTCGGGGTCCAGCGCCGAGGTGGCCTCGTCGGACAACAGCACCTTGGGCAGGTTGGCCAGCGCCCGCGCAATGCCCACACGCTGCTTCTGCCCGCCGCTGATCTGCGCCGGGTAGCGGTCACGCAGGCCCGCCAGGCCCACCAGGTCCAGCAACGGCTCGACCCGGCTGCGGATCTCGTCCTTCGGCAGGCCGGCAATCTCGAGTGGCAGCGCCACGTTGTCGTAGACGCTGCGCGACGACAGCAGGTTGAAATGCTGGAAGATGATGCCGATGTCGCGCCGCGCCACGCGCAGTGAGTTGTCGTCGAGCGCCGTCAACTCGCGCCCGTCCACCAGCACCTGGCCGGCGGTGGGCCGGTTCAGCAGATTGACCACGCGCACCAATGAACTCTTGCCGGCGCCGCTGCGCCCGATGATGCCGAACACCTCGCCGGCCGCCACCTTCAGATCGATGCCCCGCAAGGCCTCGACCGGCCCGCTCGCACCCTGGTAGGTCTGGGTGATCCCCCTCAACTCGATCATGCTGTGTCGGGATGGGCGCCTTGTGGGTGCCGTCCCGCTCTCTTGTTGTGAAACAGGACGAGAATCTAAGGCTTTTGTGTCGAACATCAAACGAATATTAAGTTCGACATTTATACGAAAAAGCATCTGTAGAAATGTTCAAGACCGGCATCCTGCTGCACATCGCGGGCCTGTGGCTCCTCTCTTCCCTCGACGCGACCGGCAAGTACCTGGTGATGGCCGGCGTCCCGATCCTGATGGTCTCGTGGGTCCGCTACGGCGTGCACACGTTGCTGATGGGGGCCGTGCTGCTGCCGCGCCGCGGCCTGGCGCTGTTCCAGACCCGATCGCTGTCGCGCCAGTTGCTGCGGGGCGCGCTGATGATCCTGACCACGATCCTGTTCTTCTCGGTGTTGAAGCGCGTGCCGCTGGCGGAAAGCACCGCGATGAACTTCATGGCCCCGGTGTTCCTGATGGCGCTGGCGCCCTGGCTGCTGCACGAGCCGCACCGGCTGCACCGCTGGCTGGGCGTGCTGGTCGGCTTTGCCGGCATGCTGCTGGTGGTGCGCCCGGGCACCGGGCTCGACCCGACCGGCGTCGCCCTGGGCATCGCCACCGCCGTCGCCTTCGCGTTCTTCCAGATCTCGACCCGGCGCGTGGCGCACGACGATCCGCTGACGACCAATTTCTACGGCGGCCTCGCCGGCACGGCCGCCCTCACCCTGGCCCTGCCCTGGTTCTGGACGGTACCGCAGCTGACCGTCGGCCAGTGGCTGCTGCTGATCTCGACCGGCATCACCGGCATGGTGGGCCACGGCCTGCAGGCCGCCGCCTACAGCCGCGTGCCGGCGACGCTGCTGGCGCCCTACAGCTACCTGCAGATCCTGAGCGCCGTGGCCATCGGCTGGTGGGCCTTCGGCCAACTTCCCGACCGGGTCACCGCGCTGGGGATCGGGCTGATCTGCCTGGCGGGCGTGGGGGTGGCGGTGGCCGAGGCGTGGCGGTCGTCGGTGCAGGCGCGGGCGGCGGCGTCCTAACGCGCCGGTGGCGCCAGCCCCCTCCGCGCCCCCAACGCCAGCACCGCGGCACAGACAACCATCAGCCCCAGCGCCACCGTCAGCGAGCTGCGGTGCGCGACGAAGCCGATCAGCGACGGGCCGACCATGAAGCCGCAGTAGCCGATCGACGCGACCGCCGAGATGCCGTGCGCGGCGCTGTGGCCCGGCACCTGGGCGGCGGCGCTGAACAGCACCGGCACCACGTTGGCCAGCCCGACGCCGACCAGGGCAAAGCCCGCCAGTGCCAGCACCACCGAATCGCTGAGCAGCACCATCGCCAGCGCCAGCCCGGCCAGCGTGGCACTGCCGCACAGCAGCGCCACCGGTGACCATCGGGCGCGCAGCCAGTCGCCGCCGAAGCGCGTGAGCGCCATCGCCGCCGAAAAGCTGGCGTAGGCCAGGGCTGCCGTCTGCTGCGGCGCACCGCGCTCCGTCTGCAGGAACAGCACGCTCCAGTCGTAGACGGAGCCTTCGACGATGAAGCCGAGCCCGGCCATCACGCCGATCAGCGCAAGCCTGCCGCGCGGCAGCACGAAGCGGTCGCCGTGGCCGCCCGGCGTTGCGGCGCCGGCCTGCGGCACCGGCACCGGCATCTGCAGCGCGCTCCAGGCAAAGGCAGCGGTCGCTGCCATAGCGACACCGGCGAGATGCAGGTTCGGCGCCACTTCGGCCTGCAGCACCGCACTGCCCAGCGCCGCGCCCGCCACACCGCCCAGGCTGAACATCGCATGGAAGCCGCTCATCAAGGGGCGCCCGCCCAGTTGCTCAAGTTCAGAAGCATCGGCGTTCATCGCCACATCGACCAGGCCGAACGCCGCGCCGTAGACCGCCAGCAGGATCCACAACGCCGCGACCCCGGGCATGTGCAGCAGCAGCACCATGGTCACGGCCGACACCAGGCCGCCGAACCATGCGACGCGGCGTGCGCCATGCCGGCCGATCAACCAGCCCGCCTGCGTCAGGCCGATCAGCGAGCCGATGCCAGCGGCCAGGATCAAGGCGCCCATGGCGCCCACGCCCAGGCCATAGACGTCCTTGACGGTGGGAATGTGCACGCCCCAGGTGGCGAACAGCAGGCCGGCGCAGAAGAACAGTGCGCGCGAGGCCCAGCGCCTGCGGGCCGTCAAGACATGGGCGCCGACGGCGCTCGTCATAGTGGGGGAAGACATGCGTCCGACCATACCGCAAGGCCTGTACGATCACTCCCATGGCGAAAAAAACAGAATCGATCGCTGACGAGACCGGCGACACGCTCCACGCCGAGGTGCGCGCGCCGGGCCTGGGTTTCGTCGTGGGCACGCTGTCGCGCCGCATCGTGTGGAACCTGGCCAAGAAGACCTCGGCCCACGGCGTGATGCCAGCCCAGTTCCCGGTACTGCGCTGTCTCAACGAACTGAAGGAATCGACGCAGATCGAACTCTCGCGCGTCTGCGGTATCGAGCAGTCGTCAATGGCCGTGACGCTCGCCCGCATGGAGAAGAGCGGCCTGATCGTGCGCCGTGCCGATGCAAACGATGCCCGCAAGAAACTGGTCACGCTCACGGAGCACGGCAATGCCATGCTGCATCTGATGACCGAGTCGGCGCACGCTGTCTACGAGCGTGCGGTCGACGGGCTGAGTGATGCGCAGATCCAGCAGTTCCTGCAGGCCTGCGCCCATATGACGCGCAATCTCGAACGATAGGCTGAAGCTCGCCCCCAGTCTGCGCGCACTGCGTGTCGCTCCGCCAACCCCCTACCGGGGGCAACACCTGCGGCCCGGCAGAGCCGGTTCCGCGGTGTTCTGGCCTTTTGCCGCGCAAGTCCATGCGCCATGGAAACTGCTGCGCGAGCAGGTGCTTCAAGGGGATGCTATTCAGGCTTGATCCCGGCCTCGGCCACCACCTTGCGCCACTTGGCGTTCTCTTCCGCCAGGAACTGCTGGAGCCGCAGCGCGGTGCTGCCGGCCACGTCGAGGCCCTGCGCCACACCCTTCTTGCGCACCTCCTCGTCGGCCAGGACGGCATTGACTTCGGTGTTGAGCTTCTGCACCACGTCGGGTGCCATGCCACGCGGACCGAACAGTGCGATCCAGGTCACCGCGTCGAAGCCGGGATAGCCGGATTCGGCGATGGTCGGCACGTCGGGCAGCGCGGCCGAGCGCGTGGCGCCCGTGGTCGCCAGGCCCTTGATGCGCCCTGCCGTCACCAGCGGGATCGAGGCCGTAAGGTCGATGAAGCCGAAGTCGACCCGGCCGCCGACGATGTCCTGCAATGCGCCGGGCGTTCCCTTGTAGGGCACGTTGCGGATGTCGATCTTGGCAGCGCCCTTGAACAGCTCGGCCGCCAGGTGGTGGCTGGTGCCGACGCCGTTGGTGGCGTAGGTGTACTTGCCCGGCGCGCCCTTCGCCAGCTCGACCAGTTGCCGCACGCTGGTGACGCCCGATGCCGGGCTGGCGACGACCGCGACCGGCGCGCGGGCGATCATCGAGATGGCGGTGAAGTCGCGCTCGGGCACGTAGTCGAGGTCGCGGTACAGGCTGGGGTTGATCGCCATTGCGCCGGTCACGCCGATCAGCAGGCTGTAGCCGTCGTTGGGCGTCTTGGCGACGTAGCTGGTCGCCAGGTTGCCCGACGCGCCCGGCCGGTTCTCGACCAGGAAAGGCTGGCCGGTGCGCACCCGCAGCTGGTCGGCCAACAGACGGGCGATGGTGTCGGCCGAGCCACCGGGTGGAAACGGCAACGCCAGGCGTACCGGCTTGTCGGGGTAGGCCTGCGCCCTTGCGCCGGTGGCCCAGCAGGCCATCGACGCCACTGCAGCGGCTGTCCACGTTCTTCTGGAGATGTTCATTCCGGCCATGTTCATCCTGTCTCGCTCCGATCACAGTGCGCGGGCCTTCAGGCCAGGGCGTGCTCTCCCTTGCCAGCCGACGACGCCGTCGCCGTGCGGAAATGCGGGATCACCTCTTGCGCGATGGCCGCCATGTTGTCGCGCGTCATCGTGTCGGGCATGGTACCGAACTGGGTCTTGGTCAGCACGGTGCCGAAACCGGCGATCGATTCGAACTCGGCCAGGCGCTCGCGCACCGTCGCCGGGCTGCCGACGATGACCACGCCGGCCTTCATCAGGTCTTCGATCGTCTGCGGCTTCTTGTTGAAGCCGCCGGCCCGCGTGGCCTTGATGCGCTTCATCGCCTCGATGTTGGTGTAGGCCGGTGGCAGCAGCATCTCCATCGGCATCTTGAGCAGCGTGCCCATCAGTGCCTCCAGATGCGGGCGCGCCTGGCGGATGGCCTTCTCATCGGTCTCGGCGACGTAGATGCAGTTGGACCAGGCCAGCTGCTCGTTGCTGGCCTCGTAGCCGTTCTTGCGCGCCTGCTCGCGGTACATGTTGAAGAACTTGGCCACCACCTCGATCGGGCTCAGCGTCTGGCAATAGGTGTAGCGCAGCCGGGCCGCCCATTCGATGGTGCTGCTCGAGCCTTGCGATGGCACCCACACCGGCGGATGCGGCGTCTGGTAGGGGCGCGGCCAGGGGTTCACGTAGTTGAACTGGTAGTACTTGCCGACGTGGCTGAACGGGCCCGGGTCGGTCCAGGCGCGGATGATCAGATCGTGCGCCTCGGCAAAACGCGCCTGCGACTCTGCCGGGTTGATGCCCATCGCGTGGTACTCGGCGCCGATGCCGCGCACGAAGCCGGCGATGAAGCGGCCGCGCGTCAGGTTGTCCAGCATCGCGAACTCTTCGGCGATCTGCAACGGGTTGGCCAACAGCGGCAGCGCGCGGCCCAGGATCGCGATCTTCGCGCGCTTCACGCTGCGCGCCAGCGCGCCGGCCAGCACCCCGGGCGTGGGCATCAGGCCGTAGGCGGTCTGGTGGTGCTCGTTCAGGCAGACACCGTCGAAGCCCAGCTCGTCGGCGTACTCCATCTGGTCGAGGTACTCGTGGTAGAGCTCGGCGCCCAGTTGTGGGTCGTAATGGCTGTTGGAGAACGTGACCCAGGCCGAGCCGTTGCGCTCGATCGCGGCCAGGTCGGCGTGGCGGTACGCCATCAGATGGAAGTTGAAGAATTTCATGCGGCGCTCCTTGCCGAAGAGACGAAGGTGTCGAAGGCGGCCGCAAAGGCACGCGGCTGTTCCAGGTGCGGCGCGTGGCCGCAGTCGGGCAAGGTCACCAGGCGCGCACCCGGCACCTGGCGCGCCCAGGCTTCGCCGTAGGCGGGCGGCAGGATCCGGTCGTCCGCCCCCCACACCACCAGCGTGGGCACGGTGACGCGGTGCAGCCACTTCGCCAGATGCGGGTCGTGCCCGCGCGGCGACCAGGTCAGCCGCGCCGTCACTTCCTTCTCGCGGATCCCGGTCTCGTCGGTCGCCGCCGCGGCGGCGAGCAGGCGGGCCGCGAGCGCGGGGTCGTGGTAGGTGTCGTTCGCCAGCTGTTCGTCGGTGCGCAGGAACACGTCGACCGTCGGCACGCCGGCCACGTGGATGCCCTGGGCCGCCACCAGCGTCAGCGAGGCCAGCACGCTGCTGTTGCGCACCGCGATCTCGGCAGCGATCCATCCGCCCAGGTCGTGGCCGACCAGATGCACCGGTCCGAGCCGCTCCTGCGCGATGACGTCGAGATAGAAGTTGGCCAGGTCGGCCGTGTGGTCGAGCCAGGCCGGCAAGGCACTGCCGCCGTAACCCGGGTGCACCGGCAGCAGCGTGCGGTACGCCGCACCGAAGGCCTGGCGTGCCGGCGCCAGATTCACCGCGCCATCGGCCCCGTGCAGGAACAGCACGGTGCTGCCGTCGCCCTGGCGCATCAGCTGCAGTGCGGTGCCCCGCACCTGCACCGTTGAAAAATCCCTGTCGCTCATCGTTGCTCCTCCTGACATGTCGGACCGCTGCGCCGTATCCGCGAGATGGGGCTCATGCGGTGCATTCTGCTTCGCCCGTGACCGTCGCGACCGTCGCCATGGCCGCCACCTGCTGGCGCATGCGCGCGAACTCCATCACCTCGCCGGCCATGGTCTTCAACTGCAGATCGGCCTGGGGCGACAGGCAGCGGCCATCGGGTGCGAACGCCGGGTCCGTCCCGGCGATGCAGACGCCCAGCGGCGTGGGCCAGCCCCGCAGCGCGTGCACCACGTCGCGCATCGCGCCCAGCGTCGCCACCGCAGCCTGCCAGCCGGCGGCGGTGGCGATCAGCCCGACCGCCCTGCCGCTGAGGTAGGGCCGCGCGTCGGTGCGCAGTTCTTCGGTGTAGTCGAGCGCGTTCTTCACCACACCCGACATGCCGCCGTGGTAGCCGGGCGATGCGATCAGCACGCCATCGGCCCGGCGCAGGGCCTGCAACAGGCGGTCGACGGTCGGCGTGCGGGCCGGCTGGTGCGGCGCGTACAGCGGCAGTTCGAGATCGGGGCCGCAGAACAGCAGCGTGTCGGCGTCCATTGCGGCCAGCGCGTGGCGCAGCGCGCGTTCGGTGGACGATGCGGCGCGTGCCGTGCCGCCGATGGCGACGATCAAGGGGCGGCGATGGTGCATGGCAGTTATTACATAGATATCTATGATATTCATTGAAACCGGCTGGCGTGTCGCTGTCAAGAGGGGTTGTCCTGCTCCAACGGAGGTAAATATTGGCATTCAGAAGTGTGTGCAGTTCTGGCACACTTGATCTGGACCATGGCCTCACGCGCGCACCGAGCGCATCCTCCAGAAGCATGAAAACAAGACCCGCCGTCATCGCAGACCTGCTAGAGAAACCCGGCCATCTGATCCGCCGCGCCCACCAGCTGTCGGTGGCGACCTTCGAAACCCAGGCGGCGCCCTACAACATCACCGCGCCGCAGCACGTCGTGATGACGGCATTGTTCAAGCACCCCGGCATCGATCAGGTCACGCTGGCCGGCCTGGTGGCGCTGGACAAGGTGACCACCGGCAACATCGTCGCGCGGCTCGCCGGCCGCGGGCTGCTGCAGCGCGACCGGTCCGAACACGACGCGCGTGCCCGGGCGCTGTCCTTGAGCGAGGAAGGCACGGCGTTGCTGATCGACATGCAGAGCGCCGTTCGCAGGGCGCAGAAGTCGCTGCTGACCCGCCTGTCGCCACAGGAGCAGCAGACCCTGATGGCGCTGCTGCGCCGCATGATGGGCATGGACGACGACCTGGTGGCCAAGCCGGTCGCCCGGCTGCGCCGCACCGCCGCCAGACCACCGGGTCCTTGACAACGCGGGTCCGCCTGCTTAACCTGCAATTGGTAATCACACTTACCAAATTTCGCGGCGCAGCGGTCACAATGCGACCGTGCTTGCGGGCTCCGGCTTCGCGAACTCCTGCAACCAGGCGCAAAAGCCGGTGCAGTCCACCCCTCACAGAGGAGACAAACGCATGACGACCATCCACCGCCGCAATGTGCTCAAGGCCACTGCGGGCTCGGCTGCGGCCGCACTCACCGGCCTGCCGGCGTTCGAGGCCCTGGCGGCCGACGAACAACTGCTGCGCGTGCAGAGCGGCGCGCTGAACTCGCTCGACCCGGCGCACCAGATCTCGGCCGGCGACGAAGGCCGCGTCTCGATCCTGATCAGCAACGCGCTGATGCGCTACAGCGCTGGCACCAAGTTCGAGCTGGTGCCCGACCTCGCCACCGGCTTCGAGGTCAGCGACGGCGGGCGCACCTACACCTTCAAGCTGCGCCGCGACGTGAAGTGGCACGGCGGCTTCGGCGCCTTCACCGCGCGCGACGTCAAGTTCTCGATGGACCGCCTGCTCAACCCCGACACCAAGTCGCGCAACGCCGGGCAGATCCGCGACGTGGCCAGCGTCGAGGTGGTCGACGACGCCACCGTGCGTTTTCGTCTGAAGGCGCCTTCGGCGGTGTTCCCGCACGCCGTCGCCACCTTCCGCGGCGGTTTCATCGTCAGTGAGGCCGCCGCCAAGGCGCAGGGCGCCGAGTTCAGCAGCAAGCTGATCGGCACCGGCCCGTTCCTGATCGAGAAGGCCGTGCTCGACCAGGAGGTCGTGCTGCGCCGCAACGACGACTACTTCGGCGACAAGGCCAAGCTCGACCGCATCGCGTTCAAGGTGATCCGCGAGGCCAGCACGGCGGCGCTGGCGTTCGACCGCGGCCAGCTCGAACTGCTGGACGTGAACGAGCGCGAGATCACCGACCGTTATGCGCGCGACCCCAAGGCCACGCTGATGGTGGCCGACGTGTCGACCGGCCTGTTCCTCATCACCTTCAACATGAGCAAGGCCCCCTTCGACAAGAAGGAGGTGCGCCACGCGTTCCAGCACGCGATCGACAAGAAGGCCATCGTGCAGGCCGTCTACGGCCAGCGCGGCCGCGTGATGGACACCGTGATGCCGCCGGGCGTCGAGGGCTACACCGACAGCGTGGCCAAATTCGCCTACGACCCCGAGCGCGCCAAGAAGCTGCTGGCCGATGCCGGCGTGCGCAACCTCGTGTGCACGCTCACCGTGCCCACCAGCTACCAGCGCGAAGCCATCATGTTCCAGTCGCAGCTGAAGGCCGTCGGCGTCACGCTGAACCTGAAGATGATCGACCGCCCGACCTGGTTCCGCGCACTCGGGCAGGCCGACCACGAGCTGATCTGGAACGCGCACTTCCGCCCGCCGGTGGCCGATGCCTACCTGCATGCGAGCTACCACTCGTCGAACATCCCGCCCAAGGGCACGAACTGCGCGTTCTATGCGGGCGCCGACGACCTGATCGACAAGGCCCGTGTGACCTTCGACGACAAGCAGCGTGCCGCCGTCTACACCGAGGCCCTGCGCCGCATCGCCGACGACAGCCCGGCCATCCCGCTGGTGATGGAGCTCAACACCTACGCCGCGCAGAAGTACGTGAAGGGCATCGAGCAGTACCGCGTGCCCGAGAACGCGCCGGTGCTCGAACGCGCCTTCATCCAGAAGTAGACCGGAAAGCCCGACCCGCGTGCGTGTACTGCTGCGTTTCCTGCTGCAGGCCGTGCCCACGCTGCTGGGTGCCGTGACCATCCTGTTCCTGCTGCTGCGGATGATTCCCGGCGACCCGGCACAGGCGATGCTGGGCACCGATGCCACCGCAGCCGACCTCGACCGCCTGCGCCACCAGCTCGGCCTCGACCGGTCGCTGCTGGTGCAGTACGGCGTGTTCCTGCGCGACTTCGTCACCGGGCAATGGGGGCTGTCGATCACCACCAAGACCTCGGCCCTGATGCGGGTGCTCGAAGCCCTGCCGTCCACGCTGGCGCTGTGCGGCGGCGCGATCCTGCTCATCGTGGCCTTGAGCATTCCGGCCGGCGTGGTCAGCGCGGTGCGGCGCGACAGCTGGGTCGACTACGCGGTCTCGGTCGCCGTGTTCCTGCTGATGTCGATGCCGCAGTTCTGGCTCGGCCTGATCCTGCTGCTGGTGTTCTCGTACTGGCTCGACTGGTTCCCGATCTTCGGCAGCGGCGACGACGGCGGCTGGCTCACGCGGCTGCATTACCTGGTGCTGCCGTCGGTCACGCTGGCGGCGGGTTTCCTCGGCCTGACGACCCGCCTCACACGCTCCAGCATGCTCGAGGTGCTGGGCCGCGAATATGTGCGCACCGCGCGCGCCAAGGGCCTGTCGGAGCCGGTGGTCATCGTGCGCCACGCGCTGCGCAACGCGCTGCTGTCGGTGATCACGGTGCTGGGCCTGACGATGGGCCAGCTGCTGGGCGGCGCCGTCATCGTCGAGGTGGTGTTCGCGCGGCCCGGCGTCGGCACGATGATCTGGGACGCGATCCTGCAGCGCGACTACCCGCAGGTGCAAGCCGCCGTCGCGGTGTTCGCCGGGCTCTTCATCCTGACCAATTTCCTCACCGATGCGCTCTACGGCGCCTTGAACCCCCGCATCCGCGTCTGACCGTGTCCGTCTTCTCCCGCATCCTGAAGAGCCCGAAGGCGCTGACCGGCACCGTGCTGATCGCCGCCGTGGTGCTGATGGCGCTGCTGGCGCCGTGGGTCTCGCCTTACGACCCGCTGGCGATCGACCCTGCCGTCGGCACCTTGCCGCCCTCCGCGGACCACTGGCTGGGCACCGACTTCTTCGGCCGCGACGTGCTGTCGCGTTTGGTCTGGGGCGCCCGGCCCTCGCTGGTGATCGGGTTCGCCAGCGTGGCCATCGGCTGCCTCGTCGGCTCGGCCATCGGCCTGGTGGCGGGCTTCTTCCGCGGCTGGGTCGATGCGGTGCTGATGCGGCCGGTCGACGTGCTGCTGAGTTTCCCGATCGTGGTGCTGGCGCTGGCCCTGGTGGCGGCGCTGGGCGCCAGCCTGATGAACCTGATCCTGACCATCAGCCTGCTGTTCATCCCGCGTTTCGCGCGCGTGGTGCGGGCCGAGGCCATGGCGCTGCGCGAGCTCGACTACGTGGACGCGGCCCGTGCCAGCGGGCAGACGCCGTTCAGGATCATCGTGCGCCACCTGCTGCCCAACGCGATGGCGCAGATCATCGTCACCTGCACGGTGTTCATGGCCAACGCGATCCTGGTCGAGGCCGGCCTGTCGTTCCTTGGCGTCGGCGTCACGCCGCCCGACCCGTCGTGGGGCAACATGCTGGCCGAGGGCCGCACCAACATCCTCGGTGCGCCCTGGCTGACGACGTTTCCGGGGCTGGTGCTGACGATCACGCTGATCGGGTTCAACCTGCTCGGCGATGCGCTTCGGGACATCTTGGATCCCCGACTGCAAGGACATCCGTCGTGAGCGCCGGCGACAAGCAAGCACCCGTCCTCGACGTGCGCCATCTCGTCACCGAGTTCGGCCGCGGTGCGCAGGCCCGGCGTGCCGTCGACGACGTGTCGTTCCATCTGCACCGCGGCGAGATCCTCGGGCTGGTCGGGGAGTCGGGCTCGGGCAAGAGCGTGACCGCGCTGTCGCTGCTGCGGCTGATCGATGCGCAGGCGGGCCGGGTGGCGGGTGGCGAAATCCGCTTCGACGGGCTTGATCTGGCGCAGGCCGACACCGCCACGCTGCGCAGCGTGCGCGGCCGGCGCATCTCGATGATCTTCCAGGAGCCGCTGTCGGCGCTGAACCCCTGCTACACCATCGGCGACCAGATCGCCGAGGTGTTCGCCGCCCACGGCGACCAGGGCGAGGCCACCGCGGGCCGGGTGCGCGAGCTGCTGCAGCTGGTGCGCATTCCCGATCCGGCCGGCATCATGCGGCGCTACCCGCACGAGATCAGCGGCGGCATGCGCCAGCGCGCGATGATCGCGATGGCGCTGGCCTACACGCCCGAGGTGCTGATCGCCGACGAACCGACCACCGCGCTCGACGTGACCATCCAGGCACAGGTACTCAACCTGATCGACCGGCTGCGGCGCGAGCTGCAGCTGGCGGTGATCCTGATCACGCACGACATGGGCATCGTCGCGCAGTACGCCGACCGGCTGGCCGTGATGTACGGCGGGCGCATCGTCGAGACCGGCGACGTGGCGACCGTGTTCGCCACGCCGCGCCATCCCTACACCGAAGGCCTGCTCGCCTCGGTGCCCCGCCTGGGCGAACGCTGGACGCACGGCGTGCAGCGCCTGTCCGAGATCCCGGGCAGCGTGCCCGGCATCGGCGTGCAGATGCCGGGCTGCCGCTTCGCGCCGCGCTGCGGCCTGGCGACCGACCCCTGCCGCAGCGCCCCGCCGCCGCTGGCACCCGATGCCGCCGGCCACGCCGCGGCCTGCTGGGTCCGCACGCCGGCCACCGCCACCGCGGCCATGGAGGCGAGCGTGCCATGAGCAACACCGGCGACACACCCCTGCTCGACGTGCGCGGCCTCAGCATGCGCTACCCGGTGCGCCAGCGCGACTTCATGGCGCCGCGGCAGTTCGTGCATGCGGTCAACGACGTCAGCGTCACGCTGCGCCGCGGCGAGACGCTGGGCATCGTCGGCGAAAGCGGCTGCGGCAAGACCACGCTGGCCCGCTGCATCCTGCGCCTGCACGAGCCGACGGCCGGCAGCATCCATCTGCTGGGCCGCGACATCACGCACCTGCGGGGCCGCGCGCTGCGCGAGACGCGGCGCGACATGCAGTTCGTGTTCCAGGATCCGTATGCCTCGCTCGACCCCCGGCAGCGCGCCCGCGACCTGGTGCGCGAGCCGCTCGACGCGCTGGGCACCGGCAGCCGTGCCGAGCACGATGCGCGTGTGCTCGGGCTGCTGGAGAAGGTGGGCCTGTCGCGCCAGCAGGCCGACCAGTACCCGCACCAGTTCTCGGGTGGCCAGCGCCAGCGCATCGGCCTGGCGCGTGCGCTGGCGCTGAACCCGCAGCTGGTGGTGGCCGACGAGCCGGTGAGCGCGCTCGACGTGTCGGTGCGCGCGCAGATCCTGAACCTGATGGCCGACCTGCGCGCCGAGTTCGGTCTGAGCTACATCGTCATTTCGCACGACCTGGCGATCATCGAACACGTGTGCGACCAGGTGGCCATCATCTACCTGGGCCGCATCGTCGAGCAGGGCCCGGTCGAGCAGATCTTCCGCCACCCGCGCCACCCCTACACCCGCGCGCTGCTCGACGCGATCCCGCGGCCCGACCCGTCACGCCGGCGCCGGGTGGTCGACGTCGTCGGCGACCTGCCCAACCCGGTGTCACCGCCACCGGGATGCAGCTTCCACCCTCGTTGCCCGCATGCGCGCGACCTTTGCAAGCAGGCCGCACCGGTGCTTGAACAACACGCCGCTGCAAAGATCGCGACGGCGCCGCACCGTGTGGCCTGCCATCTGGCGGAGGAGCTGGCAGACGAACTGGCGGATATGCTGGCAAACCCGTCGGACCACAGCCGCGCAACGGCCTGAACCGCTGCGGGGTCGCCGCGGAACTCTAGAGCTTCACGTCCGCCTTGCGCACCACGTCGGCCCAGCGCTGCTTCTCGCGTTCGATGAAGCCCTGCATCTCGGCCGAGGCGTTGCCTACCGGCTGCGCGCCGAGCTGGCCGAGGCGGGTCTTGATCTCGGGCTCCTGCAGCACGCGCACGATGTCGGCATTGAGCTTCTGCAGCACGGCCGGCGGCGTGCCGGCCGGCGCCACGATGCCCTGCCAGCCGCCGGCGGCGAAGTTGGGCACGGCGTCCGACACCAGCGGCAGCTGCGGAAAATCGACCACGCGTTTCGTGCCGGTGACCGCCAGGGCCTTCAACTGCCCCGACTTCACGAAACCGGCGCTGGCCGGCATGCTGTTGAACATCACGTCGGCCTGCCCGCCCATCACGTCGGTATTGGCCTGTGCCCCGCCCTTGTTGGGCACGTAGACCCAGTCCAGCCCCAGGCTGCTGGCGAACACGATGCCGGCCAGGTGCGGCGCACTCGCGAGGCCCGTGGTGGCCCAGTTCAGCTTGCCGGGGTTCTTGCGCGCGTAGGCGATCAGCTCGGCCATCGACTGCACCGGCAGGCTGGGCGTGACCAGCAGCAGGTACGGCGAATAGGTCAACGTGGTGACGCCGGCGAAGTCCTTCACCACGTCGTAGGGCAGATCCTTGTAGACGGCCGGCGCGATGACGAAGTTCGACAGGTCGCCCAGCAGCAGCGTGTAGCCGTCGGGTTTGCTCTTCGCGACGAAAGCCGTGCCGATGTTGCCGCCGGCGCCGACCTTGTTGTCGACGATCACCGGCTGCGACCAGATCTCCGTCAGCCGCTGCCCGATCAGCCGCGCCAGGATGTCCGACGCCCCACCCGCCGCATATGGCACGACGATGCGCACCGGCGCGCTGGGGAAGGTGTCGGCCCAGGCGCTGACCGCCTGCGCCGCCGCAAGGCACAGCCCGATCAGGACGCGCTTCATCTCAATCTGCCTTGATGTTGGCGGCCTTGATCACTTTCCCGTACTTGCTGTACTCGGACTGGGTATAGGCCGCCAGATCCTGCGGCGAGCTGTACGAGGCCTTCACCGCCAGCGCGCGCAGCTTGTCGTTCACCTCGGTCAGCTTCATCACCTTGCCCAGGTCGCTGCTGAGCCGCGCCAGCACGTCGGCCGGGGTCTTGGCCGGCGCATAGAGCGCGTACCATGCGGTGACCTCGAAGTCGGGGTAGCCAGCTTCGGCGAAGGTCGGCACGTTGGGCAGGTCGGGCAGGCGCGTCGGCGACGCGACCGCGATCGCGCGGATCTTGTCGCCCTTGATCATCGGCATCGCCGCCGTCGTGGTGTCGAAGATCACGGCCAGGCGCCCGCCGATCAGGTCCATCGTGTGCGCGCTGCCACCCTTGTAGGGCACGTGGGTGAACTTGGCGCCCGAGGTCTGCGAGAACAGTTCGCCCGCCAGGTGCAGCGGCGAACCGTTGCCGGCCGAGCCGTACATCACGTCGCCGGGCGCCTTCTTGGCCGCGTCCACCAGCTGCTTCAGGTTGGTGTACGGCGACTCCTTGTTCACCGTGGCGACGATGGGCGCCACGCCAATCAGGCCGATCGGTGCGAAGTCGGCGATGGCGTCGTAGCCCGGGTTGGCGATCAGGTGCGGGCTCACCGCGTGGCTGGCCAGCGAGCCCAGCACGATGGTGTAGCCGTCGGCTGGCGCGCGGCCGGCGATGGCCGTTCCGATGGTCGTGCCGGCACCCGGCTTGTTGTCGATGATCACCGGCTGGCCGAGCGCCTCGCCCATCTTCTGGCCGATCAGGCGGGCCACCGCGTCGTTGGCGCCGCCCGCCGGGTACGGCACGATCAGCGTCACCGGCCGATTGGGATAAGCGCCCTGCGCAGTGGCCGCCTGCGGCAACCAGGCCGCCGCCAGCGAAGCGCACAACGACGCCGCGGCGAGCACCGAGCGGCGCGACACGCCCGCACGAACGGAAGGGAAAGAGGATGTCGAATTTGCAGGCATGGGATCTGTCTCCGATAGTGAGGGGCGACGGCCGGTCGGCCGCCCTGCTTGCAAGGTCGTGCCTTGCAAATCAGCGCAAATTCTTTCACAATCTACCAACTTCAATCAACATGAATTTGCCAAAACACGGTCTTACTAGGTGAAAACCCTATCAAAATCTACCAAGCAGATGGCAAATTCTCCCAAACTCGTCAGCCTCCCGCTGTTGCCGGTACAGCGCCGCGACCGCATCGTCGACTTTCTGCGCCGCCATGGCGCGGTGACGCTGCAGCAGCTGGCGCAGGCGATGGACGCGTCGGTGTCGACGCTGCGGCGTGACCTCGATGCGCTGGAGGCCGAAGGCCTGCTCGACCGCACGCACGGCGGCGCGCTGCTGCGCCAGCAGCAATACAGCACCTTCGAGCCCGACCCCGCCGCGGCGGCCGAGCTCTCGCCGCGCGAGAAACGCGCCATCGGCTTCGCCGCCGCGGCCGATCTGCAGCCCGGCCAGAGCGTGGTGTTCGACAGCGGCACGACGGTGCTCGAAGCCGCACGCGCCGCGCTCGAGCGCCGCATTCCGCTGGTGGCCGTCACCAACGACCTGGCCATCGCGCAGCTGCTCGGCACCAGCCCCGCGGTGCGGGTGCACGTGCTGGGCGGTGTGCTGCGCGCGGGCAGCAATACGCTGACCGGCGAAGACATCCACGCCGCGGCCGGCCGCATCCGCGCCGACGTGCTGCTGATGGGCGCCCACGCGGTGACCGACGGCGTGCTGTCGGAGACCGATCCCGAGGTGGCGGCGGTCAAGCGCAGCCTGCTGCAGGCGGCCACGGCCAAGCGGCTGCTGGTCGACTCGTCCAAGTTCCGGCCGCGCACCTTCATGCACATCTGCAACCTCACGGCGCTCGACGAGGTGGTGACCGACAGCGGCCTCTCGGCGGCCGACACCGAGATGGTCCGCAGCAGCGGTGTGCGGCTGACGCAGGTCGGCGTGGCGTGATGCACTGGCGCATCCTCGCCGACGACCTGACCGGCGCACTCGACAGCGCGGCCGCCTTTGCCGGCGCCGGCGAAGTGCCGGTGTGGCTGCACGCCCCGGCGGGCGCACCGCCGGCATTGGCCACGGTGCAGGCCGTGTGCACCGGCTCGCGCGACATCCCCGGCGATGCGCTGGCCGGCACGCTGGGCCGCACCCTGCCCTGGTTCACGCAGCCCGGTGCCGCGCCGCACATCGCCTTCAAGAAGATCGACAGCCTGCTGCGCGGCAACTCGCTGGCCGAGGTCGCCTGGCTGGCACAACACGGAGGCTTCGACGGCGTGGTGTTCGCCCCGGCGTTCCCCGCGCAGGGACGCTTCACACGCGATGGCCAGCATGCCGTCGGTCTGCCGCACCGCCCCAACGCGCCGGGCCACCAGCCCTGCGGCCCGGCGCTCGCGGACGCGTTCCAGAGTCTGGGCTGCCAGGTGTGCACCGGCACGGCCGATGCATCCGCCCTGCCCGCACCGGGCCAGGTGTGGGTGCCCGATGTGCTGGACGACCGCGATCTCGACCGCCTGGCCGCGCTGACCCGCCACCCCGAAGCGGCCCGCTGGTTGTGGTGCGGCAGCGCCGGCCTGGCCGGCGCGCTGGCGCGGCACTGGAGCCTGGCCTCGGCGGCCGATGCAGGTGCCGACAGCCTGCTCGACCTGCAGATGCACACGCCGCATGCGCTGGCGGTCACGGCCAGCCGGCACCCGGTGTTGCGGACCCAGCTGCAACAGCTGCCCGAGGCCTGGGCGCTGGCAGCGCACACCGCGCCGGCCGATGTCGGCGGCACCGCGCCGATGGCCGCGCGCGGCCCGCTGGTGCTCGACCTGGCAGCGGCGGGTGACCTGGCGCCGGCTCTCGCAGAACAACGGCTCAAGGCCAGCTGCGACCGCATCGTGGCTCTGCTCGGCCGGCCGTCGGCGCTGGTCGTCGTCGGCGGCGATACGCTGCTGGCGCTGTGCGAAGCCAGCGGCGCGACCCGCATGCTGGCCGCACCGGCCCCGATGCCGGGCTGGGGCCGCGCACGTTTCGACGGAGGCCTGTGGCACGGCCTCACCTGCTTCAGCCGCTCGGGCGCTTTCGGCGCGCCGGACGACTTCGCTAGGCTGCTGCAGCAGCTGACACCTTTCACTTTCAAGGACACCCCACCATGCGCAATCCCATCCGTCTCGCTTTGACCATGGGCGACCCGGCCGGCATCGGCCCCGAGATCATCGTCAAGGCCGCGCACGAAATGCGCGCGCTGGTGGAAGCCGGCCGCATCGAACTCAAGGTGTTCGGCAGCGGCGCCGCGCTGGCACATGCCGCGCAGTTGCTCCAGCTCGACGCCGGGCCCGGCTCGCCGCTGTCGATGGTCGACGTCGGCCCGGTCGACGGCCCGATGCCGATCGGCCAGGTCTCGGCCGCCGCCGGCAAGTGGTCGTACCTCGCTGTCGAACGCGCGGTGCAGGAAACCCTGGCCGGCCGCATCGACGCCATCGTCACCGCGCCGCTGTGCAAGGAAGCACTGCACCTGGCCGGCTACCCGTTCGAGGGCCACACCGAGATGCTGGCGCACCTGACCGGCATGCGCGACGGCGTGATGATGCTGGCCCACGGCGGCATGCGCGTGAGCCATGTGTCCACGCACTGCCCGCTGTCCGAGGTGCCCAAGCGCCTGACGCCGGTGCGCCTGCGCCGCGTGCTCGACGTGACGCTCGACGCACTGCGCGCGCTGGGCATCGAGCGCCCGCGCATCGCGGTCGCGGGCCTGAATCCGCATGCCGGTGAAGGCGGCATCCTCGGCAAGGAAGACGGCGAGGTCATCGCGCCCATCGTCGCCGAGTACGTGGCAGCGGGCCATGCGGTCACCGGCCCGTGGGCCGGCGACACGGTCTTCATCAAGCTGCGCGCCGGCCAGTTCGACGCGGTGATCGCGATGTTCCACGACCAGGGCCACATCCCGGTCAAGCTGCTGGGCTTCAGCATCGACCCGGCGACCGGCGCGTGGACGGCGGTGAGCGGCGTCAACATCACGCTCGGCCTGCCGATCCTGCGCACCTCGGTCGACCACGGCACCGCCTTCGACATCGCCGGCAAGGGCATTGCCAGCGCCGACAGCATGGTCGACGCCGCCACGTATGCGATGAATCTGGTGGACGGCCTGCGCAAGGTGAAGGCCGAGGCCACCGCACTCGCCGCGGCCTGAGCCGCCCGGCCGCATCGTTTCTTTTCGCTCAGTTCATTTCCAACGGAGACTTCTTCATGATCGATCCCTCTCTTGCGCTGCGCTTCGCAGGCAAGTCCGTGCTGGTGACCGGTGCCGGTTCGGGCATCGGCGCGGCGGTGGCGCTGGCCTTCGGCGCAGCCGGCGCCAAGGTGGCCGTGCACTACGCGCACAACCGCGATGGCGCGGAGACCGTGGCCGATGCGGTGCGCAAGGCCGGCGGCACGGCCATCACGCTGGCCGGCGACCTGATGGACCGCAGCGCGGCCACCCCACTGATCACGCAGACGGTGCAGGCCTTCGGCGGCCTCGACGTACTGGTCAACAACGCCGGCGACATGTTCGGCCGACGCCCGCTGGAGCAGGCCAGCGACGAAGACTTCGACCGCGTGATCCAGCTCAACGTGCACGCCGCCTTCGCCGTCTGCCGCGCCGCCGCGCCGGTGATGCGCGCCGCGCGTGCCGGCAGCATGGTCAACACCACGTCGATCGCGGCCCGCACCGGTGGCGGCGACGGCGTGGGCATGTACGGCGCGGCCAAGGCCTTCGTCAGCACGATGACACGCGTGTTCGCGCGCGAGATGGCGCCCTACAACGTGCGTGTGAACGGCGTCGCGCCCGGTGTGATCCTGACCGACTTCCACGTGCGCAACTCCACGCCCGAGCAGCTGGAAGGCGCGCGCAAGAGCATTCCGATGGCCCGCACCGGCACGCCGGACGACTGCGTCGGCGCCTACCTGTTCCTGGCCGACCCGCTGCTGTCGGGCTACGTCACCGGCCAGGTGATCGAAGTCAACGGCGGCCAGCTCATGCCCTGAACGGGCTTCCACATCTCACAACAAGACAACCCATGAACAGCCTTCCCACCAACACCTTCAAGGCCGACCTCGTCGCGCGCAAGGAACTCATCGGCCTGTGGTGCAACTTCGCCACGCTGCCCACCGTCGAGGCCGTGGCCGACGCCGGCTTCGACTGGCTGCTGCTCGACATGGAGCACACGCCCAGCGACCTGCAGATCATCGGCACGCAGCTGCTCGCGCTGCGCGGCTCGCCCAGCGCCGCCATCGTGCGTGTGCCGTCGGCCGACATGGCCTTCATCAAGCGCGCGCTCGACACCGGCACGCGCAACCTGATGGTGCCCAACATCCGCAGCGCCGCCGAGGCGCGCGAGGTGGTGTCGTACACCCGCTTCCCGCCCCAGGGCGTGCGCGGCGTGGCCGGCAGCACGCGTGGCGGCGGCTATACCCGTTTCAAGGACTACATGGCACGGGCCAACGACGAGATCGCACTGATCCTGCAGATCGAATCGCGCGAGGCGCTCGACGAGCTGCCCGGCATCTGCGCGGTCGAGGGCGTGGACGCGGTCTTCATCGGCCCGTCGGACTTGGCCGCAAGCCTGGGCCACCGCGGCCAGCCCGGCCATCCCGACGTGCAGAAGGCCATCAGCGCCGCCATCGCCGTCGGCAAGGCGGCGGGCAAGGCGGTCGGCATCCTCACGGTGGACGGCAAGGGCGAGCCCTACCTCGACCAGGGTGCGACCATGGTCGGCGTGGGCAGCGACCTGCACCTGCTGATCGCCGCCGCCGATGCGCTGGCGCAGCGGTTCGCGGCGCGCAAGTCCCGCTGAAGGCGACTCAGGAAGCGCCGCCGTCGACGACGAAGCTCTGGCCTGTGATCAGTCGGCTGTCGTCGGCGGCCAGGAACAGCGCCATGCGCGCCACGTCCTCCGGGTAGAGCTTCTCTTTCAGGCACTGGTTCTGCATCAGCCGCACTTCGGCCTCGGGCGTGAGCCAGCGCGTGACCTGGCGCTCGGTCATGATCCAGCCCGGCAGCACGGTGTTGACGCGGATGCCGTCGCCGCCGAGTTCTCGCGCCAGCGCCCGCGTCAGGCCGACGATCGCCGCCTTGGCCGCCACGTAGACCGGCAGGCCGGGCGTGCCCTTGAGCCAGGTCACCGAACTCATGTTGACGATGGCGCCACGCTTTTGGCGGCGCATGCCGGCCGTCACGGCCTGCGTCGCGAACGCGTGGTGGCGCAGGTTCACGTCCATCAGCTGCTGCCAGCGTTCGGGCGTCAGTTCGTCGAAGACGTGGCGCTCGTCGTTGGCGGCGTTGTTCACCAGCACGTCGATGTCGCCCTGCCGCTGCGCGATGCGCTGGATGGCCGCCTGCAGCGCCGCCACGTCGGCGATGTCGCAGTGCTCGAACACCGGCTCCACCAACCCTTCCTGCTTCAACCGGCCGCACAACGCCTCGGACGGTGCATCGGCGATGTCGACGAAGCCGACCCGCGCACCCTGGCGCGCGAAGTGCTCGACCAGGCTGGCGCCGATGCCGCTGCCGCCGCCACTGACGAAGACGCTGCGGCCGGCCAGCGACGGGTAGACGGCCATGCCGTGGGTGGGAGTGTTCATGGGGGAGAAGTGTCGGGGATCGTCAGACGGTACACCCGCGCGGCATTGCCTGCGCACAGGGCCTGCAGATCCACGGGCGGCAGGCCTTCGCACAGCGCCAGGTAACGGGCGTACAGCGCCTGGTAGCCGCCGTACAGCCGGTCGATCGGGAAGTTGGAGCCGAACAGGATGCGCTGCACACCGAAGCTCTGCAGCAGCGCATCGAAGACCGGCCGCGCGCTGGCCGGGGTCCAGCCGGGGTCGACCATGCCCAGGCCGGAGAACTTGACGCAGGTCCGCGGCAAGGCTGCCAGCAGGCCGAGGCCTTCGCGCCAGCGGGGGAAGCCGCTGTCCCGGTAACCGAACGGCAGGCCGGCGTGGTTCAGCACGACCACCGTGTCCGGATGCCGCTGCAGCGCGCGTGCGGCGTCGGTCAGCTGCCAGGGATTGACCTGCAGGTCGAACGAAAGGCCCAGCGCGCCGAGCCGGGCGAAACCCCGGCGCCAGGCCGGATCAACCAGGTAGTCGCCACGGTCGCACAGCTGGTAGCGTGGGTCTTCGCTCCAGTTGAGCATCTGGCGCACGCCGCGAAAGCCGGAATGGCGGGCATGGGCCTCGAGCACCGCGTCGAGCGCCGGGTCCGCCAGGTTCGCGTGGCCGACGATCGCGACCGGCAGGCCGCTGCGCTCGCTCTGCTGCTGTACCCATGCGGTCTCGGCCGCGGGATGCTGCGGGTCGCGCCCGCACTGCAGGTGCACCGAGCCCGCCAGCCGCAACGGCGACGGCAGCAACGGCGATGGCGCCTGCGCTTCACGCAACAGGTCTTCGATCTCGTAGCGCGTGTGGACCGCTGCGGTGTCGCCCATGAACTTGGGCATGCCGCCGCGCATCCACGGGTAGCCGGAAGCTGGGTCCCACAGATGGTGGTGCGCATCGACCAAGGTCAGCGGAGCGGCTTCACGCTGCATGGTGAGGCCTGTGCCTTGGGCCACGAGCGCCGCGCGGCCTCAGCAGGTGTGAAAGAACCGTAGCGAGCGCGTCGAGGCTGCGCCGAGGACCGGAGCCGTACAGGCGTACGGTGAGGACCGCAGGTGCGGCATCGGCGCGCGCAGTAGGTTCTCTCACACCTTCAGTGGATGTTGCGCGAATCGCCGACTGCACGGCGTAGCGCCGCGATGTCGAAGCCGGGCGCCTTGGCCGCGGCGATGATCACCGCCTCGCGCCGCACCAGCAGGTCCACCGTCTCGGGGATCTTCGCCGCGTGTTCGAGCGGGATCACCACCGCGCCGTGCCGGTCGGCATGGACCAGATCGCCATGGCTGAAGTAGGCGCCGGCGACCGACACCGTGCTGCCGAAATCGACGATGTGGTAGTGCGCATGCGAGGGCACGACCAGCTTGCACAGCATCTGGAAACCCGGCGCGTTGGCCGGCACGTCGCGCACGCTGCCGTCGGTGATGACGCCGCGGCAGCCGAAGCCCTGGTGGATGTGCGTGTTGACCTCGCCCCACAGCGAGCCGAAGCCGGCGCGGCCGGCGTCCAGGTCCTGCACGATGCAGATCGACGGGCGCGGCCCGCCGTCGGCGATGTAGCCGTAGTAGGCCATCGTGCGTTTGCCGCCCTCCTCCGGCGTCTGGCGCAGCGGGTGGATCGAGCGCATCGTGGCGGTGCGCGCGAAGCCGACCATCGGCGGCAGATCGGGGTACAGGCAGTTCAGCGATTCGGTGGTGAAGCCGACCGCGCGGCGCTCGGGTGCGATCACCTCGAGCGCATTGCAGATCGTCGGCGTGTCGTAGCCGGCCAGCTGCGCCAGCAGCGCGGCCGGAACCGGTGGATCGGAAGGGGTGGTCGGGTCGCCCATGGTGTGTCTCCTCTGGCCGATCTGCGGCGGCCGGTGTGGCGTGTCAAAGTTAGTATACGTTCCATGTGGGCGACGCCGCCGCGTTGCGGCCGGCCAGCAAGTCGGCGCCCTTCTCCCCGATCATCACCGATGCGGCGTTGGTGTTGCCCGAGACGATCTGCGGCATCACCGAGGCGTCGACCACGCGCAGGCCGTCGATGCCGCGCACCCGCAACTGCGCGTCGACGACGGCCATCGCATCGACACCCATGCGGCAGGTGCCGCTGGCATGGAAGGCCGTGCCGGCGTGCGCACGGCCATAGGCCAGCCACTGCGCATCGGTCTGCACGTCCGGGCCCGGCATGATCTCGTCGCGCGCGAAGGCGCCGAGTGCCCGCGTCCGGAACAGCGACCGGGCCAGCCGCAGGCCGGCCACCAGCGCCGCCTGGTCGGCCGCCGTGTCGAGGTAGTTCGGCTGGATGCACGGCGGCGCGGCCGGGTCGGCGCTGCGGATCCGGAGGCGGCCACGGCTCTGCGGGCGGTTCGGCACGCACGCGATCGTCATCGCCGGAAACGGGTGGACCGATCCGGCCGTCGCCGCCGCGCTGAACGCGAGGAAGTGCAGCTGCAGATCGGCCGTGGGCATCGCCGGCGTGCTGCGCGCGAACATTCCCATCGTCATCGGCCCGCCGGCCAGCGGCCCGCGCCGCGTGGCCAGGTAGTGCAGCCCGGCGAGCGCCCGGCGCCAGCGGCTGCTGCGCATCGCGTTGAAGGTGCGCGCACCATCGCAGCGCGCGACGACCCGCGCGTTCAGGTGGTCCATCAGGTTGGCGCCGACGCCGGGCAGGTCGAGCACCACCGGCACACCGGCCGCGGCCAGCACGTCGGCCGGGCCGATGCCCGACAGCTGCAGCAGCTGCGGCGAGCCGATCGCGCCCGCGGCCAGCACCGTCTCGCGCATCGCAGTGGCCTGCACCGTGCGGCCGTCGACCCGGTAGGCGATGCCGGTCGCGCGGGTGCCCGCCAGCAGCACGCGCTGCACCAGGGCGCCGGTGACCACCGTGAGATTGGGGCGGTGGCGCACCGGCTGCAGATAGGCCGCTGCCGTGCTGCAACGCCGGCCGTCGCGCACCGTCAACTGGTAGCGGCCTACGCCTTGCTGCGCCACGTTGAAGTTGGCCGTGGCGGCATGGCCCGACTCGCCCGCGGCCGCCAGGAAGGCGTCGTGCAGCGGATGCTCCAGCGGCGGATCGGACAGCCCCATCGGCCCGCAGCGGCCGTAGTCGCCGGGGTGTGCGCCGGCATAGGCTTCGGCCCGCTGGAAGTACGGCAGCACGTCGGCGTAGGCCCAGCCGGCCAGGCCTGCGGCAGCCCAGGCGTCGTAGTCCTGCTGCTGCCCGCGCACGTAGACCATCGCGTTGATGGCGCTGGAGCCGCCCAGCACGCGGCCGCGCGGCCAGACCAGCGTGCGTCCGTCCAGGCCCGGCACCGGCTCGGTCTGGTACAGCCAGGCCAGCCGTGGGTTGTAGGCGTTGCGCGCGAAGCCGAGCGGCACGCGGATCCAGGGGTCGTCGTCCGGGCCGCCGGCCTCCAGCAGCAGCACGCGGCAGGCCGGGTCGGCCGACAGGCGGTGCGCCAGCACGCAGCCGGCCGAGCCGGCCCCGGCGACGATGTAGTCGAACTCGGTCATGAAGCTGACTGGACTACCCTTCGTGCGACGCACTTCGGGGCGAGCTTGCTCCGGGCGGCCGAGCGCTGCGCTCATGCCAACGCGCCGCCGTCGATGGTCAGCGCTTGGCCGGTGAGGTTGCCGGCCTCGGCGCCGGCCAGGAACCCGACCAGGGCCGCGACCTCGGATGGCTGGCTCATGCGGCCGGTAGGCGTGAGCGCAACCGCCTGGGCCTCGCTCATCTCCAGGTCAGCCAAGCGCCCGAGCGCCATGTCGGTTGCGACCCAGCCCGGGCAGACCGCATTGGCCGTGATGCCGCGCGGCCCCAGCGCCCGCGCGAGCGAACGGGTGAGGCCGATCACGCCGTGCTTGGAGGCCGAATACGCCAACTGGTCGCCGACGCCGCGCAGGCCCAGCACCGAGGCGATGTTGACGATGCGGCCGCGGCCGTCGACCAGCAGATCGCGTGCGGCGCGGCAGCAGGCCCAGGTGCCGGTGAGGTTGGTGGCCAGCATCGGCGCCCACTCGGCGCCCTCCGCCTCGCTGCCGAAGGCCGCGCCGCCGGCGATGGCGGCGTTGTTGACCAGCACGTGCAGCCGGCCGTGGCGGCGGCGCACCGTGTCGAACAGCTGCGCGACCTGGGCCGGGTCCGACACGTCGCAGCGCTCCATCACGACGCCCGGCAGGGCCTCGGCCACGCCGGAGCGCGACGCGCCGATGACGTCGTAGCCTTGCCCCACCAGATGCGCCGCGATCGCGCGCCCGATGCCGCGGCTGGCACCGGTGACCAGCGCCAGCGGACGCTCGTGGCCGGCGTCGGCGCCGGTCTGTCGGTTCTTGTCCATCGCTGTCTCCTGCCGAAGGTGTATTGTGGGGCCTGCCGCGCGTTCATTCAGTTAGCATACGTTCCAATTCAGAAGACGGAGACACGACATGCAGGCCCTGCTCGACACCTTGCGCGCACAGCTGGGCCCTGCGGCCGTGTTGACCGGCGACGACGTGCGGGCACGGCCCGTTTCGCGCCTGGTGCAGAGCGGCTGCGCGGCCGGCGCCATCGTGCGGCCTGCGTCCACCGACGAGGTCGCCACGGTGATGCGGCTGTGCCATGCGGCCGGCCAGCCGGTGGTGGTGCGTGCCGGCATGACGGGCCTGGTCGGCGGCACGCTGGTCGGGCCCGACGAGATCGCGCTGTCGCTCGAACGCATGAGCGGCATCGAGGAGATCGACACCGTCGCCCAGACGATGACGGTGCTGGCCGGCACGCCGCTGCAGGCGATCCAGGAGGCGGCCGAGGCCCGCGGCCTGCTGTTCCCGCTGGACCTGGGCGCGCGCGGCTCGGCCACCATCGGCGGCAACATCGCCACCAATGCCGGCGGCAACAAGGTGCTGCGCTACGGCATGACACGCGAGATGGTGCTGGGCCTGGAGGCCGTGCTGCCGAACGGCGAGATCGTCTCGTCGATGTTCAAGATCCTGAAGAACAACACCGGCCTCGATGTGAAGCAGCTGTTCATCGGCACCGAAGGCACGCTCGGTATCGTGACGCGCGCGATCCTGCGGCTGCAGCCGCTGCCGCGCACGCGCCAGACCGTGCTGGCGGCGTTCCCCGATTTCGACGCGGTCACCCGCACGCTCGACCTGATGCGCGCGACCTCCGGCGGCAGCCTGAGTTCGTACGAGATCATGTGGCGCGACTACTACCTGCTGCTGACCGCGCCGGGCCGGCGGCCGGCGCCGCTGTCGCAGGAGCACCCGTTGTTCGCGCTGATCGAATGCGAGGGCGCCGACAAGGAGGCCGACGAGGCCCGGTTCCAGGCGGCGATGGAAAGCGCGATGGAACGCGGCTGGATCCGCGATGCGGTGATCGCGCAGTCGGAAGCCGAGCGCATCGACCTCTGGCGCATCCGCGACGACGTGCACTACCTGAAGACGCTGAACCCGCTGGCGGTGTTCGACATCAGCCTGCCGGTCGATGCGATGCGCGCCTATGTCGACGACCTGCGCGCGCAGCTGCAGGCGCGCTGGGACCCGGTGACGCTGATCGCGTACGGCCATCTCGGCGACTGCAACCTGCACATCGCCGTGTCGGCCGGCACGTCTGCCGACAAGCCGGCGATCGAGCAGATGGTCTATGCGCCGCTGCAGGCGATGCGCGGCTCGATCTCGGCCGAGCACGGCATCGGCGTCGACAAGAAGAAACACCTGGGCCTGACCCGCACGCCGCAGGAGATCGCGCTGATGCGCGCCGTCAAGCTGGCGATCGATCCCGCCAACATCCTGAGTCCCGGCAAGATCTATTGACATCCCCCAGGCTTCGCGCACTGCGTGCGACTCTCGCCAACCCCCTTTGCAAGGGGGCAACACCAGCGGCCCGGCAAAGCCGGTTCCGCGGTGTTTCTGGCATTTGTGATCACTCATATGATCTGCGCATCGGATCAACCCGCAAGCGAACAGGGCGCGCAATGACCCACTATTGGCTGATGAAGTCCGAGCCCGACGAGTGCTCGATCGACGACGCGCTGGCCGCGCCGAAGCACACCGTGCCCTGGACTGGCGTGCGCAACTACCAGGCACGCAACTTCATGCGCGACGCCATGCAGGTGGGCGACGGCGTGCTGTTCTACCACTCCAGTTGCCCCGAACCCGGCATCGCCGGCGTGGCGCGCGTGGCCTCCGCCGCCAAGACCGATCCCACCCAGTTCGACGCCGCCTCGCCCTACTTCGACAAGGCCTCCAAACCGGACGCACCCCGCTGGCTGCTGGTCGACGTGCAGGCCGTGCGCAAGACACGCCTGCTCGGCCTGCCCGAACTGCGGACCGCCGACCGGCTGGCGGAGATGCTGCTGCTGCGGCGCGGCAACCGGCTGTCGATCACGCCGGTGGAGCCGGCGCACTGGCATCTGATCGTGGACGAGATGCTGCAGGCCTGATGGCTCCACGAGCCCGCCTGCCGAAACGCGGCAGAAGCTGCGGATAAGATCGTCCGGTCCTGGTCTGATGGCGGAGCGATGCATGCGGTGTGGCGACAGGTTGGCCGGTGTGTGGTGGCTGGTGGTCGTGCTCGGCCTGGCCGGCTGCGGTGGCGGGTCCGACGCACCGGCCGAAGCTGCCGGCGCATCGCAGCTGCGAAGCGCCACCGCCGCTGTGCGGGCCGAACCCATGACACGCAGCGCCGCGCAAGGCGGCGCAGAAGCCGGCCTGACCCAGCGGGTGGGCCAGGGTCCGCGCGCCCGGGCCATCGTGCTCGGCGAAGTCTCGCGCGAAAAGATCGCCGCCCAGACCCCCCTGCTCAACTTGCGGGGCGTGCCGCGCAAGCTCGGGTTCGCGCGCCCCATCGCCGAGGTCGCCACACCCGCGGCCACCGCCTTGCAGCTCGACTGGCAGACCCTGGCCAGCGGCGCGCGTGCGGCGGCCATCAGCGTCACGTCGCCACAGGCAACCGGGGTCCGGGTCGGCCTGCGCGTCGGGCAGCTTCCGTCCGGCGCCACGGTGCGCGCCTACGCCCAGGGCGCAAGCCTGGTCTACGAAACCCCGGCGGCCGACATCCTGGCAGCCCTGCAACGCAATGCGGCCGCCGGCGACCGCAGCGAAGACGGGCGTACCTGGTGGGCGCCGCTGGTCGAGGGTGACGAGGCGACGATCGAGATCGAACTGCCCGCGGGCGTGGACCCCGAGCTGGTCGACATCGCCCTGCCGCGGCTGTCGCACCTGTTCGAGTCGCCGGTCGCGAAAACCGGCACGACCGCGCAGGACGTCGCCAAGATCGGTGAGGCGGCCCGCTGCGAGGTCGATGTGTCGTGCAGCACCGCCTACCAGGCCGAAAGCAATTCGGTCGCGCGCATGCTGTTCGTCGACGGCGGCGACAGTTACCTGTGCAGCGGCACCCTGCTCACCGACCGCGGCAACAGCGGTGTTCCGTATTTCCTCAGCGCCAACCACTGCATCTCGACGCAGACGGTCGCCTCCACGCTGCAGACGTTCTGGTTCTATCGATCGGCCAGCTGCAATGCGCTGGTGCTCGACCCGACCTCGACCACGCTGACCAACGGCGCCACGCTGCTGTACGCCACGAGCGCCACCGACACCTCGTTCATGCAGCTCAACAGCCTGCCGCCGCTGGGCACGGTCTATGCGGGCTGGTCGGTCGATGCGCCGGCCCTGGCGGCACCGGTGTTCGGTCTGCACCATCCCGAAGGCGACCTGCAGAAGGTCAGCACCGGCACGATCGACGCGTTCGAGCGCTGCACCGCGTCTGCCACCAACGACGGCGATTTCTCGTGCACCACCACGTCGCAGGCGAACGGCACCTTCGTCAACGTGCTCTTTTCCAGCGGCACGACCGAAGCCGGCAGCAGTGGCTCGCCGCTGTTCAGGACCGTCAATGGCACACGCTACCTGACCGGGCAGTTGTACGGTGGCTCGGCCAGCTGCCGCAACCGCTCCGGCGACAACGCCTACGGCCGCTTCGACGTCGCCTACCGGGCGGGATTGCAAACCTGGCTCGACGCGGTGCACCGCAGCCCGGTCTACCGTTTCTACAACGTGCAGACCGGCGCGCACTTCTACACCGTGAGCCGGGCCGAACGCGACTTCGTCGTCGCCACCTATCCGCAGTTCCACTACGAGGTCGCGGGGCTGTACGCGTATGCTGCGGCCGGCACCGGCCTGAGCCCGGTCTACCGGTTCTACAACCCCGTGACCGGGGCGCACTTCTACACGATCAGCGAGGCCGAACGCGCCTTCGTGGTCGCCACCTATCCGGTGTTCCAGTTCGAGGGCGTCGCCTGGTACGCACAGTCGGCAGCCGGCAGCAACACCAGCCCGGTCTACCGCTTCTTCCACACGGGCAACGGCACGCACTTCTACAGCGCGAGCACCGCGGAGCGCGACTTCGTGATCGCGTCCTACCCGGTCTACCAGTACGAAGGCCTCGTCTACTACGCCTGGACCGGGTTCTGACACTGCTGCACCCGCACGGCGCGGCCGTTGCTCAAGCGACGTAGCGCTCCAAGCCCGCCACCAACGCATCGAAGGTCGCCCGGCAGCGCGGGCTGCTGCGCAGGTCTTCGTGCATCGTCACCCAGGTGTCGAGCTTCAGCGCAAACGGACGCGGCAGCAGCCGCACCAGCGCCGGATCGCGCCGCGCCAGGGCCACCTGGCAGATGCCGATGCCGGCACCGGCGCGGATCAGTGCCAGTTGTGCCAGGTCGCTGTCGGTGCGCATCGCGAAGGAGGCACGCGTCAGGCCCTTCAGACTCCTGGCGGCGCTGCGCACGAATGCGGTCTCCTGGTCGAAGCCGATGAGGGCGTGCCGTGACAGGTCGGCCATGCTGCGCGGCGTCCCTTCGCGCGCAAGGTAGCTCTGGTGGGCGTGCAGCCCCAGCGCCACATCGCCGATGCGCCTGGCAATCAGTTGCTCCTGCTTCGGCCGCAGCATGCGCACCGCGATGTCGGCCTCGCGCTTCAACAGGTCTTGCAGCCGGTTGCTGAGCACAAGCTCGATCTTGAGGTCGGGATGGCGGGCGCGCAGCTCTGCAAGGATCGCAGGCAGCACCTCGACGCCAACCACGTCGCTGGCGCTCACGCGCACCGTGCCGCGCACGCCCTCGCCCTGGCTGGCCGCCACCCGTTCGAGCGCTGCGGCCGAACTCTCCATCGTCTCGGCATGGGCCTGCAGCGCAGTGGCGGCCTCGGTCGGCAGCAGGCCCTGCTGCGAGCGCACGAACAACGCCAGCCGCAGCGCAGACTCGAGCGCAGTGATGTGGCGACCGACGGTGGGTTGCGCGATGCCCAACGCACGCGCCGCACCCGACAACGAACCCTCGCGCAGCACGCCGAGGAACGACCGGTACAGCTCCCATCCGATGTCGGTGGTCATGCAAAAACGTATAGCGGCATAGCCACTTCAAGCAATTTCATTGGATCGCAGCCTATCCCAGAATGCGTCCATCGACAACCCGATCGGAGAGTTCAGATGGCGAATGACAACACGGTGCTGGTCCTCGGCGCTACCGGCGGCATCGGCGGCGAGGTGGCCCGGCAACTGCGCGACGCGGGCTGGCAGGTGCGTGCGCTGCACCGCGGTGCGATGGACGCGTCGGCGCCGGATGACGGCATCACGTGGATGCGAGGCGACGCCATGCACGCTGCCGATGTACGGGCCGCGGCACACGACGTCGCCGTCATCGTGCACGCGGTCAACCCGCCCGGCTACCGGCGTTGGGGCGAACTGGTATTGCCGATGCTCGACAACACCATTGCGGCGGCGCAAGCGGTGGGCGCCACGATCCTGCTGCCCGGCACGGTCTACAACTACGGCCCCGACGCCCTGCCCGTGCTGACCGAATCGTCGCCTCAGCATCCGGTCACACGCAAGGGCGCCATCCGCGTCGAGATGGAGCGCCGGCTCGCGGCGGCCACCACGCGCGGTGTCAGGGCCATGGTCGTCCGCGCCGGGGATTTCTTCGGCCCCAAGGCAGGCAATAACTGGTTCTCGCAGGCGCTGGTGAAACCGGGCCAGGCGGTGCGTTCGGTCAGCGCGCCGGGGCGCCGCGGTGTCGGCCACCAGTGGAACTATCTGCCCGACGTGGCCCGCACGATGGTCGCGCTGCTGGCCCGGCGCGCCGAACTGGAACCGTTCGCCAGCTTTCACATGGCCGGCCACTGGGATGCGGATGGCCTGCAGATGGCAGAGGCCGTGCGCCGCATCGTGGCGCAGCACACCGGCACGGCGCCACGCATCGCCCGCTTCCCCTGGTGGCTGATGGCGCTCGCTGCGCCGTTCGTGCCCACCTTGCGCGAGCTGCGCGAGATGCGTTATCTGTGGCGAGAGCCGGTCCGCATGGACAACCGCCGGCTGGTGCAATTGCTGGGCCGCGAGCCGCACACGCCACTGGACGCCGCGGTCGAGGCCACGCTGCAGGGCCTGGGCTGCCTGCCGCCACGTTCGCCCGGACTTGCTGCCCGACCCTCGCCAGGACCAGGCTGATCAGCCCAGAGCGGCGTCGATCGCCTGGTGCAGCCGTTGCAGCCCGAACGACACATCCGTGAACACGCCGTTGACGTAGAACGCCGGTGTGGCACGCACGCCCAGCCGCTCGGCGCCGGCCAGTTGCTCCTGCACGCGCTGCAGGTAGACGTTGTCCTTCATCTCGTAGCCGAAACGCGGCAGGTCCAGGCCCAGTTGCTTGGCGTAGGTGGTCAGGTCGTCCGGCGTGATGTGCTGCTGGTGCGCGAACAGAAGGTCGTAGTACGGCCAGAACTGGTGCTGCGCGCCGGCCGCCTCGGCGGCCTCGGCGGCCAGCTCCGCATGCGGGTGCACCTCGCGCAGCGGGAAGTGGCGGAACACGAAGCGCACCTTGTCACCGAAATGCGCCAGCATGATCTTCACCGCCGGGTGCGCCTGCCGGCACGACGGGCATTCGAAATCGCCGTATTCGATGATGGTCACCGGCGCTGCCGCTGGGCCAAGGATGTGGTCCGTCGCGGGATCCGGATGGAGGATGGGATCGATCTTGGTCCTGGTGGTCATGGTGTCGTTTCAGAAGAACAAAACACCAGTATGGCCCAGCACGCCAGCGGGCAGCACGCGCGTGCTGGCAACCCTGACGTGGACGGGGGCGAACCGCGCGCGGCCGTGCTTCAGCGCCGGCGGCGGCGCGCGGCCAACAGGCTTGCCAGTCCGAGCCCCACCAGCGCGAGCGAAGCCGGCTCGGGCACTTCTTCGGCGATCCCTGGCGTCAGCAGGTACGAAAAGTAGAGATTGGCTTGGCGCTCCTCGTAGTCGCGCAGCTGCGTGCTGGGGGACACATAGAAGCCGGTGTCCAGCAAGGTGTCGCCGTCGGTGTCGGCCGCGGCGCTCAGCAGGGGCGTCAGATAGCAGAAGGTGCCGGTCGGGCCGCAAAGCGGCGGGCTGATCGCGAAATCGTTCTGGGCAATGTCGTAACCGAACCAGACGTAGGCATCGAAGCCCTGCACATCCTGCAGTACGTAGGTGTTTGCGCCGATGGTGAACCGGAACGACGTCAGATCCTGGTACCCCAGTACGCCGGTGCGCCCGTCCGCATAACTGAACGAGCCGTTGGCGATCATCTCGTCGTCGATGTCGAAGAACTTGAAATCGACGACGGCGGCCTGGGCTGCCGCGGTGCACAGCAGCGCGACCGTGGTCGCAGCCTTGAGGAACAGGGAGCGCAAGGAGGAGGTGGTCATGGAGTGTCTGCGGGTGGTTCGACGGGAACGATGGAAGAGCCGCAGGCATTAGAGCGCGCTCCAGGCGCGGCGTCTGTCGCTATCGGTAGCGACAGCGCCGCATGCCGCCGGAGGTTCAGGCGTCGGGCCGCACTTGACGTTGGCGCGACGCGTTGCAGAGCGAAGCCGGGACCATCCGTGCGCTAGCATCGGCGGCTCGTCCCCACCGCTGCACGGATCGTCACCACCCATGAACACGCCCCTCTACCGCCACGCCGACCTGCAGGCCTTCGCGCAGCAACTGCTGACCCGCAGCGGGCTCGACACGGCCAAGGCCGATGCCGTCGCCCGCACCCTCGTCGAGGGCGATCTGCTCGGGCACAACACCCATGGCCTGGCCTTGCTCGGCCCCTATCTGGCCGAGATCGAAGGCGGCCTCATGGAGAAAGAAGGCGGCCCCACGGTCATCCACGACGTCCCTGCCGCCGTCACCTGGGACGGCCGGCGCCTGCCCGGCCCCTGGCTGGTCGAGCAGGCGATGGCGCTGGCGAGCGGACGCGCCGCGACGCAGGGCACCTGCACCGTCGTCATCCGCCGCAGCCACCACATCGCCTGCCTGGCGGCGTACCTGAAGCGCGCGACCGACCAGGGCCTGATGATGCTGCTGACCTGTTCGGACCCGAACACGGCCAGCGTCGCGCCCTTCGGCGGGCTCGACCCGGTGTTCACCCCCAACCCGGTGTCGGCCGGCATCCCGACCCGCGGCGTACCGGTGCTGATGGACGTGTCGACCTCGGCCACCACCAACGGCCTCACCAACCGCCTGCACAAGGAAGGCCAGCGCCTGCCGGCCGCCTGGGTGATGGACGGCCACGGTGTGCCCAGCGACGACCCGGGCGTGCTGTTCACCGAGCCCAGGGGCACGATCCTGCCGCTGGGTGGCAAGGACTCGGGGCACAAGGGCTACGGCCTCACGCTGCTGGTCGAGGCACTGACCGGGGGCCTGGCCGGCCACGGCCGCGCCGACCCCAAGGAAGGCTGGGGCGCCACGGTGTTCCTGCAGATCATCGACCCGCGTGCGTTCGCCGGCCTCGACGCCTTCACGCGGCAGACCGGCACGGTGGCCGATGCCTGCCACGCGTCTCGGCCGGCCGTGCCGGGCCAGGCGGTGCGCACGCCGGGTGAAAAAGGCGTGGCACTGGCGGAGCGGCAGATGCATGACGGCGTCGCGCTGTACCCGGCGATCATGCCGTCGCTGGCGCCCTGGGCCGACAAGTACGGCCTGGCGCTGCCGGCCGCGCAGGGCCAGTAGGCCCGGCATCCCGGCTTGAGCGACACTCCAGGCCCATCCGCTCTCTGCCGACTCCATGCCCTTCTCCTCGCTCGGTCTCGCGCCTGCCCTCGTCCGCGCTGTCACCGATCTCGGCTTCGACGCGCCCACGCCGATCCAGCTGCAAGCCATTCCACCGGTGCTGCGCGGCGACGACGTGCTGGGCCTGGCACAGACCGGTTCGGGCAAGACGGCCGCCTACGCCCTGCCACTGCTGCAGCGTCTGCAGGAAGGCCGCGTGCACACGCCGCGGCGCGTGCGCGCGCTGGTGCTCGTGCCCACGCGTGAACTGGCGGCGCAGGTCGGCGAGGTCTTGCGCAGCCTGGCCCAGCATCTGCCCAACCCGTTGAAGCTGGCGGTCGTGTTCGGCGGCGTGTCGATCAACCCGCAGATGATGGGCCTGCGCGGCGGTGCCGATGTGGTGGTGGCAACGCCGGGACGCCTGCTCGATCTGATCGACCACAACGCGCTGAAACTCTCCAGCGTGGTCACGCTGGTGCTCGACGAGGCCGATCGCCTGCTCGACCTGGGCTTTGCCGAAGAGCTGCAGCGGCTGCTGGCCCTGCTGCCCGCACAACGGCAGAACCTGTTCTTTTCCGCCACGTTCGCGCCGGAGGTCCGCACACTGGCCGACGGTCTGCTGCGCGACCCGGTCCGCATCGAGGTGGCCACCACGGCCGCCACGGAGCCAAGCATCCTCCAACGCGCGATCGAGGTCGACGCGCCACGCCGCACCGAGTTGCTGCGCCACCTCATCAAAACCGAAGGCTGGAGCCGCGCGCTGGTGTTCGTAGCCACCCGCCACGCGGCGGAGACCGTGTCGGCCAAGCTCTACAAGAACGGCATCTTCGCGACGCCTTTCCATGGCGAGCTGAGCCAGGGCGCGCGCAAGGAGACGCTGGACGAGTTCAAGGCGGGCCGCTGGGACGCACTGGTCACCACCGACCTGGCAGCGCGCGGCATCGACATCGCGCAGTTGCCCGTGGTGCTGAACTACGACCTGCCGCGCTCGGCCACCGACTATGTGCACCGCATCGGCCGCACCGGCCGCGCGGGTGAAAGCGGCCTGGCGGTGAGCTTCGTCACGGCAGAGTCCGAGGCCCACTTCCGGTTGATCGAGAAACGCCAGCGCTTGAGCCTGCCGCGCGAGCAGATTGCGGGGTTCGAGCCGGTGGCGGTTGCGGTCGATCCAGCTGTTACCCCGGCGGCTTCGCCAGGGACGGGCGGCATCAAAGGAAAACGGCCGAGCAAGAAGGACAAGTTGCGTGCGGCGCAGGCTGGAAAACCGCTAGATCCCACGCTAGCGCCGAGCGCGTCTTAGCCTGTTGCTTCGCTTCTCGCGCTTGCCGCGCGCTTCAACACAGCAGAGGTCGCACCCCTTGCGAGCACGCCCGTTACGCGGCACGGCGCGGCCGACCCACCTTTACCGGCCCTTCGGGCTTCCTTGCGGTGCTCAAGGGATCGACCACGCCGCACCGCATACCGGGCTTGGTCGGGGGTGGATTGCCCTGATCTCTTCGAAGAAGTCCGAACGGTCACCCTGCACCTTGCGAAGTGGGCGGCGGTTGCGTGAACGCTGCGATGGCGGGTAAGTGTTCGTTCAGAGCGTGCCCACGGCGGCGGGTGGTGCGCCCTGGGCCGTGCCGTGGACGCCGCCGAGCAGCGCAGCGTCGAGGGGATCAGGACCCGCGACTGTTTGAGCGCAGCGAGTTCGAGCGGGTCCCCCCTCGGCGCGAGCAGCGCAGGGCAGTCGCGCAGCGACCGGCGTCGTCGGTCGGCACAGGGCGCACCGCCCGCCGCCGCCCCCCTCGCCCCCTTACAGCCCTCAACATCAATCCCCGAAAGCGCGGGCACTCGCCTCCACCCCGCCATCCTCCACGGGCTTGGTCTTGCGATGCCCCGGCTTGCCGATGATCTCGACGTAGAACTGCGGCCCGTCCGCTTTGGCGATGCCATCGATCAGTTCGGTCAAGGCCGACAGATGCACCACTTCGGCCACATCGGCCGTCGCGCCAAACCGGCAGTCGAAGTCCAGAAAGTCCACGCCTTCAGGCAGTGCGCGCCTCCGCTCACGCTTGATGTACTTGCGGATCTCGTGTTTCACCGCGTCCAGCACGCGGTCGCGGTGCTTGCCTTCGATGTGGAGCAGAAAAGTTTTCTTCATGGGTGATCGTAACCCCTCGCCTCAGCCTGGCATCAGACCCGCGACCTGCTGCGCCGCAGGGCCCGGTCGAACGCCTCGAACAGCAGCTCGCTCAGCAGCGCCAGGCCCGCGGCCGGCAAGGCGCCGGCCAGCATCAGCGCGCTGTCGTTCAGCGCCAGCCCGGTGACGATGCGCTCGCCCAGGCCGCCTGCACCGATGAAGGCGGCGATGGTCGCCGTGCCGATCGCGATGGCACTGGCGGTGCGCATGCCGGCCACCACGGTCGGCAGCGCGAGCGGCAGCTCGACCGAGGCCATGCGCTGGCGCGGCGTCATGCCCAGCGCCAGGCCCGCGTCGCGCAAGCCGTTCGGCACCTCGGCCAGCCCGGCACAGGTGTTGCTCAGGATTGGCAACAGCGCGTAGACCATCAGGGCCAACAGCGCAGGCCAGCGGCCGATCACGCCCAGCAAGGCGATCAACACGGCCAGCAGGGCCAGCGAGGGAATGGTCTGCAGCACGCCCGCCGTGCCCAGGGCCAGCGCACGAGCCTTCGGATGGGGGAACAGCCAGATGCCCAGAGGCACGGCGATCAGGGTCGCCACGCCGACCGACACCACGACCAGCAGCAGATGCTGCAACGTGAGACGCAGCAGGTCGTCACCGATCAGCCGTTGCCACAGTTGCGCGCCGAACGACACGCCCGCCTTTGCCGCGCCAGCCGTCGCACGACCCTGCCCCTGCCCCGGCGCCTGCGCCAGGAACCGCCTGGCGATCGCATCGAAGGGCTGCTTGTCGAGCTCGGCCTGCGCGTTCATCGCGATCATCGCGGCCTCGCCGATGCGGCCTTCGAGCTTCTGCAGCGCGGCCCATGCGGCAGCGTGTTTCTGCGGCAGATCGAGGCGGTACAGCAGCACCGCGTCGTATCGCGGAAAGTAGCGCAGGTCGTCCGACAGCACGCGCAGGCCCAGATGGTCGATCTTCGCGTCGGTCGTGTAGATGTCCATCACGTCGATCTGCGACTGCGCGATCGCGTCGTAGGCCAGCCCATGGTCCAGGCCCGTCGGCTGGGCGGTCAGGCGGTAGCGCGTGGCCAGGCCCTTCCAGCCGTCGGCGCGGCCGATGAACTCGTTGGACAGGCCGAGCCTGAGCTCCGGGTGGGCGGCCAGGTCGCTCAACTTCGTGATGCCCAAGGCTTCGGCCTTCTGCCGGCGCATGGCCAGCGCATAACCGTCGTTGAACCCCAGCGGCACGGCCACGCCCAGACCCAGCGGCAACAGGGCGCGGCGCATGTCGTCCAGGGTCATCGCGGCGTCGCCCTTCACGATCTCGAGCGCAATGGTGCCGGTGTACTCGGCGTAGACGTCGATCTGGCCCGACCGCAGTGCTTCGTAGACGATGGCGGTGTTGCCCAGGCCCTGCAGCACCTCGACCCTGGCGCCTGCCGCACGCACGGTCTCGGCCATCACCTGGGCGAGGATGTAGGACTCGGTGAAGCGCTTGGAGCCTACGCGCAGCTCGGCCTGCTGCGCGCCCGCCCCGCCGGGCAAGCCTGCCAGCAAGCCGGCGAACACGATCAACAGGCGGAGCAGTCGGTGCATCGCCGCACTATAGCGGCGCCCCGCACCGCGCATGCACCTCAGGCGACGGCGGGCGGCGGGGTCCTGCCGCGCAGCAGCTTCATCAGCACCGGCGCGAACCAGACGACGATCGTCAGCACCGCCAGCGTCGCGGCGATCGGCCGCGTGACGAAGGCCATCAGGTTGCCGTCCGACTTGATCATCGAGGTGATGAAGTTCTCCTCGAGCATGCCGCCCAGCACCACGCCCAGGATGGCGGGCGCGATCGGAAAGCCGTTCTCCTCGAGCAGGTATGCGATCAGCCCGGCCACCAGCATGACGCCGACCTCGAACAGCGTGTTGTTGATCGCGAATGTGCCGACGATGCAGAACAGCAGGATCAGCGGCATCAGCACATTGCGCGGCACCTTGAGGATGCGGCGCGCCACCTTGATGCACAGGATGCCGAGCGGCACCATGATGATGTTGGCGACGATGAACAGCAGGAACACCGCATAGATGTTCTGCGGATTGGTGGTGAACAGCGACGGGCCAGGGTTCATGTTCTTCATGTAGAGCACGCCGATGACGATGGCGGTGATCGAGTCGCCAGGGATGCCGAACACCAGCGCCGGGATCCAGGCGCCCGCCAGCGCGCTGTTGTTCGCCGAGCCGGACTCGACGATGCCTTCCACGTGGCCGGTGCCGAACTTCTCGGGCTCCTTCGAGAACTTCTTGCTCATGGCGTACGACATCCAGGCCGCGATGTCGGCGCCCGCGCCGGGCAAGGCCCCCACGGCCGTGCCGAGCACGCTGCCGCGCAGGATCTGCACGGGGTACTTCTTGGCCAGCGCCCACTGGCCCGCGAGCACGTTGCCGACCTTCTCGACCACCAGCTCGGCCGGCGGGCTGGTGTCGACCACGTAGCGGATGATCTCCGAGATGGCGAACATGCCGATCATCATCGCGATCATGCCGATGCCACCGGTCATCTCGGCATTGCCGAACGTGAAGCGCGGAAACCCGGCCGGGTTGCCCAGCCCCACGCAGGCCACCAGCAGGCCGAGCAGCAAGGTGATCACGCCCTTCAACGGCCGGTCCGAGGTGATGAAGACCGCGCAGGTCAGGCCCAGCAGCACCAGCCAGAAGTATTCGAACGAGCTGAAGCGCGTGGCGAAATCGGCCAGCGCCGGCGCAGCCACGATCAGCACCACCGTGCCGAACAGGCCGCCGACGGCCGAGAACACCAGGCCGGCGCCGAGCGCCATCTCCGCCTGGCCCTTGCGCGTCATCGCGAAGGCCTCGTCGGTGTAGGCCGCCGAGGCCGGCGTGCCCGGAATGCGCAGCAGGCAGCCCGGAATGTCGCCGGAGAAGATCGCCATCGCCGTGGCGGTGACGATCGCCGCAATGGCCGGGATCGGCGCCATGAAGAAGGTCACCGGCACCAGCAACGCAGTGGCCATCGTCGCCGTCAGCCCGGGCACCGCGCCGACGAACAGTCCATAGAACGACGCCAGCACCATCACCATCAGGGTGTAAGGCTCGAACACCATCGCGAAAGCCTGGCCTACAGCAGTCCACATCGGCGTACGCCTCCAGAAAACAGGGGGAAAGAATCAGTCACCGGCCGAAGGCCGGCTACCAGGCATAAGGCGTCAGCACACCCCAGGGCAGCGGCACGCGCAACAGCTTGTAGAAGGCAAAATGGATCAGCACCGTCGCCAGCACCGCGAACAGCACGGCACGGCCTGGCGGCACCTGCAGCACCAGGAACATCGCCAGCAGCACGATGGCAGCGCAGATGAAGAAGCCGAGCCAGTTCGATGCCAGGATGTAGAACACGATGCTGGCCACCAGCACCGCGAACCCGGCCACGTGGCGCGGCGAACGCACCCAGTCCTCCATGTGCAGCCAGGGCACCGTGGCACGGCTGGCCCAGCCGCGCACGATCAGGACCAGCCCCCCCACGCACAGGCCGGCGGCGATCAGGCCGGGGAACAGTGCCGGGCCGACCTGCTGCCCGGGGATCCTGGGGAAGCTCTGCACCGTCACCAGCACGGCGCCGCCGAGCAGGCACAGCAGCAGCCCGAACACCGCGTCGTTGAGCTTCACTTGGCGATGCCCACGGCCTTCATCGTGGCGCCGAGTTCGCTGTCGGACTTGGCCATGAACTTCGCGAAATCATCCGGCCCCGCATAGGTGACGCCGAAGCCGCGGCTGGTCATGAACTCGCTGTATTCCTTGCTCGCTGCCACCTTCTGCACGGCTGCAGCCAGCTTGTCGCGTACCGCGGGCGGAATGCCCTTGGGCGCGACGATGCCGCGCCAGGCCGCCATGCTCCAGTCGCTGCCGATCGCGGCTTTCAACGTGGGCACGTTGGGGTACAGCGCCGAGGCCTTGTCGTTCATGATCGCCAGGCTCCTGACCTTGCCGGCGTCGATCAGCGAGCGTGCCTCGGGCAACGACACGGGCGCGATCTCGACGCCACCGGCGATCATGTCCTGCAGGCCCGGTGCCGCACCGTTGCTCGGGACCCACGGGACGGCCGAGGCGTCGATCTTCTGGTCACGCAGCAGGCCTGCGATGGCCAGGTGCCAGATGCCGCCCTGCCCTGTGCCCGAGGCCTTGAACTTGCCGGGGTTGGCCTTGATCGCTGCCAGCAGATCGCTGACGGTCTTGTACGGTGCATCGGCCCGCACCTGCACGCCTGCGGGGTCCGCATTGACCAGGCCGAGCGCCGTGTACGAGGCGCCGGTGAGCTCGGTCAGCCCCTGCCAGTGCATCATGCCGATCTCCACGGTCGCCATGCCGATGGTGTAGCCGTCCGGCGGTGCCGAGGCGATGGCCGCGTGGCCGACCACACCGCTGCCGCCGGTGCGGTTGACCACCGTGACGGGCTGGCCCAGATCTTTCTCGAGCAGGCTTCCGATGATGCGGGCGGTGGCATCCGTTCCCCCGCCGGCCCCCCAGGGCACGATCAGCGTGATGGGGCGGGTCGGGTAGTTCTGCGCGGCTGCAGGCAGTGCAGCCAGCACACCCAGCGCGATGGCCGCGCCGGCAAGAAAGGATCGACGAACGGAAAGGCGGAAACGCTCGGGCATGGATGCTCCTTGTGGTGCTGCGGTGATGTTGTCTCGGTCATCACGCCGCGGACCTTCTGGAGTGCCGCGACGAATCCGTAGGCGCAATCTATCGGAGTGCCGCAGCAGGAGCATTAGGGGGAACGATAGTATCGTATGACTATTGGCGAAGAGACAAGCGGCACGCCCGCAATCGGCCGACGTGCGACGGCTGAGCGCTCGCTGCCGCACGCCGTACTTCCGCATCGACTACCATCCCGGCTTCACGAGAAGTGCAACGTCGGGCGGGCATGAAGGAATCGAGCGGGGATTCGGCAGCAGCCGCGGCGGCTGAACACACGGTGGGCACACGCCTGCTGCCGCTGGTGGCGATGATGGTGCTGGTGCACCTGAGCTTCACCGGCGGGCGCATCGCACTCACCCTGTTCGCGATCCAGTTGCAGGCCTCGACCTTCGTGGTCGGCCTGCAGGTCAGCCTGCTGTCGGTGCTGCCGATGCTGCTGTCGGTGCACATGGGGCGCTGGATCGACCGTGTCGGCATGCGCCCGCCGGCGCTGATCGGGCTGTGCACCGTGGTGGTCGGCTGCACCCTGCCTGCCATCTGGCCGGCGATCCCCGTGCTGTGCTGCGCCAGCATGCTGCTCGGCACCGGCTTCATGCTGCTGCACATGACGGTCTACAACGCCGTCGGCCACGCCAGCACGCCGGATACGCGGGTGCGCGCCTTCACGGTGCTGTCGCTGGGGTTCTCGACCTCCACCGTGCTCGGGCCGGTGATGGCCGGCTTTGCGATCGACCATATCGGCCATCGCGCTACCTTCGCGCTGCTGCCGGTGTTCACGCTGCTGTCGTTGTGCGTGCTCGCCTATCTGTGGAAAAACGCGCCGCCCCATGCGCGGCATCCGCACGCGCCGGGCGCCAACCGCGTGATGGACCTGCTGCGCGACCCGCCGATGCGTGCCGTGTTCGTCGTCAGCGGCCTGCTGTCGATGGCCTGGGACATGTTCACCTTCATGGTGCCGGTACAGGGTTCCCGCATCGGTCTCAACGCGTCGACCATCGGCATGATCATGGGCTGCTTCGGCGTGGCCACCTTCGTCGTGCGGCTGGCGATGCCGCTGCTGCAGCGCCACCTGACCGAATGGCAGACGCTGTGCACCTCGCTGGGCGTGACGACGGTGGTCTACGTGCTGTTCCCGCTGTTCAGCGCCGTGCCGGTGCTGTTGCTGCTGGCCTTCGTCGTCGGCATGAGCCTGGGCTGCACGCAGCCGATGATCATGAGCCTGGTCCACACCGTGGCGCCCGCCGGCCGCTCGGGCGAGGCTTTGGGCGTGCGCAGCACGGTGATGAACGGCAGCCAGACCTTCCTGCCGATCCTGTTCGGCGGGCTGGGCGCGGCGGCGGGCATGGTGCCGGCGTTCTGGACGCTGGCCGTGATCCTCGGCGCGGGCACCTTCTTCTCGCACCGGCACAGCCGCACGGCCGAGCCGACCGCCGGCCGCTGAACTGGATTCGACCGAGCCGGTTTCGCCGGCGGCCCGATCAGGCCGGTTTGCGTTCGGCCGTGGCCGGCTGGCCTGCAGCGTGCGACCAGTTCGGCAGCGGTGCCGCCGGCACGCGGATCGTGAAGCGGGTGCCGCCGCGGGCCGAGGTGTCGACCACCACCGTTCCACCCTGCTGCGTGACCAGCGTGTGCACGATCGACAGGCCCAGCCCCGAGCCGCCGGTGGCGCGCGACCTGGCGTTGTCGGACCGCATGAAGCGCTGGAACAGATGTTTCTGCACGTCCCCGGGCAGCCCCGGGCCGGCATCGCTCACCACCAGTTGGCCGCTGCTGGCCGTGCCGTCGAACCAGGTGCTCACGGCCACTTCCAGCCAGTGGCCCTGCCCCGCATGGCGCAGCGCGTTCTCGACCAGGTTGGACAGCACCTGGCGCATCCGGTCGCGGTCGGCAAACACGCGCACCGGCTGGCCCGGCGTGCGCAGCGCGACCTGCATGCCGTGCTGCTCGAGCCGGCTGGCATAGCTGCCCACCGTGTCCTCGACCAGCACCACCAGGTCGAAATCGACGCTCTGCAACGACAGCCGGCCGGCGTCGGCCATCGACAGCGTGTGCAGATCGTCGACCAGGCGGCTCAGATGCTCGGCCTGCTCCAGCAGCGTGCCGAACTCGGCCGCGTCCGCCGTGATCACGCCGTCGCACACTGCATGCAGCCGGGCCTTCAGCACGGTGAGCGGCGTGCGCAGCTCGTGCGACACGGCCGCTGCCGTGGCCTTGCGTTCGCGCTCCAGGTTCTCCAGCGCATCGGTCATGCGGTTGAAATCACGCACCATGTCGGCCATCTCGCCGGTGTAGCGGCCGGCCTCGGCCCGCACGCTGAAGTTGCCCGTGGCCACCTGCTGCGCGGCCTCGGCCATCGACGCCAGCGGCAGCGTGACGATGCGCGACACCCAGAACCCGGCGATCAGGCCGAACGGCAGGCACACCAGCAGGCCGATCACCAGCGACCACTTCTCGCCGAAGAGCAGGTCGCCATTCCAGTACTGGCCGTAGATCTGCACCGCGCGCGGGCTGTCCTCCAGATCCTCGTCCGTCAGGCGGTCGAGTTCCTTCTGCACATTGCTCGGCAGGCTCTCGTGGAAGCGGCGGTACTGGTATTCGGCAAAACCCATCGCGCTCAGGCCCAGCACCGCCACCGTCACCAGCACGGTCGCGGCGATCCACAGGCCGAAGCGGACCCAGATCCGGTCTAGGCCTCGGGCCATAAGCGGTAGCCCACGCCGCGCACGGTCTCGATCAGCTCGCCGTGCCCCGCGTTGTGCAGCTTGCGCCGCAGCTTGCTCAGGTGCGAGTCGATCACGCGGTCGAGCGCATCGCTCTCGGGCAGGCAGGTCTCGATCAGGTGGCTGCGCGAGAAGCAGCGCCGAGGCTGGTGCGCCAGGCAGGCGAGCAGCCGGAACTCGGTCAGCGTCAGCGGCAGCGGCTGCATCACGCCGGCCGGGTCGATGGCGCGCGCCGAATGGCCCTGCTCGTCGATCTCGAGGCCGCCCACGCGCAGCGGCTGGACTTCGGCGACGCGCCGCGCCGGCAGCGTGCGGCGCAGCACGGCGCGCACCCGTGCCACCACCTCGGCCGGCGTGAAGGGTTTCACCACGTAGTCGTCCGCGCCCAGGCGCAGGCTGAGCAGCTTGTCGACGTCGTCGGCGCGCGCGGTGACCATGACCACCGGCGTGTCGCTGTCGCTGCGGATGTTCTTCAGCACGTCGATGCCGTCCATGCCCGGCAGGTGGATGTCGAGCAGCACGATGTCGGGCCGCAGCTGGCGGAAGCTGCGCAGCGCAACCAGCCCGTCGGCGGCCAGCTCGGTGCGCAGGCCGTCGCGCCGCAGATAGGCGATCAGGATGTCGGCGATGCCGGGTTCGTCCTCGACCACCAGCACCAGCGGGCCGGGCTCGGACGGTTCGGAGAAGGTTGCGGGAGAGGACACGGTGGGCAGGGCCGCCAGGAGGCGGCGTGGCGCGGATTATCCATCCGCGGCAGAACACGCGTCGCAGGTGTGCGATCTCCATGCTTTCTCCATAAAACCTGCAACCCGACGCAAAGTTGGGGCGATCCAATCGCTTTGTCCGTCCAGCCGACCTGTCGCTGCCTCCTCGTTTTGCGCCTTTCCGCTCCATTCCCCTGTCGCACCCTGCCCGCCGTCGGCCTGGCCTTGGCCATGGCCGTGGCGGTCTCCGGCTGCACCAGCGTGGCCCCGCCCGAGCTGCCGGCCCCGCCGGTACCGGCCTGGCGCCATGCCGGCACGCTGGCGGCCGACGCGCTGGCGCCCGATCTCGCCCACTGGTGGAAGACCTTCGGCGACCCGCAGCTCGATGCCCTGGTCGAGCAGGCGTTGGCACAGAACCTCAACCTGGCCCAGGCCCGGTCCCGCGTGCGCCAGGCCCGCATGCTGGCCGGCCGCGAACGTGCGCAGTTCCTGCCGGCGGTCACGGCCAACGCCCACACGCTGCAGGACGTGTCGGCCACCGACGCCTACTTTCACGCCAGCCTGGACGCCTCGTGGGAGCTCGGCCTGTTCGGCGCCCGCGAGAGCGCCGACCTGAATGCCAAGGCCAGCGTCGACGCCGCGCTCGGTGCCGAGCAGGCGGCCCGCGTGGCGGCGATCGCCGAAGTCGTGCGCCACTACCTCGAACTGCGCACCGCCCAGCAGCAGCTGGCGGTGCTCGAACGCATGCAGGGGCTCGACGAGCGCGCGCTGCAGCTGATCGAACTGCGCCGCCGCTACCGCCTCGGCGTGGCCGAAGACTTCGAACTGGCCACCGCCCGGCGCGCACAGACCGGGGCGCAGATCACCCAGCTGCAGCAGAACGCGGCCCAGACCCGGCAGGCGCTGGCCGTGCTGATGGGCCAGGCCACGCCCGACCCAGCCTGGGACGTGGTGGCCGCGCCACCCGCGCTGGGGCCGTTCCGCCTCGAGCAGATGCCGGTCGACCTGGTGCGGTTCCGCCCGGAGATCCGCCAGGCCGAAGCCGAGGTGTCCCGCGCCGCCGCCGACCTGGGCATGGCGCGCGCCGACCTGTACCCGCGCCTGAGCCTGGGCGCGAGTTACCTCTACGCCTACAACATCACGCAGAACCGGCGCACGGTGAACGACATCCGCCCCACGCTGGGCCCGGTGCTCGACATCCCGCTGTTCGACTGGGGCCGCCGCACGATGATGGTCGACGTGCGGCAGGACGCACTCGACGCCTCGGTGCTCGGCTACCGGCAGGCCGTGCTCGAAGGCATCGCCGAAGCCGAATCGGCCCTGATCGCGCTTGCGCGCCAGGGTGAGCGCGAGGCCCAGATGCGCCAGGCCCGCGACGCGCTGGCCCGCCGCAACGCCGCACAGGCCCGGCTGTCCTCGCTCGGCCTGGCCAGCGAATTCGACCAGCAGCTCGGCGCACGCGCGCTGCTGCAGGGCGAGCTGGAGCTGGGCGCGGCGCAGGCCGGCCGCTCGCTGGCCTTCGTGGCGCTGTACAAGTCGCTGGGCGGGGCACCGCTGCCATCCGCTGAAGCAGGATCTGCAGCCCCGGCAGCCCAGGCAACCCAGGCACAAGGCGTCGCCCGATGATCGCGCTGGCCCGCAAGACCCTGGTGCACGAGTGGCGCCGCTTCGTGCCGGCCGTGCTCTGCGTCGGCTTCTCCGGCGTGCTGCTGGCGGTGCAGGCCGGGCTGGTGCTCGGCATCTTCGGCAGCGCCGCGGTCTACGTCACCGCTTCGTCGGCCGACCTGTGGACCGGCTATCCCGGCACCCAGAGTGTCAACTTCGGGCGGCCGATCAGCCGCAACGTCGAGATGCGGCTGCGCATGGACCCCGAGGTCACCGAGGTCGAGCCCTACCTGTGGGTCGATGGCGACTGGCGCGGCCAGCACCGCCAGAGTGGCGGCGTGTCGGTAGTGGTGTCGGGCATCCGCACCGACAGCGCGGCCATGATGTTCTCGCGCGTGCTGACCGGCGCGCTGCGCGAGCAGCTGCGCGCGCCCGGTGCCGTGGTCGTCGACGTGGCCGACATCGGGCAGCTGGGCGTCGAGGTTGGCGAGCGTGCCTGGGTCAACGGGCGGCCGGTGCAGGTGGTGGCCGCGATCGGCGGGTTGCGTGCGCTGGGCGGCGTCAACGTGCTGTCGTCGATCGACACCGCGCGCATGCTCTCCACCGGCGCGCCGGTCGAGGGCATGACCTACTTCGTCGCCCGCCTGCGCGACCCGGCCCGCGCCGACGAGGTGCAGACCCGGCTGGGCGCAGCGCCGGCCTTCGGCCCGTACGAGACCTGGACGGCCCACCAGTTCGCGCTGCGGTCGCAGCTGTACTGGCTGTTCGACACCGGCGCCGGCATTGCCGTGTTCTTCATGGCGGCCATTGTCTGCCTGGTCGGCGCGGTCATCACCACGCAGTCGCTGATGGCGGTGGTCGCGGGCTCGGCGCGCGAGTACGCCACGCTCAACGCGCTCGGGGCCAGCATGGGCTCGCTGGGGCGTGTGGTGATCGAGCAGGCCTGCTGGATCGGCGGCATCGGCGTGCTGGTCGCCGCCGCCATGAGCGCCGCGCTGCTCAGCCTGGCCGCCCAGCACGACGTGCCGGTGGCGATGAACCTGCCGGTGGCGCTGGCCTGCTCGGCCATGGTCGCGGTGCTGGCCCTGGTCTCGGGCCTGATCGCGCTGCGCGCCCTGCTGCGCGCCGACCCGGCCCTGTTGCTGCGATGAACGCCGTGCTGTCCGCCGCCGCCCCCCGAGCCCCCAGCCTGCAGGCCGACCAGCTCAGCAAGTCGTTCCTGTCGGGCGTGGTGCGCGTGCAGGTGCTGCAGAAGCTGTCGATCAGCATCTACCCCGGCGAGCTGACCCTGATCTCCGGCCCCTCGGGCTGCGGCAAGAGCACGCTGCTGTCGCTGCTGAGCGGCCTGCAGTCGCCCGATTCGGGCCACGCGCGAGCGCTGGGCCAGGACCTGGGCCAGCTCGACAAACGGGCGCTCGAGCGGTTCCGCTTGCACCACACCGGCTTCGTGTTCCAGGGCTTCAACCTGTTCCCGGCACTGACCGCCAAGGAGCAGGTGCAGCTGCCCCTGGGTTACCTGGGCGTAGCCGACAAGAAATCGGCCGCGCGCGCGATGCAGGCGCTGGCGGAGGTCGGCATGACGCACCGCGCCGATGCCTACCCTGCCCAGATGTCGGGCGGCGAGAAGCAGCGCGTGGCGATCGCCCGGGCCCTGGCCAAGGAGCCGGAGCTGCTGTTCGCCGACGAACCCACCAGCGCGCTCGACGCCGAGAACGGGCAGAAGATCATCGACATCCTGCACCTGATCGCGCGCGCCCACGGCACCACGGTGCTGTGCGTCAGCCACGACCCGCGCCTGGTGCGCCATGCCGACCGTGTGCTGTCGATGGAGGACGGCCTGATCCGCAACGACTGGCATCCGGCCGGCCCGTCCAACGACCCGAAACAGCCGGTCCACTCCTCTCTCCAGGCCCACACATGACCCGCATCCCCTCCCCGTCGCCACGCGGCCGATCGCACCCGCTTGCCGGCATGGCAGCGTGCTGCGCCGCGCTGGCGGCGGCCACGCTGCTCGGCGGCTGCTCCGATGGCGGCGCGCAGCGTGCGACGGCAGCGCCCTCGCACGCGGCTGCCACGCCGCCGTTCGCGGCCATCGCACGCGGCAAGGTCGAGGTCCAGGGCGGGCTGCTCGACGTGATGGCGCCGACCGATGGCGTGGTCGAGTCGGTCGCGGTGCGCGAAGGCGACAGCGTGCGCCAGGGCCAGGAGCTGCTGCGCCTGAACGCCGGCCCGCTGCGGCACGAACTGGGCCTGGCGCAGGCCGAACTGCGGCTCGCCCAGGCACGCCAGGCCGGCCAGACGGCGCGCCTGCCGGCAGCACGCCAGACGGCGCAGCGGCTGGCCGAAGCCGCCCGCGCCGGTGCCATCGACCAGCAGCGTGCCGACGAGGCCCTCGTCGTGCAGCAGGACATCGAGATCGCCCAGCGCGTGGCCGAGGCCGAGGCCGCCGTGGCACGCCAGCGCGTCGTGCTGGTGCAGCAGCGCATCGACCGCCAGCTGCTGCGCGCGCCGCAGGACGGCAGCGTGCTGCGCCTGCAGGTGCAGGCCGGATCCCAGGTGGCGTTGCAGGGCGGGCACCCGTTGCTGGTGCTGCTGCCGCGCCGCCCGATCCAGGTGCGCGCCGAGCTGAACGAGAGCTTCGTGCAGAGCGTGAAGCCCGGCATGAAGGCCCAGGTCACGGTCGACGGCGGTGGTGCCGCGCCGGGTGCGCCGATCGCCGCACGCGTGGTGCGCATCGGCCAGGTGGTCGGCCCGAGCCGGCTCGGCGAAGAGGCCACGGTGCGCACCGACCTGCGGGTCGTCGATTGTTTTCTCGAGTTCGACCAGGCGCCATCCCTGCGCGTCGGTCAGGAAGTGAGGGTGAGTTTTCATGACTAAGACCATCGCACTGCACGTGCAAGGCCAGATCGCCGCCGCCATGCCGGCCTGGACCATCCAATGCGACTTCGACGGCACCATCAGCCGCGACGACGTGACCGATTCGCTGCTGCAGCGCTTCGGGCGACCGGGCTGGCAGGCGCTGGAAGAAGCCTGGGATCGCGGCGAGATCGGCTCGCGCGAATGCATGAAGGGGCAGATCGCCCTGCTCGACATGGACCACGACGAGCTCGACGCGCATCTCGCCGCGATGGAGGTCGACCCCGGCTTCACGCGCTTCGTGCGCCAGGCGCGGCGCAACGGCTTCACGGTGCAGGTGGTGAGCGACGGCATCGACCACGCGATCCACACCATCCTGCGCCAGCACGGGCTGGGCGACCTGCCGGTGTTCGCGAACCGCCTGGTGCAGACCGGCGAGCGCCAGTGGCAACTGCAGTCGCCGTTCGCCAGCGCGGCCTGCGCGCGCGCCAGCGGCAACTGCAAGTGCGAGCGTTTGGCCGAACGCCACGCGCTGCGGCACAAGGTGCTGTATGTCGGCGACGGCAGTTCGGACTTCTGCGTCTCGGGCAAGGCCGATTTCGTGCTCGCCAAGTCGCGCCTGATCGACCATTGCCTGCAGCACGCCCTGCCCCACGCACCGTTCACCGATTTCGACGAAGCCATCGGGCTGATGCAAGAGATCACCAGCCGCACCGCGGTCGCGGCCTGAAGGAGCTGCCATGAGCGCCATGCACGAAGCCAGCCATTTCTCCGCCCCCGAATCGATGTGCGTGACGCCCCACGAGTTCGTCCTGCCCGGCCGCGGCGCCGCGGCCCGTTGCGGCGTGCTGCTGGTGCACGGCCTCACCGGCACGCCGAACGAGATGCGGTTGCTGGCCAAGGGCCTGAACCGCGCCGGCTACACCGTCTATGCGGTGCAGCTGGCGGGCCACTGCGGCACGCAGGAGGATCTGCTGCAGACCCGCTGGCAGGACTGGGCCGCCAGCGTGCACGCCGGCGCCGCGCGCATGCACGCCCACGTCGACCAGATGTTCGTGATGGGCCTGTCGATGGGCGCGGTGCTGGCGCTCGAACTGGCGGCCGAGAAGCCGGAATGGATCACCGGCGTCGGCGCCCTGTCGACGATGTTCCGCTACGACGGCTGGAGCATCCCGTTCTACACGCGCCTGTCGTTCCTGCTGCGCACGTTCCGCGCGCTGGGCATCGGCCGGCACAAGGTGTTCCTGGAGCAACCGCCCTACGGCATCAAGGACGAGGCGCTGCGCAGCCACATCGTCGCGCAGATGCAGAGCGGCGACAGCGCCGTGGCCGGCCTTACCGGCAACCCCTGGTACTCGGTCATCGAGATGCGGGCCCTGTCGACCCACGTGCAGCGCGTGCTCGACCGCATCACCGCGCCGTGCCTGGTCGTGCATGCGCGCGAAGACGACGTGTCGAGCGTCAAGAACGCCGAGCTGGTCGCACGCAAGGTGCGCGGCCCGGTCGAGCTGGTGCTGCTCGACGACAGCTACCACATGATCACCATCGACCGCGAGCGCCGCACCGTCACCGCGCGCGCCTCGGCCTTCGTCGAGCGCATCGCCGCGGCCGCGCCCCGGCTGGCAGCCGGATGAACGAGCCGATGCCGGGCCTGGTCTGGGTCTTGTGGACGCTGAACGTGCTGGTCGATACCGGCGGGCAGTTGGCGTTCAAGGCTGCGGCGGGCGATGCCGCGGCCGGCGACGGCCTGGCCCGCTGGAAGTGGATGGCCGCCCGGCCCTGGCTCTGGATCGGCATCGGCTGCTATGTAGCCGAGTTCCTGGTCTGGCTGGCGTTCCTGTCGCTCGTGCCCTTGTCCGAAGGCGTGCTGCTGGGCTCGATCAACATCGTCGCGGTGATGATCGCTGGCCGCCTGCTGTTCGCCGAGCGCCTGTCGCGCCTGCGGCTCGTCGGCATCCTGCTGATCTCCGCCGGCGTAGCGCTGATCGGTTGGGCATGAACAAGCCTGCATCCGAGGGCAGCCCCGATCTGCGCCGCTTCTACCTGCTGGGCTTTCTGCTGCTGATGGCCTTCGACACGCTGGCGCAGCTGAGCTTCAAGTACGCCGGCATGCACGCGCTGCCGCTGGAGTTCGGCACGGACTGGCTGCTGCGCGTGTTCGGCAAGCCCTGGATCTACGGCGCCTTCGTCGGTTACCTGGGCGCGTTCTTCACCTGGATGAGCCTGCTCAAGCACGCGCCGATCGGCCCGGCGTTCGCGGCCTCGCACCTGGAGATCGTCTCGGTGCTGCTGCTGTCGAGCTGGCTGTTCGATGAACGCATCCAGGGTCTGCAGATCGTCGGCGGCTTGCTGATCCTGGCCGGCATCGTCTGCCTGGCCCTCAGCGAAACGGACCCCGAGGCCGGACCGTCCGGCAACGCCGCGGACCCCGACGCCGCCGCCGCCGCACCCGCCCGCGCGTCGGCATGAGGCCTCGGGTGGACGGCTTTGCCCCGCCGACCGCGGGTTTGCCGCTGCACGCCGCCGACCTGTGGCCCGCCACCGGCGAGGCCGATCTGGGTGCGGCGCTGGCCGCTTTCCTCGGCCTGCCCACGCTGCAGATCACCTGCTCCGGCACGGCCGCGCTGGTGATCGCGTTGTCGGTGCTGAAGCAGCGCACGCCCGCGCGCAACGAAGTGGTCGTGCCGGCCTACACCTGCCCGCTGGTGGCCCTGGCGGTGGCGCACTGCGGCTTGCAGCTGCGCGTCTGCGAACTGCGCCCCGATGCGCTCGACATGGACAACCATGCGCTGCAGGCCCTGTGTTCGGAACGCACGCTGGCCGTCGTGCCCACGCATCTCGGCGGCAGGGTCGCCGACGCCGCCGCGGCCCGGGCCTGCGCAGCGGCCGTCGGTGCCGCCACCCTGGAAGACGCGGCCCAGGCGGTGGGCGCGCGTATCGGTGAACGCAGCATGGGCATCGACAGCGACATGGCGTTCTTCAGCCTGGCGGTGGGCAAGGGGCTGACCACCTTCGAAGGCGGCGCACTGTATGTGCGTGATCCGGCTCTGCGCGCCGCATGCGAAGCTGCTTCGGCCCGCATCGCGCCGCCCCGGCCGGGCTGGGAGCTGCTGCGCTCGCTGCAGTTGCTGGGGTATGCCGCCCTGTACCGGCCTAGGGCGCTGCGCTGGGCGTATGGATGGCCGCTGCGCCGCGCGTTGCGGCGCGGCGATTGGGTGGGCGCTGCCGGCGACGACTTCGCACGCGAGATTCCGCTGCACGGCATGGGCCGCTGGCGCCAGGCGGTCGGCGTCCGGGCACTGCGGCGTCTGCCGGAGTTCCTGGAGCATGGGCGCCGACAGGCCGCGCTGCGCTGCGAACGGCTGCTGCGCATCGCCGGCGTCCAGGTGCTGCAGGACAGCGCCAGCGTGGAGGCGGCCTCGGGCACCTGGCCGGTGCTGCTGCTGCTGCTGCCCGACCCTGCCAGCCGCGATCGCGTGCTGCGGCGTCTGTGGCCCGATGGCTGCGGCGTGAGCCTGCCCTTTGTGCACGCGCTGCCGGACTACGCGGCCTATGCCGACGTCGTGCCGGCTGCCGAGGCCGGTGGCCTACCGCAGGCACGCAGCCTGGCCGGCCGTTTGCTGGCGATCGGCAACAGCCCCTGGCTGGACGATGCACGCTTCGAGGCCGTGTGCCAGGCCATCGCGCAGGCGCTGCGGCCGGGTCAGGACGATACGTCTGCGATGTAGCCGGCCAGCCGCGCATTCAGTGCATGCTGGTCGGCCTGCCAGGCCTGCAGCTGCGCGGCATCGATCGTCGTGTCCTGCGCATCGGCGTGGCTGAGCCAGCGCTTCCAGGCCGTGCGGTAGCGGTAGTCGGACACGTCGCCGGTGATGTCGCTCGCGACGATGCTGCCGCGCAGCGCCGCGATCAACTGCTGCGCTTCGGCCTCGCGCAGCACGCCCTGGTCCCAGTTGGTGCGCACGACCTCGGGCGCGAACACGTCCTTGTCGATCGACAGGTAGGTCGGCAGCGGGTCGGCCTGCCATTGGCGGCACAGCGCGTCCACCAGGCTCGCGGCGTCGGCAAAACCGTGCATCGCCTTCGCCGCGCCGGCCCAGCGGGCCCAGGACGTGTCCACGCCGATGCTCCAGTAGCCGAGCTTGCCGCGCCAGAGCGGCGTCAGGTAGTTCTCCCAGGCATGGCCGGCACCGATGTCGGCCGAGGTGATGCCGACGACCTGCACCTGGGCCACGCCCGGCAGCAAGGCCACGCGGCGCACCCAGGATCCGCAGTGCACGCCGAACGGAAAACGCATGTTGTCCGGGTGGTTGTCGAGCACCACCACACGCAGGCCGGGTCCGCCCGATGCGGGCGCCCGCGCCAGCTGGCGTTCGATCAGCAGCCAGCTCAGATGGTGGAAGTCGCCGCTGCCCATCCAGACCGTGCCGTGGGCGCCGGCCGCCGGCATGCGCTGCGCCAGTTCGGCACGCAGGGCGGCAAAGCGCCCCAGGCCGCAACCGAAGCGGATGGCCTCCTGCCAGTCGCCCAGGCCGATGCGCCGCTCACCGGCCAAGGGGCCGACCGATGCGTCGAAGTCGAGCACGACCGGCGGGCGGCCTGTTGCAGCGCTCATGCAACAGCCTTGTCGGTCCACACGTTGTCGCCCTCGAAGCGCGACACCAGGCGCCGCGCCAGCAGGCGCAGCACCGGGTTGCGCACGTACACGGCGTGCCGGGTCAGCGTGAACCGCGCACCCAGCTGCGCCTTGACTTCGGGGTCGGTCCAGCCGGCGACGTAATGCGTCAGGCCGCGTTCGAGCGCGTATTCGAGGTTCACGATCCAGCTGACGAAGTAGAGGTTGTGGTCGCGCGCCTGCGGGTAGCGCAGGCCGATGGTCTTGTCGATCAGTCGGCCGTCGGATTCGAAGCACAGGTTCCAGCCGATCAGCTCGCCCTGGGCACGGTATTCGAACACGATGCCGCCGTTGTCCACGTCACGCAGCACCGCGGCAAAGAAGTCGCGCGTCATGCGGTCGAAATGGATCTCGCTCTGCGCGTACACCGCGGCGTACAGCGCGTAGTAGGCGTCGACCACCGCGTCGTCGTCGAAGGCCCGGCCGGTGGCGATGCGTTCGATCTGCAGATCGGCGCGGCTGCGCAGCTTGCGGCGCAGGTTCTTGCGCCGCGAGGTCGACAGGCGCGACAGGTATTCGTCGGCATCGCGGAAGTCGATCGGCACGTAGGCCAGCGCCTGCCCGTCGACCAGCACGAAGCCCTGCGCCTGCAAGGCTGCCACCAGCGCCTCGGCATAGGCGTTGTCGGCCTCGCTCAGCAGCGGCGAGCGCTGCGGAAGATCCTTCACGATCAGCAGCCGGTAACGCGGTGCCAGCCGCTCGCGCAGCGTCGCGGCCAGGGCCTGCGGCGCGGGGCCGTCGGCCAGCAGCGCGTACTCGGACACCGTGCTGCCGACGAAGGCCGTGCGCACCTGCAACAGGCGCCGCCACCAGCGCGCCAGCGGCAGGCGGTCGACCAGGCGCTTCAGGTCGTCGTCGGCCGTGGTCAGCAGGTCGAACGGCGCCTCGAAGGCCGGCGGGTCGCCCACATCCGACAGCCCGCCGAGCGCGACGAAACCTTCGGGCGGGTGGGTGACGAACTGCCGGATCAGCGAGGCCGGTTCGAGCTGGTGGTGGTAGCGGCGGCTTGCGCCTTCGGGCAGGGGGACGGGCATCAATCGATCTTTGGCGAGGCGGCGGCGGAGTGTGGCACGGCATCGTCGTGCACCGGCGCAAAGCCCGGCCCGCCGAACGACACATCGCCCAGGCGCCAGCCCGCACGGCACTTGAAAGCCCCCCAGAACCGGCGCAGCGTGTACCACTGCATCGCGACCAGATGGCGGCCGTTGTCGGCGTCGACCACCGGGTCGCTGACACCGGTGGGCCGCAGGGGGGCGCCGTACAGCGCGGTGCCGAACAACCGGTCCCACACCGAAAGCACCTGGCCGAAATTGCAGTTGTGCAGCGTGGGCGCCGCCGGGTCTCTCAACATGTGGTGAAGGCGATGGAAGCGCGGCCCGACGAAGACACGCTCGCCGAACCGGCCGAGCGCACCGAGGCGCAAGCGGATGTTGGCGTGCGACAGGTTCTGCACCAGTTCGCTCAGCAGCACCAGCAGCGCGAATTCGGACGGGTCGACCCCCATCACCAGCCCGACGCAGGCCAGCAGCAGCGACTGCAGCACGCCGTCGAGGTAGCTGCCGCGGTCGTTGGTCCAGCAGCTCATCTGGCGCTGGCTGTGGTGCATGCTGTGCAGCGCCCACCACCAGGGAATGGCGTGTTGCGCGCGGTGCATCCAGTAGTAGGCCAGGTCATAGACCACGTAGTAGACAGCGAACGCGCTCACCGGATGGCTGGCGAACCAGGGGAACCAGCTGCGCAGCCCCTCGACCGAAGCGGCCTGCGCCGGATCGGCCCCGCTGAACAGGTGGGCGAACGGCATCAGCACCAGAAAGCTGAACAGCGGGAACAAACCCAGCAGCATCAGCAGCGTGTAGTGGCGGTCGACCGTGGTCAGCCGCCGGTCGGCCCAGCGCTCGGCCGGCCACAGGCTTTCCAGCGGACGCATCACGCCGCCGATCAACAGCAGTTGGAAGGTGGCGATCAGCAGCGACTCGGCGATCTCGCGCGGATTGCCGGCGGTATTGCCGATGTGCAGCCAGGCGATCACCGGCTGGACCAGCTGCAGACTGACCCAGTCGATCGCCGCGGACCAGACATGCGAGACGGACATGGAGATGAACACGGTGAACAGCGCAGTGCCGGTGCAAGCCTCCCGGAGAACGCCGGCATCCGGCCCGGACGCCGACCGTCCCCCCGCCACCGCCACGGCGCGCCGCCGCGGTGGCGATCGGACGCCGCTGCCGCGTCAGCTGCGCTTGGCGCGGGTCAGCAGCTGGTCGAGCAGCACCATCGCCTGGTCGATCTCGGGGAAGGTGATCTCCAGCGAAGGCGCGAACGTGATCACGTTCTTGTAGTAGCCCCCCACGTCGAGCACCAGACCGGTCTTCTTGCCGCGGTATTCCAGATCGCCGGCCAGGCCGATGTCGACCATCTTGTCGAGCAACGCGCGGTTCGGCGTGAAACCGTCTTCGGTGCAGATCTCGGCGCGCAGCGCCAGGCCCAGGCCGTCGACGTCGCCGATCTCCTTGTGGCGCTTCTGCAGGTCCTTCAGACCTTCGAGGAAGTAGGCGCCGCGCTCCACCACCTGGGCGCCGAAGTCGACCTCGGCCGTCATGCGCAGCACCTCGAGGCCGAGCGCCGTGCCCAGCGGATTGGCCGCGAAGGTTGAGTGCGTGGAGCCTGGCGGGAAGACGGTGGGGTTGATCAGCTCCTCGCGCGCCCACAGGCCGCCCAGCGGGTTCATGCCGTTGGTGAGCGCCTTGCCGAACACCAGCACGTCCGGCTTGACGCCGAAGTTCTCGATCGACCAGAGCTTGCCGGTGCGCCACATGCCCATCTGGATCTCGTCGACCACCAGCAGCACGCCGTGGTCGTCCAGCACCTTCTTCAAGCCCGGGTAGTAGTTGCGCGGCGGGATCACGTAGCCGCCCGTGCCCTGGATCGCCTCGATGTAGAAGGCGGCGTATTCGCACTGGTTGGTCTTCGGGTCCCAGACGGCGTGGTATTCGTTCTCGAACTTGCGTGCGAAATCCTTCACCAGGTAGTCGGCGTACTCTTCGGCCGTCATGCCCTTGGGTCGGCGGAACGGGTAAGGGAACGGCACGAACTGGGCGCGCTCGCCAAAGTGGCCGTAGCGGCGACGGTAGCGGTAGCTCGACGTGATGCTGGTGGCGCCCAGCGTGCGGCCGTGGTAGCCGCCTTCGAACGCGAACATCAGGCTCTTGCCGTTGCTGGCGTTGCGCACGATCTTCAGCGAATCCTCGATCGACTGCGAGCCACCGACGTTGAAGTGCACGCGGCCGGGCAAGCCGAACTTGCGCTCGGCATCCTGCGCGATCCACTTGGCGAGTTCGATCTTGGTCGGGTGCAGGTACTGGCTGGCGACCTGGGGCAGGATGTCGAGCTGCTTCTTCATCACCGCGTCGAGGCGGCGGTTGCGGTAGCCAAAATTGACGGCGGAGTACCACATCTGCAGGTCGAGGTACGGGGTGCCCGCAGCATCGAACATGTAGCTGCCGTCGCAGGTGGTGAACACTTTGGGCGGCGTCACATAGTGCACCGTATCGCCGAAAGAACAGTACTTGGCCTCGTCGGCCAGCAGGGCTTCATCCATCGAGAAAAACTCCAAACACGAATCGAGCCTGGAGTGTCCGGGTGCAACCTTGCCCGGCCGTCGAGCGTTTGTGTGCAAATTGTGGAGACGGCCGTGTAGCCCTGGTCCTACAAACCAGTGCCCCCTGGGCTGATAGCTGCACTGCAGCAACCCGCCTACAAAGGTGCATGGATACCCGACACTGGTTCGAAACCACCTCCCTGTTCGGCATCGCGCTGTCCGATTGGGCCATCGCCCTCGCGAGCGCCCTGCTTTCCTACCTCGTGATGACCACCGTGCTGCGTGTGGCGCAGTCGCGCATCCACACCCGGGCCGACCAGGCCGCCATGGCCGGCGACGGGCTGGAGGCCGTGCGGCCGATGCTGGCCCAGGTGCTCGACCAGACCAGCCGCACCTTGTTGCTGGCGATGGCGGCGCTGGTCGGGCTCAATCTGCTGGACCTGCCATTGAAATGGTCCGACCGCGTGGCGCAGCTGTGGTACGTGGCGGTCGCGCTGCAACTGGCACTGTGGGGCGCCAAGGTCATCGAGCTGGTGATGCAGCGCTACCTTGCGCGCCATGCCAACCCAGGGGCGACCCCGCAGTCCACGGTGTCGAGCACGTTGATCGGCTGGGCACTGCACACGGCGCTGTGGACCGTCGTCGCGCTGGCGGTGATGTCGAACCTGGGCTTCAACATCACCGCCTTCGTGGCCAGCCTGGGCATCGGCGGCATCGCCGTGGCGCTGGCCGCGCAGAACATCCTGGGCGACCTGTTCGCCTCCGTGGCCATCGCGCTGGACAAACCCTTCGAGGTGGGTGACGCCATCGCCTCGGGATCGGTCAACGGCGCGGTGGAGCACGTGGGCCTGAAGACCACGCGCCTGCGCAGCCCCAGCGGCGAACAGATCGTGGTGTCGAACACCGAGCTGCTGAAGAATTCGCTGAAGAACTACAAGCGCATGGAGACGCGGCGCATCGAGTTCAGCTTCGGCATCACCTACGCCGCCACGCCCGAACAGGCCAACGCCGTGCCGCAGGTGGTCAGGCGTGTGGTCGAGGCGCAGCCGCAGGTCAAGTTCGACCGAGCGCACTTCACCAAGTTCGGCGAAAGCTCGCTGGACTACGTGGTCGTCTACATCATGCAGACCGCCAACTACGGCACCTACATGGATAACCAGCAGGCCATCAACATCGCGCTGATGCGCGAGTTCGCGGCGATGGGGGTGGAGTTCGCGTTCCCCACCCGCACAGTGGTCGTGGCACCGACACAAGCTCCTACGGAGGCCGATGGCGCGATGGACAAGCACGTGCCCCGGCAGACGCTCGGCATCGCGCATTGACCACCATCGTGGAGTCTCACGGCCGTACAGCGCGCCTCGAAGGCTACAACTCGCGCGCCCACACTGCTTGCACCTTGCCGACCAAATCGAGCAGCATGGCCGAATAGGTCTGCAAGTTAGAACCCAGCTCAGCCTCCACGTGGGGGAAACTGATGTTGATGACTTGCGTCGAGCCACCCGGCGGCGTGATGGGTGCCGCGATGGCGACCATCGTGGGGTGCCAGATGGCGTGGCAGCAACCCAGCTTGTGCACGTCGGAGATGGCCTTGCGAATCTGTGCAGCGATGGGCTTCCAGGTCGCAGGCTCATGGGCTTGGGCGAGGCGCGCCATCGTGGCCTTGCGGTCGGCATCGCTCAACGCCGCCAGGTGCGCGCGACCTAGCGAGGTCAGCTCCATCGGGATGCGCGTGCCGGCGACGATGCGGCGAAACACGCCCAGCCGGCTCAACCGCACCGAATCGAGGTACACCATCTCGCCGCTCTCGGCGACGGCCATGCCGACGTTGATGCGCTGGCCTTCCGCCACGCTGCGCATCAGCGGCAAGGCCAGGTCGAGCGCCGGCTGCTCGCTGCGAAAGGTCAGCGCCAGGCTCATGCAGACCACGGTGAGGCGGTAGCCGCCCTGCTGCGCGTCGTACGCCAGAAAACCCGCGTCGACCAGCGAGCGCGTCAGCCGGCTCACGGTGGGCCGGGGCAGGCCGGTGCGGTGGGCGAGCTGCGCATTGGTCAGCACCGCCACGCCGAGCCGGAACACTCGCAGCAACTGCAAGCCGCGCTCCAGCGATTGGCTGCCCGGTGTGCTGCGCACAAAACGCCCGCTCAGGCGCGTCGCGCTGCGCGTGGACAGTGCCGGTTGCGGCGGCTTCATCGCATCTCCATCAATTTCATTTAATGAAATTCTAAGGGACTCGCTGGTCTGCAGCGGCGCAATACTCGGATCCACACCGAGACAAAGGAACCGCCCCGGGCGACCTCTTTCAAAATGCCCTTCGAGCAACTGCGCTATGCCGTGAGCGACCGCGTCGCCACGATCACCTTCGATCGGCCCGATCGCCTCAACGCGTGGACACCCGTCCTCGAGCACGAGTTGCGCGAGGCGGTGGCCCAGGCCAGTGCCGCAGACGAGGTGCGCTGCATCGTGCTGACCGGCGCCGGGCGCGCCTTCTGCGCCGGCGCCGACATGGCCCGGCTCACCCCTGCCGCAGATGGCCGCTCGCCCGAACTCGCGCCCGCTGCCCCCCACAGTGACGACGACCTGGCCCAGCGCTACAGCTACCTGCTGGCCGTGCCCAAGCCGCTGATCGCCGGCATCAACGGCGCGGTGGCGGGTGTGGGCGTGTGCATCACGCTGTACTGCGACCTGCGATTCATGGCAGCGGGCGCCAAGCTCACCACGCCGTATGCCCGCCGTGGGCTGGTGGCCGAGCACGGCATCGCGTGGATGCTGCCGCGCCTGATCGGGCCGATGCACGCGGCCGATCTGCTGCTGTCGGGCCGCACCGCGCTGGCCGAGGAAGTGGCGCAGATGGGCCTGGTCAAGCTGCTGCCGGCCGAGGGTTTCGCCGAAGCCGTGCAGGCGCGTGCAGCCGAGTTCGCCAACCTGGCCTCGCCCCGTTCGATCCGCATCATCAAGCAGCAACTGCTGGCGGCGCGGCAGCAGACGCTGGCGCAGGCCACGCAGTTGGCCAATGCCGAGATCGCGCTGTGCCGCGATACCGAAGACTTCCGCGAGGGCATTGCGCATTTCGTCGACAAGCGGCCGCCGCAATTCACAGGACATTGACCCCATGCAAACGATGATGAATGGCACCCTGCCCCTGGTCGGCATCAAGGTGGTAGAGATCGGCCAGAACATCGCCGGCCCCTACGCCAGCGCGATCCTGTCCTCGCTCGGCGCAGACGTGGTGAAAGTGGAACGGCCCGAGGGCGGCGACGACGCACGCGGCTGGGGGCCACCGTTCTGGCGTGGCACCGCCACCACCTTCCAGGCCATGAACCACGGCAAGCGCAGCATCGCCATCGACCTGAAGGACGCTGAATCCGTGGCGTGGCTGCGTGACTACATCGGCCAGGCCGACGTGCTGATCCAGAACCTGCGGCCCGGCGTGCTGGAAGACCTGGGCCTGGGCGCGGCTGCGCTGTGCGCGGCCAACCCGCGGCTGGTGTACTGCTCGCTCTGGGCCTTCGGCCACAAGGGCCCGATGCACCTGAGCCCGGGCTACGAGCCGATGATCCAGGCCTTTGCCGGCATCTTCAGCGTCAACGGCCCGGAGGACGGGCCGCCCTCACGCGTGGGCATGCAGGTGCTCGACCTGGGCACCGGCGTATGGGCCGCGCTGGGTTGCCTGGCGGCCCTGTTCCGCCGCCAGGCCACGGGCGCCGGCTGTATCGTCGACACCTCGCTGTTCGAGACTGCGCTGGGCTGGCTGCAGGTGATGATGGCCGGCTTCAGCGCCACCGGCCAGCAGCCCGAGCGGCATCGCAGCGGCAACCCCAAGGTCGTGGTGTTCCAGGCGTTCCAGGCGGCCGACGGCGAACTCGTGATCGCCGCGGCCAACGACCGGCTGTTCGCCAAGCTCGCCCGGTTGCTGGGCAAACCCGAGTGGGCCGGCGATCCGCGTTTTGCCACCAACGCGCTGCGTGTGCAACACAAGGCCGACATCGTGCCGGCGATCCAGGCGATCCTGGCGACGCAGCCGCTCGACCACTGGCTGCCGCTGCTCGAAGCCGCCGGCATTCCGGGTGCGCCGATCAACGACTTCGACGACGTGGTGGCCCATCCGCAGACCGAGGCGATCGGTATCTTCCAGAACATCGCCGAGGTCGATCTCAAGGTCGTGGGTTTGCCGATCTCGTTTGATGGTGCGCGCCCGCCCATCGGCCATCGGGCACCCGAGATCGGCGAGCACACGGCCGCCATCCGGCCGGTGCGCGCCTGAACGAACGGCACAAGGGCATTCTTAAAAACAAGGAGACAACACATGCAACGCAGACATCTCATCGGGGCGCTGGGCGCCCTGCCCTTCGCCGCGTCGCCGCTGGCTGCGCTGGCCCAGCTCGAAGGCGACAAGCCCATCACCATCGTCGTGCCGTTCGGGCCCGGCGGCTCGGGCGACATCACCGCGCGGCTGCTGGCCGAGCACATGACCAGGAAGACCGGCCGCACGACGGTGGTCGACAACAAGCCAGGCGCCAACGGCATCGTCGGCGTCGAGATCGCGAAGAAGGGGCCGGCCGACGGCAGCGTGCTGCTGCTGTCGACCACCTCGACCCATTCGGCCAACCCCAGCCTGTTCAAGAAGCTGCCGTATGCGCCCGGCAAGGACTTCGTGCTGGTCGGCCACTTCGGCAACATCTCGACCTTCATGGTGGTGGGACCCGACGCGCCGTGGAAGACGCTGGCCGAGTTCGTGCAGGCGGCCAAGGCCGCGCCGGGCAGGATCAACTACGGGCACTTCAACGCGTCGTCGCTCGTGCCCGGTGTGCTGCTGGGCCAGATCGCCGGCATCGAGCTGACGCCCATCCCCTACAAGCAGGTGGGGACCGCCATGACCGAGCTGATCGCCGGGCAGATCCAGGTGATCTTCATCGACAGCGCCGCCGGCAACAGCGCCGTCTCGGCCGGGCAGGTGCGGGCGCTGGCCGCCCACGGCCAGAAGCGGCTGGCACGGTTTCCTTCCGTGCCGCTGATCACCGAGACCTATCCCAACTACGATATCTCCGGCTTCCTCGGCCTGTCGGCACCGATGGGCACACCGCCCGCCACGCTGCAGGCGCTGAACGACCTGGTCAATGAAGCCATCACCACCGAGCCGATGAAATCGAAACTGGAAAACTTCGGGATCATTCCCGCCAGGATGACCCTCGCCGAGTTGGCGAAGTGGGACAACGCAGAGAGAGAAAAATGGAAAATCTACGTCGCGATGGCGAAGATCGAACCCCAATGACGACCACCGAAACCAGCGCACCGCGCACCGACCTGCATGTGTCGCGCGAAGGCTTCGTGGCAGTGCTCGAGATCCGTCGCGGCCCGCACAACCACGTCGACGCCAACCTGATGCGCGCGCTGTGCGACACGCTCGAATCGCTCGACCAGGACGACAGCTGCCGCAGCGTGGTGCTGGCCGCCGAAGGGCGCGCGTTCTGCGCCGGTGCCGACTTCAACTCGGGCGACGCCGGCATCGACCGCGATCCGGCGCAGTTCTACGGCCAGGCCATGCGCATCTTCGATTCGGCCAAGCCGATCGTGGCGGCGGTGCACGGCGCGGCCGTGGGTGCGGGCCTGGGCCTGGCCGTCGCGGCCGACTTTCGCGTCACCTGCCGCGAGGCACGCTTCAGTGCCAACTTCAATCGGCTCGGCTTTCATCCCGGCTTCGGCCTGAGCCTCACGCTGCCCCGACTGGTCGGACCGCAGCAGGCCTCGCTGCTGTTCTACACCGGTCGCCGCATCGACGGCGAGACGGCGGTGCGCATCGGCCTGGCCGACGTGCTGGTGGGCGCCGACGAAGTCCGAGCCCAAGCCCTGGCGCTGGCGCAGGAGATCGCGGCATCGGCACCGCTGGCCGTGGAGACGACCCGGGCCACCCTGCGCCGCGGCCTGGCGCAAGAGATTCGCGCCATCAACCAGCACGAACTCGCCGTGCAGCGTGTGCAATTCAAGAGCGCAGATTTCCGCGAAGGCGTGGCCGCCATGGCCGCACGGCGCACGCCGGTGTTCGAGCGCCGCTGAACGTATTGCGGCGTGCCGCAAGGCAGCCGCCCGATCGGGCATGCCACACCTGTTCGTGCTGCGCGGGGTCGTCCTATACTCAAATCGAACAGGAGACCCAGATGACCGAAGCCTACCTATTCGACGCCATCCGCACGCCCCGGGGCAAGGGCAAGAAGGACGGCAGCCTGCACGAAGTCAAGCCCGTGAACCTGCTGGCCGGCGTGCTGACCGAACTGCAGCGCCGCAATGGTTTCGACACCGCGCGGGTCGACGATGTGGTGATGGGCGTGGTCTCGCCGATCGGCGAGCAGGGCTCGGTCATCGCCAAGGTGGCGGCGCTGAAGGCCGGCTGGGATTTCACCGCCTCGGGTGTGCAGATCAACCGCTTCTGCGCCTCGGGCCTGGAGGCCGTGAACCTGGCCGCGCAGAAGGTGCGCTCGGGCTGGGAAGACCTGGTGGTGGCGGGCGGCGTGGAAAGCATGAGCCGGGTGCCGATCGGCTCCGACGGCGGCGCCTGGGCGCAGGACCCCGAGACCAACAGCGCCACCGCCTTCGTGCCGCAGGGCATCGGCGCCGACCTGATCGCCACGCTGGACGGCTTCACGCGCCAGGATGTCGATGCCTTCGCGCTGACCTCGCAGCAGCGGGCAGCCCACGCACGCGATGCCGGCTACTTCGCGCATTCGGTCGTCGCGGTGAAGGATTTCCTCGACCAGACCATCCTCGACTTCGACGAATTCATCAAGCCGCGCACGACGCTGGAGGGCCTGGGGGCGCTGAAGGCATCGTTCGAGCAGCTTGGTGCGATGGGTTTCGACCAGGTGGCGCTGGCACGTTACCCGCAGGTCGAGCGCATCCACCATGTGCACCATGCCGGCAATTCATCGGGCATCGTCGACGGCGCGGCGGCCGTGCTGATCGGCTCCGACGCCGCGGCCAAGGCGCACGGCCTCACGCCGCGAGCCCGCGTCGTCGCCACGGCGCTCAGCGGCGCCGATCCCACCATCATGCTGACCGGCCCGATGCCGGCGGCGCGCAAGGCGCTGGCCAAGGCCGGCCTCACGATCGGGCAGATCGACCTGTTCGAGGTCAACGAAGCCTTCGCCGCCGTGCCGATGCGTTTCATGAAAGAACTGGGCGTGCCGCACGAGAAGGTCAACGTCAACGGCGGTGCGATCGCGATGGGCCACCCGCTGGGCGCGACCGGCGCGATGCTGATCGGCACTTTGGTCGACGAGCTGCACCGGCGCAAGTTGCGCTATGGCCTGGTCACCTTGTGTGTCGGTGGCGGCATGGGCATCGCGACCATCGTGGAGAGAATCTGATGCAGACCATCCGCTACGAACTCGCCGATGGCATCGCCACCATCACCTTCGACGAGCCAGGCTCGCCGGTCAACACCATGTGCGCGCAGTGGCAGCACGACCTGACCGAGGTCACGGCCCAGGTGGTGAAGGACAAGGACGCGATCCGCGGCATCGTGCTGGCCTCGGCCAAGAAGACCTTCTTCGCCGGCGCCGACCTGAAGGCCACGATGCGCCTGACCGCGGCCGACGCGCAGGCTGTCTTCAAGGAGATCGAGCAGACCAAGAAGAACTTCCGCACGCTGGAGACGTTGGGCAAACCGGTGGTCAGTTGCCTCAACGGCACTGCGCTCGGCGGCGGCTGGGAGGTGGCGCTGGTTGGCCACCACCGCATCGCGGTCGACGACCCCAAGATCCAGTTCGGCTTGCCCGAGATCACGCTGGGGCTGATTCCCGGTGCGTCGGGCATCACGAAGATGACGCGGCTGCTGGGGCTGATGGGCGCGCAGCCCTTCATCCTGGAAAGCCGACTCTTCGCGCCACGCGAGGCGCTGGAGCTGGGCCTGGTGCACGCACTGGTGCCCGACGCCGCCGCGCTGCGCCCGGCCGCGCTGGCCTGGATCGCCGCGCACCCGCAATCCATCCAGCCTTGGGACGACAAGGCCTACAAGATGCCCGGCGGCACGCCTGCCAACCCGAAGATCGCGGGTTTGCTGACGGTCGCACCTGCTGCGCTGAAGCAGAAGACGCGCGGCCTGTACCCGGCGCCCGAAGCCGCGCTGGCCGCGATGGTCGAGGGCGCGATCGTCGACTTCGACACCGCGCTGCGCATCGAGAGCCGCTACCTCGCCCGCCTGATGGTCGGCCCGGTGGCGCGCAACATGATCAACACCTTCTTCTTCAACATGAACGCGATCAAGTCGGGCCAGTCGCGGCCCAGGGACATCGCGCGTTCGAAGCTGCAGAAGGTCGGCATCCTGGGCGCCGGCATGATGGGCGCAGGCATCGCCTATGCGCAGGCCAGCCGCGGCATTGCGACGGTGCTGAAGGACGTGAGCCAGGACAAGGCCGATGCCGGCAAGGCCTGGAGCGCGAAGCTGACGCAGGCGCGCGTCGACAAGGGCCGCATGCTGCCGCAGGAACAGGCGGCGCTGCTGTCGCGCATCACCGCCACCGAGGCCGCGCAGGATCTGCAGGGCTGCGACCTCATCGTCGAGGCCGTGTTCGAGAACCGCGAACTGAAGGCCAAGGTCACGCAGCAGGCCGAGCCGATGCTGGCCGCAGGCGGCTTCTTCGCGTCGAACACGTCCACGCTGCCGATCAGCGGCCTGGCCCAGGCCAGTCGAGACCCAAAGAAGTTCGTCGGCATCCACTTCTTCAGCCCGGTCGACAAGATGAGGCTGGTCGAGATCATCCGCGGCCGGCAGACCGACGACGAGACCGTGGCCCGCGCGTTCGACTACGTGCAGTCGCTCGGCAAGATCCCGATCGTGGTGAACGACGCGCGCGGCTTCTACACCAGCCGCACCTTCGGCAGCTTCGTGATGGAAGGCGCGGCCATGCTGGGCGAAGGCATCCCGGCGCCGGTGGTGGAGAGCGCCGGCCTGCAGTGCGGCATGCCCGTCGGCCCGCTCGCCGTGCTGGACGAGACCGCGCTGACCCTGAGCGTGCACGTGCTCGACCAGACGCGCACCGACTTCAATGCCGACGGCAAGACCTACATCGCCAGCCCGGGCGAACTGCTGGTCGAGCGCATGGTCAAGGAATTCGACCGCCCCGGCCGCACCGGTGGCGGGGGCTTCTACGACTATCCGGCGGGTGCAAAGAAGTCGCTGTGGCCGGAGCTGACAGGCCTGTTCGAGCAACCCGCCGCCACATGGGACCTGCAGGACCTGAAGGACCGCCTGCTCTACCGCCAGGCCGTCGAGACCGTGCGCTGCCTGCGCGAAGGCGTGCTGACCAGCGTGCACGACGCCAACATCGGCTCGATCTTCGGCATCGGTTTTCCGGCCTGGACCGGTGGCGCGATGCAGTTCATCTACGGCACCGGCATCGACGCGTTCTGCGCGCGGGCAGAGATGTTGGCGAGCAGGTTCGGCGAAGGGTTCCGGTTAACGGACGATGATAGAGAGACGATTCGCAGATATCCGCCGGTGTATTGAAAGCACCAGACGTGCTGCGCCAGCAGGTATGGCAGTGGCCGCTCGTTGCACGGCATCGCCACAGCCGGATCATTCTTCCTGGATCCAATAGCAAGTCATGGGATCAGTGCCCCATAGCTGACTGCTGTTCAGCATTCTCCCCTTCCACGCAAGCGCCAGCCACCCCTGAAACGCGTCGATCATCCTATAGACTCTCTCCTTTTTTTGAGGCTGACTGGAGACTGACCAACCAGCCTGAAATTCTCCTAAAGCGTCCATGATCTACATTCGAAGGCTGAAAATCAGCATCACCACTCGTTACCGTACAAGCGGAATTTTTGACCTCTACGTACCAGGAAAGGCAAGGTAAGTGGGACTTCTCCGCCTCTTTCTTGCACTATCGGTCATTGCCGGACATGCCCAAACAACGGTATTTCGGTTCAAGGGATTCAATGCAGCCTACGCAGTCAACGTATTTTTTATTATCTCTGGCTTTTACATGGCCATGGTACTTAATGAAAAATACAAAGACAGCAATCCACTCTCTTTCTACAAAAGCCGGGCGCTCAGACTTTTCCCTACTTACTACATCGGCGCCATCTTGGCACTCGTCGTTTCGTTCGACCAGATCCGGGCTTCCTTTCTGGATTTCTCGGTCACGGCAAAGCTAGCCCACCTTTTTCAGAATTTTTTGATTTTTGGGCAAGATCTATCCTACCTTTTCTGCGTCGAAAGAATTTCGGGTGAATGCGCAGCTCCAATGACATTGACGATCAATCCTCCGGCTTGGTCCCTCGCAGCCGAACTCGTCTTTTATCTCATCGCACCTTTTATTGTAAGAAGCGCACGAAAGGTATTCTTCTTCATTGTGTTCGGATGCTTCTATTTGCTGTTGCTGAACGGTCTGAGTTTTCCGTTGAAAGGCATCGATTTTCTCCAAACTACAGATGCGTCATCTCTGAATTATTATTTCTATCCGGCCTCTTTCATATTTTTTGGAAGCGGCGCACTCGCTTATCATTTGAGCCAAGGAAAAATAACGCCGCATTATGCAGCCGCGATTCTTACGCTGATCGCTCTTTCTTTTACGAAGACTGCTATGCCCTTCTGGCACTTGTTATTCATCAGCATGGCCATTCCGGTCTTGTTCCACTACACCGCGAAAAATAAATTCGATCGGTTCATTGGTGAATTGTCATATCCCGCATATATATTGCACTTCCCAATCCTGTTGTTTATTCACCCGTATGAAGTCTCTCACTACAAATACTTCAAGGTCATTGGTTTCGGTTCTTGGGTTGCCATACTCTCATGTGTCGTCGGAATTCTGATTCATCTCACGATCGAGAAAAAAATCAACTCTTATAGAGAATCCGGCGATTTTATGAAGTCTGAAGAGCAACCCAGTAGTGATGGGGCACGCAACCGGTCATGGATTGCCGTGTCCGCGCTATTTATCTTTCCGATAGTCATCATTGTGTTGATCTACATATCGCAGCGATTAGCGCGCTCTGTCTGAAATAAGCTCTGTCACGGGAATGTGACAAACTTGTCGACGTCATACACCACCCAATACGCCCAGGAGCGCCACGCCTCCAGGGACGGTACAGAAAACGTGTGCCGAGCCAGATCATTCCATTCAATGGTTCCGACGCTCACGATGACCTGCTCCCACCCAGCCGTACCAACATGAAGTTCGAGAAGTCCGTCAACCAGGAGAATGACGGACATGAGAAAGAGCAGATACACCGAAGAGCAGATCATCAGCTTCATCAAGCAGGCTGAGGCCGGTCTGCCGATCAAGGAGCTGTGCCGCAAAGGCGGCTTCAGCGACGCGACCTTCTACAAGTGGCGCGCCAAGTACGGTGGCATGGACGTGCCCGATGCCAAGCGATTGCGTGAACTGGAGGCCGAGAACAACAAGCTCAAGAAGCTGTTGGCCGAGGCCCATCTGGATATCCACGCCCTGAACACCGCCTTCGGGGTAAAGCGCTAGCCCCACAGGCCAAGCGCGCAGCGATCCTCGTGATGGTCGACCAGTGCGATCTATCGGAGCGACGTGCGTGCAGGCTTGTGGGGCTCTCCCGCGACAGCTACCGCCACCCGCCCGAGGTTGATGCGATGACGAACGAGCTTGCCAGCAAGATCATCGAGATTGCACACGTGCGCCGGCGCTTCGGCTACCGGCGCATCCACGACCTGCTGCGTCCGACCTTCCCCGGCGTAAATCACAAGAAGGTTTATCGGCTGTACCGCGACGCCGACCTGGCGGTGCGCAAACGCAGGAAGGCCAAGCGCCCGATCAGCGAACGCGTGCCGCTGCAACTGGCCACGACGGTCAACGAGGTGTGGAGCATGGACTTCGTCAGCGATAGCCTGAGCACTGGACGGCGCATCAAGTGCCTGACGGTGGCCGATGACTTCAGCCACGAGTGCGTGGACATCACGGCCGACTGGGGCATCTCGGGCGATTACGTCACCCGCCTGCTGGACCGCGCTGCGCTCTTCAGAGGCTACCCGGCGGCCGTGCGGACCGACAACGGCCCGGAGTTCACCAGTCGAGCGTTCATGGCCTGGGCCAACGCCCACGGCATCAGGCACATCCTGATCCAGCCAGGTCGCCCGATGCAGAACGGCTACATCGAGAGCTTCAACGGCAAGTTCCGGGACGAGTGCCTGAACGAGCAATGGTTCGAGACGCTGCAGCAGGCCAGGACTGCCATCGCTGCTTGGCGGCAGGACTACAACGAGGTCCGGCCGCACAGCAGCTGCCATCGCATGCCACCGGCCAGCTTCGCCGAGCAGCATCGCCAGCGCACGGGCGTCGCTACTTGAACGTCAACCACCACGGAAATCTATTAACCTTGCAACCAGGACTTCCGCTTTATTGATGGTACGGCTGTAGGGGGCAGGTCAACGAGTCCAGCGTGATCTTCGCCGTCTCGATGATCTTCGCGTACCGGGCCGCATCGTTGCGCATGAACTCGCCGAACTGCTTGGGCGTGCTGACCAACGCCACGGTGCCGGCCTTGGCCAGCGCGTCCTTCACGCTTTGCACCGCCATCGCGCGGCGCACTTCGGCGTTGAGCCGGGCCACGAGGGCGTCGGGCGTGGCGGCGGGCACCACCAAGCCGTTCCACGACGCGGATTCGATGGCCGTGCCCTGCTCGGCCAAGGTCGGGATCTCGGGCGCAAACACCGAGCGGTTGCGTGTGGCCCGGCAAGGATGCTGGCCAGTGGCTCCGGATCCATGTAGCGGTACTTGTCCATGTAGGGGATGCCGCACACGAAAGGCGGGTGGTGCAGCATCAGCACGGTTGGCTTGGACGTGTCCTTGGCCAGCGTTGCCTGCAACCAATCGAGCCCGTCGCGGTCAACGGCGCCGTGGTGCAGACCGGGCACAGTGGAGTCGAGGGCCACGATGCGCACGGTATGCGTGTCCACGCAGTAGTGCAGCGGGCCTTGCGCGGGCAGGTAGGTGTGGTCTTCCGTGGTTCACGATGGACAGACACGCATCGCAAGTCCGGCCGTGCTTTGCAACAGCTTTTCCAGCCATCAGACCAACACACTCTGCACCGGCCGTCGCATCGACATCGGCAAGCGCGGACCGCGGCCGAACCGCACCACCAGGTCGGGGCGTCGATCGCCAATGCCGAGCCAGGACGCGAACTGCGGCCGGATGGCGCCCACCTCGACCGGTTGATTGAGAAACGCGTTGCGGATGCCCAGCGTGGTCGCCTGCAACGCAAAGCGCTCGTAGCATCGACCGGCTTCGATCCAGTGCGTGCTGTCACTGCGCTCGCTGACGAACACGGCGATGCCGGCTGCGTTGCGCACCTGGCGCGCGTAGCGTTCGTTCTCGGACTTCGGGGTGAACACGAGACCCATCAGCCGGCTGCCCAACCAGCGCGGCAACACGGGGTTGCCCGATGCGCCAGTGAACAGGCCATCGCCAGTGTTCACCGCCTCGTCGGCACCGAAACGGATCCACTGCTTCAGCTCCGCCACGAAGGCTGGGTCGTTCATCTGTGCGGTGTTGCCGGCCGCCACGTATTCCAGAACCGTCTCCATCGCCGGGCGATCCGTTAGCAGGATCAGCCGCACACCGTCACCTGTGCCGGCTTGTGCCAGAAGCCGAAGCTCTTCCATCGACAACGTTGTGCCGTCGTAGTCGCTGCGTGTGCACTGTCGTTCGGCAATCGCCTGAAACAGCGGCGATGCCTTCGCCTTCGACGGTTCAAGCCGGATCGCGATGCGGCTGCTGTCGCCGGTGTAGACCTGCACATCGGCATGCAAGCCGTAGGCGCCTGCGGCCTGTGCCATGTTCTCCGCGGCGCAGCCCAGCGAGACGAACAGATGATGGTCGTCAGGATCGACAACGGGGCAGCGCCGCGCCAGGTCGGGCTCGATGCTGATCGACCGCTCCTGCGGCCGGAACTTCCAGCACTGGGTGTTGTGGCTGGACGGCGCCAGTGTCGCGAAGCGAACCAGTTCGCGCTGCACCATCTGATGATCTTGCGTGTCGGCGGGTGGACGTCGCAAGTCGCGAGCTGCCTGCTCCACGCGGTCGCCCGACGTGCAACCGCCGATCCAGGGCGCCACGACACCGGCGGCAGCTGCACCGAGCACGATGCTTCTGCGCAGCATCCCCGGGTGTCGCGCGGAGGCTGGCCGTGGTGATGTCGAGCTGGTCATGCTGGCACTCGGCCAACCTTGCGACGGCCCCATGCGCGACCCGTCAACTTGCGTGCTTCGCTGCACCACAGCACCGTGCTGCCCATCGCCGCGCACGGCAGCCATTGCCTCATGTCCAGCGGCACAGTGCCAAACGCCAGATTCAGGAACGTCAGGTGGACCACATGCGCCCATCGATCACACGTTCGTCTGCCCTGCGCGGCCGGCGCGCCATCACATCGCCTGTGGGCGGATCGACACCCATCGCCAGTGCCGGCCCCGAGTCGGTGACCAGGTTGATCCACAGGATCTGCGTCGCCAGCAGCGGCAGCACCACCGCGCCACTGGCGCCCTGCAGCCCGAGGACGCTGGCGCCGACGACACCCAGAAACACCGTGAGCACCTCGCCCATGTTCGACGACAGCAGGTAGCGCAGGAACTTGCGGATGCTGTCGAACACCCCGCGGCCCTCGCGCACCGCTGCCACGATGGTCGCGAAGTTGTCGTCGGCCAGGATCAGCTTTGCCGCTTGTTTGGCCACCTCGGTGCCGGTCACCCCCATCGCAATGCCGATGTCGGCGGCCTTCAACGCGGGTGCGTCGTTGACGCCATCGCCCGTCATCGCGACCACGTTGCCCATGCCCTGCAGCGCCGCGACGATGCGGAGAGCGTGACCACTAGGCCAAGCGTTTGCGCGACACAGACGGCATCTTCAAGCGAGGGATCGGGCATTGCCAAACGATGTGTCATGACGCGCATCTTGGTGCGGCCAAGTGGCCGGCAACATGACGTGCATCAACATCGCGGCCGACGAGTGCCGTGGGCGGGCGGCAACACGCGCCGCTTCCAGGCTGCACGCGCAACTTTGATGCAGATCAAACCTGCATGGGGCACCGCCTCGTATGGTGAATGTCGAGCCCGCCAACCGTATCGACAGCAACGCGCGCAGCGGACTTGTTCCTCCTTGTCCCTCCACCAATTGAAAGCAATGCATGACCCATCCCACCGATCCAGTCGTCGCCGTGTCCGCCACCCACTTGGAGGCCGAGACGACGCTCAAGAAGCTCAGTAGTGCCGGCTTCGATCTGAAGAAGCTGTCGATCGTGGGCAAGGGCTTTCAAACCGAAGAGCACGCCGTCGGGTTCTACACCGTCGGCGACCGCATCAAGACCTGGGGCGGACTCGGGAGTTTCTGGGGCGCAATCTGGGGATTGCTGGCGGGCCCAGCGGTGTTTATTGTTCCGCCGGTAGGGCTGGTCGCGGCCGCGGGCCCCTTTGCGATTTCGCTCATCGCCGCGCTGGAAGCAGCCGTCGTGGTCGGTGGTATCTCCGCGTTGGGTGCAGCGCTATACGGACTCGGCATGACCGAGAGCCAAGCCATCAAATACGAGTCGGATCTGAAGGCCAACCGGTTCCTGGTGATCGTGCACGGCGTCAAGGAAGACATTGCACAGGCACGAGCGATCCTGGCACTGGCGCCCGGCGTGGCAACGCTTGCAGCGCACGTCTGACCCCCATGATTGCGCGCGTCTGACCCGATGATTGCGCGATCGAGCGCCTTTGCCGCCGGGTATTTTCAACTCGACTCTTGCCATCGGACTGCCGGCACGCGCAGCAGACACCACCTGAACTCTCCGCCACGTGCTGGGTCAGCCACGTGAACGGAGTGCCGACTCAGGCAGCCAGCTTCTCCTTCTCCTTCTCTTCTTCCTTGGCGAGCTTCACGGGCTTGGAGAAAGTGAATTCGCCCGGTGCCTTGATCGGGTCGGTGGCGATCGCGATCGTGTCCTTCGGCAGGAACCGCCCCTCCAGGATCAGCTTCGACAACGGATTCTCGATGCGCTGCTGGATCGCCCGCTTCAGCGGCCGCGCCCCGTACACCGGGTCGAAGCCGACCTTGGCGATCTCGGCCAGCGCCGCGGTCGAGACCTCGAGCGTCAGGGCCATCTTCGCCAGCCGCGCCTGCAGCACCTGGAGCTGGATCGCGGCGATCGATTCGATGTTCTTCGCGTCGAGCGCGTGGAACACCACGGTCTCGTCGATCCGGTTCAGGAACTCGGGCCGGAAGTGGTTCTTCAGCTCGGCCCACACCGCGTCCTTGATGTCCGCCGCCGGCTGCCCGACCATGGTCTGGATGATCGGTGAGCCGATGTTGCTGGTCATCACGATCACGGTGTTCTTGAAGTTCACGGTGCGCCCCTGGCCGTCGGTCAGGCGGCCGTCGTCCAGCACCTGCAGCAGCACATTGAAGACATCGGGGTGCGCCTTCTCGATCTCATCGAGCAACAGCACGCTGTACGGTTTGCGCCGCACGGCTTCGGTCAGGTAGCCGCCCTCCTCGTAGCCCACGTAGCCGGGCGGCGCGCCGATCAGCCGGGCGACCGAATGCTTCTCCATGAACTCGCTCATGTCGATGCGAATCAGGTGGTCTTCGCTGTCGAAGAGGAAACCTGCCAGGGCCTTGCACAGCTCGGTCTTGCCGACACCCGTGGGGCCGAGGAACAGGAACGAGCCGGTCGGCCGGTTCGGGTCCGACAGGCCAGCGCGCGAACGGCGGATGGCGTTGGCGACTGCGGTGATGGCCTCGTCCTGCCCGACCACGCGGTCGTGCAGCTTGGCTTCCATCTGCAGCAGCTTGTCGCGTTCGCCCTGCATCAGCTTGGACACCGGGATGCCGGTCGCGCGCGCCACCACCTCTGCGATCTCCTCGGCGCCGACCTGCGTGCGCAGCAAAGTTGGCTTGTGTGATTTGCCTTTGCTGGTCTCGGTTTCCTGTGCTTCGTTCAGACGCTTCTCGAGCGCCGGCAACTGGCCGTACTGCAGCTCGGCGACCTTGTTGAAATCGCCCTTGCGGGTGAACTCCTCGATCTGGAATTTCAACTTGTCGATGTCGCCACGCACCTGCGCGCTGCCCTGGGCCTGGGCCTTCTCGGCCTGCCAGATCTCGTCGTAGTCGGCGATCTCTTTTTGCAGCTTGACGATCTCCTCCTCGATCAGGCCGAAGCGTTTCTGCGACGACTCGTCCTTCTCGCGGCGCACGGCCTCGCGCTCGATCTGCAGCTGGATCAGCCGGCGGTCGAGCTTGTCCATCACCTCGGGCTTGGAGTCCATCTCGATCTTGATCTTGGCCGCGGCCTCGTCGATCAGGTCGATCGCCTTGTCGGGCAGGAAGCGGTCGGTGATGTAACGGTCGGAGAGTTCGGCTGCCGCCACGATGGCTGGATCCGTGATGTCGACGCCATGGTGCACTTCGTACTTTTCCTGGAGCCCTCGCAGAATGGCGATGGTGGCCTCGACGGTCGGCTCGCCGACCAGGATCTTCTGGAAGCGGCGTTCGAGCGCGGCATCCTTCTCGATGTACTTACGGTATTCGTCGAGCGTGGTCGCCCCCACGCAATGCAGCTCGCCGCGGGCCAGCGCGGGTTTGAGCATGTTGCCGGCGTCCATCGCGCCTTCGGCCTTGCCGGCGCCCACCATCGTGTGCAGCTCGTCGATGAAGACGATGGTCTGGCCTTCGTCCTTCGCCAGGTCCTTCAGCACGGCCTTGAGCCGCTCCTCGAACTCGCCGCGGAACTTGGCACCGGCCAGCAGCGCGGCCATGTCGAGCGACAGCACGCGTTTGCCCTTGAGCGAATCAGGTACTTCACCGGCCACGATGCGCTGCGCCAGGCCTTCGACGATGGCGGTCTTGCCGACGCCGGGCTCGCCGATCAGCACCGGGTTGTTCTTGGTGCGGCGTTGCAGCACCTGGATCGCACGGCGGATCTCGTCGTCGCGGCCGATGACCGGATCGAGCTTGCCCATGCGGGCGCGCTCGGTCAGGTCCATGCAGTATTTCTTCAGGCTGTCGCGCTGGCCTTCGGCATCGGCGCTGTCCACGTTCTGGCCGCCGCGCACGGCGTCGATCGCGGACTCGAGCGCCTTGCGGGTCAGGCCGTGGTCGCGCACGAGTTTGCCGATGTCGGCCTTGCTGTCGGTCAAGGCCAGCAGGAACAGTTCGCCGGCCACAAACTGGTCACCGCGCTTGATCGACTCTTTCTCAGCGGCCTGCAGCAGGCTGCCCATGTCGCGGTCGAGCGTGACCTGTTCCTGGCCCTGCACCTGCGGCAGCCGCTTGACCGCCGCCTCGGCCGCGGCCAGCAGGCCGGGCACGTTGGCGCCGGCGCGCTGCAGCAAGGCCTTGGGGCCGTCTTCCTGCCGCAGCATTGCGACCAGCACGTGCACGGGCGCGATGTAGGCGTGGTCATTGCCCAGGGCCAGCGTCTGAGCCTCGCCCAGGGCTTCCTGGAATTTGGTGGTGAGCTTGTCGATTCGCATGGTGTGGAACTCGGTGTTTGGAAAAAGAGCGCAGCCCGATGGGTGTGCGCAGCGTCAATGCACCATCGGCACGGGCAATGTCATCGACTGCAGAATAGAACGCGTCATGCCGCCCATCACGAACTCGCGTGTCCGGCTGTGGCCGTAACAGCCCATCACCAGCAGATCCGCATAGAAGGACCGATTCACAAAGCTCCAGGGTGCACCGCCGGCTTGTTCGACCCAGCGCACTCTGGGCGAGTGACCTCTGTTGGCTTCAAAAACAGCTTGCGCCTTCTTGCGCCGGTCCTGGTCCAGATCATCCATGATGCTGACCGCTTCGCTACCGCCCTCGATCGCCATGGGATACCGCATCAGCGCCGGCATCACACATTAACTGGCGATCGCTTCCGCATCGAAAGCCTCGACCAGTTGCCGCGCCACCAGCACGCGTTGCGCACAATCGGCGGATCCGTCGATGTGGACCAGAATGGATTTGAAACTTGTCATGGCGGGCTCCTGAATACGCGTGATGAGCCTGCACCATAGGTCCGGGAGGGGCGCTGCACGTTGCGCGATATCAAGGCAGTTCAAGATGGCCGGTCTGTGCCAACGCGCGCTGCACAGCGGCCGCCATGTCGGCGTTGGTTCTCGCGTGCAGCACGATGATTGATCTGAATCAAGCTGTCGTCGTGCATTGCGCACAAGCTCGGCGTGGAGTGCATTCGATCGCATACCCCGGGGTGTCAGACAGGGATGCAGGGGTGTAGATGCCCTCCTCGCCCGATATGAATTTCGAAAGGAATCCCTTGCGATCCGAACCTGAATCCACGCCCTCGCGCGCTGCAACGCTTGCCTCTCAACTTCAGAAAATTCGAGAGGAGGAACGGACTCATCTGGCGCGCGAACTCCACGACGAACTCGGTGCCATCCTGCTCGCAGCCAAGCTCGATCTGGCCTCCATCACGTCCTCGGTGGGACCAAAGACCCCAGAGCTGGAACAGCGCCTCGTCCACCTGAACAGCATGCTGAACATGGCGATGGCGCTGAAAAAGAAGGTCATCTTGGGTCTGACGCCTGCCACCCTGGTCGAACTCGGATTGGCACCTTCGGTCGAGCGACTGGCACGCGAATTTGGCGCGACCGCCGGCATCACCATGGCCTTTGATCTGGACAACGTACTCGTCGACCAGCGCAAGCAGCTCGCCGTCTATCGGCTGGTACAAGAATGCCTGACCAACATCGGGAAGCACGCGCAAGCGACCCAGGTGGGCGTGACTCTGGCCGAGCATGACCACGCCATCACCGTGACCGTGCGTGACAACGGCGTTGGCATCGGGCCTCGCCGGCTCCATCAGGCCGCCAAGGGAGTCCTCGGAATGCGCCATCGTGTAGAAGCTTGCGGTGGTCGATTCACCATGACCACGGCGCTGGGGGGCGGGACCAAGGTGACCGCAGTGTTTGCGGGGAGCCCCGCTGGCGGTTGATGCAGGGCACCAGGAGCAGTCAGGGGTCGCGCGCCAATTCCGCCATGTCTTCGGGCAGCACCGGGATGAAGTTCACAGCCCCGCGCCGTGAGATCAGCAGTGCGACGCGACCGCGGCCACGCAGCTTGCCGATCGCGGCATCGAACTCGGGAATGCGCGACACGGGCACGTCGTTGACCGCCAATACCGTGTCGCCCGGCACGATGCCGGCCAGCATCGCCGCTCCCTCTGCTGCGATGACCCGCAAGCCCTGCAGGCTCTTCACGCTGTCTGCACGATTCGCCTCCATCAATCCAAGCCCGAGTCTCGGCCCCGCGCGCCCCACATGCTCCGCATGAGGTGCAGGCAGATCGCCGGGAGACGACTGCGCGACGACGCTGAGACGACGCAGCGCGCGATGGCGCCACACGTCCAGCACCAGCGTTTCGCCGCTGCGGGCGTCAGCCACGCGCTGCTGGACGTCGGCATACGACGCGGGGCCTTTGTCGCCGATCGCCAGCAGAATGCCGCCACTCAGCAGACCGGCATTTTCGGCAGCCGAACCGGCCTCGACCCGGATGATCAAGGCACCGCTGACACCGTCGAGGCCAAAGGTGTTCGCCAGGTCGATGGTGACCGGCTGGATGGCCGCACCGATGCGACCGCGGACGACCCGGCCTTCCTGGCGGATCTGCCGGGCCACGCGCATCACCAGGCCGATCGGCGCAGAAAACGACACGCCGACGTAGCCTCCGGTCGCCGAATAGATCATCGAGTTCGTGCCCACCACTTCACCTCGCGCATTGCACAAGGGCCCGCCGGAGCTGCCCGGGTTCAATGCGACATCGGTCTGGATCAGAGGCATGTCGCCGCTGAGCGCCAGAAAGCGCGGGTTGGCGCTGGCGATCCCGGCGGTCACGCTGCGCTCGAACCCGAATGGCGCGCCGACGGCGATCACCCATTCGCCCGTGCACACGATGGGCTGCTGCGAAATCGCGGCGACCGGAAGATGGGGCGCGGGCATCTTCGGCACCGCGACGTCGGTCGTTTCATCCAGGCCCACGACCCTCGCCCGCAACCGCCCATGCTCGGGTGTGTCGGCCCAGATCACCTGCGCGGCCTTGACCGCGTGGGCGCTGGTGAGGATGTCGCCGTCCGGGTCGACCACGAAGCCGGACGCAGAAGACCGCTCATGCGGCGCCTTGAATTGCACAGGAGTCAGGTCGCCAGCGGCAAACAGATCTGCGCCGTCCAGCTGTGTCGGCGCTTCGCGCGCGCCAGCCACGGTGAGTTTCACCACGACGGGCGCCACGCGCGAGGCTATCGAGGCGAAGTCGACCGGCACCGCAAGAGATTCCGCGCGCTCTGCGCAAGGCACGGCCCACGACGGTGGCGGTGCCGAGATTCCCGATGCGGCCATGCAGATGCACAGTGCAGCCCGGCCAAAAGATGTCGCATTGACCGGTGTCAACGCGGGCAACACCCATCGCGCCAATACTTTGCAGATTCATCCCCTTTGCCTCAAGGGCGCAATGAGCGTGTACGAGATCTCCCCATCCGTTTCGAACAACTTTTATAGAAGGAACATGCAATGAACAGCAAGCAAACCAGGGTCGCCATCGTGACCGGCGCCTCGCGCGGCATCGGCGCGGCCGTCGCACAGCGATTGGCCACCGATGGCTTCAGCGTCGTGGTCAACTACTCGGGCGACGCGGTACCGGCGCAGGCCTTGGTCGAGAAGATCAAGGCCGCGGGCGGCACGGCCATGTCATGCAAGGCCGACGTGAGCGATCGCGTGGCGGTCCGCGCCATGTTCAACCAGGTGGACGAGGCGTTCGGCGGCGTCGACGTCCTCGTCAACAACGCCGGCATCATGACGGTGGCGCCGATCGCCGATACCGATGACGCGGCCTTCGACCGCCAGATCGCGGTCAACCTCAAGGGCAGCTTCAACACCATGCGCGAAGCCGCCACGCGGCTGCGCAGCGGCGGACGCGTCATCAACTTCTCATCGAGCGTGGTCGGCATGCTGCAGCCTGGCTACGGCGTCTACGCGGGCACCAAGGCCGCGGTCGAAGCGATGACCAGCATCCTGGCCAAGGAGATGCGCGGCCGCGGCATCAACGTGAATGCCGTGGCGCCGGGACCGACCGCGACGGACCTCTTCCTCAACGGCAAGCCGCCCGAGGTCATCGACCGCCTGGCCAAGCTGGCCCCGCTGGAGCGCCTGGGCCAGCCCGAGGACATCGCCGCGGCCGTGGCTTTTCTCGCCGGGCCCGACGGCGCCTGGATCAACGGTCAGACGGTTCGCGCCAACGGCGGAATCATCTGACCAGAACACCAAGCCCCTCACAGGATTGCAAATGAGACAAGTCATTCTGATCACCGGTGCATCGAGCGGCTTCGGCGCGCTCGCCGCCCGCGCGCTGGCGCAACAAGGGCGCGGGCTGGTGCTGTGGGTCTCGTCCAGCAGCGCGCGTGGCGGCACGCCGCCCTACCTGTCGCCGTACTTCGCCGCCAAGGCCGCGATGGACTCGCTGGCCGTGAGTTCATGGCCGACCGTGTGCGCAGCGAGATGTACCGGCGCATCGGGCTGGAGGATCTGCTGAAGCCTCGGGTGCTGGGTTGATGGACAGGACCGCGGGATGAATCAAGGGCGACTTGCACGATCTCGCTTGCGTCGCTCGTCGCCCCGAACGGATCAGGTCTTCTCGGGTTCAGCCGGCTTGTGAACGGCACGCCGGACCGTCTTGGCCCATCGTACAGCCGTCGCCCTCGCAACCAGAGCCGCCGTGCGCGTCGTGTGCTCGGCATTTTGCAAAGCCTCGCGTGCGGCGTCGGCGGCCTTCCGGGTTTCCTGCTCGCTCGACTCGGTTGCGCGCTGCGCGGCCTCCTCGGCTCTGACCAAACCCTCATGCGCCGCCGCCGATGCCTTCTTGCTTTCCTCGACCACGGCCTGTGCCGCTTCGTGGCCCTCGTCGACCGCCTTGCCGGCCGCGACGATGGCCTTCTCCTCGAAGCGTGCGGCCGAGTCCGCTGCCTTTCGCGCGAGCTTGCGAACGGCCTCGGCCGCCGCGCTCGACACCTTGCCCGTCTCCACCTTGCTGCGCTGCGCCGCGGCCCTCGCCTCGTCGGCCGCCTTCAATGCTGCAGCTTCGGCCTCGTGCGCGGCGCGTCGGGCCGCACTGGCCACGCGGTGACTGGCACTCGATGGCGAGCTGGCCGGGCCGACTGGCGGCGCATCGGCGGCAAACGCCGCGGCACTGAGGGCAATGCTCAGCAGGCTGAGGACTTTGAGTGGTGACATGACTGTTCCTGGTAGGTGGATACGGGCAGCATCGCGCGTTGCGCCCGATGAGCCCCTGCGCCAGCGCAAGAAAGTCTGAGCCACCAGGCCACGGCGCATCGCACGGGGCCGAACGGCAGCCCTGGCCCTATGCTTGGACCATGAACGAACGAATCAGCCAGATACTCGCGCAAATGGCGGCGCTCGAAGACGATCTGCGCACCGCGGTCCACGACCAGGAGAGCCGCATGTTCTTCCAGATCAAGGGCAAGCGCGTCGAGTTCGAGCGCAGCGTGAAGGCGGCGCACCGGAAGTTGAAGAAAAGCTTCTTCCGCTGGCTCGTCACCGACCGCCCGCAGAACCTGCTCACCGGCCCGTTGATCTACGGCATGGTGGTGCCGCTGGTGTTGCTCGACCTGTGCGTGAGCCTCTACCAGTGGGCCTGCTTTCCGATCTATGGCATTGCCAAGGTACGGCGCGCCGACTATCTGGTGTTCGACCGCCGACATCTCGGTTATCTCAACTTCATCGAGAAGTTTCACTGCACCTATTGCGAGTATGGCAACGGGCTGATGGGCTACATGGCGGAGATTCTGGCCAGGACCGAGCAATACTTCTGCCCCATCAAGCACGCCCGCAAGATCCTCGGGACGCACCAGCGCTACAACCGTTTTCTGAACTACGGCGAGGCAGAGGCGTATGAAGCCAAGCTGGAGGAGTACAGGGTGGCGCTGGGGGATGCCAAGTAGGTGCAGGGCGACTTCCCGCGTCAGGCCTTCGTGCCTTCGTCCACCCACCGATAGGTCACCTCGATCTTGTGCACGTTGTCGACGCCGGTGAACTCCTTGGCCGAAGCGAATCTGATCTCGAACGTGGCAAAGGTGATGCGGCCGCCGGCAAACTGCTGGCTCTCGACCTTGGTGTATTTGCGCTTGAAATTGATGCCGTCGAAGATCCAGTAGCCCTCGGCCGTGCCCGCTCGCGGTCAGCGATACGGCGGTTCAATCCAGCGTGATCTTCGCCGTCTCGATGATCTTCGCGTACCGGGCCGCATCGGTGCGCATGAACTCGCCGAACTGCTCGGGCGTGCTGACCAGCGCCACGGTGCCGGCCTTGGCCAGCGCGTCCTTCACGCTTTGCACCGCCATCGCGCGGCGCACTTCGGCGTTGAGCCGGGCCACGAGGGCGTCGGGCGTGGCGGCGGGCACGACCAGGCCGTTCCACGACGCGGATTCGATCGCCGTGCCCTGCTCGGCCAGGGTCGGGATCTCGGGCGCGAACACCGAGCGCGTGCGTGTGGCCATGCCGATGGCGGCGAGTTTGCCGGCGGCGAGGTGGCTGCGCATGTCGGGCCAGTTGCCGAACATCATCGGGATCTGGCCACCCAGCAGGTCGTTCAGGGCCGGGCCCTGGCCCTTGTAGGGCACGTGCAGCAGGTCGGTGCCGGTCATGGCCCGGAGCTGCTCGCCCGCCATGTGCGGCGCCGAGCCATTGCCGAACGAGCCGAAGCTCAAGGCTTGCGTGCGCGACAGCGCCACCAGCTCGCGCAGGTTGCGTGCCTTCACCAACGGGTGCACCACCAGCACATGCTCCGACAGGCCCATGAAGGTGACGGGCTTGAAATCCTTGAAGGTGTCGTAGGGCAGCTTCTTCACCAGCGTGTGGTTGATCGTGAAGCTGGCCGATACGCAGGTGAGCGTGGTGCCGTCGGGTGCAGCCTTGGCGCCGGCGTCGATGCCGATCAGCGTGCCGCCGCCCGCCTTGTTCTCGACGATCACCGGCTGGCCGAGGCTCCGGGTCATCTCCAGCGCCACCAGCCGCGACACCGCGTCGGTGGTGCCCCCCGGCGGAAACGGCACGATGATGCGCAGCGGGCGTGACGGAAGGTCCTGGGCGCGCAGCCCGGTGCCGGCGAGCGCCAGCGCGAAGAGGGTGACGGTGTCACGGCGGTTCATGGTTGTCTCCTGCGATCGGGCGCGATCTTAGCCGGCCGAGCCTTGCGCGATCAGCGCAGCACCACCACGCCATCCGCCGCCAGCACGCCCTGCCCCGTGCCAGCACGCACCGCCGCGCCGCTACACGGAGCGACTCAGCGGCACATCGAGCGTGACCTTCACCTCGTCCATCGAGACCAGGCTCTTGAAGCGCTTGACGTTGTTGCTCTTGAAAAACAGCTGCCGCGTCAGCGCCGTGTACTCGGACATCTCGCGCACCACGAAGATCAGCACGAAGTCCCACTCGCCCGTGACGTAGTAGCACTGCTGCACTTGCGGGCAGGCGGAAAAACTGCGCTTCATCGCATCGAGCAGGTCGATGCGCTCGCTTTCGGTCTCCACCGTGGCCACGATGGTCAGGGGGTGGCCCAGCGACCCCGGATTGAGGGTCGCGCCGAACCGCTTGATGAAGCCCGCACCGACCAGCCGCTTCAACCGCCGATTCACCGCCGCGGTCGACAGGTTCACACGCGCACCCAGATCGGCCTGGGCGAGGCGCGAGTCCTCCTGCACCAGTGCCAGCAGCTTCAGGTCGTACGCATCAAGTTCCAGGTTGTCCATGGTCAACGCAAAAACGTTGCAACAAAGAGGCTGAGTTTAAGAAAACTCTGCGCACTCTGATCAATACCATTTCATTCGGTCGCCTTCCCATCGCTCACACAGGACATCCCCATGACGCTCCAGATCAATCTCAACGCAGACATGGCCGAGGGTTTCGGCGCCTATGCCATCGGCAACGACGACGGCATCCTCGACATCATCGGCTCGGCCAACATCGCCTGCGGTTTTCACGCGGGCGACCCGTCGGTCATGCGCGACGTGGTGCGTCGCGCCGTGGAGCGCGGGGTCACCATCGGCGCACATCCGGGGTTCAACGACCTCTGGGGTTTCGGGCGCCGCCAGATCCAGATGAACGCAGACGATCTGGAGAACATGATCGCCTACCAGATCGGCGCGCTGCAGGCGATGGCCGCCTACGAAGGCGTCAAGGTCACCCACCTCAAGCCGCATGGTGCGCTCAACAACATGGCCGCCATCGATCCGGCGTATGCATCCGCGATCGGCCGCGCCATCCAGGCCGTGGACCGGAACATCATCTACGTCGCACTGGCGGGCTCCGAAATGGAGCGGGCGGGCCGCGCGCTGGACCTGAAGGTGGCGCTGGAAGGTTTCTGCGACCGCCAATACGACGACGATGGCAATCTTGCGTCCCGTCGCCTGCCGGACGCGGTGCACAAGACGCCGGAGAAAGCGGTCCGGCAAGTGCTCGACATGGTGCTGAACCACAAGATCGTCTCGCGCAATGGCAAGGAGATCCCCTGCACCGTGCATTCGCTGTGCATCCATGGTGACGAACCGACGGCGGTCACGGTCGCGCATGCGGTGAAGGCGGCGCTCATCGACGCAGGCGTGCGCCTCGTCACCCTCCCCGAGATGCAGCTTGCCTGATCGGGGGGCGCGCAGACCATGATCGAACTCAATCAATCGCCAGACCGTGGCCAGCCCTTGCCTCCAACGGAAGCACTGGCATTCGGTCCTGTGGCGGCGGCAGGCGTCGTGCGCACGATGCAACTGCACCCGAGCTACCAGGCCACACCGCTGCACGATCTGCCTGCGCTCGCCAACCGCCTCGGGCTGGCCGGCGTGCAGGTCAAGGATGAGGCGGGCCGGTTCGGACTCGGCAGCTTCAAGGCACTCGGCGGCGCGTATGCCGTGGTGCAGATCGCCCGCGCTGAACTCAAGAGGCTGCTGGGCCGCGACGTCGCGGCACAGGAGTTGCTCGATCCCAACCTGCGCGTGCACCTGCGGTCGCTCACGGTGGGCTGCGCCACCGATGGCAACCATGGCAAATCGGTCGCGGCCGGGGCCAACCTGCTGGGCATGCGCGCGCGCATCTTCGTGCATGCAGGCGTGAGCCGCGAACGGGTGGATGCGATCGCCCGTTACGGCGCTGAGATGGTCGTCGTCCCCGGAACGTACGACGACGCCGTGGCGTCTGCCGAGCGCGAATGCGCAGCCCATGGCTGGACGGTGGTTTCCGATACCTCGTGGCCGGGTTACGAAGACATCCCGCGCACCGTGATGCAGGGCTACACGACGATGGTGCATGAACTGGCATCGCAACTGGACGAAGCGCCCACCCATGTTTTCCTGCAGGCGGGCGTTGGCGGCTTCGCGGCCGCGGTCGCGGCAGGCATGCAGCTGTCGATGCCGTCCCCGCCCAAGTTCGTCATCGTCGAACCCGAACGCGCCGCGTGCCTGTTCGAAAGCCATCGCGCCAATGCGTGCGTGACGGTGGCGGCCCAGACGCCGACCGTGATGTCCATGCTCGAGTGCTACAGGCCGTCCGACATTGCCTGGAACATCCTTTCGCGCTTGGCCACCGCGTTCATGACGGTGGGAGAAGACGACGCCATTGGTGCCATGCGAACCCTCGCCGCCGAAGGCTCCGCGGTCGGACTGGTCTCCGGCGAAAGCGGCGCTGCCGGCGCTGCGGGGCTGCTCTCGGTGTGCCGCGATGCGGCCGCGCGCCAGACGCTGGGTCTCGACGCGAACGCGCGCGTGCTGCTGTTCAGCACCGAAGGCGCGACGGCGCCATCGATCTATGCATCGCTGGTCAGCAAGCCGTCCCAAGTGTCACGGCCTGCCGCCGCCGAGACACCGCAGTAGTTGCTGCCGGCGCACCACCACCAACCGCGCCGGCACCGTGACCCATCGTGAACCCGAATCCACCCGCCTCTCCCATCCCGTCAGGAATCCCATGAACGCCCTCCCCATGCATCGGACAAACCGCCACCTCGCCAGCGCCCTCGCCGCCCTCTCAGTGGGCCTGCTCGCGAGTGCACCGTTCGCAGCCACCGCCCAGGACCCGGCCTATCCCACCCGATCGATACGCATCATCGTGCCGTTCTCTCCGGGGGGTTACTCGGACGTGATGGCCCGCGTGGTGGGCAAAGGGCTGGCGACCAGCCTCGGGCAACCCGTCGTCGTCGAGAACCGGCCAGGGGCCGGCGGCAACATCGGCGCGGACCTGGTCGCCAAGAGCGCCCCCGATGGCTACAACCTCGTGATGGGCACCATCGGCACGCAGTCCGTGAACCCGCTGATTTTCGCCAGGATGCCTTACAACGCGGCCAAGGACTTCGCCCCCGTCGCCTTCGTCGCGGATGCCGAGACCGTGCTCGTGGTCCATCCCTCGGTCCCGGCGCGCTCGGTGGCAGACGTGGTCTCACTGGCGAAGAAGAAGCCTGGCGAACTCACGTTCGCGTCCGGCGGTCCGGGCACCACCGGGCAGCTTGCCGGCGAGTTGTTCAAGTCGGACACACACGTCTTCATGACGCACATTCCCTACAAGGGCAACGTGCCGGCGCTGACCGATCTGGTGGCGGGGCAGGTGGCGATGTCCTTCGCGACATTGGCGCCCGCGCTGCCGTTCATCAAGGACGGCAAGCTGATCCCCGTGGCCACGGCCGGCGCCAAACGTTCCCCCACGCTGCCCAATGTTCCGACACTCCGCGAAGCCGGACTGCAGGATTTCGAGGTGCGCAACTGGACCGGCCTGCTGGCCCCGGCCGGCACCCCACCCGCCATCACCCACAGGATCGCCGGCGAGGTCGACAAGATCATGCAGTCACCTGAGGTGCAAGCCGTGCTTGCGGCGCAAGGTCTCAGCTACACCCGCATGGGCCCCGAGCCGTTCGACCGGTTCATCCAGTCCGAAAGCGCGAAATGGGGTGCGGTGGTGCAGAAGGCCGGCATCAAGGCCGATTGAAACGAGAGCCATGGCGGCGATGGTAGCGATGGTGGGGTGGGCGCTATCGCAGCACCACCACGCCATCCGCTGCCAACACGCCCTGCCCCTGCGGCAGCACGAACAGCGGATTGATCTCGGCTTCGACCAGACGGTCGCCCATCTGCGCCGCCATGCGCGAGAACGCGACGATGGCGGCGGCCAGCGCGTCCACGTCGCACAGCGGGCGGCCGCGGTAGCCGTCCAGCAGCGGCCAGGTCTTCAACTCACGCAGCATGGCCCGGGCGTCTTCGAGCGTCAGCGCGGCGCCGGGGACCAGCATGCGCATCGTGGTGTCGCTCAACAACTCGGCCGCCACACCACCCATGCCCAGCAGCACGGCCGTGCCCAGCGGGTCCTGGTGCAGGCCCAGGATCATCTCCGTGCCGCCGCGCACCATCTGCTGCACCAGGTAGGCTTCAGGCGCGCGGCCGGCCTGGGCCGTGACCTCGCCGGCCATCGCGGCGAGCCGCTCGCCGATGCGATCGGCGGCGATGCCCACGGCCACGCCGCCCACATCGCTCTTGTGCAGGATCTCGCGCGACAGGATCTTCAACACCACCGGTGCGTCGAACGCCCGCGCGGCACGCTCGGCTTCTTCGGCGGTGTGGACCACGGTCTCGCGCACGCCGGCGATGCCGAAGCGGGCGAAAAGCTGTTTGGCCTGCGCTTCATCGAGCGCGCCGGCGGGCAGATCGCCGGTCGCCACGGCGTCGCCGATGCCGGCCGCAGCCTGCGCAGCGGCCTGCCATGACGTGCGTGCCAGCAGCGCCTGCAGCGCGGTGGTGCAGCTCTCGGGTGCGGCGAACGCCGGCACGCCGCGCTGGTTCAGCAGGCTGGCGATGTGCGGCGCATGCGGACTCACATAGGCCAGCAGGGGTTTGTCGCTGCCGGGCAAGCTGTCGTGGATGGCATCGGCCATCAGGTCGGGCATGGCCAGCGCCGACGAGCCGACGATCACCACCACCGCGTCGTAGGTCGGGCTCGCCAGCAGGCTGGCGATCGCGCCGCGCAGCAGCTTGGGCTGCAGTCCGGCCAGCGTCACGTCGATCGGGTTGCGGTCGAGCACGGCCTGGTCGCCCTGTTGCAGGCGGCGCAGCGCGTCGGCCGTCTGGGTGTCGGGTGCGGGTGTGTCGAAGCCGGCCAGGCCCAGGCTGTCGGCCACCAGCGTGCCGGCGCCACCGGTCGAGGTGAGGATGGCCACGCGGCGGCCGTGCAGCTTGCGGCCGGTGACCAGTGCCGCGGGAATGTCGATCAGGTCGGCGAACTGCTCGGCGCGGACCACGCCGGTCTGGCGGAACAGCGCCTGGTACATGCGGTCGGAGCCGGCCAGCGCACCGGTGTGCGAGACGCTGGCCCGCGCGCCGGACTCGGACCGGCCGACCTTGAACACGACGATGGGTTTACCGGCCGCCCGCGCACGCGCGGCCGCCACGCGGAACGCATCGGGCCGGCGCAGGCTTTCCATGTAGAGCGCAATCACCGACGTGGCCTCGTCGTCGACCAGATGCTCGACCAGATCGACCACGTCCAGATCGGCCTCGTTGCTGGTGGCCACGAGTTTCGAGAAACCGATGCCGCGCGCCGCCGCCCGCGACAGCAGCGAACCCAGGATGCCGCCGCTCTGCGACACCACGGCAATGCCGCCCACCGGCAGCTGCTCCATCTCGAGCGCACCGCTGGCCGACAGCACGATGCCATCGGTCAGGTTGACCAGGCCGATGGTGTTGGGGCCGAGCAGGCGCATGGGGCCGGCAGCGTCTTTCAGATCCTGCTGCCGCTGCGCACCTTCCGGGCCGACCTCGGCATAACCACCGGCCAGCACGATGGCCGCTGCCGTGCCGCGCGCGGCCAGTGCCCGCACGGCCTCGGTGGCGCGCTCGTGGCCGAGCAGCACCAGAGCCACGTCAGGCGCCTCGGGCAGCGACGCGATGTCGGCGTAGCAGCGCAGGCCACCGATGCGGTCGACGCGCGGGTTCACCGGGTAGATGGCACCGGCGAAGCCATGCTTCTGCAGATAGCCGACCGACCGGCCAGAGGTCTTCTGCAGATCGGCCGACGCGCCGATCACCGCCACGCTGCGCGGGCGCAGCAAGCTGTTCAATGCACTGCTCATGTCATTTTTTCAGAAAGGCTGCGATCGACTGCTGGTGCGCCGAGGTGGTGTAGCAGATGGCCTGCGCCTGACTGCCCTGGGCAAACACCTCTTCGGCGCTGAGCTCGAAGCTCTTGTTCAGGATGCTCTTGCTGAGCGCCAGCGCTTCTGTGGAGCCGCGGCCCAGCTCCTTGGCCCAGGCCTGCGCGTCGGCCAGCAGGTCGGCGGCCGTGCTGATGCGGTCGGCGATGCCGAGCGCCAGGGCCTGGTCCGCCCCCACCGTGCGGCCCGAGAAGATCAGGTCCTTGGCCTTGGGCAGGCCCACGCGCCGCGGCAGGAAGTACATGCCGCCGCCATCGGGAATCAGGCCGCGCAGCACGTAGGTCCAGGCAAAGGTCGAGGCGTCCGAAGCGAGCACGAAATCACAGCACAGTGCCAGGTCGGCGCCGAGGCCGGTGGCCGCGCCGTTGACCGCAGCGATGGTCGGCTTGGCCAGGTTGTGCAGCGCGGCCACCGCATGGTGCGTACGCTGCTGCCGGCTCCAGCCGTTGAACGCGATGTCGCCCGCCGGGGCCTGCGCGCGCTGCTGCATGGCCGCGATGTCGCCGCCGGCGCAGAAGGCCTTGCCGGCGCCGGTGAGCACGAGTGCACGGATGGCCGGATCGCGGCCGACGTGGTCCAGCGCGTCGATCAGTTCGACGCGCATCGGGTCGTCGATGGCGTTGCGTTTGTCGGGGCGCTGCAAGGTCAGCGTGGCGATGCCGTCTTCGACGGCGAGCGAGAGAGAGGTGGTGGTGGTGGTCATGGTGAATCTTGCGGAGTCAGTCGATCGATGGGTCAGTCGGCAGTGATGTGGGCGTCCTGCACCACCTTGCGCCAGCGCGTTTCTTCGGCGCGCACATAGCGGTCGAGCTCTTCCGGTGCGCCGACTTCGACCACCAGCCCTTCTTCCTGCACGCGCTTGCGGAAGGCTTCGGTCTGCACCGCCACCCTGGCCGACGCGTTGAGCCGCAACACCACGTCGCGCGGCGTGCCGGCGGGCACGTACAGGCCATACCAGCTCTCGGCCAGATAACCCGGCACACCGGCTTCGGCCAGCGTCGGCACGTTGGGCCAGGCGCTCGAACGCGCGGACGAGGTCACGGCCAGCGCGCGCAGCTTGCCGGCTTCGATCTGCTGGGCCACGCTGGCCACGGTGGTCAGCATCATGTCGATCTGGCCGCCCAGCAGGTCGGTGATGGCCGGGCTGCTGCCGCGGTAGGGCACGTGGGTGATCTCGGTCCTGGTGAGGCTCTTGAACAGCTCGCCCGCCAGGTGCGCCGAGGTGCCGTTGCCGTAGGAGCCGTAGCTCAACTTGCCCGGTTGCGCACGGGCCGCTGCGATCAGCTCGGCCACCGTCTTGTAGGGCCGGTCTGGCCGCACCACCAGCACGTTGGGCGAGCGGCCCACCAGTGCCACCGGCGCAAACGCGCGGTCGGTCGCATACGGCAGGCGCGGTTGCAGGCTGGGGTTCAGCGCATGGGCGAAGGTGGCCATCAGCAAGGTCAGGCCATCGGGCGCGGCCTTGGCCACGAACTCGGTGCCGATGATCGTGCCGCCGCCCGGCTTGTTGTCGATGATCACCGGCTGGCCCAGGTCGCGGGCCATGCCGTCGCCGATGGTGCGGGCGATCAGGTCGGTGCCGCCGCCTGGGGCGAACGGCACGACGATGCGGATGGGCCGGTCGGGAAACGCCGCCCATGCCGGCAGCGCCGACGATGCAGCTACCGCCGAGGCGGCCGATGCGGCCAGCAACAGCCGGCGACGGGTCAAGGATGGGCACGGTGCGTTCATGGCTTGTCTCTTGGGTTCGAAGTGATCGCGGCGTCAACGCGCCTGGGCCAGCGCCTCGGGATTCACCAGTCCGGTGGGCTTGCCGGCGGCGAAGGCGTTGATGTGGTCGAACGCAATGCCGAAATAGCGCTCGTAGTTGTCGCGCTCCACGTAGCCGATGTGCGGTGTGCACAGTGCGTTCGACAGGTGCAGCAACGGATGGGCGGCACCCAGCACCGGCTCGTGTTCGTACACGTCGACCGCGCCGAAGCCGGGCCGGCCGGCACGCAGCGCTTGCTCGAGTGCGCCGGGTGCAATCAACTCGGCGCGGCTGGTGTTGACCAGCAGCGCGGTCGGCTTCATGCGCGCCAGATCGGCCGGCTGCACCAGGCCCCGGGTGTCGGCGTTGAGCCGCAGGTGCAGGCTCACGACGTCGCTGTCGGCAAAGAAGGCCTCGCGCGACGGCGCCACCTCGACGCCGTCCTGCGCGGCCTGCGCCGTCGACTCGGCGCGGCCCCAGACCCAGACCTTCATGCCAAAGGCCTTGCCATACGCGGCCACCTGCCGGCCGATGCGGCCATAGCTCCAGACGCCGAGCCGCTGGCCCTGCAACTGCTGCCCCACGGTGGTCTGCCATCGCCCGCCGCGCAGGGCTTCGGCTTCGGCCACCAGATGGCGCCGGCTGGCCATCACCAGCAGCCAGGCCAGCTCGGCCGTGGCGGCGCCCGTGCCGCTGCCCTCGGCGATGGCCACACCGCGCGCAGTGCAGGCTGCCAGATCCACATGGCCGGCCAGCTTGCCGGTCTGGCTGATCAGCCGCAGCCGCGGCAGTCGGTCGAGCAGGGCCGCGCTGATACGGGTGCGTTCGCGCGTCAGCACGATGGCATCGGCCGAGGCCAGGCGGGCGGCCAGCGCATCGAGGTCGGTCACGGTGTCGTTGAAGATCGAGACCTGGTGGCCGGCGGTCTTGGCAAAACAGTCCAGCTGCCGCACGCAGTCCTGGTAGTCGTCGGGGATGGCAATGTGCATGCGTGGGGCTCCGTGTAGCGTGTCGGGCTGTGCTTACTGCTGCGTGATCTTGAGGCGCTCGACCGTGCGCTTCCATTGCGCCAGGTCGTCGCGGATCAGCGCACCGAATTCGGCGGGCGGCATGCCGCCGGGCTCGATGCCCTGCAGCCGGAACGTGTCGCGCACCTCGGGGCTCTCCAGCGCGCGCCGGGTCTCGGCATAGAGCCGCTGCACCACCGCGTCCGGCGTGCCAGTGCGCACCAGCAGGCCGTACCAGGCGCGGATGTTGAAGCCTTCGTAGCCTTGCTCGGCGATGGTCGGCACATCCGGCAGGCCGCTGAAGCGGCGCGCCGGGGCGATGGCCAACGCCCGCAGCTTGCCGGCCTTGATCTGCGACAGCGCCGAACTCATGTCGAGGAACATGAACTGGATCTGCCCGCCCAGCAGGTCCTGCACCGCCGGACCCGCGCCGCGGTAGGGCACGTGCAGCGCGCGAAAACCCGCGCGGTCGGCAAACATCGCGCCGGCCAGGTGCGCCGAGGTGCCGTTGCCCGACGAGCCGTACGACAGTGCGTCGGGCTTCTGCTTGGCCATCTCGACCAGATCGGCCAGCGTCTTGGCCGGGAAGTCGGGCCGCACCACCAGCGCGTGCGGGATGTAGCCGACCACGGTGACGGGCGCAAAGTCGCGCTGCGTGTCGAACGGGTAGTTGGGCATCAAGGCGGGGTTGGTGACCGCCAGGATCGAGGGGAACACCAGGGTGTAGCCGTCGGCGGGATTCTTCGTGACCTCACCCAGCCCGATGACGCCGCCGCCGCCGGGCTTGTTGTCGACCAGCACCGGCTGGCCCAGTCCGTCGCTCATCGCGCGGCCGATGGCACGCGCCATCAGGTCGGTCGGGCCGCCGGGCGCGAACGGCACGACGATGCGGATCGGGCGGCTCGGAAAAGCCTGTGCTCCGGCCAGGCCGGGCAGGCATGCAGCGCCCAGGCCTGCCAGCAGTGGAAGTAGAAATTGCCGGCGGCCGGGTGGTGTGTCGCGGTGCATCGCTTGTCTCCTGTTGTGGGCCGAGCTTATGCGACATACTGGCCGCTGGCATCCCCTCATTTCCAACAGATGGAAACAACGACTTCCTCCGCAAAAGCCGCCCGCCCCTCGGCACCCGCCCCGCGCGTCAGCAAATCGCCGGTCAACCGCTCGCTGGAACGCGGCATGGACATCCTGCGTGCGTTCCGGCCCGGCTCGGAGCTGCTGGGCAACGGCGAACTGGCAGAGCGCACCGGCCTGTCGCGCGCCACCGTCAGCCGGCTGACGCAGACCCTGGTGGGCACCGGCTTTCTGCAATACGACCTGGCGCAGCGCGGCTACCGCCTGGGCGCGCCGGTGTTGAGCCTGGCGCATGCGATGCATGCCGCGTCGCCCGTGCTGCAGGTGGCGGCCCCGTGGATGCGTGCCGTGGCGATGGATCTGCGCATCAATGTCGGCCTGGCCGTGCCGGACCGCGACGAGATGGTCTACCTCGCATCGGTGCGCTACAGCCGCAAGGCTTCGCTGCGCAGCGTGGTCACCGGCCAGCGTGTGCCGATCGAGCTCACCTCGCTCGGCCAGGCCTGGCTGGCCGTGGCGCCGCCGGCGCAGCGCGATGCATTGCTGGCCTCGTTTGCCGCACGTCGCGGCGCGCAATGGCCGGCCCTGCGCCGGCAGATCGACGGTGCGATCGACAGCGTGCACCGCCAGGGCTGGTGCGCCGCGTCATGGCAGCCGGAAGTGGTGGCACTGGCCGCACCGCTGGTGTGGGCACGCCAGCCGGTGCATGTGCTCAACATGAGCACGTCGTCACCAGCCGGCATGGATGCCGTGGTGCGCCAGTTGCGCGACCCGCTGCGCGCGCTGGCCGCGAGGATCGTCCACGCGCTCGAGTAGGCATTGGTATTTGCCATTACTTGACCGGGTCAACCATCTAGTAGACTTGGTCCACCATGGACCATCCCAGCATCGACCACGTCAAGGCGGTCCGCAGCTTCAACCGTTTCTACACCCGGCAGATCGGTCTGCTCGACCCCTACCTCGGCAGCGACCTGTCGTTGACCGAGGTGCGGGTGCTGTACGAGCTGGCCCACCGCGACCAGCCGGCGGCCAGCGAGATCGGCCGCGACCTGGGCCTGGACGCGGGTTACCTGAGCCGTATCCTGCGCCGCTTCGAATCACGCGGCTGGCTGCTGCGTGCGGCCTCGCCCGCCGATGCACGGCAGAGCCTGCTGAAGCTCACCGATGCCGGCCACGCGGCCTTCGCGCCGCTGCAGCAGAAGTCGCGCGACGAAGCGATTGCGTTGCTGAAAACCGTGCCCGCCACGCGGCGTGGCCAGCTGGTCGAGGCGATGGCCACGGTGCAGCAGCTGGTGCTGCCCGACGGTGCTGCGGCACCGCGCACCGTCGTGCTGCGCGACCACCAGCCCGGTGACATGGGCTGGATCGTGCAGCAGCATGGTGAGCTCTATGCGCGTGAGTACGGCTGGAACAGCGAGTTCGAGGCCCTGGTCGCCGAGATCGCCGCCGGGATCCTGCGCAAGTTCCAACCCGGCCACGAGCGCTGCTGGATCGCCGAACTCGGCGGCGAGCGGGTCGGCTCGGTGGTGCTGGTGCGCAAGAGTGCCAGGGTCGCCCAGCTGCGCCTGCTGCTGCTGTCGCCCGCCGCACGTGGCCTGGGGCTGGGCGGTCGGCTGACGGACGAATGCATCGCCTTCGCGCGCGCCAAGGGCTACCGCACCCTGCGGCTCTGGACCAACAGCTGCCTGACGGCCGCGCGGGCCATCTATGCCGCGCGCGGCTTCACGCTGACGAACAGCGAGCCCTACCAGGGCTTCGGCCAGGCACTCGTCGGCGAGACCTGGGAACTCAGGCTCTGACGGCGTTGCGGCCGTTTTCGAAACCAAGCAAAGGAGGAGAGGTGAATGCGCCAGCCGTCCAAGACAGTTGCAGGGCAGGCGCCGCGAGGAACAGTAGTGCGAACAATCGGCTGAACGTAGCGCAGATCTTCATTCGTGCGGCCTAACGATGAAATTCAGCGGCGCGGTTAACGTGCAAGCTCAGCGGGCGGTGAAGCCGTCCGCTGCAGCGATAGGTTGGACATCGCTTCCTTCGTAGGCGACATGCATTTGGAGGTCTCCAATCACCAGAATGTCCGTGTTCGGATTTTGCTCACGCACGCCTTTAGTTCGGAACTCTTCATCCAGCGAAGCCTCGATGCGCCCCACTACATCTCGGACTCGCGGCAACTGCTCGGAGAGACTTACCGTGTGTTCTCCTGCTTTCAACTCGATTAAGTCGGACGGCACTCCGACAACTCTACCAGTCGGAATCGGAACTCTGGCCTTGTGACCTTGCAACACTGTGCCTGGAATGATGGCGCAGCATAGACCGTGTGGCTTGCTAGCCTCTGGAATCGTCACCCAACTGAGAATACCCAAGGCGGAACCGTTTTTCGCGACGACGTAGTCTGCCCGCTGCGCCAAGTGGTCAGCGACATTCTGAACCGCCCCGGGTTTCATGGAGGCCCGTTGGTTTAAGTCAGGCCTCCACCGTGGAGACTTGACTGGCGAGTTGCCGATAGTAGTTTGCCTCAGCTTCAGCCGGCGGGATGTACCCGATGGGCTCGAGAAGCCTGTGGTGGTTAAACCAAGACACCCATTCGAGGGTCGCCAGCTCCACCGATTCCTTGGTCTTCCACGGGGCCTTGCGGTGGATCAGTTCGGCCTTGTACAGGCCGTTGATCGTCTCCGCCAAAGCGTTGTCATAGCTGTCGCCTTTGCTGCCCACAGAGGGCTCAATGCCGGCCTCGGCCAAGCGCTCGCTGTAGCGAATGCCGACGTATTGCGAGCCCCTGTCCGAGTGGTGGGTCAGTGTGCCATCACGCTCGGGTTGCCGGGCGTACAACGCCTGCTCCAGGGCGTCGAGCACGAAGTCCGCGCGCATGGAGCTGCTGACGCGCCAACCCACGATGCGTCGTGCGTACACGTCGATGACGAAGGCCACGTACAGCCAGCCCTGCCAGGTCGACACGTAGGTGAAGTCGGAGACCCAGAGCTGGTTCGGCCGGTCGGCCAGGAACTGACGGTTGACCCGATCCAGAGGACACGGCGCACGCCCGTCGCTGATCGTCGTGCGCAATACCTTGCCTCGCATCACCCCGCGCAGGCCCTGGCGGCGCATCAGGCGCTCCACGGTGCAGCGCGCAACCGTTGTGCCTTCACGCGCGAGCTGTCGCCAGACTTTGTCTGCTCCATAGACCTGCATGTTGGCGCTCCACACGCGCTCGATCTGCGGCATCAGCGCCTCGTCACGTATTGCCCTGGCGCAGCGCAGTTGCGGCTCACGTCGCAGTGCTGCATGCCGCCAGTATCCCGAGGGGGCGACCTGCAAAGCCTTGCAGATCGGCTCGACCCCGTGGGTGTCCCGGTGTTCGTCAATGAAGTCCATCAGGACTTGAGTCGGCGGTCGAGCTCCGCCTGGGCGAAAAACGCGCTGGCCAGCTTCAGGATCTCGTTGGCCCGGCGCAGTTCCTTGACCTCGCGTTCCAGGTCCTTGACCCGCTGTGCCTCCGAGGTCGTGACGCCTTCGCGTGTCCCTGAATCGACCTCGACACGCTTGACCCATTCCAGCAGCGTCTGCGGCACGCACCCAATCTTCGGTGCGATCGATTCGACCGCCGCCCACAACGACGGGTACTCCCCACGGTGCTCTTGCACCATCCTCACCGCGCGCTCACGCACCTCGGGTGAGAACTTGTTCGACTTCTTCATGGCTCAATCCTCTCAGAGAATGGAGCCTCCTCAAAACCCGGGGCGGTTCATTCCTCAATTCCCGAATGGGTTGAGAAAATTGCAAAAAGCTGCCGGCGGGACTTTCTCTGCGGCTCGGGTAACCAGGAGTAGGAAGAAGCTGCCACAGGGCACGAAAGCGATCTATGGAATCCACAACTGCCCATGCGTCCACAAATGCAGAAGTAAATAGCGGCGCCCGTTCGTCAGCTTGATGATTCTCCATCGCAATCGTCGCCAACGTCGCTTGCAAGCGGCGATACGAAAACTCAGCGATCTCCGCGGCGTGACGTAGACCATCGAAGAAAAGGGCCTGCTTTCGATCGAGGCCAGGAGGCAAGTTTCGCAGCACCGAGTCCTGAGCAATCATGGGTTAGCTACTCTGCGATGTTCAACGTGTTATGGGGCTCAACGTAACGCCATCTATCACCGCTTGTGCGCCCCAACACCGACAGGCGCTTCGCGTGAAAGCTGTTGAAACTTCTGAACTTTGCGCCAAGCTCTCCACGTTCCAACCTCATTAAAAATCGTGTGAAAAGCGGTAACCGTTACAAGTGGCGGGTGCGCTGATCGAGCCCCTTCTGATATCCGCATCTTGCCGATTCTGCCTCATGGCAGCCCGGTTCTATTGGCCCCTAAACTCCCTCTCTCTGCCCGGCAGTGCATTCACGATGTGGGAGCCAAGAACTCTCACTTTTGTAGCAGTTTCGCTGCGCGTAGAACTTCACTCTCAGTGTGTCGCATCGCCCTCGTCCTCGTGCGCAGCGCAATCAGTGACGTGTAACGCGTGACGATCGGAGCAAGACCAAGATCCATGGCGCAAACGTCAAGGATGCTTGGCGTTCCGGATGGTCCACACGCCAGGGCCGCGGCGCCGCTGGCGATAATCATCCGATGGCTCCCCCCTCCTCCGCCCCTTCCGCGAGCCCGGTGGCCGCGGCCATCCCGCCGGCCGACACGGCGCTGAACCAGCCGCAATCGAAGACCGATCTGTTCGTCTCGTTCACCTGGCTCGCGCTGCAGGGTTTTGGTGGCGTGCTGGCCGTGGTGCAGCGCGAACTGGTCGAGAAGAAACGCTGGATGACACGCGAAGAGTTCGTCGAGGAATGGTCGGTCGCGCAGATCATGCCCGGCCCCAACGTGGTCAACCTGTCGCTGATGATCGGCGGGCGCTACTTCGGCCTATCCGGCGCGATGGCGGCGCTGGCGGGCATGCTGGTCGCGCCGCTGATCGTGGTGCTGCTGCTGGCGCTGGTCTATGCGCAGTTCGCGGGCAACCCGCAGGTGGCCGGTGCGCTGCGCGGCATGGGCGCGGTGGCCGCCGGGCTGATCACCGCCACCGGCTTCAAGCTGGTGAGCGCGCTGGGCCGCAACGTGATGGGCATCGCCGCCTGCACGGTGCTGGGCCTGGCCTGTTTCGCCGCCATCGCGCTACTGCGCTGGCCGCTGGCCTACGTGCTGCTGGGCCTGGGCCTGGTGGGTTGCACGCTGGCCTACCGCAGGCTCAAGCCATGAGCGCGGCGCTCGGCCGCCCGGAGCAAGCTCGCCCCGAAGTGCACGGCACGGAGGGTAGTCCAGTGAGCGCAGCGCCGGGCCGCCCCAAGCAAGCTCGCCTCGAAGTGCGCAGCACGGAGGTACGCCTGTGAACGAGACGCTGCACCTGTCGATGCAGATGGCCGACTGGCTGTCGCTGTTTACGCACTACCTCACGCTGTCGCTGCTGGCGGTGGGCGGCGCGATCACCACCGCGCCCGACATGCACCGCTTCCTGGTCGACCAGCAGCATTGGCTGACCGACACGCAGTTCAACGCCTCGGTAGCGATCGCCCAGGCTGCCCCGGGGCCCAACGTGCTGTTCGTCGCGCTGATGGGCTGGAACGTGGGCCTGAACGCGGGCGGCCACGCCAGCGCGCTGCTCGGCCTGCTGGCCACGATGACCGGCATCCTGCTGCCGAGCACCGTTCTCACCTACGCCAGCGCGCAGTGGGGCCACCGCAACCGCAACCTGCGGGCCGTGCGCGCGTTCAAGCAGGGCATGGCGCCGATCGTCATCGCGCTCCTGATCGCCACCGGCTGGATCCTGGCGACCGCGCACGACGACCCTGCGCACGACTGGAAGCTCTGGCTGGTCACGGCGGTCACCGCCGTGCTGGTCTGGCGCACCCGCCTGCATCTGTTGTGGCTGCTGGGCGCCGGCGCGTTCCTGGGCGCGATGGGCTGGGTGTAGCGAGGGCTGTGGCGGGGCGCAGAAACCCAAGCGTGCGTCGCGCGGTCAGTGCACGTCCGATGCCTGCAGCACCAGCGCAAACAGCTCGTTGCGAAAGTGGATGCCGAGCCGCGCGAAGGCACGGTTGCGGTAGGTCTTGACGGTGGGCAGGCCCAGGCCCAGGTCGGCCGCGATGCCTTCCTGGGTCATGCCGCGCAGCAGGCGCAGGCAGACATCGAGTTCGCGTGTGGTCAGGCCCTGGCAGAGCTGGTGCAGCCGGGCCCGCACCGCGGCATCGGATCGCTCGCCGTCACCGGCCGGCCGCTGCGGGACCGCTGCCAGCCGCGCCACCTGCGATGGCGCCGGGTGCGTCTGCGCCAGCGCGATCTGCTTCTGGGCCAGCGCCAGCAGGGCCGGCGCCAGTTCCTCGAACGCGCAGATCTGCCCATCGGTCAGCGGTGCCTGGTGGGCGTGCCGGTAGAAGTTGACGGCGAACACCGACTCGTCCGCCGCCAGCCGCACCACCGACACGCGCTCGGCCATGCCGTGCGCATCGTAGACGCGGGCGCGGTGCTCGCCGGCCACTTCCTGCGCCGTGATATGGCATAGCTGGGTGCCGACCGCCACGTCAGCCGATGCGGCGGCCGCGCCGGGCTCGAAGCGCAGGCTGCGGTCGCTGCGGTGCGGGCCCGACAGATAGGCCCACCAGCAGGCGCGCGTGGTGTCGGGGATGCCGCGGCTGGCCGACATGAACAGCGTGGGCTCGCAACGCGGGCCCACCTGGTAGACCGACCACGACGCTGCCGGCAGCACCGGGTGCAGCTGTTCCAGCAGGTCTTCCTCGAAGCCGGGCCGGCCCAGCCGGTCGATGATGCCGGCCAGGGCAACGCCTGCCAGCGCGCGGCCGGCATCGACGTGCCCGGGAGACCACTTCCTCATCGACGATCTTTGCGCATCACGTCATCTTCCCGGATGACAGCCCGGCCGCACCACGGGATTTACGCTTAGGGCCACCTGCTCCCGGCGCCGGGCCACCCCGGCACGACCCTGACCTTGAACCTGCCCATGACCCATTCCGCCGCCGACCTGACCGCGCCGCAGCTGCGCCATTTCGCCGACCTGGCCGTCGAGGTCGGTACGCCGCAGGAGGTGGGCCGCACCGCCAAGGGCTTGCGCCGCGTGATCCCGATCGTCGGCGGCCAGGCGCAAGGCCACGGCTGGCAGGCGCGCGTACTGCCGGGGGGCGCCGACTTCCAGCTGATCGTGGACGACAGCCATGCCGAACTCGATGCCCGCTACGTGCTGGAGACCGACGCCGGCGACATGGTCTACGTGCAGAACCACGCGCTGCGCTCGGGCCCGCCGGAGCTGATGGCCCGCCTGGTGCGCGGCGAGCCGGTCGATCCGGCACAGATCTACTTCCGCTGCCAGCCACGTTTCGAGACGGCGTCGACCACGCTCGGCTGGATCAACGAACGTCTGTTCGCAGGCACCGGCGCACGCCACCCGGACCGGGTGCTGATGCGCTTCTTCGAACTGGCCTGAACGCGGGGCGCTGCGCGCCCGCTGGCACCGATCCGTACCACAACATCAAGGAGACAGACACATGCCGCAACTCACCATCCCCACGACGCACCGCCGTCGTGCCGCGCTCGCCATCGCGCTGACCACCACCTTGGTGCTGGCCGCCGGCCCGGTACAAGCCCAGAGCTACCCTACGCGGCCAGTGCGCATCATCGTGGGGTTTCCGGCCGGCACGGGACCTGACATCGTGGCCCGGCTGCTGGCGCAAAAACTGTCCGAGGGTTGGGGCAACCTGGGCGTGATCGTCGACAACAAGCCCGGCGCCGGCGGGCTGATCGCGGCGTCGGAGGCGGCGCGCGCTACGCCCGACGGCTACACGCTGATGCTGGGCGAGACCGGCCAGCTGAGCATCGCGCCCAGCAGCTACAACAAGCTGCCCTACGACCCGGTAAAGGACTTCATCCCCGTGAGCCAGGTCGTCAGCGCCGACTTCGTGTTGCTGGTCAACCCGCTGAAGGTGCCGGCGAAGAACGTGAAGGAATTCGTCGACTGGACGAAGCAGCAGAAGGGCTTGTTCATGGCCACCTTCGGCGCCGGCACGCCGGGGCACTTCGGCGCCTTCATGTTCGGTGACGCGGTGCAGCTCAAACCCGAGCCCGTGCACTACAAGTCGACCAGCGATGCGCTGGGTGGCATGTTCGGCGGCGACGTGCAGGGCGTGTTCGCCAGCGTCGGGCTGGCTGCGCCCAACGTCAAGGCCGGCAAGCTGACGGCGTTGGCCAGCACCGGTCCTCAACGCACCGCGGCGCTGCCCGACGTGCCCACGTTCAAGGAACAGGGTTACGCCAACCTCGAGTTCAGCTCGTGGTTCGGCATCGTGGCGCCGGCCCGCACGCCGGCCGACATCGTGGCCAGACTCAACGCCGACATCGTCAAGGCGATGCGTTCGCCCGATGGCAAGCAGAAGATGGAAGACGCCGGTTTCCGCGTGACCGCCACGAGCCGCGAAGAGTTCGCACGCATCATCGCCGCCGACACCGTGACCTGGGGCAAGGCGGTGGCGGCGACGGGATTCAAGGCGGACTGAAGGGCTGCGCCAACGCTTCGCCCCGCCCCATGACCGGACGGCGCCACGCCCTGGCGGTTCGCCAGGGGTGCGGGCGCGTGCGGGTGTCCATCACGGTTTTTCAAAACCCAAAAGAAGGAGACGACATGACCACGAAATTCCATCCACGTACCTATGCCTGCGGCACCGCCGTGCTGGCGGTCTTGCTGGCCGGCTGCGGCGGCAGTGACGACGGCACGGCCGGTTCCGCGCCGGTGCTGGACGCCAAGGCGTCCGAAGCGGCCTGCGTGGACATGGCCACCAAGTCCGGCTTGCCCGCTGCGACGCTCACGACCAAGTACGTTCCCGACGGGACCAAGCGTCCCGCCAACGCCACCACGGGGGCGTTTCTGCCCGGCCACTGCGTTGTCACGGGCAGCCTGTCGCCGCGCGTGGGCGTGGACGGAAAACCCTACGCGATCGGCTTCCAGCTGAGCATGCCCGACAACTGGAACGGCCGGTTTCTCTACCTGGGCGGCGGCGGCAACGACGGCAGCCTGAGCGACACGTCGGCCAACTCGGGCAATGCGGGTGGCACACCGTCGCCGCTGCGCCAGGGCTTTGCCGTGGTGTCGGCCGACGCGGGCCACACCGGCGGCAGCGGCAGCTTTGCGCTGGACCCACAGGCGCGTATCGACCACGCCTACAACGCGCACGACAAGACCGCCGTCAGCGCGAAGGAGTTGATTCGCCAGCGTTATGGCCGCCAGCCCGACAAATCCTATTTCGCGGGCTGCTCGGGAGGCGGACGCCAGGGCATGATGTTCTCGCAGCGGTTTCCCGACTACTTCGACGGCATCATCGCAGGCGCGCCGGCCATGCGGGTATCGAGCGGCGCGACGGTGGCGGCCATGTGGAACAACATCAAGTTCGACGCCATCGCACCCACGAACGCGAGCGGCGCGCGCATCCTGTCGCAGGCGTTCAGCAACGACGATCTGACGCTGGTCGGCAACGCCGTCAATGCGTCTTGCGATGCCGCCGATGGCGTCGTCGACCGCATGGTGCAGAACGTGAAGGCGTGCAATTTCGACCCGTCGGTATTGCAATGCACCGGCGCCAAGACCGCCAGTTGCCTGGCGCCGGCGCAGGTCGGCGCACTGAAGGATGTGTTCGCGGGACCAAAGACCTCGGCCGGCCAGGCGCTCTACACCGGCATGGCGTGGGATCCGGGCATCCAGGCACCGGGCTGGCGCGCCTGGACCCTGGGCACCTCGACCACCGCGACGCCGAATTCCGCCTATTCGTCGCTGATGAGCGATGCGCTGGTCAACGAGTTCTTCACTCCGCCCGACCCGAGCTTCAACATCCTGAAGTTCAACTTCGACACCGACCCGGCGCGCATGTCCTGGTTCTCGGCCATCTACGACACCTACTTCGACGCCACGCTCACGGATTTCAGGAAACACGGCGGCAAGATGTTGTTCGTCCATGGCATGTCGGACCCGATCTTCTCGGCCAAGGACACCCTCGCCTACTACGACCGGCTGAGCGCCAACAACGGTGGCCTGGCGTCGACGCAGACCTTCGCACGGACCTTCCTCGTGCCGGGCATGAACCACTGCTCGGGCGGGCCGGCGACCGACAGCTTCGACTCGGTGCAGACCATGGTCGACTGGGTCGAGAAAGGCATCGCGCCCGACACCATCGCCGCCACCGCGCTGCCCACCAACACCTACTTCCCGAACCGCAGCCGGCCGCTGTGCGCCTACCCCAAGTTCGCGAAGTACAAGGGCAGCGGCAGCATCGAGGACGCAGCCAACTTCAGCTGTTCGGAGAACTGAAGCCTTTCGACCACAGGCTGTGGGGTCGGCGCGACGCTCTTGCATCGCGCCACCAAAAGCCGCTGGACAAGCCTCTATGATGGGCCGCGTGAGGCCCAGATGTCACCAAAGGATTCCTTGAGAGCCTCGGCTCTCCGGGCTTACGCTATTCTGGAGACGCCTGCCGAACCAGCCTACGAACAGCTGCTGCAGTTCGTCGTCGGCGCCTGCGACACGCCGTTCGCGGTGCTGGCGTTCGTGGATGCCGAGCGCACCCGCTACAAGGCGTTGGCGGGCCTGGCGCAGCTCGACGACGGGCCGGCGGCGCACGCCTTCTTTGCCGCCCTTGTCACACAGGCCGGCACCGTGTCCATCCCCGATCTGGGGGGGGACCACCGTTTCGGGCCGAATCCCTGGGCGGCTGCAGCCACGCCGATCCGCTTCTTCGCATGCGCGCCACTGGTCTCGCCCGACGGCCAGACGATCGGCGTGCTGGCCGCGATGGACCGGGTGCCGCGCGAGCCCACCACCGCACAGCGCGCCGCGCTCCAAGGATTCGCCGCCCAGGCGATGTTGCTGCTCGAGGATCGCCGCCGGCGCCAGCAGCGCGAGACCGCCACCGCCGAGGACATCGGCACCGGCGACGCCCGCTTCCGCGAATTCGCCGAGACGATGCCGCAGATCGTCTGGTCGGCCACGCCAGACGGGTATGCCGACTACGCGAACCGGGCAATGCTCGACTACATCGGCCCCGCCTCCGATCACGGGCGCGGCATCGTCGACTGGTACCGGGCGATCCACCCCGACGAGATCGAGCAGAGCTTGCTGTCGTGGTGGCAGGCGGTCAGGAGCGGCGGCAACTTCGCCGTCGAATGCCGGCTGCGCCGCGCCGACGATGGCGCTTACCGCTGGATGCTGCTGCGGGCCGAACCGGTGCGCGATGCCCAGGGCGCCGTGCGCAAGTGGTACGGCACGGCCACGGACATCCATGACCGCAAGTGCGCCGAGCAGGACGCGGCGCGCGAAGCCGAGACGCGCGCCGGGCTGCTGGCCATCCTGCAGGAGATCGCCTCGTCGGACCGGTCCCTCCCCGCCGTGCTCGAGATGACCGCCGTGCGCCTGATGGCGCTGTTCCATCCCCTGGGTGTCCAGATCGACCTGCTCGATGGAGACGAACTCGTGCGCTATGGCGCGGCCGGCGCGACAACACGCGCCGTCGGCCTGCGCTCGGACGGGCGGCGCGGGATGGCGGGCCTGGTGCTGCGCGAGGGCAAGGTGCTGTACTGCGCCGACACCGAAACCGACCCAAGGGTGGACCGCGGGTTTGCCCGGGCCATGGGTGTGCGCTCGATGGTGACCGCCCCGCTGCGTGCCAACGACGCGGCCGTGGGTCTGGTACGCATCACCTCCGACCACGCCGACGGCTTTGCTCAGCTCGACATCGACCGGCTGACGATCCTGTCCGAATCGCTGGGCGGCGTGATCCAGCACCGACGGCTGGCTGAGGACATGCGCAAGTCGGAGGAAAAATACCGCGTGCTGTTCGACGACAGCCCACGGCCACTGCTCGTCTACGACCCAGACTCGCTGCGTTTCCTGGCAGCCAACCGCTCGCTCGCCCAGCTCTATGGCTACACGCCCGAGGAGTTCCTGGGCCTGACAGTGCTGGATCTGTGGGCGCCGGGCGTCGACACGGTATTTCCGAGCCGGGAGGCGCTGGCCGCCAACGTGCACAGCATCCCGCTGCACGAGGAGGTCAGGGAGCGCCGGCGGCAGCACCGCCGGCGCGATGGTTCCCACTTCGAAGTCGAGATCGCCAGCACGCGCATCGTCTTCGAAGGCAAACCCGTGCGCCTGGTCCATGTGCAGGACCTGACCGAGCGCCTGAAGGCCGAGCGCGAGATCGCGCGGCTGGCGCGCGCGCAGCGCATGCTCAGTGCCTGCAACGAGGCGCTGATCCGCGCCACCGAGGAGCAGCAGCTGCTGCAGCGCATCTGCACGATCGCGGTCGACATCGGCGGCTACCTGCTGGCCTGGGTCGGCTTTGCGCAGGACGATGCGGACAAGACCATCGCGCCGGCGGCCAGTGCCGGCGAACACGCGTCGCTGGTCTACAACCACCGCACCTCCTGGTCGGCCAGCACCAACATGCCCGAGAGCGCCGCGGGCCGTGCCATCCGCTCCGGCCGGGTCGACGTGGTGCCCGACGTCAAGCTCGACCCGCTGTACCCGGTATGGCAGTCGTTCGCCGAAGCCGTCGGCCACAAGGGCCTGGTATGCCTGCCGCTGCGGCACACCGATGCGACCATCGGCGCCATGACGCTGTACACGCCCGAGACGATCGAGATCGGACCGTCGGAGCTGAAATTGCTGGAAGAGCTGGCCAACGACCTGGCCTTCGGCATCCATAACCTGCGCGCGCTGGACGAACAGCGCCGGCTGCAGGCAGCGGTGCTGAAGGTGGGCGCCGCCGTGTCGCGGCAGGCCGGAGACGAGTTCTACGCCCATCTGGTGCTGAGCCTGGTCGAAGCGGTCGGTGCGCAGGCGGGCTACGTCTCGCAGCTGCTGCCCGGCCCTCCGGCATTCGGGCGCACCCTGTTCGCCACGATGGACGGCGTGCCGATCGACAGCTTCGACTTCGGGTTCGAGTTCACCCCCTGCGCCGACTATCCGACCACCGACGCCTGGCTGCAGGTCGACCACGCCACCGCGCACTACCCGCACTCGCCGTTCCTCGCGCGCGTCCAGGCCACGAGCTTCGCCGTGCGCCGGCTCGACAACTCGGCCGGCGAGCCGATCGGCCTGCTGGCCGTGCTGTTTCGCCAGCCGCTGGAGGAGACGGGTTTCATCGATTCGATGCTGCGTATCTTTGCCGCGCGCGCGGCGTCCGAGCTGGAGCGCCAGCAGTCGGACGTGCAGCTGCGCGACCAGGCCTCCCTGCTCGACAAGGCGCAGGACGCGATCACCGTGCGCGACCTGCAGCACCGCGTCATCTACTGGAACCAGGGCTGCGAGCGCTTGTACGGATGGCGCGCCGACGAGGTGCTGGGCCGACCGATCGCCGAACTGCTGGACGGCAACGCGACCGAGTTCGCCCAACTGCTGGAGCTGCTGCTGCGCGACGGCGAGTGGTCGGGCGAGCAGACGCACCAGCGCAAGGACGGCAGCACGGTGCTGGTCGAGGCGCGCTGCACCCTGGTGCGCGACAACCGCAACCAGCCGGTGTCGGTGCTCGCGATCAACACCGACATCACCCGCCGCAAGGCCGCCGAAGAAGCCGTGCACAAGCTGGCGTTCTTCGACGCGCTGACCGGCCTGCCGAACCGGCAGTTGCTCAACCTCACGCTGCAGCGGGCGCGGCGCATGAGCGCGATCTCGGGCCAGTGCGGCTCGCTGCTGTTCGTCAACCTCGACAACTTCAAGGCCGTCAACGAGACGCTGGGCCACGTGAAGGGCGACATCCTGCTCAAGCTGGCGTCCGAGCGCATCGCCGCGCTGGTAGCGCAGGCCGATACGGTGGCGCGCATCGGCGGCGATGAATTCCTGATCCTGCTCGACCCCTGCCACGCCCAGCTCGACCTGGCGCTGGCACACGCGGCCGATGTCGCCGAGCGGATCCTGCAGGCATTCGCCGCGCCGTTCGCGCTGGAGGACTTCGAGCACCTGAGCACGGCCTGCATCGGCATCGCCGCCTACTCGGGCGCCGAGGTCGAGGACGGCGAGCTGCTCAAGCAGGTCGACCTGGCGCTGTACCAGGCCAAGTCGGTGGGCCGCGGCGTGATCCGTTTCTACGACCCGCGCCTGCAGCTGGCCGTCGCCGAGCGGGCGATGCTGGAGGCCGAGCTGCGCCAGGCGCTCGGCAACAAGGAACTGGCGCTGTACTACCAGCCGCAGGTGCACCGCGACGGCAGCCTGCTCGGCGTCGAGGCGCTGCTGCGCTGGAAACATCCGCGGCGCGGCATGGTGTCGCCTGCGCTGTTCATCCCGATCGCAGAGGAGTCCGGGTTGATCCTGTCGATCGGGCAATGGGTCATCGAGACCGCCTGCCAGCAGCTGGCGGCCTGGCGCCACAAGCCGCACACGGCGGCGCTGACGATGTCAGTCAACGTCAGTGCCAGCCAGTTCCGCCACGACGACTTCGTCGACCAGGTGGCGAACGCCGCCCGGCGCGCCGGGGTCGGCCCCGGCCACCTGAAGCTCGAGCTGACCGAGAGCCTGCTGGTCTACGACATGGAAGCCATCATCGAGAAGATGCAGTTGCTGAAGTCGCACGGCCTGGGGCTGTCGCTGGACGATTTCGGCACCGGCTATTCGTCGCTGTCGTACCTGAAGCGCATGCCGCTGGAGCAGCTGAAGATCGACCAGTCGTTCGTGCGCGACGTGATGACCGACCCCAACGACGCGGCCATTGCCAAGACCGTCATCGAGCTGGCGCAGAGCCTGGGCCTGACAGTCATCGCCGAGGGGGTGGAACGCGAGGACCAGCGCGACTTTCTGTTCGGCAACGGCTGCGACGCCTACCAGGGCTACCTGCTGAGCCGCCCGCTGCCGGTGCACGAACTCGACAAGTTCCTCGCGCAGCGCGCCGGTGAGGCGCTGCCTTCTGCGCCGATGGACCTGCAGCCGCCGTCGCGCCGCCAAAGCCAGGTCGACACGCTGCTGTCGATCACCGAGGCGATCCCCGCGATGATCTGCGTCAACGGCGCCGACGAACGCTACCGCTATGTGAACCGGGCCTTCGAGCGCTGGTTCGGCCTGTCGAGTGCGATGATCATCGGCCGCACCAGCCTGCAGGTGCTGGGCCCGGCCGAATACGCCCGCAGCGCCCTCTGGATCGCCAAGGCCCTTTCCGGCGAGACCGTGAGCTTCGAGAAGGAGTTCCTGAACCGGCACCCGACGGTGCACATCGCCGTCAGCTTCATTCCGCTGCGGCTCGACAGCGGCCAGCTCGACGGCTACGTGACGGTGGCGCAGGACGTGACGCACCACCGCAACGAGGCCGTGCGCCTGTTGAAGCTGTCGGAGCGCGACATGCTGACAGGCCTGCTGAACCGCCGTGGCTTCGAGAGTTACCTGCAACAGGCGATCGAGGCCGGCGGTGCGGCATCGCTGGCGCTGCTGTACGTGGACATCGACCACTTCAAGCCGATCAACGACCGGCACGGGCACCCGGTGGGCGACGTGCTGCTGCGCGAATTCGCGCAGCGCCTGCGCAACCTGGTACGGCCCAACGACGCGGTGGCCCGGCTGGGCGGCGACGAGTTCGCCATCGTGCTGTCGGGCGTGCCCTCGCAGGAGCAGTGCGTGGTGATCGCCGACAAGGTGCTGGCCGCCGCGCACGCGCCGTTCGACGTCGGGGACCTGCGCCTGCAGATCGGCGCGAGCGTCGGCATCGCGTTCGATGCCGACGACGCGCAAGGCCTGTCGGGGCTGATCAAGCGGGCCGATGCGATGCTGTACCAGGCCAAGGCCGCGGGCCGCGGCCGTTGGGCCTGACGCCGGCGGCTATGCGCCGCCACAGATCAGCCGGCCGCCACCATCGCCCGCACCTGCTCGCGCAGCTGCTGCGCCACGGTGTCGAAAGGCTCGATGTCCTGCTCGGCCCGGCTGAGCACCACCGCCCCTTCTGCCGACGCGATCAGCGTCGTCGCCAGCCGGCGGGCCGCCTGCTCGGGCAGGCCGCCCTGCACCAGCAGCGCGGCCAGACGCCCGCGCCAGCTGCGAAAGACCTCGGTCGCATGCGCCAGCAGGGCCGGTGAATCCGCCGCCACCGACACCGCCAGCACGGCACAACCCGCCTGGAACTGCGAACCCGTGAGCACGACGCGCCAGATCGCGAGAAAGTGGTCGGTGATGGCCTCGGCCGATGCGCCGGCCTTCTGGTCGAGCACGCCCAGCAGGTAACGGCCGGCGAAGTCGACCGCGGCGCCGACCATCTGGTCCTTGCCTTCCGGGAAGTGGTGGTAGACCGAGCCGCGCGGCGCGCCGGTGAAGTCAAGCACCTCGGCGAACGACGTCGCCTGCAGGCCGCGCCGCGCCAGCAGCTGCGTGGCGCCGACCACCATCTTGTTGCGCACCTCTCCCACCATTTTTTTGGCCTCCGCACTTGACTATGACGATCTGCATATTTTAGACTATGATGATCGTCATAGTTTCTGACGACATTTGACGCCACCTGGCGACCTTTGACGACACCCCAACCACCACCCCAAGGAGTTCCCATGCCCATGATCGATGTCTACGCCGCCGCCGACCTGTTCCCCGCCGATGCCGACCGCGCGCTCGGTGAAGCGCTGGCCACCGCCGTGCTGCGCGCCGAAGGCGTGCCCACGCCGGGCCCGTTCCACACCAACAACACCGCTGTCTACATCCACCGCCTGCCGGCCTGCGCCGTGCAGACCGCGGCGACCGCCCTGGCCCGCACGGTGCGCATCCAGATCATCACGCCGCCCGGATCGCTGAACCGCGAAGGCCAGAAGCAGATCGTCAAGGAGGCGACCGAGATCGTCACCCGGATCTCGGGCGACGCCACCCAGGCCGCCCGCACCTGGGTCGTGCTCACCGAAGCCAAGGAAGGCGGCTGGGGCATGTTCGGCACCGCCTTCGGCGTCGAAGAGTTCGGCGCGCTGGCGGCCAACGCCCAGGCCCAAACCAAGACCGCAGGCTGAACCGTGCACACCTCCATTCCACCCAAGGCCCCCATGCGCAAGCGCACACGGATCGTTCTAGCCAGCCTCGCCCTCGCCGCACCGTTCGCCACGTCGGCGCAGGCCCTCACCGAAGCCCAGGCGCGCGCCGCCATCGCGCCTTGGTATGCGATGTTCAACCAGCCGTTCCAGGGCGACGTCCAGGCCCAGCACGAGCAGGCGGTGACGCCGGGCTACAACTCATGCTGGGGCGCGGGGCCCGCCGGCTGCTGGGGTCGCGACACCTCGGTCAAGACCATCGCCAATTTCGCGAAGTCGATCCCGGACATGAAGTTCGACATCCAGGAAGTGCTGATCGCGGGCAACCGCGTCATCGTGCGCGGCGAGGTGTCGGGCACCCCGTCGGGCGAACTGTTCGGCGTGCCCCATACCGGCAAGAGCTTCAGGATCATGGCGATCGACATCCAGACCATCGCCGACGGCAAGATCGCGCAGACCTACCACGTCGAGAACTGGATACTGGGCCTCGGCCAGCTGCGCGCCAGGTGAACGGCTGCGGCCGATACGCCGCAGCCAGCGGATAGGATGTCGGGCCCCGCACGCGCAAGCCGCGTGCGCACCCATCAACCCGAAGGATCCGCCATGTCCCGTCCGCTCTTCAGTTCCACCATCGCCGGCAGCCTGCCCAAGCCGGCCTGGCTGTCAGAAACCCACAAGCTCTGGCCGCAATGGAAGGCCGAAGGCGCCGCGCTGGGCCAGGCCAAGGCCGACGCCACACTGCTGTGGATCAAGGCGCAGGAGGACGCCGGCCTCGACGTGATCGGTGACGGCGAGCAGTCGCGCCAGCACTTCGTGCACGGCTTCCTCGAGCAGGTCGAGGGCATCGACTTCGCGCACAAGGTGAAGATGGGCATCCGCAACAACCGCTACGACGCGATGGTGCCGCAGGTGGTGGCGCCGCTGCGCCTGAAGGGCCGCGTGCATGCCACCGAGGCCCGCCTGCTGCGTGCCCACACCACGCGCAAGACCAAGTTCACGCTGCCCGGCCCGATGACCATCGTCGACACCGTGGCCGACCAGCACTACGGCGACCGGGTGAAGATGGCGATGGCCTTCGCCGAACTGCTGAACCAGGAAGCGCTGGCGCTGCAGGCCGACGGCATCGACATCATCCAGTTCGATGAACCGGCGTTCAACGTCTACATGCAGGACGCCGCCGACTGGGGCGTGCAGGCGCTGGAGCGCGCCGCGCAGGGCCTGACCTGCACCACGGCCGTCCACATCTGCTACGGCTACGGCATCCAGGCCAACGTCGACTGGAAGGCCACGCTCGGCGAGGAATGGCGCCAGTACGAAGCCGTGTTCCCGGCGCTGGCCCGCAGCAGCATCGACCAGGTCAGCCTGGAATGCTTCCACTCGCACGTGCCACCCCATTTGATGGCGCTGCTCGAGGGCAAGGACGTGATGGTCGGCGTGATCGACGTGGCCAGCGACACCATCGAGACGCCGGAGCAGATCGCCGACACCATCGGCCAGGCGTTGCAGTACGTGCCCAAGCACAAACTGTTGCCCTGCACCAACTGCGGCCTGGCGCCGATGGACCGTGCGGTGGCGCTGCGCAAGCTGCAGGCGCTGGGGTTGGGAGCGGTATTGGCGCGTGAGCGCTACGCCTGAGTTTTCTCGGCCAGGCGTTTACACGCCGGCCTGCTGATGCCGGTATTCCTGCGTCAGCCCGCCGTAACCATATGCTGCGGCGCGGGCATCGATCAGGTGCACGTACGACACCTCATGCAGATTGCGGCGCAATGCGGCCATTGCGGCATGCACCTCGCGCAGGTAGCGCGCCTTCTCGGCTTTCGTGTTGGTCTCGTCGGTGATGCGGATGTCGAGGTTGAACGCTGACTTGCCCAGTTCGGCAAGCGAGTTTCCCCCGACGAACCACTGGTCTGCCGCGGTGTACTGCACGGCGATGGCGATGACCGGCAGCTTCTTGCCAAGCACGTCCTGCGTCAGCCGGGCGATGGCCTCGACGGTGTGGCGCGTCAGCTGTGCATCGGGCTGACCGGAGTGTTGAACGACGATGTGAGGCATGGTGTTGTCCTTTTTCGGAAATGAATGCGAGAAGGCCATTGTCGAAACCTGAAAAACATCTGAAAAGCGGGAAGATATGATGCATGTCACCCGCTTTTCGAATGGATGGACATGGCGACTCTCGACATCGAGCAATTGAAGACGCTGCTGGCCGTGGTCGAAACCGGCAGCCTCACGGCAGCCGCGCCCCGGGTGTTTCTGTCGCAGTCGGCCGTCAGCGAGCAGATGCGCAAACTGGAAGAGCGGGTCGGTCACAAGCTGCTGGCCCGCAGCAAGAGCGGAGCGGTGACCACGGCTGCAGGCGCGCGGCTGGTCACGTATGCGCGTCAGATGCTGGCCTTGTCCGACGCGGCGCTACGCGACCTCGGCGGCGAAGCGCTTCAAGGCGAGTTACGCCTGGCCGTGACCGACTATTTCCGCCCCGGAGATTTGACACGCCTGTTGAGCCAGCTGGGCCAAGCCTATCCGCAGATGCGTTTGCACGTGAGCGTGCTGAAGAGCGGCGAGATCGAGGCCGGCTATGCCAACGGGCAGTTCGATGTCGGTCTGTCGATGCGTCTTCCCGGTGCGTCCACAGTCGAGCGCCCGCCCGCCAGGCTGCTGCGCCGCGAATCGCTGGTGTGGATGGGCGCCATCGGTACACGGCTTGCACACGGTGAGCCACTGCGGCTGCTGGTGTTGCCCGCTACCTGCTCGCTGCACCAGTTCACCGTGAAGCTGCTGCGCACCCGCAGCATCCAGCACACCATCGCCCATGTGGCGTCGGGGGTGGCCGGCCTGCAGTCGGCGTTGGCGGCAGGGCTCGGTGTGGCCTGTCTCAACGAATCCGCGCTATGCGAGGGAGTCTCACGCCTGGCGACGCCGCACGGCCTGCCGGCGTTACCGCGCGTGTCGTTCCGGCTGCTACCGGCAAGACACGGCGAAGCACGCTTCGTCTCGCTGGCGCGGGACCTGCTCGCGACGCAGCTGGCTTGAGCGTCGCGTGCGGCTCGCACAGCGGGTCGGCACGATCTGCCCGTCGGTCGCCCCTGGCGATCTCGGTCGTTGCCGCCACGCTGTCGGCTGCGCGCTGTTGTGCCCTACGCCGTCTTGTTGAGTTTCAGCAGCTCAGGCTTCGCCGGCAGCGTGTACAGCCGCTGACCGGTGGCCGCATACAGCGCATTCACCAGCGCCGCGCCCACGCCGGCCGTGGCCGATTCGCCGACACCGCCGGGCGCCTCGGTGCTCTGCACGATCTCGACCTCGATCTTCGGCGCCTCGCCGATGCGCAGGATCGGGTAGTCGTGGAAGTTGCTCTGCTCGACCCGACCCTTCTGGATCGTGATGTCGCTGTACAGGCCGGCCGTCAGCCCGTAGTTGATGCCGCCCTGCATCTGCGCGGCCACGGTGTCGGGGTTCACCACCACGCCGCAGTCGACCACGCACACCACGCGGTCGACCTTGACGGTACCGTCTTCGGCCACACGCACGTCGACCACCTGCGCCATGTAGGTGCCCCACGCGAACATCAGCGCGATGCCGCGGCCCGAGCGCGCCGGCAGCTTGTTGCCCCAGCCGGCGCGCTGGCCGGCCAGCACCAGCACGTTGTGGGCGCGCTTGTCCTTGCGCAGCAACGCCAGGCGGTAGGCCAGCGGATCCTTGCCGGCCGCCTGGGCGAGCTGGTCCATGAAGCTCTCCAGCACCAGCATGTTGCGCGTCGGCCCCACGCCGCGCCAGAAGCCGGTGGGCACCGGGCCGTCTTCGCGCGTGTGTTCGGTGCGCAGGTTGGCGATGTCGTAGGGGTAGTTGTCGGAGCCCTCGACCGCGTCGCTGTCCACGTCGCCCTTCATGAAGGCCGGCGCAAAGGTGGCCAGGTTCGACGGGCCGGCGATCTTGTGCGACAGCGCCACCGGAAAACCCTTGTCGTCGAGCGATGCCGACACGCGGTGCGCGTACAGCCCGCGGAACAGGTCGTGCTGCACGTCCTCTTCGCGCGTCCAGGTCACCTTGACCGGCCCCTTGACCTGCCGCCCGATGGCCACGGCCTGCTCCACATAGTCGTGGTACAGCCGGCGCCCGAACGCACTGCCGATCAGGTAATTGTGCAGCGTGACCTTCTCGGGCGGCAAGCCCAGCAGCCTGGCCGCGGCATCGCGCACACGGGCTGGCACCTGGGTACCGGTCCAGATCTCGGCACTGCCGGGCTGGATGTGCACCGTGCAGTTCATCGGCTCCATCGGTGCATGGGACAACATCGGGTTGATGTAGACGGCCTCGATGCGTTTGGGGTCGGCGGCCAGCAGCTTGCTGGCGTCGCCGTCGTTGCGGGCCACCGCGCCCGGCCGGTCCAATGCGGCCAGCATCGTCTTGCGGATGTCGTCGGTCGACAGGTTGGCATTCGGGCCTTCGTCCCAGACGATCTCGAGCGCGGCAATGCCCTGCCTGGCGTACCAGGTGTTGTCGGCGATCACGGCCACCGCGTTGTCGAGCTTGACCACGTCGCGCACGCCCGGCAGCGCCCGCGCCTTGGCGTCGTTGACCGACTTGAGCTTGCCGCCCAGCACCGGCGACGCCGCCACCGACGCGTAGCGCAGACCCGGCAGCACGGTGTCGATGCCGTATTGCGCGGTGCCGTTGGTCTTGCTCTTGCCGTCGAGGCGCTGGATGGGCTTGCCGATCAGCTTGAACTCGCTGGCGGGTTTGAGCGCGATCTTGGTCGGCACCGGCAACTTGGCTGCGGCCTCGACCAGCTTGCCATAGTTGATCTTGCGGCCGCTGGCCTTGTGCAGCACCTGGCCGTGTGCGGCGTGGCACGACTCGGCCGGCACCTTCCAGCCATCGGCCGCGGCCTGGATCAGCACCATGCGTGCCGCGGCGCCGGTCTGGCGCATCGACTCCCACATCGTGCGGATGGTCAGCGAGCCGCCGGTGAACTGGTCGCCGATGGGCGCGCCGTACACCGCGACGTTGGGCGGCGCGTGGCGCAGCACGACATGGTCGAGGTCGACCTCGAGCTCTTCGGCGATCAGCATCGGCAGCGAGGTGTAGGTGCCCTGCCCCATCTCGATGCGCGACATCGTCAGCGTGACCTTGTCGTCGGCGCCGATGGTGATGTAGGCATTGGCCTCGAAATCAGGCAGCTTCCTGTCGGCAGCCAGCACTTCGCCGGGCAGCGACCAGAAACCGACCATCAGCCCGCCGCCGAGCGCACCAGAGGCCTTGAGGAAGCCGCGACGTTCGGCAGATACAACCGCTGAATCGGTAGCGGAAACCAGTGGGGAGATCGTCATGCTCATGCCCCCTTCGCCAACGACTTGGCGGCCGCGTGGATCGCGATGCGGATGCGGGGGTAGGTGCCACAGCGGCAGATGTTGCCGGCCATCGCCGCGTCGATGTCGGCATCGGACGGCTTGCGGTTCTTGGCCAGCAACGCGCTGGCCGACATGATCTGCCCCGACTGGCAGTAGCCGCATTGCACCACCTCGCTGGCCTGCCATGCGGCCTGCGTCGCGCGGCCGGCCGGCGTGGCCGACACCCCTTCGATCGTGGTGATCTTCTTGCCGACCACCGCCGACACCGGTGTGACGCACGAACGTGTGGCCTCGCCGTTCACGTGCACGGTGCAGGCGCCGCACAGCGCCATGCCGCAGCCGAATTTGGTGCCGGTCATGTGGGCCACATCGCGCAGCGCCCATAACAGCGGCACATCGCCGGTGACGTCGAAGGGACGCGCCTTGCCGTTGACTTGCAGTGTGATCATCGTGGTGTTCTCGCTCTTGGTGATGGGAAGATGATGGGCATGACTTCATAAATTGAAGCCTATGAACCATTATGCCTCCCGCCATCTTCGCCCGCTTGGGCGAACGCCGCAACGCCGAACCTGCGCTCGCCACGCCGTGCAGCCTCTGCCACTTGCGGCAACAATGGCGCCTTTGCGTTTCCCGGAAAGACCGCTTCCCATGACCACCCGCCCGCTCGGCCGCTCCGGCCTGCAAGTCTCCCCGCTCTGTTTCGGCTGCAACGTGTTCGGCTGGACCGTCGACGAGGCCACCACGTTCTCGCTGCTCGACGCCTGGGTCGATGCCGGCTTCAACTTCATCGACACGGCCGATGTCTATTCGCGCTGGGCGCCCGGCCATACGGGTGGAGAGTCCGAGACCCTCATCGGCAAGTGGTTCCAGCGCAGCGGCAAACGTGACCAGGTGGTGCTGGCCACCAAGGTGGGCATGGACATGGGCGACGGCAAGGTCGGCCTGAAGCCCGCCTACATCCGCCAGGCCGTCGACGCCTCGCTCCAGCGCCTGAAGACCGACCGCATCGACCTGTACCAGTCGCACAAGGACGACGAGACCACGCCGCTCGAAGACACGCTGGGCGCCTATGCCGACCTCATCCAGGCCGGCAAGGTGCGTGCAATCGGCGCGTCCAACTACACCGCGCCGCGGCTGGCCGCCGCGCTCGATGCCAGCGCCCAGCATGGCCTGCCGCGCTACGAGTCGCTGCAGCCGCTGTACAACCTGTACGACCGGGCCATCTTCGAGGACGCGCTCGAACCCCTGTGCCTGGAACGCGGTGTGGGCGTGATGAACTTCTACGCTCTCGCCGCCGGTTTCCTGACCGGCAAGTACCGCAGCGCGGACGACATCGCCAAGAGCAAGCGCGGCAAGAGCACGACCGACAAGTACCTGAACGAACGCGGCCTGCGCATCCTCGTGGCACTCGACGATGTGGCCGCGGGCCTGGGTGCGACGCCAGGCCGCGTGGCCGTGGCCTGGCTGCTGGCGCGACCCGGCGTGACCTCGCCGATCGCCAGCGCCACCTCGCTGGCCCAGTTGGCCGACCTGGTGGCCGCCAGCCGCCTGGTGCTGCCGGCCGACGCGATTGCCCAACTGAACGCAGCCAGCGCCGCATGAGGCGCGCCGCCCTCGACTGCGGTCGGGCCGCGTGCCCTTGACCGACGCGACGCAGGACGGCCTGCCCTGGCCGCAGCGCCTGTGGGCGATCCTGACGCTGCTGCTGTCGGTGGTGATGGCCACGCTCGACACCGCCATCGCCAACACCGCGCTGCCGACCATGGCGGCCGAACTCGGCGCCACGCCGGCCGATTCGATCTGGATCGTCACCGCCTACCAGCTGGCAATGATGGCCGCGCTGCTGCCGCTGGCGGCGCTGGGCGAGATCGTCGGCTACCGGCGCCTGAGCATCGCCGGCATCGTGCTGTTCACCGCCGCGTCGCTGGCCTGCGCGCTCGCCTGGTCGCTGCCCGCGCTGGTGGCGGCGCGCTTCGTCCAGGGGCTGGGTGCGGCCGGCATCATGAGCGTGAACGCGGCGATCCTGCGCTTCGTCTACCCGCGCCATGCGCTGGGCCGCGGGCTGGGGCTCAACGCGATGGTGGTGGCGGTGGGCTTCGCGGTCGGGCCCACGGTGGCTTCGGGTGTGCTGTCGGTGGCCGGATGGCCCTGGCTGTTTGCCATCAATGTGCCGATCGGCATCGGCGCCATCGCGCTGGCGCTGTGGGCGTTGCCGCACACGCCGCGTGCCACGCACCGCTTCGATGCCGGTGGCGCGGTGTTGAGCGCGCTGTGCTTCGGCCTGCTGATCCTGGCGATCGGCGAAGGCGCGCACCAGGCACCGCTGCATTGGGTGGCGTTCGAGTTGCTGGGCGCGCTAGCGGCCGGCGGCTGGCTGCTGCACCGGCAACGCGCGCACCCGGCGCCGATGCTGCCGGTCGACCTGTTCCGCCGGCCGGTGTTCGCGCTGTCGTCGCTCACGTCGATCTGCACCTTCGCGGCACAGGGGCTGGCCTTCGTCGCATTGCCGTTCTTCCTGCACCACGACCTGGGTCGCTCGCAGGTCGATGTGGGCCTGCTGCTCACGCCATGGTCGGTGCTGGTGGCCCTGGCGGCGCCGGTCGCAGGGCGGCTGTCGGACCGTTTTCCGGCAGCCATCCTCGGTGGCACCGGGCTGGTCGTGCTGTGCGTGGGCCTGCTGTGCCTGGCCTGGATTCCGGCCAATCCCAGCACGCTCGACATCGTCTGGCGCATGGCCCTCTGCGGTGCCGGCTTCGGCTTCTTCCAGTCGCCCAACCTGCGCGCACTGATGTCGGCCGCGCCGCCCGAACGCAGCGGTGCGGCCAGCGGCGTGATCGCCACCTCGCGCCTGCTGGGGCAGAGCATCGGCGCCTCGCTGGTGGCGTTGTGCTTCGTGCTGTCGGCCACGCGTGGCACCACGTTTGCGCTGCTGCTGGGCGCGGCCTTCGCGCTGGCGGCGAGCGTCGCCAGTTTCTCGCGGCTGCTGCCGGCGCCGGTAGAACCCTGAGTCAGATTCGCTGGCGCAGCGCCTCGTACAGGCACACGCCGCTGGCGACAGAGACGTTGAGGCTCTCCACCGCCCCGCGCATCGGGATCGACACCAGCGCATCGCAGCTCTTGCGCGTGAGCTGGCGCATGCCCTCGCCTTCGGCGCCGAGCACCAGCGCGGTGGGGCCTTTCAGATCGGTCTGGTAGACCGTGGCGGGCGCGTCGTCGCTGGTGCCGATGCACCAGATGTTGCGCTCCTTCAGCTCGCCCAGCGTGCGCGCCAGGTTGGTCACCATGAAGTAGGGCACGGTCTCGGCCGCGCCGCTGGCGACCTTGGCCACCGTGGCGTTGATGCCGGCGGCGTGGTCCTTGGGCGCGATCACCGCGTGCGCACCGGCACCGTCGGCCACGCGCAGGCAGGCGCCCAGGTTGTGCGGGTCGGTCACGCCGTCCAGCACGAGCAGCAGCGGCGGCACCTCCAGGCTGTCGAGCAGATCGTCGAGCGAGTTCTGCTGCGGTAGCGCCTCGACCAGCGCCGCCACGCCCTGGTGCCCGTGGCTGCCGGCCAGCTTGGCCAGGCGCATGCCATCGGCTTCGATCAGGCGCGTGCCGACCTCGCGCACACGGTCCAGGAACTGCCGCATGCGGGCGTCGCGGCGCGTGGGCTCGTAATAGATCTCGAGGACCGACTTGGGCGCCGTCTTCAGGCGCACGCCGACGGCGTGGAAGCCGAACAGGACTTTGGAGGAGGACATCGGCCGATTATCGGCGGCCGGCCCCGGCACGCTTCAGCCGGTGGGCTGCCCTGTGGAGGCTCGCACAACCAACTCGGGGCGCAGCACGACGGTCGAGGCCGACAGCGCCTTGCCGTCGATCTCGTCGAACAGCATTTCGGCCGCACGCCAGCCCAGTTCGCGATGCGGTAGCCGGATGGTGGTCAGTGGCGGATCGACCATGTCGACCAGCGGCATGTCGTTGTGCCCGGTGATCGACATGTCCTGCGGAATGCGCAGACCCGCCTCGCGCAGCATGTCGTAGGCGCCCAGCGCAACCAGATCGTTGCAGCAGACGACGGCCTCTGGGCGCGGCCCGTCCGCCAGCAGCTTGCGCATCGCCTGGCGCCCGGCTTCACGGCTGTAGCTGTCGCACACCACGACGCGCGCCGCCGTCAGCCCATGGTCGTGAATGGCCTGCTCGACGCCTTGGCGCCGGCCCACGCCGGTCGGCACATTCTGCGGGCCCGCCAGGTGCGCGATGCGCCTGTGCCCCAGCGCCACCAGGTGGTCGACGGCAAGCTTCATCGCCAGCCGGTCGTCGCTGACCACCGCCGGCAGGCGGCCGCTCTCGTCCGCACGGTTCACCATCACCGCGTGCATGCCATGGTCGCGGATGAAGTCGATCAGCGGATCGTCGCGCAGCGCCGTGGCCATCACCAGGCCATCGATCTGCCGCGCCTTCATCCGCTCGAGGATGGGTCGCGCCAACTGCGGATCGCTGACATTGGCGACGAACACGAAGTAGCCGCGCGCCGCAGCGCTGGCCTCGATGCCTTGCAGGATCGGCGGAAACACCGGATTGGTGATGTCCGGCACCAGCACGCCGATGGTGTGCGTGCGGCCGGTGCGCAGCGCCGATGCAGCCCGGTTGGGCTGGTAGCCGAGGCGGCGCGCCGTGTCTTCAACAAGCTTCAACACCTCTTCACTGATGCGGTTGCGGCGTGCCGGATCGAGCGCCCGTGACACCGTGGAGAAGTGAACGCCACTCGCGGTGGCGACGTCCCGGATGGTCACTCGCGCTGCGTTGGCGGGCTTCATATGTGCAATCGTTTGGCAATGGTTAGGCGCGGGGACGTCCCCAATTTTAAACAGCAAAATTCTGCAGCACTGGCCTTTACAGACCTGGTTTTCGCCGGCACAATGTGCAAACGTTTGCACACTCAACCGTCCATCAGCCACCGCCACCCGGACACTTCACCGTGAACATCGTCACCACACCCGCCAGCGTGCTCGGCATCGCGCTCGATGCGATGGAGCGCACGCCCGATCCACGGCTGCGCCAGCTCATCGCCGCCCTGACCCGCCACCTGCACGCCTTCATCCAGGAAGTCTCGCTTCGGGAGGACGAGTTCGAGACCGCGCTCGAATTCATCGTCGCGATCGGCCAGGCCACCGGCGACAAGAAGAACGAGGTCGTGCTGGCGGCCGACATCCTCGGCATCTCCACTCTGGTCGCGCTGCAGAACAACCAGGATCCGCAGGGCGAATCGTCGGCCGCGCTGCTCGGGCCCTTCTGGCGTGCCAACGCGCCGGTATGCGACAGCGGGGACTCGATCGCGCGCTCGGGCACGCCCGGCGTGCCGCTGGCGGTGTCGGGCGTGGTGCGCGACGCGCAAGGGCAGCCCCTGGCCGGTGCGATGGTCGACGTCTGGCAGGCCTCGCCGGTCGGCCTCTACGAGAACCAGGATCCAGCGCAGCAGGACATGAACCTGCGCGGACGCTTCCACACCGACGCCGAAGGCCGCTTTCACTTCCGCAGCGTGCGGCCTGCCGGCTACCCGGTGCCGACCGACGGGCCTTGCGGTGGGCTGCTGCGCGCGCAGCAGCGCCATCCGAACCGGCCGGCCCATCTGCATTTCATGGTCAGCAAGCCGGGCTACAAGGTGCTGGTGAGTCAGGTCTACGCCGACGATGACGAGAACCTGGAGAGCGACCCGACCTTCGGGGTGACCCGCAGGCTGATCGGCAACTATGCGATGCAGCCCGACGGTCAAAGCGCCACGCTGGTCTACGACTTCCAGCTCGAACCCGGCGAGATGAAGTATCCACGTCCACCGATCCCCTGAAGCCATCTTCCATGAGCATTCCCACATGAGTTTCGATCCTGTCTCTCGTCTCGACGGCAAGCTGGCCGTCATCACCGGCGGCCTCGGCGCGATCGGCCACGCCAGCGCCACGCGCCTGGCAGCGCTCGGCGCAACCTGCGTACTGCTGTACCGCAGGGGCGACGATGCCGATGCGCGCGCGTCTCAACTGCCCTGCAGCAACGGCCAGCGCCACCAGGCGCTGCGAGCCGACATCGTCGACAGCGCCAGCCTTCGGGCGGCTGCCGAAAACGTCCGGGCGACGCATGGCCGTTGCGACATCCTCGTCAACAGCGCCGGCCACACGCACCCTGTGCCCGCAGGCGATCTGGAGGGGCTGACCGACGACCTCATCGACGAACTGCTGCGCGCCAACTTCCGCGGTGTGTTCGCCACCATCCGCGCCTTCGCGCCGCTGCTGAAGGCAAGCGGCGACGGGCTGATCGTCAACGTATCGTCCATCTCGGGCTTCACCGGCCAGGGCAGCAACTTGGCCTACGTCGCGGCAAAGGCCGGTCTGGACGTGGTCGGCGATGCGCTGGCCAAGGCGTTTGCGCCGGCGGTGCGCGTCGTGTCGGTGTCGCCGGGCGCAGTGGAGTCGTCCTTCGTGCCGGGGCGCGGCGATGATTTCAGGAACAAGATGGCCGCCACCACGCCGCTGGGGCGCATTGGCCTGCCCGAAGACGTGGCCGCCACCATCGAGGCGCTGGCGACCACGCTGCGCTTCGTCACCGGCACGCGCATCGTCGTCGATGGAGGGCGCCACCTGTGAACAAGACCCTGATCACCTGTGCCGTCACCGGCAATCTCGTGAAGCCCGAGCAGACGCCGCACCTGCCGATCACCCCGACGCAGATCGCCGACGAATGCCTGGCAGCGGCCGAGGCCGGCGCCGGCCAGGTGCACATCCATGTGCGCGACCCCGGCACGGGCAAGCCTTCGATGGAGACCGAGCTGTACCGCGAGGTGGTCGAGCGCATCCGTCGGCACAACCGCGACCTCGTGATCAATCTGACGACCGGCCCGGGCGGGCGCTTCGTGCCGAGCGAGCACGACCCGAAGGTCTACGCACCCGGCACCACGCTGCAGCCCCCGGAGCGACGCGTCGAGCACGTCGCACTGATCCGGCCCGACGTGTGTTCGCTCGACCTGAACACGATGAACTCCGGGCCCGACGTGGTGATCAACACGCCGAAGAACGTGCGCCGCATGGCCCAGGTGATCCGCGAGGCGGGGGTCAAGCCCGAGCTGGAGATATTCGATTCCGGCGACATCAACATGGCACTCGACCTGGTCGCCGACGGCACGCTCGACGGGCCGGGCATGTGGACCTTCGTGCTGGGCGTCAAGTACGGCTTCGCACCGACACCCGAGACCCTGCTCTACGCACGCAACATGCTGCCGCGCGGCGCCTTCTGGAGTGCCTTCGGGATCGGCCGCATGGAGTTCCCGATCGTCGCGCAGGCCTGGCTGATGGGCGGTCACGTACGCGTCGGCATGGAAGACAACATCTACCTCTCGCATGGCGTGCTGGCCGAGAGCAACGCACAGTTGGTGGCGAAGGCGCGGGACATCATCCAGAGCCTCGGCGGCCAGGTGGCCAGTGCCGCCGAAGCGCGGGCCATGCTGGGCCTGCCCGCAGGGAGCGCGCGATGAGCACCGCCATGCGCAATGACGCTGCGCGCGCCCTGCGCGTCGAACACAAAGCCACCGACCTTGCATCGCTGACGCTGGCGACCGCCGCGCAGCCGCAGCCTGCCGCCACGCCGGGATGCGCGGTGGTGCTGATCGGCGCCGCCGCCGTGAATCCCAGCGACGTGAAAGCCACGCTGGGCATCATGCCGAAGGCGGTCTGGCCGCGCACGCCCGGCCGCGACTTCGCGGGCACCGTGGTGGCCGGCCCGGACGCGTGGATCGGCCGCGAGGTGTGGGGCTCGGGCGGCGACATCGGCATCACGCGCGATGGCTCCCATGCGCGTTACCTCGTGCTGCCCGAAGCGGCCTTGCGCGAGCGGCCCCGCAACATCTCGATGGATGAAGCCGGCGCAGTCGGCGTGCCGTTCGTCACGGCCTATGAAGGTTTTCGTCGCAGTGGCATGCCCCAGGCCGGCCAGACGGTCCTGGTCATGGGGGCCAACGGCAAGGTCGGGCAGGCCGCGGTGCAACTGGCAGCCCAGGCCGGTGCGCGAGTGATTGCGGTGCAGCGGCACCAGGGGCCATTCGCGGGTTTCGCCTGCGGCCCGGTCGATGTGGTCGATGCGTCGCAGCAGGACGTGTCAGCGCAGGTGCTCGCGCTGACCGGGGGACGCGGCGCCGACCTGGTCTTCAACACCGTGGGCAGCGCCTACTTCGAGGCCGCCAACCAATCGATGGCCAAGCGGGCGACGCAGATCTTCATCGCCACGCAGGACCGCGCGGTGCCCTTCGACATCTTCGCGTTCTACCGCGGCATGCACACCTTCGTCGGGATCGACTCGCTGGCACTGGACTGCATCGAATCCACGGCACAACTCGATGCGATGCGCGCGGGCTTCGAGCACGGCACGCTCAAGCCCTTCCCGGTCGCCCGGCACTTCACGCTCGACGACGCGCTCGAAGCCTACCGCCTGGTGCTCACGGGCAACGGCGACCGTGTCGTGCTGCGCCCCTGAGCACCCGAGGAGTCACCCATGCACGTCACCCGCCTGGACGCAGCGCCCGCCTACGAGGCGCCCAACCACTTCGACATGCGTTGCCTTCGCCTGCAGGGCAAGGAAGCCGGCCCTTCCGAGCAGATGTGGATGGGCATGAGCCAGATCCTGCCGGGCGGCCGCACCGGGCTCGACGGCTCGCCGATGGAAAAGATCTATCTCGTGCTCGAAGGGCAGCTCACCGTGATCGGTGAAATCGACGGCCGCGCCGAAGAACAACAGCTGGGACCCTACGACTCCTGCCGGTTCGCACCGGGGGAGAAAAGGCAACTGCTCAACCGCACGAACAAGCCGGTGCTCGTCGCGCTGGTGATGCCGACCGCCGCACCGCCTTCCGCTGTGCCGCCGTAGCGGCAGATTCCAGCCACCGCGCGCGCCGACAAAAACAAAGATTGCATCACGGAGACAAAGACATGAACGCACCACACGCCGCCCGCCGCATCCTGCTCATGGGAGCGCTGGCCGCGCTGGCCGCCGCCGGCGCCCGAGGGCAGCAGAGCGACTGGCCCAAAGCCCAGGCCATCAAGCTGGTCGTCCCCTTCACCGCAGGCAGCGGCACCGACATCGTTGCACGCCTCGTCGCCGAACGGCTCGGTCCGGCGTTGGGGACGTCGGTCATCGTCGACAACAAGCCTGGGGCCGGCGGCACGCTGGGCGCATCGCTCGTCGCCAGGGCACCGGCCGACGGCTACACGCTGCTCGTGCATTCGGCAGGCCATCTGGTCAATCCATCGATCTATCCGAACCTGCCCTACGACACGTTGAAGGATTTCACCGGCGTGACGCCGATGGCCAGCCTGCCGAACGTGCTGGTCACCTCGCCCGGCAAGTTCAGCGACGTGAAGGACCTGATCGCCCAGGTCAAGTCCAGGCCCGGTGGCTTCAACTATGCATCGGCCGGCAATGGATCGGCGACGCACATGAACGCCGAGGTGTTCCGCCTTGCTGCCGGCCTGCAGGCGCAGCACGTCCCTTTTCGCGGCACACCCGAGGCGATGACCGAGGTCATGGGCGGACGCGTCGACTGGTTCTTCGCGCCGATGGTCTCGGCGCTGCCGCTGATCAGGGACGGCAGGCTCAAGGCGCTGGCCGTCGGCACCGGCAAACGCTCGTCGGTGCAGCCGGCGTTGCCGACCACGGCCGAGGCCGGCGTGCCGGGCTCGGAATACCTGTTCTGGGTCGGTCTGTTCGCGCCGGCGAAGACCCCCAGGGCCGTGGTCGACCGGGTGCAGGCCGAGGTCGCGAAGATCATGCTCTCGCCCGACCTGAAGGAACGGCTGGACAAGCTCGGCGCCGAGCCCTTCACGATGGCATCGGACCAGTTCAACAGCTTCATCGCCGCCGAGACGGCCAAGGGCGCGCAGGTCGTGAAGGCCGCCGGCATCAAGACGGATTGAGATCCCCCGCCTGCACGACCCCACATCACATCAACACGGAGACATCATGCAGAGATTTTCACAACGCTGGACCACCAGCGCCACGCTGGCGCTGGCCGTCACGCTGACCTCGGTCACGGCAGCCGCCCAACCGGCCGATCTGGTCGTCACCAACGCCCGCATCGCAACGCTGGACGCGCGTTCGTCCGTTGCCTCCGCGATGGCGGTGCGCGATGGGCGCATCGTCGCACTGGGCAAGGCCGCGACCGCGCGCGCCATGATCGGTCCCGCGACGCGCAGCGTCGATGCCGGCGGCCGTACCGTGATCCCCGGCCTGATCGATTCGCACATGCACGCGATCCGCGCCGCGTTGAGCTACTCGACCGAGGTCAACTGGATCGGCGCGAAAACCATTCCCGAGGCCATGGCGCGCATCAAGGAAGCGGCCGAACACAGCAAGCCCGACAGCTGGCTGATCGTGGCCGGCGGATGGACGGAGCAGCAGTTTGCCGAGAATCGCCGCCCGACCGAGGCCGAACTGCTGGCCGCCGCGCCGAACCATCCGGTGTGGGTCCAGCTGTTCTACAACGCGCTGGTGCTCACCCCGAAGGCGCGCGAAGCACTCGGCCTGCGCTACGACGCACTGCCGCCGAGAATGAGCCAGGAGCGCGATGCTGCCGGCGCACCGACCGGGTGGATCAAGGTCGACATCGTCGGCCTGTCGGCGCTGTTCGACAAGCTGCCCAAACCCAGTCTGCAGGACAACCTGGTCGGCACACGCCAGTTCTTCAGCGAGCTGAACCGGCTGGGCGTGACGGGCGTCGTCGATCCGGGCGGCTTCAGCATCTCGGCATCGCAGTACGCCGCGCTGTTCCAGACCTGGCGCGACCGGCAACTGACGGTACGCGTCGCCTACAGCCTGTTCGCGCAGAACATCGGCAACGAGTTCGACGAGTTCAAGGCCCTCACACAGCTGACGCCGATGGGTTTCGGCGACGACATGCTGCGCTTCAACGGCATCGGTGAGCGCATCACGGGTGCCATGTACAACAACGACAGCCCGGACGCAGCGGCCAAGGAGAAGTTCTACGAGATCATCCGTTGGGCCGCACAGCGCAAGCTGGCCGTGACGATCCATTGGCAGGAGAACAGCTCGGTCGGCCAGCTGCTCGATCTGTACGAGCGTGTGAACGCGGAGTTTCCGATCACCAGCCTGCGTTGGTCGATCGCGCACCTGAACGACGGCTCGCCGGAAACCTATGCGCGGATGAAGGCACTGGGCATCGGCTGGACGATGCAGGACGCGATGTACTTCCAGGGTGATGCCGAACTGGCCCGGCGAGGCGACGCGGCACGCCGCATGCCGCCGATCATGACGGCGGCACGCGCCGGCGTGGTGGTGGGAGGTGGCACCGATGCGCACCGCGTGGCCTCGTACAACCCGTTTGTGGCGCTGCAGTGGATGGTCGATGGCAAGACGGTCGGCGGCAACGCCTTGCGCGTGGCGAGCGAATTGCCGTCGCGCGAGCAGGCCTTGCGCATGTACACGGTCGGCAGCGCGTGGTTCAGCTTCGACGAAAAGAAACGTGGCACGCTCGAGGTCGGCAAGCTGGCGGATTTCGCGGTGCTGAGCCAGGACTACTTCACGGTGCCGACGGAGCAGATCGGCCGCACGGAATCGATGCTGACCGTGGTCGGAGGCCGGATCGTCCACGCCGCCAAGCCGTTCGAGAGCCTGCGTCCGGCCGTCGACTGAGCTGCCATCGCTGGCCATGGCACGGGCTTCGCCGCGGCACTACAACGCGTCGGCGACGCCCAGTTGCCACTGGCCATCGACGGCGAAACTCCGGGCGAGCGCATCGACGAATTCGCGCACCTTCGCCGATGGCTGGCGAGGCTGGGGAAAGACCGCATAGAAGGTTCTGGACTCGGGCGTCCAGCCGGGCAGGACCACCACCAACCGGCCTGCGGCGATGTCGCCGGCCACCAGGAAGGTCGGCAGCACACCGATGCCCGCCCCCTCCAGCAAGGCTTCGCGCAAGACCAGGCTGTTGTTGCAGCGGCAGTTGCCTTCGACGCGAATGGTGCGCTCGCCGGTCGCCGCGATCAGGCGCCATTCGTCCGGCATGTGCCCCCGGCTGTAGACCATGCAGTTGTGCCGCTTGAGATCCGCCGCGGAGGCCGGCTCGCCATACTGCAACAGATAGGCGGGGGCGGCCACCATGGCACGCGCCATGCTCCCCAGGCGCCGCGCGCCACGCAAGGGCTCGCGCTCCTGACCTGAGATGGCGATCGCGACATCGAAACCCTGCTCTGCCGGATCCGTGAAGAAATCATTCAGCGTGAGTTCCAGCTTGAGTTCCGGAAAGCGCAGCAGGAAGTCGGCAATGGTCCGCCCCAGATGCGCGGAGCCCAGCGAGATCGGCGCCCTCACCTTGAGCAGCCCCTTCGGCGTCGGATGCAGATGGCCGGTGGACTTCTCGGCCTCCTCGATCTCGTCGACGAGGCGCGCGCACTTCGCGTAGTACACGCTTCCCGCCTCGGTCAGCGTGATCCTGCGGGTCGTGCGGGCCAGCAGCGGCGTGCCGATGTGGGTTTCGAGCGCGGCGACGTACTTGCTCACCGAACCCGCCGACATCGACAGCGCCTGCGCAGCCAGACTGAAGCTGTGCAGCTCCACCACCTTCCGGAAGACGGTCATGCAGGTGAGTCTGTCCACATTCTTTCCATTCGAGAAAGCAATTCTTTTCAGTCAGCATGTTTATATCCCAATCAGAAACCTCGAACATGCGGATCAGCACAGGAAATGCGTGCCGATCGCCCTCACGTCGGCACCCGGTCCGGTGCACCTCTTCCATGGAACAAGGCCTCTACGATGCGCATGCTGATCAAGAACACCAATGTCCTGTCGATGGACCCGGCCGTCGGGAATTTCGACGATGCCGACATCCTGATCGAGAACGACAGGATCCTGGCCGTCGGCCCGGGGCTCACGGTGCCGGACGCCGAGCCGATCGACGGCCGCGGACGCATCGTGACGCCCGGGCTGATCAATGCGCACATCCACACCTGGGAATTCCAGCTGCGCGGCATCGGCGCCGACTGGGTCGGCAGCCGGGACTATCACGCCAACATGCACAAGAAGCTGGCCACGTACTACCGCACGCGTGACGTGTACCTGGGCAACCTGGTGGGTGCCTTGAATCAGTTGCGCAACGGCACGACGACCATCGTCGACTGGTGCCACATCCTGCGCGACGCCGAGATGACCGATGCCGCCATCGATGCCCTCGAGGAGACCGGCATCCGCGCCGTCTTTGCGCGCGGCACGGTCAAGCCGCCCGAGCGCCCGGGCGAGGTACCGTTCCACAAGAAGCCGTTCCCGCGCGAGGAGATCGAGCGCCTGCGCAAGGGCCGCTTCGCCTCCGACGATCGGCTCGTCACCCTGGCGATGGCCATTCTCGGCCCCGACTGGGGCGAATACGACGTCGCGGTCCACGACATCCGCCTGGCACGCGAGCTCGGCCTGATCAACTCCGCGCACACCTACGGGCGCAAGGGCAAGCGTGTGGTCGAGGATGGCTACCCCCGCCTGGCCGCCGAAGGCCTGCTCGGCCCCGACCACAACATCGGGCACGGCAACTGCTTCGATGAAACCGAACTGAAGATCGTGCTCGATGCCGGCTGCACCATCACCGCCACCAATCTCACCGAAATGCTGAACTACGAGCAGCCGGCGATGCTGGGCCGCCTGGTCAAGCACGGTGCCATGCCGTCGCTCGGGACCGATTGCGACCCCTACTTCAACAGCTCCATGCTTGCGGTCACCCGCCACGCCTTCCTGCATCAACGCGAACTGGACAACCGCAGCCTGTGGCACGAGGGCAAGTGGCCCGCGCGGACGCAGCACTCCACGCTCACCCGCGACGCGCTCTACTGGGCCACGATGGGCGGCGCCAAGGCCTTCGGACTCGAGAAGAAGACCGGCTCCATCACCCCGGGCAAGCAGGCCGACCTGGTGATGTTCGACTGCCGCGGCATGAACATCTTCCCGGCCATGCCGGGCGGCGATGCCGCGCACGTCGTCGTGATGTACGCCGAGACGGCCGACATCGAGAACGTGCTGGTGGCCGGCAAGTTCGCCAAGCGCAACGGCGTGCTGACCTTCGACAGCCAGCGCCTGGCCCGCCTGCAGGAAGAGTTGCTCGCATCACGCCTGCGCCTGTTCGGCGAAGGCCAGTACGTGTGCGCTCCCGTCGAGCGCGGGCCTCAACCAGAAAAGTTCTTCATATGACAGTTCAGCGGGCTCGCCGTGCCCTGGTTGCGGCCGCTCTGGCCCTCGCGGCGAACGGCGCCTTCGCGCAAAAGCAGCCGCAGGCGACCCCGGCCTGGCCCACCAGGACGGTGCGCATCGTCCATGGCTTCACCCCGGGTGGGCCGGTGGACAACCTCGCCCGGCTGATCGCACTGCAGTTCCCCGAACACTTCGGCCAGGCCGCCATCGTCGAGGGAAAGCCCGGTGCGGGAGGCACCATCGGCGCCAGCTATGTCGCCAAGGCGGAGCCGGACGGCTACACGCTCTTCCTGATGGCATCGGGGCATTCCGCGGCGCCCGGCCTGTACAAGTCCCTGCCCTTCAATGCAGTCGGCGACTTCACGATGGTGTCGATGGTGGCCCGCAGCCCGTTTGCGATCGTCGCCAACCCCGACGCACCGTTCAAGACCATCCAGGAAATGGTTCAGCAGGCAAAGGCCTCTCCCGGCAAGATCGACTACGGCTCGGGCGGCACCGGCAGCGGCATGCATCTGGCCGCAGTGCTGTTCCAGGCGCGCACCGGCAGCCAGCTCTCCCATGTGGCCTACAAAGGCGGAAATGCCCCCGCCCTGGCGGTCATGGGCGGCGAGGTGCCCGTGATCTTCACCTCGCTGGCCGGCATGTCTGCGGCCATCGACTCCGGCAAGGTCAGGCCCCTGGCCGTCACGTCGCGCGCGCGCGCCGGCAGTTTCCCCAACATTCCGACCGTGGCCGAGACGGTGCTGCCCGACTTCGACGTCAGCGCCTGGTATGCGTTGGCTGCGCCGAAGGGCTTGCCGGCCGCCATCGTGGACAAGCTCAATGCCCTCGTGCAGTCCACGCTGCGCCGACCCGACGTGGTCCAGAGCCTGAAGCTCCAGGCCGCCGATCCCTGGCCGACCAGTCCGGCCGAGGCCCGGGCGTTTCTCGCGGCCGACGTGGCTCGGTGGACGAAGGTCGTGCGGGACGAAAACATCACCCCGCCCAACTGACCGGAAAAGGAAAACCTCCATGACCGCACCGAGAAGCCGCTACCTGCCCGCATGCCCGATCTGCGGGCCCACGACTCTGTCGAGACGCTCGCTTCTCGGCGCCGCGGCCGTGGCACCGCTGTTCGCGGGCTGCGCCAGCGGGCCGGGATCCGACGCCACGCTCGACCGGCTCCGGCAGAACGACTCGGACGCGAGGACCACCCTGATCAAGGGCGGGGTGGTCCTCACCATGGACCGCAAGCTGCCAGACCTCGCCAGCGGGGACGTGCTCGTCAAGGGGAAGCGCATCGTCGAGGTCGGCGCCGATCTCGGCTCCCGCGTGACGGCGGACGTCACGGTCGATGCGCGCGGGATGATCGTCATGCCCGGGTTCGTGGACACCCATCACCATCAGTACGAAACCGCTCTCAGAAGCATCCTGGCCGATGGGAGTCTGGGCCTTTCGAAGGAAGACGGCCCCGAAAACTACGTGGCCATCATCGGGCAGCTGTACACGCCGCTCTTCACCCCGGAGGACGCGTACATCGCCGAGCTCGTTGCCTCGTGGAGCCAGCTCCATGCCGGCGTCACCACGGTTGTGGACACCTCCCAGGTCGGATTGTCGATCGAGCATACCGATGCCTGCATCGCCGGATTGCGAGATTCCGGGCGCCGGGCGGTGTTCGCGTATTCGTCGGCCGGAAGCACACCCGCGGCCAGGTCGCCGAGCGACCTGACCCGCCTGAGGCGAGGCGCCTTCGCGTCGGACGATCAACTCCTCACGCTGGCACTGGGGACGGGCCCGATCCCGGAGAACTGGGCTTTCGCGCGATCGCTGAACGTGCCCACGGTGTCCCATATCGTCGGATCCCGTTTCGGCGACCTCGAACGTATGGGGCGCATGGGCCTGATGGGCCCCGACAACGAGTACATCCATTGCACCCAGTTGAGCGACACCGTCTGGAAGATGATCGCCGACACCGGAGGCCACGTCTCGATGGCGACCACCATCGAAATGCAGATGCGGCACGGCATGCCGCCGGTGCAGAAGTGCCTGGATCTGGGCTTGAGCCCCAGCCTCAGCTCCGACGTCGAATGCAACATGACCGCCGACATGTTCACCATCATGCGCAGCACATTCACCCTGCAGCGTGCCTTGGCGAGCGAACGCGTCCTGGCCGGCGATGCGTCGGCACCCCGTCCCATCACGACCAGGCAGATCGTCGAGTACGCCACGGTCAACGGCGCGCGAGGTGCGCACCTGGAGCGCAAGATCGGATCGCTCACGCCGGGCAAGGAGGCCGACATCATCCTGTTGGCGGCCGACAGCATCAACGTGATGCCGCTCAACAACGCGTACGGCGCCGTGGTGACGCTGATGGACACCAGCAACGTCAAACACGTGTTCGTGGCCGGCAAGGTCAAGAAATGGGCAGGCGAACTGGTCGGCGCCGACATTCGCGGCATGCGCCAGCGCATCGAGAAATCGCGGGACGGCCTGCTCGAGCGAGCCAAGCGCGCGCCGAACCTCTTCGGCAGCTGCTGCGTCAGTTGACGAAGGCATCCGAGCCAGTCTGCCGTCGGCCATTCTTTCTGCAACCGAGGAATTCTTCCGATGAAGCGTCGCGATCTTCTGCTGGGCTCCCTCACCGCTCCGGCGCTGTGCGGCGCGCCCGCCGCCTCGGCGTGGGCACAAGGCGCGGCCAACTGGCCGAACAAGCCCATCAAGATCGTCCACGGCTTCGGGCCGGGTGGCCCGGTGGACCTGCTGGCGCGCCTGGTGGCTTCGCAGTTCTCCGACAAGCTCGGCCAGCAGGGCATCGTGGAAGGCAAGGCCGGCGCAGGCGGCACCATCGGTGCGAACTTCGTCGCCAAGTCCGAGCCCGATGGGTACACCCTCTTCCTCATGGCCTCTGGCCACGCCGCCGCACCGGGTCTGTACAACACGCTGCCCTTCGACCCTGTCAACGACTTCAGCATGGCCGCGATGGTCGCGCGCAGTCCGTTTGCCATCGTCGCGAACCCCAACGCGCCGTTCAAGACCCTGCAGGAACTGGTGCAGCAGGCCAGGGCGCAACCGGGCCTGCTCTACTACGGCACGGGCGGCCAGGGAACCGGCATGCATCTGGCGGCGGTACTGATGGAGTCGCGCCTGGGTATTCGCTTCACGCATGTCCCGTACAAGGGCGGCGGCGCGCTCAACACCGCCGTGATCGCCAACGAGGTCCCGTTCATGTTCACCTCGCTGGCGGGCATGAAGCCGCTGCTCGACGCCGGCCGCCTGCGCGCGCTGGCCGTCACCTCCAGAAGCCGCTACCCCGGCCTGCCGGACGTGCCGACCGTCGCCGAGACCGTGTTGCCGGAATTCGACGTTGCCGCCTGGTATGCCATCGCCGGCCCCAAGGGCCTGCCTCCCGGCATCGCCAGACGCATCAACGAACTGGTGCGCGAGGCGCTGACACGCCCCGACGTGCTGGAAACCTTGCGCAGCCAGGCCGCTGAGCCCGGCCTGCCCTTGTCACCACAGGAGGCACAGGCCTTCCTCGCGCGCGACGTCGCGCACTGGACGCAGGTCATCCGCGCCGAGAAGATCACCGCGCCCACCTGAAGGGTTCCGCTCACCCCGCCTTTGGCGTTCCGCCCGCACCCATGTCCCAGTACAACCCCGTCATCACACTCAACGCCTCCCGCATCAACTCCGGCGGCAGATGTTCGTTCGGCGCGTGCTGCGAGCAGCCCGGGTACGAGTGCGGCACCCACACCGTGCGCAGGCCCAGCACGTCGGTGAAGATGTCATTGGGCAGCGAGCCGCCCAGGTTGGGCAGCACCGCCGGCTTCTTGCCACTGGTCTCGGCGATCGAGGCCACGGCCCAGCGGACCCAGGCGTCGTCGGGGTCGATGCGGGTGGCGTGGAACATCTCATCGCGCGCGGCGGCGACCTGCACCATCGGGAAACCCTGGCGGTCGAGGTGGCGGCGCAGTGCGGGCAGGAAGTCGTCCGGGTTCGGGCCAACGACGAAGCGCAGCTGGCAGCGCGCCCAGGCGCGCGGCGGGATCGCGTTGACCGGCGTCTCGGGGTTGCCGGTCTTGTAAGCCAGCACTTCAAACGAACACCAGCCGAACACACGCTCGGCCGGCGACAGGCCGGGCTCGCCCCACCAGGGCTCGATGGTCGGACCGTCGGCGCCGCCGTCGACTTCGCAGTCGGCCAGCGCGCGCCGCACCGAGTCGGGCAACTCCTTCGGCACCCACTCGGGAATGCGGATCTGCCCGGTCGGCGACACGATGGCGGCGATCGCATGCGCGAGCTGGATGCCGGGGTTGGAGATCAGCCCACCCCAGTTGCCCGAGTGGTGGCCGCCTTTGCGGGATTCGATCGTCAGGTCGAAGTTCAGCGCGCCGCGTGAACCCAGAAACACCGTGGGCCGGTCAGCGCGCAGGCGTGGACCGTCGGAGGCAATCAGCAGGCTGGCGCCAAACAGTTCCTTGTTCGCCTCGCACAGTTCGCGCAGACCGGGCGAGCCGGTCTCCTCGCCCATCTCGATCAGGTACTTGGCGTTGAAGCCGAGCCTGCCACGTTCGGCGATCACCAGGCGCAGCGCCTCCATGTTGATCGAGTGCTGGCCCTTGTTGTCGGCGATGCCGCGGCCGTACCAGCGCTCGCCCTGGTCCGACAGCTTCCACGGCGACAAACCTTCCTTCCACTCGGGCTCCAGGCCGCGGATCACGTCGCCATGGCCGTAGCCGAACACCGTGGGCAACGAAGGGTCTTCGATGCGCTGCGCGAACAGGAACGGGGCCTTGGCCTTGGGATGCGTCAGCGTCTGGCAGCGGAAGCCCATGGCCTCGAAGGCGGGCCGCATCTCTTCGTCGAGGTAGCGCACCAGCACGGCGGCGCGGTCGGGGTTCTGGCTTTCGGTCGGGATCGCGATGCGGCGCGCCAGCATCTGCTGGAACGCGCCGGAGTCGAAGAACTGCTCGGCCTGGGTGATGGCGGCGCTGCGGGTCATGGGGTGGCTCCTTGGGGTTCGGCGGGCACTGCTGTTCGTGCCGTGGGATAGAGGTGGCAGGCGACCGTGCCGCCGGACTGGCGGTGCAGCAGCGGCTGGTCGACGCTGCAGGCCGGCAGGCGCTGTGCGCAGCGCGGGTGGAAGGCGCAGCCGGCCGGCACGTTCAGCGGATCGGGGAAAGCCAGGCCCAGGCCGGTGTCGGGCAGGCCGAGGCCGGGCTCGGGTGTCAGCACCGAGGCCAGCAGCGCCTGCGTGTAGGGGTGGTACGGCTCGCGGAACAGCTCGGCCGTGCTGCGCTCTTCGACCACGCGGCCGAGGTACATCACGGCCACGCGCGTGGCAATGTGCTCGACCACCGCGAGGTTGTGGCTGATGAACACGTAGGTCAGGCCGAAGTCGCGCCGCAGGTCGAGCAGCAGGTTCAGGATCTGCGCCTGCACCGACACGTCGAGCGCCGAGGTCGGCTCGTCGCAGATCACGATCTCGGGTTGCATCACCAGCGCGCGTGCGATGGCCACACGCTGGCGCTGGCCGCCCGACAGCTGGCCGGGCGTGTGGTCGGCATAACGGGCCGGCAGGCCGACGCGGGCCAGCATGTCGATCGCCTGCTTGCGGCGCTGGGCCGTGTTGCCGATGCCATGCACCTCCAACGGCAGCGCGACGATGGAGGCGATGCCGCGGCGCGGGTTCAGCGACGAATACGGATCCTGGAACACCGGCTGCACGCGCCGCGCGATGGCCTTGCGGTCGAGGCCGGCCATGTTTTCGCCGCCGAGCGCGATCGTGCCGCTGCTGGGCGGCGTGAGGCCCAGCAGCATCCGGGCCAAGGTCGACTTGCCGCAGCCCGATTCGCCGACGATGCCCAGCACGTCGCCCTTGCGCAGGGCGAGGTCGACCCCGTTGACGGCCTGCAGTTTGCGGGCTGGTGAGAACAGGCCGGGCTTGACGGTGAAGCTGCGCGTGAGGCCTGTGGCTTGCAGCAGCGGCGCGTGGTCGTGGGACAGGGTGCTCATGCCGCTGTCTCCGCAAGCGTGGCGTCTCGGCCGACCGGCAAGTCCGTCAGGATGCAGCGCCACCGCTGGCCGCCCTGCTCGCCCTGCACCGGCACCGCCTGTGCGCACACCGGCTGGGCATGGGCGCAGCGGTCGCGAAAACTGCAGCCCTGCAGATCGCCGATGAGCGAGGGCACGACGCCGGCGATCGTGCCGAGCCGGCCACCCGGCGCCGTGCGCCCCGGCACGGGGATGCAGTCGAGCAGGCCCCGCGTGTACGGATGGTGCGGATGGGCGAACACATCGGCGACGGCGCCCTCCTCGACCACCTCGCCCGCGTACATCACGGCCACGCGGTCGGCGATGCGGGCGACCACGCCGAGGTCGTGCGTGATCAGCACCATCGCAATGCCCAGCTCACGCTGCAGGTCGGCCAGCAGCCGCAGGATCTGCGCCTGGATCGTCACGTCCAGCGCCGTGCTGGGCTCGTCGGCGATCAGCAGCTCGGGGCTGCACATCAGCGCCATCGCGATCATCACGCGTTGCCGCAAGCCGCCCGACAGCTGGTGCGGGTACTGGCCCAGCCGCTGCTCGGCCGATGCGATGCCGACCTTGCCCAGCAGTTCCACAGCCCGTGCGCGCGCCTCGGCAGCGCTGGCCTTGCGGTGGTACAGGTAGGGCTCCATCAGCTGGTCGCCGATGGTGTAGGCCGGGTTCAGCGCCGTCATCGGCTCCTGGAAGATCATGCCCATGCGGCTGCCGCGCAGTGCGTTGACGCGTCTGGCGCTGGCCTTGGCCAGAAGATCTTCCCCGGCCAGCGACAGGCGGGTGGCGCTGCGCTGCGCCACGGCCGGCAGCAGGCTCATGATGGCCAGCGAGGTCATCGACTTGCCGCAGCCCGATTCGCCGACCAGGCACAGCGTCTCGCCGCGCCGCACCTGGAACGACACGTTGCGCACCGCATGCAGCGTGCCGCGCGGCGTCTTCAGGTCGACCCGCAGGTTCTGCACCTCGAGCACGGTGTCGTCCGTCATGCTCTTCCCTCCGGTGACAGCAGGTCGTGCAGGCCATCACCCGCCAGGTTGATCGCGAAGATCAGCACCGCCAGCGCGGTGCCGGGAATCGCGATCAGCCAGAACGAGAAGAACATCGACGCCTTGGCCTCCGAGATCATCAGGCCCCACGACGGCAGCGGCGGCTGCACGCCCAGGCCGAGGAACGACAGCGCGGCCTCGAGCAGGATCGCGCTGGCGGCTTCGAGCGTGGCGACCACGATCAGGTGCGGCATCACGTTGGGCAGCACCTCGCCGAGCAGGATGCGGCGTGTGGACGCACCGGCCGACTGGGCGGCGGCCACGTAGTCGAGCGACCGCACCTGCTGCGTGGCACTGCGCATCACCACGGCGAAGCGGTCCCACTTCAGCAGGCCCAGTACGAGGATCACCACCCACAGCGATCCCCCCACCAGCGCCACCGTGGCCAGCGCCACCAGGATCACCGGCATCGACAGCCGCACCGTGACGAGGAAGGTCACCAGCATGTCGGTCTTGCCGCCGAAGTAGCCGGCGGCCAGGCCCATCGCCGTACCAATCAGGCCCGAGATCAGCGCGACACTGGCACCGATCAGCAGCGAGATGCGGGCACCGTAGACCAGCCGCGACAGGTAGTCGCGCCCCAACGGGTCGGTGCCGAACGGGTTCTGCCAGGCGCCCGCGTCGTACCAGACCGGCGGCACGTTGCGGTGCGCCAGGTCCTGCACATACGGATCGTGCAGGCCGAGCCAGGGCGCGAAGATCGCGAGCAGCAGGATCACCAGCAGCAGGCCGCCGCCGATCAGCAGCGCCTTGTTGCGCCAGAGGCGGTGGGTGCCGTGGGGGGCCGGCTCGGCGATGGCCTCGATGACGGTGGTGGTGCTTTCCATGCTCAGGCTCCCAACGGGCTCTGAGACGCCCTGGACGGAAAGCAACGCGGCGCGGCCATCAAAGCCGCCGGGCGTGAATGCCTTGGGCGAGGGCCGAGGCCACCGGGTACTCTCCTCCGCGAATGTCCCCCGGCGCGGCCTAGGGCCGCCACGCCTCCTCCTTGATTTCGCTGCGGAGAGCACCCGATACCCTCGGCCCCATCAACGCCGCTGCGTGCTGGCCGATCAACCACCGCTCCGTCCAGATCGCGTCGATGGGGTGCTCTGCGCAGCGACATCAAGGAGGAGCCAGGGCCATAGGCCCGGCGGGGGACAGTCGCGGAGCAGAGTACCCCGTCGGCGTGATCCGCCCCCCGAGCATCCTGCGCCCAGCAAGCCTCAAACTCAAACAAGGAAACGGAGCGCATCATCACCCCACCCGAATCCGCGGATCCAGCCACGCATTCGCCACGTCGGAAACCAAGGTCAGCACCACATAGATCAACGACAGCAGCAGCACGATCACCTGCATCACCGGATAGTCCTTGAACGTGATGCTCTGGTAGGCCAGGTAACCCAGCCCGTCGAGCGCGAAGATGGTCTCGATCACGACCGAGCCGCCGAGCAGAAAGCCAAGCTGCACCGCCGCCAGCGCCACCACCGGCACCACCGCATTGCGCAGCGCATGCTTGAAGATCACGCGCCCGGCCGGCAGGCCCTTGGCGCGCGCGGTGCGGATGTAGTCGGCCTGCAGCACCTCGACCATGCCGGCGCGGATCAGCCGCATGAAGGCCGGCGCCACGTAGTAGCCGAGCGCAATGGTCGGCAGGATGAAATGCAGCCAGCTGTCGCTGCCCGACACCGGCAGCACGCCCCAGGCGATCGAGAACAGCATGATCAGCAGCAGCGCGAAAAAGAAGTTGGGCAGCGCCTGCCCGACGACGGCAATGGCCAGGCACAGGCGGTCGATCCAGCTGTCCTTGTAGAGGGCAGCCAGCACGCCCAGCGGCACCGAGACCAGCAGCGCGAACGCCAGCGACGCCAGGCCCAGGCCCAGCGTGGTGGTCAGCTTGTCGAGGATCAGCGGGCCGGCCGCGGTCTTGAAGTAGATCGAGTCGCCGAGGTCACCACGCACCGTCTTCCACAGCCAGCTGCCGTACTGCACCGGCAAAGGCTGGTCGAAGCCATAGGTCTTGCGCACCTGCTCGATGTCGGCCTGGCTCGCCCCCTCGCCGGCGATGGCCAGCGCCGGGTCGCCCGACAGCCGCAACAGGCCGAAGGCGATGACCGACACCGCGAGCGCGACCGCGATGGCCAACCCGAGGCGTTTGACGATGTAGCCGAGCACTGGAAGAAGCTCTTGCTTCGGCGCCTACTTCCAGCTCATCTCCCAGAAGCGCACCATCTCGTCGGGGTAGGCCTTGAAGCCGAGCTGCTTGTTGGCCACGTAGTAGACCGGCAGTGACCACAGCGGCACGGCGTGGGCGCGCTCGGCGATCAGGGTCAGCGCGGTCTTGTAGTAGGCCTTGCGTGTGGTCGGCTCGACCGAGTTGTTGCCGCGGTTCAGCAGGTCGCGCACCTCGGCGTCGCGGGTGATGTCGTCGGTCTCGAAGCCGAAGTACACCGGTGTAGCGGCCGACACGTCGTTGACCGAGAACGAGCCCCAGGTCTGGTGCGTGAGCTGCGCCTTGTTCGCGCGGATCTGCTCGCGCATGGCCGCGTACTGCGGAAAACTCAGCTTGGCGCGGATGCCGACGGCCTGCAGGTAGTTGATCAGCGCCTCGGTCTGGTTGCGCTCGCGGTAGGCCACGATCTCAGTATCGAAACCGTTCGGGAACCCCGCTTCGGCCAACAGTTTTTTTGCAAGCGCCGGGTCGTACTTGTAGCGCGGCGCGCCATCGTCGGTGCAGCCGAACTGGCTGGGGAAGCAGATCGTGTGGATCACGCGCGAGCCGGTGCCCACGATGTTCTTCGCGATGGCCTCGCGGTCGATCGCATGGGCCACGGCCTTGCGCACGCGGATGTCCTTGAACTGCGGCGCGGGCGAGCCGTCGAGCGCGTTCATCTGCATGAAGACGATGCGCATGGTCTCGCCGCTGACCACCTGCAGGTTCGGCATCTTGGCCACCTGGTCGGCCTGGTCCTTGGCGACGGACATGATGAAGTCGGTGCTGCCCGACAGCACCTCGGCCATCTGCGTCTGGCGATCGGGGATGAAGCGGATCTCGACCTTGGCGATCTTCGGCGCGGCCTTAGGCGAATCCTTGAAGTAGGCCGGGTTGCGCTCCAGCGTGATCGACTTGCCGGCCACGTATTGGGTGACGCGGTAGGGGCCGGTACCGACCGGCTTGGCGTTCATGCCCTTGGGGCCGACCTCCTGGTAGTACTTGGCCGGATGCATGACCACGGGGCCGGCCAGGTACTCGACCGCCGCCGGAAAGATCTTCTTCGTGGTCAGCCGGACCTTGTACTTGCCGAGCTTCTCTGCCTTCTCGATCCAGTTGACGTTGGCCTGGGTCGTGACCTTGTTGTCGGCGTTGGCGATGAAGTTCAGCGTGTAGACCACCGAGTCGGCATCGAACTCTTCGCCGTTATGGAATTTGACGCCTTCGCGCAGTTCGAACTCCATCGTGCGCTCGTTCACTTGCTTCCAGCTCTTGGCGAGCAGGCCCTTGTACTCGTTGCTGACCGGGTCGCGGTAGATCAGCGTGTCCCAGACGTTGGCGCCGATGATGACGCCGATGCGCACGTTGTTGAAGAACGGGTCGACGCTCTCGGGCGCCTGGTCGTAGGCGAAGCGCAGCGTGTCGTCCTTCTTGCTCGCCAGCGCCGGCTGGCTGGCCGCCAGCAGACCGGTCGCGATGCACAGGGTGGCGGCTACGCGTCTCCAGAAGGACCCAGCAATTCGTCGTGTCATAGCGCTTCCGTGGGGTGGTGTTGGTTTGGGTCGCATCCTAACTGAAGCCATGCAAGCACCGCGCCAACCCTACTGCGCAGACAGCTGGGACTGCCCGGACCGGCTCCGTTCAGCCCGAGATACGGGTCTTGCCGTTTCAGGGCACCACGCAACCGGCCTCGATCGTGATGCGGCGTTCGCAGCGGCTGGCGATGGCGCGGTCGTGCGTCACCAGCACCAGCGTCGTGCCCTGCTCGCGGTTCAGCGCGAACATCAGCTCCATCACCTTGTCGCCGGTCGCGAAGTCGAGGCTGCCGGTGGGCTCGTCGGCCAGCAGCACCGCCGGCTGCACGACGAAGGCACGCGCCAGCGCCACGCGCTGCTGCTCGCCACCGCTCAGCACCTTGGGGTAGTGGCCCAGGCGCGAGCCCAGGCCCACACGCGCCAGCATCTCGCCGGCGGCCTTGCGCGCGTCGCGCCGGCCGGCCAGCTCGAGCGGCAGCATCACGTTCTCGAGCGCGGTCAGGTTGCCCATCAGCTGGAAGCTCTGGAACACGAAGCCGACCTTCTGTGCACGCAGCGCGGCGCGCTGGTCTTCGTCGATCGCGAACAGGTCCTGGCCGGCGATGCGCACCGTGCCTTTGCTGGGCGTGTCGAGCCCCGCAATGATCGACAGCAGCGTGCTCTTGCCCGAGCCGGACGCGCCGACGATGGCGGCAGTCTCCCGCGCGGCCAGGGTGAAATCGATATCGCGCAGAATGTCGAGCGTGCCGGTCGAGTCGCTGACCGATTTGAAGACGTGTTCGACCGAGACAAGCGCGGCGCCGGGGGGGATGGACATTGAAAGGCTTCTGGTTTTGAGACGACGACACTTTATCCCGGCCCTGGGTCTCCCCTTCCTGCTGGGGCCATCCTGGGCACAGAACAAGACAGACCCCGCCACCGCCGCACGGTTCCGCATCCTCGTCGTCGGCGACAGCCTCAGCGCCGAATACGGGTTGCGCCGCGGCAGCGGCTGGGTCGCCTTGCTGGAGCAGCGGCTGGCCAAGGAGAAGATCGCGGCCGAGGTGCGCAACGCCAGCATCAGCGGCGACACCACGTCCGGCGGCCGTTCGCGGCTGGCGCCGCTGCTGCAAAACTTCAAGCCCACGCACGTGGTGCTGGAGCTCGGCGGCAACGACGCGCTGCGCGGCCTGCCGCTGAAGAACACCGAGGACAACCTGCGCGAGATGGCCACGGCCGCGCAGCAGGCCGGCGCCAAGGTACTGATCGTCGGCATCCAGGTGCCGCCCAACTACGGCGCCGACTACGAGCGGCAGTTCACCGCGATCTTTTCCAAGGTGGCGCGCGAACGCAAGGCGGCCGTCGTGCCGTCGCTGCTGGCTGGCGTGGCCGACGGGCCGGATGCCCTGAAGCTGTTCCAGGCCGACCGCATCCACCCGCTGGCCGAGGCGCATCCGGCCATGCTCGACAACGTCTGGCCCGAACTCAGGAAACTGCTGCGATGACACGCCTGCCGCTGGTTGCGCACGGCGTGTGTACCAGCGATGCGGACGGCGCGATGTGCGGCGGGATGCGCGTCAGGGCGATGGGGAACGTGGGAAAAAGAGACGCCCATGGGGCGCTTCGAGCCGGTGGTGCCAGCGCGCTGAAGTGAGCTGCTGCGGGTGCATGGCGCCACGGGACATCAGCCATCGACCGGCCGCCATTGCAGCGGGGATGCGCATGCCTCTTCGACGAGGCACACGACCGGTCGGGCGCGGGAATGGCCGCTGTGCTGCGGCGCATCCTCGCGGACACGGGTCTTCGAGAAGCTCTCAGGGTTGCGCCGGGGGCGCCGCGCCGTCTGCCGGAGGCGCATCGTCCGCCGGCTGGCCGTCGGTCGGGTCACCCGGGTTGTGCTTGCGCTCGGATTTGGCCTTCAGCTTTTCTTCTTTCTTCTTCTTCTTGGCCAGCTCTTTCTGACGCTTCTCGTATCCGTAGTTGGGTGTAGCCAAGGTGGGTGTCTTTCAAAATAAGTGGCACCCACTTTACCAGTTCGGCAAGCCCCTGCGGAGGGTGACATTGCGCAGTGCCGCCGCCCACGCAGCGCCCATGGGCGCTCAGTGGAAAGCGTGCGTCAGCGCCTGTTCCAGGTCCGCTTGCAGGTCGGCCACATCCTCGAGCCCGGCGGAAAAGCGGATCAGCGTGCCCCGGGCCAGATGCGCCGGCCACTGCGGCCGCATGCCGGCGAGCTCGTAGGGCACGACCAGGCTCATCGGGCCGCCCCAGCTGTAGCCGAGCTTGAACAGCCGCAGCGCATCGCAGAAGGCGTCGACCTGCGGCGTGCTGAACCGCGGATCCACGATCACGCTGAACAGCCCGGCAGCGCGCCCGAGCAGCACGCCGCCGCCCTGCCCTGGCGCGGTACCGGCTGCAGCGCCCTGGCCGCACAGCGCGGCCCAGTGGGCATGGCCCGGCGACGCCGCCAGTGCCGGGTGCAGCACCTGCGCAAACTCGGAACGCCCCTCGGCCCACTGCGCCAGCGTGCGGGCCGTGGCATCGTGCGCACGGTATCGCAACGCGATGCTCGGCAGCGAGCGCAGCACCGACTCGACATCGTTGAGCCCGACACCGAGGCCCAGCCGCATGTGCGTCAGCTTCAGCCGCAGATGCAGAGCCTGGTCGCGGGTGACCACGCTGCCCATCAGCACGTCGCCGCCACCGCTCGGGTACTTGGTCAGCGCATGCACCGAGACATCGACGCCCCAGCGTTCGGCATCGCCCCCAAGGTCGAACGGATCGAACGCCAGGCCCGCGCCCCAGGTGTTGTCGAGCACGCTGGTCACACCCTTGTCCCGGCAGATGCGGGCCTGCCGGCACAGGTCGGGAAACTCCAGCGTGACCGAGCCGGCCGCTTCAAGCCAGACCAGCTTCGTGCGCGCGCCGATCTTGGCCTCGAGGTCGGCCGGGTCCATCGCATCGTAGAAGCGGTGCGTGATGCCCCAGGCCTTCAGCTCGCCCTCGGCCAGCGTCTTGCTCGGGCCGTAAGCGTTGTCGGGGATCAGCACCTCGTCGCCGCTGGCCAGCAAGGCCAGCGACACGTTGGCGATCGCGGCCAGGCCGCTGGGCACCAGCAGGCACTGCAGCCCGCCTTCGAGCGTGCATAGCCGCTCTTCGAGGATGAAGCTGGTCGGCGTGCCGTGCAGGCCGTAGGTGTAACCCGACTTGTCCTTCCACTCGCGCCGGCGCATCGCGGCGACGTTCGGGAAGATCACCGTCGAGGCCTTGAACACGCCGGGCTGCGGCGCGGCGAACTCGGCCGGCGGCACGTACGGGTGGTGGATCAGCTCGGTCGACACGGTGCGCATGATGTTCAATGCCGGCTCAAAGTTTCCACTTCTCGAGCAGTTGCGCCGGACGCATCGAGTCGTAGCCCTCGAACGGCTGATGGATCCAGGGGTTGCTCGGCAGGAACTCGACCGAGTAGTCGGGCGTGAACGTCGACACACCCTTGGTCCAGATCACCGCGCTGCGCAGCTCGGTGATCGGCGAATAGCTGGTGCGCAGCAGTTGCATCACCGCATTGAGCGTATGGCCGGTGTCAGCCAGATCATCGACCAGCAGCACCTTGCCGGCGATCTCACCCTTGGGCGTGGTGATGAACCGTGCAATGTCGAGATGGCCCTGGCGCGTGCCGGCTTCGGCGCGGTACGAGCTGGTGGACATGATGGCCAGCGGCTTGTCGAAGATGCGCGACAGGATGTCGCCGGGCCGCATGCCTCCCCGCGCCAGGCAGAGGATGTTGTCGAACTCCCAACCCGACTGGTGCACCTTCAGCGCCAGTTTCTCGATCAGGTTGTGGTATTCGTCGTAACTGACGTAGAGGTGTTTGCCATCTTCGGTCAACATGGGTGCGGTGCTCCTGGGGTAAAGCGCTTGTGCTTGTTCTAGGCCTGGTACGGGTGGCGCATCATGATCGTGTGGTCGCGGTCGGGGCTGGTCGAGATGATGTCGATCGGCACGCCGGTCACCTCCGCGATGCGCCGCAGGTAGTTGCGCGCCGCCAGCGGCAGGCCGTCGTAGACGGTGACGCCGACGGTCGAGTCGCTCCAGCCAGGCATGCTCTCGTAGACCGGTTCGCAGCGGGCGATGTCGTCCGCGCCCATCGGCAGGATGTCGATCAGTTCGCCGTCGAGCCTGTAGCCGGTGCACAGCTTGAGTTCGGTCAGGCCGTCGAGCACGTCGAGCTTGGTGATGCACAGGCCGGACAGGCCGTTGACCTGGGCCGAGCGCTTGAGCAGCGCCGCATCGAACCAGCCGCAGCGCCGGCTGCGCCCGGTGGTCACGCCCTTTTCGGCGCCGACGGTGCTCATGTGGTAGCCCGGCGTGCCGGGTTGCTGCCAGTCGAGCTCAGTGGGGAACGGGCCACCGCCCACCCGCGTGCAGTAGGCCTTGGTGATGCCCAGGATGTAGTGCAGCATGCCCGGGCCGACGCCCGAGCCGGCGGCGGCGTTGCCGGCCACGCAGTTGCTGGAGGTGACGTACGGGTAGGTGCCGTGGTCGACGTCGAGCAAGGTGCCCTGCGCACCTTCGAACAGCAGGTTGGCGCCATCGCGGTGCGCGTCGTTCAGCTCGCGCGACACGTCGGCCATCATCGGGCGCAGCAGTTCGGCGTGGCGCATCGACTCGGCGTAGACCGCATCGAACGCGATCGCCGGTGCGTGCAGGAACTCGGTCAGCACGAAGTTGTGCAGCTCCAGCAGTTCGCGCAGCTTGGTGGCGAAGCGCTCGGGGTACTTCAGGTCCTGCACGCGCAGCGCACGGCGTGCGATCTTGTCCTCGTAGGCCGGGCCGATGCCGCGGCCGGTGGTGCCGATCTTCTCGGTGCCGACCTTCTCGCGTGCGGCCTCGCGCGCCACGTCGATCGCCGCATGGAACGGCAGGATCAGCGGGCAGGCCTCGCTCACGCGCAGGCGCGAACGCACCTCGACGCCGGCTTTCTCCAGGCCTTCGATCTCCTCGAACAGCTTGGCCGCCGACAGCACGACGCCGTTGCCGATGTAGCACTTGACGCCGGGCCGCATGATGCCGCTGGGGATCAGGTGCAGCGCCGTCTTCACGCCGTTGATCACCAGCGTGTGGCCGGCGTTGTGGCCGCCCTGGAAGCGGACCACGCCCTGCGCGCTCTCGGTCAGCCAGTCGACCAGTTTGCCCTTGCCCTCGTCGCCCCACTGGGTGCCGACCACGACCACGTTGCGGCCGGAGGCCTGTTGCGTTGCTGTCTTCATCTCGGATGGATTTCTCAAATGGCTTGCACGATCCACTCGCCGGCGGTGTGCGCAAGCACCCGGTCGCAGTGGAACTCATCGACTTCACTCTCGTGGCCCGGCAGGATGCAGACCACGGTTTCGCCGCGCCGGCGCAGCGCGGAGATCGCCGCGCGCAGGTCGGCCGCCTCGCCCCAGGGCGCGCGGATCGCCGCCCGCAACGGGCGCGGCGGCACAGCGGCCACCAGCCTCTTCAGGTCGAGGCTGAAGCCCACCGCGGGACGGTTGCGGCCGAACACCGCGCCGACTTCGTCGTACCGGCCGCCGCGCACCAGCGCGTCGCCGGCCTGCTGCGCGTAGACGGCAAACCGCACGCCGCTGTAGTAGGCGTATCCGCGCAGGTCGGCCAGGTCGAACGAGACACGCGCGCCGCCCAGCTGGCTGGCGAGGGCGCGCAGCTCGGCCAGCGCCTGCGTGATGGCCGGGCGATCGGGCAGCACGCGCGCGGCTTCGTCGAGCACACCGATGTCGCCATACAGGCCGACCAGCGCGAGCAGGCCCTGGCGATCGGCCGCAGGCAGATCGCGCGTCAGCACGGCCAGCTCGCCGGCATCCTTGGCCACCAGGGCCGCATGGACCTTGGCGCGCGTGGCTGCAGGCATCGCGGCGCCAGGCAGCAGCGCGCGCACGATGCGCGCATCGCCCATGTCGACACTGGTGTCGCGCACCTGTGCGGCCTGCAGGCTGTCGAGCGCCAGCTGCAGCACTTCGAGGTCGGCCTCGAGGCCGGCGTGGCCGTAGATCTCGGCGCCGAACTGCAAGGGTTCGCGGGTCGCGTGGGGACGGTCGGGCCGGGTGTGGGCCACCGGGCCGCAGTAGCACAGCCGGGTCACACCGCGGCGGTTCAGCAGATGGGCATCGATGCGCGCCACCTGGGGCGTGGTGTCGGCGCGCACGCCGAGCATGCGGCCCGACAGCTGATCGACCAGCTTGAAGGTCTGCAGGTCGAGCGCCTCGCCGGTGCCGGTGAGCAGCGATTCGAGATGCTCCAGCAACGGCGGCATCACCAGCTCGTAGCCATAACCACGGGCGGTATCGAGCAATTCTCGGCGGAGCTCTTCGATGTGCCGGGCCTCGGAAGGCAATACATCGGCGATGTGATCCGGAAGGACCCAAGCGGACATGAGAGATCGGGGGCTGTTAAAACGAGGATTCTACCGGGCTCGAAATGCCCGGAAACCTCAGGGTTCGGCGCCCCTCAACACCAGCTTGCGCGCCGCTGAAGCCGTCACCGGTAGTTCTCCGAACCTGCTGATGGAACGGCAGATCGCCGCGATGGCGCGCGTTGAGATTGCGCAGTGCCCCTTCGGCGGCTTTGGAGTTCCTGACCGCCGTGGCGGCCAGAAACCTCTTGGGGTCAGAGTGCCCCGTTGCCCAGCACCAGGCCTTCACGGCGGGGGTCTACTCCGCCTTCCAGCACGGTGGCACCGCTCTTCTGGACACGCATGATGGTGGAGACGCCGCTGGATTGCGCGCCGGTACCGACCGTGTGGCCCTTGGCTTTGAGGCCGTCCACCAGCGGGGTGAGGTTCAGCGTGGTGTTGGCTGTGTCAATGCTGGTGGTGAGGCTGTTGGAGGCACCAAAGTTCACCAGCGAGGTGGCTTGCTGTGCATCCAGGCCCCAGTCGAGTGCGCCCACCACCGTTTTGAGCACGTACTGGATGATGGTCCCGCCGCCGGGAGATCCGGTGGCCATCAGGAAGTTGCTGGCGTCGATGCCCTTGAACACCATGGTGGGGGCCATGGTGCTGCGGGGGCGTTTGCCGGCTTCCACACGGTTGGCCACGGCCACGCCCTGGGCGTCGACAGGGGCCGCCGAGAAGTCGGTCAGCTGGTTGGTCAGCAAGAAGCCACCCACCATGTGGAAGGAGCCCATGCTGGACTCGACCGTGGTGGTCATGGACACGGCGTTGCCATAAGCGTCCACGATGGAGAAGTGCGTGGTGCCGTGCTCCACGGTCTTGTCCACTGCATAACTGGTGGTGGTGCCAAAGGTTCCAGCGGTGGCAATGCCCATGCTTTTGTCGGCAGAGATCAGGCTGGCCCGGCTCTTCAGGTAGTTTTTGTCCAGCATGGACGACATACCTTTGCCGGGCAGGGGCACGAAGTCGGTGTCGGCCACGTACATGTCGCGGTCGGCATAGGCCAGGCGTTCGGCTTCGGACACCAGGTGCACACCCATGACCGACGGAATACCGCCTTCGTTGGTCGGGTTGGTGGGGCCATAGGCGGAGAGGGTGAAGTTCTCCAGAATACCCAGCGCCTGGGTGATGGCAATGCCGCCGGACGATGGCGGCGACATGCTGCAGACGTAGTAGCTGCTGCGGTAGGTGGTGCAAACGGGCTCACGTTCCTTGGCCTTGTAGGCGGCCAGGTCGGCTACGGTCATCAGGCTGGGGGTGATGGGCGTCTTGGCCGCATCGTCGCCGACTGCCTGCCGCGCCTTGGCCACGATGTCTGCGGCCAGCTGCCCGGTGTACATCGCAGAGGGGCCTTGCTCGGCGATGGTCGTCAGCGTCTTGGCATAGGCCGTATTGGTCATGGTCTCGCCCGTTTTGCGCGGGGTGCCATCGGCTTTGAAGTAGGTCGCCATGGCATTGGCATCCAGCGCCAGGTTGCTGGCGTTGCTGGCGATGGCATCCCCCATGCGGCTGGGGATCTTGAAGCCGTTGTTGGACAGCTTGATACCTTCGTCAAACAGGTTGCCCCACGGCATGCGGCCGTGGTCTTTGTGGGCCAGTTCCAGCATGCGCAGCACACCGGGCACACCGATGGAGCGTCCGCTGCGCCGGGCACTGGGCACCGGGGCCGGGGAGCCGGCGACGTCCTGGTTCTGGCGTGCCAGGTAGTAGCCGTTGGCCGCAGCAGGGGCAGCTTCGCGGCCATCATAGGCCTGGACCTTCTTGGTGGTGGCGTCGTAATACAGCATGAACGCGCTGCCAGCGATGGTGCTTGATTGCGGCTCGACCAGGCCCAGCACGGCCTGCACGGCGATGGCTGCATCCACGGCGGTGCCGCCTGCCTTCAGCACATCGCACCCGGCTTTGGTGGCCAGCGGGGTGTTGGCCACCACCATGTATTTGCTGGCCGTTTTGGCCTTGTAGCCCAGGCGGTAGCCAGAGGAGGCTTCGGGTGCGGAGGGGTCACCGGCGACGCCGGAACCCACCACCACGGCGGAGCCACTGCTGGACAGGACCGCGCAGCTGTCGGCACTGGTGTCGACAGCCAGGTCGGAGTCAGAACCGCCGCAGGCGGCGAGCAAGGTGGCGACGGCCAGGGACAGGACTAGAGGTTTGGACGCAAGGTGCAAATGGCGTTGTTTCATTGAAAGTCTATGGGTATCGAAGGGAGGAAAGGCCAGCATAAGGGCATACGGGCCTGGAAGTGCATACGCAAAAACCGCGCCATTGACGGTTGCGGTAGGGACGGGGCACCCGTGCGCGCTCCTGACGCTGAGTCCGGCCAGGCGGGCCATGGCGTTGCGCCAGGGCCGTTTTGAAGGCCTCAGGCCTGCCAAACGCCGTAACCCTTCTCGCGCAATGCGATGCCGAGTTCGACCTCCATGTCGCGCGCTGCAGCATAGGGCATGGGGTTGTAGCGCTCGTACAGGCCGGGCAGCAGCCGCAGGCCATACTGGCGCACGAAGCTGTTGGACTGGATGCCGGCCTTGTGCTTGTCGAAACGCACGTCCGGGTCCAACCCGGTCATGCCGACGTAGACAAAGGGTCTGCCCAGTTCGTAGTCGGGGTTGGCGCGGCGAAAGCGCGCGGCGTTCCACACCTCGTCGGACAGCTGGACGACGTAGACGTGGTAGTGGTGGCTGCGCGGTGTGCGCACGGCGGTGGCCATGCGCAATTGTGGCCGCGGCTCAGGCCGGTCCGCGCCTCAAGATGTCAACCAGAGCAGCAGCAGGCCGATCAGGATGCTGAACAGGCCGAAGAAACGGATCTGCCCGTCGTTCAACTGGAGCAACTGCGCAAACATGCGCCGCCATCCGCCTGGCGAGATGAACGGCATCAGCCCTTCGATCACCAACACCAGGGCCAGCGCAGCCCAGAGCGTATCCACGCGCGAATCCGTTGCCGAAGAGGGGCTTACTTCCTGGCCGGCGCAGCCGACACGGGCGCTTGACCGCCACGCATCGCCTTGAAGAACTCGGACGAGGGATCGACCACCATCACGTCGCTCTTCTTGTTGAAGCTGCCCTTGTAGGCTTCGAGGCTGCGGTAGAACTGGGCGAACTGCGGGTCGCGGCCGAACGCGTCGGCATAGAGTGCGGCGGCTTGCGCATCGCCCTCGCCCTTGGCCTTCTGCGCATCCCGGTAGGCGTTGGCAATGGTCACTTCGCGCTGGCGGTCGGCATCGGCGCGGATCTTTTCGCCTTCGGCCGCACCGGTGGAGCGCAGCTCGTTGGCGACGCGTTTGCGTTCCGCTTCCATGCGGCGGTAGACCGACTCCGTGATGGCCTCGACATAGTCGACGCGGGTGATCCGCACGTCGACCACGTCGACGCCCCAGGGCTTGCTGCCGCGCACGACCTCGAGCACCTCACGCTTGACGTCGGACATCAACGCCTCGCGCTTGGCCGACAGCAGGTCTTTCACGGTGCGCTTGTTGATCTCTTCCTGGAACGCGTTGCGCACGACCCGGTTCAACTGGTTGGCGCCGGCGTTCTCGTCCAGGCCCACGTTGCGGATGTACTGCGACGGCTCCGTGACGCGCCAGCGCACATACCAGTCGATCACCACGCGCTGCTTCTCAGCGGTCAGCATCGGCTCGGCATCGGTGCTGTCGAGCGTGAGCAGGCGCTTGTCCAGGTACGTGACGTTCTGGAACGGCGGCGGCAACTTGAAATTCAATCCGGGCTCCGTGATCACTTCCTTGATCTGGCCCAGGGCATACACCACACCGAACTGGCGCTGATCGACCACGAACAGCATGGAGCTGAGCAAGGCCAGCACCACCAGCAGCGAGGACGCGATAAAACCGACTCTGTTCACCTGTTGCTCCTAACGCAGATCGCGTTCGCGCGTGCGTCCATCACGCGCGCGAATGTCGTTGCCGATGGCCGGGGGGGAGATCGGCACCACGGGCACCGTGGTGGTGCCGGGCGTCGTGGCGGCATCGCTGCCGGTCGAACCCTGGCCACCCATCTGCATGATCTTGTCGAGCGGCAGATAGAGCAGATTGGAACCCTGGCGCGAATCGACCAGCACCTTGGTCACGTTGGCATAGATCTGCTGCATCGTGTCGAGGTACATGCGGTCGCGCGTCACCTGCGGCGCCTTCTGGTATTCGTTCAGCACCGATCGGAACCTCTGCGCATCACCATCGGCCTGGGCGACGATGCGCGCCTTGTAGGCTTCCGATTCTTCCTTCAGCCGCGAGGCCGAGCCGACCGCACGCGGGATCACGTCGTTGGCATAGGCCTGGGCCTCGTTCTTGGCGCGCTCACGCTCCTGGCCGGCCTTCAGCACGTCGTCGAACGCCGACTGCACCTGCTCGGGCGGCCGCACCCCGCTCTGCTGCAGGTTGATGCCGACGACCTCGATGCCGACCTTGTAGCGGTCGAGGATGGTCTGCATCAGCGTGCGCACACGCGGGCCGATCTGGTCGCGCTCCTCGGCCAGCGCGGTGTCCATCTTCATCTTGCCGACGACTTCGCGCACGGCAGTCTCGGCCGCCTGCACCACGGTGCCGGTGGGATCCTTGCTCTCGAACAGGAACGCACGCGCGTCGTTCAACCTGTACTGCACCGCGAACTTGATCTCGACGATGTTCTCGTCTTCGGTCAGCATCGCCGATTCGCGCAGGCCGGTGGCCTTGATCACGGAGTCGCGGCCCACATCGACCGAACGGATCTGCGTGACGAACACGAGTTCATGGCGCTGGATCGGGTAAGGCAGGCGCCAGTTGAAACCTGCGCCCACAGTGGTCTTGTAACGCCCGAATTGCGTGATCACGGCCTGCTGGCCTTCCTGGACGATGAAGAAGCCGGTACCCAGCCAGATCAGCAGCACCACCGCCGCCAGCAGGCCCGCACCGATGCCCGCGCTCTTCATGTCGGGCTGGAAGCCACCACCGCCTCCCCCGCCTCCACCGCTGCGGCCATTGCCCGGGCGGCTGTTGGAGCGGCCGCCGAACAGGCCGCCGAGCTTGCGGTTGAAATCACGCCACAACTCATCGAGATCCGGCGGGCCCTGGTTGGGTCCGCGGTTCGGCGCGTTGCGCGGAGGGTCGACCGGGCGATCGGCTTCGGGCCGTTGGCCTTCGGGTTTGTTGCCCGCATCGCCAGGCTTGTCCTCGCCACGCCCCCAGCGGGGGTCGTTCAGGTTGAACATGCCCCGGATGCGGCCTGGCAAAGCGGCCAGGCCGGTAGGCCGAGAAAAAGAATTCATTCGCTCACGTCTCTTGTAGTCTTGGGCAGATTGTGCCGAATCACACATCGGCCTCATGATACTCAGGGGAATGGATGGCATCGTCGCCCGCCGGTCCCCGGCCCGGCGCCGCCTGCACCCGGCGCGCCAGCTCCGCACGCAGCGCCGCCATGCCTTCGCCGCTCCTGGCGCTGACGAACAGCCGGTCGACCGCCTGCCCGTCGACGGTCAGAACGTCGGCCAGTTGCGCCGGCCGGTGGTCGTCGTCGAGCGCATCGAGCTTGTTGAAGACCAGCAGCATCGGCACCTGGTCGGCGCCGATCTCGGCCAGCACCGTGCGCACCTCTTCCATCTGCTCCGGATGGTGCGGGTTCGACGCGTCGACCACGTGCAACAGCAGATCGGCATCGGCCGCTTCCTGCAGCGTTGCGCGGAACGCATCGACAAGGCCGTGCGGCAGGTCACGGATGAAACCCACCGTGTCGGACAGCGACACCGAACGGCCGGCCTCGCCCAGGTACAGCTGGCGCGTAGTGGTGTCGAGCGTCGCGAACAGCTGGTCGGCCGCATAGGCCCGCGCCTTGACCAGGCTGTTGAACAGGCTGGACTTGCCGGCGTTGGTGTAGCCCACCAGCGAGATCGTGAAGGCATCGCGGCGCTCGCGCTGCCGGCGCTGGGTACTGCGCTGGCGCACCACCTTGTGCAGGCGCTCGCGGGTGCGCTTGATGGCCTCGCCGATCATCCGGCGATCGAGTTCGATCTGCCGTTCACCGGGGCCGCCGCGTGTGCCGATGCCGCCGCGCTGGCGCTCCAGGTGGGACCAGCGCCGCACCAGGCGGGTGCTGAGGTATTGCAGCTGTGCCAGCTCAACCTGCAGCTTGCCCTCGTGGCTGCGCGCGCGCTGCGAGAAGATGGTCAGGATCAGCATCGTCCGGTCGTTCACCGGCAGCTCGAGGTGGCGCTCCAGGTTGCGCTGCTGCGCCGGACTGAGCGACTGGTCGAACAGGATTTCGGTTGCACCGTGCATCTGCGCCAGCAGCTTGATCTCGTCGGCCTTGCCGCTGCCCACGAACAGCGCCGCATCGGGCGCCTTGCGTTTGCAGGTGATGCGCGCCACCGGCTGCAGCCCGGCCGTCTGCGCCAGCAAACCGAGCTCTTCGAGTTCCGCATCGAAATGCGGCAGGCCGAGGTCGACCCCGACCAGAATGGCCAACGCCACCGGGCGATCAGCGGGTTCGGTCGCAGTCAAACGATGTCGATGGTGAGATGTGGCGGGCCCGGCTTGACAGGCCCGTGTGCGGCAGGCGCCACTCCCGATTCGGGATCAGGGCGTTGCGTCGGCTGCGCTGTCGTCGGCCGCGGAAAAGTTGACGGCACGACCTGGAACGATGGTCGAAATGGCGTGTTTGTACACCATCTGCGTCACCGTGTTGCGCAAGAGCACAACGTATTGATCAAACGACTCGATCTGGCCCTGGAGCTTGATGCCGTTGACGAGGTAAATCGACACCGGTACATGTTCGCGCCGCAAGGTGTTCAGAAAGGGGTCCTGAAGAAGCTGGCCTTTGTTGCTCACGATATTCTCCGTGTTCAAACGTTGTTATTGAGAAGCACAGACCATACCACAGCGATCCTGCCAAACCCAGTAGAAACACCGATGTCCCCATGAATCATGTTGAGACTGGAAACGCCCGGACAGGCGCGGCGCGCTAGCGTTCCTTCTTGTCGGCGTAGGGGTTGTCCGAGGTCTTCATCTCGATGCGCAAGGGCGTGCCGACCAGGTCGAACTCCTTGCGGAAGCGCCCTTCGAGAAACCGCTTGTAGGCATCGGTCACGTGCTCCAGCGAATTGCCATGGATCACGATGATCGGCGGGTTCATGCCGCCCTGGTGCGCATACCGCATCTTGGGACGGAACATGCCGCCGCGCTTCGGGCTCTGGAACTGGACCGCCTCCAGCAGCAGACGCGTCAGCACCGGCGTCGACATCTTGCACATCGCGGCCTTGTGGGCCTGTGCGATCGCACCCCACACCGGGCCGAGACCCTGGCGCTTCTGCGCCGAGATGAAATGCACCGAGGCGAACTTGAGGAACGCCAGCCGCGTCTCGATGGAGCGCTGCACCAGCTCGCGCTGGTAGGCGTCGACCGCGTCCCATTTGTTGATCGCGATCACGACCGCCCGGCCGCTCTCGAGAATGTAGCCGGCGATGTGCGCGTCCTGATCGGTCACGCCCTGGGTCGCATCGAGCAACAGCAACACCACATTGCAGGTCTCGATGGCCTGCAGCGTCTTCACGACCGAGAACTTCTCGATCGCCTCGAACACCTTGCCCTTGCGGCGCAGGCCGGCCGTGTCGATGAGTTCGAAACGCTGGCCATGGCGCTCGAACGGCACCGAGATCGCGTCGCGCGTGGTGCCGGGCAGATCGAACGCCACCAGACGCTCTTCGCCCAGCCAGGTGTTGATCAGCGTCGACTTGCCGACGTTCGGCCGGCCCGCCACCGCCAGCCGGATCACGCCCGGATCGACGGCGTCGCCTTCGTCGTTAGGGTCCGGCAGGTGCAGCGGCGCGAGCGCCAGGTCCACCAGGCTGCGGATGCCCTGGCCGTGCGCGGCCGAGACCGCATGCACCTCGCCCAGGCCCAGCTCGTAGAAATCGGACAGCTGATGGCCTTCGGTCATGCCCTCGGCCTTGTTGGCTGCGAGCACGCAAGGCTTGCCCAGCCGGCGCAGATAGTTGGCGATGTCGTGGTCCTGCGCCGAAACGCCGCCCCGCGCATCGACAACGAAGATGACGACGTCGGCCTCGGCCACCGCCTGCCGCGTCTGCTTGGCCATCTCCTTGTAGATGCCGCTGTGCGCATCCGGCTCGAAGCCGCCGGTGTCGATGACGATGAACTCGTGTTTGCCCTGCCGGCCGTTGCCGTAGTGACGGTCCCGCGTCAGCCCCGCAAAGTCGGCGACGATCGCATCACGCGATTTGGTCAGGCGGTTGAACAGCGTCGATTTGCCGACGTTCGGGCGGCCGACCAGCGCGAGGACGGGTTTCATCGCCGGGTCGCCGTCATTCGGGTGCGAACCCGAACACGCCGCCGTTGCGCGTGACCACCACCAGCGTGTCGTCGGCCATCACCGGCGCCGCGACGATGGCCGAGCCATCGGTGGCCAGGCGCGTCAGCGGCGAGCCGTCTTCGCGCGACAGGAAGTGCACGGTGCCGGTGGCATCGCCCAGCACGACCGAGCGGCCCAGCACCAGCGGCGAACTCAGATGGCGGTAACGCAGCCGCTCCGACACCCAGGCGCGCTCGCCGTCGCCGCGGCGCCAGGCGACGACCTTGCCGTCGCCTTCGGGGCTGAACACCATGCGGTCGTCGCCGCTCACGCCTTCGAACCCGACGGAGGGCTTGGTCCACACCAGCGTGCCCTTGGCCGCGTCCACGCAACCGATGCTGGCCTGGAAGGCCCGGGCACAGACCACGTCACCGAGCCGGCTCACATGGGCGACCAGGTCGACCAGCCGCTCGACGTCGTTGGTGCCGCGGGGCGCGGCGATCGGCACGTCCCAGCGGACACTGCCGTTGCCGGGGTTCAACCCGACCATGCGGCCCGACAGGCCGGCGACCAGGGTGTCGCCCACGGCCATCAGCACACCCGGCTGCCGCAGCACGAGCGCATCGCCGGGGCGCTGCTGGTTCCACAATCGGCGCCCACTGGCGCCGTCGAATGCCGTGACCGAGCGGTCGGCGGCGAGCACGAAGACGCGGCCTCCGGCAACGAACGGCGCCGTGAACGTCTGTGCCGGCAGCTTCTGGCGCCACAGTTCGCGTCCCGCATCGAATGCGACGACCTCGTTCGCACGCGTGACCACGGCGGCGACCTTGCCATCGCTGCCGACACCCGCCGCCAGCGGCGCGCCGGCCGCCGCACGCCAGCGCTCGCGGCCCGTGCGCGCATCCAGCACGACGACGACGCCGTCACCGCTGGCCAGCGCCACCTGCCCACCGGCCACTTGGACCTCGAGCGGAAAGGCGACCGTGCCGACTTTGACGTTCCAGGCCTGCCGAACGCCGAGCAGACCCGGGTTCGGGCCCAGCTCGGCCGGCTTGGGTTTGTCGGAGCTTGCGCAGGCGCCGAGCAGGACGGCGAACGCCGCGGCCAGCAGGATCCTCGGGGTGCGCAGCAAGGGGTCGCGCTTCACTTCTTGGCCTCCGCACCAGCGGGAGCCGCGGCAGGGTCGACCCCCAGCGCGTTGAGCTTCACTTCGATCATGCGACGGTAGTCGGCGCGCGTGTCGAGCAGCCGGTAGGCCTTGCCGTACTCGGCGATCGCCTCGGTCCGCTTGCCCTGGGCGGCGAACACGTCGCCGCGACGGTCGTCGGCAAGCGCCTCGAAGTCCACGGGGAACGCCACCGACAGCTGCTGCAGCGCATCGTCATACGCCTTGGCATCGAGCAGGATGCCGGCCAGACGCAGCCGCGCGATGGCCTGGTAACCCTCGTCGGACGATTTCTCGACGACCCACTTCAGCGCGGCCTTCGCCGGCTCGACACTGCCCTTCGCATAGAAGGTCTTGGCGGCCAGCAGGCTGGCCTGCTGCGCATACAGGGTGCCGCCGAACTTGTCGCGCATGTCGTTCACCGCGCGCTCGAGCCGCGCCATGTCGCCGGCGGTCGAGGAGCGCTCGACTTCGTCATACAGCGCCGCCGCCTGCACGGCCTGGCTGCGCTGCCAGTAGGCATAACCGTTCCAGGCGGCGTAGGCACCCAGCACCAGAATCAGGCCCCAGGTGATCAGATTGCCGTAACGCTTCCAGAAATGCTTGACCTGGTCGAGCTGTTCTTGTTCTTCGAGATCGAGATGTTGTGCCATGGAGTACCCGGAATTCAAGCCGGCGATTGTAGGGTGGCCGCCCAGCCCGAAAGCTCGGCCAGGGGTCGTCGGGTCTGGGCACCGCCGCCATCGCGCAGCGCCTTCACGGTGAGTTCGCCCTGCGCCAGTTCTTCGGCGCCGAAGACCAGCGCAAAACGGGCGCCGCTGGCGTCGGCCTTCTTGAACTGCGATTTCATGCTGCCGGCACTGTCGCCCGCGCCGGCGTGCATCTGCACGCGGACGCCGGCCGCGCGCAACGCATGCAGCGTGCGCATCACCACGGGCAGGCTCTGCGCGTCGGGCACGATGGCGTAGGCATCCGGCACCGGCGTGGCCAGCGCCGTGCCCTGCTCCTTCACCAGCTCGAGCACACGCTCCAGCCCCATGCCCCAGCCCACGGCCGGTGTGGGTTTGCCGCCGAGCAATTCGAACAGGCCGTCGTAACGGCCTCCGCCGCACAGCGTGCCTTGCGCACCGAGCTGGTCGGTGATGAATTCGAACACCGTGTGGCTGTAGTAGTCGAGCCCGCGCACCAGGCGCGGGTTGACGGTCCACGGCACACCGCAGGCATCGAGCAGGCTCTTGACCGTCTCCAGATGCCGCAGCGAGGCGTCACCCAGGTAGCTCAGCAGCTGCGGCGCGGCCTGCACCATCGCCTGCATCGCCGGGTTCTTGGTGTCCAGGATGCGCAGCGGGTTGGTGTGCAGCCGCCGTTGCGCATCGGCGTCGAGCAGATCGGCATGCTGCTGGAAGTGGGCGATCAGCGCGGCCCGGTGCGCCTGGCGCTCTGCCGGCACACCCAGGCTGTTGAGCTCCACACGCACGTCGCGCAGGCCGAGATCGGCGAACAGCTGGTGCACCAGCAGCATCAGTTCGGCATCGACCTCGGGGCCGGCGAAACCCAGCGCCTCGGCGCCGAGTTGGTAGAACTGGCGGTAGCGGCCACGCTGCGGCCGCTCGTGGCGGAACATCGGGCCCATGTAGTAGAGCCGCTTGCCGCCGTCGTAGGTCAGGTTGTGCTCGATCGCGGCGCGCACCACGCCGGGCGTGTTCTCGGGCCGCAGCGTCAGGGCCTCGCCGTTGAGCTTGTCCTCGAACGAGTACATCTCCTTCTCGACGATGTCGGTGGTCTCGCCGGTGCCACGCACGAACAGCGCCGTCGGCTCAACGATCGGGGTGCGGATGTTGCGGTAGGCGTAGGCCGCCATGCGCGTGCGCACCTTCTCCTCAAGCCACTCCCAGCGCGCCGAGTCCGGCGGCAGGATGTCGTTCATGCCCTTGACGCCGGTCAGCTTCTCGGCCTTGGCCGCGCCCGTTTTTTCCGCCTGCAAGGCGGGTGTGTGTATGTCCATGGAATGCCTAGGCCTCGACCGCGGACTGCGAGCCGAAGCGCTTCTCGATGTAGTTTTCGACGATCGTCTGGAATTCACGGGCGATGCCGTCGCCACGCAGGGTCATGGCCTTTTCGCCGTCGATGTAGACCGGCGCGGCTGGTGCCTCGCCGGTGCCCGGCAGGCTGATGCCGATGTCGGCATGCTTGCTTTCGCCGGGGCCGTTGACGATGCAGCCCATCACGGCCACGCGGAGCTTGTCGACGCCGGGATAACGGCTACGCCAGACCGGCATCTGCGCGCGCAGGAAATCGTCGATCTGCTTGGTCAGCTCCTGGAAGGTGGTGCTGGTGGTGCGGCCACAACCCGGACAGGCCGTGACGCTGGGCACGAAGCTGCGCAGGCCCAGCGACTGCAGGATCTCGGAGGCGATCACCACCTCCTGCGTGCGCGATTCACCGGGCTGGGGCGTCAGCGAGACACGGATCGTGTCGCCGATGCCCTGCTGCAGCAGCACGGCCAGAGCCGCGGTCGAAGCCACGGTACCCTTGGTGCCCATGCCGGCCTCGGTCAGGCCCAGGTGCAGCGGATAACGGGCGCGCCTGGCTAGCTCCTGGTAGACGGTGATCAGGTCCTGCACGCCGCTGACCTTGCAGGACAGGATGACCTGGTGGCCCGGCATGCCCATCTCTTCGGCGCGCTGCGCGGAGGCGATGGCCGAGGTGATCAGCGCCTCGTACATCACCTGCTTCGCATCCCAGGGCACGGCGCGGCGGCTGTTGTCGTCCATCATGCCGGCCAGCAGTTCCTGGTCGAGGCTGCCCCAGTTGACGCCGATGCGCACCGGCTTGTTCCAGCGCAGCGCGGCTTCGATCATCTGGCCGAACTGCTTGTCGTGCTTGTCGCCCTTGCCGACGTTGCCGGGGTTGATGCGGTACTTCGACAGCGCCTCGGCGCAGGCCGGGAATTCGCTCAACAGCCGGTGGCCGTTGTAGTGGAAGTCGCCGATCAGCGGCACATCGATGCCCATGCGGTCGAGCTGCTCGCGCACGTACGGCACGGCGGCGGCGGCCTCGGGCGTGTTGACGGTCAGACGCACCAACTCGGAGCCGGCCAGCGCGAGCTCTTTCACCTGGATGGCGGTGCCGATCGCATCGGCCGTGTCGGTATTGGTCATCGACTGCACACGCACCGGCGCGTCGGCGCCGATCGTGACCTCGCGCGCGCCCCAGCGCACCAGCGCCTGCAGCGTGCGGCGCGGCGCAGGAGCGGCCGCAATGATGGCAGAGGGCTGGTCCACTACTTCACCTCGAAACGGGCTACGTTGTTCTTGGCGATCGACGTCAGGTCCATCGGCTTGCCCCGCACCTGGACCTCGACCGCATCGATGCGGCCCACGACCACCGACAGCGGAAAGACGCCCGTCGCCTCTTCGCTCTCGTCGGCCTTCATCGTGCGCCGCAAGGTGACGGCGCCCTTGGCGTCCGTCACCTGCACCCAGGTTTCGGCGCGCGCGACGAACACGACACGCTGCCCCGGCGCGCCATCGGCGGGCGTCGCCAAAGGCGCGGGGACAACCGGCGCGGGGACGGCTGCAGACGGCGCCGCTGCCATCGGGCTGGATGCCGCGGGCCCGGCAGGCAAGGCTGCGGGCTGCGGCACGGCTGCGGCCGCAAGCGGTGCCGACGATGCGTCGGCCATCGGTTCGGCCCGGACCGGGTCGCCAGAGGGCAGCGGAGTTGCCGACTCGGTCACCGCACGTTCGGCACCGCCATCGCGCGGCGATGGCGGCAGCACGTAGATCACCAGTGCGCCCAGCAGCAAGGCGCCCACCGCCAGCAGCGCCGGGCTGAGCTTGACGCCCGCACTGCGATTCGGCTCGCTGCCCGCGGCGTGGAACGGCGTGTTGATCGCGGGTGGCTCGACGCCCAGGCGCGAACTCGTGTTCTGCGGCAGCAGCGCGAGCACCGGGGCCGGATCGATCTTCAGGCCCCGGCAGATCGTGGCCGCCAGCGCGCGCGCAAACACCGCGTCGGGCAGCAGATCGAGCCTTCCGGCTTCGAGCGCCTCGAGTTTCTTGACGGGCACCTTCAGCGACACGGCCAGCGCGGCCACATGCAGTCCGGTGGCCTCGCGCGCTTCTCGCAGCATGGCGCCTGCGGCCACGGCCGACGTTGCCGGATCGGTCGCTGCCAGCGACTCCGATGGCGGTTGCACTTCACTCATCGAAAGCCCTGCGCTCCAGTGCCGAAAATTCCCGCGACTGGACGAACCGTTTTTTCAACTGTTCGCTCAGCTGGTCGAAGGCTTCGCGGTTTTCCATCCGCCGCTCGACCTTGATGCCCAACCACAGGGTTTCGGCATTCGCCAGTTCGGTGTTGTTGATACGGCGGATGTAGAACTGCGCGCGCGCGAACTCGCCGCGCTGGAACAGCAGTGCCGCCAGGTTGTAGCCGGTGATCGGGTTGCCCGGATCGAGTTCGTAGGACCGTCCCAGGCTGCGCTCGGCCTCGCCCAAGCGGCCGGCCCGCTGCTGGCACAGGCCCAGCGCCATGAAGGTCTTGGCCTTGTCGATGTACGTCGGATGGGCCAGCGCCTGCTCGAACAGCTGGGACGACTCTTCGTACCGGTTCTGCTGGCACATCAGCCAGCCGTAGTTGTGCAGCGTGTTGGGCTCGCGCGGGTTGAGAGCGATCGCACGCCGGAAGCTGTCTTCGGCCAGACGCAGATCGTTCAGCCGCATGTAGATCAGGCCGCGCAGGTTGTAGGCGTCGGAAAACGCCGGGTCGGTCACCAGGGCCTGCTTCAGCTCGTCCAGCGCGATGGTGGTCTGGCCCTGGTCGAAGTACCCCACCGCCAGCTGCAGCCGCACCTTGGCGCGCTTGCGGGCTTCGGGCTCGTCGGAGTTGGTGACGAGGTCGGCGCGATGCTCCTGGTCGATCGCGCCCTGGCGGGCAGCGCATCCCGACAGGTGGGCGACACAGGTCGCGGCCAGGCACAAGGCCCAGGTCCAGCGTCCCAGGGTTGCAGGAAGGGCGACCGAACGGTACATGCTTCAGACCTCGTGAGATGCGGCAACGGAGGCCGGCACTTGCCGCAGCATCACCGTGCGTTGCTGCGCAATGCGGGTCTCGACACGGGTGCGGTCCTGCACGTCGCCGGCCAGCTGACCGCAGGCCGCGTCGATGTCGTCGCCCCGCGTCTTGCGCACCGTGGTAACCACGCCCGCATCGGACAGGATCTTCGCGAACGCCTGCACCTGCGGCATCGGCGAGCGCAGCAGACCCGATGCAGGAAACGGGTTGAACGGAATCAGGTTGAACTTGCACCACACGCCGGCGCCGCGGTGCCGGCGCACCAGCTCCACGAGTTGCCGCGCGTGTTCCGGCTGGTCGTTCACACCGTCGAGCATGCAGTATTCGAAGGTGATGAAATCGCGCGGTGCATGTTCCAGGTAGCGCTGGCATGCGGCGAGCAGCTCCTCCAGCGGGTACTTGCGGTTCAGCGGCACCAGGTTGTCGCGCAGCGCATCGTTCGGCGCGTGCAGCGACACGGCCAGCGCCACCGGGCAATCCTGCCCGAGCCGGTCGATCATCGGCACGACACCCGAGGTGGACACCGTCAGGCGGCGCCGGGACAGGCCATAACCATGGTCGTCGAGCATCACACGCAGCGCAGGCACCAGGGCGCCGTAGTTCTGCAGCGGCTCGCCCATGCCCATCATCACCACGTTGGAGATCACGCGCTCGTCGGTGCCCAGGCGCTTGCGCAGGAAATGCTCGGCGAACCACAGCTGGGCGACGATCTCGCCGGTGGTCAGATTGCGGCTGAAACCCTGGTGGCCGGTAGAGCAGAAACGACAGCCGACGGCACAACCCGCCTGCGACGAGATGCACAGCGTGCCCCGGTCGTCCTCGGGGATGAACACCGTCTCGACGGCATTGCCGCCGCCCACGTCGAACAACCACTTGATCGTGCCGTCGGACGACACGTGCTGGCTGACGACCTCCAGGCCCTGCACGCGGGCCGCCGACTTCAGCTTGCCGCGCAGCGACTTCGCGAGATCGCTCATGGCCTCGAAATCGGAGGCGCCGCGCTGGTGGATCCAGCGGAACAGCTGGGTGGCGCGAAACCGCTTTTCGCCCAGGCCTTCGCAAAAGGCGGCGAGGCCGTCGAGGTCGAACTCGAGAAGATTGACCGAAGCCATCACGCCGCTCCCGACGACGACGGCAGCGCCGACGATGGCTTCGCGCACACGAACACCCCACGCCGGCGACAGCCCCGGTCGGGGCGGCAACGCGTGGGGATGTTCATGTCAGCGGGAGTAGACGTTCATGCCGGGAAAGAAGAACGCGATCTCGCCCTTGGCCGTGTCGGCCGCATCGGAGCCGTGCACTGCGTTGGCATCGATGCTGTCGGCGAAGTCTGCGCGGATCGTGCCGGCGGCGGCCTTCTTCGGGTCGGTCGCGCCCATCAGGTCGCGGTTCTTCAGGATCGCGTTCTCACCTTCGAGCGCCTGCACCATCACGGGGCCGGAGATCATGAATTCGACCAGGTCCTTGAAGAAAGGGCGTTCCTTGTGCACGCCGTAGAAAGCCTCGGCTTCGCCACGCGACAGGTGCACCATGCGGGCGGCGACGACCTTCAGGCCTGCGGCTTCGAACCGGGCGTAGATCTGACCGATGACGTTCTTGGCCACGGCGTCGGGCTTGATGATGGAGAGGGTACGTTCGAGTGCCATTTTTCTAGATTCCTTGTAATCGATCTGTTGCGGGCTTCTTGCGTTGTTGCATTGCACGCAAAGCCCATGATTTTAACCGCTGGCCGAGGCCATCGCGAAAGCCCACATTGGCAAGGGGCATGGAGCATCGATGCGATGGCGCGCTTCAGCGCCCTCGCCCGCCCCGGCGCTGTCCACCACCCCCACCACCTCCGCCCCCGCCGCCATTTCCACCACCGCCGCCACGGCGTTGCTGGCCCTGGCCCTGCCGCTGGCGCGTGAAACTGTCCGCACCGATGTAGCCGAACGCGGTCTTCATCGGATCGGGCTGCGCGTTGCCGCCGGCAGCACGGTCGCCGCCGCGGTCGTTGCGGCGCTGCCCGCCGCCGGTCGGCGTGCTGGTGTTCAACGGGTTGGGGATCGGCGGTTCGCCCCGGCCGGCGTCGCGCCGCGGCCCACCACCCTGCCCGCCGCCTGCGGGCTGCCCCGCGCCGGCACCGCGCCCGTTGCGTCCGCCGCGCGGCTTGTCCCGGCCGCCGCGCGCCGGCCCGTTGCGTTGGGGCCGACCGTCACCGGCCTCGCGGTTCGGCGCGCGCTCGGGCCGACCTGCACGGTCGGCAGAGCCGGCAGCGCGCATCAAGGCCTGGATGTCGCGGTCGTCGAGTTCGAGCGAGGCGCCGCGCTTCAACCCGCGCGGCAGCAGCATGGCGCCGTAGCGGATCCGGATCAGTCGGCTGACCGCGTGGCCGACCGCCTCCAGCATGCGACGCACTTCGCGGTTGCGGCCCTCAGAAATCGTCACCTTGTACCAGCAGTTGGAGCCTTCGCCGCCGCCGTCTTCGATCGAGCCGAACTGGGCCATGCCGTCGTCGAGCCGGACACCGTCGAGCAGCTTCTGTTTCTCGTCGTTGCTCAAGGCGCCCAGCACGCGGACCGCGTACTCGCGCTCCAGCCCGAACCGGGGGTGCATCAGCTGGTTGGCGAGTTCGCCCGAGTTGGTGAACAGCAGCAGCCCCTCGGTGTTCAGGTCGAGCCGGCCCACCGACTGCCACTTGCCCTGGAACAGCTTGGGCAGCTTGCGGAACACGGTCGGCCGGTTCTGCGGATCGTCGTTCGTCACCACTTCGCCGACGGGCTTGTGGTAGGCGATCACCCGCGGCGGCGGCGGATCGACGCGCAGGCGCAGCGGCTTGCCGTTGAGCTTCACCTGGTCCCCGAACTGGATGCGCTGGCCGATGTGGGCGGGCTCGTTGTTGACCGAGATGCGCCCCTCCATGATCAGCTGCTCCATCTCCAGGCGGGAGCCGAGCCCGGCCTGGGCCAGGATCTTGTGCAGCTTGGGGGTCTCGGGCTGCGGCTGCAGCACACGTTTGGGTGGCACCAGATCGGGCGTGTCTTCGTCCTCGTCGAACTGGCCGGAGATCACGTCGGCGAAACGGTCCGACGGGCGCGCGGCATCGGGCGGTGGCGTGCCCGCCGCGGCAGACAGCTCGACCGGGACCGCCATGTCTCCGTCGTCTGCATTCTCGTTGCCGGCCGGCGACGCCTGCACCGGCGTCAGTTCGGCTGCGGCAGCCGCAGGACCGACCGCGTCGGGCGGGGCTGCCTCGGCGCCGACTCCGTCGGAAACTGGGTCATCGGCGTGCGTATCGTTCATGGCAAGGGCTCGTGGTGCGCGGAGGCGCCAGGCGCGGCGCTGTCGACGGGGTCGGGGGAGGGAGATTCCGGGGCGAGGTCGCCGCCGGTGAGGGGGTCCGATGGAACAGGGAGATCGGGCTGCGGCTCGGCTGCAAGCACCGCAGCCGGCGCTTCGGCATCGATCGGCAGATCGGCCTGCGCCGGGTCGGACGCACCGGCCAGCGAGGCCAGCAGTTCGGCCCGCTGCGCGGCGTCGTCGGCCACCGGCAGCTGATCGAGCGATTCCAGACCGAGGTCGTCCAGGAACTGGCGTGTGGTGGCAAACAGCGCGGGACGGCCCACGGTTTCACGGTGGCCGATCACCTCGACCCAGCCACGGTCTTCCAGTTGCTTCAACACCAGCGCGTTGATCGTGACGCCGCGGATGTCTTCCATGTCGCCCCGCGTCGCCGGCTGGCGGTACGCGATGATGGCCAGCGTTTCCAGCGCCGCGCGGGTGTAGCGCGGCGGCTTCTCGGGATGCAGGCGGTCGAGGTATTCGCGCATGTCCGGGCGGCTCTGGAAGCGCCAGCCCGACGACACGCTGATCAGTTCGAGACCGCGCTGTGCCCAGTCGTTCTGCAGTTCGGCCAACAGGGACTTGACCGTGTCGGCACCCAGCGCGTCCTGGAACAACACCCGCAGATCGCGCACGGGCAAGGGCTGGGGCGAGCACATCAACGCCGCTTCGAGGACACGCTTGGCCTCTGCCGTATTCATGGGTTGTACTGTTCCGGGAAAAGGCACCATCGGGTGCGGGCTCAAGTGCGCCTGGTTGGGCCAAGCCGGCAAACACAGGCTGCCGCCTCAGGCGACCGTGTGTCGGGCCGACAGGCCGAGCGTGGACACGCGGTCATTCATTGTAACGCAGGCCCCATGATGCAAGCACCTCGGAAAGGTCTTGCGGCAGCGGTGACTGCAAGGCCAGCGCCGCCCCGGTCATCGGGTGCCGGAACTCCAGGCGGCAGGCGTGCAGCGCCTGGCGCAAGAGGCCCGCGGCGGGCGCGCCACCATACAGCGCGTCGCTGACAAGAGGGTGGCCCAGCGACGCGAGATGCACGCGGATCTGGTGCGTGCGCCCCGTGTGCAGCACGCAGCGCACCCAGCAGCCGTCGCGCGCATTGGCCATCAGTTCGAAGTCGGTGCGCGCCTCCTTGCCCGAGGTGCGATCCAGGTCCACGACCGCCATGCGCAGGCGGTTGCGCGGATCCCTGCCGATCGCCGCATCGACGCTGCGGCGCGGCGGGCCGGTCCAGGGCCGGTGCGCCAGCGCGACGTACTGCCGGTGCACATCGCGCTGCGCGATCAGCGCCACCAGCGCATCCATCGTGGCACGGGTGCGCGCCACCACCATGAGGCCGCTGGTGTCCTTGTCGAGCCGGTGCACGATGCCGGCCCGCGGCAGCAGCGCCGCGGCCGGGTCGAGCGCCAGCAGGCCGTTGAGCAACGTGCCGCTCCAGTTGCCCGGCGCGGGGTGCACCACCAGGCCCGCAGGCTTGTCGATCACGCGCAGGAATTCGTCTTCGTAGACGCTGCGCAGCGGCATCGCCTGCGGCAGGAAGGCCTGGCTCTGCAACGTGGGCCGCAGTTCGATGCGCAGCGTGTCGCCGGCCTGCACGCGCGCGGCGGGTTTGCGCCGCAATGCGCCGTTCACCTCGACGGCGTCGGCCTCGATCAGCTGCTGCAGGTAGCTGCGCGAAAACTCGGGCGCCAGCTGGACCAGCGCCCGGTCCAGCCGCACGCCATGCAGCGATGCGGCGACCACGAGGCTGCGCAGCTCGCTGGCGGCCGCATCGATGGCGGCATCGTCCAGGCCGTCGTCCTCGGGGTCGGCCGATATAATCGGTTCCGCTTGTTTCAAGAAGGTTGCCAGTGGTGCATCGCGTCAAATTATCGATGGTCCCCGGTCTGCTGGCTGCAGGCCTGGCGTTTGCATTGCTGGGCTGCTCGTCGACGGCACCCGACAAGACGGCCGACTGGAGCCCGAACCGGATCTATTCCGAAGCCCGCGACGAGCTGAACGCGGGTGGCTACGAAAGAGCCATTCCGCTGTTGGAAAAACTCGAAGGGCGCGCCGCCGGCACGCCACTCGCGCAGCAGGCGCAGCTCGAGAAAGCCTACGCGCAGCACAGGTCCAACGAGCAGGCCCAGTCCATCGCCACGCTCGACCGCTTCATCAAGCTGCACCCGGCCAGCCCGGCGCTCGACTACGCGCTGTACCTGAAGGGCGTGGTCAATTTCAACGATAACCTCGGCCTGTTCTCGTTCGTGACCAAGCAGGACTTGTCCGAACGCGACCAGAAGGCGGCGAAGGAATCGTTCGAGGCCTTCAAGGAACTCGTCACCCGCTTTCCCGAATCGCGTTATGCGCCGGACGCGCGCCAGCGCATGACCTACATCGTCAACTCGCTGGCGCAATACGAAGTGCATGTGGCGCGCTACTACTACAGCCGCGGCGCCTACGTGGCGGCCATCAACCGGGCACAGATCGCGCTGGCCGACTACCGCGACGTGCCTGCGCTGGAAGAAGCGCTGTACATCGTGTTCAAGTCGTACGAGGCGCTGGGCATGACCCAGTTGCGCGACGACGCGCGGCGCGTGCTGGAAACCAGCTTCCCGAAGAGTGCCTACGTGACCGGCGGCTTCAAGGCGAAAGAGTCGCCGTGGTGGAAGGTCTGGTGACCTCGCCAGGCGCGTCGAGCGCGGCAAGCGCATCCAGCGCCTGCGCAAACTCTTCGTCCGTGGCCAGCTGACGCATCGGCGGCAGCGCCGCCCGCAGCCGGCGCCCATAACCCATCTGGACCAGGCGCGTGTCGCAGACCACCAGCACACCACGGTCGGACTCACGCCGTATCAGGCGCCCGGCGCCCTGCTTCAACGCGACGGCGGCCTCCGGAATGAAATAGTCGTTGAACGGGCTGCGTTCCAGCGCCTCGATGCGCCGCGCGCGCGCCTCGACCAGGGGATCGTTGGGCGGTGGAAACGGGAGCTTGTCGATCACCAGCAGTTGCAGGGCGTCACCAGGAATGTCCACGCCCTCCCAGAACGAGGCCGAGGCCACCAGCACCGCACCGCGGTGGCTCTCCCCCCCTCCCTCGCGGAAGCGTTCCATCAGCTGGCGTTTGGGCTGCTGGCCCTGCACCAGCACCTCGATCCCGCCGTCGCTGGCGAGCAGGTCCTGCAAGGCCTCACCGATCACGCGCAGTGCACGCAGCGTGGTGGTCAGCACGAGAGTGCGGCCGCCGATGCGCAGCGTTGCGGCCCCCACCAGCGCCGCCACCGCCGCGCTGTGGCCGGGGTCAGCCGGCTTCGGTAAACCGCGCGGCACGTAGAGCGCGGCCTGTGTCGCGTAGTCGAACGGGCTGCCGACACGCAACACCTCGGCCGTCGTCAGGCCGCAGGGTTCGGTGAACCAGCGCAAACGGGCGTCGTCGCCCAGGGTGGCCGACGTGAACACCCAGGCCCGCGACATCGGCTCGCCGTCGGCGGTGTTCAACAGACGGCTGTGCATCGCCTCGGAGATGTCGAGCGGGGACTCGACCAAACGCAGCTGCGCGCCGGCATCGAGCCAACGCACGGCATCGTCCCCGCAAGGCCGCGAGAACTGGGCGCAGCGTTCGGCCAAGGCGGTGGCGCGCTCGTGCAGCCGCACGAAGTCGGGCGCCAGCTCGGTCACCGTGTCCAGGCCCGCCAGCACCTGGCCCAGCACGTCGGCAAGCGCGTGCATGGCATCCGCCCAGGCCTGCGCGTCGACACCATTGGGCGCCATCCCTTGCCAACGCAGCCGAGCGCCCGGCGCCGTTTTGCCGACCACCAGCCGCAGTTCCACCGCCGCCCGTTCGAGCGCCGAGGCCAGGCCCTGCCAATCGACCAGGCCCCGCGCCAACTGCAGGCCGGCGCCCAGCAGATCACGCGCACAGTCAAGCATCTGCCCAGTCCCGAACTGGTTGCCGAGAAACTGCACGCCGGTTTCGTTGAGCTGATGGGCTTCGTCGAACACCACGACGCGCACGGTCGGCAACAGCTCCGCCATGCCGGACTCGCGCACGGCCATGTCGGCAAAGAACAGGTGGTGGTTGACGACCACGACATCGGCCGCCATGGCTTCGCGCCGCGCCAGGTTCACATGGCAGGCGCGAACTTGCGGGCACTGGCTGCCAAGGCAGTTCTCCCGCGTCGACGTGACCAGGGCGATCAGCGGCGAGCGCTCGTCCAGCCCTTCCAGTTCAGCCAGGTCGCCGCTGCGGGTGACCTGGGACCAGCGCTCGATGCGGGCGAGCGATTGCAGATGCTGGCGTCCCGGCGCCGCGTCGTGGCGCGCCTGCTGCATCCGGTGCAGGCACAGGTAGCTGGCGCGGCCCTTGAGCAGTGCGGTGCGCACCGGCAGCCCGAAGGCGGCGACCAGGCGCGGCAGATCGCGGCCGAACAGCTGGTCCTGCAAGGTCTTGGTGGCGGTGGAGATCAAGACCCGCTCGCCGCTGAGCAGCGCCGGGACCAGGTACGAGAACGTCTTGCCGACGCCGGTGCCGGCCTCCACCACCAGCGCGCCGCCCTGCTCGATCGTGCGCGCCACCGCGAGCGCCATGTCGAGCTGGCCCTGGCGTGGCCGGAACGCATCGGCCGCACGCGACAGCACGCCGTCGTCGGCGAACGCGGTGCGCACCTGGGCCTGCAAGGCCAGGTCGTCGTGGCCGGGCGGGGCGACGGCGGGCAGCTGCTCAGCGGTCACCGAGGCACCTTCAGGCGGCCGGTCAGCGCTCATGCCGGCTCATTGGGGCTCAGCGCCAGCTCCAGTCGTGCAATACGGTCGCGCAGCGCCAGGCGACGTTTCTTCAGCCGTTGCACCATCAGTTCGTCCATCGGCGTCTCGTGCGCGAGGCGATCGACCATCGCATCGAGGTCGGCATGCTCGATGCGCAGCTCGATCAGTTGCCGTTCGGGAGAATGAAGGTTGGAATTCAAGATGGAAGGCGGGCGCGCGCGCCATTGCGTCCGGATCGCTTGATAATACGTCTTCCCAATACCACCGCGGGCCGCAAAAGCGGCAGGCACCGAAGATGAGCAAAGGATTCCGGATCTCCGCGTCGACGGGCATTCACAAGGGTGACCGCGAGTACCAGCAGGACCAGGTCGCTTTGCTGAGCCACGCCAGGGTGACGGGCTGCGTGCTCGGGATCGTTGCCGACGGCATGGGCGGCCGCAGCGGGGGACGCAAGGCGTCCGACCAGGTGATGCTCACCGCGCGCCAGCTGTTCGAGCGCTACGACCCTCACACCGACGACGCGGCCGCGATGCTGCACAACATCGTCGAGGAAGCCCATCTGGTCATCAAGCTGACGGCCATCGCCTCGGAGCAGGAGCCGCACAGCACGATCGCAGCGTTCCTGATCAACCCCAATGGCGATTGCCACTGGATCCATGCGGGCGATTCGCGCGTCTACCATTTCCACCGTGCCCGCATGGTCCGCCGGACCATCGACCACTCGTATGTGCAGACGCTGGTCGACCGTGGCGAGATCAGCGAAGAGCAGGCCAACAACCATCCGGACTCCAACATCCTGCTCGGCTGCCTGGGGACCGAGGCCGACCCGCCGGTCGACGTACACCTGATTCCCCAGGTCAAGCCGGGCGACGTCATCGTCGCCTGCAGCGACGGCGTGTGGCACTACTTCAACGACGATGAACTGGGTGCGATGCTGGCCGCGCTGTCGCCGCGCGAAGCGACCGAGTTCCTGATCGAGAAAGCCCGCATGCGGGCGCGTGGCGGCGGCGACAACCTGTCGCTGGTCATCGTCAGCATCGAGGCACTGGAAGACTGAGCGCGCGAACATCCGCATCCGCCGCGCCATCCATGGCTGAAGTCAGCTTGCACGCACAGGACACGCTTCTCGACCACGCGCCGGTCGGCATCGTGCTGCTGCGCTCGCGTTCCGTGGTGCACTGCAACCGCCGCTTTGCCGATCTGCTGGGTTACACAGTCGAAGAACTGGATGGGCAGTCGTCCCGCCTGTGGCATCTGGACGACGCGAGCTGGAACCACATCGGCAGCATCGGCTACGCAACGCTGACCAAGGGCCAGGGATTCCAGGCCGACATGCGGCTGCGCCGCAAGGACGGCGCCATCTTGTGGTGCGATGTGCGCAGCGAGGCCATCGATCCGGCCGACCTGGACCAGGGATCGATCTGGGTCGTGATCGACATTTCCGCACGCAAGAAGGCCGAGGAAGACCTGGTCGAGATGCGGCGCGAGCTGGAGCGCCTGGTCGACGAACGTACCGGCGAGTTGCGCCACGCCGTGGGCGAACTGCACGAGAAGATCGCCGAGCACGAGCTGGCCGAGCAGCACATCCAGCGACTGGCGCACTTCGACCCATTGACCAACCTTCCGAACCGCACGCTGCTGGCGGCCAGCGCCGCCGAGGCCATTGCGGACGCGCGGACCAGCCAGAAGCCGCTGGCCGTGATGTTCCTGGACCTGGACCGCTTCAAGAACGTCAACGATTCGCTCGGCCACCGCGTGGGCGATGCGCTGCTGGCCGCCCTGGCACTGCGGCTGAAGGCGTCCGTGCGCGAGAAGGACACCGTGTCGCGCCTGGGCGGCGACGAATTCATGCTGGTACTGCCGGACACCGATGCCGGCGGCGCGGCCTTCGTGGCGCAGAAGCTGATTGCGAGCACCAACCCGCCCTTCGAGATCGACGCCCACGAGCTGAGCGTGACACCGTCCATCGGCATCGCGATGTACCCGATCGACGGCACCGACTTCGAGACGCTGTCGCAGCGCGCCGATGCCGCGATGTACCGCGCCAAGCGCGACGGCCGCAACAACTATTGTTTCTTCACCGAGGAGATGCAGGCCCAGGCGGCACGTGCCCTGTTGCTGGAGAACGCGCTGCGCCGCGCACTGGAGCGTGAGCAACTGCTGCTGTTCTACCAGCCGCTGGTGGAACTCAAGACTGGCCGCGTCACCGGTGCCGAAGCCCTGCTGCGCTGGCGCCACCCGGAGCTGGGCAACATCTCGCCGGTCGAATTCATCCCTGTTGCCGAGGCCAGTGGCCTGGTGGCGGAGATCGGCGAATGGGTGCTGCGTTCGGCCGTGCGGCAGTTGAAGACCTGGATCGACAGCGGCCTGCCGCCGTTCACGGTCGCCGTGAACCTGTCGGCGATGCAGTTTCGCCACCTCAACCTGCCCAAGCTGGTCAGCGAGGTGCTGGACAACGCCGGACTGCCGGCGGGCTACCTCGAACTCGAGCTCACCGAGGGCGCGGCGATGGAAGACCCGCGGCGCGCGATCGCGGTGATGGACGATCTGCACGCGCGCGGCATCCGCATGTCGATCGACGATTTCGGCACGGGGTACTCGTCACTGAGCTACCTCAAGCGTTTCCAGGTCTACAAGCTCAAGATCGACCAGTCGTTCGTGCGCGACATCACCGACGATCCGGATGACAAGGCCATCGTCGGCGCCATCATCCACATGGCCAGCAGCCTGGGGTTGCAGACCATCGCCGAAGGCGTCGAAACCGAAGGTCAGCTGGCGTTCCTGCGGCAGCAGGGCTGTGACGAAGCGCAGGGTTTTTTGTTCAGCCGGCCATTGGCGCCGCCGCAGTTCGAAGCTTTCATGCGCGACCTGCAGGACCACACCTGAGGCGCTTTCCCCGCGTCAGAAACGCACGCCGGTGGACAGCCGCCACATGTCCTGCGGCGTGAAATTGACCTTGGGGTCGTACGCGAAACGCACGAAGTAGCGCGGCCAGTCGTAGCCGACCGACAAGCCCAGCCGCTGGATCGGCACCCCGTCGACCAGCCCCGACTTCGACAGCAGGTCCACGGTGAGGCGCTGGTCCCCTTCGAGCGACGTCCGGTAGACCAGGTGCACGTGCTGCTGGTCGGGATTGAGCCGGTTGTCGCGCACCACCTGCAGCGACAGCGAATGGTTGCTGCTCCAGCGGTAGCCGCCACTGAGCATCCAGGCGTCGTTGGGGTCGAAATTCAGATTGGCGTAGTTGCGCAGATTGGTGCGCCCGAGCCCGACACCGGCAAACCAGCTGTCACCGGTCTCGACCCCGAAACTCCCGCCCCAGAAGCCGCCCGAAGCCACCTGCAGCGACGGCAGGATACGCCACGACGAACCCGCAATGGTGTAGCTGTTGTCCCACCCCGCGCGCGTCTGGCGCACATCGACCACCGAGGCGCGGAACTGGCCCAGCCAGACATTGCCGAAGGATGCGCTGTCGCGCAGATTGACATCCACCCCCGGCCCTCCGGGCATACCACCGCCACGTGCAAACTGGTAGAGCCCGGCCGTGAGCTTGAAGCCGCCGACCGGATCGGCAGCGGTCTGCGCGCCGGCACCGACCGCGCCGACGGCCCAGCAGACCGCCGCCCCGGCGATGCGGAACCAGCCCTGGTTGAAGATGCGGCGCGCGTCCATGACCCACTGTAGGACAAATTCCGCCGCCGAGCCAGTGCATTTTTCAGCCGCTTGACCGCCCGGGTCAGGTCAGCCACTTCTGCAGGAACCGCGCCTGCCCCATCGCCGGATCCAGTTGGTAGCCGGCAAAGCCCAGCCGCCCATACAGCCTGGCCGCCACGCCGTTGCCTTCGAGCACTTCGAGGGTGAGTTTGCAGGCGCCCCGCCGGCGTGCCAGCTCTTCCACCAGGGCAAGCATGCGCCCTGCCACCCCGGCGCCGCGGCTGGCGGGCAAGACGACCACGTCGTGGACGTTGACCAGCGGGCGGCAAGCGAAGGTCGAGAAGCCCTCGAAGCAGTTGACCAGCCCCACGGGTTCCATGCCGGCAAAGGCCAGCACACTGAAAGCCTGCGGGCGTGCCGCCAACGCGGCCGGCAGGTGCTGGCGTGCGTGGTTGCCGAGCGGATGCCCGCCGCCAGCGGGATCGCGCGCATAGGCATCGAGCAGACCGACCAGCGCCGCGGCATGTACGGGATCGGTGTAGTCCGCCTGGCAGACCTTCAGGTTTGCAACATCCATCGCCATATCGGCCTTTCTTTGCGCCTGCGCAGCGTCATCTGACGCAATGATGGCCACCACGGCAGCGATCGGCAGTTGATGGTCGTTCCAGACCGCTCAAACCTTCGTTCGGGAAAAGAAAAAGGACTTAGCACTTCTGCTAAGTCCTTGATCTACCAGCATCAACCTGGTGGGCGGTGGAGGCTTCGAACCTCCGACCCCTGCCGTGTGAAGGCGACGCGAGCAGCAAACGAGCCGCAACTGTAACGCAAGCCTGCACAAAGGCGAGAAGTTCAGGGCTGCCGTAGCGCATCTGTTTTGGGACCTAATTCACTTCATGCCCGATCTTTACCCTTTCGCGCTTGGGCATGAATGGCATCCTGTCCATAGAGCAGAACCCAGTCATCTACCGGCGCCTCGGGCCAACGAATCGGCGGGATGGGCGCCAGCATCACCGGAAGTGCGGCTCGACGGCTGTAGGGAACGTTTCGCCATGGTTCCATTTGCATCATTGGATACTCGGTCCCGTGGGGTGGTCCACCCACGATCACCATGAAGGCAAATGGGTAGAACTTCATCAATGAGAACGTAAACGGCTCCAAGCCCTCGGCCGTGAGCTTGCCACGACCCGCGCCTTTCACCAACACTTGGTTGTTGTCGGGATAAGCCCAATAATAGATGTGTAAGCCATGAGGCAAGGGCAAACTCTCGTCCAAAAGGTAGTCGCGGATTGGTTCAGTCTGCGGTCCCTTTTGATACCCGTCCAACCCATTTGCGAATATGTGGCCAACAACGGATCGCATTACTGCTTGAGGCTGTGCCTCAATGATCAATCGATCTGGGATGTAGCCCGAGGCTCTCTGTGCCTGCAAACGAGTAGCAAATTCATTAACGAATTCAGCAAACGCCGGATCGTACTTTCCACCCAACAATGTGTTGTTGCAACGCGCACAAAGCGTCAAAAACTTTACCCCGTTTGCCGAGCGGATTTTGCCCCGCGGCTCCTTCACCGTACCAAGCAATCCGGAAATGTGCTGCAGTTCGGTCTGTCCCACGCGAACACACGATTTCGGCGGGACATGATCTTCCGTTAATTCACCAAACGTACCACAGATATTGCAGTGGCCTTGCTTGGCGCCAATCGTCGCAATTTGAACAGGCATATGGAGTTGTCCGAACGCTATTTGAAAGCGTCGGGGAATAGCCTCTCGATATTTTGCTTTTGCCCAGCCATGGGGCTGTCCATTCCCGCAATACCGTGAAAGTAGTCAAAAAAGCGAACTACTGATTGGATGGCCCAAGTCGCGCACCCTGCAGACGCCCAGCGTCTAGGGAACAACGGCTCATTACCAAACAGTGCTGAGGGTACGAACTTGTGGGCCAGTTGGGCCGACACGTCCTGATGTCTGTTCTGTTGTTCAAACCACTCCGGTCGGTAATGAAGAACAGCATTTCGAAGGGAAATCAAGGCTGCAATGTTTTGCACGGCCGCATTTCCCTTGTCCAGTTTTTGCCCGGATTTCACTGCAAGAATCGCACTGAATTTTTTTAGCGCCGTCTCCCGATCCAACGCGTCAGCAAGAACTGAAAGGGTGGCTCCGTTCAATGGCGGAGAGAGCGCGGCATTTTCGAACAGAAGTTCGTTTGCGTGACATTCGATCGCTGCGGCTGTCGATGACACTAATCCTAGACAATTCTGAAAAATCTCGTCCCAGAACGCTCCTAGTGGTTGCCCGATGTTATCTTTCTCAACTATGCACGCACGACCCGCAAATCTGCACGCAGCAAGGAAATGAAGCATTGCAAGATCCATTCGGACACGTGCTGATACGGTCGCGTCAGCACAAGCCTGCGCTATTTCAGAAGAAGAATGATTTGTCATGATTGACCTTGTTGAAACCGAATAACCCGAATGGTAGTGACATGCAAATAAATCAGGAAATTGCGGCTTTTCATCACGAGCTAGGCGAAGCAATCGCGCAGTGGGGATACGTTGAGGGCCAGCTACTTCAGATCGTTCTTGGCTGCATGCCGTTTCAACAACAGCAGGCTTTAGCTGTCTCATACCATTCGGTCGAGAATTTCCGTTCCAAGTTGTCGATGTGCAATAGCCTGGTCTGCAACGTGTTCAAGAATTCGCCGCACTTGGCTCGTTGGCATCGGGTAAGAGAGAAGACTGCATCTATGTCGACAAAGCGAAACAGGATTGCGCATGGTTGGCACAAGCTCTACGTAAACAACACTCCAGGGCGCCGTTGGGCAATCGTTCCGCTCCACGGTGCGAACGGGGAATTGATTCATGCCGATGGTGAAAAACCGCCGGATGGATCAATCTGCCTTCGCGAGCTGGCTGCTATTCACTGCGACTTTCATGCGCTGACGACTCAGCTATGTAACGTCTATGAGCTGTTTAGATGTGGTCGAGCCCCATTTTCGGATGCCGAGGAAACGCCCGCTGCAACGCCCACGCTACGCGCGCTTCGTGATCAACTCCTGGCCAACGCCTCACCCGGGGCTTGATTCGCGGTTTTGAGCCAGAGAAGGATACCTAGCCTACGCCCCTCACTACCGGCATAGCCTCCCACTTCGTCGTGTAGTTCGGCGTCCTGCGCTCCTGTCGCATGCGCCATACGCGGCTGTCATCATCGGTGCGGCGCCGCCCGGCGTCGAAACATTCTGGCTTGTAGGAACCGCGAGGGCGCAGCGTTGACCATGGCGCAGTGGGCGATGGACCTGCCCGCGCCGCCGCTTAACTGGGGCACACCAATGGTTTTCATGATGCGCTCAAAGCCGGTCACCATCGGAAAGGATGAACCGATTGGCTCCGCCTTCCACTACTTCGATTTCCCTACGCACATATCCGCCCTGCGCCTTATCTCCTACCGCCCAATTCACTCCAGCAGCTAGCAACCATCGTCCCGGCGGCACTCCCTCCAAAGTGAAGTTTCCTTGGGCATCGCAAATGGCGGTCCTGACTGGCGATCCTGGCTTCGTTCCCATGGCCGATGAAGGCACAGCGGTTGGCGTCCGACCAGAAGCAATGATCTGAGTTATCTCTCGGAAATACGCGGATGCAGGAAACAGCCCAACGGTCGTGCCGGCGCAAGTTACAAGGCCGCCCCCGCGTTGCCTTAGGAATGCTTGGCCCGTGACAGTGGTTGGACCGATGGCCCGGTGATAGTCATAGTCTGCAGCGATAAAAGGCGACTGCACCGGGACCGGCCCCATGGGAGCGCAGCTTGCCAACAATGCACAAGCAACAATAACGATGGTCTTCATGTTTTCCTTAAAAAGGGCTGTTGTTCGGTATGCCTCATCCTCGACTCCCCTGTGTACCGCCCCCCCCCCCCCGCGTCAGAATAGTTGTCGCCCCGATAGAACCGATGAACAGGGGGCGATGATGGAAGAACGAATTGGCAAGATACGGACAAGCATTCAAGGACAGAGCGGTGGCGAGGTTGTTGCCACCGGAGAGCGCGGCAGTGGAAGTCGTGGCACGTGAGATTGGAGTTGGAGCGGACACCCTGGAGCGCTGGCGCAGTGATGCGCTGTCCAGGCCCGCCCGCGGGCGGGCCTGGACAGCGGCGGCCCGGTTCGATGCAGTGCTGACCACATCGGCAATGGACGAAGCCGGCAAGAGTGCCTGGTGCCGCGCCCATGGCGTGTACCCGCAAGAGCTGGGCGCATGGCGGCTGGCAGCCACACAGGCACTGGCCGAGCCCGAAGAGGCACGCGCCAGCCCGCAAGCCACCAAGGAGGACCGGCGACGCATCAAGGAGCTCGAGCGCGAACTGCGCCGCAAGGAGAAAGCCTTGGCCGAGACAGCAGCACTGCTGGTGCTGTCAAAAAAAGTCGAGGCGATCTTCCGCAGGGGCGAGGACGAATGATCGGCCTCGAAGATCGCCAGACCCTGGCCCGAGACATCCAGATCGCACGGCATGCAGGGGCGCGGCTGCGGCCAGCCTGCGAGACCGCCGGCATCACGGTGCGCACCTTGCAGCGCTGGCAGACAAGCCAAGGCTTGCTGGCGGGCGACGGCAGGCCTCAAGCGGTGCGGCCTGTGCCCGCGCATGCCCTGAGCGCTGCGGAGCGCGCCCAGGTGCTGCGGGTGGCCAACGAGCCGCGCTTTGCCGACGTGCCGCCTGCGCGCATCGTGCCCATGCTGGCCGACGAGGGCACCTACATCGCCAGCGAGTCCAGCTTTGCCCGTGTGCTGCGTGCACACGGGCAGGCCGCACACCGTGGTCGTGCCAGACCCGCACAGGCCAGCCGCACGCCGAGCACGCACATCGCCACGGCGCCGCGCCAGGTCTGGTGCTGGGACATGACGTACCTGCCCGCCACGGTGGTGGGCCGGTGGTTCTGCCTGTACATGATCCTGGACGTGTACAGCCGCAAGATCGTGGGCTGGGAGGTGCACGCCACAGACGAGGCCGACCATGCCGCGCACCTGGTGCGCCGTACTGCACTGGCTGAAGGCATCGCTGCACTGGAGCACAAGCCCGTGCTGCATGGCGACAACGGCGCTACGTTGAAGGCCACCACCGTGCTGGCCATGCTGCACTGGCTGGGTGTGAAGCCGTCGTACTCCAGGCCGCGCGTGAGCGACGACAACGCTTATGCCGAGTCGCTGTTCCGTACCGCCAAGTCCGCCCTGAGTTCCCGGCCAAAGGCTTTGACGATCTGAACGCCGCACGTGTGTGGGCTGCTGCATTCGTGCGTTGGTACAACGTCGAACATCGTCACAGCGGCATTCGCTACGTCACGCCTGCGCAGCGCCATGCCGGCCTTGATGCGGCGATCCTGCAAGACCGCCACGCCCTCTACACCCAGGCGCGTGAGCGCAATCCTGCACGCTGGGCGCGCAGCACGCGCAACTGGACGCCTGTGGGGGCGGTGACTCTGAATCCGGAGCGCGACAGCGTGGTCGCCGCTGACGTGGACCGGCCACATAAACAGCCCTTGGCAGCATGATTTAGGCGACAACTATCTTGACACGCGCCGGCCCGCAAGCGGCACCTCAAAGTCCAAATGCACCCGGTCGATATCCGGAATCCGGGCATACCGCAGCACGCGGTAGCCCGCCTCGGTCAGCATCGCATCACGCTTCGCGTCCCGGTCCGCGCGGCCCTTGTGGCTGCTGTCGTCCAATTCAACGACGGCCAGAACCTGAAATGCCCGGTCGCACACGACGAAGTCGGCGATCTTGCGATCGAACGTGTTTCGGGTGGCCGTTATACGGGCGGTCAGATCGCCGTTGCCCTTCTGTGCCTCTCGCTAATGTCTAGGTAAGCTTTACTACCTAGAATTTCATCCCCGCGAATGACTGCTCCACCGACCTCCAACTGTACCGAAAACCGTTTGTCAGCGGCATAAATCTGGCGTTGCGCGAGATGCAAAGTCAGACCATTAAAAGCTGCAACTTGCCGTTCGGTCAGCGGAATCACTTGGCCGTGCCCTTCCTGCTCGAACGTGCCATAAAGAGCGAGTGACCTGGTCAGAGGGACAAAAACTGCCGTGTCGATCAAGCCGTAGCCAACCGGTCTAGCAAGTGTCGGAGGATCCCCATTCGTGTGCATCAACGTCACGGGGTGGTCACTGCAAACAAAGCCCGTCGATGGTTGCGGTGCCACGTAGAGCCACCATTTCCGAGCCCCCATTAATTGCAGAACATGGTCAAACGCGTTGAACTCAGCGCCAACGTTGAGCGCGTTTGAATGGCTTAGCGTGAAACGGCGATTGTCGATGAAGTCCTTTGCATCGTCGTACGTCACATTCGCGTCCACGCGAACTGCCCCTGCTGCTTTTGCCTCGGCGATCAGATCCTCCCACCGCTTAGGTGTTTCCAGAGCCATTTCCATGGTCAGTATCGCTACCCGATCTCGAAACTCAATAAGACCGTCTCTCGATCTTGGGTTTCTGATCGCAAATAGCGTGATGAGATTTAGAACGTAAGTCCAATCACGAGTGCTATTTATTGATCGTGAACTCTCGACAATGTTCAACGCCTTGTCTGCTTTCGTCTCGAAGCCAGAAAGAGCGTTTTCTAGAGTGTCAGTGGGATATCCCTCAATAAAATTGAAGTCGCGTTTCTTTGCGACGTTTGAGGGTGCAGTTTCGAACCAGCGCCCGTTCTGCACATCAAACACGGAGAACTTAGAGTTCTTGCTACCATTAAAGCTGAATCGCTTTAGGTAACATTGCGAGAGAAAATGATGCCCATGTGATTCCGCCATAGCGCCTATTGCTTCACGCACCCGATTGCCTTGCACTCTGCCTGCAGCGAGTCAAGGTTTTCTTTTAACTCCCGACTCTTGGTTTCGCACGTGGCCGCATTCGCCGCCATCTCGCTGGCAATCTGCGCTGCATGCGTCTTGCCATACAGGTTTTGCCGGTACTGGTACTGACCGTCAGCTAGGCGTTGCTGGGTTTCCTGACACTGCTGCTTGTGCGTGGCAATGTCGCGCAAAGCTACCGGAATCATCTGCTCACGCAGATCCCACCGTCGGCGGTCCTTCTGACTCTCCGCAGTGAGCGCCTCCAGGCGTTCTGCTTCAGTCATTGGGCGTTTGCCATCGGCGCCAACCTTGGCCACCGGCGAGGCGCCTGATGCAGGCCGCACGTCGATCTTCTCGCCCTTCCCCTCGCACGGGCGATCCTGGAACACGGCTTTGCCATCAGGACCAATGCACTTGTTGATTGCCCACGCCTCAACGGCAAAGAGCGCACAGGCGGCAACGATTGCAAGTCGGACTACCACGATGTTCCCCCTCCATCATCTTCTTTCGGTCTTGTATGTTTTGACCTGATACCCTCTTCATACCCGCTGGTCAAGTTCTGGTCAACGCAAATATTGTGTAGGAACGCGATGCAAGGTCAGTTTCGCCTGCAGTTCAGCTTGAACTGCTCTTCCCTGATCTTGAACCGCTCGTCCTTCAAAAAGTCCGGCTGGCCCAACGTGTCTATTGCCTCGCGCCGCCGCCGTAGCTCATCGCAGCGCATAAATTCGCTGCCTTCCTTGAATCCTTGCGCCTGGGCCTTGTCCATATCGCGCGTGACGCGCTCCACAACTGCTTCACTGCTTTCGCGCCTTGTTCCTGACATCGAGTGCGCGCCGCGAGTCGGCGCAATGTCGACCTCTCGGCCGCCCTTGCATGGCTTGTCCGTGTAGACGCCGCTGCATTGATAGACAGGCTTCTGAGCGTGCGCAAGAGTGCTGCCAACAAGTACTCCGATCATGATGAGTTGCCGCATGGGGTCCACCTCTACATGCCTGCCGCAAAGTCAGCCTGCACGCGATCAATGTCAGGAATGCGCGCATACCGCACCACCCGATACCCCGCCTCCGTCAGCATCGCATCTCGCTTGGCATCCCTCTCGCGGCGGTTCTTGTGGCTGCTGTCATCGAGTTCGATCACCGCCAGAACCTGAAACGCCGGATCGCACACGACGAAGTCGGCGATCTTCCGGTCAAACGTGTTTCGAGTGGCGGTCGACCTTGCCGCCAGCAGCGCACCGAAGCTCACCTGCGCCAGCACCGTGTATTGAGGCAGCGCGCCCTTCAAACGGTTGAACATGGCTTGCTCGTTGGCGGTCAATGGATCTTTCTTCCTGACCGCCTCCTGCGGCCCGCCATCGAGCTTGGCTTTCAACACGCCCAGCACGAGAACAGCCACGACGACTAGGGCCAGCACCACCCACAGCGACTTCATGTTGCCTCCTCCTGCACGGCACTCTACCCGGCCCCGCATGCGAACCGCGCAACGGAAGATTAGATGTCGCCCATGTTGGGGAAAAGGGGCCTCCGATTTATGGCGGAAATTCCCACGAGTTTCTGCAAAAACTCTGGAAAATCGCGCCGGCATTGGGTTCGCGCGGAAATAAATGCAGTCTTTACCACCGTGCAAACTGCTGCGCCTCGCGCCACACATAACACCCCCGGCCCCTGATCCCTGCGCCGCCCGACGGGTTGCCGGTCGGTTCTCCAGATCGAAAACGCAACGCACAACAGCGCTTTGCAGGTTCCGGGAATTCTCGATGCCTTAGAAAAAAGGCATGCCGTTCAGCAGGAACCGTTAGGCAGGCCCGGAAACACAAAACCCGGCCGGAGCCGGGTCTGCGCGCAATCAATGCGAAGGGTCAGGCTTGCTTGCGCTTGCGGACGGCAGCGAGGCCGGCAAGACCGAGGCCCAGGAGGGCGAGGGAGCCGGGTTCTGGAACTTCCGATGAGAGACTGACAGTGTAGGTACCCGATGAGGCGGGCGACTGGCTACCGAGTAACCCGTTGCTCCAGTTCATTGTTCCGTCAGCAAACCTGAAAAGCGTACCGCACCCGGGTTGGCAAAACTCAACAAACGAGCCCGTCGTATCTTCAAACCGAAATGCGTTTGCCGAAGCATCAAATAGCAAACCTTCGGTAGTTGGCGAATAGGAATTTGCCAACGTGTAATGGAACGAATCGACGGTCAAGTCAAAAGAAAGGAAGTCTCCGACGTGCACAAAGGCGTTGGGTGCAATCAGACTGCTGTCGATCGAGAACGTGCCGGTTACGTTGGTGCTACCAGTCAGCACTACATCAAACGATACCGGCGTTGCCAAAGCAAAGTTCCCGGCAATTGCAAGAACAGCGGCAACTATCGATTTTTTCAACATGAGGACTCCTGTCGTAAGGTTCAGGAGTTATCAGCAAGAAAGAGGCCACTCATATAAATCAACGGCTTAGATCGAAAACAGCGCTGTCATGTAACGGTTTTCGACAGGTGGTCACCCAGCCGCCTTGCGGCCACCGCTTCAGGATGAGCGCGTCTTGCCGATAACCAGAAGGTTACGATGAAAAGCCTGCTCGCTCTGATGCTGGCATGCGCCTGCTTCCAGGCGCAGTCCGCCAACCTGACGTCCTGCGACAAGGCGGTGCGTTTCATTGCGGCTTGGTTTGCCGACCCGGAAGTGGACAACGCCAAGCCGGCCGCCGAACTGACGAAGATCGGCGCGGGCGCCGGCCGCAGCGGTACGCAACTCGGCCACGTCGTTGTCGAGACCAAGCTGGCCGTGATGCCGCAGACCAGTTGCCAGGGCGTCGTCGTGCGGCTGGATTACATCAAACCGGTGCTGCGCGTGGCCAGCGAGATCCCGCCGGGCAGCTGTGCCTATGCGCACGTGATGAAACACGAGCAGACGCATGTGCGCATTCACCGCGACATCGCGCGCCAGTTCCGCGAGCTGGACTATCCCTGGGCCTCGGGCGGCAGCAGCGCGCGCATCCTGGTCTACGCAAAACAGGAACTCGACCGCCTGATGCAAGCCCAGGTGCTGTTCGACAGCCCCGAGGAATACGCCAGCAACTTCAGCGCGTGCGGTGGTGAGATTGCGCGGCTGGTGAAGCCCGCGGCGTCTACCAAGTCGGGGCAGACACGGGGTTGAGGCAACCGCCTTCCGCGAGGGCTGATTGGTCGCGCCTTGGGCTGGACCAGACTGACGGCCGGCGCGGTATCGAAGAGGTTGATCTTCGACGCGCCTGTGTGGCTCAGCCGCCATGCGCCCAGCTGTTGTGGGTACACCACCTGCTCCGACTCCTCGATCTCCTCACGCCGCGCGCGTACGCTGCGCATCAGGCAATCGGCACGTACTCAACCGGAATCTTGAACATGGTCCGACACCGCGGGCAGAACAGCGGAACCTCGTTGCCATGCCGCTCCAGCAACATCAGCGGCTGTTCGGTCTCATCCTTGGGTGCCTCCAGGCAGCACACTGGACAGGGTGTCGGGTCGAGATGACGCAGGCGGGCGTACCGTAGCGCGTAGCGGTCAACCTCGGGCTGTGCCCGGCCATGTGAGCGCAGCCAGTCCGAGAGAATCTTTAGAACGGGCATCGGTGGCATTTTTTGTCCCCCCTTTGCCGGTCCATTCTGTCCACTACGGACGGCGCACGCAATGCCGGCTTCGATCGCTCCTCACCAACCCGCCGGCATGTAGCTGAACGATGGCGCTTTCTCGACTTCCCGAGTGACCACGGCAACACCACCGGGCGGCCCCTGCAAGTCAACTGCCTTGCCCCACTTGCCATCGGGCTTCTCAAGGGCCAACTTGGTGCCGTCCCACTTGTGGGCAGGCGGCTTACCGGGCGCGCCGTCTTCACCATCTTTCCCGTCCTTGCCATCAACGCCATCTTCGCCCTTCGGGCCTTGCTCGCGGTTCAGAGCTTCCTGCGAAATTCGCAGTTCCTCCTGAGCCGCATGCATGTTGTCCTGCGCGATACGCAGTTGGTCTATGCGCTTTGCAATCAGCGCGTGCAACACAGCATCTTTGTTTTCCATGACGAGCCTTGAAAAATGAACGTGAACTAGTGTTTGCCGCCGACCGGCTCGACGCTGAGAAGGTCTACGGTGCGTTCCAACAGCCGCAACTCCAGCCGTCGGGTTTCATCTGCACCGGGCGCCAAACGTCGCAGACGCGCTTCCTCGGCCACGTAAACCTGGCGCTGCGCCTCAAGTGCCGCCAACTCGGCAGCACGCATCTCGGCCTTGTCCTTCTTCTCTTGTTGGCTATCGGCAGGGTCTTCAGCGTTGGGGTCACCACTAGCGGGCGCGGCGGCCATCGCTGCGGCTTCGCTGTACGGCCCGATTTCAAGTCCCTGCTCGCGCGCATCGTCGGCCGCGCGCTCGTCGTCGACCATATCGGGGTCGTCGCCACGTTCACCAATCACGCTGCTGCGGCTGCGAAGACCTCCCGAGATCTCCAGCAACTTGCCTTGCGGATCCTGAACAGGATGGATGTGCGCCCAGCCGTGCGGCGCATGCTCGACCCGGCGCACGTCGTCGAATTCCGCCATTGAGATCTTCCCGCACAGCACCCCGGCTTCTGCAAACCAGGTGGACACCTTGTCGCAGAACATGGGGATCACCACCTGCCACTGCCGCTGCGCGGCCAGCCGGCGGAATTCTGTGATCATCACGCGCAGCGTGCGGTCACTGATGTTCAGGATGTCACCGCTGAACAGTTCGTATGGGATGCCCATGCCCGCGGACGTGCCCAAGTGCTGGGTGCGCATGTAGTCGCTGTACGTCGTGCCGGCTTCGGGCGGGTTCGACCAGTTGACCGTCTGTCCGTCGTCGAGCTCCTGCATGATCCCGGGCCGCAGGCCCAGAAGCGGTCTGCTCGGGTCACCCTCGATCGCTTGGTTGGTGAACTCGTCGTAGTTCTCGTCGTCGACACCCAGTTTCGGCAGCGCGCGAGAGATGAAGCCCACGAACAGGTTGGCCAGCTTCTGCCGCTCCAGCACCGCGTCACTGTAATCCCCAACATTGCGCAGATGCGGCAAGATCGTCGCCAGCATCGACACACCGCGCAACTGTCCAGGCCGCTCGGGTTCGAACACGTGCGCCACGTCGTCAGCCAGCACGCGCACGAGTTCCGACGCACTGGGCTCGTACAGCGGGCCGATGTTGTCGCCGGGATGATGCTTGTAAAACCAGTACGCGACACGCTGGTCGCGCTTGTCGAGCTCGATGCCGCTGCGAATGCGGTTGCCCTGCGGCAAGCCGGGATACGTGTCCGCGTCGAGCATGGGCACCATGTCGGATTCCAAGACCTGGATCTGCATGGGAACCGGCAAACCCTCCTTGAGGGAGCGCAAGCGACGGCGCGCGAAGCACTCGCCACCATCGAGCCAGGCTTTCACCACCAGCGTCTGCAACCCGTACAGGTTCTGCACGCCGTTCGAGTCGGCCGCCTTGACGAAATCGTTCCACAGGTCCGTAACCTGCTGCTTACGGGCCTTGGACACGATGCGCTTGAACCGTGGCGTAATGCCGATGCCGATCAGGTTCGTTGCCCACTTCTGCACCGCGGATTTGCCGGCCCAGTCGTTGCGCGACACGTCACGCGCACGGTTGCGGATGCGCTCGATTCCCTCGATCGCACGATTGGGGCCGCTGGACGTAGGCACCCAACCTGCCATGCGCCGGCCCATGCCGGCGGCGTCGTAGCGCATGGCGACCCGGCGGGACGGCGCAGGCATGCCGGGTAGGGCCATCTGCTGCTGAACGGCCAGCTTGGCGGCGCGCGCGGCGATGTTCTCGGCCTTGGGTGGGCGGCCGGGGGCGCGTGTCGTCTTAGTCATTACGCCCCCTTGCCTTGCAGGGCTGCGGCAGCTTCGACACGTGACACATGCCGGCGCAAGTCTTCCCCGGGCAAGTAGTTGCGGTCGACCATGCGCCGATAGGTAGCTACTACCGGGGCGAAGTCGCGTAAGGCGAGTTCCCATTCCAGGCGGGATACGTCGCGCTGCGCGCTTCGCAGATCATCCTGAGCCTTCTGATGCTCCTGCTCGACCAAGCTGTGCGCCGCTGTGGCCTCGTCGAGCTCGCCCCGAGCCATCGACAAGGCGGCCTCCAGCGCCTCGACCTGATCGCGGTTGACGGTGGCTGTCGGCGCAGTGCCGCCGGCCTTGATACGCGCCAGAAGATCGCGGGCACCATCGGCGCGTGCTGCGTCATAGGTAGCGTTGGCATCGCCCAACAGGGCTTGCAGGCGGTCCACGGTGCCTTGGGCCACTTTGACAGCGTCGCCTGATGCGGCAATGTGCTTCGCTGCCGTATCGGCCTCTGACTTTGCATGATCCAATCGCGCGGGAGCGGAAATCAAACGCTTGAACGGCAGCATCAGATCTTCCAGATTGCGCGCGCGAATCTCCGCGACTTCCAACGCATTCGCGGCGGCACTGGCTGCGATCGACTCTGCCATCCCGTCCGATAGAACTCCATCTTTGTAGCAGGGTTGCTGATACGCGGCAGCGATAGCCTTAGTCTCGTCGCGCAAATAAGTCATTGCCTCGATATCGATCCGATCGTATTCGGCTTGCAGGGGGGCCAACTCGGCTTCGATGTCGGCGATGGTGGCGGGTCTGGTCGTCATGAATGGTCCTTTGGAAATTGGGAAGTTGTGCTCAGGCGATATGTGGATGCGCGGTCGTAGGTCCCGCCCGCGGCTCGGCGTATGTGCACCGGGATGGAATGGCAGTCATCTGGAGGCAGTCAAACCGGCGTTCTTGAGGGCGCGAAGCAGCGCGTCGGCTTGCTGCTGATCGGTGACGGAGACCGTTTCAGTGGGGGAGTTGTCCGACTGAATCTTGAGAGTCACTGTCGAAGAAGACGCGGCCGACGTGGATGTGGCCGCCGTTTTGGTAGCCGGTGCAAACGACTGCAGCAACCCCTGAACCTTGGTCATGGCGGACTGCGCCGCGTTGTACAGCGCCTGCGCATCCTGAAGCGCACGGGTGTCGATAGCGCCGGGGGAGTTCTTTGCCTGGTTCTGGACATAGAGCAGCGCAGTACGAGCTTGCACCAAGCCGGCCTCTGCCAGATCCTTGTCGTCGGCCGTGATGTAGCCGCGCTTCTGTTTCTCGGCGAGTGCGGTTGCCTGATCGATTGGCACCGTGTTGGTGAACGTCCCCACAGGCGCACCGTCGCTGCGATTGCGCACGACACCGAACGAGTCGGTAAAGGTCTCCTTGCTGGTGCCGGCCTTCTGATCGTTGCCGAAGCCCGATTGCGTCTTGGAATACTTGAAATCGTTGTTGGCCTGACGTTCGAGTTCTGCGGTCTGGCGCGCGATGGCATCGGCGTTGCGTCCGCGGGCCTCGGTGTCGCTGTTGATTCCCAGCGTCCCGGCATTGCGACGGTCGTTGTTCAGATACATGGCGTCGCGTTCGCGTTCCAACGCCTTGATCTGTTCTTCTACTCCCCTGACCTCTTCGGTCTGGACGCTTAGTTTCTTGATTCGAAGGTCGATCTCTGCAGCACGCGCGCGGCCGGCGTCGTCCATCACCAGGATCGTGCGCTTCTCGGCTTCCAACTGGTCCTGTGCCGCCGTGATCTCCGACAACCGGATGGCGACGTTCTGTTTTGCCACGTCGATCTGGCGGTTCTTCGCGTCGACCTCATAGGCCAGCGCCAACGCGTATTCGCCGGACGCGCGCGCCTGCGCAGCCATGCTGTTGGCGACGGTCACGCCGATTTCGGCGGTTGCGCGCGACGTGGCAAGGCCCGCTTGCTCCGCGGCAGCCTTGCGGCCGATGGCCGCGATCTGGTCGTTCACCGAGTCCGTGAAGATACGCCCAGCCGATGCCGCTGCGATCTGCGCGGCGCGAAGCTGTTCCATCGATGCCGCCCCGGATGCGGCCAGCACTTCCACCTTGGCTTTGGCGCTCTCGTATGCCGCCGCTAGTTCCTTGACGCGCGCCGAGTTGTCCTTGTACGTCTCGGATGCAATGCGACGCTCGGCGGCTTCGATCTGCAACTGAAACACCAATTGCTTGGACCGGTCGACCTCGGCCTCCTTAGCGTTGATCAACTCCCTCAACTTGGCAACCTCGTCCTTCTGCTTCTCGGTCAGGCGCCCGCTGGCGTCCGCCGTCGACTCGATAGCCGCCACCTGCGCCTTGAGGCTGTCGACCAACTTCTCGCGCGAAGCCAAGGCTTTCTCCTCCGCTGCGCGAAGCGTCTCGGTCTGCGTGGCCAGCGTGTCGAGCCCGGTCTGTTCGGTGCCGCGCAGCTTGATCAGTTCCTGGGTGGTCTTGATGGCCTCTTCCTGCGCCTTGACCTGTTTGCCCGAGGTTTCCAATTCGTGCTCAGCGGCTTTCACCGCCTTGGCGGCTGCATCGGCAGCGCGCAAACTGGCCTGCTCCCGCTCCGCGTCGGCAGTGCGGCGGGCCTCTGCGGCGGCGGCCTCCTTGGCGGCCAGCGCGGTGAGCGCGGTCTCGGTCTTCTTGTACCGGTCAGCAAGCCCGGTGAACCGCGCTGCAAGATCTGCAATGCCCTCGCCCAGAGACTTTGCATTCAACAACGTGAGGATGAAGAGGCCGGGCAGCCCACCGACGAACGTCAGCACGCCCCGGGCTGCGGCGCCAAGCGTGCCCATGACCTGGGCCAGCACGCCGACAGATGCGGCAGCAGTCGCCGCCGACACAGCCGATGTTGCCGTGGCGGCTGCCGTCGCAGTGGCGGCGGTGGCCACTGCAGCGGTGGCCACGGCATTGGCGGTCTTGGCGGCCGTGTTCACCTGGGTGGCTGAGGTGTTCGCAACAGTGGCCGCAGTGTCGGCCGTCGTTGCTGCAGCCTTGGCCTCGATCTGCGTCGCCGACGTGGCAGCGGCCCGGCCCAGGCCAGTGAACGACGCGATAGCGTCGATGGCCTTGACGATCAGCAGCCGCTCGGCCAGCAGTTCCAGTGCAGTGACGACGCCCCGAACGTTCGTGGCCAGCAGATCGAAGCTCTTGCCCAGGATGTTGAAGAAACTGCTGTTCGATGCCTCCTGCGCGACGGCCGTGATGGCGTTCTTCAGGCGGTTCCAGCCCTGGATGAAGCCTTCGATCTTCTCGCTGCCGGTTCCGAAGGTCTTGATCAGGCCCTGTTCGAACGCCGGGAAGAACGTGCGCGTCGTCAGGTTGCCGGACTCGACAAGCGAGATCAGCTTGTCCTCGGTGACACCCAAGCCCTTGGCTGCGATGGACAGCGCGCCGGGCAGGCGGTCGCCGAGTTGGCCGCGGAGTTCTTCCAGGGAGATCGTCCCCTTCGATGCCATCTGTCCCAACGCTTCCAGAATGCCGGTGACCTGGTCGGCCTGCAGACCGAGGACGCCGGACGCACGCGTCACCTGGGTGAACACCGCATTGGAACTTGCCAGGGAAATGCTCGATGACGCGGTGGCAGCACTGAAGCGCAAGAACGCGTCCGAGATCGAACCGACCGATACCCCTGCCCCGTTGGCGACGGTCTTCAGAAAGTCGAACTGCTTGCCCGCGGTCGCCGTGTCCTTGTAGACGAGCGCAAGGGCCTTCTGCAGCCGTTGTGCCTCCAGGTTGACGCTGAAGAACTCGCCGCCCAGGTCCTTCACCTTGTTGACCAGGTAGCCGACGCCATCGGCGATCACGTTGCCGGCGGTGATCAGTCCCATCGAGTTGGCGAACAGGCCGGCTGCACGATCGCCAAGGGTCAACTGTCCGTTCAGCGCACGAAGCTCCCGCTCCAGTTCGGCGATGCGCGCGTTGCCGGCCGAAAACGCAACGTTCAACTGTGCACCGGTCGCACCTGCCGCCGTCGCAACCGTGGTCATCGCGGCGCGCACCTCGCGCAACTCCGTTTCGACGGCCTGCACGCTGCGCACGCCGATGGTGCCAAAGGCGTTGGAGATCGCGGCGGCGGCCTGCTCCGATGCACGGGACTGTTCATCGGCGGCTTGGCGGGTAAACCGGATCTGGTCGGTCAGGCTTGCAACCAGCTTCTCGCGTGCGGACACGGTCTTCAGTGCGATTGCCGCTGCTTCCGCCTGTGCGGCCGCTTCGGCATCGATGCGGGCCTTCAGCGACGAGGCGGCCGCGCCCACCTGGTTAAAGGACGCAATCAGCCGCGCCTGCTCTGTGGCTACGTCGGCGGTCGAAACGCCCAACGCCTCCGCTGCGGCGCCGGCCTCCTGGAAGGCGGCCGAACTGCCGCGGAACGCGGCTTCGGTCTGGCGCGCCGCGGCATTGGCGGCAGTAAAGGACTTCTCGAGTCTGGCCTGTGCGGAAACCGCGGCGCTGTATTCGCTGTTGGCGGTGCGCAAGGCGGTAGTGCCGTCGACCAACTCGTTCTTCACGGCCGTGAGCCGATCAACGAGCTTCGCTTGTGCGGTTTGGTATTCGTCGGACTTCTTGCCGGCGGCATCGTACTGGGCGCGGAGCTTTTGCAACTCGCCGCCGAGTTCGTTCTGTTCCTTCTTGAGGCCATCGAACGTGCCGCGGGCGCGCTGGGCTGCGTCGGCGTAAGCCATCGTCGATGAGCGTGCAGTATCCAGACGCCCGCCGAGCTCCGTTGCCCGCGCCGCGGCCTCCTGCTGCTCGGTCGCTAGGCGCTGGGTCTCTTCCGCAAGCTGCTGGAATGCACGCAGCGCAGCGCCATCGGCGCCGAGCTTGTCGATGCTGTCGGCAAGCTTCTGGAACTCGGGTGCCGCGTCGCCGCCTTCGCGGGCGAGTTGTTGAACGGCCTGCTTGAGCTTGTCGATGTCTTCCTTCCCGAGCGTCTCGATGCTGAGCGTCAGGTTGACATCTTTGGACGAACGAGAGGTTGCCATGGGTCAGACACCTTGGCGTTGGAGCCATGCAATCACCGATGCCGCACGCCATCGCGTACAGCGATGCACCTGGATAACGGGCTTGGGAAAGTCGCCATCGGCCACCTTCTGGCGGCGAGTCGATGCAGACATACCCGCTAGCGCATCCACTGTGCGCGGAGTCAGCAGCGCGTCGGGCACAAGGGCGACCGTTGGCGGCTGCAGCGAACGCAATTTCTTCCGCTTGTCCGATCGCTTATCTGTGTTTGCCATGGGTCTGCCTTCGTGTGATGCGGCGGATTCTGGTCAAAAGTCCAGAAATCGGCCTGCAGCAGAATTTCGGCAGCAAGCGTTTCTATCCGGCGCTAAGTACGCACACAATGCCGCAGCCTCAGGGCAATGTCCTGCGGCAGAATTTCTAGAGTGGGGTTCGCGGCGCAAGCGGGCAGTGCGACCGCGCGATCATCCAGAGAATCAAAAATTCAAGTGAAAACGCATAACGCCACATGAGCGTACGTAACGCCCAAATTGCTATCAATTCAATAGCAATTTTTTCGGAATAAGCGTTCCGGGCGCCTCTCTGTGCCCGCAGGACCTTTTCTTTCTACAGGGTCCCCGGCGCGTCTGGCTGTGATGTCACGATTGCATGCGATGCAGGTGGCATGACGTGACGCACCAGACTCAGATGCATGTGTGCGGTCTGCGCTGCAGAATGCAGTTTGCGTTCGCGGCAACGCACACGCATGGCACCTCTAAGGGATGGGGACTACCATGCAGCCGCGGCAGTGGTCAATCAGTTTATTTTCGTTTCGCAGTGTTCGAGCAGTTGCGAAACACGTTCGCGAAACAGTGGTGAGTTGGGCTATGCCGCCATCGCTGCAACAGCAGGCATCGACGACGTGCATCGGTGATTTAAGCATTCGGATTCGTTTATCGACTGCGAACCGAACGTCCGCGAATCCCGCCAATTTAGCAATTGCTGAAGCCCCACGCCGTGATCAAGCATTGGAGTGTTCAGGCACAACAACGCCTATCGTTGCCCCATCGCATCACGCAAGGACCGACGATGGCAACCACAGAAACCGAACTGCACGAGATCGCCCAAACCTTCATCAATGCCGGCACGCAGGAGGAGATGAACGTTGCCGCACTTGCACACTTGAGTACGCGAATGTTGGAGCAGTTCGGCAACCGGAACAACCAATGCATGCGGCGGTTCGTCGAACTTCAAACCGACTGCATTGAAGCCTACATGCATGCGCATGAAATGGATCACGATGCCGTATCCCAGATACTAGATCGCATGCGGCGGGCGGCAGAGGTGATGGCCTATTTGGAAACCGTTCCCGATTAAGCGAACAGAATGAAGGTCACTCGGGCAGCCCGTCCAAGATCTGCCGCTGATCGTTGACAAGCCGCCACGCCTCGATAGCGCGTTCCAAGGTCTCGATAGGTATCCCAGCCGCGGCCAACTTCAAGATAAGGGCCGCGTTATGCTCGGCGACATGCTCGGGGGATAGCTTCGCGGCATCAAACCTGCGGTGCATGAGTTCGTCCGCGGCAAGCATCAGCACATGGAAGGGGAACTGCGCGGCCAGCGCACGCACCAGCCCAATGGATTCACGCCCAGTCATCGACATCTGCCGGCTCCTCAGAAGTGGCTTCGTGGATCGGCTGATCATCGCCCCCATTGCGAGCGGCAACCGCATCGGCGCGCGCTGTGCCGAACAGCATTTCGAACATGATGGTAGCCTGACTTAGTGCTGCCTCCTGTTCGAACTCCACCAGTCGACAGAACTCCGCTCCGACACCCTGCCGCTCCAGCCGTTCAGGCACAGGACGCAAGACGTCGGCGATCATGGCCATAGCCACAGCCGCAACGTCGGTGGCGGCTGTTCGCAAGACGTATTTTTTGGACTCAACCTTGAACTTGAGTGTGGCCATGTCGGCGTCCGCGACCTCTCGGCGCGCACGAGAAACGCGGTAGAGTTCGGCCGCCCCATCCCCACTCTTTTTCGGTCGACCGGCGCCGGGTCTCTTGCCGCCGTGGTTGGGCGCATCGCCAAGTTCTACGATTTCCATCATGTACTCCTGATCGCTGTTCACCGTGATCCGACATTTACGTGCATGCACCTGAGGCGCGCTGTAGATGCGGGGTTAGCGGGGTTGTTGACCCCTTTTTCTTACTCCAATTTCTACAGAACAAAAATATTGAAATTAAAGGTTCTAGAAATCCAACGACGAGAATTGACCCTAAATAAGCCCTCTAACCCCGCACTCTTGCACTCGGTAGCTTCCGACGCCATTGCGATCGAACCGAACCACGATGCGCATTTCACGCCCGTCTAAGCTGACAGTGCGGTCCAGTGCTGCATTCAACGCACGCCCAACTGATCGCGCATCGCCGGGGTTCCGACACCGCAGGTCGCCCAGTGCATCGGCGACAAGATCGACCGAATCCTGACTGTTCAAGAATCCGACACCCGATGCGACTGCCGCAACCTGCCTTGCGGAGAACGCCTGTTCTTCACTGAATTCCTGCGTCAAACCAAGAATCAGGCGCCGCATCGCCTGGTTGTGTTCCGCCTCGTCGCCGTTGATCTGAAAACACAGCGCAGGGTCATCGGCACCTGCCCACACCAAAGGTTGCCGCACAAGTCGGTCCCATTGAGCGAAGCGGCTGCCCATATTCAGCCTCAAGCCGCCCCCGGACTTCAGATATCCCGAGACGATGCCGACAACGTCCTGAAAGACCTGCGCACGGATCTCGCGAGCATGTCCGACAACGTCGACATGACGGAATTTCCTTTGCTCAGGCCTGGCACCAGTCGGTGCAAGGGTCGTTGTGAGCCACCTGCTGACCTCATCGCGGCCAAGCCTCAGGTTATTGCCGGTGAGCGCAAAGAACACATTGCTTGGCACGCACAGCGTGCGCGTGCTGCCCAAAAGGCGGCCGGTGAATTCCGGCGCCGTGAGTGCTCCATTGAGAGCAGCCCCGCCATTCACGGTCAGGCCGTCGGTGACGTTGTCGAAAACGACCATCGCGGGGGAGCGCAGCAGCAGCGCAAGCAGTCGCTTTTCGATCTCGTCATCGTGCCCGACCGGCAGAGTGACCACCGGCATATCCTTGCCGGTCAGCAGCACATGAATGCGGCGCGCCAGCGTGGTCTTTCCAGACGACTGAACCGGAGCCAGGATGGCGAGTCCGGGCGCGCTGTCAAGAACTCGCCGCTGAATAGCTGTGACCAAGCCGGCAAGCGCAACGTGCGAGTTGAACCCCGAGGCGAATTCGAAACCCACGAGGAAGGATGTCACGAGGCGAGCAAGCGCCGCTTTGGCTTCGTCCTGGGTGTACGGGCGAAAGATGTCCGTTTGCACGCCATGAACGAACAGTCCGGTTCTCTTGTCAAGACCATTCCTGGCCACGATCGAACCATCGGCAAGGACGATCGGATGACTGAGCAGCCCGGCAACGCGTGGCATCTCGTCAACGGGAATCTCCAGCACCGAATCAATCACGGACGGTGGGACTGCGATGTTTACCGGTCCAGTGCGCTGCTCCATCTGGAAGATCACATGTTGCTCGACCTGCGCGCGTACCGTCACCGGTGAATGGGCATCGATCTGTATGGTCGGTTCGGGCAATCTGTCTGGCGCATCGATCATGTGCGCGTACGGCTGGTGCGACTCGATGACACGGGACATCTGGCCAGCATAGAGAAACAAGTCTTCCGGCGCGCCTTTCTCCAGCATCTTGCGAACCACGGCCTGCGCGATCGCTGCCGAGTTCTCCGGTTTGAAAGTGATCACATCCCGCGTGCCGGCCGCCTTGCGCAACCGCTCGCGTTTCAGGTGTGTTCGGGCCTTCTGGAGGCCGGCATTCAGCGCTCGTTTCTTGATGCCGGTTCGTCGCTCCACTTCGAGCATCACCAGTTCCGCGTTCTCGGGCGATAGTGGCGCCGCGTGCTTGGCCCATTCTTCGATGATCTGCGTCTGAGTCATCGGCCGCAGAAACTCCAGGACTGACGCGGAATCGGGAATTTTTTTCGGGTTTACCCAACCGTCCTCTTGCGCAAGCTTGAAGATCGTTCGAAAGTGCCCGCGCCATGGATGCAGTCCGCGATTCCACTTGCGATCAAACCAACGATCTTTGAATTTGGTGCTGCGTTTGCAAAACCCGCGCGCCAGCGTCTCCGCTTCCTGGGCATAGCCGCACCATGCGAGATGCTTGAGATTCTGAAGAACTTGGATGCACAGTGCATATTCTTCAGACCGAGTGAAGGCGAGCGCTTCAATCGCTGAAGAGATATCGGCCAGTGTCTCGTCATCGACCGGCTCAGGCAACGTGTCATCGTCGCTGAACCCGTGGGCGCCGGATATTTCGGAAGGAAAGACTTCCGCTACCGTCGCGACAGTATCGATGGCTTCACCGCGCACATGGATCGTCCGGTATTCGTTTCCCTTGACCGGCCCGACGTAGTAGCTCTGAGACAGTGTGAAGCTTTCGATTGCAAGGATCCCGCCCAACGCACCGTTTAGAGCTCCAACGTGACGCTTCCTTTCGGCTGGAGCGCAGGACATGAACAAAGGCGCGAAAACTCGCCACCGCGGCGCCGTCGTGGAATGGCGCGCCGTGGTGCAAAGCAAAGCTTCAATGTCCGCCCCGCGCAATCGGTTCGCCGCTTCTTCCATGCTGATCACTTCGGCGTCATAGTCGGCCTCGATCAGATAGACCTGCTGCATGTTGTCGTTGTGGCGGAGACTGCCTTGCGCAGTTCGCTTGTTCCCGAAGGTCGCGCCCTTCACCAGCACACAAGCTTCCTTCGTGTCCGATGCCGGGAGCCCTTGCACCCATGCAGCGAACTCTCCCCACGTGCCGGCCACCTGCTCCAAGGACGTGGCCGACACATCCGGGAAGACCACATATCGCACTGGCAAGCTGCTGCATCCAGGAGGCATGCATTCCCCACCTTGGACCACGAGGTGGCCCGTCAGTTCAGCGGCCCCCATCACACCACCTTGTCCGGGTACACGCCGCCATTGGCGTCACGGTAGATCTCGATCGCCTCAGCCAGCAACTGGCTACCTTCGGGCTGACTGAGCATGTCTTCAGCAAGCGCCACGGGATCGAAGGTCGTCCCCGGCGGGGCATACATGGTGCCGACATAACGCATGATCTCGATCAACCCTGCCGGCAGATCCGTCCCGCTCTTCGGTGCCGCCGCCGCAAACTCCAACGCTCTGTCAAACGTCCCAACGTCCAAGCCTAGGAGACGATCGATTCTGTTGGTATCGAAGCGCGCAATATCGATTGCCTTTGCGAGACGATCATGCGACACACCGAGCACGTCAGCGACGCGCTGGCGTAGTCCGCCGCGGATACGGGCGACAGCCCTTTTCTCGGCCCGGCGGGCAAAGGCTTTGTCACTGGTGATGCGTTTCCAGCAAGGCCGACATGCGCCCATCCGGATCGATGGCGGTGTGCCGCGGGGACGGATGGTGCCGCCGATTTCGCTGCGCATCTCGCCACACGAGGCACAGAGGAAATTACCAGGGCGGCCCCAGTCGGGGTGCGCTTGAAAGCGAAATGGTGTAGTGGCAGAATTCATGGTGCGAATTGGTAAGTATTGAGAAAGCCCGGCTGCAACCGGGCTTTTTCACGAGTGGGATGTGAATGTGCGATGCGCCTGTGCACGGGGTGCATGTGCATCGCGGTAGGCGTGCTCCGCGCGCGTCTGCGCAGCGGCCGCGACTCTGATGCGGCGTGCGAAGTCTTCGCTTGCGATCATCCGGCGCCAGCAGCTACCGCACACCTCGTTCCGCACCGAAGATCGCGCGCCGAACGGTGCGACGGTGGCGCCAAAGTCGTCGCTCTGATCTCCACACGCTACGCATCTGAAGGCGTGTCTTGGCCTGCTACCGAGAGTTGGAAAGACGGCCGGGGCGTTCACGGGGCCACCTCTGGGCGCTGGGCCGCGAGTCGCGAGATGGCCAGCAGGCGCGAATGATCAGATAGGCGGTACATCACGGTCCGCGTTCGATAGCCGTGCTCATCGGCGCGGATCACGTGCGTACGCATGATCACCATCGCGCCCTCGCCGGCTCCGCGTAGCGCATCGATCGCCTCGGCCGCGGTCTGACCCGTTATGGTTTCGACCTTGCGTTCCGCGACGGGGCCGCGGAGCAGTGCGGTCAGTAAGCCTTGTGTGGCGCTCATGCAGCGCTACCCTGACCGTGTACCGCCAGCACGCCAGTCGCGCAATCGAAGGCGACCGTGGGAAAGCGCTCTCGATGTGCGATCCAAAAGCGCCCCTTGGCCTTCCGAATCGCGTCACTCTGCTGCAGGCGCTCCCTGTGGTTGCGAAGAAAATTGTGAAACTGCCAAGTTCCGGGGCGAAAGCCAAGATACGGGTGAACTTCCGTGAACTCGGCCCACGCTGCTGGGGCTGGCCCCCACTCGGTAGATATTTGCATGATGCGACTCCTGATATGTGCACGCTTGCGGCGTGCCAGCACTATCGGGAATCGAACCCGTTTACGGGTCCATTTGGACTATTTTTCAGGTCTTGGCTGTTCCGGCAGCAACTCATTCAGCACAGCCTCGGCATCCCTGATCTTCTGGTACAGGTTGCTTTCCCCGAGCCCGGCAACGTCTGGGAATGCAGTGAGGATCGTATCGACGATGTGCGTCCTGTTCCTGTAGCTGCCTGAAGGGGGAGCACCCGCCACACGTCCTTCCACCAGAGCGACCAGAGCCGCGATGATCCGCATGTCGGCATTTGCGCCTTTGCCTTCCCTTCTCGTTGGCCTGATTTCCGAAGCAAACTGCAAATCGGGCACAGCGAACGATGGAAGTTTCGACTTGGACCAGCCGTAGCGCATGAATGGAGACAGTACGTCATCATCACTTTCTGCCGGCGACACCGTGGTGTCGTCTTCGGGCTCGACGAGGTAGCGGAACTGCTCTGCCAGTGCATCGAGTGCCTCGTTCACCTCGGCACTACCTTGCACGAAATGACCCTGCCGGCCGAACCGATCAACCCCGTCAACGCCCTTCGCTTCGATTGCGGTGGCGATGGCGGATGGGTGGACTCGCAGGTCCAACAACACCGTAGCGAGGCTGCAAAACCCTTCAGGGGTCCGCTGATCAACCGCCGCTTGCTCCAAGAAATCTAGGCTGCTGTCCATGCTCTCTCCTGTGCATTCTTGAGGGCTGCTGTTTCGAGGTGACCATAGCGCCTCGCCAGTACAGCAGGATCATGCCCCAGCACCTGCGCGGCCACACCGAGGGTCACCCCCGCGCGCAACAGCGACGCGGCGGCGGCGTGCCGCACGTCATGCATGTGCAGGCCGGGCACCTTCGCATCGGTGGTGGTCGCAGCCCAGGCCTTCCTATACGTGATCGGCTGCCCCGGCACCCGGCCCTTGAAGATCAAGTCTTCAGGCTTGCGCACCGGGAAGACGCGTTCGATCAGCGAGGCCGTTTCCTTGGAGAAGAAAAGCACCCGCGGCGTGCCGTTTTTCGTGGTCGGTGCCAGCAACTCGCACCGAGCCAATTCCAGGTCCCGGAAGCGGCGCCCCAGCACTTCGGACTTTCGCGCGCCAGTGTCGATCAGCAGCGCCACAAACACGCCGAATGCACGGTCCTGGTAGGCCAACGCGCAGGCCCGTAGCGCGTCGATCTGCTCGCGCCTGATGTCCACCCGCCGGATGCCCTCTTCGTAGCGCCTGACGCCCAGCGTAGGGCTCTTGAAGCCCCGCGGGGCTAGCCGCTTGGTCTTGGCCCAGCGGTAGGCGCTGCCCAGGGCGGACAGATCGCGATTGACGGCCGCGGGCTTGTAGCCGAACTCCAACATTGCCTGGGCTGCAGCCTCAAGTCGTTCGCTGGTGATCGACCAAGCCGACTCATCGCCCAGAGCGGCGGTCCATTTTCTCAATCGGGTGTCGCTGCCGTCGCACTTGGCGATGCAGTAGGCCGCAACGAGCTCAGCGAGTGTGAGCTCCGCAGCAGGTTGATCGACGGTGGCAGCCAGCGCGGCTGCCAGGTCGATCCGGTGTCCAGGGATGTTGCGCACTTCGATTCTCCAAATCCAGGTCACTGCCGTGACCGGTTGCAAAAATCGCCGCAAGCGTGCGCCATTCCCCTCTGAAAACCACCATAGTGGTGGGCGGTGGAGGCTTCGAACCTCCGACCCCTGCCGTGTGAAGGCAGTGCTCTACCCCTGAGCTAACCGCCCTGAATCTTGTTCAGGAAAGCCTCAGATTATGCCATATTTCATCAGGCGTTCCGCCACACCGTCTTGCCACCGCTGGATTTGTCGAGCTGCAGCAGGATGGCGTCGTGCTCGGACAGCTCCTGCTCGCTCGCCACGATGATCGGCAGGTCGAAGCGCGCCAGGTCGATCTGCGGCACGTCGCTCAAGGTCTCGTCCGGTGAGCCCAGATCGATCAGCAGCGCGTCCTGGCCGCGCGTCATGTTGATGTAGACGTCGGCCAGCAGCTCGGCATCGAGCAGCGCACCGTGCAAGGTGCGGCCGGAATTATCGACCTCCAGCCGGCCGCACAACGCATCGAGCGAGTTGCGTTTGCCGGGGAACATCTCCTTCGCCATCACCAGCGTATCGGTCACCTCGCTGACATAGGTCAGCACCGCGGGCCGGCCGATCAGCTCCAGTTCCTTGTTCAGGAAACTGATGTCGAAGGGCGCGTTGTGAATGATGATCTCGGCGCCTTGCAGGTAGTCGAGCAGCTCATCGGCGACAGCAGCGAACTTGGGTTTGTCGCGCAGGAACTCGTTGCTGATGCCGTGCACCTTGAGCGCATCCTCGTGGCTGTCGCGCTCGGGGTTCAGGTAGAAGTGCTTGTTGTTGCCGGTGAGCTTGCGGTGCAGCAGCTCCACGCATCCGATTTCGATGATGCGGTCGCCGGTGGCGGCGGAAAGCCCGGTGGTTTCGGTGTCGAGAACGATCTGTCGCATGGGAATGAGGGTAGCGGCCGGTGGCAGGCGTCAGTGGTTTTCTTTGGCGTGGTTGATCGAGTACTTCGGGATCTCCACCGTCACGTCGCTCTGCGCCAGCAGCGCCTGGCAGCTCAGCCGCGACTGCGGCTCCAGCCCCCACGCACGGTCGAGCAGGTCTTCTTCGCTTTCGTCGGGCTCGTTCAGCGACGCGAAACCCTGGCGCACGATCACGTGGCAGGTGGTGCAAGCACAGCTCATGTCGCAGGCGTGTTCGATGGCGATGCCGTTGTCCAGCAGCGCCTCGCAGATCGAGGTTCCGGTGGCCGCGCGCACTTCGGCGCCGGCGGGGCAGTATTCGGGGTGGGGCAGTATCTTGATCAGGGGCATGGGTGCGGGGTCGGGCGTTTCGCCTAGACGGTTTCGATGTTCTTGCCGGCCAGGGCTTGCTGGATTCCGCGGTTCATGCGCAGCGCCGCAAAGGCCTCGGTGCCCTTGGCGAGCCCGTCGGTGGCAGCCTCGACCGCGGCGGCCTGCTCCAGCGCGCGGCTCGTCTGCGCGGCGTCGATCAGGCCTTCGATGCGTGCGCGCTCGTCCGCCGCCAGCAGATCGCCATCGGCCTGCAGCGCGCTGCGCGTGGCGAGCACCATGCGGTCGAGGTCGACACGTGCCTCGGCCAGCGCGCGGGCCTGCATGTCGGCGCCGGCCGTCGCGAAGCTGTCCTGCAGCATCTGCGCAATCTGCGCTTCGCTCAAGCCGTACGACGGCTTGACGTCGACACTGGATTCGACGCCGCTCGCCTGCTCTCTGGCGCTGACCTGCAGCAGGCCATCGGCATCGACGGTGAAGGTGACCCGGATGCGCGCCGCGCCGGCCGCCATCGGCGGAATGCCGCGCAGCTCGAAACGCGCGAGGCTGCGGCAGTCGGCCACCAGGTCGCGTTCACCCTGGACCACGTGCAACGCCAGCGCGGTCTGTCCGTCCTGGTAGGTCGTGAAGTCCTGCGCCATCGCGGTCGGAATGGTCTGGTTGCGCGGAACGATGCGTTCGACCAGGCCGCCCATGGTCTCGATGCCCAGCGACAAGGGGATCACGTCGAGCAGCAGCAGATCGGCAGCGCCTTGGTTGCCGGCCAGCTGGTTGGCCTGGATCGCGGCGCCCAGGGCGACCACCTCGTCGGGGTTCAGGTTGGTCAACGGCGCCTGGCCGAAGAAGGCCTGCACCGCGTCGCCGATCTGCGGCATGCGGGTGGAGCCGCCCACGAGCACGGTGCCTAGCACGTCCGACGTGCCCAGCCGCGCATCGCGCAAGGCCTTGCGCACCGCCGACAGGGTGCGCGCGGTCAGGGGCGCGGTGATCTCGTCGAACTGCGCGCGCGTCACGTCCAGGCGCAGTCGTGTGCCGGTGAGCTGCGCTTCGAACACGGCCGACGGCGCCACGCTCAAGGCCTCCTTGGTCGCGCGCGCCGCGCGGTGGACCGCCACCTTGTCCGTGGCCGACTCGGCTTGCTGGCCGGTCTGGCCAAGCACCCAATCGGCCAGCAGGCGGTCGTAGTCGTCACCGCCCAGCGCGGAGTCGCCGCCGGTCGCAATGACCTCGAACACGCCCTGGCTCAGGCGCAGGATTGAGATGTCGAAGGTGCCGCCGCCCAGGTCGTACACGGCGTAGATGCCCTCGCTCGCGTTGTCCAGGCCATAGGCAATGGCGGCGGCCGTGGGCTCGTTGATCAGGCGCAGCACGTTCAGGCCCGCCAGTTGCGCGGCGTCCTTGGTCGCCTGCCGTTGCGCGTCGTCGAAATACGCGGGCACGGTGATGACCGCGCCATACAAGTCGTCGGCAAAGCTGTCCTCGGCACGGTACCGCAGCGTGGCCAGGATCTCGGCGCTCACCTCGACCGGCGACTTGGGGCCCGCCACGGTGTCCAGGCTGACCATTCCGCCAGCGCCGCCGGGCGCGCCTGCCGCAGCCGGTGCCTCGACAAAACGGTAGGGCAAACGCCCGCGGTCGGCGATGTCCGCGAGCCCGCGCCCCATCAGCCGCTTGACGGACGCGATCGTGTTTTCGGGATCCTGCGCCATCGCATCGAGCGCTGGGTAGCCGATCTGGCGGGTCGGACCCGCGCCGTCGGCTGGGGCCAGGTAGCGCACGACCGATGGCAGGATGACGCGGCCTTGTGCATCGGGCAGGCATTCGGCGACGCCGTTGCGCACGGCGGCCACCAGCGAGTGCGTCGTGCCGAGGTCGATGCCGACGGCGATGCGTCGCTGGTGCGGGTCGGGCGCCTGGCCCGGCTCTGAGATCTGTAGAAGCGCCATAGCCTGCTATTGTCCCTTGGCGGGGGTGCCCTTCGCAGCGACGTTGGCATCGGCCTTGGCGTCGGTAATAGCGTCGCGTTTGTCCTCGATCGCCTCGGCCATGCGCTCGACGAACATCAGCGCCCGAACCTTCTGGGCCGCTGCCGCCGGGTCCGGTGTGTCGTCCAGCAGCTGCGCGCACTGCGTCAGCAGCGTCTCGCGCTCGGCGGCGAGCTCGCGGCCCAGGTCATCGAATGCTGCGGGGCTGCGGGCTTCGTCGAGGCGCTCGTGCCACTCCATCTGCTGCATCAGGAACGCCGGCGGCATCGCCGTGTTGTGCTGTGCATCGACCTTGGCGCCGCGCAGCTCGCACAGGTAGGCGGCACGGCGCAGCGGATCACGCAGACGCTGCCAGGCCTCGTTGATCCTGACCGACCACTGCATCGCGACGCGCTGCGCCGATGCGCCCTGCGCGGCGAATCGATCGGGGTGCGCCTCGCGCTGCAGCACCTTCCAGCGCGACTGCAATGCCGCGCCATCCTGCGCGAAACGCTCGGGCACGTCGAACAGTTCGAAGTCGTTGGATTGCAGGTTCATCGTCATGCAAGATTCGGAGTCAGGGCGAATGCCGCCGGGCAACAAAAAACCGCCATCACGCAGCGTGAGCAGCGCCATGGCGGTCTGTCCGCGGGGCGGGATCGAATCAGACGCGGAAGCTCTCTCCGCAGCCGCACTTGTCGCGCTCGTTGGGGTTCTCGAAACGGAAACCTTCGTTCAGGCCTTCGCGCACGAAATCGAGCTTGGTGCCATCGATGTAGGCCAAGCTCTTCGGGTCGACCAGCACCTTGATGCCGTGGTCCTCGAACACCATGTCCTCCGGCGCAGGTTCGTCCACATACTCGAGCTTGTAGGCCAGGCCCGAACAGCCGGTGGTCTTCACGCCCAGGCGCACGCCGATGCCCTTGCCTCGCTTGGCGATGTAGCGGCTCACGTGGCGGGCCGCAGCTTCGGTCAAGGTGACGGACATCTCAATGAACCTGTGCTTCTGCCTCAGCCTGCGTTTCCGCGACCACGTGCTTCTTGCGGTAGTCGTCGACCGCTGCCTTGATCGCGTCCTCGGCAAGGATCGAGCAATGGATCTTCACCGGCGGCAACGCCAGTTCTTCGGCGATCTGGCTGTTCTTCAGCGCAGCGGCCTGGTCGAGCGTCTTGCCCTTGACCCACTCGGTCACCAGGGACGACGATGCGATGGCCGAGCCGCAGCCATAGGTCTTGAAGCGCGCGTCTTCGATCACGCCGGTCTGCGGGTTCACCTTGATCTGCAGCTTCATCACATCGCCGCAGGCGGGCGCGCCCACCATGCCCGTACCGATCGATGCGTCACCCTTGTCGAACGAGCCCACATTGCGCGGGTTCTCATAATGGTCGACAACCTTTTCCGAATAAGCCATGGTATTTACCTTTTCCGTCTGTCCAGGCGGCGCCCGCAGGCACCGCCACCCGTGAAACAAGCCAGGGTCAGTGCGCCGTCCACTGGATGGTGCTGATGTCGATGCCGTCCTGGTGCATTTCCCACAAGGGGCTCAGGTCGCGCAGCTTGGCAACGTTGTGCTTGATGGTCTCGACCGCGTAATCGATTTCCGCCTCCGTGGTCCAGCGGCCGATCGTCATACGCAGGCTGCTGTGGGCCAGCTCGTCGCTGCGGCCCAGGGCGCGCAGCACATAACTCGGCTCCAGGCTGGCCGACGTGCACGCCGAACCGCTCGATACCGCCAGCCCCTTGATGCCCATGATCAGCGACTCGCCTTCGACGAAGTTGAAGCTCATGTTCAGGTTGTGCGGCACCCGCTTGTCGACGTGCCCGTTGATGAACACCTGCTCGACATCCTTCAGCCCGTTGACCATGCGGTCGTGCAAGGCCTTGATGCGCAGGTTCTCGGTGGCCATCTCTTCCTTGGCGATGCGGTAGGCCTCGCCCATGCCGACGATCTGGTGCGTGGGCAAGGTGCCCGAGCGCATGCCGCGTTCGTGTCCGCCGCCATGCATCTGCGCTTCGATGCGGATGCGCGGCTTGCGGCGCACGAACAGCGCGCCGATGCCTTTGGGGCCGTAGGTCTTGTGCGAAGTCAGGCTCATCAGGTCGACCTTCAGCGCGCCGAGGTCGATGTCGACCCTGCCCGTCGCCTGCGCCGCGTCCACATGGAACACCACGCCTTTGGACCGGCAGATCTCTCCGATCGCCGCGATGTCCTGGATCACACCAATCTCGTTGTTCACGAACATCACGCTCGCGAGAATGGTGTCGGGGCGGATCGCCCCAACGAACGCCTCGAGATCCAGCAGCCCGTCGGGTTGCACGTCGAGATAGGTCACCTCGAAGCCCTGGCGCTCCAGTTCACGGCAGGTGTCGAGCACCGCCTTGTGCTCGGTCTTCACCGTGATGATGTGGCGGCCCTTGCCCTTGTAGAAGTTGGCTGCGCCCTTGAGTGCGAGGTTGTTCGACTCGGTTGCGCCCGACGTCCAGACGATCTCGCGCGGATCGGCGCCCACCAGCGCGGCCACCTGCTCACGCGCCTTCTCGACAGCAGCCTCGGCCTCCCAGCCCCATGCATGGCTGCGCGAAGCCGGGTTGCCGAAATGCTGTCGGAGCCAAGGAATCATCGCGTCGACCACCCGCTCGTCGCAGGGATTGGTCGCGCTGTAGTCCATGTAGATCGGGAAATGGGGAGTGGTGTCCATTGGCTAGCTTTCGGTCACGGCTGGCTCGTCATCACGGCAACGTTGCGAGTTTCAGAGGATCAGGACTTGGCAAACGCATTGCCCAGCGCGAACACCGAGTTCGGCGCATTGATGCGAATGGGCTTGACGACGGGCGTGCTGGAAATCGCACGCTTGATCATGGGTTTGTTCTCCACCTGCACGCCCTTGGCCAATTGCTCGTCCACCAGCTTCTGCAGGCTCACCGAGTCCAGGAACTCCACCATGCGGGCGTTCAGCGCGGCCCACAGCTCGTGGGTCATGCAGCGGCCCGCTTCACCCAGGCAGTTTTCCTTGCCAGCGCAATGCGTGGCATCGATCGGCTCGTCGACCGACACGATGATGTCGGCCACTGTGATCTCGGACGCCTTGCGGCCCAGGGTGTAACCGCCGCCGGGGCCACGGGTGGATTCGACGAGATCGTGCCGGCGCAGCTTGCCGAACAACTGTTCGAGGTAAGACAGGGAAATCTGCTGGCGCTGGCTGATGGCCGCCAGCGTCACCGGGCCATTGTTCTGGCGCAAAGCCAGGTCGATCATGGCTGTGACCGCAAAGCGGCCTTTCGTTGTGAGACGCATCGCAAGCTCCTTATGTTCGCTTGACCTACCGTTGATGCCGAAGGCGGTCTTCTGAACCGCACGGCGCGCTTTCCACCTGATCTCAACCGTTAGACTGGGTCAGCGGCTTGAGCCCTCAACTGTTGGTTTTGTTGATGAGTTCTGTTCTTGATGAATTGACTCAAGTATAGCACAAATCCCAAGTGAATTTGTCGGATTACTATACCGCCCAGTCACGATTTCATCTGTCGGGTATATGGGGGCGTTGTCCGGTGAACGCAAGAGACGTGCCCCCCAGCGCTGCCGCAATCGCAACGGCACGCATGCGCGGCCCACGTTACTCAGGGTTTACCCGCAATCACCACATTGTCAGTGCCCGGCGCGCCGAACGCTTGCGTCTTCAACTGCCCCAGCTGATCGCGGACCCGGGCGGCCTTCTCGAACTCAAGATTGCGCGCGTGTTCGAGCATCAGCTTTTCGAGGCGCTTGATCTCGCGCGCCACATCCTTCTCGCTCATGTCCTCGACCTTGGCGCGCTGCACCGCATCCTGCTCGAGCCGGGCGGCCTCGCGGCCCGACTTCTCGCTGTAGACGCCGTCGATCAGGTCGCGCACCTGCTTCACGATGCTGCGCGGCGTGATGCCTTGCTCCAGGTTGTGCGCGAGCTGCTTCGTGCGGCGCCGCTCGGTCTCGTCGATCGCGCGGCGCATCGAGTCGGTGACGCGGTCGGCGTACAGGATCGCCCTGCCCTCCAGGTTGCGCGCCGCGCGGCCGATGGTCTGGATCAGCGAGCGTTCCGAACGCAGGAAGCCTTCCTTGTCCGCATCGAGGATCGCGACCAGCGACACCTCGGGGATGTCGAGGCCTTCCCGCAGCAGATTGATCCCGACCAGCACATCGAACGTGCCCAGGCGCAGGTCGCGCAGGATCTCCACGCGCTCCACCGTGTCGATGTCCGAATGCAGGTAACGCACCTTGACGCCGTTGTCCGCCAGATAGTCGGTCAGCTGTTCGGCCATGCGCTTGGTCAGCGTGGTGATCAGCACACGCTCGTTCTTCTCGACGCGGATGCGGATCTCCTGCAGCACGTCGTCGACCTGGTGGGTGGCCGGCCGCACCTCGACCTCGGGGTCGACCAGCCCGGTCGGGCGCACCAGTTGCTCGACCACCTGGCCGGTATGGGCCTTCTCCCAGTCGGCTGGCGTGGCCGACACGAAGATCACCTGGCGCATCCGGCGCTCGAACTCGTCGAACTTCAGCGGTCGGTTGTCCAGCGCGCTGGGCAGGCGAAAACCGTACTCGACCAGCGTCGTCTTGCGTGCCCGGTCGCCGTTGTACATGCCCCCCAGCTGGCCGATCAGCACGTGGCTCTCGTCGAGGAACATCACCGCGTCCTTGGGCAGGTAGTCGGTCAGCGTTGACGGCGGATCGCCCGGCGCCGCGCCGCTCAGGTGCCGCGTGTAGTTCTCGATGCCCTTGCAGTGGCCTACCTCGCTCAGCATCTCCAGGTCGAAACGGGTGCGCTGCTCCAGGCGCTGGGCCTCGACCAGCTTGCCCATGCCGACCAGCTCCTTCAGCCGCTCCGACAGCTCGATCTTGATGGTCTCCACCGCGTTCAGCACCTTGTCGCGCGGCGTCACATAGTGGCTGCTGGGGTAGACCGTGAAGCGCGGAATCTTCTGCCGGATCCTGCCGGTCAGCGGGTCGAACAGCTGCAGCGACTCGATCTCGTCGTCGAACAGCTCGATGCGGATCGCCACCTCGGAGTGCTCGGCCGGAAACACGTCGATCGTGTCGCCGCGCACGCGGAACTTGCCGCGGGTGAAGTCCTGCTCGTTGCGCTGGTACTGCATGCGGATCAGCTGCGCGATCACGTCGCGCTGGCCCAGCTTGTCGCCGGTGCGCAGCGTCATGATCATGCGGTGGTAGCTCTCGGGCTCGCCGATGCCGTAGATCGCCGACACGGTGGCGACGATCAGCACGTCGCGCCGCTCCATCACGCTTTTGGTGCACGACAGCCGCATCTGCTCGATGTGCTCGTTGATCGCCGAGTCCTTCTCGATGAAGAGGTCGCGCTGCGGCACATAGGCCTCGGGCTGGTAGTAGTCGTAATAGCTGACAAAGTACTCGACCGCGTTCTTCGGGAAGAACTCGCGGAACTCGCTGTACAGCTGCGCGGCCAGCGTCTTGTTGGGCGCGAACACGATGGCGGGCCGCCCCAGCCGGGCGATCACGTTGGCCATCGTGAAGGTCTTGCCCGAACCCGTGACGCCCAGCAGGGTCTGGAACACCTCGCCGTCGCGCACGCCTTCCACCAGCTTGGCGATCGCCTCCGGCTGGTCACCGGAGGGCGGATACGGCATGAACAACTCGAACGGCGAATCAGGAAAACTGATGAACTCGCCTTTCTTCTCATCCGCCGGGGCTTCGAGGACTTCTGACATCTGTGCAATCCGATCGTGGATAAGGTAACGCTTAAAATTGGTGCATGGCCGTGGCCGCTGCCCTTCGATGGGCCCATCCGATAGGCTACCGCAGCTCGGCCGTCCCTGCACCCGACAACCCTTTTCAGGAATCCCTCATGTCTTTGTTCACTGCCGTCGAGATGGCACCGCGCGACCCGATCCTGGGCCTCAACGAACAATTTGCCGCCGACACCAACCCGTCCAAGGTCAACCTCGGCGTGGGCGTCTACTACGACGACAACGGCAAGCTGCCCCTGCTGCAGTGCGTGCAGGCCGCCGAAAAAGCCATGATGGAAGCGCCCAAGGCGCGGGGCTACCTGCCCATCGACGGCATCGTCGCCTATGACAACGCCGTGAAGAACCTGGTATTTGGGGCCGACAGCGAGCCCGTCAAGAGCGGCCGTGTCGCAACAGTGCAGGGCCTGGGCGGCACCGGCGGCCTGAAGATCGGCGCCGACTTCCTGAAGCACCTGAACCCCAACGCCAAGGTGCTGATCAGCGACCCGAGCTGGGAGAACCACCGCGCCCTCTTCATGCAGGCTGGCTTCGTCGTCGAGACCTACGCCTACTACGACGCGGCCAAGCGCGGCGTCAACTTCGAAGGCATGCTGGCCGACCTGAACGCGGCCGCGCCCGGCACCATCGCGGTGCTGCACGCCTGCTGCCACAACCCAACCGGCTACGACATCACGCCCGCCCAGTGGGACCAGGTGATCGCGGTCGTGAAGAGCCGCAACCTCGTACCCTTCCTCGACATGGCCTACCAGGGCTTCGGCCAGGGCATCACCGAAGACGGCATCGCCGTCGCCAAATGCGTGGCCGCCGGCCTGAGCTTCTTCGTGTCGACCTCGTTCAGCAAGAGCTTCAGCCTCTACGGCGAACGTGTCGGCGCCCTGAGCGTGCTGTGCGACAGCAAGGATGAAGCCGCCCGCGTGCTGAGCCAGCTGAAGATCATGATCCGCACCAACTACAGCAACCCGCCCACGCATGGCGGCTCGGTGGTGGCGGCCGTGCTCAACACGCCCGAGCTGCGCGCGCTGTGGGAGCAGGAACTCGCCGGCATGCGCGTGCGCATTAAGCAGATGCGCAGCGCTCTGGTCGACAAACTCGCCTCCGCCGGCGTCAAGCAGGACATGGGCTTCATCACCAGCCAGGTCGGCATGTTCAGCTACTCGGGCCTGACCAAGGACCAGATGGTGCGCCTGCGCAACGAATTCGGCGTCTACGGCACCGACACGGGCCGCATGTGCGTGGCCGCGCTGAACAGCAAGAACATCGACTACGTCTGCGCGTCGATCGCCAAGGTGGTCTAGAAGCCAGAGGCTTCAAAGATCGTGCAGATTCCGTCGCGAGCGCGCCGAGGTCAGGTCGAGCAACGGAGCCGTACACCCGTACGGCGAGTAGCACAGACCTGAGATCGACGGGCGCAGCAGGAAGATGCCCGGTCTTCAGGAGAAGAACCAGTAGCAGACGCAGATCGCGGCCACCACGCCGGCCGCGTCGGCCAGCAGCGCGCACGCCACCGCGTGCCGCGCGCGCTGGATGCCCACCGCGCCGAAGTACACGGCCAGCACGTAGAACGTCGTCTCGGTGCTGCCCTGGATCGTGGCCGCCACCAGCGCGGGAAAACTGTCCACCCCCTGCGTCCTCATCGTCTCGATCAGCATCGCACGCGCCGCGCTGCCCGAAAACGGCTTGACCAGCGCGGTCGGCAACGCGTCGACAAAGCGGTTGTCCCAGCCGGCCCGGTCGACCAGCCAGCGCAGGCCCTCGAGCACCAGCTCCAATGCGCCCGAGGCGCGCAGCACCCCCACGGCACAGAGCATCGCCACGAGGTAGGGCAGCAGACTGCGCGCCACGTCGAAACCCTCCTTCGCCCCTTCCACGAAACATTCGTAGACCGGGATGCGGCGCAGCGCGCCGGCCGCCAGGAACACCAGCACCAGCACGAACAGCGTCAGATTTCCCAGCAGGGACGACAGCCCCGCCAGCGCGGCGGCGGACAGGCTGGCCAGCAGCGCGATGAATCCCGCCAGCAGCAGCGCACCCGGCACCAGATAAGCCAGCACCACCCGGTCCCACAGCCGCAGCCGCTGGGCCACCGCCACCGTCAGCAGGCCGACCAGGGTCGACACCGTCGTCGCCAGCAGGATCGGCAGGAACACCAGCGTCGGATCGTGCGCACCCTGCTGCGCGCGGTACATGAATATGCTGACCGGCAGCAACGTCAGCGACGACGCATTCAGCACCAGGAACAGGATCTGCGCGTTGCTGGCGACCTTGGGTTCGGTGTTCAGTTCCTGCAGTGCACGCATCGCCTTCAGCCCGATCGGCGTGGCAGCGTTGTCCAGCCCCAGCGCGTTGGCGGCGAAGTTCAGTGTGATCAGGCCCAGCGCCGGGTGGCCGGCCGGCACCCCCGGCATCAGCTTGCCGAGCAAGGGCCCCAGCAGGCGGGCCAGCCAGCCCACCAGGCCGGCCTGCTCGGCGATGCGCAGAAAACCCAGCCACAAGGTCAGCGTGCCGAACAGCAGCACCATTACCTCGACCGCCAGCCGCGCCATCGCGAACAGCGCCTCGACCATCGCCGCGAAGACCGTGGCGTCGCCGCCCAACAGCCAGCGCGCAAACGCGCAGGCCGCCGCCGCGGCGAAGAAGCCCAGCCACAGGCCGTTCAGCATCGGCCACCGGCCGGCGGGCAGTTCGGTCGGGCCGTGCAGGCGGCCATCGTGGGATGCGGCGTCATGGGAAGGGTGCGGCGAGTGTAGACGGCCAGCCGGCCGCCCGCGCCCGAAAACGATGGCCTGCAGGCTGTCCATGGATGCGGTCCATTCCACCTAAAGCTCTATAGCTCTACAGCCATTGACGATGCCACGGGTTAACCCTAGACTGGCCCACCATGGCGTCTCCCCTCCCCTCCCCGATCGTGGTGCGTTACCAGGCCGCGGCCGCGAACCTGCCCAAGCATGCGCGGCTGCGCGAAGCCGTGGTCGCGGCGGTCGAATCGGGTGAACTGCCGCTGGGCACCAAGATGGCCGGCGAGCGTGAGCTGAGCGCAGCCCTGGGCCTGAGCCTCGGCACCACGCAGAAGGCACTGGTGCGGCTGATGGACGAAGGTTTCCTGGTCCGGCGCCAGGGCCACGGCACCTTCGTCGGCAGCGTGCGCAAGCCGATTGCCGGCTCCTGGCACTTCCGCTTCCTGCCGCCGGACGGCGGGCCCGAACTGCCGGTGTTCGCCACCATCCTCGAGCGCCGCCTCGTGACCGACGAAGGCCCGTGGACCACCGCACTCGGCGCGGACGACAAGGGTTATGTGATGGTGCGCCGTGCGCTCGACATCGGCGGCAAGTTCACCTGCTGCAGCGACCTCTACCTGCCGGCCAGCCGCTTCGCCCGGCTGCAGCGCATGGCCGCGAAGCGCCTGACCGACACCAACCTCAAGAGCCTGCTGGCCTCCGATTTCTCCGCGCCGACGCTGCAGTCCGACGGACTGGCCCAGGTCGCGCCGATCGAGGCTGCGGATGCCGCCGTGCTCGGCGTGCGTGCGGGGGTGGTCGGCCTGCAGGTCACCATCGTCGGCCGCAGCTTCGGCCGTGTGCCGATCACCTTCCAGCGCATGGTCGTGCCGCCCACGCGCTACGGCCTGAAGCTCGACTTCAACCCGCCCGATGCGCCGGCCGGCTGACACCCGCCGCCGGCAGCACCCCCACCACGCAACGCTCCACGACAACGCCCCATGCGCAACAACGCCTTCCACTCCACCTATCTCCAGGACCGCATCGGCCACGCCACGCTGACGCCGCAGGGCAGCTACGAGGCCGGCGGCTTCGCGTCGCTGACGCTCACCTACACCGCGGGTTACTTCGGCATCGACGACACCGGCAGCCTGAAGATCGTGCACCGCTTCGCCAGCGACATGGGCAAGATGCAGTTCAGCGATCCCGCCGCCCCCCACTACGTCAGCGCCGAAGCCAGCAACGGCGCGGTGCTGGAACTGCGCTACGACCAGAAGGGCAACATCCGCCCCTGGGACAAGACCTTGCTGATCCGCGTGCAGCGCGGCTTCCTGCGCGAGGGCGAGCAGATCGTCGTGCGGCTCGGCGACACCCGCCAGGGCTCGCCGGGCCTGCGCATGCAGACCTTCAGCGAAGGCACGTTCGAATTCAAGTTGCTGGTCGACGCCTTCGCGACCTACAACTACGTCGAGCTGCCGCAGCAGCCGACCATCGCCGTCGTGGCCGGCCCGCCGGTCGGCTACAAGGCGCTGCTGCCCACCCAGCGCCGCGTGGGCCAGCCGTTCACGCTGGGCTTCAAGGGTGAGGACAAATGGGGCAACCCCAGCCATCTGGTACGCGGGCCGTTCACGCTCGAGGCCTCGCTGCCAGTCGAAGGCCTGCCGGCCACACTCGACCCCGCGCCCGGTGCGCTGTCGACCGCCTGCGCCGCGCTGCACGTGCGCGAGCCCGGCGAGCTGCGCGTCACGGTGAAGGACGCCGCCGGGCGCGTGGTCTGCACCAGCAACCCGCTGCGCGTGGTGGCCGACGCGGCGCTGCTGCCCTACTGGGCCGACCTGCACGGCCAGTCCGAAGAGACCATCGGCACCAACCCGGCACGCGAGCTGATCACGTTCGCCCGCGACCGCGCCTTCCTCGACGCGATGAGCCACCAGGGCAACGACTTCCAGATCACCACTCCGTTCTGGGAAGAGCTGAACCGGCTGACCGCGGAGTACAACGAGGACGGCCGTTTCGTGATCTTTCCCGGCTACGAATGGTCGGGCAACACCGGCCTGGGTGGCGACCGCAACGTGATGTTCCGCGAAGAAGGCCGGCAGATCCACCGCTCGCACCACGCGCTGGTCGAGGACCTGTCCGACGTGGCCACCGACGCCAACAGCGCGGGTGACCTCTTCGAGGCGCTGAAGGACGAGAACTGCGTGGTCTTCGCGCACATCGGCGGTCGCTACGCGGACATCAAGGTCGCGCACGACGGGCGCATCGAACGCTCGATCGAGGTGCACTCCGACTGGGGCACCTTCGAGTGGCTGCTGGAAGACGCGTTCGAGCAGGGCTACCGCGTCGGCATCCTCGCCAACTCCGACGGCCACAAGGGCCGGCACGGCGCCAGCCATCCCGGCGCATCGCTGTTCGGCGCCTACGGCGGCCTGTCGTGCCTGCTGGCCAGCGGACTGACGCGTGACGGCCTGTTCGACGCGCTGCGCCGCCGCCACCACTACGCCACCACCGGCTGCCGTGCCCACCTGTCGACCACGGTGCGTTTCGACCAGCCGGCCGAACTCTTCAGCGATGACCCGCAGATGGGCGGCCAGGTGGCCGCGCGGGTCGGCGAAGCCATGATGGGCGACATCCTGCGCAGCGACGCGGACAGCGTTACGCTCGAGATCGACCTGGCCGCCGGCGCGCCGATCGAGCGCATCGAGATCCGCAACCGCATGCGCGTGCTGGAGACGTGGCGCCCCTACGACGCCGGCGCGCTGGGCCGGCGCATCCGCATCATCTGGGAAGGCTCCGAATACCGCGGCCGCGGCCGGCAGACCGTGTGGGACGGACGCGCCGAGCTCACCGGCAACGGCATCGCCGCCTTTGCGCCGATCAATCTGTGGAACATCGACAAGCCGCTGCAGCAACCCTCGCGGCAGACGCTGGCCTGGTCGGCGCTGACCACCGGCGGCTTCGGCGGTGCCGACCTGCTGCTGGACGACGCCCAGGCCGGCCGGCTGCGGATCACGACGCCGTTCTTCGACACCGAGATCGCCGTGGCCGAGATCGGCCTGGCCGACCACGTGATCGAGACCGGCGGCGGCATCAAGCGACAGCTGCGGGTATTCCGCCTGCCCGAGCACAACACGGCGGTGAACGCGCAGCTGACGCGGCGCATCACGCTGGACAACACCGGAGACAACGCGCTCTACGTCTGCGCGACGCTGGAAGACGGCCACATGATCTGGTCCAGCCCGACCTACGTGCTGCGCTGAGCACGAGGCCCGGCCGACGGCCGGCTTCGAGCCCGCGCGCAGCGCCATGGTCTCGGTGCCCCCACTCTCCGAAGGAAGCTCCCATGAAAGCACTGTTCTCCGCGATGCTCGGCCTTGCCGCGCTGTGCATCGTCGCCACCGCGCACGCGCAGCCCTATCCGTCGCGCCCCATCAAGCTGCTGGTGCCGCTGGCGGCCGGCAGCACGGCCGACATCCTGTCGCGCATCATCGGCACCGAGCTGGCCCGCGAGCTGGGCCAGCCGGTGGTGGTGGACAACAAGGCTGGTGCCGGCGGCACGATCGCGATGGCCGAGCTGGCCCGTGCGGCGCCCGACGGCTACACCATCGCCTTCGCCTCGCAGGGCACACTGGTATTCAACCTCGCGCTCTACGCCAAGCCCGGCTACGACTCGTTGAAAGACTTCGCGCCGATCACGCTGATCGGCGGCGTGTCGAACGTGATGGTCGTGCCACCCGCCAGCCCATTCAAGACCGCGCAGGACGTGATCGCCCAGGCCAGGGCCAAGCCGGGCAGCTTGAGCTTCTCGTCCGGCGGCAGCGGCACCAGCCACCATCTGTCGGGCGTGCTGTTCAGCCAGCTCACCGGGACCGAGATGCTGCACGTGCCCTACAAGGGTGCGCCGCAGGGCATCCTGGCGGTGATGACGGGCGAGGTGAACATGGGCTTCTACAACACGCCCACCGTCATCCAGCAGATCAAGGAAGGCAAGCTCAAGGCGCTGGCGGTCACCAGCCTGCAGCACTCGCCACTGCTGCCGCAATTGCCGACGTTGGCCGAAGGCGCGGTGAAGGGCTACGAGGTCAACACCTGGTTTGGCTTCGTCGCGCCGGCCGGCACGCCGCCCGACGTGGTGCAGCGCCTGCACGGCGAGATCGGCAAGATCGTCGCGATCCCGGCGGTGCGCGACAAGCTCGCCGCCCAGGGCTTCGAGCTGGCCCCACCGCAAACGCCGGCCAGCTTCGGCAAGCTGATCAGCGATGACATGGCCAAGTGGCCCGCGATCGTGAAGGCGTCCGGCGCGAAGGTGGACTGACCCTCTCTCTCGGGTGGCCTGCGTGCCTGCTTGGTCCGGGACTTGCACAGTGCGTGCATGGACCCGCATGCCCAAGCCCTGCCCCCGCCCGATCGGCACACCCGGATCGAGGACGTCCAGGCACTGTTCGCCGGCACGCTGCTGGTGTCGCTGGCGCTGCTGCTGTATGGCAAGGCCGGGCTGCTGACCGGCGGCACGGCCGGCGCGGCCTTCGTGCTGCACTACGCCACGGGCTGGAACTTCGGCCGGCTGTTCTTTCTGCTGAACCTGCCGTTCTACTGGTTCTCGTGGCGCCGCATGGGGCACGAGTTCACCGTCAAGACCTTCCTGTCGGTCACGCTGCTCGCGGCGATGAGCGAATGGACACCCGGCCTGTTCGAGATCGGCCGGCTGCAGCCAGCGTACGCCGCAGTGACCGGCGGGCTGCTGCTGGGTGCCGGCTGCCTGTTCCTGGCGCGCCACCGGGCCAGCCTGGGCGGCGCCACCATCGTCTCGTTGTACCTGCAGGACCGGCACGGCATCCGCGCCGGCAAGGTGCAGATGGCCATCGACTGCAGCATCGTGCTGCTGGCGCTGATGGTGGTCGAGGTCGACAAGGTCGCCTGGTCGATCCTCGGCGCGATGGTGATGGGCCTGTTCCTGTGGGTCAACCACAAACCCGGCCGCTACCGGGCCATCTAAGCCCTGTTCAGCCCCAGACCACCGAGCGCATCGAGATCGAACCCGCCGAGAAGCTGGCGTTGAAGAAACGCGGTGCCTCGCCGGGGTGCACCGCGCCCGCAGCGTAGAGCAGCGGCAGGTAGTGCTCGTGCGTCGGGTGGGCCAGCCGGGCGACCTGCCCCAGCGACTGGAAGCCGGCCAGCGCATCCAGCCGGCCCTGCTGCAGATGGTCGCCGATCGTGGCGTCGAACGACTGGGCCCAGTCGTAGGCCTGGTTCGGCAACGCGTTGCGCTGCGCCGCGCGCAGGTTGTGCACCACGTTGCCGCTGCCGACGATCAGCACGCCCCGCTCACGCAACGCGCGCAGCTGCTGGCCGAGCTGGTAATGCGCCTGCGGCGGCTGGTCGTAGTCCATGCTCAGCTGCAGCACCGGAATGTCGGCGGCCGGGAACATCGGCTTCAGCACCGACCAGGTGCCGTGGTCCAGCCCCCATTCGCTGCGGTCCAGGCCGACCGGCGCCGCATCGCCCGGCGGCTGCAGCCCGGCGCCGATCTTCGCCGCCACCGCCGGCGCGCCCGGCGCCGGGTACTGCTGGTCGAACAGCGCCTGCGGAAAGCCGCCAAAGTCATGGATGGTCTTGGGCTGCGCCATGCCGGTCAGCCACCAGCCGCGCGTGAGCCAGTGCGCCGAGACGCACAGGATCAGCTGGGGCCGCGGCAGCTTGCCGCCGAACTCGGCGCCCAGGGCCTGCCAGCTGCGGCGGTAGGCGTTGTCGTCGATCGCGTTCATCGGGCTGCCGTGGCCGACGAACAGCACCGGCATCCGCGGCGACGGTTGCAGCTCGGTCAGCAGCGCCGGCGCTGCCGCCTGGGGTTGGTCGCTCATCGTCATCACTCCCACGGCGGCCAGAACACCGGCTGCCGTCATCACATCACGTCGTTGCATCTTGGATATCCGAACCTCAACAGGGCGTGACTCGCGCGTCTGGTGCGAGTTCCTTTTGTTTTTGGTGCAGGAAGCGTGAAACTGTGCGCCATATTGGTGTTTCCACGCCATGCGCACGGCGCAGTCGCCTGCTATATTGCACTGCAACATATTACAGCCACCCACCATGCTCTACCAGATCTACGAGACCCAGCGCTCCTTGATGGAACCGTTCGTCGACTTCGCGCAGGCAGCGTCCAAGATGTTCAGCAACACGCATTCGCCGCTGGGCCAGAACCCGCTGTCGCAGCGTGTGTCGGCCGCGTACGACCTGGTCTACCGGTTGGGCAAGGACTACGAGAAACCCACCTTCGGCCTGCAGACGGTCGAGGTCGACGGTGTCGACGTGGCGGTGCACGAGCGCGTCGAGATCGACAAACCCTTCTGCGAACTGCGCCGCTTCAAGCGCTTCACCGACGACGCCGAAACGCTGGCCAAACTCAAGGGCCAGCCGGCGGTGCTGATCGTCGCGCCGCTGTCGGGCCACTACGCCACGCTGCTGCGCGACACGGTAAAGACCATGCTGCGCGACCACAAGGTCTACATCACCGACTGGAAGAACGCCCGCCTGGTGCCGCTGGCCGACGGCAGCTTCCACCTCGACGACTACGTGAACTACGTGCAGGAGTTCATCCGCCACCTGCAGGGCGTCTACGGCAACTGCCACGTGATCAGCGTCTGCCAGCCCACGGTGCCGGTGCTGGCCGCGGTGTCGCTGATGGCCTCGCGCGGCGAGACCACGCCGTTGTCGATGACGATGATGGGTGGCCCCATCGACGCCCGCAAGTCGCCCACCGCGGTGAACAACCTGGCGATGAACAAGAGCTTCGAGTGGTTCGAGAACAACGTGATCTACCCGGTGCCGAGCAACTTCCCCGGTGAAGGCCGCCGCGTGTACCCGGGCTTCCTGCAGCATGCGGGTTTCGTCGCGATGAACCCGGACCACCACGCCAAGAGCCACTACGACTACTTCAAGCACCTGCTGCAGGGCGACGACGTCAACGCCGAGGTGCACCGCAAGTTCTACGACGAGTACAACGCCGTGCTCGACATGGACGCGGACTACTACCTCGAGACCATCGCCACCGTGTTCCAGCAGTTCAAGCTGGTCAACGGCACCTGGGAGATCGTCGGGATCGACGGCAAGACCGAGCTGGTGAAACCGCAGGACATCCGGACCACGGCGCTGATGACGGTCGAGGGCGAACTCGACGACATCTCCGGCTCCGGCCAGACGGCCGCCGCCCACGACCTGTGCACCGGCATCCCCCAAGCAGAGCGGGAGCACTTCGAGGCCAAGGGCGCCGGCCACTACGGCATCTTCAGCGGCCGCCGCTGGCGCGACCTGGTCTATCCCAAGGTGCGTGACTTCATCCGCGCACACAACCAGACGCGCAGCCCGGCGCCGAGCGCCGCCAAGGCGGCGGCCAGCCTGCCGGCGAAGACGACGGCCAAGGCGGTGGCGAAAAAGGCCATCGCCAAGCCAGCCGCCAAGGCCCTGGCAAAACCGATCGCGAAGTCCGCCGCCACGGGCGCGGCCCGGACCCCGTCCCGGACCAGGGCCGCCGCACGGTCCTGACGGGGCGCCAGGGCCTGCCTGTGCAGCATCCGCTCGTCCGACGCGTCCTCGATGCGTTGCCGCAAACCCAGTGCACCCGCTGCGGCTACCCCGACTGCGCGGCCTATGCGCAGGCCATCGTGTCGGAGCAGGCCCCCATCAACCAATGCCCGCCGGGCGGCGCCGAAGGCATCGGCCGCCTGGCCGCCCTCACCGGGCAGCCGCCGCTGGCGCTCAACCCCACGTTCGGCCAGGAGGCCCCGCGCAGCGTAGCCTTCATCGACGAGCAGTGGTGCATCGGCTGCACGCTGTGCCTGAAGGCCTGCCCGACCGACGCGATCGTCGGCAGCCACAAGCTGATGCACACGGTCATCGAGGCGCACTGCTCTGGCTGCGAGCTGTGCATTCCCGTGTGCCCGGTCGATTGCATCCTGCTGGAGCCGGTGAGCGGCAGCCGCACCGGCTGGGATGCCTGGTCACCGGCACAGGCCGACACAGCACGCACCCGCTACGCGGCGCGCCAGGCGCGGCTGCAGGCGAACGAAACCGCCACGGCGGCGGCACTGCCGGTCGCCGTGGCGGCGCCCGCGGCAAGCGTGGACCGGTCCTCCGCCCCCGGCCCCGCACCGACGGCGGAACCCGAGCCGGACGCCGCCGCCGCGCGGCGCGCCGCAGTCCAGGCCGCGATGGCCGAAGCCCGCGCCCGCCGCGGCCTGCCGCCGCCGTCCTGACGCGCCCGGGCTACTTGCGTGCCGCCAGGCCCTTGTAGACCCCGCAACCCAGGAACAGGTCGTCGACCTGGTGCACGAACGAGATCTTGGTCTGCACCGTGCCGGTGGCCGGGTTCGTGATGCCGTATTCGACCCAGCCGGGCCCCACGGTGGCCTGCGAGACGATGGCGTCGAGCAGCTGGTCGCCGTCGACGCCCGGAATGTCCTGCACCCGCGTGCCGACCTTGGCCGTGTTGCCGGCAAAGGCCACGTAGGTGCCGTTGCCGTCGAGCACGAAGACATACATGTCGCGGTCGTGGAACGGCCGCGACGGGTCGGTGATGTTGCGCAGGAACTGCTCGCGCGTGCTGCCCTGGCGCGTGCGCACGGCGGCCTGCACCAGCGAGATCGCCTCCTCGGCCGTGCCCTGCTGCAGTGCGAACGCCGACACGGCGCTGGCCAGCGTCGAAGCCCGGGTCTCCAGCAGGTCGGCCTGCTCGACCGCGCGCTCGACCATCTGCGCATTGCGCTGCGTGATCTGGTCGAGCTGGCGCACGGCCTCGGTGATCTCGGTCAGGCCGGCGCTCTGCGCCGTGCTCGACGCCGAAATCTCGGCCATGCTGCCGGCCACGCTGCGGATGCCGGCCGCCATTTCGCCGATGCCGCCGCCGGCCGAACGCATCAGCGTGGCGCTGGCCTCGACCTGTTGCGCCGAGGTGCCGATCAGCGTGCGGATCTCGCGGGCCGCGTCGGCCGAACGCTGGGCCAGCGTGCGCACCTCGGTGGCCACCACGGCGAACCCGCGGCCCTGTTCACCGGCGCGGGCCGCCTCCACCGCGGCGTTGAGCGCAAGGATGTTGGTCTGGAATGCAATGCCGTCGATCACGCCGATGATCTCCTGCATGCGGCGCGCGCCGTCCTGGATCGCCTGGACCGACGCGACCGCGCGGTCCATGGCCTGCGCGCCCCCGTCGGCGGCGCTGCGCACGGCGGCCGCCTGCGACGCGGCCGTCTGCGCGATCTCGGCGTTCTGCTGCACGGTCGACGCCAACTCCTCTACGCTGGCCGCCGTCTGCTCCAGATTGGCCGCCTGCTGCTCGGTGCGGTCGGCCAGATCGCGGTTGCCAGATCCCAGGCTCTGGCCCGCATAGGCGACCAGGGCCGCATTGCTGCGGATGTCGGCGACCATCGACGACAGCGTGTCCACCATCCGCCCCAGCAGCACCGACACGTCGGCCAATTCGTCGCGCCCGCGCACCATGGGCCGCATGCGCAGATTGCCAGCCGTGATGTGCTGCATCGACTCGATCGCTTGCTGGAAATCGGCGATGAAGCTGGCGTAGAAAGCCAGCATCAGGTAGAGGATCAGCGCCAGGCCGGCGCCCAGCGTCGCGGCGACCCAGGCGTCGGCTGACAGCACCGGTGGCAGCAGGCAGGCGGCGCCCAGCTCGACCAACACGGCCAGTGCCAGCAGCAGCATCTTCGAGCGCAGCCGCAGCCGGCGCATCAGCAGCAGACCGGGTTCCAACGGGTTGCCTGTGGCCATGCCTCCCACCTCCGCAATGTGTTCTGGTCTCGCAGATTTTGTGCGACGGGGCCGTTTCGTTGGGAGGGTGGGCCGGCCTGTTTTCTCCGGTCAAACCCGCATTGCACACTTTCGCCCGCGGCGCGGCTTGAAAATTGCATCTAATAGCAACAAACGATAATCTTCGCCACACGCATCGCATGGGAGCAGCATGGGGAATCCTTTGAACACCACGGAGAGGCGAACCGTGCTGGTGGTGGACGACACGCCCGACAACCTGACGCTGATGAGCGCGCTGCTCAGCGACGACTACAAGGTGAAGGTGGCCAACCGCGGCGAGCGCGGCCTGCGCATCGCCAAGGGCGACAGCCAGCCCGACCTGATCCTGCTCGACATCATGATGCCGGAGATGGACGGCTACGAGGTGCTGCGGCAGCTGCAGGCCGACCCGCTGACGCGCGACATCCCGGTGATCTTCCTGACCGCGATGAGCGCCGCCGAGGACGAGCGCATCGGCCTGTCGATGGGCGCCGTCGACTACATCACCAAGCCGGTCAACCCGGCCATCATGATGGCGCGCGTGCACAACCATCTGCAGCTGAAGCTGGCGCGCGACCTGCTCAGCAACCAGAGCGCCTACCTCGCCGAGGAGGTGGCGCGCCGCACCAGGGAGATCGTCACCGTGCAGCATGTGACGATCCGCGCGATGGCCTCGCTGGCCGAAGCCCGCGACAACGAGACCGGCAACCACCTGCGCCGCACCCAGCACTACGTGAAAGCGCTGGCGCACCGGCTCAGCGACCATCCGCGCTTTCGCGACGAGCTGACGCCGAGCGCGATCGAGGCGCTGCATGAATCAGCCCCGCTGCACGACATCGGCAAGGTCGGCATCCCCGACCGCATCCTGCTGAAACCCGGCAAGCTCGACCCGGACGAGTTCGAGATCATGAAGACCCACACCACGCTCGGCCGCGACGCGATCGTCCATGCCGAGGAGGAGTTGGGTGAACCGCTGCCGTTCCTGTGCTTCGCCAAGGAGATCACCTACAGCCACCAGGAGAAGTGGGACGGCAGCGGCTACCCGCAGGGCCTGGCCGGCGACGCCATTCCGATGGCGGCACGGCTGATGGCGGTGGCCGATGTCTACGACGCACTGATCTCCCAACGCGTCTACAAACCCTCGTACACGCACGAGAAAGCGATGGCCATCATCGTCGAGGGCCGGGGCCGGCATTTCGACCCCGACGTGGTGACCGCCTTCGTCGAGGTCGCGGACGAGTTCCGCGCCATCGCCGACCGTTATGCCGACGGCGACGCCGTGATGGCCGCCGAGGCCGAGCGCCTGCTGCGCGATCTGCCGAGCGAAACGATCGAGATCGGCAAGCCGGGTTGAGCCGGACCTAGAACCGAGGCGTCTGCAACGGCTTGACGCGATCGGTCACCGAGGGCTGCGCCAGATACAGCATGTCGCGCTGCAGACCGGTGGCGCCCTTCGGACGACCGCCTTCGCGCTCGCGGATCTCGATCGGCCCGTGGCGCGCGACAACGCGAAATCCGGGCGAAGGCGCAGCCGACGCGTCGCACACGATGTGGCTGACCACCTGCTCGGCCGTCAGGCCCAGGCGCTCCAGATCGCTCGCGTAGTAGATCGGTACGGGAAGGTGCAGATAGTAGTAACCGCCCGACGACCACCACGCATGGGCCGTGTTGGCCACCGCCACGACATTGCTGCGCCGGGACAGATCGATCACCGCCAGACGCACCGGCTCGCGCGAGGAAACGGATTGCCAGTAGATCCTCGATTGCGCCGGCAGCCGATACAGCCCCCCCATGATCGACACCGACACGACCAGCAGCACCCCGGCCACAGGCACCAGCCCGCGCCCCAGAGCACGCTCCACGCGTGCGAAACGCCCTATCAACAACGGCCCGGCCGCCACCAGCACGCGGGAGGTCAGCAGCAACAGGGGCGCCGTGCAGGCGAAGACGAAGCGGTATTCCTTGTGCGGAATCAACGAGTGCGGCACGAGGATGGCCGCGATGAACAGCAGCACCGGCCAGCTGCGCCGCCAATCGGCCAGCCCGCCCAGCAGCGAGACCGCGAACACACCGGTCGAAGCGATGCCCAGGTCCAGAAAGTACTGCAATGGCGGGCTGGTGCCGAAGGTGTCCGCGATCTTGTAGACCGAGTTGTACAGGAAGTTGTAGTACGCCGAGGCGAACGGCAGCCCCAGGTTCCAGAAGTCCAGCGCCGCCAGTACGGCGAGCGGCAGCAGCGTGCCCAGCAATGCGAACACGGCACCACGCCAACCGCGGCGCAGCAGCAGCATGGCCCCCAGCACTCCGACCAGCGGCAGGAACTGCAATCGCAAGATCCCGACCAGCCCGATCAGCACGCCCACCGCTACGCAGCGCAGGGCCGACGGCTGGCGTGGCGCCAGCAGCAGCGCAAGCACCGCCAGCGCCGTGTAGCCGCCCAGTACTTCCGGCGTGGCGAAGGTCGACGTGAAGATCAGCTCGTACCACGATGCGGCCAGCAGGACCGCGATGCGGGCGGTCATCTCGCCGTACAGAGCGCGCCCGATGAAGTAGACGCTGTACAGCACCGATAGCGACAGCACGGCCATGACGCAGCGGATAGCCGGCACATAGAAGGCCGGGCTGTCCAGGCCGACCCAACGGGTGGCCTCCAGCATCGCCGCCAGCGCGCCCGGCAGCACCAGGTTGCGCAAGCCGTAACGGTATTCCCAGGGCACATAACCGTAGCCGAACACCAGGCGGTGCGCCTGCTCGAGGTACTGGAAGATCTCGTCGGGCTGGTGCATGCGTTCGGACCACAGCGCCGTCGCCAGCCGCAGCAGCAGGCCCAACACGACGATGGCATGGAGGCCGCGCCAGACGGGGGTCTGGACGCCAGGAGGCCGGAAAACGTCTTGCAGCGGCATGCGCCAGCCGCATTGAGGCAATGGCATCGATCGAGATGAGGGGAATAGTCAAGGGGCCTGCGCGATGCAATGCCGCGCGCCGGGTCGGCGCCGATTGTGTCAGACGCCCGGCCGCTATCGCAGGCTCGCGTTCAGCTTGTCCAGCGCCGCGCTGCCCGGGCACAGGCTCGCGGCATCCAGCTGCTGCAGCGGCGTGGCGCTGGTGTTGAGCATGCCGTGCAGGTCGCCGGCCTCCGGGTCGACGTACAGCAGCCCCGTCAGCAGCTCGCCCCGGGCCTGGTGCGCCAGCACCTGGTGCAGCGCGGCGGCGCGGTCGGTCGGGTCGTAGTCGGTCCGCAGGCGGCGCAGCCGCAGCGTGCTGCCGTCGGGCTGCGGCACGGTGATCAGTTCCTGCTGCGGCTCGGCCACGATCTCCTGGCCCGGCGCGATGAAGTCGATGCGGCTCACCGCCTCGTTGTGCTCGCGCACGTAGTCGTAGCTCTTGGTGCTGCCGGCGTGGTTGTTGAAAGCCACGCAGGGGCTCACCACGTCGATGAAGGCCGCGCCGCGGTGGCCGATGGCGCCCTTGATCAGCGGCACCAGCTGCGCCTTGTCGCCGGAGAAACTGCGCGCCACATAGGTCGCGCCCAGCTGCAGCGCCAGGCCGACCAGGTCGATCGCCGTGTCGTGGTTGACCGCGCCCTTCTTGCTCTTGGAGCCCTGGTCGGCGGTGGCCGAGAACTGGCCCTTGGTCAGGCCGTAGACGCCGTTGTTCTCGACGATGTAGACCATGTCGACGCCGCGGCGCATCGCGTGCGAGAACTGGCCCAGGCCGATCGAAGCCGAGTCGCCGTCGCCGGACACGCCCAGGTACAGCAGGTCGCGGTTGGCCAGGCTGGCGCCGGTCAGCACCGAAGGCATGCGCCCGTGCACGGTGTTGAAGCCGTGCGAGGCACCGAGAAAGTAGTCGGGCGTCTTGGAGCTGCAGCCGATGCCCGACAGCTTGGCCACGCGGTGCGGCTCCACGTCGAGCTCCCAGCAGGCCTGGATGATCGCGGCCGAGATCGAGTCGTGCCCGCAGCCGGCGCACAGCGTGGAGATCTTGCCCTCGTAGTCGCGCCGCGTGTAGCCGACCTTGTTGGTCGCGAGCGACGGATGGTGCAGGCGCGGTTTGGCCAGATAGGTCATGTGGCGGTTTCCCTGGAAGACAGTCCGGCGGCTGCGGTCGCTGCGGGCCGCACCGGGCCGGCGATAGCGCCGGTGATGGCGCCGGTGATGAAGCGCGCGGTGATCGGTGTGCCGTCGAAATGCAGCACGCGCACCAGCCGCGCCGGGTCGATGTCGAATTCGTTGACCAGCAGGCTGCGCATCTGCGCGTCGCGGTTCTGCTCGACCACGAACACCTGGTCGTGCGCGGCGATGAACGCGGCCACCGAGGCCGGGAACGGAAACGCGCGCAGCCGCATCGCGTCCACGTGCACGCCCTGCGCGGCCATCACCTCCAGCGCCTCGTCCATCGCCGGGCTGGTGGAGCCGAAATACAGCACGCCCACCTGCGTTTTGTGCGCCGCGGGTTTAAGCACCGGCGCCGGCACCAGCTGCGCGGCGGTCGCGAACTTGCGCGTCAGCCGCTCGACGTTGTAGACGTAGTCGGGCCCGCGTTCGGAGTAACGCGCATACGGGTCGCGCGTGGTGCCGCGGGTGAAGTAGCTGCCCTTGCTCGGGTGCGTGCCGGGCAAGGTGCGCCAGGGGATGCCGTCGCCGTCCACGTCCTTGTAGCGGCCGAAGTCGCGGCCGGCCTCGAGCTCCTCGGCGGTCATCACCTTGCCGCGGTCGTAGGCCTGGGCATCGTCCCAGACGAAGGGCTCGCACAGGCGCTGGTTCATGCCGATGTCCAGGTCGGTCATCAGGAACACCGGCGTCTGCAGGCGGTCGGCCAGGTCCAGCGCCGCGGCCGACAGCGTGAAGCATTCGTGCGGATCCTGCGGGAACAGCAGCACGTGTTTGGTGTCGCCGTGCGAGGCATAGGCGCAGGCCAGGATGTCGGCCTGCTGCGTTCGGGTGGGCATGCCGGTCGACGGGCCACCGCGCTGCACGTTGATGATGGTCACCGGGATCTCGGCGAAGTACGCCAGGCCGATGAACTCGGTCATCAGCGACACGCCTGGCCCCGAGGTGGCGGTGAAGGCGCGCGCGCCGTTCCAGCCCGCACCCACCACCATGCCGATGGAGGCGATCTCGTCCTCGGCCTGCACGATGGCGTAGCGGTTCTGCCCGGTGTCGGGGTCGACGCGGTACTTGGCGCAGTATTTCTGGAACGCCTCGGCCACCGACGACGAGGGCGTGATCGGGTACCAGGCCGCCACCGTCGCGCCGCCATACACGCAGCCCAGCGCCGCCGCCGCATTGCCCTCGACGAAGATGCGCTCGCCCACCTTGTCGGCCCGGCGCACGCGGATCGGCAGCGGCGCCTGCAGGTGCTCGCGCGCGAAATCGCGGCCCAGGTGCAGCGCGCGCACGTTCGACGCGAGCAGCTTCTCCTTGCCCTTGTACTGCTCGCCGAACAGCTTCTCGATGACCTCGGCCTCGATCTCCAGCAGCACCGACAGTGCACCGACGTAGATGATGTTCTTGAACAGCTGGCGCTGGCGCGGGTCGGGGTAGACGGCGTTGGATATCTCGGTGAGCGGCATGCCGATCACCTGGATGTCATCGCGGAACTTCGACGCCGGCATCGGCCGCGTGCTGTCGTAGAACAGGTAGCCGCCGGGCTCGATCTCGGCGACGTCGGCATCCCAGGTCTGCGGGTTCATCGCCACCATCATGTCGATGCCGCCGCGCCGGCCCAGGTGGCCGGCCTCGCTGACGCGCACCTCGTACCAGGTCGGCAGGCCCTGGATGTTGCTCGGGAAGATGTTGCGCGGGCTCACCGGCACGCCCATGCGCAGGATGGCCTTGGCAAACAGCTCGTTGGCCGATGCCGAACCCGAGCCGTTGACGTTGGCGAACTTGACGACGAAGTCGTTGGTGGCGGCGATGCGTTGCGTCATGCCGGCACTCCCTCGCGCGGCCGGGCGGGCGCTGCGTCGCGGCAGGCCGGTCCGGCCTGCGTGGTCTTCAGCAGGAACTTCTGCATGTCCCAGGCGCCGGTCGGGCAACGCTCGGCACACAGGCCGCAGTGCAGGCACACGTCTTCGTCCTTGGCCATCACGCGGCCGGTCTTGAGCGGCGCCGACACGTACAGGTCCTGCGCAAGGTTCAGCGCTGGCGCCTTCAGCCGCTGGCGCAGGTCGGCCTCGCCGCCACCTTCGGTGAAGGTGATGCAGTCCATCGGGCAGATGTCGACGCAGGCATCGCACTCGATGCAGGTCTCCTGCGTGAACACGGTCTGCACGTCGCAGTTGAGGCAGCGGCCGGCTTCCTTGTAGGCGGTGGCGGCGTCGAAGCCGAGTTCCACCTCGACGCGGATGTTGGACAGCGCGATCTCGGCCTTGGCCCACGGCACCTTGAAGCGCAGGTCGTTCGAAGTGTCGTTGTCGTAGCTCCACTCGTGGATGCCCATCTTGGCCGACACCAGGTTGCTCATCGGCGCCGGACGGCGTGCCACATCCTCGCCCTGCAGGAAGCGGTCGATCGACACCGCCGCCTCGTGGCCATGCGCCACCGCGGTGATGATGTTCTTCGGCCCGAACGCCGCATCGCCACCGAAGAACACCTGCGGCAGGCTCGACTGGAAGGTGTCGGCCTTCAGCACCGGCAGACCCCATTCGTCGAAGGCAATGCCGGCCTCGCGCTCGATCCACGGAAACGCGTTCTCCTGGCCGACCGCGATGAGCACCGCGTCGCAGGCCACGAACACATCGGGCTCGCCGGTCGGCACCAGGCTGCGGCGGCCTCTGGCGTCGTATTCGGCCCGCACCAGCTGGAACTTCATGCCGGTCAGCCGGCCGTCCACATGCTCGAACGAGACGGGCACGTGGTAGTTGAGGAACGGAATGCCTTCGTGCTGCGCGTCTTCCTTTTCCCAGGGCGAGGCCTTCATCTCCTCGTAGCCGCTGCGGACGATCACCTTGACGTCGGTGCCGCCCAGGCGCCGGGCCGAGCGGCAGCAGTCCATCGCCGTGTTGCCGCCGCCCAGCACGATCACACGCTGGCCGATCGACGTGACATGGCCGAACGATACCGAGGCCAGCCAGTCGATGCCGATGTGGATGTGCTCCTGGATGTCGCGCCGGCCGGGGATGTCGAGGTCGCGCCCGCGCGGTGCGCCGCAGCCCACGAACACCGCGTCGTAGTCCTCGGCCAGCAGCTTCTGCATCGACGCGATGCGCTCGCCACCGCGAAAACGCACGCCCAGGTCGAGGATGTAGCCGGTCTCCTCGTCGATCACCGATTCGGGCAGGCGAAAGCGCGGGATCTGCGTGCGGATGAAGCCGCCGGCCTTGGCCTCGCCGTCGAACACGGTCACCTCGTAGCCCAGCGGCGCCAGGTCGCGCGCCACCGTCAGTGAGGCCGGGCCGGCGCCGATGCAGGCGATGCGTTTGCCGTTGCGCGGCGCCACGGTCGGCATGCGTTCGGCCACGTCGCCCTTCATGTCGGCGGCCACGCGTTTCAGCCGGCAGATGGCCACCGGTTCGGGATCCGGCGTCTCGCCCTCCTCGACCCGGCCGCGCCGGCAGGCCGGTTCACAAGGGCGGTCGCAGGTGCGGCCCAGGATGCCGGGGAACACGTTCGACGCCCAGTTGACCATGTAGGCATCGGCGTAACGGCCCTGGCCGATCAGGCGGATGTATTCGGGTACGGGAGTGTGGGCCGGGCAGGCCCATTGGCAATCGACGACTTTGTGGAAGTAAGACGGGCTGGCTACGTGCGTTGGCTGCAATCTTGTCTCCTTGCCTGACGGTGCGCTGCTCTGGCGCCCGCGGGTGCGGACCAGTCTACGGCCCGGGCAAGGACTCGGCTCTCGGGTGAATCCCCAAGCCCGACGGAGTCCTGGAGCTGGAAGCGGTGCACGACTGTGCGTCTGCTGCTGCACCACGGTCGCGATCTCCGCGACGATGCCGCTCACCTTGCCGGCCACCACCGCGAACCCGCGGCCCTGCTCGCCCGCGCGCGCCGCCTTGACGGCAGCGTTCAGCGCCAGGATGTTGGTCTGGAACGCGATGCCGTCGATCACGCCGATGATGTCGCCGATGCGTGTCGGTCGCCTGCTGCATCGCGGCCGAGGTCTGCTGCAGGCTGGAGGCCGCATGCTCGGTGCGCGACATTTGGCACCCAGGCCAACGGCAATGCAAGCGCTTCAGGCAAAAAGGCAGCCGGCGCGCAACGCGGCGGCGCGGACCATCCCCCCGCGGGGGGATGACAGGCGGCTCAGCCCGGGGCCGTGGCCAGCGTGGCGAACGCCTGCACGACTTCCGGCGGCGCCTGCACCAGCTCGACCAGCACGCCCTCTCCGGCGATCGGAAAGGCCTCGTTCGCCTTCGGGTGCAGGAAGCAGATGTCGTAGCCGGCGGCGCCCTTGCGGATGCCGCCGGGCGCCAACCGCACGCCCTGCGCCGTGAGCCAGGCAACCGCACCGGGCAGGTCGTCGATCCAGAGGCCCACATGGTTGAGCGGCGTGGTGTGCACGGCGGGCTTCTTGTCGGGGTCGATCGGCTGCATCAGGTCGACCTCGACCTTGAACGGCCCGGCCCCCATCGCGCAGATGTCCTCGTCGACGTTCTCGCTCTCGCTGCGGAAGGTGCCGGTGACCTCCAGCCCCAGCATGTCGACCCACAGGGTCTGCAGCCGCTTCTTGTCCGGCCCGCCGATGGCGATCTGCTGGATGCCGAGAACTTTGAAGGGACGTGGTGTGCTCATGGCCGGCGCCTCAGTTGAATTCAACAATCGGCTGGTCGACCGACAGGCTCTCACCCTTCGTGGCCAGCACCTTGCCCACCACGCCGTCGGCCACCGCGAACAGCACGTTCTCCATCTTCATCGCCTCGATCACCGCCACCCGTTCGCCGGCCTGCACCTTCTGGCCGACCTGCACCGCCACGTCGACCAGCAGGCCCGGCATCGGCGACAGCACGTAGCGGCTCATGTCCGGCGGTGCCTTGTACGGCATCAGCGTGTAGAGCTCGGCGGCGCGCGGCGACAGCACTAGCGCATCGAGCTGCGTGCCGTTGTGCGACACGCGGATCGCCAGCGGGTTCTTGCCCGGGCCGCGCTCGACCTGGGCCGAGAACGGCTGGTCGTTGCAGGTGCCGGCCAGGCGCACCGCACCCAGCCGCGACGGGCTGCACAGCCGGTAACTGTGGGCGCCCACCTGCACCACGCTGGAGCCGGTGGCCCCCTCGAAGCCGGTGACCGTGACCGGGGTCGACTTGTGGTGCCCACCTTCGCCCAGGCTGACCACGACGAAAGCCTCTCCCACTTCCAGCTCGTGGCCCTCCATCTGGCCGCTGATGCCGGTGGCGCGGCCGCGGTAGCGCCGGTGCACATAGGCCGCCAGCGCGATGAGGAAGGCCGGGTCGTCGTGCGGCACGTCCTCGGCGTGGAAGCCACGGCCATAGTTCTCGGCGATGAAGCCGGTGTTGAAGTCACCGGCCACGAACTTCGGGTGCGCCAGCAGCGCCGCCTGGAACGGGATGTTGCTGCTGATGCCGCGGATGATGAAGCCGTTCAGTGCCTCGCGCATCTTGGCGATCGCATCCAGGCGGTCCCTGCCGTGCACGATCAGCTTGGCGATCATCGAGTCGTAGTACATCGGGATCTCGCCGCCGTCCTGCACGCCGGTATCCACGCGCACGCCCTGCAGGTGCTCCGTGTCGGAGGCGAACATCGTCTGCTTCGGCGGCGCAAAACGCACCAGCCGGCCGGTGCTGGGCAGGAAGTTGCGGAACGGATCCTCGGCGTTGATGCGGCATTCGATGGCCCAGCCGTCGCGCTTCACGTCGGCCTGCGTCAGCGGCAGCGGCTCGCCGGCCGCCACGCGGATCATCAGCTCGACCAGGTCCAGGCCGGTGATGCACTCGGTCACCGGGTGCTCCACCTGCAGCCGCGTGTTCATCTCGAGAAAGTAGAAGCTCTGGTCCTTGCCGACGACGAACTCGACGGTGCCGGCGCTCTGGTATTTGACGGCCTTGGCCAGCGCCACTGCCTGCTCGCCCATCGCCTTGCGGGTCGCATCGCTGATGAACGGCGACGGCGCCTCCTCGATCACCTTCTGGTGGCGCCGCTGGATCGAGCATTCGCGCTCGTTCAGGTAGATCACATTGCCCTGCGCATCGCCCAGCACCTGGATCTCGATGTGGCGCGGCTCCTCGACGAACTTCTCGATGAACACGCGGTCGTCGCCGAAGCTGTTGCGCGCCTCGTTGCGGCACGAGGTGAAACCCTCGAACGCGTCCTTGTCGTTGAAGGCCACGCGCAGGCCCTTGCCGCCACCGCCGGCGCTGGCCTTGATCATCACCGGGTAGCCGATGTCCCGGGCGATCTCGACGGCACGCTCGGCCGTCTCGATGGCGTCGTTCCAGCCCGGGATGGTGTTGACCTTGGCCGCGTTGGCCAGTTTCTTCGATGCGATCTTGTCGCCCATCGCGGCGATGGAATAGTGCTTGGGTCCGATGAAGACGATGCCCTCTTCCTCGACGCGTTTCGAGAACGCCTCGTTCTCGCTCAGGAAACCGTAGCCCGGGTGCACCGCCTGGGCGCCGGTCTGCTTGCAGGCGGCGATGATCTTGTCGGCCAGCAGGTAACTCTCTCGGCTGGGCGCCGCGCCGATGTGCACAGCCTCGTCGGCCAGCTCGACGTGGCGGGCGTAGCGGTCGGCGTCGGAGTAGACGGCGACGGTCTTGATGCCCATCTTCTGCGCGGTCTTGATGACGCGGCAGGCGATCTCGCCGCGGTTGGCGATCAGAATTTTTTCAAACATCACAAACACCTCGAAAGGAATGACAGCTTCTTGCCGAGACGCGGCAAGCGAAGCGAAGCCCGTTCGTGGAACACCGCGGAACCGGCTTCGCCGGGCCGCTGGTGTTGCCCCCTCGCAGGGGGGATTCGGCTACACGAAGTGAGCAAGAAACGGGGGTGGGCATCTAGAGCGGGATGTTGCCGTGCTTGCGCCACGGGTTCTCGAGCTTCTTGTCCCGCAGCATCACCAGCGAGCGGCAGATGCGCCGCCGTGTCTCGTGCGGCAGGATCACGTCGTCGATGTAGCCGCGCGCGCTGGCGACGAACGGGTTGGCGAAGCGGGCCTTGTATTCGGCTTCCTTCGCGGCCAGCTTCACCGGGTCGCCCTTGTCCTCGCGGAAGATGATCTCGACCGCGCCCTTGGCGCCCATCACCGCGATCTCGGCGTTGGGCCAGGCGAAGTTGACGTCGCCGCGCAGGTGCTTGGAGCTCATCACGTCGTAAGCGCCGCCGTAGGCCTTGCGCGTGATCACGGTGATCTTGGGCACGGTGCACTCGGCGTAGGCGTACAGCAGCTTGGCGCCGTGCTTGATGATGCCGCCGTACTCCTGGCTGGTGCCGGGCATGAAGCCGGGCACGTCGACGAAGGTGATCACCGGGATGTTGAAGGCATCGCAGAAGCGCACGAAGCGCGCGGCCTTGATCGAGCTCTTGATGTCCAGGCAACCGGCCAGCACCAGCGGCTGGTTGGCGACGATGCCCACCGTCTGGCCTGCCATGCGGGCAAAGCCGACGACGATGTTCTTCGCGTACTCGGGCTGGATCTCGAAGAAGTCGCCGTCGTCCACCGTCTTGGCGATCAGCTCCTTCATGTCGTAAGGCTTGTTGGGGTTCTCGGGCACCAGCGTGTCGAGGCTCATGTCGCTGCGGTCGGCCGGGTCCTTGCTGGGCCGCACCGGCGGCTTCTCACGGTTGTTCAGCGGCAGGTAGTTGTAGAGCCGGCGCAGCATCAGCAGCGCCTCGACGTCGTTGTCGAACGCCAGGTCGGCCACGCCGCTGCGGGTGGTGTGGGTGATGCCGCCGCCCAGCTCTTCGGCCGTCACTTCCTCGTGCGTCACGGTCTTCACCACCTCGGGGCCGGTGACGAACATGTAGCTGCTGTCCTTCACCATGAAGATGAAGTCGGTCATCGCCGGCGAATACACCGCGCCGCCAGCGCACGGGCCCATGATCATGCTGATCTGCGGCACGACGCCCGAGGCCATCACGTTGCGCTGGAACACGTCGGCATACCCGCCGAGCGAGGCCACGCCTTCCTGGATGCGGGCGCCGCCGGAGTCGTTCAGGCCGATCACCGGTGCGCCGACCTTCATCGCCTGGTCCATCACCTTGCAGATCTTCTCGGCATGGGCTTCGGAGAGCGCACCGCCGAACACGGTGAAGTCCTGGCTGAACACGAACACCAGGCGGCCGTTGATCATGCCGTAACCGGTGACCACGCCATCGCCGGGAATCTTCTGCTCGGCCATGCCGAAATCGACCGAGCGGTGTTCAACGAACATGTCCCACTCCTCGAACGTGCCTTCGTCGAGCAGCAGCTCCAGCCGTTCGCGGGCCGTGAGTTTTCCCTTCTTGTGCTGGGCGTCGATGCGCTTCTGGCCGCCGCCCAGCCGCGCCAACGCGCGCTTGTGTTCCAGTTGTTCGAGGATGGCTTGCATGTAACTCCTTCGGGTCTGTTCTAGGTTTCTCTACCGGGTGTCTGCGCCGCCAGCAGAGCGCGTGCCGCGGTCGATGCGGCGATGCGGCCTTCGGTCACGGCCGCCACCATGTCGGGCAACGCGGCGCGCACCTGCGGGTGCGCACGAAAGGCCTGTTTCAGTCCGACGTCGATGCGCTGCCACATCCAGGCCAGCGACTGCTGCCGGCGCCGCTCGGCCAGCCGGCCGTTGGCGGTCTGCAGCTGGCGGAACCGGCCCACGGCCTGCCAGAACGCATCGACGCCCTGGCCCAGCAAGGCACTGAGCTGCAGCACCTGCGGGCTCCACAGCGCATCGTCGTGCTGGCCGTGCTGCAGGTTGCCCTGCTGGCCCAGCAGCCGCAGCGACGACACGATCTGTGCCTGCGCGCGGGTCGCCGCGTCCTTGTCCAGGTCGGCCTTGTTGATCACCACCAGGTCGGCGATCTCCATCACACCCTTCTTGATGGCCTGCAGGTCATCGCCGGCATTGGGCAGCTGCATCAGCACGAACATGTCGGTCATGCCGGCCACCGCGATCTCGCTCTGGCCCACGCCCACGGTCTCGACGATCACCACGTCGTAGCCCGCGGCCTCGCAAACCAGCATCGCCTCGCGCGTCTTCTCGGCCACGCCGCCCAGGGTGCCCGACGACGGGCTGGGCCGGATGTAGGCGCGCTCGTGCACCGACAGTTTTTCCATGCGCGTCTTGTCGCCGAGGATGGAGCCGCCGGAGATCGTCGACGACGGGTCGATGGTCAGCACCGCGACCCGGTGCCCCTGCTCGATCAGGTACAGGCCCAGTGCCTCGATGAAAGTCGACTTGCCGACACCCGGCACGCCGGAGATCCCCAGGCGGAACGAACGGGCCGTGTGCGGCAGCAGCGTGGTCAGCAGGTCGTCGGCCTGCGCGCGGTGGTCGGCGCGGGTCGATTCGAGCAGCGTGATGGCCTTGGCGATGGCGCGGCGCTGCACCGGGCCCGCGCCGTGCAACAGGGCGTCGGCCCAGGGGATGGACGCGGGCATGCAGCTCACAGGATCTCGAAGGCGTGCCCGTTGGGCAGGCGGTAGCGAGAGAAGTCGCGCACGTCGACCGTCAAGATCGCCGTCACGCCGCTTTCATGCGCCAGCCAATAGAGCGACGCATCAGCGAGGTCCATCCGCGTGCGTGGCGCTTCTGTATAGCGCAGCATCCACCCCACCATGTCCAATACGGCGGGCGCATCGAAAGGGAACACCTGCGCGCCGCCCAGCCCCACCCACTTGAGCATTTCAAGCCGTTCCACGTCGCCCAGCATATGGCTGGCCTCGACGACGCAGGGCCAGGTCGTGTACAGGTTCAGCGGTCGGCTCGCATCCCCCAGCAACGCTTGGTAGCGCTGGTGAAACGGATCCTCCTCGTCGAACAGGGAGATCAAAGGGCCGGCATCCAGCAACACCGGCGTCATGGCGTGGGCGGCTCCCGGCCCGCAGCCTTGGCCGCCAGATAGGCTGCATAGTCTTCCTGCTGCGCGGCGTACTGCGCGCGCAACTTCGCCCGCAATGGACCGCCGCCATCGCCAATGGACGTTTTTTCCTCAACGCCACCAGCGGACTTGCGTGCGGCCTGCTCCACCCGATAAGGCGCGAACTCTTCCTTGACCTGGTGCAGCAAGGCGAGCGGATCCTTGCGGCCGAGGGAGCGTTCGACCGCATCGATGATGAACTGCGATTTGGTGATGCCCTTGCGTTTGGCGGCGAGCTCCAGCTCCCTCTCCATCAAGGGGTCCATGCGAACAGAAACGGCCATGGCAAACTCCAGTGAAATACGGTATTACCGAATTACACCACGCCCGCGGTCATTTTGCGAATCTGCTCCAGCACGTCCTTGGCGCTGGCCGGAATCGGCGTGCCTGGGCCGTAGATGCCCTTGACGCCGGCCTCGTACAGGAACTCGTAGTCCTGCCGAGGGATCACTCCACCGACGAAGACGATGATGTCGTCCGCACCCTGTTTCTTCAGCTCCTCGATGATGGCCGGCACCAGCGTCTTGTGCCCGGCGGCGAGTGTGGAGACGCCCACCGCATGCACGTCGTTCTCGATCGCCTGGCGCGCGCATTCCTCGGGCGTCTGGAACAGCGGGCCCATGTCGACGTCGAACCCCAGATCGGCGAACGCCGTGGCCACCACCTTGGCGCCGCGGTCGTGGCCGTCCTGGCCGAGCTTGGAGATCATCACGCGCGGGCGGCGGCCCTGCTCTTCGGCAAAGGTTTCGATTTCCTTCTTCAGGTTGTCCCAGCCTTCGGCGGAATCGTAGGCGGCGGCGTAGACGCCGGTCACCTTCTGCGTGTCGGCACGGTGGCGGCCGTAGACCTTCTCGAGCGCATCGCTGATCTCGCCCACCGTGGCGCGGGCGCGCACCGCGTCGATGCTCAGTGCCAGCAGGTTGCCTTCACCGCTCTCGGCCGCGGCCGTCAGCGCATCGAGCGTGGTCTGCACTGTGGCGGTGTCGCGGCTGGCGCGGATCGCCTTCAGCTTGGCGATCTGGCCGTCGCGCACCTTCACGTTGTCGATCGACAGGCTGTCGATCGCGTCTTCGGTCTTGAGCTTGTACTTGTTGACGCCGACGATCACGTCCTTGCCCGAATCGATGCGGGCCTGCTTGTCGGCCGCCGCGGCCTCGATCTTCAGCTTGGCCCAGCCGCTGTCGACCGCGCGGGTCATGCCACCCATCGCCTCGACCTCCTCGATGATCTCCCAGGCCTTGTCGGCCATGTCCTGGGTCAGCTTCTCCATCATGTAGCTGCCAGCCCAGGGGTCGATCACGCTGGTGATGTGGGTCTCTTCCTGGATGATCAGCTGCGTGTTGCGCGCGATGCGGGCGCTGAACTCGGTGGGCAGCGCAATGGCTTCGTCCAGCGCGTTGGTGTGCAGGCTCTGCGTGCCGCCGAACACCGCGGCCATCGCCTCGATGGTGGTGCGCACCACGTTGTTGTAGGGGTCCTGCTCGGTCAGGCTCCAGCCCGAAGTCTGGCAGTGAGTGCGCAACATCAGGCTCTTCGGGTTCTTCGGGTCGAACCCGCTCATGATGCGGTGCCACAGCAGCCGCGCGGCGCGCATCTTGGCGACTTCGAGATAGAAGTTCATGCCGATGGCCCAGAAGAAGCTCAGGCGCCCGGCGAAACCGTCGACATCCAGCCCCTTGGCCAGCGCCGTCTTCACGTACTCCTTGCCATCGGCCAGCGTGAAGGCCAGCTCCAGCGCCTGGTTGGCGCCGGCTTCCTGCATGTGGTAGCCGCTGATGCTGATCGAGTTGAACTTCGGCATCTTCTGCGCCGTGTACTCGATGATGTCGCCGATGATGCGCATGCTGGGCGCCGGCGGAAAGATGTAGGTGTTGCGGACCATGAACTCCTTCAGGATGTCGTTCTGGATGGTTCCGCTCAACAACTCCTGCGCCACGCCCTGCTCTTCGGCCGCGACCACGTAGCCCGCCAGCACCGGCAGCACCGCGCCGTTCATCGTCATCGACACCGAGACCTTGTCCAGCGGGATCTGGTCGAACAGGATCTTCATGTCCTCGACCGAGTCGATCGCCACGCCGGCCTTGCCGACGTCGCCGGTCACCCGCGGGTGGTCGCTGTCGTAGCCGCGGTGCGTGGCCAGGTCGAACGCGACCGACACCCCCTGCCCGCCGGCGGCCAGCGCCTTGCGGTAGAACGCGTTGCTTTCCTCCGCCGTGGAAAAGCCCGCGTACTGGCGGATGGTCCAGGGCCGCACCGCGTACATCGTGGCCTGCGGGCCGCGCACGTAGGGCGCGAAGCCAGGCAAGGTGTCGGTGTAGGCCAGGCCCTTCAGGTCACCAGCGGTGTAGAGCGGCTTGACGGTGATGCCGTCGGGCGTCACCCAGTTCAGGGCCTCCACGTTGCCACCGGGGGCCGACTTGGCCGCAGCCTTCAGCCACTGGCTCAGGTCCGTTGTCTTGTCCATGTTGGGGATCGCTGTCGTCATAACGTTGCAATCTTCGCAAAATACGGAGCGCGCGACAACCTTTAAACTCAAAACACCGCCATTTCCCGGCTGCAAATTTGCGAGGTTTGCAAAGATGAGCAAGGCTTACATGGGTGTGCGCCTGAAGACGCTGCGCGAACAGCAGGGCCTGACGCAGGCCGCGCTGGCCGCGTCGCTGAAGATCTCGCCCAGCTACCTGAACCAGATCGAGAACGACCAGCGCCCGTTGACGGTGGCCGTGCTGCTGCGCCTGCAGGCGGCCCACGGCGTCGATCTGCAGCTGTTCTCCGACGACCAGAGCGCCCGCCGCCTAAGCGAGCTGCAGGCCGTGTTCGCCGGTCGCTCCGATGTGGACACCGTTCCGCTGGCCGAGGCCAAGGTGGTGGCCTCGCAGCTGCCGGCGGTGGCCCACGTGCTGCTGCAACTGCACAAACGCACGCACGCGGCCGAGGACCGGCTGTCCTCCATCGTCGCTGGCGCCGATGGTGACCACCTCACCGCCGACGGCGCGCCGGCGTTGCAATCCCATGACGAGGTGCGCGAGTTCTTCTACGCACGCCACCACCACCTGGCCGTGCTCGACGAGCGCGCCGGGCAGCTGTACGACACGCTGACCGCCGACGCGCCGCCCGCCAGCGTCGGTGCGGGTGAACTGCTGGCCCGGCTGCAGCAGCGGCTGCAACAGCAGCACGGCATCCAGGTCCGGCAGGCCAAGGCCGACCGCAGCTCCGACCAGGCGCTGCGCAGCTACGACGCCGCCACCGGCAGCATCACACTGGCCACCGACATGGACGCGGGGCAGCAGGCCTTCCAGCTCGGCGTGCAACTCGCCTTCCTGGAGATGGGCGCGCTGATCGACTCGTTCACCACCGCCGATTCGTTCACCACCTCGCAGGCCCGCAGCCTGGCGCGGCTGGGTTTTGCCAACCACTTCGCCGGCGCGCTGGTGCTGCCCAACCGCCCCTTCCAGGACGCGGCCGAGGCGCTGCGCTACGACATCGATCTGCTCTGCGACCGCTTCGGCGTCGGCTTCGAGACCGTCGGCCACCGCCTGTCGACGATGCACCAGGCGCCGGGCCGCGGCATCCCGTTCTTCTTCGTGCGCGTGGACCGGGCGGGCAACGTGTCGAAGCGGCAGTCGACCGCTGACTTCCACTTCTCGCGCCATGGCGGCACCTGCCCGCTGTGGAACGTGTACGAGGCGTTCTCGCACCCCGGCAAGATCCTGACGCAGCTCTCGCGCATGCCGGACGACCGCAGCTACCTGTGGATCGCGCGCACGGTGGAGCACCGCCGTGGCGGCTACGGTGCGCCCAAGCGCATCTTCGCGGTGGCGCTGGGCTGCGACGCGCGTTATGCCGACCGGCTGGTCTACGCCAAGGGCGTGAACCTGATCGACCCCGATGCCGCCACGCTGATCGGTGCCGGCTGCAAGGTCTGCGACCGTGCGGCCTGCGCGCAGCGCGCGTTTCCGCCGCTGGGCCGCACGCTGCAGATCGACGAGAACCAGCGCGGCTTTGCGCCGTACGCGTCGGGGATGTGAACGTCCCGGCCGGTCCCCGCCAGGACGAGATGCGCATCGGCCAGATCGCGGCGGCGCCATGTCCGATCAGGGAAACCCCTCTTCTGTAATTATTGATTCAGAATTCAGAATGCGGTGAAGCCTGCTTTTTCAACGCATCCGAGACATGTCCGCCGTTCTACTCGCGCCGCGCGCCCTCTACGAAGACGTGGCCGAGCGCGTGCGCCAGCGCATCTTCAGCCGCGAGCTGCCCCCGGGCAGCTGGATCGACGAGATGAAGCTCGCAACCCAATACGGCATCAGCCGCACGCCGCTGCGCGAAGCCTTGAAAGTGCTGGCCAGCGAAGGCCTGGTCACGATGAAGGTGCGGCGCGGCGCCTACGTGACCGAGGTGTCCGAGGCCGATCTGACCCAGGTCTACCACCTGCTCGGCCTGCTGGAGAGCGACGCTGCCGCGGCCGTGGCACGCGAGGCGACCGAGGCCCAGCTGGCCGAACTCGAAGCGCTGCACCGCGAGCTCGAGGCCACCCAGGTGCCATCTCAGCCGCAGCCCGACGGCCCCAGCTTTCTCGAGCTCAATCTGCGTTTCCACGCGCGGCTGCTGGCGATGGCCAACAACCGCTGGCGCGAGCAGATGGTGAACGACCTGCGCAAGGTGATGCAGCTGCAGGGCAGCAATTCGCTGCAGAAGGGCTGGCGCATCGCGCAGTCGCTGCAGGAGCACACCGCGCTGATGGACGCACTGCGCGCACGCGACCCCGAACTGGCGATGACCCGCATGCGCGACCACTTTCAGAGCGGCTTCGAAGCCGCGGTGTAGAAACCCCAAGGAACCTCATGACATCACCCGGCGCGTCCAGCTACATGGACCCCAGCGAGCTGCCGCTGCGCGGCATCAAGGTGCTCGAACTCTCCCACATGATCATGGGCCCGGTCACCGGGCTGGTGCTGGCCGACCTGGGCGCCGAGGTGATCAAGGTCGAGCCGATCGCCGGCGACAACACGCGCCGGCTCAAGGGCTCGGGCAGCGGCTACTTCCCGGTGTTCAACCGCAACAAGCAGAGCCTGGCGGTCGACCTCAAATCCGAGGAAGGCCAGGCCCTGGTGCGCCGGCTGGCACTCGAGGCCGACATGCTGCTCGAGAACTTCCGCGACGACAGCCTGGCGCAGTACGGGCTCGACTACGCCTCCTTGTCGGGCGAGAACCCGCGCCTCATCTACATCTCGCTCAAGGGTTTCCTGTCGGGCCCGTACAAGCAGCGCACCGCACTCGACGAGGTGGTGCAGATGATGGGCGGCACGGCCTACATCAACGGCGGCACCAACACGCCGCAGCGGGTGGCGCCGTCGGTCAACGACATCCTGGGCGGCACCTTTGGCGTGGTCGGCGCGCTGGCGGCGCTGAACGACCGCCATGCCACCGGCCGCGGCCGGCACATCCGTTCGGGCCTGTTCGAGAACAACCTGCTGCTGGTGGCGCAGTTCATCGCCCAGCAGCAGCTGACCGGCGTGGCGCCGATCCCGCAAGGCACGCAGCGACGCCCGCCCTGGGGCGTCTACGACATCTTCGACACGCAGGACGGCCGGGTGTTTGTCGCCGTCACGGGCGACGCGCAATGGCAGAACTTCGCGCGCGACTTCCTGCCGCCCGAATGGGCCACCGACCCGCGCCTGCGCACCGCGATCGACCGCGAGGCCGCGCGGCCCTGGCTGGTGCCCGGCGTCGCGGCGATCCTGAAGAACTGGAAGACGGCCGAGCTGTGTGCCGCGCTCGAAGCTGCCAACCTGTCCTATGGGCCCATCCGCGAGCCGCACCAGCTGCTCGACGACGAGCACCTGCTGCGCGGCGGCGCGCTGCTGCCGACGACCCTACCCGACGGCCGTGCCGTCTCGGGTGCTGCGCTGCCAATCGAATTCGACGGCCTGAAGGCCGGCAAACGCAGCGATCCGCCGCGGGTCGGCTCGCACACCCGGGCCATCCTCGAAGGCCTCGGCCTGGACGCGACCCGCATCGACGCGCTGCGCGCCGCCGGCACGATCGCCGACTGACCCGCACGACGCCTCCCTTTTCCCGTCCGATTTCAGTTCCAACAATCCATTCCACAGCAGGAGACAAGATGATCCGCCGCCATTTCGCACGCCTCGCATTGGCCACCGCCACCCTCGCCGTCTGCGGCACGGCGCTGGCGCAGAGTTACCCCAGCAAGCCGATCCGCATGATCATTCCGTCGACGCCCGGTGGCGGCACCGACTTCATCGGCCGCCTGCTCAGCACCAAGCTGACCGAGGTGAACGGCTGGTCGGTCGTGCCCGACAACCGGCCCGGCGCCGGTACGGCACTCGGCCTGGCCGAAGGCGCCAGGGCCAACCCCGCCGGCTACGACCTGGTGATCGGCCAGACCGACAACGTGACCCTGATCCCGCTGCTGATGAAGACGCAGTACGACCCGGTGAAGGACCTGCAGCCGGTCGCACTGACGGCGACCACGCCGATGATGATCGTCGTGCCCGAGAACTCGCCCTACAAGACGCTGGCCGACCTGATCCGCGCCGCCAAGGCTGCCCCCGGCACCATCAGCTACGGGACCTCGGGCACCGGCGGCGGGGCGCACATCAGCATGGAGCTGCTGCAGGGCGCGGCCGGTTTCAAGGCCCAGCACATCCCGTACAAGGGTTCGACGCCGGCGCTGGCCGACGTGATGGGTGGCCACCTGGGCTTCGCCGCCACGTCGATCTCGTCGGCCACCTCGCTGATCCACGCCGGCAAGATGCGCGCGCTGGCCGTGACCTCGGCCAAGCGCAACCCCGCCGTGCCAGACGTGCCGACCGTCGCCGAGTTCGGCTACAAGGACTTCAATTTCGTGTCCTACTACGGCGTGCTGGCGCCGGCCGCCCTGCCCAAGGACGTGCTGCAACGTTTGAACACCGACTTCAACAAGATCCTGCAGCGCCCCGAAGTGCGCACCGCCCTGCTGGGCCAGGGCCTGGAACCCAGCCCGCAGTCGCCTGAAGAGTTCTCCGCGCTGATCAGGACCGACATCCAGAAGACCAAAGACATCATTTCCAGCGCCGGAATCAAAGTCGAGTGATGATCCAGCACCGTTCCAAGGACACACGATGAACCAGCACGTCACGATTTGCGAAGTGGGCCCGCGCGACGGCCTGCAGATGGCCAAGACCATGATGCCGACCGAGGTCAAGCTGCGCTGGCTGCGCCAGCTGGCGGCCTCGGGCCTGAAGGAGATCGAGGTCGGCAGCTTCGTCTCGCCGCGCCTGATCCCGCAGATGGCCGACACCGGGGCCGTGGTGCAAGGCGCACTGCTGATCGAAGGCATCACGGTCTGCGCGCTGGCCGGCAACCTGCGCGGCGTGATCCAGGCGCACGAGGCCGGCGCACACGTGGTCGCGATCCCGATTTCGGTCAGCGATACGCACAGCCGCGCCAACGTCAACAAGAGCACCGATGCCCAGGTCGAGATGGTGCAGTCGGCGGTCGACTGGGTGCGCGCGCAGTCGCGCCCCATGCGCATCGACGTCGCCGCGGCCACCGCCTTCGGCTGCTCGATGGAGGGCACCGTCCCGACCTCGCGAGTGGTCGACGTAGCCTCGGCCCTCGCCCGCACCGGCGCCGACCAGATCGCGCTGGCCGACACCGTGGGTTATGCACACCCGGCGCAAATCCGCGAGGTCGTGCGCGCGGTGCGCGGCGCGATCGGCCCGGCGCTGGGCAAGCTGCACCTGCACGACACGATGGGCCTGGGCCTGGCCAATGTGCTGGCCGGGCTGGACGAAGGCATCCGCAGTTTCGACTCCTGCCTGGCGGGCCTGGGCGGCTGCCCGTTCGCGCCCGGCGCGTCGGGCAATGTGGTGACGGAAGACCTGGTGTTCATGCTGGAGAGCATGGGCTACAACACCGGCATCGACCTGCAGCAGCTGCTGGCGGCCCGTGCGCTGCTGGCCGAGACCCTGCCCGACGAGCCCCTGCGCAGCGGCGTGGCCGCCGCCGGCATTCCGAAGACCTTCCGCGCGCCGGCCCTGCACACGGCCTGAGCGCGCACCGGCGCAACCGCAACGGTTGCGCCGGCGTTCCGGCGCCGCGGCATCCGCGCGCCCTCCTTCTCCCTCCCTCGCCTCGAACACCGCACCGCCGTACCAGGCCGGTGCGGCGTGCGCGTCCGCACGGCGCCACAGGCATGCAATTGGCGCATGCAAAACTGTCAGCCACATGGCATGCAGGTGTAGTATCTTGTAACTATTGGTTTTTCCAGTTGTGCGACCGGCTGCGTCGGAACACCCGTTGCCGCCCCTCCAGGAGCCTCTTGCATGCCCGCTGCGCGTGAACCACGCGACGCCCAGGCCGCCGCCCCGCCCGCGCGGAGCCGGCGCCGATCGCTGGTCGACGGCCTGGCCGCCGCCTGCTGCCTGGCCATCGCCTGCGCGGCGGCGGGCCTGTACCTGCAGTGGACCGCGCGCGAGCGCCAGGCGTCCCTGCAGCGCGACGCGGAACAGCTCACCGCAATCCTGGAGAACGCCAGCACCGATGGCCGTGCGATGGCATCGATGCGGCTGATGGGGCAGATCGACGTCCCGCTGAAGGAGCTGCTGGCCGACGGCCGCGCACCGGACGACCCCGTGCTGCAGGACCACCTGCGCACCGTGCTGCGCGAACAGGACGCCGACGAGACCCACGTGCTCGACCGCAACGGCATCGTGCGTGCTCACCTGACCCGCAGCGGCACGTCGCCCGACCTCGGCCAGGACCAGTCGAGCCACCAGCACTTCAAGCGCGCGATGACCGGCAGCCCGAACGTGAACATCTCGGTCGACGAAGTGACCGGCCGGCGCCTGCTGCACATCGCGGCACCGGTCCGCGAGAGCGCCGCCCGCAACGCGCACGAGATCGGCGTGCACGCGATCCGCATCGACGGCGGCAAGCTCGACCTGCTGCTCGCGGCCCACGCTACGCCGGCTCTGGTGGTGTCGCCGGCCGATGTCGTGTTCGCCAGCAACCGCAAGGAATGGGTACTCGCTCCGCTATCGCAGGCCGCGCAGGACGAGCTGGCCCGCGCGTCGGGCACGCTGTCGTGGGCCGGCCCCGAACCCGGCTGGCGGCTGGTGGTGCTGCAGCCCTCCTTCACCTGGGCCGATGCGATGGCGGCCACGTCGATCGCGTCCGCGCTGCTGCTGCTGACGGCGCTGTCGTACTACGTCGTTTCCCGGCGCAATTACATCCAGCAGCAACGCGAGCGGCAGCGTGAAGCCGGCAATGCGCATCTGCGTGCCCTGCGCGAGATGGCGCAGGCGTCGAGCACGCAGCTGCGCGAGATGAGCGACACCCTTCCCTGCGCAGTGTTCCGGCTCGAGCTGAACACGCACGAGGTGCCCCGCTTCGTGTTCGTCGGCCGGCCGGTGGCCGATGTGCTCGGCATCAGCGCGGAGGAACAGCAGGCGGACTACCGCTCCCACTGGCGCCACGTGGTGCCGGAAGACCTGCCGCGCGTGAAGGGGGCCTTCGCGCATGCGACGCAGACCTTCGAGCCGATGGCGATCGACTACCGCGTCGATTGGGGCGGCCGCGTGCGCTGGATCCGCCTGGTGGCCACCGGCACGGCCAGGCCCGAGGGCGCGACCTGGACCGGCTACTGCATCGACGTGAGCGAGCAGATGGCCAACCAGCGTTCGCTGCAGGCGGCCAAGGAAGCCGCCGAAGCCGCCACCGTGGCGAAGTCGGCCTTCCTCGCCAACATGAGCCACGAGATCCGCACGCCGATGAACGCCATCATCGGCCTGGCGCACCTCGCCTTGCGTACGGAACTCGACCCTCAGCAACGCGACTACGTGCAGAAGGTGCACGGCGCGGGCCAGGCCCTGCTGGGCATCCTCAACGACATCCTCGACTTCTCGAAGATCGAGGCCGGCCGCCTCGACGTCGAGGCCATCGACTTCGATCTGGACGACACGCTGGCGCGCGTCACCACGCTCACCGGTGCCAAGGCTGCGGACAAGGAACTCGAGCTGCTGTTCGAAGTGCCGGCCGACCTGCCCCGGCGGCTGCGCAGCGACCCGCTGCGGCTGTCGCAGGTGCTGACCAACCTGATCAACAACGCGATCAAGTTCACCGAGCGTGGGCAGATCCTCGTGCGCTGCCGGCACCATGCGGCGGCCGACGGCGGCATCGAACTGGCGTTCTCGGTGCACGACACCGGCATCGGCATGACGCCCGAGCAGACCGCGCGGCTGTTCACGCCGTTCAGCCAGGCCGACGAGTCGACCACACGGCGCTTCGGCGGCACCGGGCTCGGCCTGTCGATCTCCCGACGGCTGGTCGAGACCGTGGGCGGCAGCATTGGTGTGGACAGCACGCCGGGCCTGGGCTCGGTGTTCAGCTTCACCTGGCCATGCCGGGAGGCGCAGTCGAGGCCGGCACCGCGCGTGCTGCCGCAGGCCCTGCGTGGACTTCGCGTGCTGGTGGTCGACGACAACGCGGCGGCGCGCGAGATCCTCGGCAACGCGCTGGCCCCGTTCGGCTTCGAACTCGACATGGTGGCCAGCGGCGCCGAAGCGGTGGCCGCGGTCGGCGCGCGGGTGCACCGCCCCTACGACCTGGTGTTCACCGACTGGAAGATGCCCGGCATGGACGGCATCGCGCTGGCCCGCGAACTCAAGCAGCCGCACGCGGGTACACCAGCGCCGGCGGTCGTGCTGGTCACCGCGTTCGGACGCGACGAGCTGCGGCAACAGGCCGCGCAGGCCGGGATCGACGGGTTCCTGCAGAAGCCGATCAACCAGTCGATGCTGGTCGACACGCTGGTCGGCCTGTACGCCGATGCGCCCGCCACGCAGGCGTCCGACCCCGGTCCGGGCCACGACACACCACGCCTGGACGGCCTGCAGGTGCTGCTGGTCGAGGACAACGAGATCAACCAGCAGATCGCCTGCGAACTGATGCGGGCCGCGGGCGTCGCGGTCGCGGTCGCCGACAACGGCCGTATCGCCGTGGACATGCTGCGCAACGCCGCCCCCGGCACCTACCACCTGGTGCTGATGGACCTGCAGATGCCTGAGATGGACGGCCACCAGGCCACACTGGCGCTGCGTGCCGAGCGGCGCTTCGACGGCCTGCCCATCGTGGCAATGACGGCGCACGCGATGGTCGAGGAGCGCGAGCGCTGCCTGGCCGAGGGCATGGACGACCACATGACCAAGCCGGTCGACCCGACGCTGCTGTTCGGCAAACTGCGGCAATGGGGTGGCCGGCACCTCCACGCGGCCCCGCGCACGCAGCCCGTCGCCGGCACGGATCCGGGCCCGCCTGCAGCCGGCCTGCAGCCGCCGGCCGCGCCGCTGCAGTCACCACCGCTGCCGATGCTCGACACCGCCGCCGCATTGCGCCGCGTGCTCGGCAACCACAAGCTCTACCGCGAACTGCTGACCCGCTACCGCGATGAGCAGGCCGGCACACCCGGGCGACTGCGCGCCTTCGTGCAGCAAGGCGATGCCACCACTGCGCAGCGGCTGGCCCATACGCTCAAGGGCGTGTCGGGCAACATCGGCGCGGCCCAGGTCGAGGACGCGGCGGCGCGGCTCGAACACGGACTGCGCAGCGGCGCCACGGAACAGTTCGCCGACGACATCGCGCAGCTGGAGCAACTGCTGGCCCCGGCGCTGCTGGCCATCTCCAGCTGGATCGCTGCCACGGAGCCGCCCGCAGTGCCCGGCGTTGCCGCCGCTGCCGTCGCGACGACAGCGGACCGCAAAACGCTGCGGGCCGACCTGCACCGCCTGGCCGACCTGCTGGCCGACATGGACGGCGGCGCGCAGGACCTGCTCGACACGCTGCGCCCCTCGCTGGCGCACGTGGTCGACGCCAGCACGCTGCACGCGCTGAGTAAGCACGTCGCGCAATTCGATTTCGACGAAGCACTGTTGCTGCTGCGCGGCCTCGCGTGGTGGCAGACCGACGATGCGGAGGCCGCAGACGCGTTGGCCGACGTGCCCGACCAAGGGAGTTCGCGCGCATGACCATCGACCCAGGCCCCACCGACCGCGTGGTGAAGACCCCGCGCGGCGCCACGCTGCCACTGCGGCGCATCCGCCAATGGACCGCGGTCGCCGCCGTCGCCTGGCTGGCGCTGGTGGCCGGCGTGGGCGCCTGGCTGTCGGAGCGCTTTGTCGCGGCCCAGGTCGAAAGCATTGCGGCCAGCACCGAGCAGAACGCCAACACCACCGGCCGGCTGGTGGCGCGCATGTTCAGCGAGCTGACCAGCGTGTCGCTGATGGTGGCGCGCCAGCCCAACGTGGTGACGCTGGCGCGGCAGTATGCGGACAACGCGGCCATCGACCTGGGCCGCCCGCTTGAGGAGCGCGCCGCGGCGCTGCGCGGCATGGAGGAGATCCGCGAACTCGGTCGTTATCTGGAACGGCTCAATGCCGACCTGCAGTACGGCGGCATCTACGTCGCCAACGCGGCCGGTACGGTGATTGCCGCCAGCGACGGTGACGATCCGCACAGCCTGCTGGGAAGCAGCCAGTACCACCGCGCCTGGTTCGAAGGCGCGCAGGACAAGGGCATCGGCAAGGAGTTCGACATCAGCGGCGGCGGCCGGGTGCCGGGCTTCTACCTGGCCAGCCGGATCGGCAGCGCGGAGGCGCCGCAGGGTGCCGTGGTGATCATGTACAACCGCGACGAGATGAGCCCCCTGCTGGCGGGCCAGCACGTGTCGCTGCTGATCGACCGCCAGGGCCTGGTGCTGGCCGCCTCCAATCCCGAATACGTGCTGCGCCGCATCGATGCAATGGCCAGCAGCGCACCCGACCCGGCGCAGATCGGCCAGCCGATCGACCCGGCGCTGGGCGAGAAGATCGAAGCCCGCGAACCGTCCGAGCGACTGAACCCGGACCACTGGACCATCGACGGCAAGCACTACCTGATCCAGCGCACCTCGCTGCACGACGCCGACCACGTGTTGCTGACCCTCAGCAGCCTGGACCGCATCGCGCCACTCAGGCAACTGCACCTGCTGGCCGCGATGGTGGTGGCGGCGGTCGGCCTGCTGCTGCTGCTGATGGGCAGCCGCACGCTGACGCAGATGGTGCGCCACCGGCGCGACGAGCTGCGCCTGACCGCCGAGCACTCGGCGTTCCTGCAGACCATGATCGACCACATCCCGAACCCGATGTTCTACAAGGACACGGCGGCGCGCTTCGTCGGCTGCAACCGGGCCTTCGAGCAGGCCTTTGGCGTGAAGGTCGACATGCTGCGCGGCAGGACGGCGCTGGAAACCTCGCAGATCGTCACCGCACCGCAGCGCGCCATCCACGACGAGCAGGTGGCGCTGCTGGCCAGCGGCGGCACGTTCGGCCGGGAAGAGGTGTTCCGCTTCGCCGATGGCCAGATGCACCACACGCTGTATTCGGTCAGCGCCGTCTCGCGGCCCGACGGAACTCCGGCCGGGCTGGTGGGCGTGCTGGTCGACATCTCTGCATTGAAGAAGGTGCAGGAAGAGCTGCATTTCGCAAGCCACCGCCTGCAGCTGGCGCAGGACGCGGGCGGCATCGGCATCTTCGACCTCGACGTCGTGACCCAGCGCAACTATTGGACCCCGCAGCTCGAGCGCATGTACGGGCTGGCGCCCGGCGGCTACGACGGCACCTTCACGCACTGGCCGAAGCTGGTGCATCCGGACGACCGTGAACACACCGTGGCCGGCTTCCGCGCGGCAGTGGCCAACCCCGCGGTCGACACCTACCCGCACGAGTTCCGCATCCAACTGCCCGACGGCGCCGCGCGTTCGGTGCAGAGCGTCTGCCGCATCTTCAGAGACGCCAAGGGCGAGCCGCTGCGGGTGACCGGCGTCACCATCGACGTGACGGCGATGAGCCAGGCGCGCGACGCGGCCAATGCCGCAAGCCACGCCAAGAGCGACTTCCTGGCCAACATGAGCCACGAGATCCGCACGCCGATGAACGCGATCATGGGCATGTCGCACCTGGCGCTGAAGACCGAGCTCACGCCGCGCCAGCGCGACTATGTGCAGAAGATCCAGCAGTCGGGCCACCACCTGCTCGGCATCCTCAACGACATCCTCGATTTCTCGAAGGTCGAGGCCGGCAAGCTCGACATCGAGCACATTGCGTTCGAGCTCGACGCGGTGCTCGAGACGGTGACCGGCGTCATCGCCGAGAAGGCCAATGCGAAGAACCTCGAGCTGATCTGCGAGATCGCGAACGACGTGCCCCGGCAATTGCTGGGTGACCCGCTGCGCCTGGGCCAGATCCTGATCAACTACGCCAACAACGCGATCAAGTTCACCGAGCGCGGCGAGATCGACATCGCCGTGCGCGTGCTGCGCCTGATCCCGGCCGAGGCGAGTACAGGTGCAGCACGGCCAACGCCGCCCGAGGTGTTGCTGCGCTTCGAGGTGCGCGACACCGGCATCGGCCTCACGGCCGAGCAGATCGGCCGGCTGTTCCGCAGCTTCGAGCAGGCCGACACCTCGACCACGCGCAAGTACGGCGGCACCGGCCTGGGCCTGGCGATCAGCAAGCAGCTGGCCCAGCTGATGGGCGGCGAGGTCGGCGTGACCAGCGTGCCGGGCCAGGGCTCGACCTTCTGGTTCACGGCCCGGCTCGGACTGGGCGAGCGGCGCGGCCGGCCGATCATCCCCAACATCGACCTGCGCGGGCGCCGCGTGCTGGTGGTGGACGACAACCTGCACGCCGCCGACGTGCTGGCCGAGATGCTGCGCTCGCTGGCGTTCGAGGTGCGCAGCGTGTCCTCGGGCGTGCAGGCGCTCGACGTGATCCGCGAGACCAGTGCGCGCGGCGCGGGCTTCGACATCGTGATGCTCGACTGGCAGATGCCCGGGCTCGACGGCCTGCAGACCGCGGAACGCATCCGCGCGCTCGGCCTGCTGCAGCCGCCTCAGATGGTGATCGTCACCGCCTACGGCCGCGAGGAAGTGGTGCGCGGCGCGCAGGAGGCAGGCATCGACTACCTGATCCTCAAACCCGTCAGCGCTTCGGTGCTGTTCGACACGATGATGCGCGTGCTGGGCCACCACGCCATTGCTGCACCGGCCGCCAGCCCGCCGGAGCGCCGCACCGCCGCGCTGCACGCGCTCGATCCGCTGCGCGGCGCGCGCATCCTGCTGGTCGAGGACAACGACCTGAACCAGCAGGTGGCCAGCGAGATGCTGCGCGACGCCGGCTTCGGCGTGGACATCGCCGCCAACGGCCAGCTGGCCATCGCGATGGTGCAAACCGCGGCGCAGGCCCAGCCTGGCGAGCTGCCAGCCTACGACCTGGTGCTGATGGACATGCAGATGCCGGTGATGGATGGCGTCACCGCCACCCGTCTGCTGCGCGCGGACCAGCGCCACGATGCAATGCCGATCCTGGCGATGACGGCCAACGCGATGCAGATCGACCGCCAGCGCTGCCTCGACGCCGGCATGCAGGGTTTCGTCACCAAACCGATCGACCCCGACGCCCTGTGGCGGGCGCTGGCCCAGTGGATCCGCCCGCGCGATGGTCTGGGTACGCCGGCGTCCCGGCAGGCGCCTCGCCCGGCCGCCCCCGGCGAGACCCTCGAGGGGCCGGTGCTGCCGCAGGACATCGAGGGCCTCGATACGGCACTGGGCCTGCGCCGCGTGATGGGCAAACGCACGCTCTACCTCAGCCTGCTGGCCAAGTTTGCCAACGGCCAGCGGCACGTGGCGGCCGAGATCGGCCGTGCGCTGGCGCAACAGGATGTGGCCACCGCGGAACGACTGGCGCACACCTTGAAGGGTGTGGCCGGCAACATCGGCGCCACGGCGTTGCAGCAGCAGGCCGCGCGGCTCGAGGACGCGATCCGCGGCGAGGCCGGCCTGGCCCAGATCGAACACGCGCTGGCCCAGACCGCACCGCTGCTCGACGCCATCGTGCAGGGGCTGGCCCGCGCGCTGGCAGACGCGGATGCCGCGCCACCGAGCGCCACCGTGGCCATGCCCGCCGAGTACACGGCCGAGGCACAGGCGATGCTGCGCCAGCTCGAAGCCCTGCTGGCCGACGACGATGCGGACGCGCTCGACCTGCTGGCCCGCCACGCCGGTCCGCTGCGCCGCTGGCTCGGCCCCGCGTTCGACCACGTGCAGGGGGCGGCCAGCAGCTTCGATTTCGAGGGTGCGCTGTCCGCGCTGCGGGCGACCCCGGCGTGGGCAGGCTCGGCCGTCACATGAGCCAGACCGCCGCTGCGCTGCGGGCCGAAGTGCCGATGCTGCGCCAACTGCCTGCGCCGTTGCACACGTTGCACGACGCTGGCCTGACCCGGCTGCACACCTGCCCCGCTTCCCTACCACCCATTCTTTCGATCGAGGTATCCACCGTGCATCTTCCGCTCTCCGGTTTTCGGCCTGCCCGGCCCATCACTGCAACCAGGTTCCACCGCATGCTGATCGGCGGCGCCGCGGCCCTGGCCTTGCTGGCGGGCCATGCGCCCTGTGCACAAGCGGCTGTCTCGGCAGCCGAAGTGCAGGCGCTGACCGATCTCTACAACGCAACGGACGGTGCGAACTGGACCCTCCGAACCAACTGGCTGGTCGGCGACCCCTGCGACAACAGCTGGGCCAGGATCACCTGCAACGCCGGCGGCACGGCGGTGACGCAGGTGCGGCTGTACACGAACAACCTCACCGGCAGCATCGCCTCCGTGGTCCTGGCCGACTTGCCGTCGCTCCAGCGTTTCGACGTGTCCAGCAACCACCTGAGCGGCAGCCTCCCGGCGCTGGCCGGACTGTCGACGTTGCAAGGGATCGACGCCAGCAATAACCAGCTCACGGGCAGCATCCCCGCCTTGGCCGGACTGACCGCGCTGACCGAGTTCGGACTCAACCGCAACCAGCTGACCGGACCGATTCCCGCATTGACGGGGCTGACGGCGCTGCAATTCCTGGACTTCTCCACGAACCAGTTGAGCGGCCCGATCCCGTCGCTCGGCGGCTTGACTGCGCTGCTGCGGTTCCAGGTCTACCGCAACCAGTTGAACGGCACCATTCCTTCGCTGGCAGGACTGGCGTCGCTGCAATGGTTCGCAGCCGCGGAGAACCAGCTGACAGGCCCGATCCCGTCGCTCGGCGGACTCACCGGCCTGACGAGCTTCAGCGTTCAGGTCAACCAGTTGTCGGGCCCGATCCCACCGCTGGCCGGCTTGACAGCGTTGCAGAATTTTTCCGCCAGCGACAACCGCCTGACGGGATCGATCCCACCGCTGACCGGTTTGCCGAACTTGCAGACGCTCGACCTGCGCAGCAACCAGCTGACAGGCAACCTGCCCAACCTGAGTGGATTGACGTCCATCGTTTTTCTCGCGGTGTCCGACAACCGGCTGAGCGGACCTCTGCCGCCCAAACCAGCCAGCCTGATCGACCAGGGCAGCGGCCCTTCGGCGCGGCTCTGTCCCAACTTCTTCACGCCGGCGTCCATGCCACCGACGGCAGACGATCTTGCCTGGAACGCCGTGGCGCGCAGCACACCCTGGTCGACGTTGTGCACCGTGCAGCCGGACATACCGTCGATTCCGACCTTGGGCCAGTACGCGCTCATCGCCTTGATGCTCGCCTTGCTCGGGGCCGGCCATCTGGCGTTGCGCCAGCGCCGCCCCCGCAAACGTCAGGCGCCTACGTAAGCCGTCTTCACCGTCGTGAAGAACTCCTGCGCGTAACGGCCCTGTTCGCGCGGGCCGTAGCTCGAACCCTTGCGGCCACCGAACGGCACGTGGTAGTCGACGCCCGCGGTCGGCAGGTTGACCATCACCATGCCGGCCTGGCTGTGGCGCTTGAAGTGCGCTGCGTACTTGAGCGACGTGGTGGCGATGCCGGCGGACAGGCCGAACGGCGTGTCGTTGGCTTCGGCCAGCGCCGCCTCGTAGTTCTTCACGCGGATGATGCTGGCGACCGGGCCGAACACCTCCTCGCGGTTGATGCGCATGCCGGCCGTGGTGTCGGTGATCAGCGCGGGCGCCATGTAGAAGCCGTCCGTGGCGAGCTTCAGGCGTTGGCCACCGGCCACCAGCAGGCCGCCTTCGGCCTGGCCGATCTCGACGTAGTTCAGGTCCTGCTCCAGCTGCGACAACGACGAGACCGGCCCGATGTCGATGCCGGCAGCCAGCGCGTCGCCGACCTTGAGCGTGGCCATGCGGGCCTTCACGGCCTCGACGAACTTCGGGTAGATGCCTTCGGTGACGATGAGCCGGCTCGACGCGGTGCAGCGCTGGCCGGTCGAGAAGAACGCGCTCTGCACGCTGAGTTCGACCGCCTGGGCCAGGTCGGCGTCGTCCAGGATCACCTGCGGGTTCTTGCCACCCATCTCGAGCTGGAACTTCTTCAAGTTCACCGCGCATTGCTGGGCGATGCGCCCGCCGACCTGCTGCGAGCCGGTGAAGCTGATCGCGTCGATGCCCGGGTGGTTGACCAGCGGATCGCCGATCACGCTGCCGCGGCCCATCACCAGGTTGAACACGCCGGGCGGAATGCCGCTGCGGCTGATGATCTCGGCCAGCGCCCAGGCGCAACCGGGCACCAGGTCGGCCGGCTTCAGCACCACGCAGTTGCCGTGGGCCAGCGCCGGCGCGATCTTCCAGGCGGGAATCGCGATGGGGAAGTTCCACGGCGTGATCAGGCCGACCACGCCGACCGGCTCACGCGTGATCTCGACCGTGACACCCGAACGCACCGAGGGCACGACCTCGCCGCTCAGCCGCAGGCATTCGCCGGCGAAGAACTTGAAGATGTTGCCGGCGCGTGTGACTTCGCCGATGCCTTCGGGTTTGGTCTTGCCTTCCTCGCGGGCCAGCAGCGTGCCGAGCTCTTCGCGCCGCGCCAGGATCTCGGTGCCGATCTTGTCTAGTGCGTCGTGGCGCGCCTGGATGTTGCCGGTGGACCAGGCGGGGAACGCGGCGCGCGCGGCCTGCACGGCAGCGTCGAGCTGGGTGCCATCGGCCTGCGTGTACTCGCCGATGACGTCGCCCAGGTGGGACGGGTTCACATTGGGCGCGTAGTGCGCGCCGGCCACCCATTGGCCGTTGATCAGGTTGTCGTGCTTGGTCGTGGTCATGGCGGGATCTCGTTGGGCTGGCGGCGGGCTTATTGCGGGCCGAGTTTCTTGATCAGCGCGGCCAGCTCTTCCATCTCGGAAGGCTTCAGGTCGGTCAACGGTGCGCGCACCGAGCCGCCGTCGTGGCCGACCAGCTTGGCACCCGCCTTGATGATGCTCACGCCATAACCTTCCACGCGGTTGCGGATGTCCAGGTAGGGCATGAAGAAATCCTTCAGCAGGCGGTGCTGCGTCGGCATGTCGTCGGCGGCCACGGCCTTGTAGAAATCCATGGCCATCTTCGGGATGAAGTTGAACACGGCCGACGAATACACCGGCGTACCCAGCGCCTTGTAGGCGGCGGCATAGACCTCGGCCGTGGGCAGGCCGCCCAAATAGGCGAAGCGGTCACCCATCGCCATGAAGATGGAAGACATGGTTTCGATGTTGCCCACGCCGTCCTTGAAGCCGATCAGGTTCGGGCAGCGGTCGGCCAGGATTCTCAGCGACTTGGGCGTCAGCTTGGTGCGGTCGCGGTTGTAGACGATGACACCGAACTTCACGCTCTTGCAGACAGCGGCCACGTGCTCGATCAGACCTTCCTGGCCGGCTTCGGTCAGGTAGTGCGGCAGCAGCAGGATGCCGTGCGCGCCCAGACGCTCGGCTTCCTGGGCATGCGCGATGGCGGTGCGCGTCGGGCCGCCGGCGCCCGCGATGATTGGCACCTTGCCGCGGCAGGTGTCGACCGCCGTCTTGATGACGGCGCTGTATTCGGCGCCGGCCAGCGAGAAGTATTCACCGGTGCCGCCGGCAGCAAACAGCGCGCTGGCGCCATAGGGGGCCAGCCACTCGAGGCGCTCGATGTAGGTCTTGGGACGGAATTCGCCTTGTTCGTCGAAGTCGGTGATCGGGAACGACAGCAGGCCGGAGCCCATGATGGATTTGAGATCTTGCGGGTTCATGGAAGTCTTTCAGTGAAGGTGGATGGCAGCAAGAGGCGTGCCGTCAATCGAGTTTGATGTTGGCCTGGGCGACGACCTCGCCCCAGCGCTTGCGTTCCGTCTCGAAGAAGCGGTCCTGTTCGGCCGGCAGCATGGTCACGACTTCGGCGCCCTGCCCGGTCAGCCGTGAGCGCACGTCCGGGCTGCGGATCGCCTTGATCAGTTCGGCATTGAGGCGCGTGATGATGGCCTGCGGCGTGCCATTGGCCACCAGCACGCCCTGCCAGGTGCCGGACTCGAAGTTGGCCAGGCCCTGCTCGGCCAGCGTGGGCACATCGGCCACCAGCGGCATGCGGGTGCGCTTGGAGATCGCCAGCACCTTGAGCTTGCCGCTCTGCACGTGCGGCAGCGTGGCCAGCATGCCGTTCATCATCACCTGGGTCTGGCCGGCCACGGTGTCGGCCACCGCCTGCACACCGCCCTTGTACGGCACGTAGACCCACTTGGCGCCGCTGCCGCGCTCGACCGCGACACCCGCCAGATGCGGCGCGCTGCCCATCGCGGTGACAGCGAAGTTGAGGTCGGTGGTCTTCGACAGTGCCACCAGCTCTTTCAGCGAGCCGGCCTTCACCGACGGGTGCACCGCCAGCATGTGCGGCGAGTACGCAAGCATGGTCACGCCGCGCAGGTCCTTGCTCGGGTCGAAGGCCAGTTTGGTGTAGACCGACGGGCTGATTGCCAGCGCGCCGGTGTCGCACAGCAGCAGCGTGTGGCCGTCGGGTGCCGACTTGGCGACCGCATCGGCCCCCAGGTTGCCGTTGGCGCCGGCGCGGTTCTCGACGATCACCGACTGCTTGAGTGCTTCCGACAGCGGCTGGCTGATGGCGCGCGCGATGATGTCCGACGAACCGCCGGGCGGGTACGGCACGATGATCTTGATCGGCCGGCTCGGGAAGGTCTGCGCGAAGGCCGGCGCGGCCACGCTGGCGGCCACCGCACCAGAGGTCAGCAGCAGTTGTCGGCGGTTCAATTGCATTGTCATTTGCTTGGGCATCAGTTCACTTGAAAAGACCGGGCAGCCACAGCGAGAACGCAGGCACGTAGGTCACGAGCATCAGGCAGGCCGTCAGCGCGCCGTAGAAGGGCAGGATCGACTTCATCACCTGCCCGACCGATATGCCCCCGATGGCGCATCCCACGAACTGCGTGACCCCCACAGGTGGCGTGTTCAGGCCGAGCGCACAGTTGATCAGCATCACGATGCCGAACTGCACCGGATCCATGCCGAACTGCGCCGCGATCGGCAGGAAGATCGGCGTGCAGATCAGGATGGTGGCGGCCATGTCGAGGAAGGTGCCGAGCAGGAACAGCAGCACGTTGATCATCAGGAAGATCACCCACGGGCTGCTCGACACCGAGGTCATCAGCGCACCGGTCTTCTGCGGCACCTCGTAGAGCGCCATGAAGTAGCCGAAGGCCGACGAGATGCCAATCAGCAGCAGCACCACGCCAGTGGTCTTGCAGGCCTTGGCGCAGGCCTTGAGGAAGTCCTGCCACGACAAGGAGCGGTACACCGCCACCGTCACGATCAGGGCCCACATCACGGCGGTGGCCGCCGATTCGGTGGCGGTGAAAACGCCCGACAGGATGCCGACCAGGATGATCACGACGACCATCAAGCCCGGCAGCGAACCGATGAAGGAGGCCAGCACTTCCTTCCAGCCGGCGAACTTGCCGCGCGTCGGGTAGCCGCGCTTCACGGCCACGTAGTAGGCGGCGATCAGGTTGCAGATGGTCAGCAGCAAGGCCGGGATCACGCCCGCCAGGATCAGGCTGAACACACTGACCGAGGCGATGCCGGTGGTCGCCAGCGCGAAGATGATCAGGTTGTGCGAGGTCGGCATCAGTGCGCCGACCAGCGCCGCGTGCGTGGTCACGTTGACCGCGTAGTCGGCGTCGTAGCCTTCCTTCTTCATCAGCGGGATCATCACCGAGCCCATGGCGGACACGTCCGCCAGCGGAGAGCCGGCGACACCGCCGAACAGCGTGCAACCGAGCACGTTGCTCATGCCCAGCCCGCCGCGCACATGGCCTACCAAGCTGTTGGCAAAACGCACGATGCGCTCGGCGATGCCGCCATACAGCATCAGCTCGCCGGCGAACACGAAGAACGGGATCGCCAGGAACGAGAACACCTGCATGCCGCCGACCATCTTCTGGAAGACGATCGCGATCGGCATGCCCGAATACAGCACGGTGCAGACCGAGGCGAGCCCGATCGAGAACGCCACCGGCACGCCCAGCACCAGCAGCAGCGAGAAACTCAGGGTGAGAACAGTCAGTTCCATTGCTTTTCTTTCAATACCAGGCAGGAACGACTTCTTCGCCGCGCAACAGCGCCACGATGTGTTCGAAGGAGAACATCACGATCAGCACGCCGGCGATCACCAGCGACAGATAGTCGACGCCCACGGGCAGCTGCAGCATCGGGTCGAGTTCGTCCCACTTGAGGCGGGTCCACAGCATGCCGCTCTGCACCATGATCCCGCCGAACAGCGCCACCAGCAGGTGGATCAGGATTTCCATCTTCAGGCGCCACGATTCAGGCAGCAGCGACACCAGCGATTCCAGGCCGATGTGGCCCGCATCCCGCACGCCGACGGCCACGCCGAACGCGGTGACGTACAGCACCAGTTGCAAGGCCAGCGCCTCGGCCCAGGTCGGTGTGTCGTTGAACACGTAGCGGCCGACCACCTGGATCTGCACGCTCACGATGATGCCGATCAGGCCGAAGATCGCGATGATCAGGCAGGCCTTGCTCAGGAAAGCGCACAGGCGCGAATAGGCGTGGCGTGCCGGCGGCCGCTCGTGCTCGGGGTCGAGCGCGGGCGCCACGGGGCTCACGGCCGCCGAGCCGGCCGCAGCCGCGGCCGACGTTGGGGATGCATTCATGGAATTCCTTGGGAGACACGAAGCCCCGGCCGCCACAGGCCGGCCAGGGCTTGGGGCTGCTGGCGCGTTACTTCGTGTCCTGCACGGCCTTCACCAGCCGCTGCAGATCGGGCGTGGTGATGAACTTGGCGTACACCGGTGCCATCGCTGCCTTGAACGAAGCCTTGTCCACGTCCTTCACGATGGTGGAGCCAGCCTTGACCACGATGTCCAGCGCCTTGGCTTCCTGCTCGTCCCACTTCTGGCGCTGGAACTTCACCGATTCCTTGGCGGCAGCGCGGAACATGGCCTGGTCGGCCGGGCTCATCTTGTCGAAGATCGCCTTGGAGATCAGCAGCACTTCGGGCGCCATCGAGTGCTCGGTATGCGAGTAGAACTTCACGGCCTCGTAGTGCTTGAAGCCTTCGTAGGACGGGATGTTGTTCTCGGCGGCATCGATGGTGCCGACCTTCAGCGCGGTGTAGACCTCGCCGGTGGGCATCGGCGTGGCGTTGGCGCCCATGGCCTGCACCAGGGCGACCCACAGGTCGGACTGCTGCACGCGGATCTTCAGGCCCTTGGCGTCTGCGATGCTGCGCACCGGCTTCTTCGCATAGATCGAACGCGCGCCGCTGTCGTAGAAGGCCAGGCCCACCAGGCCCTGGCTCTCGCAGCCCTTCAGGATCTCTTCACCGATGGGGCCGTCCAGCGACTTGCGCATGTGGTCGATCGAGTTGAACAGGAAGGGCATGGTCGGCACCAGGCTCTTCGGGCAGATCGAATTGAGCGAGCTGATGTTGACGCGGTTCATCTCGAGCGCGCCGATCTTCACCTGGTCGAGCGTCTCCTTCTCGGAACCCAGCGCGCTCTTGTTGAACACCTTGATGGTGTACTTGCCGCCGCTCTGCTTGGCCAGCACTTCGCTCATGTGCTTGACGGCCGCCACGGTGGGGTAGTCGTCGCTGTTGTGCACGTCGGCCGAACGCAGTTCGACGGCGTGGGCCGACAGTGCGAACGCACCAGCCAGCGCAGCGGCCAGCGGGGACAGGAAAAATTTGGCGAATGTCATCAGTGTCTCCTTCAAGAAGGTTTGGGGAACGGTTTCAGGGCAAACGGGAACGGGGAACAGGGTGCGCCACGCAGCCAGGCGACAGCATGCGGTCAAGGGGCATGGCGGTCATCCGGGTTGACGCGGATAGGCCGAGAACTTCGGCTCCGGCAGGCCGCGCACGCCGGGGTCGAGCGCGAACACGGCGCCGTTGAGGCCTGGCGTCTCGCCCGACACCGTGCCGGGCAGGATCGAAGTCACATACAGCACGTCGAGATCGGGCCCGCCGAAGGCGCACATCGACGGTTTGGCCACCGGCACCTCGAGCGATTGCAGCAGTTCGCCGCGCGGGTCGAAGCGGTGCACCTTGCCGGCGTCGTTGCCGCAGATCCAGTAACAGCCTTCGGCGTCGACTGCGGCGCCATCGGGGCGGCCGGGCAGAGGCGTCATGTCGACGAACTCGCGCGGGTTGCCGAACACCGCGGCGTCGGCATCGAAATCGAAGGCCCAGATGCGCTGCACGCTGGGGTGCGAATCCGACAGCCAGGCGGTGCGGCCGTCCGGGCTGAACGCCAGGCCATTGGGCGTGACGATGTCGTGCACGCGGGCGCTGCTCAGGCCGTTCTCGTCGAGGCAGTACAACGCGCCGAGCGGCGAGGCCAGCGACATGTCCATCACCATCGTGCTGACCCAGAAGCGGCCACGGGCATCGCAGCGGCCATCGTTGAAACGCATGCCCGGCGCAGGGTGCGTGATGGTCGCCAGGCATTCGAGGCGAACCTCGGGCGCCTTCAGCAGTTCGACCGCATAGATGCCGGTCTCCATCGCGGCGACCAGCCCGCCGCGCGCGCTGACGGCGATGCAGCCGATGCGCTCGGGCAGCGTGTAGTTCAGCTGCTCGCCGGATGCGGCATGCCAGCGGCGGATCTGCCGGCCTTCGATGTCGATCCAGTAGAGCGCCTGCGCCGCGCCGTCCCACACCGGGCATTCGCCCACGCGGTCGCGCGTGGCGGAGATGACCTTGGCAGCGGACATCGTCGCAACCGACATCACTCGAACGGACCCGTGCGCACGAAGGCGCCGCCCTGGAACTGCACGGCCGGATCGTTCAGATCGGGGGCCGGTGTGCGGGCATAGACGGCTTCGCGGAACACGTCGGAGCTGTCCTGCGGCACGTAGCCGATGTGCCGGGCCCGGCTGTTGTCGTACCAGGTCACGGAGTTGTTCGACATGCCGTAGACGATGCTGTGGCCCAGCACTGGCGTGGTCAGGCAGGCGGTGAACAGGCGGTGCAGGTCGTCGTAGCTGAGCCAGGTGGCCAGCATGCGGCGGTCGCGCGGTTCGGGGAATGACGAGCCGATGCGCACGCAGGCGGTCTCGATCGCATAGCGGTCGAAGTAGAAACGCGACAGGTCTTCGCCGAAGGCCTTGGACAGGCCGTACAGCCCGTCGGGCCGCGGCGGATCGTCGGCGGTGATGGTCTCGGACTGGCGGTAGAAACCCATCACGTGGTTGGAGCTGGCGAAGATGACGCGCTTGACGCCGTGCTTGCGGGCCGCTTCGTACAGGTTGTAGACGCCGCGGATGTTGGCCTGCAGGATCGGCTCGAACGCCGCCTCGACCGAGATGCCGCCCAGGTGCACGATCGCATCGACGCCCTGCACCATCGCGTGCACCGCATCGGCATCGGCCAGATCGGCCAGCATCACCTCCTCTTGCGGACCGGCGTCGCCGAATGCCACCCGGTCCGACAGCCGCAGCACGTTGCAGTTTTCCTTCAGCCGCCCGCGCAGGGCCTGGCCCAGGCCTCCGGCCGCGCCGGTCAACAGGATTCGTTCGTGCAGTTTGATCGTCATGCGTACCCTTGCTACCTCAGTGCCAATGCCGCTTTACATTTGCGGCAGCTTTGCTACAGTCGACCCGAATCAACAGGTCAGTCATATGTTGTCTGATGACTGGAGGCGAATTCTGGTTTTTTGCACCGCCGCTTGTCAAGAGTTTTTCCATGGAATCAAGGTTTACCCCTAGTCCGCCCACGATGCCGACGATGAAACCCAGCGCCGCAGAGCCGGTAGCGCCCGATGCGCCGGCGCGCGCACGCCGGCCCCGTGGCCTGGTGGGCGAGATCGTCGAGAGCCTGAACACCAGCATCGCCAACGGCGAGCTGCAGCCCGGCGTGAAGCTGCCGACCGAGGCCGAGATCATGGCCCGCTTCGAGGTCAGCCGCACCGTGGTGCGCGAGGCGATCTCGAAGCTGCAGGCCTCGGGCCGGGTCGAGACCCGGCACGGCATCGGCACCTTCGTGCTGGCGCCGCGCTCGGCCGGCAACTTCCGCATCGCGCCGGTCGATTTTGCGACCGTCGCCGACGTGATCGCCCTGCTGGAGCTGCGCATCAGCCTCGAGACGGAAGCCGCCGGCCTGGCCGCGCACCGCCGCAGCGATGCCAACCTGGCGGCCATGGACGCGGCGCTGCAGGCCTACCAGGATTCGATCCGCGAGGACTCGGACGCCGTGCCGCCAGACTTCCAGTTCCACATGGAGATTGCGCGCGCCACCGGCAACCAGCACTTTGCCGATCTGATGACCTACCTGGGCACGATGATCATCCCGCGCACCCGCGTCAACACCCCGGCGAACGCGCCGGAGGGCCGCTTGTCGTACCTGCAGCGCGTGCACAGCGAGCACGAGAGCATCCTTGACGCCATCCGCAACCGCGACGCCGAATCCGCCCGGGCCGCCATGCGCACCCACCTGTCGAACAGCCGCGAGCGGCTGCGCAAGAGCCAGCCCCTGGGCGATACAGTCATCTGACAACCAAATCCAGGGTTAACCCTTATATGGTTAACCTGATCCAGTTGTACGATGACTAGCCGCGCTTTTTCCTTCCTCCGAGCCTGCCTGACCGTATGACGTCTCCCGCCTCCCCTTCTTCCACGGTCGCGCAAGCGGCCCACACGCCGTCCGTCACCCGGATGCAGGTGATCCCCGTCGCCGGGCACGACGGCATGCTGATGAACCTGAGCGGCGCGCACGGCCCCTACTTCACCCGCAACCTGGTGGTGCTGACCGACAGCAGCGGCCGTACCGGCGTCGGCGAAGTGCCGGGCGGCGAGAAGATCCGCCAGACACTGGAAGACGCGCGCGCCCTGGTCGAAGGCCAGCCCGTCGGCGCCTGGAACCGCATCCTGAACGGCATGCGCAGCGCTTTTGCCGAACGCGACAGCGCCGGCCGCGGTAACCAGACCTTCGACCTGCGCATCACGATCCATGCGGTGACCGCCGTCGAAAGTGCCCTGCTCGACCTGCTGGGCCAGTTCCTGAACGTGCCGGTGGCGGCACTGCTCGGCGAGGGCCAGCAGCGCAGTTCGGTCGCCGTGCTCGGCTACCTGTTCTACGTGGGCGACCGCACGAAGACCGATCTGGCCTACCGCAGCCCCGCCGACGAAGGCGACGCGGCCGACGACTGGCAGCGCCTGCGGCACGAGAACGCCATGGACGCCCAGGCCATCGTGCGGCTGGCCGAGGCGGCCTACCAGCGCTACGGATTCACCGATTTCAAGCTCAAGGGCGGCGTGCTGCGCGGCGCGGAAGAAATGGAAGCCATCGTGGCGCTGGCCGAGCGTTTTCCGCAGGCCCGCATCACGCTCGACCCGAACGGCGGCTGGCTGCTGAAGGATGCGGTCCAGCTGTGCCGCGGCCGCGGCGACGTGCTGGCCTATGCCGAGGACCCTTGCGGCGCCGAAGGCGTGTTCTCCGGCCGCGAGGTGATGGCCGAGTTCCGCCGCGCGACCGGCCTGCCCACCGCCACCAACATGGTCGCGACCGACTGGCGCGAGATGGCGCATTCGATCTCGCTGCAGTCGGTCGACATCCCGCTGGCCGACCCGCATTTCTGGACGCTGCAGGGTTCGGTGCGCGTGGCCCAGCTGTGCCAGATGTACGGCCTGACCTGGGGCTCGCATTCGAACAACCACTTCGACATTTCGCTGGCGATGTTCACCCACGTGGCCGCCGCCGCGCCGGGCAAGGTCACTGCGATCGACACGCACTGGATCTGGCAGGACGGCCAGCAGCTCACGCGCGAGCCGCTGCAGATCCGCAACGGCGCCATCGCCGTGCCGGACAAGCCTGGCCTGGGCATCGAGCTCGACATGGATGCGGTCGGCCGCGCCCACGCGCTGTACCGCGAGCACGGCCTGGGTGCGCGCGACGACGCCGTGGCCATGCAGTACCTGATCCCGAACTGGAAGTTCAACCCCAAGATGCCCAGCCTGGTCCGGCCATGAAAGTCGCCGTGATCGGGGCCGGTGTCGCGGCGCCGCCCCACTTCAAGAGCCTGTTCGACCTGCGCGAGACGCTCGACCTGGCCTGGGTCTGGGGCCGCAATGCGCAGCGCCTGGCCGAAGCGGACCTGCCGGCAACGGCACGGCGCACGATGCGGCTCGACGACGTGGTCGGCGATCCGGACGTCGAGGCCGTGCTGGTGTTGACGCCGCCGCACACCCATCTGGAGATCGTCGAGAAGCTGGCCCGCGCCGGCAAGCACGTGCTGGTCGAAAAGCCGCTCGATGTGACGCTGGCCAGGGCTGAACAACTGGTGGACGTGTGCCGCCGGCACGGCGTGCGCCTGGCCGTCATGCTGCAGCACCGCGCCAGCCCCACGGCGCGCCGCCTGGCCGCGCTGGTGGAACGCGGCGAACTGGGTGAATTGACCGGCGCCACCGCCACCGTGCGCTGGTGGCGGCCGCAGAGCTACTACGACGTGCCGGGCCGCGGCACGCTGGCCCGCGACGGCGGTGGCGTGCTGATGACCCAGGCGATCCACACGCTCGACCTGATGCTGCAGCTGACCGGCATGCCGGCCCGCGTGACCGGCCTGGTCAGCACTACGCCCGTGCACCGCATGGAGACCGAAGACACCGCCGCGGCGCTGCTGCACTACGCCAACGGCGCGATCGGCATCGTCGACGCGACCACCGCCGCCTACCCCGGCTACCCCGAGCGCATCGCCCTCAACTTCACACGCGGCACCGCCACGCTCGAAGCCGGCGCGCTGCGCGTCGAGCGCCCGCGCATGGACGCCATGGTCGAGGGCGTCGCCCAGGCCTCGGGCTCCGGCGCCAACCTGATGGGTTTCGACCATGCCGGCCACCGCGCCGTCATCGCCGATTTCATCGCCGCGATCGGCGAAGGCCGCGAGCCGCTGACCCATGGCGCCTCGGCGCTCGGCGCGCAGCGGCTGATCGACGCGGTCGTGCGCTCGTCGGCCGGCGGGACGGCCGTGGCACTGTAGCCTCCGTGGCACGATGGCGCGCGTTCAGGCATCGCCTGCGCGCGACCCTAAGGAAATCCCAGCGTTGCGCTCATCGCGCACCGGGACAAGAATGGCAGCTCCTGCACAAGAACAAGGAGACAAGCCATGGCCTCGATGCCCGTGCTCGACATCTTCTCGGAATGGCTTCGCGCGCACGGGCGCACGCAGCGTGACGTGGACCGCTATGCGCTGCGGTTCACCCGCCTGCGCCCGCTCGAATCCGCCCCTGTCCGCGCTGCTACGTCGACGAGACCGCCGGCGATGACGCGGAGCAAGCGCTGATGCCGATGGACCGGCAAGGCGCCGAGATGCCGCTGTTCTGCCCGCGCTGCCGCACGACCTACCGGGTTCCGATCGCGCTCGCATCGGTCCACTGAGGCACCCTGCCGAAGAGCACAGAGCAACCCATGCCAGGGCACCCGCGGAACGGGCTTCGCCCGGCCGCTGGGTGCGCCCCTTGAGGGGCTGAGTGCCGCGGCTCCAAGCCTGCCTGCGCAGGCTTGGACGGCAACGAAGAGCAGCCGCCTCTGGCGGCCGCCCGTGTCGGGCGACACGCAGTGCGCCCGCCAAACGGGGTGGGTCGGTTAAGGCGCGGCGATGCCGTCGATGCGATCGAGGCGCACGACGATGCGGCTGTATTGCTGGTTGCGCAGTTCGACCCACTGGCCCGGCTCGAGGCGTGTCACCGCGCCGGCGACGGCCTGGCCTGCGACGTACAGCGTGATGCCCTTCTTCTCCTGCTGGGCCGTGTTCAGTGCCTGCTCGATGCCGCGCGGAACCTCGCCTGCGCAGGCCGCACCGGCGGACAGGACGAACGCCAGGCCGGCCATGGCCAGGCGGGTGGAACGGAGCTTGGAGCGGGTGACGGGGTGCATGGTGGTTTCCTTGTAGACGATACCGCCCGCGCGGATGCGCGGCAGGCGCCGGCCTTCGACCGTTCGCAGGGGCAGTGTTGCGGGTACCGGTTGCAACCGTGTTTCGGCGCCACCCCGCGCCCTGTTTCGTTTGTAGGGTGGCGTTGTGCGCCTACGCGTCGGCCCGGGGCAGCCTGGTGTCGCGCAGCCAGTGGATGCGCATCGATGGCGCGGCCACCCATTGCGGCTGGTCCACCAGCACGCAGGTCTTTCCGGTGCGGCGGCAGTGGTCTTCCACGCGCCAGTAGTCGTCGTGGCCCACGCAGCCCACCTGGCAGATCACCAGGTCGGCGGCCGCGAGCGAGGCTTCCAGCGGATCGGTACCGCCGGGCCGGGCGCCGATCGGCTCGGGCGCGTCGGCGTCCTCACCGACGATGCACAGCACCGAACGCGCTTCGAACGCCGTCTGCGCTGCCGGGCCTTCGACGGCCGGGCGGCGCGCGGTAGCCCGCCACTGCCAGTGCAGCACCTCGCGCGTGAGCGACTGCACGCGGGCCATCAGCGCCTCGACCCGGCGCGCCAACGTGACGCGCCGCGGCAGGCCGGGCGTGAGCGCGTCGGCCTGCGCCCGGTCCTGCTGCGCAAAGGCCAGCGCGGACTCGCGCACGATCACCGCCGCACGCAGGCGGATCACCTGGGCCTGCAGCAACTCGGCTTCGGCCGCCTGCCGGGCCAGTGCGACGCTGCAGCGCGTCTGGATCAGCGCGTGCTGGCGCAGCAGCACCTGGTGCTCGTGCGCGAGCTGCTCGAACTCGGTCATCCCAGCGCGGTGTCCAGCAGCATCATCAGCACGAAGCCCAGCATCAGACCGCCGGTGGCAAAGGCTTCGTGCCCCTTGCGGTGCGATTCGGGAATGATCTCGTGGCTGATGACGAACAGCATCGCCCCCGCGGCAAAACCCAGTCCCCACGGCAGCAGGCTCGCGGAGTAGCTGACCACGGCCGCGCCCAGCACGGCGCCCACCGGCTCGACCAGGCCCGAGGCCATGCCCAGGCCGACGGCGACCCGCCGGCGGTAGCCGGCCGCCAGCAGCGCAACCGCCACCACCAGGCCCTCGGGAACGTCCTGGATGCCGATGCCGGTGGCCAGCGCACTGGCGCGCACAGCATCCGTCCCCGCGAAGGCCACGCCGATGGCCAGCCCCTCCGGCAGGTTGTGCAGCGCGATCGCGAAGACGAAGAGCCAGGTGCGGCGCAGCGCCCGCGCCGCCTGCCCTTCGACGCCCTTGATGAAGTGCTCGTGCGGCACGAGCCGCTCCATCGCCAGCAGCGCCAAGCCACCCAGCAGGATCGCGAGGCCCATGATGCCGCCGGCACCCCACGGTCCGGCGCCGGCCCCGCGTGAAGCCGCGATGCCGGGGATGATCAGCGAGAACGAGCAGGCCGCCAGCATCACGCCGGCGCCGAAGCCGAACATCGTGTCCTGCGCCTTCTGCGAGATGCGCTGGGAGAACACCACCGGCAAGGTGCCGAGCGCGGTGGCCAACGCGGCCATCGATCCTCCCGAGAACGCCGCCGCCACGACGGGGTTTGCACGCAGGTAGTCGGCAAACAGGCCTGCCAGCCAGGCCAGCCCCAGCGCCGACAACACGATCGCGATGCTCCAACGGCTGCGCCAGGGAAACCACGCGCGCACGGAGTCTTCGGGTTGGATCACGGTGTTGCAGCCTCGCAGGAGTCGTCTTCAATCAAATGATAACCATTCTCATTTGTAAAGTCTACCCGTGCTCTGGACGCCAGCACGACTGAAGGGCGGAGGAAGATGGCCCCGCTTCCCTTCCTCACCAAGCCTGCCCCGAGAGACGGGGGCGCTCTCCCGGAACGCCTGCGGTCAGGCGGGCGCGTTGCGGTCTGCGGCCGGGTGCGGCTGACGGCCCGTCCGCGACGGGCCCTCACGGCGCGGTCGCTGGTCCTCACGTGGCGCCCTGACGGCCAGACGCGTCCTGCGGCTGTGCGGCGCGGTGCCCTTGTGTTCGATACGGCTGGTGTCGTGCTCCATGCGGGTCTCCTGGGCGTGGCGCGCTGCGCGCCATCGCACCCCGGACCATAGGCCTGGTCACCGAGGCCTTCTGTCGGACAACACCCTATTCGCCGCGGAAGTTTGCAAACAAACGTGACGCGTTGCCCGCGCCGCTGCCGCGCCGGCTGCGGGATGTCAGCCGCTGAACAGACGTGCGCGGGCCACCTGCGTGATGGCCGCCACGCAGGGGTGGGTGATGCGTCGCTCGACCGAGATCGCGAAGAACTCCTCCACCAGCTCGTCGCTGCGCCCCAGCACCTCCACCCCGTACTGCGCAATGGTCTGGGCTTCGAGCACCGAGGGCGACATGAAGACGCCCCGCCCCTCGCGGCCGAAGGCATTCATCAGCGCGCTGTCGTCGAACTCACCGACGATGCGGGGCCGCAGTTGGTGCCGCACGAGCCACGGGTCGAACTGGTGCCGGACCGCCGAGGCCGGGCCCTGGATCAGCATCGGCGCGCCGTTCAGGCACTGCGGAAAGTCTCCCTCCAGTTGCGGCCGGAGCCCCGGCGCGCAGAAGAAACTCATCGCGCAGCTGCCCAGCGAGTGGTTGAAGGCCCGCACGCTGACCTTGCCCGACATGCGCTCGTCGGCGATCACCAGGTCGAGCCGGTTCAGCGCCAGCTGGGCCAGCAGGTCGTCGAACTTGCCTTCGCTGCAGATCATGCGCACCTGTTCGGGCACGTCGAGCGCGGGTTCGAGCAGCTGGTAGGCCACCGATTTGGCCACCGAGTCGGCCACGCCCACGCGGAAATCCACGCTCCGGCGGTCGCCGCGCGTGTGGCGTACCGCGTTCTCGAGTTCGGCGCCCAACGCGAAGATCTCTTCGGCGAAGTCCAGCGCCACCCGGCCCTCGTCGGTCAGCTCCAGCCGGCGCCCGTTCTTGCGGAACAGCTTGTGGCCGATCCAGTCCTCGAACAGCTTGATCTGGCCCGACAGCGTCTGCGGGGTCGTGTGCAGCTGCTCGCCGGCCCGCATCACGCCGCCGGCCTTGGCCACGACCCAGAAATAGCGCAGGTGCTTGAAATTCATCGTGGCGCCTCCCACATGGGGATTACATCGGTTTTTTCGAAGAGTTGTGGTCGAAAATTCGAATATACGCGAAGTATGGCAAGGGGTAGAGTCCATCCTTGCCGCACAACGGTGCTTCATCAAGGAGAACAACATGCGCCTCACCACCAAAAGCCGTTTCGCCGTGAACGCGATGATCGACGTCGCACTGCGCGAACATCGCGGACCGGTCACGCTGTCGTCCATCGGCACGCGGCAGAAGATTTCGCTGTCCTACCTCGAACAGATGTTCAGCCGGCTGCGCCGCTGCGGCCTGGTGGAAAGCGCGCGTGGCCCGGGCGGCGGCTACACGCTGGCGCGCAAGGCCGGCGACATCAGCGTCGCCGACATCATCCTTGCGGTCGACGACCAGGCGGCGCAGGACGCGCACGGCCTCGGCCACACGGGCGACAGCGACGCAGACCTGAAGATGACGAGCGAACTCTGGGACAGCCTGAGCGCCTGCATGATCGACTACATGCAGTCCATCTCGCTGCGCCAGCTGGTCGACGAGCAGCGTGCCAAGGGTGTGACCGTCGAGGCCGGCCCGTCCAAGCGCCGTACGGTCGCACCGCAGAAGGTGCGCCCCCGTGTCGTCAGCGCGCCCAATTCGGTGTTTGCGCTCGGCAAGTACCTGCAATTGAAGGGCTGAACGCCCGGCGGGCGTAGGACTTTTGCAAAACAAGTCCTACCGTCTTGCCACGCCATTGATTTCGGGGCATTCTTGAGACGCGTCTTGCAACGTCGTCACAGGAGCCCATCGTGCGCACTTCCCTTCGTGGTTCAGGCTGGATCGGCATCCTGTGGATCGCCGCCTCACTGTGGGTGGCAGGGGTTGCGCAAGCCGCCACCACGGCTGCGAGCCCGCCCGCCCAGGCCGTCATCGACGCGCTGAGCAAGGCCAACGCAGCGGTCGTCGGCATCCAGGTCAGCGTGGCCGAGAACGCCGGGTCCGCAGAGTCGCTCGGCCGCTACCGCAAGGGCTCGGGCGTGGTCATCGGCGCCGATGGTCTGATTCTCACGATCGGCTACCTGATGCTCGAAGCCGAGAACATCCAGATCGTGACGCAGGACAACAAGACGCTGCCCGCACAAGCCGTCGCATACGACCTGGCCACGGGCTTCGGCTTGATCAAGCCCTTGCTGCCGTTGCGCGGCATCGCCCCCGTGGCGTTCGGCAGCTACAAGGAGGTCGAGACGGGCATGCCGCTGATGGCCGCGACCGGCGGTGCCGACGGCGACGTGTCGATGACCCAGCTGATCAGCAAACGCGCGTTCTCCGGCTACTGGGAATACTTCATCGACTCGGCCCTGTTCACCAGCCCGCCGATCGAGAATCACTCCGGCGCGCCGCTGTTCAACCAGAAGGGTGAGCTGGTGGGCATCGGCAGCCTGTTCGTGCTCGATGCGATGGGCGAGAACCGCCGCCTGCCCGGCAACATGTTCGTGCCGGTCGATCTGCTCAAGCCCATCCTTGATGAGCTGCAGCGCACCGGCAGCACCAAGCTCAGCCGCCGGCCCTGGATCGGCCTCAGTTCGGCCGAGCAGGCCGGCCGCGTGCAGGTGCTGCGCGTCAACAAGGAAAGCCCTGCCCTGGCGGCCGGACTGCAGCCGGGCGACGTGGTGCTGGCCGTGGACGGTGCCAAGGTCGCGACGCTCGAAGCCTTCTACAAGAAACTGTGGGATCGCGCGGATCCGAATGCAGAGATCACGCTGACGGTGTTGCAAGGCGCGGAGATCCGCACGCTGTCGATCAAGCCGGTGGACCGCATGTCGACGATGCGCAAACCGGCGGGTATCTAGCCCGAGCAGGCGCCGTTCAGCGCAAGGGCATCAGCCCTTCGCGCACCGTCGGGTAGCGCAGGCGCAGGCGCAGCTCGCGCTTCATGCGGCCGTTGTCGAGCCGGCGCGATTCCGACATGAAACTCAACAACGACAAGGGCAACTGCCCGGCCGCCGTGTCGCGCGACACCCGCGGCGGGCGCGGCAGGCCGTACAGGTCGGCCGCCAGGTCGAAGTAGTCGCCCATCTTCAGCACGGTGTCGTCGTTCACGTTGTAGGCGCGCCGCGGCGCGCCCCGCCACAACGCGGCAATGCAGGCCCGCGCCAGATCGTCCGCATGGATGTGATTGGTGTAGACATCGTGCTCGGCGGCCAGCACCGGCGTGCCCTTCAGCAGACGCGCGCGCGGCGTGCCGCCATCGCGGTCGGCCGCGTAGATCCCCGGCGCGCGCACGATGCTGGCCCGCACCGTGGCCTGCCGTGCGAGCCACCGCACCGTCGCCTCGGCATCAACGCGCCGACCGGCCCGCGCGGTGCCGGCACGGGTGGCGCGGGTCTCGGCCACGCGCGCACCGGCGCAGTCGCCATAGACACCGCTGGTCGAGCAGTACACCAGCGCCGTCGGGGCCGTGCGCCGCAGCAGCGCCCGGGCCAATGCCCGTGTGCGCGGGTCGGCGCTGCCCTGGGCCGGTGGCGGCGCCAGATGCAGCACGTGTCGGGCCAGGCCGGCCAGGCGCCGCAAGGTCTCCGGCTGGTCGAGGTTGCCGGCCAGCGGCGTGATGGCGCGCGCGCGCAAGGCATCGGTGCGGTCGGGCGACGAGGTCAGTGCCAGCACCCGTACACGCGCCGGCAGCAGGGCCCGGATGCGCAGGCCCACATCGCCGCAGCCTGCGATCAGCACCCGGGTCCGGCGAAAGCGCGACGGCAAGGCGCCGAGTGGGGATTGGTTTGAAGGCAAAATCGGAAGACGACAGCGAGACGCCCCTCGAGGATACAGAAAAGATGACCAGCACCGACGCCACCGCGCAAGAATTCCAGATCACCGTGCAGCCCAGCGGCCGCAGTTTCAAGGCCAGCGCCGGCGAAGCGATTCTCGCCGCCGGCATCCGCCAGGGCATCGGCCTGCCCTACGGCTGCAAGGACGGCGCCTGCGGTTCCTGCAAGTGCAAGAAGCTCGAAGGCGACGTGGTCCACGGCCCGCACCAGAGCAAGGCGCTGAGCGCCGAGGAAGCAGCCGCCGGCTTCGTGCTCACCTGCTGCGGCATCGCCCTCACCGACGTGGTGCTCGAATCGCGCCAGGTCACCGACGAGAGCGCCTTCCCGATCAAGCGCATGCCGTCGCGCGTGACCAGCCTCGAGAAGAAGTCGCACGACGTGATGCTGGTCAAGCTGCAGCTGCCGGCCAACGATGCGATGCGCTACCACGCCGGCCAGTACGTCGAGTTCATCCTGCGCGACGGCGCGCGGCGCAGCTACTCGATGGCCAATGCGCCGCACACGGCGGTCAAGCCCGACGCCGTGCCGCCGGTCGGCCCGAGCATCGAGCTGCACATCCGCCACATGCCCGGCGGCAAGTTCACCGACCACGTGTTCGGTGCGATGAAGGAAAAAGAGATCCTGCGCATCGAAGGCCCCTACGGCAGCTTCTTCCTGCGCGAAGATTCCTCCAAGCCGATGGTGCTGCTGGCCTCGGGCACCGGCTTCGCGCCGATCAAGGCGGTCATCGAGCAACTGCAGTTCAAGAACCTCGACCGCCCGGCCACGCTGTACTGGGGCGGCCGCCGCCCGGAGGACCTGTACCTGGACGACTGGATGCGACAGAAGCTGACCGAGATGCCGCAGCTGCGCTACGTGCCGGTGATCTCCAACGCCACGCCCGAAGACAACTGGACCGGCCGCACCGGCTTCGTCCACAAGGCCGTGCTCGAAGACTTCCCCGACCTGTCCGGCCACCAGGTCTATGCCTGCGGCGCACCGATCGTGGTCGACTCCGCGCGCACTGACTACACCAGCCTCGCCGGCCTGCCGCCCGACGAGTTCTACGCCGACGCGTTCACCACCGAGGCGGACAAGGCCATCCCCTGAAAGAACAACAAGCATGCAACGCAGACAAACCCTCGCCCGCCTCCTGCGCACCGCCATCTGGTGCGGCAGCGCCTCCCTCGCACTGACCGGCACCCATGCGCTGGCGCAGGCCCGGCCGATCCGCCTGATCGTGCCGTACGCCGCCGGGGGCCCGATCGACGTCACCGCCCGCATCCTGGCCGAGCGCGTCAAGGACAGCCTGGGCCCGGTCATCATCGAGAACAAACCCGGCGCCGGCGGCAACATCGGTGCCGATGCCATCGCCAAGGCCGCACCCGACGGCCTGACCATCGGCATCTCGGCCACGGCCACGCATGCGGTCAACCCCTGGCTCTACAGCAAGATGCCGTACAACGCAGCGACCGATTTCGCGCCCATCACGCAGATGCTGCGCGTGCCCAACGTGCTGGTGATGAACGCCGACACCGCGCAGCGGCTGAAGATCCACACCGTGGCCGACCTGATCGCCTATGCCAAGGCCAACCCGGCCAAGCTCAACTACGGCTCGGGCGGCAACGGCAGCGCAGGCCATCTGGCCGGCGAGATGTTCAAGGCCCAGGCCGGCATCTTCGCCGTGCACATCCCGTACAACGGCGGCAACCCGGCCCAGCTGGCACTGCTGTCGGGCCAGGTCGACTTCAACTTCGACAACCTCGCCACGGCGGCGCCCAACATCCGCTCGGGCAAGCTGAAGGCGATCGCCGTCACCACGCTGAAGGGCGTGGCCGCGTTGCCCGAGACGCCGCCCATCGCCGAGACGCTGTCGGGCTTCGCGATCGACACCTGGTGGGGTCTGGTCGCGCCGGCCGGCACGCCGCGCGACGTGATCCTGAAACTGAACCAGGCCTTCGTCGCGGCGCTGCAGGCCAGCGAGACGCGGCTGCGCTTCGGCAACCTGCTGGCCGAGCCGGTACCGACCACGCCCGATGAATTCGGCGCCTTCATGAAGGCAGAACTCGCCAAGTACGAAAAAGTCGTCAAGGCCTCCGGCGCCAAAGTAGATTGAGTTGAGCGCAATGGTCGCCTGATGGGCAGTCTGCTTCCGCTTGCGATCACGCTGCTGATCCAGTCGTTCAGCTCGCTGGCGCTGGTGGTGGTGCCGGTGCTGGTGCCGACGCTCACGGGCGTACCACGGCTGACGGCCGCGGGCATCGGCCTGTATCTGGTCTGCGGTTATGCGGGCGCTGTCACCGGAAGTCTGGGCGCGAGTCTGTGCGTCGAACGCTGGGGCGCGATTCGCGCCAGCCGCTATGCCTTGATGCTGTCGGCCGTGGGCATGTTGATCGCGGCCTGGCGCCCGAGCGCGATGCCGCTGGCGGCTCTGCTGATCGGCATCGGTTACGGGCCCATCACCCCGGCAAGCTCGCATCTGTTGATCCAGACCACGCCGCGCGCGCGCCGCAGCTTCGTGTTCTCGGTCAAGCAGACTGGCGTGCCGCTGGGGGTGGCGCTGGCCGGCCTGATCGTGCCGCCGATGGCGCCCGTGTTCGACTGGGCCTGGACGCTGACATTGCTGGCGGGTTCCTGCGTCGCCGTGGCCACGATGGCGCTGCCGATCCAGGCCCAGCTCGACAGCCCGATCGAGCGGGCGACGCCGCGGCCTGCAGACCTTGGCGCGCCGGGCTGGCGCCGGGCGGCGACGATGGTGTCGCCCTTGTTTCGCCCGCTGGCGCTGATCTTCGGGCAGCGCGACCTGCGCAGTCTGGCCATGGTGTCGTTCCTGTTCTCCACCATCCAGATGTCGTTCACCAGCTACATCGTCAGCTACCTCACGCATGACCTGGCGCTGGCCGCGGTGCTGGCGGGCATGCTGCTGGCAGTCTCGCAACTGGGCGGCGTGGCCGGACGCATTGCCTGGGGTTACCTCAGCGACCGGGTGACCGGCCCGCTGCCGATGCTGGCCATGCTCGCCACCGTGATCGCCCTGTGCGCCCTGTCGACGGCCGGACTCAAGTGGTTGAGCCAGCCGCCGCCCACGCTGTTGATCGGCGGCCTGATGCTGGTGTTCGGCGCCACGGCCAGCGGCTGGAACGGTGTGTACCTGGCGGAAGTCGCCACCCGCGCACCACCCGGCAAGGCCGGCACCGCGACGGCCGGCACCTTGGCCTGTACTTTTTTCGGCGTGATCGTCGGCGCGCCGCTGTTCGGCGCACTGGCATCCGGCAAGGGTGGCTTTCCGGCGGGGTTTCTGGCCCTGGCGCTATCGGCTTGTGCGGCAGTTGCGGTGCTGCTGTTCCTGATTCGCAACCCGGCGAAGTGAGTTGCAAGTTGCGGCCGACCATCTGCCGCACACCACACGTCAAGCCGGCAAGTGAAACGTCGGCAGCTGCCAGCCCCCGAACACTGTGCCCAATCGCAAGCCCACCACCGTGACGAAGCCCAGCACGAAGGCCAAGCGTTGCGGCAAGCCCAGCGCCTGCAGCAACAGGTACAGCACAATGCCATGGTCAGCAACGCGGCGGCACCGATGGCCAACAGGTAGCGCACATCACGGATCCAGAAGATCGGATGGCGGCCCAGCAGCAGATCCCGCAGGGTGCCCCCGCCGATCGCGGTCAATGCCGCCAGCACCAACACGCCAAACAGATCGAGCCCTTCACGCCCCGCGGCCAGTGCGCCACTGACCGCGAACACGGCGACGCCCAGCAGGTCGGATACGAACATCAGCATCCTGGATCTCCTGGGCGCATTCTCTGTCTGCTGCACTGGGAACTCAAGATGCGTTCGTCGCCCACGCCTTGTGGAGCGCGATTCCGCTGCACAAGCGGCAACCAGGTGCTGCATTTCTTCAAGAACATCGCGCCGGTGGGCGGGTTCCTGTTGATGACGGTGGTGGATGCTGCTGCGGCGCAGTCCTGGCTAGACACACATCGCTTTCCAACAACCCAGCTCTGCATGCCATCCCTTGCCCCTTGGTTGCGCGTTGGCAAGACGCTCATCGGCATCGCCGGCTGGGCAGTCCCCTCGACGTTGCTGGCTCCGTCAAGTCAAAAGCCATAAATCAATAATTTGACATTTTTGGTACTAAAAGTTACATATAGATTGCACAGGTGTTTTGTGATCGATTTGCAGCTCTGAGTCGTGAGCGTGCACGCGACGCAGCTCTTTGTTCCCAGCGAGGATCCGGTCATGATTTACCCCATTGCAAGCCGCCATGCCCGCCGGGCACTGGCCGTGATGAGCTTCTTCGCCGCCGGATGGGCCCATGCGGCCTCGGTCGATCTGGTGGTCAACGTGTCGGCCGACAAAGCCAACTACACCGCGGCCGAGCTGGAAACCTATACGGTGGTGCTGACCAACCGGGGCCCGGCCAACGCCACCAATGCCACGTTCAGCTTGGATGTGCCGAGCACGCGCAGTTCTGCCCTGCCGTGGAACTCCAGCGTCACTTGCGTAGCGTCAGGCGGGGCAGTGTGCCCCGCCTCTTACACCTTGCCGCTCGGCACGACCACCCTGCGTGGTACGGTGCCCAGCCTGCCGCTGAACGGCAAACTTACCTTGACGGTGCCAGCACCCGGATCTGTCGCGTCGTTTGTCAGCGGCGCGATGAACGTGGTGGCCAAGGTGGCGCCGGGCGCAACGGACACCAACGCCGACAGCCGCACCGACACCAGCAACATCTTTGTCTACATCGCGCCCCCTCGGTTGGGCTTCGGCACGGCGGTGGCAGGGCCCGCCACCCTCGCGGCGCCCGGCAATACCCAGGCGACCTACACCGTGGTGTTGCAGAACACCAGCGCCGACACCAACGACATCGTCTCGCGCATGGCGCTGGCGGCGGCCCAGGGCACCGGCTCCGCGAGTGCGCTGGACTATCTGCCCGGCACCAGGTTCAACAGCATCAGTTGCACGGCGGCCACCGGCGGCGCCAGTTGCGCCAACGTGGTGGCCACGGTGAATGCGCCGTTTCAGCCCACCATCATCTCGCCCCAGCCGGTGCCGCTGGTGAACCTGACCAACTCCAACAGCAGCGTCGGCCAAAGCATAGGCGCCACCCAGATGCCGGGGGGCAGCAGCCTGACGCTGACGGTGGTGGTGGACGTGGGCGTGGCGGCCTGCAGCACCGGTGGCCCGGCCGACAACCGGGCGTTGACGTTGACATCCACGGTGCGCAACATCAGCCCGAGCGGGCGCGGCGAAGTGCCGGCCACGGCAGGCGACAACACCGCCGTGCAAACCACTGCGGTAGCGGCCTTGCAATGCCTCACCGGCGATCTGGTCGTCAACACCATCACCCAGCCCGCCGGCCAGACCAGCGCCGGCGTGGGGCCCAACGCGCCGTTCAGCTACACCGTCACCTACAGCAACGCCGCTGGGGGCACCGCCACCAACGTGCCCCTGCAGTTCGGTTTTGGCTGGCCGGTGGCGGGCGGCAGCCTGAACACGCCGAGCTGCGTGGCGGCGGGCGGGGCCGTGTGTCCTGCGGCATACAGCCTCTCCGGCAGCATCTCCAGCGCGGCGTCGCCGAGCCTGCCCGCCGGTGGCAGCCTGCAAGTCACCTACACCGGCACCAGCGGCGCCGACACCACACAGCAGTGCCAGCCGCTGTACGCCACCGTGCAAGCCGCCATCACGCCGCCCAGCGACTTCCTGGACACCAACTACGATCTGGCCAACCCGGTGTTCCAGACCAACACCAACCGCATGGGGAACAACTCCTACCAGGTGATCAGCCAAGCCAACATCGGCGTGCCCTGCGGGCCGAGCTTCGATGCCGTGGCCACCAAGTCGGGACCGTACTCGGACTTTGCGGCCACCATCCTGGCGCCGCTGCCGCTGAAGCCCGGGCAGTACGTGTACTTCAAGACGTCGGCCAGCAACGCGGCGCCGGGCCTGCCATTCACCGACTATGCGATCGGCGATTTTGTCCAGAATCTCTACCTGGGCGACACCGGCGCCTACAACGACATCGGCAGTGCCAGCAACCGGATCGAGATGGCGGCCAAACCGGGTGACCCCCCTGGTTTGTCGGTACCACCGAACTACACCAGCCCTTTGCCACCAACCGTGGCGATTTCCCAGTTCGACATGGGCGTGCACTGCACCGCTTCCGGCGGGGCGGTGTGCCCCGACTTCGCCGTGCCCGGCAGCAGTGGTGGTGGCGGCGTGGGCTATTGGCACTCCGGTGGTTGGAACGCCTACTGGTCAGGCCCCACCAAACCGGTGTTTCCCGTGGGCGGGCGGCTGGATTTTGTATCGACCTACCGCGTACCGCCGCTCAATCCGCTGTACTCGGCCAGCGGTTGCTTCGGCACCGGTGAATTGGTCACCGGCAGCAACCTGGCCTTCTTCGGCGCGGTCATCGTCGACCCACTGGGCAGCGACCGCACCACCAGCAATGACGACGTGCAAGTGCCGTTGTCGGTCAACCTGCCGGCCTGCGACCAGACGCTGGCCGTCACCAAGACGATCTCAGCCCCGGGGGTGCCGGCCTCTGGCCTGCTGGACTACACCATCGTGGTGACCAACACCAGCGCCAACACCCTGGACCTGCCGAAACTCATCGACTACACCAACGACACTTTGGCGCCGGTGATGACCATCACCTGCCAGTCGACCACACTGGGCGCGGTGTGCCCAAGTTTCACGCCGCAGCAGGGGGTGAAGGTGCTGGCCGACGGCAGCAGCCGGCCCATCAATGGCCTGGACACCACGCAAAATGTGCTGCCCGCCTTCGATTTCGTCTGGGGCAGCCCCGGCGCGGCCACCATGCCGCCCAATTCGACGGTGACCTTCCACGTCACCGCGCAGTACCCGGTGGGCCAGATTCCGCTCAGCAACATCGTCCTGTTCACCGGCGCCGAGGAGTCGCTGACCGGGCGCTGGCCCACGGTGGGTGCCACCGCCGGGCCGACCGTGCCCTCGGCCGGCGCCTTCGGTGTCGCCAAATCGGTGGCGCCGCAACAGGCCCTGCCAGGGCAGACGGTGAGCTACTCGGTGGACGCGCTGAACTACGTGACGGACGCCACCAACGTGGCGTTCAACGACGCGGTATCGGCCGCCATGGCCGCCGCCAACCCGGCGGGCTTCAGCAACCTGGCCTGCCGCCCCCTCACCACCGCCGACAACGTGTTCCCGCCCACCACCACGGTGGTGGCGGCCACCTGCCCCGTCTTCACCAGCGCGGCCAGCGGCATCACCGCGACCATCCCGCTGTTCCCGGCGAACAGCGGTTTCCGGCTGACCTACAACGCCATCGCCCCGGCCACCAGCAGCTCGGTGCCCAACATCGTGCAACTGCAGCACACGGCCAACATCGTCACCATCGGCGACGCCAACAGCCAGGTGAACTACGGCGTGTTTGCCGTCGTGCTGCTGAGCGGCAATGTGTTCAACGACGTGAATGGCAGCCAGGTCAAGGACGGCGGCGAAACGTCCACCACGCTGCCGGCCGGGCTGCAGGCCGTCATCACCGACAGCAATGGTGTGCTGGTGGCCACGGTGCCCATCGACGCCAACGGCAACTACAGCGCACCGGTGCCCGGCAACGCGAGCTACACCGTGACCGTGACACCGCCTGCGGGTTGGCTGACCACCGGCGAGAACCTGGCGGGTGTGCCGGACGGCGCCGCCAACGGCCAGCAGACCGTGGCCGTGGGCACGGTCGACCGGCCGGATGTGAACTTCGGCATCGAGCAGCCCCCGGTGGCGGGCAACGCCTTGTACCCGAGCCAGCCCAACCCTGGCGGCACAGCCACGGTGCCGGTGGGCGCCGGCGCGTTCACCGGCGTGTTGCCCAGCGGCGTGACCGGCACCAACGCCAGCGATCCGGCCCCCGGCGCGGTGACCAGCGTGACCATTCCGCGCTTCCCCAGCAACACCACCACCATCACGATCAACGGGGTGACCTACACCGCCGCGACCTTCCCGCCGGCGGGTGTGACGGTGACCGTGGCGCAACTGGCCGGCATGGTGCTGGACCCGGTGGACGGCGCGGTGTCGGTGGTGATTCCCTACACCGTGGCCGATGCCGCGGGCAAGGTGTCGGCCGAGGGCAGTGTGACCTTGCCGCTGGTGATCGGGCCGGACGTCAGCACCACCACCTCGGTGGTGAACAACAACAATGGCACAAGCACCTTCACCGTGGTCACCCGCAATGCGCCGGCGGTGGGCACGGCAAACAACACCGTGACCACGTTGCAACTGCCGACGGGTCTGGCAGGCGTGACGGCCAGCAACGGCGGCATCTACGACCCGGCCACCGGCCTGGTGACATGGCCGCCCATCACGCTGGTGCCGGGCGCCAGCAACCCGACGCCGCAAACCGTCACCATGCCGTACACGACCGGCACCACCGTCCGGGGGGATGCGACGGTCACCACCACCGGCGAGGCCAGCACGGTGCTGGCCAACAACCCCAGCAACGCGGGCCTGGGCAGCGGCTTGCCCGCAGGCATTCCGACGCTGGGCGAGTGGGGGCTGTGGCTGCTGACGGGCCTGATGCTGCTGGCGGGTGGGCTGCGCGCCCGGCGGCGGCGCCCGCCGGCGCCGGCCAGCCGGCGGGTGCTGCCGGTCGGAGAAATCGGCTCCACGACGCAAGACGCCCAAGGTAGCTAGAACGCCGCCGCCGTCATCTCCACCTGCTTCAGCCGCCGCGCCATGCGGCCGATGAAGTTCTGCGTCACGTGCGGCAGCACACGTTGGCTGGGCACGACGATGCCGACCTGCAGCTGGTTCAGCTCGGGCAGGTCGAACGGCCGCCACACCACCTCGCCGCGCGACAGCTCGTCGATGAAGGCGATCTTCGAGAAACACGAGATGCCCTTGCCGGCGATGATCAGCCGCTTGAGCATCGGCGTCCAGTTGCAGGTGGCGGCGGGTTCCATCGCATCCCAGAACTGCGCGAACTCGGGCGACAGGCTGCTGCTGATGGCTGGGTGCGAACTCGACCGCAGGAACGGGTAAGCCGCGCAGTCGCGCAGGCTCACGCTGTTCTGCTGCGCCAGCGGATGGCCGGGCGGCATCACGATGCCGAAGGGCATGGCCGCGGTGGCCACGGCCGCCACGCCCGCCGGCAGCCGGTTCAGGAAGGTGATGCCCACGTCGGACTGGCCCGACTGCACCTGGCCCGGCACCTCCATCGGCATCGTCGAGGTGATGGTGTAGGTGACTGCAGGAAAGTATGCCGAGAACTCTTCGACGGCGGAGGGCAGGAAGTCGATGAACAAGGAGTCCATCGACGCGACCTTGACGTGGCCGGTGCGCTCGCCCTTCAGCGCATCGAGCTCGCTACGCATCACCTGGAAGTCGTGCAGCGTGGTCTGCGCGTGTTGCAGCAGCCGCTCGCCGGCCGGGTTCAGCCGCATGCCGCCGGGCAGGCGGTCGAACAGCTCGACGCCCAGCTCGTCTTCGAGTTTCAGGATCTGCCGGTTGATCGCGCTGGCGGCGACGTAGAGTTTTTCAGAGGCCTTGCGGACCGAGCCGCAGCGCGCCACCTCGACGAAGTACTTCAGAACGCTTGCGTGCATGGCCTGGGCCTGAGGAGAGGGGCGATGGAAGCGGAGCCGTCATGCCGCGCCCCCTTGCGCCGGCCATGCGACCACCGCGGGATGATCGCACACGCGCCGGGGCGCATCGGCCGCACCGCCGGGCGATCCGAGGCCGGACACCTGGGGTTCGAAGAACTCGCGGTTGATCGCGAGAAAGGGCGCGAACTCGCCGGGCAGGCGCCGGTCTTCATGGATCGCCTCGACCGGGCAGGCGGAGATGCACACACCGCAGTCGATGCATTCGTCCGGATGGATGTACAGCGTGCGCTCGCCCTCATAGATGCAGTCGACCGGGCAGCATTTGACGCAGGCCCCATCCTTCACATCGATACAGGCAGCGGTGATCACGTGGGTCATCGCAAGTTCACCGGCCTAGCCACACCGGCTTGCGTTTCTGCTGGAACGCGCGCACGCCCTCGTCGGCGTCTTCGGACTGCAGCGCCGCGATCACCGCCGGCAGCCGTGTCGCCTGCGCCTGCGCCGGCGACAGCGTGCCGGTCTGCCGCACCACCTGCTTGATGGCCCGCAACGACAGCGGCGCGCAGGCGGCGATGCTCTGCACCCAGCGCGCGACGGCGGCGTCGAGTTCGGCCCGCGGCACGACCTCGTTGACCAGGCCCAGCGCCAACGCCTCGGCCGCCAACACCCGCCGCCCGGTGAACAGGATGCCCATCGCCTGGCGGAACGGGATCTGCCGCTGCAGCAGGGTCATACCGCCATCGAGTGGCATGCGGCCCACCAGCGGCTCGGGCAGGCCGAAGCTGGCCTCTTCGCAGGCCACGACCAGGTCGCAGCCCAGCACCATCTCGAAGCCGCCGCCCAGCGCCAGGCCGTTGACGCGGGCGATCACCGGGATGTTCAGGCTGTCGCGCAGCGCGATGCCGCCGAAGCCGCCCACGCGCGACGCGGCCCAGTAGTCGACGCCCTTGACCGACGGGTTCTTCATGTCGGCGCCGGCGCAGAACGCACGCTCGCCGGCACCGGTCAGCACCACCACCCGCACGTCGTCGCGCCGTTCCAGTTCGCTCCAGATCGCCTGCAATTCGGCCTCGGTCGCGAGGTCGATCGCGTTCATCACCTGCGGCCGGTCGATCGTGACCGTGGCCACGTGGTCGGCCACGTCGAAACGCACGTTGGCGGCGCCGTCGTTGGCGGCGACCGCACTCACGGCGTGGCCCCTGCCAGCAGCGCCCGGGCCTCGGCCATCACTTCGGCGGTGTGTTCACCCAGGCTCGGCGGCGCACGGTACAGGCCGGTCGGCGTGGCCGACATGCCGATGGGGCTGGCGATGAAACGCAGCGGCCGGCCGTCGGCGAACGCGCCTTCCATGACCATGCGGTTGTGCAGCGTCTGCGGATCGCGCAGCGCCTCGCGCATGTCGCGCACCGGGGCCGACAGCAGGTCCTGCTCCTCGAGCCGGGCCAGCCAGTGCTCCCGTGTGTCGGACGCGAAACGCTCGCGGAACATCGCGTGCAGCGTGTGTTTGTGTTCGAACTGCGCGGCCAGCGTTGCGAAGCGCGGGTCCAGCGACAGGTCGGGCAGGCCGAGCGCATTGCAGATGTCCAGCAGCGGGTTGGCCTTGAACGCCCCCACCAGCACCAGCGGCCCGGTGGTCGTGTCGAACACGCCCGACAGCGGCATCGCCGCCCAGTTGACCTCGGAGTCGGCCATCATGATCATCGCCGCCTCCTGCATCTGCATCGCCAGCATCGAGTTGTACAGCGACACCGAGATCTTCTGCCCCTCGCCCGTGCGCTCGCGCTGCAACAGCGCAAACAGGATGCCCTGCACCAGGTGCATGCCTGCGGTGTAGTCGGCCAATGCGGTGGGGTAGATCGACACGGGGATCTCGTCGTCGGCGCGGCGCGCCATCACGCCGGTCATCGCCTGCGCCAGCACATCCTGCCCGCCCTTGTGCGCATACGGGCCCGACTCGCCGAAGCCGCTGCCGATCGCGTAGACGATGCGCGGGTTCAACCTTTTGCAGTCTTCATAACCCAGGCCCAGGCGGTCCATCACGCTGGCCCTGAAGTTGCTCACCACCACGTCGGCGTCCGTGATCAGGGCCTTCACCAGGTCCATCTGCCCCGCATCGCGCAGGTCCACCTCGACACTGCGCTTGTTGCGGTTCAGGCTGCAGAAGATCGGGTTGTCGTGGCCGGCGACCGGCGCGAAGGTCGAGCGGCTCAGGTCGCCAGCGCCCTTGCGTTCGATCTTGATCACGTCGGCGCCGTGGTCGGCCAGCATCTGCGTGCAGACCGGGCCCATCATCACCTGGGTGAAGTCGATCACGCGGATGCCGTCCAGCGGCAGCGTGCCGGCAGCGCCGGTGGCGGCGGCCGTCATGCCACCGCCTCGAAGGCACGGGCGAACTTCGGCACGTCGGCGTTCGGCCCGGTCTGGTCACCCGGGTCGCCGCCCTGCGCACGCAGCGTGCGCTGCACCGCCGCCACGTCGACCCGGCGCACCGTCACGCCGGCGTTCAGGGCCAGCGCCGCGGCCACGCCGGCTGCCTCGCCCATCGCCATGCACGGCGGGATCTCGCGCGACACCTTCTGCGCCGCCGAGGTTGACGAATAGTGGCGACCGGCCACCAGCAGGTTCTCCACGCTGCGCGGCAGCAGCGTGCGGTAGGGGTAGTAGTAGTCGCGGCCGCGGGCCACGCTGTCGGCGAAGCGGGTGCGCTGCATCACGTCTTCCTTGGTCATCACGTAGTCGCCTTCGAGCAGCCGGGTCTGGCGCACGCCGGTCTGCGGCGCCAGGTCGACCACGAAACATTTCTCGAAGCCCGGCAGCCGCGCGCGGATCAGCTCGACCGCCTCGTGGATGGTCTTGCGGCCCTGCATCTCGGCGCGCGTCAGGTCCTCGACCTTCAGGCCGTCCAGCCCCGGCATGTGCGGGCAGTTGCACCAGACCACGCCGGGCAGCGGCGTCTTCAGCCACCAATGGGCCCAGCTGCCGCCGAGTGCGCGCTTGATGTCGCGGTCGATCGTCTCGAAGGCCTCGGGCTCCTCACGCTCGAAGCGTTCGGCGGCATCGGTGTCGACACCGCCCAGGCGGAACACCGTGGTGGTGATGTAGCTGCCGCCCACATGCGGGGCACCGGCCGAGGCGGCGACGTCAAGGTCGCCGGTCGCGTCGATCACCACGTCGCCGAGGATCGCCTCGCGGCCGTTCTTGGTGTCGCAGACCACGCCCTTGACCACGCCGTCCTCGACCAGCGTGCGCGAGAACCACGAGTGCAGGCGCAGCTCGATGCCCAGTTCACGCACGAGCTCGATCGACACGCGTTTCCACGCATCGGGGTCGAACGCAGCGGCAAAGCAGATCGGGTGCGGTTTGTCCTTGCTGTGGAAGTCGAAGGTGCCGTAGCGCGTCCACTTCGCAATCGACTCCGGCGCACTGCCCCACTCGTGCGCACGCGGGTAGGTGGCCAGGCCCAGCGAGGCCATGCGCTCGATGAACTCGGCGCACAGGCCGCGCACCGAGATCTCGCGCAGATGGCTGTCCCACATGTCGTCGAGCACCAGCACCATGCCGCCCGAGGCCAGGCCGCCCAGGTGGTTGTAGCGCTCCAGCAGCGTCACACGGGCACCGTTGCGCGCCGCCGCCACCGCGGCCGACAGCCCGGCCGGGCCGCCGCCCACCACGACCACGTCCGTCTTGGCCGCGACGCGCACATCGCGCGCGGGCTCCGAAATCCAGTCTCCGATTCGACTCATCACTCTCTCCTAGAAAAGATAACTTGCATCAGGGCGCGGACACCGCGGAACCGGCTTCGCCGGGCCGCTGGTGTCGCCCCCTGCAAGGGGGTTGGCGCAGCGACACGCAGTGCGCGAAGACTGGGGGTTTGTCATGTGTCGGGTTGCCAGCGGATGACGAGGCGCTCGGCGATGGTCACGATCAGGAAGAAGGTCCCGGACAACGCCGCGCTCATCACGATCGCGGCATACAGCAGCGCCGAATCGAAGTTGAAGGTGGCCTGGATGATCATCGCGCCCACACCGGTATTGGCGCCGACCCACTCGCCCACCACCGCGCCGATCACGCACATCGAGGCCGCGATGCGCAGCGCCGAGAACAGGTACGGCAAGGCGTTGAACAGGCGCAGGCGAAAGAAGATCTCGGTCTTGCTGGCCGACAGCACACGCATCAGCTCCATCGCCTGCGGGTTCACCGATTCGAGCCCGCGCACCGTGTTCACCAGCGTCGGGAAGAAGCACACCAGCGCGGCGATGGTGATCTTGGGCTCCATGCCGTTGCCCATGATCAGCACCAGGATGGGCGCCTTGGCCACGACCGGGATCGCGTTGAACATCAGCACCACGGGGAAGAAGATGTCCTGCAGCGTCTTGTTGTGCACGAACAGCGTGGCCACGAGGATCGCCACCAGGTTGCCGACGATGAAGCCGCCGGCCGCCTCCATCGCGGTCGGGATCAGGTTGGCCAGCAGGATCGCGCGCTTGTTGTACAGCGTCTCGACCACGACCCAGGGCGAAGGTGCCACAAAGGGCTTCACGCCGAACAGCGTGACGATGGCCCACCACAGCAGCAGCAGACCAGCAATGCCCAGCACCGGCAGCAGCCGGCTGCGCCACACACGACGCTTGCGGGCCGCGGCCCAGGCCATCTGTTCGGCGTCGGCCTCGGGCACGTTGGCGACGTCGGCTGACACCGTGGGCGCCATGATCGTCTGGGTGTTCATGGGGCTCCTTCTCAGCAGCTTTCCAGCACGCGACGCAGATGTGCGGTGAGCTGGACGAATTCGGGCGTTTCGCGGATGGCCAGGCCGCGGTCATCGGGCAGGTTCACCGGCACGATCTCGCGCACCCGCCCCGGGTTGGCTGCGAGCATCAACACGCGCTGGCCCAGGTAGGCGGCCTCGTGGATGCTGTGCGTGACGAAGAGGATGGTGACGCCGGTCTCCTTCCACACGCGCCGGATCTCCTCGTTCAAGCGGTCGCGGGTGATCTCATCGAGCGCGCCGAAAGGCTCGTCCATCAGCAGTACCTTGGGGTCGCTGACCAGCGCGCGGGCGATCGACACGCGCTGCCGCTGCCCGCCCGACAGCTCATGCGGATACGCATGCGCGCGGTCCTTCAGGCCGACCAGATCGAGCAGTTCCTCGGGGCTGCGTCGCCCGCGCCGCTTGGCACCGCCACCCACCTGCAAGGGCAGCTCGACGTTCTGCAACGCGGTGCGCCAGGGCAGCAGTGCCGCGTCCTGGAACACGAAGCCGATGTCGCGGTTGGCCCGTGCCGCCTGCGGTGCCTTCGACAGCACGCTGATCTGCCCCTTGCCCGCCGGCAGCAGGTCGGCCACCACGCGCAGGAAGGTCGATTTTCCGCAGCCCGAAGGCCCGAGCAGGGTCAGGAACTCGCCCTCGGCCACGTCGAGGTCGAGGCTCTGGATCGCGGTCACGCTGCGGCGCTCGGTGAAGAAGCGCACGCCGATGTCGCGGCAGCGGATCGCCAGCGGGTGGTCGAGCACGGCAGCCACTTCAGGCTTTCACACGCGCGGAAGCCGTCGCCTTCAAGACGTCCAGCGTCATCACGTCGTCGAGCTTCGGCGTCTTGGCGGTGAACTGGCCGAGTTGGGAATAGAGCGAGATCTGCTCCTGCCAGACGGCCGGATCCATCGCGCCCCAGCCCTGCGTCTTGGTCAAGTCGCCGAAGCTGTACTTCAGCATCACGTCGAGCGCGACGCGTTCGTCGTCGAGCACCAGGTTCGGGTACTCCTTGACCAGCAGCGCCGTCGCCGCATCGGGGTTGGCCTGCGCGTACTGCCAGCCGCGCGAGGTGGCGCGCAGGAAGGCCGCCAGCTCCTTGCCATGTTCCTGCAGCGTCTTGGGCGTGGCGTAGTAGGGCAGCGCGTACAGCTTGACGCCCGAGTCCCACAGGCTCAGGTCGACGCGTTCCTTGCCCAGCACCTTGAGCGCGGTGGTGTTGGTGAGCCAGCCCGTCACCACGTCGACCTGGCCGCTGAGCAGCGGCGTCATGTCGGCGCCGATCGGGATCGCGTTCACGTCCTTCTCGGGAATCTTGTTCTGCGCCAGCAGCGCGCGCAGCAGCACCATGCCGGTCGACTGGATGCCGACCTTCTTGCCCACCAGATCGGCCGGCTTGCGCACCGCGTTCTTCGTGAGCGAGAAGAAGCAGTACGGGTGGCGCTGCGCCCCCACCGCGAAACACTTGACCGGCAGGCCCTGGCCGGCCGCCAGCATGATCGACGGACTCGACGAGACCTGCCCCATCTCGAAGCGGCCCGAGGCCACCACGGCCACGCCGTCGATGTTGGGCCCGCCCGGCTGGATCGCCAGCTGCAGGCCCTCCTGCTCGTAGTAACCCAGGCGCTTGGCCACCACCTCGCCCATCTGGTTGCCGCCGGCCAGCCAGCCGAGCTGCAGGTTCAAGGTCGGCTTGCCCTGCGCGGACACGCCGAACGACAGCATGTTGCCCACCGCCAGGCCACCGCCGAGCAGCGAGGTCTTCAGGAGTTGCCGGCGGCGCGGGTCGATCAGTTGGGACATGGGTGCTTCCTTTTGTTCGAAGGTGTTCGGGTGGACAGGATGCTAGGGTCCCACCCCGTGCCCGGCAAGAATGGAATTTCGTAAGGGCCGTTGCCGAAATTCGCGCACCCGGACCATCGCGGTGCAGCATGCCGCTCGGTGACAATGCGGCGACAACAGCAGGGAGACAGCCCCATGACCGCCGCCGCGCCATCCGCCCCGTTTTCGCCCTCGTTCCCCATCCGCAGCCTGGCGGACGTGCGCCGGCTCGAGGAAGTACCGCTGGCTGAGGCCTTGCCGGTGCGCAGCACCTACGAGATCTTCCGCAACGCCGCCGCCGCGTTCGGCACCAAGACCGCCCTCACCTTCCTGCCGACCGCCGACCCCGACGCCACGCCGCTGCGCTGGTCTTACGCCGATCTGCTGGCCGGCATCCACCAGACGGCCAACCTGCTGCACCGGCTGGGCGTCGGCCCGGGCGATGCCGTGGCCGCGTTGCTGCCCGGCTGCCTCGACTACCACCTGGCCCTGTGGGGCGGCGAAGCCGCCGGCATCGTGCAACCGCTGAACCCGCTGCTGACCGACGACAAGCTGGTGTCGTTGATGAACGCCGGCCGCGCCAAGGTGCTGATCGCCTGGGGTGGCGACGAAGACGGCGAGTTCTGGGCCAAGGCCATGCGCATCCGCGCGCGGGTGCCGACGCTCACCACGGTGCTGCGCGTGGCGCCTCTCGGCGAACAGGGCACGCCAGTGCTGCCCGAGGGCGTGCTCGACTTCGCGGCCGAACGGGCCCGCGAGCCGGCCGACCGCCTGGTGAGCGGGCGCGACATCGCCCCCACCGACATCGCTGCGTACTTCCACACCGGCGGCACCACCGGCGCGCCCAAGCTCGCCCGCCACAGCCACGGCGCGCAGGTGTTCACCGCCTGGGCCAGCGTCAAGCTGCAGGGCGTGACCGCCGCCGACGTGATGATCAACGGCTACCCGCTGTTCCACGTGGCCGGCGTGCTGCCGGGTTCGCTGGCGGCCTTGTCGGCCGGCGTCGAGGTGATCATCCCGACGACGGCGCTCTACCGCAACCGCGACGTGGTGCGCAACTACTGGCGGCTGGTCGCGCGGCACCGCGCCACGGTGCTGTCCGCCGTGCCCACGGTGCTGGCTGCGCTGGTCAACGTGCCGCTCGACGGCGCCGACATCGCGTCGCTGCGCTACTGCCGCACCGGCGCCGCCCCGCTGTCCCCCGAGCTCGCGGCACGCTTCGAGCAGCTGTTCGGCCTGCACGTGCACGAGAGCCTGGGCATGACCGAGATGGCCGGCATCTCGACCATTACGCCGCCGGGCGTGGTGGCGCCGGCGGGCTGCGTGGGCCTGCCGCTGCCCTACAGCCGGCTGCGCATCGTCGCGCTCGACGCCCAGGGCGGCGCCAGCGACCACGAGATGCCGCCGGGCGAACAGGGCATGGTGCTGTTCCAGTCGCCCAACCTGTTCTCGGGCTTCGTCGACCCGCAGGACAACGTGCACGCTTTCACGCCCGACGGCTGGCTGGCCACCGGCGATCTCGGCCGGCTCGACGACGAAGGCCGCCTGCACCTGACGGGCCGCTCCAAGGATCTGATCATCCGCAGCGGCCACAACATCGACCCCAAGGTGATCGAGGACGCGCTGGCCGCCCACCCGGCCGTGCAGCTGTCGGCCGCCGTCGGCGCGCCGGACGCCTATGCCGGCGAACTGCCCGTGGTGTTCGCGACGCTGGTGCCGGGCGCGACAGCGACCGAGGCCGAACTGCTGGCCTTCGTCTGCGCCCACGTCGACGAGCCGCCCGCGCGGCCGAAGTCGGTGACCATCCTGCAGACCATGCCGATGACCAACGTCGGCAAGATCTACAAGCCCGACCTGCGGGTGCTGGCGGCGCAGGCCGTGCGAGCAGCGAAAGCCACGCAGGGGCGCTGACCGCCCCGCCCGCGCTCAATCGATCGGGTTGAGCAGCGACGCGTTCTGCTGCAGCAGGTCATGCACGCGCCGCAGGGCGCGTTCGAGATCGGCCGCGCTGTGCGCGGCACCGGTGGCGATGCGCACGGCCCCGGCTGACTCGGCGCCGCCGACCACGAAGGCCGTGCTGTCGACCACCAGCACGCCCTCCTGCCGCAGCCGGCCGACGAACTCGGACCCGCCCCATCGGGCCGGCAGCGTCAGCCACAGGAACAGGCCCTCGGGCGGCGCCACCACCGCATGGGCCGACAGCAGGCGCGCGGCCATCGCCTGGCGCAGCCGCGCCTCCGCACGGATCTGGCCGATCAAGCCGGCCAGCAGGCCGCGCTCGATCAGCCGCGTCGCGAGCGCGGCCTCGAGCGGCGCGGCGGTCTGCATCGTCACACGCAGCAGCTCGGCCAGGCGCACCGTCTTCTGGCGATCGGGCGCCACCACGTACGACACCCGCATGCTCGGCGAGATCAGCTTGGCCAGGCCGAAGATGCAGTAGGTGATGTCCGGCGCCAGCGCGGCAAGCGGCGGTGGCGGTGCCTCCTGCAGGGCGCTGTAGGCCTCGTCTTCGAGGATGGTCAGGCCGCGCCGCCGGGCCACCTCGACGATGGCGTGCCGCCGTGCCAGGCCCATCACGGCACCGGTGGGGTTCTGCATCGTCGGCACGCAGTACAGCACCGTCGCACCCGAGGCCACGCAGGCTTCGTCCAGGGCCGCGGGCAGCATGCCCTCGGCGTCGATGGCCACCGGCACCAGCTTGATGCCGAGCATGCTGGCCACGGTGCGCACGGTCGGCCAGAGCAGCGCCTCGACCAGCAGGCTGCCGCCCGAACCCACCAGGCTCGACAGCAGGGCCAGCAGCGCGTTGCGCGTGCCCGAGGCGACGGCGATGCGCCCGGCGACCGGGTCGTCGAACCGCGGCTGCAGCCAGCTCTCGCCGGCGGCCAGGTCGAGTGCCGGCACCGTGCCGCCACGGCGCGCGAGGAAATCGAACGAACGCTCCTGCGTCAGCAGCCGCACCTCGGCCGCCAGCGACGACGCGATCTCCAGATTGGGCGGCCAGGTCGACGTGAGGTCGATCGGCGCGGCACCCGCGTCGCCGGCCGGCACTTCGAGACCGTTGCGCACGATCTCCTTCTCGCCGGCGATGAAGGTGCCCTGCCCGCGCCGCGTCTGCACCAGGCCGAACTTCTTCGCCTCGTCGTAGCCCCGCGTGACGGTCGTGAAATTGATGCCCAGCTGCTCCGCCAGCTCCCGGTGCGACGGCAGCGGATCGCCGGCCTTCAGCACACCGGCACGGATATCGCGAGACAGCAGTTCGACGATCCGCAGATAGGTCGGCCCCGGAATGCCAGCCATGGTCTGCGGCCAATGGGCGAAATCAGGCGCAACAGCAGATTGCATGATCCATACACATGACGTACACTTTATGAAATTGCTTTAACTGTATGTATTTTACTCCATACAGTATAGGCTGAGTTGTCCAACAGAACCAGTGGGATCAGCACGCATGCACAACACAACAGCGGTCGTCGTCGGCAGCGGCATCATGGGCCGCGATATCGCCGCCATCTTTCTCCATGCGGGCTGGCGCACCCAGCTCGTGGCCCAGACCGTGGCCGACTGGCCGGCGGTGCGGGCGCACACGGCGCAATCGGTCGCCCAGCTCGGCGGCCAGTTCGATGCCGGGCGGCTGCAACTGCAACCGTCGCTGGCGGCCGTGGACTGGCAGCACGCCGGCATCGTCATCGAGACGGTGACCGAGCAGTTGCTGGTCAAGCAGGCCGTGTTCGCCCAGCTCGATGCGCTGGTGCCGGCCGGCGTGCCGATCGGCAGCAACAGCAGCGGCCTGCGCATCACCGACATCGCGGGCGGCTGCGCCAGCCGTGCGCGCATGGCCAACACGCACTTCTTCCTGCCGGCGCACCTGGTGCCGCTGGTCGAGGTGGCCAAGGGCGAACACACGTCGGCCGACACGGTCGACGCGTTGCAGGCGATCTTCAAGGCGGTGGGCCGGATTCCCGTGCGGGTGAACCGCGATGTGCCGGGCCTGCTGGCCAACCGCATCCAGCACGCGCTGATGCGCGAGGCGTTCTCGGTGATCGACGAGGAACTCGCCTCGCCGGAAGACGTGGATGCGGCCGTGCGCTTCGGCTTCGGCTTCCGCTACGTGGCCGCCGGGCCGATCCTGCAGAAGGAGTTCGCCGGGCTCGACACGCAGTTCGCGGCGGCGTCGTCGATCTACCCCAGCCTGTGCAACGCCAGCGTGCCAAGCAAGACCTTGAGCGCCAAGGTGGCAGCCGGCCGCTTCGGCACCAAGAGCGGCCATGGTTTCTGGGACTGGACCGACGCAGAGATTGCCACTGAACGGGCCCGCTACGAAGGCGCGCTGCTGCAGGCCGCGCTGCTGCTCGCGCCGACCAAGGCGCCGGCGATGACGCCGGGGGTGGCGGCATGACGCAGGCGCTGGGCATCGACGACGTGCGCGCCGCCGCCGCACGCATTGCCGGCCATGCGGTGGCCACGCCGCTGCTGCGCTCGGGCGAACTCGACGCGATGGTCGGCGGGCGGGTCTTCCTGAAGGCCGAGAACCTGCAGCGCAGCGGCTCGTTCAAGTTCCGCGGTGCACTCAACCGCGTCCTGGCGCTGACGCCGGCGCAGCGCACGCAGGGCGTGGTGGCGTTCTCGTCGGGCAACCATGCGCTGGCCATCGCCGAGGCCGCGCGGCTGGTCGGCGTGGCGGCCTCGGTCATCATGCCGGCCGACGCACCGGCGATCAAGATCGCCGGCTGCCGGCAGCGCGGCGCGACCGTGCACCTGTACGACCGCGACCGTGACGACCGCGCCGCCATCGGCGCCGACCTGGTAGCCCGCCACGGCATGACGCTGGTGCCCCCGTACGACGACGACTTCGTGATCGCCGGGGCCGGCACCGGCGCACTCGAAGCCGCGGCGCAGATGGAGGGCGAGCGCGTCGACACGGCGATCGTCTGCTGCAGCGGCGGCGGCCTGGCGGCCGGCTGGTCGCTGGCGCTGCGCGCGCAGTTTCCGCAGGTGCGCATCGTCGCGGCCGAGCCCGAGGGCTTCGACGACACCGGCCGCTCGCTGGCCGCCGGCACCCGGCTCGCCAACACACGCAAGTCGGGTTCGCTGTGCGATGCCCTGCTGGCCAATACGCCGGGCGAGCGCACGTTTCCGATCCTGGCGGCCTGCGGCGCGAGCGGCGTCGCCGTGTCCGACGCCGAGGCGCTGGCCGCCATGCGCTTCGCGTTCGCGTCGCTGAAGCTGGTGCTCGAACCCGGCGGTGCCGCGGCCCTGGCCGCCGTGCTGTCGCGCAAGCTCGATCTGCAAGGCCGCAACACGCTGGTGATCTGCTCCGGCGGCAACGTCGACCCGCAAGTGTTTGCGCAATGCCTGGACATCGACGCCACCGTCCAGCCCTGAAGAAAGGAACCCGACCATGCACTCCCATTCCCTCGATCTGCCACGCGGCATCGGTACGCTCGAAGGCGCGGCGCTGGCCGCCGCGCGCGCCGCACTGGAAGCGCGCTACACCGTCTTCAAGGCCCGTGGCCTGCAGATCGACATGACCCGCGGCAAACCCTGCGCCGCGCAGGTGGCCTTGTCCGATCCGATGCTCGACCTGCCCGGCAAGGCCGGTTACCTGACAGCCGAAGGCGCGGACGCACGCAACTACTACGGCAGCCCGACCGGCTTGCCCGAAGCCCGCGCGTTGTTCAGCGAGATGCTCGGGGCGCCTGCGGAGCAGATCGCGGTCGGCAACAACGCGAGCCTGGCGATGATGCACGACACCATCGTCTACGCGCTGCTGCACGGCCTGCCGGGCGGTGCCGCGCCCTGGAAGACCGGGCCGGTCAAGTTCATCTGCCCTTCGCCGGGCTACGACCGGCACTTCGCGATCTGCGAAGCCTACGGCATCGAGATGCTGCCGGTGCCGATGACCGGCCGCGGCCCCGACATGGATGCGGTCGAGGCGCTGGCGCTGGACCCGCAGGTCAAGGGCATGTGGTGCGTGCCGCAGTACAGCAACCCGACCGGCGAGACCTATGCCGGGGACGTGGTCGAGCGGCTGGCGCGCATGCGCACCGGCGCGCCCGACTTCCGCCTGTTCTGGGACAACGCCTACGCCGTGCACCACCTGACGGACGAGGAAGACAGCCTACCCAGCATTGTCGACCGCTGCGCACGCGCGGGGCATGCCGACCGGCCCTTCGTCTTCGCGTCGACCTCGAAGATCACGTTCGCCGGCGGTGGCCTGGGCCTGTTCGCCAGCTCGCCCGGCAACCTGGCCTGGTACGTGCGCCATGCCGGCATCCGCTCGATCGGGCCCGACAAGCTGAACCAGTTGCGCCACGTGCGTTTCCTGGGCGACCACGCCGGCCTGCGCGCCCACATGGCTCGGCACCGGGCCATCATCGCGCCCAAGTTCCGCCTGGTCGAAGAAGGTCTTCAACGCCATCTGGGCGGCCACGGCGTGGCGAGCTGGACAACGCCCCGAGGCGGCTACTTCGTCAGCCTGCAGGTGCGTGACGGCTGCGCGCAACGGGTGGTGGCGCTGGCCCGCGACCTGGGCATTGCGCTGGTGCCAGCTGGGCGGACCTACCCGCTGGGCCACGACCCGCGTGACAGCAACCTGCGGCTCGCGCCCACCTACCCCGAGGCCGCCGACCTCACGACCGCCATCGAAGGCATCGGTCTCTGCATCCTGCTGGCGACGACCGAAACGCCGGCCACACAACCCCTTTCCCTCAGCGCCGACAGGAGCCACGGATGAACGGACACCTCAAGCCTTTCTCGGAATACCTCGCGCTCAGCGCACAACCACGGGGCAAGGCCGCCGTGTGGCGCAAGCAGGATGTCGAGACCGCCCTCGGCCAGCAACCACAGAGCCAGGAGCGGCTGACCCGCGCGATGGCGCTGACCCGCACCGATGCGCCCGATGCCTTCGGGTTGAACGAGAGCATCTCGCTGATCGTGCAGGCGCTGGGGCCCGGGGAGCGCGGCCGTTCGCACAGCCATTCGTTCTGGCACCTGTACTTCGTGCTCAAGGGGCACGGCGCATCGGTGATCGGCGGCGAGCGCATCACCTGGTCGACCGGCGACACCTTCTTCGTGCCCTCGTGGGTCGAACACGACCTGCACAACCTCAGCGAAGACGAAGACGCCATCGTCTATTCGACGCAGAACCTGCCCCAGCACGCCCACGGCGGCACCTTGATGCGCAAGGAAGGCGCCGGCTTCACGCACATCACGTCGGATGGCGTGCCCGATTCACCCACTCAGGAGTAAATCCCCATGTCCCTCGTCCCGTTTCTCCGCACCGCGGTCGCGGCCATCGCCGTGCTGGCCGCCACGGCCGTCGGTGCCGCCGAACCCTTCGGCAACAAACCCGTGCGCGTGGTCGTACCGTTCGCCCCCGGCGGCGCCACCGACATCGTGGCCCGCGCCGTGGCCGACCAGCTGGCCAAGGAGCTGGGCCAGGTCGTGATCGTCGAGAACCGTGCAGGCGCCGGCGGTGCGGTCGGCGCCAACTTCGTCTCGAAGGCCGTGCCCGACGGCCACACGCTGGGCCTGGCCACCGTGTCGACGATGGCGACGAACCCGGCGATGAACCCGCAGAACCCGTACGACCCGGTGAAGGGGTTCACCCCCGTCGTCACGCTGGCCACGGTGCCGATCGTGATGACGGTCAACCCCACCAAGCTGCCGGTGAACAACCTGAAGGAGCTGGTGGCCCTGCTGCAGAAGAACCCCGGCAAGTACGCGTTCGCGTCGGCCGGTGCCGGTGGGGTCGGCCACCTGGACGGAGAACTGTTCAAGGCCCTGACGCACACCGACGTGGTGCACGTGGCGTACAAGGGCGCCGGCCCGGCGATCTCCGATCTGCTGGCCGGCCAAGTCGACATGATGTTCGACAACCTGCCGTCGACCCTGCCGCACATCCAGTCGGGCAAACTCCGGGCGATGGCGGTGATGAGCCCGCGCCGCGTGGCCGCGCTGCCCGATGTGCCGACCTTCACCGAGGCCGGCATGAAGGCCCTGGACAACACCGCGTGGATGGGCATGGTGGCGCCGCCGAACCTGCCGGCCGACGTGCAGGAAACCCTGCGCAGCGCGCTGGTGCGCGCCCTGGCCGAACCAGCCGTGCGCAAGCGTTTTGCCGATGCCGGCATCCAGCCCGAGGGCGGCGTCACCGCGGAGTTCGCGGCGCGCATCCAGGACGAGCTGACGCTGCGCCGCCGCATCGTCGCCGAACAGAAGCTGAAGCTGGACTAGAGCCGATACACACGATGCACTACCCCCTGCCACACGACTTCCGCATCGCACTCGCGGACCTGCGCCCCGCGTTCGCCGGGCTCAAGAGCCCGGAATGCATCCTCACCAACCAGGACGGCGTGTTCCTGTTCTCCGACCGGCGCGGCGGCATCATGCATGTCGCGCCCGATGGCGGCACCCGGTTGATCGTCGGCAACACGGTGCAGGGCGGCCCCATCCACTCGAACGGCATCGCGCTGCGCGCCAACGGCAGGGTGCTGATCGCCCATCTGGGCGACACAGAGGGCGGCGTGTACGAACTGGATGCCGCCGGCCACGCCACGCCCCTGGTGACCACGCTCGAAGGCAAGCTGCTGCCGCCGACCAACTTCGTGCTGGAGGACGCCGTGGGCAATGTGTGGTTCACCGTCAGCACGCGGCAGATCCCGCGCTCGCGCGCCTGGTACCCCGACCAGACCGACGGCTACATCGCCGTGCACAACGCCCAGGGCACCCGCATCGTGGCCGATGGCCTGGGCTACACCAACGAGATCGCCTTCTCGCCCGACGGCTTGTTCGTCTACGTCAACGAGACCCATGCGCGGCGCCTCACGCGCTACCGGCTGCAGCCCGGCCCGGCGCTGGTCGAGCGCGAAGTCGTCTGCAGTTTCGACGAAGGCGAGCAGCCCGACGGCATCAGCTTCGACGCCCACGGCGGCGCCTGGGTCACCTGCCTGGTGAGCAACCGGCTGTACGTGGTGCGGCCCGACGGCACACGGCAACTGGTGCTGGGCGACACCGATGCCGAGCACCTGGCACGCTACGTGGCCGACCTGCTCGCCCGCACGCTGACACGCGACAGCATCTGGACCTGCGGCCACAGCACGCTCGGCAACGTGTCGAGCATCTGCTTCGGCGGCGCCGACCGCAAGACCGCCTACCTGGGCTCGCTGCTGGGCGAACGCGTGCTGGCCTTCGACAGCCCGCTGGCAGGCCACGAGCCACTGCACTGGAGGCGGCGCTTCCAGCTGGCGGCGTAGGACCGCCACACGCACCGGCCGGATGCAACAGACCGACTTCGCGATCCCTTGGCGCGGCCTCGTGCTGCGGGGCTCGACCGTGCAGGCCGGCGCGCACGCGGCCCCAGCGGCCCCGGTGGCCCCGCAGGTACTGGCCCTGCACGGCGGTGGCTTGTCGACCACGCACCGCGGCATCGACGACCTGCGTGGCGGCCTCGCCGCGCGCGGCATCTCGACCGCGGCCTTCGATTTTTCGGGCCACGGGGCCAGCACCGGTGCGCTCGCCGCATCCAGCCTGCGGCACCGCGCCGACCAGGCTCTGGCCGTGGCCCAGGCCCTCGACTTGCGGGCACCGCGGGCGCTGCTCGCGACCAGCATGGGCGCCCATGTGGCGTGCAGCCTGATCGAGGCGCTGGCGCCGTCGGCGCTGGTGTTGTTCGCGCCGGCCGCCTATGCGGGCGCGGCGGAAACGGTGCCGTTCGGGCCGGCATTCCAACAGGTGCTGCGCGCCACCGCCACGTTCGCCGACAGCCCGGCGTTCGCCGCGCTCGAAGGTTTCACCGGGCGCCTGCTGGTCGTCTACGGCACGGAAGACGCCGTCATCCCGCCCGCCGTGCAACACGGCTACCGCACACGCGCCGTGCGCGCTGCCAGCGTCGACGTGGTCAGCCTGCCCGGCGCCGGGCACCGCTTGCACGACTGGCTGCGCATGCACCCTGCAGAACGTGATGCGGTGCTGCGCCGCGTCGCCGCGACCATCCTGCCGCCGATCGCCTGACAGCCTGGATCGGCCAGGGCGGAACGTCGCCCGCGCAAGCCCGCAGGCTTCTCTCTCAACGGCAAGCCGTGCGCTGCTGCTGCGCCTGACGCCGGCAGGCGTTCTCTTCCTGCGCGCGGGTGGTCATCATGGCTTTTTCGGTGTCCGACGGCCGGCCTGTGGTGACGATCCTGGGCGGCAGCTCCTTCAGGCATTCGTCCAGTTGCGCCTTCACCGCCTGCAGGCATTGCTGCTGGGTGCTCAGCGGCTGCGGTGAGGGCTGCGGCGGGGTCTGCGCCGGGCTCGGCAGCGGCGCTGCGATGAGGCCGGCGAGCAGCAGCCCCCGGCAGAAGAACGGCGTTGGCCAACTGCTCATAACTGACGATAGACCTCTTCGGCCAGTTTCAGCAAGACATCCTTGGGCACCTGCCCGGCCAGCGCGTAGCCGAAGCCGCGGTCGACCCAGTAGAAGCTGGGCACCGGCCCTTCCGTGCTCAGTCGGAACGCGGTCTCGGTCTGGCGTTGCGCCTGCGGCGCCGCATCGGCCGGCCCACCTGCAGCGATGGCATCGACCGCGCCCAGGTACAGCGTGATGCGCTGGCCCGTGCTGTTCTGGAACATGAACTGCGCCCGTGCGCCCTGCTCGCCGGGCAGCAGCCGGCCGCCGACCAGCTCGTAGCCTTCGCCGGCCAGGTTGGGCACCTTCAGCGGCCGGCCGACGCGCTTGGACAGCCACTGCACCAGGTGCTCCTGCTGCGCCGCGGTGACCTCGACCGGGTGCCGCACTTCGGGTGCATAGACCAGATGGGCCAGCGCCGCCTGGTGCACGAACTGCGGGCCGGCGGCCGGCACGCGCTGCGTGGCACCCGCCAGCTGCGATGCACCAACCATCTGCGCACCACGCGCCAGCCAGCCGACGGCGAACGCCAACACCACGCCCGCGGCGATGCCGCCCCAGCGCTGCCAGCGCGCGATCTCGTGGCGCGCATCGCCGAACTGCGTGACGGCCGCCCGCAGGCTCTCGGGCACGGGCTCGTGCAGCAAGGGCACGTGCAGCCCGCGCAGGGCTTCGCGCTGTGCGGCCCAGGCATCCCGCGTGGACGCGGCCGACGGGTCGTGGGCCAGCCGCGCCTCGAGTTCTACGCGCTGCGCTGGCGTGAGCCGGCCGTCGACCAGCGCGTGCAAAGCTTCCTCCGCCACCGCGGAGGGCGGAGTCGACGGTGCAGCCTGCGGCGAGGAATCGGCGGAATTCATTTCAGTCTTCTCAAATGGGGGCCGGCGCCGGGCACGGGCATCGGCGCGGACGGGGCCGGCGGCACATCGGCCTGCGGCGGGGTGCGCGCCGCACCACCGTCCATCAGCTCGCGCAGCCGGGCGCGGGCGCGCGACAGGCGCGACATCACGGTTCCGGCCGGCACGCCCAGGATCCGCGCCACCTGCTGGTACGACAGGTCTTCCAGCGTCACCAGCAGCAGCACGGCACGCTGGTCCTCGGGCAGGCGCAGCAGGCAGCGCTGCAGATCGAGCGTTACATCGGCCGCGGCCTGGGGCGCGACCAGTTCGGCCGCCGCGTCGTCGAGGTCGAGCATCGACGCCGCGGGCGGACGGCGCGCTGCATGGCGCATCTGGTTCGCGAACAGGTTGTGCATCAGCGTGAACAGCCAGGCCCGCAGGTCGGAGCCCGCCAGCCACAGGCGCCACTTGCTGCAGGCACGCTCCAGCGTGTCCTGCACCAGGTCGTCGGCCGCCCAGGCGTTGCCCGTCAGCGCACGCGCATACCGGCGCAGGCTGGGGATGTGGTCGACGATGGCGTCACGTTGCATGCTCTGGCCTCGCCGGATTCGCCGCAGGGCGCGCCCGGTGGAGGGGGTTTATTTCACCACGTGCCAGCTGCCCTGGATGCCGTCGCCGGTCATGTCGCCGGCCTTCGTGTCCTTGATCCAGTAGTACAGCGGCTTGCCCTTCATCGCCCATTGTTTCTTGCCGTCGTCGCGCGTGACGATGGACCAGTCGCCGGTCGCCTTGTCCGTATCGCTGGCCATCAGCGGCGGCCAGTTGGTGGCGCAGGGGCCGTTGCAGACCGACTTGCCGCTGCCCGTGGTGTCCTTGTCGAAGGTGTAGAGCGTCATGCCATTGGTGCCGACGAGCATGCCGCCCGACATCGTGGCCGGCTGGGCGCTGGCGGTGGAGGCAAAGCCTGCGAGCAACGCGGCGGTAAGGGTGGTGGCAGTCAGGAATTTCATGAGGGATCTCCGAAAGAGGGTTGGACGCAGTGGATGTCTGCACTCCATGAACACCGCCGGCATGCCGTTTATTCCATCGTGTCGCAGATTTTTCTGCGACCGCACGCAGGCCGGCCCCGCCGGACCGTTTGATAAGATCACTTACGACCGACCGCTTACCGCTGCGGAGCCTTCGCTGCCCCGCCACCAGGAGACTGATCCCATGACGCCATCGCAGGAACCGGCCACCGACCAGGGCCCGGTCCGCCGTTTCACCGACCCCGCCTACCGCCCCCAGGCCGACACCCTGGGCGAGCTGCGCCAGCGCATCGATGCGCTCGACGAGCAGATCGTCGCGCTGCTGGCCCAGCGCGCCTTGTGCGTGAAGGACGCCACCCGCTTCAAGCGCGACCAGTTCCAGGTGTCGGCGCCGGCCCGCCAGGCCCAGGTGTTCGCCAAGGTGCGCGCGCTGGCCGAGCAGCAGCAGTCCACGTTCGAGGGGCTGCCCGACGTGGTCGAGGCCACCTACCGCACGCTGGTCGCCGCCTACATCGCCGGCGAAGGGCGCTTCTTCCACGACACCGAACTGATCGCACCATGACCCGCCGCCACCTCCTCACCACCGTCGCCCGCACCGCCACCGTGGCGCTGCTGGCCGGCGCCGGCCTGGGCGCGCTGGCGCAAAGTGCCTGGCCGACCCGGCCGATCCGCTTCGTGATCCCGTATGCGGCCGGATCGTCGCCCGACGTCATCGCCCGCATCGTCGGCGAACGCCTGGGCCCGCGGCTGGGCCAGCCGGTCATCGTCGAGAACCGGCCCGGCGCCGGCGGCAACAACGGCACGGGCCAGGTCGCCAAGGCGGCCGGCGACGGCTACACCTTCCTCGTCAGCACCAACGGCCCGCTGGTCTACAACACCGTGCTCTACCCCAAGCTCGGCTACGACCCGTTCACCGAGCTGCGCCCGGTGGTGCTGGCCGGAGGCCAGGCCAACGTCTGCGCGGTGCGCACCGACTCCGGCATCGGCACGCTGAAGGAACTGGTGGCCGCGATGAAGGCAAAACCCGGTTCGTTCAACTTCTCCTCCACCGGCATCGGCAGCCTGTCGCAGCTGGGCGTGGAGCTGCTGAAGGTGAAGACCGACACCTTCGCGGTGCACATTCCGTACGCCTCGTCGCCGCAGGCGATCATGGCGATCCTGCAGGGCGACGTGCAGTTTGCCTGCGTGCCGGCCGTGGCGGTGATCCCGCAGGTGAAGGCCGGCAAGCTGCGCACGCTGGCCGTGTCCACCGCCCAGCGCAGCCAGCTGACGCCCGACATCCCGACGATGAAGGAAGCCGGCCTGCCCGAGATCGAGAACGTCGCCTGGATGGCGCTGATGGCGCCGGCCTCGACGCCGACCGAGATCGTGCAGAAGATGAACCAGGAGGTCAACGCCGTGCTGGCCATGCCCGAGACCAAGGAAAAGCTGTACTCGCAGTACATGGAGCCGATCGGCGGCACGGTCGAGCAGCTGCAGCAGTTCATGCAGAAGGAATTGCGGGTGATGACGCCGGTGATCAAGCGTACGGGCATCAAGATCGAGTAGGTTAGCCTGGGACGAATGGCGCTTGCGTTGGCGCATCTTCTGGAGACCCAGGCCGGGCGCTTTCTGAATCCTGGGCGAGAAAATTTTCACTGCCGCATCCATTTCAGCAAGTGTTGAAATGATCTCAAGTGGTGAAAGTGTTGACATTTTCACCAAAAATGGTACTTTCAGCGCATGCTGAAAGTAGCCGATTCGATGAAAAGCGTGGAGCGCCAAGCTGCACACGCCCTTCGAACGCTGCTTGAGCAGGTGTCTGCGATCCACCTGCTGGACATCGAGCACGAGGCCCTGCACGCCGGCTTCGAGGTCGATATCCTGGCGCACATCGACGTGTCGGGCACGCGCCGCGTCCTGGTTTGCGAAGTGAAGTCCAGTGGCCAACCGCGCCATGTCCGGATGGCATTGTTGAGGCTGCGTCATTACATCGCCTATCAGGCACCAGACGCCACGCCCATTTTCATCGCACCCTATCTGACCCCGGAAGCCCAGGCCCTCTGTCGTGAGCAACAGGTCGGGTTTCTCGACTTCGAAGGCAATGCCCGCCTGGTCTTCGACGGCATCTTCATCGAGCGGCAGGTGGCGAGCAAGCCCGTGGCGGAGCGGCGCGAGCTCAAATCGCTGTTTAGGCCGAAGTCGGCACAGGTGCTCCGCGCCATGCTGCGTGATCCCAGCCGAGCGTGGCGAGTCACGGAGCTCGCTCAAGTCGCCGATGTCAGCCTGGGCCATGTGAGCAACGTGCGCACCGGTTTGCTCGATCGTGAGTGGGCGCAAATATCCGATAAAGGCATGCTCCTGTCCGAGCCCGACGCGCTTCTGGACGGATGGCGCGACGCCTACGAACCACCGGCCGGACGGCGAATGAACTTCTACACGACGTTGCACGGTGGTCCGCTGGAGGCGGCCGCGCGGAACCTGGTGCAAGCGGATCGCGCAGCCGGTCGGGCGGTCTTTGCGTCTTTCTCTGCAGCGCAGTGGCTTGCTCCCTATGGCCGCACGGGAATGCAGTATTTCTACGCAGACGATGCGGGCCTTGAACATGTGCTCGCGGGCCTGAAGCTGTCGTCGACGTCGAAGGGCGAGAACGTGACGGTGACCGTGCTCAAGGACCTCGGTGTGTTGCGCGACACGGTGGAGCCGGCACCCGGCGTCATCTGCACCAGCCCGGTCCAGACCTACCTCGATCTCACCGCGGCCGGGGAACGAGGGCGAGAGGCAGCCGAACATCTGCGAAGGGAAAGACTGGCATGGCGGAAATGAAGCCGGGCGATCCACAGTCCGCCGCCGACTACGACGACCGCACAACAGCGGCCGTCAAGACGGTACTGGTCGAGATGGGTCAGATCCTTGGCAGCTTCAAGGGCAAGTTCGCCATCGTCGGCGGCGCTGTACCGTGGCTGCTGCTCGACAACCAGGACATGCCGCACGTCGGCACGCTCGACGTGGATGTCGGCCTGGACGCAGGTGCATTGGGCGACGGCGAATATGCCATGCTGATCGAGGCGCTACAGGGACATGGCTATGCGCAGCGCCGCGAACTCAGGCGCTTTCAACTCGTTCGCAGAGTTCCCGCCCGGGACGGTGGCGCTCCGATCGACGTCATCGTCGACTTCGTGATGCCCCGTGGCGCTGAGATCGTCAAGAACGTGCCACCCCTGATCAGCGACTTTGCTGTGCAAAGGGCGGACGGCGCCGATCTGGCCCTTCACTTCTACCAACTGGTGGCGATCACCGGGTCGATGCCGGCCGGTGGCACGAACCGCGTCGAGATCGCCGTTTGCTCGATCCCGGCACTCCTGGCCATGAAGGGACATGCGATCGAAGGGCGCTACAAACAGAAGGATGCCTACGACATCTACTACTGCGTGCGCAACTATCCGGGAGGCCCGGACGCGCTCGCCAAAGAATGCCAGCCACTGCTCGCGCATGCCAGTGGCACTGCCGGGTACGGCTTCATTGCCAACAAGTTCGACACCGTCGATGGTTTCGGGCCGACATGCGTGCGCCGCTTTGTCGAAGAAACGAATGTCCTTGGTGGCCAGAGCCCGGATCAGTGGCAGCAGGATGCTTTCGGTCAGGTCGACGCCTGGCTGCGCGCAATGGGGTTGAGGGAGGCGGCCCCATGACCCACCCGACGTTCCACATCTGCGATGCGCTGGCCGACATGCCAACCCGTCGGCGTGTCCGCAATGGTTTGGCCACGACATGGCCTGCTCCGCGGCCATCGGTGTCGGGATGATTGAGGTTCGCGTCAGCCACCGCGCCGCAACGGTCGACGAAGTCGACGCCGCGCTGGCGCGGCTGGACGACGTCCCCGGCGCCTACTTCGGCTGCGACAGCGGTATCGCCGGCCTGCACCCGCTACAGGCCAGCCTGGTGGTTGACCCGGTGCTGGTGCTGGAGGTGTTTGCCGATGGCGTCGTACCCCAGGCCTTGCGCGCCGAGGGGCAGGCCTTGCTCGGCGACCCGTCGCTGGCAGGCTTCAGGCTGTGTGCGGGGCGTGGTGCCGGCTGCGATCCGCTCGCCGCGTTGCGGGCCTTTCTTGCCGCGTTCACACCGTTGTCCGAGGTGCAGTTGCTCGGCGCGCTCCGCTTCGAGGCGCACCGGCTGGCCGATCGAAACGGAACGGCCGACGCTGCAGCCTCCCCATCGCTGGGTTCGCTGTTCTTCAGCGACCGGTATTGGGAGCGCGATGCGCAGGGCCGCTGGAGCCTGGTCACGCTTCGGTGGGCGGCAGGAACGACCCAGGCCATCGATCGACCGCCCCTGCGCACTGGGCAGGCGCTGCACCCGACAGCGGACGCAGCGGAACCCGCGGACGATTTTCCAGAAGGCGGTTACGCCCAGGTCGTGGCCCGCGCGCTGGAGCATCTGAAGACGCGGCCGCTGGTCTCGCTGACGCTGAGCCAGAGTTTCCGCCGCCGCGCCGCCGTCTCGCCGGCCGCCGCGTTCGCCAACCTGCGCCGCGTGAACCCGGCGCCGGCAAGTTTCTTCCTGCACGTGCCGGCCAGCGGCGAGCGGCTGTTCGGCGCCTCGCCCGACCTGCAACTGGTGGTGGCGCAGGGCGAGGTCACCGCCCTGCCCGTCTGCGGCACGGTGGCACGCGGCAACGGCCCTGTGGGCGAAGCCGAATCGCTGCGCGAACTGCTGAACGAAGACGTGGACGCGGCCTCGCTGGCCGTCTGCAGCGACGCGCTGCGCAACGACCTGGCACCGCTGTGCGAGCCCGGTTCGCTGCAGCTGACGGACCGGCGCCGGCCGATGTCGCTTGCAACCGTGGTGCACACGGTCGACCGCTTGCGCGGACGGCTGCGCACGGGCGTCGACGCGTGGGATGCGATCGTGGCCACGGCCGCGCCGGTGATGGTCACCGGCACGCCGCGGCGGCACGCGCTGCAGTCGATCCAGGCGCTGGAAGCCAGTCCGCGCGGCTGGTATGGCGGCCTGGTGGTGCGCGTCGGCGCCGATGGCAGCGCGCTGGTCGGCACGATGCTGCGCGCGGCCTTGCTGCAGGGCGGCGTGGCCGAGGTGCGCACCGGCGGCGATCTGCTGGCCGACTCCGATCCTCCACGCGAGGAGCGCGAGTCGCGCCACAAGGCCTTGTCGCTGTGGCGCGCATTGGGCATGGCTCCCGGGGACGCGCCCGGCAGCGCGGCGGCCACGGCCACGTCCGCCACGCAGCCCGGCGGCCACCGCCTGCGGCTGGTGGCGCTGGGCGATCCGTTCGAGGCGGCGGTGTCGGATCTGCTGCAGGGCATGGGCTGGACGCTGGAAACGGACACCACGGCATCCGCCGTGCACGTGCTGACGGGCCACGACCAGCCGGCATGCCGCCGCTGGCTGGCGGCGCGGCAGGCACACGGCGCCGTGGTGGCACTGGGCGATGCGGCGGCTGTGGTGCTGGCCGATGCAGGCTTTGCCATCGAGGCCGTCGCGCCCGAACAGGGCCGCCTGCTCCAGTGCCAGCCGACGGCGGTCGCGCCTTGGGCCGGTACCGGCGTGTTCCACGTGGGCCGCTACGCGCGGCTCGCGCTGGCCGACACCACGCTGGCCGACGGCTGGACCGCCTGGGCCCACGACACGCAGGGCCGCGCGGTGGCGTTGGCGCACCCGGCCAGCCGCACGGTGTGCCTGTTGTGGCGGCCCGACTCGCTGCTGTGCGATGCACAGGCGCGGCGGGCTCTGCAGGCGGCGCTGGCCTTGGCCGGTGCGCCGCTCACGGCGCCATCAGGCGGTTGATCTCGGCGCGGGGCAGCACGCCGCGCAGCCAGCCGCCCAACGCGCTATTCCATGCCCAGCAGCCTGTAGATACGCCGGGTGTATTCGCCGAAGTCTTCGTGCGTCTTGATGTCCAGCGTGCGCGGGTGCGGCAGGTGGACCTCGAAATCGTCGGCCATGCGCGCCGGCCCGGCGGTGAACACCACCACGCGCCCGCCGAGGAACACGGCCTCCGAGATGCCGTGCGTGACGAACAGGATGGTCTTGCCCGACTGCTTCCAGATGCGCAGCAGCTCGAGGTTCATCTTCTCGCGCGTCAGCGCGTCGAGAGCGCCGAAGGGTTCGTCCATCAGCACCAGTTTCGGGTCGTGCACCAGCGAGCGCGCGATGGCGGCGCGCTGCTGCATGCCGCCCGACAACTCGTAGGGCAGCTTGTCCTCGAAGCCGGCCAGACCGGTCAGCTGCAGCAGGTCGCGCGCACGCTCGGTGCTCTCCTTCATCGGCAGGCCGAGGATCTCGGCGGGCAGCAGCACGTTGTCGAGGATGTTGCGCCACTTCAGCAGCAGCGGCTGCTGGAACACCATGCCGATGTCGCGTGCCGGGTCGAAGCTGTGGGCCGACGAGCCGATGCGCACCGTGCCCTTGTCGTGCGGGTGCAGCCCGGCCAGGATCTTCAGCAGCGTGCTCTTGCCGCAGCCCGAAGGGCCGACCAGCGCGCACAGTTCGCCCGGCATCACGTCGAACGTCACGTTCGAGATCGCCAGGTGCTCGGTCTTGCCGCGACGGTAGGTCTTGGCGACGCCTTCGATATGGATGAACGGCTCCATCAGCCCAACCTCGCGTCGGGCACGACCATCAGCCTTTCGAGCAAGAGCACGGCACCGTACAGCAGCATGCCGATCAGCGTGATCAGCAGCACCGCCATGAACATCGCCGCGGTGTCCAGCGTCACCTGCACCTGCAGCATCAGGTAGCCCAGGCCCTTGTCGGACCCCAGGAACTCGCCGACGATCGCGCCGGCCACCGCCAGGATGGCGGCGACCTTCATGCCCGAAAAGATGTAGGGCAGCGCCCCCGGCAGCTGGATCTTGGTGAAGATCTGCCAGCGCGAGCCGCGCAGCGTGCGCACCAGGTCCAGCAGATCGGGCTCGACCTCGCGCAGGCCGCGCACCGTGGTCAGCAGGATCGGGAACACGCAGATCGAGAACGCGATCATCATGTTGGGCACCACGCCGTACTTGAACCAGACGATGATCAGCGGGCCCAGCGCCACCTTGGGGATCATGTTCAGGCTCACCAGCAACGGCATCAGCGCCGCCTCCAGCGTCTTCGACCAGGTGAACATCAGCGCCAGCAACACGCCCAGCACCAGCGCCAGCAGGTAGCCGCCGTAGATTTCGGTGGCCGTGACCAGCGCGTTGGTCCACCAGCCGTACTTGCCGGAGAACAGCGCGCCGATGGTGTCCACCGGCGACGGCATCACGAACTTCGGCACATGGCCGACTTCGACGAACAAATACCAGACGACGACCAGCGCCAGGTGGGACGCAATGGCCATCGCCGTGCGCGGCAGAGGCTCGGACAACTTTTGCATGGCGGAATGAAACAGCGGAGGCGGCCAGTCGCCGCGCGGCCATCATACGGGAGGGGTGGTAAGGGTACTTACTGGTTGGCAAGCGCTGTTCCTCCTCTGAGAATCGGCCTGACCCTTGTCCGCCCAGGGCATCGCGCAACTCGACAAAACTTCAGGAGACACCATGCAACGACGCACCGGCCTGGCCCTCGCACTGGCGGCCTGCAGTGTTCTTTCGGCCCCCGCCTTCGGCCAGAAGCTGGAGAAGATCGAGTTCGTGCTGAACTGGGTGCCGGGCGGCGACCATGCGCCCTACTACTACGCGAAGAAGATGGGCTGGTACAAGGACGCCGGCATCGATCTGGTGCTGGAGCCCGGCAAGGGCTCGGCGGTCGCGATGCAGAAGGTTGGCGCCGGCGCCAACCCGGTCGGCCTGGCCGACATGGCCAACGCGCTGGTGGGCCGCAGCAAGGGCGCCGACGTGGTGGGCGTGTTCAACGTCTACGCCAACTCGCCGCAGGGCCTGTACTGGTCCAAGGCCTCGGGCATCAAGTCGGTGAAGGACCTGGCCGGCAAGAAGATCGGCAACCCCGCCGGCGACGGCGCGCGCACCATCTGGCCGGCGCTGGCCAAGGCCAACGGCATCGATCCGAACTCGGTGACCTGGGTCAACATCGACGCCAACAGCAAGCTGGCCGCACTCAAGAGCAAGTCGATCGACGCGACCACCTCGTTCTACAACATCCACCACATCTTCCAGCGCGAGATGGGCGACGACATGGGTTTCGTCGCGTGGAAGGACATCGGCGTCAACCCCTACGGCAACACCATCATCGTGAACGGTGACTACCTGCGCAAGAACAAGGCGGTGGTGGCCAACTTCGTGAAGGTCACGCAGAAGGGTTTTGCCGCCTGCGTGCAGACTCCCGCCCCCTGCGTGCAGGCGCTGGTCGAGGCCAACGGCGCGCTGCAGCAGGACAACGAGATGCAGAACTGGGCGCTGGTGCAGGTGCTGATGAGCGACAAGTTCTCGAAGACCGTGGCGCTGGGCATTCTGGACGATGCCCGCATGGCGGCCGACTACGACCTGGTGAAGACCTACCTCGGCATGGACAAGCCGTTCGACGTGAAGACGGCCTACACCAACGAGTTTCTCGACCGCTCGATCAAGATGACCAAGTGATCGCCCACCGTTCGACTTCCGGCAACCTCAGGCAACGTTTCCCATGACCACCGCTCCCCGCATCAAGACCACCGTCGTCGGCTCCTACCCCGTTCCCGAATGGCTGTTCGCCGCGCCCAGCGAGCAGGCACTGATCGACGCCACCCGCGTGGTGATCGCCACACAGGAGGAAGCCGGTGTCGACGTGGTCTGCGACGGCGAGCTGTACCGCTTCGACATCAACCACCCCGAAACCAACGGCATGATCGAGTACTTCGTGCGGCCGATGGACGGCGTGCGTTACCGCATGACTTTCGACGAGATCATGGCCTACCGCGCGCTGCCGGGCATGCGTTTTCGCACGCGGCCGCCGGGCGTCGTCGAAGGCCCTGTCGGCAGCGGCACGCTGGACCTGCCGGCTGCCTGCCAGCGCGCCCAGGCGCTGGCGAGCAAGACCTTCAAGTTCACCGTGACCGGCCCGCACATGCTGGCCAAGACGCTGATCGACAAGCACTACAAGGACACGCCGGCGCTGACCCATGCGCTGGCCGACGTGCTGGCCGAGCAGGTCGCCCACCTGGAGGCCGACGTGGTGCAGATCGACGAGGCCAACCTGCCCGGCCACCCCGAGGAATGGGAATGGGCGGCATCGGCCATCAACCGCGTGCTGGACGCGGTGAAGACCACGCCGGCCGTGCACCTGTGCTTTGGCAACTACGGCGGTCAAAGCGTGCAGAGCGGCACCTGGGAGAGCCTGATCAAGTACCTGAACGCACTGCACACCGACCATGTGGTGCTCGAGTGCGCGCACCGCCCGCTGGAGGAGCTGCAGGTATTCAAGGAGCTGCGCCCTGAGATCGGCTTCGGCCTGGGCGTGGTCGACATCAAGGCCAACGAGGTCGAGTCGGCCGACCAGGTAGCGTGCGCCATCGAACGAGCCGAGAAGATGCTGGGCAGCGGCCGGGTCAAGTACATCCACCCCGACTGCGGCTTCTGGATGCTGAAGCGGCCCATCGCCGACGCGAAGATCCGCGCGCTGTCGCGCGGGCGCGATCTGTTCGAAGGCCTCGCACGCTGACCTGCACATGCGCCGGTGTCCGACAGGCGCCGCGCCTCGCGCCATCTAAGGTTGCACATGCCATGCCCGTCAAGGCATGGACGCATTCCACAACCTAGATCTGAAGGAGCAACACCATGGAAGTCCTGCTCATCCTGTCGGTGGTCGCGATCGTCTGCATCGTGTGCCGCCCGGTGCCCTGACCGGGCACACGGAGGCCGTCAACACACGGTCAAGCGTCGGGGAAAGCCGACTTGACGGGATCCGCTGGCGCAACGCCGGCGGACGTGCCCAGGTGCCAGATCAGGTAACAGGCCGCGACCAGCATGCCGAGCGACACGCCGGTCAGCACATAACCGGTGTCGTAGCTGTTGAGCAGCATGTCCGACAACAACGCGAGCATTGGTCCAAAAATCAGGACCGCAAAAGCCGCCGAGACACGCACGCCAAAGGCGCTCATCGCGCGGGCTGGTTTCACCATCATTCTTGAAGTTCTCCTGCCGTGCAGCCGCGGGATGCTGGCTGGCTTGCACGAGGCCTGCACGTTACCAAGCGATCGCCGCGTTCCAAGGACACGCGGCGTAAACAGATGTAGGAGTCTGGCGGCCTCGTTACAGTGAGGGCCTCGTTTGTTCGCGCGTAAAAATGGCTGCCCGAAGGCAGCCGAACGATGCATCCGCTTCCCAGAAAGCACCTTAACCAAGATGCATCGAAGCTTCATAATGCGGCAAACGCAAGTTGCGCGGTGTAGGAATCAGGCTTGCCGTGGCGCAAGCGTGCGGGCCGCCCACGTTGAGCGCCAAAGTACGGCAGCGACACACTCCAGCCACACTCTGCGGCAGCAGCGCCGGGACAATCGACTCCATCGACAACCTGCAGCGCTGCCCCCGTGCAGCCCCAATCCCATGCGCAAAAGCACCATGCTCGTCCATCTCCTGGTGAAGACCGGCAAGGCCGACGATGTCGAAGCCGGTCTGCTGGCCTTACGCGAACGGTTTGCCCACGTGTTTCCGGCCGAGCGTTTTGCCGAGTGGGACGGCATCATCGAGGATCCGCAGGCCTGCAGCTACATGGAAAGCTTCCGCCTGCCGGAGCGCTCGCTGCAGCTGCAAGCGGCCTGAGGCGGCTCGCGCCTTTCCCGCCTCAGCCGCGTGGCGGAGGCGTCGGCTTGAACGTGCCTGCGGCCGAGCGCTGCAGCCAGTCTTCGTAGGCCCGCTGCTTCTCCAGTTCGACCTCGCGTTCACGGCGGCGCATGCGCAGGAACTTGACGAGCACCGCTGGGACCAAGACGCCCAAGCCGAAGACCAACACGACGATCCAGCCGATTTCCTGTAGCACGCTTGGGGTCTCCCTGAAGTGCGGAGCAAATGGCGGATTCTGACGGATATCGCGCACCGCACACCGACTTCGCAGATGCACCTGTTGTATGGGCCCCACCACAGGCGCCCGTACCACCCCGTCGGCCAGCCCTCCCTCGCGGATCGACAGTGCGCCGGGCTGGCCCATGCAGCACACTAGAAGGCATGAGCCAAGATACCTCCCAGATGATTCTCGGCGCGGCCGTCCTGGCCGTGGCCTTGCCGCTGCTGTACTTCGCCGTGCGGTTCATCGCCAAGGTTGGAGACCGCTGGAGCGCGATCCGCCTGGCGCCGCTGGCCGCCGACATCGGCGGCATGGTGGTGGTCAATCCGCCCCATGTCCGCGTGCAGCGTGAAGGGAGACAACTGCGCATCTCGTATGCGCCCCGCATGTCGGTGGGACGGGGCGACAGCGCCACCCACATCAACGCGGTGCATGTGGATCTGGCGGGACTGCCGGGCGCACAGCCCTGGCGTGTGATCTTCCAGGTCACCGGCCTGCTGGGACAGGGGCCGAAGGAACTGCAGATTGAGGCGCAGGACGAGCGCCTGGCGGCACGCCTGCACCACGCCGGTGTCATCGAGCGCCTGGCGTCGGTCTGCACACCGTCCAGAGACTATGTGGCGGCAACCTACGACCCGCACACCAGGCTGCTGACGCTGACCGACGACGTATCGCCCCGCACCCTGCCCCGGGCCGCCGAATGCGAGCGCCTGCTCGAAGCGGTGCTGCGCCTGGCAGAGATCAACGAGCTTGACAACGCGCCGTAGAGCTACCGTATCGAGCCGTAGCGTCGCGCCGGCGGCCCGATGCCGGCTTCAGGCTTCGCGCTCTTCGATCCAGTGCGAGCCCTGGCTGTAGAAGGCGTTTTCATCGTCGACGATCGCCTGCAGACGTGCGCGTGCTTCTGCGCTGTCGGGAATCCACACCCCTCCGAAACGTTCCGGCTGCTCATGGTGCACCGCGGGAATCCAGTTGACCCGAATCTCTTTCACTTGGCTTCTCTCTTGTTGAACCCGCGGTCCACAAACGGTGGCGCCGCAACGCTCGGGTTGCGGCATGGGCGGCGTCGTCGCTGGCGCCGAGGTGACTTCGGCGGAGCCGGCTTACCAGGCCAGCGTGACCTGCAGCACGTCGGTGTAGGTGCCAGCGGCCAGGGCGTTCAGATTGGTCTTGTTGATGCGGCCGTACACCGGCAGCGCGATCGCAGCGCCCGTGCCCGGCAGGCTGACCGCCAGGGTACTGGCCGAGGTGGGGTAAGGCGCGGTCATCGCCGCATCGCTGTACACGTCGTACGGCAGGTAGCTCGACGCGCCGAACTTCATCGCCCGTGCGCCGGTGCCGATGGTGGCGCCCTGGCCGGCGTTGTTGCCGGCGCTGACGCTGACGGTCAGCGAGGTGACGTCGGGCGAGCAGACGATCTGCGTCGCACCGGCACCGCCGACACCGCCGCTGGCGGCCGTGGTCAGCACGCCGGTGAAGGTGCTGGGGTGGGTACCGAAGTCCAGCGTTCCGAAGTTCACGCCGGTGGTGCCGGCACCGGGGGCGTTGGAGACGATGCAACCCGACTGCAGCACCGTCGACGCGTTCAGCTGGCCGGCCATGTTGCCGGCGGCAGAGACGGTGGTGGCCGAGAAGGCGAGCGTCAGGCCGGCGGTCAGGGCCAGCAGGATGTTGTGCGTCTTGGTCATGGTGATCCTTCGGTGGTTGGGGGTTGGCCGTGTGGCGAACCGATGGACCGAATTCTCTGGCGATGACCTTGAAAGATGGTGGCACGACTGTGTACGCTGGTGCCACAGTTGCGTCACATTTGGCCGGCCGCGCCGTGCATGCGCCGGTCGGCCCCCGATGCAGTCAGGTCAGAGGGCAGCGGGTGGCAGCCTGGCGTGCCGATCCAGCAGATCGAGCAGCTTGTCGAAGTCCACAGGCTTGGTCAGGTGCGCGACGAAGCCGGCTTCGCTGCTGGCCTCCCGGTCCGACGGCTGACCGTAGCCAGTGACGGCAATCAGTGCCGGCGGGTTGAGCATCGTCGTGCGCAGCTTGCGCGCCACGCCCACGCCGTTGTCGCGCACGCTGATGCTGACCCCATCCCCGGCCAGACGCACCTGCACGGCGATGCGTCCCTGCAAGGGCGTGAACTTGGCGGCGTTGCCCAGCAGGTTGGTGAAGATCTGGGCCATACGCGCCTTGTCGCCCATCATCCTGGGCTCGACCGCGCCCAGCTCGCTCGACAGCAGCTGCGCCTTGCGCTCCACCATCGGCCTCACCGCTTCCATCGATTCGGCCAACGCCTGCCAGAGGCTGACCGGTTCGATCTTCAGGTGCACCTTACCGCTGGTGATGCGGCCCACATCGAGGAGGTCGTCGACCAGGCGGTTGAGCTGCTTGAACTGCCGTTCCATCATCTCGCGCGTCTTGCGCATGGTGCGCGACTCGCTCTCGTCGCGACGCATCAGCTCCAGTGCGTTCGAGATCGGCGCCATCGGGTTGCGCAACTCGTGCCCGAGCATCGCGAGGAACGTGGTGATGCGCCGCCCCTCGTCCCCCAGCGCCGTGGCGCGGCGCCGCTCCGACACGTCGCGCGTGATCTTGGAAACCCCCCGGTGCTCGCCCGCAGGCCCCCCAGCTTCGTGAGCACGATGTTGGCCCAGAAACGCGTGCCGTCCTTGCGCACCCGCCAGCCCTCGTCTTCGAACTTGCCCCGCAGCGCGGCCTCGCGCAGTTCGTGGGCCGGCCAGTCGCGCTCCAGCAGTTCGGACGGATAGAACACCGAGAAATGCCGCCCGATGATCTCGTCGGCCGTGTAGCCCTTGGTCTGCTGCGCACCCGCGTTCCAGCTGAGCACGATGCCCGAGGGGTCGAGCATGAAGATCGCGTAGTCGGTCACCGCGTCGACCATCAGACGGTAGTCCGCATCGGTGAGGCTCCTGACCAGGAGCGAGCGCCCGACGCTGCCGTCGGGAGGTGAATCGGTCATCGCGGGGTCTCCTCTCCTCGTGTGGAGGGGATTCCACCACAGAACACGGCGCCCCCTGAGAGCTCGTGCGGGGTAGCGCAGCTACTCACATTGCGATCCATTTTGCATATTTGTGCACAGTTTTAAATTTGCTCTAGAAATTTCTTGAAACTAGAATTCACAAATCACTTTGGTGTACTTTGTATGCATTTAATTTTTTTTGTATTTCAAAATTTGCGACAGATCTTGTCGTCAACACAGGCTTGATTGGCCTCGCACCTTCGACGCAGTTGTCCCCTTCCACCCATCCCTCGTTCTTCAGGAGTCACCCATGGCCAACACCACGTTCAACAAAAGCGGGCAGAAGTTCATTGCCCGCAACCGGGCACCGCGGGTGCAGATCGAATACGACGTCGAGATCTACGGTTCGGAGAAAAAAATCGAACTGCCCTTCGTCATGGGCGTGCTCGCCGACCTGTCGGGCAAGTCCAAGGAAGACCTGCCCATGGTGGCCGACCGCAAGTTTCTCGACATCGACATCGACAACTTCGATGAACGCATGAAGGCCATCAAGCCGCGCGTGGCGTTCTCGGTGCCCAACACCTTGACGGGTGAAGGCCATGTGCTCGTCGACATCAGCTTCGAAAGCATGGACGACTTCTCGCCCGCCGCGGTCGCGCGCAAGGTCGACGCACTGGCGCAGCTGCTGGAGGCCCGTACGCAACTGGCCAATCTGCAGACCTACATGGACGGCAAGTCCGGCGCCGAAGACCTGGTGCGCACCCTGCTCAAGGACAAGGGCCTGATGAAGTCACTGGCGGCCACGCCGAAGCCGCAACCCGTCGCCGCCGAAGAAAGCCCGGCGCAAGTCTGATCCCGCAGCCCCTCATCCAAGGAACCGACACCATGGCCATCACCCAAGCCACGCAGACCGACGCGCCGAACCGGGCAACGATCGACGCGGACAGTTTCAGCCGCCTGCTCAACCGCGAATTCAAACCCAAGGGCGACCAGCAGCGCGAAGCCGTCGAGACGGCCGTTCGCACGCTGGCGGAACAAGCCCTGTCGAACACCGCCACGATCAGCGACGACGCCTATTCCAGCATCGAAGCCATCATTGCCGAGATCGACCACAAGCTGTCGGAACAGATCAATCTGATCCTGCACCAGAACGACTTCCAGAAGGTCGAGTCCGCCTGGCGCGGCCTGAACCATCTGGTCTACAACACCGAGACCGACGAGAAGCTGAAGATCCGCTTCATGGACATCACCAAGGACGAAGTGCGCCGCACGGTGCGCCGTTACAAGGGGGTGGCCTGGGACCAGAGCCCGCTGTTCAAGAAGCTGTACGAGGAAGAGTACGGCCAACTCGGCGGCGAACCTTACGGCGCGCTGGTGGCGGACTACTACTTCGACCACACGCCACCCGACGTCGAACTGCTCAACGCCATGGCCAAGATCGCCGCGGCCGCGCACGCGCCCTTCATCTCCGGCGCATCCCCTTCGGTGCTGCAAATGGATTCGTGGCAGGAGCTGGCAAACCCGCGCGATCTGACCAAGATCACGTCCAACCTCGACCACGCAGCGTGGAACAGCCTGCGCTCCACGGAAGACTCGCGCTACGTCGGCCTGGCCATGCCCCGCTTCCTGGCGCGGCTGCCGTACGGCGCCAAGACCAATCCGGTGGACGAGTTCGACTTCGAAGAACAGACCGATGGCGCCGACCACAAGAAATACGTGTGGAACAACGCGGCCTACGCGATGGCGGTCAACATCAACCGCAGCTTCAAGCACTACGGCTGGTGCACGATGATCCGCGGCGTCGAATCCGGCGGCACCGTGGAGGACCTGCCGGCGCACACCTTCCCGACCGACGACGGCGGCTTCGACATGAAGTGCCCGACCGAGATCGCGATCTCGGACCGCCGGGAGGCCGAGCTGGCCAAGGCGGGCTTCATTCCCCTGGTCCACCGCAAGAACACCGACCACGCGACCTTCATCGGTGCGCAGTCGCTGCAGAAGCCGCAGGAGTACATGGACGCCGACGCAACCGCCAACGCCAACCTGTCGGCCCGCCTGCCCTACCTGTTTGCCAGCAGCCGTTTTGCGCACTACCTGAAGTGCATCGTGCGCGACAAGATCGGGACGTTCAAGGAGCGCGAAGACATGCAGCGCTGGTTGAACGAATGGATCATGCACTACGTCGATGCCGATCCGGCCAACTCATCACAGGAGACCAAGGCGCGCCGTCCGCTGGCTGCCGCCGAAGTCGTGGTGAACGAGATCGAAGACAACCCCGGCTACTACAGCGCCAAGTTCTTCCTCCGACCGCACTTCCAACTGGAGGGGCTGACCGTCAGCCTGCGGTTGGTCGCCAAGCTGCCTTCCATCAAGCAGGCAGCCTGAAAGCCCGCACTCGCCCCGGCGCATGGATGCCGGGGCCATGCATCCGTTTGTCCTCAACCCGCCATCCCAAGGAGACCCCATGGCACAAGACATTTTTATCAAGATCAACGGCATCGACGGTGAAAGCAAGGATTCGGCCCATACGAACGAACTCGACGTGTTGAACTGGGGCTGGAAGATCTCCCAGGAATCGACCATGCACACCGGCTCCGGCGGCGGCACGGGCAAGGCCCAGGTCGACGATCTCGAGTTCGAACACTACGTCGACCGTGCCTCGCCCAACCTGTTCAAGTACTGCGTGACCGGCAAGCACATTCCCGAAGCCAAGCTGACGGTGCGCAAGGCAGGCGGCAGCCCGCTGGAGTACCTGAAGATCACGATGACCGACGTCATCGTCACCATGGTCCGCCCCACCGGCAGCAACACCGACGAGGTGAAGGTCCGCGAGCGCGTGGGCCTGTCCTTCTCCAAGGTCAAGACCGAGTACACGGTGCAGAACCAGCAAGGCGGCTCCGGTGGTGCCGTGACCGCCGGCTACGACGTCCAGGCCAACAAGGAGATGTGAGCCTGCAGCAACTGCGCGCGGTCCGCTGCCACGTGCGGCGGACCGCGCCGGCTCCATCGGTTCTCCACCCTGCCCTTCGCCGTTCTTGTTCGTCCCTGAATTCTTGGAACACCCATGCGTGATCTCGCCAAGCCTCGCGTATTCCAGTTGCCCCGGTTCCTGCGGCGATCGCTCTGCTTGTGCCTGGCACTGCTGGCGGTGGGCTGTAGCAGCATGTTCGGCGCGGCGCCGCCGGCCCAGTACGAACAGACCCAACTCGAGATCGCGATCGATGCCGCCTCGGGGCTGAACCCCGACGACAAGGGCCGTGCCGCACCGATCCTGTTGAAGGTCTACGAGCTGCGTTCGGAAAGCGCGTTCCAGGAAGCCGACTTCTTCAGCCTGCAGAACGCCGACAAGGCCACGCTGAGCGGCGACCTGCTGACGGTCGACCAGTTCATCCTGCGCCCCGGCGAGACCCGCAGCATCCGCCGCAAGTCGCATCCCGAGTCCAAGGCCATCGGCATCTTTGCCGGGTACCGCGACCTGCCCAACGCCACGTGGCGCGCGGTCTACCGGATCCCGCAGGCACCCGAGGTCTCGTGGTACCGCGCCGTGGTGCCCAACAACGCGATCCACCTGCTGGTGGCCCTGCAATCCAACGCCGTGCTGCTGACCGACCGGCTGATCGGCAAAGGTGTGCCCGGCGTCAACGAAGCAGCACGCACCACCACGAATGCGAGTGCAGGCGTGCTGCAGCAGGTGGACAACGCCAGGAAGGCCGGCAGCGAGGTCCTGAACACCTTGCCATCGCTGCAGGATGCCAGTGCCGTGCAGAACAGCCTCAAGAGCTCGCTCGGCGGCATCAAGCCACTCTCCGCGCCCCGTTAGCCCTCCCTCGGCCCGCCAGCCACAACCAACCGATCGTCGCCACACCATGAGCTGGAACAACAAAGTCGTCTGGAGCGAAGGCCTGTTTCTGCAGCCTCAGCTGTTCCAGCAGCAAGAGCGCTACCTCGAGCATTACGCGCACCGCCGCACTGCGCCGCTGTCCCCGTTCTTCTGGGGCTTCAACCATTTCAAGATCGACCACGACTCCCTGGCGTTGGGCAAGCTGGTGCTGTCCAGCGCCTCCGGGGTGTTCGCCGATGGCACGCCCTTCGACGCGCCGGGGCAGAACCCACCGCCCGCACCGCTCACCTTGCTGCCGGAACACCTGGAGCAGGTGATCTACCTGGCCGTGCCGATTCGCATGCCCAACAGTGAAGAGACCAACTTCGAGGATGCACCTGGTTCGCTGGCCCGCTTCTCGGTGTTCGACACCGAACTGCGAGACGCCAACTCGATGGGCCAGGGCCCACGCCCGGTTCAGCTGGCCCGGTTGCGCCTGCGCCTGGTGCCGCACAAGGAGCTGACCGACGGCTGGATCGGCCTGCCGATCGCCCGGATGACGACGCTGCGCTCGGACGGCAGCGCCACGCTCGATGCCCACCTGATCCCGCCGGTCACCCACTACGGTGCCAGCGACCTGCTGACGCAATGGCTCGTGCAGCTCCATGGCACAGCACGCCTCCGGGCCGATGCGCTGGCGGGACGGCTCGCGGGCAGCGACGGCAAGGCCGCTGAGGCCGCCGAAGTCACCGATTACCTGCTGCTGCAGATCGTCAACCGGTACGAGCCATTGCTGGACCACTTGCTGAAGGTGCGCGAAACCTCGCCAGAGCATGCCTACACCTTGCTGCGTGGAATGGCCGGCGAGCTGGCGACCTTCGTGCGCACCCGGACCCGCAGGCCGGCCGTGCACCCGGACTACAAGCACCTGACGCCCTACCTGAGCTTTTTCGAACTGGTGAAGGACGTGCAGGCACTGCTCAACGACATCCTGATCCGCAGTGCCCAGAGCATTCCGATCGAGACCCGCGCCCACGGCATGCGCGTGGCCAGCGTCAATCCGACGGCACTGGCCGAGTTCAGCAGTCTCGTGCTGGCCGTGGCCGCCAACATGCCCGTGGACCAACTGGCATCGCAGTTCCCGGCGCAAGGCAAGGTCGGACCCTCGGACAGACTGCCCGAACAGGTGCGCCTGCACCTGCCTGGCATCCCGCTCACGGCATTGCCGGTGCCGCCACGGCAGATCCCGTTCAACCTCGGCTTCGTCTATTTCCTCATCGAACCCCGCGGGCCACTGTGGGAACACATGGTGCAGCACGGCGGCATCGGGCTGCACATCGCGGCGGAGTTTCCGGGGTTGCGGCTCGAGTTGTGGGGAGTGCGCTAGGTGTTCGTCGTCGACATTGCGGGCATGGTGCAGCACCCTCGTGTGCACGCCGCGCGACGCCTGGCCATCGAGAAAACCGCGATGGACGCCGTGCACGGCATCATCGTGCACCAGACCGGCGGCGCGACTGCGCAGTCAGCGCTGGACAGCTACCTTCAACAAGGAGCGAATGGCGCGCACCTTCTGGTCGATAAGGACGGCTCGATCTTCCAAACGGCCTCGTTGCGGTCGCAGACATGGCATGTTGGCAACCTCAAGTCTCGGTGTCTTGCCGAATCGCGCTGCACACCGGTCGAACTCTCTTTGCTGCGGCGATTCGACCCGCGCGGCGAACACCAACGAGAGCAACAGAAGCAGGTGCCCGACCGTTACCCCGCCAACACCGACAGCGTTGGCATCGAGCTGGTAGGGATGGCAAAGCCCGATCCCGCTGGACGATCCAAGGAGCCGGTGTACGAAGAGGTCACCCCGAGGCAAAACGATTCTCTGGCTTGGCTGGTCGAGAACCTGACGCGGACGTTGCACGTTCCAATGACGGAAATCTTCCGGCATACCACGGTCTCTCGAAAGATGCCGAGCGAGGCGGAAAGCGCGAGATGGTGACACCCATGTTCCGGTCGGCCTTACCAAGGATGTGGTGCGTCGTCGCATCGCTGCTGCTGACCACGGCAACGCAGGCCAGCACTTGCGCAAAGGAAGCCGAGCCTTGCGAACAAGCCTGGCCTTTGCGGGCCATTCGATCAATCCACATCGCACAGATTTGGTCGAAGGTTTCTTCTGAAGAAACCACTATCGACTGCGGACGCATTCCTTTGAACAAGACGATGGTGCTCGCCTATCTGCGACGCGCCGGCCGCATCAGCGAACACGACGCTCTGCACCAGGTCGACTACTCCCCGTGCCGTGCCGCGGGCAGCTTGCAGACAAGAGATGGACGGCGCGCGGATTGGTCCATCGGCATCTTGCGTGAAGGCCGCCTCGTCTGGACCGACAACCAGGAGACGGTTCATCTCTATTGCAGCCGTTGCCGTACGGCGCCGTTCCGGCACTGACCCGACAAGACCTCGATGCTTTCGCACTTGAAATCTGCGGCATCCGCCTGCTAGCCGAACAACGCCTTCGTTCGACAGAACCTTAGCCGAAAGAAAACCCATGTCCCGCGCGATCGAAGTTCACACTGCGGCCATGCCGATGCTGCTGGGGGGCCCGGCGTTCGAATTCAAGAGCCTGCAAGGCAGCGAAGGACTGGGCCAGCTGTTTGGCTACACGGTAGAGCTGCAGACCCCGGATGCCCCTCAGCTGACCGCGAGTGTCACGGCCAACCTGCCCATCAAGAACTTGGTGGGCAAGGAAATCAGCATCGTGATCGAACTGGAGGGAAAGGGTTTCATGGCCGGCCTGGGGGCCGGTACGCGCGAGATCAATGGCCTGGTGACCTCGGGGCGCTTCATCCGCAACGAGAACCGCCGTGGCATCTACGAGGTGACGGTCGAGCCCTGGCTGGTGCTGGCCACCCGCACCAGTGACTACAAGATCTTCCAGAACCAGACGCCGCTGGCCATCGTGCAGCAGGTGTTGGCCGACTACAGCTACCTGACCGAGACGCGCGTGTGCCAGAGCTACCCCGAACGGGTGTTCCAGGTGCAGTACGGCGAGACCGACTTCGACTTCATCAGCCGGCTGATGCAGGAGTTCGGCATTTACTACTACTTCGAACACCGGGGTGGCGTGCACAAGCTGATCCTGGTCGACGATGCCGGCACCCACCAGCCCTTTCCCAGCGCCGCCTACCAGACCATCAACTTCTACGGTGAGCGCGCCAAGCTCGACGAGGAGTACTGCAACCACTTTCTCAGCAGCGAGGGCCTGCAATCGGGCCAGTGGGTCACCGACGATTTCGACTTCACCAAACCGCGAGCCCGACTGCAGAGCCTGGTCAAGATGCCGCGCCACACCGGGCACAACCAGCAAGAGCTGTACCGATGGCCCGGCGACTACGTCGACCCCGACGAGGGTCGGGCGCTGGCGCGGACCCGCATGGAGGAAGCGGGCGCTCCAGGCAGCCGCGCCAGCGGGTCGGGCAATCTGCGCGCCATCGTGCCCGGCTGCATGTTCAAGCTGCAGAAATACCCGCAGGACAAGGCCAACATCGACTACCTGGTGATTGCCGCCAGCCTCTCGCTGCACGAGTCCAGCCATGCGAGCGGGCAAGTCGGCTACCAATGCCACACCCAGTTCCAGCTGCAGCCTGCAGCCAACATCTACCGCAGCCCGCAAACAGTCCCCAAGCCGCTGACCACCGGCCCGCAAACGGCCATCGTCACCGGCCCGCCGGGACAAGAGATCTACACCAACGAGTACGGGCAGATCAAGGTCAGCTTCCACTGGAACCGCTACTGCACCAAGGACCAGAACAGCTCCTGCTGGATCCGCGTCTCCAACCCCTGGGCCGGCAGCAACTTCGGCGCCATCGCCATCCCGCGCATCGGCCAGGAGGTGATCGTCGACTTCGAGAACGGTGACCCCGACCGGCCGATCATCACCGGGCGGGTCTACAACGCGCTGAACATGCCGCCGTGGGACCTGCCGGGCAACATGACGCAGTCGGGCATCCTGACCCGCTCCAGCCTGGACGGCGCCCCCGGCGCGGGCATGAAGGACGGCCCGGGCGATGCGAATGCGCTGCGCTTCGAAGACAAGAAAGGCCAGGAACAACTCTGGCTGCATGCGCAGAAAGACCAGCTCACGGAAGTCGAGCACGACGAAGACAAGTGGGTAGGCAACGACCGGCGCAAGACCATCGATCGGGACGAGACCAACCAGATCAAGCGCGACCGCACCGAGACGGTGGACAGAAACGAGAAGATCACCGTGCACGGCTGGCGCATGGAGGAAGTGGATGGGGACGAGACCATCACCATCCACAGCAACCGTACCGAGAGGGTGGACCACCACGAGAAGATCTCGATCGGTGACAACCGTGACGAAGAGGTAGGGAAAGACGAAAACATCCAGGTTGGCAAGAACCGCAGCCTGAAGGTGGGCAGCAGCCACAAGATCAAGGTCGGCAAAAGCCAGACGGAAACCATCGGCCTGATGTCCACCCAGACGGTGGGTCTGATGCGCATGGACAACGTGGGCATCGCCTACAACCTGAATGTCGGCGCTGCATGGATGAGCAACGTCGGGTTGACCCGGCTGGACAACATCGGGCAGAACTGGACCCAGAGCGTAGGCAGCACTTACCAGATCACTGCCAAGGAAAAATATCTGTGCGAAGTGGGTGCCGCCAGCGTGCAGATGACCGCCGACGGCGACATCGACATCCAGGGCAAGAACATCCGCATCAACGGACAGGAGCTGGTGGAGATCATCGGCGGCGCAAGCTTCGGCACCTGGACGGCCGAGAGCATCGTGCATGGCACGATGGGCGGGTGGATCGAACACGCAGCCAGTCACGCGTCGGTCGGCCCCGCCGCCAAGGGTGGCGACGCAGACGAAGAAGAGCCACCTGAAGAAGAGTGCCAGGAATGCAAGAACGCCGCTGCCGCCGCGAGTGGCGGCAGCATCAGCTATGCCCGTGGCACCGAACGCATCACCCATACCGACTTCGTCGTGCAGGCGCCGTTGCCGATCCGGTGGGCGCGCCGCTACCACTCGGCCTTGGCAGCTTACGACCGGGGTGAACTCGGCGCGCGCTGGATCACCGCCTATACCTCCCGGCTGACGCCGCTCGATCCGCAACAGGATGCAGTGGCGGCCATCCAGGTGCGCCTGCACGCCAGTGACGGGCGCAGCCACGCCTATCCGCTGCCCGCCGTCGGCCGGAACCACACCGATCCGATCGAGAATCTCGTTCTGCAGAGAACCAGCCTCACCGAACTGGTGATCGACTATGGCCCAGACTGGCAGGAGGTCTACGAAGCTGCTGGCAAGGGCTGGCGGCTCGTACGCCAGCAAACGCCACAAGGGCAGCGCATCGAACTTCGCTATGCGCCTCCCCATCCTTCCGATCCGAGCTTGCCCCGCGCACACCAGGTCATCCCGGAGCGGGCGGATGCCAATCCGTGGGGCTCCGTTCCAGCGACGCCAATAGCGTTTGAACGCCTGTGCGACGTGATCAGCTACCAGGGCGACAGTGTCATGGCGCACGTGCGGCTCATCTGGGATGGCGAGGGCAACGCGTCCGGTCACGCAGGCCTGGTGACCGACGTCGTCGAGGTCAGGGACGGTGAGGTCGTGCGCGAACTCGCCGCATACCGCTACGACGCGGCCGGCGACCTGGTCGAAGCCCTCGACGAGAACGCACTGGTGTCGCTGGCCCCACGCGAGCAAGCCTGGCACTACCAGTACCAAGACCATTTGCTGACCCGCTACACCGATCGCACCCAGCGCGGTTTGAATCTGCAGTGGAACGGCACGGCCTCGGACGCCCGAGCCATCCGGGAATGGGCGGACGACGGCAGCTTCGAGACCCGCATCACCTGGGATGCAGTCACCGGCGCCGCCACCGTCACCGACGCGCTGGGACACATGCGCATCTTCCACTTCGACAGACACGGCTACACCCTGCGCATCGAACATCCGGGTGGCGGGCAAGAGCGACTGCAGCGCGACGGCGACCGCAACGTCATTGCGCACCACAAACGCGATGGCAGCGTGGAGCACCTGCGCTACGAGACGGATGCCAGCGGACGCAGCCGGCTAGTGCAAACGATCCGTGCCGACGGCAGCACGATCGGCTACCAATGGAACGCACAAAGGCGCATGGCCAGCATCACCGATCCAAGCGGACACGTCTGGCGCAGGAGTTACAACGCAGCCGGCCAACTCGCCAGCCAGACCGACCCGCTGGGACGAACCACGTCTTACAGCTACGACGCACAAAACCGACTCATCGACATCGTCGATCCGGCCAACCATGCCAAGAGACTCGGCTACACCGAGCATGGCCAGATCGCGAGCTTTACCGATTGCTCGGGCAAGACCACGACATGGGCCTACGATGCCCAAGGAAAGCAGATCGCGCAGACCAACGCCGCCGGAGTCACCACGCGCTACGGCTACAACGGCAGCCAGCTTGCCACCATGACAACCCCCGACGGCGGCAGCAGCCAACTGCAGCACGACGCCGAAGGCCGGCTGCTCAGCCACACCGACCCATTGGGCAGGAAGACGGTTTACCACTACGGCCACGCCGGCCTCATCGCCAGCCGCACCCAGACGATGGGCGACGGCAAGGCCCTCACGCTGCACTACCAGTGGGACAAACTCGGCCGACTCGTTCAGCTCACCAACGAGAACGGCGCTGTCTACCAGTTCGCCTACGACGCACAAGCCCGGCTGGTGGAAGAAAGAGACTTCGACGGACAGGTCACCCGTTACCAGCACACCGCCCCAGCGCAAGCCCACGGCCGCACCGTCACCCAGCACACCGCCGATCTCCTCACCCGTTTCGAGTACGACCCGCTGGGCAGGTTGTTGCGCCGTGAGGCTGAACAGTACGAACGCATCGCTGGTTCCGGCAACCCATGGCAGCCGGTCGCCGGCAGCAAGCAGACCGAAAGCTTTCAGTACGATGCAGCGGGTCGCATGACCGCCGCCAGCAACGACGCCAGCCGGCTGCAATGGTTTTACGATCCGGTGGGCAATCTGGTTCGCGAACACCACCACTACAGTTTCACCGACCAAGCTGTCGACAGCGTGTGGGAGCACACGTACGACGTGCTGGACAACCGAGTGGCCACCACCCGACCGGACGGCTACCAGATGCAGTGGCTCACCTACGGATCCGGCCACGTACACGGATTGATGCTCGACGGGCAGGAACTGGTGGGTTTCGAGCGCGACGAGTTGCATCGCGAAAAACTGCGCATCCAAGGCAATGGCTTGACGCAAAGCAGCGCCTACGACGCAGCAGGAAGACTCCAATATCAGAGTTTGCGGGCTGGCAAGGAGCAGGACGAAACCTCCACAACGGTCGTCTCGTCCACGACCGCCGCATCCCACCTGCATATCCAGCGCGCCTACCAGTACGATGCCGCCGGCCAACTTGAAGTGATCGAAGACAGCCGAAGGGGAACACTCAGCTACCGGTACGACCCGGCCAGCCGGCTGATCGAAGCCAGCAGCAGCCTCGGCACGGAACTGTTCGCGTTCGATCCAGCGGGCAACTTGCTGACATCGACACTCAAAACGACATCGGACACCAGCGCAAAAGGCATTGGCGCAGAAACGTATCCCACGCAAACCAATACGCAGTCCCAAACCCCAGCACCCGCGCTGCTCGACAACCTGCTACGCCATAGCGGCCACACCGCTTTCGTGCACGACCGGCGCGGCAACGTGACGCAGATCGATGACCAAGCCAGCGGCAAACGACAGTCGCTGGTGTGGGACGGATTCAACCGGTTGCGCAGCTTCAGCCGGGATGGCGACATCCAGGTGCACTACTACTACGACCCGCTGGGCCGAAGAATCGGCAAACACAGCCAAGCGATTGTCTACACCAATAGCCGCAACGGCCCAGGTTGGCAGGCGGCGGAACTGGCCAAGCTAGCGGCTGAGCGCGGACTGGGTACTACGCTGTATGGATGGGAGGGCGACACGCTGGCGTACGAGCGCAACGTGAACGGGCTAATTCACTACGTGAACGAACCCAACTCGTTTGTACCGATGTTGCGCATTAGCCAAAAGCACGGGAAAAACCAGAAGAAGGAAATTCACTGGTTTCAGTGTGACCATCTGGGGACGCCGATGGAGTTGACCAATGAAAACGGCAAATTAGCTTGGAAAGCGGAATACAAAGCGTTCGGCGAGGCGACGCCAATAAGTCAAGACGGCAAAACAAATAACGACATTCGATTCCAAGGGCAATATTGGGATGAAGAATCAGAGTTGCACTACAACCTGCATCGATATTACGACCCTAAGCAGGGAAGATATATAACCAAAGACCCAATTGGGCTAATAGATGGCAATAATAAATTTGGCTACGTCAAATCAGACCCACTATCTGGAGTCGATCCCCTTGGGCTCATAAGATACAACAAACCAGCACCTAAAACGGTTCCAGTTGATGGGCAAACATCAGATAATCTTAGTTGCTTGGAAACTTGCCTTATGGGAGCAAGCAGTAATTTAAATTTAGACCTCTTAGTTACAGGTGGTGCAGAAACCACAGGGCACAGCAAGGCAAGTCATCATTCAAAAGGGGAGGCTGTAGATATTTCCACCTCAAATCCTGTTAACAAAAACGATATGGGCTATTGCGCAGCTGCATGTGGATTTAATGCGGGTCAGTGTGAAATATTTCCAAGCAATAAAAATCGCAACCATTGGCACCTTCAACTCGAACCAGGGAACGGCGTCCCACCCATTGGATCGCCACCAAATTATGAAATTCCAGTCAAAATTATTGAAAAATAGTGTTATGGCGTTAGCTCTATCTGGAGCCTTAATGCCGGTAGCTGGATCGATCATTACGTTGCCAGAAAACTGTACTCTGCCACAAGAAATTGAGTTTAAAATTAATTTTTCCTCTCGATTTCAAACAATTGAGTACTGCCCAGATAATACTTGCGAAAGTTTAAAAATTTCTCGAAAAATAAACTTAAATAAATTCAAAAAAATTGGAATTGCGTATTTTTTTTATCTTTCCAATGATCAAGCATTAGAAAACTGGAAAAGAAGCATGGCAGCTAATAAATGCATTGAAGGATTTTTATCGTATAACAAATCAGCAAAGTGCAAAAATTTCTCAAAAAAAGAATTAGCTAGATGCGAAATTCTTCAACTTGAGAAAGAGTCAAAGATACGTGTTTTTTTTACGCGTTACGATGAACATGAAAAGATCACTGAAGAAATCCCATTGGATTTCGGGCCTTAGGTAGATTCGCAGTTGCATTTGCGTGTGCAGTACAGCGTCTTTACTCGAGCTGCCGAGTCGCATGACCGATGGAATAGCCCGCGACGCGGAAGTACTGCAGCCAATCACCACTAGCGCGCAGTTCCACTCGCATTTCAGAAGCCAACTCCCGCTCACCCTTCGCCCACCTCAAGCCGCCCCATCCAACCCCAGCAACCGCATCGCATTCCCCTTCAAGATCCCAGGCATCACCTCCGCCTTGAACCCGGCTTCCTCGAAGTCCTTCATCCAGCGGTCCGGCGTGATCAGCGGGTAGTCGGAGCCGAACAGCACGCGGTCTTTCAGCAGGGTGTTGGCGTACTGCACCAGCTGCTTCGGAAAGTACTTTGGGCTCCAGCCTGACAGGTCGATCCAGACGTTGGGTTTGTGCGTGGCGACCGACAGCGCCTCGTCCTGCCACGGAAAGCTCGGGTGCGCCATGACGATCTGCATGTCGGGAAAGTCGATGGCCACGTCGTCCAGGTGCATCGGGTTGCTGTACTCCAGCCGCAGGCCGCCGCCGCAGCGCATGCCGCTGCCGATGCCGCTGTGCCCGGTGTGGAAGATCGCCGGCATCTTGTGTTCGGCGATCACCTCGTAGATCGGCCAGGCCATGCGGTCGTACGGGTGGTAGCCCTGCACCGTGGGGTGGAACTTGAAACCCTTCACGTTGTGCTCGCGGATCAGGCGCTCGGCCTCGCGCGCGCCCATCTTGCCCTTGTGCGGGTCGATGCTGGCGAAGCACATCATCATGTCGCTGTTCTGGTTGGCGGCCTCGGCGATCTCCTCGTTGGGGATGCGGCGGCGGCCCAGCTTCGACTCGCTGTCGACGGTGAACATCACCAGGCCCAGCTTGCGCTCGCGGTAGTAGGCGATGGTCTCGGCGATGGTCGGGCGCCGGCTGTTGCGAAAGTACTTGTCGGCGGCGCGGTCGTACTCTTCGCCGTAGCTGTCGAACGGGTTCCAGCAGCTGACCTCGGCGTGGGTGTGGATGTCGATCGCAACCAGATTCTGTGCGTCCATGGCGTCTCCTTGCAGTGGGGGGCAGTGTGCGCTGGATGCTGGCCCGATCGAGCGGATCAACCCTAGGGAAAACCCCGAGAAATCACAGCAGACAGCGCTTGAATTGATTATATTTGATAACCATAATTCGCAACACCCAAGGAACCTGAAGCATGCGCAGCAACGATATCGAACTGGACTTTCAAGGCGAGCAACAAGAGATCGCCGTGGTCCGCCTGGCCCGCCCCGCCAAACGCAACGCACTGAGCGATGCGCTGGTGCTGGCGCTGCGCAACACCTTCGACGGCCTGCCGTCGACTGTGCGCGCCGCCGTGCTGCATGGCGAGGGCGACCACTTCTGTGCCGGCCTCGACCTGGGCGAGCTGCAGGAGCGCGATGCAGGCCAGGGCGTGCACCATTCGCGCATGTGGCATGCGGCGCTCGAACGCGTGCAGTTCGGCCCTGTGCCGGTCGTCGCGGCGCTGCATGGCGCGGTGGTCGGCGGCGGGCTCGAGCTGGCGAGCGCCTGCCACGTGCGCGTGGCCGACGCCACGGCCTTCTATGCCCTGCCCGAAGGCTCGCGCGGCATCTTCGTCGGCGGCGGTGGCTCGGTGCGCATCCCGCGGCTGATCGGCGCGGCCCGCATGGCCGACATGATGTTCACCGGCCGGGTCTACAACGCCGTCGATGGCGAACGTGTCGGCTTCGCGCAGTACCTGGTGCCGCAAGGCGAGGCCCTTGCCAAGGCACTGGAGCTGGCCACGCGCATCGCGCAGAACGCACCGCTCACCAACTACGCGCTGATGCACGCGCTGCCGCGCATCGCCGAGCAGCCGGCCGACCAGGGCTACATGACCGAAGCGCTGATGGCCGCCATTGCGCAGAGCGCGCCCGAAGCCAAACAGCGTGTGCGCGCCTTTCTCGACGGCAAAGCCGCCAAAGTCAAGAAGCAAGACTGAGCCCCAGACGCCATGCAGGAGACAAACATGCCCACCGCCGCGCCACGCTACCGCCCGCTCACGTTCGGCGTGACGCGCGTCGTGCTGCGCGACGGCGCCAGTGGCAGCCAGTACCTGGAGGCCGAACAGCCGCTCGGCTCCTATCCGCAACGCATGACCGACCGGCTGCTGCACTGGGCCGAGGTGACACCCGACCGCACGTTCATCGCGCAGCGCGAGCGCCTGGCCGATGGCACTACCGGCGACTGGCGGCACGTGTCGTATGCGCATGCGCTGGCCGATGCGCGCGCCATCGGCGAGGCCCTGCTGGCACGCGGCCTCGACGCCGAGCGCCCGGTGGCGATCCTGAGCGAGAACGACATCGCCCACGCGCTGATCGCGCTGGGCTGCGTCTATGCCGGTATTCCGTTCTGTTCGGTGTCGCCGGCCTATTCCACGATCAGCCAGGACTTCGACAAGCTGCGCCACGTGCTGGCCACCCTCACGCCGGGCCTGGTGTTCGCCAGCGACGGCGCGCGCTACGCCCGGGCGGTGCTGGCCACGGTGGATCCGGCGGTCGAGGTCGTGCTCCAGACCGGCAGCATTCCGGGCCGGGCCACGACTGCCTTCGACATGCTGACGGCCACCGTGCCCGGCACGCGCGTCGACGACGCGATGCGTGCCACCGGCCCGGACACGATCACCAAGTTCCTGTTCACCTCGGGCTCGACCAAGAACCCGAAGGCCGTCATCAACACGCACCGCATGTGGTGCGCCAACCAGCAGCAGATGCTGCAGTCGATTCCGGCGCTGGCCGATGTGCCGCCGGTGCTGATCGACTGGCTGCCGTGGAACCACACCTTCGGCGGCAACCACAACGTCGGCCTCACGCTCTACAACGGCGGCACGCTCTACATCGACGAAGGCAAACCCACGCCCGCCGGCATCGGCGAGACGCTGCGCAACCTGCGCGAGATCGCGCCCACCATCTACTTCAACGTGCCGACCGGCTTCGAGCAGATCGCGCAGGCGATGGCGACCGATGCGGTGCTGCGGCGCAACCTGCTGTCGCGGGTGCGTTTGTTCTTCTATGCCGGCGCCTCGTTGTCGCAGGCCGTGTGGGACCAGCTGCACCAGGTGCAGGAGGCCGAGATCGGCGAGCGCATCGTCATGGGCACGGGCCTCGGCATGACCGAATCGTCGCCGTTCGCGCTCTTCATCACCGGGCCGCGCGTGACCACCGGCGACCTGGGCATCCCCACGCCGGGCCTCACGCTCAAGCTGGTGCCCGCCGACGGCAAGACCGAAGGCCGCTACAAGGGCCCCAACGTCACGCCCGGCTACTGGCGATCGCCCGAAGCCACGGCCGAGGCCTTCGACGAAGAAGGCTTCTTCTGCACCGGCGATGCGGTGAAGTGGATCGACCCGGACGACCCACACAAGGGCCTGCGTTTCGATGGCCGCATTGCCGAAGACTTCAAGCTGGCCACCGGCACCTTCGTCAACGTCGGGCCGCTGCGCGCCAGGATCATCCAGGCCGGTGCCCCCTACATCCAGGATGCGGTGCTCACCGGCATCAACCTGAAGGAAGTCGGCGCGCTGGTCTTCACCACGCCGGCCTGCCGCGCCCTGAGCGGCCTGGGCCCGGATGCCAGCCTGCAGCAGGTGCTGCAGAGCGCGCCGGTACAGGCCAAATTCCAGCAGATCGTCAACACGCTGGCTGCCAGCGCCACGGGCAGCGCCACGCGCATCGCGCGCGCGCTGCTGATGACCGATCCGCCATCGATCGACAAGGGCGAGATCACCGACAAGGGCTCGATCAACCAGCGCGCCGTGCTGAAGCACCGCGACGCGCTGGTCCAGGCGCTGCACCAGGAAACGGTGCCGTTCGTGATCAAGCCCACGACTTGAGAGCACAGGAGGAGAACCGATGGATCTGCAAGGACACAGCGCGCTCGTCACCGGCGGCGCATCCGGCCTGGGCGAGGCAACCGCCCGCCTGCTGGCACAACGCGGCGCCAGGGTCGCGCTGCTCGACGTGAACCTGGCGCTGGCCGAGAAGGTCGCGGCCGACATCGGCGCCGACCGCGCCATCGCTTGCGCCTGCGACATCACGCAGACCGACAGCGTGAACGCCGCCATCGCCCGGGCCGCGGCCGCCCAGGGGCCCGCCCGCATGCTGATGAACGTGGCCGGCATCGGCACGGCCAAGCGCATCGTTGGCAAGGACGGCAACCCCGCCCCGCTCGACGACTTCGCCCGCGTGGTCGGCATCAACCTGATCGGCACCTACAACATCAGCCGGCTGTTCGCCGCCGCCTGCGCCAGGCTCGATCCGCTGCCCGGCGGCGAACGCGGCGTGATGCTGTTCACCGCCTCGGTGGCGGCCTACGACGGCCAGGTCGGCCAGCAGGCGTACAGCGCCTCCAAGGGCGGCCTGGTCGGCATGACGCTGCCGATGGCGCGCGACCTGGCACGGCACGGCATCCGCGTCTGCACCATCGCACCGGGCCTGTTCTCGACCCCGCTGATGCAAACCCTGCCCGAGCCGGTGCAGGCCTCGCTGGCCGCGTCGATCCCGTTCCCGCCACGGTTGGGCAAGCCCGAGGAGTTTGCCGAGCTGGCCTGCCACATCGTCACCAACGGCCATCTGAATGGCGAAGTGATCCGCCTCGATGGAGCCCTGCGCATGGCACCGCGCTGAGCCCCCGGCCTGCATCCGTTCCAAGAACCCAAGGAGACAACCATGACCACACGCCGCCACTTCATCCACACCCTTGGCAGCGCCGCTGCCGTCGCCACGCTGTCGCCGCTGCAGGTGTTCGCGCAGGCGATCGACCAGGTCAAGATCTTCTACGGCTTCCCGGCCGGCAGCTCGGGCGACACCGTCGCGCGCCGGGTCGGCGAGAAGCTGGCCGGCACACCCTACACGAAGAACGGCGCAATCGTCGAGAACAAGCCCGGCGCCGGCGGCCGCATCGCGCTGGAATCGCTGAAGGCCTCGCCGGCCGACGGCTCGGTACTCGCGCTGGCCCAGGTGTCGGCGCTGGCCAACTACCCGCACATCTACAGCAAGATGAACTACACGCAGGCCGACTTCGCACCCGTGTCGATCGGCGCCGTGATGTACCACGGCCTGGCGGTCGGCCCGATGGTGCCGGCCAACGTGAAGACGGTGAAGGACTACCTGGCCTGGGCCAAGGCCAACCCCAAGGAGGCGAGCTACGGCTCGCCCGGCGCCGGCTCCACGCCCCACTTCATCGGCGCGCTGCTCGGCATCAGCAGCGGCGTCGAGTTGAAGCACATCCCGTTCCGCGGCTCGCTGCCCGGCGTGAACGACCTGGTCGGCGGCCAGCTCGCGTCGATGGTCACGCCGAGCGGCGACTACCTTCCCCACATCAAGTCGGGCAAGGTGCGTGTGCTGGCCACCTCGGGCCAGCAGCGCTCGCCCTACCTGCCCGATGTGCCGACCTTCGCCGAACAGGGCTTTCCTGAACTGACGGCGGAAGAATGGTTCGGTTTCTACGCACCGGCCAGGACACCTGCGCCGGTGCTGGCCGCCGCCAATGCCGCGATCAACAACGCGCTGCGCGACAAGTCGGTGCTCGACAGCCTGGCGCTGGTCGGCCTGATCGCGCAAGGCTCGAGCGCGGAAGACATGGCGAAGTCGCAGAAGAGCGAATACGAGCGCTGGGGTCCGTTGATCAAGAAGATCGGCTTCACCGCAGAGTCGTAGCCCGCCCAACGCGCACTGGTACGCCGGTGCGCGTGCGCCACCGTTCACGCCGGCCGTCCCCACGGCGCAGACGCCCCAGACCACGAGGGCGATGCCACAAGCATTCCGGGGACATCACAAGAGGAGACAACATGCGACAACCCTTACCCCGCTCCTGGTCCAGGCTTGCCCTGGCCTCGGCGATTCCTGCCGTGCTGCTGGCCGGCTGCGGCGGCGACGACGATCTGCCGCAACTCGCGGCGGCCAAGCCCGCCACCCTGCTCTCGTGTACCGACCTCGCTGGCAAGATCGCCTTTGCCAACACCACGATCACGGGGGCGACCAGCATCGCCGCGGGTACGCTGACAGTCGCCGGCAAGCCGGTGATCGAGCATTGCCGCGTCACCGGCCGCATGTTCGACCGCGTCGGCCCGGTCGACGGCGTCAACTACGCCATCGGCTTCGAGATGCGCCTGCCCAAGGACTGGAACGGACGCTTCTTCTACCAGGCCAACGGCGGCATCGACGGCAGCGTGGGCACGGCCACCGGCGCCATCAACGGCGGCGGCGGGCTGAACAACGCCTTGAACATGGGCTTCGCGGTGCTGAGCTCGGACGCCGGCCACGCCGCCTCGCAAGGTCCGTTCTTCGGCATCGATCCGCAGGCGCGGCTCGACTACGGCTACCAGGCCGTGGGCAAACTCACGCCGATGGCCAAGAGCGCCATCCAGACCGCCTACGGCAAGGGCCCCGACCGCTCCTACATCGGCGGCTGCTCCAACGGCGGGCGCCACACGATGGTGGCGGCCTCGCGCTATGCCGAGCAGTACGACGGCTACCTGATCGGCGACCCGGGCTTTCGCCTGCCGCTGGCGGCCATCGCCAACATCGCCGGCGCGCAGAAGTACAACGCGCTCGCCACCACGCCGGGCGATCTGGGCACCGGCTTCACCGTCGCCGAACGCACGCTGGTCTCGAACGCCGTGCTGTCCAAGTGCGATGCGCTCGACGGCGCGACCGACGGCCTGGTGCAGGACACCGGCGCCTGCCAGGCGGCGTTCAACCTCGACCGCGACGTGCCCACCTGCACCGGCGCGCGCAACGGCAGCTGCCTGAGCGCCGCGCAGAAGACCTCGATCGCGCAGCTCTTCACCGGCGCGACCAACAGCGCCGGCACGAAGTTCTATTCGAGCTTCCCGTACGACGCCGGCCTGGGCACCACCGGCTGGTCCAGCTGGAAGTTCAGCAACTCGCTGAACCTCGACTCGGGCGCCGTCGGGGTCATCTGGCAGGTGCCACCGGAAAGCCCGGCCACCTTCAACGGGCCGAACTTCACGCTGACCGGCAACATCGACACGATGCTGGCCAAGATCAACGCGACGAGCACGCTCTACACCGAGAACGCGCTCGCGTTCATGACCCCGCCCAACGCCAGCAACCTGACGACGCTGAAGGACCGCGGCGCCAAGGTGATGGTCTACCACGGCACCAGCGACCCGATCTTCTCCAGCGACGACACGACGACCTGGTACGACGCGCTGCGCGCCACGCACGGCGGCGACGCCGGCAACTTCGCGCGCTACTACCGCGTGCCCGGCATGAACCACTGCTCCGGCGGCCCGACCACCGACCAGTTCGACATGCTGACGCCGCTGGTCAACTGGGTCGAACAAGGCCAGGCGCCCGACAGCGTAGTGGCCAGCGCCCGTGGTGCCGGCAATGCCGCCGCCGTCAATGCCGACGTGCCGGCCAGCTGGTCGGCCACCCGCACCCGGCCGCTGTGCCCCTACCCCAAGGTCGCCAAGTACAAGGGCTCGGGCAGCCTGGAGAGCGCCGACAGCTTCAGCTGCCAGTGACGTGAGGACCCGGCGGGCACGCTGGCAAAATGCCGCGATGCCCGTGCCTGCCGCCCCGCCTCATATCGAGACCGTCGACACCCGTTACCTCGAATCGCTGGTCGGCTACAACGCCCGCCGGGCCTCGTTGTCGATCATCGGCCAGTTCCTGCCGCGCATGGCGGCCTACGACCTGCGGCCGGTCGACTTCTCGGTGCTGTCGCTGATCATGCACAACCCCGGGCTGACCTCGCGCCAGCTCTGCGGGGCACTCAACATCCTGCCGCCCAACCTGGTCGGCATGGTCAACGGACTGGAAAAACGCGGCCTGATCTCACGCGCGCCGCACCCGCTGGACCGCCGGGCCATGGGCCTGTACCTCACGGCCAATGGCGAAGCGCTGATGCGCAAGGCCGAGAAGACTGCGGAGCAGCTCGAGTTCGATGCCACGGCCAACTTGACCGAGCGCGAGCGCAAGACGCTGATCCGCCTGCTGCAGAAGATCTACCAGGCCTCTTAGCTCAGCGCGGCGGCTCGCCGCTGCGGTCGCACAGGTAGCTGATCACCATGTCGGCCACATGCTTGAGCCGGGCGTCGCGCCGCGATTTCTCTTGAAGATCCACGTCCAGCACGTACGACAGCGTGTAGCGGTTCGTGATGAAGTAGGACCCCAGCCCCGAGATCGAGACGTAGAGGTCGACCCAGTCGGCATCGCTGCGGAAAACGCCCTGCGCCTTGCCCACCGCCAGGATGGACGACAGCGCAATGCGCAGCGGATTGAACATCGCCGCGATCGTCTTCGACTTGCGGATGTGCACGGCCTTGTGCAGGTTCTCGGTGGACAGCAGTTGCAGGAACTCGGGCTGGTCCATGAAGTGCTGCACCGTCTTCTCGACCAGCGCACGCATGTCGCGCACCGGGTCTTCACCCGTCAGCGCCAGCTCGTTCTGGCGTTCGCGCATGGCGCCGTACGCGCGCTCCATGACCTCGACGAACAAGGCTTCCTTGCTGCTGAAGTAGTGGTAGATCAGGTTCTTGCTGATCTTGCAGCGCGCCACGATCGCATCGATGCGGGCACCGTCATAACCGTGGGCCGCGAACTCGCGGCTGGCGAACTTGAGGATGTGCTCGCGTGTCGTGACGGCGTTGCGTGGACGCGGCTTGCGGACGGCCGTGGGTGTGGAACTCATGAAATCTCTGGTCTCCTGCAACGGCGTTGCGCGCGTGGAGTTTACAAGTCCGATGTCGCGCAGCCTTCGGAAAAATAATTCATCAGGCGATTGACACCGCCCTTCTCGAAACTATATATTCCAATTTAATAGTACCAGATGGTTAGTTAAGTGAACGCTGGTGCAGGACAGAACGCAACGATGGATCGGAGTCGCGGATGGACAGTACGGCGATGGCAAACAAGGGTGTGCGCGTGGGCTGCGACATCGGTGGCACGTTCACGGACATCGTCCTGGCGCTGCCGGACGGCCGCATGTTCGTCAACAAGACCTCCACCACGCCGGAGGATCTGGGCAAGGCCATCGTCGGTGGCCTGTCGGCGCTGATCGAACAGGCCGGCATCTCGGCGGGCGACATCACGGAGATCGTGCACGGCACGACGACCGCGTCCAACACCATCCTGCAGAAGGTCGGCGCCAAGACCGGGCTGCTCACGACGATGGGGTTTCGCGACGTGCTGGAGATCGGCCGCATCCGCACCCCCACGATGTTCGACCTGACCTGGAAGAAGCCCGAGCCCCTGGTCACGCGGCGCTGGCGCCGTGGCATCCGCGAACGGATGGACGCGCATGGCGCGGTCGTCACCGCGCTCGACGTCGAACATCTGCTCGCCGAAGCCGGCGCACTGGTGGAAGAAGGCGTGACCTCGCTGGCCATCTGCTTCCTCAACAGCTACATCAACCCCCGGCACGAACTGCAGGCCAAGGCCGCACTGAGCAAGCACTTCCCCGACGTGCTGCTGAGCGTCTCGTGCGAAGTGCTGCCCGAGATCAAGGAATACGAGCGCACCAGCACCACGGTGGTCAACGCCTACATCCTGCCGGCCATGCGCAGTTACCTGGCGCGGCTGCGCAAGGATCTGGAATCGATGGGCGTGCGCGCCTCGCTGCAGGTGATGGCCTCCAACGGCGGCATGATGGGCATCGCCTCGGCCACCGAGAAGCCGGTGTTCGCGGTCGCATCGGGCCCGGCTGGCGGCGTGGCCGGCGCGGCACAGATCGGCCAGTTGGGCGGCAACCAGGACCTCATCGTCTTCGACATGGGCGGCACCACCGCCAAGGCCTCGATCGTCATGGGCGGCCAACCCTCGCTGACCAACGAGTACGAGTTCCGCGATGGCATCAGCGCACCCAGCCGCTTCGTCAAGGGCGGCGGCTACGTGCTCAAGGTGCCGGCCATCGACATCGCCGAGGTGGGTGCCGGCGGCGGATCGATCGCCTGGATGGACGCCGGCGGCCTGTTGTGCGTGGGCCCGGAATCGGCAGGTGCCAGCCCCGGGCCTGCCTGCTACGGCAAGGGCAACGACCGCCCCACGGTCACCGACGCCAACATGGTGCTCGGCTACCTGAACCCGCAGGCGCTGGCCGGCGGCAGCCTCGGCGTCTCGCCAGCGCTGTCGCACGCGGCCATCGCGCACCACATCGGCAAGCCGCTCGGGTTGGACGTGCTTGCAGCCGCCCATGGCATCCGCCAGCTGGCCAACGTCAACATGGCCCGTGCCATCCGCGCGGTGACGGTGGAACGCGGGCGCGATCCGCGCGACATGTCGATGATCGCCTTCGGTGGCGGCGGCCCGCTGCACGCCGTGGCCGTGGCGCGGCTGCTGGGCATCCGCCGGGTGATCGCCCCCATCATGGCCGGCGTGTTCTGCTCGGCCGGCATGCTGTCCGCGGACGCCGAACACAACTTCGTCAAGGCCGTGTTGCGCCCGCTGGCCGACTGCAACCCGGCCAAGCTGCAGCCGATCGCCGCCGCGCTGGGCGACCAGGGTCTGACGGTGCTGGCCGCAGAGGGCTACAGCACCGATACCGCCAGCGTGGAATACCTGGCCGACGTGCGTTACCTGGGCCAGAGCTCCGAGCTGACCGTGCCCCTTGGCACCGGCCGGCTCGATGCGGCCGCGCTGGCACGCCTGGCCGACGATTTCAATGCGATGTACCTCGCCACCTTCGGCTACAGCAGCGACGAAGCGCTGGAACTGGTGAACCTGCGCGTCAGCGCACGCGGCCGCAGCGTGCACCGGCTGGACTTCGCGCAATGCCGCGTCGACGCCACCGCCCTGCAGGGCCTGGAAGGCATGCGCGACGTCAGCTTCGCGCCCGGCGAGGCGCCGCGTCCCACGCGCGTGATGCCGCGCTCCAAGATCACAAGCCAGGTGCAGCAAGGGCCGCTGGTCATCGAGTCCTACGACACCACCATCGTCGTGCCGCAGGGCTGCAGCGTGTACGCGGACCCGATCGGCAACATCGTCATCGACCTGCAGGACCCGGCTGCATGAGCGCCGCGCCGGGCCGCCCCAAGCAAGCTCGCACCGCAGCCGGAGGCGAAGGTGCTTCCGTAAACACCCCTACTTCGCGCGAGAGCCGCATGCCCACCATCGACCCCATCACCTTCGCCGTCGTCAAGAACGCCATGGATGCGATCGTCGACGAAGTCGCCTACACCGTGCTGCGCACGGCACGCTCCGAGATCGTCAAGGACGTGATGGACTACTCGGCCGCGATCTGCGACCGCCATGGCCAGATGCTCGCGCAGGCCAAGACCATCGCGCTGCACCTGGGCGCCATTCCCGAGGCCATGGCCGAGGTGCGCAAGCGTTACGGCGACAAGCTGGCGCCGGGCGACGCGGTGATCCTCAACGACCCCTACCAGGGCGGCATGCATCTGCCCGACATCTTCATGTTCGTGCCATTCTTCTACCAGGCCGAACTGGAGGGCTTCTGCGTGGTGATCTGCCACCACACCGACATGGGCGGGCGCGTGCCCGGCTCGAACGCCAGCGACTCCACCGAGATCTACCAGGAAGGCCTGCGCATCCCGGTCGTGAAGCTGTACGAGGCCGGCCGGGTCAACGACACGATGGAGCGCGTGATCGCGCAGAACGTGCGCCTGCCCGACCGTGTGCTGGGCGATCTGCGCGCGCAGTACGCGGCCTCGCAGGTCGGCGTGCGCGAACTCGGCGCCCTGTTCGACCGTTATGGCCGCGAGGACGCGCGCATGTACCTCGCCGAACTGCTCGACTACGCCGAGCGCCTGACGCGCGAGGAGATCCGGCACTGGCCCAAGGGCACCTTCGTGTTCGAGGACTTCATCGACGACGACGGCATGTCGCCCGAGCCGATCCCGATCCGGGTCGCGCTGACGGTGCATGCGGACCGCGTCAGCGTCGACTACACCGGCTCGTCGCCGCAGGTGCGCGCGGCCATCAACTCGACCCGCTCCTACACCCAGTCCTGCACCTACCTGAGCGTGCGCTGTGCGCTGAAGGGCGACGTGCCCAACAACGCCGGTGTGTTCCGCTGCATCGACATCCATGTGCCCGAGGGCTCGGTGCTCAATCCCGCCGAACCCGCGGCCGTGGCCGCGCGCGCGCTGACCGGCTACCGCGTCTTCGACGCCATGCTGGGCGCGCTGGCCCAGGTCGTGCCAGACCGCATTCCGGCCGCGGGCGAAGGCGGCAATACGGTGGTCTGCCTGTCGGGCAAGCGGGACGACGGCACGCCCTACATCATCGTCGACATGATCTGCGGCGCCTGGGGCGGGCGGCCCGGCGCGGACGGCATCGAGGCCATCACCAATGCCTCGCAGAACCTGTCGAACACGCCCGTCGAAACGATGGAAGCGCAGCACCCGGTGCGTGTCGAATCCTATGAGCTGGTCCCCGACAGCTGCGGCGCGGGCCGCTACCGCGGCGGACTCGGCATCCAGCGCAGCTACCGGGTGCTGGCCGACGACGTGCTGCTGCAATTGCGTGCCGACCGCATGAAGTTCCAGCCCTACGGCCTGCAGGGAGGCCTGCCGGCCCAGGCCGCTTCGAACGCACTGGCGCAGGGCGAGCAGGTCACGGCGTTGCCGAGCAAGGTTGGCATGCGCATTGCAAGGGATGATCTCGTGACGCATCGACAACCTGGTGGCGGCGGCTTCGGTGATCCGTTGGCACGTCCGCTGGCCGAGATCGAACGCGATGTCTGGGACCACAAGCTCACAGCGGCCTTCGTGCGCGAACACTACCTGGCCGTGGTCGATCCGCTGACAGGCCGCGCGGACACCGACAAGACCCGGGCACTGCGCGCGCAGCGAACCGTCTGAACCCTTTTCTTTCCACTCCACCTCTTTGAAGGACCGCGATGAAACGACGCCAACTGACCCGAGGCCTCGCCGCCATGGTTGCCTTGCCCGCTCTGTCCATGGCCGCGCGCGGCGCGATGGCCCAGACCGCCGAGAAGCTGCGCGTGCGGCTCGACTTCTCGCCGTGGGGCATGCATGGCGCCATGCATCTGGCGCAGCAGAAGGGCTGGTTCAAGGAACAGGGCCTGGACGTCGAGGTGCAGGACGGCACGGGAACCATCAACACGCTGCAGCTGCTGGCGGCCGGCCAGGTCGATGTCGGCCAGGTGGCGCTGGGCACCATGGCGGTGGCCAAGGAAAACGGCCTGGACCTGATGTCCATTGCCGGCTTCGCACGGACCGGCGATCTGGCTGTGATGGTCGACGAGGCCCAGGGCGTGAAGAGCCCCAAGGACCTGAAGGGCAAGAAGATCGTCTGCTTCACCACCAGCCCCTGGGCCCCGTTCATCGAGCCGTTCCTCAAGGCCAACGGCATGACCAAAAGCAGCATCGAGCTGGTCATGGTGGCGCCCAGCGCCATGATCTCCACCTATGCCTCCGGCAACAGCGACGGCTTCATGTCGCAGGCACCGTTCGGCCAGCCCATGGTCCTGAAGACACGCAAGGCATCGGCCTTGCTGATGGAAGACAGCGGCCTCAGCTTCCCGAGCTACGGCCTGGCGGCGACACCCAAGGCCATCGGCGAGAAGAAGGACGCCATCGCCAAGCTGGCCCGCGTGCAGGTGCGCGCCTGGCAGTACATCTACAACAACCATGTCGACGAAGCCGTGGCGGCCATCATCGCGCAACGCCCGAACGCCAAGCTCGACCCCGATGTGCTGAAAGGCCAGTTGACCGCCTACCGCGCCTTCTTCGAGAGCCCCACCTCGAAGGGCCTGGCGATCGGCCGGCAGGCCGACAGCGACTGGGCCGCCGCCATCCAGTCGATGGAGCAGGCCGGCCAGATCAAACCGGGCCACAAGCCCGCCGACTACTACACCAATGCGCTACTCGCCGGCTGAAGTGCAGCCGCAGGAAGCCACCGGGGTGTCCGCGTTCCTGGAGATCGAAGGCCTGCACAAGGTCTACGGCTCCGGGCGCAAGGCGCTGACGGCGCTGCAGGACATCGATCTGCAGGTCCAGCGCGGCGAGTTCGTCTCGGTGGTCGGCCCCAGCGGCTGCGGCAAGAGCACGCTGATGCGCTGCATGGCCGGCCTGGAGCCCATCACCGGCGGCAAGCTCGCCCTGGACGGCCAGCGCGTGACCGCGCCCCCCGACAACATGGGGGTGGTGTTCCAGCGCGATCTGCTGCTCGAATGGCGCGACATCCTGGGCAATGTGCTGGTCACCGCCGAGTTCCACGACCTCGACCCTCGCCAGTACCGCGAACGTGCACTGGAACTGCTGGCCACCTTCGGGCTGTCCGACTTTCTGGACCGGTTTCCACGCGAACTGTCGGGCGGCATGCGCCAGCGCGTGTCGATCTGCCGCGCGTTGCTGCTCGACCCGCAACTGCTGCTGATGGACGAACCCTTCGGCGCGCTCGACCCCTTCACGCGCGACGCGCTGAATGCCGAGCTGCAGCGCACCTGGCTGGCCACGGGCAAGACCGTGGTATTCATCACCCACTCGATCACCGAGGCCGTCTACCTGGGTGGGCGCGTCGTGATGATGGCGCGCGGCCCGGGGCGCATCGCCGACATCGTGCCGATCACGCTGGAACGACCACGCGGTCTGGAGGTGCGCGAGACGCGGCCCTTCGCCGACTATGTGTCGCGCATCCGGGAAACCTTCCGCGAACTCGGCGCCTACGGAGGCAAGACCCCATGAAGAACCTCTGGGCCCAGACCGAGCGCAGCCGCCAGGCCACGCTCACGCTGCTGGCGATCCTGCTCATCTGGGAACTCTGCGTGCGCACGCTGGGCATCCGCGAGTTCCTGCTGCCTGCGCCGTCGAAGATCGTGCAGCAGTTCTTTGCGCAGCCAGGCTATCTGCTGCTGCAGAGCCTGGACACCCTGCGCACCACCTTGTACGGCTTTGCCATCGCGGTGGTGCTGGGCGTGGCGGCGGCCATCGGCATCGTGTATTCCAAGTTCCTGGACCGCACGCTGTATTCGCTGCTGGTGGCCTTGAACGCGGTCCCCAAGGTCGCACTGGCGCCGTTGTTCGTGATCTGGATGGGCACGGGCGCGTTGCCCAAGGTCGCCATCGCCATGCTGATCGCGATCTTCCCGATCCTGATCGACTGCGTACTCGGGCTGCGTTCGACCGACCCCGACATGCTGGACATGGCCCGGGTCAACCACGCCTCGCGCGCCAAGATGCTGTGGAAGATCCGTTTTCCGAACGCGCTGCCCAGCCTGTTCGCGGGCATGAAGGTGGGCGTATCGTTCGCACTGGTCGGCACCATCGTCGGCGAGTTCGTCGCAGGCGAATCCGGCCTGGGCCACGTGATCCTGGTCGCCCAGGGCGGCTTCGACACCCCCACGGTCTTCGTCGCGCTGGCCTTGCTCTGCGTGCTGGGCGTGTTGCTGTTCAAGGGCATCGAGATCGCAGAGGAGCGGCTGCTGGGCTGGCATGCCTCGCAGCGCAAGCTGCCCGAGGTCGCCTGAGCCACGCGGGAATTCGCGCCTTGTCCTGCGGAGCCGGTCGGCACACCGGCATGCTATGAATCCAGTAGCAAGCGCCTCGATTGCGCTATAGTGCGTCGCTCGCCGGCGCGCATGCGCGCACGGCGGTGCAACACCGCAGGAACCGAGGAGAACACTGCATGAGTTCCAAAGAGAATGTGGCCGTGTTCCAGCTGCTCGCGCTGCTCGAGGCGCGTTACGCGCTGCGCGTGTTGTGGGCGTTGAAGGACGGCCACGCGCAGACCTTCCGGCTGCTGCAGGACAGCGTGGGCGGCATCACGCCGAACACGCTCAACACCCGCATCAAGGAACTGCGCGAAGCCGGCCTGCTGACGCATGGGCCCGACGGCTACGTGGTCACCGCGGCCGGTGCCGACCTGTTGAAGCGCATCGGCGACCTGCAGGCCTTTGCCGGCAAGTGGGTTGCAGGCCAGGCCCGAAAGAGCAGGCCCGCCCCCGCAGCCGGTGCCGCCGCCGCAGGCACCGACTCCCTCTGATCCACCGCTGATCCACCGCTGATCCACCCGTGATCCACCCCTGAACCCGAGACGAGACAAACCGCATGCAGCAACATCTTCAGACCGCATCCCTTCTCCCCACCGACCACGCAGACGCCATGCTGATCGGCCGCGTCTGGCAGGAGGGCGTCGGCCCGAGCGTGGTTCAGGTGCGCGCCGACGGCGTGTACGACCTGTCGCGCCTGGCCGCCACCTGCAGCCAGCTGCTGGAACATGACGACCCGGCGGCCGCGGTGCGGGAACACGGCGGCACACGCATCGCCGACACCGCAGCGGTGCTGGCCAATTCGGCCTGGGATGCGCGCCGCACCTCCCTGCCCTGGCTGCTGGCACCCTGCGATCTGCAGGCGATCAAGGCGGCCGGCGTGACCTTCGTCGCGTCGATGCTGGAACGCGTGATCGAGGAGCAGGCGCGCGGCGATGCGAGCAAGGCCGAGGCCGTGCGCAACGCGGTGGTGGGTGTGATCGGCGACAACCTGAGCCAGGTCAAGCCCGGCTCGCCTGAAGCGGCCCAGCTGAAAGAGGTGCTGCTGGCCCAGGGCGTGTGGTCGCAATACCTCGAGGTCGGTATCGGGCCGGACGCCGAGATCTTCACCAAGTCGCAACCGCTGAGCGCGGTCGGCACCGGTGCCGAGGTCGGCATCCACCCCGGCAGCGCCTGGAACAACCCCGAGCCCGAGATCGTGCTGGCCATCGACAGCTGCGGCCGCGTGAAGGGCGCCGCGCTGGGCAACGACGTGAACCTGCGCGACTTCGAGGGCCGCAGCGCGCTGCTGCTGGGCAAGGCCAAGGACAACAACGCGTCCTGCGCGATCGGTCCGTTCATCCGCCTGTTCGACACCCGCTTCGGCATCGACGACGTGCGCCGCTGCGACCTGGCGATGGAAGTCACCGGCGAAGACGGTTTCACGATGCGCGGCGCCAGCAGCCTGTCGCAGATCAGCCGCGATCCGCTCGACTTGGCGGGCCAGGCCATCGGCAAGAACCACCAGTACCCCGACGGACTGGTGCTGTTCCTCGGCACGATGTTCGCACCCACGCAGGACCGGCACGGCCCGGGCCAGGGTTTCACCCACGTCGTGGGCGACACCGTCACGGTGTCCACACCCCGGCTCGGCCAGCTGGTAAACCGCGTCAACACCACCGACCGGGTGCCGCCGTGGACCTACGGCCTCACGGCCCTGATGCGCGACCTGGGCCGGCGGGGTCTGCTGGCCTGAGGTCCGCGGGTCCCGCGCGCCGAGGCGCCGCATGGCACGCCAGCTCCCGCCGCTCAACCCGCTGCGCGCCTTCGAGGTGGCGGCGCGCTGCCTGAGCTTCACCCGTGCGGCCGAAGAACTGTTCGTCACGCCTTCGGCCGTCAGCCACCAGGTGAAGACGCTCGAAGAGAACCTGGGTGTCGCGCTGTTCGTGCGCGACGCGAAGGCCCTGTCGCTGACGGCCGCCGGCAAGGCCTACCTGCCGGGCGTGCAGGAGGCGTTCCGCCAGCTGGCGTTCGCCACCTACCAGTTGCACCGCGAGCGCAGCATCCCGGCGCTGAAGCTGAACCTGCCGCCGACCTTCGCGCTGAAGTGGCTGATCCCCCGCATGCAGGGCTTCATGCGGCAACACCCCGAGATCGACCTGAAGGTCTCGACACTGAAACACATGGTCGACTTCGCGCGCGAGGATGTCGACCTCGCGATGCGCTACGGCCACGGCCTGTACCCGGGGCTGCGCTCCGAGCTGTGCCTGCCGGTCGAGGTGTTTCCGGTGTGTGCGCCGTCGCTGGTGCAGAGCGGCGCCATCGCCGAGCCGCACGACCTGCGCCGCCAGACCCTGCTGCACGACGACAGCACCTACGACGACGTGACCAACCCGAACTGGGCCGCCTGGCTGGAGCACGCCGGCGTGACAGGCGTGGACACCACGCGCGGCCCTTCGTTCTGGCCCAGCCACCTGGTGATCGACGCGGCCATCGGCGGGCTCGGCGTCGCGCTGGCCAAACGCATCTGGGTCGCACGGGATTTGGCCGAGGGCCGGCTGGTGCGGCTGTTTCCGCAAATCAGCCTGCCGGTGGAGCACGGGTATTTCTTCGTCTACCCCGAAGACCGGGCGGACGACCCGCGCATCGGCGCGTTCCTCGCGTGGATGCGGCAGGAAGTGGCTGACAGCCAGTAGCCTTCAGGCCGCAGCCGGCTGGCTGGCATCTGCCATTGCCGGGGTACCGAAGGCACCGGCCTGCTTCAGCGCCTCGAAGCGCGCCGGGTCCATGCCCAGTTCGCGGAAGATCTCGGCCGTGTGCTGGCCCAGGAGGGGCGCCGGGTAACGCACCTGCTGCGGCGTGCCGCTGAGCTTGACCGGAAACCCCAGCGCGGGCATCGGCCCCTCGACCGGGTGGTCGATCTGCATCACCATGTCGCGGGCACGCGCCTGCTCGCTGTCCAGCGCCTCCGCATAGTCGAGGATGGGGGCGGCCGGCACACCCGCGGCCAGCAGCGCCTCGACCCAAGCGTCGGCCGGGCGGCGGGCGAACTCGGCCTCCAGCAGCGGGATCAGCTCGGCGCGGTTGCAGATGCGCCCGGCGTTGTCGGCAAAACGCGGGTCGGCCGTCAGATCCGGGCGGTCGATCACCGCGCACAGGGCCGTCCACAGCTTGGGGTTGGCCGCGCCGATCACCATGTAGCGGTCGGCCGCCTTCACTGCCTGGTAGGGCGCGCTCATGCGGTTCGCGCTGCCCAGCGGCACCGGCACCTTGCCCGTGCCCCAGAACTCGGCCGTCTCCCAGATCGACAGGCCGATCGCCGTCTCGAACAGCGAGGCATCGATGTACTGGCCCTTGCCCGTCTGGTCGCGGCCGATCACCGCGCTCAGGATCGCATAGGTCGCGAACAGCCCGGCACCCAGGTCGGCCACCGGCACGCTGGCCTTGACCGGCGCAGCGCCGGGCTCACCCATCACGCTCATCACGCCGCTCATCGCCTGCGCGATCAGGTCGAGGCCCGGGCGGCGCGACCACGGGCCGGTCTGCCCGAAGCCCGAGATACTGGCGACGACCAGGCGCGGGTTGATCGCGTGCAGCGTGTCGAAGTCGATCTTCAGCCGTGCCGCGACGCCGGGCCGGTTGTTCTCCACCAGCACGTCGGCCTGGCGCACCAGTTCGTAGAACGCGGCCAGGCCTTGCGGGTTCTTCAGGTCGATCTCCACGCTGCGCTTGTTGCGGTTGAGCGCGATGAAACCCCCGCTGTCCTGGCCCTTCAGGCTGAAACCCATCGAATGGCGGGTCTGGTCGCCCACGCCCGGCGCCTCGACCTTGATCACATCGGCGCCCATGTCGCCCAGCAGCATGCAGCAGAAGGGGCCGGCCATGATCTGGCTGACGTCGAGCACCCGCAGGCGCGAAAGAGGAAGCGTGGGGAGCGTCATGGAAGATCCTGCTGGGGGTGGAATACGCGACGGGCCGGCGCTCAGCGGCCGACGAAGGCTGCCCGCTCCTTGGCGAGAAAGGCCTGGTAGCCGATGCGGAAGTCTTCGGTGTCGAAGCAGTCGTAGGCCTCGTCGAGCTCGGCCTCGGTCAGCGGCCGGGTGTCGGCCAGCCGCTGCACGAAGCGCTTGTGCCAGCGGGCCACCAGCGGCGCGCCCTGGGCGATGCGGCGCGCGGCGGCGTAGGCCTCTTCGAGCACCGCGGCATCGTCCACCACGCGGTTCACCAGGCCCTTCTGCAGCGCCTCGGCGGCGCCGAACACGCGGCCCTCCAGCACGATCTCGAGCGCCACGGCGCGGCCGGCCAGCGCCACCAGGCCACCCAGTTCGCCGTACGACATCACCAGGCCCAGCCGGTTGATCGGCGCACCGAAGCGGCTCGACGTGCCGCAGATGCGCATGTCGCAGACCGAGGCCAGCTCCAGCCCGCCGCCGACGCAGGCGCCCTGGATCGCGGCCAGCGTCGGGTGCCGGCTGCCCGAGACGGCCTGCATGGCCCGGTGCGTGACCTGGCCGAAGGCGCGCGCCTGCTGCTTGTTCAGCCGGGTGCGGGGAAACTCCTCGATGTCGGCCCCGGCCGAGAAGGCCCGGTCGCCGGCGCCGCGCAGCACCACGCAGCGCAGGCTGTCGTCGGCATCGAACTGCGCGAACAGGTCGCCCAAGCCCTGCCACATCGCGAGGTTCATCGCGTTCATCTTGTCCGGGCTGTTCAGCGTGACCGTGGTGATGGGGCCGTCGCGCTGGACGAGGAGGCTGTCGGTCATGGCGGGCGTGTCTCGGGTAGAGGCTGCAGGCGGCAGCCGTGGAATGCGCGCCAGTGTAGGAAGCGCCGCCGCGGGTTCCAAACGAAAAAAACTGGTCCGTGCTTCAAGAAAAAGTCGGGTGCGGCACCGAGGCTGAGATTTTCTCGGCATCGCTTCAAATAAATCCACGTTGCCGCCGCCGCACCGCATTCCGTAGACTGACCGCCGCCCGCATTCAGAAACGGCCGCGGACACCGACGCCAGCGGCCACAAGGAGACATTCGATGCAACGACGCCACTTCCTCGCCGCGGCCGCGGCTTCCTGCCAGGTGGCATTGCCGTCGCTCGCGCAGGCCCAGAGCCTGCCCACGGGGCCGGTGCGCATCGTCGTCGGGTTTCCGGCAGGCGGCGGCACCGACGTGGTGGCCCGCGTGATGGCGCAGAAGCTCGGCACCCTGTGGAACGTGCCGGTGCTGGTCGACAACAAGGCCGGTGCGGCCGGCGTGATCGCTGCCGAATACGTGGCCAAGCAGCCGGCCGACGGCACGACGCTCCTGATGACCAACTTCAGCAACCACGCGGTGGCGCCCAGCCTGTACCCCAACCTCGGCTATGTGATCGAGCGCGACTTCTCGCCGATCATGCTGGTCGGCATCGTGCCCGGGCTGTTGATCTGCCGCCCCGGCCAGGCGGCCCGCACCGTGCCGGCGATCGTCGAGCGCTGCCGCGCCAACCCGGGCACCGTCAGCTTCGGTTCGGCCGGGGCCGGCTCGGTGCAGCACCTGGCGCTCGAGATGTTCAAGCTGCGTGCCGGCATCGACGCGCTGCACGTGCCCTACAAGGGCTCGGCACCGATGATCACCGACCTGATCGGCGGGCAGATCGACTACAGCTTCGAGACCATGTCGTCGGCTGCGTCGCAGGTGGCCGGTGGCAAGGTGCTGGCCATCGCCCAGACCCGGCCGCACCGCGCGGTGTCGCAGCCCAACGTGCCGACGCTGGCCGAGCTGGGGTTCCCCGGCTTCGACGCCAGCACCTGGTATGGTCTGGTCGGCCCGGGCCGCCTGCCGGCCGCGATGGTGGCGCGCATGAACCAGGACTTCAACAAGGTGATGCAGATGCCCGAGGTCGCCGAGAAACTGCTGAGCTACGGCGCCGAGGACGGCGGCGGTTCGGTGGCGCAGTTCACGGCGTTCATCGCGACCGAGAAGGACAAGTGGGCCAAGGTGATCCGCGAGGCCAAGGTGACGGTCTGAGGCCGGCCGCCGGCGCCGCCCCGGCCGGGGGGCTGCTGGCATAATTCCGCGCTTTCCCGTTGCCCGCAGCGCCGGCCCGAGGCGGCCTGCGTTCACCGCCTGTGCGGAGTCGCACCGCATGCACTCCAGCCCGGCGCAATGGCAACGGCATCCAGCGCATCCAACCGAAGGAATCCAATGACCACCACCGCTTCCGGCCTGCAATACGAAGACACCACCGTCGGCACCGGCGCCGAAGCCGTCAAGGGCAAGAGCGTGACCGTGCACTACACCGGCTGGCTCTACAACGACGGCGTGCAGGGCGCGAAGTTCGACTCCAGCAAGGACCGCAACGACCCCTTCGTGTTCGCGCTGGGCGGCGGCATGGTCATCAAGGGCTGGGACGAAGGCGTGGCCGGCATGAAGATCGGTGGCGCCCGCACGCTGATCATCCCGGCAGCGCTGGGTTACGGCGCCCGCGGTGCCGGCGGCGTGATTCCGCCGAATGCCACGCTGAAGTTCGACGTCGAACTGCTCGGCGTCCAGGGCTGAAGCCTCCCCTCCCGCAGCGCGGCCGCCCGCCGCGTTGTTGCTTCGGCGTGACGATTCGCCCCTTGAAATCACAGGGGCTTGTCCCCAGTTACGGCCGAGTGTGACCACTTCGACCCGATTACGCATGTCCGACCCAACCAACACCCCCCCGAACTCTCCCTACAACGGCCCCGCCAGCCCCGAGGAGCGCGAAGCCGCGCAGGCCGCCAACGACGCCGATGCGCTGAGCCAGGCCCAGGGCGAACTGGCCACCCTCAAGGCCAAGAGCGCCGATCTGGCCGACCAGTTCCTGCGCGCCAAGGCCGAGGCCGAAAACGCCCGCCGCCGTGCCGAGGAAGAAATCTCCAAGGCCCGCAAGTTCGCGGTCGAAGGTTTTGCCGACAGCCTGCTGCCGGTGGTCGACAGCCTGGAGACCGGGCTGGCGCTGAAAGAGGCCACGCCGGCCCAGATCCGCGAAGGCGCCGAAGCCACGCTGCGCCAGCTGAAATCGGCACTCGAGCGCAACAAGGTGGTCGAGATCAATCCCGCCCCCGGCAGCAAGTTCGACCCTCACCAGCACCAGGCCATCAGCGTCGTGCCGCTGGCACCCGGCGTGACGCAGGAGCCCAACAGCGTGGTCGCCGTGCTGCAGAAAGGCTACCTGATCTCTGAGCGCGTGCTGCGCCCGGCCCTGGTCACGGTGGCCGCGCCGCAATAGCGTTCCAGTCGGGAAAGCATTCGGAATCCTCTTGAATTCCAACGGCTTATCCACAAGTTGACAACAGCCGGTACCGCTCGGGTGCCGCAAGCAAATTTCAAAAGTCGCAGGAGTAGAAAACATGGCAAGAATCATCGGCATCGATCTGGGCACGACCAACAGCTGCGTGTCCGTGATGGAGGGCAACACGCCCAAGGTCATCGAGAACTCTGAAGGCGCGCGCACCACGCCGTCGATCGTGGCCTACCAGGAAGACGGCGAAGTGCTGGTCGGCGCATCCGCCAAGCGCCAGGCCGTGACCAATCCGCGCAACACGCTGTATGCGGTGAAGCGCCTGATCGGCCGCAAGTTCACCGAGAAGGAAGTGCAGAAGGACATCGACCTGATGCCCTACAAGATCACCGCAGCCGACAACGGCGACGCCTGGGTCGAAGTGCGCGGCAACAAGATCTCGGCCCAACAAGTGTCGGCCGACATCCTGCGCAAGATGAAGAAGACCGCCGAAGACTACCTGGGCGAAGCCGTCACCGAAGCCGTGATCACGGTGCCCGCGTACTTCAACGACGCGCAGCGCCAGGCCACCAAGGACGCCGGCCGCATTGCCGGCCTGGACGTGAAGCGCATCATCAACGAGCCCACCGCAGCCGCGCTGGCGTTCGGCCTGGACAAGCAGGAAAAGGGCGACCGCAAGATCGCCGTGTATGACCTGGGCGGCGGTACCTTCGACGTGTCGATCATCGAGATCGCCGACGTCGATGGCGAGAAGCAGTTCGAAGTGCTGTCGACCAACGGCGACACCTTCCTGGGCGGCGAAGACTTCGACCAACGCATCATCGACTACATCATTGCCGAGTTCAAGAAGGAGCAAGGCGTCGATCTGTCGAAGGACGTGCTGGCCCTGCAGCGCCTGAAGGAAGCCGCCGAGAAGGCCAAGATCGAGCTGTCCAACAGCGCCTCGACCGACATCAACCTGCCCTACGTGACGGCCGATGCCTCGGGCCCGAAGCACCTGAACATCAAGCTCAGCCGTGCCAAGCTCGAAGCCCTGGTCGAAGAGCTGATCGAACGCACGATCGCGCCCTGCCGCACCGCCATCAAGGATGCCGGCGTCAGCGTGTCCGACATCCACGACGTGATCCTGGTCGGCGGCATGACCCGCATGCCCAAGGTGCAGGACAAGGTGAAGGAATTCTTCGGCCGCGATCCGCGCAAGGACGTGAACCCCGATGAAGCCGTGGCCGTCGGCGCTGCGATCCAGGGCCAGGTGCTGTCCGGCGACCGCAAGGACGTGTTGCTGCTCGACGTGACCCCGCTGTCGCTGGGCATCGAGACGCTGGGCGGCGTGATGACCAAGATGATCACGAAGAACACCACGATCCCGACCAAGTTCGCGCAGACCTTTTCGACCGCCGACGACAACCAGCCGGCCGTGACGATCAAGGTGTTCCAGGGCGAGCGCGAGATCGCCACCGGCAACAAGCTGCTGGGCGAGTTCAACCTCGAAGGCATTCCGCCGGCATCGCGCGGCACGCCGCAGATCGAGGTGTCGTTCGACATCGACGCCAACGGCATCCTGCACGTCGGCGCCAAGGACAAGGGCACCGGCAAGGAAAACAAGATCACCATCAAGGCGAACTCGGGCCTGAGCGAAGCCGAGATCCAGCAGATGGTGAAGGACGCCGAGCTGAACGCCGCCGACGACAAGAAGAAGCTCGAACTGGTGCAGGCCCGCAATACCGGCGAAGCCACCGTGCACAGCGTGAAGAAGAGCATGACCGAGTACGGCGACAAGCTCGAAGCCGGCGAGAAAGATGCGATCGAAGCTGCCGTCAAGGCGCTGGAAGAAGCCTTGAAGGGCGAGGACAAGGCCGCGATCGAAGAGAAGAACACCGCGCTGATGACGGCCAGCGCCAAGTTCGGCGAGAAGGTCTACGCCGACATGCAGGCCAAGCAAGCCGCCGAAGCCGCTGGTGCGGGTGCCAACTCCGGCGCCGGCACGGCAGGCGGACCGAGCGGTGGCACGGAATCTGCGGGCGCCCAGGCGGCCGATGACAACGTGGTCGACGCCGAAGTCAAGGAAGTGAAGAAGGGCTGATCCACCCGCCTTCGGGACCGCAGCCCGCCGCGTTCGAACACCTCTGGTGCTCCGACGCGGCGTTTCTGTTCCATCAGCCTGCACACCACCATGTCCAAAAGAGACTATTACGAAACCCTCGGGGTGCCCAAGAACGCCTCGGAAGACGAGATCAAGAAGGCTTATCGCAAGCTTGCGATGAAGCACCATCCCGATCGCAACCAGGGTGACGCGAGCAAGGGGGCGGAAGAGAAATTCAAGGAGGCCAAGGAGGCCTACGAGATGCTCTCCGACCCGCAGAAACGCGCCGCCTACGACCAGCACGGCCATGCGGGGGTCGACCCCAACATGCGCGGCGGCCCGGGCGCGGAAGGCTTCGGCGGGTTCGCGGAAGCCTTCGGCGACATCTTCGGCGACATGTTCGGCCGCACCGGCGGGCGCCCCGGCGGTGCCGGCGGACGCCAGGTGTTCCGCGGCAGCGACCTGTCGTACGCGATGGAGATCACGCTGGAGGAAGCGGCCCGCGGCAAGGACGCGCAGATCCGCATCCCCAGCTGGGAATCGTGCGAGGTCTGCCACGGCAGCGGCGCCAAGCCCGGCACCCAGCCCAAGACCTGCACCACCTGCAACGGCGCCGGTGCCGTGCAGATGCGCCAGGGCTTCTTCAGCGTGCAGCAGACCTGCCCCACCTGCCGCGGCACGGGCAAGATCATTCCCGAGCCGTGCACGGCCTGCCAGGGCCAGGGCAAGCTGAAGAAGCAGAAGACGCTCGAGGTGAAGATCCCCGCCGGCATCGACGACGGCATGCGCATCCGCAGCGTCGGCAACGGCGAGCCCGGCTCCAACGGTGGGCCGCCGGGCGATCTGTACATCGAGATGCGGATCAAGAAGCACGACATCTTCGAGCGCGACGGCGGCGACCTGCACTGCTCGGTGCCGGTGAGCTTCATCACCGCGGCGCTCGGCGGCGAGATCGAGGTGCCCACGCTGTCGGGCAAGGCCGCGATCGACATCCCCGAGGGCACGCAGGCCGGCAAGCAGTTCCGCCTGCGCGGCAAGGGTATCAAGGGCGTGCGCGACAGCTACCCCGGCGACCTGTACTGCCACATCACGGTCGAGACGCCGGTCAAGCTGACCGAGCACCAGCGCAAGCTGATGCGCGAACTCGAGGAGTCGTTGAAGAAGGGCGGCGGCAAGCACTCGCCCAGTGGAGACACCTGGACCGACCGCCTGAAGAAGTTCTTCAGCACCTGAAGCTCGCCCTGGCCGCCAGACGCCACGCCATCCGCCAGGATGCCGTGGCGTTCTGCTTTGCGCGTCTCTCAGTTATAAAGTCGCACCTCAGCAACTGGAGCCTGCCTCATGGCCTACGCCATCATCACCACCGACAAAGCCGACGGCGCCCCCTTGCGCGCAGCCACACGTGCCGAACACCTGGACTACCTGAAGAGCAAGGTCCACCTGCTGATCGCCGCTGGCGGTCTGCTGCAGGACGACGGCAGCCCCGGCCCCGGTGGCATCCTGCTGGTGGACACCGACGACCGCGCCGAGGCCGAACGCTTCCTCGCGGAAGATCCGTTCACCCGCGTCGGGCTGTTCCAGTCGGTGACCATCACGCGCTGGCGCAAGGCGTTTCTCGACGGCAAGAGCCTGGTGTAGGCTCCGCCGCCGGCGCAGGCCGGCCGCAGACGCGCGGGCCGGGGACGGTCAGCCCCCGAGCACGTGGCGAAGAAAGAAAACGATGGCTTGGTACATGGCGACGAATGTCGCCGCCACGCGTATCGCCCGCGTTTCGCCGGTGCGGCGGCATTGTTTCAATTGCTCCCGCCCGGCAGCTGCGTGCACCGCAGCCCACGCGTTTATAGTGGCCCCCTTCGCCCCTCTTCGCAATCGTCCGACCGCCTGACCATGAAAACCAAAGCCGCCATCGCCTGGAAATCCGGTGCCCCGCTGACCATCGAAACCGTCGACCTCGAAGGACCGAAATTCGGCGAGGTGCTGGTCGAGATCAAGGCCACCGGCATCTGCCACACCGACTACTACACCCTGTCGGGCGCCGACCCGGAAGGCATCTTCCCGGCGATCCTCGGCCATGAAGGCGCGGGCATCGTCGTCGACGTCGGCCCCGGCGTCACCACGCTCAAGAAGGGCGACCACGTCATTCCGCTCTACACGCCGGAATGCCGCCAGTGCAAGTTCTGCCTCTCCCGCAAGACCAACCTGTGCCAGCTGATCCGCGGCACGCAGGGCAAGGGCCTGATGCCCGACGCCACCAGCCGCTTCAGCCTCGACGGCAAGCCGATCTTCCATTACATGGGCACGTCGACCTTCAGCAACTACACCGTCGCGCCTGAAATCTCGCTCGCCAAGATCCGCGAGGATGCACCGTTCGACAAGGTCTGCTACATCGGCTGCGGCGTCACCACCGGCATCGGCGCGGTGATCTTCACCGCCAAGGTCGAAGCGGGCGCCAACGTGGTGGTGTTCGGCCTGGGCGGCATCGGCCTGAACGTGATCCAGGGCGCGAAGATGGTGGGCGCCGACAAGATCATCGGCGTCGACCTCAACCCCGAGCGCGAAGCCATGGCGCGCAAGTTCGGCATGACCCACTTCATCAACCCGAAGACCACCGAGAACGTCGTCGACGCCATCGTCCAGCTGACCGATGGCGGCGCCGACTACAGCTTCGAATGCATCGGCAACACCAAGGTGATGCGCCAGGCACTGGAGTGCACACACAAGGGCTGGGGCCGCAGCATCATCATCGGCGTGGCCGAAGCCGGTGCAGAGATCAGCACGCGGCCGTTCCAGCTGGTCACCGGGCGCAAGTGGGAAGGTTCGGCCTTCGGCGGCGCACGCGGCCGCACCGACGTGCCGAAGATCGTCGACTGGTACATGGAAGGCAAGATCAACATCGACGACCTGATCACGCACACGATGCCGCTGGAAGACATCAACAAGGGTTTCGATTTGATGAAGTCTGGCGAGTCCATCCGCGGGGTGGTTATTTACTGACCCCCAGTCTTCGCGCACTTCGTGTCGCTTCGCCAACCCCCTTCCAGGGGGCAACACCAGCGGCCCGGCAAAGCCGGTTCCGCGGTGTTCCTGGAATGGAGCCCGCCACTACCAAGGAGTGTTCTCGATGGAAACAATGACACCCTTGCGCCACGTCGAAGCCGGCGTGCTCGACATCGCGTACTTCGAGACGGGGCCAGCCGATGGCCCGCCGGTGCTGCTGATGCACGGTTTTCCGTACGACATCCACGCCTACGCCGAGGTCGCACCGATGCTGGCGGACGCGGGCTGCCGTGCCATCGTGCCCTACCTGCGCGGCTATGGCGCCACCAGCTTCTTGAGCGACGCCACGCCGCGCTCGGGTGAGCAGGCCGCGCTGGGTGCCGACCTGCTGGCGCTGCTCGATGCGCTGCACATTCCGCGCGCGGTGCTGGCCGGCTACGACTGGGGTGGCCGCGCGGCCTGCGTGGTGGCGGCGCTCTGGCCCGAACGCTGCGCGGGCCTGGTCTCGTTCAACAGCTACAACATCCAGAACATCGCCCGCGCGATGCTGCCGGACACGCCGGAGAACGAGCACAGCCTGTGGTACCAGTACTACTTCCACAGCGAACGCGGCCGCGCCGGGCTTGCCAAGGACCACCGCGCCCTCACGCGGCTGCTGTGGAAGCTGTGGTCGCCGACCTGGGCCTTCGACGATGCCACGTTCGCACGCAGCGCCGCGGCCTTCGATCACCCTGACTTCGTCGATGTCGTGATCCAATCGTACCGGCACCGCTTCGCGCTGGCCGAGGGCGACCCCGCCTATGCCGGCATCGAACGCCGCCTGGCCGCGCAGCCCGCCATCACCGTGCCGACCATCACCTTCGACGGTCTGGACGATGGCGTGCGCCCGCCGGCCGAGGCCTCCGTGCACGCCGCGAAGTTCACCGGCCCACGCTCGCACCGGCTGGTGCCGGGTGTCGGCCACAACATGCCGCAGGAGGCACCGCGGCTTTTTGCCGACGCGGTGCTCGAACTGACCGCCCCGCTCCGCTGATGCCGCCTGCCGCCTACCGCATGACCGACACCCTCAAAACCCTCTCCGAACACCGCTGCTTCGGCGGCACACAGACCTTCCAGCAGCACGATTCGGCCGAGATCGGCCTGCCGATGCGCTTCTCGGTGTTCCTGCCGCCGCAGGCGGCCGCGGGCCCGGTGCCGGCGCTGCTGTACCTGGCAGGACTGACCTGCAACGAAGAGACCTTCATGGTCAAGGCCGGCGCGCAACGCGCCGCCGCCGCGCACGGCCTGGCGCTGATCGCACCCGACACCAGCCCGCGCGGCGCCCAGGTGCCGGGCGAGGCCGACAGTTGGGACTTCGGCGTCGGCGCCGGCTTCTACCTCGATGCCACGCAAGCACCCTGGGCCACGCACTGGCGTACCGAGAGCTGGATCATCCGCGAGCTGCTGCCGCTGCTGGCGGCGCACTTCCCGATCGACCGCGCACGGCTGGGCATCTTCGGCCATTCGATGGGTGGCCATGGCGCGCTGACGCTGGCGCTGCGCCACCCCGGCACGTTCAAGACCCTGTCGGCCTTCGCGCCGATCTGTGCGCCGACGCAGTGCGCCTGGGGCGAGAAGGCCTTCAGCGGCTACCTCGGCGCCGACCGGTCGACTTGGGGGCCGCACGATGCCAGCGCGCTGATGCAATCGCAGGCCACGGTGCCATACCCGCAAGGCATCCTCGTCGACCAGGGCCTGGCCGACAAGTTCCTGGCCGACCAGCTGCATCCCGAGCTGTTCGAGGCCGCCTGCCGGCAGGCCGGCCAGCCATTGACCCTGCGCCGCCACGCCGGCTACGACCACGGCTACTACTTCATCCAGAGTTTCATGGCCGACCATCTGGCGCACCATGCGGCCGGCCTCGGCCTCTAGGCCTGCCCACCGCGCCCGATGGCTTCGAAACCCGCACCCGACCGCACGCCGGCATTCCGCCCGCTGCTGAGCTACGAAGTCAACCACACGTCCGATCTGCTGCGGCGCAGCGCGGCGATGCGGTTCCGGCGCGAGTTCGACGTGAGCCTGACCGAGTGGCGCACGCTGGCGCTGATCGAGCACCTGCAGCCGGTGACGCTACGCGACCTGGTGGCCTATGCCAGCACCGACAAGGCGCAGATCAGCCGCATCGTCACCGCGCTGGTAGCGCGAGGTTGGGTCCAACGCGCGGCCCACGCATCCGATGCGCGGTCGGCGCAGCTGGCGCTGAGCACCGGAGGAACGAAGACCATCCGCGGACTGGCACGTGCGGCGAACGCCCGGGACAAGGCGTTTCGTGCCTGCCTGAGCGAGGAAGAGGCGGCGCAACTGGTGCGGATGCTGGCCAGACTCAAGGCTTGTGCAGAAGGTTTGATCAAGGACGAGGAACAGCGGTCGCCACGCAGGGGCTAGGCCTCGGCGGACGGCTGCGCGCCCCCACCGAAGCCGCGTAACGCAGCGGCGAGTGCCACCACCAGGGGCGGCGGCAACCCTGCGGAGCGGCGTGTGTACAGGCCCAGCGATGGCATCTGGATCACCGGCTCCACGGGCAAGCGACGAACGCCGCCGCGTGCCAGTTCATCGTGCGCCTGCTCGACGCGCACGGCGCCCACCAACGCCGGATCGAGCCGCAGGAGACTGCCGATGGTGACGGATGACACCACCTCGATCGCAGGTTGCGGGGGCTCCAGACCGTCGTTGAGAAATGCCGTCATGAGGGCCTGCCGCACCAGGGTGTCCTTGGGAGGCGCGATCCAGGCCACCGCATGGAGATCGCGCCATGCCAGCCGTCGCCGTCGCGCCAGCGGGTGCTCCTCTGCGCAAACCACACACAGCTCGTCGCGCAGCAGCAGTTCCGGACGCAGCTGGGCCAGCAACTTGCTGGTCATGAGTTCAGGCGTGACGGCGCCGAAGACGCAATCGAGCTCGCCGTCGAGCAAATGCTGCAGCAGGTCGCGTACACGCCCTTCATGGACCACCACGCGCACGCCGGCATGCTGGCGGCGCAGGCGGGCAATGGCCTGGGGTACCGACGCCGTGACGGAGAGCGTTCCGAGCCGCAGCGCACCCGTGGCGCCCGCACCCAGGGCCTCGACCTCTTCCTGGCCCCGGGCAAGCTCCCCGAGGATCACCCGCGCCCGGTAGATCGCCGCTTCGCCTTGCGCATTCGCCTTGAGACCCTGAGGGCTGCGCTCGAACAACCTTGCACCGAAGCCAACCTCGATCTCGGCGAGCATCTTGCTCAGCGCTGGCTGACTCAGGTGCAACCGTCCTGCTGCCGCCCGCATCGTGCCTGCATCGACGAGCGCCACCAGCAACTCGAGATGGCGCAGCCTGAGCCGCCGTACCAGATAGTGGGTCGAATGCATCGGACAAACGCTTTCGCGCAGCGTGGGGGTGATCACCCAACCCTATCACGACATCAGGATTATTGAATTTCCACGCATCACGCGGCGGCTTATGGTCAGCCCCGTGACACACATGACGACTCGTGCAGCCAGCCCACCGTCCGCGCCACTGACGGGCATTCGGGTCATTGATCTCGGGCAATACATTGCCGGCCCCGGCACGGCGATGGCGTTGGCCGAACTGGGCGCCAGCGTCACCAAGATAGAGCCGCTCACCGGCGACCAGGCGCGCCACATCGGCCGCTACGGCGAGTCGATGATCCGGGCGTACAACCGCGGCAAGCACTCGATTGCGCTGGACCTGAAACACGAAACCGGACGCGACGTTGCCATGCGGCTGATCTCGCAGAGCGACGTCGTGGTACAAAACCTGCGGCCCGGCGCGGTCGAGAAGCTGGGGCTTGGGGCGTCGCAAGTCCGCATGCTGCATCCGCGGGTCATCTATCTGTCTATCTCGGGCTTTGCCAGCAGCAGCCCATCGCACGGGCGCCCCGGCTATGACATCGCGGCCCAGGCCGAAAGCGGCCTGATGTCCGTCACCGGCGAACCGGATGGACTGCCACAGAAAGTCGGCGTGCCGATCGTGGATGCCGCCGCAGCACAGCTTGGCGCGCAAGCGGTGCTGGCAGCGCTGTTTGCAAGGGAACGCACGGGTCTCGGCGAGACGCTGGAAGTGTCGCTGCTCGAGACCGCGCTGCATCTGCAGGCAGCCACCTGGTGCGAGTATCTCGGCGGGGCGCCGGAGCCCACGCGCATGGGGCACGGGCAGCCCCACAACGCGCCCGCAGCGGAGATCGTCGCCACGCGCGATGGGCACATCGTGCTGTCCGCCTACGCAGAAGAGCACTGGCAGCGGCTGTGCCGCATCCTCGGGCGCGAAGCGCTCGCCAGCGATCCACGCTTTGCCACCAACGCCAGGCGCGTCGCGCACCGCGGCGAACTGCGCGCCGTCCTGCAGGACTGCCTGTCGGGCTACAGCAGCCAGGAGTGCGTGGATCTGCTCGGCGGCCAGCAGATCGTCGTGGGCGCGGTGCGGCGTTACCGCGACGTGCGCGACAGCGCGGATCTTGCCGCCAGCAGCTTGCTGGTCGAGGCCGTGTCACCGGATGGCCAGAGCTACCGTGCCCTGGGCCGCCCCTACCGGTTCGGTGATACGCCGAGCCTCGCGCTCGCTGCCGCACCCGGCTGCGGGGCGGACAGCACCGCCGTGCTGGCCAATGCAGGCTATACCGACCAGGAAATCGCCGCGCTGCGCGAACGGCGCATCGTCGCCTGATGCGAAGCACTGCGCGCCCCATCACAAAAAAGGAGACAACGACATGGAACTGAATCGACGCCAACTGCTGGCAACGATGGGCGCATCCCTCACACCGCTCGCGTTGCCGGCACAGGGGCAATCCTGGCCGAGCCGGCCGATCCGCCTGATCTCGCCGTATGGTGCAGGCGGCGCCAGCGACGTCCTCACGCGTGTGCTGGGCGAATTCCTCGCCGGCCGCCTGGGGCAGCCGGTCGTGGTGGAGAACAGGCCGGGGGCCGGCACCCGCATTGCCAACGACCAGGTGTCGAAGGCAGCGCCTGACGGCTATACGATCCTGCACGCGGCTGCGCCGATCGCGATCGGCGAGTCGCTGTACCCGAACCTTCCCTACGACCTGCGCAAGAGCTTCGAGCCGATCCTCAGCACGGCGATCGCGCCGCTGTTCCTCGTCGTCAACGCCAGCGCGCCCTACAAGACACTGGCCGAGTTCGTTCAGTGGGGCAAGGCCAATCCGAACGGCTTCACCTTCGGATCGCCCGGCGCCGGCTCCGCGCCGCACCTCACCGCCGAATTGTTCGTGCGTGCGGCCGGTGCCAAGGGTCTGGTGGTCCAGTTCCAGGGAGACGCGCCTGCCTACACCGAACTGCTGGCGGGGCGCATCGATGCCACGCTGACCGCTATCTCGACGGCGGTGCCGCACGTGGAGGCCGGCAAGCTGCGCGTCCTGGCAGTGGCTAACGAGAAGCGAACCCCGCTGCAGCCCGGCACCCCGACGTTCGTGGAGTCCGGGCTTGCGACGGTCGTCGGTTATGGCTGGTACGGCCTCATGGCACCCGCGGGGACACCGGCTGCGATCGTGCAGCGCATCAACACAGAGGCCAACGGCGTGCTGGCGGAGGCCGAGGTCCGCAAGAAAGCCGAAGCAGCGGGCCTGCAGCTTCGCGGCGGGTCGGCAGCCGAGTTCCGCGGCTTCGTCGACAGCGAGTCCCGGAAATGGGCGCAGATCATCAAGCTCGCCAACATCAAGCCCGACTAGGAGCTCCGCATGAAGCGCTTGTGTTCCTGGATGGCGCTGTCGCTGGCGCTGATGCTCGCTGGCTGTGCCGGCATGGGTGGCGACGCTGGCACCGTGCGGCGTGCGACCTCGCTGGGCACGGTGATCGGCGTCGACCATTCCGCCAGCGACGGCACCTACAGCTGGCGGGGCATTCCGTTCGCCGCGCCACCGGTCGGCGAACTGCGCTGGAGGGCACCGGCCGACCCGGCACCCTGGACACAGCCGCGCAGCACGGACCGCTTCGCCGCAGCCTGCGTGCAGACCGGCCGCCTGTACGGACCCGGCACGAACAACCGGTTCGACGAGACCGTCGGGACCAGCCTGGGCCAGACCTCGGGTTCCGAAGACTGCCTGTACCTGAACGTGTGGCAGCCGTCGGCCCGTTCGATGGCTGCGCGGCCCGTGATCGTCTTCGTGCATGGCGGCAGCAACATCACGGGCTATACCGCAGACCCGTTGTACGACGGCGCTGCGCTGGCCCGCGATGCGGGAGCCGTGGTCGTGACAGTCGCCTACCGTCTGGGCATCTTCGGCTTCCTCGACCTGCCGGCGCTCAAGACGGGCGATGCGCTGGACGACTCCGGCAATTTCGCATTGCTCGATATCGTCAAGGCGCTGGAGTTCGTGCAGCGCGACATTGCCGCCTTCGGTGGCGACCCTCGACGCGTCACGCTGATGGGCCAGTCGGCCGGCGCGGTGAACGTGTACGCGCTGCTGAGCTCACCCCTGGTGGCGTCCCGGCCGCAGCCCCTGTTCCACCGCGTGGTGGCACTGAGCGGCGGCATCTCCACCGCAGCCTCGTTGCCGCCAGGTGCGATCCCCGGCATTCTGCCGCGCCCCGTCTGGACGGCGCGCGGCCAGGCCCTGCTGGTGCAGTCGCTGGGGGCCGACGGGTCGGCGGCCGATCCCGCCGCCGCCAGCGCACTGGCGGGGCGCATGGCCCCCGCCGAACACGCACGGTACCTGCGGGCCAGATCGGCCGACGCGTTGTTGAGCGTGGTCCGCGTCCGGATGACGCCGCTGGGCATGGCGGCCTCCAACCCGATCCCCGACGGCACCGTGGTCGCCACCGATCCGATCGCGGCCATCCGTGCAGGCCGCCATGTCCGGGTGCCAGTCCTCGCGGGAACGACACGCGATGAAACCAAGCTGTTCCCCGCCCTGCTCGCGATGCGCCCGGAACTCGGCGGAACGAGTGGCCGCCTGCTCGACGATGCGGCCGTCTTCCGCCTGGTGTACCAGTACGACCCCGCCGCGCCGCCGGCCACCCGTATCGAAGATTGGGTGCCCCGTGTCTACCTGCCGACCGACAAGCCGGTCACCGGCTTCGATGCACGCTCGCAGGCATTGAACCGCCTCTGGTTCGAAGCCATCCGCAACGACGTGCTGAATGCGCTGCACGAGCGGCAGGACACCGTCTGGAGCTACCGCTTCGACTGGGACGCGCTTCCCGCTCCGTTCGACGTCATCTTCGGAGCGGCCCATACATTCGACCTGCCCTTCATCCTGGGCAATTTCGGGCCGAGCCTTTATGCCCGGATCATGTTCACGCAGACGAACGCGCCCGGCCGACTCGCGCTGTCTGCGGCCATGGTGCAATCGCTCGGCGCATTTGCAGCCAGCGGCGATCCGAACACGGCAGCGCTGGGAACGGCCTGGCCGACGTGGCCAAGGTCCCTGGTGTTCGACGCCGACGCGGCGCACGCCACCATCAGGGCCGAATAGAGCGATCAGAGCGAAGCTCACGCCGTTCCCTGCCAGAGGGCGGGACGGCCCGAGACGGTGGCAGGCGCCCCCTCGCTGCAGCGCCCTCCGGGCTTTCCAGCGCTGCTACACGTCGTGGAAGTTGCCGGCCTCGAACCGCATCACTGCATCGGCCGGGTCGAACGACACGCCGGCCGGGTCTTCGCCGCGCGCCACCAGCGCCATCTGCTGCGTGAAGAAGCGACGCAGCATCGCGACGCCCTTGTCGCTGCCGGCCAGGTGCTCTTCGGAATGGGCGGTGATGTCGCCCTGCCCTTTCTGTGCCTCGTAGTCGCCGGGGAAGTCGCGGTGCTCGGCCTCGCTCAGCTCGTGCCAGAGCTTGCCGTTCTGCCGGGAGCGAAACCCCGTCAGCTCGCCCGGCGTGCGCACGCGCGCCACCGTGTAGATGCGAAACGAGGTGTCGTCGATCGGCAGCACGAAGCCGATCGACTCGACCCGCGCGTACTGACCCACCCGCGGGTTGGGCACCACACGCAGCGTGGGGATGCAGGCCTCGGTCACGCGGCGGAAAGTGGAGCCGTCGTCCAGCGTGCGCAGCGACGTCACCTTCACGCCGATCGGCGAATAGTCGAAGCTGATGGTCGGTGCGCGCAGCATGATGTCGGTGAACTGCGCGCCCGAGAAGCTGCCGTGCAGCACCAGCACGTGGTACGGATCGACCACGTTCTCGTAGTGCTGGAACCAGTTGCAGTCGACCACCACCGGGCCGCCGCCGCCGATGCTCTGGTCGTCGGCCTCGAGCAGTTCGCCGGGTTCGAGCTGCTCAAACGGCTCGAACGCCGGCAACACCGGCTGCCGTGCCGGCGGCCCCATGTAGGCCCAGATGAGGCCATAACGCTCCTGCACCGTGTAGCCCGGCTGGCGCACGCGGTCGCGCTGCAGCCCGCCCTGCGGCTCGCAGGGCTGCTCGATGCACTGGCCCTGCGGGCCGAACTTCCAGCCGTGGTAGCAGCAGCGGATGCCGTCGTCCTCGACCTTGCCGTACAGCAGCGTGGTGCCGCGGTGCGCGCAGCGCGGGTGCAGCAGGGCCGGTTCGCCGCGCCCGGTGCGAAACAGGATCAGCTCTTCCCCCAGCACGCGGATCAGCCGCGGCGTGCTGCCGGCGTCTGCCGCCAGGCCGACCGGATGCCAGTAGCGCCGCAACAGCTCGCCCATCGGCGTGCCGCGGCCGACGCGGGTGAGATCGTCGCGCGAGGTGGGGGCGGCCAGTTCGTAGGCGCTGCGCAAGGCCTGCAGCGGCTGATAGGTCATCACGGATTCGGTGGAGTGCATGGCGGGGTCTTCAGGGTTCACAGATCGAGCGTGAGGCTGTCGCCTGCCGCGCGCGAGCAGCAGATCAGCATCGTGGTGCCGCTGGCGCGTTCGCTGTCGCTCAGCAGCATGTCGCGGTGGTCGGGCACACCGGCCAGCACGCGGGTTTCGCAGGTGCCGCAGATGCCCTGCTGGCATGAATTGGGCACGTCGACGCCGTCGAGCAGCAGCACGTCGAGGATGCTGTCGTCCTCGCCGATGCGCACGGTGCGGCCGCTGCGCGCCAGCACCACATCGAAAGCGTGTTCGGTTGTCGCCGCGCTCATTCCGGCTGCACTCCGGCGGCCTTCATCAGGGCCAGCCATTGCGGAAAATCGCGTGCGTAGACGCTGGCCAGTTCGTCGGGCGTGCTGGCGATCGGGTCCTGGCCCTGGTCGGTCAGGCGCTGTGCCACTTCGGGCGACTTGATGGCGGCGACGAAGGCCTGGTTCAGCTTGTCGATCACGGGCCGTGGTGTGCCGGCGGGCGCGTACACCGCCACATAGCCGGCCAGCTCGAAACCACCGAACCCCTGCTCGCCGAAAGTCGGCAGATCCGGCAGACCACCGGAGCGGCGCGGCCCGGTCATGCCGAGCGCGCGGATCGCATTGGCCCGCACCAGTGCCCGCGCGCTGATCGGGCTGGAGAACGTGGTGTCGAGCACGCCGCCGCGCACGTCGGCCAGCGCCGCCACGTCGCCCTTGTACGGCACGTGCTGCATGTTGAGGCCGTGGCGCGTGCGCAGCAGTTCGCCGAACAGATGCGCCGACGAACCGATGCCCCAGCTGCCGTAGCTGATGGGCCGGTTCTGCGCACGCGCCCAGGCGGCGAACTCCTTCAGGTTGGTGTAGGGCGCATTGGCGGGGCCGGAGAACATCACGCTGCCCAGTGACACCAGCGTGATCGGCGCGAAGCTCGTGCCCGGGTCGTACGGCAGTTTCTTGAAGGCGCCGGCATTGTTGATGGTGGTGCTGCTGGTCGTCACGAGCACGGTGTAGCCGTCGGCCGGCGCCTTGGCGACCGCGTCGGCACCGACGATGGTGGCCGCACCGGGCTTGGCGTCGACCACCACCGGCTGGCCGATCAGCGTGGCGACCTTGTCGGTCATTGCGCGCACCGCCACGTCGATCGCGCCACCGGCCACGAAGGGCACGACCACGCGGATCGGCTTGGACGGAAAGGCCTCCTGCGCCGCCGCAGGCAAGGCGCAGGCCGCAGCGGCCGCGCCCATCAGGCGCAAGGCCTGGCGGCGGCCTTGCAGCGTGTCGCGTTGCGGGTGGTCCGTCCCGGCCGTGGCCGGGCCCGATGGCATCGTGGTGTGCATGTCTGTCTCCGTTGTTCTGGTTCGGCCCCGCACGCCGTCGGCGCGCGTGCCGTGGTGCATTGCACCGGGGTTGCATCATGTCGTTGACAGTATCAACAAAATGGTGCTGCCGGTCAACCGGGTCATCCCTCGGCCTTGCCGCGCGGGCGAATCCAGGAGGCTGCGGCCGATGGCCGGCGGTTCAGAACAGGCTGGCTTGCCCGTCGGTCGATGGCCGGCGGAACTGCGAAAGATCCAGCCCGTGGCGGTCGCGGCCGAAACCAAGCCTGGCGGATGCCTTCAGGAAGCGCTGGCGGATCAGTTCGGCCCACACGCCGCTGCCCTTCATGCGCGTGGAGAAGTCGCTGTCGTAGTCGCGCCCGCCCCGCATGTCCTGCACCCGGCCCATCACGCGCGCGGCACGGTCGGGGTAATGGACCGACAGCCACTCGCGGAACAGCGGCGCCACCTCCCAGGGCAGGCGCAGCACGGTGTAGAAGGCGCTGCGCGCACCGGCGTCCCAGGCGGCCTGCAGCACCTGCTCCATGTCTTCGTTGAGGAACGGTATCTGCGGCGCGACGCTCACGCCCACCGGCACACCGGCGGCCACCAGCGTGCGGATCGTGCGCAGCCGCCGCTGCGGCGACGCGGCGCGCGGCTCGAGCTTGCGTGCCAGGGCACCGTCGAGCGTGGTGATGGTCACGTAGACCGCCGCCAGGCGCTGCGCGGCCATCGGCGCCAGCAGGTCGAGGTCGCGTTCGACCCCGCTCGACTTGGTGATCAGGTACAGCGGATGCCGCGCCTCCTGCAGCACCGCGATCACCGAGCGGGTCAGGCCCAGATCGCGCTCGATCGGCTGGTAGCAGTCCGTCGCCGTGCCGACCGCCAGCGAACGCGGCACGTAGCCCGGCCGCGCGAGGTCCGCGCGCAGCACCTCGGCGATGTTGCGCTTGGCGATGATCTTCGTCTCGAAGTCGAGACCGGGCGACAGGCCCAGGTAGCTGTGCGTCGGCCGCGCGAAGCAATAGATGCAGCCGTGCTCGCACCCGCGATACGGGTTGATCGAATGGTCGAAGTCGATGTCGGGCGACTGGTTGCGCGTGATCACGCTCTTGGCATCCTCCCAGATCACCTCGGTCGCGATCGGCTCACGCAAGGCCGCCACGTCTTCGTCGAGCGTGCCCCAGCCATCGTCGAACGCTGCGCGCGCGTCTTTCGAGAAGCGGTGCGCGATGCGCGAGGCAGCGCCGCGGCCTTTGATGGCTTCGAGGGGGATGGAGGTTTCGGTCATGGCGACGACGGGTGTCGCCTCATGATACTGGTTATTTAATCAGTAGTTAAGCACTCTGAAACCGGCCCTGGAGCGCACGAGAATACGCATCCCGTCACGAACCGGTTGTTCGTCCGAACCATAGCTCTCAGCGCCCGTGAATCACGCAGCCTCTTCACCGCCCCCCGCCGCCGCCTCCTCCGCGATCCGCACCGTCGCGCTGTTCGAGGCCTTCAAGGGCGCCGTGGTGCTGATGGCTGCCAGCGGCCTGCTGTCGCTGATGCACCATGATCTGCACGCAGCTGCGGCCACGGTGATCGGCCACCTTCACCTGAACCCGGCGTCGCACTACCCGCGCATCCTGCTCGATGCGACGGCGAACCTGCACGACAGCCGCCTGGTGTGGCTGGCGGTGGGCGCTGGCGCCTACGCCTCGCTGCGTTTCGTCGAGGCCTATGGCCTGTATGGCGAGAAGCCCTGGGCCGAGGTGCTGGCGGCGGTGAGCGGCGCCATCTACGTGCCGTTCGAGATCGCGGAACTGGCACGCAGGCCGACCTGGCACAGCGCGCTGTTCCTCGTCATCAACCTGCTGGTGGTCGGGCTGATGGTCGGGGCCCTGCGGCGGCGCCGACGGGGTTAGGATAGCCGGCACACCGGGCCCGCGCCACCCTCGAACCACCACAGGAGCCACCATGCTGATCCGTCTATGCGCGCTTGCGCTGTTCTTCTCGTTCGCCACCGTCGCCCACGCACAGGAGGCCCCCGCCTCGCGCCTGGACCTGGTGCAAAAGAGCGGCAAGCTCCGGGTCTGCACGCCGGGCGACTACAAGCCCTTCAGCGTCGTGCGCACCGATGGCGGCTTCGAGGGGCTGGATGTCGACATGGTGCAAGCCGCCGGCAAGGCGCTGGGCGTCGAGCCCGTGTGGGTCAAGTCGGGCTGGCCGACGCTGATGAAGGACTTCATCGAGAAGTGCGACGTCGGCGTGGGCGGCATCTCGGTCTCACTCGACCGGCAGAAGACCGCGTTCTTCACCACGCCCTACATGGTCAACGGCAAGGCGCCGATCACCAAGTGCGAGAACGTCGCCCGGTTCCAGAGCGTGGCCGACATCGACAAGCCCAACGTCACGGTCATCGAGAACCCGGGGGGCAGCAACGAGCGGTTTGCGCGGGCGAACTTCAAGCAGGCGAAGATCGTGATCTTCAGCGACAACACGACCATCTTCGACGAGATCCTGAAGGGCAACGCCGACGTGATGATCTCCGAATCGGTCGAGACCATCGTGCAGCAGAAGCTGCGGCCCGGCCTGTGCGCGGTCAACCCCGACAAGCCGCTGCAGTACGGCGAGATGGCCTGGCTGCTGCCGCGCGGCGATGCGGCGTTCAAGGCATGGTTCGACCAGTGGCTCCACCTGGCCAAGGCCAGCGGTGAGTACGACAGACTCATCGGCAAGTGGCTGCGCTGACCGTCCCCGCCAAGGCCCCGGGCCCTGGACGCCGCCCCATGTCGAAACCCTGCTCCATCGTCGACTTGAGTTTCGCCGGCGAACAGTACTTCTGGCGCCGCACCCTCAAGAAAGCGTAGCCGCGCAGGCCGTCCATGGAAGCCATCTTCGAGATCGTGTTCGAGATCTTTGGCGAGTTCCTGCTGCAGCTGGTGTTCGAGCTGCTGGTGCAGGGCGGCATGCGCGTGGCCGGCAAACGCGACCACCCGGTGCGCCAGCCCAGCGTCTGGATGACCGGCATCGGGTATGCCTTGTTCGGGGCGGCCGCGGGGGCGTTGAGCGTCTGGCTGTTGCCGCACTACCTGCTGGCCACGCCGCAGTTGCGCCTGGGCTACCTGCTGCTGGCCCCCATCGGCGCAGGGGCGGTGATCGCCGGCATCGGCCTGTTGCGCATCCGCAAGGGAAAGCGCGAAGTGGGGATCGACCGCTTCATCTTCGGCTACATCTTCGCGCTGGCGTTCGCGCTGGTGCGGCACCACTTCGCAGCCTGAGCGCAGGCTGCGGCGCCTTCGCTACAACCGGCGGATCGGCTTCTTGCGCCACACCAGGCGGTAGTAAGCGGTCTGCATCGCCAGCATCGCGATGAACGACACGGGGTAGGCGACCCAGATGCCGTTCAAGCCATGCGTGTTGCTCAGCACCCAGGCCACCGGGATCTCGATGCAGCCGATGGCGACCATCGTCAGCGCGGTGGGCACCAGCACCGCGCCGCTGGCCCGCATCAGGCCGGACAGCACCATCGACATGCCCATGATCACGCTGCTCCACAGCATGATGTGCAGCAGCGTCTGCGCCATCTCCACCACCTCGGCATCGGTGATGAACAGCCCGAGGATGCTGCGCGAGAACGCATAACCCAGCAGCACCAGCGAGCCGGTCAGCACCAGGTTCATCAGGATGCCGGTGCGCGCGATCAGGCCCAGCGTGTGCCCGCGCCCGGCGCCGATCGCCTGTGCGCCGAGGATGGACGCGGTGATCGCGATCGAGATCGCGGGGAACTGCACGTACGACACGATCTGGTTCACCGCGCCGTAGGCCGCCGTGGCCTGCGAGCCAAAACGGTTCACCAGGAACAACACCGCGATCTCGGCGATCGACACAGTGAGCATCGACACCGCGGTCGGCAAACCCACACGCAGCACCTTCGCGAGGATCGGCCGGTCGATGCGCAGCTGCTGCGCGAACACCCGATCGGGCGCCAGCACATGCCGGCGACGCAGCAGGTACCAGGCCAGCCAAGCCAGCGCGCCCAGGTAGGAGACCAGCGCCGCCCAGGCACCGCTCTGCACGCCCATCTGCGGCAGGCCACCCCAGCCGCGGATCAGCGCAGGGGTCAGCAGCAGGCCGATCGCTGTCGCGATCAGCAGCGTCAGCAGCGGCGTACGCGTGTCGCCCACGCCGCGCATCATCGAGGTCACCAGCAGGAAGATGAACAGCCCCGGCGCAGCGATCAGCATGATGCGGGCGTAGGCCGTGGCGTCGGGCAGGATGTCGGCCGGCGTGCCCAGCCCCCGCAGCATGAAGCCCGCGAAGGTGCCGCCGAACACGGCCACCAGCAGGCCGGCGCACAGGCCCACCATCAGCGTGGTGCCGGCGATCGCCTTCACGCGCTCGGGCTCGCGCGCGCCCCAGGCCTGGCCGATCAGCACCGAGGCGCCGGCACCCAGGCCGATCATGAAGGCGATCAGGAAGAACAGCACCGGAAAGAACGCCGACACCGCCGCCATCGCCCGCACACCCAGCATCTGGCCCAGATAGATATTGTTGGCGGTGCCCGACATCGCCTGCAGGATGTTGCTGAAGATCATCGGCACCAGGAAGGCGACGTAGGTCTTCCACAGCACCGGCGGCGGCAGTGGAATGGTGGCGGTTTCGGGCGTGGGACTGTCGGTCATGCTGGAGGCGCATTGCTAGGCGCAGCCCCCGATTGTGAACGGGGCGGCGGGCGGCCCCGTGTCAGCCGTGCACGCCGCGTGAATCGCCCGGCGCCTGCGCGCGGTCCTGCAGGCCATAGTCACGCAGCACTTCGGCCACGCGCAGCCGGTAGTCGGCGAACACGTGGTCGCGCCCGGCCGCCTGGGCCGCGCGGTGCGCCTCGAGATTGCGCCACTGCTGCACCGCCGCCTCGTCGCGCCAGAACGACAGCGACAGCAGCTTGTCCGGCTGCGTCAGGCTGCGGAAACGCTCGATCGACACGAAGCCGTCGATGGTCTCGAGCAGCGGGCGCAGCGCGGCGGCCGTGTCGAGGTAGGCCTGCTGCTGGTCGGCGTGCGGCTCGACCTCGAAGATCACCGCGATCATGCGGCCTTTCTTGTTGCGATGGTCATGCGTGGGTCTCCGTGTGTGTGTGTTCAGCGCACGACGATAACGCGTTCGCGGCGCGAATGGTTCGCCCGCGAACGTAGCATGGCGACCGCCTGCACGGTGCGACCCGGATGGCCGGCGAACACGGGCCGCGGCGAAGGGTTTTCGCAGGGCTGCCGCAGGGGGTCGGTCGATAGAATCGGCCGCAATGCCCCTGGTCCTGCTCGTCGCCCTGCCCTTCCTCGCCAGCGTGCTCGCGGCCCTGATGCCGTCCGACGCCCGCAACCGCGAGTCGACACTGGCAGGCCTGGTCGCGCTGGGCTGCGCGGTGCAGGCCGCCTGGCTGTTTCCGCAGCTGGCCGACGGCAACGTGCTGCGCGAGGAATTCACCTGGCTGCCGGCGCTGGGCCTGAACCTGGTGTTCCGCCTCGACGGCTTTGCCTGGCTGTTCTGCATGCTGGTGCTCGGCATCGGCGCGCTGGTGGTGCTGTACGCGCGCTACTACATGTCGGCGTCCGACCCGGTGCCGCGCTTCTTCGCATTCTTCCTCGCCTTCATGGGCGCGATGATGGGCGTGGTGCTGTCGGGCAACCTGGTGCAGATGGTGCTGTTCTGGGAGCTGACCAGCCTGTTCTCGTTCCTGCTGATCGGCTACTGGCACCACCGGCGCGATGCCCGGCGCGGCGCGCGCATGGCGCTCACCGTGACCGGCGCGGGCGGCCTGTGCCTGCTGGCGGGCGTGCTGCTGCTCGGGCGCATCGTCGGCAGCTACGAGCTCGACGCGGTGCTGGCCGCAGGGCCTGCGATCAAGGCCCATGCGCTGTACCCGGTGGTGCTGGTGCTGGTGCTGCTGGGCGCATTCACCAAGAGCGCGCAGTTCCCGTTCCACTTCTGGCTGCCGCGCGCGATGGCGGCGCCCACGCCGGTGTCGGCCTACCTGCATTCGGCGACGATGGTGAAGCTGGGCGTGTTCCTGATGGCGCGGCTGTGGCCGGCGCTGTCGGGCACCGAGCTGTGGTTCTGGCTGGTCGGCGGGGCCGGCGCCGTCACGCTGCTGCTGGGCGGATTCATCGCGATGTTCCAGCGCGACCTGAAGGCGCTGCTGGCCTATTCGACGATCTCGCACCTGGGCCTGATCACGCTGCTGCTGGGGCTGAACAGCCCGCTGGCCGCGGTGGCAGCGGTCTTCCACATCATGAACCACGCGACCTTCAAGGCCTCGCTGTTCATGGCCGCCGGCATCATCGACCACGAAAGCGGCACCCGCGACATCCGCAAGCTGAGCGGGCTGTGGAAGCTGATGCCGATCACCGGCACGCTGGCCATCATTGCCAGCGCCTCGATGGCCGGCGTGCCGCTGCTGAACGGTTTCCTGTCGAAGGAGATGTTCTTCGCCGAAACCGTGTTCATCAACGCCACCCCGTGGGTCGAACGCAGCCTGCCCGTGCTCGCCACCATCGCCGGCATCTTCAGCGTGGCTTACTCGGCCCGCTTCGTGTTCGATGTGTTCTTCGGCCCGCCGCCCGGCGCCGACGTGCCGCGCAAGCCGCACGAGCCGCCGCACTGGATGCGGGTGCCGGTGGAGCTGCTGGTACTGGTGTGCCTGGTGGTCGGGGTGGCGCCGCACTGGTCGGTAGGCCCGCTGCTGGCCCGCGCCGCCGCCCCGGTGGTCGGCGGCACGCTGCCCGCGTACAGCCTGGCCGTGTGGCACGGGTTCAACCTGCCGCTGGTGATGAGCTTCGTGGCACTGGCCGGCGGTACGGCGCTGTACTTGGTGCAGCGCCGCAGCCGTGCGTCAGGCCACCTGGGGCGTACACCGGTACTGCACCATCTGGACGGGCAGCGCATCTTCGAGAACCTGCTGGCGCGCCTGAGCGAAGCCGGGCGGCGCAGCCGGCGTCTGCTGGGCACGCGCCGGATGCAGACCCAGCTGCTCTTGCTGGTGGGCGTGGCCATGGCGGGTGCTGCGGCGGCCTGGTGGTTCACGCCGATGCCGCTCGCACTGCGCGTGACGGCTGCACTGGACGGCTCCAGGCCGCAGCTGCCGTTCTCGCCGATGTTCGCGATGACCTGGGGCATCGGCGCGGTCTGCGCGCTGGCCGCCGCCTGGCAGGCCAAGTTCCACCGGCTGGCCTCGCTGATGCTCGCCTCCGCGTCGGGCCTGGTGTGCTGCGTCACCTACATCTGGTTCTCGGCGCCCGACCTCGCGTTGACGCAACTGGTGGTGGAGGCCGTGACCACGGTGCTGATCCTGCTCGGCCTGCGCTGGCTGCCCATGCGCAACAAGGCTGCCGTGCAGCCGGCACGGGCACGGCTACGCCCCTGGGGCCGGCGCGGGCGCGACCTGCTGGTGGCCGCCTGCGCCGGCTGCGGCATGGCGTTGATGACCTGGGCCATGATGACGCGGCCGTTCCCGCAGAGCATCTCGCCGTTCTTCCTGGACCGCGCGCTCACCGAAGGCGGCGGCACCAACGTGGTCAACGTGATGCTGGTCGACTTCCGCGGCTTCGACACCTTCGGCGAGATCACCGTGCTCGGCGTGGTGGCCCTCACCGTCTACGCGCTGCTGCGCCGCTTTCGCCCGGCGATCGAGTCGATGGCCCTGCCCTCGCAACAGCGTGCCCAGGTCGACGACGGCAGCAGCGACCTGCTGAACCCGCGCATGGCCAAGGACACCGCCATCGGCTACCTGATGGTGCCAGCCGTGCTGGTGCGCCTGCTGCTGCCGCTGGCCGTGCTGGTCTCGGTGTACTTCTTCATGCGCGGCCACAACGCCCCGGGTGGCGGTTTCGTGGCTGGCCTGGTGATGTCGGTGGCGCTGGTACTGCAGTTCATCGTGTCGGGCACCGAATGGGTCGAGGAGCACCTGCGCATCTTCCCGCGCCGCTGGATCGCCATCGGCCTGCTGCTGGCACTGGCCACCGGCAGCGGGGCGGTGGTGATGGGCTACCCCTTCCTCACCACCCACACGGCCCATCTGCACCTGCCGCTGCTGGGCGAGCTGCACGTCCCCAGCGCCCTGTTCTTCGACACCGGTGTGTTCACCCTGGTGCTGGGCGCGACGATGCTGATCCTGACCGGCCTCGCCCACCAATCCGTGCGCAGCCACCGCTGGGCTTCCGAACAGGACGAAAAGGCCGCACAGCGCATTGCTGAAGAAGAAGCCGCTGCGAGCGCAGGGTCGCCGCAAGCCCGGCCGGCCGTGCCGGCGACGGGAGCACGCTGATGGAAATCGTCCTGGCTCTCGCCATCGGCGTGCTCACCGGCTCCGGCGTCTACCTGCTGCTGCGCCCGCGCACGTTCCAGGTGATCATGGGGCTGACGCTGGTGTCGTACGCGGTCAACCTGTTCATCTTCAGCATGGGCCGGCTGATGGTCGACAGCGAGCCGGTGCTGGTGACCGGCATCACGGCGACGCTGGCCAACACCGCCGACCCGATGCCGCAGGCGCTGGTGCTGACCGCCATCGTGATCGGCTTCGCGATGACGGCGCTGTTCCTGGTGGTGATGCTGGCCTCGCGCGGGCTCACCGGTACCGACCATGTCGACGGCGCCGAACGGGGACCGGCGGAATGAACGACGTGCTCCGCCTGCTCGACCGCCTGCTCGACTTCAGCATGCCGCACCTGGTGGCCGTGCCGATCCTGGTGCCGATGCTCACCGCAGCGCTGATGCTGCTGCTCGACGAGCGCCATCGCAGGATCAAGGCCACCCTGAGCGTGGTGTCGGGCCTGATCGGCCTGCTGGCCGCGCTGGCGCTGCTGCGCTGGGTCAACGCGGTGGACACCGGCGGCGGGCCCGGCTCGATCGGCGTGTACCTGCCGGGCAACTGGCGCGCGCCGTTCGGCATCGTGCTGGTGGCAGACCGGCTGTCGACGATGATGGTGGCGCTGACCGGGGTCATCGCCTTCGCCGCCTCGATCTATTCCACCTCGCGCTGGGACCGCGCCGGCGTGCACTTCCACCCGCTGCTGCAGATCCAGCTGATGGGCCTGAACGGCGCCTTCCTCACCGGCGACCTGTTCAACCTGTTCGTGTTCTTCGAGGTGATGCTGGCCGCCTCCTACGGCTTGCTGCTGCACGGCTCGGGCCGGCTGCGGGTGCAGGCCGGGCTGCACTACATCGCGATCAACCTGGCGGCGTCGTCGCTGTTCCTGGTTGGCGCGTCCATGCTGTACGGCGTGACCGGCACGCTCAACATGGCCGATCTCGGCCTGCGCATCGCCGCGCTCCCGGCCGCCGACCGCGGCCTGGTGCACGCGGCCGCCGCCATCCTTGCCACGGCCTTCTTCGCCAAGGCCGGCGCCTGGCCGCTCAATTTCTGGCTGGTGCCGGCCTACAACGCCGCGGTGTCGCCGGTGGGCGCGGTGTTCGCCTTGCTGACCAAGCTCGGCATCTACACGCTGCTGCGGCTGTGGAGCCTGCTGTTCGCGCCCGACACCGGCAGCTCGGCCCAGCTCGGCCAGCCGGTACTGATCGCCATCGGCCTGGCCACCCTGTTCGCAGGCGCCCTGGGCATCGTCGGCACACAACGGCTGTCCAACCTGGCCGGCTTCAGCGTGCTGGTGTCGGCCGGCACGCTGCTGGCGGCCATCGGCCTCGGGCAGCCGGCGGTCTGGGCCGGCGCGCTGTACTACCTGCTGAGCTCCACCCTCGCGGTGAGCGCGTTCTTCCTGCTGACCGACATGATCGAGCGCTGGCGCAATGCCGGCCTGAGCGTGGCTCCGCACGAGGCCTCCGGCAACGCCCCCTTCCTGGCCGAAGATCTGCGTGTGCTCGACGACGTGAACCTCGACGACGAGGCGCAGGCCCTGTACGGACGCGCCATCCCGGCCGGCGTGGCCTTCCTCGGGCTCGGCTTCATCGGCTGCACGCTGCTGCTGGCCGGCCTGCCACCGCTGTCGGGGTTCGTGGGCAAGTTCGCGATGCTGTCGGGCCTGCTCGGCGCGCGCGCGGTGCCGCCGGCGGCCCAGGCGTTCATGGCGCTGCTGATCCTGTCGGGCTTCCTGTCGCTGATCGCGCTCAGCCGCACCGGCATCCGCCACTTCTGGAACCGGCCCCATGCCACCATGCCCTCGTTGCCGCTGCTCGAGGTGCTTCCCGTCGCCGCGCTGCTGGCGGCGGCCGTCGCGCTGACCATCGAAGCCGGACCGGTGATGCAGCATGCCGCAGCCACGGCCGACGGCCTGCGGTCGCCCACGGCCTACCGCGCCGCGGTGATGGGCGCGCGGCAGGTACCCAACCCAGGCGCGACGCCCGCCGCCGTGAGGGCCGCGCCATGAAGCGCTGGATCCCGTCGCCGCCGCTGTCGTGCACGCTGTTCGTCGTGTGGTTGCTGCTGAACCAGTCGCTGTCCGCCAGCACGCTGCTGTCGGCGGCCGTGCTGGCCATCCTCGTGCCGCAGCTCACCAGCGGCCTGCGTCCGGCCACGGTGCGCATGCGCCGGCCCGGCGTGGCCTTGCGCCTGCTGGGCCGCGTGGTGCTCGACATGCTGCACTCGGCGCTGAGCGTCATGCGCCTGTTGCTGACCCGACGCAGTGCCCGCATCGCGTCGCGCTTCGTCCAGGTGCCACTCGACCTGCGCGACCCGAACGGCCTGGCCGTGCTGGCGATGGTGATGTGCCTCACGCCCGGCACGGCCTGGGGCGAGATCGCGTTCGACCGCTCCACCCTGCTGGTCCATGTGTTCGACCTGGCCGACGAGCAGGCCTTCATCGACCTGGTCAAACAGCGCTACGAACGCCCGCTGATGGAGATCTTCGAATCATGACGCCGATCCTGTTCTGGGCCCTGAAGCTGGCCTTGCTGCTGCTGGCAGTCGCGATGCTGTGCGCCCTGGCACGCCTGCTGATCGGCCCCACGGCCCAGGACCGCGTGATGGCGCTGGACTGCCTCTACATCAACGGCATGCTGATGATGCTGACGCTGGGCATCGTCTATGCGAGCAACGTCTACTTCGAGGCGGCGATGCTGATCGCGCTGTTCGGCTTCGTCGGCTCGACGGCCATCGCCAAGTTCCTGCTGCGCGGCGAAGTCATCGAGTGAAGGACTGCCATGGCTGAACTACCTGTCTGGGCCGAGATCGCCACCGCGGTGTTCGCGGTGCTGGGCGCCGCGTTCGCCGCGCTCGGCTCGTTCGGCCTGGTGCGCCTGCCCACCTTCTTCAGCCGCATCCACGCCCCCACGCTGGGCGCGACCGCTGGCGTGTGGTGCATGACCATCGCGACCATCGTCTACTTTTCGGCGCAGGGGAAAAGCCTGTTCTTGCACGCCGTGCTGATCGCGCTGTTCGTGGCACTGACGGCGCCGATCACCACCATCTTCCTGATGCGCGCGGCGCTGTTTCGCGAGCGGCAGAAAGGCGGCGACGTGCCTCGCGCTGCCGACCGGCAGGATTGAAATATGGTACCTGATCATGGTACCATTTCAGCATGAAGCGCAGGCATGAGCGGACCCTCGAACTGATCTATGCACGCCCCACCAGTGCCAACGTCCAATGGCGCGATATCGAAGCGCTGTTCGTTGAACTGGGGGCCGAAGTCACCGAGCGGGAAGGCAGCCGCATCGCTGTCGTCCTGTTCGATGAGGTTCGGGTGTTCCATCGGCCGCATCCCTCTCCCAACACCGACAAGGGAGCCGTGGCAAGCGTGCGCAAATGGCTGGAACAACACGGAGTGCAACCATGAACCTCATGACAGTCGACGGGTATCACGCAAGAATCGAGTACGACGAGGATCTCGACCTGTTTCGCGGCGAGATTCTGGGGCTGAACGGGGGCGCGGATTTCTACGGCAAGAATCCGAAGGAGCTGCGTGCCGAGTTCAAGAAGTCGCTTCAGGTCTTTCTTGACGTATGCAGGGAAAAGAACATCGAGCCGAGGCGCCACTTCTCCGGCAAGTTCAACCTGCGCATCTCCCCCGAATTGCACGAGCGGCTTGCGATCGAGGCACAGGCGCAGGGCAAGAGCATCAACACGCTGGCACAGGAAGCCCTGGAGGAACGGGTTTCCTCCTGACGCACGGACCATGTCCCCCTTCCTCACCGCCTCCTTCTACCAGTTCGCCACCCTGCCCGACTGCGCTGCGCTGCAGGCCTCGCTGCGCGCCTGCTGCGAGGCGCACAGCGTGCTCGGCAACGTGCTGCTGGCCGAGGAAGGCATCAACGGCAGCATTGCGGGCAAGACGGCGGACGTACAGGCGGTGCTCGGGTTCCTGCAGGCCGATCCGCGGCTGGCGCGGCTGCAGCTGAAGATCGCGCCGGTCGAGACGATGCCGTTCTACCGTCTGAAGGTGCGGCTCAAGCCCGAGATCGTCACGATGGGCGTGCCGGGCATCGACGCCGCGCACGATGCCGGCCAGTACGTGGCGCCCACCGAATGGAATGCGCTGCTCGCGCAGCCGGGCATGGTGCTGATCGACGTGCGCAACGACTACGAGGTCGGCATCGGCAGCTTCGCCGGCGCGGTCGATCCCAAGACGCCGTCGTTCGCCGACTGGCCGCAATGGGTGGCCGCGCAGTCGGCGCCCGGCGGCCTGCTCGACGGCAAGCCCCCGGTCGCGATGTTCTGCACCGGTGGCATCCGCTGCGAGAAGGCTTCCGCGCTGCTCAAGGCGCAGGGTTTCGCCGAGGTCTACCACCTCGAAGGCGGCATCCTGCGCTATCTGGAGCAGGTGCCGGCCGCGCAGAGCCGCTGGCGCGGCGAGTGTTTCGTGTTCGACGAACGGGTGGCCGTGGGCCACGGGCTGGCGCCGGGTTCGTTCGAACTCTGCCGTTCGTGCCGGCGCCCGCTCGGCCCCGAAGACCTGGCCTCGCCACTGTTCGAGCGCGGCGTGCAGTGCGCCCATTGCGCCGGCGTGCGCAGCACAGCGCAGCAGCTTGGTTACCGCGAACGGCAGCGCCAGATGGAACTGGCCGCGGTCCGCGGGCAGGCGCATGTCGGCGCGCGCCTGGCCCCGCCTCGCGGCAAGCCGGCGGAGGCCGGCACCGCCTCCACACCCGCTGCCGCACCATGACCGGCAGCCCCGCGCTGCCGGTGCTCTACTCGTTTCGCCGCTGCCCGTATGCGATGCGCGCGCGGCTGACCTTGCTGGCGGCCGGCCAGGCTTGTGCGTTGCGCGAGGTGGTGCTGCGCGACAAACCCGAGGCACTGCGCCAGGCATCGCCCAAGGCGACGGTGCCGGTGCTGGTGCTGCCCGACGGGCAGGTGCTGGAGCAGAGCCTGGACATCATGCAGTGGGCGCTCGGCCGCGCCGACCCTGGCGGCTGGCTGACCCCAAGCGACGGCGATCTGCCGCAGATGCTGGCACTGATCGCCGCCAACGACGGCGACTTCAAGCAGCAGCTCGACCGCTACAAGTACCCGCAGCGGCACGCCGATGGCGTCGGCACCGCCGCGCGTGACGCCGGCGCCCGGTTCCTGGCATCGCTGCAGGACCGCCTGGCGGCGGCGCCCTGCCTGTTCGGTGCCCACTGGACGCTCGCCGACACCGCCATCGCGCCCTTCGTGCGGCAGTTCGCGGGGGTCGATGCCGACTGGTTCGCGGCACAGCCCTGGCCTGCGCTGCAGGCATGGTTGCAGGGCTGGCAGGCTTCGCCGCGGTTCGCGCAGGCGATGCAGAAGTACCCGCCCTGGCAAGCGGACGCAACGCCCGTGGTGTTCGCCCGCGCAGGGCACGGATCGCCCTGATCGCAACGATGACCAGAGGGCCTATATAGCCCGCTGGTGGACCCTCTCGGACAGCGCTGCAGCCGACTCCCTGCGTTCGCTGTAGCGGTCCACCAGCCAGGGCGCCGCGTCGCGCGTCAGCAACGTGAACTTCACCAGTTCCTCCATCACGTCGACGACGCGGTCGTAGTAGGACGACGGCTTCATGCGGCCATCGTCGTCGAACTCGGCAAAAGCCTTGGCGACCGAGCTCTGATTGGGAATGGTCAGCATGCGCATCCAGCGGCCCAGGATGCGCATCTGGTTGACCGCATTGAACGACTGCGAGCCGCCAGAGACCTCCATGACGGCGAGCGTCTTGCCCTGCGTCGGGCGTAGCGCGCCGACGGCAAGCGGAATCCAGTCGATCTGGCTCTTCAGGATGCCGGTCATGGCCCCATGGCGTTCGGGCGAGCACCAGACCATGCCCTCGGACCAACCCGCCAGGTCACGCAACTCCTGAACCTTGGCATGGCTGTCCGGTGCGGCGTCGGGCTGCGGCAGGCCATGCGAGTCGAAGATGCGCACGTCGGCCCCCATGGCCTCCAGCAGCCTGGCGGCTTCCATCGTCAGCAGCTTGCTGTACGAACGCTCGCGCAGCGATCCATACAGCATCAGGATGCGTGGTGCGTGGGTCGACGCCGCATCGAAGGTCGGCGCGCGCTGCAACGGAGCACGAAACGCCGCTGCATCCAGGTTGGGGGAAGGCAAGCCGGGCTCAGACACGTCGCCCCCGGGCATCGATGACGGCTTCTCCATCTTCCTTGCGGAACGGCCCCTGCTGCGGGGTGGGCAGGATGTCGAGCACGACCTCCGAGGGACGGCACAGCTTCGTGCCGAGCGCGGTAACGACGATGGGCCGGTTGATGAGAATGGGATGCCGCAGCATGAGGCTCACCAGCTCGGCATCGCTCCAGCTGGCGTTCTGCAGATCCAGTTCATCGTAGGGCGTTCCCTTCTGGCGCAGCAGCTCGCGTGGGCTCATCTCCATCTGGGCGAGCAGCTCCACGAGCCGTTCACGGGTGGGCGGTGTCTGGAGGTACTCGACCACCTCGGGCTCGACACCGCTGTTGCGGATGAGCGCGAGTGTGTTGCGCGACGTGCCACAGGCGGGGTTGTGGTAGATGGTGATTTGTTCCATGGTGTCGGTTTCAATGAACTGCGGCGCGCAGGCCGGCTTCGTACCAGGGCCGGGTGCGCTTGACGATGGCCACCACCGCCAGCATCACCGGCACTTCGACGAGCACGCCGGTGACCGTGGCCAGTGCGGCACCCGATTGCATGCCGAACAGGCTGATGGCCGTGGCCACCGCCAGTTCGAAGAAGTTGCTGGCCCCAATGAGCGCGGAAGGGCCGGCGACGCAGTGCTGCACCCCCAGCTTGCGGTTCAGCCAGTAGGCCATGGCGGAACTGAAACTCACCTGGACGAGGATGGGCACCGCCAGCAGTGCGATCACCAGAGGCTGCTGCAGAATGGCCTCGCCCTGGAACGCAAACAGCAGCACCAGCGTCAGCAGCAACGCGGCGATCGACCAAGGCCCCAGCCGGCCGACCATCCGCTGGAAATGCGCTTCACCTCGTTGGAGCAGCAGCTTGCGCACGCACTGCGACACCACCACCGGAACGACGACATACAGGCCCACCGAGAGCAGCAAGGTGTCCCAGGGCACGGTGATGGACGACATGCCCAGCAGCAGCGCCACGATGGGGCCGAACGCCACAACCATGATGGCGTCGTTCAGCGCCACCTGCGACAGCGTGAAATACGGGTCACCCGCGCAGAGCCGGCTCCAGACGAAGACCATCGCGGTGCACGGCGCGGCCGCCAGCAGGATCAGGCCTGCGATGTAGCTGTCCAGCTGGTCGGCTGGGAGCAGCGGCGCAAAGACATGGCGGATGAAGATCCAGCCCAGCAAGGCCATGCCGAACGGCTTGGCCACCCAGTTGATGAACAGCGTGACGCCGATGCCGCGCAGATGGGCCTTGACCTGGCCCAACGCGGCGAAGTCGACCTTGAGCAGCATCGGAACGATCATGACCCAGACCAGCACGCCCACCGGCAAGTTGACCCGGGCGATTTCCATCGCCGAGATCGATCGCATCAGCCCCGGGAAGCCCTGCCCCAGCGCGATGCCGGCCACCATGCACAGCCCCACCCAGACGGTGAGGTAACGCTCGAAGAAACCGATGCTCGGGACTGCCGCTGGAACCGGAGCACCGACTTGCTCTGCCGCACCGGACGCGGGGTTCAGCATTTGCACTCCGCCACCGCCGTGTCCAGGGAACATGCCGCGCCCTGGCAGCAATTGGCGGTCAGATACGCCAGCAAGCCATTCATCTGGTCGTATGCGGCCCGGTAGACGAGGTTGCGGCTGGCCCGTTCCTGCGTGACCAGGCCCGCATGGACCAACTCCTTGAGGTGGAACGACAGCGTGTTGGCCGGAATGCCAAGGCCTTCCGCCATGGCGCCGGGTGTCAGGCCGGTGTCGCCCACCACCACCAGTGCACGGAACACCTGCAGGCGAATCGGCTGGGCCAGGGCCGCAAGAGATCTGACGACGGTTGATTCTTCCATATTTCAATGATACTTGAAATATGGAAGGTACCAAACAAAACCACGGGATGCACCGCCACACGACGCGGCGGAGCCAACCCTTCCCCGCTACACCGCAGGCGCAGGCAAGGTCCCCAGCAGCGCCTCGATCGACAGACCGATGCCGAGCAGCTTCTCGTCGCTGCCCAGCGGCCCGTCCAGCTCCAGCCCCACCGGCAGTCCGCCGGCCGTCAGGCCCGCGGGAATCGACAGGCCGGGGATGCCGGCGTTGCTGCCCGGGTCGGTGTTGCGGATGTAGGTGCCGAACTCGTCCGCCGGCGCTCCGCCGTTGACCGACACGGTCGACGATCCGTTGACGGCGTCGATGGCCACGGCGGGCAGGATGGTCGTCGGAAACATCATCGCGTCCAGCGCGTTGTCGGCGAAGTAGCGCGCATACAGGCTCTGCAGCTGCGGCCGCAGCACGTTGATGGCATTCGGGTAGGCCGCACCGTACACGTCGCCCAGGATCGCGCCGAACGCGCCCTTCACGTCGGGGCTGGCCACCTGCGCGGCGATGTCGGCGACCGTGATGCCCTTCACACCGGTGGCGGCCAGGTAGGCGGGGATGTCGGCGATCGGCTCGTGCAGCGCGATTTGGAACGACATCCCGTCGTTCAGCGCGGCCAGGCCCACCGTGTCGACGTCGACGAACACCACGCCCGCGCTCTGCAACCGTGCCCGGGCCGAGGCCATCACCGCCGCCAGCGCGGTGTCGAGCCCGGCCCAGAACGAGGCCGGCGTGCCGATGCGCAGGCCTCGCAGCGCAATGGCCTCGGGCATCGGCCGCCCGGCGATCACCGTGTCGAGCAAGGCCACGTCGGCCACCGTGCGCCCCATCGGGCCGATGGTGTCGCGCGTGTGGCTGATCGGCACGACCGCGTTGGTGTCGGTGTAGCGGCGCTGCGCACCGCCGTTGCCGACCGAGGGCCGCAGCCCGACGATGCCGCACAGCGCGGCGGGCACGCGGGTGGAGCCGCCGGTGTCGGTGCCCAGGCCGGCGGTCACGATGCGCGCGGCGATCGAGGCCGCCGTGCCGCCCGAGGAGCCGCCCGGGATCCGCGTGCGGTCGTACGGGTTCTTCACCGGCCCGGCGAACGGCGACAGGTTGGTGCTGGTGATGCCGAAGGCCAGCTCGTGCAGGTTGGCCTTGCCCAGCACGATCGCACCCGCGTCGATCAGCCGTTGCAGCGAAGGCGCGTTGGCCGTGGGCTGCACATTGCGCAGCGCCGGCGTGCCGCCGGTGGTGGGCAGATCGCGGGTGTTGATGTTGTCCTTCACCACGATGGGCAGGCCCGACAGCACCGGCATGACGCCGCCGGCCCGGCGCATCGCATCGATGTTCTGCGCGGCCGCGATGGCACCCGTCTTGTTGAGCGTGATGATCGCGTTCAGGTCCTTCAGCGCTTCGGCGCGGGCGATCAGCGTCCTGACGTAGACCTCGGCGGACAGGTTGCCCGCGCGGATGGCGGCCACCGCCTGCTGCGAGGTCAGCGCGAGCTGCTGGGCGGTCGTCAGCTCGTCCGGCCCGTCGCCGCTGCAGCCGCCGAGGGCCGTGCCGACGACGGATGCCGCCGCGGCTGCGCCGGTGGCCACGATGAAGCTTCTGCGGGATGCGTGGGATGCCATGGTCGTTCTTTCGGGGTGTGCACGGGCACACGCCCGCGGGACACGATCTTGGAAGCCCGGCCCTGCGGCCACCATCCTCGAAAATGAGGATGCCTGCGCCGCAGGCACACCGCCCCGCGCTCAGAGACCCAGCTTGCGCACCAGGCTCGTGCGGTTGTCGACGCCGAGCTTGCGGAAGGCATGGTCGATGTGGGTGCGCACCGTGGTCGCAGCGATGCCGAGGCGGCGCGCAATCTCCTTGTCGGCCAGCCCGCGCGCCGCCAGCACGGCGACCTCGCGCTCGCGCGCACTCAACACGGCGGCCGCGCCGCAGGCCGTGTCCGCATCGGAACCGGATTGCTCCGGTATGGCGGCCGCGCCCCGGCAGCGGTGCAGCGCCGCCACCAGCGCCGGGCGCACCAGGTCGAGGATCTCGAGATCGTCGCGCGTGAAGTTCTCGCGCTGCCGGTCACGCCAGATGCGCATGTCGCCAATGTTGCGGTCGGCGTACCAGGCATAGAGGTTGACGCCCCAGTACAGGCCGTCGCGCGCGAGAAAGTCGTTGAAGAACTCGGTGCGCCGCAACTGGTTCTGCGGCAGCACGTCGGTCACGCGCACGGCCCGGCGGTGCCGCTGCATCTGCAGCGTGATCGGGTCGTGGTACTGGTAGTGGCGCTCGTAGCAGGCCAGGTTGCCGGCGTCCATGTTGAGGTGCACCCCACCGTCGAAGCGCTGCGCGGCGTCGTCCCACACGTAGCTGGCGTAGTGCTGGGCACCGAGCAGGTCGAGCATCAGCTCGCCGACGCGAATGCGGATGTCGCGCTCCTCGTGCGGCTCGGCCAGCGTGGTCATCACGCGGGCCAGCACATCGCTCTGGAAACCGGTCAGGTACATGCGCGCCTCCACCCTGGAAGAGCCGCAGTATCGTGGATTGCCGGGGCGCCGTCACGCCCCCGTCACATACAGCGCGTCAGAGCGGGCGTGCCGTGTCGCCGGCCGCCATGGCGGCAACGGACCGGGCCGAGGCACGCGCGCCACGCGCCAGGCGCACCACGCGCAACTCGACCCGGTGCAGCAGGCACCCGGCCATGACCGACAGGCCGAGAGCCGCCACCATGCCCACGAGGTTCATCGCGGGACCGGCCGGCCAGGCGTGGCTCCACAGCGCGTTGACCACCAGGCACACCGGAAAATGCACCAGGAACACCACATACGATGCCTGGCCCAGCTTCGCCACCCAGCGCGGCGGTTGCCAGGCGGCCAGCCGGCCCGCGGCCTGCAGCCCCCCCAGGCACAACGCGCACACCAGCGCCACGGCGATGCGCTCGCGCCAGTCGACCACCAGCGCGAACAGGCCGAGCACACCGATGGCCGCCAGCCACAGGCGCGGATGCGCCGCCCGCGTCGACCAGCCGGCCAGCACGCCCAGGCCGTAGGCGCCGATGAAGTACAGCGCGCAGACGTCCAGCTCCGTGTCGAGGTTGAACCACAGCAAGGAGGCCGCCACCAGCACCGCCATGCAGCAGACTTCGGGCGCCACGCCGCGCAGCGCAGACCAGGGTCGCACGCGCTCGCCGACCCAGCACAGCAGCACCGTCAGCGAGAACAGCTGGAAGTCGATCGCCACGTACCAGACACCGGCCGACAGGGCGTCGAAGCCCAGCAGGTCGTGCAGCAGCAGCAGGTGCGCCGCCAACTGCGCCAGGCTCGGCGGCCCGGGGATGGATGGCGAATCCATCAGCTCGCGGGCCAGCGCCGACGCCAGGATCGCCAGCAGCAGTGCCCCCGCATAGGGCAGCACCAGCCGCAGGTAGCGCAGCCCGATCAGGCGCCAGGGCGATACCACCGGGCTGCGGCCGAAGCCCAGCGAGCGCGCCACCAGAAAACCGGACGCGGCCAGGAACACCTGCACCGCAATGCGGGCGTACTCGGCAAACCAGTCCATCAGCTCGGGCGCCAGCGGCCGCGCCACGTCGGACATCGGCCCGTAGAACGCGAGGTGGTGCGCCACGATCATCAGGCAGGCGGTGGCCTTCACGGCGTCGAGCAGGCCCAGCCGCTCGCGCGCGGACCGTGGTGCGCCCGCGGGGGGCGCCGTCATCGGCTGCAGGGGCACGGTGGCGTTCTCAGAGAGCCAGGCGGGCGCGGGCTTCCTGGTATTCGCGGCGCAGCTGCGCCACGAACTCGCCGGCGGGCCGCACGGCGGTGACCGCACCGATGCCCTGGCCGCAGCCCCAGATGTCCTTCCAGGCCTTGGTGCGGTCGCTGCCGAAGCTCATCGCGCTCGGGTCGCTCTCGGGCAGGTGGTCCGGGTCCATGCCGGCCGCGCGGATCGAGGGCGCGAGGTAGTTGCCGTGCACGCCGGTGAAGAGGTTGCTGTAGACGATGTCGTCGGAGTTGCAGTCGACGATGGCCTGCTTGTAGGCGTCGGCGGCGCGGGCTTCTTCGGTGGCGATGAAGGCCGAGCCGATGTAGGCGAAGTCGGCGCCCATCGCCTGGGCGGCCAGCACGGCGCCGCCTGTGGCGATGGCGCCGCTCAGCGCGATCGGGCCGTCGAACCACTGGCGGATCTCCTGGATCAGCGCGAACGGGCTCTTCACGCCCGCATGGCCGCCGGCACCGGCGGCCACCGCGATCAGGCCGTCGGCGCCCTTCTCGATCGCCTTGTGCGCGAACTTGTTGTTGATGATGTCGTGCAGCACGATGCCGCCGTAGCTGTGCGCCGCGGCGTTGATGTCCTCGCGCGCGCCGAGCGAGGTGATGGTGATCGGCACCTTGTACTTCACGCTCAGTTCCATGTCGTGCTGCAGCCGGTCGTTCGACTTGTGCACGATCTGGTTGATGGCGAACGGCGCGGCCGGCTGGTCGGGGTGGGCGCGGTCCCAGGCCGCCAGCGCCTCGGTGATCTCGGCCAGCCATTCGTCGAGCTGCGAGGCCGGCCGCGCGTTCAGCGCCGGCATCGAGCCGACGATGCCGGCCGTGCACTGCGCGATCACGAGCTTGGGGTTGCTGATGATGAACAGCGGCGACCCGATGACGGGCAGCGTGAGCGACTTCAGTTGGGCGGGCAATGTGGACATCGGGTCTCCTTCTTCGTTCTGTCTGGGTCGGGGTCGGTCAAAAAGCTTCGAGCGCCAGCGCGGTCACGCTGTCGGCGCCTTCGACGATGCTGTCGCGCAGGCCCGGCAGCTTGCTCAGCATGTGCTCGGCATAGAAACGCGCGGTGGCGATCTTGGCCTGCATGAAGGCCACGTCCTCGCCCGCAGCACGCAGCCGCTCGGCCACCAGCAATGCACGGGCCAGCTGCCAGCCGGCCACCAGGCTGCCGGCCAGCATCAGGTAGGGCACGCTGCCGGCGAACACGGCGTTGGGGCTGGCCTTGGTGTGGCCGGCGACGAATTCGACCACGTCGACGAAGGCCAGGCGCGCAGCCTTCAGGCGGCGCAGCACGGCCAGCGCGTCGGCGCTGCCGCTGGCCGCCAACTCGGCCTCGGTGCCTTCGATCTGCTGCGCGATGCCCTTCGCCGTGCGGCCGCCGTCGCGCGCCGTCTTGCGGCCGACCAGGTCGTTGGCCTGGATCGCCGTCGTGCCTTCGTAGATGGTCAGGATCTTCGCGTCGCGGTAGTACTGCGCCGCGCCGGTTTCCTCGATGAACCCCATGCCGCCGTGCACCTGCACGCCGAGCGAGGTGACCTCCAGGCTCATCTCGGTGCTGTAGCCCTTGACCAGCGGCACCATGAACTCGTAGAAGGCCTGGTTCTGCTGGCGGGTGTCGGCATCGGGATGGTGGTGCGAGGCGTCGTAGGCCGCGGCGGCAACCGACGCCATCGCGCGGCAGCCCTCGGTGGTGGCGCGCATCGTCATCAGCATGCGGCGCACGTCGGGGTGGTGGATGATGGGCGCGCTGGTGTGCATGCTGCCGTCGACGGGGCGGCTCTGAACGCGGTCCTTCGCAAACGCCACGGCCTTCTGGTAGGCGCGCTCGGCGATCGCAATGCCCTGCATGCCGACCGCATACCGCGCGGCGTTCATCATGATGAACATGTACTCCAGGCCGCGGTTCTCCTGCCCGACCAGAAAGCCGACGCCGCCCGCGCCGGCATCGCCGAACTGCAGCACCGCCGTGGGGCTGGCCTTGATGCCGAGCTTGTGCTCGATGCTGACGCAGCGCACATCGTTGCGCGCACCCAGGCTGCCGTCTTGGTTCACCAGGAACTTCGGCACGACGAACAGGCTGATGCCCTTCACGCCCTCGGGCGCGCCCACCACGCGGGCCAGCACCAGGTGGACGATGTTGTCCGCCATGTCGTGCTCGCCGTAGGTGATGAAGATCTTCGTGCCGAACACCTTGTAGCTGTCGTCGGCCTGCGGCTCGGCGCGGGTGCGCACCAGCGCCAGGTCGCTGCCGGCCTGGGGCTCGGTCAGGTTCATCGTGCCGGTCCACTCGCCGCTGACCAGCTTTTCGAGATAGATGGCCTTCAGCTCGTCGCTGCCGGCGGTGAGCAGCGCCTCGATCGCGCCATCGGTCAGCAGCGGGCACAACGCGAAACTCAGGTTGGCCGAGTTCAGCATCTCGCCGCAGGCCGCGCCGATGGTCTTGGGCAGGCCCTGGCCGCCGAACGCGGTCGGATGCTGCAGCCCCTGCCAGCCGCCGGCGGCGAACTGCTGGAACGCCTGTTTGAAGCCGGGCGTGGTGGTGACCACGCCATCGGCCCAAGACGACGGGTGCAGGTCACCCTCGCGGTTGAGCGGTGCCACCACATCCTGGTTGAACTTCGCGGACTCTTCGAGCACGGCCTGCGCGGTGTCGAAGCCGGCATCCTCGAAGCCCGGCATCTGCGCCACCTGGTCGATGCCGGCCAGATGGCGGATGTTGAACAGCATGTCCTTCAACGGAGCGGTGTAGCTCATGCGGGGGTCTCCTGCGCGCAAACAAAAAAAAGGGCACCTCTCAGGATGCCCTTGGGGACGACGTCGGCTTACAGCGCCGCCACCAGTTCCGGCACGGCCGTGAACAGGTCGGCTTCGAGCCCGTAGTCGGCCACCGAGAAGATCGGCGCCTCGGGGTCCTTGTTGATGGCCACGATGACCTTGCTGTCCTTCATGCCGGCCAGATGCTGGATCGCGCCCGAGATGCCGGCGGCGATGTAGAGCTGCGGCGCGACGATCTTGCCGGTCTGCCCCACTTGCCAGTCGTTCGGCGCGTAGCCGGCGTCGACCGCGGCGCGGCTGGCGCCCATCGCGGCGCCCAGCTTGTCGGCCAGCGGCGTCATCACTTCGGCAAACTTCTCGGCGCTGCCCAGCGCACGGCCGCCGGACACGATGATCTTGGCGGCGGTGAGTTCGGGGCGGTCGTTCTTGGCGATCTCGGAGCCGACGAAGCTCGACTTGCCGCTGTCGGCCACGGCCGCCAGGCTCTCGACCGCGGCCGAGCCGCCGGTGGCTGCAGCCGGGTCGAACCCGGTGGTGCGCACGGTGATCACCTTGGTGGCGTCCGTGCTCTGCACGATGGCGATGGCGTTGCCGGCGTAGATCGGGCGCTCGAAGGTGTCGGGCGCGTCGACCTTGGTGATGTCGCTGATCTGCGCCACGTCCAGCTTGGCCGCGACACGCGGCGCCACGTTCTTGCCGCTGGCGGTCGCGGGGAACAGGATGTGGCTGTAGGCGGAAGCCACGGCCAGCACCTGGGCCGCGACGTTCTCGGCGATGCCGTGGTCGAGGCCGGGCGCGTCGGCGTGCAGCACCTTGGTGACGCCGGCGATCTGCGCGGCGGCCTTGGCGGCTTCGGCCGCATTGGCGCCGGCGACGAGCACATGCACGTCGCCGCCGCAGGCAATGGCCGCGGTGACGGTGTTGAGGGTCGCGCCCTTGACGGTGGCGTTGTCGTGTTCGGCGATGACGAGGGAGGTCATGTCAGATTACCTTTGCTTCTGTCTTCAACTTCGCGACCAGCGTGGCCACGTCCGGCACCTTGATGCCCGCACTGCGCTTGGGCGGCTCGCTGACCTTCAGCGTCTTCAGCCGCGGCGTCACGTCCACGCCCAGGTCTTCGGGCTTGAAGGTGTCAAGCTGCTTCTTCTTCGCCTTCATGATGTTGGGCAGCGTCACGTAGCGCGGCTCGTTCAGGCGCAGGTCGGTGGTGATGACCGCGGGCAGGCTCAGCGACAGGGTTTCCAGGCCGCCATCGACTTCGCGCGTGACCGACACCTTGCCGTCGGCGACTTCGACCTTCGAGGCGAAGGTGGCTTGCGGCAGATCGGCCAGCGCAGCCAGCATCTGGCCGGTCTGGTTGCAGTCGTCGTCGATCGCCTGCTTGCCCAGGATCACCAGGCCGGGTTGTTCCTTGTCGACCAGCGCCTTCAGCAGCTTGGCCACGGCCAGCGGCTGCAGTTCGACATCAGTCAGCACGTGGATCGCACGGTCGGCACCGATGGCCATCGCGGTGCGCAGCGTCTCCTGGCACTGCGTGACACCGCAGGACACGGCGATGACTTCGGTGGCCACGCCCTTCTCGCGCAGGCGCACGGCTTCTTCGATCGCGATCTCGTCAAACGGATTCATGCTCATCTTGACGTTGGCGATATCGACTCCGCTGCCGTCCGACTTCACGCGGACTTTCACGTTGTAGTCGACCACGCGTTTGACGGGGACCAGGACCTTCATGTTGACTCCATTCAAGTTGCTGAAATATCACGACGAGGCAAAGCCTGCCATTTTATGCGGCAGCGCACCACGGGTCTGTCAAGGACATCCGGCGGCTTGCCGCCAGATTCCGGATAAGAAAATCGAACGATCGTGCTTTTTTATTATACGGAGATGGCGGAGGGCCTCACTCCGTCGCCGCAGTGGATGCCTCGGGGTAGAGGTTGGGGAACAGGATGTGGAGTGCCGACATCGGAAAACCGATGCGCAGTTCACCGCGATGTCCTTCGCTCCTGAGCAGGCCATCGGCGAGAAAACGGGACACCACCTTGCGGCCGGTCCGTTCTTCCAGCCCTGTCATCCGGATGAAGTCGCCCCGCGGCATCGCGCCGCCCACCGCGACGGCTTGCAAAGGCAGGATGGCCTGTGCACGGTACTCGGTCGCGCCTTCGGTTGCGCCCTTGACCAGCACGTACACCCGCAGCCGGTCCTTGAGTTTCGCAAGGTCCAGCATCGTCCTCATGAAATCCACCTGGTCCTCGCACAGTTCGACGAAGTAGCGGCACCACTCCAGAAGCATCTTCTGGCTGAGGTTGCCCCGTCCATCGAGGTCGCCTTGCCGGGCGCTATCGGCACGGTCGAGCATCTCGTAGTAGCGCTCCCGCTTGCGGGCCAGCCCCCGGTTGACCGACCATAGCCCGCCGCTGAAAGGCAGCAAGGCGCAGTGCGTCTGCAGGCGCACCGCGCGGCCGTTGCCATCTTCGAACGGGTGTGTCCAGGCCATGCGATGGTGCGCCGCCGCAATGGTGTAGACCACGGCATCCACGCCGTGCAGGCGGCCATAGACCTGGTCCATGCGTGCCAGGAACAGCGGAACGGACGTCCAGAGAGGCGGTTGATGGCGGCCCACCGCGACCTCGTGCGCCCGCAATTCGCCGGGCATGACGATGCGCCCGTCGTCGGTGGTGCGGTCCTCCTCGGACAAGCGGCTGTACAGGCTCTGGTGCGCCTGGCGCAGGAACGTACTGCCCAGGGCTGCGGCCTCCGTGGTCACCGCATGTTCCAGCTCGCGCTCGGCTTCGATGTGCGCGAGCGCGATGCGCTGGCGCAGGGCCACTTCGGGCCGGTCGGAAAAGTCGTGCTGCAGGGCGCGCTCGATATTGGCCGGATGGGTGGCCTGCCCCTCGATCCCGTTCGAGTAGTACGAATTCATCGAGCGAACGATTTCCCGCAACGCAGCCCTGGCTTCAGGACTGGCAGAGGCCTTCAGCCCGGCCGACTTCTCGAAGATCCAGCGCGTCGTCTCGCCCAGTTGCGTCAGGCCCTGCGTCGGCAGGAGAGGTTCGAACTGATGCGGCTGATCATAGGCGGCGACGGGGATACTCTTGGCGCTCATATTTCCGGTTCATATTCCTTTGGATTCTGACGGAAATTTCATTCAATATCAATTGTTAAATTGATATCAATGCCCCACTTCAACCTCATCATTTTCCGGTTTTATTACCGGTTTTCCTATCGATCGACCCCATTCCACCGCCCCTCACGGCGCAGGCCGTATCGCCACGAGCGTGTTCTCCCCGTTCACGCGTTGCGCGATGAACTCGACGCCGCTGCCGGGCGGAAACGGCTTCAGCACTGCGGGGTCCGGAACACGGAACGTCGACGTGGCGAAAGGCAGGCCCGAGCGCGGGCCGAGCCGCAGCTGCACATAGTGCCTGGCGCCCGCATCCGCGTCGAACGTCGACTTCACGGTGCCGCGTGTGTAGACCTGTGCGGCGGATTTGCCGCTGTCGGCGGGTGTGGGGCCTTCAGCGTGCGCGACCGCGGCCGCCAGCGCGGTACAGACCAGGAAAACCCGGCATGCTTGCAGGATCATGACAACTCCTCGTGGACATGTCGCAGATGGCAGCCTCTTGCGCACGACCTGGGTGAGGTGCAGAGCGAGGCGCGTCGCCGATTCTGCACCAGCCTTGCGCCGCGCGCAGCCCGTGCCGACCCCTGTCCATTCGCCGATGCGGAAGCGGCAGATGGCCTGCAGCCTGCGACGCGCACCATGCCGGCACAGCGTGCGGTCAGGGCCGGACTTGTGCGCAGTACTGCAGAAACTCGTCGAGCTCGGTCGACTTGTCGAACACGGCATCGGCGCCCTGGCCCAGGCAGCGGGCGCGGATCTCGGCGGTGGCAAAGTTGGTCAGGATCACCGCCTTCTGCGACGGCGGGCGCGACTTGCAGGCCCGCAGCACACCGAGGCCCGATCCCTGCTTCAAGAAAAGATCGATCACGGCGATCTGCCACGCGGCCGGGTTGGCGCCAAGCCACGCCACCGCTTCGGCTTCCGATGCCACGGTCGCGACCACGCTGGCGTTGGCCACATCGGTCAGGGCCATCACGAGGTTGTCGCGAATGACGTCGATGTCTTCGACCAGGAATACGGTTGCAGAGAGGGGTGAGCGGTTCATGCCGGGGGTAGGGGGCGATGAAGACGGAGTGTGCGTCGTTGGAAACGCCCTCCCTGTAGGAGCATGCGCCGTCCACACCGGGGCATCGCCGGCCACACCGGCGTGCCCGCGGCCCACCGCAGCTGTCAGACGCCGACGGCGTCGATTTCCTTGTAGACGCCGCCCAGCCACATCTTCACGCGCTGGCGGTCCATCAGGCCCAGGCCGCCGTTGTTCGGCTCCTGCGCCGTCTTGGCTTTCCAGAAGCTGCTGCTGCCGGCGTCGATCTTCTGCATCACGCCTTCGTTGAGCTTCTTGACCGTGACGATCTTCGCGCCCATCTGCTCGGCCCGCGCCTGCTGGCCCGACTGCTCCAGCACCGAGAAGTCGCTGCCGCGCACCTGGTTGCGCACCAGCACGTACTGCAAGCTGGCGCCGAAGCGGTCGAGCAGTTTGTGCAGCAGGTCGACCGAGTCCTTGCCGGCGTCCATCACGTGCCAGTAGAAGATCTTCATGCCCATCTCCTCGGCCATGCCGACCACGCCGGCATCGTCCATCCACTGCACCAGCGCGTCGTGGGTCTGCGCGGCCAGGTCGACCAGCACGCGGCGGTCGGGCTGTTCGGCGGCGGCCTCGACGATGGTGTCCAGCGCCTCGTAGCGGTCCATCACCACCGGCGACGCGTAGCCGGCGTAGAAACGCAGCAGCGCGCCGTGGGAGCGGTCGGTGTCGAAGCCGAGGAACGGAATCTCCTTGTCGATCATGTACTGGGCGAGCACGCGTGCCGTCAGCGATTTGCCGACACCGCCCTTTTCGCCGCCGATGAAGTGGATGTTTGCCATCTGAGATTCCTTTTCGTGTTGTCGGCGCGCAGGCTGGCTGCAACCATGCAGCCTGGGGAGCCCCCGGCAGAGGCGTCGAAGGCAGCACGTGCCGCGGTGGCGCTGCCGCGCAGCCCTCTAGGCCATCGACGCGGCCATCATGGTACTCGCCAGCACGCCGTAGACCTCGGTCCAGGCGGCCTGGGTGGCGGGGGTGAAGCCATCGCCCAGGCCTTGCGAGAGGGTCTTGAGCAGCGCGCCGCCCACCGTGCCGTAGTCGGCATCCTGCACACCGTAGCCGGCATGGCGCTTGCCGAGCTGCTGGACGATCGGCACCAGCGTGGGCAGATCGTCCAGCTTGCCGACGGCCGCGCCGATCATCTGCATCAATTTGGCGCCTTGCTGCTCCATGTTGCCCTTGAAGAGGGATTGCAGTGCCGGATCGGCCTCGAACAGATTCTTGTAGAACAGCGCGGCCGCCTGCGGGGCGATGGCGTCGACCTTCTTCCAGGAATCCTGGACCAGTGAAATGGTGGCTTGCTGCATGGCGATCTCCGTGTGTGGGGACCCTGGCAACGCAATAACCGCGCCACTGCAGACAGGCCGCACGCATCTCGCCGTTGACAGCTCCCGCACCCTTGGCCTAACATGATTGTAAGGATACATACAATTTTTCAAGGACCACGATGGATCGACAGACTGCTGAACTGCTGGTGCGGGTTGGCGCGGGCACGCCGATGGGCACACTGATGCGGCGCTACTGGGTGCCGGTGATGCTGAGCGCCGAGATCGCCGAGCCCGACGGACCGCCGGTGCGCGTGAAGATCCTCGGCGAGCGCCTGCTCGCGTTCCGCGACACCGCGGGCCGGCCGGGGCTGATCGACGAGTTCTGCGCGCACCGCGGCGTCTCGCTGTTCCTCGGCCGCAACGAGGAAGGCGGCATCCGCTGCTCCTACCACGGCTGGAAATACGATGTCACCGGCCAGTGCACCGAGCTGCCGTCGATGCCGCAGCTGGCCTGCAAGATGCAGCTGAAGTCGTACCCCTGCGTCGAGCGCGGCGACATCCTGTGGGCCTACATGGGCCCGCCCGACCAGCAGCCCGCGCCGCCCGAGATCGAGTGGGCCATGCTGCCGCCGAGCCACCGCTACGTGACCAAGCGCTACCAGGAAACCGGCTACCTGCAGGCGATGGAGGGCGGCATCGACACGACGCATGCGTCCTGGGTGCACCGCTACGAACTCGAGCAGGACCCGATGCACAAGCACGCCGAGGCCAACAAGTACATCGTGGCCGACCGCAACGCCGTGTTCGACCTGCAGGAGGCGCCGCACGGCCTGACGATCTTCGGCCGGCGCAACGGCGAGCCCGACTCGCACTACTGGCGCATCACGCAGTGGATCTTCCCGTGGTTCACGCTGATCCCGCCGTTCGGCCCGCACGCGCTGGGCGGCCACATCTGGGTGCCGATCGACGACGAGCACTGCTGGGCCTGGAGCATCAACTTCCTGCCCGACCGTCCGCTGCCCGAAGAGGAGCTGCAGGCGATGCGCAACGGCCAGGGCATCCATTTCAAGGCGCTGCCGGGTACCTTCCGCCCGGTGGCCAACCCGTCGAACGACTGGCTGATCGACCGCGCGGCGCAGAAGAGCCGCCAGTCCTTCAGCGGCGTCGAGGGCTTCTCGATCCAGGACGCCTCGCTGCAGGAGAGCATGGGCCCGATCCAGGACTACGCCAAGGAGCACCTGGTCGCGACCGACAAGCCGATCGCGATGGTGCGGCGCATGCTGGCGGCGCATGCGCGCGGGCTCGACCAGGGTCTGGCGCCACCCGCGCTCGACGCCGCGGCCCAGCGCGTGCGCGCGGCCTCGGTGCTGCTCGACCGCACGGTGCAGGCGCCACAATGGGCCGAACAAGCGCTGGGCAGCCTCGCCCAGCCGGTGTACTCGGTCTGAAAGCAAGAGGAAGCGCAATGCACGAATTGATCAAGGGCCCGGGCACCGTGCTCGGGCCGGAAGACGGCGACTCGTACTGGCAGCCCGGCCCCCACTTCGGCCACATGACGATCAAGGTCAGCCCGGCGACCCACCCGTCCAACATGTTCTCCATGGGCACGCAGCTGCTGCCGGCCGGCTGCCACATCCGCGGCCACGGCCATGCACGCAACGACGAGATCCTGTTCATCTACGAGGGCGGCGGCCGCGCCGTGGTCGACGGCGAAACCCATGCGCTGGAGCCCGGCTCCACCGTCGTGCTCGGCCGCTTCGTCGAGCACAGCATCGTCAACGACGGCCCGGGCGACATGAAGTTCGTCTGGTTCTTCACGCCGCCCGGGCTCGAGCACGTGGTCGAGGGCGCAGGCCGCCGGCGCCTGCCCGGCGAGGCCCCGCCCGCTGTCCTCGAGCGGCCGCCGCACATGGCGCAGATCCTCGAGAAGGCCGGCTACGCGACGCCCGAGCAGATCCGCGCCTCGCGCAAGGCCTGAGCCATGGCGATCTACCGCGGCATGGACCGCGCCACCCTGGACGCGGCCTACGACAACCGCGCCGCCGTGCCGGCTTTTCCGGCGCTGGCGGCCGAACGCAAGCAACGCAGCGAGCGCGTACGCGCCACCCGCCGGCTGATGGCCGATCTGCGCTACGGGCCCGGCGAACGCGAGCGACTCGACTACTTTGCGTCGGACGCACCCGGCGCACCGGTGCTCGTGTTCATCCACGGCGGCTACTGGCAGAGCAACGACAAGGACGCCAGCAGCTTCCTGGTCGAAGGCCCGCTGGCCCTGGGTTTCGGCGTGGCGCTGGTCGAATACACGCTGGCGCCCGAGGCCACGCTGGCGCAGATGGCCGGCGAGGTCGCGCGGGCGCTCGGCTGGCTGACCGACCACGCCGCCGAGCTGGGCGCCGACCCGCGCCGCATCATCGTCACGGGCCACTCGGCCGGAGGCCACCTGACGGCGATGGTGCTGGGCCACCCCGCCGTCGCCGGGGCGGTGGCGATCAGCGGGCTGTTCGATCTGGAGCCGATCCGGCTGTGCTACCTGAACGACAAGCTGGGCCTCGACGCCACCGCGGCGCGGCGCCTGAGCCCGCTGCACCACCTGCCGGTTACCTGTCCTCCGCTGGTCGTCGCCGTCGGCGCGGCCGAACTGCCCGAGTTGCAACGCCAGTCAGCCGACTACGCGGCGGCGCTGCGTGGCGCCGGCCTGCCCGTGCAGCACCTGCCGCTGCCGGGCCACGACCACTTCACCATCCTCGAAGAGATCGAGCGGCCCGACGGGCGGCTCTGCAGGCTGTTCGCCGAACTCGCCCGCACTCCCACCTGAAAGCCCCACGCATGCCCTCCGCCCCACGCCCCCTGCGCATCTCCATCGTCGGCGCCGGGCTGGGCGGGCTGGTGGCCGCCATCGCCGCACGCCGCGCCGGCTTCGACGCCACGGTGTACGAGCAGGCCTCCGCCTTCGGCGAGATCGGCGCCGGCATCCAGGTCGGCCCCAATGCGGTGAAGGTGCTGCGGGCGCTGGGGCTCGATGCCGGGCTGGCCGGCTTCGGCGCGATGCCGGAGCACCATGTGGGCCGCAGCTGGCGCAGCGGCCGCACGCTGTTCAAGTCGGCCACGCGCACCGCGTGCCTGCAGCGCTTCGGCGCGGCGTTCTACCAGGTGCAGCGCTCCGACCTGCATGCCCACCTGCGCTCGGCACTGCCGGCGGACGCGATCCGCATGGGCCAGCGCTGCATCGGCGTGACCCCCGGGGCCGACGCCGCCACGCTGCGTTTTGCCGACGGCAGCGAGGTGCAGAGCGACGTGGTGGTCGGCGCGGACGGCATCCACTCCGTCGTGCGCGAAGGCCTGCTCGGCCCCGGCGCGCCGCGCTTCACCGGCGTGATGTGCTGGCGCGGCCAGGTGTCGGCCGACCGGCTGCCCGCCGGGCTGATCCCGCCCGATTCGCTGAACTGGATGGGCCCGGGCGGCTGCATCGTGCACTACTACGTGCGGCCCGGCCAACTGATCAACTGGATCGCCCACCGGGCCACCGACACCTGGGCCGAGGAATCGTGGTCGGTCGAGGGCGACAAGCAGGAGCTGCTGGCCGCATTCCCGGGCTGGCACCCGTCGCTGCGGACGATGCTGGAGGCCACCGAGCGCTGCTACAAGTGGGCCATCTTCGACCGCGACCCGCTGCCCGCCTGGAGCAAGGAGCGCACCACGCTGCTGGGCGACGCGGCACACCCGATGCTGCCGTTCCTGGCACAGGGCGGCGCGATGGCGATGGAAGACGGCTTCGTGCTGGCCGAGACGCTGAAACAGCATGCCCACGATGTCCCGGCCGGGCTGCGCCACTACGAGGCGCTGCGCAAGGACCGCACGACCCGCGTGCAGATGGGCTCGCGCGCACGCGCCTCGGTCTGCCAGGTGGTGTCGCCGCTGGCTCAGCTGAAACGCGACGCACGCTACCTGCTCGACCAGTGGCTGAAGCCCGGCGCCGCGATCCAGCGCGCCGACTGGATCTACGCGTACGACGTGGCCAACGTCAAATGACAGACATGAGCAGCCCTCCCGACGCGGCCGCGGACCGACCTGCCGGTACCCTGCCCGCCCACTGGCAGGCGCTGCCGGCCGGCGACACGGGCGACGCGATCGTCGCGGCGATGACCGCCGGCGGCGTCGACATGCTGTTCTTCACCTCGGGCTCGGAGATCTGCTTCTACCAGGAGGCAATCGCCAAGGCCAGGGCGCTGGGGCGGCCGGCGCCCCGGCTGATCACGATGACGCACGAGCACGCCAGCCTGAATGCGGCACTCGGTTATGCCGCCGTCAGCGGCAAACCGGCCGCGACGGCCGCACACGTGGACGCCGGCACGCTGCACCACGGCGGCGCCTTGCACAGCGCGCTGCACAGCGGCCTGCCGGTGCTGATCACGGCCGGGTTTCCGCCGACCAGCTATGCCGGCAGCTCGGCCGCCGCGCGCAATGCCGGCGGCCACCTGTGGCTGCAGGAGAACTACGACCAGCATTCGATCGTGCGGCAGTACGTGAAGTGGGACCACCGCCTGCAGCAGCACGACAACGCCGCGCTGACGGTCAGCCGCGCGCTGCAGGTCGCCACCAGCGAGCCCTGCGGCCCGGTCTACCTGAGCGTGGCGCCCGAGGTGTCGATGCAGGCGCAGCCGGCCACACGTTTTCCCAGCGTGGCGCAGCTCGGTACCACGCGGCCCGCGTCGCCCGATGCCGCAGGCGCCCGAGAGATCGCCGACCGGCTGCTGGCGGCGCGGGCCCCCCGCGTCGTGGTGTCGGGCTCGGGCCGCAACCCGGCGACCGTGCCGGCCCTGGTGTCGCTGTGCGAGCTGCTCGGCCTGCCGGTGGTGCATGCAGCCTCGCGCCGGTACCTCAGTTTTCCGATGCGCCACGGGCTGATGCAGGCCGTGCCCGACCTGCCAGCGGCCGATGCCGTGCTGGTGCTGGAGACCGACGTGCCCTGGGTGCCCGGTCCGTCGGCGCCGCCGGACGATGCCTGGATCGGCGTGGTCGCGCTCGACCCGGTGAAGTGCAAGATCCCGACCTACGAGTTCACCGCCGATCTGCGCCTGGCGGCCGACCCGCTGCGCGCGATCGAGGCGATCGAACAGGCGGCGCGCGGCCTGATGTCGGCCGCCGACCACGCCCGCTGCGCGGCACGTGCGCGCCGCGTCGCCGCGGCCAACCTCGAACACCGCGATGCGCTCGAACAGGCCGCGCGCACCAGCGCCGGCGCGGCGCTGATCGACCCGCTGTGGCTGGCCTACCAGATCGCGCGCATCGCCGGCGACGAGGCCATCGTCATCGACGATACGCTGCCGCACAACCGGCTGTTCGAACTGCTGCACTGCGACCGGCCCGGCTCGTACTTCTTCACGCCCGGTACCAGCGGCGGCTGGGCACCGGGCGCGGCGCTGGGGGCCAAGCTGGCGGCGCCGGCGCGTGACGTGATCGCGGTGACCGGTGACGGCTTCTACATGTTCGGCACCGCCACTGCGGCCCTGTGGTCTGCGCGGCATTACGGAGCGCCGTTCCTGACCGTGGTCTACCAGAACCGCAGCTACGGCACCGGCACCCGGCGCATGGCGGCGCTGTACCCGAACGGGCATGCACAACAAGGCGGCTTCGACGGCGGGTATTTCGACCCGCCGATCGATTTCGCCATGGAAGCGGACGCAACAGGGGCCCATGGCGAGAACGTCCGCGCACCCGACGCGCTGGAAGGCGCGCTGCGCCGCGGTCTTGCCGAGGTTCGCAAGGGGCGGCCAGCGGTCGTCGCGGTGTGGCTGGCAAGGCATCTGCTGGCCGATTGAACGGTCGGATGAACGTCTCTTACCTTGGAAGGTGAACCATGTGGATGAAGCGTTTGCGTTGTCTGGTTGCATGTCTCGCCGCCGCGTCGGCGTCGCTCGCGGCAAGCTGCTGGGCCCAGCCCTACCCGTCGCGGCCGATCACGATCGTCGTGCCCTTCACCGCCGGCGGCGCGGTGGACGCGATGGCCCGCCTGCTGGCCGTGAAGCTGGCCGAGCGCACCGGTGAATCGGTTGTCGTCGACAACCGCGCCGGCGCCGGCGGTGCGATCGGCATGGCTTCGGTGGCGCGCTCCAAAGCCGATGGCTACACGCTGCTGTACACGCCCAACAGCATCGCAATCGGCCCGGCGCTCTACCGCAAGCTGCCCTTTGACGCCGAGAAGGACCTGGTGCCCGTGACGCAGGTGATCGCGTCCACGCTGGTGCTGGTGGTACCGCCCAGAACCGCGGTCGGCTCGGTGAAGGAACTCGTCTCGTTGGCCAGGGCGAAACCCGGCAAGCTGAACTTCGGCTCCTCGGGCGTGGCCGACCCGCTGCAACTCGGCGTGGAAATGCTGAAGACGTCGACCGGCATCGACATGCAGGCCATCCCCTACAAAGGCCAGGCCCCGATGCTGCAGGCGCTGCTGGCCGGCGAGGTCGACCTGGCCATCGTCTCGCTGCAGCTGGGCATGCCGTCGATCCGCGCGGGCAGCCTGCTGCCGCTGGCGGTCACCGGGGCCCGCCGCTCGGCTGCGTTGCCGCAGGTACCAACGGTGGCCGAGGGCGGCATCGCCGGCTTCGACCTGTCGAGCTGGCACGGCCTGTTCGCACCCGCCGGCACACCGAAGCCGGTGGTCGACAAGCTGCAACAGGAGATCGCCGCGATCGTGCAACTGCCCGACGTGCGCAAGGCCGTCGAATCGGCCGGCAACGAGGTCGTCGCCAACACGCCGGAGGAATTCCAGGCCAAGTTCACGGCCGACGTGGCGATGTTCAAGAAGATCGCCAAGGACGCGCAGCTGCCCTTTCAGGATTGAACGCCGGGCTATTTCTTGCCCTGCCACTCCCGGTGGGCGGCCCAGAGCCGCGCCGTCTCGCGCCGCTTTGCCCGGCGCGCGTTCCAGAACCACACGGCGCATGCGGTGGCGACGCCACCCAGCCCCACGATCAAGATCACCAACCAACCTATCTCTTTCACTGTCGTTCCTGTTCCACTTCAAGACGTGGTCACGCTGCCGTGCACGTCGGTCTTCTGCGCCGCGATGCAGTGCCGCTGCACCTGGTGCAGCAGCGTCCTGAACTGCACCCAGTCGGCCCAGCCCACGCCTTCCAGCAAGGTCAGCGGCACATGGGTGGCGCTGTCCTTCGGCAGCAGTTGCACGTCGTAGGACTGGCCTTTCTCCAGGGTGCGCGCGGCGATGTCGCCACCGGCGAGCGGCACGGCGGTGCGGTCACGCACGCCGAAGCTGCCATGCACCGCCACCTCCAGCTCGCAGGCGCCGCGCAACCGGTAGCTGCGCAGCACCTGGCCGGGCCGGTCGGCCAGCGCATTCAGCGAGGCCATCAGCTGCGCCAGCGTCATGTCCGACGGGCTGACGTAGGGCACGTCCTCCTTCGGATAACCGTCGCAGGCGGTCGCCAACACCAGGCAGCCGCACAACGACAGGCAACGCCCGAGGCCGCGCAACACGGTTGTACCGCAGCGCCGTGACGGCACGGTGTCCGTCGCGCGCGACCTGCGGCGTGGCCCCCGCTGGCCATGGCCAGCGAGGGCGGTGACATCGAATCTCGGGACCGTCATGCAGAAAAGACCCAGAAAAAGTGGTGGTGGCACCGAAGCGCCGACGGCGCCTGCGCGCTGCGCGACGCATCGAACACAAAGACAACGGTGAGAGGTGGTGGGCCGGTGGCACAGGCGCCACGGCTCGCACGACCGCCCGCGAGGCCTCAGGCCTGTGCTGGAAGCACGGCGGTGCGCGGAGGCTTGCGCGGCCCGTCGAGATCGGGCGGGCTCAACGCCACCGGCGCATACCGCGTCGGGCGCAAGGCGACGCCGAGGAAGAAGCGCGGATGGCCCGCCGCGGGCAGCATCGCCACCAGTTCGTGCGAGGGCTCGGCATGCGCCTGGGACGGCAGATCGTCCAGATGGTGGTCGTTGACGGAACCCTCGGCATGGTTGCCAGGCGGCCCGTCCACCCAGGCGTCGGCCGCGGTGTCCGAGCCGGTACGGGCCGACGGGCTGTACGGTTCCTGCGTGGCGATGCTGGCCCAGAACAGCAGCAGCGCGAGAAGAAAGGCGATTCCCTTCGATGCCATGGACGGCATTCTAGGGAAGCCCTTTCTGGCGGCCGATCGAATAACCCCACCCGGATGCGCTGATTAGCGCAGGAGGGCTTGCAGATCAGGCGCGGCGCGCCAAGCCCAAATAGGTTTCGACGACCCGCGGATCGTTGGCCAGTTCGCGGGCCGGCCCTTGCAGCATCACCGCGCCGGTCTCGAGCACGTAGGCCTGGTCGGCCACCTGCAGCGCGGCACGGGCGTTCTGTTCCACCAGCACAATGGTCACGCCGGTCTGCTTCAGCCGCCGGATGATGTGGAAGATCTCCTTCACGATCAGCGGGGCCAGGCCCAGGCTGGGTTCGTCGAGCAGCAGCAGGCGGGGCTGGGCCATCAACGCCCGGCCGATCGCCAGCATCTGCCGCTCGCCGCCCGACAGCGTGGCCGCCAGCTGCGCACGCCGCTCCTTCAGGCGCGGGAACAGGTCGAACACCGGCTCCAGCTGGTCGGCATGGTTCTTCTCGCCCAGCTTGTAGCGGCGGTAGCTGCCCAGCACCAGGTTGTCGTGCACCGACATGCTGCCGAACAGCTCGCGCTTTTCGGGCACCAGGCACAGGCCCATCGCCACACGCTGCTCGATCGGCATCGCCGCGATGTCCTGCCCGAGCAGCTGCATGCGGCCCCGCGCCGTGGCGCCGACCGGCAGCGCGCCGCCCAGCGCATTGAGCAGGGTCGACTTGCCGGCACCGTTGGGCCCGATCATCGTGACGATCTCGCCCGGCATCGCCCGCAGGTGCAGGCCGTGCAGCACCTCGACGCGGCCGTAGGCGGCGTGCAGGTCGTGCACCTCCAGCAGCGGCTGTGCGGCGCTATTCATCAAGGCCTCCGAGATACGCTTCGAGCACCGCGGGATTGCGCTGCACCTCCTGCGGCTGGCCCGAGGCGATCAGCGTGCCGAACTCCATCACCACGAGCCGGTCGCACAGGTTCATCACGAAATCCATGTCGTGCTCGACGATGAGGATGCTCATGCCCTCGCCGCGCAGGCGCTTCAGCAGCTCGGCCAGCGCCTGTTTCTCCTGGTAGCGCAGGCCGGCCGCGGGCTCGTCGAGCAGCAGCAGCGTCGGGTCGCAGCACAGCGCCCGGGCGATCTCCAGGATGCGCTGCTGGCCCAGCGCCAGGCTGCCGGCCTGCTCGTGCAGCAACGCCCCCAGGCCGACCCGCTCCAGCTGCGTGCGCGCCTCGGCCAGCAGGGTTGCCTCCTCGGCCCGGTTCAGCCGCAGCAGGCTGCGCAGCACGCCGGCCCGCCCGCGCAGGTGGGCACCCAGCGCCACGTTGTCCAGCACGCTCATGCCGGCCAGCAGCTTCACGTGCTGGAAACTGCGCGCGATGCCGCGCCGCACGATCTGGCGCGACGACAGCCCGGTCAGCGCCTCGCCGCGGTAGCGCACCGTGCCGCGCGTGACCTGCAGCACGCCGGTGATCAGGTTGAACATCGTTGACTTGCCGGCGCCGTTGGGGCCGATCAGGCCGACGATCTCGCCCGCGCCGACGGCAAAACGCATGTCGTTCACCGCGACCAGCCCGCCGAACTCCTTGCGCGCGCCGTCGACCTCGAGCAGCGGCGCGCCAGCCAGCGGCCGCGCACGCGCCGGCAGACGCGACGCCGGCGCCGTGCCGGCCCGCCGGACCGCACGCGGCCGCAGCCAGGCCGGGGCGACCTGCACCAGCAGCGGCCACAGCCCGTTGCGCGCGTGCTGCAGCAGCAGCACCAGCAGCACACCGAACACGATGGTCTCGAAATTGCCGCTCGCGCCCAGCAGTTTGGGCAGCAGCGACTGCAGCTGGTCCTTCAGCAGCGTCAGCACGGTCGCGCCGAAGATCGCGCCCCACACATGGCCGGCCCCGCCGACGACCGCCATGAACAGGTACTCGATGCCCGCGTTCAGGCCGAACGGCGTCGGGTTCACCGAGCGCTGCATGTGCGCGTAGAGCCAGCCCGACAGCGCCGCCAGCACCGCCGCGAACACGAAACACACGAGCTTCAGCCAGGCCGTGTGCGCGCCCATCGCCTCGGCCATCGTCACGCCGCCCTTCAGCGCGCGGATCGCCCGGCCGGGCCGCGAATCGAGCAGGTTGTGCGTGGCGATGACGGCCAGCACGACGACCAGCCAGATCAGGTAGAAGATGTCGCGCCCCGACTGCAGCGCGTGGCCCGCCACCGAGATCGGCGGGATGCCGCTGATGCCGTCGAACTTGCCCAGGAACTCCATGTTGCCGAACAGGAAGAAGAACGACAGCCCCCAGGCGATGGTGCCCAGTGGCAGGTAGTGGCCCGACAGCCGCATCGTGATCGACCCGAGCGCGAAGGCCACCGCCATGGCCACGGCCACTGCCGCCAGCAGGCCGATCCACGGCGACCAGCCCAGCGTGGTGCTGAGGTAGGCGCTGGCGTAGGCGCCGAGCCCGACGAAGGCCGCCTGGCCGAACGAGGTCATACCGCCCACGCCGGTCAGCAGCACCAGGCCGATCGCGACGATGGCGTACAGGCCGATGTAGTTGGCCAGCGTGATCCAGAACTCGGGCGTGGGCAGCACCGGCATCAGCGCCAGCAGCGCGATGAAGCACAGGAACAGGCGGTTCATTCTTCGCCCTCTTCATCGTGCGCCGGCGCGCGCAGCGAGCGCCACAGCAGCACCGGGATGATCAGCGTGAAGACGATCACCTCCTTGTAGGCGCTGGCCCAGAACGACGCATACGATTCCAGCAGCCCCACCAGCAGCGAGCCTGCCGCCGCCAGCGGGTAGCTGACCATGCCGCCGATGATCGCGGCGACGAAGCCCTTGAGCCCGATCAGGAAACCGCTGTCGTAGTAGACCGTGGTGAACGGCGCGATCAGCACGCCGCACAGCGTGCCCATCGCCGCGGCCAGCAGGAACGACAGCCGCCCGGCCTGCGCGATGCCGATGCCCACGATCTGCGCGCCCAGGCGGTTGATGGCGGTGGCCCGCAGCGCCTTGCCCGACAGCGTGCGCTCGAAGTACAGGTACAGCGCCAGGATCATCAGCAGCGCGGTCGCGATCACCGCCAGACTCTGGCCCGACACCTGCAGATCGCCCACGGTGAACCGCAGGTCGGTGAACGGCTCGGTGCGCGCGCCTTCGGCACCGAACAGCAAGAGGGCGATACCGATCAGCGCGTAGTGCACACCGACCGACACGATCAGCAGCACCAGCGTCGACGCGCTGGCCAGCGGCTGGTAGGCCACGCGGTAGATGAGCGGGCCCATCGGCACCACGACGGCCAGCGTGAAGGCCAGCTGCAGCAGCATCGGCCAGCCCCCCAGGGGCAGCAGCATGGCCGCAGCCCAGACGGCGAGCGGCACGGCCAGCGTGCGCAACGCCGCGGCACCCACGTCGGAGGCCGTGAACCGGCGGCCTGCACGCCAGGCGCCGAACAGGTCCATGCCGAACGCCACGATGCCCAGGGCCAGCAGCAGCCACACCGCCAGCGGAAACTTGCCCATCTGCAGCGCGGCCAGCGTCAGCGCGCCGAACGCGACGAACTCGCCCTGCGGGATGAAGATGACCCGTGTGACGGAGAACACCAGCACCAGGGCCAGGCCCAGCAGCGCGTAGATCGCGCCCGTGGTCAGCCCATCCTGCGCCAGGATCGCCGCGATCGAAAAATCCATCCCTGTGCTTTCTTGAAACCCTGCCCGGTGTGACGCCCTCGCCCTCCGGGAGAGGGCTGAGGTGCGGGGGGAAACGCCTTACTTGGCGTCGCCCACCAGCTTCCAGGCGCCGCCCTTGATCTGCACCATCACGCGGGCCCGCTGGTCGAAGCCCAGGTGGTCGGCCGGCGTCATGTTCATCACGCCGTGCGACACGGTGAGGTCGGTGGTCTTCTCCATCGCGTCGCGCAGCGCGGCGCGGAATTCCTTGGTGCCGGGCTGGGCCGTCTTCAGCGCGATCGGAATCGCGCTCTCCAGCACCATGCCGCTGTCCCAGGCATGGCCGCCGAAGGTGGAGAAGCTGCCGGCGCCGAACGCCTTTTCGTACTTGCCGATGTAGTCGAGCGCGACCTTGCGGATCGGGTTCGTCGCAGGCAGCTGGCTGGCCACCAGGATCGGGCCGGCCGGCAGGAAGGTGTCTTCGCAATCCTTGCCGCAGACGCGCAGGAAGTCGGGGTTGGCGACGCCATGGGTCTGGTAGATCTTGCCCTTGTAGCCGCGCTCCTTCAGCGTCTTCTGCGGCAGCGCGGCCGGTGTGCCGGAGCCGGCGATCAGCACCGCATCGGGGTTGGCCGCCATGATCTTGAGGATTTGGCCCGTGACGGCGGTGTCGTTGCGGGCGAAGCGCTCGTTGGCCACGATCTTCAGCTTGCGTGCGTCGGCGAACTTCACGATCTCGTCGTACCAGCCGCTGCCGTAGGCGTCGTTGAAGCCGATGAAGCCGACCGTCTTCACACCGCTGTCGGCCATGTGGCCGGTGACGGCGCTCGACATGTGCGAATCGTTCTGCGGCGTCTTGAACACCCAGCGGCGCTTGGCGTCCATCGGCTCGATGATGCGGCTCGACGCGGCCAGCGTGATGATCGGCGTCTCGGTCTCGGCGGCCACGTCGATCAGCGCCAGGCCATTGGGCGTGACGGTGGAGCCGATGATGACGTCGACCTTGTCCTCGGCGGTCAGCTTGCGGGCGTTCTTGACGGCCGTGGTGGTGTCGGACGCATCGTCGAGCACGATGTACTCGACCGTCTTGCCGCCGATGCTCTTGGGCATGATCGAGAAGGTGTTCTTCTCGGGGATGCCGAGCGAGGCGGCCGGGCCGGTGGCCGACACGGTCACGCCGATCTTGATCTGTGCCTGGGCGGCACCGGCGACCAGCAGGGCGGATGCCAGCAAGGCCAGGGGCAAATGTTTGTTCACGGGCTTGTCTCCAGAGAATCGTTCGACGATGGGTGCGGCATTATGAATTAACCGACCGATCGGTCGGTATTAGGGCATGCCCCTGTGCCGGCGGCATGTGCAGCACCCGTTGCGGGTACGGAATCTCGATGCCGTGCGTCCGCAGCGCGGCCAGGATCGCCAGGTTCACCAGCGAGCGCAGGTTGCCGGTGCCGTTCTCGGGATCGCCCATCCAGTAGCTGACCGTGAATTCGAGCCCGTCGGGGCCGAACGCCGACAGCGCCACCGTGGGCGCCGGCTCCTGCAGCACCCGGGTCTGCGCCACCGCGGCGTCCTTCAGCAGGCGTTGCACCAGCTCGACGTCGGCGTCGTAGGCGACCGACACCACCGTGGTCTGCACCAGCCGCGAATCGGACAGCGACAAATTTTCGACGCGCTGGGTGATCAGCATCTCGTTGGGCACGATCGATTCGCGCCCGCCCAGTGAGCGGATCACGCTGTAGCGCGCGTTGATCTCGGTGATGCGGCCCTCGAAACCGTCGACCCGCACGCTGTCGCCGATGCGCATGCTGCGCTCGGCCAGGATCACGAAGCCGCTGACGTAGTTGGCGGCCAGCTTCTGCAGCCCGAAGCCGATGCCCACCCCGACGGCCCCGCCCAGCACCGACAGCGCCGTCAGGTCGATGCCGACCGCCGACAGCGCCATCAACAGGCCGATGAACATCAGCAGCGCCCGCGTCGCGTTGCTCAGCGCCTTGCGCAGCGACAGCTGGCTGCCGGTGGCGGCCCGCAGCAGCCGCGCCTCGATGGCCGACGAGATCCACAGCGTGATGATCAGCACCACGCTGGCCGACAGCGTGCCCTCGATCACCGAGCGCACCGACAACGTGGAGCCGCCGACCTTCCAGCGGATCTTGTCGAGTTCGTCCAGAACCACCGGCAACAGGCCGCTGACCCATAGCACCATCGCCAGCCAGGCGACCCACGAGATCGTGCGCTCCAGCAGCCGCACCACGGGCGCGTCCTTGAACGCGACCTGCAGCACCTTGACACCGGCGCGGATCGCCAGCAGCGACACCAGCACCGGAATCGCGATCTTGAACACCGCGATCGGGATCCAGCGCGTGAGCAGCGTCTGCGCCAGATAAGCCAGGCTCAGCAGCAGCAGCGGGAACAGCACGCCGTCGACGATGCGTTCGCCGAACAGGATCGAGTCGCCATAGGTAATGCGAGCCGCGCGGTGCCCGAGCCAGACCAGGCCGAACGCCAGCAGCAGGCACACCAGCAGCGTGCCCAGCTCGATCAGCGACGTGGGATGCAGCAGCGCCGCGAACCAGCCGTCGAGGTCGGTGATCGGCGCGGCCTTCACAGGTCGGCGAGAGAGCGGATATGGGCCTCGACGCTGCGGCCGAGCGCACTCAGGTTGTAGCCGCCTTCGAGGCAGCTAACGATGCGGCCGCCGGCATGGCGCTTGGCCACCTGCTTGATGCGGTCGGTGATCCAGGCGTAGTCCTGCTCGACCAGGCCGAGCTGGCCCAGGTCATCCTCGCGGTGGGCGTCGAAGCCGGCGCTGATGAAGACCATCTCGGGTTGGTGCGCGTCGAGCCGGGGCATCCAGTACTGCTCGATCATCTCGCGCACTTCCATGCCGCGGGTGTAGGCCGGCACGGGCAGGTTCACCAGGTTGGCTGCATCCGAGTGCGGCGCATCGTACGGATAGAACGGGTGCTGGTAGAAGCTCACCATCAGGATGCGCGGGTCGCCGCCGACGATGTCTTCGGTGCCGTTGCCGTGGTGCACGTCGAAGTCGACGATGGCCACGCGTTTGAGCCCATGGCGTTCCAGCGCATACCGTGCGGCGATCGCGACGTTGTTGAAGAAGCAGAAGCCCATCGCGCGGTCGCGCCCCGCATGGTGGCCGGGCGGGCGCACGGCGCAGAACGCGTTCTCGAGTTCGCCGGCGATCACCGCGTCGGTCGCCGCCAGCGCGGCGCCGGCGGCATGCAGCGCGGCATCCCAGGTGTGCACGTTGAGACAGGTATCGGGGTCGACCTGGGCATGCGTCGGGCCGCCGGCATCGATCTCCTCGCGCAGCCCGTCGGTCAGGCCGCGGATGGCCGCGACATGCATGCGGCCGTGCGCCAGCTCCAGATCGGCCACTGCGGCGCAAGGCGCTTCACGCCGGTCGAGCGCATCGCCAACGCCCGTGATCAGCAGCCGGTCCTCGATCGCATCCAGCCGCGCCGGGCACTCGGGATGGCCCTCGCCCATCTCGTGCTTCCAGCAATCGCGGTGCGTGAAGTAGCCGGTGGTATTCAAGGTCTGTTGTCTCGTAGGGGCAGGTTTTGCGGTAACGTCCCGGGATGATCGCACAAGAAAAACTGAAAGCCCTGCTGGCCCAGCTGAACACCGTGATCGTCGGCAAGCCGACGCAGGTGCAGGACTGCGTGGCCTGCCTGCTGGCCGGCGGCCACCTGCTGATCGAAGATGTGCCGGGTGTCGGCAAGACCACGCTGGCCCATGCGCTGGCGCGCACCTTCGGCCTGCAGTTCTCGCGCGTGCAGTTCACCTCGGACCTGATGCCGAGCGACCTGTCGGGCGTGTCGGTCTACGAGCGCGGCAAGGAAGCCTTCGTGTTCCATCCCGGGCCGCTGTTCGCGCAGATCCTGCTGGCCGACGAGATCAACCGTGCCAGCCCCAAGACGCAGAGCGCGCTGCTCGAAGCAATGGAAGAAAAGCAGGTGACGGTCGAAGGCGCGACGCGGCCGCTGCCGCGCCCGTTCTTCGTGATTGCCACACAGAATCCGCAGGACCAGCTGGGCACCTTCGCACTGCCCGAATCGCAGCTCGACCGGTTCCTGATGCGCATCTCGATCGGCTACCCCGACCGCGCCGCCGAACGCCAGCTGCTGGCCGGCCACGACCGGCGCGACATGGTCGACGCACTGCCCAGCCTGCTGAGCGCCGCGGAGCTGTCCGCGCTGCAGCAGCAGGTGCTGGACATCCATGCCGCCGAGCCGGTGCTCGACTACGTGCAGGACCTGGTGGCCGCCACGCGGTCCGGCCGCTGGTTCCTGCAGGGCCTGAGCCCGCGCGCCGGCATCGCCGTGGTGCGCGCCGCCAAGGCCCAGGCGCTGCTGAGCGGCCGCGACTACGTGGCGCCCGACGACGTGCAGGCCATCCTGCCGCAGACCGTCGCGCACCGGCTGGTGCCGGTCGGCGACGCAGGCCGCGGCGCCGTGGAGCAGGTGCGCGCGATGATCGAATCCGTACAACTCTCATGAGTACGGCCTCCAGCAGAGTCAGCACGCTCGGCGTGCTGAACCCGCTGGCCTTCGTGCGCGTGCGGTTCCAGCGCTGGTGGCAATCGCGGCTGCCGCTCACCGACACGACCACGCTGACGCAGCGCAACGTCTACATCCTGCCCACGCGCGCCGGCTTCATGCTGGGCGCGACGCTGCTGGTGCTGCTGGTGTCGTCGATCAACTACCAGTTGAACCTGGGTTATCTGCTGACCTTCCTGCTGGCCGGCTGCGCGCTGGTGGGCATGCACGTGTGCCATGCCACGCTGCGCGGCCTGCAGTTGCACCTGCTGCCGCCCGAGCCGCAGTTTCTCGGTGCCAGCACCACCCTCACGGTGCAGCTGAGCAGCGAACGCAGGAAGCCACGCCACGGCATCGGCCTGAGCCTGCTGGAGGCACCGCACTGGGCCTGGACCGACGTGCCCGCCGGCGGCAGCGCGGTGGTGCACGTGGCCTTCGCGCCCACGCACCGCGGCCTGCAGCGCGTGCCCGCGCTGACTGCGGAAACACGCTTCCCGCTGGGCACCTTCCGGGTCTGGACGGTATGGCGGCCCGCCGCCGAAGTGCTGGTGTACCCGCGCCCCGAACTGCATCCGCCGCCGCTGCCGCCGGGCGAGCCGCGCCCCGGCGGCGCCACGGCCAGCCATGCGCAGGCCAGCGGCGACTTCGACGGCGTACGCGGCTACCGCCGTGGCGACCCGCTGAAGCTGGTGGTCTGGAAGAAGGCCGCCAAGTCGGGCGAACTCGTCAGCCGCGACAGCCAGCAGGCGCAGCGCCACGAGTTGTGGCTCGACGTGGCGAAGGCCGGTCACCTCGACACCGAACACCGCCTGTCTCGCCTGTGCGCCTGGGTGCTGCAGGCCGACAAGCTGGGCATCGACTACGGCCTGCGGCTGCCCGGCACCGAAGTGCGGCCGGCCAGCGGCGAGGCGCACAGACGGCGCTGCCTGGAGGCATTGGCCACATGCTGAGCCCACGCCTGCATCTGCCAGGCACGGCCACATCGCTGGCCACGCTGCCACGCGACAGCCGCGACACCCTGTTCCTGCTGCTGGTGATCGCCTGGGTCGTGTTGCCGCAGGCCGGGCAATTGCCGCTGTGGTGCAGCCTGCTGGTGGCCGGCGTGCTGGCCTGGCGCGGCTGGCTGGCCTGGGCTTCGCGGCCACTGCCCACGCGCTGGTGGCTGCTGTCGCTGCTGGCGCTGACGCTGGGCGCGACCTGGATGACGCACCGCACGCTGCTGGGCCGCGATGCCGGCGTCACGCTCATCGTCGTGCTGCTGGCGCTGAAGACGCTGGAGCTGCGGGCGCGGCGCGACGCCTTCGTCGTGTTCTTTCTGGGCTTCTTCACGATGCTCACCAACTTCTTCTTCTCGCAATCGCTGCTGACCGCGGCCGCGATGCTGCTGGCGCTGCTGGGGCTGCTGACCGCGCTGGTCAATGCCCACATGCCGGTGGGCCGCCCATCACTGCTGGAATCGGCGCGCACGGCCGGCTGGATGGCGTTGCTGGGCGCGCCGGTGATGCTGGTGCTGTTCCTGCTGTTCCCCCGGCTGGCGCCGCTGTGGGGCATCCCGAGCGACGCGATGAGCGGGCGCAGCGGGCTGTCGTCCAACATGCAGGTGGGCAACATCGCGAGCCTCGCGCTGGACGACGGCATCGCGATGCGCATCCGCTTCGACGGCCCGCCGCCGCAGCAGCCCGAGCTGTATTTCCGCGGGCCGGTGCTGTCGGCGTTCGACGGCCGCGAATGGCGCCCGCCGCGCGTCGACTACGGCCAGCCAAGCTCGGGCCGCGGCCTGCAGGTGTTCGGTGCGCCGGTGAACTACGAGGTGACGCTGGAGCCGACCAACCGCCCCTGGCTGATGCTGCTGGACGCCACGCCGCGCCGGCCCGAGGTGCCCGGCTTCCAGACGCTGCAGGCGGCCGACCTGCAGTGGCTTGTCACGCGGCCGGTAACCGACCTGCTGCGCTACCGCGCGCAGAGTTATCCCGACTTCCGCTACGGCCCGGCGCGCCGCACGGCCGAGCTGCAGCAGGACCTGGAGCTGCCCGCCGGCTTCAACCCGCGCACGCTCGCGCTGGCCGCCGAGATGCGGCGCGATCCGCGTTATGCGCAGGCCGATGCGCCGGTGCTGGTCAATGCGGTGATGGAGCGCCTGCGCAACGGCGGCTACAGCTATTCCCTGGAGCCCGGCGTCTACGGCGAACACACGGCCGACGAGTTCTGGTTCGACCGCAAGATCGGTTTCTGCGAGCACATCGCCTCGGCCTTCGTCGTGCTGATGCGCGCGCTCGACGTGCCGGCGCGCGTGGTCACCGGCTACCAGGGCGGCGAAATCAATCCGGTCGACGGCTTCTTCACCGTGCGGCAGAGCGACGCCCATGCCTGGGCCGAGGTCTGGCAGGCCGGCCGCGGTTGGGTGCGGGTGGACCCGACCGGCGCCGTGTCGCCGGCGCGCATCGGCAGCTTCCAGCGCCTGCAGGCACCGCGCGGCGTGATCGCCTCGGCCATCGGCTACGCCAGCCCGGACATCGCGGCCAAGCTGCGCGCCACCTGGGAGGCGGTCAACAACCGCTGGAACCAGTGGGTGCTGAACTACACGCAGAGCAAGCAGCTCGACCTGCTGCGCGACCTGGGTTTCTCGTCGCCGGGCTGGGAGGAGCTGAGCTACCTGCTGCTGGCGCTCCTGGTCATGGCCAGCCTGGTCGGCGCCGGCTGGACGCTGTGGGAGCACCGCCAGCACGACCCCTGGCTGCGGCTGCTGGCACAGGCGCGCACCAGGCTGCGCACGGCCGGGCTGGAGCTGCCCGCACACGCCCCGCCGCGCCAGATGGCGGCCGCATTGCCACGCGGCACCGGGAGCCACAGCGCCGATGCCTTCGCAGCGCTGCAGGCCTGGCTGCTGCGCATGGAAACCCATCGCTACGCACCGCACCCGCAGGCCAGCCTGGCCGCGCTGCGGCGGGAGTTCCGCCAGCTGTCCTGGCCCAAGGGCGGGCTCGGCCCCCTTCTTCACCCGCAAACACCAACGTCGTCAGTGCCCCGCTGACGGCCCGCTCCATGACCCGCGTCACTTGCTTCACCTGCGCAGCGCTCGGTGCGCTGCTTCTGTGCCTGGGCACGGCCGCACCGGCTGCCCCTTCGGCACCACCGAAGAAAGCCGCCCGCGCCGCGCCCGCCCCCGGCCCGCTCTACGCCACGCGGACCGACGTGATGCGCGAAGCCGATGACATCGCCGCGCGCCGCGACCTCGACCGCGAATGGGTGCGCCAGGCGATCGGCCAGGCCCGGCTGCTGCCGCTGGTGGCACGCCTGATCGCACCGCCGCCGCGCGGCACCGTGAAGAACTGGCGCGTGTACCGCAGCCGCTTCATCGACCCCGTGCGCATCCAGGCCGGCGTGCGCTTCTGGCGCGCCAACCGCGCCCTGCTGGAACGCGCCGAACAGGAGTACGGCGTGCCGGCCGAGATCATCGTCGGCATCATCGGCGTGGAGACCATCTACGGCCAGCAGACCGGCACCTTCCCGGTCATCGATGCGCTGGCGACGCTGGCCTTCGACTTCCCCGCCAGCCATCCGCGCGCGGCCGAGCGCAGCGCGTTCTTCAAGGGCGAGCTGGAGCAGTTGCTCAGCCTGTCGATGCGCACCGGCGTCGACCCGCACAGCTGGCGCGGCAGCTACGCCGGCGCCATGGGCATGCCGCAATTCATGCCGTCGAGCTGGGTGCGCTACGCGGTCGACTTCGACGGCGACGGCAAGATCGACCTGCAGGGCAGCGCCGCCGACGCGATCGGCTCGGTGGCCAACTACTTCAAGGGCTACGGCTGGAAAACCGGCATGGCGCCCTACTACCCCGTGCGCTTCGACCCGGCCCGGCTCGACCTGGACGCGCTGATGGCACCCGACATCCTGCCCACCTTCAGCGTGGCGAGCTTCACCGCCAAGGGCGCGGTGCTGGAGGGGCCGGCGCTCGAACACCCCGGCCCGCTCGCGCTGATCGAGCTGCAGAACGGCGGCGAACCGGCCGTGTACGTGGCGGGCACGGAGAACTTCTACGTGATCACGCGCTACAACTGGTCGAGTTACTACGCGATGTCGGTGATCGAGCTCGGGCGGGAGATTTCGGTGGCCATGGCGAAGCTGCCGCCGTAGCGGGCGACCATGGCAAGATCGCCCCCCGGCACCGCGGCTACAGCAGACATGTCGCCGTCGGCCCCCGACCGTCGCATGACTTGAACCCTCCACCGCTCGCATGAATGCCAACCTTCGCTACGTTGTCTGCCTCGCTGCGGCCTTGCTGTTCTGCAATACGGCCCAGGCCCAGTACCTCTGGCTGCAGCGCGATGGCGCTGGCACACAGGTCTACGCCGGCGAACTGCACAAGCCGCTTGCAGCGCTGCCCGCCTTGCAGAACCAGCGCGCCGCACTGGCGGATGGCGACGCCCTGCCCCTCACCGCCCAGGCCAACTATCTGACCGTGGCGGCGGTGCCCACGCCTGGCACCGGTGACCTGCGCTTCACCGCCGTCCAGCCGAACGGCAGCGTCCTGCTGTACCACCAGGCCAGGTTCGGCCGGACAGAGACCCGGGCACGGAACGAACTCGAACTCGTGCCCACGGAGCCAAACGGCAACACCTTCCAGCTCGTGTTGCGCGGCCGGCAGGTCGCCGCCAGCCAGCTGCGCATCGACACCAGCGAAGGCTGGCGCCGCGTACTCGCGTCCAACAAGGACGGCACGTTCACCTTCCAGCCCGCGTTCCCCGGCCTCTACGTCCTCGAAGTCACGGTCCGCGTGAACAACAGCGGCCCGGTCACGCTGGACGGCAAGACCTATGACGACGTGCGGTACGCGGCGACGCTGAGTTTCGAGGTGGAGAAATGAGGGGCTTGGGTTGCTGTCGCCTCGCCAGTGAAGGTCAGCGAAGCTGCAACGAAAAACGGGCCACAAGGGCCCGTTTTTGCTCGATACCTGGCGGAAACGGAGGGATTCGAACCCTCGATGAGGCTCTACACCCCATACTCCCTTAGCAGGGGAGCACCTTCGGCCACTCGGTCACGTTTCCAGGTGGCGCATTATGTCATGACTTGGGCTGCATTCAGGCGGCGGCGGGCTGGTCGAGGTCGAATGCCCGGTGCAGCGCGCGCACGGCCAGTTCCATGTACTTCTCGTCGATGACGACGGAGGTCTTGATCTCGCTGGTGGAGATCATCTGGATGTTGATGCCTTCTTCGCTCAGGCACCGGAACATCTTGCTTGCGATGCCCACGTGGCTGCGCATGCCGATGCCGACGATGCTGACCTTGCAGATCTTCGCGTCGCCGACGATCTCCTGCGCGCCCAGGCTGGGCAGCACGCGGTCCTTCAGCAGGTCGACGGCCTTGGCGTAGTCGTTGCGGTGCACGGTGAAGCTGAAGTCGGTCTTGCCGTCCTTGCTGACGTTCTGGATGATCACGTCGACTTCGATGTTGGCGTCGGCCACGGCGCCCAGGATCTGGTATGCGATGCCCGGTTTGTCGGGCACGCCCAGCACGGAGATCTTGGCTTCGTCGCGGTTGAACGCGATGCCCGACACGATGGCTTGTTCCATTTGCTCGTCTTCCTCAAAACTGATCAGGGTGCCCGACCTGGCTTCTTCCTCGATATCGATGTCCCACGGCGTGAAGCTCGACAGCACGCGCAGCGGCACCTTGTACTTGCCGGCGAACTCCACCGACCGGATCTGCAGCACCTTGGAGCCCATCGATGCCATCTCCAGCATCTCCTCGAAGCTCACGGTCTGCAGGCGGCGCGCCTCGGGCACGACGCGCGGGTCGGTGGTGTAGACGCCGTCGACGTCGGTGTAGATCAGGCATTCCTGCGCCTTCAGTGCGGCGGCCACGGCCACGGCCGAGGTGTCGCTGCCACCACGGCCGAGCGTGGTGATGTGGCCATCGGCGTCGACGCCCTGGAAGCCGGTGACGATGACGACCTTGCCGGCCGCCAGGTCGGTGCGGATGCGCTGGTCGTCGATCGACTCGATGCGGGCCTTGGTGTAGGCGCTGTTGGTCTTGATCGGCACCTGCCAGCCGGCGTAGCTGATCGACTCCATGCCTTCGGCCTGCAGCGCGATCGCCAGCAGGCCGACCGAGACCTGCTCGCCGGTGGCGGCCAGCGTGTCGAGCTCGCGGCTGTACGCGTCGGTCGGCTTGGCGGGTGCCAGCTCCTTGGCCAGGCCGAGCAGGCGGTTGGTCTCCCCGCTCATGGCGCTGGGAACCACGACCATCTGGTGGCCGGCGCGCGCCCACTTGGCGACGCGCTTGGCGACATTGCGGATGCGCTCGGTCGAGCCCATCGACGTGCCGCCGTATTTATGAACGATGAGTGCCATTGAATGAACGCACGGACCTGGTGTGGCGACAAGCCGCAGAGAGGTCTGCGGTGCGCCGGTGTGCTCGTGCGGAAAATTAGCCCAAAACCGCGGGATTGTACCAACCGAGCACGTCGCCCCGCCGCACCGCGAAACCGCTGCCGACCTTCAGGCGGATGTCGTGGCCACGCGTCGTGCAGGCGCCGATCTGGTCGAGCAGCTGCGCCAGCTGCGCGTTGCTGGGAGCCGTCTGGTGCGCAGTCACCAGCCAGTGCCGCACGGCATTGGCCTGCCGCGCACGGCTCAGCGCCTGCAATGGGCGGATGGCCGGCGGGATGCCGGTGCCGGCCAGGTCCTGTTCGGCCAGTTCGCGCAGCAGCGTCTGCGCCTGCGCGGCATGCGACGCACTGCGCGCGAACGTGTCGCGAAAACCCGGAAAGGCCTCCTCCAGCGCCGGCAGCAGGCGGGCACGGATGCGGTTGCGCGTATAGCGCTCGTCGGCATTGGTCGGGTCCTCGGTCCAGCGGGCGCCGCGCGCCGTGAGCCAGGCACGCAGACCGGCGCCCGGTACCTGCAACAGCGGGCGGTGGTAGGTCAAGCTGCCGCGCCGCCAGCATGCCGGCATCGCGGCCAGGCCCGGCAGGCCGGCGCCCCGGCTCAGGGCCAGCAGCAGGGTCTCGATCTGGTCGTCGGCATGCTGGGCCAGCGCCACGTCGGCCAGCGGCTCGTGGCCCCACTGGCGCGCCACCACGGCTTCGATCGCGGCGTAACGCACCTTGCGGGCAGCATCTTCGGGGCTTTCGCCTGGGGCGTGCGCCGCCTGCACCCGCTCGATGGCCAACGGCACGCCGATCTCCGCGCACACCGCGCTGCAGTGGTCCGCAAAACCATCGGCCGCCGCCTGCAGCCCGTGGTGCACATGGACCGCGCGCACCCTGCCCGGCCAGCGCTCGGCGCAGGCCAGCAGCAGCGCGGTCGAATCGGCACCGCCGCTGTAGGCCACGGCCAGCGGCAGCGTCGGCGAAAACGCGCGCATCGCGTCGTCGAGCGTAGAACTCATGGCTTCCCGGATGGCAACAGGGGCAGCACCGTCGCTGCACGCAGGGCAGCCAGTGTAGAACCCGCGGTCAGCCCAGTGCCAGCGCCATCACGCCGCAGGCGATGCAGACCGCGCCGACGAGCCGGGGCAGACGGTCGCCCTCGCCCAGCAGATGCCCGCCGATCAGCGCGGCGAACAGCATCGACACCTCGCGCGCCGGGGCCACATGCGACAGCGGCGCCACCTGCACCGCGTACAGCACCAGCACGTACGACACCGGGCTGATCGTGCCCACGGCCAGCGCGTACTTCCACTGCCGGCGCCACAGCACCATCATCTCCTGCCGGTCGCGCAGCGCGGCCGGCGCGAGCACCACCATGCGGATGTAGTTGCCGAAGTAGTCGAGCAGGATCGGCGACATCGCCAGCATCTTCACCGCGTAGGTGTCGACCACCGTGTAGCTGGCGATGAACACGCCCGTCGCAAGACCATAGACGATGCCCTTGCGCACGCGCAAGGCGCGTGTCGGGTCGTGCGTGGCACGCCACAGCCCGGGGCCGCCCGCGATCAGGAACACGCCGCCCACCACGCCGACGATGCCCAGCAGCCCGAGCGTGGAGATGCGTTCGCCCAGCACGACGACGGCCACCAGCGACGACAACAGCGGCCCGGAGCCGCGCGCCAGGGGGTAGACCACGGTCAGGTCGGCCACGCGGTAGCCGCGCAGCAGCACCACGTAGTAGACGACGTGCAGCACGGCGCTCACCAGCAGCACGGCCCATTCGGTCAGGCCCCAGCGCGGCAGCTCGTCGATGCCGAGCCAGATGCCGACCGGCGCCCACACCACCATCATCACGAAACCGGTGAAGGCAGCGAAGCGCACATCGCCGCCCGCCTTCTTGGCCAGGATGTTCCAGCTGGCGTGGATCAGCCCCGCCAGCAGTACCAGGGCGAGCGCCGAGGTCGGCATTCAGCGCCGCGCCGGTGCGCCTTCTGCGGGCGCGGAGAAGCGGAAGGCTGCGCTCAGACGCGGCCGATGATCGAAGCCGTCGCCATCAGCTCTTCGAGCAGTGCGAACGACACCTTCCCCGACACCGAATAGGGGTCGAGCTCAGGCTTCTCCGAATACTTCAGCAGGATCGAATGGTTGAGCTTCAGCAGGTTGACCTGCCCCATGGTCCAGCCGCCGAACCGGCGCTCGGCAATCTCTTCGTAGTGCAGCAGCGCCACGTCCTTGTGGCGCACATCCTTCTGGATGTGGCCGAACAGGTCGCTCACCGCCATGCGCCCGCCCTCGATCGCCTGCAGGAAGATGCCACCGCCATAACAAAGGATGCCGGTGATGCCGCAGGTCGGGTTGTATTCGCGGGCCTGGGTCAGGATGGCCTCGATCGCGCCCGGGCTGGTGTCGACCGCGCGGCTGCAGTAGAGCAAACGTACCAACATGGTCAACCCTTTCTCGGAATGAGGGCCAGAAACTCGCGGCGCAGGTTCGGGTCCTTCAGGAACACGCCGCGCATCACTGAGTTGATCATCTTGCTGTCCATGTCCTTCACGCCGCGCCAGGCCATGCAGTAGTGGCTGGCCTCCATCACGATGGCCAGGCCGTCAGGCTGCGTCTTCTCCATGATCAGGTCGGCCAGTTGCACCACGGCCTCTTCCTGGATCTGCGGACGGCCCATCACCCATTCGGCCAGCCGGGCGTACTTGGACAGGCCGATCACGTTGGTGTGCTCGTTCGGCAGCACGCCGATCCAGATCTTGCCGATGACCGGGCAGAAGTGGTGCGAACAGGCACTGCGTACGGTGATGGGCCCGACGATCATCAGCTCGTTGAGGTGCTCCGCATTAGGGAACTCGGTGATGGTGGGCGCCGAGACATAGCGGCCACGAAACACCTCGTTGACATACATCTTGGCGACGCGCCGCGCGGTATTGGTGGTGTTGTGGTCGCGGTCGGTGTCGATCACCATGCTGGACAGCACACCTTCCATCTTCACAGTCACCTCGTCGAGCAGCTTCTCGAGCTCGCCGGGTTCGATGAAATCGGCGATGTTGTCGTTCGCGTTGAAGCGCTTGCGCGCGGCGACCAGGCGCTCTCGGATCTTCACCGAAACCGGTGTGCCTTCGTCATCGCCGGGTGCACTGGCGCCGTCGTTCTGGCCCGGCAAGGATGCCTGATCGGGTGTTTTCATGAGCATCCGAAGATATTAACAGTGCTGGCTCAGCCCATGCACAGCAGGGTCTCGAGGTCCTGCAAGGTATTGGCTTCGTGGATCGGCTTGTCCGGCCGCAGCCGCAGCATGCGCGGGAACCGCACGGCGATGCCGCTCTTGTGGCGCGGGCTGCGGTTGATGCCCTCGAAGCCCAGCTCGAACACCAGCGAGGGTTTGACGCTGCGCACCGGGCCGAACTTTTCCAGCGTGGTCTTGCGGACCACGGCGTCGACGCCCTTGAACTCCTCGTCGGTCAGACCCGAGTAGGCCTTGGCGAAGGCCACCAGCTGCAGCGCCCCGGGCTGGGCCGGCTCCTTGCGGGCGATCGCATCGAGCACGGCCTGGGCTTCGTCGCGGTCGCGCGGCGTGCGGCTCCACACGGCAAAGGTGTAGTCGGTGTAGACGTTGGCGCGGCGGCCGTGGCCGGCCTGCGCGTAGATCAGCACCGCGTCGATCGCCATCGGCTCGATCTTCCACTTCCACCACAACCCATCCTGCTTGGTGCGGCCGGTGCCGTAGCCGGCGTCGCGGCGCTTCAGCATGAAGCCCTCGACGCCGCGCGCACGCGATTCGGCCCGCAACGCCGCCAGGCCGACCCAGCTGTCGGCGACCACCACCGGCGACAGGCGCAGCGACGGATGCGCGGCCACCAGCTGCTCGAGGAGCGCACGGCGCTCGGCCTGCGGCACCGCACGCAGATCGCGCCCGGCCAGCTCCAGCAGGTCATAGGCCATGAAGCCGACCGGTGCGTCGGCCAGCACCTTCTTCGTCAGGTTCTTGCGGCCGATGCGCTGCTGCAGCAGTGCAAACGGCGCGGGGCGGCCGGGCCCGCCATCGGCATCGTCGTGCCAGACCATGATCTCGCCGTCGAGCACGGTGCCGTCGGGCAAGGCCTGGGCAGCGGCCACGATCTCGGGAAAACGATCGGTCACCAGCTCTTCGCCGCGCGACCATAGCCATACCTGGCCGCCGCGCTTGACCACCTGGCCGCGGATGCCGTCGTACTTCCACTCCACCTGCCAGTCCGACGGCGGGCCGAGCCGTGCGTCGAAACCATCGACCGGCGTGTCCAGCTGGTGGGCCAGGAAGAACGGGTACGGCTGGCCCAGGTCGGCCGCATCGGGACGGATGGGTCGGCCTCGGCCAGCAGCGCCGCGAACCGGGCCGCGGTGGGCATGGTCTTGCCATCGGTGTAGCCCATCATGCGCTGCGCCACGCGCTTGGCGTCGATGCCGGCATGCGCGGCCAACGCCCGCTGCACCAGCAGCTTGCTGACGCCCACACGAAAGCCCCCGCCCACCAGCTTGGTCAGCAGGAAGCGGCCTTGCGGGTCGAGCTCTCGCCAATAGCCGCGCACGCGCTCGGCCACTTCGGGCTCGGGCAGGCCGCGCAGCGGCAGCAGCCGCTGCTCGACCCAGTCGGCCAGGCCCCGGTCCGACTCCGTGCTGTCCAGCGGCAGCACATAGGCGATGGTCTCGGCCAGATCGCCGACCGACTGGTAACAGGCGTCGAACAACCAATCCTCGATGCCCGCCATCTCGCAGGCCAGCGCACGCAGCGTGGCGGTGCGTACCACCTGCTGCGGCTTGCCGCCCGACAGGAAGTACACGGCCCAGGCCGCGTCCTCCGGCCGCGCGACGCCGAAGTAGCGTTGCAGCGCCTGCACCTTGGCCAGCGTCGACGTGGTGGCGTCGAGTTCGGTGAACAGGCGGGCGAACTGCTTCATCCGATCGTGCGAGTCACGGGTTCATGCCAGCCGCGGCCAGCGGGCTGGCCGCAGGGCCCGCGTCGGGCTCCAGCGCGTCGTCGCCGTATTCGGTCTCGAAGCCCTCGGCCTGCAGGCCTTGCTCGGTGAGGTAACGCACCATCACCGGAATGCTGCCGTGCGTGACGATCACCCGCTCGGCGCCGGTAGCGCCGATGGCCCCCATCAAGCCCGGCCAGTCGGCGTGGTCGCTCAGCACGAAGCCGCGGTCGTAGCCACCGCGCCGGCGCGCGCCGCGCAGCTGCATCCAGCCGCTGGCGAACGCATCGCTCAGCGCGCCGAAGCGGCGGATCCAGGTGCTGCCGGCGGCGCTGGGCGGGCACAGCACCAGCGCCTGCTGGAACACGCTGCGGTCGGTCACGTCGGTCGCCAGCAGGGTCGACGGCAAGGCCACCCCCGCCTCGCGGTAGGCGCGGTTCAGCGGCTCGACCGCGCCATGCACGACGATGGGGCCGATGCTCGCGTCCACCCCCGCCAGGATGCGCTGCGCCTTGCCGAAGCTGTAGCAGCACAGCACGCTGGCCCGGCCCCGCCCCGGCATTGGCACGCCACCAGGCGTTGATGTCGGCAAAGATCAGCGCGTCGTCACGCCAGCGATAGATGGGCAGGCCGAAGGTCGACTCGGTGATGAAGACATCGCAGCGCACCGGCTCGAACGGCGCGCAGGTCGGGTCGGGCGCCACCTTGTAGTCGCCGCTGGCCACCCAGGTCTGGCCGCCGTGCGCCAGCCGTACCTGCGCCGAGCCCAGCACATGGCCCGCGGGGTGCAGCGAGATCTGCACGCCATGGTGCGTGATCGCCGCGCCATACGGCAGGGTCTGCAACGTGATCTCGCCCAGCCGCGTGCGCAACACGCCTTCGGCCGGCGCCGCGGCCAGGTAGTGGCCGTGGCCCACACGCGCGTGGTCGGCATGGGCGTGGGTGATCACGGCCCGGTCCACCGGGCGCCAGGGGTCGATGTAGAAGTCGCCCGGCGGGCAGTACAGGCCCTCGGGCCGCTGCACCACCAGGTCGCAAGCGCGCCTGGGCGAAGGCGCGTCGGCGGGTGGCAGCAAGGATTCGGCCATCGCCCTGCCCTAGTACCGCTTGCCGGTGACCAGCAGCGCCATGCGCACCACCAGCATCGCGAGGTATTCCTTGCAGCGCTGCTGCAACGGCCGCTGCCCGTAACGCGCGGGCTCCATGCGCTGGCCTTCGGTGCGGATGGCCAGCTTCAGGCGGTCGCCGAGCGTGCGCGCGAAGGCGGCATCCTCGATCACCACGTTGGCCTCGCGCGCGAGCAGCAGGCTCAAGGGGTCGAGGTTCGACGAGCCCACCGTGGCCCAGTGCCCGTCGATCACCGCGACCTTGGCATGCAGGAAGCTGGGCGCGTACTCGTGGATCTCGACGCCTGCCGCCAGCAGCGCGCCATACACCGGCCGCGCGGCGTGGTACTGCATGAAGTATTCGTACCGGCCCTGCAGCAGCAGCTGCACCCGCACGCCGCGCCGGGCCGCCAGCACCAGCGCACTACGCAGCCTGCGGCCGGGGATGAAATACGCATTGGCAATGACGATCTCGCGCCGGGCCGCGCCGATGGCCTTCAGGTAGGCGCGCTCGATGCGCTTGCGGCTGCGCAGGTTGTCGCGCAGCACCAGAGCCGCGCGGGTGAACGGGGGCACGGCGGACGGCGGTGCGCCAGCGGCGGCGGGCGGGTCGGTGTCGAGCAGATCCTGCACCGCCTGCTGCAGCGCGTTGCGCCGCAGGTCGTGCACGGCCTGCAGCCGGCGCCACAACTGCGCCACCGTATCCTGGATGTCGGCCACCAGCGGACCGGTGATGCGCACGGCAAAGTCGAGCCGGGGCGCTTCGAGCGCGCCGTAGGTGGGATCGTGAAAGTCGTCCAGCACATTGATGCCGCCGCAGAAGGCCACCTGCGCATCGACCACGCACAGCTTGCGGTGCAGCCGGCGCCAGCGCGTCGGCAGCAGCAAGGCCAGCGCATTGACCGGCGAGTACACGCGCCACTGCACGCCGGCGCTGCGCAGCCGCTCGGCCCACGGCGGTGGCGGCTTGCCGGTGCCCAGCCCGTCGACGGCCACGCAGGTGCGCACCCCACGCCGCGCGGCCCGTTCCAGCGCTTCGGCCACGAGCACGCCGCTGCCGGTGAAGTCGAAGATGTAGGTCTCGAAATGGATGGCGCGCTGCGCAGCGTCCATGGCCTCGACCAGTGCCGGGAAGAACGCGCGTGAGCCCTCGAGCAATCGCAGGCCGTGGCCCGCCTGCAGCCGGGGTGCCGAATGCGACATCGATGGCCCTAGAGCTCGAACTCCGCCAGCAACGGTAGGTGGTCCGACATGCGCCACCAGATGCGTCCGCGCGGCACATGCACGCCCACGGGCTTGAGATGGCGTGCATAGACATAGTCCAGCTGCACCACCGGCAACCGCGATGGGTACGTGAGCTGGCCCAGGCCGATGTGGTCCTGCAGGCCGATGGTGTTCAGCGCCCGGCGCATCTGCGTGCCCCAGTCGTTGAAATCGCCGGCCACCAGCAGGCGGTCCTGTGGCGGCACCTCGCGGGCGATGTAGACCTGCAGCTGGCGGATCTGCCGCAGCCGGCTGGCCGGGATCAGGCCCAGGTGGACCACGATCACGTGGATCGGCACGTCGTGCACCAGCACATGCACGTGCAGCAGGCCACGCTGCTCGAAGCGGTGGTCGGACATGTCCTCGTGCCGGTGCGACACCACCGGCCAGCGCGACAGCAGGGCATTGCCATGCTCGCCGTGGCGCGTGACGGCGTTGGTCTGGTAGACCGACTCGTAACCCTCGGGCGCCCAGGTACTCGGCCTGCGACTGTTCCGGCCAGCGGGCAAAGGTCTTCTGCGCCTTGCGGTTGAGCTTGCGCACCTCCTGCAGGCAGACGATGTCGGCGTCGAGACCCTCGACGGCATGGCCCAGGTTGTGGATCTCCAGCCGCTGTGCCGGGCCGAGGCCCTGCACGCCCTTATGGATGTTGTAGGTGGCGACGCGCAGGGTGTTCATCGGCGGCCTCGCGCATCAGATGTCGTTTGCAGAAAGCGGGGCAGCATGAGGATGGCTTCGGCGTTGGAAGGTGAAAAACAGGCATCGGCTGCGGCATGGTGCGGCAGCCAACGGAACTCGGTGTGCTCTCGGGGGCTCAGCCGCACCGGCGTGCCCGGCGGCACCCGCAAGCCGAACACGTGCTCGGTGTTGTGCAACACACCGGGGGCGTAGCGGTGCTGCCACTGTGGATAGATCTCGTAGATGTTCTGCAGGTTCCAGTCGAGCAGCCCGCCGGCCAGCGGCGACGTCTCGCCGCAGTCGATGCCGGTTTCCTCGAACACTTCGCGGATGGCCGTGTGGCGCGGGTTCTCGCCGGGCGTGTCCTTGCTGCCGGTGACCGACTGCCAGTGCGCCTGCGCATCGGCGCGCTTGATCAGCAGCACGTCGAGCGTCGCAGTGTGGATCACCACCAACACGGACTCCGGAATCTTGGGGGGCTTCGGCCCTTGTGCAGGTGCTGCGGTGGCGGTGGCTTCGGCGGGCATGCGGGGCAATCGGCCGGGCTTTCGGCCTGGGCAACGGGAAGTGGGCAAACCATTCTAGGCCGCGCCGCAGGGTCATGCACCAACGGGGCACCCCTGTTAGAATCAATCACCGGGCCCAAGCAATTGCAGCCCGGTTTTTTGTGCCCGTTCGCCAGCCGGACGGTCGCACAAAAGCCGGGTTCAGTCCAAGCGCTCCATCGTTTTGCAACCATTGACGAAAGCCGGACTGCCATGGAAATCTTCGACTACGACAACGTTCTGCTGCTCCCGCGCAAGTGCCGCGTGGAGAGCCGCTCCGAGTGCGACGCCAGCGTGGAGCTGGGCGGGCGCAAGTTCCGCATCCCGGTGGTGCCGGCCAACATGAAGACGGTGATCGACGAATCGATCAGCCTGTGGATGGCGCAGAACGGCTACTTCTACGTGATGCACCGCTTCGACCTCGACAACGTGCAGTTCGTGCGCAGCATGCATGGCCAGGGGCAGTTCGCATCAATCTCGCTGGGTGTGAAGAAGCCCGACTACGACACCGTGGACGAACTCGCGCGGCTCGGCCTGGTGCCCGAATACATCACGATCGACATCGCCCACGGCCACGCCGACAGCGTGAAGAACATGATCGCCCACATCAAGGCCAGGCTGCCCGCGGCGTTCGTCATCGCGGGTAACGTGGGCACGCCCGAGGCCATCATCGACCTGGAGAACTGGGGCGCCGACGCGACCAAGGTCGGCATCGGCCCGGGCAAGGTCTGCATCACGAAGTCGAAGACCGGCTTCGGCACCGGCGGCTGGCAGCTGTCGGCCTTGAAGTGGTGCGCCCGTGTGGCGACCAAGCCCATCATTGCCGATGGCGGCATCCGCGAGCATGGTGACATCGCCAAGTCGATCCGCTTCGGCGCGACGATGGTGATGATCGGCTCCATGCTGGCCGGCCACGAAGAATCGCCCGGCAAGACCGTCGAGGTTGACGGCACGCTGTACAAGGAGTACTACGGCTCGGCCAGCGACTTCAACAAGGGCGAGTACCGCCACGTCGAAGGCAAACGCATCCTGGAGCCGGTGAAGGGCAAGCTGGCAGAGACGCTGGTCGAGATGGAGCAGGACGTGCAAAGTTCGATCAGCTACGCCGGCGGCCGGCGGCTGATGGACATCCGCAAGGTGAACTACGTGATCCTGGGCGGCGACAACGCCGGCGAGCACCTGCTGATGTAGGGCCCCGGGCGGCGCCGGCCGGTCAGCCGCGCGCCGCCAGAAAGCGCTCGACCTCGACCAGGTCGGGGCCTTGCGCGACCCCGCCGTGGCGCTGGACCTTGATGGCCGCGGCAGCACTGGCAAAACGCATCGCGTCCCGGTCGGGCCGGCCCTGGGCCAGCGCCACGGCCAGCGCGGCATGGAAGGTGTCGCCGGCGCCGTTGGTGTCGACGCTCCGCACCTCGAACGCCGGCATGGCCTGCACCTGCCCCGGGTCGGCGCCACGGCGCAGCCAGCATACACCCTGGGCGCCGCGGGTCACGGCGGCCACCTGCGCGCCCAGATCCAGCGCCGCCCGCAGTGCGGCCTGCGTCGACAGGCCGGGTGCAAACGCCGCCAGACCGGATTCGGAGAACACGGCCCAGTCGGCCAGCGCGGTCAAGGTCTGCAGATCGGCCTGCGGCGACAGGTCACCGTCCAGCACCGACAGCACGCCCGTCCGGCGCGCCCATTGCAAGGCCACCTCGGCGCCAAGCATCCAGCGCGGGTCGGCCGTCAACACGTCGCAGCCGTCCAGCACGGCGGCATCGAGCGGCGCGGCCTGGGTCAGCGCGTCGCCGCGCACATTGAAGATCTGACGTTCGCCTTGGGCGTCGATGACGACCGCCGAGATCGACGAGCTGGCCCCCGCCACACGCTGCAGCTGGGCGCACCCCACGCCGCAGGCCTGCAGGCTGCGCACGAGGAAGTCGCCCGCCTCGTCGTCACCGACCGCACCGTGCAGCCGCACCTGCGCGCCGAGGCGCACCGCCGCGATCGACGCGTTGGCCGCCATGCCGCCGGAGATCAGGCGGTAGTTGCGGGCCGGCGTCTTGGTCGGATGCGCGGGAAACCGGTCGATCTCGAAACAATGGTCGACCGCCGCATGCCCCACGGTGCAGATCCGCGGCGCGTGTGCCGTGGGCATCGGCCCGGACCCGCTCAAGCCCGCACCAGGTCCAGCGCCAAACCATGCAGCCGCTGCTGCGGGTCGGCCAGCGCTTCGAGCACACTGAAGTGGTTGAGCCCTGGCAGCGCCTCGCTGACCGGCACGCGGTGCGTGCCCCAGGCCTGCTGCATCAACTGGTTCTGGCGCAGGAACTCGGGGCTCTCGTCGCCCCCGGCCACCGTGTACAGCACACCGGCGCGTGGCTTCGGCAGCCAGGCAGGGCTGGTCTTCAGCACCTGTGCGGGTGTGAGCCGCAACGAGTCCTGCAGGAACGGCGTGCGGCGAATCGAATCGAGCTCGAACAGGCCCGAGACCGCCAGCGCGTTGCGGACCAGGCCCGCGGGCAGATCGCTACCCACGGCCTTCCACCGGCACGCCATCAGCATCGCCGCGAGGTGGCCGCCTGCCGAATGCCCGGCCACGGTGATGCGACGCGGGTCGCCGCCGTAGTGCCCGATGTTGCGGTACACCCAGGCTAGCGCCGCGACCATCTGCTGCACGATCTGCACCACGGTCACCGCCGGACACAACGCGTAGTTGGGCACGACCACACAGGCCCCGGCCTGCACGAACGGCGGCGCGATGAACGAATGGTCGGCCTTGTCGAGCGAGCGCCACCAGCCACCGTGCAGGAACACCAGCACCGGCGCCAGCGGCTCGCGGCCGGCGGGCCGCTGCGGGCGCGCCGTGAAGACGTCGAGCGTCTCGTTGGGCCCCGCGCCATAGGCCACGTCGAGCGCCCCGTCGAGCTGGGCCCGCGCGGCGGCAGAGCTGCTGGCCCAATGCAGGAAGTGCTCGCCATGCGTCGGCACCAGCGCGCGGTTGTTGTACATCCGGTTCAGCCATTCGCCGTCTTGTTCCAGATCCAGAGCCATCGGGCCACCTCCGTTGTCGAGGCCGGTATCTTGGCACAGTCACCACGGGCCAAGGCCGCGCGGCCGGTGCGCGAGGCGTGGCAGCAGCGCGCGAAATCGCCAGCCGTGCCACCTGCGCAGAATTTCTGTGCAGGCCAAAAAATAGTGCATAATCGAGGGCTGTCGAACAACACTGCTTACGGTGTTGCAAGGCTCCAGGTTTCAGTGGGTTCTTAGCTCAGTTGGTAGAGCAGCGGACTCTTAATCCGTAGGTCGAGTGTTCGAGTCACTCAGGACCCACCACTCAAAAGCCTTATAGGCACTAGCCCCGGCGCTACAAATACAGTAGCACGGGGCTTTTTAGTTTGTGGCGTTTTCGCATCGTGTAACTGGCCTGTAAGCGCTTTTCTAGCGAACGCATCCGTTTCGCGCCACACGGCCAAGTTCGCTCATTCTTCTCTGCTGATTTAGCACCCGTCCTTCTATAGCATCGTTGCAAGGGAAGTGGTGTAGGCGATCGTCGAGAGTCAGTGCATTGCCCCTCAAACAGGGATGTACCGATGGCATCAGATGATGCACACCAAGCCGATGAAGGTCGCCAACAGGGCCTTCCCGCTCGACAAGCTCGGCGAAGATTGTTTGCCGCTCCAGTATGTCCGCGAACTGACGCAGAACGGCTTGAATGGAATCGAGGCCACGGGACAGGAGGGGTCGATCATCTGGGATGTCGCGTGGCAGCATCTGGACTTGACGGGGGTCTACAAGCTCTGCTGCGTGGACACCGGGGTGGGCATGACTGGCCCGGAGATGGTCCGGTACATCAACGAGCTATCGTCCTCGATGCACCAGCAGTCAGACACGGGAAACGTTGGTGTCGGCGCCAAGATCGCCGCCATCTCGCGCAACCCCGAAGGTTTGCTGTACCTCAGCTGGAAAGGCGGCATCGGGCACATGATCCATCTGTGGTTCGACCCTGATGCCCAGGTACGGCCTGAAACGCTGGCCCGAGAATGGCGGCGAGTTTTGGACGCGCGTGTCCGACGACGTGAAGCCGGCGGCCATCGACCAGCACGGCACCCTTGTCGTGCTACTCGGAAGGTCGGCCGGCGATGACACGATGGAGCCGCCACGCGGGACCGCCATGAAGTCCCGATGGATCTTGCGGTACCTCAATTCCCGGTACTTCCGCTTTCCCAAGGGCGTCGCGGTCCAGGCGCGCGAGGGATGGACCAAGCGCCGAGACAACACCCGGCACAACTTCCTTCGGGTGGTGGAGGGACAACGCGCATGGCTCGACCCCCACGCCCAATCGCACGGCACCGTCGCATTGACGGAAGAGGAGCCGCACTGTTGGCTGCTCCGGCCGGACATCGACCGCAATTCACGGCGCAACGCTGGCGGAGGCCATGTCGCCGCCCTCTTCCAGGATGAGCTGTACGAGATGACGGCAGGCCGGGCGGGGCTGGCTAAGCTCCAGGGCTGCAGCTACTGCGACATCCGCGTGACGCTCGATCAAATCCAAGCGGCGCCATAGTGGTCGTACACTTTGCGCCCGTATTCGTCCGAGTAGTTAGGTTCAGCGTCTGCCGCATAGCGCGGTGCCCCTTCGAGTTGCTCTTTGGCGATTGGCACAACGTAGCCGTCAAGGTCCGTGTCGTACTTGAGCATGCTCCAAGGCAACGGGTAACGGTCGGTTCCCATCCCTAGAAAGCCACCAAATTCAAGCACGGCGTAGCGCACTGTCCCGGAGCGCTTGTCGATCATCAGGTCGTCGATGGACCCTAGCTTCTCCCTGTTGATGTTGTAGACCGCCGTACCTTCGACCTTGTCCGATGAAATCACTGGGTTACCCATAAAGCCTCCGAATGGTTAGCTCGTCCAGCGACATGCCGGAATCGCCGACATCGGTTGTCGGTCAGATTTGTGAACGGGCGTGTCGGCGAAACACACCGCAATGCGTGGGACCACGCGACGCAAGCCCCAACCCTATAAACAACAAAACCCGCCGAAGCGGGTATGTGCGTATCGATCTGAAGGGTCAGGCTTGCCTGCGACGGCGTAGGGACGCAAAGCCAAGAATGGCGATCAGAGATGACGTGAGGATCAGGCCCCACTCGGATAACGTGGGGATCGATTGCGGCGTCACGACAACGCCAGGTGCGGCCTGTGCGACGACGTTCCCCAAAAAGTCACCCCATATCATGTACAGCGACGTGCCGTTGGCGGCGGCGATCGTGGCGGTGACCTGATCCGTCACCGCGTCTACCACTTTGACGGTGCCGTCAGTCAGCACCACATAGACCGCAGCGTCGTTCGCAGACACACCAACCCCGCCAATGGCGGTTCCCAGAGCGACTTCCGTCTGTGTCGCGTTATTGGCAGAGTTGATGATGTGCAGCGTGCCAGCGTTATCTCCAACGTAGAACTTGCTTCCGTCCTTGCGCGCAGCCAGCGTCCTGGACGCTGTGGCGCCGATGTTGTTGACCGTCACAGCGGTTACCGCATTGTTGGAAAGTTCGATCTTGGAGACGTTAGGTTGGATATAGGAGGCTACGTAAATCCGTCCGGTGCCGGTGCTGTCGTACGCCAGCGTGTAGGCATTCAGCCCTGTAGCGGCCACGTCTGCAAGAGCAAAAGTTGCAGTGTCATAGCTCCGCACGATCCCGTTGTTGCACAGAAAGTAGAGCATCGAGCCGTCAGTCTTGATCACCGAGCTGATCGGATTACTAGCTGTACACACCCCCGTCTCTGTGCGCGTGATGGTCTTCGTGGCCGCATCGATCACCTGCAGCCTTTGGTTGGTGTAGTCGGACACGTAGGCCGTACTTCCGTCCGGTGAAAAGGTGATAGCCACCGAGCCACCCACGTTGGCGATCGTGGCCTTCAGCGTATTGTTGGTCGTGTCGATCACGCCAAGATTTCCTGTGCCGAAATACTGACCAAACCATGCTTCGTTGGCGCTGCCAGGGCGCAATGCAGCGGTGTAGACGAAGCCAGTCAACGTAGGGTCCAGCGTACTGGGCGTGAGCGTTGTCGCCAAGACGCCCGTGCCTGTGTTGATGACCGACAGCGTCTTGGAGTTGGAATTGGGGATGTAGGCAAAGTCTGCTGCCGTGCCCATCACGGACATCGTCAAGATTGCCAGCGCAATGACGCCGCGAAGCCCGCCACGCACACATGTGGTAGTCGATGTCATAAGTCCCCCGAATCTCGATGCAGCAAATCTAACGCTGGGTCAGTATCGCCATGAAGGAAGACAGCGCGCCCTAGGGAAAGCGCGCATACCAGTCGCGGCGTACGTCAGCCAACAGGATCACTGCCGATGAACCCGTGATGAAGCGGCCTATCGTGTCGGCCCGTCAAGGATGCCCGGCTTCGTGTAGGCGTGGGCTGCGTGGAAAGCCGATTCGGCCCAGCCCTGGTGCAGCTCCTAGGCGGTCTTGTCAGGGATGAGACGGCGTAGCGCCCATCGCACGATGGTGCCGACATGCCGCGCAGTAGGTGCGCGTCGCGAGTCAGCTGGCCTTGCTCGAGGAAGCCAGGCTTCATGACGTCGTGGTTCTCGATGCCGGCAAAGGCCAGCGCGAAGTGGCCGTCGCTGTGCGCGCTGTCAGGTTCTTTGGTTCATCATCGGCAGTAGCGGAATGGTCTGGTCTGCCCAGCGGCTCCAGCCGATGGCGGCCTGCCGCCGGGCATGCTCGTCCGCCCCGGTGAGGCTAGCCGCCTTGCGGCCACCGCTTCAGGATGAGCGCGTCTTGCCGATAACCAGAAGGTTACGATGAAAAGCCTGCTCGCTCTGATGCTGGCCAGCGCCTGCTTCCAGGCGCAGTCCGCCAACCTGCCGCCCTGCGACAAGGCGGTGCGTTTCATTGCGGCTTGGTTCGCCGACCCGGAAGTGGACAACGCCAAGCCGGCCGCCGAACTGACGAAGATCGGCGCGGGCGCCGGCCGTAGCGGTACGCAACTCGGCCACGTCGTTGTCGAGACCAAGCTGGCCGTGATGCCGCAGACCAGTTGCCAGGGCGTCGTCGTGCGGCTGGATTACATCAAACCGGTGCTGCGCGTGGCCAGCGAGATCCCGCCGGGCAGCTGTGCCTATGCGCACGTGATGAAACACGAGCAGACGCATGTGCGCATTCACCGCGACATCGCGCGCCAGTTCCGCGAGCTGGACTATCCCTGGGCCTCGGGCGGCAGCAGCGCGCGCATCCTGGTCTACGCAAAACAGGAACTCGACCGCCTGATGCAAGCCCAGGTGCTGTTCGACAGCCCCGAGGAATACGCCAGCAACTTCAGCGCGTGCGGTGGTGAGATCGCGCGGCTGGTGAAGCCCGCGGCGTCTACCAAGTCGGGGCAGACACGGGGTTGAGGCAACCGCCTTCCGCGAGGGCTGATTCGTCGCGCCTTGCGCTGGACCAGACTGATGCCGACGGTCAGGCTGAATAGTCGTATGACTGCAGCTGATTAGGTTTGTTCGACACCTGCCTGTGCACCGCCACGGTGCCGCGCGTGGCGGAGATCTGAGGGCAGCTGTTGCACAAAAGAACCTGCGACAGCTTGAACGTAAACGGCTAGCCGTCCCGTCTTGACGATTCAGCCGGCAGTGTTCCATCGATGCGGCAATAACTCTTCGATCCGGGAATTCGGATGCGCGAGCAGCCGCTCCAGCATGTCCTTGAGGTAGGCCCACGGATCGTGTCCATGGAGCTTGGCCGACTGCACCAGGCTCATCACCATCGCAGCCCGCTGGCCAGCCAGTTCGCTGCCAACAAACAGCCAGGCCTTTCGGCCAATGGCCCAAGGCCGGATCAGCCGCTCGATGTGGTTGTTGTCGATGCTGACTTCGCCGTCCAGCTTCAGCCACACGTGCAGTTCGTCCCACAGCGGGCGCGTGCGCTGCTGCCTCAAGCGCAGCCGATCCGGTGCTTTCATGCCACGCGCCTCCTGCTCGATGCGGTACAGCCAGGCGATGCGCTCGATGGCCTGCATGGCAACCGGGCTGGCATGGGCATTGGCCAGTTCGTCGAACTTCCTGCGTGCATGCGCCAGGCAGCCTGCCTCGATGCGGCTTTGTTCTCCTTGTTCTGCTTTACGCCGGAACACCGCGTCGTAGCACTTGTAACCGTCGCAGGTGATGGTGACCGCCCAGCCTTCGAGGAAGGCAATCGGGTACTTGGCACCTCGGCCCGCGCAGAAGTCGTAGACCACGCCGGGGATGGCATCGTGCAGACAGTTGTGTGCCCTGCGCGGTCAGCTGCGCAAGCAGCGCCGCGGCCAGCTCTGTGACGGCGCTCTTGCTCAGCCCCCTTGAGGTCTTCGGCCTTGAGCGTGTGCACGTCGAGCATGCCTCTATTGTGGGAAGCGACATGGCTGCGGTCATCGGGGGCTGTTCGGATTGCTCGACGCACGGCCGTCCCAGGCCGCGCATCGGGCCCAGGGTCACACGCGCGTGATGACTTGCAGGTGCTCCAGCCGCTGCCATGGCAGGCCTATGACGAGGGCGTTGAACTGCGCCTGCGTCAATGTGGGCGGTTGCAATGGCACGCCGCCGTCGGGCCTACGAAGCGGCCCTGGTTCAAACGACACGTGGCGCACCACACCCCGAAGCCGTCGTGCACCAGCAGCTTCACTCGCGTGCCGCGCGCGTTGGCGAAGAGGTAGCCGTGGTGCGCCTGGGCGGCGCCGAACACCTGCACTAAACGGGCAGTCAGCCGGTCAGCACCGGCACGCATGTCCACCGGGTCGGATGTCCGCTGCTGCGCTCTGCACGGGTAGCTCCACCGGCACGAAGCTGGCAGTCGCACCTCGCGCCGCCGGCTTGGGCGTTGCCAGCGCCAGTGGCCGCTTGCCCTCCTGGCGCGCCTCGGCTTCATGCACCCAGCGTCGCAGCAGGTTCGCGTTGATGCCGTTGACCATCGCCACCGCCGCCATCGACATGCCCGGCACGCATGACGCCACGGCGTTGGCCTTGAATTCGTCGCTGTGCAAGCGACGGCGCCGCCGTCCGTTGTCGGCTTGTTCGGGGATAGTAGCGTTCACGTGGCCACCAAGAGTTGAGGTAGACACGAGGCTCCTATGACTCTAGCCGCGATTCAAGATGGGATGGCTGGCCGCTTACCCATTAGCTCCAGCTGGGCCGTTGTTCGCCCGTCCTCGTTCGATCGAATCTGCGCGCTGGCGCGGGCGATGATCACCGTCGGCAAGGTATTCGTGATCCTTGCCGCTGATAGGTGTCGACTCCATGGCTTGCGTGGCCTCGGCGCGTTCGCCGGTCGGATCGAGCTTTTTGCTGCTGGACATGATGTCTCATAGAAGTTTCGCTTCAGAGTAATACCCAACCTATCGCAAAGCTGTCTGACGGCGGCTCACAATCCGATCAGTTGGCGCTACCTGTGCGCAAAGCCGCATCGTCACCCCCAACACGTGCGCCGTAACGACAAAACCCGCCGAAGCGGGTCTGTGCGTCTCAGGCCGTCGGGTCAGGCTTGTTTGCGCTTGCGGATGGCTGCGAGGCCGGCGAGGCCAAGGCCCAAGAGGGCGAGGGAGGCGGGTTCGGGAACTGCTGTCCCTACCACTGCATCGTTCGCAAAGGTACGAAATGTGTAGTCCAAGTTTACGTAAGGCTGATATCCGACATTTGCATACGCTTGCCCGTTTGCATAAGTAGAAGAGTCGCCTCGAATCGCTAGAGAAGGCGCGTCTGAGGTGAAGACCAGGTAGTAAGTAAAGTCAGGAGTAATGGAAATATCGGACCAAAACACATCAACCCAATTTCCTGCAGTCCCCAATGCGGTACCGGAGGCCAGCAAGTTGCCGCCAGCATTGGGCAAATCGGAGTAGAGGGAAATTGTCACATTCCCACTGGTACCGAACCCACGTCCAAGGAAAACGCCAGCGCCGTCAATATTCGACGCTGTCTGTTTGAAACTTTGCGCCAAATCGCCTTGAGTGAAGACACCCATGACAAACGTGTCGCTCGGCTGGTTCTGGTCTACGACAGGCACCGCATGCGCGACGGCAGCGAAGATGGCAAAGACTCCAAAAACAATGGACTTGAACACACGGTTTCCTTTGTTTGCACTACGCATGAATACTCCTTTTTGTTCGCCAGCAAAGGAGCACGGTTCGTGCCACGACATACGAATCAACAGCTTGCGAGTGCAGGCTTTCGCGCCTGTAAAGATCCTCGTCAAGCGTGTCGCTACGCATAGCTACAGACCGATTTTCAGGGGCGTGATAGAGAAAGATCGCTGACCAGTTAACCGCGATCACGACAGCGGTACGTACTCGGGATCGGCGGTCTCGTCCGATGGCGCCGGACGCCAGGATAGACTGCGTTGGTCAAGCTCATGGTTCCGGCACTGGCGGCATGAACTGCTACTGAGAGTCGCAAAGGCGCAGCACTGGCCAGGGTCGCACTGGATCGAGGAACGGGAGGCCTGAGGGGAGCCGGAGGCTTAAGCTGTAGCCTCGCCGCGGAAGGAATCGTGCGACGAGGAGCGCACCGATTCGAGATTCCATTTGCTCTTCACCTGCATGAGCGCAGCCGCGATGTCGGTTGCGTGATCATTCATGTTGATCAGGTACCCCATGTGCCAATTGCAGCCATCCTGGTCGGGAACGGGCAGACGGCGCGGAAGGTCGATCCATATTTTGGCGGCATCGTCCCTCGCATCCAGACGTTCACGAATCAGCCGACGAACTTCGGCCTGAATCTCTTCTGGTTTCCTGGTCACGCGCTGCAGTGCCCGCTCCTGGTTGAGAAAGCCGTTGCGCAGGGTTGCACCGTCGTGGTCCGCCGCCCCAGTGCCAGCCAGAGCCATCGACTTCCGGAGTTCGTTTGCGACCAGGGCCAGCAGGTCCGTCTGCGTGCGCTGTGCCAGCTCGGCGGCGGCTTGCGAGGCCTGGGCATTCACCGCGGCGATCACGAGCCGCTCGTTGGTCTCGCGCATCAGTTCGACCGGGCTCTCACCGACCGTGGGCGCTGGTGACGCGAGCTCCTGCTTGCGCCTCCAGTGGTCCGAATGAAAGACAGCGCTGCCCGATCCCTGCCTCTTGGCGCGATACATCGCGGTGTCGGCGCAGTGAATCAGGGTTTCTGCGTCGCCGCCGTCATCCGGGTACAGGCTAATACCGATGCTGGCCTTCAAGCCGAATACATGGTCACCACCACCTTGCGGAATGGCGAGCGCCGCAGCAACCTTGTTGGCCACCAGCTCGGCGTCCGCCAACAACGCAACCTCGGCCAGAAGAATCACGAACTCATCACCGCCATGGCGGCTGACGGTGTCTTCTGCCCGCACCGAGTCAACAAAACACTGGGCCGCGCGCCGCAACGCCCGATCTCCAACGGCGTGGCCGAGCGTATCGTTGATCTGCTTGAAGTTGTTCAGGTCCAGGAACAGTAACGCCAGCCGGGTGCCATGCCGTTTCGCGAAGGCGATCGCCTGCGTCAGGCGATCGAGCATGACGGTCCGCGTCGGCAGCTGCGTCAGCGCATCCAGTTCTGCCGAGCGCGTGGCCTCGGTCAGCGCCAGGGCCGTGGTGTCGTTCTCCGTCTGGGCGCGCAGCGCGGCGACCACCAGTTGCTCGTTGACTTCGACCAGTTTCGCCGCGTGGGTGCTGCCCAGGTGCGCTTCCGCCTCGGCAATGTCGCGCCGCACCGCCAGCAGCGCGGCGCGGGCCTGCTCGATGTCCCTGCGCAGCCGGACCAGCTCCCGAGTGCACTCGGCAACCGTGGCGTCGTTCCGCACGCGAGAAGTGGCCATGATTCCTCGTGGCAACTCAGGGCTGGTGGCCACCGCTGGAGGAAAGCGCAGCCGGCGCATGGGCCTTGGTGGATCGGCCGCCGAGCAGCCCCTCCTGGCCGGACAGCATCTCCCCGATCCGGATGCCCTCATGGTCGATGCTGAACTCGCGCAGCTGATCGGAATGTCCGCTGGCGCGCACCTTGACCACAGCCATGACCCGGCGCAACCGGCTCTCCACTTCGATGTAGCGCTGCACGATGATGGCGTCCGTCAGAAACGCGGTCCCGTACGGGCTGAACCGAAGATCGGTATAGCGGTCTTCCAGCTCGGATGTCATCAACACTGTGACACCGGTGCTCGCCAGCGCGGTGACCAGCCGCGACATCGATTCGCGAAAGTCTTCGCGAAACGTCGGCGCTAGCGAAAGCTCGAACCCCGACAAGGAGTCGATGACGACCCGGCTCGCACCGAGCCGATCGATCTCCTTCATCAGCAGCTGCACGATCTCGTCGATCGACAGGTCCGGCTCCCGGCTGTCAACCAGACCGACGCGGCCACTGTCGATCAAGTCCGCGACGATGCGATTGCGTGCCTGGGTTGGATGCTGCTCGAAGGCCGCGATCACGCCCGCTTCACCGCAGCGCGCGCCTTCAGCAAGGAACGCTGCGGACAGAATGCTCTTGCCCGAGCCGGAGGGCCCGGCGACCAGGACCGAGTAGCCACGTGGCAATCCGCCACCCAGCATTTCGTCCAGATGGGGAACGCCCATCGACAAGCGTTCGGAGAGCGGCGAAGTCGTGCGTCTGCCTCCTGCCCGGACCAATGCACCGGCGGGCGCGAACACCTTGAGCCCGTCGGGTCCAATGCGAAAAGTGTGGAGACCTGGAAGCGACGGCTGGCCGCGCATTTTCGTGATCTCCATCTTGCGGACCATGGAATTGCGCTGGACGCTCTGGCGTAGCCAGATCAGGCCGTCGGCAACGGTGAAGACCGGGCTCGACTCCGTTTCATCGAAGTACTCCCCGATGAGAAACGTCGTGGCCTGCCAACTGGTCATATGGGCGCCGAGCTGCTGCACCAGTTGTTGCAGCTTGTTATGCGGTTGGCTCTCGCCTTCATTGGCCAGCATGATCGAGCGAAACGAGTCCACGAATACCAATCCGGGGTTGTGCCGCTCGACCTCGGAGACGATGCGCTGCAACACCTCGTCGAGGTCGCCCGCCAGGGTCTCTTCGGAGAGGTTGATGAAACGAATGCGATCGTTCACCGCCTCGTTGTCGAAGAAGCCGAACTGCTGCTGATAGCGCAGCATCTTCAACGGCGGCTCGCCCAATACGGTGAAATAGAGTGCCGGGCGCATAGGCGTTGCCAGGGCGAACATGATCTGGTGCGCGAGGGTGGTCTTGCCGCAGCCGGGAGGACCCGCGATGAGATTGAACGAGTATTCCGGCAGCCCCCCGCCGAGCACCTCGTCCATACCGGGTACACCGGTCGCCAATCGATTGATGGCTACTTTGGTTGTCATTTTGGAGGGTCCTGCGCCGAGGCGCCGCTTGCAACATGTGCCCCCACAGACGACAGCAGGCGCATCGTGAGTGAGGGGCCGACGAGATTCTCCAGCAGGTCCCGGAAAGTCTGCAGGAGTACGCCTGCCACCTCGGCGGCGTATTCCGGTGGCTGGACGGCGATGACGGCCCTCAGCACGTCAAGTTCCAACGTTCTTGCGGTGCCGTTCGACAAGCCCACAAGCGCCGGACAAGATACTTGCGCCAGATGCAGACTGCGCCGATAGAGAGCGACGACACCCTGGGAACCGATGATCGGCTGGAGTACACCCTCGATGTCACGCCAAAGGGCAACCAGCGCATCGGCGATCTCGGGTCCGCCAGCATCCTTGGTCACTCGACTCGCCAGAGCAGCATCCATCAGCAGCCCTCCAAGCTGTGTCAAATCGATCGTTCGGTCCGCTCTGACACTTGGCGGGACGGTTGAATAGGCATGAGGTCTCCTGTTCCATCATCGAGTCGCCAAACCGACCGGCGGGTAGGAGCCTGCGTCCGGTGGCTGAAGGTCAAGACGCCGCTGCCAGTCCCCCGAAAAAAATGCTTGCCCACTCGTTCGGCTCAATAGCGCATCTGCACGATGCGAAGGGCCTCGGCTCGGACGACGGGGCCAGTCTCGCCTGTGGCCAAGCAAACTCCATCAGGGTGCAGGAACTGGCAGTGGCCTTTGCGGATCAGATCTCCGTCAAGCATGTCGCCCGCTTGAATGCGTGGCCCCGAGATCACCCAGAACACCCCGCATTCGCCCGAGCCCGCCTGCGTCGCGAAGACCTCCCTGATGGGATCGTTGGCGAGAACAATGGAGCGCTGCATCGCTGGAGTGTCCGATGCGGCCGACTGGGCGTCAGTGCGCCATCGCACAAAAAGGGTTCGTGGCCGGCGTCGCTTCGGCCACCGCGCTTTAAAAAGCACGCTTTGCGATGACCGAGATCCACCGACGCTGGGGAAACCGTTCCCCACCAGGGGAACCATCCTTTGGGTGCAAGCGTCGATTGTGGGCTTCATTTATCAGTTAGCTGTAGGCGCTGGCGCTCATTCAGTGCCGCCACCGGGAAACTGTTGACCGTGTTCGCTATGCCCGTGCTACGCAGGGCAAGGTCGCGTCCGCGCTCGCCAGCACGTTCGAGAAGCACCGCATCGACCCGCACATCGACGCCCTCGCGCTGCTGGTGGGTTGGACCCTCGCCGTGGTCGACGGCACCGGGCAGGAGCTGGTGCGCCATGGTCCGGCGCGGCGATCCGCGCGGGCACCTTGCTGCGCTGGTTGCCTGCCTGAGCATCTCGGCACCGTCAGGAATCTGGGTCGGCGGCAAGCGAGGCTGGTACCGTCGGTCTGGCCTCGCCACGCTGGATGTGGCATGCTGCAAATGCGTAGACGGCTGCAGTTCGCCCTGTCGGTGGGATTGCATGCCACGGAGCCTGCCCTTGCAACGACCTGGTGTGATCGAAGCGTTTGCTGTCTTTGGCGCGAAGCTCGACGATGAGGACTTCGCCTATTCGGCCGTGGCGCCCGACGGCATCGTGGTCGTCAGCTGCTGGGAGCATCTGCTGATCTGGGGCGATCATGGCTGCAGCTATGTCGGCTACCTCAGCCGGCGCATCGAGAACCCCATCGGCAACGCGCTGCTGGCGCGCCACCTGCAAGTTGCATGGGAAGGCGCGCGTGCGCTGCGTCTCGTCGTGGTCCACGCAGAATCGCCGGCAAAGGTCGACCGTGCCGAGAACCTGGACCAGATGCGCAAGACCTACCGCGCCGTGCCCGACCTGGTCGGCACGCTGGTGAACTTCAACGGCAACGACTACGAGTACGCCTTCGGCGCCAGGCGCTAGCCACTGTGCGTGGCGCCAGGCCGACACGGCGCACACGCAACGTACTCCATATGGATGAAAGACGGCGCACCGTCGGCGCACGCGCGTATTCCATCTTGCAAAGCGTTGCCTCCGGGGTTAGAACATGAACTGCGTGCAGACCTGTCGACCATTTTTCGAAGGGGCATTCCATGCGTGTCAACGAACCAGTGACCCAACGCGAGTTCGAGTTCCCAGACCATGCCACGCTGATGTCCACCACGGACACGCAGAGCCACATCACCTACGCCAACGCGGCGTTCATCGAGGTCAGTGGCTTCAGCCGGGAAGAGATCCAGGGGCAGCCGCACAACCTGGTTCGGCACCCCGACATGCCGCCGCAGGCCTTCGCCGACATGTGGGCTACGCTCAAGGGCGGCGAGCCCTGGACGGCCCTGGTCAAGAACCGCCGCAAGAACGGCGACCACTACTGGGTACGCGCCAACGCCACGCCGGTGATCCGCGAGGGCCGGCACGTCGGCTACATGTCGGTCCGCACCAAGGCCTCGCGCGAGGAGATTGCCGCCGCCGAGAAGCTCTACGCCCAGATGCGCGCCGGCACGGCGGGCCAGTTGAAGATCCACAAGGGCCTGCTGGTGCGCACCGGCCTCATGGGGTGGACCTCGATGTTCCAGACCATGTCGGTGCGCTGGCGCATCCGCTGGGCGCTGGGGCTGCCGGCGCCGCTGCTGGTGGCCGGCGCCTGGGCCCTCGGGCTTGCGGGGAGCGCGCTGCTGGGCTTTGCCGGCATGGTGGCCGGCCTGACACTGTTGGCGATGTGGGCGCTCGAATCGCAGATCTCGCGCCCGCTGGAGCAGGTGCTGGCGCAAGCGCTCCGTGTCGCCTCTGGCGAAAGCCAGAAAACCGTTCACCTGAACCGCGTCGACGAGATCGGCATGACGCTGCGCACGATCAGCCAGCTGGGCCTGATGTTCCGATGGCTCATCGACGATGTGAGCCATCAGGTGATGACGGTGCAGACCGCTTCGAAGGAGATCTCGCAAGGCAATGTCGATCTCAGCTCCCGCACCGAGCAGGCTGCCAGCAGCCTGCAGCAGACCGCCTCATCGATGGAGCAGATGACCAGCATCGTCGCGCAGTCCGCCGACACTGCACGCCACGCCAACGAACTGGTAGCCAATGCCGCCAAGGCCGCCGGCCAGGGCGGCAAGGTCGTGGCCGAAGTCGTCGACTGCATGCGCGACATCAGCGCGTCTTCCAGCAAGATCACCGACATCATCGGCACCATCGACAGCATCGCATTCCAGACCAACATCCTCGCGCTCAATGCCGCGGTGGAAGCCGCCAGGGCCGGGGAGCAGGGTCGCGGTTTCGCGGTCGTGGCCAGCGAGGTGCGCAGCCTGGCGGGCCGTTCGGCGCAGGCCGCAAAGGAAATCAAGAGTCTGATCGATACGTCGGCTCGCACGGTCGATACGGGATCGAAGCAGGTCTCACAGGCCGGCCAATCAATGGAGGAGATCGTCGGCAGCGTGCGGCGCGTTAGCGACCTGATCAGCGAGCTCACCTCGTCGTCGACCGAGCAACGCGATGGCATCTCGCAGATCAACCAGGCCGTGACGAGCCTGGACCAGATCACCCAGCAGAACGCCGCCCTGGTGGAGCAGGCCACTGCCGCTTCGCAGAGCCTGCAGCAACAGGCGGAACAACTGGTCGAGGCGGTCAGCGTATTCCGCTGAAGCGAGGCTGAACGATCGGCGCCTGCTCCGAGCCCTGCGCCTGCGCCGGGCTCGCGGTCACCGGCACGATCCAGGCCGCGCAATGGAGACGGTCGCGGCCTCGACGTTTCGCAGCGTACATGGCTTCGTCCGCCCGGCGGATCAACGCGTCGGGCGTGTCATCGCCACCGCACGTCGCCAGCCCGACGCTGGTCCCGGGCGCGCAGGCGCCGGCGCGTGCCCTGGCCGGCGCGCGTGACCCTAGACGGCGTCTTTCAACGCCTTCTTGGCTTTCTTGGCCGAGCTGGCGGCGCGGTTCTTGTGGTAGCCGGACTTGACGTTGTTGACGGCCTTGCCGACCGGCCCGCTCTTCTTGGCTTCGCTGTCCGCGCGTTTCTCGTCGATCTTGTGTTTGGCCGCGTCGGTGGCTTCCGAGGCGGCCTTGCCCACTTGGGCACCGGCCGACAGCACGACCAGCGAAGCGGCCATCGCGAACAGGAACTTCTTCATGGGGTTCTCCCGGCACGGACGAAAAGGTGTCCGCTCGGGGGACGATTCTGGAGGCGCGACGGCGCGTGCCGTCGGCAGGAACGCTTGTTTACGTGTGGGATAAGCGGCTGTCGTCGCCCCGCGCCGCGCAGGTGGCGCAGATAGCCGCTTACCAGCTCAGCGTCATCTGCACCGAGTCGGCACGGCGCAGGATCGCCGGCACGATGGGCCGGGTGCGCGACGCGTCGTCGAGCATCGGCAGCGAGATCAGCGTGCCGTTCTCGCTGGCCACCACCTGGATCATCTGGCCTTCGGCCGTGCGCATCGTCTGGGTCTGTTCGGCCTGGGCGATACGGGCGGGCGCCAGAGCGCAGGCGCTGGCCGTGCTGGAAACCTTGACCATCGCCGACGCGCATTCTTCTGCCGACGCAGAAAAACCGAAGCCCAGCGCCGCGGCCAGTACCAGGAGTTTGCAGGTGTTCGTCATGATGGATCTCGCTTTTCTTCAGTGGTCCGGCACGCAGATCGCACCGTCGACAGAAGGGATTGTGGCGAGGCCCGGCAAAAGATCGTGACAGAACGATGAACTGCCCATGCCTCATTCGTACCAGAGGTCCTTGCCCAGCATCACGCGGTGGTGGCCTTGCCCGGCCGGCATCATCGGAAAGCAGTTCTCCTGCGGCGCCACCTGCACGTCGAGGAAGAACGGGCCGTCGTAGCCCATGCATTGGTCCAGCGCGCCCTGCAACTCGGCCGGGTCCGACACCCGCCGCGCGCCCCAGCCGAAGGCCTTGGCCAGCGCCACGAAGTCGGGCAGCGCCTCGTTCCAGCTATGGGACAGACGGTTGCCGTGGTTCAGCTCCTGCCACTGCCGCACCATGCCCATGTAGCCGTTGTTCGACAGCACCAGCTTCACCGGCGCGCGGTGCTGCATCGCGGTCGACAGCTCCTGGATGTTCATCAGCACCGACGCATCGCCGCTGACGCAGACCACCAGCGCGCCGGGGTGTGCGATCTGCGCGCCGATGGCGGCCGGCAGGCCGTAACCCATGGTGCCGGCACCGCCCGAGGTCAGCCAGCGCTGCGGCCGCTCGAACCGCAGGTACTGCGCGGCCCACATCTGGTGCTGACCCACATCGGTCGACACGATGGCGTCGCGCCCCTGCAGCGTGCGCTGCAGCGTCGCCATCAGGCGCTGCGGCAGGATCACCGTGTCGTCCTCGGAAAACGCTAGACAGTCGCGCGCACGCCAGTGGTCGATGCGCTGCCACCACGGCGCCAGCCGGGCCGGGTCCAGCCCGTCGAGCTGCGGCATCGCCAGCAGCGCGTCGAGCACGGCGCCGCAGTCGCCGACCATCGGCACGTCGACCTTCACCACCTTGTTGATGCTGCTGGGGTCGATGTCGACGTGGATCTTGCGCGCGTGCGGGCAGAACTCGTCGAGCTTGCCGGTCACGCGGTCGTCGAAACGCGCGCCGATGTTCACCACCAGGTCGGCCTCGTGCATCGCCAGGTTGGCCTCCAGCGTGCCGTGCATGCCGAGCATGCCGATCCATTGCGGGTCGGATGCGGGGAACGCGCCCAGGCCCATCAGCGTCAGCGTGACCGGGGCGCCGACCCGCTGCGCCAGCTGGGCGAACGCGGCGCAGGCCTCGGGGCCGGCATTCACCAGCCCGCCGCCGCCGTAGAACACCGGCCGCCGCGCGGTCGAGATCAGGTCGGCCGCCCGCTGCAGGCTGCCGCGCGGCAACACCATGGACGCCGGCACCTTGGACGCGCGTAACGGCCGTGCCGGCGCACGGTCCGCGCCCTGCACCGCCAGCTGCACGTCCTTGGGCACATCGAGCAGCACCGGCCCGGGCCGCCCGCCCGCGGCGATCTGCAGTGCGCGCCGGACCAGGCCGGCCATGTCGTCCTCGTGCCGCACCTGGTGGTTCCACTTGGTCACCGAGCGCGACATGCCCAGCGCATCGCTCTCCTGGAACGCCTGGGTGCCGATCACCGCCGTCGCCACCTGGCCACTGATGCACAGCACCGGCACGGAGTCGCTGATCGCGTCCAGCAACCCGGTGATGGTGTTGCCGACCCCCGGCCCCGAAGTCACCAGCACCACGCCCACCCGGCCCGTGCTGCGTGCATACCCTTCGGCCGCATGCACGGCCGCCTGCTCGTGCCGCACCAGCACGTGCCGCAGCCGCGGCTCGCCGTGCAGCGCGTCGTACAACGGCAGCGCGGCCCCGCCCGGGTAACCGAACAAGGTGTCGACGCCGCAGGCCACCAAGGTGTCGAGCAGCGTCTCGGCGCCATTGCGGGGGAGCACCGGCGCGGCGGCGGCAGAGGCCAGGGCTGTACTGGCCGAAGATTTTTCGTGCAAAAGGGGCTGGGTCAAGGTTTCCATGCAGCAATTATTCTGGGTTTGCCGCAGAATTTGCTCCTTTTATCGGACCGGATCGGCTATTCCCTTGAAAAACAATCGCCCAAAACCCAAAGAATCCGAAGAATCTCTGGACAAGCAAGACATCGCCATCCTGCGGGTGTTGCGCGACGACGCGCGCAAGACGCTGCAGGAGATCGGCACCGAGGTCGGCCTGTCGCCCACCAGCTGCTGGGGCCGCATCAAGAAACTGGAAGCGCTGGGCGTGATCCGTGGCTACACGGTCGACCTCGACCCGGCCAAGCTGGGCTACCAGGATTCGGTCATCGTGCAGCTCAACCTCGAGAGCCACACCGACGAGACGCTGTACGACTTCGGCCAAGTGCTGGCGACCATTCCCGAGATCCTCGAGGCCTACCTGGTCTCGGGCGACTACGACTACTACATCCGCATCGCGGTGCGCGACACCCGCGACTACGAGCGCCTGCTGCGCGAGAAGCTCTACAAGATCCCCGGCATCCGGCACAGCAAGTCGCACTTCGTGCTGCGCGTGATGAAGGAGACGCGGATTCCGCTGTGAGCCGCCGTCTGCCGCCTGCAAACGCTGCACCATGCGGCAGTGCGGTCGTGAAAGTCGCGGCTTGTTCGGCATCTCGAACAACACCCATTGCCGCGGCCCCATCGCGTCCTTAGCATCGGCGCGCCGGGCCACGATGGTCGTGCCGGCTCCACAGGACCTCACATGAAGATCAAGCGAATCGCGGGCGCGCTCGGCGCCGACATCTCGGGCATCGACCTGCGCCACGGCATCAGCGAGGCGCTGGCCGCCGAACTGCGGGCCGCCTGGCTCGAACACCAGGTGATCTTCCTGCGCGGCCAGCCGCTGACGCCGCAGGGTTTTCTCGACTTCGCCAAGGCCTTCGGCAAGCCGATCGAGTACCCCTTCGTGAAGGGGCTCGACGGTTTTCCCGAGATCATCGAGGTGAAGAAGCTGGAACACGAACGCGTGAACTTCGGCGGCATCTGGCATTCGGACACCACCTACCTCGAGGTGCCGCCGATGGCCTCGATGCTGCTGTCGCGCACCGTGCCGCCCTACGGCGGCGACACCATGTTCGCCAACCAGGCGCTGGCCTACGAGGCGCTGTCACCGACGATGCGCGACATGCTGCAGGGCCTGGTCGGCATCTCGAGTTCGGCCAAGGCCGACGTGTCGAAGACGCGCGAAGACCGTATCAAGAGCGACGGCAAGGGCGGCCCCAGCCCCGAGTACCGGGCCGAGCATCCGCTGGTGCGCACGCACCCCGAGACCGGCCGCAAGTCGCTGTACGTGAACGTCGCGCATACCAGTGGCATCTTGGGGCTGACCGATGCCGAGAGCGCGCCGCTCTTGCAGTTCCTGTTCGAGCACCAGGTCAAGCCCGAGTTCACCTGCCGCTTCCGCTGGGAGCCCGACTGCATCGCGTTCTGGGACAACCGCACGGCCATGCACAACCCGGTGAACGACTACCACGGCTTTGCGCGCGTGATGCTGCGCATCACGCTCGAAGGCACACGCCCGGTCTGAAGGACCACCCCGTTTGAATGGCGCACTGCGTGTAGCCATTCCATCCCCCTCAAGGGGCGCACCCAGCGGTCTGGCAAAGCCAGTCCCGCGGGTGCTCTGGCATGGGCTGCTCCGCGGCCTTCGGTAGGACATCCGCGGGCCGGCCTCTGTTTTCAGTCAGCCCACTGCTTCGCGAGCTGGCTGCAAGTCGCGACCAGGGTGCGCGCGCATGCGGCCAGCTGCGGCTCCATGCGGTGGCGCGGGCCGGCCACGGCGATGGCCAGCGTCTCCGACTGCATCGTCAGGAACGCCGACGCCGCCCACACGTCGGGCACGTTCTCGCCACGCGTCACGAAGTAGCCGCGGCGCCGGCTCTCCTGCAGGTCGCGCACCAGCGCGTCGGCATCGGTCAGCGTGTGTTCGGTCACGGCGAGCAAACCCTGCTCGGCGATCTGCACGCGCATCTCGGCCTCTTTCAGGCTGCCCACCAGCGCCTTGCCGATCGCGCTGGAGTGCAGCGGCTTGAACTCGCCGGGCCTCGCCGTGTAGCGGATCGCCTGCGGCCCTTCCAGCACCTGCAGGTAGATGACGGCATCGCCCTGGCGCTTGCCCAGGATCACGGTCTCGGCGGTGGCGTCGCGCAGTTGCTGCAACAGCGGCATCGCCCGTTCGATGAAGGGATCGCGCTGCTGGATGTCGCGCGCCACATCGAACAGGCGGCGCGTGGGGTACAGCGCGCGCGGCCGGCTCAGCGTGTACAGGTAGCCCCGCGCCGTGAGCGTGCCGACGATCGCATGGCAGCTGCTCTTGGGAATGCCGGCCTGCTCGGCAAGATCGGTGAGCGACAACGGCCGCCCGCTGGCCTGAAACGCCTCGAGGATGTCCAGCACCCGCTCGATCGCCGTCACGGCCACGGTCGCCATCGTTGTCGCCTTTCTGCTTTTTTCGGGGGGTCGGTGCCGGCGCAGCCGCTCGGGCCGCGCGTTTGCCGGGCATCATAGTCGCGCCGCCAGGAACCGCCGCCAGGAACTATGGGTGGCTCGCGGGGTCACATCGCCACCCCCAACGGCGAACGGGCGCCCTTTCCTCCAACCCAAGGAGCATGCGCATGCGCAATCGAAGACACACCTTGCAGGGCCTCGGCGCCGTGGCAGGCCTGGTGGCCGCCGCGCGGGCCTGCGAAAACGGACAGGCGCTGCATTTCGCGCCCGCAGCCGCATGAAGAAACCCCAACTGCTGGCCGCGACCGGCGCCCTGCTTGCGGCGGCCTTTCTCTACCTCGACACCGGTGTGATCGCTGGCGAGCAGGCCATGAAATTGCCGCCACCCGCCTTCGATACACCTGCCACGCCCGCAAGCGCGACGGCGACGGCGGTGTTCGCCGGCGGCTGCTTCTGGGGCGTGCAGGGCGTGTTCCAGCACACGCAGGGCGTGCTGAGCGCGGTGTCGGGTTACGCCGGCGGCCAGAAGGAAACGGCCAACTACCAGGCCATCGGCTCGGGTCGCACCGGCCATGCCGAATCGGTGCAGATCCGCTACGACCCGAAAGTCGTGTCCTACGGCAAGCTGCTGCAGATCTACTTCTCGGTGGTGCACGACCCGACCCAGCTCAACCGCCAGGGGCCGGACACCGGCACGCAGTACCGCTCGCACATCTTCTTCGCCGATGCCGCGCAGCAGCAGGTGGCCGCGCGCTACATTGCGCAGCTCGACGCGGCCAAGGCCTTCCCGGACAAGATCGTCACGCAGCTCACGCCGCTCACCGCGTTCTACCCGGCGGAGGACTACCACCAGGACTACGCGACGCTGCACCCGGACCAGCCCTACATCGCGCGCTTCGATCTGCCGAAGATCGCCAACCTGAAGAGCACGATGCCCGAGGTCTGGCGCGAGCAGCCGGTCCTGGTGATGAAGAAGTCCTGACCAAGCGCGGCCAGCCACGCCGCTGCAGCCGCGCCTTCAGGGCCGCTCGCTCAAGCGCCGTTCGATGCTGGCGGCCGCCTCGCGCAGCATGCTCGCGCTGCGCGCCAGGTCGACCATCGCGTAGCGCTGCTCCGACATCACGAAGCCGAGCGAGGCGACGATCTTCTGGTCGGCGCTGCCCAGCGGCACGCCGATCGCGACCAGGCCCGGGTCCAGCTCGCCGCGGCTGATGGCATAGCCCGCCTGGCGGATCGACCGGGCGCCCGCCATCAAGGCGTCCCACGACGGCGCAAACACCGTACCCGCCCCCTCGGCGCCGTGCGCGTCGTACAGCCGCCGTTGCTTCGCGCGCGGCAGCGCGGCGAGGATCAGCTTCGACAGTGCGCCGCGGAACAGCGGCATGCTGCGGCCGCGGCCATAACTGACGCCGGTGCTCTCGGAGCCGATCTCGTGGTGGATGGTGATGATGCGGTCGCCGTACAGGGTCGCCATCACCACGTCGCAGCCGGTGGTGGTGGCCAGCTGCCGCATCGCGTCGCCGCCGGCCGCCAGCACCGGGTCGCCAACGCGCACCAGGTAGTCGAGTTCGATGATGCGCGGCCCCAGCACATAGGTGGCGCCGGCGGCGCTGCGCAGCAGACCCGTCTCGGTCAGCTCGCGCACGTAGCGGTAGCCCGTCGGCAGCGTGTAGCCGCAGGTCTGGGCGATCGCCTCGGCGGTCCAGCTCGGGGTGGACTCGGTGAACAAATCCAGGATGGCGAGCATCCGGGTCAGGCTGGTCATGCGGGCGGGTGGGCAAGGGTTTTCACAATTATCTCCATTTGAGAATCGCACTAGGATTTACGCACCCAGCCGTGGTGGCTGCCCTGGAGCCGTGCCGATGCCTGCGTTGTCTTTTTCTCTCGTCCCCCGCATTCCCCGGATGCCCCTCCTCGCCCGCCGGCAGCTCGCCACCGTGGCGCTGCTCGCCGCGGCCGCCTGGCCTTGCGCGGGCGCGGCGCAGCAGGCCTACCCGAACCGTCCGTTGAAGTTGCTGCTCGGCTTCACCGCCGGCGGCGGCTCCGACATGGTGGCGCGCCTCGTCGCCAAGGGCCTGGGCGAGCGCCTCGGCCAGCCGGTGGTGGTCGACAACAAGCCCGGCGCCGGCGGCAACATCGCAGCCGAGATGGCGGCCAAGGCGGCGCCCGACGGCTACACGCTGATCCTGCTGCCCAGCGGGCACGCCAGCAACGCGGCGATGAAGAAGACCGTGCCGTTCGATCCCGTGCAGAGCTTCGCCTGGGTCTCCACCGTGACCACCTATCCGGTGGTGCTGTCGGTCGCGCCCGCGTCGCCGATCACGTCGTTCGCGGACTTCCTGGCCCGCAGCAAGGCCGAGCCGGGCAAGTACTCGTATTCGTCGGTCGGCGTCGGCACCGCGATGCACCTGGTCGGCGAGTGGATCATGGCCGACGCTGGCGGCAGTGCGATCCACGTGCCGTTCAAGGGCGGTGCGGCGCCGATCACAGAGCTGCTGGCCGGCCGGGTCGACGTGATGATCGACACGATGACCAACAGCGCACCCTTGCTGAAGGACAGGCGCCTGCGCGCGCTGGCGGTCACCACGCCCAAGGGCCAGAGCAACCTGCCCGGCGTGCCCGCGGTGGCCGACGTGCTGCCGACCGACATCGTGTTCGAGTCATGGCTCGGCGTGGCGACGACCGCGGGCACGCCGCCCGATGTACTGGCGCGGCTGAACCGCGAGATGCGTGCGGTGGTGGCCCAGCCCGAAGTACAGCGCCAGCTGACCGACTGGGGCGGCGTCGCCAAGGCCAGCTCGCCGGCGGAGTTTCAGGCCCGGGTCGAGCGCGACATCGGCGCGCTGCGCAAGGTGGTGGCCGAGCGCCGCATCGACATGGAGTGAGCTTCAGGCCGTGACGGCCCGGAGATGCCCGCGGGTGGCGGTGCCGTCGTCCAGCAGGCCGCCGACCAGGCGGTGCTGCAGCGCTTCGTCGGCGGTCAGGTACCAGTCTTTCGTCAGCACCTTGCGCTCGAGTTCTTCGATCGACACCGTGCTGCCCTGCAGCAGCTGCACGAAACCGTCGCGCTCCAGCATCTGGCCGGATTCGATCTCGGCGATCGCGTCGTTCATCTGGCCCAGGCACGAGCGCAGCGCGCCGCTCAGCTCGATCGTCTTCTTGAGCTTGCGCTCGTGGATCAGCAGCAGCGTGTCGCCTGTCAGGAAGCGCCGGTCGGTCGGGAACGCCGACATGATGGTCACGCCGGCCGAATACACGTAGGTCTTGCCGAAGAAGTAGATGTCGCGCTGCGCATGGTGGCGCCACAGCTTGATCTCTTGCGCGATGCGGCGGCCGATGTCGGCATCGCCGCCGGAGGTGCTGAGCTCCAGCACCAGGGGCTTGTCCTGTGGTGCCTCGGCCTGCTGGCGGAAGAACTCGCCCAGCATGTGCTGATCGACCTTGCCGAAGAGGCGGATGTCGGGACGAATGGAAGGAAGCAGAGGCATGGAACGGTCGGTCATCGGGTGCCGCGACAAGCCGCGGTGCTGAAAAGAGAAGGACCACGAGCGTGGCCGCCTCCCGACCCCAGCGCTGTAGGACAGGGTCGCCGGCCACTGCACGACCAGCCCGCGCGTCGGGCGGCCTGCCGAACGCGCAGGACAGAGAGGGAAGGTGTCTCGTCGAGTCAGGCCCGCTTCTCGAGTGCATCGGTGATGTAGTCGATCAGCACCCGCGTGCGGTACAGCACCTTGCGATTGGGATAGAGGATCCAGAGGCCAGGGAGTTCACCGTTCGAATACACCGATTCGAACTTCGGCAGCAACTCGACCAGCCGGCCGCTTTGCAGATCGTCCTTCACCACGTTGCTGCTGATGCGGGCGATGCCGAGGCCACGCCGCGCCAGTTCGACCAGCACCAGGTGCGTATCGGTCTCGATAAAAGGCTTCACAGGCTGCGCCACCAGACGCTTGCCGCGCTTGAAGAACCAGTTGGCCGGCTCGTTGGTCGAGTGCACCAGGCAGTCGTGCTGCGACAGGTCTTCGACCCGCGTGGGGGTGCCGCGCCGCGCCAGGTAGGCGGGTGCCGCACACAGCACACGGCGGAACGCATTGACCCGCACTCCCACCACGCTGGCATCGGGCACACGGCCCGAGTGCACCGCCAGGTCGTAGCCCTCCTGCACCATGCTGACCGGACTGTCGGTGGCGGTGATCGACAGGCGGATGTCCGGGTACTCGTGACAGAAGCGTTCGAGGATGGGCGGCAGGTAGACGGTCGCGGCGTAGTGGTTGATGGCGATGCGCACCAGGCCGGCCGGCCGGGCCACCAGCGAGGCCAGGTCGTCGCCGAGTTCTTCGTAGCTGGCCAGCGTGTCCTGCGCCCAGGCCAGTGCCGTGCGGCCGGGCTCGGTCAGCTTGACACTGCGTGTGGTGCGCTCGAACAGCCGCACTTTCAGGGCCCGCTCCAGCGCCGCGATCTTTCGGGTGGCCAGCGACGGCGAGCTGTTGCTGCGCCGGGCCGCGGCGGCGATGCTGCCGGCCTCGGCGACGTCGCTGAACAGGCGCAGCAACTCCATCGTGACCGGTGACTTCAGTGCGGCCGATTTGTCGCTGCCGCTGGCGGGCACGGCAGCCTTGCTCGTGCTCGCCGCGAGATGGCGGGTCATCCTGGGGTCTTCCCTGATAGGTGGTCGAAGTGCATCTGGCTGTGCAGATTCAGCACAGGTGGTGGTCGGATTCTCGTCTTTTTCAGACAGTAATTCACGCCCACAATGCGCTCAACAACAGGAGACAGACGCATGCGCTACATGGTTGCAGCGGATACCGGCGGCACGTTCACGGACGTGGCCGTCTACGACGCACAGGCGGGCGAGGTGCGCTACGGCAAGACCTTGACCAACTACGGCGATCTGGTCGAGGGTGCGCTCGATGGGCTGGCCGGCACCGGCGTGCAGCTGGACCAGGCCCTGCTGTTCAAGCATGGCACCACGCACGTGATCAACACCTTCATCCAGCGCAGCGGCGCCAGGACGGCCCTGGTCGCCACGCGCGGTTTTCGCGACACGCTGGAGATCGGCCGCGGCAACCGGCCGGTGCCGTTCGCACTCGAGTACCGGCGCGACGAGCCACTGGTGCCGCGTACCCGGCGCTTCGAGGTCGGTGGCCGCATGGACGCCCAGGGCCGCGAGGTCGAAGCGCTCGACACGCTGGCCCTCGAACGCCTGGCCGACGGCCTGCGCGACGACGGCATCGAGGCGGTCGCCATCTCGTTCATCAACGCCTACGCCAACCCGGCCCATGAAGAAGCCGCCACCGCGCTGCTGCGGCGCTGCCTGCCGGGCGTCTACGTGACCGCCGGCACGCTGCTGACCCGCGAGTGGTTCGAGTACGAACGCGCCTCGACGGCTGCCGCCAACGCCTACGTGGGCTCGCGCATGGGCAGCTACATCGGCACCTTCGACCAGCGGCTGCGCGACCGGGGTTTCGGCGGCACCTTCTACATGATGGGCTCGAACGGCGGCGTGCTGTCGGTGGCACGCACGCTGGAGCAGCCGGTGGCCCTGGTCGAATCCGGCCCCATCGGCGGCTGCATCGGCGCTGCCGCCTATGCGATGGCGCTGGGCCTGCCCAGGCTCATCGCCTTCGACATGGGCGGCACCACGGCCAAGTGCGCGCTGGTGCAGGACGGGCAGTTCGACATCCAGCCCATCTACTACGTGGGCGGCTACGACCACGGCTTTCCGCTGAAGACGCCGGTGCTCGACATCGTCGAGGTCGGCGCCGGCGGCGGCTCGATCGCGGCCGTGGACGAACGCGGCATCCTGAGCGTGGGGCCGCGCAGCGCGGGCTCCGAACCGGGGCCGGTGGCGTTCGGCCGCGGCGGCACCGAACCGACCGTGACCGACGCCAACCTGGCGCTCGGCCGCATCTCGGGCGGCAACTTCATGCAGGGCAAGCTGAAGCTCGACAGCACCGGTGCACGCAAGGCGATTGCGCAGCGGGTGGCCGAGCCGCTGGGCTTCGAGGGTGAGCACGGCATCGACGCGGCGGCCCAGGGCATCCTCGACCTGGCGACCACGACGATGGCCACCGCCATCAAGGAGATCACCATCGAGCGCGGCTACGACGTGCGCGAGTTCGGTCTGTTCGTGTTCGGTGGCGGTGGCCCGCTGTTCGGCTCGATCCTGGCGCGCAGCCTGCGCATTCCGACCGTCGTGGTGCCGCCTCATCCCGGCAACTTCGCCACGCTGGGCATGCTGATCGCGGGTGCGCGGGTCGACCTGTCGCGCACCGTCGTCACGGCGGCCGACGATGGCGCGCTGGCACTGATCCATCCGGCGTTCGCAGAGCTCGAAGCCGCGGCGCGCCACACACTCGAATCCGAGCTGGGCGCCCAGCAGCTGCGCTTCGACCGCGGGCTCGAGATGCGCTACCGCGGCCAGAAACACACGGTGCGCGTGCCGTTCGCGGCTGGGGCCGACATCGCCGCGCTGGTGCAGAGCTTCGAGTCGCTCTACAAGCGGCGCTACGGCCATGCCAACCACAACGCGGTCGAGGTGCTGGGCGTGCGGCTGGGTGCCGAAGCCGATGTGCCACGCCCTGAGCTGGCCGCCCTGATGGGTCGCCAGGCGATCGACGGCACGCCCGAGCCCGCCGGACGGCGCCCGGTCTACTACCCCGCACCGTACGGCCGCATCGACGTACCGGTGTGGCGCCGCGACAGCCTGCCGGCCGGCTTTGCGCTCGACGGCCCGGCCGTCATCGAGGAATACAGCTCGACCACCGTGCTGCTGCCGGGCGACCACGCCACTATCGGCAAGCTCGGCGAAATCACCATCCGATGCGGCCAACAGCCAGAAGGGAACACGCGATGAACGCCGTCCTGCAACCCGTCCCCGACCCGCGCCGCGCGGCGGACTTCGATCCGGTCACGCTCGAGATCATCAAGCACGACCTGATCTCGATCCCGAACCAGATCGACAAGAACATCACCCGCACCGCGTTCTCGCCGCTGATCAACGAGTACAAGGACTACGCGGTCGGCATCGTCGACAGCGAAGGCCGCCTGATCTCGCAGTCGCGCGGCAGCCTGGGCATCTTCGTCGCCAATGCGCTGGGCACGGCGGTGAAGGACGGCGTGGCCATCTACGGTCTGGCGAACCTGCACCAGGGCGACGTGGTGATTTCCAACCACGCCGGCACGCTGGGCCAGCACCTGAACAACGTGGTGATGTACACCCCCGTGCGCGCCCAGGGCGACAGCGCAGAGGTGACCGCGTTCTTCTGCGTGCTGATGCACTGGATCGACGTGGGTGGCAGCATGGTGGGATCGTGCAGCTCCACCACCACGACCGAGATCTACCAGGAGGGCATCCAGTTCCGCAGCGTGAAGCTGTTCGAGCGCGGCGAGCGCCGGGCCGACATGTTCCGCATGATCGAATACAACACACGGTTCCCCGAGATGCTGCTGGGCGACGTCGAGGCGCAGATCGCCGGCTGCTTCATGGGCCGCGCGATGGTGACCGAGATCGCCGAGAAGTACGGCGCCGCAACCTACCACGCAGCCGTGCACTCGATGTGGGATGTGGCCGAGGCGCGCACCCGCGCCGCCATCCGCGCCGCGCCCTCGGGCGAGTACACCGCGTTCTCGTTCCTCGACAACGATGGCCTGTACCTCGACAGGACCGTGCCGATCGGCGTGCGCGTGGTGGTCGACGGCGACCGCATCAAGGTCGACTTCTCAGGGGTGTCCGAACAGCTGCCCGGCCCGCTGAACGCCGGGCGCAACGGCGGCGCGGTGGCGGCAGCGCGCATCGCGATCAAGTACCTGTTCTCGCCGGACGATCCGGTCAACGAGGGCGACTTCCGCGCGCTGGAGGTCGAGATCCCGGACGGCAAGTTTCTCTCGGCCCGGCCGGATGCGGCCATCGGCGGCTCCGGCAACATGATCCCGACGGTGGTCGACACCATCCTGCGCGCGATGGCCGATGCCTTCCCCGAGCGGGTGGCGGCGGCCCACCACGGCACCTACGGCGTGCACGCCTTCCACGGCATCAGCCCGGCCACCGGCGCGCCGTTCTACCACCTCGACACCTGCGTCGGCGGCTGGGGCGCGACCGCCTCGACCGACGGCTACGGCCCTTCGCGTTCGAACGTGCATGGCGACACGTCCGACGTGCCGGTCGAGATGCAGGAAGCCTTCCACCCCTACCGCTTCGAGTCGTACGCCATCCGCGAGGACTCGGCCGGGCCGGGCCGCTACCGCGGCGGTGTCGGCGTGATCAAGACTTACCGCGTCACCGGGCCTTGCCGGCTCAACCTCAAGATCGACCGCACCAAATGCCCGCCCTGGGGCCTGGCAGGCGGCGGTGAAGGCAAGACAGCCGATGTCGAGATCCGTTCACCCTCCGGCGATATCCGGCGCGTCCTGAAGGGCGACCACGCGCTGACGGAGGGCGACCAGGTCGTCATCCAGACCGGCGGCGGCGGCGGCTACGGCCCGGCGGCCGAGCGCGACCCCGAACGTGTGCTGCACGATCTGCAGAGCGGCTACATCTCGCCCGCCTCGGCGGCACACGATTACCGCGTGGCCTTCGATGCGGGCGGCGCGGTCGACACCCAGGCCACGGCGGCCATGCGAAGACGCTGACACACGATCGGCCCCGCAACCCCATAAAAAAGACAGGAGACACGACATGCAACCCTCACCCATTCCACGGCGCGCGGTCATCCTTGCGCTGGCTCTGGCCGCGACACTGCCGGCCGCGGCGCAGACCGGCGTATCCGCATCGGGCTACCCGAGCCGGCCCATCCGCATGGTCATCCCGTTCGCGGCCGGTGGCGTGACCGACGTGCTCGGCCGCATCCTGGCCAACGAGATGGCCCGGGACTGGGGCCAGCCGGTGGTGGTCGAGAACGTGACGGGAGCCACGGCCATCATCGGCACGCAGCAGGTGGCACGCGCCGCACCCGATGGCTACACGCTGCTGGTGACGTCGAACGCGCACACCATCAATCCGGCGCTGCGCAAGAGTCTGCCGTTCGACCCGGTGAAAGACTTCACGCCGATCACGCTGCTGGCCGCCGCGCCCAACATGCTGGTGGTGCGCAGCGACTCGCCGCTGAAGTCGGTCGCCGACTACGTGGCCGCGGCCAAGGCCAGGCCGGGCGAGGTCAACTACGCCTCGTCGGGCATCGGCACCTCGCTGCACATCGCAGGCGAGCAGTTCGGCCAGATCACCGGCACCAGGTACAACCACATCCCCTACGCCGCGTCCAACCAGTCGATCCAGGCGGTCGTGGCAGGGCATACGCAGTCGTCATGGTCGGCGGTCAACTCGGCCCTGCCCTTCGTGAAGGACGGCCGGCTGCGTGCGCTGGCCGTGGCCAGCGACCGGCGCACCGTGTTCGCGCCCGACGTGCCGACCTTCGCCGAACTCGGCATCGCCGGCATGAAGAGCGAAACCTGGCTGGCGGCGCTGGCGCCGGCCGGCCTGCCGCAGCCGATCGCGGCCAGGCTCGACGCGGAGTTGCTGAAGATCATGGCGCGGCCCGACATCCGCGAGAAGATCCTCGGCCTGGGTGCCGAGCCGGTGGGCACCAGCCTCGGCGCCTTCGGCACCCAGATCGCAGACGAGATCGCCATGTACAAGCGCATCGCGCAAGACAGCGGCATCAAGGCCGACTGACCGCCCCCCACAAGCAGGAGACAAGACCATGTTGAAGACCACGGGCCGCATCGCGGCTTTTTGCGCCTGTGCACTGTGGTGCCTGGGCAGCGCCCAAGCCCAGGACACCTACCCCAGCAAGCCGATCCGGATCGTCGTCGGCTTCGCGGCCGGCGGCATCAGTGACGTGATGGCGCGCGTGCTGGCGCTCGAACTGCAGAAGCACTGGGGCCAGCCGGTGCTGGTCGAAAACAAGGTCGGCGCCGCCGGCGTGATCGGTTCCGAAACGGTGGCACGTTCGGCGCCCGACGGCTATACGCTGCTGATGGCCTCGGGCACGCACACCATCACGCCGGCGCTGCGCGAGCAGATGCCCTACGACGCGGTCAAGGATTTCACCGCGCTGGCGCTGCTGGCCTCGGCGCCCAACATGCTGGTGGTGCGGGCGGATTCGCCGATCCGCAACCTGGCCGACTACCTGGCCGCGGCCAAGGCCAGACCCGGCGAGATCAGTTACGCGACCTCGGGCATCGGCACCACGGTGCACATCGCCGGTGAACGGCTGGCGCAGCAGACCGGCGTGAAACTCAACCACATTCCTTACAAGAGCTCGAGCCAGTCGGTCGAGGCGGTGATCGCGGGGCATGTAGTGTCGTCGTGGTCGGCGGTGAATGCGGCCCTGCCGCACATCAAGTCGGGCCGGGTGCGTGCGATCGCGGTGGCCAGCGAGAAACGTTCGAGCTTCGTCCCCGACGTGCCGACCTTTCTCGAACTCGGCGTGAAGGACATGAAGAGCGACACCTGGATCGCGATGCTGGCCCCCGCCAACCTGCCGGCGCCTGTCGCAGCCAAGATCAATGCCGAGCTGGCCTCGCTGGTCGCGCGGCCCGACATCCGCGAGAAGATTCTGGGCCTGGGCGCCGAGCCCATCAGCGGCATCGAGATGGACAGGTTCGCCACGCTGATGCGCAACGAGATCGATGGTTACGCCCGCGTCATCAAGGCCGGCAACATCAAGGCGGAATGAACATGACGATCGAACTCGACGAGACGCATGATCCCGCGCTCGGCAGCTGGGTCGCCGGCAGCATGGCGGGGCAGACGGATTTCCCGATCCAGAACCTGCCGTTCGGCGTGGCGCTGCACGACGGCCGGCGCCGCGTGGTCGTGGCCATCGGCGCCAGCATGCTGGACCTGCAGGCCGCCTGCGACGCAGGGCTGTTCAGCGGTCAGGCGGCGCAGGCTGCCGGGGCCTGCGACACCGGCAGCCTGAACGGGCTGATGGCGCTGTCGCCTGCGCACTGGTCTGCGCTGCGCCTGCAGCTCTCGCGGCTGCTGCGCAACGGCAGCCCGCAACAGGCCGCCGCGGCGCAGTGCCTGCTGCCGATCGACGGGGCATCGCTGCAGACGCCTGCACGCATCGGCAACTTCACCGACTTCTACACATCGGTGCACCATGCCGTGAACGCCGGCAGGATGATGCGGCCCGACGCCCCGCTGCTGCCCAACTTCCGCCACCTGCCCGTGGCCTACCACGGCCGGGCTTCGTCGGTATCGCCGAGCGGCACGCCGCTGGTGCGGCCCAAGGGCCAGTTCCGGGCCAAGGATGCGGCACTGCCCCAATACGGCCCGTGCACCCGGCTCGACTTCGAACTCGAGGTCGGGTTCTATGTCGGCGTCGGCAACGCGCTCGGGGAGCCCGTTCCTCTGGCGGATGCCGACAGCCGCGTGTTCGGCCTGTGCCTGGTCAACGACTGGTCGGCCCGCGACATCCAGGCCTGGGAATACCAGCCGCTCGGGCCCTTCCTCGCCAAGAGCTTTTTGACCAGCGTGTCGCCGTGGGTCGTGACCCTCGATGCCCTGGCGCCCTTCCGTGTGCCGGCCGCCCCGCGCGGCGACGGTGCGCCGGCCCTGCTGCCCCATCTCGACACCACGGCGAACACGCGTTCCGGCGGTGTCGACATCGCCCTCGACGTGCTGCTGCAGACCCAGGCGATGCGCGACGCCGGCCAGCCGGCGGAACGCATCACGCAGGCGAGGTTTGCCGACCAGTACTGGACGATCTTCCAGATGCTGGCGCACCACACCAGCAATGGCTGCAACCTGGAACCCGGCGACCTGCTGGCCAGCGGCACCGTGTCGTCGGGCGAAGCACCGCACCAGGCAGGCTGCCTGCTGGAGATGACGCTCGGCGGGGCCCGGCCTTTGCGGCTGGCCGATGGATCGGAGCGGGCCTTTCTGGAAGACGGCGACGAGATCACTCTGCGCGGCCGTTGCACGCGCCCGGGCCAGGTGCCGATCGGCTTTGGCGAATGCAGGGGCCGCGTGGTGCCGGCGCGTGCGTCGGGCACCTGAGCTTCAGCTTGCCTGCGCCCCCGGCTGCATCCGGTCCCGCTCCGCCAGCGAGCGGAACAGGCGGGTCCAGCACAGCGCCACCAGCAAGGTGCCGATGCCGCCCGCCACCACCGAGCCCACCGGCCCCAGCCAGGCCGCGGTGGCGCCGGATTCGAACTCGCCGAGCTGGTTCGAGGCGCCGATGAACAGCGAGTTGACCGCCGCGACCCGGCCGCGCATCGCGTCCGGCGTCTCCAGCTGCACCAGGGTCTGGCGCACCACCACGCTCACCATGTCGGCGCCGCCCGACACCGCCAGTGCGGCCAGCGACAGCACGAAGTGGGTCGACAGGCCGAAGACCACCATGCAGACGCCATAGAGGCCCACCGCCAGCAGCAACGTGCGGCCCACATGCCGCGTGAGCGGCCAGCGTGTCAGGCTGACCGAGACCACCAGTGCCCCGGCCGCCGGCGCCGCGCGCAGCAGGCCCAGGCCCCAGGGCCCGGTGTGCAGGATGTCCTTGGCGAACATCGGCAGCAGCGCCACCGCGCCGCCGAGCAGCACCGCGAACAGATCGAGCGACACGGCGCCCAGCACCGGCTTGCGCTGCCAGATGAAACCGACGCCCGCCAGCGCGCTGGCCAGGCTCACAGGTTCGCGCAGGCGTGCGGTGCGGGTGTATTCGAGCCGGGCCACCAGCAGGCCCGCGGCGACGAACAGCGCGCCGCAGACCGCGTACACCGCGCTCGCGCCCGCCACGAAAATCACGCCGCCGAGTGCCGGGCCGCCGATCACCGCTGCCTGCAGGCCGGCCGAGCTGAAGGCCATCGCCCGCGCCAGCATGGCCGGCGGCACCAGCATCGGCAGCAGGGCCTGCTGGGCCGGCATCTGGTAGGCACGCAGCATGCCCAGCACCACCGACACGCCGAACAGCAGATGCCGTGTGGCCCAGTGCTGGTGGGTCGCCAGGACCAGCGTCACCGCAACGGCCGCCTGCAGCACCAGGCAGACCGCGACGATGCGCTCGCGCTGCCAGCGGTCGGCGGCGTGGCCGCCCGGCAGCGCCAGCACGAAGGCCGGCACGAACTGGTACAGGCCGACCAGGCCGAGATCCCAGGCGCTGCCGGTCAGGTCGTACATCTGCCAGCCGATGGCCACCATCAGCATCTGGGTGCCGGCCGTGGCCAGCAGCCGGGAGCCCCACACCCGCAAGAATGCCCGTTGCCGCGTCAGCGCGGCGAAAGTGTCGTCTCCCATGCGTCCGAGCTTAGCAGCGCGCTCCGGCGTCGGCCGCGAGCGTGGTAAAACTGTAGGCTAGCTCCTACGCGCTGCGGCCTTTCCCGCTGGCACAATCGGTCGCCCATGACGCATAAACTTTCCCATGACTTGCCAAGCCCGCCGCTCAAGGCCCGGGCAGGCAACCCAGTGGGCTGACCGTCCTCGCCGATTGCCAGAAACAGAGTGAACGTGGCGCTGAGAACCTATATCGTCGAAGACAACCCGACCATTCGCGAGAATCTGATTGCGACACTGGAAGAGTTGGCGAACATCACACCAGTCGGCAGCGCAGAGACGGAAACGGAAGGCAAGGGCTGGCTGCTCGACCACAGTGCCGAGTGGGACCTGGCCATCATCGACCTGTTCCTGAAGCAGGGCAGCGGCCTGGGCATCCTCACCGCCTGCCGCGAGCGCGCCGCGCACCAGAAGGTGGTGGTCCTCAGCAACTACGCAACGCCCGACATCCGCAAGCGGTGCGCGCAACTCGGCGTCGACGCCGTCTTCGACAAGTCCAACGAGATCGACGCGCTGATCGACTTCTGCGTCGAACATTCGTCGAACGCCTGAGCGTGCCGGGCTTCAAGCTTCCCCGCTGGTTGTCCATTCCCAAGATGGCGATCAGCCTGCCGCTGGCGTTGCTGGCCACCTGCATCCTGATCGCGATCAACGAGACCGGCTACAACCGCTCCGTCGAAGCACTCGACAGCATCACCCAGACGCAGGAGACGCGCGGCGCGCTGAACCGCCTGCTGCAGCACATGCTCGATGCCGAGACCGGCCAGCGCGGCTACCTGCTCACCGGCGACAAGCGTTACCTCGAACCCTACGAGAATGCGACCGCGGTGATCAACCAGAACCTCGACCTGCTGCGCAACCTGTACGTCACCCACCCGAACGAATTGACGGTCTTCGCCGAACTGTCACGCAACGTGCAGCGCAAGCTGGCCGAGATGGACGTGAGCGTGCGCCTGCGCAAGCAGGGCAACGAGGACGCCTGGAAGTTCGTGCTGACCACCGACGTCGGCAAGGAGCACATGGAGGCGATCCGCATCCAGCTGACCAAGCTGCTCGACATCACGTCGCTGCGGCTGGTGGCGGGCCAGCAGCAGATCACGCAGTCGCTGCAGCTGTCGCGCATTGGCATCGCGATCGTCGCGATGGTCGGTCTGCTGGCGTTCTACATGTACCTGCGTCAGACCACGGCGCTGAAGGTGGTCGACCAGCGGGTGCAGGAAGACCTGCAGCGCGAGCGCGATCTGCTCGGCCAGCAGGTGCGGGAACGCACCGCCAGCCTGGCCGAACTGGCCACCCACCTGCAACAGGTGCGCGAGCAGGAGCGTGGCCACCTCGCACGCGAACTGCACGACGAGCTCGGCGCGCTGCTGACCGCGGCCAAGCTCGACGTCGCGCGCCTGAAGTCGCGGCTGGGGGCCGATTCGCCCGATGCATTGCAGCGCATCCAGCATCTGACCGACACGCTGAACAGCGGCATCGCGCTCAAGCGCCGCATCATCGAAGACCTGCGCCCGTCGTCGTTGACCAACCTGGGGCTGGTCACGTCGCTCGAGATCCTGGCGCGCGAGTTCGGTGAACGCTCGGGCATCTCGGTGACCACCAACCTGGAGCCGGTCGAACTCGACGAGGGCTCGCAGCTCACGGTGTACCGCCTGGTGCAGGAGTCGCTGACCAACATCGGCAAGTACGCACAGGCCACGCAGGTGGGCATCAGCCTGCTCAACTACAACAGCCACGTGAACGTGCAGGTGCAGGACGACGGCAAGGGTTTCGACACCGCCAAGATGTCGGTGGCGAGCCATGGCCTGACCGGGATGCGCCACCGCGTCGAGGCCGCTGGCGGCCGCCTGACCATCACCTCGGTCCTGCAGGAAGGCACCCGCGTCTTCGCGATGCTGCCGGCCGTGCCCCGGCACGCGCCGGGCTGATCACCCCCCGCCGGCCACCAGGGTCGGCAAGCTCCTACAGGCCAAGCGCACGCGCACCGACGGTGCGACCCGCTGCATGCCGATCGGCAGGCCGCCATTGCGTCCGTAAGCTTGGGCCCAGGTCATTCGCAGTGAATGCCACCAGCCAGGGCTCAAGGCCCACCTACAGGAGCCAGACATGTTGCACTACTCGGTTGTTTTTCTCGTGATCGCGCTGATCGCCGCGGTGTTCGGTTTCGGCGGTATCGCCGCCGGCGCGGTGGAGATCGCCAAGATCCTGTTCTTCATCTTCGCGATCATGGCCATCGTCGGCTTCGTGGTCAGCATGCTGAAGAAGACCTGACGGCACGCGCCCTCGCCCTTCGCCAACGATTCCCGGACTCCCCCACTTTCCGTTCCACGCACCAAAGGACCCACCACATGACGACCTCTCTCAACAACGGCTACCGCGAAGCGGTGAACGGCACACGCGAACTGTCGGACAAGGTGCTGCAGTCGGCCACCGAAGCCGTGGACACAACCCGCGAGTTCGCCAACGACGCACTCGACACCGCCGACACGAAGGTGCGCAGCCTGCGCAAGCGCCTCGACCCGGCGATCGACGAGTGGAGCGCCAGCGCCCAGCGCCTGGCACGCCGCGGCATCGACATCGCTGCCGACACGACCGCCCGTGCCCAGCAATCGCTGACGCGCTGTGCCGACGCAACCGAACGCTACGTGGCCGAGCAACCGGTGAAGGCGGTCCTGATCGCTGCCGCCGCAGGTGCTGTTCTGGCAGCGTTGGCGATGTCGGCACGCAAGCGCCGCAACACGACGTACTGAGTTCACCTGCCCGCACGCCCCCATCCCAGGACCCAGCCCCTCCCATGCTCCACCCGATCTTCTCGACCGTCGTTACCCGGCCCGACCTGATGGCCGACCATCTGTCCGCCTACGCCGCCCTGGCGGTGCAGGAGGCAACGACGACCGGGACCGATCTGCTGGCGCGGGTGGTGGCCTGGACGCTGGGTGGCCTGTTCGCCCTGCTGTTTGTCGGGCTGGCCGGTACGGCCGTGATGCTCGGCGTGATGCAGGACCATTTCCACTGGGTGCTGGCGGTGGTACCGGGCGTCGCGCTCGTGCTGGCCGTGGCCGCCCTGCTTGCCGCGCGGCGCCCGTCGCCGCTCGACCGGTTTGCCGAACTGCGCCGCCAGTTCGCGGCCGACATGGTGCTGCTGCGCGCAGCCGGAGACACACATGGCAGCTGATCTGCTCGACGAAGGCACGCCGCAGGAGCGCCTGGAGCGCAGCCGCAAGGCGCTGGCCCGGCAATTTGCACGGCGCCGCGGCGCCCCCGAGATGGTGGAAGACGACGATCATTTCGATGAGGCGGCGGTGCCAACCCCAGGCTTCGTCGGTTCCGTCACCCGCGCCGCGCGCTTGTGGTGGCGCCATCACCCGGTGCATACGGCTGTCGACTTTGCGCGCCCGGCGCTCGAAGACTATGCGCAGCAGCAACCGTTGAAGCTGGTCGGCATCGCCGCCGGCACGGGCGCGGCGCTGACGCTTCTCAAATACTGGAAGGTGCTGTCGATCGGTGGCATTGCCGTCGCGATGCTGAAGTCGTCGGACCTGACGGGCACGCTGCGCACCTTGATCTCCCCGGTTTCCGCTCCGCACGATTCCTGACCCCACCACACAAAAGACCAACCACCCCATGACCACACCCCAAAGCGCTTCGTCCCAGCCGATGGAACTGAACCAGCACGCTCTCGATGCCGCAGCCCGCAGCCTTGACGACGGCGCCGTCACGCCCAGCTACGGACCGCACCGCGAGGCCATCGTCAAGTTGCTGAACGATGCGCTGGCAACCGAGCTGGTCTGCATCCTGCGCTACAAGCGCCACCACTTCACGGCCGACGGCATCACGTCGCCGGCCATCAAGGCCGAGTTCCTGGTGCATGCCAACGAGGAGACGGCGCATTCCGAACTGCTGGCCGAACGCATCGTGCAGCTCGGCGGGGAGCCCAACTTCGCGCCCGACTCGCTGCTGCAACGCAGCCATGCGCAGTACGACGAATCGAAGGACCTGAAGTCCATGATCCGGTCCAACCTCGTGGCCGAGCGCATCGCCGTCGAGGCCTACCACCAGATGATCAATCTGATCGGCGACAAGGATCCGACCACCAAACGCATCCTCGAGAGGATCCTGGCCGACGAGGAAGAGCACGCCGACGAATTGAAGGACTGGCTCGCCCACTGATCTCCGTTTGACCCTGTTTCGACGACCGATCGGCTTGGTGCAACCGGACGGCCTTTCTTGACCCAGCGCACCGCAACATCACATTCCAAGGATAAATCATGAACTTCGCTCGCACCCTGGCCTTCGCCGCCGCTTCCGCCATCACCATCGCCGCCACCACCGGCTGCGCCGTCACGCGCAACCAGGAGACCGTCGGTGCCTACATCGACGACGCCGCCATCACCACCTCGGTGAAGGCACGCTTCGTCGACGACAAGACGGTCGATGCCGCCGCGATCAACGTGCAAACGCTGAACGGCACGGTGAACCTGTCCGGCTTCGCCAAGTCGGCTGCCGAGAAGAACCAGGCCGAGTACATCGCCCGCAACGTCAAGGGTGTGAAGGAAGTGCGCAACACCCTGGCCGTTCGCCCCTAAAAGCAGTGCGTCGCACCGCGTTCGCGCGGTGCCTCGGCAACCGAAGGCAGGTGCTCGCGCATGGCGCAGCCCTGCCTTCTCATTTTTCTGGCCATTTTCCGGCATTAGCACCCATGCAGATCTTCAGCTGTGACCATTGCGGCCACCCGGTATTCTTCGAGAACGTGCAATGCCTGCACTGCGGCAGCGCCCTGGCGTTCCTGCCCGACCGCCTCACGATGGCCGCCATCGTCGCGGTGCCGGACCAGACGATGGGACTGTGGCAACGCTGCACGCCCGACAACCCGCCTGCGCAATACCGGCTGTGCCAGAACCAGCTCGACCACCAGGCCTGCAATTTCGCCGTGCGTGCCGACGGCGGCAACCCCTTGTGTGTGTCGTGCCGGCAGACGCGCATCCTGCCCGACCTGTCCACCCCATCGAACCACGAGCGCTGGTACCGCATCGAGAACGCCAAGCGCAGGCTGTACTACACGCTGGCGCGGCTGGGCCTGGCCGACGAAACCGCCGAAAGCCCGCGCTATGAATTCCTGGCCGACCTGCCTGGCGGGCCACCGGTGATGACCGGCCACAACGAAGGCCTGATCACCCTGAACATTGCGGAAGCGGACGACGACGAGCGCGCGAAGCGCCGCGTCCAGTTGTTCGAACCCTACCGCACGCTGCTGGGACACCTGCGGCACGAATCCGGCCACTACTACTGGGATCGCCTGATCCGCAACGGGCCGCGCCTGGGCGACTTCCGCGCCCTGTTCGGTGACGACAGCATCGACTACATGCAGGCCCTGCAGGCGCACTATGCCGCCGGCGACCAGAAGCCCGACTGGCGCGACCAGTACGTCAGCGCCTACGCCGCCTCGCATCCTTGGGAAGACTGGGCCGAGACCTGGGCCCACTACCTGCACATGGTCGATCTGCTGGAGACCGCGGCGTCCTACCGCACGCGCATCGTCGTACCGAGCGCCGACGGGGCCCAGCCCAGCCGGCCGGCCGATCCGTTCTCACACGAGCAGGACAACTTCGACGCATGGATCTCGCAGTGGGTGCCGGTCACGCTGCTGGTCAACAGCCTGAACCGCAGCCTGGGCCAGAACGACGCCTATCCGTTCGCGTTGAGCGCCGTGGCGCTGCAGAAGCTGCGCTTCGTGCACGACGTGATCCACGAAGCCAATCCGTCATTCAGTGTGCCGCCAGCGGCTGACGCGCCATTCCAGGGCGGCGACCAGCCCGTACAGAACGATGCCCATGATGGCCAGCACCAGGATGGCGGCGAACACACGGGTGGTGTCGAAGGTACCCTGCGCCGTGAGAATGATGTAGCCCAGCCCGCGTTGTGAGGCCACGAACTCGCCGACGATGGTGCCCACCAGCGCCAGCGACATCGCGACCTTCATGCCGGTCAGGATCGACGGCAGCGCGCCGGGCAGGCGCACCTTGAAGAAGAAGTCCCAGGCCGAGCCCTTCAGCACGCGGCCCAGGTCCATCACGTCCTGCGGGATCGAGCGCAGGCCGTGCACCGCATCGACCAGGATCGCGAACACCGCGATCAGGAACGAGATCGAGATCTTCGGTTCGATGCCGGTGCCCATCCAGATCACGAACAGCGGCGCGATCGCCACCTTGGGGATGCTGTTGAGCGCGACGATCAAGGGATAGACGGCCTCGTCGATCCACTTGAAGGCCACCAGCGCCACGGCCAGCGATACACCGACGATCACCGACAGCGCGAAGCCGGCCAACGTGGTGAGCAAGGTGTACCAGGCGTGGTCGAGGTACCAGGCCGCCTCGGACGTGAGTTCGGCCAGGATCGCCGCTGGCGGCGGCAGCAGCATCGCGCGCACGTGCAGCACGCGCACAGCCAGCTCCCAGGCCAACAGGAACACGACGATCGTGCCGATGCCCAGCGCCAGCGGCCGGGCGTTGCGCAACAGCAGCGCCTTCATGCGGTGCCCTCCTCTTCCTTGATCAGACCCATCTCCTGGAACAGCGCACGGATGCGGGCGGTGTAGACGCCGAACGCCGCTGTCTCGCGCACTGCCAGGCGGCGTGGCCGCGGGATGTCGACCTCGATGATCTCGGCGATGCGGCCGGGCCGCGGCGACATCACCACCACGCGATCGGCCAGGAACACGGCCTCGGCGATGCCGTGCGTGACGAACACCACGGTGTTACGCGTCTCGAGCCAGATGCGTTGCAGCTCCACGTTCATCTGGTCGCGCGTCAGCGCATCGAGCGCGCCGAAGGGCTCGTCCATCAGCAGGATCGCGGGTTTGTCGATCAGCGCCCTGCAGATCGATGCGCGCTGCCGCATGCCGCCGGAGAGTTCGCGCGGGTAGCTGTCGGCGAAGTCGGTGAGGCCCGCCAGCTTGAGCAGGTCGCGCAGGCGCTGCTGGTAGTCGGCCACCGGCTTGTGCGCGAACTCGATCGGCAGCATCACGTTCTGCGCGATCGTGCGCCAGTCGAGCAAGGCGTCGCGCTGGAACACCATGCCGATGTCATCGGGTGGGCCCTTCACGGGCTGGCCAGCGACCGTGAGGCTGCCCTCGCTGATCTTCTCCAGGCCCGCGACGCAGCGCAGGAAGGTGCTCTTGCCGCAGCCGCTGGGGCCGAGGATGCTGACGAACTCGCCAGGCTCGATCTGCAGGTCGATGCCGTCCAGGGCCAGCGTGGTCCGTTTGCCGCCGTAGACCTTGCGTACCGCCCGCGCGGCGATGGCGCTCATTTCAGCTTGACGTCTCGCACCATGCCCGCTTCGTAATAGTCCGCAGCCGGCTTGGTGCTCTTGATCAGCTGCGCATCGGTCAGCGTCTTGATCGCCTGGGTCCAGTCGGCGGCCACCATCGTGCCGACCGGCTGGCCGACCGCGGCGGGCGACTGCATGAAACCCTGCAGCGCATCGATCTGGCCGCGCAGGATCTTCTTGTCGAGCTTGGCCTGCGGGCGCTGGGCCACGATGGCGTCGACCGCTTCGTCCTGGTGGCCGTCGTAGATGTAGGCCCAGCTGCGCGCCACGACACTCGCGAACTTGGTGATCGCTTCACGCTTGGCGGCGATCTTGGCCTCGGTCGCGAACACACCGAAGCTCGGCATGTTGAGGTTGTAGTCGGCAAAACGCACGGCATCCGACGGGCGGGTGACGGACACGACGGGCAGGAAGAACGGGATCGTCGAGAACGCCGCATCGGTGCGGCCGGCCGCATAGGTGGCGGCCTTCCCGGCGGCGTCGACGCTGACCAGCTCGACATCGCCGCGCTTCAGGCCGCCTGCGGCGAGGAAGGAGTCGATAAACGGGGCTTCGAGCGAGCCCGCGGTGTAGGCGATCTTCTTGCCCTTCAGATCCTTCGGGCCGGCGATGCCGCTGCCCTTGGGCACCAGCATGCCCACGTCGCTCAGGCGCGCGAACACGGCCACGGCCTTGACCGGCAGACCCTTGTCACGCGCAATCATCATCGACGACAGCGCCGCGTGGCCCACGTCGAACTGGTCGCCGTTGCCGACGATCTGCACCGTGGTGACCGAGCCGTTGCCGTCTTCGGCCTCGACCTTCAGGCCGGCATCGGTGAACCAGCCCTTGGCCTGCGCCAGATGGATCGCGCCGTGCACGCCCCAGGGCGTCCAGTCCAGGCGCACCTTCAGCGTCTCGGTCTGGGCCTGGGCGGCCGGGGCCATCAGCAGGGTGGCAGCGCCGGCGAGTGTGGCGGCCAGCACCAAGCGGCGGGTCGAGGCACAGAGCGAAAGGCCATGGTCCAGGCCGCGTTGCAGTCGAGTCTTCAGCATGTCAGTCGTTCCTTGCACAGTCAAACAATTCAATCTCGGCCGAAACCGAACAGGCGCCGGATGCGGGCCCACAGCACCGACACGAACATCGCCAGCGGGTTGATCGAAGCCGGGGCCTCGCGCTGCGCCGCGGTGAGCGTGGGGTCCAGGCGCCGGCCGACGTTCTTGCCGAAGTCGGCCACCATGCGCTTGACGAAATCGCGCACCAGACCGGAACGCGAGAACTGTGCCAGCGGGCCCTGCAAGGCGTACTGCAGGTCGACCTGCACTTCGGTCTCGTTGGCGCCGAGGGCTGTCACGGCATAGGCCACGTCGCCGTTGGCGGTGGAGTTGCTCAAGCTGTCGCGGCCCTCGCCGCGCAACACCGCGCGCTGGGCCGCGTCGTCGCGCTCCAGCGTCGCACTGCCCTGGAACTTGGCCGACATCGGGCCGAACTTGATCGCGATGTGGCCCGCCACCTGGTCGCCGCTGTGCGTGGTCAGCACCGCGCCGGGCAGGCAGGCGGCCACGGCCGGCAGGTCGGCCATGAAGCGCCAGACCTCGGCAGCCGGATGCGCAAGCTTGAAACCCGCCTCGACGCGGGTCCAGCCCTGGCGCTCGGCCGCACGCACGGGCTGCGTGTCGGATACGGCCTGCGCCGCGGCGGGCAGCGCACGCATCTCGTCGAGATCGAAGCAGGCGAAGTTGGCGGCCGCCGGCGCCGCTGCGGCCGCCACGATGGCCCGTGCCGGCGCCTCGGCGCGGCGCGCGTCCAGCACCGAGCGGATCGCCGCGACGATGCCCATGTAGCCGGTACAGCGGCACAGGTTGCCCGAGAGTTCCCGCCGCACCGTCAGCTCGTCGGCATCGGGCAGGCGCAGCACGATGTCGCGTGCCGTGGCCAGCATGCCCGGTGTGCAGTAGCCGCATTGCAGGGCATGGTGCTGGTGGAAGGCGGCGCGCAGCTGGGCCATCACCGGATCCTGGTCATAGCCCTCGATCGTCACCACCTGCGCACCTTCGCAGGCGGCCGCGAAGGTGATGCACGAACGCACCGGCTTGTCATCGAGTAGCACGGTGCAGGCGCCGCACACGCCGTGTTCGCAGCCCAGGTGCGTGCCGGTCAGCCGGTGCTGGTCGCGCAGGAAGTCGCCCAGGTGCGTGCGGTGGGTGCAGGCATGCGCGGTGGGCTGGCCGTTGACGGTCAAGGCGATGGTCTTCATGGAGTTTTCTTCTGACAATCGCTCAAGACACCAGAGTCGCCTTCAGTCTGAAAAACCGGCGCAGCGAAATGCCGGAACACCGCGGAACCGGCTTTGCCGGGCCGCTGGTGTTGCCCCCTTGCAAAGGGGGTTGGCGAAGCGACACGCAGTGCGCGAAGACTGGGGGATGTCATAACTGTTCCAAGCAACGGCGGACCACCACGCGGTAGCGCTGGCGGTCGATTGCATCCTTGTCGGGTACGGCCAGCGCGACCGCGGCATCGATGGCCGCATCGTCGACGGCGGCCGGCCCGCGTGCCGCGACCTCGCGGGTCAGGCCTTGCAGCACACGGGGTGCACCGTCGAGAGCGCCCAGCACGATGCGGCCGAAACGCGTCGACGCGTCGAACCAGGCGGCACAGGTGGCCTCGGAGAACTCGCCCGTCTTGCGGCACAGCTTCTGGTAGGCCCAGCGGGTCTGTGCGGTGGGGGCCGGCACGCGCACGGCGGCGATCAGTTCGCCTTCGGCCAGCGCCGTGGTGTAGGCCCCCAGCATGAAGTCATCCATCGCCACGGTCCGCTCGCCGGTGGCCGAGGCGATGACGATCTGCGCACCGACGGCGGCACAGACTACCACCCAGTCGGCCGCCGGGTCGGCATGGGCCAGGCTGCCGCCCAGCGTGCCGCGGTTGCGCACCGCGCGGTAGGCGATGCCCCGCGCCACGCTCTGCAACATGCCGCCGCGCAAGGCGTCGAAGACGCCATCCTCGATCTGCGCGTGGGTCACGGCCGCGCCGATGCGCACCCACGCGCCCTCGGGTGCCACGCGCTGCAGCTCGGCCAAGCCGGACACGTCGAACACCGCGTCGGGCCGCACCAGGCGCATGTTGAGCATGGGCCCGAGCGACTGGCTGCCGCCCATCAGCTTGGCGACATCGCTGCGGCCCGCCAGCGCGGTGCAGACGGCGGCCAGCGAAGCCGGCGCCTGGTAATGGAATGCGACTGCTTTCATGGCGTCAGGCGGCGTGGCGCAGCGGCTCTTGCTGCTGCGCGGCAGCGATGGCCTCCAGCACCTTGCGCGGCGTCATCGGTGTCTCGAGCAGTTCGATGCCCAGGTGCTTCAGCGCATCGTTCACCGCGTTGAAGATCGCGGCCGGCGGCGCGATGGCGCCGCCCTCGCCCATGCCCTTGGCGCCGAACTCGGTGTGCGGCGACGGGGTTTCGAAATGGTCGATGCGGATCGGCGGGATCTCGGTCGGCCCGGGCAGCATGTAGTCGGCCAGCGTGGACGCCAGCGGCTGGCCGTTGCCGTCGTACGGCATCTCCTCGAACAGCGCGGTGCCGATGCCCTGGGCCACGCCGCCGTAAGTCTGGCCCTCCACCACCATCGGGTTGACCATGGTGCCGCAGTCTTCCACCACCACGTAGTCGAGGATCTCGACCTCGCCCGACGCGGTGTCGACCGCGACCACGGCCGCATGCGTGGCGTAGGTGAAGCTGCCGGTGTCGACCGCCGGCTTGAAGCCCATCGTGGTCTCCAGCCCCGCGGCGTCGACGCCCGGCGGCAGCAGCTGCGGGTTGATGTACCAGGCGCGCGCGATGTCGCGGATCGACACCAGCTTGCGGCCATCGGCGCCATCTTCGCCCTCCGCTGCGTCGGTCACGTGGCCGTTGCGCAGCACCACGGCATCGAGCGGCCGGCCCAGCAGGTGCGCCCCGATCGTCAGCAGGCGTGGCAGCAGCACCTTGCAGGCCCGCGCCACCGCGCCGCCCGACATCACCAGCGAACGCGAGGCGTAGGTGCCGGTCGAGAACGGCGTGGCGCCGGTGTCGCCGTGCACCACCTTGACCCGCGCCACGTCGACGCCCAGCACCTCGTGCACGATCTGCGCGAAGGTCGTCTCCATGCCCTGGCCATGCGAATGCACACCGACGCCGACCTCGACGCCGCCATCCGGCGTGATCTTCACCGTGGCGGAGTCGAAGCCCGGGATCACCGGCGTGCCCCAGGCGGCGAACACCGAGGTGCCGTGCGCCGACTGCTCGGTGTAGGTACCGAAGCCGACGCCGATGCGCCGGGTGCGCGACGGGTCCTTCGCGTCGGCTGCGGCCTGCTCGGCGCGGATGCGGTCGAAGCCGATCATCTCCATCGCGCGGCGCACGCTGGCCGGATAGTCGCCGCTGTCGAAGTGCTTGTTGGCCACGTTGACGAACGGCATCTGCTGCGGCTGTACCAGGTTCTCGCTGCGCACCTGCCAGGGCTCGCGGCCGACGGCGCGGGCGAGCGCATCCATCAGCAGCTCCATCGCCAGGCACACGCCGGTACGGGCCACACCGCGATAGGGCACGAAGCCGGGCTTGTTGGTGGTCACGCACTCGGTTACGCAGCGGTAGCCGTCGAAGGCGTAGGGGCCGGGCAGGTTGCCGATGGCCTGGCCGGGTTCCAGGCCGATGGTGAAGGGCCACACCGAATAGGCACCGCCGTCGATGACGATGGATGCGTCCAGCGCCAGCAACCGGCCACGCGCATCGGCATAGGCCGTCATGTCGTAATGGTGCTCGCGCGAATTGGCGCCGGCGGTCAGGTGCTCGCGCCGGTCTTCGATGAAGCGGAACGGGGTCTTGTACTTCATCGCCAGCCAGGCGATGCACAGCTCTTCCTGTTGCAGCACGCACTTGTAGCCGAAGGCGCCGCCGACGTCGGGCGAGATCACGCGCACGCGCGCCTGGTCCAGGCCCAGGCAGTGGCTGAGCACGGTGCGGATCATGTGCGGCACCTGGGTGGCGCTGTAGACGATCAGCTGGTCGAACTGGTGGTCCCAGTAGGCCAGCACGGCCTTGCCTTCCATCGGCACCATGCACTGGCGCGCCAGGTCGATCTTGCGGCGCACGACGACGGCGGCCTGGGCCTTGCGTTCCTCGAAACGCTTGTCGATGTGCAGCGTGAGGAAGTGGTTGTCGTCCCAGTGCTCGTGCACGCGGGTGGCGGCGCTACGGCTTTTGGCTTCGTCGGTGCTGAACAGCGCCGGCAGTTCGTCGTAGCCGGCCGAGATGCCTTCGACGATGTCCTCGGCCTCGGCGCGGGTCGGGGCGAAGGCCATCGCCACCGGTTCGCCGACGAAACGCACCTTGCCCGAGGCCAGCGGGGGCTGGGCCGAATCCTTGTAGGTGGGCAGCAGGGAGTCGGCCACGATGTCGAGCGCCTCGGCCATGTCGGCACGCACGATGACCTGCTGCGCACCGACGTCCGGCTTGGTCACCGAGGTGATGCGCGCATGGGCCAGCGGACTGCGCAGGAAGGCCACTTCCTGCAGGCCGGGCATCGCGATGTCGGCGACGAAGCGGCCCTTGCCCATCAGGTGCCGCTCGTCTTCCTTGCGCAGCACCCGGGCGCCGACGCCCTGGCCCGGCTTGCCGTGGGGGTGGTGGTGGTCCATGCGTGGCTCCTCTGCGAAAGAGTGGCTAGTCTGTCTTTTGGCCGGCGGCGGCGATGGCGGCGAGCGCTTCGTCGCGGGTCATCACCATCGCGTACTTCTGCGCCATGTCGAACAGGTTGGCGTCGTGCGGGCCGATGGCGCGGTCGCCCACGCAGTCGGACAGCACCAGCGGCCGGAAGCCGTGCGACATCGCATCGACCACGCTGGCACGCACGCAGCCGCTGGTGACCGCGCCGGCGATCACCAGCGTCTGCACGCCGCGCTGCGCCAGCCAGGCCGCAAGACCGGTGCCGAAGAACGCCGACGGCACGGTCTTGCGCACCACCAGCTCGCCCGGCGCGGGCGCGAGCTCGGGCACGATGGCGCTGTTGTGGTCGCGCTCCTTCAGCGTCAGCATGCCCGGCACCTTCAGCGAGAAGATGTTGTGGTCGGCGTCGTCGTCGGCGTAGACGATGCGGCTCTGCGCAATAGGCCAGCCCTGCGCACGTGCATGGGCCAGCAGCGGCACGGTCTGCGCGATCGCGGCGGGGATGTTGCCGCCACCGAACACCTTGGGGTCGGCGAAGCTGTTGACGAAGTCGACGATCAACAGGCCGAACGGGGCCTTGAGTTCCATCGCCGCGCCGAAACCCTGGCGCTGGTAGGTACCGAGTTCTGCATGCATGGTCAACGCCCCGCCCCGTCCAGCACCTTGCCGGCGCGCACCACGTCGTCGCCATCGAGGCGCACAGTGCAGCCGCGCAGCGGGATGTCCATGTGGCAGGCCGTGGTGCGGCTGCCACCGGCTTCGTTGTTCGGGCCGAGCGAGAAAAGAAAGTTGCCCTCGTAGGCGCGGGCATCCATCGCGATGGTCTGCTCGCGGTCGTACAGGCCCAGCGTGGACCAGCGCGCGCGCGGCTGCAGGCCCCAGCCGATGTGCGAGATCGCATAGGCCTCGGGGTCGTTGAACGACTCCATGTAGTCGCGCAGCAGCGCGGCGTCGGCACCGCCTTCGATCTTCGTCGCGAAGCCGTTCTCGATGGTCAGCGCGATGGGTTCCGACACATAGGACTTCTGCGGCAGCAGGATGTCGCCCTTGTCGAGCACGATGCGGCCATTGGAGCCGCCCTCGTCGGGGAAGGTCAGCACGAAGCCGCTGGGCCAGTGGTCCCAACGCCCGGGTTCGTCGACGTAGCCGTATTCGCTGATCGGCGAGAACTCGCCCAGCGGGAAGCGCACGTCGGTGCCGGCATCCGACACCACATGCATCTGCTTCGCGGCGGACAGCCGCTGGTTGGCGGCCACGACACGGGCCCGGTCGGCCGCGGTGGGCACCATGCGCACCAGCACCTCGGGCGGCTCGACCGCCAGCAGGATCTTGGTGCCGGCCTTCAGGATGTCGTGCTGCTCGGGCGAGAACAGCAGGGTCATCAGATCGAGCACCAGGTCGCTGGCCTTCAAGCCCGCGATCGCGGCGCGGTTGCCGGTGAGCGCCGTGTTGCCCAGATAGGCCAGCGCGTCGCGGCTGAGCGCCTTCTCGCCGTTCACCGGCTGCAGGTCGAGCCGGCTGACCACCGCACCCATCGATTGCACGGCGACCAGGGCGGCGGACAGGGTCTGCGGGTGGGTCTGGGCACCGGTCAGGATGGTGACGTTCTGGCCGGGTTCGAGCCTGGACAGGGTCAGCACCTGCTTCCAGGCCTCGATCATCTGGTAGTCGCTCACGGGCATCTTGCTCTCCTTGCGAATGGAACTGCGTGCCGCTGTCTCAGCGCGCCACTGGGGTCAGCGCGGCCCCGAGGAAGTCGCCGAACGCGGCGTAGAAACCTTCTTCGTCGTCCCACGGAATCATGTGGCCGGCGTTCGCCACATGGCTCCGTTGCACCGACGGCAGCAGCGTGCGGATCTCTTGCACGTCCTGTGCCAGCACCACGTCGCCGCGGCCGGCCGTCATCAGCATCGTCGGACACTGCACTTTCGGCAGATCGGCATGGATGTCGTCGGTGTGGAAGCCATCGAAACTCGTGAGCATCGCGCGTTCGTCGCAGGTGTGCAACCACTGCGCGCGGATGCGCAGCTGCTCCTCGGTCCAGGTCGGGCAGAAGGCGCGCATGCCTTCGATATCGATGCCCAGACGGGCTGCCTTGATCGAGTCCACATACCACGGAAGCTTGGCCGGGTACGGCCTGCGCCCCGGGCCCGACACCGGGGGGTCGACCATCACCAGCCGGGCCAGCGCCGGATCGCCGGTGCGCGCGGCGCGTACGCCGATGCGCCCGCCCATCGAGTGGCCGACGACGCTGTAACGCTGGAGCCCCAGCGCCTGCGCCAGCGCCAGCAGATCGGCGGCCTGTGCGTCGAGGCTGTAGTCCAGCGTGTCGGACGCCTCCGAGAGGCCGCGGCCCCGCACGTCGAGCACATAGGTGTCGAACTGCTGGCCGAAACGTTCACCGACGAAACCCCAGGTCACGGCCGGACTGGTGATGCCCGGCACGATGATGACCGGGTCGCGCCCGGCGCGTGCGCCTGCCTGGCCGCCGTAGCGCAGGAAGTGCTGGCGGATGCCGTTGGCGTGCACGTGCGCGCCGTAGAGGTAGGTGCTCATGTTCAATACGCGCCGGACAACAGTGCGCCGGCACCGGGGACCACGGGTTCGAGCTTCAGCGACTTCAGCATCGCATAGGTCGTGGCGATCGCGGCCGTCAGCACCGGCTTGCCGGTCATCGCCTCGACCTTGGCGACGGCGCCCAGCGAGGGCATCTGCACGCAGGCCGACAGCACGATCACGTCGGCGTCCTGGTAGTTCATCTGCGCGACGATGTCGGGCAGGCGTGCCGGATCGTGGCGGCCCACGTCGAGGTTGTCGGGGATCTCGAGCGCGCGCCAGTCGAGCACCTCGTAACCTTCATGGCGGATGTAGTCGACCACCAGCTCGGTCAGCGGTTTCATGTACGGCGCGACGACGACGATGCGCTTGGCACCCATCACCTTCAGCGCATCGACCAGCGCGCCGGCGCTGGTGATCACCGGCGCCTCGCCGCCATTGGCCGCGGTGTGGGCGGTCAGGCGCTCCTGCGACACGCGGTGGTAACCGCGGCCCATCGCCATGATGGCCACCAGGCAGGCGTAGCCCAGCACGTCGACGCGGGCATCGCTCAGCTCGACGGCGCACCGGTCGGATTCGGCGTCCATTGCGGCCAGCTCTTCCTTCACGACCTTCTTCATCCGCATGCGGCTCGAATGGAAGGTGAAACGCTCGGGCCGGATCGCCTGGCGCGCCGTCAGCATCGCCGGGATCTCGGTCTCCATCGTCGTGTTGGAGCTGGGAACGATCTGGCCAATACGAAAGGACTGGAAGGACTTCTGCATGGGGTCTCCCGTGTTCAGAGTTTCAGGATGCGTGCGGCGTTGCCGTGGCACACCAGTTGCCGGGTCGCGTCGTCGAGCGGCGCGCTCTCGATGAAGCTGGCCGCCACCTCGGTCGACTCGTAAGGGTAGTCGACCGAGAACATCACCGCCTCGGCGCCCATCTCGCCGATGGCGGCCGCCAGCGTCGGGTGCGAACACACGCCCGAGGTGGTGATGACGACGTTGTCGCCGAGGTAGGCCGACGGCGGGCGCTGCAGTTTCACGCCGTACGAATACACGGCGAAGCGGCTGTCGAAACGCCAGCGCTGGAACGGCAGGCCTTCGCCCATGTGGCCGATGATGATCTTCAGCCGCGGGAAGCGGTCGAACACGCCGCCGAACAGCAGGCGCAGCACGTGGCTGCCGGTCTCCACCGCCCAACCCCAGGCGGCGGCCGCGATCTCGGGATGGCCGCTGTAGACCTGCGGCACGACGAAGGGATCGATCGGGTGCAGGTACATCGGCACGTCGAGCGCCTGCATGCGCTCCCAGAAGGCGTCGTACTTCGGATCGTCGTAGTAGGTGCCCTGCGTGTGGCCGTTGACCAGCGAACCCTTGAACCCGTACTGCCGCACGCAGCGTTCCAGCTCGTCGGCGGCGGCCTTGGGGTCGTGCATCGGCAGCGTGGCGAAGCCGGCGAAGCGGTCGGGATGGCGGGCGATCTGCGACGCGAGGAAATCGTTGCTGCGCTGAGCGGACGCGATGGCGGTGGCCAGGTCGGGCTCGCCCTGCACGCCGGGGCCGGTCTGCGACAGCACGACCATGTCGATGCCGGCACGGTCCATCTGCGCCAGGCGCAGCGCATCGAAATCGGACAGCTGGCTCGCCAGGCGCTGGTAGGCCTCAGGCGTCATGTGCTGCGTGAAGGCCTTCGAGTAGGTCTCGAAACCCGCGGTCATGAAGTGCTCTTCGAGCGCGATCTTGCGGGTCTTGTGCATCGTGGCTCCGGCAGGCGACGGGTCTTGGGGGGTCGGAAAGCTGAGGTCCATTATATGATCAGTATGCTGATTAAATACAAGCAAAACACCGGTGCCGGGCAGGTCTTCGCACCCCGGGCGCCTCCTTGCGGCGGCACCCGGCGGTGGCCTACTTCTTCGGCTCCTCAGCAGGCTCGACGGGATCGCTGCGCCTGGGCTCCATGCTGTCCGGCTCGCTGCGCTCCGGCGTGCTGCTCTCCCCGTCGCTGCGCTGCACGTCGATCTGGATCTGGTTCACGTCGATCGTCTTCTCCTTCTCGAGGAACACGGTGACGGTCTGGGGCACGAAGATCACGATCGCCACCAGCAGCAGCTGCATCAGCACCCACGGGATCGCGCCCATGTAGATGTCGCGCGAGGCGATCGGCTTGGGCAGCGCACCGTTCTTGAACAGCGTGTCGGCGATGCCACGCAGGTAGAACAGCGCGAAGCCGAACGGCGGGTGCATGAAACTCGTCTGCATGTTCACGCACAGCAGCACGCCGAACCACACGAGGTCGATGCCCAGCTTCTGCGCCACCGGTGCGAGCAGCGGCAGGATGATGAAGGCGATCTCGAAGAAGTCGAGGAAGAACGCCAGGAAGAAGATGAAGATATTGACCGCGATCAGGAAGCCGGTCTGCCCGCCGGGCAGGCTGGACAGCATGTGCTCGATCCACAACGCGCCGTCGACGCCCTGGAACACCAGCGAGAACACACGCGAGCCGATCATGATGAAGACCACCATCGAGGTCAGCCGCATCGTGCTGAGCATGCCCTCCTTGACCATCGGCCAGTCGAGCCGGCGGTTCAGCGCCGCCAGCAGGAAGGCCCCCACGGCCCCCATCGCGCCGGCCTCGGTTGGCGTGCAGATCGCCACGTTGATGCCCGGCAGGCCGCCCATGCTGCCCAGCACGGCGAAGATCAGCACCCCGGCCGGCAGGATGCCGCGCAGGCACTTGCGCCACAGCGCCCAGCCGTGCAGCGTGCGGGCGTCCTTGGGAATGCCCGGCACGTGCTGCGGCCGCACCCGGCTCAGGATGAAGGTGTAGCCGGCGAAGATGACGACCTGCAGGATCGACGGACCCCAGGCGCCCTTGTACATGTCGCCGACCGAACGGCCGAGCTGGTCGGCCAGCACCACCAGGCACAGGGACGGCGGCACCAGCTGCGTGATGGTGCCCGAGGCCGCCAGCACACCGGTCGCGTAGCGCAGGTTGTAGCCGTAGCGCATCATCACCGGCAGCGAGATCATCGCCATCGCGATCACCTGGCCGGCGACCGTGCCGGTGATCGCACCGAGGATGAAGCCGACGATGATGACCGAGTAACCCAGGCCGCCGCGCACCGTGCCGAACAGCTGGCCCATCGATTCGAGCATGTCCTCGGCCAGACCGCATTTCTCGAGGATCACCCCCATCAGCGTGAAGAACGGGATCGCCAGCAGCAGGTCGTTGGACAGGATGCCGAACACGTTCATCGGCAGCGCCGACATGAACTGCGGCTGCATCCAGCCCATCTCGATCGCGAAGAAACCCGAAACCAGGCCCAGTGCCGCCAGCGAGAACGCCACCGGAAAACCGAACAGCAGAATGACCACCAGGCCGGCGAACATCACCGGCGCAAAACTTTCCATATTCACTGGTGCACCCTTCGGCCTGCGGCCTGTCCGCCCGAGCGGTAGCGAGCTTGCCCGCATGGCGAATGCCATGCTTCGCACGTCGTGCGGCCCGGCGCGGCACTCATTGCAGTGGCCTCTCGTACTCGACCACGGCAGCCGCACGGCCGCGCAGGATGGCGATGCGCCGGGCAATCTCAGCCAAGCCCTGCAGCAGCACCAGAAAAAACCCCACCGGCAGCAGCAGCAGCGCCGGCCAGCGGATCAGCCCGCCGGTATTGCTCGACATCTCACCGGACACCCATGCGCCGGTGAACATCGGCCAGGAGAACCAGATCATCAACAGCATCACCGGCAGCAGGAAGAACACCAGGCCGATCAGGTCGACCCAGGCCTTGCCGCGCGCGGACAGGCTGCCGAAGAAGAGATCCACACGCACGTGCTCGTTGCGGCGCAGCACATGCGCGGCGCCCAGCATCACGCAGGCGCCGAACAGGTACCACTGGATCTCGAGCCAGCCGTTGGAGCTGTTGTTGAGCAGATAACGCACCAGCGCATTGCCGGCGCTGATGGCACACGAGGCCACGACCGCCGCGGCGGCGATCCAGCCGAAGGTGTCGTTGAGCCGGTCGATCGCGCGGATCCACGTCGCCTCGGCAACAGGCGCGTCTGGAGTACCCAAGTCGGTTCCTTGAAAGAATGGAGCGCCGTCCAGGCAAGAGCCCGGACGGCAACGCGCTTAGCGCTCCCGCGCCGCCGCGGCAAATGTGTAGTTGTCGAGCTCGGCTTCCGCCACGCGGAACCAGCCGGCCTGGCTGCGGCGGAACTGCTGCCATTGCGGATAGATCGCCTTGAAGTCGGGGTTGCTTTCGGACAGCTCGCCGAACAGCTCCATCGACGCCTTGTACGACGCGTCCATCACGGCCTTGGGGAAGTACGCCACCTTGGCGCCCTGGCCGATCAGCCGCTTCAGCGCATCGGGGTTGACCGCGTCGTACTTGGCCAGCATCTTCATCGTCTGCTCGTTGCAGGCGCATTCGAACGCTGCCTTGAACGCGGGTGGCAGCGCCTCCCAGGCCTTGGCATTGACCATGCTGGTGATGGAAGCGCTGCCTTCCCACCAGCCCGGCGAGTAGTAGTTCTTGGCGACACGGAACAGGCCGAGCTTCTCATCGTCGTACGGGCCGATCCACTCGACCGCGTCGATCGTGCCCTTCTCGAGCGCCGAATAGATTTCGCCGGCCGGAATCTGCTGCGCGACCGTACCCATCTTTGCCAGCACCATGCCGCCGATGCCGCCGATGCGCATCTTCAGGCCCTTGAAGTCGGCGACCGACTTGATCTCCTTGCGGAACCAGCCGCCCATCTGCACGCCGACGTTGCCCGAGACGAAGTTGACGATGCCGTACTTCTTGTAGAGCTCGCGCGTGGCCGCCATGCCGCCGCCGTACTGCATCCACGCGTTGTGCTGGCGCGCGTTCAGGCCGAAGGCCAGGCCGGTGTCGAAGGCGATCGCAGTGTTCTTGCCGATGAAGGCCGAGGCCAGCACGCTGTTGCACTCGACGGTGCCAGCGGACACGGCATCCATGTTCTGCGCCGGCGGAATGATTTCACCCGCCGCGAAGGCACGGATCTCGAACTTGCCCTCGGTCAGCTCACCGACCCGCTTGCACAGCTCGTCGGCCGAGGCGTAGATGGTGTCGAGGCTCTTGGGCCAGCTGGTCGACATGCGCCACTTCACCGTCGGCGTGGTCTGCGCCATCGCGGGGGCGGCCAGTGCGCCAAGGCCGGCGGCGGCGCCGGTGCGGGTCAGAAACTTGCGTCTTTCCATGTTCAACCTCTTGTAAAAAAGAAACTGTGGGATCCTGAACAACCAATGCACCAATCTGCCGCGCCAGGCACCACCGCGGCGAACGAAGCCACGCAAATGGTGCATTGTTCAGCATAGTGAGGATACATGCAGTGTACTGAGCAATTGCTATGCCATTGCTGGTATTTACCCGAGAAAACGTGCGAGAATTTTCAGCACACAACAGGCCTATTCCATGACAGCAGCAGTGAAGAAACGAGCGCGGAAACCGGCGCCATCCGACGCCCCCGTGTTCGACCCGGGCAAGCAGGCCTTGTGGTCGCGGCCCGGCTTCCTGATCCGGCGGCTGAACCAGATCCACTATGCAATGTTCTTCGAGGAATGCAAGCACGAGAACATCACGCCGGTGCAGTACGGCATCCTGACGGCGCTTTCCGTGGCACCGGGCATCGACCAGACAGCAATCGGCCTCGAACTCGGGCTCGACCGCACCACCACGGCCGACGTGGTGAAGCGGCTGGAGGAGCGCGGTTACCTCGAACGCAAGGTCCACCCCACCGATCGCCGCTCGCGCCAGGCCTTCATCACCAAGGAGGGCCTGCGCGTGATGAGCCTGCTGCAAGCCGGCATGTGGGGCGCACAGGACCGCCTGCTCAAGCCGCTGTCGGTCGCCGACCGCAAGAAATTCCTGGAGCTGCTGTCGATCCTGGTCGACGCCAACAACCAGTACGGCCGCGCGGCGGTGCGGCAACTCTGACCCCGGCGGGCATGGCATGCAATTCGCTTGATCCTCGGATTAATTGTCAGTACACTGATGAAAAAGGAGATGCCCCATGCCATGGACCAGGATTGCCGACGCCGAGCAACTGCAGGACGACGAGGTCGTTCCCGTGAACACCGGCACGCTGAAGCTGGCGCTCTATCGCGTCGACGGTGACTTCTTCGTAACCGACAACATCTGCACCCACCAGTACGCGCTGCTGTCCGATGGCTACCTCGAAGACGGCTGCATCGAATGCCCGCTGCACCAGGCACGCTTCGACATCCGCACCGGCAAGGCGCTGTGCGCGCCGGCCAGCGTGGACATCAAGATCTACCCGGTGAAGGTCGAGGCCGGCGAAGTGCTGGTCGACATCTGAGCGTGCGATGACGGACGCCTCCGCCCCCATCGTCGTGATCGGTGCCGGCCAGGCCGGTGCCGTGGCCGCGGCCACGCTGCGCCGGTTGGGCCATGCCGGGCGCATCGTGGTGCTGGGGCGCGAGGACCATGCACCGTACGAGCGCCCGCCGCTGTCCAAGACGGTGCTCGGCGATGCCGCGCAGGATGGTGCCATCGGCGTGCATCCCCCATTGCTGTATGCCGAGCAGACGATCGAGCTGCTGACGGGCCGGCCCGTCGCCGCGATCGACCCGGCCGCCCGCACCGTGCGCCTGGCGGACGGCGAACACCTGGCCTACAGCGCCTGCCTGATCGCCACCGGCGGGCGGGCGCGGACCCTGCCCGCCCTGCCGCCGGGCACCCCTGGCGTGCACTACCTGCGCACGCTGGACGATGCACGCGGGTTGCGTGCAGCCTTGCAGGATGCGCCCGCGGTGCTGGTCGTCGGCGGCGGTTTTCTCGGCCTGGAAACAGCCTCCACGGCCCGCTCTCTCGGCTGCAGCGTGGTCCTGGTCGAAGGCGCGGCGCGCCTGCTCGAGCGCGCGGTGCCGCCGGTGGTCTCCGCGTGGCTCGCGCGCCGGGCCGAGGCTGCCGGTGTGTCGCTGCGGCTGGGCGCGCGGATCGAAGCCGCCACGGCAAACGCGCAAGGCGCCCAGTTGACGCTGGCCGGCGGCGAGACCCTGGCCGCGCCGCTGGTGCTGGTGGCGATCGGCATGGAACCCGAAGTGGAGCTTGCCACGGCCGCCGGGCTCGCGCTGCACGCCGGCAGCGGCGGCATCGCCATCGACGCGGCGGGCCGCACCAGCGCGGCAGGCATCTTCGCCGCAGGCGACTGCACCAGCCAGTTCAGGCCGCATTTCAACCAGGTGATGCGCGTGGAATCGTGGCAGAACGCGAACGAGCAGGCACGCATCGCCGCGATCACCATGCTGGGCCAGGACCCGGCGCCGGCCGCCCTGCCCTGGTTCTGGACCGACCAGTTCGGCGCCAACATCCAGATGATGGGTGCGTTCGAGCCCACACTCGCCTACCACCTGCGCGGCGACGACGATGCCACGGGCGACACCCCCAAGTTCCTGCTGCTCGGCTGCGCCGACGGCGTGCTGCGCCATGCGATCGCCGTCAACGCCGGCGGCGACCTGCGCCAGCTCAAACCCCTGATCGAACAGGCCTGCCCGATCGAGCTGGCCGCGCTGCAGGATGCAGCCCGACCGTTGCGCCAGACCGTGCGCGACACCCTGGCCCGCCAGGCCGCCTCCATTTCCTGAAAGGACAACGATGTACGCCACCCATACCGTCATCAACCAGACTGTCGGCTCGAAAGACGCCGAACTCGCGGCCTGCCAATGGCCGGAGGACGCGCTGCACTTCATCCCGGACTGGGTCTACACCAGCCACGCGGTCTACGACGCCGAGATGGACAAGATCTTCCGCGGGCGCACCTGGAACTTCGTCGGCCTGGAGGCCGAGATCCCGAACACGGGCGACTTCAAGCGCTCCTACGTTGGCGCCGTGCCGGTCGTGCTGTCGCGCGCCGAGGACGGATCGATCCACGTGTTCGAGAACCGCTGCGCGCACCGCGGCGCCGAGTTCTGCCGCCACAGCAAGGGCCATGCGACCGAGTTCGTCTGTCCCTACCACCAGTGGTCGTATGACCTGAAGGGCAACCTGCAGGGCATCCCGTTCAAGCGCGGCGTGAACAAGCAGGGCGGCATGGGCAAGGACTTCCGCAACGAGGAACATGGCCTGAAGAAGCTGCACGTGACCACGCGCCACGGCGCGGTCTTCGCGTCCTACGCCGCGGACATGGAGTCGATCGAGGACTACATGACGCCCGAGATCCTGACCGATTTCGACATGGTGTTCACCGGCAAGAAACTGAAGGTGCTGGGCTACTACAAGAACGAGCTGCCCTGCAACTGGAAGATGTACCACGAGAACCTGAAGGACCCCTACCACGCGACGCTGCTGCACTCGTTCCTGGTGGTGTTCGGCCTGCTCGTCGCCGGCAACAAGTCGGCAATGATCGCCGACCCGGTGCATGGCCGCCACGGCACGATGGCCTCGGCCAAGTCGGAAGACAAGTACGCCGCCGTCAGCGCCGAGAACAAGAAAGAGATGCGTTCGTTCCACGACGGCATGAAGCTGCAGGACGAACGTTTCCTCGACTACATCAAGGAGACCGACTCGCCCTGGTCGGTGACGATGCAGACCATCTGGCCCAACCTTGTGGTGCAGCGCGAGATGAACACGCTGGGGGTGCGCCAGATCGTGCCCAACGGCCCCAACAGCATGGTCATGATGTGGACCATGTTCGGCTACGAGGACGACACCGAAGAGATGACGCAGCACCGCCTGCGTCAGGGCAACCTGATGGGGCCGGCCGGCTTCCTCGGCCTGGAGGACAACGAGGCGATGAAGTTCGTGCAGGAAGGCGTGCGCCGCGCCAGCACCGACCGCAACGTGCTCAAGCTCGACCCGGACAACATCGGCACGGCCACGTCGCTGATCTCCGAAGCCTCCATTCGCGGCATGTACCAGTACTACCGCGGCGTGATGGGATTCTAGGATGGAGCCCACCCCCAGTCTGCGCGCACTTCGTGTCGCTTCGCCAACCCCCTTCGAGGGGGCAACACCAGCGGCCCGGCGAAGCCGGTTCCGCGGTGTTTCTGGCCTTTTGCCGCGTCAGTCTCATGCGTCGTGCGAAGCGCAACGTGCCATGGAAAACGAATATGCAAACTGCAAATAGTGTCAGCCTCTACGTCCCGCAAACCCTGCCGCCCGCGCGTGCGATCGCGCTGCGCCAGGAGGTCGAGGCCTTCAACGTCGAATACTGCGCCGTTCTCGACACCGGCTCGGTCGAGCAGTGGCCCGACTTCTTCGCCGAGGACTGCATCTACCGCATCACCGCGCGTGAGAACGCCGAGCTGGGGATGCTGGTCGGGCTGGTCTATGCGCAGGGCCGCGCAATGATGCACGACCGCGCCATCGCGATCTCGCGCACGCAGATGTTTGCGCCGCGCTACAACCTGCACGTGCTCGGCAACACCCGCGTCACCGCCGAGTCTGACGACGGCGTCATTACCGCGCAGGCCAATTTCATGCTGCTGCAGACGCTGATCGAGGGCGCGACCACGATCCACATGGCCGGCACCTATTACGACCGATTCGTGCGCAACAAAGATCACCTGCTGCTCCAGGAGCGGCAGGTGATCTACGACACGACCATTCTCGCGAACGATCTGGTCTACCCGGTCTGAAGCGACCGGGCACTGGTACCAACGGTCTTAGCTGGTCTTGATCGCCAGATTGTTGTTGACCGACGAGACGCCCTTGACGTTCTGAGCGATGCTGGTGGCGCGGTCCTTCGCCGAGGCAGAAGGTGCGGGGCCCGACAGCGTCACGACACCGCCCTTGGTGTCGACGTCGATCTTGATCGCGCTCAGGTCGGGGTCCTTCGCAAGGCCTGCCGACACCGATGCGGTGATCGTGACATCGTCCACAACGCCCGCGACCTTGTCGCCGACGTTGCTGGTGGAGTTCTTGGCTTCCTCGCCCGAGCTCTTCAGCTTGGCTTCGGCGGATGCCATCGCATCCTTGGTCTCGTTCTTGGCGTTGGTGGCGGCCTGCTCGGTCTTCTCGACCGCGGAGTCCAGCTTCTGGCCCACGGTGCGGCCGTCGTCCGTCTTGCCGCAGCCGACGAGGCCCATCACCAGTGCCACTGCGGACAGGGCACCGGCGGTGCGCACGGTCCACAGACCGGTGCGGGTAGGTGTTTCAATGGTGGTCATGTTGATCTCCTTCAATGGGGTTGGACGTTGGCCATCGACAAAGGCCGGAAAGGCCTGCCGATCACCTGCGCTCACTATGCAAGGTCGGCCGCGCGCAGGCTGTCGGCTGCTGCCGAAGCACGCGTAGGACAAGGGCACGGCGGCCAGCCAGCTTGCATGCTCCGCGGCCCCAGCGAAGCGTCACGTTTTGAGAAGACAATCCAACCCATGGAAAATACCGACGTACTGAGCAAGCGCACCATTGCCGACACCTGGGCCGAACTGCAGGCCCTCTCGAACGATGGCGAACCCCTGCAGGCGGACGCCTACCGGCTGGCCTTCGCCGATCCCGAGTTCCTGCTGCGACGCGAAACGCGCGGCATCCGGTTCCAGCTGGAAATGCTGAAGCCCGATCTCGAGCAGCGAGAGCTGGGCATCGAGAACACCATCGTCGTGTTCGGCAGCGCCCGCTTCCCGGCGCCGGAACAGGCGGCCCACGAACTGGCAGCGGCCCGCGCCAGCGGCGATGCCGAGGCCTTGCGCACCGCCGAGCGCCGCACCCGCAACGCCGGCTACTACGACCAGGCCCGCCTGTTCGGCCGGCTGGTGGCCAGCTACAGCGCCGACCGCACACCCGAAGAGCGGCTGTACATCTGCACCGGCGGCGGCCCCGGCATCATGGAGGCGGCCAACCGCGGCGCGCACGAGATGGGCGCGCTGACCGTCGGGCTCAACATCGCGCTGCCGCACGAGCAGAGCGGCAACCCGTATGTGTCGCCCAGCCTCAACTTCAAGTTCCACTACTTCGCGCTGCGCAAGATGCATTTCATGATGCGGGCCAAAGCGCTGGTCGCGTTCCCGGGTGGCTTCGGCACGCTGGACGAACTGTTCGAGGTGGTGACGCTGGTGCAGACCGGCAAGGCGAAACCGGTGCCGATCATCCTGTTCGGCTCCGAGTACTGGAAGCGCCTGCTGAATCTCGACGTACTGATCGATGAAGGCGCCATCTCCCCGGGCGATCTGAAATTGTTCAACTATGTCGACACGCCGGAAGATGCCTGGACGGCGGTCAAGGATTTCTACAAATTGTGAGAAGGCACCTTACGGACGCCGCTGCCCGCCCGCTTAAGCATCCCTTCATCGGTATGACGTGACAATCGGCCGATGTTGGCCTCCCACGCGCTGAACCCTGGATGAAACCCCGCCCACGCCACCGTGAAACGCACCGCACGGCCCATGTCGGATGGCTGCGTGCGGCGGTTCTCGGTGCCAACGACGGCATCGTGTCCACGGCCAGCCTGGTACTGGGCGTGGCCGCGGCCAACGGCACGCAGGCCGGCATTCTGGTGGCCGGCGTGGCAGGGCTGGTGGCCGGCGCCATGTCGATGGCCGCGGGCGAATACGTCTCCGTCCATGCGCAGGCCGACACCGAACAGGCCGACCTGCGCCGAGAGCGCGCCGAGCTCGAAGCCGACGATCCGGCCGAGCACCGCGAACTCGCCGCCATCTATGTCGGCCGCGGCTTGTCCCCTGCCCTGGCGACGGAAGTCGCCAGCCAGTTGATGGCGCACGATGCACTGGGCGCCCATGCCCGCGACGAACTCGGGATATCGGAGCAGCTCGCGGCGCGCCCGCTACAGGCGGCGCTGGCGTCGGCGGCCAGCTTCGCCGTCGGCGCGGCACTGCCGTTGCTGGCGGCGCTGCTCGCGCCCCGGAACGCCCTGGAGGGCCTGGTCATCGCCTCGTCGCTGCTGGTCTCCGCACTGCTCGGCATCCTGTCGGCACGCGTGGGCGGCGCACCGGTCTGGCCCGCGGCCTGGCGCATCACGGTCTGGGGTGGCCTGGCCATGGCCGCGACCTGGGCAGTCGGGCGGCTGTTCGGGGTCGCCGCATGACAGGCCTGCCACAGCGCCGCCGCACGGGGGGCCGATGCGACTGCTGATCGTCGAGGACGACGCCCTGCTCGGCGATGCGCTGGCCACGGGCATGCGCCAGCAAGGCCACGTGGTGGACTGGTTCACGACGGGGGGCGAAGCCGATGCCGCACTGGCCGGCTCGCCTTACGACGCCGCCGTGCTCGATCTCGGCCTGCCGGGCGGCGAAGGCATGGTGTGGCTGCAGCGCTGGCGCGGCACCGGCGTCAAGCTGCCGCTGCTGATCCTCACGGCGCGCGACGGTGTCGAACAACGCATTGCCGGGCTCGATGCCGGGGCCGACGACTACCTGGTCAAACCCATCAGCGTGGACGAGCTGGCAGCCCGCCTGCGTGCACTGATGCGCCGCGCCTCGGGCCGCGCACAGCCGACCTGGATCCACGGCTCCCTCGCCTACGAACCCGCCACCAAGCTCGTGCGCTGGCACGATGCACCGGTGGAGCTCACCGCGCGCGAACTGGCACTGCTCGAAGCGCTGCTGACCGACCCGCAACGCGTGCTGTCGAAGGCGCATCTGCAGGAAAAGCTCTACGACTGGAGCGGCGGCGAGCCCGAAAGCAATGCGCTGGAAGTGCACATCCACCACCTGCGCCGCAAGATCCATCCCGGGATCGTGCGCACCGTGCGCGGTGTCGGCTACGCGCTGGGCCCCCCCGATACGGACGAAAAGCCATGATGTCCACGCCAAAGGTGCACCTGTGAGCTTGCAGCGGCGCTTGATGTGGTACCTGCTGGCGTGCGCGCCGCTGGTCTGGGCGGTGGCACTCTTCGTGTCGGTCGACCGGGCACGCGACAAGGTCAACGAACTGTTCGACACCGAGTTGATCAAGCTGGCGCGACAGGTGCAGTCGACGCTGGCTTTCAGCAACAACGGCAGCACCACGGTGGCGCTGCCGCCACCGCCCGCCAGTGGGACCGCAGAGTCGGGCGACGGGGATGTACGGGACCTGGCCATCGCCGTCTGGGACGAGAAAGGCCGTCTGATCGTGTCGGATCGGGAAGGTGGAACCCTTCCGTTCCGTCCAGACAGCAGCGGCTTCCTGGACCAGGAGATCGGGGGCAAGGCCTGGCGCGTGTACTACCTGCATTCGTTCAACGGAGAGCGGCTGGTCGCCGCCGGGCAACGCGCGTACGAACGGCAGGAGCTGGTGCTGGGCCTCACGGCCAGCCAGGTCGTTCCCTGGTTGCTGGTGCTGCCGGTGCTGCTGGTCCTGATGGCGTGGGCGGTCCGGCGTGCCCTTGCACCGGTCCACCAGTTGACGGTGGACCTGCACGGCCGCAAGGCCGACGATCTGCTGCCGGTGGCCGAAGAGCGCGTGCCGGCCGAACTCAAGCCGATGGTCGCCGCGATGAACGGCCTGTTCGCCCGCATCGAGGACATGCTGCTGCGCGAACGCCGTTTCACCGCGGACGCGGCGCACGAGCTGCGCACGCCGCTGGCGGTGCTGCGCCTGCAATGGGATGTCGTGCGCGGCGCTACCAATGAAGCCGAGCGCCAGCAGGCGGAACGCAAGCTCAGCACAGGCTTCAATCGCATGGAGCGGCTGGTGACGCAGATGCTTGCGCTGTCGCGCGTCGAGTCGGCCACGGCGCCCACGCTCTCGGAAGAGATCCGATGGCCGGTCGTGGTGGAGAACGCGGTGAACGATTGCCTGGCGTTGTCCGACCGCCGGCGCATCGAACTCGACTGCGAATGGCCCCCCGAGGGGACGCATCCGATGCCCTTGCTGGGCGACGAATACCTGTTGACGGTGCTGCTGCGCAACCTGCTGGACAACGCGGTGCGTTATGCGCCTGCGGACTCAACGGTCAAGCTGCGGCTGGGCAACGACCAGCTCGATGTGACCAATGGGGGCGAGGTGCTGAGCGACGAAGTCAGGGCCCGGCTGGGCGAACGTTTCTATCGGTCCGTCGGTCACCTGGAGAGCGGCAGCGGCCTGGGCATCTCCATCGTCCAGCGCATCGCCGAAATGCATGGGCTGCGGGTGACCTTCGCTGCCGGCGACGATGGCACCGGCGTCAAGGCCACGGTGCGCTTCGCGTCGCCTGCGGCCTGATCGCCGGAGGCCGAGACCGACCTACTTCGCCTTGGCCCTGGTCTTCTCCAGCAGTGCACGAGCCTCCTCGCGGCGGCCCGCATCCGCGATGTTGCGGCCCGGTCGGGGTGGCGCCTGCAGCGCGCGTTCGAGATACTCCACCGCCTGGTCTGGCTGCTTCGTCTCCAGCAGATATTCGGCATAGAAGAAGTTCGGATCGATGCCCTTCGGGTTCAGTGCCAGTGCCTTGTCGAGCATGTCCTTCGCCTTGGCCTTGTCGCCGAAGCCAAGCGGCCAGCCCGGCACCTTGTAGTACAGCACGCCCAGGCTGTTGTAGGCCGATCCGTCCAGCACGTTGCCGTCGATCCGGATCGCCGCCTCGTACATGGCCTTGGCCTTCTTCACCAGCCCCAATGCGCCGATGCCGCCCTTCTCGCCGGCCCAGGAACTGACGATGATGCCCTCCCACACCAGCGGCTCGGCGCGGTCGGGATAGGTCTCACTGACCTTGTGGGCCTTGGCCGCCAGCGACTCGAAGCGCTTCTCGCGCTCGGCCGCCGGCGTCTGGTAGCGGATCACCTCCCAGTCGTGCTGCAACTCGACGACCGCGTCGTCGGCGGGTGCGGCCAGGGCCGCCTTCGGCAGTGCCGCGGCCAGGGAAACGCCGACAAGGGCCATCGCCAACAGGCCTCGGCGCGACAGGAGAAAGGAACACGGTGACAGTTTGGACATGGCGGTACTCATCGGGGAGCGTTGAAAGAGTCGTGGATCCGGGCGGCCACTTGTGGATCGGCCGATCGCGGGGCAGCCATGCTGGCCCGATGCTTGGCGAAAGCCCCGTCGAGAAGCGTCGGCTGCAAGCCGTTGAGGCGCACGGCCAACGCCTCCGGGAAGCCGATGAACCGCTCCGCGGCCTCGCCTTCGAGCAACTGCAGCAGCGCCTGCGCCACCTTGGCCGGCGGGTCCACCGCCGTGGCCGTCGCGAGGTTGTAGGCGTCGACCGCTTCGCTGTTGAAGCCGGTGCGCGTGCTGCGCGGCCCCAGATAGTGCAAGCTGATACCGGTGCCGCCCAGCTCGCGCCGCAGAGCTTCGGCGAAACCGCGCAAGCCGAATTTGCTGGCGCTGTAGACGCTGTAGCCGGGCAGGCCCAGACGGCCGAGCACCGAGCCCACGAACACCACCTGCGCACGCGGCAAGCCGCGCAGGTAGGGCAACAAGGCCTGCGTCAGCAGCATGGGCGCCAACAGGTTCGTGGCCAGCACACGCGACATCTCGGGGGAGGCCAGCGATTCGAGCGGGCCGAAGCTGGGTACGCCGGCGCCATGCACCAGCACGTTGCAGCGCCAGGCTGCCGCGGCTTGCGCCAGGGCGTCGATGGCGAGAGGGTCGGTCAGGTCGGCCGCATGCCAGCACAACCGCGCTGCGGCATCGTGGCCGCAATGGGCCAGGTCCCTGGCTTCGGTTGCCAGCCGCGCCGGCGAGCGCCCCACCAGCATCAGCGATGCGCCGGCGCGCAGCAGTGTCTCTGCCGCAGCCTGGCCGATGCCTCCCGTCGCACCGGTGAGCACGATGCGGGCCGATGGCGCCTTCATGCGACACCCACGGTCGCCGCGGCCGGCTGCGGCAACGGAAGGCCGCGAAACACATCGCCATACAGCCGGAAGAACGCGCGGGCCGCGTGCACGATGTAGGCCTGGTCCGCCGGGTCCTCGATCCGGTCCATCAACAGCTCGAAGTGCGCCACGTGTTCACGGTCCAGCGTGCCGTGTGAACGCAGGTAGCTGAAAGCGGCATCGGGCAGCTGCAGCGGCTTCTGGATCTGCTCGGCCGCCATCAACGCCAGCGAGACGCTGGTGCCCTCCAGCACATGGACCATGCCGAAGAACCCCAGCGGATTGCGCCGGGCGATCGTGTCGTAGGCGTAGGCCACCATGACTTCCGTTGCGTGGCCCGGTGCGCCATGCCGGACGGCGTTGGCGTCGGCCCCGCAGGCCTGGATGTCGTCGAGGATCCATGCGTCATGGCCCTGCTCTTCCTCGATGTATTCGTCCAGCGGCTCGCGCAACCAGGCCTGGTGCGCGGGCAGGGCCGCCTTGCAGGCACGCAGCAAGGGCACGGTATGGCGCACGTGGTGGTAGGCCTCCGTCAGGAAGGCCAGATAGCTGGGCAGCGACACCTCGCCGCGCAGGCAGCCCTGGATGATGGGTGTGCCCAGAAGCCCGGCACGGGCCACGGCGGTCTGATCGAGCAATTGCGCGTGAAAACTCATGGAAGATTCCTGTTCATGATGCGAAAGGTGAGGTCGGGGCCAGCACATCGGCGTGCTGCTGCAGCACCGCATGGCGTCGTGGGCGCCCGTTGGCGGTCGCCATGCCGGCCTCCGCGGTGAAAGGCAGCCGTGCACGCAGCCAGCGCGTGACACGGGCGTAATCCGGCAGACTGGCGTTGGCGGCATCGACAGCGCCTTGCAGCGCCCGGTCGTCCACGCCCGGGTGCAGCGGCCACAACACCGCGCACAGCGCGGGCTGACCGTCGCCAAACACGACCGCATGCGCCACGGCATTGCCGCTCTGCAGCGCCGTCTCGACCCACTCAGGTGACACGTTGCGCCCGAACGAGGTGATCAGCACGTTCTTCTTGCGACCCGCAACATGCACAAAGCCTTCGGCGTCGATGGACCCGAGGTCACCGGTGGGCCACCATGGCGGTGCCAGAGCGTCTGCGCCGATGTAGCCGCAGAACAGGCTGCCCGACACTTCGATCTCGCCATCGGGGGCGATGCGCAGCGCGGCGTGCGGCAGGGCCCGACCGGCACTGCCGGGCCGGTCCGCGCCGGGGAGATTCAGCGTCTGCACCGAAGCCCCTTCGGACAGGCCATAGCCTTCGTAGGCAGGAATGCCCAGCGCCCGCGCCGCCGCCAGCAACGGCGCACCGACGGCCGCGCCGCCCACGGCCACCATCTTCAGCGAAGCAGGCGCGCGCTTTCCGGTCTGCATCAGAAAGCCGACCCAGGCGCGCAGCATCTGCGGCAGCAGGATGATGCTGTGCGGCTGCTGCTCTTCGACCACGGCGTGGAAACGCGCCACCTCGAAGCTGGAGGATCCTGTCAACCCGAGCTGCTGCAGCGGCAGCACGACGCAGGTGGCGCCACGGGCGAGCGGAGCCATCAGGCCGGCGATGTTCTCCAGCAGCACGGCAAACGGCAGCGCGCACAAGTGGCGCTGGATGTCCAGCGGCTCCATCGCCTGGACGAGGCCGAGGGCCACATTGCGCATGGCCTCGCCGCTCAGGCACACGCCTTTCGGCGTGCCCGTGGTACCGGACGTGAACGTGATCTTGACGGTGTCGGCCGGCAGCGCCGCGGCGGCCGCCGGCAGCCGCAGCATCACCAGCGACTGGCCCGCCACTTCGCAGGGCACAGCCGGCGCTTGCGGCCAGCCAGCCGCCACGGCGGGCAGCGTCAACACCGTGTCCACGCCGGCCGCGCCGAGTGCGTGCCCGATCTGCTCTGGCGTGAAAAAGGCCGGCAGGGGCACGTGCACCACGCTCGCATGCAGGGCGGCGAGATCGGCCACAACCCAGGCAACGGAGTTGTCGAGCAGCGTCGCCAGCACGCGGGTCGCCTGCGCGTCCAGTTGCGTCGCCAGGGCCAATGCCTGCTCGCGCACTGCATTGCGGCTCCAGGAGCGCTGGCCATCTTCCACCACCGCCGAAGATCCGAACGACTCGGCGCCCGCCAAGGGCACGGAGGACACTGCGCTCGACATGCTCATCGCTGTCTCCCTGCCGCGCGCGCCCGATCGTGCAGCGAGCGCAGCGCCTGCTGCAACTGACCGGCCAGCACCACCGGACGATGGTCGTAATAACGACCCCAGTGAACGGCATCGCTGCCGAGCAACACAGGGTCGGCAACGCCAAGCGCCAGCGGCGTCACGCCCAGTCGCAGGAACAGGCGCCGCAGCTCCTGCGTCAGCGTGCTGACCACCCACGAGAAGCCCTGCTCCGCCAGGTGCGGCCCGAGCAGCGCGATCAGGCGCCGCCCCTCCCCTGCCCGCACGGCGGCAAGATGCCCCACTTCGACGATGCTGGCGCGCTCGGGACGCAGGCCGGCCTGCGACTCGAGCAAGGCTTCGATCGGCGCCGCCAGATACCGCTCCAGGAACAACGGCGAACCGGCCGCCGGCCGATAACCCGCCGCAGCGACGATGCCGCTCGCATCGCGCAGGCACACCAGCGTCGGCGCAAAGGCCTGCACCTGGGCGCCGAAACGTTCGGCATAGACGCGGCGGATGAAGTCTTCTACTGCGGCACGCTCGGCATCGCCGACCGCGTGGACCGTGAGGCGAGGCACATCGCCGGCGGGCGCCTCGCACATCGCGGGCGCGGGTGCTGGATCTCGGGAACAGCAGGCCATCAACATTCACACTCCTTGGACTTTCCGTCGGGATGACGGGCGTCGGAGCGCGATGGTGCATCGGATGCATTAACGCCGGCTTAAGCGCGTGGCGGCGCCTGGTGCCGCGGTGCTGCGCCTGCAGGTCGACCGGGAGATGGAGCCGGCCCGGATCGGCTTCTCAGCCCACGCCGTCGCGCTGCTGTGGCGGCAGCGCGTGGCGCAACTGCCAGGCCGCGCGCGAACCCGTGCCGACCACCGCGCCGACGATCCAGAACAGGCCGGACACGCCGATCACCGCGCCAGCGGCGCCGAACAGCATCGGCATCGCGACGCTCGACGCGTTGATCGTCATCAGCCGCAGCCCCAGCGCCTCGCCATGCCGGTGTTCAGGCGTGATCTGGTGCAGCGTGCTCATCACCATCGGCTGCACCGAGCCCAGCACCAGGCCCAGCATGACCGAACACAGGCCCATCGTCAGCGCCGACGGCATCAATGGATACACCGAGAACAGCGCCGCGGTCGACAGCATGGCGCCTGCGATCACCGCCCACTCGCGCAGCCGTGCAGCCAGCAGCGGCATGACCACCCGCACCAGCGCTGCAGCCACCGCAAACGAGCCGAGGATCGTGCCGATCACCGAAGCGCTCAGCCCGCGCTGGTGGCCGAGCACCGGCACGACGAAGGTGTGCACGTCCCAGCACGACGACATGAACCAGTTGACCAGCATCAGCCGGCGCATCATCGGATCGTGGAACAGGTCCCAGACCTTCGGCCGCGCGGTGCCGGGCGGCGGCACCAGCGACGGCAGCTCACGGGCGTTGCGCACGAAGAACCAGGTGGCCAGCGGCAGCAGCGCCATCAGCGCGAACGCGGCACGGTAGCCGGGCAGGTCGCCCGGCGTCCGGCCTGCATGGTCGATCATCATGCCGGCACAGAACGGGCCGATGAAGTTGGCCACCGCCGGGCCGGTGGCGAGCCAGCTGAACACCTGCTTCAGCTGCGTCGCCCCTTCGGCGGCACGGCCGACGTGGCGCTGCAGCACGATCGACGCGGTGCCGGTGGCGCCGCCGGTCAGCAGCGCGGCGATGCAGAGCACGGGGAACAGCGGGAACAGGAAAGCCAGCCCGGCGCCGCCCGATGCGGCGACCACGCAGAACACCATCGGGCGCCGCAGTCCGTGGCGGTCGGCATACCGCCCCGCCGGGAGCGCCAGGAACACCTGCGTCAACGCGAACAAGGCCAGCAGCGCGCCGACCGCCAGCTCGCTGTAGCCGTACCACAGCGCCATCAGCGGCGCGGCCAGGCGGGTGCCGGCCATGCAGGCATGCACGCAGATCTGGCCGGCGACGAGACGGGAGAGTTCGCTGCGCTTCATGGGCCGGGTTCCTCCTGGCCATCGGGCGCGTCGTCGGTCAGCGGCAGCAGCGCCTGCGCCTGTGCGTCAGGCAACGCCTCGACCACCTTCAACGCACGCCGCATCTGCCGTGTCCGCATGTCGGCCTTGTCGAGCGTGTCGGATGCCTTGTGCACCTGCTCGCGGATGCGCGCGACCCACTCGCCGTAGCGTTCGAACTCGGTCTTCACCGCGCCCAGCACCTTCCACACCTCGGACGCCTGCTGCTCCAGCGCCAGCGTGCGAAAGCCCATCTGCAGGCTGTTGAGCACGGCCAGCAGTGTGGTCGGGCCGGCCAGGGTCACGCGCCAGTCGCGCTGCAGGCTGTCCATCAGGCCGGGGCGGCGCAGCACCTCGGCATAGAGGCTTTCGATCGGCAGGAACAGCACCGCGAAATCGGTGGTGTGCGGCGGCGACAGGTAGCTTTCGGCGATCGACCGCGCCTCGGCGCGAATGCGCGTCTCGAGCGCCTTGCCGGCGGTCTCGACGCCCGCCGCATCGGCGCGTTCGTGCGCGTCGAGCAGGCGCTCGTAGTCGTCGCGCGGAAACTTCGCGTCGATCGGCAACCAGACCGGCGCACCGTCCGCGCTGCGGCCCGGGAAACGCACCGCGAAGTCGACCCGCTGGCCGCTGCGCGGCCGCGTCTCGACCTGGCGACCGTATTGCTCGGGCGTGAGCACCTGTTCGAGCAGCGCCTCGAGCTGCACCTCGCCGAAGATGCCGCGCGTCTTCACATTGGTCAGCACGCGCTGCAGTTCACCGACGCCACTGGCCAGCGACTGCATCTCGCCCAGGCCCTTGTGCACCTGCTCCAGCCGGTCGGCCACCTGCTTGAAACTCTCGCCCAGCCGGGTCTCCAGCGTGGTCTGCAGCTTCTCGTCGACGGTGCGGCGCATCTCGTCGAGCCGCGCGGCATTGGACTGCTGCAGCTGCAGCAGTTGCGCCTCGAGCGTGGCACGCACCTCGCCCAGGCGGCGCGCGTTCGATTCGCTCAAGCCCTGCAGCTGCGAACTCAGCGTGTCGGATACGCTTTTCTGCAGCAGCGTCAGCTGCTGCGCGAACGCATCGAGCTGCGCGTTCTGCGTGCGCACGGCCTCGTTGGCCTGCTGCACCACGCCGAGCTGGAACGCCGCGATGCTGGCGGCGAGTTCCTGGCGCGCCGCGCGCGCGCTGTCGCCGACCTCGCGGCGCAGTTCGCGCTCCAGCCGCTCGTTGCCTTCGCGCAGCGCCGCGAGCAACGGCGCCTGCGCGTCTTCGTCCGCCGTCGCCGCCGGCCGGCGCAGCAGCAACCACACCAGCAGCAGCGTGTTGCACAGGGCCAGCGCAACCGCGGCGGCACTCCACCAGACGGTCGGGTCCATCTGAGGCACCAGGCTCCTACGGCTGGCCCAGCACGGCCGGGTTCAGCGGAGTCAACGCCTTGCCCGTCGTCAGGTAGACGATCAGGTTGTCGGCGGCCAGGTTGGCCATGGCCAGGCGCGTCGGGATGCTGGCGCTGGCGATGTGCGGCGTCAGCACCACGTTGGGCACGGTGAGCAAATCGGGGTGAACCTGGGGTTCGCCCTCGAAGACGTCGAGCCCGGCGGCGGCGATGCGCCGCTCGCGCAGCGCCTGCGCCAGCGCAGCGTCGTCGACGATGCCGCCACGCGCGATGTTGACAAGCGTGGCGGTGGGCTTCATCAGTGCCAGCTCAGCCGCGCCGATGGTGTGGTGCGAAGCCGCCGAGTACGGCACGACCAGCACCACGTGGTCGGCCTCGCGCAGCAGCGACTGCTTGTCGACATAGCGGGCCTTGCAATCGACTTCGGTGGCCGCGTCGAGCCGCGATCGGTTGTGGTAGATGACCTGCATGCCGAAGCCATGCGCGCCGCGCCGGGCGATGCCCTGGCCGATGCGGCCCATGCCGATGATGCCGAGCGTGGCGCCATGGATATCGCTGCCGGCGAACAGGTCGTAGGACCATTTGGTCCACCGGCCCGCGCGCAGGAAATGTTCGCTCTCGGCGATGCGCCGCGCCGTGGCCATCAGCAGCGCGAAGCCGAAGTCGGCCGTGGTCTCGGTCAGCACGTCGGGCGCGTTGGTCGCGAGCACGCCCCGGGCCGTCATCGTGTCGAGGTCGAAGTTGTTGTAGCCGACCGCCATGTTGGCGCAGATCTTCAGGTCGGGGCATGACGCGAGCAGGTCCGCGTCGATGCGCTCGCTGGCGGTGGTGAACACGCCTTGGCGACCGCGCAGCCGCGCGATCAGCTCGTCACGGGTCCAGACGGTGTCGGCCTGGTTGCTGGCCACGTCGAAATGTTGTTGCAGGCGTGCCAGGACTTCGGGGAACACGGCACGGGTGACGAGGATGCTGGGTCGGGGTGGAGTCATGATCGGATGGATCAACGGAACCAGATGAAGGTGGTGACGACGAAGAGCGGTACCAGGATGGTCAGCGACCAGCCCATGTAGCCGAAGAAGCTGGGCATGGCGACGCCGCGGTCCTCGGCGATGGCCTTCACCATCAGGTTGGGCGCGTTGCCGATGTACGAGTTGGCGCCCATGAACACCGCCCCGGCCGAGATCGCCGCAAGCGTGGGCGCGAGGCTGGTCATCAGCTGTTGCGCGTCCCCTCCGGCGGTGTTGAAGAACACCAGATAGGTGGGCGCGTTGTCCAGGAATGAACTCAGCAGCCCGGTGGCCCAGAAGTACATCGCCGGGTCGGGCTGGCCGTCGGGCCGGGTGACCGCCGCGATCACGCTGGCGAATGGCCCTTGCATGCCGGCACGCAACATCGCGATCACCGGCACGATCGTGAGGAAGATGCCGGCGAACAGCTTGGCGACCTCGACCATCGGACCCCAGGTGAACTGGTTGTCGCGATGCACCTGCGCCGCCGTGAGCCAGAGCGACAGCAGCGTGATCGCGACCAGGCCCACATCACGCACCAGAGATTGCAGCGCGACCGGCGTGCCCGCCACGTCGAAGGCGATGCCCGGCTTCCAGAAGCCGCTGAGCAGCACCAGGCCGATCACGCCACCGAGCAGCGCGAAGTTGACTGCGCCATCGAAACCTACGCGGTGCGTGTCGGGCGTGGGGTCGGCCGGCAGGACGCCTTCACGCCGGTAGTGCCAGAGGTCCAGCACATAGAACAGGGCCAGCAGGCAGCCGACCACGAACAGCGTTTCGGGAAAGATGTGCTGCACCGTCCAGAAGAAGTCGACCCCCTGCAGGAAGCCGAGGAACAGCGGCGGGTCGCCCAACGGCGTCAAGGAGCCTGCGGCGTTGGACACGATGAAGATGAAGAACACCACGATGTGGGCGCGCTGCGGCCGGTTGTCGTTGGCCCGCAGCAGCGGCCGGATCATCAGCATCGACGCGCCGGTCGTCCCCATGAAGCTGGCCAGCACCGCGCCGATGGCCAGCAGGGCGGTGTTGAGCCCCGGGCCGCCATGCAGGTTGCCGCGGATGTAGATGCCGCCGGCCGTGGTGTAGAGCGCCGTCAGCAGCACGATGAAGGGGATGTACTCGGCCACCAGCGCATGCACCACGCTGCTGCCCGCCATGCCCACGCCAAAGACCGCCGCGAACGGCAGCAAGAACGCCGCTGTCCAGCCCGCGGCGATCTTGCCGTAGTGGTGGTGCCAGACGTGGGGGATCCACAGCGGGCCGAGTGCGATCGACAGCAGCATGCCGGCGAACGGCAAACTCCACCAGGCGCTCAGTTGCCCACCATCGACGTCGGCGGCAAATGCGAGACCCGGCAACGCCAGTCCCGCCGACAGGCTCAGCCGATACAGGTTGCGGACCACCATGGCTCAGCGAGCCGGTTCGATCTCGAACACCTGGCGCAGGTAGGCCAGGTACTTCTCGTCGTCGCACATGTTCTTTGAGGGGGTGTCCGATAGCTTGGCAACCGGCTGGCCGTTGCAACGCACCATCTTGATGACGATCTGCAGCGGCACGTGCTCGGGCGGATCACCCAGGTCGTTGGTGAGATTGGTGCCGATGCCGAAGGCCAGCTGGCAGCGCCCGCGGAACTGCTGGTACAGCTCGATCGTGCGCGGTACGGTCAGTCCGTCGCTGAAGATCAGCGTCTTGGTGCGCGGGTCGACCCGGTTCTTGCGGTAGTGCTCGATCAGGCGCTCGCCCCACTTGAACGGGTCACCGCTGTCGTGGCGCGCGCCGTCGAACAGCTTGCAGAAGTACAGGTCGAAGTCGCGCAGGAAGGCGTTGATGCCGTAGACGTCGGACAGCGCGATGCCCAGGTCACCGCGGTATTCCTTGGCCCAGGAGTCGAATGCGAACACCTGGCTGTCGCGCAGCCTCGGGCCCAGCGCCTGGCAGGCCTGCAGGTACTCGTGCGCCACGGTGCCCAGCGGCGTGTAGCCGAGCTTCATCGCGAACAGCACGTTGCTGGTGCCGGCGAACTGGCCGGTCGGGCCGGCGCCGAGCTGCTCGCCCAGCGTGCGCAGCACCTCCTCGTGCCAGGCCTTGCTGAAGCGGCGGCGCGTGCCGTAGTCGGCGATCTTCAGTTCGGCCAGGCCTTCGGCCTGCAACTGGCCCATCTTGGTCGACAGGCGGGCGCGGCCACGCGCCAGGTCGGCCTTGGCCTGATGCCGGAAATACACCTCGTTGACGATCGCCAGCACCGGGATCTCGAACAGGATCGTGTGCAGCCAGGGGCCGCGGATCGCGATGTCGATCTCGCCCGACGGCAGGGGCGTGACGGTGATGTATTTCTCGTTGAGCCGGAACAACCCGAGGAAGTCGACGAAGTCGCTCTTGATGAACCGCAGCGAGCGCAGGTAGGCCAGCTCGGCGTCGTGGAAGTGCAGGCTGCACAGGCCGCGAATCTCTTCCCGGATCTCGTTGACATAGGGGGCCAGCGCGACGCCCGGATTGCGGCACTTGAACTTGTACTCGACCTGCGCACCCGGAAACTGGTGCAGCACCACCTGCATCATCGTGAACTTGTAAAGATCGGTATCGAGAAGACTGGTCAGGATCATGGTCTCGGGGCGCCGCGGGCGGCGCCGTGTCTCCGCACGGAACGACGGGATGGAAGGCTGCGTTCGCCCATTGTCGCAGGGCTTGTGCGCCGCCGCGCCGCGCCCGTCATGGGGGCAGACCCGGGGACGCAGCGATGGGCCAAGCGCGTAAGCTTTATAGCGCCGTCCGTCCGGGCGGCATCGCACGCAACGAGGAGAACATGGATGCCCACTGAGACAATCAACTACCCCACGTCCGACCTGACGTCACGACCGGTCCGCTGGACCTGCGCCGTCACCCTGATCGCGACGTCGCTGGCGCTTGCCGGCTGCAACAACGACGACGACGACAGCGCGAACGCCTGCGCCGTGGTCACCGACACCGGCTCGGTCGTCGTGGGCTCGGGTGCCGCAGGCGACCCCGCCGCGCCCGAGCCAGCGTCCGGCTTCAGGCTGGGCAAGGCAGCGGTGCACGCGCGCAGCTACATGGTGTCGACCGCCAACCCGCTGGCCTCGAAGGCTGGCTGCGACATCCTCAAGCAGGGCGGCAGCGCCGTCGACGCCGCCGTGGCGGTGCAGATGGTGCTGGGCCTGGTGGAGCCGCAGTCGTCGGGCCTCGGCGGCGGCGCCTTCATGCTGCACTACAACGCGGCCACCAAGACCGTGCGTTCGTACGACGGCCGCGAGACCGCGCCGGCGGCGGCGACCGAGAACTACCTGCGCTGGGTCAGCGATGCCGACCGCACCCTGCCCCAGCCTGGCGGTGCGCGCGCCAGCGGCCGCTCGATCGGGACGCCGGGCGCGGTGCGCATGCTCGACCTGGCCTACCAGCAGAACGGCAAGCTGCCCTGGAAGGACCTGCTGCAGCCGGCGATCACGCTGGCCACCAACGGCTTCCAGATCAGCGGGCGCATGGCCAACGCGATCGTGTCGGATGCCAACAACCTGAAGCGCGACCCCGAGGCGACAGCCTACTTCTTCAATGCCGACGGCACACCGAAGGCCCTGGGCACGCTGCAGAAGAACCCCGACTACGCCACCACGCTCACCACCTTGGCCAACCAGGGGGCGAACGCACTCTATACCGGGCCGATCGCACAAGGCATCGTCAACAAGATCAAGGTCACGAGCGGCGGCACCCCGGCCGTGGCCATCACGCCGGGGCTGACCGAGATGAGCGACCTGGCGAACTACCAGGCCAAGGTGCGCGAGCCGGTGTGCACCACCTACCGCAGCTACTGGATCTGCGGCATGCCGCCACCGTCGTCCGGCGGCATCACGGTGGCCCAGATCATGGGTGTGCTGGAGAACTTCGACATGGCGCCGTACAAGCCGACCGCGATCGACCTGTATGGCGGCAAGCCGACCGTGCTGGGCGTGCACCTGGTCAGCGAGGCCGGCCGGCTGGCCTACGCCGACCGCGACAAGTACATCGCCGACACCGACTTCGTGGCCCTGCCCGGCGGCAACTGGAACACGATGCTGAACAAGCCCTACCTGGCCAGCCGCGCCAAGCTGGTCAGCCTGACCAAGAGCATGGGCACGGCCAAGCCCGGGGTGCTGGGCACGAACGAGCTGGGCGTGAGCCTGGTGAACGAAGCGGGCACGACCCACTTCACCATCGTCGACAAGCAGGGCAACGTGGTCTCGATGACCACCACCGTCGAGTCGAACATGGGTTCGTACCACATGACGCAGGGCTTCATCCTGAACAACCAGCTGACCGACTTCAATGCCGCACCCACCGACGCGGCCGGGCTGCAGATCGCCAACAAGGTGCAGGCCGGCAAGCGGCCGCGCAGCTCGATGGCGCCGACCCTGGTGTTCCGCAAGGCGGCTGATGGTTCGATGGGCGACTTCGTGATGGGCACGGGCTCGCCGGGCGGCAGCACCATCATCCAGTACGTGGCGAAGACCCTGGTCGGCGCGCTGGACTGGGGCCTGGACGCGCAGCAGGCCACGTCGATGGTCGACTTCGGCGCCAGCAACAGCGTGACGACGTCGGTGGGCGGCGAACACCCGAACGTCAACACCGCGAACAACGGCAACGACGACCCGCTGGTCAGCGGGCTGCGCGCGCTCGGCCACACGGTGTCGACCTCGGCGCAGTCGAGCGGCATCAGCACCATCCTCGTCACGCAGCGCAACGGCAGCAATGTGCTGCAGGGCGGCGCCGATCCGCGACGCGAAGGCGTCGTGCTCGGCGACACGTTCAAGCCCTGAGCCCACACACACCCAACGACGGGCCTTCGGGCCCGTTTTTTTTGGCGGCTGCACGGGGTGTCGGCACCCACCTACGCCCGGTAAACGGCGCGTCCTACCGCTGGGCTTCAACGCGCTGCCTACAGTCAGTTCCACGTTCTGCACAGAGCGGAGGCTTCCTACCAGCCACCTGCAGACGGGTTCAATTCAAAGGAGAACAGCAATGAACAAAGACAGCGTTGAAGGCAACTGGAAACAGTTCAAGGGCAAGGTCCAGGAACAGTGGGGCAAGCTGACCAACGACGACCTCGACGTGATCGAAGGACGCCGCGAACAGCTGCTCGGCCGCATCCAGGAGCGCCATGGCATCACCCGCGAGGTGGCGCACGACCAGGTGCAGGCTTGGGAAAAGGAGAACCCGAGCTTCTTCTTCGAGAAGTCCTGAGCGGCCACCACCCAAACGCATCCCACCCTCTTCACCATCCAAGGAAACTGCCATGAACCACCATCACATCAAGCAACCCCTCGCCGTCCTGTGCATCGCGCTGTCGTGCGCATGGGCGACCCATGCCGGCGCCATGACCAAGGACGAGTACAAGGCCGGCAAGGACCGCATCGAAGCCGACTACAAGGTGCAGAAAGAACGCTGCAGCGGCATGAGCGGCAACGCCAAGGACATCTGCATTTCGGAAGCCAAGGGTGCCGAGAAGGTCGCCAAGGCCGAACTGGAAGCGCAATACAAGCCCACGGACAAGTCGCGGGCCAAGGTGACGGAGGCCAAGGCCGACGCAACCTATGACACCGCCAAGGAAAAGTGCGATGACCTGGCCGGCAACGCCAAGGACGTCTGCGTGAAGGACGCCAAGGCTGCGCACGTCACGGCGCTGGGCCAGGCCAAGGTGCAGAAGACCAGCGACGCCTCCACAGCCAACCGCTCGGCACAGGTCGCCGAAGCCCGCAAGGACGCCGCGGCCGACAAGCGCGACGCCGAGTACAGCGCCGCCAAGGAGCGTTGCGACAGCCTTTCGGGCGCGCCCAAGGACAAGTGCATCAACGACGCCAAGGTGAAGTTCGGCGTGTAAGCCACACCCGCCGCACGAGCGGCGCCAAGTGCAGGCCGGTTCGGGTCGGTTCGGAGATGTCTCCGGCCGACCCGAACGGCTTTGAGGGGGGCGATAGCGCTCGGGCGGCCCGGCGCCGTCACAGCCAGCGGGTGAATTCGTCCGGGCTGGCTCTCGGGGTCTCGAGTGTGTTGACCACTGCATCGGTGTCGGCATAACCCAGCGCCATGCCGCACACCAGCATCTCGTCAACACCGGCGCCGATGTGGGGCAGCACGATGCGCGCGTAGTTGTTCCAGGCGGCCTGCGGGCAGGTTGCAAGGCCGTGGCCGCGCGCCGAAACCATGATGCTTTGCAGGAACATGCCGTAGTCCAGCAGCGAGCCGCGTTCGAGTTCGCGGTCCACCGTGAACATCAAACCCACCGGCGCGTCGAAGAAACGGAAGTTGCGCTGGTGCTGTGCGTGCATCGCCTCCCGGTCGGCCTTGCCGATGCCCAGCAGGCCATACAGCGCCCAGCCGTTCTGCCGGCGGCGATCGATGTAGGGGCTCTTCCATCGCTCTGGGTAATAGCGCCACTCGGTCCGGTACGTATCGGCCAGCGCTGGATCGGCCCTGGCGGCATCGCCCGCCGCCAGGACCTTGTCGACCAGCCCATCACGGCTGGCGCCACGCAGCACGTAGACCCGCCAGGGCTGCGTGTTGGTGCCCGACGGAGCCCGGCTCGCCACGGCCAGGATCTGCTCCAGCACCTCTCGAGGCACCGGGTCTGGCCGGAACGCACGCACCGACTGGCGGCCGGCAATGGCCTGGTCGACGGCGTTCATGTGAGCGGCTCCAGCACGGCGCGCACGGCGTCCGGCACCGCGATCGGCCGGCGGGATCGGCGGTCGACATAGACATGCACGAAGTGGCCGTGTGCAGCCGTCGTCGGCGCCTGTTCGGCGAACAGCCCGATCTCGTAACGCACGCTCGAGCCGCCCAGACGCGCCACCCGGATGCCGGCCTCGACGGTCTGCGGAAAAGCCAGCGGCGCAAAGTACTGGCACTGGGTCTCGACCACCAGGCCGATGCCGCCGCTGGCTTCGATGTCGAGCGCGCCGTGCTCGATCAGGTAGGCGTTCACCGCCGTGTCGAACCAGCTGTAGTAGACGACGTTGTTGACGTGGCCGTAGGCATCGTTGTCGGCCCAGCGCGTGGGAATGCTGCGAAAGACCTTGTAATGGCTGCGCGGCTGGGGTTGCGCACGGGCGGCTGGGGTAGCGGGCATCGTTCGATTCTGCCAGCGCCGCTGCCCTCGCACCGGCGCGGTGGCCGGGCAGCACCGGCCATTCACAGCCGATCTAGAGGCCGCCGTCTAGTTTGGTGCGGTGCAGCAAAAAGCTCTTGCAAAGGCATTGCCGCTCCCTATAATTCGATTCATGCTGCACTGCAACATAACTGGCTCAAGAGGCTGGTGCACAGCGCAGATACTTTTCTGACCGTCCCAAATCATTCTGGAGATTCTTATGCTGACCGCTGACCAAATCATGGCCTCCCACAAAGCCAACCTCGACATCCTGTTCGGTCTGACGACCAAGGCCTTCGAAGGCGTGGAAAAGCTGGTGGAACTCAACGTGACCGCCTCCAAGGCCGCGCTGGCCGAAGCCGCCGACCACACGCAAGCCGCGCTGAGCGTGAAGGACGCGCAGGAACTGATGGCTCTGCAAGCCAGCATGCTCCAGCCTTTGGCCGAGAAGACCGCTGCCTACAGCCGTCACCTGTACGAGATCGCCCAGGGCACCGGCGCCGAACTCGGCAAGGCCATGGAATTCCAGGCTTCCGAAGCACAGAAGAAGTTCATGTCGGTCGTCGACAACGCTGCCAAGAACGCACCCGCCGGTTCCGAAACCGCCGTGGCCGTGTTCAAGAGCGCCGTCGCTGCCGGCACCAATGCCCTCGAGTCGGTGCAAAAGGCCGTCAAGCAAGCCTCCGACGTGGCCGAAGCCAACTTCAATGCTGTCGCTGCCACCGCCGTCAGCGCCGGCAAGACCGCCACCACCGCTTCGAAGAAGCGTTGAGCCGAGTTTTTTGCGGGCCGCGGCAGCGCGGCCTGTGCGAGTTGTCTCCTCGGGTCCTTTCGAGTTCATCGGAACTCAGGGATCCCTTCAAGGCTCCGCCTCCAGGCGGGGCCTTTTTTTATGGCCGCGCGCGCTCAGCGGCTGCGCGCATCGATCAGCGCGCGCAACTGCGGTAGCGCCTGCAGCAGGGCCGTGCGCCCGGCCTCGATCACCCGCCGGCGGGCCCCGAAATCGACGCCCTTCACCTCGGCCAGCGCCGGCCGCACGACGATGTCGGCCTCGCGCAATTCATAGCCATTGATGCTCTTGCCCATGATCGCGAAGGTCTGCAGCAGGATCTGCAAGGTGTCGCCGGTCGGGTTGCCTTCGGGCGCGCTGGAGATGTCGACGGCGATCACGATCTCGGCGCCCATCTGGCGGGCGTAGCGCACCGGCACCGGCGACACCAGGCCGCCGTCGACGTACTCGCGCCCCGCGATGCCGACCGGGTAGAACACGGCCGGCACCGCACTCGATGCCCGCACCGCGGTGCCCGTATCGCCACGCTGGAACAGCACGCCCTGCCCGCTGTGCAGGTCGGTGGCCACGATGCCCAGCGGCAGCGCCATGCCCTCGATCGGCCGGCCCGCCACCAGCCCGTTGACGTAGCGGGCGAGCGCGTCGCCGCGCAGCATGCCGCGGCCGAGCAGCGGCATGGTCCAGTCGGTCAGCGCGGCCTCGTCCATGGCCTCCGCCGCCTGCTGCAGCGCCGCCCCGGTCTTGCCGCTGGCGTACAGCGCCGCCACCAGGCTGCCGGCCGAGGTGCCCACCACCAGGTCGGGCCGGATGCCAGCCTGCTCCAGCGCCTGGATCACGCCCACGTGCGCAAAACCCCGCGCCGCGCCGCCGCCCAGCGCCAGGCCGATACGCGGCGGCCGCTTGACGACCGGGGGCAGCGGCGCCGTGACCACGGGCGGCGTGGTGGGGATGGCAGGCGGGGGCTGCTGCGGGCCGAAGGCACAGCCGGCCAGTAGCGCGACCAGCGCCATCAGGGGCGCCAGCCACCAAGACCGCCGCCCGCCAGGGGGTGCGATGGACCCAGGGGTCGCAAGGGAATCAAGAATTATTCGCGTTTGGCCCATAACATGCGCCGCTTGTCATCCGTCGAAGGAACATCCATGTCGAAAAAAACCGTGGCCGTTGCGGCCACTCTGCTGGCGCTGGCCGCCTCCGCCACGGCGCAGGACCAGGTGGTCAACCTGTACTCGGCCCGCCACTATTCCACAGATGAAGCGCTGTACGGCAATTTCACGAAAACCACCGGCATCCGGATCAACCGGGTCGACGCGGACGACGCCGGCATCGTGGCCCGGCTGAAGGCCGAAGGCACGGCCTCGCCCGCCGACGTGATCCTGCTGGTTGACGCGGCGCGGCTGTACCGCGGCGAGGCCGACGGCTTGTTCCAGCCGATCCAGTCGAAGCTGCTGGAAGACGCGATCCCGGCCAACCTGCGGTCCAGGCCCTCGGCCGATCGCGGCACCGCCTGGTTCGGCTTTTCGACGCGGGCCCGCGTCATCGTCTACGACAAGCAGAAGGTGCACAAGAGCGAGGTTGATACCTACGAGAAGCTGGCCGCGCCGGAGAACAAGGGCCGGCTGTGCATCCGCTCGGGCTCGCACCCCTACAACCTGAGCCTGTTCGGTGCCGTCACCGAGCACCTCGGCGAAGCCAGGACCGAAGAATGGCTGAAGGGCGTGGTCGCCAACCTGGCGCGCGCGCCGAAGGGTGGCGACACCGACCAGATCAAGGGCGTCGCCTCCGGCGAATGCGCCGTGGCCGTGACCAACAGCTACTACTTTGCCCGCCTGATGCGCTCGGCCAATGCGGACGACCGCGCCATCGCCGAACGCGTGGGCGTCGTGTTCCCGAACCAGAGCAGCTGGGGCACGCACCTGAACATCGCCGGCGGTGCGGTGGCGAAAAACGCGAAGAACCGCGCCAACGCCGTGAAGCTGCTGGAATACCTGGCCAGCGCGGATGCACAGAACTACTTCGCCAACGGCAACAACGAATGGCCGGCCGCCAAAGGCGTGCAGTTCAACAACCCCGCGCTGACCACGATGTCGGGCGGCACGTTCAAGAGCGAGACGATCCCGATCGGCGCGGTGGGCGCGAACCAGGTGAAGGTGCAGCAGATGCTGGACCGGGTGGGGTTCAAGTAAGACGCACAGCGAAGGGCGAGGGCCCCGCAAGGCGGGATCGACCAGCGACGCGGCTGGCAATTGACGCGCGCTCGACGCGCGCGTCAATTGGAAGGACTGCTTCATTGATAATTGACGTTTACGTCAACGTCAACACAGTAAAAGGGGCAATCCATGGACATCGCAGGCAAGGTCTTCATCGTCACCGGCGGCGCATCGGGCCTGGGCGAGGGTACGGCACGCATGCTGGCGGCCCAGGGCGGCACGGTCGTCATCGCCGACATGCAGGTCGACAAGGGCGAGGCCATCGCCCGCGAGATCGGCGGCGCCTTCCTGCGCTGCGACGTGAGCCAGGAGGCCGATGGCCAGGCCGTGGTCGCCAAGGCGGAATCGCTGGGCAAGCTGATGGGCCTGGTCAACTGCGCCGGCATCGCGCCGGCCGAGAAGACCGTCGGCAAGAACGGCGCGCACAACCTCGGCGTGTTCCAGAAGACCATCATGGTCAACCTGGTCGGCAGCTTCAACATGATCCGCCTGGCCGCCGACGCCATGTGCAGGAACGAACCCGAGGCCACGGGCGAGCGCGGCGTGCTGATCTCCACCGCCTCGGTCGCGGCCTACGACGGCCAGATCGGCCAGGCGGCCTACAGCGCGTCCAAGGGCGGCGTGGTCGGCATGACCCTGCCGATCGCACGTGACCTGGCCCGCAACGGCATCCGCAACATGACCATCGCGCCCGGCATCTTCGGCACGCCGATGCTGTTCGGCATGCCCAAGGAGGTGCAGGACGCGCTGGCCGCGGGCGTGCCCTTCCCGTCCCGCCTGGGCACGCCGGAGGACTATGCCAAGCTCGCGCGCCATATCTTCGAGAACGACATGCTGAACGGCGAGGTGATCCGGCTCGACGGTGCGATCCGCCTGGCGCCGCGGTAGACCGGTCGACGGGGTGCTGCGGTCCCCCGCGTGCCGGATGCCGGGGCCGCAGCGTTTAAGCTAGCGCCGTGGCCATCCCGCAGTCGTTCATCCAGGAGTTGCTCGCCCGCATCGACGTGGTCGAGGTGGTGGGCCGCTACGTGCAGCTACGCAAGGGCGGCGCCAACTTCATGGGCCTGTGCCCGTTCCACGGCGAGAAATCGCCTTCGTTCTCGGTCAGCCCGAGCAAGCAGTTCTACCACTGCTTCGGCTGCGGCAAGAGCGGCGACGCGATCAAGTTCCTGACCGAGCACACCGGCGCCAGCTTCCGGGAGGCGGTGGAAGACCTGGCGCAGCAAGTGGGCCTGCAGGTGCCGGACGACGACACCTCGCCCGAGGAGCGCGCCCGGGCCGCCGAGCAACGGCAGCGCCAGGTCACGCTGTCCGACGTGCTGGAGAAGGCCGGCGAGGCGTACCGCAAGCAGCTGAAGCTGTCGCCGCGGGCGATCGACTATTGCAAGGGCCGTGGCCTGTCGGGCGAGGTGGCCAAACGCTTCGGACTCGGCTATGCACCGGAAGGCTGGCGCAGCCTGGCCGGTGTGTTCGCGCATTACGACGACCCGCTGCTGGTGGAAAGCGGCCTGGTGATCCTGAATTCCGAAGACGGCGAGGACGAAAAACGCTACGACCGGTTCCGCGACCGGCTGATGTTCCCGATCCGCAGCGTCAAGGGCGAATGCATCGGTTTCGGCGGCCGCGTGCTCGGCGACGAGAAACCCAAGTACCTGAACTCGCCCGAAACGCCGGTCTTCAGCAAGGGCCGCGAGCTCTACGGTCTGTACGAGGCGCGCGACGCGCTGCGCGACGCCGGCTACGTGCTGGTGACCGAAGGCTACATGGACGTCGTCGCACTGGCGCAGCTGGGGTTTCCGAACGCGGTCGCGACGCTGGGCACCGCCTGCACACCGGAGCACGTGCACAAGCTGTTCCGCTTCACCGACGCGGTGGTGTTCAGCTTCGACGGCGATGCCGCCGGCCGGCGCGCGGCGCGCAAGGCGCTGGACGGCGCCCTGCCTTACGCGACCGACGTGCGCACGGTGAAGTTCCTGTTCCTGCCGGCCGAACACGACCCGGACAGCTTCATCCGCGCCAACGGCCGCGAGGCCTTTGCCCGCTGCGTGACGGACGCCACGCCGCTGTCGCGCTTTCTGATCGAGTCGGCCCAGGAGGGCTGCGAACTGCACACGACCGAAGGCCGCGCCCACATGGCCAGCAACGCCAAGCCGCTGTGGACCCTGCTGCCCGACGGTGCGCTGAAGCGCCAGCTGCTGAGCGAGATCGCCGAGCACGTACAGCTCGACGCCCGCGAACTGGCGTCGTTGTGGACCGGTGCGCCGGCGAGCGCTGGCGCTGGCGCTGGCGCCCCGCGCCGGCAACGCAACGGGGAAACACGCAAGGACTGGCCCGACCGTGGCGGCACGCGTGCCTCGGCGTCACGGCCGCAGGCAACGCCTTCGGGCTTCCGGGTGCGGCCGGCGACGCGGGCAGACCATGCCGGGCGGCTGCTGCTGGGCGACAGCGCCCGCTGGGACCAGTTGTCGAACGAAGACCACGCGATGCTGTGCGAATTGGCGTCGCCGCACGGCCCGCTGTTCGTCTGGCTCGACAGCCAGCAGCACGAGCACGGGCCACAGCCCTGGGGCATGTTGCGGGAAAACCTGCGCGAACACCCTTGCGAGGACCTGGCGCTGCAGCTGATGTCGGGGCCGCAGCGCGAGGGCGGCACGCCCACCGAGGAAGTGGATCCTGCGGCGCGCCAGGAGGCCGCCGCCGAGCTGCGCGACCTGCTCGACCGCATGCTGATCGAGCGCCTGAAGCTGCTGGAGAATGAGGCGCTGGCCGCCGCCGAGCACGATCCGTCGGCGCTGCAACGCTACCGGGCACTGCACGAGCGCAGGCGCGAGCTGATGGCGCGTACCGCAGCCTGAAACGGCCTGCATGCGGCCGGAAACGGCGCGAATGCCCTTGAATTTCGGCCCAAAGGTTATAATGTAGGGCTTACCCGGCAAGAGCGACAGCAGTACCTCCGGACCCGGCCGACCGATGCCATCGCGCGCACGACAGGCCAATTACCGCAAGGGCTGCACTCCAAATGTTCGCCCACACATCTTGCCATTGGAACGCTGCCCCTGTGGGGCGTTCTGCCTTTTGCCCCCGCGCCGGGCCGTTGCGGCGCTTGTGTTTCGCTTTTTTTGATGTCCTGAGGTCCCTTCATGCCCAGTCAAAAGTCCGAGAAGCCAGTCAAGTCCGCTGCGAAGCCCGCAGTCAAAACAGCGCCGAAGCCGGCGACCCGGGCCCAAGCCCTGGTTGCAGCGAAGCCCGTAACGAAAGCCAAGACAGTGCCCGCATCGAAGTCTCCCGTCTCCTCCGACAAAGCCCCCTCCGCCAAGGACGCCACGAAGAAAGCCGTCGCCGACGACGCCGCGGCCAAGAAAAAGCCTGGCCGCCCGCCCAAGGCCGCCGCAGACACCGATGGCAAGGCCGGCCGCAAGGGCAAGGCTGAAGGTGCCAAGCCGACGCTGAGCGAAGACGAAGATCTCTCCGACATCGAAGCCGAATTTGCCGAAGAACCGGCGGCCACGACGACGACCGAAAAGGTCAAGCCGCTGCGCATGAAGATCAGCAAGGCGAAGGAACGCGCCTTGATGAAGGAGTTCGGCCTCGACGAAGCCGTGCTGTCCGAAGAAGACATGGCCAAGCGCCGCCAGCGGCTGAAGGCGCTGATCAAGCTCGGCAAGACGCGCGGCTACCTGACGCACGGCGAAATCTCCGACCACCTGCCCGACAAGCTGGTCGATGCCGAAACGCTGGAAGTCGTCGTCAACATGCTGAACGACATGGGCGTGGCCGTGTACGAGCAGACGCCCGATGCCGAGACGCTGCTCCTGAACAACACCGGCCCGACCGCCGCGACCGAAGAAGAAGCCGAAGAAGAAGCCGAAGCCGCGCTGTCCACCGTCGACAGCGAGTTCGGCCGCACCACCGACCCGGTGCGCATGTACATGCGCGAGATGGGCACGGTCGAACTGCTGACGCGCGAAGGCGAGATCGAGATCGCCAAGCGCATCGAAGGCGGCCTGATGCGCATGATGGAAGCCATCAGCGCCAGCCCCGCTACGCTGGCCGAAGTCTTCCGCCTGGGTGAGGAGATCCGCGAAGGCAAGATCGTCATCTCGACCGTCGTCGACGGCTTCTCCAACCCCAACGAGGCCGACGACTACGTGGCCGAAGAAGACTTCGACGAGTTCGACGCGGCCGACGACGACGATGGCAAGGGCGGCTCGAAGGCGCTGACCAAGAAGCTCGAAGAACTGAAGAACGAGGCCCTGACCCGCTTCGACCGCCTGCGCGACATGTTCGAGAAGGTGCACAAGATCTACGACAAGGAAGGCTACGGCACGCCGGCCTACATGAAGGCGCAGCACATCCTCAGCGAAGAGCTGATGACGATCCGCTTCACCGCCAAGACCATCGAGAAGCTGTGCGACCTGCTGCGCGCCCAGGTCGACGACGTGCGCAAGAAAGAGCGCGAACTGCGCCGCATCATCGTCGACAAGTGCGGCTACCCGCAGGACAACTTCATTGCTGAATTCAGCGGTCGCGACAAGATGGGCCACAAGGTCGCGTCGCACCTGCTCGACCTGAAGTGGATCGAGAAGCAGGCCAACTCCGGCAAGCCCTGGGCCGGCATCATGGGCCGCAACATCCCGCCGGTGCAGGACCTGCAGCAGAAGCTGATGGACATCCAGGCCCGTGTGGTGGTGCCGCTCGACCAGCTGAAGGACATCAACAAGCGCATGAACGAGGGCGAAGCCTCGTCGCGCGACGCGAAGAAGGAAATGATCGAGGCCAACCTGCGCCTGGTGATCTCGATCGCGAAGAAGTACACCAACCGCGGCCTGCAGTTCCTCGATCTGATCCAGGAAGGCAACATCGGCCTGATGAAGGCCGTCGACAAGTTCGAATACCGCCGCGGCTACAAGTTCTCGACCTACGCCACGTGGTGGATCCGCCAGGCCATCACCCGCTCGATCGCCGATCAGGCGCGCACCATCCGCATCCCGGTGCACATGATCGAGACGATCAACAAGATGAACCGCATCTCGCGCCAGCACTTGCAGGAGTTCGGCTTCGAGCCCGACGCCAGCATCCTGGCCGCGAAGATGGAGATCCCCGAGGACAAGATCCGCAAGATCATGAAGATCGCCAAAGAGCCGATCTCGATGGAAACGCCGATCGGCGACGATGACGATTCGCACCTGGGCGACTTCATCGAGGACAGCGCCAACACCGCGCCCATCGATGCCGCCATGCAGGCCGGCCTGCGCGACGTGGTGAAGGACATCCTCGACAGCCTGACCCCGCGCGAGGCCAAGGTGCTGCGCATGCGTTTCGGCATCGAGATGAGCACCGACCACACGCTCGAAGAAGTGGGCAAGCAGTTCGACGTGACCCGCGAACGCATCCGCCAGATCGAAGCCAAGGCGCTGCGCAAGCTGAAGCACCCGAGCCGCAGCGACAAGCTGCGCAGCTTCATCGACACGCTGTAATCCACAAAAAAAGCCCGCTGGTCCAGCGGGCTTTTTTCATGCTGCGGGCGACACAGGCCGCGAGCGCCGCCGCGGCGTCATGCTGCGTGCTGCGCGATCCATCCGTCCAGGCGCGGGTACACGCGGCGCGCGTTGCCTTCGAAGATCTTCTGCCGGTCCGCATCGCTCAGCCAGCCGACGGCGTCGATGTAGCGTCGGGTGTCGTCGAAGTGGTGGCCGTTCAGGTTCAGCGCCAGGCCGCGGTAGCGGCCCCAGCATCCGCGAACTCGAATCGGCGCTCGGCACCGCGCTGTTCGTGCGCAACGGCCCGCGCATCACCCCGACCGCCGAGCCCATGCGCTGCTGGCCCATGCCGACCGCATGCTGGACACGGCGACCGAGTTGCACGACCGCTTTCAAAGCCGCGACCCGATGCGCGGCACGCTGCGCATCGGGGTCAGCGAGAACGTCGCGCTGGTCTGCCTGCCCGAGCTGCTGGGCCGGCTGGAAGAGCGGTGTCCGGCGATCAAGGCGTCGGTGTTCGTCGGCGATTCGGCGCGCCGCGCAAGCCGGCGTCACCACGCGGGCGACGGCAGATGGCCGCGTCGCCGTTCAATGCCGGACGGCGGCGGCGCCCCAGCGGCCGCGATGCCGCAGGATCAGGCGGCGCAGCCGTTGCTGGCCACGCGCGGGCAGTTGGTCGAACACGTCAGCCGCATGCAGCAGACGGCCCCAGAGCAGCGGCGCGCCGGGAGCACCGGCGGCCAGCAGGGCCTGGGCATGCTCCCGGTCGAACCGGCTGCCCCAGACCAGCGCCATCAGTTCCGCATGCGGATCGTCGGCGCGGGCCAGCAGCTGCCGGCCATGGTGGCGCACGCCGGCAACCAGCGCGCGCGTGGCATCCGCGGCAAAGGCTGCGGGCTGCATCAGCCGCGCCGCCAGCCGCCGCGGCGTTCCATGAACGCGCGCACCTTCTGCTGCTGTGCCGGATTCAGGCTGTCGTAGAAGTCGCCTGCAGCCGCGATCACCTCGGGGCTGCCGGTGTTGAGCGCCGCGGTCTTCTCGGCGATCAGCGCCTGCGCCCGCGCGCGGTCGAACTTGTCGCCGGCCACCAGCGCCTGCACCTCGGCGCGCGGGTTGCCGCCGGCCATCATCGCGGTGCGCTGGGCGTGCAGCTTGTCGGCCAGCGCGGTCAGCAGTTGCTTCTGGTCGGCGGTCAGGTCGAGCTTCTCACTGGCGCGCTCGACGATCTTCGTGCGCATCTTCGCCGAGTCTTCGGCGCTCATCTGCCAGCCCGGCCCGCCGCGGTGCCCGCAGGCGGAGAGGCTGCCCAGCACGACGGTGGCGCCGAAGATGCCGAGCAGGCTGCGTTTGATCCAGTGTTTCATGTGTGCCCTTTCAGTGGCGTGTGGAACATGGGCTCCATCGTGCCGGCCTGCCCGCCGTGCGTCCTCTCGCCGCGGTGTCGGTTTGTTTCGGTTTATGTCGGCTTGTGCCTCAAGCCGCAGTGCCATCGCCCGCCGACGGCCAGGTCACCCTGGCCCGCAGTCCGCGTGCAGCACCGGTGGCAGCTGCAGCGGGCCACAGATCCAGCCGCCCGCCATGTGCTCGCGCGATGCGCTCGACGATCGCCAGGCCCAGCCCGGCACCGCCACCGCGCCCGCGTGCCGCATCGGCCTGGCGGAACGGCTGCTTCAGTGCTTCGGCCTCGGCTGCGTCGATGCCATCGCCGGCATCGCAGACCTCGAACCACACATCGCCGTCGGCGCGGCCGGTGCGCAGGCCGAACGGTGCGCGTCCATGCCGCAGCGCGTTCTCGACCAAGTTGACCAGGGCGCGCCGCATCGCGCCCGTGCGCATCAGCACGCGGCCACCGGCAGCCGGCTCCAGCACAAAGTGCTGTCCATGGTCGGCATAGGCTTGTGCCACGTCGCGTGCCAGCGTGTCCAGGTCGACCGATGCGAACGGCTCGTCCTCCTGCGCCCGTGCGAAATCGACGAACTGGCCGACCACCGCATCGAGCTGCTCGACGCTGCGCGTCATGCTGGCCAGGATCTCTGGCTCCGCCGTCGGCCGCAGGATCTCCACGCCCAGCCGCAGCTTGGCCAGCGGTGTGCGCAGGTCGTGCGAGATGCCGGCGAGCATCAACGCGCGCTCGCGCTCGGTCTGCGCCAGGCTGCGTGCCATTCGGTTGAAGCTGCGGCTCAGCGCGGCCGTTTCATCGGGCCCATCCTCGGGCAGCGGTGCCGGCTGGGCACCCCGCGCCAACGTCTGCGCGGCCTGTACCACCGCCTGCAGCGGCTGGTTGATGCGGCGCTGGATCAGCAAAGCGCCCGCCAGTGCCAACAACAGGCTCGCCAATGAGCCCGCCACGAACGCACCGCTGAACTCGCGCCCCGGCAGCACGCCAGGCAGCACCACCCAGTGGTCCGCCCCGTCGAGCGACAGCCGCAGCGCCAGACTGCCGCCGGCATCGCGGCGCCACACGGCTTCGGCCTCGCGCAACGCCAGGCGTCGCGACACCTCGCGCAAGAAGCGGCGCTGCATCGGCCGCAGCATCCCGCCCGGCGCGGCCTCTTCGTCGGGACGGGCCTCCAGCTCGCGCTGATTGAAGCGCGCAACAAAGGCCGCACGCTGGGCCGGCGGCAGCGCGGCCAGCCCGGTGCGGATCGCCCCGACGGTGCGCGCCACCCCCTCGGCCACCAGCGCGACGCGCGGCTTCAGCACGAGTTCGCGCACCAGCAGCGCACTCACCAGCTGGCCGAGCGCGATCAGCACCACGATCAGCAGCACGTTGCGGCCCAGCAGGCTGCGCGGCAACAGGGTCATGGTTTGCGCAACGGGGCTGCGTCGGGCACGAACACGTAGCCCTGGCCCCATACCGTCTGCAGATGGCGCGGCTGCGCCGGGTCGTCCTCGATCAACTTGCGCAGCCGCATGATCTGCACGTCGATGCTGCGGTCGGTAGCTTCGTGGTCGCGCCCGTGGGCCAGCTCGATCAGCCTATCCCGCCCCAACGGGCGGTTGGGATGCTGCGCCATCGCCTGCAGCAATGCAAACTCGCCAGTGGTCAGCGGAATGTGCTGGCCGTCCTTCTCGAGCCGGCGCTCACCCAGCTTCAGCACAAAGCGGCCGAAGCGCAGTTCGCCCTGCTCTGCGAGCGGCCCCGTGTGCGCGCCCAGCATGCGCTGGCGCCGCACCAGCGCCTGGATGCGCGCCAGCAGTTCGCGCGGGTTGAAGGGTTTGGGCAGGTAGTCGTCGGCGCCCATCTCCAGGCCGATGATGCGGTCCACCGGATCGCCGCGCGCGGTCAGCATCACGATGGGAATCGTCTCGCCCTGCACACGCAACCGACGGCAGACCGACAGGCCGTCCTCGCCCGGCATCATCACGTCGAGCACCAGCACGTCGAAGCGTTCGCGCGCCAGCAGCCTGTCGAGCGGCTGGGCGCTGTCGACGGTGCGCACCACGCAGCCCTGGTCGCTGAGGTAACGCTCCAGCAGCGCACGCAGATCGGCTTCGTCGTCGGCAACCAGGATGCGGACCGGGGATTCGTGCATGGCCTGATCCTAGCGCGCGCAACTGGGGGAGCCGCACGGCGAAATGATGACAAACCATGACAGCGCGTGCACGGCGGTCATCGCTTGTCATGTCTGCTTGCGCCCCGGCCATCGTTGGCTCACGGATCGGGCGCACAGTCAACGCACTCCCATCCAACGAAGGAACTCGCCATGCTCCGATCCCTCTCATCGCTCTCTCTCGCAAGCCTCGGCGCCGCGCTGCTGTGCACCGCCCTGCTCTCGTCACCCGCACAAGCCGGCCGTCTGCGTGCCACGCAGAGCAACGCCGACGGCAGCGCCAGCAGCGCCACCGGCGTCGTGCGGCACGGGCCCAACGGCGCCGGCCTGGCGCGCGGCCGCGCCGTCACCGGCGATGGCCAGGGCAATGCCGCCGTCGTCTCGGGTGCTGCGGTACGCGGGCCGAATGGCGGCACCGGCCGCCGCTCCGGCACCACCTCGGTCCATGCAGATGGCTCGGCCAGCCACCAGAGCAGCATGTCGGCCAGCAGCAGCCAGGGCAGCGTCGCCAGCAGCGGCAGCGCCAGCCGTGATGCGGCCGGCAACCTGACGCAGAGCCGCAGCACCACCGCCACCAGCAACACGACGGGCAACAGCGTGCAAAGCACGACCTCCTACAACACGGCCACCGGCGCCACGCGCAGCGCCACCTGCTACGACGCGAGCGGCGCTGTCATCGCCTGCCGTTGAAGGACGCCCAGCATGCGCACACCCTCCAATGCAGCCTGGCCGCCCCTGACCCTGAAGGCCTCGCAACACGGCACAAGGCAGCGCGGCGAATGAGAAGCCTAGCCCCCGCCCTGTTGTTCGCCCTGGCAGCGGCCCTGGTCCCGGTCGCATGGTCCGGCACCGATCCGACCGCAGACTCCGGTCCCAACACCCGGGCGATGGCGCCAGCCTACAGTCTGCTCGCCGACATCGCCTACGGCAGTGCGCCACGCCAGCGGTTCGACGTCTACCTGCCGACGCCACCAGCTCCCGGCGGCAAGGCTCCGATGATCGTGATGGTGCACGGCGGTGCCTGGATGGTGGGCCGCAAGAACAGCGATGGCGTCGTCGGCAACAAGGTCGAGCGCTGGGTGCGGCGCGGCTTCGTCTTCGTCTCGGTCGACTACCGGATGCTGCCCGAAGCCGACCCGCTGGCGCAGGCGCAGGACGTGGCCACCGCGCTGGCGGCGGTCCAGCAGCAGGCGCCCGGCTGGGGTGCGGACCCCTCGCGGCTGGTGCTGATGGGCCATTCGGCAGGGGCGCATCTGGTGGCCTTGCTCGGGGCCGCACCGGCCACCGCACGCGCCGCGGGCGCCACGCCCTGGCGCGCCACCATCGCGCTCGACAGCGCAGCGCTCGACCTGCCCGGCCTGATGCGCCGGCGTCACCTGCGTTTCTACGACCGCGTGTTCGGCAGCGACCCGGCCTACTGGACGAAGGCATCCCCGATCGACAACGTCGCCCCCGATGCCACACCGATGCTGCTGGTGTGCTCGACGCAGCGGCCCGACCAACCCTGTGCACAGTCCCGCACGTTCGCGGCCCGCATGCCGCCGGGCAGCGCCGCCGTGCTGGAGCAGGACCTGAACCACGCCCAGGTCAACGCGCAGCTGGGCCTGCCCGGCGGCTACACCGATGCGGTGGAATCGTGGCTGGCGGGCATCGATCCGGCGTTGGCGCGGCAGCTGGGGCGATAGCCGCCACCGGACCGCGTGCCGGAAACGTCAGAAATTCTCGGTGTCCACCTCGCCCGTCGCCTGCGGTGCGTAACGCGGCCCGACCACGGTCTGCTGGTTGATCATGGCTTCGAGCCGGGCCATCGCGGCGGGCGACAGTTGCACCGCATCGGCGCCCAGGTCTTCGTGCAGATGGTCGAGCTGCGTGGTGCCGGGGATCGGCACGATGTGCGGCGCCTTGTGCAGCAGCCAGGCCAGCGCCAGTTGCGCCGGCGTACAGCCGAGCTCCTGCGCCAGCGCCAGGTAGGGCGGCAGCAGCTTCAGGTTGGCGGCATAGGGGTCGGTGGCAAAACGCGGCATCGGCCGGCGGATGTCCTTGGCGTCGAGGCTGGCGACGTCGGCGGCCGACAGCTTGCCGGTGAGGTAGGCGCGGGCCAGCGGGCTGAACGCGACGAAGGCAGCGCCGATCTCGCGGCAGGCGTCGAGCACCGCGATCTCGGGGTTGCGCGTCCACAGCGAATACTCGGTCTGCACCGCGGTGATCGGGTGCACGGCATGGGCCTTGCGAATGGTCGGGGCCGACACCTCCGACAAGCCGATCGTGCGCACCTTGCCGGCACGCACCAGGTCGGCCATCGCGCCCACGCTGTCCTCGATCGGCACCTTCTTGTCCCAGCGGTGCAGGTAGTACAGGTCGATCACGTCGGTCTTCAGGCGGCGCAGGCTGTCCTCGCAGTTCAGGCGCAGCGCTTCGGGCCGGCCGTCGATCACGCGCTTGACGCCGTCGTCGAAGCGCACGCCCGCCATGCCGCCCTTGCTCGCCAGCGTGAACCGGCTGCGGTGCCGGGCCAGCACGCGGCCCACCAGTTCTTCGTTGGCGCCGAAGCCGTACAGCGCCGCCGTGTCGAACAGCGTGACGCCGGCATCCAGCGCGGCCAGCAGCACACGCTCGGCCTGCTCGGGCGATGGCGGCGTGCCGTAGGCATGGCTCAGGTTCATGCAGCCCAGGCCGATGGCCGAGACGGTGAAGGGTCCGATGGTTCGTTGTTGCATGGTGCTCAATATACCCACAGTGGCAAGCCGCCAGCCGTGCGGCCGATGCGCCTCGCCTTGTCAATCCACGAAGGGATCGCGCCGGGCCTCCTGCGGCTGCGGCAACAGAGCGGCCAGCGGCACGGCCTCCACCCGTGGCGCCAACGCATAGCGCCGCCGCCCCGGATACACCACATACAAGGCATCCAGCTCCAGATCCTGCAGGGCGATGCGCATCGATGGTGTCAGGTGCGGCGCATCGCTGCGCTTGAATTCGACACCAACGCGCCGGCCGTCCTTGAGCATCAGCAAGTCGAGTTCGGCACCGGCGTGGGTGGCCCAGAAAAAAGCCTGGTCCGGCCGCGCGATGCGTAACACCTGGTCCAGCGCGAAACCTTCCCACGACGCGCCGCTGGCCGGGTGCCGCGCCAGTGCCGCTGGATCGGCGATGCCCAGCAACGCGTGCAGCAGCCCCGTGTCGCGCAGGTAGATCTTGGGCGCCTTGACCTGACGCTTGCCGAGGTTCGTGAACCAGGGCTGCAGTTGGCGCACCAGATAAGCCTGGGTCAACCAGTCGAGATAGCGGCGCACGGTGCTCTCGTTGACGCCGAGCGAGCGGGCAGGTTCGGCCGCATTCCACACCTGCCCGTGGTAGTGCGCCAGCATGGACCAGAAGCGATAGATCGCCGGCGCCGGCGCGCTCATGCCCAGCTGCGGCAGGTCCCGCTCGACGACCGTGCGGATGAACTCGCGCCGCCAGACGTGGCTGTCCACGTCGTTGGTGGCCATGAACGAACGCGGAAAACCGCCGCGCCACCACAGGGCTGCAGCTTCGCCGGCCCCTGTCTCGTCCAGGATAAAACCCCCGGCTTCGATGACTTCCATCCGTCCCGCAAGCGACTCGCTGGATTGGCGTAGCAACGCAGGCGACGCACTACCCAACAAGAGAAACCGCGCTGGAGCGCCGGGACGATCGATCAGCACTCGCAGCACCTTGAACAGATCAGGCGCGTGCTGCACCTCGTCGATGACCACCAGCCCGCGGAGATCCTGCAGCGCCACCATGGGCGAGCGCAACTGGGCTTCGACCTGCGGGTCTTCGAGATCGAACCAGTTGGGCGAAGCGTTCCCCATCAATTCGCGCGCCAGCGTCGTCTTGCCAACCTGGCGTGGCCCGACCAGTGCCACGGCCGGGCTTCGTGCAAGGGCTTGACGAACAGAGGATGCAAGAGCAATGCGTGCAAGCATCCTCAGATACTACCTTGAAATTCCTGCTTTTTATCCAGGAATTTCAAGGTCGCCGATGGTAGCCCGCGTGCAAGGCAACGGCGAAGTTCGGCGCAATTCTTCGCAGGGAGCCGCCCGCACGGCGCCAGCCATCCCCGGTCCGCCCGAGTCTCCGACTCAGCGCCCCAGCTGCTGTTCCAGGTCGTGCAGCACCTGGTAGCAGGCCAGCACCTGCGCCACGCTGGAGTTCGGCTCGCGGCCTTCGCGGATCGCGGCGAAAAACTCGCGGTCCTGCAGCTCGATGCCGTTCATCGACACGTCGACCTTGGACACGTCGATCTTCTCTTCCTTGCCGTTGACCAGGTCGTCGTAACGCGCGATGTAGGTCGCGGTGTCGCCGATGTAGCGGAAGAAGGTGCCCAGCGGGCCATCGTTGTTGAACGACAGGCTCAGCGTGCAGATCGCGCCGCTGGCCGCCTTCAGCTGGATGCTCATGTCCATCGCGATGCCGAGCGTCGGGTGGATCGGCCCCTGCAGCGCATTGGCCTTGACGATCGGGCCGGCCTGATAGGCAAACAGATCGACGGTGTGGGCGGCATGGTGCCACAGCAGATGGTCGGTCCAGCTGCGCGCCTGGCCCAGCGCATTCATGTTGGTACGGCGGAAGAAGTAGGTCTGCACGTCCATCTGCTGGATGTTGAACTCGCCCGCGACGATCTTCTGGTGCACGTACTGGTGGCTGGGATTGAAGCGCCGCGTGTGGCCACACATCGCGACCAGGCCGGCCGACTTCTGCTGCGCCACCACGTCCTGCGCGCCCTTCAGGCTGTCGGCCAGCGGGATCTCGACCTGCACGTGTTTGCCGGCCTTCAGACAGGCGATGCTCTGCTCGGCGTGCATCTGCGTCGGCGTGCACAGGATCACCGCGTCGACCTCCTTCAGCGCCAGGCTGTCCTCGAGCCTGGTCGTCACATGGCCGATGCCGTACTTGGCCGCCACCTCCTTGGTTTTCTCGAGGTCACGGCTGATCAGCGACACGACCTCGACGCCGTCGATGTTTCGGATGCCGTCCAGATGCTTGATGCCGAATGCGCCGGCGCCGGCCAGGGCCACCTTGATGGTCTTGCTCATTTAAGTGTTCTCCAGGATGAGGTGGCCCACGGCGGTGTTCGACGCGGGCACATGGTAGAAGCGGTGCTTCACGGTCGGCTTGCGGGCCTTGTCCTGCACGTCGGCCATCGCGCCGCGCGCGATCAGCCACATCACGAGTTCGATGCCTTCGCTGCCGGCCTCGCGCACGTAGTCGATGTGCGGCTTGCCGGCCAGGCCTTCGGGGTCGGCGACCAGTTGGTCGAGGAAGGCGTTGTCGAATTCCTTGTTGATCAGCCCGGCGCGCGGGCCCTGCAGCTGGTGGCTCATGCCACCTGTGCCCCAGATCTGCACGTTCAGGTCTTCGTCGTAGCTCTCCACCGCCTTGCGGATCGCCCGGCCGAGGTTGAAGCAGCGCTGGCCCGACGGCACCGGGTACTGCACCACGTTCACCGCGAACGGGATCACCGGGCAGGGCCAGGCCGCCGGCTGGCCGTACATCAGCGACAGCGGCACGGTCAGGCCGTGGTCCACGTCCATCTTGTTGACGATGGTGAGGTCGAAGTCCTGCTGAATCACCGACTGCGCGATGTGCGAAGCCAGCGCCGGATGGCCGATGACGGGCGGCACCGGGCGCGGGCCCCAGCCCTCGTCGGCAATGCGGTACTCGGCCGCGGTGCCGATCGCAAACGTCGGGATCATCTCCAGGCTGAACGCGGTCGCGTGGTCATTGAACACGAGAAAGATCACGTCGGGTGGGTTGTCCTGCAGCCACTGCTTCGAATACTCGTAGCCGCTGAAGACCTTTTGCCAGTACGGCTCGGCCGTCTTGCCCATGTCGAGCGCCGCGCCGATGGCAGGCACGTGCGAGGTGTAGACGCTGGCGGTGATGCGGGCCATTATTTCTTCACCCCGAGGTTGTTGGAGTTGGGTTCGCCGACACGGCGGTTGCCTTCGACCGAGCGGCCACCCGCGATCATCATGTCGCGGTAGCTCTCCTCGCTCAGGCCGGTCATGCTGCCGGCCATCTGCTGGAAGCTCTTGCCGTGCGTGGCGCCCAGCTTGGCCAGAAAGTAGATGTTGCCGCCCAGGCCGATCGCACGGTTCAGGTCCACGTCGAGCACGGCCTGTTTCTGCTCTTCGGTCATCGGCCATTCGTCGACGTACTTGCGCTGGTCGGCCTTGAAGCGCTCGCGGTTCTCGGCCTTCATCAGCGACATGCAGAACTGGTTGAGCCAGTAGCCCTTGCGGCTCTGCTCGGCATCGAAGATGGTCGTGCCAGGAACGTCGAGGTAGGGTTTGTCGAGTGCCATGTTCAGGTTTCCTCCGGCCAATACAGGCGCATCGGATTGTCCACCAGCAGCTTGCGCTGCAGCTCCGCCGTGGTGGCGATGTGCGGGATGAAGTCGACCAGCAGGCCGTCGTCCGGCATGTGGTCCTTCAGGTTGGGGTGCGGCCAGTCGGTGCCCCACAGCACGCGGTCGGAAAACTGCTCGACGATGCGGCGGGCGAACGGCACCACATCGCGGTAGGCCTGCTGCTCGCCGTTCAGCGCAGGCGGTCCGGAGACGGTCAGGCGCTCGGGGCAACTGACCTTGCTCCAGACGTTGCTGTGCTCGCGCATGAACTTCTCGAACAGGGCGAACTCCGGCCCGTCGACCGGCTTCTTCACGTCCGGCCGGCCCATGTGGTCGACCACCACGGTGGTCGGCAGGGCGGTGAAGAAGTCCCACAGCTCGGGCAGGTCCACCGCCTCGAAGTAGATCACCACGTGCCAGCCCAGCGGCGCGATGCGGTTGGCGATCTCCAGCAGTTCGTCCTTGGGCGTGAAGTCGACCAGGCGCTTGACGAAGTTGAAGCGCACGCCGCGCACGCCGGCCGCGTGCATCTGCTGCAGCTCGGCGTCGCTGATGCTGCGCTTGACGGTGGCGATGCCGCGCGCCTTGCCGCCCGAGTGCACCAGCGCATCGACCATCGCGCGGTTGTCAGCACCATGGCAGGTGGCCTGCACCACCACGTTGCGCGCAAAACCCAGGTGGTCGCGCAGCGCGTAGAGCTGCTGCTTGCTGGCGTCGCACGGGGTGTACTTGCGCTCGGGCGCAAACGGAAATTCGGCACCGGGGCCGAACACGTGGCAATGCGCATCGACGCTGCCGGGCGGCAGCTTGAACTTTGGCTTGCTCGGGCCGGCGTACCAGTCCAGCCAACCGGGGGTCTTGGTGAATTCCATGTCAGTACCTCACTCAATCAGGTTTGATGTTGGCGTCTTTCACGAGCTTGTCGTAGCGGGCGCGTTCGGAACGCAGCAGCCTGGCGAACTGGTCGGCCGGGCCGGGCGCCACCTCGCCGCCGACACCGCTCATGCGCTCGCGCACCTCGGGGGTCTGCAGGGCCTTCTCGACCTCGGCGTACAGCTTGTCGACGATGGGCTTGGGCGTGGCGGCGGGCGCGGCAAAGCCGTACCAGACCGATGCCTCGAAGCCCGGGTAACCCGACTCGGCAATGGTGGGCACGTCGGGGAAGATCTTTGCGCGGTTGGCGCTGAGCACGGCCAGCACCTTCAGCTTGCCGCTCTTCACGTGCGGCAGCGCTTCGAGCGCATTGACCGCCACCAGCGGCACCTGGCCGCCGATCGTGTCGGTCAGGGCCGGGCCGCCGCCGCGGTAGGGAATGTGCTGCAGTTGCATGCCGGCCGCCCGCGCGAACAGCTCGACCGCCATGTGCGGCGTCGAGCCATTGCCAGGGCTGGCGTAGGCAATGCCGCCGGGCTTGGCCTTGGCGGCCTCCACCAGCTTCGCCACATTGGCATACGGCACGCTGGTGTTGGCCGCAATCACCACCGGCACGCGGCCGACCAGCGCGATCGCGATGAGGTCCTTCTCGGCATCGAACGGCTGCGGCTGGTACAGCGCCATGTTGGCCGCCAGCGCGTTGGCCGCCAGCAGCAGGGTGTAGCCGTCCGCCGGCGCGTCGATCACCGACTTGACGGCGATGTTGGTCCCCGCCCCCGGCTTGTTCTCCACGACCACCGGCTGGCCGATGCTGGTGGACAGGCTCTGCCCGACGGTGCGCGCCACGATGTCGACCGCACCACCCGCGGGATAACCCACGACCAGCTTGATCGGCCGTGCCGGATAGGCCTGGGCCCAGGCGCTGCCGGCCGGCAGCAGCCCGGTGGCGGCCAGCACGCCGGCGGCGCCCAGGCGGCCCACCGCAGCGCGGCGGCTTTCGTTCACTACGTTGTCAAACATCTTCGGTCTCCTCGGTCGATGTCGGTATCGGGTTCCATGCGTCAATGCGGCCCGGCGTCCACCGCACCCGCCGGTGCCGTGCCGCGCAGGCCGGCACGCTGCACGATGCCGGCCAGCAGGCCGCTGTCCTGCGCCTGCCTGGCGAATTCGGCAAGGAACGGTGCTGCCGCCTGCCGGCCCTTGGGCACGGCGATGGCCATGGTTTCCAGCCCCCAGCGGCCAGCGAGCACGCGTGCGCCGGGCACGGTGTCTGCCAGCTCGAACAGGATGCCCTTGTTGGTCGCGAACGCATCGAGCTGGCCCTGCTGCAGCATGCCAGCCGCGGCCTGCAGCGAGGGCGCCGCGACGACGGTGGCGCTGGTCAGCGCGCGCCCCAGCACGCCCTGCGATGAACTGCCCTGGGCCACGCCCACGCGCACGCCCGGACGGTCGATGTCGGCAATGCTGCCCAGGCGCGAGCCGGCCCGCACCAGGTAACCCAGCTCGACCCGCACCAGCGGCTGCGTGAAGTCCACATCCCGCGCGCGCAGCTCGGTCGCATTGGTGAACGTGAAGTCGACCGCGCCGGCCTTCACGGCATCGAGCACCAGCGCCAGGCGCTCGAACTCGACCACCTGCACCGGCACGCCGAGCCGGCGGCCCAGCGCCTGGCCGAGTTCCAGCGCCACGCCGGCACGCTGGCCGGTCTTCGCATCACGCACCAGCGAGGTCGGGCTGCCCGGGTACACGCCCACGCGCAGGCTGCCGCTGGGCGCCAGCGCCGCGCGCACCTGCGGATCGACCGGCGGCGGCGCGAGCGCGGCGCAGCCGGCCAGCCACAGTGGCAGGGCCAGCGTAAGAAGGCGGCGGCGCAGCGCGTGCATGCGATGAGAGGTCAAATGGGCGAGGCCGGACAAGCAGCCGTCAGTCGATGTACTTCAAGCCCGCCTTCTCCAGCGGCTCGCGCATCTTGTACATGTCCAGGCCCAGCACGCCCGACGCCAGCTTGGCACGCTTGTCGCCTTCATTGGCTTCACGCGTGCGGGCCGCCTCCAGTGTCTTGGCCGCCAGCGCGGCCGGCACACACACCACGCCGTCGTCGTCGGCCACGATCACGTCGCCCGGCGTCACCAGCATGCCGGCGCAGACGACCGGGATGTTGACCGAGCCGATGGTGGCCTTGATCGTGCCCTTGCTGCTGATGGCCTTGCTCCAGACGGGGAAGTTCATCTCGGTCAGTGTCTTCACGTCGCGCACGCCGGCGTCGATCACCAGGGCCCGGGCGCCGCGCGCCTGGAAGCTGGTGGCCAGCAGGTCGCCGAAATAACCGTCGGTGCATTCGGCGGTGATCGCCGCGACGACGATGTCGCCGGGCTGGATCTGCTCGGCCACCACATGCATCATCCAGTTGTCGCCGGGGTGCAGCAGCACGGTGACGGCCGTGCCCGACACCTGCGCGCCGGCGTAGATCGGCCGCATGTAGGGCTTCAACAGGCCGACGCGGCCCATGGCCTCGTGCACGGTGGCCGAGCCCAGGCTGGCCAGGGCATCGGCGACGGCGCGGTCGGTGCGCCGGATGTTGCGGTAGACGACTCCGAGTTCGTACATAGTGAGCTTTCATCCCCCATGCCGCTTCGCGGTTCCCCCTTCTGCTGCGCGAAGGGGGCGCACCCAGCGGCCTGGCGAAGCCAGTTCCGCGGGTGCCCTGGAAGTAGTTGGTGAGGTGGTTGGTGTGAAGAGTTATCTGTCTTGCGTTTTCAACGCCGCGTCGAGCCGCGAGAACACGCGCCGCGCGTTGCCCTCGAACACCTGGTAGCGGTCGTCGTCGCTCAGATTGGGCGTCGACAGGATGTAGCGCTTGGTGTCGTCGTAGTAGTGGCCGGTCTCCGGGTCGATGCCGCGCACCGCGCCGATCATCTCGCTGGCGAACAGCACGTTCTTGACCGGGATCACCTTGGTCAGCAGGTCGATGCCCGGCTGGTGGTACACGCAGGTATCGAAGAAGATGTTGTTCAGCAGGTGCTCGGTCAGCAGCGGCTTCTTCAGCTCCTGCGCCAGGCCGCGGAAACGCCCCCAGTGGTAGGGCACCGCGCCGCCGCCGTGCGGAATCAGGAACTTGAGCGTCGGGAAGTCCTTGAACAGGTCCGAGGTCAGGCACTGCATGAAGGCCGTGGTGTCGGCATTGAGGTAGTGCGCGCCGGTGGTGTGGAAGGCCGCGTTGCAGCTGGTGCTGACGTGCACCATCGCCGGGATGTCGTACTCCACCATCTTCTCGTAGATCGGGTACCAGTGCCGGTCCGACAGCGGCGGCGAGGTCCAGTGCCCGCCCGAGGGATCGGGGTTCAGGTTGATGCCGACGTTGCCGTACTGCTCGACGCACTTCACCAGTTCGGGGATGCAGGTCTTCGGGTCCACGCCCGGGCTCTGCGGCAGCATGGCGGCGGGAATGAAGTTGCCGGGGAACAGCTGCGACACGCGGAAGCACAGCTCGTTGCAGATCGCGGCCCAGGTCGACGAGATGTTGAAGTCGCCGATGTGGTGCGCCATGAAACTCGCACGCGGGCTGAAGATCGTCAGGTCGCTGCCGCGCTCCTTCATCTTCGCCAGCTGGTTGGTCAGGATGGTTTCGCGCAGCTCGTCGTCGCTGATCTTCAGGTCAGCGACTTTCGGCATGGCCGATGGGTCCTGGATGCCGGCGATCTGCTGGTTGCGCCATGTCTCCAAGGCCTTGGGCGCGGTCGTATAGTGGCCGTGCACGTCGATGATGAGAGGCTTGCTCTGGCTCATGCTTGTCTTCCTCGGGTCGCGAAAAGGGGTGGCTCCGCCAGGAGCGGCGCGCCAGCTGAAATTCTAGGCACTTCGGGCGCGTGGGCCGGCGGTCGAAAAAACTAGCTGCTATGTCTGGATGGTATAACGCATTGACAGCTATTCCAATTTGTAAATCGCGCGCCGCCCATCTCCTCCCCTCCCGTTGCCCTGATGGACCTCAAACAGATCGAATCCTTCGTGCGCGTCGCCGAGCTGGGCAGCTTCACCCGCGCCGCGGCGGCGCTGGGCATTCCGCAGCCCCTGCTGAGCCGGCACGTGCGCAAGCTCGAAGTCGAGCTGCGCCAGACCTTCCTGCTGCGCAACGGGCGCGGCGTCACGCTGACCGAAGCCGGGCTGGTACTGCTGGAGCACGGACGCGGCATCCTGCACCAGGTGACGGTGGCGCGCGAAGAGCTGGGTTCGGTGCGCGGCGCGTTGGCAGGCAAGGTATCGATCGGCCTGCCGCCCAGCCTGTCGAAGCTGATCACGGTGCCGCTCACGCTCGAGTTCTCGCGCGCGCTGCCGCATGCGCAGCTGACGCTGACCGAGGGTTTCTCGGTGCTGATGTACGAAGGCCTGCGGGCCGGTCGGCTCGACCTGGCCGTGCTGTACAACCCGCCGCTGTCGCCGGACCTCGAGATGACGGTGCTGCACGAGGAGGCGCTGATCCTGATCGCAGGCAAGCGCAGCCGCAACGGCGAGATCCGTCCCAAGCTGGGCGCCACGGTGCGCCTGGCCGACCTGGCCCGGCTGCCGCTGATCGTGCCCAGCCGCCCCAACGCCTTCCGCATCCTGATCGAGACCGAGATGCTGCGCATCGACTGCAAGCCGCAGGTCGTGCTGGAGATCGACGGGCTGAACGCGATCCTTGAACTGGTGAAGGAAGGCCTGGGCTACGCGGTGCTGCCGTCCTACACGTTGAGCAATTTCGCCAAGCCGCACCCGTTCACCACGCACCGCATCCAGGGACCGAAGCTGATGAGCCAGCTGATGCTGGTGTGGTCGTCGCGCCGGCCGATGACCGCCACCCACAAGCAGGCGCTCGAGATCACGAAGAAGATCGTGGCGCAAGCCGTGCGCAAGCACGCACAGGTCCGGCCCAAGGCCTGACAGGGTATTGGCGCCGAAGGCTGGCAACGCGGGCGTTCCATGCCGCTGGCCAATAGCTGCTATGCCGCGGCGGACACGCGCGCGGAGGCACGGCGTTCGTACACTGCCGGTACCGCTGACGGCGGCAAGACAAACATACTGGAGACCTGCATGCGCCCTCGTGTTCCGAGACTCTTCACGGCAGCCGCCGCACTGCTGTGCGCCGCCGGGTTCGCCGGCGAGGCCGGCGCGCAGGGGATCGACTATCCGACCAAGGCGATCCGTCTGATCGTGCCGTTCACGCCCGGCGGCTCGACCGACATCCTCGGCCGCACCATCGGCCAGAAGCTCAGCGAGGCCTTTCACCAGCCTGTGATCATCGACAACGTGCCCGGCGCAGGCGGATCGATCGGTGCCGACCGCGTGGCCAAGGCCGCGCCGGACGGCTACACGCTGCTGATGGGCCACATCGGCACGCTGGCGGTCACGCCGTCGATCTACCCGAACCTGCCGTACGACCCGATCAAGAGTTTTGCGCCGGTTGCCTGGGTAGCGCGCGTGCCCAACGTGCTGGCGGTGCACCCGTCGGTGCCCGCGCGCAACGTGCAGGAGCTGATCGCGCTGGCCAAGGCCCAGCCCGGCAAGCTGAACTACGGCTCGGGCGGCAACGGCAGCGCGGCGCACATCGCCACCGAATACCTGAAGCTGCAGAGCCAGACCTTCATGGTGCACGTGCCCTACCGCGGCACGGCGCCGGGCGTGACCGATCTTGTGGCCGGCCAGATCCAGCTGATGTTCACCGGCGCGCCGGCGGTGATGCCCTTCGTCAGGAGCGGCCAGTTGCGTGCACTGGCGGTGTCGAGCGCCAAGCGCCTGGCGAGCCTGCCCGACCTGCCGACCGTGGCCGAGAGCGGCCTGAAGGAACTCGCCGGTTTCGAGGCCGACCAGTGGTACGGCGTGGTGGCGCCGGCCGGTACGCCGCGCGAGATCGTGGCCAAGCTCAACGCGCAGATCAATGCCAGCCTGAACTCCCCCGAACTCAAGGCCCGGCTCGCGGCCGAAGGTGCCGAGCCCACGCCCTCGCCGCCCGAGGTGTTCGGCCAGCTGATCGTGCGCGAGATCGAGCGCTGGCGGCCGGTGGTGAAGGCCGGCAAGGTCAAGTCTGAATAGGCATCAGAAATAGGAGCGGCGGCGCAGGATCTGGCGTTCGGTCGCCAGATCCGCCAGCCGGCCGGTCACGGCGCGTGCATCGGCCAGATCCCGCGCGCCGAAGCTCGCCAGCAGCTCCAGATCGCGCGCACGGCGGCGGCGTGCCACCAGGCTTGTGTGCCAGGCGCGCAGCCATCTGGCCGCGCGGCGGCGCAGGGCCCGCAGGCCGAAGCCGGTGCCGGGCATCGGCAGGTAGGCGACGGGCTGGGCCGTGCCGGGGAGGACAAGCGTTTTCATCGAAGTTCCTTTCGTTGCAGCCGATCAGCGTTGGCGCTCGGTGAACGCCCGCGTCTGCGCAGGCAGCATCTGCGCGGCGGTGCAGGCACCGGCCGCCATGCCGGCCACGATGGCGGCCATGGCCTCGTCCATCGCGCGCCGCACGCGGTCGAGCCGTGCTGCCGCGGCAGCAGCGGGTTCGTCGAGCCGCGTGCGTGTGGCGGAAACTTGGGGCATGGTGGGAAGCGAAACGGATGCGGAATCGGGGCGCATGGCGGAGGTCCTGTCGTGGTGCGGGTGCACGGTCCGGCCATGGTCGGGGGCTGCGGTTTCACCGGCACTGCAGCCGTGTCGCAAGGCAGTTTCAAATGTTCCGCCGCGTAGGAGCCCGGTTGCATTGACCGGCAAGGAGGCGCTCGTTATATTGGGCCGGGCCATCGACAACGATACAAAGGAGACTGCCATGGACCGACGTTCGATACTGAAGCGCAGCGGCGCTGCACTGGGCGGCGCCGTGGCCGCCGGCTGTGCCTCGGTCAGCGCCGACAGCGCGCCGCGCAGCCCGTTCACGGTGGCCGCAGTCACGTTGCCGATCGTCGGCACATCGGACGTGTACCCGGTGCGCCGCATCTACTGCATCGGCCGCAACTACGCGGCCCATGCACGCGAGATGGGATCCGATCCGACGCGCGAGCCGCCATTCTTCTTCCAGAAGCCGACCGACGCGGTGCAGGTCGTGGCGATCGGCACGCGTGCCGATCACCCCTACCCCTCGCTCACGAAGAACTACCACTACGAGCTGGAGCTGGTGGCGGCGCTCCAGTCCGGCGGCAAGAACATCGCCGTGGGCGACGCGTTGCAGCACGTCTACGGCTACGCGATCGGGCTCGACATGACGCGGCGCGATCTGCAGCGCGGCATGGGCGACCAGAAGAAACCGTGGGAGATCGGCAAGAGTTTCGACATGTCGGCGCCGATCGGCCCGATCCATCCGGTGGCGATGACGCAGCACTTCACCAAGGGCCGCATCGAACTGAAGGTCAACGGTCAGGTCAAGCAGGAAGCCGACCTGAGCTACATGATCTGGAGCGTGGCCGAGCAGATCAGCCAGCTGAGCCAGGCCTTCGAGCTGAAGGCTGGTGACATCATCTATTCGGGCACACCCGAGAACGTGGGCCCGGTCGTCAAGGGTGACGTGCTGGTGGGCCGGATCGATGGGTTGCCCGAACTCTCGGTGCGCATCGTCTAAGGTCTGCGGCGCCTCAATGCACGGCGCAGGCGGCCGTTGCCGCGCGCAGCTGGCGGCGGTGCTGCCACACGGCGGCGCGCACCTGGGCCGGGCGGCCCAGGTCGGTCAGCAGATGGGTGCGGATGGCTTCGGCGGTTGCCGCGTCGGCGCGCAGGCCCGGTGCATCGCGGCGGTCGCCAAGCCAGGCGTCCAGGCGTTCGGCACAGCGCGCATGGCAATCGGCCAGCCAGCTGCCGGCCGTGGTGGGATGCGGGGTGGCGACCGGGCGCAGAACGGTGTGGGTTTGCATGGTGACTCCTGTGGAATGTGGCGTTGAGCGAATGCCTTGATGGTCGGCCCGCTCTGTTGCAGCCGTGCTGCAGCCCTGTTCCACAGGGTTTCATTTGTTGCGGGGCCCTGCCCCGCTCGGCCTCCGGCTCAGCGCCCGGACGGCGGCATTTTGGCGATCAGCGCGTCGGCATAGGCCTGCCAGGGTGCATCCTTGGGCACGGTCGCGAACACACCGGCACGGGCCTGGTCGGCCACCCACTGCTGCTTGCCGGCGATGGCGGCGGCCATCCAGGGCTCGAAACCGGCCTCGTCCACGGTGTTGGCGGCTTCGCGCATTTCCTCGGCGCGGCGCTGGCCATGCTGCACCACGCGGCTGAAGAAGTAGGCGCCCTGCTTCGGCCAGTCGATCGACGGGAAGGTCTCGGCCAGCGTCGGCAGCACATGGTCTTCGACACCGTAGCGCCGCGCCGTGGCATAACTCTCGATCACCAGGGCCTCCAGGCCCTTGATCATCACGCTGCGGCACATCTTGATGGCCGAGGCCACGCCCAGCCGGTCGGACACGGCCTTGGCGTCCATGCCCCAGCCGTTCAGCGTGGCAGCCAGTTCGGCCGCCTTCGCTCCGCCCAGCAGCATCGGCACGCGGATGCCGTAAGGCGGCACCGAGGTCATCACGCCGGCCTCGACGTAGAACGCACCGGCCGCGTCGACCAGCGCCGCCGCTTTCTGCTTGGTGCCGGGCGAGGCCGAGTTCAGGTCGAGAAACAGGCTGCCCGGGCGGATGTGTTGCGCCGCCTCGGCCGCGACCTCGAGCGTGCGCGAGGCCGTCACCGCCGAGATCACCAGCGTCGCCTGCGCACACAACGCCTGCATCGACGGCTGTGCGGCCACACCCGCCTGCGCGGCATGGGCCAGCTCGCGCTCGCGTGTGGCCGCGTCGGCGAACTTCAGATCCCAGGCGGCCATCGCTGCCACCCCGGGCTGGCCCTTCAACCCGGCACCGAAGGTCTTGCCGACCTCGCCGTAGCCGATGACGCCGATGTGGAAAGGCGACGTGGCGCTGGTGTGCATGTCGATCGCTCCCGGGTGCTTATTGCTTCTGGATGTTGGCCCGCACGATCACCTCGCTCCAGCGCTTGATCTCGCCGCCGAGCTGGCCGGCCAGTTGTTCGGGCGTGCTGCCCTGGGCCACCAGGTTCAGCTCCAGCAGGCGCTTCTTCACGTCCGGCAGGGCCAGCGCGGCGTTGACTTCCTTCGACAGTCGCGCCACCACGTCCTTCGGCGTCGCGGCCGGCACCGACAGGCCGTTCCACGACGCGACGTTGAAGTTGGCCAGGCTGCCGCCCGCCTCACGCGCGGCCGGCACATCGGGCAGCTGCAGCGCACGTTTGTCGCCCAGCACCGCCAGCGGGCGCAGCGCCTTCGACGTGATCTGCGGCATCAGCGGCCCCAGGATATCGACCGCCGCATCGAGCTGCCCGCCGCGCAGCGCGGTGATCACCGGCGGCGTGCCGTTGAAGGGCACGACCTGCGCCTCGATGCCGGCCGTGCTCTTGAACAGCTCGGCCGCCAGGTTCTGCGTGGTGCCGATGTTGGGCGTGCCGATGTTGAGTTTGCCGGGGTTGGCGCGGCCGTAGGCCAGCAGCTCGGCCAGCGTCTTGAAGCGGCCGCCCTCGGCCACGACGATCGCAAGGTCGAAGGTCGCGAGCATCGAGACCGGCGCGAAGTCCTTCAGCGTGTCGAAGGGCAGCGACTTGAACAAGGCCTCGCTGACCGCCGTGCCGCTGGAGACCAGCAGCAGCGTGTAGCCATCGGCCGGCGAGCGCGCCACCAGTTCACCGGCGACGATGCCTCCCGCGCTGGGCCGGTTGTCGATGACCACGCTCTGGCCCATGGCCTCGGCCATCTTCTGGCCGACGGTGCGTGCCGTCAGGTCGGCCGCGCCGCCGGCGGCGTTGGGCACGACGATGCGCAGCGGCTTGCTGGGGAAGGCTTGCGCGAGGGCCAGCTGCGGCAGCGCTGTGCCGGCACCGAGGGCGGCCGCGGCGGCCAGGAGAGTACGTCTGTTGCGCTGCATGCTTTCTTCCTCTTCGTTGTGTTCAGCGGGCGACGCCCAGCAACTTGTCGAGCAGGGCTGGTTGCTCGCGCAGGCCTTTTGCCGTGCCTGCGTGCACGACGGTGCCACGGTCGAGCACGGCCGCCACGTCCGAGATCGCGAGGATCGCCTGCGGATGCTGCTCGACGATGATCGCGCTCAGGCCCTCGTCGCGCGTCACGCAGCGGATGGCCTTCAGCAACTCTTCGACGATGATCGGCGCCAGGCCTTCGAGCGGCTCGTCGAGCAGCAGCAGCGTGGGGTTGAGCACCAGCGCCCGGCCCACCGCCAGCATCTGCTGTTCGCCGCCCGACAGCTGCGTGCCCAGGTTGCCCTTGCGCTCGGCCAGCCGTGGGAACAGCTGGTAGACCCGATCTGGCGTCCACGGCGCAGACGCCCTGCCCGCGCGCGCCGGCCGCGCGACGGCGGTCAGGTTCTCGTGCACGGTCAACGACTTGAAGATGTTGCGCTCCTGCGGCACCCAGCCGATGCCGGCCGCCGCACGCTCGTGCGAGGGCAGCTTGTGCAGCGGCACCGTGACCGTGCCGTTGGACAGCGCGATGCTACCGCCGTGCAGGCGGGTCGCCCCGGCCAGCGTGTCGATCAACGTGGTCTTGCCGGTGCCGTTGCGGCCCAGCAGCGCCAGCGTCTGGCCCTGGTCGAGCGACAGCGACACGTCGTGCAGCACCACGGCCTCGCCGTAGCCCGCGCTCAGCGTTTCAACCCGGAGCAGTTCAGCCATGGGCACGTGCCTCCTCGTCGGACACGGCATCCGCATCGCCATGCCCCAGGTACACCGCCTGCACCCGCGGGTCGTTGGCGATCTGTTCCGGGTCGCCCTCGGTCAGCACCGTGCCGTTGACCAGCACCGTCATGCGTTTCGCGAAGCTGAACACCAGGTCCATGTCGTGTTCGATCAGCAGCACCGACACATCGGCCGGCAGTGCCGCCACGGTCGCCAGCAGCTCCTCGCGTTCGCCCGCCGGCACGCCGGCCACGGGCTCGTCAAGCAGCAGCACACGCGGCTCGCAGGCCAGCGCGATCGCGATCTCGAGCAGCCGGCGCTTGCCGTAGGCCATCGTGCGGGTGGTCTGGTTCATCACCTCGGTCAGGTGGAACTGCGCAAGCAGCTGTTCGCAGCGCTCGGCCACGGCCGGGTCCGCGCCCAGCGGCTGCCACCAGCGCCGGCCCAGGCCGCGGTGCTGCGACACCGTCAGCGCCAGGGTCTGCAGCGGCGTCAGCGTATCAAACAGCTGGTTGATCTGGAAAGTGCGCACGATGCCGCGCGCCACGCGCTGGTGCGGCGCCAGGCCGGTGATGTCCTGCCCGTCGAGCGCGATGCGGCCCGAGGTCGGCTCCAGCACACCGGTCAGCAGGTTGATCAGCGTGGTCTTGCCCGCGCCGTTGGGGCCGATCAATGCATGGCGCGCTCCCTTGTGCAGATCCAGCGTCACGTCGTTGGTGGCCGTGATGCCGCCGAAGCGCTTGACCAACCCATGGGCAGAAAGCACGACAGAAGATGCGTCGGTCATGGCTGCCTGGCCTTTGCGGGACGGAACCAGGTCCAAGGCCTCAACAATTTCTCGCGCCCCACGTGGACCAGGATCACCAGGAACAGCCCGATCCAGAACATCCAGTACTGCGGCGTGATCGACGACAGCACGTCCTGCAGCAGCTTGAACACCACCGCGCCGGCGATGCCGCCGTAGAGCCAGCCGGTGCCGCCGATCACCAGCATCAGCATCACGTCGGCCGAGCGGTCGAACGCGAACACGTCGAGCGAGGCGAAGCCGGTGGTCTGCGCCAGCAGGCCGCCGGCCACACCCGCCACGCCAGCCGAGACCGTGTAGATGACACCCAGCCGCTGGGCCACCGGGATGCCGATCGCCATCGCCCGCAGCCGGTTGTCGCGCACGGCCATCAGCGTCGCGCCGAACGGCGAGTGCACCAGCCGGCGCATCAGCACGAACAGCGCCAGCGCGACGACCAGCGAGTACCAGGCGGCCGTCTGGCCCTGCAGATCGAACTCGAAACGGCCCAGCACCGGACCCATCACCACGCCCTGCAGGCCGTCGGCGCCGCCGGTCAGCCAGTCGAGCTTGTTGGCCAGCTCGTAGAGGATCAGGCCCATGCCCAGCGTCACCATCAGCCGCGTGAGATCGCTGCCGCGCTGCACGGTGAAGCTGCACAGCGCGCCGAGCAGCGTGGTCGCCAGCGCCGCCACCACCAAGCCGAGCGTCGGGTCGGGGTGGATGTGCTTGGCGAACAGCGCCGCCGTGTAGGCACCGAAACCCAGGAACGCGGCATGGCCCAGCGACACGATGCCGGTGAAACCGAGGATCAGGTCGAGCGACATCGCGAACAGCGCGACGATGGCGATCTCGTTGACGATCAGCGCATGCTGGGCCACCACGGCCGGCGCGGCGAACGCGACCAGCCAGACGACGGGTTCCCAGACTTTCCAGCGCGAGGACTGCAACAGCGAAGTGCGCGCCTGTGTCACCGTGCGCCCCTTCTGACGAACAAACCCTGCGGCCGCCAGATCAGGATCACGATCATCAGGCTGTAGACGATGAAGGCCCCGAGCTTGGGGATGTAGTACTTGCCGGCCACGTCGGCAATGCCCAGCAGCAGCGCGGCCAGCAGCGGCCCGGTGATCGACGAGGTGCCGCCCACCGCCACCACGATCAGGAAATACACCATGAACTTCAGCGGAAAGCTCGGATCCATGCCCAGCACCTCGATGCCCAGTGCACCGCCCAGCCCGGCCAGGCCGGAGCCGACCGCGAAGGTCGACATGAACACGGTATTGACGTTGATGCCCAGGCCCGCCGCCACACGCTGGTCGTCGACCGCGGCGCGCAGCCGGCTGCCGAAACGCGTACGCGCCAGGATGTACTGGAGCACCACGGTCAGCGCCGCGCACACGGCGATGATGAACAGCCGGTAGTGCCCCATGCCGAGCGCGCCGTCGAAGAGCTCGGTGCGGCCCTTCAGCCACTCGGGCAGCTGCATGATCTGCTGCGTGGAGCCGATCACGTAGTCGGTGCCGGCCACCGCCATGAACACCAGGCCGATGGAAAACAGCACCTGGTCCAGGTGCGGCCGGCGGTACAGCGGCCGGTACAGCGTGCGTTCGAGCACGGCGCCCAGCAGCGCCGCCAGGACGAAGGCCAGCGGCAGCGTCGCGAGGAACGGCACGCCCGCCTTCTGCATCAGCAGCACGGCGGTGTAGCCGCCGGCCATCGCGAACGCACCGTGCGCGAGGTTGATGAAGTTCATCAAGCCCATCGTCACCGCCAGCCCCACGGCCAGCACGAACAGCAGCATGCCGTAGGCGATGCCATCAAAAAGAATAGTAAGCATGTCAGTTCGTCATGGCGTCACATGGCTCCTTGGTGGAACACCGCGGAACCGGCTCTGCCGGGCCGCAGGTGTTGCCCCGGCGAGGGGGTTGGCGGAGCGACACGCAGTGCGCGCAGACTGGGGGCGAGCTACTTCGTTTTTCCGGGATCCTTGACTTCCTTGATCACGTCGAACTCGACGTTGTAGAGCTGCCCGTCCTTCTTCTCGACCTTGCGCAGGTAGACGTCCTGCACCACGTCGCGTGTCTGCGCGTCGATGAACATCTTGCCGCGCGGGCTCTCGAAGATCTGGCCCTTCATCGCGGCCAGCAGGCCGTCGCCACCGCCCTGGCCCTTGCTGGCCTTCAGCGCCTCGTAGATCACGCGCATGCCGTCGTAGCCGCCGACCGCCATGAAGTTCGGCCGCATGCCCTTGTTGGCTTTCTCGAAGGCCTCGACGAACTTCTTGTTCGCGGCCGACGGGTGGTAGGTCGAGTAGTGGTGCGAGGTGACCACGCCCAAAGCGCCGTCGCCCATGTCGTTCAGCTGGTCGTCGTCGGTCACGTCGCCGGTGCCGATCAGCCTGATGCCGGCCTTGTCCATGCCGCGTTCGAGGAACTGCTTCATCACCGCCGCGCCGGCGCCCGAGGGCACGAAGACGAACAGCGCGTCGGGCTTCAGGTCGCGTACCTTCTGCAGGAAGGGGGCAAAGTCGGGGCTGCGCAGCGGCACGCGCAGCGAGTCGGTCACCTGGCCGCCGTTGAACAGCAACCGGTCCTTGAAGAACTTCTCGGCATCGATGCCCGGGCCGTAGTCGCTCACCAGCGTCACCACCTTCTTGATGCCGTTCTTCGGCGCCCAGTCGGCCAGGGCCACCGACACCTGTGGCAGTGTGAAGCTGGTGCGCACGATGTAGGGCGAGGCCTGGGTGATGCTCGACGTGGCGGCGGCCATCACCACCAGCGGCGTCTTCGACTGCGTGGCGATGGGTGCGGCCGCCAGCGCAGCGGGTGTCACGCCAAAGCCGGCCAGCACGTTGACCTTGTCGTTGACCACCAGCTCCTGCGCGATGCGCTTGGTGACATCGGGCGTGGCGGTGTCGTCCTTCACGATCAGCTCGATCTTGCGGCCAGCCACAGTGTCGCCGTTCTGCGCCATGTACAGGCGGGCAGCGGCTTCGATCTGGCGGCCGGTCGAAGCCTGCTGGCCGGTCATCGGCAGGATCAGGCCGATCTTGAAGGGGGTGGTCTGTGCCAGGGCCGGCAGCGCTGCGAGAGCCATCGCGGCCATCGCGGTCGAACGGATGAAAAGGCGCTTGTGCATGTCATGTCTCCATCGGATGAATCGGTGAGCTCGGGGCAAGACGGTTCCTGGGCGGCGCGAAACCAACCCGGCAATGTCTCCGCAAACCGGATCTTACGCAAGTGCAAAAACGGACAGGGTGTTATTCGGCTTTGTTATAGCTGGCGCACAGACCTCGCACGGCGGCACACACAGCGGCAGGCCCTGTTGGCGGGGAGGTCGGGCTTCGGAAATAATCGCACGCCTGTCCCACATTCCTCCGCCGCACATCCGGGTGACGGCCGAGGAAGGCTCAACGCCCGACCCATAGCCCCATGACACGACTGCACACCCCCGCCCGCCGACGTTTCCTCGGCCACACTGCCGGCTGGCTGGCGCCCGCCGCGCTGGCCGCAGGCAGCGCCGGGTGCGCGCAGGCGTCCAACGACCGCGGCCTGCAGTTCGACACGCTCGATGTCGCGCTGCGCGAGCTGGACCGCCTGACACGGGCCGAGCCGCTGCCGCCCGCCACCGCCTGGAACTGGGCACAGACCCTGGTGCACTGCGCGCAGAGCATCGAGTTCTCGATGACGGGCTTCCCCGAACCGAAGTCGGCACTGTTCCAGCGCACCGCCGGCACCGCGGCGTTCTCGGTGTTCGCCTGGCGCGGCCGCATGGCACACGACCTGGGCGAGCCGATCCCCGGAGCGCCCGCACTCGACGCCGGCACCGATCTCACCGCGGCCACGAACCGGCTTCGCCAAGCCGTCACGGCGTTCCAGAACCACGCCCCACCACTGCGCCCCCATTTCGCCTACGGCGATCTGTCCAGGGCCGACTACGCGCACGCGCATGCGATGCACTTGGCCAACCACTTTTCGGCGTTCCAGCAGAAGGCCTGAGACGTCGACTCAGGCATCCTGATGTGTCCGAGCGGCATTCAGCTCCAACCGACGCCGGATGAAATCCGGTCGAAATTCGCGCACGGATCCGACTCGATTTGATCGGGCAGCAGACGTGGGACGGGCAGTGCATGGCCCGGACCGACAAAGGCATGACGCGACGCGTCGAAACGCCAACAACTGCACGAGTCCACGAGGCGCAACAGAACAAACTCTGGCGCCCGCGCACACCCGGCCGCCAAGGCGAGTGACTTGTCTTGCGCCAGGCCGGCCCGTCGACCGCCGCGACGTCATCAGCCAAGAGAGAACTCCTGTGTTTTTTTCAGACTTCCACCACCGCTTTCCAAAATTCCTTTGTAGCGTGGCCCTTGTTCTAGGTGCGCTGCTTCAACTCGCGAACGCTGCAACACTCGAAGACGAAACGCTCGATCGCCTGAACCAGATACGGAACATCCGCACCGGCCAGAGCGCCCAGGTGATCGAGGGATACAACCAGCAGATGGATGCATCGTGGCGTTTCTTCACGGCCAACAAGGATGCCATCGCTCCGACGTTGCGAGCCCAATTGCGGGAGGAAATGGCCAGGCCGCAACCCAGCGACCTGCTGCTCCTCGACATCGGCTACTTTCTCTTCCTCGATGGAAGTGCGCAAGACCAGGCTCTCGGCCTCGATGCGCTATTTCGCCTGAATCCAACGTCCGGTATCGCGACGGAAAATACACAACAGCTGTTCCAGTTTGCACATGCTGCGGCGCGGCTGCATGACACGCGTGTCCTGCAGCTGATCGACCAGGCGTTCCTGTCGATGGATCAACAGATCTTCATCCCCCAGCATGCTCTGAAGCTCGACAGCACCCTCCTGTGCGTTTTCCTGTACGGTGCCTACGGGCCGGAAGCGGAAGCAGCACTGAAAGCCCGGCTGAATGACAAGGCCGTCGCGCAGCGTGCCCTTGAAACACTGGTCTGGCTGGGCTCGCCCGCGGCCCTGCCCGAGGTGCGGGCTGCACTCCGGGCCTCTCCCGATCTGCCCACGGTGCAGCGCGTAACCGCGTATGCGATGCAGGCGGCCGGGCCAGAGGGAAGAGACTTCATGCTGTCGCTCCCGGCGGGCCTGCTCGACGCGCCGTCGAAAGACTATCTGTCCAGGGTGCAAGCCAACATCCGAAACACCTCGTTCTCGTCGATCCACCGGTCGTTCGAACGGTTCTCCGGCAAGAGAACGCTGCCCGATGCGGAGGTCGCGGCGAGACTGGAAGCGATGATCGAGAACATGGGGCGGGACGATCATCTCAACCCCCTGGCCATCCTGGACTCCGGCTTGAGCACCGATGTGCTGCTGCCCGCTCTGGTCAAGGTACGCAGCCGCAGCCTGCACCGCCTCTCGGACGAAGCGCTGGACGATGTGAAGGTCGTCAATGCCTTGATGAACGGCCTGCGCTACAGACCGAAATAGGATGCGCGGCGGGGCGCAGCTCCGCCCCCTCGATCCAACGGCGGAAGACTGCACCCACACCGCCATGGCGCGCGCGCGCCAAGGCCTTTGCGGACTCTACGTTTCCGGCCGCCAGGCGGTGTCGAGCGTGACACTGCCCACCACCCGAGACACGCAGGCACAGATGCGCCTGTTGCCATTTTTCTCTGGCGCGCTCAGGAACACGTCGCGGTGGTCGATCTGGCCGTCGACCGCCAGCACGTCCATGGCGCACAGACCGCATTCGCCGCGACGGCAGTCGAACAGGGTTGCCACCCCGGCCTGCTCCAGCGCGTCGAGCAGGCTGCAGTCCGCCGCGACAGTGATGTCCAGCGCGTGCCGCGGAATCCGCACGCGAAACGCTTGCGGCGCGTGGCTTCCGCTGCTGCCGAAGGTTTCGTAGCGTAGATCGGCAGCCGGCCTTCCTGCAGCCTGCCAGGCGCGCAGCAGTGCGTCGCGCATCGCGGAAGGCCCGCATACGTAGGCCTGTGCGGCCGGCGGCAAGGCTTCGATCTCGGCGGCGAAGTCGAGGCGCTCGCCGCGTTCGGAGGTCACGGCGCGCAGGCCGTCGTTCAGGCTGTCCCGCAGGCTGTCGGCGTAAACCAGTTCGGCATCATTGCGTGCCGCGAACAGCATGCGCACCGGTACGCCCCGCGCGCTCAACACCTGGGCCATCCGCAGCAGCGGCGTGACGCCAATACCGCCGGCCACCAGCAGATAGGCCGGTGCCGCCAAGTCGAGCGTGAAGTGGTTCTGCGGCGTGCCGACTGCCAGCCGGTCGCCCACGGCCAGCCGCCACATGGCGAGCGAGCCGCCGCGGCCCTGGTCGAGCCGCTTCACCGCGATACGGTAGGCATCACCCTGCTCGCCGATGAGCGAGTAGCTGCGGGTCTGTGGTCTCGCGGCCGCGTCGTTGCCCAGCAGCAGCTGGACCGGCAGGTGGCTGCCTGGCTGCCAGTGCAACACACCTCTAGAAGGCACCAGGCTGAGTTCGCGCACCGTGGGGCTCAGGTCGCGCACCGCCTGCACGGTGGCCACGCTCCAGTCGCGTTCGCTGTCGGTATCTCGCATGGCTACCTTTTCCGGATCAGGCGCACGCCGGGCATGCGGTCGAGGTGCTCGCCCTGCACGGCCTCACGCAGATTGCGCTGCGCGATGCGAGAGTGCTCGCGCATGATGGCTTCGGCGCGGCTGCCCTCGCGGCGATCGATCGCGTCGAGCACCTGGCGATGCTGGTCCTGGGCCACGATGAACATGTCGCGTGCCTTGGGCGAGTTGGCCTGCACCACGACAAAGCCCGAAGCCGATGCGAACGGCATGGCCGACACACGCTCGAGCTCGCGCGCGATCACCGCGCTGCCGGCCATCTCGGAGAGCAGCGCATGAAAGCCCTCGTTCAGCTGCACGTAACGAGAGAACGCTTCGTCGTCCAGGGATGTGCGTGCCAGCAGCTGATCGATCTGCAGCAGGCAGGCCCGTGCTTCGGCCAGCAGCACCGGTGCCGCGCCACGCTCGGCCGCCAGGCGTGCCGACAGCCCTTCGATCGTGCCGCGCAGCTCGATCGCCTCGGCCACATCGCGCTCGGAGAAGGTCTTGACGGCATAGCCGCCGCCCGGCCGCGCCTCCAGCAGACCCTCCTGTTCCAGCCGCATCAAGGCCGCCCGGATCGGCGTGCGCGACATGCCGATTTTTTCGACGATGGTCAGCTCGGCAATGCGTGCGCCACCCGGCAGCTCGCCGGCAAAGATCATTTCGCGCAGCCGCAGCTGGGCCTTCACGGCCTGCGAGGTGCCGGCCTCGGCGCCATCGGCGAGCACATTGGGTGGCGCCACCATCTAGGCCGCCAGCCGCTCGACGGGAACGATCTGCACGGTCTTGCCGCCGGGCTGCTCGCGGGCCACCAGGCCGTCGATCAGCCTGCGCGCCCACATCGAACCGGCATCGATGTTCAGGTTGTAGAAGCGATGGTCGGGGTGCGCGTCCATCGCGGCCTGCTGCGCCTCGAGGATGCGTTCGTCTTCGCGGAATATCGTGGCCACGCCCTCGCGCAGTTGGTGCGTCAGACGCTGTTCGCCCAGGCAGTAGTTGCGTGCGAACGCCCAGAAATAATGGCAGCTGCCATTCGTCTCGGGCGTGATGGTGTTGAGCACCATGCCCGTGACGCCCTTGCTGCGGTCGCTCTGCGCCGGGTCACCCTGGTTGCCACCCGGCGGCACGGCCCCGCTGCCGGCTTCGGCCACGCCGACGTCGATGTTGACGGTGCACGGCGCCTCGAACCGGATGATCTGCCAACGGTCGACACGGCCACGGTAGCCGCGCGCGTGGTCGATCTGCCCGGCCCAGAACGGCGGCGCGTCGATGCCTTCCATCCAGCGTGTGACGGTGGCTGTCCGGTCGCCGTGGGTCGCCACGAAGGGCGCCTCGGCCACCTCGCGGTTGCCGATCGAAGACCCATGCACGAAGGTCTCGTGGGTCAGGTCCATCAGGTTGTCGACCACCAGCCGGTAGTCGCATTGCACGGTGATGAGCTTGCCGTCGCCGGTCCAGGCCGGGTCGTCGTTCCAGTGCATGTCGGGCACCAGCGCGGGGTCGGCCTTGGCCGGATCGCCAGGCCAGATCCAGACGAAGCGATGCCGCTCGACCAGCGGAAAGCTGCGCACGCAGGCCGACGGGTTGATGGTTTCCTGGCTGGGCATGTGGGTGCAGCGGCCCTGGGCGTTGTAGACGAGGCCGTGGTAGCCGCAGGTCAGCTCGTCACCGTCCAGCCGGCCCATCGACAGCGGCAGCAGCCGGTGCCAGCAGGCGTCTTCCAGTGCGGCCACGCTGCCATCGGTCTTGCGGAACAGCACCAGCTTGTGGTTGCAGATGGTCCGCGGCAACAGCGTGCGGCCGACTTCGACATCGTAGGCTGCGGCGTACCAGGCGTTGAGGGGGAAGGTGGCGTGGGCTGGCTTCATGGATACTCAATGTATACATTTTTTGAGTTTTTGCAATGGAAGATGCGTTCTTCGAGGGTTAATCCCGAATTTATGTATCCAATGAGTCTCGCAGCAGATGACCTAACATCGCACACACCTTTCAAAATCAGGAGATCGCATGAGCACCGCTACCGCCACCCTGCCCGCCCGCTACGACCACGTCGGCAGCTTCCTGCGCCCCGCCTACCTGCTGGAGGCGCGCGAGCAGAAAGCCAAGGGCGCTATCACGCCCGAGCAATTGCGCCTGGTCGAAGACCGCGCCATTACCGAGATCGTGCAGTTCCAGCAGGACGTGGGCCTGAAGAGCATCACCGACGGTGAATTCCGCCGCACCTATTTCCACATCGATTTCCTCGAGCAGCTGGGCGGCGTGAAGACCGACATTCCGGTGACCATCCGCAAGCCCGACGGCACCGAAGAACTGGCGCCGCCGGTGATGCGCGTCATCGACAAGGTCACGCACGCCAAGGACATCCAGCGCGCCGATTTCGAATACCTGAAGAGCCAGGTGCAAGCCGGCTTCACGCCCAAGGTCACGATCCCGTCGCCGACGATGCTGCATTTCCGAGGCGGGCGCGCCGGCATCAGCAAGCAGCACTATCCAGAACTCGACCCGGCCTTCTACGACGACGTGGCCAAAGCCTATGGCGACGAGCTGCGCTCGCTGGCCGCGGCCGGCTGCACCTACGTGCAGATGGACGACACCAACCTGGCCTACCTGTGCGACGAGAAGATGCGCGAAGCCGCCCGCCAGCGCGGCGACGACCCCAACGAACTGCCGCACCGCTACGCCGCCTTCATCAACAAGGTCGTTGCGCAGAAGCCGCCGGGCATGCTGCTCGCCATGCACCTGTGCCGCGGCAACTTCAAGAGCACGCATGCCGCCGCCGGCAACTACGAGCCCGTGGCCGAAGCGCTGTTGAAGGAGATGGACCTCGACGCCTACTTCCTCGAATACGACGACGACCGCAGCGGCGACTTCAAGCCCCTGCGCTACCTGCCCAAGGGCAAGACGGTCGTGCTGGGCCTGGTGACCACCAAGTTCGGCGAGATGGAAGACAAGGACGAACTCAAGCGCCGCATCGATGCCGCCGCCCGCTACGCCCCGCTGGAGCAGCTGGCGCTGTCGCCGCAGTGCGGCTTCTCCAGCACCGTGCACGGCAACGCGATCGCGGTCGAGGCGCAGCGCAGCAAGCTGCGCCTGGTCATCGAGACCGCGCAAGAGGTGTGGGGCAACAGCTGAGGCGCTACCGGCCTGGCGCGCACCTCGTCCGCGTAGACTCGGGCAGGCAGCCGGTCTTCGCCGGCCTCGTAGGCGTACATTGACTCTGGAGGCGTTCGTCCGCTGGCTGCCCACCATCCCCGAGCACCTGTTGTTCGGGGCGCTGGCGGTGCTGGCCTACGTGATCAGCACCCGCGCGGGCAAACAACCGCGCTCGCCCGCGACGGCCATCGCCTGGGTCATGGGACTGGCGCTGATGCCCTACGTGGTGCTGCCGATGTACCTGATGTTCGGCCGCCGCAAGCTGCGCCCGACGGCACAGCCCCGGTCACCCCGCGACGCACGCAGCACCAGCGCCCCACCGCATTGGGCCGAAGACCTGCTCAACGGCTTCGGCCTCGCACCGCCCAGCCCCTGCGACATCCGTCTGCACACCAACGGTGCCGAAGCCCGCGCCGCGCTGCTGGCGCTGATCGCCGCCGCGCGCACCCGGCTCGACATCTGCACCTTCATCATCGGCAACGACCGGCTCGGCAACGAGGTCGTCGAGCGCCTGGCGGAACGCGCACGGGCCGGCGTCGAGGTGCGGGTGCTGCTCGACGGCTTCGGCGCGCTGATGCTGCCGCGCCGCCACTTCGACACGCTGCGCCAGGCCGGCGGCCAGGTAACCGTGTTCCGCCCGCTGCTGAGCCTGCGCAACAACGGCCCGCGCAACCTGCGCAACCATCGCAAGCTGGTGATCGCCGACGACTGCCGGCTGTGGTCCGGCGGCCGCAACCTGGCGGCGGAATACTTCGAGGGCGACACCGAACGCCAGGCCTGGATCGACCTCAGCTACGACCTGCAGGGCGCCGTGGCGACCGCGGCAGCGCACCAGTTTGAACTGGACTGGACCTCGGTACGCCAGAACCGCTCCCGCCCGTTGCTCGCTGCGGCACCGCGGACCCAGGGCGACGCCGCACAGTTCCTGCCCAGCGGCCCGGACCAGGCCGAAGACACCGCACGTGCGCTGCTGATCGACGCCTGCTTCCGCGCCGAACGCAGCATCCTCGCGGCCACGCCCTACTTCATTCCCGACGACGGCCTGCGCGACGCATTGCGGCTGGCCGCGCGCCGCGGCGTCGCCGTCACCATCGTGATGCCCGCGCGCTCCAACCACGTGCTGGCCGACTTCGCCCGCACCCGCGCGATGCGCAACCTGGCCGCCGCCGGCGTCGAGTTCCGCCTGCTGCCCCGGATGTCGCACGCCAAGGCGGTGGTGGTCGACGACAGCCTGGCGCTGGGCGGCTCGATCAACCTCGACCTGCGCAGCCTGCTGCTGAACCACGAGGCCAGCGTGGTGTTCTACGGCGCGCCGCAGATCGACTGGATCGCGCGATGGGTGTCGGCGCAGGCCGCACAGGGCCGGCGTTATGAGGCAACGCCACCCAGCCTGTTGCGCGACGTGGCCGAAGGCCTGCTGCTGACGGTGGCGTTCCAGCTGTAGCGTCGCCGTGTCGATCTTCCCCGCGCGCCAAGCTTCACGCAAACTTTACCGCCCGTTTGCATGGCGGTTCCGCTGGCCTGTCGCCCCTGCGGCAAGATGCGCCGCATTCACTCCCTGCCCTCCACCACCATGCACGATAGCCTCTTCATCGAAACCGGATTCTGGCTCCTGGTCGCGGGCTCCCTGCTGGCGCCGGCCCTGGTGTTCGGCCTGATGCTGTGGAAGCGCGCGATCTCGCGTCCGATGGTGCTGCTGTTCGGCATCGTGCTGATCGGGCTGGCCGGCATCGACGTGGTGCTGCTGCAGTGGCTGGGTACCTGGGCACGCGGCACGCCATCGACGCTGGACAACCGCATCTTCACCTCGGAGGTGTCGGCCGCGCTGTACCTGCTGCCTGTGGTGCTGGGGGGCATCGGCGTCAACCTGGTGTCGCACGTGCTGATCCACCACCTGAGCGCGGCCGAACAACGCTTCGACACCCAGCGCGCACCGCCCGACGGCGGCTGAACGCCTGAGAATCAAGCGCGCAGCTTCTGGATCATGAAAGCCTGCAGAAGCTCGACCGCGGGCCGCACCGGGAACGGCGCCACCGCCAGCCACATGTCGACATCGGGCAGCGCCGGCAAGCCGTCCTTGGGGCCGAGGATCTTCAGCCGCTTGGAGATCGTGTCCTAGACCTCAGGCCGCCCGTCACTGCCTCGACCCGGCCCCATTGAACCTTTCCTGAAAGACCATCCGCATGGGCACCCTCACCCCCGAAGAACGTTACTTCTTCCGATCCGACGTCAACGCCCGCCTGAGCGAGCGCAAGCAGCGCGCGCCGCAGGGCAGCATCACCGAGCCTGCGCGCCAGCTGCCGGTGCACACCACGGCCGACGTGCTGGTGCTGGGCGGCGGGCCGTCGGGCATCGCCGCGGCGCTGGCGGCGGCGCGCAGCGGCGCGCACGTGGTTTTGCTGGAGCGCTACAACCACCTGGGCGGCCTGTCGACCGGCGGCCTGGTGATCTGGATCGACCGCATGACCGACTGGTCGGGCCAGCGCATCATCGAAGGCCTGGCCGGCGAGTTCATGGAGCGCCTCGGCCACGCCGCCGTGGCCGGCCCGCCCGCCGCCGACTGGGGTTCACGCGAGCCCGCCAAGGCCGCGCACTGGGGGCTGCGCACCGCCGCGTTCCATGGCGTGGTCACGCACTCGCCCACCGTCGACCCCGAGCAGCTGAAGCTGCTGTACCAGCAGATGGTGCGGGAGGCCGGCATCGACCTGATCCTGCACGCCTGGATGGTGGCACCGGTGACCGAGGCCGGCCGCGTGACCGGTGCGATCTTCGAGAGCAAGCAGGGCCGGCGCGCGATCCTCGCCAAGGTGGTGGTCGACACCACCGGCGATGGCGACCTGTACACCGCAGCCGGCGCGGCCTTCTCGTCCGACATCGATGCGCACGACATCCACCACTGCATCAACACCTCGTGGATGTTCGCCGGCGTCGACATGCAGCGCTGGCTGGCGTTCCGCGCCGGCCAGCCCGAGGCCTTCTCGGCGCTGATGGCCCAGGGCCGCGCCGCGCTCGGCAGCTTCGAGAAACCGCTGGTGTCGTGGCGCGACGACGTGGCCCTGTTCCTCGGCCCGCGCAAGTCGGGTTTCAGCTGCCTCGACGTCGACGAGATGACCCAGGTCGAGTGGGAGTCGCGCCAGAGCATGGCCGACCACCTGGGCTTCTACCGGGCGCACGCGCCGGGTTTCGAGAACGCCTGGGCCATGCTGACCGCGCCGCAGATCGGCAGCCGGCACAGCCGCCGCCTGACCGGCGTGAAGAGCATGCGCCGCCAGGCCTGGGATGGCGGCGCCGTCGAGCCCGACGAGATCGGCATCAGCCCCAGCCCGTCGCCCCAGTTCCCCAACATCTCGGTGCCCTACGGCGCGCTGGTGCCCGAGCGGCTCGACGGCGTGCTGGCCGCCGGCAAGCACATCTCGTGCGACACCAACTCGCACAACTTCATGCGCGAGATTCCGCAGTGCTGGCTGACCGGCCAGGCGGCCGGCACGGCGGCCGCGCTGGCCGCCGATGCCGGCGTGCAGCCGCGCGCGCTCGACACAGCCCGCCTGCAGCGCGCGCTGCAAGCCCAGGGCGTGCCGCTGCGCACCACGCAGCCGGTGGCCGAGGTGCAAGCATGAGCTGGACGCTGGACGGCCGCACCGCAGTGCTGGCCATCATCGGCGACCCGATCGCGCAGGTGAAGGCGCCGCAGCCGCTGACCGAGCTGCTGCAGGCGCAGGGCCTGAACGCGGTGCTGGTGCCGCTGCAGGTGCCAGCGCCGCAGGTGCAGCCACTGCTCGACGTGCTGCTGCAGCTGCCCAACTTCGCCGGATTCATCGTGACCGTGCCGCACAAGCAGTTGGTGGCTGCACTGCCGATGCGCAAGACCAGGGCCGCTACCGAGGCCGACGCGGTGAACGTGGTCCGACGCATCGGCGGCCAGTGGGAAGGCGACTTGACCGACGGCACCGGCTTCCTCTCCGGTCTGCGAGCTGCAGCTTTCGACGTGCGTGGCAAGAACGTGCACATCGCGGGCGCCGGCGGTGCCGGCAACGCCATCGCCTTTGCGCTGGCGGCCGCCGGTGCCGCCGCCATCGGCGTGCACGATGTGGATGCCGGCAGGAAAGCGGCGCTGGTGCAGCGGCTGCAGGCACACGGCTATCCGGCGCGAGAGTGGACCGGCGACACCGGCGCCGACCTGCTGGTCAACGCCACCCCGCTCGGCATGTCGGCCCACGACCCGCTGCCCATCCCCGCAGCGGCCATCGACCCCGGCTGCACGGTGGCCGAAGTCATCATGGAGCCGAAGACCACGGCGCTGCTGGCCGCCGCCCAGGCGCGCGGCGCGCAGGTGGTGTACGGACGCGGCATGCTCGACCACCAGCTCGCCGACATGGTGCGTTTCTTCGGCGAAGCCATCCGCGCGCTGCCGGGGGCCGGCCACCCGTGAGCCCGGACACGCCGTTCTTCGCCGGCTTCGAGGTGCACTGCGCGCAGGTCGCGGGCGCACGGCTGCACGCCGAGGTCGGCGGCAGCGGCCCGCCGCTGTTGCTGCTGCACGGCTACCCGCAGACCCACGTCGCCTGGCACCGCATCGCCCCCGCGCTGGCGCAACACTTCACCGTGGTCGCGCCCGACCTGCGCGGTTATGGCGACAGCACCGGCCCGGCGGGCGACGCACAGCACCTGCATTACAGCAAACGCACGATGGCAGCCGACAATCTGGCGCTGATGCGCAGCCTGGGCTTCGAGCGCTTCGCGGTGCTGGCACACGACCGCGGCGCCCGCGTCGGCTACCGCCTGTGCCTGGACACACCGACCGCCGTGCGCTGCTTCAGCTCGCTGACCGTGGTGCCGACGGCCGCGATGTGGCAGCGCGCCGGCATGGCCTTCGGCCTGAAGGCCTACCACTGGTATCTGCTGGCCCAGCCCTTCGACCTGCCCGAACGCCTGCTCGCCGCCGACCCGGCCTACTTCCTCGACTGGACGCTGCGCGGCATGCTGCAGCGCCCCGACGCCCTCGCGCCCGAGGCACTGGCCGCCTACCACCGCGCGTTCGCCCAATCCGCCGTGCGGCACGCGATGATCGAGGACTACCGGGCCGGCGCGTCGGTCGACCTCGAGCACGACCGCGACGACCAGCAGCAGGGCCGGCGCATCGCCTGCCCGCTGCAGGTGCTGTGGAGCGCATCGGCCGGCGCCAGCCCGACGCCGATCGAGATCTGGCGCGACTGGGCCACACAGGTCGAAGGCGGCAGCATCGACTGCGGCCACCTGATGGCCGAGGAGGCGCCGGACGAAGTGCTGCACCAGGTGCTGCCCTTTCTGCGCCGCCACGGGGCCCCATGAAGCGCGCCACACCGGTCTTGTCCCTGTGCTGGCTCACGGTGCGCGGCGCCCATCCGCTGGACCACGTGGAGGCCGCTGTGGCCGGCGGTTTCAATGCGGTCGGCCTGCGGCTGGTGCCACCGACACCCGGCGACGCGATGGTGCCGGTGGTCGGCGATGCGCCGCTGGTGCGCGAACTGCTGGCGCGGCTGGCCGCCACCAGCACCACGGTGCTCGACGTCGAGACGGTGTGGATCGGCCCGGACTTCGACCTGGCGCCGCTGCTGCCGATGCTCGACCTGGCGCAGCGCCTGGGTTGCCGCAACCTGCTGACCATGGGGCACGACGCCGACCCGGCCCGGCTGACCACCCACTTCGCCGCGCTGTGCGATGCTGCGGCTCGCTTCGGCATCGACGTCAGCATCGAGTTCTGTGCCTACACGCAGGTATCCACGCTCGCGGCAGCGCAGCGGCTGGTGGTGGCCGCTGCACGCCCGAATGCGCGCATCCTCGTCGACATGCTGCACCTGGCGCGCTCGGGCGGCACGCCGCAGCAGCTGGCTGCGCTGGACCCGGCGCTGCTGACCTACTGCCAGCTGGCCGATGCCAGAGGCCCGCGCCCGGCCACCGACGCGGCGCTGCGCGACGAAGCCCGCGGCGGGCGCTACCTGCCGGGCGATGGCGAACTGCCGTTGGCCGATCTGGTGGCGGCCCTGCCTGCGGGCCTGGCGCTCGGCGTCGAAGCACCGTGCGCCGCCTTCGAATCTCTGACTGTGGTGGAGCGCGGCCGCCTGGCCGGGCAGGCAGTGCGGCGCTGGCTGCAGCAACTGCCTTGATCGCTGGCGCATCCCGGCGCAGCAGCATCGCCGCCGCGAACGTCAGGGCTGGTGGCCAACGCCCTTGCGTGCCAGGCGCGCGGCGCTGATCGACGCCTGCAGCGCGGCACGGTCGCCACGCCGGGCTGCGGCAACGGTCTCGGCCGTCACCGGCGTGAAGCGGCTGGCCCATTCTTCGAGCGGGCGTGTCCACAGGCCCGCCTCGAACGGCCAGACATGGTCGTACAGCACCACCGCACTGCCGTCGCGCGAGTCGCGGGCCATGCCCTTGACCTCGTAGAAGCCGCCGTCGGTGTGGCGGTAGTGGCCCGGGGCCGGGGCCGGGGCGGTAGGTTGGTCAGTCATGGGATGGTTCGCAGAAGCGGATGCGGTTGCCAAAAGTGTCGGCCACGTCGAGCTTAACCTTCGAACTCAAGCTTCGATGGCCGCCGCCAGCTCTTCGGCGAACCGCACCAGCCGGCGCTGCAGCTCCTGCGCCTGCACACGCGAGCGGTCGATCGCGGGCTGGGCCAGGCCCTGCTTGAGTTCGAGCACGGCGCCGAACAGCGAGGTCGCGGCGATGGCGGCCAGCGCCCCTTCCAGCGAATGGAAGGTGGTGCGCAGCTTGGTCGCCATGTCGACACTGCTCGGGTAGTCGCGCAGCAGGCTGGGTTCGCCGCCGCGGTAGGTCTCGACGAAGCGCGACAGCGCGCGCACCAGGTGCGGCTCGCGTCCGCCGACGTTCTGCAGCGCGGTCTTCAGATCAAGCCCGTCGACCGCCGCCAGCCGCGCGGCCAGCGAGGCCGGTTGGGGCGCCGCGGCGGGCGCGTGCCCTTCGGGCATCGTGCCGAGCTGGCGGTTGCCCGGCGGCAGCCAGCGCAGCAGCATGTCGTAGAGCGCGCGGGGGTCGACCGGCTTGCCCAGGTGGTCGTTCATGCCGGCTGCCAGGCAGGCCGCGCGGTCTTCGGTGAAGGCGTTGGCGGTCATCGCGATGATCGGCAGCGTGTGGCCGTAGCGGCGGATGGAGCGGGTCGCCTCCAGGCCGTCGCGGTCGGGCATCTGCACGTCCATCAGGATCAGGTCGAACGGCCGCGTGACGGCCAGCTTGATTGCCTGCGAGCCGTTGTCGGCCGTCTCGACCGTCAGGCCCGCCAGCCGCAGCAGGTCGTGCGCCACCTCCTGGTTGATCGGGTTGTCCTCGGCCAACAGGATGCGCTTGCCGGCGTGCTGCAGGCGCAGCATGTCCAGGCCTTCGTTCAGCGAACGGCGGCGGCCGCCGTCGTCCTGCGGTGCGCCCGGCAGCGGCGCCGCCGGCAGCGCACCGGTGGCCGGGGCCAGCACCACCTCGGCCTCGACGCGGCGGACCCAGGCCGTGGCCCAGAAGGTGCTGCCAGTACCCGGCTGGCTGGCCAGCCCGACCTCGCCCCCCATGGCGGAGGCGAACTTGCGGGTCAGCGCCAGGCCGAGGCCGGTGCCGCCGTAGCGGCGCGTGGTGGAACTGTCGGCCTGCTCGAACGCATTGAACAGCTCGGACTGCCGGTCCAGCGGAATGCCGACGCCCGTGTCCTCGACCTCGAACCGCAGCTGCCAGCGTGCGGCTTCTTCCTGCAGCACATGCACGCCCAGCCTTACTTTGCCGAGGTTGGTGAACTTGATCGCGTTCGACAGCAGGTTGATCAGCATCTGCGACAGCCGGGTCGAGTCGCCGCTGACGCGCGCCGGCAGCGCGCCGATGTCGGTCACCAGCGCCAGACCCTTGGCGATCGCGCCGTCGCGCACCATGCCGAGGGCCGCGTCGACCACCTCGCGTGGCGAGAACTCGGCGTCGTCGAGCGTCATCTTGCCGGCCTCGATCTTCGACAGGTCGAGGATGTCGTTGATGATGCGCAGCAGGTGGTGGGCGGCGTCGTTGACCTTGCCCAGCCGGTCGCGCTGCGCCGGGTCGCGCGCGTCGCGCTGCAGCAGATGGGTGAGGCCGATCACCGCGTTCATCGGCGTGCGGATCTCGTGGCTCATGTTGGCGAGAAACGCGCTCTTGGCACGGTTGGCCGCTTCGGCGCGGTCGCGCGAAATCTCCAGCGCGTCGTTGGTCAGCTTCAGCGCCTGCTCGGTCGTCTTGAGCTCGGTGATGTCGAACGACATCACCAGCACGCCCTTCACGTGGCCGGCGGCGTCGGTGTCGGGAATCAGGTGCGCCAGGTGCACCGAGGCCGAACCGTCGGCATGCCGGCGCTCGCGCTCGTAGTGCTGCGGCTCGCCGCGCATCGCGGCATCGAGCCGGGGTTGCACCTGCGGGTACATCGCGCCGAACGCTTCCGGCTCGCTCAGGCCCAGCAGCTGCTCGGGCTCGAAGCCGAACCATTCGGCATACGAGCGGTTGGCAAACCGGCAGCGGCGGCTGGCGTCCCAGTAGGCCACACGCCCGGGGATCGAGTCGGTGATGGTGCGGTTGAAACTTGCGGCCTCTTCCAGCGATTCGTTGGCGACGGTGAGCTCGAAGGTGCGCGCCGCGACCAGGGTCTCGAGCTGCTGCCGGTGCTGCTGCAGATCGGCCTCGAGCCGACGCCGCTGCGTGACGTCGACGAACGAGGTCACGACCGAGATCAGCTTGCCGGTGTCGGGGCTCACCACCGGCACAGCGCTCACGTTGAACAGCGTCTTGCCGCCACCCGGATTGACGGTGGCCAGCAGCACGTCGTGCTGAGCCGGCTCGCCGGCCAGCACCCTGCCCACTGGCGAATCGGCGAGTGTCATCGTCGAGCCGTCCGGCTGCAGCGGCGTCCAGCCAAGCGAGAGGATCGAGTTCTGCTGCCACTGCGACTCGGTGATGCCCAGCATCTTCTCGCCGGCGGCGTTGCAGCTGAGCACCCGGCCGTCGGCGCTGACCACGACGATGCCTTCCTTCATCACCGACACCACGCTGCGGTAGTGCGCATCGCTCTCGCGCAGCGCGCGTTCGGCACGCCGGGCCTCGGTCACGTCGCGCGCCACACCCAGCAGGCCGAGCAACTTGCCCTCCGCGTCGTACAGCGGCGCCTTGTTGTAGAGCAGGATCACTTCGCCCTCGGGCGTGGGCACGGACTCCTCGAAGGCCTGGGCGCGGCTGCTGGCCAGCACGCTGTCGTCGCGCCGCGACAGCCGCTGCGCCACCTCCGGCGAGAACAGGTCGGCGTTGGTGCGGCCCAGCATGTCGACCTCGGACTTGCCGAACATCTTCTGCGCCGCGCGGTTGTAGAACATGTAGCGGCCCTGGACATCCTTGGCGAAGATCAGGTCGTCGGTACTCTGCGTGATCGCCTCCAGCAGCCCGAGCGTCTTCAGGCGCTCGCGGTGCTCGTCGCGCTCGCGGTGGGCCCGCGCGAACTCGATGCGCTGCGCCCACAGCCGGCCAGCAAACCCCAGGCCCGACAGCGCCAGCACCACGGCGACAAGGGTCCAGCGGGCATGCGCCCAGCTCGGCTCGTCGACTTCGGCCAGATCGATCTTGGAGGCCAGCCACCAGTCGGTACCGTCAATCGGCCGCACCGTGGACATCACGCGCTGGCCCCGGTAGTCGTCGACCAGGTAGATCTGGTCGGGCGAAGGAGCGGTGCGAACGGCCCGGTCGGCCAACGGTCCGGCCGCGGCCAGCGGCCGCACCAGGCGACCCGCGGTGTCGTTGTTCCAGCGCGAATCGCTCAGTGCCACGAGCCTGTCATCGCGCTCGTGCCACAGCATCGACTCGCCAGTGGCGCTGGGCACCGGCCAGCCCTTGAGCAGCGGGAACAAGGAACGCCGGGGGTCCACGCGCATCACCAGGGCGCCGCGGGGCGGCCTGCCGGTGTGCAGCAACGGCACTACCACGTCCATGCGCAGCGGCACCGGCGAAGCATCGCTGCGGTAGATGGTGGTGTGCGTCGGCTCGCGGCGCGAAACGGCCAGTCGCACCGCCTCGACCATCTCCGGGCTCGACGCGCCCGCCCCAGGATGCTCGCTGGCGAGCACCGCGCCCTGCGCATCGACGATCAGTACAGTGTCGCTGTCGTTGGCCTTGCGAAACGCAGCCGCTCGCGCCAACAGCCGATCTCCGGCAGCCGCGTCGCCGGCATCCTGCCACCGCAGATACCACTCGGCGAAAAAGGTGCTGTCGTCCAGGAAGTCGGCCAGGCTCATCTGCCGGCTGACCCACGACTCGACCTGGTTCGCACGCAATGCAGCGACCGACTGCACGCGGGCCTGCGCCTGGGCCCGCTGCAGATGGAACTCGCGGTAGAGGTTCCACAGCACCAGCACGGACACCACCGCCACGAGAGCGATCACCGGCACCAGCCAGTTGCGTGGCGCGGCGGGGGTGCGGGCGGTTGATGGGGTATGCAGCTGCACGGGGCGTGCCTCCTTGGGATCGTCGTACCTGCTCGGGCCCAGGGCCTGTTCTCACTCAATTCAGGAGATGAATTGAGTGAGAACAGGCCCTAGCGGATCGGCATTCTGCAGCCCGCGCCGGGGCGAGATGGCCTTCCAAGTTGCCCTTGCCGTGATTGTCGGCCGGGGTAGGGCTGGAATTGTGGCAAGACTATGACCGGCGACCACCGGGCAAACCGCTGCCTGCCGATCGGCCGGCGCCGTGTGCCGGCTACGTGTGCGACCTGTGCGTCGTACCATTGCGCGGACCATCCCGCCCCCCCTTTTTCACCCGACGAACATGACGCCCGACACCAGTGCCCCAACCCCTCCCACCCCCAGCCAACCGGCGATGATGAAGATCGCCGTGATGGGCGCCGGTGCTGTCGGCTGCTACTACGGCGGCATGCTGGCACGCGCCGGCCACCATGTGGTGTTGATTGCACGGCCCGACCACGTACGCACCATCACGCAGGACGGCCTGCGCATGGAAACCCGGCAATTCGACGAGCGCGTGCGCCTGGCCGCCAGCACCGACGCCGCCGCAGCCCAGGGCGCCGAACTGGTGCTGTTCTGCGTGAAGTCGACCGACACCGAGGCCGCCGGCCGGCAGCTGGCCCCGCACCTGGCCCCCGGCGCGCTGCTGCTGACGCTGCAGAACGGCGTGGACAACGCCGACCGCCTGCGCACCGTGCAGCCGCACACGGTGGCCGCCGCCGTGGTCTACGTGGCGACCGAAATGGCCGGCCCCGGCCACGTGCGCCACCACGGCCGCGGCGAGCTGGTGATCGAACCCTCGCCCACCAGCAACGCAGTGGCCAGCGCCCTGATCGCCGCCGGCGTGCCGACCGAGGTCTCGCCCAACGTGCGCGGCGCGCTGTGGGCCAAGCTGATCCTCAACTGCGCCTACAACGCGCTGTCGGCCGTGGCCCAGCTGCCCTACGGCCGCGTCGTGCAGGGCCAGGGCGTTGCCGAGGTCATGCGCGACGTGGTCGACGAATGCCTGGCCGTGGCCCGTGCCGACGGCATCGAGGTGCAGGGCAACCCCCACGAGGCGGTGCGCCAGCTGGCCGGCACGATGCCGGGGCAGTTCTCGTCGACCGCGCAGGACCTGGCCCGCGCCAAACCCACCGAGATCGACTACCTGAACGGCTTCGTCGTGCGCCGCGGCGAGGCGCTGGGCATCGCCACGCCGGCCAACCGCGTGCTGCACACACTGGTGAAGCTGATCGAGAGCAAGGCGGCCGCGGCGAAGCCGTAGGTCTAGCGCGGCGCGGACCGCGCTGGCTCGATTCCATCGAGCAGCCGAGGGTGCATCAGGACCTTGCGCATGCGCGCATTGCGCAGCACGACGCCGTTGCGGGGCACGTCCTGCCGCTGTTCAACGGCAAAGCCATGGGCGGCGAAAAAGGCTTCGGCCGCCAGGCTGACATCCGAGAAGAGCTGGCCGATGCCCTGCTCTGCCGCGACCGCATGGAGGCGCCGCATCAGCGCCTTGCCGATGCCGCGGCCAGCGTGGCCGCCCGCGACAAAGAACATGTCGATGTAGCCCGATGGCTGCAGGTCGGCAAACCCGACGATGCGACCGCCCCGCTCGGCAACGAAGGGCCTTCGGCTGCGGATACGGTCCGCCCACTGCGACGCATCGTGTCGTGCGGGGGCCCAGGCGTCCAGTTGCTCCGGCGTGTAGTGCGCTTGCGCGTTCTGGTGCACGGAGGAAGAGAACACGTCGCGCAGCACAAGCTCCTCCCCAGGCAAGAAAGGCCGCACCTGCACATCGTCGCGCAGCAACGCCATGGCGATGCCATCGACGAACACGCCCTCGACGCAATAGGCCTGCCGCTGCCGACCTTCGACCTCGAAGCCGAAGCGCGCGTACAGCGCCTGGGCATTGGGGTTGTCGGCCCGCACGCTGAGTGCGATGCGCGTGAAGCCCTTGGCCCACGCCGCATCGATCGCCGCGTGCAGCAGCCTGGCGCCGATGCCCTGGTGGCGTGCCGAATGCACGAGGCCGATGCCCAGCGTGCCGACGTGCGCCCGCGCCTCGCCGTGGCTGGGCAACACATCGCACCAGCCGACGAGTTGACCGTCACGCAATGCAACGAGCTGGCAGTGGCCATTGGCGAGGATGTAACGGTAGAACGCATACGCCTGCTCTGCCGGCGGGGCCTGTGTGAAGGCGAGATAACGCTTCTCGCGGGCGACGGTGTCGAGGGCAGCGTGAAGTTCGGGGAAATGCCGCTCGGCGACGGGCTCGATGGAGAGGGTCATGGACCCGAATTTACCCAAGCCGCACGCACCTGCATCGTCGTCTTGCACCGCGGGTAGTTCACACAGCATCTGCGAACGGCTGCTATGTGGAAGGGTTGAGCGGCGGCACGTGCCGACGAGCGCGGGTTCGCCCGGACCCTATGCGCTGGCAACCCACTGAGCGCAGACTGATGCTCCCTCATTTTCGAAGGAGCAAATCATGGAAGTCTCGTCATCGACAACGCATGTTGAGCCGTGGAACAAGGGCAAGCTCGTAGGTCAGAAGTCGCCGTTCAGACTGCGCGACATCTGGGCCATCAGGGTCCGGCTTCAGATTCAGGGCCGCGCTCGTGACCTTGCCCTGTTCAACCTTGGCATCGACAGCAAGCTTCGCGCCTGTGACTTGGTCAAGTTGCGGGTCCGAGACGTTTGCAACGGCGACCGGGTGGCTGCCCGCGCCACGGTCATGCAACAGAAGACTGAGCGCCCTGTCCAGTTCGAAATCACCGAGGCGGCGCGACGAGCAGTATCCGCATGGATGGCGCAGGCACGGCTCACTTCGCAGGACTTCCTGTTTCCCAGTCGGTCCAGCAAGTCGCCACATCTGGGAACGCGCCAGTACGCCCGCATCGTTGACGGCTGGGTCGACGAGATTGGCCTGGACAACGCCGGATACGGCACGCACTCCATGCGCCGGACAAAGCCCACCCTAATTTACCGGCGAACCAAAAACCTGCGTGCAGTCCAGCTTCTGCTTGGGCATACGAAGCTGGAGAGCACAGTCCGGTACCTCGGAATCGAGGTTGAGGATGCCCTGGAGATAGCTGAGCAAACGGATGCATAGAGGCCACGCGACTGCTTGGGATTTGCCATCCCTGGTCCGCCACCACGGCTGCGCAGCACACGGTCTAGTGGCGGCCCCTCCTGCGGGTCGCTGGACCTGACCCGTTTGGGGCAAAATCCGGCCAGAAGCGGACTTCGATTTACGCGAGCTACCCATGCTGATTGTTCTTTCGCTAGCGAGCTTGGTAGGCGTTTTTGGGCTGGTGCTGCTGTTTCCGGCTTTCTTCGCGGGTATGGCATACCAAGCGCCCGAAGAGTTCACCAGGCTGATACGCGCCAGGCTTCAGGGAACTGCGGCTGCTTCCATCTTTGAAGAGATTAGGAAAGAGCGGCGCACGTTCGGTCTGTTGCTGATTTGCATTGCATTTGTGGTGTCACTCGTTGCAATGCGTTCTCGTGGTCAATAAGCAAGTAACGCGGTGGAGGACAGATTTGGGCCCGCGGAAGCTGACCTCATGCGGCAGAATCCGGCCAAGACCAGTCATTCAGCAGGCTTCTTGAAATGAACGCAGCACAATTTGTCGGCAACTGGAACGACCTCAAGAGCGAACTGTTAGAGGCGTTCATGGGCGACAGCAGCAATGCCGTGGTCGCGGGTGAAATCAAGGCCATGGGTCTGTCCCTCGAACAGCGTGACCAGTTGCGCGGCGTATTGGACGGGGTGTTGCGGGACACCATGTACACATTGCTGCTTGGCCTCAACGGTGCGGCGAGTATCGGGCGCGACCAGCAGAGGTTCACGATTGCTGATGAAGACGGCAATGTTGTCGGTCCTATTGAGGACGAAGCCTGGAAGTGTTTCCATGGAGCCTCAGCATCCTAGAACGGCCAACTCCGGACATTCGGCTAGCATCTCGGTTGTAACAACAGCGCGGTGCCGAACCGCTTAACTGTGTATGCCCTACAAGGTCCTCGTTGACGACAACTACGCCTTCATGGATGAATCGAAGCGGCACCCGGCGGGCGTTTTCGAATCTCACCAAGCGGCCGTAGCTGCAGCAGAGGCCATAGTTGATGAGTTCCTCCTCTCAAGCTATCGGCCAGGAATGAAGGCCGATGAGCTTTTCGCGGCGTACCGAGGCTACGGCGAAGACCCATTCATACTTGCCACCGAGCCAGATGCAGCAGTCGAGCCGATGTTTTCGGCGCGGACATATGCGGCCGAGAGTTGTGCAGAAATCTGCGCCGAACGACGCCCGTGGTGGAAGTTCTGGGCGAACTCGCCCTGCTAACGTGCGCTTGCCCGGTACAGCAGAGCTCGGCCAGGAGCGGACTTCTGGACCACCATGCCAATTCGCGATTACGACCACCTGAACGAACTGCTCGCGGCAACGGACATTGAAGCGTTGCGACGTGACCTAGCCGTTGCGGTCACTGCGGCTCTTGGGGGGAAATCGGACGAAGAGGTCAGCGATGACGAGCTGCGTGCAGCATTCGAGCGTGTGAGCCCTGATATTGAGCGGCGCTATGACGTCGATGTTTGGGATGCCGTGATGCTCGCACAACCAAGCGCGAGCACTGGTGCTGATGTCGCAAAGCAAACCCAGCACGAGCAGGAATGGCAATCTTTGTATGGCGCCCTTGAAGCAGTCTTCATCCAGTTTGGCAAGGAAGACGCTTACGGTGAAGGCGACTACTGGATAGTCGACGATGACTATGGGGAGCCGTCTCACAAGGTCTGCATCTCTCGGCTCGGGTTTGTTACCCCGGACCTTGTTGCCGCGATTCAGCGGGCGCTTCAAGCCACGCCGAACTGGAGAGTGCTGCTTCAGATTGATGAGCCGCTGGATGGCGTCCCCGACTCGTCATCAGGTCTGACTGTTCGACACGATACCGTGGAGCCGCATCCTCTCTTGCGGACCCGGCCGTAGTTCAGAATACGGCCACAAGCAGACTTTGCCAGCGAACGATGACCAGAATTGCAAAGTATTTCGGAATCGTCAATCTTGGCGTCGCGCTACTCGCATGGGGCATGACTGCTCATGCGGCCGGTCCGTCCTCGAATCCGGTTGAGGCGTGCAAGTTGGAACTTCCCCCTCCGACCGCACGCAGATTGCTCGATGCAAAAGGCACTGGCGCAGTGGTGTATCCGCCCGCGCTGCCGCCCCGTTTTAGCGGCTGTCAGAGGAGTTGGACGCAGTTCGATGGGCTTCGTGAACGCAGCATTCCTCTGATGGATACGCACTTCGTTGAAGGACGACCCGGAAGGGTTGTCGTCTACGCTGTGGGCGCCGAGCGCACCGTCGTGAGTGACTGCAAGTATGTTGGCGGTGCACCTGACGCAGCCATCTCAATGCGGCCGGCGGGATGTCCATCAGGGCCGGCGCTTATCGAGGCATCGAAGCAAGGAACTTCGACTTCGGGCATTCGCATCCCGTAGGGATATGTGTCGGGTATAAAAAGCCGCTCTTCTTGGGCGGCTCCGACACGACGGATAACCTTGAACTAGCGAAGCTCGAGGTGTACTGGGAGATTTCTGCGCAGTTGCTCAACAAGACTCGCGACTTACCCATCGGCACCCACGTGAACAACATCGGCATGAGTTGAGAGCTTTCCGACCCCGTCCCGACCGTGTCACTTTCGGCCAGTTGATGCCCCCGGAATGGCCGCTATGTGGAACGGCCCACAGGCAGCTTTGGGCCCAATCCGGTCATTGCACTCGGCGGAAAGCAGCCATTCGGTGCGGCCGACTCTCGCCTGACCGACGCGGTCGCAGACCGCGCAAAGGGAATAGCAGACTTGGAAGTTCCAGCGACCCTAAAGACTGAAAATCGACGGGTCGTCCAAGAAGAAGCGAAAGCTCTCTACTTTGAAATCTTTGACTGGAGCTCTGGCGGAAATGTGCGGTTTGCCGTGTTCTTCGATGTCGTGAATCATGATGCCGAGAAGCACAAGCTCGCTCCGACAGCAAGAAGCTATTTCCCCAACCTCGACCAATCTTCGAAGTTCATCCGTAGTCTTCTTTTGCGATGGCTTCTTAATCTCGACAACTTCGCCCGAGGCCTTGGTCACGAGAGTGAAAGGCTTGAACGATTGCCGGTTCTTCAGAAAAACCATCGCCCGTCGTTGGGCCTCGTCGAAAAGGACTCGTTGAAAAGCCCCAAGGCTGCTTATAGAGCCTTCTCCGTCAAAGCGTCTGGCCGGCAAGTCCTTGAATAGCTGAACATCCCCGAATGCGAGCCTTTCAGCATCCGCCGCGCGCTCTAGTCGGATTGCTCGACTTGGCCAAATCATCCCCTCCGCTTCCTGCATGCACCGTATTCCGCTCTTTCGTTCGTTTGCCCGAAAGTAACCCAAGCTCATTGTTAGCAATGCAGAAATCACGCCCAGCGTGCGCTCATCCGCCACCTTCGACCTGGCAAGTGCTAGCCCGCGGTGAAGTGAATCAAAGGCGTCCATTAACGCTTGTTTCTGGTCAACCCGCTTTGGAAAAAAACTATAGTGAAAATCGTCCGGGGCTTTGCTATAAACCGCCACCCAAAAATCGTGGTAGTCGCCAATCGAATCGAAATCTCGATTAAAGGGTCGTGTTTCGTCCAAACTCATCCTTGGCTCTCATATGCAAAACGTATTCGTGACGCCAGGGTCCGCTGCTGGCCGGATTCTGCCCCATGCTGGCCGGCTCAGTTGGCCCAAAAAGCGGCCGCTCAGGGTCGGCGCTCGTCGGACCGCGAAGTCTTCGGACGGAGCGAAGTGCTCTGTCTCACTTAAGGGCCCCTGTCGCAGACCACAGCAGTGACAGGCCTCGTTCCGAAAGCCTCTCGGCAACTCGCGCAATAACGGCCTCTGGCGGGCCATCAAAATCGCCGTCGTCTACATTCAAGGAGAACCACTCACGATTTACGGACAGTTGTGCCGTTCTACCCTGATGACTCCATGATTTGATTTCCACATGCCCTTGGAGCTGAGGCAGCGTCATCCAGATGCAATCGTGGTAAAGGGCATGTTCAATCCCCGCAGCACGCATCGCGGCCGACAACTCATCAAGTCCGTCACTGAGAGTAATACCGTGCTCTGTGTCGATTGCCATTTTGGTCGAAGACGCAATGTCCGCTGGTGGCCGACTGTAGCCGGCCACCGGCGCGTAGTGAATTTTCATTCACGAGCGGCGGCTTTCGAAGTCGGATTCGTCAGGCCTTCGACCAACTCTTCAGCCACAGTGCGCAACGCGGCAAGAAAACCGACCAGCTCTTCTGGGAAATATCGAAAGGTTGCCTCTTCAAGTGGAGCACCTCTTTCAACCCACGTTTTGGCGACCTGCGAGTATTCATCCTCCGACATGTTTGAGTAGCGTTCCCACGGATAACGCAGCGCAATGAAATTTCTGCCCCATTCTTGCAGGACAAGTACATGCTCGGACACAAGCGCAGACGGGCCGACACGCTCGCCGGCTAACGAAAGCAGCCTTTCCTGGAGGTCGCCTGGCAAATTATTGAACAGTTGAGCGTACTCGTGACCGCGTCCCGCCTTAACCAAGACAACCTCGTATATCAGTTTCAGCAGCAGTTCAAGCCCCAGCAGCCGTAGCAGATACGGGGAGTCTGATTGCTCGGAGAGCCCCGTTGCATCAGAAAGCGTATCGGCGTCTCGCAGCCGCTGCAACGCTTCCTGGTACATGAGCCGAAGTCTCAACGCGTTCATCTCGGGAGCCTGTGCACCGCTACGCGCAGTCATCGGCGTAGCCGCCCGTGGACGGAGACTGACGCAATGACGCGCCGTAGCCGGTAGCAACTGCCGCGGCCTGCTTCAGAAAGCGCGCGGCACGTTCAGTCGGCCGAAATTTCGTGAAAACATCGATGACCAACGGCCGGCCTTTGGCGTTCGGGTACGAAACATAGATTTCACCGGACTCGATGAAGCCGAGGTACACGTTGATTTTGTCCTGCAGGAGACGGAGGTGTTCTTGTTCTACGTCCCAAGGCAGGTGGTCGAAGATGCTCAACCGAGCCTCGCCGGTCTCCTTGTCGGTACCCACGGCGTCAACGATTGAGGTGTCTTCGACAGTCATCAGGAAGGTCGTGGCAATGTCGGCTCCTGGCCGGCTCCCGCCTATTGCAGACTTCATTCATAGATGCGGCCAGCGTACAGGAAATCAGCGAACAAGCGCCAAGGGTTGCCTGATTTTGGTCCTGGTCGTGCACCAAAGCCCGAGGCCACAGCCCAGGCGTGCGCTGCTTCAAGAAAGTGAGCGATAGATTGGTTTGCCCACTCCCCTTGAAAACCATCTGCCGTTTGCGGCAGCGACTCAACATCGCATCGTTCGGCCGAGAGCAGCTCGACAAAGCGAAGGAAAGTGGCCTCGTCGTTGGTTGCCTCCAAGGCCTCGAAAACAGATTGGCTGGTCATCGATGTGATGGCTGCTGGGGTATTTGAGATTCCGTGGCGAAGGTCTGCACTTGGCCGACTGCAGCATTTTGCCCGTACTCGCTTACCGACTCCTCATAAGCCATCGAGCGCCTTCATGTGGGGGAGCTCTTTCCACGCGCCCGAACCATGAACGGCAAAGCGCAAGCAAGGCCGGCAATGAACATCCAAAGGGCAATTGATAGCCAGTTCGTAGATTTGCTGGAGGCATCTTTGTATTGCGCGATGGCGTCTGCAGGACTACGCGGCAAATATCTCACAGTTACTGGGGTCCCCAAGGGGAGGCTCTGTGGGTTCAATCCACAGCCAAACATGCGAATTGTGAAGGCCCGCGAATCGACCAGATAACGAACATCGGCGTACTTTGATTGACAGGGTTTCACGTAGCTGATTTCGCCGTGCTCGACAACAACCCCTCGCACTTCAGCGCCCATCTCCTCAATCTGAGAAGTCAACTGCATATGGTCCCAGACAGTTGGCAACACCACGAATGAGGCACAGCGCGGCTGCGCAATTTCTACCGGTCTGGTTAACAGTCGCGAGCCGGCGGGGAGCCAATCTGCTCACCGCCAACCCACTACGACCGCCCCTCAATCCGCCTTGATCCCCTTCTCGTTCGCCACCTTCGACCACAGTGCGATCTCCCGCGTGATCTGCTGGCTGAAGGCCTCGGGTGTGCTGGTCACCGGCGTGATCGCCAGCGCACTGATGCGCGCCTTCACATCCGGCATCTCGCCGATCTTCGCGATCTCGGTGGCCAGGCGCTGCACCACTTCCGGCGGTGTGCCGGCAGGCGCCAGCAGGCCGCTCCAGAAGTTCACCGTGAGGTCGATGCCCAGCTCGGCCATCGTGGGCACGTTGGGCAGGCTCTTCAGGCGCTCGGCCGAGGTCACGGCCAGCGGCTTCAGGCGGGTGCCCTGCAGCGCGGTGGTGGCGGGGCCGGAGTCGATCAGGGTCATCGTCACGTCGCCGGCCATCACGCCGGTGATCGCGTCGTTGCTGCCCTTGTAGGGCACGTGGGCGAAGCGGGCGCCGGTCTTCTCGTTGAACAGCTCGGTGACCAGGCGGAACGACGCGGCCGGTGAGCCGTAGTTCGATTTGTCGGGGTTCTGCTTCGAGGCCTCGACCAGTTCACGCACGTTCTTCGCCGGGTTGCCCGACTGCGTGAGCAGCACCATCGGAAACGAGCCCACCAGCGAGATCGGCTGCAGGTCGGCCGGGCCGTAGGGCAGCTTGGCGTACAGCGCGTGGTTGAAGACGATCGGGCCGCTGGCGCCCATCAGCAGCGTGTAGCCGTCGGGCTTGGCCTTGGCGACGAATGCGGCGCCGACGATCGAGGCCACGCCGGGCCGGTTCTCCACCACCACGGTCTGGCCCAGCGCGGGACCCAGCTTCTCGGCAACGATGCGGGCCAGCACGTCGTTGGCGCCACCGGGCGTGTAGCCGACGATGATGGTGACGGCGCGCGTCGGGTAGTCGGCCGCGCCGGCGGTCAGGGGTAGGGCCAGCGGTGCGGCCAGGCACAGCAGCGAGGCCGCGAGGCGGCTCAGGGTTCGAACCATGTGTGTCTCCTTCTGTTCTGATGTTCTCGGTCTCCAGGGCGCCGACTGCCCCCGGGCCTGGCAGCCCGGCTTTGCGGTCAATCGGCGGTGATGCCGCCGCGCTTCACCACGTCCGACCAGCGCACGGCGTCCTTGGCGATCAGGCTGCCAAATTCGGCGGGGGTCGACGCTGCCGGCACCATGCCCTGCGATGCGAATGCGGTCGCCACCTCGGGCTGCTTCAGCACCGCAGCGATCTCACGGTTGAGCCTGGCGACAACGTCCGGCGGCGTACCCTTGGGTGCGAGCACGCCGTACCACATGTCGACGCTGTCGACGGCGGCACCGGCCTCGGCCAGGGTCGGCACGTCGGGCAGCTGCGGCAGGCGCGCATCGCTGCCGGTGGCGATGGCCTTGAGTTTTCCGGCCTGGATGTGCTGGAGCGCGACGTGCACCGGCAGAAACATGAAATCGATGCGCCCGCCCAGCAGGTCGGTCACCGCACCGGCCGTGCCCTTGTACGGCACGTGCAGCATCTCGGTGCCGGTGTTCTGCATCAGCAGCGCCATCGACAGGTGATGCGGCGTGCCGACGCCGGGCGTGGCATAGGTCAGCTTGCCCGGGCTGGCCTTGGCCGCCGCAACGAACTGCGCCAGCGTGGTGGCCTTCTGCACGCTGGGGTTGGTGACCAGCAGCAGGCTTCCCCAGGAGGTGAGCGCGACCGGTGCGAAGTCGGCCACCGGGTCGTAGGCCAGCGACTTGTACAGGCTCTTGTTCATCACCAGCGTGTTGACCTGCACCATCAGCGTGTAGCCGTCGGGCTTGGCACGCGCCACGCGCTCACTGCCGATGTTGCCGCTGGCACCTGCCACGTTGTCGACCACCACGGGCTGGCCCAGCGCCTTGGGCAGGCGGGCCGACAGCTGGCGCGCGATCAGGTCGATACCGGTGCCCGGCGTGTACGGCACCACCAGCGTGATGGGCTGGTCGGGCCAGGCAAAGGCGGTGGTAGCCAGCATGGCCGACGTGGCCCATACGGCGATCGCCAGCTTACGAAGCAGCATGCGCATGTCGTGTGTCTCCAGATCTTCTAGGCGGGGCACCTGCCCCTTTTCCTCCCCGCGCCGCCCGTGCGGGCGCGGGTGCTTTCACAGATACGAGGGCCGGGCCTTCAGCGCCGCCGGGGCAAACCCGGCCACCTGCTTGTAGCGGTCCGAGATCGCCTGCAGCTCCGCCACGGTCACCAAGTCCTCCAGCTTCTCGAAGGGCTTGCCGCCCGAACGCTCGAACACCTCGCGCAGGATCGTATCGGGCGGATGGCTGCGGTTGGTCAGCACGACCTGCGTGGTGGCGCGCACACGTTCGCGGTCGTAGGCCTGCAGCGCATCGGGACCGACGCCCTGCTGCTTGAACGCACCGGCGAGAAAACGCGCGTCGAGGATGGCCTGCCCCGCGCCGTTGGAGCCGCGCGGCACCATCGGGTGGGCTGCATCGCCCAGCAGCGTGCAGCGGCCGTCGGTCCAGGTCGGCAGCGGATCCTGGTCGACCATCGGGTATTCGAGAATGGCGTCGGACGAGCGCACCATCGCCGGCACGTCGAGCCAGTCGAAGTGCCAGTCCTCGAACGCCGGCAGGAAGTCTTCGAGCCGGCCCGGGCGGCTCCAGTCGCGGATCGCGGGCTTGGCCGCATTGATCTCGGCCACCCAGTTGATCAGCTGGCGTCCCTCGGCATCGACGTCGTTGCGGATCGGGTAGATCACCATCTTGCCGACCGCCAGCCAGCCGGCCCGCACCATGCTCGCGCCGCTCAGAAACGGCTTCAGCCGCGCCGTGCCGCGCCACATGTTCACGCCGGAATAACGCGGCGGCCCTTCGTTCGGATACTGCTGTCGGCGCAGCACCGAGTGGATGCCGTCGCAGCCCACAGCCACGGCCCCGTGCACCGAAGGCAGCGGCCGCTGGTCCGGCCCGGTGAAATGCGCGGTGACGCCGTCGGGTGTCTGCTCGACCCCCGTGCAGCGGTGGCCGCAGACCACGGCACCCGGCCCCAGCCGCCCGACCACGGCATCGAACAGCACGGTCTGCAGGTCGCCCCGGTGGATGGAGTATTGCGGCCAGTCGTAGCCGGCCGCCTGCCCCGCCGGTTCGCGGAACACGAACTGCCCGTGCTCGGTGAAGAAGATCGACTCGGCCGTGCGCACGCCCACGCGGTCCAGCGCGGGCAGCAGGCCCAGCTCGGCCAGCTCGCGCGCCGCATGCGGCAGCACGTTGATGCCCACGCCCAGGGGCTTGAGTTCCGTCACGGCCTCGTAGACGCGGCAGGCGATGCCGGCCTGGTGCAGGCTCAGCGCCAGGGTCAGGCCGCCGATGCCGGCGCCCAGGATGACCACCTCGACGGGTGGTGGATGGCCTTGTGGTGTTGCCATGCGTGTGCTTTGGTTTGTCTCTCGTTGGCTTTTGTTGGCTCTCGTTCGCTCTGATCTGGCTTCCGCCCGATTGAACGCGAGCCCACGGCATATGGCAAATTTAGATGTAACATGATTTCATAAGCCATTGCTATGAATCTCTCGACCCGCCAGCTGCAGGCTTTTCTGCACGTCGCCCGCATCGGCAACATCACCCGCGCGGCCGAGCAGACGCACATGACGCAGGCCGGCCTGTCAATCCTGCTGCGCGAGATGGAAAAGCAGCTCGACTGCCGCCTGTTCGACCGCACGACGCGCATGGTCAGCCTGACCGATGCCGGCCGCCGGTTGCTGCCGGTGGCCGAACGGGTGGTGGCCGAGCTGGGCGCCGTGGCCACCGAGCTGGGCGACGCGGGGCGCAGCACACGGCACACGCTGCGGGTGGCCGCCACGCCGCTGGTGTCGTCGAACATGCTGCCCAAGGTGTTCAGCCTGTTCCATGCGGTGCACCCCGAGATCACGCTGAAGCTGTTCGACGCCGACCTGGCCAGCGTCGAGAAACTGGTGCACGAGGGCAAGGCCGACCTGGGGCTGGGTTTCTTCTTCCGGCAGGCGCCCGGCATCGTGCGGGTGCCGGTGGGCAAGTTTCGGCTGATGCGGGTGGCGCCCGCCGACGCACCCGGCACCGCAGGCATGGGCACGGCGCCCTGGGCCAGCCTGCGCGCCACGCCGCTGATCGGCCTGCCGGCCAGCAACCCGGTGCAGCAGCTGATCGAGGGCGAACTCGCGAAGATCGGCCGCGGCCATGAAGACCGGCCCACGTTCAACTTCTTCGAGACGCTGATTTCGATGGTCGAGGCCGGCTACGGCAGCACCGTGATCCCCACCTTCGCGATGGTCGCGTGCAGGCGCCACCGCGTGGCCACCGACCTGCTGGTCAAGCCCGCCGTATCGCTCGACTTCTACCAGATCGCCAGGCGTGGCACGCAGGACAGCGCCGCCGCCGCCGCGTTCCGCCGCACGCTGGTGGAGACGCTGCCGACGCTGATCTCTTAGGCCCCAGGTCTTCTGTTCAGGTCTTTTGTTCAGGTCTTTTGTTCAGGCCTTGCGTGTGCCGCCGTCGGCCAGCCTGGCTGCCTGCAGCAGCGGCGATGCGGTGCTGGCCGCCGCCAGTTCACGCGCCGTGGTCAGCAGGTCCGGCCCGAAGCCCAGCAGCCGCTTCTCGGCCAGGCGCAGCGAGGGGCCGGCGATGATGACCACGCCGGTGGTCGCACCGCCCTTGTGCTGCACCGGCGCGGCCATGGCGCTCATGCCGGCGGCGTACACGTCGCGGATCAGGCTGTAGCCGCGCTTGCGGTGCTCGGCCAGCATCTTCAGCAGCGCCTTGATCGTGGTCGGCGCGTTGGGGCCGAAATCGCGCGGGTTGCCGAACCCCTGGCGCGTGACGACCTCGATCGCACGTTCGTCCGACAGCGTCATCAGCCAGGCGTGGCCGGCGGCGCTGCACGACAGCTTCAGGTCGATGCCCATGTCCGGGTCGTACAGCAGGCCTGACTTCGCGCCCTGCGCCTTGGCCACCAGCGTGAGCCGCTCGCCATCGACGATGGCCAGGCGCACCAGTTCCTCGGTCTTCTGCGCCAGCCGGTTGATCAGCGGTTGCGCGATGTCGACCACGCCCGACTTGCTCAGGAAGCTGAGGCCCATCGACGCGAGTTTGGTGGTCAGCGCGTAGTCGCCATGCTCGCGCACCTGGCGCACATAGCCGTAGCGTGTCAGCTCTGTGAGCGTGCGGTGGCAGCCGCTGCGCAGCTGGCCCAGGTCGGCGGAGATGCTGGCCAGCGGCACGCCTTCGGGATGTTCGGTCAGGTATTCGAGGATCGCGAGTGATTTTTCGAGGGCGCCGCTCATGGTGTGTGCTGGGAGTCAGAGCCACATCATAGGGATGTTCAACCATCGATCATTTTCATTTTATTGAACACTGTTCTATTTTTGAATGTCGTTTGAAACATGCTGCTATCATGCCGCTGCCATCGGCAAGCCGGCACCGAACCAACGTCCGGTTCCACCCTTCAAAGAAAGAGACATCCATGAACACGACACTCGTCCGCCGCAGCGCCCTCAGCCTGCTTGCCGGTGCGGCCCTGGCGGCCTGCGCCTTCGCATCGCATGCGCAGGACATCAAGGAACGCAACCTGAAGTTCGCCTTCAGCCTGGCCAAGGACCACCCGCTGGGCGTCGGTGCGCAGAAGTTCTCGGATGCGGTGGCGCAGAAGAGCGGCGGCAAGATCAAGGTCACGCTGTTCCCCAACGCGGTGCTCGGCAGCGATCCGCAGAACCTGTCGGCCGTGCGCGGCGGCACGCTCGACTTCACCTCGATGGCGACGGGCCTGCTGGCCGGCATCGACAAGCAGTTCATGGTGTTCGACTTCCCGTTCCTGTTCAACAACGCGCAGGAGGCCTATGCGATCTCCGACGGGCCGGTCGGCACGCGGCTGCTGGACGGCTTGTCGGCACACGGCCTGGTCGGCCTGGGCATCTGGGATCTGGGTTTCCGCAACATGACCAACAGCAAGCGGCCGATCGCCAGGGCCGAAGACCTGCAGGGCCTGAAGCTGCGCGTGATCGCCTCGCCGATCTACCTCGACCTGTTCAACACGCTGGGTGCCAACCCGGTGCCGATGACCTTCGGCGAGGTCTACGGTGCGCTCGAATCGAAGGCCATCGACGGGCAGGACAACCCGGTCGGCGTGATCGAATCGGCCAAGTTCGCCGAGGTGCAGAAGTACATGTCGCTGACCCGCCATGTCTATACCGGCATGCCCTTCCTGATGAGCAAGAAGACCTGGGACGGCATGTCGGGCACCGAACGCAAGATCATCCAGGACGCCGCCGCAGAGGCCAAGGACGAGGAGCGCAGGGTGTCCCAACAGAAGGAAGCCCAGGCGATCGATGGCCTGAAGAAGAACATGCAGGTCAACGACGTGTCGCCGGCCGAACTGGCACGCCTGCGCCAGAAGGTGCAGCCGGTGGTCGACAAGTTCGCGAAGGAAGTGGGCGAACCCGTCATGAAGGACGTGACCGCCGAACTGGCCCGCCTGCGGGCCGCGAAATAAGGCCGGGCCGATGTCGCTCCAGGGCAGCGCCGCCGTGGCGATGTGGTGGGACATCGCACCCGACTGGAAGGCCGAGTTCGAAGACTGGCATTCGCACGAACACCTGCCCGAGCGGCTCGGCATCCCGGGCTTCGCACGCGGCTCGCGCTGGGCCGCGGCCGACGGCGGCACCGGGTACTTCGTGCTGTACGAGTTGACCGGCTACGCGGTGCTGAGTTCGGCGCACTATCTGGCGCGGCTGAACCAGCCCACGCCGTGGTCGACCCGCATGATGCCGCAGCACCGCAACATGGTGCGCAGCCTGTGCACGGTCGCCACCAGCCATGGCGGCGGCCTGGCCGGGGCCATGCTGACACTGCGCCTGTCGCCCCGCCCCGGGGCCGAAGCCGCGCTGCAGCAGCACCTGGACCTGCTGCTGCGCCGCCTGGCCACGCAGCGCGGCGTGACCGGCGGCCACCTGCTGCAGACACGCGCGCCGGCGATCGAAGGCCTGACGCAGGAACAGAAGATCCGCGGCGGCCGCGATCCCGAGGCCGACTGGATCGTGCTGCTGTCGGGCTACGACGCGGCTGCGCTGCAGGCGATCGGCGCGGACGCGCTGGCGCCCGACAGCCTGGCCGCGGCCGGCACTGCCGCTACCCCGGGCGCCCCGGTCACCGCGAGCTACCGGCTGTGCCACGCGATGACGCCGCCCGACGTCTGAGCGGGCAGCTCCGCACGGCGCGGGCGCAGCCCCTGCCGCACAAATGTGGACAATCCCGGGGATGAGCTCCACGCCGATGCCCCCCAGCACCTCGATCTGGGCCACGCTGCGGTACCGGCAGTTCCGCGGACTGTGGGCCTCCGGCGGCATCTACTTCATCGGCAACGCGATGCAGACGATGGCCGCGGCGTGGACGATGGTCGAGCTGACCGGCTCGTCGTTCCTGGCCGCGCTGGTGCAGACGGCGGTGTTCCTGCCGATGTTCATCCTGTCGCTGCCGGCCGGCGTGCTGGCCGACATCACCGACCGGCGCCGCCTGATCCTGATGTCGCTGGTGGTGCAGGCCTGCGCGGCCACGCTGCTGGCGGTGCTGCTGCTGACGCACGTGGCCGGGCCGGGCACCCTGCTCTTCTTGATCTTCATCGCCGGCAGCTGCACCGCCCTGCTGTCGCCGGCCTGGAACTCGACGATCGGCGACGCGATCCCGCGCGAAGACCTGCCGCAGGCGATCACCGTCGTGTCGATCGCCTACAACGCCGCGCGCGCGGTCGGCCCGGCGCTGGCGGGCGTGGTGTTCGCCGCCGTCGGCGGGGCCTGGAATTTCGCGATCGCCGTGGTCAGCACGCTGACGATGGCCACCGCGATCCGGCGCTGGCCGCCGCGCCCGCACCCCGAGTCGCGCCTGCCGCCCGAGCGGCTGTGGGGCGGCATGGCCAGCGCGCTGCGGTTCGCATGGCATTCGCAGACCGTGCTGGCGCAGCTGGTGCGCACCGTGGCCTACAGCGCTGCAGGTTCGGCGCTGTGGGCATTGCTGCCGGTCATCGGCCAACAGAAGCTCGGCCTGGGCGCCGCCGGCTACGGCCTGTTGATGGGCTGCCTGGGCACCGGTGCCGTGCTGGTGGGCCTGGTGATCGGGCGGCTGCGCACGCGGGTCGGCCTGGAAAAACTGGTGGCCGTGGGCTGCGTGGTCTACGCGCTGGTGATGCTGCTGTCGGCCTTTGCGCCGTGGCCGCTGCTGGTCTATGCCGCGCTGGTGTGTGGCGGCGCCGCCTGGATGGCGGTGATGTCGACCTTCAATACCGCCACGCAGACCAGCGTGCCGCCCTGGGTGCGCGCCCGGGCGCTGGCGATGCACACGCTGTGCGCGCTGGGCTCGTTTGCCATCGGCTCGGCGTTCTGGGGCGCGGTGTCCGACCTGTTCGGCCTGTCGTTCGCGCTGGTGCTGGCCGCCGCGACGATGGCCGGCGGGCTGCTGCTGGCCAAGCCGTTCCCGCTGCGCATGGGCGACACGCAGGAGGTGACGCAGGCGATTCCCTGGGACGACCTGTTCGTGCCGAACGAGCCGCCACCCGAAGCCGGCCCGGTGGCCATCGAGATGAGCTACCGCATCCGCCCCGAGGACGCGGTGGCCTTCCTCGCCACCATCAGCCGACTGCGCGCGCCCCGGCGCCGCGATGGCGCAACCTTCTGGCGCGTGTACCGCGACCTGGCCGACCCGTCCCGCTTCGTCGAGCGCTTCATCGTGACCTCGTGGGCCGACTACTTGCACCAGCGCGCCCGCGCGACGCTGGCCGACCAGGAGCTGGAGTCGCAGGTGCGGGCCTTCATGCTGCCGGGCGAGGCGGTGCACATGACGCACTACCTGGCTGAAGCCTGATCGGCAGACTCCAGCGGCGCATCGCGCAGGCTCGCCACGCAGAACTCACGCACGGCCCGCACGGCCGCGGGCAGGGTCGCGCCGTCGAGCGTGATGAAGGCGAACTGCGACGTGAGCTTGAGCGGCGGCCGGGCCGGCAGCTCGACCAGTTCGCCGCGCGCCTGGTCTTCGCGGGCGGCGTGCAGCACACCGAAGAACACCGCGTCGCTGGTCTTCACGATGTCGACCAGGCACGAAATCTCTTCCGATTGGAGTTGCACCGCGTCCGGGAACCGCACGGTGCCGCCGAAGTAGGCGTCGAGCTTCTGCACCACGTCTTCGCTCATGCCGATGCCGGTGGCGGCCAGCGGGTACTGCCTGAGGCGGGCAAAGCTGAGCCGCTCGAACGCCAGCAGCGGATGGCCCGGCCGGCACAGAAAACCGAGCCGCATCTCGGGCAGCAGTTCGACCCGCAGATCGTGGTGCGCCGGCACGAAGCGTTTGTGCACCACCAGCGCATCGACCTGGCGCGCCCGCAGGGCCTGCAGCTGCGCCTCGGGCGGGCCGCCCGATAGCGCGAGCCGGATGCGCGGCAGATGCACGAGCACGTGGCGCATCAGCGGCACCGACAGCACAGCCGCCGGTGCCGGCCCCAGCCCCAGGCGCACGCTGCCGGTCTCGAACCCGGCCAACACGTCGGCACTGCGCTTGAGTTCGGCCAGCTCGAGCCGGATGCGCCGCGCACGGGCAGCCACCAGCGCGCCGATCTCAGTCGCCTCCTTGCGCCGGCCGCGCCGCTCGACCAGCGCTGCGCCCACCTCCTCTTCCAGCGCCTGGATGCTGCGGCTCAGCGCCGGCTGGGTCAGGTGCACCTGCTCCGCTGCCCGGCTGAAGGAGCCCGTCTCCAGCACCGCGAGCAGGTGTTCAAGCTGTTGCAGGTTCATCGTGGTCGCATGCCTTCAGTGCATATATTTTTCCCGTCGAATGCATTGGACAGCATTTCACAGCGTCCGTAAATTTCGCGCACGATCCGCCCTCGTCGCGAATGGAGGGCTTTTTCAGGAGCCATCGATGCCATCCCTGCACCCCGTCTCTCGTCTGCTGCGCCTACGGTCCTTCTTCAGTCCCGCCAACCCTGTCGGGCGCCTGCTCGCGGGCCTGTCGTTGGTCTGCGCCACCTGGGCCGCCCTGGCCGCCTGCGCCGGGTCCGCCCAGGCACAGACCACACCCACCAGGCCCATCACCGTGGTGGTTCCGGTGGCGGCAGGCGGCGCGGCGGATGCGCTGGCCCGCGCCTGGGCCGAGCACGCAGGCCGCACCCTGGGCACCGCCATCGTCGTGGACAACAAGCCCGGCGCCAATGGCGGACTGGCCGCGGTCTATGTCGCCAGGCAGCCCGCCAACGGCAACACGCTGCTGTTCGGCAGCACGTCGAACATGTCGCTGAACCCGTTCTCGTACAAAACGCTGGGTTACGACCCGCAGCGCGACTTCGACCCGGTGACGATGGTCGCCGGCACGGTGCAGGTGCTGGTGGCGCACCCCGGCGCCGGCATCCGCTCGCTCGACGACCTGGTGCGGCTGGCGCGCGCGAAGCCCGGCACACTGAATTTCGGCTCGGCCGGCAAAGGCAACTCGACGCACCTGAACGTCGAATTCCTGGCGCAGCACTACGGCCTGCAGATGACGCACATCGCCTACAAGGGCGCCGCACCGGCGATGCTGGGCCTGATCGGCGGGGACACGCAGATCGTGGCCGACGCCATCACCAGCGTGGTGCCGCAGGTGAAGGCCGGCAAGGTGGTGCCGATCGTGGTGTTCGGCCCGCAGCGCGAGGCGGCTCTGCCCGGCGTGCCCACCGTGTACGAGGCCGGCCTGAAGGATTTTCCGGCCGGCGGCTGGTACGGCCTGATGGCGCCGAAGGGCACTCCGAAGGAGGTGGTCGCGAAGCTGCAGGCGGCCACCGCCCGATTCTGGGCCGACCCCGAAGCCGCGGCGCGCATGGCGGCGCTCTACATGACCGCGCCCAGCGCACTCGGGCCGGCTGCGGTGGCGCAGACGATGGCCCTCGAAGCCCAGGTCTGGGGTCCGATCATCGGCCGGCTCGGCATCCAGAACGATTGAGCGACGCAGACGCCCCCAACCACCGCACACAATGCTATTCATGCCCGACACCTCGATCGACGAATCCACCGCCGGCCCGCTGGCCGCACCGCGCCAGCACCTGCCCCGCGGCGAAGACTTCCTGCTGTGGCCGCCCTGCCTGCAGTCGTACGGCTACCGCATCGTCGACCAGCTGTTCGCCACCCGCACCGTGCGCCCCGGCCCGGCGCCGCGCGCGCTGCCACGCGGGCGCGAACGCGAGCCGCGTTATGCCTGCGGCGATGCCGCGCGCACCGTCGACAGCTTCATGGACCTCAACAACGTGGCCGGCCTGCTGGTCATCCAGCATGGCGAGGTGGTGCTCGAACGGTACGGCCTCGGCCTGCAGCCGGGCGACCGCTGGAGCACGATGTCGACCGTGAAGTCGATGACGGCGCTGCTGGTGGGCGCGGCGCTGCGCGACGGCGCCATTGCGAGCCTCGACCAGCCGGTGGTCGAGCTGCTGCCGCAGCTGGCCGGCTCAGGATACGCCGGGGTGAGCCTGCGCCACCTGCTGACGATGAGCTCGGGCGTGATGTGGTCCGAGGACTACGGCGACCGCAACTCCGACGTCAACCGCTACAGCAAGTCGCTCGCCGACAAGGTGCCCGGCGGCGTGATGCAGATGCTGCAGCGCCTGCCGTCCGCGCAGCCGCCGGGCTCGGTCTGGCAGTACAACACCGGCGACACCTACCTGCTCGGTGCGGCGCTGTGCGCGGCCACCAGGCGCACGCTGGCCGACTACCTGTCGGAGAAGATCTGGCAGCCTTGCGGCATGGAGTTCGAGGCCTACTACACGCTCGAATCCGAAGGCGGTCAGGAGATCGCCGGCAGCCGCGCCGGCATGGCCCTGCGCGACCTGGGCCGCGTGGCGATGCTGGTGCTGGCCGACGGCATGGCGGGCACACAGCGCCTGCTGCCCGAGGGCTGGATCGATGCGATCACCGCGCGGGCCTTCGACATCCCGGCCGACTTCCACACGGCCTCGCGCCGCGCGCTGGGGCTCACCGGCTACGGCTGCAGCTGGTGGCTGCGCGACGACGGCGCCGCCGTGGCGATGGGGCATTCAGGCCAGCGCATCTTCGTCGACCGCCAACACCAGCTGGCCGTGGTGCAGCTGGCCGCCTACCCCGAGCCGCGCTACGCCAGCGCGCACGAGCCGGACCGCGACGCCGAACTCGACGCGCTGATTGCTGCCTACCGAGGACACTGAAGAAGACCGTCGGGCCTGTGCGGCGCGCGCACCCCGGGCGGCAACGGTCAGCGGACAATGCGGCCTTCAGGCTTTTCGCCGATCGCATCCATGTCCGAACCGACCATCACCACCAGGCTCTACAAACTCTTCCCGTCGCCACGCAACCGCGACCGCGAGATCTTCGCGCACGAGGTCTTCGTGCCGCACCCCTACGCCCTGGTCGACCCACCCAGCTACGACCCGCAAGGCAAGTGGAGCCTGTTCGCCGCCTACCGCCTGGCCGACGGCAAGAACGGCCAGCTGGTGACCTACGAACTGGCCGCGGATGCGACCCGCTTCAGCGCGCGTTTCGTGCCCGACTGACAGGCCCCCGGGGCAAGCCCGCGTTCAAGGCTTCGTGCCAGTCACCACGTCGGGCATCGGGCCCACGTAGCGCCCGCGCGGGCGGATCACCTGCGCCACGCCCAGCTGCTCCAGGCTGTGCGCCAGCAGCCCCACGCTGCGCGCGGTGGCAAACAGGCCGAACGCCGCGTCCGCGGGCAGGCGATGGTGCGCCACCAGCGCGGCCAGGGCCACATCGATGTTGGGCAACAGGCCGGTCTGCTGCGTCACCTTCTCGATGAACCGCGCGATCACCTGCGGCGGCTCGAACAGGGCCAGCAAGGCGGCCGCGCGCGGATCGCCGTCGGGGTAGATGTGGTGGCCGAAGCCAGCCAGCGGCAGGCCGGTCGACAGGTAGTGGGCCAGCACCTTGTCCTCGCCTTGTCGCTCCACCTCGCCGAACAGCGCCTGGACGCGGCCCGAGGCATCGCCATGCAGCGGGCCCGACAGCGTGGTCAGGCCCGCCAGCAGGCACGCCGGCAACGAGGCGCTGGCCGACGCGGCGATGCGGGTGACGAAGGCCGAACTGGTCAGCTCGTGGTCGGCCAGCAGCACCATCGCCGTGCGCAACAGCTCGGCCACGGCAGGCGGCTGTTTCCAGCCCTGCGCAAACCGCAGGTGCAGGGGCTCGCGCCCATGCTGGGCCCCGAAGGCATTGGCCAGGCGGCCCACCAGGCTCTGCCCCTCGTGGTGCAGCACCCGCGTCAGGCGCCCGCGCGTCGAATGCCCGGCCGCCGCCAGGTTGGCCAGTGCGGTGAAGGCAGCGGCCCGCCCCGGCGTGCCCGCGCGCGCGGGTCGGGACAACGCGAAGTCGACCGGCTGCTCGGCGTCCCACAACAGCCGGGCCGTCTCCTCCAGCGTCGCCGACCGGGCCAGGTCCACGGCATCCCGGCCCCGGTAGTACGGGCGCCCGCGAAAGAACGCGCACAAGGCCGTCGGAATGCTGGGCTCGGCGCCGAACAAGGTGTTGGCCGCCAGCGTCTCGTGCTTGCGGCCGGCCTGCTTGCGCCGGGCCAGGCCGGCCACGTCTTCGGCGCGGTACAGGCTGCGGCGGGTGTCGGCCGGATCGGGCATCACCTCGAGCTTGCCGCGGCTCACGTAGGCGTAGACCGTCTGCGGACGCACGCCGAGCTGCTGGCAGGCCTCGTCCATCGAAATCCAGGAAGCCATGCGGCGCTCACAAAGTTTTATACATTGATTTTATACATCAATATTGACTGCATCGTCAATCGATCCATAACATGCGCCATTCTTGAACGCACCGTTGAACGTTTCGCCATGACACCCCAGATCCTTCAACTCAACCCGATCCTGATCCCCGCGGTCAACGAGCGGCTCGCGGCGCTCTACACCGTGCACAAGTTCTTCGAGGTGAAGGACCAGGCGGCCTGGCTGCGCGAACACGGCGCGTCCATCTCGGCGGCGATCACCGGCGGCCACACCGGCATCTCGCGGGCCATGCTCGAGCAGTTGCCCAACCTCAAGGTGGTGGCGGTCAACGGCGTCGGCACCGACGCGGTCGACCTGCCGTACTGCCGCACGCGCGGCCTGCCGGTCACGGCCACGCTGGGCGCACTCACCGAGGACGTGGCCGACCTGGCCATCGGCCTGTTGATCGCAGCCTGCCGCAACCTCTGCGCCGGCGATCGCTTCGTGCGCGACGGCCAGTGGGAAAAGTTTCCGCAGCCCAGCGCCATCCCGCTGGCCCGCCGCTTCAGCGGCATGCGTGTCGGCATCGTCGGCATGGGCCGCGTGGGCCGCGCCGTCGCCGTGCGTGCCGCGGCCTTCGGCTGCCGCATCAGCTACACCGACCTGCGCCCCATGCACGACGTGCCGCACCTCTTCGTGCCCGATCTGCTGGACCTGGCGCGTGGCGCCGACGCGCTGGTGCTGTGCGCCGCGGCCGACCAGGCCGAAGGCATCGTCGACGCGGCGGTGCTCGAAGCGCTGGGCCCGCGCGGCTTCCTGGTCAACGTGGCCCGCGGCCGCCTGGTCAACGAGGCCGATCTCTGCGCGGCGCTGGCCGCCGGCCGCATCGCCGGCGTGGGCCTGGACGTGTTCGTCGACGAGCCGCGCGTGCCGACGGCGCTGCGCCAGTCCGACGCCGTGACGCTGCAGGCCCACCGCGCCAGCGCCACCTGGGAGACGCGCACCGCGATGGCCGAGATGGTGCTGGAGAGCATCGCCCAGGCGCTGGCCGGCCAACGCCCGGCGATGAGCCTGACGACCTGAGCGCGGCCATGCCCGACCTCGTCTTCCCCGCGCCCGCGCCGACCACCCTGGCCGTGGTCGGGAGCAGCGCGCTGTTCCCCGTCGGCCGCATCTACTGCATCGGCCGCAACTACCGCTGGAGCGCCGACGAGGCCGCGCCCACCGAGATGCCGGCCTGGTTCATGAAACCCGCCAACGCGGTGGTGCCGGCGCAGGGCGTGCTGCCCTATCCGCCGGCCACGGCCGAGTTCTGCCACGAGATCGAGCTGGTGGTCGCCATCGGCCGCGGCGGGCGCGACATCGACCCGGCCGAGGTCGAGGCGCAGCACGTCTGGGGTTATGCGGCGGGGCTGGACCTCACGCGGCGCGACCTGCAACTGCAGGCCAAACGCGTCGGCGGCCCCTGGGAGCCGGCCAAGGCCTTCGACCACTCGGCGCCCTGCACGCCCCTGGTACCGGCCTCGGTCGGCGGCCACCCCAGACAGGGTGCGGTATGGCTGACGGTCAACGGCATCCCACGCCAACGCGCCGACGTGTCCGACCTGTTGTGGCCAGTAACCGAACTGGTGGCGATGCTGTCACGTTCGGTCACGCTGGCGCCCGGCGATCTGGTCTACACCGGTACACCGGTCGGCGTCGCCGCGCTGCACGCCGGCGACGTGGTCGAAGGCGGCGTGGCCGGCATCGGCCAGTTTTCCATGACCGTGGGCCAACCGGGTCACTGACATCAACACACAGGAGACTTCACTTGAATACCACCCCCACCAGGAAGATCGCGCTGGTCACCGGCGCGGGCAGCGGTATCGGCCGCACCACGGCCCTCGGCCTGCTGCAAGACGGCTTCGCCGTCGTGCTCGCCGGCCGCCGTCCCGAGCCGTTGCAGGCGCTCGCGGCAGAGGCCGAGGCGCGTGGCCAGACCGCGCTGGCCGTGCCCACCGACGTGACCGACCCGGCCAGTGTCGACGCGCTGTTCGCCACCATCGAAAAACGCTTCGGCCGGCTCGACGTGTTGTTCAACAACGCCGGCGTGAACGCACCGGCCCTGCCGATGGACGAACTGCCGCTGGAGAAGTGGTTCAACGTGCTCAACACCAATGTGTCGGGCGTGTTCCTGTGCGCGCGCGCGGCCTTCGGGTTGATGCGGCGCCAATCGCCGCAGGGCGGGCGCATCATCAACAACGGCTCCATCTCGGCCCACGTGCCACGGCCTTTCACCGCGCCTTACACGATGAGCAAACACGCGGTGACGGGCCTGACCAAGGCGCTGGCACTCGACGGCCGCGCGTACAACATCGTGGCCAGCCAGATCGACATCGGCAACGCGCTGACCGAGCTGTCCGAACGCATGACGCGCGGCGTGCTGCAGGCCAACGGCACGACCGCACCCGAACCGATGATGGACGCGCAACACGTGGCCGACGCGGTGCGCCACATCGCCGCGATGCCACTGTCGGCCAATGTTCTCAACATGACCGTCATGGCCAGCGCCATGCCGTTCGTGGGCCGCGGATAACACAGCCGCTGTTCATTCGATCGATCAACCAGAAGGAGACAAGACATGCAACGCCATTCCCTGTTCAAGGCCCTGGCCCTCGCGGCCGCCGTGGTCACGCTCGCCGCGGCGCCGGGCCTCGCGTCGGCCCAGGCCTACCCCACCCGGGCGATCAAGATCATCGTGCCCGCGCCGCCCGGCGGCGCGATCGACACCATCGCCCGCGTCGTCGGCGACAAGATCGGCGCGGCCATGGGGCAGCCGGTGATCGTCGACAACCGGCCCGGCGCATCCAACAACCTCGGCACCGACGTGCTGGCCAAGTCACCGGCCGACGGCTACACCATCGGCATCGTCGGCGGCAGCCACAACATCAACAAGTTCCTGTTCAAGAACCTGGGCTGGGACCCGGAGAAGAGTTTCGAGCCCATCGTCTACACGCACGAGGTGCCGCTGGTGTTCGCGATCTACCCGCAGATTCCCGCGAAGACCCTGCCCGAGTTCATCGCCTGGATGAAGGCCAACCCGGACCAGGCCAAGGTCGCCACCTCCGGCCGCGGCAGCGCACAGGAAATGGCAGCCGAGATGTTCCGCATGGCCAGCGGCGCGCCGATGCTGCTGGTGCCGTACAAGGGCTCTTCCGCCGCGCACCCGGATCTGCTGGCCGGGCGCACCGCGCTCTACATCGACACGATCAGCGCCATCCAGTCGCAGGTGAAGGCCGGCAACGTGCGTGCCGTGGCGGTGTCGACGCACAAGCGCACCACCTCGCTGCCGGACGTGCCGACCGCGGAGGAACAGGGGCTGAAGGGCTACGACGCCAACACGAACGGCGGCTTTCTCGCGCCGGCCGGCACGCCGAAGGCGATCATCAACCGCCTCAACGCCGAGATCAACGCGGCGCTGAAGCTGCCGGACGTGCGGGCCAAGCTGGAGGCGGCCGGCGTCGAGATCCAGGGCGGCACGCCGCAGGAGTACGCCGCACTGATCAAGTCCGACCTCGCGAAGTGGGGCAAGGTCGTCAAGGAGGCGGGCATCCCGTCGGAATGACGCGGGCGTCTGTCAGCTGCACCGCGAGCAGCAGCAGCAGCAGCAGCAGCAGCAGCATCGGCCGCTCCCGTTCGACCGCCAGTTTCGGCTGCGCGGCGATCTGCGCGTCGGTCGAGCGCCATTCCTCGACATGCCGGATCGTGAAGCCGGCATGCGTTCTGACACGTCGAGGCCCAGCACCCGCGCCGCGCCTTGCGTGCGGGCCCAGCGGCAGAACCAGACATCCCGGGGTTGGCATCGAACGACCTTGACAACGGTAGGTCGAATCCCGCGACGGCGACTCCCCTGGATATACTCCCGCCCGATGCTGCGCCTGTTCGTCCTTCTGCTGGCTTTCGTGTTGCCCGTCCAGTTCGCCTGGGCTGGCGCTGCGGCCTACTGCCAGCACGAGACAGAACCCGCGATGGCCTGGCACGTAGGCCACCACGAGCATGTGCACCCGCAGGCGTCGGCCAAGAAGGCCGACAGCAACGTCACGCTGGACAACGACTGCGGCACCTGCCATGCCGGCTGTGCCCAGTCGCTTCCGGTGAGCGGCCCTGCGCTTCCCCACCTCATCCCTCCCCATGCCGTGGTACTCGATGCCGTGACGCAGCCATCCTCGGCGCCGCCTGGCGCGCCCGATCGCCCTCAGTGGCCCCGTCTCGCATAGCCGGCGGGACAAGAAAACAGCAAAGCACGACTTTCTGCATCGATCTCGCCGAATCCCTTGGTTCATTCGGTGAGGTTCCATGCAACGTGTTCTATTTCCGCTCGGGCTGGCGGCGTTTTGGCTCAGTCCACTTCTGTCGCAGGCTCAGCCTGCGACGCCCCCTTTCACGGCGCCGGGATTTCCGTCGGCCCAGACCGTCGCGCCTGCCGAGCTGACGCTTGACCAGGCACTTGGCCTGGCCATGGCGATGCATCCGGCGCTCAAGTCGGCCCAGCTCGAAATCGATGCGCAAGCAGGCAGCGTGTTGCAAGCCGGCCTGTACCGCAACCCCGAAGTGGGCGCTCAGGTGGAAGACTTCCGCAGTTCGACACGCACCACCACGGCAACGGTGGGTTTCCCACTGGAACTCGGCGGCAAACGCGCCGCACGCGTGGCAGCGGCCGAACGCGGTCGGGACCTTGCGCTTGCCGAACTGGGCAACGCGAAAGCACAGTTGACCAGTTCCGTCGTCTCGGCGTTCTTCCACGTGCTCGTGGCGCAAGAAAGGGTGCGCTTGACCTCGGACTCCGTGGCCATCGCGGTGCGAGGCGCCGACGTGGCAGCACGCCGCGTTGCCGCGGGGCGCATTTCCCCGGTCGACGAAACCCGGGCCCGCGTGGAGCAGGCCAATGCGGAGCTCGAACTCGCAGAGGCTCGCGCCGAGCTGCTGGGAGCCAGGCAGGGCCTGGCGGCGCAGTGGAACGCGACCACGCCGAACTTCGGTCAGGCGCGTGGCGACCTGGAAGCATTGCCCTCGCGCGCCAACCTCGAAACCCTCCATGCGCGGCTGACGGACTCCCCGGTACTGGTCAGCAGCCGCCTGGAGCTGGAGCGGCGCCGCGCGTTGATCGCGGTCGAGAACAGCAAGCGCTATCCCGATCTGACGGTGTCAGTAGGCGCCAAGCGCGACAACGAAATGGGCCGGACGCAGGCCGTGGTCGGCATCTCGGTTCCCATTCCGTTCTTCGACCGCAACCAGGGAAGCATCCACGAGGCAGCCAAGCGTGCAGAGAAGGCCGAAGAGGAATATCGCGTTGTGCAGTTGCGGCTCGCGAGCGAACTGAGTCAGGCGACGACGCAGCTCGACGTTTCGCGCGCGTCAGCGCAGACACTGCGCACCACGGTGCTGCCCGCCGCACAGCGCGCCTACGACGCCGCCACGCAAGGATTCGAGGCCGGCAAGTTCAGCCTGCTCGACGTACTGGACGCGCAGCGCACGTTGCTGCAAGCGCGCATCCGCCATCTCGGTGCCGTGGCAAATGCCTACCAGGCCGCCACCACCATCGACCGCCTCCTCGGCCTCTGATTTCAGGACCCCACCAATGGCTATCTCGAACAAACAAAAGACTGCGATGGCGGTCATCGTGTTGCTGGGTGCACTGCTCAGCGCAGCGTTGCTGATGAAGACCAGGACTGCACCCGGCGGCGAAGCGGCCGCAGGCCACTCCGAGCACGCGGAGTCTGGCGACCACAAGGAAGCAGGACACGGCGAAGAGAAAGACAAGCATGAGGAAGATACCCACGGGCATGCGACAGACGCGGCCAGGCCTGAGGCCAAGAAAGGCACGCATGGCGGGGAGATCACCTCTGCGGGCGACATCTCGGTAGAGATCGCGCTGTCTGAAGAGGGGGGTGAGCCTCGCCTGCGCATCTGGGCCAGCAAGGCGAGCGCAGCGCTGGAGGGACAGCAGCTGAAGGCGACTGCGCAGCTCGTGCGACCGACGGGCGAGACCGAAACGCTCGCGTTCAAGCCGGCAAAAGATCACCTGACATCCGCCACCGCCATCGAAGAGCCGCACTTGTTCGACATCGAACTCAGCATCACCGTGCCGGGCGTGGATGCGCCCGTCATGGTCAGGTTCTCCAAGGACGAGGGCAAGGTGAAGTTGACGCAGGCGCAGCAGCAGGCGGCCAACATCGGTATCGCGGCTGCGGGCCCGGCCAGGCTGCAAGGCACGCTGCAATTCCAGGGCGAGATCCGCTTCAATGAAGATCGCACCGCCCACGTCGTCCCTCGCCTCGCGGGCGTGGTCGAGACCGTGCCGGCCAATGTCGGCCAGACGGTCGCCAAGGGCGAAGTGCTGGCGGTGATCGCGAGTGCCGCGTTGTCCGACCACCGCAGCGAACTGCTGGCCGCACAGCAACGACGCTCGGCGGCCAAGGTGACCTACGACCGTGAAAAGAAGCTGTGGGAGGACAGGATCTCGGCCGAGCAGGACTACCAGGCCGCGCAGACGGCGCTGCGCGAGGCCGAGATCGCCGTCCAGAATGCTTCTCAGAAGCTGACGGCGGTGGGCGCCGGGGCATCGAGCGTAGCGCTCAACCGGTACGAGCTGCGTGCGCCCTTCCATGGCACCATCGTCGAGAAACATCTCTCGCTGGGCGAAGCCGTGAAGGAAGACGCCAGCATCTTCACGTTGTCGGATCTGACATGCGTCTGGGCGGAATTCATGGTGGCCCCCAAGGATCTGGCCAGCGTACGCGTCGGGCAGAAGGCGACCGTGACCTCGACGGCGTTCGACGGGAAGGCCGAAGGCAGCGTGTCCTACGTCGGATCGCTGCTGGGTGAACAGACCCGCACGGCCAAGGCGCGCGTGACCCTTGCCAACCCCAACCTCGCATGGCGTCCGGGCCTGTTCGTCACCGTGTCGCTGGCCGGCAGCGATGCCACAGTGCCGGTGGCGATTCCGGCTGATGCCATTCAGACATCCAACAACGAAAGCGTCGTGTTCCTCGCCGTGCCCGGCGGCTTTGTCGCCCAGCCGGTCACGGTCGGCCGCTCGGATGGCAAGCTGGTGGAAATCACCAGGGGACTGAAGCCTGGTGCGAAGTTCGCAAGCTCGAACACCTTCATCATCAAGTCGGAGCTGGGCAAGTCCAGCGCGACCCATACGCACTGATGCAAGGGAACGGCATGTTCGAACGCATCATTCGATTTGCCATCGCGCAGCGATGGCTGGTACTGCTGGCCGTGCTGGGCATGGGAGCCCTGGGCATCTACAACTACGCGCGTCTGCCGATCGACGCGGTTCCCGACATCACGAATGTCCAGGTGCAGATCAACACCTCGGCACCGGGATATTCGCCCCTGGAGACCGAGCAACGGATCACCTACCCCATCGAGACCGTGATGGCGGGCTTGCCCGGCCTGCAGGAGACCCGCTCGCTGTCGCGCTACGGGCTCTCGCAAGTCACCGTCATCTTCAAGGACGGCACCGACATCTATTTCGCCCGTCAGCTGGTGAATCAGCGCATCCAGGAGGCTCGCGACCAGCTGCCTGCAGGCGCTTCACCCGCCATGGGTCCGATCTCGACCGGCCTGGGTGAAATCTATCTGTGGACCGTCGAGGCTGAAGACGGCGCCAAGAAGGAGGACGGTACCCCCTACACGCCCACCGACCTGCGTGAAGTGCAGGACTGGGTCGTCAAACCACAGCTGCGCAATGTGCAGGGCGTGACCGAAATCAACTCGATCGGTGGTTTCGAGAAGCAATACGTGGTGGCGCCCGATCTGGAGCGTCTGGCTTCGCGTGGACTCACCCTCTCCGACGTGGTCGGCGCGCTCGACAAGAACAATGCCAACGTCGGCGCCGGCTACATCGAGCGGCGTGGCGAGCAATACCTGGTGCGGGCGCCCGGCCAGGTCAAATCGCTGGACGACATCCGCGACATAATCGTCGGCACCGCCGACCGCCAGCCGATCCGCATCCGGGACGTGGCGTCGGTCGAGCAAGGGCGCGAGCTGCGCACCGGCGCGGCCACCGAGAACGGCAAGGAAGTGGTGCTCGGCACGGTGTTCATGCTGATCGGCGAGAACAGCCGGGCCGTCTCGCAGGCCGTCGACAAGCAGATGCTGGCCATCAACAAGACCTTGCCGGCGGGTCTCAAGGTGGTCACGGTCTACGACCGGACGGTGCTGGTCGACAAGGCCATCGCCACCGTCAGGAAGAACCTGCTGGAGGGCGCCATTCTCGTGATCGCCGTCCTTTTCCTGTTCCTTGGAAACATCCGCGCCGCCATCATCACCGCCACCGTCATTCCGCTGGCGATGCTGTTCACCTTCACCGGGATGGTGCACTACAAGATCAGTGCGAACCTGCTGAGCCTGGGTGCCCTGGACTTCGGCATCATCATCGACGGTGCCGTCGTCATCGTGGAGAACTGCGTGCGGCGGCTCGCCCATGCGCAGTCGGAGAAGGGCCGGACGTTGACGCAGGCCGAACGATTCGAGGAAGTCTTCATTGCTTCCAAGGAGGCGAGGCGCGCCTTGCTTTTCGGACAGCTCATCATCATGATCGTGTACCTGCCCATCTTCGCTCTCGCAGGCGTCGAAGGGAAGATGTTCCATCCGATGGCGTTCACGGTGGTATTGGCTCTTGTGGGGGCCATGATCCTGTCGGTGACCTTCATCCCCGCGGCCGTGGCGCTGTTCATCGGCGAGAAAGTGGCGGAGAAGGAGAACCGCCTCATGACATTGGCGAAGCGCTGGTATGGGCCGACCCTGCGCAGCACCATGGTCAATGCACCCGTGGTCCTGACGCTCATGTCGGTCATCGTGTTGGTCAGTGGCATCGTGGCGACGCGGCTGGGCAGCGAGTTCGTGCCAAACCTGAACGAGGGCGACATGGCGATCCAGGCACTGCGCATCCCGGGCACAAGCCTGACGCAGTCGGTGGAGATACAGAAGCAGCTTGAATCGGCCTTGAAGGCAAAGTTTCCGGAGATCGAGCGCGTCTTCGCTCGCACCGGGACATCCGAGATCGCATCCGACCCGATGCCACCCAACATCTCGGACGGCTACATCATGCTGAAGCCACAGGACCAATGGCCCCAGCCGACCAAGACGCGAGATGAACTTCTGGTTGCCGTGCGCGCAGAGGTGGCCAAGGTGCCGGGCAACAACTACGAGTTCTCGCAGCCGATCCAGTTGCGCTTCAACGAACTCATCTCGGGTGTGCGCTCCGACATCGCGGTCAAGGTGTTCGGCGACGACAACGAAGTCCTCAACGAAACTGCGGAGAAGATCTCGACTGCGTTGCAAGGCGTGGCCGGTGCGACCGAAGTCAAGGTCGAGCAGACGACGGGGCTGCCGATGCTGAGTGTCAATATCGACCGTGCCAAGGCCACGCGTTATGGCCTGAACATGGGCGATGTGCAAGAGGTGGTGGCGACGGCCGTCGGCGGCAGGGAGGCCGGCACGTTCTTCCAGGGCGACAGGCGCTTCGACATCCTGGTGCGCCTGCCCGAGACGGTGCGCAGTGACATCGATGCGCTGCGCAGACTGCCGATCCCGCTGCCCAAGGGCCTCGATGGCCGGACGAACTATGTGCCGCTGGCTGAACTGGCGACGCTGGATGTCACGCCCGGGCCCAACCAGGTGTCGCGCGAGAACGGCAAGCGCAGGGTGGTCGTCAGCGCCAACGTGCAGGGACGCGACATCGGCAGTTTCGTCGCGGACGCCGAAGCAGCGATCCAGAAGCAGGTCAAGGTGCCTGCCGGCTACTGGACGACCTGGGGTGGCACCTTCGAGCAGCTCAAGTCGGCCACACAACGCCTGCAGATCGTCGTGCCCGTGGCCTTGCTGCTCGTGCTGGTGCTGCTGTTCGCGATGTTCGGCAACCTGAAGGATGGCTTGCTGGTCTTCACCGGCATTCCCTTCGCATTGACCGGCGGCATCGTGGCGCTGTGGCTGCGCGACATCCCGATGTCGATTTCGGCGGCTGTGGGTTTCATTGCCTTGTCCGGCGTCGCCGTGCTCAACGGACTGGTGATGTTGTCGTTCATCCGCAGTCTGCGCGAGGAAGGCAGGAGCCTGGACGAAGCGATCCACGAAGGCGCGCTGACCCGGCTGCGCCCCGTGCTGATGACGGCGCTGGTGGCATCGCTGGGCTTCGTGCCGATGGCCTTGGCCACCGGCACCGGTGCCGAGGTCCAGCGGCCTCTGGCAACGGTGGTCATCGGGGGCATCCTGTCCTCGACGGCGCTGACACTGCTGGTGTTGCCGCTGCTGTACCGACTGTTCCACGGGCGGGAGCAAGATGCGGCGTTGACGCCGCAGCCCCAGCATTGAACGCCACGGCGGCCACGGATCGGTCCGTGGCCCACCAGGACATCTCACCATGACTGCACCCGACAAGACCCCCCTTCGTCCGCTGGACCAGCCTGACGCGAAGAACGAGCGCGCAGATGCACACGCCGGCCACCCGCATGCGGCGGGTAACGAGGAACATGCACATGCGCATGGAGGCCTCTTCGGTGAACGGTCGGAGCTGGTCTTCGCGGGCCTGGCAGGTGTCTTTCTGCTCGCTGGATGGCTGATCGGGCGCAGCCATCCGGGAGCGGCATGGCTACCGACGGCGTGTTACGTGACCGCCTATCTCTTCGGCGGGTACTTCACGGTCAAGGAGGCGGTGGAGAATCTGCGCGCCCGACGATTCGAGATCGACACGCTGATGCTGGTCGCGGCGGCGGGAGCGGCCGCACTGGGCGAATGGGCCGAAGGCGCCCTGCTGCTGTTCCTGTTCAGCCTGGGCCACTCGCTGGAGCACTACGCGATGGGACGGGCGCGGCGGGCCATCGAAGCGCTGGCGAAACTTGCACCGGAGACGGCGGTGGTGCGTCGCGACAACGGAACGGAGGAAGTCGCACTCGATGTTCTGCGCATCGGCGACGTCGTCGTCGTGCGGCCCAACGAACGCCTTCCTGCCGATGGCGTCGTCATCGCCGGAACGACCAGCATCAACCAGGCGCCCGTCACCGGCGAAAGCGTACCCGTGGACAAACGTTCGGTCGAGGATGGCCATGCGGCCATCGCGAGTTTCGAACGCGCAGGTTCGGAACACCGTGTGTTTGCGGGCACGATCAACGGTTCGGGTGCGATCGATGTCATGGTTGCGCGTCGCGCGGACCAATCGACGATGGCGCGGGTCGTCGAGATGGTGACCGATGCCGAAACGCAGCGCTCACCGACCCAGCAGTTCACGGAGCGTTTCGCGCGGATCTTCGTGCCGGCAGTTCTTGCCCTGGTCTGCATCCTGATGTTCGCCTGGTTGGTCGTCGACGAACCCTTCGCCTCGAGCTTCTACCGCGCGATGGCAGTGCTGGTTGCGGCAAGCCCGTGTGCCCTGGCCATCTCCGTCCCCAGCGCGGTCTTGAGCGGAGTCGCTCGTGCTGCCCGGGGAGGTGTGCTGGTGAAAGGCGGCGGACCTCTGGAGAATCTCGGGACGCTGACATCGATCGCCTTCGACAAGACGGGGACGCTGACCGAGGGCAAACCCAGATTGACGGACCTCGTCGCAGCCGAGGGGGCAACCGAGGACGAACTGCTCTGCATTGCCTTGGCGGTCGAGGAACGCAGCGACCACCCCCTGGCCTCTGCGATCGTGACGGGAGCGCGAGAACGCCTGGGCAATCGCACATCGCCATGGACCGCGTCCGATGTCAGAAGCCTGACCGGGCGCGGCGTGCAGGCACATGTGGATGGCGAGTTGGTCCACATCGGCAAGCCCGTTCTGTTTTCCGAGTTGCCCGACGCATCACTGCCAGCCGCCGTGGCCGAGGCGAACCGGCAGCTTGTGGCGGGCGGGCGCACCACGATGGTGGTGCGAAAAGGTTCCCGGTTCCTGGGGGTGATCGGCGTGATGGATACGCCGCGGCCGGTGGCCCGGAAGGTCATGGCCGAGCTTCGCAAGCTCGGCATCGAACAGCTGATCATGATCTCGGGAGACAACCAGCAGGTGGCCGAGGCCGTTGCACGGAGTGTCGGGTTGACGCAAGCGCGTGGCGATCTCATGCCAGAGCAGAAAGTGGCCGCGATCAAGGATCTGCTCAGTTCACACGGCAAGGTCGCGATGGTCGGTGATGGCGTCAACGACGCGCCTGCCATGGCGAACGCCACGGTCGGCATTGCGATGGGCGCGGCCGGATCGGACGTGGCCCTGGAGACCGCAGACGTGGCGCTGATGGCCGATGACCTGGCGCAGCTGCCGTTTGCGGTCGGCCTGTCGCGGAGCACCAGCCGCATCATCCGCCAGAACCTGTGGGTGAGCCTTGGTGTGGTGGCCGTGCTCATCCCCGCGACGATCCTCGGCTTGAACATCGGGACTGCCGTGCTGTTGCATGAAGGGTCCACGCTGCTCGTGGTGGTGAACGCGCTGCGGCTGCTCGCGTACCGGTCGGAAACCCGGCCCAGCGACACATCGCCAGCATCTGATGCTGCGTCGTGACGGGTCCTCGCCACCGCCCCGACAGGGTGAGGACCGGCTGCTCGCATGGGCATGCCGACGGCAGAGGCCGTGAAACGGATGGGGTTGTTCCGGGGCAAGGTTGAAGGACTGTCAGAATCCGCAGCGCACGCCCCCCCCCCAATGCAGCAATCGACCCTCCACAGCGGCACGCAGCCACAAGCGTTGGCGGCCAGCGGCGTTGTGGCTGCAATCCTGTTGGTGCTGGTCGTGCTGGGCCATGACGGACGGCGCATTGCGCAACTCATGGTGTTGGCCACCCCTGCACTGGCATGGCTGGTCTGGCCCATCCGCAGCCCTGCGCTGCACCGTCTGCGGACCGTCCTGGTCTGGCTCTGGACGATGGGGTTCGCCCTGGACGCAGTGACGCGCGCCTATCTGATCGATGCCTACCATGCCGCGCCCGACAGCTCGCTGGTGCAGTCCGCTGCGGCCAACACCAACGAGCGCGAGATGAACGAGTACGTGGCGATGCATTGGCGCTCGGCGCTGCTGTGGGGTGCCGCGATCCTGGCGGCGGGCCTGGTGGTCGGCAGGTACGTGCAACGAGGCGCACGGCGCGCGGTGCGCCTCTCTCGCTGGGTGACGGGAACGATGTGCGGGTTGCTGATGCTGACGGGCATCGCGTACGTGAGCAAGCCCTGGCGACGGCTGCATCCCGTCGTGTTCTGGTCCGACTGGAACCAGTCCGTCAAGTCTCTTCGTGCGGGCTGGGCCGACCAGCAGCTTGCGCGCGAACTGCTGACGGAACGCGCCAGGGCGGCGGCCCCTTCGATCACGAAGGAAGGACCCGCCACCATCGTGCTCGTCCTCACCGACAGCATCAATCGGGACAACATGGCGCTCTACGGCTACCGGCGGGCGACGACCCCACGGCTGCTGGCACACAAGGCGCAACTGGAAGACCATATGCTGGTGCTGCGCAACGCCTGGTCGGTCGACGCCAGCACCATCCCCGCCCTGCGCAGCCTGTTCAGTTTCGGCGTGCCGCAGGACCGGGAGCCGCAGCATCTGCTGGCCTTGGCGCGCGCTGCCGGCTACAAGGTCTGGTGGATGAGCAACCACGACGATGTCGCGATCGAGCAGCAGCACGCCCGTCTGGCCGACGTCGTCGAGGTCGTCAACCACACGCCGGGCCGGGCGGGTGCCTCGCTCGACGGCGAATTGCTCGATTGCCTGCAGGAGGCGCTCGAAGACACCACGGAGCGCAAGCTGATCGTGGTGCACCTCATGGGCGCGCATCCACACTACCGGCTGCGGTTTCCGGTCGGCGCCAACCCGTTCGACGACCGCATCGACGACGTGGAAGACCAGCTTGAAAAAAGTGGCCGCGCGATGTGGGTGCGCAAGTATCGGCAGGAATACGATGCGGCCCTGCTCTACCACGACTTCGTCGTCTCCGAAACGCTACAGCTGACACGCAAGGTCGGACGCACCGACGGCTACCGCGCGTGGATGTATCTGTCCGACCATGGGCAGGAAGTGGGCCACGGCGGCAACCAGGTAGGTCACAGTCCATCGACGGCGTCAGGCTACCGGATCCCGGCTGTCCTCTGGCGCAGCAGCGCCCCGTTGCCCTACCCTGCCGGCAGCAACGTCCGTCCTTTTCGCGCCGACTGGGCCGGCTGGACGATCGCCGATCTTCTGAACATGCGCTGGCGCGGCGATGTCGGTGACCGCAACATCCTCAGCACCGGTTATCGATGGCAGGCGCCGACGCTTCCCGTGGATGTGAAGTCTTTCGAGGACTGACAAGCGGAGGAAGCGCTGCCCGCGCCACCGACTGCGTGGTCAGCCGTCCGCACTTCAGCGGCCGCTTCACCGGGACCTGCATGCCGAGGAGCTGTCGCCCCCCGGGTCGCACCGCGAGATACAGCGCCCTCAGGCCACCTCGGCCACGGCCTGCGCGGGCGCTTGCGACTGCACACCCGCTGCCACCACCACGCGGTTGCGGCCCTCTTCCTTGGCACGGTACAGCGCCGCATCGGCACGGCGGATCACCTCGTCCACCTGTTCCTGGTGGGCATGGGCCTCGGCCACGCCGATGCTGACGGTGACCGGCGGCGTGCCGGTGCCGGCCATCTTCAGCGTGATGCGTTCGGCCAGCGAGCAGCCTTCCGCCAGGTTGGTTCGCGGCAGCAGCACGCAGAATTCTTCGCCGCCCCAGCGCGCCACCACATCCCCCAGGCGCAGGCAGTCGCGCAGGCCCTGGGCCACGCGCTTGAGCACCTGGTCGCCGCCGGCATGGCCGAGCGTGTCGTTGACCGTCTTGAAGTGGTCGATGTCGAGCATCAGCACGACATACACCTGATCGCCCTGCGCGGCGCGGGCGTGCAACTGCTCGAAGTGCAGCATCAGGCCGCGCCGGTTCACCGCTCCGGTGAGCGCGTCGGTCTGGGCCTGCGCGGTCAGGCGCTGCAGCACGCGGATCAGCACCAGGCGGATGTGCGCCAGGTTGACCAGCCCGCCGATGAACATCACCAGAATGGCGAACGGCACGTTGAGGTGGCCCTGGGCGTCGATCGAGATCTTGGTCTGCGCGCCGACGGCCAGCGCCTGCACCGCCCGCACCAGCAGCACGGTGGCCAGCAGGCCGAACCCGCCGGCGAGCACCACCGAGAAGCCAGGCATCGCGGCGCGGCCGTGCTGCCAGATCAGCCGCACGGTGGCCAGCAGCAGCGCCCCCACGCCGACACAGACCACCGCCACGCGCAGGCCGTGGCCGTCGGACGGAACCACCAGGCTCACGCCAACCACCAACACCGTCAGGGCCAGCAGGATCGCGTAGTTGCGGGTGCGGGGGCTCTGGTCCCAGTACCGAGCCATGCCGCGGTGCTGAACCGCGACGGCGGCCACGATCAGCACATTGGCCAGGTTGCGCGGCAGGCTGCCCGAGGGCCAGGGCGGCACGTACAGCAGCAGGCCGAGCGCCAGCAGTGTCCAGCACAGCGCATAGTGCCCTTCGGCCGCACGCCAGCGCCGCGTGAGGTGCGACACCATGGCCCAGCCCAGCGCATGCACCAGGAACTGCACCGCCACCAGGGCGATGAGCAAGGGCTGGTTGGGCATCGTGCGACGGGGGCCGCAGGAACAGCGTGCGCGCGGGGGATCAGGGAACGGCGACGGGAACCTGGCCGGTCTTGAAGAAGCCGCTCAGGTTGTCGAGCACCTGGTCGGCCATGGCCTTGCGGGTCTCGAAGGTGCCGCTGGCCAGGTGCGGGAACAGCACCGCGTTCTCGCAGGCGATCAGGCGGGCCGGCACCTTGGGTTCGTACTCGAACACGTCGAGGCCGGCGCCGGCGATGGCCTTGGTCTCCAGCGCCTCGATCAGCGCGTTCTCGTCGACCACCGAACCGCGGGCGATGTTGACCAGGAAGCCCTTGGGGCCCAGCGCGGCCAGGATATCGGTCGACACCATGTGCTGGGTCTGCGTGCCGCCAGCGGCGGCGATCACCAGGAAGTCGGCCCAGCGGGCCAGGCTTTCGAGCGAATCCTCGTAGCCGTACGGCACGCCTTCGACCGGCTTCCTGTTGTGGTAGCGCACCTCCATGTCGAAGCCGCTGGCGCGGCGCGCGATCACGCGGCCGATGCGGCCCAGGCCGAGGATGCCCATCTTCTTGCCGCTGACGCGGGTGGCCAGCGGGTACGAGCCCTTCGCCACCCAGTCGCCGCGGCGCAGGTAGCGGTCGGAGGCGGTGAACTGGCGCGCCACGTCCATCACCAGCGCGAACGCGGTGTCGGCCACGCAGTCGTTCAGCACATCGGGCGTGTAGCCGACCGGGATGCCGCGGGCGCGGGCGGCGGCGATGTCGATCTTCTCGAAACCGACGCCGAAACTGGAGATGACCCTGATGTTGGGCAGCGCGCCGATCAGCGCCGCGTCGGCGCCGAAGCCGGCCGAGGTGACCAGGCCTGCGAACTCGCCGCCGTGCGCCGCGAGGTAGGCCTTGGGATCGGCCTCGTTCGCCAGCAGGTGCACGTCGTATTGCGCGGCCAGTTGCTGTTCGAGGTAGGGGTATTGCTTGCCGTTCTGGAGAATGCGTTGCTTCATGTTCACTCGGGTTGTATGCCTGCGTCCTTGGCCACCTGGGCCCATTTGACCATTTCGGTCTGGATGAACTCGCCGAACTGCTGCGGGGTACCGCCGCCGACCTCGATGCCTGCGTCCTGCATGCGCTGGCGCACGTCGGGCAGGGCAAGAATGCGGTTCATCTCGGTGTTGAGTTTAGCGACCACGGCCTTCGGGGTGCCGGCCGGTGCCAGAACGCCGCCCCAGGTGCTGGTTTCATAGCCCGCCAAGCCGGCCTCGGCCATGGTCGGCACGGCCGCTGCCACCGAGGCGCGCTTCGCCGTGGTCACCGCCAGCGGACGCACGTTGCCGGCCTTCGCCTGGGTGTTGATCGCGGCCACGGTGTCGAACATCATCGACACGCGGCCGCTCAGCAGGTCGGGGTGGGCCAGCGTGCTGCCCTTGTACGGGATGTGCAGCATGTCGATGCGGGTCATGCTCTTGAACAGCTCGCCCGACATGTGCGGCGCGCCGCCCGGCCCGCTGGACGCGAACGACAGCTTGCCCGGGTTGGCACGTCCATAGGCGATGAGTTCAGGCACGGTCTTCACCGGCAGCGTGTTGGATACCACCAGCATCAGCGGCACCACGTGGGTCAGCACCACGGGCTCGAAGCTCTTCACCGTGTCGAACGGCAGCTTCTTCACCATGCTGGGGTTGATGGCGTGGCTGCTGGCCACCAGCACCAGCGTGTGGCCGTCGGGTGCGGCCTTGGCGATCATGTCGGTGCCGATGATGCCGGTGGCGCCGGCCTTGTTGTCGATCACCACCGGCTGGCCCCAGGCCTCGCTCATCTTCTGGCCGATCAGCCGCGCCGCGAGATCGATGGCGCCGCCGGGCGAGGCCGGCACGACGATGGTCATGCCCTTGGTGGGGAAGGCCTGGGCCGCGGCGTCGAGGGCGGTGCAGGCGACGATGGCCAGCGCCAGGGCCGCGGTCTTGAGGTGGTGGTGCATGGCTTGTCTCCTGGTGGAATGGATGGTTTTAGTGGATGGTTCTTGGCGACTGTTCAGGGCTTGCGGGTCTTGCGCCACTCGCCGAACGCTTCCTTCGTCTGGGCATTCGGCGGATAGGTGCCGGGCAGCGCCGCCCCGGCCTGGATGCGCTCGAGGATGAATTCCTCCATCACCTCCTGCTCCGCCGCATCGCGGGCCACCTCGTCGGCCAGGTGCTGCGGGATCACGACCACGCCTTCGTCGTCACCGACGATCACATCGCCGGGATACACCGCGACACCGCCGCAGGCGATCGGCACGTTCAGGTCGATCGTGTGGTGCTGGATCAGGTTCAGCGGCGCGCTGCCGCCGGCGCAGAACACCGGGAAGTCCATCTTCGCGATCTGGCCGCTGTCGCGCACCGGCCCGTCGGACACCAGGCCCGCGACACCGCGCACCTGCAGCCGCGTGGTCAGGATGCCGCCGCCCGAAGCCACACGCGTCTCGCCACGGCAGTCGATCACCAGCACATGGCCCGGGGGCACGCTTTCCACGCCCTTGCGCTGCGGATGCTCGGGGTTGTCGAAGGCGCTGATCTGGTCGAGATCCTCGCGCGCCGGGATGTTGCGCATCGTGTAGGCCGGCCCGACCAGGTTGCCGCCCGAGGGCGTGGTCAGGCGCGCAATGCCCTGCAAGAACACGTTGCGAAAGCCGCGCTTGAACAACTGGGTACACAGCGTGGCGACGCTGACGTGGCGCAGGCGGGCGATGGTATCGGGGTGGAGGTCGGACATGGAAGTACGTTGGAGTGGAAAGAAAGGAGGGGCTGGCGCGGCGCTACCCCGGAGTGGCGCCGGACTTGCGCACAAGCTCGCCCCAGCGCGGGATCTCGCGCGCCATGTGGGCGGCCAGCTCGTCGGGCGTGCTGGCGATGATCTCCATGCCCAGTTGACCCTGCAGCTTGTCGCGCACGTCGGGCTGGCGCAGGATCTTGACGATCTCGGCGTTGAGCTTCTGCACGATGGCCTTGGGCGTGCCCTTGGGCACGTACACCGCCTGCCACGACGACATCTCGAACCCGGGCACGCCGGCCTCGACCATCGTCGGCAACTGCGGTGCCAGCGCGATGCGCTTGCCGGTGGTGACGGCCAGCAGCTTGAGCTTGCCGCCCTGCACCAGCGGCAGCGCCGCGGTCATCTGGTCGAACATGAAGGTCACCTGCCCCGCCGCCACATCGGTCATCGCCGGCGGCGTGCCCTTGTACGGCACGTGCGTGAGCTTCACGCCGATCAGGTCGCCGAACAGCTCGCCCGCCAGGTGGGTCGACGTGCCGGAGCCGGACGACGCGAAGTTGCGCCGGGCCGGATCGCGCTTGAGCAACGCCACCAGGTCGGCCACCGAGTTGACGTTGAGCTTGGGGTCGACAATCAGCACGTTGGGCAGCGAGGCCACCAGGGTGATCGGCTCGAAGTCCTTCACCGGGTCGTACGGCAGGCTCTTGTACAGCGTGGCATTGATCGCATGCGTGCTGATGGTGCCGCCGAACAGCGTGTAGCCGTCCGGCCTGGCCTTGGCCACGTAGCTGGCCCCGACCGCGCCGGCCGCACCGGGCCGGTTGTCGACGACGAAGGGCTGGCCCAGTGCCTCGGCCAGCTTCTGCGTCAACGTGCGGGCGATCACGTCGGTCGAGCCGCCCGGCGTGAACGGCACGACGTAGGTCACGGGCTTGCTGGGCCAGGGGCCGTCCTGCGCCCATGCTGCGGACGGCAACGCCAGGATGGAAACAGCGCCAATGAAGGACCTGCGAGCGAACACCGCGGAACCGGCAACGCCTGACCGCTGGTGTTGCCCCCTTGCAAAGGGGGTTGGCGGAGCGACACGCAGTGCGCGCAGACTGGGGGATGTCGTCATACAGCCCCTCTGACTTCGAGGTGGACCGAATACAACGAATGGCTGCTGGCCATGAACAGCCGGTTGTTCTTCGGCCCGCCGAAACACAAGTTGGCGCAGCGTTCGGGCAGGCGGATGTGGCCGATGGCCTTGCCCTGCGGGTTGAAGCACATCACGCCGTCGAGGTCGGCCGCATTGGCCGTGGGCGATCCGTTGCTGCCCCAGCCGCACCAGAGGTTGCCGTCTTCGTCGCACTTGATGCCGTCGATGGAGCCCGGCCCGTTGGCATCGATGTGCACACGCTTGTTCGACAGGCTGCCATCGGCGCCCACGTCGTAGGCCCAGATCAGCCGGTTCGGCTGCGCACGCGCCTCGACGATGAAGATGCGTTTCTCGTCCGGCGAGAAGCACAGCCCGTTGGGGCCGGCCAGGTTGTCGAGCACCAGCGAGAGTTTGCCGGCCGCATCGATGCGGTAGACCGAGTGCGGCAGCTCGGGCGTGGCCTTCTCGCCCTCCCAGTGGCCACCGATACCGAACGGCGGATCGGTGAACCAGACCGAGCCGTCCGACTTGCAGACGATGTCGTTGGGCGAGTTCAGCCGCTTGCCGTTGAAGCTGTCGGCCAGCACGGTGATGCGGCCGTCGTATTCGGTGCGGGTGACGCGGCGGCCCAGGTGCTCGCAGGCCAGCAGCCGGCCCTGCCGGTCGCGCGCGAGACCGTTGGCGAAATTGCTCGGCTCGCGGAACACGCCGAAGCGGCCGGTGGCTTCGTCCCAGCGCATGATGCGGTTGTTGGGGATGTCGCTCACCAGCAGGTAGCGACCGTCGCCGAACCACACCGGCCCCTCGGCCCAACGCATGCCGGTGCCCAGCTGCTCGACCGTGTTGCTGTAGATGCGGTACTTGCCGAAGCTCGGGTCGAGGATCTGCACCGCCGGATCGGGATAGCGCTGGCTGGGCTTGAACTCGAAGCGCTGGGCCTGCGCGGCGCCGGCAATCGAGGCGGCGAATGCACCACCGAGCAGGCGCCGGCGGCTGCGGGAGGCGGGTCGGGTCGACGGGGTGGTGATGGCATCTGCTGGCATGGTGTGTCTCCTTGTATGGATGGCTTTTTTTCTTACTCGACCTTCACGTTGCGGGCCTTGATGACCTTGGCGTAGCGGTCCCGGTCCGCGTCGATGATCTTCTGCAGCTCGGCCGGCGTGGTGCCGCGCGGCGTGGCGCCCTGGGCGATCAGCGCCTGGCGGATCTCGGCGCCGGTCATCACCTCCCGGATGTCGGCCGACACCTTGTCGACGATGGCAGCCGGCGTGCCGGCCGGTGCCAGCAGCGCGATCCACGAGCCCGACTCGGCGTTGGCCACACCGGTCTCGGCCATCGTCGGCACGTCCGGCAGGGCCGGCGAACGCTGGGCGCTGGTGAGGGCCAGCGCACGCAGCTTGCCGGCCTTCACATACCCCGAGGTTTCGAGGATGGACGCGAACAGCATGTCGACGTGGCCGCCCATCAGGTCGGCCATCGCCGGGCCGCCGCCCTTGTAGGGCACATGCACCAGCTGCACGCCGCCGGCCGACTGGAAGATCTCGCCGGTCAGATGCGGCGAGCCGCCACTGCCCGAGCTGGCGAAGGTGTACTTGCCGGGCTCGGCCTTGGCCAGCGCGATCAGCTCCTTCGGCGTGGTCGCGCGCACACCCGGATTCACCACCAGCACGAACGGCAATTCGGCGAACAGCGACACCGGCGTGAACGCCGTGTCGGCGTTGTAGGGCATCTTGTAGAGCGACGGGTTGATCGACTGCGTGCCGACGTTGCCGATCAGCATCGTGTAGCCGTCGGGCCTGGCCTTGACCACCGCCTCGGCCCCCACCAGGCCGCCGGCACCGGTGCGGTTCTCGACCACCACCGACTGGCCCCACTTCTGGCTGAGCTTGGTCGCCAGCAGCCGCGCACCGATGTCGGTGCCGCCGCCCGGCGCGAACGGCACGACGAAGGTGACGGCACGGGTCGGGAAACCCTGGGCCTGCACGGCGGGGGGCAGCAGCGCGAGCGCGGCACCACCCAGCAAGGCGCCGAGCACGCGGCGGCAAGGACGGAACATCATCTGGCTTGTCTCCTCAGGTTGGGCGGCCGGCCTCTTCGGGCCTTTGCCGCTGGTGCCGCGCTGTGGCGCCGGCCGTTGCGAAGGGATCGCGGGTGGAGCTAGTGGATCTCGGGCACGTCGCCACCGGTGTCGGCATCGGCGTGCTCGTAGCCCGGCTCCAGGAAATCGAAGTCGCAGCCCTTGTCGGCCTGCTGCACGTGCTTCAGGAACATCACGCCATACCCCCGGCCAAACTTCGGCTTGGGGCGTTTCCAGGCGGCGCGGCGGGCGGCGATCTCTTCGTCGCTGACGGCCATGTCGATGCGGCGCGCGTCCACGTCGAGCGTGACCAGGTCGCCGGTGCGCACCAGCGCCAGCGGCCCGCCCACGTGCGACTCGGGCGTCACGTGCAGCACGCAGGCGCCGTAGCTGGTGCCGCTCATGCGGGCGTCCGAGATGCGCAGCATGTCGCGCACGCCCTGCTTCAGCAGCTTCTGCGGGATCGGCAACTGGCCCCATTCGGGCATGCCGGGCGCGCCCTGCGGGCCGGCGCTCTGCAGCACGATCACGCTGTCGGCATCGATGTCGAGATCGGGTTCGTCGATGCGCGCGGCCAGGTCGTTGTAGTCCTTGAAGACCACGGCGCGGCCGGTGTGGCGGCGGAACTTCTGCTCCATCGCCGATGGCTTGATCACCGCGCCATCGGGCGCCAGGTTGCCACGCAGCACGGCCAGGCCGCCGCTCTCGAGCAGGGCCTTGTCGCGCGAGCGGATCACGTCGTCGTTGTAGACGGTGGCGCCGGCGATGTTCTCGGCCAGCGACTTGCCGCTGACGGTCATCGCGCTGCCGTCGATCCTGTCGCCCATCTGCACCAGGAAGGCCCGCAGGCCGCCGGCGTAGAAGAAGTCTTCCATCAGGTACTTGCCCGAGGGCCGCAGGTTGGCCAGCACCGGCGTGTGGCGTGCGATCTCGTCGAACTTGTCGAGCGTGAGATCGATGCCGGCGCGCCGGGCCATCGCGATGAGGTGCACGATGGCATTGGTCGAGCCGCCCAGGCCCAGCGCCGTGGCCACCGCGTTGCGAAACGAGGTTTCGGTCAGGATGTCGAGCGGCTTCAGGTCTTCCCAGACCATGTCGACGATGCGTTTGCCGGTCAGCGTGGCCATGTGCTGGTGCCGTGCATCGGGTGCGGGGATGCTGGTCGCGCCCGGTAGCGTGAGGCCCAGCGCCTCGACCGCGCTGGTCATCGTGGAGGCCGTGCCCATCGTCATGCAGGTGCCGGGCGAGCGGGCGATGCCGCTCTCGATCTCGGCCCAGTCGGCCTGCGTGATGTTGCCCGCACGCAGCTCGGCCCAGTACTTCCAGGTGTCGGAGCCGCTGCCGAGCACACCGCCCTTGTAGTCCCCGCGCAGCATCGGGCCGGCGGGCATGAAGATGGTCGGCAGGTTCATCGAGAACGCGCCCATCAGCAGCGCCGGCGTGGTCTTGTCGCAGCCGCCCATCAGCACGCAGCCATCGGCAGGGTAGGAACGCAACAGCTCCTCGGCCTCCATCGCCAGCAGGTTGCGGTAGAGCATCGTCGTCGGCTTCTGGATCGCCTCGCTCAAGGTGATGGCCGGCATCTCCAGCGGAAAACCGCCGGCCTGCCAGACGCCGCGTTTCACCTCTTCGACGCGCTGCTTGAAATGGCTGTGGCAGCTGGCGATGTCGCTCCAGGTGTTGATGATCGCGATCACCGGCTTGCCCATGTAGTCGCTGCGGTGGAAACCGATCTGCGCCGTACGCGAATGGTGGCCGAACGAACGCATGTCTTGCGCGCCGTACCACTTGTGGCTGCGCAGGTTCTCGGGCGTCTTGCGGGGCATCGGGGGTGTCTCCTGGAGTTCTCGGGGCGGGCTGGATTGGTGGCCTCAATCCATCTTGTTAGCGCTAACAAATAATCTTAGCCAAGCGCCGCTCGCTTGTCAATGCCGGCGACCCCGATGGCGCTTCAGGCGCTGTCGCGCTCGACGATCGAGAAACCGATGTCGCGCACCGGCTTGCCGACATCGCGGCCTTCGACGCGGTCGAGAATGAACCTCGCCGCCTGCTGGCCGATGGCCGTGCCGTCGATGCGCACCGTGGTCAGCGCCGGATGCGTGTGCGCCGCGAACCCGAGGTCGCCGAACCCCATCACGGCCACGTCGCCCGGCACCTGCAGGCCGTGCGACTGGGCCTCAGTGATCACCCCGTGGGCCAGCGCATCGGAGCTGCAGAACACAGCGTCCACATCCCCACCGGTCGACAGAAGCTCGGCCAGCCCGGCGCGGCCATGGGCCAGCGTGGTCGGTGGCGACGCAGCCAGCCACACCCGCGGCGCATCGACGCCCAGCGCGCGCAGGCGCCGCTCGAACCCGGCACGGCGCAGGCCGGCGCGCTGGTCGCTGGCGGTCACGATCGCCAGCCGCCGGTAACCCTGCGCCACCAGATGCTCGGCCACGGCAGCGCCCACATCCTCGTGCGAGAAGCCGACCAGCATGTCGATCGGCGTCGGCGTCAGGTCCCAGGTCTCGACCACCGGGATGCCCGACGCCAGCAGCCGCCGGCGCCCATCGCCGGAGTGCAGGATGCCGGTCAGCACGATGCCGTCGGGCCGGCGGCCGACGATGGCGTCGATCAGCGCGTCTTCGCGTGCGTTGGTGTAGCCGCTCTGGCCCAGCATCAGCTGGCAGCCGGCAGCGTCGAGCGCCTCGGTCAGCGCCTGGATGGTTTCGAGAAACACCGGCCCGGCGATGGTCGGCACCAGCGCAGCCACCAGGCGGCTGCGGTTGGAGGCCAGCGCGCCGGCCATCAGGTTGGGCACGTAGCCGGTGCGCGTGATCGCGGCGCGCACGCGCTCCAGCGTCTCGGGCTTGACCGCGGCCGGTGTGTTCAGCGCCCGCGAGACGGTGATCGCCGATACGCCGGCCAGCTTGGCGACATCGGCCAGCTTCAGCCCGCCGCTGCCCCGCCGTGCGGCGCGGGTGGGCGTCTTCGGGTCGGTCGCGGCGGTGTCCATCTTGCGATGTTACCGCTATCAACCAATGGGAGGATCAGAGTGCGGCGGCCAGGTCGGCTGCGACCGGGCGATCGACCACCCGGTGCGCCAGCGCCATCACCTCGGCCGGTGCCGTGCCCTTCAGGCGGTGGTCGCTCCAGACCTGGCGCCAGCGCCGCGCACCGGGCAGGCCGTGGCGCAGCCCCAGCATGTGCCGAGCGATGCCGTACCAGGGCGTGCCGTGGGCCGCGGCCTCGCGCTCCATGTAGCGCACCATCTCGGCCTCGACCGACTCGCGCGTGCGCCCCGGCACCGCCGGCAGGCCGAACAGGGCCGTATCCCACTCGGTCAGCCACCAGGGGTTGTGGTACGCCTCGCGGCCCAGCATCACCCCGTCGAGCTGCTGCAGCTGCTCGGCCACCTGCGCCGTCGTGGTGATGCCACCGTTGATCGCAATGGTCAGGTGCGGAAACTCGCGCTTCAAGCGGTGCACGGTCTCGTAGCGCAGCGGCGGCACCTCGCGGTTCTCCTTCGGCGACAGGCCCTTCAACCAGGCATTGCGCGCATGCACGATGAAGGTACTGCAGCCGGCCGCGGCCACCGTGCCGATGAAGTCGCGCACGAACCCGTAGTCTTCACCCCGGTCGATGCCGATGCGGTGCTTGACCGTGACCGGGATCGACACCGCATCGCGCATCGCCTTCACGCCATCGGCCACCAGTTGCGGCTCGGCCATCAGGCAGGCGCCGAACGCGCCGCGCTGCACCCGCTCGGACGGGCAACCGCAGTTCAGGTTGATCTCGTCATAACCCCACTGCGCACCCAGCCGCGCGCCATGCGCCAGATCGGCCGGCTCGCTGCCGCCCAGCTGCAGCGCCACCGGATGCTCGGCCGCATCGAAGCGCAGATGACGCTCCACGTCGCCATGGAGCAGCGCACCGGTCGTCACCATCTCCGTGTATAGCAGGGCCTTGTGGCTGAGCAGGCGGTGGAAGTAGCGGCAGTGGCGGTCGGTCCAGTCGAGCATCGGGGCGACCGAGACGATTTTTTCCACAGGTGTCGCAAGCGCATCGTTCATGGTGCGCATTTTCGCGCGATTGCGCTGGCGCCGCCCAGCGCAGCAGAACGCGGCGAAACCTCGAGGCTGCGCGCCGGGGCTTCGGCTGCGGCCCGTGCACCACGCACAGGCCGCCCCTTCCTTCTCTTACACCGCCTGCAGCGCCTGCTCCAGATCCGCCAGCAGGTCATCGATGTGCTCGATGCCGACCGACAGGCGCACCGTCTCTTCGGACACGCCGGCCTTGGCCAGCTCTTCGGGCGACAGCTGGCGGTGCGTGGTCGAGGCCGGATGCGTGGCCAGCGAGCGCACGTCGCCGATGTTGACGAGGCGGGTGAACAGCTTCAGCGCATCGAGGAACTTGGCGCCGGCCTCGCGTGCTCCCTTGCCCTTGGCGTCGATGCCGAAGGTCAGCACGCCGCTGGCCTTGCCGCCCAGGTACTTCCTGGCCAGCGCGTGGTCGGGATGGTCTTCGAGGCCTGCGTAGTTCACCCACTTCACGGCCTTGCTGGCCTTCAGGTGCTGGGCGACGGCCAGCGCGTTGGCACTGATGCGGTCCATGCGCAGCGCCAGCGTCTCGATGCCCTGCAGGATCAGGAAGGCGTTGAACGGCGAGATCGCGGCGCCGGTGTTGCGCAGCGGCACGACGCGGGCGCGGCCGATGTAGGCCGCGGGGCCGAGCGCCTCGGTGTAGACCACGCCGTGGTAACTCACGTCGGGTTCGTTCAGGCGCTTGAAGCGCTCCTTGTGTTCGGCCCACGGGAACTTGCCCGAGTCGACGATGGCACCGCCGATGCTGGTGCCGTGCCCGCCCAGGTATTTGGTGAGCGAATGCACGACGATGTCGGCCCCGTGTTCGATCGGCCGGCTCAGGTAGGGCGACGGCACCGTGTTGTCGACGATCAGCGGCACGCCATGGCGGTGTGCGATCTCCGCGATGGCGGCGATGTCGGTGATGTTGCCGGCCGGGTTGCCCAGCGATTCGACGAACACGGCCTTGGTGCGGGCGTCGAACAGCTTCTCGAAACTCGACGGGTCGCGGTGGTCGGCAAAACGGGTGGTGATGCCCGACAGCGGCAAGGTGTGGGCGAACAGGTTGTAGGTGCCGCCGTACAGCGCCGTGCTGCTGATGATGTTGTCGCCCGCCTCGGCGATGGTCTGGATCGCATAGGTCACGGCCGCCTGGCCCGATGCAACCGCCAGCGCGGCGATGCCGCCTTCGAGCGCCGCGACGCGTTGCTCCAGCACGTCCTGCGTCGGGTTGTTGATGCGGCTGTAGATGTTGCCCGGTACCTTCAGGTCGAACAGGTCGGCGCCATGCCGGGCATTGTCGAACGCGAAGGCGACCGTCTGGTAGATCGGGGGCGCCGCGGCGCGTGTGGTGGGATCGGGCGAGTACCCGGCATGCACGGAGAGAGTCTCGAATTTCCAGTCGTTGGCCATGTCGTTCTTTCGGATGGAGGGAAGGCCGCCCCGCGCGCCGAGCGCCAGGGGCAGGCCGCCGGATTCTGTCCACGCGCAGACCGGACGTGAACTACCGATCGCAAGATTCGATATGCAAAAACCTGCTAACCAGAAAACCAGCGATGCAGGCTCAGGGATCGATGCGGTGCTTGAACCCCGGCTGGCCGCGCTCGCTGCTGCGCTGCAGGGCCTCGATCAGCAGGCGCCGCGTGTCGGCGGGTTCCACCACATCGTCGATCAGGCCCAGGGCCGCTGCCTCGTAGGCGCTGGCCTGCTCGCGCAGGGACGCGAGGATCCCTTCCTTCTTCGCCTGCGGGTCGGGTGCCGCGGCGATCTGCTTGTCGTGCAGCAGCATCACACCGGCCTCGGGGCCCATCACGTCGAAGAACGCACCCGGCCAGCTGACGATCAGGCTCGGCCGCGCTGATCGGCCGCACATCGCAAGATACGCCATGCCCACGGCCTTGCGCAGCACCACCGTGCACTTGGGCACAGTCGACGACAGCAGGCTGTTCATCAGCCGCCCGCACAGGCTGACCATGCGGTGGCGTTCGATGTCGGGCCCGACCAGGAAACCCGGCGTGTCGGTGAAGAACACCAGCGGGATGTGGAAGGCATCGCACAGGTCGATGAAGCGGCGTTGTTTGGCCGCGGTCTTCTCGTTCAACGCGCCGGCCAGGTGCATCGGGTCGTTGGCGACGAAGCCCACCGGCCGGCCGTCCAGCCGGCCCAGCGCGGTGACCATGTTGCGGCCGTAGCCGGCCGACAGCTCGAACAGGCTGTCCTCGTCGGCTACCAGCTCCAGCAGGCGCCGGGAGCTGTAGGCACGGCGCTGGTTGTCGGGCACCAGCGCGGCCAGCTCGGCCGCCCCCTCCGGCGTCTCGCCCGGGGAAGGCCTGGCAGGCGCCTGCGGCGGCCAAGCGTCGCAGTGGCCGGGAAAGTACGACAGATAGCGCCGCACCGCAAGCAGGGTGGCGGCATCGCCGTCGCCGACGACGTGCGCCTGCCCCGTCACCTCGGCCGCCATCTGCGCCCCGCCGATCTGCTCCGCCGTGACGTCGATGCCGATGCCGACCTTGACCACCTTGGGCCCCGACATGCCCATGAAACCGGTGTCGCGGACCAGGAAGGTCACGTCGGAGATGGAGGCCAGGAACGAGGGGCCGCCGAAACTCGCGCCCATCAGCACCGCGATCAGCGGCACCCTGCCGCTCAGCTTCAGGTGTTCGGCAAAACCTTCACCCAGGCCGGCGGACACGGCGCCGCGCGTTTCCTGCAGACGCGCGGCACCGGCCTCGCTCAACACGATCAGCGGCGTCTTCTGCGCCAGGGCCAGCCCGCGCACCCGCGCCGCCTTGGCCTCGGCCACACGGCCGCGCGTGCCGGCCAGCACCAGCGGGTCGTCGGCCATCACGTAGACGGGCCGCCCGTCGATGGTGCCGCTGCCGCAGACCAGGCCATCGGCCGGCGTGCGGTCGCGCAACTCGGGCAGCGTGCTGTGGGCCAGGCGCCCGATCTCGCGGAACGAGCCGGCATCGAGCAGCACATCGAGCCGCTCGCGCACCGGCAGCTTGCCCTCGGCCCGCAGCCGCTCCACCTTGTCGGCCGGGGTCTGCGCCAGCACCGCCGCCTGGCGCTGCCGCAACGCGCCGATCACGTCTTCATGCATGGCGGGTCAGGCCTTCGCCGCCACCGGGGCCGGCAGCAGGTGCGCGAAGTGCGTCTTGCGCAACTCGATCTTGCGCACCTTGCCGCTGGTCGTCTTCGGAAAACTGTCGAGCGGCACGACGTGGCCCGGAATCTTGTACGAGGCGATGTGCCCGGCGCAGAACGCCCGCAGCTGCTGCAGCCCCAGCGTGCTGCCAGGCCTGAGGATGACGAAGGCCGCACCGACTTCGCCCTTGTCGTCATCCGGCACGCCGATCACCGCCACATCGGCGATGGCCGGGTGCTGGGCCAGGAAGGCCTCAACCTCCGCCGCGGCCACGTTGAAACCCGAACTCTTGTAGACGTCGCTCTGCCGGCCCACCCAGGTGATGCGCCCGTCCGCCGCCCGGCGCCCCACGTCGCCGGTGTGCAGCCAGCCTTCGGCATCGATCGCCTTGGCCGTGGCCGCAGGCTGGTTGAAGTAGCCCAGCATCACCTGCGGGCTGTACGCCAGGATCTCGCCTTCGGTGCCATCGGGTACATCGTGCCCTTCGGCGTCGACGATGCGCAGCAGGTTGCCCGGCCAGGGCAGGCCTTCGTCGCGCAATCCTGCATCGCTCATGTCGTCGTTGAAGGTCAGCGGGCCGGCGGTCTCGGTCATGCCGTAGCCCACGCTGACCGAGCGCACGTTGCCGAACGCCTCGAACAGGGGCACGTGCTGCGGCCGGCGCGGGAACACGCCCAGATGGCGCAGCGATGCCACCCGCTCGCGGCTGAAGTTGTGCGCCTGCAGGATCGCCGGCAGCACACTGACGATGCCGCCCAGCGACACGCAGCGGTAGCGTTCGATGGCCTCGACCGCCTCCACCGGGTCGAAGCGTTCCTGCAGCACCACGCCCGAGCCGACCAGCGCCGCGCTCAGCACCGAGTTGTGGCAGCCGGTGATCGCGAACAGCGGGAACACGAGAAAGGTGTTCTCGCCGCGCACGATGTGGCGCTTCAGCCGGAACGAGTTGTTCAGATTGGCGTGCGACAGCATCACGCCCTTGGGCAGCGACGTCGTGCCGGACGTGTAGAGGATGTAGGCCAGCGCGTGCGGGTCGGTCGCCGGCTGCGGGCCGATGCCCGCGGCCTGGCCCAGCGCCAGCGCCGCGTCCCAGGCCACGAAGGGCGCCTGCAGACCTGCGGCCCCGCGCGCCACGACCACATGCTCCAGCGCCGGCAGTCGGCCCGGCGTGGCGATCAGCCCGCGCAAGGTGTCCAGGTACGAGAACTCGCCCGCATGGTCCTGCGTGATGACGAAGCGTGCGCCGCTGTCGCGCAGCGCGTGCGCCAGGTCGTCGCTGCGCAAGCGCGTGTTCAGCGGGGTCAGCACCGCGCCGCAGCGCGTGACGGCGAACTGCGCCACCACCCATTCCCACAGGTTCGACATCCACAAGGCCACGCGGTCGCCGGGCGCGATGCCCAGCGCGACCAAGCCGCGTGCCAGGCGGTCGGCCTCGGCGCCGACCTCCGCGTAGGTCAGCTCGACGCCATCGGCGGCCACGAACAGTTCACCCGGCCAATGCGCCAGCGCGTGCTGGAGGATCTGGTCCACCGTGGTCTCGAAGGGCTGCAGGGTGGTGGGCATGTTCAATCCTTCAAACCGTGGAGAAACTGGCGACCGTCTGCCCTTCGGCAACGGTGTCGCCCTCGGCCACGTGGAACTGCAGCACCGCGCCGTCGCTTGGCGCCTCCAGCGGGATCTCCATCTTCATGGACTCGACCAGCAGCAGGCTGTGGCCCCGCGCAACGCGCTGGCCGACCGCGACTTCGATCTTCCAGACCGTGCCGCTGACGATGGAGACAAGGGGAGTGTTCATGGCTCAATAGGTCAATGCATTGGGCGGCCGGGCGCCCGTTAGGTAATACGCGCCGACGGCCTTGTACTTGTAGGCCACCGGGTCGTGCGTGGTGTGCGTGCGGGCATTGCGCCAGTGCCGGTCGAAGTTGTGCGAACGCAAGGTGGCCGATGCACCGCCCACCTCGTACAGCTGCTCGGCCGCCAGCAGCGCGGCCTGGGTCGAGATGATCTTGGCCTCGGCCACGGCAATCGAGGCATCCAGGCCCAGCGCATCGAGCGTGGCGTGCGGCGCATCGCCGGACCACCAGGCCTCGGCCGCCCGGTCGACCGCAGCGGCGGCGCGTGCGATGGTCGCCTCGGCCGCGTGGGCGTTGGCGGCGATACGCCCCACCGTGTGCTGCACATAGGCATCGTCGACCGAACGCTCGACACCGCTCTCGCGCACCGGCCGTGCGCCGTTGCGGGCCCAGGCGACCGCATCGTCCAGCGCCGCCAGCGCAATGCCGGCCTCGATCGTGCAATGCATCAGCTGCCCGCCGGCCGAGCTGTAGTTCCACGGCGCGCCTTCGGCCTGGAATGGCGGGATGATCTCGTCCTCGGCCACCTCCACGCCGACCAGCTCGGTCGTGCCGCTGGCGGTCACGCGCTGGCCCATGCCGTCCCAGTCGTCGAGCAGCGTCACGCCGGCGCGGTCGCGCGGCACCAGCGCTGCCACCACCTGCTTGTGCGGGTCGAGCGCGACCACGCGCAGCCAGTCGGCCATCAGACCGCCGGTCGTGTAGAACTTGCGGCCATCCAGGCGATAGCGGCCCGGCCCGGTGGGCACCAGCCGCGTCTTGATGTCGGTGCGAAAGCGTGTCCCGCGCTCGGCAATGGCGCCCGAGAACACCGCGCCCTGCAGGACCTGTGCGAAGTAGCGACGGCGCTGCGCCGGCGTGCCCCGCAGGGCAATGGCCTCGACCGTCAGATGGTGCGGCAGCAGGGCCTGCGCCACGTTGGGGTCGCCCTTGGCGAGCAGGGTCGAGATCTGCGACAGCGTGCGGTAGTCGACACCGGGGCCGCCATCGGCACGCGGCACCCGGGCCGCCAGCAGGCCGCTGCGGTGCACCTGCTGGAACACCTCGTGGGGCAGCACGCGCTCGGCATCGCGCTGCGCGGACTGGGCGGCGAGCGATGCCGACAGCGCGTGCGCGGCCACCAGCAGACCTTCGTGGGCTGCGGGGTCGGATGAGGAAGGGGTGGGGGTTGACATGCGGTCGGCAACAAGGATCGGACCAACGCCGTGTCCGCCGCTTGAAGCGGGGCGTGATACCCCTCCCTGTGGACCGGCGGGCCGTTGGTGCTCCGCACGATAGCGGGGCGGCCGGTCCGGACGAACGAAGAAATTCAGATATCGATATCCGTTCTGCGCGTGTACCTGCGCCGCGGGCCGCCTATGCGGTGGCCGACTATGGATAGTCGTTTTCGTTCGTTGGGCACAGCGCGCGCCGCTTCTAGCATGCACGGCTCCGGGGAAAAGCGTCCCCCCTGCGTCCTACACACCAAGAGGCATCCGTGACCACCACCACCGCAACACCCACCGTCCACTACGACAGCTTCGAAGCCGAGCCGCTGACCCGCCACATCGGCGCCGAGATCTCGGGCATCGACATCACCCGGCCCCTGACCGACGTGCAGGTGCGCGACCTCAGGAAGGCATTGGCCGACCACCAGGTGATCTTCTTTCGCGACCAGCCGTTCGAACTCGAGGCACAGAAGGCCTTTGGCCGCTACTTCGGCGATCTGCACATCCACCCGGGCGCACCGGCGCCGGAAGGCCACCCCGAGATCCTGCGCATCCATGCCGATGCCAACTCGAAGTACGTCGCCGGCGAAGGCTGGCACTCCGACGTGTCGTGCGATGCCGAGCCGCCGCTGGGCAGCATCCTGCATCTGCACACCGTTCCGCCGCATGGCGGCGACACCTTGTTCGCCAGCATGGTCGCCGCCTACGAGGCGCTGTCGGACCGCTTCAAGCACTACCTCGACGGCCTGACCGCCACGCACGACGGCGACCACGTCTACCGCGGCCGCTACAAGAACTACGGCGCGGACGACACCGGCAAGGTCTACCCGCGTTCGCACCATCCCGTCGTGCGCACGCACCCGGTCACCGGCCGCAAGGCGCTGTTCGTCAACCCCGGCTTCACCACCAAGATCGACGGCCTGCCCCGGCAGGAGAGCGCAGCCATCCTGTCGTACCTGTACGAGCACAGCACGCAGCCCGAGTTCGTCGTGCGCTTCCGCTGGAAGAAGGACTCGGTCGCGTTCTGGGACAACCGCTGCACGCAGCATCTGGCCGTGTGGGACTATCGGCCCGAAGTGCGCTCGGGCTTCCGCGTCACGATCAAGGGCGACACGCCGGTATGAAACTCGCCCCCGTTTCTTGCTCACTGCGTGTAGCCGAATCCCCCCATCCGGGGGCAACACCTGCGGGCAGGCATTGTCCGGTCCGCGGTGTTCCTGGCATCTGCCCGCGCCGGTATCACATGGGGTGCTGACGTGTCCATCATCCTGGATCTCGCCACGCCGGCCGTGCTCACGCGCTCGCGCCCCATCGGCGGCACCGCTGCACAGACAGTTTCACCCAAAGAACGCCTGACGCAGCTCGACGCGCTGGCCCGCAGCCGCTTCGCGCCGCGCGAACGCGAGTCGCACGAGCAGGCCGCGCTGCCGCTGGCCAATCTGCAGGATCTGCACGACGCCGGCTGGCTGCGTCTCACGCTGCCCACCGCACTGGGCGGCAGCCACAGCCATCTGCACAACCCCGACGACGCTGGCACCTTTCTGCAGGCCGTGCGCACGGTGGCGCGCATCTCGCCCGGCACCGCGCACTGCCTGCAGGTGCACAACCATGCGGCCTGGACGATTGCCGAACTCGGCACGCCCGAGCAGCACCGGCGCTTCCTGCAGCCGATGCGCGAGCGGCTGCAGCTGGCATCCTTCATCGGCAGCGAACCCGGCCTGCGACTGGGCGCCAGCGCGTTCCAGACGCGTGCCGAGCCCACGCCCGACGGTCTGCTGGTCGACGGCCGCAAGCAGTACGCCACGAACGGCGTGCGCCACGGCCTGGGCATCGTCTTCACGTCGCTGGCCGGCATCGACGGCATGGCGCAGAACCACCAGATGGTCATCGTCGAGGCCGGCATGCCCGGCGTGACCGAACAGGTGGGCTGGTACCGGCCCAGCGGCATGCGGGTGGCCGAGAGCCCGCAGATCGTGCTGGACCAGGTGCGGGTGCCGCACAGCCATGTGCTCGGCCCGCCGGGCGCCTACCTTACCGGCCGCTGGCAGGGACGTTTTCACCTAGGCTTCACCGCCAACTATCTGGGCGCCGCCGAAGGCGTGTTCGACTGGTCGCTGGAGTGGCTGCGGCAGATGCCCGACAAGCTGGGCGATCCGTTCGTGCAGGCCCACGTGGGCGAAGCACGCGTCGCGCTGCATGCCGCGTCGGCCGCGTTCGAGCAGGCGATCGAGGTCTGGCGCGCCGGCGATGCGGTGCGGGCCGAGCTGGTCTCGATGGCCGCCAAGTCGACCTGCGCGCAGGCCGCGTTGCTGGTGGCAGGGCACATGGGGCGCCTTGCCGGATCGACCGCGCTGTTCGACGACTATCCGCTGGGCCGGCTGATCCGCGACCTGGAAACCCACATCCTGCACGTGGGCCACGACCGCACGCACCAGACCATCGGCCAGGCGGCGCTGGGCCAGGCCTTCGACTCGACCCGACAGCGATGAAGCCCGCGACCCGCGCGGCCAGTGCGGCCGACGTGGCCTACGACGTCATCGTGGTGGGCTACGGCGCCGCTGGCGCGGCTGCCGCCATCGCCGCGCACGACCACGGCGCGCGGGTGCTGCTGGTCGAGAAGATGCCCACCCCCGGCGGCATCAGCGTGGTCTCGGCCGGCGGTGCACGCATCGGCTTCGACGCCGAGGCCGCCACCCGCTACCTGGTCGCCACCTGCGGCGGGCGCACGCCCGAGCCCGTGCTGCGCCGCCTGGGCCACGGCATGGCCGAGCTGCCCGACTGGATGCGCGGGCTGGCGCAGGCCGTCGGCGCCACGGTACGGGTGACACCGGCGCTCGGCAACTACCCTTTCCCGGGTTTCGACACGCTGGGCTACGTCGAGGTCAGCGCGCTTGCGCCCGACCCCGCACGCGACCACGCTCCAGCGCCGCCTTCGGTGCTTGGCGCCAACTTCTTCGGCCTGCTGCAGGACAACGTGCGCCGGCGCGGCATCGAGGTGCGCCTGGCCACCCGCGCGCTGCGGCTGCTGCGCGATGCGGACGGCGCCATTGACGGCATCACGCTCGAACACGCGGGCCGCAGCGTCGACGTGCACACGCGTGGCGGCGTGGTGCTGGCCAGCGGCGGCTTCGAGGCCGACCGCGAGATGCAGCGCCAGTATTTCGAGACCACCGACGTGCTGCCCGGCAGCTTTCTCGGCAACACCGGCGACGGCATCCGCATGGGCCAGGCCGTCGGCGCCGACCTGTGGCACATGTGGCACTTCCACGGCCCCTACGGTTTTCGGCATCCGGACCCGGCGTTTCCCTACGCGCTGTACGCGAAGAACTTTCCGATGTGGACGCCCGACCACCAGCACACGCCGTTGCCGCGCATGCCCTGGATCATCGTGGACCAGCGCGGCCGCCGCTTCGCCAACGAATACGAGCCCTACCCCGGCGACACCGGCGTGCGCCACTTCGCGCACTTCGACGCCACACGCGCCGCCCATACCCGGCTACCGGCCTACCTGTTGCTCGACCACGCCGGCTTCAATCTCTACAAGCTGGGCCGCGCGATCGCCAACGACCCCAGCCTCGCCTTCGCCTGGAGCGACGACAACCAGCAGGAACTGGCGCTGGGCATCTTCCGGCGTGCCGATTCGATCGCCGAGCTGGCCCTGCTGGCCGGCATCGACACGGCCGCGCTGCAGGCCGAGGTGGCCGGCTGGAACGCGGCCTGCGATGCCGGTGCCGACCCGGCCTTCGACCGCCGGCCCGAAACCATGATGCCGCTGCACCAGGCGCCCTACTACATCGCCGAGGTCTGGCCGCTGGTCATCAACACGCAGGGCGGCCCGGTGCACGACGAACACCAGCGCGTGCTCGACGTGCAGGGCCAACCCATCCACGGCCTGTACGCGGCCGGTGAGCTGGGCAGCGCCTTCGGCCACATCTACATGGCCGGCGGCAACCTGGCCGAGTGCCTGGTCGGCGGGCGTGTGGCGGCCGCGCACATCGCCGACCGGCTGGCCCACCGGTACCACGCCGAGCCCGTGGCCACCGCCGCCTGACACCCTTGCGCGGGGTCCGCCAAGCCGCGGCCCACGCCCCTTCTTTCAACCTTCTTTCAACACACACCAGACCCATCGCATGCACTTCAGACCCAAGCCACTCGCCCTCTCCGCCACCCTCGCGCTGGCGCTGCTCGCCTCCGCGGGCGCCCATGCCTTCGGCGGCAAACCGGCGGTCGACCGCAACACGCTGGTGGTGGCCCTGTCGGCGGCGCCCGGCAACCTCGACCCGCAGGTGGCGCCCAGCGTCGATTCGGCCAAGTTCGCCTGGAACGTGTTCGACACCTTGTACGGCTTCGACCTGCAGGGCAACCTCGAACCGCGGCTGGCGACGGCGCACAAGGTGGCCGCCGACGGCCTGACCCACACCTTCACGCTGCGCCGCGGCGTGAAGTTCCACAACGGCGCCACGCTGACCGCGCAGGACGTCAAGTACTCGCTCGAGCGCATCCTGCAGCCCGAGACCAAGAGCACGCGCCGGCCCTTCTTCGTCAACGCCGTGGCCGGCATCGACACGCCGGACGAGCAGACCGTGGTGTTCCGCCTGAAGCAGCGCGACGGCGCGTTCCTGAACAAGGTGGCTGGCTACCTGTACGTCGTGCCCAAGGCCTACACGGAGGCGCTGAAGTCGCCCGAGGCCTTTGCGCTGCAGCCTGTGGGCACCGGGCCCTACAAGTTCGTCTCGCAGCAGATCGGCCGCTCGATCGAGCTCGCGCGCTTCGACGATTTCTGGGGCAGCAAGCCCGGCATCGCCAAGCTGGTGTACCGCTTCATCCCCGAGGCCAGCAGCCGCGTCAACGCGCTACTGGCCGGCGAGGTCGATCTGTCGACCGACATCGCGCCGACCGACGTGGAGCGCCTGGACGACAACAAGTCGCTCACGGTGGAAAGCGTCGCCGGCGGCAGCCCGCTGTTCGTGCGCATCTACGCCAACGACCCGGCCACGCCGTTCAGCAAGCCCGCCGTGCGGCTCGCGCTGAACTACGCGATCGACAAGAACGCGTTGATCAAGAACGTGTTCCGCGGCCAGGCCGCGCCGCTGGCCTCGCACATTCCCGCGAGTTATCCGTACGGCAGCAACCCGAGCCTGAAGCCCTTTGAGTACGACCCGGCACGCGCGAAGAAGCTGCTGGCGGATGCGGGTTACCCCAACGGCTTCGAGACCTCGCTGTTCTGCACCACGCCGACCTTCGAGCGCGCCTTCTGCGAAGCGCTGTCGTCCTACTGGGGCGCGGTCGGCATCAAGACCCAGGTGCGCATCGTCGACTCGACCGCCTCGAACCGGCTGAACAACACGCACCAGAGCGGCCCGCTGTTCCTGTCGGGTTTCGGCAATGCGATCTACGACCCGATCCACGTGATCGGCGGCTCGGTGTCGAAGGACGGCACCTGGTCCGATTACCACAACCCTGCCGTGCAGAAGCTCATCGATCAGGTCGAGGGGGAAGGCGACCGCGCCAAACGCGAGCTGCTGTTCAACGAGATCGTGAAGCTGGCCCGCGACGACGGCCAGGCCGTGCTGCTGGCCGAACTGAAGGTGAGCTACGTGAAGGACCCGGCGCTGCAGTGGAAACCGCAGGTCGCCGGCTGGAGCCTGAACTTCCGCAACGTCTCGTGGAAATAGGACCACCCCGTTTCTTGCTCACTTCGTGTAGCCGAATCCCCCTCAAGGGGCGCACCCAGCGGCCTGGCAAAGCCAGTTCCGCGGGTGCACTGGCCTAGGCCGCGCCATTTCATCGGCAGCTGGCAATCGCAAGAACCCGGAACACCCATGAATTTCAAACAACATCTGGTACCGGCCTTCGCGGCCGCCCTGCTCACCTTGCTGGTCAGCCCATCAGCGCAGGCCTTCAACGGCAAACCCGCCGTCGACCGCAACACGCTGGTGGTGGCGCTGTCGTCCGCGCCCGGCAACCTGGACCCGTTGATCCCGGCCAGCATCGATTCGGCCAAGTACGCCTGGAACGCGTTCGACACACTGTACGGCTACGACCGCCAGGGCAATCTCGAGCCGCGGCTGGCCACGGCCCACCAGGTGACGGCCGGTGGCCTGGTCCATACGTTCACGCTGCGCCGCGGCGTGAAGTTCCACAACGGCGCGGCCTTCACGGCGCAGGACGTGAAGTTCTCGATCGAGCGGGTGTTGAAGCCCGAGACCAAGAGCACGCGGCGTCCGTTCTTCGTGCAGACCGTCGACGCGGTCGAGACGCCGGACGACTTCACCGTGGTCTTCAAGCTGAAGCAGAAGGACGGCGCGTTCCTGAACAAGCTGGCCGGCTACCTGTACATCGTGCCCAAGGCCTACACCGAGGCGCTGAAGTCGCCCGAGGCCTTTGCCCAGGCGCCGGTCGGCACCGGGCCGTACCGCATCGTGTCGCAGCAGATTGGCCGCTCGATCGAGTTCACCCGCTTCGACGAGTTCTGGGGTGCGAAGCCGGCCATCCCCAAGCTGGTCTACCGCTTCATCCCCGAGCCCAGCAGCCGCGTGAATGCGCTGCTGGCCGGCGAGGTCGACCTGGCGACCGACATCGCGCCCTCCGACATCGAACGCCTGCAGAGCGAGAAGGGCCTGGCGACCGAACTGGTGGACGGCGGCAGCCCGCTGCACGTGCGCATCTACTCCAACGACCCGGCCACGCCCTTGTCCAAACCCGCCGTGCGGCTGGCGCTGAACTACGCGATCGACAAGGATGCGCTGATCAAGAACGTGCTGCGCGGCCAGGCGGCGCCGCTGAGTTCACTGATCCCGGCCAGCTACCCCTATGGCAGCAACCCGGCGCTGAAGCCCTTCGAATACGACCCGGCGCGCGCAAAGAAACTGCTGGCCGACGCCGGTTACCCGAACGGCATCGACACCAGCCTCACCTGCCCCTCGAACCAGCCGCGCGCACTGTGCGAAGCGTTGGCGGCCTACTGGGGCCCGGTCGGCATCCGTACGCAGATCAAGGCGATCGACTCGGTCGCCTACAACCGCCTGAACGCCGTGCACCAGAGCGGCCCGCTGGTGCTGATGGGCTTCGGCAACGCCATCTACGACCCGATCCACGTGATCGGTGGCACGGTCGCGAAGGCCGGTACCTGGTCCGACTACTTCAACCCCGAGGTCGAGAAGCTTATCGAGCAGGTCGAGGGTGAATCGGACCGCGGCAAACGCGATGTGCTGTTCCGCGAGATCCTGAAGCAGAGCCGCGACGACGGGCAGGCCGTGTTGCTGGCCGAACCCAAGCTCGGGTACCTGCGGGATACGGCGCTGCAATGGAAGCCGCAGATCGCTGGCTGGAGCCTGGAGTTCCGCACCGCCGTGTGGAAGTAGCCCCGGGCACGACCTGCAAATGGTGGCTCCCCCTTTCGACGTCGTCCAGCGAATGCAAGATCTTTCCGGTTGCGGCTAAGCTGATGGGGAGTCTCCACCTCTCGCATCACCTGAACCCAGGACCCACGCCCCATGCCAGCATCCGATTCCTCCATCACCTTCCACATGGTCGCCGGCGGGCCGAAGCCGGTCGCGCCGTTCAGCCACGCGACGGAAAGCGACGGCCTCGTCTTCGTTACCGGCCAGATGCCCGATACCCCGGATGCGCCGGGCCAGCTGCCCGATGGCATCGAAGCGCAAACGCGCAACGTGATGGCCAATCTCCGCACGGTGCTCGGCGGGTTGGGCCTGGGCTTCGAGCATGTACTGGTGGTGCGTGCCTACCTGACCCGGTTCAAGGAGGACTACGCAGGCTTCAACGCGGCGTACCAGAGCTTTTTCACGCCGGGGAAATTGCCGGCGCGCACCTGCGTCGGGGTGACCGGGCTGGCTTACGACGCCCTGGTGGAAGTGGACTTCATCGCGCGGCGTCCAGGGCCCGTCGCGTGACTGCATAGGTCCGCCAAACCCCAGCGCGGCCCGGGGCGAGGCCTGCCAGCAAGACCTTCGCTTTCACTTCCAGCTGATATTGCGGAAGTTGTAGAACTTGCCCCCGCGCTGCGGCTCCCATTGCAGGCCGCTGTCCTTCGCGATGTTGAAGAACTGCTCGGAGATCAGCACGTCGAAGCCGTCCTCGTTCAGGATGTGGGCGATCTGCTGGAACAGCGCGTCGCGCTTGGGGCGTTCGGATTCCCCCTCCAGCACGGCCAGCAGCTTCTCGACCTCGGGGTTGAAATAGTCGGACCAGGTGCCGACCTTGCTGGCGCCGCCGCCCACCGGGTGGATCGGGTCGTACAGCGCGTTGGCGAACTGGGTGAAGTTCATCGGTCCGCTCTGGTGGTTGTTGTCCAGGCGGCCGAAGGCCACGGGGTCGATCACCTTCAGTTTGGCCTTCACGCCGACCGCGCCCCAGTAGGCGGCCACGGCCTCGCAGATGGCGCGCTCGTAGACCGTGTAGCACAGCACATCGGTCTCGAAACCGTTGGGGTAGCCGCCGGCGGCCAGCAGCTGTTTCGCCTTGGCCGGGTCGTAACCATACGGGTTGCCCTTGCCCTTCAGCGAACCATAGGGAAAGCTCGACGAGATGAACGAGGTCAGCGGTGCGCCGGCGCCATGCATCACGTTGCGGATGATGGCGTTGGTGTCGATCGCGTAGTTCAGTGCCAGCCGCACCTCGCGCTTGGCCAGCGGTGTGTTGGGCACGTTGGAGTACAGGCGCACGTGCAGCGGGCTGCCGGCCGGGCCGCTCTTCACCTCGACGCCCGCGGTCTTGCGCAGGCGGTCCAGGTCGCTGGCGCGCACGTCGTCGACGATGTCCACCTCATTGGCCAGCAGCGCGTTCACGCGGCTGTTGGCATCGGGCACGACCTTGAACACCAGCCGCTCGATCTCGGGTTTGGGGCCATAGTAGTCGGCGAAGCGCGCGAACTCCAGCTGCTGGCCGATGGTCTGCGACACCAGGCGATAAGGCCCCGTGCCGATCGGCTTGCGGCCGAACGCCTCGGGCGTCGGCAGCGATTCGGTGTAGGCCTTGGGCACGATGAACAGATAACCCGCCACCTTGTTGATGAAGGCGCCGTCGCGCCGCGCCAGCTTGAACACCACGGTCTGCTCGTCGGGTGTGTCGACGCCGTCGATCAGTCCCGCGAAGTAGGGCCGCCGGGTGCTCTTGGTCTCGGGCTTCAGGATGCGCTCGATCGAGAACTTGACGTCCTTGGCGCCGAAGGCCGAACCGTCGTGGAACTTCACGCCGCGGCGCAGCGTGAAGGTGTAGCGCAGGCCGTCGGGGCTGATCTTGTAGTCGCTGGCCAGGCGCGGCTCGATGTTGCCGTCGATGTCGAAGCCGTACAGCGTGTCGAACAGCTGCCAGCCCGAGCGGGCCGAGTCCACCGTGGTCGTGACCTGCGGATCGAGGTTGCCGATGTCGAACGCGATGCCGACCACCACGGTCTTGCGGTCGGCGGCGGGTTTGCCGCCAAGGGCCAAGACAGGGCCGGCGGCGGCGAAGACCAGCGCCAGCGCCAGGGTGGCGCGGGCGGCGAGGGAACGGGGGGGCATCAGCATCGGCAAGACTCGTTCGAAACAGTGGCAAGCCCTGCAGTCTCTGCAATCGCGCGGCCAGGGGTCAAGTCGCTTTTCCGCCTATGCATATCGGTTTTTGTTCGTTGGCCCGGGCGCCGGTTCTGCCTAGAGTGCAGTCCAGGATCCGGCCGCCCCACCGCGCGCCGGACCACCCCACGATCGACAGCCCCCTCCGCCTCGCTGCATGCTCTCCTACGTCCTGCGACGCCTCGTGCAGTCGTTCTTCACCGTCTTCCTGGTCATCGCGCTGATCTTCACGGTCGTGCGCGCGATCGGCGACCCGACGCACCTGATGCTGCCACCCGAAGCGACCGAGACCGACCGCCAGGTGCTGCGCGAGCAGATGGGGCTCGACCGGCCCCTGCCGGCGCAGTTCGGCGCCTTCGTACTGCAGCTGGCGCACGGCGACTTCGGCAACTCGTACCGGTTCTCGCAGCCGGCATTCGCCGTGGTGGCCGGCGCGGTCGGGCCCACGCTGCTGCTGACGCTGGCCGCGCTCGGCGTGGCGCTGCTGATCGGCGTGCCGCTGGGCGTGGCCTCGGCCGTGTGGCCGGGCGGGCTGGTCGACCAGTTCGGCAAGATCTTCGCGGTGCTGGGCCAGGCCGCCCCGCCCTTCTTCTTCAGCCTGATCTTCGTGAAGATCTTCTCACTGCAGTTCGGCTGGTTCCCGACCGGCGGCTACGGCGGCCTGCGTTACCTGGTGCTGCCGATGGTGGCGCTGGGCTGGTATGCGGCCGCCGGCATCGCCCGGCTCACGCGTTCCAGCATGGCGGCGGTGCTGCACACCGAGTACATCAAGTTCGCGCGCATCAAGGGCGTGCCCGAGCACGTGATCGTGTTCCGCCATGCGCTGAAGAACGCGCTGCTGCCGGTCGTCACCTTCGTGTCGCTGCAGTTCGGTGTGCTGATGGGCGGTGCGGTGTCGGTCGAGGTGGTGTTCGCCTGGCCCGGCGTCGGACAGCTGATCCTCGACTCGATCAACAACCTCGACTACACGGTGGTGCAGGCGGCGGTCACGCTCGCGGCCGTCGTCTTCGCGCTGGTCAACCTCGGGGTCGACCTCCTCTACGCAGTGATCGATCCGCGCATCCGTTATGCATGAACACAGCCTGCGCGCGATGGCGCCGATCGTCCTGACCGAATCGCCCGCCGAGCCCACCCTGAGCGGGCCGCCACAAGAGCGCAGCACGCGCCGGCTGGCCCGCACGCAGTTCGTGACGGCGGCGCTGGTCTTTGCGCTGGTGCTGCTGGCGGCCGTGTTCGCACCCTGGGTCGCGCCGGCCGACCCGACGGCGATCTCGCTCACCGACACCTTCCAGGCGCCGTCGGCCGCGCACTGGTTCGGCACCGACCAGCTGGGCCGCGACATCCTGTCGCGCGCGATCCACGGTGCCCGCATCTCGCTGTTCATCGCCGCCTGTGCCGTGCTGTTCGCCGGCGGCCTGGGCACGGCGCTCGGCGTGCTGGGCGGTTATGTGGGCGGCGCGGTCGATGCGGTCGTGATGCGGCTGGCCGACATGCAGCTGGCGTTCCCCGCGGTGATCCTGGCGCTGGTGCTGTCGGGCGCGATCGGCGTCAACATGGCCAACCTGATCCTGGTGCTGACGCTGGCCAACTGGGCGCGGTTCGCACGCGTCACGCGCGGCGAGGTACTGTCGCTCAAGTCGCGCGACTTCGTGCTGCTGACACGCCTGGCCGGCGCATCGCCGTGGTGGATCATGCTGCGCCACATCGTGCCCAACATCGCCGGCACCTTCGTCGTGCTGGCCACGCTCGATGTCGGCAGCGTCATCATCCTCGAGGCGACGCTGAGTTTCCTGGGACTGGGCATCCAGCCGCCCAACCCCTCGTGGGGTTCGATGATCGCCGAGGGGCGTGGTTTTCTCAGCACTGCCTGGTGGGTCTGCGTGATACCGGGCGCGGTGCTGATCGTGACCGTGCTGGCAACCAATCTGCTGGGCGATGCGCTGCGCGACCGGCTGAACTCGTCCGTTCCCGAAACCTGGTGAGCGCCACCCCAAGCACCATGTTCGTCATCCTTGAAGCACGCAACCTCACCACGCAGCTCGTCACGCGCAGCGGCCCGGTCACCGCGGTCGACCACGTCCACCTGCGCGTGCACGCCGGGCGCACGCTGGCGCTGGTCGGCGAGTCGGGCTCGGGCAAGAGCATGACCTGCTCGTCGATGCTCGGCCTGCTGCCGGCCAACGGCCGTGTCGTCGAAGGCCAGGTGCTGTTCAAGGGCGAGGACCTGCTGAAGAAGACGCCACGCGAGATGCGCGCCATCCGCGGCCGGCAGATCGGCATGGTGCTGCAGGACGCGATGACCTCGCTGAACCCGCTGATGACCATTGGCGACCAGATCGCCGAGGTGTTTCGTTACCACCAGGGCATCACGAAGCGGTCGGAGCTGCGGCGCCTGTCGATCGCCGCGCTCGAGGCGGTCAAGATCCCGGCCGCCGAAGAGCGGCTCGACAGCTACCCGTTCCAGTTCAGCGGCGGCATGCGCCAGCGTGTGGCGATCGCGATCAACATCGCCTGCTCGCCCGATCTGCTGTTCTGCGACGAGCCCACCACCGCCCTCGACGTGACGGTGCAGCTGCAGATCCTCGGCCTGCTGCGGGAGCTGCAGCGCACGCGCAACATGACCATCGTGTTCATCACGCACGACCTGAAACTGGCCGCGCAGTTCTGCGACGACGTGGCCATCATGTACGCCGGCCGCGTCGTCGAGCACGGCCCGATCGGCGAGGTGTTCCACCGGCCGGTACACCCCTACACCGAAGGGCTGCTGCGCGCCGCGCCCTCGCTGTCGCTGCAGCGCGAACGCCTGCTGACGATCCCGGGCACACCGCCGTCGCCGCGCGACTGGACGGGCGGCTGCCGCTTTGCACCGCGCTGCCCTGAAGCCCAAGATCGCTGCCGCGCGCAGTACCCCAACTGGTTCTCGTGGGACGAAGGCGGTCGCGCCGTGGCCTGCTGGCACACCGCGGCGCGGCTCGGGCTGGAAGACCTGGACACCACCGAGGCCGGGCCGGCCGCCACGCGCCCGCGCGCGATCCCCATCCACCCGGAGACCACGCCATGAGTCCGTTGGCGACGCCGCCCTTTATTTCCGTCGAGCATCTGCACCGGCAGTACCAGGTGCGGCGCGGGCTGTTCGGCCGCGGCAAGACGCTGCACGCGGTGTCCGATGTGTCGTTCTCGGTCGCGCCGGGCACGACCTTCGGCCTGGTCGGCGAATCCGGTTCGGGCAAGAGCACGCTGGCGCGGATGCTGCTCGCGGCCGAACCGGCCAGCGCCGGCGAGATCCGGGTCGACGGCCACGTCGTCGCGCAGCTGCGCGGCGCACGCAAGAAGGCCTTCCACCGGATGGTGCAGCCGGTATTGCAAGACCCGTATGCGTCGCTCAGCCCGCTGATGCGCATCGAACACATCGTCGACGAGCCGATGCGCATCCACGGCCTGCACCAGGGTGCTGCGCTGCGCGAACGCACGCACGCGCTGCTGCAGATGGTGGGCCTCGCGCCCGAGATGGGCCGGCGCCGTCCGCACGAGCTGAGCGGCGGCCAGCGCCAGCGTGTGGCCATCGCGCGTGCGCTCGGCGTGCAACCCCGGGCGCTGGTGCTGGACGAGCCGGTGTCGGCGCTCGACGTGTCGATCCAGGCGCAGATCCTGAACCTGCTGAAGGACCTGCAGCGCGATCAGGGCCTGACCTATGTGCTGATCTCGCACGACCTGGCGGTCGTGGCGACGATGAGCACCCGCATCGGCGTGCAGTACCTCGGCGAGTTCATGGAGATCGGCGACCGCGACGACGTGATCGGCCGTGCCCGCCACCCCTACACGCAGGCGCTGATCGCGTCGAGCGAAAGCCGGGTCGATGCCTCGTCGGCCGCCGTGTCCGAGATTCCGTCCCCGATCGACCTGCCCGCCGGCTGCCGGGTCCAGTCGCGCTGCCCGCACGTGGCCCCGCGCTGCCGGCAGGAAAAGCCGCAGCTGCGGCCGGTCTCGGCCACCCATGCGATCGCCTGCCACTTCGACCTGCAGGTGTTGCCGCAACCGGCAGCGGCGACACCTGCTTCGCCGGTCGCGAAGCGGGAACCACGGCAGGCCGCGCCCGAGACCGAGGCTGCTCACAGGGGCGCTGGCGGCTGGCGCCGCCCGGTGCAGATCTGATCCTGCTCAGGCCCGGGCGTAGGCCTGCGCCGAGGTCGGGCGCATCAGCTGCTGGCGCAACGCCGCGTCGCTGGCAAAACGGCCGGTGATCTCCAGGATGCGGTCCATCTCGTCGGGTGTGTTGTAGCCACCCATCGACAGCCGCACCGCACCGGTGTCGAGCAGGTTGCTCACCACGCCCTGCGCATAGAGGTACTTGCGCAGCGCGAAGGCCTGCGGGTGGCGCAGGCAGACGATCGAGCTGTTCTCGCCCTCGTGGTTCGACGACAGCAGCGTGTAGCCCTGGCTGCGCAAGCCGGCGTCCAGCCGGTCGGCCAGCGCCAGCACCCAGGGCGCGAGCCGGTCGACGCGGGCCACATCGATCAGCAGCAGCGCGCGCGCCATGCCGTAGACGCCGGGGTAGTTGATGTTGCCGCCCTCGAGGTGGCGCGCATCGCCGGCCGCCGGCTCGCGCAGGCTCCAGTCCGGAGTGTCGCGCCCGATGCGGTTGGTGACCGACGCGCCCAGGTGGCCCGGCGACAGCTCTGCCAGCAGGTCCGGCGCGAGGTACAGGAAGCCGACGCCGAGCGGACCGTGCAAGGCCTTGTAGGCGCCACAGGCGAGCGCGTCGATGCCCCAGCCCGCGACATCGATCGGCAGCAGGCCCACGCCCTGGATGCCGTCGACCACCAGCCGGATGCCCTGCGCGCGGCAGCGTGCGGCCAGCGCCTGGATGTCGGCCCGCACACCGGTGCTGTACTGCACATAGGACACGGCCACGATGCGCGTACGGGCATCAACCCGCTGCCAGATGGCGTCCAGCGTCACCCGCCGGTCCTGCGTGGCGGCCACCCGCACATCGACGCCGCGCCGGCGCAGGTGCAGCCAGGGCACGACGTTGACCGGGTGCTCCTGGTCGTCGATGACCAGGTTGTCGCCGGGCTGCCAGGGGTAGCCCTGGGCCACGATGTTCAGGCCTTCGGTGGTGTTCTTGGTGAACACCACGTGGCGCGCCTCGCCGCCGATCAGCCGGGCGATCTGGCCGCGCACGCTCTCGGCCGCGGCCAGCCACTCGGGCTTGTCGGCGCGCGCATGGGTGACGCGGTCGAAGAACTGCATCACGGCTTCGCTGACCACCGGCGCCATCGGGCTGCTGTAGGCCTGGCAGGCGTAGATCTTCTCGCCGGTGATCGGAAAGTGCTGCCTGAATTCCTGCTGCCAATCCATGCCCGGGTCCTTGAAGTAGCGGCGGATTCTAGGGTGTGGCCTTACTCGTTTTCCGCATGTCGATAGCCGAAAAGCTTCGTCGTCCGCAGCGCTGCAGGCGCCTTGCCGTTCCTAGAATTTTGGGTTCCCGGACATGTCCGGTCCCGAGGTCGGCGAAAGGCCGGCCACTGTCTCTTCACCGGATCTCCCATGCCATCGACCCTCCGTTTCTTCCCGCTGCGCCGCGCCCTCGTGGCCGCAGCAGCCGTCATCGGCAGCTTTGCCGCCACCCACGCACAGGCCGGCACCACGGTCGACACCATCAAGAAACGCGGCCAGCTGGTGTGCGGCGTCAGCCAGGGCTCGGCCGGCCTGTCGCTGGCCGACAGCCAGGGCCGCTGGACCGGGCTGGACGTCGACTTCTGCAAAGCGCTGGCCGCCGCCGTGCTCGGCTCGCCTGACAAGGTGCGTTACGTGCCGCTGAGTTCGCAGCAGCGTTTTCCGGCCCTGCTGTCGGGCGAGATCGACGTGCTGAACCGCAACACCACGGTGACCTCGGGCCGCGACGCGGGCCTGGGCATCACCTCGACCGCCATCGTGTTCTACGACGGCCAGGGTTTCCTGGTGCCGAAGAAACTCGGCATCAGCAGCGCGAAGAACCTCGACGGCGCCCAGGTCTGCGTGCAGCCCGGCACCAACAACGAGCAGAACCTGGTCGACTGGTTCACCACGCACAAGCTGAAGTACCGGCCGGTGGTGATCGAGAACCTGGTCGAGCTGGAGAAAGCGTTCTACGCCGGCCGCTGCGACGTCTACCTGTCCGACGCGTCGACGCTGGCGGCCAGCCGCTCGGCCCGCGCCGGCAACCCCGACGACTACGTGATCCTGCCCGAGCGAGTGAACAAGTCGCCGCTGGCCCCCTGGGTGCGCGACAGCGACGCGAACTGGATCGACGTGGTGCGCTGGACCGTGCATGCCGTCGTGGCGGCCGAAGAGCTGGGCATCAGCGCCGGCAACGTCGACAGCTTCCTCACCAGCAAGGACCCGCAGGTGCGACGGCTGCTGGGCGTGGACGCCGGCATCGGCAAGAGTTTCCAGCTCGACGAACGCTGGGCCTACAACGTGATCAAGTCGGTCGGCAACTACGGCGAGATCTGGGACCGCAACGTCGGCCCGAAGACGCCGCTCAAGCTCGACCGCGGCTACAACGCCCTGTGGAACAAGGGCGGACTTCTGTACGCGCCTCCGTTCCAATGATCTTTCCTGCTCGGGCCCGGGGCAGGCGTGATGCTCTGGCCTGACTTCGGTTTTGTCGGGCAGCGCGCAGGTTTCCAGGTCGCCGAGAGCCTGCTGGAGGTCAGCCCCGACGACAGCTACCTGCAGCTGATCGCCGCCGGCGTCGTCAACACACTCACGGTCGCTGCACTGGCGATCCCGCTGGCAACCGCTTTCGGCATCGCTTTCGGCCTGCTGCGGTTGACGCGCCATCCGCTGCTGCACCGTGCACTGACCGCGCTGGCCGCACCAGTGCGCAACACGCCGGTGCTGCTGCAGCTCTTCGTCTGGTATGCGCTGCTGCTGCAGCTGCCGGGCGTGCGCGAGGCCTGGCAGCCGCTGCCCCACGTATTCCTCTCGAACCGCGGCCTGGCGCTGCCGCTGGTGCAGAGCTGGTGGCCCGTGCAGATCGACGTACCGGTCATCGCCGGACTGGGCCTGCAGGGCGGCTGGAGCCTGAGCCCGGAGTTCACCGCACTGGTGCTGGGGCTGTCGGTGTTCCATGCCACCTACATCGCCGACATCGTGCGCGGCGCCGTGGGGTCGGTGCCGGCCGGTCAGGTCGACGCGGCCTCGGCGCTGGGCCTGCGCCCGTCCAGCGTGGCGGCCCACATCGTCTACCCGCATGCCGCGCGGGTGGCGGTTCCGCCCTACGCCAACCAGTGCCTGATGCTCATCAAGAACAGCACGCTGGCGATCGCGATCGGCTACCAGGAGCTGATGGCCGTCGTCAACACCACGGTCACGCAGACCGGCCGCGCGGTCGAGGGCATCACGCTGGCAGCCGGCTTCTACCTCGGCATCAGCCTGTTGCTGGCGTCCGGCCTGGCGCGCACCAACGCCCGCGTGAACCGCCACGGCATCGAAGGCACGGGGCCGGCGAAGCTGGCGGACCGGCTCGGGCTGCCGCCGCTCGACGCAGCCGGCTGCTGGGGCACGCCGGCACGCGCGGCGACCAGCGGACTCGTGCTGGTGGTGCTGGCCCTCAGCACAGGGGCGCTGCTGCGCTGGGGCGTGCTGGACGCCGTGTGGACGGGTTCCGCCCAGGACTGCACGCCCGCCGCCGGTGCCTGCTGGGCCGTGGTGCACGAGAACGCCCGCCTGCTGGTCTTCGGCACCATCGCCGCGGGACAACGCGGCCAGGCCGCGCTGGCCTGCCTGCTGCTCGTCGTGCTGGTGGCCGCGCTGCTCGCGCCGGGCCTGCGTTCCGCGTGGCGCGCAGGGCTCGCTGTCGCGAGTGTGCTGGCCACAGGCGGGGTGCTGAGCGGTTCCGGCGGAGGTCTGACACCGCTGCCGCCAGTGCTGTGGGGCGGCGTGCTGGTGACGCTGGCCCTCGCCATCACGGCCATCGCGGCCGCCCTGCCGTGTGCCGTGGCGCCGGCGCTGATGCGGCGCAGCGCACAACGCTGGCTGCGCTGGCCGGCCACCGCGGTCATCGAGACGGTGCGCGCCGTGCCGCTGGTCACGCAACTGCTGCTGGCCGCCTTCTGGATGCCGCTGCTGCTGGGCGGCGACTGGTCGGGCGCGAAGTTCCAGCTGGCGCTGATGGCGCTCACCCTGCACACCGCCTGCCTGCTGGCCGAGGTGCTGCGGGGTGCCCTGCAAGGCATCCCGCACAGCCAGACCGTGAGCGCGCAGGCGCTCGGCATGGACCGCTTCACCGTGCTGTGGTCGGTGCTGCTGCCGCAGGCCCGCCGCATCGCCGCGCCTGCCGCACTGGGCGTGTTCGTCGGTGCGGTGAAAGACACGTCGCTGGTCACCGTGATCGGCCTGTTCGACGTGCTGAGCGCAGCCAAGGCCGTGCTGGCTGACACGGGCTGGCGGCAGCACTACGTCGAGGTCTATGTGGCCGTGGCCCTGTTCTACCTGCTGCTGTGCTGGCCGCTGGTCTGGCTTGCGGGGCGCAGAGACCAGCCTCCAGCTGTCGCGCAAAGGGACGGAGCAGGCTGAGCTGCCTGCTATTGCATTTCGCAATAAGCCATATCGCCCCGCTGGTTTGACGCCCCTGGGTGCTCCGCAGAAACTGCCCAGGACGCGACACCCGTCGCACTCCTGACACATCTGAGGGCATCAAAAATGACAGCTTATTTCGTGATCGAACTCGACGTCGAAGACGGACCCAGCCTGGCGGACTACGAACGCCAGGTCACGCCCCACGTGACCGCTGCGGGCGGGCGCTTCCTGGTCCGCGGCAACCAGTACACACCAATCGAGGGCGACTGGCATCCGAAGCGGATGATCATCGTCGAGTTCCCCGACATCGCGGCGATCGAGCGCTACTACCACTCCGAGCCGAACCAGCGGCTCAAGCGGACGCGCCTTGCGGGCACGGCCGGCAAGCCGGCCAAGGCGATCGCCATCCAAGGCCTGGACACCACGGGCACTGCCGCCACGGCGCAGGCGGCCCCAAAGGAAGTGGGCGTCGACGCCAGCGGCGCGGTGGTCTGGAACTGACACCGCCCACACCGCCCACCGCCAACGCTCTCCCAGCAGGCCCGCCATGCACGCCAGCACATCCCCGCCCGGACGCACGCGCCCGGCGCTGCATCTGCTGACGCTGGTCGATGCCGCCGCCCTGCTGCAACGCGGCGACCTCACGGCCGAGGCCTATGCGCAGGCCCTGTTGCAGCGTTGCGAGGACGGCCGCGCGCTGCACGCCTTCACCGCACTGGACGGCCCGGCGCTGCTGACGGCCGCCCGCGCAGCAGACGCCAGGCGCGCATCGGGCCGATCGCTCGGCAGGCTGCATGGCGTGCCGCTGGCGATCAAGGACAACATCGACGTTGCTGGCTTCGCCACCACCGGCGGCACCTCGGCGCTGCGGCACACGCATCCGGCGGCCGATGCCGAAGTGGTGGCGCGCCTGCGTGCCGAAGGCGCGCTGGTCCTGGGCAAGAACAATCTGCACGAGCTGGCGATGGGCTGGACCAGCGACAACCCGCACTTCGGCCGCGTCGGCAACCCCCACGCCCCGGCGCGGCTGGCTGGCGGCAGCAGCGGCGGAAGCGCCTGTGCGGTGGCAGCCGGCATGGCCGCGGCCGCGATCGGCACCGACACCAACGGCTCGAGCCGGGTGCCGGCGGCGCTGTGCGGCATCGCCGGCCTGCGGCCATCGACCGGGCGTTATCCGACCGGGGGCACGGTGGCGCTGTCGCACACGCTGGACACGGTCGGTCCGATGGCCCGCAATGTGACCGACCTCGCGCTGCTCGACGCGGTGATGGCAGGCGAGGCGACGGCCAGGCCGTGCCGGGACCTGGCCGGCCTGCGCATCGGCCTGTCGCCGCGGTACTACTGGCATTCGCTGGCGCCGGAGCTCGACCCGGTGTTGCGCCGCGCCCGCGACCGGCTGGAGGCGCGCGGCGTCAGCTTCGTGCACGCCGAAGTCGAAGGCCTGCAGGCGCTGGTGGCGGGCACGGCCCCGACGCTGATCGGCCACGAAGCACCGTCGCAGCTCGCCGCTTACCTGCAGCACCACGCGCCAGAGGTCACGCTGCGCATGCTGCTCGATGGCCTGGGTGCCGACCTGGCGCCGATGCTGCGCCCGGCACCGGCATCGCCCGATCCGGCGCAGGCGGCGGCGTACCGTGCGGCGCGGGAACGCTGTACCCAGACCCGCGCGCGTCTGGCCAGCCACTTCGCCACGCATCGCCTCGATCTGATGATGCACCCCGCCGTCCCGATGACAGCGCCTGTCGCACCGCCCCATCGCGTGTCGCCCGGCCCCGACGTGCCCTTGTCCGACGGGCGCGTGCTCGCTGCGCGCGACGCCTTTGCCCGCAACATCTCGCCCGCCAGCATCGCCGGCCTGCCGAGCCTGGTGCTGCGCGCAGGCTACGCAGCCGACGGCCTGCCGGTCGGCCTGTTGTTCGACGCACCGCCACAGCAGGACACGCGCCTGCTGTCGCTCGGCATGGCGATCGAAGCCGTGCTGAGCGGCGCGGCCAACCCCGACCCCGACCTCTCGTTCACCTCGAAAACACCGTGCACATGAAGAACCACCAGATGAGCTCCGTACGGGTCGGCCCGACCCGCACCGTGACCCCCGCCGGCTCGGCGGCACCCGCGCCAGAGCTGATCCGTGTCGACGGCGTCAGCAAGCATTTCGGCAGCGGCGACGCGGCCATGGTCGCGCTGCGCGACGTCACGCTGCAGGTGCGGCAAGGCGAATTCCTCGCCGTGCTCGGCCCCTCGGGCTGCGGCAAGTCGACCTTGCTGCAGATGATCGCAGGGCTGATCGCCCCGACCGGCGGCGAGGTGCTCTTTGCCGGCGAGCCGGTGCGCCAGCCGCCCGAGGGCATGGTCTACCTGTTCCAGCAATATGCGAAGTCATTGCTCCCGTGGCGCACCGTCAGCGCCAACGTGGCCCTGGCGTTCGAAGCCGACCGCGGCATCGACAAGGCCGAAATCCAGGCGCGATGTCTGCGCTATCTGACGATGGTCGGCCTGCAGGAGTTCGGGAAACACTACCCGTGGCAACTGTCCGGCGGCATGCAGCAGCGCGTGGCCATCGCGCGTGCGCTGGCGGCCCATCCGCGCGTGCTGCTGCTCGACGAACCCTTCAGCGCAGTCGACGCGCTGACCCGTGTGGAGCTGCAGGCGCTGATCCTCGACCTGTGGCGCAAGCAAGAGCTGACCGTTGTCCTGGTGACGCACGATGTGGACGAAGCCGTGTACCTGTCCGACCGCATCGCCATCCTGTCCAAGCGCCCCACCGTGGTCGAAGAAGTGATCGAGACCGGCATCGCCCATCCGCGCGACGCGATCACGACGCGCGAGCACCCGCGCTTTCTCGAACTGCGCCATACCCTGCTCGAGCGGCTGCTGAACCGCACGCCGGTCCAGCCATGAACAAGACCCTCGCCGCCTGGTTCCCGGGCACGCTGGCGGTGGTCGGCACACTGGCCCTCTGGGAGCTGGCCTGCCGCGCCGGCGCCATCAACCCGACCTTGCTGCCAGCGCCCTCCGTCGTCACCGAAGGCGTGTGGGGCATCCTGCGCGCCAACACGATGTGGAAGCCGCTCGGCCACACGCTGGCGCTGATGTTCGGCGGCTATCTCATCGCCTGCGTGCTCGGCATCTCGCTGGGCATCGCCATGGGCCGCAGCGACGCCGTCTACCGGCTGTTCGAGCCTCTCGTGGAGCTGGTGCGACCGATTCCCAAACCGGCGCTGATTCCGCCGCTGTTCCTGTTCCTGGGGCTCGGTGTCAACACGATGCTGGTGATCGTGGTGCTCGGCTCCTTCTTCCCGGTGTTGATCAACACCGTGCAGGGCGTGCGCGGCGTCGATCCGACCTTGATCGACACCGCGCGTACCTACCGCCTCGGCCGTTTCGCAGTGGTGCGCAAGATTGTGCTGCCGGCGGCGCTGCCGATGATCGCGACCGGCATGCGCGTCAGCCTGGGGCTGGCCCTCACGCTGGTCATCGTGGCCGAGATGCTGGTCGGCGAGAACGGCATCGGCTACCTGATCCTCGACATGCAACGCTCGTTCCAGACGCGGCAGATGTATGCCTGGCTGGTGTTGCTGGCGGTCATCGGCGTGGTGCTGAACGCAGGTTTCGAACGGGCCGAACGCCTGGCCATGCCTTGGAGGGGAAAGTGATGCAGGAAGCGAAGAAACCCCTGGCCCTATCGGGCGTGCTGCTGGTGCTGGCGCTGCTGGTGTTGTGGGAGAGCTCGGCGCGGCTGGGCTGGGTCGACAGCCGCAACTGGCCTGCGTTCACCGGCGTGCTGGTCGCGGTGTGGGACGGCATGCGCTCGGGCGAGTTACCGACGCTGCTCGGGCAGACCCTGCTGCTGATGCTGGTGGGCTACGCCGCCGGTTGTGCAGGCGGCATTGCGCTGGGCCTGGTGCTGGGCCTGTCGCCCTGGCTCAAGCGCTTCTTCAACCCGCTGGTCGAGACGCTGCGGCCGATCCCGATCTCGGCCATCGTGCCGCCGCTGATCCTGTTCCTCGGCGTGGGCAGCGCGCTGAAAATCTTCGCGGTCGCTTTCTGTGCGTTCTTCCCGGTGCTGATCAACACGATGGCAGCAGTGCGCGACGGCAACGAAACGCTGCGCCAGACCGCTCGCACCTTGCGCCTGTCGAAGTGGGCCACGCTCAGCAAGATCGTGCTGCCCGGCGCACTGCCCTCGATCTTCGCCGGCTGCCGCATCAGCCTGGGCATCGCGCTGGTCGTGGCCATCATCGCCGAGATGATCGCCGGGTCGAGCGGCATCGGCTACTTCATCATGCAGGCGCAATACGCGATGCAACCGGCGCCGATGTACGCAGCGGTGGTCTGCCTGTCCATCGTCGGCTACCTGCTGAACCGCAGCATCCTCGCGGCCGAACGCCGCGCCCTGCCCTGGCACGGCCAGGGCTGACCCCTCTCTTCTCACCATCCACTCCAGGAGTTCTCCATGAACAAGACCCTCAAGACGCTGGTGCTGACCGGCGCCCTGCTCTGCTGCGGCCTGCTGCAGGCTGCCGAACTGAAGAAACTCAAGGTCAGCGTGCAGACCATCGTCGACTGCGTGCCGTTGGCGGTGGCGATCAAGCGCGGCTACTTCGCCGAAGAAGGCCTCGAACTCGACACCAGCACCTCGACCGGCGGCGCGGTCGGCATCCCGGGCCTGGTGGCCGGTGCCTACGACATCGCACTGAGCAATGTGGTCTCGAGCATCCTCGCGATCCAGCAGGGGCTGGACGTGCAGATGGTCGCACCCGGTGCCAAGATGTCGCCCACGCACCCGACCACCGAGATCATCGGCCGCAAGAGTGACGCGTACAAGACGCCTGCCGACTTCCAGGGCAAGACCATCGCCGTCAACACCCGCAACGGCATCATCTGGCTCTACGCGCGGGCCTGGGTCAAGGCGCGTGGCGGCGACCCGGACAAGGTCACCTACCGCGAGGTGCCGTTCCCGCAGATGGAAGACGCGTTGAAACGCAAGAACGTGGACGCGATCTTCCAGGTCGAACCGTTCAAGAGCGCGGTGCTGAAGAACGCCGAGATGACCGTGGTCGGCTCGGTGTTCAATGAGGTGCAGCCGGGCGCCGACGCGGGCAACTACATCAGCACCGGCAAGTTCGTCAGCCAGAACCCCGAAACCGTGCAGAAATTCAACCGCGCGCTGCGCCGCGGCATCGATTGGTACAACGCCAACCAGTCGTCACCCGAGGCGCTGCAGGTCGTCTCCGACTTCACGCGGCTCCCTGTGCCGGTGCTCAAAGAGATCGTCCTGCCGCCGATGCCGGTGAAGATCGACGTGGCCCAGCTGAACAAGACGGCCGAGCTGATGCGCGCGAACGGCATGGTGGCCGCCGCGCCCGACATGGACAAACACGTGAGTCCGCTGGCGGCCAGGTGAGCGTGGAAACGATGGCCGGCGTCGGGCCGGTCGGCGACCTCATCGTGCGCGCGCTGCGGCAGTTTCCCGATCGCACTGCCTTCGTGGCCGGCGATCGCACGCTGCGCTACCGCGAAGTGGCGCAGATGCTGCGCCAGCTGGTGGCCTGGTTCGATGCGCAGGGGTTCCGCGCGGGCGACGTGGTGCTGCAATGCGCGCGCAACAGCCCCGCGCAATGGTGCGTGATCGCCGCTTGTTACCTGCTTGGGCTGCGCTCGGTCACGCTGCATCCCGGGCTGACAGCCGCAGACGCACAGGCCGGGATGATCGCGCACTGCGCACCCCGGCTGGTGCTGTGCGATGCGTCGTTCGCCGAGCGTGTGGCGCCGTTCCGGCAGCACTGCCCGCAAGTGGCGTTGTGGCGCACCCACGATACCGGCGACGGATCGACACTGGCCTGCATCTGGACCGAAGCACAGGCCTATACCCCGGCACCGCTGCTCAACCGCGCGGCACCCGAGGACATCGTGCGCATCGGCTTCACCAGCGGCACGACCGGCCCCCGCAAGGGCGTGCTGCTGGCCGCGCGCGCGCTGGCAGCGATGACGCTGGTGCAGCTGACCGACATCGCGTGGCCGGCTGCGCCGCGTGTGCTGTGCGCCGAACCCCTGGCGGGCGGCTTCGGCCACATGGTGCTGCCGACCTTGATGCGCGGCGGCACGGTGCTGCTGCTGGACGCGTTCGAGCCCGACCGCCTGATCGCCGCCGTGCAGCGGCACCGGCCGACCGTATGGCTGACGATGCCAGCTTCGCTGCTGCGCCTGATGGACCACCCCGCTGCAGCCGGCGTGGATTGGTCGTGCCTGTCGCTGCTGCTGTACAGCGGTGGTACGCTGGGTACGGCGCGCGTGCGCCAGGCGCTCGCCGTGTTCGGGCCCGTGTTGTGGCAGATCCACGGGCAGACCGAATGCCCCAAGTCGCTGGCCGTGCTCGGCCCCGACGACCACACACACGCCGAACGGCTGCTCTCGCTGGGCCGGCCTTGCAGCGGCATGCAGACCACCTTGTTCCACCCCGACATGCGCCCTTGTGCGCCGGGTGAAACCGGCGAACTCTGCGTGCGCGGCCCGGCGGTCGCCAGCGGTTACTTCCAGTTGCCCGATACCACCAGCGCCGCACAGCGCGGCGGCTGGTGGCACACCGGCGACCTGTGCCGTTTCGATGGCGATGGTTACCTGCATTTCGTCGGTCGGCTCGACCACCCACGTTCTTCGGCACCTGCCGACCTTCATCCCCAGACCTCACCCGCATGACGCTCGACCCTCGTTCTCCGGCCGCCCCGGACGCCATCCGCCTGGACGGCAAGATCGCCATCGTCACCGGCGCCGCATCGGGCATCGGCCGCGCGACGGCACTGCTGTTCGCGCAGCGCGGCGCAGCGGTGCTGGCGGTCGATCTCAACAGCGCCGGGCTCGATGCGCTCCTTGCTGAGGCGCAGGCGCGCCACGGACGCATCGTTCCCTTCGCCGTTGACCTGACGCAGCCGCAGGCCGGCGCACAGCTGTTCGAGGCCTGTCGGGGCCGGCTCGGCGTGCCGCAGGTTCTCGCCAACATCGCGGGCCGTGGCGGCGATCGCTCGCTGCATGCGAGCAGCGACGACGACCTCGACTTCTTCTACGAACGCAACCTGAAGATCAGTTTCCGGTTGGCGCGCGAGGCCGTCGACTGCTTTGGTGCGGACGGTGGCGTGATCCTCCACACGACATCGGCCGTCGCCATGGTGGGCATGCGGGGCACAGCGCCCTACACCGCCGCCAAAGCCGCACTGATCGGCCTGACGCGCCAGATGGCGGCCGACTACGGGCCGCGCCGGATTCGCGTGAACGCCGTGGCGCCGGGCCTGATCCACACGCCCGCCACCGATGCCCGCATCCAGGACGACACCTTCAACGACAGCGTGACACGCGCCCGGCCGTTGCCGCGCATCGGCACTTCGGAGGATGTGGCCCAGGCCTTCGGCTTCCTGGCATCCGACGCGGCCTCGTTCATCACCGGCGTCGTGCTGCCGGTGTGCGGCGGCTGGACCACGACGCGGTTCCGCGCCTCCGACTGAAGCTTCAGGCGCGCGCCGGTTCCGCGCGCTCCCGCACCGCGCCGCTGGCCACCAGCACGTCGATGTCGGCTTGGCTGAGGCCGGCTTCGGCCAGGATGTCGCGCGTGTGCTCGCCCAGTTCCGGCGGCGGCCGGCGCACGCCGGGCGCCTCGCCGTCGTAGCGCACGGGATGCTTCAGCACCGTGGCCGTGCCGCTGCCGACCGGGAACCGGGCAAAACGTTGCTGCTCCTCGATCTGTGGATCGGCCAGCACGTCGTCGTAGTCCGCGACCCGTTCGAACCAGTAGAGCGAGCCGGCGAGCGTCTGCGCCAGCCGGTCGAAGGTCCAGGCACGCAGCGCGTCGCCCAGCAGGCGCACGTACACGTCGCGCTCGCGCTGGTGCGCGCCATCGCCCAGGGCCAGCAGCGCCGGTGCGCCGATGAGCCGGGTGAACCCGTCGATGCTGCCCGCGCCGCCGATCGCGGCGTGGCAGTCCGCGAGCTTGTAGACGCCATACGGCGGCTCGGCGTACCAGGCGCCCAGACGGCCGTCGCGCTGCAGATCGGCCGCCGTCTTGCCGCCCGAGGCGTAGAGCGCCAGCGCCTCAGCCTGCACGTCGAGCCCGGCCGCCAGCAGGCTGGTCTCGACCCGCGTGCCCTTGCCGGTCGCCAGCTTGCGGATGTAGGCGGCCATCACCCCCATCGCCAGCAGCGCGCCGCCATGGTGGTCGACCACCGGTGCCCCTGGCATCGGCAGGAAGTCGCCCTGGCGTCCGCCGGCGGCGATCAGTCCGGTGCGGGCCTGCACCACGATGTCGACACCCGGCTTGTCGCGCAACGGCCCGCTGCTGCCCCAGCCGGTGGCCGATGCGTAGATCAGGTCGGGCTTGAGCTTGCGCAGCGCGTCGTAGCCGAAGCCCAGGCGGTCCAGCACGCCGAGCCGGAAGTTCTCCATCACCACGTCGCAGCTGGCGATGACGGGATAGAGAACTTCGCGCGCCTGCGGGTGTTTCAGGTCCACCACCAGCGAGCGCTTGTTGCGGTTGCCCGCCAGGTAGCTGACGCTGCGGCCGTCGACCCGGATACCGCCGCTGCCCACCGCACGCTCCCATGCGCCGCTCGGCGACTCAACCTTGATCACGTCGGCGCCCAGGTCGCCCAGGTACTGCGATGCGACAGGCCCCTGGATGAAATGGCAGAAACTCAGGACCTTCATCTTGCTCAGCATGGCGTGTTCCTCGTTGGTTCAGTGGACGGCAGCCACGCCCTGCTTCAGCAGCGTGCGTGCGATCAACAGCCGGTGGATCTCGGAGGTGCCATCAAGGATGCGCGAGACCCGTGCGTCGCGGTAGTGGCGCTCGACGCCCAGCTCTTTCGAATAACCCATGCCACCATGGATCTGCACCGCATGGTCGGTCACCATGCCCAGCATCTCGGACGCGCGCACCTTGACGATGGACACCTTGGCGCGCGGGTCGATGCCCTGGTCGATCTCCCAGGCGGTGTTCAGCACCATCATGCGCACGGCGAAGATCTCGCTGGCCATGTCGGCCAGCTTGGCCTGGATCAGCTGGTGTTCGGCGATGGGTTTGCCGCCCTGGCGGCGATCGCGCGCGTACTGCAGGCATTCATCCAGCATGCGCGTGGCCAGCCCGACCGAGCGTGCGCCGACCCCGCCCAGGCGCACCCGGTTCAGCGTGGCCAGCGCCAGCTGCAGGCCCTGGCCTTCCGGCCCGAGCCGCTGCGCCTCGGACAGCCGCACGTTGCCGAAGAAAAGCTCGTTGTGGCTGACGCCTCGCACACCCATCATGTGCTGCACGCGACCCACGGTGAACCCGGGGGTGTCGCGGTCCACGAGGAAGGTGGACACCCCGCGCCCGGGTGTGTCGGCGCCCGTGATGGCCGTGACCACGAAAGCATCGGCCGTCTGGGCACCGCTGATGAAGTGCTTGCTGCCGTTGAGCACGTAACCGTCCCCATCGCGCACCGCCGTGGTCTTGATCGCCACAGCATCCGAGCCGGCCTCTGGCTCGGTCATCGCGATCGAGATGTCGATGTCGCCGCGCACGGCCGGCAGCAGGTACTTGTCGCGCTGCGGGCCGACGCAGTGCACCAGCGAGCCGATCACCGCGCCGAAGGTCTGCCGGACCAGGGCTTCGCTGGTGCGGCCCAGCTGTTCGTCGACCAGGCACATGTCCACTGCGCTCAAGCCACCGCCGCCCACCTCCTCGGGCATGTTCATCGCATACAGGCCGAGCGACACGGCCTTGGCCCGCAGCGCGCGCGCCGTATCGGGTGCGACCTGGCCATCGGCCTCGACCCGATCTTCAAGCGGCAGCAGTTCGTGGTCGACGAAACGCCGGACGGTGTCGACCAGCAACTGTGTGTCGGCGGGGACGGAGAAATCGATCATGGGAGCGTTCTTGTCAAAGCGGCGCCGGATCGCGGCGCTCCAGGTTGTCGGCCACCAGCCGCTGCACGGCCGCAACGTCCAGGCGGTCCAGCGCGCCTTGGCCGACGAAGGCCGCGGCCGCAGCCGCCGCCCCCATCGCCATGCACGGTCCGATCACGCGCACCGCGCTCAGCGCAAACGGCTCGGCATCGATGCAGCGGCCGGCGGCCAGCAGGTTGACGAGGTCGCGCGAGACCATGGCCAGCAGCGGCACCCAGGTGATGTGCTCGTCGGCGAACTCCTCCCAGTACACACCGTCGGCCCGGCCATGGAACTCGATCGGCCAGGCGCAGCGCGCAATGGCGTCGTGCGGGCGAACGCCCGCCCGCACCTCGGCCGTGGTCAGCATGCGGCGGCCCGCGATGCCGCGGGTCTGCCGCACGCCGGGCTGGCCAATGCTGCCGATGCGGGCCTGGCCGAACGCTTGGGGAAACTCCCCGCGCAGGAAGTCCATCACCCGCTCGATGGTGTCGCGCGCCGCGAGCGCGGTGCGCGACATCGCCAAGGCATCGAGCGGCGTCTCGAAGTGCGTCAGGTTCACCAGGCACAGGTCACGCCCCGGAAACTCGAAGACGAAGCCGTCCTTGCGCGTGAGGCCATACTGCGCGGCCTTGTGTTCGAGCCGTTCGATCACCACCGCGCGCGCCGGCACCGGCTGGGCCACGCCGGTCACCGAGAACATGCTGGTGCCATAGACCGGCGCGTCGGCCTGCTGCAGCGTGGCGCCGGCCAACGCCGCCACCACGGCATCACCGCTGGCATCGATCACCGTGGTGGCCGACAGCTCCACTTCGCCGTAGCGCGTCTGCAGCCGCAAGCTGCCGATGCGCTCGCCTTCGACCTGCACGCCCGACAGCACGGCGCCGAGCACCACCTCCACACCCGCGTGCAGCAGTGCCTGCGCGTAGATGCCGGCCAGCACCTGTTCGTCGTACAGGCCGATCACGCTCTTGCGGCCACGCCGGTAGGCGATGGCGCCGGCGGCTTCCAGCGCGTGGGTCACATCCGCAGCAAAGCCGTAGGTCAGCCGGTACGGCGCCGGCCCGGCCGAATAGAAGCCGCACAGGGTGCCGATCAGGCCGTTGACCGATTGCCCGCCGATCTGCGGCAGGCCGTCGACCAGGCAGACCCGCAGCCCCAGCCGGCTGGCCTCGACCGCAGCCGACACCCCGGCCGCGCCGGCGCCCACCACGCACACGTCCACGCTGCGCCGTTGGGCCTGCGCGAGCGGCGCCTTCGATTCAACGCGATGAGGTTCCTGCATGTCAGGCCAGGGCGATGTCGGACAGCAGCTTCGCCAGCACATCCGGCTGCGAGATGAAGGGCGAGTGGCTGGTGTCCAGTGTGTGCACCCGCGTGAGATTGCCCGGAGTGAACGCGTCGGCCTCGTTGATGAAGCGCTGCGCCAGCACCTGGGGCACGGCGTTGTCGCGCAGGCACTTGATGTAGTGGCGCGGCAGAGCGCCCCAGTTGCCGGGGGTCAAGGTGATCGGGGTCACCATCGGCGCCGTGGGCATATCGGGGCACAGCAGGCTCGCGGCGGCCGCGAAATCGACGTCGCTGGTGTCGTTGTAGAAGCCGGTCTTCAGGTTGGCGCGGTAGGTCGCGTCGCTGCTGCGCGGATCGAGCCGGAAGGCACCGGTGGCGAACGCGTCACCGATCAGCACCGGGTTCACCTGGGCGACCAGGCCCTCGGGCTCGCCGAAGTAGACGCCGATCGGCACACCGTTGCGCGGCATGTTGGCCGCCAAGTAGACCAGCTTCGCGATCTTGCCCGGTGCCAGCTCGCCGATGCGGTTCAACACGATGCCGCCCATGCTGTGGCCGACCAGCACCACCTTGTCGTAGCCGGCGGCACGCACGTCGTCGATGACGGCCAGTGTGCTGGCCACGTAGTCGTCGAGCGTGACGCCGGCCACCGGCGACGCATCGGTCATGAAGGCGGCCGGCAGCGGCCTTGCACCGTACGAGGCCGGGAACCGGGCGTTCAGCCCGTGCGCCGGCAGGTCGCGGGCGACCGCCAGGTGGCCCAGCGACGCCAGCGTGTGGATCACGCGCTCGTAGCTCCACGCGCCGTGCCAGCCCCCGTGCACCAGCACGAACGCGGGCCGCGCGGGCGGCGCCGCATCGCTGCCGCCACAGGCCGCCAGGCCGACGCCCGCGAGCATGCTGCCGGCGGACCTGAAGAGTTCTCGTTTGTTCAATGGCATCGTGGCCTCCTTGGGATGGCGCTGAGTGTTGACGCAGGGGCGCACCGCGTCAAACAAGCCGATCAATTCTTCGAATTGCGTTTCGCAATAGAGAAACCGCAGGAGCGATGGCACGATCGGCGCAGGAGGCACAACGCCCATGTCCAAACTCGATCTCGAATGGCTGGCGGTGTTCGACGAGGTCTACCAATGCAACAGCGTGTCGCGTGCGGCCGACCGCCTGGGCATTGCGCAGGCCACCGCCAGCATCGCCCTCAACAAACTGCGCACGCACTTCGGCGACAAGCTGTTCAGCCGCACCTCGCACGGCATGCAACCCACTTCGTACGCACGCGACATCCATCCCACCGTGAAGGAGGTGCTGGCGAGCCTGGAGCAGGCGCGCAGCGCGCGCAACGTGTTCGACCCGACCAGCTCTGCCCGCACCTTCCGGGTCTGCATGACCGACATCAGCGAGGTGGTGCTGCTGCCGATGCTGGTGAACCACCTGCAGCGCATCGCAGCGCGCATCCGCATCGAGGCCGAGGAGATCTCGCCCGACAGCCCGGGCCGGCTGGAGGAAGGCGATGTCGACCTGGCCGTGGGGTTCATGCCGCATCTCGAAGCCGGGTTCTTCCAGCGCACGCTGATGGCGGAAAGCTTCGTCTGCATGGCGGCGATCGACCATCCGCGCATCGGTGCCGAGCTGACCAAGGCAGCGTTCCTGGCCGAAGGCCATGTGGTCGTGGCCACCACCGGCACGGGCCACTCGGTCGTCGAGAAACTGCTCACGCAGCGCAAGCTGCAGCGCAACGTGGTGCTGCGCCTGCCCAGTTTCCTGGGCGTGGCGCGCATCGTCGCGCAGACCGAGTTGCTGGTGCTGGTGCCGCGCCGCGTCGGCGAGGCCTTCGCCGGCCAGGAGCGGGTGAAGCTGCTGGAGCCACCGCTGCATCTGCCGTCGTATTCGGTCAAGCTGCACTGGCACGAACGGTTCCACGCGGACCCCGGCAACCTGTGGCTGCGCCAGACCATCGCGGACCTCGTGCAACCCTAGATCACGCTTTGCAATAATGGCCCGAGGGGAGTGGCTGCGATGTCAAAGCTGGATCTGGAATGGCTGACTGTGTTCGACGAGATCTACCAGAGCAGCAGTGTCTCCCGCGCCGCCGAGACGCTCGGCATCGCCCAGGCCACGGCCAGCATCGCGCTGAACAAGCTGCGCCTGCACTTCAATGACAAGCTGTTCATCCGCACCTCGCAGGGCATGCTGCCCACGCCCTACGCCAAGTCGATCTACCCCTCGCTGAAGGATGTGGTGGAGCGCCTGGAGCAGGTGCGCACCTCGCGTGCGGCGTTCGACCCGGCCAGTTCGAGCCGCAGTTTTCGCATCTGCATGACCGACCTGAGCGAGGTGGTGCTGCTGCCGCTGCTGGCCAACTACCTGCGCCGGCGCGCGCCGGGCATCCACATCGAGGTGGAGACGATCTCGGCGGACAGCCGGCGCCGCCTCGAAGAAGGGGATGTCGACCTGGCGGTGGGCTTCCTGCCGCATCTCGAAGCCGGCTTCCACGAGCGCACGCTGGTCGAGGAGACCTTCGTCTGCATGGCCGCCAAGGACCACCCGCGCATCCAGGCCAAGATCAGCAAGACGGCGTTCCTGGCCGAAGGCCACATCGTCATCCATTCCTCGGGCACCGGCCACGCCGTCGTCGAACGCGTGATGGCCCAGCGCAAGATCCAGCGCAACATCGTGCTGCGCCTGCCCAGCACCCTGGGGGTCGCACGCATCGTCGCCGGCAGCGAGTTGCTGGTGGTGGTGCCGCGCGGCGCGGGTGATACCTTCGCCACGCAGGAGCAGGTGAAGCTGCTCACACCGCCGGTGCAGTTGCCGTCCTACGCGGTCAAGCTGCATTGGCATGAGAGGTTTCATGCGGATCCGGGCAACGTGTGGCTGCGGCGGATTCTGGTGGAGTTGCTGCGGGCGAAGCGGCGTGGGGCGGTGCTGGCCTAGCATCGCCGTGCCCTCAGGCGCCCCGCCCCAACGCAAACCCCGCCACCGCCTCCACATAAGCCCCCACCTGCTCGACATGCGGCAGATGCCCACAGTCCGGCAGCAGCACACGCCGCGCGCCAGGAATCAAGGCCGCGTAGGCCTCACCGATCGCCGGGGGCACGGCGCGGTCTTGCGCACCCCAGAGCAGCAGCGTGGGCACGTCGATGCGGTGCAGCCATTTGTGCAGATCGGGATCCTCGAAGTGACAGGCCCGCGCGATCCGTTCCAGGGCGACGCGGTTCCGGCGGGCGAGCGCCGCGCCCTCGGCATCCATCGCGGCGGCGCGCACGCCGGCGGATGCGGCCAGCGCCGGATCGTGGAACAGGAGCGGCGCCAGCTCCACGTCGCTCATGCCGAACACATCCAGCGTGGACGCCTGCGGCGTGCGCAATCCGGGTGCACCGGCCAACACCAGGCTGGCGATGCCGGCCGTGTTGCGCACCGCCATCTCGGCGGCGATCCAGCCGCCGAGCGCCTGCCCGACCACGTGCACCCGCTGCAGCCGCAGTGCGGCGATGAAGTCCAGATAGAAGTACGCCAGGTCGTGCACGCTCGCCAACCCGGCCGGGTTGTCGCTCGCGCCGAAGCCGGGGTGCTCGGGTGCCAGCAGATCGAAGCGCTCGGCCAGCTGCTCCATGAACGGCAACGGGCGGGGCACGCCTTGCGAGCCGTGCAGAAACAACAGTGTTGGACCCGAGCCGCCCCGCCACAGGCTGGTGGCACATCCGCGGATGTCGACGAACGTGTGCCTGAAGGCCGACATGGCAGTCCCCTCAGTGCGCGCTCAAGGCGCGCTCGACCACGCGGGCGAATTCCAGCACCTGCGCATCGTGGAACTTGCGCCCGACGATCTGCAGCCCGAACGGCAGGCCCTCGGCGTTGCGGCCGAGCGGCATCGACAGCGCGGGCTGCTGGGTCACGTTGAAGGGATAGCAGTACGGATGCGCGTCGAAGTTGTTGCCCGACAGCGCGATGGCGTCGAACAGCGGGTGACCGCGCGGCGCCAGATCGCCATGCAGCAGAGCGACCGACGGCGCCGTGGGCGTCAACACCAGGTCGAGGGTCTCGAACACGCTGGTGATGCGCACCGCCATCTCGCGCAGCCGCGTGCGGCCCTGGGCGAGCGCCACGGCGCCCTGGTCGCGGCCCTGTTCGAAGATGCGCTGGATGCGCGGGTCGAGCAGCGCGCGCCTGGATTCGGGCATGGCCTGGAACGATTCGAAGATGCGCGGCGCCCACACCTGCCACAGCGCATCCGATGCCTCCAGCCATGAAAAATCGACGGGTTCGATCTGCAGCCCATCGGTGCGCAGCGTGCCGACCAGGCTTTCGAGCGCCTCGGCAATGGCGGGATCGGGCTCGGTGATGTGCCCGAACCGGCCGGCCCAGCCGATGCGCAACGGCCGTTGCAACGCCGGCACGCTTGCGCGAGGGAACAGCGACGTCGGGTCACGCAGATCGGGCGCCGCCAACACCTGCATGGCCAGCACGCAGTCGTCCACACAACGGGTGATCGGCCCGACGTGGGAGAAATCGCCGAGCGCACTCAGAGGCGCCTGCGGAATGGCGCCGTGCGTGGGCTTGAACCCCACCAGCCCGCAGTAGGCCGCGGGCACCCGCACCGAGCCCCCGGCGTCGCTGCCGATGGCCAGAGGCCCCCAATGCGCGGCGACCTGGGCCGCGGCGCCGCTGCTGGAGCCACCGGCCGAGCGATCCGGGTCGAGCGGGTTGCGCGTGATGCCGGTGTGCGGTGACTCCGAGATCGGCGCCCAGCCGAACTCGGACGTGGTGGTCTTGCCCAGGATCGGCGAGCCGGCGCGCCGCAGCAGCGCCGCCACCGGGGAATCGTCTGCGGCGGGGGCGTCGCCCTCCGTGGCGAGAGAGCCGCGGCGGGTGGGCCAGCCGCGCAGGTTCAGCAGGTCCTTGATCGACGACGGCACACCATCGAGGGGTCCAAGCGGGCGGCCTTGCCCGTAGCGCGCTTCGGACTCGCGCGCCGCCAGCAACGCAGCCTGCGGGTCGATCGACACGAAGGCGTTGATGCGGCGCTGGTCAGCACCCACGTCCTCGAGGATCAGCTGGACCAGCTCGACGGGTGACAAGGTCCGGGCAGCGAACGCGGCGCGCAGCTGCGCGATGTTCCAGGTCAGCGGGTTGGCGCTCATCATTCGCCCCAGGCCGCAGCCAACACGAACGGGCCGGCATTCAGCGGCGCAGCCAGCATGCCGTTGGCCTGCATCAGCTCGACGGTGCGCTGGATCTGCACGAGGCTGACGGCCGCAGGCAACGGTGAAAGCTGCAAGTCCTTCACGGTGGCCAGCGGCAGCCGTGTGTAGTCGGCAATCAATGCGGCCAGTTCGGGGCTGGCGAGATTGGCGTTGTACCAGGCGATGCCCTTGCGCAGGCCGCGCACGAACCTGGCGATGGTCTCGGGCTGCTGTGCCGCGAACGCGGCAGTCGTGACGTACTGCCCCACGTCCAGCCCCGGCTGCACCTCGACGAAGGGCGAGCCCACGGCCGCCAGCGCCGGGTCTTTCAGGAAGGCGCTCTTGAACGGCTCGCCCACGACACCGGCATCGATCTGCCGGCGTTTGATGGCGTCGGCCAGTTGTGGAAACGGCACCTCGCGGTAGGTGACCGCGTCGGGGTCGCCGCCCCGGGCCTTGACCCAGGCACGGGCATACAGCCAGTTGACCCCGTTGCGGGTGTTGACGCCGATGGTCTTGCCGACGAAATCGGCTGCGCTGTGGAAGGCGTCGCCGCGCCGGCCCACCAGCACCGGCACGGTCGGGCCATCGGTCAACTGCGTGGCCGGCGCCACCACACGAACGTCAAGATTCTGGCTGGCGGCCAGCATCGTCGACACCACGTTGCCGAAGGTGATGTCCAGCGCGCCGCCGATCATCGCGGGAATGCCCACCGCACCACCGCCGGTGGCCGTGGTCTCGATCTGCAGCCCTTCCTGCGCGAAGAAGCCCTGCTGACGCGCCACCATCAGCGGCGCCACGTCGATGATGGGGATGGTGCCGACCCGAAGGCGTTGCAGCGTCTGGGCGCCTGCGTCGAGTTGCAGCAGGCCGGCCAGTGCGGCCAGGCAGGCCAGGATCGTCTTGCAGTGAAGGTTCATGATCGTTCGGCCGCGAAGCCGGTGCGAGAGTGAGGGCGGCACCAGTGTTGGTGCCGGCCACGCCCGCGTCAACGCAGATGCGCGATCGGTGCATTTGCGTTATTGAATAACACGCTCGACGCGTGTTGCCCAGGCTCAGGACTCCGGCAGCACGGTGTTGACCAGCACCCCGATCTTCGCCACCTCGATCTCCACCCGGTCGCCGGCTTTCATCCAGACCGGTGGCGTCCTGCGCGCGCCGACGCCGCCAGGTGTGCCGGTCACGATCACGTCGCCCGCTTCCAACGTGGTGAACGTCGAGGTGTAGGCGATCAGCCGCGGGATCGGAAAGATCATCATCGCAGTCGTCGCGTGCTGCATCACCACGCCGTTCAAGCGCGTCTCCAGCGACAGCTCTTCACCATCGGCGATCTCGTCGCGCGTCACCAGCCAGGGGCCGAAGGCGCCGGTGCGGTTGAAGTTCTTGCCCGGCGTGAACTGCGTCGTGTGGCGTTGCCAGTCGCGCACCGACGCATCGTTGTAGGCGCTGTAGCCGGCAATGTGGTCCCAGGCATCGCGCTCGGCGATGCGGCGGCCCGGTTTTCCGATCACGATGGCAATCTCGCCTTCGTAGTCGAGATGGCTGGACTCGGGCGGCAGGTCGATCGGCTGAAGGTGCGCGGTCTGCGACGCCGCGACGCGCAGGAAGACCGAGGGGCTCTCGGTCTTGTCGCGTTGCGTCTCGACGCGGTGCTCCTCGTAGTTGTGGCCGATGCAGATGATCTTGCCGGGCTTGGGGATCACCGGGAGAAAACGGAGGTCGGCCAGCGCCACCGTGTCGGCGCGGCCGGCCGCGGCCTGGCCCACTGCCTCGAGCGCACCTTGCGCGATGGTGCTGCGCAGGTCCGGCAGCTGTGGGGTGCGCAGTTCGATGACACCGGTGGCGGTCGCCAGGCCCCAGGATGCCTGGCCGCCGGCTGCATAACTGATGAATTTCATGGTCGATGGAGGGAAGTGGTGAGAGGTGAAAACGTCAGATGGCGTCGTGCAGCGCTCCGGCCTGCGGCGCCGTGTGTGATGGCGCTGGTGTCGTCAGCGACGGCATGGACACCGTCGCGAGCAGTGCGAGTGCCGGCCCCAGGCCCGTGGACTCGCCATCCGCAGCGCCCCCCGGCAGATACGCCAGCACATAGCGGTCCGGCCGGAGAACCACGCCCCGGGCCCGCGCCGAGTCGAGCACGGACGCCAGCACGCCGTCGCAGTCGCGCACGACCACGTTTGTGGCGCTGGCCTCGACCTCGTCAGCGCTACCGGCGATGAAATCGTCGCTCTGCCGCAGCAGGCCGATATGGCGCATCGAAACGGGCACGCCGGGGCCTGTCGGGGCGGTCGGCGGGCCGCCGCCATCGGTCCAGTGCAGCAGCGCGAAACCCTGCCCCAGCACATCGTCGAGCCGCACGCGGCACCCACCCTTCAGCTCGACCCAGGGCTGCGGCAGCAGCTGGCCGCTGGGGACAACCGCGCCACGGACCGGGTGCGGGACGAAGAAGCCTTCTGCAAACCGCGGCCTGGGTTTGAAGCGCAGTTGCAGGATGTAGTCGCGCGCCACGGGAACCAGGCCCAGCAGCTTCAGCGCCGCCTGGGCCAGCGCCGCGGCGAACACCGACTTGGGCTGCATGAAGGCACCGATGCGCACCGCCATCCGGATCAACCACCAGGCGTGCGGCTTGCGTTCCTGCTCGTACGAGTCGAGCAACTGGGGCGACGCCCCCTGCACCACGGCGGCCAGCTTCCACGCGAGATTGGCCGCGTCGCGCACGCCGCTGTTCATGCCCTGCCCCGCGAACGGCGGCGTGAGATGCGCGGCATCGCCGGCCAGCAGCACACGGTCGACCCGCCAGCGCGGCGCGATGCGTGCATGGAAGGCATAGACGACCTTGCGCGCCAGCGGAAGCTGCGCATCCGACGGCTCGCGCTCGGCGATCCAGCCCCGGATACGGGCTTCGTCCAGCATCTGCTCGGGGTCCTCGCCAGGGTGCAGCATGAACTCGTAGCGCAGCGTGCCGTCCGGGCCCGGCAGCCGGATCGCCGGGCGCCGGGGATCGCAGTAGGTACGCGTGTGCCGGAACGCCGAGCGGCGCTGCAGCAGATCGGCGATCAGCCACTTCTCGTCGTAGCTGCCACCTTCGAGCGTGATGCCCAGTTGCTCGCGCACGCCACTGCGGCCCCCGTCGCAGGCGACGAGCCAGTCGCAGTGCAGGACCGATGTGCGCTCGCCGCTGCGCACCGTCAGCGCCACGCCGGCCAGGTCCTGCCGGAAACTCTCCAGCGCATGGCCGAAACGCAGATCGACACCGGCATGGCGCGCCAGCCCATCGCGCAGCTGCCGCACCAGCACCTGCTGGCGGAAAGCATTGCGCTTGGCATAACCGTATTCGGTGGAGGCCGGCTCGATGCGCGCGAACACACGCTTGCGCCACGAGTAGTAGTGCACGCCGTAGCCCTGCACCACGTGCTGCAGCACCGGCTCGATCAGGCCGGTGGCCTGCACCGTGCGCAGGCTCTCGTCGTCGATGGTCACGGCCCGCGGCTCGTCCACCGTGCCGGCCTGGCGCTCCAGCAGCAGCACCCGCACGCCGTGGGCCCCGAGCAGGTTGGCCAGGATCAGGCCGGTCGGGCCGGCGCCGACGATGCAGACCTGCCAGTGCGCCCCATCGCCCGCGTTGCGCGGCGCCGAGCGTGCCATGTCCGGCGCCGTTTCAGGCAAGGTCCGCCGCAGATCGGCGGGTGCGTCGGCCTTCATGTTGCACCCCGGCTCTTGTGGCGCCTGGCCTGCTGCCGCGTGTCCTGCAGCCGGGCCTCGATACGGCGCGCGGCGCTCTGCACGAGGGCGATGCAGCGCGCCTGCGCCACCCGCGTCAGCTGCCGCGCCGCCAGCACGATCGACAGGCTGCCCAGCAGCCGCGGGCCGTCGAGCAGGGCCACCGCGATGCCGGCGGCGGGTTCGTCCACCTCGCCGCGCGTGAAGGCAAACCCCTGTGCGCGCAGTTCGGCGAGATGGGCCACCAGCGCGGCGTCGGTCGCCGGCAATCCGGCGGCCTTGATAGCGGCGCGGTCGCGCTTGAGCAGCGCCTGCACGCGCGGTGCCGGCAGATGGGCCAGGATGATCTTCGACGTGGCCCCGCGGTACAGCGGCATCGCCCGGCCGCGCTCGTAGCTGACCGACACCCCGCCCTCCAGCGGCCGCGCTTCGTGGATGCACAGCACCGTGTCGGCATGCAGCCTGCACACCAGCACGGTGCCGCCGCTGTCCCACGCGAGGCGGGTCGACAGTTCGCCCGCGGCCTGCAGCAGCGGGTCGGCCATGCGGATCTGCCGGTCGAGTTCGACGATGCGCGGGCCGAGGGCGTAGCCGCCATCGCCCAGGCGCTCCAGCAGGCCGGACTGCACGAGCTGGCGCAGGTCCCGGTAGACGCTGGCACGCGAGGCCTCGACGCGCTCGGCCAGATGCTCCTGCGTCAGCACGGCGTTCTGCAGATCGAACTGGCCGAGGATGCGGAGCAGGCGGTGGGGTTCGGCCATGGTCAGCTGCGCAGGATGGCCTGGCCCCACAGGTTGAGCGTGCGCTCTTCGTGGGGCCACTGCCCTGCCGGCCGATCGTCCGGGCAGATCTCGATCTCCGAGGAGATCTCGGCAAGGTTGCCGTCGGGGTCGCGCACCATGAAGAACACGTCGTTGCCCGGACCGTGGCGCCCGACGCCCCAGACGATGGTGGTGCAGAGTTGCGCCATCCGGTCGGCCCATCGCTTGACCTGGTGCCAGTCGGCGGTCTCGAACGACTGGTGGTCGAAACGGCGGTCCGGCGCGCCGAACAGCGCCAGCGCATGGTGCAGCCGGTTGACGCGCAGGAAGCAGGCGCGCGGCTGGCCGGCGCCATCCAGCACCTCGTCCGACAGCGTGAAGCCGAGCATGTCGCGGTAGAAGCGCAGCATGGCGGGCACATCCTGCGTGCGCAGCGCAAAGTGCTGCAGCTCGGCGGAGATGCTCTCGGATGGCGCTGCGTCGCCGGCCGGAGACGGCTGCCGCATCGCGAACACGACGAGGTTTCCGTCCGGGTCGTGGAAGCCTCTGGCCCCTTCCGGAAGATCGGGCATGGCGCGCAAGGACACCTGGGGCCATGCGGCGCTGCGCTCGCACAGGCGATCCCAGTCCGCCTGTGCTTCGATGCCGAACAGCGCGTACCGGAGCTGGTTGGCCGGGCCGTGGGCCACCGAGACTTCACGGCCCGGAGCGTGGCACAGCCACACGCCATCGGTGGCGCGCACCGCCATCGCGTACGTGGCGGCATAGAAATCCGCCAGCGCGCCGGGCTGAGGCGATGTCAATTGCAGGCGCCAGAGCGCCGCGCCGAGGGTCATGGGGTCTCCTGGTCGTTGGACCCGCAAACTATCGCAGGCGGCCGCAACCAGGTCAAACCGCAGTCTCAGCCGGTGAGACTTATCCGATCAATTGCAGCGCCTCGGCGGCCGACACCGGCGCGCTGAACAGCTGGCCCTGGCCTTGTTCGCAGCCGGTGGCGAGCAGCGAGTGTTCCTGTTCGATGCCGCTGACACCGTCGGCCGCCACCGTGAACCCGAACCCTTGCCCGAGCCCGATCAGGGCCGACATGATGCCCGCGCCTTCCTGCTGCTGCCCCATGGCCTGCACGAAGCTGCTGTCGATCTTGATCTTGTCGACCTGGACATTGCGCAGGTGGTAGAGGCTGGAGTAGCCGGACCCGAAGTTGTCCAATGAAATGCGCACGCCCCCGGCACGCAGCGCGCCGAGCGTGGTGCGGGCGTTGTCGGTGTCGGCGACCAGGGCGCTTTCGGTGATCTCGATCTCCAGCCGCGCGGGGGAAAGCCCCGTCTCGCCCAGGATGCGGAGCACGTGGGCCGGCCATTGCCGGTCCTTGAGCTGGCTCGGATAGAGGTCGACCGCGAGCTTGACGTGGGCGGGCCAGGACACGGCTGTCTCGCAGGCCCGCCGCAGCAGGCGTTCGGCCAGTGCGTGGATCAGGCCCACCTCTTCGGCGATGGCGATGAAGCGGTCGCGCGCAACCTCGCCGTGCTCCGGGTCGAGCCAGCGGGGCACGGCGTCGAAGCCCGCCACCTCGCGCGTCTTCAGGTTCACCGTCGGAACGTACAGGGTCTCGATGCGGTCGGCCTCCATCGCCGCGCGCAGTGCGGCTTCGAGGGCGGCCCGGCCGCGGACCCGGGCGTCCATCTCGGGTTCGAAGAAACGCATGGCGGAACGCCGCTCGGCCTTGGCACGGTACAGGGCCACATCGGACATGCGCAGGGCTTCGTCCGCGGTGACCGCGTCCATCGGCACCAGCGCCACGCCGATGCCGGCACCGACACGGTGGGTCACGCCGCCGGCCTCGATCGGAGCTTCGAGCGCGTCGATCACGCGCAAGGCCACATTGGTGGCTGCCTCCGGCCCGGCCAGGTGGGTGGCGAGGATGGCGAATTCGTCGCCGCCGAAACGCGCCACGATGTCGTCGCCGCGCATCGCCGACAACAGCCGCTGGGCCACGACGATCAGCACCTCGTCGCCGACGGCATGGCCGTACACGTCGTTGATCTGCTTGAAGCCGTTCAGGTCGAGCAGGAACACGCCGTGTTCCGCGCCGGCACGCGGCGGCGCGGCAATGGCGTTGCGCAAGGCATCGTCGTACTGGCGGCGGTTCGGCAGGCCGGTCAGCACGTCCTGGTAAGCGAGTTCGCGCACCTGGCGTTCCGCGACGATGCGGCGCGCGATCTCCCGCCGTTGCGCCAGGTACTGGCGGATGCTGAAGACCAGCAGCGCCAGACTGAGCAGCGCACCGATCAGGATCAGCTCATCGAGCTCGATCCGGCTTTCTCGTGCATCGACCGCGCCTTCGGTGACGAAGATGTCGATCGAGTAGGCCCAGTACAGCGCCAGGACCGTTCCGATGGCGATGAACGACAGGTCCTTCACGGCCTGCCGGTGGCGGGAGACGAAGCTTCGCATGCGCTGGAGATCCATGGCGTCCTTGTGTCGCGCCCCTTCGGAAAAGGGCTGCGCGATCTTACCCAGCACAACGCCAGGCGCAGAAGAACCAGACACCGCAGAGCACGCCAGCCGTTTTCGTGAGGTAGTGCCCGACCACTCAGGCAGCGGTCAGCCTGGATGCGTCCAATACGCAACTGGACGACCCGAGCCGGCGTGACAGCCCACGCTCCCGTTGCCCAAGGCGGCTCCATTCGGCTCCATTGCGGTATTAAATCACGAACAATTAAGTTGTGCGCTATTTATTGAATCCACCAGGTCCACCCGTTGCGTAGTGCGTGAGTTGTTTCATCACGCCGACGCTTTTTGCATGTCGGTCCATCCAACCTTCGGCCCATCGGCTTTCAAGCCACCAGTGCCACACAAGAAAAGACCATGTCCTCGTCCAGCGGCTATGCCGAAATTCTCCAATACGCCATCCACGACCTTCGACGCCAAGGCAGGGGGCGGCGCGACGCCGCGCTGCTGGTGATGGATGCCGGCCTGCTGGAGGAACTCCGGCGCGACCTGCTGGCATCCGGTGATGTGGCATTGCACAAGGAAGTGTGCCGTCGTCCGCCGCAGTTCATGGGCGTCGAGATCCATGTGGATCCGAATGCAGCGCAGATCCGGTTGATTGCGACCGACGGCCAGATCTTCACGATCGGCCCCCGGCCGGTGCAAGCGGCGCCCGATGCGTCGCCGCGCGGCGACGGAGAGACACCATGAGCGCGCCTGTCGAGCACGAGAACCCCGACTGCCACGAAGCCCAACGCGTGCATGCGGTGCAGGCGACCCGGCTGGTCGGCACCGGTGCCAGCGAAGAATTCGATCGCATCACCCGGCTGACCGCGCAGGTCTTCGACATGCCGGCTGCGATGGTCTCGCTGGTCACGTCGGACCGGCAATGGATCAAATCGCGCGTGGGCCTGGATCTGCAGGAAACGGACCGCGACACCGCGTTCTGCGCGTTCACCATTGCGGAGCCGACCGTCCTGGTCGTCGAAGACGCGACGCTGGACGAGCGGTTCAAGGACAACCCCTTCGTCGCCGACGCCCCCGGCATCCGCTTCTATGCCGGCGCCCCGCTCCTCACGCGCGCGGGCCATGCGCTGGGAACCCTGTGCGTGATCGACTATGCGCCGCGCCGCTTCACGGCAGCGCAATGCCGCCAGCTGCAGGACATGGCCGAACTGGTGATGGCGCAGATCGATCTGCGCCAGGCGGCAGGACGCATCAACGAAGTGACCCGACTTCCCAACCGCGAGCAGTTGAGCATCGATCTGCACCACATGGCCACCGGCGCCACAGGCCAGCTTCGCACGATGGTGATGGTCGACGTGATGAGCCACCAGCGGGTACAGAGCGCGGTGCTGGCCGTCGGCATCGAGGCGGTCGAGGCGGGCCTGCGTGTGGTGGCGGCCAGGCTGAAAGAGGTGCTGGGCGACGGAGCGCGGCTCTACCACGTCAGCGAGACGCGTTTTGTCTTCCTGCTCGACCCGGCCGACGCCGAACGCCAGGCAGCGGCGGTCGAGGATCTGCTGGCGCGCTTCAGTGCGCCGCTGCGCATAGGCAGCGTGTCGATCCGGCTGGAGATCGAATGTGGCATCGCCGATGTCGATGTCTCGGCCCCCGACGCGGACGACGCGATCCGCAAAGCGACCTCGGCCATGCTGCGCGCCGCCAAAAGCCAGGTCGCGTGGCTGGCGTACGAACCCGGCTTCGACACCGCGCACCGGCGCGCCTACGCGATGGCGCACGCCATTCCCAAGGCGCTGGCCAACGGCGAGTTCCGGCTGGTCTACCAGCCGAAGCTGGACCTGCATCTCGGCCGGTACACGGCCGTCGAGGCGCTGCTGCGCTGGGACAGCCCGAAGTGGGGCCCCGTCTCGCCGGGCGAATTCATTCCGGTGGTGGAAGACACGCTGGCGATCCATCAGGTGACGCACTGGGTGCTGGATGCGGCATTGCGGCAGGCGGCCTTGTGGCAACGGCAGGGCCTCTACCTGTCGGTCGCGGTGAACGTGTCCGCCAACAACCTGGAACACCTGGGCTTCGTCGAATCCGTCCGCAGCGCCTGTGCGCTGCACGCCGTCGACCCGCGCTACCTGCACATCGAATGCACCGAGAACGCGGTGCTGACCGGGCAGGACATCCTGCCGGTATTGCAGTCGCTGCGTGGCATGGGGATCCAGATCTCGCTGGACGACTTCGGCATCGGCTATTCCAACCTCGCCTGCCTGCACAGCCTGCCCATCGGCCTGATCAAGCTCGACCAGTCCCTGGTGAAGCCGATCGTCGGCGACTTCCGTGCCTGGACGCTGCTGCAGTCGCTGGTGTCGCTCGGCCATACGCTGGGCTACCGCGTGCTGGCCGAAGGCGTGGAGACCGCCGAGATCTACGACCAGCTGGCCGACGCGGGTTGCGACGCCATGCAGGGCTACTACCTGTCAAGGCCGATCGAAGCCGATGCGGTCCCCCCCTTCATGCGCGAACAGAAAAGCCTGGCGCGCAAGCTTTCCTCCAGCGCGAACAGCGCCCATCTCCGCGCGATGAGCGCCTGACCTCGAAAGACATCCGATGAACTTCCATCATTTTTCCGTCAAGAGCAAGCTGAGCCTTGCGTTCGGCCTGCTGGCCGGCCTGGTGCTGCTGGTGTCCGTCATGGCCATCTCGGCGTTGAAAGACACCAACCAGAACTTCGACCACTACAGCCTGGTCAACGTGGCCCAGGCCCAGCTGGTCACCGACGTGCGCGGCGCCGTCAACCGGCGCGCCATCGCGGCCCGCAACCTGGTGCTGGCCAGCACGCCCGAGGAGATGGCGGCGGAGAAGCAGGCCGTGACCCAGGCCCACAACGACATCCAGCAATACCTCGCCACGTTGAATGCGCGCCTGCAGGACGCAGGGACGAACCCCGAGGAACGCCGGCTGGCAAGCGAGATCAACCGGGTCGAAGGCCTGTACGGCCCCGTCGCGCTGCGCATCGTGCAGCTGGCGCTCGACGGCAAGAAGGAACTGGCAACCACGTCGATCAACAAGGAATGCAAGCCCCTGCTGGCCGCCCTGCTGCAGGCCAGCAACGACTACCAGCAGTTCAGCAACAGGCTGGGCAAGCAGAGCGTCGACAGCGCCGGGACCGACTATGCCCGGGCGCGCGGCTTGCTGATCGCGGCCAGCCTCTTCGCACTGGCCGCGGCCATCGTGCTGGGCCTGCTGATCACCCGCGGCCTCGTCCGCGCCCTGGGCGGCGAGCCGCAGGCGGCGGCCGATGTGGCGCGGGCCGTGGCACAGGGCGATCTGACGCGGCCGATCGCCGTGCGGCCAGGCGACGAAACCAGCCTGATGGCGCAACTGCAACGCATGCAGAACAGCCTGCAGGACGTCGTGGCCAACGTGCGCCAGAGCGCCGAAGGCGTGTCGACCGCCAGCGCGGAGATCGCCCAGGGCAACCAGGACCTGAGCGGGCGCACCGAGCAGCAGGCCAGCGCACTGCAGGAAACCGCGGCCTCGATGGAGCAGCTGTCCGGCACCGTACAACACAACGCCGATGCCGCACACAAGGCGAACCAGCTGGCAGAGACGGCATCGGCGGTGGCCGTCCAGGGCGGCACGGTCGTCACGCAGGTGGTGGACACGATGCAGGCCATCCACGGCAGCTCGCAGAAGATCGCCGACATCATCGGCGTCATCGACGGCATTGCGTTCCAGACCAACATCCTCGCGCTGAACGCCGCGGTGGAGGCGGCGCGGGCCGGCGAGCACGGCCGCGGTTTTGCGGTGGTGGCCAGCGAAGTCCGCGGCCTGGCCCAGCGCAGCGCCGGCGCGGCGAAGGAGATCAAGACCTTGATCGATCACAGCGTGCGCCAGGTCGCGCAGGGTTCGGCGCTGGTCGCCACCGCAGGGACGACGATGACCGATGTGGTCACGGCCATCGGCCGCGTGACGGACATCATCAGCGAGGTGAGCGCCGCCAGCCGCGAGCAGAGCCAGGGTGTGGCCCAGGTGGGCCAGGCCATCACGCAGATGGACCAGGTGACGCAGCAGAACGCGGCGCTGGTCGAAGAGAGCTCGGCGGCCGCCGGCAGCCTCAGCAGCCAGGCGGCGCAGCTGTTGCAGGCCGTCTCGGTGTTTCAGCTCGGCGGCAACGCGGGCGAGGCCAGGCCCGTTCCCGCCGCCGCGCCTCTGTCCACACCGCTCCGGATGCGCGGCCCGGCGCCGCAGCAAGCCGGGATGAGTCGGCTTGCGGCAGCCAACCCGCCAGCGTGGCGCTGAGCGCGGCCAGCGTGAAGGGCTTGGCGAGGTAGCCGTTCATGCACGCCTCCGGGCAGCAACAGACGCACCGAGGCCAATGCGGGTCAGCGCCGGATCTCGGAGGCCACCTGCGGACCGCCCATCCCCTACATTTCGGCGTCCAGCAGCGCCACATCGAAGGGCCGAAGCGCGGAGTGCGAACACTGTCCGTCAACCGGTGCGGGCGCCCTGATCAGCCGCCGCGCCTACAGCCGGTGCGGCGCTTGCCCCACAACGGGACCGGGTGCTGGATGTGCCAATTGTCATGGCACTTTTCGCCACCGACACAAGGAACACCATGCTCGACCAGACCAAGACACCGGCACAGCTCGCCGAGGACGCCAAACAGGTGGGAACCGCTGCCAGCCAGGCGGCGTCCAGCGTTGCCAATGACGCCAAGGCCGTGGGACGCGATGCCATCGACAAGACGCTATCGCTGGTGGGCGACGCCAAATCCGTCGCCAACGACGCGATCGACTCGGCGAAGGCTTCGGCCAGCGACGCTGCCACCGCCACCCAGCAGGCGATCGACTCGCTGAAGCTCAAGGTCGCAGACCTGCAGACCGCCAGCGCGCGCTACATTGCCGACGAGCCAGGCAAGTCCATCCTCATGGCCTTCGCAGGCGGCCTCATCGTCGGTGCGCTGCTGGCCAGCACCAGCCGCGGCGGCCGGAGCTACTGAGCAGCCCATCCCCATGATCACGCATGACACGCCGGCGGCCAACGACGCCGAAGGCCGCACGCAGTTGCCCGATGGAACCTTCCTCACCGCCGATGGTATCCATGAGAGCCGCAGCGGTGCCGTGATGGGACGCCCCGAGGCGGAGCACTCGGCCTACGGCCTGGTGCGGGACGACGCACAGCGGGTGACGTCGCCGTTGCATGAGCGGGAGATCCGCGGGATCGAAGAACGGTCGGCCCCGACGCCGGGCGCGAACGCCCCCGTTCCTGAGCGCTGACGGGGCCTGCCGCGGCAAGCTCACGCGTTGCCCGGCTCGGCCTCCAGCAGATATCCCTGCTTCCAGTGGCAGCTGATGCGCACGCCGCTGCCCGCCAGCCGCTTGCGCAGGCGAAAGACGTAGACCTCCACCGAGTCGGGGTGCAGCGGCTTGCTGTCGAACGACAGCCGCGCGGCCAGTTCGTGTTTGCTGGCCGGCCTGCCGGGCGGGGTCATCAGCAGCCAGAGCAGTTCGAATTCGCGGGAGGTCAGGCGCTGGACCGTGCCGCCGATGGAGAACGTGCGCGAGGTCCGGTCCAGCGTCAGCTCGCCCACGGTCGACAGCACATCCACGCCCATGCTGCGCCGCTCCAGCGCCCGCAGACGCGCGTGCAGCTCGTCCAGGTCGAAGGGCTTGACCACATAGTCGTCGGCACCGGCATTCAGGCCTGCCAGCCGGTCGTCGAGGGCGGCGTGGGCGGTCAACACCAGCACGGGGGTGGCGTCGCCGCGGGCACGCGCTTCGCGCAGCAGGTCCAGGTCGGCGCGCTGGCCATCGGGCTGCAGGGTCGTCGATGGCGACACCAGTGGCGCGGCAAGGTCGAGGATCGCCGCGTCGACATGGGCCACCGGCCACACGCGGCGCGTCTCCTCGGCCGTGGCGGCCAGCGTCACGCGGTGGCCGGCCTGGCGCAGGCTGCGCGACAGCAGCTCGCGCAGCGTTGCATCGCTCTGGGCCAGCAGGACGTTCATCAGGACACCTCGCCGCTGTTCAGTGACGCGCAACCGTCCTGTCGCCGGCCGCGGTCTTGTCAGCGCGGTTCCACCAGCCACCGCCCAGCGTCTGAAACAGCAAGGCCGTGTCGCCCAGGCGGGCGGCCTGCGCCTGCGCCTGCGTGAGGCGGCCCTGGCGCCAGGTCTGCTCGGCGTTGATCAGTGCCAGCCTGTCGAGATAACCACGACCATGCAGGCGCGCCGTCTGGTCGCGCACGCTGCGCGCGGCCTGCTCGGCATCGGCCGCCAGCTGCAGCGTCTGTGCGTCGGCATAGACCGCGTGCAACGCGTCGGCGACGTTCTGGTACGCCACGATCAAGGTGGCCTTGTACTGCGCCGCAGCCTGGGCCAGTGTCGCATCGGCCGCGCGCTCGCGGTGCTTCAGGGTGCCGCCGTCGAAGATCGGCGCGGTGATGCCCAGCGCCAGATCGAAGAACTTGCCGCTGTTCCAGAACATCTCGCCGAAGCGGCTGGCCGCGCCGCCGACCGAGGCCGTGATCGGGATCTGCGGCAGCCGGGCCGCACGCGCCACGCCGACCTGCGCGCTGGCGGAGCGCACCAGCTCCTCGGCAGCGCGCACGTCGGGCCGCTGCGCGACCAGCTGCGACGGCAGCGACAACGGCAGCTCCTGCGGCAGCACCAGCTCGGCCAGCGTGAAGGCGGGCACCTCGCTGTCCTGCGGCTGCCCTGCCAGCGCGCGCATCAGGTCGCGGTTCTGCTCGAACTGCTTGTGCAGCGGCGGCAGTTGCTGGCGCGCCTGGGCCAGCGCGCTCTCCTGCGCGGCCACGTCGAGCCGTGCGGCGTAGCCGGCCTTGAGCTGGCGCTGCACCAGGCCCAGCGCCTGTTCGTTGGCGGCGATCATCTCGCGCACCAGGCCGATCTGCTCGCGCAGCAACGCGTCCTGGATCGCCGCGGCGACGATGTTGGACGCGACCGTGATGGTGGCCGCCTCCATCTGGTAACGCTGGTTGTCGCGCTGCGCCTGCAGCGATTCGACCTGGCGTTTGTTCGCACCGAACACGTCGGGCGTGTAGCCCACCGTCAGCTGCGCGGTGTGGAAGTTGTAGATCACCGGCCCGCTGAACGGCCCGCTGCCGCCTTCGCTGGCGGGCGTGCCGGCATAGGTGCTGATGACCGATCCGTTGCCCTGCACCCCGGGCGAATTGCCGCCCAGGTTGCCCGCGATCTTGGTGCGCGACGCGGTATAGCCGGCCTGCACCGTCGGGTAGAAGAAGCCCTGCTGCGCATAGACGTTCTCCTGGGCGATGCGCAGCGCGGCGTGCGCCGCTTCGAGCGTGGGGTTGGCCGCAAGCGCCCGTTCGATCAGGTCGTTGAGCGGCTGCGACTGGAATACCGCCCACCAGTCGGCACGGATGTCCTGGCCGAGCGCCAGGCGCTGTGCGGCACCGGCCAGCGTCGCGGCGGCTTCGGTCTGCGTCGGCCAGGCCGCAGGGGCATAACCCGACGTGGCCGGCAGCTCGGGGCGCTGGTAGTCAGGCCCCACGGCGCAGCCGGCCAGCCAGCCCAGCAACGACAGCAGCGCGATGCGCCGGCCGGCCTGCAGCGCGGCCCGGCCGCGGCGTGTGTGTGGACGGTCGATACGCTTCACTTGGCGCCCTCCAGTGCCAGAGCGGGGGCCGCACCGTCGGCGTGCCGCTGGTCGTCGGCCGCCTCGGAGAAGTTGGCGAACAGCCGCATCGCGACCGGCAGGATCAGCAAGGTGAACAGCGTGCCGGTGACGATGCCGCCGACGATCACGCAGGCAAACGGTCGCTGCGTCTCGCTGCCGATGCCGCGTGACAGCGCCGCCGGCAGCAGGCCCAGCCCGGCCATCAGCGCCGTCATCAGGATCGGGCGCAGCCGCACGGCCGCGCCTTGCAGGATCGCATCCGCCACCCCGATGCCCTGGCGCACCAGGTGCATCACCTCCTCGACCATGATCACGCCGTTCTGCACCGAGATGCCGGCCACCGCGATGAAGCCCACGGCCGCCGACACCGACAGGTGCAGCCCCGCGATGCCCAGCGCCGCCAGGCCGCCGATCAGCGTGAACGGCACCATGCACAGCACCAGGCTGGCCAGCCGCACCGAGCGGAAGGCCCAGAACAGCAGCGAGAAGATCAACAGCACCGTGAGCGGGATGATGACCATCAGCCGCTTGGCCGCGCGCTGCGAATTCTCGAACTGGCCGCCCCAGCTCAGGTCGTAGCCGGGCGGCAGGCTGACCTGCTCGGCCACCAGGCGCTGCGCCTCGTCGACGAAGCTGCCCTGGTCGCGGCCCAGCAGGTTCATCTTGACGATGACGCTGCGCGAGCCGGCCTCGCGCAGGATGCGCGACGCACCCTGGCGCACCTCGACCGTCGCCAGCTCGCTCAGCGCGATCGTGCCCGGCCCGTTGCCCACCTGGGTGCCGGGTAGCGCGACCTGCAGCGAGCCGATCGCGTCGACGCTGTTGCGGTCGCGCTCACCCACGCGCACCACCACGTCGAAGCGTTTGTCCTGCTCGAAGAAGCTGGTCACGGCCACACCCGACATGGCCTCGGTGATCAGCGTGTTCACGTCGTTGATGCTGATGCCGTAGCGCGCCAGGCGCGCCCGGTCGGGTGTGACCACGACCTCGGTCTGCCCGCCGATCTTGGTGGCCTCGACGTCGGTCGCGCCGCGGATGCCCTGCACCACCGAGACGACCTGGGCCGCCTTGTCCTCCAGGATGTCGAGGTTGTTGCCGCTGATCTTGGCGACGATCTCGCCGCGAAAGCCCGACAGCGACTCCTCCACGTTGTCCTGGATCACCTGCGAGAAGTTGGTGGTGATGCCGGGGATCACGGCCAGCCGGTTCGACATGTCGGCCACCAGCGCATCCTTGTCGGCGAAGCGCCACTGCTTGCGCGGCTGCAGGTCGACCAGGATCTCGAGGTTGTTCGGGCCCTTGGGGTCGGAGCCGTCGTCCGGCCGGCCCGCCTGCGCGATCAGGTGCGCGACCTCGGGGTACTTCAGCAGTTGCGCGCGCACGATGCGTTCGACGTCCTTGGTGGTCTCGAGCGATGCCGAGGTGGGCAGCGTGATCGTCAGCCAGATGTTACCCTCGTCGAGCTTGGGCAGGAACTCGCTGCCCAGGCGCGGCGCCAGGCCCAGCGCCAGCGCCACGGGCAGCACCGACAGGCACAGCGCCAGCCGGCCGTGCCGCATCGTCAGTGCCACCGCACGCGCATACCGCGCCTGCAGCCAGTCGAGCCAGGGCTTGTGTTTCTCCACCAGCGACTTGCGCTCCAGCGCATACGACAGCAGCGTCGGCAGCAGCGTGAAGGTCAGCAGCACCGCCCCCAGCAGCGCAAAACTCAGCGTCAGCGCCACCGGCGTGAAGATCTTGCCCTCGACCCGCTGGAACGTGAAGATCGGCACGAAGGCCAGGATGATGATGCCCTTGGAGAACAGCACCGGGTGGGCCATGTCGGTCATCGTGCGGTGCAGCACATTGAGCCGGTGGCCGCGTGCGGCCTGCGGGTCGTCGCGCTGCGGCGGCTTCACGGCCAGGCGCACCATCAGCGCCTCGACGATCACGACGGCGCTGTCGATGATGATGCCGAAGTCGACCGCACCGAGCGAGATCAGGTTGGCCGACACGCCACGCGCGTTCATCAGGATGAACGCGAACAGCAGCGCCAGCGGGATCACGGTCGCCACCACCAGCGCCGCGCGCCAGCTCGACAGGAACACCACCAGCACGCCGATCACCAGCGCGGCGCCAATCATCAGGTTCTCGGCCACCGTGCTGACCGTGTGGCGGACCAGCTCGGTGCGGTCGTAGATGGGCACGATCTTCGCGCCGGCCGGCAGCCGCGCCTGCAGCTCGGCGATGCGGCCCTTCAGGTCCTCGTTGATCTTGGCCGGGTTGCCGCCCTTGGTCATCGAGACGATGCCCTCGACGATGCTGTCGCGCTGGTCGGCACCGACGATGCCGAAGCGCGGCCGTTCACCCTCGCGCACCACGGCCACGTCGCCGACCGTCACCGGCCGGCCCTGCCGCGCCGCGACGACGACCTTGCGGATGTCGGCCATGTCGTTGAACAGGCCGGCCGAGCGCACGACCAGCGAGGCATCGCCGCGGCGCAGCAGGCCACCGCCCGCGCTGCCGTTGGCGGTGCCGACGGCCTGGCTCAGCTGGTCGAGCGTGATCTGGTACTTGCGCAGCGCCAGCGGATCGACCTCGATCTGGTACTCCTTGATCGCGCCGCCGAAGCTCACCACGTCGGCCACGCCGGGCGTCATGCGCAATACTGGCCGGATGGTCCAGTCCTGCAGCGTGCGCACCTGCGCATCGCTCAGGCCCGGCGCCTCGATGGTGTAGCGGTAGATCTCGCCGACCGCGGTGGACAGCGGCGCCAGCTGCGGCTGCACGCCCGTGGGCAGGGTGATGGTGGAGAGCTTCTCCAGCACCTGCTGGCGCGCGAAGTAGTTGTCGGTGCCGTCGGCGAAGGTCAGCGTGATGATGGACAGGCCGGTCATCGTGACCGAGCGCACATTGGTCAGCTGCGGTGTGCCGGACACCTCACGCTCGATCGGCAGCGTGACCGAACGCTCCATGTCCTCGGGCGCCTGGCCGGGCAGTTGCGAGATCACGCGCACCTGCACGTCCTGCACATCGGGGAAGGCCTCGATCGGCAGGTTCGACAGCGCATAGCCGCCGAAGCCCACCAGCGCGCACACCAGCACGAGCACGAACACGCGCTGCGTCAGCGCGAACACGATGAGACGGTCGATCATGATTTCTCGCTGGCGCGTGCGCTGAGTTCGGCGTCCAGCAGCAGCGCGCCGGTGGTCACCACGTCCTCGCCGCCTTTCAGGCCCCTGCCGACGAAGCAGGCGTCGCTGTCACGGCTCAGCAGTTGCACCTGCCGGCGCTCGAACTGGCCCGGCGCCGTCTGCACGAAGACGAACTCGTAGATGCCGCGGTTGACGATGGCGCTGTTGGGCACCTTCACGCCCGAGCCGCTGTCCTGCAGCAGCGACACCCGCACGAACATCTCGGGCAGCAGCCGGCCCTGCAGGTTGTCGAGCCGCGCGCGCACCGCCACGCGCCGCGTGTTGGGGTCGACCACCTGGCCGAGCTGCACCACCTTGGCGGAGAAGATCTCGTCCGGGTACGCATCGCTGTGCACCGCGACGCTGGCACCGAGCCTGACGCGGCTCAGCAGCCGCTCGGGCAAGTCGATCATCAGCCACAGGTGGCGCGGGTCGGTCACGACGAACAGCGGCGCGCCGGCACCGGGGCTCACCTCGAGCGCCTGCGTTGCGCTGCGCTCCACCACCACGCCGGCCATCGGGCTGACCAGGCTCACGCGCTGACCCTGCACGCTGAGCCCGCGCGGGTTGATGTTGTGCAGGCGCAGCTGGGCACGCGCGGTCTCGGCCTGGGCCTGCGCGTAGTCGGCCTGCGCGGCCTCGACCTCCTTGGCGGCGATGCCGTCCCCGGCACCCAGCTCGCGTGCGCGCTCGTAGACCAGGCGCTTGCGGGCCTCGTCGGCGCGCGCCTTGTCGAGGTCGGCGTAGGCCGTGCCGGCGTCGGGCGAATCGACCTCGGCCAGTACCTGGCCGGCCTTCACCGTCTGCCCCGGTGCGGCCTTGATGTTGACGACGCGGCCCGCCAGGCCGACGCCCAGGCGGGCCGTGACGTCTTCGTCATAGACCACGCGTGCGCTCAGCTCGTCGGACAGCGGCACGGGCGATGCGGGAATGGCGCGCGACTGGATCATCGTCAGCTGCGGCGCGCCCTCGCCGTAGCGCAGCACGTTCTGGTCCTTGCCGACGGCAGGCGCCGCGACCTCCGCGGCCGGCTGCATCGCCGTCACTGCAGGCGCCGGCGCATCGGCGCGCGTGTAGCTCCACCACAGCACCGCCGCCGCGGTTGCGGTGCATGCCCCTCCCCAAAGAATCCACCGTCGCATCGCAGCCATGTCAGCCTCTTCGTGTTTGCAGTCCAGCATCGCGAATGCACATCCGTGCACCCGCATCCATCGTTCGGTCGCAAGGCTAAAGACGCAGGCTTGCAGTTTGCTATCACCCCACCACACGCTGGCCTATCGCGGTCTGGTCAGGCTCCGTTCAGTGCAGAGGTCTAGATTGGTTCGCCATGCAACTGCTGCTCGTGGAGGACGACGACACCATCGCGCGCGAGCTCGTGCTGCGTTGGCAATCGAAAGGCTGGCTGGTGCGCGCCTGCGGCACGCTGGCGCAGGCCGACCTGGCGTTGGGCGAGGCCGCACCCGACATGGTGGTGCTCGATCTGCAGCTGCCCGATGGCGATGGCCTGCAATGGTTGCGGCGCTTCCGGGCCGACGACCGCCAGACGCCCGTGCTCGTGCTGACCGCGCGCGACCAGGTGGCCGACCGCGTCGAAGGCCTGAAGCAAGGCGCCGACGACTACCTCGTCAAACCCTTCGCACCCGAAGAACTCGATGCACGCATGGAGGCCCTGCAGCGCCGCACGCAGATCGGCAAGAGCAGCGGCGCGCAGTGCGGCCCGCTGGTCTGGCTGCAGGATGAAGGCCGCGCCTTTCTGCATGGCCAGCCGCTGGAGCTGCTGCCGCGCGAGTTCGAGGTGCTGGGGCTGCTGGTGCGGCGTTCGCCCCGGCTGGTACCACGGCGCGTGCTGGTGGACGCCTTGACCGAACGCAACATCGAGGTCGGCGACGGCGCGGTCGAGGTCTATGTGTCGCGGCTGCGGCGCAAGCTGGCCGATTCGGGCGTCGGCATCAAGACCGTGCGCGGCTTCGGCTACCGGCTTGCCGCCGACGACGAAGCGGTCCCGCACGACGACGCGCGATGACGCAGTCGCGCGTGCGCCGGCTGCAGCGCGAACTCAACCTGCGGCTGATGCTGCCGGTGCTGGCCATCGTGGCGCTGACGGCGGTGCTGGGCACGTTCGCGGCGCAGTACCTGGTCGACCGCGTGTTCGACCGCTGGCTGCTCGACACGGCGCGGGCGCTGGCCGAGCAGGTGCACAGCGTGGATGGCCGGCCGTCGATCGAGCTGTCGCGCCAGTCGGAAGCGCTGATCACCTACGACGTGGTGGACCGCACCTATTTCGAGGTGCTGCAAGGCGGGCAGCATCTGCTGGGCCAGCGCGGGCTGCCGACCGGCGGCGAACGCGACCATGGTTACGGCAACGGCGGGCGGGCCTACGACGCGGTGATGGAGGGGCGCGAGGTGCGTGCCGCACGCGTGGCGGTGGAGGGCCGCGAGACCGGCGTGGTCGTGCTGGTGGCCGAGACCACGATCAAGCGGCAGCGTGCGCGCAGCGACCTGCTGTGGACCATGGCGCCGATCGGCGCGCTGGTGTTCGTGGCCGCGCTGACCGTCGGCATGACGGTGCGGCGCACGATCGGCCCGCTCGAGCGCATCGCCGCGCGCTGGAACGAACGCTCGCACGTGTCGCTGGAGCCGATCCCGATGGACGACGTGCCGCGCGAGCTGCTGCCGTTCGCGTCCGCCTTGAACGACCTGCTCGAGCGCGTGCGCGCGATGCTCGAGCGCGAACGCCAGTTCGCTGCCACCGTGGCCCACCAGTTGCGCACGCCGCTCACCGGCCTGCGACTGGGGCTGGCGCGCGCCGCCAGCGTCGACGACATCGGCCGCATGCGCGATGTGCTGGCCGAGCTGGGCCACACCACGCAGCGCACGGCGCGCCTGGTGCAGCAACTGCTGGCGCTGAGCCGCCTCGATCCCGAGCACCGCGTCGGGCTCGACATCGCCGACGTCGACCTGGTGGCGCTGGCCAGGCAAGTCGGCGAGAGCTACCTGGATGCAGCCCAGGCCCGGCATATCGAACTCGAACTTGTGGCCGACCCGGGTGCCGTGGTGGTGCGCGTGCAGCCCGATCTGCTGAGCGAGGCGATCGGCAACCTGCTGGACAACGCGATCCGCTACACGCCAACGGGTGGGCGCGTGACGCTTTCGATCGATGCCGTGGCGCCGGCAATCCTGGTCAGCGACTCTGGCCCCGGCATCCCGCCGGCGGAACACGAGGCCGTGTTCAACCGCTTCGTCAGGGGACGTGATGCCGTGGGCGACGGCACCGGACTGGGCCTGGCCATCGTCCGCGAGATCGCGCTGCTGCACGGCGCGAGCGTGCACCTGGAAGGCAGCGATGCAGGGGGCACCGCGGTGCGGCTGCGATTCCCGCCAAGGGCAGTCTGATCGGTTGCATCGGACGCATCGGGATGCCCTCGGTGATCGGAACCGCATAAGCAAACTCGAAATCCGTCGTTGTCCGCCGTCAGCAACTGCCCTAACGTCGCCCGGTCACACCATTCCCCCGCCCGACCGGGTCACGTTCATGCACATCGTCAGCATCTCCGGCAGCCCGTCGCTGCGTTCCCGCTCCTCCTGGCTGCTGCAACTGGCACAAACCCGCCTGGAGGCGCACGCGCGCCGCAGCGGCGTCATCGTGCTGCGCGATCTTCCGGCACAGGCGCTGCTGCATGCGGACGCCAAGGCCGAGCCGATCAGTGCGGCCATCGCCGAGCTGGCCGAAGCCGACCTGGTCATCATCGCCACGCCGATCTACAAGGCCGCCTACAGCGGCCTGCTGAAGGTCTTCCTGGATCTGCTGCCGACCGACGCGCTGCGCGGCAAGACGGTGCTGCCGCTGGCCACCGGTGGCAGCGTGGCGCATCTGCTCGCGCTCGACTATGCGTTGAAGCCGGTGCTGTCGGCCCTGGGTGCACGCCACGTGCTCGACGGCGTGTTTGCCGCCGATGCACACCTGCTGCCGCACGCGTCCGGCGGTTATGTGCCGGACGACCTGCTGGTCAAACGCCTCGACCGCGCGCTGCAGCCGCTGTTCGCCGACAAGGCCACGGCCGGCAGCCGGCCGCTGGTGGCCAACGCACTCTGAACACTTTTGTCTCCTTGCCCTTGCGGGCAATTCATGCCCTGTGCCGCGTTGTCGGCACGGGGCTATTTTTGGGTGTGCGCGCTCAGCTCGTCCACCGGCCGAACCAGATGGCACCGGCGATCGTGGCCGCATAGACGCCCAGGCTCAGCGCAACCACGGCAAAGAACGCGCTGGCCGGCGCCTGCAGCAGGCTGACGCAGACCCAGCCGCCCACGGCCACCAGCACGAGCCGCATCGCGCTGCCGGCCAGCGGCCAGAACATGCGCCCTGCCCCCTGCGATGCAAAGAACAGCGCCAGGCCCAGGCCGAACAAGCCATAGAAGCCGCCGACGATGTGCAGATAACTTGCGCCGAAAGCTCGTACCTGCGCATCTGCGGTGAACAGGTTCATCCATAGCGCCGGCGCCAGGGCCGCGACCACGCCGATGGTGCCGGTGATCGCCGCCACGACGGCACCGCCGAGCCAGGTGACGCGCAGTGCCCGCGCCAGCTGGCCCGCGCCCATGTTGGTGGCCACCAGCGTGGTGAGCGCCGTGCCGAAGCCGAACGCGATCGGCACCAGGATGTATTCGAGCCGCGCCGCCACACCGTAGCCGGCCAGAGCGGCGATGCCATAACTGCCCACCACGGCCGTGGCAACGGCGATCGACCCGTTGCTGATCACCGGGCTCAGCGATGCGGGGATGCCCACCCGCAGGATGTCGCGCAGCAGACCGATGCGCAGGCGCCAGGGCGTGGCATGCAGCTGCACCGCCGCACCGCGGCGCAACAGGTAGCCCAGCATGACGACGGCGGCCACCGCATTGGCCGACAGCGTGCTGACCGCGGCGCCGGCGATGCCCAGGCCTGCGATCGGCCCCCAGCCGAACACCAGCAGGGGGCACAGCACCAGGTGGATCAGCGCCGTGGCCAGCAGCATCAGCGCCGGCAGCAGCATGTTGCCCGCGCCCCGGACCACGGACGCCAGCACGTTGGTCGACCAGATGACGACAGCGCCGCCGAACAGCAGGTTCGAATAGGCCAGCGCTGCTTCGAGCGGTGCGCCGCGCCCGCCCATCGCCGCGTACACCGTGCGCCCGAAGCCGAGCAGGGCCAGCATGAACAGCGCGGCCATCACCAGCGCGATCAGCATGGCGTGCTGCGCCAGCCGGTGCGCGTCGTCGTGGCGGCCGGCACCCAGGGCCCGTGCGACGGCGGCCGTGGCCGCGCCACCGATGCCGCCGGCCGACATCTGCAGCATCAGCATCGACAGCGGGAACACCAGCGCGATGCCGGCCAGCGCGTCCGGCCCGAGCATGCCGAGGATGAATCCGTCGTAGCCGATCACGATGGTCATCGCGAACAGACCGATGACGTTCGGCGTGGCCAGGCGAAACAAGGTCGGCAGCAGCGGCGCCTGCAGCATCTGCCGCGTGCGCGGCGTCATGGCGCTGTCGGCCTGTGCCGGGGCTGCGGGCGGCGAGATGGGCAGCACGGTGCTCATGGCGTGGCGCCCGCGGTGTCGTGGCGCTCGATCAACGAACGGCGTGTGGCGGCGAGCACAGCACGGCCTTCGGCGTTGTCACCGAACACGCGTGCCAGCTGCAGCGCGCCGACCAGCTGGCCGGCCACGACGGCCGCGGTACCCGGCGGTGCATCGGCGGGCAAGGCGCCCTGCACGATCGCCACCAGGCCCCGCACCCGCTGCACGGCCGCCTGCGCCACGGCGGGCGATTGCCGCGGCATCTCGGACGCCAGCGCCGCGACCGGGCAACCGCTCTGCGACGACTGCAGATGGCGGTCGGCCAGGTAGTTGTCGACGAACGCCCGCCAAGGGCTCGCGCCGCGGGCCTGGCGGATCGCCGCGCTCTTGGCGATGAGGGCCGCACTGTCCTTGCCGGCTCGCTCGATGGCCTCGCACAAAAGCGCGTCGCGCGACGCGAAATGCGCATAGAAGCCGCCATGCGTGAGCCCGGCTTCCTTCATGATGTCGGCCACCCCCGTGCCCCCGAAACCGGCGCGGCGGATGGCCCGTGCGGCGGTATCGACGATGCGGTCGTGGGTGATCTGCTTCTTGCTGGTGGGTACGTCCATCGCTGCATCATAGCTTCAAAATATTATGGTCATCATATTTTTGGCGCCGTGGTCAACGTGCTTTTTCGGGATGGATGTGATCGAATGGCGTGACCTCACGCCCTAACCCCAAGGACATGTCCATGCCTTACCTCCAGCTGCTGGGCGCCATGCTGCTGCTTGTGTGCTCGCTGCTGGCGAACGCACAGGCAATGCAGAAGGTGGTCGACATCCCCACGCGCCCCGGCGTCACGCAGCGCATGCTGGTGCTGGCGCCGCCGGAGCCCAAGGCGGCGGTCGTGCTGTTCGCCGGCGGGCACGGCGGCCTGCAGATCTTTCCGAACGGCTCGATGAAATGGGGTGAGGGCAACTTCCTCGTGCGCACGCGCCAGCAGTTCGCCGAGCAAGGGCTATTGGTGGTGATCCTTGATGCGCCGTCGGACCGGCAGAAGCCGCCCTTCCTGCAAGGGTTCCGCCAACGGCCGGACCACGCCGCCGACACCCGCGCGGTCATCGGCTGGGTGCGCGGAACGGCGAAAGTGCCCGTGTGGATGGTGGGCACCAGCCGTGGCACCCAGTCGGTCGGCTACCTGGCGACCGAGCTGGCCGGGCTCGAGGGGCCGGACGGCATCGTACTGACCTCCACCATCCTCACCGACGACAAGGGCCGCCCCGTCCCGGCGATGCCGCTGGCGAAGATCCACGTGCCGGTGCTCGTGGTTCACCACGAACAGGACGGCTGCGCACACTGCGCCTATGCGCAAGTGCCCGCGCTGATGGCCAGGCTCGACCAAGTGCCCCGGCGCCAGCTGCTGTCGTTCAAGGGCGGCGAGAACAAGGGCGACCCCTGCGAGGCGTTCGCCTACCACGGCTTCAACGGGATCGAGCGGGATGTGGTGGCGCAGATCGCGGGTTGGATTCTGGCGAAGTGAATCGAAGGACGAATGCGCCTTCTCGCGACGCATTCGCGCGAAATTGGCCACCTGTAGTTGCGCCAAGAGCCCAATACAGTAGCGGCCCCATAATCACCGCGCATGGGATGGCTGCAAGACAAGCTCGCACGATTTCGCAAATCCACGGACGCGTCGGATGCAACGCCAGCGCCTGCACGCATCGACTGGCGCGCGCGAGGCAACGCTGCATTGGCGGCGGGCCTGGTCGACGAGGCGGCGCGTTGCTACCAGCAGGCCATAGACGCCGAGCCCGCTGATCCGCTGGCACGCCTGAACCATGGCTTCGTGCTGATGGAGCAATCGAGGTTCGAGGGTGCAGCCGCGCGGATGCGCGAGGCTCTGGCACTTGAGCGTCCGGGCGACGACTTTGCCCACGAGGCCCAGTACTTGCTGGGCCGCGCACAGCTGGCGATGGGCGAGTTCGAGCGGGCTGTGGCCGCGTTTGAAGCCGCGGCACGCCGAAAGCCCGGATTCATCGAACCTTTGGCGGACACGATTCTCCTACTGCACCGGCTGGGCCGTCATGGCGAAGCCGCGGCGTGGTCACGGCAACGGACCTCCTACGTGGCAGACCAGCTCGCGCAGCTCGATGCAACGCTGCGCGATGACCCCGTTTCTGCCGAAGCCGCCTTGCGCAAGACTTCGTTGTTGATCGAAAGCTTGCGCCCGCAAGAGGCGGTGGCTGCGGCCCGCGAAGCACTGCGGCATCTTCCTGACGATGTCGAGCTGCACTGGGCGCTTTCGATGGCGTCGCTATTGCTTGGCGACTTCACCACTGGCTGGACAGAACACGAATGGCGGCTACGTCACCCGATCTACTCGCGTAAGGTGGTACAACTGCCACAGCCACGCTGGCAAGGTGAACTGCTCGGAGGCCGTACGATCTTTCTGCATGCCGAGCAAGGTTTCGGGGATAGCCTGCAGTTCATCCGTTTCGTGCCCGAAGTCGCGCGAAAGGCGGGCACGGTGCTGCTGCATGTTCCCCCTCAACTGATCCCTCTGGTCGCGGACAGCCTTCCGGCCAATTGCACTCTGGTCGATGAAGACGCGCCGCTCCCCGCCATGGATTTCCAGCTGCCACTCATGAGCCTGCCGTTGGTGCTCGGTATCACGCTGGCGACCTTGCCTGCTGCTGTGCCCTATGTTCGCCCCGATGCGCGTGCCGTTGCCCGATGGCGCGAACGGCTCGACCTGCGTAGCCCGCGCGTCGGCATCACTTGGTCTGGCAATCCCGCCCACGAGAATGACCGCAACCGGTCCATCTCACTGGAGTCCTTTCATTCCATCGCAGTCGACGGTTGCCACTTCTTCGCCCTGCAGCCCGAGATACGCGTTGACGATCGCGCTGCACTGAACCAGTGGCCCGGATTGGTGGACCTAGGAAAGGAGCTTCGCGATTTTGCTGATACGGCCGCGTTGATGGAAGCGCTCGACCTGATCATCACCGTCGACACCAGCGTCGCGCATCTCGCAGGCGCGCTCGGCAAGCCCGTGTGGATCCTCCTACCCCACCTTCCCGATTGGCGCTGGTTGCTGGAGCGCAACGATTCGCCGTGGTATCCCACCGCGAGGCTTTTCCGACAGGAAAGGGCCGGGGACTGGAGTACGCCGCTGGCCAAGGTGCAGGCCGAACTGGATGTGATGGTGAAGAAATCGAGGTCGTCGTAGTCATTTTTTGAGCGACTGCAATGGAGCGAAACGAAAGGCTTCAACGGGCCAGCCAGAAACCCGCAGGTCAATCCAGACAGTCATTCCAACGGATCGCGGCTAGCCCAACCGAGACCCGCAGATACCGCAAGAAGGATGACCGCCCCCATCGCGTAGAAGATGGACTCACTCAAATTCCCATCGACGGTGGCGGTCGCCGCCTGGCGATCGGTGGATCGGTAGGTGGACCACACGTCGCCCTTCCATGGCGACAGGCAGTAGGTCGTCGAAGGGAAGCGGCGGTCCACCGCGGGATCATTGGAGATCGCTCATCCGCACCGCGGCGGGGAGGCACGCCAAGGCCACGTGCTGCGGCAACCCGGGAGCCCAGGCTGCCCGCCCTTCGGCATGCACGGCCCAACCAGCGCCAGCATGGCCCCCCGCCCGCTCCGCAATCGACACCCGCACCATGCCGACGCAATACACGGCGATCAGCAGCACGTTGACCAGCATGCCGGTGATGTGGAGCCGACGGAACTGGCGGATGGCGGCCGTGTCGTCGGCGGTCATCGTGTGGCGCAGGCGGTCCATGCGGGCGACGATGCCGTGGCGGCCAACCAGGCCCAAGCCGGCCATGCAGCCGAAGGCCAGGGCAATGCCCATGCGGCCGGCCAGCCCATAACTCAGCGCGCCCACGGCTGCCGTGGTGGTGATAGCGGCGTAGTACACGTTGAACAGGCCTCGGATGAAACGTGCGTCCTGCGGGGTGTCGTGCTTGAGCACGATCAGGGGCAGCGAGCCCATCATGAAGAACCCCATCCAGACCAGCAGTGCCACGGTCGAAATCAGTGCGAGGGTCAACATGCCTCTCTCCTGGCGGTCCATGTAGCCGGAAATTCTAGTGTTCACGGCAGCCGAAGTCGACCACCATGACAGGACCTTGCCGACGCCGATGTCAGCGCGGGTCGGTTGCCAGCAGCAGATCGACCATGCCGCGCAGATCCAGCCGCAGCGCGGCGAAGCCGGCGGGGTCGAGCGCCAGCGTCTGCTCATCCATGTAGAGCCTGCGGTTGATCTCCACCTGGATGCTGTGCCGGTGCCGGGCCGGATCGCCGTAGCGGCGCACCAGCTCGACGCCCTTGTACGGGTGGTTGTAGTCGACGCTGTAGCCGCGCCCGCGCAGGAAGTCGCAGACCTGCTGCGACAGCGCGGCATCGGCGGTGCTGCCGTCGCGGTCGCCGATCACGAAGTCGGCATGCCGCAGGCCCGGGTGCAGCGTCGCGTGGCTGCCGGCCACGGCCGGCATCGAATGGCAGTTGATGTGCAGGCTGTAGCCGTGGCGCGCATGGGCCGCGTCGATCGCCTGCCGCACCGCCGCGTGGTAGGGCCGCCAACAGCGCGCGATGCGGGCCTCGACCTCGGCCACGCCGAGCAGGCGGTCGTACAGCGGCAGGCCTTCGTCGGTGAATTTCCAGATCAGCCCCTTGCCCAGCCGCACCTTCTGCAGCACCACCGGGTCGGTGCTGACGGGGCCGGTCCAGGGGCCGTCGAACATGCTGGCGTCGATCTCGGTCAGGTCGCGGTTCGCGTCGAGATAGCTGCGCGGGAAATGTGCCTCGACCCAGGCCACGCCGAGTGCCGGGGCAAACCCGTAGAGCTTCTCGACATGGGTGTCTTCGGCCCGCCGCAGCGTGGCCAGGTCGCAGACCGACCGGAAGTCTTCCGGGTAGCGGGTGCCGCTGTGCGGCGAATCAAGCACCAGCGGCGTGCGGCCGTCCACATGGGTGAGCATCGGGCCATCCGCGGCCGGCGCGCCTTCGGGGTCAGTCGAGGCTGATCTTGGCATAGGCAGCCACTTTCTTCATCTTGTCGATCTCGTGCACCACCTGCTGCGAGAACTCGGCCGGCGTGTTGCCAGACGCGTACAGGCCCTGGCCGGCCAGGCGGTCGCGCACCGCGGGTTCCTTCAGAGCTGCCGCCACGGCCTGCTGCAGGCGCAGCACCAGCGGGGCCGGCGTGCCGGCGGGCGCCACCAGGCCGAACCACGAGGGATCGTTGTTTGCGGGGTACTTGAGTTCGGCATAGGTCGGCACCTCGGGCAGCACGTCGAGCCGCTGCGGCCAGGACACGGCCAGCGCCCGCAGCTTGCCGGTCTTCACGTAGGGCAGCGACGACGCCACCTGGTCGAAGTACACCGACACCACGCCGCCCAGCACATCGTTCAGCGCCGGGCCCGCACCGCGGTAGGGAATGTGCACCATCGACGTACCGGTGCTGCTCTTGAACAGCTCGCCCCACATGTGGCCGATGGTGCCGTTGCCCGGCGTCGCGTACGACACCTTGCCGGGGTTGGCCTTCAGGTACTTCACCAGTTCGGCAAAGTCCTTCACCGGCAACTGCTGCGGGTTGACGACGATCACGCCCGGCGCCTTGACGATCTCGGTCACGCCGACGAAGTCCTTGATCGGGTCGTAAGGCAGCTTCGAGAACACCGCCGGATTCACGCCGTGTGTGGACACGGTGGCCACGCCGAAGGTCAGGCCGTCGCCTGCGGCCTTGGCCACTTCGGCCATGCCGATGGAGCCACCGGCGCCGGCGCGGTTGTCGATCAGCACCGGCTGCTTCAGGATGCGTTGCAGCGGCTCCTGCAACACGCGGGCGGTGATGTCGGTGGCGCCGCCGGGTGGGAACGGGACGACGAGGCGGATCGGTTTGTCCTGCGCGAAGGACATTCCAGGAGCGACAGAAGATGCGGCGAGCAAGGCAAGGAGATGGCGGCGTTGCATGGGTTTCTTTCAAGTGAGGCAGAGCGAGACTGCGTGAGGAATGATGCCCTGAAAAAAGCAATCGCCGTGCCTGCTAATATTCCAATCAGGAATGTCTTGATCGCCTCCACGCCCACCCCACGCGATGTCCCTGCGCCGACTGAACCCGCCGCTGCATCTGCTGCGCGCCTTCTGCACCGTGGCGCGTTTCGGCGGCGTGTCGCGCGCGGCGGAGGCGCTGCACCTGACCCAGAGCGCGGTCAGCAAGCAGGTGCAGGAACTGGAGCGCTGGGTCGGCATCGCGCTGTTCGAGCGCAGCCGCAAGCGGCTGGCGCTGACACCGGCCGGTGAGCGTTACGAGAAGGCCGTGGGCGCGGTGCTCGCAAGGCTCGAAGCCGCGACGCTGGAGCTGATCACCAGCGGTGACGGCGGCGGTGCGCTGCACCTGTCGACGTTGCCGACCTTCGGCGCGAAGTGGCTGATCCCGCGGCTGCCGCAGTTCCAGCAGCGGCATCCGCAGATCACGCTGCACTTCGTGCCGTATGTGCACGGCTACGACTTCGCGCGACCGGAGCTCGATTGCTCGATCCTGTTCGGCGACGGCCACTGGCCTGGCGCCCGTGCCCACTACCTGGCCGGCAACCCGGTGGCGCTGATCGCCCCGCGCAGCGACACGGCGGCCAGCGCCATCCGCCAGCCGCAGGATGTGCGGCACAGCACGCTGCTGCGCCATGTGAGCGTGCCGGACGCCTGGCTGCGCTGGAGCGAGGCGCACGGCGTTGCCGGCATCGACCCGTTGGCGGGGCCGCAGTTCGACCAGTTCCAGACGATGATCCGCGCCGTGATGGCCGGCATGGGCGTGGCGCTGGTGCCGCGCTGCCTGGTGCACGACGAGATCGCCGCCGGCCTGGTCAGTGAACCGCTGCCCCAGGGCGGCTACACCAGCGATCTCGGCTACTGGTTCTGCTATCCCGAGGGCCGCGGCCAGCTTGCGACGCTCGACCGCTTCAGGACCTGGCTGCTCGAACTGCAAGCTGCCGATCAAGCGGACATGGCCGCAGCGCAGACCGCACTCGGCTGACCTTGCCGCAGCGGCGGTTTCTCGCTGCGACGACCTGGCTGGCACCGCCTGCCCGCATCCCCGCATCCCCGCATCCCCGCAATGGCGCGCTGTCCTACGAGCGCGTCGGAACGCGTCCGATGCAGGGTCCACCGCCCACACCAGACGATCGGTCAACCGGCGCTGTTGCCGGAAACCTTTTGGCCGAAGCCGAACGCTTCGAGACCTGAACGCCAGCCCATCTGGTGCAGGGAAGTCAGGTGACTTCTCCGCTGTTCAGCACGCGGTTGACGACCGCGTTCACTCGAGGTGTTGCATGACGAAAACCACTCCCCCTTCGACCAAGGGTTCCGCTGCTGCCAAGGCCGCCGCCAAGAGCACAGGCAACCGGCCTTCCGCGCCCATCGGCAATCCCGGGGGCGACCCGCAGGCCGAGCAGGCTGCGCAGACCCAGGCGCTGGTCGCCGCCATCCCGTTCAATGCCGCCAAGGGATCCGAGTACGCACCCGCGGACGCGACGCAGCCCCCCACCGGCCAGACCGTGGAGCCGGCCACCCCGGCGGTCACCGCCAGCACCTTGACCGAGGCGAATGCGTCGGCCAAGACGGGCGGTGGCACCAGCCCGGTTGGCGTCAACGCCACCATCGGCACCTTGGACCGGGTGCGGGCCGATGGCTCCGGCCAGGTACTCACCACCAACCAGGGCGTTCCGATCGCGGACAACCAGCATTCGCTGAAGGCCGGACTGCGTGGCCCGGCCTTGCTCGAAGACTTCATCCTGCGCGAGAAACTCACGCATTTCGACCACGAGCGCATTCCCGAACGCATCGTGCACGCTCGCGGCTCTGCGGCGCACGGCTTCTTCGAGGCGTATGGGTCGATGGCCGAGCACACGCGGGCAGCGCCGTTCGCCGAAGCCGGCAAGCAGACCCCGGTGTTCGTGCGCTTCTCCACCGTGGCGGGCGAGCGCGGGTCCACCGACACCGCACGCGACGCGCGGGGCTTCGCGGTGAAGTTCTACACCGACGAAGGCAACTGGGACCTGGTCGGCAACAACATCCCGGTGTTCTTCATCCAGGACGCGATGAAGTTTCCCGACCTGATCCATGCGGTCAAGCCCGAGCCGCACAACGCGATGCCGCAAGCCGCGTCGGCGCACGACACGTTCTGGGACTTCGTGTCGCTGATGCCCGAGTCGACCCACATGCTGATGTGGGTGATGTCCGACCGCGGCATCCCGCGCAGCTACCGGATGATGCAGGGCTTTGGCGTGCACACCTTCCGGCTGGTCAATGCACAGGGCAAGTCGACCTTCGTCAAGTTCCACTGGACGCCCAAGCTCGGCACCCATTCGCTGGTATGGGACGAAGCGGTCAAGATCTCCGGCGCGGACCCGGACTTCCATCGCCGTGACCTGTGGGAAGCCATCGAGGCCGGCGAGTACCCCGAATGGGAGCTGTCGTTCCAGCTGTTCACCGAAGAGCAGGCCGATGCGTTCAGCTTCGACGTGCTCGATGCGACCAAGCTGATCCCCGAGGAACTGGTGCCGCTGACGCCCGTGGGCCGCATGGTGCTGAACCGCAACCCGGACAATTTTTTCAGCGAGACCGAGCAGGTGGCGTTCTGTACCGCGCATGTGGTGCCGGGCATCGACTTCAGCAACGATCCCTTGCTGGCCGGTCGTATCCACTCGTATGTGGACACGCAGCTGACGCGGCTCGGCGGGCCTAATTTCCACGAGATCCCGATCAACGCGCCGATCGCGCCGGTGGCCAACAACCAGCGCGACGGCCTGCACCGCCAGGCCATCCACCGCGGCCGCGTGGCTTACGAGCCCAACTCGCTCGCCGGCGGCTGCCCATTCCAGGCAGGCAGCAAAGGTTTCGTGTCGTTCCCCGAACCCGTGCGCGAAGACAAGGTGCGCGGCAAGCCCGAAAAGTTCGCCGACCACTACACGCAGGCCACGTTGTTCTTCGACAGCCAGACCGAGGTCGAGAAGGCGCACATCATCGGCGGCTTCCGCTTCGAGCTCAGCAAGCTGACGGTACCGGCCATCCGCGAACGCATGCTGTCCTCGCTGGCCAACGTGTCCGACGAACTGGCCTTCGCGGTGGCGGACGGCCTGGGCATGGATGTGCCCGCACCGATGCCGCGCGCGCTCGCCACACCGGCGGCGCCTGAGGTGGCGGCGTCGCCCGCGTTGTCGCTGATGGCACGCCCCGGCGACGGCAACATCCGGACCCGCAAGATCGCGATCCTGGTCGCCGACGGCATCGTGGGCGCATCGGTCGTGGCAGTACAAACCGCACTGCTCGATGCCGGCGCCGTGCCGCAGCTGATCGCGCCGCGGCTCGGCCGGGTCAAGACGTCGGACGGCACCGATCTGCAGGCCAATGGCACGTTCGAGAACTCGCCTTCGGTGCTGTTCGATGCGGTGGTGGTGGCGGATGGCGAAGACGGCAATGCGGTGCTGGCACAGCTGGGCCATAGCGTCGAGTTCATCGGCAACCAGTACCGGCATTGCAAGACGATTCTGGCGCTGGGGTCCGGGGAAGCGCTGCTGGCGATGTCGGGTGTGCGTGCCGCGTTACCGTCGGGCGCGGCCGATCCGGGGGTGTTGTCCCATATCGCCGACACCGCGGAGGCGACGCAGCTGTTCATTGAAGCCGTAGGCCGCCATCGCCATCCGGAACGCGAGACCGACCCGCCGGCGGTCTGACGACTGAACGACCAGGCACCGGCCCCATCGAGGGGCCGGTGCTTTTTGCTGTGTGGCCGCGAGGCATGGTTCTTGCTGATTTCCTTGCAAAGCCGTTGCCGATTCCGGCGACGGTCACCCAAGGACCTCCATGCATCCGTGTACCCGCCGTTCGATCCTCGCCGCTGGCGCCGCCGCTCTCACCGCGCCCGCACTACTGCGAGCCCAGGAGGCCTACCCTTCGAAGCCGCTACGCATGATCGTGCCCTTTCCAGCTGCGGGTGCGGCGGACTTCCTCGGCCGCGCGGTCGGCGAACGCATGGCCCGGTCGCTGGGCCAGCAGATCACGGTGGACAACCGCACAGGCGCCGGCGGCAACATTGGCACGCAGGCGGCCGCGCAGGGCGATCGTGAGGGCTACACGCTGCTGCTGACCGGTGTGCCTTTTTCCGTCAACCGCTTCCTGTTCCGCACCCTGCCCTTCGACCCCGAGCGCGATTTCGAGCCGATCGCGCTGATCGCCACGGTGCCCAACCTGATGATCGTGCCGGCCGACTCGCCGGCCAACACCGTCGCCGAGTTCATCGCCTACGCAAAGGCCCGGCCGGGCAAGGTGAACTTCGCGTCCATCGGCAACGGTACCTCGCTGCACTTGGCGGGCGCGCAGTTCAACAGCGCGACCAAACTCGACATGGTGCACGTGCCGTACAAGGAGACCGGCACGGCCAATGCCGACCTGATGGCCGGCCGGGTCGACGTGATGTTCCAGACCATCTCCGCCGCCGCCGGCCTCGCGCGTGGCAACAAGGTCAAGGCGCTCGCCGTGACCAGCGATGTGCGCGTGTCGGCCTTTGCCACCGTACCGACGCTGCGCGAGGCGGGTGTCGACCTGGTGAGCGTCGGCTGGTTCGGCCTGCTGCTGCCGGCCAACGTGCCCGAGGCCCGCAAGGCACTGCTGGAACGCGAAGCGCTGGCCGCCGTGCGCGACCCGGCCGTAGCAGCCCGCATCGCCGACAGCGGCTGCATCCCGCGGCCCCTGGCCGGCAAGGAGTTCGCGGCCTTCATCGACGGTGAAACCAAACGCCTGGGTGAGGTGGTGCGCAACGCCGGCATCGTCGCCAGCTGAAGCCGCGCGGGCGCCGGCGCAATGGCCGGTTCAGGCCACGCCGGAGCGGCGCACCGCCTCCAGCAGCAGGTCGGCGCCGATCCCGAGCACGGCTTCGTCGAAGTCGAAGTTCGGGTGGTGGTGCACCTCTGCAAGCGCGGTGCCCAGCCCGAAGTACACGGCCTTGCCGCCCCGCTGCTGCACCGCATGCATCATGGCCGCAGCATCGTCGCTGCCCTTGAAATCGACCACGCCGCGCACCGAACGGACGGCGGGCAGCGACCGGGCCGCGTCGGTCACCAGCGCCACCATCTCCGGGTCGCTGCTGGCCGCGCAGGAGCCGCCCACCTTCTCGACCACCGCCTCGACGCCCTGCATGCTGGCGGCGCCGTACACGATGCGGTCGGCACGCTGCGCCATGTGCTCCAGGATCTCCGTGGTGTCGGCCCGCAGTTCGGCGGACATCTGTGCCCTGGCCGGAATCGCGTTGCGCGATTCGCCGCCGGACAGCAGGCCGACGTTGACCCGCGTTTCGCCGTCGCCATGGCGCGGCAGCGCCAGCAGGTTCTGCACCGCCACACAGGCCGCGAGCAAGGCGTTCTGCCCCACGTGCGGCGAAATCGCGGCATGGGCATTGCGGCCATGGAAAGCCACGTCCAGCTTCACGCTGGCGAGGATGTTGCGGTAGCCCGCGACCACCTCGCCCAGCGCCAGCGACTGCACGCCCAGATGGAAGCCGAACAGCAGGTCGACCCCGTCCAGCACGCCGGCCGCCACCATCGCGTTCGCGCCCCGCAAGCCCTCTTCGGCCGGCTGGAAGATCAGGCGCAGCTCGCCGCGCCGGGGCAGGCCGGCATCGACCAGCATGCGTGCGACGGCCAGGCCCACGGCGGTGTGCCCGTCGTGGCCGCAGTTGTGGTGCACACCCGCGTTGAGCGACGCGAAGCCCGCGCGTGCCGGCAGATGGCCGGGCGTGCCGGCCTCGGGGCCCCAGTTGGCGTCGATGTCGAAGCGAAGCGCGACGACGGGCCCGGGCACATCGGCGTGCAGCGAGGCGACGGCGCCCGTCAGTCCGCCCCGCATCGCGTCGAGCACGGCGGCATCGGCGCCGGAGGCGATCGCCTGCGCAAAGTACCGGTCGATGGTCTCGGCCGGCGGCAGCCCAAGCCTTGCCCGCGCGTCGACGACAGCCGCACCGAAGCGCACGTTCCAGCCCAAAGCCTGCAGCGTGGCGACGACCTTGGCGCTGGTTCGGAACTCGCACCAGCCGGGCTCGGCATGCCGGTGCAGATCGCGCCGCGTGGCCACCAGCTGGGCGGCCAGCGGCAGGCCCAGTTCACCGGCCATGCCGGTTCGCATCATGGCCTGCATCACTCGTCCTGGATCTTGGCGAACTGCACGATGCGCCGGTACTTCTCGGTCTCGTCGGTGAGGAAGCGTCCAAGATCGGGCTGGACCGTGGGCACGACCGAGCCCGCCATCTCCATCGTCTTGCGGTAGTCGCCGGCGCGCAGGGTCTCTGCCAACGCCTGCTTCAGCCGGGACAGCACCGGCTCCGGCAGACCCGCAGGCCCCATCAGCGCGAACCAGACGCCGATGTCGACCTGGCGCAAGGCCGGTGTCTCGGCCAGGGCCGGCACATCGGGCGTGACGGCCGAGCGTTCACGCTCGGTCGTGCCCAACGCGGTCAGCTTGCCCGTCCGGATCAAGGGCAGCGCGCTGGAGAGCACGTAGATGCCGTAGTCCAGCGTGCCGCCAATCAGGTCGGTGGTCAGCGGCGCGGTGCCGCGGTAGGGGATGTGGGTCAGGAACACGCCGCTGTTCTCCTTGACCATCTCGCCCGCCACATGCAGCGCGGTACCGACCCCGGAGCTGCCATACGCATAGTGCCCGGGCCGCGCCTTGGCCGCCTGCAGAAAGTCGGCCGCCGTCTTGATGCCGGAGCTTGCGGACGTGGTCAGCACCAGCGGCTGCGAGCCCAGCAAGCCGATCGGCGTGAAGTTCTTCAGCGTGTACTTCACCGACTTCTTCACGAGCGCGTTGATCGCGATCTCGTTGTTGGCGCCGACCAGCAGGGTGTAGCCGTCGGGCGCTGCCGAGGCCACCTTCTGCGCACCGATGGAGCCGCCGGCACCGCCCAGGTTCTCGATGACGACGGGCTGCCCCAGCCGCTTGGCGATGTCCTGCGCGAGCGTGCGCGCTACCAGGTCGGTGCTGCCGCCGGGCGGGTAGCCGACCACCAGCGTGATGGGTCGCTGCGGCCACGCCGCCGGTGCTGCGGTCGATGACGATGCAGACTGGGCCCACGCGGCTGCTCCGGGCAGCGCGAGGCAGAGGGACATCAGGAGCACCCGCGATCGGGATGGAGAGAACAGGGCCATGGTCTTCGTGTCGATGAGTTGCAGACCGTTCGATGTTGCGGTCGGCCTGCGGCTGTGCCTGTGCCGTCTAGGCACAATCCTGTGCTATTCACACCAACAGGTCGCACCCCATGCAGATGAAATGGCTGGAGGATTTCATGGCGCTGGCCGAGACGGCGAGCCTGAGCCGCGCGGCGGAATTGCGCAACGTGACGCACCCCGCCTTCGGCCGCCGCATCCAGGCGCTGGAAGCCTGGGCCGGCACGCCGCTGATCGAGCACGGCAAGAGCCCGGTGCGGCTGACCCCGGCAGGCAAGCTGTTTCTCGAAACCGCCACGCAGACGGTGCGCGGCCTGCAAAGCTCCAGGATCGAGATGCTGGGCGAGGTCGGCCGCCAGGGCCGCACGGTCACCATCGCCACCGGGCGCACGCTCGCACGCACCGTGCTGGCGGACATGCTGGTGCGGCTGCAGCCGGTGCTGCGCGATGCACAGGTGCGCATCGCCACCTGCAGCTTCGAGGAATCGGTGCGCATGCTGGAACGCAACGAGGCCGATTTCACGCTCGGCTACCACCACCCCGTGCTCACCGTGCGGCTGGACGGCAGGCAGTTCCAGTTCGCCACGGCCAATGCCGACAAGCTCGTCCCCGTCTCGCGCGCCACCGCCGGCGGCAAGCCGGTCCATGCGATCGGGCCCCACAAGCCCGTGCCGCTGCTGGCGTACGGCCACAGCCTGGCCCTCAGCCGGCTCGTGGAAGACTATCTGGCGCAGAACCCGCTGGTGCCCCACATCGTGCGCAAGATCGAATGCGACTCGGCGGACGCGCTGCGCGAGTACGCGCTGAAGGGCCTCGGCGTCGGCTGGCTGCCCTGGTCGATGGTGCAGGCCGATTGCAGGAGCGGCCTGCTCGCCCTGGCTGGCGATCGGCGCATGGAGGTGCGCTTCGAGGTGCGGCTGTACCGGCCCAAGCGGCGCCTGCACGCGCTGGCGGAGGCGGTGTGGAAGGCGGCCACTTAGCGCACGGTGAGGACAAGGCCAACCAGGGAAGGCGACAGCGCGGTCGTATCAAGCGGACCGGCGCACCACGGCCCGCGGCGGCAGCGCCGACACCTTCTCCCGCACGAGATCGTGCAGCGCCTGCGCGGGCAGCGACAGGTCGCGGTTCCTGCGGCGCAGGATGCAGATGTCGCGCGTCAGGCCCGTGTCCCTGACAGGGCGCACCGCGAGCGTCGCCCGGTCGAACTGGTAGAGCGTGAGCGACGGCACGACCGTGACACCGATGCCGCGTTCGACCATCGCGCTGACCGTGGCCAGGTGCTCCACCTCGAGCACGGTGTTCACCTTCCGTTTGCCGAAGGCCGCGTCCAGGCTCTGCCGCACGCTGCTGATCGGCACGAAGTTGACGAACGGGTACGGCAGGATGTCGTCGATCGAGACGGTCTTGCGCCGCGCCAGCGGATGCGCGGCCGGGCAGACCAGGTGGAAGCGGTCGGTCCACAACCACTCGCTGGCGAGTTCGACCGAATGGTGATTGCTCGTGGCCAGCGCGAAATCGATCTCGCCCTGCTCCAGCAGCGTGATGCACTGCTGCGACATGCCGTCGCGCAGCCCGATGCTGACGCCTGGGAAGTCGACCCGGAAGCGCTCGAACACCGGGGGCAGCCAGTTGGCGGCGATCGACGGCAGCGCCGCCACCCGCACCTTGCCGACGCGCCCGGTCACGTAGTCCTGCAGATCCTGCAGCGCCGTGTCGGTCTCGTACAGCGAGCGCCTGGCGAACGCATCGAACAGTTTGCCGAAGGCGGTGAGTTCGACGTTGCGCGCGTTGCGCACGAACAGCTGTGCGCCGAGTTCCTGCTCCAGCGACTTCACCAGCGCACTGAACGCCGGCTGCGACAGGAAGATCTCGGCCGCGGCCTTCGTGAAGTTCTGGTGGGTCGCCGCCGCGACGAAAGCGCGCAGCTGCCGGGTCGAAAGATTCATCTGGCTTCTGGAGGGGTCGCTTCGAATCGTCGAGTTTAGGGGGCGCATGCCGTGCGGCCCGCATCCGCCACGCAGGATGGCACGGCTTTCTCACGGCAGAATCGGCGCATGCCCAACCCTGACGTGGCCGAGCCGAGCCCCCTGCATCCGCTGCCGCATGCGCGAACGCATCCGCGCTGCCCCCTCCTCTTCAGGACGCTGCGTGCGCATTCTGGTCGTTGAAGACGATGCCTCGCTGGCGCAGGCCGTCTGCGCCTACCTGCGCGCCAAGTCGTTTGCAGTGGACAGCGTCGGCACGCTGGATGCCGCGCGCACGGCCGTCGGCCAGCATGCCTACGCCGCCGTGCTGCTGGACCTGCACCTGCCCGACGGTGAAGGCTTGTCGCTGCTGCATACCCTGAATGCGCAGGCGGACAAACCGGTGACCATCGTGCTGACGGCGCGTGACCAGGTGAGCGACCGCATTCGCGGCCTGGACGCCGGCGCGGACGACTACCTCGTCAAACCCTACGATCCCGAAGAGCTGCTGGCCCGGCTGCGGGCCATCCAGCGCCGCCTGTCGCGGCAGGGCGATCCGCAGTTGCTGCGGCTGGGCCAAGTGGTCATCGACTTCACGCAGGAGATGGTCCGCAGGAACGGCGCGCAGGTGGTGCTGACCTCGAAGGAGTGGGCGCTGCTGCGGGTGATGGCCCAGCGGCCCGACCGCATCCACACACGCGAGGTGCTGCAGAACGCGATCTACGGCCTGGGCGACGAGGTCGGCAGCAACACGCTGGACGTGTTCGTGAGCCGGCTGCGGCGCAAGCTCGGCAAGGACCTGATCCAGACCCTGCGCGGCTCGGGCTACCGGCTGCACCTGGACGCCATCGTTCCATGACCCGGCGCAACAGCCTGGCGGAGCGGATGTCGAACACCCTCATCGTGTGGATGGGGGCGATCTGGCTGATCAGCGTGCTGGCCGTCACCTGGTACGTGGACCATGAGATCAACCGCAACTTCGATGACGAGCTGGTCGAGGTTTCGCACCGCATGTTCGACATCGCGCTGCACGACCTGTATGCGGCACCGATCGACGGCGCGGAACGGGTGGCGTCACCGCCGCTGTTTCTCGACGATGCGGTCAACTTCCACCTGCTCGAAGAGGGAGGGCGCGTGCTGCTGCGGTCGGCCATTTCGCCGCCGCGCACCTTCGGCGTGCCCTTGCAGCCCGGATTCGCCAACATCGGCCCCCTGCGCATCTACACGTTGCGCCACCCGCGCCAGCCGATGTACCTGCAACTGGCCGACCCGCTGGAGGAACGGCGCAACGCGGTCAACCGCACGCTGGTGGGCCTGGTGGTGCCGATGATCGCCGTGCTGCCGCTGCTCGCGTTCCTGCTGCGGCGCATCGCCCGCCAGCAGTTGCGCATGGTCTCGCTGATCGAGGGCGAGATCGCCGGCCGCAGCGGCCACGACCTGCGGCCGATCGAGATCGACGGCCTGCCCTCCGAACTGCAGTCGGTCGTGCTGCACGTGAACCATCTGCTGCAGCGCCTGGCGCTGTCGCTCGACGTGGAGCGCGCACTGGCCGCCAACACCGCGCACGAACTGCGCACGCCGCTGGCCTCGGCACGGCTGCGGCTGCAGACCGCACTCGACCACGGGCTGGCCCGCGAAGACGTGCAGGCCGCCCTCGACGCGATGAGCTCGCTGGGCCGGCGCACCGAGAAGCTGCTGCAGCTGTCGCGCGCCGAGTCCGGCACCACCCTGCAGCAGGAGGCGGTCGATCTGGCGACGCTGGCGCGCATCGTCGTCGATGAGTTCAAGGAGCGCGGCGGGGTCGGCGAACGGCTGCAGCTGCACGCGGCCGTCAAGGGGACGGCGGTGACCAAGGGCGACATCAACACGCTGGGCATCGCGCTGCGCAACCTGATCGAGAACGCGCTGCACTACAGCCAGGGGGCGATGGTCACGGTCGAGGTGCAGGCACCGGCCATGCTGACCGTGCGCGACGCGGGCCCGGGCGTCGCGCCGGACCAACTGCAGGTGCTAGCGCACCGGCACGTCCGGAAGTCGTCGAGCGGCGCGGGTTACGGGCTGGGCCTGTCGATCGTCACGACCATCGTCGAGAAACACGGGGGCACACTTGTGCTGCGCTCACCGCCGATGGGCCAGGCCACGGGTTTCGAAGCGCAGCTGGTGCTGGTGCCGGCCGGCTGAACGCAAGGCCTGCACACACCGACACCGAAACGGATGCAGGCGATGGCGCTCAGTCGGGCGCGGCCGGAACGCCTGCGAGCGGCGCGCAACCGTGCTCGCCATCGCAGGTCAGCTGGATGCTGACGGCACCGCCGCCCGCGGGGAAACCGGCGCGGCGCGCCGCTTCGGCCAGGCGATCGGTCAGGTCGAGATCGACGAAGGTGAGGCTGCGTCCGCAACGGCTGCAGGTCACGCGCAGGATCGGGTCCTGCGCCTCCGGCGGCGACTGCCAGCGCAGCGTGCCGGTGTCGTCACGCTGCTGCCACAGCAGGCCCTCGCCGGTCAGCGCCTGCGCCGCCCGGTAGACCGTCTGCACGCCCACAGGCCAGCCGGCCTGCAACAGGCTGCGCGCGATCTCCTTGGCGGTCAGCGGCCGGGGCGATGCATCCCGGGTCGCCCGCAGGATCAAGCTGCGCGCCTCGGTACGGCGCGCGCCGTGGCGTACCGGCGGGGTACGTGCGGAGGCACGCAGGTTGGCAATGGACATCGCGGCATTGCAGCAGATGGCCCATTCACTTTTCATTCATGTCCGCCAACGAACGGCGGACCGGCGCGACACGCTGCTTTAGCCGCGCGCCTCCAGCGGAAACACGGTCAGGTGCAGCTTCTGCCCGCCGCGCAGCAGCTTCAGCACGCACAGCTTGCCGATGCGCGACTCGTCCAGCAGGCGCTGCAGGTCGTCGACGGTGCGCACCGGGGCGCCATCGATGCCCACGACGAGGTCGTCGGTCTTCAGGCCGCCGTTCGCCGCCGGCGATCCGGCCTGCACGTCGGAGATGCGTACCGCACTGTCCTGCGTGATGTCGAGGAACCGGGCCACGCGGCGCGACACCGGCACCGTGCTGCCCGAGAGGCCGATGTACGAACGCCGTACCCGCCCGTGCGCAAAGAGCTGCGGGATCACCCACTTGGCCGAGTTCACCGCCACCGCGAAGCAGATCGCCTGCGCGCCGGGGATGATGGCCGTGTTGATGCCGATGACCCGGCCCCGCGTGTCGAGCAGCGGCCCGCCGGAGTTGCCGGGGTTGAGCGCGGCGTCCGTCTGGATCACGTTGTCGATCATGCGCCCGGTGTTCGAACGCAGGCTGCGCCCCAGCGCGGACACGATGCCGCTGGTGACGGTGTGGGCAAAGCCGAGCGGGTTGCCGATGGCGATGGCGATCTGCCCCACGCGCAGCCGGGCCGAGTCGCCCAGCTCCAGATGCGGCAGCGCCTGGCTGGCACCGATGCGCAGCACGGCGAGATCGGTGCCCGGGTCTTCGCCGACGAGCTGGGCCTCGCTGCGGCTGCCGTCCGGCCGCGTCACCTCGAGCGCGCCGGCGCCGTGTACCACGTGGCTGTTGGTCAGCACATAGCCATCGGGCGTGAACAGGAAACCCGAGCCGGTGCCGCTCTGCGGCCCGCCGCGCCCCTCCTTGCGGGAAGTGATGAACACGATCGCGTCCTGCGCCTGGTCGACCGTCGAGGCAACGGTCTCCGAGTAGGCGTCCAGCAGATCGCTGTCGGCTGCCGAAGCTTCGGCGGGGGTGAGGTGGTTCGGTCGCGCGCCCATGTCTGTCTTTCGCTGAAGAGGACAGTTGGGAACGGTTCCCAGAAACGCAAGTCCGGCCTCTTGCGTGCCCTTGGCGCGATGCTCAGCTGCGGTGCGCGGCCACCAGGCATTCCTGGAACAGCAGCGCTGCGCGGGCTGGCTGCGGCGAGCGGCGCAGCAGGCTGACGAACTGGCAGGGGTAGAAGAACTTGCGCGGCGCAACGGCCTGCAGCAGCTGCTGGCGCTCGAAGCTGCCGGCATAGTGGTCGGGCAGGAAGCCCAGGAACCGGCCCGACATCACCAGCGTGGCAATGGCTTCCTGGTCGAAGCCAGAGGCCCGGCGCGTCAGCCGCTCGCGGTGGCTCAGCTCCATGTTGGGCGAGTGGTAGCCCAGCCCGGCAAACTGGTACTGGCGCAGCTTCTCCCAGCTGAGCTTGCGGTGGTCGGCGCCGAACAACGGGTGGCGCGTACCGCAATACAGCTGCATCGTCTCGCCGAACAGATCGGTGTAGCGCAGGCTGCGCGAATTGCGGTGCGCGGGGATGATGCCGACGTGGAAACGCCCGTCGATGATGCCGCGCTCGATCTCGTTGATCGACGCCACATGCAGATGCGGCTGCACCTCGGGCGCGCGGGCGCAGAAGTCGGCGATCGCGTCGTCGATGTGGGCCTGCGGGTTGGTGGCGGTCTTGTCGAACATCGCCAGTTCCAGCGTACCGCCGACACGGCCATGGATGTCGTCGATGCCGCCGCGAAAGGCGTCGACCGAGGCCAGCAGCCGCAGCGTTTCCTCATAGACGCGCTGGCCTTCGGCCGTGAGCGCGAAGCCGGCCCGGCCGCGCCGGCACAGCACCAGGCCGAGGCGGGTCTCGAGATCCTTCACGTGGCGGCTGATCGTCGAGGTGCCGATGTTGAGTTCGAGCTCGGCCGCCGTCATGCCGCCGCAATCGACCACGCTTTTCCAGACCTTGAGCAGGCGCAGGTCCATGTCGTCGAACTGGCCCAGCACGGCCCGGCCCTTGGGGGTGGACGGGGTGGCTTGGGCTTGCGCGTTTACTTGCATGGATCGTCAAGTGAAGATTGATATTGCGCCATTGTCCAACTGAAGCCTTTCGCCAACAATGCGCCTTGTCCTTCCAACCTCAGGAGCCGACCATGACCGTGCTGACCGCCCCTCCGCCGACCGAATCCACCCGCACCGACGCCGCCTGGCTCGACGCGCACTGGATGCCGTTCACCGCCAACCGCAGTTTCAAGGCCGATCCGCGGATCATCGTCGAGGCCAAGGGCGCGTATTTCACCGACGCCGAGGGCCGCAAGGTGTTCGATGGCCTGTCGAGCCTGTGGAACGTCGGCCTGGGCCATGCCCGCCCGGAGATCACCGAAGCCGTGAGCAAGCAGATCGCCAAGCTCGACTATGCGCCGCCGTTCCAGTTCGGTACGCCGCAGTCGTTCGCGCTGGCCAACAAGATCAAGGAACTGACGCCCGCCGGGCTCGACTACGTGTTCTTCACCACCTCGGGTTCGGAGACGGCCGACACCTCGCTGAAGATCGCACGCGCCTACTGGCGCACCAAGGGCCAGGCCGGCAAGACCCGGCTGATCGGCCGCGAGAAGGGCTACCACGGCGTGAACTTCGGCGGCATCTCGGTCGGCGGCATGAGCGGCAACCGCAAGATGTTCGGCCAGGGCGTCGAGGCCGACCACCTGCCGCACACGCAGCTGGCGAGCAACGCGTTCAGCCGCGGCATGCCCGAGCAAGGCGCCGAGCTGGCCGACCGGCTGCTGGACATCATCGCGCTGCAAGACGCGACGACCATCGCGGCCGTGATCGTCGAGCCCTTCTCGGGCTCGGCCGGTGTGGTGATCCCGCCCAAGGGTTACCTGAAGCGCCTGCGCGACATCTGCACCGCGCACGACATCCTGCTGATCTTCGACGAGGTCATCACCGGCTTCGGCCGCTGCGGCGCGCTGACGGGTGCGGACGCCTTCGGCGTGGTGCCCGACATCATGAACATGGCCAAGCAGGTCACCAACGGCACACAGCCGCTGGGCGCGGTGGTCGTGAAAAAGGAGATCTACGACACCTTCATGGCGGCCGGCGGTCCCGACTACATGCTCGAGTTCTCGCACGGCTACACCTACTCGGCGCACCCGGTCGCCTGCGCCGCGGGCGTGGCAGCGCTCGACGTGCTGGTGAAGGACGACATGGTCGGGCGCGTGAAGGCGCTGGCGCCGCATTTCGAGAATGCGGTACACAGCCTGAAGGGCTCGAAGCACGTGACCGACATCCGCAACTACGGCCTGGCCGCCGGCTTCACCATCGCCGCGCTGCCGGGCGAGCCGGCCCGCCGGCCCTACGAGATCGCGATGGCGTGCTGGAAGAAAGGCTTCTACGTGCGTTATGGCGGCGACACGATCCAGCTGGCTCCGCCGTTCATCAGCGAGAAGGCCGAGATCGACCGCCTGGTCAATGCGCTGGGCGACGCGCTGGCCGAGGTCGCCTGATCCCGCCCGGCGGTCGGGCGCGCTTCAGCGCGCCCAGCGCTTCTGGGGACGCTCGCTCATCTTGATGTCGACTGCCCGCTTGACGACCGGGTGGCCGGTCTGCGGGTCGGTGTCGACCATATCGTCGAGCCCGATGTCCTTGACGTCGCCGCCGGTGTCCTGTTCGAGCTTTTCCAACACGGACCCGACCTCTTTTTCGGCCTCATCGACGGCAGCCTTGGGATTGTTCATGAGGTTCGCCCCAGAAAGTTGATGGCCTCATTCTGGCGAGCGCATGCGACGGGCGTGTAAGCGCTTTGGCACGCTTGGCGTGGGACGCGGGCGGGCGCGGGCTGCGGCTTGCGTACCATCTGCGGCATGAACCTCTTCAGCCTGCTGGACGCCTCGGGGCGCCGCTTCGCCGCCCGCGGTGCCGTCTACCACGGCATGAAACTGCTGTGGACCCATGCCCAACTGCACACGCGCGCGCTGCGCCTGGCCGCCGGATTGCGGGCCCGCGCGGCGCCCGGCAGCCGCGTCGTGCTGGTGACCGAGAACTGCCCCGCCTACGTCGAGACGATGTTCGCGGTCTGGGCCGCCGGCATGGTGCTGGTGCCGGTGAACTACAAACTGCATGCGCTGGAGATCGGGCAGATCGTCGACGACGCCAGCCCGGCCTGGGTATTGGCCTCGCCGGCCATCGCTGACAGCCTGGCGCCAATGCTGGCGGGCCGCAACGCATGCACACTGGTGCCGCTGGGCGGCACGCAGTACGCGGAACTGCTCGACCACGCGGCGTTGCCGCAGGCCGCGGCCGTGGTGCCCGACACGCTGGCCTGGTTGTTCTACACCAGCGGTACCACCGGCCGCTCGAAGGGTGCGATGCTGACCCACCGCAACCTGATGGCGATGACGGTGGCCCATCTGGCCGACGTGGACACGATCGACGAAGGCGCCAGCCAGCTCCATGGGGCGCCGATGTCGCACGGCTCGGGCCTGTATGTGCCGGCTTATGTGGCGCGCGGCGCGCGCCAGGTGATCCCGGAAAGCGGCGGTTTCGACCCGGCGGAGTTCCTGGATCTGTGCGAGGTGCATCCGGACTGCGGCGCCTTCATGGCGCCGACGATGGTGCAGCGGCTGCGCCTGGAAGCAGAGCGCCGCGGCACGCCGCCCGCCGGCTTGCGCACCATCGTCTACGGGGGCGGGCCGATGTACCTGGAGGAGATGCGCAGATCGCTGGCGGTGTTCGGCCCGGTGTTCGTGCAGATCTATGGCCAGGGCGAATCACCGATGACGATCACCAGCCTGCGCCGCGCCGACCATGGGCGCGAGGACGCGGTGCTGGCCTCGGTCGGCTGGGCCCGTACTGGCGTCGAGGTGGCGGTGGTCGACGATGCCGGGCAACCGGTGCCGCCGGGCGAGAACGGCGAGATCGTCTGCCGCGGCGACGTGGTCATGGCTGGCTACTGGCAGAACGACGAGGCCACGGCGCAAGCGCTGCGCGGCGGCTGGCTGCACACGGGTGACATCGGCTCGATGGATGCCACGGGCTGCCTCACGCTGCGCGACCGCTCGAAGGACCTGATCATCAGTGGCGGCTCCAACATCTACCCGCGTGAAGTCGAGGAGGTGCTGCTGACGCATCCGCAGGTGGCCGAGGCCTGCGTGGTCGGCGAGCCAGATGCCGAATGGGGCGAGGCCGTGGTGGCCTTCGTGGTCGCGCGGACCGGCGGCGCCACGCCCGCCGCGCTGGACGCGCATTGCATCGCGCGCATCGCCCGCTTCAAGCGGCCGAAGCGGTATGTGTTCGTCGCCGAGCTGCCGAAGAACAGCTACGGCAAGGTGCTCAAGCGCCTGCTGCGGCAGCAGCTGGACGCGCCTGCCGGCAACAATTGAAACGAGAGGGCGCGGTCTGCGCCATCGGCATGCAACACGGCGTGCCGACACTGCCTGCATCGACTCCCTACCGCGCAGGAACAGCCATGCGACCACCCTCCTACTTCTTCTCTCACTTTTCCGCCTACGGCCTGCTGGTCGAGCCGCCCAGCGTGCACTGCCCTCGCCCCCTGCGTGCGCCGCACGCGGCATGGCGCGAGCAGCTCGGCCGCCGCCTGGTGGCGATCGGCCTGCGGCTGATGACGCCGGCGACGCTGGCGCGTTGAGGCCCTGCCCCGACAGGCGCGGCCCCGGCGCCTGGATGGCAGCGGTCTATCCCCTGCACGGCGCAGGACCTGCCTGCTGAGGCCCCCGGGGCCGCCGGATAATGGCGGCGGCACGCGCACCCCGCGCGGACCTCAATCGCAGAGCCCACCGATGGACCACCGCCCCGCCCTCCCGGCTTTTTCAGCGACTGCACGCGCGGCCGCGCTGCTGCTCGTCGCGCTGCTGGCCGCCTGCGCCTCGAAGCCGCTGCCGCCCTGGCCGGCGAGCGGCACACCATCGCTGCCGCAACCCGTTGTCGATCGGCCAGCCACAGTCGGCACAGCGCCAGCGCTGCCGTTCACCGAACCGGTGACCGGCCCGCAAGGGGCCATCGCGGTCCCGGTGCCGGTGCCGGCCATGCCCACCCCGACACCCGCCACGCCGGAACCCGCGGCGCCGGTGGCCGGGCCGGCCGCTGCATCGGCACCTGTACCGCCCTACGGCCCGGCCATCGCCGCCCGCTACCCGGATCCGGCCATCGCCTACAGCACGCCCGGCCTGCAGGCCGGGCGCAGCAGCTTCACCAGCAATGCCGAGGTCTCCACCTGGCTGCGCGACCTGGCCACGGCCAACGTGGACGCGGCCCGGCCGCGCACGACGGTGCTGGCGCTGGGCGCGTCGCAGAGCGGCCTGCCGATCGAGGCCCTGGTGCTGACGCGGGCCGCGGCGACCGACCCCGCGACCTTGCTGGCCTCGGGCCGGCCGACGGTGCTGCTTATCGGCCAGCAGCACGGCGACGAACCGGCGGGCGCCGAAGCCATGCTGGTCGTCGCACGCGAACTGGCCCAGGGCCTGCTCGAGCCGCTGCTCGACCGCATCAACGTGATCGTGCTGCCCCGCGCCAACCCCGACGGTGCTGCCACCGGCCGCCGCGTCACGGCCAGCGGCGTCGACATGAACCGCGACCATCTGCTGCTGCAGACGCCCGAGGCACGCGCGCTGGCGCGACTGCAGCGCGAATACCAGCCGATGGTGACGCTCGATGCCCACGAGTACACCGTGACCGGGCGCTTCCTGCAGAAATTCAATGCCGTGCAGAAGTTCGATGCGCTGCTGCAGTACGCGACCACGGCCAACCTGTCGGAGTTCATGCCGCGCGCATCGGAGGAATGGTTCCGCCGCCCGCTGGTGGCCGCGCTGCAGACGCAGAACCTGAGCACCGAGTGGTACTACACGACGTCGAGCGAGCTGAAGGATCTGCGCGTCTCGATGGGCGGCACCCAGCCCGACACCGGCCGCAACGTGAACGGCCTGCGCAATGCCGTCAGCCTGCTGATCGAGACCCGTGGCGTAGGCCTGGGCCGGCTGCACCTGCAGCGGCGCGTGCACACCCACGTGACGGCCGCCGTCAGCGTGCTGCAGAGCGCGGCGCAGCGGGCCGACGACCTGAACAAGCTGCGACCCTACATGGACAAGGAGTCCGCCGGCAACGCCTGCCGCGGGGATGCGGTCACCGAGGCAGGCCCGACGCCACAACGCCGCGCCCTGGTGATGCTGGATCCGCTGACCGGCGCCGACCGCAGCATCGATGTCGAATGGGATTCGGCGCTCGAGCTGCGCACCGTGAAGAGCCGCGCCCGCCCCTGCGGCTACTGGCTGTCGGCATCGTCGACCGCCGCCGTCGACCGGCTGCAGCTGCTGGGGGTGCAAGTGATGCGCATCGCCGAGCCGGGTTCACTGCTCGGCGAGCTGTACCGTGAGACCGCACGCGGCGGCGGTGCCCGGCAGGATGTGCGCGGCACGATCGCGGACGCCGGCGAGATCGTCCGCGTCGAGGTCGAGCTGGTGCGGGGTGTGCTCGACGCGCCCCTGGGCAGCTACTACGTGCCGCTGGGCCAGCCACTGGCCAACCTGGTGCTGGCGGCGATGGAGCCCGACACCCAGAACAGCTTCTTTGCCAACCGCATCCAGGATGCGCTGCAGAACCAGGCACGCGTCGTCGGCGAGCCGACGGTGCGCCTGGAACGGGTCGAACGCGCGCCCTGACGCCGTCAAGAAAGCCGCGGCGGGGCAAGGCCGCGCCCCGCGGTCGCGCCTACCTTGGGCCGGCCGCAATGCTCACGCCGGTGTCCTACAGGGGCCGTCCTCTCCAGCCGACACCTGCCCGCGTGCGGCTGCGTTGCAATGCGTGCAGACAAGACGCAACGCAACCGAGGAATCCAAAATGCAAACCTTCACGCTGGAACCCGACATGCTGACGATGGGCGGGGTGTTCTATCCCACGGGCTACGTGTTTGCGATGTTTCCCACGGTCGACGATGCCCAGCGCGTGGCGCAGGAAATCGAGAAACGCAATCTGAGCGACAAACCGGTGTTGTTCCTCGATACCGCGACGGTACTGGACAAGGTGGTGCGCACCGTGGGCAGCGCCGACATCCCCCTGCCTTCTGCCGGCACCGAAGCCGCCACCGTGCGCCAGTACGCCGCGCTTGCAGGCCAGGGCCACTGCGCGGTGATGGTGCACGCGCCGGACGCCGACGAGACCGAGGCCGTGATGCAGGTGATACGCACGGCGCCCTTCTCGTTCGCCGAAAAGTACCGCAAGCTGGTGATCGAAGACCTGGCCTGACCCTGAACGCCTGATCACGACGCCGGAGGATCGGGCAAAGGCTTGCCCTTGCCAGGATTCTCCTGGAGGCGCTTGCGCTTGCGCTCCTTGTTCTCGGCAGCCTCGCGCAGCTTGTCGGCATAACGCTGCTCTTCCTGTGCTGATTGCGCGGCACGCTCGGCGCGCTGCTGCGCCTGCTGGGCCTGGTGCTCAGTCTTTCGCTGCAGACTGTTCTGGTAGGCCGCACGGTCGGCAGGATCCGAGCTGGGCGATGCTGCCTTGCGTTCGCCCTGTGGTTTGGGTGGAGGACTGGCCTTGTGCTGGCGCTCGCGTGGCTCGGGCGCGTTTTCTTCCGCCTTCTCGATGCGTTTCTGCTCCAGTTTGTCCAACTCTTCGCCGCCCTTGCGCCGGCGCTCCGCATCGTTGAGCAGGATCTCCTGGCGGCGCAGATCGGCCAGCACTTCACGCCGCCAAGCGCGGCTGTCGTCGATGCAGCCGGTCACGGCAAACTTCTTGTAGCAGGCCGTTTGTTCGGCGGTGAACCGCGCTTCGATCTTCTTGCGTTCGCTGGCGATGCGGGCGCGCTCGGTCTGGATCGAGTTTTGGCGTTCGGCCTGCGCATCTGCGTCGGGGCTGCCAGTCTGCGCCCAGGCCGGCAGACAAGCCCACAGGGCCAGCAATGGCAACAGGCGCAGCATGTTCATGTGAGCCCCGTGTCGACGGTGCGGCGTTCCAGTGCCAGGAATTCGGCCGATTGCATTTCGTTGAGACGGGACACCGTGCGCGGAAACTCGTGCGCCAGCGGCCCCTCGGTGTACAACGATTCGGGCGGCCCGTCGGCCGACATGATGAGCTTGACGCGGCGGTCGTACAACACGTCGACCAGCCAGGTGAAACGGCGGGCCTCGGACGCCATGCGCACCGGCATGTGGGGTACATCGCTCAGCAGCACGGTGTGGAACTGGCTCGCGATCTCGAGGTAGTCATTCTGCGAGCGCGGGCCGCCGCACAGTGTCCTGAAGTCGAACCAGACCACGCCGCCAGCCCTGCGGCGCGAGCGGATCTCGCGCGACTCGATGTGCAGCACCGGGTCTTCGTCGGCACGCTCGGCCAGGCGGTCGAAGGCCTGCCGCATTTCGGCATCGGCGTGGGCGCCCAGAGGCGTGTGGTAGAGCTTCACCTGCTCCATCGTGCGGCGCCGGTAGTCGACGCCGTTGTCGACATTGACGACTTCCATCTTCTCGTTCAGCAAGGCGATGGCCGGCAGGATGCGATCGCGGTGCAGGCCGTTCGGATACAGATCGTCGGGCCTGAAGTTCGACGTGGTCACGAACCCCACGCCGTTGGCGAACAACGCGTCCAGCAGCCGGTGCAGGATCATCGCGTCGGTGATGTCGGCCACGTGGAATTCGTCGAAGCAGATCAGCTTGTAGCGCTTGGAAATGCGCTTGCCCAGCTCGTCGAGAGGGTTCACCGTGCCCTGCAGTTCACCCAGCTGGCGGTGCACCTCGCGCATGAACTCGTGGAAGTGCAGGCGCGTCTTCCGGTTCAACGGCACGGCGTTGAAGAAGCAATCCATCAGAAAGCTCTTGCCGCGCCCGACGCCGCCGTACAGGTAGACGCCGCGCGGGATGTCCGGCCGGTGGATCAGCTTCTTGAACGCGTTGGAGCGCTTGTCCTTGTAGGCCTGCCACTCGTTGGCGCAGCGCTCCAGCGCGTCGACGGCGCGCAGCTGCGCCGGATCGCTGGCATAACCGCGCGTCTTCAGTTCGGCGTCGTACGCCTCGCGAACCGTCATGACCCCACCCCCGTTTCTTGCTCACTACGTGTAGCCGAATCCCCCCTCAAGGGGGCAACACCGGCGGCCCGGCGAAGCCGGTTCCGCGGTGTTTCTGGCATTGCAGGGGTCGGGCTTGGGTCCCGCGTCACGAACAGGTATTTCTTGTTTTCAGAAATTCAGGGTGCGCTTGTCGACGGCGAGCGCAGCTTCCTTCGTGGCTTCACTCAACGACGGATGGGCATGGCAGATGCGCGCGATGTCTTCGCTGCTGGCCTTGAATTCCATCGCCACCACGGCTTCGGCGATCAGCTCGCTGACCTGCGGACCCACCATGTGCACGCCCAGGATCTCGTCGGTCGCCGCATCGGCCAGGAACTTGACCATGCCGGTGGTGTCGCCCAGGGCGCGCGCACGGCCGTTCGCCAGGAACGGGAAGGTGCCGGCCTTGTAGGCGCGGCCGGCCGCCTTCAACTGCTGCTCGGTCTGGCCGACCCAGGCGATCTCGGGATGCGTGTAGATGACCCAGGGCACGGTGTTGAAGTTGACGTGCCCATGCTGGCCGGCGATGCGCTCGGCCACGGCCACGCCTTCTTCCTCGGCCTTGTGCGCCAGCATCGGGCCGCGCACCACGTCGCCGATCGCCCAGACGTTGGGCAGGTTGGTCTTGCAGTCGTCATCGACCGTGATCGCGCCGCGCTCGTCCAGCTTCAGGCCCACGGCTTCGGCGTTGAGGCCGATGGTGTTGGGCACCCGGCCGATCGAGACGATCAGCTTGTCGACTTCCAGCGTCTGGGCCTCGCCCTTGGCATTGGTCCAGGCGACGCTCACGCCCTTCTTCGAGGTCTTGATCTCGCCGACCTTGGCGCCGAGCTCGATCTTCAGGCCCTGCTTGTCGAAGGCCTTCTTGGCTTCCTTGGCGATCTGTTCGTCGACCGCGCCGAGGAAGGTCGGCAGACCTTCGAGCACCGTCACCTCGGCACCGAGGCGGCGCCACACCGAGCCCATCTCCAGGCCGATGACGCCCGAGCCGATCAGCCCCAGCTTCTTCGGCACTGCGCCCACGCGCAAGGCGCCGTCGTTCGACAGGATGTTCTCCTCATCGAACGGCGTGCCGGGCAGTGGACGGGCGTTGGAGCCGGTGGCCACGATGATGTGCTTGCCGCTGATGGACTCTTCGGCCGCGCCGACGACCTTCAGCTCATAGCCGGCCTCGTCGGTCTTCGCGAACGAGGCGCGGCCATGGAACGACGTGATCTTGTTCTTCTTGAACAGGTAGGTGATGCCGTCGTTGTTCTGCTTCACCACCTGGTCCTTGCGAGCCATCATCTTGCCGATGTCGAGCGACAGGCCCGACACGTTGATGCCGTGGTCGGCAAAACCGTGGCCGGCGTGCTCGAAGTGCTCGGACGACTGCAGCAAGGCCTTGGACGGAATGCAGCCGACGTTGGTGCAGGTACCGCCCAGGGCCGGGCCGCCCTTGGCGTTCTTCCACTCGTCGACACAAGCGACGTTGAAACCCAGCTGCGCCGCCCGGATCGCCGCGACATAACCGCCGGGGCCGCCACCGATGACGATGACGTCGAATTGTTTGTTGCTCATGATGCTTGTCAAAAATCTATTGGATGGGTCGGCTCAGCCGATAGAGGGAGTCGGGCGACAAATCGGTCTGTTCGTCCCACACCACGGTGCCATGCTCGACATGGGCGCGCGTGAAGTAGCTTCCTTCGCGCAGCTTCCGGTAGACCGGATAGTCGAGAAAAGGCTTCACGTCGAAAAGTTTCTTTTCGCCGTTGGCAAAGGAGACACGCAGGCAGAAATCCGTCTGGATTTCCACGCCGACGACTTCGGGGTTCATGGCTTTCATGGACGGCTCACTTCAGCGGATCGATGCGGAACAGCTCCATGCCTTCCAGGGCAAGCAGCCAGTTGGCCATCAGTTCTTCCGAGTGAATCTCGATCCACGCCTCCACGAGTTTGCGCTTCTTGGGTGGCAATTCGCCTGCCAGCAAATTGCCGTCCGGAATGCCGAACACTGCGCGAAAGTCCTGGTAGCGCACATGGATGTGTGGGCTGTTGTGCTCCTGGGTGTCCATGAAGTACATGGACACCCAGGAGCCCGTAGAACATCGACAGTGTCGGCATCCCTCACGCCGATCAGATGTCGAACAACAAGCGGGAGGGATCCTCGAGCGCTTCCTTCATCGCCACCAGGCCCAGCACGGCTTCGCGGCCGTCGATGATGCGGTGGTCGTATGACATCGCCAGATAGTTCATCGGACGGATGACGATCTGGCCGTTCTCCACCACCGCGCGGTCCTTGGTCGCGTGCACGCCCAGGATGGCGGACTGCGGCGGGTTGATGATGGGCGTGGACAGCATCGAGCCGAAGGTGCCGCCGTTGCTGATCGAGAACGTGCCGCCGGTCATCTCTTCGATGCCCAGCTTGCCTTCGGACGCCTTCTTGCCGAACTCGGCGATCTTCTTCTCGATGTCGGCAAAACTCATCTGGTCGGCATTGCGCAGGATCGGCACGACCAGGCCGCGCGGCGAACCGACGGCGATGCCGATGTCGAAATACCCGTGGTAGACGATGTCGTTGCCGTCGACCGAGGCGTTGATGACCGGGAACTTCTTCAGCGCGTGCACCGCGGCCTTGACGAAGAAGCTCATGAAGCCGATCTTGACGCCGTGCTCCTTGGTGAACTGGTCCTGGAACTTCTTGCGCATCTCCATGACCGGGGCCATGTTGACTTCGTTGAAGGTGGTCAGGATGGCGTTGGTCGACTGCGACTGCAGCAGACGCTCGGCCACACGGGCGCGCAGGCGGCTCATCGGCACACGCTGTTCGGGGCGGTCGCCCAGGTTCGGGGCCGTCGACGGCACGGCCACCTGGGGCAGCGCCGTCTTGGGGGCGCCGGTCGGGATGGCCACGGGGGCCGGTGCAGGCGCAGGAGCTGCCACGCCGGACGCCACCGCGCCCAGCACGTCACCCTTGGTCACGCGGCCGTCCTTGCCGGTGCCGGCGACGGACGCGACCGACAGGTTGTTGTCGGCCAAAAGCTTGGCAGCGGCCGGCATCGCGACATCGGACTTCGCTCCACCGGATGCCGCTGCCGCCGGTGCGGGCGCAGGCGCTGCCACCGGGGCAGGTGCGGCAGCCACCGGTGCGGGCGCGGCGGCAGGCGCCGCTGCGCCGGCTTGCGCCGCCGTGTCGATGCGTGCGATGACCTGGTCGGCCACCACCGTGCCACCGTCGCCGACCACCAGCTCGGTCAACACGCCGGCGCTGGGCGCGGGCACCTCGAGCACCACCTTGTCGGTCTCGATCTCGATCAGGATCTCGTCGATCGCGACAGCGTCTCCGGCCTTCTTCTTCCATTGCAGCATCGTGGCTTCGGCCACCGATTCCGACAGTTGCGGAACCTTTACTTCTACGATCGCCATTTCTTTTCTTTCCGTTGTTCTGGGTTCAATTGTTCTTCGCGGGAATCACTTGGTCAGCACGAAACCCTTGAGCTTGCCGAAAGCGCCGTCGACCAGCGCTTTCTGCTGCTCCTGGTGCAGATGGGAATACCCGGCTGCCGGCGATGCGGAAGCCGCGCGGCCCGAGTAACCCAGCTTCTGGCCTTCGCTCATGTTCTCGTGGATGTAGTGCTGCACGAAGAACCAGGCGCCCTGGTTCTGCGGCTCGTCCTGGCACCACACCACGTCGACCAGGTTCGGGTACTTCTTCAGTTCGGCGGCGAACGCCTTGTGCGGGAACGGGTAGAGCTGCTCGACGCGGATGATCGCCACGTCGTCGATGCCCTTTTCCTCGCGCTTCTTCGCCAGGTCGTAGTAGACCTTGCCCGAACAGGCGACCACGCGGCGGACCTTGTCGGCCTTCTTCGCCACTTCTTCCTTGTGCTCGGGGATCACCGTCTGGAACGTGCCTTTGGTGAACTCGATCAGCGGCGAGGTGGCGTCCTTGTTGCGCAGCAAGGACTTGGGCGTCATGATGATCAGCGGCTTGCGCAGATTGCGCACCTGCTGGCGGCGCAGCACGTGGAAGATCTGGCTGGCCGTGGTCGGCTGCACCACCTGCATGTTGGTGTCGGCCGACAGCTGCATGAAGCGTTCGAGCCGTGCCGAGCTGTGCTCGGGGCCCTGGCCTTCGTAACCGTGCGGCAGCATCAGCGTGATGCCGTTGACGCGGCCCCACTTGACCTCGCCGGACGCGATGAACTGGTCGATCACGACCTGCGCGCCGTTGACGAAGTCGCCGAACTGCGCCTCCCAGATCACCAGCGTGTTGGGGTCGTTGGAGGCATAGCCGTATTCGAACGCCAGCACCGCTTCTTCGGACAGGATCGAGTCGATCACGACGAACGGTGCCTGGCCGTCGGCCGCGTGGTGCAGTGGCGTGTAGGTGCCGGTGTCCCACTTCTCGCGGTTCTGGTCGTGGATCACCGAGTGGCGGTGGCTGAAGGTGCCGCGGCCGGAGTCTTCGCCCGACAGCCGCACCGGGTAGCCGCTGGCCACCAGCGACGCGAACGCCATGTGTTCGCCCATGCCCCAGTCGACGTTGACGTCGCCGCGGCCCATGGCGGCGCGGTCGTCGTAGACCTTCTTCACCAGCGGATGCGGCGTGACGTTGGCCGGGATCGTCGTGATGCGTTCGGAAAGGCGCTTCCACTCGGTCAGCGGGATCGCGGTGTCGGCCGCATCGGTCCAGCGCTTGCCGAGGAAAGGCGCCCAGTCGACCGCGTACTTGCTCTTGAAGTTGCTGATCGTGATGTCTTCGGTGTGCTTGCCGGCGTCCATCGCGGCGCGGAAGGCCTTCACCATGTCGTCGCCGAGCGTGGCACCCAGGCCTTGCGCGGCCAGCTTGTCGGCGTACAGCTTGCGCGTGCCGGGATGCTGGGCGATCTTCTTGTACATCAGCGGCTGCGTCAGGCTCGGCGTGTCCTGCTCGTTGTGGCCGAGCTTGCGGAAGCAGATGATGTCGACGACCACGTCCTTGTTGAACTCCTGGCGGTAGTCGAGCGCCAGCTGCGTGCACAGCACCACGGCTTCGGGGTCGTCGCCGTTCACGTGCAGCACCGGCGCCTCGATCATCTTGACCACGTCGGTGCAATACAGCGTGGAGCGCGAATCGCGCGGGTCGCTGGTGGTGAAGCCGATCTGGTTGTTGATGACGATGTGCACCGTCCCGCCGGTGTAGTAGCCGCGCGTCTGCGCCAGCGCCAGCGTTTCCATCACCACGCCCTGGCCGGCGAAGGCTGCGTCGCCGTGCACCAGCACCGGCAGCACCGTGTCGCCGTCCTTGTCGCCGCGGCGGTCCATCCGGGCCTTTACCGAGCCTTCGACCACCGGGTTCACGATCTCCAGATGCGAGGGGTTGAACGCCAGGCTCAGGTGCACCGGGCCGCCGGGCGTCGACACGTCGCTCGAGAAGCCCTGGTGGTACTTGACGTCGCCGGAGGTCAGCTCTTCGGGCGCGGTGTGGTCGAATTCGGCGAACAGGTCGGCGGGCATCTTGCCCAGCGTGTTGACCAGCACGTTCAGGCGGCCGCGGTGGGCCATGCCGATCACGACTTCCTGCACGCCGCGCGCGCCGGCCAGCTGGATCAGTTCGTCCATGCTGGCGATGAAGCTTTCACCGCCTTCGAGCGAGAAGCGCTTCTGGCCGACGTACTTGGTGTGGAGGAAGCGCTCCAGGCCTTCGGCTGCGGTCAGGCGGTCGAGGATGTGCTTCTTCTTCTCGGCATCGTAGGTCGGCTTGCTGCGGATCCCTTCGAGCTTCTGCTGCCACCAGCGCTTCTCGTTTTGATCGGTCGCGTACATGTACTCGGCGCCGATGGTGCCGCAGTAGGTTTCGCGCAGCGCGTTCATCAGGTCGCGCAGGGACATCGTGTCCTTGCCGAAGAACGTGTTGCTGGTGTTGAAGATCGTCTCTTGGTCGGCGTCGGCGAAGCCGTAGAACGACGGCTCCAGCTCGGGGATCTTGTCGCGTTCGGCGCGCTTGAGCGGATCGAGGTCGGCCCAGCGGGCGCCGACGTTGCGGTAGGCGGCGATCAGCTGCTGCACTGCGGTGCGCTTGCGGCCCATCTCGGAGTCGGCGCTGGCGACCACCACCTTGGTCTGGCCCTGCTTCGCGCGTTCGGCGAAGGCATTGACCACCGGCAGGTGCGGCACGTCGCGGGTGTTGCTGCCGTCCACTGCAGGCACATGCTGCAGTGCATCGAAGTACTCGCGCCAGTTCTCGGGCACGCTGCCCGGATTGCTCAGATAGTTCTCGTAGAGCTCTTCGACATAAGGGGCGTTGCCCCCGAAGAGATAGGTATTGCCTGCATAGGCACTGTACACCGATGGGGGTGTTGCACTCATATCCGCTGACCTCCGTTTCCCTGTGGGAAACATTAGCTGGTTAAAGCTGTTGAATTAACCTTCCGCGACACGGCTGAACCGATTGGCGGATGCGACTGTGGCTGGGGAAGGGCCTAGTTCGAAGGCGATTATCCCACCGAAAGCGATGCTTCCACATGTCAGCGCGATGACCATGGCCACAGTGCTCGTATCGCCACCTGCGGCGCGGGACGATGCCGCAGCGCGGGACCGCATAATCGCGCGGCCCGCTGCATCCCCATCTTCCATGCCCCACATCCTCTTTGCCGGAACCATTTTCTCCAGCGCGTTCCTGCTGTTCCTGGTGCAGCCGCTGATCTCCAAGCACATCTTGCCCTGGTTCGGCGGATCGGCAGCCGTGTGGGCCACCTGCATGGTGTTCTTCCAGGTGGTGCTGCTGGCGGGTTATGCCTATTCCGACTGGACCAGCCGCCGGCTCAGGCCCAGGCAGCAGATTGCGCTGCACGCGCTGCTGCTGGCCTTCAGCGTCGCGACCCTGACCGTGCTGCCCGACGCTTCGTGGAAACCCACGGGCCAGGAAGACCCGACGCTGCAGATCCTGGGCTTGCTCGGGGCCAGCATCGGCCTGCCGTACTTCATCCTGTCGACGACCGGCCCGCTGGTGCAGTCGTGGGTCAGCCGCTCGCTGGCCGGCACCAACGTCTACCGCTATTTCTCGCTGTCGAACCTGGCCTCGCTGCTGGCGCTGATCAGCTACCCGTTCGTCGTGGAACCGCGTGCCGCGCTGGTGCTGCAGGCTCGCATCTGGTCGGTCGGGTACACGGTGTTCGCCGTGTGCTGCGTGGGCGCCGGGCTCTACTTCGCGGCGAAAGCCGGCCGCGGGGCGGTGGCAACGGCGGCCCAGGCGCCACGGTCCACCGACACGCCGGTGCCGGGCTGGCGCCCGCATCTGACCTGGCTGGCGCTGTCGGCCATGGGCTCGTGGCTGCTGCTGGCGATCACCAACCACATCACGCAGAACGTCGCAGCCATCCCGTTCCTGTGGCTGCTGCCGCTGACGATCTACCTGCTGAGTTTCGTGCTGTGTTTCGAGAGCGACCGCTGGTACAGCCGCCAGCGGTTCGTGGGGCCGACGGCGCTGCTGCTGCTGGCCTGCGCCTTCGGCCTGCAGCCGGATGCACCCGGCTTCGGCCTGCGCGTGGCCATCGCCGTGTATGCCAGCGGCCTGTTCTTCTTCTGCATGTTCCTGCATGGCGAACTCGCCCGCATGCGACCCGCGCCGCAGCACCTGACGCGGTTCTACCTGATGCTGTCGGTCGGCGGGGCGCTCGGCGGCATCGCGGTCGGCCTGGCCGCACCGCGCGTGCTGCCGGCCTACTACGAGCTGGGCATCGGCATCGTGATGACGGCGCTGCTGGCCGCTGCCATCCTGGGCCCGCGCCTGCGCTGGCCGGCGACGGCGCTGGCGGTGGCGTGCGGCTACTGCCTGTTCCTGCAGATCCAGGACGACGTGCGCGACAGCCGCACAATGGCGCGCAGCTTCTACGGCACGGTGCTCACGGCCGACGTGCGGCGCGACGACCCGGCCGATTCCGTGCGCCAGCTCTACCACGGCTCGGTGAAGCACGGCGAGCAGTACCTCGCGCCCGCGCGCCGCCGCGAGGCGACGACCTACTACGGCGCCACGTCCGGCGTCGGCCTGGCGATCGCCCAGGCCCGCCAACCCGGGCGCAAGGTCGGCCTGATCGGCCTCGGCGCCGGCACGCTGGCGGTGTACGGCGAGGCCGGCGACCGCTACCGGTTCTACGAGATCAACCCCCAGGTGATCGACCTGGCGCGCACCGAGTTCAGCTTCATGGCCGACAGCAAGGCCAGCATCGACATGGTGCAGGGCGACGCGCGGCTGTCGCTCGAAAAAGAACCGCCGCAGAACTTCGACGTGCTCGCGGTCGACGCGTTTTCGGGCGACTCGATCCCCGTGCACCTGATCACCCGCGAGGCCATGGCCGTGTACCTGCGGCATCTGCACCCGCAAGGCGTGATCGCCTTCCACATCACCAACCGCTACCTGGCGCTGGCGCCGGTGGTGCTGGCCATCGCCCAGGCGCATGGACTGCAGGCCGTGCTGGTGCACGACCAGGCCGAAGATTCAGCGCTGCGCGCAACCGATTGGGTGCTGGTCGCACGCGACCCTGCGGTGCTGCAGAAGGAGACGCTGGCCCGTGCGGCCAGCCCGATCGCACCACGGCCCGAGCTGGGGGTCTGGAGCGACGACTTCAACAATCTGTTCGCGGTGCTGAAGTAGAGCGCACGGCGCCGGTCCCGTCCGACCTCAACCCGCCATCAGCTCACGGATCTGCTGCAACGCGGCCGGATCCTCCATCGTCGTCAGATCCCCGGTATCGCGGCCTTCGCACACCGCCTGGATCGCGCGGCGCAGCAGTTTGCCGCTGCGGGTCTTGGGCAGCACGGTCACCACCCACACGCGGGCCGGGCGCGCGAGTGCGCCGAGGTGCCTGTCGACGACCTGCATCACTTCACCCTCGAACCGCAGGCGGCTGGCCTCGTCCTGCAGCGCGCCCGCATCGCGGGCGACGACGAAGGCCATCGCCACCTGTCCCTTCAGCGCATCGGCCACGCCGACCACGGCGACTTCGGCGACGTTGGGATGGCTGGAGATGCTCTCCTCGATCTCGCGGGTGCCGAGCCGGTGCCCTGCCACGTTGATCACGTCGTCGGTACGGCCCAGGATGAAGTAGTAGCCATCGGCATCGCGGATGCCCCAGTCGAACGTGTTGTAGACCTGCCGGCCGGGCACCGTCTGCCAGTAGGTCTTGACGAAACGCGCGTCGTCGCGCCACACGGTCTGCATGAAGCCGGGCGGTGTCGGTCCCTGCAGCACGACCACGCCCTTCTGGCCCGGCTCGGTGAGTTCGGCGCCGGTGGACTCGTCGAGCAGGCGCACATCGTAGCCGTACATCGGCAGGCCCGGGCTGCCGAACTTGCTCGGCGTCTTCTCGACGCCGTTGGCCACCGTCATCAGCGGCCAGCCGGTCTCGGTCTGCCAGTAGTTGTCGATGACGGGCACGCCCAGGGCGTCGCTGATCCAGCGCGCGGTCGGCTCGTCCAGCGGCTCACCGGCGAGGAACAACGCCTTCAGGCTCGACAGGTCGTACTTCTTCAGGTGCGAGGGATCCTGCTTCTTCAACACCCGCACCGCCGTCGGCGCACTGAACATCACCGACACGCGGTACTTCTGCACCAGCGACCACCAGATGCCCGGGTCGGGCTGGCCGTCCATGCCGCGGATCGGCAGGCCTTCGTACAGGATGGTCGCCATGCCGCCGATCAACGGGCCGTAGACGATGTAGCTGTGGCCGACCACCCAGCCGATGTCGCTGGTGCAGAAATACGTTTCGCCTGGCTGGCCCTGGAAGATGTAGGGCAGGCTGGCCGCCAGCGCCACGGCATAACCACCGGTGTCGCGCTGCACGCCCTTGGGCCGGCCGGTGGTGCCACTGGTGTAGAGCGTGTAGCTGGTGTGCGTGGCGTCGACCCAGGTGCAGCGGACCTGCGCGTCGAGGTGCTGCAGGCGCAGCGCGGCGTAGTCGTGGTCGCGGCCGTCGACGCGCGCCATCGGCGCCAGCCCACGGTCGACCAGCAGCACGGCCTCGGGCTGGTGCGCGCTGAGCCGGATCGCCTCGTCGAGCAGCGGTTTGTAGGCGATCACCTTGCCGCCGCGCGACCCCGCGTCGGCGCTGACGATTAACTTCGGCGTCGCGTCCTCGATGCGCGAGGCGAGCGAGCCCGACGCGAAGCCGCCGAACACCACCGAATGGATGGCACCGATGCGGGCGCAGGCCAGCATCGCGAACACGGCCTCGGGCACCATCGGCATGTAGATCAGCACGCGGTCGCCGGTGCCGACACCCAGCGCCAGCAGGATCGCCGCCATGCGCTGCACCTCGGCATGCAATTCGCCGAAGCTGTAGCTCTGCTCGATGCCGGTCTCGGTGGACACGTAGATGAGCGCACGCTGGTCGGCGCGTGCGGCCAGGTGGCGGTCGACCGCGTTGTGGCAAAGATTGGTGGTGCCGCCGGCGAACCAGCGCGTGAACGGCGCCCGGCTGTCGTCGCAGATCTGCTGCGGCGGCGTCTGCCAGTCGATCAGGCGGGCCTGCTCGGCCCAGAACCCGTCGCGGTCTTCCAGCGAACGGCGGTGAAAATCGGCAAAACGTTCCATCCTGTTGTCTCCTCAAACATCGATCAGGCCACGGGATCTTGCCGCCAAGGCCTAAGAAGGCTCGGTGCGACGCCGTTCGCAGCCCTCCCACACGGCCACACCGACCAGTACGAGCGTGGTGACGAGGCCCGCGACCAGCAGGTCCGTGAAGTAGGCTGCCGGTGCCAACACCAGCAACAGCACGGCGCCGGCCGTGTGCGACAACGGGACACGGCCGTAGACCACCTTCGTACGCTGCATTGCCCAGCAGGTAGATCAGCGGTCCTGCCAGCAGCACGACCATCTCCTTGTGGCCGATCGCCCCGTGCGGGTGGGCGATCACCAGTTCGTTGCCGACGGCGCAGACGATGACGCCGGCCACCATCGTCACATGGATGTAGTGGAAGTAGGCGCCGATGCGGCCTGGGTCCTTGGCATGGACGATGGCCTCGCTGCCGTCCTTGCTGCTGGTGTCGAAGTACACCCACCACATCGCCACGCTGCCGACAAAGGCCGCCAGCATCGCCAGCAGGATCGGAAGATCCCAGTGGTGCGTGTGGCCGAGCGTGGTGCCGGTCACGAGGACCGACTCGCCCAGCGCGACGATCATGAACAGCTGGCAACGCTCGGCCAGGTGCCCGCCCTCGATCGTCCACTCCTCGCTGCGGGACCGGCCGAGCCCCGGCAGCCGGAAGCCGGTCATCGGGGACACGTACTCGCACAGCACGGCGACCGCCCACAGCGCCAGCCGCAGCGGGCCGTGGGCGAAGCCGCCGGCGATCCAGAACACCGCCGAGATCGACACCCAGCCCAGGATGCGCTGGAAGTTGCGCGTCAGCGCGTGCCCCGCACCCAGGCGCGACAGCACGAACAGCGTGCGTCCGACCTGGATGGCGGCATAGCAGCCGGCGAACACCAGCCCCCGCTCGCCGAAGGCCTCGGGAATCGCCGACGCCATCACCAGCCCTGCCAGCATGATGCCGAACAGCATCAGCCGCACGGGAACGGCTTCGGGGTCGAACCAGTTCGTGACCCAGGCCGTGTACTGCCAGCCCAGCCAGACGGCGAACCACAGCACCGCCGCCTCCACGGCGCCGAGCAGGCTCAGGTCTTCCAGCAGCCGGTGCGAGATCTGCGTGACCGCGAAGACGTAGACCAGGTCGAAGAACAGTTCGACGAACGACACGCGCGCCTCGTGCCCATCGCGCACGCGCAGCAGGCCAGGAGCGGACTTGGGGCCGTGGCTCATGGGAGTGAATTCCTTGTCGGAAACGAGCGCCGCCCGCGCATCACTTGATCAGCGCGTGCACGGCCTTGAACTGCGGGTGTTCGGCGGACGCCAGCCATTCGAAGACAACCATCTCCGTCGTCACCAGTTCCGCGCCGGCGCCGGCCAGACGGTCGAAGGCGGCGTCGCGGTTGCGGTCCGTGCGCGAGCCGCAGGCGTCGGTGACGACCCAGACTTCGAGTTCGTCGTCGAGCAGGTCGAGCGCGGTCTGCAGCAGGCACACATGGGCTTCGCAGCCGGCAATGACGATCGAGCCGCGCGGTGCCGGCCCCGGACGGTCCTTCTGCAGGTGCTTGGGCAGGCTGCGCGCGTTGCCGGCCGGCGGCCGGGCCGGCGGGACCAGCCATTCGCCCAGGCCCTCGGCGACGGCGCTGAAATGCATCTTGGACAAGGTGCGCTGGCACAGCGCGCGCAGTTCGGGCAGGTTCTCGCCGAGCTTCGACGGGTTCTGCTCGGTGCCCCACACCGGCACCTGCAGCAGGCGCGCCGCCTGTGCGAGCCGCAGCGCGTTGGCGGCCACTTCGCCGCCGTTGGCGATCACCGGCATCAGGCGGCTCTGGTAGTCGACCAGCACGAGTTGGGAGGCTTCTGCTTCCAGCAGCATCGGAGAGGATCCTTCGGGTCTTGGGTGGGGGCGGGCGAACGACGTCACCTCGCCGGGTGAGCCCTATTACACCGCAGACACTGGAGGCTCAGTGCAGGCCAGCCCCATAGACGGCGGCGATCCGATGCGGACGCCGTGCCGGGCGCGGCGATCAGGATGCCGGCAGGAGCCGGATCAAGCGGCCGTTGCTGCTGTCGGTCAGCACGTAGAGCCATCCGTCCGGCCCCTGGCGCACGTCGCGCACGCGCTCGCCCAGATCGGCCAGCAGCTTGTGTTCGCGCACCACCTTGCCGCCGTACGGCTCCGAGAGTTCGATGCGGTCGAGATAACCGAACTTCAACGACCCGACGAAGAGGTTGCCCTGCCAGGCCTTGCCGTAACGCTCGCTGCCGAGAAAGGCCATGCCCGAAGGCGCAATCGACGGCACCCAGTAGTGCAGGGGTTGCTCCATGCCGGCCTTCGCCTTCAAGCCTTCGCCGATGGCGCCACCGCCGTAGTTCTCGCCATAGGTGATCACCGGCCAACCGTAGTTGCGGCCAGCCACCGGCAGGTTGATTTCGTCACCGCCCTGCGGGCCGTGCTCATGCGTCCACAGGCGCCCATCCGGCGCCAGCGTCGCGCCCTGCAGGTTGCGGTGCCCGTAGGTCCAGATCTCGGGCAGCGCCCCGGCGCGGCCGGCGAACGGGTTGTCGCGTGGCACGGCGCCGTCCTTGCCGATGCGCACGATCTTGCCGTGGTGGTTGTCCAGCGTCTGCGCGTCTTCCTTGCGCTGGTAACGCTCGCCCAGCGTCAGGAACAGGGTGCCATCCGGCTTGCCGCCGACACGCCGCTCGACGATGCGGCAGCCGAAGTGCGCGCTGCTGGCGACCTTGGGCCGCTGGCTGAAGACCACGCGCAGGTCCTCCAACCGGCTGCGGTCTGCCGACAGGCGGGCGCGGGCCAGCGCAGTGCTGTTGCCGCTGCCACTGGCTGCAGGCTCCGAATAGCAGAAATACAGCGTGCGGTTGGCGGCGAAATCAGAGTCGGCCACCACGTCCAGCAAGCCACCCTGCCCGCCAGCCGCAATCGGGAGCAGGCCCGACAGCGGCGCACCCACCGTGCCGTCCGCCTCGACGATGCGCATGCGGCCGGGTCGCTCGGTCACCAGGAAACGGTCTTCCGGCAGAAACGCCACGCTCCAGGGATTCTGCAGACCCGAGGCAACCACTTGCGGACGGACCGACTGCGCTTGGGAGAGCGACAGAAGGCACATCCACACCGACACGATCAGCAGGCCGACCCGCCACCCGCGTAGCAGCACCACAGCCGCCCGCGCCGCGCTCCCGGCATCGTCTCGGGACCGCCGCTCCCCTCGATCAGCGAGGAATCTGAAACTGACGGGTGGGAGCGAGGCAAAAGTGGGCATGGCCGTCATTGAACCCGAAAGCGGAATTCATTCACGGCGAAAGGTCTTGACATTTCCGCAAGGGGTCATCCTGGGCTCTTGTAGGAAAAATACCCCCGATCTTGTGCGCTCACACCTTGTAAAGTTACAATTTAATCGATGAACTTGTTATGAATCAATAACTTAGAAGAACTTTCAAACTTGACTTCTAGTATTCAAGTCTCTACTCTCGCTCGATGCCTCGTTGGACAGCCTTTTTGACCGCCCTGTGTTTCTGCGCCGCCGCACAAGCCAGCCCCAACACCTCCAACACCGATGATTTCGATCGTTTCCTGACCGACAAGAGTCTGCTCAGCCAGACCATCGGGCAGCTCGAGCAGGTTCGCCAGACGGTGCGCGACAAGACGTCCGATCTGGTCGGCAACGCGATGGGGTTTCTGGGCGTGCCTTACCGGCGTGGCGGCAACTCCGCAGAGACCGGTTTCGATTGCAGCGGTTTCGTGCGCGCGATGTACGCGCAGACCATCGGTCTGGTGCTGCCCCGGCGCGCCAACGAGCAGGCCGCCGCCACCAGCAAGATCGACAAGACCGACCTGCAGCCGGGCGATTTGGTGTTCTTCAACACGATGCGGCGGGCCTTCAGCCATGTAGGCATCTATGTCGGCGACGGCAAGTTCATCCACTCGCCGCGCACCGGCTCGGAAGTGCGCGTCGAAGACATGCGTGCCAGCTACTGGCAGCGCCGCTTTGATGGCGCCCGCCGGGTCGCGGACCGGTCCGATACAGGCCTGGCCGATAGCCCTAGCGCCCCTTGAAGCAGCACCCGGCCTGGGCGCTTTTCATTCCGGTTAGTCGAACAGGCCCGGTGCGCCGAAACTGGCCCGCTCGATGAGCAGCATGCGCAGCTTGGTCTGCACACCGCCGTCCGCCGAAAACCCGCCCGATCGCGCGCCGGCTGCCAGTACGCGGTGGCATGGAACGATGGGCGCGAACGGGTTGTGCCCCAGCGCCTGCCCGACCGCGCGCGACGCCCCGGGCTCGCCCAGTTCCTTCGCGATGTCGCCATAGGTGGCCGTCTTGCCGGGCACGATGCGCCGCGCACAGGCATAGACCGCCCGGTGAAACGCGGGCAGGCCCTGCATGTCGAGCACGATGTGCAGCAGAGGATCCGGATCGCCCTGCAGCATGCCGACGACGCCGCGGATCGCGTCCTGCACCGGCGGCGGTAGGTCGGCAACAGGCCCCTCTCGCAGCAACGCCAGCGGGCCGTCCACCCCAGTGGCGCGTTGCACGTTGCGGCGCATCCTGGCCAGCAGGGCGTCAGGGTCGGTATCCGGCAATTGCACCGACGCGATGCCGCCAGGACCCCAGGCGATGCCACATGGGCCGATGGCGGTATCGAACAGCGTGGCGCCCGACGATGTGCCGTCCGTCGCCGCCGTTGCGTTCACCGTGCGGCCCCGCCTCAGGCCAGGTTCGGCGCGTCGGCCAGCGGACGGGCCTGGCCGAGCGCAGTGACCATCCATCGTCCGGCTTGCCACTCGAACCGCAGCGGGCGCGCATTCGCCAGCAGGGACGCGTCGGACGCAATGCCCAGCAGGGCCGCCAGCACATGCAGGGTGCCGCCGTGCGCGACGACCAGCACCGGTGCAGCGGATGCCAGTGCCACGCCCAATGCATCGCTGGTACGGTCGACGAAGGCATCGAGGGTTTCGCCGCCGTCCGGCGCACAGTCCCAGTCGAGGTCGCGCGATGACGTGCCGATCAAGCTGCCGAAGTTGCGCTCCCGCAGTGCCGCCGTGGGCACGGCGTCGCGCCCCAACCGGTGCGCGACGACGGCTGCGGTTTCGCGGGTGCGCAGCGTGTCGCTGCAAACCATGCTGTGCACGTCTTCCGGCGCCAGCCAGCCCGCTGCGTCGACCGCCTGGGCCCTGCCCGTTGCATCGAGCGGCTCGTCGGGCGACTGGAAGATGCGCAAGGCATTGCAGGCCGTCTGGCCGTGGCGCAGGAAATAGAAACGTGTGGCTTCCACCTGCCATGTCCGCGCAGCGGCCAGCTCGACCAGCCGCGCCAGCCCGCGGCCGGAGGAAACAACCGCCGCGGTGCCGACCATGCCCGGCTACTTGCTGTCGGCCTTGGTGTCGGTGAAGCGCCCGTAGCTCTGCAACCGCTCGTAGCGGCGGTCGAGCAGCTCGCGCACCTTCAGGTCGCTCACCTGGCGGAAGGCATCGTTCAGCCCGCGCTTCAGGAAGGCGGCCATCTGCTTATGGTCGCGGTGGGCGCCGCCCACGGGCTCGTTGACGATCTTGTCGACCAGCCCCAGCGCCTTCAGCCGGTGGGCCGTGATGCCCAGGGCATCGGCAGCCTCCTGCGCCTTGTCGGAGGTCTTCCACAAAATCGACGCGCAGCCTTCGGGGCTGATCACCGAGTAGATCGAGTACTGCAGCATCAGCACCTGGTCCCCGACCGAAATGGCCAGCGCACCGCCGGAGCCGCCTTCGCCGATGATGGTGGTGATGATCGGCACCTCAAGCTGCGCCATCTCGTAGATGTTGCGGCCGATGGCTTCGGACTGGCCGCGCTCCTCCGCATCGATGCCCGGGTAGGCGCCGGGCGTATCGACAAAGGTGAACACCGGCAGCTTGAACTTCTCGGCGGTCTTCATCAGGCGCAGCGCCTTGCGGTAGCCCTCGGGCTTGCTCATGCCGAAGTTGCGCAGCCCGCGCTCCTTGGTGTCGCGGCCCTTCTGGTGGCCGAGCACCATGCAGGCCGTGCCGTTGAAGCGCGCCAGCCCACCGACGATGCTGAGGTCGTCCGAAAAATGCCGGTCGCCGTGCAACTCGACGAAATCGGTGAAGATCTCGTTCACGTAGTCCAGCGTGTAGGGCCGTTCGGCGTGGCGGGCGATCTTGGTGATCTGCCACGGCGACAGCACGCCATAGATGTCCTTGGTGAGCTGCAGGCTCTTCTTGCTCAGCTGGTCGATCTCTTCGGAGATGTCGACCGCCGATTCGGTCTGCACGTACCGCAGCTCTTCGATCTTGGTTTCGAGATCCGCGATCGGTTGCTCGAAGTCGAGGAAAGTTCGTTTCGCCAACGCCGTTCTCCTTCTTCAGTTCAATACCCGACCGGTAGCGGGTCGAGCGAACGCCAAATATACCAAGTCGCCACGCTGCTGAAGGGCGCCCAGGCGGCCGCCACTTCGCGTGCGTCGCTGCGACTCACGGGGTCGCCTGAAAAGTAGTTCAGGCTGATGCCATTGATCAATCCGATGTCGTCGAGCGGCAGCACGTTGGGCCGCATCAGGTGGAAGATCAGGAACATCTCGGCGGTCCAGCGGCCGATGCCGCGGATGGCCACCAGCTCGGCGATGATGGCTTCGTCGTCCATCTCGTCCCAGCTCTTCACGTGCAGCGCACCGGAGTCGAAATGCAGCGCGAGGTCGACCAGGTACTCGACCTTGCGCGCGCTCAGACCCGCGGCACGCATGTCGTCGACCTTGAGTTTCAGCACGTTGGCAGCGCTCATCTTGCGCGGCAGCCCGGCAAAGCGGTCCCACACCGTCTGCGCCGCCTTCACCGAGATCTGCTGCCCGACGATGCTGCGCGCTAGCGTCACGAACGCATCGCCCCGGGTCTCCAGGCAGGCATCGCCGAACTTCGGGATCAGGCGCTTCATCACGCGGTCCTTGCGCACGAGGTGCTTGCATGCCTCTTCCCAGTAACGGGGCGTGAACACCTCGACGACGGGCGCCGCGACGGCCTTCTTAACGACCATTGCCGCCTCCGACCGCGGCCGACGGCCGCGTTCCACTGGCGCGCTGCATCACTGCGCGGACTCCCAGGTCGTTCCGGTGGGAGAGTCTTTCAACACGATGCCGCGGGCCAGCAGATCCTTGCGGATCCGGTCGGCTTCGGCGAAATTCTTGGCGAGCTTGGCGGCCGCGCGTTGCGCGATGAGGGTGTCGATCGATGCATCGCCGGCAGGCGCACCTGCTGTGTCCACGCCTTCGGCCGAGCCGGCCTCGGTCGCCTGCGGGCGCCACTGTTTGAACGCCACAGGGTCGCCTTGCAGCAGGCCCAGCGTCGCGCCGAGCGCCTTCAGCAAACCGGCCGTCTCGGCCGACCGGGTCCGGTTGACCTCGCCTGCCAGTTCGAACAGCACGGCCACGGCCTCGGGTGTGCCGAAGTCTTCGTCCATCGCGGCCTTGAAGCGCGCCGCAGCGGGCTGGGCCCAATCGATCGCAGCGGTCTGCGGTGGCACCAGCTCGAGCGCCGTGTACAGGCGCTTCAGCGCGCCACGCGCGTCATCGAGATGGGCGTCGCTGTAGTTCAGTGCGCTGCGGTAGTGCGCGCGCACGATGAAGAAGCGGATCGTCTCGGCGTCGTACTTCTGCAGCACGTCGCGGATGGTGAAGAAATTGCCGAGGCTCTTCGACATCTTCTCGTTGTCCACGCGCACGAAACCGTTGTGCACCCAGAAGCGCGCCAACGGCTTGCCGCTGGCACCTTCGCTCTGGGCGATCTCGTTCTCATGGTGCGGGAACTGCAGGTCGGCGCCGCCGCCGTGCAGGTCGAAGGTCTCGCCGAGCGTGGCGCAGCTCATCGCCGAGCATTCGATGTGCCAGCCCGGCCGGCCCTGACCAAAAGCGCTGGCCCACTTCGCATCGGCGGGCTCGTCGGCCTTGGCCGACTTCCACAGCACGAAATCGAGCGGATCCTGTTTGCCGTCCAGCACCGCGACGCGCTCGCCGGCACGCAACTCGTCGAGCGACTTGCCGGAGAGCTTTCCGTAGCCGGGGAACTTGCGCACCGCATAGTTGACGTCGCCGTTCGGCGAGCGGTAGGCGAGATCCTTGCGCTCCAGCGTCTCGATGAGGCCCAGCATCTGCGGCACGTACTCCGTGGCGCGCGGCTCGATCGTGGGCGGCTCGATGCCAAGCGCACCGATGTCGCGGTGCATGGCCTCGGTCATCTCGTCGGTCAGCGCACGGATCGTGATGCCGCGCTCCACAGCGCGGCGGATGATCTTGTCGTCGATGTCGGTGATGTTGCGCACATAGGTGACGCGCAGGCCGCTGTGGCGTAACCAGCGCTGCACCACGTCGAAGGCCATCATCATCCGCGCGTGCCCCACGTGGCACAGATCGTAGATCGTCATGCCGCAGACGTACATCCGCACATGGCCGGGTTCGATCGGGGAAAAGTCTTCCAACGCACGCGACAGCGTGTTGTAAATGCGCAAGCTCATGAAATTCTGGGGGACACAGGGCTGATACACCCTGCGACTGTCGGACCGTTCGTCACAAGGATAGGGGGCTGGCGCGTTGCCCGGCGACCGCATACCCCTCGGCTACAATGGGTCGCAGTATATAGCCCTGCAACGGGGCTGTCTGTACGCTCTCTTTCCACGAGGATCTATGAATCAGCACCGGTCCATCCTTCCATCGATCGCACGCTTGCTGGCCATGTTGGCTATGGTGTTTGCCACGCAGGTGCAAGCCGACGACTATGGAGACGTGGGCCAGCTGGTGCGCTCAGGCAAGCTGGCGGAAGCCTTGAACAAGGCAGACTTGTATCTGGCCAACAAGCCGCGCGATCCGCAGATGCGCTTCCTGAAGGGCGTGATCCAGACCGACTCCGGCAAGCCGCTCGAGGCGATCGCCACGTTGACCGGGCTGACCCAGGACTATCCCGAACTTCCTGAGCCTTACAACAACCTCGCGGTGTTGTACGCAAGCCAGAACCAGTACGACAAGGCGCGGACCGCGCTCGAGATGGCAGTGCGGCTGAACCCCTCGTATGCGACGGCGCACGAGAATCTGGGCGACGTGTACGCCAAGCTCGCAAGCCAGTCCTATGCCAAGTCCTTGCAGCTCGAAGCCAACAACCCGCAGGCCCTGCAGAAGGTTGCCGTGCTGCGCGACATGCTGGCACCGAAGAGCACCAAAGCGGTACGGCCGGCTGCCACCAAATAGTCGTCTCGGAGCGCAACGCAGGTACTCCTCCGCCGCGCGGCAGCGACATCCCATCGGCCGAATGGCGGCCGTCGAAACCACCCAAGCCTTTCCATGATTCCAACTGCTTCTTCGCTCACACGCCGCGGCCTCGTGCTGGCCGCTGCGCTATCGATGTGCCTGCAAGCCGGTGCCGCCGATGCGCCCCGCGTGAAGTTCGCCACCAGCGCTGGTGATTTCGTGATCGAGGTCTATCCGGACAAGGCTCCCAAGACGGTCGAGAATTTCCTGCAGTACGTGAAGGACAAGCATTACGACGGCACGGTCTTCCACCGCGTGATCGAGACCTTCATGGTCCAGGGCGGCGGCTTCGACCAGCAGTACGTGCAGAAGCCCACACGCCCACCCGTCGCGCACGAAGGCCGCGAGGCGCTGGCCAAGGGCGGCGACCGCAACGTCGTCGGTACGGTCGCCATGGCGCGCACCAACGACCCGAACTCCGCCACGTCGCAGTTCTTCATCAACGTGAAAGACAACGCCTTTCTCGATCCGGTACAGATCCCGCCCGGCGACCCGGTGCCGCGTTTCGAGTACCAGGGCCGTGTCTATGAAAACGTCGCGCGCGCCAACCTCATCGGCGCACCGCAGCTGTTTGGCTACACGGTGTTCGGCAAGGTGGTCAGCGGCATGGACGTGGTCCAGAAGATCAAGGCCACGCCGACCGGACCCGGCGGCCCTTTCCCCAGCGACGTGCCCAAAACGCCCATCGTCATTCAATCTGCCAACTTGGTGAAATAAATCATGGCCAATCCCAAAGTCGAACTGCACATCGCCACCTACGGCGTCATCACCCTGGAACTCGATGCCGACAAGGCACCCAAGTCCGTCGCCAACTTCCTGAGTTATGTGAAGAAGGGCCACTACGACAACACGGTGTTCCACCGCGTGATCCCCGGCTTCATGGTGCAGGGCGGCGGATTCGAGCCCGGCATGAAGCAGAAGGGCACGGACGCACAGATCGACAACGAGGCCAACAACGGCCTGAAGAACAACGAATACACGGTGGCGATGGCGCGCACCAACGATCCGCATTCCGCGACGGCCCAGTTCTTCATCAACGTTGCCGACAACACCTTCCTGAACCACACGGCCATCTCGCAGCAAGGCTGGGGTTATGCCGTGTTCGGCAAGGTCGTGGCGGGCAGCGAGGTCGTCGACAAGATCAAGGCAGTGAAGACAGGCCGCAAGGGCTTCCATGACGACGTGCCGGTCGACGACGTCGTGATCGAGAAAGCCGTCGAAGTCTGACGCCTCTTCTGGGTTCGCCTGGCGCTGAACCTGCACGCCAGGGCCGCCGTCCATGCCACCACCCATGCCGGCTTTTCCGGAACTGATCGCGCCAGCCGACTGGCGCACGGTCGACTTCATTTCCGACGTGCACCTGCAGCCGTCGGAGATGAAGACCTTCGCGGCCTGGGAGGCCGCCGTTGCGGGCAGCACCGCAGACGCACTCTTCCTGCTCGGCGACCTGTTCGAGGTCTGGGTCGGCGATGACGCCCTGGATCCGCACAAGGGTGATGCCAGCGAGCTCGGCCACTTCGAGCGCCAGTGTGCTGCCGTGCTGCGGCGGGCGGCGCAGAAGCGCCCCGTCTTCTTCATGCAAGGCAACCGGGATTTCCTGATCGACTCGGTGGCGGCACAGGCCTGCAGCATGACACTGCTGGACGATCCGACCGTGCTCGTGTTTGCTGGCGAACGCTGGTTGCTGTCGCACGGCGATGCGTTGTGCCTGGACGATCTGCCGTACCAGCAGTTCCGCAGCCAGGTGCGGGACAAGGCACGCCAGCAGGCCTTTCTGCAGCAGCCACTGGAAGTGCGTCGCCATCTGGTGCGGCAGATCCGCCACGCCAGCGAAGAACGCAAGGGGCCGGCGTCGCGTTATGTCGACATCAGCCTCCCCGCCGCGCGCGACTGGCTGCGGAGCGCCAACGCCGCAACGCTGGTCCACGGGCACACGCACATGCCGGGCGACGACGGCCTGGGCGAAGGCCTGCGGCGCATCGTGTTGAGCGACTGGGATGCAATCGCCCAGCCGCCGCGCGCGGAAGTGCTTCGACTGAGCCTGGACCGGCCACCCGAGCGGCTGGCGGCGCCACCAGGATGAGTTCCTGGTGGCAATGGCTCAGCAGTCGCGCCGGCCGCCGGGACCTTGCAGCAGAAGGACGCAGCATCCCGGATGCGTTGTGGATCGACACCCTCGCGCGATACCCGTTCCTCCAGCCACTGTCGACCGCCGACCGCGCCGGGTTGCGATCGCTCGTCGCACGCTTCCTGACGCAAAAGCAGTTCCATGGCGCCGCCGGCGTGGAGATCTCCGACCCGATGGCGGTTGCCATCGCGGCGCAGGCCTGCCTGCCTCTGGTACACATCGATGCGGGCCAGGGGCATGCCGCGTCGCAGCGGCGATCGGCGCTGGACTGGTACGGCGATTTCGTCGGCATCGTCGTGCAGCCGGGCGAAGTGCTGGCCCAACGGGAGGTGGTGGACGACAGCGGCATCGTGCACCGCTACCGGGAAGTCATTGCCGGTGAAGCCATGGACCAGGGCCCGATCATGCTGAGCTGGACGGATGTTGCCGCAGCGGGCGCCATGGCCCACGAGGGCTACAACGTCGTCATCCACGAATTCATGCACAAGTTCGACCTGTGTGATGGGGTCGCCGATGGCTGCCCCGCCTTGAGCACTGGCTTCCTGGGCGCGCGTTCGGCGCGCGACGCTCGCCAACAATGGTTCGCAGCTTGGGAGCCGGCCTACCAGGCGTTTCGCGAACAGGTGATCATCGCGGACCGCTTTGGTGGACAACCGACCTGGCTCGACCCGTATGGCGCCGAAAGCCTCAGCGAGTTCTTCGCTGTGGCATGCGAGGCGTTCTTCGTCAATCGAATGCGGTTCACGCAGGAGTTCGGCACGCTGGTGCCTTTGCTCGACGCGTTCTTCGGCACCGCGGGCGATGCGGCGGAGCCTGTTCCCTAGCCGATCAGCTGGCCCAGACCGGCGTGGGGCCCAGGCGCTCGGCCAGAAAATCCAGCAACGTGCGCAGACTCGCAGGCTGGTGCCGGCGCGAGATGTAGGTGCCATAGACCCCGAGCGGTTCGGGTTGCCATTCGGGCAACACCGCGACGAGTTCGCCGCTGCGCAACAAGGGCGCCACCACGTAGTCGGGTTGCATCGCGAGACCGGCGCTGGCCCGCACCACGGGCAGCAGCGCCATCACCTCGTTCGCGGTGAAGTTGCCGGCCACCTGGACAGAGCTTTCTTCCTTGCCACGGACGAAAACCCACTGGCTCTTCTCGACGCGTGAGTACGTCAGGCAGTTGTAGCGCACCAGATCTTCCGGCGTTTCGGGCGAGCCATTCGTTACAAGGTAACCTGGCGTGGCGCACAGGATGGTGCGGCAGGTCGACAACTTGCGGGAAATCAGGCTGGGATCGAGTTCGTTGGTCATCCGGATCGCCAGGTCGATACGGTCATCGACCAGATTGACGTTCTGGTCGGTCAGCACCAGATCGACCTTCATCCGTGGGTACTTCGCAAGATATTCGACCAGTGCACGTGCGAGATGGGTCTGCCCGAACGCCACATTGGCGGCCACCCGGATCTGGCCGTGCGGCTCCGTGTCACGCTGCCCGACCACCTGCTCCACGTCGTTGACCAGTTCCAGCAGTTGCCGGCTGCGCACCACGCAGGCTTCGCCGGCGTCCGTCAGCGACAGCCGCCGGGTCGATCGTTGCAACAGACGGGCGCCCAGCCAGCGTTCCAGTTCGGCGATGTGGCGCGTCACCATCGCGCGGGACATGCCGAGTGTGCTGGCAGCGGCGGTGAAGCTGCCTCGCGTCACGACTTCGCTGAACACCCGCATCGCTGAAATTCGATCCATGAATCACCTGTGTAGAAGCTTGTGAGGCATTGGATGGAAATCCAACCGCGATGCACAAGCACGAGATGCTACGTTGCGCGTTCAATTTGATGTACACAAATACTTCACAAATTCAACTGAATACAATTTACGCAACACGGAACCTGCAACTATATGGATTTTCTGGAATTGCCCATCAATATTTGTGACTTTAAGTAACAATCATAATTCAAGCGACCCAAGCCGCCAATCCCGCGATGGCCAATGCGTAGCCGTTGACGCCAAAACCACACATCACCGCCTTTGCCGCTGGCGCGATGTACGAGTGATGCCGGAACGCCTCGCGCGCGTGAACGTTCGAGATATGCAACTCGATCAGCGTGATACCGACACCCTTGATCGCGTCGTGCAGCGCAACACTGGTATGCGTGTAGGCACCGGCGTTCAACACCACGCCGACGAGTTGTCCGGCCGTGTGGAGACGCCCCGCTTCCTGGATCCAGTCGACGAGCACGCCCTCATGGTTGCTTTGCCGGAACTCCAGCGCGAAGCCATGCTGCGAACAGGTCAGCCGGCAGAGCGCCTCGACGTCGGCCAATGTCTGCATGCCGTAGACGGTGGGCTCGCGCGTACCGAGCAGGTTGAGATTGGGTCCATTGAGGACAAAGACAGTTTTCATGCGGCAGCCTTGGCACCGGTGCCGGCAGTTCTGCCGTCATGCGCCACGGCAGGTCGCCCCATGCGAGCCGTCGGAGGCAGAGACGTCCGGCCCTGGGGATTGTGCCGCGCAGCCATGCGGCGGTCTCGCCGACGTGCACCCGGCTCGGGGCCAGGGTCGGCGCTTGCTCAGCGCCGGTGCAACCAGCTCTTGAGGCGATCTACGCCGAGAACCAGACGGGCTGGATCGCGCGACGCGAAACACCAGCGCAGCCAGGCACGGGCTTCGGGCGCAAAGGCCTCGCCCGGCGCCAGCCCCAGCCCGGCATCCGCCACCAGGCTTTTCGCAGCGACCAGCGAGTCGTCGACCCCGGCGATCCTGAAGAAAGCGTACATGCCCCCGCGCGGCAAGGCGACCTCGACACCCGGCACCGCCTGCAGCAAGGGCACCAGCGTGTCGCGGCAAGTTTTGAGATGAGCGACCACGCCGGGCGTGACCTCGTCTGCTCGCTGCAGCGCCGCCACGCCGGCACGCTGGGTAAACACGCTGGCACAGGAGGTGTTGAATTCGATCAGCTTGCCCATCTGGGGCGTCGCGATGGCGGGCATGACCAGCCAGCCCAGCCGCCAGCCGGTCATCAGGAAGTTCTTGGAGAAGCTGTTCACCACCACCAGCCGGTCGTCGGGCAAGGCATGGTCGAGGAAACTTGGCGCACAGCCGTTCGGGCTCGGCTCGTAGTACAGGCGCTCATACACCTCGTCGGCGAGGATCCAGGTACCGGTGCGTCGGCAGTGCGCCAGCAGCAACTGCTGTTCGTCCGCGGACAGCGTCCATCCGGTCGGATTGTTCGGCGCGTTCACGATGAGCAGCTTGGTCGTCGGCATGATCGCCGCCAGCAGCGCCTCCAGGTCCAGCCGCCAGGCGCCGCGCCCGGCACCATCTGGCACCGGCTGCAGCGGCACGCGCCTGAGCTTCGCGCCCAGGATCGCGGGTTGGGCCGTGAGGTTGGGCCAGACCGGCGTCACCGCGACCACCTCGTCAACCGGATCGACCAGCATCTGCACCGCGAGCATCAGCGCATTCACCCCGCCCGACGTGATGGCGATGCGATCGGCCGCAATGTCGCCGTGCAGGCGACGCATGTACTGCGCCACCGCCGCGCGCAACTCCGGCAGCCCCAGGTTGTGCGAGTAGAAAGTCTCGCCTTGCCGCAGCGACTCGATCGCCGCCTGCCGGATGAACTCGGGCGTCACTTCGTCGCTTTCGCCGAACCAGAACGCCAGCACATCGTCGCGCCCCATGCCGGCGTTCGCCACTTCGCGGATCTTGCTTTCTTCGAGTTGTTCAATCGCTTGGCGCATGGTGGGCAGGCATTAGTTCACGGGAAGGCTGGATCGTACCGGAGCGTGCCGCACGCGGGTCAACACGGCTCTGCATGACGGCGTTGCACAGGGCCCATCCCTTGTCGAGGTCTTGCGATGCGCATCCCCCCACTCACCGCCGCCGTGCTGGCAACCGCTTTTCTGGTCTCAGGTCTTGCCGCGCCAGCACACGCCGCATCCGACAAGCCGCCCTCATCGACAACCGCCAAGGCGCACAAGAAGACCTCTGCGCCGAAGTTCATCCACAGCAGCTCCGAGGAGACCACGCGGGAACGCGAGCGCCGCCTGCTGCGCGAATGCCGTGGCCGGCCCAACGCGGGGGCCTGCGCCGGGTTCGCCAGCTGAGCGCTGGTCACCCGACCCGGTGCCACGAAAAAACGTCTAGGCCGGACGCTGCATGTTGCAAGTGGTCGGCATCGCTGCTTGGCGCGCAGACACCTGCTTGATCACCCGGAAGCCGAAGCCGGAGCCTTCCACGTCGAAACGCACGCCCGGCGCACCCTTGCGGTCCATGACGCCCACCACCAGCGCCTGCTGGAACTGGTGATCCGCCGCACGCATGCTGCCGGACTGCGCGGCCAGGCTCACATCGGCGCGCTCCAGTTGCAGGCCCACGGCGGCGACCTCGAGCACGCCGGCTTTCTCGATCGCCTGCGCCAGCGACTCCACCATCAACTGCATGCGCATGTGCACGTAGTCGTCGGCAGGCAGCGGGTAACGCTGGCGAAACGCGTTGTAGAAGGCTTCGCTCTGCGGCGTCTGCACGTTGGGCAGCCAGTCCGCCACGGCGATGACCTTGCCCACACCGGCATCGCCGATCGCGGCCGGCGCGCCCAGTGCATTGCCATAGAAGGTGTAGAACTTGCCTTCGAAGCCGACCTCCCGCGCCGCCTTGACCAGCAGCGTCAGATCGTTGCCCCAGTTGCCGGTGATTACCGCCTGGGCGCCGCTTGCCTTGATCTTCGAGGCGTACGGCAGAAAGTCCTTGATGCGGCCCATCGGATGCAACTCGTCGCCGGCGATCTGCACGTCGGGCCGCAGCAGCCCCAGCTGGCGCCGTGCCTCGCGCAGCACGGCCTGCCCGAAGCTGTAGTCCTGGCCGAACAGGTACGCGCTCTTGACCGAACGGTCGTCCTTCAGCACATCCATCAAGGCTGCCATGCGCATGTCGGCATGGGCATCGAAGCGGTAGTGCCAGAAGCTGCACTTCTCGTTGGTGAGGATCGGGTCGACCGCCGAGTAGTTGAGGTACAGCACACGCCGCGAGGGCTCCCGTTCGTTGTGCTTGTTGATCGCGTCGAGCAGGGCCGCGGCCGTCGCCGACGAGTTGCCCTGTGCGACGAACTGCACCCCATCGTCGATCGCCGCGCGCAGCGCGCTCAGGGCTTCTTCGTTCTGGCCCTTGCTGTCGTAACGCGTGATCGCCAAAGGCCGTGGGCCCGACCGCAAGACAATGCCGCCGCGCGCATTGACCCGCTCGGCCGCCCAGACCAGGTTGCGGAACACCGCCTCGCCGGTGTTCGCGAACGGCCCGCTCAGGGTCTCAATCATGGCCAGACGGATCGGTGCAGAAGGAGGTGAGGCCTGCGCCCATGCGCTGGCCAAAACAGGCCCAGATAACACCGCGGCTGCGGATTTCAAGAGCCGCCTGCGGCCACAATTCATCAAATTTTTCCCTTGAAAATCAATACGTTGCACGCACGTTGGATGCATGCGGCGCTCATGGTGAGAGCCGCGGAGTTTAAAGGAGTCACCATGTTCTTCGCCCCCGTCATCCGCCAGACCAGCTACAGCCCTTCCCTGCGTTCGCTGGACCGCAGCTTCGAACGTTTCTTCAACGACGTCGCCTTCGCTCCCGCCCGCCAGACCGGTACCAAGGGCCACACCTTCACGCAGGACGACAGCGCGTTCACCCTGAACGTCGACCTGCCAGGCGTCGCCAAGGACCAACTGAACATCGGCATCGAAGGTGCGGTCGTCCGCATCGACAGCGTGGCCGGAGCCCCGCGCAAGGTGAAGGCAGCCTATGAACTGCCGCAGGACATCGATGCCGCCGCCAGCACCGCGACGCTCGAGAACGGTGTGCTGACACTGAAGCTCGTCAAGAAGGCGCCTGTCAGCAACGTCACCCGCCTCGCCGTCCAATAAGAAGCGCTCCCCAGGCTCCGCACCGCTCGGCGCGTCACAGCGCGTCGAGCGGCCAGCGCGGCTTCACATCGAAGGCATAGCGCCGGTTGGCCTGCTCCATCCCCGATTGCAGCCGCATCGCAGCGGCCATCGCGATCATCGCGCCGTTGTCGGTGCACAGGTCCAGCTCAGGGTAGTGCACGCGCACGCCGCGTTCGGCGCAGGCGGAGTTCAATTGCGCACGCAACGCGCTGTTGGCCCCCACGCCTCCCGCCACCACCAACCGGCCGAGCCCGGTCTGCTGCAGCGCCGCTAGCGACTTGCGCACCAACACTTCAACGATGGCCGCCTGCGTGGATGCGGCAAGATCCGCCTTGCGTTCCTCCAGCGCATCGCCGAGCTTCTTGCTCTGCGTCAGCACGGCGGTCTTCAGCCCGGCGAACGAAAAATCCAGCGTTCCGTTGTGCAGCAGCGGGCGCGGCAGCTTGAACGCCTTGGGGTCGCCGCTCTGCGCCAGCCGCGACAATGCCGGCCCGCCCGGATACCCCAGGCCCATCAGCTTGGCCGACTTGTCGAACGCTTCACCGGCCGCATCGTCGATGGTCTCGCCGAGCATGGCATAGTGCCCCACCCCATCCACACGCATCAACTGCGTATGCCCGCCAGACACCAGCAACGCGACGAACGGAAACTGCGGCGGATCGGCGCTGAGGAACGGCGACAGCAGATGCCCTTCGAGATGGTGCACCCCCAGGACCGGCCGGTCCAGCGCCGCACCCAGCGCACACGCGACGCCCGCGCCCACCAGCAACGCGCCGGCCAGACCCGGACCGCGCGTATAGGCGACAACGTCCACGTCGGCCAGCGATTTCTGCGCCAGCGCCAGCACCTCTTCGGTCAGGGGCAGCACGCGGCGAATGTGGTCGCGGCTCGCGAGTTCGGGCACCACGCCACCGTAGGCGCGGTGCATCTCGATCTGGCTGTGCAAGGCCTGCGCGCACAGGGTCGGCGTGGCCGCACCCTGGGTCGCGACCAACGCGACACCGGTTTCATCACACGACGATTCGATTCCCAGCACAAGCACTTGCGTCTCCAGACCCAGGCCGGGAGTGTAGGTGAAGGCCTTTTTTCCGTGGGCTCGACGGTCTCTGGCGCAGTTCTTGCGCAAACTGCAGTCCCCACCCGACCCGAGCCATGACAGAAGCCCTGCGCATCGTCGTCGTCGCACCGGATCTCGATGTCACCGATCCGGACGACGACCACGCCATCTCCCAAGCCGAGCGCTCGCGCAGCCTGCGCATCGGGCTGCTCGAGAGCGGGTTCAACCTCGTCGCCACCTTGCCCGGCGACGTGTTCCTGACGGAGCGCCTGGCCCAGTTGCAGCCCGACCTGGTCATCGTCGACGCCGAAAGCGAAGCCCGCGACGCGCTCGAACACGTGGTGATGGCCACCCGTGACGAGCGACGCCCGATCGTGATGTTCACCAACGACAACGACACCTCGCATGTGAAGCAGGCCGTGGCGGCCGGCGTGTCGGCGTACATCGTCGCCGGCCTGTCGCCGGAGCGTATCCGCCCCATCCTCGACGTGGCATTGGCCCGGTTCCAGCACGAGCAGGCCCTGCGCCAGGAACTGGCCGAGGCACGTACCGAACTGAGCGAACGCAACGCCGAACTGCAGAACCGCAAGGTCATCGACCGTGCCAAGGGCCTGCTGATGCAGCGCCAGGGCCTGAGCGAACAGGCGGCATACGACAAGCTGCGCAAATCGGCGATGGACAAGGGCATCAAGGTGGTCGAAGTGGCGCAACGCATGCTCGACGCGATGGATTTGCTGGGCTGAATTGGTGCAACGCACAAGAAGAGTGCCTGCACACGGAATCCACCAGAAATCGGCCGATCGTCAAATCGTCAGATCATGCAAACGTTTTCAGCTCTATTTTTCATAGCATCCAGCCGCAATTTTGGCTGGCATGCAGCTTGCATCATGCAACCGAGACCAACGATGGTCGTTTGAAAGATTCAGCCCAACGGCGGGTTGAACCGATCGAAACCGGACAAAGGCGTCCCTACCCGCACGGGTTGCTGCTCGACAGCAGCCCGTGCGCGGTAAGGACGCCTTTTTTGTTTTTCCATTCGTCTTTATCGAGGTGGCAGATGACTGATCTTCTGAAAACAAAACTGAGCCGCCGCGCGGTGCTGCAGACGGCCACGGTCGGCGCCGTGGGGCTGAACCCGGCCTTGCGGGCGGCGGTCTATGCGCAGGGATCGGACAAGCCTGAAAAGGAAGAGGTCAAGATCGGCTTCATCCCGCTGACCGATTGCGCCAGCGTCGTGATGGCTTCGGTGCTGGGCATCGACAAGAAATACGGCGTGAAGATCGTGCCCAGCAAGGAAGCCAGCTGGGCCGGCGTGCGCGACAAGCTGGTGAATGGCGAACTGGACTTCGCACACGTGCTGTACGGGCTCATCTACGGCGTGCACCTGGGCGTCAGCGGCCCGAAGAAGGACATGGCCGTGCTCATGACCCTCAACAACAATGGCCAAGCCATCACGCTGTCGAAGAAGCTGGCCGACAAAGGTGCTGTCGATGGCGCCTCGCTTGCCAAGCTGATCGCCAAGGAAAAGGGCGAGTACACCTTCGCGCAGACCTTCCCCACCGGGACCCATGCGATGTGGCTCTACTACTGGCTCGCCTCGGCCGGCATCGACCCGTTCAAGGACGTGAAGAACATCGTCGTCCCGCCCCCCCAGATGGTGGCGAACATGCGCATCGGCAACATGGACGGATTCTGCGTGGGCGAGCCCTGGAACCAGCGCGCCATCATGGACGGCACCGGAGTCACGGCGATCACGACCCAGGACATCTGGAAAGACCACCCGGAGAAAGTGCTCGGCACCACGGCTGAATTCGTCAAGAAGTATCCGAACACGGCGCGCGCCGTGACCGCAGCCGTCCTGGAAGCAGGCAAGTGGATCGACGCCGGCCTGCAGAACAAGAACAAGATGGCGGAAACCATTGCCGACAAGAGCTACGTCAACACCGGCGTCGACGCGATCAACCAGCGCATCCTCGGCCGCTACACCAACGGCATGGGCAAAAACTGGGACGATCCCAACTACATGAAGTTCTACAACGATGGGGCCGTCAACTTTCCGTACCTGTCGGACGGCATGTGGTTCCTTACGCAGCACAAGCGCTGGGGCCTGTTGAAGGAGCATCCGGACTACCTCAAGGTGGCGACGGAGATCAACCGGATCGACGTCTACAAGCAGGCCGCAACTGCGACCAAGACATCCGTGCCGAAAGACGCGATGCGCACCAGCAAGCTGCTCGACGGTGCCGTCTGGGACGGCAAGGATCCGAAGAAGTACGCCGACAGCTTCAAGATCCACGCCTGACCGTCGCCACCTCATCCAAGCCAGCTCACGCCAGACAAGGAGTCCACGATGGTCAGCGCAGTCTTTCACACGCCGCTCGATGCGGCCCTTCCGCACGCCAACGGCGCGACGCCGGGACCACGTGAGGCCGCAAGCCCCACGGTCGCGGTGCCCGCACCACATGCCCAACCGGCTGCGGCCGAACGGGTTGCCGTGCCTTACGACTGGCGCGGGATGCTCTGGCTCAAGGTATTGCCGCCGGTACTGGGCGTCTCCCTGCTGGTGCTGATCTGGGAGCTGGTCGCATTAAAGAGCAGCAACAGCTTCCCATCGCCGCTCGACACCTTCAAGCAGGCCGTCGACGTGTTCAGCGATCCGTTCTACAGCAAGGGGCCGAACGACCAGGGCGTGGGCTGGAATGTGCTGTCGTCGCTGAAGCGCGTGGCGCTGGGCTTCGGCCTGGCGGCGCTGGTCGGCATCCCGGCGGGCTTCATGATCGGTCGCTTCGACTTCCTGAGCCGCATGTTCAATCCGCTGATCAGCCTGCTGCGTCCGGTGTCGCCGCTGGCCTGGCTGCCGATCGGCCTGATGGTGTTCAAGGGCGCGAACCCCGCCGCCATCTGGACCATCTTCATCTGCTCGATCTGGCCGATGGTGATCAACACCGCGGTCGGCGTGCAGCGCGTGCCAAGCGACTACATGAACGTGGCACGGGTGCTGAACCTGTCCGAATGGAAGATCGTCACCAAGATCCTGTTCCCCGCCGTGCTGCCCTACATGCTGACCGGCGTGCGGCTGGCGGTGGGCACGGCCTGGCTCGTGATCGTGGCGGCCGAGATGCTGACCGGTGGCGTGGGCATCGGCTTCTGGGTCTGGGACGAGTGGAACAACCTCAACGTCAAGAACATCATCGTCGCGATCTTCGTCATCGGCATCGTCGGGCTGCTGCTCGAGTACGCGCTGATCAAGCTGGCGACGGCCTTTACGTTTGAAGAAGTGAAGTCATGAGCCACGTGACGAGGGGCCCCGGCGTGCCGGGGATCGGCACCAGGCGAAGGACTTCGGGATGCCGACAGTCCATCAGCGTTCGTTCCATCGCAATCCGCAAGGAGGCATCGTCATGAGCATCGCATCCAACCTCACCAAGTACATCGAAATCCAGGGCGTCGAGCAGACCTTCAAGACGCAGAAGGGCCTGTTCCCCGCGCTGCGCGACATCAACCTGACGGTCGCCAAGGGCGAGTTCGTCGCGCTGATCGGCCACTCGGGCTGCGGCAAGTCGACCCTGCTGAACCTGATCGCCGGCCTGACCCGGCCCACCCACGGCACGCTGCTGTGCGCCAACCGCGAGATCGCCGGCCCCGGGCCCGAACGCGCCGTGGTGTTCCAGAACCACTCGCTGCTGCCCTGGCTCACCTGCTTCGAAAACGTCTACCTGGCAGTCGAGCGCGTCTTCTCGGCCACCGAGAACAGGACGCAACTGCGGGCCCGCACCGATGCGGCGCTGGCCCTGGTAGGCCTGACCCCCGCCGCGCAGAAGCGCCCCGGCGAGATCTCGGGCGGCATGAAGCAGCGGGTCGGCATCGCGCGTGCGCTGTCGATGGAACCCAAGGTGCTGTTGATGGACGAGCCGTTCGGTGCACTCGATGCACTGACCCGCGCCAAGCTGCAGGACGAGCTGCTGGCGATCGTGCAGAAGACGCAGAGCACCGTGGTGATGGTCACGCACGATGTCGACGAGGCCGTGCTGCTGTCCGACAAGATCGTCATGATGACCAACGGGCCCGCGGCAACGATCGGCGAGATCCTGAAGATCAACCTGCCACGCCCGCGCAGCCGCGTCGAGCTGGCGGAAGACCGGCACTACGTGCAGTACCGCAAGGCCGTGATCGACTTCCTCTACACGCGGCAGGCGCATGTAGAGAAGACCGCCGCCTGAAGCCGTTGCGGGACACCACCGTGAAGACCTTCATCCGCGCGGTCGAATACTGGGTGCCGAGCCGCGACCGCAGCATTCTCGAGTTCGGCGACGGCCTGTACGGCAGCCCGCACAGCCGCTTCGCGGCGCTGAGCCGCGAGCTGTGCTTCGGACTCGGCGAAGGGTTGCCGGGCCAGGCCTGGGAAGCCGGCCACCCGCTGGTGCTGAAGAAGTTCGAAGGCTCCTACTTCCGCCGCACCGCGGCCGCACATGCGGAGGGTCTAACCTGCGGCATCGCGCTGCCGATCTTCGCCGGCGACTTCCTGACGTCGGTGCTCGTGATCTTCTGCGGCGACGACAGCGACCTGGCCGGGGCGATCGAGCTCTGGCACAACGACCCTTCACAGTCGCCCGACATGACGCTGGTCGACGGCCACTACGGCAACACCGGCGATGCGTTCGAGTTCATCTCGCGCAGCACGATCTTCCGGCGCGGCAACGGGCTGCCCGGCATGGCCTGGGAACGGCAGAAGCCGGTGTTCATCTCCGACCTGGGCAAGGGCTCGGGCTTCCTGCGCGCCGACTCGGCGCAGAAGGTCGGCATCAACCGCGGCTTTGCCGTGCCCTGCCCTTCGCAGGACGGCAGTGTCTACGTGATGGCGTTCCTGTCGGCACTGGCGACACCGATCGCCCGGCGCGTGGAGATCTGGGAACCCGACGCTGCGCGGCGCGTGCTGACGCGCACGGCGGGCTTCTGCGAAAGCGAAGGTACGCTGAAGTCGTCGCTGCCCGACGAAGAGATCCACCGCGGCGAAGGCCCGCTGGGCCAGGCGTTCTCGAGCGGCATCCCTTCGATCCGCGCAGCAGGCGCGATGGGCACGCTGCCCGGCGCCAGGCCCGATGCCGGGCCGATGCTCGCAGTACCGATCCTGCACGGGGGCCGCCTGATGGCAGTCGCGGCCCTGTACCTCTGACACATCCTTTCGGAAGATGGCCATGGACAAGATGAAACTGGTGGTGGTCGGCAACGGTATGGCCGGCATCCGTGCGGTCGAGGAGCTGCTGAAGCTCGCACCCGATCTCTACGACATCACGGTGTTCGGCGCCGAGCCGCACCCCAACTACAACCGCATCCTGCTGTCGCCGGTGCTGGCCGGCGAGCAGACGATCGACGAGATCGTGCTCAACAGCTGGGACTGGTACAAGGAGAACGGCATCACGCTGCATGCCGGCAAGAAAGTGGTGTCTGTCGACCGCGTGAAACGCAGCGTGCTGGCGGACGACGGCACCGAGGTCGGCTACGACCGACTGCTGCTGTGCACCGGCTCCAACCCCTTCATGCTGCCGGTTCCGGGCAAGGACCTGCAGGGCGTGATCGCCTACCGCGACATCGCCGACACCAATACGATGATCGAAGCCGCCAAGACCTACAAGCAGGCGGTCGTGATCGGCGGCGGCCTGCTGGGCCTGGAAGCCGCCAACGGCCTGATGCTGCGCGGCATGCAGGTGACGGTGGTGCACGTGAATGCGTGGCTGATGGAGCGCCAACTCGACGAAGTGGCTGGCGGCATGCTGTGCAAGTCGCTGGAAGACCGGGGCCTGAAGTTCCGCCTGAATGCCCACACGCAGGAACTGATGGGCGACGGTGCAGGCCGCGTGCGCGCGCTGCGCTTCAAGGACGGCACCGAGGAGCCCGCCGACCTGGTGGTGATGGCCGTCGGCATCCGGCCGAACACCGCGCTGGCCGAATCGATGCGCCTGCATGTGAACCGCGGCATCGTGGTCAACGACACCATGCAGACCGTGACCGACGCACGCATCTACTCGGTGGGCGAATGTGCCGCGCACCGCGGCATCGCCTATGGCCTGGTGGCGCCACTGTTCGAGCAGGCCAAGGTGGCGGCCAACCATCTGGCGCATTTCGGCATCGGCCGCTACCTGGGCTCGCTGACCTCGACCAAACTCAAGGTCACCGGCATCGATCTGTTCTCCGCCGGCGACTTCCAGGGCGGTGCCGACACCGAGGAGATCGTGCTCAGCGACCCGTTCGGCGGCGTCTACAAGAAGCTGGTGCTGAAGGACGACAAGCTGGTCGGCGCCTGCCTGTACGGCGACACGGTCGACGGCAGCTACTACTTCAAGCTGCTGCGCGAAGGGCGCAGCGTGGGCGAGATCCGCGACAAGCTGATGTTCGGCGAATCGAACATCGGCGACGTCGGCCACGAGGGCCACAGCAAGGCCGCCAGCATGCCCGACAGTGCCGAGGTGTGCGGCTGCAACGGCGTGAGCAAGGGCACCATCTGCAAGGTGATCAAGGAGAAGGGTCTGTTCACGCTGGACGAGGTGCGCAAGCACACCAAGGCCAGCGCCTCATGCGGCTCGTGCACCGGGCTGGTGGAGCAGATCCTGATGTTCACCGCCGGCGGCGACTACTCGGCCACGCCGAAGAAGAAGGCCATCTGCGGCTGCACCGACCACAGCCACGAGGCGGTGCGCGAGGCGATCCGCCAGCACAAGTATCTGCGCGTGGACGACGTGTACCGCGGCATGGAATGGCGCACGCCCAACGGTTGCGCCAGCTGCCGCCCGGCCGTCAACTACTACCTGATCAGCACCTGGCCGAAAGAAGCCAAGGACGACCCGCAGAGCCGCTTCATCAACGAACGCAGCCATGCCAACATCCAGAAGGACGGCACCTATTCGGTGATCCCGCGCATGTGGGGCGGCCACACCACGCCGGACGAGCTCCGCCGCATCGCCGACGCGGCCGACAAGTACAAGATCCCGACGGTCAAGGTGACCGGTGGCCAGCGCATCGACCTGCTGGGCGTGAAGAAGGAAGACCTGGCCGGCGTGTGGAAGGACATCGGCATGCCCAGCGGCTTCGCATACGCCAAGTCGCTGCGCACGGTGAAGACCTGCGTCGGCTCGGAGTGGTGCCGCTTCGGCACACAGGACAGCACGCAGATGGGCAAGGACCTGGAACGCGCGCTGTGGGCCATGTACTCGCCGCACAAGGTCAAGCTGGCCGTGAGTGGTTGCCCGCGTAACTGCGCCGAGGCCGGCATCAAGGACGTGGGCGTGATCGGCGTCGACTCGGGCTGGGAGCTGTACGTGGGCGGCAACGGCGGCATCAAGACCGAGGTGGCGCAGTTCCTGGTGAAGGTGAAGACGGCGCCGGAAGTGCTCGAGTACACCGGCGCCTTCCTGCAGCTCTACCGCGAGGAAGGCTGGTACCTGGAACGCACGGTGCACTACATCCACCGCGTCGGCCTGGACCATGTGAAGAAGCGCGTGCTCGACGATGCGGCCGGCCGGCAGGCGCTTTGGGAGAAGCTGCAGTTCAGCCTGGACGGCGCGCCGGACCCATGGTTCGAGCAGCAGCGTGCCGAGGTTGACACGCGCCAGTTCATCCCGATCGTGCCGGTGCCGTCCGCACCGGCATCGGCCGAGACGCCGTCCACGATGGCGACGGCCTGAGCAGGAGTTGCAACATGACGGAATGGACCACCATCTGCCGCGTCGAAGACATCCCGATGCTGGGCGCGCGCCGCGTTGCCCGCGATCAGGGGGTTGCTGTCGCCGTGTTCCGCAACGACCAGGACGAGGTGTTCGCACTACTCGACCGCTGCCCGCACAAGGGCGGGCCGCTGAGCCAGGGCATCGTGTTCGGCAACAGCGTGGCCTGCCCGCTGCACAACTGGACCATCGGCCTCGACGACGGCTGCGCCAAGGCTCCAGATGTCGGATGCGCGCCCAGCTTCGCCTGCAAGGTCGAACGCGGCATGGTGATGCTCGATGCGCACGAGCTCGCCACCCACGCGCTCGACCTGACAGCGCCGCGGGCTGGCCCGGGCGCGGCGACCGCCGGCAAGCTCGGCGACGCGACCTTCGCCGTGCAGGCGCCCCACACGGCCTGACACCATGCGCGAAACGAAGTCGACCTGCCCGTATTGCGGCGTCGGCTGCGGCGTCATCATCCAGTCGCAGGGCGAGCAGATCACCGGCGTGCGCGGCGACCCTGACCATCCCGCGAACTTCGGCCGGCTCTGCAGCAAGGGATCGACGCTGCACCTGACGGCAAGCGCCGCCGTGACGCGGCAGACACGCCTGCTGCAGCCGATGCAACGCCTGCAGCGCGACCAGGCGCCGGTGCCGGTGTCGTGGGACATGGCACTGGACCGGGCCGTGGCAGGCTTCGCCGACACGATCCGCACGCATGGCCCGGACGCCGTGGGTTTCTACATCTCGGGCCAGTTGTTGACCGAGGACTACTACGTCTTCAACAAGCTGGCCAAGGGGCTGATCGGCACCAACAACGTCGACACCAACTCGCGGCTGTGCATGAGCAGCGCGGTGGCCGGCTACAAGCGCACGCTGGGCGCGGATGCGCCCCCCACCTGCTACGACGATGTGCGGCACGCGGCATGCATCTTCATCGTCGGCAGCAACACGGCGTGGGCGCACCCCATCCTGTTCCGCCGCATCGAAGACGCGAAGGCCGCCAACCCGGCGATGAAGATCGTCTGTTGCGACCCGCGCCGCACCGACACCGCCGAGGTCGCCGACCTGTTTCTGCCGCTGCAGCCGGGCACGGACGTGATGCTCTTCAACGGCATGCTGCACATCATGCTGTGGGAGGGTTGGACGCGGCCCGACTACATCGCGGCACATACGGAAGGCTTCGACGCGCTCAAGGCCACCGTGCGCGACTGCACGCCCGACCTGGTGGCGCAGACCTGCGGCATCCGCAAGGAGGACCTGTACGAGGCAGCGCGGCTGTTCGCAATCTCGGCCGCGACCCTGAGCCTGTACTGCCAGGGCCTGAACCAGTCGACCAGCGGCACCGACAAGAACGCCGCGCTGATCAACCTGCATCTGGCGACAGCGCAGATCGGCAGGCCCGGCGCCGGCCCGTTCTCGCTGACGGGCCAGCCCAATGCGATGGGCGGGCGCGAGGTCGGCGGCCTGGCCAACCTGCTGTCGGCCCACCGCGACCTGGCCAACCCTGCACACCGTGCCGAAGTGGCGGCGCTGTGGGGCGTGCCCGACGTGCCGGCCCAGCCCGGCAAGACGGCCGTCGAGATGTTCGAGGCAGCGGCCGACGGCGAGATCAAGGCTCTGTGGATTGCCTGCACGAATCCCGCACAGTCGATGCCGGACCAGGCCACGGTACGCCGCGCACTCGAGCGTGCCGAACTGGTAGTGGTGCAGGAGGCCTTCTCGACCACGGCCACCTGTGCCTTTGCCGATCTGCTGCTGCCGGCCACCACCTGGGGCGAGAAGACCGGCACCGTCACCAATTCCGAGCGCTGCATCACGCGGGTGCTGCCCTCCGTCGCCGCACCCGGCGAGGCACGGCACGACTGGGCGATCGCCGTCGAGTTCGCGCGCCGTCTGGGCACCGCGCTCGGTCCGCACACGTCGGGAGGGCTCAACGCGGCGGCGCTGTTTCCGTATGCCGACCCCGAGGCGGTCTGGAACGAGCACCGGGAATCGACACGGGGGCGCGACCTCGACATCACCGGCCTGAGTTACGCCGTGCTCGAACAGCTGGGCCCGCAGCAATGGCCTTGCCCCGAGGGCGCCGTGCCCGCAGCGAACGGCATGGGCAAGGAACGACTGTACACGGACGGCATCTTTCCGACCGACAGCGGCAAGGCACGGTTCGCCAACGCCGTATACCGCCCCGTCGCCGAGCCGCGCGAGTCGCGTTACCCGTTCTCGCTGACCACCGGCCGGCTGCGCGACCAGTGGCACGGCATGAGCCGCACCGGCACGCTGGGCCGGCTGTTCGGCCATGTGGCCGAACCCGCAGTGCAGATGCACCCGCAGGACATGGCACGCCGGCAGTTGGCCGATGGCGATCTGGTCCACGTCACGTCCCGCCGCGGCTCGATCGTCCTGCCGGTGCAAGGCAGCGACGAAGTCGCGATGAGCCAGGCCTTCATCGCGATGCACTGGGGCGAAGAGTTCCTGAGCGGCATGGGCGACCACGGCCAGCGGTTGGCCGGCATCAACGCGCTGACGACGCCGGCCTACTGCCCGATCTCGCGCCAACCCGAACTCAAGCATGCGGCCGTCAAGATCCTGAAGGCCGAGCTGCCGTGGTCCCTGCTCGGCCTGGCGTGGTTCCCCGACGACCAGGCACTCAGTGCACGCGAGGCGCTGCGCGGCCTGATGGCGCGTTTCCCATTCGCCAGTTGCACACCGTTCGGGCGCGAACGCAGCGGCGTGCTGTTCCGCGCCGCTGCGCACGAGCCGGCGCCGGATGCGCTGCTCGAAGAGATCGAACAGCTGCTGGGCATCACGGGGGCACAGGTGCTGCGCTACGCGGACCGGCGCCGCGGCCAGCGCCGGGCGATGCTGCTGTCGCGCCGTGACGACCATGCCGAACTCACGGCCTGTTTGCTGGCCGGCGACACGCGCGCCGAACCATGGATCAAGACCCTGCTGCAAGACGCGTTGCCGGCGCAGGCGTACGGGCGGCAACTGCTGTCACCCGGCGCCAAGGCCCCGGTCGCACTGCAGTCGCGCGGCAAGCAGGTCTGCACCTGCTTCAACGTGAGCGACGTCGCCATTGCCGAGCGCCTGCAGCGCAGCGCGGGTTCGGACGACGCACGACTGGCCGATCTGCAGAAGGCCCTGCAGTGCGGTACCAACTGCGGATCCTGCGTGCCGGAGCTCAAGCGCCTGGTGCGCGTGCATGCCGGCGCGGCGATGGCGGGTTGAACGCGCCCTTCGCGGGAATGTGCCCCGCGCCAAGCAAGCCTGAGCGCCGCATTCGGCAAATAACCAGAAGTCATCAGTGATCCGGGACAATCCACCGATGGGGATCAGCCAGTACATCAAGGAGATCGGCCGCGGCAAGGACGGCGCGCGCTCGCTCGCACGCGAGCAGGCGGCCGACCTGTTCGGTCAGGTGCTCGACGGCACGGTGACCGATCTGGAGACAGGCGCGTTCTGCCTTGCGATGCGGATCAAGGGTGAGACGCCGACCGAAATGGCCGGCTTTCTGGACGCGACCCACGCGCGCATGCAGATGCTGCCGGACAACGGACATCCCACGGTCGTGCTGCCCAGCTACAACGGCGCACGCAAGCTGCCGGTGCTGACCCCGCTCCTGGCGTTGCTGCTGGCGCAGCGCGGCCTGGCGGTGCTGGTGCATGGCACGGGCACGGAGAACAGCCGTGTGTTCACCGCCGATGTGCTGCAGGCACTGGACGTGGTGCCGATGACGCGCACGGCATCACTCGCGCGCGGAGCCGTCGGTTATGCACCAACCGAGGTGCTGTGCCCCGGCCTCAAGCGCCTGCTGGACGTTCGACGGGTCGTCGGCCTGCGCAACCCGGCGCACAGCCTGGTAAAGATGATGGGCCCCTGCCGCGGCCCGCACCTGATCGTCGGCAGCTACACGCATCCGGAATACGCGCTGTCGATGGCCGCGACGTTCGCGTTGACGGCGTCGAACGCAATGCTGCTGCGCGGCACCGAAGGAGAGCCGGTGGCCGATGCGCGCCGCATGCCGCAGATGGAAGGGTTTCTGCGGGGAACATCATCGATGCTGCAGGAAGCGCAGACGGGTCCCCTGGCCACCGTACCGGATCTGCCGCGCGACATCGACGCCCGCAGCACGGCGCGCTACATTCGCGCGGTGCTGGCAGGAGAGCAAGCCGTACCGGGCCCCATCGCCAGGCAGGTCGAACTCATCGAACAACTCAGCGCACAGCTATGAACCACGAAGACCGGTCCCCGCCCACGCACCTGACGAAGTTCGTTCGCCCGCGAGCGGACAGGCAGACGACAAGCCAGCCGCAAGGTCGCGGCAAGTCTGGTGCGGGAAGCTGCACGCTGGTCGGCGCCGGGCCTGGCGACCCGGAGTTGCTGACGCTGAAGGCGCTCCGGTGCATCCAGGAAGCTACGCTGCTGCTGGTCGACGACCTGGTCAGCGACGAAGTCATCGCCTTTGCGGCACCTGCAGCGCGCATCGTGTACGTCGGCAAGCGCGGGGGCTGCAAGTCGACGCCACAAGCCTTCATCGAAAAACTGATGGTCTCGGCCGTCCAGGATGGCGAACGCGTCGTGCGGCTCAAAGGCGGCGACCCCTTCATCTTCGGCCGCGGCGGCGAAGAAGTGGAGCACCTGCGCAAAGCCGGCATCGCGGTGGACGTGGTCAACGGCATCACCTCCGGCCTGGCGGCGGTCACATCGTTGGGCGTGCCGCTGACACACCGCGAACACGCCCGTGGCGTGGTTTTCGTGACGGGGCACGCCAAATCGCAGGACGAGGGCACGGATTGGCGCGCACTGGCCGCCACCGCCCGGGATGCGCAGCTGACGCTCGTGGTCTACATGGGCGTCAGTGGGTGCCAGCACATCCAGGATGAATTGCTGACGGGTCTGGTCAGCACGACGCCGGTCGCCGTGATCCAGAATGCGAGCCTGCCGAACCAGCGGCATCTGCTGACCACGCTTGGAGTACTCGCGGCATCCGTGGCGCGGGAAGGCATGGCGAGCCCTGCGATCATCGTGGTCGGCGATGTGCTGACGGGCATGGCGCAGATGCCGGCGTCGGTCGTGGGTGAACGGTTCTTTCGTACCCCGTGACCCCCGGCCCCTGCAGCCCTCAAGGGGCCGGCTCGGGACCTTTTTCAGGGAAACGCAGCATCCACGCCTTGCGGGCCAGATGCGGCAACGCAAGGTAGAGCGGCATGCGTAGCGCGTGCGAACGTACATACAGCAGCCAGCGCGCCAACCCGGTCCAACGGGTGTCGCAGCTTGGATGCATCGGCCGCAGCGCCAGGCCCAGCATCCAGGCCATCGAGGCACGTGATGCTCGGCTGGGGCCGAGGTCGTTGACGCGTTGTTGAAGATGCGATGGCGCGGCGGTGCCGAACAGCCGATGTGTGTGGAAGAGCGCGTGGAACAAAGGAATTCCCAACCCCAGTTCTTCTGCCCGGTCCAGCAGAAGATCCCAGAATCCGGACTGCATGCCGAAGTGCAGCAGCAGATCATTCAGATCGAGCAGGTCACGCAGGCCGTGGCCGAACTCTCCATCCTGGAACAGGTGCACGGCGCTGTGCAGCACCATGTCTTCCGGCGCGAGCACGTACAGACGGGGATAACCGGTCACGGGGCATATACGTTCGAGCAGCTTGTTGCCATCGATCGGAAACCGCGAGGTCGGGGGCGTGATCGTGTGATGGAGGTCGATGCTGGTCTCACGCTGCACGTGCCGCAGGGGGGGGATCTCGTGCATCCACTCCCTGTAGTACCGCTGGTTGTACGCGTCGCGCTCATCGGAAATCCACCCCGCCGAAAACAGGGCATGTTCGGCCGCGTCCAGATGCTCTCGCGGCACCATGATATCGATGTCTGCAAACAGGCGGCCGGCAGCAGGCGGAAGATCGGCCAGCAGGTAAGCCGCCCCCTTGAGTACCACCACCGGGAAATCGGCATCCTGCAGCGCACGGCAAATGCAGCTGATCTCCCAGTGCACCTCGTGCCGCTGGCGCGCAGCCAGTCGCAGCGCGCCGTCGAGATACAGCCTCGGAGCGTCAGGCACATGCCCGAGCCAGGCTTTCGAAAGATAGTGATGTGCCAGACGCGCGATCAGACGCGACTGCCGCGCCTGGCCCAGGACGGTCTCCCATTGGCGAAGCGAAACGACGGGCTCGCTGTCCGGCTGTGCCCACACCCGCGACATCCATTCGTCGCTCATCCGTTTCTCCGGGCCACCAGTTCATCGAACACGGCAACAGCATCGTCGAGCTGGCTGTACTGGAAGTCGTAGCAATCGGACGCATCGATCACCTTCGACAGCGCTTCGAAGCCTTCCAGTCCCAACACCATGTAGTTGAACGAATTGCGCCCCAATTCCAGCATGCTGTTGGCCTTGGATCGCGGAGCCAGCTGAGCTGGCGAGCCTGCCACGTACTTCGGAAAAATCACCCACCGCGGGCTGGCCGTCTCGTGCAGGCGCTGCAGGTGTTCCGCGGGAACCTTCATATGGGTGACGCTGCCTTTCGACGTGTGGTGCGTGACCCGATTGAACACCGCGCCCGGCACATAGTTGCGCATGATGTCGATCGACTGGTTCTTGAGACTGATCGGCCGACCCAGCGGCGTGATCTTGGCGTCGGTGAGCGAGATGATCGCCAGTTCGTCGGACAGCAAGCGCCAGCCGCGATGCACCAGGCCCGCACACAGCGTGCTTTTGCCGGAGCCAGGCGGTGCAGGCATGATGACCGCACAGCCTTCGCGCTCGATCACAGCGGAGTGCAGCAGCAACACGTGATGAGCGTGGATGGAGATGCACCAATTCATCGCCCATTCCATCAACGGGAACGCGTGGTCCCGTGGCAAGGGCGTGAAGGGTTCGGTTCCATCAAACTTGAACACCGCCTGGCGGTGGAACCAACGCCGCCAGCCCCTGCCTTCCGCAATCGTCACGGTGAAGTCGACGAAGCCATCATCCTCCAAGGCCGGGTAGTCGCCGTACAGGGCCAGAAGCCCTTGCCATACCGTGTCGGCGGAACAGATCAGTCGAAATGCAAATGGGCCGATCTGGAGGATCAGCCCATCTGTTTTCAAACGCTGCCGGACGGTGGACGGAGAGAGTTCTGCCAACTTCACCGGGTTGTCGCCTCCACCAATCCAAGAGCGTTCAACTCGTTCAAAATGTCGCCTAACGTACCCTTCAGCTCTGGGGCCTCGGCCAACATGGGAAAAGCCGTCAAGTCTTGCAGCAAGGTCGTGAATGGCAACGCTTGCTCGGCCAGCGAATTCAATACAAATGCACGCACTGGATCCATCTGGTGCGTCTGGCCGGAAGCGTCGTCAAAGATCACATATTCGTCTGACCAACTCCTCCAGTGCAAACGCACTGCGGGATTGACGTGGAAAGTTTCGATCTCTGGCGACACCGTCGAATGCATCCAATCAGGTACTTCTTGTTTCCATGTAGGTCCCGAAGAAAGTTTCGCACACGTCTTTCGTTGGCTTACCAACACCGCCGGTGTACAAGGACTTCACCTCGGAAACATCGTAGGGATAATAGTATCCGACACAGGTCTGCGCGTTCAAATAAGCCAACACCCAGCGGCATTCTTTGGATGTGCTTTTCGTTTTGACAATGTCAAAACAGGTCATCGACGCATTCGTCGTAGTGGCGCCTGGAAATAGGGTGCTGAACTTCTTGGTGCAGTCACTCTGAGACGGCCATTTTGTCTTGTCCAGGTAATAGCTGCAATTGCGCCCTTGGCTGATCGGCCAGCTTGCCGCCATTGAACCGACAGCCGACTGCATGCCCGAAATGCAAGCGCGAACAGGTTTCGAGCCGTCCGTCTTGCAGCGCGTGGACTGTCCGGCAAGCGTATGCATCGGGATCGACGCTGCCGCCACCGCGGCCGAGCCCTTGCCCAGGCTCGAAATCAGCATGCGACGGCGGGAACTGACGTCCGGGAGCGAACTGGTTTGGACCGCGGAACCTTGCGCGCTTTCCTCTCCGAATTCTGAATCTGTCGATTGGAAATTTTTGGACATATGAACTCCTGAACAGCCAAATGGGCGTTTTGATTTGCCCGCTACACAATGTAACGCAACTTTTGGACCACACCAGGCGAAGCAGGTTAAGTGACTGATTTATAAGAGGAATTATTTCACGTTTCAACTACCAATCGAAACGGATCGCCCATTTGTAAAATTTCCCGACGTATCAAAACCGACTTTTCGCTTTCATATGAACACTTTTGATACCGTCGTCATTGGCGCGGGCGCAGCCGGGCTGTTTTGCGCCGGCATCGCAGGCCAGCGCGGGAAGCGAGTGCTGCTGCTCGACCATTCACCGAAGCTGGCCGAGAAAATGCGCATCTCGGGCGGCGGACGCTGCAACTTCACCAATCGCGAACTCGACCGGACCGTTCCGCAACGTCACTTCCTGAGCGAGAACCCCCATTTCTGCCGTAGCGCTCTGGGCCGTTATACGCCGGCCGATTTCATCGGCCTTCTGCAGCGCCACAACGTTCCTTTCGAGGAAAAGCACAAGGGTCAGCTGTTCGCCAGCCGCTCCGCGGAAGACATCATTGACGTGCTGCTGCGTGAATGCGATGCAGGACACGTCACACGCTGGCAGCCTTGCGCGGTGGCGAACGTGCGGTCTGTGGCGAGCGCTCCGGCGCACGACCACCCCGTCTACGAACTCGACACCGACCGGGGCCAGGTGCAAGCCCCCAAGCTCGTCATCGCCACCGGCGGCCTCTCGATCCCCAAGATCGGCGCCAGCGACTTCGGTTACCGCATCGCGCAGCAATTCGGATTGCGGATCGTGCCGACCCGTCCCGCCTTGGTGCCGCTGACCTTCGACGCGGCCCAATGGGAACCCTACGCATCGCTCAGCGGCTTGGCGCTTCCAGTATTGATCGAGACCGGTCAGAAGAAGAACCGCATGGTCTTCGCGGAAGACCTGTTGTTCACCCACCGCGGGCTCAGTGGTCCGGCAGCGCTGCAGATTTCCAGTTACTGGAAGGACGGAGCGTCGCTCCGTCTGAACCTGGCGCCGGATATCGACCTGCGGCAACGGCTTGGCGAGGCCAAGGCCGTGTCGCGCAAACTTACCGCCAACGTGTTGGCCGGCCTGATCCCGGCCCGGCTGGCCGAGGCCTTGCTGCAGAGCGACCCGATCGGCCAGCGCCCCATCAACGAGACCTCGGACAAGGCGCTGGCGGCGCTCGCAGAGCGCCTGTCCGGCTGGGAATTGACGCCGAACGGCACGGAGGGCTATCGCAAGGCCGAGGTCACGGTCGGCGGTGTCGACACGCGCGACCTGTCTTCCCAGACCATGGAGTCGAAGCAGCCGGGCCTGTATTTCATCGGCGAGGTCGTCGACGTCACGGGTTGGCTGGGCGGCTACAACTTCCAGTGGGCGTGGTCGAGCGCCCATGCGTGCGCGATGGCCGCGTCTACCTGACGGCACGCGGCACGTGCCTGCCTGGGTTGCCTGATTCATTTCTCCCGTTATAATATTGGGCTTTGCTGGCAAACCCCCGACGGCCTGATCACCTTTCAGTTGGGGAACACCGCAGACAAGAAGCAAAGGCCTGATCTTCCTTTTGCCTCCGCTGTCTGCAAATTTTCGGAAATTTTTCGTTAATGACCACTATCCGCGTAAAAGAAAACGAGCCGTTCGACGTCGCTTTGCGTCGTTTCAAGCGCACCATCGAAAAGCTCGGTTTGCTGACCGACCTGCGCGCTCGCGAGTTTTATGAGAAGCCCACGGCCGAACGCAAGCGCAAGAAGGCTGCGGCCGTGAAGCGCCATTACAAGCGTGTGCGGTCCATGCAGCTGCCGAAAAAGCTGTACTGAACTCCGCGGTCGCCTCGACCGTCAAGGCCCGCACTGGAGCGTCCAGCGCGGGCTTTTTCTTTTCTTGTCCCCAACCGAACCAGGGAAAACAATGTCGCTCAAAGACCAGATCACCGAAGACATGAAGACGGCGATGCGGGCGAAGGACGCCGCGCGCCTCGGCACCATCCGCCTTCTGCTGGCGGCCTGCAAGCAAAAGGAAGTCGACGAGCGTGTGGTGCTGGACGACGCCGCCGTGATCGCCATCGTCGACAAGCTGATCAAGCAGCGCAAGGACTCGATCGCCGCCTTCCGGCAGGCCGACCGCGCCGACCTGGCCGACAAGGAGCAGGCCGAGCTGCAGGTACTGGAGGCCTACCTGCCGACCCGACTCGGTGCCGACGAGGTGGCGGCCGTGGTGCAGCAGATCGTCGCGCGCCTGGGCGCCACGGGGCCGGGCGACATGGGCAAGGTGATGGGCGCCGCCAAGGCGGAACTGGCAGGCAAGGCCGAGATGTCCCAGGTTTCCGCCGCCGTCAAGGCCGCCCTCGCGCCCTGACCGCGGTTCGCGCCTTCAGCTTACAGGTGCTTGCAAGGCGGGCGTTAAATTAACGCTTGTTGTCCGTCGGGCGGCGAACCTCCAGAGCAGTTCGCGCGTTCTAACGGTAAGCCCCGAGGCGCCTGCCACGGCACCCTTCGGGCCGACTCCAACGAAAAGGACGCTGCCATGCCGACTTCCGGACCCCGCCGATGGATAGCTTGCATCGCCTGCTGCGCAGCGCTGCTCCTCGGCATGTCGACCGCCTGGGCACAGGCCGACCCTCCGGGCCGCGTCGCGCGCCTGAGCTACCAGGACGCCTCGGTCGAATGGGCGCCTGCAGGCAGCAATACGTGGACTGCGGCGGACCCCAATTGGCCGATGACGACCGGCGACCGCATCCGCATTCCCGCCGGCAGCCGCACCGAGCTGTACACAGGCTCGACCGCCGTTCGGCTGCAAGGCCCCAGCCAGCTCGAGATCAGCCTTCTCGACGACACCACCACCCGACTGACCTTGAATGAAGGCAGCGTCAACGTCCTCGTCCGCTCTCTGCAGCCGAACGAACGGGTCGAAGTCGACACCGGCAACCTGGCGATGGTCGCGCAGCAGCCGGGCGAATTTCGCGTCGATGCCGATCCCGCCGGGGACTCCACCCGCGTGACGGTGCGCTCCGGCTCGGCCATCGTCTATGGCGAAAACGGTGAATCGCAGCAGATCGCCAGCCCGCGCGAGGCCCGCTACGCAGGGCGGCGCCTGACGCCTTTGACCTCTCAAACCTACGGTCCGCGCGACGGCTTCGACCAGTGGGTCGCCGAGCGCAGCCACGCGGAGGAACAGTCCTCCAGTGCGCGGTATCTTTCGCGCGACACGATCGGCTACCAGGAACTCGATGCCAACGGCGATTGGCAGAACGATCCGACCTACGGCGCCATCTGGTGGCCGCGCGTGACGGTGGCCGACTGGGCACCCTACCGCTATGGCCAATGGCGCTGGATCGCGCCCTGGGGCTGGACCTGGGTCGACGACGCACGCTGGGGCTTCGCGCCCTTCCACTACGGTCGTTGGGTGCACACCGGGGCACGCTGGGGCTGGGTGCCAGGCCCGGCGTCGACACGGCCGGTCTACGCGCCCGCGCTGGTGGGCTTCGAAGGCGGCCGTCCAGGCGGCCCTCGAGACGGCGCGGGCCGGCCTCCGCCGCCCGGCAACACGTGGTTCCCGCTCGGGCCCGGCGAGGCATGGCATCCACCGTATGGGGCCAGCCAGCGTTATCTCGACCAGATCAACCGCGGTGCGGTACGGCCCGGCGCCGGCCAACCGCCCCGCTTCGCCTACCAGCGCAGGCCGGAGGCCGTCACATCGATGCCGGAGGCCGACTTCGGCAACCGCAGGCCGCGCCCACCAGCCGACCGTGGGCGCGACGACGCCAATCGCCCTGGCCCGATGCCTGGCCGCCCGTTCGACCGCCGACCCGACGTCGCCAACGACGTGCCTCGCGAATTGCGTCCCGACGAGCCGATCCGCAGCACACGCCGTGAACGTCCGCCGCCTGTAGAGCAGCAGCAGCCCAATCTGCCGCCCCGCACAGCCTTGCCGCAGGACGGCCCGGCGCGCAGCCAAGCCGAGCAGGAACGGCGCGCACAGGCGCAGCGCGAGCAGATCGCCGAGCGCGAACGTTTTCAGCGCGACCAACAGCAGCAACGCATGCAGACGCAGCAGGACCAGGCGCGTCGCGAGAACCAGGCGCAACAGGACCGCATTCGCAACGAGCAGGCGCAACGCGAGCAGTTCCAACACGAACAGGCCGCACGTAACCAGCGCGCCATCGCGCAGGAGCAGCAGCAACAACAGCAACGCCAGGTGCAACAGCAGCAGGCGGCCCAGCAGCAGGCCCAGCGCGCCCAGCAGCAAGCGATGCAGGAACAGATGCACCAGCGGCAGCAACAGCAACAACAGCAGCAGCCACCTCAACAGCAACCGCAGCAGCAATACCGCCCGCCGCGCACTGCGATCCCCGATCGGCCCGGGCCGCAGGACGGGGGCCAACGGCAGGAAGGCCGGGGCCGCAATTGAGCGAAGCCGCCGGCACCGCAAGTGCCGGCGGTGCCAGAAGTGTCAGCTGCCGGCGACCTTCATCCTGTTGACGAGGATCGAGCCAACCGTCTTGGCGCCGTAGTTGTAGACGTCGGCGCCCACGGCCTCGATGCCCAGCAGCATGTCCTTCAGATTGCCGGCGATCGTGATCTCCTCGACCGGGTAGGCGATCTTGCCGTTCTCGACCCAGAACCCGCTGGCCCCGCGTGAATAGTCGCCGGTCACGTAGTTCACGCCCTGCCCCATCAGTTCGATGACGAACAGGCCGGTGCCGAGCTTGGCCAGCATCGCGTCCAGGTCATCCGATGGCCGGGTCAGCCGCGAGCGCAACGTGAGGTTGTGCGAACCGCCAGCGTTGCCGGTGGTCTTCATGCCCAGCTTGCGCGCGGAATAGGTGCTGAGAAAGTAGCCTTCGACCTTGCCGCCCGACACCACCTTGCGTGGCGCGACCTTCACGCCTTCTTCGTCGAACGGCGAGCTGCCCTTGCCACGGAGAATGAAAGGATCTTCGTCCAGATCGATGTGTTTCGGAAACACGCGCTTGCCCAGGGAGTCGAGCAGGAAGGTGCTGCGGCGGTACAGCGCACCGCCGCTCACGGCCTGCACGAAACCGCCGAGCAGGCCCGCCGCCAGCGGCGACTCGAACAGGACGGGGCATTCGACGGTCGCGATCTTGCGCGACTTCAACCGGCTCAGAGCGCGTTCGGCGGCATAGCGGCCCACCGCCTGCGGCGAGGCCATTTCCGCGGCGTCGCGCATCGAGCTGTACCAGGCGTCGCGCTGCATGCCGCTGCCCTTGCCGGCGATCGGCGCCACCGAGATCGAGTGGCGCGAACTCGCATAACCGCCGCGAAACCCCGAGGTGTGTGCACTGAAGAAATGCGACTGCTGGGCCGACACCCCCGCGCCCTCGCTGTTGGTGATACGGCGGTCGGTCTGCAATGCGGCCGCTTCGCATTCGAGCGCCAGGACCGCGGCTTTCTCGCTGTCGATGGCCCAGGGGTGGAACAGGTCAAGGTCGCGCTGCTCGTGGGCGATGTCCTGCGCATCGGGCAGGCCGGCCGCCGGATCTTCGGCGGTGAACCGCGCGATGTCGAATGCCGCCTGCACGGTCTGGCGGATGGCGGCGGCCGAGAAGTCCGAGGTGCTGGCGTTGCCGCGCCGCATGCCGGAATACACGGTCACGCCCAGCGATTTGTCGCGGTTGCGCTCGACGGTCTCGAGCTCTCCCTTGCGCACCGAGACGCTGAGCCCACAGCCCTCGGAGGCCTCGGCGCCGGCATCCGTGGCGCCGATCTTCTTGGCATGGGCCAAGGCGGTGTCGACCAGTTCTTCGAAAAAAGGACGGCTGTAGCTGAAGCCGGTCAGAGCGCGGGCAGTGGTCTTGTGCATGTTGGCGGCTATGATACTTGCCGCGCTCCGCCCGAGCAGGCATCCCAGGCGAAACACCTTTTCCCTGTCCATTCCCCACCCTCTTTCCCCATGCCCCGCAAATTCAAAAAAGGCTATTTCGTCCAAGGCCAGTTCGTTGCCGAGGGCAGCGAACTCGATCTCGAACTGAAAGCCGAGTTGAAGGGCACGGACTCCGCCAGCCGGACCGACCTGAAGCGCGAAAGCACGGCGCTGCAGGCGCTGGGCGAAGAGCTGCTGCAATTGCGCGCCGACCTGCTGGCCCGGCTGGCACTGCCCGACACGCTGGTCGACGCACTGAAGGAAGGCCGCCGGATCACCGACTTCGAAGGCAAACGCCGGCAGATGCAGTTCATCGGCAAGCTGATGCGCAAGCTGGATGACGAGACGGTCGAGCAGGTCCGCGTCACGCTGCAGGAGCAGCACAGCGGCGCCGCGCAGGACACGATGGCGCTGCATGAGGCAGAAGCCTGGCGCGACCGCCTGCTGGCCGAGGAAGAACGGCTTGGCGAATGGATGGCGCAATACCCTGAGACCGACGCGCAGCAGCTGCGCTCGCTGATCCGCCAGGCCCGCAAGGATGCAAAGCCCGAGAAGCCCGGCATGGCCCCGCGCCATGGCCGCGCCTACCGCGAGATCTTCCAGTTGGTGCGCACGCAGCTTGCCGAAGGCGGATCCTCCGCACCATCGACCGAACCCTGAACCCCAACGCCCGCCATGAGCAGCCTCGACCCCGTGAAGATCGGCATCGTGTCGATCAGCGACCGCGCTTCCAGCGGCGTCTACGAAGACAAGGGCCTGCCGGCGCTGCAGTCGTGGCTGGGCCGCGCGCTGCAGAACCCGATCACGTTCGATGCGCGCCTGATTCCCGATGAGCGCGCGCAGATCAGCACCACGCTGATCGCGCTGGTCGACGCCGGGTGCGCACTGGTGCTGACCACCGGCGGCACCGGCCCGTCGCTGCGCGACGTGACGCCCGAGGCCACGCTGGACGTGGCGCACAAGGAAATGCCGGGCTTCGGCGAGCAGATGCGCCAGATCAGCCTCCGCTTCGTGCCCACGGCCATCCTGTCGCGCCAGTGCGCCGTGGTCCGCGAACGCAGCCTGATCATCAATCTGCCGGGCCAGCCCAAGTCGATCCAGGAAACGCTCGAAGGCCTGAAGAGCGAGAGCGGCGAGCAGCTCGTGCCCGGCATCTTTGCCGCCGTGCCGTACTGCATCGACCTGATCGGCGGGCCGTATCTGCAGACCCATGACGCGGTCTGCAAGGCGTTCCGGCCCAAGTCGGCGCAGCGGCCTCCAGCGGCCTGACTGCCTACGTCTTCGCCTTCTCCGCCGCGCTCTGCTACTTGCCGACCAGCTGCGTCAGCTTGTCGGCTTCGAAACTCTCGTTGCGCGCGGCCTCGCGCGGTACGCAGTCAGGTGTCTGCCGGTTCGACGACAGCTTCTCGATGGCCTGCCACAGCAGCGCGATCTGGTGTTCCTGCGACGAAGCGGTGTCGATCAAGCCGCGCATCGCCTGGCTCAACGGATCGTCTTCCGGCGTCACGCCATAAGCCGAGAATCGCGGCGTCGACATCGCGGCATCGCCGGCCACGTCGCCCTTGGGCATGATGATGCGCGCGGGAATGCCCACGGCCGTGGCGCCGGCTGGCACCGGCTTGATCACCACGGCGTTGGAGCCGATCTTCGCGCCGTCACCCACGGTGAACCCGCCCAGCACCTTGGCACCGGCGCTGACCACCACGTCGCGCCCCAGCGTCGGGTGCCGCTTCGCGCCCTTGTACAAGGATGTGCCGCCCAGCGTCACACCCTGGTAGATCGTGCAGCCATCGCCGATCTCCGCAGTCTCGCCGACCACCACGCCCATCGCATGGTCGAAGAAGACCCGGTTGCCGATGACGGCCGCCGGATGGATCTCGATGCCCGTCAGCCAGCGCGACAGCTGCGAGATGAAGCGCCCCAGCCACTTGAAGCCGTGGTGCCAGCACCAGTGCGCACGCCGGTGCAGCACCACCGCGTGCAGGCCCGGATAACAGCTCAGCACCTCCCATGCGCTGCGGGCAGCCGGGTCGCGTTCGAGGATGCAGCGGATGTCACTGCGAAGGCGGGCGAACAACATGGCGGAAGTCTAGCGTTTCGGCTCTTGGGCCGCTTGCAGCATGGCCTTGGCCACACCGCGCAGGATGTGGATCTCCTCCTCGCTCGGCCGGGCCCGGTTGAACAGCTGGTTCAGGCGTGGCATGAGCTTCTTCGGCGCCGCCGGGTCGAGGTAGCCGATCGCCACCAGCGCCTGCTGCCAGTGGTCGAGCATGCCGGCCAGCTGGCGCATGTCGGCCGCTGGCGGCGTGGCCGTCGCCGACGCCACGTCGAAGCCGCCCAGCGCCTGGCGCCATTCGTAGGCCAGCACCTGGATCGCGGCAGCCAGGTTCAGCGAGCCGAAGCCGGGGTTCGCCGGAATGCTCAGCGCCACGTGGCAGCGGTACACATCCTCGTTGGCCATGCCGAAGCGCTCGGAGCCGAACAGGAAGGCGACCCCCTGCGGCGCCGCTGCGCCATCGGCCGCCGCCAGCAGCGATGCCATGTGCGGCCGGGGCGCAGCCGTCGGCGGGCCGAAGTCGCGCGGGGTCATCGCTGTGGCGCAGAGGTGCTCCATGCCGTCGAGCGCTTCGTCCAGCGTGTCGACGATGCGGGCCTTCTCCAGCACGTCCAGCGCGCCGCTGGCACGCTGGATCGTTTCCAGGCGCCGCAGCACGTTGGGCCAGCGCGGCTTCACCAGCACGAGGTCGTCGAAACCCATCACCTTCATCGCGCGGGCGGCGGCGCCCACGTTGCCGGCATGGCTGGTCTGTATCAGGACAAAGCGGGTGCGCATCGATCGGTCTGGGGCGGGCCGGGTAAAATCGCAGATTGTCGCCGCCCCATCGCGGGCGTGCATTCCGGCCTAGAGGCCCGGTGGCTCGCCGCCACGCTCTTCCCCACAATCCAATGTCGTCCAATCTGCACCCCATGCTCAATGTGGCCGTGAAGGCCGCCCGCGCTGCCGGCGCGATCATCAACCGTGCCGCACTCGACGTCGAAGCCGTGCGCGTGTCGCAAAAGCAGGTCAACGATTTCGTCACCGAAGTCGACCAGGCCAGCGAGGCCGCGATCATCGAGACGCTGCTCACCGCCTACCCCGGGCATGGCATCCACGCAGAAGAATCCGGCACCACGCACGGTGCCAAGGATTCGGACCACATCTGGATCATCGATCCGCTCGACGGCACGACCAACTTCATCCACGGCTTTCCCGTCTACTGCGTCAGCATCGCGCTGGCCATCAAGGGCAAGGTCGAGCATGGCGTGGTCTACGACCCGACCCGCAACGACCTGTTCACCGCCACCCGCGGTCGCGGCGCCTACATGAACGACCGCCGGCTGCGCGTGTCCAAGCGCTCGACGCTGGCCGACAGCCTGGTCTCCACCGGCTTCCCGTTCCGCCCGGGTGACAACTTCAAGCAGTACATGGCGATGATGGGCGACGTGATGCAGCGCACCGCGGGCATGCGCCGCCCGGGGGCCGCGGCGCTCGACCTGGCCTACGTGGCGGCCGGCTTCACCGATGCCTTCTTCGAGAAAGGCCTGCAGCCCTGGGACGTGGCCGCGGGCTCGCTGCTGGTCACCGAGGCCGGCGGCCTGGTCGGCAACTTCACCGGGGAGGCCGACTTCCTCGAACAGAAGGAATGCCTGGCCGCCAACTCCAGGGTCTATGCGCTGCTGGTGCCGCTGCTGTCGAAGTACAGCAAGTTCGCGAGCGCCGGCGAAAAGGCGGAGCTCCGCCAGTCCCTCAGCACCAACGAGCCCGGCGACAGCAGCCCCTCGGGCGACGCTGCTCCCAGCCCCGAGGTCGAGCGCCCCAAGCTGACCCGCCGCTGAGCCGCTCCGGCCCCGGCGTCAGTTGTCGCTGTATTGGGTCGCGATCGCCCGGAAGTCTTCGGCGATGGCGACGAAGGCGTCGACCATGTCGGGGTCGAAGTGCGTGCCGCGCCCCTCGGTCACGATGCGGCAGGCCTCCTCATGGCTGAACGGCGGCTTGTAGACACGCCGGCTGATCAGCGCGTCGTACACGTCGGCCACCGCCATCAGGCGTGCCGAGATCGGGATCGCATCGCCCTGGGTGCCTTCCGGATAACCTGAGCCGTCCCATTTCTCCTGGTGGCTGTACGCGATCTCCTTCGCGAGCGTCAGGAAATCGACCTTCATGCCCAGCCGCTTCTCGGCGTCCTCGATCGACGAGCGGCCCAGCGTCGTGTGCGTCTTCATGATCTCGAACTCTTCGGGCGTCAGCTTGCCCGGCTTGAGCAGGATGTTGTCCGGAATGCCGATCTTGCCGATGTCGTGCAGCGGTGCCGACTTGAACAGCAGCTCGATCGTCCGCTCGTTCAGGAAGCCCGAGAACCGCGGATGCTCGCGCAGCTGCAGCGCCAGCCGCTTCACGTAGAACTGCGTGCGGCGGATGTGGTTGCCCGTCTCATTGTCGCGGGTCTCGGCCAGCGAGGCCATCGCCATGATCGTCACGTCCTGGATCGCCTGCACGTCGAGCGTGCGTTTGGCGACCTCCTGCTCGAGATAGACGCTCTTGTCGCGCAGGAAATCGGCCGTGGCCTTCAGGGCCAGATGCGCCTGTACCCGTGCCAGTACGATCGGTGGACTGATGGGCTTGGTGATGTAGTCCGCCGCGCCGAGCTCCAGCCCCTGCGTCTCGTCTTCCACCTCGGAGCGCGCGGTCAGGAAGATCACCGGGATGTGCTGGGTCCGGGGGTTGCTCTTCAGCCGGCGACAGACCTCGTAGCCGTCGATGTCGGGCATCATGATGTCGAGCAGGATCAGGTCGGGCGGCGTGTCGGACATCGCGATGCGCAGACCCTTGTCGCCATGGTTGGCGACCTTGACCTTGTAGCGGTCCTTCAGCAACGAACTCATCAACGCCAGGTTGTCCGGCGTGTCGTCGACAACCAGGATCGTCGCATCGGGTTTGTTGATCAGCACAGGCGCAATGTCCATCTCGGGTCCCCGTCGGCTGAAGTCTGGTGCAGTCGAACGGCTCGGCGTCGCCAGCACCCGCAAGCCCCTTCAAAAGGCTGAAAACAAATTCTGCACCGAAGTTGTTGTTTCAAATTGTTGCTTCAATGAACGGCCAGCATACCCCCAATTGACGGCCATTTGCTACGTGTGCGTTCTTGTCGTTGCGATACCGCAACTGGCAGACACTGCCAACCGCCCCGCTGACGTCGCCAGCGGAGAGCGTTCTGCGCGCGGCCTGCCCCGCCCCGCCGTGGCTACAGCACCAACAGCGCGCGGAAGTCGTTGACGTTGGTGTGGGTCGGCCCGGTCACGACCAGATCGCCCAGCGCGGCAAAGTAGCCGTAGGCATCGTTGCGGTCCAGGTAGGCCGCGACCTTCAGGCCCTGCGCCTGGGCGCGCGCCAGCGTGTCCGGCGCCACATAGGCACCGGCGTTGTCCTCCATGCCATCGATGCCGTCGGTGTCGGCGGCCAGCGCGAACACGCCGTCCTGGCCTTGCAGAGCCTGTGCGATGCCAAGGCAGAACTCGCCGGCGCGCCCACCGCGGCCGCGCGCCGTGCCCTCGGGCTGCCTGCGCACCGTCACCGTGGTCTCACCGCCGCTCAGGATCACGCAGGGCCGCGCGAACGGCTGGCCGCGCTGTGCCACGGCGCGGGCCAGCGCCGCATGCACCTTGCCGACCTCCCGCGACTCGCCTTCGATCTCGTCGCTCAGGATGTGGGCCGCGATACCGGCCGCCCGCGCGGCCTCGGCGGCGGCCTCGAGGGACTGCTGCGGCGTGGCCACCATGTGCACCTGGTGGCCATCGAAACGCGGGTCGCCGGGCTTCGGCGTCTCGAGCCGGCCGGCGTGCAGCGCGTCGGCCACGGCAGCCGGCACGGCGATGCCGTAGCGCTGCAGGATCGCCCAGGCGTCGGCGCAGGTGGTCGCATCGGGCACCGTCGGGCCGCTGCCGATGACCGAGGGGTCGTCGCCCGGCACGTCGCTGATGGTCAGCGTGACGACCTGCGCCGGCGCACAGGCCGCGGCCAGCCGCCCGCCCTTGATGCGCGACAGGTGCTTGCGCACGCAATTCATCTCGTAGATGTTGGCCCCCGATTCCAGCAGGTCGCGGTTGATGCGCTGCTTGTCGGCGAGCGTCAGGCCGTCCGCGGGCAGGGTCAGCAGGGCCGAGCCCCCGCCGGAGATCAGGCACAGCACCAGGTCGTCGGCCGTCAGTCCCTGCGTCAGGGCGAGCATGCGTTCGGCAGCGGCCAGCCCGGCGGCGTCCGGCACCGGGTGCGCGGCCTCGACCACTTCGATGCGCTGGGGCAGGCCCGCAGGCCGTGGCGGCACATGGTGGTAACGCGTGACCACCAGGCCCGACAGCGGCGCATCCGCCGGCCACAGGGCTTCGAGCGCCTGCGCCATGGAGCCGCCCGCCTTGCCGGCCCCCAGCACCAGCGTGCGGCCGCGCGGCACGGCGGGCAGGTGCATCCGCATGCTGCGCAGCGGCAGTGCGCGCTCGACCGCGGCACGGTACAGATGTTCGAGAAAGGCGCGGGGCGCGCGGGCGGGGTCCAAGGAAGCGGTCTGTGCGGCGTTCATGCTGGGGGTGTTCTCCGGCCAGCATTGTGCCGCCGCGCGCTGCCCTGTCCGCAGCGGCGAGGTGGCTACTTCTTGCCGAGCCCGAGCCGCTGCGCACCTTCGGTATAGAGCTGCAGCTTGTCTTTCATGAACGCATCCATCTGCTCGGCCCCCACGTTGACCAGCTCGAAGCCGTTCTTCGCAGCCAGGTCCTTCATCTCGGGGTCGTTGTTGAGCGTGGCCCACAAGTCCGACAGCCGCTTGCGCAGCTCGGGCGGTGTCGACTTGGGCACGCCGATGCCACGGTAGGCACCGTCGACCCAGTCCACGCCCAGCTCCTTGAAGGTCGGCACGTCGGGCATCAGCGGGTGGCGCCTGTCCATCGCCACGGCCAGGCCGCGTACCCGGGCCTTGTTGTTGATCGCGAACGGCGTGTAGGTCATCGCACCGTCGATCTGCGCGCCGATCACCGCACTGGCCATGTCGCCCGTGCCCTTGTAGGGGATGTAGTTGGTCTTGATGCCGAACGCCGCGTCGAGCCGTTCGTGCGCCGCGTGGTTGGCCGAATTGAGGCCCGAACCACCCAGGCTCAGTTTGCCCGGATCGGCCTTGGCCGCCTTCACGAAGTCGCCAAAGTTCCTGATCGGGCTCTGGTCCGGCACGACCAGGATGTCGGGCGTGTAGTGGAACCAGAACACCGGCGTGACGTCCTGCGTCTTGTACTGCACCTGGCCTTCGAGTGGCTGGAACACGATGTGCGGCAGGTTCACGCCGACCACGTTCAGGCCGTCGCCCGGCAACTGGTTCATCTGGCCCCACATCAACCCGCCGCCGGCGCCGGCCTTGTACTGGATCACGGTGTCGATGGCCTGGCACTTCTTCTTCAGCACCAGTTGCTGGTGCCGGGCCGACAGATCGGACTCGCCACCCGGCGGGAACGCCTGCCAGTACTGCACGTTCTTCTCGGGGCAGGCCTGGGCCAGCGCCAGTGGCGCCGCGATCAGCAGGCCGAGTGCGGCCAACAGCTTCTTCATCTTCGTGTCTCCTGTTGTGGTTCTGTACATGGCCGGGTCTGACCGGCGCGAGTGCCTAGGCGGCGCGGCGCAGGGGCTCGCTCGCCTGGCCGAGCCCCGCGCAGACGGCGGCGGTCACCTGCGCCGTGGTCGCCTGGCCGCCCAGGTCGCGCGTGTGCAGGGCCGGGTCGGCGGTGACGGCCTCGATCGCCTGCATCAGGCGGCGCGCGGCGGCGCCCTCCCCCAGGTGTTCGAGCAGCATCACGCAGCTCCAGAACGTGCCGATCGGATTGGCCAGCCCCTTGCCCATGATGTCGAAGGCCGAACCGTGGATGGGCTCGAACATCGACGGGTAGCGGCGCTCGGGATCGATGTTGCCGGTGGGCGCGATGCCCAGGCTGCCGGCCAGCGCCGCCGCCAGGTCGCTCAGGATGTCGGCATGCAGATTGGTGGCGACGATGGTGTCCAGCGTGGCCGGGCGGTTCACCATGCGCGCGGTGGCGGCGTCGACCAGCTCCTTGTCCCAGCGCACATCCGGGAACTCCTGTGCGATCTGCACGGCGATCTCGTCCCACATCACCATCGCATGGCGCTGCGCATTGCTCTTGGTCACCACCGTCAGCAGCTTGCGCGGCCGCGACTGCGCCAGCCGGAACGCGTAACGCATGATGCGCTCGACGCCGGCGCGCGTCATCATCGACACGTCGGTCGCGGCCTCGATCGGGTGGCCCTGGTGCACCCGGCCGCCGACGCCGGCGTACTCGCCCTCGGAGTTCTCGCGCACGATGACCCAGTCGAGATCGCCCGGGCCGCAGCGCTTGAGCGGCCCGTCGATGCCCGGCAGGATGCGCGTCGGCCGCACGTTCGCGTACTGGTCGAAACCCTGGCAGATCTTCAGGCGCAGGCCCCACAGCGTGATGTGGTCGGCGATGTGCGGATCGCCGGCCGAGCCGAACAGGATCGCGTCCATGCCGCGCAGTGCATCCAGCCCGTCGGCCGGCATCATCACGCCGTGCCGCCGGTAGTGGTCGCCGCCCCAGTCGAAGCTGGTGAAGTCGAAGCGCAGGCCGCCCTGCGCCGCGGCCAGGGCCTCCAGCGCCTGCTGGCCGGCCGGCACTACCTCCTGGCCGATGCCGTCTCCGGGAATGCAGGCGATCTTGTAGGTCTTCATCGAAACAGGTCCTCATTGCAAAGATGGCATCGACTCTACGGCGATCCAGCGTGCAACGAAGGCGCTAAAGTGAAGCCATTGTTGCCCTGAGGTTCACGATGCCTGCTGCCGTTTCCGCCACCTCCGAGATGGCCTTCTTCAGCCTGCTGGCACGCTGCGGCAGTTTTTCCGGCGCGGCGCGCGAGCTGGGCATCACCACGCCTGCCGTCAGCAAGAAGCTCGCGCTGCTCGAGGCGCGCCTGGGCGTGCAGTTGCTCAACCGCACCACGCGGCGCGTCAGCCTCACGCACGAGGGCGAGATCTACCTGACGCAGGCGCGGCGCATCCTGGTCGACATCGAGGACATGGAGCGCCTGGTGACCAGCTCGCGCGCCACGCCCAAGGGCCTGCTGCGCGTCAACGCCACGCTGGGCTTCGGCCGCAGCCACGTGGCGCCGCTGATCTCGCGGTTTGCGAAGAACCATCCCGAGGTGCAGATCGAACTGCAGCTCACGGTCAACCCGCCGCCGCTCGGCGACGACGCCTTCGATGTGTGCGTGCGTTTCGGCGAGCCGCCCGATGCCCGTGTGATCGCGCGCCGCCTGGCGCCCAACCGCCGCCTGCTGTGCGCCGCGCCCGCCTACCTGGCACGCCACGGCACGCCCAAGGTGCCGAACGATCTGCTGCAGCACCAGTGCATCGGCATCCGCCAGGGCGACGATGGGTACGGCATCTGGCGGTTGTCGCAAGGCAAGCGCACCGAGACCGTCAAGGTGCGCGGCCGGCTCTCCACCAGCGACGGCGAGATCGCGGTCAACTGGGCGCTCGACGGCCACGGCATCCTGATGCGGGCCGAATGGGACATTGCCCGCTATTTGCGCAGCGGCCGGCTGCGCCAGGTGCTGGAGAGTTACCAGACGCCGCCGGCCGACATCCACGTGGTGTACCCGCAGCACCACCAGACCTCGGCGCGCGTGCGCGCCTTCGTCGAATTCCTGGCCCGGCATTTCGAGAAGACCTCGGTACACCCGGCCGCCAGTTGAAGCGTGCAGCCGCCGCACGCACCCGACACGCCCCCCCGGGGCATGGAGCGGTGGTGCAGAATTGGCGCACAGGCCGGCTCTGCGCTTGCAGATGGCGTCGGCCGAGCGGCGATTCGGCCCCGAATCGCACTTCCAGCGCCCCAGAAAGCAAGATGACGTACCTCCCGGATCACGAGTCGCCTGCAGCTCCCATGTCTTTCCGCGGGCTGCCTCGCCCACGGGCACGCCGACCGCATCTGGCCACACGGTTGCTGGGAAGATTCATCCTGGGAACGGCCCTTGCCGGCGCCGGCGCACTCGCGCAGGCGCCCACCGACCTCCGGATCGCATTGGTGATTGGCAACGCCTCCTACCAAAGGGTGCCGGCTCTTTCCAACCCGATCAACGACGCGGCCTCGATGGGTGCAACACTCAAGACGCTGGGCTTCGAAGTGGTCCAGCTGAACGACGGCTCGCTCGCCCAGATGAATGAAGCCGTCGAGGCCGTTCGCGCCAAGTTGCAGAGCAGGAAAGGCATCGGTGTTCTCTACTATGCGGGGCACGGCTTGCAGCTGGACTACCGCAACTTCATGGTTCCGGTCGACGCCAGTCTGTCGAAGGCCGTGGATGTCCCTGTGCAGACGCTGGACGTCGGTACCGTCATCGAAGCCTTCCGTGCGGCCGGCAACCGCATGAACATCCTGGTCCTCGATGCGTGTCGCGACAATCCGTTCGCAGCCACGCCGTCGGGCAAGGGGTTGGCACCGATCGACGCACCGAGTGGAACGCTGCTCGCCTATGCCACCGCACCCGGCAATGTCGCAGCGGACGGAGACGCGCTGTCAGGCAACGGTCTCTACACGGGTTATCTCATCCAGGAACTGCAGAAGCCGGCCACACGCATCGAAGACGTCTTCAAGCGTGTGCGACTGCAGGTGCGCCAGCAAAGCGGCGGCCGGCAGATCCCCTGGGAGAGCACGAGCCTGGAAGAAGATTTCTACTTCAACGATGGTGTGAAGTACACCTTTCGGACGGAGGATCTGCAACGGGCCTCGGCGACGGTCGGCACGCAGCAAAGCCAGCTCGCAAGGCAGGCTGAGCAGGCACAGGAGGTGCAGACGAAGCAGGCAGCAACCAAGGCGCTGGAAGCGTTCGTCGACGCTGAACTGCAACGCTTGAAGGAGCTTCAGTCCGCACTCCAGCGATCGAAGGAAGCGGAGCGGATCAAGGCCCTGCCCGCGGACCAGGCACGCAACGAGCAGTTCCGCGCGGAAAAGGCCGACTGGGACCAGATTCGCGCGACAAAGAACGCAGAGGACCTGTATGCGTTTCTCAAGAAGTACCCCACGGGATCGATGAGCGAGCTGGCGCAGTACGAACTCGACCGGCTGCAGCAGGTCGCGGTGAAGGTGCAACCCGGCCGCGATGGCGTCGTTGCCCTGGCGTCCGGCGCACGTCGCTTCTTTCTCGGCGATCAAATCGAATACGACGTCACCAACGTGATGAGCGGGCGCACCAACCGGGACCGGGAGACCGTGACCAAGGCCGACGAGGGGCGTGTCGAGATCAACGATGGTGCCGAGATCCTGGACCAGATGGGCAACAAGCAGAAGGACCGGTATGGCACCTACGATCCTCCGCTGCTGCTGAGTCCCGCCGAGATCGCATTGGGAAAGAAATGGGCATCGAGTCTGGAAGTGACGTTCCCCAACGGACAGCGCTCCCTTGTGACCGTCGAGAACGAAGTCCAGGCGTGGGAAGACATCGTCGTGCCCGCCGGCAAGTTCAAGACGTTCCGCGTGGCGAGCCGGCGCTGGATGGGAGATCTGCAGATCGTGGAGACGCGCTGGATTGCGCCGGAGTCCATGTGGACCATGCGCGTTGACCGGGTCGAGCGCAAGGGGGGTCAGATGCAGCGCAACCTGAGCATCACGGTCCGCTCCATGAAGCGCGCGCCGCGTCCAACTTGAGATCCGAAACCCAATGACATCTACCCTGCTGATCCGCAACGCGCGCTGCGTCGCCACCTTCGACGACGCCCGCACCGAGCTGCGCGATGCCTCCGTGCTGGTCAGCGGCCACCGCATCGAGGCGATCGGGCCGGCAGCCGATCTGCCGCAGACGGCCGACGAGGTGATCGACGCCGCCGGCCACCTGGTGATACCCGGCCTGGTCAACACGCACCACCACATGTACCAGAGCCTGACACGCGCCATCCCCGCCGTGCAGAACGCCGAGCTGTTCTCGTGGCTGCGCGGGCTCTACCCGATCTGGGCCGGCCTCACGCCCGAGATGGTGCGCGTGTCGACGCAGCTGGCCATGGCCGAACTGCTGCTGTCGGGCTGCACCACCAGCAGCGACCACCTCTACATCTACCCGAACGGCGTGCGGCTCGACGACAGCATCGAGGCCGCGCAGCAGATCGGCATGCGTTTCGTCGCCTCGCGCGGCAGCATGAGCGTGGGTGCCTCGCAGGGTGGCTTGCCGCCGGACAGCGTGGTCGAGCGCGAGGACGCGATCCTCGCCGACACGCAGCGCCTGATCGAGACCTGGCACGACGCCCGCCACGGCGCGATGGTCAACATCGCGGTCGCGCCCTGCTCGCCGTTCAGCGTCAGCCGCGATCTGATGCGCGAATCGGCACTGCTGGCGCGTTCGTTCAAGGGCCAGGGCGTGCGCCTGCACACGCACCTGGCCGAGAACGACCACGACATCGCCTACAGCCGCGAGAAGTTCGGCTGCACGCCCGCCGAATACGCGCACGACCTGGGCTGGCTCGGCCACGACGTCTGGCATGCGCACTGCGTGAAGCTCGACGACGCCGGCATCTCGCTGTTCGCCGCCAGCCGCACCGGCGTGGCCCACTGCCCCTGCAGCAACATGCGCCTGGCCTCGGGCATCGCACCGATCCGCCGCATGCTCGACGCCGGCGTGCCGGTCGGCCTGGGGGTGGACGGCTGCGCCAGCAACGACGCGGGCCACATGGTGAACGAGGCGCGGCAGGCGCTGCTGCTGGCACGCGTGGGCCGCAGCCTCGCACCGTTCGGCTGCGACCACGGCCCGGCGGAGATGACGGCGCGCGACGCGCTGGCGCTGGCCACGCGCGGCGGCGCCGAAGTGCTGGGCCGTGCCGACATCGGCCACCTGGCGCCGGGCATGTGCGCCGACCTTGCGTTGTTCGACCTCGACACGCTGGCTTTCGCCGGTGGTGCGGTGCACGATCCGGTCGGCGCCCTGCTGCTGTGCGCCAGCCCGCAGGCGGCCTGCACCATCGTCAACGGCAAGGTCGTCGTGCGCGAAGGGCGCGTGACCACGGTGGACACGGGGCCGCTGGTGGAACGGCACAACGCGCTGGCCATCGCCTTGGCGCAGGCTGCATCGACGGCCTGACCGGCGGGCCCGCGGCAACGGCCGGGCCCGGCTGCCGCTACTTCGTCTTGGCGCCGGCCAGGAACCACTGGCCGATCAGCGCGCGCTCGGCATCGGTGATGTTGGTGGCGTTGTTCATCGGCATGATCTTGGTCACCACGGCCTGCTGGTAGACCGCCTGTGCGTGCAGCTGCACCGCCTCGGGCGTGTCGAGCCGCACGTTCTTCATCTGCACCTGCGCGCCGTGGCACATGTAGCAGCGCTGCTCCAGCACCTTCTGCACGTCGCCGAACGCCACACCGCTGGCGGCAGCGGCCTTGGCGGCGGCGGCTTCCTTGGCCGGATCGGGCGGCACCGGCTTGAGCCAGACGATGGCGCCCACCAGCACCGCGATGCCCACCAGCGCGTAAGGCAGCGGGTTCGATGCGTTGCCGAGTTTCCAGCGGTGCCGCACCACGAAGAACTGCCGGATCAGCGCGCCGCCCAGCATGATCACGATCAGCACCAGCCAGTTCTGCGGATGGGTGTAGGTGAAGCTGTAGTGGTTGCTCAGCATCGCGAACAGCACCGGCAGCGTGAAGTAGGTGTTGTGCACGCTGCGCTGCTTGCCGATGGCGCCGTGCACCGGGTCCACCGGCAGGCCGGCACGCAACGCGGCGACGTTCTTGCGCTGGCCGGGAATGATCCAGAAGAACACGTTGGCGCTCATCGAGGTGGCCAGCATCGCGCCCATCAGCAGATAGGCCGCACGGCCGGCGAACCAGTGGCAGGCCAGCCAGGCCGCGAAACAGACGAAGACCATCACCAGCAGGCCGACGATCGCATCGCCGTTCTTGCGCCGCCCGAACAGCTGGCAGATGCCGTCGTAGACCATCCAGAACACGACGAAGAAGGCCAGCGCCACGCCGATCGCCGCGCCCGGCGACCAGTCCATCTTCGACTTGTCGATCAGGTAGGTGCTGGCATTCCACAGGTACGACACCGTGAACAGCGCGAAGCCCGTGAGCCAGGTGCTGTAGCTTTCCCAGAACGACCAGTGCAGGTGCTCGGGCAGCTTCTTCGGCGAGAGCAGGTACTTCTGCAGGTTGTAGAAGCCGCCACCGTGCACGGCCCACTGCTCGCCGCCGACGCCCTTGTCGAGCGACTCGGCATCGGTCGGCCGCTCCAGGCTGTTGTCGAGCATCACGAAGTAGAACGACGCGCCGACCCAGGCGATCGCCGTGATGACGTGGACCCAGCGCAGCAGCAGGTTGGCCCAGTCGAGGTAGTAGCTTTCCATCTGTCAGCTTTCGCGGCGCGTTCGGTGCACGCCTTGGATGTCGCTGCTCACCACTGCGGGCGCTCTGAGCAGACAGACGGCCACGAACAAATGCACCTTGGGGATGCATCGCGCCGCTGCGACCGGTGTCGACGATTGTATGCAGATCGAATGGCGCATTCGGGGGGCACCTGGGTTGCGGAGTACTCGGCGAATACCCCTACCCTGAACATTGCAATAACTGTGCCGCCACGGCGACGGCGATGACCTCGGGCTCCTTGCCTTCGATGCCGGGCACACCGATCGGACAGGTCACGTGGTCGAGTTCGGCCGGCGTGAAACCGCGCTGTTCGAGCCGGTGGCGGAAGGTTGCCCACTTCGTCTTGCTGCCGATCAGGCCGACGTACGGCAGATCGCCCCGCTCGCGCTGCCGCAGCAGGCAGGCAGCCACGATGTCGAGGTCTTCGGCATGGCTGAAACTCATGATCAGCACGCTGGACCCCGCGGCCAGATCGGCCACCGCCGACTGCACGGGCTCGGAGTGTTCGCAGACCACGTCGGCCGCCACGTCGGCGGGAAAGATACCGTCGCGGCTGTCGATCCACGACAGCGCAAACGGCAGCCGCGCCAGCACCTGGGCCAGCGCCGCGCCGACATGCCCGCCGCCGAACAGCGCAACCGGCCGGTACGAGGCACGCAAGCGCGTGCGCAGGCTGTCCACGTCCGCGGGTGCGACCGACTCGAAGCGCAGGAACACGACGCCGCCGCAGCATTGCCCGAGGCTCGGTCCCAGCGGATAACGCCGCACCGCGGCGGCATCGATCGCGCCTTGCGCCAGCCGGTGCCGGGCCTCGGCAATCGCCTCGAATTCGAGCCGCCCGCCGCCGATGGTGCCGATCAGCCGATCGCCGAACACGGCCATCCAGGTGCCGGCCCCGCGTGGCACGGAGCCTTGGGTAGACTCCACGCTGACGAGAATGCCGACTTGCGCTGCCAGCTGGCGCAGGAAAAGATCGACGGTTGACACGGACTCGGCCCCTGTGGATGCCAGACAGTATGCCCTGACAATCCGGCGCACGACCGACCGACTTTCGGCGCACGCCGCAGCCGCCCGCGATGGAGACCCCGATGACCACAGCCCCCGCCCCGCGCCTTGCGCCTGCCGACCCGCGCTCCGAACGATGGGACGCGCTGCGCCAGCGCTGGCCGCTGGCGCTGGCAGGCAACGCGGTGCTGGTCCTGCTGGCCGGCTGCAGCTCACCGATGCCGCAGGATCCGCCGCCGCCGGTGCCCACCGCAACGCCCGCGTCCCCGGCAGCACCGGCACAGAGCCGGCCCGCCACGCCGCCGCCTGCCCCCGCGCAGGCTCCCCCGGCGCCACCCAGCATTTCCAGCGCCAGCAACCCGCGCGACTACCGCAAGGACGCCGCGGGCCATCTCTATGCGTTGAACGCGCACCGCATCCACAAGGGCAAGATGCAGCCCTCGCTCTACGCGATCGGCGTGCTGCAGGTCGACGTGGACCGTCAAGGCCGCGTGACCGCGCTGCGCTGGATGCGCGCGCCCAGCCATGCGCCCGAGGTCGTGACGGAGATCGAGCGCACCGTGCGCGCCGCCGCCCCGTTCCCGCTGCCGCAGCGCATGGGCCGCGTCACCTACACCGACACCTGGCTCTGGGACAAGAGCGGCCAGTTCCAGCTCGACACGCTGACCGAAGGCCAGCTGTAGCGCTCAGAGGCTGAGAGTTTTTCGGCCGTGCCCGAAAGGTGCGTCAAAACGCGCCGGATCTAGGCGCAAAGCACAGCCATAGCTCGGGCTATGGCGAGCATTTGCAACGACGAGCTGGTGTGTTTTGGCGTGCAAGGCGGGCATGGAGGAAAGACTCTCAGCCTCTCAGGAACCGCGGTAAGTGGAGTAGCTCCAGGGACTGACGAGGAGCGGCACGTGGTAGTGCTGGTCGGGATGGGCCACGCCGAAATCCAGGCTCACCTGGCCGAGAAAATTGGGCTCGGGCAGCACGACGCCCCGGGCCTTGAAGTAGCCGGCCACGTCGAACACCAGCCGGTAGGTGCCCTTCTTCAGCGTGCTGGCGTCGTAAAGCGGCGCATCGGTGCGGCCATCGGCGTTCAGAACATAACGCTGGACCAGGGTCGCCTGATCGCCGTCGGTCGTGTAGAGGCTGACCGCCATGCCGACGGCAGGCCCTCCATTCATCGTGTCCAGGACGTGTGTGCTCAAACCCATGATGACCCCTTTCCCCTCCAAATAAAAAGACAAGTCTGTATACGATGTCGGAATGCAGATATCATGCCGGCATGGAAAACGCAGTCACCAACACCAACACCATCGTCGAGGCACTGACCAAGGCGATTGTGGAGCACCGGCTCCATCCCGGCACCAAGCTGGCCGAACAAAAATTGGCCGACCACTTCGGCGTTTCGCGCACCCTGGTGCGCCAGGCCCTCTTCCAGTTGTCGCAGAACCGGCTGATCCGGCTCGAGCCCGCACGCGGCGCCTTCGTGGCCGCGCCGTCGGTGTCCGAGGCGCGCCAGGTGTTCGCCGTGCGCCGCATGCTCGAGGCCGAGATGACGCGTGCCTTCGTGCGCGAAGTCACACCCTCGCGCATCAAGACCCTCAAGGACCATCTGGCACGCCAGAAGGCGATGGTGAAGGACAGCAAGGACGCGGCGCACCGCATCGAGGTGCAGGGCGATTTCCACATCCAGATGGCGCGCCTGCTCGACAACGACGTGCTGGTGCAGATGATGATCGAGTTGCTGTCGCGCTGCTCGCTGATCACGCTGATGTACCAGAAGGACAATGCGCCCGAACACAGTGACGAAGACCACGAAGAGCTGCTGAAGGCGATCTCGGCACGCGACGAGCCGCTGGCCGCCCGGCTGATGGACGAACATCTGCAGCGGCTGGAAGACAGCCTCACGTTCGACCGAAAAATCCCGAGCAACGACATCTCGATGGCCCTGGCCTGAGCATTGCTTGAACCCAGGGTCGAACGAACCTGCATCCCCGATGACCGAAGAATTCCAGCCTCCCTACCCGCGCGACCTCAAGGGTTACGGCCGCGACGTGCCGCACGCCCGCTGGCCGAACCAGGCGCGCATTGCCGTGCAGTTCGTGCTGAACTACGAAGAAGGCGGCGAGAACAACGTGCTGCACGGCGACCCGACCTCGGAGACCTTTCTCTCCGAGCTGATCACCGCGCAGGCCTATGAGAACCGGCACATGACGATGGAGTCGATGTACGAGTACGGCTCGCGCGCCGGCGTCTGGCGCATCCTGCGCGAGTTCGAGAGCCGCGGCCTGCCGCTGACCGTGTTCGGCGTCGGCATGGCGCTGCAGCGCTACCCCGAGCTGCTCGACACCTTCCTGAAGAATGACTACGAGATCGCCAACCACGGCCTGCGCTGGATCCACTACCAGAACCTGCCGGAGGCGACGGAACGCCGCCACATGGGCCTGGCCACGCACGTGATCAAGGACATGACCGGCGGCCAGTGGCCGGTCGGCTGGTACACCGGGCGCGACAGCCCCAACACCCGCAAGCTGCTGGCCGACCAGGGTGGCTACGAATACGACAGCGACTACTACGGCGACGACCTGCCGTTCTGGACCGAGGTCACGCGCAGCGACGGCGCCGTGGTGCCGCACCTGGTCGTGCCCTACTCGCTCGACACCAACGACATGCGGTTCGTGCAGACGCAGGGCTTCAACACCGGCGACCACTTCCTCACCTACCTGAAGGACAGCTTCGACGCCTTGTATGCCGAAGGTGATCCGGCCGGCCCGGACCGGCCGAAGATGATGAGCATCGGCATGCACTGCCGGCTGCTGGGCAAGCCCGGGCGCATCGGCGCGCTGCGCAAGTTCCTCGACTACGTGCAGTCGCACCCGCAGGTGTGGATCTGCCGGCGCGTCGACATCGCGCGGCACTGGAAGCAGGCGCATCCCTACACGCCAACCCCGTCGAGCTGACCATGCCGATCACCCTGGACCAGATCAACACCGCCCCGCGCGACGAAGCCGCCCGCCTGCTCGACGGCCTGTACGAGCATTCGCCCTGGATCGCCGAGAAGGCGCTGGACGCGCGGCCGTTCGCGTCGCTGGCGCAGCTGAAGGCGGCGATGGCCCGCGTGCTCGACGCCGCCGGTACCGACGCGCAGGTCACGCTGATCCGCGCCCACCCGGAGCTGGCGGGCAAGGCGATGGTCAGCAACACGCTCACCGCCGAGTCGACCCACGAGCAGAACAAGGCCGGCCTCACGCAATGCACGCCGGCCGAGCTGGCGCACATCCAGCAGCTCAACGCCCAGTACAACGCGCGCTTCGGCTTCCCGTTCGTGCTGGCCGTGCGCGGGCCGCGCGGCACCGGCCTGACCAAGCAGCAGATCATCGCGACCTTCGAACGCCGGGTGCGCAACCCGCCCGCGTTCGAACGCGAGGAGAACCTGCGCAACATCCACCGCGTGGTCGAGATCCGGCTGAACGACAAGTTCGGCGTCGAGCCCGTGCAGGGCAACGAGGCCTGGGACTGGCACGAACGCCTGGCGCAGTACAGCGACCCCGGTTTTGCCGAGCAGGGCCAGCTCACCGTCACCTACCTCACCGACGCACACCGTGCCTGCGCCGCGCGCATCAGCGCCGACATGCGCGACAGCGGTTTCGACGAGGTGGCGATCGACGCCGTGGGCAACGTGGTCGGCCGCTACAAGGCCGCCGTGCCGGGCGCCCGCGCGCTGCTCACCGGCAGCCACTACGACACCGTGCGCAACGGCGGCAAGTACGACGGCCGGCTCGGCATCTACGTGCCCGTGGCCTGCGTCAAGGCGCTGTCGCGCCAGGGCCGCCGCCTGCCCTTCGACATCGAGGTCGTCGGTTTCGCCGAAGAGGAAGGCCAGCGCTACAAGGCCACCTTCCTCGGGTCGGGCGCGCTCACCGGCCACTTCGACAACAGCTGGCTCGACCAGCAGGATGCCGACGGCATCACGATGCGCGCGGCGATGCAGCATGCCGGCCTCGACATCGGCGCCATCCCCGCGCTGCAACGCGACCCCGCGCGTTATCTCGGCTTCGTCGAGGTGCACATCGAGCAGGGCCCGGTGCTCAACGAGCTGAACCTGCCGCTGGGCATCGTCAGCTCGATCAACGGGAGCGTGCGCTACGTCTGCGAGGTGATCGGCATGGCCAGCCACGCCGGCACCACGCCGATGGACCGACGCCGCGATGCCGCGACGGCGGTGGCCGAACTGGCGCTCTACGTCGAGCAGCGTGCCGCGCAGGACGGCGACTCGGTCGGCACCATCGGCATGCTGCAGGTGCCCAATGGCTCGATCAACGTCGTGCCCGGACGCTGCGTGTTCAGCCTCGACCTGCGTGCGCCCAACGATGCCCAGCGCGATGCGCTGGAAGCCGATGTGCTGGCGCATCTGGCCGCGATCTGCGAACGGCGTGGCGTCGACCACAAGACAGAGCGCACGATGCGCGCCGCCGCCGCGCCCAGCGCGCCCGAGTGGCAGGCCCGATGGCAGAAAGCCGTGGGCACGCTCGGCGTGCCGTTGCACACCATGCCCAGCGGCGCTGGCCACGACGCGATGAAGCTGCACGAGATCATGCCGCAGGCCATGCTGTTCGTGCGCGGCCAGAACGCCGGCATCAGCCACAACCCGCTGGAGAGCACCACCAGCGACGACATGCAACTGGCCATCGACGCGTTCAGCGCGCTGCTGGACCAGTTGGCCGAAGAACTCCCGACCCCCTGACCCACGGCCCCGCTGGCCGCAGGCGCAAGAGACAAGCGCTTGGAGACCCCATGAACAACGACTACGAACAACTCGACGCGTGGATCGACGCCCACTTCGACGAAGAGGTGCGCTTTCTGCAGGAACTGGTGCGCGTGCCCACCGACACCCCGCCCGGCCACAACGCCCCGCATGCCGATCGCACGGCCGAGCTGCTGGCAGGCTTCGGCTTCGCGGCCGAGAAATACCCGGTGCCGGCAGCCGAGGTCGAGGCCTACGGTCTGACCTCGCTGACCAACCTGATCGTGCGCCGCCACTACGGGCCCGGCAAGACCATCGCGCTCAACGCCCACGGCGACGTGGTGCCGCCCGGCGAAGGCTGGACGCACGCCCCCTACGGCGGCGAGATCGCCGACGGCAAGATGTACGGCCGCGCCACGGCCGTCAGCAAGTCCGACTTCGCGAGCTTCACCTTCGCCGTGCGCGCGCTCGAATCGCTGGCGACCAAACCCAAGGGCACGGTCGAGCTGCACTTCACCTACGACGAGGAGTTCGGCGGCGAGATGGGCCCCGGCCGGCTGCTGCGCGAGAAACTGACCCAGCCTGATCTGATGATCGCCGCCGGCTTCTCCTACCAGGTGGTGACCGCGCACAACGGCTGCCTGCAGATGGAGGTGACGGTGCACGGCAAGATGGCCCATGCCGCCATTCCCGATACCGGCGTCGACGCGCTGCAGGCCGCAACCCGCATCCTGCAGGCCCTGTACGCGCAGAACGACCTGTACAAGCAGATCACCTCGCAGGTCGAAGGCATCAGCCATCCGTACCTGAACGTCGGCCGCATCGAAGGCGGCACCAACACCAACGTCGTGCCCGGCAAGGTGGTGTTCAAGCTCGATCGCCGCATGATCCCCGAGGAGAACCCGACCGAGGTCGAGGCCATGGTACGCCAGGTGATCGCCGACGCCGCAGCGCAGTGCCCCGGCGTCACGGTCGACATCAAGCGCCTGCTGCTGGCGCGCTCGATGCGGCCGTTGCCCGGCAACCAGCCGCTGGTCGACGCGATTCAGAAACACGGTCAGGCCCTGTTCGGCGAGCCGATCCCGGCCATGGGCACGCCGCTCTACACCGACGTGCGCCTGTACGCCGAAGCCGGCGTGCCCGGCGTGATCTACGGCGCCGGCCCGCGCACCGTGCTGGAGTCGCACGCCAAGCGCGCCGACGAGCGGCTCGAACTGGAAGACCTGCGCCGCGCCACCAAGGTCATCGCGCGCACGCTGCGCGACCTGCTGGGCTGAAGCGACGCCCTCCTGGAACTCGACCGCACTGGATCGTCGGCATCGTCCTGCCAGCCCTCCGATCCCTGTTTCAAGGGGCACGGGTCACCGCATCTCAAGAGTGACGTGGCGATGGCATCGGCAGCGGACAAGCGCATCGAGGCACAGACCTTACAATTTGGATATCGCACTACCAATTTGTAAATATGATTCCCCGTCAAGCCGAGGCGACTCTATTGCATCTGGCAGGAGGTTATCCCATCCTGGCCATCACCGGGCCGCGCCAATCGGGCAAGACAACGCTGGCCAGGCGAACATTTCCCCAGCAACCCTATGTTTCGCTGGAAGACCCCGACACGCGGACTTTTGCAGAGGAGGACCCGCGTGGGTTTCTGGCGCGCTATCCGGGCGGCGCGATCCTGGACGAAGCGCAGCGCTGCCCTGCCCTGTTCTCGTACATCCAGACCCGCGTCGATGCGGATCAGCGCATGGGCCAGTTCGTGCTGACCGGCTCCCAGCAGTTCGGCCTGCTGTCCAGCATCACGCAAACCCTGGCTGGCCGAGTGGGCCTGGTGCAATTGCTGCCCTTTGCGTTGCAGGAGTTGCTGGATGCCGAGGATCCCCGCACCACGACGGGGGGCCTCGATGACCTGCTCTGGCGCGGCCTGTACCCACCGCTGCACGACCGACCACTGGCACCTGAACAATGGTTTGCCAACTACGTGATGACCTATGTGGAGCGCGATGTGCGCCAGATCATCGAGGTGCAGAACCTGAGCTTGTTCCAGAGGTTCCTGAAGATGTGCGCGGCGCGCTGCGGACAGCTGCTCAACATGTCGAGCATGGCCAACGACTGCGGTGTCTCGCACAAGACCATCGGCGCATGGTTGTCGGTGCTGGAGGCGGGCTACATCGTGTTCCTGCTGCAGCCGCACCACCAGAACTTCGGCAAGAGGCTGGTCAAGACGCCCAAGCTGTACTTCCACGACACGGGCCTCGCCGCGTATCTGATGGGCATTCGCGACGCCGCGCACCTGTCGATCCATTCCGCGCGCGGCGCACTGTTCGAGAACTTCGTCATCTGCGAATTGATGAAGCGTCGGTACAACGAGGGATTGGCGTCGAATCTCTATTTCTGGCGCAACAACATCGGCGACGAAGTCGATGTGCTGATCGAGCAAGGTGAGATGCTGATGCCGGTGGAAATCAAATCCAGCCAGACCTTCACGCCCGACTTCCTGGCAGGCCTCCACAAATGGATGCGCTATGCAGGCGACAAGGCCTTGCCCGCGCACCTGGTGTACGGCGGCAACCAGAACATGACCCGCAACGGCGTGTCGGTTCATTCGTGGCAACACATGCAGGATTCCCCCGGCACGTGACTTTTTCAGGCCCGCGCCGTGCGCGCCGGGCCGCCCAGGATCAGATCTCGGAACGCCGTGGCGTGCGCCGTGGGCGCCTTGTCTGGTGCACGCAGCAACACCATGGTGCGCGCCAGCGACGGGCGGTTGATCGTGCGCACCTCCAGCTGGTGCCAGGCCACCAGCGGCCTCAAGGCCACGGTCAGCACCGCGATCCCCAGGCCCTCGCGCACCAGGCCCACCATGGTCCACGGCAGCGCGACCTCGAAGGTGTAGTTCAGCTTGAACCCATGGCTGGCCAGCCGGTCGTCCAGGTCGCGGCGCACCGGGTTGTCGGGCAGATAACCCAGCACCTCCTCGTCGGCCAGCTGCGCCCATTCCAGCGAGCGCCGGCGGGCCAGCGCATGGCCGGGCGGCAGCACGGCCACGTACTGGTCCACCAGGAAAGGCGTGGCCGACAGATCGCTGCGCACCTGGCTCTGGGTGGCGATGCCCACGTCGACCACGCCGTTGCGCACCAGTTCGTTGACCTGGTGCTCCGGCACGTCGTGCAGCTGCACGCGCACGCCGGGGTGGCTCTCCTGGAAGCGGCGGATCAGCGGTGGCAGCAGCAGCGCGCACTGCGCATTGGGCGCCGCGATGCCGACCCGGCCTTTGCCGTGGCGCCCGGCATGGCGCGCGCTGTCGACCATCGCGTCCCACTCGTGGACCAGCCGCTGCGCCGCCGGCAGCAGCGCGCGGCCCGCGTCGTTGAGTTCGACCGAGCGCGTATGCCGGTCGAACACGCGCGCGCCCATCGCCTGTTCGAAGCGGGCGATGGCCGCGCTCAGCGTCGACTGCGGCATGTTGAGCTGCTCCGCCGCGCGGGTGAAATGCCCGGTCTCGGCCAGCGCCAGGAACACCTGTACATCGGCTAGGGGCGCCTTCATCGGTCGTCTTTCACGGGGCGGCTTTTCATCCGGATTCCTGATTGATTTATCCGAGTCTAAGCCTATCGGCCCGGGCTGGCCCGTCCTATGCTTAGACAAGCTTTTAGATCAACTCCATACGAGGAACGCCATGTCCGCCACTCCCAAGGTCCACCCGGTGGACGAGCGAATTCCCAGCGGCAAACTCGCTGCGCTGGGCCTGCAGCACGTGCTGGTGATGTACGCCGGCGCCGTGGCGGTGCCGCTGATCGTCGGCCGCGCGCTCAAGCTCGGCCCCGACGAAGTGGCGCTGCTGATCTCGGCCGACCTGTTCTGTTGCGGCATCGCCACCCTGATCCAGTCGCTGGGCGCCACGCAGTGGTTCGGCGTCAAGCTGCCGGTGATGATGGGCGTGACCTTCGCCTCGGTCGCGCCCATGGTGGCCATCGCCAACGCCAACCCGGGCGCGGCCGGCGCGCAGCTGCTGTTCGGCTCCATCATCGGGGCCGGCATCATCTCCATCTTGATCGCGCCGCTGGTCAGCCGCATGCTGCGCTTCTTTCCGCCGGTGGTCACCGGCACCATCATCGCGGTGATCGGCATCACGCTGATGCGCGTGGGCATCAACTGGATCTTCGGCAACCCGGTCGGTCCGACCGCGCCCAACATCGTCGACCCGGCCTATACCAAGTGGCTGGCCGACATCACCTCGCCGGGCTCCGCGCTGCCGCCCGCGCCCAAGGGCCTGGCGCTGATGCCCACCGTGCCCAACCCGCGCTACGCCGAACTGACCGGTGTCGGCATCTCGGCCCTGGTGCTGGTTTCCATCCTGCTGATCGTCAAGTACGCCAAGGGGTTCGTCGCCAACATCTCGGTGCTGCTGGGCATCGTGGTCGGCGGCATCGCCGCCACCGCGATGGGGCTGATGACCTTCGAGAAGGTCGGCAAGGCAGCCTGGGTGGACGTGGTGCTGCCCTTCCACTTCGGCATGCCGCAGTTCGACCCGCTGCTGATCCTGACCATGACCCTGGTGATGATCGTGGTCATGATCGAGTCCACCGGCATGTTCCTGGCGCTGGGCGAGATGACGGATCGCAAGGTCAGCCAGCAGGACCTGGCGCGCGGCCTGCGTACCGACGGCCTGGGCACCCTGATCGGCGGCGTGTTCAACACCTTCCCCTACACCAGCTTCTCGCAGAACGTGGGCCTGGTGGCCGTGACCGGCGTCAAGAGCCGCTATGTCTGCGTGGCCGGCGGCGTGATCCTGATCGTGCTGGGCCTGCTGCCCAAGATGGCGGCGCTGGTGGAGTCGCTGCCCACCGTGGTGCTGGGCGGTGCCGGCATCGTGATGTTCGGCATGGTGCTGGCCACCGGCATCCGCATCCTGGGCGGCGTGGACTTCAAGGGCAACCGCCACAACGCGATGATCGTGGCCGTGTCCATCGGCATCGGCATGATTCCGCTGCTGGCGCCCAACTTCAAGCAGTGGATGCCGCACGGCGTGCATGCGCTGATCGAGTCCGGCATCCTGCTGACCTCGATCGCTGCCGTGGTACTGAACGTGTTCCTGAATGGCGCGAAGCACGACGAGGCGGCGACCATTGCGGCGGCCAAGCATGCCGAGGCGCACTGAGGGGCCGAGCCGCTGGTAGCCGCTACGCGCCTGACCTTGGCGGCGGCAGTGGCTGGCTTTCGACGCGTTCGAGCGCCGGGTCGAAACAGGCCCAGGGCGGCGCGCTGGACGACCAACTGTTGGCGCTGGGCGTGACGGACGCAGGCTCGTCCAGCGTGCCGATGCGCGCCACGGTGAGGCGGGGCCGGCCGGTGGAGTCGGCGAACAGCGGCGCGCCGCACTGCGGGCCGAAGCGGCGCGTGACGGCGTTGTCGCTGTCCGCGGTCTTGACGAAGGCCGCGACCTGGCCCGTGACCTCGATGGACGCCGCCGAGAAGATGGCATTGACCGTGCCGTTGGACGACAGGCGCTGGCAGTCACGGCAGCGGCAGATCCGGAGGCGACGGGGTTGGCGGTGATGCTGTAGCGGACCTAGCCGCAGAGGCAGGCACCGGTTAGGGTGGTCATGGGGGATCTGTGGAAAGCATGAGGCGGCAGGAATAATTCCACACGACGGCTCTCTACCGTCTCATGTTCTTCGAGGCAGCGCTTTGACGTCTGAAACAGAGCGCCATGCTCGTCGCGTGCTAGGAACCCACCACGCGCTTATTGCAATCGATCGTTCCGCGCGGACCAATGACCGGTTTGCAGGTTGCTGTCCTTGATCTGTGCTCACTGGCAGCTCCATCGTGGCATGCTGCCATTCGAACGGAGAACCGAACGATATGCTGCCTGGATCAAACTTGTACTGGCAGTGACACACCCCTTCATCGGACCGATTTCTTGTCATCGGGCCTAAGATTCGAGGATGGCAAACGAGGGCAGAGGTGCCGGAACAGTGGCGACACGCGATGACTTTTCCCCAACGACTAAGCGCGCACTCGCCGGCCGCGCCGGCTATACCTGCTCGAATCCTGACTGCCGGCGCCTGACCGCCGGTGCGGCGCTTGGCGATGACGCCAAGTTCGTCAACGTCGGCATTGCGGCCCACATCAAGGCAGCGGCGCCAGGCGGTCCTCGCTACGATCCGCTGCAATCGGCCGAAGAGCGACAACACGCATCGAATGGCATCTGGTTGTGCTCGGCACATGCGAAGCAGATCGATGACGACCCTGTTCATTTCGCAGTCGACAAACTCAAGGCCTGGAAAAAGCAGGTGGAGAACACGTCGGCCCTCGCAATCCTCACCCTGCAGGCGCCAGATGCGAGCACTGCGCACGCCGAAGCAGCACCGCCGACTATCGAGTTGGCGCAGCGGCTCGGCCTCGCACCGCAGGACAGTGTCGAGTCGGTAACGGAGCGGCTGCGAGCGGCCGCTGCGCGAGACCTCGACGCGTTTGTCGCTGCGCTGAGGTCTCCTGTTGATGCAATCGCGCTCGGACTGCGGCTAATCGAAAGCGAGCGTGTCACGCCGTTTGAAGCTGCCGGACTCGCCGCCGCGATAGGGACATTCAACGAGATTGTTGTCGTTGCCCCGCCTGGCACGGGAAAGACGACAACGCTTCTGCAAGTCGCCCGCAGCATTGCGACCAACGAAACCCTCGTCGCCGCGTTCATCCCGCTGAGCGAATGGTCTGCGCAGGGGCTAACGCTGCTGCAGTCGATCGTTCGGCGGGCCGCGTTCGCCGGAGAGCGCGAAGAGCATCTAAAACTTCTCGCCGGCGCGGGCCGCCTGGTCCTCTGCATGGATGGATGGAACGAGCTGGATACGTCGTCGCGCAAGCGACTGCGTTCTGAAGTACAAGGCATGCAGCGCGACTACCCGGCCCTCGGGATCGTGATGAGCACGCGCATTCAGGCACTGGATGTGCCGATCTCAGGCCCGGTGGTCGAGATTGAACCGCTGTCGGAAGCGCAACAGCTGGCTATCGCGCGCGCGTACCGTGGCGAAGCCGGGGAAGGTTTGCTCGATCAGGCCTGGCGAACGCGCGGGTTGCGCGACCTTGTGGCGATCCCGCTGTATCTAACGAAGCTCCTCGCGGACACCCCCGGCGGGAACCTGCCCACGACGAAAGAAGAAGTGCTGCGCCTCTTCGTCGCTGAAATTGACCGCAACGCCGCCACGCACGAAATCTTGGGCAGCGTCGCGGCGGGATTCCATAGAGAGATGTTGTCAGCCATAGCCATCGACGCGACCGTGGCTGACAGCGTCACCGTGTCGGATCGACGCGCCAGGAGCACAATAAGCGATGTAGTGGGTCGGCTCGTCCGCGAAGGCCAGATGGTGGCGCCACAGCCCGATGCTGTCCTGGCAGCTCTTGTCAGCCACCACCTGTTGGTCCGAACCGCGAGCGGCGTCGAGTTTCAGCACCAACAGTTTCAAGAGTGGTTTGCCTCGCATGAAGTCGAAGTGCTGATGCGGGCCGCTGCAGGCGGAAATGCCGAAGCACGCCAGCGCATGCGAACCGTTGTCCTCAATGCGCACGCGTGGGAAGAGGCGGTGCTATTTGCATGCGAGCGGGCTTCACGTGGAGACTCTGAAGGTGTCGCGGGCGCCGCGACCCTCATACTCGAAGCGCTCACCATTGACCCGATGCTCGCTGCCGAGGCGATCTATCGAGGCTCGGACGCGCTGTGGACTGCCGTCAAGGATCGCGTGGTCGAGTTTGCCGGCCGCTGGCACACGCCCAAGAAGATCGACCGTGCGGTCCGGTTCATGATAAAGACCGGCCGCGCCGAGTTTGCGGACATTCTGTGGTCATTCATAGCGAACCCGGACGATCAGGTGTATCTGGAGGCGATGCGCGCCGGCGGCCGCTTCCGGCCTTCCGTCTTGGGAAGCGACATTGCCGGCCGAATCTCCACGCTGTCACCCAGGCATCGGTCGAACCTGCTGTCCGAGCTGGTGCTGGACGGCGGTATCGAGGGGATCGAGATCGCCACAAGCATCGCTTTGTCCGACGATGACACCGATGTGAAAACCAGCGTCGCGGAAGCGCTGTACTTCCGACAGGCAAATCACCAGATGCAGCAGCTGATGACGGCGGCACCGCGTGAAGTTTGGCAGGCGCTCGCTCGGAAGAGATATGCGGAGGAGTCACTGCCGACCGGGCTTGCAAAGCGTCTGTGCCAGGAAGCCACTCAGTTGGAACAGGAAGAGCAAAGCGCCGTGCGAAAACTGCGCGTGCTGCTGCGCCGGGAAGACGACCGGCAGGCCGTGGCGGCGGCAATCAAGCCTTTGATTGAGACGGGCGACTTCAGCGACATGGAAGAACGCGCCTGGGGTGCGATCTACGAGGCCAGCCGGCTCTACCCCGAAGAAGCCCGAGCTGCGCTTCTTGGCCGGCTGGAACGGCGGCTGCCATTCCCCTTCCGTACAGAGGAACTGCTCCGCGGGAGCGATGTCGTCTTTGACGACGGGCCTATCGCCGACCTGGCGGTAGAGGCCGGCATCGATCGGCAACTCTCAAACGCCGCGGCGAGGCTTCTCGGCCCTGCCACGACCGGCAAGCTCATCGACACGCTGCTAGGCATGCGAGAACAGCTCAAACTGTCGCCGCCGGGGATCACCCACGATGAATACCATTTCGTTCAGAGCCTGATCGCGTTGACGCCGGTGGAGTCCTTCATGGCGGCCGTGCTGGCACGCGCAGCCGCTTCAAATCCAACGAGCATCAGGCACTTGGCCGATCTCATTGCGCAACACGGCGAAAGTGAGGATCGTGGCCGCTTGGACCTCAGTGATGCCTGTCGCGACGCATTGATCGCGATCGTCCGAAAGTGGGTCGACGTGTTGCTCGCGGATGAAAATTCGCCGCGTAGCATCCTCGGCGAAGTGGCGCGTGTCATCGAGAGGCTGGCCGCTCCAGAACTGGTGGAGCCGCTTGCGCGCATGCTGGCCCGCGACCTGAAGCAATGGCGCCAGCAGCGCGAAGAGCGCGCCGCGGTGTGGCCACGCGGCAAGCATGATCCCGCATCCGAAGCCTCTCACTCCTGGGCCTTGCAATATGCGCGCGCGTTTGTCGCGATCGGTGACGATCAAGCAATCGCAACATTGCAGTCCTATCTCATGGATGCCGGCCATGGCGGATTCGGGATCGACGCCGCAGGGGCGTTGTGTGCGATTGGGCAGCGACAGTTGGGGATGACGGACGATACGCCCTTCAGAAGGCCACCGCCGTTCTCCAATGTGCGGATGCGGCGTGCTGCGCCGCAGGGCCCGTCGGCCCCGGCGCCCTCGCCGATCGCAGAAGCGATCTTTGGCGCCGTGGACAAACTTCTGGGAAATGCCGCAGACGGCGAGGTACACGCCCATGCGCTGCAGCTTGCAGCTATCGGCTTGGGCCTACCTTACGGTGATAAGCACGCCGCCATAGATCAGCTGAAGCGACTGCCGCAGCCATACAGCAAGAAGCTCCGGTTTTTCACGGCCCTTATCAACGCGGGCGAGGCAATCGAAGCCCAATTGATCGTTGAAAGCATCGACGCGCTGCTCGAAGACGCGAAGACCAAGCCCTGGCTCCTGGAGCAGAACCAGGGCGAGATCGATAGCTGGCTGTTGCTGTTGCCGTTCACCAGCCGGCCAGAGGCGACACTTGAAGTGCTCGCGCGCCTGCAGCCGCACATCCGGCTGCCATGGCGTCTTCGCCCGTTGTTGTCGGCTTTGGCGTTCGCCCCGTCCGACACGGCCGAGCAGGTTTTGCTGGGATTGGCAAAGGAGGACGCGCGCTTCTTGACCGAGTATGACTGGTACGCCGCTTTGGAGAAGCGGGACACGCTGTCGTCGCTCCGAATGCTGCTTGAACTGATCTGTGACGGCGAAGCGAAGGGCGAGGGAGGTCGGCCGGACACCGGGATATTTGGCCGAAGGCTTGCGGCCGGCATCAAGTCTCATCCCGAGTTCCGTGCCGACGTGTATGCGCGGGCGGCATCAGGCGTCGCGCTGCCAGCGATGGAGATCCTGGAATACGCCGTGGCGAAAACGCCAGATGAGGCCGGCGTCATGCTCCTTGTTAGCTGCCACGCCGCCACTGGACGAGCATTCAGCGGCACGCTCGCTTCAGCAATCGAAAATCTTATCGTCGAGCGGCGCCCGCTATCAGACTGGGACGGCGCATATAAACAGATCAGTACGCCAGCCCCTTTGCTACGAAAGCGCCTGTTCGAGCTATCGCGAACCGCAACCGCAACCGATTCCAGCCTTGCGCTGGCGTGCCTAGTCCACATCGATGAACTTCGGGACACGCATGGCGTAGCTTCGGGCGAGCCACGCCACCCTGACATCGCATCCGGCGCGCCCTGGCCGACGCTGCTAGTCCAAAGCCTGGCTCCCGAGACAAAACGGTGAAGCACTGCTAGCACACACCGTAGACACTCGCTCTCGGTGAGAGCCGTCACTGAGTGACCTGAGCGTTGCTTCAAAAGCTTGATCGAAGCTCATCCACGTCGGATGGCTCCTTGATCGTGCGCGCCAAGACCAAGTCCATCCTGGACATGGTCGCCATGGTTAAGCCAAAGGCGCGCATGCGGGTGTCCATCGATGCGATGAACCCCTGGCGCCGAGGCCACCAGCCCCGCGCCGGCTCTGGGCACACGCGCTCGCGCCCCCGCCGACAAGCCCGCCCCGCCCTACACCTCCATATCCACCACCACCAACCGCACGATCACCGGCGCCATCTCCGTCTTCATCGCCACATGCGCCGCACTCACCTGGTAAGCGTCGTGCGCCGCCGAGTCGGTGAAGCACCCCACCACCGCCCAGGTCAGCCCCGCCGCCCGGCTGGCCTGGTTCGGCCCGTAGACATACGACAGCACGCCTGTGCAGCTGGCGCGGATGGCCTCGCAGTGGCGCTGCACGCGCGCGTGGAAGGCGGCGTCCGCCTCGTTCGACAACTCCATCAACACGGCATGCAGGAACATGCGTCTCTCCTCAATGTGAATGCGGTGCGGGCCGCGCAGTCGGGGACGAGGCCGTTGGGGCCGCTGGCGCACGCGGCGCGCTGAGCCGGTTCCACCACTGCGTGCCCAGCCCCACCAGCCCCTCGCGGAACAGCAGCACGCAGGCGACGAAGATCACGCCCTGCACGATCAGCACCCACGAACCCAGCGGCGCCAGGTAGTTCTGCAGCGACACGAACGTGAACGCGCCGACGATGGGGCCCAGCAGCGTGCCCACGCCGCCCAGCAGGCTCATCAGCACGACTTCGCCCGAGGCATGCCAATGCACGTCGGTCAGCGAGGCCACACCGAACACCAGCACCTTCATGCCACCGGCCAGCCCCGCCAGCGCGGCCGACAGTGTGAACGCCAGCAGCTTGTAGCGTGCCGTCGCATACCCCAGCGACTGCGCGCGCTGCTCGTTGTCGCGCACCGCGCGGATCGCCTCGCCGTACGGCGACTGCAGCACGCGCACCACGAACAGATAGGCCAGCACGAACACCGCCAGCACGAAGTAGTACATGGCCAGCGAATTCTGCAGGTCCACGATGCCGAACAGGCGCCCGCGCGGCACGCTCTGCAACCCGTCCTCGCCGCCCGTGAAGCGCGCCTGCACCGCGACGAAGTACACCACCTGCGACAGGGCCAGGGTGATCATCGAGAAGTAGATGCCCTGGCGCCGGATCGCGATGGCGCCGAACACCAGGCCCAGCGCGGCACCGGCCGCAAGGCCGGCCAGCAGCCCGAGCTCGGCCGACAGGCCCCAGCCCTTCATCGCCAGACCGGTCGCATAAGCGGCCGCACCGAAGAAAGCCGCATGGCCGAAGGACAGCAGGCCCACGTAGCCCAGCAGCAGGTTGAAGGCCGCGGCGAACAGCGCGAAGCACAGCACCTTCATCATGAACAGCGGGTACACCAACAGCGGCGCCACCAGCGCCGCCGCGCCCAGCGCCCACCAGCCCAGGCGCTGCCAGCGCCGGTCCAGCCGCAGCGGCTGGCGCGTGGCCTCGGCCGCCACCGTGTTCTGCACCTGCAGCGGCTTGCCGAACAGACCCGAGGGTTTGGTCAGCAGCACGATGGCCATGATCACGAAGATCACGAAGTTGGAGGCCTCGGGGTAGAACACCTTGGTCAGCCCCTCGATCACGCCCAGCCCCAGGCCGCTGACGATGGCGCCGCCGATCGAGCCCATCCCGCCGATCACGACCACGGCGAACACCACCACCACCAGGTTGGAACCCATCAGCGGATTCACCTGGTAGATCGGTGCCGCCACGACGCCGGCAACCGCCGCCAGCGCCACGCCCAGCGCGTAGGTCAGCGTGATGTAGCGCGGCACGTTGATGCCGAAGGACTTGACCGTCACCGGGTTCTCGGTGGCGGCGCGCAGCACCGCGCCCAGGCGCGTCTTCTCGACCAGGAACCAGACCGCCAGACAGACCACCAGCGACACCGCCACCGCCCAGCTGCGGTACAGCGGCAGGAACATGAAGCCGAGGTTGATGCCGCCGGTGAGCTGTTCGGGGATGGCGTACGGCAGGCCCGACACGCCGTACGCCTGCCGGAAGCCGCCCTCGATCACGAGCGCGAAGCCAAAGGTCAGCAGCAGCCCGTACAAGTGGTCCATCTTGTAGGTGCGCGCGATGATGGTCTTCTCCAGCACCACGGCCAAGCCGGCCATGATCAGCGGCGACAGCAGCAGCGCGCCCCAGTAGCCGATGCCCAGGTAGTTCAGCAGCATCCAGGCGACGAAGGCGCCGGCCGTGTACTGCGCGCCGTGCGCGAAGTTGATGATGTTGAGCAAGCCGAAGATCACGGCCAGCCCGATGGACAAGGTGGCGTAGAAGGCACCGTTGATCAGGCCCAGCAGCAGCTGGCCGAACAGCGCCGTCGACGGCACGCCAAGGATTTCGAACATCGTGTGTTTCCGTGTGTCTGCGTCAGACGCCCAGCAGGCGCTGGATGCGGTCGGGCTGCGCCTTGGCCTCGGCCGCGTTCATCTCGTCCACCACCACGCCGTGGTCCATCACGTACAGCCGGTCGGCCACGCGCGAGGCGAAGTGGAAGTTCTGCTCCACCAGCACGATGGTCTGGCCGCGTGCTTTCAGCATGCGGATGGCGGCCGCGATCTGCTGCACGATCACCGGCGCCAGCCCCTCGGTGGGCTCGTCCAGCAGCAGCAGTTGCGCGCCCGTGCGCAGGATGCGGCCGATGGCCAGCATCTGCTGCTCGCCACCCGACAGGTTGCCGCCGGAGCTGCCGGCGCGCTCGCGCAGGTTGGGGAACAACGTGTAGATCTCCTCCAGCGAGAGGCCGCCCTCGGCCACCACCGGTGGCAGCAGCAGGTTCTCGGTTACCGTGAGGCTGCGGAAGATCGAGCGTTCCTCAGGGCAGAAGGCCAGCCCCAGGCGCGGGATCAGATGCGCCGGCATCGCGATGGTCTCGCGGCCAGCGAACTCGACAGAGCCCTCGCGGTGTTCGAGGATGCCCATCAGCGCGCGCAGCGTGGTGGTCTTGCCGGCGCCGTTGCGCCCCAGGATGGTGACCAGCTCACCCTTGCGGACCTCCAGGTCCACACCCTGCAGGATGTGCGATTCGCCGTACCAGGCGTGCAGTTGGCGTACCTTCAGCATCAGGCGGCCTCCTCGTCGTGTTCCACGCCCATGTAGGCGGTGATGACGCGTTCGTCCTTCGACACCGTGGCGTAGTCGCCCTCGGCCAGGATGGCGCCGCGCGCCAGCACGGTGATGGTGTCCGACAGCGCAGCCACCACCGACAGGTTGTGCTCCACCATCAGCACCGTGCGGTTGGCGGAGATGCGGCGGATCAACGCGGTGATGCGCGCCACATCCTCCTGGCCCAGGCCGGCCATCGGCTCGTCCAGCAGCAGCACGCGCGGCTCCAGCGCCAGCGTCATCGCGATCTCCAGCGCGCGCTTGCGGCCGTAGGGCAGCTGCGCGGCACGGGTGTCGGCTTCGGCCGCCAGGCCCACGGCATCGAGCAGGCGCAGCGCCTCGCCGTTCAACGGGGTCAAGGCGCTGCGCGGGCGCCAGAACTGGATGCCCAGGCCGGCCTTGCGCATCAGCGCCACGCGCACGTTCTGCAGCGCGGTCAGGCCCAGGAACACGGCGGAGATCTGGAACGAGCGCACCATGCCCAGCCGCGCCACGGCCTCGGGCGAGAAGCCCGTCACGTCGCGCTCGAAGTAGCGGATGCGTCCGCCATCGGGCGGCAGCACGCTGGTCAGCAGGTTGAAGCAGGTCGTCTTGCCGGCGCCGTTCGGGCCGATCAGGGCGTGGATGCTGCCGTCGCGCACGCGCAAGTTCACGTTGTCGACGGCGGTGAAGCCGCCGAAGCGCTTGGTCAGGCCGTCGCAGGCCAGGGCGATGCCGTCATTCATCGCAGCATCACATTCTTGCCAGCATGCCGCCGTCGATGGCGATCACCTGGCCGTTGATGAAGCGACCACCCTTGCCCGCCAGGGTCAGCACCAGCGGCGCGATGTCCTCCGGCTCGGCCCAGCGGCCGACCGGCACGGCCTGTTCGATGAACTGCTGGAAGCCCTCGCGCTGCTGCAGCGCCGTGGTGAAGCCGGTGCGCACGAAGCCGGGCGCCAGCGCATTGCAGGTGATGCCGCGGGGCCCGTACTCGACGGCGATCGCGCGCGTCAGCGCCGCCAGCGCGCCCTTGGCCGTGGCATAGGCGGAGATCTCGGGGATGGTGGCCTGGCCGGCCACCGAAGACATCAGCACCACCGAACCCTGCCCGCGCGCCACCATGCCCGGCAGGAACGCGCGGCAGACGTGGAAGGCGCCGTCCACATGCACCGCCTGGATGGCGCGCCATTCCTGCGGCTGCATGGCCGTCAGCGGCTTGCGGTTCTGGTTGCCGGCGTTGCTGACCAGCAGGTCCACGTCCCAGCCCGCGGCCTGCAGCGCGGCCGCCGCGGCGTCCACCTGCGCCGCATCGGCCACGTCGAACACCGCCGCACGCGCCGCAATGCCGCGCGCAGCCAGTTCGGCCACGGCCGCCGCCGCGGCCTCGGCGTTGAGGTCGTTCACGACCACGCGCGCGCCGGCACGGCCCACAGCCGTGGCGATCGCACGGCCCAGGCCGCCGGCCGCGCCCGTCACCAGGGCGGTGCGGCCGGCCAGGCCGAACAGGTCTTCGAATTGAGCGCTGTCCACGCTGGACTCCTTGGTTAAAAATTTCTCTTAGGGAAAACTATCATCAATCTCACTTAGTGAGTATTGACACAAAATTCACTGTACGGAAAAATTTCCATCAACACAAGCACTGGGAAACCCCAGGGCAGTCCACACAAGGAGGTGATCCCATGGCTCTCGAAACACCCGGCGATCCGCTGGGCCCCACGCGGGGCCCGCTGGACTCGCACTACCTGGACGTGGCCGCACTGCCATGGAAGCCGACGCAGGTGGCGGGCATCGACATCAAGGTGCTGATGCAGGACCAGCAGCAAGGCCTGCTGACCGCGCTGTTCCGCTGGCAGCCCGGCACCGTGCTGCCACTGCACGAGCATGTGGAGGTGGAGCAGTCCTACGTGCTGGAGGGCTTCATCGTGGACGAGGAGGGCGAGGCCCGCGCAGGCGACTTTGTCTGGCGCCCGCGGGGCAACCGCCACGTGGCGCGCGCGCCCGAAGGCGCGCTGGTGCTGAGCTTCTTCCTCAAGCCCAATGTGTTCATCGACCAGTTCGCGGGGCAGAAGCTGGAGTAACCGGCCGCCTCATCACCACAACAAACCCGGAGACAACCCATGCGCAAGCTTTCCACCATCGCCCTCGCCGGCACCCTGCTCGCCGCCGGCGCCCAGGCCCAGATTTCCAACGATGTCGTGAAGATCGGCATCCTGAACGACCAGTCCGGCATGATGGCCGACATGTCCGGCAAAGTGTCGGTCGACGTGGTCAAGATGGCCGTACAGGACTTCGGCGGCAAGGTCCTCGGCAAGCCGATCGAGGTGATCTCGGCCGACCACCAGAACAAGGTGGACATCGGCGTGGCCACGGCGCGCCGCTGGTACGAGCAGGAGAACGTCGACATGATCCTCGACATCCCCAACTCGGCCATCGCGCTGGCCATCCAGGACCTGACGAAACAGGCCAACCGCGTCGCCATCTACACCAGCGCGGGCTCGTCCGACCTGACTGGCAAGGCCTGTTCGCCCAACGGCATCCACTGGACCTACGACACCTACGCCTACGCATCGGGCGCGGCCGCCGGCATGATGGCCGACGGCGGCAAGAGCTGGTTCTTCATCACCTCGGACTACGCCTTCGGCCATGCGCTGGAGCGCGACGCGGCGGCGATCGTCAAGGGCGGCGGCGGCCAGGTGCTGGGCCAGGTGCGGCACCCGATCTCCAGCGCCGACTTCTCCTCGTTCCTGCTGCAGGCGCAGGCCAGCAAGGCGCAGGTGATCGGCCTGGCCAACGGCAGCGGCGACACCATCAACACGATGAAGCAGGCGCGCGAATTCGGCATCGGCGGCAGCAGCCAGCGCATCGCGGCGCTCTACCTCGGCATCACCGATGTGCACAGCATCGGCCTGCCGATCGCGCAGGATGTGAGCCTGGTCGAAGCCTTCTACTGGGACCAGAACGACGAGACGCGCAAGTGGTCCGACCGCTTCTTCAAGATGACCGGGCGCATGCCCTCGGGCGTGCAGGCCAGCAACTACGCCGCCACCATGCACTACCTGAAGGCGATCCAGGCCGCCGGCACCGATGCCGCCGGCCCGGTGCTCAAGAAGATGCACGAGACCAAGATCAACGACTTCATGACCAAGGACGGATACATCCGCGAGGACGGCCGCGTGATGCGCGACCTGTACCTGTACAAGGTCAAGAAGCCGGCCGAGTCCAAGCGCGCCTGGGACTACTACCACGTGGTGCGCACCATTCCGGCCGCGCAGGCCTTCCGCGCACCCGACCCGGCCTGCCCGCTGGTGAAGAAGTGATGGCCGATGCATCCCTGCTGGCCGGCCGGCGCGTGCTGGTCTCCGGCGCAGCACAGCCGCGCGGCATCGGGCGCGCGATCGCCACGCTGTTCGCCGCGCAGGGCGCGCGCGTGGCCAGCATGGACATCGCGGCCCCCGAGGCGCCGGACGCCGGGCTGCTGTGCGTGGCCGGCGATGTGCGCGACGCGGCCTCGTGCCGCGCCGCGGTGGAGCAGGTGCTGGCAGCGTTCGGCGGGCTGGACGTGCTGGTCAACAACGCCGGCATCGTCGGCGCCACGCGTATCTGGGACCTGGAGGAGGACGAGTTCACGCGCATGATCGACATCAACCTGAACGGGGCCTACCGCCTCACGCGGGCCGCGCTGCCGGCGCTGCTGGCCAGTGCCGAGCGCCGTGCAGCGCCCACCATCGTCAACATCGGATCGATGGCCGCAATGCGCGGCGGCGGCCTGCTCGGCGGCTCGCACTACGCATCGTCCAAGGGCGGGCTGCTGAGCTTCACCAAGGCGATGGCGCGCGAACTGGGGCCGCGCGGCGTGCGGGCCAATGCCATCGCCCCCGGTATCATCGAAACCGATATGACCATCGGCAAGTTCGAACCGGCGTGGGAGGAGAGCCTGAAGGGCGGCATTCCGCTCGCGCGCTTCGGCACGGCTGCGGAGGTGGCCAAGACGGCGCTGTTCCTGGCCAGCGATCTGTCCTCCTATTGCACCGGCGCGGTGATCGATGTCAACGGCGGATACCACATCCACTGAAGCCACCGCCGTCCCCGACGGCAGCCTGGACAAGATGCTCAGCATCTTGAACCTGTTCAGCGAGGACGTCACCTTCGTCACGCAGGACGACATCACGCGCCATGTGGGCTGCTCGCGCGCCACGGCCTACCGCTACCTGAAGTCGCTGTCCACCGTGGGCCTGATCGCGCCGGTGCACGGCGGCTCCTACGTGATCGGCTCCCGCGCGATCGAGCTGGACCGGCTGCTGCGTCTGCGCGACCCCATCCTGCTGGCAGCCCGCGAACCCATGGCCGACGTGGCGAGCAGCCACCACGTGAACGTGATGCTGTGCAGCTACTACGGCGACAAGGTCATGTGCGCCGACCTGGAGTGGCCCGACACCAGCTACCGCTCCAGCTACGAACGCGGCCGGCCGATGCCGATGTTCCTGGGCGCGACCGCCAAGGCCATCCTGGCGCACCTGACGCCCTACCAGCAGCGCAACCTGATGCTGTGGCACGCCCCGGAGATCCGCGCCGCCGGCCTGGGCGACGACTGGGACAGCTTCCGCGCCAACCTGCGCCGGCTGCGCAAGATGAACGCCGTGGTGTCGCATGGCGAGATCGACAGCGGGCTGATCGGCATCGCCGCCCCCATCTTCAGCGCCGACCGCAAGGTGCTGGGCAGCTTCGTGCTGATCGTGCCGGCCGGTCAGAAACCGGCACGGCTGGAGCAGTTGCAGCAGGCGGCGGCGGACGGTGCGACCCGCGTCACCGAACGGCTGGCGCACGCCAGCCCGGGCCAGGCCCCGGTCCGCGCGATGCGGGCACGCCGCGGCGAGAACTAGGGGCTTTTTTTCTGGGTGTATCGTCGGCCGCGGCCCGCCAGGGGTATCCTTCCAGCCCCGCGCACCATCTCCGGAGACTTCGACCATGAGCAAGGAACTTTCCCCCGCCGAAGAGGCCCTGCGCGACGCCGCGCGTGAGTACCACAGCACGCCCACCAAGGGCAAGATTTCGATCACGCCGACCAAGCCGCTGTCGAACCAGCGCGACCTGTCGCTGGCGTATTCGCCCGGGGTCGCCTACCCCTGCCTGGACATCGAACGCGACCCGTCGCTTGCGGCCGAGTACACCTCGCGCGGCAACCTGGTCGGCGTGATCACCAACGGCACGGCCGTGCTGGGCCTGGGCGACATCGGGCCGCTGGCCTCCAAGCCGGTGATGGAGGGCAAGGGCTGCCTGTTCAAGAAGTTCGCCGGCATCGACGTGTTCGACATCGAACTCGCCGAGCGCGACCCCGACAAGCTGGTCGACATCATCGCCGCGATGGAGCCGACGCTGGGTGGTGTGAACCTCGAGGACATCAAGGCGCCCGAGTGTTTCTACATCGAACGCAAGCTGCGCGAGCGCATGAACATCCCGGTGTTCCATGACGACCAGCACGGCACGGCCATCATCTCGTCGGCCGCGCTGCTGAACGGGCTGGAGCTCGTCGGCAAGAAGATCGAGGACGTGAAGATCGCCGTCTCCGGCGCCGGTGCGGCGGCCATCGCCTGCCTGGACGTGATGGTCGGCCTGGGCGTGAAGCGCGAGAACGTGTTCGCGGTCGACTCCAAGGGCGTGATCTACCACGGCCGCCCCGGCGGCTTCGACGTGTCGAAGGAGAAGTACGCGCAGCGCACCCAGGCGCGCACGCTGGCCGACGTGGTCGACGGTGCCGACGTGTTCCTCGGCTGCTCGGCCGCCGGCGTGCTGACGGCCGAGATGGTGAAGACCATGGCCGCCAAGCCCATCATCCTGGCGCTGGCCAACCCTGAGCCCGAGATCCGCCCCGAGCTGGCCAAGGCGGTGCGGCCGGACTGCATCATCGCGACCGGCCGTTCGGATTACCCGAACCAGGTCAACAACGTGCTGTGTTTCCCCTACATCTTCCGCGGCGCGCTCGATTGCGGCGCGACCAAGATCACCGAGGAGATGAAGCTCGCCTGCGTGCGCCAGATCGCCGACCTGGCCAAGGCCGACATCAGCGAGGAAGTGGCCGCCGCCTATGCCGGCAAGGAGCTGGTGTTCGGCAGCGACTACCTGATTCCCACGCCGTTCGACTCGCGCCTGATCCTGCGCATCGCCCCCGCCGTGGCCCAGGCCGCCGCCGATTCCGGCGTGGCCACGCGTCCGATCAAGGACATGGAGGCGTACCGCCAGAGCCTGTCGCGCTTCGTCTACCAGACCGGCATGTTCATGCGCCCGGTGTTCAGCGCCGCCAAGGTCGTGCCGGCCGCGCAGAAACGTGTGGCCTACGCCGAGGGCGAGGACGACCGCGCGCTGCGCGCCGCGCAGCTGGCGGTCGACGAGAATCTGGCGCGCCCGGTGCTGATCGGCCGCCCGGCCGTGATGGAGGCGCGCATCGCCAAGGCCGGCCTGCGCATCAGGCTCGGCGTCGATGTCGACGTGGTCAACCCCGAGGACGACCCGCGCTTCAAACAGTACTGGGAGACCTACCACAAGCTGATGGGCCGCCGCGGCGTGAACCAGGAGGCCGCCAAGGCCGCCGTGCGCCGCTCCAACACCACCATCGCCGCGCTGATGGTGCGTCTGGGCGATGCCGATGCGATGCTGTGCGGCCTGGTCGGCCGCTACGACGGCCACCTGCAGCACGTGCGCGACGTGATCGGCCTGAAACGCGGCGCCCCCGGCTTTGCGGCGCTCAACGCGCTGATGATGGACAAGCACACGCTGTTCATCGCCGACACCTACGTCAACGAGGACCCGAGCGCCGAGCAGCTGGCCAGCATCGCGGTGATGGCCGCTGACGAAGTGCGCCGCTTCGGCCTGCCGCCCAAGGTCGCCTTCCTGTCGCACTCGAACTACGGCTCGTCCGACCGGCCCTCGGCGCGCAAGATGCGGCTGGCGCGCGAGCTGTTCGCCAAGATGGCTCCTGACATCGAGTCCGACGGCGAGTTGCAGGGCGACGCCGCGCTGTCCGAGGAGATCCGCGAGCGCTCGCTGATGGAAACCGCGCTGCACGGCGAGGCCAACGTGCTGATCTGCCCCAACCTCGACTCGGCGAACATCCTGTTCAACGTGCTCAAGGTCACCGGAGGCAGCGGTGTCACCGTCGGCCCGATCCTTCTGGGTGCTGCCGCCTCGGCCCACATCCTCACGCCGTCGGCCACGGTGCGCCGCGTTGTCAACATGACGGCACTCGCCGTGGCCAACGCGGTGACCTTCCGCTAGGGGCAAGCGCCGACGGCGCCCGCCTGTGCCAGAGCGGCAAGGCGCGGCGCTGCCATCGCGCCCCTCGCGGTCGGGGCGCCGCATCCACGGCAGCGCGCACAGGGCGCGCTGCATCGCTCCGGTACCCGCCATCCGCTGCTGGGCACCAATTTTGCTAGATGTCCTTCATCACATTCCCGGAGACCCCATGCACAAGCGCACCTTCGTCCAAGCCGCCCTCGCCCTCACCGCCGCACTGGGCGCCGGCGTGGTCTCTGCGCAGACCACGCCGATCAAGTTCCAGCTCGACTGGCGCTTCGAAGGCCCGGCCGCCCTGTTCCTGACGCCGGCCGCCAAGGGTTACTTCAAGGACGTGAAACTCGACGTGACCATCGACGCCGGCAACGGCTCGGGTGGCACCGTGACGCGGGTCGCCTCGGGCGCCTACGACATGGGGTTTGCCGACATGGCCGCGCTGATGGAGTTCCACGCCAACAACCCCGATGCGCCGAACAAGCCGGTGGCCATCATGATGGTCTACAACGACACGCCGGCCTCGGTGATGGCGCTGAAGAAGTCCGGCATCAAGACGCCGGCTGACCTGAACGGCAAGAAGCTCGGCGCCCCGGTGTTCGACGCCGGCCGCCGCGCGTTCCCGATCTTCTCGAAGGCCAACAACGTGACCGGCGTGCAGTGGACCGCGATGGACCCGCCGCTGCGCGAGACCATGCTGGTGCGCGGCGACATCGACGCGATCACCGGCTTCACCTTCACCTCGGTGCTGAACCTCGAAGCCCGCGGCGTGAAGGCCGACGACGTGGTGGTGCTCGCCTACCCCGACTACGGCGTCAAGCTGTACGGCAACGCCATCATCGCGTCGCCGAAGATCCTGAAGGACAACCCGGCCGCGGTGAAGGCCTTCCTGCAGGCCTTCACCAAGGGCATGAAGGACGTGATCGCCAAGCCCGCCGCCGCCATCGAGGACGTGAAGGCGCGCGACGGCATCATCAACAGCGCCCTCGAGACGCGCCGCCTGACGATGGCGATCGACACGGTGATCAACAGCCCCAATGCACGCGCCGAAGGTTTCGGCAAGGTGAATGGCCCCCGGCTGTCGCTGATGGCCTCGCAGGTGTCGGATGCGTTCAACACCAAGACCCGCGTGAACGCCGACGCGATCTGGAACGCTTCTTACCTGCCGAGCAATGCAGAGTTGAACGTGTTGCCCGCGAAGAAGTGAGTGCACGCCAGATGCCGAACGAGGATCAGTATTTTGTTGATTTCCGCGACGTCTGGCTCGCCTACAACGAAGAGCTGCTGAAGCAGAGCCACTTCGCCGTCGAGGCCATCGACCTGAAGGTGCGGCAGGGCGAGTTCATCGCGATCGTCGGGCCCTCGGGCTGTGGCAAGTCGACCTTCATGAAGCTCACCACCGGCTTGCGCATGCCGTCGATGGGCAAGATCCTGATCGACGGCCAGCCGGTCACCGGGCCGCTGAAGATCTCGGGCATGGCGTTCCAGGCGCCATCGCTGCTGCCCTGGCGCACCACGGTCGACAACGTGCTGCTGCCGCTGGAGATCGTCGAGCCCTACCGCTCCAGCTTCAAGGCCAAGCGCAAGGAGTACGAGGAACGTGCGCGCAAGCTGCTGCAGAAGGTCGGCCTTGGCGGCTACGAGGACAAGTTTCCGTGGCAGTTGTCGGGTGGCATGCAGCAGCGCGCCAGCATCTGCCGCGCGCTGATCCACGAGCCCAAGATGCTGCTGCTCGACGAGCCCTTCGGCGCGCTCGACGCGTTCACCCGCGAAGAGCTGTGGTGCATCCTGCGCGACCTGTGGACCGAGCAGCAATTCAACGTGATCCTGGTCACGCACGACCTGCGCGAATCGGTTTTCCTGGCCGACACGGTGTACGTGATGAGCAAGAGCCCGGGCCGCTTCGTCGTCAAGCGCGAGATCGAGCTGCCGCGCCCGCGCGAACTGGAGGTGACCTACACGAAAGAGTTCACCGACATCGTGCTCGAACTGCGTGGCCACATCGGCGCCATCAGAAGCAAAGCAATTGCTTGACATCCCCCAGTCTGCGCGCACTGCGTGTCGCTCCGCCAACCCCCTTTGCAAGGGGGCAACACCTGCGGCCCGGCAAAGCCGGTTCCGCGGTGTTTCTGGTAGGGGACCGTACCCTTTGAAGGCCAAGAAATGAACAAGAAACAACTCGAGATCTGGTCCCCGTGGCTGCTGCTGGTGCTGGTGATCGCGCTGTGGCAGATCATCTGCTCGGCGTTCAACGTGTCGGAGTTCATCTTCCCGAGCCCGGCGCGCATCTGGACGCAGTTCCTCGAATACAAGGGCCTGATCGCCGGCCACGCCTGGCGCACCTTCTGGGTCACGATGGTGGGCTTCGGCATCGCCATCGTCGTCGGCGTGCTGTTCGGCTTCATCATCGGCAGCTCGCGCCTGGCCTACGCGGCGGTGTACCCGCTGATGACGGCCTTCAACGCGCTGCCCAAGGCGGCTTTCGTGCCGATCCTGGTCGTGTGGTTCGGCATCGGCGTCGGCCCGGCGATCCTGACGGCGTTCCTGATCTCGTTCTTCCCGATCATGGTCAACATCGCGACCGGCCTGGCCACGCTGGAGCCCGAACTCGAAGACGTGCTGCGGGTGCTGGGCGCCAAGCGCTGGGACGTGCTGATGAAGGTCGGCCTGCCCCGTTCCATGCCCTACTTCTACGGTTCGCTGAAGGTGGCGATCACGCTGGCCTTCGTCGGCACCACGGTGTCGGAGATGACCGCCGCGAACGAAGGCATCGGCTACCTGCTGATCTCGGCCGGCTCGGCGATGCAGATGGGCCTGGCCTTCGCCGGCCTGGTCGTGGTCGGCGCGATGGCGATGGTGATGTACGAACTCTTCAGTTTCATCGAGAAGCACACCACCGCCTGGGCACACCGCGGATCGCAAAACACCTAGCATGGTCAGCCCCCCGGCTTTTCACTGCGCTTCGCTCCGTGTAACTCCACCCCCCGAGGGGGAGGCGCGGCTCGCCTTGGGGCGGCCCGGCGGCGGCCGCCTCCCGCCATGACCCCCGACCAGATCGCCCGCCACCTGCGCCACGCCGACACCGTGGCGCGCCGCGCGATGGCGATGGGCCGGCACCCGTTCGGCGCGATCCTGGTCGCACCCGACGGCGAGACTGTGCTGGCCGAGCAGGGCAACATCGACACGGTGCACCACGCCGAGGCCACGCTGGCCCGCACCGCGTCGCTGAACTACCCGGCCGACTACCTGGCCCGGTGCACGCTGGTCACCACCTTCGAGCCCTGCGCGATGTGCGCCGGCACCGTCTACTGGGCCAACATCGGCCGCGTGGTGTTCGGCGCCGAAGAATCCGCCCTGCTGGCCCTGACCGGCAGCCACCCCGAGAACCCGACGCTGTCCCTGCCCTGCCGCGACGTGTTCGCGAGCGGGCAGAAGACGATCGAGGTGATCGGGCCGGTGGCCGCGGTGGCGGACGAGATGATCGCCACGCACAAGGGGTTCTGGGAACAGCGACCGCAAGCCCCGAACGTCTGAAAGACAGCATCGGTGATGCTATGATGCAGCGCATCACTGATGTGAACAGCTGTCATGCGCACCACCATCGATCTCGATCCGGAACTGCACGAACTCGTTCGCCGACAGGCGCAACGTGAAAACCTGTCTCTCGCCCGTTTGTTGGGCCGGCTGGTCGAGCAGGGGCTGCGCAAGACGACCGATCAAGCGCCCGCCACGGTACGCAGCGGCCGCTTCAACGTGATGGCAGCCGCAACGCCCAAGGCACGTGTCACCACCGAGCAAGTCCAGAAGGTGATCGACGAAGAAGGCATTCTTTGACGCCGCCACTTCTGCTGGACGTCAACGTCCTGCTGGCGCTCGGCTGGGTCGAACACGAAGCGCATCAGGTCGTGGTCGAGCGCCTGTCCCGGCCGGTAGACTGGGCCACCTGCGCGATCACGCAACTGGGCTTCATTCGGATCTCCGCAACCAACGGCATCTTCAGCCACACGCCGTCTCCGGCCCAGGCGCAGGCCGCGCTGGCCGCCTTGTGTGCCGACAAGCGACACCGCTATGCGGCCGAACACCCGAGCGTGGTCGATTGCGATTTCAGCCGGCTGGCGGGTCCACGCCAGACGACAGACGCCTATCTGCTCGCCTTGGCAAGACGGCACCACATGCAACTGCTGACACTGGATCGGCGGCTTGCGAACACGTTCGAGGGCGACCCCGTGGAACTGCTGCAGACATAACGTTTGCGGGTGGCACAAAAGCTGCTGGACTTCCTGTGGAGTCGAAACGTTATCGTCGAGCCCAGAGCACCATGTCCATCCCCCTCATCGACCTCACCGACGCCCTGCAACCCGGCGGCAGCCGCAGCGCCGAGGTCGCGGCGCAGTTCCGTGCGGCCGCCACGGCGTCGGGGTTCTTCTACATCCGCCACCACGCGGTGCCGACCGCACTGGTGCAGCAGCAGTTCGACCTCACCCAGCGCCTGATGGACCTGCCCGCCAGCACCCGGGAAGCGCTGGACCTGCGCCATTCGCCGACGCTGCGCGGCTTCGAACACGTCGGTGCGCAGACGCTGGACGCCGCGGCCCGGCCCGACGTGAAAGAGAGCTTCTGCTGCGGCATGCGCTACCCGGCCGACCACCCCTATGTGCTGGCCGGCTACCAGACCTACGGGCCCAGCCAGTGGCCCGACGAACTGCCCGATGCGCCGGCGCAGTGTGAAGCCTATATCCAGGCGATGCTCGTCCTGTCGCGCCGGCTGATGCAGCTGATGGCGCTTTCGCTCGACCTGCCGGAGAACTACTTCGACGCCACCGGCACGAACCCGATGGTCACGCTGCGCATGGTGCGTTACCCGCCCCACCCGAAGGATGCCGACGAGCGCACCTTCGGCGCCGGCGCGCACACCGACTGGGGCGCGCTGACCATCCTGGCGCAAGACCACCACGGCGGCCTCGAGGTGGCGATGCCCGACGGCAGCTGGGTCCCCGCCACGCCGATGGAGGGCTGCTTCGTCGTCAACCTGGGCGACATGATCCCGCGCTGGACCAACGGCCTGTACCACTCGAACCCGCACCGCGTGCGCAACCAGTATTCAAGCGGCGCGGCGCGTTATTCGATTCCGTTCTTCTACGAGCCCGACTACCTGGCGCAGATCGTCGCCGTGCCCGGCACGGTGCCCGAGGGCGAGACGCCGCGCTACACACCCTGCACCGCGGGTGAACACCTGAGGCAGATGTACCAGACCACCTACGGGCTGCAGAAGAACAGCGCCGAGGCCACGGCCGCATGAAGCTCTTCGTCAACCTGTTCTGCCGCGACGTCGATGCGCAGTTCGCCTTCTACCAGGCGCTGCTCGGCCTGCCCGAGCACGCCGTCAGCCGCTCGCCGATCTACCGCGCGCTGCACACCGATGGTTTCCAGTTCGGCTTCCATGCGCAGCCGGCCTACACGCTGCTGGGCCTGGAGGCACGCCGCCCCCAGCAAGCTGCCTCCCCCGTCACCGGCTACGCCACGCTGATGCTCCACACGCCAGAGGCCGTCAGCACCACCACGGCCCGGGTCGCGGGCCTGGGCGGCACGGTGGTCAAAGGGCCGTACCCGACCTACTACGGCCAATGGCAGGCCGTGCTGTGCGACCCCGAGCACAACGTGTTCCGGCTCAGTGTCGAAGGCCTGCCGGCGGGTGTGGAGAAGCCCGCGCTGGTGCTGCCCTCGGCCTGACCGACCGGGGCTTCAGCTGCCGCCGTAGCGCTCGGTGCGGATGATCGCCGCCGGCACACCCGCATCGAGCAGGCCGTCGCTCACCGCGGCGACAAACCGGTTGGCGCCGCAGACAAACACATGGCGCGGCACGTGCCCCCACTGCAGCAGCAGCTCGCGCAGCGTGGCGGCGTCGAGCCGGCGGTCCAGGTCCTGAGCGCGCCGCTTGTCGCCACGCGTCACCGCCACGACGCAACGCAGCCCCGCATGCGAGGCCTCCAGCCGGAGCAGTTCGTCACGGAACGCGATGTCGTCCCAGGTCCGCGCCGACGCCACCAGCAGCACCGGCACCGCGTGCACATCGGCCTCGGCCGCCCAGGCCCGCACCATCGCCACCAGCGGCACGATGCCCGAGCCACCGGCGAGCAGCAGCAAGGACCCGCCGTCCGACGGGCGCCAGACGAAATGCCCGCCCAGCGGCCCGCGCAGCTCGATCGTGTCGCCGGCCTGCACCACGTCGTGGAAAAACGGCGAGACCTCGCCGTCCTCAAGCTTCTCGATCGCCAGTTCGATGCGCCCGGCCACAGGCGCCGAGGCGATCGAGTAACTGCGTTGGGCCTGGTAGCCATCGGGCGCGGTCAGGCGCACGTCCACATGCTGGCCGGGCACATGCGCGGCGATCGGTGCGGTCAGCTGCAGGCTGACGATGCGCGGCGTGATCGGCGTGACGCTCTCGACCAACGCCTCGTGCCAGACACTCACGGAGTACAGCTCGCTGAACCACCTTCGCCTTCGGCTGCGGTGCGAGCTTGCTCCGGGCGGCCGAGCGCTGCGCTCATGGATCGTCCGAGTAACGCTGCTGCTTCCACGGGTCGCCGCGCATGTGGTAGCCGCGCAGTTCCCAGAAGCCGGCTTCGTCGCGCGCGGTGAACTTGAGGCCCTTGATCCACTTCGCGCTCTTCCAGAAGTACAGGTGCGGCACCAAGAGGCGGGCCGGGCCACCGTGTTCGGCTTCGAGCGGCTGACCGCCAAAGTGCGTCGCGACCATCGCCCGGTCGCCGGCGAGATCGGCATAGGGCACGTTGGTGTCGTAGTCGTCCAGCGCCAAGGCCAGCGTGTAGCCGCTGGGTGCCGCCACGCCGGCTGCGGCCAGCAGGTCGTCGACCCGCACACCCTGCCAGCGGGTGTCGAACTTCGACCAGGTCGTCACGCAGTGGATGTCGCCCTCCCACACGGTCTGCGGCAGCGCGTTGAACTCGTCCCAGTTCCAGCTGGCCAATGGGCGCGGCCCGTGGCTCAGCGTGAAGCGCCAGGCGGCCAGGTCGACCCGCGGCGCCGGCCCCTTGGACAACACCGGAAAGTCGTCCGTCTCGAACTGCCCTGGCGGCAGCCGCTTCGCCGCCGCGCTGTCGGGCCGCCGGCCCATGAAACCTCGTGTTGCCATCGCAATGCCCTCCAGATGCCGGATGGCGATGTTAGTCCGTTAAATTCGGGCGATGTTGCAACGCAGAAAACTCCTCACGGCCAGCCTGGGCACCAGCGCGCTGGCCGCACTGGGCCTTCCGATCGAGGCACTGGCACAGGCAGGCCTGAAGTTCGGGCCATCCGCGCCCTTCTCCTTCGACGGCCTCGTCGACACCGCGAAATCGCTCGCGGCCAAACCCTTCGATGCCGGCACACCGCTGCCGCGCGAGGTGCTGGAACGCATCGACTACGACGCGCACGGCAAGATCAGGTTCGACACCGATTCGGCCGCGTTCAAGGACGGCCCGGGTCCGTTCCCGCTGACCTTCTTCCACCTGGGCCGCTACTTCCAGACGCCGGTGCACATGCACCTGCTCGACCTATCCGACGGCAAGGCCGCGGCGCGCGAAGTGCTGTACGACCCGGCCTATTTCGACATGCCGGCCGACAGCCCCGCGAAGGCGCTGCCCCAGGGCGCGGGCTTCGCGGGTTTCCGCTTCCAGGAAAGCCGCCTGGGCGATCAGCAGAAGCTGCCGTGGAAGAGCAACGACTGGGTGGCCTTTCTCGGTGCCTCGTACTTCCGCGCGATCGGCGAGCTCTACCAGTACGGACTGTCGGCCCGCGGCATCGCGATCGACGTAGCCGCGCCCGACCGGCCAGAAGAGTTCCCGTCGTTCACCCGCTTCTACTTCGAGCCACCGGCCGCGGGCAGCAACACGGTCACGGTGCACGCGCTGCTCGAGGGCCCGAGCCTCACCGGCGCCTACCGCTTCGTGATGCAGCGCGACAAGGCCGTGCTGATGGACATCGAGTGCCGCCTGTTCCTGCGCCGCGACGTGGCCCGGCTCGGCATTGCGCCACTGACCTCGATGTACTGGTACTCCGACAAGCTCAAACCGACCGGTATCGACTGGCGCCCCGAGGTGCACGACTCCGATGGCCTGGCGATCTGGAACGGCGCGGGCGAACGCATCTGGCGGCCGCTGAACAACCCGGCCCGCACCGGCGTCTCGTCGTTCGCCGACACGCGGCCCAAGGGCTTCGGCCTGCTGCAGCGCGACCGCGTGTTCGACCACTATCTCGACGGCGTGCACTACGACAAGCGGCCCAGCCTGTGGGTCGAGCCCATCGGCGACTGGGGCGAAGGCGCGGTGCAGCTGGTCGAGATTCCGACCGACGACGAGATCCACGACAACATCGGCGCGTTCTGGGTGCCCAAGGCGCCGGCCACGGCCGGGGCGAGCTACGGCTTTCGCTACAAGCTGCACTGGGTGGCGACCGAGCCCTACCCTTCGCCGCTGGCCCTGTGCGTGGCCACACGCATCGGCCGTGGCGGGCAGCCGGGCCAGCCGCGGCCGGCCGGCGTGCGCAAGTTCATGGTGGAGTTTCTCGGCGGCCCGCTGGCCACGCTGCCCTTCGGCGTGAAACCCGAAGCCGTGCTGTCGGCCTCGCGCGGCAAGTTCTCCTACGTGTTCACCGAGGCCGTGCCGAACGGCGTGGCCGGCCACTGGCGCGCGCAGTTCGACTTCACGGCCGAGGGCAGCGAGCCGGTCGACATGCGGCTGTATCTGAAGAACGGCGACCAGACTCTATCGGAGACCTGGCTGTACCAGTACCAGCCTGCGTGAGCAGGCGGAGCCGGGCTACTTGTTCTTCAGGGCCTGTTCACACTCCATGCAGGAGATGCATTGAGTGTGAACAGGCCCTAGCCCAAAGTTGTGGGTGAGTCGCCATGGAACGCGTGGTCTTGGCCATCATGCTCGGCTGGCGCGGCGCGTCACAGCGCGATCGATCTGGTACAAAGAGACCCCCGCCCTTGCCCCCGGCTGTGCCGACAGATCCAACCTGAAAAGCCATGCGCCCATTCCATACGGGACTTTTCGCGATCCTGTTGTCTGCCTGCGTCGTGCACGCGCAGACCACGAGCGTCGAAGACGTCGCGGCGATGGAGGTCACCGCCGACGATGCCCGGCTGCGCGAAGTCCTGAAGCGAACACCGCCCTCACGGGGGTCCACGCAAGAGATGGACACTTTCTACGGCCAGCAGACCACCGCCGCGCGCCGACTGGGTGAGTTCGATCTGGGCCTGAGCCTGTTTCGTCAATGGTTCGCGGCCGCACCGCAGAGCAACATCGCACCGTTCTCCTTGTGGCGCAACCTGTTCCGCAGCGATCGACAGGCTGAATCCAACGTGCTGGGCGAGCAGCTGTTGAAAGCCGCCGAGAAGGCATACGACCACGAATACGTGCGCGTCGGCGCGCGGCTGGCACGGGATTTCTCGATGTCGGGGCGGCTGCAGGACGCACAGGCGCTGCTGGAGCGCATCGAGCCACGCACCCGCACGATGGAAGGGCAGCTTCGGGCCACGCCAGAGAATCAGTTCTGGCTGGCCGATACGCGGGCAAAGTGGCACCAGTCCCGGTGCGAGCTGAGCCAGGCCCTTGCCCGCTATGCACAGGCATTGCCAGAGTGCGTGTTGGCGCTGGACATGTACCGCAGGAAGTTCGATCTGCGCGGCGCGATGCCAGAGTACTTGCAGGGTTCAGCCGCGACCGACCGCACCGACAGCCTGATCGACATGGCCTCGCTTCAACTCGCGATGGGAAGGTATTTCGACGCAGAGCAGACCATCGCGGAGGCTCTCACCAGCAGCGCGCAAGCGGGAGCTCGCAACGGCCGCGATATCGTGGGTGCCTACAACAGCCTGGCACTGGTGCGAGCTGGACAGTCGCGCATCGTCGAGGCACGCCAGTTCGCACAACGCGCATTGCGTTTTGCGTCCACCGGAGATCGGGGCAAGCTTGGCGTCGAAACGCGCAATACCTACGATGTACTGTTTCGCATCATGGTCATGCAGCGCGCCTGGCAGGAGGCGGCAACCGAGTTCGGCCGCATCGACACGCTGTCGTCCGGCGACCCTGCACTGCAGTCGCGTGTCAGGTACCCGCTGGCGCGCGCACTGGCTTACGCCCATACCGGCCGCAGTGCCGACGCCGTCGCGCTCATGACCGACCATCTGCAATGGACACAGGCCAGCTTCGGCAACCGCCACGTGGAGACAGGCCTCGCGCAAGGCGTGCTCGGCATCGTATTGGCCAGCTCCACAGACGGCGTGCTGCGCGCGCGGGCCCGCGGCACGCTGGCCAGCGCGGTCCAGTTGCTGGCCAGAGCTGATTCAACCGGCCGAGACACGCTGGACCTGAGCGAGAAGGCCAGCGTCCGCAGCCTGATCTTCGAGCGCTACCTCGAAGTGATCGGCGCGGACCCCGCCAAGGAAGACATCGCGACTTCCTTTGCAGCCTCCGACGCGCTGCGCGGCTCCAGCGTGCAGCAAGCCCTCGGCGATGCGGCGGTTCGAAGCGCGGCACACACCAGCGGATTGTCGGAACTCGTGCGGCGTGCGCAGGATGCCGGCAACGAACTCAAGGCGCTGTATGGTTTTCTGGCGCGGCAAGCCAGCGAGACGGAGACACGGCGCGTCGACACCATCGCACAGACGATGCGCAAGCGCATCCAGGAACTGGAGGAATCAAGGGTGCAATTGCAGGCCGAGATTGCCAGGGGCTTTCCCGAGTACAGCAGACTCGTCCACCCGGATCTGCCAACACCTGCGGACGTCGCCGGCGCGCTGCACGAGACCGAAGCGTTCATCGCCATCTTCCCGACGGAGCAGCACACTTTCGTCTGGGCCGTTCGCCGCGATGGCACGACGGCATTTCACCGAGCGGAGATGGGCGAACGCGAGCAATTGAAACTGGTCGATCGGCTGCGGCGCACCCTGGATGTCGCCGACAAGGGGAGCAGCATGCCCGCATTCGACGCGCCGGCTGCAGCCGAACTCTACGACGGTCTGCTCCGCCCCATCTCGCACATCTTCAGCGGACAAACACACCTGGTGGTCGCAGCCGGCGGCGGCCTGGCGCAGATCCCCTTCGCGGTTCTGGCACCTTCGCGGAGTGCCGACGATCTGTCGCCGCCTCGCTGGCTGATCCAGGAATTCGCCATCACCCAGGTGCCAAGTGCAAGCGCCTGGATGTCGCTGAAACAACTGGCGCAGAAGGAGCGGGCGCCCGAGATCCTGCTGGGCTGGGCAGATCCTGCGTTCGGTCTTCAGGTGGCGCCGGCGGCGGCGGTCAGACCGAACATTCGCCGACTCGACATCACCCGCGAGACCGTCACCAGCGACCGCCCTGCGCCCACGCTGCGGTCGGCCTGGCGCTACGACCGCATCCCGGCACTACCCGAAACGCGCGACGAGTTGCAAGCCATCGCGGCCACGTTGCACGCCGATCCGGTGGGTGACCTGCGGGTCGGCGCTCTCGCCACGCGCGAGAGCGTCCTCGCGGCGAGCCGCAGCGGGCAGCTTGCGCGCAAACGCGTGGTGATCTTTGCAACGCATGGCCTGATCGCAGGCGATCTGCCCAACCTCAATCAGCCGGCGCTCGCGATGGCGGCGACCGGGGCCGAGGAACAGGAGCCGCTGTCCGCGCTGTTGACGCTCGACGACGTGGTGACGCTCCAACTCAACGCCGACTGGGTGGTGCTGAGCGCTTGCAACACCGCCGCGGCCGACGGCAAGGCCGGCGAGGCCCTGTCAGGCCTCGCCAGAGGGTTCTTCTATGCCGGAAGCCGCAGCGTCCTGGTGACGCACTGGGCAGTCGAAACCGACAGCGCCAAATACCTGACGACCGCGACGTTCGACCACCATGCCAAGACGCCCACCGCAGGCAAGGCCGAAAGCCTTCGCCAGGCAATGCTTCAACTCATGGCGCAACCACAGTACAGCCATCCCGCGTACTGGGCGCCCTATGCGCTCGTCGGCGACGGAGCCCGATAGGAAGCGTGCAGCGGCGCGGCCATCACCGCCCCGAATCGCCGACCAATGCATAGGGCGCCCAGAACATCGGATGGGCGTAGGTGTCTGCGCCCCCGTCAGTTTCCCCGTTCATCAAGGCCAGCATCGACGCCCGCAACGCCTCGGTCCGCGTCAGACTGGCATCGGCCGCATAGCGCTCGAAGATGCCCGCCACCAGCAGGCGTGCCGAATACGATTCCACCGGCCAGTGCGTCACCAGCAGCGCACGGCTGCCGGCATAGAAGAACGCGCGCCCCAGCCCCGAGATGGCCTCGCTACCTTTGCCATCGCCCGCGGCCGTGTTGCAGGCTGAAAGCACAACCCAATCGGCGTCCAGCTTCAGCGCCAGGATGTCGTCCAGCGTCAGCAGCGCCTTGCGTGGGTCGTTCTCTGCCGATCCATCGGCTGGCGCCGAGAGAGCCAATGCCGGCTGGTCGACGCCTGGAAAATCGCCGGCCAGCAGACCATGCGTCGAGAAGGCGATGATGCGGCGCGATGCGAGATCGGCACGGCGCAGCTTGTCTTTCGAGGCGTCGCTGCCCAGGAACACGTCGCCATCGATATCCGCGCGCAAGGCCTTGGCGATCGCCAGCACTTCGTCTCGCGTGTCCGGCAGCGGCGGCAGCCGGCTGTAGGGAATCGCATGGACGGTACGGTTCCTGCGGATGGCGTCATCGGTCACGCGCGGGATCGCGAGATTGCGTACCGCCACCAGGTTGGCGTCTCGCGCATCGGTCGGTGTGCTGGCCGACATCACTTCCGCTCGTCTGTCAAACACCGGGTCGCCGAAGCCCGCAAACGCGCGCCGCGGCTGGCGACTGGCAGGCATCGAGCGCAGCGTCACGAGCGCGTTGACCGAGGGCAACTGCGCAATGGCGATCTGCTTGATCAGCCAGGGCACCGTCTTGTAATGCGCAAAAGGAACCGGCCCGTTGACTTCCGTCGAGGGCTGCGTCGGCAACAAGGCAAACGGGATCTGCGCCAGCGGCCCGCTGGTGGCCACGAGCAACGACGTCGCATCCTGCCAGACCGCGCGCACCGGCAGCAGCAGTTCGCGGTACAGCGCGTGTGCGGTCGCCAGGTCGAACGCCGGATATGGGTCCACCGGAACGTCGCCCACGTCGAGCGCCAAACGCAATGCCATGACTTGTTGCGCCACCTGCTCGGCGGTCAGTGCGCTGGCATGCAACGCAACTCTTCCATCCTTCGCGACGGCCCAGACGTAGGTGCGTGAAGCTCCGGGGAATATCGAGATCAGCACCTCACCCGGCGTCATGAATCTGCGCACTTCTTCGATCGTGACCAGCCGGGGCTGGATCAGATTGGCGTATTGCGGGAAGGCGCGTTCGATCAGCACCGCCAAGTCCTTGCGCTCCTTCGCGATGCGGTCGACTCGCTCACGCATTTGCGCCATCACCGCAGGGAGCTGTTGCTGCGTTGGTGCAGCGGACAGGCGCACCAGAATTTCCAGCAGCGCATCGGATTCCCTGGCGAGGTCTTGCTCGTTGCGGATCAAGGCGGCGAGCTGCGGATTGCTGGCAGCACCGGCACGCGCGCCGGCCGCCGCCATCGATCGCTGGGTCGAGTGGCCGCGGATGGCATCGGCCAGTGTGAACGCCTCGCCTGCGGCGTCCAGACTCGACGCCGAATCCAGCGCAGTGCCGCGCACATCGTGGAGCAAGCCGATGTAGGCGTCCACGATCATGTTCAGCCGCAGGGCCCGGGCCGGCGAGGAGGCCGCCGCCGGTAAACCTCGGCGCGCCAGCAGGCCTTCTGCCGCTCTGCGGAACTGGACCAGCGCCTGGGCCTTGTCGCCGAGTTCGAGCAGTGTGATGCCAAGAAACCCTCTCACCTCGGCAACCTCCGGATGGTCAGCGCCATACGACCTGGCCAGGCGCCGCTCCAGCGTCTCCAGCATGGAGCGGGCCTGCTGCGGCTCGCCGCTGCGCAGCAGCGCGATCGCCCAACCCAGACGTTCCACGCCCACCTGCTGGGCAAACTGGGGATCGCCGGCCAGGCCGTCGCGCCGCCGCAGGAACTCCGCCACCGCCTGCTCCCAGGACCCCAACGCGGTCAACGCATTGGCGCGCTCCAGCCGTGCGTCGTTCAGGAAGACGGCATGCGGCATCACGCCCAGGTTTTCCAGCACCTCGATGGCACGGCGCGCCACTGCCTCGGCTTCGACAAAGCGCGCCTGCTCTCCCAGGACCTGCGCCAGCGACAGGAGTGCGCGGCCCGCGTTGCTGTGCGCGAGCCCGGTGTGCTCCAGCTGCAAGCGCAGCGATCGACGCGCCCACACTTCGGCCTCCGCCAGCTTGCCCTCGCGGGTCAGGATCTGGGCCAGCGTGGTCAGATCGGTGAGATAGATGTTGCGCACAAACGAAACCGGGGTCTCGGTCAGCCCGCGACTGCGCCGCAGCTCGGCGGGGGCCACGTCTTGCTCCATCGCGGCAATGCACTCCCGCATGGCCGCCTCTGCTTCGGCATATCTGCCGCGTGCCAGCAGCACTTTGGCCCTGGACCTGGCGAGGATGTGTTGAAACTCGAACTTCCACAGCTCCGGATCGGCGCGCTTGCTGCGCTCGGCGGTCGCCCGGGCAACGGCCTGGCGCTGGTAGCGCTCTGACTTGTCGAACTCCCCGATCGACGCGTAGTTGGACGCCAGCGACGCGTTGACGACGAAGTCCCACCCGGGATGCCGGGCCATCTCTTCCTGCAAGGCCATGGCGGCCACGTGATGGCCGGCAGCCCATTCGACCGCCGAGGTGACCAACATCAGGTTCGGGTCCTTGCGCCCGGACCATCGCACCGCCTCGCGCAGATCGGCGAGCCGCTCATGGGTCGACCCCAGCAGGCCCAGCGCATTGGCGCGTCTGACGTAGAAATCGACCAGCGTCCTGGTGTCGTTGGTGTCAGGGCGTGGCTGCGTCGCTTGCCGCTGCAATGCCGCCCTCTGCGTCGGATCTGGCGCGTAGGAGTCCAGCAGCCTGAGAATGTCGCCGACCGTGCGTGACGTCGACCCCGCAGGTCCGTCCGCATCCTCCGGCATGCGGGCATCGGGAGTGGCCGGCGTCCTGTCGGAGCCGGCCTGCGCATGCGCGACTGCGCACTGGAAGAACAACGCAGACACGGCGCACACCAGAAACAGCCAACGGCCCACTCAGCTCTCCTGCAATCGGTAGGGAAGGTATCCACCATGCGCCGTGCGCTTCCTCTGCACGCTGGCAGGTCCCTCGATCGTAGCGCCGTTCTTGCCTCGTTCAGGCAGCCTGCGCCAGCGGGATCACCTTCATCCCCCGGTACACCTCGGCCTCGCCGTGGCGGGCCAGCAGTTCGGCGAGCTTCTTGCGGATCAGCATGCCCGGCCGGTCCGACTCCATCGAGTACTCGACGCCGCGGCGGCGCGGGTCGACCACGGCGTCGGGGTCGGTGGACTCCAGGATGTCCTTGTCCTCGCGCGTGACGGCCTCGTCGAAGTCGATCAGCATCTGGGCCGCGCACTGCTCCTCGGTATCGTTGCGGAACAGCCATTGGCACAGCTGCATGCGGCCGTCGTCGATCGGCGTGAAGCAGTTGATGATGATGTGGCGGATGCCGCTCGGATATTCGATGTCGAGCCGGCGCGAGAACGGCAGGAAGTAGGCGTTGCGCATGTGGCGCGTGGTGATGGGGTCGGTCACGCCGCTGATCGCGTGGAACTTGACCGGGTTCACCGCTTCGATCACCGTCTCGGCGTAGAAGCCGGTGTCGTTCTCGACCAGGTTGTACTTGCTGGGCTTGGGACTGGCGGCCACGCCGAAGGTGCCGCGGTGCACGAAGCTGAAATGCGAGTTGTCGAACGAGTTCTCCAGCGCGCGCATCGGGCTCGTGGCCCACTCTTCGTAGAACTGGTGGATGGTGCGAAAACCCGGGTCGTCGAACTCGTGGATCTCGGGCATCGCCGTGATCGGCTCTTCCAGCGCGACCCAGGCGTAACCGTAGCGCGCGGTGCAGTGGTAGGCCGTGGTCTTGTAGTCGGGCGAGATCGGGCGGTCGGCTTCGTATTGCGGGATGCGCACCACTTGGCCGCTGCGGTCATAGGTCCAGCCGTGGTAGCCGCACTGGATCGCGCCCTGGCTGCAGGCCTTGCCTGCGGCATCGACGCACCAGCCCTTGGACAGCTTGGCCGTGCGGTGGCAGCAGCGGTCGCGCAGTGCGGCGGGCTCGCCCTGGGCGTCGAGAAACAGCACGATGTTCTCGCCGAGCAGCGTGAACGGTTTCGGGCCGTCGGCCAGCATCGTGAGCGGCATCACGGCGTGCCAGAACTTGCGGAAAACGGGTTGTTGGGTGACCAGCATCGGGGGCTCCTTCGGAATGTGTGGGAAACAGACATCGAAGAGCAATTCCCCACCGAGGTGCATCGGTTGAACGCTTCTACTCTCGGCAGGGATGCTAGCAAAATGCGCACCAGCGTTTGGGCGCGGGGGCATCGCCCCGCCCGTAAACTCGTCCGATGCCCTGGCACGCCCATCTCTCGCTCGACTACCAACTGGAGGCCGGCCGCTGCGTCGTGCGCCACCGCCACGACGGCCCGCTGCGCATCCTGCAGAGCCTCTACCCCGAGGGCGACGCGGTCTGCCACAACGTGCTGGTGCACCCGCCCGGCGGCCTGGTCGGCGGCGACACGCTGGACATCGCAGTCGAGGTCGGTGCCGGTGCGCATGGCCTGCTGACCACGCCGGGCGCAGCCAAGTTCTACCGCTCGGCCGGCGAGACCGCGCTGCAGCGCACGCGGCTCGCGCTGCAGGCTGGTGCACGCCTCGAGTGGTTGCCGTCCGAGGCCATCTGCTACCACGACTGCATTGCCGAGAACCGGCTGCAGTTCGAACTGGCGCCCGGCGCCGAGCTGATCGGCTGGGACGTGACGGCCCTCGGCCTGCCGCATGCCGGCAAACCCTTCGAACGCGGCGTGCTGCACCAGCACCTGGAGATGCCCGGTGTCTGGCTCGAACGCGCCCGCATCGACGCCAGCGACCGGCTGCTGATGGATGGCGCGCTGGGCCTGGCCGGCCGGCGCTGCATCGCCACGCTGTACTTCGCGACCGGCGACCGGCTTGCGCGCACCCGCCGCGAGCGCATCGTCGACGCCGCGCGCCAGGTGGCCGATGCCCATGCTTTGCGCGCCACAGCCGGCGTCACCAGCCCCGACACGCGCCTGGTCGTGGTGCGCGCGCTGGCACCGATGGTCGAGCCGGCGATGGACCTGCTGAAGCAGATCTGGGTGGCATGGCGCCGCGAAGCCTGGAACATGACGGCGACCCGGCCACGCATCTGGGCCACCTGAGCAGCGCGTTCGCGCTGCCCGAACCCATTCAGGCAGCGCCGACGAGAAGCTGCACGAACATCTGGATCTTCATGTTCGTCTCGGCCGTGATGGCCGTGAACTCGAGCCCGGCCAGCAGGTGTTCGCCCTCGCGCTTGACCTTGGCGACCTTGGCGCAGATGTCGCCGACGTGGTAGTCGACCAGGGTCAGGTCGAAGTCGAGCATCAGCTCGGTCTGGTGTTCGATCGGCCGGTCGAGTTCGAGCAGCAGCCCGTGGTAACCCACGTCGCGGATCACCGCGCGCACCGGCGCACCGACCGGCTGGCGGTCGTCGAGCAGACGGAACGTGCAGGGCAGCCGCACCTCGACGCGGTGGCTGCGGCGGAACTCCTGGCGCGGCACCTTGAGCTTGCGCGACGCGATCGCGATCAGTTCGCGCACCTTCACCGGCAGGCTCTTGCCGGCGACGAACACTTCCTTGGGTTCGGTCGCCGACACCACGCCGTCGCAGCGCGCATAGGTGTTCTCGCTGATCAGCACCTGGCCGCGCAGGCTGAACGACTCGATGCGCGAGGCCAGGCTGACCTCGTTGCCGATCACCGTGTATTCCGAATACGCCTGGCTGCCAAAGCGCCCTGCCATCACGCTGCCGGTATTGATGCCGATGCCCAGGTGCAGCTCGGGCATCTGGCGGCGCAGGTAGTGGTTGTTCAGCTCCAGCATCGCCTGCTGCATCTCGACCGCGCAGCACAGCGCGCGCATCACGTCGTCCGCGCGGGCGAGCGGCGCGCCGAACAGCACGGTGATCGAATCGCCGGTGAACTTGTCGATCGTGCCTTCGTAGCGGAAGATCACCTCGGACAGCCGCGACAGGCACAGGTTGAGCATCGTCACGATGGTGCCGGCGGCTTGCGTCGCCGTCAGCGCCGTGAAGCCGCGGAAGTCGGCGACCAGGATGGTCACCTCGCGGCGTTCGACCGACAGGTCGAGCGGTGCGGCCGCGCCCGGCTGCGCCAGGATGGCGGCCAGCTCGGCGTCGATCTCAGGCGTCACGGGGGCGCCGGTCACGCGCGCCACCAGCGACCTGACCTGCGCCAGTGTCTCGGTTCCGTCGTTGTTGTTCTTCATGCGGGTGCAGTCCTTGCAGTGCTGGCGAAATGGGGGCCGGGCATTCGGCGGGCGCCGGGAACAGGGGGCGCCGCACCTCGGTCAGGACGGCCCGGCGCAGCGCGGGCCACCCTTGCGCAGGCAGTATAGTTGCCCGAACTCGCCGCCCGGCCCCGTGCGGCGAAGCCGCCAGAAGGCAAGGACTTCACGTTGACAGAGTTGCCGTCTTCACCCCCGTCGCGCGCTGCACTGCCCCGCACCCGGTCGGCGTCGCTGGCACGGTGGGTGACGGCACTGGCACTGTGCGCGGCGGCGTGGGCGGCCCACGTGCAAGGCCTGCTGCAGCCGCTGCAGGCCCGCATCACCGACGCCGAATGGCGCTGGATGCGCGAGCACCAGCCGCAACCCGTGGCCAACGACGTGGTGCTCGTCGCCTTCGACGACGCCTTCATCAGCCAGGCGAGCGAACCGTTCGCGCTGTACCACGCCCACCTGGCCCGCCTGCTCGAGGCGCTGGCCGCCGGCGGCCCGGCCCTGGTGGCGCTGGACATCGCGCTGCCCGAGAAATCCTATTTCGGCTTCGTGCCGCGCGCACAACCCGGCTACGACTACGACCAGGTGCTGCTGCGCGCCATCGGCCTGGCGGCGCGGCAGTTTCCGGTGCTGCTGGCCAAGACGCTCGACGACAGCGGCCACCGGCTGCGCGACATCCATGTCGACTTCCTGGCCGCCGCGGACCGCAGCCGCCATCTGGCACCGGGCCAGGGGGCGGCGGCATCGGCCGTGCTGTGTCCGGACGAGGACCAGGTCGTGCGCCGCTACCCCGGACCGTGGTGTGCCGGTGAGGGCAAGGCCGCGCCGCTGGCGGCTGCGATGGCGCAGGTGCATGGCAACCGGCAGGACTGGTCGGGCAGCATCAACTACCGCATCGGCCCGCCGATGCCGGTGCTGACGGTGCGCGAGGTGTTCGCCGCGCTTGACCGCCAGGACACCGAATGGCTGCGCCGGCACTTCGGGCGGGCGACCGTGCTGGTGGGCCTGGTCACGCGCGAGGACGACCGCCACCGCGCACCGGTGGCGCTGGCGCAGGACGAGGCACTCAACCTCAACCTGCCCGGTGTGATGCTGCACGCGCAGGCCTACCGCTCGCTGATGAACGACGGCCTGGTGCAGCCGCTCTCGCCCGCCGGCCTGGCCTTGTGCGCGGCGCTGGGCCTGGTCTGCTGGCTCGGGCGCCGTCTGTCGGTGCGCATCCTCCTGTGCGCCCTGTGCTGCGGCGGCGTGGTGGCAGCCGGCGGCTGGCTGTTGCTGCGCAACCGCGAAGTGCCGCTGATGCTGCCGCTGGCCAGCGCACTGATCGGGCTGGCGGGCAGCCTGGCGTTCGACGCCTGGGCCACCTGGCGCGAACGCCAGCATTTGCGCCGCACCTTCGCCGGCTACGCGAGCCCGATGCTGATGCAGCAGATCCAGGCCGGCGCCGTGTCGCCCGACTCGCGCGGCATCAAGGCGCGCACCTGCATCCTGTTCTCCGACATCCGCGGCTTCACCCGGCTGAGCGAGACGCTGCCGGCCGAGGCGGTGGTCGAGCTGCTCAACGCCTATCTGGGCGAGATGACGCGCATCGTGCACCGCCACGGCGGCATCATCGACAAGTTCATCGGCGACTCGGTGATGGCGCTGTTCGGCCAGCCGGCGCCGCTGGCACGGCCGGAACGCGCCGCGCTGGAGGCCGCGCACGAGATGCTGCTGTGCGTGGAGCGGCTCAACCAGGGCGCGTTCCGCGCACGCGGTATCGCGCTGCAGATCGGCATCGGCGTGCACAGCGGCGACGCGGTGCTGGGCTACGTCGGCTCGCACGAGCGCCACGACTTCACCGCCATCGGCGACAGCGTCAACACCGCGGCCCGGCTCGAATCGCTGTGCAAGACGCTCGGCGTCCCCATCGTCTGTTCGCAGGCCGTGGCCGAGGCCGTGGGCACGCCGGCATTCCTGCGCGACCGCGGCGAACACGCGGTGCAAGGCCGCGCGCCCGTGCACGTGTTCAGCTGGGACCCGCTGGCCGTGCGGGCGCAGCCCGAGGAGCCTTGGCATGCGGTCGCCGTCTAGAACGCTGCCGATGCTGGCCGACTACGCCGGCTACTCGACCCTGGCGCTGTACGCGCTGGGCGCCTTGCGCAAGCTCGGCCGGCCGCCGTATGCGCTGGCCTTCCTGAAGCAGTTCAACGCGTTCTGCGCGCAGGGTCTGGCCGCGATCGCGCTGCGCGCCGTGGCGCTGGGCGTGGTGCTGAACGCGTTCGTCGTCAAGGTGCTGGGCGGCGACACGCAGGCCGCGATGGACATCCTGGCGATGGCCGTGCTGCGCGAAGGCGGCCCGCTGCTGGTGGCGCTGGTGCTGCTGCTGAGCGTGGGGCCGGACAACACGACCCGGCTGGGCACGCACTGGAACAACGGCGAGGCCGCGCAGCTGCACCAGTTGGGCCTGAGCCCCTACGACTACCTGGTCGTGCCCAAGCTGCTGGGCATGGTCTGCGCGACGGTGCTCCTGACCTTCTGCTTCCAGATGCTGTCGATCGCCGGCGGGCTGCTGGGCGGCATGCTGCTGCTCGACCAGTCGCCGCACCAGCTGGCCGACGCGCTGCTGTCGCAGGTGCAGTTGCACGACCTGGCCTACACCTGCATCAAGAGCCTGCTGTTCGGCACCGTGATCGCCACCATCACCTGCTACCACGGCGTCACGCCACGCCCGCTCGGCGGCGCGACGATCGATCTGCGCGGCGCGGTGTCGCTGTCGCTCGTGCGGGCGCTGTTCTTCGTGACCGCGACCAACGCCCTGCTGGCCTACGTGTTCTACGGCGTCGTGCTGTTCGGCCTGTTCCACGCCCCCGTATGACGCGCCACGCCGATCTCCACGTCGCCGGCGCGGGTCGCTGGTATTCGCTGGTCGCGGCAGACCGCGCACGCGCCGCCTCGGGTGTGCAACGCCTGCTCGGCAACCTGCCGGTCGCGGTGCGCACCACACGCCAGCACAGCGGCGCGGCCTTCGTGCTCGACGGGCACGACGCGGCCGTCGTCGCCTGCCTGCACCGCCAGCCGCGGCTGCTGCAGGACCACACGGTGCTGGAGAACTGGGCGCTGTGCCTGCACGGGCCCGGCCGCAGCCAGGACGATCTGGCCCGCGAACTGCAGGAGCCCGAGGCGCTGTACGCGCCGCACCAGGCCGTGCCGCGCGACGCCTATCCGCCGGCGCTGTCCGAGCTTGCGCTGGTGGCAGCGCAGCTGGTGCAGGCCCATCTGCTGCAGCCCCACGCGCTGGTGCTCGACGCGCTGTTCAGCGGCTGGCACGAGGGCCAGCGCGCCGTCGTCGGCCAGCTGGTGCGCAGCTTCGCGCAGCGCTTTCCGTTCCGCCCGATCGTGCATGTCGACGTGGAAGCGGCGCACCCCTCCACGTTTCCGTCCGAAATCCTCGAGCTGACCTGAACCATGTCGTTCCCACCCCTGCTGGCGTCCGAAACCTCGATGAAGCGCCGCGCGCTGCTGTTCGTGCTGCCGGTGGTGCTGGCCGTGGCCGCGCTGGCCGCGGCGATCGCCTACCGCCAGGGCGCGCTCGAGACCTTCGACCAGGTGACGTTCGTCGCCGACACGGCCACCGGCATCACCAAGGGCATGCCGGTCAAGCTCAAGGGCCTGTCGATCGGCGTCGTGCAGGACGTGCTGCCGCGCGCCGGCAGCGCTGCCAACGAGCTGGTGATGCAGGTCCACCTGCTGATCAACCGGCGCCACACGCGGTACGTGGCCAGCGACGCACCGGTATCGCTCGCGCAGGACGGGCTGATCGGCCAGTCCTACCTCGACATCGGGGTCGGCAAGTCGCCGCGCGCCATCGCCAATGGCGAGGCCCTCGTCTACCTGCGCAAACGCAGCCTGAAGGAGCTGGCGGACGGCCTGTCCGACGACACCGCACCGATCCTGCGCGACCTGGGCGCGTTCGCCAAGTCGCTGGGAGATCCGGACGGCGATGCGCGCCGCATGCTGCAGTCGGCCCGCGAAACGGTGGCGATGGTGCCGCAGGTGACGCAGCGCACGCTCAAGGTGCTGGGCGAGGCCGACGCCACCATCGTCTCGCTGCGCAACCAGTCGTCCGCCTCGCTGGCCCAGACCACCCAGCTGCTGCAGCGCGCGGACGCCCTGCTCACCAAGGTCGACGATGCCGCGCCGCAGCTGCTGCAGAGTGCCGGCGCCACGCTGGCCAACACCGAGCGCGCGTCCACCGCCGCCAGCCGTATCGTGGCCGACAGCGAGGCGCCGTTGCGCGCCCTGCTGTCCAAGGGCGAACAGGGCGCCGACACCGCGGTCGAGATCCTCGAAGGCGCCACGCAGACCTGGCCCGTCAACACGCTGCTGCCGGCGCGCGGCTACCGCTCGGCATTGCCCGAAGCAGCGGTGGCGCCCGGCATCGTGCGGCCGCGAAAGGAAACGCCTTGAGGTGGCTGCGCCGGGCTGCGGTGCTGCTGTGCACGGCGCTGCTGGCGGCCTGCGCGGCCGGGCCGAACGCGGCGCGTCCCGCGCCCCGGCTCGCGGTGGCGATCGGCCTGCACAACCAGGCCGCGGCGGCACTGGCACGCGGCGAGCTGGCCGAAGCCGAGAAGCTGTACCTGCGCGCGCTGGCGCAGGAGCGGGCGATCGAGCACGTCGACGGCATCGCGGCCAACCTGATCGGCCTGGCCGTGACCTACCAGCGGGCCGGCCAGCCGGCGCCCGCGGTGCGCACGCTGGACCTGCTGCTGCGCAACGAGGTGCTGCCCTTCCCCGCCGCGGCCCGGGCCGCGGCGCTGTTCGTGCGCAGCACGCTCGCGCTGGCCGACGGGCAGGATGCCGACGCGCGCACGCTGGCCGAGCAGGCGGCAGGCCTGTGCGACGGCACCGCCTGCGCGTTCGCCTACCGCCTGCCGGAGTTGCAGGCCCGCGTGGCGATCGTGCAGAACGACATCGCCCGGGCACAGGCCTTCGCGGCCCAGGCCGTGGCCGCGGCCCGGCAGCGCCAGGACGATGCCGCGCTGGCCGACGCGCTGCGCACCCACGCCAATGCCCTGCTGTTCGGCACGCCGGCAGCCGGGCTGGTGCCGGCCGACGAAGCCCTGGCGCTCGACAAGCGGCTGGCCCGCCCCGACCGCATCTTCGCGAGCCTGGTGCTGCTGGCAAAATTGCACGCGGATGCGGGCGACCCGTCGCAGGCGCGCAGCTACTTCCAACGCGCCCGCCTGGTGGCGGATGCCGATGGCAACCAGGCCGGACTGGCCGAACTCGCAAGGATGGAACATGAGCTCGTCGACGCTTCCCGCAAGTAGTGGATGGCAGCGCGCCTTGCGCACGGTGGCGCTGGCGCTGGGCAGCGGCCTGCTGGCCGCCGCCACATGGTCGCAGGCGCCCACGCCGGTGCAGCCGCTGGGCAGTGTGATCGACGTGAGCGGCGCGGTGACCACACTGCGCAACGGCGCGCCGGCCCGGCTCGAATTCTTCGACCCGGTGTTCGAGGCCCAGGCGATCCGCGTGCCCGCCGGCGGCAGCCTGGTGCTGACGCACCGGCCCAGCAAGTCCGAGGTCACGGTGACGGGCCCGGCCGATATCGAAGTGCGGCCAGGCGGCGTCACGGTGTTGCGCGGGGCCGCGCCGCAGGTGCGGGTGCTGGCCGACTACGCGGTGGTCGCGCTCGGGCGGCTGGCGACCCAGGGCGCGGCGCGGATGCGCTCGCTCGAAGGCCCGATGGACCTGGACCTCGACACCGTGAGCAGCACCGCGCCGCTGTTCGAATGGCAGCCCGCAGCAGGCAGCGCCGGCTACACGTTGACGCTGCAGGAATGGGTCAACAAGGAACCCGGTGCCGAGCTGCTGCGTGTGCCGCTGACCGACACGCGCTGGTTGCCGCCCGCCCCCACGCCGCTGCAGTGGGGCCGCGCCTACCTGTGGACCGTGACCGCCGACGGCGTGGTGCTGAAGAAGGGCCTGCGCACGGTGGTCGCTGCCGATGTCGGCGCATCGCTCGGGCGGCTGGCGCCGCGCGACAAGGACAACGTGGCCGAAAACATCATCTACGCGCAGGCGCTGGAATGGGCCGGCGCACGCGACGAGGCCCGCCAGGTCTGGAGCCGCATCGCCGTGCTGCGCCCGGATGCGGCGCAGATCCGCCGCAAGGCCACGCCCTGATCAGTTCTTCGGCAGCGTCACCTGCGACGCCAGCTGCTTGTAGCTGCGGATGTCCTGGGCGATGGTCTCGGCGAACACCTCGGGTTTGCTGCCGACGGGCTCGAGGCTCATCGCGGCGAACTCCTTCTTGCCGGCCTCGCTCTGCACATACTTCGCCACTTCGCTCTGGATGCGCGCCACGATCTCGGGCGGCGTGCCGCTGGGTGCCACCAGGCCGTACCAGAACGCGGTGTTGAAGTTCTTCAGGCCGGTCTTCGCGCCGGCCTCGCTGATCAGCGGCGAACCGGCGATCGCGGGGGTCGGGATGGTCACGCCCAGGTTCTTCAGCTTGCCGGCGTTCACGAACGAGGTCGAGGTACCGGGGTTGTCAAACAGCAGCGACACGCGGCCCGCCATCAGGTCGGGATAGGCCTGGGCCGAGCCCTTGTAGGTCACGTGGATGAACTTCGTGCCGGTGAGCTGCTCCAGCTGCAAGGTCAGCAGGTAACCCAGCGTCGAGGTGCCGACATCGGCGAAGGCCACCGTGTCCGGATTGGCCTTGGCGTAGGCCACCAGCTCATCGAGGTTGCGGGCCTTCAGCTCGTTGCTGCCGACCAGGATGAACGCCGTGCGGCCGATCTGGGTGATCGGCGCGAAGCTCTTCAACGGGTCGTAGGGCAGGTTGTCCTGCAGCACCACCGCGGCGGGATGCGTGCTGGAGGTCGCCAGGCCGATCGTGTAGCCGTCGGCCTTGCTGCCGGCCACGGCGTTGGCGCCGATCGAGCCGCCCGCGCCGGGTTTGTTCTCGATGACGATCTGCTGCCCCAGGCCGACCGACAGGCCCTGCGCCACCGCGCGGGCCACCGCATCGGTGCTGCCGCCGGCCGGGAACGGCACGACCAGCTTGATCGGCCGGTCGGGCCAGGTCTGCGCGGACGCCGCGGCGCCGAAGGTCGCGACCGAGACCGCTGCAAGAGCCAGGAACAAACGCTTCTTCATTTCTTCACCTCGGGGTACATGACACTGTCGCCGTGGGCGGCCATCCAGCCCACCTCGGCGTCCGACAGATAGTCGACCTGGCTGCCCCGCACCGCGGCCAGCTGCTCTGCAATGATGTTGCGCTTGACTTCCGACGCCAGCATGTTGACGCGGCCATAACACTCCGAGACGTCGCGCCCCAGCACCGTGAAGCCGTGGCGCTTCATCAGCACGGCGTTGGTGTCGGCGATGAAGGTCTTGATCGGGCCGACGTCTTCCTCGACGTTCACGTGCGCCTCCAGGTAGTGCAGGGGCTTTTGCATCAGGTACGGCAGGGTCAGCCCGGTCGGGCGGATCTTGCCAAAGCCGGCCGCGAGAAACGCGATGGTCTCGTCGTGGTGCAGATGGATCACGCAATGCGTGTCGGGCCGCAGGCGCAGGATCTCGCGGTTCATCTGGTGCCCGACCGTGGTGGCGCGCTCGCCGACCAGGATCCGCCCGTAGGGGATGTCGGTGATCACCAGGTCGTCGACGCTCATCTCCTCGAGCGATACGCCCTGCGCCTTGACGTAACACACGCCTTCGGGATAGTCGGAATGCGGAACGCGCATCACCATGTTGCCGACCGCGGCCTGCACATAGCCGCGCGCGGCCAGGCGGTGGGCGTACCAGACGTACTTGTCGGCAATGGCGCGGTCCATGACCACGGACGGGTCGGGCGTGAGTTGATTGACTTGGTAGGGTGGAGCCATTTCGGATCGTCGTGTTGAACGTCGTGTGGAAGAGAGGGCGGCCAGCGGCGCCGCACGGCATCTTGCCCGATTCGGGCCCGCCCCGCGCGCCCGGCAAGGCGCGACCGGAGCCTTCCCGGGGTTTTCCGGCCGTGGCCGGCGGCGGACAGGTCAGGTGTTCAAGCGGCGGGACTGACCAGTCCGTCGGCCTTGAACATCGCCTTGATGCCGCGCACCGCCTGGCGGATCCGGGCTTCGTTCTCGATCAGCGCAAAACGCACGTGGTCGTCGCCATGGTCGCCGAAGCCGATGCCGGGCGACACGCTGACCCTGGCCTTGGCCAGCAGCTGCTTGGCGAATTCGAGCGAGCCCAGCGCGCGGTAGGGTTCGGGGATCCGGGCCCAGATGTACATCGAGGCCTTGGGGCACTCCACCGGCCAGCCGGCCTCGACCAGGCCCTTGTAGAGCACGTCGCGCCGCGCCTGGTAGGTGGCGGCGATGTCGCGCACGCAACTCTGGTCACCCTCGAGCGCGGCGATGGCGGCCACCTGCAGCGGCGTGAAGGTGCCGTAGTCGTGGTAGCTCTTGATGCGCGCGAGCGCGGCCACCAGATCGGCGTTGCCGACCATGAAGCCGACACGCCAGCCGGCCATGTTGTAGCTCTTGGACAGCGTGAAGAACTCCACCGCCACATCGCGTGCGCCCTTCACCTGCAGGATCGACGGCGCCTTCCAGCCGTCGAACACGATGTCGGCATAGGCCAGGTCGTGCACCACGAAGATGTCGTGCTTCTTCGCCAGCGCGACCACGCGCTCGAAGAAGTCGAGTTCGACGCACTGCGCCGTGGGGTTCGAAGGGAAGCCCAGCACCATCATCTTGGGCTTGGGGTAGCTGCCGCGGATGGCGCGCTCGAGTTCGCCGAAGAAGTCGACGCCCGGCACCAGCGGCACCGAGCGGATGTCGGCGCCGGCGATCACGGCGCCGTAGATGTGGATCGGGTAGCTCGGGTCGGGCACCAGCACGGTGTCGCCGCGGTCCAGCGTGGCCAGCATCAGGTGCGCCAGGCCCTCCTTGGAGCCGATCGTGACGATGGCCTCGGTGTCGGGGTCGAGGTCCACGTCGTAGCGGCTCTTGTACCAGTGCGCGATGGCGCGCCGCAGCCGCGGGATGCCCTTGCTGGCCGAGTAGCCGTGCGTGTCGGGCCGCTGCGCCACCTCGACCAGCTTGGCCACGATGTGCGGCGGCGTCGCCCCATCCGGATTGCCCATGCTCATGTCGATGACGTCGACGCCGGCGCGCCGCGCCGCCAGCTTGAGCTCGGCCGTGATGTTGAAGACGTAGGGGGGAAGGCGGTCAATGCGCGCGAATCGGCGCTTGCCGGCAGTGGATGCAGACATCAGAAGCTTTCACGTAAGCGCCCGGAACCGTCCGAGCGACGTGGCCGGCAATGGGGCCGGCCGAAAGCGATGTTATCTGACGAGGGCCACGGTGACCGCCGCCGTCGGTGCCACGACGGTGCCGGCGATCTTCTGCGAAAGCGGTGCGGGCTCTACCTGAACTGGCGTCCGAGGTCCGCCATCCGGTTGCCGGCCTGGGCCGAGACCTGGAACATGCGCATCCACGGCGACGGACTGTGGCCGGCCTGCATCTGGCGCTCGCTCGGATGCGAGTCGCACAGGTCTTCGGCGAAGGCCTCGCTGCGGTAGATCCAGGCAAGGTCGGCTTGGGAGATGGCGTCGGGGGCGGCAGTGGCGTTCATGGTGTCGGTCCATCGGTTGAATGGGAGATCCGAAAGCGGTGAGCAGACTGTCGGCCCACGCCGATGCACGCGTATTGCAGGGCCGGCGCAGCTTTGTTTCATTTGTAGCGTCGGCGCCTTGCAGCGGCGCAAACGACAAGGGCCTGCTCCACCTGGCAAGGCGACCGGCAGCAGCAAAAAGTTCAGCATTCGTGCTCAAGCTTGCGCGCAAACTGTCGAAAAAGTCACTGATTGCAGGCCGTTGTCGGCCTGTGCCGGAACCGCGCGCCCCCGCGCTGTTCCAATTCCGATCCAACAAGAACATTCAGTTGAGCCATCCAGCGAACGGGTGCCCCTTGGCACACCGCCAGCGGTCAGAGGGACAAATGGCGTAACCCATGGAGTTGCGTGTGTCCGCTCGGCAGCACGGAACATCGGCCCGCATGTCGCCATCCGGGCGATGGTCCTTTTCCGTCATCGTCTTCTGCTGTTCGCTCGCCGGCCTGGCCAGCGGCGCGGCGCTGCTCGCGCTCGGCGCCGGGCCGGCATGGTGGCTGGCGCTGGGCAACCTGCTGGCCCTGGGCGCGATGTTCGCCGTGCTATGGCGGCGCACCCAGGCGGCGCGCGCGTTCCGCGGCAGCGAGCGGCTGCACCGCACGCTGGTCGAGGAGCAGGACGAACTGGTCTCGCAGGCCGCGGCCGACGGCACGCTGCTGTTCGTCAACCCCGCCTATGGGCGCTACTGGGACCGCCACCCTGCCGACATGATCGGCACCAGCCTGTACGACTATATCGAACCGCAGGACCGCGACCACGTGCGGCAGCTCGTCGCCTCGGTGATGGCAACCGGCCAGGCCACACCGGGCGAGAACCGCATGCGGCTGCCGTCCGGCGAGAGCCGCTGGGTCGCGTGGACCAACCGCCGCCAGGTGGGGGAAGACGGCGCCAACCTGCTGCATTCGGTCGGGCGCGACATCACGGAGCGCCGCCAGGCCGAGGACGCGCTGCGGGCGAGCGAGGCCTCGCTGCAGCTGCAGACCACGACGCTGCAGGCGGTGGTGGAAGCCATCCCCGCGATGGTGGCCGTGGTGGGCAACGACGAGCGCTACCGGCTGGTGAACCACGCGTTCGAAAGCTGGATGCGGCGCCCGCGCGATGCGCTGATCGGCCACTCGGGCCTGGAAGTGTTGGGACCCATCGAATACGCCCGCAGCAAGGAATGGGTCGACAAGGTGCTGGGCGGCGAAGCGGTCAGCTACGAGAAGGAATATCTTGACCGCAACCCGTCCGTGCACCTGGCCATCAGCTACATCCCGCTGCGCCTGCACTCGGGCGCGATCGACGGTTTCGTCGTGGTCGCGCAGGACGTCACCGAACACCGGCTCGAAGCCGTCCGCCTGCTGAAGCTGGCCGAACGCGACGCCCTCACCGGCCTGCTCAACCGCGCCGGCTTCGACGCCCATGTGAAACGTGCCGTGACAGCGGGTGACGGTGCATCGCTTGCCTTGCTCTACATCGACCTCGACCACTTCAAGGCGGTCAACGACCGGCATGGACACCCGGTCGGCGACCAGGTGTTGCGGCAGTTCGCCCAGCGCCTGCGTGGCCTGGTGCGTCCCACCGATGCGGTGGCGCGTGTGGGCGGCGACGAGTTCGCGATCGTGCTGGCCGGCGTGCGCAACGCGGCCCACGCCGAAGCGGTGGCCGACACGGTGCTGGCCACCACGGCCGATCCCTTCGCCGTGGGCGATCTGCGCGTCGCCATCGGCGCCAGCGTCGGGCTGGCACTCGGTGTCGAAGCCCACGAGGACATGCGCGACCTGGTACGGCGCGCCGACGCCAAGCTGTACGAGGCCAAGGGCGCGGGGCGCGGCCGCCGGGCCTGAACTGTCAACGCCACGACAGTTTCACGGGGTGGCACCGGGCGATATCATGGACGACATGGTCGATTTATGCCCGATGAGCAACTGAGACTGGCGGCGCTGCGGTCTTACGACATCCTGGGAACGCCTCCGGAGGAGGAATACGACCGCCTGATCGGCTTCGTCGTCGCCACCTGCGGTGTGCCGATCGCCGCGCTGACCTTCGTCGACGGCGTGCACGCGAGCTACAAGGCCTCGGTCGGCATCGACCACCGGCAGACCGACAAGATCCATTCCTTCTGCGCCGTCGGCATGGAGCAGGACGACATGATGGTCGTGGCGGACGCCTCGCGCGACGACCGCTTCGCAGGCAACCCCTGGGTGCTGGGCGATCCGCGCATCCGCTTCTACGCCTGCGCCTCGCTGGTCTCGCCCGAGGGTTTTGCGATTGGCACGCTGTCGATCATGGACCGCGTGCCGCGCACCGCCACGGCCGAGCAGCTGGGCGCGCTGCAGGGCTACGCGTCGTACGCGATGGTGCTGCTCGAAGAGCGGCGCCAGCGCAAGCTGCTGGCCGCAACCGCCGAGGCCAAACGCCTGGTCGACCAGCGCACCGCGCTCGAAGCCGAAAGCCGTGCCGGCCTGCTGGCCATCCTGCAGGAACTCGCCAAGTGGGAGGCGCCGTTCGGCGACATGCTGCAGATGCTGGCCGAGCGCCTGATGGCACTGATGCAGCCGACCGCCGTGCAGATCGAGATGGTCGAAGGCGACGCGCTCGTGCGTTACGGCGTGGTCGGCTCGGCGACCCGCGCCCCGGGCGAGCGGCGCGACAAGCACAAGGGCATCTCCGGGCTTGCCCTCAAGACCGGGCAACCGCAGTACGTGGCCGATGCCACCGACCACCCGTACTTCGACGCCAGCATGGTCAAGGTGATGGGCATCCGCTCGGGCGTCGCCGTGCCGATGCTGGTGAAGGGCGAGGCGATCGGCCTGATCCGCCTCACCTCGGGCCGGTTCGACGCGTTCACGCAGGCCGACATCGACCGCCTGGTCGTGCTCTGCGACTCGGTCGGCAACGTGATCCACCGCCGCCGGCTGGCCGACGACATGCAGCGCTCCGAGGAGCGCTACCGCGTGCTGTTCGACGACAACCCGCGGCCGATGTTCGTCTGTGAACTCGAGACGCTGAGGTTCCTCGCGGCCAACAACGCGGCGGCGCAACTCTATGGCTACAGCGTCGCCGAGTTCACCCGCCTGACGGCGCCCGACCTGTGGGTGCCGGACATCGACCCCGCATACCCGACACGCGAAGCCTTCTCCGCCTCGTTCCGCCTGGTGCCGCTGCGCGGCAAGACGATGCCCCGCCGCCGGCTGCACCGGCGCAAGGACGGCAGCCACTTCCATGTCGAGGTCTCGGGCGACGGCATCGTCTACGATGGCCGGCCGGTGCGCCTGGTGCACGTGCGCGACCTGACCGAGCAACTGCAGGCCGAGCAGGAGATCACCCGCCTGGCCCGCGCGCAACGCATGCTGAGCGCCTGCAACGAGGCGCTGATCCGAGCCACGGAAGAACGTCAGCTGCTCGACCGCATCTGCCACATCGCGGTGGAGATCGGCGGCTACCTGCTGGCCTGGGTCGGCTTCGCGCAGGACGACGAAGCCAGGACGGTGCAGCCCGCCGCCTTTGCCGGCGAACACGGCTCGCAGGTGCTGCAACACTTCAATTCGTGGTCGGACGGCGTGCCGGCAGGCCAGAACGCGGCCGGCCGCGCGATCCGCACCGGCCGCATCGGCGTCATCCCCGAGATCCACGTCGATCCGGCGTTTCCCCAGTGGCAGGCGTTCGCGGAGGCCGTCGGGCACCGCGGCCTGATCGGCCTGCCGCTGCGCGGCAACGACCGCACCTTCGGCGCGCTGTGCCTGTATGCGCCCGAGACGCTGGCGCTCAGCCACGAAGAACAGACGCTGCTGGAAGAGCTAGCCAACGATCTGGCGTTCGGCATCAACAACCTGCGTGCGCTCGACGAGCAGCGCCGGCTGCAGCTGGCGGTGCTGAAGGTCGGCGCGGCGGTCTCCACGCAGAGCGGCGATGCCTTCTTCGAGCGGCTGCTGACCAGCCTGCTCGACGCGGTGGGCGCGCAGGCAGGCCACGTGGCGCGCCTGCTGCCGGGGCCGCCGCCTGCGGGCCGGACGCTGTTCGCCACCATCGACGGCCAGCGGATTCCCGATTTCGAGTTCCACATGCGCGACACGCCATGCGCCGACTACGCCACGCGCGACAGCTGGCAGCTCGGCGAGCACCAGCTCGAGCAGTACCCGAGCGCTGCGTTCCTGAAGCAGGTGGGCGCCAGGACCCGCGTGATCCGCCGGCTCGACAGCTCGGACGGCAGCCCCATCGGCTTCATCGCGGTGGTGTTCCGCGACCCGCTGGTCAAGGTGGATTTCGTCGACGCGATGCTGCGCATCTTCGCGGCACGTGCCGCGTCCGAACTGGAGCGGCTGCAGTCCGATGCGCACATCCAGGAACAGGCCTCGCTGCTCGACAAGGCGCGGGACGCGATCTCGGTGCGCGGCCTCGACAACCGCATCATCTACTGGAACCGCGGCAGCGAACTCGTCTACGGCTGGACTGCCGACGAGGTCGTGGGCCACTCGATGCTCGACTTCATGCACAGCCCGGCCGAGCCGTTCCTGGCGCGCACCGCGCAAGTGCTGCGCGACGGCCACTGGACCGGCGAACTGGTGCACCGCCGCAAGGACGGCACCCGCATCGACGTCGAGGTGCGGCTGACCCTGGTGCGCGACCACGAAGGCCAGCCGACCTCGATCCTCGCGATCAACACCGACATCACGCGCCGCAAGGAAGCGGAATCGGCCGTGCACAAGCTGGCCTTCTTCGACGCGCTGACGGCGCTGCCGAACCGCCAATCGTTCAACCTCGCACTGCGCGATGCCCGGTGTACCAGTGCGGACACGCGCAACTTCGGCGCGCTGCTGTTCGTCAACCTCGACAACTTCAAGGCGGTGAACGAGACGCTCGGCCACGAGAAGGGCGACCTGCTGCTGAAGCTGGCCGCGGGCCGCATCGAGCCGCTGGCCGCGCGCGGCGACGTGGTGGCGCGCCTCGGCGGCGACGAGTTCCTGATCCTGCTGGAGCCGCGCCACCCCGACCGCGCCGGCCTGATGCAGCACGCGAACGACATGGCCCAGCGCGTGCAGCAGGCGTTCGCGGCGCCGTTCGCGCTTGGCGACTTCGAGCACCTCACCACGGCCTGCATCGGCATCGCGGCCTTTCGCGGCGACGACGTCGAAGACGGCGATCTGCTCAAGCAGGCGGACCTGGCGCTGTACCAGGCCAAGGCCGTGGGCCGCGGCGTGATCCGCGCCTACGACCCCAGCCTGCAGCTGGCCGTGGTGGCCCGGGCCACGCTCGAGGCCGAGCTGCGGCAGGCGCACGCACGCCAGGAGCTGGAGCTGTACTACCAGCCGCAGATCCACCGCGTCGGCCACCTGATCGGCGTGGAGGCGCTGCTGCGCTGGAACCATCCGCAGCGCGGCATGGTGTCGCCGGCCGACTTCATCCCGATCGCCGAAGAATCGGGACTGATCCTCTCGATCGGCCGCTGGGTCATCGAGACCGCCTGCCGGCAACTGGCCGTCTGGAGCCCGCAGAGCAGCACGGCGCACCTGACGCTGTCGGTCAACGTCAGCGCCAGCCAGTTCCGGCATGATGACTTCGTCGACCAGGTGGTGAAGGCCACACGCGACGCGAACATCAGGCCGGGCAGCCTGAAGCTGGAGCTGACCGAGAGCCTGCTGGTCTACGACATGGACGCGATCATCGAGAAGATGCGGCTGCTCAAGTCGCACGGGCTCGGCCTGTCGCTGGACGACTTCGGCACCGGTTACTCGTCGCTGTCGTACCTGAAGCTGATGCCGCTCGACCAGTTGAAGATCGACCAGTCCTTCGTGCGCGACGTGATGACCGACCCGCACGATGCGGCCATCGCCGTGGCGGTGATCGACCTGGCGCGCCGGCTGGGGCTCACCGTCGTGGCCGAGGGCGTGGAGTCGGCCGAGCAGCGCGACTTCCTGTTCGCCAACCACTGCGATGCCTACCAGGGGTACCTGCTGAGCCGGCCGCTGCCGATCGGCAGGTTCGAGGCCTTCGTCGGCGCACGCACGGTCGACGCCTGAACGCCGCTTTACCGCAATGCTGTGACCGTGGCGTGACACTGTCACATGGCATGGGGGCTTCGGCCGGCGGGCTGCGGATGTGCGGCGCAGACCGATAAGATCGAAGCCGCCGGCGTAGCCGGATCACCGTCTGCGGACTGCGTTCCGAAGACCCTCGAGGCCACACAGGTGCGATGCGCCGGTGCGGCCTCTGTTCTTTTGCAGCCTCCATGCGCGCCAAGCCTACCGACCTCATCTACGGGGTCGACGAATCACCGCCGGTGACGGTGAACATTCTGAGCGGGATCCAGCACGCGGGGCTGATGCTGATCTACCTCGTCTATCCGGTGCTGGTGGCGCAGGCGGCCGGCTGTTCGCCCGAGACCACAGCGGCCCTGGTGAGCCTGAGCCTGATCGCGCTGGCCGTCGGCACGGTGCTGCAGGTCGGCAAGTTCGGGCCCATCGGGTCGGGCTTTCTGTGCCAGCCCTCGTCGAGCGTCATCTACCTGGTGCCTTCGCTGGTCGCAGCACGCAGCGGCCAGCTCGCGGCGGTGTTCGGCATGACCATCCTGGCGGGGTTGTTCCAGATGGCACTGGCGCGTGTGCTGCCCCGTCTGCGCATGCTGTTCACGCCCGAGATCACCGGGCTGGTCGTGCTGCTGTCCGGCATCTCGGTCGGTGTGGTCGGCCTGCGCACCACGTTCGACGCCGGGCACGCCCCGGCCGCGTTCGAGACCAGTCTGGCGTTCGGCACGCTCGCCCTGATGGTGGCGCTGAACGTCTGGGGGCGCGGCGCGCTGCGCCTGTACGGCGTGCTGATCGGCATGACCGTGGGTTACCTGGCCGGGTGGGCGCTCGGCCTGCTGCAGCCGCAGGAGATCGCCCACCTCGCAGCCGCGCCGACCTTCGCCGCGCCGGCCATCGACCATCTGGCCTGGTCGTTCGATGCCAGCCTTGTGCTGCCGTTCCTGGTGGCCGCCGTGGCGGCGTCGCTCAAGGTCATCGGCAACGTCACGACCTCGCAGAAAGCCAACGACAGCGGCTGGGTGCGCGCGGACATGGGCTCCATCGGCAAGGGCGTGTTCGCCGACGGCCTGGGCAACGTGGTGGCGGGTGCCATCGGTGCGCCGGGCATCAACTCGTCGACCAGCGCCGTCGGCCTGGCCACGGCCACCGGCGTGGCCAGCCGACGCATCGCCTGGTCGGTGGCGGCGATCCTGCTGGTCTTCGCGTTCATGCCCAAGCTCGGCCACCTGTTCAACCTGATGCCGCGGCCGGTGCTGGCCGCGGCGCTGGTGTTCTCGTCGACCTACACGGTCACCAACGGCCTGCTCATCATGACCTCGCGCCTGCTCGACTCGCGCAAGATCCTGGTGATCGGCCTGGCCATCGTGTTCGGCCTGACGGTGGAGATCTTTCCGGGGCTGCTGGCGGTGTTCCCCGCGGCGCTCCGGCCGTCGTTCGGCAACTCGCTGATCTTTGGCACCATCATCGGGCTCGGCCTGAACCTGCTGTTCCGCATCGGGCTGCGGCAGCGCGTGGCGATGTCCGTGCCGGCGGGGCAGGTCGACCGGGCGGCGCTCGACCAGTTCCTCGATGCCAACGGCGCCGCCTGGGGCGCGCGGCGCGACGTGATCGAGCGGGCCAAGTTCAATCTTGCGCAGTCGATCGAGACGCTGGTGTCGAGCGGCGTGGCGAGCGGGCCGCTGGTGGTCGAGGCGGCGTTCGACGAGTTCAACCTCGACCTGCGCGTGTCCTACGACGGCGTGCAGCTCGAACTACCGGAGGCGCGGCCGAGTCTGGAGGAAATCCTCGCCTCCGACGAGGGGGAGCGCAGACTGGCCGGCTTCATGCTGCGCCGCTCGGCCGACCGGGTGACCTCCCGGTGCGTGGACAACCGGGCGACCGTCTCGTTCCACTTCGACCATTGACACGGCTTCGCAATCGAAACGATCACTGCGTTGCTTCGCCTCGCCGTGCTACAGCACTGTCTTCGGCTTCGCGCCTTGTGCTCGCTCCGATTGCAAACCCGTGTGACAGCCTGCCAGCGGGCGCCGATCAGATCGCGACCAGCTGGCGCACGCCGTTGGCTTCCATGTCCTTGCCCTGGCCACGGGCGATGAACTCGCCGCGTTCCATCACCAGGTAGTCGTCGGCCAGTTCCTGCGCGAAGTCGTAGTACTGCTCGACCAGCAGGATCGCCATGTCGCCGCGGTCGGCCAGCATGCGGATCACACGACCGATGTCCTTGATGATGCTGGGCTGGATGCCCTCGGTCGGCTCGTCCAGGATCAGCAGTTTGGGCTTGGGCGCCAGCGCCCGGGCGATGGCCAGCTGCTGCTGCTGCCCGCCCGACAGGTCGCCACCGCGGCGGTTGATCATCTGCTTGAGCACCGGGAACAGTTCGAACAGTTCGGCGGGAATGGGCGTGCTGCCCGGCTTGTAGGCCAGGCCCATGCGCAGGTTCTCCTCGACCGTGAGGCGCGCGAAGATCTCGCGGCCCTGCGGCACGAAGCCCATGCCGGCGCGGGCACGCTCGTACGGCGTGCGGCCCTGGATGGGCTTGCCGTCGAACTCGATGCTGCCGGTCTTGATGGGGACCAGGCCCATCAGCGACTTGAGCAAGGTGGTCTTGCCCACGCCGTTGCGGCCCAGCAGCACCGTGACCTTGCCCAGATGGGCCTCCAGGCTGAGGTCGCGCAGGATGTGCGAGCCGCCGTAGTATTGGTTGACGTTCTTGACTGTTAACACGATCTCCCCCCCAGGCTTCGCTTTGCTACGCCAACCCCCTGCCGGGGGCAACACCAGCGGCCCGGCAAAGCCGGTTCCGCGGTGTTCCACGAAAAGACATCAGCGGCCAAGATACACCTCGATGACACGTTCGTCGGCCTGCACCTGGTCGAGCGTGCCCTGCGCCAGCACCGAGCCATCGCACAGCACGGTGACGATCTCCGAGATGGTCTTGATGAAGCTCATGTCGTGCTCCACCACCATCAGCGAGTGCTTGCCCTTGAGCGTCAAGAACAGCTCGGCGGTGCGCGCGGTCTCCTCGTCGGTCATGCCGGCCACCGGTTCGTCGAGCAGCAGCAGCTTCGGGTCCTGCATCAGCAGCATGCCGATCTCCAGCCACTGCTTCTGGCCGTGCGAGAGATTGCCCGAGAGCCGGTTCACGCTGTCGGCCAGGTGGATGGTGTGCAGGATCTCGGCCAGGCGGTCGCTCTGGCGCGAGTCCAGCCGGAACAGCATGGACGACTTCACGCCCTTGTCGGTGGCCAGTGCCAGCTCCAGGTTCTCGAACACCGTCAGATGCTCGAACACGGTGGGCTTCTGGAACTTGCGGCCGATGCCGAGCTGCGCGATCTCCGGCTCGGTGTGGCGCAGCAGGTCGATGGTGCTGCCGAAGAACACGGTGCCCTTGTCCGGCCGCGTCTTGCCCGTGATGATGTCCATCATCGTGGTCTTGCCGGCGCCGTTGGGCCCGATGATGCAGCGCAGCTCGCCCGGCGCGATGTCCAGGGACAGGCCGTTGATGGCCTTGAAGCCGTCGAAGGAACGGTGCACGTCCTCCAGGTAGAGGATGCGGCCGTGCGTCACGTCCACCTGGCTCGGCGTGGCAATGCGCGAGAAGCCGGCCGCGCGGCCGCCCGACTCGGTCTTGCCAGCCTCCGGCGCCGGGGTGCGTTCCAGCCGCCGGGCGCCCTCGTCCATCAGGTCCGGCGTCATGCGCGCTCCTCCTTGTTCTTGCCCGCCAGCTTGCGCACCAGCCCCACCACGCCCTGTGGCAGCCACAGCGTGACGCCGATGAAGATGGCACCCAGGAAGTAGAGCCAGTATTCAGGGAACGCCACGGTGAACCAGCTCTTGGCGCCGTTGACGATGAAGGCTCCTGCGATCGGCCCGATCAGGCTGGCGCGCCCGCCCACGGCCGCCCAGATGGCGATCTCGATGGAGTTGGGCGGGCTCATCTCGCCCGGGTTGATGATGCCCACCTGTGGCACATACAAGGCGCCGGCCACGCCGCACATCATGGCCGAGATGGTCCAGATGGTCAGCTTGTAGGTGACCGGGTTGTAGCCCGAGAACATGACGCGGCTTTCGGCGTCGCGGATCGCCTGCAGCACGCGGCCGAACTTGCTCTGCACCAGCCAGCGCGCGAACAGGAAGAAGCCCAGCAGCGTGAGGCCGGTGATCACGAACAGCGACATGCGCATCGTCGGCGTGGCGACGGGGATGTCGAGGATGCGCTTGAAGTCGGTGAAGCCATTGTTGCCGCCGAAGCCGGTCTCGTTGCGGAAGAACAGCAGCATCGCGGCGAAGGTCATCGCCTGCGTGATGATCGAGAAGTACACGCCCTTGATGCGCGAGCGGAAGGCGAAGTAGCCGAACACGAAGGCCAGCAGGCCGGGCGCGGCCACCACCATGAGCATCTGGAAGAGGAACGAGTCGCTGAAGGTCCAGTGCCAGGGCAAGGTCTTCCAGTCGAGGAACACCATGAAGTCGGGCAGCGGGCTCTTGTAGTTGCCGTCCAGGCCGATCTGGCGCATCAGGTACATGCCCATCGCGTAGCCGCCCAGCGCGAAGAACAGGCCGTGGCCCAGCGACAGGATGCCGGTGTAGCCCCAGATCAGGTCCATCGCCAGCGCGGCGATCGCGTAGCACATGATCTTGCCGACCAGCGCCACCGCGTAGTCGCTCATGTGGAACAGGCTGCCGGGCGCGGCCACCAGGTTCATCAGCGGCGCGACCGCACAGACGACGATCAGCGCGACGAAGAACGCCGTCCAGCCCTTGCCCGACAGCAGCGGCGCACGCGGTGGCAGGCTGGCGCGTGCGGCCTCCAGCGTCACGCCCGCGGGGCGCTCGACGCGGACAGGTGCCGCCGGTGCCGTCTCCACGCCGGCTTCGGCGCGCATGGATTGTTCGATGGTGCTCATGGTGTTGCTCATGTTCAAGCCTCGGCGCTGCGGCCCTTCATCGCGAAGATGCCTTGCGGGCGCTTCTGGATGAAGATGATGATGAGCACGAGGACGGCGATCTTCGCCAGCACGGCGCCGGCCCAGCCCTCGAACAGCTTGTTCAGGATGCCCAGGCCCATCGCGGCGTAGACGGTGCCGGCCAGCTGGCCGACGCCACCGACCACGACCACCATGAACGAGTCGACGATGTAGCCCTGCCCCAGATCGGGCCCCACGTTGCCGACCTGGCTCAGCGCGCAGCCTGCCAGGCCCGCGATGCCGGAACCGAGTGCGAACGCATAGGTGTCGATGCGCGCGGTGTTCACGCCCATGCACGAGGCGATGGGCCGGTTCTGCGTGACGCCGCGCACGAACAGGCCGAGCCGCGTCTTGCCGATCAGGTAGCCCATGGCCAGCAGCACCAGCACGGCGAAGACGATGATGCACACGCGGTTCCACGGCAGGATCAGGTTGGGCAGCACCTGGATGCCACCGCTCATCCACACCGGGTTCTCCACGCCCACGTTCTGCGCGCCGAAGATCGACCGCACCAGCTGCTGCAACATCAGGCTGATGCCCCAGGTGGCCAGCAGGGTCTCGAGCGGGCGGCCGTAGAGGAAGCGGATCACGCTGCGCTCCAGCGCCGCGCCAACCAGCGCCGAGGCCAGGAACGACACGGGAATCGCCGCCACCAGGTACCAGTCGAACGCGCCCGGCAGGAATTTCTGGAACACGCCCTGCATCACGTAGGCGGCGTAGGCGCCGATCATCATCAGCTCGCCGTGGGCCATATTGATCACGCCCATCAGCCCGTAGGTGATGGCCAGGCCCAATGCCACCAGCAACAGGATCGAGCCCAGGCTGATGCCGGTGAAGGCCTGGCCCAGGCGCTCGCCCCAGACCAGGGTGTCGTTGATGGCGCTGATCGAGGCCTCGATCTGCTTCTTGACGTCGGCCTCGGTCTCTTCCTTCAGGCGTTCGTTCAGCAGCAGCTTGGTGTCGGGGCTGCGGCTGGATCCCAATGTCTTGGCGGCCTCCAGCCGCTTGGCCTTGTCGGCGCTGCCGAGCAGCGTGGCCGAACGGGCCAGTTCCAGCTGCGCCTTGATGGAGGCATCGGTCTCGGCGGCCAGCGCTTTCTCGATGATGGGCAACCGGGACTCTGCCGGGTCCTTGACCAACAATGCGGCCGCTTCGGCACGCACCTTGGCGTCGGGGCTGGTCAGCTTCAGTGCCGCCATGGCGCTGGCGAGCTCACTGCGCATCAGGTTGTTGTTGACGACGTCTTCCGCATCCTCCGGCACCGGGACTTCCGCGCCGGTGACCGGGTCGTAGCCCTTGTCGTCCTTGATGACGATGGCGCGGTCCTTGGCGACCTTCACCGCATCGTCGGACAGCGCCTGGATGAAGGCGGCCGTCTTGTCGTCGGCGTTCTGCATCGCCTTGTTCAGCGCGGCGATGCGGGCATCGCTCTCGCCGGCGGCAATCGCCAGCGCCTCGGCCGAGGTCAGCGCATGGGCCCAGCCGGTAGTACAAAACAGGAATATGAGAATCAGAGCACGCATGAGATGTCCAAAGGTCGAGGCCGCGCTCCAAGCCGCCGCCCGGAGCGCGGCGTGCGAGGAGGACCCTTCGAGAAACACCGCGGAACCGGCTTCGCCGGGCCGCTGGTGTTGCCCCCGGCAGGGGGTTGGCGAAGCGACACGCAGTGCGCGCAGACTGGGGGCGAGCCTTACTTCTTCTCGGGCTCGTCCTTCTTCTTGTCGTTGCCTTCGATGTACGGGCTCCACGGCTTGGCCTTGACCGGGCCGGGCGTCTTCCACACCACGTTGAACTGGCCGTCGGCCTTGATTTCGCCGATGAACACGCTCTTGTGCAGGTGGTGGTTCTTCTCGTCCATCTTCGAGACGATGCCCGACGGTGCCTTGAAGGTCTGGCCGGCCATCGCCGCGATCACCTTGTCGGTGTCGGTCGACTTGGCCTTCTCGACGGCCTGCTTCCACATGTTGATGCCGATGTAGGTGGCTTCCATCGGATCGTTGGTCAGCGGCTTGTCCATGTGGCCGGCGATCTTCTTCTCCTTGGCGTAGGCGCTCCACTTCTTGATGAACTCGGTGTTGGCCGGGTTCTTGATCGACATGAAGTAGTTCCAGGCGGCCAGGTGGCCCACCAGCGGCTTGGTGTCCACGCCGCGCAGTTCTTCTTCACCGACCGAGAAGGCCACGACCGGCACGTCCTTGGCCTTGAGGCCGGCGTTGCCCAGTTCCTTGTAGAACGGCACGTTGGAGTCGCCGTTGATGGTCGACACCACGGCCGTCTTGCCGCCAGCGGAGAACTTCTTCACGTCGGCCACGATGGTCTGGTAATCGCTGTGGCCGAACGGGGTGTACTTCTCGTCGATGTCCGATTCCTTCACGCCCTTGCTCTTCAGGTAGGCGCGCAGGATCTTGTTGGTCGTGCGGGGGTACACGTAGTCGGTACCGAGCAGCACCCAGCGCTTGGCAGCGCCGCCTTCCTTGCTCATCAGGTAGTCGACGGCAGGGATGGCTTGCTGGTTCGGGGCGGCACCGGTGTAGAACACGTTCTTCGACAGTTCTTCGCCTTCGTACTGCACGGGGTAGAACAGCAGGCCGTTCATTTCTTCAACGACCGGCAGCACCGACTTGCGCGACACCGAGGTCCAGCAGCCGAAGATCACGGAGACCTTGTCCTGACCCAGCAGCTGCTTGGTCTTTTCGGCGAACAGCGGCCAGTTGGAGGCCGGGTCGACGATCACGGGTTCGAGCTTGCGGCCCATCACGCCACCCTTGGCGTTGATCTCGTCGATCGCCATCAACACGGTGTCCTTCAACACGGTTTCGGAGATCGCCATCGTGCCCGACAGGCTGTGCAGGATGCCGACCTTGATCGGGTCCTTGGATTGGGCGTACGCGGGCAGTGCGGAAATGCCTGCCAGGGCGACGGCGGCGGTGACCGCCTTCAGGGTAAATCGACGTTGCATCTTGGTTCTCCGGGTGGTGGTTTTGCGGCTCCGTCCTACAACCGTTCGGAATGCAGTGCGGACAGACGCATCCTAGGGAGAACCCTGCAGAGCTGGAATACGCCGGGTGGCGTATGGGTCCGGCGACCGAGCGTTCGATACGTCGAGGGCTCAGCCCTGGAACTGCGGATGCAGTTGCCGGATGCGGTTCATCGCCATCGCGGCGGCGGCCGTGCGGGTCTCCACGCCCATCTTCACGTAGACCCGTTCCAGGTGCTTCTTCACCGTCGCGGGGCTGGCGCCGAGGATGTCGCCGATGTCGCGGTTGGTCTTGCCCTTGACCACCCAGTACAACACCTCGGCCTCGCGCGCGGTGAGCCGAAAGCTCAGGCTCATCGCCTCGATCACCGCGGCGTCGGACTCCTCGTGCATCACGATCAACCAGTCGCCGCCGCCCTCGCTGTCGCCGGTCTGCTGGTGCAGACGAAAGCTCAGCGCGCGCGCGCCCTGCTCGATGCGCAGCCGTGGCGGCTCGATCTGCCGTTCGGCGTCGGCCAGGTGCAAGCGTAGCCAGTCGACCACGGCCGGTGGCGCGAGGTTCTGCAGGCCCGAGGCCTCGGTACCGTAGTAACGCAGCAGCAGGTCGCGCGCCAGCGCCGTCTGCCACATCAGCCGGCCGTCGCTCACCCGCACCGTGATGCTGGCGTAGCCGAACGCGTCCAGCGCGTTGCGCGCCTGCCCGGCCTGCCGCACCTCCTGCCGCCGCTCGCGCGCGCCCTGCAGGTGCACGCCCATGCGGGCCAGCACTTCCTTGGGCTTGATCGGCTTGGTGACGTAGTCGACCCCGCCGGATTCGAGCGCGGCCACCAGGTGCTCGGTCTCGGTCAGGCCGGTCATGAAGATGATGGGGATGTGCGCGGTCGCGGGCGTGGCCTTCAGCCGGCGCGCCACCTCGAAGCCGTCCATGCCGGGCATCATCGCATCGAGCAGCACGATGTCGGGCAGCGCCTGCGCCGCGCGCTGCAGCGCCATCTCGCCGCCCGTCGCCACCAGCACGGTGTAGCCCGACTCGTCGAGCGCATCGTGCAGCACCGACAGGTTGTCGGGCACGTCGTCGACGATGAGCACCAGGTCGCTGTTGGCGCGGTCGAGCGTCTGGTCAAGTGGATCGGGATGCATCGAAGGCTTGTGTCAGGAGTCGGCCCATGGCCTCGAACTGGAATTGTCGGGCCAGTTCGCGCATCTTCACGACGAACACCGCGCAGTCGGGTTCGGCCCGCTCGATCTCGTCGAGCGCGTTGACGATACCGCGGTAAAAGCCCAGGCCCACGACCTTGTGCAGGGCCTCCAGCCGCGCCACGCCGGGGTAGACCAGCACCGGCGCCGTTGCCAGCAGCGTGGCCTGCTCGCCGGGCGGCGGCGCCACCTCGAGCCAGGTCAGCTGCAGCTGCCGGCCCAGCCAGTCGAGCAGCTCGGAATGGCGCACCGGCTTGACGATGAAGTCCTCGGGCCGGATGCCGACGTCGTTCTCCAGCCCCTTGTCGAAAGCGTTGGCCGAGACGATGGCAACGCGCGGCGCGATCTGCTGCAGCTGCTGCAGCCGGCGGATGGTCTCCCAGCCGTCGATGCCGGGCATCGCCAGGTCCATCAGGATCGCGTCGGGGCGGTAGCCGGCCACCAGCAGGTCCAGGCAGTCGTGGCCGCTGGCCGCCGTGCGCAGCTCGAAGCCCAGCGGCTCCAGCAGGTTGACCAGCAGCTCGCGGTCGGCCTCTTCGTTGTCGACCACCAGCACGCGCCGGCGCGGCCCGGCGTAGGCGCGGCGCGGCGCGGCCGGAAGCGGCTTGGGCACGGCCGGGCCGCTGGAACGCATCTCGGGCAGGAACAGCTTGACGCGGAACACCGAGCCTACGCCCGGCGTGCTGCGCGCCGTGAGTTCGCCGCCCATCAGGTCGGTCAGCATCTTCGCGATGGTGAGCCCCAGGCCGGCGCCGGGTGCCGATGGCCCCGGCGTGGCCGCGCGCGCGAACGGCTCGAAGATGCGCTCCAGCTCTTCGGCCGACAGGCCCGGGCCGGTGTCCTCCATCTCCAGGCCAGCCATCTCGCGCGCATACCGCACGCGGAAGGTCACATGGCCGGAGGCGGTGAACTTGATCGCGTTGCCCAGCAGGTTGATCAGGATCTGGCGCAGGCGCTTCTCGTCGGCGCGCACCATCTCGGGCAGCGTGCCTTCGGCCTCGAAATGGAAGTCGAGCCCTTTGCCGGCGGCCTGCAGCTCGAACATGCCGGCGACCTCGTGCACCGCGTCGGCGAACTGCATCGGCCGGATGTTCAGCGTGAGTTTGCCGGACTCGATGCGGGCGATGTCGAGCGTGCCGTCGATCAGCGACAGCAGATGCTCGCCGCCACGGCGGATCACGTGCACCGCGTGCTTGCGGTGCGGCGGCACGGCGGCGTCCTCGCCCATCAGCTGGGCGTACCCGAGGATGCTGTTGAGCGGCGTGCGCAGCTCGTGGCTGATGGCGCTGATGTAGCGGCTCTTGGCCTGGTTGGCCTGGTCGGCCTGCTGGCGCGCGCGCTCGGCCACCAGGCGCGCGCTCTGCAGCGCCTCGTCGGTCTGGCGGTGCGACTCGATCTCGCGCATCAGCAGATGCGTCTGCCGGTTCGATTCTTCCTGCGCCACCTGCCGGCTCTTGTGCGCCAGCACCAGCCACCACGCGACGATGCCGGCGATGACCAGCAGCGCCATGTAGGCCTTCAGAAAGCCGGACTGCAGCGCGTCCTCGGCCGTCTTCAGCGAGGCCAGCTCGTTGCCGAGCGCCGTGGTCTCCTGGCTGTAGAGCAGGCCGAACACGGTGGCCAGCAGCGGCACGACGATCAGCATCAGCAACAGGAAGTGGCCGAGGCCCGTGTCGAGGAACGGCCAGATGCGCTTGGGCAGCAGCCAGCGCAGCGCGGCCGACCATTGCCACGACAGGCTCGCGCGCGGTTTGCACAGGTCGCCGCAACGCGCGTCGAGCGTGCAGCACAACGAGCAGATCGGCCCCTGGTAGGCCGGGCAGTGCGCCATGTCGGGGCCTTCGTACTCGCGCTCGCAGATCACGCAGCGCTGCGGCCGCAGCCGCTGGTAGTCGCCGGCGGCGGCCAGCGCCGGGTCGGGCGCGCGTGCGATGTAGTAGCGGCCCTTGGTGGCCCAGGCCAGCAGCGGCGACGTGACGAAGGCCGTGCCCAGCGCGATGACGGCCGAGAACGCCTGCGCCGTCGGGCCGAACAGCCCCAGGTAGGCGGTGATCGACAGCAGCGAGGCCAGCGCCATCGCGCCCACGCCGACCGGGTTGATGTCGTACAGGTGCGCACGCTTGAACTCGATGCCCTTGGGCGACAGGCCCAGCGGCTTGTTGATGACCAGGTCGGCCACCACCGCCATGATCCAGGCGATGGCCAGGTTGGAGTACAGGCCCAGCACGTCGCCCAGCGCCTGGAACACGTTCATCTCCATCAGCATGAAGGCGATCAGCGTGTTGAACACGACCCAGACCACCCGCCCCGGATGGCTGTGCGTGATGCGCGAGAAGAAGTTGGACCAGGCCAGCGAACCGGCGTAGGCGTTGGTCACGTTGATCTTCAGCTGCGAGATCACGACGAAGATGGCCGTGGCGGCCACCGCCCAGCCGTAGTTGGGGAACACGTATTCGTAGGCCGCCAGGTACATCTGGTTCGGGTCGACCGCGCGGTCGGGCGGCACCATGTGCGTGATGGCCAGGTAGGCCAGCAGCGCCCCGCCCAGCATCTTGACGACGCCCAGCACCACCCAGCCCGGGCCACCGGCCAGCACACTGAACCACCAGCGCCTGTGCGTCTGCGGCGTGTGGACCGGCATGAAGCGCAGGTAGTCGGCCTGCTCCCCCATTTGGGTGATCAGCGCGATGCCGACGGTCAAGGCTGAACCAAAAAGGTGCAAACTGAAGCCTGCACCGCCGCCTTTCTCACCGATGTAGTGCGTGACGCCTGAAAACGCACCAGGATCGCGCGCCAGCACATAGATGAAGGGCACGACCAGCATCACCAGCCATAGCGGCTGCGTCCAGACCTGCAGCCGGCTGATGGCCGAGACACCGTGCGTCACCAGCGGAATCACCACCAGCGCGCAGACCAGGTAACCCCAGGTCGGCGGAATGCCCAGCGCCAGTTCCAGCGCATAGGCCATCACCGCAGCTTCGAGCGCAAAGAAGATGAAGGTGAAGCTGGCGTAGATCAACGAGGTCAGCGTGGAGCCGATGTAGCCGAAGCCCGCGCCACGGGTCAGCAGGTCCATGTCGAGGCCGTAGCGCGCAGCGTAGATGCTGATCGGCAGGCCGGCCAGGAAGATGATGAGCCCGGTGGTGAGGATGGCCCAGAACGCGTTGACGAAGCCGTACTGCACCAGCAGCGTGGCGCCCACGGCTTCGAGGATCAGGAACGAGGCCGCGCCGAACGCCGTGTTGGCGACCCGCCATTCCGACCATTTGCGAAAGCGCTGCGGCGTGAAGCGCAGCGCGTAGTCTTCCATCGTCTCGCGCGCGACCCAGCTGTTGTAGTCGCGCCGCACCTTGACGATGCGCTGCGGTGCATCGTCCAGCGCCTGGCGGCGGGCCGCCTCGGCGGGGTCGATCGGGGGAGTGCTGTCGTTCACCCCGTGGTCCCGCGCAGCTTTCATGCCATCCGCCTTGCGCCGTATGGCCGCGGCACGGGTATTGCTCAATAATGTTCCGACCAGAAAACGCAGGTGACCGCTTGGAACTGACACCCAGAGAGAAAGACAAGCTGCTGATCTTCACGGCAGCACTGCTGGCCGAACGGCGCAAGGCGCGTGGCTTGAAGCTCAACTACCCGGAGGCCGTCGCGCTGATCAGCGCCGCGGTGATGGAAGGCGCCCGCGACGGCAAGACCGTGGCGCAGCTGATGAGCGAAGGCCGCAGCGTGCTGACCCGCGCCGACGTGATGGACGGCATCGCCGAGATGATCCCGGACATCCAGGTCGAAGCGTCCTTCCCTGACGGCACCAAACTCGTCACGGTGCACCAACCCATACTGTGACCCAAAGTCTTCGCGCCAGCTGCGTCGCGTGACCCATCCGTTCTGAACCCCTTGGAGACCCTGTCCATGCGCATTCCATTTCGCACCGTTGCGACCCTGTCCGTTGTTGCCCTGCCGCTGGCGGCGCTGGCCCATGCCGATGGCACGCCGCACGTGCATGCCGACTTCCTGCAGGGCTTCGTGCACCCGTTCACCGGGCTCGACCACCTGGCGGCGATGGTGGCCGTGGGGTTGTGGAGCGCTCTGAGTGCGCGTCAGGCACGTGATGCGGCATGGGCGCCGCTGGCGTTCGCGGCAATGCTGCTGGTGGGTGCCTTGCTCGGCATGGCGGGCGTGCAGTTGCCGGCGGTCGAGCCGATGATCGCCGCGTCGCTGCTCGCGACCGGGCTGCTGGTGGCGACGCGGCTGCGCCTGCCAGCCGTGGTGGCTGGCGCCCTGGTCGGCGTGTTCGCGCTGTTCCACGGGCTGGCGCATGGCAGCGAACTGGCCGGTGGTGCCGGTGCCCTGGCCGCGCTGGCAGGCATGGTCGCGGCCACGCTGGCGCTGCATGCCGCGGGCATCGCGGGCGGCTGGATGTTGCGGGACCGCGGGGCCTGGCTGCCGCGCCTGGCCGGTGCAGCGGTGGCGCTGTTCGGCGTGTCGCTGCTCGCCTCCCTGGCCTGAGGCGACGACCATGATCCCCGGCGAACTTTTTACCGACGACGGCGACCACGCCCTCAACACCGGCCGGCGCACGTTGACGCTGGTGGTGCAGAACACCGCGGAGCGGCCGATCCAGGTCGGCTCGCACTACCACTTTGCCGAGACCAACGGCGCCCTGGGCTTCGACCGCGCGGCCGCGCAGGGGATGCGGCTCAACATCGCATCGGGCACGGCGGTGCGCTTCGAGCCCGGACAGCAGCGCACGGTCGAACTGGTCGATTACGCCGGCGACCGCACGGTCTACGGCTTTCGCGGACTGACGCAAGGAAAACTCTGATGGCCAGCATTGGAAGACGCGCTTACGCCGAGATCTTCGGCCCGACTGTCGGAGACCGCGTGCGGCTGGCCGATACCGATCTGCTGATCGAGGTCGAGGCCGACTACACGCTGCGCGCCGGCAGCTACGGTGAAGAGGTCAAGTTCGGCGGCGGCAAGACGATCCGTGACGGCATGGCGCAGTCGCAGCGGACGCGTGATGGCGCAGGGAGCGGCCCGACGGCCGGTGGCGCCGTCGACTGCGTGATGACCAATGCGCTGATCGTCGACCACTGGGGCATCGTCAAGGCCGACATCGGCCTGAAGGGCGGGCGCATCGTCGCGATCGGCAAGGCCGGCAACCCCGATGTGCAGAGCGGCGTGGACATCATCATCGGCCCGGGCACCGAGGTGATCTCGTGCGAGGGCAACATCGTCACCGCCGGCGGCATCGACAGCCACATCCACTTCATCTGCCCGCAGCAGATCGACGAAGCGCTGGCCTCCGGCGTGACCACGATGCTGGGCGGCGGCACGGGGCCGGCCACCGGCACCTTCGCCACCACCTGCACGCCAGGCCCCTGGAACATCGAACGCATGCTGCAGGCGGCCGATGCGTTCCCGATGAACCTGGGCTTTCTCGGCAAGGGCAACGCCAGCCTGCCGGCGGCGCTGCACGAGCAGATCAACGCCGGCATCATCGGCCTGAAGCTGCACGAGGACTGGGGCACGACACCGGCGGCCATCAGCAACTGCCTGGACGTGGCCGAGCTGACCGACACGCAGGTGGCGATCCACTCCGACACGCTGAACGAATCGGGCTTCGTCGAAGACACGATCGCCGCGACCAAGGGCCGATCGCTCTGCGCGTTCCACACCGAAGGCGCCGGCGGCGGGCATGCGCCCGACATCCTGCGCGTGGTGGGCGAAGCCAACTTCCTGCCGTCGTCGACCAACCCGACGATGCCCTACACCGTCAACACGCTCGACGAACACGTCGACATGCTGATGGTCTGCCACCACCTGGACGCCGGCATCGCCGAAGACCTGGCGTTCGCCGAATCGCGCATCCGCAAGGAGACGATTGCCGCCGAAGACGTGCTGCACGACCTGGGCGCGATCAGCATGATGAGCTCCGACAGCCAGGCCATGGGCCGTGTGGGCGAGGTCATCATCCGCACCTGGCAGGCCGCGCACAAGATGAAGGTGCAGCGCGGCGCGCTGCCCGAGGACAGCGCGCGCAACGACAACTTCCGCGTCAAGCGCTACGTGGCCAAGTACACGGTCAACCCCGCCATCGCCCACGGCATCAGCCACGAGGTGGGCAGCATCGAGGTCGGCAAGTGGGCCGATCTGGTGGTGTGGAAACCGGCGTTCTTTGGCGTGAAGCCGGCGCTGGTGCTGAAGGGGGGTTTCATCGCGCTGGCGGCCATGGGCGACCCGAACGCGTCGATCCCCACGCCGCAGCCGGTGCACTACCGGCCGATGTTCGGCGCCTTCGGCGGCGCCATCGCCAAGGGCTCGCTGACCTTCGTGTCGCAGGCCGGGCTGCAGGCCGGCATCCAGGAGCGCTTCGGCCTGGCGAAGAACCTCAGCGCGGTGAAGAACATCCGAGGCATCCGCAAGAAGGACCTGATCCACAACGGCTACACGCCGAAGATGGAGATCGATGCGCAGACCTATGCGGTGCGTGCCGATGGCCAGCTGCTGACCTGCGAGCCGGCCAAGAGCCTGCCGATGACGCAACGCTACTTCCTGTTCTGACCGTCCCGATGCTGCAGATCTCCAAACACATTGCACAGGGCCGCGGTCTGGCCCCGGTGCTGGTCAAGCGCGCCGCCACCGTCGAGCTCGACTGGGACGTGCGCCAGAAGAGCCGCTTCGACGCCACCGACTCGCAGGGCCGGCACATCGGCGTGTTCCTGCCGCGCGGCACGCTGGTGCGTGGTGGCGACGTGCTGCTGGCCGAGGACGGATCGTTCATCAAGGTCATCGCCGCGCCGCAGCCGGTGCTGGTGATCACCCATTGCCCCCAGCACGGCACGCCGTTCGACCTGACGCGCGCGGCCTATCACCTGGGCAATCGGCATGTGCCGATCGAGCTGCAGCCCGACCACCTGAAGATCGAGCCCGACCACGTGCTGGCCGACATGCTGCGCTCGCAGCATTTGATCGTGCGCGAGGCCAGCCTGGCGTTCGAACCCGAGGGCGGGGCTTATGGAGCGCAAGGCCATGGGCACAGCCATGCAGGGCATGGACACGACCACGCCCATGGCCATGACCACGATCACGATCACGATCACGGACATGACCATGGCACCGCGCACGGCCATGACCACGCCGCGCACGACCACGAACACGGCCACTCAGGGCACGGGCATGGTCACGATCACCCGGCGCGCTAGGCGCGCCCAGCCTGCCCGCGCCGTGCGGGCACGCGCCCTGCCCGGCCCGACCGCCACCGCACTGCCCGCTCCCAGCCTGCTGCAGCTGATCTGGCTGGCCTCGCCCGCCTTGCCGGTGGGCGGCTTCTCGTATTCGGAAGGCCTGGAAGCCGCGGTCGACGCCGGCCTGGTGCACGACGAAGGCTCCGCCGCCGATTGGCTCGCCGGGCAACTGCAGCTCACGCAGGCGCGTGGCGATCTCGCCGTCGCCGCCAAGGCCGTGCTGGCCTGGCGCCGGCACGACCTCGCCGACCTGCAGTCGCTCAACGCCTGGGTATTGCAGACCCGGGAGACCGCCGAGCTGCGCCAGCAGAGCGAGCAGATGGGCCGCTCGCTGCTCGAATGGCTGCGCAACCACGACAGCGCGCGCCCCGACCAGATCGACGCCTGCGCGCAGATGCAACCCACCTATCCCGTCGCCTTCGCGCTGGCGCTGTCGGCCACGCAGGCGCCGCTGCGCGACGGGCTGCTGGCCTTTGCCTTCGGCTGGGCCGAGAACATGGTGCAGTCGGCCATCAAGTCGGTGCCGCTGGGCCAGAGCGCCGGCCAGCGCATCCTGGCGCGGCTGGCGCACGAGATCCCTGCCGCCGTGGCCCATGCGATGGCGCTGCCCGACAGCGCCCGCCAGGCGTTCTCGCCGATGCTGGCCATCCTGTCGTCGCGGCACGAAACCCAATACTCGCGACTCTTTCGCTCCTGACCTTCACCCCACTGAGCCACACCATGTCTTCCATGCACCACATCGCCAACCGCACCAAGAAGCTGCCCCCGCTGCGTGTGGGCATCGGCGGCCCCGTCGGGTCCGGCAAGACCACGCTCTTGGAGATGCTGTGCAAGGCGATGCGCGAACGCTACGACCTGGTCGCCATCACCAACGACATCTACACCAAGGAAGACCAGCGCCTGCTGACCGTCAGCGGCGCGCTGGCCGCCGAACGCATCATGGGTGTGGAGACCGGCGGCTGCCCGCACACCGCGATCCGCGAAGACGCGTCGATCAACCTCGAGGCGATCGACCGCATGCTGGAGGACTTTCCCGACGCCGACGTGGTGTTCGTCGAGAGCGGCGGCGACAACCTGGCCGCGACCTTCAGCCCCGAGCTGAGCGACCTGACGATCTACGTGATCGACGTCGCCGCCGGCGAGAAGATCCCGCGCAAGGGCGGCCCCGGCATCACCAAGAGCGACCTGTTCGTCATCAACAAGACCGACCTCGCGCCCTACGTCGGCGCCGACCTGGGCGTGATGGAGGCCGACACGACCCGCATGCGCACCAACGCGCAGGGCGTGCTCAAGCCCTTCGTGATGACCAACCTGAAGACCCACACCGGCCTTGCCGAGGTGGTGCGCTTCATCGAGACCAAGGGCATGCTGCAAGCCGCCTGAGCCAGCCGCCGCGCCGTTGGCAGCGGCTAGAATGCCCAGCGTTGGAAGCGTGGCAGAGCGGTTGAATGCACCGGTCTTGAAAACCGGCGATGTCTTACGACATCCGTGAGTTCGAATCTCACCGCTTCCGCCAGATCGAAGTCGACGCCCTGGGCGTTGGCGATGCCAGACGGTTGTCGATGCGGCAGCAGCCAGTGAAAGGCATCGAGCGGTCGGTAGCGAAACAATTCCGCAACCTGCCGGCGCGGTATTCTTGGTGTCCACGAGACTCCGAGTCCACCCGCCCATGACTGCCATTGCTACTCCCCCGGTCCCCCTGGTCCCTCCCACGTTGCGGCTCACGAGTTTTTCGCACGGGGGCGGTTGTGGCTGCAAGATTGCGCCGGGCGTGCTGTCGCAGATTCTGAAGGGCGCTGGAGCAGGGTTCATTCCCCCGGAACTGCTCGTGGGCATCGAGACCGCCGACGACGCGGCCGTCTACCTGCTGAACGACGAGCAGGCTCTGGTCGCCACCACCGACTTCTTCATGCCCATCGTGGACGATCCGTTCGAGTTCGGACGCATCGCGGCCACCAACGCCATCAGCGATGTCTATGCCATGGGCGGAAAGCCCATCATGGCGCTCGCCCTCGTTGCGATGCCCGTCAACCAGTTGCCTGTCGATGTCATCGGACGCGTCGTCGCCGGAGGTCAATCGGTCTGTCGCGCTGCCGGCATTCCCATTGCGGGTGGCCACACCATCGACTCCGTCGAGCCCATCTATGGGCTGGTGGTCATGGGCCTCGTCCATCCTTCGAAGGTTCGCCGCAATCGCGACGCGAAGGCAGGCGATGTGCTGGTTCTGGGCAAGCCGCTTGGCGTCGGCGTGCTGTCGGCCGCGCTCAAGAAGGCACAGCTCGGCGCAGAGGGGTACGAACGCCTGATCGCCACCACCACCCGTCTCAACACGCCAGGCATGGCCCTGGCCGATCTGCCCGGCGTGCATGCGCTGACCGACATCACGGGTTTCGGCATCGCGGGCCACACCCTCGAACTGGCACGCGGATCGAGCCTGCGCGCCGTTCTGGACTGGCCCAGACTGCCCTGGTTGCCTGAAGTCGCAGAGCTGGCGGCCGCAGGGTGCATCACCGGCGCTTCTGCCCGCAACTGGGACGGCTACGGTGCCGAGGTCGAGCTGGCCCCGGGTCTGCCCCCGTTGGCGCAGGCTCTGCTGACCGATCCGCAGACGAGCGGCGGCCTGCTGGTCAGTTGCGCCGCGGAGGCGGTGGACGATGTGCTGCGGATCTTCCACGCGCAGGGCTTCGAACACGCGGCCGTGATTGGCCGCATGGAGGCCGGGAGCGTCGGTCTTGCGGTGACCGCGTGACGCAGACGGTGCGGGTCGCCAACCGTCACGCCTACGACGTGATCATCGACGCTCGCTCGCCCGCCGAATACGCGCGTGACCACATCCCCGGTGCCATCAACTGCCCGGTGCTCGACGACGAAGAGCGTCGGATCGTCGGCACGCTTTACGTCCAGACCGGGGCTTTCGAGGCCCGACGGCTGGGCGGCGCGATGGTGGCCGCCAACCTGGCCAAGCATCTGCGCGAACAATTCGCGGACAAGCCCCCTCGCTGGAGGCCACTGGTCTATTGTTGGCGCGGCGGCTTGCGCAGCGGCTCCATGACGACATGGCTGAGGCTGGTCGGCTGGGATGCGCAACAACTTGCCGGCGGATACAAGGCCTGGCGCCGTCATGTGATCGACACCCTGGAGGTCATGGCGCCGCAGTTGCCGCTGGTCGTGGTGTGCGGTGCGACAGGCAGTGCAAAGACACGCGTCCTGCACGCCCTGGCGGCGCAGGGCCATCAGATGCTGGACCTCGAAGCGCTGGCCCGTCACAAAGGCTCGCTGCTCGGCGAGCTGCCCGACACGCCGCAGCCGTCCCAAACCGCATTCGAGACCGCCATCGCCTCGGCCATCGAGCGCTTCGACATGACCCGACCTGTGTTCGTGGAAGGCGAGGGTCGACGCATCGGCCGGCTCAATGTGCCGATCCCGCTGGCGGAACGCGTGCGGGCTGCGCCACTGGTCGAGTTGCAGGTTCCGCAGTCCGCCCGGCTGGATTACCTGCTGCGCGACTATGCGTACCTGGGGGACAAACCACAGTGGCTGGCCGACCAATTGGCGCCACTCAAACCCCTGCACGGCAAGACCACCATCGCTGCTTGGCAGGCCATGGCACTGGCAGGCGAATTGCCGGATCTGTTCAGCGAACTGGCGACGAAGCACTACGACCCCGCGTATGCCCGTTCGCAGCGCAGCTACTTCCGAGAATGGGAACGCCGGCAAGTGGTCCATGGCGATGAGCTGACAGACGAGGGCATCGCGGCCATGGCGGCCCGGATCGCGGTGCTTGCCGGACCAAAGGCTTGAGCTGAACCAGACCGCGCCAACCACATCGCAACTTAAATGCCCCCGCCCGCTTCAATCGCGTCCCGACACGCTAGGATCGTGCAATGGACCAAGATGAATGGGAGCGCACCCGCAAAGCGCTGGAAACCGAGTTGATCGAAAAGGCGTTCGATCTGTCCGACCACATGGGTCGGCTGCATGGCTTCACGCTGGAGATCGCACACACGTCGCCAGCGCTGTACCTTTGCCTGGGAGAAGCCGAGGAGATCCAGCGCAGCCTGCCCGAACTGAGCCAGGCGCTGGACCCGCTTAGCTGAGTATGGGGCTGGAGGATCCGAGGGCACCTTCAAGCAGCAAAGCACGGTCATACTGGACGTCTCATCTTCTGGAGACGAAATGGCCAACCCACCTGCAATGACGGCGCGACAAAGCCGCGACATGGACCGCACCAAACAGATCACCGAGTGGCATGTGGCCGCCGCCACCGAGATCGGGCTGCGCATCTCCAACGGCGCGGGTGCCAGCGACGTGTTGCTTGCCGCGCTCGTGCAGGCGGTAGCGACCAACTACGCCACGATGATGGCGAACCCGTGATCGGCGTTTGTATGATCACCGGTTCCATTCCGCGGAGACACGCATGAAGAAGATCGGCATGATCGGCATCGGCCTGATGGGCCATGGCATCGCCAGCAACATCGCCAAGCACGGCTATCCCCTCACCGTGCTCGAGCACGCCGGCAACCAGCCGCTGGACGCGCTGACCGCTGCGGGCGTTAAAACGGCCACCAGTGCGCAGGCGCTGGCCGCGCAGTCGGACGTCGTGATCCTCTGCGTCACCGGCACGCCCCAGGTCGAGGCCGTGCTGCTTGGCGACGACGGCGTGCTGAAGGGACTGCGCGCCGGCAGCGTGGTGATCGACTGCTCGACGGCCGTGCCCTCCTCCACCGAAAGGGTGGCACAGGCCGTGCTCGCCGCCGGGGGCCGTTTTCTCGACACCCCGATGACCCGCACGCCGAAGGAAGCCGCCGAAGGCCGGCTCAACCTGCTGGTGGGCGGCGATACGGCGCTGTTCGCCGAGTGCCGGCCCCTGCTCGCCTGCTTCGCCGAGAACATCACCCACGCCGGCCCGGTGGGCGCCGGCCACACGATGAAACTGCTGCACAACTACGTGTCGCTGGGCTTCGTGGCCCTGTTGTCCGAAGCCGCGGCCTGCGCCAGGCGCTCGGGCGTGGCGGCCGAGGTGTTCGTCGACATCCTGGCCAAGGGTGGTGGCGGCAGCGCGGCACTCGAACGGCTCAAGCCGTTCCTGCTGGCGGACGACCCGTCGGGCCTGCGCTTCGCGATGTCGAACGCGCAAAAGGATCTGGGCTACTATAACGCGATGGCCGGCGACACCGGTGCCGTGCGCGAGATCGCGCAGGCGGTGCTGCACACGTTCGAGCTGGCGACGGCCGAAGGCGGCCCGCAGGCGATGGTGCCCGAGCTGGTGGCGCTGCTGGCGCGGCGATCGGCCGCCTGACCCACCGCCGCCCGGGCGCCTCGTTCACGCGGGCCCGGGCTCGCCTTCAACGGCCGCGCGGGCTGCGACGAAATTGAGTTCGCAGTACGCGCCAGCCTTCTTCAGCATCGACCGGTTGAGCGCCTCGGCCAGGCGCGCATCGCGGTCGAGGTAGGCGTCGGCCACACGCACGCGGTCGAACGCCAGCACCTTCAGCTGCGTGCGGCTCATGGAGCCGGCCCGGCGGAACCAGCTGATCTTCCATTGCAGCGACTCCAGCACGTCCTGCACCACCGCGTTGCCGCTCAGCCGCACTTCGGTCGACAGATAGGCCTCGACCGAGGTCAGGTGCGCGTCGGTCGACTGGTCGTCGAAGTCGCTCAGCAATTGCGCGGCGTCCTGCCGCAAGGCCTGCAGGGCGTCGTCGGGAGCACCCCGCACGATCGCCTCGGAGATGTAGGCGTGCAAGGCGGTGCGCAGCGCGTACAGATCCTGGATGCCCTTCACCGACACCGGCGCCACGCGCGGCCGCCGGCGCGCCGCCATCGTGATCAGCCCGTACTTGCTCAGCAGCATCAGCGCCTCGCGCACCGGCGTGCGGCTGGTGCCGAAACGCTGGGCGATCTCCACCGAGTTGATCAGGCTGTCCGGGGCGATGGCACCCGAGACGATGCGGTCGCGCAGCGACTCGAAGATCTTCACGACGGTCATGTCGTCGTCGATGCGCGGGTCGGTTGGCTCGGTGGGCGGCGCTGTGGGCATCGGGGCATTGTGGCGCACCCGATTTAACATAAGTGTCGACACTAATCAGTGTTTATCCCTAAATACAACCAAATTACCGAAGAATATAAACATAAATGTCCACACTTTAAAACCAACACTCCGGAGACAAGCATGTCCACCTTCTCCCTCACACGGCGCGCATCGCTGATCCTGGCGGCCAGCCTCTGCGGCGGCGCGTCGTTCGCGCAGGGCAACCGCCCCATCCGCATCGTCGTGCCGGGGCCTGCCGGGTCCGCGATGGACGCCTATCTGCGTGTGATCTCCGCGCCCTTCGGGCAACGCACGTCGCACCCGGTCGTCGTCGACAACCTGCCCGGCGCCGGCGGCACCCTGGCCACGGCACAGGTCGCCCGTGCCGCGCCCGACGGGCTGACGCTGGAGATCGTGTCGTCCAACCACGTGGTGAACGCGAGCCTGTTCAAGTCGCTGCCCTACGACGTGATCCACAGCTTCACGCCCATCACGGTGATCGGCGTCGTGCCCATCGTGCTGGTGGTGTCGCCCGCCGTCACCGCGAAGAACCTGGCCGAGCTCATCGCGCAGATCAAGGCCAAGCCACCGGGCACCTTCAACTACGGCTCGCTCGGCATCGGCACGGTGCTGCACCTTGCCGGCGAGCTGCTGGACAGCGAGGCCGGCGTCAGCACCATGCATGTGCCGTACAAGGACGCGAGTTCGCTCACCACGGACCTGATCAGCGGCCAGGTGCAGATGGCCTATCTCGCGTTGACGTCGGTGTCGCAGCTGGTCAAGATGGGCAAGCTGCGGGCGCTGGGCTTGACGACGACGCAGCGCTCTCCGGCGCTGCCCGATGTGCCCAGCATGTCCGAGACCCTGCCCGGCTACGCCTTCGACGCGTGGCTGGCGCTGATCGCCCCGAAAGGCACGCCCGCCGCGCTGGTGCAGAAGTACTACGAGGACCTGAAGGCGTCGATGGACGAAGTCGCGGTCAAAGAGGCGATCGCCGCACAGGGCCTGACCCCGGTGATGATGCCGCCCGCCCAGGCCCGCGCCTACTTCCAGAGTGAACTCGACAAACACGCGGCCCTGGTCAAGCGCTCCGGCGCGCAGCCTCAATGAGGCCGGCCCGATGACCCCACGGCGATTCCAGCTCGACCAGACCACCGGGGCCTTCGCGTTCCAGGCCTGCCGCGCCGACCGCCGGTTCTCGTACGGCGTGTACGTGCCTGCCAGCTACACACGCGCACGCGCGGACGAGTTCAGCTTGCTGGTCGCCGTGCACGGCAGCGAGCGGGCGCCGGAAACCGCCCGCGCGCTGTTCGAGCGGCTGGCGGACGAGACCGGTCGCATCGTCGTGGCGCCACTCTTCCCGATGGCCGTGACCGACGACGAGGAAACCCACAACTACATCTTTCTGCAGTACCGCGACATCCGCTACGACCTGATCCTGCTGCACATGGTCGACGCCGTGGCGCAGCGCTTCGGCGTGCCGGCCGATCGGTTGTGGCTGGCAGGTTTCTCGGGCGGCGGCCAGTTCGTGCACCGCTTCATGTACCTGCACGCCGCACGCCTGGCCGCCGTGTCGATCGGCGCGCCTGGCATCGTCCACACGCTCGATCCGCACCGCGACTGGTTCGTCGGCGTGCGCGACGTCGTGGCCCGCTTCGGCCGGGACATCGACCGCGACAGCCTGCGCGGGCTGCCAGTGCAGGTGGTGGTGGGCGGGGACGACCTGGCGACCGACATCCTGGTCGCGCCGCCCAACCCCTTGTACATGGACGGCGTGAACGACACCGGCAGCACGCGGGTCGAGCGGGCGCAGTTCCTGCACCGCCTGCTGCTGGACGCGGGCGTCGACTGCCGCTTCGACCTCGTGCCCGGTGCCGGGCATTCGGCGCAGGAGGTGCAGGCGGCGGTGGACGGGTTCTTTCGCGGGTTGGGGTGAGCGCGTTGCGTCGAGCGAGGTGGCGCTGAGGACAACGTCACGTCACGACAGCGTGAGCAAAAAATGCATGCGGAAATGGAAAAAGCCGTCGCAGGTCAGTGACTTGCAACGGCTTTTCTCTTTCTGGCGGAGCGGACGGGACTCGAACCCGCGACCCCCGGCGTGACAGGCCGGTATTCTAACCAACTGAACTACCACTCCTGGTAGGTAGCTTCGGCTTCGCGCATCTTCATGCTCGCTGCCCAAGCGCTACAAACTTGGCGACCCTACGGGGATTCGAACCCCGGTACTCACCGTGAAAGGGTGATGTCCTAGGCCTCTAGACGATAGGGTCAAAACCTTGGAACTTCCAACTCTCGATGCTTCATTGGTGGAGGTAAGCAGGATCGAACTGCTGACCTCTTGCATGCCATGCAAGCGCTCTCCCAGCTGAGCTATACCCCCTTTTGGTGATGACCTTTCGGTCTTCAGCCTAATCAGGCATCGAGCCTCGAATTATAGCCCGAATTTCATGCGGCTTGAAGCCTATCGAGCACAACTTTTTTCGACGACAGCGCGAGCACCGCATCCAGCGACGGTGTCTGGGCCGTGCCCATCACGAGCACGCGCACCGGCATCGCCAACTGCGGCATCTTCAGCGTGTGCGCCGCCAGCACGTCCTTGATCGCGGCAGCGATCGATGGCTTGTCCCACGCGGTGTGCTCCAGCTTCGCAGCCAGCGCGGCCAACGCAGGGCGGACGGCATCCGTCACGTGCTGTGCCCGCTCGTCCGCCTTGGGAGTCACATCGCCGTAGAAGGCCATCGCCCATTCGGCCAGCGCCACCGTGGTGTCGCAACGGTCCTTGAACAGTCCGCAGATCGCGGGCAGGCGGTCATCGCTGACCACACCGCGCATCTGCAGTTGCGTGTCGACCAGCGCGGCCAGCGCATCGTCGGCCATCGCCTTCAGGTGCTGCGCGTTGACCCAGCGCAGCTTGGCCTCGTCGAACTGCGCGGCGCTCTTGCCCAGGTGGTCGAGGTTGAACCAGTCGAGAAACTGCTGGCGGCTGAAGATCTCGTCGTCGCCATGGCTCCAGCCCAGGCGCGCGAGGTAATTGACCATCGCATCGGGCAGGAAGCCTTCGACGGCGTACTGCGTGACGGCCTTGGCGCCGTTGCGTTTGCTCATCTTCTCGCCCTGCTCGTTCAGCACGGTCGGCAGATGTCCGTAGACCGGAGGCTCCTTGCCCAGAGCCTTGAAGATGTTGATCTGGCGCGGCGTGTTGTTCACGTGGTCGTCGCCGCGGATCACATGTGTGATCGCCATGTCGATGTCGTCGACGACGACGCAGAAGTTGTAGGTCGGCGTGCCGTCGGGCCGGGCGATCACCAGGTCGTCGAGCTCGTCGTTGCTGATCTCGATGCGGCCCTTGACCTTGTCGTCCCACACCACGGCGCCGCTCTGCGGGTTCTTGAAGCGCAGCACCGGCAACACGTCGGCCGGCACGGGCGGCAACTGCTTGCCGGGTTCGGGACGCCAGGTGCCGTCGTAGCGCGGCTTCTGCTTGGCGGCCATCTGCCGCTCGCGCAGTGCATCGAGTTCGGCCACGCTCATGTAGCAGGGGTACACCTGGCCGGCCGCGACCAGCTCGGCCAGCACGGCCTTGTAGCGGTCCATGCGCTGCATCTGGAAGAACGGGCCTTCGTCGTGGTCGAGGCCGAGCCAGCGCATGCCTTCGATGATGACGTCGACGGCCGCCTGCGACGAGCGCTCGACATCGGTGTCTTCGATGCGCAGCACGAACACGCCCTTACTGGCGCGCGCGAACGCCCAGGGGTACAGGGCGGAACGGATGTTGCCCAGGTGGATGAAGCCTGTCGGCGAGGGGGCGAAACGTGTGCGTACGGTCATGGTGAGTGGCGGATTCTACCGACCACCCCTACGCTCAGAAGGCGAACAGCTTGATGCCGAGCGTCAGCGAACTGCGCACGTAGGACGCGAATTCGCTGGTCGCGCCACCGCTGTTGCGCACGGCCAGGGCAAACACCGACCATTGCGCGGCGATGTTCTTCTCGACCAGCAGGCTGGTCTGCACGCTGCGGTCGTGCAGGTTGGCCGTCGTGTTCAGCCGCCAGTACAACGCACTGTCCTGCGGATTGCTCTGCCACAGCAACGACAAGGTGTCGCGGCGGCTGGCAGGCACATGGTCGTTGGTGAGGTATTCCAGCAGCAGGCTCTGCCCTTCTTCCAGCGTGTAGCTGGCGCCGAGCAAGGCCGTGCTGCCGCGCTGCGCAGGCAACGGCGAGGTGCCCGCCTGCCGGCCATGCCCGACCTCGGCATAGACCAGCCATGCATCCGCAGGCGTGGCCTGCGCAAAGCCGCCGAAGAACGGCGATCCATCGGGTTGCCGGCTCGCGATGCCGCTGGCCAGCCAGTCGCTGCCGCGCCAGTCGAACTTGGCAAGCGTCGTGCCCTCGGCCGGCACCGCGCCCGCATGGCCGTCGCCGAACACATGGGCCAGGCTCGCGCCGAAGCGGCCCGCGCTGTAGCTCAGACGCGTCAGGTCCACACCAGTGATCTCGCGCAGCGGCTGCGAGCGCCCCGCGTCGAAGTAGAACGGATGGCTGGGCGAGCGCCAGTTCGCCGGGCCCCAGGTGAAGCGCTCGCGGCCGGCCGTTACGCTCCAAGCATCATCCAGCCGCAGGCGTGCATAAGCCTGGTTCAGAAAAGCTTCGTCGGGCGACTGCGCGCCGAAGCCGTTGCGCGTGCGTTGCCAGACGCCGCGCGGCTCCAGCAGCAGATCGGCATCTTTCGACTTCAGGCTCAGGTTCAGCCGCGCCTCGGCCGAGCGTTGCTGCTCGGGCAGACGCGCCAGACGGTTGCCCGGGTTCATCGGGCCATCCACCCAGGACTGCCGGTTCAGCGAACCCCAGAGTTCGAGCGACATGCGGGTCGTCACCGCCGCGGGTTCTGCATCGTCCGCGGCGTCCTGCGCAGCCTGTGCTGCAGGGGCCAGCGCGGTGCCGAGCAGCAGCAACGCCGCCGCCAGACGGCTCATTCGAGGCGGTCCAGGTCGAACTCGGAACTCGCGATCGCACGCACCTGCAGCCGGCTGTAGTCGAGCACGGTGCGCGCGTCCGACAGCGCATCGGCAATCGCCATGCGGCTCACGAACGGCAGGCTGCGGCCGCGCACGGTGATGGTGTTGCCGTAGCGGAACTCGGCCGTCTTCAGCAGCTTGCCCGACAGCGAACGGAACTCGGCCTTGATACCGAGCCCGCGCTCGACCGACACCCAGTAGTGGATGCTGTCGTAGGTCGACTGCTTCTGCCGCGCTGTCAGGTCCAGCACGTAACAGCGCTCGTCGCCCACCAGTTCCTCGCGCAGCAGCCTGGCTTCGTAGTCGCGTGCGTAGTTGGTGGAGGCGATGTCGCCGATTGCGGCCTGGCCCGACAGGCGCTGGCGCGGCGAGATCGGCACGGGCTTCTTCAGGCCGGGTTTGGTGAGCCACATGTTGCGCTCGACCTGGAGCATCTTCGCGCCCTTGCTGCGGGCGGGCTCCAGCGTCTCGGCCAGGCTCGCGTCGTCGATCGCCTTGATGCGCAGGCGCATCGCGGTGTCGTCACCCGTGGCGTTGGTGTTGCGCACCTCGAGCTCCCAGGCCAGGCCCGGCAGGCCGCCGCCGCGCGCCTGGTCGCTGCGCCGCAGCAGTTCCTGCGGATCGGGCTCTGCCGGCGCTGCGTGGACGGCATGCGCCCCGAAGAGCAGGCCGGCCTGCAACGCCAGGTTCAGCAGCCGGCGCCGGCCGATGATGGGATGCGATGCGACGGTCAGTGTTTTCATAAAAGGCTCCTCATACATGGCCGAGCGAATCGATGATGGGTTGACGCGCCGCGCGCCGCGCCGGCAGAAACGACGCCAGCAGGCTCAGCACCGCCAGCACCAAGGCGATCAGCGCCATGCGCTGCCAGTCCAGCCCGATCAGCAGGGGCACGGGCGATGTGGCGTTCGGTGGCACATAGCGGATGCCGGCCGCGTTCACGGCCAGCCGTGTCACGAGCGTCAGCACCAGCCCGGCAATGCAGCCGCAGGCCACCATCAGCGCGGCCTCGGCCGAGAACAGCGCGACCACGCCGCGCGAACGCAGGCCGATCGCCCGCAAGGTGCCGATCTCGCGGGTGCGCTCGACCACGCTCATGCTCATCGCGTTGGCGATGCTCATCACCACGATCGCCAGCACGATCGACAGCAGAAAGCCGAAGATCATGTCGAACATCCCGCGCACCTGCCGGTAGAAGGCCGACAGCTCCTGCCAGCTGCGGATCTCCAGGTCGAAACCCGCCGCCTGCAGCGCCTGCGCCAGCTGCGTGCGCGCCGCCTCGGTGCCGGCGATGTCGGGCAGCAGCACGCTCAGGCGGTCGGCGCGGCCTTCGGCGTCGTACAGGCTCTGCGCCAGTGCCAGTGGCATGAACATGAACTTGTCCTCCAGGCCCGCATTGCCGGTGCTGAAGCTGTCGACCATCGTCAGGTCCAGCGCGTTCGCCTGGCCGTGCAGCGTGCTGGTCAGCGCCTGTGCTTCGTCGCCATCCTTGAAGCCGAGCAGGGCCACAAGTCCACGCGCCAGGCTCGCGCCCTGCGGTTGGGCCGGGTCGAGTGCGCCCGAGGCGTTGCGCAGCGGTCCGCGCAGCGCGTCCATGTCCTGCGGCGCGATGCCCTCGGCCAGGAAGATGGTGCTGACCTTGCCGTTCGACAGCAGGCCGCTGATCGACAGCCGCGGCGCCACGTAGGCGCCGGGTTCACGCTCGCGCACAAGAGTAGCGATGCGCGCGACCTCGTCGGGGCCGAGCAGGTAACGCGCCGGGTGCAGCTTGCCGTCGGTCGCCATGCCGCGTTTGGAGATCGTCAGGTGGCCCAGCAATTCGCCGTGCACGGCCTGCTGGGTCAAGCCGCGGTAGACCATCTTGGTGTAGCCGGCGAACAGGCCGACGGCGGCAAAACCAAAGGCAATCGCCAGCACGGTCACCGCGCTGCGGCGGCCGTTGCGCCAGAGGTTGCGCAGGCCGAGTTTCAGCAGATCGAGCGTCTTCATGCCGTGGCCTCCTCGACGTAGCGGTCTTCGCCGATCAGCCCGTCCGACATCAGCACGCGGCGCGGCACCTTGTCGAGCAGGCGCGGATCGTGGGTCGAGAACACGCAGGTCACGCCGGTCGCCCGGTTCATCTGCTGCATCAGGTCGATCACCGCCTGGCTGTTGACCGAATCGAGGTTGGCGGTCGGCTCGTCGGCGATCACCAGCATCGGCTCGGCGATCAGGGCCCGCGCGATCGCCACGCGCTGGCGCTGGCCCCCGCTCAGCTGATCGGGCCGGGCGGCGGCCGAGGCCGACAAGCCCACGCGGTCGAGCCAGTCGCGGGCACGGCCCCGTGCCACGCCCGCCGCCAGCCCTTGCACCTGCAGCGGCAGCATCACGTTCTCCAGCGCGCTCAGCACCGGCACCAGGTTGAAGCTCTGGAAGACGAAGCCGATCTTGCGGCTGCGCAGGTCGGTCAGCGCATCGTGGCCCAGGCTGGCGATGTCCTGTCCATCGAACACGACACGGCCGGCATCGGCCCGGTCGACCAGCCCCAGGATGTTGAGCAGCGTCGATTTGCCGCTGCCCGAAGGCCCCCAGATCGCGATCTGCTCGCCGCGCCGGACCGTGAGGTTCACGCCGCGCAGTGCCCGCACCCGGGTGCTGCCGAGTGCGAAGCTGCGCTCGACGCCTTCCAGCGTGAACAGCGGCGTACCCGCGCCAACGTCGGCGCTCACTGCAGATCCAGTTCGATGCGCAGGGGCTGCGTGCCGATCTCGAACTGCGCGTCATCGAAGCTCGGTGGCCCCATGCTGCCGCGGGCGTTGCGCGAAAAGCCGTAAGGCTCGACCGGCATGCCCATCGCGTTGGTGTCGAGCTTCTGGTTGCCGTTCAGGTCCTGGAACGCGGTGACCGCATAACGACCGGGGGCCAGGTCCTTGAACACCAGCGTCACCGCGCCGGGCTGGGCCTGCACCGTCTGCCCCAGCAGCGGCTTGCGCGGGAAACCGCCGGATGCGTCGAACAGGCCGACACGCACCATGCCGCCCGTGTTCTTAAGTTTCTGGACCACGACGCTGAGGTCGGCCGCGTGCGCCGACAGCGCGCCGAGGCTGGCGACCAGCAGTGCCAGGCGGCGGGCAAAGGGAGAGAAGACCATTTTCCGTTCCTTGGAGTGGGAGACGGACGGATGGTCGGCGCCGCTGCGCCCTGCGGCCAGCGGATTGCGACGAAACGACGGATGCGCGGCGTGAAATGCAGCCGCGCCGTGTGGCTGGCTTAAGCGACCTGCGCGTTCGGCAGCGCCAGGCGCGAACTGTCTTCCTGGTCTTCGACGCCGCCGACACGGCGCTCGTTGAGACGGGCGATGTCGCCGTCGGAGATGTCGCCGGTCACGTACACCCCATCGAAGCACGAAGCGTCGAAACCGTGGATGTCCGGGTTCAGCGAGCCGATGGCCTTCTTCATCGCGTCGACGTCCTGGTAGATCAGCGCATCGCAGCCGATGATCTCGCGTATCTCCTCGACCGTGCGGCCATGCGCCACCAGCTCGTCCTTGGTCGGCATGTCGATGCCGTAGACATTGGGGTAACGCACAGGTGGCGCCGCGCTGGCCAGGTACACCTTGCGGGCACCGGCGTCACGCGCCATCTGCACGATCTCGCGGCTGGTCGTGCCGCGCACGATCGAGTCGTCGACCAGCAGCACATTGCGGCCCTTGAACTCGCTGCCGATCACGTTGAGCTTCTGGCGCACCGACTTCTTGCGCACCTCCTGCCCGGGCATGATGAAGGTCCGGCCCACGTAGCGGTTCTTGACGAAGCCCTCGCGGTACGGAATGCCCAGCAGCTGGGCCAGCTGCATCGCGCTCGGGCGGCTCGATTCGGGGATCGGGATCACCACGTCGATGTCCTTCGGGGGCACGGTGGAGATCACGCGTTTGGCCAGGGTCTCGCCGAGGTTGAGGCGCGCCTGGTACACCGAGATGCCGTCCATCACCGAGTCGGGCCGGGCCAGGTACACGTATTCGAAGATGCAGGGATGCAGCGACGGCGACTCGGCGCACTGCTCGGCATGCACGTTGCCTTCGAGGTCGACGAAGACCGCCTCGCCCGGCGCCAGGTTGCGCTCGAACGTGTGGCCCGTACCCTCCAGCGAAACCGATTCGCTCGCGAACATCACCGTGTCGGCACTGCGCCCGAACACCAGCGGCCGGATGCCGTGCGGGTCGCGGAACGCCAGCAGGCCGTGGCCGGCGATCGAGGCGATCACCGCGTACGAGCCGCGCAGCCGCTTGTGCACGCTGCGCACGGCTGCGAACACGTCGGCAGGCTTCAGCGGCAGGCCGCGGGTGGAACGCTCGAGTTCGTGCGCCAGCACGTTGAGCAGCACCTCGGAATCGCTCTCGGTGTTGATGTGCCGGTGGTCGGTGCTGAACAGCTCGGCCTTCAGGCCGTGCGCATTGGTCAGGTTGCCGTTGTGCACCAGCACGATGCCGAAGGGCGCGTTCACGTAGAACGGTTGCGCCTCTTCCTCGCTGTAGGCGTTGCCGGCGGTCGGGTAACGCACCTGGCCCAGGCCGCAATGGCCGGGCAGCGAACGCATGTTGCGGGTGCGGAACACGTCGCGCACCATGCCCTTGGCCTTGTGCATGAAGAACTTGCGTTCCTGCTGCGTCACGATGCCGGCTGCGTCCTGCCCGCGGTGCTGCAGCAGCAGCAAGGCGTCATAGATCAGCTGGTTGACGGGCGCATGACTGACGACGCCGACGATTCCACACATAGTTCATCCCAGGCAAAAGACCCGCTGCGCCGCAGCACGGAGGGTCAGGGTAAATAGTTCGCGACTTCGGACGGCAGCACCTGCTTCAGACCGTGCAGCGCCGCCGTCACGACCTGCGCGCCCGTCGATTCCCGCCACCAGTCGCTGCGCTGCAGTGGCGTGCTGCAGATGACGACACCTGCCGCCAAAATCAAGATGGCCCCGCGCACCAGGCCGAACAGCGTGCCCAGCACGCGGTCGACCGGCCGCAGCCCCACGGCCTGCACCACGTGCTTCAGCAGCGAAGCCAGCAGGCCGCAGGCAAACGCGGCCAGCACGAAGATCAGCCCGAACGCCGCCACGTAGCGGATCGCATCGGACGCATTGCCCATCGGCAACCGGGTCGCCACCTCGGGCGCAAACCATTGCGCCAGCACGAAGGCGGCGATCCAGCCCAGCACCGACAGCACCTCGTACACCAGCCCGCGCCAGGCGCCCAGCAGCAGCGAACACAACAGGACCGCGAGCAGTATCCAATCCAGCACCGCCATCTGGGAAAGAATCAAAGCGACAGGATCGAGGCCGGCAGGTCGAGGCTCTTGATCTTGCTCGCGACCTTGTCCGCCTCGTCACGCTGCGCATACGGGCCGACCCGCACGCGGATGCGTTTGCCGTCCTTGGTCTCGACCTCCTGCATGTAGGTCTTGAGACCGGCACGCTCGACCTTCATGCGGGCTTCGCGGGCCTTGGCCGCATCGGCGAAGGCACCGACCTGCACGACGAAACGCGCCTGCACGTCGGCCGGTGGTTTGCCTTCGAGCAGCGCCCGCGCCTTGGCGGCGTCGTCGCCCTTGGTGGCTGGTTTGGCCTCGGCCTTCTGCTCCGGGCGCGGCTCGGGCCGGGGTTCCGGACGCGCCGGCTGCACGGCTTTCTCGGCCTTGAGTTCGAGGCGCGGCTCGGCCTTGCCGACGACTTCTTCCTTGGCATCGAGGCTGGCGTTGGCCGGCACCTTGCCCTGGGCCGTGGCTGCAGGTGGCGCCGGCGTGGCGGGCGGTGCCACGGCCACCGAGGGTGCAGCTGCCGCCGGCGCGTCGCTCAGCTTGCCGCCGACCGCATTGCCGGTCGCTGGTACCTTGGTCTTGCCTCTGTCGGGAATCTCGATCGGGATGTCGACCTGGATCGGCCTGGGCTGGCTGTCGAACAGCAGCGGGAACCCCAGCACCCCGAGCAGCACCAGCAAGGTCGCGCCGATGAGTCGGTGGCGCGCCCGGCGCCGCATGCTGTCGATCGTTTCTGCGGGTGTGGCCGGCTGGTCGTCGCCCTTCTGGCCATGCGCGCGGAACTTGAAGAAAGCCATGAAGTGAGATTCAGGTACCGAGGTGCTTGGCATGCAGCCGAGGCACTCCTTGCTGGAGCACGCCGCCTACGGTCAGGAAGGATCCGAAGACCAGGATTCTATCAGCGGGGTCCGCCGCGGCGACCGCTGCCTGCAAGGCCACGACGGGGTCAAGGTAACAGTTTGCCGACACGTCGCGGCGCGTGTTGCCGGCCTGCCAGACGGCCTGCAGATCGGCCGCTTTGGCGGCGCGGGTGCCGGGCAGATCGGTGAAATACCAGTGCTCCACCAAGGGCGCCATGCGCTGCAAAATGCCGGCCACGTCCTTGTCGGCCATCGCGCCGAACACCGCGTGCGTCGCGGGGTAGAAACCCATCGCGTCGAGGTTGGCGGCCAGCGCCGCCACCGCGTGCGGATTGTGGGCCACGTCGAGCACCAGGGCCGGCTGGCCCGGCACGATCTGGAAGCGCCCCGGCAGCTCGACCATGGCAAGGCCGTTGCGCACGGCCTGCGCGGTCACCGGCAGCACCTCGCGCAACACGGTGAGGGCGGCCAGCACGCCGGCCGCATTGAGCAGCTGGTTCGCGCCGCGCAACGCAGGATAGGCCAGGCCGCTGTAGCGGCGGCCGCGGCCGGACCAGGTCCACTGCTGCTTGTCGCCGCTGAAGCTGAAGTCGGTGCCGGCGCGCCACAGGTCGGCACCGATGGCGGCCGCGTGGTCGACCACGCTCTGCGGCGGCAGCGGGTCGCTGACGATCGCCGGCTTGCCCGGCCGCATGATGCCGGCCTTCTCGAAGCCGATGCGTTCACGGTCCGGGCCGAGAAAGTCCATATGGTCGAGGTCGATGCTGGTCACGATGGCGCAGTCGGTGTCGATCACGTTCACCGCGTCAAGCCGGCCACCCAGGCCCACCTCCAGGATCGCCACCGACAGGCCGGCGCCGGCCATCAGCCCCAGGATCGCCAGCGTGGTGAACTCGAAATAGGTCAGCGACACGTCGCCGCGGGCCGCCTCGACCTGCTCGAAGTACGGCAGCAACGCGTCGGCCCGCACCGCCTCGCCGCCGATGCGGCAGCGCTCCTCGAAGTGCACCAGGTGCGGCGACGAATAGACGCCGGTGCGCCAGCCGGCCTGCTGCGCGATCGATTCCAGCATGGCGCAGGTCGAGCCCTTGCCGTTGGTGCCGGCAACGGTGATGACGGGGCAGTCGAAGCGGATGCCCATGCGCTGCGCCACGGCGTTGACGCGCTCCAGGCCCATGTCGATGTTCTTGGCGTGGAGTCGCTCGCAATGCGCGAGCCATTCGGCGAGGGTTTGCATGCCGTCATTGTCGCAAAGGCCTCGCCCTGCGGCGTCGGGCCGTGGCGATAATCCCGGCCATGACGACGCTCTACGGCATTCCCAACTGCGACACCGTGAAGAAGGCCAGGACCTGGCTCGACGATCACCACGTGGCCTACCAGTTCCACGACTTCAAGAAGGCCGGCGTGCCGGCGGCCGGGCTCGACGCCTGGATCGACGCGCTGGGCTGGGAGGCGCTGGTCAACCGCAAGGGCACGACCTGGCGCAAGCTCGACCCCACAGTCCAGGCCGGCGTGCACGACGCCGCGAGCGCCAAGGCCTTGATGCAGGCACAGCCGAGCGTCATCAAGCGGCCCGTGGTCGAGTGGACGGGTGCCGGCGACGGGCGTACGAGCGTGGGTTTCCAGCCTGACGACTGGGCGGCCCGGCTGCGCTGAGCACGAACGGCGGATCGGCCGTAGACTGCCCGGCTCCCCCTTTTCGAGGCGATCCCCATGTTCAAGACCCGGTTCAAGACCTTTCTCGCGGCCGTCTCGCTGGCCGCCGCGGCCGGCTACGTTGCTGCCCAGACCGCCGCCGCGCCGGCGCCCACGCTGCGTCTGCGCGGCAGCATCGAGCGTGTGGACGGCAGCACGCTGGTGCTGAAGGAACGCAGTGGCGAGACGATCAGCCTGACGATGGTCGACAACATCCCCGTGTCCGAAGTCAAGCCGATCGCGCTGGCCGACATCAAGGCCGGCAGCTACGTCGGCTCGGCCGCGATGCCGCAGCCCGACGGCACCCAGCTGGCACTCGAGGTGCTGGTGTTCCCCGAGTCCGCGCGCGGCTCCGGCGAAGGCCACTACCCCTGGGATCTGGAGCCCCGCAGCACGATGACCAATGCCACGGTAGCCGACCTGGCCGCCTCGGCCGATGGCCAGCGGCTCACGCTGCGCTACAAGGACGGCGAGAAGATCCTCATCGTGCCGCCGAACGTGCCGGTCGTGACCTTCGCCCCAGGCGACAAGGCCCTGCTGGTGCCAGGCGCCAGGGTGATGGTGACCGCGCAGTTGCGCGACGGCAAACCGACGGCGCTGCGCGTCCTGGCCGGCCGCAACGGATTCGCGCCGCCGATGTGAGAGAAAATCCCGCGCCATGAGCACTGAAAAAATCGACGGCATCGCCGTCACCACCAAGGCCAATGTCTATTTCGATGGCAAGTGCGTGAGCCACGCCATCAGCTACCCGGACGGGACGAAGAAGAGTGTGGGCGTGATCCTGCCCGCCACGCTGACCTTCAACACCGGCGCCCCCGAGATCATGGAAGGCGTGGGCGGCAGCTGCGAATACCGGCTGGACGGCACCGAAGCCTGGGTGCGCGCGAGCGCCGGCGAGAAGTTCAGCGTGCCGGGCAACGCGAAGTTCGACATCCGCGTGACCGCCGAAACGGGCCCGTACCACTACATCTGCCACTTCGGCTAAGCCGTTACGGCGGCGGCGGCCTTGTCGGGTTCAATCCCCGCCGCCGCCACAGCCGCCACCGCAACTGCTGCCGTCGGAGCCCGACGACCCGCCGTCGCTCGAGCCGTCGCTGCCGGACGCATCCGAGCCACCGAAGCTGCCACCATCGCCCGGGGCACCGCCGTCCCCCGACGATTCGCCGAAGCTGGTGCCGCAATGCGTGCCCGAGCCGCTCTGGCGGTCGATGTCCTTGCAGTCGGGCTGGTAACGGAAGCCGCCGGCGATGTGCAGCTTGGTGTCCAGTGCAAACAACAGCGGCAGCCGCGCCGGTTTGCGCGCGTCGATGCTCTCTTCCTTGCAGGACCAGTACCAGGTGCGGCGCAGCCCGTCGTTGCGCTTCGGGTCGCGCCCCAGCACCTCGGCCGGCGTGTGGTGCAGCATGCCGCCGAACGCCGTGCGGCACCAGCGCTCGTAACCGCGGGTGTGCAGGATGAACTCGTGCCAGGCGGTGTCGACCACCTTGGACGGCATCGCGACGAATTTGCGACCGCCCCGCAGGTGCGCCATGAAGAACTGGCGCAGCCCGCGCAGCACCAGGTCGGTGTCGCGCGCGGTCACACCGGGATGCACGGCACGCAGCTTGTCGGCCAGAAAGGCCGGCAGGTCGGCGTCGCGGATGAACTGCCGGCGCAGGCTCATCTCCCAGGCCCGCATCGCACTCATCAGCAACGAGCCCAGCACGATGGTCGCAACCAGCCAAACCAGGCGCTGGTGCAGCAAAACCACCGCCAGCAACAGGCCGCCCCAGCCCAAAAGACGCCGCCCCCACAGCAGGGCTGCCACACGTTGGTGAAAGTTGAACCGCCGCAACCGCATCGCTCACCCTCCGTTGAGGCCCTCGGCCAGCCGGCGCAGCGGTATCAGACCACCACCGGCTCCGGCTCCAGGCGAATGCCGAACCGCTCGTAGACGCTGGTCTGGATCGCGCCGGCCAGCGTCATCACTTCGCCGCCGGTGGCGGGATGTTCGTCACCGCCGCGGTTCACCAGCACCAGCGCCTGCTTCTCGTAGACACCCGCATTGCCCACGGTCTTGCCCTTCCAGCCGCAGGCATCGATCAGCCAGCCCGCAGCCAGCTTCACCGTGCCGTCGGCCAGGTGGTAGTGCACCACACGCGGGTCGCGCGCAATGATGTCGGCGCATTGCTCCGGCGTGACGGTCGGGTTCTTGAAGAAACTGCCGGCGTTGCCCAGCACACGCGGGTCGGGCAGCTTGTGGCGGCGGATCTCGCAGATCCAGTCGAAGATCTGCCGGGCCGACGGCTGGGCATTGCCGGTCTCGGCGATCTTCTTCTCGAGGTCCAGATAACCCAGCACCGGCTTCCAGGGCTTGGGCAGGCGAAACCGCACCCGCGTGATCAGTGCCCTGCCCGCCAGGCCAAAACCCGAGGCATCGGCCGCGGCGTGCTTGAACACCGAATCGCGGTAGCCGAACGCGCACTGCGCCGCGTCGAGCGTGAACACCTGGCCTGTCGCAAGGTCGACCGCGTCCAGCGAATCGAACCGGTCCTGCAGCTCGACGCCGTAGGCCCCGATGTTCTGCACCGGGGAGCCGCCCACGGTGCCCGGGATCAACGCCAGGTTCTCCAGGCCCGGATAACCCTGCTCCAATGTCCAGGCCACGACCTCGTGCCAGTTCTCGCCGGCACCGGCCTCGATGATCCAGGCCCTGGGCGTGTCCTCGACCAGCCGGCGGCCCATCACCTCGACCTTCAGCACCAGCGCGCGCACGTCGCCGGTCAGCACGATGTTGCTGCCGCCGCCCAGCACGAACTTGGGCGCCGCCGCCAGCTCCGGATCCGCCCGCAACTGCGCCAGATCGGCCTCGTCCGCGACGCGGACCAGCGTCTGCGCGCGCGCTACGATGCCGAACGCGTTGTAGCTGCGCAGAGGAACGTTTTTCTCGACTAACATCACGGAATTGTCGCACCGCGATCGCGCCTCGCACCACGCGCCGAGCCTGTCGCGGCCCGCACGCCGCCCAACCCACAGCCCACGGCAGGCCCGTGGCTGCCAACCCAAACGAGTGGAGCCCATGCCTTCTTTCGATACCGTCTGCGAAGCCGACATGGTCAAGGTCAAGAACGCGGTGGAAAACACCGCCAAGGAGATCGGGACACGTTTCGATTTCAAGGGAACCTCGGCCGCGATCGAGCTGAAGGACAAGGAGATCACGCTCACCGGCGACGCCGATTTCCAGCTCGACCAGATCGCCGACGTGCTGCGCGGCAAACTGACCAAGCAAGAGGTCGATGTGCGTTTCCTCGACATCGGCGACCTGCAGAAGATCGGCGGCGACAAGGTCAAGCGCGTGATCAAGGTGCGCAACGGCGTCGAGACCGAGCTGGCCAAGAAGATCCAGCGCCTGGTCAAGGACAGCAAACTCAAGGTGCAGGCGTCGATCCAGGGCGACTCGATCCGCGTGACCGGCGCCAAGCGCGACGACCTGCAGGCAGCGATGGCGCTGATCCGCAAGGACGTCACCGACGTGCCGCTGAGCTTCAACAACTTCCGCGACTAGATGCGACTCGCCCCCGTTGCCTGCCTGGTGGTCGCGACGCTGCTGAGCTTCGCGTCCCATGGCCAGACGGTGGGCCTCGCAGGGGTGCTGGGCAGCCGCGCCTTGCTGATGGTCAACGGCGGCGCCCCGCGCAGCGTGGGCGCCGGCGAGTCGTACCAGGGCGTGAAGCTGGTGTCGGTCGCGGGGGATCAGGCCGTCATCGACATCGGCGGGCAGCGCATCACCGTGCGGCTGGGCGAATCGCCGGCCAGCGTCGGCGGCCGTGGCGTGGCCAACGGCACGCGCATCGTGCTGACCTCGGACAGCCGCGGCCACTTCATCAGCCAGGGCCTGATCAACGGGCAGGCGATGCAGTTCATGGTCGACACCGGCGCGACGGTGATGGCCATCAGCGTCGCCGAAGCCGACCGGATGAACCTCGACTACAAATCCGGCGCACCGGTGCGCATGAGCACGGCCAACGGCGTGTCGCAAGGCTGGCGGATCACCCTGAATGCGGTGCGTGTCGGTGATGTCGAACTGACCAATCTGGACGCCGTCATCGTGCCGGCGAGCATGCCCTACGTGCTGCTGGGCAACAACTTCCTGACGCAGTTCCAGATGACCCGCAGCAACGACCAGATGGTGCTGGAGCGGCGCTACTAGCGCGCCTGCACTCGACCCTCCGCGCGCCATGAACGCCACGACGATTCCCAACCCCCAGGAAGCCGACTACGAGGATCTGCTGAGCCTGTGGTCGGATCTCGAAGCCGGCCTCGGCATGGTGTTGCGCCGGCCGCGGCTGATCCCCGATTTCACGCTGAAGATCCGCCAGTACGACCGCTGGATGCAGGACCTGCTGCACCAGGACACCGACACCGGCCTGTACCTGCTGTTCCAGCTCGCCTGCGATTCGTCGCTGGGCTACAGCTGCTCGCACGCGCTGATCTGCGCCGTGCTGTGCCACATCATCGCGCAGGAGGTGCCGCTTCCCGCGGCCGAACGCGACAGCCTGGTGGGCGCGGCGATGACGATGAACATCGCGATGACCGACCTGCAGAACGAACTCGCGGAACAAGCCGAGCGGCCCAGCGCGCAGCAGCAGGCCGGCATCCGCACCCACGCGCTGGAGGGCCGGTTGCTGCTCGGCGAGGTGGGCGTGCAGGACAGCCTGTGGCTCGACATCGTCGAGGCCCACCACGACGTCGAGCCGGGACAGACCGAGCTGCTCGAGCTGGTGCCGCTGCAGCGCCTCACCCGCATGCTGCACGTGATCGACCGCTACGCAGCGATGATCAGCCCGCGCAAGACCCGCGCCGGGCGCAGCGTGACCGAGTCGGTGCGCACGATGATGAGCACCGCCGACGGCCTGCGCGACCAGGTCGGCTTCGCGCTGGTGCGCGCCGTCGGCCTGTGCCCGCCCGGCACCTACGTGCGCATGGACAGCGGCGAGACGGCAGTGGTGCTGCGGCGCGGCGCCAAGGCCAACCACCCGATGATCGCGACGGTGCTGAACCGCATGGGCGAGAAGCTGTCGTCCCCGCGCCTGCACCGCACCGCGGCCGGCGGGCCGGCGATCCAGGCCGCGCTGACGCACGAGATGGTGCGCCAGCGCATCCGCATCAACCACCAGAATCTGCTGCGGCTCGGCTTCCAGGCCGAACGGGTGCACAAGATCTGAACGCTCGCGCCCCAGGCCGGCGCAGCGCCCTCAGGCCGGCTTCTTCTTGCCCTGCCCGAGCTTCGATTCCTTGCCCTGCACCAGCCGCAGGATGTTCTCGCGGTGGCGGGCGATCAGCGCGAGCGCCATCACGCCCAGCGCCAGCAGGATGCCCTTGTCGAGGTACCAGGCGGCGCCATTGCCGAAGATGTAGAACACCGGCGCGAACACCGCCGCCACCAGCGAGGCCAGCGACGAGTAGCGGAAGAACACCGCGATGATCAGCCAGGTCAGCGCGGTCGCCAGGCCGAGCAGCCAGTCGACGCCGAAAAGCACGCCCAGCGCGGTGGCAACGCCCTTGCCGCCCTGGAAGCGGAAGAACACCGGGAACAGATGGCCGAAGAACGCCGCCAGCCCCACCAGGGCCACCGTGCCGTCCTCCAGGCCGTAAGGCTTGCCGAACCAGGTGACCAGCGCCGCCGGCAGCCAGCCTTTCAGCCCGTCGAGCAGCAGCGTCACCAGCGCCGCCGGTTTGCTGCCCGACCGCAGCACGTTGGTCGCACCGGGATTCTTGCTGCCGTAGGTGCGCGGATCGTTCAGGCCCATGACCCGGCTGACGATGACCGCGAACGACAGCGAGCCCAGCAGATAGGCGGCGAGGGTCGCCAGAACAGGATTCAGATACTGCAAGATGCCTCCCAGGGGTTGTGATTCTGCCAGCAGGCTCCATCGCCCGACCGGCCGCGGCAACGGTGCCGAACGCTACAGCGGAAGCCCGCACTGCACCGGTTGCGCGCCGAGCAGTTGCACGCAGACCTGCGGGTCGATTCCCACGAGGTAGCCGCGCCGTCCGCCGTTGATCGCGATGCGCGGCAGCGCCAGGATGCTGTCCTCGATGTAGACCGGCATGCGTTTTCGGGTGCCGAACGGCGAGGTACCGCCCACCAGGTAGCCGCTGTGCCGGTTGGCGGTCTCAGGTGTACAGGCCTCGACCGACTTGGCGCCGATCTGCCGGGCCAGGTTCTTGGTCGAGACCTTGCGGTTGCCATGCATCAGCACGATCAGCGGCTTGGCGTCCTGGTCCTGCATCACCAGCGTCTTCACCACGGTGAACGGGTCGAAGCCCAGCACCTCGGCGCTGTGCTGTGCGCCGCCGTGCTCCAGGTATTCGTACGGGTGTTCGGTGAATGCGACTCCGTTGGCCTTCAGCAGCTGCGTGGCCGGCGTCTCGGATACGTGCTTGGCCATGCCGCCCGCTTCACTGGGCCGGATCGCCCAGTTCGAGCCTCAGCGCGTCGACCGCGGCCAGCAGTTCCGGCGACACCGCGGCCTCGAAGGCATCGATGTCCTCGTCGAGCTGGGCCACGCTGGTCACGCCGAGGATGGTGCTGGCCACCTGCCACTTGGCGCGGCAGAACGCCAGCGCCAGCTGGGTCGGCGTGAGGCCATGGTCGCGTGCCAGCGCGTTGTAGCGGCGTGCCGCCGCCATGCCTTCCGGCCGACCCCAGCGGCCGGCGCGCACCGAGGCGAAACGCGCGAGACGGGCGTTCGCCGGTGCGCCGTCGCCGCTGGTGCCACCCTGGTCGTACTTGCCGGTCAGCAGGCCGAAGCCCAGCGGCGAATACGCCAGCAGCGAGACGCCGAGCCGGTGCAGGGTCTCGTCCAGCCCGTTCTCGACGCTGCGGTTCAACAGGCAATAGGCGTTCTGCACCGTGGCCACCCGGGCCAGGCCGTGCTGTTCGGCCAGCCGCACGAACTCATGCACGCCATAGGGCGTCTCGTTCGACAGGCCGATCGCACGCACCTTGCCGGCCCGCACCAGGTCGTCCAGCGCGCGCAGTTGCTCGTCGATGCCCAGCACAGGGGTGTCCTTGGCCGGCTCGAAGTAACGCGCGCCAAAGGCCGGCAGGTTGCGTACCGGCCAATGCAACTGGTAGAGGTCGATCACGTCGGTGCGTAGGCGCTTCAGGCTTCCTTCGCAGGACTCGACGATGTCCTGCGCGGTGAAACCCTGGCGGCCGTTGCGGATCCACGGCATGCCGCGCGGTGGCCCGGCCGCCTTGGTGGCAAGCACCACCCGCTGGCGCGCGCCGGGCGTGGCGGCGAACCAGTTGCCGATGATGGTCTCGGTGGCGCCGAAGGTCTCGGCGCGCGCCGGCACCGCGTACATCTCGGCGGTGTCGATGAAGTTGATGCCGCGTTCGAGCGCGCGGTCGAGGATGGCGTGGGAGGCGGGCTGGTCGACCTGTTCGCCGAACGTCATCGTGCCCAGGCAGAGGGCGGTGACGTCGAGTGCGCTGCGACCCAGCGTGACGGTGTCCATGGAAGTCCTTGCGATGTCGATTTCCGAAGGCGCGCAGTGTCGCATTTTCCGGGCGCCGCTGCAGCCTGTCGTCGAGCGGACTGACGCCCCTGGATCCCTTCCGTATCATGACCCGCATGTACCAGATCCGACGCCCTTCCCGCAGCGAAACCGTGCCCGTCCGCCACCATCGCTACCACGTTCGCATCTGGGGCGACGCCCACGCCGGCACCGTGCCGCTGGTGATGGTGCACGGCTGGATGGACGTGTCGGCCTCCTACCAGTTCGTCGTTGACGCAATGGCGCACGGCCATTACGTGATCGCCCCCGACTGGCGCGGCTACGGGCTGACCCAGGCCGACCCTGTCGACAACTACTGGTTCCCCGACTACATGGCCGATCTCGACTTCCTGCTCGACCACTACGCGGGCGACCGGCCGGTCCACCTCGTCGGCCACAGCATGGGCGGCAATGTCGCAATGCTGTATGCCGGGGTGCGCCCGGCGCGCATCCGCCGGCTGGTCAACCTCGAAGGTTTCGGCGCGGTCGCGCACCAGCCCGAAGAGGCGCCGCGCCGCTACGCGTCATGGATCGACGAACTCAAGCGTTTTCACCGCGGCGAGATCGTGATGCGGGGTTACGACAGTGCCGACGGCGTCGCCCGCCGGCTGATGAAGACCAACCACCGCCTGCCGCAGGACAAGGCCGACTGGCTGGCCCGCCAGTGGGCGCAGCCGGCCACCGGCGCCGATGGCACGCAGGAGTGGCACATCCTGGGCGACGCGGCGCACAAGCTCGGCTTTGCGCACCTGTCGCGGGTCGACGAACACATGGCGCTCTACCGCAGCATCACGGCGCCGGTGCTGGCCATCGAAGCGTCCGACAACAGCCTGGAGCGCTGGTGGAAAGGCCGCTACAGCCTGGCCGAATACCACACCCGGCTGGGCAACGTGGCCGACTGCCGCATCGCCCGGGTCGAGGACGCCGGCCACATGCTGCACCACGACCAGCCCGAGCAGGTCGCCAGGCTGATCGAAGATTTTCTGCAATAACCGCGTGTGGGTGCACACGGACGACGCCTGAAGTAGCACACTGGGCCCCATCGCCGGCCGCGACCTGGAGGCAGGTCCGTGGAACCGACGCCACACACGCCAACGAAACCGAAGACTTGTGATTCAATGTAACTGTTAGTTTCATTTTCATCTCCACCGCCGGGGGTCCGTTCCATGAAGCTCAGCGTCAAGCTCCCTCTCGCCTTCGTTGCCGCGCTGCTGTCGCTGCTGTGCGCCGCGCTGTTCGGGCTGCACCAGCTCAACCGGTCGCTCGACACCTACCAGACGACGGTGCAGGCCTACAACGACCACGAGCGCGCCATCGGCAACATGCTGAACGACTTCAAGGTCCAGGTGCAGGAATGGAAGAACGTGCTGCTGCGCGGCAAGGATGCGAAACAGCTCGACCGCTACTGGGCCGCGTTCGAGACCAAGGAACGCGAGATCGACCAGCAGGCGCGCACGCTGCAGGCCGCCCTCGGCAAGGACGGTGCGGGCGACCTGGTCAGCCAGTTCCGCCAGGCGCACGGCACGATGGGCACCGCTTACCGCAAGGGGCTGGACGCGTTCAAAGCCGCGGACTTCGACCCGGCCATCGGCGACCGCGCCGTGCAGGGCATGGACCGGGAGCCCGCCCGCCTGCTGGACGAAGCCGGCAACAAGATCGGGGACGCCAGCAAGGGCGTGGCGGCGGAGGCGGCGTCCGCCGGCCGGCAGGCGATCGCCATCAGCCTCACGACGATGCTGGCAGTCTGTGCGCTCGGGGTCGTCGGCAGCATCCTGTTCAGCCGCTCGGTGATCCGCCCGCTCGACCGGGCTGTGGAGGTATCGCGCGCCGTGGCGTCGGGCGACCTCACTGCCGCGGCTCTGGTCCTGGGCAAGGACGAGATCGCCGATCTGCTGAACGCGATGCATGCGATGCAGAGCAGTCTGTCGTCGGTGGTGTCCAACGTGCGCCAGAACGCTGAAGGCGTGGCCAGCGCCAGCGCCCAGATCGCCCACGGCAACAACGACCTGAGCGCACGGACCGAACGCCAGGCCTCCGCGCTGGAAGAAACCGCAGCCTCGATGGAGGAGCTGAGCGCGACGGTGCGCCAGAACGCCGACAGCGCGCGCGCGGCCAACCAGCTGGCCGAGCAGGCGTCGAAGGTCGCGATCGAAGGAGGCGACGTGGTCGGCAAGGTGGTCGACACGATGCGCGGCATCAACGAGGCGTCGAAGAAGATCGCCGACATCATCGGCGTCATCGACGGCATCGCCTTCCAGACCAACATCCTGGCATTGAATGCCGCCGTCGAGGCCGCACGCGCCGGCGAACAGGGCCGCGGCTTCGCGGTGGTGGCCAGCGAAGTGCGCAGCCTGGCGCAGCGCAGTGCCGATGCCGCCAAGGAGATCAAGAGCCTGATCGGCACCAGCGTGCAGCGTGTGGACCAGGGCTCGTTGCTGGTCGACCAGGCCGGCACGACGATGCAGGAGGTGGTGGCCTCGATCCGCCGGGTGGCCGACATCATGGGCGAGATCAGCGCGGCCAACCACGAGCAGAGCACGGGCGTCGCCCAGGTCGGCGAAGCGGTGATGCAGATGGACCAGGCCACGCAGCAGAACGCGGCGCTGGTCGAGCAGAGTGCGGCCGCCGCCGACAGCCTGAAATCGCAGGCGCAGGAGCTGGTCAACGCGGTCGCGATCTTCCGGCTGTCGGGTGCCCCCCTGCGCCGGCTGGGCCACAGCCCGGCCTGAACGGGGCCACGTCCCCAAGCGGTGCGAGGGCGTTCGCCCTGCCCTGCGGATGCCCGCCGGGCCCATGAGAAAATAGCCTGTTGGCCACTGGCCCCATCAACAGAAAGCATTCCATGGACGCAGAGCACATCAACCAGATCGGCACCCAACTGACGGACCTGAGCGCCAGGACCTTCGAGTTACGGGGGTATCTTTGACTACGATGCCAAGTCCGAACGTCTGAGGACCGTCACCGCGTCGCTGGAAGACCCGGCGGTCTGGAACGACCCGAAGAAGGCCCAGGAACTGGGCAAGGAAAAGAAGGCACTCGACGACGTGGTGCTGACCATCGAGCGGCTGACCCGCGAGCTGTCGGACAACGGCGAGCTCTACGAGATGAGCAAGGAAGAAGGCGATGAGGCCGGCCTGCTCACCATCGAAGGCGAAGCCGCCAAGCTGGCCAAGGAAGTCGAGGCGCTCGAGTTCCGCCGCATGTTCAACAACCCGGCCGATCCGCTGAACGCCTTCCTTGACATCCAGGCCGGCGCCGGCGGCACCGAGGCCTGCGACTGGGCCAGCATGCTGCTGCGCCAGTACCTGAAGTATGCCGAGCGCAAGGGCTTCACGACGCAGATCGAGGACGAGACGGCCGGCGACACCGCGGGCATCAAGAGCGCCACCATCAAGATCGACGGTGAGTACGCGTTCGGCCTGCTGCGCACCGAGACCGGCGTGCACCGCCTGGTGCGCAAGAGCCCGTTCGACTCGTCGGGCGGGCGCCACACCAGCTTTGCCAGCGTCTTCGTCTACCCCGAGATCGACGATTCGATCCAGATCGACATCAACCCGTCCGACGTGCGGGTCGACACCTTCCGCGCCAGCGGCGCCGGCGGCCAGCACATCAACAAGACCGATTCGGCGGTGCGGCTTACGCACATCCCGACCGGCATCGTCGTGCAGTGCCAGGACGGCCGCAGCCAGCACAGCAACCGCGACGTGGCCTGGAAACGGCTGCGTTCGCGGCTGTACGACTTCGAGATGCGCAAGCGCCAGGAAGAGCAGCAGAAGCTCGAGGACACCAAGACCGATGTCGGCTGGGGCCACCAGATCCGCAGCTACGTGCTGGACAACAGCCGCATCAAGGATCTGCGCACCAACGTCGAAGTCTCGGCCACCCAGAAGGTGCTGGACGGCGACCTCGACGTGTTCATCGAAGCTTCGTTGAAGCAGGGCGTATGAGCGCCACGCCGGGCCGCCCCCAGCAAGCTCGCCCCGACGTGCCTGGCATGCAGGGCGGCGCCGTGCGCGGCACCGCTATGGGCGGCGCCGAGTCTTTGCGAACCCACAGGGAAACCTCCATGCAACTGCGTGATGCACAGGGACCGGCCACGGCTGTGTTCCGGGCCGACTATGCGGCGCCTTCGTTCTGGATCGACACGGTCGACCTGACTTTCGACCTCGACCCCGCCAAGACGCGGGTTCTCAACAAGATGGTGCTGCGGCGCAACCCCGATGTGCCCGCGCAGCCGCTGCGGCTCGACGGCGAGGACCTGAACCTCGCGCGCGTGCTGGTGAACGGCCAGGGGGCGTCGTTCCGCATCGATGCCGGCCAGCTGGTGCTGGAGAACCTGCCGGCCGCCGAGGAAGGCGCGTTCGAGCTCGAGATCTTCACCACCTGCGCGCCGATCAAGAACACCAAGCTGATGGGCCTGTTCGTCAGCAACGACACCTTCTTCACGCAGTGCGAGGCCGAGGGTTTCCGCCGCATCACCTACTTCCTCGACCGGCCCGACGTGATGGCCAGCTACAGCGTGCTGCTGCGCGCCGACAAGGCCAAGTACCCGGTGCTGCTGTCCAACGGCAACCTGGTGGAGCACGGCCTGCTCGAAGGCCCCGGCAACGAGGGCCGGCACTTCGCCCGCTGGGTCGATCCGCACCGCAAGCCCTGCTACCTGTTCGCGCTGGTGGCCGGCATGCTGGTGGCGCGCGAGCAGCGCATCCGCTCACGGCTCGGCAACGACCATCTGCTGCAGGTCTACGTGCGCCCCGGCGACCTCGACAAGACCGAACACGCGATGAACTCACTGATGGCATCGGTCGCCTGGGACGAGGCGCGCTTCGGCCTGCCGCTCGATCTGGAGCGCTTCATGATCGTCGCGACCTCCGACTTCAACATGGGCGCGATGGAGAACAAGGGCCTGAACATCTTCAACACGAAGTTCGTGCTGGCGAACCAGGCGACGGCGACCGACGTCGACTTCTCCAACATCGAGAGCGTCGTCGGCCACGAGTACTTCCACAACTGGACCGGCAACCGCGTCACCTGCCGCGACTGGTTCCAGCTGAGCCTGAAGGAAGGGCTCACCGTGTTCCGCGACCAGGAGTTCAGCCAGGACCTGTGCGTCGAGCCCTCGGCCCGCGCCGTCAAGCGCATCGAGGACGTGCGGGTGCTGCGCACCGCGCAGTTCCCCGAAGACGCCGGCCCGATGGCCCACCCGGTGCGGCCAGACAGCTACGTGGAGATCAACAACTTCTACACCGTCACGATCTACGAGAAGGGCGCCGAGGTCGTGCGCATGATGCAGACGCTGGTCGGCCGTGAGGGCTTCGAAAAGGGCATGACGCTCTATTTCGAGCGCCACGATGGCCATGCCGTGACCTGCGACGACTTCGCCCAGGCCATCGCCGACGCCAACCCCGGTTCGGCGCTGGCGCGCCTGCTGCCGCAGTTCAAGCGCTGGTACAGCCAGGCCGGCACGCCGCGCGTGCACGCCGCCGGCCAGTACGACCCCGCCGCCCGCAGCTACACGCTGACGCTCACGCAGACCTGCCCGCCGACACCCGGCCAGGCCGACAAGGAGCCGTTCGTGATCCCGGTCGCGCTCTGCCTGCTCGCGTCCGACGGCGCGCCGCTGGCGCTGCACCCTGCAGCCGGCAGCGAGGCCACGCCATCGTCGCCGTCTTCGTCGCCATCGCTGTTCGTGCTGACGCAGGCGAGCGAGACGCTGACCTTCACCGACGTGCCAGAGGAGCCCGTGCCCTCGATCCTGCGCGGCTTCTCGGCGCCGGTGGTGCTCGACTTCGACTACACCGATGCCCAGCTGCTGACCCTGCTGGCGCACGACGAGGACGCGTTCAACCGCTGGGAGGCCGGCCAGCGCCTGGCGGTGCGCCGCGCGATCCGCTCGATCACCGACAACGCGTTCGCCGCGCACCAGCCCCCGCTGGACGAAGCCTTCATCGAGGCGATGCGCAGCGTGCTGCGCCACCCGACGCTCGACGCCGCCTTCAAGGAACTGGTGCTGACGCTGCCGTCCGAAACCTACCTCGCCGAGCAGCTCGACGTGGTCGACCCACAGCGCATCCACGCCGTGCGCGAGGCGATGCGTGCGCAGCTGGCCCAGGCCCTGTTCGACGACTGGCAGTGGGCCTTTGAGGCACACCGCGACAACGGCGCCTACCAGCCCGACCCGACCTCGTCCGGCCGCCGCGCGCTGGCCGGCATGGCGCTGTCGCAGCTGTGCCTGGCGGCGCAGCGCAGTGGCGACACGGTCTGGCCCGGCAAGGCCTACCAGCGCTTCAAGGATGCCGGCAACATGACCGACCGCATCAACGCGCTCGGCGCCCTGGTGTCGGGCGAACACGCGCTGGCAGCCGAGGCCCTGCCGCGGTTCCACGCGATGTTCAAGGACGAGGCGCTGGTGCTCGACAAATGGTTCGCCTTGCAGGCCGGCGCACCCGACCGCAACGGCAGCGCGCTCACCGCAGTGCGCCAGCTGATGACGCACCCCGACTTCACGCTGCGCAACCCGAACCGGGCCCGCAGCCTGATCTTCAGCTACTGCAGTGGCAACCCCGGCGGCTTCCACCGGCGCGATGCCGCAGGCTACGTGTTCTGGAGCGAGCGTGTGATCGAGCTCGACGCCATCAACCCGCAGGTGGCCGCCCGCCTGGCCCGTGCGCTCGACCGCTGGAAGAAGTTGGCCGAGCCCTACCGCAGCGCAGCGCGCGAAGCGCTGGGCCGCGTCGCCGCCAAGTCCGACCTCAGCAACGACGTGCGCGAGGTCATCACGCGCGCCATGGACTGATGAACCACCCCGTTTCTTGCTCACTGCGTGTAGCCGAAACGGGCGGCCGCCAGCGGCGGCTGCTCTTCGGTGCCGTCCAAGCCTGCGCAGGCAGGCTCGGAGCCGCGGCCCTCAGCCCCTCAAGGGGCGCACCCAGCGGCCTGGCAAAACCAGTTCCGCGGGTGCCCTGGAATTCGGCGCTGTGTAGTTCGAAGCCTGCGCACCGCAGCACCCTGGAAAACTGAGAAGAGAAGGAATCAGGATGTCACAGAAAATCTCGCTCACCCGCTACCTGGTGGAGCAGCAACGGGTCGACGGCCTGATCCCGGCGCAGCTGCGGCTGCTGCTCGAAGTGGTCGCACGCGCCTGCAAGAGCATCAGCCAGGCCGTCAACAAGGGCGCGCTCGGCGGCGTGCTCGGCACGGCCGCCACCGAGAACGTGCAGGGCGAAGTGCAGAAGAAGCTCGACATCATCGCCAACGAGGTGCTGATCGAGGCCAACGAATGGGGCGGCCACCTGGCGGCGATGGCGTCCGAGGAGATGGAAAGCATCTACGCCGTGCCCAACCGCTATCCGCAGGGCGAGTACCTGCTGCTGTTCGACCCGCTCGACGGATCGAGCAACATCGATGTCAATGTCAGCATCGGCACCATCTTCAGCGTGCTGAAGAAACCCGAAGGCTCAGCCGACCAGAACCACGTCGTGAGCGAGCAGGACTTCCTGCAGCCCGGCAGCAAGCAGGTGGCCGCCGGCTACTGCGTCTACGGCCCGCAGACCACGCTGGTGCTGACGGTGGGCGACGGCGTGGCCATGTTCACGCTCGACCGCGAACAGGGCTCCTTCGTGCTGACGCAGGAGAACGTCCGAATTCCGGAAGACACCAAGGAATTCGCGATCAACATGAGCAACATGCGCCACTGGGATGCCCCGGTGCGCCGCTACATCGACGAATGCCTCGAAGGCAAGGACGGCCCGCGCGGCAAGGACTTCAACATGCGCTGGATCGCCAGCATGGTGGCCGACGTGCACCGCATCCTGACCCGCGGCGGCGTGTTCCTCTACCCCTGGGACAAACGCGAGCCCGAAAAGCCCGGCAAGCTGCGCCTGATGTACGAAGCCAACCCGATGAGCTGGCTGGTCGAGCAGGCCGGCGGTGCCGCCACGAACGGCCGCACCCGCATCATGGACCTGCAGCCCGGCAAGCTGCACGAACGCGTCAGCGTGATCCTCGGATCGAAGAATGAGGTCGAGCGCGTGACCGGCTACCACACCGCGCTATAATCTTGGGCTTACGCCGGTGTAGCTCAGTCGGTAGAGCAGCTCATTCGTAATGAGAAGGTCGGGTGTTCGATTCATCTCTCCGGCACCAAATGGACCCCCCTGATCCGCAAGGATCAGGGGGTTTTCGTTTTCTTGGCAATGTGGTCACGAGCTATCCCGACAGAGGCGGTACTGTGACCAAAGTGCATTTGAAATTTAACAGAGCCTCTTTTTTTAGCCCGCAGTCCAGCGCGACCTGGTGCAGCGTGTTCTGCGCGCCGCCGCGGAGAACCAATACGATTTGGCGCGAATCATCCGCTGGCGCTCCGGTAGATCGTCCAGATGTGCCTGCGCTTCCTGAGGGTCAGGCGACACGCCCGCGATGTAGGCGGCAGCGCTATTTCACAGCCCTGCCCTATCGAATTCAATGGCGGTTGAAAGAAACCGGTCATAGCTCGCGCAAAAATCATCCGGCACCTCGAAATACGGCAGCGCGCCCGTCGGGAAGATACTGACTTGCCAGTTCGGCCGGTTCTCTACGATCCTCTTGCCGCGGTAATCGGTGAAGTCACCACGTACGCCGTGCGACATCCACACGGGCATGTCAAGCCGCTCGTAGACCGTGTGGATGTCCGCGCTGAACAGTTGGCCCGACAGGAAGTGCAACGGCGCATGCTCGGCGCCGGCCGCCTGCGCGGTCAGGACATCGTAGGCCCACAGCTCTTCGTCGATGTCGTCAGAACCCCAGGTGCGGCGTAGAAAGTACCGTACCGCTCTCGAACGGGTCAGCATGCGAAAAACGGGACCGCCCCACCGCGCTCCCGGTCCCCGCAGTGCTGCGTACAACCAGGGTTTCCCGCGCGTGCTGCCGGGGTCGCCGCGCCACACCTGCAGCCCCCTGAAGCCAGTCGGACTCACAAGCGCCACGCTGTGGAACAGGCTGGGCGCTTGCGCTGCGGCGCGCGCCAGGAACTCGCAGGACAGCGAGACCGCAAGCGCATCGATTGGCGCCTGTCCGCAGCGAGCGCGGATCTGTGCGGTTACGGCAAGGACGGCATCGGTCATGAGGCGGGGCGTGTAGCTGCGGTCGCTGCGGTCGGAGAAGCCATAGCCCGGCAGGTCCACCGAAAAGACAGTGCGGTGCGCTTGGTAGTGCACGTGCAGCGGTCGCATTTCGGCGGCCGACGCGGCCGCATTGATGCTGTGAACCAGCAGCAGCGGAGGTCCGTTGCCCGCGACATAGGCGCTCAGCCGACCCGCCGAGCTCGCGAACTCGAAGCGCTCGCCGCCTACCGCTGCCGGCAGCGCGCCTGATTTGCACATTACCCGCGTCGTTGCGTTCACAGACTCAGTCAAGCTCGGACCTCTTCGAAGCGTCGGCCTGGTGCAGCTTGCGACGTGCACGTCGCAGTGCGAAGATCACGGCGCAGACCACCACCGGAATCGCCAGCCCCACCCACAGATCGGACTGCAGCGCCAGGCCGGCGGCCTTGGCGGCCTTGGCCAGATAACCCAGCAGCCCGGCCACGTAATACACGATCGCCGCGACGGACAATCCCTCGACCGTCTGCTGCAGTCGCAATTGCAGCTTGGCGCGCCGGTCCATCGAAGCCAGCAGCGTCTGGTTTTGGCGCTCGCGGGTAATGTCGACGCGGGTCGACAACAAGGCACTGGCCTGGGCCACCCGATCGGACAGGTCATGCAGCCGCTGCGACGTTGTGGCGCAGGTTGCCACTGCAGGCGACAGCCGGCGCGCCATGAACTCCGCAATGGGTTGAATACCGGCCAGCCGCGTCTCGCGCAGTTCCTGGATGCGGGTGGTCACGAGCGCATGGTATGCACGGCAGGCACCGAAGCGGAACTGGCTGGTAGACAGCGCGCTTTCGATGTCGGCAGCCAGTCGTGTCAACTCCTGAAGCAAGGTTTCGTCTTCACCCCCGTCGACCGCGATGTGTGCGGTGAGCTCGGCGAGAGAGGCTTCGATCACAGAGATGCGCGGCGCCAGCCGGCGCGCCATCGGCAATGCCAGCAAGGCCATCATCCGGTAAGCCTCGATCTCGAACAGGCGTTGCAGCGTGCGCCCCGCCTGGCGCTCGGTAAGGCCGACGTTGCACACGACAAAGCGCCCGAAGCCGTCGGAGTGGATTCTGAAGTCGGTGTAGGCCAGGCCGGCACCGTCGCCGATTTCTCCACCGACGACGATGTTGCCTTCAAACAGCGTGGCCAGCGTGGCACTTGCGAGCGGCCCATCCGCTGCGGGCAGCAGCGTCGCATGCGCTGCCACGAGGGTGCGGCCGGGCAGGCTCGCCAGCCAGCCGGCAGGTAGCAAGGCAGCGGCCGATTCGCTGAAGGGTAGCGGATTCGTGCTCAACCCCGACGCCAGCATTGTGAAGCCCGAGAACTCGCCGTGCCGTTCCCATTTCAATCGCACTTCGCCGAGTCGAGCAATGAAGTGCGTCGCGTCCGCGGCCGGCGGTAGTACGCCGTACTGCGTGCAGAGTGCCGCAATGTGCCCTCTTTCGCGCTCACGGTCTTCGCTCTCGATGAGGATCGCGATGTAGGTCGCACGACACGGTGTCTCCAGCGGCTCCGGTGGCCGCGCGTGAACCTCATCGGCCAGTGCAAGCCGAGAGGGATGGTCAGGTGGATGCAAGTTCAGTCCCCTGTTGTCTTCGCGTTAAGCGGCGGTTCCTCGTTGACCGAGTCCAATGCGAATAGCACCTAGTTTGGCGATCTTCCCAATGGAGATGAGCGCAAGTTCTTGTCGCATCGTAGGTTTTGACTGACCCAGGCTCGATAGGATGGTTGTTACCAAACACCCAAACCAGCTTTCCAGAAGGCCAGCCAGCGTGAATCGTAGTGCCCGAAGCGCTTTGTCGCTTTGTATCACTTCGGGACACCAGAGACGGGCTTTGCAGAGCAGCCGAGGTTGCAACGTTCCTTCAAAGCTCGCTCCATGCGCGGCCCAGGATGCCCGATGCATAGGATTGGCAGGATCCACGGGATTGACAGGCCCGCCGGGCTCACCTACCGTCGATCGGCTGTACCCGAACATTCCCTGAAGGAGGCCCCATGACCCAGAACACAGCCGATGCCAAGGTCGCCTTGGTCATCGGTGCCGGCGACTCCACCGGTGGCGCCATTGCCCGGCGCTTCGCGGCCGGCGGATTCACCGCCTGCGTCACGCGCCGCGACGAGGCCAAGCTCCAGCCGCTGGTCGAAGGCATCCGTACCGCCGGTGGCCAGGCCCATGCCTTCGGCTCCGACGCCCGCAAGGAAGAGGAAGTCATCGCGCTGTTCGACCGCATCGAACGCGAGATCGGCCCGGTCGAGGTGCTGGTGTTCAACATCGGCGCCAACGTGCCGTCGCCGGTGGTCGAGGAGACCGCGCGCAAGTACTTCAAGATCTGGGAGATGGCCTGTTTCAGCGGCTTCCTCAACGGCCGGGAGGCGGCTCGCCGCATGAGCGCGCGCGGGCGCGGCACGATCCTGTTCACCGGAGCCACGGCGGCGCTGCGCGGCGCGGCCACGTTCTCGGCCTTTGCTGGCGCCAAACACGCCTTGCGCGCCTTGTCGCAGAGCATGGCGCGCGAGCTCGGGCCGAAGAACATCCACGTCGCCCATGTCGTCGTCGACGGCTCGATCGACACCGAATTCATCCGCAGCAACTTCCCCGAGAAGTACGCGACCAAGGACCAGGACGGCATCCTGAACCCCGACCACATCGCCGAGAACTACTGGCACCTGCACACCCAGCCGCGCGACGCGTGGACCTTCGAGCTCGACCTGCGGCCCTGGAACGAGAAGTGGTGAATGGGGCCGGCAGCGCTGTCCGGAGCTGATCCGGCGGCCTTGTGGCGGACGCGTGCGCCCGCGGCAACGGCTGCTGCGGCGAACGCGAACTGTCTTACCAGCTCAGCGTCATCTGCATCGATTCGGCACGGCGCAGGATCGCCGGCACGATGGGCCGGGCGCGCGCCGCGTCGTCGAGCATCGGCAGCGAGATCAGCGTGCCGTTCTCGCTGGCCACCACCTGGATCATCTGGCCTTCGGCCGTGCGCATCGTCTGGGCCTGTTCGGCCTGGGCGATGCGAGCGGGCGCCAGAGCGCAGGCGCTGGCCGTGCTGGAAACCTTGACCATCGCCGATGCGCATTCTTCTGCCGACGCAGAAAAACCGAAGCCCAGCGCAGCGGCCAGTACCAGGAGTTTGCAGGTGTTCGTCATGATGGATCTCGCTTTTCTTCAAGGGTCCGGCGCGCAGATCGCACCGTCGACAGAAAGGATTGTGGCGAGCCCGGGAAAAAGATCGTGACAGAACCGTGACACGATTTTTCACTGTGTCTGGCATTCGCCCGGGCAGCCCAAACCGGCGGCTATCATCGCCCGCATGATGGACAAACCCACCGGCGTACCCGGCCTGCACCTGTCACGCACCGTGGCGCTCGGCAACGGCCATGAAGTGACGATCACGCTGCGCCGGACGGCGGCCTGGGCGATCGAACTGATCGATCTGGAAACCATTGGTGTCGAGGACATCGAGCACTCTGCCGGTGGCCCCTATGCGAGCGAAGACGAAGCCCTGGCGGCCGGCGTGCGCATTGCCGAGGACGCGCTGGCGGCCGGTGCGGGCCATGCGGATGAATGAGCGAGAGCCGGCCTGCAGGCCCTGAAGGGACCTCAGGCCTTGCGCGGGCCCTTGACGATGGCGATGGCATCGGCCAGCGTAACCGGCCCGCTGCGAAACAGGGCCTGGAACGAGCCGGAGACGTGGTCGAGCGTCTGCACACCGTGGTCGGCCAGGCGGCCGGTCAGCACGTCGCCGGAGTGGATTTCAGGCCCTGAGTACTGGCTGAAGACAGAGCACTTTCCCTCTTCGACCCACAGGGCGAAAAGACCTCTTCGATTGTCCACGGCGACGACTTTGCCCTTCTCCACCGAGCGATCGTAGAACGCTGTGTCTGTGACAGGGGAAACGGGTTGTAAGCCGTGTTGCATGTTGCTCGAGCTGGCCACCGTTGCCGGGCGCGACAACGAAGCCGCATCGGGTGCCAGCGGCGCTGCCAGGATGCCGTAGCAGGTGGAGGCCAGGCTCAGGATCTCGAGCGCCTGGCGCAGCCAGCAAAGGGTGGTTTGGTGCATGGTGACGCCGATAGTGGCGCACCGGTGTCGCGCCGGCGTTTCATCCGCGCCCGCCTTTTGTTTCAAATGCTCGCGCTGCGCGGCCGCGAGCCCAAGGCGAACCCGGCGTTCAGCCGGCCACGGTGTGCAACGCCCTCGAGCGCGTGACCGGGCCGGTGCCGGTGGCTTCGACCACGCCGTCGCGGTGCATGAACGTGCAATGGCCTCGGCACGCCACATTGCCCTGCAGGGTGTCGTGCACCTGTACGCGCGGCCCTGCCACCATCCAGAAGACGCCGCAGATGCCTGTCGGCGACTCGAGGGCGAAGACACCCTCGCCGTCGTTGACCGCGATGACGACACCCGCCGTGTCCGCCTGCTGCGGGACCGCGGGCGGTGTCGGCGACGGCGTCATGCCCCGTCCGCTCGAGAGCAGGCCATGGCGAGGGTACACATGGCCGACGCGTCGGCCGCACAGAGCGAGCGCAGCGGCCACACGCAGGACTTCGTCAGCATTTGGGAAGTATAGGAACTATTTTTCCGGTACTGCCCTTTTTTCGAGAAGGCATGGTGGTCTCCGGTAGGACGCGCCGCACGCGGGGCCGGGCAGCTGGCCGGTGCCGTCTCCGTGGCTCCGGCTGTACGCTGCAGGCTCCAACAACAGGAACCAGGATCCAGCATGCAAAACCTCCAGATCAAGTCCGTTCTCGCTGCCACTTTGTTCGCCGTAGGCAGCATTGCCTTTGCGGCAGACGAGCCCAGTGCCGCATCGAAGAACCCGAATCCTGGCCCCGTCGCCCGGGCCGAAGAAACGACCAAACGCGTCGCCACCAACACCGGCCATGCCATCAAGAACGGCGCGAAGAAGGCCGGCCACGCAGTGGGCACTGGTGCCAAGAAGACCGGCGACGCGATCAGCCGCACCGGCGAGAAGGTGCAGGACAAGACGGCGCCCTGACGCCATGCAGCAGACGCACGCACCCAGCACACTGCAGCCGGGCGTGCAGCCCGACGCGGGGCCCGGCGCCTACCGGTTCACGCTGCACAACGCGATGGCACTGACGCCGGAGCAGACGCGGCGGGCCGAGTTGACGTTCGCCAGCGCCATCCTCCAGGCGCTGGGCAGCGCCGATGCGGTCCGCGCCGCCTACGATGGTTGGAAGGGCCACGCCGACAAGGACATCGACGTGACCGCCGCCGCACACTGGCTGGAGGCCCAGGAGGCCGGCCACCGTGCGGTGCGCGATGCGCTGGGCCTGGGTGCAGATGGCGATGAAGACAAGCTGGTGCTCACCGGCCCCAACGGCGCCTACTTCACGCTTGATCGCGCAGCCCCCAGCCGCGCCTGAAAAGAGCCCCTGGCCGGAGCCGCCCGCCGATTCCTTCCGGCGGCCTCCAGCCCGCCCGCCAGCCGGGACGTGGCAAATGTCACAGTCCGCTCACAATGTTTTCGCTGCGATCTTTACAGTTCTTCCATCAACCAGACGGAAGCGGCTAACCCCCGTAAAGACAACATGAAGATCCGCAACCTGAGCATTCGCACCCGGCTGAGCCTCGCGTTCGGCTTCCTGGCCATCCTGGTCGTGTTGGTCGCAGCGCTCGCGCTGTCCGCTCTGGCGGAGGCCAACCACCGCTTCACCGCCTACACCAGCGGCCTGAATGCCCGGGCCACGGTTGCCGCCCACATCCGCGCGGCCGTCGGCGACCGCGCCATCGCCGCGCGCAACCTGGTGCTGCTGACCAAAGCCACCGACCTGGATGCAGAAAAACTGATCGTCACCCGCGCCCACAAGGACGTGCAGGACAGCATCGCCCAGCTCAACAAGATGGTCAACTCGGGCGCTGACGTGTCCGAGCAGACCAGGAAGATGGTTGCCGAGATCGACAAGGTCGAGCGCGCCTACGGCCCCGTGGCCCTGGCCATCGTCGACCTGGCGGTGAACAACAAGCGCGAGCAGGCCGTCACCCGCATGAACGAGGACTGCCGCCCGCTGCTGGCCGCCCTCACCAACGCCACCAACGCCTACGCCCGCTTCACCGAAGGCCGCACCGTCGAGCTGCAGGCCCAGGCCGCAGTCGACTACGAACGCCAGCGCAACCTGCTGCTGGCCATGTGCGCCCTGGCCGTGGTGGCCTCCATCATCGCCGGCGTGCTGATCACCCGCAGCATCACCCGCCCGCTCAACAGCGCCGTCGAGGCCGCCGACCGCATTGCCTCCGGCGACCTGGGCAGCGAGATCCACGCCACCTCGACCGACGAGACCGGCCGGCTGCTGGGCGCCCTGCAACGCATGCAGCAAAGCCTGGTGGACACCGTGAGCGCGGTGCGCAGCAACGCCGAAGGCGTGTCGCTGGCCAGCGCCGAGATCGCCCATGGCAACTCCGACCTGAGCCAACGCACGGAACAGCAGGCCTCCGCGCTGCAGCAGACCGCCGCCTCGATGGAAGAGCTGGGCAGCACCGTGCGCCACAACGCCGACAACGCCCGGCAGGCCGGCGAGCTGGCGGCTGCCGCCTCGACGATCGCCGCCCGGGGCGGTGACGTGGTGGGCCAGGTGGTGCAGACGATGAAGGGCATCAACGACAGCTCGCGGCAGATCGCCGAGATCATCTCGGTCATCGACGGCATCGCGTTCCAGACCAACATCCTGGCGCTGAACGCCGCGGTGGAAGCCGCCCGTGCCGGCGAGCAGGGCCGGGGCTTCTCGGTGGTGGCCGCCGAAGTGCGCACCCTGGCGCAGCGCAGCGCCCAGGCTGCCAAGGAGATCAAGATCCTGATCACCTCCAGCGTGGAGCGGGTCGAGCAGGGCACGGGCCTGGTGGACAAGGCCGGCGCGACGATGGAGGAGATCGTGCAGTCGGTGAAGCGGGTCTCCGACATCATGGGCGAGATCAGCTCGGCCAGCGCCGAGCAGAGCAACGGTGTGTCCCAGGTCGGCGATGCGGTCACGCAGATGGACCAGGCGACGCAGCAGAATGCGGCCCTGGTGGAGGAAAGTGCTGCCGCAGCGGCCAGTCTCAAAACCCAGGCCGAGGAGCTGGTGCAGGCGGTGGCGGTGTTCCGCTTCCAGGACCAGGGCCGTGCGCAGGTGGAGCAGCAGCCTCAAGCGCAACCCCAAAAGCAAACCCAAGCCCAACCGGTGCGTGCCGCCAAGCCGGTGACCCCGGTGGCGGTGGAGCGCCGTGGCCCGGCCCGTGCCACGAATGTGCAGCGTCTGCACCCTGTTGCCAAGCCGGTGGTGCGCAAGCCGCTGGCACCGACCGCAGCCGCACCGCGTGCGCTGCGCACGGGGACGGACGACTGGACGAGTTTCTGAGGCACAACAACCCTGGGCCGGCGGTCATACCGCCAGGGCCGCAGAGCAAACCGCCCTTCGGGGCGGTTTTTGCGTTCAGCCGCCCACCCGCTCTACGCTCACCTCCATCTGCTCGACCTCCATCGGTCCATAGTTCGACAGGAAGGCGATGTCGGCCGCGTCCCGCCCATAGGACACGACCACCCGCCCGCCCCGGGGCTCGGCCTGCGTCGCATCGAAGGTGAACCAGCGGCCTCCGACGAAGGCCTCGAACCACGCGTGCATGTCCATCGGGTCGAGCTGGTGCATGTAGCCGGCCACTGCGCGCGCCGGGATCATCAGGCTGCGGCACAACGCGATGCCCAGGTGGGCGAAGTCGCGGCACACGCCGGTGGCGCATTCCAGCGTCTCGATCGCGTCGGTGCTGGCATCGCTCACGCCGTACTTGTATTCGAGGGTCTCGTGCATCCAGCTGCGGATGCGTTCGACCTGGGCATAGCCCGGCTGGCAGCCCTGCACGATGCGCTGCGCATGGTCGGCCATCTTGTCGGACGGGCAATAGCGGCTCTGCAACAGAAAGATCAGCACGTCTGCCGGCAGCTGGTCGATCGGCGTGTAACCCGCCAGATGGTCGACGTCGACATGGTCGGCCACCTCCAGCTCCGACTCGATGCGAAATCGCGTCTGCCCGCGCGGGGCCACGAAGCGCTGGCACAGGTTGCCGTAGCCGTCCACGTACTCCGTGGCCGGCATCCAGGGATCGATGCCGTAGCGCTCGGCCACCACCCATTGCGAGTGCCCGCTGCGAGGCCGCAGCATCGCGACCGTGGGGCAAGGGTCGCTGCAGGCGACGGTGATGTGGTTGCTGGCAAGTAGTTTCATGGCGGCGAGCGTAGCGGCGGCGCCGTTCCCCGGCTGTCGGACGGGACGCCCATCTCCGGCGTGTAGGACGAACCGGACACATCGCACACACGCACGGGCGCTGCTCCTACAACGGCCAACGCGGCGATTCCGCACCATGGACGCGTTTTCAAACATGCACGCAACGACGGGAACGGAGAGAGATCCATGGAACTACACCAGGCGCAAGCGATCGCCACAGTCGAAGAAGGTCAGCCCGACCACACGCGCGAGGTGCTGCGGTCGACCGGTTACGGCGATCTGGCGGACCAATGGCTGCACGCGGCAAAAGAATTCGAAACCATGGCCAGCCGTACGCCCGAGAAGGACTTGCACGACCGCGACATCCGCTCCAACGTGGTGCGCGCCTATGCGCGCCGCTGCGTCACCTGGGCCCGCATCACCCAGCTGCGGGACCAAGCTTTGGGCCGCATCGAAAGCCTGCGCACCGCCTGACACAGTGACGCAGGCGATCGCCGCGGCCTGCGCTCAACCGGGCCGCATCATGCTGCGCACGCGCTCCGTCAGGTCGTCGACGGCAAAGGGCTTGGGCAACAACTGCATGCCGGCCTCCAGTACGCCCTTGGCGAAGGTCGTGTTCTCGGCATAACCCGTCATCAGCAACACTTTCAAGCCGGGCCGGCGCAGGCGCGCCGCATCCGCCACCTGCCGGCCGTTCAGCCCCGGCAGGCCGATGTCGGTCACCAGCAGATCGATCTGCTGCGGCCCCATCAGCAAATCCAGCCCGCTCGGCCCATCGGCCGCCTGCAGCGTGCGGTAGCCCAGTTCCTGCAGCAGTTCGACCACGATGCCGCGCACCACCGCCTCGTCTTCGATCACCAGCACCGTCTCGCCTTCGTCGGCCCGGTGCGGCCGTGCCGCAGGCGGCTGGTCATCGAGCAGTGCCGCACCGGTGTAGCGCGGCAGGTACAGCAGCGCCTGCGTGCCCTGCCCCAGCGTGCTGCGGATCTTGGCGTAGCCCTCGGACTGGCGCGCAAACCCGTAGATCATCGACAGGCCCAGACCCGTGCCCTGCCCGATCGGCTTGGTCGTGAAGAACGGGTCGAACGCCCGCCCCAGCACATCGGGCGCCATGCCGGTACCGGTGTCGGTGACACGGATGCAGACGTAGTCGCCGGGCAGCATGTCGGGGCTGCGGTCTTGCGCCTCGCGCTGCAGGTCGGCGTTGTGGGTGGAGATGGTCAGCCGGCCACCGTCAGGCATGGCGTCGCGCGCGTTGATGCACAGGTTCAGCACCGCGCTTTCCAGCTGGTTGGCGTCGCACAGCGTCAGCCACGGGGCCGGCATCAGGTCGAACACCAGCACGATGCGCTCGCCCAGCGAACGGCGGATCAGCTCCTCCATCGACAGCACCAGCGGGTTCACGTCCACCGGCTTCGGGTCCAGCGGCTGGCGGCGCGAGAACGCCAGCAGCCGGTGCGTCAGCGCGGCCGCGCGCCGGGCCGAGTTGCTCGCGTCGCCGATGAAACGCTCCACCTCGTCCACGCGCCCCTGCTCGATGCGGCGACGGATCAGCCCGAGCGAACCGGTGATGCCCTGCAGGAAGTTGTTGAAGTCGTGCGCGATGCCGCCGGTCAGCTGGCCGACCGCCTCCATCTTCTGGGCCTGGCGCAGCGCCTCCTGCATGGCCTCGCGTTCGGCCGACTCGGCGCGCAGTTGCGCCAGTGCCTCGGCCAGCTCGCCGGTGCGGGTCGTAATGCGCGCCTCCAGGTTTTCGTTCAAGGCCAGCAGCGCGCGTTCGGCACGGATCTGCTCGGTCACGTCGCTGCCCTCGGCAAAGATGCCGTCGACCGTGCCGTCTGCCGCCAGGATCGGCTGGTAGACGAAATTGACGAAGCGCTCTTCCAATGCCGCCCCGGGTGCGCGCTGCAGCATCACGGCCATGCCGCGACCGATGAAGGGCTGTCCAGTGCGGCGCACTTCGTCCAGCAGTTCCAGGAAACCCTGCCCTTGCAACTCCGGCAGCGCCGCACCGAGCGGCTTGCCGGCCAGTTCACGGTGCCCCACCAGCTGCTGGTAGGCCTCGTTGGTCAGCTCGTACACATGGTCGGGCCCGCGCAGCACACACATGAACCCCGGCGACTGACGGAACAGCATATGCAGCCGGTCGCGTTCCTCGGTACGGGCCTGCACTTCCGCTGCCAGGCGCTCGTTGGCCGAACGCAGCAGGTCGGCCGCCTGCTGCCGCAGCTGCATCGCCTCGGCCAGCTCCGCCGCCCGCCGGCGTTCGGCCTCGTAGGCATCGGCGTTGTCGAGGCTGGCGCCGATCTGGCCGGCGAGCAGCCGCACGAAATCGACCGCATGCGCGTCGCCGGGCCGGTAGGGATTCAGTGCCGCGACGAGGAAACCCAGCGGCTGCCCGCCGCCATGCCCCCCCAGCGCATGCACCAGCGCCGTGCGCGGCGCCCGGTCCCAGGGCCCGCTGGGCACCGACGCGGTCAAGCCATCGAGTGGACACTGCAGTTCTGTGGTACCGGCCAGCAGGCGGTCCGCGCCCCACAACGCGCCTTCCGTGCACGGCAGCGCGCGCGGCGCCAGCGCGTGGCCCGGGGTGATGCCGGTGCAGCCGGCCAGGTGCGCCTCGCCGCCCGGCTCATACAGATAGACCAGCGTGAACGGCAGATCGCGACCGGCCCCCGCCAGCGCCTGTTCGGTCGCACGCATCGCCTTGCGCCGCGAGTCGGCCACGGTGAGGCCAGCCGACAGTTCGCTCAACGTGGCCAGCCGGCGTTCGCTCAGCACCCGCTCGGTCTCTTCGCTGACCGCACAGAACAGGCCCTCGACCTTGCCGCTATCGCCCAGCAACGGACTGTACGAGAACGTGTGGTAGGTTTCCTCCGTATAACCGGCGCGCTCAAGCATCAGCAGCAGCGCGCGGTCCCAGGTGGCGATGCCATCGTGGTAGACGGACTCGATGCGGCCTTTCACGTCGTCCCAGATCTCAGCCCACAGCTGCTGCGTGGGCACACCGATCGCCTGCGGATGCTTGATGCCCAGCGTGGGGCGGTAGGCGTCGTTGTAGAAGAACGCGACCTCGGGGCCCCACCCCAGCCACATCTCGAAGCGCGAGGTCAACAGGATGCGCAACGCGACCTTCAAGGCCTCGGGCCACAACTCGGGCGGCCCGAGCGGTGTGGCGGCCCAGTCGTGTCGCCGCATCCGCTCGGCCATCTCGCCATGGCCGACGAAGATGTCGGCGTACTGTGCCCCCGGGTCTGGTTCCGGCTCAGGCCTTGCCGACGGCTGCAGCGATGTCATTGAGCAAACGGTCCATGTCGTCGATCTCGAACGGCTTCGCGATGCTGCGTACGTTCGCGCCCAACGTGGCCAGACCCTGGCTGAACTCGTAACCCGAGCACAACACCACCCATTGCTGCGGTCGCGCCGCGGTGGCACGCCGGGCCAGTTCGGTGCCCGAGATACCGGGCAGGCTGACATCGGTCACCAGGATGTCGAAACTGCGCTTGTCCATCTGCACCAGCGCCTCCTCGGCGGTGGCGCAGCTGACGATCTCGCGCCCTTCGGCCTCCAGCAGCATGCCGATCGACTCGCGCAGATCATCGTTGTCTTCCACGTACAGGATACTGACCGCGGCCATGAAGTTGTCTCCAGAAAAGGACTGCGAAGGATAGGTGATCAGAACAGCGAGCCTGGTGTGGGCCTAGTGTGCACGTCCGGTCAGCCGCAGCACCGACGACACCAGCAACGACGGCTCGACCGGCTTGGCCAGATGCGCCGAGTAACCGGCCGCCATCGCCCGGCTGCGTTCCTCCGGCCGGGCAAAGGCGGTGAGCGCGATCGACGGCATGCGCAGCCCCTCGCCGCGCAACTGCTGCATCAGCTGGTAGCCATCCACACGCGGCATGCCGATGTCGCTGATCACGATGTCGGGGGTCGCGCGGTGGATCTTCTCGGTGGCCTCGTCGGCCGAGCCGGCGGCGTCGACCGACGCACCGGCATCGGCCAGCAGGCGGGCGATCATCTCGCGGCCGTCGGCGTCGTCGTCGACCAGCACGATGTGCAGGCCGGCCAGCTCGCTTGCCAGGGTGTTCGACGGGGTCGATGCGTCGGGCAGGGCCGCCGGCGCCGCGCCGTGTGCGCCCGGCGACGCCCCCGCCGGAAGCCGCACGACGAAACTGGCGCCGTGGCCCAGCCCGTCGCTGGCCACCGCGACACTGCCGCCATGCAGCTCGACCAGCTGGCGCACGATCGCCAGGCCCAGCCCCAGGCCGCCGTGGCTGCGCGTGGAAGACCCGTCGGCCTGGCGGAACCGGTCGAACACGAAGGGCAGAAAATCAGCCGCGATGCCGTCGCCGTTGTCCGCCACGCGCAAGACCACGCCTGCGCCGCCCGTCTCGCGCAGCAGCTCCACGCGGATCAAGCCGCCCGCCGGCGTGAACTTGATCGCGTTCGACAACAGGTTCGAGACGATCTGCTGCAGCCGGTTGGCGTCGGCGCTGACCGGGCCAGCCCCCGCATCGACGGCGGCCTCGATGCGGATCGATTTCGCATCGATGCTCGGCTGCAGCGACGCGACCACCGCGTCCACGATGGTCGCCGGCATCACGCGTTGCAGATCGAGCTGCACATTGCCCGCGATGATGCGGCTCATGTCGAGCAGCTCCTCGATCAGCCGCGCCTGCGACCGCGCATTGCGTTCGATCGTGTCGATGCCACGCGCGGTCTCGACCGGGTCGTCCTTGCGCCGCCGCAGCAGGTGCACCCAGCCCAGGATGGCGCTCAGCGGCGTGCGCAGCTCGTGCGACAGGGTGGCGAGAAACTCGTCCTTCATCCGGCTCGCATATTCCGCCTCTTCGCGGGCGCTGCGTTCGGCGGCCAACGATTGGGACAGCGCCTCACGCACCTCCGCCGCCTCACGCAGGGCCAACCGTTCGGCCTGGTACAGGCGTTCGTTTTCCTGGCCGATGCGCAGCTGCACGTCCAGATGCTCGCGGGTCTGGTACTGGCGTGCGCGTGCGCGCAGGCCCGAGCGCGCCGCACTCACCAGGGTGTCGGCATTCAGTGGCCGCTCCAGCAGCACCATGTTGCCAAGACCGGCCAGCGTCGCCAGCGCCTGCTCCGACCGCCGCCCGGCCTGTTTGGTCGCCAACACCGTCAACGGAAAGTCCGACCACGGCGGCTGCTCGGCAACCCATGCGGTCAGCCTGCGCAAGGGCTCGCCGGCCAGGGCCTCCTCGGTCACGAACGCCAGGCCGGCCCCTTCGCGCAAGGCTGTCAAGAAACCGGGCAGGTCGTGGCACGTGAAGGCGTCCAGCCCATGGGCCTCGAGCACCTGATGGATCACCGCCGCATCGCGTCCGCGTGGCGCCAGCACCAGCACCCGCCGGTCGCGCTGGGTGGCATCGGGCAAACTCATCCGGCTTCGGAGTTCAGCATCGGCGTGGCTCCCCGGTAGGTGGGCAGCCCGCTCAGCACGCCCTCGAAACCCTGCAGCGCCTCCCCGACCTGCACGCCCTTTTCGGTGCTGAGCCGGAACTCGCGGATGCTGCGCTGGTTCTGCAAGGTGCGGCTCTTGAGGGCAGCCAGCGCGGTGCGCACCTCGCCGAAGGCCTCGAAGAACCGATAGACCAGGATCGCGTCGCTGAGATAGCTGAGGTCGATCTCGGTGCGCACTTCCCCCACCAGGCCGTGCTGGCCGACCACCAGCATCGTGGTCACGCCCTGCTGGTTCAGGAACGCCAGCAGCTCGTGCATGTGCAACATCAGAAAGCTCTGCCCCGGCATCGCCAGCAGGTAGGCGTTCAGGCTGTCGATGACGACGAACGACACACTGTCCTGCAGCACGCCGGCCACCACGCGGTGGGCAAACTCGCCAGGCGACTGCCCGGCCGGATCGATCTGGCGCACGCGCAGCTGGCCGGAGGCGATGTGCGGGGCCAGGTCCATGCCCAGCGCGCGGCTGCGCGCCAGCATCGTCGCCAGGCCTTCGTCGAACAGGTAGTAGTCGACACGCTGGCCGCGCCCGATCGCGGCCAGCAGGCAGCAGACGGCGGTCGTGCTCTTGCCGACGCCCGAGGGGCCGAGCAGCAAGGTGTTCGTACCTGGCACGAGGCCACCGCCGAGCATCTGGTCGAGCGACGCCGACCCGGTGCTGACCGGTGCCTGGCTGAACGTGCTGTGGTGGTTCTTGGCCACCAGCCGCGGAAACACCTCGACCCGGCCGGTGTCGAGCGTGAAATCGTGCACCCCGCCCTGGAACTTGATGCCGCGCATCTTCACGACCCGCAGGTGCCGGCGCTCACCACCGAACACTTCGGCGCGCTGGTCCAGCGTGATGACGCCGTGGGCGATGCTGTGCAACTGCAGATCGGTCGGCGCCGAGGTCTTGTCGTCGAGCAGCAGCACGGTGCAGGCGCGGTTGGCGAAGAAATGCTTCAGCGCCAGGATCTGGCGCCGGTAACGCAGCGGGTCCTGTGCCAGCAGCCGCATCTCGGACAGGCTGTCGAACACGACACGCGCCGGGTTCAGCTGGGCGATCTTGCCGGTGACGGCCTTGATGGTCTCGCCGAGCTCGATCTCCGACGGATGCAGGATCGACTGTTGGGCGTCGGCATCCACGCTCAGGTCGTTGACCAGCTCGAACACCTCGACGCCTTCCGTCGACCAGCCGTGCGAGGCGACGACCGCATGCAGCTCCTCTGCCGTCTCCGACAGCGTGATGTAGAGGCCGGGTTCGTTGCGCGCCGCACCGGCCATCAGGAACTTCAGCGCAAACGTCGTTTTTCCGGTCCCCGGCTCGCCTTCGAGAAGGTACATGCGCGAAGGCGTCAGGCCTCCCCCCAGTACTTCGTCCAGACCCTGGACGCCGGTCGATGCGCGGCCCGTGGGGCGATGGCTTGTTGTGGATGTTGACATCGGATCTTGTTCTCGTTGGCCGCGACGCCCGCCGCGCGGTACCCACTCAATTCGGATATGAAGACGAGCGTAAAAGAGCGCCCACCACCTCAGCTATAGGACAACGCCGACAACTGCTGGCAGCGGCGCGCCGACAACCAGCACGGAAAACCAGCACGGAAAATCGGGGGACGCCTGCCGCGGGCGCGCTCCCCGCCGGCAGGCGTCCCCCGTGCTTCAGAAGCGGTACTGCAATCCGAGGTTGGTGGACCGCACCCATTCGTCGTTGTTGCCGACGAACTCGAATCGGTGGCGCTGCACATCGAGCACGGCCGACCAGTGGTCGTTGAAATCCCAGCTCGCGCCGAGCGCATAGGCTGCGCCCCAGCCGGACTCCCTGTCCCCACCGGTGAAGCCGGTCGGCGCGTTGACCCGGGTGCGGCCATAGGTCGTGCCGATCTTGCCGAAGAAGTTGAAGCTGGAGCCGACCGGGATCTTGCCGACCAGACTCAGGTTGATGCCCTCGGCCCGGGCCGATCCGCCGGCCAGGTCGATCTTGCCCATGTTCAGGTAGCCGATCTCGGCGCCGACGTACGGCGTGAACATGCCGCCCATGTTCAGGTTGAACGCGGTGTCCGAGTCGTCGCACCCTGCCAGCGATCCGCAATTCAGCGAATAGTGGGAACGCCCGACGCTCAGGCCGACATAACCATTGTTGGTGTAGGGCAGCCACGAACTGCGGCTGGCATTGCTGCCGGAAGACGCCGTCTGGGCGTGCGCAGGCAGGCCTGCGATGGCGGCAACTGCGACGGCCAGGTAAAGCCCGGTGGTTCGAATGGTTTTCTGCATGGTGTCTGTGCTTCGTTTCGTTGAATGGACCTGCGCGGGCAGGTGTCGTTGGGAAGCCCATTCTGGGAACGCCCCCACCGCGGGGCGTGTCGGACAAGCTCTCTCGCACGCATCGGTGCAGACCGCCGCCGCACGCCGGATGACGATGGCTGCATCCAAACCGCACGCTCGCGCGTATGCCGTGTGGCAAGCACACGCGGTGTGGGCTGCCAGAGCCAAAGGACCGACCAGGACATGCAAAGGAATTCCCCCGGTGACGCCAGCACCACGCGTCGGCCCCCCCGACCCCGACACGGCGAAGCCAACCCGGTGTTGAACGCACTGTCGAACGACATCACCACGCTGCGCGCCGACGACGACCAGATCGAACTGGCCGAGGCCCATGCCAGCCTGCGGCCCAAGGCCATCGAGAGACTCAGTGTCCACGCCGCCCGCGCCCAGCCGACGGTCGCCGATGCCGTGCTGGAGGTGCTGCGCCGCCAGGGCAAGAGCACGATGCCGGCCGACATGGTGCCCGGCATTCGCAGTGTCGACACGATGCTCGATGGCGCCGCCGGCCCGCTGCCGGCGCGCATCTACACCCCGGCCGGCACCGGCCCGTTCCCCGTCGTCGTGTACTTCCATGGCGGTGGCTGGGTGATCGCCGACAAGCAGGTCTACGACGCCGGCGCGCGCGGCATCGCCAAGCAGGCACAGGCCATCGTCGTGTCGGTCGACTACCGCCGGGCGCCGGAGCACAAGTTTCCGGCCGCCTGGGACGATGCGCTGGCAGCCTACCGCTGGGTGCTGGCGCATGCCGCGTCCTTCGGCGGCGACCCGGCTCGCGTGGCGCTCGCCGGCGAAAGTGCCGGCGGCAACCTGGCCGTTGCCACCGCCATTGCCGCGCGCGACACCCACCTGCAGCCGCCGCTGCACGTGCTGTCGATCTACCCGCTGGCGCAGACCAGCCTCAACACCGAGTCGCACCTGGAGAACGTGATCGCCAAGCCGCTCAACCGGGCGATGATCGCCTGGTTCGTCGACAAGCTGATCCGCAGCCGGGACGATCTGAAGGACCCCCGGCTCAGCCTGGTCGATGCCGATCTGGGCGGCCTGCCGCCCGTGACCCTGATCAACGCCCGGCTCGATCCGCTGAGCGGCGACGGCGCCAAGCTCGAAGACGCCCTGCGCGCGGCCGCGGTACCGGTGGAGTGCCGCACCTACGACTGCGTGGCCCATGAGTTCTTCGGTGCCGCCGCCGTGCTGCACAAGGCCCGCGAGGCGCACGCCTTTGCCGGATCACGGCTGCGCGAGGCGTTTGACACCGGCGACTGAGGAAAACCACACCACGGCACCGCGCCGCCGCGTGCCCACAACGCGCTCGCCTGTCCGACAGACACCTAGGACCAGTCCTACAGGGCGGAAGCCATCTCCTACATAAAATAATTTGGCAATGTTTCTCCAAAACTCCTGTTGGACCCCCGTGTCCCTTTATGGCTGCCCCCCGGCAGCCATTTTCTTGTGCCGATGACCCGGGCCGTCGCCGCATGATGCCGGCCGCCTCCAGTCCGAAGCCCGGCAGCGGCGCGCGCAGCGGCCCTCCGCTGCCGACCGGCACGATGGTGGGTTTCACGGTCGCCGTGGTGGCCGTGGTGCTGATCGCATGGTTCTCGTTCCAGTCGCTGCGTTCGCGTGCCAGCACGGCCGAACGCGTGACCCACACGATCTCGGTGATGGAGCAGCTGCAGGCGTTGCTGTCGACCGTGAAGGACGCCGAGACCGGCCAGCGCGGCTACCTCGTCACCGGTGCCGAGCGTTACCTCGACCCCTACACCAATGCCCGCGCCGCGCTGGCCGGCGATTTCCAGCGGGTGCGCACACTGATCAGCGACAGCCCCAAGCAGCTGGAGCGGCTCGACACGCTGCAGCGCTTCACCGACGTCAAGATGCAGGAGCTCGCGCAGACCATCGCGCTGCGCCGCGCCGGTGACACGAAGGCCGCCACCGACCTGGTGACGAGCGACCGGGGCAAGGCGGCGATGGACCGCATCCGCGAGCTCATCACCGAGATGGTGCGCGAAGAGAACCGGCAACTCGCGGAGCGCCAGGTCGAATGGCAGGATGCGATCACGCTGTCGTCGCAGATCCAGGGCGGCGGCTCGGCGCTGCTGCTGGTGCTGATCGTCATCGGCGCCGTGATGGCGTCGCGCGACTACCGCGCGCGCGAACTGCAGGTCTGGCTGCGTGCCGGCCAGGCCGGCCTGGGTGCCCGCGTGCAGGGTGAACACCGGCTCGACGTGCTCGCCGACAAGGTGCTGACCTACCTGGCCGACTACCTGAACGCGCAGGTCGGCGCGCTCTACATCGCCGAGAACGACGGCAGCTTCCGCCGGCTGGCCGCTTTCGCCGCGGCAGCCGACGCGCCTGCGCTGCGCCCCGGCAACGGGCTGCTCGGCCAGGCCGCCAAGGAGAACCGGCCGCTGCGTGTGCGCGACGTGCCGGCGGACTACCTGTCCGTCAACTCCGCGCTGGGGCACCACCGCCCGCGCGAGCTGCTGATCGCGCCTGCCAGTGTGGATGGCGTGGTGCGCGCGGTCGTCGAGCTCGGCTTCTTCCACAAGGTGCATCCGGCCGACGAGGCCCTGCTGCAGCGCATGTCCGAGCTGCTGGGCGTGGCGGTGCGCTCGTCGCACGACCGGACAAGGCTCGAAGAACTGCTGGAGGAAACCCAGCGCCAGTCCGAAGAGCTGCAGGCGCAACAGGAAGAACTGCGCGTCAGCAACGAGGAACTCGAGGAACAGGGCCGCGCGCTGCGCGAGTCGCAGTCGCAGCTCGAAGTGCAGCAGAGCGAGCTGGAGCAGAGCAACTCGCAGCTCGAAGAGCAGACCCAGATGCTGGAGACCCAGCGCGACGAGCTGACTCAGGCCCAGGCGCTGATGACCCAGAAGGCCGCCGAGCTGGAGCGCTCCAACCAGTACAAGAGCGAGTTCCTGGCCAACATGAGCCACGAGCTGCGCACGCCGCTCAACTCGACGCTGATCCTGGCCAAGCTGCTGGCCGACAACCGCAGCGGCAACCTGAGCGAAGAGCAGGTGAAATTTGCGCAGACCATCTCGTCGGCCGGCAACGATCTGCTGACGCTGATCAACGACATCCTCGACCTGTCGAAGATCGAGGCTGGCAAGGTCGAGGTCCATGCCGAACCGGTGCGCCTGGTCGGCATGGTCGAGGGCCTGGTCAAGGGCATGCGGCCGATGGCCGAACAGAAACGCCTGCAGCTGCAGCTGGTGGTCGAGCCCGGCACGCCGCCCAAGATCGAGACCGATGCGCAGCGCGTGGGGCAGATCCTGAAGAACCTGCTGTCGAACGCGCTGAAGTTCACATCCGAGGGCGAGGTGTCGCTGACGCTGCGTGCCGCCGATGCCGAGACCGTGAGTTTCGCCGTGCGCGACACCGGCATCGGCATCGCGCCCGACCAGCAGGGCCTGATCTTCGAGGCCTTCCGCCAGGCCGACGGCAGCACCCACCGCAAGTACGGCGGCACCGGCCTCGGCCTGTCGATCTCGCGCGACCTGGCGCATCTGCTGGGCGGCGACATCGTGGTGCAGAGCACGCCCGGCCAGGGCAGCGTGTTCACCCTCACGCTGCCGCTGCGGTTTGTGGCGGCACCGCAGGCGGACGCGGCCGTGCCGACGCCGCTGCTGCCCACCGCGGCCCGCCTGCCCGCCCCGACACCGCCCGCCGTCGCCGCGCCCCGCCCCACCGTGCCCACGGCTGCGCCGGCCGCGACGGCACGCAGCCTCGAGGACGACCGCGACCAGTTGCAGCCCCACGCGCGCCTGATCCTGGTGATCGAGGACGACCTGCGCTTCGCAGCGATCCTGCGCGACCTGGCCCACGAGATGGAATTCCAGTGCGTGCTGACGCATTCGGCCGGCGATGGCCTGGCGGCCGCCGCGACCTACCGGCCGAGCGCGATCCTGCTCGACATGAACCTGCCCGACCATTCCGGCCTGGGCGTGCTCGATCAGCTGAAACGCGACGCACGCACCCGCCACATCCCCGTGCACGTGCTGTCGGTCGCCGACTACAGCCAGGAGGCGCGCGAACTCGGCGCCATCGGCTACGACCTGAAACCCGTGAAGCGCGTCCAGCTGGTCGACGCGCTGCAGCGGCTGGAGGCCAAGTTCTCGCAGCGGGTGCGGCGCGTGCTGGTGGTCGAGGACGACCAGCGCCAGCGCGAGAGCATCGACCAACTGCTGGCCAACAACGAGGTCGAGATCACTGCGGTGGCCAACGCGGCTGCGGCGCTGCAGGAGCTGGGCGCGCGCACCTTCGACTGCATGATCATGGACCTGAACCTGCCCGACCTGAGCGGCTACGAGCTGCTGGAGCGCATGGCGGCGCAGGAGGATGCGGCGTTCCCGCCGGTCATCGTCTACACCGGCCGCTCGCTGAGCCGCGAGGAAGAACAGCAGCTGCGCCGCTTCTCCAAGTCCATCATCATCAAGGACGCACGTTCGCCCGAGCGCCTGCTCGACGAGGTCACGCTGTTCCTGCACCAGGTCGAATCGACGCTGCCGCAGGAGGCCCAGCGCCTGCTCAAGCTCGCCCGCGACCGCGACGCCACACTGGAGGGCCGGCGCATCCTGGTGGTCGAGGACGACGTGCGCAACGTGTTCGCTCTCACCAGCGTGCTCGAACCCAGGGGCGCCAAGGTCGAGCTGGCACGCAACGGGCTGGAGGCACTGGCCGCACTCGACCGCGCCCGCCTCCAGCCCGAACGCAAGATCGACCTCGTGCTGATGGACATCATGATGCCGGAGATGGACGGCCTCACCGCGATGCGCGAGATCCGCAAGCAGCCGGACCTGAAGAAGCTGCCCATCATCGCGCTCACTGCCAAGGCAATGAAGGACGACCAGGACAAGTGCCTGGCGGCCGGCGCCAACGACTACATCGCCAAACCGCTCGACGTGGAAAACTGCTGTCGCTGGTGCGCGTATGGATGCCCAAGTAGAAGGACCGCCGCGTGCCCGATCGCAACTTCGACATCGAAATGCAGCTGCTCGTGGACGCGGTCTACCTGAAGTACCACTTCGACTTCCGCGGCTACGCCGGCGCGTCGCTGAAGCGGCGGCTGAAGACGGCGATGCTGCGGTTCTCGTGCGAGACGCTGTCGCAGCTGCAGGACAAGGTGCTGCACGATCCCGCCGTCTTCCCCGCGCTGCTCGACTACCTGACGGTGCAGGTCAGCGAGATGTTCCGCGACCCCGACTACTTCCGCGCGCTGCGCGAGGAGGTGGTGCCGCTGCTGCGCACCTACCCGTCGCTGAAGATCTGGGTCGCCGGCTGCAGCACCGGCGAAGAGGTGTATTCGCTGGCGATCCTGCTGCGCGAGGAAGGCCTGCTGCAGCGCACGCTGATCTACGCGACCGACATCAACCCGCACGCGCTGAAGCGGGCCGAGGCCGGCGTGTACGAGCTCGACCGCATCGCCTCGTTCACGCTGAACCACCAGCGTTCGGGTGCGAAGACCTCGCTGTCGGACTACTACACCGCGGCCTACGGCCGAGCCGTGTTCGACAAGACGCTGCGCCAGCACGTGGTGTTCTCCGACCACAGCCTGGCGACCGACAGCGTGTTTGCCGAGGTGCAGCTGGTGTCGTGCCGCAATGTGCTGATCTATTTCGACCGCGACCTGCAGAACCGCGCGCTCGCGCTGTTCCGCGATGCGCTGTGCCGCAAGGGTTTTCTCGGCCTGGGCTCGAAGGAGTCGTTGCGTTTCTCGGAAAGCGCCGACGCCTTTGCCGACTTCGTGCGCGAAGAGCGCATCTTCCAGAAGAAGGGCGCGCTGTGACCGCCGCACCCGGCACGCCGGCCATGGCGTCGCTGCACGGGCGCATCGACGCGGTGGTCATCGGCGCGTCGGCCGGCGGCGTCGAGGCGCTGTCGGTGCTGCTGCCGGCGCTGCCGGCCGGCCTGCGCGCGGCGGTGTTCGTGGTGCTGCACCTGCCGCGCGACCGGCGCAGCCTGCTGGTCGACATCTTCGCGCCGCGCTGCGCAGTGCCAGTGGTCGAGGCGCAGGACAAGGACGCCGTGGCCGCCGGCACCGTCTACTTCGCGCCGCCCGACTACCACCTGCTAATCGATACCGGCCCGGCGCTGGCGCTGGCGGTCGACGAGCCGGTGCACTACTCGCGCCCGTCGATCGACGTGCTGTTCGAATCGGCCGCCGACGTCTACGGCGCCCGCCTGCTGGGCATCGTGCTCACCGGCGGCAACCAGGACGGTGCCGCCGGCCTCGCGGCCATCCAGGCCGCCGGTGGCCTGGCACTCGTGCAGGATCCGATCGAGGCACAGGTGTCGCTGATGCCCGAGGCAGCGCTGGAGCGTTGCCCCGAGGCCCTGGTGCTGTCGCTGCAGCAGAGCGCCACCCTGCTGCGCACGCTCGACGCCGGAGGCGTGGCTTGAATCCGGACCGCCTCAGCCCGCCAGCACCGGTGAAGGTGCTGCTGGTCGACGACCTGGACGAGAACCTGCTCGCGCTGGCGGCGCTGCTGCGGCGCGACGATGTCGAAGTGCTGCAGGCCCGTTCGGGTCCCGAGGCGCTGGAGCTGCTGCTGGCGCACGAGGTGGCGCTGGCGCTGCTCGATGTGCAGATGCCCGACATGGACGGCTTCGAGCTGGCCGAGATCATGCGCGGCAGCGAGCGCACGCGCGATGTGCCCATCATCTTCGTCACGGCCGGCGCGCGCGACCAGCACCGCGTGTTCCAGGGCTACGATGCCGGCGCGGTCGACTTCCTGTACAAGCCGATCGAGCCGCACATCCTGCGCAGCAAGGCCGACGTGTTCTTCCAGCTGTTCCGCCAGAAGCAGCAGCTGGCCGAACACCTGCGCGAACGCACCGAGACGCTGCGCCTCAACGAGATGTTCACCGCCGTGCTGGGCCACGACCTGCGTGGCCCGCTGTCCGCGATGATGATGGCCGCCGAGATCCTGGCGCGCCGGCCCGACGAATCGGTCAGCACAGTTGGCGGACGGCTGCTGCGCAGCGGCCGCTGGATGGGCCGCATGATCGAGGACATGCTCGATCTGGCGCGCACCCGGCTGGGCGACGGCATGCCGGTCGAGCGCGCGCGCTTCGACATGGGTGCACTGGTCGAACGGGTGGTGCAGGACCGGCAATGCACCTTCCCCGACCGGGCGGTCACGGTGCGCGACCAGGGCGACCTGGCCGGCGACTGGGACGAAGACCGCATGACCCAGGTCGTGTCGAACCTGGTCGGCAACGCCTTGCGGCACGGCCGGCCCGAACAAGCGGTCGAGGTCGATCTCGACGGCACGGCGGACGAGCGCCTGGTGCTGCGCGTGGCCAACGGCGGCACGATCCCGCCCGAGATGCTGCCCCACATCTTCGACCCGTTCCGCAGCGGCCGCTCGCACGCCAGCCGCTCCGAGGGACTCGGCCTCGGGCTGTACATCGTGCAGCAGATCGTTTGGGCGCACAGCGGCAGTCTTGACGTGCGTTCGAACGGCGACGGCCGCACCGCGTTCACCGTCAGCCTGCCGCGCCGCGCGCCGGCCGGCGGCTGAGCCCGGCGCTCTCCAGCCACGCCGCTTGCCCGCAGGCTGAACTGCCTCGTAGCGGCGCGCGCTGCCCGCGCACGGCCGCACCGCGGCCACCGACACACCGTACCGCCGTCCACCTACAGGCGTGGCCCGGCGCAGCGCGGACGATCGATGCTGTCTCCCGTCCCACCACGACATCAACCCACGAAGGAACCACCATGAGCAAAGCCCCACCCCGCAAGAACGACGCCGTCACGCTGCTGGACGACGACCACATCGACGTCAAGAAACTGTTCGACCAGTTCAAGAAGATGGCCGAAGAAGGCGGCAAGACCGTCGCCCGCAAGGAGCTGGCGCTGAGGATCTGCCAGGAACTCAGCGTACACATGGCGCTGGAGGAAGAGATCTTCTATCCGCAGGTGCGCGATGCGCTAGGCGAGAAGCATGAAGACCTGCTGGACGAGGCCGAAGTCGAGCACGCCGGCGCCAAGCACCTGATCGAACAGATCGAGGCCATGGGCGCAGACGAGCCGCTGTTCGACGCCAAGGTGATCGTGCTCTCCGAGTACATCGAGCACCATGTAGGCGAAGAGCGCGACGAGATGTTTCCCAAGGCACGCGGTACCGAGCTCGACCTGGCAGCGATGAAGCAGACGCTGGAGCAGCGCAAGTCGGAGCTGATGGCCGACGCATCCATCGCAGCCTGAGCCCGGTACAGAATCTCCGGCCCCACACATCCACCTCCTGTTCCCGCGCGTATGCGCGGGGTCGTTCACCCCGTCCGCGTTCTGCGCTGGCGGGTTTTTTTGTGCTCGCTCGGCGCGCTCTGGCCGGTGGTCGCGCCAGACAGGTGCACCTGTGCGGCCAACTGGTGCATCACGCATCACTGATCTGATTAATCACCTGCAACTTCTCTTGTAAATCACTGGCACGATAACTGCTTCACATGCCCACATGGCAAGCCCTCCCGACATCGCCCAGCGCATCGTCCAGGCCGTCCTGGCGCAAAAACTCCTGCCCGGCGCCCGGCTGGGCGAGCAGCAGCTCGCAACCCTCTTCGGCTGCACGCGCGCCGTGGTGCGCGAGGCGCTGTCGCAGCTGTCGGTGCGCGGCATCGTGACCGTCAGCGCGCGCCGTGGCTGGTACGTGGTCGAACTGTCGGACGAAGCCGCGCGCGAGGCGTTTGCTGCCCGCCGCGTGATCGAGACCGGCCTCATCCGCTGTGCCCATGGTGTGGACGACGCGGCCAGGCAACGCCTGCGCGCGCACCTCGGCCGCCAGCAGGAGGCGGTGCGCAGCGGCGATACAGGCCTGCGCAGTTTCATGCTCGGCGATTTCCACGTCTGCCTGGCCGAGTGCCTGGGAAGCGGCCTGCTCGCCGACATCCTGCGCGACCTGACGGCCCGCACCACGCTCACCGCCGTGCGCTACCAGTCCGAACGCGAAGCCGCCCAGTCGTGCGCCGAACACGCTTACATCGTCGAGGCGCTGGAAGCCGGCGACCTGGCCCGCGCCGAGCAGCTGATGGCCGACCACCTCGACACCTGGAAAGCCAAACTGCCGGTGCCCGAGGACGACGACCCGCTCGAACGGCTGCGGCTGGCGCTGGAGCCGATCGAGCTGAGCCGGTTGGCCGAACCGCAACCGTCAGTCCCCTCCCGCGTCGCGGCGCCGCCCAGGCGTGCGCCCGCCTCCACACGATCCATCCACACCACTGCACAGGGAGAAGCCGCATGACCCATCTACGATTCCGTTCGTTCCTCAGCGCCGCAGCCGCGTGCGGCCTGCTGGCCATGTCGGGCGTGCAGGCGCAGACCGCGCTCGACGAGGTACTGAAGGCCAAGGAGATCCGGATCGCGATCCCCACCGACTTTCCGCCCTACGGATTCGTCGGCTCGGACATGAAGCCGCAGGGCCTGGACATCGACATGGCCGAGTACATCGCCGCCAAGCTGGGCGTGAAGGCCGAGTTGCTGCCGGTTACCACTGCCAACCGGGTGGCCTACCTGCAGACGCGCAAGGCCGACCTCGTGATCTCGACGCTGGGCAAGAACGCCGAGCGCGAACAGGTGATCGACTTCACCGTCGCCTACTCGCCGTTCTTCATCGCGGTGTTCGGCCCCAGGACCACGGCTGTCAAGGCACCGGCCGACATGGCGAACAAGTCGATCGCCGTCACGCGTGGCTCCGTCGACGATGCCGAGCTGACCAAGGTCGCGCCGCCATCGACCGAGTTGCGCCGCTTCGAGGACAACAACGCCACGGTGTCGGCCTTCATCGGCGGCCAGACCCAGCTCGTCGCCACCAGCGCCCAGGTCGCCGGCGCGATGATGGCCAAGAACCCCCAGCTCGGTGCCGAGTTCAAGTTCGTGCTGAAGGATTCGCCCAACTTCATCGGCGTCGGCAAGGGCGAGGACAAGCTGCGCCAGCGTGTCAACGAGATCCTGGCCAATGCGAAGAAGAGCGGCGATCTCGACAAGATGGCCGTCCGCTGGCTGGGCCGCCCCGCCGGCGACCTGCCACAGTAACGCGAGGCTGGCGCCCATGAACCCGGCCACCGCTGCACGGCGCCTGGTGGGCGCCCGCACCACCGGCACACCCCTGCCGTGGCAGGAGGTGCTGCCCTCCGACCTGCGCGGCGCCTACGCCGTGCAGGATGCGACGATGGCGCTGCTGGGCGCCGTGGCCGGCTGGAAGGTCGGCGCCAAGGGGCCGCAGGCCGAACCGCAATGCGCGCCGCTGCCCGCCTCGGGCCTGGTGCCATCGGGCGCACGCTTGACCGATCCCCATTGGAAACTGCGGGGCATCGAAGCCGAGGTGGCGCTGCGCGTCGGCCACGACCTGCTCCCTACCGAGCGGCCCGACGAACCCGAAGCGCTGGCCGCCCTGTTCGATGCGGTGCTGCCCGTGATCGAAGTGGTCGAGACGCGCCTGGCCGACTGGCGGCAAGCCGCCCCGCTCGCCAAGCTGGCCGACCTGCAGAGCCATGGCGCCTTGGTGCTGGGCGCGGCATCGCCGCTGCCGCCGACGGGCATCGACCTGCGCAGCGTGGCGGCGAAAGTCGCGTTCAACGCATTGCCCGTCGCCGACACGGTGGGAGGCAACCCGGCCCAGGCGCTATGGCCGATGCTGGCGTGGCTGGTACGGCACTGCGCCGAACGCGGCCTTCCCCTGCGCGCAGGGCAGATCGTGACCACTGGCTCCTGCACCGGCATGCCATTTGCCCAGCCACACACACGCGTGCATGCGCACATCGCCGACCTCGGCGCGGTCACGCTGCAACTGTGATGCGCCGGCTGCTCGCCGCGCCGTTCGCCATGCACCGGAGAAATCGGCACGTCACGACGAAAGAGTGAAGAAGAAGCGCGCGAGAATTCGGTCGTGAACATACGAAAACGACTTCTCCTGCTCGTTCTGGCGGTGTGGCTACCGGCAGCCGTAGGTTTCGGCGTGCTGACGCGAACCACTTACGTCAAGGAAGCCGCCGCGGCGAAGAACCATGTGCAGCAGGTTGCCCAATCGCTGAACTCGATCGTCGAGCGAGAGCTCGACAAGCGTTTCGTGCTGGCGCAGACCCTGGCCTCCACCAACGCGGTGCGCGACGGCGATTTCCGCAGATTCCACCAGGAGGCAACGGCCGCCACCAAGGGCAGCGGGGGCTGGGCGGTCCTGCTGGAGCCACGCCGTGTCGTCGCCAACACGCTCACGCCCTTCAACCCGGAGGGCACGCCACGCCTGAGCGACGTACCGTTGACGCAAGCGGGCCCGATGGTGGTGTACGTGCCGCGCGGGCAGGCCAGGGGCAATCCGGCCGTGACCGTATTTGCCGCCGTGCCGGACGTGCATCCGCAGGTCTACAACGTCGGCGTCTCCTTTGCGCCGGACGTCATCCAGGCGCTGATTCCGCTGCACGAGGTCCCTGCAGGCGGCATCATCGCGGTGGCCAATGCAGATCAGCGCATCATGGCGCGCAGCCGCGACCCAGACAAATGGCTGGGCCAACAAGGCACCCCCGAGGCGACACGCCGGCTGGCGACCGGCGACGCCGGATTTGCCGAGTCGGTGACGGTGGACGGCGTCCGCTCCATCTCCTACCAGAGTTCGCGCAACCGCTACGGCTGGCGCGTGGTGGTCGGACTGCCTCAGGCCACGCTGGCCGCCACGGCGCGCGAACTCACCATGAACGCGCTCGCGGCCGTCGGCGCCCTGCTGCTGATCGGCCTTGCCATCGCGTTGTGGGGCGCCCGCGGCGTCAGCGACACGGTGCTGGCACTGCGCACCGCGGCGATGGAACTGGGCCGCCACCGGCTGCCGCCGCGGCTGCGCACCGGCGTGTCGGAAGTCGACGAGGTCAGCGACGCGCTGCACGCGGCCGGGCTGGAGTCGCAACAGGCCACGCTGACCCTGGAGCGGCGCGTCGAAGAGGCCGTGCAACGGGCGCACGACGCACAATCGAAGTTGCTGGAAGGCCAGAAACACGAGGCGATCGGGCGGCTGACGGGCGGCATTGCACACGACTTCAACAACCTGCTGCAGACCATCACCACCGCACTGCAACTGGTCCACCGCCAGGCCGCGGAGGGGCGCGAGAAACGTGTGCTGCAGGGCGCGTTGCGCGCGTCGTCGAAGGCTGCAGACCTGGTCAAGCAACTCCTGGTGTTCGGCCGGACCCAGCCGTTGCAGCCCCAGGTGGTCGGCCTGAACGACCTCGTGCTGAGGACGCAGGAGCTGACCAGCAAGGCGGTCGGCGAACGCATCGTGCTGACTGCGCAGGTCGAAGCCCATCTGCCCGCGCTCTTCGTCGACCCGGTGCAGCTGGAGCTGGCCTTCCTCAATCTCATCTTCAACGCACGCGACGCCATGCCCCAAGGGGGCAACATCGCGCTCGTCGGCCGCCGCGCGCTGCCGAGCGAGGCGCCGCAGCCGAACCAGGAGTTCGTCTGCATCGAAGTGTCCGACGATGGCAGCGGCATGGATGCCGAGACCCAGCGCAGGGCGTTCGAGCCCTACTACACGACCAAATCCATTGGCGCCGGCAGCGGCCTGGGCCTGGCCCAGGTGCAGGGCTTCGCCCGGCAATCGGGTGGCGACGTGAAGGTATGGAGCGTTCCGGGAGAAGGCACCCGCGTCACGATGATTCTTCCGGCCACCGACGCGCCGGTACAGGCGGCGCCCGAGGCCGCGCCGATCGACGGCGCCGCCGCACACGCGCCCTTGCGCATCCTGATGGTGGAAGACGACATCCTGGTGTCGTCGGTGGTCGCGCCCGCGCTCGAGGCAGAAGGACACCGGGTCGCGTTGTGCCAACGCGCGGACGACGCCGTGCCCATCCTGCAATCGGACATGGCGCTGGACGTGGTCTTCACCGATGTCATGGTGCCGGGCAGCATGAATGGCCTCGACCTGCTGGCCTGGTGCCGCGAGCACCGTCCGGAATTGCCGGTGGTCGTGACCTCGGGGTACTTCGAGGCGTCGCAGGGCATCACGGCCGAGGTCGTCCGGAAGCCGTATTCCGTCGAGGACGTCATCGGGCGGTTGCGCAAGGCGACCTCAGCCACCGTCGCCGCTCGGTAGGGCCTGCTTACCAGGCCGCGCTTACAGACGCGCCTGGGCGCGGAACACGCGTGTGGCATGGAGCCCGGCGGGGGTCCAGTGCTGCGCCGGCGACATGGCCTCGGTCAGCAGTTGCAGCCGTGCGCCATCGTCCAGTGCGGGCAGCGTCTGTTGCAGCAGCGCGAGGTCCGGGTCGGTCAGGCCGAATCCTGCCCGCGACGCGTCTGCAGGACCCACAACCGCCCTGGCGGTGCGCAGCCGCTCGGCCACCCGGAAACCGACGCAGCGCGCCGGCACCGGAGCGGCCTGGTCGTAGGACCGACCGTCCGCGCTGGCGGCACCCCGTATCCAGTCGTGGACCACCTGCAGCTCGTACGCACTGAACACACCGAACATCTCGGCGCGCTCGCCTTGCAGCAGGCACCAGAAACGGCTGTGGGCCACCGGCTCGCCCAGCTTGATCCAGCCGGCGTCGCGCAACGCATCCAGGAACGCGGGCATCTGCTCGGCGTGGCCCAGCCAGTCGTTGATGCTGCGGCCTGCCACGCGGCAATAGTCCGAATGTGCGCCGCGCCCGGCCTGGCACTTGTGCACGAAGATGCGCAGCACCTCGGCATCGATATCGAAGCCTGCGATCGCCTGCGTCGTTCCGAGTCCCGCTTCGCCGAGCCGGCTGCCGTTGCGTACGCGTTGCCAGAACGCGCCGCCGTCGCACAGCCTGGGCATCAGCTCGGCCACCGCCTGGCAGGCGCGGCGCGCGTGGCCGGTGTCGGCGTTGTCGACCGTCACGTGCAGCTGGAAGTAATAGGGGTCGATGCCGAGTTCGTTCAACTCGTAGGCCGTGATCAGCAGATGCAGCGGCAACTGCTCGTAGCCCAGATTGAAGCCGATGATCTCCGGAAGGAAATCTCCGGCGCACCAGGCCAGCGACAGCTGGATCAGCCCTTGCAGGCAAGCCGCATCTTCGTGGTCGTCCGCGATATCGATGCCATGGCCGGCCAGCAGCTTGCGGTACAGCAGCACATGGTTCTTGTCGGCATCCCCGCCGCCCAGTTCTTCGATATAGGTGGCGATCAGATGGCCGAAGCGCGGGTCCGCCGCCTGGCCGAGCAGGCCATACAACCACGCGCCATCGACCAGCTTGGTGGGTGCGACCTTGCGCAGGAAATACAAGGCGTGCGCACGGTTGGAGAAATAGCGGCGTGGCAGACCGGCCTTGCGCTGCTGCAGGTACAGCGCATACGCGGCCGTGACCTGTGCGGCGTTGCAGCGCATCCAGGCCTCAAGTTGTTCGGGGGTGTCCGGCAGATCGCAGGGCGCTGTCGCAGTCTGTGCCAACTGGTAGGTGAGGAACTGCCTGGCATCGGCCCTTGACAGTGCATCGGGGCGTGCGCGCGACAGGGCCTGGTACAGTCTGGCAAGCGGGCGTTCGGCAGTGGTTCCAACTGCCGACGCGGCAAGGGGTTCGTCGTGCCGAAGATGCAGCCCGCCCTCGCGCGATGCCGAGTCGCAGGGGCGTGACCATTCGTGGGGTGCGATCAGCATGTGGAGCGTTGGAGTGGTTGCATGAGCTTAGGCAGCCGCCTTCTTCGCCTCTATAGGCAGCCCACGTTTCGCACCGTGGGAGCCTTCCTACCGTTCAGTCGTGGTCGCCGTCCCACCAGCCCCAGCGCCGCAGGTCTTCGAGGCAGGCATGGTCCACCCTTGCCCCGATGTCGTTGCGGTAGCGCAGGTTCGGCACCACGACCTGGCGCGCGACACGGTAGGCTTCGTCGGCGGCCATGCCCACCGTGCGACCGATCCCCGTGGCCACGCCGATGTAGCCGCTGGCGCCACTGGTCACCAGCTGCGTCCCGGCCAGGGCCACTTCGGAAAAATGCAGCGCGGCACGGTCGGCATCCGACATGCCGGGCATGAAACAGATGGGTGCACCCTTCGACAATTGCGCGTAGCCGTGGCGGTACGGAAATGGCGGCACGGTCAGCACCACACCGGCCGCGAAGCCATCGTGCGTGTGCAGCGCCAGGCTGTCGCGCCGCAACATCCGCGTGAAGATCGTCTCCCAGGGTTCGGCATGCAGGGCCTCGCAGATTGCAAACCCCGGATAGCCGAAACGGCTGGTGAACTCCAGCGGCCACAAGCCCTCGTCGTTGGCAATCAGGTTGACGTTGATGTAGCCGCAGTAGCCGCCGTCGCGCAGCAGATCGGCCACCGGGGCCAGCGCGGCCTCGAACAGCGGGCGCGACCCACGGTAGCTCACGACCGTGCCCATCTCGCCGGTCAGCTCACCCAGGTCTGCAGGGAAGAAACGCTTGTGCTCGAAGTCGATGCAGACAGTGTCGAGGAAGGTCTCGCCATTGAAGTAGGCGCCGACACCGACCTCGATGCCCTGCAGGTGCTGCATCAGCACGAAGCCGGCGCCATCCAGCGGCATGGATGCTCCCTGCGCGCTCTGGTCGCGGTACAGCGCCAGCACGGCCAGCAGATCGGTGCCATCGTCCATCTGCCCGATGTAGTTGCGTGTGCGTTCAGCGTGCGCGCCGTTGAACTTCAGCACGTAGCGCTGCGGGTGGCGCCGCACGAAATCGATCGCGCCGGCATAGTCGGCAAAACCGTGGCTCGGTGCGGTGCGCAAGCCGGCCTGGCGCAACACCTGCTGGCCGAAGGCGCGGTCGGCCTCCAGCCGATCGCCGAGCGCGCTGCCGCCGATCACCTGGAAACCTTCCCGGCGCAAGGCGTCCTGCGTTTCGCCCTGGCTGGCGGACTCGAACAACAGTACGCCCTGGTCACCGGCCTCGCGCAGCCAGCCGAGCTCGGCACGCCAATCGGTGCAGACCTCGAGCATGCCGCCGAACACGTCGTGGCAGGCCGGGTCTTCGATGAAGACACGCACCGCGTGGCCGCGTTGCGACAGCCCGTGGTACAGCGCAGCGAGATCGTTGCTTTCGCCGACCCCGAGGAACCTCATCGATCGGGCCTGCGCACGACCAGAGCGACCACGGCAATGCGGTCGGCGCCGGCATAAGCGGGCGTGTCGAGTTCTTCACCGAACACGTCGGGGTCGAGTTCGCGGTAGCTGAACTGCCAGCCGTTGGCGCGCAGCAGCGGCTGCAACACTTCGAGCAGCGGATCGACCCCGTCGACGATCGCGACGCCGGTGTAGAGCACCAGGCGCCCGCCGGGCGACAGGCGAGGCAGGCCTTCGGTAACGATGCGTTCGGACAGCCCAGCGCCCAGCGCGCCGCCGCCGTGGCGGTAGATGCGCGCGGCTGCGTCCACGAGATACGGAGGGTTGGCAACGATCAGGTCGAACGCGCCCTCCACTGGCGAGAACAGGTCGCCCTGGGCGTAGGCCACGCGGCTCACGCCAGCCAGGGCTGCGTTGGCGCGCGCATGCACCAGCGCCATCGGATTGATGTCGGCCAGCACCAGTGCCGGGCTGGCGGCACGGGAGGCCAGCGTGGCGGCGATGCCGCCCGGGCCGGCGCCGCAGCCGATGTCGAGAATGCGCGCGCCCGAGCGCAACGGCGAACGCAGCAACTCGGATTCGAGCAATTGCACGAAGCGGTAGGTGTCAGGGCCGAAGAACACCGCGTCTTCACTGACCGTCGGATAGGCCGAGTGCACATAGAGCTGGTCGCGCAGCGTGGAGTAACGCACCTGGCTGCGCAGCAGGCCACCGTCGGCACGTTCGGCCCGCACCAGGCCCGCTTCCTGCAGCCAGTCCAGCACGTCGCGGTCCAGCAGACCACGGGCAAACGGCCGGCTCCATCCGAACACACCGCGCAGGTCCTGCGCCTGCCGGTTGCCCGGCCTTGCGTTGACACGGGCATGGGTGGCCGGTGCGACGGTGGTGAAACGGTAGCCCTGCGCCAGCAACCAGCGGCCGACCGCCGCCAGGCGTTCGGTCGGCGAAACGCTGGCCCTGTCGAGCGTGCTCATCACAGCGCTTTCCTGCCGCGTGCTGCTGCGGTGACTTCGGCGCGCCTACGCATCGCCAACGGCCCGTTCAAGGCCCTGTTGGCCGATGCGATGAAGTCTGGCAGAACTGACAAAAGGCGCTCCTGCGGGGGTTGTCTTGGGATGCGTCCAAGCATGCGCACACGGGTTGCCGATGCCTGTCGGACGACACCGCAAGATCGCGACATACCTTGCGGCGCAACGCCGTGCGCCGAGACGGCGCGAGGTCAGAACTGGAGGGTGGCCGATGCGCCTGCGACCCAGGTACGCCCGGGTCCCGGTTCTAAGAAACGGCTGTTGCCTTCGTTGACGATGACCGAGCCCACCACGCGCCGGTCGGCCAGGTTGTCGGCCCGCACGAAGCCTTCCAGCGTCCACCTCCCCAGACGCGCCACGTAGCCTGCGTAGGCGGAAGCCACCGCATACCCTGCTGCTGCGTCGCTGTTGAGGTCGTTGACGAACATCCGGGACACCGACCGGATCTCCACGCCACCACGCCAGCCGGTCGGCGGCATCCAGTAGGCGCCGGCAAACAACGCCGCGCGCGCCGTGCCCGGAATCCGGTTGCCGGCGGCAATCGTTTGCGTCGGCACCGCGCACGGCGTGGCGCTGCAGGTCGTGAACCCGTCGCGGTACGTGGCCTGCAGCGCGGTGTAGGCGACCCGCGTGCGCAGGTGCTGAAGAAAGTAGCCAGACCAGCCCAGCTCGAAGCCGGTGCGTTGGGTACGGCCCGCGTTCTGGAAGGTCGAACGGCCACCGACGCTGGTCTGCGTCACGATCTCGTGGTCGGTACCGGTGCGGAACACCGCGGCCGTCAGTTCGCCGGCCACACCCGCGCGGGTCTTCACACCCAGCTCGACACTCTGGCTGCCCGCGGCCTGCAGGCCGAAGTTGAGGCCGCTCGCGCCATCGGCGCGGTACGACAGCTCGTTCAAGGTCGGCGTCTCGAAACCCTTGCCGGCCGATGCGTACAGGTGTGTCGCGGGCGTGAGCGCGAACAGCAGGCCCAGCACCGGCAGCGTGGCGCCGTAGCGCGCGCTGCCACTGTCGTCGGGGTTGGTCGCGGTCACATACGCGTCGCGCGAGGCGAAGCGGACCCTGCTGTGGCGCAGGCCGGCGTTCACGGTCCAGCGCGGCGCCACCTGCCATTGGGCCTGGACGTACTGGTCGAAGTTGGCCACGTCGTTGCGCTCGTCGCGGCGCAGCGCGCCTTGCACGCCGAGCGTGGTGCCGGCGAAGTTCTGGTACCCCTGGCGTTGTTCGGCCAGGCTGTCGTAGGCCAGCCCGGTGACGAGCGTCAGCGGCGCATCACGCAGCGTCGTCTTCCAGGTCCAGCGCAGGTCGGCGCCACGGTAGTCGCGGCCCAGCGCGATCACGCCGCCGGGATGCAGCACGTTGGCCTGCGTCGCCACCGGGATCGACTGGAACTGCGAGGTCTCGCGCTGCCCCAGGTAGCCGGTCAGCTGCAGCGTGTGCGCCGCATCGATGCGGCGCGCGTAGACCACGCCGCCCTGCGTCTGCGCGATGGTCTTGCGGGTATCGAAGGCCTGCGCCGACGGGTCGACCCCGCGCGGGTTGGCGGTGAGCTGCGCGCGCGACAGGCCCAGCGGATCCTGCGCCATCGGCACCGACACACTGTTGGCCACCAGCGTGAGTTGGCTGTCGGCGCCGGGCCGCAACGTCAGCTTGGCATTGCCCAACGTGCGCTCGGTGGCGCTGTGGTCACGAAAACCATCGGTGCGGAAACGGCTCGCGCTGACCACGTAGCCGACGCCGCTGTCGTTCGCGCCGCTGTTGCCGCTGGCCTGCACACCGAGGCGCAGCGTGCCATCGCTGCCACCCAGTGCGCCGAGCCGCAGGCGCGGTGCGCCCGACCCCTCCTCGGTGAACACGCTGACCACGCCGCCCGACGAGTTGCCGTACAGCGCCGAGAACGGCCCGCGCAGCACCTCGATGCGGCCGACCGATCCCAGCTCCACGTGCGAGATCTGGCCCTGCCCGTCGGGCAGCGTGGCGGGAATGCCGTCGACATAGAGCCGCACACCGCGGATGCCGAAGGTCGAGCGCGCGCCGAAGCCGCGCACCGAGATCTGCACGTCCTGCGCATAGTTCTGCCGGTCGCGGGCCAGCAGCCCCGGCACCGCGCCCAGGCTCTCGGAGAGGTTGACCTGGGCCCGGCCTTCCCGCAGTTCTTCGCCATCGATGCTGTCGATCGAAGCCGGCACGTCGAAGGCCAGGGCATCGGTGCGCGTGGCAGTGACCACGACCGGCCGCAGGGCCTGCACGGCGGCGGCCTGCGGCGCAGGATTCTGTGCGATGGCAACGGCCGGAAGCAGGCTCACACAGGCGGCGGCACGCCATGCGCGGCCCCTCGGCATGCGGTGCTGGGTCGATGTGATGGCGGACTCCCTGGTGCCGAAGATGCTCGATCATCGCCGGAACCCGAAGGCTCAGGTCAGGCAACGACCACCGGGATCACTCTCGCTGGTGGACCCGGCGGTCAGCGCAGGGCGGGGACCAGATGCATGCCGGTCCCTCGGCCGGAGCCGCCCTCGCCATCGCGCAGCTTGAACAGCTCGACCGCCTGCATCAGCTCGCTCGCCTGGCTGTTGAGGCTGCTGGCCGAAGCCGCCATCTGTTCGACCAGCGCGGCATTCTGCTGGGTGGTCTGGTCCATCAGCGTCACGGCCTGGCCGACCTGGTCGACGCCGTTGGCCTGCTCGGCACTGGACGCGCTGATCTCGCCCATGATGTCGGTCACGCGCCGGATCGAGCCGACCACTTCGGTCATGGTGGCGCCGGCCTGGTCGGCCAGGACCGAGCCCTGCTCGACCCGCGTCACGCTGGCCCCGATCAGGCTCTTGATCTCCTTTGCGGCCTCGGCACTGCGCCCGGCCAGCGAGCGGACCTCGGACGCAACCACTGCGAACCCGCGCCCCTGCTCGCCCGCGCGAGCCGCCTCGACCGCGGCATTGAGCGCCAGGATGTTGGTCTGGAAAGCGATGCCATCGATCACGCCGATGATGTCGGCAATCTTGCGCGATGCATCGTTGATGCCCTGCATGGTCGCCACCACCTGGCTCACGACCTCGCCTCCGCGTACGGCGACGGTCGACGCGTCGATGGCGAGCTGGTTGGCCTGGCGCGCACTGTCGGCGTTCTGCTTGACCGTCGAACCCAGGGCATCCATCGATGCCGCGGTCTGCGCGAGCGCACTGGCCTGACTTTCGGTCCGGTTGCTCAAGTCCTGGCTGCCGGACGCGATCTCGTCGGTCGCGGTGGCGATGCCGTTCGCCGACTGGCGCACGCCCTGTACCAGCTTCTGCAACGACAACTGCATCTGCGACATCGTCCCCATCAGGCTGCGCTCGTCGCCGGCGTTCACAATCCCGGCCATCAAGTTGCCTTGCGCGATCAAGGCCAGCGCGGCGCGCGAGTTTTCGGGGTCTGCACCCAGCTCGCGGCGAACCGTGCGCTGCATCAGCAGATTGAGTCCGATGGCGACCACGGCGGCCGCCACCGCAATGCCCACCGACAACCAGAGCGCGGCGTCGGTGTTGCGGTTCACCCGAAGCCGTGCGGCCTCCGAGCCCTTGGCAGCAGCCTCCCGCTGCTTCAGGATCTCGCCGCGCATCTCGCGCCACGCGGGGGTCTCCTCGCTGTTCAGCGTGGGGATCGCCTCGCCCTTGGCCGCGACCAGCGCCAGGACCTTGTCCTGCGCCTTCGCCTGCGCGGCACGCATCGGAGGCAACGACGCAAGGGCCGCTTCGAACGCGCTGCCCCTGGCGCTGCCCTGCGTCTGCGCAAAGGCCGTGTCGTACGCGACCTGGGCAATCTTGAAATTCTCGAGCGCCTTGGGGTTCGCCGGGTCCATCACCACGTTGCGTAGCGCCTGACCCATCTGCAGGCCCTGCGCGTACATCTCCGACAGTCCGCGCTCGACCGCCTGTTCCGAGTTGATGTAGTGCGTGAACTCGTCGCGCGTACTGACCAGCGAGCCGATGCTGACCATCAGGCCCACGATGAAGATGAAGGCGGGAATCGCCGCAAACGCAACGATCTTGGAGTTGAATCTCATGGGGTGTCCCTTCGAAGTGAGTCCGGCATGCGGCAGTCGCATCTCACGCATTGTCTCCGGAGCCCCTGCGGACGCCCCATGGCTCGCGGGCCCCGCGGGAGGCCCCATCGTCTTCACGCTTCGCCTTGGTCCTCGTCCGTCTGCATAGAGCCGCACACCGCGGATGCCGAAGGTCGAGCGCGCGCCGAAGCCGCGCACCGAGATCTGCACGTCCTGCGCGTAGTTCTGCCGGTCGCGCGCCAGCAGGCCTGGCACCGCACCCACGCTCTCGGAGAGGTTGATCTGGGCCCGGCCTTCGCGCAGTTCTTCGCCGTCGATGCTGTCGATCGATGCCGGCACATCGAAGGCCTCGGCGTCGGTGCGGGTGGCCGTCACGACAACGGGTTTCAGGGCCTGCACGGAGCCGGACGGCGCCGCAGCGGTCTGAAAGACTGCGGCAGGCAGCACGGCCGCACAGGCAAAAGCATGCCATGCGCCACCCATCGGCGCGAGGTGCTGGGTCGACGTGATGGTGAACTCTCGGTGTCGAAGACGACCGATCATCGGTGATGCCAAGAAGCCCCGCAAACCGGTCCGTGCCGGTCACCTGCGTGGGACGGGTCCTACCTCTTAAAACGTACTCCTGCCGCAATGAAGCTCGTTAAACTACGACGATGACCTACGACCTATCCCCACTGCGGGCACTGCTAGCCGAAGAAGAAGCCGGCATCCTGGATGCCTGGATCGCCGGATCGGCCGGCAACGCCGGTGCCGGCGCCCGCGAAGATGCACGGGAACTGCTGGCCGCGTTCCGCAAGACGCAGGCCGGTGCCGGTGCCGACAGCCTCACGTCGGACAGCTGGTCGGTGGTGAAGTCGACGCTCGAGGCGCTCTCGGCGTCGCATGCGGCCCGAGGCCTGTCGGCCGGTGACACCAGTGCCTTCGTGCTGGGCATGAAGGCGCCGTTGTTCGCCGGCCTGCAGAAACGCCTGGCCACGCAGCCCGAAGCGCTACTCGCTGGGATCACCGATGTGTCGCACAAGCTCGACACGATGGCGCAGTGGACCGCCAACGCATTCCAGCGCAGCCGCGAAGAGCTGATCTCGCGCCAGCAAGAGGAACTGCTCGAGCTGTCGACGCCCGTCATCAAGCTGTGGCACGGGGTGCTGGCGGTGCCGATGATCGGCACGCTCGACAGCAACCGCACCCAGCTCGTGATGGAAGCGCTGCTGCAGCGCATCGTCGAGACCGAATCGACGATCGCCATCATCGACATCACCGGCGTTCCCACCGTCGACACGCTGGTGGCACAACACCTGCTGAAGACGGTCACCGCGATCCGGCTGATGGGCGCAGACTGCATCATCAGCGGCATCCGCCCGCAGATCGCGCAGACCATCGTGCACCTGGGCATCGACCTGCAGTCCGTCACCTCGAAGGCGACACTGGCCGACGCGCTGTCGCTGGCGATGAAACGCCTGGGCTACGTATTCAGCAAGACCGCGGCCTGAGACCGGCCGCCATGTACCGCATCCCGATTCTCCAGATGGGGCGTTGCCTGCTGGTGACGATCCAGGTCGACATGGAAGACCAGACCGCGCTGGCGCTGCAGGACGATCTGGCCGCGAAGATCGCCGCCACCGGCGCCAACGGCGTGCTGATCGACATCTCGGCGCTCGAGATCGTCGACTCGTTCGTCGGCCGCATGCTGGCCGGCATCTCGGGCATCGGCCGCATCCTCGATGCGCAGACCGTCGTGGTCGGCATGCAGCCGGCCGTGGCGATCACGCTGGTCGAACTCGGGTTGTCGCTCGACGGCGTGAAGACGGCCTTGAACGTCAAGCGCGGCATGGACATGCTGGCCGCCGACGACGGAGGTTCACTTGTCGGATGAGACCCATGGATCCGTCCCCCTGCGCAGCGAGGCCGACATCGTCGGCAGCCGGCAGATCGTCCGCAAGCTGACGCAGGCCTTGAAGTTCAGTCTGGTCGACCAGACCAAGATGATCACGGCGGCCAGCGAGCTGTCGCGCAATACCGTGGTGTACGGCCGGGGCGGCGATATGCTGTGGGACATCGTCGAAGACGGCATCAAGCGCGGCCTGCGGCTGCAGTTCGTCGACCAGGGGCCGGGCATCCCCGACCTGACGCTGGCGCTGAAAGACGGCTGGACCTCCGGCAAGGGCATGGGCCTCGGCCTGTCGGGCAGCAAACGGCTGGTGCACGAGTTCGATCTCCATTCGGTCGTGGGCGAAGGCACCCGCGTCAGCGTGACCCGGTGGAAATAGTCCAGGGCTCGCCCCACGTCCAGTTCACGATGGAAGACCCGAGCCGGGTCGGCGAGGCGCGGCGCCGCGCGGCCGCGATGTCGGCGGAGCTGGGGCTCAATGAAACCGAAGCCGGCCGGGTCGCGTTGATCGTCACCGAACTCGGCTCCAACCTCGTCAAGCATGCACGCCACGGGCGGCTGCTGCTGGCCACGCGGCAAGGCGCCACACGCGCGATCGAGGTGCTGTCGCTCGACGGTGGTCCCGGCATCCGCAACGTCGCGCAGTCGTTGCAGGACGGCTATTCGACCGGGGGCACGCCGGGCACGGGGCTGGGCGCTGTGCGGCGCCTGGCAGACGAGTTCGACCTCCATTCCGACGTGCCCACCGGTTCCGTGGTCGTCGCGCGTGTGCACCAGGGCGGCATACCAGCAGGGGCCGCGACCGGCTTCCGTTGTGGGGTTGCCGCGCTCTGTGCCCCCGGCGAGACGGTCTGCGGCGACGGCTGGGCCATCGCCATCGACGGCAGCCAGTGCGGCGTGCTGCTGGCCGACGGCCTGGGCCACGGGCCGGAGGCGGCCGAGGCCGCGCAGGCGGCGGTGGCGCTGTTCGCCGCCCAACCCTTTGCCGAATTGAAGGACGCGCTGGAGCAGGCCCATGCCCGCCTGCGCATCACGCGGGGCGCCGCCTTGGCCCGTGCCACGCTCGACGCGGCGTCGTCGACGATCCGTTCGGTGGGAGCCGGCAACGTGGTCACGCGGCTGGTCTCGGGCACGGCCAACAAGACCTTGCTGAGCCAGCACGGCACCGTGGGTGTGCAGGTGCGCCGGCCGGAAGAGATCCGTACCGACTGGCCGGCCCACGCGATGGTGGTTCTGCACAGCGACGGCTGCCAGACGCGCTGGCCCTCCGAGGTGCTGGCCCCGCTGCTCGGCCGCGACCCGAGCCTGGCCGCCGCCGTGCTGCTGCGCGACTTCTGCCGCGGCCGCGACGATGCCACCATCATCGTCGTGCGCCGCCAGGAATGAGCATGGACCCGAGCGCAGCACCCGCCGCCGATCTGGCCGCCGACCTCGACGCGGCGCGCGCCGAGATCGACGCGCTGCGCGCCGAACTCGACGAGACCAACCACGGCGTGCTGGCCTTGTATGCCGAGCTCGATGCCCAGGCCGCCGAACTGCGCCAGGCCACCGAACTCAAGAGCCGCTTCCTGGCCTACATGAGCCATGAGTTCCGCACGCCGATCAGCGCGATCCAGAGCATCACACGGCTGCTGCTCGACGAACTCGACGGCCCGCTGACGCCCGAGCAGGCGGTGCAGGTGCGGTTCGTGCAGCAGACCTCGACCGAGTTTTCCGAGATGGTCGACGACCTGCTCGACCTCGCCAAGGTCGAGGCCGGCCGCATCGACATCTCGCCAGCCTGGTTCGAGATGGTCGATCTGTTCGCGGCCCTGCGTGGCATGTTCAAGCCGGTGGTCACGAACCCCGAGCTGGTGCTGGTGTTCGAGGAGCCGGTGGACGTGCCCAAGCTCTACACCGACGACCGCAAGCTCGCACAGATCTTGCGCAACTTCATCAGCAACGCGTTGAAGTTCACCGCCAAGGGCGAGGTGCGGGTCGGCGCCCGGCGCACTGAAAACGAGATCGTGTTCTCGGTATCGGACACCGGCATCGGCATCGCCAAGGAGTTCCACCACGCGATCTTTCGCGACTTCACGCAGGTGGATTCGCCGATCCAGAAGCGGCTGCGCGGCACCGGGCTGGGGCTCTCGCTGAGCAAGCGGTTGGCAGAACTGCTGGGCGGCAGTGTGGGCCTGGAGAGCGAACCGAACCAGGGATCAACCTTTTTCGTGGCCATTCCGCTGCACATGGGAGCCGCCGAACACAGCGAAGGAGCGCCCCGTGCCTGAAGTCGACGCGATCCAGATCTCCATCGACCGCTCGCTGCACACGGTGCTGGTGGTCGACGACCATCCCACCACGCGGTACACCACGGCCCGGGTGCTGCGCGCCGGTGGTTTCAAGACCATCGAGGCCTCGACCGGGCAGGAGGCGCTGGACCTGTCCACCGGCGACATCTCGGCGGTGGTGCTCGACGTGCACCTGCCCGACATCGGCGGCTTCGAGGTCTGCAAGATTCTGCGTCAGCGCGAATCCACCATGGTGCTGCCAGTGGTGCACCTGTCGGCCGCGTACGTCGAGGATGCCGACAAGGTGGCCGGGCTCGACGCCGGCGCCGACGCCTACCTGATCCACCCGGCCCAGCCCGCAGTGCTGATCGCGACCGTGCAGGCGCTGATCCGCGCACGGATGGCCGAAGAACGCCTGCGCCGCAGCGAAGAGAAGTTCAAGGCCATCTACACCCAGGCCGAGAGCGGCATCGCGCTGATCGACGCCGGCGGCCGCTTCCGCGACGCCAACCCGGCGATGCTGCGCATGCTCGGCCGCAGTGCCGACCAGGTGATCGGACGCGCGATCGCCGAGTTCGCCACGCCAGAATCGCAGGCCCGGGTGGAGCAGCACACCGGCGGCGAAGCACCGGGGCACGAAGAATTCGCACTGGTCAACGGTGCGGGCGACGTGGTGCACCTGGAATGGAGCATCTCCGTGCCCGTCGAGAACGACATGCGGGTGGCGGTGGTTTCCAACGTCTCGGAGCGCATCCAGTTCGAGCGCCGGCGCCAGCTGCTGCTGGAGCGCGAGCAGGCGGCGCGCGCCGCGGCCGAGCGCCACAGCCGCACCAAGGACGACTTCGTCGCGGTGCTGTCGCACGAGTTGCGCAACCCGCTGAACGCCATCATGATGAATGTGCACGTGCTGCAGCGCAAGGGCGCGGCCGCCGACCTGGCCAAGGGCCTGGAGGTGATTCGCCGCAACGCGAACACGCAGGCCCGCATCATCTCGGACATCCTCGACGTCTCGCGCATCAACTCGGGCAAACTGACGCTGCAGCGCGAGCCCACCGACCCGGCCGCGTTGATCGCCTCGTCGCTCGACGCGATGAAGCCGATGGTGGAAGGCAGGCGTCTGCAGGTGGTGGCCGATCTGGCCGACGGCACGGGTACCCTGTCGCTGGACCCGGCGCGCTTTCAGCAGATCTTCTGGAACATCTTCAACAACGCGGTCAAGTTCTCACACCCGGAGGGCGTGGTCCATGTCACGCTGCGCCGCACGCACAACCTGCTGACGCTGACGGTGACCGATGCCGGCAAGGGCATCGACCCGGCCTTCATCGGCCGCGTGTTCGAGAAGTTCACGCAGAGCGATGCGCCGGGCAACCGCCAGCAGGGCGGCCTGGGGTTGGGCATGTCGATCGTCAAGCACCTGGTCGAACTGCACGCCGGCCACGTGGCCGTGGCAAGCGAGGGCCTGGGCAGCGGCACGACGGTCACGGTCGAGATTCCGGCCGAGGCGGCCCGTGACGACGGTGCGGGTGGGCCTGCAGAAACACTGCCCGCCGCCTTGGAAGACGCCGCCTATGCGGTACTGAGCGGCCTGCGCATTGTGGTCGTCGAGGACGATCTGGAGGCCGGCGAGATCCTGGCCCACATCCTCGAGGACCGCGGCGCCACCGTGGCACTGGCCGGCGACCACGACACCGCGCTCGCGCTGCTGGCCAGCCACCGGCCCGACCTGATGGTCAGCGACATCGGCCTGCCCGGCAAGGACGGCTACGAACTGCTGCGCTCCGTGCGCCGGCGCGAAGGCGCATCAGGCCGCCTGCCCGCGATTGCACTCACCGCCTTCGGCCGCGAGGACGACCAGAACATGGCCCTCGATGCCGGCTTCGACGTGCACCTGTCGAAGCCGCTCGAGCCGCAGACGTTGCTGCAGGCGATCCGGCGCTTGGTCGGCCACGGCTCCGGTCGATAGACCGGCCCCCCTCTTGCGCGCGAACGCGTCGCCGATCGCGGCGCGTTCTCGTTCTCTGCAATGCGATGGGCGTCGGAGTGGGACAGCACCGACAGGCAGTAGCGCGATGACCCGGCAGACACCACCGTCTGCACAACGGAGCATGCACCAACTCGACGACGCCCAACGCGTCGTCCCTTCTCGCTTTCTCGCCTTTCTCGCATTGGACACATCATGAAGCGCTACGCAGGCCACCGCCTTTCCCTCCGGACCCGGACGGGGATGGCGATGCTGGTCATCGCAAGCCTCGCCGGCTGCGGCGAGACCTCCAAGATGCCCGCCACCACCGGGATCGGCGCGGCGCCGCAACTGCCGGCGCCGACCACCACGCTGATTCCCACCGTCAAGGTCGCCCCCGCCAAGGGTTGGCCGGACGACGGCATGCCCACCGTGGCACAGGGCATGCGGCTCACTGCCTTTGCGCGCGGACTCGACCATCCGCGCTGGGTCTACACGCTGCCCAATGGCGACGTGCTGGTGGCCGAGAGCAACAAGCCGGCCAATGCCGGCGAAGGCGAGAAGAAAGGCATCCGCCAATGGGTGCAGGGCATGCTGATGAAACGTGCCGGCGCCGGTGTGCCCAGCGCCAACCGCATCACGCTGCTGCGCGACGCCGATGGCGACGGCGTCGCCGAGACCCGCTCGGTCTTTCTGCAGAACCTGAACTCGCCCTACGGCATGGCCCTGGTCGGCAGCGAGCTGATGGTGGCCAACGCCGATGCGGTGGTGCGGTTCCCTTACACCACCGGGCAGACCCGCATCGATGCGCCGGGCGTGAAACTGGTCGACCTGCCCTCGCGCATCAACCACCACTGGACCAAGAACCTGATTCCGAACGCGGACGGCAGCAAGCTCTACGTCACGGTGGGCTCCAACAGCAACATTGCCGAGAACGGCATCGAGGCCGAAGAAGGCCGCGCCGCCATCTGGGAGGTGGACGTGAAGACCGGCAGCCACCGCATCTTCGCGTCGGGCCTGCGCAACCCGAACGGCCTGGCCTGGGAGACCCAGACCGGCAAGCTCTGGACCGTGGTCAACGAACGCGACGAACTTGGCAACGACCTGGTGCCGGACTACCTGACCGCGGTGGAGGACGGCGCGTTCTACGGCTGGCCCTGGAGCTACTACGGCCAGCACGTCGACGAACGGGTGCAACCCCAACGCCCGGACATGGTCGCCAAGGCCAGGATGCCCGACTACGCGCTGGGCTCGCACGTGGCGCCGCTCGGCCTGGCGCTGAGCGACGGCAAGATGCTCGGCGGCAAGTACGCCGCCGGCGCCTTCATCGGCGAGCACGGCTCGTGGAACCGCAAGCCGGTGAGCGGCTACAAGGTGGTGTTCATCCCGTTCCTGAACGGCCGGCCTTCTGGCTTGCCGCAGGATGTGCTGACCGGCTTCGTCAACAGCGACGGCGATGCGCACGGGCGGCCGGTGGGCGTGGCGTTCGATGCGAAGGGTGCGCTGCTGGTGGCCGACGACGTGGGCAATGCGGTGTGGCGGGTGGGAGCGCCGTGACGAAGCGTCGGCTGATCTGGAACTCGCGCTCTGCAGAAAACCCAGCGCGTCGGGCCTGCGACGACGTTCTGCTTCCCTTGCAGTAGGCGTTGTCCCACCGTCGGTCGGGCGCTTGGGCACGGCGCAGGCTTGGTCAGCAGGCGCATCATTGCTGCAGTGCAACATGAAGCCCGCCATGAAGTTTCCCCTGTTCTCGAAGACCTTGGTCAAGGCATTCAGCCCCGTGGCCATGCAGCGTCGTACCACCCGTGCGACCAAGCTGCTCAAGGCGTTCAACGACGCTTTCCGCATCCCCGTCCCGCCCCAACCACCGCATCGCCCGAAGAAGCGTTCGCCTTCAGCCACCTCGGCGGCAAAGGGCATCAACAAGCCGGCCGTTGCGGGGACATTCCTCGCACTCGAGCATCCAGGCCCGGGTGGCAGCCGGCGCTACAAGCTCTACGTGCCGAGCGCCTACAGCGGCGCGCCAATGCCTCTCATCGTGATGCTGCACGGCTGCAAGCAGGGCCCCGACGACTTTGCGAATGGCACGCGCATGAACGAACTTGCGGAGTCTTATGGGCTCTTCGTCGCCTATCCAGAGCAGACTGCCCGCGCAAACGGCGCGCGATGCTGGAACTGGTTTGAGAAGGCGCAGCAGATCCGGTCCGGAGACGAACCCACACGCATTGCCGGCACCGTCCACCACATCGCCGAGACCTATGTGGTCGAAGAGCGTCAGGTGTTCGTGGCGGGGCTGTCCGCAGGTGCAGCCATGGCGTTGATTCTGGGCCAGACGCATCCGGAAGTCTTCGCAGGCGTTGCGGCCCACTCGGGATTGCCTGTGGGCGCCGCACACGATGTCGCTTCGGCGTTTTCCGCCATGCGCGGCGGCAGTCCGACATGGGATCCCCTGGACCATCCGGTCCCCACGATGGTGCTTCACGGAGACCGAGACAACACCGTCGCCCTATCGAATGGAGCGGCCATCACCCGACAGGCCGCCGCAGCATTCAGCGCCGCCGGCATCCAACTCCGCAAGCACGCGACCGAGACGTCAGCAGGCCATCGGTCCAGTGCCACGTCCTACACAGACACAAAGGGGACGGTGGTTCTCCAGGAGATGGTCGTGGCAGGCGGTAGCCATGCCTGGTTTGGCGGAAGCCCCGCCGGGAGTTATACGGAACCAGCGGGTCCCGACGCGTCCGCCCAGATTGTTCATTTCTTCGCTGGTTTACTCCGAACCTAGCTGGATTTGGACATCTCGGCAGACGGTGAGAAAGATCGCTGCTTCACCACGTCCGCCTGGAACAGATATGGTCGATCCACGCCACCATGATCTCGACGGCGAAATGCAAGTAGAAGCGCAGCAGGCGGTCATCGCAGTCTTCAGTCGGCTGATGCGAATTCGGTTCGCGACGCAGGACGGCGGTCAGCGCCAGATGACGCTCGCCATTCTTCAGAACGAATTCGACATCGCCTTGCATGCGCACAAGTTGCAGATCCTGGTCGACAACGCACTGACCGAACAAGGCACGCTGTTCCGCAGTAGCTTCCAGCAGATTTCTGCCGATCTGATGGCCGAAGTATCAAAAGGGCTGACCGACGAAGAAGAGCAGCAACTGATGCCGTCGTGCGGCGTGCGAAGCGGCGTCGCGCAACACGATGCGTTTACTTGTTCAGGTACTGTCTTGCGGTCCTGCGACGATCTTCTTGGCAGCCGAGCAGGACATGGATCCGGTATCTCCGTTGACTCCGCACTGTCCATTCTCGTGCTCGATGAGTCGGGGGCCTGTCGCGAACAGATCGCCGGTGACATAGTCACCGATCTCCAACTCTGGCCCGAAGAGCTTGAAGAATATGGCGCAATCATCGCCGTAGATGTGAACGGCAAACAGGTCTCGGCTTCGATCGACGGCAATCACGGTTCCTTTTGGCATTCGCAAGAATGGCATGGAGTTGCGCGCCACGGTATAGGACATCGTCCATACCGCCGCGCACCCTGCCTGCTGACGACGGGATCTGCGGCTCGATCCCACCCCGTGGATGCGACGAAAGAATGCACGCGCCAGGGCACTCAAGGCACCGGGACCACCTTGCGGACGTCTTCTTCCTTCTTCTCGAAGATCCCCGGGCCCAACTGCGCGTCGACGGCGGCCTGGTAGCCGGTGGGCAGGATGTCCGAGAGAAAAAGCACCTGTTCGTCGCTCAGCGCGTCCGGGATCTTCAACGGCCCAACGTTGGCCTCGGGCACCCGCACGAACTCCGCCTGCCCGCCCGCGTAGCCACCGTAGAGATGGCTGTACCCGAACAGGCCCGCACCGGGGGTTGCAGACTTTTTGTTGAGGATGGCACCGCGACCCGGGTTGGTGTTCTCTACGAGGCCATGGAAGATGGTGTAGCCGATGTCGTGGCGGGCCTGATGAACAAGGCGCAGGTCGTGATGGCCAGGATCCTGCCGTCGCAGGTGATGGCCGAGCAGCACCGCAAGATGGCAGAGCCCGGCACGGGCGAGAAGGCATAGCGCCAGTGGTGCCGGCTCTGGCGACCGGAGGTCGCCTTGTCCGGCACCTAACTGGCGGTTATTTCCGCATCGCCCCGGACATGTCCATCCGATCGCCGTCCTTCATCATGGACTTGCTGCCGTCCTTGCGGATGACGGTTCCGTCTTTCATGATCTTCGTGCCATCAGACAGCGTGGTGTCGCTGTCCATGGCCGATGTCTTGCCGCCCTTGGTCATCATGACCTTGCCGCTCTGCACCATGTAGCCGTCCGGGCTGGGGCCGCCCTGCTGGCTTTGCGCGAACGCAAGACCGGATGCCAAGGCGATGGAAGTCGAAAGAATGATGGCACGCATGTGTGTCTCCTGGTGGTTGCGAATCCTGCGCCATGCCGCATGAGTGCTGCATGGAGTGACTCTCGCTCCATCATGACGACGCCCTGTCCCGAACGTGGAGGGCGCCATGCTGACCGCATGTAAGTCCGCGACTACGGCGCCTCTCGACCGACTTCGACAGGCATCGCTCCACAGCAGGGCTCCAATGGTCACCATGGCACTTAGGACCAGTGAATTCCGCGTTGGCACCGCAGGCTGGAGCATTCCGCGCGCGGTGGCAGAACGCTTTCCGGGTGACGGTAGCCACCTGGCCCGCTATGCGCGCGTGCTGGACTGCGCCGAGATCAACACCTCGTTCTACCGCAGCCACCGGCAGGAGGTCTACGCGCGTTGGGCAGCGCAGACGCCGCCGGGTTTCCGGTTTGCCGTGAAGCTGCCACGCACCATCACGCACGACCAGCGGCTGCGCCATGCAAGAGCGGCGCTGGAGCGCTTCCTTGGCGAAGTGGCGGGGCTCGGCGACCGGCTGGGCGTGCTGCTGGTGCAGCTACCGCCGTCGCTGGAGTTCGAGGCCAGGCCGGTGCGCAACTTCTTCAACCTGCTGGCGAGCCTGCACGGGGGCGCGGTCGCATGTGAACCGCGTCACCTTTCGTGGTTCGAGCCGGCCGCCGACCGTTTGCTCGTCCGGCTGCGCATCGCGCGCGTTGCCGCCGATCCGGCGCGCTGCGCGGCGGCCGCCGTGCCCGGCGGCTGGCTGGGCCCGCAAGGCAACGGTGCCGGCGCCGTCGTCTACCACCGCTGGCATGGGTCGCCACGCACTTACTACTCTGCCTACGGCGACGACTGGCTGCAGGCGCGCGCCGCCGAGGCACGACGTTGGCCGGAGGGTGTTGTGCACTGGTCCATCTTCGACAACACCGCATCCGGGGCGGCCGCGGCCGATGCGCTGCAATTGCGCGCGTACCTTCAGGGGAATCTTCAGATCACGCCGACGTCGCCGGTGACAGGCAGCACGATGCCGGTGATGTAACTCGCGCAGGGCACTACGCTCAGGATGTCAGCCGAGAGGCTGCAACACCATGTTCACGGCGTCGGCCGCTGCGTGAGCAGATCGGCGCACGCATCCTGCGTGCCTTGTCACTTCCCTCTTGCATCCGGCTTCTCCGTCTTCATTGCACCCCGGATGTTCATCGCCGCGAGGCAGAGCTGCAACACGACAAGGGCTGGCGCGCTGGAGTACAGGCCCCAGGCCACCCACAGCACGTTGCTCGCGAGGAACAGCCAGAAGCCCCAGTTGCGCTTGCGCGTGTGTGTCGACGCCACCAGCCACGACGCGCCGATGGTCACCAGCATCGCGGGCCATTGCACCAGGTTCATCCACTCCATCGTGTGCCTTCCTGCATCCCACGCCGACGGCGGCGCCGCGGACGCTGCATGATCACGCGAGCGTTGCGAAGGCCACGCTCGCCGATGCCGCAGCCCCCCGTAGGACAAGTGCGCCACCGCTTCACCTACAGGGCCGCGCGCGGCTCCCCCACACCATCCACTGCGCCCGCAGCCTACCGTCTGCAGCTGGCAGAAGAGGGATGCGGCACAGCGCCGGGCTCCACGCAGAACAACACACTCCACACAGGGCATCCGCATGATCGGCGTCGTCGTACCGGCACATCAAGAAGAACATCACATCGGCGCCTGTCTTCGCGCCGTTTTCATCGCGGCGCAATGTGCGCAGCTGGCCGCGGAACCGGTGCTGGTCATCGTGGTCACCGATGCCTGTACCGACCGCACGGCAGCCATCGCGCGCAGCATGGGCGCGGTGACCGTGGCAGTCGACGCCCGCAACGTCGGCATCGCCCGCGCACGCGGCGCCGAGGTGGCACTGGCAGCCGGTGCGCGCTGGCTGGCGTTCACCGATGCCGACACCGTGGTCGCACCGACATGGGTCTCGGCCCAGCTCGCCCAGGACAGCGACGCCGTCTGCGGCACGATCGCCGTGCACGACTGGGGCAGCTACGGCGCGGTGATGCGCCAGCATTTCGCCGACACCTACACCGACGCCGATGGGCACCGCCACATCCACGGCGCCAACCTGGGCGTGAGTGCCGCCGCCTACTTGGGTGCGGGCGGCTTCATGCCGATCGCCAGCGGCGAAGACGTGCACCTTGTCGAGAGCCTGCAGCGCAATGGCGCGTCGATCGCGTGGACCGCGGCACCCCGAGTGGTGACCAGCGCGCGGCGCGGGTACCGGGCGCCGCAAGGCTTCGGCGCCACACTCGAGCGCGTCGAGCACACCCGACTGACCGCCGCAGCGGGTGCGGCCGCATGAGGCCCGGCGCGATGCATGCACCCACGCTGCCGGTGCGCAGCGGCGTCGATGCGCTGCGCGATGCGCTGGCCGCGTTTCCGCCTGCGCCCGATGACCGCCCCGCCGACGGGCTGGCCACCCTGGTGCGCCGCGGTATGGGCCGCCTGCCGATGCCGGCAGCCGGTGCCACGCTGAGGCGCTGGCAGGCACTGGCTGCGGTGGCGCAGCACGATCTGTCGCTGGCCAAGCTGTACGAGGGCCACACCGACGCCCTGGCCATCCTGCATGAGTTGGGCGCCAGCGCCTTGCCTGCGTTCGAAGGCGCCGGCAAGGTCTGGGGCATGTGGGCGGCCGAGCCGCCGCAAGGCCGCGTGACGCTGGCGCCAGCAGACGACGGCCAGGTGCTGCTCGACGGCACCAAGTGCTGGTGCTCCGGCGCCGCACACGTGAGCCACGGCTTGTTGACCGCCTGGTGGGCCGACGGCACCGGCCCGCAGCTGGTGGCGGTGGCCATGCAGCAGCCGGGGATCGCGGTGCGCGACCAGACCTGGCACGCCATCGGCATGGCAGCCAGTGCCAGCCTCGATGTGGCGTTCCACGCGGCCCGCGGCGTGCCCGTCGGCAAGCCCGGCGACTATCTGTCACGGCCTGGCTTCTGGCAGGGCGGGGCCGGCGTCGCGGCCTGCTGGTACGGCGGCGCACTCGCGCTGGCCGAACCACTGCGCGCCGCGCTGCGCCAGGCGGCCACGGCCTCGCCGCCGCGCACCGATGGTCTGCGCGAGGCCGCGTTGGGCAAGGTCGACCTGGCCCTGCGCGCCACGGCGACGCTGCTGCGCGAGGCGGCCAACTGGATCGACGCCAACCCCCGGCAGGACGCAAGCGAGATCGCCCTGCGCGTACGGCTGGCGGCCGAAGACTGCGCGCGCCGCGTGCTCGACGAGGTGGGCCGCGCCCTGGGCGCCACGCCGTTCTGCCGCGATGCCCACTTCGCCCGTGCTGCGGCTGACCTGCCGGTGTTCGTGCGGCAGAGCCATGCCGAGCGCGACTTCGCGGCCCTGGGCCAACGCGTCTGCACACCGGAGCCATCGCCATGGACGCTCTGACCGACCGCCCGCTGATCCACGGCGACGGAACGCCGGAAGCCGTCTGGCGCGGCTGGGAGCTGGCTTCCGGGGTGGCCGAGCTCGCGCCGGCCACCTGGACCACCGCCGGGACACGGCTGCTGGTCGTTGCGCCACATCCCGATGACGAGTTGCTGGCCTGCGGCGGCCTGCTCTGCGACCACATCGCGGGTGGCGGCCAGGCCTTGATCATCGCCGTGACCGATGGCGAGGCCAGCCACCCCGGCTCCACCACATGGTCACCCGAACGCCTGGCGCCAGCGCGCCGCGCCGAGCGTGCGGAGGGCATGGCACGCCTGGGTCTCGCGGAAGTGCCGACGCTGACGCTAGGGCTGCGGGACGGCCAGGTCACGCAACAGGTCGATCACCTGACCAGCCTGCTGCTGCAGACGGCGCGGCCGGGCGACATCGTGGTCAGCACCTGGCGCGGCGATGGCCATCCCGACCACGATGCCACCGGCCGTGCCGCGGCCGCTGCGGCCCAGACGCGGGGGTGCCGCCACATCGAGGCGCCCGTCTGGATGTGGCACTGGGCGACGCCCGCCGATCCGCGTGTGCCGTGGGTGCGGCTGCGGCGCCTGCCTGTGGCCGCGGCCATCCGTGCGCGCAAGTGCCGGGCGCTGGCCGCCCATGCCACGCAGCTGGCCGACCGCGACAACGGCGAAGGCCCGGTGCTCGGTGAACAGATCCGCGCGCGCGCCGAGCGCCTGACCGAATACTTCTTCGTCTGACCCGATGTCCGTACCCGCATCCCCCAAGGCCGCGTACTTCGAAACGCTGTTCGCCAAGACCGACGACCCCTGGCGTTTTCGCACGCTGTGGTACGAGGCGCGCAAACGGGCACTGACGCTGGCCAGCCTGCCGGTCCAGCGTTACGCCAGAGGCTACGAACCAGGCTGCGCCAATGGCGAACTGTCGGCCGCGCTGGCCGAGCGATGCGACCACCTGCTGATCTCCGACGGCAATGCCACTGCCGTCGCCGCGGCACGCCAACGGGTGGCCGCGCTGCCGCAGGTCGAAGTACGGCAGGCCTGGGTTCCCGACGCCTGGCCGGACGACCACTTCGATCTGATCGTGATCAGCGAGCTCGGCTACTTCCTCGAAGAAGACGCGCTGTGCCGCCTGGCGGCGCGGACGCTGACCAGCCTGCGCCCCGGCGGCACCGTGCTGGCCTGCCACTGGCGCCGCCCGATCGAGGGCTGCACGCTGGTGGGCGACGCGGTGCACCGGGTGCTGGAACGGGAGCTTGCGCTGCCGTGCCTGAGCCAACTCGTCGAAGAGGATTTCCGCATCGACGTGTGGTGCCGCGACGGCCGCTCGGTCGGCACGCGCGAAGGGCTGCGGTAGAGACTGTTCAGGCCGCGCGTCTGCCCAGGCCGGCCAGCACCTTGTCCAGCGTCAGCGGAAACTCGCGGATCCGCACGCCGCAGGCGTTGTAGACCGCGTTGGCCACGGCGGCACCGGCACCGCAGATGCCGAGCTCACCCACGCCCTTGATCTTCAGCGGGTTGGTCTTGTCGTCGACTTCGGGGAGGAACACCGCGTCGACCGCCGGGATGTCGGCGTGCGAAGGAATGTGGTAGTTCGCCAGGTCGTGGTTGGCGAAGTCACCGAAGCGTGGATCGACCACGGCCTCTTCGTGCAGCGCGCCGCCCACGCCCCAGACCATCGCGCCGATGGCCTGGCTGCGCGCGGTCTTCTGGTTCAGGATGCGGCCGGCGGCGAACACGCCGAGCATGCGGCGCAGGCGGATCTCGCCGGTGTCCATGTGCACGGCCACCTCGGCGAAGTGGGCGCCGTAGGCCTGCTGCGAGAACTTCTTCTTCATCGCACCGGGCTTGATCTCGCCGCTGGCGGTGAGGCCCAGCGTTCCGGCGAGCGCCCCCAGGCTGTCGCTGCGCCCGCCGCCGCTGACGCGGCCATCGGCGAACACGGCCTCGGCCACCGGCACGCCGAGCTTGCGCGCCAGCTTCTCGCGCAGGTTCACGCAGGCATCGAACAGGCCCGAGCCCGCACTGGCCGCGCCCCAGGAGCCGCCGGACCCCGGTGTCTCGGCCAGGTCGCTGTCGCCCAGCTCCATCTTCACGCGTGCGATCGGCAGGCCCAGCATCTCGGCCGCGATCTGGCTCAGCACCGTGTAGCTGCCGGTGCCGATGTCGGTCATCGCCATCTTCACCGTCAGCAGGCCCTGGCGGTCGAGCGCCAGGTCGCACTGCGAGGCCATCAGCAGATTGCTGCGGGTCGCGGCGGCCACGCCCAGACCGATCCACCAGCGGCCCTCGGTCGTGGCGGCGGGCTGCGGCTTGCGCTGCGACCAGCCGAAACGTCGTGCGCCCTCACGCAGGCACGCCAGCAGTTGCCGGCTGGAATAAGGAACGTTCAGCTCCGGATCGGCCGGCGGCTCGTTGCGCACGCGCAGTTCGATCGGGTCCATGCGCAGCTTCTCGGCCAGCTCGTCGATCGCCTGCTCCAGCGCCAGCATGCCGACGGCCTCGCCAGGGGCGCGCGTCGAATCGGCAATCGGCAGGTCGAGCTTCACCAGCCGGTGCGTGGTCATCCGGTGCGGCGCGGCGTACAACGAACGCGTCTGCTGGCTGGCGTTCTCCATGAAATTGTCGAAACGCGCGCTGTGGGCCCAGGTCTCGTGGCCGATCGCGACCAGCCTGCCATCCGCGTTCGCGCCCAGGCGCACGCGCTGCACCGTGTCGCTGCGGTGCGTCGTGAAGTGGAACATCTGCTGGCGCGTCAGCGCGGTCTTCACCGGCCGGCCCAGCGTGCGCGAAGCCATCGCCGACAGCATCACGTCGCCATAGACCGGCAGCTTGCCGCCGAAACCGCCACCGACGTAGCGGCTGACGATGCGCACCTTGTCAGGGGCGATCTGCAGCGTGCTGGCCACCGCCTGCTGCGCGCTCTTGAGCAGCTGCGAGGCGCAGTGGATGACCACGCGCCCGTCCTTCCAATAGGCCAGCGTGGCGTGCGGCTCCATCTGCGCATGGATGTGGCACGGCGTGGTGTACGACGCGTCGACCTTGACGGCGGCGCCCTCGAACGCCGGCCCGAAGTCCCCGACCAGGCTGTCGGTCGGCTGATCGGGTTGGTCCGCGGGCTTCTCGGCCCGGCTCTTCAACGGCGCCAGCTCGTATTCGCCGGCTTGCGGCGCGTAGCGGACCTGGACCAGATAGGCGGCCGAGCGCGCCTGCTCGAAGCTGCGCGCGACGACGAAGGCCACGGCCTGGCCGTAATACTCGACCCGGTTGCTGCCCATCTGCGGCGAGGCGCGGGCGTAGCGGTCCTTCGCGTCCAGCGGACCCCATGCACCCTGCGCCGGGGCGTTCTGGTGGGTCATCACCAGCATCACGCCGGGTGCCTGCTCGGCGGCGCGGGTGTCGATGTCGGCGACGGTGCCTTTGGCGATGGTCGCGCCGACGATGACGCCGTAGAGCGGCGCGCCGCCCTCCTGCACCTCATGCGCATACGGCGCCTGGCCCGTGACCTTCAGGATCCCGTCGACCCGGTCGATCGGCCGACCGATCAGGCCGCTGCGGTTGTCGTCGATGGCGTTGTGCGGCGCCGGTACGTTCATTTCCATGGTGTGGTCCTTGGTGTGGTCAGGCTTCGGCCAGCACCGCGCGCAGCGTGCCGCGCAACAGCGGAATCTTGAAAGCGTTGTGGCCGTAGCCGCGGGCACCGGCGAGCACGCGGTCGGCCGCAGCGTCGGCGCCGGCCGGGCCGGTGCTGGCACCGGCCAGCGCCGCCTCGGCAGCCGGCACGCGCCACGGCTGGTGCGCCACACCGCCGAACGCGAAGCGGGCCGAGCGGATGCGGCCGCCGGACGCGTCGACGATGGCCGCCACCGACACCAGCGCAAACGCATACGACGCGCGGTCCCGCACCTTGCGGTAGATGTGGCGGCCTGGCAGCGGTGGCGGCAGGGTGACGGCGGTGATCATCTCGCCACGCTGCAGATTCGTCTCGATCTCGGGTGTGTTGCCGGGCAGTCGGTGGAAGTCGGCGATCGGGATCACCCGGCGGCCGCGCACCGACAAGGTCTCGACCTGCGCATCCAGCAAACGCATCGCCACCGCCATGTCCGACGGATGCACCGCAATGCACTGGTCGCTGGCGCCCACCACCGCGTGCATGCGGTTGTAGCCCTGCAGTGCGGAGCAGCCGGTGCCGGGCGTGCGTTTGTTGCAGGGCTTGGAGATGTCGTAGAAGTAACCGCAGCGCGTGCGTTGCAGCAGGTTGCCGGCGGTTGTCGCCTTGTTGCGCAGCTGGCCCGAAGCGCCGCTGAGCAAGGCACGGCTCAGCACCGCGTAGCTCTTGCGCACCCGCGGGTCGGCGGCGAGATCGGCATTGCGCACGGTGGCGCCGATGCGCAGGCCGCCTTCTGCGGTCGGCTCGATCTTGTCCATGCCGAGCCGGTTGACGTCGATCAGGTGGCTGGGGGTCTCCACCTCGATCTTCATCAGGTCGAGCAGGTTGGTGCCGCCGGCGATGAACCGCGCGCCGGATCGTGCCAGCGCCGCATCGGTGGCCATCTCCGCGGTGCGGGGACGCTCGTAGGTGAAGGTCTTCATGTGCGGGCCTCCGCCACATCGCGGATCGCCGCGACGATGTTGGGATAGGCGCTACAGCGGCACAGGTTGCCGCTCATGCGCTCGCGGATCTCCTCGTCGGTCAGCGGGCCGGCCGCTTCGAGATCGCGTGTCACATGGCTGGGCATGCCCATCTTCACCTCGGCCAGCATGCCGACCGAGGAGCAGATCTGCCCCGGCGTGCAATAGCCGCACTGGAAACCGTCGCGCTGCAGAAACGCCTGCTGCATCGGATGCAGGCGCTCGCCGCTGGCCAGGCCTTCGATCGTCATGATCTCCTGCCCGTCGTGCATCACCGCCAGGCTCAAGCAGGCGTTGGTGCGGCGCCCGTCGATCAGCACGGTGCAGGCACCGCACTGGCCGTGGTCGCAGCCCTTCTTGGAGCCCTTCAACGCCAGGTTCTCGCGCAGCGCGTCGAGCACCGTGGTGCGTGTGTCGACCTGCAGGCGGTGTGCCTCGCCGTTGACGGTGAGCGTGACCGGCACCATCGACGGGGGTTGTTCGGGCCGCGCAGGGCTGGTGAAGTTGGCCACTTCGGTGGCGGGCTGCACCGCGCAGCCGGCCACCGATAGCGACGCGACGGCCGCGCCGGCCTGCACCACGCCACGACGTGAGACCGGCCACAGGGCCACCAAGTCCGGCACGAGGGCGGGCTGTTCATCGTTCATGTTCATCGCAGGTCCTCTTGTAGGGCCTCGACGTTGGGGGGTGCGTCGATGATGCGGCGTCGGCTGGCCGCACCGGTTGGCGTAGGAGACGACCGCCCAAGGACTCTGCGGGTGGCGTCCCACACACGGCGCGTCTCCCGCCCCACCGCGGCGCATGCAACCTCGCCGGTGAAGGAGTCGAGGCGAGTAGGCGATCTCTGACACGACAAGAAGCCGATGGCCGCCCTGCGTGCGTCGCATCGGCACCTCGCGCCGCCGGCGCATGGCGTCTAAGCTACGTCGATCTCTCTGGAAGCTCGTTCGATGACCACCCAGGCCTGTTCGCTTTTCGCCGCCGTTTGCACGCAGCGGGCATGCATCCCATGAGTCTGACCCGTGGTCGTTCGATCATGCTGGGCGCGCTCGCCGTGATGGTGCTGCTCGTCAGCCTGTTCGACTGGAACTGGCTGCGCGGCCCGCTGAACCGCTACATCACCGAGAAGACGCACCGCGAGTTCAACAGTTCCGACCTGCACGTGCAGCTGGGCTGGAACCCGGTGGTCCGCCTGCGCGACGTGTATTTCGCCAATGCCGACTGGGCCAAGGACGCGCCGATGGCGAAGATCGGCACGCTGGAGTTTTCAGTCTCGCTCCGCGATCTGTTCGACGGCAAGGTGCTGGTGCCGCGTGCCGCTCTGGACAATGCCGAGCTGAACTTCGAGCGCATGGCCGACGACCGTCGCAACTGGGTGCTGCAAGAGCCATCGGACAGCGACACACCGACCCGCCTGCGCATCGGCAGCCTGTCGATCACGCAGGGCAAGGTGGGGTTTGTCGACCGCGGCATCCCCTTTCGTATCGGCATCGACGTGAGCACCTTCGATGCGAACGCGAGGCAAAAGGCCGGTGACGCCAAGGCCGCGCCCGTGAACAAGGCCTACACCACCCTGTTCGCTTTCGAAGGCACCTACCACGACGCCAAGTTCCATGGCAACGCGTTGACGGGCGACGTGTTGAGCTTCCAGGAGTCGAACATCGAGTTTCCGATCAAGGGCCATCTGGTGGCCGGTACCACCACGCTGGATCTGGAAGGCCGCGTGGCCGATGCCGCCAAGTTGAGCGGCATCGACGTGCGCCTGAAAATGGCGGGCCAGACACTGGCCAATCTGTACCCGTTTTTGCTGCTGCCGCTACCGGCCACGCCGCCCTACCAGGTCCAGGGCCATCTGACGATGAAGGGCAACCGCTACGGCATGGACGAGATCCGCGGCCAGATCGGTTCGACCGATGTAGCGGGCGATGCGGCCTATGTCGACCAGCAGCCACGGCCGCTGTTGCAGGCCAAGCTGCACAGCAAGCTGCTGAAGCTGTCCGACCTGGGGCCGGTGATCGGCATCACCACCAAGACCTCGGGCGACAAGGCGCCGGCCACCCAGGCCGAGACCAACACCCGCGAGACCGCCAAGGCCAAGGAGCAGGTCGCCAGCGGCGGCAAAGTGCTGCCGGACGGCACCGTGAAAGGCGAGCGTCTGCTACCTACGGGCTCGTTCGAAGGCAGCAGGTTCAAGGCGATCGATGCCGAAGTGGACATGGCCGTCGACAAGATCGATGCGCCCGATTTCATCGCTCTGCAGAAACTGCGCGTCGGCCTGCGCCTGAAGGACGCGGTGATGAATCTCGACCCGTTCGACTTCGATCTGGCCGATGGCCAGGTGGTGTCGCGCCTGCAACTCGACGCCCGCGAACCCACGTTGAAAGCCGCGGTCGACATCGAGGCCCGCAAGCTCCGGCTGGCCAAGCTGGTGCCGCCCAGTCCCCGCCTCGCGCCATCGAAAGGGACGGTCGGCGGCCGCGTTCAGCTGAGAGGTACGGGCAACTCGATTGCAGATGCCGCCGCCAAGGCAAATGGTCAGGTCAACGCCGTGCTGTCCAGCGGCCAGGTGTCCAATCTACTGGACGCGGCCTCGGGCCTGAACGGCGGCAAGGTCATCTCGCTTCTGATGGGCGGCGACAAGCCGATCGCGATCCGCTGTGGCGCCGCGTCGTTCGACGTGAAGAACGGACTCGGCCTGTCCAAAGTGTTCGTTGTCGACACCGAAGAGACCCGCATCGACGGCAGCGGCGGCTTCGATCTGGACAAGGAACTGTTCGACGTGACGATCGCGCCGCAGCCCAAGGAGAAGGGCATCCTGTCGCTGCGCACACCGTTGCGGCTGCACGGCAGTTTCCGCAACCCCGACTTCGAGCTCGACAAGAAGGGCCTGGCCTTGCGCGGCGGCGGTGCCGTGGTGCTGGCGCTGCTGAACCCGCTGGCCGCGCTGCTGCCGTTGATCGAGACGGGCCCGGGCAGCGACACCGACTGCGGCCGCCTCTTCGCACAGGCCAAGCCTGCGGCCCAGGCCGCAGGGCAAGGCCCTGCTCTCGTGACCGACAAGACCGCAAGGAAACCATGAACACCGTGACCGCAGCGAGCACGCCGCAGGCTGGCGCGGCCGACAGGGCCAGAACCCCGACCTTCGCCGACTGGTGGAAGATGGCCAAGCAAGCCGTGGTCGCCTGGTCGGACGACTACGCGCCCAGCATGGGGGCCGCGCTGTCGTACTACAGCATGTTCTCGCTGGCCCCGCTGCTGCTCATCGTGATCTCGGTCGCCGGGCTGCTTTTCGGCCAGGAGGCAGCCCGCGGCGAACTCTTCGGCCAGCTGCGGGGCATGCTGGGCGCCGAGGCGGCAAAGACCGTCGAAGACCTGCTGACCAGCGTCAACAAACCCTCGCAAGGCATCGTGTCGACGTTGATCGGCCTGGTGGTGTTGCTGATCGGCGCCACCACGGTGTTCGGCGAGTTGCAGGACGCGCTCGACCGCATCTGGCGTGCCCCGGCGCGCAACAAGAGCGGTGGCCTCTGGCGCTTGCTACGCACACGCTTGCTGTCGTTCGGCATGATTCTCGGCATCGCGTTCCTGTTGATGGTGTCGCTGGTGCTTGGCGCCGTGGTGTCGGCGCTTGGCAAGTGGTGGGGCGACGCCTTTCTCGGCTGGGAGATCCTGGCGCAGTTCATCAATGTGGCGCTGGGGTTTGCACTCACCACCGGCGTGTTCGCGATGATCTACAAGATCATGCCTCGGGTGGCGGTGAAGTGGCACGACGTGTGGCTGGGCGCCGCTGTCACCGCGCTGCTGTTCACGATCGGCCGCTTCCTGATCGGCCTGTACATCGGCAAGAGCGGCGTGGCCTCGAGTTTCGGTGCGGCGGGCTCGCTGATCGTGATCTTCGTCTGGGTCTACTACTCGGCGCAGATCTTCCTGATGGGCGCAGAATTCACCTGGATTTACGCGAAGACCTTCGGCTCGATGCGCAATCTGCGGCAGATCCCCAACGAAGCGCCGCCGCCCGGCATGCCGCTGCCGCCACCCGCCTGACGTCAGCCGACGACCTACAGCGCAACGGCACCGCAACCGGCCAGCGCCCGCAACCGCGAGACCTACCGTCGAAGTTCAAACAACGCACGACCCATCCCCGCAAGGAGAACGCCATGGCACCACCGGAACGGCAACACCTGGACCTGCTCGACAGCACGGTCTCGGTCATCTTCTACGCCCTGATGTCGGTGGCCACAGCGGCCTTTCTGGTGACGGTGCTGCGGCCGGAGCCGAGCGCCGGCATGCTGTGGTCGGCAGCCTGGATGGGCGTGCTCGCGGCAACGGGTTGGGTGGTGTGGAAGCTGGCCCTGGGCACGCTGCAGGACCGTGGCCCGGACCACAGCCCGCAGGCCTGAAACTCCAAGGCCACCGCCGCGCGAGCCTGCCCGCCTACGCCCGGTGCCGGCCGGTTCCTACAGCCGTGGTGAAGGCGCCGGTCCTAGCATCGGATCTCAGGTGCATCCACACCCTCCCTCCATCACTCCGGGTGCATCGTTTGGCTGCTGTGTGCAGCCAATTTTTTGTCCGATGCCTCGGCCGGTCTTGGGACAAGCTTCGGTCCATCTCCTACGCCCGCACGGCGCGCGGCCTACACCTGGCAGACCGCCAGCAGCTTAGCCTTCAGTACCGCAACGATCCACAGGAGATGAACATGGCACGCAGCAGTATTCTGGGTGGAGAGCCCGCACCGAACCGGGCCGCTGGCAACGACGTCGACGCGCTCGGCCCGAGCGACAGCTCCGACAGCGGCAGCGATGTCCAGGGCGAACGCGCCATGGCCACCGGTGCCGACAACCCCGGCGAATGGGGTGGGCTGCCGGTGGAGCGCCACGGCGACAGCGACGCGATGGGCACGGGCGAACGTGCGTCGGCCACCGGTGACGGCGGGCGTGCCAATGCCGACATCCTGCCCGACCACATCATCGACCCTGGCGCGCGGGGCGGCAGCGACGACGCGATGGGCGACGTGGCCGATCTGGCCGGTGACGACAGTGAGGACGAAGACGACGGCATCGAAGGCACGGGACCGGACTGAGTGTCGGTCGGGCGGCACCGAGAGCAGTCCAAGGGCTACAATGCCGGCCGCTTCGCCGAAGCCGCCCGACCTCGACATCTCACAGGAACATCGCATGCAAATGGAGCCACTTCAGGGCGGAGAACCGCTGGCCCCCGTGACCGGCCTCAACGTTCACGCCGTGCCCGAAATCAATGGCGTGGTGATCCGCATCGCCTACGCCACGCAGCTGAACCAGCCGATCGACACATCGCTGCGCAGCCCCAACTTCATCGTGCTGAGTGCGCAGGCACGTACGCTGGGCGAGCACTTGATCGCAGCGGCCAACACCGTCGACAAACACGCGGCAGCGGCAGCGGCCGAACTGGCCCAGAGCACACCCGCCGCCAACAGCTGAGCGCTGGCATCCTGCCCCAGCAGGTGTGAAAGAACCGTAGCGAGCGCGTCGAGGCTGCGCCGAGGACCGGAGCCGTACAGGCGTACGGTGAGGACCGCAGGTACGGCATCGGCGTGCGCAGTAGGTTCTCTCACGCCTTCTCAGTCGAGGCGGATTTTGGCGTCCTTCACCACCTTGCTCCAGCGCGCCAGATCGGCCTTGATCTGCGTGCCGAACTCGGCCGGCGTGTTGCCCACGGGCTCGAATCCGCCCTTCAGGTACTTCTCGCGGATCTCGGGCATCGCCATCACGGCAGCAATCTCTTTTTGCAGCCTGTCGACGATGGGCTTGGGCGTCTTGGCCGGCGCCAGGATGCCGTACCAGGAACTCACGTCGAAGCCGGGCGCACCCGACTCGGCTACGGTCGGCACGTCCGGCAGCACCTTCGAGCGGCTGGCACCGGCCACCACGATCGCGTTCAGGCGGTTGCTGTTGATGAAGGTCGCGATCGTCGGCAGCACCGTGAAGATCAGCGGAATCTGCCCACCCACCACATCGGTCACGGCCTGGCCGCCGCCCTTGTAGGGGATGTGCGTGAGTTTCATGCCGGTGCGCATCGCCAGCAGTTCGCCGGCCAGATGCGTGGTGGTGCCGGCGCCGGACGAGCCGAACTGCAGCCCGCCGGGCCGCGTCTTCGACAGTTCCACCAGCTCGGGCAAGGTCTTCGCCGCGATCGACGGATGCGCCGCCAGCACCAGCGTCGCGTCGTTGAGTTTGGTCACCGGCGCGAAGTCGGCCAGCGTGTCGAACGGCGCCTTGATCAGGTTCGGTGCCACCACCATGGCACCGTCGAACCCCATCAGCAGCGTGTAGCCGTCGGGCGCCGCGGTGGCCACCACCTGCGCGCCGATGTAGCCCGAGGCGCCGGGCCGGTTCTCGATGATCACCTGGGTCTTCAGCCGCTCGCCCAGCTTCTCGACGATGTTGCGCACCACGGCATCGCCCCCGCCGCCCGGCGAGAACGGCACGACGATGCGGATCGGCTTGCTGGGGTAGTCGCCGGTGTCCTGCGCCTGCGCGCCCTGCACCAGCCCGAGCAACGTGGCACAGGCCATCGACTGCAACAACGTTTTTCTTGAAATCACGGTCTGTCTCCTCGCACTCTCATCACGCCGTGCCGAACGGCACGGTCGAAACCATTCAGAAGCCTCACAAGGTGTGAAAGAACCGTCGCGAGCGCGTCGAGGCTGTGCCGAGGACCGGAGCCGTACAGGCGTACGGTGGGGACCACAGGTGCGGCATCGGCGTGCGCAGCAGGTTCTCTCGCACCTTCTCAGCGGTCCCAGACCTCGTCGGGCACCGGCAGACCGGCCAGGTCGTCGCTGGTCAGGGGCCGGTCCGGCTCCACGCCATGGCTCTGCAGCATCAGCATCAGCTGGCGCGTGTGCTGGGCGCCGTGCCAGGCCGTGCGTTCGATCACGTCGTGGCAGCTGCGCTGGCCATAGTAGGTGGGCACCAGGTAACTCAGCGTGCGGTCGGGCTCGTTGCGCCACCAGGCCAGCAGGCGGGCCTTGACGTCGAGGCCCCAGTCGGCGATCTGGTCGGCAGTCCAGTCGTCCGGCGGCACCTCGTTGAAGCCTTCGAACAGCAGCGGCTGCTGCTGCGCCGCCTGCAGCCCCATCTCGGACAGCCGGAAGATGTGGAAGGCGGTGCCACCCGGCGTACGGTTGCGGTTGCGGAACACCTCGCGCAGCGAAGCCGGCGGAAACTGCCGCGTGTAGCGGGCCGCCGAGGTCAGCACCAGGTCGATCTTGCTGATCAGTTGCTGGGGCGCCAGCGGGTCCATCAGTTTGGTCTTGAGGTCGAGGAACTTGACCACGTCGCCGAACGACTGGCACAGCGTGTACTGCGTGCCGAGCGACACCACCGGCACGCTGCGCGCGCCGAGCGCGGTGAGCTGGGCCATGCCCTCGGGGTTGTTGTGCACGTTGATCGACTCGAAGTCGATGCCCTGCTTGGTCAGGAACTCCTTGGTGCGCAGGCACGACGAGCAGCCGGGCTGCCAGAACACCTTGATGCGGGCGGGGGTGGTCATCTCCATGGGTCTTCTCCAGAAATCAGCGTGGGGGATCGGCCTGCCTTCAACAGGCATCGCCGGCCATTCTGGCGGCGCGCGGGTGCCAGCGAAAGCAATGCTTCGCGAGGCTGCCCTCGCGCCGCGCGATGGCGGGCCGCGCTGTGCGAGACTGCGGCGATGCAACGGCTAGACCCCACCTCCCTGCGGCTGTTCATCCGTGTCGTCGAAGAAGGCACCATCGCGCTGGCCGCCGAGCGCGAGCACATCGCCGCGGCCGCCATCAGCAAACGCATCAGCGACATCGAAGGCACGATCGGCTCGGCCCTGCTGCTGCGCACCAACAAGGGCGTGGAGCCGACCGCCGCCGGCATCGAGCTGTTGGCCCTGGCGCGCCGCGCGCTGCACGAGCTCGACCAGATCCCGATCCAGATGCAGAGTTTTTCCAGTGCGGTGCGCGGGCTGGTGCGGCTGTGCGCCAGCACGTCGGCGATCGCCGAGTTCCTGTCGCCCGAGATCAAGACCTTCCTGTCGCTGCACCCGGACGTGCAGGTACAGGTCGAGGAGCGCATCAGCAGCCATGTGGTGAAGGCGGTGGTCGAGAACGCGGCCGACATCGGCATCTTCGCGCCGGTGCCCATGGTGCATCCGCTGGAGACCTTCGCCTACCACGAGGACCGGCTGGTGTTGATGGTGCCGGCCGCGCACCCGCTGGCACGCCGCCGCAAGTGCGCCTTCGTCGACACCCTGCCCTACGACTACGTGGGCCTGCAGTCGGGCAGCGCGATCCACCTGCTGCTGTTGCGGGCCGCCAGCGAGGCCGGGCGGCCGCTCGCGCTGCGCGTGCAGGTGACCAGCTTCGAGGTGATGTGCACGATGATCGGCTCGGGCCTGGGCATCGGCGTGCTGCCCGCGCTGCTGGCCGAGCGCCATGCCGCCACGCCGGGGGTGCGCATCCTGGCGCTGACCGATCCGTGGACGCGGCGCGGCTTCCAGCTCGGCGTGCGCTCGGTCGAGGCGCTGCCGGTGGCGGCGCGCACGCTGCTGGCGCACCTGCGTGCCAGCGTCGCCGCCGGCTGACCTGCGGACTGGCTGGCATCACGGCGTCACGACATCGACATCAAACTGTCACACCGCTGACGCACCATGCAAGGCCGCGCCCCGGAGCGCGGCCTACCGGACGACTCTTTTGATGGACAGCCCACGCGCGAACTACGGCGCCGACACGGTCGGCCTGATCTGCGGCTACCGCTTCGACGCCGGCGACTGCGCGCAGCCGATGTCGGCCGACGAGGCCGCCGCCTGGCTGGCGGCCGAACACACCCCGGCGGACGACGACGCGGCCACCGCGCAACCCCCGTTCGTCTGGCTGCATTTCAACCTGGCGCACGCCGCAGCCGAGCGCTGGCTGCAGCGCCATGCGGGCCTGCCGGACACCTTCTTCGAGACGCTGCACGACGGCCTGCATTCGACCCGCATCGAACGCGACGAGTCCTCGCTGATCGCGGTGATCAACGACGTGCACTTCGACTTCTCGTTCGACTCGTCGGACATCGCCACGCTGTGGATCAGCGTCGACCGCCGGCTGGTGGTGACGGCACGGCAGTCGGCGCTGCGTTCGGTCGACGGCCTGCGCACGGCGATCAAGCGCGGCGAGAAGATCCGCTCGACCGTCGAACTGCTGGAGCGCCTGATGCGGGCCCAGGCCGACGTGCTGGTCGACATCGTGCGCGGCGTGACCCTGCGCATCGACCAGATCGAGGACCAGCTGCTGTCGGGCAAACTCGACCACAAACGCACCCGCCTGGGCGTGTTGCGCAGGCTGCTGGTGCGCCTGCAGCGGCTGCTGGCGCCCGAGCCGGCAGCACTGTTCCGCCTGCTGCAGCACCCGCCCGGCTGGATGGCCGAACGCGATGTGGAAGAGTTGCGCCAGTCGACCGAGGAGTTCTCGGTGGCGCTGCGCGACATGGCTGCGCTGCAGGAACGCATCAAGCTCGTGCAGGAAGAGATCGCCGCCGCCGTGAACGAGGGCACGGGCCGCAGCCTGTTCGTGCTGACCATCGTCACCGTGCTGGCCCTGCCGATCAACATCCTGGCCGGCCTGTTCGGCATGAATGTCGGCGGCATCCCGCTGGCGCAGAACGAGCACGGCTTCTGGGTGCTGGTGGGCATCGTGGCCACGTTCACCGCGATTGCCGGCTGGCTGGCGTTCCGGAAACAGCGCGACCGTTGACGGCCCGTCCGGGCGCCCCCGGTCGCGGGATGGTCAGCGCCGTTGGCGCACGGCGCCGAAACCGAACATCGCGAGCAGCGCCGACAGCAGGATCAGCCCCCATTGCGACAGCGTCGGGATGCCGACCGCACCTGCAGGCGGCGGCACCGCCGCGGCCGCCGGGCTGCAGACCTCGGCGCCCGGCGTGGTGCCGGTCTGCGCCGTCGGCGTGACGCAGAAGAACAGGTACTGGCCCGCGTCGGCCGAGGTCGGCGTATAGGACGCCGACGAAGCGATCGTCGCGCCGCCGGCCACGCTAGGCGTGGGGCTGCGCACCCAGCGCAGCACCGGTACGGCCTGCACATCGCTCTCGGCGTCGCTGTAGATATAGGTTCCGGTCAGCGGCACACCGGCCGACGGTGTGCCGCCGGTGGTGACGGCGGAGGCGACCGGCGCGACGTTCGGCGACACGTTGATCGTGGCCGTCGCGGTGTCGCAGATCGCCGTGTTGGGCGCCGGCAGGCAGACGCGGTAGAGGAAGCTGTCGGTCCCAGTGAAGCCGCCGTTCGGCGTGTAGACGTACGCGCCCGTGGCAGGTGTCAGCACCACGTTGCCGTTGCTGGGCGGCGTCACGACGGAGAAGGTCGAGCCTGCCGCGTACAGGTCGTTGGTCGCGACGCTGGTGCCGCTGGTCGGCGTGTTGGGCGTGGTGCTGGCGAAGTCGGGCACCGCGTCCACGCCGACCGTGATGGTCACCGTGGCGGTGGCGCATTCGGTCTGGTTGGGTGCCGGTTTGCAGGCCTGGTAGGTGAAGACATCGGCACCGCTGAAGCCCGGCGCCGGCGTATAGGTGTAACTGCCGTTGGCGTTGAACACCACGCTGCCGTTCGCGGGATTGCTGGTCTGCGCGAAGCTCGACCCGGCGGGAACGCTGTCGTTGCCGGCCACCGAGCCACTGTAGGGCGTGTTCATCGGCGTGTTGCCGGTGTCGTTGTTGACGCCGATCTGCCCCGCCGGCACGGTGATCTGCTGGCTGCCGTAAGGCACCCAGGTCGGGTCGGGCGTCACCGTGGCGGCCACGCTGATGTTGTCGACCTCGAACAGGTTGCCGCGCAGCACGATCTTGCGGAACGAGGTAGTCGTGCCCTCGATCACCAGATTGACGTAGCCATAGGGCTCGGTCGGGTTCTGGTTGGGCGGCGGATTCGGGTTGCCGAAATAGTTCGCCTTGGGGTACTGCGTGCCATTGACGGCGCTGACCGAGCCGTTGCCGCTCAGCAGCGCGACCAGGGAGGCCGTCGTGAACGACACCAGCAGGTTGTTGTTGTCGTCGTAGAAGTCAATCTGGTTCGAGCTGTCGCCGGCGGACCACCAGAAGCCGACGTAACGGCGATTGCCCTGCAGCGTGACCGTGATCGGGCCGTTGTGCACGTTCAGGTAGTTGCCGGTACCGCCGGCGCCGCCGTACTGGTCGAACGGATCGATGGTGCCGGTGGCCGGGTTGTTGTCGAACGTACCGATGGCCCAGTTGCCACTGGTGCCGATCGAGCCGGTACCGAAGCCGTTGAAGTTCTCGACGACGCTGCCGGGGACCAGCGTGTTCTGCTGCCCGGGAGCGGCCACGTAGAGGTCGATCGTCGCGGCGGCGGCCGCGCCGCCCCACAGGGCGGCGGCGGTGATCAGGGTGTTGAGGAGGAAGCGGGGGCGGAAAGACGGGGGCTGGGAGCAGTAGGACATGCAGGACGGTGACGGATCGGACGAGAAGAGCGACCCTGACCCTCGTGGACCAGCGCCGCAAGGCATGGAAAGTACACGTCCGATTCTAGGACCATGGCGCTGTCCACAGGGCCTGCATGTCGGTTTTTGTCACGCCGTTGTCAAATCGCAGCACTACCGTCCCGGCATGCCCTGTGCCATCCGCGTCACCCATGCCAGCAAGACTTACGCGTCGCGACGGGCACTGGACGGTGTCGACCTGACCGTGGCCGCGGGCGAGCGGGTCGCGCTGATCGGCGCCTCGGGTTCCGGCAAATCGACGCTGCTGCGCGCGTTGTGCGGGCTCGAGACGCTGGATGCCGGCGCCAATGCCAGCGCCAGCGCCAGCGCCGTGCACATCTTCGACCGCCCGCTGCAGCAGGCGGGGCGCCTGGCGCCGGACGTGCGGCAGCTGCGGCGCGACGTGGGCATCGTGTTCCAGCAGTTCAACCTGGTGGGCCGGCTGCCGGTGCTGACCAATGTGCTGACCGGCGCTGCCGCCGACCAGCCGCTGTGGCGCGTGCTGACGGGTTCGTTCCCGCTGGAGACCCGTGCGCGCGCGCTCGACATCCTGGCCTCGGTGGGCCTGGGCGAGCAGGCGTTCCAGCGGGCCTCGACGCTGTCGGGCGGGCAGCAGCAGCGGGCCGCCGTGGCGCGGGTGCTGCTGCAGGGCGCGCGGCTGCTGCTGGCCGACGAGCCCGTGGCCTCGCTCGACCCCGAATCGACCCGCCGCGTGATGGACCTGCTGCTGGAGCTGAACCGCCGCCAGGGCATCACGCTGGTGATCAGCCTGCACCACGTGGCGCTGGCGCGGCGCTATTGCGAGCGCGCGGTCGCGCTGCGCCAGGGCGCGGTGGTCTTCGACGGCCCGACGACCGACCTGACGCCCGCCTTCCTGAAGAGCCTGTACGGCACCGATGCCGACGCCCTGCTGTCCGATGACGACAACGACGACGACACCGGCGAAGGCCTGGTCCGACCCGTGCCGCAGGCCACCGCCGAACCCTTGTCCTACCCCATGCCGCTGGCTGCCTGAGCGGCCTCGGCATTCCCTGCCAGAACCTCTTCGACTTTTCGCCCCCCAGGAGACCCCTCATGCGATTCAGAACCCGCCTCGTGCTGCCGCTGCTGGCCACCCTCGCCTTCGCCACCCAGGCTGCGGCGCAGGAGCTCAACTTCGGCATCATCGCCACCGACTCGGCCAGCGTCCAGCGCGAACGCTGGGAGCCGTTCTTCCGCGACATGGAGAAGCAGACCGGCCTGAAGATCACCTCGTTCTACGCGCCCGACTACGCCGGCGTGATCGAGGCGATGCGTTTCAACAAGGTGCAGGTCGCCTGGTACGGCAACAAGGCCGCGATGGAAGCCGTGGACCGCGCCAACGGCGAAGTGTTTGCGCAGGTGATGTTCGCCGACGGCACCTTCGGCTACCAGAGCCTGCTGATCGCGCACAAGGACAGCCCCTACAAAACGCTGGACGACGTGCTGAAGAACAGCAAGAACATCAACTTCGGCATCGGCGACCCGAACTCCACCTCCGGCTTCCTGGTGCCCACCTACTACGTGTTCGCGCAGAACAACGTGGACTACCGCACCGCCTTCAAGACCGTGCGCAACGCCAGCCACGGCGCCAACATCCAGGCCACACTGGCCCGGCAGATCGACGTGGCGACCAACAACACCGAGGAACTGGCCAAGCTGGAGGCCGGCAAGCCCGAGCTGTTCAGCCAGCTGAAAGTGCTGTGGACCAGCCCGCTGATTCCGAGCGACCCGTTCGTGATGCGCAAGGACCTGGACCCCGCCGTCAAGGCCAAGATCAAGAACTTCGTGCTCGGCTACGGCAAGACCGACCCGGCCGAGAAGGCCGTGCTGAAGAACATCTACAACTACGGCGGCTTCCGTGAATCGAACAACGACCAGCTGCTGCCGATTCGTCAGCTCGAACTGTTCCGCGACCGCACCAAGGCCGCCTCCGACGACAAGCTCAACGCCGACGAGAAGGCCAAGACCATCGCCGAGATCGACCGCAAGCTGGCTGCCCTGAAAAAATGACAGCGCTCGCGCCCAGCGCCGATTCGCTGGCCACGCTGCGCCTGCGTGCAGAGGCCGAGCGCCCCGGCTGGCTGCACTACGCGGGCTGGGCGCTGGCGCTTGGCGTGCTGGCCTGGGCCTGGCGCGGTGCCGAGATCCGGCCGCTCGACCTGGTGCGCGACGCCGGCAACATCGCGACCTACGCGAAGGACTTCTTCCCGCCCGACTTCCGCGAGTGGCGCATCTACGGCAAGGAGATGCTGGTCACCTTCCACATCGCGATCTGGGGCACGCTGCTGGCCGTGCTGGCGGCCGTGCCGATCGGCCTGCTGTGCGCGAGCAACGTGGCGCCGCCCTGGGTTCACCAGCCGGTGCGCCGCGTGATGGACGCCTGCCGCGCGATCAACGAGATGGTGTTCGCGATGTTGTTCATCGTGGCGGTCGGCCTGGGCCCGTTCGCCGGCGTGCTGGCGCTGGCCGTGCACACCACCGGCACGCTGGCCAAGCTGTTCTCCGAAGCGGTGGAGGCGATCGACCCACGCCCGGTCGAAGGCATCCGCGCCACCGGCGCCAAGAAGCTGGTGGAGATCGCCTACGGCGTGCTGCCGCAGGTGATGCCGCTGTGGGTATCGTTCACGCTGTACCGGTTCGAGTCGAACGTGCGCTCGGCCTCGGTGGTCGGCATGGTGGGCGCCGGCGGCATCGGCGTCGTGCTGTACGAGGTGATCCGCGGCTTCCAGTACGCACAGACCTGCGCGGTATTGCTGATCCTGGTGGCCAGCGTGACGCTGATCGACGTGGCCTCGGCACGGCTGCGCAAGTGGTTCATCTGACGGCGGCCCGACGCATGCAGAACTTTCAATGGCACCAGCCGGTCGCGGTGCGCTTCGGCGCCGGCTGCATCAACGACATCGCGCCCGCTCTAGGCGCACGCCGCATCGTGGTGGTGGCGTTCCCGCATGCGCAGAGCTCGGGCCTGCGCGCCCAGCTGCAGGCGCAACTGGGCGAACGCCTGGCCCTGTGGGTGGCGTGCCCCGACCGCATCTCGAGCCTGCTGCAAGCCGAGCAGCTGGCGTTACAGATCTGGCCAACGCTGGCGCAGCACCCGGACTGCGTGCTGCTGGCCATCGGCGGCGGCACCACGCTGGACCTGGCGAAGGTGGCCCGCTGCCGCCCGCTGGAGGGCGGCTTTGCCGCCGTCGCCGCGGCGCTGCGCGGCCAGGCGCCGTGGCCGGCGCTGCAGCTGGCGGACCTGTGGCTGGCCCCGACCACGGCCGGCACCGGCAGCGAGGTCACACGCTGGGCCACCGTCTGGGACACCGACGACACGGTGCCCGGCAAACGCTCGCTCGACGAGCCTTTCGGTTTTGCGCAGCGTGCCTTCGTCGACCCGCAGCTGACGCTCAGCTGCCCGGTCGCCGTCACGCGCGACAGCGCGATCGACGCACTGGCGCATGCGCTCGAAGCGGTCTGGAACCGGCATGCCAACCCGGTCAGCGACGCGCTGGCGGTGACGGCCGCCCGCAGCATCCTGCAGAACCTGCCCGCCAGCCTGCAGGCCCCGCAGGACCTGGGCCTGCGCAGCGCGATCAGCCTGGCCGCGCTGCAGGCCGGGCTGGCGTTCTCGCAGACCCGCACGGCGCTGGCGCACGCACTGTCGTACGCGCTGACGCTGGAGCAGGGCCTGCCGCACGGCCTGGCCTGCGCGGTGTGGCTGCCGACCGCCTGGCGCCTGGCGGCCGGCAAGGACGCGCGCATCGACGCCCTGCTGGCCTCGGTGTTCGGCAGCAGCGCGCACGCGGGCGCCGAGCAGCTGTGCGTGTGGCTGCGGCGCATGGGCGTCGACGCCGACCCACAGGCCTTCGATGTGCACGATGCCGAGCAGCGCATCCACGCGGCGCTGCACAGCACGCGCGGACGCAACTTCATCGGCGCGGCGGTCTGACGGACAGACGGCGCGCCGCGGTGCGGTTCAGCGCAGCTGGCTGACGCTGGCCGCCACCGCCTGGCGCATCACCTCGATGAAGCGCCGCAGCCGGGCCGGCCGGAACTCGATGCGCGGATAGACCAGGTAGACCGGCAGCGGCGCAGGCCGCCAGTTGGGCACCAGCTGCACCAGACTGCCGCGGGCCAGGTCGTCGGCCAGCAGCCAGGTCGACGCAACGCACACCCCCAGCCCCATCGCGGCGGCGCTGTGCAGCGCGTAGAGGCTGTCGGTGCTCATGCGCGGGCGCAACGGCACGCGGCAGGCCTCGCCGCTGTGCGCATGCGTCAGCAGGATCTCGGTGCGGTAGAAGGTGCGCAGCGCCAGCCACGGCAGGGCCGCGAGTTCGGCCGCATGCGACGGCAGCGCGCGGCCAGCCAGCACCGAGGGCGCCGCTACCACGCTGCGCGGCAGCTCGGACAGCTTGAGCGCGATCAGCGAGGTGTCGGTGACCTCGCCGACCTGGATCGCGCAGTCGATGCCCTCGCCGACGAAGTCGGGCCGGCGGTCGTGCAGCAGCCACTCGACCGTCACGCGCGGATGGGCGTTCAGGTAGGCCGCCAGCGGCGCGACCAGCAGGTGCTGTCCCAGCGCATGCGGCACCACCACGCGCAGCGTGCCCTCGGGTTCGTCGCCGGCGCCGCGCAGGTCGGCCTCGAACGCGTCCCAGCCGGCCAACAGCTCCTTGGCGCGGGCGAAACAGCGTTCGCCGTCTTCGGTGAGCTGCATCGCATGCGTGGAACGGCGCAGCAGGCGCAGGCCGAGCGAGCGTTCGAGCGCCTGCAGGCGCCGGCTCACCGTGGGCTGGGTCGCGCCCATCTGCGCCGCCGCCGCCGACAGGCTGCCCGCCTCGACGATGTGCACGAAGGTCTGCATCAAGGCGATGCGGTCGGACGGCGCCGCGCCGGCGGCTGCTTTGGGCGTAGAGACATCGACCATGGCCGTTATTTTATGCACTTGGCGTATAGCCATTCTGCAGTCTACGGCACTACCCGGCACAATCTCCCACGGGCACACTGGCGCCCACGTTGTTGTTCTCAGGGTTTTCACCATGTCTTCCATTCCATCCACGCATGCTCCGGCCCCAACGCCGACGCCGCCTCAAGGCCTGTCCGACGCGCTGGTGCTGCTGCTGGCCACCGGCGCCGGCCTGGCCGCCGCCGCCATCTACTACAGCCAGCCGATGCTGGGCGTGCTGGGCGCCGAGACGGGCGCTTCAGCGCGTGCGGTCGGCTTCGTGCCGACGCTGACGCAGCTGGGTTATGCGCTGGGCATCCTGTTCCTGGCGCCGCTGGGCGACCGCTACGACCGGCGCCGCATCATCCTGGCCAAGGCCGCCGTGCTGTGCGCGGCCCTGCTGGTGGCTGCGGGGTCGCCGTCGATCGTCTGGCTGCTGGCGGCCAGCCTGGTGGTCGGGTTGTCGGCCACGATGGCGCAGGACATCGTGCCCGCCGCCGCGACGCTGGCACCCGAAGCCAGCCGCGGCAAGGTGGTCGGCACGGTAATGACCGGCCTGCTGCTGGGCATCCTGCTGTCGCGTGTGGTGAGCGGCCTGGTGGCCGAGCATTTCGGCTGGCGCGCGATGTTCGTCGGCGCGGCGGCCAGCATCGCGCTGATCGGTGCGGCGGCCTGGCGCGGCCTGCCGCGCTTCCGCCCCACCACGCAGATGGGCTACGGCGCGCTGCTCGCGTCGCTGGGCCAGCTGTGGCAACGGCACCCGGCGCTGCGCCGCGCGGCGCTGGCCCAGGGCCTGTTGTCGGTGGGCTTCAGCGCGTTCTGGTCGACGCTGGCGGTGATGCTGCACGGCGAACCCTTCCACCTGGGCTCGGCCGCCGCCGGAGCGTTCGGCCTGGCGGGTGCGGCCGGTGCGCTGGCCGCGCCACTGGCCGGCAAGCTGGCCGACCGGCGCGGGCCGGAGCTGGTGACGCGCCTGGGTGCGGGCCTGGCCGCCGTGTCGTTCGCCGCGATGGTGCTGGCGCCGCTGCTGCCGCCGCAGGCCCAGCTCGGGCTGCTGGTGGCCACGGCGATCGGCTTCGACCTGGGCATCCAGGCCGCGCTGATCGCCCACCAGACCATCGTCTACAGCATCGAGCCGGGCGCACGCAGCCGCCTGAACGCCGTGCTGATGAGCGTGATGTTCGTCGGCATGGCCACCGGTTCGGCGCTGGGCGCGGTGCTGCTGTCGGCGTTGGGCTGGATGGGGGTGGCCGGCCTGGCCACGCTGGCGGCGCTGGCGGCGCTCGGAGTCCGGCTGTCGGGCGGTGCCGGCCATCGCACACCGGCAATGGCGGGCAAGGTCGGCGCCTGACTCGCCACGGGGAGATGCGGCCGGCAGCGCGTGCCGGCTGCAGAAAAGTTCAGGCGGCGGGCGGCGCCGTGTCCTCGGCCATCTGGTGCACCTGCACCGCGAAATCGTACAGCTTGGCCTTGCCGGCGTAGTAGCGGTCCAGGCGCCATTCCTTCAGGATCTGCAGCGCGAGGTCGAAGCGCTCCAGATCGAGCTCGTACAGGCGCTCGAGCCGGAAAGGCTCTTTCGATTCGAGCGACAGCACCAGGTCCGCCAGTGTCCGGGCGGTGTCCCCGAAGGGATCCCTGGTGATCAATTTCTTCGCTTCCTTGATTGCGTTCATCCGTTGTCCGTTGAGAAGGCTTGGGGCCGAGGGCGCCTATTGGAACATCGCGCAGGCGTCTGAAGATGACGGTTCCGTGTCTGCCGTGTGACAGTGCGGCGGTGCGTTCCGCGCCTCGCCGCGCCCCTGCAACAGGCCAGCCAGGATCTCGGGCACCTCGAACACGGCGCGGTTGCGCAGCGCCGCCACGCGCGCGCTGTAGCCGGGCAGCGCCTGCGTCAGCGTCTGCACCGCCGGGCCGACCGCGCGGTAGCTGCGCAGCACCAGGCCCAGCCCCTGCTCGCGCACCCACACGGTGTTGTAGCGCTCCTGCGGCATCGTGAAGGCGTTGCGCACGGTGATCACCGGCAGGCCCTGCTGCACCGCTTCGCTCAGGCTGCCGGGGCCGGGTTTGCCGATGAAGAAGTCACCAAGCGCCATGTAGCGGCGCACCTCGCGCGTGAACCCCAGCACGATACGCGGCGCCGCAGCCTCGTGGGCGCGCAGCCGCGCCGCCAGCCGCGCGTTGTGGCCGCACAGCAGGATCAGCGGCGTGTCGGGCAGCTGGCGCGCGATGGTGTCCATCGCCTGCGAGCCGGCACCGCCGAACATCACCACACCGGTCGGCTGGTCGGGCGGCAGGCCGAGGCTGGCACGTTCGGCAACGCGGTCGAGCGGTAGCGGCTCGTAGAAATCGGGGTGCACCAGCATGCCCGACACACGGTGCAGCAAGGCTTCGGCATGCCCTGCCGCGCGGGCCTGCGCCAGCGCGGCGTCGGTGCCGCAGACCAGGTGCTGCGGCAGGCCCGGCTCGACCCAGAAGTTGGGTGGATGGTCGGCCATGTCGGTCATCACGGTCACATAGGGCACGCCGGGCAGTGCCTGGCCCAGGCTCTCGCACAGCACGCGGTTGAAGTTGGGGATCAGCGACACGACGAGGTCGGGCCGCGTACGCCGCCAGTGCGCCATCAGCTTGTGGTGCATGTGGACATGGCCCAGCCGTATCAGGCCCTGCAGCAGCTTCAGCTCCTGCGCCAGGCCCAGCGTCCAACCCTTGGCCAGGCGCTTGTTGTACAGGTCTTCGGGCGCCATGCCGGTGAGCTTGCGGAACATCGCCTGCGGATCCAGCACATCGACCAGATGCACCAGCCGCACGGTCCACGGACGCTGCTGCGCGGCAATCACAGCCTGCAGCGCCAGCGCCGCGGCCCGGTGGCCGCCGCCCGCATTGAAGTAAACCAGGTCGATGGTGGTCATGTCGTGGGCCCCATCGTGGCGGCTACGCGTGACGGCGCCGTGACGGATTGCAGCCCACAGGCAATCGCCCTGCAGCCCGTGCGCCCTTGCGCCGTGGCGCGCCAACCCTGGGCGGCCGGCCGCTACAGTGAGCCTCGATGCACCCTGCACCGCCGCCCTGCCACGAAGCCGCAGCCGCGCACGCCGCGCCAGCCGCGCCTTGGTCACGGCGTGCCTGGGGGTCGGCGCTGGCGATGCTCATGCTGACCGGCAGCGCCTGGGCATCGGCGCAGGACGCCGGCTGGAATGCGCTGCGCGACGGTGCTGTGGTGCTCTTCAGGCATGCCGATGCGCCCGGCGTCGGCGACCCGCCGGGGTTCCAGCTCGGCGACTGCCGCACGCAACGCAATCTGGGCCCGGCCGGACGTGATCAGGCCCGCAGGCTGGGGGAGCGCCTGCGCGCGCAAGGCGTACGGCCGGCGCGTGTCCTGACCTCGCAATGGTGCCGGGCGCGCGACACGGCCGAGCTGGCGTTTCCAGGGCAGGCCGAGACCTCACCGGCGTTCAACTCGTTCTTCGACGACCGCGCGCGCGACGCAGCGCAGACGGCCGAAGCCCGCGCCCTGCTGCTGGCCTGGCGGGGACCGGGCGCGCTGGTGGTGTTCACCCACCAGGTCAACATCAGCGCCCTGAGCGGCATCACCACGCAGTCGGGCGAAGGCGTGGTGCTGCAGCGCCAGGGCGACACGCTGGGTGTGGCGGGACGCATCACGCCCTGACCGGGAAGGCGCCCCTGCGCCGCTCGCGCACCATCAGCAAGCCGATGCATGTGGCGATGCCCAGGCCCAGGCCCAGCACCAAGCGGTCGATCGACAGGTCGGCCGCGACCAGCGCGCTGTACAGGCCCAGCATGGCCAGCACGCTCAGGTTCTCGTTGAAGCCCTGCACCGCGATCGAACGGCCGGCCGTCAGCAGCGTGCAGCCGCGGTGCTGCAGCAGCGCATTCATCGGCACGACGAACAGGCCGGCCAGCGCACCGACCAGGCACAGCAACACCACGGCCACCGCCATCGTGTCGACCGCCGACATCCAAGGCACCAGCAAGCCCATCGCCACGCCGAGCGGCAGCACGCGGCGCACCTGGGCCAGCGCGATCCAGCGGCCGGCCAGCGCGGCACCGGCCACCACTCCCAGCGCCACCACACCCTGCAGGTAGGCCGCGCGGTCGAGCCCCAGGCCCAGGCTCAGCTGGGCCCAGCGCAGCACGATGAACTGCAGCGTGGCGCCGACACCCCAGAACAAGGTGGTCACGGCCAGCGACAGGCCGCCTTCATGGTCACGCCACAGCCGCAGATGGTCGGCAACGAAGGCCCGCAGCATCGCGGCCGGCCCCTGCCACGACGGCGCGTAACGTCGGCCGCTGTCGGGGATGCGCAGATTGATCAGGCCCGACAGCGCATACAGGCCCAGCACCGCCACCTGCGGCAACGCCAGCGCATCGGCCTGCGGCAGCACCACTGCCGACAGCTCGCGCAGCATGTGGCCCGCCGCCGACCCGGCGACCCAGGGGCTGACCAGCGCGCCGCCCAGCACGGTGCCGAGCAGCACCGCGCAGACCACCGACACCTCGATCCATGCATTGGCCTCGACCAGCTGCGCCGCCGGCACCATCTCGGTCACCAGGCCGTACTTGGCCGGGGCGTAGGCGGCAGCGCCCAGCCCGACGATGCCGAACGCCAGCAGCGGATGCACGGAACAAAGCAGCAGCGCCGCTCCCCCCAGCTTGACCGCGTTCATCCAGAACATCAGGCGCGACTTGGCGCCGGCATCGGCCAGCGCGCCGAGCCAGGGCGCGAACACCACGTACGACAGGGTGAAGCAGAACTTCAGCAGCGGCGCCCACCACAGCGGCAAGCCCTGCTGCACCAGCTTGGCCATCGTGACGATCAGCAGCGCGTTGTCGGCCACGGCCGAGCAGAACTGCGCGAGGATCAGGCGATGGAAGCCGGCTGGCAGCGCTGCCGCCCGCCGCACATCGCCGCCGCCGGTCACAGGTCGGCCGCGAACGCCGCGTGTGCTGCCGTGCCGCTGGGTGCTGCAGAGGCGTCGTGGCGGCGGACCAGGCCAAAGAACAGGGTTTCGAGTTCGGCCACGATCTGCGACCAGCCCAGTACGACGGCGGCTTCGCGGGCCCGCTGCCGCATCGCCGCCACGCGCTCGGGCTGCGCCGCCAGTTCGGCCGCCAGCCGCACGAACTCGGCCGTGCGGTCGAAGCCGGCCAGCAGGCCGTTCTCGCCGTGCCGGACCAGCCTGGCGGCGGCCGCGTAGTCGTAGGCCAGTACCGCCAGGCCGCTGGCCATCGCCTCGGGCGTGACGTTGCCGAAGGTCTCGGTCACGCTGGGAAACAGGAAGATATCGCCCGACGCGTAGTGCGCGGCCAGGTCGGCACCGTTGCGCGCGCCGGCGAACACCACCTGCGGATGCTGGCGCTGCAGCTCCTCGCGCAGCGGCCCGTCGCCAACCATCACCAGGCGCACGCGCGGGTCGACCAGGCGCATCGCATCGACGGCGGCCAGCAGCACGCCCAGGTTCTTCTCGGGCGCAATGCGGCCCACGTGCAGCACCACCGGCGTGTCGGGCGCGGCGCCCCAGGAAGCGCGCAATGCGTCGTTGCGCCGGCCCGGGTGGAAGCGTTCGGCGTCGACGCCGCGGGCCACCACCTGCAGGTTGTCGAAGCCATGGGTCGAAAGCTCGGCGCGCAAGGCCTCGGTCGGCACCATGGTCAGCTGCGTGCGGTTGTGGAACTTGCGCAGATAGGCCATCAGCGGCTTGTGCAGCCAGCCGATGCCATAGTGTTTGCCATAGGCATGGAAGTTGGTGCGGAAGTCCGAGCTGATGGGCAGCCGCAGCCGCGCCGCGGCGCGCAGCGCCGACCAGCCGAGCGGCCCCTCGGTCACCACGTGCACCAGATCCGGCCGCTGCAGCGTCCACAACCGCACCAGCGCGCGGGTGGCGGGCAGGCCCATCTTCAGGTGCGGGTAGCGCGGGATCGGCAGGCCGCGCAACAACACGTCCGGGTCTTCGGCCTCGGCGCTGGCGGCGTCGGCCGCATCCTGCCGGGGCCGCACCAGTTGCACCTGGTGCCGGCGCGCCCGCAGGCCTTCGACCACACAAGCGATCGTGGCGGCAACGCCGTTGACCTCGGGCGGATAGGTCTCGGTGACGATGGCGATGCGCAGCGAACGCTGGTCCGGCGCGAAGTCGTCGACGACGATGGGGGCGGTGTGGGGACGCGGCATGCGCGGATCGTGCGACGCAATGAAGTCAGTGCGATGACGCTTTTGCGCGAACCATGCGGTGCGCCATCACGCCGTGCGCCGTGTCATCAATGCTTCATGCAGCGTTGTCACGATCGCGCCACACACCACCAGGAGCGCCAGTGAACGCCTTCTTCAATACCCTCGCCGTCCAACGGGCCGACGACCACCGTTACTACCACCACAGCCGCATCAACCAGTCGCTGCATCTGCTCAGTGCGATCAGCTTCCTGTGCGCCTATGCGCTGCTGTTCGTCGACCCGGCTGCCGCCGCGCTGCTGGCCTGGCTGGTGTCGATGACGAGCCGGCAGGCCGGACACTTCTTCTTCGAGCCGAAGGGCTACGACCATGTGAACCAGGCGACGCACGAACACAAGGAAGAGATCAAGGTCGGCTACAACCTGCGCCGCAAAGTGGTGCTGATGACGCTGTGGGTGCTGGCACCGGTGCTGCTGTGGCTGGCGCCCGACCTGTTCGGCATGGTGGAGCCTGCGACCGATGCGATCGGCTTCGTGCGCCACGTCGGCGAGCTCTGGCTGGTGCTGGGCGTGGCCGGCCTGCTGATGCGCACCGTGCACCTGTTCTTCCTGCAAGGCCCGGTCGCCGGGCTGGCCTGGATGACGAAGATCCTGACCGACCCGTTCCACGACATCAAGCTGTACTACAAGGCTCCGCTCTACCTGATGCGTGGTCAACTCATCGACCCCATGGGCCATCACTAGAACCACCCCGTTTCTTGCTCACTGCGTGTAGCCGAATCCCCCTCGAGGGGCGCACCCAGCGGCCCGGCAAAGCCGGTTCCGCGGGTGCACACGAATGGGCTTCGATGCGCTCGCCTGGCGATCACCCATCCATCGCTCGGCAGGAATCAAAACCGATGCGCCAACATCTCGCGCAGGATGCTGCGCTGGATCGTGCGGCGTGTGAGCGACGCGTCGGCCCACCACCAGCCGTCGGCGCGCATCGCCTCGGCGGCGGCGACGAAACGGCGCGCCACTTCGTCGAACTCGGCCTGCGTGTAGTTCAGGCTGAAGATCAGACGCCCGGTGCCGACCCAGCTCAGCGCCAGGCCCTGGGCACGCAGGTAGTACTGCAGCATCCAGTGGTAACGCGAGGCCTGCGTGTAGCCCACCGCCCAGACGGTGGACATCGCGCTCACGCGCACCGGCAAGCCGGCCTCGGCGAGCTGCGCGTTCAGCGACTGCGCCCTCGCCTCCCAGGTCGCGTCGAGATCCTGGTACAGCGCGCGGACCTCGGGGGTCTGCAGCCGTTCGAGAAACACCTGCATCGCGCCCATCACGTAGGGGTGCGCATTGAAGGTGCCGCGCGCAAAGCAGATGTCGGCCGGCCGGTCGTCGCGGAAGCGTTTCATCAGCGCGTGCGGGCCGCAGACCACGCCCACCGGCAGGCCGCCGCCGAGCGTCTTGCCGTAGGTCACCAGGTCGGCGCGCACGCCGAAGTATTCCTGCGCGCCGCCGGGCGCCAGGCGAAAGCCGAGGAACACCTCGTCGAAGATCAGCACGATGCCGCGCGCGGTGCAGACCTCGCGCAGCTGACCCAGCCAGTCGGCGTAGGCCGCACGGTCGTAGCGCGCCGGGTCGCGGCCGGCGACCAGCGACGAATCGGACGGTGCGTTGGCGTTGGGATGCAGCGCCTGCAGCGGGTTGACCAGCACGCAGGCGATGTTGCGGCGCCGGCGCAGCACCCGCAGCGTGTCCTCGTGCATGTCCTTCAGCGTGTAGGTGTTGGGCGGCGGCAGCGGGTTGCCGATGCCGGGCTGCACCTCGTCCCACCAGCCGTGGTAGGCGCCGCAGAAGCGCACCAGGTGCGAGCGCCCCGTGTGGTAGCGGGCCAGGCGCACGGCCTGCATCACGGCCTCGGTGCCCGACATGTGGAACGACACCTCCTCGTGGCCGGAGATCGCGCGCAGGCGCTGCATGTTGTCGAGCACCGCCGGGTGGTAGGCGCCGAGCACCGGGCCCAGCGCCTGCACGCGGGCGCTGCCCTCGGCGATGCAGGTCTTGTAGAAGTCGTAGCCGAACAGGTTGACGCCGTAGGAGCCGGCCAGGTCGTAGAAGGCATTGCCGTCGACGTCGGTGATCTGCACGCCGGCGCTGGCCTGCACGAAGCCGCCGATCTTCAGCGACTGGCGCAGCACGCGGCTGTACTGGAACGGCACGCGGTAGACGCTGGTGAACTGCAGATCGGCAATGCCCTCGCGCGCGGCGTCGGTCATGGCCAGCGTCTTCGCGAAGCGCTGCGAGAACAGGTCGGCCAGCCGGGCCATCGCTGCCTGCCGCTGCTGTGCCACAGCCGGCGGCGCGCCATCGGAATCGAAGAAGCGCTCGGGTCCGAAATCGTAGAACGGCAGTTGCCGTGCCACCCGTCGCGCCATGCGCGAATGCCCGGCCAGCGAGCGGTGTTTGGCGCGCGAGAGCTGCAGCCGCTGGTGCGCCGCAGGCAGCAGAGCCGCCGTGGCGGCGAGGACCGTCAGGCCGAAGCCGTAGAGAAAAGTCGTGTCGTTCATGGCATTCCAAGGATCGGGTCCCCGATCTATAGCCCATTCATTTGTCAACCATATGAAAATCACCCACTATCTGCGCACCTGGCGTGACCGTTGCCTGCAACAGGAGGACCTGAACTTCCTGCTGACCAACCGGGTGCCGCGCATCGCGCTGACACGCTTCATGGGCTGGTTCAGCAAGATCGAGCACCCCTGGGTGCGCGACGCGTCCATTGCGGTGTGGCGCCTGTTCACCGAACTCGACCTGCGCGACGCACGGCAGCAGCGGTTTGCCAGCCTGCATGCGATGTTCACGCGCGAGCTGCTGCCCGGCGCCCGCCCGGTCGACCACGACCCGGCCGTGCTGTGCAGCCCTTGCGACGGCATCGTCGGCGCCTGCGGCCAGGTGCACGGCACGCAGGTGTTCCAGGCCAAGGGCTTCCCGTACCGGCTGGAAGACCTGTTCGGCAGTGCCGAGGCGGCCGCGCCCTGGCGCGATGGCAGCTATGTGACGCTGCGCCTGACCTCGGCGATGTACCACCGCTTCCATGCGCCACACGACTGCACGGTCGAGCACCTGACCTACATCTCGGGTGACACCTGGAACGTGAACCCGATCGCGCTGCAGCGCGTCGAACGCCTGTTCTGTCGCAACGAGCGGGCCGTGCTGCGCACGCGGCTGCGCGGCGGCCAGCCGATCGCGCTGGTGCCGGTGGCCGCGATCCTCGTCGCCAGCATCCGCCTGCACTTCCTGAACGTGCTGCTGCACCTGCGCTACCGCGGCCCGCACCGCATCGCCTGCGACGCGCGGTTTGCCAAGGGCCAGGAGATCGGCTGGTTCGAGCACGGCTCGACGATCCTGGTGTTTGCGCCGCCAGGCTTCACGCTCTCGGGTGGCATCACCGAAGGCACACGCGTGCGCATGGGGCAGGCACTGCTGCGGCTGCCGGCCGACGCCGCCGGCCACACCGACACGGAAATGTCGCAAGACCGTCACATGGAGCCGCTAACGTCTGCGGTCTAGCCATGGACTCGCAGACCCTCGCTCCCGCGCCGCGCGCGCAGGCCGATCCGCCGGCGCTCGCCAGCCTGTCGGCCAAGCTGCGTGGGCGCATGGGCGAGCTGGGGCCGCTGATGCGCAGCAAGGCGCTGTTTCCAGTGTTCCAGCCGATCGCCAGCGTGGAAGACGGCTCAGTGCACGCGCACGAGGCGCTGATCCGCGGCCCGGTCGGCACGCCGCTGCACGGTGCCGATGCGCTGTTCCGCGTGGCGCGGCAGGACGGCGTGCTGCTCGAGTTCGAGCTGTACTGCGTCGAGCTCGCGCTGGCCCAGTGGGGCCGGCTCAACCAGCCCGGGCGGCTGTTCGTCAACATCAGTGCCGACGCGCTGGTGCACGTGGTGCGCCAGCGCGGGCGCAACAGCCTGGTGGACGACGTGCGCGGCTTCGGCATCTCGCCGCGCATGCTGGTGTTCGAGATCACCGAGCACGAACGTGTGGCCGACATGGCTGTGCTGTGCGCCGTGGTGCAGGAACTGCGCTCCACCGGCGCCAGCCTGGCGCTGGACGACTTCGGCGACGGGCGCTCCAGCCTGCGGCTGTGGTCCGAGCTGCGGCCCGACTACGTGAAGATCGACAAGTACTTCAGCAAGGACATCGGCCAGCATGCCGACCGGCTGCAGACGCTGCGCGCGCTGAAGCAGATCGCGGTGGTGTTCGGCACCGTGCTGGTGGCCGAAGGCATCGAGACGCAGGAAGACCTGCGCGTGCTGCGCGACCTGTCGATCGGCTTCGGCCAGGGCTACTTTCTCGGCCGGCCCGCGGCCGAGCCGGTGCAGGCCATCCTCGGCCCCGCGCTGGAAGCCCTGAACGACCAGCGCGTGACGGTGCTGCCCGAGCTGCGCCGTGCCTCGCACGCCGGGCGCCTGCGCAGCCTGGCCATCGTGCACGCCCCTACGGTTGCGCCGGACACACCGAACAACGACGTCGAGGCGATCTTCCGCCACCATGCCGACCTGCACGCCGTGGCGGTGGTGGACGAAGGCCGGCCGGTGGCGATCGTCAACCGCCAGGTGTTCATGCAGCACTACGCGCAGCAGTACTTCAAGGAGATCTTCGGGCGCAAGCCCTGCTTCTTGCATGCCAACCACGCGCCGCGCCTGGTCGAGCGCGAGCACGACGTGGACGACCTGATCGGCATCCTGACCTCGCAGGACCAGCGTTACCTGGCGGACGGCTTCATCGTCACCGACAACGGCCGCTACGTGGGCCTGGGCACTGGCGAGCAACTGGTGCGCTCGGTCACCGAGGTGCGGCTGGAGGCAGCGCGGCACGCGAACCCGCTGACCTTTTTGCCGGGCAACATCCCGATCAGCCAGCACATCGACCGGCTGCTGGGCAGCGGCGCCGAGTTCGTGGCCTGCTACGCCGACCTGAACAACTTCAAGCCCTTCAACGACCACTACGGCTACTGGCGCGGCGACGAGATGATCCGCCTGGTGGCCAAGGTGATGCTGGCGCATTGCGATGCGCAGCACGACTTCGTGGGCCACGTGGGCGGCGACGATTTCGTGATCCTGTTCCAGAGCAGCGACTGGCAGCCGCGCTGCGAACGCATCGTCGACGAATTCAGGTCTCTGGCGCTGGCGCTGTTCGACGATGCGGGCCGCGCGGCCCGGGGCATCGAGGCGGAGGACCGCGATGGCGTGCGGCGTTTCTTCCCGTGCACCACCTTGTCGATCGGCGCGGTGCGCATCCGCCGCAGCGCCTTCGACAGCGCGGAGAAGGTGGCAACCGAGGCCGCGCTGGCCAAGCACGATGCCAAGCGCGGCGGCGAAGGCCTGTGGGTGCGCGGGAGCTGAACCCTCGGACCCCGGATCTTCAGGGCGCCAGCTCCATCGAGGCCACGGGCTGCTGCGCCGGCGCGGGATGCTGGTGCGCGCTGTGCCAGTGCACCAGCTCGAGCCGGCCCGATGCATGCTCGACCAGCGCGCTCAGCGACTCGACCCAATCGCCATCGTTGCAGTAGAGCGTGCCGTCGATGTCGCGCATCTCGGCGCGGTGGATGTGGCCGCACACCACACCCTGGTAGCCGCGCTTGCGGGCCTCGCCGGCCACCGCCTCCTCGAACGCGGTGACGTAGTTGAGCGCCGTCTTGACCTTGTGCTTGAGGTAGGCCGACAGCGACCAGTACGGCAGGCCCAGGCGCGCGCGCAGGCGGTTCAGGTGCCGGTTCAGGCGCAGCGTCAGCTCGTACAGGTTGTCGCCCACATAGGCCAGCCACTTGGCGCACTGGATCACCGCGTCGAAATGGTCGCCGTGCACCACCCACAGGCGGCGCCCGTCGGCCAGCGTGTGCACGGCTTCCTCGCGCACCTCGATACCGCCGAACTGGTGGCCTGTGAAGGCACGCGCGAACTCGTCGTGGTTGCCCGGGATGAACACCACCTGGCAGCCCTTGCGCGCGCGGCGCAGCAGCTTCTGCACCACGTCGTTGTGCGCCTGCGGCCAGTACCAGCGGCGGCGCAACTGCCAGCCATCGACGATGTCGCCGACCAGGTACAGCGTGTGGCTGGGGTAGGCCTTCAGGAAGTCGAGCAAGGCCTCGGCCTGGCAACCCGGTGTGCCCAGGTGCAGGTCGGAGATGAAGACGGCGCGGTAGCGTTCGCCCGGCCCGTCGTCGGCGCCCGCGCCGCCGTCGTCCGGGGCAGGCGGCGCCCAGAAACCGGTGGCGTCGAACGCGGCCCGCATCAGAGGGCCTGCCGTCCGTTGCCCGCCGCGAAATGCTTGCGGTAGCGCGCCGGCAGGTCGGCGATGCGCATCAGCATCGGCAGATCGGCGGTGTTGAAATCCGGATCCCAGGCCGGTGGGCCCAGCACCTTGGCGCCCAGCCGCAGGTAACCCTTGATCAGCGCCGGCGGCTCGATGTCGAGCGTGCCGTCGAGCCGCTCGACCGGCAATGGCAGGCGCGGCAGCACGTGGTCGGTGATGGGGGCCAGGTGCGTGCGGCGCAGCTGGTTCCAGATACTGGCCGCGGCATCGCCGCTGACCACGCCGTTGCGCAGCATCGGGATGCTGGCGCAGCCGATCATCGTGTCGAGCTGGTTGCGCAGCATGAACTCGGTGAGCCCACCCCACAGCGCCATGATCACGCCGCCGTGCCGGTGGTCCGGGTGCACGCAGCTGCGCCCCAGCTCGACCATGCGGCTGCGCAGATGGCGCAAACGGGTCAGGTCGAACTCGGTGTCGCTGTAGGTGCTGCCCACGCGCTGCGCCTGCACCGGCGTCAGCACACGGTAGGTGCCGATCACCTCGCGCGTGTCGGCGTCGCGCACCAGCAGGTGTTCGCAGAAGTCGTCGAACAGGTCGACGTCGTGGCCGGCGAGCGGCGTGGACAGGCGCGCCCCCATCTCGCCGGCAAAGACCTCGTGGCGCAGGCGCTGCGCCTCGCGGATCTCGTCCTGGTGCCGCGCCCAGCGCACCTCGATGCGCGGCCGGGTGGTCTGCACATCGCCGTCGTTGGCGGCCACCGTCTTGGGTTGTACCGGCGCGCCACGCAGCGCCTGGTCCCGCCGAAACAACCCCCGCAGCACGGACGCCGGCGCCATCGGCGACAGCGGCAAGGTCGGGGTAGGCAACTCTTTCATGTTCTGGCTCCTTGGTCGGCGCTGTGCGGGCGCAAGCGCGTGGAGCCAGTGTGAAGAGGGCGCGTGACGTGAAGGTGTCGGTTGGGTGGCGGTTGTGTGACAGGGCGCCGCGGGGTGAGAGAGGGATTCTGAAAAGACGAAGGCCGCATGTAGCGGCCTTCCATTTGGTGCATCTTTCAGCTTGTTAGCGTCCAGAGCGCATATCCCAATCGATAAACGAGCGGACTATACGCCTTGGGGCGATGACTTGGCAATAAAGATTGGGATATGCACTCTGAGCGGAACTACAGAATCTATTCCTGTGCAAAGTCGGGAAGTAGATGCTGTACAAGTTGCCCATGCAAAATTTTACCCCATACAGAATCTAATTTACAAATCGGCGACGCAAGACTATGCTTTGGTCGTTTTCGCAAGAGAGCTCCCGGTGTCGCGAGCACCGGGAGTTCTAGAAGCCAGCGCCCCGCCTGGGCAATACGTGGCTATCAGTGCCATGAGAAAGGATGCATATGTGGTTACCCATCACATGATCAGAAGACTCTTGGCTCCGGTCGTCCTTCGAAGTGAGGACGACCGGAGCCTGATTTTCATCTAAAAGGGCTCATACCAAAAGAACAGACTTGCCCAAGACGGGCTGTGGGGAGGGACGAATGAACGCCATGCGCTATCGGCTTGCGCTTGACTTGGGCTCGACATCATTGGGTTGGGCCATGGTGCGACTCAATGCAGACAACAATCCATGCGCCGTGATCAAGGCGGGAGTCCGGATCTTTCCGGACGGACGCAATCCCAAAGACGGTTCGTCGCTGGCAGTCACTCGCCGAGCGGCAAGAGGCATGCGCCGACGCCGGGACCGCTTGCTCAAGCGCAAGGCTCGCATCACAGAATCATTGATTCGCCATGGGTTCTTCCCCGGCGATACCGCGGCGCGGAAAGCACTTGAAACTCTGAATCCGTATCAACTCCGCGCCAAAGGCCTGGACGAATCGCTCGCGCCACACGAGTTCGGTCGCGCACTGTTCCACATCAACCAGCGCCGCGGCTTCAAGAGCAATCGCAAGACCGACAAGAAGGACAACGACAGTGGCGCATTGAAGGCAGCTATCAGGACGCTACGCGAAGCGCTGGCATCGGGAGGCTGCCGCACGGTTGGCGAGCTTCTGCATCAACGCATGGCAGGTGGTGGCAAGGTACGGGCTCGATACCGGGAGCAGAAAACCACCAAGGAGGACGGAAAGACGCGCATCGACAAAAGCTACGACCTGTACATGGATCGGGCGATGATCGAGGCGGAGTTTGATGCTCTGTGGGCCAAGCAGAAATCCCTCAACCCTGCGCTCTTCAATGAGGACGCCCGAGCCGATCTTCGAGACACGCTTTTGTTTCAGCGCCCGCTGAAGCCGGTCAAGCCCGGTCGCTGCACTTTGCTCCCGGATGAAGAACGGGCCCCGCTCGCGCTGCCGAGCACGCAGCGCTTTCGCATCTACCAGGAACTGAACAACCTGCGCATTCTTCGGAATGGTCTCAAGGAAGAGACTCTGACCCTGGCGCAACGCGACTCGCTTGCCGAAGCCCTGGAAGAAAACAGCAAACGCACCTTCACGCAGATCAAGGCTCTGCTGGGTATCGGCGGTGCGGTGCAATTCAATTTTGAAGATCCGAAACGCCAGGAACTCAAAGGCAATGTGACCACTGCGATCCTGAGCAAGGCGCAATACTTTGGCAAGGCATGGAGTGGCTTCGACGAAGCACTGCAAGACGAGATCGTGCTTCAGTTGGTAACACAGGAAAATGAAGCCACCCTGATCGGATGGCTTCAACGGACGACGGGGGTCGATGAAAAACACGCAGAAGCGCTGGCAAACGTCGGCCTGCCTGAAGGCTACGGTGCGTTGAGTACGAAGGCTCTTGGCCGCATCCTGCCCGAGCTACGGCGCGATGTGATGACCTACGACAAAGCCGTGTTGGCCGCTGGCTTCGAACACCACAGCCATATCAGCGCGGCGAATACCGGAGAGATCTTGCCGGCCCTGCCCTACTACGGACTTCCGCTTCAGCGGCATGTTAGTTTTGGTTCTGGCAGGCAGGAAGACAATGAGGAGAAGCGCTATGGCCGAATTGCCAACCCCACCGTGCACATCGGCCTCAATCAAGTACGCGTCGTGGTCAACGGAATCATCAAACGCTATGGCCATCCCAGCGAAGTGATCGTGGAAGTTGCGCGCGACTTGAAGCAGAGCAGGGATCAGCGCGAAGAAGCCAACAAACGCCAGGCAGAAAATCAACGGAGGAATGCGCGCATTCGGCAATCGATCGCCGGTGTGCTGGGAATGCCAGAGGAGCGCGTCAGGACGGCAGACATCCAGAAATGGATTCTGTGGGAAGAGCTCAGCTTTGACCCGGCGAATCGCCGCTGCCCCTACAGCGGCGAACAGATCAGCGCCGAGAAGTTACTGGCTCCGGATGGCGGCGTGGAGATCGAACACATTCTGCCGTTTGCCCGCACCCTCGACGACAGCCTGAACAACAAGACCGTGTCGATGCGCTGGGCCAACCGCATCAAGGCCAACATGACACCGGCCGAAGCGTTCGGCCGCGAATCGGTCTCAGGGTGCAAGTACCAGGAAATTCTTGACCGGGCCGCACTGATGCCCAAACTCAAGCGATACCGATTCGCGGAGGATGGCTACGAACGGTGGCTGAAAGACGACAAGAGTTTTCTCGCAAGGGCGCTGAACGATACGCGCTACCTGTCACGCATTGCCCGTGAATATCTGAGCCTGATCTGCCCACAGGGCACACGAGTGATTCCCGGACAGATGACGGCCATGCTCCGTGGCAGGTTTGGCCTGAACGGCATTCTCGGCATTACGGGCGAAAAAAATCGTGAAGACCATCGGCATCACTCTGTAGACGCTTGTGTGGTGGGGGTCACAGACCAAGGCTTGCTTCAGCGCTTTGCCAAAGCCAGCGCCAGCGCTCGGGAGCAACAGCTCGACCGGTTGGTCGAAACGATGCCCGACCCCTGGCCTAACTACCGGGAGCATGTGCGCCGCGCCGTCAACAACATCTGGATCAGCTTCAAACCGGACCACAGCCATGAGGGCGCCATGCACAACGATACGGCCTATGCCTTGCTCGGCAATGGCCGCGTGGGGCTGCACAAGTCCGTCGAAGGGAAACGCACCTATCTTGAATCGAACCTGAAAGTCATCGAGTTCACCAGCCAGAAGAGTGGCGAACGCCACGGATTGCTGCCGGACGGCACGCCCCGCCCTTACAAGGGCTACAAGGGCGACAGCAACTATTGCATCGAAATCATCCGAACAGACGCGGGCAAGTGGGATTGGGAAGTGGTGTCCACATTCGAGGCCTATCAGGCGGTGAGGACTGGTGGCCAAGCACGACTTCGCCATCCGGGCCTGAGCATGAGCGGCAAGCCCCTGGTCATGCGTCTCGTGATTGGTGACTACCTAAGAGCGAACTTCAAAGGCGAAATGCGCTTGCTGTCCGTCAAGAAAATTAAATCGAATGGCGGGATCTTCGTGGCGCAGCACAACGAGGGCAACGTACGGCAGCGAGAAGATGAAAAAGATCCGAGTCTGATCTACGGATCGTTTTCTGCAGGTTCGCTGCAAAAGGCGCAGGGGCGTTATGTGACCGTTTCGCCCATCGGCGAACTGCACGACCCCGGGTTCAAAGGGTAATTCGCATGATCGGGCGCATCGTGGAAGTGGCCGACGACCGGCGCCATCTGTTCATGCACCGCGGCTTCATGGTGGTGCAGGACACCGAAGGCGAGCGCAAGGAGCTGGGACAGATTCCACTCGACGACATCGCCGCCGTCATTGCCAATGCACACGGGCTCTCTTACACCAACAACCTGCTGGTTGCCCTGGCGCAGCGCGGTGCGCCGTTCGTGCTGTGCGCCGCCAATCACAACGCCGTGGGCATGCTGTTGCCGATCGAGGGCAACTTCGAGCAGTCCAAGCGCATCGAGGCGCAGATCGCAGCCAGCCTCCCCACGCACAAGCGCCTGTGGGCGACCGTGGTACGGTCCAAACTGGAGCAGCAGGCAGCAGCGCTGGAAGCGACGGGCGGCCCGACGGCGCCGTTGTCGGCGCTGGCCCGGCGCGTCAAGAGCGGCGACCCTGAAAATCTCGAAGCGCAGGGAGCACGCCGCTACTGGGGTCTGCTGTTCGGAGACAGCTTTCGGCGCGACCAGGACGGCGGCGGCCTCAATGCCCTGTTGAACTATGGCTACACGGTACTGCGCGCCACCACGGCCCGCGCCGTGATCGCCGCGGGCCTGCATCCCAGCATCGGCTTGCACCACAGCCACGACAACAACGCGATGCGACTGGTCGACGATCTGATGGAGCCGTTTCGGCCGGTCATCGACCTGAAGGTCTGGCAGCTCCAGCGCAATCGTGAGGACCAGGTGACGCCGGACACCAAACGCGCCCTGGTGCGCACTCTTTACGACGACATGCAGACGGACGCGGGTGCGACGCCGGTGATGGTGTGCGTCCAAAGACTCACCACCTCGCTGGCGCAGGTGTATCTGGGCGAACGCGACAAACTGGATCTTCCGCTACCCGGCCTCCCTTTGTCGCTGGCATCTGCGCTACAAGATGAGTAGCGGGATCGCCCCATGCTGTCTGGCTATCGGCTCATGTGGATGATCGTGATGTTCGATCTGCCCGTGGTCGAAAAAGCGGAACGCCGCGCCGCGACCGAGTTTCGCAACGCCTTGCTCGACATGGGGTTCGAGATGAGCCAGTTCAGCGTGTACATGCGCTTCTGCACCAGCCCCATGCAGGTGGACACCTACTGCAAACGCGTGGAGCACGCCTTGCCCTTGGGCGGGAAGGTGAATATCCTCCAGTTCACGGACAAACAGTACGAACGGATCATGAGTTTTCACGGAAAAGCCAAACAACCGGCGAACAAAACGCCCGACCAGTTCGATCTTTTCTGATCCATGCGTCACGTTTTTCAAACCCAGAAAACGAAAAACCCCTTGATAAATCAAGGGGCTATCGCAGCGCTAGTCTAGACGATTGGGATATGCGCTCTGGCCGGAACCCTTTTGGTGAAGGCCAGCCCAGCGGAACAAGTCTAGACGATTGGGATATGCGCTCTGGCCGGAACTGCCTCGACGGCCGGGCGGGTGACGATGATAGTCTAGACGATTGGGATATGCGCTCTGGCCGGAACTGGTGCGGGATGCTTGCGTGGGGACCGTCGAGTCTAGACGATTGGGATATGCGCTCTGGCCGGAACGCGTCGAACTGAAAAGCGCTCGACCGGTCAAGTCTAGACGATTGGGATATGCGCTCTGGCCGGAACTGGCCGGTACAAAGGGTTGCCAACCCGCGAGGGGGAGAGTCTAGACGATTGGGATATGCGCTCTGGCCGGAACCTGCAGTTCGACATCGTCGATCGGACCATCAGTCTAGACGATTGGGATATGCGCTCTGGCCGGAACTCTGCAGGCGCTGGAGCGCACGGCCTATGGAGTCTAGACGATTGGGATATGCGCTCTGGCCGGAACCTCCGTCCCCTTCACCCTCGGCGACGAACTAGTCTAGACGATTGGGATATGCGCTCTGGCCGGAACCTCCACATGCTGCGCGCCGGCCCGCAGATTAGTCTAGACGATTGGGATATGCGCTCTGGCCGGAACTGGCTTCCGCGCCTGTCCTTGGGCCGTCTGAGTCTAGACGATTGGGATATGCGCTCTGGCCGGAACTTCACGGACGGCCAGAACGAGTGCGACACAAGTCTAGACGATTGGGATATGCGCTCTGGCCGGAACTCCGCTGGGCTTGTACTGCTGACGACGGCTAGTCTAGACGATTGGGATATGCGCTCTGGCCGGAACTGGCGACGCGGACGGACTCACGCTGAAACGAGTCTAGACGATTGGGATATGCGCTCTGGCCGGAACTTGCCGGTAGCGCGGTGGTCCCGCCCACGTAGTCTAGACGATTGGGATATGCGCTCTGGCCGGAACGAAATGCTCATGGTGTTGCGAACACCATGAAGTCTAGACGATTGGGATATGCGCTCTGGCCGGAACACAGTTCAGAGTCTTCTTCGCGCAGGGTTGGAGTCTAGACGATTGGGATATGCGCTCTGGCCGGAACTGGTAAATCGGAGTAGAGACTATGACGATCAGTCTAGACGATTGGGATATGCGCTCTGGCCGGAACGGGGTCGGAGAGTGCGTCGAATAACCGGGGAGTCTAGACGATTGGGATATGCGCTCTGGCCGGAACGTACGAATCGATCACGTCGTTGACGTAAAAGTCTAGACGATTGGGATATGCGCTCTGGCCGGAACTGTGCCGAACCACAACCACTGGTTCCCGCAAAGTCTAGACGATTGGGATATGCGCTCTGGCCGGAACTACGGCGACAGCAACGTCACCTTCCGCACAAGTCTAGACGATTGGGATATGCGCTCTGGCCGGAACCAGCGCCTCGCGCTCACGGTGGATGGCTCGAGTCTAGACGATTGGGATATGCGCTCTGGCCGGAACGTATTCGTGCGGCACGGCAGGGTCGGCGAGAGTCTAGACGATTGGGATATGCGCTCTGGCCGGAACCCTGCGCATGTGCGGCCAGCTCGGCCGCCGAGTCTAGACGATTGGGATATGCGCTCTGGCCGGAACAGCATGCAAGTTCTTGTACATCAATAAAGGAGTCTAGACGATTGGGATATGCGCTCTGGCCGGAACGGCATGCGTCGCATCGTCTGCCAATGCTCTAGTCTAGACGATTGGGATATGCGCTCTGGCCGGAACTGCAGATCCAGTTGATCGAAGCGGACATGTAGTCTAGACGATTGGGATATGCGCTCTGGCCGGAACAGCGGCGGCGATCAAAAGCCATGGCTTTGTAGTCTAGACGATTGGGATATGCGCTCTGGCCGGAACTTGACCTTCTTCCGCACCGCGGCACCTACCAGTCTAGACGATTGGGATATGCGCTCTGGCCGGAACCGTGAATGCACTGGCCTTCATCGCCAATGAGTCTAGACGATTGGGATATGCGCTCTGGCCGGAACCCAATTCATTTCCACGATCTTGGTGCGCGGGAGTCTAGACGATTGGGATATGCGCTCTGGCCGGAACATGAAAGAGCAATGGCAACTGCCATGGCGAAGTCTAGACGATTGGGATATGCGCTCTGGCCGGAACAGGAGGCTTGCGGTCTTTGAAGTGCTGGAAAGTCTAGACGATTGGGATATGCGCTCTGGCCGGAACCAGAGGCCCATGCAGGCTGTTTGCAGTCCTAGTCTAGACGATTGGGATATGCGCTCTGGCCGGAACCGCCGTGCCTTAAAACAGATGCCACCTAGCAGTCTAGACGATTGGGATATGCGCTCTGGCCGGAACACAATGACCGTCGGCGCGCACTGCACCTTGAGTCTAGACGATTGGGATATGCGCTCTGGCCGGAACCGTTTTTACCGCGAATCCGCACCGATGGACAGTCTAGACGATTGGGATATGCGCTCTGGCCGGAACTTGTACGTGTGCAACCCAAATCTGCTTTCTAGTCTAGACGATTGGGATATGCGCTCTGGCCGGAACCTTAGCTGTCGCTTTGAGCCCGCATGCCGCAGTCTAGACGATTGGGATATGCGCTCTGGCCGGAACGTTGCGGCTGAACTCATGAACATTTCGATCAGTCTAGACGATTGGGATATGCGCTCTGGCCGGAACATAGGAGGCGACTACTGCAGCGCGCGCAATAGTCTAGACGATTGGGATATGCGCTCTGGCCGGAACGGCGTTCTGAAACGGATGCTTCGCCTTGATAGTCTAGACGATTGGGATATGCGCTCTGGCCGGAACCCAGCCCTTGTGCATGTCCCAGTGCCGCAGAGTCTAGACGATTGGGATATGCGCTCTGGCCGGAACAGATTTACGCCGAAGCGTATGCAATGTGGGAGTCTAGACGATTGGGATATGCGCTCTGGCCGGAACTCACAGTCACGGTGCCTTGGCCGCGGCACGAGTCTAGACGATTGGGATATGCGCTCTGGCCGGAACTCGTATGGATCTACAGAGAGGGATGCAGGGAGTCTAGACGATTGGGATATGCGCTCTGGCCGGAACAAGACCGGGTGAGACTGACGCCGCTCTCCTAGTCTAGACGATTGGGATATGCGCTCTGGCCGGAACAAGGCAATCGTGCCGATAAGGACCGTGCCCCAGTCTAGACGATTGGGATATGCGCTCTGGCCGGAACAGCAACCAGGGGCCTGTGTGGGTGTGTTGGAGTCTAGACGATTGGGATATGCGCTCTGGCCGGAACTTGGCCCGTAACGCGATGTCCAGCGGCCAAAGTCTAGACGATTGGGATATGCGCTCTGGCCGGAACGGGTTCTTGGATGCAGGGGAGTACCCCTCCATCCAAGAACGCGCTTCGCGCCATGCCTATCAATGGAAATCAGCGCAGCGTATCCGCGATCCGCTCCGCGCACGACTGCGCTTGCAACGCATCGCGCGCCTCGACCATCACCCGCACCAGCGGCTCGGTGCCGCTGGGGCGGATCAGCACGCGGCCCTGGTCGCCGAGTTCGGCTTCGACCTGGGCGGTGGCCTTGGCCATCGCCGCGTTGGACTTCCAGTCGGTCCCGGGGGTCAGCCGCACGTTGACCAGCACCTGCGGGAACAGCGTCAGCTCGGCCAGCAGCGCCGACAGCGACTGGCCGCTGCGCACGCAGACCTGCAGCACCTGCAGCGCGCTGATCAGGCCGTCGCCGGTGGTGTGCTTGTCCAGCGCCAGCAGGTGGCCCGAGCCCTCGCCGCCCAGCAGCCAGTTGCGTTTTTCGAGTTCCTCAAGCACGTAGCGGTCACCGACCTTGGCGCGCACGAGTTCGACGCCCTTCTCGCGCAGCGCGATCTCGACCGCCATGTTGGTCATCAACGTGCCGACGACACCGGGCACGGCATCGCCGGCGCGCTGGCTCTGCGCGCGGCCGCCGCGCGACAAGCGCTCCTTGACCATCAGGTACAGGATCTCGTCGCCGTTGAAGAGGCGGCCGTTGGCGTCGACCAGTTGCAGGCGGTCGGCGTCGCCGTCGAGCGCGATGCCGAAGTCGGCGCGGTGCACGCGCACCTGCTCGATCAGCGCCTCGGGGTGGGTGGCGCCCACGCCGTCGTTGATGTTCAGGCCATCCGGTGCGCAGCCGATGGCGACCACTTCGGCGCCAAGTTCGTGGAACACCATCGGGGCGATGTGGTACGCCGCGCCGTGCGCTGCGTCGACGACGATGCGCAGGCCCTTGAGCGTGAGCGCGTTGGGGAAGGTGCTCTTGCAGAACTCGATGTAGCGGCCGGCCGCATCCTCGAGCCGGCGGGTCTTGCCCAGGCTGGCCGAGTCGGCCCACTGCGGCGGGGTTTCGAGCGCGGCCTCGACCGCGATCTCCCATTCGTCGGGCAGCTTGGTGCCCTGCGCACTGAAGAACTTGATGCCGTTGTCGGGGAACGCGTTGTGGCTGGCGCTGATCACCACGCCCAGGCTGGCGCGCTGGGCCCGCGTGAGGTAGGCGACACCGGGGGTGGGCAGCGGGCCGAGCAGCACCACGTCGACACCGGCGGAGTTGAACCCCGATTCGAGCGCACTCTCCAGCATGTAGCCCGAGATGCGGGTGTCCTTGCCGATCAGCACCGTGGGGCGCGACTCGGTCTTGCGCAGCACGCGGCCGACCGCGTGGGCCAGGCGCAGCACGAAGTCGGGCGTGATCGGGGCCACGCCCACGGTGCCACGGATGCCGTCGGTGCCAAAAAACTGTCGGGTCATGGTGAAGGGTCTCGGGGTCAGAGGGATGGTTCTGCCTGGCCGGCTTGCACCGCCTGCCAGACTTTCAATGCGGCCACGGTCTCGCGCACGTCGTGCACCCGCACGATGCGGGCGCCGCGCTCCACCGCCAGCACGGCGGCGGCCACGCTGGGCACCAGGCGGTCGATCGGCTCCAGCGCGGCCACGGCCTGCAGCGACACGCCGGTGACCGCGGCCAGCGACGATTTGCGCGACCAGCCCGCCAGCAGCGGGTAGCCGGTGGCCAGCAGTTCGCGCTGGCGTGCGAGCAAGGCGAAGTTCTGTGCCACGGTTTTGCCGAAGCCGATGCCGGGGTCGAGCACGATGCGCTCCGCGGCCACGCCCCGGCCCTGCAGTTGCGCTGCGGCGCCCGCCAGAAAGGCCGCGACCTGCGGGACCACATCGCCCTGCATCGGCTCTGCCTGCATCGTGGCCGGCTCCCGGTGCATGTGCATCAGGCAGACGCCGCACGTGGCATGGCCGGCCACCACGGCCCGGCCGTCCAGCGCTGAAGGGGCCTGCGGGTCGGACCAGCGCAGGGCCCAGATGTCGTTGACGATGTCGGCGCCGAGGTCGAGCACCGCGCGCATTACCTCGGGTTTGTAGGTGTCGACCGAGATCGGCACGCCCAGCTGCACGGCCTGCCGCACCACCGGCAGCACGCGGTCGAGTTCGGCCGCCAGCGGCAGCGGCTGCGCGCCGGGCCGGGACGATTCACCGCCGATGTCGAGGATGTGGGCGCCTTCGCGCAGCAGGGTCTCGCAGTGCCGCAGTGCCAGTGCCGTGCTGGCATGCTGGCCGCCGTCGGAGAACGAGTCCGGCGTGACGTTGACGATGCCCATCACACGCGGCTGGTGCAGGTCGATGCGAAAACGGCTGGTCTGCCAGAACATGGGCTGCAAATGCATACGGGGCCAGAAGGCCCCGTATTGTCTGTCAAGAATCTCCGGCTCAGGCCGCTGTCGGCGCTGGCTCCGGCGTGACCGCCGGCGCGCCACCGCTGCCGCCGCCACTGCCACCGCCGCTCGGTGTGCGGGGCGTCCAGTCCTTCGGGGGACGGGGCTCGCGGCCGGCCATGATGTCGTCGATCTGCTCGGTGTCGATGGTTTCCCATTCGAGCAGGGCCTTGGCCATGGCGTGCATCTTGTCGCTGTTGTCCTCGATCAGCTTGCGGGCCAGCGAGTATTGCTGGTCGATGATGCGGCGGACTTCGCTGTCGACCTTCTGCATCGTCTGCTCGCTCATGTTGGTGGTCTTGGTGACCGAGCGGCCCAGGAACACCTCGCCCTCGTTCTCGGCGTAGACCATCGGGCCCAGCGCATCGGTCATGCCGTAGCGCGTGACCATGTCGCGGGCGATCTGCGTCGCACGCTCGAAGTCGTTGCTGGCGCCGGTGGTCATCTGCTTCATGAACACTTCTTCGGCGATGCGGCCACCGAACAGCATGCTGATCTGGCTCAGCATGTATTCGCTGTCGTAGCTGTAGCGGTCTTGCGCGGGCAGGCTCATCGTGACGCCCAGCGCACGGCCACGCGGGATCACCGTGACCTTGTGCACCGGGTCGCACTTGGGCAGCAGCTTGCCCAGCAGTGCGTGGCCCGACTCGTGGTAGGCCGTGTTGCGGCGCTCTTCCTCGGGCATGACCATGCTCTTGCGCTCGGGGCCCATCAGGATCTTGTCCTTGGCCTTCTCGAAGTCCTGCATCTCGACCACGCGGGCACTGCGGCGGGCCGCCATCAACGCGGCCTCGTTGCACAGGTTGGCGAGGTCGGCACCCGACATGCCGGGCGTGCCGCGCGCGATGACGCTGGCGTTGACGTCCTGGCTGACCGGCACCTTGCGCATGTGCACGTGCAGGATCTGCTCGCGGCCGCGGATGTCGGGCAGGGTCACGTAGACCTGGCGGTCGAAACGGCCCGGGCGCAGCAGAGCGGCATCCAGGATGTCGGGGCGGTTGGTGGCCGCGACCACGATGACGCCGAGGTTGGTTTCGAAACCGTCCATCTCGACCAGCATCTGGTTCAGCGTCTGTTCACGTTCGTCGTTGCCGCCGCCCAGACCGGCGCCACGCTGGCGGCCGACCGCATCGATTTCGTCGATGAAGATGATGCAGGGAGCGTTCTTCTTGGCGTTCTCGAACATGTCGCGCACGCGGGCCGCGCCGACACCGACAAACATCTCGACGAAGTCGGAGCCGGAGATCGAGAAGAAAGGCACCTTGGCCTCGCCGGCGATGCTCTTGGCGAGCAGCGTCTTGCCGGTGCCCGGAGGGCCGACCAGCAGCAGGCCGCGCGGAATGCGGCCGCCGAGCTTCTGGAACTTCTGCGGGTCTTTCAGGAAGTCGACGACTTCCTTCACTTCTTCCTTGGCTTCGTCGCAGCCGGCAACATCGGCGAAGGTGACCTGGTTGCTGTTCTCGTCGAGCATGCGGGCCTTGCTCTTGCCGAAGCTGAACGCCCCGCCCTTGCCGCCGCCCTGCATCTGGCGCATGAAGTACACCCACACGCCGATCAGCAGCAGCATCGGGCCCCAGCTGACCAGCAGCGTCATCAGCAGCGAACCTTCTTCGCGCGGCTTCACGTCGAACTTGACGTTGTTGGCGATCAGGTCGCCGACCAGGCCGCGGTCGAGATAGGTGGCGGTGGTGCGCACCTTGCGGTCATCGGTGGTGATGCCGACGATCTCGGTGCCGCCCTGGCCTTCCTGGATCGTCGCCGACTTGATGCGCTTGCCGCGCACCTCTTCGAGGAAGTCCGAATAACCGAGGTAGCCCGCGCCCGAGGCGGTGCGTGTGTCGAACTGCTTGAACACCGTGAACAGCACCATGGCGATCACGAGCCAGACAGCAACTTTTGAGAACCAGGGATTTTTCAAGCAGGACTCCGGTAGCAGGAGGAAGGCACTTGCGCCCTATTTTAGGCGTTTCAAGGCTTGGAACCAGCGGTTTTACCCACGCCGGCCATAGGTATAACAAGGACTTAGCGCGCTTCGGGCGCCAAGGCCCGCGTCTTCAGGCCGATGCCGACCAGGAAAGTCTCGGACGATTTGTCCCGGGAAGCCTTTGGTTTGATCGGCTTGACGGTGCGAAACTGCTCCTTGAACAGCACCACCAGCTGGCTGTAGCCGCTGCCGTGGAAGGCCTTCACGACCAGCGCGCCTTCGGGTTTCATGTGGTCGTGGGCGAATGCGATGGCCAGCTCGATCAGGTGCGCCACCCGGGCCGAATCGACAGATTCGATGCCGGACAGGTTGGGCGCCATGTCCGATACCACCACGTCGGCCAGACGCCCCCCCATGGCCGCCTGCAGTTGCTGCAATGCTTCCGGCTCGCGGAAATCGCCCTGCAGGAACTGCACGCCCTCGATCGGCTCCATCGGCAGCAGATCGACGGCGATGATGCTGCCGTTGAGTTCGCCGACGGCAGCGCCGCCGCCGGTCGCGGTCTTCGGCGACAGCTTGCGCCGCACGTACTGGCTCCAGGCGCCTGGTGTCGAACCCAGGTCGACGACGAGATCGCCCGGCTTGATCAGGTGCAGCGTCTCGTCGATCTCCTTCAGCTTGAAGGCCGCGCGCGCACGGTAGCCCTCCCTGGCCGCGAGCTTGACGTAGGGGTCGTTGACGTGGTCGTTGAGCCACGCCTTGTTGACTTTCTTGCTCTTGGTCTTTACTTTCATCTTGCCCCGGATAATACGGCCATGCCCCAAATACAACTTACCCCCGCCCAGCGCAAGGTCCACCGCGCCGAAGCCCACCATCTCGACCCGGTGGTGATGGTCGGCGGCGACGGCCTGACGCCGGCGGTCGTGCGCGAGACCAATCTGGCACTGAACGCCCACGGCCTGATCAAGGTCCGCGTGTTCTCCGACGACCGCGTCGCGCGCGAAACCATGTTCCAGACGCTGGCCGAGCAGCTGGGCGCCGCGCCGATCCAGCACATCGGCAAGCTGCTGGTGCTGTGGCGGCCCAAGCCCGAGATCACCGCCCAGCGGCCCGAGGACGAAGACCGGATGGCCGGCCCGCGCGACGTGAAGGTGCTCAAGTACAGCAAGCGCGGTGGTCAGCGGCCCGAAGTGAAGACGCTGCGGGTGCTGGGCAATCAGCGTCTCACGGCCGGCGGCAAGGTCAAGCGGGCGAAACCCAAGCCCCAGACCAGCGTGAAGAAACGCAGCCAGACCTGATTGTTGCTCGCCCCCTAGTCTGCGCGCACTGCGTGTCGCTTCGCCAACCCCCTACCGGGGGCACAGCCAGTGGCCCGGCGAAGCCGGTTCCACGGTTGTTCTCGAATAAACAGGTCGTTCAGTCATCTGTGGAGTGAAGCTTCCGCCACCCTGGCTCCCACCAGTTTCCACAGGGTCACCGTAGCGCAGACCCACTGCAGCAGGAACATCCCGCTGCCCAGGCTGTGCCAGAGTTTCAGGTTCTCCCGGGCGACGATGCGCGGGGCGACCGCAAACTCGGACAGCAGCGCCAGCAGCAGGCCGCCGATCAGGAAACCCAGCACCGGCGCCGCCCAGGGCTGCAGACCCTGTTCGCTGCGGCCGCGTGCCATCAGCAACAGCAGGCCGACGCAGGCGGTCGACACCCAGGTCTGTGCGGTGAAGAGCCTGGCCGCCATGTTGCCCGCCAACACAGGCGTCGGCAGGGTGGCGAACAGCATCGGCACGACCAGGAAGCCGATCACCGTCAGGCTGCCCCACCAGAGGGCGGATGCAAAGACGGGGAGCCTGCGTGCCATGGGTGCCGATCGTCCGCTCGGATCCGCTCGCTCAGATGTAGCGGACCTTGACGATCTCGTAGTGCTTGATGCCGCCCGGGGTCTGCACTTCGGCGGTGTCGCCCTCTTCCTTGCCGATCAGCGCGCGCGCGATCGGGCTGGAGATGTTCACCCGGCCCAGCTTCAGGTCGGCCTCGTCTTCGCCGACGATCTGGTAGGTGACGGCCTGGCCGGAAGGATCTTCTTCCAGGTCGACCGTGGCCCCGAACACGACCTTGCCGCCCGCGTCCAGCGTCGACGGGTCGATGATCTGCGCAGCCGAAAGCTTGCCTTCGACCTCCTGGATGCGGCCTTCGACAAAGCCCTGGCGGTCCTTGGCTGCTTCGTATTCTGCGTTTTCGCTCAGGTCGCCTTGCGCACGTGCTTCCGCGATGGCGTTGATGACCGCGGGGCGGTCGACGGTCTTCAGGCGGTGCAGTTCGGTCTTGAGCGCTTCTGCGCCGCGTTTGGTGACGGGAATCGTCGTCATTGTGGTTCTCCAAAAGGAAACCGCCGAGCGTTGCCGTTCGGCGGTGTCTGAAGCGGTGGATTATGCCGCGGCAAGCTGCGCGTGCATCTCCTGGATCGAGATGACGTCGAGGCTGTCGAGATACTTCATGCCTTCGACCGCCGCTTCGGCGCCAGCGATCGTCGTGAAGGTCGTGACCCGGGCCAGCAACGACGAGGTGCGGATGGCGCGGCTGTCGGTGATCGCGTTGCGGCGTTCCTCGACCGTGTTCACGACCAACGCAATCTCGTTGTTCTTGATCATGTCGACGACGTGTGGCCGGCCTTCGGTGACCTTGTTGACCGTCCGGCAGGCGATGCCGGCGGCGGTGATCGCCTGCGCCGTGCCCTTGGTCGCCAGGATCTCGAAGCCCTGGGCCGCTAGCGCGCGCGCCACTTCGACCGCGCGGGGCTTGTCGTTGTTCTTCACCGTCAGGAAGGCGCGGCCTGAGCGTGGCAGCTTCGTGCCGGCGCCGATCTGGCTCTTCACGAAGGCTTCGCCGAAGGTCTTGCCCACACCCATCACCTCGCCGGTGGACTTCATCTCGGGGCCGAGGATGGTGTCGACACCCGGGAACTTGACGAACGGAAACACAGCCTCCTTCACGCTGAAATACGGCGGCGTCACCTCGCGCGTCACGCCCTGGCTGGCCAGCGACTGGCCGGCCATGCAGCGGGCCGCCACCTTCGCCAGCTGGATGCCCGTCGCCTTGCTGACGTAGGGCACGGTGCGGCTCGCACGCGGGTTCACTTCCAACACGTAGATCACGTCCTTGCCGTCGACGTGCTGGATCGCGAACTGCACGTTCATCAAACCGACCACGTTCAGCGCCTGGGCCATCGCGGCGGTCTGGCGCTTGAGTTCGGTCACCGTGTCGGCCGCCAGCGAGTAAGGGGGCAGCGAGCATGCCGAGTCGCCGCTGTGCACGCCGGCCTGCTCGATGTGCTCCATCACGCCGCCGATCAGCGTCTGGCCGTCGCCGTCGCGGATGCAGTCGACGTCGCACTCGATCGCGTCGTTCAGGAAACGGTCGAGCAGCACCGGCGAGTCATGGCTGACCTTGACCGCCTCGCGCATGTAGCGTTCCAGGTCACGCTGCTCGTGCACGATCTCCATCGCGCGGCCGCCCAGCACGTAGCTCGGGCGCACGACCAGCGGGTAGCCCAGCGCCGCGGCCTTCTCCAGCGCCTCGGGCTCGGTGCGCGCGGTCGCGTTCGGCGGCTGGCGCAGGCCCAGCGTGTGCAGCAGCTTCTGGAAACGCTCGCGGTCTTCGGCCGCGTCGATCATGTCGGGGCTGGTGCCAATGATGGGCACGCCGTTGGCTTCGAGGTCGAGCGCCAGCTTCAGCGGCGTCTGGCCGCCGTACTGCACGATCACGCCGAGCGGCTTCTCCTTGTCGACGATCTCCAGCACGTCTTCGAGCGTCAGGGGCTCGAAGTACAGCCGGTCGCTGGTGTCGTAGTCGGTCGACACGGTCTCGGGATTGCAGTTGACCATGATGGTCTCGTAGCCGTCCTCGCGCATCGCCAGCGCTGCATGCACGCAGCAGTAGTCGAACTCGATGCCCTGGCCGATGCGGTTGGGCCCGCCGCCCAGCACCATGATCTTCTTCTTGTCCGTCGGCGCGGCCTCGCATTCGTCCTCGTAGGTCGAATACATGTAGGCGGTGTTGGTCGCGAACTCGGCGGCGCAGGTGTCGACGCGTTTGTAGACCGGGCGCACGTCGAGCCGTTTGCGCTGCTCGCGCACGGCCTGGTCGGTGGTCTTCAGCAGCTTGGCCAGGCGGCGGTCGGAGAAGCCCTTCTTCTTCAGCGTGCGGATTTCCTCGGTCGACAGCTTCGACAGGGCCGCCTCGCCGTGGGCAGCGGTGTGGCTGTCGAGTTCGAGCTCGATCTTGATGATCTCCTCGATCTGCACCAGGAACCACTTGTCGATCTTGGTGAGCGCATGCACTTCGTCGAGCGTCCAGCCGCTGGCGAACGCGTCGCCCACGTACCAGATGCGCTCGGGGCCGGGCTCGCCCAGCTCCTTCTCGAGCACTTCGCGGTCCTGCGTCTTCTCGTTCATGCCATCGACGCCGACTTCGAGGCCGCGCAGTGCCTTCTGGAAACTCTCCTGGAAGGTGCGGCCCATCGCCATCACCTCGCCCACGCTCTTCATCTGCGTGGTGAGGCGGCTGTCGGCGGTGGGGAATTTCTCGAACGCGAAACGCGGGATCTTCGTCACCACGTAGTCGATGCTCGGCTCGAAGCTGGCCGGCGTGGCGCCGCCAGTGATCTCGTTGCGCAGCTCGTCCAGCGTGTAGCCGATGGCCAGCTTGGCGGCGACCTTGGCGATCGGGAAGCCCGTGGCCTTGGAGGCCAGTGCCGACGAACGCGACACGCGCGGGTTCATCTCGATGACGATCATGCGGCCATCGGCAGGGTTCACCGAGAACTGCACGTTGGAGCCACCGGTGTCGACGCCGATCTCGCGCAGCACCGCCAGGCTGGCGTTGCGCATGATCTGGTATTCCTTGTCGGTCAGGGTCTGCGCCGGGGCCACGGTGATGGAGTCGCCGGTGTGCACGCCCATCGGGTCCAGGTTCTCGATCGAGCAGACGATGATGCAGTTGTCGGCCTTGTCGCGCACGACCTCCATCTCGTACTCTTTCCAGCCGAGCAGCGATTCCTCGATCAGCAGCTCGTTGGTCGGCGAGGCTTCGAGGCCGCGCTTGCAGATGGTCTCGAACTCCTCGGCGTTGTAGGCGATGCCACCGCCAGTGCCGCCCAGCGTGAAGCTGGGGCGGATGACGGTCGGGAAACCCAGCGTCTTCTGCACGGCCCAGGCCTCTTCCATCGAGTGCGCGATGCCGGAGCGTGCCGAGCCCAGGCCGATCTTGGTCATCGCGTCCTTGAACTTCAACCGGTCCTCGGCCTTGTCAATGGCCTCGGGCGTGGCGCCGATCAGCTCGACGTCGTATTTCTCCAGCACGCCGTGATGCCATAGGTCGAGCGCGCAGTTGAGCGCGGTCTGCCCGCCCATCGTCGGCAGGATCGCGAAGCCGCCGGGGTTGAGCTTGCGCTCCTTGGCGATGATCTTCTCGACGGTCTGCCAGGTGATCGGCTCGATGTAGGTGACGTCGGCCGTGGCCGGGTCGGTCATGATCGTCGCGGGGTTGCTGTTGATCAGGATGACCTTGTAGCCCTCTTCGCGCAGGGCCTTGCAGGCTTGCACGCCGGAGTAGTCGAACTCGCAGGCCTGGCCGATGATGATGGGACCGGCGCCGATGATGAGGACGCTCTTGATGTCTGTGCGCTTAGGCATAACTCTTCTCCGCTTGGTGCTTTTCCATCAGTGCCGTGAAGCGGTCGAACAGGTAGGCGATGTCATGGGGCCCGGGCGATGCCTCGGGGTGGCCCTGAAAACAGAAGGCCGGCCGGTCGGTACGCGCCAGGCCCTGCAAGGTGTTGTCGAACAGGCTGATGTGGGTCGGCCGCAGGTTGGACGGCAGGCTCTTCTCGTCGACCGCGAAGCCGTGATTCTGGCTGGTGATGCTGACGCGGCCGTTGTCCAGGTCTTTCACCGGGTGGTTGGCGCCGTGGTGGCCGAACTTCATCTTGAAGGTCTTCGCCCCCGAGGCCAGCGCCATGATCTGGTGGCCCAGGCAGATGCCGAAGGTCGGCACGCCGCTGTCGATCAGCTCGCGCGTGGCGGCGATCGCGTAGTCGCACGGCTCCGGGTCACCTGGGCCGTTGGCGAGGAACACGCCGTCAGGCTGGAGTTTGCGCACCTCGGAGGCCGGGGTCTGCGCCGGCACCACGGTGATGCGGCTGCCGCGGCTGGCGATCATGCGCAGGATGTTCTTCTTCACGCCGAAGTCGAACGCGACCACGTGGAACCGGGGCTTGGCCTGCGTGCCGTAGCCGCTGCCGAGCTGCCATTCGGTCTGCGTCCACTCGTACGGCTGGGCGACGGAAACGACCCGGGCCAGGTCGAGGCCGGCCATGCTCGGCGCCGCGCGGGCTGCGGCCAGGGCGGCATCGATGTGCTGCTGCGTCGCGGTCTGTCCGGCGGGCAGGCCGACGATGCAGCCGTTCTGCGCGCCCTGGCTGCGCAGGATGCGGGTCAGCTTGCGCGTGTCGATGTTGGCGATGGCGACGGTGTTCTCGCGCACCAGGTACTGCGAGAGCGTCATCGACTCGCGGAAGTTGCTGGACAGCAGCGGCAGGTCCTTGATGACCAGGCCGGCGGCATGGACCTTATCGGCTTCGACGTCCTCGGCATTGACGCCGTAATTGCCGATATGCGGGTACGTGAGGGTCACGATCTGCTGGCAATAACTCGGGTCCGTGAGGATTTCCTGATAACCGGTGATGGCCGTGTTGAACACGACTTCGCCGGTGGTGGAACCGGTGGCTCCAATCGAATTGCCGAGAAAGACCGTGCCGTCTGCAAGCGCCAGGATGGCGTGAGGGGTGGTTCCCTGGAGGGACAAAAGCACTGGGATCTCCGGATGGTTACGGGTACGCCCAAACGCGCTCAAGAGCGAACTCTCGAAGGTGCTGTTGTCAGGGGGAGGGCTTGAATGCGCTAGGCGTACGGGGGATTGCGAGAAAGCCCCTGATTATAACCGGGCCGCCATGCCCGCATGCAGGCAGATTGCAGCCGCGGCCGCCACGTTGAGCGACTCCTCGCCGCCAGGCTGTGCGATGCGCAGGTGCGCCCTGGCATGCGCGTCCACCGCGCCGGACACGCCCTGCCCTTCGTGGCCAAACGCCCAGGCGCACGGCCACGGCAAAGCGGCCTGGTGCACCGGCTCGCCCTGGTGCGAGCTGGTCACCAGCAGCGGCACCGCCAGGGCGTCGAGCGCGGCGGGTTCCAGCAGCTCGATCAGGTGCAGCCCGAAATGCGCGCCCATGCCGGCGCGCAACACTTTGGCAGACCACAGCGCGGCGGTTCCCTTCAAGGCCAGCACCTGCGTGTAGCCGAACGCGGCGGCGCTGCGCAGGATCGAGCCGACGTTTCCGGCGTCCTGCACGCGGTCGAGCACGATGGTCGGCGCGCCGCGGTCGACCACGGGCGCCACCGGCAGATCCAGCACGAACGCCATTGGGGCCGGCGATTCCAGTCCGCTGAGCTGCGCCCACAGCGGATCGGCCACGACGACGGTGCGCTCGGCCACGTCGGCATACAGCGCCTGTGCCTGCGGCCAGTAGCCCGCCGAAAACACCGCCAGTGCCGGCTTGCGGCCACGCGCCAGCGCGGCACGGCACAGGTGGTCACCCTCCAGCCAGACGCGTGCCTGCTGCCGGTAGGCCGTGTTGTCGTGCGCCAGCTTGCGCAGGTCCTTGAAGAGCGCGTTGTCCCGCGACGTCAGCAGCGTGGCCGCGCGATCCTCGCTCACGGCCGCGTCTCGATCATGCGGTACGGGCCGGCCTCGCGCACCGGTGCGAACGACTGCCGGTGCAGCGGGCAGGCGCCGTGCAGCCGCAAGGCCTCCATGTGTTCGCGCGTGCCGTAGCCCTTGTGCCCTGCGAATCCGTATTGCGGGTAGTGGGCATGGATCTCGGCGCACCAGCGGTCACGGTGCACCTTGGCGAGGATCGACGCGGCGGAGATCGACGGCACCAGCGCGTCGCCCTTGACGACGGCTTCGGCCAGCACGTCCAGCACAGGCAACTGGTTGCCGTCGACCAGCACGCGCACCGGCTTCAGGCGCAGGCCCTGCACCGCGCGCCGCATCGCCAGCAGGGTCGCCTGCAGGATGTTCAGCCGGTCGATTTCCTCGACGCTCGCCTCCGCCACGGCGCAGCACAGGGCCTTGGCCCGGATCTCGTCGTACAGCGCCTCGCGCCGCTGCGGCGTCAGTACCTTCGAATCGGCGAGTCCCTGGATCGGGTTCAGTTCGTCCAGGATCACGGCGGCAGCCACCACGGGGCCCGCCAGCGGGCCGCGCCCGGCCTCGTCCACACCGGCCATCAGGCCGGGCGCCGTCCAGCACAGGACGGCCTGCTCAGCGCTCGAGAATTTTCTGGATCGCATCGCTCGCCAATAGAGCCGTGTCACGGCGCAGGGTCTGGTGCAGTGTCAGGAAGCGTTGCTCCAACGCCGCGATTCTGTCAGGTTCGGCGGTGCGCATGTCGAGCCAGCGCAGCGTGGCCGCCGCCAGCGCCTCGGGGGTCGCCGCGTGCTGCAGCAGCTCGGGCACGACGAATTCCCGGCACAGGATGTTGGGCAGGCCCACCCACGGCTGGAGTTGCTTGCGCCGCATGATGCGCCACGACAGCCAGGGCATGTGGTAGGCGATGACCATCGGGCGCTTGAACAGCGCAGCCTCCAGCGTCGCCGTGCCGCTGGCGATCAGCGTGGCGTCGCAGGCCGCCAGCACCGTGTGCGACTGCCCGGTGACGATCTGCAGCGCCGGCCCCAGACCCGCCGCCTCGGCCGCACGGGTGATCTGTGGCTGCAGCGAGGCGATCGCGGGCACCACGAAGCGCAGGCCCGGCCTTGCCTTGGCCATGGCGCGCGCCGCCGCGAAAAAACGGCTCGCCAGTTGCGCGATCTCGGACGGGCGGCTGCCGGGCAGGATGGCCACCATGGTGGCGTCGTCCGGCACGCCGAGCGCCGCGCGGGCGGCCGCCTTGTCGGGTACCAGCGGGATGACGCTCGCCAACGGGTGGCCGACATAGGTAGCCGCGATGCCACGCTGCGCGAGCAACTCGGGCTCGAACGGAAAGATGCACAGCACATGGTCGGCGCTGCGCTGGAGCTGCTCGAGCTTCTTGGCGCGCCAGGCCCAGAACGACGGGCTGACGAAGTGCACGGTCGGGATGCCCGCCACCTTGAGGCGAGCCTCCAGGCCCAGGTTGAAGTCAGGCGCATCGATGCCGATGAAGGCGTCGGGGCGGCTGGCCAGCAGGCGGTCGCCGAGCTCGCGCCGCATCGCGAGCAGCCGGCGCAGATGCGGCAGCACCTCGACGTAGCCCCGCACGGCCAGCGACTCGCTGGGCCAGGTGGCGTCGAAGCCGCGCGCGCGCATCTGCGGGCCGCCGATGCCGCCCGCCTGCAGATCGGGCCAGCGCGCACGCAGGCCGTCGAGCAGCAGGCCGGCCAGCAGATCGCCCGACGCCTCGCCTGCCACCATCGCGAACCGGCGCGCGGATGCTTCGATCATCTGCGTGGAGGGTCAGCGTGCGATGCCGTAGGCCGCCGAAGCCAGGAACGCGTCCATCGCGGCGATGTCGTCGGCGGCTTCGGGCGTCTGCGATGGCAGCGCGACGATGGCGGCACGCGCCTCGTCGAGCGTCTTGCCTTCGCGGTACAGCAGCTTGTGCATTTCGCGGATGGCGCTCAGCCGCGCCGCAGAGAAGTCGCGCCTGCGCAGGCCCACCAGGTTGACGCCGCGCACCGCCAGCGGGTTGCCGTCCACCACCATGAACGGCGGCACGTCCTTGCCGATGTGGCTGGCAAAACCGACCATCGCGTGTGTGCCGATCCGCATGCGCTGCAACACCCCGGTCAGGCCGCCGACCGTCGCCCAGTCGCCCACTTCGACGTGGCCGGCCAACGTGGTGTTGTTGGCCATCGTGATCTGGTTGCCGACGCGGCAGTCGTGCGCGATGTGCACGTACGCCATGATCCAGTTGTCGTTGCCGATGCGGGTGACGCCGGCATCCTGCACGGTGCCGAGGTTGAACGTGCAGAACTCCCGCACGGTGTTGCGGTCGCCGATGACGAGCTCGGTCGGCTCACCGGCGTATTTCTTGTCCTGCGGCTGCGCGCCCAGCGAATTGAACTGGAAGATCCGGTTGTCGCGGCCGATCGTGGTCCGGCCTTCGATCACGCAGTGCGGGCCGACCGTGGTGCCCGCGCCGATCGTCACCTGCGGTCCGATGACGGTGTAGGGACCGACCGTGACCGACGCGTCGAGCTGCGCCGCGGGGTCGACGATGGCAGTGGGGTGCACGCTGGCCACGCGGGGCTCCTGCAATGGGCTGCGCTGCGCCGTCAGGCGATCGTGCGCATCGTGCACATCAGCTCGGCTTCGCAAGCCACCGCACCATCGACCCGGGCCACGCCCTTGTACTTGAAGATGCCCGACTTGGTGCGCAGCAGGTCGACGTCCAGGATCAACTGGTCGCCCGGTTCGACCGGGCGCTTGAAACGTGCCGCATCGATGCCGGCGAAGTAATAGATCGTCTTGTCGTCGAGTTCGACGCCTTCGCTCGCGAACGACAGCAACGCCGCCGCCTGCGCCATCGCCTCGACGATCAGCACCCCGGGCATCACCGGCCGGTGCGGGAAATGGCCGGTGAAGTGGGGCTCGTTGATGGTGACGTTCTTCAACGCCTTGATGGTCTTGCCCTTCTCCATCGACAGCACGCGATCGATCAACAGGATCGGGTAGCGGTGGGGCAGCTTCTTCAGAATTGCGTGGATGTCCATCATGATGTTGTGTCGCCCCGTGCAATGGCTTTCTCGACCGTCCTGAGCCGGTCGCGCAGGCTGTGGAGCTGCCTCAGCGTGGCTGCGTATTTCTCCCATTTGCCATTGTCGTCGAAGGGGAAGATGCCCCCGTAGTGCCCCGGCTTCAGCAGGGAGTGCGTGATGACCGACGCCGCGCCGACATGCACGTGGTCGACCAGCGTGATGTGGCCCACCAGGCGCGATGCGCCGCCCAGCGTGCAATGCGCGCCGATCACCGTGCTGCCGGCGATGCCGACGCAGGCCGCCATCGCCGTATGCCGCCCGACCTGCACGTTGTGGCCGATCTGGATCAGGTTGTCGAGCTTCACACCGTCTTCGAGCACGGTGTCGCCCAGCGCTCCGCGGTCGACGCAGGTGTTGGCGCCAATCTCGACGTCGTCGCCGATGCGCACCGCGCCCAGCTGTTCGATCTTCTCCCAGGCACCGGCGTTCGGCGCGAAGCCGAAACCATCGGCGCCGATCACCACACCGGGGTGCAGGATGCAGCGGCTGCCGATCACACAACGCGCCCCCACCGTGACACGCGAGCTCAGCACCGTGCCCGCGCCGATGCGCGCGCCCGTCTCGACCACACACAAGGGGCCGATCCACGCCGTCGGATCGACCTGCGCGCCAGGCTCGACAACCGCGCTTGGATGCACGCCCCCGGCGGGCCGCGGTGCATGCGTACGTTGCCACAGCTGGGTCAGCCGGGCGAAATACAGATAGGGGTTGTCGGCGACGATGCACGCACCACGGGCAATGGCTTCGTCTTTCAACGCAGGCGCGACGATCACGCAGGCAGCCTGCGACAGCGCCAGTTGCTGACGCAGTTTCGGGTTGCTCAGGAACGCGAGTTGGTTCGGCTGCGCCGTCTCGAGCGGCGCCAGGCCATCCACCGTCAGCGCGGGGTCTCCATGCAGTTCACCGCCAAGCGCGTCGACGATGCTGCCGAGAGTGAGTGCCACGTCAGACCATCCACCGCCTCACTTGGCGGCAGGAACGGCATTCAACGCCTTGATCACCTTGTCGGTGATGTCGTGCTTGGGGTTGATGTAGGCAGCTTCCTGCAGCACGGCGTCGTACTTCTCGGTCTCGGCCACCTGCTTGATGACGCGGTTGGCCTTCTCGATCACCTGTTGCAATTCTTCGTTCTTGCGGGAATTGAGGTCTTCCTGGAACTCGCGCCGCTTGCGCTGGAAATCGCGGTCCTGGTCGACCAGTTGCTTCTGCCGCGCATTGCGCTGGCTCTCGGCCAGCGTGGGTGCCTCGCGCTCGAACTTGTCCGAAGCGGCCTTCAACACATTGCCGGCATCGAGAAGATCCTTCTCTCGCTTGGAAAACTCCTGCTCCAGCTTCGTCTGGCCGGCCTTTGCCGGCGTGGCTTCACGCAGGATCCGGTCGATGTTGACGAAGCCCACCCTGAAATCCTCGGCCTGTGCCTGACAGCACAACGCGACCAGGCTCAACAGTGCCGCAGATCCCGACGCACGCAGAAAATTCTTCATTAGAACGAAGTACCTATTTGGAATTGCAGTTTCTGGATTCTATCGCCGGCAAACTTGCGCACGGGGTTGGCAAACGCCAAGCGAAGCGGGCCTACAGGAGAAATCCAGCTCAGACCTACGCCGACGGAGGCGCGCATCTGACTCAGCTCGAATTTTTCCTGTTCGCCGTAGACATTGCCAACGTCGAGGAAACCGAACATGCGCAGCGTGCGGTCGTTGCCGGCACCGGGAAACGGCGTCAGCACCTCGGCATTGAGCGTGATCTTCTTCGAGCCGCCGATGACGGCGCCCGTCACGTCGCGCGGGCCCAGCGTGCCCTGCTCGAAACCGCGCACCGAACCGAGACCGCCCGAATAGAAGTTCTTGAACACCGGGAACGGCCGGCCGCTCAGGCCCTTGCCGTAACCGAGTTCGCCGTTGAACGCCAGCGTGTACTGCTTGTTCAGCGGGACGTATTGCTGGTACTGGTAATTGCCGCGGAAGTAACGCGTGTCGCCACCCACACCGACCTCGCCATTGACCTTCTGCAGCCGGCCCACGCTCGGCACCAGCGTGCTGTCGCGGTTGTCGCGTGCCCATCCGATCGACAGCGGCAGCGAGGTGCTGCCATAGCCGAACTGGTCGGCATAGGCCAGGTAGGCCGCAGGAATGTTGGTCCCTGGCCGGATCGTCGTGCGCTCGATCGTGCCACCGAAGTAGATCGTGTCGATCTCGCTGAACGGCACGCCGAAACGCAGGCCGGCACCTTGCGTGACCAGCGAGTAGTTGCCACCCTGGTCGTTGTAGGGTCGCGACGTACGGTGGAACAGATCGATGGAGCGCGAGATGCCGTCCGTCGTGAAGTACGGATCGACCGTGTTCAGAACCACCGTGCGGTTGAACTTGCTGGTGTTGACGTCCAGGCCCAGGTAGTTGCCCGAACCGAACGCGTTCTCCTGCTTGATCCCGAACGACAGCGCCAGCTTTTCGGCGCTGGAGAAGCCGGCACCCAGTTGCAGGCTGCCGGTGGGCTTTTCTTCGACGCCGACCTGCAGGTCGACCTGGTCCTGAACGCCGGGGACGTCCTGCGTCTCCATCGTGACTTCCTTGAAGTACCCAAGGCGGTCGACCCGGTCGCGCGACAGCTTGATCTTGTTGCCGTCGTACCAGGACGATTCGAACTGCCGGAACTCGCGCCGGATCACTTCGTCGCGCGTGCGGGTATTGCCCACCACGTTGACCCGCCGCACATACGCCCGGCGCGAAGGCTCGGACTGCAGCAGCACCGACACGCGGTTGTTGACGCGGTCAATGTCGGGCCGTGCTTCGACGTTGGCGAACGCAAACCCGAAGTTGCCGAAGTTGTCCTTGAACGCCTTGGTGGTCTCGGCCACGCGGTCGGCGTTGTAGGCTTCGCCCGGTTTGATCGTCACCAGCGACTTGAACTCGTCGTCCTTGCCGAGGTAGTTGCCCTCGAGCTTGACGCTCGACACGACGTAACGCTCGCCTTCGGTGATGTTCAGGGTGATCGAGATGTCCTGCTTGTCCGGCGAGATGCCCACCTGCGTGGAATCGATCCGGAACTCGAGGTAGCCGCGCGTCAGGTAGTAGGAGCGCAGGGTCTCGATGTCGGCATTGAGCTTGGCACGCGAATAACGGTCGGACTTGGTGTACCAGCTCAACCAGCCGCCGGTGTCCAGCTCGAACAGGTCGCGCAGCGTGGATTCGCTGAACGCCTTGTTGCCGACGATGTGGATCTCCTTGATCTTGGCCGGATCCCCTTCGACGATGTTGAAGGTCAGGTTGACGCGGTTGCGCTCGATCGGCGTGACCGTCGTCACGACCTCGGCGGCGTACAGGCTGCGGTTGATGTACTGGCGCTTGAGCTCCTGCTCGGCGCGGTCGGCCAGCGCCTTGTCGAACGGCCGGCCTTCGGTCAGCCCGACCTCGCGCATCGACTTCTTCAACGCGTCCTTGTCGAACTCCTTGGTCCCGACGAAGTCGACGTCGGCCACCGTCGGCCGCTCTTCCACCACGACCACCAGTACGTCGCCGCTGACCTCGATGCGCACGTCCTTGAACAGGCCGAGCCCGAACAGCGCGCGGATCGCCGAGGCGCCCAGTTCGTCCGAATAGTTGTCGCCGATGCGGAACGGCAGCGATGCGAACACCGTGCCCGGCTCGACGCGTTGCAGCCCCTCGAGCCGGATGTCGCGTACGCGGAACGGATCGATGGCCCATGCCGTGTTCGCGGCGAACACCAGAGCCAATGCGGTCGCCAGGGCACGCGTGCGAAAGCTGTCGAAATTATTTTTCATGGATTCTTGATGCGTCTGACAGGGTCTGGTACACGCGCTGAGCGCCACAGAGAGTCAGCCAAAGATACGGGTCACGTCGTTGAACAAAGCGATGGACATCATCAGCAGGAGCAATGCAACGCCACCGCGCTGCATGCGCTCCATCCATGCATCCGACACGCTTTTGCCCGTGACGGCCTCCCAAAGATAATACATCAGGTGCCCACCGTCCAGAACGGGCAGCGGCAGCAGATTGAGCACCCCCAGGCTGACGCTGATCAGCGCCAGGAACACCAGGTACTGCGTCAGGCCCAGGCTGGCGGACTTGCCCGCATAGTCGGCAATCGTCAACGGGCCGCTGAGGTTCTTGAGCGACGCCTGCCCGACCACCATCTTGCCCATCATCCGCAGCGTCAGCGCCGAGACTTCCCAGGTACGCACGGCGCCGTTCCACAGACCGTCCAGCGGGCCATAGTGGATCGTCACCATCGCCGGCGGCGCGCCGACATAGGCGCCGATGCGGCCGACCCAGGCCTCACCCTCGGGCTTGGCGTCGGGCATCACGTCGAGGTCGAGCATGCTGCCGTTGCGTTCGATGCGCCACCGCTGTGCCAGCGGCTGCGTCCCCTGGATCGACTTGCGGATGGTCTCGCGCAACTGCTGCCCATCGACCACCGTCACGGTGCCGACGCGGTGCACGATGTCGCCGCTGCGCAGCCCGGCGCGGGCGGCCGCTCCGTCCGGCATGACGTCACCGATCAACGGTTGCGTCCACGGACCGATGATGCCGATGCGCCGGAACAGCCGGGCATCCGCGTCCTGGGCGTCGATCTGCGCGAGCGGCAGCACCAGTTCGCGCCGCGCGCCACGTTCGCTGGAAGCGAGTTCGAGCCGCACGTCCTTGCCGTCGAGCGCGCCGCGTGTCAGCAGCCAGCGCAGATCCTCGAACGAGCGGATGTCGCGCAGCGCATCGCCATCCCAACCCCCGCGGGTGACGACCTCGCCGCCGCGCAGCCCGGTCTGGTCGGCCAGCGACGCGGCCACCGGGCTGGCCAGCACCGCCCGGGGCTCGTCGATGCCGGTCCAGTTGACAGCGGCATAGAGCAGCACCGCCAGCAGCAGATTGGCCAGCGGCCCGGCCGCGACGATGGCCGCACGCGCGCCCAGCGGCTTGTTGTTGAAGGCCAGGTGCCGCTCCTGCGGCGCGACCGGCGCCTCGCGTTCATCGAGCATCTTGACGTAGCCGCCCAACGGAAACGCCCCCAGGACGAACTCGGTCGGCGACCCCTTGGGCTGCCAGCGGAACAGCACCTTGCCGAAGCCGATGGAAAACCGCAGCACCTTGACGCCGCAGGCGACGGCCACGCGGTAGTGCCCGTACTCGTGCACGGCAATCAGCAGGCCCAGCGCTGCGAGGAAGGCCACGATCGTCAACATGAAGACCCTTTCGATGCTCGGGAGCAGATCAGGCGCCCAGCGCCGAAATGCAATGCCGCGCAGTATCGCGCGCACGCGCATCGAGCGCCAGCAGATCGTCAAGCCCCTTGGGGCGGGACGGAACCACCTGCTCCAGGGTCGCCAGGTTCACGTGGTGGATCTGGTCGAACCGGATGCGCCGGTCGAGGAACGCGGCCACCGCCATCTCGTTCGCGGCATTGAGCACGGCACAGGTCCCGGGCGGCGCTTTCAGTGTCTGCCATGCCAGCCAGAGGCCGGGGAATCGGGCCGGGTGGTCGTGTGCATCGCAGGACTCGAACGTCATCGCCGGCAGCTTGCGGAAATCGAGCGGCGCCGCACCCGAGGCCATGCGGTCGGGCCAGGACAGGCCGTACGCGATCGGCACCCGCATATCGGGCGTGCCGAGCTGGGCGACGACCGAGGTGTCGCGGTACTGCACCATCGAGTGGACGATGCTCTGCGGATGGATCACCACCTCCAGCGCATCCGGCGCCAGGCCAAACAGGTAGCGCGCCTCGATCACCTCGAGCGCCTTGTTCATCATCGTGGCGGAGTCGACCGAGATCTTGCGGCCCATCACCCAGTTCGGGTGCGCGCAGGCCTGCTCCGGCGTGACGTCGCGCAGGGTCTTGGGATCCCGGGCGCGGAACGGGCCGCCGGACGCGGTGAGGATGATTTTCTCGACCCGGTCGGGCCAGGTCCGCGGGTCCTCGGGCAGCGACTGGAACACCGCGGAATGCTCGCTGTCGATCGGCAGCAGCGTGGCGCCGCCGGTGCGCACCGTGTCCATGAAGAGTTCGCTGCCGACCACCAGCGCCTCCTTGTTGGCCAGCAGCAGCCGCTTGCCGGCGCCCGCAGCCGCCATGCAGGGGGCCAGCCCGGCCGCCCCGACGATCGCGGCCATCACCACCTGCACGTCGGGGTGCGATGCCACCATCGACAAGGCCGCGGCGCCATCGAGCACCTGCACCTTCAAACCTTCGGCGCGCACGCGCTCGCGCAGCACGGCCGCGGCGGCGGCATCGACCATCACGGCGAAGCGCGGACGGAACTGCGCGCACTGCTGCAGCAACAGATCGACCTGGGTCGCCGCGGTCAAGGCGATGATGTCGAACCGGTCGGGATGGCGTGCCACCACGTCCAGCGTGCTGGTGCCGACCGAGCCCGTCGAACCGAGAACCGTCAGACCGAGCTTCATGCGACGACGCCGTACAACATCATGGCCAGCGGCAGCGTGGGCAGCAGGGCATCGACCCGGTCGAGCACACCGCCGTGCCCCGGCAGCAGACGGCTGCTGTCCTTGGCTCCGGCACTGCGCTTGATCAGCGATTCGACGAGATCGCCGACCACACTCATCGCAGCAAGAAACAACACCGCGACCGGCAACAGCCAGGGCCTGGAGATCCACAGCCGGCTGTAGAGGCTGCCGCCCCCGCCCTGCGATGCGGCATCGATCCACACCCACGCCAACGCCAGCACCAGGACGCCGGCCATGCCACCCCATACGCCTTCCCAGCTCTTGCCGGGGCTGATGGCCGGTGCGAGCTTGCGGCGCCCGAAGGCACGGCCCGCGAAATACGCGCCGATGTCGGCGACCCACACCAGCAACAGTACGGACAGCAGGAAGTCAATGCCGATCACACGTGCCTGCGCCAGCGCCAGCCAGGCCAGAAACAGCGCCAGCAAGCCGCCGACGACACGCACCATGACCGGAACCGGCGCCCATCCGGCAACGCCCCGGCGGATCAGCCAGGCACCCACCAGAACCCAGGCCGCGCCAGCCACCGTCCACATCGGCAATGAAGGCTGTTGCAGCCAGCCGGCAGCCCAGGCGCCCGCGCATGCCGCGACACACAACGCGCCCAGCGCCAGCGAGGCGCCCTGCCCCAGGCGGTTCAGCCGGCCCCACTCCCAGGCGCCGGCCGCGATCAACACCAACGCCAGCGCACACAAGGGCTCGGGTGAACGGTAGAACAAGGCCGGCAGCAGAATGGCCAGCAGGACGAGTGCGGTGATGACGCGTTGCCTCAGCATGTGCTGACGCCTCAGGCCGCGCGCGTGCCGGCGGCAGGCGCAGCCACCTGCTTCGACGTCTTGCCGAAACGGCGCTCGCGCTGGGCGTAAGCGGCCATCGCCTCGTCCAGCGCCGCAGGGTCGAACTCCGGCCACAACTTGTCGCTGAAGAAGAACTCGGAGTAGGCGGATTGCCACAAGAGGAAGTTGCTGATGCGCTGCTCGCCGCCGGTGCGGATCACCAGGTCGGGGTCGGCCACGTGCGACAGCGCCATGGCCCGGCTCAGGCTGCCCTCGGTGATCGGCTCACCAGCGGCCGCCAGGCGTTGCGCGGCCTGCGCGATGTCCCAGCGGCCGCCGTAGTTGAAGCAGATGTTCAGGATCAGCCGCGTGTTGCCGGCGGTGTCGCGTTCCGCCTGGGCCAGGCCGTTGCGCACCTTCTCCGACAAGGCGCCGAGTGCGCCGACGAAATGCAGGCGCACGCCGTTGGCCTTCAGCGGAATCACTTCCTTCGCCAGGGTGCTGACCATCAGGGACATCAGGCCCGACACCTCGTCCGGCGGGCGCTCCCAGTTCTCGGACGAGAACGCAAACACCGTCAACACGTCGATGCCACGGTCCAGGCAGGCCTGCACGCAGCGCCGCAGCGATTCGACGCCCTGCCGGTGCCCGGCCACCCGCGGCAGGAAACGCCGGGTTGCCCAGCGTCCGTTTCCGTCCATCACGATCGCGATGTGGCGCGGCGACGCACTCACGGAGTCGACCCTGCCCGCCGCTTCACCACCCTTAGGGCACCAACGGCCTGCATCAGACCGCCATGATGTCTTGTTCTTTGGCAGCCACGGTCTGGTCGACCTCGGCGATATGACGGTCCGTCACCTTCTGGATGTCGGCTTCGGCGCGCTTCTGCTCGTCTTCGGATGCGAGTTTGTCCTTGACGAGTTTCTTGACCGCTTCGTTCGCGTCGCGGCGAAGGTTGCGCACCGCGATCTTCGCGGCTTCGCCTTCGTTGCGCACGATCTTGGTCAGCTCCTTGCGGCGCTCCTCGGTCATCATCGGCATCGGCACGCGGATCAGGTCGCCCATCGACGCGGGATTGAGGCCAAGGTCGCTTTCGCGGATGGCTTTCTCGATCTTCGCGCCCATGCCTTTTTCCCAGGGCTGCACGCTGATCGTGCGCGCGTCGAGCAGCGACACGTTGGCCACTTGGCTGACCGGCACCAGGGAGCCGTAGTAGTCGACCTGCACGGTGTCCAGCAAGGCCGGGTTGGCGCGGCCGGTACGGATCTTGGTCAGATTGTGCTTGAGCGAGGCCAGCGACTGGTTCATCCGCGTCTCGGCCGTGCTCTTGATGTCTGCAATCGTCATGCTCTCTCCTGTCGTCTCACTTCAACGGTGGTCGCGCCGGCTGCATGCATGCCCGCGACTCAGGCATAGACCAGGGTACCCTCGTCTTCGCCCATCACCACGCGCCGCAGCGCGCCGTTCTTGAAAATCGAAAATACCTTGATCGGCAGCTTCTGGTCGCGGCACAACGCGAACGCCGTCGCATCCATGATGCCGAGATTCTGCGCCATGGCCTCATCGAAGGAAATCTGCGTGTAGCGGGTCGCGTTCGGATCGCGCTTCGGGTCCGCGGAATAGACGCCGTCCACCTTGGTCGCCTTCAGCACGACCTCGGCACCGATCTCGGCACCGCGCAACGCGGCGGCCGTATCGGTCGTGAAGAACGGGTTGCCGGTGCCGGCGGCGAAAATCACCACCTTGCCCTCTTCGAGGTATTGCAGGGCCTTGGGGCGAATGTACGGCTCGACGACCTGCTCGATCGCGATCGCCGACATCACGCGGGCGATCAGGCCGGCCTTGTCCATCGTATCGGCCAGCGCCAGCGCGTTCATCACCGTGGCCAGCATGCCCATGTAGTCGGCCGTCGCGCGGTCCATGCCGACGGAGCCACCGGCGACACCGCGGAAGATGTTGCCGCCGCCGATCACGACCGCCAGCTGGACGCCCATGCGGGTGATCTCGGCGATCTCTTCCACCATGCGCACGATCGTCGCGCGGTTGATGCCGAACTGGTCATCTCCCATCAACGCCTCACCCGACAGCTTGAGCAGGATGCGCTTGTGGGCTGGTTTGGCGTCGGGCACGGGGAACTCCTTGGGATGCTGCAATGACATGGAATGGTAGCCCGACTGGCCCCGGAAACGTTCGCGAACGGCGCTCAGGCGCCGCTTTTCGCCGCGGCGACCTGAGCCGCCACTTCCGCCGCGAAATCGTCGACCTTCTTCTCAATGCCTTCGCCGACCACGTAGAGCGTGAAGCCCTTGACGTTGGTGCCGGCAGCCTTGAGCATCTGCTCGACAGTCTGCTTGTCGTTCTTGACGAAAGACTGGTTGAACAGCGACACCTCTTTCAAGTACTTCTGCACGCCGCCTTCGATGCGCTTGGCAACGATCTCGTCGGACTGCACCGGCTTGCCGGCAGCGGTCGCGACGGCTGCATCTTCAGCCGCCTTGGCGGTGGCGACCGAACGCTCGCGCGCCACCAGTTCGGCGGGCACGTCGGCACTGGACAAGGCCACCGGCTTCATCGCGGCGACGTGCATCGCCACGTCTTTCGCGGCGACTTCGCTGCCTTCGTACTCGACCAGCACACCGATCCGCGTGCCGTGCAGGTAACCTGCGATCTGGCCGCCGGACGCATAACGCTTGAAGCGGCGAAAGCTCATGTTCTCGCCGATCTTGCCGATCAGGCCCTTGCGCACGTCTTCGAGCGTGGGGCCGAAACCGTCCTGCGAATAGGCCAGAGCGCCGAGCGCGGCCACGTCGGCAGGGTTCTGCGTGCCCACCAGTTCCGCGGCGGCCTGGGCCAGCGCCAGGAAACTGTCGTTCTTGGTGACGAAATCGGTTTCGCAGTTGACTTCCAGCAGCGCGCCAACGTCGCCCTTGATCCAGCTGGTGACCACGCCTTCGGCGGTCACGCGCGAGGCGGCCTTGCCAGCCTTGCTGCCGAGCTTGACGCGCAGCAGCTCTTCGGCCTTGACCATGTCGCCAGCGGCTTCGGTCAATGCCTTCTTGCATTCCATCATCGGTGCGTCGGTCTTGCCGCGCAGTTCAGCAACCATGCTTGCGGTGATAGCCATCTTCGTTTCTCCGTCTCAATATCAACAAAACTAAAAAAAAGGGGGCCGTGCAGCCCCTTTTTGATCGCGCGGGAGCGCGCTTTTCAGGCGATCAGGCGGCCGCGGCCTCGCTGACCTCGACGAACTCGTCGCCGCTTTCAGGCGCAACCGCCTTCACGACCTCGTTGCCGGCGCTGTGGCGGCCTTCGATGATTGCGTCGGCGATACCGCGGGCATACAAGGTCACGGCCTTGGCCGAGTCATCGTTGCCGGGGATCACATAGTCGATGCCTTCGGGCGAATGGTTCGAATCCACGACACCGATCAGCGGAATGCCCAGCTTGCGCGCTTCGGCGATCGCGATCTTGTGGAAGCCGACGTCGATCACGAAGATCGCATCGGGCAACGCATTCATGTCCTGGATGCCGCCAATGTCCTTCTCGAGCTTGGCCATCTCGCGGGCGAACATCAGCTGCTCTTTCTTGCTCATGCTGTCGAGGCCGGCTTCCTGCTGGACCTTCATGTCCTTCAGGCGCTTGATCGAGGTCTTGACCGTCTTGAAATTGGTCAGCATGCCGCCGAGCCAGCGCTGATCGACGAACGGCACCGCAGCGCGGCGCGCTTCACCGGCGACGATCTCGCGCGCCTGGCGCTTCGTGCCAACCATGAGGATGGTGCCGCGGTTGGCGGTCAGCTGCTTCACGAACTTGGAAGCTTCCTGGAACATCGGAAGCGATTTTTCCAGGTTGATGATGTGGATCTTGTTGCGATGGCCGAAGATGAACGGGGCCATCTTGGGGTTCCAGAAGCGGGTCTGGTGGCCGAAATGGACACCGGCTTCCAGCATTTCGCGCATGGTAACGGACATGAATCACTCCAAAGGTTGGGTCTAAAATCCAGCCCGATTTGCGCCGCTCGCCACACGCCAGCCTGAAGACCTGCGAGGAGAAAGCGCAACACCTTGAATGGGCTGGTTTGCGATTGAATTGACAATCTGGCCTGTGGCTCTCACGAGCTCGACCGATCAGCAAAACCCAACGATTCTAGCATACGGCCCTCTGGCACCAACGGTTGCGAGCGTGCCTCGCCCTCCGCAGACCAGGGTTGCCGCTCGGCTATCCTGCGCAACGTGGCGGCGCGCAACGCAGCCGCGCCGGCCAGGCTGGCCAGGCACCCCACGCCGATGCGCCTTCGCCGGCGTTGGCCCTCAAAGGAACTCATGAAGATCGCGATCATCGGCGCCGGCATCATCGGCGTCACCACGGCGTACGAACTTGCGGCCGACGGCCACGAGGTCACGGTGTTCGAGCGACACGGCGCCGCCGCCGCCGAAACCAGCTTCGCCAATGCCGGCCTGGTGGCGCCCGGCTATGTGACGCCCTGGGCGGCACCGGGCATGCCCACCAAGGTCGCCAGCTACCTGCTGCGCAGGCATGCGCCGATCAAGCTCGGCCTGCCGCTGTCCGGGCGCGAACTGTCCTGGATGTGGCGCTGGCTGCGCGCCTGCCGGCTCGACACCTACCTGGCCAACCGGGCGCGGCTGCAGCGCCTGGCGTTCTACAGCCGCGACCGCCTGCACCGGCTGACCGAAGACCTGCATCTGGCCTACGACCGCAGCGACGGCTACATGGTGCTGCTGCGGTCGGAGCAGGACAGCGCGCTGGTACAGCCCGGCCTGCAGGTGCTGCGCGACGCGGGCGTCAAGTTCGCGCAGATCGACGCGGATGCTGCACGCCGGATCGAGCCAGCCCTCAACCCCGACATGCGTTTCCTCGGTGCGATCCATCTGCCGGACGACGAAGTCGGCAACTGCCGGCAGTTCACGATGCTGCTGAAAACCGAGGCACAGCGGCTCGGCGCCACGTTCGAGTTCAACCGCACGGTGACGCGCATCACGCCCGGGTCTCCGGTACGGATCCACTGCGCCGATGCAGAAGCCGGCGCCGAACGCAGTTTCGACGCGGTGGTCTGCTGCGCGGGGCTGGCTTCGGCCGAACTGATGCGTCCGCTGGGCGTCGCCCTGCCGCTGGCGCCGGTCTACGGTTATTCGATCACGGCCGCCATCCGCGAGCCGATGGACGCACCCCGCAGCGCGGTGATGGACGAACGGTTCAAGGTCGCCATCTCGCGGCTGGGCCAGCGCGTGCGCGTGGCCGGCAGCGCGGAGATCGGCGGGCGCGCCGATGTGCTGCGCGAGGCCTCGGTGCAGACGCTCTACAAGGTGCTGCACGACTGGTTTCCCGGCGCGGCCAACATCGGCTCGGGCGTGCAGGTCTGGAAGGGCGCGCGCCCGATGCTGGCCGATGGCCCGCCGGTGCTGGGTGTCAGCGGTGTCCAGGGTGTGTGGCTGAACCTGGGCCACGGCTCGAGCGGGTGGGCGCTGAGCTGTGGCAGCGCGCGTGCCGTGGCCGACCTGATCGCCGGCCGGCCCCCTGGCGTCGACCTCGAAGGCCTGAACCTGCAGCGGCTGCGCTGACCCGCCCGCTGCCGCACAGCGGCACAATCCGCCGATGCAACGCATCACGCACCACCAGCCGCATCCGCTGTTCGGCGTGGCCGGGTCGCGCTGGATCGAGCAGACGGCCGCCGCCAGCCTGCCCGCCCACACGCTGATGCAGCGCGCCGGCCTGGCGGTCGCCCGCCTCGCCCTGGCACTGGCGCCGCACGCGCGCACCGTGTGGCTGGCCTGCGGGCCGGGCAACAACGGCGGCGACGGCCTCGAGGCCGCGCTGCACCTGGCCCGCTGGGGCAGGAACCCCGTGGTCTCCTGGCTCGGCAGCGAAGCCACGATGCCCGCCGACGCAGCGGCGTCGCTGCGCCGCGCACGCGACGGCGGTGTGCGCTTCGCCGACGCCATGCCCGAGAGCATGGGCACCGACGACCTGTGCATCGACGCCCTGCTCGGCATCGGCAACACCCGGGCGCCGGCCGGGCGCATGCGCGACTGGATGGCCGCGATGCACCGCAGCCCCGCCACCGTGCTGGCGACCGACCTGCCCAGCGGCCTGCACGCCGACACCGGCACGCTGGCGGCGCCGGATTCGGCCGTGCGCGCGCACCACACGCTGAGCCTGCTGACGCTCAAGCCCGGCCTATTCACCGCCCAGGGGCGCGATCACGCCGGCCAGGTGTGGTTCGATGACCTCGGCTGCGGCAGCGCCCACCTGGCGCAGGCCAACGGATATCCCGGCCCGGTTGCATGGCTGGCCGGCGCTCCCGCCAACCCGGCACGGGCGCACGCCAGCCACAAGGGCAGCTACGGCGACGTCGCCGTCATCGGTGGCGCGCCCGGCATGACCGGCGCCGCGTTGCTCGCGGCACGCGCCGCCCTGTGCCACGGTGCCGGGCGCGTGTTCGTCGCGCTGCTCGGCGGCGGTGCGGCGCAAGACCGTGGTGGCCCGCAGGCCATGCAGGTCGACATCGCGTACCCGGAACTGATGTTCCGCATGCCCGGCGCGCTGGCGCTGGAATCGATGACCGTGGTCTGCGGCTGCGGCGGTGGAGACGCCGTCGGCGCCGCGCTGCCCGAGGTGTTGGGCCGTGCCGCAAGGCTGGTGCTGGACGCCGATGCACTCAATGCAATCGCGCAGGATGCTGCGCTACAGGCGGCGCTGCGCGCACGCGCCGATCGCCGGCAATCGACCGTGCTGACACCCCACCCGCTAGAAGCCGCAAGGTGGCTGAACTGCAGCACCGGCGACGTCCAGGCCGACCGCCTGGGCATGGCCCAGCGTCTGGCGGACAGCGGCGACTGCGTGGCCGTGCTCAAGGGGTCGGGCACCATCGTCGCGGCGCCACAGCGGGTGTGCGCGATCAACCCGACGGGCAACGCGCGCCTGGCCACCGCGGGTACCGGCGACGTGCTGGCCGGCATGGTGGGCGCGGCGCTGGCCGGTGGCGAAGCGGCGTTCGAGGCCGCGTGCGCTGCGGTCTACCGGCACGGAAACCTTGCGGACCGCTGGCCCGCCGATCGCCCTCTGACCGCCGCCGCGCTGGCCAGCGCCGGCCGCGCCGCCGGGCCAGCCCCGGGCTGAACGCTCAGCCGCGCCCGGCGAAGGGCATCTTGGTCGCCATCACCGTGTGGAACATCACGTTGGCTTCCAGCGGCAGATTTGCCATGTACAGCACCGACTGGCCGACGATGTTCACGTCCATCAGCGGTTCGATCGCGATCTCGCCGTTCGCCTGCTGCACGCCCTTGGCCATGCGCATCGCCATCTCGGTCGCGGCATTGCCGATGTCGATCTGGCCCACCGCGATGTCGTACTTGCGGCCGTCCAGCGAAGCGGTCTTGGTGAGGCCCTTCACCGCGTGTTTGGTCGATGTGTAGGCGATCGAGTTCGGACGCGGCGTCGTCGCCGAGATCGAGCCGTTGTTGATGATGCGGCCGCCCATCGGCGTCTGCGCCTTCATCACGCGGAACGCCTGCTGGATGCACAGGAACATACCGGTCAGGTTGATGTCGACCACGTTCTTCCACTGCGCGAGCGTCAGGTCTTCCAGCGGGATGCCCGGCGCGTTGACGCCGGCGTTGTTGAACAGCACGTCGACGCGGCCGAAGGCCTTCCCCGTGGCGTCGAACAGCGCCTTCACCGAATCCGCGTCCGACACGTCGGTCGGCACGGCCAGCGCGCGTGCGCCTGCGGCCGCCTCGGCGGCCACGGCCTCCAGCGGCTCCAGCCGGCGGCCGGCCAGCACGACGCTGTAGCCGTCCTTCAGCAATGCCAACGCGGCCGCCCTGCCCACGCCGGTGCCGGCACCCGTCACGATCGCGACCTTTTGATTCGAACCCATGTGTCTTGCTCCTGTGTTTGTCGAGGCATGCGGCAGGCCGGTGGGCCTGCTCGTGCCGCCTTCGACTCTAGCGCCTGTTGCGTCCCTTTTTCTTCGCAGACGGACCACCGCCCGGAGATTTCTGGCCGGACATCGAAGCACCGGACTTGCGCTCGCGCGTCGCACCGTCCTTGCGGGCGGCACGTGCCGAGGCCGGCTGGCCGTTGCCACCGTCGGCCTGCATGCGGCCACTGCCGTCCCGGGCCGACACCCCCTTGTCCTTCATCGCACGTGCGGGCAGATCGTCGCCGCCGTCGCGGATCAGGCGGAAGTCGATCTTGCGGCCATCCAGGTCGACGCGGCTCACCTGCACCTGCACGCGGGTGCCGACGCTGTAGCGGATGCCGGTGCGTTCGCCGCGCAGCTCCTGCCGGGCCTCGTCGAACTTGAAGTACTCGCCGCCCAGTTCGGTGATGTGCACCAGGCCTTCGACGTACATCGCGTCGAGCGTCACGAAGATGCCAAAGCCGGTGGCCGCCGTGACGACGCCGCCGTATTCCTCGCCGAGATGCTCGCGCATGTACTTGCACTTGAGCCACGCCTCGACATCGCGGCTGGCCTCGTCGGCCCGCCGTTCGTTGGCGCTGCAATGCAGGCCGGCCGCCTGCCAGGCGAGTGTTTCGGCGCTGACCTTCTTCGGCTTGGCCTCGGGCTCGCCGACATGCCCTTCCAGGCGTGAGGACTGCGTCTTCTGCAGCCGCTTGGCCAGCTTGGCATGCGCCTCGCCGGGCGTGGGCAGCGCCGGCAGCTGGTACTTGTGGTGCGACAGGATCGCCTTGATCACGCGGTGCACCAGCAGATCCGGATAACGCCGGATCGGGCTCGTGAAGTGCGTGTAGGCCTCGTAGGCCAGGCCGAAGTGCCCGCTGTTGATCGGCGTGTAGATCGCCTGCTGCATCGAGCGCAGCAGCATCGAATGGATCTGCTGCGCGTCGGGCCGGTCCTTGGTCGCGCTGGCGATCGCCTGGAACTCGGCCGGCTTGGGGTCGTCGCTGATGCTCAAGCCCAGTCCGATCGCCTTCAGATAGTTGCGCAGCAGCTCCTTTTTCTCGGGCGTCGGGCCCTCGTGCACACGGAACAGGCCGGGGTGCTTGTGCTGGGCGATGAAGTCGGCACTGCAGACGTTGGCCGCCAGCATGGCCTCTTCGATGACCCGGTGCGCCTCGTTGCGGGTGCGCGGCACGATCTTCTCGATGCGGCCGTTCTCGTCGCAGACGATCTGGGTCTCCACCGTGTCGAAGTCGACCGCGCCGCGCTGGTTGCGCGCGCCCAGCAGCGCACGGTAGACATCGTGCAGATGCAGAAGGTCTTGCACACGTTCCTTGCGGCGCATGGCCTCGGGGCCACGCGTGTTGCCCAGGATGGCCGCCACCTCGGTGTAGGTGAAGCGCGCGTGGCTGAACATCACCGCCGGGTAGAACTGGTAAGCATGGACCTCGCCCTTGCCGGTGACCAGCATGTCGCAGACCATGCACAGGCGCTCCACCTCGGGGTTGAGCGAGCACAGGCCGTTCGACAGTTTCTCCGGCAGCATCGGGATCACGCGCCGCGGGAAGTAGACGCTGGTTGCACGGTCGTAGGCATCGATGTCGATCGCCGAACCCGTCTCGACATAGTGGCTCACATCGGCGATCGCCACCAACAACCGCCAGCCCTTGCTGCGGCCGACCTTGGCGGGTTCGCAATAGACCGCGTCGTCGAAGTCGCGCGCGTCCTCTCCGTCGATCGTGACCAGCGGCACGTCGGTCAGGTCGATGCGGTGTTTCTTGTCCTGCGGCCGCACCTTGTCGGGCAGGCCGCGCGCGAGCGCCACGCAGGCGTCCGAGAACACATGCGGCACGCTGTACTTGCGCACCGCGATCTCGATCTCCATGCCGGGGTCGTCGACCTCGCCCAGCACCTCTTTCACGCGGCCCACCGGCTGGCCGAACAGGGCCGGCGGCTCGGTCAGCTCGACAACGACGACCTGGCCCGGCTTGGCCGTGCCGGTCGCACCCTTGGGAATCAGGATGTCCTGCCCGTAGCGCTTGTCCTCCGGCGCGACGAGCCAGACACCGCTCTCCTGCAGCAACCGGCCGATGATGGGCTGGGGCGGACGTTCGACGATCTCGACCACGCGGCCCTCGGGCCGGCCCTTGCGATCGTGCCGCACGACGCGTGCCTTGACGCGGTCCTTGTGCAGCACCGCACGCATCTCGTTGGAGGGCAGATAGATGTCGGATTGACCATCGTCGCGGAGCACGAAACCGTGTCCATCGCGGTGACCTTGTACGGTTCCTTCGATTTCATCGAGGAGGCCTGCGGAGTGGCTAATGTTTTTGATATACTCTCTCTCTTTCCTGAAATGCCCAGGTGGCGGAATTGGTAGACGCACTAGTTTCAGGTACTAGCGAGTAACTTCGTGGGGGTTCGAGTCCCTTCCTGGGCACCAATGATAGATATGCAGGCCAAGCCGCTGAGTGTTCAGCGGCTTTTTTATTGCCTGCGACGTTTTGGGGACCACGCCGTGGTCCACCAGACTGCCGGTTCGGCCCATCTTGCTAGATGGGCATCGCGACAAGATCGTGTCCCTGCGCCGCGACGATGCGGGCACGTGTGAACTCCCCCACCTTCAGCGTCTTGCTGATCTTCTCGGGCGGCAGCAGCCGCACCGTGCCATCGATCTCGGGCGCATCGGCATAACTGCGGCCAACACCGCCCTTGCGGCCCAGCCCCGGCGCCGAATCGACCAGCACCTGCATCGTCGCGCCGACGCGTCGGCGCAGCCGTTCGGCAGACACCTCTTCGGCCACCGCCATGAACCGTGCACGGCGCTCTTCGCGCAACTCGGCCGGCAGCATCGGCGCAATATCGTTGGCCGCTGCACCCTCGACCGGGCTGTAGGCAAAACAGCCGGCGCGGTCGATCTGCGCCTCCCGCACGAAATCGAGCAGGTGCGCGAACTCTTCCTCGGTCTCGCCAGGAAACCCGGCGATGAAGGTGCTGCGGATCACCAGTTCGGGACAGGTGGCGCGCCACTGCTGGATGCGCTCGAGATTCTTCTCGCCGCTGGCCGGCCGCTTCATGCGGCGCAGCACGTCCGGATGGCTGTGCTGGAACGGCACGTCCAGGTACGGCAACACCTTGCCGGTGGCCATCAGGCCGATCACCTCGTCGACGCTCGGGTACGGGTACACATAGTGCAGCCGCACCCAGGCTCCGAACGGCTCGGCCAGCTCGCCCAGGGCCTGCGCCAGCTCGAACATGCGGGTACGCACCGGCCGACCGTCCCAGAACCCGGTGCGGTACTTCACGTCGACGCCGTAGGCCGAGGTGTCCTGGCTGATCACCAGCAGCTCTTTCACGCCACCTTCGAACAAGGCCCGCGCTTCCTTCAACACATCGCCGATCGGGCGCGACACCAGGTCGCCGCGCATCGACGGGATGATGCAGAAGGTGCAGCGGTGGTTGCAGCCTTCGCTGATCTTCAGATAGGCGTAATGCCGCGGCGTGAGCTTGATGCCTGCGGCACCGAACGACTGCGGCACCAGATCGACGAAGGGGTCGTGCGGCTTCGGCAGGTTGGCGTGCACCGCGTCCATCACCTCCTGCGTTGCATGGGGGCCGGTCACCGCCAGCACGCTCGGGTGCATCTGCCGCACCAGGTTGCCGCCACCACTGCCGGTCTTGGCCCCCAGGCAGCCGGTGACGATCACACGGCCGTTGTCGGCCAGCGCCTCGCCGATGGTGTCGAGGCTTTCCCGGACCGCATCGTCGATGAACCCGCAGGTGTTGACGATCACCAGATCGGCACCTTCGAAGGTCTTGGAGGTCTGATAGCCTTCGGCGCTCAGCTGGGTCAGGATGAGTTCGGAGTCCGTCAGTGCCTTCGGGCACCCCAGGCTGACGAAACCGACCTTGGGAATCTTCGCGGGAGCATCTTCAGCAATCATCCCGCTATTGTCGCCGCGATGCCCGGATCCGACCGAACGCCACGCGAATGCACCGGTTCAGCGCTTGACACCCAGGCTGCCGAGCATCTGCTCGGTCTGCTTCTGCATCTGCTCCTGCATCTGCACGAAGACGTTCTTGGACTGCTCGACGTAGTTGCCCATCATGCCCTGCATCATCGGCGACTGCATCGTCATGAACTGCGACCACAACTCCGGCGACATGCCCTTGGACTGTTCGCTGAGCTTGGTCTGCACGTCGACGAAGGCCTGCATGTTCTTCTCGAGGTAGGGCCCGATGAAACTCTGCATCGCGTTGCCGTAGAAGCGGATGATGTTGGCCAGCGCCTGTTCGGTGAACAGCGGTGCGCCGCCGGCTTCCTCTTCGAGAATGATCTGCAGCAGGATGGCGCGTGTCAGGTCTTCACCGGTCTTCGCATCGCGCACCACCAGCGGCTCGCGGCCCATCACCAGTTTCTTGACTTCGGCGAGGGTGATGTAGGTCGACGTATTGGTGTCGTACAGACGCCGGTTCGGGTATTTCTTGATGACGCGCTGTGCTGCAACTTCAGCACTGGCCTTCTTGCTTTGCACTGCGATCCTTCCGCTTTCTGCGGTGCATTGCGAAGCCCGCACCGCAGCAGATTTTAGAGAGCCAAAAGCCGAAGCCTCCCCAAGGATAACCCTGAGGAGGAGGACTGAGAAGGAAACCGCGTTTCTCGGACGAGAAACTTGGTAGGCGCGATTGGACTCGAACCAACGACCCCCACCATGTCAAGGTGGTGCTCTAACCAGCTGAGCTACGCGCCTAAGGGTGTTCGAGAGGCGAGATTGTAGCAGGGGTTTTGCGTGATTCCGGCCGTGACGTCAAACAAGTTGTCCATCGCGCGCGACCACACGGCCATGGCTCACCACGACCGCGGGCACCGGATGGTCGACGACCGCATGCGCCAGGTTCTGCGCCCGCACCAGCACGGCATCGGCACGGGCACCGATGGCAAGCCCTGCGTCGCTGAAACCGCAGGCACGCGCAGCCGACGCCGTGACGGTATCGAATGCCAGCGCGATTTCGTCGTCGCGCCGCAGGTTGTTGCGCAGGCCGATCAGCATCGCGCGCTCCAGCATGTCGGGCGCACCGTAGGGCGTCCATGCATCGCGGATGCCGTCGTTGCCACCCATCACCGTGACGCCGGCGGCGCGGCAGGCCAGCAGCGGCGGCACGGGGCGCGACGGCGTGCCGGTGGTCGCGATCGCCACGCCCAGCCGCGCCATCCGCGCCAGCAGTTGTGCACGCTGCGCGTCGTCGACATCGCCGAGGCAGAAGCCATGGCTGATCACCACGCGGCCCGTAAGTCCCAGGGCTTCGGTGCGCTCGAGGATCAGCCCCAGGCTGCGCGCCCCCATCGCACCCGTCTCGTGCAGATGGATGTCGAGCGGGCAGGCATGGCGTTGTGCCACCGCGAACAAGGCATCCAGCGAGGCCACGGCGTCGCCATCGATGCCTTGCGGGTCGAGCCCGCCCAGCACGTCGGCCCCGGCCCGCATCGCCTCGTCCAGCAGCGCCGCCGTGCCGGGTCGCTGCAGCAAGCCCGATTGCGGGAAAGCGACGATCTGGATCTCTACCTTGCCACGCAAGCGCTCGCGCGTCTGCAGCACGCCGTGCAGATGCTTCAGGCCGGCATCGGTATCGATGTCGACGTGGGTGCGGATGCGCGTCGTGCCCCGCGCCAGGAAAGCCAGCGCCAGCCGCTCCGACTGCGCCGCGGCGTCATGGCCGCTGCGTGCGCGCCAGGCGCGTTCGTTGTCGATGCGGTCGCGCAGCTCGGGGCCGACCTCGTTCACATACCAGTCCATGCCCCACATGGTCTTGTCCAGATGCGTGTGGCCCTCGACCAGGCCCGGCAACAGCAAGGCACCAGCGCCCTCCTCGACCGGCATGCCGGCATCGGCGGCGAGCGCGGGGCCGATGGCCTCGATGCGTCCCGCACGGATGCGCAGATCGCACCGCGCACCGTCGACGGTGCGGACGTTGCGCAACATCAGGTCGGTCATGTCTTCTCCTTCGTCATCCGGTGATGGGTCAACGCCGGCGCGCCGAACGCACACCGACCACCTCAGCCACCACGCCCAGCACCCGCGCCATCCTGGCGGAATCGGCAATCTCGACCGTGAACGTCATCCAGGCCGTGCCCTTGACCGACTGCGTCTGCACGCCCACGACGTTCATCTTTTCCTTGGCGAACACTTCGGAGATGTCGCGCAGCAGGCCTTGCCGGTCGGCGGCTTCCACCGCCACGTCGACCGGGTACACCGCCGCGCCTTCCTTGGTGTCGCCACCCCACTGCACCTCGATCACACGCTCGCCGTTGCGTGCCGCCATCTCGCGCAGGTTGCTGCAATCGGCACGGTGGATGCTCACGCCCTTGCCCCGCGTGACGAAGCCGATGATCGGGTCCGGCGGCGCGGGCTTGCAGCACTTGGCCAGCTGCGTCATCAACGAATCGATGCCGACCACCAGCACACCGCCCTTGGGCGACTTCTCCGTGCTGCGCGACTTCTTCAGCAGCAGGAAATCGTCCTGCGGCAGCACCGGCTCGGGCGGGCGCAGCAGCGTCTCGATGCTGCGCAGCGAGAACTCTTCCTTGCCCACCACCTCGAACAGATCGTCGGCCGACTTGAAGCCGAGCTGCGAGGCCAGGTCCTCGAGCCGCACCGCGGTCTTGCCTTCGCGCTGCAGCAGCTTCTCGACCGCCTCGCGGCCGCGCGCGATCGTCGTGTGCATCGCCATCGCGTTGAACCAGGCCCGCGCCTTGGCGCGGGCGCGGTGGCTCACCAGGTAGCCCAGGTCGACGTTGAGCCAGTCACGCGACGGCCCGCCTTCCTTGGCGGTGGTGACCTCGACCGTCTGGCCGTTCTGTAGCGGTGTGTTGAGCGGCACCATCACGCCGTCGACGCGCGCACCACGGCAGCGGTGGCCGAGGCTGGTGTGCACCGAATACGCAAAGTCGACCGGCGTCGCGCCGGCCGGCAATTCGACCACGGCGGCATCGGGTGTCAGCACGTAGATGCGGTCGCTCAGCAGGTCGACCTGGCCGCTGTCTGACAGGCCTCTTGGCCGCAGCTCGCCGGTCAGGTCGCGCTCCCAGGCCAGCAACTGGCGCAGCACCGCGATCTTCGCGTCGTAGGCGCCGCTCGCCGTCACGCCCGCATAACCCTTGACGCCAGCCTCCTTGTAGGCCCAGTGCGCGGCCACGCCATGCTCGGCATGGTCGTGCATGGCCTGTGTGCGGATCTGGATCTCGATCGGCAGGCCCATGCGCCCGTCGCGCTGGGGCTGCACCACGGTGTGCAGCGACTGGTAGCCATTGGCCTTGGGTTTGGCGATGTAGTCGTCGAACTCGTCGGCCATCGGTGCGAACTGCGCATGCACCCAGCTCAGCGCGGCATAACAGTCCGGCACCGTCGGCACCACCACGCGCAGCGCCCGCACATCGAACACCTGGTCGAAGCCCAGCGACTTGCCGCGCATCTTCTTCACGATGCTGTAGATGTGCTTGGGCCTGCCCTGCACCGTCGCGCAGATGCCCTGCGCGTTCAGTTCGGTCTCGAGCGTCGACCGCAGCTGCTCGATGCCAGCCTCGCGTTCGGCGCGTTTCTCGTCGAGCAGCCTGGCGACCTGCTTGTAGGTGTCGGGCTCGAGGAAACGGAACGACAGGTCTTCCATCTCCCACTTGATCTGCCAGATGCCGAGCCGGTTGGCCAGCGGCGCAAACACCTGCAGCGATTCACGCGCCAGCCGCTCGCTCACCGGTGTCTTCGACGACGCGTGGAAACGCAGCGTCTGCAGCCGGGATGCCAGCCGCAGCATCACCACACGCAGGTCGCGCGAGAACGCCAGCAGCATCTTGCGCACGTTCTCGGTCTGCACCGCGGGGTCGTCCACCAGATGCGCCGACGATTCCGCGCCGCGCGACAGACGCTGCACCCGCATCAGCTTGGTGGTCTCGACCGCCAGCGCGGCGAAGTTCTCGCCGAAGGCCTTGGCAATGACTTCCTGGGGCTTGTTCAGGTGCACGCAGGCATGCACCAGGTAACTCGCGGCCTGCATCGCCTCCGATCCGCCGACCGAACGCAGGATGGCCGCGACAGCGTCCGCGTGGGCCAGCGTGTTCTCACCCGAGTCGAGCATCTCCTCCGAGATCAGCGGCTCGGCGAACGCGCGGGCACGGGCCAGTGCATGGGTCTGCTCGGGAAAACTCTGCGTCGTGGCGGCAATCCACTCCGGCAGCGGCTCGCCGGCCACGGCGGCCGCACTCACCTCGGGTGTCGAACTCTTCATCGGCTCCGGCGTCAGGGGCCGGTGAGAAAGTCGCGCACCGCCGCCACCTGGTGGTCGGCCACGAAGGTCGGCGCATGCCCGACACCGGCGAACTCGACCAGCCGGGCCTTGGGGCCGCGCTGCGCCATGGCCGCCGCCGTGTCGCGCGACAGCAGATCGGAATCGGCGCCCCGCACCAGCAGCGTCCGCGCAGTGATCTGGTCGTAAAGCTGCCACAGCATGGTTTCACCGGCGGCGGCCGACTCGGCGCTCAACTGCCCGAACGGCACGGCGATGCGCGGGTCGTAGTGCAGCGTCCAGGCGGTGCCGGGCGGCGTGTCCGGCACAGGCTTCACCATGTGGCGCGACAGCTCCATCCACTGCGCCGGCGTGTGCGGGCCGAATGAAGTAGAGACGGCCCACATCGCGTCGGCTGCCTGCTGCAGCGAGGCATACCGGTCGAAGCGGCCCAGGTACTCGCCGATGCGCTGCAGCGCCTCCCAGCGCACGGCCGGCCCGACGTCGTTCAGCACCAGACGGCGCACCGGCACCGGGAGCGGCAGCCCCGGCTGGCCCGCCACGACCATGCCGATCAGCCCGCCCATGCTGGTACCCACCCAATCGAGCGTGCGCACCGGCGACTGCGCCTGCAACTGCCCGAGCAACGCCAGCATGTCGGCCGCATAGGCCGGGATCTGGTAGCCCTGGGCATCCTGCAACCAGTCGCTGCGCCCGCGGCCGACCACATCCGGGCAGACCACCCGCGCATGCGGTGCGAGCTGGCGGGCCAGCACGTCGAAGTCGCGGCCCTGCCGCGACAGGCCGTGCACACACACGACCACATGCGGGTGGGCGGGGTCGCCCCATTGCCAGTACGCCATGCGGTGCCCGGCCGGCGCCGTGCCCTCCGAGGCCGGCTCGGTACTGGCGAGGCCGGGGCAGACAACGTGGTGGAGCGTGGGTTCGGTCATGCGGAGGTCGGGGCTGCGGTCTGGGTCGTGATCGGTGCCGCGTCAAGTCATCGGCAAGGCATCGGCACATTGGCCCGAGGCATCGTAAATCATCCGGAGAAACCGCATCCGAAACTCAGCGCAGCGCCACGGTTCAATCGAAAGCGGCTCCCGGCGGCGCGAGCATCGTCTTCAGAAGCCAGTTGCCCGCCTGCCCCAGCGGCCGCTGGCGCGACCAGACCGCGTCGACCGGCACGCGCCGCGGCCAGCCCCGCGCATCGATCTCGCACAGCTTGTGTTCGGCGAACCGCGTGACCATCCAGCGCGGAATCGCCGCCCAGCCGAAGCCCTGCACCGCCATCTCAAGCAGCATCAGGTAACTCGGCGCCGACCAGACCCGCTCGGCAGTCGACGGCACACTGCCGGCCGGTGGATCGCGGTAGGTGGCCAGCCGCAGCTCGCGGTGCGCGGCCAGCGTCTCGGGGCCGATGCCGCGCAGCGCGGCCAGCGGGTGCGTGGTGGCCACGAACAAGGTGATCTCGGAATGCTCGGCGATGGTCGCCGCACCGATGTCCGGCGGATACGCCGGCTGCGCCGCCACCACGCCGATGTCGGCGCGCCCGCTCTGCACCAGCGACACCAGATCGCCGTGTTCCGCGATCAGGGCCTCGAACGCCAGGTCCGGGTAGCGGCGCTCGAAGGCGCTCAGCATCTCCTCGAACCGGTCGGACTGGTAGGTGTCGGACCAGACCACGCTAAGCCGCGACTCCAGGCCGCCCGCCAGTTCGGTGGCGGCACGGTCGAGCCGGTCGCTGGCCGCCAGGATCTGCAGCACGCGCGGCAGCATCACCTGGCCGGCCGGGGTCAGCGTCGGGCGGCGGCTGCTGCGGTCGAACAGCGGCACGCCGAGATCGACCTCCAGATTGGCGACGGCGGTGCTCACCGACGACTGGCTCTTGCCCAGCTTGCGGGCCGCCGCCGAGAACGAGCCCAGCGCGGCGGCCTCGGCGAACGCCAGCAGGGATTCAGGAGAGTGGCGCATGGCCGTGATTCTGATCTATCTATTTCATCGATGGTTATCAACTTTCAAATATCCAATCCATCGATCAAGATACGCCCATGCACCAAGATCCTTCGCCAAGCGCAGCGGCGCCTGCCCTCGACAAGAGCCTCGCCGAGCGCTTCTTCCAATCGCTGCTGTTCGAAATCATCGCCATCGCGCTGTGCGCAGGGCTGGGCGCCTGGCTGCTCGGCTACTCGCTGGTGCACATGGGCGCGCTGACGGTGATGATCTCCACCATCGCGATGCTGTGGAACATGCTCTACAACGCCGGCTTCGACCGCTTGCAGGCGCGCCGCGGTTTCACGCGCGGCCTGTTCGTGCGCGCACTGCATGCGCTGGGTTTCGAGATCGGCCTGCTGCTGGCCATCGTGCCGCTGGCCGCCTGGTGGCTGGACATCGGCCTGTGGCAGGCGTTCTGGCTCGACATCGGCGTGGCGCTGTTCTTCATGCCCTACACCTTCGCCTACAACTGGCTGTACGACGTGCTGCGCGCCCGCATCGTGGGCCGGCGGGCGCCGCCTGCTATTTCACCAGCTGCACCGCGCCCGACACGGTGACCGCCACCGTGCTCTTGCCGGCCTCGATCGGCACGGCCATGTCGGCAGAGGCCGCCTTGGCCTGCATCGCCATCATGCGCGGGCGCTGGATGGCGCCGCCGTCATCGGCCTGCACCGACACTTCGCGCAGGCCGTAGCCGGCAAAGCCGAACCCGCGCGCGATCTCGTTCGCCTTGGCCTTGAAGCGCTCGATCGCCATGGCCTGGGCTTCGGCCTCGACCCGCAGGCGTTGTTCGCGGCTCAGGCTGAAGGCCACGTTGCCGATCGTCAGGCCCGGAATGCGGCCGGCCGTGGCGCTGATGCGGGCGAAATCCTTGCCTTCGAGCACCAGTTCGCTCGTGCCTTGCCAGGTGCTGATCTTGCCTTCCTTGCTGTAGCGCGGGTAGAGGCTGAAGCTGCCGGTGCGCACGTCGAGCTGCCCAGGCTGGGCCGACTTGCGGGCCTCGGCCAGCGCCGCGTCGAGCGCCACCTTCAGCTGCGCCTGGATCGCGTTCGCATCGGCACCCTCACGCGTGGTGCTGAGCGAGATGGTCAGCATGTCTTGCGGCACCTCGACCGAGCCGCTGGCCGACAGCTGCACCACGTTCTGCGGCACCGGCATGGCCGGGGCGGCCACCTGCGCGTGCAGCACCGATGCAAGGGCAAGACCGATGGTGGCAATGACGAATTTTTTTCGAGTAGCAAACACGTTTCGAACTTTCTGTAGGAGTGACACGCATTGGAACGCAGGCCGTCCCGCCGAGGTGGACATCCCCGCGGTCCGGATGGAAAACAGCCCGCCAAGAGTTGTAACAGTGTGTCCCCGTCGGGGCTTTTTCTTCTCAAACGTGGTTTTCAGGCTGCAGAATCGCGGCTGTTACACATTTCCGGATCCCATATGAACCAAGCTTCTACCCGCGCCGACAAGATTCTGGTAGTGGACGACGACTCCCGCATCCGCGACCTGCTGCGTCGCTATCTGGTGCAGGAAGGGTTCGAAGTCATCCTGGCCGAAGACGGCAAGGCCTTGAGCCGCATCATGCTGCGCGAGACCGCCGACCTGATCGTGCTGGACCTGATGATGCCCGGCGAGGACGGCTTGAGCATCTGCCGCCGGCTGCGCGCGGCGAACGACCGCACGCCGATCATCATGCTGACGGCGAAGGGAGAAGACATCGACCGCATTGTCGGGCTCGAAGTGGGCGCCGACGACTATCTCGGCAAGCCCTTCAATCCGCGCGAGCTGCTGGCCCGCATCCATGCCGTGCTGCGCCGGCGCCCCGTGAAAGAGGCTCCTGGCGCGCCGTCGACCGACAACGAGGTGTCGTCGTTCGGCCCATTCGCGTTCGACCTGGGCGCCCGCACGCTGCGCAAGAACGGCGAAGAGCTGCCGCTCACCACCGGTGAATTCGCGATGCTGAAGGCCCTGGTGCGCCATCCGCGCCAGCCGCTGTCGCGTGAAAAGCTGGCGTTGCTGGCGCGTGGCCGCGAATTCGAACCCTTCGACCGCAGCCTCGACGTGCAGGTCTCGCGCCTGCGCAAGCTGGTCGAGCACGACGCCACCGCGCCGCGCTACATCCAGACGGTCTGGGGCGTCGGCTACGTGTTCGTTCCGGACGGCGCCAACTAGGCCTTTCGTGCACCGAGACCCTCTGCCGGCGCTGGACGACCCGTCCGACGCCACCAGCCCGGCCCCGCTGGATCTGCTGCCATCGAAGCCGTCGCTGTCGCGCTCGATGCTGGTGGGCAGCCTGTTCTGGCGCACCTTCTTCCTGCTCGCGCTGCTGCTGCTGGGCAGCATGCTGGCCTGGCTGCAGACCTTGCGCGCACTGGAATTCGAGCCGCACGCGATCCAGACCGCCCAGCAGATCGCGGCGCTGGTCAACCTGAGCCGCGCCGCGCTGCAGCACTCCGACCCGATCGCGCGCGTGTCGCTGATCAAGACCATGGCCGACCAGGAGGGCGTGCGCATTCTGCCGCGCGAGCCGAAGGACCGGTTCCTGCCGCTGGACGACGACAGCCTCAGCGAACGGGTCGCAGCCGAACTGGTGACGCGCCTGGGCGCCGGCACCGTGACGGCGAAGTCGGTCAATGGCGAAGCCGGCCTGTGGGTGGGCTTCACGATCAACGGTGACGCCAACTGGCTGCAGATGGACCGCGAGCGTTTCAACCCGGCCGGCGGCAGGACCTGGCTGATCTGGCTGCTGACCACGGGCGCGTTGTCGCTGGCCGGCGCGGCGCTGATCGCCGGGCTGATCAACCGGCCGCTGAAGCGCCTGTCGTTCGCCACCAGCCGGGTGCGCGAAGGCGATTTCGACGCCAGCCATCTCGACGAGCGTGGTGTCACTGGCGAGATCCGCGAGGTCAACATCGGCTTCAACCGCATGGCCCAGCGGCTGGCCAAGATCGAACAGGACCGGGTGGTGATGCTGGCCGGCATCTCGCACGACCTGCGCACGCCGCTGGCGCGGCTGCGGCTCGAAACCGAGATGAGCGTGACCGAGGACGATGCCCGCCAGCACATGGTGGCCGACATTGAGCAGCTCGACGCGATCATCGACAAGTTTCTCGACTACGCGCGGCCCGACCATATCGACCTGAAGCCGGTGTCGCTGAACGAAGTCATCACCGACTGCCGCTACGCGGTGCGCGACCACCTCGACATGCGCATCAACGTCAACCTGCCCGAGCCGCTGACGGTGCTGGCCGACCGGGTAGAACTAGCGCGCGTCATTTCCAACCTGCTGGAGAATGCGCGCCGCTACGGCAAGACGCCGGGCAAGGGTGTGGCCCATATCGACATCGCGGCCAAGAGCCGAGACGACTGGGTGCTGCTGAAGGTGCGCGACCACGGCCCGGGCGTGGATGCCGAGCAGCTGGCCAACCTGTCCAAGCCTTTTTTCCGGGGCGACGCGGCGCGCACGGCCGCGACCGGTGCCGGCCTGGGCCTGTCCATCGTCGACAAGGCGATCCAGCGCATGGGCGGCGTGTTCCAGCTGGCCAACACCACCTCGGGCGGGCTCGCGGCGCACATCAAGCTGCACCGCGCTGCCCGCTGATACGGCCTGCCCGCCGTCACACCAGCAGGACGACGGCCCGCGCCTCCATGCTCTGACCCAGGCCGACCGGCCCCATCTTCTCGGCGGTCTTGGCCTTCACGTTGATCTGGTCGAGATCCAGCCCCAGCGCCTGCGCGATACCGGCCCGCATCGCGGGGATGAACGGCATCAGCTTGGGCGCCTGCGCGATCACCGTGCTGTCGATGTTGCCGATGCGCCAGCCGAGCGCGCCCACCTTGCGCGCCGCCTCCACCAGCAGCAGCATCGAATCCGCGCCCTTGAACTGCGGATCCGTATCCGAGAAATGCGTGCCGATGTCGCCCAGCGCCGCCGCACCGAGCAACGCGTCGGTGATCGCATGCAACAGCACGTCGGCGTCCGAGTGCCCGAGCAGGCCGGTGGCGTGGGGGATGGTCACGCCACCGATGATCAGCTTGCGCCCCGGCACCAGCGCGTGGACGTCCCAGCCTTCGCCGATGCGCAGCTTCATCGCACACCTCCGGCCCAGGCCGCTTCTGCCGGCAACGCGGCCTGCCGGCTGCGCAGCACCGCGTCGGCCAGCATGAAGTCGTCCGGATAGGTCACCTTGAAATTCAGCGCGCTGCCGGCAACCAGCCTGGGCGCCAGGCCCATCGCCTCGATCGCGCCAGCCTCGTCGGTCACCGGCGCGGTGTCTCGAGTCAGTGCAGCGTCCAGCGCCTGGCTCAACAGGCCGATGCGGAACATCTGCGGCGTCTGCGCCAGCCACTTGCCGTCGCGGTCCAGCGTGGCGGCGACGCGGTGGCCCGCTGTGGCGGGACCCTCCTGCTTCAACGTATCGGCCAGCCGGTGCGCCAGCAGGCCGCCGACCTCGTCGTCGCGGCAGGCATCGATCAGCGCGTCGATCAACGCCGGTGTCACCAGGCAGCGCGCGGCGTCGTGCACCAGCACCCAGTCGTGACCCCGCGCGCCGTGCTCGAACAGATCGTGCAGGCCGTTGCGCACGCTCGCCGCACGCGACGGCCCGCCGCAGTCGGACACCGCACAGGTGGCACTGTGGTGCTCGAAGAAATCGTCGCCCGGCGCCACCACCACCAGCACGTCGCTGATGCGCGCGACCCCGGCAAACGCCGCCAGCGTGTGCATCACCATCGGCTGGCCGGCCACGGTCTGGTACTGCTTGGGCAGCGGTGGCTCGACAGGGTCCAGGGTGTCGCGGCGCACCGCCCTGCTGCCGCTGCCGGCGCACGGGATCAATGCAAAAAAACGGGCGGCAGGGGCATCGCCGTGAGGCGCTTCGGCGGCTTCAGAGCGGAACGGCATGGCAGGCCATTCTAGGACCTGGGCCCATCCCCTGAGGCCATCGCCGATGCGCCCTGCACCGCACCCACCCAGCGCCTAAAATCGCCGCATCTTCAAGACCCCCCACCCCACCAGGCGGGGGGTTTTCGGCTTTGCATCGACACCACCGCAGACACGTTCATGGATCTCCCCAAACTCACCGTCGGCAAACGCTACACGCTACCGCGGCCGCCCGGTTCGGCCGACGCCCTGCTGCTGGCCCGCCTGGCGCAGCGCGACCGGGCGCGCCATGGCGTCACGGCCATCGTCACCTCGGACGCCAACGACGCGCAGCGGCTGCTGGAGGAGATGCGGTTCTTTGCGCCCGAGCTGCGCTGCGCTCTGTTCCCCGACTGGGAAACGCTGCCCTACGACACGTTCTCGCCGCACCAGGACCTGATCAGCGAGCGGCTGGCCACGCTGTGGCGCCTGTACGCCGGTGCGGCCCAGCGCGATGCCGAGGCCGGCATCGACGTGGTGCTGGTACCCGCCACCACCGCGCTGTACCGCGTGGCACCGCCGGGGTTCCTGGCGGGCTATACCTTCCACTTCAAGGTCAAGCAGAAACTCGACGAGGCGCGGCTCAAGGCACAGCTGACGCTGGCCGGCTACAGCCATGTGTCGCAGGTGGTGAGCCCCGGCGAATACGCGGTGCGGGGCGGCCTGATCGACCTGTTCCCGATGGGCTCGGCCGTGCCTTACCGGGTCGACCTGTTCGACGACGAGATCGACTCGATCCGCACCTTCGACCCCGACAGCCAGCGCAGCCTGTACCCGGTGCCCGAAGTGCGCCTGCTGCCGGGCCGAGAGTTCCCGATGGACGACGACGCCCGCGCCCGCTTCCGCAGCCGCTGGCGCGAGCTGCTCGAAGGCGACCCGACCCGCAGCCGCATCTACAAGGACATGGGCAACGGCGTCGCCACCGCCGGCATCGAGTACTACCTGCCGCTGTTCTTCGAGGACACGGCCACCGTGTTCGACTACCTGGGCGCCGACGCCACCGTGGTGCTGCACGGCGACCTGGAGGCGGCGTTCCAGCGTTTCTGGCAGGACACGCGCGAGCGCTACCGCCTGCTGCGCACCGACCCCGACCGGCCGGTGCTGCCGCCGGAGTCGCTGTTCCTGTCGACCGAGCAGTTCTACGCGCGCTCGAACGACTATGCGCAGCTGTCGGTCCGGCCGCGGCTGGCAGCCCAGGGCACGGCCTCGGCCGACGACGCGCCCGACACCACGGCCTATGCCGAGTTCGCCGCCCTGCCCGACCTCACCGTCGTGCGCGGCGCCGAGGATCCACTGGCCCGCCTCAGCCACCACCTGCGCAACACCCAGCAGCGCGTGCTGCTGCTGGCCGAATCCGATGGCCGGCGCGAAAGCCTGCTCGACTTCCTGCGCGCCAGCAAACTCAGCCCGCCGGCCTTCGATTCGCTGGAAGAGTTCGAGGCCGCCGACGAGAAGGTCGGCATCGCCACCGCCGCCCTCACCGCCGGCTTCGGCTGGATCGACCAGGGCATCGACTTCGTCACCGAGACCGAACTCTTCGCCGCCGGCCCCAGCGTGCGCCGGCGCAAGAAGCAGGAGCAGGTGAGCGACGTCGAGGCGCTGATCAAGGACCTGGCCGAACTCAATGTGGGCGACCCGGTGGTGCACGCCGCGCACGGCATCGGCCGCTACCGCGGGCTGGTCAATCTCGACCTGGGCCAGGGCAGCTCGGAGTTCCTGCACCTCGAGTACGCCGACAAGGCCACGCTGTACGTCCCGGTCAGCCAGCTGCACCTCATCAGCCGCTACACCGGCGTCAGTGCCGACGAGGCGCCGCTGCACAAGCTGGGCTCCGGCCAGTGGGAAAAAGCCAAGCGCCGCGCCGCCGAGCAGGTGCGCGATTCGGCGGCCGAGCTGCTCAACATCTACGCCCGGCGTGCCGCGCGCGAAGGCCATGCGTTCCGCTATTCGGCGCAGGACTACGAGACCTTTGCCAACGACTTCGGCTTCGAGGAGACGGCCGATCAGAACGCCGCGATCCACGCGGTGATCCAGGACATGATCTCGCCGCAGCCGATGGACCGCCTGGTCTGCGGCGACGTGGGCTTCGGCAAGACCGAGGTGGCGCTGCGCGCCGCCTTCATCGCCGTCACCGGCGGCCGGCAGGTCGCCTTTCTCGCGCCCACCACCTTGCTGGCCGAACAGCACTTCCAGACCCTGGTCGACCGCTTCGGCAAGTGGCCGGTGAAGATCGCCGAGATGAGCCGCTTCCGTTCGGCGAAAGAGATCACCGCCGCCGCCAAGGGCCTGGGCGACGGCAGCGTCGACATCGTCGTCGGCACGCACAAGCTGCTGAGCGAATCGGTCAAGTTCAAGAACCTCGGCCTCCTGATCATCGACGAGGAGCACCGCTTCGGCGTGCGCCACAAGGAGGCGATGAAAGCGATGCGCGCCGAGGTCGACGTGCTGACGCTCACCGCCACCCCGATCCCGCGCACGCTGGGCATGGCGCTCGAAGGCCTGCGCGACCTCTCCGTGATCGCGACGGCACCGCAGCGCCGGCTGGCGATCAAGACCTTCGTGCGCAGCGAGAGCAACGGCGTGATCCGCGAAGCCGTGCTGCGCGAGTTGAAGCGCGGCGGCCAGGTCTATTTCCTGCACAACGAGGTCGAGACCATCGAGAACCGGCGCGCCAAGCTCGATGAACTGTTGCCCGAAGCCCGCATCGCCGTGGCCCACGGCCAGATGCCCGAGCGCCAGCTGGAAGCGGTGATGCGCGACTTCATCGCCCAGCGCTACAACCTGCTGCTGTGCTCGACCATCATCGAGACCGGCATCGACGTGCCGACCGCCAACACCATCGTGATGAGCCGCGCCGACAAGTTCGGCCTAGCCCAGCTGCACCAGCTGCGCGGGCGGGTCGGCCGCAGCCACCACCAGGCCTATGCCTACCTGATGGTGCCCGACATCGAGGGCCTGACCAAGCAGGCCAGCCAGCGGCTGGAAGCCATCCAGCAGATGGAAGAGCTGGGCAGCGGCTTCTACCTGGCGATGCACGATCTCGAGATCCGCGGGGCCGGCGAGGTGCTGGGTGAGAACCAGAGCGGCAACATGCTCGAAGTCGGCTTCCAGCTGTACAACGAGATGCTGAGCGAAGCCGTGCGTTGCCTGAAGGCCGGGGTCGAACCCGATCTGCTGGCCCCGCTGTCGGTCACCACCGAGATCAACCTGCACGCGCCGGCGCTGTTGCCCGACGACTATTGCGGCGACGTGCACCTGCGGTTGTCGTTCTACAAGAAGCTGGCCACCGCCAAGACCACCGAACAGGTCGATACGCTGCTGGAGGAGATCGTCGACCGCTTCGGCAAACTGCCGCCGCAGGCGCAGACCCTGATCGATGTGCACCGCCTGCGCGTGATCGCCCGGCCTTACGGCGTGGTGAAGGTCGACGCGGCGCCCGGTGTGATCACCATCACCTTCAAGCCGCAGCCGCCGGTGGAGCCGATGCGCATCATCGAGCTGATCCAGAAGAACAAGCACATCAAGCTCGCCGGCAACGAAAAGCTGCGCATCGAACGCGAACTGCCCGAGCCCAAGGAACGCGCGCAGATGGTGCGGGATGTGCTGCGCAGCCTGGGCAAGCCGGTGGTGACGGCGGCGACGCCGGCCTGACCGGGGCACGCCGCTTGACGCATGGCACGAGCAGGCATATGCTAGGCCTATGCAAAAAGTCGCTGAACCCGGCGTTTCCTACCTTGTCGAGCCGACGCCGCGCGCCGTCCGGCTGTTTCGCAATGGTGCGAACCAGGCCGTACGCATTCCACGCGAGTTCGAGCTCGAGGGCAGCGAGGCCGTGATGCGCAAGGTCGGCAACACCCTGGTGATCGAACCGGTTCCGATCGCCTATCCGCGCGGCTCGCCGCAGGCGTTCTTGCAGGGACTGGACGAAATCGGCAGGCTGGGGCCCTGCACGGACGAGTTTCCGGACGTGGACGAGGGTCTGCTGCCACCGGACGACATCGTTCTATGAGCGGCGACAGCGGCATCTTCCTGCTGGACACCAACATTGTCAGCGACCTGATGCGCAACGAGCGCGGCTGGGCCGCGCAACGTGCCCGCGAGGCGATCGAAGCCCAGCGCGTGCGGCTGCTGTGCACCAGCATCGTCGTGCAATGCGAACTGCTGTTCGGCCTGGCCAAGCGCCCGTCGGCCCGGCTGCGCGCCGCCTACGAAGTCGAGATGTCCAAGCTGGAGGTGTTCAACGTCGACCAGACCGTTGCGCCGGCCTATGCGAACATGCGCGCCCAGCTCGAACGACAAGGCACCTCCATCGGCGCCAACGACGCGCTGATCGCGGCCCATGCCATCGCGCTGGAGGCCACGCTGGTCAGTGCAGACGAGGCGTTCCTGCAGGTGCCCGGGCTGCGCGTCGAGAACTGGCTGCGCGAAGCGGCCTGAACCCACAAAGTCCCCCCGCAGCGTTGCTGCACCGACCGTCCCATGACACAGATCGCATCCCCTTCCTCCACCAGCCCCGGACTGGTGCTTCGCAACGTCCAACTACCCCTGCGCCTGACCGATTTCAAGCTCATCGCCTTCGACATGGACTCCACGCTGATCAACATCGAGTGCATCGACGAGATCGCCGATGCGGTGGGCAAGAAGGCCGAGGTGGCGGCCATCACCGAGGCGACGATGCGCGGCGACATCAAGGACTTCAAGGAAAGCCTGCGCCGCCGCGTCGCCCTGTTGCAAGGCGTGCCGGTCACGGCCCTGCAGCAGGTCTATGACGAGCGCCTGCGGCTCAACCCGGGTGCCACCGAGCTGGTAGCGGCGTGCAAGGCGGCCGGGCTCAAGGTGCTGCTGGTCTCAGGCGGTTTCACGTTTTTTGCCCACCGCGTGAAGGCGCGGCTGGGCATCGACTTCGCGCGCTCCAACCTGCTGGCCGAGGCCGACGGCCTGTTGACCGGCGGCTTGGTGCAGCAGAGCTGGGGCGACATCTGCGACGGCGCCGAGAAGCGCCGCACGCTGCTCGAAGTCGCCTCGCTGCTGGGCATCGAGCCACGGCAGACGATTGCGGTGGGCGATGGCGCGAACGATCTGCCGATGATGGGCGAGGCCGGCCTGTCGGTCGCCTACCACGCCAAACCCAAGGTACGCGAGCAGGCGATGGTCGCGATCGACGAAGGCGGGCTCGACCGGCTGCTGGAAGTCGTGACCGCCTGAGGCGCGCACGCCAGGCCGGCCGATCGGCCAGAATGCGCGGGTACCGGAGACCCGCATGCATCCTGCCCTGCGCCGCGCGCTGACCTCGATCCTGGTGATGTTCCTGCTCGCGCCGGGGGTGCACGGACAGACGCCGCCGATGGCCGGGGACGACGAAGACAATGTTCCGACCGCGCCACCCGCAGCCAGCGCCGCGGCCGCGCTGGACGCCAGGGTGCTGGCCTTGCGCCAGCAGCTCGACGCCGCCCGCGACGGGGCCGAACGCTGGCGCTTGCACAACGAGATCACAACCGCCTATTTCCGCGGCGCTCGCTCGGCCGAAGCCCTGAAGTCGCGCGAGGAGACGCTGGAGGACAACGCTGTTCCGACCGGGCGCCGCTCGCTCGTCGCGTCCGGCCTGGCCTTCAGCTACGCGCAACTGCACGACTATCCGAAAAGCCAGCGCACCGTGCAGCGCGCGAAGCAATTGGCCAGGGACACCCGGCCCGACGAACTGGAGACGCTGCCCAACGAGCCCTCGTATGCCTTCCTCAACGCCGAGGCCGAGATCGCGCGGCGGTCCACCGGCCGGCACGACGTGGCACTGGCGAAATCGCGCGAGCGCGCCGACTTGGCCTGGGCCAACTTCAACGACGCCACGCTGAGCGAGAAGCGCCGGCGCGCTGCGGCCAACGAGCTGCTCGACAACGTGCAGAACTACGTGCGCATCCTGGTGCAGAACAACCGCCGCGACGAGGCGCTGAGCTACGTCACCGCCATCCAGCAGCGCATCGCCACCCGGCCCGACCTGCGGGCGCGCCCGTACCAGCAGGCGTCGATCCAGCATGCGCTGGCGATCGCGCTGTCGTCGCACGACGACTACGATGCGGCGCTGGCCGCCATCGACGCCGCGATTGCCGGCTACCAGCGTGCTGGTGCGCAGGATCAGGACCTCGGCCTCGGCATGTCGCGGCGCATGCGCCTGATGGTCGCGCTGGCGATGGGCCGCATCGGCGACTACCAGGAAGACGCGCGGCTGCTGGAGCTGGGACGCGCCGGCAACGCGATACTGGCCAGCAGCGTGGCGCCGTCCGAAGCCGATTCGCTGATCCTCGCCGCGCGCGGGGCCTGGTCGGCGGCGAGTCTTCGCATCGAAGAGGTGATGGCGTCCAACCTGCGCCGGCAAGGTTCCGAAAGCCCGTTCTACAAGTACCAGGCCGCGCTGCAGTTGCTCTACAAGCTGAACGACCCGGCCACGCGGGTGTCCGATGCCGAGATCGAACGTTTCGTCGCACGCCTGGCCAGTGCCGACAACGACTGGGTGGACACCAACTACCGTGGCTCCTATGTCGAAGAAGGCGCGCTGGCGAAGATCCTCGACTATCTGATTCCGGCCGACGGCCAGCCGCCCGCTCCGGCCAGCGCCGCACTCGCGTTCCGGGTGGCGGAGCTGCTGCGCACGAGTTCGTCGCAAGGTGCTCTGGCCGATGGTGCAGCCCGGCTTGCGGCCGCGGACCCGAAACTGCGCGACCTGGTCGAACAGGAGCAGGTGCTGCGTTTCGAGCAAGCCACCAGCCGGCGCGCATTCGCCACCGCCACCGAACGCATCGAGCGTGCCGCACGGCAGGGTGAGCAGGACGAGCGGGTGCAAAAACGCAGGGCCGCCGAAGCCGCCGAAAAAGAAAGGACGTATGCGGCCCATAGCGCCAGGCTGATCGAGCTGCGCCGCCAGATCGCGAGCCAGTTTCCCATCTACCGCGAACTCATCAGCCCGAAGATTCCCACGGCGGCCGCCATCGGTGCGGCGCTGCGCAGCGGCGAGGCCTACGTCAACTTCTATGCCGGTCCTTACAGCGGCTACGCGTTCCTGGTGCAGCCGGGTGGCGGCCTGCAGGTCCGGCGCATCGCAACGACCCGCGCCGATGCACGCCAGACCATCGCGGCCCTGCGCGCGCTGTTCGACGCCGGCCTGCCACCCGAACGCTCTGACGATGCCGCGGGTTTCGACCTCGCGGCCAGCCATGCGCTGTTCCGCGCCTGGGTCGCGCCACTGCAGCAGGCATTGGGCAGTACACGCACCGTCTACATCGGTGCCGGCGGCATGCTGAGCAACCTGCCGTGGAACGTGCTGACGACACAGCCCGCCACGTCGATCGAACAGGCCGCGTGGTGGGTGAACCAGGTCACGCCGGTGCAGATGCCGAGCGGCTCGTCGCTGATCCTTGCGCGCGGGCAAAACCCGTCGAAGGCGCGCAGTCCGTTTCTCGCCTTTGCCGATCCCAGCTTCAACGGCCAGCAGGCCGCGTCCGATGCGACGCCGAGCCTGCGCAAGGTCCACCCGCGCGCGGTGAAGCCGGAGGCCTACCGGCAGCCTGCCTTCGATTACCGCAGCATCACCCCGCTGCCGGAGACGCTGGACGAGGCACGCGCCATCGGCACCGCGCTCCATGCCGATGCAGCCAGCGTGCTGCATGGCGTGCAGGCCTCGCGCAGCCGCGTGCTGCAGCAGAACCTGTCCGATGCGCGGGTCATTGCCTTTGCCACCCACGGCCTGCTCCCGGGCGAGGTACCTGGCCTGTTGAAGGCCGGCCTGGCGCTGTCGTACGAAGGCCAGGGCTTGCTGGATTCCGTGTTGACCATCGACGATATCGTGGGCCTGCGCCTCGATGCCGACTGGGTCGTGCTGTCGGCCTGCAACACCGGATATGCGAGCGGCGCGGCGGGCGATGCGATGTCGGCTCTGCTGCGCGGCTTCTTCGCATCGGGTGCGCGCAGCCTGCTGGCCACGCAGTGGGCGGTGGAGTCGCAGTCTGCGAAGGAACTGACGACCCGCACCTTCGTGGCCCTTGCACAGGACCCGGCCTTGTCGAAGGCCGAAGCGCTGGCGCGCAGCCAGCGCGACATGCTGGCCGGCAAGCTCGGCGCGCTGTACCGGCACCCTTACTTCTGGGCCCCGTACTTCATCGCAGGCGACGCATCGCGTTGAGTGCAGCGGGCCACTCTTTACATTCGCCACAGCCGCGCGGACCACGCTGCGCCCACGCACTCGGAGAGCCATCATAAGGCGCCGGCGCGAGCCCCGGGGACAGCTGTTGGAAGTCCTCCACGAGGGCCAGAGAATTGTTGTGGCGTGTCAACATGGAAGGACTATGATCGTTAAACGATTCTGAGAAACGCGCTTCAAAGCGTAGACAACTGTATTCACTCACAAGGAGAAACGATGTCGATCTTTGCCCGTTACCAAGACCGTTTTGAAGCGGCTCAAGAAGAGGAAATGTCGGTCCAGGAATACCTGGAACTGTGCAAGCGCGATGCCACCGCCTACGCCAGCGTGGCCGAGCGCATGTTGATCGCGATCGGCGAATCGGAACTGGTCGACACGCGCACCGATCCCCGTCTCTCTCGCATCTTCGCCAACAAGATGATCCGGGTCTATCCCGCCTTCAAGGATCTCTATGGCATGGAGGAAGTGATCGAGAGCATCGTCTCGTACTTCCGCCACGCAGCCCAGGGCCTCGAAGAAAAGAAGCAGGTGCTGTACCTGCTCGGGCCGGTCGGCGGCGGCAAGTCTTCGTTGGCCGAGAAGCTCAAGTACCTGATTGAGAAGGTGCCCTTCTATGCGATCAAGGGCTCACCGGTGCACGAGTCCCCGCTCGGCCTGTTCAATCCCGCCGAAGACGCGCAGATCCTCGAAGACGACTACGGCATTCCACGCCGTTATCTGTCGACCATCATGAGCCCCTGGGCAGTCAAGCGCCTGCACGAGTTCAATGGTGACATCACCAAGTTCAAGGTCGTGAAGATCCGGCCTTCGGTGCTGTCGCAGATCGCGGTATCGAAGACCGAGCCCGGCGACGAGAACAACCAGGACATCTCGTCGCTGGTCGGCAAGATCGACATCCGCAAGCTCGAGACCTATTCGCAGGACGACCCCGATGCGTACTCGTACTCCGGCGGCCTGTGCCTGTCGAACCGCGGCATTCTCGAGTTCGTCGAAATGTTCAAGGCGCCCATCAAGGTGCTGCACCCGTTGCTGACCGCCACGCAGGAAGGCAACTACAAGGGCACCGAAGGCTTTGGTGCGATCCCGTTCGACGGCCTGATCCTCGCGCACTCGAACGAAGCCGAGTGGCAGGCGTTCCGCAACAACCGCAACAACGAAGCCTTCCTTGACCGGATCTACATCGTCAAGGTGCCGTACTGCCTGCGTGTGTCCGACGAGATCCACATCTACGAGAAGCTGGTCACCAACTCGTCGTTGTCGCAGGCGCCCTGCGCGCCCGACACCCTGAAGATGCTGGCGCAGTTCTCGGTGCTGTCGCGGCTGAAGGAACCCGAGAACTCCAGCATGTTCTCGAAGATGCGCGTCTACGACGGCGAGAACCTGAAGGACACCGACCCGCGCGCCAAGAGCTTCCAGGAGTACCGCGATTTCGCCGGTGTCGACGAAGGCATGAACGGCCTGTCCACTCGGTTCGCGTTCAAGATCCTGTCGCGCGTGTTCAACTTCGACCACCGCGAAGTGGCGGCCAATCCGGTGCACCTGATGTACGTGCTGGAGCAGCAGATCGAGCAGGAGCAGTTTCCGCCCGAGGTCGGCGAGAAGTACCTGCGCTACATCAAGGAATACCTGTCGCCGCGCTACGCCGAGTTCATCGGCAAGGAGATCCAGACCTCGTACCTGGAGAGCTACTCCGAGTACGGCCAGAACATCTTCGACCGCTACGTGGTCTATGCCGACTTCTGGATCCAGGACCAGGAGTTCCGCGACCCCAACACCGGCGAGATCCTGGACCGCAGCGCGCTGAACGACGAGCTCGAGAAGATCGAGAAGCCCGCCGGCATCTCGAACCCGAAGGACTTCCGCAACGAGGTGGTCAACTTCGTGCTGCGCGCCCGTGCGCGGCAGGACGGCAAGAACCCGGGCTGGACCTCGTACGAGAAGCTGCGTGCCGTGATCGAGAAGAAGATGTTCTCCAACACCGAAGAGCTGCTGCCCGTGATCTCGTTCAACGCCAAGGCCAGCGGCGACGAGCAGAAGAAGCACCAGGATTTCGTCAACCGCATGATCACCAAGGGCTACACCGAGAAGCAGGTCCGCCTGCTCTGCGAGTGGTATCTGCGGGTGCGCAAGTCTTCGTGAAGGCCGACAGGAGCGGAGGAACTACATGACCGTGCGCATCGTCGACCGGCGCTACGACAGCAAGAACAAGAGTTCCGTCAACCGCAGCCGGTTCATCCAGCGCTTCAAGGGCCAGATCCGCAAGGCGGTGGCCGATGCGATCAACAAGCGCGGTGTGCGCGATCTCGACGACGGCGAGAAGATCGGCATCCCCGGCAAGGACATCGACGAGCCGCAGTTCGAGCATGGGCATGGCGGCGTGTGGGATGCGGTGCGGCCCGGCAACGACCGCTTCAACAGCGGTGACCAGGTCGACCGTCCCAAGGGCGGCGGGGGCAGCGGCGGCGGCAAGGGTCAGGCGGGCAAGGAGGGCGAAAGTCTCGACGACTTCGTCTTCACGCTGACCAAGGACGAGTTCCTCGACATCTTCTTTGACGAGATGGCGCTGCCCAACCTGGTGAAGGCGCAGCTCGCGCGCATCGAGCAGTACAAGCGCCAGCGCGCGGGCTTCGTGCAGAGCGGTGTGCCGACCAACGTGAACCTGAGCCGCACGATGCGCGGCGCCGCCGGCCGGCGCATCGCGATCGGCGGGCCTTACGCGTCGCAGATCCGCGCGCTCGAGAAGGAACTCGAGGAGCTGCGCAAGACCTTGCCGGAGACCGATCCCGAGGTCGAGCGCGTCAAACGCGAGATCACCAAGATCCGCGCGAAGATCGAGGCCATCCCCTTCGTCGACACCTTCGACCTGCGCTACAACAACCGCGTACGGGTGCCGCAACCGTCCACGCAGGCAGTGATGTTCTGCCTGCTCGACGTGTCGGGCTCGATGGACGAAGGCCGCAAGAACATCGCCAAGCGTTTCTTCATGCTGCTCTACCTGTTCCTGACGCGGAACTACGAGCACATCGAGGTCGTCTTCATCCGCCACCACACGGTGGCCAGCGAGGTCGACGAGGACGACTTCTTCACCTCGCGCGAGTCCGGCGGCACCGTGGTGTCGAGCGCGCTCACGCTGATGCACGAGGTCATCACCGCGCGCTACCCCAGCGGGCTGTGGAACATCTACGGTGCACAAGCGTCCGACGGCGACAACTGGCACGACGACTCGCCGCGCTGCAAGGACCTGCTGGAGTCGAAGATCCTGGCGCTCACGCAGTACTTCGCCTACATCGAGATCACCGACGGCCCGCCGCAGAACCTGTGGGAAGAATACGAAAAACTGCAGGAAGGCCATGCCGGCCGGTTCGCGATGCAGCGCATCTCGACGGTGGCCGACATCTACCCGGTGTTCCGCGAACTCTTCAAGCGCAGGGCCTGACCTCCACGATGGCCCGACTGCCCGCGCGCCCCACCCAGCGTTCCGCATCCACGAGGTGACCATGTCCGCCAACGCCATCTCCAACGCTCTACCAGCCGGCTCCGAATGGACGTTCGAAGCCATCGAACAGTACGACGAGGCCATCGGCCGCGTCGCGCGCAGCTACGGCCTCGACTGCTATCCGCACCAGCTCGAAGTGATCAGCGCCGAGCAGATGATGGATGCCTACGCCTCGATCGGCATGCCGGTCTACTACCACCACTGGTCCTTCGGCAAGCACTTCCTCGCGACCGAGAACCGCTACAAGCGCGGGCAGATGGGGCTGGCCTACGAGATCGTCATCAACTCCAACCCGTGCATCGCCTACCTGATGGACGAGAACACCCTGCCGATGCAGGCACTGGTGATCGCACACGCGGCCTACGGCCACAACTCGTTCTTCAAGGGCAACCACCTGTTCAAGCAGTGGACCAGCGCGGACGCCATCGTCGACTACCTGGTGTTCGCCAAGAACTACATCGCCCAGTGCGAAGAGCGCCATGGCGTCGAAGCCGTCGAGCGGTTGATCGATGCCTGCCACGCGTTGACCAACGTGGGAGTCGACCGCTACAAGCGCTCGCCCCGGCTGTCGCTCGAGAAAGAGACGCTGCGCCAGAAGGAACGCGAGGAATACCTGCAGGCCCAGGTCAACGACCTGTGGCGCACGCTGCCGCCGCGCGCCGAGGCCGAAGAGCGCAAGGAGGAGTCGCGCTTTCCGAAGGAGCCCGAGGAAAACCTGCTGTACTTCGTCGAGAAGAATGCGCCGCTGCTCGACCCGTGGCAGCGCGAGGTGGTGCGCATCGTGCGCAAGGTCGGCCAGTACTTCTATCCGCAGCGCCAGACCCAGGTGATGAACGAAGGCTGGGCCACCTACTGGCACTACACCATCCTCAACACGCTGTACGACGAAGGACAGCTGTCCGACGGATTCATGATGGAGTTCCTGCAGTCGCACACCAACGTGGTCTACCAGCCGCCCTACAACAGCCCGCACTTCTCGGGCATCAACCCGTATGCGCTGGGCTTTGCGATGTGGCGCGACATCCGCCGCATCTGCGAGGAGCCGACCGCCGAAGACCGCAGCTGGTTCCCCGAGATCGCGGGCTCCGACTGGCGCAAGACCTTCGACTTCGCGATGCAGAACTTCAAGGACGAGAGTTTCGTCGCGCAGTACCTGTCGCCCAAGCTGATGCGCGACTTCCGCCTGTTCTCGGTGCTCGACGACGATGCGCGCAGCAAGCTGCAGATCCAGGCGATCCATGACGAGAACGGCTACCGCGCGCTGCGCCGCCAGTTGTCCGAGCAGTACGACCTGGGCAGCCGCGAGCCCAACATCCAGGTCTGGAACGTCGACCTGCGCGGCGACCGCTCGCTGACCTTGCGCCACTTCAGCCACCAGCGCCGGCCTCTGGGCGAGTCCAGCGCGACGATGCTCGAACACATGGCCTATCTGTGGGGTTTCAACGTGCGGCTGGAACGCCAGAACGCGAACGGTCAGGTCGAACTCGTGGCCGAGCACCGCACCGAGAAGCGGCGCCGCGCGCGCGACTGAAGCTGCCGGGAACAGCGCCCCGACGGCCGTGGCCGCCAAGGGCAGGCGGCACAAGCGTCAGGTCCGCTCGACCACCGCCCGTCCGGCCTGCACGGCAAAGGTCGCCAGGGTCTCGACCTGGGTATCGCGGCGGGTCGCGTCGTCCAGCACACGCAGGCGCGTGGTCAGCTGCGTTGGCGTGAACTCCACCACCCCATAGCCGCGCCGCTCGGCGTTGGCAAACACGAAGTGCGGGTTCTCCGCCAGGTATTCCGCGGTGCGCGGGTTGGCGTTGGCGCGCGACGTGATGCTGGTGCCGCAGAACTCCACGCCCAGGCTCGCGCTGGCCGCGTCGGCATAGTCGGCCTTCACGTGGCCGACCCAGTTCTCGTGCACGTCGCCGCCCAGCAGCACGGGATTGCCCAGGCGGTTCTTCTGCATGGAATCGGTCAGGCGCCTGCGCGCGGCGGCATAGCCGTCCCAGCCGTCGTTCCAGAATGCCTGGCCCGGCCCGCTCTTGAAGTCGCGTTGCCCCAGCAGGCTCTGCTGGGCGATCACGTTCCAGCCGGCGGCGGGCGTGCGCGCGAATTCGCCATCCAGCCACTGCTCCTGCGCGGCGCCGAGCATGCTGCGCCGCGGGTCGGCCCAGGCGGCACAGGCTTCGGGCTGGACCGTACCCGACCCCGGGCGCCCGCCCGGCGTGCAGACCAGCGCGTCCTTGTACTGTCGCGCGTCCAGCAGGTACAGCGACGCCAGCTGCCCGTAGGCCACACGGGTGTGGATCCGCATCTCGGCGCCACGCGCCAGGCCGCCCAGCGCCTGCGCCAGCACCGACGCCCGCAGCGGCATGTGTTCGTAGAACGCCTGGTAAGCCGCGGCCCGGCGCGCGGCGAAGTCGACGACGTCGGGGCCGCCCTGGCCGATGTGCGTGCCTGCGTAGTCGTTCTGCACCTCGTGGTCGTCCCAGGTCACGAGCCAGGGGCAGGCCGCGTGCATGCGCTGCAGGTCCACCTCGCTCTTGTGCAGCGCGTAGCGTTGCCGGTAGTCGTCGAGCGTCAGCACCCAGCCGCCCGAGGGCACGCGCACCGCGTTCTGCGCGTTCGCGTATTCGTAGATGTAGTCGCCCAGGAACACCACCAGGTCGAGGTTTTCCTCGCGCATGTGGCGGTAGGCGCTGAAGTAGCCATGGTCCCAGCGCTGGCAGGACGCATAGGCCAGGCGCAGCCGCGCCACGGCCGCATCGACGGCGGGCAGTGTGCGGGTACGGCCGACCGGGCTCACCGCATCGCCGGCCATGAAACGGTAGAAGTACCAGCGGTCGGGCTCCAGCCCATGCACCTCGGCATGCACCGTGTGCGCGAGTTCGGCCAGCGCCTGCGCCTGCCCGCTCTGCGCGATGCGGGCGAACTGCTCATCGTGCGCCACCTCCCAGCGCACCGTCACCGCATCCTTGCCCAGACCGGATCCGAACAGGCCGGGCACGATCAGCCGGGTCCACAACACCACCGAATCGTGCGCGGGCGAGCCGCTGGCGACCCCCAGCGTGAACGGGTTGCTGGCGAAGCGCGGCTGGCTCCAGGCGCTGCGCGGCAGCCACAGCGTGGTGGCGCTGGCGGCGGCCAGGCGCAGCAGCTGGCGGCGGTCCGTCGTGGGCGACTTTTGCATGGTGGGACACCTCGCGGTCGGGAAAAGGGATCGGGGAGCAACGGGACTTTAGCCCCTCTGCGCATACGGGATATGACACCTGACGGGCGATATGTTCAACTGATCGCAAACCCCAGATGCGTGCCGTGGTGCGTGGACGTAGCATCCGAGCGCTTTGCAGTGTTTCCAAGAAGAGCAGAACGGAGTCCCCCGATGGCAAAACTGAACGTGAATGGCGTGGTGCGCGAATTCGAAGTGGAGGACGACACGCCTCTGCTCTGGGTGTTGCGCGAACAGCTCGGTCTGACCGGCACCAAATACGGCTGCGGCATCGCCGCCTGCGGTGCCTGCACCGTGCACCTGGACGGCGTGGCCACCCGCAGCTGCGTGCGGCCGGTGTCCACCATCGAGCCGCAGGAAAAGATCGTCACCATCGAAGGCCTGTCGCCCGATGGTTCGCACCCGGTGCAGAAGGCCTGGGCGGCACTTGACGTGCCGCAGTGCGGCTTCTGCCAGAGCGGCATGATCATGGCGGTCAGCGCGCTGCTCAAGACCAAACCGCAGCCCACCGACATCGACATCAACGAGGCGATCACCAACATCTGCCGCTGCGGCACGTACAACCGCGTGCGCAAGGCGATCCATGTCGTGGCCAAGGGCGGCGACACCAAGAGCGCGGCGCTGGCGATCCAGCACGCCGACGGGAGCGTGACATGAGCGCCGCGCCGGGCCGCCCCAAGCAAGCTCGCACCGCAGTGCGCAGCACGGAGGTTCAGCCATGAGCGCCGTACTGGACACCCTCCCCCCGATCCGCCTGAGCCGCCGACGTTTCATCGGCTCGACCGCCGCTGCCGGTGCGCTGGTGGTCGGCTTCCACATTCCGCGCAGCGGCCAGGCCCAGCCGGCCATGGCGCCCGAGGTCAACGCCTGGGTCGTGGTCAAGCCCGACGACACGGTGGTGATCCGCATCGCCCGCTCCGAGATGGGCCAGGGCACGCTGACCGGCCTGGCCCAGCTGGCGGCCGAAGAGCTCGACTGCAACTGGGCCAAGGTCACGACCGAATACCCGACGCCGGGCCAGAACCTGGCACGCAACCGCGCCTGGGGCAACTTCTCGACCGGCGGCAGCCGCGGCATCCGCGAGTCGCACGACTACGTGCGCAAGGGCGGTGCCGCCGCCCGCACGATGCTGGTGCAGGCCGCCGCCGACGAGTGGAAGGTGCCGGCCACCGAATGCCGCGCTGCCAGCAGCGTGATCACCCACACACCGAGCGGCCGCACCACGACCTACGGCAAGGTCGCGGCCGCCGCCGCCAAGATCGCGCCGCCCACCAATGTGGCCTTGAAGGATCCGAAGGACTGGAAGATCCTCGGCAAGCGGCTGGCCCGGCTCGACACGGTCGACAAGACCACCGGCCGCCAGATCTACGGCATGGACCTGAAGATGCCCGGCATGCTGAACGCCGCCATCAAGGATTGCCCGGTGTTCGGCGGCAAGCTGAAGAGCTTCGATGCCGCCGCGATCGAGAAGCGGCCCGGCATCAGACGAGTCGTGCGCGTGGGCGACAGCGCGGTGGCCGTGATCGCCGACACCTGGTGGCGCGCCAAGAGCGCCATCGAGGCGCTGCCGATCGAATGGGACAACGGGCCGAACGAGAAGTTCTCGAGCGCCTCGTTCGCCGAGATCATGAAAGCCGGGCTCGATGCGCCCGAAGCCTTCGTCGGCAACAGCAACGGCGACGCCCGTGCGGCGCTGGCGGCCGCGACGCGCAAGATCGAGGCGGTGTACTCGTTCCCGCACCAGAACCACGCGACGATGGAGACGATGAACGCCACCGCGCGCTGGACGCCAGAGCGCTGCGAGGTCTGGACGCCGACGCAGAACGGCGAGGCCGCGCTGGCCGCCGCCGCAGAGGCCGCCGGCCTGCCGCCCGCGAAATGCGAGGTCTACAAGCTGCACCTGGGCGGCGGCTTCGGCCGGCGCGGCGCCGTGCACGATTGGGTGACCCAGGTGGTGGCGATCGCCAAGCAGATGCCGGGCACACCGATCAAGCTGATCTGGTCGCGCGAGGAAGACATGCTGCACGGCCGCTACCACCCGGTCACGCAGTGCAAACTGCGCGCCGGGCTCGATGCGCAGGGCAACGTGACCGCATTCCACATGCGGATCTCGGGCCAGTCGATCCTGGCCGGCATCGCGCCGCAGAGCCTGCAGGGTGGCCGAGACCCGGCCACGTTCCAGGGCCTGAACCCGCCCGGCCCCGAAGCCTCGATCGGCTACGGCTTTCCGAACCTGCTGGTCGACCACGCGATGCGCAACCCGCATGTGCCGCCCGGCTTCTGGCGCGGTGTGAACCTGAACCAGAACACGGTCTACCTGGAGTGCTTCATCGACGAAGTGGCCCATGCGACGGGACAGGATGCGCTGGCGTTCCGCCGCAAGCTGATGGGCAACCATCCCAAGCATCTGGCCGTGCTCAACATGGCGGCCGAGCGTGGCGGCTGGGGCAAGCCCGCACCCAAGGGCGTGTTTCGCGGGCTGGCGCAGACCATGGGTTTCGGCAGCTACGTCGCGGCCTGCGCCGAGGTTTCGGTCAGCGACGACGGGGTGCTGAAGATCCACCGCATCGTCGCCGCCACCGACCCCGGCCACGCGGTCAACCCGCAGCAGATCGAGGCCCAGGTCGAAGGCTCGTTCGCCTATGGCCTGTCGGCCGCGCTGTACGGCGAATGCACGGTGAAGGACGGGCGCATCGAGCAGGACAACTTCAGCACCTACCCGGTGCTGAAGATGGACGAGATGCCGGCCGTCGAGACCATCGCGATGCCGTCGGGCGGTTTCTGGGGCGGCGTGGGGGAACCGACGATCGCGGTGGCGGCGCCGGCCGTGCTGAATGCGATCTTCGCGGCCACCGGCAAACGCATCCGCGACCTGCCGCTGAAGAACCACAGCCTGAAGAAGGCCTGAGGAACCAGCTGCGTGCGGAGGGCGGCAAGCCGATGGTCCATCGCCCTGCTCGGCTGCTGCGCATGGTGGTCGTCAGCCCAGGCGCAGGTGCCGGTGCAGGGCCAGGCCGATGCGCAAGCGAGCGCCGTCGTGCCCTACGCCGTGGTCGGCGATGCGATCCCTTCGCCGCTGGCCGGCGCGGCCGGCGATGCGGCCCGGGGCCGGGCGATCGTCGCCAACCGGCAACTCGGCCTGTGCCTGCTGTGCCATACCGGCCCCCTTCCCGAAGAACGCTTCCAGGGCAACCTGGCGCCCGATCTCGCGGGCGCCGGCAGTCGCTGGACAGCGGGTCAGCTGCGGCTGCGGCTGGCCGACGCACGGCGGCTGCAACCCGCGACCATCATGCCCTCGTACTACCGCACCGAAGGTCTGCAGCAGGTCGGCGCCGCCTGGCGCGACAAGCCGCTGCTCAGCGCGCAGCAGATCGAGGATGTGGTGGCCTACTTGAACACCCTGCGCTAGCGCTGGAAAAGGGCCTACCCCGATACTGTGGCCATGCTGTCGACTGATCCATCTTCCATCGCCTTTGCCGGCACCCGCCGTCGTCTGCTGGGTGCAGGCCTCGGCGTCGGCGCCTGGCTGGTCGTGCGGCCCGGTGCTGCCGCCACCGACGACCTGGCCACGGCCATCGCCACCTTTGCCGGCGGTGCCGCGGTGCGGCCCGGCAAGGTCAGGCTCGACGTGTCGACTCTGGTCGACAACGGCAACACGGTGCCGATCACCGTCACCGCAGAGAGCCCGATGACAGCGGCCGACCACGTGAAGACGATCGCCGTGTTCAACGAGAAGAACCCACAGCGCGATGTCGCGAAGTTCGCCTTCGGCCCGCTGTCCGGCCGGGCCAGTGCGTCGACCCGCATCCGGCTCGCGACCTCGCAGAAGCTGGTGGCCGTGGCGCAGATGAGCGACGGCAGCTTCTGGTCGCACACGGTCGACGTGGTGGTGACGCTTGCCGCCTGCATCGAAGGCGAGGCCTGACATGGCCAGAACCCTGATCCACGTGCCCCCGTCGCCTCGGCGCGGCGAGGTGATCGAGATCCGCACGACGATCGCGCATCCGATGGAAACCGGCTTTCGCCCCGACGCCGTCGGCCAGCTGGTGCCGCGCGACATCCTGCGCCGCCTCAGCTGCCGCTACAACGGCGAGCTGGTGTTCAGCGCCGAGCTGTTCTCGGCCGTGGCCGCCAATCCCTACGTGGCGTTCTGCGTGACCGCATCGGCCAGCGGCTCGCTGGTGTTCCAGTGGGAAGGCGACCACGGCTTCGCGCAGACCGAGACGGTGCCGATCACCGTGGCCTGAAGCTCACGACCTGACCTGACCCGACCATGACACGCACGCAGGCCTGGCGCCGCGCCGCGCGCGCAGGCTGCGCGGCGGCATGGCTGCTGCTCGGTGCGGGCAGCCTCTTCGCGCAGGGCGCCGCCGACACACGCCGCTCGGGCAGCAGCTTCATGCGCGCCGACACCCAGGCGATGCAGCGCGACGACCAGCTGAACCCGGCGATGCTGTGGGTGCAGGACGGCGCGGCGTTGTGGCAGCAGGCGGCCGGCCAGAGCCAGAAGGCCTGCGTAGCCTGCCATGCGGCGGCAGCCAGCAGCATGCGCGGGGTCGCGGCCCGCTACCCGGCCTTCGACGCGCTGCTCAAGCGCCCCGTCGACCTGGGCCAGCGCATCAACCAGTGCCGCGTACGGCACCTGCAGGCTGCGCCCTTCCCGCCCGAGAGCCAGGAGCTGCTGAGCCTGGAGAGCTACGTGGCGCTGCAGTCGCGCGGCATGCCGATCGCACCGCCGGCCGATGCACGGCTGGCGCCGTTCGTCGCGCGCGGCCAGCAGGCGTTCGAACGGCGCATCGGCCAGATCGACCTGTCGTGCGCGCAGTGCCACGATGCCAACGCCGGCCAGCGCCTGGCCGGCAGCGTGATCCCGCAAGGCCACGCCACCGGCTATCCGATCTACCGCCTCGAATGGCAGGGCATGGGCTCGCTCCAGCGGCGGCTGCGCAACTGCATCAGCGGCGTGCGTGCCGAGCCTCCACCGTTCAATGCCCCCGAGCTGGTCGAGCTTGCGCTGTACCTGGCCGAACGCGCGCGCGGCATGCCGCTGGAGACGCCGGCGGTCCGCCCCTGAGCGCCCGCGGCTACCCACCGCCGCCCTGCGATACTGGCGGTTTTTTCGCCCGCACCACGGCAGGAGACCCCATGATCAAGTTCTACTTCAACCACGCGCCCAACCCGGTCAAGGTTGCGCTGTTCCTCGAAGAAGCCGGCCTGCCTTACGAGCCGATCCCGGTCGACACGCGCAAGGGCGAACAGTTCGCGCCCGACTTCCTCAAGATCAACCCGAACGGCAAGGTGCCGGCGATCGTCGACGGCGACGTCACGATGTTCGACAGCAATGCCATCCTGCTGTATCTGGCCGAGAAGAGTGGCCAGTTCCTGCCCGAGAACACGCCCGCCGCACGCGCCCAGATGCTGTCGTGGCTGCTGTTCGTGGCCAGCGGTGTCGGCCCGTTCTCCGGCCAGTCGGTGCACTTCCGCCATGCTGCGCCCGACACCCCGTATGCGAAGAACCGCTACGTGTACGAGGCCAGACGCCACTACGGCCTGCTGAACGACCGCCTCGCGCAGGGCCGCTACATGCTGGGCGACACCTACACGCTGGTCGACATGGCGGTCTGGGGCTGGTCGCGGATGGTGCCGTACGTGATTGCCGACGACGCGTTCGACCAGTTGCCGCACCTGAAGCGCCACCTCGACGAGATCAGCGCCCGGCCTGCAGCCCAGCGCGTGAATGCGTTGAAGGACAAGTTCAAGTTCAAGGCCGAGATGGACGACGAAGCGCGCCGCTTCATGTTTCCGCAGAATGCGACGCTGGCGGCCTGAACCACCGGCCCTTGCCGCCCTGCTGGCCGCGGCCTTGTGCGGTGCGGCGCAGGCGGCGATGCCATGGCCGAACGCGGACTTCGGCATGAGCGAGGCCGAGCTGCGCAACGCCCTGCCCGCCCTGCAGCGCGCCCACGCGCCGGCACGCGGCCCGCGCGGCGAACGCGGCCTGTGGACCCTGGCCGATGCGCCGGTGGCCGGCCTGCGTTTCAGCACGACCTTCTATTTCAAGAGCGGCAGGCTGCAACGCATCGAGCAGCTGCACGAGGGCGATGAAGCCGGCTGCACGGCCTCGGCGGCCGGCGCCTCCACTGGCCTGGCCGGCTGGCTGGCCGCGATGCGCGAACGCTACGGCACCGAAACCGGGGCCAGCGACCCGCTGTACGGCGGCCTGTCGCGCCAGGCCGCGGCCTGGGTCAGCGACGACACCGACATCACGGCCGACTGGGCGGCCAGTGCGGCCCGCTGCACCATCCACGTGGTGTTCAAGCCGCGGGTGCTGAAAGACGCGTCGGAGTTGTAGCCGCGGCCCGTACGGATTCGGATCAAATGGGCTTCGTCAGATAGACCGCTTCGCGGCCCACGATCACCGTGCGCGCCGGCATCAGCACGGTGCAGTCGTCGCAGGGCGAGCGGATCTCGTCGGCGCCGTCGCTGGCAATCAGCTCGCCCTTGGCGAACGTCTCGAAGCCGATCAGCGGGCGCACGAACTGGAAGCCGCTGGTCTTGATCACGTGCGTCTGCAGCAGCTCGAAGCGGCGCTGCGGTGCGGGCGCGGGTTGCGGTGCGCGCTCGATCAGGCCGAAGTGCGCCAGGAAATCGAGTGTCACCTGCGTCGCCAGCTCGGACGTCGCGCGCAGGAAGTGCTGGCCGCACTCGACCACCATCGCTACACCGGCACCGCTGTCGGCCCGGCCGTGCGCGCCGTGCTGGATCAGCGGCGTGCCCGAACCCAGGCCGCTGGGCATCACCATGTGCACCGCCGGCCGGCCGATCGCCAGCGCCACTGCGGCGTTGCGCTCGAACGCCGGATAGACCCAGAACGGCACAACGTCCTGGCTGGTCGAGTGGATGTCGAGGATGTGGTCGGCCGCGGTGACGACCGGGCGCAGCTCGCGAGCGCGGCGCAGCTCGGGGCTGTCCTCGGGGCCATCCAGCCATTCGGGCGACCAGATGCGGTTGAGGTTGTGTACCAGCTGCCGGCTGTCGAAGGGTTTGCCGGCATCGAACGATTCGTAGGCCGCGACGTTGGCGAAGCTGATGGTCAGCGTGCCGATCTTCGGGCGCACGCCGGTGTCGAGCAGATGCGTGGCAGCGGCCATGCCGCAGATCTCGTTGCCGTGCGTCAAGGCATTGATCAGCACATGCGGGCCTGGCTGGCCGGATGCGAAGCGGTGCACGTAGTCAATGCCGGTGTTGCCTGCGCGGTAGGCCGACAGGTCGCGCGGCAGCATTTCGAGTGTGGGTGGGGTCTGGGTCATGTGGGGAGAAGAAAAACGAGCGCACCAGGCGCCCGGAAGCAACTAAGCGGTCACGGTCGCAGTATCGGTGGTCGGCGCCGGCGACGACATGCGCATCTCCGCCGCCGGCACCGGCCGCGCAAACAGATAACCCTGGCCGTAGTCGCAGCCGGCGGTGGCCAGCAGGTCGCACTGCTCCTGGGTCTCGACGCCCTCGGCCACCACCTTCAGGCCGAGCGTGTGCGCCATCACGATCATCACGTTGCACAGCGCCATGTCGTCCGATTCGGCGGTCAGGTTGCGCACGAAGGCGCGGTCGATCTTCAGGATGTCGATGTCGAACTTCTTCAGGTACGACAGCGACGAGTAGCCGGTGCCGAAATCGTCCAGCGCCAGCCCGATGCCGGCCTGCCGCAGCGCGCGCAGCTGGTCGGTGACGTTGTGCCCGGCGTCCATCAGCAGGCCTTCGGTGATCTCGACCAGCACCGCGTCGCCGGGCAGGCCAGCCGCCGCCAGATGCGACAGCCATCTGGCGCGGTCGATGCCTTCGTTGCGAAACTGCACGGGCGACACGTTGACGCTGACCTGGAAGTTCGGGTCGTGCGTCTTGCGCCAGGCGGCCACCTGGCGCACCGCCTCCTCGAACACCCAGTTGCCGATGTCGACGATCATCCCGGTCTCTTCGGCGATGGGCACGAAATCGGCCGGGCTGACCAGGCCGTCGACAGGATGGCGCCAGCGGATCAGCGCCTCCGCCTTGTGGATGTGGCCGGTCTGCAGATCGACGATCGGCTGGTAGAACAGGCTGAACTGCCGCTCGGCGACGGCCACGCGCAGATCGTTGACCATGCGCATGCGTTTCTGCGCCGCGTCCTGCATCGAGGGGGTGAACACCGCATAGCGGTTGCGGCCCTGGCTCTTGGCCGCGTACATGGCCTGGTCGGCGTTCTTCAGCAGGGTTTCGACCGCGGTCGCGTCCTGCGGGTAGAAGGTGATGCCGGCGCTGGTGGAGATGTGCACCAGCTGCCCGGCCAGGTGGAACGGCTCGGCCAGCCGGTGCAAGGCGTTCTGCACGATGTGGTGCACGTCGGCAATCTCCGCCAGGCCGCCCAGGATCAGCGTGAACTCGTCGCCGCCCAGGCGGGCCACCAGGTCGTTCTGCCGCACGCCGACGCGCAGGCGCCGTGCGGCCTCCTGCAGCAGCACATCGCCCATCTCGTGGCCCAGCGTGTCATTGACTTCCTTGAACAGGTCGAGGTCGAAGAACACCAGCGCCAGCGAACTGCCGTCACGTCCGGCAGCGGCCATCGCCTGCTCCAGCCGGTCCTGGAACAGATGCCGGTTCGGCAGCCCGGTGAGGCGGTCGAAGTTGGCCTGGTTCCAGATCATCTCGGCGGCACGCTTGCGTTCGGTCACGTCTTCGAGCACGAGCACGAACAGCCGTTCGCTGCCCAGGTCGATCATGCGGCCCGAGATCTCGCACAGGATCGCGCCCACCGCCTCGCCCACCACGGGCGTGCCAGCGTCGGTGTCCGCGGGCACCTCGGCGCTCCCGCCCAGCCGATGCGCCTCCAGCGCATCGCCGCGCCGCAGCCAGGCGGGGTACCCCTTGATGTGGCCCACCCGCTCGATGGTCTCCATCACGCTGGCCTCGTCGTGCGGCGAGCGCCACAGCAGGCTGTGGCTGGCGCCGAGCAACTCCTCGCGCGACAGACCGAACTGGCGCACGCCGGCGTCGTTGATGTCGACCATGGCATGGCCGGGCGCGTGGCGCGACACCGTCATCGCCAGCGGCGAGGCATGGAAGATCGCCTTGAACTTGACCTCGGTCAGGCGCAGCGCCTGCTCGGCCCGCAGCCGCTCGTTGAGTTCCTTCTGCAGCTCGGCATTGCGCCCGTCGCGCTCGGAGATCAGGCCGCCGAGCGACACGCGCATGCGGTCGAGGCTCTGTGCCAGGCTGCCGATCTCGTCGCGGCCGGCCCAGGCCAGCGCCTGGTCGAGTTCGCCGCGCGCCAGCCGTGCCGTGGCCATCTGCAGCGTGTAGAGCGGGCGCACCACGCGCCGCTCGAGCAGCAGGAACACCAGCAGGAACGACAGGGCCACCTGCGCCAGCAGCGCCAGGCCGAGCTGCAGGAACTCGCCGCTCAACTGCCCCTGGATGCGGTCGGTGCTGAGCGAGACTGTCACCTGCCCGACACGGCGCCCCTCCATCACGACATCGCCCTGCTGGCTCAGCACCTCGCCGTTGCGGCGCGAGGCGTCTTCGTCCGTCACGAAAACCGCACCGGATTCGTCGGTGACGGTGACCTCCACGACATCGGGGTTCTGCATCACCGAGTCGACGAGCTGGCGCGCCACCGCCTTGTCGACGTTCCACAGCGGCATGGCCATCGCGCTCGAAAGCATCTGCGTGTACTGCGCCATCGGCTCGTGGATGTGCAGCGCCAGGTCACGCGCGTAGCGGTCCCGGTGTACCAGGCCGCCCAGCAGCAGCGCCGGCAGCACCACACCGAGGCCGACGCCCAAGGTCATGATTCGTCTCAGCGATGACTTGGGCACGCAGTGGTCAGGGATTGGATTGCGGAAGGGCGCCAGGGGCGGCGCAGCGGCGGGGCGCAACGGGTTCACGCGGATCGGCCACGGCCATCCGGCGACGGCCTACTTCGTGCGCCACAGCTGGATATTGGCGTCGACCATCTTCTTCACCACATTCTGGCGTCCCAGCTTGTACATGGCTCTAGCAAGAGCCGTGCGCACCTCGGGTGTATTGCAGGCCGACTTGTGTGCCAGCGCCAGGAACAGGCTTTCGTTGCTGACCGACGGCTGCACCGTCTGCAGCCCGCTCAGCGCCAGCTTGGCGATGTACGCCAGGCCCGGGTCTTCCTCGTAGATCAGGTAGTCGGCGCGGCCGAGCTGCAGCATCTTGAAGGCCTGCTCCAGGCTCGGCACGGTGCCGATCTTCAGGTTGTTCTTGGCAAAGCGGTCGAAATCCTCGCCGAAGCTGTTGTTGATCACCGTGAGCCCGGCCAGGCCCTTCAGGTCCGCCCAGCGCTTGTAGTGCAACGGCGCCCCCTGGCGGCTCCAGATCACGGAGCGGGTCTCGATGAAGGCGGGATAGACATAGTCGAGATAGTCGAGCCGCTCGACCGTGAAGAACGCGCCGGCGATCAGGTCGACGCGGCCCATGCGGGCCTCTTCCTGCACCCGCGCCCAGGGGCCGGCATAACGCACCTCGATCGGAATGCCGATTTCCTTGGCCACCATCTGCATCAGGTCGGCATTGGCACCGATCAGGCGGGCGTTGTCGGCGGTGTCACGCCACAGGTAGGGCGGGTACTCGGGATTGCCGGTCGCCACCAGCTGCGTACAGGCTGGCGCCGCCGCCACGCCAACGGCCGCCGACGCCAGCAGGCAGGACAGCAAGGTCCGGCAGAGCCGGCGGGCACAGCCCGTGGTGACTGGGAAACAGAGTTGCACGAAGGCCTTTCGCACCCGCAATGTCCGCAGTCTACTATCGCGCGGGCGGCACCGCGCGGAGAAAGTAAGCCGGCGTCCTATTTGCGTGCCGGCGGCATACCGGTGCGGCGGCTGCTGTGCGCCCCGGGTCAATCGTGCGGCCCAGCCTGTTCGCCATTCCATGCCTCCGCGTTTCGAAAACCCGGAAACGTCAGCTTCGGCACCAGGTTTGTTTTCTCGTTCCTCATGACGCAAGCCGTTTGATGTTGTGGTCGGTCAGCAAACTGCGCATTTGCGTGATGGCGATGTCGTTGAGCTTTTGCAGGCGCTCCGGGGCGGGCAGGCACTGGCGGATGAAAACGGCGTTGAGGCTTTCCAGGTTGGTCAGCACGACCAATTGTTCCAGCGTGGCGTGGTCGCGCTGGTTGCCACCTGCGTCGGGGTGAGCTTCTTGCCACTGTTTGGCGGTTTGCCCAAAGAGCGCCACATTCAGCAAGTCGGCTTCGCTGGCGTACACGTGCCCGGCCTGCGCCTTGGTGATGGTGGGCGGGACCAGGGTGTCTTTGATGGCGTCGGTGTGGATGCGGTAGTTGATCTTGGACAGCGTGCGCTGCAGGTTCCAGCCCAACTGCAGGCGGTTGTTCTCGTCCTCCTTGAGACGGCGAAACTCCTTGACCAGATAGATCTTGAACTCCGGGCTGATCCACATGCCGAATTCAAAGGCAATGTCGGGGTGGGCGTAGGTGCCGCCGTAGCGGCCTGCAGTGGCCTTGAGGCCGATGGCACCGGTCTTCTCCACCCACTCCTTGACGCTGATCTTGTAGCTGTTGAGCCCGGCCTGGCTTTTAATTGTGGCGAATTCGCCGTAATTGAAAGCGGGGTTGTAGATCGACTCCCAGATGCCCAGGAACTCCACCGTGTTGCGGTTGCGCAGCCAGTCTGAAATGAAGAACTCACCGTCTTTGGCGCGCAGCATGTCGGTCAACGAGATGTAGTCGCCTTGCGGCGACGACACCACTGCCACGCTGGTGCCCTGGATGTCGAGGGTGTTGGTCTTGGCTGTCTTGCGGTTCATGGCGCCACCTCTTCTGTGTCGTTCTTCTCCTCGCCATCCCACATCTCACGGTAGGCGTTGATGTAGCTCGCGGTGGCTTGCGGGTCCAGCGTCCAGTAGTGGCGGCAGAGGGTTTTGAAGAAGGTCAGGCCCTCGGGCGCGCAAGCGTGGTCCAGCAGTTGATCGAGCGTCCGCTCTATCCATGGCGCATCCCTGCTGCCGCTGCGCACAATCTCTTGGACGGTGGGCGTCAGCGCCTTGGCAGCCTGCTGGTGGAGTGCCTGCAACGGGGCCACGGCCATCGAAAGCGAGTGAAGCAAGTCTTGGAAAGGATCAACGCCCAGCGTTGTCGAGTGCTTTGGGGGGATGGTCATTTGGTCGAGGATTCCACGCACATGCCCGACCGCATAGCAAAAAACCCGAGCCGGTAAAGCCTCGGGCTTTGCAAGAAAGCTCTGCAAACTCGAGCTATTTGCGTGCGGGCGGCATGTCCGTACAGCTGCCATGTGCAACCTCGGCCGCCAGGCCCATGGTCTCGCCGAGCGTCGGGTGCGGGTGAATGGTCTTGCCGATGTCCACCGCGTCGGCGCCCATCTCGATGGCCAGCGCGATCTCGCCGATCATGTCGCCGGCGTGCGTGCCGACGATGCCGCCCCCCAGGATGCGGCCGTGGCCGTGCGCCTCGGGCGAATCGTCGAACAGCAGCTTGGTCACGCCCTCGTCGCGGCCATTCGCCAGCGCGCGCGCCGATGCGGTCCACGGGAACAGGCCCTTCTTGACCTTGATGCCCTGGGCCTTGGCCTGGTCCTCGGTCAGGCCGACCCAGGCGACCTCGGGGTCGGTGTAGGCGACGCTCGGGATCACACGGGCATCGAACACCGCACTCGCCAGTTCCTTGTTGCCCTGCAGTTCGCCGGCGATGACTTCAGCCGCCACATGGCCTTCGTGCACGGCCTTGTGCGCCAGCATCGGCTGGCCGACGATGTCGCCGATGGCGAAGATGTGGGGCACGTTGGTGCGCATCTGCGTGTCGACGTTGATGAAGCCGCGGTCGGTGACCGCGACGCCGGCCTTGTCGGCACCGATCTTCTTGCCGTTGGGCGTGCGGCCGACGGCCTGCAGCACCAGGTCGTAGGTCTGCGGCGCGGGTGCGGTGCCGCCTTCTTCGGCTGCTGCGAACGTGACCTCGATGCCGGCCGGCGTGGCCTTGGCCGCCACCGTCTTGGTCTTCAGCATGATGTTGTCGAAGCGCGGCGCGTTCATCTTCTGCCAGATCTTCACCAGGTCGCGGTCGGCGCCCTGCATCAGGCCGTCGAGCATCTCGACCACGTCGAGCCGGGCACCGAGCGTGCTGTAGACCGTGCCCATCTCCAGGCCGATGATGCCGCCGCCGAGGATCAGCATGCGCTTGGGCACGTCCTGCAGTTCGAGCGCACCGGTGCTGTCGACCACGCGCGTATCGTCGGGCATGAACGGCAGGTGCACGGCCTGCGAACCGGCCGCGATGATGCACTTCTTGAAGGCCACGGTCTGGCGTTTGCCGGTCTTCTCCTGGCCCTTGGCACCGGCCGTCTCTTCGACCTGCAGGTGGTTGGCGCCGACGAACTGGCCGACGCCGCGCAGCGTGGTCACCTTGCGCATCTTGGCCATCGAGGCCAGACCGCCCGTGAACTTGCCGATGACCTTGTCCTTGTGCGTGCGCAGCTTGGCGATGTCGACCGTGGGTTCGGCAAAACTCACGCCGACATCGGCAAAGTGCTTCACTTCGTCCATCACCGCCGCCACGTGCAGCAGCGCCTTCGACGGGATGCAGCCGACGTTAAGGCAAACACCACCGAGCGTGGCGTAGCGCTCGACCATCACGACCTTCAGGCCGAGGTCGGCCGCACGGAAGGCCGCGGAATACCCGCCGGGGCCGGCACCGAGCACCAGCACGTCGCACTCGAGGTCGGCACTGCCGGCGAACGCCGACGCAGCGGGTGCTGGGGACGCTGCCGGGGCGGCCACCGGCGCAGCAACTGCTGCGGGGGCGGGGGCGGGCGCCGGAGCGGCTACGGCAGGCGCAGGCGCCGCGGCACCGGCCGACTCCAGCACCAGCACCACGGAGCCTTCCTTGACCTTGTCGCCCAGGGCGACCTTCAGCGCGGTCACCTTGCCGCCGGCACTCGACGGAATCTCCATCGACGCCTTGTCGCTCTCGACCGTGATCAGCGACTGCTCGGGCTTGACCGTGTCGCCGACCTTGACCAGCAGTTCGATGACGGTCACTTCGGCGAAGTCGCCAATGTCGGGAACCTTGATGTCTACGTTTGCCATGTGGATCTCCAATATCGTTCTGCAGCGGCCGCGCCTCACCGCGTCGGTGCCGCTGCTGCTACTTCTTCAGCTTGACCGTGAACACCTCGATCGGGCCTGCGGAATTCTTGTCGAACTCGCAGCCGGCCTGTACGCCGGCCAGCGCCAGTTCGCGCGCCGTCTTCGTGTGGCCGGCGCTGGCATGCATCGCCCCCAGCGCGAAGCTGCGGCCGGAGCCGATGCCCCAGAACTCCTTGAACTCGAACACCTCGCGGTAGCTGTACAGCCCGTAGATGCCCGTCGCGTTGGCCAGCACCACGCTGAACTGGCTGGACTCGTACGGGTCGTTGTCGTCTTCCTTGGTCTGCAGAAAGAAGGTTTCCTTCAGCACCGGATGCAGCTTGGTGAAGGTGTCGAACACCTCGTCCTTGCTGCCGAGCTTCAGCTGTTCCTTCGGCAGGCTCTGCATCGCCTTGCTCAGCACCGGAAAGTGCGCCACCGTGCCGGCCATGCCCACGTAACTCACCCCGTCCGGCGTATCGACCTTGAAGATCTTGCTGTTGTCCTCGAACCGATGCCCGAGCCGCGTATCGCCGAACGTCACCAGCGTGTCGCCAGCGATGGCCACCTGGCCCGCCTTCTTGACGACCACCACAGTGGTCATAGCAGGACGCGGCGGAAGTCGGCGAGGACTTGTCCCAGATAGGCGTTGAACCGCGCGGCGGACGCACCGTCGATCACGCGGTGGTCGTACGACAGCGACAGCGGCAGGGTCAGGCGCGGCTGGAAGGCCTTGCCGTCCCACACCGGTTTCATCGCGCTCTTCGACAGGCCCAGGATCGCGACCTCGGGCGCATTGATGATGGGCGTGAAATGCGTGCCGCCGATACCGCCCAGCGAGCTGATCGAGAAGCAGCCGCCGGTCATGTCGGCTGGGCCCAGCTTGCCGTCGCGCGCCTTCTTGGCCAGATCGCCCATCTCGGTGCTGATCTGAAGGATGCCCTTCTTGTCGGCATCCTTCAGCACCGGCACCACGAGGCCGTTGGGCGTGTCGGCGGCAAAGCCGATGTGGAAATACTGCTTGTAGACCAGCTGGTCGCCGTCGAGGCTGGCGTTGAAGTCGGGGAACTTCTTCAACGCGGAGACCACGGCCTTGATCACGAAGGCCAGCATGGTCACCTTGACGCCCGACTTCTCGTTTTCCTTGTTGGTCGCGATGCGGAAGGCCTCGAGCTCGGTGATGTCGGCTTCGTCGTTGTTGGTGACGTGCGGGATCATCACCCAGTTGCGGTGCAGGTTGGCCCCGCTGATCTTCTTGATGCGCGTCAGGTCCTTGCGCTCGACCGTGCCGAACTTCGTGAAGTCGACCTTGGGCCAGGGCAGCAGGTCCAGGCCGGCACCGCCGCCGCCACCGCCACCCGCCGGTGCCTTGGCGGCCTGCGCCTTGGTTTGCGTCGCGCCGCTCATCACGGCCTTGGTGAAGTTCTGGACGTCGTCCTGCGTGATCCGGCCCTTGGGGCCGCTGCCCTTCACTTCCTCCAGCGGCACGCCGAGTTCACGGGCGAACTTGCGGATCGACGGCGATGCATGCGGCAGCGCGCCGGTGGGCGCGACGGTCGGGTTGTGCGGGGCGGCGGGCGCTGCTGTCGATGCGGACGCCGGTGCCGCCGCTGTGGCAGCTGCCGGCGCCGGGCTCGGTGCAGGCGACGGCGCGGAAACGGGTGCCGGCGCAGATGCAGCCGGTGCTGCAGGCGCAGCGGCCGCGCCCTCCAGCACCGCCAGCAGATCGCCGATATTGACCGTGTCGCCGACCTTGACCTTGAGTTCCTTCAGCACGCCAGCCGACGACGACGGGATCTCCATCGAGGCCTTGTCGCTCTCGACCGTGACCAGCGACTGCTCGGCCTTGATGGTGTCGCCGACCTTGACCATGACCTCGATCACCGAGACGTCCTTGAAGTCGCCGATGTCGGGCACATGGATCTCGATCGGGCCAGAGGCCGCGGCGGGTGCAGGGGCCGGCGCAGCAGGGGCCGGCGCGGCGGCGGCTGGGGCAGGTGACGCCGCAGGCGCCGTTGCCGCTGCGTCGCCGGCGGCTTCGAGCGTCAGCACGACCGAGCCTTGCTTGACCTTGCCGCCCACCTCGGTGCGGATCTCCTTGACCACGCCGGCATGGCTGGACGGGATCTCCATCGACGCCTTGTCCGATTCCACGGTGATCAGCGACTGGTCGGCTTTCACCGTGTCGCCAGGCTTGACCATCAGTTCGATGACCGTCACTTCGTCGAAGTCGCCGATGTCCGGGACCTTCACTTCCACCAATGCCATAACTGTCTCCCTGTCTTTCTGGCGTCTAACCGTGCGTGCTCAAGCGTACAAGGGGTTCACTTTGTCTGTCTTGATCCCGTACTTCTGGATCGCTTCGGCCACCTTCGCGACCGGTACAGTGCCCTCTTCGCTCAGGGCCTTCAACGACGCGACCACGATGTAGTGTCGATTGATCTCGAAGTGCTCGCGCAGCTTGGAGCGGAAGTCGCTGCGGCCGAAGCCGTCGGTGCCCAGCACCTTGTAGACGCGGCCCTTGGGCATGAACGGGCGGATCTGCTCCGCATAGGCCTTCATGTAGTCGGTCGACGCAACCACGGCGCCGCTGTGGCCGCCCAGCTGCTGCGCGACGAACGGGGTGCGTGCGGCTTCGGTCGGGTGCAGCAGGTTCCAGCGCTCGACGTCGGCACCGTCACGCGCCAGTTCGTTGAAGCTCGGGCAGCTCCAGACGTCGGCGGCAATGCCCCACTCGGCCTCCAGCAGGGCCTGCGCCGCGATCGACTCGCGCAGGATCGTGCCCGAACCCAGCAGCTGCACGCGCGGCGCCGGGCCGGCCGTGCCCTTGGGCGGCACGAACGTGCTTTCCTTGCAGAGGTACATGCCCTTGATGATCTGCTCTTCGGTGCCGGGCGTGAGCCCGGGCATCGCGTAGTTCTCGTTCAGCAGCGTCAGGTAGTAGTAGACGTTGTCCTGCTTCTCGACCATTCGCTTCAGGCCGTGGTGCAGGATCACGCCGACCTCGTGCGCGAACGTCGGGTCGTAGCTCACGCAGTTGGGAATGGTGCCGGCCAGGATGTGGCTGTGACCGTCTTCGTGCTGCAGGCCTTCGCCGTTCAGCGTGGTGCGGCCCGACGTGCCGCCGAGCAGGAAGCCGCGCGCCTGCATGTCGCCGGCCGCCCAGGCCAGGTCGCCGATACGCTGGAAGCCGAACATCGAGTAGTACACGTAGAACGGCACCATGATGCGGTTGTTGGTGCTGTACGAGGTGGCCGCGGCGATCCAGCTGCTCATGCCGCCGGCCTCGTTGATGCCTTCCTGCAAGATCTGGCCGGACTTGTCTTCCTTGTAGTACATCACCTGGTCCTTGTCGACCGGCGTGTACTGCTGCCCCGCGGGGTTGTAGATGCCGACCTGGCGGAACAGGCCTTCCATGCCGAAGGTACGGGCCTCGTCGACCAGGATCGGCACCACGCGCGGGCCCAGCGCCTGGTCGCGCAGCAGCTGCGTCAGGAAACGCACATAGGCCTGCGTGGTCGAGATCTCGCGGCCCTCGGGCGTCGCGTCCATCACCGACTTGAAGGTGTCGAGCGACGGCACGGTGAAGCTCTCGTCGGCCTTGGTTCGGCGGTGCGGCAGATAACCACCGAGCGCCTTGCGGCGTTCGTGCAGGTACTTCATCTCCGGCGTGTCGTCGGCCGGTTTGTAGAACGGCAGCTCGGCGATCTGGCTGTCCGGGATCGGGATGTTGAAGCGGTCGCGGAAGGCCATGATGTCTTCGTCGGACAGCTTCTTGGTCTGGTGCACGTTGTTCTTGCCCTCGCCGATCTTGCCCATGCCGAAGCCCTTGACGGTCTTCACCAGCAGCACCGTCGGCTGGCCCTTGTGGTTGACCGCCTTGTGGAAAGCCGCATAGACCTTCTGCGAATCGTGGCCGCCGCGGCGCAGCTGCCAGATGTCGTCGTCGCTCATCTTGGCAACCATCTCGGCGGTACGCGGATCGCGGCCGAAGAAGTTCTTGCGCACGTAGGCGCCGTCGTTGGCCTTGAACGACTGGTAGTCGCCGTCGTTCGTGTCCATCATGATCTTGCGCAGCGCACCATCCTTGTCGCGCGCCAGCAGCGGATCCCAGTTGCTGCCCCAGATCAGCTTGATCACGTTCCAGCCGGAGCCGCGGAATTCGCCTTCGAGCTCCTGGATGATCTTGCCGTTGCCGCGCACCGGGCCGTCGAGCCGCTGCAGGTTGCAGTTGATGACGAACACCAGGTTGTCGAGCTTCTCGCGTGCCGCCAGGCTGATCGCGCCCAGCGATTCGACTTCGTCCATCTCGCCGTCGCCGCAGAACACCCAGACCTTGCGGTTGGCGGTGTCGGCGATGCCACGGGCGTGCAGGTACTTCAGGAAACGCGCCTGGTAGATCGCCATCAGCGGGCCCAGGCCCATCGACACGGTGGGGAACTGCCAGAACTCGGGCATCAGCTTCGGGTGCGGGTAGCTGGAGAGGCCCTTGCCGTCGACCTCCTGGCGGAAGTTGAGCAACTGCTCTTCGGTCAGCCGGCCTTCGAGGTAGGCGCGTGCATAGACGCCGGGCGACACATGGCCCTGGATGTAGATGCAGTCGCCGCCATGGCCTTCGCTCTCGGCGTGCCAGAAGTGGTTGAAGCCGGCGCCGAACATGTTGGCCAGCGACGCGAAGGAGCCGATGTGGCCACCGAGGTCACCGCCTTCGGGCGGATGGTGACGGTTGGCCTTGACCACCATCGCCATCGCGTTCCAGCGCATGTAGGCGCGCAGGCGTTCCTCGATCTCGATGTTGCCGGGATTGCGCTCTTCCTGGTCGGCCTCGATCGTGTTCACGTAGCCGGTGGTGGCCGAGAACGGCATGTCGATGCTGTGTTCGCGCGCGTGCTCGAGCAGTTGCTCCAGCAGGAAGTGGGCGCGTTCAGGGCCTTCGCTGGCGATCACCGCGGACAGCGCATCCATCCATTCGCGTGTCTCCTGTCGATCGGGATCCTGCGGATCATTGGCGGCGGAGCCGAACGGGTTCTCGGGTTGGGCTGACATGCGGGTCTCCTTGATGGGTGACGTATTTTGAATGGCGTTTTGCGCGGCCCGAGGAGTTTCGCACAATTCTTGCAAATTTCAAATCGCAATGTGTGATTTCATATTATGAATAATCACGCAGGCAAAGCGCATGGCCAGGGGGCTTCGGGTTGGTGGCCGCGGGGGCCTCACATACACTCCAGCGGCATATGAACACGCGCGCCGAATCCCCCACACCCGGTCGTGGTTCCGCGGCCGTGGCGCATTGGTGGCGGCGCTGGTGGCGCAGGCAGACGCCGCACCGGCAGGACCGTTTCGCGATGCTGGCGCCGCTGGCCGCGGTGCTGCTGTTCCTGGCGGCGATCGGCTCGTCGTTCATGTACCTGCGCCTCGAGGAAATCGACCGCGAACAAGAAGCGGTGAAACGCGACGTCGAATACGCGCAGCAGCAGATCCGGCTGCGGCTGCTGGAGCGGCAGGAGCAGCTGATGCGGATCGCGCGCGACATCGCGAACCAGGAAATCGACATCGAGGAGTTCGTCAGCCGCGCCCAGTCGCTGATCGTGCAGTACCCCGAATTGCAGGCTGTGAGCTGGATCGACGAGCGGCGCCGCCTCAAGACCACGTACGCCACGCCCAGTCTGCCCGCCTCGCAGATGAGGACGGTCGACGAGGTGCTGCGCCCCGGCGACACCGAGACCAACTTCAGCCTCGCGCGCGACCTGCACCAGCCGGTCTACGCGCAGCCGGCCGGCACCGCCGAGCTGCCGTCGCTGCTGCAGTTGCACATCCCGCTGACCGACCGCGGCCGCTTTGCCGGCGTGGTGCTGGCCGAATATTCGCCCGACGGCCTGTTGCGCCATGGCGTGCCGGCCGAGGTGCTGGCACGTTATGCGGTGGCGCTGCAGAACGCGAACGGCCGCACGCTGGCCGGCAACTCGGTGCCGATGGGGCCGGCCGGCAGCCGGTTGCTGCCGTGGTCGAGCCAGGCCGAGGCCTACGAAGTGCCCGTATCCCCGGTCGGCAACGGCCTGATGCTGCGGGCCCAGGCCTACCGCACCTCGCAGGGCGTGATCGGCAGCGGCCTGTTCTGGCTGGTCGGTGCCCTGAGCGTGTTGACGGCCTGGATGCTGATCGGCAACTGGAGCCACACCCGGCGCCGGCTGCAGGCGCAGCAGGCACTGGTGGCCGAGACCAACTTCCGCCGCGCGATGGAGAACTCGATGCTGACGGGCATGCGCGCACTCGACCTGCAGGGCCGCATCACCTACGTGAACGCGGCGTTCTGCCAGATGACCGGCTGGAGCGAGGCCGAACTCGTGGGCCGCACCGCACCGTTCTCGTACTGGCCGGAAGAAGACCTCGAATACCTGGCCGCGCGGCTTGAGGACGAGCTGAACGGCCGCATCACGCCGGCCGGCTTCCAGCTGCGCGTGAAACGCCGCGACGGCAGCCTGTTCGATGCGCGTATGTACGTGTCGCCGCTGATCGATGCGGTCGGCAAGCAGACCGGCTGGATGACGGCCATGACCGACATCACCGAGCCGAACCGCATCCGCGAGCAGCTGTCGGCCTCCTACGAGCGCTTCACCACGGTGCTGGAGGCGCTGGACGCCGCCGTCTCGGTGGCGCCGCTGGGCAGCCAGGAGCTGCTGTTCGCCAACAAGCTCTACCGTTTGTGGTTCGGCTCGCAGACCAAAGGGCACGAGCTGCTGGTAGCGCGGGCCGGCACGCCGCCGGCGCCATCGGCCGACGAGACGATGGACGATGTGGATTCGTTCGCCGGACTGCCCACCGATTCGCTGACCACCAGCGAGGCCGAGAGCGCCGAGATCCACGCGCCCGAACTCGGCAAGTGGCTCGAAGTGCGCTCGCGTTACCTCAGCTGGGTCGATGGCCGCCTGGTGCAGATGGTGATCGCGACCGACATCACGCCGCGCCGCCTGGCCGAAGAACAGGCCGCGGCCCAGGCCGAACGGGCGCAGTCGTCGAGCCGGCTGATCACGATGGGCGAGATGGCATCGAGCGTGGCGCACGAGCTCAACCAGCCGCTGGCGGCCATCAGCAACTACTGCAACGGCATGGTGTCGCGCCTCCAGGGCAGAGGCATCAGCCAGGAAGACCTGGTGGCGGCGCTCGAGAAGACGGCACGGCAGGCGCAACGCGCCGGCCAGATCATCCAGCGCATCCAGTCCTTTGTGAAGCGCAGCGAACCCAACCGCACGCTGTCGAGCGCGCCGGACATCGTGCAGGAAGCGGTCGAGCTGGCCGGCATCGAACTGCGCCGTCGCAACGTGCGCCTGAGCCACTACGTGGCCGCGCGCCTGCCGCAGTTGCTGGTCGATCCGATCCTGATCGAGCAGGTGCTGGTCAACCTGCTGCGCAATGCGGCCGAGGCCATCGACCTGGCCGAGCGGCCGACGGCGCGCCGCAACATCGAGTTGCGCGTGCTGCCCAAACACACCGAGGACGTGCCGGGCATCGAGTTCTCGGTCACCGACACCGGCAAGGGCCTGGCGCCCGAGGTGATGCAGCGCCTGTTCGAAGCCTTCTTCTCGACCAAGGCCGAAGGCATGGGCATCGGCCTCAACCTGTGCCGCAGCATCGTCGAGTCGCACATGGGCCGGATGCAGGCGGAGAACATCTACAATGGCACCGAGTGCACGGGGTGCCGGTTTTCTTTCTGGATTCCGCTGGCAAAAGCTGCCAACGTACCTCCAAATTCAGCGAACGCCAACAAAACAACCGGGGTAACTGCATGAGTCTGATTCCAAAGAAGGGCACCGTCTACGTCGTCGACGACGACGAGGCGGTCCGCGACTCGCTGCAGTGGCTGCTGGAGGGCAAGGATTACCGGGTGCGCTGCTTCGAGTCGGCCGAGTCTTTCCTGAGCCGCTTCGACGCCCGCGAAGTCGCCTGCCTGATCGTCGACATCCGCATGGGCGGCATGAGCGGCCTCGAACTGCAGGACAAGCTGATCGAGCGCAAGTCCCCGTTGCCCATCGTCTTCATCACCGGCCACGGCGACGTGCCGATGGCGGTCGACACGATGAAGAAGGGTGCGATGGACTTCATCCAGAAGCCGTTCAAGGAAGACGAACTGGTGACCCTGGTGGAGCGCATGCTCGACCACGCCAAGGATGCGTTCACCGACCACCAGCAGGCCGCCAGCCGCGGCGCGCTGCTGTCCAAGCTGACCTCGCGCGAGACCCAGGTGCTTGAGCGCATCGTCGCCGGCCGGCTGAACAAGCAGATCGCCGACGACCTGGGCATCAGCATCAAGACGGTGGAGGCGCACCGCGCCAACATCATGGAAAAGCTGAACGCCAACACCGTGGCCGATCTCTTGAAAATCGCCCTCGGCCAGAACGCACCCAAGACCTGACAAGCCCGCTCTCCACCGCCCGCGCCCGTCCAACCCCGTTGGCGGGCGTTTTGACTTCAGGAATCCAACATGACTGCCCAACGCATTGACGGCAACGCCGTCGCCAAGACCCTGCGCGCCGAAGTGGCCCAGCGCACCCAGGCCCTCAAGACCCGCGGCGTCACGCCCGGCCTGGCGGTGATCCTGGTGGGCGAAGACCCCGCCAGCAAGGTCTATGTCGGCAAGAAGGTCGAGGCCTGCGAACAGGCCGGCCTGTACTCGCTGCTCGAACGCTACGACGCAACGTTGAGTGAAGGCGATCTGCTGGCCCGCGTGGCCGCGCTCAACGCCGACCCCGCCATCCACGGCATCCTGGTGCAGTTGCCGCTGCCGGCCCACATCGATGCGCACAAGGTCATCGAGGCCATCGCCCCGGCCAAGGACGTCGACGGCTTCCACGTCGCCAGCGCCGGCGCGCTGATGACCGGCACGCCGGGCTTCTGGTCGTGCACGCCCTACGGCTGCATCAAGCTGCTCGAGAGCACCGGCATCGACCTCAAGGGCAAGCACGCGGTCGTGGTCGGCCGCAGCAACAACGTCGGCAAACCGATGGCCCTGATGCTGCTGCAGAAGAACGCCACCGTCACCATCTGCCACAGCGCCACACGCGACCTTGGCGCCTTCACCCGCCAGGCCGACGTCATCGTGGCAGCCGTGGGCCGCCGCAACACGGTGACCGCCGACATGGTCAAACCCGGCGCCGTGGTGATCGACGTCGGCATGAACCGCAACGACGAAGGCAAGCTGTGCGGCGATGTCGACTTCGCAGGTGTCAGCGAAGTGGCCGGCTGGATCACGCCGGTGCCGGGCGGCGTCGGCCCGATGACGGTGACGATGCTGCTGGTCAACACCGTCGAAGCCGCCGAGCGCGTAGCCGCCGGCTGAACGCAGGAGCACCGGACAAGCAAAAAAGGCTGGCGCCGGTTCCCCGGCGCCAGCCTCTCGGCCTGGCGCAATTGCGTTCGGCTCGGCCTATTGCCCGAGCGGGTGGCCCACCACCATGCCGTTGTTGGCGGTGATGCGGATCCAGGTGCCGGCCAGCGGTTGCTCCTGCACGCCCGGCTTGGTGTAGTCGCACACCCCCCCGGCGAACACGGTGCGCAGGGCGGCCAGGTCGGCATCGCGCTGCGCGCCGGTCCAGGCCGGGGTCAGCGCAGCGTAGCCGGCGTAGTCGCTGGCATTCACCGGGCGCAGCTGGCATTGCATCGTGCGTGCCTGCAGCGGCTCCCCGGCCTCGAAACGCGGGAACGACGACGACGGGAACATCGCGTTGCAGCGTGACGGCGTCGCACCCGTGCCCACGGTCCCTGCCGGCGACGCGTTGCCGTTGCCCTTCACGAACACCGAATTGAAGCCGCCGAAGGTCTGCGGTTCCGCGATGAAGTCGTCGGCCGCGCCGGCCGTGGTGGCGCCGAAGCAGCCGTCGACCAGCGTCGCCGGCTTGTTCTTCACCACCTTGGTGGCCAGCGCGTCGGTCGACTTGTCGTTGGCCAGCGCGGTCAGCCACTGGTCCATCGCGAAGAAGGCCTTCTGCTGCGCCGCCAGCGTGCGCCCGGTCTTGGCCGGCCGCGGCAGCTGTACCGGTGTCGCGTGGTTGGCGTTCGGGTCCTGCGTGAACGCGGCGACGTTGGCCACGCCGTTCCACATCACATGGTTGTCGAACTTGCCGGTGGCCGCGGCGATGCGGGCGCGGGTGATGTAGTGGAAGAACTTCAGGTGCATGTCGCCCGCGCCGGTGAATTCGTTGTTCACGTTGTCAAGATCCAGGATCGCGGTGGTGCGCATGCCGGCGCCGCCGTACAGGATCATGCCGGTCTGGTAGGCGCGCTTCAGCGCGTCAGGGTCAGCCTGCATGCGTTCGGTGCGCAGATTGCCGTCGATGTCCTGCCCGCCGATGTTGCGGTTGATGTCGATGAACTGCGCCATCGTGATCTGGCCGGTGTTCAACGCGTTCAGCGCGTACTGCACCCCCACGTTGCTGGTGAACGAGCGCGCGAAGCTGGTCGCTGGGTCGACACCCAGCGTGTTCTTGTTGTGGTCGTTCACGTTCGGGCGCAGGCCCGTCGGCTTGGCCTTGAGCAGGCTGACCGGTGGTGCCGGCAGCACGCCCATCGGTGCGCTGGCCACCACATTGGCCGGGCTGTATTTCTCGGCGTCGCCGATCACTGCATTGAACACCGAGCTGTTGCCGCTGCCGGCCATCACGTTGTCGCGGTCGCCCTGGTTGGCCGGACGCAGCACCGAGTCGGTCCGTGCGGCCCAGAAGCTCGCCTGCTGGCGCACGCTGTGGTAGGTCGAATAGCCCGAAGCTGCGGCGATCTCCGCGTTGCTCCAGTTCAGCAGGTTCGGGTTGGCCGCACGCGCCGCCGCCGTGGCGTTGTCATAGGTCGGGTCGTAGGCGCTGTTGGGCACCGGCGAGTAGGTGCCGTTCTGCGTCGTGCCGTTCTTCGTGTGGTTCAGCTGGTAGTTGTAGAACAGCCGCCCCTCCATGCTCTGCGGACCGCCGTTGTCGGGAAAGCCGTTCAGCATCACGATGCCGTCGAGCAGGCCCGGGTAGGTGTCGGAGATCATGCTCTGCTGCATGGCCGAGCCCGAGTTGCCCCAGCCCATCGTGTACAGCACCGGGCCGTTGCCCTTGATGAAACGCTCCTTCACCATCATCATCGTTTCGGCCGAGATGATGTGGTTGCAGTTCTGGCCGAAGTAGTTCAGCGTCGAATTCGCCACCGCGAAGCCCTTGCCCAGCGGCAGATCGTTCAGCGCATTGATATCGCCCGCCGCGCCGTTGGACGAGTTGCTCGACGCGCCGACCGGCCCCATCGAGCGCCCCTGCACGTACCAGCCGCCGCCGCAGCTCTGCCCGAACGGGTAGACCAGCCGGCCATTGAAGTTCGCCGGCGGGTTCACGCCGCTCGGGTTGGGGTTCTTCACCGGATCGCCCAGCACGGCGATCTGGTAGATGCCGCGATTGATCACGCCGGTTTCGAGCCGCACGATGTAGGGCACCTTGGTCCCGTTGAGCAGCGTGGTCTGCTCGACGCTGGCGGGCGGATTGGCCGGGTCGTATTTGATCCAGACCGCGGTGCCGGCCTTGCTGGCGTCGTGGTAGACCCAGTCGACGCGCGTGGGTGCGGCGCAGTTGGGGTCGGTGTTCGGCGCCGCGGTCAGCATCGGGCCGCCCGGGTACACCTGGAAGGTGTCGGTTTGGCAATGGAAGCTGCCTTCCTGCGGCGCATACAGGATCGGCCCCTGGATCGAGTAGGCCGCCAGCTTCAGGCTGCCGCGCAGGTTCGACGTGGCGGCGTCGCGCACTTCGATCACGTTGTCGCCCTGCACCAGACCGGTCAGCAGGCCGATCGAGGCATTGCCGGCGGTCGCCTTCTGGAAGCTCGCAGTCACGTCGGTGTTGTTCAGCATCACCTTGACGCCCGACACCGCGGTGTCGTTGGCGGTGGTCAACTGCACCAGCGTGTCGTTGCCGCTGCTCATGTTCTCGGGGGACGACAGGCTCTTCACGGCGACGGCCGGGCCGTCGTCGCCATCGCTGCCGCAGGCGGCCAGCGCGAGCGCGGCGGCCCCTGCCAGCAGCCATGCGGCGCGCAACGGCACGCGCCGCGTGCCTGGGTGGATCGGATGTTTCTTCATGGGGTTGTCTCCTGCTGTGTTGTGGTTGTTCATCGGTCTCTCTCGGCTCGGCTGGGATCTACCGCGCGGCCAGGCCCAGCCGTTCGATCAGCTGCTTGTCCTTGGCGAAGGTCGCGCGTGCCCATTGCGCGTAGTCGTCGGCGCTGCGGTACCACAGGTCCTGGTTCAGCTGGTCGAGCAGCTCCAGGTGCCTGGGATCCTCCATCGCACTCTTGAAGGCGTCGTGCAGGGTCTTCAGCACCGCCGGGTCCATGCCCTTGGGGCCCACCAGCCCGTACGGTGAGGTCGACACGACGCCGTAGCCCAGGTCTTGTGCGGTCGGCACCTCGGGCCAGCGTTTGGTGCGCTTCTCGCCGAAGGTCACCAGCAGGCGCATCTGGCCGCCGTCGACGTACTTGTCCCAGCCGCTGGCATCGCTCTGCGCCATCACGTGGCCGCCCAGCAGCGCCTGCTGCAGATCGGCATTGCCCTTGAACGGCACGTGGTTCAGCGTGACCCGGGCGTTGCCGGCCAGCTCTTCCATCAGCAGATGCGGCGAGGTGCCGATGCCGGTGGAGCCGTAGTCGATGCGGCCCGGCGACTTGCGTGCCGCCTCGATGTAGTCGTTGAAGGTCTTGAACGGCGAATCGGCGCGCACCGTCAGCCCGAAGGTGTAGCCCGATACGCCCAGGATGAAGCTGAAATCCTTCAGCGGATCCCACTGCATCTTCTGCATGTGCGGCACCCGCAGCATGCCCATCGGGTATTGAGCGATGGTGTAGCCGTCGGGCCGCGCCGACAGCGCCATCGTGCCCGGCCCCAGCGTGCCGCCGCCGCCCGGCTTGTTCTCGACGACGATGGTCTGGCCGAGCCGCTTGCCGGCCAGATCCGCCAGCGTGCGCAGGTGGCGGTCGGTCGAGCCGCCGGCGGGCCAGGGACAGATCAGGGTGATGGGCCGGGCGGGAAAGGCCTGTCCCCAGGCCGGGCGCAACCCCGACAACGCGGCAGAACCGGCAGAGGCTGCCGTCAAGGCCAGCAGGCGCCGACGCGACGACCGCGCGGGCGAAAGGACTGTGCTCATCTTGTCTCCAATTTTTATATTCCGATCTACGGAATAACTTACGAAATCCTGACAAGCAGTCTAGGAGTTCTTGCTTTGCCTGTAAACCCCCAATACCCCGATGTTGCCCATCCCGCACATTGCGGCATCGATCCGCCCGCTAAATGGGCGTGCTAATATTTAATATTCCGATCAACGGGAAATAAAAATGGGACGCAAACGCCTCGCCGACACCTCGGACCCAGGGTCCGCCATGAAGGACCCGCGCTTCGTGGCCGCACTGGCACGCGGCATCGAACTGCTTCGCGCCTTCCGTCCGCAGGACCGCTGGCTCAGCCACCGCGAGCTGGTGCTGCGCAGCGGCCTGCCGCGCGCCACCGTCTCGCGCCTGACCTTCACGCTGGTGACGCTGGGGTATCTGCGGCATCGCCCCGACACGGGCGAATACACGCTCAGCCCGGCGGTACTCGGCCTGGGTTTCGCGATGCTCGGCAACTTCGACATCGCCCGCATCGCGCGGCCGCACATGCAGGCTCTGGCCGATCGCTGCCAGGCGGCCGTGTCGCTCGGCGCGCGGCATGGCCTGACGATGGTCTACGTGGCGCATTGCCGCAGCACGGCGCGGCTGATCCTTGGGCTCGACGTCGGCGCGCGCCTGCCGTTGGCGGTCACGGCGATGGGGCGGGCCGTGCTGTGCGCGATGCCCGAAGTCGAACGCGCCCTGGTCACGCAGCAGATCGAGGCGGAAGCCGGCGAGGCGTGGCCGGCGATGCACGAGCGGCTGGCGCAGGTCCAAGCGCAGTTCGATGCGCGCGGTTTCGTCAGTGCCGAGTCCGAATGGGAGCCGTCGATCGCGGCGGCGGCCGTGCCGGTCGATCTGGGCGACGGTCGCAACCTGCTGGGCCTGTCGGTCGGCGGGGCTGCCAGCTGGCTCAACGGCCAGTTCCTCCACGAGGAAGTCGGGCCGCTGCTGATCGACACGGCCAGCGCCATCGTCTCGGCGATCCACGCGGCCGACTGGGAAGACTGAAGCTCGGCAGGGGCCGGCCGCGCGACGCAATCGCCCCGCGCAGCTTGTTTTTGCCGGCCGTGTCGCAAAATGCAGTCCATGCAAAACCCTCTGCTCGACTTCACCGACCTCCCGCTGTTCGACCGCATCCGGCCCGAACACGTTGCCCCTGCGATCGACAGCCTGCTGGCCCAGGCCGATGCCGCCCTTGAAACCGTCACCGCGCCGGGTTTCCCGGCGGAATGGAGCGGCATCGCCAGGGTGCTCGATGCCGCCACCGAGCAGCTGGGCCGTGCCTGGGGCGCCGTGAGCCATCTGAATGCCGTGGCCGACACGCCCGAGCTGCGTGCCGCCTACAACGCCGCGCTGCCGCGCGTCACCGAGTTCTATACCCGCCTGGGTGCCGACGAGCGGCTCTACGCCAAGTACAAGGCCATCGACGTGGCCGGGCTGAACCCCGAGCAGCGCCAGGCCCACCGCAATGCGATGCGCAACTTCGTGCTGAGCGGTGCCGAGCTGACCGGTGTCGCCAAGGAACGTTTCGCCGAGATCCAGGAGCGGCAGGCCGAACTGAGCCAGAAGTTCAGCGAGAACGCACTCGACGCGACCGAGGCGTTCGCCTACTACGCCCAAGCCGATGAACTCGACGGCGTGCCCGACGACGTGCGCCAGGCCGCCCGCGAGGCAGCCGAGGCCGAAGGCAAGGCCGGCTACAAACTCACGCTGAAGATGCCCTGCTACCTGCCGGTCATGCAGTTCGCTCGCAGCAGTGCGCTGCGCGAGCGGCTCTACCGCGCCTACGTCACCCGCGCGTCGGACCAGGCCGAAGGCGACGGCGTCCGCTTCGACAACAGCGCGCTGGTGCGCGAGATCCTGGCCCTGCGCAAGGAAGAGGCGCAACTGCTGGGCTACCAGAACTTCGGCGAAGTCTCGGTGGTGCCCAAGATGGCCGATTCGCCGAAACAGGTCATCGAGTTCCTGCGCGACCTGGGCCGCCGCGCCCGGCCCTATGCCGAGAAGGACGTGGCCGACCTGCGCGCCTTCGCGGCCGAGGTGCTGAAGATCGCCGACCCCAAGCCCTGGGACTGGTCGTACATCGGCGAGCAGCTGAAGGAGCAGCGCTATGCCTTCAGCGAGCAGGAGGTCAAGCAGTACTTCACCGCGCCCAAGGTGCTGGCCGGGCTGTTCAAGATCATCGAGACGCTGTTCGAGGTGTCGATCCGCAAGGACAGCGCGCCGGTCTGGCATCCGTCGGTCGAGTTCTTCCGCATCGAACGCGCGGTGGCCGGCAATGCCGACGCCCCGCGCCAGCTGGTGGGGCAGTTCTACCTCGACCCCTCGGCACGCTCGGGCAAGCGCGGCGGCGCCTGGATGGACGACGTGCGCGCCCGCTGGCTGCGGCCCGACAACGGCCAGCTGCAGACCCCGGTCGCGCAGCTGGTGTGCAACTTCGCCGCCGGTGTCGACGGCAAGCCGCCGCTCTTGACGCACGACGACGTGACCACGCTGTTCCACGAGTTCGGCCATGGCCTGCAGCACATGCTGACGCAGGTGAACGAGCATGACGTGTCGGGCATCAGCGGCGTCGAATGGGACGCGGTCGAGCTGCCCAGCCAGTTCATGGAGAACTTCTGCTGGGAGTGGGATGTGCTCAAGCACATGACCTCGCACGTCGACACCGGCGCGCCGCTGCCGCGTGCCTTGTTCGACAAGATGCTGGCAGGCAAGAACTACCAGAGCGGCCTGCAGACGCTGCGCCAGATCGAGTTCTCGCTGTTCGACATGCTGCTGCACACCGAGCACGACCCGGCGCTCGACTTCATGCCGCTGCTGCGCCAGGTGCGCGCCGAGATCGCCGTGCTGCCATCGCCCGAATTCAACCGCACGGCCCACACCTTCAGCCACATCTTCTCGGGTGGTTATGCGGCCGGCTATTACAGCTACAAATGGGCCGAGGTGCTGAGCGCTGACGCCTATGCGGCCTTCGAGGAAACCGCCGGCAGCGACGGCTTGCCAAACATCGAAACCGGAAGAAAATACCGGCAGGCCATCCTCGAGTCGGGTGGCAGCCGCCCGGCGATGGAGTCCTTCAAGGCCTTCCGTGGCCGCGAACCGACACTGGACGCCCTGCTGCGCCACCAGGGCATGGCCTGAACGGTCTTTTGGAGAACACATGCATCAACGGACACTTCTGAAGAAGGCCCTGGCATCGGGTGCTGCGTGTGCCGCGCTCGCGCTGGCCTGCGGCGGCGTGGCGGCGCAGGTCTATCGGATCGTCGGGCCCGACGGCAAGGTGACGTTTTCCGACCAGCCGCCCCCGCCGAGCGCGGCGGCGAAATCGAGCGTCAACACCCCTGCGCGCAACGCAGGCGGTGGTGGCGGCCCGGCCTTGCCGTACGAACTGCAACAGGTCGTCGGCCGCTACCCGGTCACGCTGTACACCGGTGCCAACTGCGGCCCCTGCGTCAATGCGAAGAACCTGCTGACCAGCCGCGGCGTGCCGTTCTCCGAACGCACGGTCAACAGCAACGACGATCTGGACGCGCTGCAGCGCATCAGCGGCGACACCACGCTGCCGTTCGGCAGCATCGGCGGCCAGCAGCTGAAGGGCTTCTCCGACGTCGAATGGACCCAGTTCCTCGACGCCGCGGGCTACCCCAAGACCTCGCAGCTGCCGCCGAACTACCGCATGGCCGCGGCCACGCCGCTGGTGGCCGCGAAGGCGGCGGCCGAACCTGCAGCGCCCGCCGGCGGCAGCGCGGCAGCGGACGCCTCGACCCCGGCACGGCCGGCGCCTGCCGCACCCGCGCAGCCCAACCGCAACCCGACCGGCATCACGTTCTGACGCTGAGGTGCCGCAGGCCGGCCTTCAGAAGGTCAGCGTGCGCACCCCTTGCGGGGTGCCCAAAAGGCAGACCTGGGCGCGCTGGTGCGCGAACACCCCCACCGTCACGACGCCGGGCCACTGGTTCACCTCCGACTCGAACGCCAGCGGATCGGCGATCTGCAAACCCGTGACGTCGAGGATGTGCTGGCCGTTGTCGGTCACCAGCGGCCGCGCCACGCCGTCGACCGTACGCATGCGCAGGCGGGCCTCGCCGCCCTTGGCGGCGAACAGGCGGGCCACACGGTTCGCGGCCATCGGGATCACCTCGACCGGCAGCGGAAACCGGCCCAGCGCCTGCACCTGCTTGGAGGCATCGGCAATGCAGACGAAACGGCGCGACTGGGCGGCGACGATCTTCTCGCGCGTCAGCGCCGCCCCGCCGCCCTTCACCATGCAGCCGTTCCCGTCGATCTCGTCGGCGCCATCGATGTAGACGGCGATCTCGCCGACCGCGTTGGCGTCGAATACCGCGATGCCCAGCGCCTTCAGGCGCGCGGTGCTGGCCTCGGAGCTGGACACCGCTCCGGGAATCGTGCCCTTGATCGCATCCAGCGCCTCGATGAACTTGTCGACGGTGGAGCCGGTGCCCACGCCGAGGATCTCGCCCGGCACCACGTACGCGAGCGCGGCGCGCCCCACGAGGGTCTTGAGCTGGTCCTGCGAAAGGGAAGGGGTCGGGTCGGAAGAGGCAGTGGTCATCTGGGACAATCGAGGGCGTTAGAAACAGGCAAGAAAAGAATTATCCGATGTCGCTGCTGCCCTATGCCCTGGCCCGCCCGTTCCTGTTCGGCCTCGATGCCGAAGCGGCGCACGAACTGACGATGGGCACGCTGGCGCGCGCACACGGCACGCCGCTCGCCTGGGCCTACTGCACGCCCCGTGTCGAGGACCCGGTGACCGTGGCCGGTCTGCGTTTCCCGAACCGCATCGGCCTGGCGGCCGGCCTCGACAAGAACGCCCGCTGCATCGACGCGCTGGGCGGCCTGGGTTTCGGTTTCGTCGAGGTCGGCACCGTCACGCCGAAGCCGCAGGAGGGCAACCCCAAGCCACGGCTGTTCCGCCTGCCGCGTGCGCAGGCGCTGATCAACCGGCTGGGCCTCAACAACGACGGTCTCGATGCCTTCGTCGCCAACGTGCAGCGCGCCCGCTTCCGCCGCGACCACCCCGGTGCACCGATGCTGCTGGGCCTGAACATCGGCAAGAACGCCACCACCCCGATGGAGCGCGCGACCGACGACTACCTCGCCTGCCTCGACGGCGTGTACCCGCATGCCGACTACGTGACGATCAACATCTCGAGCCCGAACACGAAGAACCTGCGCAACCTGCAGGCCGACCAGGCGCTCGACGCCTTGCTGGGCGCAATGGCCGAGCGCCGCGCCGCGCTGGCACGCCGGCACGCCACCACCGATGCCCAGGGCAAGACCCGCCTGCGCCGCGTGCCGCTGTTCGTGAAGATCGCGCCCGACCTCGATGCCGACCAGGTCGGCGTGATCGCCGCCACGCTGGCGCGCTACCGCGCGCTGGACGCCGCCGCCGACGACCTGGGCTGGGGCCTGATCGCGACCAACACCACGATCGCGCGCGACGCGGTGCAGGGCCTGCCGCATGCCGACGAGACCGGCGGGCTGTCGGGTGCGCCAGTGCTGGCGGCCAGCAACCGCGTGATCGCGCAGCTGCGCAGCGCGCTCGGCCGCGACTTCCCGATCATCGGCGTGGGCGGCGTGCTGTCCGCGCGCGACGCACTGTCCAAGATCGAGGCCGGCGCCGACGTGGTGCAGATCTACACCGGCCTGATCTACCAGGGGCCGGCGCTGGTCCGGCAGGCCGCGCTCGCGATCCGCACCGGCCGCGCCTGATCCGGCGCCGCGCCGGGGAGCCTTTTCGTTGCTGCAGCCGCACGAGACCGGGCCATCGGCGGCCACCGCACGGGACGGCCTGCCCACGCCGGCCCGCTACTGGGCCATGCTGGTGATCCTGATGGGGCTGGCGATCTCGGTGCTCGACGCCACCATCGTCAACCTGGCCCTGCCCGACATCGCACGCGACCTGCAGCGCCCGGCCTCCGATGCCGTCTGGGTGGTGAATGCCTACCAGCTGTGCATGCTGGTGCTGCTCTTGCCCTGCGCGACGCTGGGCGACCTGGTCGGCTACCGGCGGGTCTACCTGGTCGGCCTGGGCGTGCTGCTCGCGGGCTCGCTCGGCTGCCTGCTGGCCGACTCGCTGCCGATGCTGGTGGCCGCGCGCGGCCTGCAAGGTGCCGGTGCCGCCGGCGTGCTGGGCGTCAACGCCGCGCTGGTCCGGCTGACCTATCCGCGTGCGTTGCTGGGGCGCGGCATCGCGATCAACTCGGTCGTCGTGGCCACGGCCTCGGTGGCAGGGCCGACGGTGGCCGCCGCCATCCTGTCGGTCGCGGCCTGGCCCTGGCTGTTCGCGATCAACCTGCCGCTCACGGCCTTCGTGCTGCTGCTCGGCCTGCGCGCCCTGCCCCACAACGAGGGCGCACCGGCACCGGGCGCCCGCCTGTCGGCACTCGACGTGGCGATGAACATCGCCATGTTCGGCCTGATCTTCCTCGGCGTCGACCACCTGGGCACCCGCGCCGGCGGCACACCCTCCGCAGCCGAGCTGGGCACGGCCACCGCCATGCTGCTGGCCGGCATCGCGGTCGGCATTGTCTACGTGCGGCGCCAGCTGCGGCGCCCCGTGCCGCTGTTTCCGGTCGACCTGCTGCGCATCCGCGTCTTCACGCTGTCGATGTGCACGTCGATCGGCGCCTTCGGCGCCCAGATGATGTCCAACATCGCGCTGCCCTTCCTGCTGCTCGAGGGCTACGGCCGTTCGCACGTGGACACCGGCCTGCTGATCTCGGCCTGGCCCATCGCCACGGTGATGACCGCACCCGTTGCCGGACGACTGATCGGGCGTGTGCCGGCCGGGCTGCTCGGTGGCGTGGGCCTGTGGGCCATGGCCATCGGTCTGGCGCTGCTGGCCCTGTTGCCGGCGCAGCCGCACAACGCCGACATCGCGTGGCGCATGGCCCTGTGCGGCATCGGCTTCGGGCTGTTCCAGTCGCCGAACAACTACACCATCGTGACCTCGGCGCCGCCGCACCGCTCGGGCGCGGCCAGCGGCATGCTGGGCACGGCCCGCCTCACCGGTCAGAGCATCGGTGCCGTGCTGCTGGCCATCGTGTTCAGCGTGGCCAGCCCGCACGACGGTAGCGGCCCGCTGATCGCCCTGGGCATCGCGGCGGCGCTGGCCGGTGGTGCCGGTGTGTTCAGCGCACTGCGGGCGCGCCCCTGACAGGCCGTAGCGCCCGGCCGGCCTTCAGCGCAACTGGCGCAGCACGCCGTCCACCACGCCGTTGACAATGTCCGCCAGCGGCGCCACGGGTGAGGACGATGGCGCTTCCGCCGGGGCCTCCGGCGGCGGCCGGGGCGGCGGGCGGGCGATGTCGAACTCGACCTTCGGGTCGATCCACTGCTTGCGCAGCGCCTGCTGGAACACCTCTCCCACCATCGGCAGCGCGCTGCGCGCGCCCTGCCCCCAATTGCCCATGGTCACGCTGTTGTCGTTGAAGCCCACGCGCGCACCCGCCACCAGCTGCGGCTGCATCAGGATGAACCAGCCGTCGGTGTTGTCCTGCGTGGTGCCGGTCTTGCCCGCCACGTCGGCCTGGATGCCGTAGCGCGAGCGAATCGCCGTGCCCGTGCCTTCGTCGACCACACCGCGCATCGCGTTCACCAGCAGCAGCGCCGCGGCGCGCTGCATCACGGGCTCGGGCGCCGCGCCCGGCACGGCAAACTGCTCCAGCACGGCGCCGTTGCGGTCCTCCACACGCTGCACCAGCACCGGCGCGATGTAGTTGCCGCCATTGGCGAGGCTGCCATAGGCCGTGACCATCTCGAACAGCGTCACCGGGCTGGTGCCGAGCGCGAGCGAGGGCACCAGCTCGAGCTTGCTCTGCCGCACCCCCAGCGCCTTGGCCAGTTGCGCCACCCGCTCGGGGCCCACCTTCTCCATCAGCTGGGCGGTGATGGTGTTCTTCGAGTAGGCCAGCCCGTCACGCAGGCTGGTGGGCAGGCCGGTCGGCGGCGTGGCATCGCTCGGCGTCCACACCGGGCCGCCGCCCGGCATCGCGATGGCCACGGCCTCGTCGACGAAGGTGTCGGACGGGCTGAAGCCTTGCAGGAACGCCGCGCCATAGACGAAGGGCTTGAAGGTCGAGCCCGGCTGGCGCCGCGCCTGGCTCACGTGGTCGAACTGCTCGACGGCGAAATCGCGGCTGCCGACCCAGGCCCGCACGGCGCCATCGCGCGGGTCCAGCGCCATGAAGCCGGCCTGCAGCAGCGGGCGGTCCTGGCCCGGCTTGGCACGCCCGTCGGCCAGCTTCTGCAGTTGCGCCAGCTGCCGCGCCACCGCCTGGTTGGCGGCCTCCTGCAGGCGTGCGTCGAGTGTGGTCACGACCCGCAGGCCATCGGCCTCGATGTCGTAGCCCTTGTCGTCCGCCCACTCGATCAGCCACTTGCGCAGCCGCTGGGCCACGTGCGGCGCCGGACCGGGCAGCAAGGCCTGGCGCTCGAAGTTCAGCTTCAGCGGACGTTTGGCCAGTGCCTCGGCACGGGCCGCATCGAGCTTGCCGTCCTTCACCATCTGCGTCAGCACCAGGTTGCGGCGCTGGGTGGCGCGCTCGGGGTTCTGTACCGGGTTGTAGTAGCTCGTGCCCTTGAGCATGCCGATCAGCGTGGCGCTTTCCAGCTCGTCCAGCGTCTCGGCCGACTTGTCGAAGTAGGTGCGGGCCGCCATCTCGATGCCGAACGCGTTGTAGAGGAAGGGCACGGTGTTGAGATAGGTCTCGAGGATCTCCCGCTTCGAGTACACGGCCTCGATCTTCAGCGCGGTGATCGCCTCCTTCACCTTGCGGGTGAGGCTGGCGGCGCGGCCGATGTCCTCGGGGTAGAGGTTGCGCGCCAGCTGCTGCGTGATGGTCGAGCCGCCCTGCAGGTCGCCGCGCAGCGTGTGCAACACCGCCCCGGCCGTGCGCCGCAGGTCGATGCCGTGGTGCGTATAGAAGCGTCGGTCTTCCGTGGCGATCAGCGCATCCACCACGCTGGGCGCGATGCTGTCGAGCGGCACCCATTCGCGGTTGATGCGCTTGTATTCGGCCAGCGTCGTGCCGTCGGATGCGAGCAGCACCGAAGGCAGCTCGCTCTTGGCGCGACGCAGGTCGCCGATGCCCGGCGTGAACGGCAGCATGGCCAGCACATAGGCCAGCAGCAAGGCCGGTAACGACAGGATCGCCACCACCGGATGCCGCCGGGCGGCGCCCGCAAGCGCCCTACACCATGCGGCGGCGGCGGAAAAGGCAGAGCGTAGAGTGGCGCGCATGGCCCAGTTTAGAGCCTGTTCCCGGAAACGAGGGCAGATGGCATGGCAAGTGCTTGTCTCCGGTGTCGACAGGTTACGGCGGTGATTTTCCGGGACGATGCGCCATGGCGGATGGGCTGTTACCCTTCAAGCTGGAACCGCGCCTGTGGCCGGTCAGCGTTGAAACCCATCACGAGGGAAACATGAACCTTCCGATGACTTTTCTGTGGCCCCAGTACCTGTGGCTGCTGCTGACCCTGCCTCTGCTCGTGCTGGTCTATGCCTGGCTGATGCGGAGAAAGAAGAAACTTGCGCTGCGCTACGCGAGCCTGTCGATCGTCCGCGAGGCCATGGGCAGCGGCCAGCACTGGCGCCGCCACCTGCCGCCGGCGCTGTTTCTGCTGGCCACGTCCGCCGCACTGCTGGCTGCAGCCCGCCCGCTGGCGGTCATCACCCTGCCCTCGTCGCATTCGACGGTCATCCTGGCGATGGACGTGTCGCTCAGCATGCGCGCGACCGACGTCAAGCCGACCCGCCTGGTGGCCGCGCAGGAAGCGGCCAAAGCCTTCCTGCAGGACCTGCCGAAGAACGTCAAGGTCGGCATCGTCACCTTTGCAGGCTCCGCGCAGGTGGTGCAGCCGCCCACGCACAGCCGGGAAGACCTGGTCGCGGCGATCGACAAGTTCCAGATGCAATACGGCACCGCCATCGGCAGCGGCATCGTGGTCTCGCTGGCCGAGCTGTTCCCCGAAGAAGGCATCGACCTGGGCGAGCTGACCTACGGCAATGGCCGGCGCCGCGGGCGCAGCCTGGACGACAAGGCCAAGGCGCCGCCGAAGAAGGAGTTCGTGCCCGTGCCGCCGGGCTCCTACGAATCGGCCGCGATCATCATGCTGACCGACGGGCGCCGCACCACCGGCATGGACACGCTGGAGGCAGCCAAGATGGCGGCCGACCACGGCATCCGCGTCTACTCGATCGGCCTGGGCACGGTCGACGGCGTGGCGACCGGCTTCGACGGCTGGTCGATGTACCTCAAGCTCGACGAGGAAAGCCTGAAGGCCGTGGCCCAGGCGACCAACGCCGAGTACTTCTATGCCGGCGACGCCGACGCCCTGAAGAAGGTCTACGAGAAACTCAGCACGCGCATGCGGGTCGAGAAGAAAGAGACCGAGATCTCCGGCCTGCTGGCACTGGCCGCCGCCGTGCTGGCCACCACCTCGGCCGCGCTGTCGATGCTGTGGTTCAACCGGATCGTCTGATCCGCAGCAGGCTTGCCTGAGCGGCCATCACCCCCGCGAAAGTGCACGCTGCACCGTTGGTGTGCACAGGCGCGCGGAACGCGGCCCCAGGAACGCTACCGAGAATTGGAAGCCCGGAGACGGTTGTACATGAACGGGGCCAGCCAACAGGAGACAGGCCCGCCGATCCACACGCTGTAGAACAGTGCGGCCACCCCGTTGCCCGTGCCCGCCAGAAAAGCCAACCAGATGAGCGTTTCGAGGACACAGCAGGCGATGAAGGTTTGCACCCCGGCGGAAACGACATCGGTGTTCATGCCGTCATCATGGGGGAACCTGGGATGAAGTCAAGTTGATGCGAGGATCGTCACGCACACATATCGCCAGGGAAGATGCATGAACATCCAGCAAGCAAGCCCTTCGGACGCTCTGCGCATTGCCGCCGTCCTGCAGGAAGCCGCCCAATGGCTGGCCGACGACGGCAGAGCGCTCTGGTCCGGCGCCGACATCGGCCACGCACGCGTTCTGGAGGACACCACCGCGGGACTCTTTCACGTCGCCCGCGACGGCGAACAGTTGGCTGGCGTCATGAAGTTCGAACTGGAGGACGCCACCTTCTGGCCCGATGTCACGCCTGGCACCTCGGCCTTCGTCCACAAGCTCGCAGTGGGCCGGGCGTGGGCGAAGAAAGGCGTGTCGACCGAACTGCTGTCCTATGCCCGAGCCCGCGCTCGCCAGCTCGGCCGCTACCACCTGCGCCTGGACTGCGTCGCGGACCGGCAGGGGCTGCGGCATCTCTATGAAGGCTTCGGCTTCGCTCTTCACAGCGTCGTCCAGACAGGATCTACCTCGTTTGCGCGGTATGAACTTTCGACGGCGCCGGTCTAGAGATGGTGTCGACCGGCCAAAGTCAATCAGGATCGGACATTGGAGCTTGAAAAATCGTTCAAGATGTTCGTTGCGTCACAGAAAGTAAGTGCCATTCGCCTTAGCGCAGTACGCGAAGTGACATTGAGCTGATGGCCTGTGGAGCCCGCGACGCGCGGCTACTCGGCATGATTTGTCGGGCGTGTCAGCCTCGTTGAGTGTCCTGCACAGTGTTCAGCTGACGCAAGTTCTTGATCGCCCATTCGCGCTGCCCGGCAACGCGCACACGCAGCTTCGCAAGTTCCTGGGCCGCTTCGCCGTGCGCGGTCATCGCGCTGAACACCATGTCCCAGTCGCGCGCCACGCGCTCCATGTTTTCCAGCAAGGATCTTCGGTGTTGAAGCATGTGCGGCCTCACCTCCGGCCTGGGGTCGATCTCAGACTCGATGGCCTCTTTCCACAGATCCATCGAGGCCATCAAATTCACAGGGTCTAGCGACAGTTCAATCGGACGTGTTGGAAGTTCGGCCATGCGAGTTCTCCCAAATTGGCTTACTCAGGATTGTTGGGGCCAACGACGCATCAGGAAGGCAGCACGCAGTGAAGCGGCCTGCCGACCCTCGCCTGCCACCAACGAAAGTGGAAACGGCCCCTCGCGGAGCCGTTCCGAGCGCGAATGTGCGCAGCGATCAGTAGTCCATGCTGCCCGCCGGCATCGCCGGGGCCTTCTCGGCCTTCGGAATGTCGGCCACGGTGGCATCCGTGGTCAGGATCAGACCAGCGATGGATGCAGCGTTCTGCAACGCTGTGCGCGTCACCTTCGTTGGATCCACCACCCCGATCTCGACCAGATCGCCGTATTCGCCTGTGGCGGCGTTGTAGCCGTAGTTTCCCTTGCCCTCGAGCACTTTCGCCACGACCACCGAAGGCTCAACACCCGCGTTGGCGACGATAGCGCGCAGCGGCGCCTCAAGCGCACGCAGCGCGATCCGGATCCCCGCGTCCTGGTCGGGATTCGCTCCCTTGAGCTTCGACAGGGCCGCGCGGGCGCGCAGCAACGCCACGCCGCCGCCGGGGACGATGCCCTCTTGCACCGCGGCACGGGTGGCGTGCAAGGCATCGTCGACGCGGTCCTTCTTCTCCTTCATCTCGACCTCGGTTGCCGCGCCGACACGGATCACCGCCACGCCGCCTGCGAGCTTGGCCACGCGCTCCTGCAGCTTTTCGCGGTCGTAGTCGCTCGTCGTCTCTTCGATCTGAGCCTGGATGGCTTTGACCCGCGCGTCGATGTGCGCCTGCTTGCCGGCGCCGTCGATGATGATCGTGTTCTCTTTCTGGACCTCGATGCGCTTGGCCTGGCCGAGGTCCTCCAGCGTGGCCTTATCGAGTTGCTTGCCGGTCTCTTCCGAGATGACCGTGGCGCCGGTGAGCACCGCGATATCCTCGAGCATCGCCTTGCGGCGGTCTCCGAAGCCTGGCGCCTTCACGGCCGCCACCTTGAGGACGCCGCGCATGGAATTCACCACCAGCGTGGCCAGCGCCTCGCCCTCGACCTCCTCGGCCACGATCAGCAGCGGCTTGCCCGCCTTTGCGGCAGCTTCCAGCACCGGAAGAAGGTCGCGAACGTTGGCGATCTTCTTGTCGTGCAGCAGGACCAGCGGATCGTCGAGATACGCCACCTGCTTCTCTGGATCATTGATGAAGTACGGGCTGAGATAGCCGCGATCGAACTGCATGCCTTCGACCACGTCGAGTTCGTTGTCCAGCGACTTCCCGTCCTCCACGGTGATCACGCCCTCCTTGCCCACCTTCTCCATTGCGTCGGCAATGATCTTTCCGATGGCCTCGTCGGCATTGGCGGACAGCGCGGCCACCTGCGCGATCTCCTTACCGGTGGAGATGGGCTTGGAAAGCTTGCGCAGTTCCTCCAGTACCGCCGTGGTGGCCTGGTCGATGCCGCGCTTGAGGTCCATCGGGTTCATGCCGGAGGCGACATGCTTCATGCCCTCCTGCACGATGGCCTGCGCCAGCACAGTGGCCGTGGTGGTGCCATCACCAGCGATGTCCGCCGTCTTGGAGGCGACTTGCTTGACGATCTGCGCGCCCATGTTCTCGAACTTGTCGGCCAGTTCGATCTCCTTGGCGACGGACACACCGTCCTTGGTGATGGTCGGGGCACCGTAGCTGCGTTCGAGCAGCACATTGCGTCCCTTGGGTCCGAGCGTGACCTTGACGGCATCGGCAAGAATGTTCACGCCGTTGACGACGCGCTGGCGCGCGCTGTCGTGGAACTTGACTTCTTTCGCACTCATATCTTTTCTCCTCAGTGTTCGCAAAGTCCGGGTGGCCGCCGATCACGCAGCCCGCTTGAGCTCAGTGCGCTCTCGCTCCAGCACGGCCAGGATCTCGTCTTCGCGCAGGACCAGCAACTCCTGGTCGTCGACCTTGACCGTCTGCCCGCCGTACTTGCCAAACAGCACCTGGTCGCCTGCCTTGATTTGCAAGGCGCGCAGGGATCCATCGGCAAGCAGCTTGCCGGAGCCCACTGAGATCACCTCACCCTGCTCGGGCTTTTCGGCGGCGCTGTCGGGGATCACGATCCCGGAAGCCGTCTTGCGCTGCTGTTCGATACGCTTGACGATCACCCGGTCGTAGAGGGGACGAAGTTTCACGTTCATTCTCCTAGGCGATAAAAGATCATCAATAAAGGAGCACCGTCCGACGCGCCGTCACGGCACGGCGTAGGTGACCCATCTGCACCGGCGCGAAACCGCCGGCGGAAAGTGATCTATGGATTCGCCATCCGCTCTTCAAGAGTCGGAAAACGCGTGACTTTGTAAAAAGATTTTTCAGTCCCCCGGGCCAAGGACTCGCGTGACCTGTCCCAGGCGGTACACAGTCCGGCGCGACTCACCGCTGTGACGGGGCCTGGGATTGATCGGACAGGGCGTATCGCGTCCCCCGGTGTCATCCAGTGTGTCATCGAGGTCGTCCATCTCTGCCCACAGGCCGCACCTGCGGGGGCGAAACAACCAGCGCAGATAGCCCTTGCGCGCGGCCAACTCCATCAAGGCCGCGCGGTCGGGCGCTTCGGCCACCAGCTGCTCTTGCGCCGCGTCGTCGTCGTAATAGCCGAAGGCACGCTGTCCATCGCTCACCTCCGCCGGCGGCGCTCCCAGTCGCCACCATGCGCGGCGCTCGACGCGCTCCAGGTCCCAGGCACCCAGCCGCCATGCGGCATCCAGCAGAGACCGCTCGAGCGCATCGAACGAGCCCGGCGGCATGTCAAACTGCGCGGTCGATTGCGGCACCGCCCGCGGCGGAATCTCAACGCCTGGCAGGTGCAGCGGTGCGGTGCGCCGAAAGCCGTGCCAGTGCAGCGAAAGCAGGACGGGTGCTGCTGGGCGGTCGACTGCCGTCATGGTCACGGCATACAGCGGCAGATTCATCGCCCGAGCTTGTCCCGTCACAGTCTCGAAGATGTTCATGAACCCTCCAAGGATGTTGTCCCAAAATTTAAAACAAGCCGCTGCGACGTGCAAGCGTTCAGGATTGGCTTGTCGAGTTGAGCGCCCCTTCTCCTTCAGCGAGGATCGCGCCAAGTCGACAACGGCAATGGGTATCGTCAGCACATTGAGAGCCCGCAATTGATGGGCACGACAGGGCAAGGTCACTTCCGGCGTCAGGCTCTTGAAATTTCGGTGTTCGGCTCTTATTCTTTCGACGGGTTTTGTTCACCTATCTCGAGCAGCTTTGCTCACCAACCAGAGAAAGGAGTTTGATCGTGAATTCGCATTCCCCAGCTCCCTCTTCGGGACGAGGTCTCACGAGCCAGACCGCCGCAACGCGCTCCGCTGGGACGGCCTACCTGTCAGAGCGACAAACGCAAGCGTACCTGTTGTCACGGGACACCGTCCGGCGCATTCAGCGTACGTCTTCGCTGGTCGACGCGACGTTGCGAGGGTCGGCGGGAAGCCTTGAGCGGCCGCAGGATGGCCGCCATCAGAACCATTGAGCGAGGACCGGTCGGCGGGGCTCGATGATCAATCGCTCCCTGGTCACCGCTCACCGCTGAACGGGTCCCTGCGGATTGCGCGCTACGAAGTCTGCGCTGTCGAGCCTTCGTCGCCCACTCTGCGGTGGAACCGGTCACGCGCCGCGAAGGCCTGCGCCGCCCGCTCCCGACCCAGGCAAATCATTTCCTCGGCACGCCAAAATTCGAAGAAGCCGCAGGCATTCCGAGGAATCTCGATCGTCACGTCCGGCGCGAACCCGGACAAACGCAGTTGCGAAATCGTGTCCTGCATCGCTTGCATGGACACGAATGCAACGTCGAGCAGACCGTGCCGCCGCTCGGCGCTGACGCGAGTAACCCCCAGCCCATCGAGGAAGCGCGCGATGCGCCTTCGGTAGCCGTTGTCGCTGATCAATGAGCCACTGATTGGGGGCAAGGGCCGCGACTCCGCGGGGCCGCTGAGATCTACAACGACCGTCAGATCTGTGGCGTCATCCAGAGTAGGTGCAATTGGCAAGGGATTGACCAACGCCCCGTCCAATAGCGTCCTGCCACCGTGCTTGAATGGCGTGAATACCAACGGCGTGGCAATCGAGGCGCGGATGGCGTCGAACAGCTTGCCTTCACGCAACCAGACCTCCTCCCGCGAACTGAGGTCCGTTGCCACCGCTGTGAAGGCAATGGGCAGATCCTCGATGGCATGGTCGCCGATGAGTTCGCGCAGCACGGTCATCACGCGCTCGCCCTTGAACAGCCCAGGCCTGCCGATGGTCGGATCGAGCAGGCGCAGGACATGCATGCGCTCCAGCGCCAGCACCCATTCCGCATAGACCTGCAGCTTGTGCGTGGCGTAGATGCCACCCACCAAAGCACCGATGGAAGTGCCGGAAATGGACTCGATTGTGTAGCCGTTTTCGGTCAGCCACTGGATGACGCCGATGTGCGCCAAACCGCGCGCACCGCCACTGCCAAGGACGAGAGAAACGGTGGGGGATTTTGGCGACATGTGCACTTTAGCAATTCCGTTGACGCTTGACCCAGGTCCACGCCGTGCGTTGAATACAGAAGCGTCGTGGAGCCACGGCCAGTGAGATGCCGGATCGGCGCGGGGCGCGTATCAGCGCGTACTGAGCCCACTCGCCTCGGCGGAACAGCACGTTGACGCACTTGGTGCGGTCCATCTTCGCCACAGCGGCCTCGAACTCCTTGACGTTGCCCACCTCGGTGTTGGCGATCACCACGATTACATCGCCTTCGCGAATGCTCGCGCATGCCGCAGCCTCCGTGGCAACGTCGACCTTGACGCCGCCCTTGATCTTGAGCTCTTTCTTCTGCGCGTCAGTGAGTTCGCTGACCACCAGCCCAAGCGACTGGCCCGCGGACGAAGCCTTGGCCTTGTCTTCCTTCCCAGCGGCCTCGGCGACCGGCTTCTCGGGCTCGATCTCGGCAATGATCAGGTTCAAGTCCTTGGTGCCGCCGCGGCGGAACACGGTCAGCGCGCTATTGGTGCCGGGCTTGGTGTTGCCGACCAGCCGCGGCAGGTCGGCAAACTTCTCGATCGTCTTGCCATCGAACTTGGTGATGATGTCGCCGGCTTCCACACCCGCCTTTTCGGCCGGCAATCCGGTTTCGACGCCGCGCACCAGCGCGCCCTGCTGCTTACCCAGGCCAATGGATTCGGCAACGTCCTTGCTCACCTGGTCGATCTGCACGCCGATGCGGCCGCGAGACACGCGGCCCGCCACGCGCAACTGCTCGCTGACACGCGAGGCCTCGTCGATCGGAATCTTCGCCACATACCAAGCGGCTGCATCGCCGACCAGCAGAAAAGGTTTCATGGCTTCACAGAAATCGGACTCGCGCAATGTCTGCATTTGGCCGGGGACGCCCTACCCCCGCGTCGCCAGCCAGATGCCGGCCCACGCAAGCACTCCGTAGAACGCCATCCCGACAAGGATGAGCCCAGAGGTCGTGACGACGCGGCTTCCGTCGATGCGGAATGACAGGGAGCCGGCGGCCGATTGAATAGCCGCCTCTTTGCCTGTCAGCTTCTCGCTGCGCCACTGTCCCCGGGAGAGCAGGCGCACCAGGCCCATCCCGGTCAACATGCAGACGGTCTCGACGAGGACAGACATCAGATCATCCCCCCATATCTGCTCGATTCAACCGAAGCACCTCAACGCGACCGCCCCAGCTGTTTGGGGACATGGATCGGCACCACCAGCGAGACGTCGACCGGAACCCCTTCCGACCTGTACGGGCTGAACTTCATCTCCTGCATGCCACGGACGGCGGCGCTGTCGAGGTCTGCATTGCCGCAGGATTGCAGCAACAGGGCCTTGACGACGGCGCCTTGGGGATCGACGTGCACCCGGAGTGTGGATGGGCCACGCACGCCGCCGTGCACCACCACCCCTGGCACCTTCATGCGGAAAGGGGTCAGCGCGCGCAGGTCCTCGTAGGCCACCAGCTTGTCGGGCCAGGTGGACGGCGGCTCCTCGGCCGCATGGGCAAGGCCCACCAGACCAAGGGCGAGCCCCATCAGAATGTTTCGATACCGGTACAACATGCGCTCCCCCTTCGTTGGATCTGTTGGATGGGACAGCCCCTCGATGGCGACCCCTGCCTGAAGGGTAACCGTCGCCAGCGACATAATCAACGCCAGCTTCCCACGTCTTCACGACACGTCCATCCGATCGGGGGTACCCACAGCATGCCAGGTGACACGAACATTCGAACGGGCCAGTGCCATTGCGGCGCCGTGCGTTTCGAGGCGACGCTGAGCGACGGCCTCCGTTCGGTGCGCCGTTGCAACTGTTCCTACTGCCGGATGCGGGGCGCCGTGGTGGTCATGGCGGACACGGGTGGGGTCAAGCTGCTGCAGGGCGAGGACGTGCTGACCAGCTACCGCTTTCATACCGGGTCGGTGCAGCACTTCTTCTGCTCCCGCTGCGGCATCTACACGCACCACCAGCGACGCTCCGACCAGAGCCAGTACGGCGTGAACGTGGCCTGCCTCGACGGGGTGAGCCCGTTCGACTTCCTCGAAGTCCCTGTGGCGGATGGCGTCCAGCATCCGAGCGACACGGGCAAACCCGCGCGCCTGGCGGGCACGCTGCGGTTCATCCCCTCCGCATAACCTCAGGCACCGCTGCAGCGGTGGCGTTCAGCGCAACGCGCGGCGGATGGCGGTGGTGATGTCGGTGCACGAGGCCGTGCCACCGAGGTCGCGCGGCACGGTCTCGCCGGCGGCCAGCACCTGCTCGACCGCCTGCTCCACCCGCTCGGCATCGGCCAACAGCGCCGGGTCGTCGTGCCGCTCGCCCAGCCAGCGCAGCATCATCGCGGCCGACAGCACGGTCGCGACGGGGCTGGCCAGGTTCTGGCCGGCGATGTCAGGTGCCGAGCCATGTGCGCCCTGGAACAGGCCGTGGGTCTCGCCGATCTCGGCCGAGGCGGCGATGCCCAGGCCGCCCACGGTGCCGGCGCCCAGGTCGGAGATGATGTCGCCGAACATGTTCTCGGCCACGATCACGTCGTAGAAGTCGGGCTTCTTCAGCATGTGCACGGTGATGGCATCGGCGTAGGCGTAGTCGATCTCCACGCCCGGGTAAGCCGCCGCGACCTCGGTGCAGACCGCGCGAAAGAACGCGTAGCTGCGCAGGATGTTGGCCTTGTCGCAGACGGTCACGCGGCGCTGCCCGTCGCGCGGCGCGCCCTTGCGGCGGCGCGCCAGGTCGAACGCGAAGCGCGCCACGCGTTCCGTGCCCTTGCGCGTGACCACCAGCGTGTCGGTCGCCAGTTCGCCGCGCAGCACCACACCGGCGCCCCGGCTCGCGTACAGACCTTCGGTGTTCTCGCGGACGATCACGTAGTCGATCTGTCCCGCCCGCCAGTCGGCCAGCGGAGAGCGCACGCCGCGGACCAGGCGGATCGGCCGCACGTTGGCAAACAGGTCGAGCCGGAAGCGCAGCCGCAGGTGCAGGTCGTTGCCGACCTCGGTGCCGTCGGGGTAGGTGATGCCGGGCAGCCCGGCCGCGCCGTGCAGGATCGCGTGCGCGCGCTGGCAGGCGGCGAAGGTGTCCTCCGGCAGCACCTGGCCGGTCTGCGCATAGTGCCCCGCGCCGCCGGGATGGGGCTCGAAGCGCAGCCGGTCGCCGCAGGCGTCGCGCAGGATGGTGATGGCGGACTGGCAGACCTCGGGGCCGATGCCGTCCCCGTCGATGGTGGCGATGTTGTAGGCCTTCATGCGGTGCGGCTCCTCAGCGCGGCGGGGTCTGTGCTTCCTGGATCTGGCGGTACAGCGCGTTGGAGCGTGTCACGTGCGCCTGCACGGCGGCCTGCGCCGCAGCGGGGTCGCGTGCCTCGATCGCATCGACCAGGCGCGTGTGCTCCGCAAGCGTCAGGTGCTCGGCACCCGGCGCGCGCACCAGCGGCTGGTAGTAGCCGCCGGCCCACTGGAACACGGCCTCGATCACCGCCGGGAAGATCGGGTTGCCGCTGATGCGGGCGATCTCGCGGTGAAAGGCCATGTCGCACGCCAGGAACCTGTCGGGCGGCGCCGCGCGCTGGTCCTCGATGCGCTGGCGCAGCAGGGCGATGTCGGCCGGTGTGGCCCGCTCGGCCGCCATGCGAGCCGTACCCTCTTCGAGAAACAGCCGCGCCTGCTTCAGGTGTTCCAGCATGTCGGGCTGCGACTGCAGCAGGTGCTGCGTGCCACTGGCCATCTGCGCGATCAGTTCGCGCGCGGTGGGCACGACGACCCGGGCGCGCTCGCCGTGCGAGATCTCGACGATGCCCGAGCGCTGCATCGCCTGCAGCGCCTCGCGGATCGCCGGACGGCCCACGCCGTACATGTCCATCAGCTCGCGCTCCGGCGGCAACTGGTCGCCCGGGCGGATCTCGCCGCCCTGGATCAGCAGCATCAACCGGTCCACCACCTCCTGGTAGAGCTTGCGTTTCTGGATGGGGTGGATGGCCGTCATGGAGGTGGTGGCGATCGGCAGGTGGGACACGCGTCGGGCGCGTGGGGCGCATGGGGCCGCCCTCGCGGGTAGCGCGGATTATCACTGGGCCACACCGTCACGCGCGGCGCCGAAGAAATCGACCGCGCCCATCTGCCCGCCCTTCAGCACCACCTCGAGGCCGTCGCGCGCGGCATCGCGCGATGTGGCGCGGCACAGCGGCGCGCCGGGCGCCAGCGTGGCCACCATGGTCAGGGCGTGGAGCCCCAGCGCCGACGCCACCGCGCCCGCGCTGTCGCCACCGGCCACCACCAGTCGGCGCAGTGCGGGCTGGCGCACCAGCAGGGCCTGGGCCACGTGGGCCAGCGCTTCGCCGGTGCGCTCGGCGGCCTCGGGACGGCCCAAGCCTGCGGCCCGGGCCGCGTCGTCGAAGGCCAGCACGGCAGGGTCGTCCGGCCCCAGCGCGGTGAACACCAGCGCACTGCGACCCTGCGCCAGCGCGGCGCTCGCGGCCTCCACGGCACGGGCGATCTCGGCCTTGCCATCCGGCCCCAGCAGGCTCGGCACGTCGAGCCGGTGCGCCGCGAACCCATGGGCTTGCGCCCAGGCGACCTGCGCGGCCGTCACCGGCGAGCAGCTGCCGCTGACCACGGCGATCGCCCCGGCCGCCTGGGCGCGCGGCATCGGCGGTGCCGGCGGCAACAGCTGCGTGGCATGCCAGTGCGCGGCCAGCGCGTATTGCAGGCCCGACGAGGCGGCGGCAAACACGCCCTCGCCCCGCCGCTCCCACACCAGGCGGCCAGCTTCGCGCAGGGTGTCGTCGTCCAGCACATCGATCAGCACCACGGGCACGTCGTCGTGTGCACCGCGGATCGCCTGCAGCGCGGCGGCCGCATCGCCGGCCTTGAGCCGGGTGAAGTCGATCAGCGCAGAGCGCCGCGGCGTCTGCGCGGCCAGATGGCGCCGCAGGTCGGACTCGCCCATCGGCGTCACCGGGTGCCGCGCCATCGTGGGGTGGCGGTCGAGCCGGTGGCCGTCGCCGTCGACCACCGCAAACAGATGGCCGAAGGCCTGGTAACGGCGCAGCCGCGGCGCACCGACGACCATCGGCGACCAGCGCCCCGGCATCAGCGGCACGCCCAGGTCGATGGCGCAGCCGATCGAGCCGATGGCGGGCGACGAGTCGAAGGTCGAGCACACCTTGTAGTGCAGGATGGGCGCGCCCAGCTGCGCCAGCGCCGCCAGCGCCGGCCCCAGGTGCTCGCGCATCCACGCCGGGCTGCGGCCGCGTGCCTGGCCGGCCAGCCCGACCGCACGCACCCCCGGAAAACGCGCCAGCGCCTGTGCGTCCGGCGTCTCGAAGAACAGCACGGTCGGCACGCCGGCGCTGGTCAGCACCTCCAGCACATCGGTCGAGCCGGTGAAGTCGTCGCCGTAGTAGGCCAGCAGCAGATCTGCGGGCATCACCAGACCTCGAGCGCCTGCGCCAGCTCGCGGTGCGTGGCGGCGTGGCGGTCGATCGCAATGCCCGCGACCGCCGCATCCCAGGCCTGCCGCATCGCGGCCACACCTGCGGCGATGCCACCGGGGTGGCCAAGGATGCCGCCGCCCGCCGCGTGGATCAGGTCGGTCGTGCCCAGCGCCGCAAACGTCGGCGCCGCCTGCCGGCCGGTCTGGCCCGAGCTGAACACCGGCATCGCGGCCATCGGCGCGTGCGCCGACAGCGGGGCCAGCACCGCGCGTGCGGCGGCGATCACGCTGTCGTCCGGCTCGCTGAACTTGTTGGCCAGGCCGTTCACGTGCAGATGGTCGGCCCCGGCCAGGCGCCACAGCGCCTGCCAGGGCGCGTAGTCCCAGCCCAGCGCCGGGCAGCGGTTGAGGTAGCCCCAGCCGTTGCGGTGCGCGTGGATCGGCAGCGCGGCGTGGCGCCGCAGCGCCAGCAGGCCAGTGAGGCCGACCGAGTTCAGGCTCACCATCACGCAGGTGCCGCCCAGCGACAGCACCAGGTCGTGGCGGCGCCGCATCTCGTCGACCTCGCCGGTGAGGTTGAAGGCGACCATCGCCTTGCGGCCGCTGCGCTGTGCGGCGGCGTCGACCTCGGCCATCACGGCGCGCACACGTTCGTCGAACGGGCAATGCGGGCCGTCGGCCTGCAGCTCGTCGTCCTTGATGAAGTCGATGCCGCCCTGCAGCAGCAGGCGCACCGTGGCGGCGGTCTCGGCGGGCGACAGGCCGACGCTGGGCTTGACGATGGTGCCGATCAGCGGCCGGTCGAACACACCGGCCAGCCTGCGTGTGCCGACGATGCCGAAGGCCGGGCCCGGACAGGCGTCGGCAAACGCCGGTGGCACGGCCAGGTCGAGGATGCGCAGGCCCGTCACCTGCCGCAGCTCGAACAGGTTGCCGGCGACGGTGGCCATCAGGTTCGGCAGCGAGGCGCCGAAGTTTGCCAGCGGCCACGACAGCTCCAGCAGGCACTGCGTGTAGCGCGCTGCCCGCACCGGCGTCGGCAGGCTGGGCACGCCGGTGTGGCCGATGACCTCGACCCGTTCGACGCGCGCGCCCGAGCGCTCTTTCAACGCCGGCGTCTCACCCGGCACGGCGGTGAAGGTGCCGCTCGACTGCTCGCCCGCGATCACCTCGGCCGCGCGCTGCGGGTCGTCGGCGGTTTCCAGCCAGTAGCGGGCTCGCACACGGCCATCGGCGGTGCTCAGCGTCTGGAGTGAAGCCATGTGGAATGCAGCGCAGGCTGGGGTCGCACGCACCGGGAATTCAGGTGATGCGCTGGATGCTCTCGGCAATCTCGTCGTGCTCGAAGACCTTGCGCCAGTCGTCCCGCATCAGCCGGGGCTTGCCGAAGGTGATGGCCTTGTTGCAGGCGTCCGAGAACGCGCCGGGGATCTCCTTGAAGATCACGGCCGACAGGATGGTCATGTGGCCCAGCAGGAAGTCGCGTGCGCAGTCGGCCGGCACGCCGCGGCGCACCACCTCGTCCATCGCTTCGCGCATCACGTCGAGCAGCGTGGCGCAGACCGTCTCCGACAGGCCGGGCTCCAGCAGCGCCATCTGTTCCACCGTCACGCGGTAGGAGCGCAGGATGGGCGCATAGATGGTCTTGGCGATCTCTTCCCCCAGGTCGAAGTCGGCCGGCGTGCCCTGCATCAGCGCGCTCACCACCGACTGCGGCGCATGCCCGCCGCCGAAGAAGTCGGGCTTGCCGTCCTTGCGCAGGGCGTCGCTGAAGATCGGCGGATGGCAGGGGTGGGCCACGAAATACACCAGGTCGTCGCGCGCCGGCAGATGCCCGGCGAAGGGCGCCGCGGCGTCCAGCGTCATCACCATCGTGCCCGGCGCCAGCTGCGGTGCGATCTGCGTGGCAACCTTGCCGATCAGCGTGTCGGGGATCGCCAGGATCACCACCTGCGCGCCATCCAGTGCGGCCGACTGGTCCATGCACTGCAACCCGACCTCGTCCACGAGCCTCTGGCGACCCACCTCGCTCGGCTCCACATGCCGCACCTCGAAGCGCGAGCCGCGCAGGTTCCTCGCCAGCCGCACCCCCATCTTGCCGCCAGCGCCCAGCAGCGCGATCGTGGTCGTCATCGTCAACCCTCCTTCAATGGTGGGATGATGGTATGACGACATGATGAGTCGACAGGACGGTAGTAACCCTGTGCGTAAGGGTCAGTGGCGCCGCGGTCCCAGCGCCCATGCGCAGGTCAGGCCGGGTAGCGCTTCGCCCCCGGCAGCGCCGTACGGGGCAGCATCGCGTGGATGCCCTTGTTGCCGTCCACCAGCTGGGTCACGCGCAGGTCGCAGGCCAGGCTGCACAGCGTGTAGGCATCGGCGGCGGGCAGGCCGGTCAGTTCGCCGATCAGCTTGATCATGTCGCGCAGCGCCTGCTTGGCGGCTTCGTCGAGGTCGGGCTGCATGCCCATCGTGATGTAGTGCGTGGGGGTCAGCGCGCGCGGCATCTTCAAGCCGATGTTCTTGTGCAGCACCAGCTCGAAGGTGCCCGACAGGCTGGTTTCCAGGGCCGTGAGGCAGACCTCGCCGTCGCCCTGCATGCCGTGGCCGTCGCCGGCCGAGAACAACGCGCCGTCGGCCCACACCGGCAGCAGCAGCGTGGTGCCGGGCAGCATCTCCTTCAGGTCGATGTTGCCGCCGTACTCGCGCGGCTCGATCGAGCTCTGCGCGCCGTAGTGCGCCGGCGGCGCGACGCCCATGATGCCGAAGAACGGGGCCAGCGGCAGCTGCGTGCCCCAGGGCATGGTCGCGACCCTGGCCTTGCGGTCGATCGGGATGTGCATGCGGCGCAGCGCCGGAAAGTCCTCGGGCAGCGTGCCCAGCAGCGGGCGCTGCACGTTGTAGCCCCAGTCCTGCCGCAGCTCGACCGCCTTCACGCGCACCTCGAGCATGTCGCCCGGCACCGCGCCGCGCACGGCGACCGGCCCGGTCAGGATGTGGCCGCGCATCTTGGGCTTGATCTTGTCGTGGATGTCGCGCAGCTCGGGCAGCACCTCGAACGGCGGCGGCGGCATGTCTTCCATCGCGCCGGAGACGCAATGCAGGGTCACGGTGTCACCGGAGTCGACCGTCAGCACCGGCGGCAGCGCGGCATCGAAGAAACCCCAGTGCACGGTTTCGGGGGAGGACGAGAGGATGTGTTGTGCGGCCATGGTGTTGTGGTGTCGTGGGGTTGTGGAAGATAGGGAGGTGCGTTCAGGAGATCCGGGGCCAGAGCCAGGCGAGCCAGTCGAAAGGCTCGATGCGGGTCGCGCGCCCGCCCAGGCAGTCGTGCAGAAAGGTTTCGGTCTCGCGCAGCACCTTCTGCTGGTGCACCCAGTAGCCGGGCGTGTGGCCCATCTCGGGCACGGTCACCAGCCGCACGGCCTTGCCGGCATCACGCAAAGCCTGTGCCATCCGCTGCGACTGGTCGAGCCGCACGCGCACGTCGCGCTCACCGTGCAGCAGCAGCACCGGGCGCTCGAAACGCGCCGCCTGGGTCAGCGGCGAGCGCGCGGTCATCGCGGCGCGGTCCTGCGGCAGCTTGGGGTTGCCGACGAAGTCGTGCCACATCGACAGGTCGACCGCCCAGTACGCGGGGAACGATTCGATCAGGGTGGCCAGGTCGGTCGGCCCGCCGACCGAGATGCCGCAGGCAAACAGCTGGGGCGTCGCGGCCAGGCCCATGAGCGACGCGTAGCCGCCGTAACTCAGGCCCATCGTCGCGATGCGCGCCGGATCGGCAATGCCCTGCCCGATCGCCCACTGCACGGCATCGACCAGGTCGTCCTGCATGCGGCCGGCGAACTCGCCGACGGCCGCGTCGCGGAACGCGCGGCCGTAACCGGTCGAGCCGCGGAAGTTGACCTGCAGCACCGCATAGCCGCGGTTGGCGAGGAACTGCGCGCGCATGTTGTCGTCCGAGCGCATCGGGTCGCCCCAGGTGGCGTGCGACCACGGCCCGCCATGCACCAGCAGCACCATCGGCAGGCCTTTGGGCGCCACGCCGTGCGGCAGGGTCAGGTAGCCGTGCAGCGTCAGCCCGTCGCGGCTGGCGATCTGCACCGGCTGCATCGGCACCAGCGCGGCGGCCAGGTCGTCCGGCACGCTGCCGCCCAGCGGCTCCACGCGGCCGGCATCGCGGTCGAGCAGGAAGAAGTCGCTGCGCGTGTCGGTGTAGAGGTTGAACACCATGCGGCGCTCGGCCTTGTCGGTGCTGACCAGCGCCAGTCCGTGCGACTTGCCCGCCATCGGCTGCAGCAGCGGCGCCAGATCCTTGCGCAAGGCCTCGTCGAGGATCTCGACGCGGGGCAGGCCGGGCGTCGCGGTGGCCAGCAGCGGCTGGCCGGTCACGCTGCTGATGGCCACCTGGTCCAGGTCGGCCACCGGGTCTTCGAACGCGGCCTTCTCCCAGCCGAACTTGCGTTGCAGCGCCACCAGCGCCACGCGGTCGCGCCCGCGGTTCGACAAGGCCCAGGCCACCTGCGGGTCGCTGGCGGCCCCGACGATGCGCACCGACTCGTCCTTGCGTTCGCGGATGGCCGGCAGGCGCTCGGCCTGGGGCGTCTGGCGCTGCTGCGGCGTGCGGCGCGCCTCGCGCGAGGGCTGCCAGCCCAGCAGCTGGCCGTTGTCCTCCAGCACCGGCGCGACCGCGTCGCCCGGGTTGCGCGCCACCAGCGTCTCGGCCCGCGTCTCGAGGTCGATGCGGTACAGGTCGAACAGCTTGGGGTTGCGCCGGTTGTGCAGCACCAGCACCTGGCGCGGATCGGTGCTGCCGATCTGCCGGATGCTCGCGCGCACGCCCGGATACGGCGTCAGGTCGACCGCTTCGGTGCCCGTGCCTTCGGTGTCGATCATGAACACATGCGGGTTCTCGGTGCCGCTGCTGCTGCCGGCATCGCTCACGTACAGCAGGCGCCGGCTGTCGGCCGTCCACTGGACCGGGCCGCGCGGCCGGTATTCGCGCACCCGGCCGCTGCGGTTGTCGCGCACGAACAGCGTCGACCGGCCCCACGATGGCCCGACCCACAGCAGCTTGTGGCCGTCGGGCGAGACCTGGTAGCCGCCGCTCACCGTGCCGCGGTAGGCGAAGCGGTGGGCCGGGATCAGCGGCGCCAGATCCGCGTCGCGCAGCGCCGGATGCTCGGCCTGCGCGGTGCAGCCCGCCAGCAGCACGCACGCCGCCACGCGCCACCCCCACCCCCACCGCCACCACCGAGGCAGGGGCACGAACGGGCGCACAGGGGCGGTCATGGGCGGATTCACAGAGCCAGTCTACGGTGGCTGCCGTGTGTGGGGCCGGCGCAACCGTCCGTCGCATCGGCTCCTGGCTTTGGCGATGGCGCAGCAGTGACAGGACTACACTGCCCACGTCGGTCCCGATCCGCATCCACCCACCTGCCAGGCCCATGAACAAGCCGACCGATTCGAAGCCCGAACGTCGACCCTTCGTCGCCAGCCGCCCCGCCGGGCTGCCGGAAGAAGCCGCGCGCAAGAGCGCCTACAAACGCATCGATTCCGAGCTGCTCGACACCTCGCTGCAGGGTTTCACGCTGGCCTGGCTGAAATCTCTGCCCAACACGGTGAAGCCGCTCAAGTGTGCCCGGCACTACCCGCGCGTGCTGAACAAGGTGGCCGCACTGTGGGGCCTGAACGAGCGCTGCATGGAGTGCTTGAACGAGCTGCTGGTCGATGCGCGCGGCACCCGTGCCGGCTTCAGTTACGGCGTCACCGCCGAACTGCGCCGCCTGAAGTCGTACCGCATCTCGCTGCTGCCCCGCGAAGCCACGCATTCGGATTTCAGCCCGACCGAACCGATGCCCATCGACGGCATTCCGTCCGAGCGTTAGACGCGGCCTCAGCAGCAGCCAAGGTGCTGCCCGCGCCGGTAGAACGGCCCCAGGTCTTCGGCCAGCGCGTCGACCATGTCGCGCCATGGCAGTGTGGCGGGCCGGGCGGCGATGGCAGCGCGCACCTCGGCGGTGAGCGCGGCGCGCAGGGCCGGTTCGTCGACAGTCGTCACCCGGCCGCCCTGCACCACGCTGCGCCCGCCGATCAGCACCTGGTCGATGTGCGTGCCGTTGCCGCGTGCCAGCAGCAGGTCGAGCGGGTCGACGCCCGGCAGCAGCGCGTCGTCGTCGACGGCATCCCAGTCGAGCAGCACCAGGTCGGCCGGCTCGCCCACGGCGATGCGCCCGCCTTCGGCCTGGCCTGCCGGCAAGGCGCCACGCACGCTGCGCCGGCCGTGCTGCGCCGCGAACGCCCACAACTGGCTGCGCGACATCGTGCTGTCGAAGCCCCAGCCGCGGTGCAGCGCGTAGGCCAGCCGCATCTCGCGCAGCGCATCGTCGTCCTCATCGAAGGCCATGCCGTCGAGCCCCATCGCCACCCGGCAACCCTGGCGCAGCATCTCGGGCAGCGGCGCGATGCCCGACTTGAGCCCCAGGTTCGAGCTGGTGTTGACCGCGATGGTGACGCCGCGCTCGGCGATCAGCGCCAGCTCGTCCGGCCGGGCCCAGGCGCAATGCGCCAGCGTCAGCCGCGGGCTCAGCAAGCCGATGCTGTCGAGCCAGCGCAGCATGCCATCGGGGTACTGGGCATCGGCCCAGTCGCGCTGGTAACGCGTCTCCAGCATGTGCATGTGCACCGGCCGGCCGTTGGCCGCCGATGCCTGCGCGATGGCTTCGAGAAGCGGCGCGCTGCACCACTGCACGGCGGCCGGGCCGTACTGCACGGTTACATGGGGCGCCAGGCTGCCGCCATCGGTCTCGGCCACCATGCGGGCCACCGCGTCGACCGTTTCCAGTTGTTCGGCGGGCGACACCGGCCGCACCGACAGCCGCGTGGCGACCTCGGCACGGATGCCCGGCCGCAGCGCGGCCAGCACCGTGGCGTCGTCGCAATAGGCAATGCCCTGGCGGTCGCGCATCGCCACGGCGAACCCGATGTGCACGCCCACGTCGCGCGCCGCGCGCGCCACGGCCTTCACCTCGTCGAGGTAGCCGACCGTGCCCTGCACCCGGGTGTAGTGCACCATCAGGTGCGCCACGCCCTGGCGCACCGAGCGCGCGAACGAGGTCGCCGCGCACCGGTACGGGTCGGCGCCGGGCACCAGCCCGAGGTAGGGCAGCCAGCTTTCCAGCGGCTGCTCGTAGGCGCCCAGCGTCGCGCTGCGGAAGGTGCGCGCGTGGTCATGGGCATTGGCCAGCGCCGGCAGCACCAGCTTGCGCGGTCCGGATGGCGCGGCCGGCAGCGGCTGCAGCGCGGCGATGCGGCCGCCTTCGATGACGATGCGCACATCGGCCTGTGCCGGCGTGCTGCCAGGGTCGGCCAGCAGCCAAGCGCAGTCGATCGACGTGGGGGCGGCGGCGGGAGAACTCGGGTGGTCGGTGGGCATCGATGGTCCAGCGTGGTGCGGGTGCAGGTGCGGTGCGGGCCGGGGCCGGCTCAGAGGGCTTCGAACAGAACGTCCTGTGCACCTTCCCACAGCACCTTGGTGCCCAACTTGCGCAGTTGCTCCTTGCCTTCGACGATGGTCAGGAAGTGGTTGCCCGCCAGCTGGCCCATCTTGCTGGCGAAGCTGCAGGCGCCGTAGGCCAGGATGATCTCGGTCTCGCTGTAGCCGCCGGGGTAGAACAGGATGTCGCCGACCGAAGGGTGGCTGGTGTGGTTCTCGAAGCCGACCGGCTGGCCGTCGGCCTCGAGCTTCCAGTCGCCCAGCGGCACCCAGCAGCCCTCGCCGCTCCAGCGCACGTGGATCAGCTTCTGGCGGTACGGCAGCAGCCGGGTGAAGGCGGCCACGGTCAGCGGCGCGTCGGGGTGGGTCTCGGCGACGAAGGTCAGGCCGGCGGCGGTGATGCGGATCTGGGACATGGCAACGGATCTCGTTTCAGGAAGTCAAAAAAAAGCAGCTGCCCCAGGTGGTCTGGAGGCCGCTGCGCAAATCACTTTGCGCAAGCAAGAACAACGCCTGAGCGTAAGCCAACTTGGTAACAAATCGCGGAGCACCCCCATTCCAGGACACCGCGGAACCGGCTTCGCCGGGCCGCCAGTGTCGCCCCCTTGCAAAGGGGGTTGGCGGAGCGACACGCAGTGCGCGCAGACTGGGGGATGTCGTCACATCGCCATATCCGTCTTGCGCTGTGCCCAGCCGGTCATGCGGCCCTCGATCATCGAAGAGATGCCGTACAGCACCACACCCAGCCCGGCCAGGATGAACAGCCCGGCGAACACCATCGGCACGTCGAAGTTGCCGCTGGCGATCATCATCACAGTGCCGATGCCTTTGTTGGCCGCCACCGTCTCGCTCAGCACGGTGCCGACGAAGGCCAGCGTGATCGCGATCTTGAGCGACGCGAACAGATAGGGCAGCGCGCGCGGCAGGCCCACGTTCCACAGGATGTCGCGCTTCTTCGCGCCCAGCACCTTGAGCACGTCCTCCAGCTCGGGTTCGGTGCTGGCCAGGCCGGTGGCCACGTTGACCACCACCGGGAAGATGCTGATCACCATCGAGGTCAGGATCGCCGGCACCGTGCCGGAGCCGAACCACACGACGAACAGCGGCACGACCGCCACCTTGGGGATGCTGGAGAACCCGACCAGCAGCGGGTAGGCCACGTCGTAGGCCAGCTTCGACGAACCGATGCCCACGCCGATGACGATGCCGGCCAGCACCCCCAGTACGAAGCCGACCAGCGTGGTGTAGAGCGTCTGCACCGTGTGCGGCCACAGCAGCGGCATCTTCTCGACCAGCACGCGAGCGATCTGGCTGGGCCGCGGCAGCACCAGGTCGGACACGCCAGTGGCGACGCACACCAGCTCCCACAGCACGAAGAAGCCGACGAAAGCGGCGGCCGAGAGCAGGCGCTGACGGGCCTTGGGCGAAAGCGCGTTCATGCGGCGATCCTTTCGGCGCTGGCAGGCAGAGCGGCAGCAGGCACCGGCGGTGTGGCGTCGCCGTCGCGCCGCGCGTCGGCGATGCGCATGCGCAGCTGCTGCACCAGCGTGGCGAACGCGGGTGCGTAGCTGCTCTCCAGCGTACGCGGCCGGGCGAAGGGCACGTCGCGTGTCTCGAGGATGCGGCCGGGGCGCGAACTCATCACGCAGATACGGTTGGCGAGGTAGGCCGACTCACGCAGGTCGTGCGTCACCAGCAGCACGGTCGGCCGTTTGGCCATCCACAGCGATTGCATGATGTCCCACAGCTCCTCGCGGGTGAACTGGTCGAGCGCACCGAAGGGTTCGTCGAGCAGCAGCAGCTCGGGGTCGTGCACCAGCGCGCGGCACAACGATGCGCGCTGCAGCATGCCGCCCGACAGCTGCCACGGCCGCTTGTCGCCGAAGCCCTTGAGGCCGACCTGGGCCAGCAGGGCCTCGGCCCGGTCGGCGTACTCGCCCTTCTTCTTGCGCTGGTAGTCCTGGCGAAAGGGCTCGACGATCTTGAGCGGGATCATCACGTTCTCGCGGATCGTGAGCCAGGGCAGCATCGTCGGGTTCTGGAACGCGAGGCCAATGCGCAGCCGCGGCCCGGGCGCCAGATGGCCACCGGCCGACCCCGCCGCGCCGACCTCGCGCCCGCCAGCGATCACCGCGCCGGTGCTGGGCTTGAGCAGCCCCGCCACGAGTTTCAGGATGGTCGACTTGCCGCAGCCACTGGGGCCGACCAGCGCGACGAAGTCGCCCTCGTCGATGCCCAGCGTGGTGTGGTCCAGTGCTACGGTGCCGCCGCCGGCGGCGCCGCCATAACGCAGCATCACGTCGGACAGCTGGATGAACGCGTTGGCCATGGGATCCTTCAGGTGATGGAACGATCGGGTGCCGCGCCGCCCGGCGTGGCGTCGACCCGCACGATGGCCGCCACCGGGCCGCCGCCGGCCGGGCCCTGGTGCTCGGCACCGCCGGATACATACAGCGCCGTCTGCCCGACGATCGAGGCCAGCACGCCGCCGACCACCGCGCGCGCATGCCGCGTGGCGTTGATGTCGGAGTCGTTCAGCATCGTGTGGCGCGCACCGCGCACCAGGCCGCCGGGGCTGGCCTCGGCCTTGGCCAGCAGTTGCACCAGGCGCTGCGACAAGGCTTCGGCATCCCGCTCGGCATCGAGGTCGAAGGCCGAACGCAGCATGCCGCGCACGCTGGCCGCGTCGATCGCGTCGCGCATCACCGTGTGGGCGATGCGCAGGGCCGAGGCGCTGCCTTCGGCCTCGCCCAGCACCAGCACCACGTTGTGTTCGAGCTCGATGCCGGCCGATGCCGACGCCCGCGCCGAATGCAGCGCCCAGTCGGTCAGCACGTCGCCGTCGCCGATGGCGGTGCGCGAGGCCTCGCCCAGCGCCACCGCCACGCCCAGCGCCGAGGCGCCACGTGAGTAGCCCATCGACTCGTAGCTGTCGCGCGTGACCGGCAGCGCGCCGCGGGCCAGCGCATCGGCGACCTTGGCCGAGGTCAGCAGCGGGCACTTGACCTGCACGAAGTGCACGTCGGCGGCCGTGGCGATGCCGGCATCGGCCATGGCCGCGGCCACGGCCTCGGCCGTGGCGTCGATCTGCGCGGCGCGGCCCATCTCCTCGGGCAAGAAGTCGCGCGTCTGCGAGATGCCGACCACCAGGCGCTTGCCCTGGGCGACCAGCGCCGCGTCGACCCAGCGCCGGCTGAACACCGTGAAGTGCGGCGACAGCACGCCCTCGGTGCCGCCGGACATCACCAGCGCAACACGGGCCTCGATCTCGCGCGGCGTGCAGCCAAGCCGCGGGGCCAGCAAGGCGCACCAGGCGCTCGATGCGTATTCGCGTGTGTAGTCGTTGACGCAGCCGTTGCCCTCGGTCTTTCCCATCACCGCGACGATGTCGCCGGCCACCAGCGCACCGCTGTCGAGCAGCACCTGCACGCCGCGCAGATCGCCCGGGCCGGTGCACGGCACGCGGTGCACCTCGACCTGTTGGACACGTGTACCGCTCATGACAAGGACGCGTCGAAGGCCGACACCACCGACGGCCTGGCGCTGGCCGGCACGCCTTCGGGCGTCGTCAGGATGGCGCTGCTGTAGTGCTCGGTGTTGCGCGGCCGGGGCGTGGGCATGGCCTGCACGCTCTTGACCGAGCGGCCCCAGCCCGCGGCATCGGCCACCAGCTTGCCGTCACGCATCACGAAGCGGCCACGCACGATGGTGTGCAGCGGGTAACCCTGCACGGCCCGGCCGTTCCACGGCGAGATCTTGCTGATCGACTGCAGGCCGTTCTGCGACAACACGCCGCTGCGCTGCAGGTCGACGATGGCGATGTCGGCATGCGCACCGGGCGCGATCACGCCCTTGGTGCCATACAGGCCCCAGGCCTTGGCCGGGTTGACCGCGCTCCACTTCACGTAGTCCATCAGGCTGGCGCGGCCGCGGTTGACCTCGGTCAGCATCAGCGGCATCTGCGTCTCGACGCCGGGAAAACCGCAGTCGCAGGCCCAGATGCTCTCGCGCGTCTTTTCCTCCGGCGTGTGCGGGGCGTGGTCGGTCGCGATCATGTCGAGCGTGCCGTCCATCAATGCGTCCCACAACGGCTGGTTGTGGCGCGGCTCGCGGATCGGCGGGTTCACGCGCATCACGCCGCCGAGCTTCAGCATGTGGTCGGTGTTGAGCAGCAGGTACTGCGGGCAGGTCTCGGCCGTCACGTCGACACCGCGGCGCTTGGCTTCGCGCAGCAGGTACAGCGAGTCGGCCGCGCTGTGGTGGGCGATGTGCACACGTGCGCCGGTCCATTCGGCCAGCGTCAGCACGCGGCCGATGGCCTCGATCTCGGCTACCGCCGGGCGTGCCGCCAGGTGGGCCGATGCGTCGGTGCGGCCGGCCCGCTCCATCAGCGCCTGGCGCCGCGCCATGATCGACGAGTTCTCGGCATGCACCACGGTGCGGATGCCGAGCGGTGCGAGTTTCTCGAAGCCCTCCAGCAGCGCACCATCGGTCGGCGCCGGCAGGTTGCCGAAGGTGTTGCCGACGAAGGCCTTGAAGCTGGTGACGCCGGCGTCGAGCAGTTCTTCCAGCCGGTCGATGCTGTCGTCGCCTAGCAGGCCGTGGATGCCGAAGTCGACATACGAGGACTCGGCCGCCTTCTGCTTGATGCGCAACGCCTCGATGGTGCCGGTGGGGGGGTTGGTGTTGGGCATCTCGAACACGGTGGTCACGCCACCGCAGGCGGCGGCCGCCGAGCCCGTCTTCCAGGTTTCCTTGTTCGGGTAGCCGGGGTCGCGGAAGTGCACGTGGCTGTCGATCGCGCCGGGCAGCAGGTACAGGCCGTCGGCCCGCATCTCGGCGCGGGCCGGCGGCATCATGTCGTCGTGGCCCACGGCCACGATGCGTTCGCCGGCGATGGCCACCGACACCGGCAGCATGTGGTCGGGCGACACGACGGTGCCGCCGCGGATGATGAGGTCGACTTCTTTCATGGCTTTACCTTTGACATGCGGCAGAGCGCGGTCTCTTTCCAGAACACCGCGGAACTGGCTTTGCCAGGCCGCTGGTGTTGCCCCCTTGCAAAGGGGGTTGGCGGAGCGACACGCAGTGCGCGCAGACTGGGGGATGTCATAGTGCTGCCCAGCCGCCGTCGACGGGCAGGTCGACGCCGGTGATCTGGCGCGACACGTCGCTGGCGAGGAACAGGCAGGCGTTGGCCACGTCCGCATCCACCGTCACACGGCGCAACGCATAGTCCGCCGCGTGCCGCTGCATCGCTTCTTCGAGCGTGATGTTGAGCCGCTTCGCCATCTCGGCGCAGACCTTCTCGCGAAAGCGCGGGCCATCGACCATGCCCGGCGCGACGCAGTTGACGTTGATGTTGTGCGGCCCGGCTTCGAGCGCAAAACTCTTGGTGATGCCGCGCAGCCCCCACTTGGAAGCCGAGTACGCCATGCGCCCTGCCCGGCCCCGCATGCCGAAGGTGCCACCCACGTTGACCACCTTGCCGCCGCGCTGCGCGATCATCGCCGGCAGCACCGCGTGCATGGTGTTGAAGCAGCCGGTCATGTTGAGCTGCACGATTTCGTTGAATTCTTCGGTCGTGGTTTCCCACCCCGTCTTGCCGATCGGGCCCGAGCCGCCGGCCACGTTGACCAGCACGTCGATGCGGCCGAACTCCGCGAGCGCGGTCTTGGCCAGCGCCTCGGTCTGCGACGACACCGTGAGGTCGCACGGCACCACGATGGCCGGCACGCCGGCCTCGCGCGCCTCGGCCGCCACGGGCTCGATGGCGGCGATGTCACGGCCGGCCAGCACCAGCTTGGCGCCGTGCTGTGCGAAGGCCACGCTGATCGCGCGGCCCATGCCCTTGGCCGGGCCGGTGATCACGGTCACCTTGTCGTTGAGTTGGAGATCCATGGACGCTGTCTTTCTGCGGATATCAGAGCTTCGAAGCGCGGTCGGCGCGGGGTGGGAGGAAGCTGCGGTTGAAGATTTCTTCGACCGTCGGCGTGCGCGGCAGCTGGTTCGCCTCGACCACCATCGCGATCGAGCGTTTGAGCCGCTCGGGGTCGACATCGCCCAGGCCGATCTTGGCGATCTCGGCGTGGCTCATCTCTTCCTTCATCGTCGCGAGCAGGCGCTCCTTCTCGAGATCGCGCTTGAGCAGCGGCTCGCGCTTCATCACGAAGTCCATCGCCATCTCGGGGTTGGCCACGGTCTCGTTGATCGCACGGTTCATCGCCTTCAGGAAGCCCTGCACCGCCTGCGGCTTGTCCTTGACGAAGCCCTTGGAGAACAGGATGGTGTTGGAGTACAGGTCCATGCCGAAGGCGCCGTAGTTGATGAAACGCAGGTCTTTCTCGGGGTCGATGCCGACCAGCTTGGCGCTGAACCAGATCGTGTTGATGTAGCCGAACACCCCGTCGACCTGGCCGCGCTGCAGCATCTGCTCACGCAGGTTGGGCGCCATGTTGTTGATGGTGACCTTGCCGGCATCGACCTTGGCCACCTTGGTGAACGCGGGGAACAGCTTCAGCGCTCCATCGTTGGCCGGCCCGCCGAGCGTGCGGCCCTCGAAGTCCTTCGGCGTCTTGATCGGGCTGTCCTTCTTCACCGCGATCGTGAACGGCGGCGTGTTGTAGAGCATGTAGACCGCCACCGGCGCCTCGGCCGGCCGCTTGGACGCGAAGTCGATCAGCGCATTGATGTCGCCAAAGCCCGCGTCGTACGCGCCGCTGGCCACCTTCGGGATCGGCGCACCCGATCCCTCGCCCTGGTCGATCTCGACATCCAGCCCTTCGGCCTTGAAGTAGCCCTTGTCCTGCGCAATGAAGAACCAGGCCTGCGGGCCCTGGAACTTCCAGTTGAGCACCATCTTGATCTTGGTCTGCGCGGCGGCGGTGGCGGGCAGCAGCGCGGCGCACAGGCCGATCGACAAGCCGAAGGCAGCGAGCCAGGTCTTGGGTTGCATGCGAATCCTTTCGAGTGGGTCACGAGGAACGCGGTGGTGTGGCGAGCCCTAGGCTTGTGCATGCAGCTGCACCGGTCTGGGGCAAAAACACTCCCGCGCTGGCAAACGCAAATACCCACGCAGCCCACGTGCCAACATCGCTTCAAATTCGAACCATTTCGCGCTCACACTGTTGCCGACTTGGCACCCATCATCCTTGACGGTCTGGCGACCGTCTTTCCGCATCCGTTCAGGTAGTCGATAGCGCCCCTGTCGAGCGTCAACGCCGTTGCCATGCGGTTTCTTGCATCAAGTCATTTGTGCTGGCTGCGCGCTTCGCTCGGTGCATAACCAAAGTGCGCCTTGAACGCGCGGCTGAAAGCCGCGTCGGAGGCATAGCCGACGCGCTGCGCCGCTTCAGTCACTTTCATTCCGCCACTGCGCAGCAGATCCGCCGCAATGGTCAGACGCCATCGCGCAAGGTAGTGCAGTGGTGGTTCACCGACGGTCGCCGCGAAACGTTGGGCGAAGATCGAGCGCGACATCAGTGCGACCTCCGCCAGGTCATGGACCGTCCAGCGTCGAAACGGATCGGCATGCATGGCACTCAGTGCGCGGCTGATACGTTCCTCCCCGAGTCCGGCGAGCCAGCCCGTGCGCCGAGCCTGGGTGGATGCCCAACTGCGCAGTGCCCGGATCACCAGCAGGTCGATCAGGCGCGAAATCATCAACGATGAGCCCGGATGAGGCACTCGCGCTTCATCGACCAGGAAATGCGAGATTGCCGCCAGCCAAGGTGGCGCCCCTGTGTCGCTGCGCGGAATGTGAACCACGGTTGGCAACGCCGATGTGATGGCTGGGAGGGTGCTGCCTTCGAATCCAAAAAAACCGCCCACCAGCCGGCTCGATGCACCGGCGCCGCCGACCTGCATGGTCAGGTCGTCGCGATTGAAGCTGTGCGGTGCAAGCGCGTCGATTGCTTCGGCAGGTGTGTCCGGGTCATCGACGATCGAATGACCTCGACCGTGAGGCAGCAGCACAAGGTCGCCGGCGTTGGCACGGACCGCCTCGCCCTCCAGCGGGATCACCCAGGCAGCGCCTTCTTCGACGAAGTGGAAATGGGCCGGCCCAGCCGTAAACCGGATGCCCCAGGGTGCGCCCAAGCGCGCGGTGTAGACGAGCTCGCCGCGCAGACGGATCAGCGTCAGCACTTCGGACAAGACATCGCTGCGCGCGGCGGTCATCCCGTAAGCAGGCCCAGATTCGGATTTCTGAGCATGAGATTCGGCTTTTTCGATATGTTCATTCATTGCTGTAAATCCTATGATTTGCCTGCACTTCGCAAAACCATCCACCCTTACAAGAGGACATCATGAAATATTCTCTGGCAATCTTATCCCTTTCTGCCATGATTTTAGGAGGATCTGCAATAGCTGCAGAAACTATGACCGTGGCGAACGCCAAGCCCACCATTGCCCTCGTGCATGGCGCCTTCGAAGACGCGCACGTCTGGCAAGGGGTCGAGGCAAAGTTGAAAGCCGACGGGTATCCCGTGGTGGCGGTCGAGCTTCCGGGTCGCCCGGGCGCGCCGATGTCGCCCGCTGACGTGAGCCTGGACCTGTATCGCGACACCGTACTCAAGGCGCTCGCAAAGACGACACGCCCTGCCGTCCTCGTGGGCCACAGCTTCGGCGGAATCACGATCTCGGCGGTCGCCGAAGCGGCGCCGGAAAAGGTCAAGACCTTGGTCTACGTGGCCGCCTACCTGCCGCGCGACGGAGAGTCGCTGGTCTCGATGGCCCAGCAGGATCCGGACGCCAAGATCGGTCCGCAGTTGCAGATCAAGAAGGAACAGGGCATCGCGGTCGTGAACTACGCCGCGCGCGCCGACCTGTTCGCCAACGACGGCCCGCCGCAGCTCCGCGCCGCGCTGCCCGATCTGATCCTCGATGAGCCCCTGGCGCCGCTGGCGACTCCCGTGCGTCTCACGCAGGCGCGCTTCGGCCAAGTCGACAAGGTCTACGTGCACACGAGCAAGGACCAAGTCATCACCCCGGCCTTCCAGGCCAGGATGGTGGCCGCTACGCCAGTGCGCATCGCCACCACGCTTGCGACCGGGCACACACCGTTCCTGACCGATCCCGCGGGCCTCGTCAAGGCCATCGAGGATGCGGCGCGCTGATTCCCTCATTGCCTGACCGCGGCGCGACAGCACGCCTGGCCGCCGCATGACCCACCACCTTTGACTTGACCTGGAGAAACCCATGAACCGCCTTCACTTCGTCCCCGTCGCCGAATCGACTGGACACGCCGCCCAACTCTTTGCCGCCATCAAGGGCGCCGTCGGCATGGTGCCGAACGCCTATGTGGGCATCGGCAGCAACAGTCCGCATGCCCTCGAAGCAGCACTCAATCTCGATGCCGCACTCAAGAAGGGAAGCCTGAACGGCCGTGAGATCGAGGCCGTCAAGCTGGTGGTGAGCGATGTCGCCGAGTGCGAATATTGCCTGGCCGCGCACACGATGATCGGAAAGATGCAGGGCCTGGATGCCACTGCCATGTCGGCACTGCGGCGCGGGCAGGCGTCAGGGGATGCCAAGCTCGATGCGCTGGCGTCTTTTGCCCGGGCGCTGGTCGAGACTCGCGGCGCCGTGCCGACCGACGTCGTCGAGGGTGTTCGCAGCGCCGGCTACACTGACGCGCAGATCGTCGACGTGATGCTCGCCATCACGAGCATCACCTTCACCAATCTGTTCAACCGCGTCAACACCACTCCGGTCGACTTCCCACCGGCGGCCTGAGCGGCTCTACGGCAGGATGAACCGGCCTGGGGCTGATAACGCCGGCCCCCTCGGCGGCGTGAACCGCCCCGGGCTGGTGCGCCGAGCATGACCTGCACATCGGGCTCGATCGCTTCGCAAAGCGTGTAGCCGCCCAGACCATGGTCAGCCGTGGTCGTGAAGGTCACGGTCACTGCGTGCGACAAACCACCTGACGACGACAACCGCACCACCCAGGGCACCCATGACAAGACAGGTCCAATGGAGAGTGCCGAGAGGCATGACGCCGAGCAGGATATTGCCAACCCCGAAGGGTGAAAGCGGCTGGATGTCACCATGCATCACGCTGTCTAGAACGACGTGCGAGTACGCGCCCAGCGCAGCACCAATCGCGACTTGCCTCGGTCCGAGATCACGCCAACGAAACAGATCGGGAAGCCAGAAACGCGATGCGAACGCGCGCAGACTTAGAAACAGCAGAACGACTGCAACGATGACCAGCGTGGCGCCCACATACGTGTGGAAGAACGCATGGACGGGGTGCCGCTGGTAGATGAGGTTGTAGAGAGACTCGAAGTCGATGAGCACATTGGCCGCACAGAACGACAGAAAGCTCACATGCCTCGGTGCCACCGCGTGGACCAGCGCGCCAGGGCCGAAATGGAAGGGGGTGATGGGCATTGGGATTTGATGCGCTCTAGCGTTTGCGCTGAGCGGCCTGCGTCCGCTTGGCCGCGAGGCGGGTGATTGAACAAGAGAGCCTCGCGGCTAGCCGGTGGAGGTCCGCTCGAGCAAAGGGGTTAAGAGCGGCTAACAATACCGTGTCATCGGCCGACCTGCGTTCTGCGCTTGGCGGCGCATGGGACGAAACAAGAACAAGGAAATCAGTACAGCTCTGTACGAAAAGCTGGCGCCGTTGCTGCCGGTGGTGGCACCGTCGGCCAAGGGCGGGCGACCCCGCCTGAGCGACGAGCAAGCACTCAACGGCATCATCTTCGTATTCCAGTTCACGCAGTCGCTTGGCATCAGGCACGTCCATGCCGCAGTACTTGGCGAGCCACTTGTAGAAGGTCGCGTCGCTGAAGCCTCCTTTGCGGCACAGCTCCTTGATCGGCAGACCGACCTCAGCTTGTTTGATGAAGCTGATGATCTGCTCTTCGGTGTATCTGCTCTTTCTCATGTCCGTCATTCTCCTGGTTGACGGACTTCTCGAACTTCATGTTGGTACGGCTGGGTGGGAGCAGGTCAGCCGGGCAGGCGCACCGTCCTCTTGCCGCCCTGGTCGTCGGCGCGCACGGTGAAGACCACCTCGCTGTCGCTCACGGCGCGGATGCGTTCGTTGCCAATGGCCGTGCGGTGCGTGTAGCGGCTGAGGTACTCCAGGGCCTGCGGCGGCCCGCCCAGCGGCACCTTGGCGTAGACCACCCAGGCGTGGCGGTACAGCGCGCGCTGGCGTTCGCGCCAGGCCGCATCCTGGCCCTGCGGGTCGTGCGCGATGCGCCCGCTGGCATGCGTCTGGCTGAGCGCCTGCAGGAACCTGCCCCGGTAGACCTTGGACAGCGCCTGCACCGGGAACAGGAAGTCGCTCTTGGAGACGGGCGCATGCCAGTGCCCGTCCCGCAGCACGCCGCGGGCCATCACCGCGTGCAGGTGGATGTGGCGGCGCAAGTCCTGCGTCCAGGTGTGCAGCATCAGGCTGAAGGCCGGTGTGCCGCCGGCCACGCCCATCCAGCGCGCGTTGGCGGCGAAGTCGCTCAACGTGGCGGCGGTGCTGGCAAACAAGGCGTCGATGACCCAGCGCTGGTGCGCGCCGTACAGCGCATGGAGCTCGTGCGGCAGTGTGAAGACCAGGTGCACGTAGGGAACCGGCAGCAGCTCGGCCAGCCGGCCCTGCAGCCAGGCGTCCTTGGCGCGGGCGCCGCACTGCGGGCAGTGGCGGTTGCGGCAGGAGTGGTACTGCCAGTGCTGGTGGCTGCAGCTGTCGCAGGCCAGCAGCTCACCGCCCTGGGCGGCCGTGCGGCATCACGTCTTCGAAGTCACGGGACAAGACCGATACCATTCAACCCGCTCCTTGGACAGCTCCGAGATCAGAGCATTGACGAGCGCACGTCCTCCAGGGAACGGAAGATAAAGACCCACTACTCGAGGCGATGTGATCGTCTCGGATGCGTACAGCAGCGCCTTGATTGATCCGACGGCCACGATGGCGTTTTGCGCTGTGGTGCGGTTCAGTTCGCTTTGAATTGGCAGCGCGGAAGCAACTGATTTTCCGTTGACCCCAAGCGTCTGGACCACCAGCGAGCCTTTTAGGCGATCAGCTTCGGCTTCGGCACCGATGACACCAATTCCCGAAATGTTTGCGTTGACGCCAGTTACATAAACGTAAGAAGACACTCGAAGTCCAACCCCAACGTAGACAGGAATATTGAAGACGTAGCCCGGCGCTCCTTTTGTGGTGGTCACGCGGGTGACCTCATATCGCTCCGTTCCGGCGACATATTCACTGAGATCTGTGGCGAATAGATTGACTGGTTCCGTATCTGGAGAGACAGGCGAGGCGCTTTTACGTCGCATGAACTTGGTGATGGCTACCGGGACGTTTATCGTGTCAGCGTTTATGTAATCCACTGTCACTCGATAAGACTCGTCCTTGACGCCTGCCTTGGAGGCACCATATGTGATTGCTCCCGACTTGTCGAAGCGCTCAACAAGCATCCGTACTGCGTTGTCGGGCAGGGAGTCCAATAGAACGGATGTCGAATCCGCCCGAGTCTCCTTGCAGCTGGCGCTCAAGCGCGTCTCTACGGGAAACGGATCAACCGGGATGTAGGTATAGCCGGACTCGATCTCGCCAAGCGAGGCGGCTACCTGACCGTCCGATTTGGCAAACGGGCGCCCATCGAACAGAGAACCACAACCACACAAGCACAGCGTCGCAATACCTATCAAGAGCCTCTGCACAACCATACGATCCTCCTTGTCCTGCGAAGACTGAGAAGTTTGGGACATCGGAAGATTCCAGCAATCCCCACATATGAGGAGAAAGCTCCCCGGCCAAGCGTCTACGGCATCCTCGACCGCGAGTGAGATGTCGATGCCGAGGGCAAGTCCACCGGCAACGCGCCGGGCCGCCGGTCGATCGTGATCTTCCACTACTGCGATGCCGCGTCGTCGACGCTAGGCAGCGGCAGCACGCCGTCGATCGAGGTGTTTGCGCAAGGCCTGTCGCGGCTGGTCGCGCGGGTGCGGGATGTGGTGGGCAAGGCCAAGCACCACATCGCTGCGACGCATGCAGCAGACCTTCAACGGCCACGGTCGAGTAGCCCAGCTTGCGTGCCCTGAACCGCCCGGGCAGTTCAGGGCAGCCTCACCTCAGGCGGAGGCGGGTGGCACGTGCCCGCCCCTTCTACTCGGGCTGAATCCCCGCAGCTGCAATGGCCTCGGCCCACTTCCTGGTCTCCGCCACGACGAAGCGCCCCGCCCATTGTGGAGACTGCGGATTGGTCTGCAGGCCAACGAACTGCAGCCTGGCGAGGGCCTCGGGTGTTTCGACGGCCTTGTTGAACGCGGCATTGAGCTTGTCGATGATGGCCGCCGGGGTGCCTTTGGGCGCGAACGCTCCGAACCAGGCGACGACTTCGAAACCTTGCTTGCCCAGCGCTTCGCCGACGGTTGGCAGGTCGGGCAGCATTGGCGTGCGCTGGTTGCTGGTGACGGCCAAGGCACGGATCTTTCCGGCCTTGACCTGCGCGACGGTAATGCCCACGTCGCCGGTGAACACCTGGATGATGCCGCTCATGGTCTCGACGACGGCGGCCTGGCCGCTCTTGTAGGGCACGTAGGTCATCTTGATGCCGGCGACGTTGCTGAGGGTTTCGCTGGCGATGCGCTGCGACGAGCTGGCGGCCCCATAGTTGAGCTTGCCGGGATGGGCCTTGGCGTAGTCGACCAGTTCCTGCAGCGTCTTGACGGGCAGGTCGTTGTGGACCACCACGATGGAAGGCAGCCCGCCCAGGTAGGCGATCGGCTCGAAGTCGTTCTCCTGGTCGTAGGGCAGCTTCTTGTACAGGCTGATGTTGGCTGCGTTGGTGCTGTTGGTGCCGAACAGCAAGGTGTAGCCGTCAGCCTTCGACTTGGCCACCGCCTGGGCCGCGATCATGCCGCCCGCGCCCACGCGGTTGTCCACCACCACCGGCTGGCCGAGCAGCTTGGCGACCTCGACTGCGTAGGCCCGCGCCACGACATCGGTCACGCTGCCTGCCGCGAACGGCACGATCAACTGGATGGGCTTGGAGGGGAAGGCCTGGGCGAAGACGGCACCTGCTGCCCAGAACAGGCCCATGGCGATCAGCGATTTGAACTTGCCAGCGAATAGCATGCTTGTCTCTTTCTATCCTGCAACGTGCAGGTCTCCCCAATTATTCTGGGCAGCCTGTCGCCGGGGGGGCGCGTTATTGATTCTTGCCAGGAATCATCCGGGGGGCGCAACCCCGTCGCGCAGCATGGCATGCAGGCTGGCGCGCACCTCCTGGACCGCAGGCGACATGTAGGCTTTGCGGCGGTAGAAGAGGTGCAGGTCGTTGGTCAGCGCCATCGGGGCGAACGGCAATACCTGCAGCCCCTGGCCCAGGCGCGACGCCATCATGAGGTCGGTGAAGGCCGTCACCATGTCGGTCTGCCGGATCAGTTCGGCAAACCAGGCGGTGGACGTATCGGCCTCGACCACCACGCGGGGCGCCTTGAAACCGGCAGCCGCAAAGAATTGCTCGATCGACACGCGCATGCCCACGTTGGACGGCGGCAGCAGCCAATCGGCCAGCGCCAGGGCTTGCAGGTTGGCTCCACCCTGCGCCAGAGGGTGGCCGAGCCTGCCCACGATGTGGTAGCGGAGCTGATCGACATGTTCGGCCTGGATGTCCTCCGGCAGATCTTCCACGCCCGGACAAAGCGCCAGGTCCAGCTCGCCGGCCTGCACGGCCGGAACAAGGCGGGCCGAAGTCTGCACACGCACGTAGAACCGGACATCGGGTTTGCGCCGGCGCGACTGCGTGATCATCGGGATGAGCGTGGTCTCGAGCAGCGCCGGAATGGTCCCGACGCGCACGGCTCCGGCCTCTGCCGACTTGATGGCCGCCATCTCGCTCTGGATGTCGGCCATCGACAACTCGACACCCAGCGCGCGCACCAGCAAGGCCTCGCCGGCCGTGGTGAGCTCGATGCCCCGGCGGGATCGGTTCATCAGCCGCATGCCGAACTCGGCCTCCAGCCGTTGCACCGTCTTGGTCACCGCAGACTGGGTGGTGCCCGTGGTCTGCGCAGCACCGTGCAGGGTGCCGGCCTTGGCGATCATCGCAAACACCCGGAGATCTTCGAAACGCATGAAAAGCCTGATGGGTTGGGCCGGGCGCGATCCGTGTTCGATGCTTGCCGGGAATCAAAACTATACGCGGGCGCAGCCTGGTGCTCGACAGAATCCGCCCTTTGGCAACAGGCGAACGACATGATGCATTACAAGCTCAAGGGCAAGGCAGCCCTGGTGACCGGCGGCGCCTCAGGCATCGGGCTGGCCACCGTGGAGCTGCTGGCGCGGGCCGGCGCGCGCGTGGCCATCAACTACCTGCCGTCCGATGCACGCGGACCCCAGGAGGTGGCGCGACTGCGCGCCGAGGGGCTGGCGGTGTCGAGTGCGCCTGGCGACATTGGCCAGGCTGGCGAGGCCGAGGCCATGGTGCAGCGGGCGATCGCCGAGCTGGGGCGGCTGGACCTGCTGGTGAACAACGCCGGCACGCCCGGCGTGACGCGCGTGGTGCCCGCGCCCGATCTCGACCTGATCACCGAAGAGGTCTGGGACAAGGTGCTGGGCACCAACCTGCGCGGCATGTTCCGCTGCGCCAAGGCGGCAGCCACAGCCCTCAAGGACGCGCACGGCGCCATCGTGAACACGGCGTCGATCGCCGGGCTCGACACCACCGGCAGCAGCATGGCGTATGGCGCATCCAAGGCCGGCGTGATCAGCCTGACCAAGAACCTCGCACGCGCGCTGGCACCTCAGGTGCGCGTGAATGCGGTGGCACCGGGCTTCGTCACCAGCGCGTGGGAACTCAAGGCTCTCGAAAGCCGCATGGCGGACACCGCGGACTGCGCGCTGCTGAAGCGGGTCTGCTCGTCCGAAGACATCGCGGAGGTGATCGTCTTCCTGGGGGTGGGTGCGGCCATGGTGACGGGGCAGACCCTGGTGGTCGACGGCGGCTTCACGCTGGCCGACCCACGGCACTTCAAGAAATGAACGCAAGGAAACTCTGATGGCCTTCACATTGCAGCCGGGCATGTTCTACCGCATGCCGGTGCACTTCGGTACCACGCCGGGGCCGCGCCAGGGGCCCGACGGCCGCCCCTTCGACTGGAGCCGCCAGCCCCTGCGCACGCTGGTCGTCGCGCGCTATCTCTCGACCACCGATGCGCTGCAGGCACTGATGCCCGAAGGCTTCACCGTCGAAGGCGAGCCTGTGGTGACGGTCGAGATCCAGTACTGGACGCAACTGGCCTGGCTGGCCGGGCGCGGGTACAACACGCTGGGCGTGAAGTTCCCCGCGCGCTACCGTGGCCGGGCCCGCGAATGGAGCGGTCACTTCCTGGCGGTGATCTGGGAAAACATGCCCGACGCCATCATCAGCGGCCGCGAAGAGCTGGGCTACAACAAGATCTTTGCCGAGATCGCCCCACCGCGCAGCGTGGACGGCGCGCACCACTTCACGGCCGAGTGGTTCGGCCACAGGTTTCTCGACCTGCAGATGGACCAACTGGCCGAAGCACCCTTGAGCGACGCGCCCAAGGTGCCGGGCGACGGCATCATGCACTACAAGTACATCCCAAAGACCGGGCATCCCGGCGAGGTCGACGCGGCCTATGCCACGCTGACGCCGGCCACCGGCAGCAAGGTCAGACTGACCTCGTACCAGACGGCGCGGGCCAGCGTGCGCTTTCGCGCATCCACCTGGGAAGAACTGCCCACCATGTTCCATATCGTCAACGCATTGGCCAGCCTGCCCATCGTCGAGACACGCGCCGGCTACCGGATCGAGTCCGTTGGCGCAAAGGACTTGTCGGACCAGTGCATCATCGCGTGATGCAGAGCGCTTGTGTGCTGCGACCTCTGCAGCTTGCCAGATCCTAGGGCATCCTTGACTTCTTGCACCGTGGAATAGCGCTTCTTCCCATGGTTCTTCAGCAGGTCGTTGCCGACCATTCGAACTTGCCAGCGGCGATCGGCGGGACTGATTGCACAAGCTGACATGGCGCGAAACTCCTGTTTGCTGATGTCGACCAGGATGTCAAGCAGCTTACCGCCTGAAGACATGGTTCTGAACGCCGCGCCCGCCCCTCTTCTCCTCTAGGAAAAATCAAACGGGGCCGCGGTGCCGACTGCACAGAACACCGCGGGATAGACCGCGGCCCCTCTGGCAACGCTACATCCTGGCCCTGCCTAACCGATGTCTCCCCCATCGAAGGGATGACAAACCTTCCTGGCCCATGCCTATGCTGCCCGCCCAGCGCACGCTCATCCAGCCGTCGCGCACGCGCCAACGCCGGACCAGCAACCACCGCAAGCCAGGAGACCCGCCCATGCCCAGCCCCCACGCCCCGTTCCACCCCATCATCTACGTGCGCGGCTTCGCGATGACGCGCGGCGAGATCGACGAGACCACGGCCGATCCGTTCTGCGGCTTCAACCTGGGCTCGACGATGATGCGGGCGGTGCCCAACAAACAGGACCGGCCGCGCAAGCATGTGTTCGAGTCGCCGGTGGTGCGCCTGGGCAGCGACTTCGGCTACAGCGATGTCTACGAAGACGGCTACGACATCCTCGACCGCGAGTGGGAAATCGATGCCGAGGGCAAGCCTACCGGCAACGCGCTAGGCAGCCGGTCGATCGTGATCTTCCGCTACTACGATGCCGCGTCGTCCACGCTGGGCGGGGGCAGCACACCGGCGATCGAGGTGTTTGCGCAGGACCTGTCGCGGCTGGTCGCGCGGGTGCGCGATCTGGTGGTGGGCAACCCCAAGAACAACATTGCGGCGGCAGACTTCCGCTGCTACCTCGTGGCGCATTCGATGGGCGGTCTGGTGTGCCGCGCCTTTCTGCAGAACCCCGCACTCGACCCTGCGGGCGTGGCCGGCAGCATCGACAAGTTCTTCACCTATGCCACGCCGCACAACGGCATCGACGTGCTGGGGCTCAACGTTCCGGCGTGGCTGTCGGCAATGGAGATCGACAACTTCAACCGCAGCCAACGCATGCAGAACTATCTGGCGCTGGAGCAGGCCTTCAACACCCACGGGCGCGTGGACCTGATGCCCGCGGCATGCTTCCCGATCAGCCGCGTGTTCTGCATGGTCGGCACCAACCGGCTCGACTACGAGGTGGCGGCCGGGCTGTCGCGCACCTTCGTCGGCCATGGCAGCGACGGCCTGGTGAAGATCGAGAACGCGACGCTGAACGCGTTGAATGCCGATGGCACAGTCGGCGCGCCCGCCGCCAAGGCCTTTGCCTACCGCGCGCATTCCGGCTTCTACGGCATCGTCAACAGCGAAGAGGCGTTCCAGAACCTGAGCCGTTTCCTGTTCGGCGACGTGCGGGTCGACATCTGGCTCGAGGTCGACGAGATCCGCCTGCCCCCACCGGTGCAGAAAGAAGTCGATGCCGGCAAGGCGGTGAACGCGCTCTACCAGATCGAGCTGTTGGCATCGCCGCGCGGCAAGCTCTGGTACCTCACGCGCCGCACAACTGAAGAGGACTCGGTGGCCTGCCTGACCCATGCCGAGTGGCAGCAGGACCCGGCCAAACGATCGATCTACCTGTCGACGGTGTTCCTGGCCAACCGGGCCCGCGTGAACCCGAAGCGGCGTTCGCTGGCCTACGGCATGACGCTCAATGTGCGGGTGCCCGACTACGAGATCGATCGGCGCCTGTGGCTGAACGAACACTTCGAGGGCGGGTACCTGTTCCGCAATTCACTGATGCTGTCGATGGAGCCGCCACGGGCGAACGCGCCCGACGATGCGCCGTGGAACGTCAAATACGCCTGGCAGGACGCCGGCGTCGCGCTGGCGGACACCAGCATTCCGGCCGAGCAGATTGCGGCGCAGACGATCGAGGTGGTGATCCCCTTCGACAGCAGCACGGTCGGCACGGACGGCAGCCGCAAGCCCACCAAGCCGGGCGTGAAGGGCCGGCTGCGCTTCGTGATCCAGGGCTGGAACCAGGATGCCTGAGGCCGGCTGAAGCGGCAGCGCACGGCGGTAGGATGCAGGGCCGCCGCCGCCAACGCGCGGTTTCGTGAACTGACTCGTGCGCGAGACGAAAGCCTCCACTTGACGACTTCTGCCGTATTCCCGCGCCATCCCGCTTTGCCGGTACAAGCAGGCGCCAAGCGCGCCTCTCCGGCGCCTCGATCCGGGCCTGCGCGATGAACCACCTGCGCCTGCTGCGCTACGTCGACGAGGTGGCCCGTGTCGGCTCGATCCGCCAGGCGGCCGAGCGGCTGCATGTGGCGCCCTCGGCCGTGAACCGCCGCATCCAGGACCTGGAGGAGGAGCTGGGCACGCCGATCTTCGAGCGCCTGCCGCGCGGCATGCGCCTGACCGCGGCCGGCGAGCTGTTCGTCGGCTACATCCGCAGCCGGGCGGCCGACCTCGACCAGGTGCGTTCGGAGATCGAGGAACTGCAAGGCCTGCGCCGCGGCAGCGTGCGCCTGGTGGCGAGCCAGGCGCTGGCGCCGACCTTTCTGCCGGGCGCGGTGGCATCGTTTCGCGCGCAGCACCCGTTGGTGGCGTTCCAGGTGCGCATCGGCGACCACGTGCAGGCGCTGCAGCAGCTGCGCGACTTCGAGATCGACCTGGCGCTGGTGTTCAACCTGGCCCCCGATGCCGATGTGGAGCGCATCGCCGAGTTCGAGCAGAAGCTGGTCGCCACGATGCACCGCAGCCACCCGCTGGCCGCTCGCCCGGCGCTACGGCTGCGCGACTGCGCCGACCACCCGCTGGTGCTGCCCAACCGCGACATCGGCGGCCGCCAGCTGCTGGAGCGTTTTCTGGCGCGCAGCTCGGTCAAGCTGCGCCCGATGGTCGAGAGCAACAGTTTCGAGTTCCTGCGCGGCTGCCTGTACCACGAGCAGGCCATCTCGTTCCAGATCGCGATCGGCGCGGTGACCGATGGCGGCGAGCTGGTCGCGCGCGAGATCGAGGACCGCGGCTTCCCGCGCGGGCAGCTGACGCTGGCCAGCCTGCGGGGCCGGCAACTGCCGGTGATCGCGTATGCGTTTGCGGAACATGTGAAGGTGGCCATGGGAGCGTGGAATGCACCCGCAGCCAACTGACCCGATGCGCACCTTGCTCATCATCGACATGCAGGCCGGCATGCGCTGGCCGGCATCCGGCGTGCGCAACAACCCGCAGGCCGAGTCCGTCATCGCCCGGTTGCTGGCGCTGTGGCGCGAGAGCGGCGCGCCGGTCGTCCATGTCCGTCACATCTCGCGCCGGCCGGGCTCGCCGTTCTGGCCGGGCCAGCCGGGCGTGGAGTTCCAGCCGGAACTGCAACCGCTGCCCCACGAGCACGTCGTCGAGAAGAATGTACCGGACGCTTTTGTGAACACCGGCCTGGAGCGCTGGCTGCACGCCCGCGGCCATGCATCGCTGGTGATCGTCGGCGTCAGCACCAACAACTCCGTGGAAGCCACGGCGCGCAGCGCCGGCAACCTGGGCTTTCGCGCCAGCGTGGTATCGGACGCCACCTTTGCGTTCGAACGCACCGACCTGCGTGGCACCCGGTGGTCGGCAGAGGACGTGCACGCCATGGCCTTGTCCAACCTGCACGGCGAGTACGCCACCGTCATCCATTCGGACGATGCGCGCCCTGCGGGCTGATGCGGACCCGGAGCGACCGATGACCGCAAAATGTTCCGTGTTCGTCGCCACGAGCCTCGACGGCTTCATCGCTCGGGAGGACGGCCGTGTCCGGCCGGGTCTACGGCTTCGTGCAGAGCATCTACCGGCTTGCAAGGCCAGGGGGATAGCGGTGGGTGCTCGGTTGTCAATTCCGGCGCCATCCAATCGTCGTACAGTCAGAGGGCCGTCCTCTGCCACACCCCATCGACCATGCCGACCCATACCGTGCAACTTCACCGCGTGCTCCGGGCCCCGCCGGAGCGCATCTACCGCGCCTTCCTCGACGCAGACGCCATGGCCAAGTGGCTGCCGCCCTATGGCTTCACCTGCAAGGTGCACCACATGGACGCCCGGGTCGGGGGCACGTTCAGGATGTCGTTCACCAACTTCTCGTCGGGCAACGGGCATTCGTTCGGCGGCGAATACCGCGAGCTGGTGCCGCACGAGCGCATCCGCTACTCCGACACCTTCGACGACCCGAATCTGCCCGGCGAGATGGTGACGACCGTGTCGCTGCGCCCGGTGTCCTGCGGCACCGATCTCAGCGTCGTGCAGGAAGGCCTTCCCGAGATGATCCCGGTCGAGATGTGCTACCTCGGCTGGCAGGAATCGCTGCTGCAGCTGGCCACGCTGGTGGAGCCGGTAATCCCCGGCTGAAGCGACCGGGCGCCGCTGCCCATCACCCTCATGACCTCCGATCCCCTCCCCTACGCCGGCTTCTGGATCCGTGTCGGCGCGTCATTGATCGACACCGTGCTGGTGATCGGCGTGACGCTGCCCATCCTGGCCGCGGTCTATGGCCGGGCCTACTTCGACCTGTCCGGCGCCGCCGGGCCCACGGGCACCGCTGACTTTCTGTTGTCATGGGTCGCGCCCGCGCTGGCCGTGGTGGCGTTCTGGCTGCTCAAGCAGGCGACGCCCGGCAAGATGGTGTTGTCGATGAAGGTGGTGGACGCCAGGACCGGCGGCAAGCTGAGCGTCGCGCAGTCCGTCGGCCGCTATCTGGGTTACTTCGTCTCGACGATCCCGTTCGGGCTGGGGCTCGTCTGGGTTGCGTTCGATCCGAAGAAGCAGGGCTGGCATGACAAGCTGGCCGGCACGGTGGTCGTGCGCACACCGCGCGGCGCCGCAGCACCATGAAGCGCATCGCGGCCACCACGACGGGTCACGCCTGAGCGATCGAGAACCCGACGACCTGTTCGTTGCTTGACATTCGTATCCAATTGGATACAATTTGAGCATGTTGGCCGTCCAGCTCACTTCAGAATTCGAGTCATGGCTGGACAATCTGCAGGACAAGACGGCGCAGGTTCGAATCGCTGCGCGTCTTCGGCAAGCCGGCACGGGCCATCTGGGTGATTGGAAATCGGTGGGTGGCGGAGTGTGCGAGATGCGCGTGCACTTCGGACCCGGCTACCGTCTGTATTTCAACCGCCAGGGAAACGTGTTGATCGTCATGTTGGCGGGCGGCGACAAGTCCTCGCAGGCGCGCGACATCCGCCGTGCGCAGCAGATTCTGAAAGACCTGGAGATCGATCCATGAGCAAAGTGAAATCCGCCCCGACACTGGTGACGTTCGACGCGGCGAGGTACTTGACGGACGACGCGGCGATTGCCGAATACATGAACGCCGTGCTGGAGGCGGACGACCCCGATCTCCTGCTGCTGGCGCTGGGCGATGTGGCGCGCGCCCGCGGCATGTCGCAAGTGGCCAAGGATGCAGGCCTGGGCCGGGAGAGTCTCTACAAGGCGCTCACCCCCGGAGCGAAGCCACGCTTCGATACGGTGATGAAAGTCGCTCGCGCGCTGGGGGTTCGCCTCACCGCCCAAGCGGTCGAACAGGCCTGACGAACTCCGGCCCATCTCACCACCAGCCCCAATCTGATTGCCAACCCGTTCGAGCACCCATCGGGCTCAACCCTTCCGCAGCATCTCGCTCACCAGCCCGCCAATCGCCAGCGAACTCGTCAGCCCCGGCGACTCGATGCCGAACAGGTTGACCAGCCCCGGCACGCCGTGCACGGCCGGGCCCTGCACCACGAAGTCGCGGGCGGCCTCGTGCGGAGCCTGGATCTTGGGGCGGATGCCGGCGTAGCCCGGAATCAGCGCACCGTCGGGCAGGCCCGGCCAGTACTTGCGCACCTCGGCGTAGAAGGCGTCGCCGCGCGCCGGGTCGACCACCAGGTCGTCCGGTGAATCGACCCATTGCACGTCGGGGCCGAACTTGGCCTGGCCGCCCAGGTCCAGCGTCAGGTGCACCCCCAGGCCGGCGGCTTCGGGGGCCGGGTAGATCAGGCGCGTGAACGGCGCGCGGCCCGACAGCGTGAAGTAGTTGCCCTTGGCGTAGTGGCTGGGCGGCACGTGCACGGGATCGAGCCCGTCGAAGCGCCTGGCCAGGTCTTGCGCGTGCAGCCCTGCCGCGTTGACCACGGTGCCGGCCAGCAGTTCGGTGCCGTCCTGCATCACCAGCACGATGCCGTCGGCCGTGACCTGCGCGTGGGCCAGGGGGGCGTTCAGCGCCACCAGCCCACCGGCGTTCTCGAAGTCGCCCTGCAGCGCCAGCATGTACGCATGGCTGTCCACGATGCCGGTGCTGGGCGAATGCACGGCCGCCACGCATTGCAGCTGGGGCTCGAGCGCACGCGCCTCTTCGGCGGTCAGCACCACCAGGTCGTCGACACCGTTGGCCGCGGCCTTGGCGACGATGCCTTGCAGCTGCGCCACCTGGGCATCGTCGGTCGCGACGATCAGCTTGCCGCAGCGCCGGTGCGGGATGCCGCGCTCGGCGGCGTAGGCGTACAGCCGCTGCCGCCCCTGCACGCACAGCTGGGCCTTCAGCGAGCCGTGGGCGTAGTAGATGCCGGCATGGATCACTTCGCTGTTGCGTGAACTGGTGCCGGTGCCGATGCCGTCGGCCGCCTCCAGCACCATCAGTTCGCGGCCGGCGTACGCGGGCGACAGCGCCAGCGCGCGCGCCACGGCCAGCCCGACCACACCGGCCCCGATCACCACGGCATCGACGCGGTCCATCAGCGGGCCTCCGGGTGCGTGGTCCGTCGCCCGACAGGCGAACGCCGGATTGCCTGCGGGCTGGCGAAACTTTTGTGCATGGGCGGCATCTGCTGTTCAATGGAGATGGCGCAGATTGTGCAATAGGCAAACCGGATGCAAGCAAGGTCGGTCGAGCCGGGCATCCGGCAGGCCGAGGTGAGTCCAGCCGGCCGCCGACCACGGCAACGTCCTACCTCGGACACACTCTGAAACGTGAAATACTGATAGAGAAGCCCAGCGGACCGGGCACTGTTGTACACACGGAACCTTGGGAATGATCGATCTGCACTACTGGCCGACTCCGAACGGGTGGAAGATCTCCATCATGCTGGAGGAGTGCGGCATGCCCTACCGCATGGTGCCGGTCAACATCGGCCGCGGCGAACAGTTCACGCCCGAGTTCGTGGCGCTGATCAGCCCGCACCACCAGATGCCGGCGATCGTCGACCACGCGCCGTTGATGGGCGGGGCGCCGCTCACCGTCAGCGAGAGCGGCGCCATCCTGATGTACCTGGCCGAGAAGTCCGGCCGCTTCCTGCCGCCAGAAGGCGCCGCGCGGCACGAGGTCGTGCAGTGGCTGATGTGGCAGATCGGCGGGCTGGGGCCGATGGCCAGCCAGAACAGCTACTTCCTACAATATGCCACCGAGCAGGTGCCGTATGCGATCGCCCGGTATGGCAATGAGGTGCGCCGGCTGTACGGCGTGCTCGACAGCCAGCTCGGCCGCACCGGCCAGTACGTTGCAGGGGCGGAGTTCTCGATCGCCGACATCTCGGTGCTGCCCTGGATCCGCACGCACAAGGCGCAGCAGATCGACATCGCGGGCTTTCCGCACATCCGCCGCTGGTGCGAGGCCGTGATGCAGCGGCCCGGCGTCAAACGCGGCCTGGCGCTGGGCCGCGAGCTGCGTGCGCCGGTGTTGAGCGAAGAGGCGCGCCAGGAACTTTTTGGCGTTCCCGCCGTTTCGGAATCGGGGCCACGCGCACGCTGACGCGCCCGCACCACAGATGTGCTGCGCGCGCAGGCGCGTCTGGTGACAATGAAGGCGTGGCATCCCAGGTGCCAACGCTCTTGTTCCCCACACCGCCCCACACGATGCACTACAAGACCTTCTTCGCGCGCACGGCTTGCGTTCTGGCCAGCCTGTGCGCCCCGCTGGCGATGGCCGACACCGGCAAGCTGCTGCTCACCGGCGGCGTGAGCAGCATCGAAGGCGCGGCCGGCGGCGGCATGACGCCCTGGGCGGTGATCGGCAGCAACGCCACCGAACGCGAGGTCGGCGTCAGTGCCCACCTCACCCGCCTGTCCACCCACGATTGGGGCCTGACCGGTTACGGCGCCGCCGTCGGCTGGAACGACCGCGCCGAGGTCTCGCTGGCACGCCAGAGCCTGAACGCCGGCGCCGCCGTCGCATTGAACGGCCTGGGCTTCGCCATCGCCGACGGCGAACACATCCGCATGGACGTGCTGGGCTTGAAGCTGCGTGTGGCGGGCGACGCCATCCTCGACAGCGACAACTGGATGCCGCAGATCGCGGTCGGCCTGCAGTACAAGGATGTGGACGCGCGCAGCGCCCGTCCGGTGCTCGACTTCCTGGGTGCCAAGACACACGGCATCGAGCCCTACGTCAGTGCCACCAAGCTGTTCCTGGGCCAGGGCCTGCTGGTCAACGCAACGCTGCGCAACACCAACGCCAACCAGGGCGGCCTGCTGGGCTTCGGCTCGGCCGCGCCGGGCCGAAACCGCCGCAGCTGGAACCCCGAGTTCTCGGTCGCCTACCTGCTGCACCGCAGTGTCGCCATCGGCGCCGAGTACCGCTTCAAGCCGAACAACCTCGAAGCCCTGGGCCGCGCCGCCGGCCTCGGCGATGCGCTGCGCGAAGACGACTGGAAGGACGTTTTCATTGCCTGGGCACCGAGCAAACACCTGTCGCTGACGCTGGCCTACGTGGACCTGGGCCGCGTCGTGCCGGGCGTCACGGACAACCGCAAGCAGCGCGGCGCCTACCTCTCGGCCCAGGTCGCCTTCTGATGTTGCAAGGACCCACGATGCGCAAGACCCTGCACGCTTTCATCATCGCCCTCGCCTGCTTCGGCGCGGGCCAGGCACTGGCGCAGAGCGCCACGTCACCGCTCTACCAGGCGCTGGGCGAGAAGCCCGGCATCACGAAGCTGATGGACCAGTTCGTCGACCGCCTGCGCGCCGATCCACGCATCGGCACGATGTTCAAGGAAGTGAAACCGGCCTACCTGAAGCAGCAGCTCACCGACCAGATCTGCCAGCTGAGCGGCGGCCCCTGCGTCTACGACGGCGAGACGATGAAGAAGTCGCACGCCGACCTGAAGGTCGAGAAGATGCACTTCCACGCGCTGGTCGAAGTGCTGCAGGACACGATGGACGCCCAGGGCGTGGCCTTCACCGCGCAGCGCGATCTGCTGGCGATCCTGGCGCCGATGCACCGCGACGTCATCACGGTGCACTGACCGAAGCCAGCCTTTACTCTGGCGTGTACAGCCTGGCGCTGGCCGGCACGCCCGGCGGCGTGGTCAGGATCGCGCTGGTGTAGCGGTCGGTGTTGCGCGGCTGCGGCGTCGGCATGGTCTGCACGCCCTTGACCGATCGGCCCCAGCCGGCGGCTTCGGTCACGAGCTTGCTGTCGCGCATCACGAAGCGCCCGCGCACCAGCGTGTGCACCGGCGCGCCGTGCACCGGGCGCCCGTGCCACGGCGAGATGCGGCCGATGCTCTGCATCTTCTCGAGCGACAGCACGCCGCGGTGCCGCAGGTCGACGATGGCGATGTCGGCATGCGCGCCGGGCGCGATCACGCCCTTGGTGCCGTACAGGCCCCAAGCCTTGGCCGGGGCGACCGCGCTCCAGCGCACGTAGTCCATCAGGCTGGCGCGGCCGCGCTGCACCTCGGTCAGCATCAGCGACATCTGGGTCTGCACGCCGGGCACGCCGCAGTCGCAATCCCAGATGTTCTCCTGCAGCTTGCCCTCGGGCGTGTGCGGCGCGTGGTCGGTCGCGATCATGTCGATCGTGCCGTCGACCAGCGCATCCCACAGCGGCTGGTTGTGGCGCGGCTCGCGGATCGGCGGGTTCATGCGCAACAGGCCGCCGACCTTCAGCATGTCGTCGGTGTTGAGCAGCAGGTACTGCGGGCAGGTCTCGACCGTGAGGTCCATGCCGCGCCGCTTCGCATCGCGCACCAGGTACAGCGAATCGGCCGCGCTCAGGTGCGCCAGGTGCAGGCGCGCACCGGCCCATTCGGCCAGCGTGATCACGCGGCCCACGGCCTCGACCTCGCAGATGTCGGGCCGTGTGGCCAGGTGCGCCATCGCATCGTTGCGGCCGGCGGCCTGCACGCGGGCGATGCGCCGCGCCATGATCGACGAGTTCTCGGCGTGCACCACGGTGCGGATGCCCAGCGGCGCCAGGATCTCGAAGCCCTCCATCAGCGCGCCGTCGCTGGGCGCGGGCAGGTGGCCGAAGGTCGTGCCCACATAGGCCTTGAAGCTGGTGACGCCGGCGTCCAGCAGCTGCTCCAGCCGCTCGACGGTGTCGTCGTTCAGCAGGCCGTGGATGCCATGGTCGACATACGAGCCCTCGGCGCCCTTCTGCTTCAGCCGCAAGGCTTCGACGGTCGCCGTGGCGGGCTTGGTGTTGGGCATGTCGAACACGGTCGTCACACCGCCGCAGGCCGCCGCGGCCGAGCCGCTCTGGAAGGTCTCCTTGCCCGGATACCCCGGGTCGCGGAAGTGCACGTGGCTGTCGATCGCGCCGGGCAGCAGGAACAGGCCGTCGGCCCGCATTTCGTGGCGCGCGGCCGGCATCACGTCGTCATGGCCCACGGCCACGATGCGTTCGCCGTCGATCGCGACCGAGGCGCTGACGATCTGGTCGCCCGACACGACCTGGCCGCCGCGGATGATGAGGTCGACTGTTTCCATGGAATGCTTTCGTTATGGTTTGCGGTGCAGGCCGCCGGTATAGGCCTGGCGCAGCACCTGAGCCCAGACCGCCGTGACCTCGCGCCAGTCGCGGTAGGCAGACGCACCATGGCGCACCTGCGCCGTCAGTTCGGCTTGCAGCGCCGGCAGGTCCAGACCCAGCAGCACGCCGTCGCGCACGATGGGCCGGCCGTCGACGACCAGCTGGCGCAGGTGCGCCCGGGTCGCCCGGTGCGCGACCAGCGCGGCGTCTTCGACCTCCAGCACCTGGTCGAACACCAGCGCGGAACGGTCGAGCAGCACGAAGTCGGCCGCCGCACCGGGCTGCAGCGCAGTGGCCGTGTCGCTCCGGCCCGTGACCACCTGGCGCCCGCCATGGCAGGCTGCTTCGAACAACGCCGCCAGCGGCACGCCGGGGGTATAGCCTTCGCCGCGGTGCAGCAGATAGTTGAGCCGCAGTTCGCGAAAGGCGTCATCGTCGTCGTCGACCGAGAAACCATCGAGCCCCTGCGCCAGCGGCACGCCGCGCCGGTGCAGCTCTGCCACCGGCGCGCGGCCGCTGTGCAGGCTCAAGTTCGAGCTGCTGTTGACCGACACCGTGACGCCGCGCTCGGCCAACAGGTCCATCTCATCGGGCCGCAGCCACACGGCATGTGCGACCGAGAGTCGGGGCGACAACAGGCCGATGCTGTCGAGGAAGTGCAGCACGCCCTGGGGATAGCGGTCGTCGAGGTACTCGCGCTGCAGCTTCGATTCGAACAGGTGCATGTGGATGCGCCTGCCATTGCCGGCCGAGGCCTCGGCCACGGCCGTGAGCAGCGCATCGGAACACCACTCGGGCCCGTACGGCCCGTACTGCACGTCGACCAGCGGCCCTTCGATCTGCGCGGCGACGTCGTCGACCAGGCGCAGCTGTTCGGCTGGCGACGGTGGCGGGCCACGCAACAGCCGCGCCTCGATCGCGGCCCGTGCCGCAGGCGGCAACGCCGCGAGGATCTTGTCGTCGAGCCCATAGCCCAGCGCATTGAGGTCGCGCAGCGCCGGCGCGATCGCCACGCGCACGCCGATCGCGCGGGCCGCCCGTGCCACCACGTCCAGTTCGGCCACGATGCTGCCCGGGTCCTGCGGCCGCGTGTAGTGCACCATGATGCTGCCGCAGCCTGACAAGGCCTGGCGCCCCAGCGCCGCCGCCGCGATCAGGAACGGGTCGCAGCGCGGTGGGCCCGACATCTGCGCCAGCCACAGCTCCAGCGGCAGGTCGTAGGCCGCCAGCGACATCGGCCGGATGCCGCGCACATGGTCGTGCGCGTTGGCAAAGGCCGGCATCAGGATGTGGTTGTCGAGGCCAGGTGTCGCCGGCGACACGCCGGTCACCGATGCAATGCGGCCCGCACCCAGATGCATCTGCACCGGATCGGAACAAAAGCAGTTGCCCTGGAACCGCAGCCGGCGGCCGAGGAAGACGCCTTCTGCATCTGGCGCCGGCGGGGCGGAATCAAGAGGCCGCATCGTCATCTCACGTCACTCAAGCCATGTGGCCGACGATCGCATCGGCCACGGCGAACAGATCGGCGTTGCGCAATCGCAGGCTGCGCGCCATCGCGCGGATCTCGGCGCCCAGGCTCTGGCTGTCGAAGCGGGTGGGCTTGCCCTGGTCCAGCACCACGGCACCACCGACCAGCACGGTTTCGACACCGGCACCGGTCTCGGCAAACACCAGCTGGCTCGCGGCATCGTTCAACGGCAGCCAGGCCGGTGTGTCCATGCGGTACAGCGCCAGATCGGCCAGCCAGCCCGGGGCCAGCGCGCCGAGCAGGGGCTGGCGCAATGCAGCGGCGCCGCCGGCCGTGGCCATCGCCAAGGCCTGTCGGGCCGAGATCCAGTCGCGCCGCGCGGGCAGCATCGGCCGGTGCAGTGTGGCGGCGGCGCGCATCGCCTCCTGCATCGACAGGTTGTCGTTGGCACCGGCGCCATCGGTACCCAAGGCCAGTGGCACGCCAGCCTTCAGCATCGCCGGGATCGGCGCCACGCCGGAGCCGAGCCGCGCGTTGCTCTCAGGGTTGAGCACCGCCACCGCGCCGGTCGCGGCCATCAGAGCGATGTCGCCGTCGTCGACCCAGCAGCAGTGCGCGCACGACCAGCGGTCGGACAGCACGCCCAGGCGCTGCAGCCGCCCGAGCGAACTCGTGCCGTATTGCGACCGCGCCAACTTCGCCTGCTTCTCGGTCTCGAGCAGGTGCGTGTGGATGCCGGTGTCGTAGCGCCGTGCCAGTTCGGCGCACAGCTGCAGCGCCGCATCGCTGCAGCGGTCGGGGTTGGACGGCGCCGGGAACACACCGAGCCGCCCGCGCTTGCCATGCCAGCGCTGGATCGCACCTTCAAGCTCCGCCTGCAATTCATCGAGCGGCTGCGGCCGCAGCAGCGCCACCTGTTTCAGCTGCGCCAGCAAGGCTGGCGGCAGCACGCCCGGCGCGGGAAAGATGTCGTTGAACGCACCGTCGAAGAAGCGAAGGCCCAGCACCGCGCGCATGCCGGTCTCGTCCCAGGCGGTCAACGCCGCGTCGACATCCGCGGCCACGAAACGCTGGCCCGGGAAGTGGTCGATCACCGCCGTCGTGCCACTGCCCAGCGCGGCCCAGGCCGTGAGCAGCACCGCCAGCCGTGTCTCGTCGGGCGTGCGCCGCGCGGTGTGTGCCTGCGTCAGCCACATGAAGGCCGGGTGGCTCAACCGGTCGCCGAAGCCGGGCAAGGTGGCCGACTGCGAATGCGTGTGGGCGTTGATCAGGCCCGGTGCGGCCAGCTTGCCGCTGCCGTCGATGACCCGGGTGCCATCGGGCACGGCAGGCGCTGCGCCCTCGCCCAGCGCCACGATGCGCTCGCCCGCGATCAGCAGGTAGCCGTGGTCGATGAAGCGGTCCTGCGCGTCGAGCGTGAGGATCGCCGCGTCGCGGATCAGCGTGTGCTGCATGCGGCCTCCGGGGAAGGGGTGTCGGCAGATGCACCTTCGATGTCGAAGACCGTGCCCAGGCCGTGGGCCTCGGCGCGCGCCAGCAAGGCACGCGCGAGCACCAGGTCTTGCAGCGCGATGCCGATCGATTTGAAAACGGAAACGTCGCCAGCGATGGCTGCACGCCCAGGTTGCCCGATGAAGCTGCCGATGTCGCCTGCAAGCGCGGTTTCGGCAATGACGCCCGAGGCCAGCGGAATGATCAGGTCGCCGGCCTTCTCCATCGCACCTGACCGGTGGTCGGTGTAGACGGTGACACGGCGCATCAGCGCATCGTCGGCCTCGCGTGCGGTCGGCCGGTTGGCACCGCCCAGCACCACCAGTGCGCCGGGGCGTACAGCCGCGCCGGGGAACACCGGTGTGTCGGAACTCGTCACGGTGACGATGACGTCGGCCTCGGCCGCAGCACGTGCCGCATCGGTGAGGGCCACGATCTCGATGCCGGCCAGGTCGGCACGCAATCGCGCCTGCGCCACCAGGGCCTCGGCCCGCGCCGGGTCGCGGCCCACCACCAGGATGCGCCGGAGCGGCCGCACGGCCGCGATGTAGGGCAGGGTCGGCACGGCCAGCTTGCCGGCGCCGAACACGGCCAGCGTCGACGCATCGGCCGGTGCCAGCACCTTGGCCGCAGCAGCAAAACCGGCAGCGGTGCGGTGGTCGTTGAAGCCCGCCGCAGACATCAGTGCCAACGGCTGCGCCGCGCCCATGTCCCACAGCGCCAGCAGGCTGCGCGTGGCGCGTGGCCCGCCCGCCTGCGGCCAGGCGTGGCCATTGGTCTTGACGACGAACAGGTTGTCGTCATGGCCGAAACCGGCCACCACCAGCATGCCGGCGCGTGGCGATGGGCGGCGCAGGTCGAGCCTTCCGCGCACCAGCGCGGAGCCGGTGGCCTGCTGCACGAATGCCTGCTCGGCGCATGCGATGGCCAGGGGAGCGTCGATCAACTGGGCGACATCGGCTTCGGATAGGAGGCGCATGTCAGGATTCCTTGGCGTTGAGCACGATCCGTCTCGGATGCATCTCGATCGGCGCGAGGGCCGAGGCCACCGGGTACTCTCTTCCGCGACTGTCCCCCGCCCGGCCTAGGGCCGGAGCTCCTCCTTGATGTCGCTGCAGAGAGCACCCGATACCCTCGACCCAGTTGACGCCGCGTCGTGCTGGCCGATGAACGACCGCTCTGACCGATCGCGTCGATGGGGTGCTCCACGCAGCGACATCAAGGAGGAGGCGTGGCGGCCCTAGGCCGCGCCGGGGGACAGTCGCGGAGTGGAGTACCCCGTCGGCGTGATCCCACCCCAATGCCTGTCGCCCTTGTTCAGGTGTATTCGCGTTCACCCTAGTCCTTCAATGACGTCCCGACCTGCTTCCACCGCGTCGCCCGCGCTTCCCCCCACGAGGTCAGCACGAACACCGCCAACGCCACCAGCACCGACGTCAACACCGCGGCCCACAGCATCTCGGTCTCGCGCATCTCGCCCGAATCCAGGATCAGCTTGCCGAGCCCGCGTGCGCCGGTCATCCACTCCGACAGCATCGTGCCCAGGATCGCGCTGGCCCCGGCGATGCGCAGACCGGTGAAGAGGTATGGCAGCGCATAGGGAATGCGCACCACGAACATCTGCTTCCACACGCCCGCGCCGTACACGTGCAGCAGCTCCAGCGCCGAGCGGTCGGCCGATGCCAGGCCGCGCATCAGGTTCACCATCAACGGAAAGAACGACACGATGGTCACGACCACCACGCTGGTCCCGATGCCCCGGCCCATGAACAGGGTGATCAACGGCGCCACCGCCGCCACCGGCGCCGAGCGAAACACCAGCAGCACCGGCATCGCGGTCTGCGACGCCACGCGGCTGATCGTGAACAGCAGCGCGAAGGCCGACGCGAAGACGGTGCTGATCAGCAGCCCCACTGCGGCCGAGCCCAGCGTGAGGCCGGTCTGCGACAGCAGCACTTTCCAGTGTTGTTGCACTGCGGACAGCACGGCGCGCGGCGTGGGCGCGAGGTACGCAGGAATCGCGAAGCCCGCGATCAGCCCCTGCCACAGCGCCAGCACGCACAGCACCGCCAGCACAGCCGATGCGATGCGCTTCATCGCGACATCCCCGGATCCCAGCGGATCACCAGCCGCTCGACCAGTGCCAGCAGCGCATAGGTGGCGGCCGCCAGCAGGCAGCACATCAGCACCGCGAGCCAGACTTTCTCGATGTCGTAGGCGAACAGCGCGTAGAGCATCATCGCGCCGATGCCGCGGTCGGCCCCGGCCCACTCGGCCGTCACCGTGCCCAGCACGGCCAGCGGTGCCGCCACCTTGAAGCCGGCAAAGATGTAGGGCAGCGCGGTGGGCAGCCGCAGGTACCAGAACACCTGGCGCGGCGAGGCCGACAGCACGTGCAGCAGCTCGCGCTGCCGCCCATCGACCGCAGACAAACCCTGCATCGCGCCCACCAGCATCGGGAACTGCGTGGTCAGCACCGCGATCACCACCTGGGTGCGCGAGCCGGTGCCCAGCCACACGGCGAGCAGCGGCGCGGTGGCGATCACCGGGATCGCATTGATCACGATGCCGGTGGTGTAGATGGGCCCGCGCAAGGCCCGCAGCGTGACGGCCACGCTGGCCGCGAACAGCGTGATGCCGGCGGCGATCGCATAGCCGGTGGCCGCCTTGCCCAGCGTGGGGATGAGGTTGCCGGTGACCAGCGACGGCGTGGTCCAGGCCACGCGGGCAATGTCGCTCGGCGCGGGCACGAAGACCGGCAGCACGCCCGCGCGCTTCAGCAGCTCCATCAGCGCCAGCAGCACGACCGTCGACAGCAGGGGCAGCAGGACCGGCGCCAGGCGGCGCATCACCAGGTCTCCACCGGCGCCGTGGCCGCAGTGGACTCGGCGGGCGGCACCTGCGCCGGATCGGCGGCTTCGCGGCCGAACAGGCCGTCGCGCACCTGGTTCACGCAGCCGAAGAACGCGGCGCTGCGCATCATGTCGAGCGTGCGCGGGCGGGCCAGCGGCACCTCGACCGTGCCGACCATGCGGCCCGGCCGGGCCGACATGATGAAGACGCTGTCGGCCATGAACACGGCCTCGGCGATCGAGTGCGTGACCAGCAGCGCCGTCGTGCCGCTCTCGGCCCAGATGCGCAGCAGCTCGAGGTTCATGCGCTGACGTGTGATCTCATCGAGCGCGCCGAAGGGCTCGTCGAGCAACAGCACCTCGGGCCGCAACACCAGCGCCCGGGCGATGGCCGCGCGCTGCTGCATGCCGCCCGACAATTCACCGGGCAGCGCATTCTCGAAACCTTTCAGGCCCACCAGTTCGATCAGTTCCCTCGGGGTGAGCCTGCCGTGCCGGCTGGCACCGCGTGTGGAGATGCGCATCGGCAGTTCGACGTTCTGCAGCACGCTGCGCCAGGGCAGCAGCGTGGGTTGCTGGAACACGAAGCCGAGCGCGTTGTCGAGCCGCGCGGCCTTCGGCGTCGTGCCGCCGATCAGGATGCTGCCCGTTGCGGGCTGCATGATGTCGGCCACCAGGCGCAACAGGGTCGACTTGCCGCAACCGCTCGGGCCGATGATGGCGCCGAAGCCGCCGGCGGGCAGCGACAGGTCGACCTTCTCCAGGGCGATCGTCGAGTCCGACTTGCCCTTGAACACCATCGTGACCTGCTGGATGACGAGATCTTTCGACATGCGTGCTTCAGTGGCGTGGCGTGGTCACTTCTTCAGCGCCGCTTCGATGAACGAGGTGTCGCACAGCGTGGCGGCGCTCATGTCCGACTTGACCAGGCCGACCTTGCGGTACAGGCCGATGATCTTGTCGTAGAGCACCGGGTCGATCGCCAGCAGGCCCTTGCTCTGCGCCGGGCCGGTCATGATGAAGGGCTCGCTGGCGATGATCTCGGCCGTCTGCGCACGCAGGTCGAGGCCGGGCGCGCCGTACTTGTCGACCATCAGCTTGGCGGTCTGCTCCTTGTTGGCCAACGCCCATTGCCAGCCGCCGATCGCGCCCTTCAGGAAGCGCACCACGGTGTCGCGGTTGGCGGCCAGGTAGTCTTCGCGGCCATAGATGGTGCCGGCGGTTTCGGGCATGCCGAGGTCGTGCGCGTTCAGCGCGAAGATCTTCACGCCGCGGGTCTCGAGCATCACACCCTGGTTGGTCGAGTAGCCGCTGTAGGCATCGAGCTGGCCCGAGACCAGCGCCGACGGATCGGGTGACGAGGGCACCATGTTGACGCTGGCCGGGTCGAGCCCGGCGTCGCGGATCAGGTTCATCATCAGCGGCCGGTTCGAAGTGGCCACGGCCACCGTCTTGCCTTCGAGTTCCTTGATGCTGCGGATCGGCTTGCTGGCCAGGCTGATGATCGCGAACGGGCTGCGCTGGAACACGGTGGCGATCACCTTGATCGGGATGCCCTTCTCGCGCGCGACGATCAGCGGCCCGATGGGCCGGTCACCCAGCTGCGACTGGCCCGAGGCCACGTTGGCCACCGGATCGACATTCGGGCCGCCCGAGTTGAAGGTGGCGGCGATGTTGTTGCGGCTGAACGCGCCCGATTCGATGCCGGCGAAATAGCCGCCGTACTGGATGCTCTTGATCCACGACAGCTGAAAGCCGATCGGCGTTTCGGCGGCGTGGGCATGGCGCAGCGGCGACAGGCCTGCCGCGGCGGCCGCGCCGAGGCTCAGCAGGCTGCGGCGGTTGAGGGACGAAGAGGAAGACCAGGACATGACACGACTCCTAGAGGCTGGACGGCCGACACGTGGACGAACATTCCTGAACGCGCACCGGTATTGCCCCGGCGGCCTGCATGGCAGGCCCCGATTCGGACACACGATGCACAGCGATGAAGCGCAGGAACGGCATGGCCTCCGGTCACGCAGAACTTGTGCCAGGAAGCGTTGTCGTCTGGTGTTTTTTCGCGCGACAACTGTTGCCGTTCAGGCACCAGTCAAAGGGAGCGGGCGCAAATTGAGCCTGATGCCCGCGGTGCCCATAGGCACACCGGCGGCCAGCCCATCGGCAATGGGAATGCCGCGGTGCGGGGGAAGCGGAAAGAAGGGGAGAGGAGAGACGAAGAGGAAGAACTACGCCAGCCGGTAGCTGCCGCGTTCGCCTTCGAGCAACAGGCCCTTGCCCTTCAGGGCCACGATGGCGGCACCGACCGAACCGGTCGGGATGGGCGTGCCATCGGCGATGGCGGCATGCGTCACGCGCACGAAACCGCGGCGGTTCAGCTGCGTCTGCAGGAAGGCGAACACGCGGCCGGCATTGCCTTTCAAGGCAACCACGCCGGACGTGGGTGTTGCAGCTTCGACCGGCTTGACGCCGGTCTTGGCGAGCTTCACGGCCTTGGCCTTGCCCGGCTTGCGGCCGCGCTTCTTGGGCGCCGAGACCGGTTTAACGCTCACATCGCTCGGGACCATGTCCACGTCGGCACGGCTGCCGAGCTGCAGCGGTTCACGCTGGCGCCGGTTCGACGGCAGGGCGGGGGTCGAGAACGCGATCTCGCCGGCGGCATGGAAGATGGTCTTCAACTGTTCTTCCATCGCCTGCACCGATTGCGTCATGCGCGCAATGGCCTTCCAGTGTTCGAACTGGGCATCGTTCTCGACGCCGAAGGCGTTGGCGGCCAAGGCCTGGGCGACGCGCGAAGCCTGGTCTTGCGAGGCATCCGCCAGCGCGGTACGGGCTTCGTCCAGGGCCTGGCCGGCACGCTGGATGGCTTCGATGGTCTGGGGGGAGATGGTCATGGGATTCCTTGTCAACTGCGTCCGGGCGCAACCCTCGATCGTACGCGCACTGCCTACACAGCGGCAAACACACCTTGATTCAACCGCAACAGGCGCTGGCCACGGGCTGCGAGCACCTCGTCGTGCGTGACCACGACGAAGGCCGTGCCGTGTTCGCGCGCGAGCTTGAGCATCAGCTCGAACACGCCACCGGCGGTGTTGCGGTCGAGGTTGCCGGTGGGCTCGTCGGCCAGCACGCAGCGCGGCTGGGTGACCAGCGCGCGGGCGATCGCCACACGCTGGCGTTCGCCGCCCGAGAGTTCGGCGGGGCGGTGCTGCATGCGGTCCTGCAGGCCGACCTGGGCCAGCATCTCGGCGGCGCGTGCGGCGGCTGCGGCCTTGCCGTCGCGGCGGATCCACAACGGCATGGCCACGTTGTCCTGCGCGCTGAACTCGGGCAGCAGGTGGTGGAACTGGTAGACAAAACCCAGCTGCCGGTTGCGCAGCTCGCCCTGGGCCGCCGGGCTCAGCGCCGCCAGATCCTGCCCGGCCAACCGCACGCTGCCCGAGGTCGGTGCATCGAGCCCGCCCAGCAGGTGCAGCAGCGTGCTCTTGCCCGACCCGGATGCGCCCACGATGGCCAGCGTCTCGCCGGGGAACACCTGCAGATCGACGCCCTGCAGCACGGTCACGTCGAGCCGGCCCTCGTGAAAGCGTTTGGTCAGGCCCACGGCTTCGAGCACCGGATGGCGCGTGGTGTCCTCGTGTTCACTCATACCGCAGCGCCTCGGCGGGGTTGACGCGGCTGGCGCGCCAGCTCGGATAAATCGTGGCCAGGAAGGCCAGCACCAGCGAGATGATGGCGATCGGCATGATGTCGCCCTGCTGCGGCTCGCTCGGCATCTTGCTGATCAGATAGACCTCGCGCGGCAGGAAACTCGCGTGGAACAGCTGCTCCAGCGCCGGCACGATCACATCGATGTTGTAGGCGATGCCCAGGCCCAGCAGCAGGCCCGACAAGGTGCCGATCACACCGACCATCGCGCCCTGCACCATGAAGATGCCCATGATGCTGCGCGGGCTGGCGCCCAGCGTGCGCAGGATCGCGATGTCGGCGCGCTTGTCGGTCACGGTCATCACCAGCGTGCTGACCAGGTTGAACGCCGCCACCGCGACGATCAGCGTGAGGATGATGAACATCATGCGTTTCTCGAGTTCGACCGCCGCGAACCAGGTCTTGTTCTGCCGCGTCCAGTCGCGGATCAGCAGCTGCCCGCTCAGGCTGCCGGCGAGTTCGGCCGCCACCTCGCGCGCCTGGTGCAGGTCGCGCAGCTTCAGGCGCACGCCGGTCGGGCCTTCGAGCCTGAAGATACGGGCGGCGTCGTCCATGTGCAGCATCACCAGCGCCGAGTCGTATTCGAAGTGGCCCGACTCGAACACGCCCACCACGGTCATCTGCTTCAACCGCGGCACCACGCCGGCCGGCGTGACCTGGCCGCTCGGCGAGATCAGCGTGACCGGGTCGCCGTCGCGCACGCCCAGGCTGCGCGCGAGATCGATGCCCAGCACGATGCCGAACGCGCCGGGCTTCAGCCTGGCGATGGCGGCGGCGTTGCCGTTCGCACCGTTGGCGATGTCGGTCACCTCGCCTTCGTGCGCCGGGTCGATGCCGCGCACGATCGCGCCCTTCATGTCTTCACCGCGGGCGATCAGGGCCTGGCTGGCGATGAAGGGGGCGGCGCCGACCACCTGCGGGTTGCGGCGCGCCTCGGCGATGGTCTTCTCCACGTCCGGCAGGGCCGCGCCCTGCGGCGCGAAGATCTCGATGTGCGAGACGACGCCCAGCATGCGGTCGCGCACCTCTTTCTGGAAGCCGTTCATCACCGACAGCACGATGATCAACGCGGCCACGCCGAGGGCGATGCCCAGCATCGAGACACCGGAGATGAAAGAGATGAAGCCGTTGCGGCGGGTCGCGCGGCCTGCGCGCGTATAACGCCAGCCGACCGCCAGTTCATAGGGAATTTGCATGCAGCGCGGATTGTGGCATCCCGGACAATAGCCGCATGTCAGACGGCTCCCACTTGTTGATTCCCGACGCCGGCGGCCACCCGCCGGAGCGCCTGAAGACCCTGGCCGGCCTGCGCCTTCCGTGGCTGGCGCAGCTGCTGGCCGATCTCTCGCCCCAAGCCCTGCAGCAGCACGACCCCGACGCCATCAGCACCCCGTTCGAGCATGCGCTGGCGCAAGCCTGCGGCGTGCCCGGCAGCGCGGGCCGTTACCCGTGGGGCGCATGGCGCGCGCGCCGTGCCGGGCTTGCGACCGGCACCGACGCGTGGGCGCTGGTCATGCCGTGCCATTGGGAGGTCGGCATGCGCCACGTGCAGATGCTCGAACCCGGCACGCTGCAGCTGAGCGCGCAGGAATCCGAAGCACTGCGGGAGGCGATGCGTCCCTACTTCGAAGAAGACGGCATGGCGCTGTTCACGTCGCTCACGCCCGATGTCTGGCTGGCGCGTGGCGACGTGTTCCGGGCGCTGTCCGTCGCCTCGCCCGACCGGCTGCGCGGGCAGGCGCTCGACGAATGGATGCCACCCGATCCCACGTTGCGCCGGCTGCAGAACGAGATGCAGATGCTGCTCTACACCCACCCGGTCAACGATGCCCGTGCCGAACGCGGCCTGGCGCCGGTCAACTCGGTGTGGATCAGCGGCTGCGGTCCGTGGCCCACCGGTGCGCCTGCGTCCGTGGCGCCCGCGGCCGAGCCGCAGGTGATCGCGTCGCTGCGCGATGCCGCCTTGCACGAAGACTGGAACGCATGGGCACAGGCCTGGCAGGCCGTCGATGCCGAGCATTGCGCCGCGCTGCACGCGCGCCTGCGTGCGGGTGAGGACGTGCGGCTCACGCTATGCGGCGCCCGGGCCAGCCAGGGCTTCGTGACCGCACCGCGGTCGGCGCTGCAGAACGCGCTGCGCTGGCTGCGCAAGCCACGGGTGGCCGACGTGCTGGGGGCCTTGTGAAGATTGACCAGCGCGACATTCCGCCCCGCGCCGCGTGGGCGCTGCAGCAATCCGGCGTGCACCCCTTGCTGGCCCAGCTGTATGCGGCGCGTGGCGTGCGCAGCTTCGACGAACTCGACGATGGCCTGGCGCTGCTGCTGCCACCGTCGTCGATGCGGGGCACCGCCGAGGCCGCCGTGCTGCTGGCCGACGCCATCGCCCGCGACACACGCATCTGCATCGTGGCCGACTACGACTGCGACGGTGCCACCGCCTGCGCCGTAGGCCTGCGCGGCCTGCGCCAGCTCGGCGCCCGGCACGTGGCCTACCTGGTGCCCGACCGGGTGGCCGATGGGTATGGCCTGACACCGACCATCGCCCAGCGCGTGGCCGACAGCGGCGCGCAGCTGCTGGTCACCGTGGACAACGGCATCGCCAGCGTCGACGGCGTTGCCCACGCGCGCGCGCTCGGCCTGCAGGTGCTGGTGACCGACCACCATCTGCCTGGCAGCACCCTGCCCGAGGCCGACGTGATCGTGAACCCCAACCAGCCCGGCTGCGAGTTCGCCAGCAAGTCGATCGCCGGCGTCGGTGTGATGTTCTATGTGCTGCTGGCGCTGCGCGCCGAGCTGCGCAGCCGGGGTGCCTTCAGCGCAGCATCGAGCGCCCCCGCGGGGGGCAGCGCAGCACACGCAGTGGCAAGCGTGGGGGCACTGTTGCCGCCGCAGCCGAAGCTCGACTTGCTGCTGCCGCTCGTCGCGCTCGGCACCGTCGCCGACGTGGTGCGGCTCGATGCCAACAACCGGCGGCTGGTGGCGCAGGGCTTGAAGCGCATCCGTGCCGGCAGCCTGCCGGTGGGCATCGCCGCGCTGTTCGAGGCCTCGGGCCGCAAGGCCGCGGTGGCGACCACGTTCGACTTCGGCTTTGCGCTCGGCCCGCGCATCAACGCGGCCGGCCGGCTGGCCGACATGACGCTCGGCATCGAATGCCTGGTGACCGACGATGCCGGCCGCGCCGCCGAGCTGGCGCGCACGCTGGACGGCATCAACCGCGAGCGGCGCGTGATCGAGGGCGACATGCGCGAGCAGGCGCTGGTCATCGCCGAGTCCCTGTTCGGCGCCGACGAGGAGCCGCCTCCGGCGGTCTGCGTGTTCGACGCCGAGTTCCACGAGGGCGTGGTGGGCATCGTCGCGTCGCGCCTGAAAGACCGGCTGCACCGCCCCTGCTTCGTGTTTGCGGTGTCGAGGGCGCCCGGCAAGGAGGGCGAACTCAAGGGTTCGGGCCGCTCGATTCCCGGCTTCCATCTGCGCGACGCGCTGGACCTGGTCGCCAAGCGCCACCCGGGCGTGCTGCTGCGTTTCGGCGGCCACGCGATGGCGGCCGGCTGCACCGTGGCTGCGGAACATTGGGATCGCTTCGAACGCGGGCTGCGCGAGGTGGCGCGCGAGTGGCTCGACCCGGCCACCCTCACGCGCCGCATCGAGACCGATGGTCCGCTCGCGCCCGAATACCGGCGTGCCGACCTGGTCGACACGCTGCACCGCGAGGTCTGGGGCCAGGGGTTCGCCGCGCCGACCTTCAGCGAAGAGGTCGAGGTGCTGTCGCAGCGGCTGGTCGGCGAGAAGCACCTGTCGCTGAAACTCAAGCACCGCGGCGAGCCGGTAGACGGTATCTGGTTTGGCCGCACCGAGACCCTGCCGGCGCGTGTGGTGCTGGCGTTCCGGCTCGACGTGAACGAGTGGCAGGGCCAGCGCCGGGTGCAGTTCCTGGTCGAGGGGATGGCAGAAGGTGTGAGATAACCTGCTGCGCACGCCGATGCCGCACCTGTGGTCCTCACCGTACGCTTGTACGGCTCCGGTCCTTGGCACGGCCTCGACGCGCTCGCTACGGTTCGTTCACACCTTCTGAGCGCCGGCTACATCGCTGGACCCAGGCGCGTCAGAAACTTTCCCAGTCCCCTTCTTCGCTCTTCGCTGCCGGCCGGGGCGCAGGTGCCGGGCGGGCTGCGGGCTTGGCGGCCTGCTGTACGCCAGCCGGGGCCGCCGGGGCCGCGGGCGCCTTGCGCACCGGCGCCGCCAGCCGCGGCGGCGTGCCCGCCACGCGCGGGGCGGCGGGTGTGCGTGCCGGAGCCGCCACGGGGCGCGGCTTCACCGGTGCAGGGGCCGGCCGCGGTGCCACGGCACGGCGCACCGGTGGCGCGGACGTCAACGCGGCGGCATGGCTGCCGACGTTGAACACCGAGACGACTTCCGACAGCCGCTGCGCCTGGTCGCGCAGGCCTGCCGCGGCGGCCGCCGATTCCTCGACCAGCGCCGCGTTCTGCTGGGTCATCTGGTCGAGGTTGTTGACCGCCTGGTTGACCTGACCGATGCCATCGCGCTGCTCGATCGACGAGGCGCTGATCTCGCCGATCAGGTCGCTCACCCGCTTCACGCTGGCAACGATCTCGCCCATCGACTGGCCGGCTTGCGCCACCTGCTGCGAGCCCGACTCGACCGTCTGCACCGACGCGCCGATCAGCGCCTTGATCTCCTTGGCCGCCTCGGCCGACCGGCTGGCCAGGCCGCGCACCTCGGACGCCACCACCGCGAATCCGCGGCCCTGCTCGCCCGCACGCGCCGCCTCGACGGCGGCGTTCAGCGCCAGGATGTTGGTCTGGAAGGCGATGCTGTCGATGGTGCCGATGATGTCGGCGATCTTGCGCGACGACTCGGTGATGTCCTGCATGCTGCGCACCACCTGCGACACGATCTCGCCGCCCTGCGAGGCCGCCTGGGCTGCGGTGGCGGCGAGCTGGTTGGCCTGGCGCGCCGTGTCGGTCGACTGCGACACGGTGCTGGTCAGCTCTTCCATGCTGGCCGCGGTCTGCTGCAGGTTGGAGGCCGTCTGCTCGGTACGGCTGGACAGATCCTGGTTGCCGCTGGCGATCTGCACCGACGCGCTGGACACCGACTCGACGCCGCTGCGCACCTCGGACACCAGGTCGCGCAAGCGCGTGGTCATCGCCGACAACGAACGCATCAGATGGCCGAACTCGTCGCGCCGCGTGTCCTGGATCGTGCCGGTCAGGTCGCCTGCGGCGATCGCATCGGTCGCGGCCACGGCGCGCTGCAGCGGCAAGGTGATCGAGCGCACCAGCGCCACCGTCAGCAGGATGCCGATCGCGAACACCAGCACGACGGCGCCCAGGCCCATGTACGAGCCGTTGCGGCGCGCGTTGTCGGCCGCCACGCGCGCCGCGTCACGCTGCTGCTCCTGCAGCACGACCAGGTTGTCGAGCGCCTTCAGATAACGGTCGATCGCGGGCTGGTAGTCCTTCTCGACGAAGGCCTGCACGCCCGCGGGATTGGCCTGCTTCACGTCCTTGGCCTTGGCGGTCAGCGCCAGCACCTGCGTACGTTCGGTCGCAATCGCCTCGATGGCTTTCTTGTCGATGTCCGAAGTTGCGTTCTTGGTCACCGCGGCCTGCACCAGCGAGATCTTCGCGATGATCTCCTTGACCTTGGCGTCGTAGATCTGGGCCAGCGCGGTATCGGTGGTGATGGCACCGCCCACCACCATCGTCGTGGCGGTCTCGGTCGAGCCGCGCCAGCGCACGGCCTGCGTGATGTTGGCCTCGTAGGCCTGGATCGACGTGATCGCCTGCTCCATCACCTTGGCCGAATTCAGCTGCGCCCAGGCGGCGATGGCCAGCATCGCGACCAGCAGCCCCAGGATCACCAGCCACAGCTTGCGGGCCACGCCCATGTCGTTCAGTTTCATCGTTTCTTCCTAGCAAGGAATCAGCTTCGGCCCTGCATTCCGGTGCAGGCCGCTTCCCGCGGCAAGTGTAGGACACTGGTTTGAAAAATGAGCGTATTTAGTGCTCAATTGGCGAGAACCTCGCGCACAGCGGTCAACTGCCGCCGCGACACCGCCAACGGCTCGTCATAACCATGCAGCCGCACGGCCCAGCCCTCGCCCTCGTCGGCGTCGAAGTGTTTTTCGAGCGCACGCAGCGCCCGCCGCGCCACCAATGCATTGCGGTGGATGCGCACGAAGTGCGATGGATGCCGGGTCTCGAGTTCGCTCAGCGAGCCATCGAAGATGTAGCTGCGCGCCAGCGTGCCGACCGTCACGTACTTGAGCTCGGCCTTCAGGTACAGCACCTGCGACAGCGGCACCCGCTCGGTACGGCCTCGGTCCTGGATCAGCAAGGCCTCTTCCGGCTCGACCTGGGGCTGGCTGCCGGCCAGCCCGCGCAAGCGCTCGACCTTCTGCAGCGCGTGCTGCAGGCGCGGCAGGCGCACCGGCTTGGTCAGGTAGTCGGTGGCCTCGACCTCGAAGGCCTGCAGCGCATGGCTCGCATAGGCGGTGACGAACACCACCGACGGTGGGTGCGGCAGGGACCGCAGGTTGTTCGCCAGCACCAGGCCGTCGGAGCCCGGCATGTGCACGTCGAGCAGCGCCAGGTCGAAGCGTTCGCTGCGCAGCAGGGCCATGGCTTCGACCGCGTTGCCGGCCTCGCCGCAGACCAGCGCCGACGGTGCGCTGCAGTCGCCCAGCAGGGTGCGCAGACGCGCGCGCGCCAGGGGTTCATCGTCGACGATCAGGACTCGGAGACTCATGGCGTTCCTCCATCGGGTAGCGCTTCATATGGGCATTCGATCCGCACCTGGAACACCCCGTTGGCAAACACCACGCGGAACTGCGCCTGCACGTCGTGCAGCAGCCCCAACCGGTCGCGCACGTTGTCCAGCGCCACACCGTGGCCTGCAGCGCCCTGCCCGGCCGGCACGGTGTTGGTGACCTTGATCACCACGCTCGCGCCGCGGCGCTCGGTCGAGATGCGCAACTCGGCCCCGGTGGCGCTGGGCTCGACGCCATGCTTCACCGCGTTCTCCACCAGCGGCTGCAGCAGCAGCGGCGGCAGGCGCGCGCCGTCGGCGGCCGGATCGAGAGACCAGTACAGCTGCAGACGCGGGCCGAAGCGCACCTGCTCGATCGCGAGATACCGCTCGGCCAGTGCGATCTCCTCGCGCAGCGTGACCGACTCGCCCTGGTCGACCAGCGCATGGCGAAACAGATCGCTCAGGTCTTCGAGCAGGCTCTCGGCCTTGGCCGGCTCGGCCCGCACCAGCGCGATGGCGCTGTTGAGCGTGTTGAACAGGAAGTGCGGCCGGATGCGGGCCTGCAGCTCCGACAGCCGCGCCGCCGTGGCGGCCGGCGTGCGAGCCCGCGCGCGCAGCACCAGCCCGGCCACCAGCATCGTCGACAGCAGCAGGCCCGACATCGCGCTCGCGACCCAGGGCGGTGTTTCCGCAAAGCCGGTCCAGGCCAGCACCGCGCAGCCGGCAAGGCCGGCGCCTGCCCCCAGCACCACGCCGGCCGGATAGTGCGCGCCGCGGCCCATGCGCGCCAGCGGCAGCTTGAGGCTGCAGGCCACGATCAGCCAGAGCAGCGTGGCCGGCAGCGTGCCCCCCGTCAGCAAGGCCAGCCGCGCCACCCATTCGAGCGGGGTCGAGGTGCCGAACATCGCCCCCACCGCCACCACCGCCTGCACGAACAGCACCGCCCGCAACACGACACCGGCCTGGCAGGCGTCGAACACCAGCGCCCCCGGCGGCCGCGGTCGGGCCTCCGCAGGAGCGAGCTCGTGGAAGGCCGATAAAATTTGCGAATCCTTCATGCGCATCCTGGAGGCAGGCTTTGATTATGGTGCAGCCTGTTTCCCCCGGGCACCACCACCGCCGGCCGCCAGCGGATGCGCGCTCCGAACCCTTTTTCCGATCGACCCCATGTCCCACAACCAATTCGACAAGAAATCCGAAGCCTGGTCGGCGCTGTTCTCCGAACCGATGAGCGACCTGGTCAAGCGCTACACCTCGAGCGTGTTCTTCGACAAGCGCCTGTGGCAGGCCGACATTGCCGGCAGCCTGGCGCATGCCGACATGCTGGCGGCGCAGGCCATCATCGGCGCCGACGATCTGGCGTCGATCCAGAAAGGCATGGCGCAGATCACGCAGGAGATCGAGTCGGGCGCGTTCGAATGGAAGCTCGACCTCGAAGACGTGCACCTGAACATCGAGGCCAGCCTCACCCAGCTGGTGGGCGACGCCGGCAAGCGCCTGCACACCGGGCGCAGCCGCAACGACCAGGTGGCGACCGACGTGCGGCTGTGGCTGCGCGGCGAGATCGACCTGATCGACGGCCTGCTCACCGACCTGCAGAAGGCGCTGGTCGACATTGCCGAACAGAACGTCGAGGTCATCCTGCCCGGCTTCACCCATCTGCAGGTGGCACAGCCGGTGAGCTTCGGCCACCACATGCTGGCCTATGTGGAGATGTTCGCGCGCGATGCCGAGCGCCTGGGCGATGTGCGCCGCCGCGTCAACCGCCTGCCGCTGGGCGCCGCCGCGCTGGCCGGCACCAGCTACCCGCTGGACCGCGAACGTGTGGCGAAGACGCTGGGCATGGTCGACGCACATGGCGCGCCTGCGGTGTGCCAGAACAGCCTGGACGCCGTGAGCGACCGCGACTTCGCGATCGAGTTCACCGCCGCCGCCAGCCTGGCGATGGTGCATGTGAGCCGCATGAGCGAAGAACTGATCCTGTGGATGAGCCAGAACTTCGGCTTCATCAGGATCGCGGACCGTTTCACCACCGGCTCATCGATCATGCCGCAGAAGAAGAACCCCGACGTGCCCGAACTCGCCCGCGGCAAGACCGGCCGCGTGGTCGGCCACCTGATGGGCCTGATCACGCTGATGAAGGGCCAGCCGCTGGCCTACAACAAGGACAACCAGGAAGACAAGGAACCGCTGTTCGACACCGTCGACACGCTGAAGGACACCTTGCGCATCTTCGCCGAGATGGTCGGCGGCATCACCGTGATGCCCGACGCGATGGAGCGCGCCGCGCTCAAGGGCTACGCCACCGCCACCGACCTCGCCGACTACCTGGTGAAAAAGGGCCTGCCGTTCCGCGACGCGCACGAGACGGTGGCCCACGCAGTGAAGGCGGCGATCTCGCACAACTGCGACCTGTCCGAATTGCCGCTGGCGGTGCTGCAGGGCTTCCATCCGTCGATCGAGAAGGATGTGTTCGACGTGATGAGCCTGCGCGGCTCGCTGAACGCACGCAACGTGCTGGGCGGCACGGCACCGGCACAGGTGAAGCTGCAGATTGCGAGGCACCGGGTGCGGCTGGCGGGGTGAAGCACTGATCGGCAGCGTGGTTTAAGACCGGTCTAAGCCTCGTCGTCCATCATCGCGCGATGCGACTCCTTCTGGTCGAAGACGACACGATGATCGGCGAGACCGTGCTCGACGTGCTGCGCGCCGAGCACTTCGCGGTCGACTGGGTGAAGGACGGCGAGATGGCCGACACCGCCTTGCGCAGCGAGCGCTACGACCTGGTGCTGCTCGACCTGGGCCTGCCCAAGCGCGACGGGATCGAGGTCCTGCGCGCGCTGCGCGGCCGTGGCGAGACCACACCGGTGCTCGTCGTCACGGCCCGCGATGCGGTTGCCGAGCGGGTGGCGGGCCTCAACGCCGGCGCCGACGACTATGTGCTCAAGCCCTATGACCTCGACGAGCTACTGGCCCGCATCCGCGCACTGATCCGCCGCGCAGCCGGCCGGGCCGACACCGCCGTCGTCTACCAGAACCTGCGGCTCGACCCGGTCACGCACGAGGCCACGCGCGATGGCCAGGCGGTGCCGCTGTCGGCCCGCGAATGGGCGGTGCTCGAGACACTGATGAGCCGGCCGGGCGTGGTGTTTTCGCGGGCCCAGCTCGAAGAAAAACTCTACAGCTGGAAAGACGACGTCAGCAGCAACGCGGTCGAGGTCTACATCCACGGCCTGCGCAAGAAGCTCGGCCCCGAGCTGATCCAGAACGTGCGCGGCCTCGGCTACCTGATCCCGAAATGACGCCCACGCCGCACCATTCGCTGCGACGCCGCCTGCTCGGCTTCGTGATGACGGCGATCGTGCTGGCTGCCGCGGTGCAGGCCGGTTCTGCCTGGAACAGCGCGCTGCGCCAGGCCGACGAGATGTTCGACTACCACCTGCAGCAGATGGCGCATGCGCTGCGCGGCGGCATTCCGCTGGCGCCGCCTGCGCTGGAGCCGGGAGACAACAACGAGTACCTGATCCAGATCTGGGGGCCGGACGGCGTGCAGCTGTTCCGCTCGGCACCGACGCCGCTGCCGCCGCGTGCCGTGCTCGGGTTCTCCGACGTGCTGCTGCACGGCGCACGCTACCGGGTCTATTCGGTCCAGACGCCGTACCAGACGATCCAGATCGCGCAGGACCTCGACGCACGCCAGGCCCGTGCCCGCGCGTTGGCGCTGCGCGCGATGCTGCCGATGGCGCTGATGGCGCCGTTGCTGATGCTGGCGCTGTGGTGGGGCATCAACCGCTCGCTGGCGCCGCTGTCGCGCACGCGGGCGCAGGTGGCCTTGCGCGCCGCGGACGACCTGTCGCCGCTGGCCGACGACGGCCTGCCCGACGAGGTGCGCCCGCTGGTCGAAGAGATCAACGCGCTGTTCGGCCGGCTCGACAAGGCTTTCGCCGCACAGCAGTCGTTCGTCGCCAATGCCGCGCACGAACTGCGATCGCCGCTCACGGCCCTGAAGCTGCAGGTGCAGGCGCTGGACCGCGCGCACGACGAGGCGGGTCGCCAGGTGGCGGTCGCTCGGCTGCACCAGGGCATCGACCGTGCGATCCGCCTGATGCAGCAACTGCTGGTGCTGGCGCGCCAGGAAGCCGCCTCGCCCGCTGGTGCCGCCGGCGCCGCCGCGATGCCGCCGGTGGCACTCGCGCCGCTGGTGCGCCAGGCGGTGGCCGAGGTGCTGCCGCAGGCCCAGGCGCGCCACATCGATCTGGGCACCGACGTCGATGGCATCGACATCGCAGCGCTGCAGGTGCGCGGCGATGCCGATGCGCTGCTGATCCTGCTGCGCAACCTGCTCGACAACGCCATCAAGTACAGCCCGGAGCACAGCCGGGTCGACGTGCGGCTCGGGCAGGCCGCGGAAGGACCGTGGCTCGAAGTCGACGACAGCGGTCCGGGCATCGCGCCGGAGGAACGCGACCGCGTGTTCGATCGCTTCTTCCGCAGTGCCAACGCCAGCGCACCCGGCAGCGGCCTGGGGTTGGCCATCGCGCGCGCCGTGGCGGACCGGCACGGCGCGGGCTTGAGCCTGGCCGCTGCGCCGCAGCTGGGCGGCCTGCGCGTGCGGTTGCAGTTCCCGCCGACCGGCGCCTGAACCGGGGGCGCCCGGCTGCGGCGCCCTCCTCCATTCCTGCCTTTTTTTGCTCCGGGAAAACACGGAGCTTGCGGCGTTGACCCGGCGTTAGTGTATCGATACAGTAAATCGTTACACCCCAAGTCGCCGACCGTGCGACAAGCGCCTTCCACCACAGCAGGAGACAAACCATGCACCCGACCCTCCCATCCCTCACTCGCCGCCGTTTCGTGCAATCGACGTCGGCCCTGGCCTGCGCCGCGGCCGCCCCCGCCATCTCGGTGGCGCAGGCGCCGATCGCGCTGCGCTTCTCGTCGTCGATGGTGGCCGACCAGAACGCGGCCCACTACGTCTGGTACCAGCGGCTCGAGGCCAACCTGAAGAACGGCGCGGCCGCCCCGATCAAGCTCGAATACTTCCCCAACAACCAGCTCGGCAAGGAAGCCGACGTGGTGCAGCAGGTCAAGGTCGGCTCGATCGACCTGATGGTCACCGGCTCGTCGATCTGGGCCACGGTGCTGCCCGAACTCGGCATGCTCGACCTGGGCTACGTGTTCGACAGCTACGCCCACGTCGGCCGCGCGATGGACGGCAGCGTCGGTGCGGCGCTGAACGATCTGCTGGTGCAGCGCACCGGCTGCACGGTGCTGACCTGGGCCTCGCACTTCGGCGCACGCAGCGTCTACACCAAGGCGCAGGTCAAGTCGCTGGCCGAGATCAAGGGCGTCAAGCTGCGCGTGCTGCCCACGCCGGCCTTCATCGAGACCTTCAAGATCATGGGCGCGATCCCCACGCCCATCCCCTTCGGCGAGCTGTACATGGCCGCCCAGACCGGCGTGGTCGACGGCTTCGAGCACGACGCGGCCACGGTGCTGGCGAGCAAGCTCAACGAGGTCACCAAATCCTGCTGGCTCACCGAGCACCTGTTCAGCCCGATGGTCGTGGTGGCCGGCAAACGCGCGATGGACAAGATCCCGGCCGCGATGAAGCCGGCCTTCATGAAGGCCGTGGCCGACACCACCGTACAGCAACGCGCGATCGCCGGCGAGAAGAGCACCGCGGCCATCGAGGAGCTGAAGAGGCTGGGCATGAGTTTCTTCCCGATGGCGGCGGCCGAGCGGGCATCGGTGCGCAACCAGATGGAGGCGCAGCTGTGGGCCGGCTTCATCAAGCAGTACCCGGCCACCGGCCCGCTGTTCGCCAGCATCGACAAGGCCCGGGCCTGAGGCCGGCATGTCGCACGCAGGCGCACTCCCTGGCTGGGGCTTCCGCCAGGACACCCGCTCCGGCCACTGGCTGGCCACCGCCACGCGGTGGATCGAAAACCTCTCGGGCCTCGTGCTCGCGGTCGACGTGCTCGTGGTGTTCGTCTCGGTGGTGTTCCGCTACTTCCTGCACGACCCGGTCGACTGGGCCGAGGAGATCGCGCGGGCGCTGATGCTGATCCTGGTGTTCCTGGGCGGCGCCACGCTGCTGGCGCGCAGCCAGCACGTGGGCGTCGACCTGTTCCGCGGCCTGTTGCCGGCCCGCTGGCAACCGGGGCTGATCCACGCCGGGCACTGGATCATTGCCGGCGTGTCGGCCGGGCTGTTCGGCTCGTCGTGCCTGCTGCTGCTGGACTCATTCGGCCAGCAGACCTCGATCGGCCTGCCGCAGGTGATCTACGTCTACCCGGTGGTGATCGGCAGCCTGTTCATGAGCGTGTTCGGCGTCGCCAACGCGCTGCACGGCGAACGCGGCGCGGTGTGGGGCAGCCTCGTCGCCTGCGTGGCACTGGGCCTGGTGGTGGCAGGCTGGAACTGGCTGATGCCCGCCCACGCCATCCCCAAGGGCATCCTGCTCGCGGCCGGCTTCGTCGGCGGGCTGGCGCTGGGCGTGCCGATCGGCTTCGTGCTGGCCTTCGCGTCGCTGCTGTACTTCCTGGCCGACCCGTCGCTGCCGATCCTCGTCTACTCGCAGCAGGTGATGGCCGGGTCCGACCACTTCGTGCTGCTGGCGATCCCGTTCTTCGTGCTGGCCGGCCTGGTGATGGAGGCCAACGGCATGTCCTCGCGCCTGATCGAGCTGCTGCTGCGTTTGTTCGGCCGGGTGCGCGGAGGCCTGAGCCTGATCACCATCATCGCCACCGCGTTCTTCTCGGGCGTGTCGGGCTCCAAGCTGGCCGACGTGGCCGCGGTCGGCGGCATCGTGATGCCGGCCGTGCGCCGCACCCGGCAGGACCCGAACGAGGCCGCCGGTCTGCTGGCCTGCAGCGCGGTGATGGCCGAGACCATTCCGCCCTGCATCAACATGATCATCATGGGTTTCGTCGCCAACATCTCGATCGCCGGGCTGTTCATGGCTGGGCTGGTGCCGGCGGCGGTGCTGGCCCTGTCGCTGGCCGTGGTGGCGGTGGTCGTCGGCCGCAAGATCAACCCCGACGAGGCCTTCGAGAAACGCACGCCGCTGCTGCCGCTGCTGGGCGGCGCGCTGGTGGCGTTCATCATGGTCGGCATGATCGGCAAGGGCGTCACCTCCGGCGTGGCCACGTCGACCGAGGTGTCGGCCTTCGCCGTCGTCTACGCGCTGGTGGTGGGCGGCCTGGCTTTTCGCGAGCTGAGCCTGCAGTCGATCGCGCGGCTGTTCGTGCGGTCGGCCGGCATGGCCGGCGGCATCCTGTTCATCGTGGCGGCGGCGTCCAGCCTGTCGTTCGCGCTGACCATCGAGCAACTGCCGCAGCTGGTGTCGTCGACGATGATCGCCTTTGCCAAGGAATACGGCAGCACCATGTTCGTGCTGCTGTCGGTGCTGATCATGATCGTCTTCGGCGCGATCCTCGAAGGCGCGCCGGCGCTGATCATCTTTGGCCCGCTGCTCACGCCGATCGCGCAGGCGCTGGGCGTGAACCCGCTGCACTTCGGTACAGTGCTGGTGATCGCGATGGGCCTCGGGCTGTTCGCGCCACCGATCGGCCTGGGCCTGTTCGCCACCTGCGCGATCACCGGCACGAAGGTGCAGGACGTGGCCCGGCCGATGCTGAAGTATCTGGCCGTGCTGTTCGTGACCCTGATGGTGCTGGTGGCGGTGCCGGCGTTTTCCTTGTGGCTGCCCGCTCGCATGGGGCTTTGAGGTTGTTGCAGTGAGTACGATCCAGGATGTAGCGCGCCAGGCCGGCGTGTCGACCAGCACGGTGTCGAACGTGCTGAACGGCCGCGTCGACCGCATGCGCAGCGACACGCTGGGTCGCGTGGAGGCAGCCATCACGGCGCTGCGCTTTCGACCCAGCCAATCCGCCCGCCAGCTCAAGACCGGCCACACGGCGATGCTCGGCCTGCTGGTGCCGTCGATCGCCAACCCGATGTACGGCGCCATCGCGCGCGAGATCGAGACGCTGGCGCAGGAGCGCCACGGCTACCGCGTGATGATGGGCAACACCTACCGCGACCGCGACAAGGAGGCCGCCTTCTTCGACGATCTGCTGGCACACGGCGTGCGCGGCGTCGTGGTGATCTCCTCGCTGGTGGACGAGCGGCATTTCGAGTCGGCCGGCGAACGCGGCCTGGTGCTGGTCAGCTACGACCGACGTGCCACGCCGGGCACGCGCTCGGGCATCGACCACGTGACGGTCGACAACTTCGAGGCGGCGCGGCTCGCCACCGCCCACCTGATCGCCCACGGCCACAAGCGCCTGGCCTTTGTCACCGCCGCCGGCCTGACGATGAGCCGGCAGGAAAAGATCAAGGGCTTTCTCGCCGCCGCCGAAGCCGCCGGCAGCAAGGTGCAGACCCAGGTCATCGAGGGCACGCCCGACACGCAGTACGGCGACTCGGTGATGAGCGAACTCGGCCGGGCCCAGGCGCAGGCCATCGCGGCGATGCCGCAGCGGCCGACCGGCCTGGTCGCCGTCAACGACATGATGGCGCTGGGCCTGCTCTCTGGCCTGCGCGATGCCGGCCTCGCGGTGCCGGCGGACATCTCGGTCGTCGGCATGGACGGCCTGTTCCTGACGGCGCTCGCGCATCCGCGCGTCAGCACCGTGCGCCTGCCGCTGCCCGAGATGGCCCGCACCATCGTCGAACGCGTGATGCTGCGACTGACCGAACCCGAGACCCCGACCGGCGAATTCATCTTCCAACCCGAACTGCTGCAGCGCGAATCGGTCGCGCGGCCACCCAAGGCGCGCTGAGCCTATTGCGCATTGCCCACCCCATGACCCAAGTCTTCGTCACGCATCCCACGTCCAAACTCTCGCACTACTTCGGCGACAAGGCCTTCCACGCGCTGCAGGCCCTCCCCGGTGTGCAGCAGGTGCACACCAACCCGCACGACCGTGAACTCGAACTGGCCGAACTGGCATCGCTCGCGCGCGACTGCCGCTACGTCATCTCGTACCGCCAGACAGCGGCCGACGCGGCCCTGTTCGCCGCCCTGCCGCAGCTGGCCGCGTTCCTGCGCTGCGCCATCGACATCCGCAACATCGACGTGGCCGCGGCCGGCCGCCACGGCGTGCTGGTCACGCAGGCCAGTGCCGGTTTCATCACCTCGGTCTGCGAATGGACCCTGGGCGCGATGATCGACCTGAGCCGCGGCATCGGCGCGGCCACCGCCAGCTACCACGCCGGCACCGCACCCCCGCCGCGCATGGGCCGCGAGCTGCGCGGCGCGACGCTCGGCGTCATCGGCTACGGCCAGATCAGCCGCGAACTGTGCCGCCTGGCGCTGGCCTTCGGCCTGCGTGTGGTGGTGAACGACCCGTATGCCCAGGTCGACCGGGCCGACATCACCGCCTGCGACCTGCCTGAGCTGCTAGGCCAGTCGGACTACGTGGTCTGCCTGGCCGTAGCCACCCCCGAGACCGAGAACCTGATGAACGCCACCCGCTTCGCCGCGATGCGGCGCGGCGCCTTCTTCATCAACCCCTCGCGCGGCAACCTGGTCGACGAGCAGGCCTTGCTCGCGGCGCTCGACAGCGGCCACCTGGCCGGCTGCGCGCTCGACGTGGGCCGCGCGCCCGACCAGATGCCCACACCCGCCGTGGCGCGCCACCCGCGCGTCGTCGCCACGCCGCACATCGGCGGCCTGACACCGCCGGCCATCGAACACCAGGCCCTGGAGACCGTAGCCCAGATCGATGCGCTGCTGCAGCGGCGCATGCCGGCAGGCGCCGTGAACCCGTCCGAAGCCACGCGCCTGGCCGCGCTGTGGCGCCTGCCGCACACCGCCTGACCCGGAAGCCGCCATGTCCGCACCGATCACCACCACCGCCCCAGGCACCGCCACGCCCTTCGGCGCCTGCGACTGCCACACCCACTTCTTTGCCGACCGCTACCCGCTGGCGCCCACGGCCACCTTCCAGCCGCCGCCCGCGTCGGTGGCTGCCTACCGCAAGGTGCAGCAGGCGCTGGGCCTGCAGCGCGTGGTCGTCGTGCAGCCCACCGGCTACGGGCTCGACAACCGCTGCACGCTCGACGCGATGGCCGAGTTCGGCAGCGCCCACGCCCGCGGCGTGGCGGTGATCGCCATCGACACCCATACCGACGACAGCCTGCAGGCCCTGCACCAGGCCGGCATGCGCGGCGTGCGGTTCATGATGATCCCGGGCGGCGGCGGCGTGCTGCCCTGGGACGCGTTGCAGCCCACGGCCGAGCGCACGGCCGCTTTAGGCTGGCACATCAACCTGCAGCTCGACGGCCGCGACCTGCCACAGGTCGTGGACCGGCTGAAACGGCTGCCGGGCAAGCTGGTGATCGACCACACGGCGAAGTTCCTCGAACCGGTGGCGCCCGAGCATCCTGCGTTCCAGGCGCTGCTGGGCCTGCTCGATACCGGCAACTGCTGGATCAAGCTGTCGGCACCGTACGAGACCTCGAAGAACGGCCCGCCAGCCTACGAAGACGTGAGCCGGCTCGCCCGCGCACTGGCGCAGCGGTTCCCCGAACGCTGCCTGTGGGCCAGCAACTGGCCGCACCTGAACCGCAACCCGCTGCCCGACGACACCGCGATGCTGGCCCTGCTGGACAGCTGGGCGCCGGACGCCGCGGTGCGCCAGAAGATCCTGGTGGACAACCCGGCACAGGTGTACTGGGACGGCCAGCTGGCGCGCTGAAACACCGAGACGTGGTGCCGCGGTCAGGCCCCCAGCTCCCCCTGCAGCCGCCGCACCAGCAGCAGCACGTTCTCGTGCAGCGCACGCCCACGCTCGCCGAGTCCGTTGAGCGGCTGGCCACCGGCGAGATCGCCTTCCAGCTCGGTCAGTTCCTCCAGCACGCCGGCCGCGCCCACGGTCGTCAGCGCGCCGCGCATCGAGTGGCAGACCTTGCGCCAGCGTGAGCGCACCTCGTCGGCGGCACCGTTCGCGTCCAGCAGTTCCGGCAGGCCGTTGCGGTAGGTCTCGACGAAGCGGCCCAGCACGCGTTCGAGGATCGGCATCTGGCCGGCCACGTGGCGCAGCGCGGCGGTGATGTCGAAGCCATGGACGCGCGCCAGCCGGTCGGCCAGCGGCTCGCGCACGGGGGCCGGCGCGTCCTCGGGCGCCGACAACGGGGCCGGCCGCGGAGACGGTTTGTCGCGCAGTGGCAGCCAGCGCAGCAGCGTGGCATACAGCAGCTCCGGGTTCACGGGTTTGGCCACGTGGTCGTTCATGCCCGCGTCCAGGCAGGCCTGCCGGTCCTCGACGAAGGCGTTGGCCGTCATCGCGATGATCGGCATCGCCAGGCCGCTGCTCAGGCGGATCGCGCGCGCGGCCTCCAGGCCGTCCATCACCGGCATCTGCACGTCCATCAGGATCAGGTCGTAGCGGCGCGACAAGGCCATCTCGACCGCACGCGCGCCATCCCACGCGGTCTCCACCACCAGATCGACCAGCTGCAGCAGGTCCTGTGCGACTTCGCGGTTGACCGGGTTGTCCTCGGCCAGCAGGATGCGCTGGCCAGCGTGGCGCGCCTGCAGCAGGCTGGCGGTGCCAGAGGCCTCGGCTTCGGGCACCAGCGCCGCACCGCTCGGCGTGCGCAACAGCAGCATCAGCTGGTCGTGCAAGGCCGAGCTGCTCAGGGGTTTGAGCATCACTGCGTCGAACCGTGCGGTGCGCGCACGCTGCACCAGCGACTGCTCGTCGAACGCGGTCACCAGGATGCAGGGCGGCATGCCGCTGCCGAGCAGGCTGCGCAGGCGGTTCAGCGTCTCGATGCCGTCCATCGGCTCCATGCGCCAATCGATCAGCATCACGTCGTAGGCCCGGCCGGCGGCGATGCCGGCCTGCACCTTCTGCAGCGCTTCGGTGCCGCCACCGACCGCATCCACCTCCAGGCCGATCAGGCGCAACTGCTCGCCGACCACGGCCAGCGCTTCAGGAAGATCGTCGACCAGCAGCGCCCGCAGGCCCTGCAGCGCCATCGGTGTCGCCGGCTTCGGCGCCTCGGTGCCCAGCGTCAGCCAGGCGGTGAACCAGAAGCTGCTGCCCGCGCCGGGCGCGCTGTCGACCCCGGCGTCGCCACCCATCGCCCGCGCCAGTTGCCGCGACAGCGCAAGGCCCAGGCCAGTGCCGCCATGCCGCCGCGTGGCCGAGTTGTCGGCCTGCTCGAAGGCGTTGAACAGCGCGGCCTGCCTTTCGACCGAGATGCCAGGGCCGGTGTCCTGCACCTCGAAGCGCACCAGCAGGCGCTGCCCATCCTCGCGCAGCAACTCGCCGCGCAGGCGCACCCAGCCGTGTTCGGTGAACTTCACCGCGTTGGCCAGCAGGTTGATGAGGATCTGCGACAGCCGGGTCGGGTCGCCGCGCAGCCGGCTCGGCAGATGGTCCTGGTCGAGGATCATCTCCAGCCCCTTGCTGCGGCCCTGCGCGGCCACCAGCTCCATCGCGCCAGAGAGCAGTTCGCCGAGCGCGAACTCGGTGTCCTCCAGCGTCAGCTTGCCGGCCTCGATCTTCGAGATGTCGAGGATGTCGTTGATCACCTGCAGCAGGTGCTGCGCGGCGGCCCCCACCTTGTCGAGCCGGTCGCGTTGCAGCCGGTCGCGCGTGTCACGCGTCATCAGGTGCGTGAGGCCGATGATGGCGTTCATCGGCGTGCGGATCTCGTGGCTCATGTTGGCGAGGAAGGCCGACTTGGCGCGGCTCGCCGCATCCGAGTCGGTGCGGGCCTGCAACAGCTCGGTGTTGGCCTTCTGCAGCTCGAGTGTGCGGGCCTGCACGCGGCGCTCCAGCAGCACGGTCATCTGGCGCAGCTGGTCCTCGGCGACCTTGCGCTCGGTGATGTCGGTCGCGATGCCGAGCAGGATGGTCGACGTGCCGTCGATCGACAGCATCGGCCGTTTCACGGTCGAGAGCCAGCGTACCTCGCCCCGCGCCGTGGTGATCTGCTCCTCGGGAATCTCCAGGTCCTTGCCGCTCTCGATGACCTGCAGGTCCGCCGCGCCGAACTGGCGCACCTGCTCGACGTTGCTGTTGAACGATTCCTCGGTCTGGCCGACGATCGCGTCGACGCTCGTGCCGTAGGCTTCGGCCAGCGACGCGTTGGCCAGCACGAAGCGCCCCTCGCGGTCCTTCGCGAAGATCAGGTTGCGGTTCAGGTCGATCACGCGGCGCAGAAAGGCCTGCTGGTATTCGAGCTGCCGGGTGCGGTCGCGCACGCGCTGCTCGAGCTCGGTGTTCAGGCGCTGCAGGTGGTCCTCGATGGCGCTGCGCGCCATCATCTCGTTCTGGATGCCGCGGAACAGCAGCATGAACAGGCCGGTCAGCACGACCAGCGTGACCAGCAGCGCGACCAGCGTCCACTGGCGCTGCGTCTGCGCACGCTGCAGCCGGGCCTGCAGCAGCGACGCCTCGGCCTCGTCCATCTGGCGCACCACGTCGCGGATCTGCTGCATCCACCGCTCGCCGGCATCGTGCTGCATCGCCTGCCGGGCCGCGACACTGCCCTGGGCCTGCAGCTGTCGCGCCACCGCCTCCAGCTTCTGCAGGCGGCTGTCGACCAGGTTCGCCAGGCGCCCGTGCAGCCGGGTCTGGCCCGGGTTGTCGGACACCAGCTCGCGCAGCCCGGCCACATGGCCGCGCGTCTCGCCCGCATGGATCTGGAACTCGCGGTCGAACTGCGCATCGGTGGTCAGCAGATGGTTGCGCCGCGCCAGTTCGGCATCGGCGATCGACCCGTACACGCGGCCCAGTTGGGCACGCACCTCCTGCGTGTGGGCGACGAGCTGGGCGGTGTCGGCGAAGTTGGTGCCGGCGTTGTAGGTGAGGCCGCCGCCCACCACGACGAAGATCGCCGTGGGGATGAAGCCGCCCAGCACCAGCGTTTCGAGCCGGCTGCGCGCGCGCAGGCGCTGCACCGCGTGCACCGCCCTGGACAGCAGGTAGGTGGCGGTGCCGAGCAGGATGAACCCGCAGGCCGTGTGCACGGCGACCGGCGGGGCCACGCGGTCGGTCACGATCTCGGCCACGTTCCACAGGTAGCCCAGCAGCGACACGACACCGATCGCCGAAGCCATGCCACCGCCGGTGGCGGCCATCGCCGACAGGCTGCGCCAGGGCAGGCAGGCGATGGCGCCGCCCAGCGCGACGAAGGCCACGGCGCTGTAGGGCGACATGCGGCCTCGGGCCTGGTTGAAGGCGGCACCGGTGTCGCGGAACAGCAGTTCGTCGAGGCCGGGGTTCCACCCGAACGCGTATTCGCACAGCGTGACGGCCCCGAGCAGCACGACGGCGATCGACAGGGCCATGGCCACCCGGTGCACCGTGCCGCCCCAGCGCGCCACCGTGAGCCACAAGGCGGCGGCGCTGGCCACCAGGCCGACCGCGGTGTTGGCCTTCATCTCGACCGCACCGGGGATCACACTGCGCAGCAGCGGCAGGCCCAGCGCCCAGCCACACAGCACCACCAGGCCCAGCAAGGCGGACAGCCCACACGCCAGCCTGGCAAAGTTCAGCCGGGCTCCGTGCGCGAACTCGACCGGCCTGCGCTCGGCCGGCGAAGCTGCGGGATCCGTTGGCGGCATTGGTGCGACCCCCATGGACTGCGTTGGAAAGCAAGCCCAGCGTAAACCATTCCACGCCGGGGCCGGCCCCGGGTTTGCCCGCTGGTGGCTGGCCAGGCCCCCAACTCAGGCCGTGCCGACCTTGGCACGGCCGGCACGCGCACGCTGCAGGCCCCACGCCGCGAACCAGCCCAGGCCGCCGGCCACGAAGCCGAGCAAGGCGCTGTCGCTCAGCACGGCCGTCGCCACGCCCAGCCAGAAGCAGGCTGCGGCCTGCACGCCGGCCGCGGACGACGTGGGCACATGGCAGTCGCGCCAGAACCGCGCCATGCCCGGCGTGACCATCTGCAGCCCGACCAGCACCAGCAGCACGCCGATCGCGAACTGCGGGATCGACGCCATCCAAGGGCCGGCCAGCAGCGCCAGCGCCACGGTGCAGCCCGCATGGCTCAGCACCGACAGCCGCGTGCGCCCGCCAAACAGCCGCAGCGCATGCGTGCGCGATGCCGAATACGACACCGGCCCCACGCCCGCGCCGGCCCCCACCAGGTTGGCGACCACCATCCACCGGGTGCGGGCGGTCTGGCCGGCCTGCGGCCCGCCGTCGACGCTGACAAAGGCCGTCACGCACTCCAGCAGCAGCACGAAGCCAGCCGCCGCACCGCAGGCCAGCGCCGGCAGCCAGACGCTGGCCGGCAGCCCCGCCGACACCGTGGCCCAGACCGTGCGGCCACGCGCGGCCAGCACGTCGAGATGCAGCGCCTGCGCACCGAAGCGGCCGCACGACGCACCGTCGCCGAGCGACAGGCTGGTCGTGTCGTACGCCACCCAGGCCAGCGCCGCCGCGGCCAGCATGCCGAGCGGCGTGAACCGGGCCAGCCAGGCGCGCTGCGACACCGCCGCGACGATCTCGCATACCGGGTTCCACAGCAGGCCCAGCAGCACTGCCGCGGTGAACACGGCCCACACGGTGGGGCCATCGGCTTCGCCGCAGTCGACCACCGACCGGCGCACACCGTCCGCGACGATGAACACCGCCGTCGAGAAGTTGAAGCCATGCACCAGCGCCGGCGGCAGGCGCTCGACCGTGCGGCGCACCGCCGCCAGCGTGCCGACCAGCAGCACGGCCGCGGCCGCGCACAGCGCGATCGCGAACGCGGCGATCTGCGTCTCCACATCCAGCGCCTGGCGCGCGGCCACCTGCGCCAGGCTGGCCGACAGCACCACGGCCGACGCCGCGCGCGGCCCGGCGAGGTAGGCGCCCTGCAGCACCAGCGCGAACAGGCACGCGCAGGCGGCGGCTGCGATGGCCATCACGTTGCCGTAGCCCAGGTTGCCCAGCCCTTCGGCCAGCCAGGCCGCGTCGAGCTGCGCGCCGAGCCCGATGTACTCGGCGTAGAAGATGACGGCCGTGGCCGCACCGGCCAGCAGTTCGACCGCCAGCACCGGGGTCGCCCACAGCCATCTCATTTGCAGAACGGCAAGGCCGTGACCACGCTGATCAGCGGCGAACGCTGCAGCGATACCAGCGCCTGCGCCGGGTCGCGCGCGAAGATGCGCAGGCGGATCAGACCGGCCGCGTCGGGCCCGTCGACGATCACCGTGTCGAGCCGGCGCAGCAAGGCCATCGCATCGCCGTGCGGCGCGGTCTTGCGCACCTGCACGTCGACGTTGCCGCACAGCCGGGTGCCGTCCTGCGCCTTGAGGCCGCGCAGCACCGGCGCCAGCGCGGCATGCGTCGCCTCGAGCCTGCGCTGCGCCGTCCAGAACGCCACCGCCGCGCCCAGCATCAGTGCCATCGTCACCAGCACCAGCCAGGCGTGGCGCGACAAGGCCAGGCTGGCGCGATCGAGAAATCCGTGTTGCATCTGCTGCTCCCGGCCGCGGCAGACGGCGCGCGGTGCAGGCGGCCTGCCGACGCGGCGCGGCACGCCCACACACCAGCGGCCACCAGACACGCCCACAGGGCACTGTACAAACGCAGGGCCGCGCCGCCTATGCCTTCAGCGCGTCAGGCCATCGCGTCTTTGCGGGATGGCCCCGGTGCCTTGCGGCACTGCCGCCGCCGATCACTGCAGCAACGACCCCACCGCGGCGATCGCCGCATCGCGCCGCTCCACCGGCGCGGTGGTGCCGGTGAGGTAGACCGCCACCACGAGCGGGGGGCGGCCCGGCGGCCAGACGATGCCCACGTCGTTGTGCGTGCCGTGCCCGCCGGCGCCGGTCTTGTCGGCCACCTGCCAGCCAGCCGGCACCCCGGCGCGCAGGCGCTTGTCGCCCGTGGTCGTGCCCAGCATCCAGCCGCGCAGCCGTTCGCGCGACGCCGCAGCCAGCGCATCGCCGAGCAGCAGCGTCTGCAGCAGACCGGCCATCGCCACCGGCGTGCTGGTGTCGCGTGGATCGCCGGGCAGCGCCTGGTTCAGCGTGGGTTCGTTGCGGTCCAGCCGGGTCGCACCATCGCCCAGCGCACGCAGATAGGCCGTCAGCCCCGCAGGCCCGCCGAAGCTCGCGAGCAGCGCGTTGCCAGCCGTGTTGTCGCTGACACCGACCGCCGCCTCGCACAGCTGCGCCATCGTCATCGTGCGGCCCACCTGCGGTTCGGTCACCGGCGAATACGGCATGATCGCCGCGCGCTCGATCGCGATCGACCGCTCCAGCGTCTCGGCGCCGGAGTCGACGCGGTGCAGGACCAGCGCCGCGGCCAGCCACTTGAAGGTGCTGCACATCGGAAACCGCTCGCCGCCCCGGTAGGTGGTGCGCTGCCCGGTGGCGGTATCGACGATGCACACGCCGAGCCGCCCGCCGCTGTCGGCCTCGATCCTGCGCAGGCTGTCCTGCAGCCCGCCGGCCGCAGGCACGGCCACGGCCATGGCAGGTTGCGCCTGCAGGCCCGTGATGCCGGTAGCCCAGAAGGCGCCGGCGGCGAATGTCAACGCCCTTCGCTGCATGTGCACGTGCTTCGTCTGCCTGCCGTTGGCCGGGTTCAGGCGGGTTTGCCGAGATCGGGGTAAGGCGGTACCGCCCCGGACTGCGCCAGCGCACTGCTGACCTGCAGCAGCAGCTCCAGATCGAGCTGCTCGGGATCGCGCGGCACCAGATCGTAGTGGCACAGGGTGCCGATGAAGGTTCCATCCGACTCCAGCACCGGAATGCCGCAGTACGACAACACCACGTCGCGCGCCGGATGGTCGAAAGTGCGGGCGTCGATGGACGCGTTCACCGTGACGAACGGCGCATCGGATGCGCGCACGTAGCGGCAATAGGTGGCCGTGTCGGGCACCTCCGCCGCCTGGGTCGCCAGCAGGTCCTCACGGTCGATGTGCACGCACGACGTCGCCAGGCCGTCCTTGAACCGAAAGATGCTGAGGTAGCGGTAGTCCGACCGCCGCAGCACCGAGTACAGCGCGGCGCGGATCCCGTCGGTCTGCAGCAGCTTGGCGAAGACATTGAACGCCACCGCCGTCTGGTCGATGCCGCCGGACTCGCTGACGAGCGGCGCGCTCGCAACGGGCACGCCCGACCGGGCCGCCCCGACCGCTCGCTTCAGACCTTCGAGTCGTGGTTCGTTTGCTTTGATGCTTTGCATGGTCCGCTGCTTTCCAGAAGCGTGGATGTTACGGCCTGGGGAGTATCCCCGTACCTGCCTGCGTTTGAAACCGAACCGCACCCCCGCGCGTATCCAGACCACACCCCGAGGACTCTTCCATGAACCGCATCACACCGTGGTGGCACATCGCGATCGTGCTGGTCTGCACCCTGCTGCTCGGCGCCTGCGGCAGCCTGCCGGCGGCCCGCGAACGCGCGTCCGAGAATGCGGCACCGGTCGATACCACGACCCCACTCGCCCGGATCGCCACCGCATCCCTGCCGCCCGGCGCACAGGCCGATGCCGCATCGGGCGCCCGCCTGCTGCCGCTGGGCGTGTATTCGCTCGACGCCCGGCTGCAGCTGGCCGAGCGTGCACAGCGCTCGCTGGTCGTGCAGTACTACCAGTTCGAGAACGACGGCACCGGCCGTCTGCTGATGAAGGCCTTGCACGATGCGGCCGCGCGTGGCGTGCAGGTGCGCATCCTGGTCGACGACCTCTATACCGCCAGGAGCCAGGGCCTGCTGCTGGCGCTGGCGCGCACGCCCAATGTCGCGGTGCGGCTGTACAACCCGTTCTGCTGCGCGCGCAACGGCGTGCTGTCGCGTTTTGCCGCGTCGCCGCTGGAGATCGGCCGGCTCAACCACCGCATGCACAACAAGCTGTTCATCGCCGACGGCGCGATGGCCGTGGTCGGCGGGCGCAACATCGCCGACGAATACTTCGTGCTGGGCGAGGCGCAGAACTTCATCGACATGGACGCGCTGGTGGCCGGCCTGGTGCTGCGCGAACTCGAGACCGTGTTCGACGCCTACTGGAACAGCCGGCAGGTCTGGCCCATCGAGGAGATCGTGCCGGGTACGACCACCGCTGCCGACACGGTCCCTTTCGAGAGCCGGCTCGGCCCCATGGCGCGCCGCATCGAGCTGCCCGCGAGCGACTTCCTCGGCTACGGCCCGGTCGGCCAGGCGTTCGATGCGGGCCGCATCGAGCTGCTCTGGGGCGATGCCCGCGTGATCGCCGACCCGCCGGCCAAACCCGACTACATGACGGCCGACGAAGCGCTGGCCACCAGCGTGACGATGAAGGTCTGGGGCCTGCTGCTGTCGGCGCGTGAGCAGGTCGACCTGACCTCGCCTTACCTGGTACCCGGCGAGAAGGGCATGGCCGCGTTCGAAGACCTCACCACCCGCAAGGTGCGCCTCACGCTGCTGACCAATTCGCTGGCGGCCAACGACGAGCCGCTGGTCCACACCGGCTACGTGCGTTACCGCGAACGCCTGCTGCGCAGCGGCGCCGACCTGTACGAGCTCAGCCCCAAGCGCACCAGCGAAGGCAAGCTGTTCGGCGTGTTCGGCAAGTCGCTGGGGCGGCTGCATTCCAAGACCGCGGCGATCGACGGGCGGCGCATCTTCCTGGGGTCGATGAACCTCGACCCACGCTCGGCCACGCAGAACACCGAGATGGGCATCGTCTTCGACAGCCGTCCGCTGGCACAGCAGATGCTGCGGGTGATCGACGCCAGCAAGACGGGCAGCGCCTACCGCCTGCGGCTGGCTGCCGACGGCACGTCACTGCAGTGGCTGACCACCGAAGGCCAGCAGGAATCCGTGCTCACCTCCGAGCCCGAGTCGACGCTCTGGCAGCGCCTGTACAACAGCATCGTCGCGCCGTTCGTGCCCGAGGTTCTGCTGTAGCGCAAGCCACGGCCCGGGCAGCCCTCTTAAACTGGAGGGCATGGAACTCGTCGAGCGGGATGCGCTCCTGGAACAACTAGCGCAGCAGTTGCGCGCGGCAGCCGCCGGTGTCGGCCGCCTGGTGCTGGTCGCCGGCGAGGCCGGCATCGGCAAGACCAGCCTGCTGCGGGCGCTGGCCGCGCAACGCGGCGACGCGCAGCTGTGGTGGGGTGCCTGCGATGCGCTGCAGACCCCGCACCCGCTGGGTCCGCTGCAGGACATCGCCCGCAGCGCCAATGTGGGCTTCCGCGCGCGGCTGGCCGGCGACGGCAGCCGCGCCGCACTGTTCGAGGCCGTGCTGGCCGAGCTGCAGCACAGCCTGGTGCCGACGCTGGCCGTGGTCGAGGACGTGCACTGGGCCGACGAGGCCACGCTCGACCTGCTGCGCTTCCTGGCCCGGCGGCTGGACCACACGCGCTGCCTGCTGGCCGTGTCCTACCGCGACGACGAACTGACGCTCACCCACCCGCTGCGCCGCATGCTCGGCGAGCTGCCGAGCGGCACCGCGGTCACGGTCGAGCTGCCGCGCCTGTCGCAGGCCGCCGTGGCCGGCCTGGCCCGCGGCGCCTTGCGTTCGCCGGCCGGCATCTACGAGGCGACCCAGGGCAATCCCTTCTTCGTGACCGAGCTGCTGCGCAACAGCGCCGACGGCGTGCCGCGCAACGTGCAGGCGATGGCGCTGGCGCGGCTGGCACGCCTGGGGCCGGATGCACAGGCCATCGTGCGGCTGGCCGCCGTGGTGCCGATGCAGGTCGACCGCAAGCTGGTCGACCGGCTGCTGCAGGCCAGCACCAGCGCGATCGAGCAATGCCTGAACTCGGGCCTGCTGTCGGCCACCGGCGCCACGCTGCGGTTCCGGCACGAGCTGACGCGGGTGGCGATCGAGTCGTCACTGTCCGAGCCGGTCACGCAGGCGCTGCACGCGCAGGTGCTACAGGTGCTGGAGCAAGACGCCTCCCCCACGGCATCGCTGGCGCGCCTGGTGCACCACGCCACCCGGGCCGGCGACGGCGCGGCCGTGCTGCGCCTGGCACCCGAGGCGGCGCAGCAGGCCCAGCAGCGCGGTGCGCACCGCGAAGCCGCCGCGCACTGGCGGGTCGCGCTGGCGCATGCCGACGCCACCCCCGGTGTCGACGCCCCGCAGCGCGCAGCCTGGCTCGCGTCCGCCGCGCGCGAATGCCAGTTGGCCGGCCAGCTCGAGGCCTGCATCGCCGCACGGCGGCAGCTGGCGACGCTGCAGCAGACGATGGACGACGCGGTCGGCGAAGCCGAGAACCTGAGCCAGCTGGCGTTGGCCTATGCGCAGGCGCTGCGGCCCGACGATGCCCGCGCCGCCAGCGGACGCGCCATCGCGCTGCTCGAGGCCGCGCCGCCGTCGGTGCAGCTGGCCGGGGCCTACCAGGTGGAGGCGCAGCTGCGCATGCTCGCGCGCGACTGCGACACCTCGATCGCGTTCGCCACGCAGGCCATCCCGCTGGCCGAGCGCTTCGGCCACACCGGCATCCTGGTGGCCGCGACCGGCACGCTGGGCTCGGCCACGATGTTCACCGACTACGCCGCCGGCTGTGCGCACCTGCAGCGCGCGCTCACGCTGTCGCTGGCCGAGGGGCTGGACGATGGCGCCGCCGATGCCTACAACGCGCTGGGCGGTGGCTCGGGTGAGGTGTTCCGCCTGTGCGAGGCCGAGCACTACCTGCAGGAGGCGATCGCCTTCGCCGACCGGCACGAGATCTACGTGCACCGCAACTACTGCGTGGCCTGGCTGGCGCTGTGCTACCTGTACCTGGGCAACTGGGACGATGCGGACCAGTTCGCGCAGAACGTGCTGAAGCAGCAGGGCGCGCCCGACGACGTGAGCCGCCTGCTGGCGCTGGTGGCACGGGGCCGCGTGCAGGCGCGCCGCGGCGACCCGGGCGCGGCCGCCACGCTCGACGAGGCGTTGGCCCTGGCCAGCACCCACAACGCCCTGCAGCACGTGGCGCCGGTGCGGGCCGCACGGGCCGAGGCCGCGCAGCTGCGCGGCGACCTGCAGGCCGTGCAGGCCGAAGCCGAGCACACGCTGGTGCTGGCCGACCGCCTGCGCCATCCCTGGTTCACCGGCGAGCTGGCCTACTGGATGCGCCAGGCCGCCGATGCCTGTACCGGCCGCTTCGCCTGCGCCGAGCCGTTCGCGCTGCAGCTCACGGGGCGCTGGCGCGAAGCGGCCGACGCCTGGGCCGAACTGCGCTGCCCCTACGAGCGGGCACGCGCGCTGGCCGAAGGCGATGGCCCGGCCCAGATCGAGGCCCTGCGCATGTTCGAGCAGATGGGCGCGCGGCCCGCCGCCGACCGCTTGCGGCGCCAGCTGCGGCTGGACGGCCAGCGCGGCCTGCCGCGCGGCGCACGCCCGTCGACGCAGTCGCACCCGCACGGCCTGACCGCCCGCGAGGCCGAGGTGCTGCAGCTGCTGTGCGAAGGGCTGCGCAATGCGGAGATCGCCGAGCGGCTGTTCCGCTCGGTACGCACGGTCGACCACCATGTGGCGGCGGTGTTCGCCAAGCTCGGTGTCGTGTCACGCAACGAGGCCGTCGCCGCCGCGCGGCGGGCCGGCATCGGCATCGAAAAATAGGCAAGCCGGCAGGAAATCTGGGCAACCCCCGCCGTGGCTGTGCGGCGTGCCAGCGCCTACAGTGTTGCCATGTTCCGCGTCGCCCCCCACCTGTCCCTTCAGGAGCCACCATGCCACGCTTCATCGTCGAACGCCTCATCCCGGACGGCCTGCGCATTCCCCTCAACGACGAGGGCGAGCAGGCGCTCGGCTCGGTGATGCGCAACAACGCCTCGCGCGGCGTGTTCTGGCTGCACTCGTACGTCAGCAAGGACCTGCGCAAGACCTTCTGCGTCTACGACGGCCCCTCGCCCGAAGCGATCCGCGAAGTGGCCGCGATGAGCAATCTGCCGGTGAGCGACATCACCCAGGTCAACGTGCTCGACCCGCACTTCTACCGCGGCTGACGGCGCGGCGCACCCGCCGCCGCAGGTCACCGCGCGCCGCCGCACTCCCGCCAATCCAGTCGATCCGCCTGCCCTAGCGGGCAGCCCTCCACCCCGCCCCGTGCGGCCGGGTTGCGCCGCTGCATGGCGCAGGCCAGCGCACGCCCATCCGATCCCAACCACCAGGAGCCCTTGCATGATCCAACACGCCACCCGATGGCTGACCCGGCTGTGGCAACGTGCCACGCGCCCGCGTTGCGCGTCCCTCCACGACGCCAGCGCCGACTTGCTGCGCGACCTCGGCGTCGACCGCAGCGAGATCGCCTCGGTCCAGGCCGAAGCCCGTGGCCTGGCGTCGCCGTCGCGCCTGCGGGTAGTGCTGTCGTGCCACGCACTGGGGCCGATCGCCACCGAACGCACGCCGAAAAATAGGCAAACCGATGCGCCAATCTAGGCAGGCTTGCCGTGGCTGCGCAAGGCCTCGCTCCCTAAGCTCATGTCTGCCGGTACAGCACCGGCCGCCACGCAACCGTGTTGCGGGTGCCTCGTCATCGTGTTTCTTCATCTGGAGCCTTCATGCCTCGTTACATCGTCGAACGCAACTTCCCCAACGGACTGCGTGTCCCCGTCAATGCACAGGGTGCCCAGGCCATGGGCACCGTGGTCCAGAACAACGCCGCCAAGGGCGTGTTCTGGGTCCACTCGTACGTCAGCAAGGATCTCGGCAAGTCGTTCTGCGTCTACGACGGCCCGACACCCGAAGCCATCCGCGAAGTGGCCAGCACCAACAACATGCCGGCCGGCACGATCACACCGGTCACCGTGCTCGACCCGTACTTCTACACGAGCTGAACTCAGGCTCGATCCCACTGCCTGCCGGCGCGCCAAGCGCCGGCGCTCCCCGGTGACCGGCAGCGCTGCCGGTCGCCTGCGAACCGCGAGATTCCATGCCTCTATTCATCCCCTTCACTGGCCCCGGGTCAGCCGCCGGCGCGGGCCAGCAGCAGGCCGGGCCACCACGGGCCGCACGTTTCAGCCGCGACCAGGCCCGCGGCCTGCTGCTGGCCGCACTGCACAAGGCTGCCCCGGCGTTGGCCGCGGCCTGCGCCTACGGCCTGCTGGCACGGCCACCGCGCCCGCGCGACACCGCGCCGCAGGCGGCAGTACGCCGCCTTGCACACCCCACGCGGCTGCGCCATGGCTCGCTCGACCTCGCACTGCAGGCCTGGGGCACGGGCCCCACGGTCCTGCTGGTGCACGGCTGGGGCGGGCACGCACTGCAGTTCAGTGCGCTGGTGCAGCCGCTGGTGCAGGCCGACCTGCGCGTGCTGGCATTCGACGCACCGGCCCACGGCCGCTCGCGTGGTCGCCAGGTCGACCTGGTGGCACAGGCGGCGGCCATCGCCATCGTCGCGCGCCAGGCCGGCCCCCTGCACTGCGTGCTGGGCCATGGCGCCGGTGCGGCCGCCGCGCTGCACGCGGTGCGCGACTGGGGTTTCGATGCCGGCAGGCTGGTCCTGCTCGGTGCCCCCGCGCATGCCGACTGGCCGCTGCACGCCTTTGCGCGGCGCATGGGCCTGCCGGCGGAGACGGTCGAGCACATGCGCTGCATCGCCGAGCGGCGCCACAACCACCGCCTGAACTGGAGCCGGCTCTGGCTCGCCGACCTGCTGCGCCAGGCGGCACTGCCCACGCTGCTGGTACACGACGAAGGCGACGACGAGGTGCCGTTCGCGCAAGGCATGTCGCTCGCACGCGCCTGGCCCGAGGCCCAGGTGCATGCCACCTGCGGTCTCGGCCACCACCGGCTGCTCGACAGCCCGGGCGTGGTCGACCGCATCGTGCAGTTCGTCTCGCCCACCGCCCCCGCCCTTCGTCCCACGCCATGTTCAGCCACCTCACTTCCTTCGCCAGATTGACCGCCAGCAGCACCCACACGCCGTACTACGCCAAGTGCATCGAGCTGGCGCGGCGCGCCTACTGGGACATCGACCGCGACGTGGTGCGCGGCCGCGCGTTCGACTTCTCGCGGCGCTTTCTGCCCGACGGCCTGTCGCTGGTCGGCCGGCTCGACTTTCTCGACGACGCCGAACAGCGCCAGCTGAGCCAGCTGCAGGGCCGCAGCTACGCCAGCATGCTCGGCCTGCTCGAACGTTTCATCGGCATCAAGATGCTGGAGCTGTGCCGCGACCACTGGTACGGCGACCAGGTGGCCCTGACGGCGCTGGTGACCTTCACGCACGAGGAGCTGAAGCACCAGGAGCTGTTCCGCCGCGTCGAGACCATGGTCGGCCCGCACATGCCCAAGGGCTACGACTTCGTGCCCACCGCCAACCTGCTGGCCGCCAAGGTGGTGGGCACGTCGAGCTGGGCCGCGCTGGCGCTGATCTGCCTGATCGAGGTCGCGACCCAGGCGCACTACCGCCTGTGCATCGAGCCGTCGACCGACATCTGCGCGGTCTACCGCGACGTGCTGCGCTTCCACTGGCAGGAGGAGTCGCAGCACGTGATCCTCGACGAGCTGGAATGGGAGCGTGCCTACCGCCGCCTGACCGAGCCCGAGCGCGACCAGGCGGTCGACGACTTCATTGCACTCGTGAAGACGCTGGCCACCATCGCCGACCAGCAGGCCGACGCCGACGCGCAGTACTTCCTGCGCATCTGCGGCCGCGAGCTGAGCGCCGCCGGTTCGCTGCGCATCGCGCGTGGCTTGCGCGACGCCTACCGCTGGCAGTTCATCGCCTCGGGGCTGCAGGAGGCGCGCTTTCACCGCAGCCTGAGCGCGATGACCACCGCGCCGCAACGCCAGCGCATCCAGACCGCCTGCAAACCCTTCACCCCCTGACAAGAACCACCATGACAAGGACCACCATGCTCCCCAGATCTCTCGACACCCTCCACACCGCCGTCTCGCTGGCCGTGCTGACGCTGCTGGCATCCTGCGGCGGCGGCAGCGCAGAAGGCCCGGCCGTCACCACGCAGCAGGCCTCGGTCGAACGCCTCGCCAAGCTGGCCGCGACGGGCCAGGCCCGGCTGACCGTGCAGGCGAGCGGCGGCACGGGCCGCATCTTCACCACCCGCGGCGGCATCGATTGCGGGCCGGTGTGCGCAGCCGACTTCGAGCTGAACAGCGAGGTCGGCGTGCGTGCCGTGCCCGACGCGGGCTACATGTTCGAGCGCTGGGTCGAGAGCAACGACAACGGCTGCAAGGACACGGTGGCCTGCCGCGTGACGATGAGCGGCGCGAAAACCATCACCGCCCAGTTCGTGCCGGTGAGCCCGCTGGCCGAGTGCACCGACACGCGCAGCACGGCCACCACCGCAACCATCGCGCCCGCCCACCCCCGGCTGCTGTTCGCCCATGCCGAGTTCAAGGAATGCCTGCAACGCAAGCTGGCGGTGAAGGCACCCGAGGCCATGCGGCTGAAGGACGTGGTCGACCGCGCGATGGCCGGCGACAAGGACTACGGCTTCGAGCCCTGGTTCGCCGCGCTGCTCTACCAGATGTCGGGCGACGCCCGTTACGCCGCCTATGCGGTGAAGCAGACCGATGACCTCATCCGCGCCGAAGAAGCGCTGATCGCCGCCGGCAAGGCACCCAGCGTGGCCGGCGACAGCTATCTCGAGATCGGCGGCCGGGTCGGCGGCATGGCCATGGTCTACGACTGGGTGCCGCATGCCGCAGCCGACGGCGGCAGCGCCACCAACGACCAGCTGACGCCGGCGATGCGCGCCCGCTGGATCACCTACGGCAACCAGGCCGTATGGAACATCTGGAAGCCCGGCCGCGACAAGGACGGCAACCTGCTCGCCACCTGGGGCGGCAAGGTCTTCACCTGGACCGGCTGGGGCCGCGACAACCCGGCCAACAACTACTACTACAGCTTCGTCACGGCCACGATGCAGCTGGGCTTGGCCACGCATGGCGAGAACGACAGCGCCGCCGAATGGCTGGACATTGCGCGCAACCAGAAGATCGGCGGCGAGATGCAGCCGCTGCTCACGCGCGATCTCGTCGGCGGCGGCTCGCGCGAGGGCACCGGTTACGGCACGGCCAGCCGCGCGATCTGGGCGCTGTACGACCTGTGGGAGCGCTCCACCGGCGAGCGCATCGCCGACCGGACACCGCACACGCTGGCCTCGCTGGCGCACCAGCTGCACAGCATCGTGCCGACCCTCGACCGCATGGCGCCCACCGGCGACCATGCGCGCGACGCGACGGCGGCGCTGTTCGACTACCACCGCGACTACCTGCAGCAACTGGTCACGCTGTTCCCGCAGGAGCGGCTGTCGGGTGCGGCCAAGACGCTGATCGGCCAGTCGAGCGTGCCGCGCATGCGCTATTCGTACGACTTCTATTCCGACCTGATGGTGGCGCTGCCGAAGACCCCCACCGTGGCGCTGGGCGAACTGTCGACCACCTACTGGGGCGAGGGCACCGGCCAGCTGATGATGCGTTCGGACTGGGGCATGGCCGCCACGTTCTCCAACTTCATCTGCGGTCCGTACACCGAGAGCCACGCCCATGCCGACCAGGGCAGCTTCGTCGTGTTCCGCGGCGACTGGCTGGCCTACGACCGCAACATCCGCTCGGCCTCGGGCCTGGAGCAGGGCACCGAGGCGCACAACCTGGTGCGGCTGAAGACCGCGGCCGGCGCCGACATCGCGATGACCAGCAGCGGCCAGCCCTGCCGCGTGATGGCGCTGGCCGACACGCCGCTCTACACCTACGTGTCGGCCGATGTCACGCCGCTGTACAGCTACCGCAACCCCACCAACGGCAGCTACAACAACCAGCTGGTGAAGAAGGTGCAGCGCGAGTTCCTGTTCATCCGGCCTTCCACCTTCATCGTGATGGACCGCACCGAGAGCACCGAGCCTGCGCAGCACATCTGGACGATGAACCTGCCGCAGCAGCCCACCGTGTCGGCCGGCCGCGCGACGATGGCCAACGGCGGCAACACGCTCGACATCCACGGCATCGTGCCGGCCGGCGCGACGCCAGCCCTGAGCTCGCAGGCCAATGGCGCGCTGGGCACCAATTGGCGCCTGGAACTGGGCCAGACGGCCAGCGCGTCGCAGTTCCTGCAGGTGCTGGGCACCAATGGATCGGTGGCCAGCGCCACTCGCGCCGATGCCGATGGCCTGACCGGTACCCGTGTGGTGCTGGCCGACGGCCGCACCGTGACCGCACGGTTCGCGACCAACGGCACCGGCGGCCAGCTGGAGATCGCGGCCGCGGACGGCAGCATCGTGCAGACCGGCGCCCTGCCGGCCACCCTCGCGCAGCCAGCGCTCTACGTGGGCGACGCGCCGCCGCCGGTGCGGCCGGCGCCGCCGCCCTACGTGCCCGGCCCACCGGCGCCGTCACCGGCCCCGGCACCCTCGCCGGCACCTTCCCCGGCGCCCTCGCCCGCACCGTCCCCCGCGCCCGCGCCGCTGACCGTCAGCCTCGCCGCACCGCTGCAGAGCACCGCCTTCACCGCGCCCGCCAACCTGACCGTGTCGGCCGATGTGTCGACGACCCAGGGCGTGGTGCGGGTCGAGTTGTGGCGCAACGGCCAGAAGGTGGCAGAGGCCACGGGTGCGCCCTACCAGTTCGCGCTGGCCGGTGTGGCGGCCGGCAGCCAGAAGCTCGAGGCGCGCGTGGTGCGCAGCGATGGCACGGTGAAGAAATCAGCCGCGGTCACGGTGCAGGTCGACACGCCGGCACCGGCGCCCACCGGCAACAGCGTGCTGCTGCGCCAGGGCCAGGGCGGGTATGCCGGCGTCACCGACATCGGCGTCAGCAGCCAGTACCTGGCCTACAACAACGGGCACGGCGTGGTCAGCAACGGCACGCCGACCGGCGCGTACGCGACGACCGGGGCCGATGCCTACGAGGCGCGCACCTTCGTGCGCTTCGGCGGGCTCGATGCGCTGCAGGGCCGCAAGGTGCTGAAGGCCGAGCTGTCGCTGAGCTTCAACTTCGGCGCGGCCGGCTACACGCTGGCCGGCAAGTACCTGGCCGCACCCTGGAACGCGGCGGCGGCGAACTTCGGCTGGGGTCAGCGCAGCGACACCGCCTCATGGCAGCTGCCCGGCAGCGGCGCGGCCGACTGGATCAGCGGTACCGGCTTCCAGCTGGCCGGCTTCACCGGCAGCCAGGCCGACACCCGCAAGGTGCAGCTCGACCCGGCCGTGGTCCAGGCCTGGATCGACCAGCCGCAGAGCAACTGGGGCTTCGTGCTGCTGCCCTCCGGCCCCGGCAACACGGCCTGGGTGCGTTCGTCGGAAGACAGCAACGCGGCGCTGCGGCCCACCCTGCAGCTGACGCTGCAACAACCCTGAAGGAGACGGATGATGAAGAGACCTCTGATCGCCGTGCTCGTCACCGCCGCACTCGGTGCGATGGCGGCGCGCGACCGACCACCCATCGTGGACGCGCACCGCGCCTACTACAACGAGCAGTTCGAGCGCTCCCTCGCGCTGTACGAACAGCTGGCCGCGGCGGGCGATGCGGTGGCGGCCGAACGGGCCGGCTTCATGCGGCTCGAAGGCGAGCGGCTCTACGGCCGGCGCGTGCAGCGCGACCCCGACCGCGCACAGGCCCTGCTGGAACAGGCCGCCCGGGCCGGCAGGCCGGGCGCCGAGTTCCTGCTCAACATGCTGGAGCGCACGGAGTAGGCCGCAGGCCGCAGGCGGCTAACGCAGCACCAGCACCGGGATGTGCGAGTGCGTCAGCACGTGCTGCGTCTCGCTGCCCAGCAGCAGCCGGCCCACGCCGCGGCGGCCGTGGCTGGCCATCACGATCAGGTCGCAGTGCTGCTTCTTCGCGGTGGCGATCACGGTGTCGGCCACCAGGTCGGAATGCGCCACCACGGTGTGCACCGTGACGCCGCGGATGGCACCGGCGGTCTTCACCGTGTCGAGCAGTTGCTGCGCCTTCTCGGCCCATTCGAGCTCGATGCGGCCGGTGTCCATGATGCTGGCGGCGCTCGCGCCCTCGAAATAGCTGGTGGGGAAATGCAGCACGACCTTCAGCGCGACGACCTCGGCCTTCAGCGTGGCGGCCAGCGACAGCGCGCTCTCCACGGCCTTCTGGGACAGATCGGACCCGTCGGTGGCGACGAGGATGCGTTGGTACATGGTGGTCTCCGGTAGTTGGCGATGTGTTCAGAATAGTCGGCGCCGCGCGGGCTGCGTTGATCCACGTCAAGGCCCGGTGCGAGGCCCGGCCTTAGTCTTGCCGGCATGCAGGCTGACCGGCTCCCCGCGTGGATCGACGACCCCGACGAGTGGCCGGCGTTCTGCCGCCCCGTGGCCTCGGCGGCCGGCTGCTGGGAGGCCAGCCTGGCCATCGACGGCATGGTCTGCGGCGCCTGCGCGCTGACGGTCGAAGACGCGCTGCGGGCCGTTCCCGGCGTGGTCAGCGCCGAGGTCGGCGCGGCCAGCCAGCGCGCCCGCGTGGTGTGGAACGCCGCCCGCGTGCAGCCCTCGCGCTGGCTCGCATCGGTGCGCGACGCCGGTTACCGCGCGGTACCGCTGGCCGACATCGCGGCGCGGGCCGCACGGCGGCGCGACAGCCGGATGGCACTGTGGCGCTGGCTGGTGGCGGCGCTGTGCATGATGCAGGTGATGATGTACGCCTACCCCGCGTACGTCGCCGCGCCCGGCGAGATCACGCCCGACGCGCAGCGGCTGCTGCGCTGGGCCGCCTGGCTGCTGACGCTGCCGCTGCTGCTGTTCTCGTGCGGGCCGTTCTTCGCCGGCGCGCTGCGCGACCTGCGCCGGGGCCGCATCGGCATGGACCTGCCGGTCGCGCTGGGCATCGTGGTCACGTTCTGCGTGAGTTCTGCCGCCACCTTCGATCCGGGCAGCGTGTTCGGCGACGAGGTGTATTTCGACTCGTTGTCGATGTTCGTGTTCTTCCTGCTCACCGGCCGCTGGCTCGAGCTGCGGCTGCGCGACCGCACGGCCGGCGCGCTCGATCTGCTGCTGCGCCGCCTGCCCGATGCGGTGGAACGCCAGGGCACCGGCGGCCGCTGGGAAGAGGTGGCGCGGCACCGCATCGCGGTGGGCGACGTGCTGCGGGTGCGGCCGGGCGAGGCCTTCCCGGTCGACGGCACGGTGGTGGAGGGCAGCACCAAGGTCGATGAATCGCTGCTGACCGGCGAGTCGCTGCCACTGCAGCGCGACACCGGTGCCCCGGTGCTGGCCGGCAGCAACAACCTGGCGGCCACCGTGCTGGTGCGCGCCACCGCCGTGGCGGCCGACACCCGCTTCAGCGGCATCGTGGCGCTGATGGAATCGGCGGCGCTGACCAAACCCGGCCTGGCCCAGCTGGCCGACCGCATCTCGGGCCCGTTCCTCGCCGCCGTGCTGGTGGCGGCGGCCGGCGCCTGCGCCTGGTGGTGGCCGCAGGACCCGGGCCACGCGCTGATGGTCGCGGTGGCCGTGCTGGTGGTCACCTGCCCCTGCGCGCTGTCGCTGGCCACGCCGGCGGCCATGCTGGCTGCCGCCGGCACGCTGGCGCGCGGCGGCGTGCTGGTGCGCCGGCTGCAGGCGCTGCAGGTGCTGGCCGGGGTCGACACCGTGGTCTTCGACAAGACCGGCACGCTGACCTGCGACGCGATGGTGCTGGCCGAGACCCGCGTGCGCCGTGGTGTCGATGCCAGCGAGGCGCTGGCGCTGGCAGCGGCGCTGGCGGCCCAGTCGCTGCATCCGGTGTCGCGCGCGCTGGTGGCGGCGCAACGCCGGGCAGCCCCCGAGGCGCAGCCCGCCGACGGACCCGGCTGGCAAGCCCAGCTGGTCGCCGAGACCGCCGGCCAGGGCCTGGCCGGCCGCGTGCAGCGCGGCGCCATCGCCTGGCCCGGCACGCTGAAGCTGGGCGCGCGCGCGTTCTGCGGCCTGCCGCCGGCCGATGCCGATGCGCGCGTGCAGGTCTGCCTGGCCGACGCTCAGGGCTGGCTGGCCGATTTCGTGTTCGACGAGCAGCTGCGCCCGGATGCCGAGCTCGCGGTACAGACGCTGCAGACCCTGGGCATCGAGGTGCAGCTGCTGTCCGGCGACAAGGCCCGTGCCGTGGCGCTGATCGCCAGCCGGCTCGGCATCCGCGAGGCACGCGGCGGCTGCACGCCCCAGGACAAGCTGGCCGCCCTGCAGGCCGCCCAGCGCGCGCACCACACGGTGGCGATGGTCGGCGACGGGCTGAACGATGGGCCGGTGCTGGCCGCGGCCGACGTGTCGTTCGCGTTCGGCGAGGCCGTGCCGCTGGCCCAGGCGCTGGCCGACTTCGTCGTGCTCGGCGGCAGCCTGCAGCAGATCGTGCGGACGCTGCGGCTGGCGCGCCGCAGCCTGCGCGTGGTGCGGCAGAACCTGGCCTGGGCCGCGGTCTACAACGCGGTCTGCGTGCCGCTGGCGATGTTCGGCTGGTTGCCGGCCTGGCTGGCCGGGCTGGGCATGGCCGGCAGCTCGCTGGCCGTGGTGCTGAACGCACTGCGGCTGTCGCACGAGGTGCGCTGAATGGACATCCTGTTCCTGCTGATCCCGCTGTCGGTGGTGCTGGTCTTCTGCATCCTGGGCGGCCTGTGGTGGGCCATCGAGCGCGGCCAGTTCGACGACCTCGAGGCCGAGGGCGAGCGGATCCTGAAGGATTGAGCGGCGCACGTTTCGCGCCCGTTGTTGACTTGCATCAAGCCCCCTGGAAGGCCATCGCGGGACACTGGAAACCAGAGTCAACAGGGGTGAACGATGAATCTTTCGAGCAGCCGGCCCACGGTCTACAACGACACCGTCGTGCGGCAGTTTTCGATCATGGCGGTGGTCTGGGGTGTGGTGGGCATGCTGGTCGGCGTGGTCATCGCCGCGCAGCTGACCTGGCCCGAACTCAACTTCGGCATCCCGTGGCTGAGCTACGGCCGGCTGCGGCCGCTGCACACCAACGCGGTGATCTTCGCATTCGGCGGCAGCGCGCTGTTCGCCACCGCCTACTACGTGGTGCAGCGTACCTGCCAGGTGCGCCTGTTCGGCGGCCCGCTGGCGGCCTTCACGTTCTGGGGCTGGCAACTGGTGATCGTGGCGGCCGCCATCTCGCTGCCGCTGGGCTACACCTCGGGCAAGGAATACGCCGAACTCGAGTGGCCGATCGACATCCTGATCGCCGTGGTGTGGGTGTCCTACGCCATCGTGTTCTTCGGCACGGTGGGCACCCGCAAGGTGCGCCACATCTACGTGGCCAACTGGTTCTACGGTGCCTTCATCATCGCGGTGGCGTTGCTGCACATCGTCAACAGCGCGGCCATCCCGGCCGGCTGGATGAAGTCCTACTCGGCCTATGCCGGCGTTCAGGACGCGATGGTGCAATGGTGGTACGGTCACAACGCGGTGGGCTTCTTCCTCACCGCGGGTTTCCTGGGGATGATGTACTACTTCGTGCCCAAGCAGGCGGAGCGGCCGATCTACTCGTACCGGCTGTCGATCGTGCACTTCTGGGCGCTGATCTTCACCTACATGTGGGCCGGCCCGCACCACCTGCACTACACCGCCCTGCCCGACTGGACGCAATCGATCGGCATGGTGTTCTCGCTGATCCTGCTGGCGCCCAGCTGGGGCGGCATGATCAACGGAGTGATGACGCTGTCGGGCGCCTGGTACAAGCTGCGCGACGACCCGATCCTGCGCTTCCTGATCGTCTCGCTGTCGTTCTACGGCATGAGCACCTTCGAGGGCCCGATGATGTCGATCAAGACCGTCAACGCGCTGTCGCACTACACCGACTGGACCGTCGGCCACGTGCACTCGGGCGCGCTGGGCTGGGTCGGCTTCATCAGCATGGGCAGCCTGTACTACCTGATCCCGCGGCTGTTCGGCCAGAAGAAGATGTACAGCGTGAAGGCGATCGAGCTGCACTTCTGGGTGGCCACCATCGGCATCGTGCTGTACATCGCCGCGATGTGGATCGCCGGCGTGATGCAGGGAATGATGTGGCGCGCCATCAACCCCGACGGCACGCTGACCTACACCTTCGCCGAATCGGTGAAGGCCACCTTCCCCTTCTACGTGGTGCGCCTGGTGGGCGGCCTGATGTACCTGACCGGCATGCTGGTGATGGCCTGGAACACCGCGATGACGGCGCTGGCCGCGCGGCCCGCCGATGTGCAGATCCCCGCCGCGTTGGCCCATTCCTGAAAGACCCAAGACCATGTCGAACAAGACCACAGGCGGCGACGGCGCGTCGCGCCTCTCGCACGAACGGGTGGAAACCAGCAACGGACTGATGATCGCGCTGATCCTGTTCGTGCTGCTGGCCGGCGGGCTGGTGGAGATCGTGCCGCTGTTCTTCCAGCGCTCGACCACCGTGCCGATCGAAGGCGTGAAACCGCTGACGCCGCTGCAGCTGGCCGGCCGCGACGTCTACACCCGTGAAGGTTGCTACAACTGCCATTCGCAGATGATCCGGCCGTTCCGCGCCGAGACGCTGCGTTACGGCCACTACTCGGTGGCGGGCGAGTTCGTCTACGACCACCCGTTCCAGTGGGGCAGCAAGCGCACCGGCCCGGACCTGCACCGCGTGGGCGGCAAGTACAACGACGACTGGCACCGCACCCACCTGAACAACCCGCGCGACGTGGTGCCCGAGTCGAACATGCCGGCCTACCCCTGGCTCGAGAAGGCAACCGTCGACGCGTCGTCCATCGGCGACCACATGCGTGCGCTGCGCCGGGTCGGCGTGCCCTACACCGACGCGCAGATCGCCAATGCGGCGGCCGAGGTGGCGGGCAAGACCGAGACCGAAGCCACCATCGCCTATCTGCAATCGCTCGGCCTAGCTTTCAAATGACATCCCCCAGTCTTCGCGCACTGCGTGTCGCTATCGCCAACCCCCTTTGCAAGGGGGCAATGCCAGCGGCCCGGCCGAGCCGGTTCCGCGGCATTCTGGAAAAAACCCTTCCTTTTTGAGGTCGTCATGGACATCAACCTGCTTCGCTCGCTGGCCACCGTGGCCTGCTTCGTGGTCTTCGTCGGCATCTGGGCCTGGGCCTGGTCGCGCCGCAACGCCACCGCCTTCGAAGAGGCGGCCCGGCTCCCCTTCGACCAGGACTGAACGGCGCTCGACGCCCACCCCATCATGAGTGACTTCAACAACGACTTCTGGTCGATCGCGGTCTCCGCGGTCACCATCGCCGGCATCATCGGCTGCCTGCTGATGATCTGGTTCGCGTCCAAGGCGCGTGCCGCCACCAGCGCCGACAACACCACCGGCCACGTCTGGGACGGCGATCTGCGCGAGATGAACAACCCGCTGCCACGCTGGTGGGTATGGCTGTTCATCATCACCATCGTGTTCGCCGCCGGTTACCTGGTGCTCTACCCCGGGCTCGGCAACTATGCGGGCCGGCTCGGCTGGACGTCGCTGTCGGAACACCGGGACGAGATGAAGAAGGGCGAGGAGGAGATTGCCCCCGTCTATGCCCGGCTGCAGCCGATGACCGCGCAGCAGATCGCGGCCGACCCGCAGGCCGTGGCGATCGGCGAGCGCCTGTTCATGAACAACTGCGCGCAGTGCCATGGCTCCGACGCACGCGGCAGCAAGGGGTTCCCGAACCTGACCGACGGCGACTGGCTGCATGGCGGCAGCCCCGAGAAGATCGTCGAGACCATCACCCAGGGCCGCATCGGCACGATGCCGCCGATGGCCGCCGCCGTCGGGACACCGGAGGACGTGAAGAACGTGGCCAACTACGTGCTGAGCCTGTCGGGCGGCGCCCACGATTCGGTGCGGGCGGCGCTGGGCAAGTCGAAGTTCGGTGTCTGCGCAGCCTGCCACGGCGTGGGCGGGGTCGGGGACCAGGCGATTGGCGCGCCCAACCTGTCGGACACGATCTGGCTGCACGGCTGGGGGCAGGAGGCCATCATCGCGATGATCAACACCGGCAAGACGAACCAGATGCCGGCGCAGCAGGGGCGGCTGTCCGAAGCACAGATCAAGGTCCTCGCCTCCTACGTCTGGGGCCTCTCGAACAGATGAACACCCCCGTTTCTTGCTCACTTCGTGTAGCCGAATCCCCCCTCGAAGGGGGCAACACCAGCGGCCCGGCAACGCCGGTTCCGCGGTGTTCCTGGCATCCGGCTCAGGCGTGTTTCGCACGGCGGATCTCAAGCCGTCCCGCCAAGACTTGAAGATGAAAACCGACTCCGCACGCAAGGTCATCCCCATCATCCCCGCGCCGCCCGCCGGCCGCGGCGGGGTGGCTGCGAACGAGCAGCAGATGGTCTCGCTGTTCGAGGCCCAGAAGACCATCCATCCACGCACCATCCACGGCTGGTTCTCCAACTGGCGCTGGGCCATGGTGTGGGCCACGCAGATCGTGTTCTACGGCCTGCCGTGGCTGCAGTGGGGGGAACGCCAGGCCGTGCTGTTCGACCTGGCGGCGCGGCGCTTCTACCTGTTCGGGCTGGTGCTGTACCCGCAGGACTTCATTTACCTCGCCGGACTGCTGGTGGTGTCGGCGCTGTCGCTGTTCCTGTTCACCGCGGTGGCGGGCCGCTTGTGGTGCGGTTATACGTGCCCGCAGACGGTCTACACCGAGATGTTCCTGTGGATCGAGCGCCGCATCGAAGGCGACCGCAGTGCGCGCATCCGTCTGGACGGCGCGTCGATGTCGGCCGAGAAGCTGGTGAAGAAGTGGTTCAAGCACATCGTCTGGCTCAGCGTCGCCTTGTGGACCGGGTTCAGCTTCGTCGGCTACTTCACGCCGGCACGCGAGCTGGCCATGGAGTTCCTGCAGACCCGCATGGGCTCGTGGGAAGTGTTCTGGGTGCTGTTCTACGGTTTCGCCACCTACGGCAACGCCGGCTTCATGCGCGAACAGGTCTGCAAGTACATGTGCCCGTACGCCCGCTTCCAGAGCGCGATGTTCGACCGCGACACGCTGATCGTCGGCTACGACACGGCCCGTGGCGAGCCGCGCGGCGGCCGTTCGCGCCATGACGACCTGGCCGCGCTGCGGCTCGGCGACTGCATCGACTGCACACTGTGCGTGCAGGTGTGCCCGACCGGCATCGACATCCGCAAGGGACTGCAGTACGAATGCATCGGCTGCGGCGCCTGCATCGACGCCTGCAACGGCGTGATGGACAAGATGGGTTACCCGCGCGGCCTGGTGCGCTACGCCACCGAACGCGCCATCGAGAACGGCTGGTCGGTGGCGCAGATCCGCCGCCGCGTGCTGCGCCCCCGTGTGCTGGTCTACAGCGCCGTGCTGCTGGCCGTGGTGGCCGGCCTGGCCGTGAGCCTGGTGCTGCGCACGCCCTTCAAGGTCGACGTGGTGCGCGACCGGGGGGCAATGGCCCGCGTGCTGAATGGCGGCGTGGTCGAGAACGTGTTCCGGCTGCAGGTGATGAACGCGACCGAGACGGCGCAGCGTTTCCGCATCGACGCATCGGGGCTGGCCGGCCTGTCGGTCGCCTCGGAGCCCGTGGTCACCGTTGACGCCACGCAGTCGCGCTGGGTCGCGGTGCGGCTGCAGCTGCCGTATGCGGCGGCCAGTGCGCTGCAGCCGGGTTCGCACGCCATCCATTTCGACATCCAGATGCTGGACGCCGCGGACCACGTGCGCGAAAAGTCCGTGTTTCTGATCCCCCGTTGACCCGTCCTGAAGGAGCCCCCATGCCAGACCTTATCGCCACACCCACCCGCCCCTGGTGGCGCCACGGCATGCTATGGATGGTGATCTCAGGGCCGGCCACGGTGGTGGTGGCCGGTTTCGTCACGATGTTTCTCGCGTTCTCAGGGCAGGACCCGGTGCTGTCCGAGAGCGTCGGCGGAAGCCCCCGGGCGCCGGGCGCGTCGACCCGGCCCGTGCCGGTGGACGCAGCGCTGGCGCCGGCGATGCAGGGCCGCAACCATGCCGCGACCGGCGTGGTGCCGCCACCGCGCTGAGCGGCCCCGCTTCGTTCGCTGTTGCAGGAGACAAGAAGATGTGGAGACAACGACTGATGGGCGTCGTCTGGCCGGCCTTCCTGGCCGCCGCCGCGCTCGAGATGCTGGTGTTTGCCGCGGTCGACCCGCGCGACGTGCACTGGCTGGGCCGCACGCTGGCCTGGCCCGCGCAGGCCACCTACACGGCCGCGTTCTTCGCGTTCTGGTGCGTGGCCCTGGGCGCGTGCGCGCTGACGCGGCTGCTCGCGGTCGAGCCGGAGACGGTCAGTGGCAGACCTGCGGATTGACGATGCGTTGCAGCGCCTCCGCATCCAGGATGCGGATGTGCCGCTGCTTCACCTCGACCACGCCGTCGTCGGCCAACTTCGAGAACGTGCGGCTCACGGTCTCCAGTTTCAGGCCGAGGTAGCTGCCGATCTCTTCGCGCGTCATGCGCAGCACCAGCTCGGACTGCGAGAAGCCGCGCGCATGCAGCCGCTTGACCAGGTTCAGCAGGAAGGCAGCCACGCGCTCCTCGGCCCGCATGCTGCCCAGCAACAGCATCACGCCGTGCTCGCGCACGATCTCGCGGCTCATGATCTTGTGCACGTGGTGCTGCAGCGCGTTGACCTCGCGCGACAGTTCCTCGAGCCGCTCGAACGGCATCACGCAGACCTCGGCGTCCTCCAGCGCGACGGCGTCGCAGGAATGCTTGTCGTTGACGATGCCGTCCAGCCCGATGATCTCGCCGGCCATCTGGAAGCCCGTGACCTGCTCGCGCCCATCGTCGGTGGCGACCGTGGTCTTGAAGAACCCGACGCGGATCGCGTAGAGCGAGGTGAAGGCCTCGCCCTGGTGGAACAGCGTGGCGCCGCGCTTGACCGTGCGCCGCGTCGCCACCACCTCGTCGATGCGCTGGAGTTCCGCTGCGTCGAGCTGCATCGGCATGCACAGCTCGCGCAGATTGCAATTCGAGCAGGCAACTTTGATCGTCTGGGGGTTCATGGCAACTTCCTGATGTAGCGCAAATTGTCCCGTTTCCACCTGCCAGGAGCTTGACCTTTGTCAAGGACGGGGCCGGCTGCCGGCGCCACAGTAGTGCATCCTCAGGAGAAGCCGCGATGACCGCCGTCCCCCTGGACCTGTTGCGCCGATTCGACGTGCCGGGCCCTCGCTACACCTCATACCCCACGGCAGACCGCTTTGTCGAAGCCTTCGGCGCCGACGACTGCCTGCAGGCGCTGCGCCAGCGCCGGCTGGGCGGCGCCGGGCGCGCGCTGCCGCTGTCGCTGTACGTGCACATCCCGTTCTGCGAATCGCTGTGCTACTACTGCGCCTGCAACAAGATCGTCACCCGGCACCATGAACGCGCGCTGCCCTACCTCGGTTACCTGCAGCGCGAGATCGCGCTGTACGTCGAAGCCCTGGGTGCGGGCCAGCCGGTGTCGCAGCTGCACCTGGGCGGCGGCAGCCCGACCTTCCTGAGCGATGACGAACTTCGCCAGCTGATGCAGATGCTGCGTGAGAGTTTTGCGCTGACGCCGGGCGGCGAGTACTCGATCGAGGTCGATCCCCGCACCATCGACGCCGGCCGGCTGGCCCTGCTGGCCGAACTCGGCTTCAACCGCCTGAGCTTCGGCGTGCAGGACTTCGACCCCGCGGTGCAGAAGGCGGTGCACCGCGTGCAACCGGCGGCCCAGGTGTTCGACCTGGTGCGCGAGGCCCGGGCGATCGGCTTCGACTCGGTCAACGTCGACCTGATCTACGGCCTGCCGCTGCAGACGCCGGCCTCGTTCGACCGCACGCTGGCCCAGGTGGCCACGCTGCGGCCCGACCGCATCGCGCTGTACGGCTATGCGCACCTGCCCGAACGCTTCAAGCCGCAGCGCCGCATCGCCAACGCCGACCTGCCCGCCGCCCAGGCCCGGCTCGACATGCTGGCGCGCGCAATGGAGGCTTTCGAGCAGGCCGGTTACGTCTACATCGGCATGGACCACTTCGCCCTGCCCGGCGATGCGCTGGCCGTGGCCAAGCGCCAGGGCCGGCTGCACCGCAACTTCCAGGGCTACAGCACGCAGCCCGACTGCGACCTGATCGCACTGGGTGTGTCGGCCATCGGCAAGATCGGCGCCAGCTACAGCCAGAACGCCAAGACCATGGAGGCCTACTGCGACCTGCTCGACCAGGGCCGGCTGCCGGTGGTGCGCGGCCTGGCGCTGACGCGCGACGACCTGGTGCGGCGCAGCGTGATCATGGCGCTGATGTGCCAGGGCGAGCTGCAGTTCGAAGCGGTGGAACTGGCCTGGCTCATCGACTTCCGCCAGACCTTCGCGGCCGAACTCGCCCAGCTGCGCGCGATGGAAGACGAAGGCCTGGTGCACTACGACGATGCCGCCGGCATGCTGCGCGTGACCACCACCGGCTGGTTCCTGGTGCGCGCCGTGGCCATGGTGTTCGACCGCTACCTGCAGGCCGACCGCACCCGCGCGCGATTTTCGAGAATCATCTGACATGCAGACCGGGCTTGCCACGACCGCCTTGCTGATGGGCCTGGCCGGCGGGCCGCACTGCGCGCTGATGTGCGGTGCCGCCTGCGCCGGGATCGGGCGTGCCGGGGGCGACCGCAGCACCACGACGCTGGCGGCGTTCCACGGCGGCAGGCTGGTGGGTTACGCGGCGCTGGGAGCCCTGGCCGGCGTCTCGATGCAGGGCCTGGGCTGGCTCGGCGGGGCCAGCGCGGCGCTGCGTCCGGCCTGGACCCTGATGCACCTGGCGGCGCTGGCGCTCGGGGCCGTGCTGCTGCTGCAGGCACGGCAGCCGGCCTGGCTCGAAGCCCGGGGCCGTGCCCTGTGGCAGGGCGTGCGCCGGCGGCTGCCGGCACGCCGCGGCGCCCTGGTGCTGGGCATGCTGTGGGCGCTGATGCCCTGCGGCCTGCTGCAGGCCGCGTTGCTGGTCGCCGCACTGACCGGCGATGCCGTCGATGGTGCGGTGGCGATGGCACTGTTCGCGGCTGGTTCGGCGCTGTCGTTGTGGGCCATCCCGCGCCTGGCGCTGCGACTGCCATTGCAAGGCTTGGGTGTGACAGGCTCGCAGTGGGGAATGCGGCTTGCCGGGCTGGCACTGGTGGCAAGTTCAGGCTGGGTGCTGTTCGCCGGCCTGGTGCTGCAGCAGGCACCGTGGTGCGTGACGCCCTGACGGGCGCACCTTCGATCGCAGGGCCGGCGGGACCGCTACTCGGGCTGGATGCCGGCCTGGCGCACGTGGGCGCTCCACCGCTCCTGTTCCGCCTCCACGAAACGGGCGAAGGGCTCTCCCGCCAGCAGCGCAGGCTCCATGCCCACATTGCGCAGCTTCTCCTGCACCTGCGGGTCGGCCATGGCCAGTCGCAGCTGTTCGGTCCACCATGCCGTCACTTCCGTGGGCAGCCGCGCCGGGCCATCGATGCCGATCCAGCCCGCCAGCACGACGGCCGGGAGGCCGGCTTCGCGGGCGGTCGGCACATCGGGTAGCAAGGCAGAGCGGCGCTCGGCGAGCAGTGCGACCGCCGTCAGGTTGCCCTGCTTCAGGAAGGCGAGCACCGCCCCCAGGTCGGAGGACACGAAGTCGATCTGCCCGCCCAGCAGATCGGTGACGGCCGCAGGCTGGCCCTTGTACGGAATGGGGCGCACGGCGATGCCGGCGGCCTGGCTGAAGGCGGCCGAGCTCACCTGCCCGGTGCCCGAGCCATACCCGTAGGTCAGCCCGTTCGGTTTCAGCAGGGCGGCGTCGACCAGGGCGCGCGCGTTACGGTGGGGGCCGTTGCCGGCGGTGACCACGGCGATGTCGAAGCGCACCGTGCGCGCGATGTGCGTCAGCCCATGGACGGGATCGAGCTTCTGCAGCGCACGCGCCAGCTGCGGGCCCGATGAGTGCGTCGCGCTCGAACTGGGCATCAGCGTGTAGCCGTCCGCTGCTGCGCGGCTCACCGCGTCCAGGCCCAGCGCGCCCAGGGCACCCGCACGGTTCTCGATGACGACGGTGGCGCCGGTCCGCGCGCGCACGTCGTCCAGCACGATGCGCGAGACCACGTCGATGCTGCTGCCGGCGGGAAAACCGACGATGAAACGCACCGGCTTGGCGGGATAGGGCTGCGCGATGGCGCCAGCGGCCGCACACAGCCAGACGCCGGCCACCAGGGATGTCCATACCGCTTTCATCTTGCCTCCTGGAAGTGGGTGGGTCATGGCCGGTCGCCTCCGCTGTGCAGCAGCTCCGCCGTGTGCTCGCCCAGGCCGGGGGCGTGGCGGCGGACGCTGCCGGGCGTCCGCGAGAAATGCACCGGCAGGCCGGCCTGCACCAGTTGGCCCTCGGTCGGGTGGTCCACACGGTGCCAGAACCCCATCGCGTTCAGGTGCGGATCGTCCAGCAAGGCGTCCAGCGAATTGACTGGTGCGAACGGCATGTCGGCCTGCTCCAGCAAGGCGATCCACTCGGCCGTGCGCTTGCGCGAGATGACCGTCTCGACATAGGCATACAGCTCGGTGAAATGGCGGCTGCGCGCAGGCTGCGAGCTGTAGCGCACATCGGTCGCCAGTGCGGGTTCGCCGGCCAGCTCGAAGAAGCGGGTCCACTGCCCATCGGTGTAGGGCACCACACCGAGGTAGCCATCGAGCGTGCGGAACGGACGACGGAACGCATTGAGCAGACGCGAATAGCCGGTGCCGCCTTCGGGCGGAACGAAGCTCTTGCCGGCCAGGTGCTCCACGGACAGGAAGGCCACCATGCACTCGAACATCGGCACCTCGATGGCCTGGCCGGCGCCGCTCTTCTCCCGCTCGTACAGCGCCGAGGTGATGGCGTTGGCCACGTAGAGCGCGACGACCTTGTCGGCCACCACCGTCTTCACGTACTGCGGCGCCTTGGCGCCGGCGTCCCCCTGCAGCCACGCCACACCGCTCGCGGCCTGGATGGTGTCGTCGACCGCGGCACGCCCCGCGTACGGCCCGCGCTCCGAATAACCGTAGCAGCTGCAATGGACCAGCCGCGGGAACCGCGCCAGCAGCGTGTCAGCGGCCAGGCCCAGCCGGCGCAATGCCGGCGCACGCATGTTGGAGATGAACACGTCGGCGGTTTCCAGCAGCGCCATCAGGTCGCGCCGGCCCTGCTCCGACTTGGCGTCCAGCACCACGCTGCGTTTGTTGCGGTTGAGGTTGAGGTACGCATGGCTCATGCCGTGGTGCCGCTGCGGTGTCACGTGGCGGAACACGTCGCCGTCCGCGGACTCGATCTTGACCACGTCGGCGCCATAGTCACCCAGCAGCTGCGTGGCCATCGGCCCCATGCCGACGGCGGTCAGGTCGACGATCCGGACGCCTGCCAGCGGGCCTGCACTCACGCGTCGTCTCCCAGCATGCGGCGCGCCGTCTTCAGGTGCGGCTCGTCGACCATCTGGCCATCGAGCTGCACCGCGCCGGCACCACGCTGTCCACCCAGTACCTCGACGACGCGCCGGGCCCAGGCGAGTTGCGCATCCGAATAACGGAAGGTCTCGTTGATCGGCTCGACCTGCCGCGGGTGGATCGCCATCTTGCCGACGAAGCCGTCCCGGAACGCCTCGGCGGACTCCGCGCGCACCTGCTCCACGTCATGGATCTCCACACTCACGGTATCGATCGCGCGCACGCCGGCGGCGGCCGCCGCATACAGGCACAACGAGCGTGCCAGGCGATACGGCTCCGTGTAGCGGCCTCCTTCCCGGTTGTCCACCGCGCCCAGTTCCGCCGCCAAGTCTTCGCCACCCCAGGTCAGGCCCCAGAGCCTGGGCGGGCTGCCGGCGAATTCGCCCAGCCGGAACATCGAGGCACCGGTTTCGGTCGCGATCGCCAGGATCCGGGTCTGGCCGCCAGCGATGCCCGCGGCGGTCTCCAGCGCATCGAGGTAGTGGCACACCGGCTCCAGCGATGCCCGGCCGCAGCACTTGGGCAGCAGGATGCCGAAGGGCCGGGCCGGAACGACCGCCGCCACATCGGCCAGCAGCAGCCCGGACGATGCCGGATTGACGCGGACCCAGACCTGCTGGTGCGCGGGCGGGGCCGCCAGCATGTCGACGACGTTGCGACGCGCGATGTCCTTGCTGCCCGCGGGCACCGAGTCTTCGAGGTCGAGGATCAGCGCGCCGGCCGGCCCCGCCTTCGCCTTGGCATACCGGTCGGGCGCGGTCGCCGGCACGAACAGCATCGAAGGGCTCATGCGGCCACCGGCTTCTTGTGCATCAGCGCCGAGCGCCGGCAGACGCAGACGATGCGTTCGTCCTGGTTGAGCCCGGTGTGTTCGAACTCGATGATGCCGGCCGTGGGCCGCGACTTGCTCTCGCGCAGCGAGATCACCGTCGTGCGCACATGGATCGTGTCGCCGGCGAACACCGGCGCCGGGAAACTGATGTCCCGCATGCCGAGGTTGGCCACGGTGGTGCGGAAGGTGGTGTCGTTCACCGTCATGCCGATCACCAGGCCGAGGGTGAACAGGCTGTTGACCAGGGGTTTCTTGAACTCGGTCTGCGCCGAGAAGTGCGCGTCGATGTGCAAGGGCTGCACGTTCATGGTCATCGTGCTGAAGAGCACGTTGTCCATCTCCGTCACGGTGCGCGTCCACTCGTGGTCGAAACGCTGTCCGGTCTCGAACTGCTCAAAATACAAGCCAGCCATGGCTCTCTCCTTCAGGGTTGTCGATGGGTTGCCGTCGCGCGCGCTCAATGCGCATGCCAGACACAGACCTCGTCGAGCGCGGCCCGGCGGGTGCGGTACGCGTTCAGGCGCGAGGTGCTGCGTTCGAAGCCGAATGAGATGCCGCACACGATGGTCTGGCCGGGGGGAATGGAAAAGTGTTCGCGCAGCACCGGCGACTGCTGGGCCAACGCCGCCTGCGCGATGGCCGCGATGCCGTGGGCCTGTGCGGCGAGCAGGAAATTGGCGATCCATCCGCCGCAGTCGATGGCCGCATAGGGGCCGAGGTACGCAGGGATGGTGACGACCAGGCACTGCGGTGCGCCGAACAGGTCGAAGTTGCGCAGCGACAGCGCCCGCGAACGCTCCCTGTCGCCCTTGTCGATGCCCGCGGCCGCGTAGAGCTGGAAGCCGGCCTCGCGGCGCCTTGCAAGATGCTCGCCTTCGTAGGCCGGCGGGAACGGCATCTCCGGCGCCGCCCCGCCCTGCTGCACGGCCGCCAGCAGCTTGTGCTTCAGCCGGCGTGTGTGTTCGCCCTGGCTGATGTAAAGCCGCCAGGGCTGCGTGTTGCACCACGAGGCCGTGCGCTGTGCCGTCGCCAGGATCTGCTGGAGCGTCTCGCGCGGCACCTCTTCGTCGATGAAGTCGCGGCAGCTGTGGCGTTGTGCCAGCAGGCCGGCCAGCACCTGCGGCGCCTCCGGAGGGACCGCCTGCATCCTATTGCGGCTCGATGCCGGCGCCCTGGATCTTCGAGCCCCAGGCGGCCTTCTGCTCGACCATGAACTTCGCGAACTCGGCCGGCGTGCTGGGGAACGGCTCCTGGCCCACGGCGGCGAAGCGCTCCTTGATCGCCGGTTTGGTGAGTGTCTTCACCATCTCCGCGTTGAGCCGGTTGACCACGTCGGCCGGCATGCCGGGCGGGCCCAGCAGTCCGCCCCAGGCGATGTAGTTGAAACCGGGCACCTTCTCGCCCAACGGCGGGAGCCCGGGCATCAGGCCGGACTGCCGGTCGGACATCATCGCGATCGGCCGCACCTTGCCGTCCTTCACCATGCCCTGGGACGACGCGATGTCCACGAACATCGCATCGAACTGCCCACCGACCAGATCCACCAGCGCCGGCGGCGTGCTCTTGTAGGCCGCGGACACCGCCTCGAACTTCGCATCCTTCATCAAGTGCGCATTGGCCACCTGACCGGTGGCGTTGCCATACCCCAGCGACACCTTGCCGGACGAGCGCACGTAGCGCAGGAAATCGTCCAGCGTCTTCACCGGCGACGTTCCGCTGACGGCCAGGAAGAACGGGAAGTCGGTGGTCCGCGCGATCGGCGTGAAGTCCTTCAGCGGGTCGTAGCCCAGCTTCTTCATCAGCCACGGGTTGGCGGAGAACGCCGAGCTCGTGCCGAGCAGCAAGGTGTAGCCGTCGGGTGGCAGCTTGCTGACGTATTCGGCGGCAAGGGCGCCGTTGGCGCCCGGCTTGTTCTCCACCACCACCGGCGTGCCCAGGCCCTTCTGGAAGTCTTCCACCAGGATGCGGGTCGTCACGTCCGTGCCGCTGCCCGCGGCAAACGGCACGATCACGCGGATCGCCTTGCCGGGCGCGGGGAATCCCTGCGCGAAGCCGATGGCGCTGGTGGCCGCGGCGGCGACCAGGAGCAGTTCGCGAATCCATGTCTTCATGTTGTCTCCTTTTGTTGTGGGCGAGTGCGGCTAGTAGGACTTGGGCAGCCCGAGGACACGCTCGGCGATGAAGCACAGCACCAGCTCGGGGCTGATGGGCGCGATGCGGGGCACCAGGCATTCACGCAGATACCGCTCGACGTGGTATTCCTTCGCGTACCCGTAGCCGCCGTGCGTCATCACGGCCTGCTGGCAGGCATCGAAGCCGGCTTCGCCCGCCAGGTACTTGGCGGCGTTGGCCGATGCGCCCGCGTTCAGCCCCTGGTCGTATTGCCAGGCCGCCTGCATCACCATCAACCAGGCCGACTCGAGGTTCATCCAGCAGCGCGCCAGCGGATGCTGCACGGCCTGGTTCTGCCCGATGGGGCGGTTGAACACCACGCGCTCGGCGGCGTATTTGGTAGCGCGGTCGAGCGCCAGGCGCCCCAGCCCGATGGCCTCGGACGCGATCAGGATCCGCTCGGGGTTCATGCCGTGCAGGATGTACTCGAAGCCACGCCCCTCCTCGCCGATCCGGTCTTCGACCGGCACTTCCAGGCCTTCGATGAAGAGTTCGTTCGAGTCGACGCATTTGCGCCCCATCTTCTCGATCTCGCGCACGTCGATCTTGCTGCGGTCGAAGTCCGTGTAGAAGAGCGACAGTCCCTGCGTGTGTTTGTCGACCTCCTCGATCGGCGTCGTGCGCGCCAGCAGCAGCACCTTGTGCGCCACCTGCGCGGTCGAGATCCAGACCTTGCTGCCATGGACCACATACCGGTCCCCCTTGCGGACCGCCTTGGTCTTGAGCTGCGTCGTGTTCAGCCCGGTATTGGGTTCGGTCACCGCGAAGCAACTCTTGACCTCACCGCGCGCCATCGGCGGCAGCATGCGGCGCTTCTGCTCCTCGTTGCCGAACACGACCACCGGGTTCAGCCCGAACACGTTGATGTGGACCGCCGACGCGCCGGACATGCCAGCCCCCGAGCGCGCGATGGCCTCCATCATCACCGCGGCGTCGGCGATCTTCAGGCCGGCGCCGCCATAGGCCTCGGGGATGCAGATGCCCAGCCAGCCGTCCTGGGCCAGCTGCTGGAAGAACGCCTCGGGGAACCCGCCCTCACGGTCCCGCTCGAGCCAGTAGTCGTCGCCGAAACGCGCGCAGATGCGCTCGATGGAATGGCGGATCGCCTCCTGCTCCTTGCCCAACGCAAAATCCATCTGGTCTCCTTATTCACATGAGTGAATAATATATTCATCAATAGGAACAAATGAATTGATGGTTTTCCCTATGCATATCGCGAAGACTTCGTCATTATTCTTGTGCGACTTAGTTTTCATTCACATACATGAACAATAACGCCAAACTAGAAAGCCCTTTGTCAGGCATCCGCGTCATCGACATGGCGACCGTGCTGATGGGGCCGGTGGCGACCCAGATCCTGGGGGACTACGGTGCGGACGTGGTGAAGATCGAGCCGCCCGAAGGCGACGTGATGCGCCACGCCGGCGCGGCGCGCCATCCGCAGATGGGTGCGATGTACCTCGCAACCGGCCGCAACAAGCGCAGCGTGGTGCTCGACATCAAGCAGGCCGAAGGCAAGGCCGCGCTGCTGCGCCTGTGCGAGACCGCGGACATGTTCATCCACAACGTGCGTCCTGCGGCGATGCGCCGCGCGGGCCTGTCGTATGAAGACATCCGCGCCGTGAACCCGTCGATCGTCTACGTCGCGCTGGTGGGCTTCGGGCAGGACGGCCCCTATGCCGGCCGGCCTGCGCTGGACGACATCATCCAGGCCGCCAGCGGCCTGTCAGGCCTGTTCGTGCGCGCCGGCCAGGCCGAGCCGCACTTCGTGCCGGCCAACCTCTGCGACCGGATGACGGGGCTGGCCGCAGCCCACGCGGCCATCGCCGCGCTGTTCATGCGGCAGCGCACCGGCGAGGGCCAATCCATCGAAGTACCGATGTTCGAGACGCTGGTGCAGACCATCCTGGGTGACCATCTGAGCGGCGAGGCCTTCATCCCGGCCGAAGGGCCGCCAGGCTACAGCCGCCTGCTGAACGCGCACCGCCGCCCGTTCCGCACGCAGGACGGCCACATGGCCGTCACCCCCTACAGCGACAAGCAGTTCCGGGCCTTCTTCGGGGCCATCGGCAAAGCCGCCGAGTTCGATGCGGACGCACGCATCAACCAGCACGCGGCGCGCGCGCAGAACTACGACGTCGCCTATGCGATGCTGGCCGACATCATCGCCACCCGGTCCACCGCGGAATGGACGAAGCTCTGCGACGCCCACGAGATCCCATGCCAGAAGGTCAATACGATCGAGGACCTGCTGCAGGACGAACACCTGCACGAGATCGGCTTCTTCGAGGAAGTCGACCATCCCACCGAAGGCCGGGTCCGGCAGATCCGGCCCGCCGCCCGGTGGAGCCACGCCGATGTCTCGGTCCGCCGGTTGCCGCCACGCATCGGCGAGCACAGCGTCGAGGTGCTGACGGAATCGGGCTTCTCCGGTGCGGAGATCGATCGGTTGCTGGGCAGTGGCGCTACAGTGCAGGCCCCATGCGCACGCTGACCCTGACCAATGCCGACACGTTCTCCTTCGCCCCATGGGTGCGCGAGGGCGACCAGATCGTCTGCGGCCAGGCCTGCGCGGAGCCGCTGACGCTGTCGCGCCGGCTGCTCGCGCATGGCGCCGCATCGCAGCTCCGCATGTCCGTGTTCCTGGGCACCCTGTTCTCGACGACGTTCGACGCCGCCGCGCCGCAGATGCAGTTCGTGTCGTATGGCGCGATCGGCCGCGCCGCGGCCCTGGCGGACCAAGGCCGCCTGGAGGTCGTGCCGGAGCGGTATTCGCGGCTGCCCGGGCTGTTCGCGCGCGGCACGCTGCGGGCCGACGTGGTGTTGCTGCAGGCGGGCATCGGCGACGACGGTGCCCTGAGCTTCGGGCTCGCCTGCGACCATGTACTGGACGCGGCCCGCCGCGCCCGCGTCGTCATCGTCGAAGTGAATCCGTGGGTCCCGCTGACACACGGCACGCCCTGGCCGAAGGATCTGCATGTCGACGCCTGGGTAGCGGCCGAGCACCCGCCGCTGGAACTGCCGCTGGCCGCGCTGGACGACACCGCGCAGGCCATCGCCCGCCACGTGGCAGGCGTGGTGCCCGACGGTGCCACGCTCCAGGTCGGCGTGGGCGCGCTTCCGGACGCCACGCTCGGCGCGTTGAACGGCCACAGGCACCTGGGCCTGCACTCGGGCGTGCTCGGCGATGCGGGCGCTGCGCTGATGCGCCTGGGCGCCATCGACAACAGCCGCAAGTCCGACGACGCCGGTATCGCCGTGGCCAACACCGTCTGTGCCAGCGCGGCGAGCTATGCGTTCGTGCACCGCAACGCGGAGGTCGAGGTGCGCCACACCAGCGCCACCCACGACGCGGACGTGTTGCGCCGCGTCGCCCGCCTGCATGCCATCAACGGGGCGCTGGAGGTGGATCTCGGTGGGCAGGTGAATTGCGAAGCGCTGCAGGGCCGGCAACGGGGCGGCGTGGGCGGCCTGCCGGACTTCGCGCGCGCCGCGCGCCACGGCGACGGCGGGCGCGGCATCACCGTGCTGCCGGCCACCGCCGCCCACGGCACGGTCAGCCGGATCGTCGTGCAGCTGGGCGGGCCGGCGACCGTGGGCCACAGCGACGTCGATACCGTGGTGACGGAGTACGGCGTGGCGCATCTGCGCGATGTGTCGCTGCCGGAACGCGCGCGCAGGCTGGTGGCCATCGCCGCGCCCCAGTTCCGCGAGCAGCTCGCATTCGCCTGCAGAAAGAACGGAGTGACCGCATGACGCAACCACCACGCCCGGGCCCGCTCGCGGGTTTGCGGGTCATCGAGTTCGCCGGCATCGGGCCCGGCCCCGCCGCCGGCATGATGCTGGCCGACCTGGGCGCCGAGGTCCTGCTGATCGAGCGGCGGGACGTGGCGGACGTGGGCATTCCACGGGCCCGCCGGCACGAACTCGGGCACCGCAACAAGTCTTCCATCGTGCTGGACCTGAAGACGCCCGAGGGCCGCAGGCTCGCCATGGCACTGGTCGAACGCGCCGACGTGCTGATCGAAGGCTTTCGCCCCGGCACGATGGAGCGGCTCGGGCTCGGCCCGGAGGATTGCACCGCCGTCAACCCGGGCCTGGTGTACGGGCGCATCACGGGCTATGGCCAAACCGGCCCGATGGCATCCCACGCGGGCCACGATCTGAACTACATCGCGCTGAGCGGCGCGCTGCACGCCATCGGCCGCGCGGGCCAGGCGCCGACGCCGCCGCTGAACCTGGTCGGCGACTACGCCGGGGGATCGATGCTGCTGGTCATCGGCATCCTGTGCGCGATCTTCGAACGCACGCGCTCGGGCCGGGGGCAGGTGGTCGATGCGGCAATGGTCGAAGGCTCGGCGCTTTTGATGGCCTCCTGGTTCGGGCTGATCGCCGCCGGCCTGGTCACCGGTGCGCGCGGGGAGAATCTGCTCGACAGCGGTGCGCCGTTCTACGACGTGTATGCCTGCAAGGACGGCCTCTATGTCGCCTTTGCCGCCATCGAAAAGAAATTCAGGCGGGTCTTCGCGGAGCGCACGGGCTTCGACAAGGAACTGCTGCTGGACGATGACCGCGCCCGGTGGGCTGCCACGCGCGCCGCCCTCGAGCGCCTGTTCGCCACACGCACGCAGGATGCGTGGTGCCAGCTGCTGCAGGACTGCGATGCCTGCGTGACCCCGGTGCTGGCGCCCGAGCAGGCCCGCCGCCATCCGCACAACCACGCGCGGCAGGCGTTCGTCGAGACCGATGGCGTGCTGCAACCTGCGCCTGCACCGCGCTTCTCGCGCACGCCTGCGGCCCCCGTGTCGGCCCCGCCCGAGGCCGGAAGCGGGGGCGCGGCAACGGCCCGTGCCTGGGGCGTCGGCATCGCGCTGATGGCCGAAGCCGGTGTGACCGCCGCGTAAACTGCCAGCCTGTGGACGTCCGTCAAGTCACCAATCTGATCGAGCTCCTGGAGTTCTTCGCCGACCGCGGCACGCCCGCGTCGCTCGCCGAGATCTCCAGGCACTTCGGCTGGCCCCGGTCCAGTACCTTCAACATCCTGGGCACGCTGGTGAGCCGGGGTTATCTGTACGAGCCGCGCGCCAAGGAGGGCTACTACCCTTCCCCGAAATGGCTGCCGCTGTTCCAGCGCATGGACCGCGCGGCGCCGATCCCGCCCGAGATCCAGGAGCTGCTGCTGGCGCTGCGCAGCCGCACCAACGAAACCGTCGTGCTGGCCGGCATCAGCGGCATGTACGCCATCTTTCTGTCGACCGCCGAGTCGCAGCAGGCGGTGCGTTACACCGCCGCCGTCGGCAAGGTGGTACCGCTCCACGCCACGGCGACCGGGCGCGCGCTGCTGTCGCAGCTGAGCCTGCCCGAACGCTCCGCGATCCTGCGGCGCACCGAGTTCGAACGCTACACCGCGACCACGCTGATGAGCGTCGACGCGGTGGAGCGGGAAATCGCGAGTTCGCTGCAGCGCGGCTACTTCGAAGGCGCCGGCGAGTACACCAGCGACCTCGGCGGTTATGCGCTCGCGCTGCAGTACATGAACCGGCACCTGGCATTGCTGGTCGGCGGGCCGATTGCCCGGGTCGCGCCCATCAAGGACGACATCGTGCGCACCATGCGCGACGAGCTGGCCCGCTACGTGCCCGCAGCCTCCGCAACACCGAAAGTCTTGACGGCCGCGTAGCGCGGCGCCCACCCGGCGGCTACTCGACGAGCGCCTTGTAAGCCTCGCGCCGAAACAGGCTGGTGTGCGGCCCCATCGCGCCGAAGAAGCGCTGCGTCATCAGCACACCGGCGATGTGAAGGCGCGGGTTGAACCACCAGTCCGTGCCGGCAAGCCCACCCCAGCCCACCTCGCCTGCCACCTGCGGCGGATCGAGCGGGCCAGGCTCGAGGAACACGGACGAGCCCAGGCCGAACCCGCGCCCCGTCAGCGGCGCGAGCCTGGGGATCTGCAGCGCCATGCCGGCCGGCAACTGGTTGGTGGCCATCATCGCGATGGTGTCGGGCCGCAGCAGCCTCGGTCCGCCGGGCATCATGCTCTGCAGCAGCCGCACGGTGTCGCCCAGGGTCGTGACCAGGCCGCCACCGCCGGACTCGAAGGTCGGCCGCGTGCGGTAGGCGCCCGGATAAGGCAAGGCATCGGCCCGCACCAGGCCCGGCCGGGTGGGATCGGTCGCGTCGGCGCCGACGTACAGCGCGGCAAGCCGGCTCTGGTCCGCCTCCGGCACGAAGAAGCCGGTATCGACCATGCCCAGCGGCGCGAAGATGCGCCTGGCGAGGAAGTCGCCGAAGGCCTCGCCGGACACGGCCTCGACCAGGTAACCCAGCACGTCGGTCGCGATCGAATATTCCCATCGCGTCCCGGGGTGGAAGGCCAGCGGCAGCGGCGCCAGCGCGTCGATGAAGTCCTTCAGCGGCTGGGCGGGATGCCGCAGCTTCGCGGCGTTGTAGGCCTGGGCCAGCACCGTGCTGGGGTCGAAGATGCCGTAGCTGAAGCCCGCCGTGTGCGTCATCAGCTGGCGCACGGTGATGGGTGACCGAGCGGGCTCGGTGTCGTCGAGCCGGCTGGCGTTCGGCCGCAGCACCTGGCGCTGGCCCAGCGCGGGGATGTAGGTCTCGATCGGTTCGTCCAGGCGCAGCCGGCCGTCTTCCCACAGCAGCAGCACGGCGCAGGACGTCACCAGCTTGGTGTTGGAGAAGGCCCGGACGATGTGGTCCTCGCGTAGCGCGATGCCGGCCTCCCGGTCGGCGTTGCCGTAGCAGAACGTGTCCACCACCTCGCTGCCGCGCAGCAGCGCCGTCGAGACCCCCGGCAGCAGGTTCTGGTCGACCTGCGCACGCAGCGCAGCGTGCATGGACGTGAGGTTCAGAGGGCGCATGGTGTCTCTTGTGGTGGTGGCGTCGCAATCTAGCAGATGCACGCAGCCGGGACGCACACCCGCGGTCAGCGGCTGGCCGGCCGCGTCTACAATGAGAATTATTCTTATTTGTATCGTACACGGTGCCACGGCACCCGATCGAAAGGGACATGGCGATGCCGGCTGCCGAGTCTGCCCTGCAACAGCAGTTGCACGCGCTCTATAGCGACCACCACGGTTGGCTGGCCGCCTGGCTGCGCCGGCGGCTGGGCAATGCCTTCGATGCCGCCGACCTGGCACACGACGCGTTCGTGCGGCTGCTGGCCAGGCCGCGCGAGTTCGACTCGTTCGACGGTGCCCGCGCCTACCTGAGCACCGTGGCCAAGGGACTGTGCGTGGACCTGTGGCGCCGCCGTGAGATCGAGCGGGCCTGGATCGAGACCCTGGCCGCGTTGCCTGAAGCCCTCGAACCCTCGGCCGAGCACCGCGCGATGGTGCTCGAGGCGCTGTGCGAGATCGACGCGATGCTCAGCGCCCTGCCCGCCAAGGCGGCCAGCGCCTTCGTGATGGCGATGGCGCAGGGCATGACGGACAAGGAAGTCGCCGCGGCGCTCGGCGTGTCCGACCGCATGGTGCGCAAGTACGTCGCGCAGGCCATGCTGCATTGCATTGCGCTCGAAGCACGCCACGCGGCGCTGCCCGACGATGCCACCCCGCGCTGACCCGGCCATGGCAGGCAGCAACCTGCCCTTCGTGCCGGCTGGCGCGGCGCCACCGGTCACGCCCCATGCGAGCCTGCAGCAGGCCGCGGAATGGTTCGCCCTGCTGCGCTCGGGCGAGGCCACCGAGCAGGACCGCGCCGCGTGGAAGACCTGGCTCGACGGCGCACGCGCGCACCACGAGGCCTGGCAATACGTCGAATCGATCGGCCGGCGCTTCGAGCCGGTGCAGGACACGCAGCACCGCGACACCGCGCTCGCGGCCCTGCAGTCCGTGCGCCGCCGGTCGCCGCCACGGCGGCAGCTGATCGGCGGACTGGCGGCGCTGGGTGGTGCCGGCCTGCTGGGCTGGCTGGCCTGGCGCCACACGGGGCTGCAGGAGACGGTGGCCGCCTGGGGCGCCAGCCACCGCACGGCCACCGGCGAGGTGCGCGACGTGCTGCTGGCCGACGGCAGCCGCATCTGGCTCAACACGGCCAGCGCGATCGATGTCGACTTCGGTGCCGACCTGCGCCGCGTCCGTCTGCTGGCCGGCGAGGTGCTGGTCCAGACCGCGCACGACGCCACGCGCCCCTTCGTCGTCGACACCGCGCAGGGCCGCCTGCGCGCGCTGGGCACGCGGTTCACCGTGCGCCAGCAGGGCGACAACAGCTTCGTCGGCGTCTACGAGGGCGCGGTGGAGATCCGCCCGGCGGACTCGGCCGACCACCCCGTGGTCGCCGCCGGTGAGCAGCGGCGCTTCACCAGCACCGGTGTACTGGCGGCCGAGCCGGTCGAGCGCGCACGCGAGGCCTGGGCGCGCGGCGTGCTGCTGGCCGAAGACATCCCGTTGCGCGACCTGGTGCGTGAGCTGAGGCGCTACCGCCCGGGCCACCTGGGCGTGGCCGACGCGGTGGCTGGGCTGCGGGTGATCGGCGCCTACCCGCTGCACGAACCCGACCGGGTGCTGGCCATGCTGGAGGAAGTCCTGCCGGTTCGGGTGCAGCGCACGCTGCCCTGGTGGACCAGCCTCGAGCCCCGGCCACCGGCCCGCTGACGTTCCCGCATTTTTTTCAGCAAGACGGTTCCGCTTTTGGGCGGCTCGTTCGGTTCACAGGTTGAAGACACCTGCTGCCGATCCACCCGCCAAGGAACCCTCTCCATGCCTTTTCGCTCATCCCGCCGCGCCGGCGCCCCTGCACACCGGGCATCCGCCCTGCGCCCGCTGGCCATCGCCGCCCATCTTGCGGGCACCTGCGGGCTGCTGGCCGTGTCGTTGCTGCCAACCATCGCGCAAGCACAGGCCCCGGCAACCGAGGCCGTTCGCAGCTACGACATCCCGGCCGGACCGCTGGCCCCGGCACTGACGCGTTTCATCGGCGACGCCGGCGTCTTCATGGCCGGCACCAGCGAGCTGACCCAGGGCAAGACCACGGCCGGCCTGCGCGGCACGCACACGGTGGCCCAGGCCTTTGCACTGCTGCTGGCCGGCACCGGGCTCGAAGCGGTCGCCCGCAGCGGCGGCGGCTACGTGCTGCGCTCCGTGGTGGTACCTGCCGCAGCCGGCACGGCAGCCGCTGAAACCACCGCACCGCGCGCGCCCACGCTGCCCGCGGTCAGGGTCACGGCCAGCGCCGAGCAGCCCGGCGGCCTGCCCAAGCCGTATGCCGGCGGCAACGTCGCCCGTGGCGGTGGCCTGGGGTTGCTGGGCAACAAGGACTTCATGGACACGCCGTTCAGCACGCTGAACTACACGGCGCAGACGATCGAGGACCAGCAGGCCCGCTCCATCGCCGACGTGCTCGACAACACGCCGTCGTTTCGCCCGATCTACCCCGGCAACGACGCGATGACCGACTTCGCCGTGCGCGGCAACAAGGTGCGGGCGCTCGACTCGGCCTACGGTGGCCTCTACGGCCTGATGTCGCCGGGCGTGGAGGCACTCGAACGCATCGAGGTGCTGTCCGGTGCCAACGCGCTGCTCAACGGGCTGGGGCCGGTGGGCGGGGTCGGCGGCAGCATCAACCAGGTGCCCAAGCGCGCCGGCGACACGCCACTGACCCGCCTGACGACGGGTTTCGTGTCGGATGCGCAGTTCGGCGTCAAGGCCGACATCGGGCGCCGCTTCGGCGACGACAACCGCTTCGGCCTCCGGTTCAACGGCGCCTACAGCAACGGCGACACAGCAGTCGACCAGCAACGCCGGCAAGTCGCCATGGGCGCCCTGGCACTCGACTTCCGCGGCGACCGGGTGCGTCTGGCCGCCGACATCGGCTACCGGCGCAACAACACCGATTCGCCGTCGCGCACCACTTTCGTGGGAGCGGGCTTCGTCATTCCGCCGCCGCCGTCTTCGGGGAAGAACTGGCAGCAGGCCTGGTCGTACGACAACGTCCGCTCGACGATGGCGGCCGTGCGTGGCGAGGTCGACCTGGCACCGGACGTGACCGCCTTCGCCGCGATCGGCACGTCGACGTTCGAGGAGTCCCAGCTGTTTGCCAACACGTTGCTGCAGTCGAACGCCGGAGGCCTCGCGCAGGCCCAGGTGTACTGGCCCTTGTACCGCGACAGCTCCACGGCCGAGGCGGGGCTGCGCGGCGTGGTCGTCACCGGGCCGGTCAAGCACAACTGGTCGCTGGCGACCTCGGCGCTGCGCGTGCGCAACGGCATCCTGCTCAACACCCTGGCGGTGACCAGCAACAACCTCTACACCCCCGTCGTGGTGCCGCAGCCCAGCATCGCCGGCCTGGCCGGCCCGGGCACCGTGCCCAAGACGGCCTCGACCGATTTCTCCGGTGTGGCGGTGGCCGACACCCTGTCGGCACTGGACAACCGCGTGCAGCTGACGCTCGGCCTGCGGCAGCAGACGGTGAAGTCGGGCAACTACAACCCGACGACCGGCGCCTCGACCTCCAGCTACGACAAGTCGGTGACCACGCCGGGCGTTGGGCTGGTCGTGAAGCCGAGAGACGATCTGTCGCTCTACGCCAACTACATCGAGGGGCTCCAGCAGGGGCCGACCGCGGTGTCCGGGTCGAGCAATGTAGGCGAGGTGTTCGCGCCCTATGTGTCCAAGCAGGTCGAGGCGGGCGTCAAGGTCGACCTCGGCCGCTTCGCCACCACCTTCAGCGTCTACCAGCTGAAGACGCCCAACGGCCTGACCGATCCCGTCAGCCGCGTCTACGCGGTGAACGGCGAGCAGCGCACGCGCGGCATCGAACTGAACACCTTCGGCGAGATCACGCGTGGGGTCCGGTTGCTGGGCGGCATCGCCCTCATCGACGCGAAGCAGACCCGAACGGCGGGCGGTGCGACCGACGGCAAGCAGGTGACCGGGGCGCCCCGCACGCAGCTCAACCTGGGCGGGGAGTGGGATGTCTGGGGCGTGACCGGACTCACCGTGTCGGCGCGCGCGATCCATACCGGCAACCAGTTCGTCGACGCCCTCAACCGCCAGCCCATTGCCTCGTGGACGCGCTACGACGTCGGTATGCGCTACAAGACCACCTGGGCCGACGTGCCCACCACGTTGCGCCTGAACGTGCAGAACGTGTTCGACAAGAGTTACTGGGCATCCGCCATCGATTCGTACCTCGTGCAGAGCACGCCACGCACGGTGCAGCTGTCCGCCACCTTCGACTTCTGACGCCGCCGATGTCCACCGCGCGCGCCACACGGCGCTGGGTTGTGCTGCACCGGTGGAGCAGCCTGGCCTGCACCGTGTTCATGCTGGTGCTGTGCATCACCGGCCTGCCGCTGGTGTTGCGCGACGAGATCGAGGACTGGCAACGCGATACGCCGACCCCGGCGGCGGTACCGGCCGGCGCGCCGGTGGCCGACCTCGATGCGATGGTGGCCACGGCCCGCGGCGTGGACGGCCTGTTCCCCGGTCAGACCGTGCGCTGGATCAGCCTGGAGCCTGACCGGCCCGAGGTTTGGATCGCGCTGGCGCCTTCGTACGACGCGGACCGCGCGCGCAACCACGTGGTCAAGTTAGATGCGCACACCGGCCAGGTGCTGCAGGCGCTGCCCTCGGCGGCCGCGGCCCGGCCGACGCTGATCGGCGTGCTGTTTCGCCTGCACAAGGACCTGCTGACCGGCCTGCCCGGCGAACTGTTCCTGGCCGTGATGGGCCTGCTGTTCGTGCTGGCCACGGTGTCGGGCATCGTGCTGTACGGCCCGTTCATGCGCAAGCTGCCCTTCGGCGAGGTGCGCACGGCACGTGGTGCGCGGCTGCGCTGGCTCGACCTGCACAACCTGCTGGGCATCGGCACGGCGGCCTGGGTGCTGGTGGTCGGCCTGACGGGCGTGATGAACGAGATCTCCGACCCGCTGTACGACCACTGGCGCACGCAGGCGCTGCAGGCCATGCTGCAGCCCTACGCGGGCCAGCCGATGCCGACGCAGCTGGCGTCAGCCCAGGGCGCCATCGAGACGGTCGCGCAGGCGCTACCCGGCATGAAGATCCGCAGCGTGCGTTATCCGGATGCCGACCTCGGCAGCCCGCACCATTACCTGGTCTGGGCGATCGGCAACAGTCCGCTGACCTCGCGGCTGTTCCAGCCCGCGCTGGTGGACGCGCGCACCGGCGCGCTGGCGGCGGTGGCCGAGGTGCCCTGGTACCTGACGGCGCTGCAGCTCTCGCGGCCGCTGCATTTCGGCGACTACGGCGGCCTGCCGCTCAAGCTGCTGTGGGTGCTGCTCGACCTGGTGGCCATCGCCGTGCTGGTCAGCGGGCTCGTGCTGTGGTTCACCCGGCGCAAGGCCGCGTCGGACCGCCGCGCCGATGCGGCTCAGACAGGCTGACGTTCAACGGTTTCGGGGGGCGGATGTTTAAGCCCGGTCTAAGACTGGCTCCCCATCATTGGGACATCGCCAACCCCTTCTTAGGAACCCTGCAATGTCCAACAGCTTCTCCCTCAAAAGCACCCGCCTCGTCCTCGCCCTCGTGACCGCTGGCGTGATCGGTGGTGCCGGCGTGTCGATGGTCAATGGCGGGCCGGCCCATGCCGCCGGGCCGGCGGCCACGGTTGCGACGGCGGCCGCACCCATTGCCGCCATCGCACCACCCGACTTCTCGCAGATCACCGCGCAGTACGGCCCGGCCGTGGTCAACATCAGCGTGACCGGTACCCGCACCGCTGCCAAGGATGACGACGACGACAGCGCGCCCGCGGCCCAGCAGCGCGGCCAGCGCGAAGACCCGTTCGGCAACGACCCGTTCTTCGAGTTCTTCCGCCGCTTCCAGCAGCCAGGCCAGCAGGGTCGCAGCGCGCCCCGTGGCGGTGAAGGCCAGCTGGTGCGCGGCCAGGGCTCGGGTTTCATCGTCAGCGCCGACGGCATCATCCTCACCAATGCCCACGTGGTGCGCAACGCGAAGGAAGTGACCGTCAAGCTGACCGACCGGCGCGAGTTTGTCGCCAAGGTGCTGGGCTCCGACCCGAAGACCGATGTGGCCGTGCTGAAGATTGACGCGAAGAACCTGCCCGTGGTCGCGATCGGCAAGACCGCCGACCTGCGGGTGGGCGAGTGGGTGCTGGCCATCGGATCGCCGTTCGGTTTCGAGAACACGGTGACGGCCGGTGTGGTCAGCGCCAAGGGCCGCTCGTTGCCCGACGACAGCTCGGTCTCGTTCATCCAGACCGACGTGGCAGTGAACCCCGGCAACTCGGGCGGCCCGCTGTTCAACAACCGTGGCGAAGTAATCGGCATCAACTCGCAGATCTACAGCCGCACGGGGGGTTACCAGGGCGTGTCGTTCGCGATCCCGATCGATCTGGCCAGCCGCATCAAGGACCAGATCGTCGCGCACGGCAAGGTCGAACATGCGCGGCTCGGCGTCGCGGTGCAGGAAGTGAACCAGACGCTGGCCGATTCGTTCAAGCTCGACAAGCCCGAAGGCGCGCTGATCTCCAGCGTCGAGAAGGGCGGCCCGGCCGACAAGGCGGGGCTGGAACCCGGTGACGTGATCCGCAAGGTCGATGGCCTGCCGATCGTGGCGTCCGGCGACCTGCCTTCGGCGATCAGCCTGTCGGCCCCGGGCGACAAGGTCAAGCTCGACATCTGGCGCAAGGGCGCAGCCCAGCAGATCGAGGCCCGCCTCGGCGGCGCCAAGGACAAGTCGGTGGACGTGGCCAGCAACGACGGCGCGGCCGCAAAGGGCAAGCTCGGCCTGTCGCTGCGCCCGCTGCAGCCGCAGGAGCAACGCGCCTCGGGCCTGGACAACGGCATGGTGGTCGAAGGCGTCGCCGGTGCCGCGGCCACGGCCGGTGTCGAATCGGGCGACGTGCTGCTGGCAGTCAACGGCACGCCGGTGAAGAACATCGAGCAGGTGCGCGCCGCGGTGGCGAAGTCCAGCAAGTCGGTGGCCCTGCTGATCCAGCGCGGCGAAGACAAGATCTTCGTGCCGGTCCGCATCGGCTGAAGCCATCGCGCCCGGCAACTCGAAGCTGCGGCAACTCCGGTTGCCGCAGCTTTTTTTGCGCGTGCGCCGATCCGTGAAGGATTGCCGGTTCGACCCTGCAGGCAACAGGTGCGTGGCCGCCCCGCTGAATCCACGGTCCACCCGCCCGCGTATGGTCTATGGAAGCCAGACCCCACCTCGATCCGCCCCATGCCGTCGTCCACCCATCCGCGCTGCCCCCACAGGCCATCCGGCTTTGTCCGGAGTGCGGGCCGTGTGGGCGATACCGCAAAATGGAACGATGACGACACTCGAACCCGATACGGAACTGATGGCGTTGCTCGACCGTGTGGCCGCGCGCGAGGAAGCCGCGCTGCGCCTGCTGTACGACCGCACGGCGTCCAAACTGTTCGGCCTGGCGCTGCGGGTGGTCAGCAACCGCGAGTGGGCGGAAGACGTGTTGCAGGAAGCCTTCATGACCATCTGGCGTGCCGCGGCCGACTACCGCAGCACCCTCAGCCCGCCGATGGCCTGGATGGGGCTGATCGTGCGCAGCCGGGCGCTCGACTTTCTGCGCCGCCGCACGGCCGACCGCGCCCACGTGACGCAGGAACTGGACGATGTGTTGTCCGACACGCTGGAAGGCGACCAACCCAACCCGATGGACACCGCGATGGCCAGCGAGCAGGCCTGGGCACTGCACCAGTGCCTGGACAAGCTCGAATCGAAACAGCGCGAAGTCATCAGCCTGGCGTACCTGCGCGACCTGAGCCATGGCGAACTGGCCGAGCGACTCAAGCTGCCGCTGGGCACGGTCAAGACCTGGATCCGCCGCGGGCTGCTGCAATTGCGGCAATGCCTGGCGCAGCTCGCCTGACGGACACCACGCGATGCAACTGAACAACGACCACGGCCTGCTGGACCAGATCGCCGCCAGCTACGCACTGGGCACCTTGCGCGGCGGCGCGCGCCGCCGCTTCGAGTCGATGGCACGCGAGCGCCCCACGGTGCGCGCGGCCGCGCTGATCTGGCAGGCGCGTTTGGCCTCGGTGGCCGAGCTGCAGCCGGCCGACAGCCCCAGCCCGGCCGTGTGGAAACGCATCGAGAACCTGGTCGCCGCCGAGCGCGATGCCCAACGCATGGCCGCGGCCCGCGCGGTGCCGGCCTCGCCGGAGGGCGGTGGCTGGCTGCGCAGCCTGGGCTTCTGGCGTGGCTTCAGCGTGGTCGGCGTTGCGGCCACCGTCTGCGCCGTGGTGATCGGCGTGCAACGCCACAGCGAGCTGGGCGCGAGGCTGGGCAGCGAGGTCGCCGCGTTGCAGACCCGCCTGCAGGCCGCACCGCAGATCGAATACGTGGCGGTTCTGGCCGATGACAAGGCTGCCGCCAACGTGCTCGTGACCTTCGACCCGAAGAACAACCGCCTGACGCTGAAACGTGTGGGCGGCTACCAGGAAGCGGCCGACAAGTCGCTGCAGCTGTGGGCCCTGCCACCCGGTGCCGGCCCGCGCTCGCTCGGGGTCATGGGCAACGAGCCGATCGCGCGGCTGACCGCCGCCGAAGGCGACATGCGCGCCGTGCCGAAGTTGGCGATCAGCCTGGAGCCGCGGGGCGGCGTCCCTGCAGGAAGCGGCCCGACCGGGCCCGTGCTGTTCACCGGTTCGCTGCTGCAGACTACACCCTGATCGAGCTAAGAGCCGCCAAAAAGCAGAGCCTGGACCCCTTCGCGGAACACCGCGGAACCGGCTTTGCCGGGCCGCTGGTGTTGCCCCCGGCAGGGGGTTGGCGAAGCGACACGCAGTGCGCGCAGACTGGGGGCGAGCTTACTTTTCAATCGTCTTGTTCCAGCGCGCGTTCCACGCAGGCCGGTTCGCATTGATGCTGTCCCAGTCGACCGTGATCGCGGATTTCATGTAGCCATTGATCGCTGCCACCTGGGCAATGCCTTCACCCACGACCGGCGCCTTCGGGTTGGTCGGGATCTGGCTTCCGTACTGCAGCACGTTGGCTTGCGCCAGCGGTGAGAGCAGGAACTCCGCGAGCTTCTGCGCGAGTTCCGGTTCGCTGCTCTTGGCGATCACGCACTGCCCGACGATCAGCACCACGGCGCCTTCCTTCGGGTTTGCGTACTCGACCGGGATGCCTTTGGTCTTCATCGCCGCCACGCCTGTCGGCGTCAACGGAAAGATCGCAGCCTCGTTGGTCTGGACCATCTCGGAGAGCTTGGCCGAACTCGGGATGTACTCGAGCACGTTCGGGCCGATGGTCGTGGGCCAGGCCTTGAAGCCGGGCTCGACATTCTTCTCGTTGCCGCCCTGGATGCGGTTGAACATCAGGAAGCCATGCAGTCCGAAGGACGAGGCCGAGGCCGACTGGAACACCACCTTGCCCTTGAACTTGGGGTCGGCCAGGTCCATCCACGATGTGGGTGCGGCCCAGCCCTTTTCCTTGAACATCCTGGCGTTGTAGGCCAGGCCGGTCATGCCCAGGCTGACACCGCTGGCCATGTCGCCCTTGAAGCGTGCGGCAGGGTAGATCTCATTGAGTGCGGCGCTCGGGCGCTGTTTCTCGCACAGGCCCATGCCGATGGCGCGCGCCATGATGCCGTCATCGAGGAACATCACGTGCATCTGCGGCCGGTCCTTGTTGGCCTGCGCCTTGGCCAGGATGTCGGACGAGGTGCCCGGCACGACCACGACCTTGGCGCCATACAGCTTCTCGAAGGCGGGGAACACGTACTGGGTGTACGCTTTTTCGAACGTGCCGCCGTTCATGCCGATGTAGAGCGTCTTGGTCTGCGCGATGGCGTTGCCGGCGAGGGTCGTCGCCGCAATGGCGGCGGCAGCCAGCACGCTGCGGCGACACAAGGCGCCGATGGGGTAAACGGTGCGATTCATGAAGGCATCCTTTCGGTGGGGTGGGAAACAGGGGGTGCAGCAGCAAACGCCGGGGCGGAGGCGGCCTTGGGAGCCGCAGCAAAACGGTCGACGGCGAAGGCTTCGATCGGCGTCGCAGTGCGGCCATCGCGCGCCAGGTCGGCCAGCACTTCGCCCGCACCCGGGCCGACCTGGAAACCGGCGCCGGCGAAGCCGAAGCCATGGAACAGCCCCGGCGTCGTGCGGCTGGCACCGATCACCGGTTGGCGGTCGGGCAGGTAGCCCTCGGTGCCGCTCCAGGTGCGGATGATGTGGGCGTGGCGCAGCGCCGGCAACAGCGCGACAGCTTGGGCGAAGGTGTGGGCCATCGCCTCGCGGCTCGCGCGTGCACGGTCGGCACTGAGCCCCACACCCTGGCCACCTCCGCCCATCACGACATTGCCACGCGCGACTTGGCGGCAATAGACGCCGCCGCCCTCGACGCCGAGGCTGAAGTCCATGAAGAACGGCAGCGGCTCGGTCACCGCCATCGACGGATGGCGCGACTCCAGCGGCAGCGGCTCGCCGAACTGCGCGGCCAGCGGGCCTGCCCATGCGCCGGCGCAGTTCAGCAGCACCGGCGCCTGCACCTCGAGCGCGGCGCCCGAGCGCAACCGGAATCCCGAGCCCTCGTGCTGCACCTCGTCCAGCGCGGTGCGCTCGAACACCAGCGCACCGGCACGCCGGGCCGCCGCCGCGAAGGCTGGCGACACCAGCCGCGGATTGGCCTGCCCATCGTCAGGGCACAGCGAGCCGCCCATCGCCACCGGGCCGAGCCAGGGGCAGCGCGCGCGCATCTGCGCGGCCGACAGCATCTGCAGGCCCAGGTCGAAGTCACGGCTCATCGCGCGGTAGCGTTCGAGCGACGCCATGTCGGCCTCGCTGCGCCCGATCTTGAAATGCCCGCTGCGCTGGTACTCGCCGTCGGTGCCGATCATCTGCGGCAGGCTGCCCCAGATGCGGTGGGCGCGCTGCGCCAGCGGCAACTGCGACAGCGGCCGGCCCTGGCGCCGCACGCCGCCGAAGTTGACGCCGCTGGACCGCGAGCCGCACAGGTCGCGCTCCAGCAGCACCACGGCCACGCCCATGCGGCGCAGCGCCAGCGCTGCCGATGCACCGACGATGCCGCCACCGACGATCGCGACATCGGTCGCCAGGCGTTTCATGCTTCGGCCTCTTCGGTGGTCTGCGATGCGCTGGCCCAGGCCATCTGCATCGGCACCGGCTTGATCGGCGCCTGCCCGCGCACGCGCCCGACCAGCTGCACCGGCACGCCGCTGGCCTGCGCCAGGATCTCGGCCGCCGCCGCACCGCACATGCGGCCCTGGCACCGGCCCATGCCGACGCGGCTGAGTGCCTTCAGGCGATTGAGTTCGTCCGCGCCGGCCTCGCGCACGGTGGCGCGCAGCGTGCCGGCCGTCACGTTCTCGCAGCGGCAGACGACCAGGTCATCGGGCGCCAGCGCAGCCCAGTCCTCAGGGAACGGAAAGGCCCGCTCCAGCCCGCTCCGAAAGCGGCGGATGCCCTGCAGATTGCGCACGAGCGCCGCCGCACGCGCCGCGTCGACGGCCACGCCGGCATCGGCCAGCAGGGCCAGCGCCGCGCACTCGCCGGCCCACTCGGCCGCGTCGGCCCCCATGATGCCGGCACCATCGCCTGCCAGGTAGACGCCGGCCACGCTGCTGCGGCCGGCGCCATCACGGGTCGGCAGGTGCGCGCGCTGCAGCGCATCGAAGGCGAAGTCGCAGCTCAGCAGATCGGCCAACTGGGTCTCGCTGCGCAGCGCATAGCCGAGCGCGACAGCATCGCAATCCAGCGTGTGTTCGTGTCCGTTTTCTTGCCAGGCCACGGCCTCGACGCGGCGCTCGCCCAGCACCTGCAGCGGGCGCACGCCGGTGTGCAGGGACACGCCATGCGCCTTCAACCAGGCCACGTAGTACAGGCCCTTGAGCCAGGTCGCGGGCTGGGTCATCAGCGCCGGGGTCGCGGCGATCTGGTCGCGCCGCGCCGCGGTGTCGAGCACGGCTGCCACGCCGGCGCCGGCCTTCGCATACTGGTAGGCCACCAGGTACAGCAGCGGCCCGGTGCCCATCAGCACCACACGCGCGCCGGTGGCGCAGCCCTGGAACTTGAGCGCCACCTGCGCCCCGCCCAGCGTGGTGACGCCGGGCAAGGTCCAGCCCGGCAGCGGCAGCACGCGGTCGGTCGCGCCGGTGGCGACGACCAGGCGCTCATACGGCACGGTGGCGCTGCTGTGCGTGGGGCCGTGCAGCACGTCGAGCTGGCCGCCCTGTGCGTTCCACACCAGGCTGTCGGGCCGGTAGTCGATGCGGCCGGCCAGGCCGTCGAGCGCAGCGTGCACGGCATCGGCCCGCCCTGCCTCGAAGCCGTACAGCGTGCGGCTGCTGCGCGCAAAGGTCTTGGGCGGCCGGCGGTAGATCTGGCCGCCGCCGCGTGCGGCCTCGTCGAGCAGCACCGGCTTCAAGCCGTGCGCCACCAGCGCCTGCGCCGCGCGGATGCCGGCCGGGCCGGCGCCGACGATGACGGGCTGCAACGGGACGGTCATGGAAGGTCCCCGGCGCGGGCGGGGTCGGTGACCAGCGACATGCCGGCCTCGATGAAGGTCGAGCAGGCACGCATCCGCTCGCCGCTGGCCGTCTGCATCCAGCAATCCTGGCAGGCGCCCATCAGGCAGAAGCCGGCGCGCGGCGCGCCGCTGAACTCGTTCACGCGCAGCTGCGCACGCTGCGTCAATACGGCGGTCAACACCGTGTCGCCGGCCAGCGCGGTACAGGGTTCGCCGTCGAGCACAAACGGCACGGTCGCGCGTGCAGTGTCGGCCAGGCGGTGCAGCATCGGCGTGTGCGGCGTGTTCATCGGCGGCCCACCAGGACGCGGTCCAGCCCGTAGATACGGTCGAGGATGAACATCGCACATGCTGTGACCGCCACCATCAGCGCCGACACCGCCGCCATCAGCGGATCAATCGACTCGGTGGCATACATGTACATGCGCACCGGCAAGGTCACGGTGCTGGGCGCGGTGACGAAGATCGACATCGTCACTTCGTCGAAGCTGTTGATGAAGGCCAGCAGCCAGCCCCCGGTAACGCCGGGCAGGATCATCGGCAGCGTGATGCGCGTGAACACCTGGGCCTGGCTCGCGCCCAGCGACAGCGCGGCGTGCTCGGTGCTGCGGTCGAAGCCGGTGAGCGCCGCCACCACCAGCCGCAGCGTGTAGGGCGTCACGATGACCGTGTGCGCCAGCACCAGCCAGCCGAAGCTGCCGGTACCGCCGACCAGCGCGAAGGTGCGCAGCAGCGCCACGCCCAGCACCAGGTGCGGGATGATCAGCGGCGACAGGAACAGGCCGTTCAGGAAGTCGCGCCCGGGAAAGCTGTAGCGCGTGATCGCCATCGCCGCGGGCACGGCCAGCACCGTGGCCAGCGTGGCCGAGGCCAGTGCGAGCCACAGGCTGTTCCAGAACGACTGCATGAAGTCCGGGTGCTCGAACGCCGCGCGGAACCAGCGCAGCGAGAAGCTGGTGGTCGGCAAGGTCAGCGTGTTCTCGGGCGTGAACGCGACCACGCAGACGATGACCAGCGGCGCCAGCATGAAAGCGATGACGAGCGCATTGAAGACGAGGGCGATGGGGCCGTTGGTTCTCATGACATCACCCGAGAGATCGCTTGTAGCGGCCTTCGACCAGCTTGTTGTAGCTGAGCATGACCACCAGGTTCGCCACCAGCAGCACCAGCGCAATGGCGGCGCCCAGCGGCCAGTTCAGCTCGTGCAGGTACTCGTCGTAGACCACGGTTGCCACCATCTTCAGCCGCCGGCCGCCCAGCAGCCCGGGGATGGCGAACGAACTCGCCGACAGGCCGAACACGATCAGGCTGCCCGACAGCACGCCCGGCATCACCTGTGGCAGCACCACGCGGCGCAGCGTGGTGAACGGCGATGCGTTGAGCGACAGCGCGGCGTTCTCGACACCGGGGTCGAGCTTCTGCAGTGAGGTCCAGACCGGGATCACCATGAAAGGCAGCATCACGTGCACCAGCGCGATGACCACGGCGGTCTCGGTGTAGAGCATCTTCACCGGCCCGATGCCCATCAGGCCCAGCAGGCCGTTGACCAGCCCCTCGGGCCCGAGCAGCATGCTCCAGCCGAAGGCCCGCACCACCACCGACACCAGCAGCGGCGCCAGCACCACCAGCAGCAGGATCGAGCGCCAGGGGTTGCGCATGCGGCTCAGCACATAGGCCTCGGGCGCGCCCACCGCCACGCAGATCAGCGTGGTCAGCCCCGAGATCCAGAAGGTGCGCCAGAAGATCGCGTGGTAGTAGCCGTCGGTGAAGACGTGGGCGTAATGCTCCAGCGTGTACGCGGTGGCCTTCACGCCCGTCACCGGATCGAACACGTTGAACGACAGGATGGCCGTCAACAGCAACGGTGTCAGCAGCAGCGCAGCGAACAGCAGCAACGCCGGGGCCGACAGCAGCCACGGCACGGTCAGGCGCCTGGACCCCATCACCGCGCTCATGCCGCCACCGCCTCCATGGCCAGCAGCCGCGCGCAGTGGTCGGGCCAGTCGAGGCCGACCGTCTGGCCGACGGACAAGGCTTCGCGCCCATCGTTCGGGCACAGCGCCAGGCAGTCGCCGGCCGCAGTGGCGATGCGGTACATCCACTGGCTGCCGAGAAAGAAGCGCTCCTGCACCTCGCCGGACAGCCGGCCTGCGCCGCGTGCCAGCAATTGCAGTTTTTCGGGTCGCAGGCTGAACAGCACGGCATCGCCCACGTTCAGCCCGGGGATGGCGGCATCGGCCACGTCGAGCTGCAGCCCCCCCAGCGCGACGCGCGTCGTGGTGCCGACCGACACCACCCGCGCATCGAGCAGATTGGCCTTGCCGACGAAGGTCGAGATGAAACGTGTGCTGGGGTGTTCGTACACGCGCACCGGCTCGTCGACCTGGGTCACGCGGCCGGCCTGCATCACCACCACACGGTCGCTGACCGACAACGCCTCGCTCTGGTCATGCGTGACCATCACCGTGGTGGTGCCGACCTTGCGCTGGATCTGCCGCAGCTCGAACTGCATCTCCTCGCGCAGCTTGGCGTCGAGGTTGGACAGCGGCTCGTCGAGCAGCAGCACCGGCGGCTCGATCACCAGCGCCCGTGCCAGTGCCACGCGCTGCCGCTGGCCGCCCGACAGCTCGCGCGGGTAACGCGTGGCATGCGGCTCCAGGTGCACCAGGGCCAGCGCCTGCGCCACGCGCTGCTGGCGTTCGGCCTTCGGCATCTTGCGCATCTCGAGGCCGAAACTCACGTTGTCGGCCACCGTCATGTGCGGAAACAGCGCGTAGCTCTGGAACACGATGCCCAGGCCGCGCGAGTTGGGCTTGGCCTGCGTGATGTCGCGGCCGTTCAAGGTGATGCTGCCCCGGGTGACGCTCTCGAAGCCCGCCACCATCTGCAGCGTGGTCGTCTTGCCGCAGCCCGAGGGGCCGAGCAGCGAGACGAATTCACCCTTCTCGACCGCGAGGTTCATGTCCGCCACGGCGCAGGTGCTGCCGTAGTACTTGCTGACGTCTTTCAACACGAGAAATGACATGGACTGACCTCTTTGTTCCATCGTGGCAAACGTCGGGCTGCGTCGAACGCACCCCGATGGTGCAACGCCCCCGCCCGTGTCGGGTGCGGTACGGGGTGCGCTGCACTCTATTGCAAGGAGCGAACCACTTTGCTGCGGGTATTCCATTAATCAGAATTTTTTTCTCATTTATTCCGTTCAATGGAATTTTTATCGTAAACTGCATCTAGACCATTCCACTGACAAGCACATGACTTCCCCCGAACCGGCCGCAGGTGGCGTCCCCCGGACGTTCGCCGTGCTGCGCGCCCTGGCCGATGTGCCGCCCGAGGGCGGCCGCGTGACCCACATTGCGCGCACCGTGGGGCTGACCCAGGCCACCACGCACCGTCTTCTGCAATCGCTGGTGGCCGAGGGCATGGCCGAGCAGGATGCCGGCAGCAAGCTGTACCGCCTGGGCATCGACTTCTTTGCACTGGCCGCACGCGCCGGCAACCCGGGCGACCTGCGCAGCCTGTGCCGCCCTGCGCTGCTGCGGCTGTGCGGCAGCCTGGGCGACACCATCTTCCTGCTGGTGCGCAGCGGCTTCGACGCGGTCTGCCTGGACCGCAGCGAAGGGCCGTTCCCGATTCGCTCGTTCAGTGGCGACATCGGCGGGCGCATCGCGCTGGGCGTGGGCCAGGGCGCGCTGGCGATCCTGGCCTTCCTGCCCGAAGCCGAACGCGAAGAGGTGATCCGCTTCAATCTGTCGCGCGTGCGCGAGTACGGCGTCTACGACGAGGTGTATCTGCGCACCGAGATCGAACGTGTGCGGCAGACCGGCTACGCGGGGCGCAGCACCGGGCTGCTGGCGGGCATGGCCGGCGTGGCCGTGCCCATCTGCGACCGCGAAGGCCGGGCCGTGGCTGCGTTGAGCGTAGGCACGATCGCGGAACGCTTGAACCCCGACCGCATGCCGACCGTGGTCGAGTTGCTCCAGCGCGAAGCGGCGGCCCTCGGCCCGCGGATCAACCCGTTCGACGCCACGCTGCGCCGGCCGGCGCAAAGCCTGGCGGGCAATGCCGCGGGGCAGAAGATCGCGTTGCCCGCCACGGCGGAACCAGGCTGAAGGCAGTCGACGCACACGCCGGGGCGGCCCCCGTCGCGTCGCGCGCAGACCGATCGTCAGCCGCGCTCGATCGCGGCCCGCAACAGGCTCTTGAACCGTTCGACGCTGGCCGACGGCTCGCCTCGTGGGTGGCACACGGCGACCTCGCTGATCAGCGAGAACGCCAGCGGCTTGTGCAGCAGCCCGGCGCCGTGCAGACGTGCCACGCAGGGGTCGACCACGGCCAGCGCCGGCGCACCGTGGGCGATCGCGACGCAGGCAGCCGACTGGGTCCGCACCGTGGTCGTGATGCGCACGCCACGTTTGGCCGCACGCGCGACGGCCACGCGCAGCTGCACCTGGTAGGGGCTGTCGGCCGGCAGCGCGATCACATCGTGCGTCGCCAGATGGGCCGCCTTGACCGCGGTCTCGGCGGCCAGCGGATGGTCGGCACGCATCACGGCCACCATCGACGCCGCACGCAGCACCTGCCACACGATGCCCGGGTGCGCGAAGCTGGGCGCGGCCACGCCGATGTCGAAGCGTTCACGCAGGATGCCGTCGACGATGTCGTTGGTGTTGAGCACGTCGAATTCCACCGAGAGGCCCGATGCCGCCTGCAGCAGCGCGCCCACGGCCGGTGCCACGAAGGCGTCGGCGAACGCCGGCATCGCAGCGACGCGAAGGCGCCCATAGCTGCCCTCGCGCAGTTGCATCGCCCGCTGGGTGATGGCCTCGACGCCGACGAAGGCGCGCTCGACCTCCTCGAACAGCAGCCGCCCCTGCTGCGTGACCTGCACCCCGCGCCCGATCCTCTCGAACAGCGCGAAGCCGACCTCCTGCTCCAGATCCTTCAGCAGCCGGCTCACCGCGGGCTGCGACACGTGCAGGACGGCGGCGGCGGCCGTCAGCGAACCCAGCCGCACCGCAGCGCGGAACGCGCTCACCTGCCTGTCGCTGATCCGGGGGGCGGCCATCGCCGGATTATCCAGGGCCATCCATCACATGTGCGCATACCAGGATCCGTAAATGTGACTTGTCCTGATGCGTCGCAAGCCATAACCTGAGGCCACAAGAACCAAGTTAGACACCAAGGAGACAGAGAGAGCGCCAGCGAATCGATGGTGGGCAAGCGTGCTGTGCGCCCCCGTCGCGTGTGTCCCATCCTGTTTCCGAAGGAAGTGTCATGATCTCCGTCGCCAGACCGATTCTCAAGCTGCAGGCCGCGGCCGTTGCCCTGGGCCTTGCCGCGGCCGCCACCGCGCAAGGCTTTCCCGACCGGCCGATCCAGGTGATCGTGCCGCTGGCCGCGGGCAGCACCGCCGACATCCTGATCCGCACCATCGGGCCGGAACTGCAGAAAGCCCTGGGCCAGCCCGTCGTGGTCGAGAACCGGCCCGGCGCGGGCGGCGCCATCGCGATGAAGGCCGTGATGGCGGCGGCCCCCAATGGCTATACGCTGGCCCTCGGCAGCACAAGCACCTGGGGCATCAACGTGCCGCTCTATGCGAAGCTCGGCTATGACCCGCTCAAGGACTTCGTTCCGGTCGCGTTCCTGGCCGGCGGCTCCAACGTGCTGATCGTCAAGGGCGACTCGCCGTACCAGTCGGTCGCCGACCTGGTCGCGAAGATGAAGGCCGCCCCCGGCAGCCTGACCTTCTCGTCGGGCGGGTCGGGCACCACCCACCATCTCTCGAGCGAGCTGCTCAAGTACAACACCCGCACGTTCGCCACCCACATCCCCTACCGCGGCGCACCGCAGGGCACCTTTGCCGTGGCCTCGGGCGAGGTCGACTTCGCCTTCTACAACACGCCGAGCGTGCTCTCGCTGGTGAAGGCCGGCAAGCTCAAGGCCCTGGCCGTCACGTCGGCCGAGCGTTCACCGCTGCTGCCGAACGTACCGACGATGCAGGAAGCCGGCATCCCCAACTACCACGTCTCGGTCGACTTCGGCTTCATGGCCCCGGCCGGCACGCCGCCGGACATCATCACCCGCCTGAACGCCGAGGCGCGCAAGGTCCTGAAGGACCCGGCCATCCGCCAGAAGCTGGCCGACGCGGGGTTCGACAATTTCCAGGATCTGGGCGCCGAGCAGTTCGGCCGCTTCATCACCGGCGACATCGCCAAATGGACGCCTCTGGTCAAGGCGTCCGGAGCCACCGCAGACTAGGAACAACGAGAAGGACAAGGACAGACATGAGCAACAGGAAAGTGGCAGACGCCATCGCCGAGACACTGGCCCACCACGGCGTGCGGTTCGTATTCGGCATCCCGGGCAACGACGTGCTGGAGACCATGCGCGCCTGCGAGGAGCGCGGCATGCGCTACGTGCTGGCCAAGGCCGAGCCATCGTGCGCGTTCATGGCCGATGCCGTGCACCAGCTGACCGGGGCACCCGGGGTGGTGATCCCGGCGCTGGGCCCCGGCATCTCGAACATGGTCTCCGGCATCGCGGGCGCGATGCAGGAAAGGACGGCCCTCATCGCCCTGTGCGGCAACGTCTCGCGTGAACTGGCCGGCATCTACAACCACCAGGTGTTCGACCAGGTGGCGCTGATGACGCCCGTCACCAAGTACGCCGCGTCGCTCAATCCCAGGCGTGCGGCGCAGCAGACGGCCAAGGCACTGGAGATCGCGGGCAGCTATCCCGCGGGGCCGGTGTTCCTTGATGTGCCGGCCGACGTGTCGCGCGCGCCCTCGGCCGAGCCCGGCGTGCGGCCCGCGCAACGGGCGTTCGGCGTGGCGGACGCCGACGATGTCGAGCTGCTGGCACGCCGGCTGGCCGCATCGTCGCGGCCGCTGGCACTCGTCGGGCGGGGTGCACTCTTCGGTGGCGCCCACACGTCGACGGCTGCCTTCCTGCAGGCCTGCGGCATCGCCTGCATGACGAGCTACAAGGCCAAGGGCGTCATCGACGAGCACGCGCCGCAGTGCGTGGGCGCGGTCGGCCTGAGCCCGGTCGTGGACAAGCTCAACAAGGAACTGATCGACGCGGCCGATCTGCTGCTGCTGATCGGCTTCGACCCGATCGAGCTGAGAGATGCCTGGCTCGACATGTGGCCGCACGACAAGGCGGTGTTCACGCTCGACTGGGGTCCGCTCAACCACGGCATCTTTCCGCTCGGGCGCGAGATCTACGGCGATCTCGGCAAGACGCTGGACGCACTGGCGGCCCGCGTCCCGCGCGATGCCGGCTGCGACCTCGGCTGGACACGCGAGGTGGCCAGCCGCGTGCGACAGGTCGCGCAGCCCCACGACACGCCGGCGGGCCGCATCAGCCCGGCAGCGCTGTTCGGCAGTGTGTCGTCGCAGATCACGCCCGACTGGATCCTCACCCTCGACGTCGGCTCGCACCGGATCCTGGCCAACCACGTGCTCCAGTGCGTGGCACCCCACCAACTGCTGCAGTCCAACGGCCTGGGCTGCATGGGCTACAGCATTCCGGCGGCGATCGGGGCCCAGCTGGTGTACCCCGAGCGCCCGGTCGTCGCCCTGCTCGGCGATGGCTGCATGCTGATGACGCAGGGCGAGCTCGCCGTCATCGCCGAGCGGCAATTGCCGATCGTCGTCGTGGTGCTCAACGATGCCTCGTTGTCGCTGATCCGGCTCAAGCAGTCGAAGATGGACATGTTGGAGCGCGGCGTAACCTTCTGGTCGCCCGACTTCGCCAAGGTCGGCGAGGCGTTCGGGGCCGTCGGGGTCACGGTCGATTCCGTCGACGCCTTCGACCAGGCTCTCCGGGCTGCCGTCGCCAGCCGGCGGTTCACCGTCATCAACGCGATGGTGGACCCTTCGGAGTATTGGGATCAGATGTGAGCGCCGCGTAGGACAGGCCCGACGGTGGATTGAGGCCCGCGTGCGTTGCGCGGCAGCTGCGGCCGGCGCACCATGGTTGCGGGAAACCACCGTGGTTTCCAGAAGCAAAGGAGCCCCGAATGGCCGCAAGGACACCAGACACCCGCCCGATGGAAACCACCGACGCAGCCCACCAGCCGCGCAGCACCGCTGACGTCGACGGCGTCCCGACCAACCTGCAGCACGGCCTGCTCGACGCCGGACAGGGCACGCGCACACCCGCCGAGCCGGTCGATGGCGACTGGGCCCGACGTGCGGCGGCCGGCGCTGCCGACGCCTGGGCCGATGCCGACGAGGAAGAAGACAAGCGCGCAAAGCCCGGCGCCAGGCCACCCACACACATCGACAACCCGCTCGAATCGCTGGGCAAGGCCATCACCGAGCCGGTGCGCGACGCGTCGGACGAAGCAGACAGGAACGACCGCCCCGCCGGCGACCGCGCACCGGGGCCTCGGGTATCCTGAGCGCCCAGGAGCGCAGAAGATGAGCCACGACACCACGACCGCCGAGCCTTCACGCGCCGAAGTCGATGCCACGCCGGGCCCGTGGGTGATCGAGTTCGGTGACGCCACCTGCGGCTTCTGCCGCGCCGCCCGCCCGGGCATCGAGCAGGCCCTCGCCACCCGCCCCGACGTACGGCACCTGAAGATCGCCGACGGCCGCGGCCGCCCTCTCGGCCGCTCGTTCGGCGTGAAGCTGTGGCCGACCCTGGTCTTTTTGCAGGACGGCCGCGAGGTCGAGCGCCTGGTGCGGCCGATGGAGCAGGCGCTGGTGGCCAAGGCGCTCGGTACGCTGGCGGGCTCGCAGAGCATGGCGTAACACGCCGCACGGCCCGCTCGTCCCTCGCGCGCGCATCGCCGGCCGCCGCCCCATGCCCTTTCGGATCACGGGTTGACACACGCCCATCGCGTATGCGCGGGAACAATGCGGCCTCGTCCGCAGGCGCTGCGGACACAAGCCACCGAAAGGACACCACGCACATGACGCCTGCCGAAACCAAGGCCATCCTCACACTCAGCCTGCTGGCCGCCTTCGTCGACGGTGACAAGCATGAACGCGAGCGGGCCGAGATCAAGCGCATCGCCGATGGGCTGTCGCAGGCCGATGGTGTGCATCTGCCGACCCTCTACCAGGACGTGCTGATGCAGCGCGTGTCGCTCACCGATGTGACGGGGCAGCTGGCCAGTACCGGAGCCAGGCAGCTGGCTTACGAGATGGCCGTCTGCGTGTGCGATGCCGATGGTGCGCAGTCGCAGGCCGAGCAGCGGTTCCTGGCCGATGTTCGCTCGGCGCTGGGGCTCGACACGCCTGCCGCCCGGCAGTTCGCGCAGCAGGCCGATGCGGTGTCGTCGGTGCCGCTGGCCTCGGCCGGCACGGTCGGTGTGGCAGCCCCGCGCACTGCGGTGGACGATGCCGCACTCGACCAGGCCATCCTCAACGCCGCCATCCTGAACGGCGCACTCGAACTGCTGCCCGAGACGCTGTCGACGATGGCGATCATCCCACTGCAGATGAAGCTGGTCTACCGCATCGGCCAGGCACACGGCTTTCAGCTCGACAGCGGCCACGTGAAGGACTTCCTGGCGACCGTGGGCGTCGGCCTGACCTCGCAATACCTCGAACAGGCCGGCCGCAAGCTGCTGGGCGGCCTGCTCGGCAAGGTGGGGGGCGGGCTGCTGCGCGGCCTGGGCCAGCAAGCGGTCAGCAGCGGCATGAGTTTTGCGGCCACCTATGCGCTGGGCCACGTGGCCAAACGCTACTACGCCGGCGGGCGCACGCTGTCGACGCAGATGCTGAAGGACGCCTACGCCAGCATCACGCAGGAAGGCATCGGCCTGCAGTCGCGCTATCTGCCGGCGATCCAGGAAAAGGCCCGCACGCTCGACGCCGGCCAGGTGCTGGCCATGGTACGCGGCGCCTGAGAACGTGTGAGAGAAGCTTTCACACGTTCTGGGGTCAAGGTTCCACACTGCTCACCTTGACCGCAAAGCGTCGCGCAGCGCCGGCCCCACCTGCGGATCGGCCACCGCGCCCACGTTGAACCGCGACCACGGCGACACGCTGTCCGAATCGACGCTGAACAGCCGCCCGGGCGCGAGCAGGATCTTCTGGCGCAGCAGCTCGCGCGTGAGTTCCTGCGAATCGGCGACACCCGGCAAGGTGGCCCAGAGGTACATCGACTGCGACGGCTGCACGAACACCGTCGCGCCCACCTCGTGCAGCAGCTGCAGCGCCTGCCCGGTCGCGGCGGCAAGCCGGCTGCGCAGACGCGCCAGGTGCTTCTGGTAGCGGCCCTCGCTCAGGATCACGTCGAGCATACGCTCGCAATACTCCGAGGTGTTGGCGTAGATCAGCGCCTTCAGGTCGGCCAGGTCGCTCGCCAGATCGGCGCTGCAGGCAATGAAGCCGACGCGCAACGACGCCGAGAACGACTTGGAGAAACTGCCGATGTAGATGGTGCGCTCCAGCTGGTCGAGCGCCGACAGGCGTGCTGCCGCGGTCGGCTTGAAGTCGGCCAGCGCGTCGTTCTCGACCAGCAGCAGGTCGTGCTCCTGCGCGAGCTGCAGCACGCGGTAGGCCTTGCCGGCGGAGATGTCGGCGCCGGTCGGGTTGTGTGCCACCGACTGGGTGAAGAAGAGCCTGGGCCGGTGCTGCACCAGCAACTGCTCCAGGGCCACCAGGTCCGGCCCGTCGTGCTGGCGCGGCACACCGATGATGCGGGCGCCGGCCAGCTTCAGCTTGCCGAACAGCAGGTAGTAACCCGGGTCGTCGACCAGCACGGTTGCGCCCGGCGGCACGAAGTAGCGGATCACCAGGTCCATGGCGTCGTTGGCGCCGTGCGTCAGCAGGATCTGCCGTGGCTCGGCGCCAATGCCGAAATCGGCCAGCCGGCGCACAAGATGCTCGCGCAACGGCGTGTAGCCGAAGCGTGTGCCGTAGCGGAACGCCGTGCCCAGGCCGGTGCGCACGACCTTGTGGTGGTACTTGTCGAGCCGCACGTCGGCCAGCCATTCGACCGGCGGAAACCCGTCGCCCACCGGTAGCGCATCGGGCACCGACTTGAACTGCTCGCGCATCATCCAGACGATGTTCATCGCCCGGTTCAGCGAGGCTGCCTCGTCCTCGGCTGGCCGGGCCAAGGGGCGACGGGTGACGTAGTAGCCGGCACCGCGGCGCGGCTCCACCACACCCGCGGCCACCAGCGCCTCGAAAGCGGCCACCACGGTGTTCTTCGCATACCCGTGCAGCAGCGCCAGCGCGCGCAGCGACGGCAACTTGTCGCCGGGCTTGAAGGCGCCCTCGGCGATCTGCCGTTCGATCGAGGCGGCCAGCGTGGCGGCGATGGTGGCGGGGCGGTCTTTGGGCATGGGCGTGGGGAGCAGCCCGCCGATGATGACACCACCAGGGACAGATGCGGGCACTGGCCCAGCTGTCCCGGCAAACTGTACCCTTCCGTCTGGGTACACAGCACGTACAGTCACGGCTCTTCATCGCCCCTACAAGGAGAGACAAGCATGGTCACACACACGACCCGGGCCGGCGCACGGCACTGGCTGGCAGCATTGGCACTGGCGGCGCTGGGCCTCGGCGCCGCGCAGGCGCAAGACATCAAGTTCGGCTACAACGCCGACCAGTCCGGCACGGCCGTGGCCGAACTCGGCATGGCCGGCAGGTACGGCTTCGAGCTGGCGATCGAAGACCTCAACAAGGCAGGCGGCCTGCTCGGGCGCAAGGTGGTTGGCATCGTGCGCGACGACACCGGCGCCCCGCCGAAGTCGATCCAGAACATGACCGAGCTGATCGACAGCGAGAAGGTCTCGCTGGTGGTCGGCCCGGCCAACTCGGGCAATGCGCTGGCCTGGCTGCACATTCCGCAACAGAAGAAGGTGCCGGTGATCGTGCCGATCGGCACCGCGACCGACATCACGCGTCGCTACCTGAACGAGCCGCAGAACTACATCTTCCGCGTGTCCATGGTCGACCGCGAACAGGTGGCGCTGCTGCTGGCCTACGCCGTGAAGTCGACGAAGAACAAGAAGATCGGCTTCATCGCCGACTCCACCGGCTTCGGCACGCAGGGCGTGAAGGACGCGACCGAAGTGCTGGCCCTGCACGGCATGACGCAGGTAGCGGTCGAGAAGTTCGGGCCCAAGGACACCGACATGACCTCGCAGTTGGCCAAGATCCGCGACGCCGGCGCCGACACGGTGCTGATCTACGGCCTGGCCGACGGCAATGCCCACACGCTGCGCAGCATGGAGAAGATCAACTACATGCCCACCGCCATCGGCACCTGGGGCAACATGAGTTCGGTGCTGCTGAACGTGGCCGGCAAGAAGCTGGCCGAACACCTGGTGTTCGCCACCTCCACCGCCGAAGACAGCAACCCGCGCGCCATCGCGTTGGCGGCCCGCGTACGCGAGCGTTATCCGCAGATGGTGACCTTCGTCACCGCCGCGCAGTCGTACGACGCCGTGATGCTGGCCGCCGCCGCGATCAAGCAGGCCGGCACCACCGATGGCGCCAAGATGGCCGCGGTGCTCGACAGCGGCCTGCCCGAGGTGCAAGGTGTGGTCAAGCTCTACAAGAACCCGTTCAGCAAGACCAGCCACGAAGGGCTGTCGGTCGAAGACTTTCATCTCGGCAAATGGAAGGACGGCAAGGTCGTGAACTACAAGGATGCGGTCAGCGCCTCCATCACGGCCGCCGACCTGAAGCGCTGACGCGCCGCCGCCCGCTGTCACCTCCGCCACCTCTGCCGAACGGTCCACCACGATGATCAACCTGCTGCAGGCCCTGCTCAGCGGCCTGGCGCTGGGCGGCGTGTATGCGCTGGTGGCGCTGGGCTTCAGCATCACGCACACGACGACGAAGACGCTGAACTTCGGCCAGGGCGAGTTCCTGATCGGCGGCGCCTTCGCCGGGCTCGCCACGCTGTTGCTGATGGCCGGCAAGACGCAGACCGGCGTGCTGGCCGCGACCGACGTGACGCTGCTGCGCTACGGCATCGCGCTGGTGGTGTCGCTGGCGGTGATGGCGGGCCTGGGCGTGCTGCTGTACTTCACCGCGGTGCGGCCGTTCTTCGGCTCGGCCGGCATGTCGTGGGTCATGAGCACCATCGGCTTCGGCATCATCCTGCAGAACGCGGCGCTGGCGGTGTGGGGCGCGGGCTCGGTGGCCATGCCCTCGCCGCTGGGCGATGGCGTGATCCGCATCGCCGGCGCTGGCGTGCGGCCCCAGGAAATTCTGGTCCTCGCCGTCACCGCCATCGTGATGCTGGCGCTCGACCACGTGCTGCGCCGTACCCGTATCGGCAAGGCCGTGCGCGCCGTGGCGGCCAACCGCAACGCGGCGGCGCTGATGGGCATCAACGTCGGCGCGATCGTGGTGCTGGCCTTCATGCTGTCGTCGGGCCTGGCCGGGCTGGCGGGGCTGCTGATCGCGCCCATCACCACGGCCTCGGTGTTCATGGGCCTGGCGATCGCACTGAAGGCGTTCTCGGCCGCGATCGTGGGCGGGCTGACCAACCCGCGCGGCTGCATCGCCGGCGGTTTTCTGCTGGGCTGCATCGAGGCCATGGTCGGCCTGTGGCGCGCCGAGATGCGCGAGATCACGATCTTCGCGCTGATCATCCTGGTGCTGGTGATCAAGCCCGAAGGCCTGTTCGGCCAGAAGCCGTTCGAGAAAGTCTGATGTTGCGTTCGCATCCCCTCGGCTTCGGCCTGGCCGTGCTCGCCGCCATCTGCATACCGGCGTTACTGAGCAACGAGTTCTATCTGAAGATCATCTTCACCGCCGGCATGTACTACATCGCCGCCGCGGGGCTCAACGTGCTGGTGGGCTGGAGCGGGCAGAAGTCGCTGGGCCATGCCGGCCTGTTCGCGGCCGGCGCCTACACCGCGGCCTTGCTGACCGCCAAAGCCGGCTGGAACCCCTGGCTCGCGCTGGTCGCCGCAGGCGTGGTGGCGGCGGCCTTCGGGGTGCTGATCGCGCTGCCGTCGCTGCGGGTGAAGGGGCCGTCGCTGGCCATGGTGACGATCGGCTTCGGCATCGTGGTCGAGAAGGTCGTGACCGAGTGGCAGGAGCCGTTCGGCGGCCAGGCCGGCATCTACGGCGTGGTGCCGCCTGCGTTCGCCGGCCAGATGCTGGGCATCCGCGAATGGGCCTGGCTGGTGCTGGCCTTCGCGCTGGCCACGCACCTGATGCTGCGCACGCTGCTGTCGGGCAAGTACGGCCGGGCCTTCCAGGCGGTGCAGGTGGCCGAGATCGCGGCCGAGAGTGTGGGCATCGACGTCTACCGCGCCAAGGTGCTGGCCTTCGTCATCAGCGCGGTCAGCTGCGGCATCGCCGGCGCCTTGATGGCACAGCAGAACCAGTACATCAACTCCGACTTCATCTCGTTCAACCTGTCGATCTTCCTGCTGCTGATCGTGCTGTTCGGCGGGCCTTCGGTCATCGGCCCGGCGCTGGGCGCGATCGTGCTGACGCTGCTCGACGCTTTCCTGGCGCGCTGGCCCGGGCTGCAGCACTTCACCTATGGGGCGCTGCTGCTGGTGGCGCTCTATGCCATGCCGCAGGGCCTGGCCGGTGCGCTGCAGCGGCTGCTGCGCCTGGCACGGCCACCGCGCCGCGATGCGTCTGTCGGCGGCGCTATAGACGCGGGTGAATGGGAGCCGCGCACCACGGCATCGGCCGCGGCAACCGGCGTGCTGCTCAGCGCCGAAGGCCTGCGCAAGACCTATGGCGGCGTGGTGCCGACCAACGACGTCAGCCTGCAGCTGCAGGCCGGCCACGTGCATGCGCTGATCGGGCCGAACGGCGCGGGCAAGACCACGCTGCTCAACATCCTGTCGGGCGTGGTGCATGCCGATCGTGGCCGCATCCTGTTCGACGGCCGCGACATCACGCGCAGCCGCTCCAGCCAGATCTGCGCGCTGGGCATCGGCCGCACCTTCCAGAACCTGAAGCTGTTCGCCAACATGAGCGTGCTCGACAACGTGCTGGTCGGCCTGCATCCGCACTTGAAGGTCGGCTTCTGGGCGAGCCTGCTGGGCCTGCCACAGGCGCGCCGCGAAGAGCGCGAGGCACGCACCGAGGCCGCCCGGCTGCTGCGCTTCGCCGGCCTCGACGCATTGGCGGACGCACCGGCCGGCAGCCTGCCCTACGGCCTGCAGCGCCGGCTGGAGCTGGCCCGCGCCCTGGCCACGCAGCCCCGGCTGCTGCTGCTCGACGAGCCCGCCGCCGGCCTGAATCCACAGGAGACGCAGGAGCTGATCGTGCTGGTGCGCCGCATCGCCGCCAAACGCATCACCGTGCTGCTGATCGAGCACCACATGGACCTGGTGATGGCCGTGTCCGACCACGTGGTGGTGCTCGACTACGGCGCCAAGATCGCCGAGGGCCAGCCGCACGCGATCCAGAACGACCCCAAGGTCATTGCCGCCTATCTGGGGGTGGACGACGACGATGCCTCGCCCGCGCCGCAGCCCGTTCCGGCCCACCCCGCTACCGCCTGAAGCCGCCATGCTGACCATCGACCAACTGCAGGTGCACTACGGCGCGATCCACGCACTGAAGGGCGTGAGCCTCACGGTGCATGCCGGCGAAGTGGTGACCATCATCGGCGGCAACGGCGCGGGCAAGAGCACGCTGATGAAGGCCGTGTCGGGCCTCGAGCCCGCGAGCGGCGGCCGCATCGTCTTCGATGGGCAGGACCTCGCCCGGCTGCCGGCGCACCGGCGCGTGGCGCTCGGCATCGCGCAGTCGCCCGAAGGCCGCCAGGTGTTCGCCGACCAGACGGTGCGCGACAACCTGCTGCTGGGCGCCTACCTGCGGCCCGCGCGCGACCCGCAGATCGAGGCCGACATCGAGGCCGACATCGAGGCCCAGTTCGCCACCTTCCCCCGGCTGCGCGAGCGCCAGCACCAGTTTGCAGGCACGCTCTCCGGCGGCGAGCAGCAGATGCTGGCCATCGCCCGCGCGCTGATGGCGCGGCCACGCCTGCTGCTGCTCGACGAGCCTTCGCTCGGCCTGGCGCCGCTGATCGTGAAAGAGATCTTCGCGGTGATCCGCGCGCTGAAGGAGCGCGGCGTCACCATCCTGCTGGTCGAGCAGATGGCCAACCAGGCGCTGAAGGTCGCCGACCGGGCCTATGTGTTGAAGACCGGCGAGATCACCTCGTCGGGCACGGCGCAGGCGATGCTCGCCGACCCCGCGGTGCGCGAGGCCTACCTCGGCAAACACTGACGCTTCATCTTTCTTTCACCCCACCCACGCAACCGCCATGTCCACAGCCACTCGCAGCAGCCGCATCTCCGGATTCCACAAACAGGACGTGCCCGAACGCATCCGCCAGCTGGCAGGTTTTGCCGGCCTCGACGCGGCCGACCAGGCCCTGCTGTCCGACACCGGCAACCTGCCGCAGGAGATGGCCAACCACCTGATCGAGAACGTGGTCGGCACGATGAACATCCCCCTCGGCGTGGCAACCAACATGCGCATCGACGGACAGGACGTGCTGATCCCGATGGCCACCGAAGAGTCGTCGGTGGTGGCGGCGGTCTGCAATGCCGCGCGCATGTGCTACGACCACGGCGGCTTCACCACCTCGATGTCGGGCTCGCGCATGATCGCGCAGATCCAGCTGATGGACACACCCGATCCCTCGCATGCGCGCATCCGCATCCTCGAGAAGATCGACGAGATCCGCGCCATCTGCGACGAATGCGACCCGCTGCTGATCCAGCTCGGCGGCGGTTTCCGCGATCTGGAGGTGCGGGTGATCGAGACCCGCTCGGGCCCGATGGTGATCACCCACATCATCGTGGACACGCGCGACGCGATGGGCGCCAATGCCGTCAACACGATGGCCGAACGCCTGGCGCCATCGATCGCGGCGTGGACCGGCGGCAAGACCTACCTGCGCATCCTGTCGAACCTGGCGGACCGGCGCCTGGCGCGCGCCCGCTGCACCTGGCGCGCGGCCGACATCGGCGGCGAAGACGTGCGCGACGGTATGCTGCGCGCCTACCACTTCGCCGAGGCCGACCCGTACCGCGCCGCCACCCACAACAAGGGCATCATGAACGGCGTCAGCGCCGTCGTGCTGGCCACCGGCAACGACACGCGCGCCGTCGAGGCCGGCGCCCATGCCTTCGCCGCGCGCAACGGCCGCTACAGCAGCTTGACCCACTGGGAGATCACCAGCGCCGGCGACCTGGCCGGTGTGCTGGAGCTGCCAATGGCGGTCGGCCTGGTGGGCGGTGCCACCAAGCTGCACCCGATGGCCAAGGTGGCGCTGAAGATCCTGGGCGTGACCAGCGCCGACCAGCTGGCGCGCACCATCGCCGCCGTCGGCCTGGCGCAGAACTTCGCGGCCATGCGGGTGCTGGCCACCACCGGCGTGCAGAAGGGCCACATGGCGCTGCATGCGCAGAACATCGCGATGATGGCCGGCGCAGTAGGCCCCGAGGTCGATGCCCTGGCGCGTGTGCTGGTGGCCGGCGGCAAGGTGCGCATCGACGTGGCCGAGGCCGAGTTGAAGAAGTTGCGCGCCGCGGGCTGACGGCGCCACAGGCGCTCAGTCGATCCTGGCGCCGGTGGTCCTGACCAGCTCGGCCATCACCGGCATCTGCTGTTGCACGAAGGCCCAGAAACCATCGACCGTGCCGTGCTCGGCGATGGCGCCGAAGTCGGTCAGCTTCTGCTGCAGGTCGGGGGCCGACATGGCGGTGTTCAGCGCGGCATTGAGCTTGTCGAGTACCGGCCGCGGTGTGCCCGCCGGCGCGACGACGCCGTACCACCAGTTGGTATCGAAACCCGTCACCCCGAGTTCACCGAAAGTCGGCACCCCCGGCAAGGGTGCGAGACGTTTGGGTGCAGCCACGGCCAGGGCCCGCAACTGGCCCGACTTGATCTGCGCCATCGCACCCGAGTCGAGCATGAAGTCGATCTGCCCGCCGATCAGCGCCGTCATCGCCGGCGCGCCGCCCTTGAACGGCACGTGCAGCGCTTCCAGCCCGGTCAACTTCTGCAGCCGCGCCGCCGCCATGTGGCCCGACGATCCATTGCCGGCCGAACCGTAGTTGAGCTTGCCCGGCCGCGCCCGCAGATCGGCCAGCAGTTCGCCTGCGGTCTTGTACGGTGACTTGGCCGGCACCAGCAGCACGCTGGCCGACGACGAGATGATGCCGACCGGTGCGAAGTCCTTGATGGGGTCGTAGCCGAGCTTGCCGTACAGCGCGGGGTTGATGCCGTGCGATGCGCCGGTGGCCACAGCATGATGGTGCTGCCGTCGGGCTTGGCCTTGGCCGCAAGTTCAGAGCCGATGTTGCCGCCCGCGCCGGGCCTGTTGTCCACGATGATCTGCTGGCCCAACGCCGTGCCCATGCCCTGCGCGACCAGACGGGCGATCGTGTCGGAGGCGCCGCCCGGCGGCCAGCCGACCACCATGCGGATGGGCTCTGCTGGGTACGGGGTCTGGGCGTAGGCGGCCGGGGTCCATGCCAACACGACGAGGGCGGCCATGCAAGGCCACAGGCGGTCCAATCGAAACAACATGCTCTGGTTCTCTTTCAAATTCCGCAGCGTAAACCATGCGTAGACGTCAATACCGCTCCCCCTCGCGCAAGTGCTTGGTCACCGACTTCCCCTTGGGCTGGGCGGCGGCGGCAACCGCCAGATCCTTCGCAAAGGCTTTGCGACGCTTGACACGCGCCGCTTCGACGACCGCCTGATCGCCATCCCCCTCCCGCGCCACCTTCATCAGCTGGCTCTCGCTGGTGCACGCCCCGATGGTGCGCGCCAGTTGCCGGCTGGTGCTGACATAGGCATGGCCGATGCGGCTGTCGAAGTACAGCGCATCGCCGCGCGCCAGCTGCACCACGTGGCCGTCCTCGAAATGCACTTCGACGGCGCCGCTCAAGATGTAGACAAACTCCTCGCCTTCGTGGCGCGCGTAGTCGCCCGGACCCTGGATGCTGCGCGCGTGCACGGTGCCCAGGATCGGGCTCATCTGCTTGCCCACCGCCTGCGTGCTGAGAAACTCGTACGAGAACGCCAGGCCGCGGTAGGTGACGCCCTCGCCTGCGCGGGTGACGATCGGGCGGTCGAGCGTGGTGATCTTCGTGCCGTCTTCGGAGAACATGGCGCCCATGTCCATGCGCAACGCCCGGCCCAGGGCCGAGAACTTCTCGTAGCTCAGCGCCAGCTGTCCGCGCTCGGCCCGCGAGATGGTGGTGATCGACACGCCCGAGCGCTCGGCCACCTCGGCCAGTGTCCAGCCGAGCTCCTTGCGCGCGATGCGCAGGCGCTTGCCGAAGGTCACGCGGTCGAGCGTGTGCGGCGCGGGCGACGCCGTCGGAACGGCCCGCCCGCGCACGGTGCCTGAAGTCTTGCTCTTGCGTGTGCTCAATCTTGCAGTCTCTTGGCCCGGTCCTTGCATGCCGCATTTGCGTAAATGCAAATCCATTCTGAACCGAAATGCAGTCCGTCGTACGCAGTCTGCCGATAAATTTGCATATACGCAAATTTATCTTTAGACTGCAACGCATGACGATGCCACCGACGATGCCAGGCAGCTCCGCCACCCTCCACCACCTGCAGGGCCGGCCCCGTGGCTGAGCAGGCCGACTTCATCGTCATCGGTGCCGGCATCGCCGGTGCATCGGTCGGCTACTGGCTCGCACCGCACGGCCGCGTGGTACTGCTCGAACGCGAGTCGCAGCCGGGCTACCACTCCACCGGCCGCTCGGCCGCGCTGTTCATGGAGAGTTACGGCACGCCCCAGGTGCGTGCGCTGACGATGGCGAGCCGCGCGTTCCTGCAAGACCCGCCCGAGGGTTTCACCGAACACCCGCTGATCACGCCGCGCGGCGCGATGATGCTGGCCACCCAGGGCCAGGACGCCGAGCTGGCCGAGCAGTGGGACATCTTGCGCGCCGTCACGCCGCGTGCACAGCTGCTCGACAGTGCCGGCGTCTGCGCGCTGGTGCCCGCGATGCGCCCCGAGAAGGTGCTGGGCGCCGTGCTGGAGCCCGATGCCGCCGACATGGACGTGCACGCCATCCACCAGGGGTATCTGCGCGGCCTGCGCCGCGCTGGCGGCACCGTGGTCTGCGATGCCGAGGTCACCGCGGTCCAACGGGTCGACGGGGCGTGGCAGATCGACGCCGGCGGTGCCCGGTACACGGCACCGGTGCTGCTCAATGCCGCCGGCGCCTGGGCCGACGTGATCGCCGGCCTGGCCGGCGTGCCGCCCATCGGACTGCAACCCAAACGCCGCTCGGCCTTCATCTTCGCGCCGCCCGAGGGCGTGGCTACCGCGCCCTGGCCGATGGTCGCGAGCGTTGGCGAAGACTGGTATTTCAAGCCCGACGCCGGCATGCTGCTCGGCTCGCCGGCCAATGCCGACCCGGTGGACCCGCAGGACATCCAGCCCGAGGAGATGGACATCGCGCTGGCGATCTACCGCATCGAGGAGATGACCACGCTGCAGATCCGCCGGCCCACGCGCACCTGGGCCGGCCTGCGCTCGTTCGTTGCCGATGGCGATCTGGTCGGTGGGTTCGATCCGGCCGTGCCCGGCTTCTTCTGGGTCGCCGCGCAGGGCGGCTACGGCATCCAGACCTCGGCCGCAATGGGCGAGGCCTGTGCCGCGCTGGTGCGCGGTCTGCCGCTGCCAGAGCGCATCGCCGGCTTCGGCCTGACAGCCGAGATGCTGAGCCCGGCACGGCTGGCGGCGCGCCAGGACTTCAGCGAAACGGTGCCGGCGTTCTCGGAGACGGTACCCTTCGCCGAGACCGATCCGTTCGCCATCACGCAGCCCTCATTTTCCGACACCCTCCCCCTTGACGACGCCCCGCGCTAGAGGCGCACGCCGACCAACGACCTCCACCCCATGCGTGTCTTCTCCGGCGCCCTCGCCACCGAAACCAATACCTTCGGGCCGATGCCCACCAGCCTGGCATCGTTCCGCGACCGCGGCTACTTTCCGGCCGGCCAGCATCCTGACCACATGCTGTACTTCGCCGGCCCGACCTGGGCGGCGCGCCTGCGCGGCAAGCCGCTGGGCTGGGACCTCGTCGAAGGCCTGGTGGCCGGTGCGCAACCCAGCGGCACCACCACGCGCCACGCCTACGAGACCCTGCGCGACGAACTGCTGGCCGATCTGCGCGCGGCGCTGCCGGTCGACATGGTGCTGCTCGGCCTGCACGGCGCGATGGTGGCCGATGGGTATGACGATTGCGAAGGCGATCTGCTGGCGAACGTGCGTGCCATCGTCGGCCCCGGGGTCGTGGTGGGCGCCGAACTCGACCCGCACCACCACCTGACCGAGGCCATGCTGACCAACGCCGACCTGCTGGTCTCGTACAAGGAATACCCGCACACCGACGTGCTCGAACGCGCGCTCGAACTGGTCGACCTGTGCGCTGCCATGGTCGACAAGCGCATCCGGCCCACCGTGGCGGCGGTTGATTGCGAGATGGCCGTGATCATGCACACCTCGCGCAACCCGGCGCGCGCTTTCGTCGACCGCATACAGTCGATGGAAGGCAAGAATGGCGTGCTGTCGATCTCGGTCACGCACTGCTTTGCGTGGGGCGACGTCGCCGCCATGGGCACACGTGTGTTCGTCTACACCGACAACGACCCGGCAGGCGCCCAGGCGCTGGCTCGCCAGCTGGCAGACGAGCTGATCGCGGTGCGCGAGCAGCTGTCGCCGCCCTACCCGGACCTGGACACCGCGCTCGACGAAGCGCTGGCCTTCGCCGGCGGACCGGTGGTCATCTCGGACGGATCCGACAACCCCGGCGGCGGTGCCGCCAGCGACTCCACGTACTTCCTGCGCCGCATGGTCGAACGCGGCATCGGCAACGCTGCGCTCGGCCCGTTGTGGGACCCGGTCGCGGTGCGCATCGCGTTCGATGCGGGTGTCGGCGCGCGTCTGCAACTGCGCCTGGGCGGCAAGATCAGCCCGCTGTCGGGCGATCCGATCGATCTCGACTGCACGGTCAAGGCGCTGAAAGCCAGCCACATGCAGACCGGCCTGTCGAACACACCCACGCCGATGGGCGACTGCGCACTGGTCGAGGCCGAAGGCATCGAGATCCTGTTGTGCACGCTGCGCAACCAGGCGATGGGCACCGACCTGTTCACCGATCTCGGCTGCGATCTGGCCGCCAGGAAGATCATCGTCGTCAAGTCGTCGCAGCACTTCTATGCATCGTTCTCGAAGATCGCCGCCCACGTGATCTACGCCGACGCCCCCGGCTCTGTCGCACGCGACATCAACACCTTGCCCTATCGCAAGGTTCGCAGGCCGCTGTGGCCGCTTCGCGCTTGAACATGCGCCGACAGATTCCGCATTCACCATCCACCGACTCGAAGGAGCATTGCCGATGACATCCCGCACACTCGCCGCCCTGGCCAGCCTGGGCGCCCTGGCGCTTGCCGCCGGCGCGCTGCCGGCGCATGCGCAGACCAAGACACTGCGCTACGTTCCGAACTCGGACGTGAAGATCCTGGACCCGACCTTCACCACCGCCTACGTCACGCGCAACTTCGGCTACATGGTCTACGACATGCCCTTCGGCGTCGATGCCAAGGGTGTGCCCAAGCCGCAGATGGTCGACAAGTACAGCACCTCGAAGGACGGCAAGCTGTGGACCTTCACGCTGCGGGCCGGCCAGAAGTTCTCCGACGGAACGCCGGTGACGGCGGCCGACGCCGTGGCCTCGCTGCAGCGCTGGACCTCCAAGGACAGCATCGGCCGCGCGATGACCGCCGTCTCCGGCGCCGAGTGGAAGACGGTGGACACACTGACCTTCACGCTCGCGCTGAAGGAGCCGTTCCCGATGGTGCTCGAAGGCATGTCCAAGCCGTCGGGCTTCCCGCCGGTGATCATGCCCGAGCGCATGGCCAAGCTGCCCACCACGGCGCCGCTGACCGAAGTGATGGGCTCCGGCCCGTTCATCTTCAAGCGCGACGAATGGGTGCCGGGCAACAAGGTCGTGTTCGTGAAGAACCCGAACTACCTGCCCCGCAGCGATCCACCGAGCGGGCTGGCAGGCAGCAAGAAGACCACGTTCGACCGTGTCGAATGGATCTACATCCCCGATGCCAACAGCAGCATAGCCGCGCTGAAGAAGGGCGAGGTCGACTACATCGACGGCGTGCCACCCGACTACATCACGCCGCTGCGCACGGACCCGAACGTGAAGCTGACCGCCGCCGGCTCCTGGCAGGGCTGGATGATCATGAACCAGGCGCACCCGCCGTTCAACAACCCCAAGGTACGCCAGGCGCTGCTGAAGGCCGTGAACCAGGAGCGCTTCACCGCGGCGATGGGTTACCCGCTCGACATGCGCGTGACCTACTGCGCCACCTTCTTCCTCTGTGGCGGACCGAACGACACCGCCGCCGGTGCCGAGCCCTACCGCACGCCTGATGTGGCCAAGGCCAAGCAGATGCTGGCCGAGTCCGGCTACAAGGGCGAGAAGGTCGTGCTGCTGGTGCCGACCGACATCACCTACCTGAACGGCGAGGCGCTGATGGCTGCACAGACGATGAAGAGCATCGGCATGAACGTCGACATGCAGACGTCCGACTGGGCCTCGATCGGCGCGCGCCGCGCGAAGAAGGACGCGCCCGAAGCCGGCGGCTGGAACATGTACGTGACCGTGGCCGGCGGCTTCGACGTCGACTCGCCCATCACCAACGCCTACTTGAGCGCCTCCTGCGGCAACAGCCTGCCCGGCTGGCCCTGCGACAAGCCGCTGGACGAGCTGCGCCTGGCCTGGCTGAAGGAGGCGAACCCGGCCAAACGCAAGGCGGCGCTGGACGCGTTCCAGGCCCGTGCCTATGAGGCCGTGCCCTACATCAACGCCGGCCAGTACTCGCCGGCGGTGGCGACGCGCAAGGAGATCAAGGGAACCGACAAGCTGTGGGGCGGCATCCCCAACCTGTGGGTCTTGGACAAATGAGTCCACCCCGTTTCTTGCTCACTGCGTGTAGCCGAATCCCCCTCAAGGGGCGCACCCAGCGGCCTGGCAAAGCCAGTTCCGCGGGTGCCCTGGCCTGGGCCGCGCGTGTCATACGCAGCGACCTGCAGGTCACGCACTGGTGAATTGACTTGAGCATGCGCGTGTTCACCGGGTCGCTGGCGACCGAGACCAATACCTTCGGGCCGATGCCGACCGGCCTGTCCTCGTTCCAGGACCGCGGTTACTTCCCCGCGGGCACACACCCGGCGCAGCTGACGCTGTTCGCCGGCCCCTTGTGGGTGCTGCGCGAAGTGGCGCCGGCCAAGGGCTGGACCGTGGTCGAGGGCATGGTCGCCGGTGCGCAGCCCAGCGGCACCGTGACACGTGCCGCCTACGAGTCGCTGCGCGACGAGCTGCTGGCCGACCTGCGCGCGGCGCTGCCGGTCGACATGGTGCTGCTCGGCCTGCACGGTGCGATGGTGGCCGACGGTTATGACGACTGCGAAGGCGACCTGCTGGCACGCGTACGCGCCATCGTCGGCCCGGACGTCGTGCTGGGCGCCGAGTTCGACCCGCACGTGCACCTGACCCCGGCAATGACCTCGAACGCCGACGTGCTGGTCGGCTTCAAGGAATACCCGCACACCGACATCGTCGAGCGTGCCCGCGAGCTGGTGACGCTGTGCGAAGCCAAGGCGCAGAGCCGCATCCGGCCTATCTGCGCGGTGGCCGACTGCCGCATGTTCGTGCCGGTGCACACCACGCGCGACCCGGCCAAGGCCTTCGTGCAGCGCATGCAGGCACTCGAAGGGCGCGACGGCGTGCTGTCCATCTCGCTGGGCCACGGCTTCTCGCTCGGTGACGTGCCAGGCATGGGCATGAAGGTGCTGGTCTACACCGATGGCGACCAGGCGAAAGCCGACGCGCTGGCCCTGCAGCTGGCGCACGAGGTCATCGCCATGCGCGACCGGCTGGCCGTGCCCTACCCCGACATCGACACCGCGCTCGACCAGGCGCTGGCCTTCGACGGCGGCCCGGTGGTGCTGGCCGACCGTGCCGACAACCCCGGCAGCGGCGCCGCCGGCGACTCGACCTTCATCCTGCGCCGCCTGGTCGAACGCGGCATCACCAACGCAGCCGTGGGCCCGATGTGGGACCCGGTGGCCGTGCGCATCGCGACAGACGCCGGCCTCGGCGCGCGCCTGGCGCTGCGCATCGGCGGCAAGGTCAGCGCCGCCTCCGGCGACCCGATCGACCTCGACTGCACCGTCAAGGGCCTGCAGCCCAACCTCGTGATGACAGGCTTGTCCGGCGCGCCGGTGGCGGTCGGCGATGCCGCGCTGGTCGAGGCCAACGGCATCGACATCGTGCTGATCACGGTGCGCAACCAGGCCATGGGCACGGACGTGTTCACCCAGCTCGGCTGCGACCTGGCGGGCCGCAAGATCATCGTCGTCAAGTCGGCCCAGCATTTCTACGCATCGTTCATGAAGATCGGTCGGCACGTGGTCTACGTCGGTGCGCCCGGCGCCGCGACGCCTCATCTGTCTACGCTGCCCTACCGCAAGATCACCCGGCCGCTGTGGCCGCTCGACGACGTCGCCACCCCCGTGCTCGTCACGGCCTGAAGGAGACACCCGATGACCACAAGATCCGCGAACCCGTTGCGTACCGCCCTTCCCGCCCTCACAGCACTGCTGCTCGGTGCTTGCCTGGCCGGTGGCAACGGTCTGGCGCACGCCCAGGCACCAGCACCGAAGACGCTGCGGTTCGTCGCCCACGCGGACCTGAAGATCCTCGACCCGACCTTCACCACGGCCTACATCACGCGCAACTTCGGCTACATGGTCTACGACACCTTGTTCGCGCAGGACGCCAAGGGCCAGCCCAGGCCGCAGATGGTCGAGAAATGGACCACCTCCAAGGACGGCAAGGAATGGTCGTTCACGCTGCGCCCGGGCCTGAAGTTCTCCGACGGCAACGCCGTGACCGCAACCGACGCCGTGGCCTCGCTGCAGCGCTGGGCCACGCGCGACACCTTCGGCGCGGCGATGAAGAGCTTCGGCGCCGAGTGGAGCACCGTCGATGCGCGCAGCTTCAAGCTGACGCTGAAGGAACCGTTCGGCCTGGTGCTCGATGCGCTGGCCAAACCCTCGGGCTTCCCGCCGGTGGTGATGCCCGAGCGGCTGGCGAAACTGCCGACCACGTCGCCCATCAGCGAAGTGCTCGGCTCGGGCCCCTACATCTTCAAGCGTGACGAATGGGTGCCCGGCAGCAAGCTGGTGCTGGTGAAGAACCCGGCCTATGTGCCGCGCAGCGAGCCGGCCAGCGGCCTGGCCGGCGGCAAGAAGACCAGCTTCGACCGCATCGAATGGATGTACCTGCCCGACGCCAACAGCAGCATCGCCGCGCTGAAACGCGGCGAGGTCGACTACATCGAGCAGGTACCGCCCGACTACGTGACCCCGCTGCGCGGCGACGCCAACATCAAGCTGCTGGCCTCCAGCGCGCAGCAGGCCCAGCTGGTGATGAACCAGCTGCACCCGCCGTTCAACAACCCCAAGGTGCGCCAGGCGGTGCTGAAGGCGGTGAGCCAGGAGAAGTTCAACGCCGCGATGGGCTACCCGCTCGACATGCGCATGAGTTATTGCGCCACCTACTTCATCTGTGGCAGCGCCAACGACACCGCCGCCGGTGCCGACGCCTACCGCACGCCCGATCTCGCGAAGGCCAGGCAGATGCTGGCCGAGTCGGGCTACAAGGGCGAGAAGGTCGTGCTGCTGGTAACCAGCGACGTGCCCTACCTCAACGCGCTCTCGCTGATGTCGCTGCAGACGATGAAGAGCATCGGCATCAACGTCGAAGGCGTGACGATGGACTGGGCCTCGATCGGCGCGCGCCGCGCCAAGCGCGACACGCCAGAGGCCGGCGGCTGGAGCGCCTATGCGACGGTGGCGAACGAGTTCGCGCTGAACAGCCCGATCGCCAACACCTACCTGGGCGCGGCCTGCGGCAACACACTGCCCGGCTGGCCCTGCGACAAGGCGCTGGACGACCTGCGTGCCGCCTGGATCCGCGAGAGCGCACCGGCCAAACGCAAGGAACTGCTCGACGCCTTCCAGCGCCGTGCCTACGAGGCCGTTCCCTACATCAACCTCGGCCAGTACTCGGCTGCCTCGGCTGCACGCAAGGAGCTGAAAGGTGTGGAGAAGATGTGGGGCGGCATGCCCAATCTCTGGGTTCTAGATAGATGACGCCTGAACGACCCGCCCGATGAACTACCTGATCCGCCGCCTGCTGGCGACCCTGCCGGTGATGGCCGTCGTCGCCGTCGTCGTGTTCCTGCTGATCCACCTGTCGCCCGGCGACCCGGCGGCGCTGATCGCCGGGGACCTTGCCACCGGCGAGGACATCGAGAAGCTGCGCATTGCGCTGGGCCTCGACCAGCCGCTGTGGCGCCAGTTCGTGCTGTGGCTGGGGCGCCTGGCCACGGGCGACTTCGGGCGCTCGATCTTCACGCAGGTGCCGATCACGCAGCTGCTGGCGCAACGCGTCGAGCCCACGCTGTCGATCGCGGTGCTGACGATGGCGCTGACGCTGCTGTTCGCGATCCCGCTCGGCACGCTGGCCGCCTACCGCGCCGGCACCTGGACCGACCGGCTGGTGATGGTGTTCGCCGTGCTGGCGTTCTCGGTGCCGGTGTTCCTGGTCGGCTACCTGCTGATCTACAGCTTCTCGATCCAGCTGGGATGGTTTCCGGTGCAGGGTTATGTGCGCATCTCCGAAGGCGTGAAGCCGTGGATCACGAGCCTGGTGCTGCCGTGCGTGAACCTGGCGCTGGTCTACATCGCGCTGATCACGCGCATGACCCGCGCGACCGTGCTCGAGGTGCTGCAGGAAGACTACATCCGCACCGCCCGCGCCAAGGGCCTGGGCGTGCTGCCGGTACTGGGCCATGCGCTGCGCAACGCGGCGATCCCGATCGCGACCACGGTCGGCGTCGGCATCGCGCTGATGATCGGCGGCGTGGTGGTGACCGAGACCGTGTTCGCGATTCCCGGCATCGGCCGCATGGTGATCGACGCGGTGCAGCACCACGACTACCCGGTGATCCAGAGCGTGCTGCTGCTGTCGGCAGGCGTCTACGTGCTGATCAATCTGCTGATCGACCTCAGCTACCGCTTCTTCGACCCCAGGATCACGTACTGATGACCGCCGGCACCGCTCCACCGTCGATCCCCGACATCGACGCTCCGTTCGTCCCCAAGCGCTGGCGCTGGGCGCGCAAGAACCCGACGCTGATCCTCGGCGTGCTGCTGCTGCTGGCGGTCGCCGTGGTCGCACTCTGCGCGCCGTGGATCGCCACCTTCGATCCGACCGACATCGATCCGCTGGCGCGGCTGAAGGCACCGACACCCGAGCACTACTTCGGCACCGACGCGCTGGGGCGCGACGTGTTCAGCCGCGCCGTCTGGGGCGGCCGCGTGTCGCTGATCGTCGGCGTCAGCGTGGCGGCGTTGTCGATGGTGATCGGCGTGGTGCTGGGGCTGGTGTCCGGCTTCGTGCGCTGGAGCGACGGCTTCATCATGCGGGTGATGGACGGCCTGATGGCGATCCCGGGCGTGCTGCTGGCGATCGCGCTGATGGCCGTCACGCGGGCCAGCCTCACGACCGTGATCATCGCCATCACCGTGCCCGAGATTCCGCGCGTGGTACGCCTGGTGCGCTCGCTGGCGCTGACGCTGCGCGAGCAGCTGTTCGTCGAGGCCGCGCATGCCGTGGGCACGCGGCTGCCGACCATCCTGTGGTACCACATCCTGCCCAACATCGTGGCGCCGCTGGTGGTGCAGGCCACCTTCGTCGCGGCCTCCGCGGTGCTGACCGAGGCCGCGCTGTCGTTCCTCGGCGTCGGCGTGCCGGCGCAGACGCCGAGCTGGGGCAACATGATGGCCGAGGGCCGCAACTTCGTGGCCGTGGGCTTCCACATCATCCTGTACCCGGGGCTGCTGCTGGCGGTGACGGTGCTGGCGATCAACATGATGGGCGACGGCCTGCGCGACGCGCTCGACCCACGCCTCGCAAGACGGGTATGAGCACGATGGACACGACACAGGCCCCTCTGCTCGAACTCGACGGGCTGCGCACCTGGTTCAGCACGCTTGCGGGCACGGTGCGTTCGGTCGATGGTGTGTCGCTGACGGTGAATGCCGGCGAGACGCTGGGCATCGTCGGCGAATCGGGCTGCGGCAAGAGCGTGACCGCGCTGTCCATCATGCGGCTGGTGCCCACGCCGCCCGGCCGGCACCAGGGCGCCGTGCGCTACCGCGGCAAGAACCTGCTCGACATCACCGAACGCGAGATGCGGCAGATCCGCGGCAACCGCATCTCGATGATCTTCCAGGAGCCGATGACCTCGCTGAACCCGGTGCTCACCGTCGGGCGCCAGATCGCCGAGACGGTGCAGGTGCACCAGAAGGTCGGCCGCGCCGCAGCCATGCAGCGCGCGGTCGAGATGCTGCGTGTGGTGCAGATCCCCGAGCCCGAGCGCCGCGCGGCCGAGTACCCGCACCAGCTGTCGGGCGGCATGCGCCAGCGCGTGATGATCGCGCTGGCCCTGGCCTGCAACCCCGAGGTGCTGATCGCTGACGAGCCCACCACCGCGCTCGACGTGACGATCCAGGCGCAGATCCTCGACCTGATGAAACGCCTGCAGAAAGAGCTGGGCATGGCGGTCATCATGATCACGCACGACCTGGGCGTGGTGGCCGAGAGCTGCGACCGCGTGATCGTGATGTATGCCGGCCGCAAGGTCGAAGAGGCCAGCGTGTTCGATCTGTTCGACCGGCCGCTGCACCCCTACACCCGGCTGCTGATGGCGTCGATGCCGTCGATGAACACGCACACGAAACGCCTGGCCGAGATCCCCGGCATGGTGCCCGCGCCGCACGAGCTGGGCCGGGGTTGCGCCTTCGCCGCGCGCTGCCCCTACGTGCACGACCGCTGCCGCACCCAGACGCCGCAACTCACCGACCAGGGCGAGACCCATGCGGTCGCCTGCTTCGCGGTCGAGGAAGGCCGCATCGAGAACACGGCGGTGGCAGCATGAGCACCACACCTTCATCACAGACCACACCCGAACCCGCACCCGCCACGCTGCTGCAGGTGCGCGACCTGAAGAAGCACTACCTGGCCCCGCGCCGCTGGCCAGCCAAGGCGACGCGGCCGATCCAGGCGGTGGCCGGCGTGTCGTTCGACGTGGCGCGTGGCGAGACGCTGGCGCTGGTCGGCGAATCGGGCTGCGGCAAGACGACCACCGCCAAGTCGGTGCTGCGCCTGGTCGAGCCGACCTCGGGTTCGGTCAAGCTCGACGGCGAGGAGCTGACGGCGCTGTCGCCCGAGCAGATGCGGCTGCGCCGGCGCGACGTGCAGATCATCTTCCAGGATCCGTATGCGTCGCTCAACCCGCGGCTTACCGCCGGCAGCATCGTCGCCGAACCGCTGCGCAATTTCGGCCTGGCCACCGGCAAGGAACGCGACGAGCGGGTGCAGTGGCTGTTCTCCAAGGTCGGCCTGCGGCCCGAGTCGGCCGCCAAGTACCCGCATGAATTCTCCGGCGGGCAGCGCCAGCGGCTGGGCATCGCGCGCGCGCTGGCGCTGAACCCCAAGCTCATCGTCTGCGACGAGCCGGTATCGGCGCTCGACGTGTCGGTGCAGGCCCAGGTGGTCAACCTGCTGATGGACCTGCAGCAGGAGTTCGGCATCGCCTACCTGTTCGTCGCGCACGATCTCGCTGTGGTGCGCCACATCAGCCACCGCGTGGCCGTGATGTACCTCGGCCACATCGTCGAGGTGGCCGACCGCGACACCCTGTTCTCGGCGCCGCGCCACCCCTACACCGAGATCCTGCTGTCCGCCGTGCCGGTGCCCAACCCGCGCACGCCGGCCAAGCGGATGCTGCTGCAGGGCGACCCACCGAGCCCATCGAACCCGCCCTCGGGCTGCACTTTCCACACGCGCTGCCCGCTGGCGCAGCCCCTCTGCAAGGAACAGGCTCCCGCACTGACCGAACGGCCGTCCAGCTCCGTCGGCGGCCAGTGGGTGGCCTGCCATTTCCGGTAACTGACAGGAACTTTTGATGACCACCGACTACGACCTGATCATCCGGGGCGGCACCGTGATCGACGGGACCAAGGCACCCCGTTTCGATGCCGACGTGGGCGTGCGCGCCGGCCGCATCGCTGCCATCGGCGACCTGTCCGCCGCCAGCGCGGCGCAGAGCGTCGACGCCACCGGTCGCATCGTTGCGCCGGGCTTCATCGACGCGCACACGCACGACGACCAGGCCGCGCTGACCCAGCCCCAGATGGCGTTCAAGATCTCGCAGGGCGTGACCACCGTCGTCGCCGGCAACTGCGGCATCAGCGCCGCGCCGCTGCGCGACGACATGGACCTGCCGATGCCGCTGAGCCTGATCGACTCGCCGCCGAAGGACCGCTTCACCACCTTTGCCGCCTACCTCGATGCGCTGCGTGCCACGCCGTCGTCGGTCAACGTCGCGGCGATGGTGGGCCACTCGACGCTGCGCGCCGTGACCATGGCCGACCTCGACCGCCCCGCCACCGCCGACGAGATTGCCGCGATGCGCGCGCACGTCGAAGAAGCGATGGCGGCCGGCGCGATCGGCATGTCCACCGGAACCTTCTACCCGCCAGCGGTGAAGGCCACGACCGAGGAGATCATCGCCGTCGGCCAGCCGCTGACCGCGCACAAGGCGCTGTACGTGACCCATATGCGCGACGAGTCCGACCGCGTGATGGAGTCGCTCGAAGAGACCTTCCGCATCGGCCGCGAGCTGGGCATCGGCGTGGTCGTCTCGCACCACAAGGTGCAGAACACGCAGAACTTCGGCATGTCGAAGACCACGCTGCCCTTCATCCAGGAGACGATGAAGCACCAGTGCGTGTCGCTCGACTGCTATCCGTACACGGCCGGCTCCACGATGATCCGCGTCGACCGCGGCATGCTCGAGGCGCGGGTGCTGATCGCCTCCAGCGTGCCGCACCCCGAGATGGCCGGACGCGACCTGAAGGACATCGCGGCCGAATGGGGCGTCGACGGCACCGAGGCCGCGCGCCGCCTGCAGCCCGGCAGCGCGATCTACTTCCTGATGGACGAAGACGACGTGCAGCGCATCCTGGCGTTCGACGAGACGATGATTGGCTCCGACGGCATCCCCGTCGGCGAGAAGCCGCACCCGCGCCTGTGGGGCACCTTCCCGCGCGTGCTGGGCCACTACAGCCGCGACGTCGGCCTGTTCCCGCTCGAGACCGCGGTGTGGAAGATGACCGGCCTCACCGCCCGTAACTTCGGCCTGGCCGGGCGCGGCACGTTGAAGGTCGGCCAGCATGCCGACGTGGTGGTGTTCGATGCCGCCACCGTGCGCGACGCGGCGAACTACGAAGAGCCGACGCTGCCCGCGGTCGGCATCGACGCGGTGATCGTCAATGGGGCGATCACCTGGCAAGGCGGCGCGCACAGCGGGGCGCGGGCCGGGCAGGTGGTCACGCGCTCGGCTTGATCCATCGTGCGCGCGCCGTCACATCCGAGACGGGACTTCCGCTGGATGGACGGTACGGCCCAGTAGGGGCAAAAATCAGAGCCCGGGGCTTGCCGAGGGACGTCCACTCGACCGACCGCTCGGACCTCACGCCCTGCGCAAATGACGCGCGACGTACTGCTGCTGCAGCACGCCGTCCACGCGTGACTTGCAGTCCAGCAGAACGCCATCGGCCCCAGGGCGATGCGTCTTGCTTGTTCTGGTTATCCTTTAAAGTTGCATAGCACAACCGTCGCAACGCAAAGGTCAAGCCCTTGAAACCATCCCCCAAGAACACCCACCTGGACTTCCCCCGACCGCTGGTCACGGTCGACGTGGTGATCTTCACCGTCCTGGACGACACGCTGAAACTCGTCCTGGTGCGGCGGCCCGACGGCGGCAACGAACCGTTCCCCGGCCGCTGGGCGCTGCCGGGTGGATTCATCGACGTCGGCAAGGACCCCAGCCTGCTGGACTGCGCCTTGCGCAAGCTGCGTGAGAAAACCGGCGTCTCCGCTCCTTACCTCGAGCAGCTGGGCAGTTGGGGCGGTGCAGACCGCGACCCTCGCGGCTGGTCGACTACCCATGCCTTCTTCGCCCTGGTGCCAGGCCGCGAATTGGTGCTCGAGAAGGGGGCCAACACGGCGCAGGTCGAGTGGGTGGACGCCGATGCGGCCACACGAAAGAGGCTCGCCTTCGACCACGGTGAAATTGTGGCGACAGCCATCGCACGGCTGCGCAGCAAGGTGGAATACACGTCGCTGCCGGCGTTCCTGCTGGAGGAACCGTTCACGCTGCCCCAGCTGCAGCACACGTATGAAGTGGTTCTGGGCCGCCCGGTCGACAAGAGTGCCTTCCGCAAGCGCATGCTCGACGGCGGCTTCATGGAAGAGGCCGGCATGGTGGACGGCAGCTTCGGTCGGCCGGCGATGGGCTATCGGCTGGCCGACAGGTCCCAGGCGGCGCTCTTTCCTCGCACCTTCAGCCCGCGGGAGGGCCTGCTGTCGGGTACTTGACATTTACCCTTTAAGTTGTACTATGCAACTCATCAAGGTTGTACAAGACAACTTATAGGGAAGAATCCATGAAACAGGGCATCCAGCTCCTCCTGATCGATCCTCAGAACGATTTCTGCGACCTTCCCGCCGACTGGTGTCCGACGGACACCGCCACTGGCGCTCAGATCCGACCGGCGCTGCCGGTCCCCGGCGCCCATGCCGACATGCTCCGGCTGGCGGACCTCATCCGCCAGGGCGGCAACGGCATCGACGGCATCACCATCACGCTGGATTCCCACCACAGACTAGACATCGCGCACCCCACCTTCTGGAGAGCCCGAGATGGCGGTGCCGTGGCGCCGTTCACGCCGATCACCGCGGCGCAAGTCCGTGCAGGGAACTACCAGCCGCGCGACGCCGCCGCTCTGCCCCGGACGCTGGCCTATCTCGATGCGCTCGAGCGTCGGGGCCGGTACACCCTGATGGTCTGGCCGGTGCACTGCGAAATCGGCAGCTGGGGACATGGCGTGCATCGCTCGGTGAAGGACGCGTGCGACGCCTGGGAGCAACGCCGGCTGCATACCGTGGTCAGCGTCAGCAAGGGCAGCAACCCCTGGACCGAACACTACAGCGCGTTCCAGGCCGAGGTGCCTGATCCGCACGACCCGGACACCGAGTTCAACCTGGCGCTGGTACGGTCGCTGGACGAGGCCGACCTGATCATCGTGGCGGGCGAAGCGAGCAGCCACTGCGTGCGTGCCACGACCGAGCACCTGGTCGCCAACCTCCCTTCGGGCCGCGCCTCCAAGGTCGTTCTGGTGACCGACTGCATGAGCCCGGTCGGCGGTTTCGAGTCGCAGCAGCAAGTCTTCCTGGACGACATGGCGGCTCGCGGCGTCCAGCTGCGCACCAGCGCCGACGTGCTGTCCACCCTGGCCGCGAACAGCTGACCACTGGCCGCAAAGGACATCCATCATGCAACCCATCATCCGCAGTTTGCTGGACACAGACCTGTACAAGTTCACCATGTGGCAGGCCATGCTGCACAGCCATCCGCAGACACAGGCCGAGTACACCTTTGTGTGCCGGAACCAGCCGGCCTACCCGTTGGCCGAGTTGCTGCAGGACGTGAACGCGCAGCTGGACGACCTGTGCACACTGCGCTTCACCGCAGTGGAGCTGGACTACCTGCGCAGCCTGCGCTACATCAAGAGCGACTTCATCGACCTCCTGCGCATCTTCAGCTTCCAGCGGGAGTTCGTCACGGCCAAGGCCGAAGGCTCTGCGCTGCGCATCCAGGCCGTGGGCCCGCAGGTGCACGTGATGGCGTTCGAGATCTTCGTCCTGGCCATCGTCAACGAGTTGTACTTCCGCCGCTTCGACGCGCAGGCTGCGCTGGCCCAGGGCCGCGATCGCCTGCAGACCAAGATCGGCCTTCTGCGTCAACTGGCCGACGAGCCCGCGGCCCGCAACCCTTTCGAGTTCTTCGACTTCGGCGTGCGCCGCCGCTTCTCGCGCGACTGGCAGCGCGAGGTGGTAATGGCCCTCAAGCGCGAAGTACCCCAGCACTTCAAGGGCACGTCCAACGTGCTGCTCGCCAAGGAGCTGGGGCTGGTCCCCATCGGAACCATGGCCCACGAGTATCTGCAGACCTACCAGGCCCTGGGCGTGCGGCTGCGGGACTTCCAGAAGGCGGCGCTGGAAGGCTGGGTACAGGAGTACCGCGGCGACCTCGGCGTGGCGCTGACCGACGTGGTCGGCATGGACGCCTTCCTGTCGGACTTTGACCTGTACTTCGCCAAGCTCTTCGACGGTCTGCGGCACGACTCGGGCGACCCGTTCGCCTGGGGAGAGAAGGCACTGGCCCACTACGCCAAGCTGCGTATCGACGCCAACACCAAGCGCCTGGTGTTCTCCGACGGGCTGGACTTGCCTACGGCCATCCGCCTGTACCGCGCCTTTGCAGACCGCACGCAGACGGGCTTCGGCATCGGCACAAACCTGAGCAACGACGTCGGCCTCACGCCGCTGAACATCGTGATGAAGCTCACCAGGTGCAACGGCCAGCCGGTGGCCAAGCTCTCGGACAGCCCCGGCAAGACCCTGTGCGAAGACGAGACCTTCCTGGCGTACCTGCGCCAGGTCTTCCACATCGCGGGGTAAACATGTTGCGAATCACCAGCGCCCAGCTCAACTACACCATCGGCGACCTTTCGGGCAACACGGCACGGATGATCGATGCCGCGCGCAAGGCCTGGGCCGACCAGGCGGATCTGGTCGTGTTCTCCGAACTGTCGCTGACGGCCTACTACCCCGCCGACCTGTTGGAAGAGGACGGCTTCATGGACCGCGTGGAGGCGGCCTTCCAGGATCTGCTGCTCGCCTCCCGGCAGATTCCCGCACTGCACTGGGTGGTGGGCCTGCCGGCGCGGCACGAGGGAGTGGGAAAGAAACTGCACAACGTACTGCGGGTCATCCAGGGCGGCGAGGTCCTGCTGGAATACGCCAAGCAGCTGCTGCCGACGTACAACATCCTCGACGAGCGCCGCCACTTCGAGCCCGGCCCCGACGTGGCCCGCGTGCTGCGCATCCGCGACGTGCAGGTGGGCGTGCTGATCTGCGAGGACGGCTGGAACGACGAGGCCGGCGACTACGCGGTCAACCCTTTCGATCGCATGCGCGACGCAGCGCCCGACCTGGTGGTGTCGATCAACGCCAGCCCGTCCAACATCGGCAAGCGCGAGCAGCGGCACCAGATCTTCGGGGCCGCCAGCCGCCGCAACGGCCTGCCCATCCTTTACGTGAACCAGGTTGGCGGCCACGACCAACTGGTATATGACGGCGCATCCTTCGCCGTGGAACCGCAGGCGGGCGTGGTCTACGAGGCGCGGCGTTTCATGGAGGATGTGACGACGCTGCGCTTCGAGAACGGCCGCTTCCTGACCCTGGCTGGCGAGGTGCCCGCGCCAGTGCCGGCCGAAGGCCTGCCGACGCTGGAGTTCTACCGGCAGCAGATCGTGCTGGGCCTGCGCGACTATGCACGGCGATGCGGGTTCCGCCAGGCGGTCGTCGGGTCGTCCGGTGGGATCGATTCGGCGCTGACGCTGGCTCTGGCGGCCAAAGCCCTCGGCCCCGAGAACGTGGTCGCGGTGACCATGCCCTCGCGTTTCTCGTCGGAAGGCTCGGTGAGCGATTCGGAAATGCTCTGCCGCAACCTGGGCATACCACTGAAGCATCATGCGATCGCGGACATCGTCTCGCAGTTCACGCAGGGCTTCCACGCAGCTTTCGGCAGCGAGCTGCGCGGCATTGCGCTGGAGAACCTGCAGGCCCGCGCGCGGGGCACGATCCTGATGGAGTACTCCAACAGCTTCGGCCACCTGCTGCTGACCACGGGCAACAAGTCGGAGATATCGGTGGGCTACTGCACGCTGTATGGCGACACCAACGGCGGTCTGGGGCTCATCGGTGACCTGTACAAGACGGAAGTGTTCGCGTTGTCGCGGCATCTCAATGCCGCCGCCGGCGTTGAGGTCATTCCCCAGGCCATCATCGACAAGGAGCCCTCCGCGGAGCTGGCGCCCGGCCAGAAAGACATGGACAGCCTGCCCCCCTACCCCGTGCTGGACGAAATTCTCAAGCTGCAGATCGAGGGCCGCCGCCTGGCTGGAAGGGAGTACGACCAGGCACACACCTTTGTCGGCAGCCTGCAGTCGACTCCCGCCGGCAAGGCGCTGGTGGAGCGCATCCGGGGCATGATCGCCCGCAACGAATACAAGCGCCGGCAGTCGCCGCCCATCGTGCGGGTGCGGGCCAGAGCGTTCGGTTCGGGCCGCCAGGTTCCGATCGCCGCCAAATGGCCGTGAACAACAGCTGCAAGGATCCCATGACGAACCCTGCCAGGACCTGTGAAGTCGCGGTCTATATCGGCCGCTTCCAAGTTTTCCACAACGCCCAGTTGGCACTGCTGCGCCGTGCCCTCCAGGCGGCCCCCCAATGCGTGGTGGTGATGGGCTCGGCCTTCCAGGCGAGGTCTCCGCGCAACCCTTTCACCTGGGAAGAGCGTGCGGAAATGATCCGCCTGGCCCTGCCCGAGGCGGACCGCGCGCGCCTGAAGTTCCTGCCCGTGCGCGACTCCTACGACCAGGCGCGCTGGGTCGCCGCCGTGAAGCACGGGGTAGCGCAACTGTACCCAGGCCAGCCTTCGGTGGTGCTGGTCGGGCATTTGAAGGACGCGACGAGCACCTACCTGCGCGACTTCCCCGGCTGGTCGCTGGACGATGCGGGATCGCAGGGCAACATCCATGCCGGCACGTTGCGCGACGCCTATTTCGGCGCAGCCCGCGATGGATCGCTCGATGCCGCGCTGTCGGCCCTGGTGAGCCAGGCGCCTGCCAGCACCCTGCAGTTCCTGCGCGCCTGGTCGCACCTGCCGGCGTACACCCAGCTGGCGCAGGAATGGGAGAGCCTGCGCCGGGAGAAGGCGCTGTGGGCCGGCTCGCCCTACCCGCCGGTGTTCGTCACGGTCGATGCAGTCGTCCAGTGCGGCCGGCAGGTACTGCTCATCGAGCGCGGCCGCTCGCCGGGGAAGGGCTTGTTCGCGGTGCCGGGCGGTTTCATCGAGCCGCGCGAGACGGCCTGGCAGTCCGCATTGCGCGAGTTGGCCGAAGAGACCGGGCTCCGATTGCTCCACAGCGACATCCAGGCGGCCTTCAAGGCCGTGCATGTGTTCGACCATCCCGACCGCAGCCAGCGCGGGCGAGTGATCACGCATACGCACTGGTTCGACCTGGGGCCGCGCCGCCCGCCGGAAGTACAAGCCGGGGACGACGCATCGGCGGTGCAATGGGTGCCCATTGCCGACCTGCCCGCCATGGAAGACCGATTCCACGAAGATCACTTCCACATGCTGGACTTCTTCTTTGGATTGACGACCGCCGCCGGGCCGTCTGCGGGAGCGATATGAGGTTGGCAGAAACTCCCTTCCTCGAGCACGGATCCGTCAGGAACGCCACCACTTGTTCCACCAAGCGAATGCGTTGCTGCAGGTGGCCTTCTTCGCGCTCGGCGCCCATGTGTGGCGGAAGATGGCTTGGCCAGGTGGGCCCGGCTTCGTGTTTGCGTGCCGAAACCACTGACGAAGGGGCGCTCGGCATGACCCATGGTCGAGCGCGGCCCTCGATGGCCCGAAGCCTCTATGGATGCAGCGACAGCCCCTTGACGGCCTTGTCCACTGCATTCTTCGGGCCGCGCACGGCCAGGCCCACCAGATTGGGCGCGCTGGCATCCTCCGCAAGAAACGCCTGCCGGTTTTCCTCATCGTTCGACGTCGCGAACATCGAGAAGACGTAAGGGACCACGGTGAGCTGGCGCTCGACCGCCTTGCTGCGCACCGACTGCAGTTGGAGCAGATCCGCCTCGTAGATCATCATCGGCTGCACGAGCATGGCGCCGTAGGTGGTTCCTGCCGCATCGACGTACGGTTGCCCGATCATGTCGGGAGCCGACGCCGCAATGCCGGACGCCAGAAAGGCGACGACATTCAGCCGCTGCCATGTGGCCAGGTCGCCGCGGACGACGATGGTTACCTTGGTGTCGAACATGCGATTTCCTTCCAAAAACCGGGATGTTCGCCCCCCGGCTTCCGAGGGTCTAGAACGTCTGTGCAGCCTGTCGATAGGCGGCCGGCGACATCCGGTAGGCACGGCGAAACCACCGGCCCATGTGGCTCTGGTCGGCGAACCCCACTTCGGTGGCCACCGTCGCCGGTTCACGGCCCTGGGCCAGCAGGGCCCGCGCCGCGCGGAGCCGCAAGCGCACGAGGTACGCGTGCGGCGGTAGCCCATAGGCGCTCGCAAACTGCCGCGTCAGGCGGAAGCGGTCGATCCCGCTGGCCACCGAGACCTGGTCCAGCCCGATGTCGGCCGCGAAGTGCGCATGCAGGTATTCCTTCGCGCGTCGCACTTCGATGGAGACCTCGGTCCGCGCCAAGCTTTCTGGCGCACTCTGAGAGCGAAGGCGTGCGAGCATCGTGTCGAAGCAATGGTCCTTCACCATCCGGCTCTCGCCTTCGTGCTGAGCCCGGAACGCATTCCAGACCGACGCCGCCAGCGCCCGGTCGTCGGCCAAGGCGGACTGGAACGCGATGTCGGTTTGGACCTGGCCGCCGCTCAAGGCGTTTTCCCGCTCAACAAACCACGGCACGGGCAGGTACAGCATGGCGTAGGTGAAGCCGCTGCGGTCGGGCGCATGGCCGTCGTGCACTTGACCGGGCTCGATCAGGATCGCTCTGCCCGGGACGCTCTGGTAGTTTCTGCGGCTGCAGCGAAACCGCTGCACGCCCTGCAGGGTCACGCCGACCAGCACCTCGTCATGGGTGTGCGGGTCATAGGCATGCCCGGCGAAGTGGGCGCGGATGCTTTCGATGCCGGTGCCACTCTCCCGCTTGAAGTCCATCCAATCGGTACCGGTAGGGGGGTCGTTCGCCATGTTCAAGTACCACCGATCTCCGCGCCCTGCGCCGGCTCCCGGCCTGCATCCTTCGCGCGCGTGAACGAAGTGTGCACCAGCCCCAGCCGCTGCCGCAGCACCCCGAAGATCGCCTCGATCGCCGCCTCCACCTGCGGCATCAAGGGATGGGCATCGGCCTTGCGCCGCAGCAGGGCCAGCACCTCGCCCGGCGCGCGACGCGCCAGCGACCTGACCGTCACACCCCGGGTGCCCAGCAGCGCACTCGACGCTGGCACCAGTGCCGCGCCCAGGCCGGCGCCCACCAGGTCGAGCACGCCGTGCACGGTGCTGGCCTCGTAACGGATGCGCGGGCTGAAGCCGGCCTGGCTGCACAGGTGGATCGACTGGTCGAAATACGCCGGCCCGCGGTGCCGCGTGAAGCCGACGAAGTCGTGCTCGGCAAAACTGCGTAGATCGACCGCCCCGCGCACACCGCCGCGGCGCGCCTCGGCCGAGGGCAGTGCGATGCAGAACGGGTCGGGCATCTGGTGCGCCACCACCAGCCGTGGATGGCGTGATGGCACGCGGGCCAGGCCGGCGTCGATGTGGCCGGCCACGAGCGCTTCGGCCTGCTCCGAGCTGATCATCTCGCGCAGCGACAGCACCAACCGGGGGTGCAGCTTGCGCAGCTGGCGCACCAGGGGCGGCAGCACCGTGCTGCTGGCCGACGGCACATACGCCAGCGCCAGGCTGCCGCCCCAGCCGGCAGCGTCGCCCGCACCATCGCGCGCCACGTCGGCCAGGCGCGCCGCGCGCTCCAGCATCTGGCGGGCTTCGAGCAGCAAGGCCTCGCCGGCGGAGGTGAGGCGCACGCCCTTCGGGTGGCGCGTGAACAGCGCCACGCCCAGTTCCTCTTCGAGCTGCCGGATCTGGGTCGACAACGGCGGCTGGGCGATGAACAGCTTTTCGGCGGCGCGGCTCAGGCTGCCGGCCTCGGCGACCGCGGTGAAGTAACGCAGGTGGCGCAGTTCCATGGCGTCTCCATAGGCAGGGGATATGGCAAATATACGCAATCGATCTTTGAAGTATCCGGGGCGCTCGCAGACAATCCCGCCCATCGACCTTCAGGAGACACACATGCACACGATGAAACTGGGCGCCCTGCTGCTCGCCTGCAGCCTGGGCGCGGCCGCGTCGGCACAGACCTGGCCCACCAAGCCGGTGCGCGTGGTGGTGCCGGCGCCGGCCGGCAGCTCGCTCGACGTGATCGTGCGCACGCTGGGCGACAAGCTGCGCGTGGGCTGGAAGCAGGCGATCGTCGTCGAGAACAAGGCCGGTGCCGGCGGCATGATCGGCATGGACGCGGTGGCCAAGGCGGCGCCCGACGGCTACACGCTGGGCATCGGCTTCAACGGCCCCATCGCCTTCGGCCCCTACATGTACAAGAAGATGCCGTACGCGCCGGGCAAGGATCTGCTGCCGATCGTGCTCACCACCTCGCAGCCCAATGTGCTGGCGATCCCGGCGGGCCACCCGGCCAACACCCTGCCCGAGTTCGTGGCCTGGGCCAAAAAGCAGGGCCAGGGCATCAGCTACGCATCGGTCGGCGCCGGCAGTTCGTCGCACCTGACGATGGAACTGTTCCGCAGCGTGGCGGGCTTCGATGCGGTGCACGTGCCGTTCTCCGGCTCGCCGCCAGCCGGCCTGTCGGTGGCCTCCGGCGAGACGCAGGCGCTGTTCACCGTGGCGCCGGCGTTGCTGCCGCTCATCCAGGGCAAACGCGTGAAGCTGATCGCGTCCACCGGCGCGCAGCGCACCGAAGGCATGGCCGATCTGCCGACCGTCGCCGAATCGGGCTACCCCGGCTTCGAGGCGCTGGCCTGGAACGGCCTGTTCACCGCCGCCGGCACGCCGCCCGAGGTGGTGGCGCGCATCAATGCCGACGTCAACGCCGCGCTGAAGGACCCGGGCGTGCGCGCACAGCTGATGGCGCAAGGCCTGGTGATCGGCGGCGGCTCCGCGGCCGACTTCAAGGCCTTCATCGACGGCGAAGGCCGCAAGTGGGGCGCGATCATCCAGAAGGTCGGCATCACGCTCGAATAGCCCTTTGCCTGCCCACCTGCATCCACAGCGCCCACACCATGCAAGCCCTCCGCAAGACCCAGGCCGCTGCCGGCCTCGAACTCGTCGACGTGCCGGTCCCCGTGGTCCGGTCGGCCGACGAAACCCTGGTGCGCGTGATCGCCACCGGCATCTGCGGCAGCGACCTGCACGTGGACGACTGGACGCCCAGCTACGCCTTCATCACCGCCAGCCTGCCGGTCACCATCGGCCACGAGTTCGTCGGCGTGGCGCAGAGCGGGCCGCTGGCCGGCCGCCGCGTGGTCGTGCGGCCGTCGGTCACCTGCGGCAGCTGCAACTTCTGCCTGGCCGGTGACCACGACGCCTGCGAACGCCGCACCGGCATCGGCATGACGCAGGACGGCGCCTTCGCGCCCTGGGTGCGTGTGCCGCTGCGCAACTGCGTCGCAGTGCCGGACGGCGTCGGTGATGAACTCGCGGCACTGACCGAGCCGCTGTCGATCGCGATGCAGGCGCTGCGCATCGCCGGCAGCGTGCAGGGCCTGCGCGTGCTGGTGATGGGGCCGGGCACCATCGGCCAGGGCATCGCCGTGCTGGCGCGCCGCGCCGGTGCGGCGCAGGTCGTCGTGACCGGGCGCGACGATGCGCCGCGCTTCGACGCGCTGCGCAGGATGGGCTTCGACGCCCTGGGCGACGTCGCCGGGCAGTCGCTGGCCGAGGCCACGGCGCCCTACACCCAGGGCCAGCCCTTCGACCTGGTGTTCGAGGCCACGGGTGTGCCCGAGACGATCACCGAGGCGCTGCCGCTGCTGCGCCGCAACGGCATCGTGGTCGTGACCGGCATCCACGCGCGCCCGCTGTCGCTGGACCTGACGACGTTGGTGCGCCGGCAGCAGCAGTTGCGCGGCTCGTTCCGCCCGCCCGAGTCGGACTGGACCGACGCGCTGGCCCTGATGGGCGAGATCGGCCCGCTGATGGCGCCGATGGTCAGCCACGTGCTGCCGCTGTCGCGCGCGCACGAGGGTTTTGCGCTGGCGCACGGCAAGGCCGCGAGCAAGGTGCTGCTGCGCCCGGAGGCCGACCATGCTTGAGCAGGCGACGGCGCTGCTCGCGCTGTGGAACGACGTCGCGCCCGAACACGAGGACGCCTACAACGCCTGGCATGCGGACGAACACGTGCCCGAACGCTGCACGGTGCCCGGCATCCTGTGGGGCCTGCGGTATGCACAGGCGGAAGCGCAACCATCCGCCATGCCCCGCTACCTGACGCTGTACGGCCTGCGCGATGCCGCGGTGCTCGACAGCGCGCCCTACCAGCGCCTGCTGCGCGAACCCACGCCGGCCAGCCATGCAATGCGCCCGTCGCTGCGCCATCTGTCGCGCTGGGTCTGCCGCCTGCACGCCTGCGCAGCCCTGCATATGCAGCCGCGGCTGCGGGTCCACACCTGCGATGCGCGGCCCGATCCGGGTACGGTTGCGATGTTGCTGGGCGAACGCCTGGTCGATGCGCCTGCGTTGCCGTGGTTGCAGAGCGGCCAGGGCCAGGCGATCGCGGGCAGCTGGCTGGTCTGCAGCGCTGCCGACGCCGATGCCGGCCCGGGTCTCCTCTTCGAGCGGCTGTCGGTGGGCGACATCCAAGCCTAGGGGCTGTTCACCCGGCCGGCACGGTTTGCGGGCACGCTGGACCGCGACCACTCCGCACGACAGGTCCACGGCCCACGAACCCAGCGGCCATGATGGCCAGCGCTCGCAGCCTTTCGCCGGTTGAGAAGAAGTCTGCCACGCTGGCAGATCAGAAAGGCGCGACTGTGATCGCCATCGACTGGCGAAGACATCGATGGGTTCACGGGTGGGCGCCGCCAGGTCCGGGCATGGTGAAAACCCTGTATGCACCGTCGGCACCGCGCTCTACATTTATCTCAACGTTGTTGGCCTATTGTCCAAGCGGATCTAAGCCCGGCGGCGTTTTTCGACCATAAGACCCATAGGAGACAAACATGAAAAAGCTGTTTAGCAGCAGGACGATCGCTGCCGCTCTGGTTTGCAGTGCCCTGACTGCGGCGATGCCCGCCGCTGCACAGGATGTCTTTCGCATTGCCGGCATCGTGCCGCTGAGCGGGGCCTTCGGTGTCGTCGGCGAGAACATGCGACGCGGCGTGACGATCGCGATCGAGGAGCGCCAGTCGCGCGTGCTCGGCAAGCCGATCGAGATCAGCTGGGACGACACCGAGACCTCCTCGCAAGTGGCCGTGCAGAAGACGACGCGGGCCTTGTCCCGCGACGTGCAGACGGTGTTCGGAGAAGTCAGTTCAGGTTCGACGCTCGCGATGATGAAGCTGACCGAGCAGCGCAAGGTGCCGCAGATCATCACCCTGTCGGCGGACGATCGCATCACCGGCACCGACAAGACGCGCTACGCCTTCCGCACCTCCAACACGGTCGCGATGGAGAACAGGATGATCGGCGAATTCGCCAAGCGGCAGGGCGCCAAGAAGATGTACGCCATCGTCGCCGACTACCAGGTGGGCCGCGACATGTGGGCCGCGCTCAAGCTCGATTTCGAGAGCAAGGGCATCCAGGTGATCGGCGTCGACCTGGCGCCGATCGGCACCAAGGACTATGCGGTGCTGCTCGACAAGGCCATGAAGTCTGGCGCCGACAGCCTGATGCTGCTGGTCGTCGGTGGCGATGTCGTCACTTCGCTGAAGCAGGGTGCCGATGTCGGCCTGCCGCAGAAGATGCGGGTGATGGGGACCATGCTCATGGATGAAACCTTGGGCCTGGCCGTCGGACCGGCAGGTTCGGTCGGCGTGAACTCCACGCTGCGCTATCACTACTCGCAGAACTCGCCGCGCAACAAGCGCTTCGTCGAGGCGTACAAGGCCAAGTACAAGGAACTGCCGAGCCAGTACGCCGGCGAAGCCTACGACGGCATGAGCTGGTGGCTCGACGTCGTCGAGAGCACCGGCGTGTGGGACAAGGAGAAGTGGGTCGATGCTTTCCGCAGCAGCGTGCGCAAGGATTCCGTCGAGGGCGAGAAGACCATGCGGGCCTGCGACAACCAGGCGTCCCAGGTCGGCCTGTTCGGCCTGGCGCAGCCCGGCACCAACGCACCCGTGACCATGAAGGTGACCGAGCAGTTCACCGCCGCCGAGCTGTTCAAACCCTGCCCCTGAACCGGCGCGCTGCGATCCACCGCGAGCCACCACGACCATGTCGACCTTTGTGATCGGCTTGAGCATCTCGATGCTGCTCTTCTTGCTCGCGGCAGGACTGACGCTCATCTTCGGGATGCTGCGCATCATCAACTTCGCGCACGGCGCGCTGTACATGTTCGGCGCCTATCTGGCCTACCAGGTCAGCGCGAGCACGGGCAGCTTCTGGCTCGCGCTGCTCATCGCGCCGCTGGGCATGGCGTTGATCGGCGCGCTGACCGAGCGCTGGCTGTTGCGGCCGATCTACTCGATGCCGCACGAGTTCCAGCTGCTGATCACCTTCGGGATGATCCTCGTCATCGAAGAGGCGGTGCATGTGCTGTGGGGACTGAACGGCCGCAACATCGCGACGCCGGCGGCACTGGCTGGCGGCGTCGAATGGCTGGGCACGATCTTCGCCAGATACCGGCTCTTCGTGATCGTGCTGGGCGCGGCGATGATCGCGCTGCTGCTGCTCGGCATCGAGCGCTCGCGCCTCGGCCTGGTCGTGCGCGCCTGCAGCGTCAACCCGACCATGGCGGCCAGCCTCGGGGTCAAGGTCAACACGGTCCGCACGGCGGTCTTCGCTGCCGGCGCGGCGCTGGCGGGCCTCGCCGGCGCGGTGGCGGGGCCGATGCTGCCGATCCAGTTGCAGATGGGCACGACCATCATCCTGGATTGCTTCATCGTGGTGATTCTCGGTGGCCTCGGCAACATCCGCGGCGCCGTACTGGGCGCGCTGTTGATCGGCATGACCCGGGCCTACGGCCAGCAGTGGCTGCCGGAGTGGATCGACATCCTGACCTACAGCGTCTTGATCGCCACGCTGCTGCTGCGCCCTCAGGGCCTGTTCAGCAAGAAGGAACGGCTCGCATGAACAAGCCACGAGACACGCCAGTTGACCAGCCCGGCGTGATGCGGCGCCTGCCGCTGGCCACCGTCGACCTGCGCTTCAGCCTTGCCGCGGCGGCGCTGTGCGCGGTGCTTGCGTTCACGGTGCGCGACGACGGCATCGTCTACATGCTGAGCCTCATCATGGTGTGGGCCATCTTCGCGATCGGCTACGACCTGGCCTTCGGCACGGCGGGCATTCTGTCGTTCGGGCACGCGGCGTACTTCGGCCTGGGGGCCTACGGCGCGACCTGGGCCATGCTGCGCTTCGGGCTTCCTTTCAGCGTCGGGCTGGTCGCCGCCACGGTCTTCGGCGGCCTGGCAGGCATCGCGGTCGCATTGATCGGACGCCGCGTCACGGGCCTGTACTTTTCGCTGCTCACGCTCATGCTGGCCGAGCTGGTCTCGATCGTCATGTTGACGCGCCTGCGTGATCTGTCCGGCGGCGTCGACGGCATCGCCGGCATCCCGCGGCCCAGCTTCATGGCGATCGATTTCTTCGCCAACGGCAACTTCGTGTGGATCGTTCTCGCGCTGTTCGTCGCGATGATTCTCGGCGTGGCGGTGCTGCGGCGCTCGCCCCTGGGTCAGGCGTTGCAAGGGCTCCGGCAGAACCCGGTGCGGCTGGAACAACTGGGGCTCGATGTCGGCCGCCTGCGGCTTGCGGCCATGGCTCTGTCGGGGGCGGTGTCCGGCCTCGCGGGTGCGCTGCTTGCTTCCTTGATGATGTACACCAGCCCTCAATTGTTGAGCTGGAAACTCTCGGGCGATGTGCTGATCATGACCTTGCTCGGCGGCAGCGGCACCTTGCTCGGCCCGATCCTCGGCGTCGCGTTCTTCGAGGTGCTCAAGGAAGTGCTGGCCGCCTATACGGACCATTGGTACGGCTTGCTGGGCGCGATCTTCATCATCGGCACGATCTTCATGCCGAAGGGCCTGGCCGGTGTGGTGTTGCGTCGCTGGAGGCGGGCGTGATGAACGGCTCGATCAGGATTCCCGGTGCTGCAGCCGCCACCGCGAGCGACGCCACGCCCGCCGCCCGGTCCGATGCGGCGCCGTCGGCCATCGCCTGCCACGGTATCAGCGTGCGTTTTGGCGACTTCACGGCCTTGTCGAACGTCAGCCTCGAACTGCAGACCGGCAAAACGCTCGCCTTGATCGGCCCGAACGGTGCCGGCAAGACCACGCTGCTGAATGCACTGAGTGGACGGCTCGCACTGGCCACCGGCAGCGTGACGCTGCACGGCCGCGACATCACGGCCGAGCCGATCCATCGCCGTGCGCGGCTGGGCCTGGGCCGCAGCTTTCAGATCATCAACATCTTTCCGGAGATGACCGTGCTCGAGAACCTGCGGCTCGCGGCACAGCCGATGGCCTTCCATCTGCAGCCTTTCTGGCGCAGCGTGAAAGCATGGCCGCGCCTCGAAGACCGGGCGCGCGAAGTGGCCGCACTGGTGGGACTGGACGACGCACTGGACCTGCCCGCCGCCGTGCTCAGCCATGGCCGGCAGCGCGCCGTGGAGCTGGGTCTGGCGCTGATGTCCGATCCACCGGTGCTGCTGCTCGACGAACCCCTCGCAGGCGTCGGCCAGTCCGAGATCCAGGGCACGGCTGCCTTGATCGAGCGTGTGCGAAAGGGGCGGACCGTGCTGCTCGTGGAGCACAACATGGATGTGGTGATGCGGGTGTCGGACGAGGTCGTGGTGATGATGGCTGGTGAGATCCTGACCCGCGGCACGCCAGATGCCGTGCGCTGCGACGAGCGGGTGCGGCGCGCCTATCTCGGCAATGCAGACAGCCGCGAGGTGCCCCATGCTTGAACTGCGCGAAGCCGAAGCCGCCTACGGCAAGGCCCAGGCCTTGCACGGCGTCTCGCTGGCGGTGCGGCCCGGCCACGTCACGGCGCTGGTCGGGCGCAATGGCGCCGGCAAGAGCACGACCCTGAAAGCGTTGATGGGCCAGATGCGGCTGCGCGGCGGCAGCCGCTGGCTGGACGGCCGCGACGTGAGCACCCTGTCGCCCGAGCAACTGAGCCGGCAGGGGGTGGCCTTCGTGCCGGAAGACCGGCAGATCTTCAGCGGCCTCAGCTCCGACGAGAACCTGCAACTGGCAGCGCTCTCGCATGGTCCGGGGCCGTGGACGCTGGAGCGCGTCCATGCGCTCTTCCCGCGGCTGCACGAGCGCCGTCGCGCGCAGGGAACGTCGTTGTCCGGCGGCGAGCAGCAAATGCTGGCCATCGGCCGCGCCTTGATGACCAACCCGCGCTATCTGCTGCTCGACGAGCCGACCGAGGGCCTGGCGCCAGTCATCGTCGCGCTGATCGTCAAGGCCATCGCCGAGATCCGCGATGCCGGCATGGGCATCCTGCTGGTCGAACAGAACCTGCACGTGCCGCGGCAGCTGGCCGACCGCTACGCGCTGCTCGACAGCGGCCGCAACACCTGGAACGGCGGCACGGACGACATCGGCGATGCCCTGGACGACATGCTGTCGGGGCTGTCTGCGCACGTCGGCTGATCTGCCGTGCACCCATCCATTCACATCGAGCACCTCCCATGCGACTGATCGACTTCTTCGACCGCCGTGCCGCCATGCACCCGGACCATCCCTTCCTGATCGACGACCTCTGTCGCACGACCTATGGCGAGTCGCATGCCACGACGCACCGCATCGCCAATGTGCTGATCGCACTGGGCTGTGTGCCCGGCACCAAGGTGGCGGTGTTTTCGCCGAACCTCGGGCGGGCCTTCGAATGCATGCTGGGGATGGCACGCGCCGGCGCCGCGTGGGTGCCGTTGAACGCGAAGAACGGTCTCGAAGAAAACTGCCACATCCTGCGCAGCTTCGATGTCGAGCTGCTGCTCTATCACTCGTCGCTGCAGGACAAGGTGAACGCATACCTTGCCGAAGCGCCGGGCCTGCGCCACGCGATTCGCATCGACGGCGATGGCCCGCAAGATCTGGAGGCGCGCATGCGCGATGTCGATGCCGTTTGCCCGCCGGACATCGCGCTCGATGCAGACAGCGTGACGGCGGTGTTCCCGACCGGCGGCACGACCGGCCTCTCGAAAGGCGCGATCTGGACCCACACCACCTGGCAGGCGATGATCGCCAACATCATCACCGCGTTCCCTGTGCAACGGCCGCCGGTGAACCTGGTCGTCGCACCGATGACGCACGCCGCCGGCGGCGTTGCGCTGATGCTGATGGCCGTCGGGGCGACCTTCGTCATCCTGCCGGGCTTCTCGGCCGAGCGCGTGCCCGCGGCGATCGAAGAACACCAGGTCACGCATCTGTTCCTGCCGCCGACCGCCATCTACATGCTGCTGGCGGACCCCGAGGTCCGCACGCACGACTACAGCTCGCTCGACTACCTGATCTACGCGGCGGCACCCATGTCGGTCGACAAGCTGCGCGAGGCGATGGAGGTGTTCGGCCCCGTCATGGCGCAGACCTTCGGCCAGGCCGAGGCGCCCATGCTGTGTACCGCGATGAGCCCGCGCGAGCATGCACAGGCCTTGGCAGAAGCACCCGGCCGGCTGGCCAGCTGCGGCCGCTCCACACTGCTGGCCAACGTCGCCATCATGGACGACGAAGGCCGGTTGGTGCCCGATGGCGAGCGCGGCGAAATCGTCGTGCGCGGCCCGCTGGTCATGGGCGGCTACTACAAGAACCCCGAAGCCACGGCGGAAGCTTCGCGCTTCGGATGGCACCACACCAGCGACATCGGTTACCGCGATGCGGACGGCTACCACTACATCGTCGACCGCAAGCGCGACCTGATCATCTCTGGCGGCTTCAACATCTACCCGTCGGAGATCGAACAGGTGATCTGGAGCCACGACGACGTGCAGGATTGCGTGGTGATCGGCGTGCCCGACGACAAGTGGGGCGAGAAGGTCAAGGCCTTCGTCGAGCCCAAGCCGGGGCGCACTGTCGCGGTGGAAGCGCTCGCCCAGCTCTGCCGCGAACGGCTCGGGCCGATCAAGGTGCCCAAGGAGTTTGAGCTGCGCATCGAGTTGCCGCGCAGTGCCGTCGGCAAGGTGCTCAAGCGTACCCTGCGGGATGAAGCCTGGAAGCATGCCGGGCGAACGATCTGACGTACCACCAACCGCACGAGCCTCCCTATGACTGCCTACCTCACGCCGCTGTCCGACCTGACCCAGGGCGAAGCGCCCGAGCGCCTGCAGGCGCTTGTCGGCTTTCTCGGTTACCGGCCGAACGCGCTGTTGACCATGGCGCGCAAACCCGCGTTGCTGCCTGCCGTGCTCGAACTGGTGCAGGTGGCCTTGCGCGGACCGGGGCGGCTGGACGAGGGGCTGCGCTTCCTGGTCGCCTGCGAGGCCAGCCGCGTTGCGGGATGCGGGTACAGCGCGGCCCACGTGGCGCATGCTGCGCTCCATCTCGGTGTGGCCTTGCCCAAGCTTGTCGAACTCGACCGGCAGGCCACGAGCGCGCAGTACACGCCGCGTGAGCGTGCAGCGCTGGCCCTTGCCAACGTGGCGGCCAGTGCGCTGGACGTCGATGCACATGCCCGCCGCGATGCGGCATTCGCGGCTGCGCGAGCGTGCTTCGATGAAGAAGAACTGGTCGAACTGGTGACGGTTATTTCAGCCTTGGGCTGGTTCAATCGCTGGAACAGTCTGGTGCGCTCCGAGCTCGAAGCGGAGCCGGCGACCGTGGTGGCTGACCTGCCCTGGCTGACCGCACTGCAGACACCCCCACAGGCTGCACCTTCTGTCCCACGTTCGACGCCCCTGTCGACTTCTTAGCCTCCTGTTCGAGCTCTTCGCGCCATGACCGCTGACACCATCGCCCCCACTTCCCCCGCCAAGGCACGGGGAGACTGGCGCGCCACCGACGCCGCGCTGCATCGCACGCTGGAGCTGGTCTTCTTCGCGCACATGGAGATGGCCGACGCGTCCGACCAGTTGCTGGCGCAGCATGGCCTGGGTCGACCACATCACCGGGTGCTCTATTTCTCGCAGTTGAGCCCCGGCATCACCGTCGGTGAGCTGATGACCATGTTGCGCATTTCCAACCAGGCCCTCTCGCGCACGATGCAGCAGATCGTGGCGCAGGGGTTTCTGGAACAGCGCTATTGCCTGGACGACCGCCGCGTGCGTCGCCACTACGTGACCGACAAGGGAACCACGTTGCTGACCGCGTCCACGGCGCGTCAGTTCGCCGTGATCCGAAAGGCACACCTGGACTGCCCGCAGGCGGACATCGAAGCCTTCTGGCGCACCTTGACGCTGCTGTCCCGGCCGGAAGACCTGGCCTGGATTTCGAAGCACCCGGGCGTCACGAAGCCGCCGCCCACTTGACCCCGTTGAGACATCCCACCACAAGGAGACAGACCATGAGCACCCATCGCACCTGTATCGCCGGCGTCGGCATGACGAAGTTCAGCAAGCCCGGCGCGGGCGACGACTATCCGCAGACCGCCGCGCAGGCCACGCGCGATGCGCTGGCCGATGCCGGCCTCACCCTCGACGACATGCAACAGGCCTACGTCGGCTTCGTCTACGGCGACTCCACCGCAGGCCAGCGCGCGCTGTACGAAGTCGGCATGACCGGCATGCCCATCTTCAACGTCAACAACAACTGCTCGACCGGATCGACCGCGCTGTACCTCGCCCGACAAGCCATCGAAAGCGGCGCGGCCGAGTGCGTGCTGGCCCTCGGCTTTGAACAGATGAAGCCCGGCGCGCTCGGCGCTGTGTTCCCGAACCAGCCGACGCCGTTCCAGCCCTTCGACGATGCCACGACGCGGCTGGTCGGCCATGAAGACATCCCGATGGCGCTGCGCTACTTCGGCGGAGCCGGGCAGGAGCACATGCAGCGCTTCGGCACCAGGCTGTCGACCTTTGCCGCGGTACGTGCCAAGGCGAGTCGCCATGCGGTGAACAACCCACTCGCACTGTTCCGCACGGAGTTGAGCGTCGACGATGTGATGGCGTCGCCCGAGATCTGGCCCGGCGTGATGACGCGGCTGATGGCCTGCCCACCCACCTGCGGCGCCGCGGCTGCCGTGCTGTGCTCCGAAGACTTCGCAAAGCGTCATGGCATCTCGACCGCAGTGCGCATCCGCGCCCAGGCGATGACGACCGACCGGCCGTCGACCTTCGACACCAACGACATGCGCGACGTGGTCGGCTACGACATGGCGCGCCAGGCAGCGGCCAAGGTCTATGCCGCAGCCGGCGTCGGCCCCAGCGACATCGATGTGGTGGAGCTGCACGATTGTTTTGCGCAGAACGAACTCATCACCTACGAGGCGCTCGGCCTGTGCGAAGAAGGCGGCGCCGAACGCTTCATCCTCGATGGCGACAACACCTACGGCGGCAAGGTCGTGACCAATCCTTCCGGCGGATTGCTCTCCAAGGGCCACCCGCTCGGCGCAACCGGACTGGCGCAGTGCTACGAACTGACGCTGCAGCTGCGCGGAGCCGCTGAACGACGCCAGGTGCAAGGCGCGCGACTTGCGCTGCAGCACAACCTGGGACTGGGCGGCGCCTGCGTCGTTACGCTGTACGAGCGCGCGGACTGACAGGCATCGACCATGATCACGCTCTACGACGCCAGCACGGCGCCCAGTCCACGCCGCGCCCGCATCCTGCTGGCAGAAAAGGGCCTGGCGCACGAGACCGTCCTGGTCGACCTGCGCAACAACGAACAGCTGGGCGAGGCCTATCGCAAGATCAACCCCTTGTGTACGGTGCCGGCTCTGCGCACCGACGATGGTCTGCTGCTGACCGACAACGCCGCCATTGCGGCTTACATCGATGCACGTTATCCGCAACCGCCCCTTCTGGGCGTGACACCGGCCGAGCGCGCGGAGATTGCAAGCTGGAACTGGCGCATCGAGTTCGAAGGACTGATGGCCATCGCCGATGCACTGCGCAACAGCACGCCTGCGCTGGTCAACCGCGCATTGCCCGGGCCGGTGGACTATCCGCAGATTGCAGAGCTGGCGCAGCGCGGACTGGCCAGAGTGCAGCAGTTCTTCGTCACGCTGAACGAGCGGCTGTCCGACCGGAAGTTCATCGCCACCGAGGGCTTCAGCGTTGCCGATATCACCGCAGTCGTAGCGGTCGATTTCGCGCGCATCGTGAAGGTCAAGCCGACCGAGCAGCACCTGCACCTTCAGCGTTGGCGAGCCGCGATGGCCGAGCGGCCTTCGATGGCCCTTTAGCATCGTCAACCGCGCGAGGTCGCCGACCATCCCGTCTTCGTGGTCCTTACATCTACCAGACAACATTTGCTTCGTGTGATTTTGATCTGGTAATATTTCACGGACATTGGCAAACCCGACGAAAGTCGGCGACGCAAAGCTTCAGGCCCTCCGTTGAATCATTCAACCGGGTAGCTGGGTTGCCGGGATCCCACGATCCTGCACTCGTCCGAGCTGTGCGTCTTCACAAGAAACACAACATGCTCACACAGGCGAGGTCCCCCATGAAAATCCAGGCACTGCGCGTCTTGCGCAATGGTTCGACGTTGGCGTTGCACGGCGCACTGGCGATGCTGCTGGCCGCATGCGGTGGAGGTGGCACAGCTCCCGATGCCGTTGAGGCCACCAGTGCGAACGACGGCGCGAGCATCGCCCACGCCAAGGCTGCCGTGGTCGGCACCGACACGGCGTTGACTCCAGTCGCCGCCACCGCCAGCGCATCCGAGCGGGGCGACCTGTCCGCAGCAGCCGCCGTCGATCATGACGAGAACACCCGGTGGAGCAGCGGCTTCACGGACAACCAGTCCTTGACGCTCGACTACGGCAAGATCGTGACCATCAGCCGCGTGCGCATCGATTGGGAACGTGCGCACGCCGCGCAATACCTGCTGCAGGTCTCCAACGACAGCTCGAACTGGACGACGATCAAGACCGTCGACAACAGCCAGGGTGGCATCGAAGACTGGACGCACTTGAACGGCCAGGGGCGCTACCTGCGCATGCAGGGCGTCACGCGATCGTCGGGCTACGGCTATTCGATCTTCGAGATACAAGCCTTCTCGGGCACATCCACGGATCCCGCTCCAACGCCGACCCCGACGCCGGACCCGACGCCTACACCCAACCCGTCGCCCATCGACCTGGGCAAGCCGGGCGTGGCGATCAAGCCCGTGACCGCCACCTCGTCGGCGCTGGAAAACGGTGGCATGCCCGCCACGCTCACCATCGACGGTAACCCCACGACGCGCTGGTCGAGCAAGCCCGAGGACGGGGCCTGGATCCAGTTCGACTTCGGCGTCAAGACGCAGGTCGGCGCGATGAAGCTGGTCTGGGAAAACGCGTACGGCAAGGAGTACGCGCTGCAGACGTCGGACGACGGCCAGAAGTGGACGCAGCTGCGCTATGTGACCAGGGGCTCGGGCGGCACCGAGGAGTTCTACAACCTCGGCGCGAATGCCCGCTACATCCGCCTGCAAGGCGTGGCGCGCGCAACCGCCTACGGCTACTCGCTGTTCGAGGTGGAGTTCAAGACACCGGGCTCCGACAACTCGATGGCCACGCTCACCACGTCGCCCCTGGCCTTCCCGGCCAGCGGCAGTGGCATGGTGCCATTGCCCACGTCGCAAGAGCCGCTGGAGACGACGCAGTTCGCGCTGGCCGATGGCACGCTGGTCACGCGCTTTGGTGTGCGTGGCCTGGCACGCCATGGCCGCGAGCGCGGCGAGGAGTGGAACGAGATCGGCTACGGGCCCAACGAGACCGTCGACGCCAACGGCCTGCCCGTGGACAAGGGGCCGGGCAACTACCTGACCTTCGTCGCCAACTACTTCAAGAACCGCACCTGGGGTTTCGAGATCATCGACAACAGCCGCGTGGCGGGCGTGACCAGGCCGGTCCTCAAGGTCAACCAGTACTTCCCGCAGGCGCAGTTGCCCGGCGGCGTGGCCTGGTTCCGCGCCTTCGACCGGCCCGGCGTCACCGGCTATGGCTGGATGAACCCCGGCGAACTGGTGGACCGCAACCTCACCATCTGCCCTTCGGTGCCATACCCGCCGAACGGCAAGCTGGCCAGTGCCAACCAGCTCAACAACGGCTGCAGCCTCACGGTCAACGCCTACCCGGGCCACGACGACATCGGCGCCAATGGTTTGCCGAACGGCAAGAACGTGCCCAGCCGTGCGCTGGTGGTGGGCGATGTGATCGAGGTCTCGCCGTCCTTCTTCTCCACCAAGGAGGCGATGGCCGCCGTGGGCGACGATGGTGGCCTGCGCTACTACGCGAACGAGTGGGTCTACGTGGTGGGCACGGGTGTGCGGCCCTGGTACGGCATTCAACCGCGGCTGAACTCGTGGCCCTTGCCGGTGGAGACGCTGCAAGGCGGCACGGGCTCGGTGTCGTATGACTATGCCGACAACGGCAGCTTCATGTTCCAGCAACCGTTCACCAACATCGGCATGCAGAACATGCAGCGGTTCGTCGAGGGCCGCCGGCTGATCCACACCAACTTCTTCACCGGCGACCACAACGAGCCGGGCAACGACCGCTACACCGGGGCGGTCGGCCTGCAAGGGCAGCGCTTCAACCAGTCCGCGTGCATCGGCTGCCACGTCAACAACGGCCGCAGCCCGGCGCCTGCGGGATTGAACCAGCGGTTGGACACGATGTCGGTGCGCACCGCGATGCTGGACGCCACAGGGCAGCAGTTGCCGGACACGCGTTATGGCGTGGCGGTGCAGATGAATGCGCGCTCGGCCAACGGCACGCCGCAGGACTGGGGCAACGGCGTGCGCGTCGCTGGCTTCGACACCCAGACCATCCAACTCGCGGACGGCACACCGGTGGAGTTGCGCAAGCCCAGGCTCGCGTTCGACGGCCCGGTGCCGCAGATCTTTTCTCTGCGCTTAGCCCAGCCCATGCTCGGGACCGGCCTGCTCGAAGCCGTGCCCGAGGTCGACATCCTGGCGCGCGTGCGGGCCGCACCCGATGAAGACGGTGTCAGGGGTCAGGCGAACTACGTGATCGACCCGGAAACCGGCGCCGTGCGCCTGGGCCGCTTCGGCTGGAAGGCATCGAAAGCCAGCCTGCGCCACCAGGCGGCGTCAGCCTTGCTGCAGGACATGTCGGTGACCTCGCCGATCTACCCGAGCCGCGATTGCCTGGCCGGCCCGGCAGGCTGCGCGGCGAAGGGCGAGCGCGGCATCTCGGAGGCCGATCTGCAATCGGTTGCGCGCTACCTGGCGCTGCTGGCCGTGCCGGCGCAGCGCAGCATCAGCAGCGGATTTCCGAAGGGTGTGGCGCCGTTGCCCGATCTGGATGTGAATCCGGCGCAGGTAGCGCTCGGATCCCAACTCTTCCAGAGCATGCGCTGCACGGCCTGCCACGCAACTGAGATGAAGACCGGCCCGGGCCACTTGCTGGCCGAACTGCGCAGCCAGACTATCAAGCCCTACACCGACCTGCTGCTGCACGACATGGGCACGGGCCTGGCCGACGGCTATGTGGAAGGCAAGGCCACGGGCAGCCTGTGGCGCACCGCGCCGCTATGGGGCATCGGCTACGCAGACCGGGCCATGGGCACCGCCGGCAAGGTCGGCTACCTCCACGACGGGCGTGCCCGCAATCTGACCGAAGCGGTGCTATGGCACGGCGGTGAGGGCGAGCGTGCGCGGCAGCGTTTCATGGCGCTCTCCACGGCGGACCGTGCGGCGCTACTGGCGTTTCTGCGGTCGCTTTGAGAGGATGGCCGCAGGCGTGGATGTGCTGATGGCGCAGAACAGCTCGCGCATCACCGACTTTCGTGATGCTGGTCGCGACTCACAACTACTTATGCTGATCGCCCAAAGCAAGGTGGGACATCGACCCGGGCGCATGGAGCTGCGCATGCGAAAGCGACGGCCCCAACCCTAACCCTGGTGAAAGTGCCATTCGCCTTAGGCTGGCGGCCGAAGCGAAAGGTCTGCGGAGGGCTGTGCCGAACCGAGAATATGGAGGTGATGAAAGAGAGCATCGTTGATGCCTACCAGATCTGTGCGGCTGGCGTGCCCTGGTGATAACGCAACTGCCACATGCCTCCGACCCGAACCCATAGGGAGCAGCGCAAGGTATGGTTTGTAAGCCCCCCATCTTCCTGCTGATGCGCCGATCGGTAGGTTAGTAGTGCGGCATCAGGTGCGGCACGACAGAGAGAAAAGGCACTTGAAACAACCGAGGGCGAGGCCTCCTGCTCAGACAAGAGCGCCAGGATCGCAGGGTAGTCGTAGTATCGGCCCGAGCGACCGACCTCGTGAAATTCTGTATGAAGAAGCTCGCGTAGACGAGTGGCATTGCGGCGCACGGCCGGTTGATGAAGTTCAACTTCGAGCGCCTGCAATTCAGGAAGAAGTGTCTGCATATGCAAGTCGATCTGTTTTGGCCAAAGTTTGAGATGAGAGGTGGCGCCCGGCTTGCCGGGTGACGTCCTCTCGATTGAATGGTTGGACGAAGCCGCTACGCGGAGCCATTCCGCGCTGCGTTCCTGATGCGATCTACGCTGCATCTCTCACCTCGTCAATCCGGACGGAGTGATTGTGCAACGTACCGCCCCAGGAGACCACGCCATGAACAGCACTAGCGCCGAGTTCGACCAGCGCTACCAGTCCCACCTCAAACACCTGAAGCTCAAGGGCCTGCAGCCCAAAACGATTGACGTCTACGCCCATCTGACCGGCCACACCACCGAGCAGGCCAGCGCGCGCATCGACGCCCTGATGAGCCGCTTCACTCTGGACTGGGCAAGTGTGCGGTGATCACGCTGGCCAGCCTCATCGATCGCTTTGCTGAGCCTTACCTGGCCCGCTATGGCGACAGCGTGCTGCCCAGCCAGCGCCAGTGCCGGTGAGTGCGACGATGGATGCTGAGCGTGCCAAGCCGGTGTGCCGCTGCAGGGCAGAAATGCAGGTAGTGCGACGACGTATCCCACCCGACGAGGTGGCCGGTCTCTCACCGCCACCGGCCTGTGAGGTCACACCCGACAGGTAAAGCGCCCGATCTTCGGCGGCACAGTGTCTGCATCGGGCGCTTGGGGAAGGGCTCGGCTGCCGTTTGGCGCTGCGCTGCCCACGGGACGCTGAAATCCCAAGGTCGCGCGCCACGAGACACCGAAACCGCCCGCCTGATCCGCTGACGCGCCGGCCGCGCGCGCATCCGGCGCCACCACAACGGGTGGCATCCGGAACATATTTTCTGGTGTAGCAACAGCGGCGCATCAACCGGGCTCGTCCAACAAACGGACCAGAGCGCGGCTTCGCGTTATCTATCCTTACTCGTTAGGCCCCAGCGCGCTGCCGCTACATGACTTTGATTGACAGCCCTCCAGCCGGAATGCTGACCGAAGACGGTGGGGTTTGCAGACTGAAGTTGGGTAGTTTGTTGCGCGTCCAGATCAGCGTGAGAACAAACTCCCGCAGCGCTTTTGCAAGGTCGGCGAAAGGAATCGTTGTATCCGGCTCCGCATGGTGTGCAATCTTGTTCCGTGCAGCAATGCAGGCAGATAGAAACTTGGGCACTGGCACCCCGCAGATGTCAGTCGGCTGAGCGATCCGCTTCCCGAGCCTGCTCAAAGCGGCGGGGAACGATTCCTCTCGCAGTGAACCGAGGACACCTGCCAACGAGTTCGCCTCGTCCGCGCTCAACGCGTGCGCATCATCGGCGCCTAAGGTCGCCAACTCTTGTCGGAACCGCTCCAGAACTATTCGGGCGGCTTCACTCCGCGGTCGGCGTTCCACCAGTTGCTCCAGCGCAAGGTAGCTGGCCAGGAAGGCTGCCTTGTCGGTTGACTCCTGCGTCGCGAGGCAAAGAATATGCAACGCCTCTTCTGATTGCTGATCGAGGCTGACATTGAGGCTCCAAAGCATCTTGAGGCCTTCCAAAATGTATGTGGGATCACTTGGACGAACATCGATGTTGCCAGTGAACACGTACTCAAAGTGCAGACCATCGTCTGGGAAGACAGCCGCACCCCAAACGCTGTCCACGACAGTTGCACCTTGTTCAGTCGACAGCTTGTCCTTGATTTCCTGTGACACCTGACCGGAGATCTTGTCGCCCACTGGGATGTTCAGACTGAACCGCCCCGGGTTTCATGGAGGCCCGTTGGTTTAAGTCAGGCCTCCACCGTGGAGACTTGACTGGCGAGTTGCCGATAGTAGTTTGCCTCAGCTTCAGCCGGCGGGATGTACCCGATGGGCTCGAGAAGCCTGTGGTGGTTAAACCAAGACACCCATTCGAGGGTCGCCAGCTCCACCGATTCCTTGGTCTTCCACGGGGCCTTGCGGTGGATCAGTTCGGCCTTGTACAGGCCGTTGATCGTCTCCGCCAAAGCGTTGTCATAGCTGTCGCCTTTGCTGCCCACAGAGGGCTCAATGCCGGCCTCGGCCAAGCGCTCGCTGTAGCGAATGCCGACGTATTGCGAGCCCCTGTCCGAGTGGTGGGTCAGTGTGCCATCACGCTCGGGTTGCCGGGCGTACAACGCCTGCTCCAGGGCGTCGAGCACGAAGTCCGCGCGCATGGAGCTGCTGACGCGCCAACCCACGATGCGTCGTGCGTACACGTCGATGACGAAGGCCACGTACAGCCAGCCCTGCCAGGTCGACACGTAGGTGAAGTCGGAGACCCAGAGCTGGTTCGGCCGGTCGGCCAGGAACTGACGGTTGACCCGATCCAGAGGACACGGCGCACGCCCGTCGCTGATCGTCGTGCGCAATACCTTGCCTCGCATCACCCCGCGCAGGCCCTGGCGGCGCATCAGGCGCTCCACGGTGCAGCGCGCAACCGTTGTGCCTTCACGCGCGAGCTGTCGCCAGACTTTGTCTGCTCCATAGACCTGCATGTTGGCGCTCCACACGCGCTCGATCTGCGGCATCAGCGCCTCGTCACGTATTGCCCTGGCGCAGCGCAGTTGCGGCTCACGTCGCAGTGCTGCATGCCGCCAGTATCCCGAGGGGGCGACCTGCAAAGCCTTGCAGATCGGCTCGACCCCGTGGGTGTCCCGGTGTTCGTCAATGAAGTCCATCAGGACTTGAGTCGGCGGTCGAGCTCCGCCTGGGCGAAAAACGCGCTGGCCAGCTTCAGGATCTCGTTGGCCCGGCGCAGTTCCTTGACCTCGCGTTCCAGGTCCTTGACCCGCTGTGCCTCCGAGGTCGTGACGCCTTCGCGTGTCCCTGAATCGACCTCGACACGCTTGACCCATTCCAGCAGCGTCTGCGGCACGCACCCAATCTTCGGTGCGATCGATTCGACCGCCGCCCACAACGACGGGTACTCCCCACGGTGCTCTTGCACCATCCTCACCGCGCGCTCACGCACCTCGGGTGAGAACTTGTTCGACTTCTTCATGGCTCAATCCTCTCAGAGAATGGAGCCTCCTCAAAACCCGGGGCGGTTCAGACCAAGTCCAAGGATGGCGTTAAGCAGTCGCAGACGTATCCGAAGCGCTTCGGACGCCGCTCTTGCTTCGTCCGCAGACAGGAAGCCGACGCCGTCAATGTGGAAGTTGGTAGCCCGATCAAGGGTCTCCGCGTTTCGAGGCAAGACCTCGAACGTCACGCGGTCGGACACCTGAACTTTGACCTCCGGCTCCGGGAAACCAAGCTTGCCTGGCTGTTTTGACGCGAGGCGCAAACGGAACCTAAACATGGCGGGCGAGGACATATAGAGGAGTGAATCCGAGGCCTAACGCCGCCGCTCAGCCGACGCCGAAGGCGGTCGGATGCAGCGGCCTGTTAGGCTACCGCGCGTCCGCAAAGACAAGCTTGCGAGGGTTCCATGCATCATGGTTGTGGTCTCTTCCGCCAGAGAAAACTAATGTGAACAATCAATAGCAAAACCACTGCCGGCGTTAGTACATCCCATACAAATGTGCCAGCAACCTCGCTCAAAAGAGGGCCAGATATGAACGCAACTGCAAGCCACACCAGGAACCAAAGAAAGGCTCTCTCGAAGGCCTTGCGACACCATTCGCCCCAAGAATGAGTACGGTCCATGATCCGTTTTCCTACGTAATGTAGACCGCACGCCGTGCCGTCTAAAACGGCGCGTGCGGCGTAATCTGGGCGCTGCATGGTCGCGTAAGGTACTGTCACACAACATATTCCTGTCCATGCCTGGATGATGCCAGCTGAATAAAAAGATGCCAAACCCCGCAGAGCGTTCGCACTGCAGGAATGACGCCTTCCGAACTGGCCCGTCATCTCGGTATGCCGCAAAAGGCCTCTGATGGCCGAAGCCACCAGTCTCAGGGGGCAGGCTCGACCATGCGCATTCTGACCGGCGGCAGGCCAATTCTGGCCTCCCCAGTGTCATAGCGGGGTGTGAATGCGTCGGGCCAATGGATGCCTGGCCGGCATCGGCGCCGGCCGCCAAATCCGCGCCAACCGCCGGATTTGAAGGCACACTGGCGTCGCGTCTCGTCCAACAGGAACCGCCCATGACCGCCATCACCACCGCCACCCCCACCCGCCAGGAACACGACTTCCTCGGCGAACTCGCCATTCCGCACGATGCCTACTGGGGCGTGCACAGCGCCCGGGCCGTCGACAACTTTCCGATCTCGGGGCAGACCGTGGCGACGATGCCGCAGCTGGTGATGGCCCTGGCCTGCGTGAAGAAGGCCGCGGCGCAGGCCAACCTGAACCTGGGCGTGATCGATCAGCGCCGCGCGGATGCGATCCAGCGGGCCTGCGACGACCTGATCGCCGGCCAGTTGCACGACCAGTTCGTGGTCGACGTGATCCAGGGCGGCGCGGGCACCTCGACCAACATGAACGCCAACGAGGTCATCGCCAACCGCGCGCTCGAACACCTGGGCCACCCCAAGGGCCACTACGACGCGCTGCACCCGAACGACCACGTCAACGCCTCGCAGAGCACCAACGACGTCTACCCCACGTCGCTGCGTGTGGCCGCCTGGTTCGGCATCGAGGAGCTGCTGAAGGCCATGGCCGCGCTGCGCGGGGCCTTCGAGGCCAAGGCGCTCGAATTCAAGACCGTGCTGAAGATCGGCCGCACCCAGCTGCAGGATGCCGTGCCGATGACGCTGGGCCAGGAGTTTCTGGCCTTCGCCATCATGATCGGCGAAGACGAGCAGCGCCTGCGCGAGGCGCGCGCGCTGATCGTCGAGGTGAACCTCGGCGCCACCGCGATCGGCACCGGCATCAACGCGCCGGCCGGCTACTCCGAGATGGTGATCCCGCTGCTGGCGCAAGTGAGCGGCGTGCCGGTGGTGCGCGCCGAGAACCTGATCGAGGCCACGCAAGACACGGGCTCCTTCGTGCAGCTGTCGGGCGTGCTGAAGCGTGTGGCCTGCAAGCTCAGCAAGATCTGCAACGACCTGCGCCTGCTGTCGAGCGGGCCGCAGGCGGGTTTCGGCGACATCAAGCTGCCGGCGCGCCAGGCCGGTTCGTCGATCATGCCGGGCAAGGTGAACCCGGTGATCCCCGAGGTGATGAACCAGGTGGCGTTCGAGGTGATCGGCAACGACGTGACGATCACGATGGCGTCCGAAGCTGGCCAGCTGCAGCTGAACGCCTTCGAGCCGATCATGGGTTACGCCATCCACAAGAGCCTGACGCACCTGACCAACGCCTGCCGCACGCTGCAGGTCAACTGCGTCGAGGGCATCCAGGCCAACCATGCATTGCTGGCAAAGCGCGTGGCCGAATCGGTGACGCTGGTGACGGCGCTCAACCCCATCATCGGCTACGAGAAGGCCGCGCTGATCGCCAAGACCGCACTGGCCACCGGCGGCACGATCGCCCAGGTGGCCGAGAGCCTGGGCATCATGACGGTGGCCGACATGAACGCGCTGCTGGTGCCCGAGAAGCTCACGCAGCCAGTGCGGCTGGAATCGCTGGGCCACGCCAGCGGCGAGGTGGCGAAGGAAGTGCTGACCGCCACGGCCCCACCGCTCGGCAGCTGAAACGATGACGCCGCCAACCCCGGCCCCACCCCAGCCGCGCAATCCGCTGCACGGCCTGACACTCGAGGCCATCGTCACCGCGCTGGCCGCCCACTACGGCTGGGCCGAACTCGGCGTGCGCATCCCGCTGCGCTGCTTCACCCACGAGCCCAGCGTGGCGTCGAGCCTGAAGCTGCTGCGCAAGACACCGTGGGCGCGCGAGAAGGTCGAAGGACTCTATCTCTATATGCTGCGCGAGCAGCGCCGCGCCGGCCCCCACATCTGACCTCTCCGCATGACTTCTTCCATCGACCCGGCACCCGTTCCACCAACCCCCGCACCGCCTGCCCCACCCGCGTTCGCCGCGCTGCGCCACCGCGGCTTCCAGGCCTACTTCTTCACCTACCTGGTGGCGATGATGGCCGACAACATCGAGCACGTGATCAGCTACTGGGTCGCGTTCCAGAAGTTCCAGTCGCCGGCGCTGGGCGGTTTTGCCGTGGTGTCGCACTGGCTGCCGTTCCTGCTGTTCTCGGTGCCGGTGGGGGCGCTGGCCGACCGGTTCGATCCGCGCCGCATCATCCAGGCCGGCATGCTGCTGTTCATGACGGCATCGCTGGGCTGGGGTTATTTCTTCGTGACCGACTCGCTGCAGATGTGGCATGCGATGGTGCTGCTGGTGATCCACGGCTGTGCCGGCGTGCTGTGGCAGACCTGCGGCCAGGTGCTGCTGCACGACATCGTGCCGCGCGAGGTGCTGCCCAGTGCGGTGCGCCTGAGCGCCACGGCGCGTTACCTCGGCGTGCTGGTCGGCCCGGCCGTTGGCGGCGTGGTGATGCTGACGCTGGGGCCGACGCACGGCATCATGCTCAACGCGCTGTTCTACCTGCCGCTGCTGCTGTGGCTGTGGAAGGCGCCGTACGGCCCACGGTTCCGCACGAGCGGCCAGCAGGCGATGCAGCGCGCTGTGCGCGGCCTGGGCGACATCGTGCAGACCGTGCGCGACATCGCCGGCAACCGGCTGCTGGTGTCGATGATCGGGCTGGCGGGCGCGGCCTCGTTCTTCGTCGGCAACAGCTACCAGGCACAGATGCCGGGCTTTGCGCAGGACCTTGGCCACGGCGACCCGGGCGCCACCTACAGCATGCTGCTCGCGGCCGACGCCGCCGGTGCCTTGTTCGCCGGCCTGCTGCTGGAGACGCGCGGCCTGCTGCGCGTGGGCCCGCGCACCGCCATCTGGTGCGCGATGCTGTGGTGCACCACGCTCGCGCTGTTCGCCGGCACCAGCTCGTATGCGCTGGCGCTGGTGCTGCTGTTCGCGGCCGGTGTGTTCGAGCTGTCGTTCGGCAGCATGGCGCAGACGCTGGTGCAGCTGAACGCGCCGCCGGCCATCCGCGGGCGGGTTATCGGGTTGTTCAACATGTCGGCCCTGGGCTTGCGCGCGTTCAGCGGCATCACGGTCGGGCTGACCGGTAGCCTGGTCGGCGTGCACTGGTCGCTGGCCGGTTCGGCCCTGTGCATGCTGGCCATGCTACTGTGGCTGCAATGGGCACTGCGCGAGCCCGGTGCGCGCGCCACACCTTGAGGCCACGGCCATGGAAGACAGCCTTGCCCAGGCGCGTGCGTTCTTCCTCGACAGCGTGCAGCTGTTCGAGGCGGGCCGCTTCGCCGAAGCCGAGCAACGGCTCGAAGCCGCGCTGGCGCTGGTGCCCGGCCGGCCCTCGGTGCTGGTCAACCTGGGCGCCACCCGCCTGCAGCTCGGCAAGGACACCGAGGCCCTGGCCGCGCTCGATGCCGCGCTGGCGGCCGAGCCGGCCCACGTCGACGCGCTGTGCCACCGCGGCACCGCGCTCAGCGCACTGGGGCGCGACGACGAGGCCGTGGCCAGCTTCGACCGCGCGCTGGCCATCGACCCGGGCCAGCCGGCCGCCCTGTACTGCCGCGCCTTCAGCCTGAACCGGCTGGGCCGCCACGCCGACGCGCTGGCCACGCTCGATGCCTTGCTGGCCGACCACGGCGATCTCGCCCGGGCCTGGCTGCTGCACGGCCAAACGCTGCAGTCGCTGGAGCGACCCGAGGCGGCGGTGGCCTCGTACCGGCGGGCAGTGGCCATCGCCCCCGAACTCGGCGAAGCCTGGGGCCTGCTCGGCCAGTTGCACAAGGACCAGGGCCGACTGGCCGAGGCCCGCGCCGCGTTCGAACAGGCCGTGGCCCACGGCGCCGACACCGACATCAACCGCTACTTCCTGGCCGCGCTCACTGGCCAGGCGGCACCGGCCGCCACGCCGCACGCCTATGTGCGCGGCCTGTTCGACCCCTACGCCGGCGATTTCGAATCGCACCTGGTCGAGGTGCTGCGCTACCACGCGCCGCAGGCGATGGTGCAGGCCGTGCGTGCCCTGGGCCGCACGGGCTTCGGCACGGCGCTTGACCTGGGCTGCGGCACCGGCCTGTGCGGCCCGCTGCTGCAGCCGATCGCCACGCGGATCGACGGCGTCGACCTGTCGCCCACGATGCTGCAGCGCGCCGCCGAGCGCAAGGTCTACGACGCCCTGGCCGAAGCCGACGTGGCCGAGCATCTGCACGGCACCGCGCAGCGCTATGGCCTGGTGGTGTCGACCGATGTCTTCATCTACATCGGCGATCTGACGCAGGTGTTCGCCGGCGTGGCCCGGGTGCTGCAGACGGGCGGCGTGTTCGCGTTCTCGGTCGAGGCGCTGGACGACGGGCGCGACTTCGCTTTGCGCCCAAGCCTGCGTTACGCCCATGCCGAGCCCTATCTGCGCACGCTGGCGCAGGCGCACGGCTTCGAGGTGCTGAGCCTGCAGCGCGCCCCGCTGCGCGAAGAGCAGCGCCAGCCGATCGAAGGTTTCATCGTCTGCATGGGCAAGGGTTGAGACCCGTCTCCGACACCCGCGTAGCGAGCGCACAGCAGACGGCGCCGATCCGCCAGATGTCTCCTGCGGGACTTCGGCCCATGGTAATTCCCTAGTCGGCGCAAGAGGTCTGGAAATGCGCGTCGCCGTACACTGAATTTGCGCGCCCGTCGCGCATTTCCAAAAAAACCAGGAGACACCACATGCCCCAATTCGCCACGCGGCGGCTCAACGCTCTTGCCCTCGCCGTTGCCACGACCACGCTCCTCGTCGCCTGCGGCGGCAGCGATGACGGTCCGGAAGAAACCCGCGCGCAGGACGCGCGCAACAACTTCGCGCCGAGCGCCAGCGACGCCGCTGCGACCACCTTCGCCGCAATGGCGGCGGCCTCGGGCGACGTCGTCAACATGGGCACGACCAGCCGCTGGCAAGGCACGCTCAATGGCGCGCTCTACCGCGTCGAGGTGCCAGCGAACTGGAACGGGCAGCTCGTGATGTACGCCCACGGCTACGCCGGCACCGGCACGACGCTTGGCGTCACCAACCCGTCGGTCCGGCGCTGGCTGGTCCAGAACGGCTATGCCTGGGCCGCGTCGAGCTACACGAAGAACTACTACGACGTGCGCGCCGGCGTCGAGGACACCAACGCGCTCGCGCTCGCATTCAACGACATTGCGACCAAGAACGGCCGCACGCTCGCTGCTCCCTCCAAGTACTTCATCACCGGCCACTCGATGGGCGGCCACATCACCGCAGCGGCCATCGAGGCCGAAGCCGCCACCAGCGCCAAGAACAAGGTCAAGTACAACGGTGCCGTGCCCATGTGCGGCGTGGTCGGCGATACCGAACTCTTCAATACCTTCGCGGCGATGCAGGTGAGCGCGCAGGTGCTTGCCGGCGTGGCAGCGAACCCGGTGGACAAGTGGGTGGATGTCAACGCTGCCGCGACGACTGCCCTGTTCGGCGTTGCCACGCTGGGCAACGTGATCACGCCGACTGCCGGCGCGGGCGCCAAGTACGCATCGGTGCTGCAGAACCTCACCGGCGGGCCGCGGCCGATGTTCAGCATCGGTCTGCAATACGGCCAGTCGTTCCAGTCCGCCTACGGCACCTTCGTCAGCGACCCCAACACGCCGTACGGCTCCGTCACCGGCATCCTGAACAAGAACGTGCTCGACACCACCGGCTTCACCTACACGATCGACGGCGACGCCGCCGGTTCGGCCGCACTCAACACCGCGGCGCAGAAAGTCACCCCGGCCGCCGACGCCAACCGCACCCGCTCCGATGGCCTGCGCTGGATTCCGAAGACCAACGGCGATTTCAAGATCCCGGTGGTGTCGATCCACACGCTGGGCGATCTGTTCGTGCCGTTCAGCATGGAGCAGGTCTACCAGAAACGCGTTGCGGCCAAAGGCAACAGTGCGTTCCTGGTGCAGCGCGCGATCCGTGGCGTCAGCCATTGCGATTTCACGAACGCGGAACAGGTGAAAGCCTTCTCCGACATGATCGCCTGGGAAAAAGGCGGCGCCAAGCCGGCCGGCGACGACGTCGTGACGCCGGCCACGGTGGCCGCTGCGAACTACGGCTGCACGTTCACCAACGACACGCTGGGCGCAGACGACACCGGCAGCGCCGCCGCGTCGTTCCGTCCGCTCATCGCGCAGCTGGGTGGCAAGTGCACGGCGAATTGAGCTAGCCTCGCCGCTCGCCGTCAACGGCGGGCGGCCTTTGCAGAGCCGGCCGACCCGTCGTCGGCGACGCGCATCGTTGTTCCGGCTGCCGATGACAGAATCGACATCCGGGAACCACCATGAAGACCAGCGCCCAACACATCGGCATCGTCGCCTGCTCCGCCGAAGGGGCGGCGCTGTGCTACCGCACCATCTGCGTCGAAGGGGCCGCGCTGTTCGGCCCGCACGGGCACCCCGAGGTGTCGCTGCACAGCCTGCCGCTGGCCGACTATGTGCGCCATCTGGACGCCAACGACTGGCCCGCCGTCGGTGCGCTGATGCTGGCCTCGGCACGCAAGCTGGCCGCGATCGGCGCCGACTTCCTGATCTGCCCCGACAACACCATCCACCAGGCGCTGCCGTCCGCCGCATCGCGCTCGCCCCTGCCCTGGCTGCACATCGCCGACGTGGTGGCCGCCGAGGCCGCAGCGCGCGGATTCCGCAAGATCGGCCTCACCGGCACGCGCTGGCTGGTGGACAGCGGGGTCTACCCGGAACAGCTCACGGCCCGAGGCCTGCAGTACCTGCGCCCGGAGATAGCCGAACGCGACGAGATCAGCCGCATCATCATGGACGAGCTGGTCTGCGGCGTGCGCGAGCCGGAGAGCGTGGCCACCCTGCAGCAGGTCATCGCGCGCATGCGCGACGCAGGCTGCGACGCCGTGGTGCTGGGTTGCACCGAACTGCCCCTGGTCATCGACGACGGCAATGCTGTGCTGCCGACGCTGGACTCGACACGGCTGCTGGCGCGGGCTGCGCTGCGGCGGGCGGCGGGCGGTACTAGCAAGTACGCCGATCCTGACTAAGGCCAATCAGCTTACAGATTCAAAAACCTTCGGAACCCAGCAAAACGGAAGCAAACATGCCGGTCGTTGCGATAAGAACAAAGACCAACAACATGAATGCACGAGACTGCAGCTGCACGGACGAATCGATAGAACGAATAGCCAGCGCAAAGACCTGGCTACTAAGCCATGAGGCTGAAACTAACGCGACCAAGGCGATGACAAGCGAGGCCAGCAGCCACGTGTAGTTCGTGATGCCGGCATTCGCCAAACCAGAGACTGCAGCCTGCGCCATGGCAACTACAGACGATATCCGAACCAACACGAGGATTCGCCTTAGTTTAGGCGGCGTAGTGACAGGATTTACTGCAGACATTGATTGCTACTTTTGAGATTTCCGTTGGCGCCAACGTAGGCGTCCGATCACGTCGGCGCAAGGCATGCCGCGGAGTTCTCAGGATTGCAACAGCGGCGGTAGATATTGCGCCACTACATGTGCCTCCAACCAGGCGCCCGCTGGGCCCGTGGTGTTGGGACTGACGCCTTGCGCTGCAGCCGTGGCTAGAGCCGCAGGCTCAAGCGACCGGTCAGCACTGCGCGCCACAACCCCTGCTCCTACTTCCAGTTCAGATTCAACTTGCGATGCGTTGCCGCACAGTCCCGCAAGTACAAATTGATCAGACTCTGGTACGGGATACCAACGTCTTCCGAGATCGTCTTGAAGTAGGTGATCGACTCTTCGTCGAGCCGAATCGTGATCTGCTTCTTGAGTTGAGCGGCGTACGGATTCTTCCGCGCTGCACTGAAGTCGTATTCTTTACGCATAGGGCACCTTTATGGATAAGCGCGAGATTCCCTGGCGGATGCCTTGCGTGCGGAGATGATGCGTATCACGTTTCCCTCACTCCGATAGCAATGACACACGAGCAGCAACCGTAGTGAACTGCTCAGGCCAAGAATGACAAAGCGTTCCTCGTCCTCCGAATGGTCTGGATCATCGATCAACCTGGACCGCTCGTCCACGAAGACGGAACGCGCCTCTTCAAACGTCACCCCGTGCTTCTTCGCGTTCGCCGCGGCCTTCCGTTCATCCCATTCAAAACGAAGCATGCGCATGCCGCCAGTGTAACTACACTGTAGTTACATCGCAACGGCGAACGCCAAACACCGCCGCCTGCCACCGCCCTGTCACAAACACTGCGCACAGTACGCCCTTTGTCCATTGCAAAGAGGTCGATTCATGTTCGCGCGCCGTTCCCTGTCCATTGTTGTCGCCCTGCTGTGTAGCCTGACCGGTACGGCCCAGGTGGCCCAAGCCCAGAGCGCTTTCCTCGCCACGCTGGCCGGCCATGCCGTGTTGCCGGCGCAGAGCTTCATCGCCACGCCGGCCGATGCGCCGGCCGATCTGCAGGTCAGCGGCAAGTTCACGACCGGCGCGCGGGTCGAGTCGCTGCTGTCGGTCGAGGGCCTGTCCGGCGGGCGGCCCACCGGGGTGCTGTTGCCGTTCAAGGGCCAGCCGCTGCAGGGGCATTCGGGCATCAAGAAAATGGCCGACGGCACGTTCTGGATCCTCACCGACAACGGTTTCGGCGCCAAGGCCAATTCGCCCGACAGCATGCTGTACCTGAACCACTACCGGGTGGATTTCAAGGCTGGCAGCTTCCAGCACCTGGCGACCGTGTTCCTGCACGACCCGGACAAGAAGGTGCCGTTCCGCATCGTCCACGAAGGCACGGCCAAGCGTTACCTGACCGGCTCCGATTTCGACACCGAGAGCTTCCAGTTCGCCGGCGGCGCGATCTGGATCGGTGACGAATTCGGCCCTTACCTGATCAAGGCCGACATGACGGGCAAGGTGCAGGCGGTGTTCGAAACGGTGGTCGACGGCAAGACCGTGCGCTCGCCCGACCACCCCGCCATCACCACGCCGGCCGCGCCGGGCGGCAGCGTCGCCGTCCAGGTGCGCCGCTCCAAGGGCTTCGAGGGCATGGCCGCGTCCAAGGACGGCAGCAAGCTGTATGCGCTGCTCGAAGGTGCGCTGTGGAACGACGAGGCCAAGGCCTTCGAGACGCTCGACGGCAAGCCTTACCTGCGCGTGCTGGAGTTCGACGTGAAGGCCGAGAAGTGGACCGGCCGCCACTGGAAGTACCGGCTCGAAGGCGACAGCCACGCCATCGGCGACTTCAACATGGTCGACGCCACCACCGGCCTGATCATCGAGCGCGACAACGGCGAAGGCACGGCCGACAAGGCCTGCGCGGCCGGCCAGCAGCGCGCCGACTGCTTCCACGATATCGCGAAGTTCAAGCGTGTCTACAAGGTCGAGCTGACCGAGGCCAACGTCGGTGCCGCCGCGCGCAAGATCGGCTACATCGACCTGCTGGCCATCGCCGACCCGAACAAGCTGGCCCGCAAGCCGCTGAACGGCGGCGTGCTGACCTTCCCGTTCTTCACGATCGAGAACGTCGACGTGGTCGACGACAAACACATCGTCGTCGGCAACGACAACAACCTGCCGTTCTCCAGCAGCCGCGTGCCCGACCGGGCCGACGACAACGAGCTGGTGCTGCTCGAAGTCGAGGCTTTCCTGAAGGCGAAGTAGAGCCGTTGCGCGGCGGCCCGTCGGCGCCGCGCATCGTTTAAGCTGCGCGGTCTCTCCGACCCGAGGATTGCCGCATGCGCCAGATGCCACCCGGCCGCCCCTCCCGCACGCCCCACACCGAACAGCCCGCACTCGACTGGTCATCGCTGGAAACCGGCGAGGCCGATGCCTGCGACGGCCTGCAGGTCACGCTGTCGGGCTGGCTCACGGGGCTGGATGCGGCCGGCCCGGTCGACTACGGACTGCTGACGCCGCAGGCCCCGTGCTGCGGCCAGGCCACGGGGCAGGCGAACGCCGCCGTCGAGGTGTACCTGCGCGCGCCGCTGGCGTCGGCCGCCTGCCAGGTCACGCTGTCCGGCCGCTGGTTGCGGCTGACCGACGACCCCTGCGGCTGGCGCTACCAGTTGCGCGACGCCATCGTGCGTGCTGCGCAGGACGCGGACGATGCAGGCCTGGCGGCTGCTCTGCCAGCCGTGGGCCGCCGCCTGTTCCTGGGCGCCGGTGCCGCCTTTGGGCTGGTCGCCTGCAGCACCGGGCCGTTCACGCCCTACGCCGAGCCGGTGGCGGCAGCGCCCTCCGAGCCGCCCGCCACCACGGCCTGGCTGGCCGAGAACCTGACGATCGACATCCACAGCCACGCGGGCCGCGCGATCCTGGCGCGCCAGCCGGCGGCGGCCGCCCGGCCCTTCACGCCGGTGGCCGAGCCGATGCGCGAAGGCGGCATGCAGGTGATCTGCCTGGCGGTTGTCGCCGACACGCCGACCACGCAGGTCTCGCCCGACCGCAGGCGCTTCGAGGCCTACCGCAGCCCGGCCCCCGGCGAGCTGTACGCGCATGCCCAGGCCGCGTTTGCACGCGCCGCCGAACTGGTGCGCCAGCAGGCGCTGACCGTGGTGACCGATGCGCGCAGCCTGCGCGCCGTGCGGCCCGGCGCGCCGGCCGTGATCGTGGCCTGCGAGGGCGCGGATTTCCTCGAGGGCCACATCGACCGGGTCGACGAGATGCACCGCCTGCACGGCCTGCGGCATCTGCAGCTGACGCACTACCGCGTGAACGAGCTGGGCGACATCCAGACCGAACCGCCGGTGCACGGCGGCCTGACCGACTTCGGTGCCGAGGTGGTGCAACGCTGCAATGCGCTGGGCATCGTGGTCGACGTGGCGCATGGCACCTTCGATCTGGTGCAACGCGCCGCCGCGGTCAGCCGCAAGCCGCTGGTGCTGTCGCACACCTCGCTCGCCACCCGCCCCGGGCCGCGCAGCCGCTTGATCACGCCCGCGCATGCGCGGCTGGTGGCCGCCACCGGCGGCGTGATCGGCGTGTGGCCGAGCGCCGCCGCCTTCACCGACCTGGCCGCGATGGCGGCCGGCGCGCGCCGCATGGCCGACGTGGTGGGCGTGGACCACGTGGCGCTGGGCACCGACATGCTGGGCTTCATCACCACACCGGTCTTCACCAGCTACCGCCAGCTGCCGCTGTATGCCGAAGCGCTGCTGACCGCCGGCTTCAACCGTGGCGACGTGGCCAAGGTACTCGGCGGCAACTACCTGCGCGTGTTCGAAGCCACCCTGGCCGCGTGACCGGCGCCAGGCACCCCCCGGTTGCCTTGGCCGCGCCCGTCGCGTAAGCTCGGCGGCCCATCCTGCGAGGAACCCCATGCTGCAAATGCGCCCCGGCTGCGAGTGCTGTGACCGCGACCTTCCCCCCGACTCCACCGAGGCGCGGATCTGCACCTTCGAGTGCACCTTCTGCGTCGACTGCGCGACCACGCGGCTGGCCGGCATCTGCCCCAACTGCGGCGGCGACCTGGTGCAGCGGCCTCGCCGGCCGGCGAACAAACTGGTCAACAACCCGGCCTCCACCACACGGGTGCTGAAGCCCGAAGGATGCGAGGCCGCGGCATGACGCGGGCCCTGCGGCGGCGCAGCCGCCGTTGACGATCGACACACCGCGCCCGCCGATGGACACCGCCGCACCGATCGCAGCACTTGTCGATACCCTGCGTGTCCATGGCTTCAGCGCGCTGGCGCCAGGCCCCCGCCTCATCGTGCTGGGCGGCGTGCATGGCGACGAGACCTGCGGCACCGAGGGCATCGCCCGTGTGCTGGCCGAGCTGGACGACGGCCGCCTGCGTCTCACGCGCGGCCAGCTGACGCTGGTGCCCGTGGCGAACCCGCTGGCGCGCCAGCGGCTGCAGCGCGAAGGCGAGCGCAACCTGAACCGCCTGTTCCGCCCCACGCCGGAGCCGGCCGACTACGAGGCCCGCGTCACCAACGTGCTCTGCCCGCTGCTGGCAGACCACGACGTGCTGCTCGACCTGCACTCGTTCCAGAGTGCCGGCGAGGCCTTCGCGATGATCGGCCCGCGCGACAACACCGGCGCACTCGAACCCTTTGCCCGCGCGTTCGAAGAGGGCCGGCTGGCGCTGCACATCGGCACGCCGCGCGTGGTGGAAGGCTGGCTCGACATCTACGCCGCCGGCATCGCGCAGCGCGGCCAGCCGGTGACCGATGCGGCCCTGGCGTTCGGCTGGGGCACCAACGAATACATGCGCAGCCAGGGCGGCTACGCGGTCACGCTCGAATGCGGCCAGCACCGCGACCCGGCCGCCCCTGCCGTGGCCTACCGGGCGGTGCACGCCGCGCTGCGGCTGCTGGGCATGGCGGCAGGCCCGGCGGCGGACACGCAGAACGGCCCGGCGCCGCCGCATCCTGCGCTGCTGCGCCTGCAGAGCGTGACCGACCGCGCCGCGGCCGGCGACCGCTTCGTGCGCGACTGGGCCACCTTCGACCGTGTGCGCCAGGGCGAGACCATCGGCGAACGCGCCGACGGCACGGCCGTGCTGGCGCCGGGCGACGGCTTCATCGTGTTCCCGAACGCCGAGGCCCTGCCGGGCACCGAATGGTTCTACTTCGCGGTGGAGAGCGACCGGCAGCTGTGAGCTGAACGACGCAGGCGAATGCTCAACGCGATGGCGCCTGGGCCGCCAGCATGGACGCGGCCTCGGTGCTGCCGGCCTTGGCGAAGGGTTGCAGCGCCTCGACCTTGCAGCCGTCGAGGTTCTCGTTGGCCGTGTCGAGATCGTCCGCCAGCTGTCGCACGTAGCCGACCTCGGAGCCCGCTTGCAGGCTCTCCTTCGCGCGCGCCACCGCCCGTGCGACCGCGGGGCCGAAGGCGTTTTCGCAGAGATCGGTCACGGCGCGCATCGGCACGGGTTTGCCTTTCTCGAACAACAGCAGCGCAGCCGACAAGGCAACCTCCTTGTCCGGCCGCGTGAACACGCCGGAGCCCTCGCTGGCCGCATAGAAGACCTCGCGCAGCTCGTTCGCCGGCAACTGCTTGTAGGCCAGTTTGGCCAGGCGCACTGCGCCCTCGGGGTCGGGCTCGATGCCGCGCCCTGACGCCAGCAGCTTGGCGAACGCGTAGGCGGCGCGGCCATCCCCCATGGCCGCCGGGCCTCGGAGTTCCTTGACCGCCAGTGTGAACTGCGCGTCTGCAGCTTCCGCATCCGGGGGCCCCAGTTTGCCGATCTTCAAGGCTTCGCCATACGCGATGCGGGCGCTGGCATCGCCGAGGTAGATCGCCAGCGCAAAGGCATCGCGGGCCAGGCGGCCGCGCTCCTCGGCGGTCAGCACCCCCGGGTTGTAGGCGAGCAGCGAACCGACCTTGGCGGCCTTCTCCGCCTCCGGCAAAGCTGCTGCGTCCTGCAGGCTCGATGCAAAACTCGCGTCGTCCGCCAGCGCGGCCATGGCCTCATTCACCGACTGGCGATACAGGTACGGGGTGAGCACATAGGCATACAGCCATGCCACGAGCCCGGTGGTGACCACCGCCACCAGGATGATCGCGGCAGCGCGCCCCTGCCATCGGCCGAAAACGCTGGTCTTCACCAGACCGCCAGCCGGGCGTGCCGCCTCGAGTTTCGCCAGTTCATCCGGCACATGGTATCGACTCGGGCATGTGTCGCCAGCCGCGCCCCCCGGTGCCGGGCGGGGTTCGTCTCTTCAGGTCAGCTCAAAACTTCGTCCGTCACCACGTTGAAGCGCATCAGCGCATTGGTGCCGAACACCATCGTGATCGGTACGTCGGCCGCATCGCGCCCGCGCGCAATGACCACACGGCCGATGCGCGGCGTGTTGTGCCGTGCGTCGAAGGTGTGCCAGCGGCCGCCGAGGAACACCTCGAACCACGCGCTGAAATCCATCGGATACGGCACCGGCGGGATGCCGATGTCGCCCAGGTAACCGGTCACGTAGCGCGCCGGAATGTTCATGCAGCGGCACAGCGAGATCGCCAGGTGGGTGAAGTCGCGGCACACGCCGACCCGTTCGCGGAAGCCGTCAAGTGCGGTGCGCGTGGGGCGGGCGCTGCCGTAGTCGAACCGCAGATGGCCGTGCACGAAATCGCAGATCGCCTGCACGCGCGACCAGCCGGGCGCGACCGACAGGAAACGGCTCCATGCGAACGCCAGCAGCTCGGCGTCGAAATCGCAGTAGCGGCTGGGCAGCAGGAACTGCAGAGTGTCCACGGGCAGGTCGGCCGGCGCGTATTCGATGGCGTTGTAGTCCACCGGATCGGGCAGACCGCTGTCGTACACCGTGGCCTCGTTGCGGATGCACACGCTGCTGGTGCCCCAGGGCACGTGCACGCGCGCGCACTCGTTGTCGAACCCGTCGCGGTAGTAGTCGGTGACCAGCGGCGGGCTGATCGTGATGTTCTCCGGGGCGACCAGATCGGCGGCCCGCGAAGGATGCAACCGCAGCATGTAGATCAGCGCGGTGGGAGCGGTAACGCTCAGTTCGATGTCGTAGCCAATCTTGATGAGCATGGTGTCCAGTGGGTTCGGAGCATCGGCATGCGTGCGGCATGCCAGGGCAAGACAGAAGTCGACCGGCCACACGCCGGTACGAGGACCATGCTACGTGTCCTCCTCTCGAAGCCCTGCACTGGCTTGGCGCGACCTGGCGTAGGCCGCAGCACCCAGTCGGGTCGGCGCCACGCCTACAGCGTGGCCACCTGCATCCGGATCAGTGATCCAGGTCGGTCAGGCCGGCGGTCCACAGCAGGGTGGAGCGCACGAAGATCGACGGATCGACCGAGGCCGTGCCCTGCGCCGCCAGCCGCAGCCACACCAGCGTGTCGTGGTGGCTACCCGGCATCAGATGGCGCGCACGCTCAGTCAGCAACCAGGCATGCAGCCGGCGGTACTGCGCCGGGTAGCGCTGCTCGGCCCAGGCCAGGCCGACCAGGTCGCCGTAACCTTCCTCGCGGCGCACGGCATGCATGTGGCTCACCGCTGCCTGCAGGTCGGGGCTCAGACGTTCGGGCACCGCCGCCGAGAACCCCGCCGGCAGGTGGAACCAGGCGCCGTCGAGGTAGCGCCTGCAATGGCCCAGCTCATGGGCGGCCATCAACTCCAGGGCCGGATCGACCAGGTCTGCCGGAATGCGCTCGATCGTCGCCTGCGCCTCGGGGTTGCCGCGCATCGACAGCACTAGCTTGCAGCGGCCGTCGACGAAAGCCAGTGCCATCGGCGACGCACCGGGCGTGGGCTGCGGCTGCACCACCACGTCGAGCGGAATGCGCGCCGCCTTCGCAAACGTGACGACCGGCCAGGCCCCCTTGAGCCAGCGGCTTTCGGTGGCGGTCAGATCGGCCGCACCGCACGCGGCCGACCACAGCGCCAGCAAGGCGCATCCCAGCATCGTTTTCGACACACCCATCACTCCTGCAAAACCCTGTTCTTCGCTTCGACCCGAAACTTGAACGATTCTTCAGTGCCAGAGCCGTGCCACAGGCCATGCATTAAGCGTGCCCGGATACCTCCAAGACCAGGCCGTCGCCGATGAAAGCCGGCCCCACCAGCATCCGGAACGCCGTGTGGGGCGGGAACACCGGCAGCGCCGCGGCCGGCGCCAGGAACTGCACGTCGAGCCGGTGCGCCACGCCGCGCCGCACCGTCTCACCGGGTCGCACGAACCAGCGCGCCGAGAACGCCTGGTTGCCGATCACCAGCGCGCAGCGGTGCTCGCCCACGGGGATCGGCCCGTCTTCGGCCGGCACGGCCGCCGGGCGCAATGTCAGCTCGACATAAACGTGCGGCTCGAAGGCTGCACCGGCCTCGAACCCCGGCACTGCGGCCTTGGGCCGCCGCTTGAGCCGCGCGATGAGCCAGGCGATGATGTTGCCCACCGCCGGCACCCACAGCACCATCATCAGCGTGCCGACGTCACGCAGTGTGGAGCCGATCGCGGCGTAGTGGCGCAGCACGGCCCCCGCGACGCCGAGGCTCAGCAGGAACAACACGATGATCAGGCGGCGGATCTGGATGCGGGTCATGACGCGCCGATTGTGCGCGCCCGGTGCCGCTGCGAGGCCGGCAGCGCCTACGCATAAACACGCACAAGCCCGGGTGCGCGAGGCGTGTCGCTGACACCCGCACGCCCGCAGCACCTACAGACGCCCCTGCGCGCCCGCCCTAGACTGGCGCGACCTTTCCAACCCTGCAGGATCCCGGCCACGCGCCGGAAGACACCCATGAACTACTTCACCCACATCGGCCCTGTCGCCGCCCTGATCGCCGGCATCCTGATCCTGATCATCCCGCGCCTGCTGAACTACATCGTGGCGCTGTACCTGATCGTCATCGGCCTGGTGGGGCTGTTCGGCCGCTGAACGGCCACTGAACGGCTAGTGAACGACCGGTGCCCGCTCACTTCAAGCGGTAGCTCAGCCGTCGGCCGCCGCGGACGGTGGAGTCGAGGCCGACCCATTCGCCGCTGGCCGTGTACCAGACATCGACCGGCGAAGCCGGCCCGCTGATGCGCCAGCGCGTCGCTGGTACGGGCGCACCACGCACCTCGACCGCGCCGCTCTCGACCTGGCGGATCTGCACCGGCTCGACGCGGCCGGTCTGCGCATTCAGCAGCCGGGTCTGCGTGCGCATCGCCGGGTTCCAGTAGGCGAAGCTCATCACGCAGCCGGGCGGCTGGGTGGCGGGCGGGTTGCCGGTGGCGGTCACGGTCAACACGTCGCCGGCGGATTCGGCCAGCACCCGCTCGCGCTGGCCATCGTCGTCGGTCGACGACTCCAGCGCTGCGAGGCAGTCGCCCTGCCACTGCTCCACAGCCTGGTGCCGGTAGCGGTAGACGGTAATGCCGAGCAGCTTCACCGCGAAACTCGCGTCGATCACCACCTTGCGCTGGCCGGCCGGGCCGCGCACGCTGAAGCGGTGTTCGCCGATCGGCGTGTCGTCGAGCAGCACGCGAAACAGCAGGTCGCGCTCGGCCGGGGTGTTGGCGCTCGCCACCGTCGCCATGCAGCACCACAGCGCCGCCAGCCAGCCAGGTGCCACACGCATCAGGCAGCGCCCCGGCGCGGCGGGCCGGGCCAGAAGGCATTGGTGCGCGCGATGTAGTCGCGGTAGGCCGGCCGCCGCTCGCCGATGTCCTGCTCGAGCAGGCTGACGCCCGACACCTTGAGCAGCAGCACGGTCATCAGCAGCGGCGACACCACGCTCCAGACTGCCCCCAGACCTCCGCCGGCGATCGCCACCAGCCACAAGCCCCACCAGACGCAGACCTCGCCGAAATAGTTGGGATGCCGGGTGAAGCGCCACAGACCACGGTCCATCACCTGGCCGCGGTGCGCGGGGTCGGCCTTGAAGCGCGCCATCTGCGCGTCGCCGACCGCCTCGAACAGCAGGCCGAACGCCGCCAGCACAAAGCCCGGCACATCGGCCCAGCCCAGCGGCCGGCTCCCCAGCATGCCGGCCAGGAACGGGGCCGAGACCACCCAGGCCAGCACAGCCTGCAGCGCAAACACCAGGTACAGGCTCTTCCACGCAAAGTGCGGCTGGTTGCGCGCGCGGATGGCCTGGTAACGCCGGTCTTCGCCGTGGCCCCAGTTGCGCCAGGTGATGTACAAGGCCAGCCGCAGGGCCCAGGCACCGCCCAGCAGCAGCATGCACAGGCCGCGCGCACCGGTCGACCCCAACAGCAGGTCGTAGGTGAAACCGGCGCCGACGATGCAGACCGACCACACACGGTCGACCAGGCTCACGTCGGAGCGCACCAGGCTCGCCACCCAGGTCAGCAAGGCCAGCAGCGCCGCGCAGGCCAGGCCCGCGAACACCACCTGCGGCAACGACCACGCTTCAACCACGGAGCGCTCCGGCTTGCATCATCCACCGCGCCTCTGGAACAGGTAGTGGCTCACCCACCACTGCTGCCCGGCGTCGTGCCCGAACAGTTCGGCCACCGACATGAAGAACAGGCGCCAGCGCGCCCACCACACCTCGGCGTCGGCGCCGTAGGTGGCATCGAACAGCGGGCGCAGACTGTCGCGGCCCTCGTCCATGTTGCGCAGCCAGGCCTCGGCCGTGCGCTGGTAGTGCGTGCCGTCCCAACGCCAGCGCTGCAGCAGGCGCAGGTCGTCCTGGCACTGCAGCGCCAAGTCGTCGCTCGGCATCATGCCACCCGAGAAGAAGTACTTGCTCATCCAGTCGCTGGCATCGCGCTCGACGAAGGCATACGGCGCCTCGCGGTGGGCGAACACGTGCATGAAGAACCGCCCCTCGGGGGCGAGCCAGCGCGCCACCTTGGCAAAGGCTTGCGGCCAGTTGCGCAGGTGCTCGAACATCTCGACCGACACCACGCGGTCGAAGCGCTCGGTGGTGTCGAAAACGTTGATGTCGCAGGTGACGACCCGCAGGTTGCGCAGCCCGCGTGCCCGCGCCTGGGCCTCGATGTGGGCGCGCTGCGAATGCGAATTCGACAGCGCGGTCACGCTGCTGCCCGGATATTGCGCGGCCATCCACAGGCTGAGCGAACCCCAGCCGCAGCCGAGTTCGAGCACCCTTTGCCCGTCCGCCAGGCCAGCACGCTCGCAGGTGGCGGCCAGCGCCTGCGCCTCGGCATCACCCAGCGTGTCGACACCGTCGGGCCAGTGGCAGCTGCTGTACTTGCGGTGCGGCCCCAGCACGCCGGCGAAGAACGCGGCCGGCAGTTCGTAGTGCTGTTCGTTGGCCTTCTCGGGCAACGGCGCCAGCGGCGCGGCGCGCATCGCGCCGAGAAAATCCTGCGTCAGCGCCGCCACGGCTTCGGCGTCGCCGCTGCGCAGCTCGACCAGGCGAGCCTTCAGCATGCGGCGGATGCCCAGCCGCACGACGCGGTCGGGCACCAGGCCCTGTTCGACCCAATGGATGGCGGCGGCGGTGTTGTGCTGCATGCGGAACGGCTCCTGTGAAAGGGCGTGGCAGAGATCCCCCGCAGGATATACGCAAGCCGCAGACGTTCGGATGCGGGTCCCTATTTCTTGACTTCTTGAATTCTTGACCTCTCGGTCTGTCAGGCCGGTGTGGCAGCGCCACCCACTGCACGCCGCCGCGTCGTGCGCACCAGCAGCGTCGCCACGATCACCAGGTTGAGCAGGTTCCAGCCGATGCCGTTCAGGAACGCCGCCTGGTACGAGCCGGTGAGATCGAACACCTTGCCCGACATCCAGCCCCCCAGCGCCATGCCCAGCAGCGTGGCCATGATCGCCATGCCCACGCGTTCGCCGGCCTGCGCCTGCGGAAAATACTCGCGCACGATGATCGCGTAGCTCGGCACCAGCCCACCCTGGAACAGGCCGAACAGCGCCGAGATCAGGTACAGCGACACCAGTCCGTTGAACGGCAGGAACAGCAGCAGCGCCAGCCCCTGCAGCACCGAGCCCAGCAGCAGCGTGCGCAGCCCGCCGATGCGGTCGCAGATGAAGCCGCTGACCAGCCGGCTGACGATGCCGCAGGCCAGCATCAACGACAGCATCTCGGCACCGCGCGCCGCGCCGAAGCCGAGGTCGGTGCAGTAGGCCACGATGTGCACCTGCGGCATCGCCATCGCCACGCAGCAGGCCACGCCGGCCACGCACAGCAGCGTCTGCGCCTGGTTGACCGAGAAGCCGAACGGCCGGGTCGACACCAGGCTTGCCGCTCCACCCGAAGCCGACGCGGCCGTGCCCGACGGCGGGCGCGGCCGCAGCAGCAGCAGCGCCAGCAGCGGCATCGTCGCCAGGCACAGCAGGCCGAGTCCCACATAGGTCTGGCGCCAGCCGACCTCGGCCACGAAGTGCTGCACGATCGGCGGCCAGACCGCACCAGCCAGGTAGTTGCCGCTGGCGCAGATCGCAACCGCAATGCCGCGCCGGCGCACGAACCACAGCGAGGTGTCGGCCACCAGCGGCGCAAACGTGGCCGCGCTGCCCAGCGCGCCCAGCAGTATGCCGTGCACGACCGCGAACGCGATGAGGCTCGTGGCCCAGCTCGCCACGATGAAGCCGGCGCCCAACCCGCAGGCCCCCAGCATCACCACCGCCATGATGCCGAAGCGGTCGGCCAGCCGCCCCATCGCGATGCCGCCGACCCCGAAGCCCACCATCAGCAGCGTGTAGGGCAGCGAGGCATCGGCACGCGCCACGCCGAACTCGGCCTGCACCGCTGGCAGCACCACCGACACGATGTACATCGCGGCGCTGCCGACCGTCATGATGGCCAGCGTGGCCACGAGGCGCGTCCAGGCGTAGCGCGAGTCCGCCGTGTGCGCAGGCCCCACGGCCGCCGTCATGGTGCGCCCGCCGCCGACAGCCGCTCGCGGATCCGCATCCAGATCTGCACCATCACCGCCCCGGGAATGGTCTTGCTGTCCACAGGAAGGATGTGCGTCAGCGGCCGGCTGCCGGTCGCACGCAAGGCCGCACGGGCACGTGCGTCCTGCGCGAACTTGGCGCTGCACGCGCGCTCCATCAGCGCCCAATGGTCGGGCGAGCCGATGACCACCGTGGCGCCGCGGTAGAGGAACGTCGATGCCGGCTGCGCGGCATCGCCGGCTTGCTTGGCCTCGATGCCCGACAGCGCGGCCACGCGGCTGCGGGTGGCCGCGTCGGGAAACTTCAGGCCTTGCCAGAAGCCTTCGACACTCGCATACGGCAAGCCGTCGAGTTCGAAGCGCGCCGGCGCCAGATTGCCGATTGCGGCAAAGCGTGCCTCGACGGTGCGGGTGATGTTGATCGGGCCTGCGTCGGCCGGGTCGACGCGGTCGGCGTCGGTCATGTTGTTGTCTCCTCGGGTGCTTGTCTTGCGGTCTTGCTTTGCCGCGATGGGGGTATTGTGTCCTGTTGGGCAACGGTGTTGACGGGTCATTGGGTTTGTGGAGAAGGCTGTGTCCCTTGGTAGCACGCACGGCATGCGGCACGGCGCGGCCGACCCTACTGCGCCGGCCCTTCGGGCTGCCTTGCGGTGCTCGCCTGGCGCGGGGTCTCGCTCAAACTCGCTTCGCTCAGACAGTCGCGAGCCCTGATCCGCGCCAGGCTGCGCTCCTCAGCGGCGCACAAGGGATCGACCACGCCGCACCGCATACCGGGCTTGGTCGATGTTGGAATTGCTCCGCACTCTTTGACGAAGACCGCACCATCGCTCTGCATCCTGCGAGGCGAGCGGCAGTCGCATGTACGCTGCGCGGCCAAAGGAGTGTTCAAGCAGAGCGTGCCCACGGCGGCGGGTGGTGTGCCCTGGGCCGTGCCGTGGACGCCGCCGAGCAGCGCAGCGTCGAGGGGATCAGGACCCGCGACTGTTTAAGCGCAGCGAGTTCGAGCGGGTCCCCCCTCGGCGCGAGCAGCGCAGGGCAGTCGCGCAGCGACCGGCGTCGTCGGTCGGCACAGGGCACACCACCCGCCGCCGCCCAATAGACGTCAACCAACAGCGCCTTTGAAACTCTCGATAGACCGCTCCACCGCCCCCAGATCCCGCCACTGCAGCGGATGGCAGGTGAACAGCAGGACCTGGTGCCGGGTCGCCGCGTCGAACAGGATGCGTTTCATCTGCGCCAGCCGGTGCGCATCGCTGTGCACCAGCGCATCGTCGAGGATCAGCAGCGTGGGTCGGCCGGCCTCCTTCAGCAGGTCGGCATAGGCCAGCCGGCTGATCAGGCCCATCTGCTCGCGGGCACCGAAGCTCAGGGCGTCGAACGGCCCGGTCTGCGGCACGGAAGAACCATTGCGGGTCAGCGGCCCTGGAGCCAGGTGGTCATCGATTTCGAGACTCGCATCGGGAAACAGCAACTGCAGATAGCGCTGCAGATGTTTCTGCAACGGCGCCTGCAGCCGCCGCGTCAACGCACCGCGCTGGTCCTTCATCAGCTGCAGCAGATGGTCGAGTGCGGCGGCGCGGCGGCGGAACTCGTCGACGCGGCGCTGCAGCTGGTCGAGGTCGCGCTGCAGGCCGGCGCGTTGTTCGTCCAGGCCTTGTGCACCGGCGCTGTCGAGTTCCATCTCGATGCGCAGCAGCGCGTTCTTGCGGTCCTCGAAGGCTTGCGCCAGCTGGTCGGCGCTGGCCTTGAAACGGGCCACGTCCTGCTGCAGGATGTCGGGCCGGGCCTGGGCGATTTCGCCGGCCCGGGTCTCGATCTGCGCGGCCAGCGTGGCGCCCTCGGCCAGCGCATCGACCAGGGCCCGCTGGGCGGCGGCCAGCTGCTGTGCGCGCTCGGGGGCACGTAGCGCCGCCTCGGCCAGCGCGTGTTCGGCGGCGGCCGCATCGCAGCGGGCCTGGGCATTGCCGGCGGCCAGCCGCGCCGCGGCCAGGCCGGCTTCGACCTCGGCGGCCGTGCGGCGCGCCGCCTCTTCCGCGGTTTCGGCATCGGACACGGCCGGCGGCTGTGGCAGTGCAGGACCGGACTCGGGCAGCTCCGCCAACGCCGCGCGCTGCTCGGCCAGACGGGCTCCACGCGCGGCCTGCTCGCTGCGCAGGGTTTCGATGCCTTTGGGCGCCAGGGCTTTCAGCGTGGCGGCGACAGTGCGCAGTTCGGCCTGTGCCGCCGTGTGCTGCTGCTGGCGTTCGTCGGCCGCCTCGGGCGAGGGCACGCCCAGCTGCCGCAACAGCGCGGCCACCGTGTCGTCGAGCGTAGCCGCCTCGCGTGCCTGATCGGCCAGGTCGGCACCACCCGGCGCAATGTGCAGGCTGCCGAGTGCGCCGAGCTGCAGGCGGGTCGCTGCCAGCAGCAGGCGCTCGCCACGACCTTCCACCGCCTCGCCGTCGAGGGTGATGCCGGCGCCCTCGGCCAGATCGAAGCGCAGCCGGGTGGCGACGGCGTCGCGCTGGATCTGCAGCTCGCGGCGCCGCAGCGCCGTGGCGCGTAGGCGGCGCAATGCCTCGGCGTCGATCTCTGTCGCGGCCACCTGCTGCTGCGCCGCCTGCCACCTGGTCTGCACTTGTTCGGCCTCGCTCAGGCTGGCGTCGCCGGCCGACAGCCGGGCGGCCAGGCTGTCGACCTCGTCCGCGAGCCGCGCCCGCGTCTGTGCATCGCGCGCTTCGCGCAGACGGCGGCGTGCGGCCTCGTAAGCCGCCACGGCCTGGGCCGTCTTCGTTTCCCACTGAACCACGGCACTGCCGGCGCTGGACGCGGCTGCCTGCGCCGTCTGCAATGCCACTGCGCGGGCGGCGGCGCGGGTGTCCTGTTCGGCGAAGCCGGCCACGCGTTCGCGCAACAGCCTGGCCTGGGTGTCGAGCTGGGTCGCCCGCTGCCGGTCGGCGGCCAGCGTCTGCTGCAGGCGGTCGATGCGGACCAGCACCTCGCGCGCTGCCTGCTCCTGTGCGCGGAAGGCCAACCAGGGCTGCTGCGCGGCGTCGGCCGCATGGTCGCGCCGCAAGGTCGCCAGCTGGTCGACACGCTGGCGGTAGGTGGCGATGGCCGTGTCGGTCTGCTGCAGGTTGTCCTGCAACTGCGACTGGCGCTTGAGTGCGTCGGCATAGGCCCCGCGCGGCTGGCCGCCCGCTGGCGTCAGCAAGGCATGGCGCAAGGCCTCGACCTCGGCCAGCACCGCGTCGCCGCCGCTGCTGGCCACCTCACCCAGTGAGGCGTTCAAGGCCGTGCGCAACGGGCCGGCGGCATGGCCGACCGCCTCGCGCACGTCGTGGCCCGTGCCCTGCGCGATCCACAGCAGGCCGGGAATACCCCAGTGCTCCGCCGTACTGGCGCCGCGCCCGGCGTGCTGGAAGCCCAGCAGCTCGGCCAGGTGGTCCTCGGCCAGGGCACCGTCGAGCACCCGGGTGCCGATCTGCAGCGTGCAGCGCTTCTTGCCCAGGAAGCTCTTCACCAGGCGATAGGGCTGGCCGGCCACCGTGAAGTCGAGCTCGACCGTGGGCGTGGCCGAGGCCTCGCCCCAGGGCCGTAGATCGTCCACGCTGCTGGAGCGGTGCCGCTCGAAGAAGGCCGCGCGGATGGCCGCGACGATGGTGCTCTTGCCGGCTTCGTTCGGGCCGCTGAAGAGATTGATGCCGGGGGCCAGCGCGGCGATCTCGATCGGCTGGCGGAACTGCCTGAACTGCTGCAGGCGGATGCGGGTCAGCTGCATCACGCGCCCTCGCCGGCAGGGGCGCGGCGCGCATCGAGCAGGCCGGCCAGCAGGGTCAGCGCATCGCTGGCCACGGCGTTCTCAGGCGCCTGCCGCTGCAGCGTGGCCACGACCTCACCCAGGTAACCGTCGGCGTGCAGCGCGTCGATGTCGTCGGGCGTGGGGGCGAGGCGCAACGCGTCCAGATCGCTCAGCAGGCAACGCGCCCGGCCGCGCGCCTGCTCGATGGCGGCGAGCAGCCGCCGGTGCCCGGCCAGATCGGTCGCGCCGCTGGCGACCAGTTGCACCACGTCGGTGCGCGTCAGGCCGGCCAGCTGGGCCAGCAGGGCGTTGACATCACTCGGCACCTGCAGTTCGGCGGCCAGCGTGGTCCAGCGGTAGTGGCCGGTCGCGAGCGGCGTGACGCTGGGCGGTGCGCCGGGCACGGTCAGCTCGACCAGCAAGGCCTGGCCCGACAGGTTGGCGCGGAATCGGTCGGTCTCGGGCGTGCCGCTGTACCAGGTACGCTCGTCCACCTGCTTCGTGCCGTGCCAGTCGCCGAGCGCCAGATAGTCGAGCCCGGCGGACGCGGCACGGCCTGCCGCCAGCGGGTTGCTGGAGTCGATGCCCTCGGCCAGGATGCCTTGCACACTGCCGTGCGCCAGGCCCACACGCAGCAGGCCGGGCGGCAGCTGCGCGGAGGCGAACCACTCGGTCAGGTCGACATGCGTATGGCGCTGGGTCAGCGGCGCGGGCAGCAGCGCCAGGCCCAATGCGTCGAGCACCAGTGGCTCGGGCCGCAGGCAGACGAAGGCATTGGCCGGCACGGCACCGATGCGGGCGGCCCGGGTCCAGACCGATTCGCTGAGCGCGGCATCGTGGTTGCCCGGGATCAGCACCCAGGGCCCGCTGAACCCCGCCATGCAGTGGAACAGGCGGTGGATGGTCTTGTCGGCCACGCCCTGGGCGTCGAACACGTCGCCGGCCACCAGCACCGCATCGACCTGGTGCTGGTGCGCCAGCGCGGCCAGGCGCTCGACCACGGCGAAGCGCGCGTCGGCCAGCAGCGCCGCGTCGTCGGGTTCGAACTGGCCGAACTGTTTGCCGATCTGCCAGTCGGCGGTGTGCAGGAGCTTGGTCACGTGGTGTTTCGTCGGTACGCTGGGCCAGGGTCAGTCTAGCCGCACGGAGCCACACGCCAACAGACCACAGGCGTGGCCGCAGACCCACGCAACCGCAGGCAACAGATGCAACAAAACCAGGCCGCTGCCGACATCTTGCGGCCGGGTGATCTGCGCTACGCTCAGCCGTCTTCTGGAGTCACGCGTGCCATTCCAACAACGATTCAAACAACGATGCGCTGCCGCCGCCCTGGCCTTCCTGGCCTGTGGCGTCCATGCCTTGCAGATCACCACCCTGTCGCCGCAAGGCGAGGTCGCCCAGGTGCGCCAGCTGGTCGCCAGGTTCGACGAGAGCGCGGTCACCTTCGGCGACCCCAAGGCCACGGCGCCGTTGTCGCTGACCTGTAGCGACGCCGACGCCAACCGCGGCACCGGCCGCTGGAACAACGCCCGTGAATGGGTCTACGTGTTCGAGAACGACCTGCCGCCCGGCGTACGCTGCAGCGTGACCGCGCGGCCCGGCTTCCAGTCGCCGCAGAACAAGGACATCACGGGCACCACCAGCTTCGCCTTCAACACCGGCGGCCCGTTCGTGCAGAGCACGCGGCCCTATGCCGGCGGCGGTGCGATCGACGAAGAGCAGTTCTTCATCCTGCGGCTGAACGGCCCGGCCACGCTCGCGAGCGTGCAGGCCAATGTGTGGTGTGCCATCGAAGGCCTGGGCGAACGCGTGCCGGTGCGCCTGCTCGACGGCGCCGACCGCGACGCGCTGCTGAAGGCGCAGAACATGGACAAGGATGCCGCGCGGGATCCGCTGCGCATCGTCACGCTGGCCTGCAACCGCCGCTTCACCCCGTCGGCCAAGCTGCAGATCGTGTTCGGCAAGGGCGTGGCCACGCCGAGCGGCGTGGCCAACACGGTCGAGAAGCGCTTCGGCTTCCAGGTGCGCGAGCCATTCAGCGCCAGCTTCAGCTGCGAACGCGAGAACGCGCAGGCCGCCTGCCTGCCGATCCTGCCGATGAGCCTGCAGTTCAATTCGCCGGTGCCACGCAAGCTGGCCGAGGCGATCCGGCTCAAGGGCGGCAAGGAGCCGGTGGCGCCCGAGATCGCCCAGGAAGGCGACGATCTGGTGAACAACCTCACCTTCAATCCCCCCTTCGCCGAGCGCGCCAAGTACAGCATCGAGCTGCCGAAGGATTTCAAGGACGCATCGGGCCGCCCGCTGCGCAACGCCGACAACTTTCCGCTGGCGGTGGCGACCGGGCCGATGCCGCCGCTGGCCAAGTTCGCCGCCGCGCCCTTCGGCATCGTCGAGCGTTTTGCCGAGCCCGATGGCACGGCCATGCTGCCGGTGACGCTGCGCAACGTGGAGACGATGCTGCCGCTGGCCGGCCTGAACGTGGCCGCACCGACCGCGGCGAACGCGCCCAAGGTCAGCGATCTGCAGCCGCGCAGCGACGCCGAGATCATCGCGTGGTTCCGCAAGGTGCAGCGCTACAACCAGTCCACGGTCGCGCGCAAGCAGGCCCAGGCCGACGTGAAGGCGCCGCTGCCCAGGGCGCTCGACGCCGAGGGCAAGGAATACGTGCAGACCCGCATGGTCTCGCTGCTGGCCGGCCAGGCCGGCGTGAAGAGCATGGACATGCCCAAACCCTCGCAGGACGACCCGCGTCCGTTCGAGGTGGTCGGCATTCCGCTGGCGCCGGGTTTCCACGTGCTGGAGATCAGCTCCAAGCGCCTCGGCCTGTCGCTGCTCGACGAACGTTACGGGCCCGACCGCACGATGGTGGTCCGCACCTCGGCGCTGGTGACCAACCTGGGCGTGCACTTCAAGCTCGGCCGCGAGAACGCGATCGCCTGGGTCACCTCGCTCGACAAGGGCAAGCCGGTGCCCAATGCCACGGTGCGGGTGTCCGACTGCCGCGGCAAGGAAGTCGCCAAGGGCACGACCGATGCGCAGGGCGTGGCCACGTTGCAGGGCATCTCGCCCGACATGTCCGACTGTGGCAGCGAAGACGAGGACAACGCCCGCGCCTACTTCGTCAGCGCCCGCGCCCGCGACGCCAGCGGTGTCGAGGACATGGCCTTCACCTGGAGCGACTGGAACCGCGGCATCGAACCCTGGCGCTTCAACGTGCCGACCAGCCGCGACCCCAACCCCGACGAACGCGCCCACACCATCTTCGACCGCACGCTGCTGCGTGCCGGCGAGACGGTGTCGATGAAGCACCTGGTGCGCAGCGAGACCAGCCGCGGCCTGGGCCTGCCGGGCGCGCTGCCCGACGTGCTGCAGATCACCCACACCGGCAGCGGCCAGCAGTACACGCAGCCCATCGTCTGGCGCAAGACGGCCACCGGCGGGCAGAGTGCCGAGAACACGTTCCAGGTGCCGCCGGCCGCAAAGCTCGGTGTGTACGAGGTGGCGTTGCGTGGCGGTCGCGACAAGGAGCGCAGCCTGGAGTCGGGCCAGTTCCGCGTCGAGGAATTCCGCCTGCCGGTGCTCGAAGGCCGCGTGGTGCCCACCGACAAGAAGCCGCTGGTCAACGTGGCCAGCGTGCCGACCGACGTGCAGGTCAACTACGTAGCCGGCGGCGGTGCGGCCAACCTGCCGGTGCGGGTGTCGGCGCTGGTGCGCAGCAAGGTTTTGCAATTCCCCGACTTCGACGCCTTCAGCTTCGCGCCGCCGCGCGAGCGCAAGGACACCACCTCCACCGGCGAGGAAGAGCCGGCCGCCGCCGACGGCCCGCGCGTGATCGCCGACAAACTGCCGCTCACGCTCGACCGCAACGGCGGCGGCAAGCTGGCCATCGACAAGGTGCCCACATCGAAGCAGCCGCAGGAGCTGCTGCTCGAAGCCAGTTATGCAGACCCGAATGGTGAAGTGCAGACGCTGCGCAGCACCTCCACGCTGTGGCCGGCCGGCGTGGTGGCCGGCATCAAGACCGAGGGCTGGGTGTCGACGGCGCAGCAGATCCGCTTCCAGGCGCTGGCACTCGACCTCACGGGCAAACCGCAGGCCGACGTGGCGCTGGAGGTCAAGGCCTTCGCGCGCATCGTCACCACCAGCCGCAAGCGCATGGTGGGCGGCTTCTACACCTACGACAACAAGACCTCGACCAAGGAGCTGGGCTCGGTCTGCAGCGGCAAGAGCGATGCCCGCGGCCTGCTGCTGTGCGACGCCAAGCTCGGCGAGCCGGGCGAGGTCGAGCTGGTCGTCACCGCGAAGGACGCGGCCGGCAACAGCGTGCAGGCCGCGAGTTCGGTCTACGTCACGCGCCAGGGCGAGCTGTGGTTTGGCGGCGAGAACCACGACCGCATCGACCTCCTGCCCGAGAAGAAGAACTACCAGCCCGGCGAGACCGCCCGGCTGCAGGTGCGCATGCCGTTCCGCTTTGCCACCGCGCTGGTGACGGTGGAGCGCGAGGGCATCATCGAACGCCAGGTCGTGGAGCTCAACGGACAGGACCCGACCCTCAGCCTGCAGGTCAAGGACGGCTGGGGCCCCAACGTCTACATCAGCGCGCTGGTACTGCGCGGCCGCCTGCGCGAGGTGCCCTGGTATTCGTTCTTCACCTGGGGCTTCAAGGCGCCGCGCGAGTGGTGGTCGGCGTTCTGGTACGAAGGCCGCGAGTACGTGGCCCCGACCGCGATGGTCGACCTGAGCAAACCTGCGTTCCGCCTCGGCCTGGCCGAGATCCGCGTGGGCACCAAGGCGCACCAGCTCGACGTGAAGGTGGCGGCCGACAAGGAGAGCTACACCGTGCGCGGCCAGGCCCGCGTGACCATCACCGCCAAGCTGCCGAACGGCCAGTCCGCCGCCGGTGCCGAGGTGGCGCTGGCCGCGGTCGACCAGGCGCTGCTGGAGCTGATGCCCAACAGCAGCTGGAACCTGCTCGACGCGATGCTGCAGCGCCGCGCCTGGGGTGTTGAGACCTCGACCGCGCAGATGGAGATCATCGGGCGCCGGCACTATGGCCGCAAGGCAGTGCCGGCCGGCGGCGGCGGTGGCCGCGGCCAGACGCGTGAGCTGCTCGACACGCTGCTGTTGTGGAACCCCAAGGTCGTGCTCGACGCCAGCGGCCAGGCCGTGGTGACGGTGCCGCTGAACGACGCGTTGACCACGTTCAGAATAGTGGCCGTGGCCGATGCCGGCACCCAGCTGTTCGGCACCGGCCAGACCTCGATCCGCGCCACGCAGGACCTGCAGATCATCAGCGGCCTGCCGCCGCTGGTGCGCGAGGACGACCAGTTCCGCGCGCAGTTCACGCTGCGCAACACCACGGCCAAGCCGATGAAGGTCGAGGTGGCGCCGCGCGCGACGCTGCTCGATTTGAAACCGCAGACCGTCGACATCCCTGGCGGCGAAGCCCGCGAGCTGGCCTGGGACGTGACGGCACCGGCGCAGCTGGCGCAGATCCGCACCGAGGCGATCCTGTGGGAGATCGAGGCCAAAGACACCGGCGGCACCGCGCGCGATGCGCTGAAGGCCAGCCAGCGCATCGTGCCGGCCGTGCCGCTGACGGTGCAGCAGGCCACGCTGGTGCAGCTCGACGGACCGTTCACGATGGACGTGCAGGCGCCGGCCGATGCCCTGCCCGGCCGCGGCGGGCTGAAGATCGCGCTGCAGCCCCGGCTCGCCGAGGGCATGCCCGGTGTGCGCGACTGGTTCGCCAACTACCCGTTCATCTGCCTGGAGCAGAAGACCAGCAAGTCGGTCGGCCTGCGCGACGGCAAGCTGTGGCAGAGCGTGGTGGCGCAGATCCCCAACTACCTCGATGCCGACGGCCTGGCCAACTACTTCCCGCCGCGCGAGGGCGAAGCCAACCGCGGCAGCGACGCGCTCACCGCCTACCTGCTGGCCGCCACCCACGAGGCCGCGGCGCTGAACCCGGCCTTCGCGCTGCCCGACGAGGTGCGCGCGCCGATGGAGCGCGGCCTGATCGCCTTCGTCGAAGGCAAGCTGACCCGCGACTTCTGGAGCCCGCGCAAGGACCTGGACATGCGCAAGCTGGCCGCGATCGAAGCCCTGTCGCGCTACGGCCGCGCGCAGGGCCGCATGCTGGCCAGCGTGACCATCGCACCGAACCAGTGGCCCACGCACACGGTGATCGACTGGCTGAGCATCCTGCGCCGCGTGGCCGACGTGCCGCAACGCGAGCAGCGCCTGGCCGAGGTCCAGCAGGTGCTGCGTTCGCGGATGAACTTCATCGGCACGAAAATGAACTTCAGCACCGAACGCGACGACTACTGGTGGTGGCTGATGGTCAACGGCGACGTCAACAGCGCGCGCCTGATGCTGGCCGTGATGGACGACCCGGCCTGGAAGGACGACATGGGCCGCCTGGCCAATGGCTTCATCGCCCGCCAGCAGGGCGGTGCCTGGCACACGACCACGGCCAACCTGTGGGGCGGCCTGGCGCTGGAGAAGTTCTCGGCCAAGTTCGAGGCGACGCCGGTGGCCGGCGTGACCCGTGCGACGCTGGCCGCGGCCACCGCCAACGTCGACTGGGCGAAGGTCGAGCGCATCAAGCCGAACGACACGGTCGGCCAACCGCACCAGAGCAGTTGGTTCGGTGCGCCGGCCTCGCCCGGCAACCTGCGCAACAACACCATGTTCCTGCCCTGGCCGCAGACGGGCAAGGACACACTGAACGTGGCCCAGGCCGGCACCGGCAAGCCGTGGCTCACGGTGCAGTCGCTGGCCGCGGTACAGCTGAAGGCGCCGTTCGATGCAGGCTACAAACTCACCAAGACCATCACCCCGGTCGAGCAGGCCGTGGCCGGCAAGTACAGCCGCGGCGACGTGGTGCGCATCACGCTCGAAGTCAACGCCTCGGCCGACATGACCTGGGTTGCGCTGAGCGACCCGATCCCCGGCGGCGCCACCATCCTCGGCAGCGGCCTGGGTCGCGATTCGCAGATCGCCACGCAAGGCGAGAAGCGCGGCGGCTCCGGCTGGCCCGCATTCGAGGAACGCAGCTTCGAGGCCTTCCGCAGCTACTACGCCTACCTGCCCAAGGGCACGGTGAAGACCGAGTACACGGTGCGCCTCAACAACGTCGGCGACTTCGCCTTGCCGCCGACCCGGGTCGAGGCCATGTATGCGCCCGAGATGTTCGGCGAGCTGCCGAACGCGCGGGTGAAGGTGGAGGCGAAGTGAGCCGGATTGCCATGCGCCTCGGCCTGGCCCTACCAGGTGGCCAGTGCCAGGCGATCAGGGACCTTGGCAAACGCCTTGTCGCGACTGACCAGCGTGGTGCCGCTCGACACGGCATGCGCCGCGATCATCATGTCGAGATCGGCGAGCGTGATGCCCCTGGACTCCCAGCTCGCGCGCAACTCGCCGTAGCACCTGGCCACGGTGTCGTCCCACGGCAGGACATCGACGCGCAGCAGAAACTCCTGGATGCAGCGCAGCAGACGCGGGGAACGCCCGCCGCGGTGCCAGCCGTATTCCATCTCGGCCAGCGTCACACTCGAGATCGCCACATCGCCGATGGCAACGGACGCAAGCTGCTGCAGGAGCGCGGCGTCCTTGCCTCTGATCACGTAGCCGACGATGTTCGTGTCGAGCAGGTACCGACCGCTCATTCGCGCCAACCCTCGAACGGGTCGCGCGACGTGCGGGTCTGCTTGCGGTCGGCCAGGAACTCATCGGCTCCAGCGTTGTCGGCCACCGCGTCGAGAAAACCTTGCCAGTCGGTGGGCTTGCGCGACAGCACCACGTCGCCGGTGACCGGGTCACGTCGGATGAATACCTCCGACTCGGCAAAACGGAAGTCGCGCGGCAGACGTACCGCTTGGCTGCGGCCGGTGACGAAAACTTTGGCGGTCTGGGGCATGGGTACAGCTGTCGAGAGATCTTGATAACTATCATGATACATACCAAAGATCTTCGTTGTCAATTGCATTTGATCGACGCAGAAATTGTCTCAGACAGCTTAAAAGACAAATGAATTTAAATGATTTTCATAGTAAATTGCAAATTTTATGAATAACTATGAAAATGCCGATTTTGCGGAGATGACCGAAGCGCAGACGCGCCAGTACATCGACGCAGAGGCGGCCTGGCGCGCTCTGGAGCAAGCGCGCCAGGCCGCCCTGGAAGTGCGCGGGTCGATGATGTGGCGCACGCAAGGCACACGGCGTTACCTGGTGCGCGTCTCGGCAACCGGCGGGCAGACCTCGCTCGGCCCTGCATCGCCGGAGAACGAGCAGATCTACGAGCGGTTCATGTCGCGAAAGACCGTGGCCGAGGCGCGCCACAAGCAGTTGCGCGACGTCGTGCGCCAGCACGCACGTGTCAACCGCGCCCTGCGGGTGGGCCGCGTGCCCAACATGGTCGTGGACACGCTCCATGCGCTGGCGCAGGCCGGCCTGCAGCAGCACTTCGTGACGGTGGGCACGCACGCGCTCTACGCGTACGAGACGGCCTGCGGCGTGCGTGTGCAGACCGAAGCGACGGCCACGCAAGACATCGACCTGCTGCTGGACACCCGCAAGTACGTGAAGTTCGTGACGTCGATGCAGCGGCTGGACTCGTCGCTGCTCGGCATCTTCCAGAAAGTGGACAAGACCTTCGCCCTGCGCGAGGACCAGAAATACACCGCCGTCAACGCGGCCGGGTTCGAGATCGACGTGATCCGCCGTGCCGCCCAGGATGGAGCGTCGGCCGACCCGCACCCCTTGCGCGTCTCCGCCTTCGACGACGATTTCTGGGCCGTGCAAGTTCCCAGCGGCCAGGCGCTGCTGGATGGAGGGCGCTTCACGCAGATGGTGGTGGCAGTCAGCGGGAACATGGCCATGATGCACGCCCCCTCACCCGACAGTTTCGTGCGCATCAAGCGGGCCATCGGGCAACGCGCGGACCGTGACCCATTGAAGGCTCGCAAGGACCTGATGCAGGCGGACGTGGTGCAGCGCTTGCTGGACGCGCACGGACTGCAGTACCACGTGAAGACTTCGACAGGTCGCAATGCCGACAACGCATGAGGCCGACATGAACTGCCTGTTCCCAGGAAAACTCAGGCTGTGCACCGCGCTGGCGCTGGGCCTGCATGTGGCCACCGCTTGCGCCCTGCCCGCCTTCGACGAAGTCCGTGCCGACTTCCGCCCCTCCGACACGCTGATCGTCGACCGCGACGGCGAGCCGCTGCAGCGCTTGCGCACCGATGCCAGCGTGCGGCGCGGCGAGTGGGTGGCGCTGGCCGACATCTCGCCGGCGCTGCGCACGGCGATGGTGCTGAGCGAGGACCGGCGGTTCTGGAAGCACAGCGGGGTCGACTGGCAGGCGGCGTCTTCGGCGGCCTGGGGCAATCTGTGGAACAGCCGCACGCGCGGCGCGTCGACGCTGACGATGCAGCTGGCCGGGCTGCTGGACGGCGACTGGCGCCAGGCCGCGGGTGGGCGCAGCGTCACGCAGAAGCTCGGCCAGACGGTGGCCGCGCAGGTGCTGGACCGGCGCTGGCGCAAGGACCAGATCCTCGAGAGTTACCTGAACCTGGTGCCGTTCCGCGGCGAGATCGTTGGCATCGACGCCTTGTCGCGCACGCTGTTCGGCAAGGCCGCGCATGGGCTGGATGCGCGCGAGGCGGCGGTGGCGGCGGCGCTGGTGCGCGGGCCGAATGCAAGCGTGGCGGTGGTCACGCGCAGGGCCTGCGACGTGCTGCGGACGATGGCGAAGAGCGATGCGGCTGCCGCCGCAAAGCCGGGCACACAGCCCGCCGGCAAGCAGGCGACGCCGGCATCGACGCCGGCACGCCAGGACGTCGACTGCCTGGGGCTGGAGCTCTTCACCGCGGGCGCATTGCAGCGCAAGGCCTTCGAGGCGAGCGAGGGCATTGCGCCGCATCTGGCGCGGCGGGTGTGGAAGGAAGTGCAGCGTTCCGCCGCCGGCACCGTACGCCCGATCCGCACCACGCTGCGCGCGCCGCTGCAGCGTTTTGCGGTGCAGACCTTGCAGCAGCAGTTGCGCGAGCTGCGCGGCCGGCATGTCGAGGACGGTGCCGTCGTCGTGCTCGACAACGCCAGCGGCGAGGTGCTGGCCTGGGTCGGCTCGTCGGGCGAACTGAGCGATGCCGCCGAGGTCGACGGCGTGCTGGCGCAGCGCCAGCCCGGCTCGACGCTCAAGCCCTTTCTCTACGCCCAGGCGATCGCCGAGAAGCGGCTGACCGCCGCCTCGCTGCTGGAAGATGCGCCGACCCACATCCCGACCGCGGGCGGCCTGTACATCCCGCAGAACTACGACCGCAAGTTCAACGGCTGGGTGTCGGTGCGCAGCGCGCTCGGCGCCTCGCTCAACGTGCCGGCGGTGCGCACGCTGGTGATGGTGTCGCCCGACGCCTTTGCCCGCCAGATGCGGGCCCTGGGCATGGGCCTGCCGCAGCCGGGCGACTACTACGGCTACAGCCTGGCACTGGGCAGCGCCGAGCTGTCGCTGCTGGCGCTGACCAATGGGTACCGGGCCCTGGCCAATGCCGGCCGCTTTGGCGAGACCCGGACACTGCTCGGCGCCGGGCCGGTCTTAGCGACCAGAACCGCAAGCCCGTCAACAGGACGCACCACGCCGCGGTCGACCGCTCCCGGCGACAGGGCCGGCGTGCAGGCGCTCGACGCGCGGGCCGCCTTCATCGTCGGCGACATCCTGTCCGACGGCAACGCCCGCGCCCGCACCTTCGGCACCGACAGCGTGCTGAACACCCGCTTCTGGACGGCGGTGAAAACCGGCACCAGCAAGGACATGCGCGACAACTGGGCCGTGGGCTGGTCGCAGCGCTACACGGTCGGTGTCTGGGTCGGCAACGCCGCTGGCGGGCCGATGTGGGACGTGAGCGGCACCAGCGGCGCAGCGCCGGTCTGGGCGCAGGTGATGCAGTTCCTGCACCGCCACGAAGCCAGCCGCGCACCGCTGCCCCCGCCCGGCCTCGTCGCCACGCCGGTGCGGTTCGGCGACGACCTCGAAGCGGCACGCAGCGAGTGGTTCCTGCCCGGCACTGGCCAACCCGTGATCACCCGCAGCGATGCAGCGGCCGGCGCCCGTGCCCGAGCCGTGTCGGATGCGGCCGCCCGCCCACGCATCACCGCACCGGCCGCCGGCACCATCGTCGCGCTGGATCCGGACATCCCGCCGCGCCACCAGCGGCTGGCCTTCACCGGCGAAGGCGCGGACCTGCGCTGGCGCATCGACGGCAAGCCGCTCGGGCGGGGCACGTCCGTGCCCTGGCTGCCCTGGCCAGGGCGGCACCAGGTGCAACTGGTCGACGCACGCGGCGCGGTGCTGGACGAGATCCGCATCGAGGTGCGCGGTGCCGGCGTGCGCGAGACGGCAAAGACGCCGGCACGGCGGCCACCGGCTTCTTGAACGGTGGGCGGCGTTCGCCCGATCTCAGCAGTTGTCTTATGACTGGCCGCGCGTGCGGCCGGGCTGTGATCGTGGCGGCAGTGCAACCTAACCCCTGGTATTCCCCACGTTGACATCGCCTCCGGCCGCCATGCAGAATGCCTGCGCGTTGTATGTCGTCATACAACTAGTGCGACACCAACATCGACAAGACCGGGGGACAACATGCCAATTCGCCAACTCATCACGACCACCGCCATGACGATCGGAATCGGCCTGATGGCCGCCGGACCCCAGGCACACGCGGCGACCTTCGTCTACGTGTCCAACGCCGACAGCCAGGAGATCTCGGTGCTCGAGCTCGACCGCGGCCAGGGCGCGCTGAAGCCCGTGGAAACCGTGCCGGTGGGCGGCACGGTGATGCCGATGGTGGTCAGCGCCGACAAGCGTTTCCTGTACGCGGCGCTGCGCTCGCAGCCCTTTCGCGTGACCAGCTTCGCGATCGATGCGGCCAACGGCCGGCTGCGCAAGCTCGGCGAGGCGGCGCTGGCCGACAGCATGGCCAACATCGACCTGGACGGCAGCGGCCGCTGGCTGTTCGCGGCCTCCTACCCGGGCCACAAGATCACCGTCAACAGCATCGACAAGGACGGCAAGGTCGGCGCGATCCAGCAGCTGATCCCCACCGCGCCCAACGCCCATGCGATCCACGCCGATGCGAGCAACCGTTTCGTGCTGGCCACCAGCCTGGGCGGCGACCACGTGTCGGCCTGGCGCTTCGACGCCGAGACCGGCCGGCTCACGCCGAATGATCCGGCCCTGACCTCGACCGCGCCCAAGTCGGGTGCACGCCACTTCGTCTGGGACAAGGCCCAGCGTTACGCCTACCTGGTCAACGAACTCGACGGCTCGCTCTACGCCTACGCCTGGGACAGCGCGCGCGGCACGCTGCGCGAGCTGCAGCGCACGACGACGATGCCGGCCGGCTTCACCGGCAAGCCCTGGGCGTCCGATCTGCACCTGACGCCCGACGGCAAGTTCCTCTACGCGTCGGAGCGCACGTCGAGCACGATCTCCACCTTCAGGGTCGACAGCGCCACCGGCCTGCTGCAGCCGCTGGGCCAGACGGCCACCGAGCAGACGCCGCGCGGCTTCGCGATCGATTCGAGCGGGCGCTTCCTGATCGCTGCCGGGCAGGATTCGCACAGCGTGTCGGTGCACCCGCTCGACCCGGCCACTGGCGCACTCGGCGCGCCGAAGCGCCTGGCCGTCGGCAAGAACCCGAACTGGATCGAGATCGTCGATCTGCCCTGAGGGCAAGAACCCGACCGGCCGCCGCTTCAGGACGGCGGGCGCGCGAAAGCCGCTAGCATCACGGCCACGAGGAGAACCGATGCCCCCCATCACCCATATCGAAGAGCTGCGCCTGCTGGCAAAGAAGCGCGTGCCGCGCATGTTCTACGACTACGCCGACTCCGGCTCGTGGACCGAGAGCACCTACCGCGCGAATTCGGAAGACTTCCAGAAGATCAAATTGCGGCAGAGGGTCGCGGTCAACATGGAGAACCGCAGCCTGCGCAGCACGATGGTCGGCCAGGAAGTGGCGATGCCGGTGGCCATTGCGCCCACCGGCCTCACCGGCATGCAGCATGCCGACGGCGAGATCCTGGCGGCGCTGGCGGCCAAGCAGTTCGGCATTCCGTTCACGCTGTCGACGATGAGCATCTGCTCGATCGAGGACGTGGCCGAGGCCACCGGGCGGCATCCGTTCTGGTTCCAGACCTACACGATGAAGGACCGCGGCTTCGTCGACCGCCTGATCGACCGGGCCAAGGCGGCCAACTGCTCGGCCCTGGTGCTGACGCTCGACTTGCAGATCATGGGCCAGCGCCACAAGGACATCCACAACGGCCTGTCCGCGCCGCCCAAGCTGACGCTGCCCAACATCCTGAACCTGGCGACCAAGCCGCGCTGGGGTCTGGGCATGCTGGGAACGAAACGCCGCGGCTTCGGCAACCTGATCGGCCACATCTCCGGCGTGAGCGACATGTCCTCGCTCAGCGCCTGGACCAGCGAGCAGTTCGACCCGGCGCTGAACTGGCGCGACATCGAGAACATCAAGAAGCGCTGGGGCGGCAAGCTGATCCTGAAGGGCATCCAGGATGTGGAGGACGCGCGCCTGGCCGCCGACTCGGGTGCCGACGCGCTGATCGTCTCCAACCACGGCGGGCGCCAGCTCGACGGCGCGCCGTCGTCCATCTCGGTGCTGCCGTCCATCGTCGACGCCGTGGGCAGCCGCATCGAGGTGCACATGGACGGCGGCATCCGCTCGGGTCAGGACGTGCTGAAGGCCGTGGCGCTGGGCGCCAAGGGCACCTACATCGGCCGCGCGATGCTGTACGGACTGGGCGCGCTGGGCGGGCCCGGCGTGACCCGCGCGCTCGAGATCCTCTACAAGGAGATGGACATCACGATGGCGTTCTGCGGTCGCACCAACATCGCCGATGTCGACAGCAGCATCCTGCTGCCGGGGACGTTCTAGCCATCGTTGCTGGGGCAGAAAACAACAGCTGCGCAAAGGCTTGACGGCATAATCAGATCGACAAAACATCCGCTCGCGCCGGCTCCGTGGCGCGCGCGCCAATCGACACGAGGTGCCGCATGCAATCCGACAAATTCCGCCTGGTCACACGCAGCGATTTCGATGGGCTGGTCTGTGCCGTACTGCTCAACGAGCTGGACCTGATCGACGAGATCAAGTTCGTCCACCCCAAGGACATGCAGGACGGCAAGGTCGAGATCACCAGCCGCGACATCACCACCAACCTGCCGTACGTGGCCGGCGCGCATCTGGCGTTCGACCACCACCTGTCGGAGACCATCCGCAACAAGGGCGAGCACGACAACCACGTGATCGACGCCGACGCCCCGTCGGCCGCGCGCGTGGTCTACAACTACTACGGCGGCGCGATGCGCTTCCCGAAGATCTCGGCCGAGATGATGGACGCGGTCGACAAGGCCGACTCGGCGCAGTACGTGCGCGACGAGATCCTGAACCCCACCGGCTGGGTGCTGCTGAACTACCTGATGGACGCACGCACCGGCCTGGGCCGCTTCCGCGAATTCCGCATCAGCAACTACGCGCTGATGATGGACTTGATCAAGTACTGCCGCAACCACGGTATTGACGAGATCCTGGCGCTGCCCGACGTGAAGGAACGCGTCGAGATCTACCAGGAACACGCCGACAAGGCCCGTGCACAGATCGAACGCTGCAGCACCGTGTACAACCGCGTCGTGGTGCTCGACCTGCGCAAGGAAGACACGATCTGGGCGACCAACCGTTTCATGATCTACGCGCTGTTCCCGCAGGTGAAGGTGTCGATCCACGTGATGTGGGGCGTGCAGAAGAAGAACACGGTGCTGGCCACCGGCAAGTCGATCCTCGACCGCAGCAGCAAGACCAACATCGGCGAGCTGATGCTGGCCCATGGCGGAGGCGGCCATCATGCGGCGGGCACCTGTCAGGTCGACAACGAGCAGGCCACGACGATCCTGCGCGAGCTGATCGACAAGATCAACCAGGACGGCTGAGCCCGTCGGCATCCTCGGCCACCGCCTCGGCCAGCGCGGCCCGGCCGCCGGTGCGCAGCCACGACTCTTCGAGATCGACTTCGAGCACCTCGGCGCGCCACGAGCCGATGGTCTTGCATTCGCGTTGCGGCGCTCAGTTGGCCGACGGCCTTGGAGGCGGGCCGCCCGCGGGCCGGGCCGCCAGCACGCTGCCGATCCTCTGGCAGGTGCCGGTGACGGTCTCGCCGCGCCGGCCGGTGAAGCTCACCGTGTCGCCCTCGGCCTTGCCGTTGCAGGCGGCCACCGCTTCGGGTGGCGGTGCGGGCGGTTCACCGCCGGGCGGCGGCCCGGGCTGGGTGTGGGCGGCGCCGGCCGCCAGCAGCACGGCAGCGCTGCCGCAGAGCCACCGCAGCGGCAGGGAAAAGACGGGCATGGGAGTCCTTTGCGTCGAGGGGTGAAAGGCCGCACGGCGTGCAGCGCGCCCGCCACTGTGCGAGCCGATCTGGGAGACAACTGGGAGACATCGCCACACGCCGTGCCCGCCCGCCGGGCTTTACCCGCTCTTCACGCGCCCTTCACCTGGTGCAGAGTTGGCAGGCCATCGAGGCACCGCAATGCCGGGGCGCTATGCTCGCCGCTGTGACCGATTCGCCCGCCTCTCCGGCCCCGCCGGAGCCCGCTGCCACGGCCGCTGCAGCCGACCGCACCGCGCCGTTGCGCCGCATCGCCCACCTCGACATGGATGCGTTCTACGCGTCGGTCGAGCTGCTGCGCTACCCGCAGCTGAAAGGCCTGCCGGTCGTGATCGGCGGCGGCCGGCGCCGCGCCGACGACGTGCTGGCCGCCGGCGACCAGCTGCCGCTGGACCAGTTTCCGCGCCTGGCCGACTACACCGGCCGCGGCGTGATCACCACGGCCACCTACGCGGCGCGCCAGTTCGGCGTGGGCTCGGCCATGGGGCTGATGAAGGCGGCCCGACTCTGCCCGCAGGCGATCCTGCTGCCGGTCGACTTCGAGGAGATCCGCAAGTACTCGCGCCTGTTCAAGAGCACCATCCTCGAGATCGCGCCGCAGATGGAGGACCGGGGCGTGGACGAGGTCTACGTCGACTTCACCCACGTGCCCGGCGGCCAGCGCGACGGCGGCCGCGCGCTGGCCCGGCTGATCCAGCAGACCGTACACGAGCGCACCGGCCTCACCTGCTCGGTCGGTGTCGCGCCGAACAAGCTGATCGCCAAGATGGCCAGCGAATTCAACAAACCCAACGGCATCTCGATCGTGCATGCGAGCGACCTGCAGACGATGATCTGGCCGCTGGCCTGCCGCAAGATCAACGGCATCGGCCCCAAGGCCGAAGAGAAATTGGCCAAACTGGGCCTGCACACCATCGGCGACCTGGCCGCCCAGGAGCGCAGCTGGCTGATCGCGCATTTCGGCAAGGCCTATGGCGCCTGGATGCACGAGGCCGCGTGGGGCCGTGACAACCGCCCGGTGGTCACCGAAAGCGAACCCGTCTCGATGAGCCGCGAGACCACCTTCGACCGCGACCTGCATGCGGTGCGCGACCGGGCCGAGCTCGGCGCCATCTTCACCTCGCTCTGCGAAAAACTCGCGAGCGATCTGCAACGCAAGGGCTACGTCGGCAAGACCATCGGCATCAAGCTGCGCTACGACAACTTCAAGAGCGTGACGCGGGACACGACCATCGACCGCCACACCGCCGATGCGAAGACGATCCGGCAGACGGCGGGGCTGTGCCTGAAGCGGGTGCCCCTGGAGTTGAAGCTGCGCTTGCTGGGGGTCAGGGTCGGGTCGCTGGTGAAGGTGGGGGATCTTGCCGAGCATGAAGTGAACGCCCCTGAAGCACACGCGCCATCCGGCGCGGCAACAGGAAAGACCATGTCTCTGCCGCTTTTCTGAACACGGAGGAATCTCCACAGCGAGGTGAAACTTCGCGGTTGGGCAAACGCCAGCAACTCGACATCCGAGGATTGGTTGCGGGTCTCGGAATCCGTCCATTGGTTGAACTGGCGATACCCGAACAACACGATGACCAGCAGGGCAAAGGTGGTCTGGAATATTGGGGCGCGATCGGACATATGGCCTCCGTGGCATCTGCAGGTCCGTGCGTGGTCCGCAGTACCTGCGATGCCGAATGTCGACGTCCCATGTCGAATGCACATCCCCAAGATGGGCGAAGTTTTCGTCCTGGACCTCCACCTGGCATCGCTCCGCGGCCGAACGCTCGGTTCGGCGAGCGAAGCGAGAGCGGCGCACACCGCCGAGCGGACGCCACAGGCCGCCTCCAGCGCACCGGGCACCAAACTTGCATAGGGTAAACCCTATGTTTTCCCGTCTCACCCTCAACGACCTGCAGCGCATCAAGAAGTGGCACGTCGCACACAAAGCCGAGCATCCTTTCGAATACGAGGTGCTCGACGCCGTGCTCACCCTCTGGATGATGGGCTGGGTCGGCTGGCTGCCGGCGGTCATCTTCGATGCGGAGTGGGCGCTTCCCCTGTGCGCGCTGGGCATGGCGTTGCCGGGTCTGTACGTGCGCTGGCGTGCGGCGGCGCATGCGCGGCAGCGTCTCAGGTGCGACTGGCTCAGCGCCGCCGGCTGACCGATCGGTCTGAATCGGTCTTAAAGTGCAGGGATGAACACCCTGCACTGCTTCACGCTCTCCGAGCAAGACCACGTCGCCCACCTGGTGCTGAACCAGCCGCAGGCGCTGAACACGATGCACCCCACCTTCTGGCGCGAGCTGGACGGGGTGCTGACGCAACTGCAGCGCGCAGGCACGGCGCGGGCGATGGTGATCTCGTCGACCGGCAAGCACTTCAGCGCCGGCATGTCGCTCGACACCTTCGGTGGTGCGGTGACGCTCGACGACCGCAGCCCCGAAGGCCGGGCCGCGGTGTTCGATCTGCTGACCGACATGCAGGCGACCTTCACGAAGCTCGAGACGCTGCGCATGCCGGTGATCGCGGCGATCCACGGCGGCTGCATCGGCGGCGCGGTCGACATGGTGACGGCCTGCTGCATCCGCTACGCCAGCGCCGATGCGTTCTTCTGCATCCAGGAGATCAACATCGGCATGGTGGCCGATGTCGGCACGCTGCAGCGCCTGCCCAAGCTGGTGCCGCTGGGCCTGGTCAAGGAACTCGCCTACACCGGCCGACGGCTGCCGGCGCAGCGGGCGCTGGCCTGCGGGCTGGTCAACGAGGTGTTCGACACGCAGCAGGCCACCGTCGACGCAGCGCTGCAATGCGCACGCGAGATCGCTGCCAAGCCGCCGGTCGCGGTCTGGGGCACCAAGCAGGCCATCCACTATGCGCGCGACCACAGCGTGGACGATGCGCTGAAGCAGATGGGCTGGCTGCAGGGCGCGATCTGGAGCAATGCGCATGTGGGCGAATCGGTGGCGGCCCTGCAGAACAAACGCGCGCCCAGCTTTCCGCCGCTGGCACCGCTGACGCCATTCAGCGAACGCTGACGCAGGCCGCGGGTCGAGCGGGCTAAAGCGGCTGGTCGAGCACGCGCAGCAGCGCGGCGTTGAACGCGTCGGCCTGCTCGTACTGCACCCAGTGGCCGGCCTCCTCGATCAGGGTCAGGCACTGGAACGTGGGAGCGCGGCCCAGCGCTTCGGCCAGGGCCTGGTTGCGGTCACGGTAGAGCACGTCGTGCTGGCCGTAGATCGCATAGACCGGGCAGCGCAACGTGGCCAGCGCCTCGCGCAGCACCTCGGTGTAGGCCAGGCGACGCGTCAGCATGCGGTCGCGCACCACGTTCTCCATGTGCAGGCGCAGGGCCAGCGCGTCGAGCGACTCGGGCCGGTACAGCATCAGTGCGTGCAGGTTGTAGCGGTGGGCCGCTTCGCGTTCGGCCGGGTCGCTCAGGTGGCGCCAGCCGCGCAGCGCCACGCCGCGCTTGCTGGCGATGCCGAGCGCCGGCGCGCCGGCGAGCACCAGCCGCGCCGGGCGTGCCGGGTAGGCGGCAGCGATCAGGCCCGCCACCATGCCGCCGAACGAGAAACCGACGAGGTCGCAGGCCCGGTCCTGCAGCAGCTGCTGAAGGCCGGCTTCGAGCACCGGCACTTCGTCGTCGGCATCGCCGCCGGTAGGCGGCCGGGCCGAATCGCCGAAACCCGGCAGGTCGGGCACCAGCACCTGGCGGCCGCTGTCGACCAGCACCTGCAGGTTGCGCACCCAGTGCGTCCAGCTGCCGCTGCCGCCGTGCAGCAGCACCACCGGTGCCAACGCACCGGCAGCCTCGGGACCCCAGCGGTGCCAGACGGTGCAACCGTCGCCGCAAGGCGTTTCGAGGCGGGTGGCGGTGGCCCGCAGCTGGTCGATGAGATCGGGTGAATCGGAGGCGCTGGCGGTGTCCATCGCCTGTTTATACCTGCTCCTACAACACGCGTTGCCAGAACCAGAACGCTGCCAACACGATCAGCATCCACGAGCCGCCGCGCACCACCACGCTGCCGTACCAGCGTTGTCGCAGCAGCGCCTGCGACAGCAGCACCCACGAGGCCACCGCGATCAGTTGCCCGCATTCGACGCCGATGTTGAAGCCGGCCAGCGCCCATGGCAGCAGGCCCGACGGCGCGGCCGCCTCGGTCAGCAGGCCGGCAAACCCGAAGCCGTGGACCATGCCGAACAGCAGCGCCAGCACATCGGTGCGCACATGGCGCAACGGGTGCAGGTTGAGCCAGGCCGTGACCCCGATCGACACGGCGATGGCCGGCTCGACCCAGACGGGCGACGCCTGCGTCCAGCCCAGCGTGGCGAGGACCAGCGTGACCGAATGGCCGACCGTGAAGGCCGTCACCGTGCTCAGCAGCGCGAACCAGGTGGTACGTGTGTCCGTGCCGTCCGGCCGGATGGCCAGCCGCAACGGCAGCACCAGCGCAAGCAGAAAGGCCAGGTGGTCGTAGCCTTCGAGCAGATGGTGCACACCCATGCGCAGGTAGACCCACAGCGCCTCGATCCCGGAGTGCGGCACGGCGGCATCGGCCGGCGCGCCGGCATCCCCCGTGGCTGCGCGCAGCAGCAAGGGCGTGTCCGAGGTCGGCGACAGCGTCGACAACAGGTCCCGCCCGTCGATGCGGCCCGTGACGATCAGCCGGTGCGTGGCGTCCTGCGCGCGGAACAGGTCGTAGCGGAACGCCCGCGCCCCGTCGCAGCGGGTATCGGCCGACCAGCGTACGTAAGCGCCGTCGCTGCGCCGCTCCAGTCCGGCGAACGCCCATGGCAATCCACAGCCTGCGGCACCGTCGAGTCGCGCATGGGCTTGCAGCAAAGCCTGCATCGCCGGCGTGGCCGCCTTGATCTCGCCCCAGGTGACCTTGCCATCGGCATCCGCGTCCAGCGGCAGCACCCCGTCCAGATCCTTGATGGCCACGGCCAGCGTGAACGTCCAGGCGCCCGTGTCGGCGCCCTGCACATCCAGATAGGCATCGCTGCCCTTGTGGGCCCAGGCGGCCGGCATGCAGCACAGCATCAGCAGGCACAGCCACACACGCGTTGCCCAGCCGCTCATCGGCTTGCCCTCTGGATGCGGCGTAGCCGCTCGTCGTGCAGACCGGTCGCCAACACACGCTGCTGCAGCGTTCTCGACGCCTCGGCATCACGCGCCAGGCGTGCGCTCTCCAGCGCGATCCACCAGTCCAGCGGCTCGCGCTGCAGCGTCAGGTTGCGCTGAGCGAGTTCGAGCGCGCGCGCGGGGGTGTCGTCCAGCCACAGCGCCACCAGCGCAAGCTCGCGGTCGTGCAGCGTCAGGTCGTCGCCGCGTCGGTCGAGCGCCGATGCGCGGGCGTGCAGTTCCTCGCGCAGGGCCTGCCACTGCGGGTCCTTCAGGCGGCGCAACACCACGGCCTGCCGCAGCAGCACGGCATCGGTCTGCGGCAGCCTGGCCAGCGCCGCGCGTGCCGCCGGCAGGTCGCCCACGCGCAGCAGCAGGTCGCTGTAGGCGATCGCGGTGTAGAGGTCGGCTTCGGCGGCGAGGCTGCGGCCATAGGCCTCGCGCGCCGCCGCATCACGCCCTGCCCGCTCTTCGCTTTCGGCCAGCAGCGACAGCACCCAGCTGCTCTGCGCGGCTGCCCCGCCGCGCTGGCGCAGCAACGCCTGGAAACCGTCGCGCGCCTGCGCGTGCCGGCCCTGCATCGACAGGGTCTCGAGCCGGCAGGCCTCGGCATAAAAAACCTGGCCCGACTTGGCCACGGCATCGCAGGCCAGCAGCGCCTGCGCATAACGCGCGCGCAGCCTCTCCAGCGTGGCCAGCGTCAGCCAGATCTGCGGATCCTGCGGCGCGCGTGGCAGCAGTGCCGTGAGCACCGTGTGGGCCTCGTCGAACGCATGGCGTCCCTGCAGCACCGTGGCCTTCAGCACCAGCAGATCGACGGGCGCATCGGGTCGGTCCCACCAGGGGGCCAGCACAGTCTGCGCGCGGCCCCAGTAACGGGCGTCGCCGGTCTGGCGTGCCGTGGTGATGGCCTCGCGCGCCTGTTGCCCGGCCGCGCTGGGGTCCGGCAGCAGGCCAATGCCACGCGGCGCTGCCGTGGCCAGCGCTGGCCGCGAGCGGGTGACCGCCGGCAGCACCTCGACCACTTCGTCGTCGCGCGCCGGCAGGGGCAGCGGCGCCGCGAACCCTGGCAACGTGGCCCACGCCAGCAGCATTGCCAGCACCCATCGGCGGCTCACCGGCACGGCGACCTGGCCGCGCTCAGATGTCGGCCGGATCGGCGGTGTCGTCGGTCGCCACCCTCGCGTCGCCGATCAGCACCGGGTCGGTCGAATCGCTGGTGGCGGCGATCTGCTGCTTGGCGAAGGCGATCACGTCGCCGACGTTCTGCTCGACACCGATCGGCACCTCGGTGCCAGCGACGAAGGGGCTGGTGGCCGGCGTGCCGTCGCCGTCGCCACCACAGGCGGCTAGCAGGCCGACGGCCGTGGCCGTCACACCGAGCACTCTTGCGTACTTGCCTTGCATGTCGATCTCCTGGTGGGTCAGTACGCCGCTGAACCGGAGTTCGGCGTGTTGAGGTAGGGGAACCGTGCGAGGAACGGCACGGTGGCCTGGTCGACGCCATCGTGGATGTTGGCCGAACTCGCACCCAGCGGCACGCTCGATGCCTTGCAGGCCGATGTGAGCGAAGGCACGCCCGGCACGCCGTTCAGGCCCAGCGCGTTGCCGTCGCCGTTGATCACGCACAGGCCGCCCAGCACGGCCACCAGCGCGATGTCGACCACGTCGTCCTTCGGCCGGCGCCCGTTCGGAAAGCCCGCCAGGTCCTTGGCCTGGGCCAGGTTGGCGACGCCACCGACCTTCAGCACTTCGCCTGCCACACCCAGACGGTTCTGGTCGGCGAACAGCACCGGGGTGACCGCGGTGTTGAGCCGCAGCACTTCGGACGGCGTGGCCGTGGCCGGCTTGTTGACGCCGGTGATGCCGGTCAGGAACACGGTCGCGAGATCGGTGCGCGGCAGGTTGGTGGGCGCCACGGCGGCCGGGTTGCCCGCGAGCGCGATGCCCAGCAGCGCCGGCAGGCTCGGGTTGGTCACGTAATTCAGGAACTGCGTGTCGTCCTGTGGGCGCGAGGCGTTGAACTTGTCCTTGTCCGGCAGGCCGATCACGAGTTCATTGACCAGCGGGTTGCCCAGGCGCGAGACCTGCACCCAGGCGCCGCCCGCCTTCTCGCTGGTCTGGTGGCCCGATGGCGGCTTGCCGTTCAGCAGGCGCGCCTGGCGCATGCTGGCGGTGCTCCAGCCGCCGATCACCGGGTCGGTGCCGGCGACCAGGCAATCCTTGTGCACCTCGATCGCGATCGAGGTCACGTTGGCCTTCTGGATCACGTGCTTGCCGCCCATGCCGGCGGCGTCCTTGTTGGCCGGGTCGAGCAGGAACGCCGCCGGTGCGTTGACCAGGTCGAACACCGTGCCGAGGTTGACCGCAAACCCTTCCTGGCGCTGGCCGACGAACACGTTGCCCGTGTCCTTGCCGGCCGGGCAGCCTGGAATCTTGATCTGGTGGATGTGCTTCTGCGCATAACTCTCGTAGGCCGCCGGGTCGCCCAGCGTCTTGGCGCCGATGTAGTCGACCGGCTTCTCGAAGGTGCGGGTCGAACCGTCGCTCTTGGTCACGGCCTGCACCGTGCCCTTGCGGCGGTCGCCGCGCACGATGTTGACGCTGTAGGTCTCGTTCAGGTTCAGGTTGGGATCGGTCAGCCGGCTGACGGTGCCGGCCTGGATCAGCGGGATCGGTGTGCTGGCCGTGCCGATCGGCAGCGCGACGCTGTTGAGCTTGTTGTTGAAACGGAACTGGAAAGTGATGTCTTCCTTGGCGTCGCCGTTGTTGTCGAGGTGGATCTCGTACAGCGCGTTCGGGTCGAGCTGGAAGTAGTTGGGGCCGCCGTACGGTGCCTGCAGCGGCTGGTAGTTGGCGATCAGGGTCACGTAGTCGGACCGGCCGCCCGTGCCGTTGGCAGCGATGCCTTCGTAGCTGCGGAACATGTAGAAGTCGGTACCGTCCACCTTGGGGCTGGTGGTGATGAAAGGCGCTTCCCGGTGACTGGAAGCCAGTGCCGCGCCTGCGGCCAGCAGCAGGCAGCAGCCCTGCGCGATGTGTCCTAACCTGAGAACCATGACGTCGCTCCTTGTGGTGTGTGTCTCAACGCAGGATGGAAATGCATCCGGGGTTGATACGCAGCAAAGCAGCGACTGGATGTGCGATTGCGCTGGTTCAGGCCGACGGGACCGGCAGGCTCAGGGAAAACACCACGTAAGGCTCGGCATAGGCATAGACCAGATCGCCGCCATGCGCCCGCGCGATGCGCCGGGCGATGTACAGGCCCAGGCCCAGGCTGTCGCGGTTGGCGCGCACGGTGCCGGGCGGCGCGCGGAACGGCTCGAAGATCGTGCGGGCGACGTCGGGCGCGATCTCGGCACCGACATTGCTCACCTCCAGCACGGCCCGGTCGCCCTGGCGCGTCAGCTGCACGACGATCGGCTCCTCGGGGTCACCATGCACGCGCGCGTTCGCCAGCAGGCCAGCGATCAGCTGCCGCAGGCGCGCGGCGTCGACCTCGACCACCAGGGTCTTCGGAATCTCGCGGATGAAGCGCACCGAACGGTCGACCGCACTCTCGTCGTCGATCAGCTGGTCGACGGTGCGGGCCAGGTCCAGCGCCTCCTGGCGCAGCGGCAGGCCGTTGTCGGTCTGCAGCCGGGCCGCGTCGAGCACCTGGCTCACGAAACGCTGCATGCGGCTGCCCGCGGTGGCGCCGACGGCATCGCTGGCGTCCTGCAGCGCAGCGCCGTCCGGGCCGTGCGGGCTGGCCATGCCGTCGCTCAGCAGGCGCAGCAGGTGGCTGCGCGCCCGGTCGAGTTCGGCCGCACGCGCCGACGTGGCGCGCACCAGCTCGCTGAGCATCGCCTGGGCGATGTCGATGTCGGTGCCGTCCCAGGGCACGGCGCAGCCGTGCACGGTTTCCTTCCACACGTCGAACGAGCCGCGCGGCGTGAGGCGCGGGCCGAGCGGGCCGTGCGCATACTCCTTGTCGGGTTTGCCGCCCCAGGCGATGGTCTCGATCTGCTCCTTGCGCAGCAGCACCAGCCAGCCCGGCGTGGCCTGGCCGAACTTCAGCGCGACGAAGCCGCACCAGATGCCCAGGTCGGCCCGCAGCTCGGCCGGCAGATCCGCAAGCGAGTGCCGGGCCACCAGCGGCGCCAGGCCCGTGCCGCGTTGCGACGCGTCGAGCCAGGCCAGCAGGCGGCGCGCGGCTTCGGCCGGCACCCCGCCCCAGGTCGCGAGCCTGCCGTGGTCGGTCAGCACCATGCCATGGGCCTCGAAAGTCTCGCACAGGGCCTGGGCCTGCGGCAGCAGCGCGAACACGCCTTCGTCGGCATGCAGCACGCCCTCGATCGCGCGGGCCCGCACCGAGGCCGCGGCTTCGAGCCGCTGCGCGTGGGCACGCGCCGTCAGGCTCTGCACGTTGGCGGCGAGTACGTGGGCCAGCACGTCGCAGGCCGAGCGCACGCGGTACGGCACATGGCGCGGGCCCATGTGGTGGCAGGCCAGCATGCCCCAGAGGCGACCGCTCAGCACCACCGAGATGCTCATCGACGCGCCGACGCCCATGTTGCCCAGGTATTCGATGTGGACCGGCGACACGCTGCGCAGCACCGAATGGCTCATGTCCAGCGGCGCGTCGTCCCCGGCCATGGCCTCGATCGGCACGGTGGCGCTGGCCACGTCGACGATGATGCGCAGCGTGTTGATGGTGTACAGGCGCCGTGCCTGCGCCGGGATGTCGCCGGCCGGGTAACGCCGGCCGACCAGCGGCTCGAGTGCCGGGGCGCGTGCCTCGGCCACCACGTCGCCGCTGTCGTCGTGGCGGAAACGGTAGGCCATCACGCGGTCGAAGCCGGTCAGCGCCCGCACTTCCTCGACGGCCACGGCCATCAGGTCGTCGACCGTGCGCTGGCGCTTGAGCCGGCTCAGCGCGCGGTGGCCCTTGAAGGCGTCGTCCGCGGTGGCGGGCATCGCGTGCTGCAGCAGTTCGAGCTCGACCAGCACACGCTCGCCCAGCCGGTGGCCGATGATCTCGAAGCGGCTGTCGCCGATCGCGACTTCGAGCGCCACGGGCTGCACGTCGACACCGTCGGAGCGGAAGCACTCCTCCACCAGTTCCAGCATGTCGGCGTCGGCCGCGAGGCAGGTGTCGGCCAGCGCCTGCCCGAGTGACGGCGCCAGCGCGCCCAGCACACTGGCCGCATTGGCGCTGCGGTGCGTGACCCGGCCGTCCTGGCCGAACACCACCAGCACGCCGTGCGACTGAACGCGCCCGGGGATGTGGATCGGCTCGCGGTCGCAGTTGTCGAGCCCGAGCGGGGCCTCGGGCGGCATGGCTGCCGGGTCCTGACCGGCTTGCGGGCCGCTCATGCCAACACCCCCAGGCGACGGAAGCGCGCCAGCAGGGTGTCGAAGGCCCAATGGGCACCCGCGCAGGCGGCGGCCACGTCGGCGGGTTCGGTCAGGCTTGCACGCAAGGCCTTCAGGAAGGCGCCCCAATGCGCACCGGTCGCGGCGCCACGCCCCTCCAGGTAACGCAGGCCATGGGCCAGCCCGGCCTGCCGCAGCCGGCGCAGCAGCACCTGGCCGCCGAGTTGCGAGCCTTCGACCACATAGGCCACGCCCAGCGCGTAGGCCAGGCTGCCGTCGCCGGGCACGTCAGCGGCGGGGTCACCGGCAGCATCGGCCACCGACGCCAGGGCGCTCGTGCCGGCGTCGCCGGCTTCGTCCAGGTCATCGCGCAGGGCCTGCAGGTAACCGCCGCCCCAGGGCGTGCGCGCCAGCAGGGGCGCCAGTTCGGCCATCCAGCCCTGCAGCACGGCCAGGTGCTGCAAGTAGTCGGCCAGGCCGGCATCGGGCCGGGCCAGCGGCAGGCTGCTGTCGAGCAGGGTGTGTTGCGCCTGGGTGGCCGAGCGCAGGGCCTGCACCGGATCGGCGCGGTCTATGGGAGAGGCTGAAGGCGAGATGTGCAAGACCAGGGTCACCGCAGAGTTGTGGATGTGGAAAGAGGGGCGATGCTATCGGGCATGTGCAAGATCCCCTATGTCTTTTGACGTTCCCCGGCCGCGCGCTATTGCCGCGCCGTGCGCACGTTGGGCGGCAACGCGCCCGGGTGGCTGGTGCGCCAGGGATTGATGTCGAGGCCGCCGCGCCGGGTGTAGCGCGCGTACACCTTGAGCTTGATCGGCTTGCAGCGGCGCCAGATGTCCATGAACAGGCGCTCGACACACTGCTCGTGGAACTCGTTGTGGTTGCGGAAGCTGACGATGTAGCCCAGCAAGGCGGCATGGTCGATCTGCGGGCCGGAGTAGGCGATCTGCACGCTGCCCCAGTCCGGCTGGCCGGTGACCAGGCAGTTGCTCTTCAGCAGGTTGCTGGTCAGCACCTCGGTCACCGGCGACTCGCCGAACTGCGCGGTCAGCAGCTCGGGCGCCGGCGTGTAGTGCGTGCATTCGAGGTCGAGCCGGTCGAGGCTCAGGCCGTCGAGTTCGTGCACCGGCTCCTGGTCGAACACCTCGGGCAGCAGCAGGCGCACGCCGACCGTGCCCGGCACGTCGTGGCCGCGCCAGACGGCTTCGCTGATGTCGGCGCGGATGCGGGCCTGCACGTCCTGCGCATCGGCGAACGTCGTATTGGTGAAGCTGTTCAGGTACAGCTTGAACGACTTGCTCTCGACGATGTGGGGCGTCTCGCAGGGCACGGTGATGTGCGCCAGCGCCACCTGCGGCTTGCCACGCGGGTTGAGCCAGCTCAGCTCGTAGGCGGTCCACAGGTCGGCGCCGAAGAACGGCACCGCCTGCCCGCTGGCGCCGCCGAGGCCGATCTCCTCGCGTTTGTCGGCGCGCGGCAAGGGGAACAGCAACGACGGGTCGTAGCGGTCGACGTAGGTGGCGGGTTTGCCGAGTTGGGATTGTTCGGGGCTGTTCATCGGGAATGGAGGGTCAGGTGGGGCAGCAGGTCGCCCAGGATACGGTCGACAACGCCGGGCGGGAGGTCGTGCCCCATGCCCTCGATGCCGACGAAACGCGCGCCGGGAATACGCCGCGCCGTGTCTTCGCCGCAGGCGACCGGCACCAGCGCGTCGGCCAGGCCGTGCAGCACCAGCGTCGGGCTGGAGACGCCGGCCAGCGCCGCGGCGCGGGTGCCGTCGGCCGCGATCGCGACCATCTGGCGCAGCATGCCGACAGGGTGGTAGCTGCGGTCCATCGCCGCGGCGATGCGCGAGCGGACCTCGTCGGCCGGCACCGGAAACCCGGGGCTGGCGATCAGCTGGAACAGGCGCACGCCGTGGTCGAGCAGGGCCTCGCGGCCGCGGCCGGGCCGCGCGATCAGCGCCTGCACCACGTCGGGCCGGGGCGGCGGCAGGCCGCGTGCGCCGCTGGAACTCATGATGCTCGTGAGGCTGGCCACGCGCTGTGGCGCGGCGATGGCCACGCGCTGGGCGATCATGCCGCCCATGCTGGCGCCGACGATGTGCGCGCGCGGGATGGCCAGCGCATCGAGCAGACCGACGACATCGAGCGCCATGTCGGCCAGCGTGTAGGCCGGGCGCAGCGGCAGGCCGAACCGGCTCTTGAACATCGCCCACAACAGGTTGGGCGTGCCCGCCGCGTCGAAATGCTGGCTCAGCCCGATGTCGCGGTTGTCCGGCCGCAGCACGCGGTAGCCGGCATCGACCAGCGCCTGCACCAGGGGCTGCGGCCATGCCACCAGCTGCATGCCCAGCCCCATGACCAGCACGACCACCGGGCGGCCGGCCTGGCCGCCATCGGCACCGGTGTCCTCGAACTCGATCGTGATGCCGTTGGCCTGGATCTGCATGCCGTCCTTACGTGAATTCCTGTTCGCGCAGCCACTTGGTGGCGATCCACTTCTCGCCGGCCACCACCGGCGTGCCGCCATGCAGCGTGCGGGTGCTCGGGTGCGCGCGCTCGTAGCTGAAGAACACCGCATTGCCGCGCTTGGGCGCGACCTCGAGATGCACGTCGGGGAACACCGTGCCACCGCCTTTTTCCGGCTCGCTCAGGTACATCACCAGCGTGGCGACGCGCTGGCCACCGCGCTTCAGGATGTTCGGTGTGCCGGGCTCGGCGGGGTCGAAGTAATCGTAGTGCGGCTTGTATTCGGCACCCGGGCGGTAGTGCAGGATCTGCAGACCTTCGCCGTTCTCCACGGGCCAGCGCAGCAGATGGGCGATGCGGGCCTCGATGCGCTGGATCAGCGGGCTTTCGGCGCGGGCGAAGAACATGCCGTCGCTGGTCCGGTCGACGTTGACCTCCTCGCCGCCAGTCTTGATGGCGACGGTGCGCGAGCGCGCCAGCCGGGGCCGCGCCTCCTCGACCAGCGCCTCGCATTCGGCCGCGCTCAGCAGATCGCCGAACACCACGATGCGCGGATTGAACTGGGCGCTGACCACGTGCACCCGGCGGTCGCCAGCGTCGAGGTAGAGCGGCGACTCCGACAGCGCGGGCTCAGGCACCTTCACCGCCGGCGGCAGCCCGTCCTTGACCGCGGTGGCGTTCAGGTGCTCGGTGAGCGTGCTCTCCATCGCCTCGACCGCCACGTCCTGCTGCCAGCCGGCGTCGGTCATCGACTTCAGCACCACCTCGGCACCGTAGCCGCTCTGGGCCTGCTCGATGATCCACTGCCGCAGCTGCGGCGTGATCGCTTGCGTGGTCTTGGTCATCGTCGCCTCCAGGGTTGCAACGTCAATCGGCGCGCCGCCGGAACACCAGCCGATCGGCGTCGGACACCGAGGCATCGAAAGCATACCCCTCGCTGTCGAAACCCTGCAGTTTCTTCGGGGATGCGATGCGGTTCTGCACGGCGTACCGCGCCATCAGCCCGCGTGCACGTTTGGCCGGGAAACTGATCACCTTGTAGACGCCCTTGTGGAATTCCTCGAACACGCAATCGACCACACGCGCCTGCAGCGCCTTGCGGTCGACCGCCTTCGCGTACTCCTGCGACGCGAGGTTGACGACGATCGGGGTCTTCTTGCCGGCCAGTTGCGCGTTCAGATACTCCGAGATCTGCGTGCCCCAGAACCGGTACAGGTTGCCGCCCTGGGCATTGGCCAGCGGCGTGCCCATCTCCAGGCGGTAGGGCTGCATGCGGTCCATCGGCCGCAGCACGCCGTACAGGCCGCTCAGGATGCACAGGTGCTGCTGCGCCCATTTGAGGTCGGCCGGCTTCAGCGTGGCGGCGTCCAGGCCGCCGTAGACATCGCCGTTGAAGGCCAGCACCGCCTGCTTCGAATTGCGGGCGGTGAACTTGGGCGTCCAGGCCTGGTAGCGGGCGACGTTCAGCGCCGACAGCGCATCGCTCAGGTCCATCAGCTCGGCGATCTGGCGCGGCGACTTCTTGCGCAGCAGCGCGATCAGCTCGCTCGACTGGGGGATGAACTGTGGCTGGCTGTGCGGCAGGGCGCCGGCAGGGGTCTCGAAATCCAGCGATTTCGCCGGCGACAAAAGAAACAGCATGCGGGTGGAGGGTCCTCGACGGGGCGCCTATTATCGGGCGGCCCGACCTGCCAGGGCCGCGCCGTCGGGCGAGCCGGGGTGATTTGCTATCGTCGCGGCTGCGGCACCGCACGAGACCGCACTAGCAAGAGACAAAAGAGACAACGCGCCATGCAGCCCAGCCAGCCCCGCCAGCCTCGCTACCGCCAGACCGCCTTCACCAACGGCTACGAATTCACGCAGGGATCGGGTTACGCCCTGCCCGAGTACCCGTTCACCGTGCCGCCGGAGCTCAGCGGCGGCGCGCCGCCAGCGGCGCAGTCGCCCTACCCCGTCGTGGTCGTGGGCGCCGGCATCACGGGCTTGAGCCTGGCCTGTGCGCTGGCCCACTACGGCGTGGCCACGGTACTGCTGGACGAGGACAACACCGTCGGCGTGAAAGGCGCGTCGTCGCGCGGCATCTGTTATGCGCAGAAGACGCTCGAGATCTTCAAGCGCCTCGGCATCTATGAACGCATTGCCGCCAAGGGCATCCAGTGGAGCGTGGGCCGTACCTTCGCCGGCGACGACGAGGTCTATGCCTTCGATCTGCGCCAGCAACAGACCCATTCGCTGAGCGTCGAGCCACCGTTCATCAACATCCAGCAGTTCTACATCGAGGGGTATCTGGTCGAGCGCATCGGGCAGCTGAACGCCGAGGCCGTGGCGCGCGGCGCCGCGCCGCTGGTCGACCTGCGCTGGAGCAACCGCCTGACGGCCTTCGCGCAGGACGACCGGCTGGCCACGCTGTCGGTCGACACACCGGCCGGCACCTACCGGCTCCAAGCGCGCCATGTGGTCGACTGCACCGGCTCGCGCAGCCCGCTGCGCGCCTGGTGCGGCGTCAGCACCACCCGCAAGCGCGGCGACGACCGCTGGTGCATCGCCGACGTGCGTTTCAAGGACACGCCGCCGGTCGAGCGCCATACCTGGATCCAGGCACCGTTCAACGATGGCCGGGCCGTCTGGCAGCACCTGATGGGCGACGGCGTCTGGCGCATCGACTACCAGATGCCGCCGGATGCAGACCCCGAAGAGATCAGCCGGGAAGACGTCGTGCGTACGCGCCTCAACGCCCAGTTCCGGCGCGAACTGAGCGCCGAAGACTGCGAGATCGTCTGGGTCGGCCCCTATACCTACCGCAGCGAATGCGTGGACACGCTGCGCCACGGACGCGTGTTCTTCGCAGGCGATGCGGCCCACGTGGTCAGCCCCTTCGGCGCGCGCGGCGGCAACTCGGGCGTGCAGGATGCCGACAACCTGGCCTGGAAACTGGCCGCGGTGCTGCAAGGGCGTGCCGCCGAAGCCCTGTTGAACAGCTACCACCAGGAGCGCCACGAGGCCGCGCTGTTCAACATGATGACGACCCACCGCACGACGCGTTTCCTCCGGCCGGCCGACGGGGTCGAGCGGCTGTTCCGCGAGGCGGCGCTGGGCCTCGCCAGGCGCCACACGTTCGCGCGCCAGCTGGTCAACACCGGCCGCATGTCGACCCCCAACGTCTACACGCGCAGCGGCGCCTGTGACGCGAGCGGCGGCCACGCGACACAGAACGTGCGCGTGGCCTGGGCCGACGGCCGCGAGGGTGAGCTGCTCGACCTGCTGCGCTGGGCCGATGGCCGGCTGCTGCTGCTGGCCTTCGGCCCCCTGGAACCGGAGTTGTGCGGGCTGCTGCAGGCGCTGGCCGGCCAGGCCGATCTGCGCTCTGTGCAGGTGCTCGCGCCCGGCCAGCCGCCGGCGGCCCGGGAACACGTGCGCGACGTCGTGGGCCATCTGCGCAGCACCTGCCGCCTCGGCCCCGCCGGCCGGCTGCCCGAATGGGCGCTGCTGCGGCCCGACGGCTACCTGGTGGCCACCGGGGGCGCCTTCGACGCGCGGCTGGTACATGCGCTGGAGCGCGGCATCGGCACCCGCGATTCGACCCGCGCCATGGTGCGCAGCAAACTGAAGGATCTGGCATGACAGCACCCGCCTCGCCACCGGTCGGCCTGCAGGACGCCGACCTGTTCTACGAGCAGCTGCTCGATGCCCACACCGGCCTCGACCCGGCCCAGTCGGAGCTGCTGAATGCACGGCTGATCCTGCTGCTGGCGCACCGGGTCGGCGACAGCCGCGTGCTGGCCGACTGCATCGCGGCGGCGCGCGACGACTTGCGTTAGGAACTCCAGGGAATCAGCATGCCGACGCGTTTGCGGTAAGCGCGGTACCGGTCGCCGAACTGCGCCACGAGGTCCCGCTCCTCGAAGGCGATGCCGATCAGCACGTAGGCCGTCAAGCCGAGCGTGAACAGCAGGTGCCCGGCCGTCATCACCGGCACGCACCAGAAACTCAGCAGGAAGCCCGCGTACAGCGGATGGCGCACGTAGCGGTAGAACAGCGGCGTGCGGAACTCGCTCGGCGCGATGGTCTGCCCCCTCCATCCAGCGAAGACCTGCCGAAGCCCGAACAGCTCAAAGTGGTCGAGCAGGTAGGTGCTGACCAGCACCACCACCCAGCCGAGTCCGAACAGGCCCCACAGCAGCGCCACACCGACGTCGCCCTCGACCCGCCAGACGATCGGCTCCCGGATCGGCACCCACAGCCAGCACAGCAGGGCCAGGGCCGCGCAGGTGGCCACCAGGTAGGTGCTGCGCTCCACGGTCGCGGGCACCAAACGCGTCCACCAGCTCTTGAAGCCGCTGCGCGCCATGACGCTGTGCTGGAGGCCGAACACGAGCAGCAGCAGCACATCGGTGCCGACGGCCTCGACCCAGCCCGCGGCCAGGCCGCTGTCGATCGATTTCGGCACCAGCAGGTTGCCGCTGAAGCCGATGAAGTACAGCAGCGTGGCCGTGCACGCCAGATAGGCGGCCAGACCGTAGAGAAGCGAGAACAATGCGCCCATGGTGAACTCCTTTGTGCGATGGAATCCACGGACGATAGGCCGCAGGCGTCCCTTCAACGTCCCTGGGCAGCCGGACCACGCCGGGCTATAAATGCGCCATGCCGTCGCGCCCCCGACCTCATGCCCGCGCGCAGCCCGCCATGGAGCTGCGGGTGTTCGGCGTTCCCGCGCTCGTGTCGGACGGGCACGAGATCGCGCTACAGCTGCAACGCGGCTGGGCGCTGCTGGCCTACCTGGCCTTCCATGCCGGGCCGTTGCCACGGGGCCATCTGGCGACGCTGCTGTGGCCTGACACCGGCGAGGCGCAAGGGCGGGCACGGCTGCGCAGGCTGGTGTACACGGTGGGGGACGCCGTGGGGTGCAAGATCCTGTCGTCGGACCACGATTGCCTCGCCCTCGATGCCGCGCTGATCGATACCGATGCGCTGCTGTTTGCGCGCTTTGCACGCCGCATGATCGCGGCCGACGTGCTGGACGAAGGCACGCTGCGCGAGGCACACCAATGGATCGCCCGCGCCCGCCGCCCGCTGCTGCAGGGCATCGGCTTCGGCTCCGACACCTTCGACGACTGGCGCAAGGCGGCGTCGATCGAACACGAACATCTGCTCGCGCGCCTGCTGGAGAGGATCGTCGGCGCTCTGGCGAAGCGGGGTGCGTTTGCTTCGGCGCTGGAGCTGTGCGAGGCCCTGGTGGCGCTCGATGCCTACCGCGAGTCGAGCTACGTGCTGCTGATGCAGCTCCACGCGCTGCAGGGCCACAGCGCCGGCCTGGAGGCCGCCTATGCACGCTGCGCCGAGGCCCTGCGCGCGGAGTTCGGCATCCCTCCCGGCCCGCAGACCGAACAGGCCTACCTGCGCCTGACCGAAGACCTGCGGCGCCTGATGTCCCACCGTGTCGAATGGCCGAGCGTGCGTTTTGCGGAGAGCAGCGCCGGGGCCATTGCCTACGCCGTCGTGGGCTCGGGCGAGCGGGCGCTGGTGCTCTGCCCCGGCTTCGTGTGCCACATCGAGATCGCGCTGGAGTACCCGCCGCTGCGTGCTTTCGTCGAGACCCTGGCCCGGCATTTCCAGGTGATCCTGTTCGACCGGCGCGGGCTCGGCCTGTCCGAGCGGCTGCGTGCCGCCAGCACCCCTGCGGCCCTGGCGGCCGACATCACGGCGATCCTCGACCAGGCGGGCCTGGCGAGCGCATGGCTGTTCGGGTCGTCGGAGGGTGGCCTCGGCGCGATGCGCCTGGCGCTCGATCGGCCGGACCGGGTGCAGGGCCTGTGCCTGTTCGGCTCGCTGGCGCGCGGCGCGGCAGCGCCGGACTACCCCTGGGCCTTGCCCGCGCCCGCCTATGACGTCTGGCTGCAGCGGCTGGTGGCCGGCTGGGGCGGCCCGGTGGGCATCGAGACCTTTGCGCCCAGCCAGCAGAACGATCCGGCCTTGCGGGCCTGGTGGGCCCGCCTCGTGCGGCATGCGGTGTCGCCCGGTGGATTGAAGGCCATCCTGGGCGGCCTGCGCGATGCCGACCTGCGCGCCGATCTGCACCGCATCGCGGTGCCGACGCTGGTGATGCACCGGCGCGGCGACCGCGCGGTGCGCCTCGAGGCCGGCGAACACCTGGCGCACGCGATCCCGGGCGCCGTCTGGCACCCGCTGGAAGGCGATGACCACTTCTGGTGGTGCGGTGATGGCGACGCCGTGGTCCGGGCCTTGCTCGACTTCACGTCGGCCCGGTGAACCGGGGCGGCCAGCGAAAGCCTTCACGCACCTTGGCCGTGGGGCTGGACCACGCTGACCTGCGTGACGGCCTCCACCCGCAGGTGGTGTTCGGCCGCGAACTGCCGCACGACGTCCGGTGACGGCCCGTCGACGACGCAGAAGCACCTCTCGAAATCCTGGCTCACGAAACCGGTGCGCCAGTACACCGCCCGGGTGGCGCTGTGCGGCGCGAAGGCGGCGATGGCGTCTGCTGCGTCGTCGCTGCGGAAGATCTGCCAGCCCGTGGGCATGCGGCTTTCGACAATGTAGCGGGGCATGGCGGTGGTCCTGGTTGCGGGCCCATGCTAGGCAGGCGCCGTCCCTCAGGCGTCCACTGCACCGTTCCCGCGCCGGCCAGGGGCAATCGGTAAAATCGCCCGCTCTTGCAACCCTTGACCCAGCGCCTCCGTCCCCGGAGCGGCGCACGATCGGCCTCCATGAGCGAACCCCTGCAGCAACCGGGCCTGAACAGCCTGTCCAAGTCCTTCGAACCCGCGGCCATCGAGGCCCGATGGGAGCCGGAATGGGAGAAGCGCGGTTATGCCCGCGCCGGCCAGCGTGGCACCGGCGTACCGCAGGCGGATGCGCCGGCCTTCGCGATCCAGCTGCCGCCACCGAACGTGACCGGCACGCTGCACATGGGCCATGCGTTCAACCAGACCATCATGGATTCGCTGACGCGCTACCACCGGATGCGCGGCTTCAACACCGTGTGGGTGCCTGGCACCGACCACGCCGGCATCGCCACGCAGATCGTCGTGGAGCGCCAGCTGCAGGAGCAGAAGATCAGCCGCCACGACCTGGGCCGCAAGAACTTCGTTGCCAAGGTGTGGGAGTGGAAGGAGCAGTCGGGCAACACCATCACCACGCAGATGCGCCGCATGGGCGACAGCGTCGACTGGAGCCGCGAGTACTTCACGATGGACGCCAAGCTCTCGAAGGTGGTGACCAGCACCTTCGTCAAGCTGTACCAGCAGGGCCTGATCTACCGCGGCAAGCGGCTGGTGAACTGGGATCCGGTGCTGCAGAGCGCCGTGAGCGACCTGGAGGTGGAAAGCGTCGAGTCCGATGGGCAGATGCACTACATCACCTACCCGTTCGCCGACGGCCCGCAGCTGATCGACGGCGTGCTGCAGCGCGGCATGACGATCGCGACCACCCGGCCCGAGACCATGCTGGCCGACGGCGCGCTGGCCGTGCACCCGGAAGACCCGCGCTACCAGCACCTGCTGGGCAAGCTGGTCGACCTGCCCTTGTGCGACCGGCGCATCCCCATCATCGCCGACGACTTCGTCGACCGCGCGTTCGGCAGCGGCTGCGTCAAGATCACCGGCGCGCACGACTTCAACGACTACGCCTGCGCCCAGCGCCACAACATTCCGCTGATCACGATCTTCACGCTCGACGCCAAGGTCAACGAGAACGGCCCGGTGGCCTACCAGGGCATGGACCGTTTCGTCGCCCGCAAGGCGGTGATCAAGGACCTGGCTGAGCAGGGCTTCCTGGTCGAGAGCAAGCCGCACAAGCTGATGCTGCCGATCTGCGCCCGCACCGGCCAGGTGGTGGAGCCGATGCTGACCGACCAGTGGTTCGTCGCCATGACCAAGGTCAGCGAGCAGGATCCGACCGGCAAGAGCATCGCGCAGAAGGCCATCGACGCGGTGAAGACGGGCGAGGTGCGCTTCGTGCCCGAGAACTGGGTCAACACCTACGACCAGTGGATGAACAACATCCAGGACTGGTGCATCAGCCGCCAGCTCTGGTGGGGGCATCAGATTCCTGCCTGGTACGACGAGGACGGCCGTGTCTACGTGGCCGCCAGCGAGGCCGACGCCCAGGCCCAGGCGCCGGGCAAGACGCTGCGGCGTGACGAGGACGTGCTGGACACCTGGTACTCGTCGGCGCTGGTGCCCTTCTCCACGATGGGATGGCCCGAAGCGCTGGACGACAGCAGCGCCACCAAGGACTACGACCTGTACCTGCCCTCCACCGTGCTGGTGACCGGCTACGACATCATCTTCTTCTGGGTGGCCCGGATGATCATGATGACGACGCACTTCACCGGCCGCGTGCCGTTCAAGCACGTCTACATCCACGGCCTGGTGCGTGACGCGCAGGGCAAGAAGATGAGCAAGAGCGAGGGCAATGTGCTGGACCCGGTCGACCTGATCGACGGCATCGAACTCGCGCCGCTGCTGGGTAAACGCACGACCGGCCTGCGCAAGCCCGAGACCGCGCCGCAGGTGCGCAAGAACACCGAGAAGGAGTTTCCCGAGGGCATCCCCGCCTATGGCGCCGATGCGCTGCGTTTCACGTTCGCCGCGCTGGCCTCGCTGGGCCGCAGCATCAACTTCGACAGCAAGCGCTGCGAGGGCTACCGCAACTTCTGCAACAAGCTGTGGAACGCGACGCGCTTCGTGCTGATGCATTGCGAGGGCCAGGACTGCGGCCTGAAAGAGCACACGAAAGCCGAATGCCAACCGGGTGGCCCGTTCCACAACTACATGCGCTTCAGCCAGCCCGACCGCTGGATCAGCTCGGTGCTGCAGAAGGTCGAGGCCGACGTCGCCAGGGGCTTCGAGGAGTACCGGCTCGACAACGTGGCCAACACGCTCTACGACTTCGTCTGGAACGAGTTCTGCGACTGGTATCTGGAGATCGCCAAGGTGCAGATCCAGACCGGCGACGAGTCGCAGAAACGCGCCACGCGCCGCACGCTGATCCGCACGCTGGAGGCCATCCTGCGGCTGGCGCACCCGGTGATCCCGTTCATCACCGAAGAGCTGTGGCAGAAGGTGGCCCCCGTGGCCGGCGTCTTGTCGCCGGCCACTGCACAGTCTTCCGGTATCCCGGCCGAATCGGTCAGCATCGCGCGTTACCCCGAGACCCAGCCGAACAAGATCGACGAAGCCGCCATTGCCTACGTGGTGCGGCTGAAGTCCGTCGTCGACGCCTGCCGCAACCTGCGCGGCGAAATGAACGTATCGCCGGCCACGCGTTTGCCGCTGTATGTGGTGGGCGATGCCGACTTCATGCGCCAGGCCGCACCGGTGCTGCAGGCACTGGCCAAGCTGTCCGAAGTGAAGGTGTTCGACGACGAGGCCGCCTGGCAGGCGGCCGCCCAGGCGGCGCCGGTCGCCATCGTCGGCGAGGCCCGCGTCTGCCTGCACATGGAGGTCGACGTGCCGGCTGAACGCGCGCGCCTGGGCAAGGAAGTGACGCGGCTCGAAGGCGAGATCGGCAAGGTGCACGGCAAGCTCGGCAACGAGGCATTCGTGGCCAAGGCGCCGCCGGCCGTCATTGCGCAGGAACGCAAGCGCCTGGAGGATTTCTCGGGTGCGTTACAAAGGCTGCGCGACCAGCTTGTACGATTGGGCTGACAGCGGCGGCGCCCTTCTGCTGGCATGCAGTTTGCTGCTGAAGGGGTAGGCTAGCGCGTTTTGCTTTTTCCAACCTCCTCCCAGTGAAAGCGAGTCCGGCACACCATGTCCAGCTACCAAAAAAGCGTCAACAAAGCGGTCTTCCCGGTCGCGGGTCTCGGCACCCGGTTCCTGCCGGCCACCAAGGCCCAGCCCAAGGAGATGCTGCCGGTGGTCGACAAGCCGCTGATCCAGTACGCGGTGGAGGAGGCCTACGCGGCCGGCATCCGCCAGATGATTTTCGTGACCGGGCGTAACAAACGCGCCATCGAAGACCACTTCGACACGGCCTACGAACTCGAGAGTGAACTCGAGAGCAACGACAAGAAGGAACTGCTCGCGCTGGTGCGTTCGGTCTCGCCGGAAGACATGCACTGCTCGTTTGTTCGCCAGCCGCGCTCGCTGGGCCTGGGCCATGCCGTGCTGTGTGCCGAGCATCTGGTCGGCGACGAACCCTTCGCCGTGCTGCTGGCGGACGACCTGATGATCGGGCCGGCCAAGGGCCAGCCGGTGCTGGCGCAGATGACGGCGGCTTTCGGCCGCTGGGGCACGTCGATGATCGCCGTGCAGGAAGTGCCGCTCGAGCAGGTGCGCCGTTACGGCATCGTGGCCGGCGAGGCCGTGCCCAATGCCGAGGGCGGCCGCATGATCAAGGTCAGCCACATGGTGGAGAAACCCAAGCCCGAGGCCGCACCGTCGCGCATAGGTGTGGCCGGGCGCTACATCCTGACGCCGGCCGTGTTCAGCCATATCCGCAACCAGCCGCGCGGTGCCGGCGGCGAGATCCAGTTGACCGACGGCATTGCCGGCCTGCTGGCGACAGAGATCGTGCACGCCTACCAGTACGAAGGCAAACGTTTCGATTGCGGCAGCAAGCACGGTTTTCTCGAGGCCACCGTCGAGCTGGCCCTGCAGCACCCGGAAGTGGGCGAAGGTTTCCGCACCTACCTGAACAATTTGCTGAAGACCTGACCCCGGCGTGACGCACGGGCGTCACGCGCAGGCCGTAGCATCGGGCGCTTCACACAGGAGAAGTGCATGCGCCCGAACACGATCGATTCCCTTGGTTTCCCGGCCAGCGCCCTCGCCCTTGCCGCCGGCTTCGCCCTCTCGGGCTGCGGCATGCTCGGCGGCGGCAGCGCAGCCCTGCCCACACTGGACGGCAAGGTCCCGCTGGTGATCGCGCACCGTGGTGCGTCCGGGTATCTGCCCGAGGAGACGCTCGAAGCCTACACGCGCGCGATTGCGCTCGGCGCCGACGTCATCGAGATGGACCTGGTCGTCACGAAGGACGGCGTGCTGATCACCCGGCACGACCCGAATCTCGCCACCAGCACCGACGTCGCCAGACACCCCGAGTTCGCCGCGCGCAAGAAGACCATCCAAGTCGATGGCGAGACGCAGACCGGCTGGTTCAGCGACGACTTCACGCTGGCCGAAGTCAAGACGCTGGGCGCGATCTCGACCGATGCCGAGCGGCCGCAGCAGTTCAATGGCCAGTTCAAGGTGCCAACCTTCCAGGAGGTCGTCGACCTGGCCAAACGCCAATCGGTCGAGACCGGCCGCACCATCGCGATCTACCCGGAAACCAAGAACCCGACCTACTTCCGCGAGCTGGGCCTGCCGATGGAGGACAAGCTGATCGCGATGATCCAGGCCGCCGGCTGGAACAGCAAGACAGCGCCGATCTACGTGCAGTCGTTCGAGCCCGGCAGCCTGAAGTACATGAAGAGCAAGGGCCTGAATACGCGGCTGATCCAGCTGATCGACGGCGACAGCGTCGACCTGCGCACCGGTGCCGTCACCTTTGCCGCGCCGCCCAGCGACCGGCCTTTCGACTGGACCCGCGCTGGCGACAAGCGTTATTTCGATGCGATGGTCACGCCGCAGGGGCTGGCCGAGATCAGGACCTATGCCGACGGCATCGGGCCCTGGAAGCGTTTCATCGTCGGTGTCAAGGGCACGGTGGGTGCCGACGGCAAGCCGATGGACATGAACGGCGACGGCAAGGTCAACGATGCGGACGCCACCTCGATGGCCGCCACGACACTGGTGGCCGATGCACACAGGCTGGGGCTGTTCGTGCATCCCTTCACGTTCCGCAACGAGTCGCGGCGCCTGGCGGCGGACTATAAGGGCGATGCGAAGAACGAGTACACGGCCTATTACGCGCTGGGGGTGGACGGGGTGTTCACCGACTTCACCGATACGGCGCTGGCGGCGCGGGCGGAGTGGTTGAAGAAGAACGGGCGGTGACCGGCCCTCCTCGGAGAGTGCGGTAGATCAACCGCTTTTCAAAGTTTCCGCCCATCGAGGGCGGAAACTTTACCGGCCGCTTCGCTGGGCGATCCCGCTGCGCGGGGCCCTCGCCCTTCGCGCCGCTGCCTACCGCCGCCGGAGCACATGAATGAAGTCTGTCCCGGCGGTCTGTTGCTCGACCAGTTCGTTGCCCGTCTGCTTGGCAAAGGCCTGGAAGTCGCGCACCGATCCGGCGTCCGTCGCCACCACCTTGAGCAACTGGCCGCTCTGCATGTCGGTCAGCGCCTTTTTCGCCTTCAGGATGGGCAAGGGGCAGTTCAGGCCGCGGGTATCGATCTCTTTGTTGACGTCCATGGGGTTTCCTCGCTAAGACCGCGATTCTAGGAGCGCCGGCTCCACTCGATGAACTCGGGCGTGTAGCCGCGCGAGCGCAACCAGTCGGCCAGCGCATAGCCGGTGCCGGCGGGCCAGCACTTCACGTCTTCCGGTGCATAGAGTTTGTAGTCGACCAGTTCGGGCGACAACCGCACCTCGCCATCGGCCACGGCGTGGTAGGCGATGATGATCTGGTTCATGCGCTGGAAGTCGTAGACGCCGATCAGCTTGAGTGCGCTGGTGTCGAGCGAGGTCTCTTCCTTGATCTCGCGGGCGATGCCGCCTTCGGGCGTCTCGCCAGCCTCCATGAAGCCGGTGATCAGCCCATACATCTTGCCCGGCCAGGCCGCGTTGCGCGCCAGCAGGATCTGGCCCCGGTACTCGACCACCGCGGCGAGCACCGGCGTCGGGTTGTTCCAGTGCGTGAAGCCGCACGCCGGGCAGCGCAACCGCTCCTTGTCGCCGCCGTCCTCGGGCTGGCTGATCAGGACCAGCGGCGTGGCGCAGTTCGGGCAGAAGTTGAACGCGGTGGCCATGTCACCGCCGCCTCAAGCGGGGAAGACGCCGGTGGAAAGGTAGCGGTCGCCGCGGTCACAGACGACGAACACGATGGTCGCGTTCTTCTCGCGCTGCGCAATCTGCTGCGCGACCCAGCAGGCGCCGGCGGCGGAGATGCCGGCGAAGATGCCTTCCTCGCGCGCCATCCGGCGGCACATCTCTTCGGCATCGTCCTGGCTCACGTAGGCCAGTTCATCGACCAGGCTCGCGTCGTAGATCTTGGGCAGGTATTCCTGCGGCCACTTGCGGATGCCGGGAATGCGCGACCCCTCGTTCGGCTGCGCACCGATGATCTGGATCTTGGGGTTCTTTTCCTTCAGGAAACGCGACACACCGGTGATCGTGCCGGTCGTGCCCATCGCGCTGACGAAGTGCGTGACCTTGCCGCGCGTGTCCTTCCAGATCTCGGGGCCCGTGGTCTCGTAGTGGATGCGCGGGTTGTCGGGGTTGGAGAACTGGTCGAGCACCCGGCCCTTGCCGTCGCGCTGCATCTGCTCGGCCAGGTCGCGCGCGTATTCCATGCCACCGCTCTTGGGCGTCAGCAGCAGTTCGGCGCCGAACGCCTTCATCGTCTGCGCGCGTTCGATGGACAGATCCTCCGGCATGATCAGCAGCATGCGGTAACCCTTGATCGCCGCCGCCATCGCCAGAGCGATGCCGGTGTTGCCGGAAGTCGCCTCGATCAGTGTGTCGCCGGGCTTGATCTCGCCGCGCTCTTCCGCACGGCGGATCATCGAGACCGCCGGCCGATCTTTCACGGACCCGGCGGGGTTGTTGCCCTCGAGCTTGCCCAGCACCACATTGCCCCGTGCCGCATTGTCGGCAGCGCCGATGCGCTGCAGTGCCACCATCGGCGTGTTGCCGATCGCGTCTTCGATGGTTGGATATTGCATCACACGCACTGTGCCATAATTTGCGGCTGCGCTCAGCGCCCCGGAACAATGGGTCAACCCGTTCCGACAGGGACGAGGACGCGCAGCCAGAAGGCCAGCCAACGCAGCCTTTTCGGCATCTGCCTCGGTGGTGGAATTGGTAGACGCGCTGGACTCAAAATCCTGTACCGAAAGGTGTGCCGGTTCGATTCCGGCCCGAGGCACCAGATTCAAGGCCGGAAGCTTTCAAGAGCTTCCGGCCTTTTTCATTTCCTCTTCGCAAACCTTCGTTGTCCGCGTTGCGGTGCGTTGACTCTTGGCTGCCTGAGCGCACGCCGCTGGTTGCCGAAGCCGCCAAACGTGTCCCCGTGCTCCGGAAACCAGGCCTCACAAGATCCTGCGGTGTGCCAACTATTTAATACCGCCGCCGCAAACACCATGCAACAATGAAACAAATAGTTTGTTTTGCATACATTTATACAAAACAAGAAGTGTTTATTGATTGCCTGGACATCCATGACTTCACACTCCATCGGGCACCCGTGGCATCCAGCCGGCGCCGCAGAGGCATCGGGCCAGACTGCCGCGTTCACCAACGACGCCACGGTCATCCCCCACGCACACGTGGCGGCCGCGGTCCTGCCGCTGGAGTTGCCGCCACCGGCCGACACCGCGCCCCGTCTGGCACAGATCCACTCGGCCCGCAATGCCTTCCTCGCCGCCGCCGGTCCGCTGCTGCGCGCCCAGGCCGACATGCCCAAGGAACTGGACAACCAGGGCATGCAAGGCCTGCGCGTGGTGCTCGAGGAAGAGGTCAAGACGTTCTCCCGGCTCTGCGAGCAGGCCAATCTGCGACGCGAGCACATGCTGGCTGTGCGTTATGCCCTGTGCACGGCATTGGACGAGGCAGCAAGTTTGCGCCCCTGGGGCGGTGGCACCGGCGGCAGCACGGGGCCTTGGTCCGAGCATGCGTTGCTGCAGACCTTTCACCAGGAAGGTGACGGCGGCGACAAGGTGTTCCTGCTGATCGGCCGTTTGGCGGCCAACCCACAGGAGCATCTGCCGGTCCTGGAGGTGATGCTGCACATCCTGGGCCTGGGCTTCATGGGCCACTACCGCACGCAGACCGATGGCGCGCGGATGGTCGAGACGATCCGCAACCGCCTCTACACCCTGCTCGCCGCCGCCCGCGACACCGTTCCGCGCGAGTTGTCGCCCCATTGGCGGGGCGTGGTCGAAGGCCGGTTCCGCTTGCTGCGCAGCGTGCCGGTGTGGGTGAGTGCCAGTGTGCTGGGCCTGTCGTTGCTGGGCTTGTTCGCCTGGTACAAGTACCAGCTGGTCGCCGAAACGCAGGTGGTTGCCCAACGCATTCGCGACATTGGCAAGCAGATGCCGGTGGCCAAGCGCTTGCGCCTGAAGGAGCTGCTGGCCAACGAGATCGCCGCCGGCCGCGTCAACGTGGACGAAGACGACGTGAAGAGCAAGGTCACGTTCCGCGGCGACGACATGTTCCTGCCTGGCCAGGCGCTGGTGAATCCGCGCATGGGCCCGATGCTGGACAAGGTAGCCGCCGGCATCAACGAAGTGACCGGGGCGGTCGAAGTGATCGGCCACAGCGACAACCAGCCGATCGCCACGCGCGAGTTCCCCGACAACACGACGCTGTCGCGTCGACGCGCGCAGGAAGTGGTCGATGCGCTGCGCGGCAAGACCGTCGATCCGGCGCGTCTCACGACCACCGGCATGGGCGCCACCCAGCCCGTGACGGAGAACGCCACCCTCGCCGGCCGTGCGCGCAATCGCCGTGTCGAGATCGTGGTGCAAGCCCAATGAAGGCACCCATCCCACCCACCCGTTCACGCTCCGCGATCTTGCGGACCTTGCAGGACACCCCATCATGCTGAACTTCTTCAAGGCCATTGCCGGTGCGGTGTTCTCCCGCTACACACTGGCCCTGCTGGTGTTGATCGCCGGCGGCCTCGCGCTATGGTTCCTGGGGCCTCTGGTCGCGTTCGGCGGACTGCATCCGCTGCAGGGCCAGGGCATGCGGGTGACGGTGCTGGTCCTGCTGGTGGCCGTGCTGCTGTTCATGCTGCGCGGATGGTCCACCCTGGTGCTGGGCGTCGCAGCGGTGTGCCTGCTGGTCTGGCATGCCGGGCCACTGCTGGCCGTGGGCAACACCGCACCGCTGGCGCCGGCCTGGGTGCGCGCGTCGATCATCGGCACCGTCTTGCTGGTGTACGCGGTGTACGGCCTGGTGCGGCTATGGCGTGCCCTGCGCACCGACCCCGAATTGCTGCACCGCTTCATGCAACCCGAGCGCAGCCAGCCGCAGAACATCGCCAAGGAAGAACTCAAGACCTTGTCCGGCATCGTGCGCCAGGCAGTCGACCAGTTGCGCCACATGCGGCTGGGCACGGGCCAGGGTGGCGGTATGTTCCGCCGCTTGGTGGAAGGCAAGCGGTATCTCTACGAACTGCCCTGGTACATGGTCATCGGCGTACCCGGGGCCGGCAAGACCACGGCCCTGCTGAATTCGGGCTGCAAGTTCCCCATCGCCGACCAGATGGGTTCGGCATCGGCCCAGATGGCGCTGGCCACCAACGCCGGCACGGCCAACAGCAACTGGTGGTTCACGAACGATGCGGTGCTCATCGACACTGCCGGCCGTTACACCGCGCAGAACGACGGTGCGGCTGCGACTGCACATCACCAGGGCGCGCTGTTGGCAGGCACCGGCGCGGACGCGCACCTGGCCGCCGGCACGGCACCGGAACAGAAGAACGCTGCCGAATGGCTGGGCTATCTGGGCCTGCTGCGCAAGTACCGCGCGCGGGCACCGATCAACGGCGCCTTGCTCACGGTGGACGTGGCCGACCTGGTGTCGCAAAGCCCGGCGCAGCGCACCGCCCAGGCGGCCGCGCTGCGCGCCCGTCTGGCCGAGCTGCGCCGCGAACTGGGCGTGCGCTTCCCCGTCTACGTGCTGGTCACCAAATGCGACCTGCTGCGCGGATTCGCCGACTACTTCAGTGCGTTGACCAGCGAAGGCAGAAGCCAGATCTGGGGCTTCACCCTGCCCTGGGCCGAAGACGAGAACCGCGACGCGGCGCGCGGGCGCAGGCAGGAAACGGCGCAAGACGATGCTGCGCATGCGTCCAGCCCACTGGGCCTTGCCATCGCCACCGAACTCCACGCGTTGCGCGCACGGCTCGACGATGCGATGCCGGCTCGCTTGCAGGAAGAGTACGACCTGCCGCGGCGCCAGCGCCTCTATGCGCTGCCGCAGGAGTTCGGCGCCATCACCCAGCCGCTGACGAACCTGCTCGAAGAGGTGTTTCTCGACTCGCGCTTCGACGCCACCCAGTTGACACACAGCCTGCGCGGAGTCTATTTCACCAGCGCGCTGCAGGGTGACCGCAGCCTCGTGGCCGAACCCGACACACTCATCGCGCGGCTGATGCGCGGGCTGCGCGGGCCGCAGCGCGACGTGCAACTGCAGGCCACCGCGGGCAATCGCAGCTACTTCATCCAGGACGTGTTGTCGCGCATCGTGTTCAAGGAGGCACACCTGGTCCGTCCCAACCTGGGCTGGGAGTTCCGCTTCCGCATGCTGCGCTGGCTGGGCCATGCCCTGGTGCTGCTCGTGTTCGGCTGGCTGGCCACCGCGCTCTGGGTCAGCCACGATCAGAACCAGCGTTACCTGGCGGACACCGGCAACAAAGCCTCGGCATTGGCCGACCAGGTGAGCAGCCTCTACGCCAAGTTCCGGATCGAGGCCGTGCCCGACACCCTCTCGGCGGCGCAAGACCTGCCCACCCACCGCGGCCTGGACCTGGCAGATCCACAGACGTCCTACACCTACGGCCTGTACACCCCGACGCCGGTCGTTGCCGCCGCGGCAGACACCTACACGCATCTGCAGAACCAGATGCTGGTGCCGCAGATGGCACGGCGGATGGAAAACGTGCTGTCGCGGGCGCTGGTCGAGCGGGACGACAAGCTGGTCTACCAGACGCTGCGCGTCTACCTGATGCTGCATGACCGCAACCGCTTCAACGCCGACGAGATGAAGGCCTGGGTCCTGCGCGACTGGCAGACCGCCGATGGCGGCAAGGTGCTCGGCACGCAGGCCAGCATGCTGACGCACCTGGAAGCGATGTTCTCCGGCCGGCAAGCCGTGCAATCTCCGTTGGTGCAGAACGATGGGCTGGTGCAACGGGCACGTGCACGCCTCGATGGCACCGCATCGTCCGAACGTCTCTACGAGCGCGCCAAGGCCGCGCTGCGCCCAGATACCCCACCCGATTTCACGCTGCTGCGCGTGGTGGGTGCACAAGCAGGAACGGTGTTCAGCCGCGCCTCCGGCGAGCCGCTCGAAAAAGGCGTGCCCGGCCTCTACACCTACGATGGTTACCACGAACTGTTTTCCAAGAAGCTCCCCGAGCTGGTCGCCAAAGCGCAGCAAGAGGACGCCTGGGTGATGGGCCTGGACGGCGAACCGGGTGCGGGCAAGAAAGCAATGGACGTGGCGGCCCAGTTGTTGAACGTGGAACCGCTGATGGAGGACATCCGGCGACGCTACCTGACCGAGTACGCCGAGCACTGGACGGCTTTCCTGGACGACGTGCGCCCTGTCACTGGCTCTACCCTCGCATTCGATCTGACGGTGCTGCGCCAGTTTGCGGCGCCCGATTCACCGCTGTCGCGCCTGGCACGTGCAGCCATACGGGAGACCACCTTGTCGCGACAGATCAATGTCGCGCCTGAGGAAGAGAAAAGCTACTTCGACAAGGCCAGCGAACAGCTGAACAGGCAGGCGACCGCGGTCAAGAAGAACCTCGGCCTGCGACCGGAAACACGCCTCGAAAAGCAGCTGGTCGACAACCGTTTTGCCGCACTGCGCGAAGTGGTCACCGGCCAGAGCGAAAGCGCACTCTATGGGGCTGGCAGCACTGGCAGCAGCTACCTCGGTGGCAGCCTTCGCAGCAACCTCGGCAACGCGCTGAACGGCGCAGGTCCGACGCCGGTCTATGCATCCGGACGGCCTGCGCTGGAGAACGTCACGGCGATGGTCAACGAGTTCTACACGGCACTGGCGATGGCCGAGACCGCCTTGTCGGGCAACAGCATGCCCGTGGCCAATGGCGATCCCGGCGTCAGGCTGCGGCTGGAAGGCAGCCGCTTGCCAGCCCCCCTCCAGCAAGTGCTGCTGGGTCTGGCCAGCAGCGGCGCGGAAAAGATCAACCAGGGCGCGTCGACCATCCTGCGCGGCCAGGCCATGCAGCAGATGGACCGGCTGCTGAGTTTGATGAGAACGCAGGTCACCGACGTGTGCAAGCGCGGCATCGAAGGGCGCTATCCATTCGTACCGGCCTCGGCCGCGAACACGGCGCCGGAAGTGCAGATCGAGGATTTCAATACGGTCTTCGCATCGGGTGGTGCTGCCGACGACTACTTCGTCAAATATCTCGCGCCGTTCGTTGACACCAGCGTGCGACCCTGGCGCTACAAGTCGCCCGGCACGGCCAACCTGATGGCCGCGCTGGACAACCCCGGCAGCACGACGCCCGCAGCCACCACAGGCCCCACGGTCACCGGTGAACTGCTGAAACTGCTGGCCCAGCGCGGTCCGAACCCGGACGCGTTCTTCCAGGTTGCACAGATCCGGGAGGTGTTCTTTCGCGAGGCCGGCGCCAGACGCATGGCCTGGAAGATCGACGTGAAGGTACTGGAGCTCGACCCCAGCATCAACGAGCTGGTGATCAATCTCGACGGCCAAGGCCAGCGCTATGTGCATGGGCCGGTGCAGGCGATTCCGGTCAATTGGCCCGGGCCGCGCGGCGGCACACAGGCCGAACTGACCGCCACGCCGAGAATCCGGGCCGACACCTCGTCCATCCTCACCAGCGGCCCCTGGGCGCTGCTGCGGCTGGTCGAGCGCGGCCGGGTGATCGACAGCGCCACGGCAGGCCGCGCGTCGGTCGAGTTCGTGTTCGATGGCCGCCGCACGGTGCTCGAAGTCAATGCAGGCCGCTTGGCCAACCCGATGACCACAGACCTGCTGCGCGCGTTCAAGTGCCCGGGGGGCGCATGAGGTTCAGTCAAGCCGTCGGCTCTGCTGGATGGCCTCTGGCTGGCGAGGTCTCGCCGCCGGCGATCTGGGGCAAGCTGCCCACGCACGCCGACTACCTGCAGCACGGCGTACGTTCCGACGAGGTGCAAGGCTGGCAGCGATGGCTGGCAGGGCAGTTGCGGCCTCAGCCTACCCCATGCAGCGCCGGCAAACGGCTGCGCCGCGACGAGCAATGGTCGGCACTGGAACCGGAGCGCTACAAGCCCGCGCCGAGCAGCATCCCCGTGGCATTCGTATTGCCAGCCGGTGCCGTCGCGTTAACGCCACCAGCGTGCGTGCTGGGCGTGATCGCCAACTCGTGCGACCGGTTGGGCCGCGAACATCCGATGCTCGTGTACCAGCGCTGCAACGCGCGCTGGCTGCAACATTGTTTCGCTTCGACCGGCGGATCAGGCGAAGCCGCAACCGCGTTCGATGACACGTCCATCCGGCTCGACCAGCAGACCTGGCTGTTCTGGCTGGCGCGCCTGGTCAGCCGGTATGCCGCCGCGCCGGAAGAAGCGGCCAGCCTCCGCGAAGCCGATGACCGGACGGCAGCCGTCACAGGCGTCGACATGGCCGAGACCGGCGTCGTCACCGCGGGGCTGGATGCGGCGGTGGCACAACTCTGGTCACACTACGCACCGGGCTGGGCGCAAAAGATCGGCATCGCCCGGGCTCGGCCGACCTGGATGGACATGCATGCGCTGATCGGCGGCATCGCACCTGCGCGCGCATGCGATGCCGCCGACGACTTGCATGGTGTCGGCCATCTGCCCTGGGCAGATTGGCCAGCACGGCTTGGCGAGCCAAACATGCAGCCTGTCTTCTGGCAGCAGGACGCCTACGGAGGTTATGTGGGTGCCTCCCGGCGGCTTGCCGACCTCTGGGAGCGACGGCAATGAGCCAGGCGTTGCAGATCAGGCTGGTGCGCAGCCACGGATATGCCACCGATGCCGCATGGCCGCTCGTTCCCGGCGATGCGTTCTCGATGCGCGATACCTTCGCCGCAAGCCCGGTCCCGCTATCGCCAGAAGACTGGGCGGCCGCCAGCCAATGCCGTGCGCGCAGCGTCGGAACGGCGCTCGATGACACCGCGACGTGGTGCCTGGTCAACGGCGCGGGAGATCTCGCCTGCGCCATCAACCAGCGTCTGTTGCAACGGGGCGAGAAGGCGCCGCTCCACGCGGGCGATGTCATCGAACTGGGCCTGCTTCAATTCGTGGTCGAGGAACAGACCGCGTCCCCGATCCACTCCGACCGCCACGCGCATGCAGCCTTCAAGCTGACGGACTTGCTCGATGCAGACTCTTCACCGAACGCCGCAGTCCCGCTGGCCCGTCACAGCCTCCAAGCCAAGACGTCAAGGCAACTGATCGACGCCCATGCCGATCCGTTCGACGACATTGCCGACGCCGCCTACCGGATCGACGTGGCAGCACCTGCCGTGCGCGCGCACGCGGAGCCGGCGCGGCCCGATGCGGCGGATGGCACAGCTGCCGACGAAGCCGACGACCCCACCGACGACGTGATGCGCCATCTGCACGCGGAGTATCTGCGGCTGATGCACAACCCGAACGAACCCGTTGCCGCCATGGATTGGAGCCGGCACGACCTGTCTCCCCGGCATGCGGACGAAACGCTGCACGACCTCACGCAGGACGCCGCCCGCTTCGAGAGCGTCTACGACATCCTCGGGCACAGCGCCGACATCGAAGCCATCCTGAACGGGCTGGACACCTTGAACGACACCGACGTGCTGGCCGAAGATCCCAGGGTGAATGTGCTGCGTCTGTTCGCACCGGCCGATCTGCTGGTGCAGGAGACCGGCCTGCCGAGCTTGACGCGACGCGAACACCACGCACTGTCGGCCGACAGCGCGGCGGCATGGGACCGGATGCCGCCGGCACGGCCGGAAAGCGCCGCACCGTCATCGGCGCCTTTCACCGTGGAGCAGCCAGAGAGATGATGCGCGACGCCTTCTCCCGCATGAACCTAGCGGACGCGGCTCTGCAGGATGCGCCGGCCGAGGTCGTCGACGGTCCCGCGGCACCGGCACCTTTCGTTCCCCATCATCCCGGTGCGCGCAGCCTGCTCCTGCGCCGCAACGGCTTGCCCAAACCCTGGCACAACCAGTTCCTGCCGACGCTGTTCGATCGGCTGTGCGACGACGCACCCCATCGCCTGACCGAGTCCGCATCCGACTATGCACCCACGCGCAGCCAGATGCGCGGCATCGTCCAGCGCGATCTCGCCTACCTGCTCAACACCACGAACCAGGACGACCTGCTCCATCCCGAGCGGCACAGGGAAGTGACCACGTCGACCGTGAACTACGGCCTGCCGGCGCTGGCCGGAAGTTACCTGTCGGACCGCAGATGGACCGACATGGAAAAGATGATCCGCCAGGCCATCCTCGACTACGAGCCACGCCTGTTGCCTGAATCGGTCGTGGTCAGGCCGTTGATGCAGGAGAACGGCCGGAGCAACTACAACGTGCTGTTGTTCGAAATCAGCGCCACCTTGTACATGGAGCCGTATCCCGTCGAGTTCACCGTGCAGAGCGCGGTCGATCTCGAAACCAGCCGGCTGACCCTGCTGGCCGCTTGACGCGGTTGGACGCAACAGAGAGAGCACCATGGATCCACATCTTCTGGACTACTACAACCAGGAGCTCGTGTACATGCGCGAGCTCTCCGGCGAATTCGCCGACTTGCACCCCAAGATTGCGCGCCGCCTGGGCATGCAAGGCATCGAGGTGGCCGATCCCTACGTGGAGCGCCTGATCGAGGCGTTCTGCTTCATGTCGGCGCGCATGCGCATCAAGCTCGACGCCGAATTCCCGAAGTTCACACAGCGGCTGCTCGAAGTCACCTACCCCAACTACGTGAGCCCGACGCCTTCCATGGCCGTGGCGCAGCTCCATCCCAGCGTCAAGGAAGGCGACTTCAGCCGCGGCTTCGCGGTGCCGCGCGGCAGCGCCTTCTTCGGCAAGGTGCCGGATGGCGAAGAGACCGCCTGCGAGTTTCGCTCGAGCCAGGACGTGAGCTTGTGGCCGCTGCAGATCGTGGATGCCAGGCTGACCGGCGCGCCGCCCGACATTCCGGCCTTGGAGCGCTACCTGCCCGCGCACGTGCAGGTCACGGGCTGCCTGCGCCTGACGCTGCGCACGGTCGGTGAAATGAAGTTCTCCGACCTGAAGGGGCTCGATCGCCTGCCGGTCTACCTGTGCGGCGACGACCAGATCGCGTCGCACCTGTTCGAGTTGCTGCACACCTCCGCGGTCGCCAGTTTCGTCGGCACGCCCGGCCACATGGGCGAGCGGCCCCACGCCATCACACAGACGGCACTGGTGCACGATGGGCTGGACCCGCAGCAGAGCCTGCTGCCAACGCCCTGGAATGCGTTCCATGGCCACAACCTGCTGCACGAATACTTTGCCTGCCCCAGCCGGTTCTACTTCTTCGCGTTGCAGCACCTGGCACCTGGCCTGGCACGCATCCAGGCCCGCGAAGCCGAGATCGTGGTGCTGCTCACGCGTGCACCGGGCCACCTGGCGGGCCTGGTCGACGCCAGGCAGTTCGCCCTGTTCTGCACACCGGTCATCAACCTGTTTCCGCGGCGCACGGACCGGGTCGAAGTGAACGCGGCGCAACCCGAGTTCCACCTGGTGCCCGACCGTTCCCGGCCACTCGATTTCGAAGTGTTCTCCGTCAAGGAGATCTTCGGTCAGCAGGCGGCAACGACCGAGCAGCTGAACTTCCGGCCGCTGTACCAGACACTGAACCAGGACGAGGGCAACTACGGCCGCTACTTCTCGCTGCGCCGCGAACCGCGGCTGGCCTCGGGGTCGGCGCGGCGCTACGGCACCCGCACGCCGTATGTCGGATCGGAGGTCTTCATCTCCCTGGTCGACCAGGCCGAGGCACCCTACCCCGGGCAGTTGCGTTACCTCGCCGTGCAGGCGATGCTCACCAACCGCGATCTGCCGCGGCTCGTGCCGCGCAACGGTGTGTCGGACCTGACGATGGCCGACTCGGTACCGGTCGCGTCGGTCGGCCTGGTCCGCGCTCCGAGTGCGCCGCAACCCGCCTATGCCGAAGGAGAACTGGCCTGGCGCCTGATACGCCAGCTGGGTTTCAACCATCTGCCGCTGGCCGACATGCCGCACCGCGAAGGCGCGCAGGCCCTGCGCGACATGCTGCGCCTGTTCACCCACCAGGACGATGCGGTCGCGCGCAAGCAGATCGAGAGCCTGATCGGCTCCCGCGTGCGCCCGGTCACGCGCCGCCTGCCCGGCGTCGGCCCCCTGGTCTATGGCCGTGGCATCGAGTGCCAGCTGACGGTGGACGAAGAAGGGTTCTCGGGCGGCAGTCCCTACCTGTTCGGCCTGGTGATGGAACACTACCTGGTGCGCCACGTCGCCATCAACGTGTTCACGCAAACCACGCTGCATTCGATGCAACGCGGCGAAGTCGCGCGCTGGCCGGTGCGCATGGGCACGCGAGGGATCGTGTGATGCGGCCAGAAGCGGATACAGACGCGGCAGCCTTGCGATCACCCCGCGCCCGCCTGGACCCGGACGTCGCACCGGCCCCAGCAGGATCGTCCAGCGACCGGTATGAAGACGCCGCACGCCGTCCCTGGCTCTATGGATTTCTTCCGATGCTGCGGCACATCGCGGCCAGCCACGCCGACCTGCCGATGGTCGGCGTCGCGCAACGCCCGCAGCAAGAACACTTCAGACTAGGCCAACAGGCATCGATGGCGTTCGCGCCGCGCGAAATCGCCGAGGTGCATTCGCGCGGGGGTATTCCGGTCATCAAGCTGTTCGGCCTCGGCATGCTGGGACCGAATGGTCCGCTGCCGCTGCACATGACCGAAACCGTGCGGGAACGCGTCGAAGGCAAACGCGATGCGACGTTGGCGAATTTCCTCGACATCTTCCACCATCGTTATCTCTCCCACCTGTACCGGGCCTGGGCGCAGGCGCAGGCCACAGCAGGCCTGGACCGGTGCGCAGCGGAAACCTTCAGTCCCTACATCGCCCGGCTCGCCGGCGATGATCCATCGGACACGGTCCAGCAACCCTTGCCGCAGCACGCACGCTGGGCATCGAGCGCGCACCGAGTGCGCGAGGCGCGCAACCCGGACGGGCTGGCGCAGACCCTGTCCCACTACTACGGCGTCGGCGTCGTACTGCGCGAATATCAGTTGCACTGGATCGACGTCGAGCCCGCCGACATCAGCCACATGGGCATGCCGCGCATGTCGTCGACGCTGGGCCAGGGCGCGCTTGCCGGCGCCAAAGTGCCCGACCGGCAGCACAAGTTCCGCCTGACCCTGGGGCCCTTGCACCTGCACCAGTACCTGCGTTTCACGCCGCAGGGCGCCGAAGACGGCACCGATCTGCACAGCCTGGTGGAATGGGTCCGCGCCTTCGTCGGCCACGAGTATGTGTGGGAAGTCGAACTCGTCGTCCACCGCGACGAGGCTCTGCCGGCGCAGCTGGGAGGAAAGGAACGACTGGGCTGGTCCAGCTGGATGGGCTCCGCGATGTGCGGCGACCGGGTGACCGGCATGGTCTACGAGCCCGAACACCACTTGCAGGAGCAGGCGGAACTGCGCCGGCACGTACCATGACGCACACGAACACCACCCCCCTGTCACCGGTCGATGACGCTGCCTGGCTGCAACCAGTGTCGGCGGCCGAACCGTGCGGCCCCAACCTCGAATACGAACAGGACTACGCGGTCCTGTTCGCACGGTTTGCACCGCAGACGGACGCCCAGTACGGCAGCTTCGTCGACAGACCCGAGCCGCCCGACTGGGCCGAAGTCGAACGCGACTGCCGCAGGCTGCTGTTGCGCAGCAAGGACATCTCCATCCTCGTCTGGCTCGCGCGCTGCCGCACGCGGCTGGCGGCGGCGGTGGGGCTGCGCGACGTCCTGCGCATGCTCGTGCAACTCCTGCAGCGGTACCCCGACGACGTGCATCCCCAGCGCCGGATCGAAGGCGAAGACGATCCCGCCGTACGAGCGAATGCACTGGCCGCGCTGACGGATCCGCAGGGTCTGCTGTCCGACGTGCGCGACGTGGTGCTGTCGCCCACCACGGCGTACCGGCTGACCGTGAAGGACGTCGAACGTGCCCACGCCATCCCGAGAGCCGTCGATGCCTTGCCGATCGAATCCGTCATACAACAGCTCGATGACTTGCGCGCCCAGGGCCACCTCCAACTGCAGGCACTGGCCGAATGCGGCGCGTTGCTGCAAGACATCGCCCAATGGAGCCAACAGCATCTGCAGGAGGACGCGCCGGCCTTGACGGTGTGGACGAAGCTGCTGGCGCCGTATTCCGGCGACGCGTTGGCTGCACCACGCACACCGCCCCCACCTGTCGATGCGGTTCAGGCGGCGCTCGCGCCTAGTCTGGGCCCCGCCCTTTTGCCTGAGCCAGCAGCCCCGCCCCTGGCTCGGCACGCAGCGGACCACACGGCCCCGGCAGCCGGGCAGCGCGAGCAGGTCCGCGCTCACATCCGCACCGCCAGGGAGTGGCTGGACCTGCACGAGCCCAGCAGTCCGGTCGCGGTTCTGCTGAAGCAGGCCGAGCGTTTGCTGGGAAGACGGTTTTCCGAAGTCGCACAGGCCATTCCGCCCGATCTGCTGGCGCAGTGGGACCAGTAGCGGCGTACACGCCTTCGGAGCAGGCAGGCCGGCCGACACAGTTCTGCCACGGTGCTTGCGGGCCCATCCCACAGAATCCATCTCGTCGCAGCCCTTGGCCTGGTGGAGTCCCCGGCCCGGTTGTCGCAGCGGCAGCACGAGGAACCCACGATGACTGTGTCCCACGCCCCTCAGGATGAAGCCCGTCGCCTGGCGCGTCTGCGCGAGCTGTTTGTGATGGACCGTGCATCGGAGCCGGCATTCGACTCCATGGTGCTGCTGGCGTCGCAGATCTGCGATGCGCCGCTGGCGATGATCACGCTGGTCGACGCCGACCGGCAGTGGATCCAGGCCAGCGTGGGCGTTGCCGCACAACAGACCCCGCGCGCCGAAGCGTTCTGTGCACACACCATCCTCGACGACGACCTGCTTGAAGTGGCGGACGCTCGGCTCGATGCGCGGTTTGCAGACCTGCCATCGGTGAAAGGGCCACTGGCCATCCGGTTCTACGCCGGTTTTCCACTGGTCCTGCCCGGTGGCGAACGTGTGGGCGCTTTGTGCGTGCTGGACCAGCGCCCGCGCAGCCTGGACGATCGGCAGAAGCGCATGCTGCGTTCGCTGGCCGAATCGGTGGCGCTGACGCTTACGATGCGCAAGGACCTGATCGAAAAATCGATCGCCGTGCGCAGCCAGTACGAAGACACCATCGCGCAGAACGCCGAAGCGCTGGCCGACCTGTACGACAACGCTCCCTGCGGCTACCACTCGCTCGACCGCAACGGCCGCTTCCTGCGCGTGAACAACACCGCATTGCAGTGGCTGGGCTGCACACGCGCCGAGGCGCTGGGCGGCCTGGGCATCGTCGACTTCCTCAACGAAGAAGGCGTCGCGGTGTTCCGCCAGAACTTTCCGCGGCTGATGGAGACCGGCCAGGTCGACGATCTCGAGTTCGACGTGGTCGGCCGCTCGGGCGCGACCCGCCGCGTGCTGGCCAGCGCCAGCGTGCTGCGCGACCCGCAAAGCGGCGCGGCATCCACGCGCACCGTGATGTACGACGTGACGGAGCTGCACCGGGTCCGCGAAGCCTTGCGCCAGATGACGGCCGAGCAGCATTCGATCCTCAACACCGACCTGATCGGCATCCTGAAGCTCAAGGACCGCCGGATCGTCTGGACGAACCGGGGCATGGAGCGCATGCTGGGCTACGAGCCCGGCGAACTGGTCGGCCAGCCGACCCGCGTGCTGTACCCGGACGACAGGAGCCACCAGGTGGGCGGCACGGCCTACGAGCGTGGTTGCGAAGGCCGCCCGTTTCGCATGCAGGTGCATTCGCCGCGCAAGAACGGCGACCGCATGTGGCTCGACGTCACCGGCACGGCGCCGCCCGACGAGCCGACCAGCATGCTGTGCATGGTGATGGACATCACGCCGCTGAAACGGGCGGAAGAGATCAAGGCACGCGCGGCGACGCTGGAGAGCGAGAACCGGCAACTGGCGGAGGTCGGCCGCGTGAAAGGCGTGTTCCTCGCCAACATGTCGCACGAGCTGCGCACGCCGCTCAATGCGGTGCTGGGTTATACGCATCTGCTGCAGGCCGGCACGGTGCAGCCGGATTCACCCAAGTTCAGCCACTACCTGCGCCAGATCGGCGCCAGCGGCCGGCATCTGCTGGAGCTGATCGACAAGGTGCTGAACTTCTCCAACGCCGAATCCGCCCAGTTGAAACTGCGCCGCGAGCCGATGCAGTTGCAGCGGCTGGTGCAGCACGTGCTGGAGACCCTGCAGGCGAAGAGCCAGCAGAAAGCGATCCAGTTCGCCGTGGAGATCGATGACTCGCTCGGCGTGGTGGAGGTCGACGAACTGCGCTTCAGCCAGGCATTGGGGCATTACCTGTCGAACGCGGTGAAGTACTCGCACGACGGCGCCTGGGTCAACGTGCGCGCCTGGGCCGAAGGTGAAGCGAACTTCCGGCTGGAGATCGAGGACACCGGCATCGGCATCGCCGAAGCCGATGTGCCCAGGCTGTTCACGCCGTTCCAGCAACTCAGCGAAGGCAACATGAAGCGTTACCCCGGCGCCGGCCTCGGCCTGGCGCTGACCCGACGGCTGATCGAGGCGCACGGGGGCAGTGTGGGCGTGAACAGCCGCCTGGGCGTGGGCAGCGTGTTCTGGGCCGTGCTGCCCCGCTTCGCCACCGAGCCGGCGCTCACTTCGGACAGGTGACGCGGCCCGGCGCACTCCGTCGCCCGTGCCGCTGAACCGGGACGGCAGTCTCAGCCTTCGTCGGATCGCGCGGCGAAGATGTCCAGCACCACCATGCCGGCCAATGCCGCAGCCGCCACGACGATGCCGACCCAGGCGGCATCGAGCAACCGATCGGCAGCCGGTCGATGTACGAAAAGACGAACCAGAAAGCAGCTCGCCGTGCAGAACAGTCCGCCGTAGCACACGACGCGAAGCCTGGCGCTCACCCGGGACGCCCGCTGATGGGCCTGTTGGATCATCCGGCGATGGTGCCGTCACCTGCCCGCAACGTCATACGCGTAGCCTGACGGGGTTCATATCCGCCGTTCCATACCCGTGGCGGCCTGAAGCTGCTGCATACTTCCTATTTCGCTCCCTTCTTTTCACTTTTTGAATGGCGGCCGGCGTTCATGATTTACCTGTTTCCGACCTTTCCGATGCGTGAGCGGACGTTCGATGGACAGCAACTTCCCGGGTTTCTGGAGATCCAGGACCACTGGACGGCGCAAGCGACGAAGGTCGTCGAGTTGGATTTCGAATGCCTGTCGGCGCCGCCGCCCGACGAAAGCGAAGCCGCCCAGCAGTTCGCCCTGCAGGCACATTACGCCTGCATCATCGAAAGCGTCGCGATGGCGCAATGGCTCGAAACGGCCGCAGGCCCCTGCACCTGCGCCGTTCCCTACAGCATGGGCCTGTTCGCAGCGGTCGCCCATGCGCGGGCGATCGATTTCCAGCCTGTGCTTGCGCTGGTGCGCGAGATCTGCGCAGCCGCGCACCAGACCGCGACCAGCAGCACCTGGGCCGTTGGCGCGGTGGTCGACCTTGCGTTGCCGCGGGTGCGCGAGTTGATGGCGCAGGCCTCGCCGGATCTGGAGGTCACCGACCGTTACGGCGCCAACACCGTGCTCTTCACCGGGCTGCGCGAGCCGGTGACCACGGTGCTGGACCAGGCACTGGCGGAAGGCGCTTCGTCCACACGCCTCATCCCGATCACGGCACCGTTCCATACCACCGCCTTGCGGGCGATCGAGCCGGCCATCACCGCCGCGCTGGAACGCACTCGCGTCCGTGCACCCGCGTGGCCCATCCTCTCGTCGATCACCCAGGAACTACTGCGGACCGAAGACGACATCCGCGCCGAGATCTGCCGCAACGTCTGCCGCCCGATGAACTGGTTCGCGACGCTGCAGATCGCCCTGGCCCGCCCGGAGAAGGAGATGGTCGAGAGTGGTGCGAGCCTCGCCCTGACCGAACTGGCGCGCGACCTGTTTCCAGGCGCGGGCCGCTACCGCGACTTTCGTGATCTGCAGGCCGTGAATGGGTGAGCAGGCACCGGCCCCGCCACCCGTGTCGATGCGTCGGACGGGGTCGATGGCCTTGGTCACCCTGTCGCGCGCCAGGCATGCCAATGCCTACACGCAGCAGATGCTGGCCGAGATCGAGCGCCTGCTGGACGGCGCCGAAGCGGATGCCACCGTCCGCGCCATCGTGTTCACCGGCGAAGGCGAGCGCGCTTTCTCTGCCGGCGCCGATCGCCATGAGATCGCCCACCGGGACTGGCGCTCGGTGCTCTCGCTGAACAGCGCGAGGGTGTTCGAGCGCATCCGCAAGAGCCGCAAGGTGACCATTGCAGCCATCAACGGCGTGGCCGTGGGCGGCGGGCTCGAACTCGCGCTATCGTGCGATGTGCGGCTGGCCGTGGCACGGGCCCGTTTCTGGCTACCCGAGCCGGAATTCGGCTTGATCCCGGCAGCGGCAGCCACGCGGCTGCTGCCCAGGACGGTGGGCGTGTTGCGCGCCAGGGATCTGGTGCTGGGTGGCGCCCAGTGGGATGCCGCCACCGCCCTCGCGGCCGGACTGCTGTCCGAGATTGCCCCCGACGATGCCTTGATGGACTGCGTGGGCAAATGGGTCGCCCGCATCGAGCGGCGCGACCCCGACGCGTTGCTGCTCGCCAAACAGGCGCTGGACCTCAGCGGCACCGGCGCCGACAGCATGCAGTTCGATCTCCTGGCACAGGCGATGCTTGTTCAGTTGCAGGCGAATCGCACGAAAGAGGTTGAATGAATGCACAGGTCAGCTCCCGGCTTGTTTCGGTCGGGACCGCACATCCCCCGCAGCTCTATACGCAGGAAGACGTTCTCGCCTGGTCGCAGGAGTCGGACCCCAAGATCCAACGCCTGTTCCGCAACAGCCATATCGAGACCCGCGCCTTGTTCCTGCCGGAGCAGATCGACGGCAGACCTCCACCTGAAACGCCCCAGACCCTGATCGACCGGCATCTGCGTGGTGCGCTCGACATTGGCGCGAAGGCCATCACGCGCGCACTCGAAGCGCCCGGGCTGAAGCCGGCGGACGTCGATTTCATCGTCTGCATGACGACCACGGGTTTGTTGAGCCCGGGCCTGACAGCCCATCTGATCAAACACATGGGTTTTCGCAGCAACATCCAGCGGATGGACCTGGTGGGCATGGGCTGCAACGCGGCGGTGAACGGACTGCAGGCGGCCAGCGCGATCGCACGTGCGCGACCGGGATCGAACGGCCTGCTGGTCTGCATCGAGATCTGCTCGTCGGCCTACGTGATCAACCAGAACCTGTCGACCGCGGTCGTGAATTCGCTGTTCGGCGACGGCGCAGCGGCCGTGGTCGTGCGGGCCGATGCCGTCGACGACTGGAACAACGGCCCCGGTGTAGTCGACTTCGAGTCGCTGATCCTGACTGACGCCATCGATGCCATGCGCTACGACCGAGAGGGGCCGTACCTGTCGTTCGTGCTCGACCGCGACATCCCCTTCGTCATCGGCCGGCATGCGCATATCCCGGTCGATGCGCTGCTGGCCCGCAACGGCATCGAGCGCTCCAGCATCAAGCACTGGGTGGTCCATTCCGGCGGCAAGAAGGTGATCGACGCGATCGTCCGCAATCTGGGCCTGCCTGAAGAGGCCTTGCGCCATACCCGCAGCGTGCTGCGGCGCCTGGGGAATGTGTCGTCGGGCTCGGTGCTGTTCTCGTTCGAGGCCCTTTGCAACGAAGGCGTGGCCGCCGAAGGGGATCTCGGCGTCATGATGGCGATGGGGCCCGGCACATCGATCGAAACCGCGCTGATGCGCTGGTAAAGGCCACCCGCATGCTGACGCTGCACGGCTTTTCGACGAGCCAGTACTACAACAAGGTCAAGTTCACCTTGCTGGAGAAGGCCGTAGCTTTCCAGGAGCAGCTCGTGTGGGCCGGCGAGACCGACCTCGACCGAAGCCCTATGGGCAAGGTGCCGTACCTGGACACACCGCACGGCCCGCTGTGCGAGTCGGCGGTCATCCTCGAGTACCTGGAGCAGGCGTATCCCCAGACCCCGCTGCTGCCGCCCGATGCCTATCAGGCGGCCAAGGTTCGGGAGTTGGCGGTATTCATCGACCTGCATCTGGAACTGGTGGCGCGCAACCTGTACCCCGAAGCGTTCTTTGGTGGCACGGTCGACGATGCGGTCAAGGAGAAGACCGCGATCCTGCTGGACAGGGGCGCAGCCGCTCTGGCGCGGATGGCCAGCTTCTCCCCTTTTGTCGCGGGGGATGCGGTGACGCTTGCCGACTGCTCCGCCGTCGCCCATCTACCCGTGGTGGCCGCGGCCAGCAAGGCCATCTACGGCAGGGATTGCCTGGCCGCACTGCCGCTCGAAGCGTATCTGAACAGGATGGGCCAGCGGCCGAGTCTGCAGAAGATCCATGCCGATCGGCAAGCCAACATCGCCATGCTGGTGGCCCGGCTCAAGGCGAGAGGCTGAGTCTTGTGCGCTGACGCGTGGAGCGTCAGGGCTCGCGTTTCGGGACGTCCGTCGTCGAGGTCGACGTTGCAGACGAAGGCGCAGATGACGGAGTCGACGCCGATGCCGGTGCGGCTGCAGGCACATCTTCGGCAGCGGCCCTCTGCTTGGCCGCGCGTTCCGCGTGGGCCGCAGCGACCGCGTCTTCCATTTCTTCCCTCACCTTGGCGGCGGCACTCCGGACTTCATAGGTCGCGGTGATGAAGAGCTTCATCACCTCGGTTGCAAAAGGTCGGAGCAACGGGCGAATGACAGGCGCTAGGAACACGCCCAGAAAAAAACAGATCAGTGCCGTCAACATATATGCCCTATTTTCAATCCCAGCCGGATCGCCACAGCGTTTCGACGATCGGACGCCACTGACCACGCGAGTCTTCTTGACCGTGCCCTCCATCGACATTAACATCACCTGACGCAAATTTCAACGACACAACACTTTTACTTAAAGGATCCTATGATTCAACTTTTGCCGGTATCGCCCGTGAAAAGCATGCTTTTTGGCGCGACAGCTGCGGCTCTGGGATCCGTGGTGTTGCGCCCTGCCTTGGTAGGTGCCGTGCGCGTCGGCATGACCACGACCGACTACGCCAAGTCGGTCTGGGCGTCCGCCAAGGCAGAAGCAGCGGCCATTCGTGCAGAAGCTGCGACGGGTCGCGTCCGCGGTCTGGAAGCCGAGTTGCAGGCTTTGCGTGCCGAAGTGGCCCAGCTCAAGGAAGAAAAGAAGGTCTGATTCACGCACGAACGTCCTTCGCCCTGGGCATGGATTTCCTGTCCGGCTTTTAACTGCCTTGCCTGAGACATCTCAAGCCCAGGTCCGCTTGAGAACAGTCACTTTATGAATGCTGGTGAAGACCTCCCCGCCGGATCTGGTAGTGCCATCAGCAAATCCAGGGCCATCGAGGCGCGGGCAGAGGCCGAAGTCGACTATGCCCTTCGCAACGCGCGCTATTTCGGCTCCAGCGTTGTCGATGCGGCGAGGTTTGTTCTCTTCTTCCTGTATTTCCTGACGGCCATCCTGCGCTTCTGGCTGCTGTGCCTGACGCTGGTGATCCACCTGATCCGCGTGATCGTCCGCCTCATGACGATCCCGCTGCAGTCGATGGCCGGCGCCTGGCCTCCCCGCGTGAGCCACAAGCTGCGGCCGATCGCCAGCGGCAACCTGGCGACCATCCTGCGCTACGAACTGGTCGAGCCGCTGGGCTACGTGTGGGCCGAAGCGGTCTATACCCTCAGAAGCTTCTGGCACTACTCCTTCGCACGCAAGACGCTCGTGGTCGTGCTGACGTTCTTCCTGGTGTTCGTGCCAGCCACTTACCTGGTACCCCGGCCCCACCTCGTGCAGATACTGGACAACAACGTCCTGAACAACCAGGCCGGGCCACAAGGGGCGCACCTGGTCGGGTACCTGATTCACGCCATCGACATCGACGACCCCACCCACACACGCGAGTACATGAACGAAAACGCGTGGTGGCTTGGCAAGGTCAACGCGCAGGGACTCAAGGCCCGCCTGGTGCCCGGGCGCTATTTCAAGCTGTGGGTGATCGGCCTGCGCTGGTGGTACCTGCCCACGCTCTATCCCAACGTCATCGCCGCCACCGAGACCGATGCGCAGGGCGAGGTGCTGGAGCATCCGTCCACCTTCATCCCGGCCACCACGACCGGTCAGTGAACCGGTCGGCGCATGCGCTCAGCGTGCGTCGAGAATGCGCAAGGCCAGGCTGCGTGGCCCTCGTATCTGACCGACGCTCCACTTGACGGCCGCTGGATCCGCCAGTTCGAAGGCGGGAAACCGCCGGGTGAATTCTTCGAGTGCCACCCGCAATTCGAGACGCGCCAGGTTGGACCCAATGCAGCGGTGGATTCCGAGCCCGAAAGCGGCGTGCCGATTCGGCTCGCGGTCCAGCCGTATCTCGTCGGCGTCGTCGAACGCAGCAGGGTCACGGTTGGCTGCGGCAAACGGCAGCAGCACCCAGTCGTTCTTCTTCATGGGATGGCCATGAAAATCGAGATCGTCCACCACCAGGCGCGCCATGGTCGCCGGCGCGAATGCCCGCAGGAATTCCTCGACGGCGCTGGGCACCAGCCCAGGCTCGTCGACGAATCGCTTCAGGTCCGCAGGATGTGATGCCATGTGCCAGAGGCTGGAGCCGATGACGCTCCAGGTGGTGTCAATGCCCGCGAGCAGCATCAGCGCGATCGACCCGCGGATGTGCTGCGGCGCAAGCGGCTGTCCGTCCAGCCTGGCATCGATGAGGAAAGAGATCAGGTCATCGCGCGGGTGCTGGCGATGCGCCGCAATCTGCACGTCGAGATAGGCATCCAGGCGATCGCGGTTGGCGGCGAGCTGCGCGGGCGGCAGATTGACATCCTCCAGCAGGTCGCTCAGGAAGGACCGGAACAGTTCGCCGTCCTCGGCCGGGAGCCCGATCATCCTGGCGATCACCGCGACGGGGATGTCGCGGGCATAGTCCCTGGCCGCGTCCAGCATGGCCGGCGGGCACCCGCCCGGGCAGAGTGCATCCAGCTGCGCCCGGCACAAGGCCCGGATGTCCGCCTCCAGCACCTCGACCCGCTTGGGCGCAAACGCCGGCAGCAGCAGCCGCCGCGCCGGTGCATGGAACGGCGGATCGCTCGTGATCGGCGGGGCCGCACCTGCGGGGCGCGGCACGGTGGGGCGGTCCGTGCCCACGATGATGCCCTCGCTGGTGAAGTGTTCGGTGTCGTAGGCAATCTCGCGCACATGGGCATGCGTCAGCGCAAGCCATGCCCCACCATAGCGTTCCGTGTGCGCGACCGGGCATCGGCCTCGAAGAGACGACCAGATGGCAGGCGCGTTGGGGTTGTATTGCGGGTCCGCATGGTCGAAATCGTTCGCCCAGTCGGTGACGGGGCCGTAGACGGATCGGCTCATTCGGGCGGCCCCTCCCCGCCTTCGACAAGCCCGATGGCGTACTCCGGACAGTTGGCCACGAGGGTCGCCGCCCTGGCACGGAGTTCCATCGGCACGCACCCGTCTCCGCGCACGTGGGCCTGGCCCCACTCGTCCACATCCACCAGCTCGGGGGCGAGCGCATAACAACGGTTGTGGCCCTGGCACTTGGCCGCGTCGATTCGGAGCACCAGAAGGCCCTGATTTTTCATCGAGGTCAGCCTTGCTTTCGGAGCGTAAAGAACATGGCATGCCCGGGTCCGCCCATGTCGATGACATCGAATCCCGAACGGCCCGCCAGGTCGCGGATCTGCGCGTCCGAGAAGAGCAGCCGGGCGCTCACCGGAAGCCGGTGCTGGAAGTACGCATAAGGTCGGTCAGCCTCGCGGAAGGTGAACACCGTCATCGGCGCGCCAGGGCGAAGGCATCGTGACGCCTCCGCCAGGGCAAGTGCGGCATCGGGCAGCGCCTGCAACGCGTCCGAACAGTTCAGCCCCCCCAGGGTGGCATCGCCGAACGGCAGGGCCGACGCAGTGGCGCGCACCAGGCCGACTCCGGGAACCGCTTCGCCGCAAGCCTTCAGCATGGGCAGGCTGTAGTCGAGCGCCACGACGTCGGCAGCGCCCACGTGGCGCGCGACCAGCTTCGTCCAGCCCCCGGCGCCACACGCCAGATCGACGACCGGCCCACCGACGGGTCGGAGAAATCTCGCGATGTATTCCTCTTCACGCGCAGGCGTGACGACGCCCGACCAGTCGCCCGCCATGGTCCGCACGAACCGGGGCCGGCTCTGCGACTCGTAAAGGCCGACGATGGCTTCGGGGTACTGTTCGGGATCGGTACATCCCGGCACCACGAGATCCGGGATGTCACCGCACCAACCATAAGCCAGTTGACACGCGAGGCACGTGATGTGGTGGTCCTGGTACTCGAGCCTGCCATGGCACACCGGACACGCCAATGCTTGCGCGCAGACATCCATCCGCGCGTCGAGCGAAGTGCTGGCCCCCTCGGCGCCCAGACACGTCAGGATGAATCTGCTGCGCTCCGGGTAGCGGCTTGCGGCGGCAAACATCAGCCCCATGGCTTGCACCGACGGCGACTCGGTCCCGATTGCACTCCCGAGCCGATCGAGGATCCGGGACGCATCCTCGGGGAAATGCCCGAGCAGGAACACAAGCCCGCGCACCTGGGGCGAGATGCCATCTGCCCGGGCAGCGTGGACCAGCCGATCCACCGCGTCGAGAAAAACCGGCAGATCCTTGCGAAGCGTGTCGCGGGCCGGGCTTGCACCATGCTGATCCAGTGCCTCCGCCATCAAGCCCAGGAGCCACGCAAAGCGGTCCGCGTGCGGCGAACTCGCGTCGCCGATGACGTCCACCAGGACAGGAATCGCCGGCAAGGCCTGCGGCAGCAGAACACCGCGGCCCGGTTGCCCTGTGTCTTCTTGCCAAAGCGATGCAACCAGTTGGTGGAACGCGCGGGATCGCAGCAAGGACCGTTCCGAACGAAGCCCCGAAGGCAGCACAGACGACACCGTTCCCATGTCACCCGGCAATACGCAGCCGCTTCCTGCCCTTGGGCGACTTGCTGTTGTCGCCGGTCTGGATCATCCACATGCCGGCATAGGCTCCGCGTGCGGCAATCAACTCTTCGTGCGTTCCGGATTCGGACACCTCGCCGTTGCCGATCACATAGATCATGTCGGCATGGCGAACCGTCGACAAGCGGTGGGCCACCACCACGGTGGTGCGATCGGCCATGAAGGCATTGAGGGATCGCTGCAGCACAGCCTCGGTCTCGAAGTCGAGCGCCGAGGTCGCCTCGTCGAACAGCAGGATGGGCCGGTCCGACAGCACCGCGCGGGCGATGGCCAGGCGCTGGCGCTGACCACCGGAGAGCGTCAATCCACCAGACCCGAGCCGGGTTTCATACTGCTCCGGCAACTGCATGATGAAGTCGTGCGCCTCCGCGATGCCGGCGGCGTCCATCACCTCCTGCCGGGAGGCGCTACGCCTTCCGTAGACGATGTTCTCGTGAATGCTGCCGGCGAACAAGGTCACCTGCTGGGACACCAGCGACATCGACTCGCGCAGATCGCCGAGAGACAGGTCTTTCACGTCTTGCCCATCCAGCGTGATGCGTCCGCCCTGCGGATCGTTGAAGCGCAGCAGCAGCTTCATTACCGTGCTCTTGCCGGCGCCCGTCGCACCCACGATGCCGACCGTCTTGCCGGCCGGGCAATGCAGGGAGAGCGACCGCAGCACCGGGCGTGACGGGTCATAACCGAAGGTCACGTTGTCGAACACGATGTCGCCTCGCACACCCGACAGCGGCAAGGGAACCGGCCCACCGACGATCGCGGGGCGGGCGTCGAGCGTCGCATAGATCCGGGCCAGCGCGGTCGCCGTCTTCTGGTACTGGTCCAGGCCATAACCCAGCCGTGCAATCGCCGACAACAGGCGCAACTGGGTCAGCGCCATCGTATTGAGCGCGCCCATCGACAGCGCACCACCCGACACCTTGGCACTTCCCCAGACGATCGACGTCACGAAACCGCCGCCTGCGATCGCACGCAGCGAAGGCACGTACATCGCCTCGATGCGCTCGGCCTCGCCCATGCTCCGGGTGAAGCGTTCGCTCGATGCACGGAAACGCTCGCCCTCTACCTCCTGCGCATGGAAGCTCGCGATGGTCGACATACCCTGCAGATTGCCGCTGAGCAAAGCGCCCATCTGTTCACCATCGTCCCGCGCATTCATGTAGCCGATACGAATCGGCTTCAACAGCGCCTTCGACGCGAAGATCAGCGGTGGCAGCATCAGCAGTTGCACGAGTGCGAAGCTGGGGGACACCAGAAGGAACGTGCCGGTCACGATGGCCAGGTTGCTCGCCGTGCTGAAGAAGGGATTCATGCCCTGGCGGATGAAGCCGTGGATCTGGTTCACATCGGCGTCGATGATCGCCACCCAGTCACTCACCTCCTTCGACTCGATGTGCCCGACATCCAGCGTCTGGATATGCTGGTACAGCGCCACCCGCAGGTCGTGGCGCACCGCGTTGGCCAGCTTGGCCTTGGCCCGGTCGGCGAGGTATTCGGTCAGCGCCGACAGCATCCAGAAGCCAACACTGAGCCCGCCCAGGACAGTCAGCCTGGCGCCGACGGTCTTCAAGCCCGCAGATGCCAGCAGGGACGCGCTGCCGCGAGACAGCGTGTCGACGGCAAGCCCGACCAGCAGCGGCGGCGTCGCGTCTTCGAGGCCATTGGCCAGCGACAACGCAAAGACGCGGCGCCGCAACGCGCGGTGGGGTTCGGTGCTTGCGAGCAGGCGGCGAAGAGGCGGCACGCCGACCTGGCCCGTCGCGCGTGCTTGCGCCTGGATGGGCACAGCGGCGGGTTCGGCCTGCCGCAGCAGGCATTCGCGCAGCAGTTCTTCGATGTCGGCGAGAGCGGTCTCTGGGGAGAATTTCACCAGGACGCCGCCCGTCAGCCCGTTGGCACGCACCTCGGAGATGGCCGCACGACCGGAAAGATCCGCTTCGATGCCGGCCGCAATACCGGGGAGCCTGCGCAGCAGGGGAACATCGAACCTGACCCGACCAGGAAGATGCGATCGAACAACGAGCGATGAAGACACTGCAGATCTCCAGGGGAGCGAACCGATGCGAATCCGTCGGGCAGTGTAAGCCATGCCACACCATCCGATGCCGTGTGCGCAAGGCAAAAGGAGCCAAAGACGCGACCCGTAAACCCGCAAATAAAATAAGATCGACCGCGGGCTCGGCGTCAACTCTCAACAGGGTATTTCTATGTCTATGGTGGTCAAGCAAGGTACCCGATCTCGCGTCGTCCACATCGGGGACCTGAGCGAGGATGACCATCATCAGATGTACGCCATCCTTTGCGAACACTTCGCCGGTGTGGAGCGGGAAGTGTTCGAGAGCGATCTGCGCGAGAAGACCTGGGTGATCCGTGTGGAAGACGCGAGCGGCCGGATCAAGGGCTTCAGCACGCTGCAGCGCATGACGATCCCCTTCGGCAGCAGCCAGGTGCATGCATTCTTCTCCGGAGATACCGTTCTGGCCCGCGATGTGATGGGCGACTCTTCCTGGATTCCGGTATGGACCCGCCATGTGTTTCGAGAAGCCGCCAAACTGGCGCCGGAAAAATGCTACTGGTTGCTCCTGACCGCGACGCACAAGACCTACCGCATCCTGCCTTCGTGCTTCGAGGAGTTCATCCCCCGCCCAAACCAGGCGGCATCGCCAGTCATGAAGGAACTCATGGGGAAATTCGTCCGCAAGAAATTCCCGCAGGAGTTCAGCGAGGAACGCGGGCTGGTCGTCCTGTCGAAGGCCATCCCGTACCGTCATGCCGGGCAGGTGGAACGCGAAGCGGAGTCCGGCGAGCACCGCGGTGCCACGCGTTACTTCAAGGAGGTCAATCCCGATTTTCTGAGAGGCGACTTTCTGTGCTGCCTCACCGAACTCCATCCGGAGAACATGACGCCGCTGGGCCTGCGTATCCTCAATCCCGCTGCGGCCCGCCGAACCACGGCGGCAGCGTGAGCGCGCCGGCCGGCCGTGGCTGCGGTGCCGCCAGGGTGTGCCAGTACAGCGCGGGCCCCTCGTCACGCGCGGAGAGCAATGCGGCCATCACCTTCGCCGTGTAGGTAGGGTCGAGCGCAAGATCGTCCGAGCTCGCCAGGACCATCGCCCGCTCCCCGCCGTGGCAGGGCCAGCCATAGCCCCGCCCGAGCACGGAGCGGTCGATCACGATGCATTGCGCCGCAGCCTTGACCAGCGAGCGCCGGAACCGGGGCTCTACCAGAAGACCGGCGCCAGCGTGCAGCAAACGGTCGAGCACGAACCGGTTCACGACCAGCGTCGACGTCACCTGCACGGCCCGGACCGGACGCGCCTCCCCCGCCAGCACCAGCCCGAGCGCCAGCCCCGCCGCCGTGCTGCCGCTGCCCAGCGCGACATGGATGGGCCCGGTCGCCGGCGCCTGGTGTTCGGCCACCTGCCCGCACAATTCCAGCGCAGCCCGCACCGTGCCCAGCATGCCGGCGCCGCTGGAGCCACCCAGATTGACCAGGTACGGGCGCCTGCCTTCGCGCCGCAGTCGGCGCAGCAAGGTCCACAGCGCGTAGGCGCTGCCAAGCGCGCTCTCGGCCGGGTACAGCACCACACCGGCCTGCACGGCCTGATGCAGTGCGAACCGCACCCGTGGAGTGATGGGCTGCGGCGTGACCACTGCGTGCACCTCCAGGCCCAGCGGACGCGCGTGCAAAGCAGTGGCCAGCACATGGTGCGAGGCCCAGCTGCCCAAGGTCACCAGGCTGCGGGCGCCGGCTGCCGTGGCCGCCTGCAGGATGAACTCGAGCTTGCGCGTCTTGGTGCCGCCGTAGACCGCGGAGGTCCGGTCATCCTGCTTCACGAAGATGTCGCGGTGCATGGCAGCGGAAATTGCGGGGAGTTTCCGCACCGGCGTGATGCCATCGAGGAGCAGCACTCTGCGCTCCAGCGTCGCATCGACATCGGACTTGTTCATCTCAATTTTCCGTGGCGCTGGCGCCTTCCACAACGCATGAAACCGGCGCGGCCAAGGACCAGAACACCGAGGAGCGGGCTTTGCCCGGCCGCTGGTGTTGCCACCGGCAGGGGGTTGGCGGAGCGACACGCAGTGCGCGCAGACTGGGGGCGAGCGTCATCCCAGATGGGCTGCCAACGGCGCCAGCGCAGTGTCGAGGCCATCCGCATCGTGGACCAGCGCATGCACGTAGCGGTCGGGTCGCACCAGCACGGCACTTGCGCCCAGGCCGCGCAGCCACGCCGCCACGTCCGGCACCGGCTCACCCACCAGACGGGTGCCGAGTGCCTGCAGTACATCGCAGGCCCATGCGGAAGGCGTCGTCGCGCCCAGCAGTGCAAAGCTGTTGCCGAGGACCTCGTCGTGCAACAGCCCGGATGCCAGCACAGGCTGGATGAAAGGCCTGCGGCTTGCGGCATCGACGCTGCAGAGTTCACCGCCCAGAGGCGGCTCTGGCGGAACAAGCGCGCCATCGGCACCCGCTGCAGTCATCTGCAGGTCGCGTTGCCGCGCCACCTCCGGGTCGGTGGTCTGGACGATGTTGCTGAGCCAGAGATCGCTTTCGATGGTGGCGTGCACGTGCGGGCAACGCTCGGCCTGATAGGTGTCGAGCAGGCTGTCGTTCGCCACCCCGCGCAACACCAGGTCCAGCTTCCAGCCCAGATTGGCGGCGTCGCGTGCCCCGGCCCCCAGGCCCTGCCCCAGGAAGGGCGGCATCTGATGGGCGGCGTCCCCGGCCACCAGCAACGGACCCTTGCGCCACCGCCCGGCCAAGGTCGCGTGGAAGGTGTAGACCGCGGCACGTTCGACCACATAGTCCGGCGGCTGCAGCCAGCGCGCCAACAGCGCGGCGATGCGGTCTGGAGCCATCACGTCGGCGGCGTCCTCTCCAGGCAACAGCATCAGTTCGAAGCGCCTCGACAAGCCCGGCAAGGGAACATAGGTCGAGGGTCGCGCCGGGTCGCAATACTGCACGGTGACCTCGGGCAGGCCAGGGTCGCGCCGCAGTTTCACGTCCAGCACGATCCAGGCCCGGTCTGCGCCGTAGTCGGACACTTCCGCCTGGATGGCGGCAGCAGTGATCGATCGCGCGCCACAGCAGCCCACCAGGTACCGCGCCGAAGTGGATGTGGGCCCCGATGGCCCGGTGCCGCGCACCACCGCGGCTTTGCCCTCCACCGTGACGGACTCGATCTCGGTTCCCAGGTGGACCCGCACATGCGGGTAGCGGTCCACACCCTTGCGCAGGGTGCGCTCCAGATCGGGCTGGTGGAACATGTACCCCTCGTACCACCCCAGAGGGCCTGGGCCTGAAGGCGCCGTGTAACGCGACAACAGGTCACCGCTGGCATTGAGCAGGTCCATGCCCTGCACCTTGCGTGTACCTGCCACGATCTCGTCCGCAAGCCCCAGCTGCTGGAAGATCCGCATGACCTCGCCATCGAAATGCACGGCGCGCGGCAAGTCATGCACATCGGGCGAACGCTCGAAGATCTCGACGCGCCATCCGTGCGAACCCAGGACATTGGCCAGCACGGCAGCGGTGGGCCCGTAGCCCACCAGAATCACGTCACAGTCGCCCATGCGGACGCACTATACCGTCAGGTCGAACCTACACACCGCATCTGCAAACGCATGAGCAGGATGGTCGCGTGGCCCAGCGCGATGTCGGCGTTCTCGTCGTAAGTGCCGGGCGCGTGCCGTCTGGCCAGGCGGTAGATGGGCCCGGCCAGCAGCCGCCATTGGGACAACACGTACCCGTAGCTGCACTCCGTGAACAGCGCGACCTCCAGGGCCTTGAAGCTGTCCAGCAGACCGATTCTGCGGCCTTGGGGCAAGCCGACGAACTCGGTCCAGACCACGTCGATGTCGCAAAGAATGGACTCGGCAATGTGCATGGCAACTCCTCGGAAGAGGCGCCATCATTCCAGTGCCGCGGCTGCATCGCTGCGGCATAGTTCACAGCCGACGGCATGCCTTCAAGCGGTTTCGCGAAGTGCGGCATTTCGCACGGCGTGGGCCACACCTGTATCGGGTTGCTGGTCGCTTCGGCGCGAGCACCTGCCAGCCAGGCGTCAAATTCTCCGACACCGCAATGGCGGAACTAGTTGGCAGATCGTGCCCTCGACCCCCTTCAAACCGCGCAATAGTTCACGCAATGGAGGGCCCTCTGCCTGGCCCGGTTCCTGCGTTGTTTCATGCCATGAACCTAATCAAAAGCTCCATCGTTTCACTTCTCTGCACGACAGCCTTTTCTGTCTGCAGCGCGGCCTCTGTCCACGTCGTTTTTGACAACCCGATCTTCAATGGCTCGGGCTACGACAACGTGTCGATCACGTTCAAGAACGGCAACGGTTTCACCACCGAATACGTATCGGCCGGTCGCTTCCAGGGAACGGGCTCCAACGTCGTCGGCGTCCCGTCCTCGATCTTCGTGGATGGCCTGGACGATCTGTACATGTACTGCTACGACGTGTTCGAAAGCATCCACTCCGGGCAGGCCGTCGACTACACGATCAACCTCCACGGCGAAACGGCTCGCACCCTGGACTTCCTCGGCTCCGTCAACGCGGTGCTCAGCATGGGCAAGGCCAGCGTCGACCCCTACGCCTGGCTGCATCCCGTGAGCGGCGCGCAGGGCGCTGCCATCCAGCTCGGGATCTGGGAAAGCCTCTACGACACCAGCGGCTGGAACCTGGGCTCAGGCAACTTCAAGGCGTCGGGTCTCGAGACCACGACGAGCAACTGGCTCAACACCTTCTTCGCGAACATCAACTCGACCGCGTCGCTCGACGAAAAGTACGTGATGACGCTCGAAGCCGCCGGCGCCCAGGACATGATCACCGGAGACCCTCCGGCGGTCGTGCCGGAACCAGGCTCCCTCGCGTTGTTCGGCGCCGCTCTCGCCGCCTTCGTCGGGGTCCGCCGGCGCAAGCCACGCTGATCGGTCACGTCTCCTGTTGCCCGCTTCGGCGGGCTTTTTTTTGAGGGTGGCCATGTGAAGACGCTGGTCACGCGTCGCGTCCCATGCCCGTCAAGCCGCATCCGGCGGCTCCGTCACCGACTCCGTGATACGCAAGCGGTGCACCACCAGTTCGTCGATTTCCAGGCGTCGGATGCGCGCCCGGCCCACCAGGAGTCGGCCGACCGACATGGCCCCGATGGCCAGGGCACCGACCGCCAAGGCACCGATCGCCAGCGCGGCGATCGCGACCGTACCCAATGCCGCAGTACCTACGGCCTGTGCGCCCGTGGCGGCGGCAGGCACGGCGCGAGAGCGTGCCCTTGCGCGCTCCACCGGGACGTGCGCGCAAGCAGGTTCGGGTTCGGGGTTCATGGACATCCTCTTCTTTGCCTTCGTGACTTGCTCAACGCCCGCCCGCGGGCAACCAGCCGAGAGCACGCGCATGCAGGCCGCTGAGTGTGGCAGCGCCAGTGCGTGCGCCACGATTCTTCCGGTGCTGCCGTCAGACCACAACCGCCCTCCGTGCAGTGGAGTCCTGTGCCAAAGGAAACAGGACGGGCGGGGCTGACACATCCCGCAGGCCTCCGAAACCGACGTCAGAGATGTCTCGCGCTTTTGATACATTCGCCTGCCACCTACGCCTTTTGGTGGGGCAGGCAGTGACACCAAGGTCAGACCTTGGGGACGATCCGGAACGCACAAGCCGATCGTCCGTGCGGCTCTCGCCCGCTGCGGCGGGAGATGTGACTTTCGAGGGACAGGATGGTGACGCGTGACCTCGCCGAGCGGGCTCCCCGCTCCTTCGTGTTCGGCCCCTTCGTGCTCGTTCCAGAGCGCCAGTTGCTCCTGCACGGCGAGACCAGCGTTCGGATTGGAGGGCGCGCGCTCGACATCCTGACGGCGCTGGTCGAGCGCCCGGGCGAAGTGGTGAGCAAACGCCAGTTGATGGCCAGTGCCTGGCCGAGTGTCGTCGTCGAGGAAGGCAATCTCAAGGTCAACATGGCCGCCTTGCGGCGAGCGCTGGACGACGATGCAGGCGCAGCCAGGTACATCGCCACCGTGACGGGACGGGGGTACCGATTCGTCGCCCCCGTCCTGGCGACTGCGGCCACGGGCACTTCGCCCGCCTCCGGCCCCGGGACCACGGCAACACGCAGCCACAACCTGCCGATCGCCACCACACGCACCATCGGGCGCGCGGACATCATCGAGACGCTGCTGCACGACCTCGAAGCGTCGCGCCTGGTCTCGATCGTGGGCACCGGCGGCATCGGCAAGACCAAGGTCGCGCTCGCAGTGGCCGAACGCGCGGTCGGGTCGTTCAGGGATGGCGTCTGGCTGGTCGATCTGGCGCTGCTGAAACATCCGGATCTGCTGCCCGACACCATCGCGACGGCCATTGGCTTTGCGGCGCACTCGCCCCACATGCTCGCGGCGCTGGTGGGGTTCCTGCGCAACCGCGAGATGCTGCTCGTGCTCGACAGCTGCGAGCACGTGGTCGACGCGGTCGCATCCGTGGCGGATCGCATCCTGGCCGATGCAGCGGGCGTGCGGATCCTGGCGACCAGCCGCGAATCGCTCCGTATCAAGGGCGAACGTGTCCGCCGATTGCCAGGCCTGGCAGCCCCACCCGCCACGCCCGGCCTCAGCGCCGAGAGCGCCATCACCTACCCTGCCATCCGGCTGTTCGTCGACCGCGCGACCGACAGGCTCGAGTCCTTCCGCCTCGGTGACGCAGAGGCCCCGGTGGTTGCCGAGATCTGCCGCAGGCTCGATGGTCTTGCGCTGGCCATCGAACTCGCCGCCACACGCATCGATGCCTTCGGCGTGCACGGGCTGCGCGACCAGCTCGAGCACCGGTTCCGGCTGCTGCAGGGGCGTTGGGCCGGCGTCGAGCGCCACCGCACGCTGATGGAGACGCTCGACTGGAGCCACGATCTGCTGAGCGGCAGCGAACAGGCGATGCTGCGCCGGCTGTCCACCTTCGCAGGCGCGTTCGGCCTGGACTCGGCGTTGGCCATCGCCGGCGACAGCCAGATCGACCGGGCGCGGCTGGTCGATGACATCGCCAACCTGGTCGCGAAATCGCTGCTGGCCGCCGAAGTGCACGACACCGGCGTAGAGTACCGGCAGCTCGACACCACGCGCGCCTATGCGTGGGAAAAGCTGGTGGCGCGTGGCGAGGTCGAGACCATCCGCCAGCGCCACGCCGAACATGTTCTCGACCTGGCGCGGCAGGCGGCGTCGGCGGGCGAGCGGCTGTCGCCCGAAGACTGGCGCGCCCGCTACGCGCCAAGAATCGGCGACGTCCGGGCCGCGCTGAACTGGGCCACGACCGGACCCGACAACGCCTTGCTGGCGGTACGGCTCACCGTGGCGGCGATGCCGTTCTGGAAACACCTGTCGCTGGTGGAGGAATGCCGGTCGGCCGCCGCGACGGTGCTGGACGACCGCTTCAGTGCACACCGCAGCCTGCACGACGATGCGATCCTCCACCTGCATTTCGGCATGTCGGTGCTGCACACCCGCGGCCCGCTGCCGCAGGTGCAGGCATCGCTGGGCAAGGCGCTGGACATCGCCGAGAACCAGGGCGACACCGAACTTCAACTGCAATGCCTGCGCGGGCTGTCGGAATACGACCTGTGGACAGGAGACTCGCGCTCGGCGATCGCCGTCTCCGAGAAGATGCGGGCGATGGGCGCCGGGGGACATGTGGCGGCGACCGGCGATGCCGATGCGCAGACGGGATCGGCCCTGCGCTGGATCGGCGATCTCGCGGGATCGCGGCGCCATCTCGAGAACGTCGTGCAACGGCCGGTCTCGCATCTGCATCGCCTGGACACCGCCCGCCTCGAGTTCCATCAGCGGCTGTCGGCACTGGGCTCGCTGGCGCAGGTGCTCTGGCTGCAAGGGTTCCCCGATCAGGCCGTCGAATGGGTGCGACGACAACGCGAGGAGGCGGAGGGTTCCCATGACGCGGCGTCGCTATGCTCCGCGCTCGTGCAATCGACCGCCATCTTCCTGTTCGTCGGCGACCTCCCGGCCGACGAGGTGTTCGCGCTGTGCAAAAGCCACGGGCATGCCTGGGGAATCCCCGAGGCGTGGCCCATGAAGGGAACGTTTGTCCAGGCGCAAGGCCGGCCAGGATGGCACCAGGCCGCCGCAGAATGCTTCCGGCAATCCATCGCATTGGCGCGTACGCAAGGCGCACTGGCCTGGGAACTCCGTAGCGCCATGCGTCTGGTGGCGTTGCAGCGGGCGGACGGCGGTGACGAGGATGCGGAAGCGGTGCTGGCCGCAGCCTACGGCCGCTTCAGCGAAGGGTTCGCCACCGTCGACCTGCAAGACGCCCGCGCGCTGCTGGACGCAAGCCCGGCACGTGCGCGCGGCGAGATTTAACCAGGATTTACCCGTTCGGGCGGGACAGGTGAACGACCATCCGGAAAGACGGACCACCAGGAGCCTTGCATGCCTTTGCCTTCACACTCCATTACCCACACGGCGGACCCGCCTCGGATCGAGGTCCTGGTGTGCCACGGCAATCCCGTGCTGCAGGCCGGGCTGATGGTCACCCTGGCGCGCCACGCGGACTTCCACTGCACCGAGGCCGACGGGTCGGCGCCGCCCCATGGCCTGGGCGCGATGCCCGACGTGATCGTCACGGACCACCACCATGGCCCCCGATCGGTCGCGACCACCGCGAAGACGGCGGGCCCGCAGGCCCGGCCCCGCACCTTGATCGTGACCGACTCGGACCGGGAATGCGACATCCGCGCGGCCTTGTCCGCAGGCGTGCAGGGGTACCTGCTGCTCGAAGACGCGGCGGAGCAGCTGGCCGCTGCCGTCCGCGCCGTACGGCACGGAGAGCGCATCCTCAGCCCGAAGGTCGCCTCGCGGCTGGCCGAGACAGTGGGGCAGGATGCCCTGACGTCCAGGGAAGAGGAAGTGCTGGGCCTGGTCGTCGAGGGCCTCTGCAACAAGTCGATCGCCGACCGCCTGGGCATCACGGCAGGAACCGTCAAGTCGCACCTGCGCTCGGCCTTCGGCAAACTGGGCGCCGAAAGCCGGACGCAGGCCGTCGCCATCACCCAGCGCCGCGGGCTGCTGCAGTTGCAAACGGCCGCCCTGCCGCACGACCGGTTCGCCCCAGCGCTAGAGCGCCGCTCAGGCACGGCGACGTCGCCCCCACAGCCGCGCCGCCCCATTCGGTGTGCAAAGTCACCGAGTATCGAAGCGGTGTGACGGCACGATGACAGCGGCCCACGGAGGTCTCAGCCGCTGCCCCGCACGAAACTGACCATCTCGCGCGTGCTCCGATCGGCGGTGCCGCCGCGGCGCAGCTCTTCATCCAGGCGTACCGGATAACCCAGGCCAGGAACGTACCAGTAGGTCTGCTTCACCCTGGCGCCGCTCGCGAACAGCATGTTGAGCTCGACCTTGAAGGTCCTGAAGTCTCCCGCCTGCACACGCAGTGGCTCGGAGGACAACACCCGCCCCTCCCACTCCACCCAGCGCTGCTGCCGGCTGCCGCGGGCTACGAAGTTGGACCGCCCGGCGAAGCGGTTGCCCACTTGCAGCACACCTGCAGGCCGCAGCATCAGCGGCGGATCGAAGCTGCCCACGATGGCTTCGGCCGCGGCACCGCCCTGGGTGGAGCGGTACCGGATGTCGCCGACCCGGCCTTCGACGACATCGCCGTGGACCGCGTCGACCACCGCCTGTTCGGTGCGCATCGGGACACCGGTGTAGCCGTCCTTCCACACGAAGCTGTAGCGGTCGCCGGCGCGGTCCCATGCGGCGCCGGCATCCTGCGCGACGCCATCCCGATCGGGCTGGGGAACAGTCTTCGTGCGATCTAGCTGCTCCAGCCGGGAGGCCGCTAGCTCGCTGATCGCACCCGTCGGGTACTGCAGCAAAAAAGCATAGAAGTCCGCCGCGGTGGGGCTGTCCTTGATCCGGTCCCAGGCCGCCTTCTCCAGCGCAAAAGCCGTGTCGCGCGCCGCCGCGCTGGCAGCCAGTCGATCGCGCTCGGCCTTGGCCGCCACGCTGGCCTTGTCATTGAAATAGAAGTCGTCTTCGAGACTCGTGCTCTCCCACGGAATCTGCCGCCCCGCGCTCTTCTGGCGCACCTGCAGCCGCACCCGCTTGAACACATCCTCGATCTTGGCCGTGGGTTTGCCCAGCTCAGCCAGCAGGAACTGCGTGTACAGGCCGTTGCCGGTAGACGCATCCCCGTCTTCGGCCACGTTGCCGGGCGCCGTGGCATAGGCCAGAAAGGTGCCCGGCGGCGCATCGAGCTGCGCCAGCCCCTTGCCGCTGGCGGTGCCCGAGAACGGGTTGTCGCGGCAGGCATCCAGCACCAGGATGTTCATGCGGTTGCCGGCAGTCTTGAAGGCCTCGATCACGCTGCCCACGTCGACGGTCTGCTCGGGCACATCGGTCGCCTTGGCCAGCCTGGCATCGACCGGCACCATGTAGTTGCGCCAGTCCAGCTGCAGCCCGTGGCCGGCGTAGTACAGCATGCCCACGCCCTGCTTACCCTTGAGCGTCCCGCGCACCTTGGCAATCGCCTCGGCCATCTGCTCTTTCGAGCCATCACGCAGCTCCACCACGTCGAAGCCCAGGCCCTTGAGTGCCTTGGCCATCGCCTGGGCATCGTTGGCCGGGTTCAGCAGCGGGGCGCGTGCGTAGGCCGCGTTGCCGATGACCAGGGCCACGCGCAGGTCGGCAGGAGCCTGGGCTTGCGCGGGCACGAGACAAAACGCAGCCGCGACGAAGAACAGACGCGCCGGCATGCCGCGGACCGGGAAAACGCTCGGCAGACGGTATCGACGAAAAACCATGCAGCGACGTCCCCCTTATCGCCCGAGATCCCGGACGTCACTGCGCAACGAGGAACTCTTCAGGTCGCGCATCGCCTGTTCAACAGCACAAGGGTCTTCTCGGGATCGTCCATCACCAGACTATAGAGCGCCCGGCATGGGCGCAGAAGGCCAGCTCGCGGGCAGTCTCGGCGCCGTCGATGCCCACGCGCGACTTGAAGCACTGCAGCGTGGTGTCGACCAGCGAGATCAGCGCGATCGGCGTGCCGCAAAAATCGGCTGCCATCCGGGTGATGTCGCCGTAGGCCCGCTCGGGCGACGTGTCGAGCAACGCCAGGTGGATCAGCTTCTGGATCCGCTCGACTTCAAGATCATCGTGTCTGGACATCGCGGGTCCGTTCCGAAGCATGTCTTGCTGGCTGTCCATTGAAGCGAAATCCCGAGACCCAGTCCAACGGGCGCTGAGAAGCCGACTTCGGCAATGGTTTTTCGACGGGTCCGCAGGCACAACCGGGTCGGTGAAATCGGCTACCCCACCACCCCCCGCTGCCGCAGCCGCCCGTACTCGGCCTGGGTCGTGCCCAGCAGTTGCGACAGCACCTGCCCGGTGTCGGCTCCGAGCTGCGGTGCGGCCTGCGCGGGGCGGCGCGGCACATCCGAAAAATCGAGCGGAATGCCGGGCGCGAGCAGCTCGCCGATGCCAGGCTGCTGCACGTGGGCGAACATCGGGTTCGCGGTGGAACACGACGGGTCGTCTCGCACCAGCTGGGCCGTGCTCTGGTAGCGCGCCCAGGCCACGCCGTGCCGCTCGAAGGTCCGTTGCACGTCGGCCAGGCTGCGCGCGGCGATCCACGGCGCGAACGACGCGGCGATCTCTTCGCGTGCGCGGAAACGATTGCCTTCCTGCGACAGGTCCAGGCCCAGGCGGGTGCCGAGGGCGGCCATCGTCTCCCCCAGCGCCATGGCTTCGCACAGCGACTGCCATTGCTTGCCGGTGAGGCCGACGACCATCACGCGCTCTCCGTCTGCGCAGACGAAGTCGCGGCCGAAGGCGCCGAACAGCTCATTGCCATGCCGGGTGCGCGCTTCGCCCCGGCCCGCCTGCGCCAGCTGCGCCTCGGCGATGAACCCGAGGTGTCCCATCACCGCCAGCGCCACGTCCTCCAGCGCCAGTTTCACGTGCTGTCCCTTGCCGGTTCGCGTGCGGTGCCGCTCGGCAGCGAGCAGGCCCACGGCGATCATCTGCCCGGTCACCAGGTCCCAGGCGGGCAGCACGTGGTTGACGGGCGCTTCAGAACCCTTGGGGCCGGTGATGTACGGCAGCCCCAGGCGCGGGTTGATGGTGTAGTCGACCGCCGAGCCGCCATGCCGGTCCCCCATCAGCGTCAGCTGGATCAGGTCGGCGCGCCGCTGGACGAGCGCGTCGTAGCCGAGCCAGCCACGGGCCGGGAAATTGGTGAGCAGCAAACCCGCGTCGTCGCCTCCCGCGCAGACGATGGCCATCGCGATCTCGCGGCCCTCGGGTTGCGAGAGATCGACCGTGACCGAGCGCTTGGATTTGTTGAGGCCGCACCAGAACAGGCTCTGGTTGTCCGCCGTCACCGGCCAGCGCCGGTAGTCCAGGCCGCCAGCCAGCGCATCGATGCGGATCACGTCGGCCCCCATCTGCGCCAGCGTCATGCCGCCGAGCGGCGCGGCGACGAAGGCCGAGGCCTCCACCACACGCATGCCACTGAGAATGCCGCCGGCGTCAGGCATCCCGGGCTCCCAGGGCCTGCTCCATCAGGCTGCGCGCCACCACCTTGAGCGCCAGGGTCTCCTCCGCGCCTTCGAAGATCGACAGCACCCGCGCATCGACGAAGTAACGGCTCACGGCGCTCTCTTCCGCATACCCCATGCCGCCATGGATCTGCAGGGCCTCGCGGGTCACCATCTCGGCCGACCGGCAGGCGAGCAGCTTGACCAGGCTGGCCTCCATGCGGCCGCCGCCGGCATCCAGCACGCCGGCGATCGCATACGCCAGTTGCCTGCAGGCCGACAGCCGCGCCGCCATGCGCGCGAGCTTGGCCTGTGTCAGCGTGGTGTCCACCAGCGGCGCGCCGAACACCTTGCGGTCCTGCGCATAACGGAAGGCGGCGCGCAACGCGGCGCGCATCACGCCGGACGCGCGTGCCGCCGTCTGCATGCGACCGCCCATCATGCCGGCCATCGTGAAATAGAAGCCCTTGCCCAGGCCAGCCTCACCGCCGATGACGTTGGCATCGGGAACGAAGAAGTCGTCGAACGCCAGGTCGAACGAGTGCATGCCGCGGTAACCGATGGTCGGGATCGCCTTGCCGACCAGGCTGCCTCCACCCTCGGGCCGGTAGTCGAATGCGTGGCCCTCGTACGACGGCTTCTCGACCAGCAGCAGCGACAGGCCCTTGTGCCCGAGCGACTTGTCGGCACCGGTGCGCGCCACCACCATCAGCAGGCCGGCCTTGCCGGCAAACGTGCACCAGGTCTTGGCGCCCGTCAGGCGCCAGCCGCCGTCGGCACGCGTCGCGCGCAGCGACAGCCCCGCCACGTCGGAGCCGTAGTCGGGTTCGGTGATCGCGATGGCACACAGCGGCTCCCCCACGGCGATCTTCGGCAGCCAGTGCTGCTTCTGCGCATCGGTGCCGCCCGTCAGCAGCGCGCGGCTCAGGATCTCGGGCCGCGTGATCAGGCTGCCCGCGGCCGCCAGCGAGGCCTCGGACAAGGCCTCGGTCACCACGACCATCATCAGGGTGTCGTCGCGGTCGTCGGGCCCGCTGCCGCCAAAACGTTCGGGGATCGACAGGCCGAACACGCCCATGTCGCGCAGCGGGCCGAGCAGGGTCTCGGGTACGGTCAGGTCGTGGCGGTGGATCGCCTCGGCCTGCGGTGCCACCACGTCGGCGGCAAAGCGCCGGAATGCCTCGCGCGCCATTTCCAGCTGCTCGGGCAGCGCGATGTCGGTCAGCTCGCCATCGGCCTGCGTGAACAGGCGCCCGGCCTCGGCCAGCGCGGCCTCGCCGGCGGCGCTGCGGCGCAGCGCGGTCCACTCGCGCGACGCGGCGAGCGCCTGCAGGCTGCGCAGATCGGCATCGCCCGCTTCGGCGAAATCGATCAGCAGCGCCTCGAGCCGGCCCACCACCGACGTGCCGGCCTCGACCGCGAACAGCAGCGCGAGGCGGCTGTCGAGCGCACTGCTGGAGGGCCGCAGTGCCTGCACGGCCACTTCGGCGGCCAGCAGCTCGGCACTGGCCCAGGCGAGTTCGAAACTCGCGGGCTGGTGCTGGTCCAGCCGGGCCGCGTCGAGCTTGCCGTGCACGCTGCAGGCCCGGGCGAGCGTGCCGGTCGCGGCCGTCAGCACGGCCCGCAACTGTGCCAGTACGCCGAGCGCCTGGGCTTCGACATCACCGGGCTGCAGGCCCATCTTCTGCACATCGGTCAGCGCATTCACACGTTCACCGCCTTTCGCGATTGCTCTGCGAGCCATTGTCCTGCCTGTTCGGCCGCGATCTTGGCGGTCAGCGCGCAGGCCTGGGTGCCGCCATCGCCGTAGTCCTTGACCGCATCGCCCACGTGCCAGAAGTTCGGCAGCGGCGTCTGCTGCGGCATGTCGAAACCGGCACACGAGCGCTGGGCCGGCCATTCACCGCGCATCACGCGCACCGACAGCATCTTGGCACTGGCAAAGCCGGGGAACTCGTCGCGCAGGTCCTGCAGCGAAGCTTCGATCTCCGCCTGCTCGTCGAAATCGCCGATGGCCGGGCACGGCACGGCATAGGCCACGTACTGGTGCCAGCCCTCGGGGGCGAGTTCGGGGCAGGTCGCGGTCAGCTCACCCATGTTGCACAGCCGACGCGTCTTGCCGAAGGTCACGAGCCCCGGTGCCTGGACCAGGCGCTCGCGCGTGGCGAAGTTGATGACGATGTTGGCCGCCGGGCGCGGCTCCGTGCGGGCGCGCGTGATGTAGTCGCTGCCGAAGACCTCGGCCCCCGCCAGCGCCACGGTCGCCGCTGGCCCGATGTCGCTGATGACCGTGCGGGCCAGCACCCGGGTCGCGCTGCCGTTGCGCAGCACCTCGATGCCGGTGGCGACACCGTCCTGCGACAGCAAGGCACGCGCGGGCGCATCGAGCCAGATGTCGCCGCCGCGCTGGCGGATCGCATCGGCCAGGTCGTTCCACAGCCCGACCGTGCCGCGCGGACAGAAGCCGAAGCGCTTGAACGCGCCCTTCACTGCGAAGTACACGAGGAACGCGCGGGCCGGCACCTCGTCCGCGTTGGCCGCGAAGATCGCCGCGCACAGGTTGCGGAAGATCGCGTGCACCGTCTCGTTGCTGGTGTACTGCGACAGCCATTCCTTGGTCGTGAGTTTGTCTTCCGGCAGGTCGCCCGAGCGTGCATCGGCGAACTTGGCGCCGATCTTCGCGGCCTGTTTGGTGAAGGTGCCGAGCAGCATGCCCCAGCCTCCCTTGGACACGTTGATCACCTTGCCTTCGATGCGGAACACGGTCGCGGGGCTGGGCTCGCGCACGTCGACCTTCACGTCGAGCAACGCAAAGGTCTCCTCGAAGGTGCTGCCCAGCTCGATCGCGATCGCGCCGATGTTGACGGTGAAACCATCGATCTGCTCGCTCGACGCCCGGCCGCCGACGCGGTCCCGGCTCTCGACGACCAGCACCTTCTTGCCGGCGGCGACCAGGCGCGCGGCGGCGCACAGGCCGCCCGCCCCTGCGCCGATCACGATGGCGTCGTACACGGTCTGCGATGCTTGATTGCTCATGTTGTTTCCTTCGATGGGTTGAGATGTGCCGTGGCGTGCATGCCGACGCAGCCGTCGGCATCGGCCGTCCACAGCTGCACGGCATCGCCCTGCGGGCTCGCATGCAAGCCCAGCGGCTGGCCGTCGAACACCGGGCGTTGCGCCCGGAAGCGGAAGCGCTTCAGCGTCGCGTCCGGCCGATGGCGCTGCAGCAGATCCAGCAGCAGCGTGGCCAGCAGCGGGCCGTGCACCACCAGCCCGGGGTAGAACTCCTCGTGCACCGCGTAGCCGCGGTCGTAGTGGATGCGGTGGCCGTTGTAGGTCAGGGCCGAGAAGCGGAACAGCATCGCGGCGTCGGGGGTCAGCGATGCGGTCCATGCGCCCTGTGCTGCGGGTTCGCCGGCCGGCAGCGGCGCGGCGGCCGACGGCGCTTCGCGGTAGACGATGTTCTGCACCTCCCGGATGCAGGTGCGCCCGTCCTGCTCGACCACGTGCGCCACGTTGACGAACACCAGCGGCCCGGTCTTGCCTTCTTTCAGATCGACGGACTGCACGATGGAACGCTTGCTGGCCACCCGGCCGATGACGAGCGGCGCATCGACCTCGATCTCGCCGGCCGCCCACATCCGCCTGGCCAGGGGCACCGGTGGCAGGAAGCCGCCGCGGGCGGGATGGCCGTCCACACCGGTGGCGGCCCGGCTGGGCGTGTCGAGAAAATACAACCAATGCCACGGCAGCGGCAGCGCGCCGCCTTCTGCAGGCGCCTCGGTGCGGTCGAGCAGGCCGGCCAGCGCACGCGCCGGGAACGGCGCGATCACTTCGCGGGCGGTCTGCTCGCGGCCGATCCAGCCCCGCAGGTGCTCCAGATCGATCATCGGGGTGGTGGCGGCCATCAACGTGGCGCCTCGGGCGTCGCGAGCGGCAGACCGAGCGCCACCCGGCGCACCAGCCACGGGCTCGGGCGGTAACGCGGGTCCCCGGTCGTCGCCTGCATGTGGCGCAGGATGGCCAAGACCTTGTCGCCCCCGAGCCGGTCGCCCCAGGACAAGGGGCCGTGCGGGTAACCCAGGCCCAGCTTCACCGCGTCTTCCAGATCGGGGACCGAGGCGATGCCGCGCTGGGCGATGTTGGCCGCGATGTTGACGATGGTCGCCAGCACCCGCTGCACGATGAAGCCCGGGCTGTCGTTGATGACCGTGACCCGGGTGCCGTCGGCGCCGAACAGCGCGTGCGCCGCGTCGCGCCGGTCCGGCGTGGTGGCCACGGTCAGCATCAGCGTACGGTGCAGGCCCAGGCCCGGCAGCGGATCGACCGCCACACAACGCGTGGCATCGAGCCCCATGGCAGCGGCGGTGTGAGTGGCGTCATGGCCCAGCGGCTGCACCACGAGCAGTGCACCGCCCTGCGGCGACGCGGCCACCCGTGCGCCCGCGGCCGAGACCAGCGCGATGAGCGCGGTGTACTCGGGCGCGGCCGGGTCGACCCAGACTTCGAGCCCCGCCGGCAGCGCCGGCAAGGCGGCCGGCGCCTGGAGTTGTTTGGCATCCCCCGCGTAGCGGTACCAGCCCTCCCCGCTCTTGCGGCCGAACAACCCGGCCGCGACCCGGGGCGCGACCAGCGACGACGGGCGAAAACGCGGCTCCTGGTGGAACTGCTCGTAGATCGACGTCATCACACGGCTCGACACGTCGAGGCCGGTCAGGTCGAGCAGCTCGAACGGGCCCATGCGGAAGCCCGCCGCCTCGCGCAGCACGGTGTCGACCTGCTCGCTGGAGGCGGCCTGCTCCTCGAGCAGACGCAGGCCCTCGGTGTAGAGCCCGCGCCCGGCGTGGTTGACCAGGAACCCGGGCTGGTCGGCGGTGACCACGGCGCGGTGGCCCGTGCCCTGCACCAGATCGCGCAGCCGCGCCACCACCTCGGGGGCAGTACGCACGGCCGCCACCACTTCGGCCACCCGCATCAGCGGCACCGGGTTGAAGAAATGCAGGCCCGCCACACGACCGGGTAACGCGCAGGCCGCGGCGATGTCGGTGACTGTCAGCGACGAGGTGTTGCTGGCGAGGATCGCGTCGGGCCGCACCACCGCCTCCAGCGCGCGGAACAAGGCGCGCTTGACGTCGAGGTCTTCGACGATGGCCTCGACCACGAGGTCGCAATCGGCAAGGTCGGCCATCGTCTTCGCCACCCCGAGGCGCGCACGCGCACCGTGCAGGGCCTCGGGCGTGATCCTGCCCTTGTCGGCCAGTTTGGCGAGCATGCCGCCCACATAGTCCACGGCCTTGGCCGCAGCGCCGTCGAGCGCGTCGTGGCACCACACGCGGTGGCCGGCCTGCACGAAGAGTTGCGCGATGCCGCGCCCCATGGTGCCGGCGCCGACGACGCCGATGGTCCAGGGTTGGAAGGAAGATGAAGTCATGGCGTCGCGGTTGGGGGGTGTCTCAGCGCCCGGTGAACACGGGCTTGCGTTTGTCGAGGAAGGCACGCATGCCTTCGGTCTTGTCGGTGGTGTCGAACAGCAGCAGGAACTCGCGGTTCTCGATTGCCAGGGCGGCGTCCAGCGGAAGGTCGGCGCCCTGGCGCATCACGCGCCGGGTCGCGCGCACGGCCTTCGGCGGCATGCGCGCGGCGCGCCTGGCCAGCGCCTGCGCACGCTCCAGCGCCGAGGTCTCGGCATCGACCAGATCGGCCACCAGGCCGAGCTGGTGCGCACGTGCGCCGTCGATCGGCTCGCCGCACAGCAGCATCAGGTTGGCGGTCTGCTTGCCGACCGCGCGCACCAGCCGCTGGGTGCCGCCCGCGCCGGGCATGATGCCGACCATCAGCTCCGGCTGGCCGAAGCGCGCACTGGCATCGGCCACGATCAGGTCGCACATCATCGCCAGCTCGCAGCCGGCACCCAGCGCCGGCCCGCTGACCGCGGCGATGACCACCCGCGAACTGTTGGCGACCGGCGCCCAGTACTGGCCGAGGTCGATGTCGGCGACATCCTGCGCGCCCTTGTCGACCAGAAAATTCAGGTCCGCGCCCGCCGCGAACACGGTCGGCCCGCCGGTGATGACGATGGCGCTCACGCCGGCGTCGTGTTCGAGCGCCAGGAAGGCATCGGCGATGGCGCGGCGCATCGTCAGGTCGAGCGCGTTGCGTTTGTCCGGACGGTTGAGCGTGACGGTGGCGACCGCGCCGTCGCGCTGCACCAGCACGAGGTCTTGCGGCACGGCGCTTGCATCGGCATTCATGCGCCGCTCCCGGTGAAATCGGCCTTGCGCTTGTGCATGAAGGCCGCGTGGCCTTCGGCGAACTCGGCGCCCAGCAGGCACACGGCCTGGTCCTCCTCCTCCCGCTTCAGCTCTTCGTCGAGCGTCGCGGACGGATGGCCCAGCCGGTCCTTCATGCGCGCGAAGGCCTCCTGCGGCAGCGCGGCAAGCGCCAGCGCACGGGCCAGGGCGGTGGCCATCACCTGGTCGTCGGCGACGAGCGTGTCGGCCAGGCCGATGCGGTGGGCTTCGGCGCCGGTCAGCGCCTGGCCCGAAGTGAACAGCCGCCGCGCCGCCGGGATGCCGATACGCCGCGGCAGCGTCAGCACCTGCCCCCAGTCCGGCGCCAGGCCGAGGCCCATGAAGGGAAACAGGATCTTCGTTCCTTCACCGACGACGATGTGGTCCGACAGCAGCGCCAGCCCCACGGCACCGCCGGCGCCGATGCCCTCGATGGCGCTGACCACCGGGAAGCGCGCCGTCGCGATCAGCCGGCACAGCGCGTGGATGTGGCGCATGCGGCCGCGTGCGCCCTCCTCGTCCAGCCCGGCCATGCTCGGCACGTCGCCGCCGGCCGAGAACATGCGTTCGGTGCCGCCGAACACCAGCGCGCGCACGCTGCGGTCGGCCAGCAGGCGGCGCAGCGCCTGGGTCAGTTGCTCGCGCACGTCGAAGTCGATCGCGTTGCGTTTGGCCGGCCGGTTGATCAGCAACCGCGCCACGTGCGGCGCAGGCCGGTCGAGCAGCACGACGCCGTCGTGCGGTGGGGATGCGGTCATGGGGTTTCCTTGGTCGTTGCGCGCACAGCGGCGCGCTCAGGCGACGAGCCGGCTCTGCTGTTTCCAGTACGGATCCCGCAGCTTGTTCTTCTGCAGCTTGCCGGCGGCGGACAGCGGCAGTTCGCTGCGCACCTCGACGCTGCGCGGGCACTTGTAGTTGGCGATCAGCGTCTTGCAATGCGCGATCAGCTCCGCCTCGCCGACGCCCATGCCCGGCTTCAGCACCACCACCGCGTGCACGCTCTCGCCCCATTTCTCGCTGGGGATGCCGATGACGGCGCAGGACGCGATGGCCGCGTGCTTCAGCACCGCGTTCTCGACCTCGGCGGAATACACGTTCTCGCCGCCGCTGACGATCATGTCCTTCATCCGGTCGACGATGAAGATGAAACCCTCGTCGTCCATGTACGCGCCATCGCCGGAGTGCACCCAGCCGTCGCGCAGCGTGTGGCGGGTTTCGTCCGGCTTGTTCCAGTACCCCAGCATCGCCGACATGCCGCGCGCGGCGATCTCGCCGACCGTGCCGCGCGGCACCTCGGCGCCCTCGGCATCGACGATCCGGATCTCGGCCATCGCGGCCGCGCGCCCGGCCGAGCGCAGCTTGCTCTGCTTGCGCCCTTCGGCGGTGTGGTAGTGCGGCGGCAGGTAGGTCACGCAGCCCGCCAGTTCGGTCATGCCGTAACCCTGCATCAGCGACAGGTGGGGAAAGGCTGCGGTCGTGCGGTCGAGCAGGGTCTCGGAGATCGGCGAGGCGCCATACACCAGGAACCGCAGGCTGCCGAGGTCGTAGCGGCTGAAGTCGGGGTGGTCCAGCGTCATCTGGATCATCGTCGGCACCAGCAGCGTGTCGGTGACCTGTTCGCGCTGCACCGCGTCCATCAGCGCGACGGCCGAGAACGACGGGATCAGCACGTGCGTGCCGCCGGCGATGAACTGCCAGAACACACCCATCGCGCCGGCCAGATGGAACACCGGCGCGGCATGCAGGTACACCGGCCCGACCGGGTAGCCCAGCGCGAGGCGGTTGAGCGCCGCCCCCATCAGGCCTTCGTGCGACAGCATCACACCCTTGGGGAAACCGGTGGTGCCACCGGTGTAGAACACCGCTGCCAGGTCGCCGCTTGCCGCCTCCACGTCGGCCACCGGCGACGCCGCCGCGATCAGGCCTTCGTAGCCGAGCATCGATTCCGGGCAGGGCAAATCGCCCAGATGCACCACGTGGCGCAGCGAACGCGATGCGGCGCGCACCTCGTCCATCATCGGCAGGTGCGCATCGTCGACGAACAGCAGCGTGGTGTCGCAGTCGTTGAACGAGTAGGCCAGCTCCTTCGCGCTCCAGCGCGTGTTGGCGGGGTTGATCGCCGCGCCCAGCCAGAACACGGCCATGAAGACCTCGAGGTAGCGGTCGGAGTTCAGCGACAGGATGGCGATGCGGTCGCCGTGCTTCACGCCCAGGCCGCGCATCGCGCCGGCCAGGCGCTGCACCCGGTCAACCAGCTGCGCATAGGTCTGCCGGCGCGCGCCGAAGACGGTGGCCACGCGGCCGGGGTGCTGCTGCAGCGCCCGGTGGAGGGATTGGGTAAGACGGATGGTCATGCCTGGGTCCTGCGGGATGGCGAGGGAAGCGGAAACAACGGGAACGTCAGGCCCCCTGGAGGCCGACGATGGACACGGAGCAGACGTTCTGCGACGGCTGCCCGCCCAGGTTGTGCGTGAGGCCGATGCTGGGCCTGGCCAGCTGCCGGGGCCCCGCCCTGCCCTGCAGTTGCAGGTACATCTCGTAGAGCATGCGGATGCCGCTCGCGCCGATGGGGTGGCCGAAGCACTTGAGGCCGCCGTCGATCTGGCACGGGATCGCGCCCTCGGCGTCGAACTTGCCGTCGAGCACGTCGCGCACCGCGCCGCCTTCGTCGGACAGGCCCAGGTCCTCCATCGTCACGAGTTCGGTGATCGAGAAGCAGTCGTGCACCTCGGTCATGCTGACCTGCTCGCGCGGCCGCTCGATGCCCGCCTCCGCATAGGCCCGCCGGGCGGCGATGCGCGCGGTGTGCACGTAGCTGCCGTCCCATCCGTTGGACTGCAGCTCCCAGCCGTTGGAGGTGACGATCTGCAGCGCCTTGAAGGTGACCAGGTCGCGTTTGCCCAGGCTGCGCGCAATGTCCGGGCGCGTGACGATGACGGCCGCCGCACCATCGGACACGCCCGCGCAGTCGAACAGCCCCAAGGGCTCGGCGATGATCGGCGCCTTCAGCACGGTCTCTTCGCTCACCGCCTTCTGGAAGTGCGCCTTGGGGTTCTTCGCGCCGTTGGCGTGGCTCTTCACCGACACGTGCGCGATGGCGCGTTTGAGCAGCGCCGCGTCCACGCCATGCCGGCTGCGGTAGGCCGTGGCCAGCTGCGCGAAGTTGGCCGGCGCCACCGCGTTCGGGTACCACTGCGGGATGTAGGTACCGACGGTTGCGACCGGCAGGCCGCCGTAGCCGGTGTCCTTGAGTTTCTCGACGCCCAGCGCGATCGCGATGTCGCAGGCGCCCGCCGCCACCGCATACACGGCCGCGCGGATCGCCTCGGAACCGCCGGCGCAGAAGTTCTCGACACGCGTCACGCCGATGTCGGGCAGTCGCAGCGCAATGCCCATCGGCGTGCCGCCACGGCCGGTGCCCACGTCGTCCATGTGGGTGGAGAACCAGGCGGCGTCCAGCTGCTCCGGCGTGATGCCGGCATCGGCCATGGCCTCGTTGTAGGCCTCGACCATCAGGTCTTCGGGGCTCGCGTCCCAACGCTCGCCGAACTTGCTGCACCCCATCCCGAGGATGGCGACCTTGTCCTTGATTCCTGCTGGCATGGTTTACTCCGATCCCTTGACGTCTTGCGCCGATGCGCGCACCGGTACGGCTTTCCAGAAATAGCGCGTGTAACCGCGCCGGTCATCGACATCCTTGATGCGAAAACTCATCTCGACCCGGGTGCCGGTGTCGACCTCGCCCTCGGCGGTGTCGGTGAACTCCATCAGGATGCGGCCCCCGCCCTCGAAGTCGACCTGCCCGTAGCGGTGCGGCGGCGAGCGGTGGAACGACAGGTATTCGGCCGACCAGCTGAGCACCGTGCCGCAGCGCTCGGCCAGCTTGTAGGGCTTCTGCGTGTCCTGCAGCGGTTTGCCCTGGTCGTAGGAGATGCGCGAGGGCGGAAAGTGCACGCTGCCCGTGACTTCACAGCGCCCGGCCACCAGCCCGAGGATCGCGGCGCGGTGCCGGTAGGCGGTGGACAGCGCGGTCTTGCGGTCCTGCTCGCCGCGCATGCCGCGCTCCAGCTCGAGCTGGCCCTTGAACGACAGGAAGCGGGTGTAGGCCGTCTCCTCGACGCCGCGGCGCACCCACTCGCTCACGCCCTTCACCGGCCTGAAGCCGCCGATGTGCTCGGTCACGCGGAACACCATCGCCTGCGCACCGCTGCCGAACTGCGCCAGCAGGATGTGCTGGCCGGGCGCGGCGAGTTCGAGCACCTGCGCCAGCAGCAGCAACCCGTGCGGCAGGCCGGTGTCGCCGACCGATGCCGACAGCGCGTCGACCACCGCCTCGGGGCGCACGCCGCAGGCCTTGGCGAGCTGCTGGTCCATCTTGGCGAAGGTGCTCGGAAAGATCAGGTGGTCGACCTGTGCGGCGGCGATGCCGGCTTCGGCCAGCGCGGCCTGGATGGCGCGCGGCACCAGCTTGCCGATGCCTTCGTCGCGCACCCAGCGTTCTTCCCAGGCGTAGTCGATGTCTTCGCCGGCGCCACGGAAGTGGTCGACGAAGTCGACCGTGACGGTGCCGCCCCCCAGGTATTCGGCCAGTACCTTGCCGGAGCCGATCCGCAGTGCGGCCGCACCGTCGCCGAAGTCGAGTTCCTGCGCGCTGGCGGCGCGTGTCTTGCGGTTGTCGGCGGCCAGCACCAGCGCGTCGCCACCGCCGCTCTTCACCTGTGCCATCGCCTGCGCCAGCGCGGACAGCCCCGCACGCTGCGAGCCGGTGATGTCGAGCGCCTGGATGTCTTCACGCAAGGTGAGCGCCTCGCAGACGATGCCGGCATTCAGCCGCTCCGCGAACGGCAGCGTGCCGGACGCCAGCAGCACGCTGGCGATCTGCGAGCGGTCGTCGCCGGTGCCCAGGCAGTCGCGCGCGGCGGCCACCGCCATCGTGATGCTGTCTTCGTCCCAGTGGGCGAAGGCGCGCGTGCCCTTGGCCTTGGCGAACTGGGGTGCGTACCAGGCATTGGCCTCCGCCGCCGCGCGGCGCGCCAGGCGCAGGCGGGGCACGTAGCCGCCGTATCCGACGATTCCAAACATGGTCAGGACTTTCTCGTGAAGGAAGGGTTGGAAAAGACGCCCCGAACGAAGGCGCCGATGGCGCGGCGCGCGGCGCGCGCCTCGGGCAGGGCTTCGGGAAACTGCTGGAACACGTGGACCATGCGGTCCCACACTTCGAGCCGAGCGTCGACGCCAGCCGCCTTGGCCTTGTCGGCGAACACGACCGAGTCGCTGAGCACCGTCTCGTGGTCGCCGACCTGGATCAGCAGCGGCGGCAGGCCGCGCAGGTCGGCGAACAGCGGCGACACCAGCGGCTGCGATGCATCGCCATCGGCGCCGAGGTAGTTGCGTGCCATCGCGACGATCATCGGGCGCTGGTGGATCGGATCGCTCTGTGCACGCGTGGTGTAACTCTCGCCGGACGCGCTCATGTCCGTCCATGGCGACAGTAGCACGGCACCGGCTGGCAGCGCCCGGCCTGCATCGCGCAACCGGACCAGTGCGGCCAGCACGAGGTTGCCGCCCGCCGAATCTCCGGCGAAGACGACGTCGCCCGGCGGCGTGCCCTGCGCCAGCACCCAGTCATACGCAGCACAGGCATCGTCCAGCGCCGCGGGGTAGCGGTGCTCGGGCGCCAGCCGGTAGTCGACGCCCAGCACCCGGCAGCCGGTGGCGTCGGAAATGCCGGCCATCAGCTCGCGGTGCGAGTGCACCGAACCGACCTGGAAGCCGCCGCCGTGGAAGTACAGAACCACGCGGCGCGCATCGGCACCCGGCGCGCTGATCCACTCGCCGCTAAGCGGGCCGATGGCGACCGGCTCGACTTGCGCATCAACGCCTGCGGTGCCGAACAGTGCATCCCAGTCGCTGCGCATCTGCGCGACCGTGGTGCCGCGGCCCCAGCGCTTGTAGACCGACCGAACGCGCTGCACGACGCCGTCGATCTGCGCCGCCGTGGCGATGTGGCTATCAGCGTCGAGTGCGCTCATTGCCCGCAGCCCATGCCGCCCGAGACGCCAAGGGTCTCGCCGGTGATGAAGGCAGCGCCATCCGACGCCAGGAACAGCACCGTGGCGGCCACCTCGTCGGGCGTGCCGAGGCGGTTGGCCAGCGTGGCGCCCTGCATCGCGGCCAGCAGTTTGTCGCCGCCGGCGGCCACGGCCTCGCGCAGCAGCGGCGTGTCGATCGGGCCGGGGGCGACCACGTTGGCGGTGATGCCCTTGCGGCCGTTCTCGCGGGCGATGGAGCGCGTGAACGCGATGACCCCGCCCTTGGCCGCGGCATAGACCGCCGCGCCGCTGGACCCCATGCGCCCGGCCTCCGACGCGATGTTGACGATGCGGCCGTAGCCCGCCGCCTGCATCGCCGGTAGCGCCGCGTGCGTGGTGGCAAGCACCGCTTCGAGGTTGACGGCCAGCAGGCGGCGCCAGTCGGCGATCTGCGTGCGCGTGAACCAGGCGTGCTGGTCGATGCCGGCGTTGTTGACCAGGATCTGGTGTGGCCCGGTGGACAGCACCGCGCGTTGCGCCGCTTCGAGATCGGCCACGTCGAGTTCGACCGCCGTGGCACCGATCTCCCCAGCCAGCGCCTGCGCCGTGGCGATGTCGCGGTCGGCGATGGTCACGCGCGCGCCTGCGGCCGCGAAGTGCCGCGCGATCGCCGCGCCGATGCCCTTGGCGCCGCCGGTCAGGAACACGCTGCGGCCGGCAAAGGAGAGGGTGGAGGTCATGGGCGAGCCGTCCATGGCAACGCGCTTCAGCGCCCGGTGAAACGCGGTGCGCGTTTCTCGATCACGGCGGCCAGGCCTTCGAGCGCATCCTGCATGGCGCACAGCTGCGCCTGCGTGCGGTTCTCCTCGGGCATTGCGGCTTCGGCGCCGAGGCCCAGCCCGTTCCAGAGCAGGCGCTTGGTGGCCGCCAGCGCCGCCGGCGCGCCGGCCGCCAGTTGCCGGGCCAGCGCCAGCGCCTCGTCCTGCAACCGGGCATCGGGCACCACACGCGACACCAGGCCGATGCGCAGCGCCTCGGCGGCATCGATCACCGGGTTGAACAGCAGGATGTCCATCGCCTTGCGGAAGCCGACCAGCTGCGTCAGCGTGACGGAGACACCGGCATCGGGCACCATCGCGACGCGCGTCGCCCCGGCGAGGAACTTGCTCGATTCACCCGCGACGACCACGTCGGACGAACACACCAGCCCCATGCCGCCGCCGCCCGCCGCATACCCCTGCACGGCGGTGACCACCGGCGCATTCAGCCGCATCAGCAGGGCCACGACCATCTGCAGGTACGAGGTCGCCATGCGGATGTAGTCGGGCAGGGCCGCGCCCTTCGACAGGAAGGTGTGCACGTCGCCGCCGGCGCAGAAGTTCTTGCCGTCGCCGGTCAGCAGCACCACGCGCACGCGGCCGTCGCCGTGCACCTGCATCAGCACCTCGTGCAGCGCCTTCAGCAGCGCCATGTCGAGCCCGTTGGAAGCCTCGGGCCGCGCCAGCCGCACATGGGCCACGCCGTCGGCGTGCAGCTCCAGCCGGGCGGGCCCGTCGGACACGAGCACCTCGGTCGAGGGCGGGGTGGGTTGGCTGTCTCCGGTCATCTGGTGTCTCCTGCCTGGTCGGCGTGTCTTGTTGGGGAAAGCGTCGTGGCGCGCGGCACCGGCGGTGCGTCGCGGTCTAGATCAGGAACGCCATCGAGAACAGTGCCTTGTCGTTGTTCGTCAGCACGACCTTCTTCTGCGCCATGCGCAGCTCGCCGCCCTCGCGGCGCAGCCGGTACTCGTTGCGTGACCCCCAGATCGTGTCGGCACGCGCGTGCGCCTCGAACACGATGGCATTGGCCGTGACCAGCAGCTGCGTGCCATCGTTCTCGAGGATCTCGACGTTGGAGATCACCCGGCGCAGCGGCGAGCGCGGCGTCTGGCTGTAGCGCTTGCCGGTGTGGAACTGCCGCACCCGCAGCGCGATGCGCGAGCGGTTGTCGTAGATGATGGACATCTCTTTCTCGGGATCGCCGGACTCGCCGTTGGCGGGAATCCAGTAGACGCCGTCGTCGGTCCACAGCGCTTCCCACGCGTCGTAGGCGTGGTTGTCCTGGTGGCGCGCTTCGCGGAACAGGAACTGCGACACCTCGTGGTGCAGCAGCAGGTCGTCGAGGGTGACTGTGGTGGTCATTCAGCCTCCATCAGCGAGCGGTAGTGGCGCCAGATGCCGCGCGTGGGCGTCTCGTCGGTGGCGTCGCCGATCAGGTAGCCGTTCTCGTCGGTGCGCTCGCGGTGCTTGCCGCGGCCCAGGTACAACCACTCGGGGTTGCGCGACTGCACGCCGAGCTGGGTGCGTTCGTACATCTCGGCATCGTCCGCCAGCAGGAAACCGGCCGGGCCCACCGAGCCCATGGTCTGCTGGCGCAGGCGCCGGTTCAGATCGGGCGCGCCCTTGAACTGCAGCGCGGTGACGTGCTGCACCGATTCGTTCACGGCCAGCGGCTGGATCACGAAGATCTGGATCTCCGCGATGAACAGGTTCGGGTAGACCATGATGTGCGGCGTACCGTCGATCATGATCTTGCGCGCCTTCTCGGGGCCGTACGCGGCCTCCATGCTTCGGGTGTAGTCGGGCAGCCGTTCGGCGGTGGTGCCGAACCAGCTCATCGGTACATCGCGCTTGCGGAACTCGGGGCGCAGATCGTTCTCGGAATGGCCCTTGCCGAAGTAGCGCGACACCGCCGTCGAATCGCTGCTGTAGAGCGTGCCGATGCCGCTCTGCGCCACCTCGAAGATCGAGGCATGCACGAACGACGGGTGGTAACCATCGGTCTCGTTCTCGACCAGGAACTTCCAGTTCGACTTGACCTTGTGCTTGAGGAAGCCGGCCGTGATCTCGACCTCACCCTCGGGCGAGGTCAGGCACAACGCGTCGATCGCGTCCATCGCGGCGCCCAGATGCTCTTCGAGCGATGGCCCGTCGGCGGCCATCGAGCCGAACACGAAACCCTTGTACGAGGCCACGCGCGCCACCTTGCCCAGGCCCAGCTCGGAACGGTCGACCCCTTCGTAGCCCGACGGGAACGGATAACCGCGCAACGCGCCATCGTTGGTGAAGGTCCAGCCGTGGTACGGGCAGGTGAACGAACGCGCCGATCCCTTCTCGGTCATGCAGACGCGGTTGCCGCGGTGCGGGCAACGGTTGTGCAGCAGATGGATGCGGCCTTCGCGGTCGCGCGTCATCAGGATGGGCTCGGGCCCGATCGACTTCATCACGTAGTCGTTCGGCTGCGGCACCTCGCTCTCGTGGCCGACGTAGACCCAGGTGCGGAACCAGATCTTGCGCAGTTCTTCCTGGTAGATGTCCGGGTCGGTATAGACCGAGCCGTGCACATGGTTGTCCTGCACCAGCTCGCTGAACGGCGGGATCGTGGACGAGACGGGACGGACCGGTGTGATGGGGATGGTGCGTGCGCTGGGGTTCAAGGGCGTCACCTGTCTCGAAGTGCCGCAACCGGGGCTGCGACAGTGTTGCAAAGAAAGTCCATGGAGGCAATAATAGACCGTCCCGTCGGACTATGTCAAGACTATTTGCCCTTGCCGTCCGCCCCTCCAAACCGCGAAGAGACAAGCGCCATTGCCATGCCAAGCGTCACCTATATCGAACACAACGGAACGGTCCACACCGTAGCAGCCACACCCAACCGGTCCCTCATGCAGATTGCGACCGACAACGGTGTGCCCGGCATCCTGGGCGACTGCGGCGGCACCTGCAGCTGCGCCACCTGCCACGGCTACGTGGACGAAGCCTGGCTGGACAAGCTGCCGGCGATTTCGGAGACGGAGTCGTTCATGCTGGAAGGCGTGCCCGAGCCGCGTCCGGGCAGCCGGCTGTGCTGCCAGCTGAAGATGCGGGACGAGCTGGACGGGATCGTCGTCAGGTTGCCGGCTGAGCAGTTCTAAGGATGACTGCGGTGTTGTGGCGGCGGTACGGCTTCGGCTGATGGGTGACGCCGCCGCTCAGCCGCGGCCGAAGTCGATCGGATGCAGCGGCCTGTCAACCGTCATTTCGCAGGTATGCCAGAACACCTTGAACTCCCAGACTTGGACTGGCAAGAACCTCGACCCGGAAGTCCTGCAAAGCGTCAGCGGCAGGCGCCATAGAGGCTTGGGCCAGCACGACGACGTTGACACGCCTTGATTCCGCACGCACCGCGGCCACAACTGCATTGACATAGGCGACGTGATCGCCGCGCTGGAAATACGACCACGCTTCACGCACCAGGAGATGTTCGATGTCCACGCTTGCCCGTATGGCAGCGGCCGACTCTTTGATCAGCTGTTCCGTAGGACCAAGTGTGCTCTCGAGCGCGGCTACGATCAATATGCGTGGTCCGAGCTCTACTGCCCGATCGGCCATCGCACGGTCGATCCTCGCAGCAGCGAAACCAGTACCCACTGAAGCACGTTCTGCAGGGCCACCGATCGTCGAGCAAGTGCAAACAACGATTGCCGCACCCTTGGAAGCGGCACCAGCCATCGCAGCGTGGATGCGCTTGACCAGAGCGGGATCCTCAGCTCCCACGACTTGTGCCTCCGCCAAGAGATCTTCCGCGACGACATGTTCCACCTGAACCAGGGGATCGGCGGCTCGGAGGAGGTGATCGAACGTCGCGACATGGACGGGCGACGTGTGCAGGAATGCGACGTGCTGGCGCATGGGTCTGGTGTGACGGTTACCGTTTGACGCAAGCGAAACGCCGAGCACGGCGCAGCCCGCCGGAACGGGTCCGCTTGAAGAAATGGTGATGCAGCACGCTGAGGCTTTGAGACTAGACAGGCTTTGGCAGTGACTTTGCGGCGACACGGTCCGGCAGTACGCGAGCGATCAATTCTGTATCGCAATACTCCTCGTACCGGACGATCTTGCCACTCTCGAAGTGAATCACGAACACATAGTCGTTGTCATAGCGCTGACCATCGCGGGTCAGGTTCTTTCCCTTGGCCTGAAGAACGATGATGTCGCCGCCGTCGATCACGCGGGTGGGAATCGTGGCTCGTTCTACGAGAACGTTGTTCAACGGACGGAATATCTCATCGACGACGGTCTGCTTGCCCGTGAACTCACCGCTCCAAGACCCGCTGCCGATGGTGCGCCAAACGACATCCTCCCGGCAGGCCTCCCAAAAGGGCTTGCCATTGCCCTTGGCGACTTCATCGAATATGGTGGAGACGAGCTGTGCGTTCGGGGAGAGACTGCGCATTGGGCATCCTTTCTCGTGAAGCGATCTGAAGTGCGTCGGACCGCGAGTGGTAGGACGTAATGTAGAGCGGACCAGGTGGCGACGGCAGGCTGCCAAGCCCGGGACGCAGACAATGTACCGCTTACCGGCAGGCCGGGCTTGACGGCATGCCGTTGGCGCTCTGGTTGAGCGACATGCTGGGCCTCGCTCTACGCGAACTGAAGTATGGCCGCCTGTTCGTTGGCGGCGCAATGCTTGGCGAAAGAGCGAAGTTCACGGAAGTTCTCCAGCGACAACCAGTCGGCGTATTCCGCCGAGATCGAGAAGCAGTGGTCGCCCACGGGCCAGAGGACTTTCCTGAACCTGGCGCAGTTGTTTATCGACCCCATCGCAACACCATGGGGTCAAGGCGACGCGCGGTTTCGATGAGCCCGCGCCTTACCTCGGGATGCATCGCCGGCCACGGCTGGCGTGGCGCCTCGCAGGCGATCACGCCGCCTTCCTTCATCAGTGCCTTGGCGGCCAGAAAGCCGGCCTGCCGGTTTTCGTAGTTGATGAGCGGCAGCCAGCGCTGGTAGAGCGTGAAGGCCAGGTCGTGGTCGCCGCTGCGGTGGGCTTCCATGATGGGGCGGATGCCGTCGGCAAAGCCGCCGCCGGTCATGGCGCCAGTCGCACCGGCGTCCAGGTCGGCCAACAAAGTGATGCCTTCCTCGCCGTCCCAAGGTCCTTTGACCGACTCGCCGCCCAGCCGGATGAGTTCGCGCAGCTTGGTGGCAGCGCCCGCAGTCTCGATCTTGAAATACGACAGGTGCTCGATCTCGCGTGCCATGCGGGCCAGGAACGCTGCGGCCAGCGGCGTGCCGCTGGCCGGTGCGTCCTGCACCATGATCGGTATGTCGACCGCATCGGACAGGCGCGCGTAGAACTCGAAGATCTGCCCTTCGGAGAAGCGGAACGTGGCGCCGTGATAGGGCGGCATCACCATCAGCATCGCTGCACCCATCTCCTGTGCCCGGCGGCTGCGTTCTGCGCACACCTTGGTGCTGGTATGCGTGGTGGTGACGATCACCGGCACGCGGCCGGCAACGTGTTCCAGCACGCTGCGGGTGATCAGGTCGCGCTCGGCATCGGCAATCAGGAACTGCTCGGAAAAGTTCGCCAGAATGCACAGGCCGTCCACGCCAGAGTCGATCATGAAATCTGTACAGCGCAACTGGCTCGGCAGGTCGAGGCTGCCGTCTTCGGCGAAGGTGGTGGGCACGACCGGGAAGATGCCGCGGTACACGCCGTTCAGGTCGTCTGTCATGCCCCCTCCTTGGCTGCGGCGGCAATCCGCCGATCCACGGCCAGCGTGTGGAGACAGCTGAACACCACCTCACCCCGTTGATTGACGCCGGTGTACTTTTTCGTGACAAGGCCGATGGTCGGCTTGCGATGAGGCTCCAGACCGATCACCTCGGTCTGCGCTGTGACGGTGTCGCCGGCGAATACGGGCTTCGGAAAGCGGACCTTTTCGTAGCCGTACGAAATGGCCAGCATGTTGTATTCGACGTTGAGTCCGGTGACCAACGAAAAAGTCAGCATGCCGTGGGCGAGTCGCCCACCATAACGCTCATCGGCGTAGACCCGGTCCACATGGGCAGGATGAAAATCCAGCGTCAGGCCGGCAAACTGGTTGATGTCCGATTGATCGATCGTGCGGCGGCGTTCGATGTCGCGCTCGTGAAGCGCGTAGTCCTCAAAATACTTCTCGATGTTTTGCCAACCAGGCATCGCGTGCTCCTTGTGTAGGTCAGTTGATCCCGCAGCGCCGGGCGATCTCGCCGGCACATTGCCGAAGCTGCGGGAGGTGTTCAAAAAGGTCGATTTTTCCGTCGGTGGTGTTGAGCGCGGACATCGTCAACGCGGCCATGGTGTGGGATTCGGAGCGGCCGACCGGTACGCTCAGATCCAGACCTCCGATGAAGAGGGCGCCGTCGGCGCTCGCCCAGCCATCGGCCCGCATGGTCTGCAACTGTTCGTCGAACGCAATGCGCTCGACCGCGCTGAGCCGCAGGTAATCTGCATGGCGCTCCAGGAAGCTGGAACGTTTTTCCGGATCAAGGTGCGCAAGCAATATGCGACCCGACAGTGTCTTGACCGGCGAATGGAACGATCCCACTTGCACGGACAGGCGAATGGGCAGGGGACTGTCTTTCTGCACCAGCACCAGCAATTGGTCGCGGTGCAGTACGCACAAGTGGCAGGACTGCTGCACCCGATCGACCAGATCCTGCATCAGCGGCGAAGCCACCTGCACAAGCTGATCGTAGGGCGACTGGGTGCGGCTGAGTTCATAGAGCTTGAGCGTCAGTTCGAAGCCGCCGCTTTCGACGCGGCGAATGTAGTTCCTGGCCTCCAGGCAGATCAGCATGCGGAACAGCTCGCTCGGTTCGCGATCGAGTTCGCGCGCCAGCTGGGCCTGGGTCAGCGCTGTCGGCTGATTCGACAGGCATTCGAGGATGTCCAGCCCTTTTTCGAGGGCGGGTACGGCGTATTTGGTACGCGGCGACGTATCGGGAATGGAATCGTCCATGGGGCCATGCTGGTGGATGAAGTCACGACGAGAGGCGTCGCTCGACCAGATAGAGATGTTCGCACGCCAGGACCATCTCTCCGCGCTGGTTGGTGACCGCAACCGCCTCCACCGCAATGCCGTGGGAAGCCTTCTTGGGATGCGGTCGCAGTGCGGCGATTTCGGCGCGCACCCGGATCGTGTCGCCGATGAACACCGGCTTGATGAACCTGAGCCGGTCGTACCCGTAGGACATGGCGCGGGGATTGATCACGTTGGCCGTCATGCCGATGGCCACGCTGAAGACCAGAGTACCGTGGGCGATGCGCTGCCCGAAATCTTGCGTGGCGCACCAGGCAGCGTCCATATGGTGGGGAAAGAAATCGCCGGTCTGGCCGGCGTGCAGCACGATGTCGGCCTCGGTGATGGTGCGTCCCATCGTCTCGCGTGCGAATCCGACGACGTAGTCCTCGAAAAATTGTTCGTGGGTCATGTGCGTGCTTCACTCGAACCGCCAGCTGCAGGAGCGAGTTCCTGCCAGACTTCCTGGGTATGCTGACCAAGCCTGGGCGCAGGCCGCGTGCTGTGGAGCATGCGGGAGTCGATCCGGATGGGACACCGCGTCGTCTTCATCGAAACGCCGGGTGCCACGTCCAGCGTCTGAACCATGTCCAGCGCCTTGAACCCAGCGTGAGCCATCAGATCCGGATAGCGCAGCACATCGGCCGACCAGATGCCGGCCGGCTCGAGGATGCCGAGCCAATCGGCTGTGGTCCGGGTGAGCAGGTGCTGTTGCAGCAATGACTTGATCTGGTCTCGGTTGCCATACCAGGTGCGGCGATCAGCGGCCACCGCCGCCAGTGCGTCACAGCCGATCAAGGTCGCCAGCCCATCCACCGGGGTCATCGCAAGAGCCAGATAGCCGTCCGCCGTCTTGTAGATGCCATAGGGCGCGCCGATGTGCACGTTTGCATGGTTGTGCTGGCTGCGCGCGGGCTGCTCACCATCGCTGTTCAAGAAGACGGTGAGCGGCTCGAACTGCATGTCGATCGCTGCTTCCAGCAGGCTGGCTTCGACGCGCCCGCCCTTGCCTGACACCCCGCGGCGCACCAGCAGTGCCAGGATGCCTTGCAGCAGTTGCGCGCCGGTCATGAGGTCGACCACAGAAACTCCCAGGGGTACAGGGGGAGCGTCATCGCCGCCATTGCCGCTGAGCCAGGTCAAGCCGGAAAGCGACTGCACCAGCAAGTCCTGTCCCGGCTTGTCGCGCCAGGGGCCGCTGTCGCCGTAACCGGTCACCGTCGCGTAGACGAGTCTGGGATTGAGCTTGCCAACGGTCTCGAAGTCGAGCCCTAGCCGCTCCATCACACCGGGTCTGAAGTTGTGGATCATGACGTCTGCCCGCGAAACCAGCACCTTGGCCCTCTCCAGGTCGGAGGGCAACTTCAGGTCGCAAGCAAAACTGCGCTTGTTGCGATTGATGGTGTGGAACAGTGCGCTGTCCTCGCCCATGCGCTGATCGGCCAGCGCCAGGCTGCGGCACAAGTCGCCGCCGTCCGGTCTTTCGACCTTGATCACATCGGCTCCCAGGTCGGCGAGCCGCAGCGCGCATGACGGACCTGCAAGGAACTGGCTGAAGTCGAGGACCCTCAACCCCGCGAGGGGCAGGTCCGTTGCGGAGGACGCAGATGCAGTCGAAGAAATATTCATATGCAAATGTTAACTTCTCCTATGAATTATTTTGCACCGTATCTGAAAACACTTGTAGTGGTAAATACCAGTGTCGACATCACCTCAGGCACCTCTATGATTCGCCACGTTCGTTCGCCAATGAACGTTTAATACTTATATAAAGGAGTCATATGCTCAACAAACGTGCTGTCCTTGCCGCTGCGGCCATCGGTCTCGCAAGCGCATTGGTGGTTCCCGCGGCGAACGCTGAGAACTATTCGATTCGCTTTTCGACGTCCCAGACCAATCCGAACGAGCCCATCATCAAGGTGATGCACAGCTACGCCGCCCGCGTGAAGGAGCGCTCGAAGGGGCAGATCGAGCTGACCATCTTCACGGGTGATCAGCTCGGCGCGCAGAAAAAGGTCAACGAGATGATCAAGGGTGGCGCCCACGTGATGAGCGTGACCGACTACGGCCAGCTGGGGCAGATCCTGCCGGACCTCGGGCTGGTCGCAGGCCCTTACATGTTCACCTCGACGGACGACGCCAAGCGTCTGTTTGCGTCCCCGGTGTTCAAGAACATGTCGACGCGCCTGGAGGCGCAGGGGATCAAGCTCGTGATGCCGGACGGCCTGTTTGGCGTGCGCCACATCCTCGCCAGCAAACCGGTACGCACACCCGCCGACGTGGCCGGCCTGACCTTGCGCGTCCCGCCCTCACCGATCATGCTCGAGACGTTCAGTGCGCTCGGTGCCCGTCCTACCGCCCTGCCGTGGGGCGAGGTCTACAACGCGCTGCAGACCGGCGTGGTCGACGCGGCGGAGGCGAACTACAGCTCGCTTGCAGGCGCCAAGCTGTACGAAGTGCGCAAGGTGATCTCGAACACCGGCCACCAGATGATGTATCTCACCTTCGCCATGAACACGGCTTTCTTCAACAAGATGCCGGCCAACCTCCAGGCCATCCTGATCGAAGAAGGCCGCACGGCCGCAGCCGATCTCACGGCCCAATCCCAGGCATCGGATGCCGTTTTCGCCGACGAGCTGAAGAAAGCCGGTGTGCAGATCATCACCGACGTCAACACCAAGGCCTTCGCCGACAAGGCGCGGCCGGCCATGTCCAAGGTGCCTGGCCTGACGCCCGGCATCTACGAGCAGATGGTCAAGGCCATGGCGCAGTGACGTTCGACATGAGCGACCAGAACAATCCCGGTGACGGGCGCCAGAGACCGCCGCCGCTTGAACCCGCCGCGCCGGACGCCGCACCACGGGGCATCGTCAAACCGCTGCTGAGCCTGCAACGCCTTGACGAATTGATCGGCGTTGTCTGCATGGCTGCGATCGTCCTGTCGATTACCTGGGGCATCGTCACGCGCTACCTGTTTCCGCAGCCGGCGGCCTGGGCTTTCGAGGCCTCGGTGATCGCTTTCGGCTGGCTGGTCTTCTTCGGCGGCGCCGCCTGCATCCGCTGGCGGATGCACGCCGATGTGGACGCGCTGGTGGCGCTGCTCCCCGCCCGCGTGCGGCAGGTGGTCTTCATCGCCAACTGGTTCCTGCTGGCCGGTCTGTTCGTCGTGCTGACGGCCATGTTTGCGTGGCAGTCCATCATCGCCCACTCGATCCATCTGATGTCGATCGATGTCCCACGCTCCGTCGTGTATGCCCCCATGGCCGTTGCAGGCGCCATGATGTTCTGGCAGCACGTGTTGCTGGCACCATGGAAAGACGGCTGGCAGTGGCGCCCGACTTCGGAGCAGGGACTATGAGCACGTTCAACCTCTGGTTTCCCTCCATCCTGATGCTCGTCCTGCTGGCGCTGCAGACGCCGATTACCTGGGCGATGTCGATTGCCGCTCTCGGCTTCTTCGTACTGCACATGGACGAAATGCCGCTGGCGAACTTTGCCCAGCAGATGTCCGACAGCACCGAATCGGTGTCGCTGCTGGCCTTGCCGTTGTTCGTTCTCGCAGGCTGCGTCATGAACGCGGCGGGCATCACCCGGCGACTCCTCACACTGGCCGAAGTGCTGGTCGGCCATGTGAGTGGCGCCTTGGCGCAGATGTGCACGGTGTTGGCGACGTTGCTCGGCGGGCTCACCGCATCGGCCAACGCGGACGCCGCCATGCTGTCCAAGACCATCGGCACGCAGATGGTCGAGCGCGGTTACGGGGCGGCTTTCGCGGCGGTGATCACCTCGTCGGCCGCGATCATCACGGCGCTGATTCCGCCCTCCATCGGTCTGATCGTCTACGGGTTTCTGGCCGAAGTCTCGATCGGTCGCCTGTTTGCGGCCGGTGTCGTGCCTGGGTTGCTGCTGGCAGCGGTGCTGATGCTGACGACGCATGTCGTCGCGAAGAAGCGCGGCTACAAGCCGCAACGCGCGCGGCGTGCGCAATGGCCTGAGATCAAGATCGCGATGATCGATGGGCTGTGGGCGCTGTCGATCCCGCTCGTGATCCTGCTCGGCACCCGTTATGGCATCTTCACCACGACCGAATCGGGCGCGATCGTCGTGATCTACGTGATCCTCATCGCGATCTTCGGCTACCGTGAAATGCAATGGCGGCAATTGCCGGAAGTGCTGGCCGAATCCGTACGCGACTCGGCCAGCGTCATGATGATGATCTGCGCCGCAGGTGCCTTCGGCTTCTACCTGTCATGGGACCAGGTGCCACAGGCCATGTCGGGATGGATCGCGGGGATCACCACCGATCCGATCAAGCTTCTGCTGTTGATCAATCTGATGCTGATCCTGCTCGGCACCGCCATCGAAGGGTCGGCGGCGCTGATCATCCTGACACCCATGCTGATCCCGCTGATCGACGGCGCACACATCGACAAGGTTCACTTCGGCATCGTGCTGATCACCAACCTGACGATTGCCGGCATCACACCGCCAGTGGGCGGACTGATGTACATCTCGTGCCAGACGCTCAAGGTCACGATGGGCCAGTACTCGAGAGAGATCGCACCGTATCTCGCCGTGATGCTGCTCCTGCTGGTGTTGCTATCGATTTTTCCGCAGCTCTCGTTGTGGCTGCCCAATGTCATGTACGGAACGGGGAATGTCCAATGAACAAGGAGACAAGGATCAAACTGCGCGGCATGACGTGGGACCATCCTCGCGGCTGGCAACCATTGGAGGCTTGTTCCGCGACATGGGAGCGCGACACCGGCGTGTCGGTTACCTGGGACCGACGCTCGTTGCAGGATTTCGAATCGTTTCCCGTGGAAGAGCTGGCGCGCGCCTATGACCTGATCGTCATCGACCACCCGCACGTCGGTCAGGTGTTCGAGGAATCGTGCCTCGTCCCGCTGCCGGTGCACGATCCACGGTTGGCGGCCATTGCCAAGCGCAGCGTCGGCCAGTCCTACACCAGTTACTTCTGGCGCGGCCAGCAGTGGGCGATCCCGATCGATGCGGCTTCGCAGGTGCAGGCCTGGCGGAGCGATCTGCTCGCGCAGGCTCCTCGCGATTGGCAGGAGGTGTTGGCATTGGCCCGTCAAGGCCGAGTGGCGATCCCGTTGCGAGCACCGCATGCGCTGATGGCCTTGTTCACCCTGGTAGGCCAGCTTGGCGCGCCGGCGCGCGTGGAGGGGCCTCGCCTGTTCGAGATGGCACCGACCTGCCATGCGGTGGAGCACATGAAGGCGTTGATGGCGCTGATCGACCCGAAGTGCCTGGAGCAAGACCCGATCGCCACATTCGAAGACATGGCGCGCAGTGACGCGCGGATCTCCTGCGCCCCTCTCATCTTCGGCTATGTCAACTATGCGTACCTGGACTTCAGGCCAGCCCGCCTCTCCTTCGCCGATATTCCTACTTTCGATGGACGGGCCCCCGTAGGCGCCGTATTGGGCGGCACCGGCTTGGCGATATCGGCACGCAGCGCGCACCAGCGCGAGGCAATCGACTTCGCCATCTGGGCGGCGAGCGAGGCCGTCCAGGCCGGTGCATATGCGCACGGCGGCGGGCAACCCAACCACACAGCCGCCTGGGAGGCGGATGACGTCCATCAGCGCACCAATGGCTTCTACCGAGCGACGCGCGCCACGCTGGATGGCGCGTGGGTACGGCCGCGCCACAACGGCTATATGCCCTTCCAGGACGCCGGCTCGCGCCGGCTGCTCGATGGGCTGCGTATCGGCGAAGCGTCGGAGGCGATCGTTGAGGCCCTGAATCGGATGTACCAGGAAAGCCTCGCCGCATGAGTCCACTCGACGGTCTGCTGGTGCTGGATCTGAGCCAATTTCTGTCCGGCCCCTCGGCGGCGCTGCGACTCGGCGATCTCGGCGCGCGTGTGGTCAAGGTCGAGCGGCCTGGCAGCGGCGACATCTGCAGGAGCCTCTACCTCACGGACACGGACATCGACGGCGACTCGACCCTGTTTCACGCCATCAATCGCAACAAGGAAAGCATTGCGCTCGACCTGAAGAAAGGTGACGACCTGGAGAGCTTGCGCAAGCTGATTCTGAGGGCCGATGTGCTGATCCAGAATTTTCGCCCAGGGGTGATAGAACGCCTCGGATTGGGCTGGGAGGCGGTTCACGCGTTGAATCCACGACTGGTCTACGCCAGCGTGTCAGGCTACGGGGAAAGCGGGCCGTGGTCGGAATTTCCGGGCCAGGATCTGCTGGCACAGTCACTCTCAGGCGTGACCTGGCTCAACGGTGGAGCGGCAGACGGACCGGTCCCGATCGGGCTTTCGATCGCGGACATGTTGGCGGGTCATCTGCTCACCGAAGGGGTGTTGGCGGCCTTGGTCAGAAGAGGCACAAGCGGAGAAGGATCCCTGGTGCAGACCAGCCTGCTCGAAGCGCTGATCGACCTCCAGTTCGAGCTCTTGACCACTCACCTGAACGATGGGCGGCGGCCCCCCAGAAAATCCGAGTTCCGTAACGCCAATGCCTACCTGGCCGCACCGTATGGCCTGTACCCGACCCAAGACGGCTATCTTGCGCTGGCGATGATGCCCCTGCCCAAGCTGGGCGCGGCGTTGCCGCTGCCAGCATTGGCCGCCTATTCGGCCATGGATGCATTCCAGAAACGCGACGAGATCAAGCGGATCATTGCTGCCGTGCTCGTCCAGCAGCCGACTGCGCACTGGCTGCAGCGGCTTCAGCCTGACGACATCTGGTGCGCTGAAGTACTCGACTGGCCCCGCCTGCTGGCAACCCAGGGGTTCAAGCAACTCGACATGCTTCAAACGGTGCATCGCAACGATGGCGCCAGCATCCACACCACGCGGAGCCCGTTGCGCATCAACTCGCATCGCGCGAACAGCCTCAGGGCGGCGCCTCGAGTTGGCGAGCATGGAGACGCGCTGGCCACCGAGTTTGATTTGCGTTGTTCCAGCAGATTGAAGGACTAGGGCCTGTTCACACTCAATGCAGGAGATGCGTTGGGTCCGCATGCGGGCCCAACCCGAAGGGAAGGATGAATTGAGTGTGAACAGGCCCTAGACCGCACTGTGTCCGCGCGCCTTGCGCTTGACAGGCTGGGTTGCCAACCACTCCTTGAGTGCGGCATTCACCCGCGTTTGCCACCTTGGCCCGCTGGCACGCAGAGCGCCGACGACCTCTTGATCCAGGCGAATCGCAACCTGCTCCTTCGCGGGCTTCTTGCTCGGGCCCCGCGTTCTTCTCAGCGCCGAGATGGTTGCACCTACGCCGCCGCCAGGAGTGATGACTGCGTTAGCCCATGCGGTCTTGGTCTTCTCTGCGGGCCGAGCGATGGCTGCCGCCTTTGCGGCAGCCATCTCGGACGGGCTAAAGTGCGATGAAGTACTCGTCAGTTTCTTTGCGGTCGGCATAGCGGCAGGATATGAGGTGAGCGGTGTCGTCACCGCGCGGGGTCCAGACCAAGAAGACAACATGGCCTTGCCACATGCCCAGGCTCTGCAGCCGAAGTTCACCGTAGCGTTCGCGAGCGTCTTCCACCGAGATCATCGGGTGATCGAAGACGGGTTCCAGTTCAGCAAGATCAATCTTGTGCTTCCTGACGACCACGACGCGCCATCAGGCATACGCCATCAGGCACTCCTGCGTGGTCGACGCGACGAGCTGGCCCGCCTGGTTGTGGATGCGCGCGATCGACAGGCCACGTCCCTGGGCCGACACGGGGCTGTCGCATTCCACGTGCATCCACGCGTCCGGCGAAAACGCGCGATGGAACCAGATGTTGTGGTTCAGGCTCGAGATGTACAGCCGCCGCGTCTCGTCGAGATCGCGCATGTGCGAGCCCAGGCTGGCGAAGTTGAGCCACCAGTCCGACAGGTAGGCAAAGGCCGCGGCCGGCATGCCTGGCGATGCCGGCAGGCGGTGGCGCGTCCTGAGCCAGAAACGGAAGCGGGTGCCGGCATGGTCGGGGCTCATCTGCTGCGCCAGGTCCGGCACGCGGAACAGCATGCTGGGCTTCTCCTCCAGCGAATAACCGCCCAGGCCGCGCAGCCGCACCTCCCAGGCCGGCGGCACGTCGGCCAGCGACGGCAGGCTCTCGGGGTCTTCGTCCAGTGCCGGGCTGGGCGCCTGGTGCTCCGGCGCGTCGAGCGGCATCGCGAAGCTGGCATGGGCGTCCAGCACCTGCCGCCCGTTGGCCTGGAAACCTTGCACGCGGCGCGAAGTGAAGCGCTTGCCGTCCTGCAGCGTGCTCACTTCGAATTCGATCGCTTCGTCCGGCATCGAGCCTTGCAGGAACAGGAACTGCAGCATCGTCGCCGGCCGCTCCGGCGGCATGCCCATGGACACGGCCATCATCGCCTGCCCCAATGCCTGGCCACCGTAGGCGCGGCCGTTCATGTTGGCGTCGCCGAAGCGGGTGCGCCAGCGGTGCTCGCCGGTCGGCTCCAGCGTCAGTAGCGCGGGCAGGTCGGCGGCGTCCCAGGCCGCAAGCTTGGCCCCAACGCGCATCACGCCCCGCTGGCGATGGCCCGGCGCTGGCCGACCGTGCGCGGCTCGACGTCGTCGCGCATGCGCCAGTCGCGCCCGAAGTCGGACAACGGATGGAAGAACATCGGCGGCGTGGTGGTCAGCGTGCGCATGCGCTCGGCGTAGGCATCGAGGTAAGTGTGGCGCTGCGCTTCATCGGTGTAGTGGATCGACCAGGCCATGAACGGCGGCAGCACCTCCATGCCGGCATAGGCGAGCGTGCCGCTGTTCAGGTGCCACAGGTTCACGTCCAGCGCGCCCAGCAGGCCGTCGGGCGCGACCATGTTCTCGTAGCAGCCCGTGCTGATGGCCAGCATGGCCTTGCGGCCCTTGAGCCCGCCGCTGTCCATGCGGCGGCCCTTGCCGTACACCACGCCGTTGACGAAGACGCGGTCGATCCAGCCCTTCAGGATCGCCGGCACCGAGAACCACCACAGCGGAAACTGCAGGATCAGCAGGTCGCACCAGAGCAGCTTGTCGATCTCGGCCTGGATGTCGGGTGCGAAGGCGCCGTGTTCGTACGCGTGTTTCTGCTCACGGTCGTACTGCAAGGCATCGGGAAAACGCCGCTGCGTGAAATCATCCGCCGTGGCCACGGGGTTGAAATGCATCGCATGCAGATCGGAGACGACGACCTCGTGGCCCTCTTCCTGCAGCGTCTGCACGCTGCGCGCGAGCAGCGCGGCACCGAACGACTTGGGTTCGTGGTGGGCAAAGACGATGAACACCTTCATGGCGCGTTTTCCTTGGGTTTCGGTACAGCATGGGGAAAGTGGCGCAACACCACCGCGCCGTCCAGGCGCAGCGCATGGCAGCCACCCAGCGGGGTCTGGCCTTCGCCGGGCGCGCCGAAGGCGCCGGGGCGCGACCAGGCGATCTGGTAGGCCGTGGTGGCCATCGGCGGCAGCAGCTCGGTCATGTGCGAGCAACCCATCACGCCGCGGAACATGCGTTTCACGGTCTTCGTGAAACCAGGCCCGATCTGCAGGCCGACGAGCTGTGCGTAGCGGCGCGCGATGTCGCCGCACACGCCGTAGGGCGCCGTCACGGTGCGCGACTCGGCTTCGACGATGGTGAGCGTGCCGTCCACCGCCAGCCGCACCACCATGTGGTGGATGGCGTCGCCGGCTTGCGCCGTCTTCTCCGCCATCGCGATGGAGAAGGGCTTGGTGTCGATCAGCGTGCCTTCGATGTCGAGCAGGCCGTCCTCGCGCTCGAACCCCTGCACGCTGATCCGGCGCAGATGGACGGGTGTGCGCTGGACGCGGGCGGGCTCGAGAGGGGTCGGCATGATGGCGAAGCCCGGCCTCAGATGGCGGTCAGCAAGCCGGTGCCCAGGTGGCCGGTGCTGTTGAAGCTCACCACCACGGGGCGCCCGCGGCTGGTGCCGATCTCGGTGAGCGACGCGTTGCGCACCTGGCAGACGATGGGCGCAAAGGCCTCGTCGGGCAGGCCCAGCACTTCGCAGAACGCCACCGCCACCACGCCGGCGGAGGTCACCACCAGCCGTGGCGACCTGTGCGAGGCCTGCTGCAGTTCGTCGCGCAGCCACTGGCCGACGCGTGCCCTGAACTGCGCAAACGATTCGCAGCCCGCGATGGCCAGCCGGCCACCGGCCCAGTCCTCGATGCCCTGCATCAGCTGCTGAAGGCGCTGCACCGGGGTCGCGGGCGGCACGCCCTGCAACGCGGCCTCGCGCCCGGTCGTGGCCTGCAGCGCCGCGAGGATCTGCTGGCTGTCGGCAAACTCGTCGATGCGGGCTTCGTCGCGGCGCACCGGGGATGCCCCCCACGCGTGCAGCAGCGCCTGCGCGGTGCCGCGGTGGCGGTCGCGCGGACCGATGCACACCTCGCCATGGCGGGCGCCCAGCGCGCGCAGGTACTCGCCGGTCGCGCGCGCCTGCGCCTGGCCCAGATCGGACAACCTGTCGTACCGCTCGGCACCGAACGAGGCCTGGCCGTGGCGCATCATCAGCAGCATCTCAGGTGATGCCCGGTGGCGCGTCGGCGGCGCAATGCACCACGCCGGCTTCGGCGAGGGCGGCGATCTGCGCCGGCGTATGCCCCAGCTCGGCCAGCAGCGCGGCGCTGTGGCGGCCGGTCGGCGGCGCGGCCGACGGCAGCGCGCTCACGGTGCGCCCGAAACGCGGCGCGGGCGCCGGCTGCACCACACCATCCGCCACGACGAAGGTGCCGCGGGCCTGATTGTGCGCGTGGGTCGGCGCCTCGCCCATGCTGAGCACGGGCGCAAAACACACGTCGCTGCCCTCCAGCAGCGCACACCAGGCATCGCGGCTGCGCTGGGCGAACAGCGCGGCCAGCGCAGCCTTCTGCTCCGGCCAGCGCACCGTATCCCACTGCGCCGCCATTGTGGGATCGTCGATCTCGCAGCGCTGGACCAGCTCTCGGTAGAACTGCGGCTCGATCGGCCCGATGGAGATGTACTTGCCGTCGGCACATCGGTAGGTGGAATAGAACGGCGCCGACCCATCCAAGAAATTGCTCTCGCGCGCATCGCTCCAGAAGCCCTTGGCCTGGAGCCCGTACTGTGCCGCCATCAGCACGGCGGCCCCGTCGGTCATGGCCGCATCCACCACCTGCCCCTGCCCCGACTGGCGCGACTCGTACAGCGCCGCCACCACGCCCAGCGCGAGGAACATGCCACCGCCCCCGTAGTCGCCCACCAGGTTCAGCGGCACGGCCGGCGGCCGGTCGGCAGGCCCCATGGCATGCAGCGCGCCGCTGAGCGAGATGTAGTTGATGTCGTGCCCGGCCGCCTGCGCCAGCGGGCCGTGCTGGCCCCAGCCGGTCATGCGGCCGTAGACCAGGCGGGCGTTGCGCGCCAGGCAGACCTCCGGCCCCAGGCCGAGCTTTTCCATCACGCCGGGCCGGAAGCCCTCGATCAGGATGTCGGCGCGCGCCACCAGCTGCAGCACGGTCTCGATGCCGCGCGGGTCCTTCATGTTGACCGCGACCGACTCGCGCCCACGGTCGACGATGCTGTCGTTGCGCATCAAGGCCTCGAGCGGTGTGCCGCCGCCGGCCGGAATGCGGTCGACGCGGACCACACGCGCCCCCATGTCGGCGAGCATCATGCCGGCGAACGGCCCCGGGCCGATGCCGGCGATCTCCAGGACGGTGACGCCCTTCAGCGGTCCGCTCATGCAGCCCCCTGTATCCGTAGCGTCCACGCCGCCATCGCGTAGCGGTGCAGGGCCATCACATGCGCTTGGCGACTTCTTCGAGCATCACCTCGGTGGCACCGCCGCCGATGGTGAGGATGCGGGCATCCCGCGTCATGCGCTCGATCGGCGTGCCGGTGATGAAGCCGGTGCCGCCGTGCAGTTGCAGGCAGCCGTGCACCACCTCCTGCAGCGTCTCGCAGGCGAAGGCCTTCAGCATCGAGACTTCACGCACCGTGTCCTTGCCCTCCTCGATCATCTGCGCACACTGGTAGGTGAGCGCCCGTGCGGCGGCGGTCTTGGAGGCGAGCCAGGCGATCTTGTTGCGCACCACCGGCTGGTCCCACAACGACTTGCCGAAGGCCTGGCGCTGGCGCGTGTAGTCGACCGTCAGCTCGATCGCCTTGGCGCACTGGCCGACGCTCATCGCGCCGGCCACGAGCCGTTCGTTCTGGAACGTGCTCATGATGTAGTAGAAGCCCTTGCCCTCCTCGCCCAGCAGCGCGTCGGCCGGTAGGCGCATGTCGTCGAAGAACAGCTCGGCCGTGTCGGACGCCCGCCAGCCGTGCTTGTCGAACTTGCGCGCCACCTGGAAACCCGGCGTGCCCTTGTCGACGATGAACAGCGAGATGCCCCGGCTGCCCTTGGCCTCGGGATCGGTCTTGGCCGCGACGATGTAGATGTCGGCCTGCACGCCGTTGGTGATGAAGGTCTTGCCACCGTTGACGACCCAGCTGCCGTCGGCCTGGCGCACCGCGCGGGTCTTGATGCCCGCCACGTCGGAGCCGGCATGCGCCTCGGTCACGCAGACCGCGCCGATCTTCTCGCCCGCGCAGCAGGCCGGCAGGTACTTCTGCTTCTGCTCGAGGGTGCCGCGGTGCGCGATGTGGCCGACCGACATGTCGCTGTGCACGGTGAACGCCGCGGTCACGCCGCCGTAGCTGCAGCGGCCCAGCTCTTCGCCCAGCACCACCGAGGCCAGTGCGCCCAGGCCGGCACCGCCGTATTCGACGGGGTGCCGCATGCCCAGGAAACCCAGGGCCCCGAAGTCGCGAAAGGCCTTCCGTGGAATCTCGCCGGCCATCTCCCAGGCCTCGGCCTGCGGAATGATCACTTCGTTCACGTAGCGGCGGATCTGCTCGCGGATCATCCGCAACTCGTCTGGCAGGACGTCAGGCTCGTGGAGCTCGAAAACATTCATGGCTTGTGTCTCTTGGTTGGCGATGCATTGACGCCCGTCAATTATAAACCGACGCGTCGGGTTATTTTATACACCATTGACACGATCCGAAGGGGAACCGCGCCGCTGTGCAGTTAATATCACGCGACTTCTTTCAAGGATCCGATCCCATGCCACGCGTACGCGCCAATGACTACGGCGCCAAGAGCCAGACCATCCTGGACAGTGCCGCCGCGCTCTTCGCGAAGGTGGGTTATCCCAATGCCAAGATGCAGGACGTGGCCAAGGCATGCGGCGCCACGAAGTCCATGCTGTACCACTACTTCCCGACCAAGGACGACCTGCTCTACGCGATGCTGGAAGACCATCTGGAGAAGCTGATGCAGGCGATGAGCGAGGTGCTCGCGGCCACCAGCGACACCCGGCAGCGCTTCGACGGCCTGATCGAGATCTACGTGCAGAAGTCGAATCAATCGCGGCGCCGGCACGTCATCGCGATGAACGACGTGAAGTTCCTGCCCGCGGCCATGCAGAAGCCCTTGCTGCAGCTGGAAAAAAAGCTCACCGATCTGATTGCGCAGATCCTGCGCGAGATCCACCCCGGGCTGGGCGACGGCCTGTACAAGCCCTATGCGATGCTGCTGCTGGGCATGCTGAACTGGACCGACTTCTGGTTCAAGCCCACCGGCGAGATCAAGCCGCAGGAGTTGTGCGACCGGATCTCGCGCCTGTTCCTCAAGGGCTTCCTGGCCGAGTTGCCTGCGCAGCCCTAGGAGCGCGGGGGAAACACCGGCGCGCGTCGTTCCTTGAACGCCTGCACGCCCTCGGCGAAGCTGTCGCCGACGATCAGTTCGCCCTGGCGCCGGCATTCGTAGTCAAGCTGCGCCGCCAGGCTGTCCTGCTGCGCACGCCGCAGCAGCTCACGCGATTCGAGGACGGCGTTGGCCGGCAGTGCCGCCAACTTGCCGGCGATGCGCGAGGTCTCCGTGACCAACTGGTCATCGTCCACGCAGGCCCAGATCAGGCCCCAGCGTTCGGCCTGCTCGGCGCTCAGCCGGTCGCCCATCAAGGTCAACGCCAGCGTGCGCGCGCCGCCAATGGCGTGCGACATGGCCCGTGTGCTGGCCAGGTCGGGAATGAGCCCCAGCGCTGGAACGAACGGAAGATAGAAGTACGCGCTGCGTGCCGCCACCACCACGTCGCAGGCCAGCGCAAAACCGACGCCACCGCCCGCCGCCGCGCCGTGCACCGAGCAGACCACCGGCACGGGCAATGAACGCACACCCTCGACCCATGCGTTGCCGAAGTCGCGCAGCAGCGCGCTCACCCGCTCGCCGACCGTGCCGCCAGCCTGTCCGGCGGCATTCGACGGATCCAGATCCGACAGATCGGCGCCGGACGAAAACCCCTTGCCGTTGGCCTTGACGACCAGTACACGGATCGAACGGTCCTCGTGGACCCGCGCGAGCGCATCGAGGCAACCCTGCAACAGGCCCTGCGTCAGAGGGTTGACGCGACGCGTGTCGTTCAGCGTCAGCGTGGCGATGCCATCCGCTGCGTGAAACAGTGTCGATGTGTCCGAAGACGCCGTGGATGGGGTCGATGTGTTCATGGAATTCGTTGTTCGTGCAGCACCGGATTGACCTGGATCAAGAAAGCCTCCAATAGCCGATTGCGACGCATTAATAAACAGTCCCGTCGGACTATTATTAAACCACGACGGGCGGGCTGCATCGCATAGGCCGCCCGCCATGCAAGCCCAACCATCCGACGAGGACGTTTCATGAAGACGATCGAGATCCCGCAGGCCGCGACCTGCCCTCCCACCGACTATGCCGCACTCATCCGCACCGACCAGGTCCATGGCCGGGTCTACACCGACCGCGCGATCTGGGAAGAGGAGCTGCGCAAGATCTGGCACCGTGTCTGGGTCTATGTAGGCCACACGAGCGAGGTGCCGAACGCCAACGATTTCGTGATGAAGAGCATCGGCCCCGAGCCGGTGCTGATGACGCGCGACCGCGATGGCCAGATCCACCTGATGCACAACCGCTGCCCGCACCGCGGCAACCGCGTCTGCGAGCAGCACCGCGGCAACGCCCGCACCTTCACCTGCAACTACCACGGCTGGACCTTCGGCAACGACGGCAGCCTGCGCGGCTACCCTTTTCCATCCGGCTACCCCGACGACAAGCGCAAGACGCTGGGCCTGGGCAAGGTGCCGCGCGTGGCGGTCTACAAGGGCTTCGTGTTCGGCTCGCTGGCCGAAGACGGAACGACGCTGGAAGAACACCTGGGCGGCGCGCGCGAGGCGATCGACGCGCTGTGCCGCACCTCGCCCGAGGGCGAAGTGGAACTGACCGCCGGCTTCCTGCAGCACAAGGTGCAGGCCAACTGGAAGTTCCTCGTCGAGAACGAGACCGATGGCTACCACCCGGCCTTCACCCATGCCTCGATCTTCGAGGTGGCCGAGAGCAAGATCGGCTCGCTCTACGTCGGCGAGTCCGTCGCGCAGACACGCTACTTCGGCAACGGCCACTCGGAGGTCGACCTGCGGCCTGAGTTCCGCCGGCGCGACGAGCCGCTGAGCTGGTTCGGCACCACGGCCGACCGCATGCCCGCCTACGTCGCCCAGATGGAGGCGGCCTACGGCGCCGACGAGGCGCGCCGCATCATGGTCGACGGCACACCGCACACGATGATCTTTCCCAACCTCTTCATTGCGGAGATCCAGCTGTTCGTGATCCAGCCGCTCTCGGTCGACGAAACCGTGCAGCACGTGACCGCCTTGCAGTTCAAGGGCTCGCCGGACCTGAACCGGCGCATGCGCCAGCAGACCATGGGGTCCGTGGGTCCAGCCGGCTTCCTGCTGGCCGACGATGCGGAGATGTATGAGCGCTCGCACGCCGGCGTGCAGGACAAGAGCCCCGAATGGGTGTATGTCGGTCGCGGCACGCACCGGGAACAGCGCGACGCCGATGGCTACCTGGTGGGCCATTCCACCGACGAGGGGCCGTCGCGCGGCCTGTGGCAGCACTACCGCTCCCTGATGGAGGCCGCATGACGACCGCCAGCCCCGCCACGGACACCTCGACGCTCGAACGCCTGGCGCGCCTGAACGACATCAGCCAGTTTCTCTACCGCGAGGCGCGCCTGCAGGACGAGCATCGCTTTGCGGAATGGGAAGCGCTGTGGACCGACGACGGCGTGTACTGGGTCCCGGCCAACGGCAGCGACGGCGACCCCGAGCGCGAGATGTCCATCATCTACGACAACCGCTCCCGCATCGGCCTGCGCATCCGGCAGTTCTTCACCGGCAAACGCTACAGCGCGCAGCCCGTTGTCAGGTTGCGCCGGGTGGTGGCCAACATCGAACTGCTGGCCGACGAGGCCGACACCGTGCGCGTGGCCGCGAATGTCGTGCTGTTCGAATCGAGCCGCCGCGGCGACACGGTCTGGGCGTCGCGCAACGAGTACCTGCTACGCAGCGAAGGCGCGGGCTGGCGGATGGCCAGCAAGAAGGTCGACCTGGTCAACAACGGCACGGCGCTCAAGACCATGGCCTTCCTGGTCTGAGAGGGTGAGACCGCTCAGCTGAGCCAGGTCGTGGTCTGCTCCACGGGGGCGCGGGTGGTGCGGAACGCATTGGCCGCATGCGCCGTGTCCTCGTAGCCGAACGAGATGCCACACACCACGCGGCGGCGCGGGTCCAGATCCAGATGCGCGCGCAGCACATCGGGCCAGCTGCCGACGGCCGCCTGTGCGACCGTCGCCACGCCCATGCTGGTGGCGGCGAGCATGAAGTTCGCCAGCCAGCCGCCGCAATCGACCGCACCGAAGGTGCCGAGCGCGTCGTCGCTCGTCAACACCGCCATATGCGGCGCGCCGAAGAAGCGGAAGTTCTCGTGGGTCTGCTGCGCCGACGCCAGCCGGTCGCCCCGGGCGATGCCGAGCGCGCTGTACAAGGCCCAGCCGCAGGCACGCCGCCGCTCCTGGTAGACGCCGACGTAGTCGCGCGGCCAGTCGAAGTCCGGGCTGGCCGGCACACCCTGCGCGGCGCAGACCTGCAGCGCCTCGCCAAGCGCCTGCAGCCGCGCCCCCTCCACCACATGCACGTGCCAGGGTTGCGCGTTGCACCAGGACGCCGTCTTCGCAGCCATCTCCAGCATGTCGACGATCGTCTGGTGCGGCACCGGCGCAGGCGTGAAGGCCCGGCAACTGTGGCGACTGTCGAGCAGCCGGTTCAGGTTCGCGGACGGCGTGGCCTGCATCGCGCCTACTCCAGCGGCTTGAACACGCCGGCGGCGGGATCGGACTTCACCAGCGTGAACGCCGGTGCGGCGAAGTGGTTGGTCGCGCTGAACGACACGGGCGTGGTCACACCGGTGTCGAAGTTCTGCATCGTGCCGAGCTGCTGGTTGGTGCAGTCCCAGGTCAGCGCCTTGCCGCAGCGGCGCATCGCCTCGAACAGGGTCTTCGCACCCGCGTAGCCGGTGAAGGTGTAGCGGTTCAGCTTCTTCTGGTCATCCTCCGACAGGAACTGCTTGGCCTTGTCCAGCAGCGCCTTGCCGCGCGGCGTGTCCTCCAGCGTGACGAAGTCCACCGTGTAGATGTTCTCGCCGGCGGTGCCCATCAGCTTGAGCAGCGCGGGCACGCGCGATACGTAGGTCACGCCAACCGGGATCTTCACGCCCAGCCGCTCGAGTTCCTTGGCCATGGCCACGTTCTCGGCGATCACGCCGCCGGCGAACAGGATCTCGGCGCCGGACTGCTTCACCTTCAGGATCTCGGAGGAGAAGTCGACCTGCCCCTTCTTGTAGATCTGGCTGGAGACGACCTGCAGGTTCTTCGCGTTCTTCACCTCGTCGAAGCCCTTGCGTGTGAGGGTGCCGTAGTCGTCGTCCTGCGTGATCAACGCCCACTTCTTGCCGGGGAAACGCTCGGCCATGCGCGAGATCAGCGCGGCGGCGCCGGCCGCCATGTCGCCGCCGATCGCGAACACGTTCTTCGACACCGGCTTGTACAGTTCCTCGAAGATGCTGATCGTCGCCATCACCGGGATGCCCGCTTCGCGCACCAGCGGCAAGGCGCCCTGCCCCTGCGCCGTGCCCGACAGCGAGGTGAACGCGAACACCTTGTCGCTGTTGATCAGCTTGCGCGTACCCTGGATGGTGCGCGACACCACGTAGCCGTCGTCCTCCGACACGATGCGCAGCTTGCGGCCGTTGATGCCACCCTGGGCATTGGCCTCCGCGATGGCCAGCTTCACGCCCAGGTTGTGCGCCACGCCCAGCAGCGCCGGCGGGCCGGTCAGCGGCAGGATGTCGCCGACGACGATCTCGGTGTCGGTCACGCCCTGCTGGGCATGGACCGGTGCGAACGCGGCCGCGGCAACGAGGCCGAGCGCCAGAGTGATCGAGCGAGCTTTCATGGATGTCTCCTTGGGAATAAGGGTTGGCAGGTTTTCTTCGGGGGAACTCAGTAGCGCAGCGGCCAGTGCACCCACGCGTGGCGGATGTCGTGCCAGATGCCGCGCAGGCCCCGGGGATCGAACCGCAGGAAGGCGATGATCGCGAGGCCGTACAGAATGCTCTTGATCTCGTGTGCGCTCGTGGTCAGCAGATCGGCAAAGCGCCCGCCGATGCCCGACATCAGCAGCGACACCACGTCGGGCAGCGTCAGGATGAAGACCGTGCCCAGCACCGCGCCGAGCACCGACCCGATGCCGCCGACGACGATGATGGCCAGCGCCTCGATCGACATCAGGAACGGGAACCCCTCGACCGTGACGAAGCCGATGTACACGCCCATGATGGCGCCGGCGATGCCCGTGAGGAACGCGCTCATCAGGAACGCGAGCAGCTTGTAGCGCCACAGGTTCACGCCCATCGTGCGCGCCGCGATGTCGTTGTCGCGGATCGCCACCAGAGCCCGGCCGATGTAGCTGCGGCGCAGGTTGAGCACCGCCAGCACCGCCACGGTGCAGGCGGCCAGCGTGAACCAGTAGAACGCCTGGTCGCTGGCGATGCTGATGCCGAAGACCTTGGGCCGCGCCACCGTGATGCCGCTGCCGCCGCGCGTGAAGCTGCCGCCGGCCAGGATCGCGGCGTTGACGATGTAGTTGAAGGCCAGCGTCGTGATCGCCAGGTACAGGCCCTGCAGCCGCAGCGACGGCAGGCCCACGGCCAGGCCGAACACCGCCGGCACGGCGCCGGCCAGCAGGAACGACAGCTCCGCAGGCAACCCCCAGCGCGTGACGCCGATCGCATAGGCGTAGGCGCCCAGCATCAGGAAGCCCACGTGGCCGAGCGAGATCAGCCCGGTGAACCCCGTGAGGATCATCAGCCCGAGTGCCGCGATCACCGTGAACAGGATCACCGTCAGGTGCGACAGCATGTAGCTGCCCAGCAGGAACGGCGCCAGCACCAGCACCACGGCCAGCACCAGCGTCCAGACCTTGACCGGCGTCGAGTCGGTGAGGGCGATGAAACCTTCGTACCGCTCCTTGAAAAATCCAGTGCGCATGGCCTCAAACCCTCTCGATCCGCTTTTCACCGAACAGCCCGAAGGGCCGCACCATCAGCACCACCAGGATCAGCACGAAGCCCGCGATCTCCTTGAACGTGCCGTCCAGATAACCGCCCACCAGGTTCTCCAGCACCCCGATGAACATGCCGCTCGCCCCCGAACCGATCACCGCGTCGAAGCCGCCCAGCACCGTGGCCGGAAAGGCCTTGAGCCCCAGCTCGAAGATCGTCGGCGCCAGGCCGTAGATGACGGCAAAGAACGCCCCGGCCAGGCCGGCCAGCGCCGACGCCGCGGCCCAGGCCACCGCCTGCACGCGGGCAGTGGACACGCCCATCAGCCGTGCCGTCTTCTCGTCCGATGCGACCGCGCGCATCGCGATGCCGAAACGGCTGTAGCGCAGGAACACCCAGACGCCAGCCAGCGCGACCAGCAGCACGGCGATCACGCCGACCTGGCTGGCGCGGATGCCCACCCAGGGCACGACGGCATCGGCCCCCAGCATCTCGAACTTGTTCGGCGACGCGCCCCAGATCAGCGTGACGATGGAGCGCAGCACCACGGCCAGCCCCACGGTCACCAGCACGACGGACAACAGCGGCTCACCCAGCATCGGCCGCATGATCAGCCGCTCGCAGACCAGCCCGATGACGGCGCCGGCCACGATCGCCAGCACCAGCGTCAGCACCGCGCCGGTGCCGAAGGTGGTGGCCAGCGACCACGAGGTGTAGGCCGTCAGCATGCCGATCTCGCCCTGCGCGAAATTGACCACGCCGGTGGCCTTGAAGATCAGCGCGAACGCCATCGCCACCAGCCCGTAGATGGCGCCGATGGCCAGACCCGAGATGACCAGGTCCACGAAGTAACTCATGCTTGTGCTCCCTCGCCGGCCAGGGCGAAGCCCGGCGGATATTCGATGAACTCCAGCACCATGCCCAGCAGCGCACTCGGGCGGCTGAAGGTGAAGGCGCATTCGGCGTCGAAGGCCTGTCCCGCGAAGCCGGGGCCCGAGAAGTCGCGGGACAGAAAACGCTGGCGGCGCGGCGCGGCGTCGACGAACTGCATCCCGCGCGCCGTCATGCCGCGCTGCGCCCCGGCCGCATCGTCCACACCGAAGCCGATGTGGTGAATGCCTTCGCCGAACCGCGCCAGGTACTGGGCGATCGGCCCCGCGTCCCCCAGCGGCGCCATCAGCTCGAAGTCGACATTGCCGACGCGGCACATGCAGAACTCCATGCCGTAGGGCTCGAAGCGCTGCACCGGCCCGGGCACGGCGCCCAGGCGTTCGCTGAGGTCGCGCGTGGCCGCGGCCAGGTCGCGCACCGCGACGCCCACTTCGGTGATGCCGCGGATCATGCCGCGGCCCCGCTGCCGTCGGCCACACGGGTCGCAGTGGCGCGGGCTCGGTCGTGGCGTGCGCTGTGGCCGGCCGCCTCGCGGTCCCAGCAGCCGGCACCGGCACCGCTGGCGCGCAGCAGGTGCTTCTGCACCTTGTTGCTCGGCGTCTTCGGCAAGGCGTCCAGGAACTCGATGAAACGCGGCACGGCGAACCGCGGCACCTGTGCGATGCAGTGCTCCAGCACCTGCAGCGGGGTCAGCGTGCTGCCGACCGTGCGCACGATGCAGGCCTTGATCTCCTGCTCGGCACCGGCGTCGCCGGCGTGGATGCCGACCACCGCACTCTCGGCCACGCCATCGAGCATGCCCAGCACCTGCTCGACCTCGAAGGCCGACACGTTCTCGCCGCGCCGGCGGATCCGGTCCTTGATGCGGTCGGCGAAATACAGGCGACGGCCGTCCTCGATGCGGCCCGCGTCGCCGGTGTGGAACCACAGGTTGCGCCAGGCCTCGGCCGTCTTGTCGGGCATGCCGAAGTAACCCTGCATGAAGGCGTTGGCCACCCTGGGCCGCACGCAGATCTCGCCGATGGCCCCTTCGGGCAGCGGCACGTCGGTCTCGGGGTCGAGGATCGCGACCTCGAACAGGTCGGGCCGCAGCGAACCGCAGCAGCCCGGCACGACCGGATCGTCGGCCGTGGCGTAGGCCAGCATGTTGCTTTCCGTCATGCCGTAGCCCTGCACCACCCGCACGCCGAAGCGCGCGGCGAAGTCGCCGATCCAGTCGGCCACCGGCACGGCAAGCACCACCCGCAAGGGGTTGTCCGCGTCGTCGGCCTGGCGCGGCGTCTTGTGCAGCATCTCGGTCATGATGCCGAGCGCATGCGTCACGGTGGCGCCGCAGGCCCGCACTTCGGCCAGCCAGCGGTTGGGGCTGAAGCGTTCGACGCAGACCACGCGCGCACCGCACACCAGCGCGGCGAACACCTGGGTGAACAGCGCGTTCGCATGGAACAGCGGCATGCAGACGTAGTACAGGTCCGTCTCGCCGATGGCCAGGCCCGTGGAGGGCACCGAGAACAGGGCCAGGTGCGCATGCGGCATCAGCGTGCCCTTGGCCGGCCCCGTCGTGCCCGAGGTGTACATGATGCAGCCGATCTCGTGGGGCTGCGGCTCGACGAGCCGGGCATGGGGATGGCCCGCTTCCACGAAGTCTTCGTACGCAACCAGGTCGGCCGCCGCGAACACGCCCGGCCGTTCTGCGGTGGCACCACCAACCACGATCAGCTTCGCGCAGTTCGAGGCCGCGGCCGGATCCAGGCCGTCGAACAGCGCCAGCAGCGATGCCTCGGCGAACACGCAGCGTGCACCGCAGTTGCCCAGCTGGTGCTGCAGCGAATAGCCCTTGAGTTCGGTGTTGAGCGGCACGAAGATCGCGCCGACCCGCCCGCAGGCCATCGCCAGCAGCAGGAACTCGGGCCGGTTGCGCAGCATCACGCAGACCCGGTCGCAGCGCCCCACGCCTGCGGCAAGCAGGGCGCGGGCCAGCGCATCGGCCTGCCGGTCGTAACCCGCGAAGCTCAATGTGCCCGCGCTGCCGAAGTCGACGAACGGCCGCTCGCCATGGCGCGCGGCCTGCCGGCGCAGCACCTGCGACAGCGTCCACGACGAGGCCTCCCCGAGCAGGGTGAAGGCGCTATCGCGCGTCATGCGGCCGCCCCGGAACCCCGGGCCTTCATCATGATGGTGAACAGGCCCTGCTGCACCACCTCGCCGCGCTGGTTGACGACCTTGAGTTCGGCCTTCCAGGCACCGCGGTCGGGTTTGCTGCGGCTGGCATGCGCCTGCAGCGTGGTGTCGTGCAGGCGGATCGTGTCGCCGGGCAGCACCGGGCCCTTGAACTCCCAGCGTTCGATGCCCAGGAACGCGATGGCGGTCTCGTCGAAACGGCCGCTGCGCGCCAGCAGGCCGGTGGCGAACGACAAGGTGAGCGCGCCGTGCGCGATGCGGGTGCCGAACGGGCTGCTCTTGCAGAACTCCTCGTCCGTGTGCGCCGGGTTGGTGTCCCACGAAAGGCCCGAGAACGCCACGAGGTCGGCCTCGGTGATGGTGCGGCCCGGGCTCACGTGGGTCTGGCCCACGGTGAAGTCTTCGATGCAATATCCCATGGTGTCAGGCCGCTCCGTAGATCTGCTCGAGTTCGCGCGCGAACTTCTTGTTGATGAGGCCGCGGCGTACCTTCTGCGTCGCCGTCAGTTCGCCGTCGTCGTGGTCCAGTTCCTTCTCGAGGATGACGAAACGGCGCACGTTCTCCACGCGGGCGAACTTGGCGTTCACCCCGTCGACGACCCCCTGCACCAGCTCGACCACTTCGGGCAGCAGCGCGAGCGACTTGTAGGTGGTGTACTGGAGGTTGCGTTCGCCGGCCCAGCGGCCAACGCTGTCGAAGTCGATCTGGATCAGGCCGCCCAGGAACTTCTTGCCTTCGCCGACGACGATGGCCTCGCGCACGAAGGCGCTGTCCTTCAGCGCGTTCTCGATCTCGGACGGCGCGATGTTCTTGCCGCCGCTGGTGATGATGATGGCCTTCTTGCGGTCGACGACGAAGATCTCGCCGTCACGCACCTCGACGATGTCGCCGGTCGCCAGCCAGCCGCCGTCCAGCATCACATCGGCCGTGCCCTTGTCGTCGAACAGGTAGCCCTTGAAGATGCCGGGCGAACGCACCAGCACCTCGCCGTCGTCGCCGAGCTTCCATTCGGTGCCGGGCATGGCCGGCCCGCAACTGCCCGCCACGTTGGGTTTGCCGGGCGTCTGTACGAAGGCCAGGCCGCCGGCTTCGGTCAGCCCGTAGCCTTGCCCCACCGGCGCACCGATGATGTCGAAGAACCGCAGCGTCTCCGGCGACACCGAGGCACCGCCGCACATGCGGGTGTGCGTGCGGTTCAGGCCCATGTGGCGCTGCATGTTGCGGTACAGCAGCCAGTACCAGAAGAAGAAGGCGAGCCGGTCGCCCAGGGACACGGCACGGCCGGCCTGGTGCGCCTGCGTGCGCCGATCCGACAGCGCGCGGCCGCGTGCCATGCCCTTGCGGAAGATCGCGCGCTGCAGGCGGCCGCTGTCCTTCATGCGGAACTCGAAACCCTGCTGCAGCTTCTCCCAGATGCGCGGCACGCCGAGGAAGAAGGTCGGCGCGATCTCGCGGATGTTGGTCGCCACCGTGTCGATCGATTCGGCGAAGTTGACGGTGCCGCCGGTGAGCAGGTGCATCACCGTCGAGTAGCTGCGCTCGGCCACGTGGCACAACGGCAGGTAGGCCACCGACTGGAACGGCTTGCCGAACATCTCGCGCGCGCTGCCATAGGCGTAGGCGCCGTAGATGAAGTTGCGGTGCGTGAGCATCGCGCCCTTCGGCGGCCCGGTGGTGCCCGAGGTGTAGACCAGGATGTTCACGTCGTCGGCGTTCAGCGCGTCGATCGAGGCATCGAGCTTCTGCGCGGCGTCGGGGTTGTCGCGCAGGTAGTCGTCGCCCAGCAGCAGCAGCGCCTCGAAGCTGGCCGGCACGCCCGGCGCATAACGGCGCAAGCCCTTCATGTCGACACAGAAGACGTGCGTGAGATGCGGCAGGCCATCGCCTTCGCGCCGGGCGTCGAGCACCTTGTCGGTCTGCTCCTGGTCGCCGGTGATCGCCACGCGCGCCTGGCAGTGCCGCGCGATGTACTGCAGTTCGGGCCAGGGATTGGTCGGGTAGATGCCCACCACCTGCACGCCGATCATCTGGGCGCCGAGATCGGCGTAGAACCAGGCCGGCACGTCTTCGCTGGCGATGACCAGGCGGTCGCCGCGGGTGAGGCCGAGCTTCAGCAGGCCCAGCGCGACACGGCGCGCCGTGTCGTAGTAGCCCTGCCAGGTGGTGGACTTCCAGATGCCGTGGCTCTTTTCGCGCAGCGCCACCTGCTGCCCGCGCTGTTGCGCCCGCGCGCGCAGCAGCGCGGGCAGCGAGCCCTCGCCGCGCAGCAGGCGTTCGGGCGCGAAGATGGCGCCGGGGTCGGTCTCAGCCATGGGCGGCCTCCTTGTCTTCTTCGCCCAGGTAGGCCGCCAGGACCCGCGGGTCGGCGGCGACTTCGGCCGGCGTGCCTTCGGCGATCAGGCTGCCGAAGTCGAGCACGTAGACGCGGTCCGACAGGTCCATCACCACCTGCATGTCGTGCTCGATCATCAGCACGGCCATGCCGAACTCGTCGCGGATGTCGATGACGAAACGCGCGATGTCTTCCTTCTCTTCGCGGTTCATGCCGGCGACGATCTCGTCGAGCAGCAGCAGGCTGGGTTCGCAGGCCAGCGCCCGGCCGAGTTCGACCCGCTTCTGCTGGCCGTAGGCCAGCGTCGAGACCGGCTTGTCGCGCAGCTCCTCGATCTCGAGGAACTCGATGATCTCCTCCACCTTGCGGCGCGCCTCGATCTCGGCGCGGCGCGGCCGACCCCAGAACATCAGCGACTCGAGCACGCTGTAGTGGAAGTGCACATGCCTGCCGATCAGCAGGTTCTCGACCACCGTGCCATGGCGGAACAGGGCCAGGTTCTGGAAGGTGCGGCCGATGCCGGCGCGTGCGTAGGCGGACTGCGCCAGCCGCGCCGTGTCTTCCCCCTTGAACAGGATCTGTCCGGCGGAGACCGGCAGCACCCCGCTGATCAGGTTGAAGGTGGTGGTCTTGCCCGCGCCGTTCGGGCCGATCAGGCTGACGATCTGGCCGGGCATCACCTGCAGGCTGACGCCGTTGACGGCCTTCACGCCGCCGAAGAAGCGGCTGGCGGCCCTGACCTCGAGGATGGGTGCGACGTTCGATGGGGTGTTCATGACAGCCACCTCTTGCGGCGCTTGTAGTGCTTGACGTCTTTCATGCTGGTGCGGCCCTGCTGCACGCTCAGGCCCAGGTAGAACTCGCGCACGTCGGCGTTCCTGCGCAGCGCTTCGCTGCTGCCGTCGAGCACCACGCGGCCGTTCTCCATGATGTAGGCGTAGTCGGCGATGGCGAGCGCGCGGCTCGCGTTCTGCTCGACCAGCAGGATGGTGAGGCCCGTGTCCCGGTTCAAGCCCTGGATCGCATCGAAGATCTCCGAGATCACCAGCGGCGCCAGGCCCAGCGAGGGTTCGTCCAGCGCCAGCACCCGGGGCTTGCTCATCAGTGCGCGGCCGATGGCCACCATCTGCTGCTCGCCGCCGGACAGGTAACCCGAGACCTGCTCGCGCCGCGCCGCCAGCTTGGGGAACAGGGTGTAGACGTAGTCGCGCCCGGCATCGAGCGCGCGCCGGTCCTGCAGATGGGCGCCGACCACGAGGTTCTCCTCCACGGTCAGCGCGGCGAACAGGCGCCGGCCCTCGGGAACCTGCACCAGCCCGCGCGCCACGATGGCGGGCGCGGTGCGGGCGTCCACCCGTTCGCCGAACAGCTGGACCGAGCCCTTCTCGATCTTGCCGTCCTCCGCGTCCAGCACGCCGGACAAGGCCTTGAGCACGGTGGACTTGCCGGCCCCGTTGGAGCCCAGCAGCGCCACGATGCGGCCTTGCGGAACCTCGAGCGAGACGTCGCGCACGGCCTCGATCGCACCGCCGTAGACGACCTGCATGTTGTGCACGGCCAGGGCGGGAACCGCAGCGTGTGGCGGTCCACCCGGCACCGTGGAAGGATCTGGAATCTGAGGGCTCATGGGGTCTTACATAGTCCGACGCGTCGGACTACTATAAGCGTGAAGGCCATTTTTCCGATGGCCCTTCGGAAGGCTATTTCCTAGGGGTTTCCCTAGCCGGCAAGCGGTGCAGGCGCGGGCGCGGCAACCAGCAGGGACTTGAGCGGGACGGCAGCGTCCGCGAGGGCTTGCGCATCCACATCGCCACGCTGGTCGACGAGCTTTTTCGCGACCATGAAATCCGCCGGCCGGTTCACCGCATCGGCCGCGATCAGGCGGCCGGCGCTCAGGTAGAACGCGATGAAGCTGCGCGATGCGGGCTCGCCGCGCAGCACGATCGCATCGTGTCCCTGCGACAGGCCCACCATCTGCAGCTTCAGGTCGTACTGGTCGGACCAGAACCACGGCACGCTGTGGTTGGCGCGCGGCTTGCCGCACAGCGTCAAAGCCGCGGCGCGGGCCTGCTCCAGCGCATTGGGCACCGACTCCAGACGGATGCGCCGGCCGTACAGGGCGCTGTCGTGCACGGTGCAATCGCCGGCGGCCACGATGCGGGGATCGGAGGTCCGGGAGAAGGCATCGACGACGATCCCGCCGTCGACCTTGATGCCGGCTTGCTGGGCCAATTCCGTATGGGGCAGCATGCCGATGCCGGCCACCACCACGTCGACCGCCAGCTGCTGGCCATCGCTGCAGACCAGCGATGCAATGTCGCCGGTGGCATCGCACTCCACGCGTTCCACCCGCGTGGCGGTGCGGATCTGCACGCCCGCCTCGCGGTGCACTGTTTCGTAGAAGGCCGACAGCTGCGGCCCTGTCACGCGGGCCAGCACCCGGGGCAAGGCCTCGAGCAGGGTCACCTCGGCACCCAGCTTGCGCGCCGAGGCAGCCACCTCCAGCCCCACATAACCCCCACCGACGATCGCGAGCCGCCGGCCTGGCGCGAGGCCGGCACGCAGCGCGTCCGCATCGTCGCGCGTGCGCAGGGTGTGCAGGTTGGATGGCGGCTTCCCGTCGGCCAGCCCGGCGCAGGCCAGCGGCCGGGCCCGGCCCCCGGTGCACAGGGCCAGCGCTTCGTAGTCGATGTGCGACCCGTCGTGCAGCTGCACGCGGCGCGCAGCGCGGTCGATGGACGTGGCACGCACGCCGGGCATGCACTCCACAGCGGCCTTGTCGTAGGCGCTCTGCGGGCGCAGCAGCAGGGCGTCCGCCTCGGCCGTGCCCGCGAGGTAGGCCTTCGACAGCGGCGGCCGGTGGTACGGCAGATGCGGCTCGTCGCCCAGCAGCACGATCCGCCCGGTCCACCCGTGCAGGCGCGCCGCGCTCGCCAGCTCGGCGCCGGCGTTGCCCGCTCCCACGATCAACAGAAGGCCCGACGTTTCGATCATGGTTGTCCCTAGGCTGGAGTCGTCCACATCTAAATTATAGTCCGACGGGACGGTTTATCAATGACTGTTTCAGGGAGAGATGCCGCATGACCAGGGAACGCGCCGACGACTACGACACCAAGAAGCGCTCGATCCTGAACCGCGCCGCCGAACTGTTCGGCCGCAAGGGCTTCGAGGTCACGACGATGGCGGACGTGGCGGTCGCCTGCGGTACCTCGAAGTCGCACCTGTACCACTACTTCCCGGCGAAGGAAGACCTGCTGTTCGCCATCGTGAGCGAGCACATCACGATGCTGTCGACCGACCTCGGCGGCATCGTGCGTGCGCCCTGCCCGGCACCGGAGCGGTTCACGCGCTTCATCGACACCTTCGTGGGCCGCGCTGCCGAGTCCCGCAACGAGCATCTGGTGCTGATGAACGAGCTCAACTTTCTGCCCGAGGCCAGACGCAAGCAGGTGCGGCGCCTCGAATCGGAACTGGTGGCGCTGATGGTGGGCCTGCTGCGCGACATCAATCCCGAGCGCATGGCACCGATCAAGGTGCGCGCACCGTATGCGATGCTGCTGTTCGGCATGATGATCTGGACGCTGACCTGGTACCGCAAGGGTGGCTCGGTCACGCCGGAGGAACTCGCCGCGCGGATCGCCGACATCTTCATGAACGGGTTCCGCGCCGACGCCCCCGCCGGCTTCAAGGCTCGGGCGGCGCGGCGCGAAAGGGATTGAAGCCCGTCACCATGATGGTGGCGGCCAGCACCAGCACACACCCGGGCAGCATGCCCACCGTGACAGGTTCGCCAAGGAAGACATGGCCCCAGGTCACGCCGAAGAACGGGATCATGAAGGCCGACGACATCGCCGCGCTGGCAGAGATTTCGCGCATCAGCCGCAGGCTGACCCAGTACATGAACCCCGATGTGACCGTGCCCAGTACCAGCAACGCGAGCACCGCCGCCAGCGTGAGATGGATCTGCGGCGCTGCCAGCGCCGTCGGCACCAGCAGCACGACCGATGCGACCACGTGCACCGCGGCCGAGGCGGGCAGCGGGTCGTGGCTCAGCGTGGCGCGTTTCATCAGGATGGCGCCGACGCCGTAGCTGGCCGCGGCCACGGTGCATGCCAGCGTGGCCCACACCACGCTCGCCGAAGCGTCGACCGGTCCAAGCCCTACTAGCAAGGCGACGCCGGCAAAACCGACCACGCAGCCCAGCAGGCGCCGCGCCGTCAACCGTTCGTCGCCCATGGCGGCGGCGGCCAGCATGCTGAAGAGCGGCGCCGTGGTGTTGAGCACGGCCGAATAGCCAGCCGGAAGCGTCAGCGAGGCCAGTGGAAACAGCACGAATGGCAGCACCACCGTCAGCAGGCTCACCAGTGCCAGGCGCGGCCAGGTCGCGCGTGCCGGCCATGCGAGCCGGGTCACCTTCATCAGGAAAGCCAGCACGGCCGCGGCGAGCACGCAACGCAAACCGGCGAGGCCCCAAGGGCCGAGCGCCGGCGTCGCAATACGCAGCAGCACGAACGAGCCGCCCCAGATCGCTGAAAGAAGGATGATCTGAAGAAAGTGACGGCTGCGCATGCGGGTGAGAACGCCGATGCTACTTCAGGGTCGGCCGACGCTTGGCGCCCCGCCGGGCAGAGGCCGTCAATTCACCGACTTGCGCTTGCCGGCCCAGTGCGGCTCTCGCAGCACGTTCTTCATGATCTTGCCGGCGCCCGACAGCGGCAGGGCATCGCGGAACTCCACCGAGCGCGGGCACTTGTAACCCGCGATCAGGGTGCGGCAATGGTCGATCACGTCCTTGTCCGACAACGGCAGCTTGCCGGCCTTCAGCACCAAGACCGCATGCACCGACTCGCCCCACTGCGCGTTCGGAATGCCGATGACGGCGCATTCGCGCACCGACGCGTGTTTGTGGATCGCATTCTCGACCTCGCTCGAGTAGATGTTCTCGCCGCCGCTGATGATCATGTCCTTCACCCGGTCGACGATGTAAACGTAACCGTCCTCGTCCATCCAGGCGGCGTCGCCGGTGTGCATCCAGCCGTTGCGGATGGCCGCGGCCGTGGCCTCGGGCTTGCGCCAGTAGCCCAGCATGACCTGCGGGCCGCGCACGGCAATCTCGCCGGTCTGCCCGCGCGGCATTTCGCGGCTTTCCTCGTCGACGATGCGGATGTCGGTCCCGTACGATGCGCGGCCCGCGGCCTGGCGCTTGTGCGGCCGGCCGTCGCGCTCGAAGTGGTAGGACCAGGGCAGGCTCAGCGTGAGCGCCGCGGTCTCGGTCATGCCGTAGCCCTGGATGAAGAGCCACGTGGGCAGCTTCTCCATCGCGGCGGCCAGCACCGCATCGGGCATCGGCGACGCGCCGTATTCGCAGGTGCGCACGCTCGACAGGTCGTAGCGCGGGAACTCGGGGTGGTTCAACAGCATGTTCACCATCGTCGGCACGAACAGGCAGTAGTTCACCCGGTGCGTCTGGATCGCCTCGAACGCCAGCACGGCGTCGAACTTGGGCAGGCAGACGTGGGTTCCGCCGGCCAGCGTGAGCGCCATCGCCGGGGACGAGCCCGCCAGGTGGAACAGCCCGGCCGAGTGCATGTAGACCGTGTCTTCGTTGAAGTGCAGCGTGGCGATCCAGTTGATCGAGGCGACGACGAAGTTGCTGTGCGACAGCATCACGCCCTTGGCCGCGCCCGTGGTGCCGCCCGTGTAGTAGATGCCGCACAACTCGTCGCCCCGGCCGCAGGCGTCGTCCATCGGCGAGGCGCCAGCGATCATGGCCTCGTAGGACGCCACGCCCAGGGGCGGCAACTGGTCGCCCATGTGGATCACGTGTGCCTTGCCGATCAAGGCCGGCGCCAGCTGCGGCACCTGCTCGGCGAAGATGTCGTCGACGATCAGCGCGCTGCACTGGCCGTCCTCGATCGCGTACTGGTTCTCGGGGATCGCCCAGCGCGTGTTCAGCGGCACGATCACCATGCCGGCCCAGGCGATCGCGAAGAAGAGCTCGATGTAGTTGTCGCTGTTGAGCGCCAGCACGGCGACACGGTCCCCGCGCTGGAGGCCCATCGCCACCAGCGCTGCGGCAAAGCGCGGAATGCGCTCGCCCAGCTCGCGGTAGCTGCGCTGGCGCCCCTGGTAGATGGTCGCGGGGAAGGCGCCGCGGGTCTGTACGGCACGCGTGAGGCATTGGGTGATCTGCATGACGGCGCCTTCTACAGTGCGGCGAAGCGTTGCGGCGCGGTGTACAGCGGGTAGCCCGCCGCCACGCCGTATTCGCTGACGCCGTGGCCCGTCATGCCGTCGCTGGTGGCGCGGACCACGTGGTCCGACAGCGTGCGGGCCGCCAGCCGCGTAGCGGCGTCGTCCAGGTCCCACACATCGTTCTCGGTGTGCAGCGGGCCCTTGTCATCGCCATGGTTCCAGCCCTGGAAGCCGCCGTACATGCCGCCCTTCAGATAGAAGCGCGTGGGCAGGCATTCCATGCGCAGCTCGCGCGGTGGGCCGCTGTCGAAGGTGAAGGTCCAGACCGCCGTCGCGATCGACTGGCCCAGCGGATCGTCGGCCCACTCGATGCGGTGCGACGCATGGGTCATCTCGCGGTGCAGCACCTGGCCGCCTTCGTTGCGGAACTCGGCGCCGGACAGGTACATCGGCTTGCCGGGTTCACGCTCCTTCAGGAACACCGACAGGCCCATGTTCTCGAACTGGAACATCGACCAGGTCCAGAAGAACTTCTTGTGCACCGCCACCGGAGGCCGGGTCTCGTCCGTCCGCATCTCGGAGCGCAGGCCCCAGGAGTGGTCACGCTGGCCCCACCAGGCCGCAGGCTCGATCACGTGGCGCTGGCCCTGCACCATGAGCCAGCCGCGCCAGCGCCCGAACTGCGCGACGCGGGTCATGTCTTCCTCCACCACGCCGTCGCGTTCGCGGTAGTTCTGCTTTTCCTGCGCGGCGGGAAAGCTGGCTTCGTATTCGAGTTCGAACGCGATGCCGGAATCGTTGCCCGCATCGGCGTCGTCGCGCAGCGTGATGCGGTGGCGCCGCATGCCTTCGAGGATCTCGAACCGCAGCGGGCCCACGGTGGTGTCCAGCGGGTTCGTGCCGAGCTGGCGCGATGCGCGGAAGTTGTGCTGCCGGCGCCCGATCGTCACGCCGGCAAAGGCGTCCATCACGCCCTTGTTGGGGTAGTAGCCCAGGCCCATGTCCAGCAGGATCTCCGTGCCGTCGATGGGATGGGCGGTGTACCAGTAGCGCTCGGTGAAGCGCGGATCACCGTTGGCGGCGCGCGCGAACGGCGCAGGCGCCTGGTGGCCGATGAGGTCGTCCTGGGGGGAAAGCATGGCGTGGTCTCGCGGATGTTCTGGATGAAAGGTCGTGTCAGGCGGCCTTGGCCGCCCCGGCGGTCATGGCGCCGAAATCGGCACGGGGGATGAGCTTGCGCTCGGCCACCAGCAGTTGGCGCAGGGTGTCGCGCAGGGTGGCGTCGACTTCGGCCTGCACGGAGCCACGCACCGGTGTCGCGGGATCGAACAGCCAGTCGGTGAGCTGGGCGATGCGTTGCTCGCCGGCACGCACGGCCTGCTCGAGCTCTGCCTGGGTCATCGACGCATCGGTGGTGGTGACTGCAGCAGCCGTTGCCGGCGCGGTCACCCCGTGTCGCACGGCCAGGGCCATGACAGCCTCGTCACCGCTGCGCAGGATGCCGAGCTGCTCACGCAGCACGTCGGGCGACCAGGCGAGCATGCGTTCGACTTTGGCCAGGATGTCGAGCACGCCGGCCAGCTGCGAGCGGGCGTGGTCCGTCGACAGCTCGGGCTGGACTTCCTCGCGCAGTGCGCGGCGCATGCTGTCGATGAGCTTGGGCAGCGACTGGTTCATGACGCCTCCGCAATCAGGCGGTTGAGTTCGAGCATCGTGGGCGCCAGCTGGAATCCCATGGCCGCCATGCGCACGTCGCGCGCCCGGCCCGACTCGATGCGGCGCACCGCGCCGATCAGCATCGCGGCCATCTTGAACTGCACCAGCACCTCGTAGTAACGCACCACCTCGGGCCTGGGCGTGAAGCCCGCCAGCGCGCTGTAGCGCGCATAGAACGCATCGCGTTCGATCATCCCGCCGATGCGGTTCGTGCCGGCGGCAAAGGTGCGCAACCCGGCCCAGGCCAGGTCTTCGTGCGGGTCGCCGGCGTGCATCAGCTCCCAGTCGAGGATCGCCGTGATGCGGCCGTGCTGCTGCAGGAAGTTGCCCACGCGGTAGTCGCCATGGACGATCGCGATGCGCTCGGCCACGGGCGCGTGGCGTTCGAGCCAGCGCATCGCGTAGTGCATCTGCGGCGACGGCGGCTGCGCGCTGCCAATGCCCGCGTGCCGCGACCAGAGGGCCGTCTGCTCGGCCGCGATCGTGTTCGGATCTACACCGCCCCACAGCCGCAGCAGCGGGGTCGCGCGCCAGTCGAACGCATGGATCGCGCCCAGCGCATCGGCAAAGTCGCACCCGAGGGACTGGTTCTGCGCCTCGCCGCGCGCCGCGTCCTGCCCCTTCCAGGGCATCGGCGTGTCGCCCTCGACACGGCCGGTGACGAGAAAGGGCGCACCGAGCACATCCGGGTCGTCGCTGAACGCGTGCGCCCGGGGAATCGGCAGCCCGTCGATGCCGGCCAGCGCCGTGAGCACCAAGTACTCGGGTTCCGCGCGGTACGGGGCCAGCAGGCCGGCAGGGTCGCCCACGCGCAGGATGAGCGCACGCTCCTCCTCGGGCTGGCCGGCCGCAGCCGCCAGCGTGGCCGTGAAGCCGATCGTGATCCACGACATGCCGACCGGATAGCGCCGCAGTGCGGACACCTGGACCGGCCGGCCCCATTGCGTCTGCAGGAAGCCGGCCAGCCGCGGCCCCAGCTTGTCGGGGGACAGGTCGACCGCGGGGAGGCGGGAAGGTTCGCTCACTTCAGGTATCCCTATCCGGCGGCCGATTTGAACAGCAAATGGGGGAGCCACATCACGACCGCGGGGACGGCGGCGATCAGCAGGATGCGGGCGATGTCGGAGACGATGAACGGGATCACGCCGCGCACGATCGACATCATCGGGATCTCCGGCATCATGGAACGGATCACATACAGGTTGATGCCGATCGGCGGGTGGATCAGCCCCACCTCGACCACCATCACGATCAGGATGCCGAACCATACCGGGTCGTAGCCGAGCTTGACGATCACGGGGAAGAAGATCGGCACCGTCAGCAGGATCATCGACAGGCTCTCGAGCACGCTGCCCAGCAGCAGGTAGATCAGGATGATGACGAGGATGATGCCGAACGGGGGCAGCGAGGTACCTTGCACCAGCTTCAGCAGGCCCTCGTGCACGCCGGTGAGGTTGACGAACTCGCCGAACAGTGCCGCCCCCAGGATGATCGCGAACATCATCGTCGACGTCCGGGCCGTGTCGACCAGGATCTCGTAGATCTTCGCCCAGGTCATCGAATGCTTGGCGATCGCGAAGGCCATCGACGCCGCGGCCCCGACGCCCGCCGCCTCGACCGAAGTGAACAGCCCACCGTACAGGCCGCCCATGACGATCGCGAAGATCAGCACCACGGGCCACAGCGCCTTGGTCAGCTCCCAGACGTTCTGCTTGTCGGTCTTCTCGGCAAGCGGTGCCAGCGACGGATCGCGCCACACCGACCACTTGACCGCCGCCATGTAGCCCAGCGTGGCGATGAGGCCGGGAATGATGCCCGCTGCATAGAGCATGCCGATGTGCGTCTGCGTGGCCACGCCGTAGACCACCATGATGATGCTCGGCGGGATCAGGATGCCCAGGGTTCCTCCGGCCGCCACGGCCGCCGCCGACAGCGAATCGGCATAGCCGTGCGTGCGCATCGGCGGGATCGTCACCTTGGCCATCGTCGCGGCCGTCGCCACGCTGGAGCCGCAGGGCGCGCCGAACGCGCCGCAGGCCAGCACGGTCGCCATCGCGAGGCCCCCGCGCCGCCGGCCGATGAGGGCTTGTGCCGCGCGGAACAGGTCCTGCGAGATGCCGGCGCCGGCGATCAGGTCGCCCATCAGCACGAACAGCGGCAGCACGATCAGCGAGTACGACATCGTGCTTTCGCGCGTGATCGTCGCCACCATGCTCAGCGCCGGGGTCAGGCCGCTCAGCATCACGTAGCCGCCGAACCCCACGAGCCCCAGGGCCGTGGCGATCGGGACCTGGAACAGGATGAACGAGAACGCGATCAGGAAACCGAGGCAGGCCGCGAGCATCAGATCACCTCGGTCACGAGTGGCTTGGCGGGCGCCGGACGGACGGCCGCGAGCATGGTCGCCACCAGGAAGGCGATGGCAGTCACGACGGACAGCATTGCCATGCCGCCCAGCAGCCACGCAATGGGCACGCCGAGCAACGGGGTGTTTTCGCCATAGCCGGCGGCACGGACCGTCTGACGTGCGAGGCACCAGGCGATGAGCGCGAACAGCACCGCGCCCATGGCCGCCCCGAGCGCCCTTTGAAAGCGGCGCAGGCCGGCCGGCATGGGGATGAGGTCGACGGTGATGTGGCCGAACGTCAGCGCCAGAACCGGGTACAGCACGAAGATCATCGCGCCCAGAAAGATCTCCAGGATCTCGGTGCCCCATGGCAGCGGCCGGTTCAGCACATTGCGGCCGACGACGTCGACGAACACGGTCAACATGAGGACCACGAGGCAGGCCGCGCCGATCCCTTCCAGGATGTGCGCGAGCCGTCCTTCGGAACGGTTTCCGAACATGGCAGCCTACTTGGCGGCGGCGACGTCGGCGCGCAGCTGGTCGATCAGCTTCTGCGGATCGGCGGCGCCCTTCTTCTTCGCCTTCTCGATCCAGTCCTTCTCGATCGGCAACAGCACCTTCTTCATCTCGGCCAGCGCCGGGGCCGGGAAGGTCTCGGCCGGCTTGCCGGCCTTGCGCATCAACTCGAACGCGGCCTTGTCGCCGTTGGCGTAGGCGCGCCCGATGTTGCGCGCGAAGGCATCGCCCGAGATACGGGTGATCGCTTCGCGGTCTTCGGCGCGCAGCGACTTCCATTTGTCCTCGTTGATGGCCAGCACCAGCACGGTGTTGTAGATCGCGCCCGGCACGATCGTCGCGTAGGGCACAAGCTCAGTGAGCTTGAAGGCGGGAATGGATTCGGGCGGCATGAAGGTGCCGTCGATGACCCCGGACGACAGCAGCTCGTAGGTCTCGCTCACCGGCTTGGAGATCGGCACCGCACCCAGCAGCGTCAGCGCCTGGGTGGCGCTGGTCTGCGGGCTGCGCATCTTCAGCCCCTTGAAGTCGGCCACGGTCCGCAGCGGGCGCTTCGAATTGAAGACCTGCCCGGGCGACACGACGTAGACCGACAGCGGATGCACGCCCTTGAACTCGTTGTACGACGCCAGCTGCTTGCGGTAGAAACGGTCGGCCAGCGGCGCCAGCACTTCGGGGTTGTCGCTGACGAACGGCAGCTGCAGCACCTCGAGCAGGTCGAACCGGTTGGGCGTGTAGCCCGGGATGAAGATCACCAGGTCCGCCTGGCCATCGCGCGCCACGTCGAACTGGGCCGGCAGCGTGCCCACGACCTTGGGCGCGGTGTCGATCTTCACGCGGCCGTTGGTCACCTTCTCGACCTCGGCAATCCAGGGCTCGACCACTTCCACCCGCATCGCCTGGCCAGGCGGAAGCCAGTTGGAATACTTGAGCACGGTCGTCTGTGCCTGGGCGGCGGCGCCCACCATGACGACCGCGGCCACACCGATCCATCGCTTGAACATGTCTCTCTCCTTGCGAACAGTTGGGGGAACGCTTTTCTGGGGTGCGTCGGACTTCTGCAGCTATATTAGTCCGACGTGTCGGTCTAATATAGTGCAAATGCGGCCGACGTGCCAGAGCTGCCGCATGGGGTTTGTACGCATATCCGCAGCCGTCTTCGGGCCCAACCCCGTGCCCCCCCGTTCGGACGCACACGTACTGTATCGGCGCGCCCGATGGACTGCACGATCGCGCGTGAGACGGAGCGCCGACGGCTCGGCCCACGCCGTGCAGGTAAGCCGTGCAGGCGCTCCTCAGGCCCCGGCGCGCGCCTGCAGTTGTGCCAGCTGTTCGCGCAAGACCTGGTTCTCGGCCGTCAGTTCGGCCACCCGCTGACGCAGGGCCGCGACGAGGTCCGGCGCATCCGCATCCGTGTCCGTTGCGGGGGCCTCGTCGCGCGGCTTGCGCCGGGCGTCGCGCACGCGTTTCGCGGCCTGCTTCAACTCGTCCTTGCCGGCAATGGCGGCAGCGACCTGCTCTTCGGCAGGCAAGGTCGCCAGGACGGCGCCCGCGTTGATCGAGATCGTGCCCGACCGGACGGCCGCCACCAGCTCGGGGGCCGCCTGTTTCTGGATGCGTTCGATCATCACGACCTGGCTGCTGCTGAGACGGGCCGCCTTCGCGACGGCCTCCCGGCTGTTGAGCCGTTCCGGCGCCGGCAGTGCCGCTGGTGCGTCGGCCGCGGCCCCTGCGCCAGGTGCGGTCTGGGCATCGGCGGCATCCGCCTGCACCGGACCGGTGGCCGCTACGGCACGGCCGCCGCGGTCGGCCATGATGTCTTTCTTTCTCAGCGCGAGCACGCCGCGCTGGTAGTCCGACAGGCTGCGCCGGCCCAGGTGCTGGTCGATCATCCACAGATGCACATCCTCGATCGACTGGAAGCGCGTGCTCTGCACGGTCTGGAACGGCAGGCCGTGCTTCTGGCAGATGCCGTGGCGGTTGTGGCCGTCCACCAGGATGTCGCCCCACAGCACCAGCGCATCGCGGCACCCCTCGACCAGCAGGCTGCGCTCCAGCGCCTGGTGCTCATCCGGTGTCAGTGGATCGATGTAGGCTTTCAGTTCTTCGTTGATGACGATGGGCATGGGCAGAGGATGGGGAGCGGCAAAGGGCCGGCATTCTAGATCGGCGTTCCCACGAAGTTCGCGACCAGCGTGCAGTCATTGATCTGGCGGCCATGCACGAGGAAATAGAACATCGTGTAGGCGCCGCCGCCCACACCGATCAGGGTGCTGACAGCGCCCACCAGGGAGCCGATGGCCGAGTCCTTCAGCGGGTAGTGAGTGGCTCGGAGATCGATGCAACCAGCGGGAGGCTGGGCGTCTCTTCGATGCCAGGAGCCTGTCGGGCTTGGGCAATCTTGCCCATATTGCAGCGCGAGGGGGCTTGCCTACGCGGTGCAGACCGGTGCATCGCGCCTGCGCCGGCCAGCGTCAGGACTTGCGCGGAAACAGCCGCGCGATGCCGCTGCGCAGGTGCTGCGTCATCGCGTCCCGCGCGGCGGCGTGGTCGCGCGCGGCGATGGCCTCGTCGATGCGCAGGTGCTCGGCCCGCACGTCGCGCCATCGGTGCATCAGCGGTTGCGGCGACATCTCGCGCACCAGGCGGATCGACACGCGGGTCTGCTCCATCAGCCCGCCGATCGTCAGCATCAGGTAGCGGTTCTCGCTGGCCCTGGCGATCGCGGCGTGGAAGGCGATGTCCTCGTCGATGCCAGGATCTCCGCGCAAGGCTGCGGCCTCCATGCTCTTGCGCCGGGTGGTGATGGCGGCACGCAGCCGTGCGTCCCGCGACTGCGCCGCCAGTGCCGCACTCTCGCCTTCGAGGATGCAACGGAACTCGAGAAAACTGCGCACGTCGGGAATGCCCTGGAGCGGCCCGTAGTCGACCCTCTGCACGACCGTCGCCTCCCCGACGAAATGGCCTGCGCCGTGCCGGGCCACGACCCGGCCTTCCGCGCGCAGTCTCGCCAACGCCTGGCGCACGACCGGCCGCGACACCGCGAAACGTGCCGCCAGCGCATGCTCACCGGGCAGCCGGTCGCCGGCGAGCAGCTTGTCGTGTCGGATCAGGCCGAGCACCTGTTCATAGACGGTGTCGGTCAGCAGCGTGGTGGGCATGGCGGGTCTTGAAGTCTCAGGCCACTATAGCCAAGTTGTCTGACATCAGGATGTTGAAATTGACAAGTCCCGAGGGTCGGCCCGAACATGCGCCACCTCGCTCCCATCACCGGCCGGGCGTGAAGACCACCGCCGGCCGAGCACCCCAGACCACCTTGCCGCACACCGCATGTCCCTGATCCGTTGCCTTCGCACCTACCGCCTGCCGGACCGGCCCAGCCTGATCTGGCTCGAACTCGAAACCCAGGACGGCCTTGTCGGACTGGGAGAAACCTTCCGCGGCGCGGCCTCGGTCGAGACCTGCCTGCACGAGGAACTCGCCCCCTGGCTGCTGGGGCAGGATGCCCGCCATATCGAAGGCATCTCGCGCCGCCTGCTGACCCCGTATGTGGGGTTCAACAGCTCGGGCACCGAGGTGCGCTCGGCCAGCGCCGTCGACATCGCGCTGTGGGACCTGGCCGGCCAGCGCCAGGGCGTGCCCATCTACCAGGCCCTGGGCGGCGGCTCGCGCCCGAGCGTGCCGGTCTACAACACCTGCGCGGGTTACGCCTACAACAGCACCGGCAAGCGCCGCGACATCGGCGCCGGCGACGAAGCGGCCGGGCCCTACGACGACCAGGTGGCCTTCATGCGCGATGCCGGTGCGCTCGCCAGGAGCCTGCTGAGCGAGGGCTACAAGGCCATGAAGATCTGGCCGTTCGACGTCTACGCTCCCGCCAGCAACGGCCATCTGATCAGCCTGCCGGATCTGGAGAAAGGCCTCGCACCCTTCCGCCTGATCCGCGAAGCCGTCGGCAACCGGATCGAGGTGATGTGCGAGCTGCACAGCCTGTTCGGCGGCCACTCGGCCTTGCGCATCTGCCAGGCTCTGGAGGAGTACAACGTGTTCTGGGTCGAAGACCCGCTGTGCAAGATGGACGACGTGGCCGGCCTGGTGGATCTGCGCCGCCGCACGCGGGTGCCGGTCTGCGGCAGCGAGACGCTGGGCGGCCTGCGCCCCTTCCGCGACCTGCTGGCGCACGATGCGCTCGACGTGGTGATGCTGGACCTGGCCTGGTGCGGCGGCTTCACCGAGGGGCGCAAGATCGCCGCCCTCGCCCAGGCCTACAACCGCCCGCTGGCGCCCCACGACTGCACGGGACCGGTCACGCTGATGGCCGGGCTGCACATGGCATTGCATGCGCCCACGGCGATCTACCAGGAGGTGGTGCGCGCCACGCTGGCCACCTGGTACCGCGACATCGTCACGGACCTGCCAGTGATCGGCGACGGCATGGCGCAACCACCAGCCGGCACCGGGCTGGGAACCCGTCTGCACGACGGGTTCAGGCAGCTGCCCGGGCTCATCGTGCGGGAGAGCCGTTGACCATGCAAGTCACCATCATCGGCCTGCACGCCCCCCACGCGCCGCGCCTGCAGGCCTTGCTCGGCCCCGCGCACACGGTCCATGCGCTGGACAGTTTTCCCGCCACCGGCGAAGTCGCCGCGGACGTGGTCATCGGCAACGCCATCGGCGTGGAGGAAGCGGCGCGCCTGCACTGCCGGCTGCTCCATGTGCCCGGTGCCGGATCGGAGCAGATTGCCTGCGAGGCACTGCGGCCGGGCACCGTGGTGTGCAACGTGCACGGCCACGAGGTGCCGATCGCCGAGTTCACCCTGCACGCGATCCTGGAGCACTACCTCCAACCGTGGCAGTACCCGCCGCGCCTCGATGCCGAGGCCTGGGCCACGGCCTATGCGTCGCGCGCCCCGCATGACGAGGCCAGCGGCAAGACCGTGGCCATCCTCGGCTTCGGCCACATCGGCCAGGAGATCGCACGCCGCGCCAGGGCCTTCGGCATGCACGTGATCGCCGTGACCCGAAGCGGCAGGCCGGGCGCGGCGGACCTGGCCGACGAGTTCGTCGCCGTGTCTTCGCTGGACGCGGTGCTGCCGCGTGCCCAGGTGCTCGTCGTGTGCTGCCCGCTAGACGACGGCACCCGCGGCCTCATCGGTGCAGGCCAGCTGGGGCTGCTGCCGGCGCAGGCCTTGCTGGTCAACGTGGCGCGGGCGGAGGTCGTGGACGAACAGGCGCTGTACGAGGCCCTGGCGCAGCAGCGCCTGGGCCGGGCGGTGCTCGACGTCTGGTACCAGTATCCGAAGAAGGGCCTGCCGCCGGTGGCGCCGTCCCGCTGGCCGCTGCACACGCTGCCGAACGTGCGCGCCACGCCCCACATCTCGGCCATCACCCCTGCCCTGCTCGCGCGGCGCTACGGCTTCATGGCCCGCAACATCCAGCGGCTGCAGGAAGGACTGCCGCCGGACAACGTGATCTACCGGGCGCCCTGAGCGCCCATCCCTCACAACACATCAGGAGACAAACATGCCAACGAAAGAACACCAGACATCCTTCACCCCACCGGGGCGCCGTCGCGCGATGGCCGGCATCGGTGCCGCAGCGCTGGCCGCGTGCGCGTGGCTGCCCGTGCAGGCGCAGGATGCGGGCGGGTTCCCGAACAGGATGATCCGCATCGTCGTGCCCAACCCCGCGGGCGGCACCTCCGACGTGCTGGGGCGCCTGCTGGCCAAGGAGCTGGGCGAGGAATTCAAGCAACCGGTGATCGTGGAGAACAAGGCCGGCGGCAACGGACACATCGGCTCGGCGTTCGTCGCCAAGTCGGCGCCCGACGGCTACAACCTGCTACTGCTGGACATGAGCAACCTGACCATCGGCCCGAGCGTCACGCCCAACCTCCCCTACAACCCGCTGAAGGAACTGACGCCCGTCACCATGCCGGCGTTCTCGCCGCACATGCTGGTAGTGAAGAACGACCTGCCGGTGAAGAACATCGACGAGCTCGCCGCGTACGCCAAGAAGAGCGGCAAGCCCGTGAGCTTCGGCACGCCGCTGGCCTCCATCAGCCAGCTGGCCGGCATCCTGCTCGCGCAGAACCGGGGCTTCGAATTCAACGTCATCGGCTACAAGGGCGGCGCGCAGGCGCTGCAGGACCTGGCCGGCGGCCAGATCGACTCGGCGATGGCCAGCGTGCTGGCCACCAACGCCCTGGTACAGGGCGGCAAGGTCAAGGCCATCGCGGTCACCAGCGCCAAGCCCTTCTCCGCCACCCCGGGCCTGCCGACCGTGGCCTCGCAGATCCCGGGCTTCGTCACCGGCTCCTGGCAGGGCCTGATGGCACCGGCCGGCACGCCACCGGCGGTGCTCGACAAACTGCAGTCGGCCGTGCAGCGCATCGTGGCCCGGCCCGACGTCGCCAAGCGGCTGCAGGAGCTGGGCTCCGAGCCATCGGACATGACGCGTCAGCAGATGGCCGAATGGATGCAGACCGAGACCGTGCGCTGGGGCAAGGTGGTGAAAGACAACAACATCAAGGCCGAGTAGACCCGAGCCGAGGACATCAGGCGGCCAGGCGCAGCATGTGGGGATCCTGCTTGAGCACCCCCAGCCATACGGCCGCCTCCCAGCGCCGCGCCGCCTTCAGCATCCTGCTGCAGCCCTGCTGCTGCAGCTCTTCCGCGGTGTCGGCCTTCAGGAAGAGCCAGTGCGACTCCGAGCGCACGACTTCATCTTTCACATTCCGGATGACCGCGGTGCGGACTTCGCGCCCGTCCTTGCCGAAATACCACTTCGGCCGCATCAGGTCCTGGGCCATGGCGACGAGATGCAGCGGTTGGGGAGGCTTGCTCACCACGGCAACCAGCTTGGCCATGCCGCCCTGGTCGTCCGCAAATTCACTCATGAACACGTAGGTGCGTGGTTCCGACATTGCCCGGCCATCTCCTGTTGTTGTTGCTCTCGACTCGACACTGGCGCGAGGCATTCTAGGTTTCGGGCGCGTTCGCCAACGTTCTGGTGCACATCCACAACTCCCGCGAACGAGGGATTGACGGACGCAAAGAGATGGAGATGCCGACGCACTTGAAGCGATATGCGTTGGATGCACGGAGATCAGCTCCGCCTCACACCCATGGGGCCGCTTGCCTCGCGGCTCGATTCCGACATATCCTCCGCGGCATCAGGTCTGCCTGGTTGTCCAGGCATCCGCCTCGGGCGCGTTGCACCGTGCATGGGGCCTGCCGATCTGCATGTACAACCAGCCCACGACCACCACGACGAACGTCGTGAGCAGCATCGCGTAGTCCAGATACCAGGGTGCGCCGGCGGTTCGCGGCCAGAGCATGTCGAGCATCGCGGAAAGACCATAGCCGAGCGCCGCCAGGTTCACCGGCAGCCCCCACGCGCCGAGCGTGAACTGCCCGGACGGCTTCCACCCTCTGGTGCGGGCAAACAGCGCCCCCACGACGATCATCTGGAACGCGAAGTAGATGCCGATGGCCGCGAATCCGACCACGGTGGCCACCGCGTCGGCCATCCACAGGCTGGCGCTCACGATGGCGGCAGGCACCAGGCCACTCACCAGCAAGGCGCGCGCAGGAACCTGCGTCGACGAAAGACGCGTCAGCGCCTGGCTGCCGAAGATCATCTGGTCTCGTGCAAACGCAAACAGCAGGCGGCTGGCTGCGGCCTGCAGACTGAGCACACATGAGACGAAGGACACCATGACGACGGCCATCACCAGCCGGGAGCCGGTGGGGCCGAAGGCGTTGGCCAGAATCGTCGCGACCGGATCGGCGTCCTGACCGGAAAGCACCTTCGCCATGTCCGGCACCGCCAGCACCAGCGCCAGGCAGGCGAACATCGCGGCCGCGCCGCCGATGTAGATCGTCATGCGCATGGCCTTGGGGATCTGCCGGCCGGGGTTCGGGGTTTCCTCGGCCACATCGCCGCACGCCTCGAAACCGTAGTACTGGAACAGCCCGGCCAGCGCCGCGGCAAAGAATGCCGGCAGGTACGAACCGTTCACCGTGATGCCGAACGTGTCGAACAACACACCGAAGGACTGGTGGCGTTCGAACAGCAGCAGATAACCACCGACCAGGATGGCCCCCACCAGCTCGCACAGGAAACCGAACATGGCGACGCGCGCCAGCAGCTGCGTGCCGACCAGGTTGAGCGAGGTCGACAGCACGATCAGCACGAGTGCCACGACGACGTTGGTCAGCGCGCCGGGCTGCAGGCCCAGCATCGCTGCCAGATAAGGACCGGCCCCCAGCGCGACACCGGCGATCGTCGCGCACAGTGCCCACCCATAGACCCAGCCGACCATCCAGGCCCAGCGCCGTCCCACCAGTCTTCTGGCCCACGGGTACACACCGCCGGAGATCGGAAACTGGGACACGATCTCGCCGAACACCAGGCACACCAGCAGTTGGCCGGCGCCCACCAGCAGATACGACCAGAACATCGGTGGGCCGCCGGCAACCAGGCATACACCGAACAAGGTGTAGACGCCGACGACCGGCGAGAGATAGGTGAAGCCGAGGGAGAAGTTCTCCCACAGGCTCATGCTGCGATCGAACTCGGAGCTGTAGCCCAGCGCGCGCAGCTGTTCGGCGTCACGGTCGACGGCAGCGGGTTCAGCCGGCATGTCCGCCAGCGCCGTCGTCGTATTTAGAAAGCCATGCGACCGCGGCATCACGGTAACGGCTGAAACCCTTGTAGTCGACCAGTTGCTGGTCCAGCGTCTTCAGCACGCGGTGCATGCGCCGGGCCCAGGCCGGGTGGGTCGCGATGTCTTGCAGGCTCAGCAGGTAGGTGCGGATCGGAAACACGATGGCGTTGCTGCGTGGCAGGCGGTGCAAGGGCTGCAGCTCGATCCGCAGATACACCAGCTGGCCGGCGTTTTCCGCGGTGACGATGGTGCGATCGGGCGCCCATTCGGGCAGGCTCTCGGCAGAGACCTCCAGCCGAGGGTACACGGTCAATGACCAGTTCAGGCGCCGCACCGGGTGGCCGGTGCGCAGACGCAGCAGGAACTTCAGTGCCCGGTCGAGCATGCCGATTTCCTTGACCAGCGGCACCGGCCCGTGGAACTCGTCCCAGCTCATGCCCAGGTTGAAGCGCAGCGAATAGTCGGCGCGCTGCGTCGCGATGCCCGCGCCCCAGTACAGCATGCCGTCCCGCTCTTCCTGCAGCACCCAGTCACCCTGGGCCTGCCGCGTCACGTACTCCATCGGCTCGTAGGGCAGTGTCGACGGATCGCCGAACGTGAAATGGTCGTCGATGCCCAGCAGCCGGTTGGTCCAGTGCCAGCGGGCGCCCTCCTTGTGCAGACTGAAGTGGTCCGGATAGTCCCGCGCGTACGACTCCATGATGAGTTCCAGCAGATCCCATTGGGCCTGCATCATGTGCGGCGCGGACACGTAGTGCATGCCCGGATCCTTCTCCAGCGTGATGGCGCGGTCGCGGCATTCGCTGATGTAGTGCTCGTCGATGTCGAACGCGGCGCGCAGCGCCTTGTCACCCACCGACACATGGGGCTCGAGATTCATCGAGTACATGTAGCTGTCGTCCGGAAACGGGAACGGCGCCCGTGCGATGCATTCCGGGCTGTTCGCATAGGTGTAGTCGTCCCGGTAGGTCTCATCGGCACGGGACTGGATGGTGGCGGCTTCTGCCATCGGGCTACTCCCTTTCGTCATCGATCGATCACCAGCCGACTGCACCTTGCGCGCGAAACGCAGGGCATGATCTTCCGGTTGGTGCGTTTGTCTTCTTCGGACAGCCAGTCGTCGCTGTGCAGCACTTCGCCATCGCACTCCAGGATGTCGCTTTCGCAATGCCCGCAGGCGCCACCCCGGCACAGATAGGGGATCTCATGGCCGGCGGCTTCGACTGCCTCGAGCAGGCTCTGCTCCGGCGACACCTGCACCGTGATACCGCTGCGGGCCAGCGTCACCGAGAACGGCTCGCCGCCCGCGCTCTGCTCCAGGAATCGCTCGTAGTGCACGTGGCTGTCCGTCCAGCCCAGTCGGCGCGCCGCCGCGAGGACGTCCGTGATCATGCCGTCGGGCCCGCACACGTAGACATGGGTTCCCAGCGGCCGCGATGCCAGCACGCCGGCGATGTCGATGCGCTCGCCCGCGTCGCCGCGGTACACGCGCACCTGCTCGCCGTGTACCGCCTGCAGCTCTTCTCCAAGCCGCCCATGGGCCGCGCCCCGCACCGCATAGTGCAGCTCGAACGGGCGCCGGGTCAGGCGCAACTCTTCCAGCTGGGACACCACCGGCGTGATGCCGACGCCTCCCGCGATGAACAGATGCAGGCGGGCCTGCTTGACCAGCGGGAACAGGTTGACGGGCGGCGTGATCGTGAGGACGTCGCCTTCGCGCACGTTGTGGTGCATGGCGCGGGACCCGCCACGGCCCAGCTCGGCGCGCCGCACGGCGATCTGGTAGGCGCTGCCGTCGTACGGCGAACTCATCAGCGAATACGGGTTGCGCAAGCTGCCGTCCGCCTGCGGGATCATCACCACCACGTGGCTTCCGCCGGAGAACGGCGGCAGGTGGCGCCCGTCGGGCGCGGTCAGCGTGAAACGTTTGATGTCCGGGGTAAGCGCGTCGATCCGCGCCACACGTACCTGCAGCGTTCCGTGCCCGCTCATGTGTCCAGCTCCACGGCGGCCGGAAACTCCCCCGGCACCTCGGCATCGGCCTTGACGGCCTGGAACGCCGCGAGACGGCGCGAATAATGGTCGCGCACGACCAGCGTGCGCTGGCAACCCCGGCACTCGAACACACGCCGCGTGACGTTCTCCGTGTAGGTATCGCAATGCACGCACCAGACGCGGCGGACCAGGGTGCCGGAGTGTTCCCGCAAGACCTCGTCGCGGTTCAGGTCGAACGCGGTCGCCGCCTGCATCGCGCGCCCGAGAAAACTCTCCGAGCCTGCGAGATACAGCCGCAGCCCCATCGTGGCTTCGCCCAGCAATTGGTCGAGCGCCTCGATGAGTGCCTGGTTGCTGTCGCGCACATGGAGTGCCTGAACCTGCCAGGCCTGCAGTTCGGCCAGGAAACTCTTACCGGAGAACGACTCGGTCGCGTACATCAGGGTGGTCCTGCGCAGGTCCTCGGGCCCCATGTCGCCCAGCAGGCGCAGCATGGCGGCCCCGCCACTGCCCTGCCCTGCGACCACATGCCGCAACCCGCCCGGCAGCGGATGCAACAGGTCGTAGACCGGCCGGCTCTTGATCCCGGTGATCAGCATGCCCGTGTCCTAACGGTCGTGCTTGGCCATCACGTGGCGCACGGTCGTGTAGTCCTCCAGCCCGTACATCGACATGTCCTTGCCATAGCCCGACTGCTTCATGCCGCCGTGCGGCATCTCGCTGGCCAGCATGAAATGGGTGTTGATCCAGGTGCAGCCGTACTCGAGCTCCGCCGCCACACGCATCGCGCGGCCGACATCGCGTGTCCACACCGACGAGGCCAAGCCGAAGTCAGAGTCGTTGGCCCAGCGCACCGCTTCGTCGTCGTCGGTGAAGCGGGTGACCGACACGACCGGGCCGAAGACTTCGCGGCGCACGATCTCGTCGTCCTGCAGCGCACCGGCGACCACGGTCGGCGCGTAGAAGAAGCCGTCGCCGGCAATCGGCTTGCCACCACAGACCACCTCGGTGTGCGGCAGCGCTTCTGCCCGCTCGACAAAACCCTGCACCCGCTCGCGCTGCCGGGCCGAGATCAGCGGCCCCAGCTCGGTCGCGGTGTCGTGCTGCAGGCCGTGTCGGATGCCGCTGACCGCACCGGCGAGATCGGCGACCAGGCGTTCGTACACCTTGGGGCCAGCGTACAGGCGGCAGGCCGCGGTGCAGTCCTGGCCGGCGTTGTAGAAGCCGAACGCGCGCACCGCCTGCACCACCGCATCGATGTCCGCGTCGTCGAACACGATGACCGGTGCCTTGCCGCCGAGTTCGAGGTGCGTGCGCTGGATGCCGGCCGTGGCGGCCGCGAGGATGTGGCGCCCCGTACCGACGTCTCCCGTCAACGAGATCATGCGCACGCGCGGGTTGGTGATCAGAGCCTGGCCCGCCGACGCGCCGCGCCCCGTCACGACGTTGAGCACGCCACGCGGCAGCAGCCCCGCGACGAAAGACGCCAGCTTGAGCGCGCTCAGCGGCGTCATCTCGGACGGCTTGAGGACCACGGCATTGCCGGCCACGATGGCCGGAGCGATCTTCCACGCCATCATCATCAACGGGTAGTTCCACGGCGCGATGGAGGCCACGACCCCCACGGCCTGGCGGCGGATCATGCTGGTGTGGCCGGGAAGGTATTCGCCAGCGGCAGATCCCGGCATGCAGCGGATCGCGCCGGCGAAGAAACGGAACACATCGGCCACGGCGGGCAGCTCGTCGGCCAGCACCAGGTGCAGCGGCTTGCCGCAGTTGAGGGATTCGAGTTCGGCATACGCCGCCGCGTTCGCCTCCAGATGGTCGGCGATCGCCAGCAGCGCCGCGGCCCGTTCCCGCGGCACGGTGGCGGCCCAGGCGCGCTGTGCGCTCTGGGCCGCCCGCACGGCCGACGCAATCTGCTCCGGCGAGCATTCGTTGACCGTCGCGATGGTGCGACCCGTCGCCGGATCGAGGATGGCTTCGGGGGTGTGGTCGCCGAGGACGAGTTCGCCGTCGATCAGGGCCTGGACATTCATGGGGTTCTCCATCGCGTTGTCAAAGGGAATAGTCATCGGGCCTGCGCCCTAGAGCGTCACCGCCATCGCGGTTCCGTCATGGCCGGGATCCGCCCCTCCGTCGAGCCGGTTACCATCGACACGCACGCCGTGCACGGCCGCGAAGCCGAAGGTGTAGGCGCTGCGAATGGTCTCGTAGCCCTGCGCCACCAGTTCGCGCTCGACACCGAAGGGCACGCGGTTCGACAAGTCGATGGCGTTGCTGGTGGCGGAAAACCGCGGTGCGCTGACCGCTTCGGTCATCGTCATGTCGAAATCGAGCACATTCAGGCACGCCTGCAGCACGCCCATCGCGATCTGGGTGGCACCCGGGGCACCGATCACCAGGCAAGGCTTGTCGTCCTTGAAGACGATCGATGGACAGATCGAACTGAACCGCGACTTGCCCGGCGCCAGCGAACCCGCGCGGCCGGGGCGCGGATCGAAGACGGCCATGCAGCCGTTGTACATGAAGCCCAGGCCGTCGGTGATGACGCCGGACGGCATGCCCAGCGAATGGGTCATGGTCACGCAGTTGCCATCGCCGTCGATCACGCAGACCTGCGTGGTGTCCTTGCTCGGGCTGCCGCTGTTGATGCGGGTGACGCTGGCCTTGGCGCCATCGCGGATCTGCTGCGCCACGGACTGCGCGTACTCCTGCGAGATCAGGCGCGCCACTGGCACGTCGACGAAGGCGGGGTCGCCGACATGCAGGTCCTTGTCGATGGTCGCGCGTTTCATCGCCTCGGCGACCACGCGGATGTATTCGGTGCTGTTGTGCCCGATGCTGCGCAGGTCGAACTGCTCCAGGATCTTCAGCATCTCCAGCAGCATGACGCCGCCACCGGGCGGCTGGTTGGTCGACACCTTGTAGCCGCGGTAGTCGCCCCACAGCGGCCGCGACGTGACGGGCTGGTAGGCCGCAAGATCCTCGCGCGACAGCAGCCCGCCATGCGCCTCCATGTCGGCGACGATGCGGTCGGCGATGGGTCCGAGGTAGAACGCGTCGGCACCGCCCTGCGCGATCAACGACAGCGTGTTCGCCAGGTCGGGGTTGCGCACCAGATCGCCCACACGCTTGGGCGACCCGTCTTCGCGGCAGTACATGCGGCGTCCGCTGGCGGAATAGGCGATGCGCTCCGTGGTCGGCGCGCGCCCCATCTGCCCGTCGTCGGACCAGAAGTAGTGCACGTGCGGGCGGACCAGCCACCCCCTCTCGGCCCACGCGATCGCAGGCTGCACGATGTCTGCCCAGGGCAGCACGCCGTGCTGGCGGTGCGCCTGGTGGTAGGCCTTCAGCGATGCCGGTACGCAGATCGACTGGTGGCCGATGTCGTTCACGCGGCCCTTCAGCACGAAACCGTAGCCGTCGCGCGCCTCGGCTTCCACCAGGTGTTCCCACATGTCGGGCCGGGTCCTGCCCGGTGCCGGCGCGTGGAAATCGATGTATTCATGGTGCTGGCGCGACGGCATGTACAGGCCCATGCTGCCGAACCCGGCGATGCCGGTCATCAGCGGATCGACGACCCCTTGCACCAGCGCAACCGCGATCGCCGCATCGACGGCGTTGCCGCCGGCATTCAGAATGTCGGCACCGGCCTCCGTGGCCTCCGGCTGGGCCGTGACGACCATGGCCTTTTTCTGTTTTGTCATCTCAGGTTCCTAGAAGAATGGGGGTTTCGCGCGCCACGGCGGCGCGGGGAGCGGCACCGGTCGAATAAAGATGGCACTCCACCACGGTGTCGCCGTCGAGTGCACGCACCGGTGCCTGGCTGCTGCATATGTCCATGCGCGCCGCGCAGCGCGGATGGAAGTGGCAACCGGACGGCGGGTTCATCGGGTCGGCGAAGGCGATGCCCAGCCGGTCCTGCGGCAGGCCCAGGCCGGGCTGGGGCGTCAGCACGGATTCGAGCAGGGCCTGGGTGTAGGGGTGCCGCGGCTGCCTGAACAGCGAGGACGCGGTGGTCTCCTCCACGATGCGGCCGAGATACATCACCGCCACCCGCGTCGCGATGTGCTCGACCACCGCCAGGTTGTGCGTGATCAGCAGATAGGTGAGGCCCAGCTCCTTCTGCAGGTCCTGCAGCAGGTTGAGGATCTGCGACTGGACCGAGACGTCCAGCGCCGAAGTGGGTTCATCGCAGATCACCAGTTCGGGCTTGACGATCAAGGCCCGGGCAATGGCCACGCGCTGCCGCTGGCCGCCCGACAACTGGTTCGGCGTCACGTCCGCCAGACGTGGCGACAAGCCCACCTGCTCCATCATGTCGCGCACGGCCCGGGCCTGTGTGGCCGCGTCGCCGATCCCGTGCACGCGCAGCGGCAGCGAAATGATGGAGGCGATGGTCTTGCGTGGATTGAGCGACGAATACGGGTCCTGGAAGATCGGCTGCACCCGGCGCGCCGTGGCGATGCGGTCCAGCCCCGACAGCGGCGCGCCGTCGAACAGGATCTGGCCGGAGCTGGGTGCCAGCAGGCCGAGCAGCATGCGCGCCAGCGTGGTCTTGCCGGACCCCGATTCGCCGACCAGCGCCAGCGTCTCGCCCCGCATCACACGCAGGTTCACGCCGTTCACCGCCCGCAACGTGCGTTTGGGACCGAAGAACCGGCCCGGCAGCGCGAAACTGCGCACCACGTCCTGCGCCTGCAGCAGCGGGGTCGATCCGATCTGCGGAATCGCCTTGGACAGGTCGGCGGGGCGCACACCGACGCCGGGGCTGCGTGGCAGCTCCTGCTCCAGGGCGTTGATACCGGACTGACGCTCGGCCGGCTCGTACAGGCAGCGGTACAGATTGCCGGGCGACGGGCTGCGTTCGGGCACCTGGCCGGCCTGGCAGGACGGCTGCGCGAACCGGCACCGGTTGGAGAATGCGCATCCGTCCAGCGTGCCCAGCAGGGACGGGACGATGCCGGGGATCGACCCCAGCCGCTGCCCTGCTTCGATGCGCCCGGGAATCGGGATGCAGTCGAGCAGGCCCTGCGTGTAGGGGTGCAGCGGATGCCCGAAGACCTCGTGCGCGGTACCGGTCTCGACAATCTCGCCCGCATACATCACCGCCACGCGGTCGGCGATGCGTGCCACCACGCCGAGGTCGTGCGTGATCAGGATCAAGGCCATGCCGAACTCGCGCTGCAGGTCCTTCAGCAAACGCAGGATCTGCGCCTGCACCGTCACGTCGAGCGCCGTCGTGGGCTCGTCGGCGACGATCAGCTGCGGCCCGCACATCAGCGCCATCGCGATCATCACCCGCTGGCGCAATCCGCCAGACAGCTGGTGCGGATACTGGCCCAGCCGTTCCGCAGCCCCGGTGATGCCAACCTTCTCCAGCAGGTAGATGGCGCGCTCCCGGGCCTCGCGCTTGCGGCCGCGGTGGTGGCGCAGGTAGGCCTCCTCCAGCTGGTTGCCGACCGTGTAGGCCGGGTTGAGGCTGGTCATCGGCTCCTGGAAGATCATCGACATCCGGTTGCCACGGATCGAGTTCATCTGCACATCCGAAAGCTTCAGCAGATCTTCGCCCGCAAAGCGCAGCGTGGTCGCCTCCACCTGCGCACGCGAGGGCAGCAGGCCCATCAGCGACAACGACGTCAGGGACTTGCCGCAGCCGGACTCGCCGACCACGCACAGCGTCTCTCCCTTGCCGACCGAGAAACTGATCCCGCGCACGGGACGCAGCACGCCTTCATCGAGCGGGATCGTGACGCGCAGGTCGCGGACCTCGAGCAAGGCGTTCATGAGCGGCCTTTCGGTGCGGCCAGATCGCGGATGCCATCGCCCAGCAGATTGATGGCGAATACCAGCACGAACAGCGCCATGCCCGGGATCGTGATCATCCATGGCGAGAAGAAGATGTCCTCCTTGGCCTCGGACAGCATCAGGCCCCACGACGGGTTCGGCGGCTGCACACCCAAGCCCAGAAATGACAACGCGGCCTCGAACAGGATGGCGTTGGCCATCTCGATCGTGGCGATCACGATGAACGAACTCAGCACATTGGGCAGGATCTCGGTCAGGATGATCCGGGGGGTCGAGCAGCCGATCGCGCGGGCCGCGGTCACGTACTCCAGCGACCGCACCTGGTGCGTAACCGAACGCATGACCACTGCGAACCGGTCCCACAACAGGAAGCCCAGCACCAGGATGATGATCAGCAGCGAGCTGCCGTGCAGCGCCACGATCGCCAGCGCCACCAGCACCACGGGCAACGCCAGCCGCGTCGTGATCAGGAATGAGACGACCATGTCCACCCGCCCGCCGAAGTACCCGGCCGCCACGCCGAGCGTGGTGCCGATGATGCCGGAGATCAATGCGGTGGAGAAGCCGATGACCAGCGAGATGCGCGCACCGTAGATCAGCCGGCTCAGATAGTCACGGCCCAGCTTGTCGGTGCCCAGCACGTGGTCCCAGGTCGCTTGCGCGTCGTCGGCAAACCACTGGTACCAGATCGGTGGTACACGCTTGTTCACGATGTCTTGCACCAGCGGGTCGTGCGGTGCGATCCACGGCGCGAAGACCGCCGCCAGGACCATGACCAGCAGCACCACCAGGCCGAAAGTGAAACCGGTATGCGCGCGCATGCGCTTCCACGGGAGAGCGTGGCGCCATGCGCCGATCCGCGAACGGTGCGCATCGGCGTACGCATCCTTGCCAAGGGTGAAGGCCTTCATCGTCGGTTGTGGGGTTGCGGTTCAGGAGATGCGGATGCGTGGATCCAGCCATGCGTTGAGGATGTCGGACAGCAGCGTCAGCAAAACGTACAGCACCGCCACCATCAGCACGATCGCCTGGACCACGGGCAGATCGGACAGGGAGATCGACTCCCACGCCAGGTAACCGACACCGGGCAGCGCGAAGATCGTCTCGATGACGACCGAGCCGCCCAGCATGAAGCCGAACTGCACGGCCGCCACCGCGACGACCGGCAGGATCGCGTTGCGCAGCGCATGCTTCACGACCACCGTGAAGCGGCTGAGCCCCTTGGCCCTGGCCGTGCGGATGTAGTCGGCCTCCAGCACCTCGAGCATGCCGGCGCGGGTCAGCCGCATCAGCGTCGGTGCCGCGTAGTAGCCCAGTGCCACGGCCGGGAGGATGTAGCCCTTCCAGTTGCTGACGCCCGAGGCTGGCAGCCAGCCCAGGGTGACACTGAAGACCACGATGCCCAGCAGTGCGAACCAGAAGGTCGGCATGGCCTGGCCGACCAGCGCGAGCGCCATGGCGAAGCGGTCGATCCACGAGTTGGGTTTCAGGGAGGCCGCGATCCCGAGCGGGATGGCGAGCAACACGGCAAAGACCAGTGCGCCCAGGCCCAGGATCAGCGTCACCGGCAAGCGTTCGGCGATGACCTGCACCACCGGCCTCTTCTGGCGGAACGAATCTCCAAGATCACCGCCCAGCGCCGACCGCAACCAGCGTGCATAGCGCGTGGTCACGGGCTGATCGAAGCCGTACGACGTGCGGATCGTCTCGATATCGGCCGCCGTCGCCCCGTTGCCCGCGATCGCCAGCGCCGGATCCATCGCGGCGTTGGTGAGGCCGAAGCTCAGCACGGAGATGGTCAGCATCACCAGGATGCCCACCAACAGGCGTTTCAAGGAGTAGATCCACATGGCGGCAGGCGGTGCGGTGCAGGGGTACGGCGGAGGTGCTTACTTCCAGCGCGCCAGGAAGAAGCGCGGGTTCTCGTCGGCGAACGCGCGGAACTCGAGATCGGCCGAATTGGCGTAGACCACGGGATGGACCCAGAGCGGCACCCAATAGACCTCGGACGCGATCTTGGCGACCGCCTTGTCGTAGTTGGTCTTGCGGACCTTGGCATCCACCGTGCCGGACGCCGTGTTCAGCCAGCCCGCGAGTTCCTTGTCCTGCGCCATGTCGTTCTGCGACAGCGTGAAGAAGTTGTTCAGGATCGCGGACGCGTCGTTGATCGAATACGAACCCCAGTCGCCCAGGTACACGTGCGCCGTGTTGTTGGTGACCTTTTCATAGGCGGCGGCGTACTGCAGGAACGTGATGTTCGTCTTGATGCCCACCGCGTTCAGATAACCCGCCACGGCGTCGGTCCAGTCGCGGTTGCGGAAGGCCGCCAGTTCGATCGTCAGGCCGTTGGGGTAACCCGCTTCGGCAAGCAGCTTCTTCGACAAAGCCGGGTCGTACTTGAACTGCGCCACATCCTGGCGGCAGCCGAACTGCGTCTTGAAGCAGGCCGCGAGCGGCACGCTCGAGCCGGCGCCGATCACATACTGGGCCAGCTTGGCACGGTCGACCGCGTGCGCAATGGCCTCGCGCACCTTCGGCTTCAGCATCGGATTGGGCGTGGCCATCTCCCGCGTGTTGATCGACAGGAAGCTGAACCGCATGGTCTCGGCGGCCTGCACGCTCACGTTCTTCACGCTGCCGAGGCGCTTGGCCTGGTCGGCCGGCACGTACCACATCCAGTCCAGGCCACCGCTCAACAGGTCCCCCATCTGCGTCGCGCTGTCGGGCACCACCCGGTACTGGATCTTCTTGATCGCGGGCTTGCCTTTCGGGCTGCCGGCGAAGTAGCCATCGAACCGCTCGACGTCGATGGTCGCACCCGGCACGAACTTGGTGATGCGGTAAGGCCCGGTGCCCACCAGGCGACCGTTGCCGCCGGCCACGCCGCCGGCGCCGAAGAAGTCCTTGGGCAGGATCGCGATCAGGCTCGACAGGTATTCGAACGCCGGTGGAAACGGTGCCTTCAGATTCAGCTTGAAGGTGTAGGGGCCGGTCTTCTCGGCATTCTTGATCCAGTTGACGTTGCTCTGGACGTTGACCTTGTTCTTCGGGTCCGACACGTAGTTCAACGTGTAGACCGCATCGTCGGCCGTGAGGCCGATGCCGTCATGGAACTTCACGTCGTCACGCAGGGTGACCTCCAGCGTCAGGTCATCCGCCCAGCGCCACGACTTGGCCAGAAGAGGCTTGTATTCGCCACTCGTCGGATCGCGGTACATCAGCGTGTCCCAGACCAGCTGGCCGTTGACGATCATCGCTTCGCGATGCGCATTGAAGTACGGATCGACTGCCGTGATGGAAGCCGTGCTGGCCCAGCGCAGCGTGTCTGCGCTCTTCTGCGCGAGTGCCGACCCGGCGAGACTTGCGGACAAGATGGCCACACCGGCGGCAATAGAGAACCTGTTCATTTCCACTCTCCTAGCGTTGAAGCGATGTCGAAAAATCAGTTGAGACCCAGGGAAACCTTGCGCGCCGCGGCCACGAGCCACTCGCCGACCTCGCGGATGCGTTTGGCGTCGTAGCGCTGCTCGACGCCGCCGATGCTCAAGGCACCCAGCAGCGCACCGTCGGGCCCGAAGATCGGCACCCCGATCGCGACCACGTACTCGAACAGATCCTGGTTGCCCACCGTGTAGCCGCGCTTGCGTGCCTTGGCGATTTCGGCCAGCACGAGCGCAGGGTCGGTCATGGTTCGCTCCGTGCGTTTCGCCAGCGCATGGGTCTTCAGGTACTGGGCGATGAATTCGTCCGACGAGAACGTCAGGATGGCCAGCGGCCCACCTCCGCAGTGGAGCGGGAGACGGGTCCCGACCTGTGTGCCGGACGAGCGCAACGGATAGGCACCCTCCTTGCGGTCGATGCAAAGCACCTCGTCTCCGTCGAGCACCATGAGCAGCGCGATGTCCTCGGTGTGCCGGATCACATCGGCCACCAGCGCGGCCGTGTGCACCGCCAGCGGATGGCGGCTCATCACCTTGTGCGCCATGCTCAGGATGCCCAGCCCCAGGCGGTAGCGCCCCGTGGGTCCATCCTTTTCCAGGAACCGCTCGTGCTCCAGCGTGGCCAGCATCCGATGGCAGACGGTGGTCCCGAGCCGCGTGGCCTTCACCACCTCGGTCAGCGTGCAGCCGCTTTCGCTGTTGCCGATCACCTTCAGCAGTTGCGAGGCCTTGAGGACCGAAAGGCTCAGATCCTTGGAGGCCGCCGATTCGCTGGCGGCGACAACTGCATCGGACTTTTTCACGGTGGCCTGCTTCATCTGCACAGTGGTTGTGTTTCCGATAATCGGAAATGATTTCCTAAAATTTGAATTGACTGTATGGGTTCGTCACGGACTTGTCAAACGGCAAAGCCGATTTTTCGGAGCGTGCCTGTTGCGGCGCTCGGCATGCACCGCAACCGATCTGGCCTCATGCCATCGACGTCTTCGTACCGAAGAGCTGTGCTCTATGTCTTCTGGAAGGCTGCCAGAACAAGGAGACGAATGGTCAATGAAGACATCGCGATCCAGGGTCTGAAGCCGAGAAGCTCGTCTATACGTCCGTGCGTAGCTTGGTATCGCAGCGCGGTGGGAGGACGCTTTCCCCATCGCACGCCCCATAGCGTGGCAACCTCAATGCCAGCTGTACCCCATCCGATGGCATTCACATCGAGGATGGTCTCGACGACGGCTTGCAGGCCTTGTGGAGAGTGAACAGGCCCTACGCAGCGCGGGGTTGAAACGCGATCAGCGCCATGCCGATCAAGCTGACGACGACCCCGGCGACATCCCACACGCTGGGCCGGACCCCGTCCACGGCCCACAGCCAGGCCAGTGCCACTGCGATGTAGACACCGCCATAGGCGGCATAGACACGGCCCGCGGCCGAGGGATGCCATGTCAGCAGCCAGGCGAAGAGGCCCAGCGACAGCGCAGCTGGCACCAGCAGCCAGGCGGACCCGCCCTTCGTCAGCCACAAATAGGGCAGATAACACCCGACGATCTCGGCGATGGCGGTGACGACGAACAACAGGACGGTCTTCAATGGGGCGCCTCGATGGCCGTGGGAAAGGGTCGATTACAGCACCCTCGACACGACACAGGCCGAGCCCCGAGATGGCTCGCTGAACGCAAAAACCGCCCCGAAGGGCGGTTTGCTCTGCGGCCCTGGCGGTATGACCGCCGGCTCAGGGTCGGTTGTGCCTCAGAAGCTCGTCCAGTCATCCGTCCCCGTACGCAACGCACGTGGTGCAGCAGCGGGTGCCAGCGGCTTGCGCACCACCGGCTTGGCAACAGGGTGCAGACGCTGCACATTCGTGGCACGGGCCGGGCCGCGGCGTTCCACCGCCACCGGGGCCACCGGTTTGGCGGCATGCACGGCCTTGGGCTGTGCTTGTACGGGCGGCTGCGCTTGCGCAGTCGTTTGCGCACGGGCCTGGTCCTGAAAGCGGAACACCGCCACCGCCTGCACCAGCTCCTCGGCCTGGGTCTTGAGACTGGCCGCCGCCGCAGCACTTTCCTCCACCAGGGCCGCATTCTGCTGCGTCGCCTGGTCCATCTGCGTGACCGCATCGCCGACCTGGGACACACCGTTGCTCTGCTCGGCGCTGGCCGAGCTGATCTCGCCCATGATGTCGGAGACCCGCTTCACCGACTGCACGATCTCCTCCATCGTCGCGCCGGCCTTGTCCACCAGGCCCGTGCCCTGCTCGACCCGCTCCACGCTGGAGGTGATCAGGATCTTGATCTCCTTGGCAGCCTGGGCGCTGCGCTGCGCCAGGGTGCGCACTTCGGCGGCCACCACCGAGAAGCCCCGGCCCTGCTCGCCGGCACGGGCGGCTTCCACCGCGGCGTTCAGCGCCAGGATGTTGGTCTGGAACGCGATGCCGTCGATGACCGAGATGATCTCGGCGATCTGCCGCGAGCTGTCGTTGATGCCCTTCATCGTCTGCACCACCTGGCCCACCACGTCACCGCCCCGGGCGGCGATCGTCGAGGCGGCAGCCGCCAGCTCGCCGGCCTGCCGGGCGTTGTCGGCGTTGTGGCGCACGGTGCTGCCCAGCTCTTCCATCGAGGCGGCGGTCTGCTGCAGCGCGGAGGCCTGCTGTTCCGTGCGTTGGCTCAGGTCGGAGTTGCCATGGGCGATCTCGGCGCTGGCCAGCGACACGCCTTCGGCGTTGCTGCGCACCGCGCTCACGGTGTCCACCAGGCTTTGCTGCATGCGTTGCAGGGCGCCCAGCAGCCGGCCGGTCTCGTCGGTCGAGGTGGCGTGGATCTCGCTGCCCAGGTCGCCGGAGGCAATGCGGTCGGCGGCCTCGACGGCGCTGTTGAGCGGGCGGGTGATGCTGCGGGTGATCAGCACGCCGGCGATGATGGAGGCCACCACGGCCAGGGCGCACATGGCCAGCAGCAGGTTGCGCTGGCGTTCGTAGTCGACTGCGGCCTGGGCCTGCAGCTCGACGGTGCGGCCTTCGGTGAAGCGGGCGTAGGCGTTGGTGGCGTTGGTGAGGGCGGCCAGCAGCGGGCGGCAGTCCTCGTTCATGCGGGTGACGGCCTGCTCGCGCTTGTTGTTCACCGCCAGGTCGACGATGGCCAGGGCCACGGGGCCGTAGGCGCGCTCGACCTTGTCGATCTCGGCAACCATCTTCCTGGTCTGCTCGGACACGTCAGCGCCCGAGTTGACCATCTTGTTGAGCTGGGCGATGCTGTCCTGCACGTCCTTGTGGGCGCGGGTGACGATCAGTTTTTCTGCATCCAGGTCGGTGGCTTTGGTCAGCAGCACCAGGTTGCGCGCGGCGATGGCGCGGTCGCCGACGGCCGCGCGGATGTGGGCGGCAACCGTGGCCCGGGCATTCAGGCCGCTGGTGTAGGCGGTGAAGCGGTGGTTGGCCTCCGCCAGAGCGGACAGCGCGAGCGCTGCGACCAACACGACCAGGATGGCCAGGAAGCCGAACGCGAGGCTCAGCCGGGTGCGAATGCTCAGGTTGCGGATCTTCATGTTGTCTTTACGGGGGTTAGCCGCTTCCGTCTGGTTGATGGAAGAACTGTAAAGATCGCAGCGAAAACATTGTGAGCGGACTGTGACATTTGCCACGGTCACACCAGAGGTGGAGGAGGTCGAGCACGGGGTACCCATCTTCTGTCGTGCGCCAAGACCGAAGGCCGGGCGATGAAACGATCAACACGTGCGGCATGCACGATCGACGCGTCGCGTCCGCAGGCGGGTCGCCTCGACCACCTTGACCTGCATCAAGGCCGGCGCAGCGGGCCGCCCCAATACTGCGGGCATCCCAACCCGTTCCCGAAGGAGCCTTTCATGTACCAACGCATCCTGGTGCCCGTCGACGGCAGTTCGACATCCGACAGCGGCCTCGCCGAAGCCATTCGCCTGGCGCAACTGACCAAGGGGCGTCTGCGTCTGCTGCACGTCATCGACGAACTCTCGCTGGGCTATGGCATGACGGCCTACTCGGGCTATGCGGGTGACTGGCTCACCGTCCTGCGGCAGACCGGTGCCGAAGTGCTGGAGACCGGCAAGGAGATCGCCGCCAAGGCCGGTGTCGACGTCGAGACCGTGCTGAACGACAACTTCGGCAGCGCCCTGCCGGAGGTGGTGCAGACCGAAGCAGCCACCTGGCCCGCCGACGTGATCGTGCTCGGAACCCACGGCCGCCGCGGGTTCGGCAGGCTCATGCTCGGCAGCGATGCCGAGAAGATCCTGCGGGTCTCGCGCGTGCCCGTCCTGCTGGTGCGCGCGACGGAACCTCTCGCCGCGCCCGGTGCAGGCGTCGCTGGCAAGCCCACCCACGTCAGCCTGCCGTCTGCGGCGTTGGCGATCGAGTGAACGCGATGGATTGACGGACATCAAGGCCCGTGCGCGGCGACGGACTACGCTCGATCCCGATGTCCACGACCTCGATCCGATCCCTAGCTGCGTTTGCTCTGGCAACCTGCACGCTCGGCGTCTTCGCACAGGCGCAGACGGCCTGCCTGGAACGCCCGTCCCCACCGGGGAACGCGAGCTTCGTATCGGCCGTGGCCCGTGTCGCGCCGGCTGTCGTCAAGATCACGACGGCGAACATGCGCAACGCCAGCGGTGCCGCGAGCGACGTCGACCCGCTGGGCGACGAGACCGCATCGAACCGCACCGCACGCTACGCGGCCACGCAGTGGCACACCTCCTACGAGCGCGGGTCGGCATCCGGCTTCGTGGTGGACCCGGAGGGCTACATCCTCACCAGCGCGCATGTGGTGGCCGACGCGGAACTGATCTGGGTCGACGTGTCGAGCGAACGCAGGCTGGAGGCGCGTGTGGTCGGCTCCGACCTCCTGACGGACGTGGCCGTGCTGAAGGTGGCCGCGCACGGTCTGCCTGCCGTTGCGATCGAATCCCATGCGGCGCTGTGCCCGGGCGACTGGGTCCTGGCGCTGGGCGCGCCCTTCGGCTTCGACCGCACCGTCACGGCCGGCATCGTCAGCGCGAACCCGCGCTTTCCGCCGGGCGGCAGCGGCTCCCCGATGATCCAGAGCGACGTGGCCCTCAACCCGGGAAGCTCCGGCGGCCCCTTGGTGGACACACGCGGCAACGTGGTCGGCATGAACTCGATGATCTACTCGGCAACCGGCGGCTACATCGGGGTGTCGTTCTCTTCGCCGATCGACGTGGTCATGCGTGTGGCGGCGCAATTGCGGTCGCGGGGCAAGGTGGCGCGGGGGGAGATCGGCGTCAAGATCCAGCCGGTCACGATGGAGCTGGCCCGTGCGTTCGGGCTCGACGGGGATTTCGGCGCCCTGGTCATCCGGGTGGATGCCGACGGCCCGGCGAGCCGCGCCGGCCTGCTCAGCGGCGACATCCTGACGACGGTCGACGCCATCGGCCCGGCCTCCTACGCCGACGTGCGTGCCGCCGTGTCCGCGGCACGCGAGGGCCAGACGCTGACCCTGGGTGTCTGGCGGCAGCAGTCGCTGCAGAAGCTGGAGGTCACGGTGCGCGAAGCCGCCCACGACGCCGCGCCGCAGCAGTCCGTTCCCGCCAGCCATGCCGACCGGCTCGGGCTGGCGCTGATGGAACGTGAGCGCCGGCCCGACATGAAGGCCGCCCCCGGCCTGTACGTCGTGTCGGTGAGCGGCGCTGCCCTCCAGGCCGGGCTGCTGCCGGGCGACATGGTGCTCGCGGTGAACGACGCTTCGGTGCTGCGCATCGCCGAGTTCGATGCCGCCCTGAAGCGGCTGCGGCCGGGCGGGCCGGTCGCCCTGCTGGTGGCCCGGCGCGGGGTGGCCAACTTCATCCCGGTGCCGAGGAGCGACAACGACTGAGCAGGTCGAGGCCGGTTGCCGGCCGCACACCGGGCGGATGCCATCGGCTGTTCAACGCAGCCCGATACACTTTTGGCTTTGCACGGCCCGTCCACCCCTTGAGTACCGCAACGCATATCGCCGTCCTCGACGATGAAGTCGACATCACGACCCTGCTGGCCAACTATCTGCAGGGCCACGGCTTTCGTGTGACACAGGTCCACAACGGCACCGCACTGATGGCGCTGATGCCCGTGGACCCGCCCGCGCTGGTGCTGCTGGACCTGGGACTGCCGGGCGAAGACGGCTTCGCGATCGCGCGCCAGTTGCGCGAGCACTGGCGTTGCGGCCTGGTGATCGTGACGGGCCGCGGGGACGCGGTCGACAAGGTCGTGGGCCTGGAGGTCGGTGCCGACGACTACGTGACCAAGCCGTTCGATCTGCGCGAGCTGGTGGCGCGCGTGAAGGCGGTGCTGCGCCGGATGCAGCCGGCAGAGGCCGCGCCAGGAGCCGCGCCTGGAGACGCCCCCGCCGTCCAGGCGTCGACCGCCTGGCTGTTCTGCGGCTGGCGGCTCGACACGGCGGCCCGCATGCTCCACCACCCGGACGGCCACGAGGTTGCGTTGACGACCGGCGAGTTCGACCTGCTGAGCACGTTCGCCACGCATCCGGGGCGGGTGCTGTCGCGCGACTTCCTGCTGGAGAACACGCGCGGCCGCGAGGCAGGCCCGTTCGACCGCACGATCGACGTGCAGGTCGGCCGCCTGCGCAAGAAGATGGAGGCCGCCCCGGAGAACCCGCAGATCATCAAGTCGGTCCGCGGTGCGGGTTACATCCTGGTGCCGCCGGTGAGCGCGGGCTGACGGCCGTGGTGACCGGTCCCGCGCCCGCCCCGCCGCTGCAATCCCCGGAGCTGCCAGCCTCGCCTCTGCCAGGTGCGTCAGCACTGCCCTCGGGCATCGACGAGCGCACCGTCTTCCGGTCCCTGCATGCGGCCTATCCGGACGCGCTGATCGTGGTCGAGCCCAGCGGCCGCATCGTGATGGCCAACCCTGCGGCCGCATCGCTGCTCGGCTACACGGCCGAGGAGCTGCTGGGCATGAACGTCGATGCGCTGGTGCCGGACAGCATCCGTCCGCGGCACGCCACCTACCGACAGGGCTACGAACATGCGCCACGTCCCCGGCCCATGGGCACGCAGATGGACCTGGTCGCCCGGCGCAAGGACGGCAGCGAGGTGATGGTCGAGATCGCGCTGAGCCCGCTGCAGGGCCACGGCCTGCCGCTGGTGGTGGCGGCCATCCGCGGCATCGGCGCCTACCCGCGTGTGCAACAGGCGCTGCAGCGCGCGCGCTACAGCGAGTTCCTGGCCAAGTTCGGCCGGCTCGCCGTCGATACGGCAGACCCCCAGGTGCTGCTCGACATGGCGCCCGCGCTCGCCGCCGAGGCGCTGCAGGTGCAGCTCTCGATGATCGTGCTGCTCGAGGCCGACCACCAGGCGTTCCGTGTGGCCAGCGGCGTCGGCCTGGTGGCAGGCGAAGAGGTGGGCAAGCACATCCCGGCCGGGCCCGAGACCTCGCATGGCCTGCTGCTGCTGCACGCCGAAGCCATCACGATCGCCGACTACCGCAGCGACACACGCTTCCTGGTGCCCGACGCGTACTTGCAGGCTGGCCTCACCAGCGCGCTGGCGGTGCCCCTGTTCGACCGTGGGCGGGTGATCGGCGCCTTGACCGTGCGCTCGCGCGAGGCCAAGCGCTTCGGCGACGAAGAGCAGCGTTTTCTGGGTTCGCTGTCCAGCCTTCTGTCCACCAGCCTGCAGCGCGCCCAATCGGAGGATGCGCTCAAGCATTCGCAGCGGCTGGAGAGCGTCGGCCAGCTGACCGGCGGCATCGCGCACGACTTCAACAACCTGCTGACGGTGATCCTGGGCAACATCCAGGTGCTGGAGGAGTTGCCCGCCCTGGCGCACGAAGCGCACGTGCAGCAACTGCTGGGGGCTGCCGCGCGCGCCAGCCGGCGTGCCGCCGAACTGACGAGCAAACTGCTGGCGTTCTCGCGTCGCCAGGTGCTGCAGCCGAGTGCGGTCGACCCCGGCGCACTGCTGCATTCGCTGGCCGACATGCTGCGGCGCACGCTCGACCAGCGCATTCGCATCGAGGTGCGGGTCGAGGACGGCTGCCCCCCGGTGCTGGCCGATGCCGTGCAGCTGGAGTCGGCATTGCTGAACATCGCCATCAACGCCCGCGACGCGATGCCGCACGGCGGCGTCCTGCGGTTCAGCGCCGCACACTGCGCCACGCTGCCCGCCGCCGTGCGGCGCGATCTCGACGACCCCAGTGCCGCGGACGAACGTTTCGTCGTGCTGCGGATTTCCGATACCGGCACCGGCATGCCCGACCAGGTGCGCGAGCGTGCGTTCGAGCCCTTCTTCACGACCAAGGAGGCGGGCCGCGGGACCGGGCTCGGCCTCAGCACCGTCTACGGATTCGTCAGGCAGTCGCGCGGTGCCGTTGCCATCGAGAGCAGCGCGGGGGTGGGGACGACGCTGCTGCTGTACATGCCGATCCCGTGGCAGGCCGCCACCGATGCCGGTGCGGAGGACGGCACTGGCATGGCCGTGCCACCCGGGCTCGGGCTGCTCGTGGTCGAAGACGACCCCGAGGTGCGCAAGATCGTGCACACGTTCCTGGCCGGCATGGACTGCAGCATCACCTCGGCCGCCAACGCCGAGCAGGCCCTGATGGAGCTGCGGCCGGGGGCCCGCTTCGACCTGCTGCTCAGCGACATCGCCCTCGGCCCCGGCATGCGCGGGACCGAGCTGGCGGCCGAAGCCCAACGCCGGTTCCCCGGGCTGCCGGTGCTGCTGATGTCCGGCTTCTCGGCCGAACTGCTGGACGCCGACCGCGATGCGCCGCCCGACTGGGAGCTGCTGCCCAAGCCGTTCTCGCGCCAGGAGCTGGCACGCGCCATCGTGCGCGTGCTCGGCACCACACCGCGAAGCTGCTGAGCCGCCTCTACGACGCCGTGGAATGCGACGGCCTGCCTCCCGAGGTCGTGCGCCGCCTGGGCGGGCCGCGACGATTCCGGTCACCGATGGCCATCTCGCGACCAGGGAGCAGGTCGACCGGATCGCCGACCTGCGGCGCCATCGTGTGCTGCAGGCCATCGCGCTGCAACTCGCCGGTTGAGCGCCACGGCGGGTCACCGGGAAGATCCCTGATAGACGGGTGCCCTGGGGCCGGACCACAATTCCGGGATGAACAAAAGAAACTTCCTCGGATCCGCCACGCTCGCCGCCCTGGCGCCGTCCTTCCACGCATCCGCCGCCGAACCAGCCGCCAAGGGGCCGGGCCTGCTCACCGTCAGCGGTGCGGTGGGCAAGACCAACCGGGGCCCGGTCGATCCGGCGCTCGACCAGCTGCTCGTCAAACACAAGGTCGCCTTCGAGAAGGCCTATGTGTTCGACGCCGAGGCCCTGCGTCGCCTCCCCGCGGTCGAGATACGGCCCACGCTCGAATACGACGCCAAGGTCCACACGCTGGCGGGCCCCCTGCTGACCAGCGTGCTGCAGGCCGCAGGCGTGACCGCCAAGGACGCGATGCTGGGCCTGCGCGCGGTGGACGGCTACGTGGTGCCGATGCGCATGGCCGACGCCCATGCCTACAAGGTGATCGTGGCCACGCGCATCGACGGCAAGCCCCTGGCACTGGGTGGCCTGGGCCCGCAGTGGGCCGTCTACGACGCCGACCGGCTGGCCGCCTTCAAGGACAAGCCACTGAAGGAACGCTTCGCGCTGTGCCCATGGGGCTTGTTCAGCATCGAGGTCACCGGCGCCTGAGGGGTCGGGCGGCGGCGTCACGGTCAGGCGTTGCGCACGCCGCCTTGCTCAGGCCAGGCCGCTCCACGCCACCTCGCCGCTCAACCAGCATCCCGCCAGTGCCGCATCGCCGTTGAAGCGCGCGCGCACGGCAATGGCAGACGGCCGGCCCATCGCATCGCCCTGCCGCACAGTGCAGGTGATCGGTGTGTCGGCGGTGCCGATGGCCATGGCGCCGACCGCTGCGAGGTGCCCCCACAAGGCCGCAGCGGCAATGCCGGTTGCGGCATCCTCGGGATAACCTGAGGATTTGGGGAACTGCCTTGCCGCGATAACGGGCTCGCCGTCTGCGGTCGTCGCCGCCTGCGCATAGGGATACAGGCCGGTGGAGCCGATGGATGCGCACAGCCCCTCCATCGCCGCGAAGTCGGGTCGCAGGGCGTGCAGCGAAGCCACGTCGGGCATCGGCACCAGCGTCTTGACCCGGCTGGTGCTGGCATTGGTCATCACCGGCGTGCTGCGGGCCGGCAGGCCCAGGACGGCGCCGACCCGCTTGCAGGCAGCGTCTTCCAGCGTCGTGGCCTGCACGGCCGGCTGGGACACCCACACCCGCTGGCGCACGTCGTCCCATTCGGCCTCGACCAGCCCGCTCAAGGTTTCGATGCGCGCCGTGCGCGAGGTCCAGCGCCCCCATTGGCGCAGCGCCCACAGCGTGCCGACCGTGGCATGGCCACACATCTCCATCTCGTGCTGAGGCACGAAGAAACGGAAGCGCCAGTCGGCATCCGGGCCGGAGGGTTGCAACACGAAGGCGGACTCATGCCCGGTGGCATGGGCGATGGCCAGCATGTCCTCGGACGCCAGCATGGAGGCATCGGCAACGAGAGGAACCGGATTGCCACCGCCCTGGCCGCCGATGAACACGTCGACCTGGCACAGCGCGCCGGCGGAGGGCGGGGCCTCGGGTGGCACGGAGGGTTTGCGCTCAGTCAATCTTGGCTCCCACGGCCTTGGCGATGCGGCCCCAATACGGAATGTCCGCCTTGACCGCGGCCTCCAGCTCGGCCGGGGTGCCGGGACGCGCATTGACGCCCTTGGCGGCAAAGTCGGCAGACACCGCGCGGTCGGTCAGCACCTTGTTCAGTGCCTAGTTGAAGCGCTGTACCACCGGCACGGGCGTCCCCTTGGGAAAGGCCACGCCATACCAGAGCGACTGGGTGAAGTTGGCGATGCCCTGCTGCGCGAAGGTCGGCACGCCGGCCAGCAGCGCATTGGGCGCGGTGGTCGCCACGGCGACCAGCTTGCCGCTGCGGATGCTGGGCACCAACCCGGCCGGGTTGTCGAACATCAGTTGCACCTGGCCGCCCATCAGGTCGGTGTAGGCCGGGGCCGCCCCCCGGTAGGGAACATGCACCAGCGGCACGCCGGCGTAGGCCTTGAATTGCTCTCCCAGAAGATGGGACACGGTCCCCGCGCCCACCGAGCCGAAGCTGTACCGCTGCGGATCCTGCTTCAGCGTGGCGATGAGCTCCTTGACGCCGACGCTACGCAGCGAGGGGTGAACGGCAAGCACGTACGGCGACGTTCCGACGAAGCCCGCGTAGACGAAGTCCCGCGCGGGATCGTAGGACAGGTTGGGATAGACGCTCACGCTGACTGCGTGGGTGCTGGTGGTGGCGAGCACGGCGGTGTAGCCGTCGGGTGCGGCCCTGGCCACGAAGGTCGAACCGATGGTGCCGCCGGCCCCCGCCCGATTGTCGATGACGACCGGCTGGCCCAACTCCTTCTGCAGCTGCGACTGGATGCTGCGGATGGCCACGTCGGTTCCTCCGCCTGCCGGAAACGGCACGACGATGGTGATGGGGCGGCTGGGCCAGGCCTGCGCGACCGCGCCCCAGGGGGTGCAGCAGGCGGCCGCCGTGGCCGTGGCGGCAAGGGCCAGCGCATGCCGGCGGGAGAGGAAGGGAAAAGATGTTGGCACGAAGGCTCCAGATGGCAGGACGACTGCTGCATGCTAGAAACCCCCGCTGCTTCGAGCCAACCCAAAGGCGACAGAGCGGCAACCCATTCGCGACAGCGCCGCCGCGGCAATGCGCACAGGCTCAGGCCTGCACCCCGCGCAGCAGCCTGTTGAGATGCCCACTGTGGGTGAAGCCCAGCTGCGGGCTGATGGTGGCGGGTGCCATGCCATTGGCGATCAGCTCGCGGGCCTTCGCGGCCAGAAGAACCCGGCGCACGGCGACAGGGCTGCTGCCCAGCTCGGCGGCGCAGGCGCGCTGGAGCCGGCGGACGGACACGCCCAGTTCGTCGGCCACCGCTTCCACCGTGGGCATGGCGGTCTCCAGGTCGAGGGCACGGGCATAGCATTTCAGCATCCGCTGCGACACTGACTCCGTGTGGTCCATGCGCTCCGGGTGCAGCCACTGCGCTGGCTGGCACGCAGCCAGCTGGGCCATGAGCGCCTGCACCAGCGGCTCGCCGCCTGCCGGCGCCAGGGCCGGCGCAGCCAGCGCATCCAGCATGGCGACGGTCGCGGCATCCAGCCGAAACACGCCATAGCGGCTCCGCCCCCGAAGAAGTTCAGGGCGCAGATACAACTCGCCATGGCGTTGCCGGTGCGCATGGGACCGCGTGCTGTGCGCGGCGGACGCCGGCAGCAGCAAGGCCGTGTTGCGGACCAGCTGGAGCGCCTGCGGGTCGCCCCCGGGTTCGGCCATCCAGCGGCTGTCGAGCGCTCCGACCTGCGGCCACAGCAGCATCGCGCAATCGTGCAGGTGCCAGTCGAAATGGTAGTCCGGCTGGCTGCTCTGCCGCAGGAAGTAGCCCTGCTCGGCGGTGGCGGCCAACTTCGACGACAGGGGAATGGTGACGGCCATGACGCTCCTCATTGACGCAAGGCAAGCGATTTCCGGGCCACCCCGTGCCAAGTCCCGATGACCGGCATCCTGACAACGGTTCAGCAACGCATCGCCTGCGGAGAGCTTACACGCGCACCAGGATCGGGCTCTGCGCATGGTCGGGCGTCGGTTCGGCCACACCGCGGTGCACGCGCGCAAGGCGCGTGGAGCGCCGCGTCTCCTCGATGGTGTGTGCGCAGTCCCTATGCGTCGTACGACGCACCGAGCCGGTTGAGCAGGCGCATGAGCGCAGGCCAGTCATGCAGTTCACTCCCGTCCGGCTCCAGGAACTGTCTGGCGACCTTGCCGGCAACGGCGTTACTGCATTCGCGCACGGCCGCACCACCTGCCAGGGCTGCGATCTGGGCCTGGCAGGCCCGCTCCAGGTAGAACATCAGATCGAAGGCTTCGCGCACGGTCTCGCCGGCCGTCAGGAGCCCGTGGTTGCGCAGGACCATGGCCTTGTTCGTGGCGCCCAGATCGTGCACCAGACGTGGCTGCTCCTCGACGTCCAGCGCCACGCCTTCGTAGTCGTGGTACGAGATGGCGCCGTGGAACCGCATCGCGTGCTGGGAGATCATCAGCAGGCCGCGCTCTTGCGCCGCCACGCCGATGCCGGCCGCCGTGTGCGTGTGGATCACACAGTGGAGGTCGGCCCGCGCGCGATGGATGCAGCTGTGGATGACGAACCCCGCCGGGTTGCAGCCGACGCCCAGCGGGTCCAGCAGGGCCCGCCCGTCGTGGTCGACCTTGACCAGGTTGGAGGCCGAGATCTCTTCGAACATCAATCCGTAGGGGTTGATGAGGAATTCATCCGCCGTGCCCGGCACGCGCGCCGAGACATGGGTGTAGATCAGGTCCGTCATCCGGTAGTGCGCCAGCAGGCGGTAGCAGGCGGCGAGGTGGACGCGTTGCGTCCACTCCGCTTCGCTCACCCTCTGGCGCACGTGCGGGTACGTGTAGCGCTGGCTCATGCCGCAACCTCTGCAACAGCTTGCGCCTCCAACCCGGAATGTCCCGCCCGCCCCTGTGCGCCAGCTTGACCGGGAATGGCCGCGACCAGTTCGCGCGCGTAGTCGGTGGAAGGCCGCAGGAACACATCCCGCGCCGAGCCGATCTCGACCACCTTGCCGCGCTGCATCACGGCGATGCGGTGGCAGAGCCGGGCCGCCACGCGCAGATCGTGCGTGATGAAGACCATGCTCACGCCGAGCCGCTCGCGGATCGATTCAAGCAGGTCCAGGATCTGCGCCTGCACCGACACGTCGAGCGCGGAGACCGCCTCGTCGGCGATCAGGATCTCGGGCTCCATCATCAGCGCGCGCGCGATCGACAGGCGCTGCCGCTGACCGCCCGAGAACTCGTGCGGGAAGCGGTCGAGCGAGCTCGCGTCCATGCTCACGAGTTCCAGCATCTCCAGCATCCGCGTGTGCACCACTGCTTCGGTCATGCCGAAGTTCATCGGCCCCTCGGCCAGCGTTCGCCCCACCTTGCGACGCGGGTTGAAAGAGCGGAACGGGTCCTGGAACACCATCTGCACGCGCTTGCAGTAGCCACGCGCGGCGGCGCCGCTCAAGCCGATCACCGATTCGCCATCGATCAGGATGTCGCCCGACGTTGGCACGGCGAAGCGCGCCAGGCAGCGGCCGAGCGTGGTCTTGCCCGAGCCCGATTCACCGACGATCCCCAGCGTCTCGCCGCGCTCCAGCTGCAGCGACACGCCACCGAGCGCGTCGACACTGCGGCGCCTGGACTTGAACAAGGACCGGGTTTCGAAGCGCATGTTCAGGCCGCGTACTTCGAGTGCGGGGGCGCCGTTGGCCTCGCGTGCCACGGCGCGGAAATCCCCGCGGGGGCGCGCGTCGAGCAACTGCCGGGTGTAGGGGTGCTGCGGGTGATCGAGCACGTCGGACGCGGACCCCTGCTCGACGATGCGCCCCGATTGCATGACCACCACCCGGTCTGCAATCTCGGCGACGACGTCGAAGTCGTGCGTGATGAACAGCACGCCATTGTCGTGCCGGCTGCGCAGCTCGTTCAGAAGCCGCAGCACCTGTGCCTGCGAGGTCACGTCCAGGGCCGTGGTCGGCTCGTCGGCGATGATCAGGCCGGGCTCCATCGCCAGCGCCATGGCGATCATCACGCGCTGGCGCTGCCCGCCGGACAACTGGTGCGGATAGGCGTGCTGGATCGTCTCGGGCGAAGGAAGCCGCACGTCGCCCAGCAAGGCCAGCACGCGCTGGCGCACGCCTGCGCGGTCGTGTGCCGCCGCATGGAACTCGAACACCTCGGCGATCTGGTCGCCGACCCGCATCAGCGGATTCAACGCCGTCATCGGCTCCTGGAACACCATCGCCAACCGGTTGCCGCGCAGCTTCTGCAACTCGTCGAGCCCCGCATGCGTGATGTCGCGCCCGGCCAGCAGGATCTGGCCGCTTTCGAGCGTCAGCACGCCCTTGGGCAGCAGCCCCATCACGGCACTCGAGGTCACCGACTTGCCGGACCCGGACTCGCCGACGATGCAGACGATCTCGCGCGAACCCACGGTCAGCGACACGTCGTCCACCGCATACCGGCGGTCGCCGCCGCCGGGCAGGCGCACCTTCAGGTTGCGGATCTCGAGGATCGGGGCGGAGGCTTGGGAATGGGGAGTCGCGTCCATGGCATCAGCCCTTGATCTTGCGTGAGAAGCGGGGATCGAGCCGATCGCGCAGAGCGTCGCCGAACATGTTGACGGCCAGGATCAGCAAGGCGAGGAAGACGCCCGGGTACAGAACGATCCAGGGGGCACGCTGGAAGAACGGCCGCCCCTCGGCAATGATGCTGCCCAGGCTCGGGATCTCGGGCGGAAAGCCGAGCCCCAGGAAGCCGAGCACGGCCTCGGTCAGGATGGCGGCCGCGCAGACGAACGTGGCCTGCACCACCAGCGGATTGACCGTGCTCGGCATGATGTGGCGCCACAGCACCTTCAGCGCCGGCGTGCCGGAACCGATGGAGGCCTCGACATACGGCGCCTCGCGCACGGACAGCACCACACCCCGCACCAGGCGGGCGATGCGCGGAATCTCCGGGATGGCGATCGCAGCGACCATCGTGACGACGTTGGCGCCGCCGAGCGCGACCATCGCCACGGCCAGCAGCAGCCCGGGAATGGCCATGATGCCGTCCATCAGCCGCATGATCGGAGCGTCGAGCTTGCGCCAATAACCTGCGGCCAGGCCGACGACCAGGCCCAGGACCACCGAGATGGCGCTGACCAGCGCCGCCAGCGTGATCGACAGGCGGCCGCCGTAGAGCACACGCGACAGCAGATCGCGGCCGAGCGAGTCGGTGCCCAGCCAGTAGACGTCGGACGATGGCTTGAGCCGCGCGCGCGGCGTGAGCGTGGCCGGATCGTGCTGCGCGATCAGCGGCGCGCAGACCGTGGCGGCCACCAGCAGCAACAGCAGCAACAACGAACCCAGCATCACCGGGTCCTTGGCCACGGCAGCGGCGGCCTGTCGAAACCGGGACGTCGGTGCCGCAACGGCGAGTGGGGATGCGGGGAGCGATGCCATGAATGGACTCCAGGTCGTTCGCGGATCAGTAGCGGATCCGCGGATCGAGAACCACATAGGCCATGTCGATCAACAGGTTGACGAAGACATAGATGAACGAGAAGAACAGGATCGTTCCCTGCACCACCGGGTAGTCGCGCGACAGCACGGAGTCGACGATGAGACGGCCGACCCCCGCGATGTTGAAGATGGTCTCGGTCACCACCACGCCGCTGATCAGCGTGGTGAGCGCCACCCCCACGATGGTGACGATGGGGATGGCCGCGTTGCGCAGCGCATGGCGGAACAGCACGAGGCGCTCCGTCACGCCCTTGGCCCGCGCAGTGCGCACGAAGTCCTCGCCCAGCACGTCGAGCAGGCTGGCGCGCGTGATGCGTGTGATCAGCGCCACGAAGACCATCGCGAGCGTCAGGGTCGGCAGGATCATGTGCGAGACATGCGCGAGCAGCCCGTCCGCCGGGGCCGCGTACCCCTGCACCGGCAGCCAGTTCAACTGCACCGAGAACACGAGGATGAGCACGTAGCCCACCACGAACACCGGCACGGAGAAGCCCAGCACGGCCGCCGCCATGATGCCGCGGTCCGCCAGGCTGCGGTGCTGCCAGGCGGCCAGCACGCCGAGCGGGATGGCAACGGCGATGGTCAGCACGATGGCCCACGCCGCCAGCGCGAACGTGGGGCCCAGCCGCGTCTGGATCAACGAGGTCACCGGCAGCTTCGACTGGATGGAGTGGCCCAGGTCGCCCTGGGCCAGCGCCGCCATCCAGCGCAGGTACTGCGTGCCGATGGACTGGTCGAGCCCCATCTCCACCCGGATCTGCGCGATCGACTCCTCGCTGGCCATGTCACCTGCGATGACGCGGGCGGGGTCGCCCGGTGCCAACCGCAACAGCAGGAACACGACCGTGGCGACGATGAGCATCACCGGAACAGCGGCCAGCAAGCGTTTGAGAACAAGTTCGAGCATGGTTGCTTCGCCCTGGTGGATGGAGCCGCGGTGGCTGCGGCTATTTCTTCGCGGACCAGAACAAGGGGATCAGCGCATCGGTCATCCCGCCCAGCTTGGCCGGGTTGTAGGCCTTGAACTTGGAGAAGGTGCCCAGCGGAACGAAGAGCACCTGCTCGTAGTTCAGCTTCTGGATCGCGATGGCGATCTGCTTCTTCTTCGTGGCGTCGCTCTCCTCGGCGAACCGGCCACGCAGCTGCTCCATCTCGTCGCTCTTGGCCCAGCCGACATAACCCGCCTCGCCACGGCCGTCCAGGTTCGGATTGGTCAACGGGCTCATCAGGTCCAGGCTGCTGAAGCCGGTCTGGAAGATGCTCCAGCCACCCTGCGACACCGGGTCCTTCTTCGAATAACGAGACAACAGCGTGGCCCAGTCCATCGACTGGATCTCCACGTTCATGCCGATCTCCTTCAGCGCCTGTGCCGTGACCGACGCCAGACTCGACAAGGTGGCGAGGTCCGTCGGATGCAGGATCACGACCTTGGCACCGTCGTAGCCGCTGTCTTTCAGCAGCGCCCTGGCCCGCGCCAGGTCGGGCTTCTTCGTCTGCGTGGCGCCATCCTCGGCCGCATACGGCGACGCGCACGACAGCACGGCGCCACACAGCTGGTACATCTTGGCGTCGCCGATCTGTGCATCCAGGTAGTCGGCCTGGTAGAGCGCCGCCAGCGCAGCGCGGCGCACCTTCACGTTGTTGAACGGCGGCTGCAGCCAGTTCATGCGCATCGTGAACATGTTGGTGCTCTTGCCATACGGCTTGAGCGCGACACTCTTGGCACCGTCGAGCTGCGGCATCAGATCCGGCGGCACGTCTTCGACGAAGTCCACCTCGCCGTTGCGCAGGGCGTTGATGGCGGTCTGCGGATCGGCAATGTTGAGCAGCTCGATGCGGTCGGCCACGGCCAGCTTGCCGCCGGCAAAGCCGCTGGGCGGCTCGGCGCGCGGCACGTAGTCGGTGAACTTCAGGTAGGTCGCCTTCACGCCGGGCTGGAAGTTGGCGGCGACGAACCGGTACGGCCCCGAGCCCACCACCTCGGTGATGGCCTGCGAGACGGGCGTCGCCGCGATGCGCCTGGGCATGATGAACGGCGCCGGCAGGTTCGGCTTGGCCAATGCCTCGAACAGGAGGCCGAACGGCTGCTTGAGCTGGATCACCACGGTGGAGGCGTCCGGGCTCTCCATTCTTGCGGTGACGGCCATCAGGCGCTGGCCAACGGCATCGCGGTCGGACCACCGCTTCAGCGAAGCGACCACGTCTTCGCCGGTCACGGGCGAGCCGTCGTGGAACTTCAGACCCTTGCGCAGCGTCAGCGTGTAGCTGAGCTTGTCTGGCGACTCTTTCCAGCTCTCGACCATCGCGGGCTGGGGCTTGCCCGCCGCATCCAGGGAGAACAGCGTCTCGTAGACCAGATAGGCGTGGTTGCGCGTGATGTAGGCGTTGGTCAGGATCGGATCGAGCACGCGCAATGGCGCCTGGAAAACGATCTTGACTGTCGTTTGCGCGTGCGCGCTGGCCAACGGCACCAGCGCACCGATGACGGTCGCCGCGGCCAGGATGGAGGGCGCGAACGCAGGGGCAAGACTTGCGGACACGGCCATGCCGGCAAGCTTGGACATCAGGTTTCTCATGCCGATTCCTTCAGGTTGAAAATGGGGACCAGGCCGCGCGGGGACGACGCCGGCTCAGGCAAACACGGGCTTTCGGCCAGCCCAGGGGGCCAGGCGCTCGAGTTGGGCGGACAGTGTGAGCAGCACGTCTTCGCGCCCGAAATGTCCGATCAGCTGGGTCGCCACCGGCACGCCCTCCTGGCTCGAGAAGAGTGGCAGGCTGACCGCCGGCAACCCGGCGCCGTTGACGACCGGCAGGAATGTGGAATAGGTCGCGGCACGCTCGCGGTAGGCCCGGAAACCCAGCCCGTCGGGCGAGTCCAGCGACAGATAGCCGAGCTTGCACGGCAACTGCGCCAGCGTGGGGGTGAGCAGCACATCCACGTCCGCCATCGCGGCCGCGAAGGCACGGCCCACGGCATGCAGGCACGCTACCGATTCCACATACGCCGCAGCGGACAAGCCCTTGCCGACGTGGTAGCCATCGCGCAGCACCGACTCCAGATCGTCCTCTCGCAGCGCGCGGCCGAGCACCTTCAGGCGTGCATCGACCGACACCACGATGTTGCTGGCGAGGATGCTGCCGTGCGCTTCGACGAAGCCGCCGTAGTCGATGTCCGGCAGCGCTGCCTCGAACACCTCGTGCCCCGACGACGTCAGCAGCGTTGCCGTGTGGTGCACGGCAGCGTCGCACTCCGGTGCGATGCCGATGCCACCCCATCCCTTGCGCAGGATGCCGACCCGCAACGGACGGACCTCCGGCGCGCGGACCGCATCGAGGTAGGAGCCCGCCTGCGGGGGCGCCGCATAGGGTGCTCCCGGTACGTAACCGCTGATCATGTCGAGTGCGGCCGCCGTGTCGCGCACGCTCATGCTGAGCACACCGTCCGATGCCATGCCCGCCCAGCCCTCCCCGCGCTTCGGGCCGGCCGTGACACGGCCACGCGAGGGCTTCAGTCCGAACACACCGCAGCATGCGGCCGGTATGCGAATCGACCCCCCGCCATCGCTGCCATGCGCCACCGGGACGATGCGCGCCGCCACCGCCGACGCCGCGCCGCCGCTGGAGCCACCCGCCGAGCGGGTCGGGTCCCACGGACTGGGCGTGGCCGCCCCGTTGCGGACCGCTTCGGTCGTGCCGGCCATGCAGAGCTCCGGCACGGTGGTCCGCGCAAACGGAATCAGGCCCGCCGCCTCGAAGCGGTCGGCGACCGTGGCGTTGTAGTCGTAGACCGTGTCGTTCAGCAGGCGGGAGCCTACGCTCGACGGGAAACGCCGATGGGCCAGGCCGGAATCCTTCAGCAGGAAAGGGATGCCGCCGAACGGGCCTCGCAGCGCCCAGTCGGCCGCGATCCCGCGTGACTCTGCGTAGCGTGGATAGGTGATGGCGCTGAGCGCGGGGTTGCGCGCCTCGGCCAGCGTGATCGCGCAATCCATGAGCTCGGCGGAAGTGACCTCGCCGCGCCGGAGCAGCTCTGCCAGGGCAAGGCCGTCCAGATGTTCATACTCGTGAATATTCATGCTTGCGCCTCGCGGCCGTGCCCGGCCGCCGATGGCAGCACGGCATCCAGTTCGATTTCGATGAAGGCCCCGTCAGGCAGACTCGCCACCCCGACGACGGTCCGTGCGGGCCGTGCTGCGTCGGGCCATGCGGTGTGCAGCAGCTCCGAGGCCGCGTCGAGCACCGCGCTGTGTTGCGTGAAGTCGGCCGTGGTCCGCAGAAAGCCGCGCATGCGGCAGACATCGAGACGCACGGGCAACACACCGCCGCATGCCGCCGCGACCGCGGCCAGCAGGTTCAGCATCGCGACCCGCGCCGCCGCGCGCACGGGCTCCAGCGCCATCCCCGGCGCACAGATACCCGCCATCGCCACACCGTTCACACGGCAGGTCTGCCCGCTGATGACCAGTCCGCAGCGCCCACCGGGCATCGGCAGCAGATGGAACGGCGCGTAGTGGCCACGGGGGCGTGGCACGGCCGGCAGGTGATGGCCGGCCGCAGCCAGGCGCTGCTCGGGTGTTGCCGCTGAAGGGTAGGTATGCGAGCCAGCCGGCTCGGCGTCGACCGCCGATGCGCTGACGGGCGATGGGGCATCGGCCAGCGTGTGAGGGCCCGGGCGCGAGGAGGATGGAGACGGCAGAATGGGTTCGAGGCGCATGACGTGGGTTGCATGCTAGGACCATGTCCGGCACCACACCAACCCAAACACGACAGCACCTCAACCCTTTTGCGACAGCGCGCGGTGCTCGGTACGAGGGAGGCGTCACCACCCAGATCCATTCCGTCACCGCATCGCCGGCGATGCGATTGCGGTATTTTCATATTCACTCTACAGTCCGGCGCCGAACGCACCCAGCCACCTTCAACATGCCCGACTTCAGCCCCGCAACCACCATGCGCATGCGCCCATACCCCAACACCGTGCCCGTCGAGAACGAGGCCTTCGAAGAAAGACTCTCGCTGCTCGCCGCGTCGTTGAGGAAGGTTTGAGAGCCATGCCCGTCCTCGCACTCGCAGGCCCCTTCCTGCATGGCAGCACGCTGATCAAGGAGTTGCTTGAAAGAAGACTTCCGGACTGGTCGATCGTCAAATCCAGCGACGCGGCCGCCAGCGCAGCCGAGGTAGCCGTTTGCTGGAACCAGCCTCCCGGCATCTGGGACCATCTGCGTGCAGTGCGCCTGGCGCACTCCATCGGCGCTGGAGTCGACCATCTGCTCGAGGATCCCGCGCTGCCGGACATTCCGGTCTGCCGCGTCATCGACGACGACCAGGTTCGAAGAATGGTCGAATACGTACTGTGGTGCACCTTGTACTACCACCGGGGCTTCGATGTGGCGGCCAGGAATCAACGCGGAAAGATCTGGCAGCGGCCGCCGAACAGGCTGTCGAACCAGGTGACCGTGGGTGTCATGGGCCTGGGTCAGATCGGCGCGCAAATTGCCTCGACCTTGGGCGAGAACCGCTACGACGTGCGTGGCTGGTCGCGGTCGGGCAAGCCGGTCCCTGGTGTGCGTGTCTACGGGGGCGACGCCAGTCTCGACGCCTTTCTGGGCGACCTCGACATGCTGGTCTGCATGCTTCCGCTGACGCGCGAGACCACGGGCATTCTCGACAGCCGCCTGTTCGCGCGCCTGAAGCCAGGCGCCAGGCTGATCCAGTGCGGCAGAGGCCCCCAGCTCAACGAGCGGGATCTCGTCGCCGCGCTGGATGCCGGGCAGCTGGGTGGCGCTGTCGTCGACGTCTTCGACCAGGAACCGCTACCGCAGGACAACGCGCTCTGGGAACATCCGCAGATCGTGGTCACGCCCCACATGGCCGCCGTGATGCCGCTGCCGGAGGTCGTGGACCAGATCGCCGAGAACTGTGAGCGGCTTCTGTCGGGTGCGCCCTTGCTGCGGGTCGTCGAACGGGGCCGATAGCGTCCGGCTGACATCGCCATCACCCGGTCGCGTCCGCGTTGGCGGCGCGCAAGGGCTCCGACACTTCCATCCAGTCCAGGTCGTTCTCCAGCGTATGGAAGGCGTCGTCGCCGATATCGCCGCTATCACGCAGCGCCAGCAAGGCCAGGCACGCCGCACGCAAGGCGGTGCGGTGCGCGGCTTCGTACTCGGCGCCGATGGCGCCCCGCGTGTCGTCGCTGCGCACCATCCTGCCGAGCCGGACCTTCAGATCCTTGCGCACCAGATCCGCGGCCGGCGAGCCTGTGGTCGGAACTGCGCACAAGCCACCTCGAGCAGGCGCTCGCGCGCCATCTGCTCCTCGCGCGCCACAGGATCGCCGTCCCTCAGATTCAGCGCACGCAGCAGCGGCTTCAAGGTCAGCCCCTGGATCAGCAACGTACCCAGCACGATCAGGAACGCCGTCAGCAGGATCAGGTCGCGGTACGGAAAGCCCTCGGGCAGCGCCAGCGCGGCCGCCAGTGTGGCGATGCCGCGCGCCCAACACCCACCCCAGCGCCATACCGGCGACGAGCCTGCCGACCACCGCCAGCATCGACGGCACGTTCCGCACGAAGCCGACCCGGATGAAATGGGTCCATTGTCGGCTGGGCACCGTCCAGGCTTGCGGCCTTCGGACACGCCAAAAGCGCTTGTCGACCATCCTGACAGCGCTCTGCGCGCCTGACGCCGCAACGGCTTGCGTTTCCCTCTGAGGCCGTCGTTTCGCGGCGAGCTGGAACGCTCTTTGCTGTACCAGCCTGCCGGCGACTACTCCTCTGATTCGTGAACACCGAAAGGAACAACCGTGTCCATCTCCAAGAGCCTTCGCTGCGCGCTCGCCCTCTGCACCGCGGCATTTGCCTGCGCCGTGCAGGCGGTGCCCGTGTCCTATCTTGCCGGCACCGTGGTGCAAACCAACGACGGGTTCGACGTCGACTTCCAGCAGCAGACTTCATCGTCCGCATCGCGCACCTACACCCCGTATGGCAGCTCGTACGAATCCATCAGTGCAGCGGCCGACCTGGCTGCGGGCACGATCAAGGTCCGAACCGAAGGCCGGGCGAACGACGCCACCGGCGCGCTGGGGCCATACGGCGGCGCCTTCATCGGCGACAGCTTTCGCCACTACTCCGGCACCAACCCGTTCACCTGGACCAGCAGCAGCACGGCGCAGTTCAACATCCATATCGATGGATCGACCTATCTCGATCCCGGCCCGGGCGACGTGTACAACTTCTCCATCGTCGCGCTGGTCATCTACAAGCCCGGCACGCTGGACAGCGACGCGCCGTACTGCGGTGCGACGGTGATCAAGAGCTTCTTCTGGTCCATCGGTGACCAGCCGCAGACCACGGACCCGTGCGGCAACAGCTTCATCGGCAATCTGAACGGCGATGTCGACACCAATCTGCTCGCCAGCTTCATGCCCAACGGAGATTTCGACTGGACCTTCGGCGTCAAGCTGGGGGGCGCGTTCAACGGCGGCCAGCTGCCCAACGGCTTCGCCTCCGGAACCTGGATCAACGATTTCTCGCACACGGCCACGCTGAGTTATGCCGCACCCGATGGCGCCACGGTGCAGTCCGCATCCGGAGCATTTCCAGGGACCACGGCGCTGGAGGTGCCCGAGCCGGGCGCATGGAGCCTGATGGGGCTCGCGCTCTTCGCTGCCGTCGCGGTGCGCCGGCGTACGCGGCGTCAGTCGGCGATCTGATTGGCGGCCTGGTAGGGCTGCTGCAGCACCAGCGCCGCCAGCTCCACCTTGCTTCCCACGCGGCACTTCTTGAAGATGGTGGCGACGTGGTTGCGCACCGTGCTTTCCGCCAGCCCGAGCGCCTGCGCAATCTCGCGGTAGCTGCCACCGCGCGCATAACGCTGCGCGATGTCCTGCTGGCGGGCACCCAAGGCGTCGAGCACGCTGCGCTCGCGTGCCTGCACGCGCAACACGTCGCCCAGCACGATCACATGGACAACGATCGCAGCGCCCAGCAGCACGCCCTTGTCCTTGAGCGCCGGCTGCAACGCCGCGGGCAGGGTCGTGCCCTTCCAGTCGGGCCACTCGCGCCGCAGCAGCTCGAAGAAGCCTGACTCCACCTCGATCAGCGCGCCACGCGGATTGCACAGCGCCATCGGCTGGCGGTTCGCGTAGGCAGGGCGCCCGGCCTGGCGCATGTAGCCGATGCGGCACAGGCGGTGCGCCTCCGCCATATGCGGCACCAGGCGCTCGACCAGCGCGCGCTCGGCCTCGGTGAACACCTGCCGGGGCGACTTGCGCCACATCGACAGAATGCCCATCAGGTGCGACTGCGGCTCCAGCCAGCAGGTCGACAGCACCTGCTGCACACCCCAGCGTCTGGCGAAGCGCTGGTACATGGAGGTGCGCTCGAACGCCTCGCGGCTCATCAGGTCGCACAGGTTCACCGTCTTGCCCGGGTGGGCGCGCACCACGTCGGCCAGGAAATCCTCGTTCTGCGGGCCTGCCATGTAGTCGTGGATCATCTCCATCGGCTGCCGGTCCAGGTACACGTCGACGATGGCCTCGGGTGCCTCGCCTCCGCGTGCCCACATGCCGGAGTCGAACGGCACCAGCGCAGACACCGTGTCCAGCGCAGCCCGCTGAAAGTAGGCCAGCGGCCACTCCACACTGCCGCGGTAGAGCCGCCGCACGACTTCGTTCTCGTCCGCCATGGTTGCCACCCTCCCTGTGTTGCCGGGCCAGTATCGGCCGGGCGGCGGGGCGTGGTCAACATCCTGCGCGATGGGGGGACACATGCGTCGGTTTCCTTGACAGTGCGGGCGTGCGGCGGGGGCCCGGACGACTGATGCATTTGCACTAGTGCCGGCGTTGCCTGACTCGCCTGTTAACGCAACGTTAACGACCACGGTCAATATTTCAATTTACGCTGCTTCCGTCCAGGTGAAGAATGCGCGCAACCCACGGAGACAGCATGAATGCCATCTTGAAACCAGCCGAAGCGCTGGCGCCCGGCGCGACCGATCTCGACCCTCTGATCGACGCTTGCGCGTTCGAGGCCTATCCCGGCGAAGTGATGGAAAGACGCATCGCACGCGGCGATTTCGACGCGGCTGGCAAGCCGCATGTCGTGGTGAGCCCGCGGGGCACGCCACCTCCGATCGCGCTGCGCCCCATGGCCCCGCGCCCGGCCAGCCTCGAGGGCAAGACGGTCTATTTCGTCGATGTCCGCTTCATGAACGGCAAGAGCTTCCTGACCGAGATCCAGGCGGTGTTTGCCGAGCGGTTCCCCGGTATCAAGACCGAGCTCAGGCAAAAGCGCGGTGGTTATACCGAAGACGACCCCGACCTGTGGGCGGAGATCGAGGCCAAGGGCGGCCTGATGGTGATGGCGATCGGCCATTGCAGCACCTGTGCGCCGGCCGTGGCCGTGCACTGCATGAAGATGGAAGACCGCGGCATCCCGACGGCGCCGCTGGTCACCCAGGCCTTTGCGGACCTGGTGAAGGCAGTCACCTACAAGGCCGGCATGCCGAACCTGCGGTTCACGTTCGTGCCGCACCCGATCGGTGGCAAACCCTCCGACGTGCTGCGCAAGGTCGTGCTGGGAGCAGACCCGGTGACCGGCGCCCCGGTCGTCGACGAGATCGTGTCGGCATTGACCGCAGCGCTCCAACCCGAAGAACAGGCCACCGGTGCCGTGGACCGTGCCGTGCCGCGGCTTCTCGGGGCCGATTCCGAAGACGCATTGCAGGACATGTTCCGCGACGCGTGCTGGTCCGACGGGTTGCCGGTGGTGTTGCCCACGCAGGCGCGCGTGGCGGCGATGCTCAAGGCGACAGGTCACCGGGCCGACGAAGTGGTCGGCAGGATGCGCCCCACAGAGACCCAGGAAGACTGGCAGTACACGGTCGAACAGGTGGCCGCAAATGCCGTGATGGCCGGCGCCCGCCCGGAGTACTTCCCCGTCATCCTCGCGCTCGCGGCCAGCCAGGTGACGGCACTGCACAGCTCGACCAGCTCGTTTGCAGCGATGGTCGTCGTCAACGGGCCGATCCGCCACGAACTGCGCATGAATTCGGGCCTGGGTGCCCTGGGCCCCTTCAATCACGCCAACGCGACCATCGGACGCGCCTACTGCCTGCTGTCGCGCAACCTCGGCGGTGGCGCGGTTCCGGGCACCACGTACCTCGGCTCCCAAGGCAACCCGCTCAACTACAGCGGCATCTGCTTTGCCGAGAACCAGGAACGAAGCCCGTGGGAACCGTTCCATGTGCAGAAGGGCTTCCGGAAAGAGGAGAGCACGGTCAGCATCTTTCGCGGCCGCACGTTCAGCCACCTGCTCGAGATCCGCCAGAAAACCTGGAAGGAGCAGTTGCTGAACCTGGTTGCGGGCTTCACACCCACGCCGCGCACCAATCTCACCTTGCTGGTCGAGCCGCTGGCCGCGCGCACGCTCAAGGAGCGCGAAGGCTTCGAGACCAAGGAGCAGTTGCAGCAATGGTTCCACAAGAACTCGACCGTGCCCTACGAGACCTACTGGGACTACCAGCTCGTCATCAACTACGTCGAGCCGCTGGCGCGGAAGGGGCAGGAACCGTTCGCCTCCTACCTCGCACAGCCGGCCGATTCGGCCGTGCCGCGTTTCGCGGATCCGGACGGCATCGGTGTGGTCGTGGTCGGCGGCGAGAAGAACGCCTACTGGTTCGGCACCGACTTCAACTACATGAAGACGGTGTCCGTCGATGCCTGGCGCTAGAGCCAGGGTGGCAGCCGCGCTGCTGATCGGGCTTGCGATGCTGCCCAATTGCAACGCCCTTGCGCAGGCCTGGCCGGCCGGCCCGGTGAAGCTGGTGGTGCCATTCACTTCAGAGCACGCTGCGCCATACGGTCTCGAACGCGTCGACGAAGCCTCGCTCCGCCACCGACATCGGCCGGTAGCGGTTGCGGATCAGGCGGACCTCGAGCTTCTCATTCGACTGGAAAGGCCGCACCTCCAGGCCCGCGAGCAGGCCACCGGCGATGGAAGCCTGGTCCACCACCGCGATGCCGACGCCCGCTTGCGCGAACCAGCAAGCGGTGGTTGAACTCGTGCAGTCCAGATCCTTGTGCATGCTGGCGCCTGCAGTCCCGAACGCCCGCTTCAGCGTCTGACCGAAAGGTGTCGATTCGGGCGAGGAGATCACGCGTTCGGAGGCGAGATCCTTGGGCCGGATCAGCCGCTTGGCCGCCAGCGGATGGTCGCTGCGCATGACGCACGCGAGGCCACAGGCGTAGCTCTTCACCGTCTCGAGGTTGGGGTGGTCGTGCGGCCCGAGGGCGATGCCGAGGTGCGATTCACGGTGCAGCAATTGCAGGTTCAGCACGTCTGGCGCCACCACCCGTACTCGGCACTGCAGACGGGGAATCTTCTGGTAAAGCTGAGCCAGCGAGCGCGATACCAGGTAGGGGGCCAGACTTGCCGTGCACACCAGCCGCAAGTTGGCATGGGCGGGCTGGCCGAGCTCTCGGCTGATGTCGCGAACCGCCTCGACGCCCTGCCAGAGCTTGTCGATCTCCTCAAACAGCTGGTCGGCCTCCGGCGTCGGAATCAGGCGGCCTTTCACGCGTTCGAACAGCACCAAGCCGCTGGCCTTGGCCGCCTGCGCCAGCACCTTGCTGATCGCCGGCGGAGACACATGCAGCAGGTTGGCCGCACTGTTCACCCCACCCGATTGCATCACCGCCCGAAACACCTCCATCTGGCGCAGGTTCATCCGTCTGTCTCCTGTGAAATATCCTGTTTCACCGGGATATTAACCAGGCGTTAACGACCCACGCAATCTTTTCAATTGATGCCGGCGTCGTTTGCACCGAACATGCGTGCACACGGGGTACGCATGCCGAAGCCCTGGACGAGACACATGGAGACATCGATGGGCAACATCAACGGGCGGCCTCAAGATCAACCAGGGAAACCCATGGCCGAGCCCGCCACCCCTGACGCTTCGCGCATCAGCGCCATCGGACTGCAGCCCGCGCAGACCGCCCACGGCATGCAATACCGCAACGTGGGCCGCTCGGGCCTGCGAGCCTCGGCCATCGGTGTGGGCTGCTATCCGTTCGGCAGTTTTCTCGATGTGGAGCAGTCACGCGCCGTCGTGCATGGTGCGATGGACCTCGGCATCAACTACTTCGACACGGCCAACAGCTACGGCATCGGCAAGTCGGAACAGTTCCTCGGGGAAGCACTCAAGGGCGCGCGCCGACACGACGCCTTGATCGCCACCAAGTTCGGCAACCGCATGGCCGACGGGCCCAACGATCTGGGCGCATCGCGCGCGGCCATCGTGCGCGCTTGCGAGCACAGCCTGCAGCGGCTGCAGACCGACTACATCGACCTCTACCAGCTGCACTGGCCCGACAGGCGCACCCCGATCGAAGAGACACTGCGCGCTCTCGATGATCTGGTGCGATCGGGCAAGGTGCGCTACATCGGCGCCTCCAACCTGTTCGAATGGGAGCTGTGCGAGGCCTTGTTCACCTCGCAGGGCGCAGGGCTGGCGTCGTTTGTCTCGGCCCAGGATTTCTACAACCTGCTGTTCCGCGACATCGAGAAACGCATGGAGCCGTTCTGCGTAAAGTACGGCGTCGGGATGACCTCGTACTTTCCGCTGGCAGGGGGCTTGCTGACCGGCGCCTACCAGCGTGGCGTGGCCCCGGCCAAGGGCACACGCGCCGCGGCGAGCCCTTCCACCAGCACCTGGCAGACCCCGCGCAACTGGGACGTCACCGACAAGCTGTTGGCTTTCTCGCAGTCACGTGGCTGGACGCTCCCCCAGATGTCGCTGGCCTGGCTGCTCTCCCGCCCGGCGATGTTCACCATCATCGCCGGCGCCGACAACCCCGGGCAACTCGCCGAGAACGTCAAGGCCCTGGGGATCCGCTTCACCCCCGAAGACCTGCTCGAGATCGACCGCATCACGCTGGTCGACGAAGACCGGACCGTCGCCCCGGTCTACCGCACGCTGCGCCCCGAGAAGGTCCACGAGTTCGAGCCGATGCAGCGCGCGAGCTCGATGCGCGACGAACGCCCGATGTAGGCCAGCTGTTGCCATGCGTCTGAAGTGGGGGACATCACCTGACGCACCCGACTGAAAAGAATCGACAGGCCCGAGCCTGCAAACCGGAGACAAGCACATGACCCTCAAGACCCTCACGTCCGCAAGGCCCGACCTGCGTCGCCGCACACTGACCTCTGCGCTGATCGCAGCACCTGCCCTGGCACTCGGCCTGGCCAGCTCGGCACGTGCGCAGTCCAAACGGCTGACGATCATCCTGACCGTGCCACCGGGCACGGCCTCGGATTCGCTGGCGCGCATGTTGGGCGAACACCTGCGCGTGAAGCTCAACCGGCCTGTCGTCGTCGAATCCAAGGCGGGCGGCGGTGGGGTGGTCGCAGTCCAGTACCTGCGGCAGTTCGAAGCCGACGGGTCCTGCATCCTGCTGACGCCCAGCTCGGCGATCTCGCTGCTGCAGTTGTTCACCAGCAAGCCCACCTTCGACTGGGAGCGCGACCTGGTTCCGGTGTGCGATGGCGCGGCCGCCCCGCACACGATCACCGTGAGCAGCGCCCTGGGGGTGAACACCTTGTCCGAGTACATCGAGTACCTGCGGCGCAACCCCAAGCAAGGCTCCATCGGTACGCCCAGCCCGGCAGGCCTGGCGTCGCTGCTGGTCTACCAGATCCGCAAGACGCTAAATGTCGACGTCCAGCACATTCCCTACAAGGGCGGTTCGCCGCTGTTGGCCGACTTGCTGGGCGGCCAGATACCCGCCAGCGCATCGGTGCTGCCCGACTATCTGGCGGACCACCGTGCAGGCAAGCTGAAGATCCTGGCGCACGCCAGCGAGAGCCGCACGACGCTTGCCCCTGCCATCCCGACCTTCAGCGAACTGGGCCACCCGTCTCTGGTGGCCGTGACTTCGTTCGGCTTCTTCGCCAAGGCCGGCACCGACCCCACGGTGGTTGCCGAGTACAACGCGGCCATCAACGACGGCCTCGCCTCAGCCACGATCGTCGACCGGCTGCACCAGATGGGCCTGGTGCCGGTGGGCGGCGGCGCCACGGAGTACCGGCGCAAGCTCACGGCGGAGCGTACACACTGGGCTCCGTTGATCAAGGAAACGGGCATGACGGTCGACGGGGCTTGAGTATTGGAAGCCGGGTGACCTCTGCATCGATTTAAAACCAAAAAGAATACTGAAAATAAACAAAATAATAAATGGTGATATAATCCTTCGCTGCAGGGCCGGTTGATTTCTTCCGTCGCTGCAAAGCCTGCGCAGGAGCCGTGCTCATGCTGCAGGCCGCGTTTTGCGACCTTTGTCGCACTGTTGGTCTGTCGAGCTGCAGCCAACGGAGTTTCCAGATGCTCAGCGAAGGTTGTTCCAACCTTCGATCCTGAATGAATTCGATCCAAAACATTTCCATTTCCATGGGCAAGTACGTCGTTTCGCCCGCGACACACCCGACCGACTGTGGCCGCTTTCGTGCCTCGTTCTCGGTGCATCGCTCGCAGGGCGGCCGCAGCTATTGCCGGGTGTTCCGTTTCGACAAGACCTTTGCCTCGCACCACGCCGCCCGGCTTTTTGCAGTTACCCAGGGTTGGCTGCAAACCTGCATGGCGCATCCGCCTGCGTGCTGAGGCGCTGCTGCGACAGGTCCATCTCCCGTTCCCCATCGCCAGTTGCTGCGGACGTCCTGTTCGCGTACTGGCATTCCACCAGCGCCGCATTTGCGGCGCACATCCATTCAGAAAGGCTCGTCACATGAGCATCAAACTTTACGTGGGCAACCTGCCCTATTCCGTCACCGATGCCAGCCTGCAAAGCAACTTCGCCGAGTTTGGCAGCGTCTCTTCAGCCAAGGTCATGATGGACCGTGAAACCGGCCGTTCCAAAGGCTTTGGTTTTGTGGAAATGGCATCTTCCGAAGCCGCACAGGCAGCCATCAGCGGCCTGCATGGAATGTCCGTCGATGGGCGTTCGATCGTCGTGAACATGGCCCGTCCGCGCGAGGTCAGTGCGGGCCCAGGCGGCTACAGCGCGGCTGGCTACAGTGCGGGCAAACGCTCGGACGTGGGTTACGGCACCGGTGGCTACGGCGGTGGTCGCTATTGAGCCAGTGATGGTTCTCGAAAACCGGCTCTCGAGCCGGTTTTTTTTCGTCCCGACCTCGATCTTTCTTGCCCATAGGGCAGATGCTCATCCAGTGCGTGCCCTCACGCCCCCTCGATCACGGCGGCAGGCCCGCAGTTGCCGCCGCCTCCTCGCGCATCCAGGCGAGGAACGCGGCAATCGCCCGCTCGCGCTGCCGCCCCGCGCGTGTGACGAAGTAGTACCCGAAGGGTGACGGCAGCGTCAGTTCGAACGGCCGCACGAGTCGGCCGGCATTCAGGTCGAAGGAGGCGATGGCCACGCGGCCGAGCAGCACGCCGCCGCCGTCGATCGCGGCCTGGATCGCATGGTCGGTCTGCCCGAAATGCGCACCCGATGCGGCATCGACACTGCGCACGCGGGCAGCGCGCAGCCACTGCGCCCAGCCGGCCGCCCCCTTGCCGGGAAAAGCCGCCGCATCGTCGTGCAGCAGGCGATGGTGCCGCAGGTCGGCCGGCGTGCGCAGCGGTGCCTTCGTATCGTCGCGCAGGCGCGGAGAACACATCGGCGTATAGGCCTCCCCGAATAGCCGCAGGCTTTCCTGCCCGGGGTAGTCGCCACGCCCGTGGCGCAAGGCCACATCGACATCCTCGCGCTCCAGATCCACCGCGCGGCTGCCGGTGGACACCCGGACCTCGATGTCGGGGTACTGCTCCTGGAACACGAACAGCTTGGGCACCAGCCACTTCGCGGCGATGGCAGGGCCCGCCGACACCACCAGCGTCGACGCGGTGCGGATGCTGCGCACCTCGCGCACGGCGGTCTCCACCAGCCGGAACCCGAGGTCCAGCTTGGGGTAGAGCGCGGCGCCGGCTTCGGTGAGCGCCACCGCGCGCGTCAGGCGGTCGAACAGCCGCACGTCCAGGTAGGCCTCGAGCTTGCGGATCTGGTGGCTGACCGCCGAGGCGGTGATGCCCATCTCGTCGGCCGCGTCGCGAAAGCTCAGGCGCCGTGCAGCGGCTTCGAAAACGCGCAGCGCCGACAGATGAGGAAGCCGCTCGGTCATGACGGATGAATATAGCTCAGGCGTAGGTGAGAAGGAACCCTTTGTCGGGCGGCGCCGTTCCTCCGAACATCACGGCACTCGATCCACAGGAGAACCTCATGCAACTGAAAGACATTCTTCCCGGCAAACTCGGCTTCGGCACCGCCCCCCTGGGCAACATGTTCCGCGCCATCCCCGACGACGAAGCCCGCGCGACGGTGGACGCCGCGTGGAACGACGGCATCCGCTACTTCGACAACGCCCCGTTCTATGGCGCCGGCCTGGCCGAGATCCGCATGGGCGAGGCCCTCGCTGGCCGGCCGCGCGGCGACTACGTGGTCAGCACCAAGGTCGGCCGCCTGATCCTGGACGAAGTGGAAGACGTCAGCGCGCGCGACCTTGGCGAGAAGGGCGATGTGTTCAGGCACGGCCGCCCGAACCGCATCGTCAACGACTACTCGGAAGACGCCACGCTGCGCTCCATCGAAGGCAGCCTGCAGCGCCTGAGGACCGACCGCCTCGACGTGGTCTGGGTGCACGACGTGGCGCAGGATTTCTACGGCGACGAATGGCTCTCGGTGTTCGAGACCGCGCGCAAGGGCGCGTTCAAGGCCCTGGACCGGCTGCGCGACGAAGGGGTCATCAAGGCCTGGGGCCTGGGTGTCAACCGCGTGGAGCCGATCGAACTGTTGCTGGGCCTGGAAGGTCCCCGCCCCGACGGCTTCCTGCTGGCAGGGCGCTACACCCTGCTCGACCACGAGCGGGCGCTGCAGCGCGTGATGCCGCAGGCCGCGGCGCGAGGCCTGGGCATCGTCGTCGGTGGCCCGTACAGCTCCGGCGCGCTGGTCGGGGGGCCGAACTTCGAATACGCGCCGGCCACGCCGCAGATCCTGGCGAAGGTGGCGAACATCCGCGCCATCGCTGCGCGGCACGGCACCAGCATGAAGGCGGCCGGGCTGCAGTTCGCGCTGGCACATCCGGCCGTGGCGGCCGTCATCCCCGGCGCCAGCCGGCCCGGGCGCATCGCGGAAGACCGTGCCGCGCTGGGTGAGGCCGTGCCCGCCGACTTCTGGCGCGAACTGCGGGCCGCAGGCCTGGTGCACCGCGACGCGCCGTTGCCGATCGCCGAGTGACCACGCAAGCAGCTTGTTTCATCTTTGCGGTCTACACCTTCCTCGGCCCGCTGGTCACCGACGGCGCCGCGCTCGGCCAGGGGTGGATTCCGATCGCAATGGGCCTGTTCGGCGTCGGGGCCACCATGATGGTCGCGTTCCCGACGGTTCGGCGCCTGGGCCGGTGGCCGCACGATCGGCGGTGGCTACGGTCTGCTCTCGGCCGTGTGGGCGGGGTTCGTGTTGACGCTCGCGGGGCTGGTGCTCTTCATGATGGTCTCGCGCAGGGCCCCCCCCGGCCAGACCACAGGCATGTAGCTGCAACGCCTGTATCGGAGATGCCGGCGTTAGCGAATGTCATGAACGCTGGCCCCCGGACGCCGCAGCGTGCGCCGTAATCTGGTTGTGCAAGCCGCCATCGACGTAGATGTCAGTGCCATTGATGTAGCGCGCGGCATCGCTTGCCAGAAATGCCGCGGCATCAGCAGCATCCCACGGCGACCCCATCGCGCCGGTCGGGCAGGTTGCATGGCGGGTCGCCAGCAGATGTTCGATGCCTTGCGGATGGGCGACGGCCAGCTGCTGGCGCACCAGCGCCGTGTCCATCATGCCCAGCACGATGTTGTTGCAGCGGATGCCGCGTGCCGCATATTGCATCGCCACACCCATGCCCAGCGCGTTGAGTGCGGCCTTGCTGGCGGAATAGGCGCACAGCGAATTCTCTCCGGCACGCGTCGCGGCGATCGACGACACCTGCACGATGGCGCCGCGACCAGCCTTGACCATCAGCGGCAGCACGTACTTCAGCGCGAGGAACGCAGAACGCGTGTTTAGCGCGAACGACCGGTCCCAGTCTTCCGTCGCCAGTTCTTCGGGTCCGCCATGCACCACGACGCCGACGTTGTTGACCAGGATGTCCACCGTGCCCTGGACAGCCTGCGCGTGTTGCACCGCGTCCCGGACCGACGACTCGACGCACACGTCGGCCTCGATCACCTCGCAGCACCCGCCGCCCTCGTGCGCCAGTCGCTGCGTACGCCGTGCGGCCTCCACGTCCTTGTCGGCTGCGAACACGATGGCGCCTTGCTCGGCCAGCCGGATCGCAATCGCCGCGCCGTTGCCGGGACCAGCCTCGGGCGTACCAGCGCCAAACACCAGTGCGGTTCTGCCTTGGAGAGATGCGCTCATCGTGTGTTCATCCTTGCCGCGCCGTCCAGCCGCACGCATTCGCCATTCATGTAGCGGTTGGTCAGCAGGAACTCGACCAGTTGGGCGTACTCGTCGGGTTCGCCGACCCGGCTCGGAAACGGCACGGACGATTCCAGCGCGCGCCGCACGTGCTCGGGGCCTGCGCGCAGCATCGGGGTGTCGAAGAAGCCGGGCTTGATGGTGTTCACGCGGATCCCCTCGCCGGCCAGATCGCGCGCGATCGGCAGCGTCATGCCGGCCACGCCGGCCTTCGACGCCGCATAGGCCGCCTGGCCTATCTGGCCCTCGTCCGCCGCGATGGAGGCGGTGTTCACGATGGCGCCGCGCTCGCCACCCTGCAGGCGCTCCAGCGCCAGCATGCCGGCGGTCGACTTCGCGATGCAGCGGAACGTGCCGAGCAGGTTGATCTGGACCACGCGCTCGTAGTCGGCCATCGGGTAGTGGCGAATCGCGCCGGTCGCCTTGTCCCGCGTCGCGGTCTTGTGCGCATGCACGATGCCCGCGCAGTTGACGAGGATGCGTTCCTGTCCGTGCGCCTGGCGCGCCCTGGAGAACGCCTGGTCGATGCTCGCATCGGACGTGACATCGGCATGGCAGAACAGGCCACCGATCCGCCGGGCCAGCGCTTCACCGGCTTCGACATCGAGGTCGAACAGCGCCACCTTGACGCCATGGGATGCAAGCCGGACCGCGGTGGCGGCCCCCAGCCCCTTGCTGCCGCCGGTCACCACGGCTTTCACGGTGTCGTCGAGCTTCATGCGGCGACTCCAGAGCTGGCCTGACGAGCGCCCTGCTCGACGTACACGCTTTGCGGTCGTTCGCGCAGCGCTTCGACCAACAGCCGCTCCTGCGGCTTCTCGGATGCGGTCTTCGGGATCTCGGTCACCACCTGCAGGAAGGTCGGTACGAAATTCGGCTCCAGGGCCGCCCTGCAGCAGCGGAACAACGCCTGCACATCCACCGTCGTGGTGTCCACGGGAACGATGGCCGCGACCACATCCTTCTCGCCGGGTGCGCCCGATGCAGCGGGCACACCGTAGACGAACACGTCGCGCACCAGGCCCGATTCGGCGATCGCCTTCTCGACATAGGCCGTGTGGATGAAGTCGCCGTTGCGGCGCAGGCCGCCGCCCTGGCGGTATTCGAAGTAGAGCCAGCCGTTCGCATCCTCGCGCACCACGTCCCCCATGTGCAGCCAGCCACCCGCACCCTTGCGTGCGGACGCCTCGGGGTTGTCGACGTACTCAATGTGGAATGGCGATCCGTCTGCCGGGCGCAGCCACAGCTCGCCGGGCATGCCGCGCGGCACGTCGGCGCCGGCATCGTCGACGATGCGGTAGGTCAGATGCGGCGCGATGCGCCCGATGCTGCCGACGGGCCCGGTGCCCAACGGGTTGACGGCAAGGCCGCCCTCGGCCGAGCCGTAGAACTCCAGCACCTGCACGCCGAAGCGGCGCTCGAACTGCGTCCAGATCGCGGCCGGCATTCCGGCCGACACCACGAAGCGCACCGGGTTGTCCGCATCGTCCGGGCGCGGCGGCTCGGCGTACAACGTGGTCGTCATGCCGCCCAGCAAGGTGAAGCTCGTGCACTGGTACTTGCGCGTGATGGCCCACAACCGCGAACGCGTGAAGCGCCGCGAGAACACCACGCGCAGGCCGCCCAGCAGTGCCGGCGCCAGCGTGACCTGCAGCGCGTTGGCGTGCGTCAGCGACAGGCCCGAATACAGGCGGTCGTCCGCCCGGTAGCCGAAACACTTCAAGGCCGCGGCGGCGGTGTCGCAGAAGCGGCGGTGCGTCAGCACGATGCCCTTGGGGTCGCCCGTGGTGCCGGAGGTGTGCATGATCTGCATGACCTCGTCGCCGTTGTCGGCCGGCACGGGCAGGTCGTCGCCCTCCGCCTTGAGGACCGCAAAATCCTCGACCCGCGGGTCCCACAGTGCCCGGCCCGGGCCTTCGTCGGTGGCCAATGCAACGACCCAATCGACCGCGGTGCGTCCTTCGGCTGCGCCGTCGACCACTTCCCCGGCGTTGCGCAGCGCATAGTCGGCCGCGATCAGGCCGGTCGCTTTCGAGTTGACCAGCATGAAGGCGAGCTTCTCTCCCTTCGTGCGCGGGTCGATCGGTACCAGCACCGCGCGCAGCAGCGCGGCCGCGACCATCAGCTCGACGAACTCGGCGTGGTTGGCCATCAGCACTGCGATCACGCAGCCGGGGCCGACGCCGCGCCGCGCCAGGCCCCGTGCCAGCGCCTGACCGTTCTGCCACAACTGCCCATAGCTGCGCGTGACATCGGGCAGCGCGTTGCCTCCTTCGAACAGCAGTGCTTCACGGGTCGGTGCGCTCTGTGCGAACGCGTGGACGATCGATGCAAGATTGACGTGAGGATGGGACGCCATGGCTTCACTGCCTCTGAAGAATGCTGATGACGATGGCTGCGGCGTCTTGGCCGATCCAGCCGCCGCCGTTCTCTGCAAGCGCGGTGCGTGCATGGGCGACCTGGCGCGCGCCGCAGCGCCCGCGCAGCTGGTCGGCAAGCTCGACCAGCTGGGCGCAGCCCGATGCACCGATCGGATGGCCCTTGCGCAGCAGCCCGCCCGATGGGTTGACCGGCACCCTGCCCCCCAGGCGGGTGGCGCCGCTCTCCAGCAAGGCCACCGCTTCGCCGGGCGCGGCGAGCCCCAGGTGTTCGTAATAGATCAGCTCGGCCGGTGCGCCCGCGTCGTGCAGTTCCACCACGTCCAGATCCGCCGGACCGACACCCGCTGCCGCGTAGGCCTGCGCGGCAACCGTCGGGGCCAGCTGCGCTGTGTCGCCACCGTCGTAGTCCCATCCCGACGCCAGCACCGACGACAGCACACGCACCCTGTCCTTCAACCCAAGCTGGTCCGCAGCCTTTTCAGACACCAGCACCAGCGCTGCCGCGCCGTCGCCGATCGGTGCACACATCGGGCGCGTCATCGGGTCGACGATCAACGGCGCGGCCAGCACCTGGTCGATGGTCAGTACGTCCTGGAACTGTGCCTTCGGGTTCAGGCTGCCGTGCACCGAGTTCTTCGCGGCGACCGCAGCGAAGTCGCGCTGTGTCACGCCGTGCGACGCCATGAAGTCACGCGCCATGCTGGCATACAGGTCCATGAACAGCGAGCGGGATTTGCCTGCTTCGGCCAGGTTCGCATCCGAGCCCGTGCGCACAAGATCGTCGGCCAGTGTGGCCATCACGTCGTCCATCGCTTCCACGTCGACCGCCCCCTGAAACACCGAGAAAGTGCGGCGCTTGTCCTCGCTGTACAGCTTCTCGAAACCGGCGACGAGCACGACATCGTAGGCACCCAGCACAATCATTTGCACCGCCTGCTGGAAGGCGGTGGCCGAGGTGGCGCAGGCGTTCTCGACATTGACGACCGGGATGCGACCGATGCCCAAGCCACGCAGTACCACCTGGCCCGGGACCAGCACCTGCCCGGTCATCACGCCGGCCGCGGCGTTGCCCATGTAGGCGGCTTGCAACTGCGACGAAGCAATGCTGGCGTCGGCCAGCGCTTGCGTGATGGCCTCGGCGGCCAGCGATTTCAGGCCGCGGTCGAGAAACTTGCCGAAGCGGGTCATGCCCGTTCCGGCGATGAAGACAGGTTGCATGGGATGGTCGGGTGAGGTGGAGGCGCCGCAGGAAGAAGTTGCGCCGAGACCGCGGGCTCCTATCACCCGGGCGGTCGTCGGCGCGCGTTCACTCGGGCTTGAAGTTGATGGAGCGCAGCAGCTCGCCGTTCTTGTCGAAGTCGGCGCGCAACGACTTCGTCAGCTCGTCCGACGTCAGGGGCTGCCCCGCGTCGAAGCCGATCTCCTGCAGGCGTTCGCGCGCAGCGGGTTGCTGAAGGGTCTTGAGAATGACCTGGCGCAGGCGTGCCTGGGCGTCGGCAGGGACGTCCGGTGTCACCCACACGCCCATCCAGACAATCGTCTCCAGGTCCGGTAAGCCGAGCTCGCGAAACGTCGGCACATCGGGCAACGATGGCGAACGCTGCGGCAGGCTGACGGCGAAGGCCTTCAACTTGCCCGACTTGATCAGCGGCAGAGCGGTCGACATGCCGTCGAACATCAAGGGCACGTGCCCGCCCATCACGTCGGTAAGCCCGGGCATCGAACTCTTGTAGGGAACGTGCGCCATGTCGATGCCGGCCACCCGGTTGAGCTTCAACCCGCTCATGTGCGAGACCGTGCCCGCGCTGTAGGACGCGAAACTGAGCTTGCCGGGGTTGGCTTTGGCGTAGCTGATCAACTCGGCCATGGTCTTGGCGGGCAACGTTGGATTGCCGACCAGCACCAGTCCGAAGCGGGCAAACTCTGCAATCGGCTTGACCTCCTTGGCCATGTCGATGCGCAGTTTGACGATGTGCGGAATCTCCGAGACCAGGCCGCTGATGGCGACCAGCACCGTCGATCCATCGTGCGGCGCCTGCATCAGATCGTTGACGGCGATCGCGCCGCCGCCACCCGGTTTCAGGTCGACGACGACAGGCCGGCCCAGCTCCTTCACCAGGCCGTCGCCCAGCATGCGCGCGATGATGTCGGTTGCGCCGCCGGACGCACCTGCGACGATCACGCGCAATGGCTTGTCGGATGGCGACTGGGCCTGCACGCCAGATCCGCTCAGCGTGGCCAGTGCGAATAGCGCGGCGGTGTAGATCGAGCGGCGCAGTGATGGTGTTGTTTGCAATGGGGTCATGTTGTCTCCGTCGGTGGTAGTTTTGAAAGAACGCGGCCGAGCCGCCCGCGCTACGGCCGTGGCCTGGTGGCAACCTTGGGTGCAGGTGTCGATTTCGCCGCAGGCGCGGCCGGCTTCGAGACCGACGGAGCCGCGACGCCGTTCCACAAGATCGACAGCAATGGGGCGGCCTGCGCGACCAGCGAATAACTGCGACGGCGGTACTCCCACATCAGGAAGGCGCGGTTGAAGATGGCGTTGAAGATGTCGAGGATGGTGCGGCTGTCCACGTCACAGCGCAGTTGGCCTTGCTGCTGCGCTTCACGGATCGCGTTGAGCAGACGCGTCATCAGTTCGTGTTGTGCGTAGCTCGGGTCGCGCATCCAACGCTCCAGCGGAACGGTCATGAAGATGATGCGGCCGACGTTCGGGTTCTTCTCGTAGAACTCAAGGTGGCGCGTCAGGACACCCAGCAGCTTGCCGCGCAGGTCACCGTCGCCATCGAGGGGCTGCAGCGCGGCGGGGTAGAGGCCCTCGAGCCAATGCTGGATGAACCAGAACAGCAGCGCCTCCTTGTCGCCGAAGTAGCGGTAGATCGTGCGAAAACTCATGCCGGCTTCGCGTGCGATGGTGCGCATGTCCGCGCGATGAAAGTCGCCTGCGGAGTAGATCTCCATCACGACAGGAGAGAGCCTGTCTCGGAGGTTCGCGGGAATGCTCTGCGCCGAGGAGGCCTGATCTTCTGGTGCTTCTGACTTTGAATGGGGCATGACCTGCTCTTAAAGATAACTTAGCTACCCAAATGATAACGACGTTACCCTACATGCTGGCTAGGGCAAACCCTGAATCCTCTTTCGGACAGAAACTGAGATCGACGTGCCAGGTCGGCCCCCGGAATTCCCGCTTCACCGAAATTGTCGGAGCGCCCCTTCGAGGCTTTCGGACTTCTCCCGCAATGCATCCCAAAGAAACGTCGCCGCGGTGGTCTGGAACCGGAGCCGCGACCGCATCAGGCAGGCCGTTCTCTCCAACGTCGGCGCATCGATGGGCGTCGCGCCACGAACCTGGAAACTGAGAGCGCTGGCGGCATTGACGATGGCGGTCACCGCACCATCTCCCGCAGCTTGGACCAGCTCCTCGAGATAGTCGGACTCGAACTTCACGGTCGGGGAAAGGCCCGCGCTCGAGAACAGCGTGTCGAGCTGCCGCCGCATCGCGTATTCCGTGGGTAGAAGCGCCAGCGGCCTCTCGGCAAGCTCGGCCAGTCCGATGCGCTTGCCGCGCAGCGCCTTGCCGATCGCGACGAACGGCTCCGTGAAGCAAGGCCTGGCTTCGATGTCGCCATGCGGTGCGGCGCCGAAGCTCACCGCCACGTCGATGTCCCCACGCGCGAGCGCCTCACTGAGTGCGGGGGCAGTTCGTCTTGCCATCGACACCGAAAGCCCCGGCCATCGTTTCTGGGCGGCGCGAACCACGGGCGTCACCCAGCATGCGCTGTAGGAGCCGACCAAGCCGATCCGCACGCGGCCGGACACCACTTCCGCCCGGTCGCCGGCAGCCCGGAGTGCGGCCTGCAGGTCACCCATGCAGGCGGAGATGCGTCGGTGCAGCTGATGCGCCGGCTGCGTGGGCGTTGCCCGCCGTCCGACCCGGTCGAACAGATGGAGGCCGAGCGCAGCCTCGAGCGCTGCAATCTGCTCCGACAAGGCCGGCTGCGATATCGCGCAGTCCTTTGCCGCCTGGTTGAACGTCGGGGCCTGCATGGCCGCCTCGAAGTACCGAAGCTGCCGCAGTGAAACGAGCTCAAGCGGGTTGCGGTTCCTTATTGGCATAGGCTTTTCCGATAGGTTTTCAAGGAAAAGACGATTTGACCATGGCTCACCCTATCAGAGAGACTCATGGAACCCATCAAGGAGACATCGACCGTGCGAACCCGCCGCAACTTCATCTCGACCGCAAGTGCGCTTGCCACCACCGCGTTCTTACATGTTTCCCATGGCGCGGAGACCTTCCCGTCGAAGCCCATCCGCATCGTTTGCCCGTACCCGCCAGGCGCGACCACGGACACGATTTCCAGATTGATGGCCTCGGCACTGCAGACCGAGAGCGGCGCGAACGTCCTGGTCGAGAACAAGGGTGGTGCCGGCGGAAACATCGGCACCGAATACGTGGCCCGTGGAGAAGCGGACGGCCACACCCTGCTCCTGGGCGCACTCGGTCCTCTGGCGGCCAATGAGGCCCTGTACCCGAAGCTCCCGTTCAATCCAGCCAAGGACTTCAGCCCCATTGCGCTGGCGGCCGTCGTTCCGCTCATCCTGGTCGCGCATCCGAGCTTCCAGGCCGACCGCATCGCCGACGCGCTGAAACTGATGCGCACCAACCCAGGCCAGTTCTCCTACGGGTCTGCCGGGAATGGAACGCCGCAGCACCTGGCGGGTGAACTGTTCAAGCAGGTGACCGGGGCTTCCATCGTCCACATCCCGTACCGCGGCTCAGGCCCCGCGCTCACCGACCTCATCGGCGGGCAGATCCAGATGCTGTTCGAAGCTTCCCCTGCAGTTCTGCAGTACATCAAGTCCGGGAAGGTAAAGGCGCTGGCGGTCACGTCGCGCGACAGGATTGCGGCGCTGCCCCATGTTCCGACGCTGAAGGAAAGCGGCATCGATGCCGAGATTGGGGGCTGGTACGGCTTCCTTGCACCCTCCGCCACGCCACCCGACAGGCTGTCATGGCTGGTGGACCACGCGCGCCGCGCGCTGACCAACCCGACGACCCAATCGAAGCTCAAGGAACTGGGCTCTCAAGAGGTCGACACCTCGCCCCAAGCCTTCACACGCTTGCTCGAGAGCGAACGCAAGCGGTGGGGAGACCTGATTCGACAACGCAACATCAAGCTCGACTGATGCCACATCTCCACATCGAGGTCAGCCCGGCGCTCGCGACCGCGATCGACTGGGGCCAGTTGACCCGCAAGATCCACCAGGAGCTTGCGGCCAAGGGCTGCGCTGCGCTCAACGACCTGAAGTCTCGGGTGCTTGTCTGCCACCACACGCTTGCAGGCAACGATGCGCAAGCACAGCAAATCGTCGCAACATTGATCACAACCAATCCCAGGCCGCAGCATGAACTCGAGCGCATGCAGGGGTTTGTGCTGTCCGCACTGCAGAGCGTCATCGAAGACCTGGCCCCGGACCATTGGGTGCAGTGCTGCGTGTTCTTGCAGCCCATCCCGAAGACCCACTACGCCAAGTGGCAATGGCATCCGTCACCTAGCAGCTAGCGCAGGCCCTAGTCGGGTCCAGCAGCCCGGTCACGGCCAGGCCCGCAACCAGCAGTGGCATCGCAGTCGTCATCGGTCAGGCTGCTGCTCCACTCGCCCGGGTTGCACATCCTGTGCCGGCGCAGCACGGGGTGGTCGCACAGTGCACAGCTGCGCCATGTTCAGATCATGCGCGTTGCGTGAAGTCGACCGCTGAACGTCGCCGCGCCGACCACTCGCCTCGCGGGACGAGCCACCGCATCAAGACTGCGACGCGGAGGTGTCCTGCACGTCACCCGGGTCTCGCGGCCCGTCTTGCAGCATGTGGCCTTCGAGATGAAGCGGCGATGACACCAGACACAGCATGGCTCAGTCCTGGTCGGGGGTCAGTGCGGTGTCACTGGCGTCGGGACGTCCGTTTTGCTCAGCCACGCGATCTGTCGCGGGGTCAACTGAAGCTGCTTCAGGAGCCTGCGCTGCAAGCGCGTCAGGCGTGGGAGTCGAGACTGCAGATCTGCGTGCAACGAAACCTCCTTCGACGGATACCACAGCATAGCCCGGGCCTGAGCGCTTCGCCAGCATCGTGGCATGCCCCTTGTGTTTCGTCGTAAAAAAGCCACCGTGCCCACGAAGCCCCGGCACGAGGCCGCCCCTGCCGGTGAGACCTCCATCGACGCAGCGCCGATGGAATCCACGAGACAATCCATCACTTTGGGAGAAAGCGTGGCTCCGAAGCCGTTTCTTGCATCGTTCCGCGCCAAGGCGCTGGACCTGCTCCGTCGCCCGATGTTCCGTGAAGGGGCCATGGAAGCCATTCCCATGGCCATTGGCATCGCCGCCTGGGGGCTTGTCGCTGGCGTGGCGATGGTCAAAAGCGGCATGGGTGTGCCCCTCGCCATCGTCATGTCCATCGTGGTCTACGCCGGCTCGGCCCAGATCGCCGCATTGCCCTTGATCGCAGCGGGTGCGCCGATCTGGGTGGTTTGGGCGACGACGCTGTGCGTGAGCTTGCGTTTCATCGCGTTCAGCTTCCACTACCGCCCCTACTTCGCACATCTCCCGCGCCGACAGCGCATCGCCCTCAGTTTTCTCATGGGCGACACGAACTTCGCCCTGTTTTCCCGCCGTTTTTCTGACGTGCTTCCCGGCCACGACCACGAGGAGTACTTTCTTGGAAGTGCGCTCGTCACGTTCGCCGTGTGGCAGGTCTCCATCATCACGGGCATCGTTGCGGGACAGGGCATCCCGGCGTCCTGGGGCGTTGGCTTCGCCGGCACGATGGCACTGTTGGCCTTGACCTGCACGCAGTTGCGCGACCCAATCACCTGGATCGCCGCGGTGGTCGCCGCATGTGCGGCGGTTGCGGCCTACGCGCTGCCGTTGAAGCTGAACATCGTCGTCGCGATTGCCGCCGCCGTGGCTGTCGGCGTCCTGGCCGATCGCACGGCCGCGCTGCGGAAACGGGCGAAGTTATGAACTCTGCCGAAATCGTCATCACGACCATCGGCATGGCGTGCATTGCGCTGGCTTGCCGCGCTTTTTTCCTCCTGTCAGACCAGGACCTGCCCATGCCGAAATGGCTGCGCGAGGGTCTTCACTACGCGCCTGTGGCAGCCCTTGCCGCAGTGGTAGCGCCAGAGCTGGTGATGACCCAGGGCATCTGATCGACACCTGGCACGACGCACGCATCTTCGGAGCCATTGCGGGCCTGGCGTTCTACGCCTGGCGCCGCAGCCTGTTCGGGACCATCGTCTGCGGAACCGGCGTCATGCTGGTTCTACGGTTCGCCCTGGGTTGGTAGGCATCCAGAGTCGCGTACCGATGGCATGGGAGATGCGTTGATTCGCCACGGCCGTGAACGACCTCTCCCAGGGTCTACAGGCTGCGCTGGTCCAGACCGACCTTGCCGTAGATCTGGTTGACATGCGCCTTGACGTCCTCGGGCATGTTGTCGGTTGCGGCCATGTGCTGCCAGCCCACCTTCTCGCGTGCGTAGCGTCCCATCACCTCGTCCTGATCGGACGTACCGCCGCTGATGCCATAGGCGCCCACCATCTCGTCGCCCTTGAACACCGGCGCGCAACCGCCGGAGGCGACGACCTGCCCATTGGTGAACACCGAGGCATTCACCAGCATCTGCGGGTTGCGCTCCTTGAACCATTGCTGGATGACCAGCCCATCTGGAAAACGCGGGCTCATCGAGCGGAACGCGGCGACGGTGAACGCCTTGCTGCGCGCCGTGTCGGGTGTGATGAAACCGGCATCGTCCATGCGCTCCAGCGCAATCAGGTGTCCTTCCGGGCCACAGATGGCAACCGTGATCGGCACCTTCATTTCTTCGGCCTTCTCGACCACCGCCTGGATGAACGCGCGGCACTCGACCGCCGTGAGTTTTGCCATGGAAGATCTCCTCTTTCTCGAATGGATGGATGTTGTCTATTCGGGCTTGACGCCCGCGGTCTGAATGACCTTCGCCCACTTGTCCGTTTCGGCACGAACCAGGGCAACGAACTCCTGCGGGCCGGCACGCACGACGTCGATGCCCTGTCCGGAAAACTGCGACTGCAGATCCGGCGCCTGCAGCGCGGTGAAGGTGGCGGCGCGCAACTTCTCCACGACGTCCGCCGGCGTACCGGCAGGCGCCATCACCCCGAACCACACCGAGGTTTCGAAGCCCGCCAGGCCCAGTTCGGCGATGGTCGGCAGGTCCGGCGCCGTCCCGGTGCGGCGTGCCCCGGTGGACGCCAGCGCCTTGAGCTTGCCGGCACGGATGTGCGGCAGCACCGTGGACGCAGGTGAAAACATCGCGCCCACCTGGCCCGCCAGCAGATCGGTGACCGCAGGCGAACTCCCTTTGTAGGGCACGTGCAGCATCCTGATGCCTGCCATCATGCAGAACAGCTCACCCGACAGGTGCGGCGACGTTCCATTGCCCGATGATGCGTAGGCGATCTTTCCGGGCTGCGCCTTCGCAGCACGGACCAACTGCTCCACGGAGTCGACGTTGAGCGACGGATGCACCACCAGCAGATTCGGCACGCTGCCGATCATGGCCACGGGCAGGAAGTCCTTCAACAGGTCGACCGAGGTCGCGGGCTGCAGCGTGACGTTGATGGTGTTGGCCACGGTCCCCACGAACAGGGTGTAGCCGTCCGCAGGTGCCGCGGCGACGGCCTTGGCGGCGATGTTGCTGCTGGCGCCCGGCCGGTTGTCGACCACGAAGGATTGGCCCAGTGCATCGCTCACACGCTGGGACACCGCCCTTGCCGCCACGTCGGTGGAACTGCCGGCCGGAAATCCGACCACGAGTCTGACCGGTCGCTGCGGATAAGCGCCTTGCGCCATCGTCGCCAGTGGGCTTGCGCCCGCAGCCAGGGCACAGCCTGCCGCAAGCCATTCACGTCGCTTCATGTTGTCTCCGTTGTCGCTTTCATCGCATTACACGCTGGCCGAATTCATAATACAAACGAATATTGATAATGAACTGATAGGCTGAGATCATGAATGTGACAGTGCGCCAGTTGCGCGCGTTCGTGCTCGTCATCGAGAAAGGCGGCTTCACCCAGGCGGCACGCGAGATGCACGTGACGCAGGCAGCGCTGAGCCTGCTGGTGCGCGAACTCGAGCGTGGGCTGGCCACCCGTCTGCTGGACCGCACCACGCGCAGCGTGAGTCCGACGGCGGTAGGACAGGAGTTCCACACGCATGCCCGGCGCATCCTGGACGACCTGGCACACGCGGTCGGCAACGTGGACAAGCTGGTTGCCAAGCAGCGCGGGCGCGTCGTGGTCGCGGCGCCTCTGGTGCTGGCAGGCACCTTCCTGCCACCGGTGCTGGCCAGCTTTCGCGCGGACTTCCCCGGCATCGAACTGGTCCTGAAGGACTCGCTGCCGGACCAGGTGCTGCCGCAGGTCCGCGCGGGCTCAGCCGATCTGGGGATCGGTACGTTCCATCAGACCGAGGCCGACCTGACACGTGTGCTGCTGTTCAAGGAGTCGCTGGTCGCCGCATTCGCACCAGACCACCCGTTCGCACGCGCGAAGCGGCTGCGCTGGCAGGACCTGAAGGGCCAGCCGGTATTGACCTTGCCGCGCGGCAGCGTGTTCCGGGACCTGGCCGAAGCAGGCTTTGCCGCGGCCGGTCTGTCGCTCGTTCCCAGTTTCGAGGCCACCTACGTGGGCACGCTGCTCGGGCTGGTGAAGGCTGGCTTCGGGACCGCGATCGTCCCGGGCTACGCCATGGCACTGGCCGATGCGAACAGCATGGCGTGGAAACGCTTGCAGCAACCTCTGGTGGAACGCGAGGTGTTGCTGATCCATCGTGGTGGGCACGGGCTTTCGCCGGCGGCACAGGCGTTTGCCGCGCACCTCGGCAAGCGCAGCGTCTAGGGCCTGTTCACACTCCATTCAGGAGATGCGTTGGGTCCGCATGCGGATGGATGCGCGAAGGGCGTTGCCGCAAATAGCTCGGCTATTTGCAAGACGTCCCGACAAAGCAGACGCCGCATGCGGCCCCAACCCGAAGGGAAGGACGAATGCCGGGCCCATAGCGGCGTTGCGGCTCGCTTGCATAGCCGAGCTATGCGGCGCTCCCCGCGCCTTGCTCTGGCTCCCGGCATTCTTCCTTCGCACTCCTGAATGGAGTGTGAACAGGCCCTAGCGCACCAGGGCGGCTTTCGGCACCAAGGCCACCGCAGCTTCTCACCTAGTTGGGTAGCTGTGCCTCGTAACGGCGGTCCGTCAGCGTCTTCAGAAAAGCCACCAGGGCGTCGATATCGTCATCGCTGAGTGCCGATGGCGTGCCGGGCTTGCGGTTCAGCGGCGTCGACACCTTGTTCACGTTGTCGTGCAACCGCGTCGGCAGATCGTCGTACAGTCGGCCGGCCGGGTACCAGTCTTCCGGCCGCACCGAGCGCGTGGCATAGAAGCGCACCGCATCGCGCAGCGACTTGAGGGCGCCGTTGTGCATGAAGCGGCTGCGCACAGCCACGTTGCGCAGGCTCGCCGTGCGGAAGTAGCCGCACCAGGACTCAGGCTCCGGCCAGTGCCGCTGCGTGGCCGTCTTGCACAGGCCGAGGTCGAACGCCTTCGCATCGGCATTGGCGGCAAGCGCACGGTTGCGCGGAACGGCCAGGGCCTCGTAGCCGAAATCGGTGAACAACGAACGCTCAGGCCTGTTCGATGTCAGGTTCATGCTGTGGCAAGAGGCGCAGTTCCCCTGGTCCGGGTTGCGGAAGATGGCGAGGCCGCGCAGCTCCTGCGTGCTCAGTGTCGACTTGCCGCGCAGCATGTCGTCGAAGCGCGAACTGAAGGGCGACAGCTCGTCGCTTTGCAGATAGGCTTCCAGACTCTCGCCGACCGCCTGCATCGCACGCTTCGGGTCGGACAGCACACCCGCGCCGAATTCCGCCTCGAACGCAGGGCCGTAGCCGGCCGCGCGCAGCTTGCTCGCCAGGATGCTCGGGCGCCCGATGTTCATCTCGTGCCGCGCCAGCAACGGCTCGGCGACCTGGGCCGCCAGAGAATCGGCGCGGCCATCGAGGAACAGGCCTCCGAACGGCGAAGGCACCTGCGCATCGTCGTCCTGGTAGAAATACAGCGGCGGCACATACCGCACGTACAACAGCGATGGCGGGTTGCGGGTACCGGTGCGGCCGCGCACGCTGCCCTGGGCGACGCCGTCGCGCCCGCCATTGAAGCTGCTGAACGCGCGCGAGGGATCATGGCAACTGGCGCAGCTGGTCCCTTGCGGCTGGGACAGGCGGGTGTCGACGAACAATTGCCGACCCAGGTCCACACGCTCGCTGCGGGGCACGGGCAGGGCACGCGTGCTCGGCACGATCGCGCGCCATTGCGGGGTGTCGCCGACACGCTGGTCCGGCCCGGCCGCGCTGGCGGGCATCGCGCACAAGGACAACGCCGCAGCCCAGGCTGCGGCCCATGCATGGGACCGAGCGCGGATCGCCCGGAACGAGCACATCACGGTACGAGAAAGCCCGTCTTGTCGCAGGCGATCTTGGAGCCGTTGGGCGTGCACGTCGTCAGCAACTTGCCGTCACGGGTATAGGCCTTGTAGGTCCAGCCCGTGCTCACGCGGTCCATCACCATGAAGCCGAAGGTGTTGGTGTGGGTGATGGACTGCAGGACCGTGCCTGGCGACGCGACCGTCATCGGGAAAGGATCGGGCAGGTTCACATCGACGTTGTCCCCGCCGTTGCCGGTCACGATGGTGGCAGGATGGTCGCTGGTGTAGTTGATGGCCTGGAAATCGTGCACATGGCCGTGCATCGCCAGCTTCACCCCGGGCGGGTAGTACGCGGTGGCGTTCAGCGACGACATCACGCCCAGCAGCGCGGCGTTGCCGGCAATCGGCGCCCCGCCCGCGAGCGGTGCATAGGCGAGGATCGGATGGTGGTTGGCGAACAGCGTCGTCACGGCCGGCTTGGCTGCCAGTGTGGCCACGGTCTTGAACTGCGCCTGGTAGATCGGGAACTTGAAGTCCGTCGTGGCAAACGCCGCGGTCCCCGCCTTGGCCGAATCGAACACCACGATCTGCGTTGCTGCACCCAGTGCGACGGCATACGGCTCCGTGAAGTTGCCGACGTTGTCATTGGCCGTCAGATCGCAGTTGCGCGTGGCGCTGTAGGCCGACGTGTCCAGGAAACGGGCCCAGCCTTGGCCGGCGCGCGCGCACTCCTCGTGGTTGCCTCGCACCAGGACCCAGGGCGCAGCGGCCAGAAGAGGCGCACCGGGCTTGAACAGGTCGGCCTCCCAGGTGTCCCAGCCATACCCCCACGGGCTGTCCTTGCAACCGGCAAGGTCGGCAGGGCATGCGTTCTCACGGTAGTGGTAGTCGCCCATGTGGATCACCAGATCGGGCTTCATGGCGGCCGCCGTGGCGGCGATCGTCGCGAACGGCCAGGCGGTACCGTCGGTGCAGGCCTGGAACGCGTTGTCGGCCTTCTTCATGCGGCATCCCGTGTCGGCCAGCAGCACGATGCGGTTCGGCTCGGCCTTGGGCAACGGCAGCTGGCGCCCGGCGGCGTAGACGGTTTGTGCGCTGGCGGGCAAGGCGGTCTCGCAGCTGCTCACGTCGAACACGGAGGGCTTGGAGTCTGCGGGGTCGCTGGCCGTGGGCCGCAGCGCCGGGGTTCCCGGGGCCGCGCGCAGGTTCATGGTTCCGAGCGTGCCATCGACCATGATCTTCGGGCAAGCCGAGTCGGCCGTGACGGCCCGCACGAACACCTGTGCGTTCGGCCCCACCTCGGTCCAGGCGTATTTGACCTTCGCATCCTGCGTGGCGGCCACGGGGTCGACATCGTCACTGCCGCCGCAGGAGATCAGAGCCAGTACGGCGGCGGCGGAAACGGTCAGGAACGCGGCACCGCGAAGAAGATAGGTAGGAGGTTGTTGCATGGGACGTGGAGTTGTTATCGATTTGTGGCGAGTGTCTCCAGGTCACGTGACAGAACGGTGAACGTCAGGCGCGCGCTTCTGCGCAGCGATGCAGGCACCGGTAGAAAGCCCGCCGCGGCAGTGGAAATTTACCCGGGTGTTATTGACCAATTAATTTAACCCGGATAAAATTATCGGCATGGACCAAGCCACCCCACTCACCTACACCGCTTTCCTGGCGGGCCATCGCCTCGCCACCGGGCCCTTGCATGAGGTCGCCGTGGCTGTGCTGCGCGCGCAGCAGACCCACCCCGAGGCGCATCCCCTGGTCTTCAGCGATGCGAGTGGCCAGTCTGCCGACCTGGACCTGCGCGGCAGCGAAGATGCAATCGAGGCCCGCTACACGGTGGCTGCGCCGATCCCGGCCCCCAAGGGCCGCGGGCGCCCCAAGCTCGGTGTGGTCGCGCGCGAAGTGACGCTGCTGCCGGAACACTGGGACTGGCTTGCGGCGCAACCCGGCGGCGCGTCCGTGGCCTTGCGCAAGCTCGTGCACGAAGCGCGGCGCCATGGCGGTGAGCGCGACCGGATGCGCCAGGCGCGTGACCGCGCCTACCACGCCATGTCCACGCTGGCCGGCAACCTCGCCGGCTTCGAGGAAGCATCGCGGGCGCTGTTTGCCGGCGACCACGAGCGGCTGGTGGCGCAGATGGCCGCATGGCCGCAAGACGTGCAGGCCTACGTGCTGCAGCTCGCCGAGCCTCCACCCGGCTGAGCCGGACCTCCTTCTCCTTTTTTGCAACCAGCGCGCGGCTCCGGTCCGCAGCGCTGCGGGCCTCCGCACGCCCGCGATCCACGAGAGCCCCCATGAACAAGACATCCACGACACCCGCCACCGCTCCGGCACCGACGCTGCGCAAGCACTACCTTGCGCTCCTCGCACCCTTGATCCTGACGCACACGCTGCAAAGCGCGGGTGGGCTGATCGATGGCTTCTGGCTTGGGCGCCTGCTGGGCGTGCGCGGCATCGCGACGGCCACGTCGTTCTTTCCCGTGTTCTTCCTGCTGCTCTCGCTGATCATCGGGCTGGGCGCCGGCGCGACCATCCTCGCGGGCCAGGCGTGGGGCGCGCGTGACGCGCCACAGCTTCGGCGCGTGGGGGCGACGGCCTTCGTGGCTGCGCTTGGCGCCAGGCTGGTGGTCGCGGTTGTCGGTATGTGGTCGGCGCCGCATCTGATGCAAGCGCTCGGCACGCCGCTGGACATTCGACCGGATGCTGTCCGCTATGCGCGCGCCATGTTGCTGGTGACGCCCTGCGTGTTCGTCACCTGGACGGGCTTGTCGCTGAGCCGGGGCACCGGCGACGCGCTCTCGCCGATGTGGTCCTTGCTGGCCGCGACGCTGGTGGGCGCACTGTGCACGCCGCTGCTTGTGGCGGGCACGCCTTTGGGCGCGGCTGGCGTGGCCGTCTCGGCACTCGTCGCGCAGCTGGTGGCGCTCGGCGTGCTGGTCTGGCGCTGGCGTCGGGCCGGCCACCCGCTCGCCTCCGGTGCGGGGTGGCAGGACTGCCAGCCGAGTGCGGCCATCGCCCAACGCATGCTGCGCATCGGCCTGCCGGCCGCCATGCAGATGCTGGCGATGGCGTTGGCCGAGATCGTGCTGCTCGGCCTGGTAAACCGTCACGGCTCGACCGCGACCGCCGCCTATGGCGCGGCGACCCAGGTCCTGAGCTGGGTGCAGTTTCCGGCGATGAGCCTGGGCATTGCTGCAGCGATCTTCAGCGCACACGCCGTCGGCGCGGGACGACGCGACAGGCTGCCGGCGATCGTGGGCACGGGACTGCGTCTGAACGCCGTGGTCACCGCACTGTTCGCGGCCGCTGCGCATCTGCTCGCGCCCTTTGCGCTGCGCGCGTTCCTGGAACCCGGGCCCGTGCTGGCGCTGTCGGTGACCATCGTGCGCACCGTCGCCTGGAGCGTGGTGCTGCTCGGATCGAGCAACGTGCTGGTGGGTGCGATGCGCGCCAGCGGTGCGGCGCTGGTGCCGGCCATCCTGAGCATGGCGGCCATCGTGGGCGTGGAGTTGCCGGTCGCCGCAGGACTGGAGGCGCACTTTGGCCTGGCAGGCGTGTTCTGGGCCTGTCCTGCCGCGTTCCTGGCCATGCTGGTGCTGCACGGCCTCTATTACCTCCACTACCGTCGCAAGGAGAAAACAGATGGACTCTGATGCCCTGAGTGGTAACAGTCCGCATCCGTCTCGGGAGATCCAGGATGCGGCCACAGAATGGCCCCACCCTCTCGCCATGGACCTTTCCTTCCTTCGCACGCTCGCGGCCACGACATCGCGTTGACCAAAGACAAGTCACGTGAGGGAGACCTGCGGTTGGCGGGGAAATCCCTAGCCACGGTGCCGCGCACACCACGTTGAAGTCTTGAGGCGGCTCTTCCGCGGCCTGGAGTCCAACGTGAACCAAGACCTGGAGCTCGAACAGATTCGAGTTCGATGGAAGCCGGGCATCGAACACCCTGAGATCGAGGCCATGAAGTGCGCGCTGTGGAAACTCGACACGCACGAGATGCGTGCGCGCATGGAGGCATGCGTCGAACGCTGGAACGCCGTCCATGGCGCCGGTTCGCATTGGATTGAAGCGAGGGAGCGCCCACATACTTCGGTCAATCGTTGATGCGTTGCGGAACCTTCGTCCGACCACGTGCCAAGTTCATCAAGGACATCTGTCAGCCGCGCTCGCGCCGGTAGTGCATGGCGACCGTGCCGTTGTGAAGCGGCTTCGCCGAAACCAATGCGAGCCGTCGCGTGCTGGGTAGCCCACCCTGGTACAGCGTCGGGCCGTGGCCGGCAATCCTGGGGTGAATGAGGAATTGGTACTCGTCGATCAGATCCAGCCGATCAAGCTCGATCGCCAGCTTGCCGCTACCGAGAAGCACACCGGCCGGGGTCGCGTCCTTCAGCGCCTGCACGGCCGTGCGCAGGTCGCCGGCGATGTGATGGCTGTTGGTCCACGGGAAGTCCTTTCGCGTTGCCGACACGACGTACTTCGACTTGGCCTCCAGCTTGACCGCCCAATCGCGCAGTGCCGCCGGCACCTTCATACCGCCGCGGGCGACCGCCGGCCAGTAACTCTCCATCATCTCGTAGGTGACGCGGCCCCACAGCATCGCCCCAGCCTCTTCCATGAGGCGAGTGAAGAAGGCGTGTGTCTCGTCATCGGCGATACCCTCCTGGTGGTCGATGCAACCGTCCAGGGTGACGTTGATGCTGAAGGTCAAGAGTCCCATGTGGCGAGTTTCCGGCTGACTTGAGTTCGAGTGCCCATGCTGCGCAGTGTTTCGTGATGCGCGCGCGGGTGGCTTGGTGCTGCTGGTGGTTCATCACAGCGAGGCGCCATATGACGCTGCTTCGCTATATTTACGCGGTGACCGAACCACGGCATGGCGTCCTACAACGTGAATTGTGGCAACAGGTAAGCTCGCAACCGCGGCAAATCGGCGGTCCGGCGTGTTGGCGAATGACGCCACCGAGGCCATTCGGCAGCGCTGCCCCGATTTTGATGCAGAAGCAGTGTTCGACAAATCGACGGAGCCTGCGGCATTCTTCGAGCGGTCCCGGGCTGCGCCGTCATCCGTCCATCAGCAAGTGATAGCAAGCGTGCCTCGCCCGACCTAGCTTCGTGAATTCGCTCCGCGCTCAACTCGTCGTCTTTTGGGTCATGCTGCTCAGCGTCAGCGCAGCGCTGGCAGTAGTCCTGCTCACGCTATACCGCAGCAGCGCGGGCGTGCAGATCGAAACCGCCCAGACTTTGACCGGGCAGTCGTGCAAAGCGATCGCGGCGCGCTATGCCAAGTCGGTGCCCGCGCCTGCTGCGGCGACGCCACAGATCGACCTGTTGCAGGTGCTGCTGCAATTGGTGCTGCTCGAAGCGCCACACGTGGAAGGCGGCGTTTGGCAACGTTCTGCTGGCGTACTAGCCTACGCCTATCCGACCTACGAAGGAAGCAGCACCAAGCGCGACGTGCCCGCCGCCGAGCAACCGCTGATCGTCGAACTGGCGGAGCGGGCGGCGCGCACACGGCAATTGCAGAGCGATGTGGTCAAGGGCAGCCGGGAGGCGCTGATCGTGTCGGCCTGTCCCCTGGCCGGGCCGAACAACGATCTGGCAGCCTGGACCATGACGCGCACGCACGCCGGTGCGCTCGCCGCCCAGGACAGCCTGCGCGTGGGGCTTGGCGTGCTCACGGCACTGGCGCTCGCCTCGGGCGCCTGGCTCGGCCTGATCCTGATGCGGGGCTTGCGGCACGTGCACCAGCTCGAGTCCGCGTTGGCGCAGGCCGATGGCGACGCGGTGCCTGTACTGGAGCGCACCGGCATTCGCGATCTCGACCGCATCGTCGACAGCTTCAACCGCTACCGCATCCGCTTCGAGGAGGCGCGCGCCAGCCTGCACCAGGCCACGCAGCAGCGCAGCCGCGACCAGCGCCTGGCCGCCCTGGGCCGCATGACGGGCGGCATTGCGCACGAGATCCGCAATCCCATCGCGGCCATGCGCCTGAAGGCCGAGAACGCGCTGGCCGCCCCGCCCGAGCGCCACGGCGATGCGCTCGTGGCCATCGTCGGCCAGATCGATCGTCTCGAAGGGCTGGTGCAGAGCCTGCTCGCGCTGGTGCAACCGGTGACACTTGCGCTGCGCGACGTCGACCTTTCCGGCTGGCTCGACGAGCGTTACCAGACCGTTGCGGCACGCGCCAAGGCGGCCGAAGTTGTGATCGTCGTCCGGCATGCGGGCGCCTCGCACGCGATGTTCGATCCGGTGCATCTCGCGCGCGCCGTGGACAATCTGCTGGACAACGCGCTACGCCACTCGCCCCGCCATGGCCAGGTCACGCTCACAGCCGAGGCAATGCCTTCGCGGTCCGTCGTACTGCGCATCGACGACAACGGGCCAGGCGTACCCGAGGCCTTGCGTTCGCAGTTGTTCGAGCCGTTCGCCACCGGCCGTGCCGACGGCACCGGCCTGGGCCTGGCGCTGGCGCGCGAGGTGGCATTGGCCCACGGGGGCGAGCTGCGCCATCTGCCGCTGCCCTCGGGGGCCCGCTTTGAACTGGAGCTTCCATGGCGCGAATCCTGATCGTCGACGACGACGACGCATTCCGCGAGACCTTGGCCGAGACGCTGCAGAGCCTGGGGCACGACGTGGTCGAGGCGGCGCGGGGCGCCGAGGCGATCGAGAGGATGCACGGTGCGCGCTTCGACGTGGTGTTTCTCGACCACCGCATGCCTGACATGGATGGCCTGCAGACACTGGCGGCGATGCGCGCCAGGCTCGCGCGAGTACCACCGGTGATCGTGCTGACGGCATTTGCGAGTGGAGGCAACACGATCGAGGCGATGCGGCTCGGCGCGTTCGACCACCTGACCAAGCCGATCCGTCGCGATGCGGTCATCGATGTGCTGGCGCGGGCAATGCGCTGCGATACCGCAGCCGTGACGCAGATGCCTGCCCACGACGCCGAGAACGATGAACTGATCGGCCTGAGCGATGCGATGCGCGAGGTGCACAAGCGCATCGGCCTGGCGGCCGCCAGCGCAGCGCCGGTGCTGGTGCTGGGCGAGACCGGATGCGGCAAGGAGATGGTGGCGCGCGCCCTGCACCGCCATTCGGCACGCGCGGACGCGCCGTTCATTGCCATCAACTGCTCGGCCATCCCGAAGGAACTGCTGGAGAGCGAGCTGTTCGGCCATGTGCGCGGCGCCTTCACCGGTGCCACCGGCGACCGACCGGGGTGCTTTCGCGCAGCCGACCGCGGCGTGCTGCTGCTCGACGAGATCGGAGACATGGCGCCTGCCGTCCAGGCCAAGATCCTGCGCGCGCTGCAGGAGGGCGAGGTGACCCCGGTCGGCAGCCACAAGACCGCGCGGGTCGACGTGCGCGTGGTCGCGGCCACGCACCGGGACCTGGCGGCGGCCGTACGTGACGGCAGCTTCAGGGAGGACCTGTTCTATCGTCTCAACGTGCTGGCGATCCGCGTGCCCCCTTTGCGGGAGCGGCTGGCCGACATCATTCCGCTGGCCGAGCATTTCCTGCGGCGCGCGGCGGCGACTGGCACGCCCCGGGCCTTGTCGGCCTCGGCGGCCCAGCTATTGCTGCGCCACGCGTGGCCCGGCAACGTGCGCGAGCTGCGCAACCTGATGGAGCGTTGCAATGCACTGGTGCGGCACCGCGTGATCGACGCCTGCGACTTGGCCGCAGAGCTGGGAGACGCCGCAACGGCCGGCGCGGCCGCGCCCCTGCCGTCAGACTGGCTGGACGGCACGTTGCCGTTTGCCGTGGAACGCCTGGAGCGCATGCTGATCGCGCATGCACTGACCCGCGCGCAGGGCAACCGGGCCGAAGCGGCGCGCTTGCTCGGCATCCATCGCCAGTTGCTGTACCGCAAGATCGCGCAATACGGCCTGGAATGAGTGTCCTGCGACGGGACATCGTTGTCCGGCGATCATCCAATGCCGCGCGCATGCCCGGCCACAGACCATTGATTTCCCTGCGCGCGAGGCTGGCATGGGGTTTGAGACCAGCGTCATCCCCCCCAGCCAACCATCTTCGAACACCGTGACCCTGACTGAACGCTCCACGACCCGCCCGGCCCCATCCAACGCAGAACCCGATGCGCCCGACACGGGCGGCAACACGCTGCTATGGGTGCTGCTCGCGGTCGCTGGCATCTTCGCCCTGCTGCGTCCGCGCGCACCGATGGACTACGTGCACCTGGTGGACTGGCAGACCATCGGCGCACTGGCGGGACTGCTGGCCATCACGCAGGGTGTCGAGAAGAGCGGCATGCTGCAGGCAACGGCGCAGCGCCTGCTCGGGAACGTGACGAATCTTCGTAGCCTGGCTTTGCTGCTCACCGCCGCTGCCGCGCTTCTGTCCGCACTGGTCACCAATGATGTGAGCCTGTTCCTGCTGGTGCCGCTCACACGGGTGCTGGCCAGCCAGGCGCACTTGCCACTTGCCCGTCTGGTGGTGCTGGAGGCGCTGGCGGTCAATGCGGGATCGGCGTTGACACCCATCGGCAATCCGCAGAACCTCTACCTGTGGCACCGCTCGGGCGACAGCTTTGCCGGCTTCATGGGCATGATGGCACCCACCGTGGCGATCCTGCTGTTCTGGCTGTTCGTGGCCGTGTGGCTGCTGTTCCCCCGCACGCCGATCGCCCTCAAGCCGGCCGCTGGCACGGCACCAGTGCAGCCGCGCCTGCTGGCATTGGCGGGCGCCCTGTTCGTGGCCTTCGTGGTGGCGCTGGAGCGGCACTGGCTGCTGGCGGGCCTGGGTCTCGTGTTCAGCGTCTTCCTCGTGCTGTATCCGCGCGTGCTGCGCGGGGTCGACTGGGCGCTGCTCCTCATCATCGCGCTGATGTTCGTCGACTTGCGACAACTTGCCGAACTGCCGGTCATCGCCGCTTGGCTCAAGCAGTGGCCGATCGCCGACGGCTGGCGGGCCTATCTAGCAGCCATTGCGGTGTCGCAAGTCATCAGCAACGTGCCGGCTGCAATCCTGCTGGACGGTCCGGTGCGCGACCTGCCCGCTCTTGCAGCCGGCGTCAGCGTGGGCGCCTTCGGTTGCGTGCTGGGTTCGCTGGCCAACCTGATTGCGCTGCGGCTGGCCCGATTGCCCAACGGGATGCGCGAATTTCATCGGATCAGCATTCCGTTCCTTCTGGTGTGCGCCGGCTCGGCGTTGCTGTTGCGCTGACGCGCTTGTCCGGATACGGGACACATGGCTGTCCCGCTTGCAGACGGCCCGCCGCGGGCGCCTCGCGCAAGTCGTTGATTTCACAGTGGAGGTGAGCTGGCACGAAGCTTGGATCAGACAAGCATCTGATTCAACCAGGAGCCTCTCATGCGATTCCCGTTCCGCCCCTCCGCGATGGCGACCTTCCTGATGGTGGGTGCCGGCGCATTCGCGCAAGTGCCGCCCGCGCCACCGCTTGCACCCCCCGTCCCGCCTGGCAACGTGACCGCGGCCACCGCCTCGCCGGTACTCAACGGCCGCGTGCAACAGTGGCTGGTCAATCCCGGCGGAGAAGTCGATGGCCTGCTGCTGGCCGATGGCACGCAGGTGGCGTTCCCACCGCACTTGTCGGCCATGCTGCTGCAGATCCTCAAAGTCGGCGACAACGTGCAGGTCAATGGCTGGCGCGCGCCCAATGTGCCGGTGGTCCGTGCCGCGAGCCTGACGGCGGCTGCCAGCGGCCGCACCGTGACGGACCAGCCCCCGGCACCGGACCGTCTTGCACCACCGCCGCGCGATCCGCGTGCACTCGATGCCATGGCCGCCAGCGGTCGCGTGTCGCGCCTGCTGTACACCGATCGCGGCGACACCAACGGGGTGTTGCTGGACAGCGGCACCATCGTTCGCTTCCCACCGCACGTGGGCGCCCAGCTGGCGACAACACTGCAGCCCGGCAGCACACTCCATGCAAAAGGTTGGGGCAGCCGCACCGCCCAGGGCAATGCGCTGGAGGCCACCGCCCTTGGCAGCACGGCGCAAGGCATGCGTGAACTGTTCGCAGGTCCCGGCACCGAGCCGCCACCGTCACCGCGTGCCCTGCGCGGACCACGCGGCCCCGGCAACCTGCGTCCACTGCCGCCTGTGCCGGGTGAGCCGTTGCCACCGCCGCCTGCATCCTGAAGCGCAAGTCACTACCAATCCACGAAAGGAAACCCATGCCGCACCCCCATCACGAGATCGACGTCTGGTCCGTTGAAGGCCGCTTCGAGCAGTTGATCTACAGCCCGAAGGGTGACATCGAAGGTGTGCTGATCCGTACCGATGGCGTGCCCACGCAGTTCGTGACCGATCCGCATGACCCGGCCGCGGTCGATCAGCTGGCTTGCCTGCGGGCCGGTCAGCAACTGGTCATCGAAGGCATCGCCGCCGAACCCTCGGCCAAGGGCGAACCAGCGCACTTCGTCTACGCATTCGAGCGCCTTGCGTCGGTCGACGGCCACGCGCCAGAGGCACCGCCCCGCCATGCCGAGACCGCCGGCACGGTGGTGCGTTTCAACTACGCGAAGCATGGCGCTGCCAATGGAGTCGTTCTGCACAACGGGGACTTCGTCCACACGAAGCCTGATGGATTCGACAGGCTCGCACTCAAGATCGGCGACAAGGTGACAGCCGAAGGCGACGCACGTTCACTCGCTGACGGCCGCGGCCGCGTGATTGAGGCACGCCGCGTCAACGGCAAGCCGGTGGCGCCGACGCACTGAGACGCACGCGATGCGCGGCCGATCGGTCTCCTTGCTGGCGTTGACGTGGTTGTCGTTCTTCATGGCAGACGTGCGCGACGGGCTGGGCCCGTTCCTGGCCACCTACCTGCAGGAGAACCATGTTCAGCAGCAACTGATCGGCTACACCATGACCGCGGGCGGCCTGGCTGCCGTGGCCATGACGCCGCTTGCCGGCGTCATGGCCGATCGCTTCCAGGCCAAGCGCGCGATGACGGTCCTCTCGGGACTCGCCGTGATGGGGGCCAGCGCACTGGCCTTCACCACCTTGTCCGGTCCGCTGCTGATCGCGTCCCAATTGGTGACCGGTATCGCCGGCGCGGTGCTGGCGGCAGCCATGGCTGCGCTCACGCTTGGGCTGGCGCGCGCCAAAGGGTTCAGGCACCAGACCGGCCGCAACGAAGCTTTCAGCCATGCCGGCAACATGATCTCGGCCATCGGAGCCGGGTTGGTCGCGCATCTGTTCGGCGCGCCGTGGATGCTGGTGGTGATGGGCGCCATGACCATCGGCGCGCTGCTGTCGGTCTGGACCATCCGGGCAGACGATATCGATCACGTGGCCGCTCGGGGTGCCGAGCTTGAGGAACCAGAGAATGCCCCGGCCGCAGCCGCAGTCGACAGAGGCACGCCGGTCCAAGTGTTGTTCGCCAACCGGCCGCTGCTGCTTTTCGGGCTGGCCTGCGCGTTCTTCCACCTGGGCAACGCCGCGATGCTGCCGCTGCTCAACCAGCGCCTGGCGGCGACCGTCGCCGATTCGGCGCCATTGCTGTGGACAGGCATTGCCATCGTCGTGGCGCAGCTCACGATGATCCCGGTCGCGCTCTGGGTGGCGCGCAGCCGGCACCTGGACGCCGCCTGGTTCGTCTACGCGGCCATTCTGGTCCTGCCCGTCAGGGGCGCCCTCGCCTATGCGTTCGCAAGCGAATGGAGCAACATCCCGGTGCAGGTGCTCGATGGCCTGGCCGCTGGTGCGCTCGGCGTTGCGACGCCGCTGCTGGTGCAGCGCTACACGCGTGGCAGCGGACGCTTCAACACCGGGCTGGGCTTCGTGATGACCCTGCAGGGCATTGGTGCCGCATTCAGCCCAGGGGTTGCAAACGCAGTCGTGGGCGAGAGCGGGAATTTCGGCCTCGCGTTCGCTGTGCTCACGGCTGCAGCCCTCCTGGCGCTACCGATATTTCACGCGGCGCAGCGAGACGCAGATGGGAACGCGTCTTCTCGCAATGGGATGTCAGCGACCCCACTGCGATAGGTGGATCCATATTCCGCAAGTACATCGAGATGCGTTCGCCCGCGCTGCCCAGGGTGGCCCGCATGCAGAGAGCCCAATCTACGAGTTTTCGACCAAGAATCGACCACGTGCGCATTCATGATCGAGTAAAAGCGGTTTCGAACTCCCCTTACGCCGACAGTCGCTTGCGACCTTTTATGCCCTTGGCACCCTACGCCCGTGGATCGGCGACGGGCCCGATGCGCAGGGCGGAGCACAGGCCGGGAAATCTTTGATCGTCCAATGTTATTTACATTGTATGTGTCACTTTTTTGTGACATACTGATTTTCAAATGGCACTGGCCTTTCCCTTCTCCGCAATCGTCGGTCAAGACGAGATGAAGCGTGCGATCCTGGTCGTCGCGATCGACCCGGGCATTGGGGGCGTGCTGGTCCTGGGAGACAGGGGAACGGGCAAATCGACTGCTGTTCGAGCGCTGGCAGCACTGCTGCCCAAGATGCGCGCAGTGCCGGGGTGCCGTTACGCGTGTGATCCGTCTGGCACAAGCGGCCTGTGCGAAGAGTGCGCCGCTGCGCGGGTTGGAAGCAAGGCAACGGCCAAGAGCCATCTGGTGCCAGTACCTGTGGTCGACCTGCCATTGGGTGCCACTGAGGACCGCGTGGTCGGTGCGCTGGATCTCGAACGCGCGCTGACGCAAGGCATCAAGGCTTTCGAGCCCGGGCTGCTGGCGCGTGCGAACCGGGGCTTCCTGTATGTCGACGAAGTCAATCTACTCGAAGACCATCTGGTGGACCTGCTCATCGACGTTGCCGCCTCGGGCGAGAACGTGGTGGAACGTGAGGGCCTGAGCGTGCGCCACCCAGCACGCTTCGTGCTGGTCGGCAGCGGCAACCCCGAAGAAGGCGAACTGCGGCCGCAACTGCTGGATCGTTTCGGCCTGTCGGTCGAGGTCAAAACGCCATGCGAGCTCGCTACCCGGGTGGAAGTCGTTCGCAGGCGCGATGCGTTCGAGCGCGATCCGTTGGCCTTTGTCCAGCATTGGCATGACGAAGACCAGCGCCTGCGCGAGAGCATCGTCATCGCACGCAAGCGACTCAAGGACGTGGCCATTTCCGAACTTGCGCGCGAGCGCGCTGCGCAGTTGTGCATGGCATTGGGAACGGATGGCTTGCGGGGCGACCTGACCTTGATGCGCTCGGCGCGCGCCCTTGCGGCGCTGCAGGGCGACGCCGAGGTCAGCGACGCGCATCTGCGGCAGATGGCGGCACCAGCGCTGCGTCATCGCTTGCGACGCGATCCACTCGACGACTCCGGATCCAGCACACGCGTTGACCGAGCGGTCTGCGAACTCATGGGTGACTGAACCATGGGGCTGCCATGACACCGGACGCTGCGCTGGTGGCGGCGCTGTTCGCCGTCGACCCGGTGGCCAGCGGTGGCGTGGTTGTCCGCGCGAGCGCAAGTGAGCAACGCGACACGTGGATGCGCTTCCTGAAAGGCTTGCTGCCAGAGGGAGCCCCTTCACGCCGCATTCCCGTCAACGTGACCGATGCCGCGCTGCTCGGAGGGCTGGACCTTGGCGCTACGCTGCAGGCGGGCAGGCCCATCGCGCAAGCCGGGGTCCTGGCACATGCCGATGGTGGCCTCGCGGTACTGTTGATGGCTGAGCGCGTGACCCCGTCGACCGCAGCGCGCGTAGCCGCGGTGCTGGACACAGCGGAGGTCGTGATCGAACGAGACGGACTCTGCCTGCGCAATCCCGCGCGGTTTGGCGTTGTCGCGCTGGATGAAGGCGCGAGCGATGACGAGCACGTACCGGACTCGCTACTGGATCGTCTCGCCTTTCACCTGACACTCGAGCACGGGTCCGCGCCTGAGGAAACCGTGTTCTGGCAGCGCGCCGAAATCGAGCGCGCCAGGTCGCGGCTCGCGCACGTGGCGATCGATGACGACTCGGTGCAGGTGTTGTGCGCGACGGCGCAGGCGCTGGGCGTCGAGTCGTTGCGCGCGCCACTTCTGGCCGTTCGCGTTGCGCGCGCTGCTGCCGCGCTGGCCGGCGCGCTGCAGGTCGGAAGCGACGAAGTCACCCTCGCCGCGCGCCTGGTACTGGCGCCGCGAGCGACAAGGCTTCCACTCTCTCCCGGCCACGATGAAGAAGATGTCACGGCGCCGCCGACGGACCAAGAGGTGGCGCAATCCTCCGATGCATCGCGCGCCGCGCCGCCTGACGATGGTCGTATCGACAGCGACACGCAGGGCATCGAGCCGGAGAAGTCCGGACCCATGCCGGAGACCGTGCTGGACGCAGCGCTTGCGGCCATACCCCCAGGTCTGCTGGCGTCGCTGAAGCCTGGCCAGCCCGCTGCGGCGCGTGCGAAAGAAGCGGGCCGATCGGGTGCCCCACGGCGCAGCGAGAACCGTGGCAGGCCGATCGGCGCGCGCCGTGGCGTGCCACGCGCAGGAGCCAGGCTCAACGTGATCGAAACACTGCGGGCCGCCGTACCCTGGCAGACGTTGCGCAGTCGCGAGGCCGCGCCTGCCATGGCGCAGCGGCGCATCCAGATACGGCGCGAGGATTTCCACGTGACCCGCTACCGCCAGCTGGGCCGGACCACCACCGTGTTCGTGGTGGACGCCTCGGGCTCCTCGGCCCTGAACCGTCTTGCCGAAGCCAAGGGCGCGGTGGAGCTGCTGCTGGCCGACTGCTACGTGCGCCGCGACAGTGTCTGCGTGCTGGCGTTTCGCGGCTCGGGGGCGGAGCTGCTGCTGCCCCCCACGCGTTCGCTGTCCCGTGCCAAACGCAGCCTGGCCGCACTGCCGGGTGGCGGCAGCACCCCGCTGGCCTGCGGCCTCGATGCCGCCCATGATCTGGCGGACTCGGTACGCCGCCGTGGCGAAACCCCCATCGTCGTACTGTTGACGGATGGCCGAGCCAACATCGCACGCGATGGTTCGCCGGGACGCGCTCGCGCGCTGGCCGATGCCTGCGCATCGGCACGAAGATTCCGCGCGAATGCGATCGCGGCATTGTGGATCGACACCTCACCGCAGACGCAAGCCCATGCCACGGCACTGGCGCGCGAAATGGGCGCGACCTATCTGCCGCTGCCCTATGCGGGTGCGCAAGCCGTATCCCTCGCGGTTCGCGCGGCGAGCATCGCCAACGCGATCCCTCGCTGATCGAGCGATCGATGACGCTGGCTTCCATTCGCAGCGCATAGATGTCGTCCGTGCGCCTGCAATGGGAGCGTGACGGGCTCGACTGGCCGCACCGCGAAGCCAGCCGGTTTGTAGACGCAGGCGGGCTGTGCTGGCACGTGCAGCTGTTCGATGCTGCAAGCCAGGCGCAACCCGCACCCGTCGCGCTGCTGCTGCACGGCACCGGGGCATCCACCCACTCCTGGCGCGGCCTGGCCCCCCTGCTGGCGCGTCGGTACATGGTCGTCGCCCTCGACCTGCCCGGCCACGGCTTCACGTCCATGCCCTCTGGCGGCGCCAACCCGTCACAACTGACACTGCCCGGCATGGCACAGGCGATCCACGCCCTGCTCTACCGGCTGCGTGTGGTGCCTTCGGTCATCGTGGGCCATTCCGCCGGGGCGGCCGTTGCCGTGCGCATGTGCCTGGATGGCGCTGCCAAGCCTGGCGCGATCGTCAGCGTCAACGGCGCCTTGCTGCCGCTTGGCGGGCTGGCTGGGCAGGTGTTCTCGCCGGTGGCCAGACTCATGGCTGCCACCCCGCTGGTGCCGCGGATATTCTCTAGGCACGCACACGATCCGGCGGTGCTCCAGCGCCTGATCGACGCCACCGGCTCGGCTCTTGATCCCGAGGGAGTCGCCCTGTACGGCCGACTGATCCGCAATGCCGGACATGCGGCAGCCGCGCTCGCCATGATGGCCAACTGGGATCTGCCAAGCCTGTCGCGTGACCTGCGGTACCTCGATGTGCCGCTGCACCTTCTGGTGGGTGCCAACGACCGGACGATTCCACCCGCACAGGCCTGTCGCGTGCAGCAGATGCTGCCGCCGCAGGCACGCGCACGCCTGACCACGCTGCCAGGCCTGGGGCACCTCGCGCATGAGGAGCGCCCGGACCTGGTGGCCGCCGCGGTCGTGGCGGCAATGCCTGCTGCCGTCTCTTAAGGCTGCACGGTGTCGATGGTCAGTGCGACCGGCGCTGCGCCGGTCTGCACAGGGCCGGTTTCGCCCACCAGGTCACCGCTCTGCGCCATGGCGTTTCCCGAACGGGACACGCGTGCTGCCACCACGACGTGGCGGAACCTGGACAGCCGCAACTCCGGTGACATGGCAGCACTGTCGTCCAGCGTGAACGTGATCGGCAGCTCGCTCACCTTGCGTCGCAGGACGGCCAGCGGCATGCGCGGCCCATGGGTCGCGCGGGCAACGATGAATACCGCGTCATCCGGAGCCACCTTGCCTTGCAATGCAGCTCCAAGGCGCACGACGCCGCTGACGCCCGCCGGGATGGGCGTCGTCGTCTCCCTTGGCACGGTCGAGGTGGCGGCCCTGGCTTCCTCCAGGCTGCGCGTCAAGCCGAGTGCAAACTCGCTGCCGACGGGTGCCATGCGCAGCGCCCGTGTCCAGTAGTCGGCCGCTGCCGCGAACTCACCCTTTTCGAACGCGGCACTGCCAGCCAGCGCAAGCGCCTTCAGATTGGCAGGGTCCAGTTCCAGCGCACGCGCGATCAGGCGAGCCGGCTCACCTTCAGCGCTTCGGTTCTGCAGCATCGCCAGCACATCGGCACGGTCTGCCAGCAACTGTGCGTTGCCCGGGGCAAGCGCGATGGCGCGCGCGTAGGCGCGATCGGCTTCGGAGAAGCGCTGCAAGGCGGCGTAGGAGCGTGCCAGCATCTCCCACGCTGCGGCATCCTGCGGCGCGGAGGCAGGCAGGTCTTCCAGGCGCCGGGCCAGCCGCGCAACCATCGCCTCGACCTGCTCGGGCGTGACGCCTTCCATCGGTTGCGCGCCGGTGTCGGGCACCGATGCCTGCGCGGACGAAAGGGCGCCTGGGTTGCCGAGCGCGACATACATGCTGATTGCCACGACGGGCACACCGATTCCGACGAGCCAGGCCCCGCGGTGCGGGCGCAGTGGCGACGGTGCCGGAACGTTGGCGTGATCACTCTCCAGCACCCGTCCTGCGATCTCGCCCCGCTCGCGCAGATACTGCTGCTGGTCGACGATGCCGGCCGCGAGTTCCGCATCGAGTTGCACCATCTGTTCCCGCAGGATCCTGAGGTTGGCGCCTCCCGCACGCGCCGCATCCCCCGCGACCGCGACGACGCCTGGCTTCAAGAGCGCGGGCAGCAGTTGCACCAGGGCCAAAGCCAACAGCACTGCAGCAGCCAGCCAGAACCCGCTCATCGCTTGCCAGCCCCTGCTTCCAGCAACTGAAGGGCGCGTTGCGCATCGGCCTCGCTCATTGCGATCGGCGCTTCGCCGCGCCAGCGGCCGCGTATGCCACGCACCAGGCCCGCCATCGCCAGCACGAGCAGCACGAACGGGCCGATCCATAGCAGTACCGTCGTGGCCTTGAGCGGCGGCCTGAAGAGCACGAAGTCTCCATAACGCTGCACCATGAAGTCCCGGATCTGCTGCGGCGATTGCCCCTGGCCCAGCTTGCTGCGGATCTGCCGGCGCAGGTCCACGGCCAGGTCGGCATGCGATGCGGCAACCGTTTCGTTCTGGCAGACCAGGCACCGCAACTCTTCTGCAATGGCCATCACGCGCGCCTCCAGGGCCGGATCGTCGGCCAGCGGAACGGCTTCGCGCGCATGCGCCACCAGGGTGGCGACGCACAGCATCAGCAGCAACAGCGCAGAACGAAGACCCTCAGGCATTGAGCTTCCCGATCAGTGGAAGGATCGTGTCGCGCAGTACCTCCGGCGTCAGCGGGCCGGTGTGCTTCAGGCGGATCACGCCGTCGCGGTCGATCACGAAGGTCTCGGGCACTCCGTAGACGCCGAAGTCGATGCCTACCAGGCCTTCCACATCCGACAGCGATTGCAGATAGGGATTGCCGAAGCTGCCCAGCCAGCGCAGCGCGTCTTCTCGCTTGTCCTTGTAGTTGAGCCCGTAGAGCGGCACGGCATTGCGCTGCGCAAACGCCACCAGGTTCGGATGTTCGACGCGGCAGGCCACGCACCATGAAGCCCACACATTCAGCATCCAGACCTTGCCGCGCAGATCCTGCGTCGACACCTTCTGCTCCGGTCGCGACAACGTCGGCAAACTGAATGCGGGCGCCGGCTTGTCGATCAATGGCGACGGCACGTCGCGCGGGTTCGATCCGAGGCCAAGCGCCAGCACGACCAGCATGATGGCAAACACCGCCAACGGCACGATGTAGCGTTTCATCGCGAAGCGGCTTCCTGTCGAAGTGCCGGCTGCCTGGCCGCAAGCGCCTTCGCCTGGAGCGGCGCCATCGGTGCGCGAACTCGGCTCGTGGCTTCGCGGCGCGCACGATAGCGACGGTCGAGAACGGCCAATACACCCCCTAGCGCCATCAGCACGCACCCGCCCCAGATCCAGTTGACAAAAGGCTTGTGGTGCAGCCGGACGCTCCATGCGGTGGCGCTGACGGGCTCGCCAAGCGCCACATACAGGTCGCGGCCGACACCGCGGTCGATGGCGACCTCCGTCATGGAGGTGCGGCTGACGCTGTAAACGCGCCGCTCGGGTGTGAGCGTTGCCACGTCGTGCCCGTCCTGGCTGACCGAGATGGTGGCCCGCAATGCCGCGTAGTTGGGGCCGCGCACGGGCTCCACACTGTCGAGCCGGAAGCTGTAGCCGCCAACGGCAGCTGTATCGCCCGGCTCCATGCGCACGTCGCTCTCGCTCTGAAAACTGCCGACCGCCGTGACTCCCAGCACGAACACCGCAACTCCGAAATGCGCCAGCAGCATGCCGTAGTAGCTGCCAGGCTGTGCCGCCAGCCGCGCATGCCATTGCGGTGCGGGGTGCTCGCGCAGGCGATGGACGAGATTCAATAGGGTGGTAGAGGCGATCCACATGGCGAGTACCAGGCCCAGGCCGGTCATCGGCGTCCACTGCCCAACGACCATGAGCGCCAGCACGGCGCTCGCCACACTGACGCCCATGGCCCAGCGCAGCCGCTGTACAAGTTCGAGCACTCCGGCCTGCCGCCAGCGCGCCATCGGGCCGATGCCCATCAGGAACAGTGCCGGCGCGATCAGCGGCACAAAGACGGTGGCGAAGTACGGTGGCCCCACGGACAGCTTGCCAAGGCCCAGTGCCTCGATCACCAGCGGGTACAGGGTACCCAGCAATACTGCGGCGGCGGCGGCCAACAGCACCATGTTGTTGGCCATCAGCATCGACTCGCGGGATACCAGGCTGAAGCTCGCACCCTTGCCCACGCGCGGCGCGCGCCAGGCGAACAGTGCAAGTGATCCGCCGACCACGACGGCCAGGAACCCGAGGATGAACAGGCCTCGCGCGGGATCCGTCGCGAATGCATGCACCGAGCTCAAGACACCCGATCGCACGATGAACGTGCCCAGCAACGACAGCGAGAATGCCAGGATCGCCAGCAGCGCAGTCCACATCCGGAAGGCGCCGCGCTTCTCGGTCACCGCCAGCGAGTGCATCAGTGCCGTGCCCACCAGCCACGGCATGAACGACGCGTTTTCCACCGGGTCCCAGAACCACCAGCCGCCCCAGCCCAGCTCGTAATAAGCCCAGAAGCTGCCCAATGCGATGCCGCAGGTCAGGAAGCTCCACGCCACAGTGGTCCACGGACGCGACCAGCGCGCCCATGCCGCGTCGAGCCGCCCGGACAGCAGTGCGGCAATGGCAAACGCAAAAGCCACGACGAAGCCGACGTAGCCCATGTACAGCATGGGCGGATGGATCACCATGCCCGGGTCCTGCAGCAGAGGGTTCAGGTCCTGCCCGTCGAGTGCCGCCGGCAGCAGGCGCTCGAAAGGGTTGGAAGTGAGCAACGTGAAGGACAGGAAGCCGCAACTGATCAGGCCCATCACGCCAAGGGCACGACCCACCATGGGCTCGTCGAGCTGGCGCGAGAACACCGAGACGGCCAGGGTCCAGCCCGCCAGGATCAGCGACCAGAGCAGGATGGAGCCTTCGTGGTTGCCCCAGACCGCCGTGATGCGATAGACCAGCGGCAGTCCCGAATTGGAATGGCGCGCCGCCAGCAGGACCGAGAAATCGTTCGACACGAAGGCCTGCGTCAGGCAGGCGTAGGCCAGGGCAACGAACACGAACTGCGCGCGCGCGGCCGGGCGCGCCACCGCCAGCCATGCGGCATTTCGCCATTGCGCGCCAAGCAGCGGCATGACGGCCTGCACCAGAGCCACTGCCAGCGCGAGCCCCAGCGCGAAGTGCCCGATCTCTGGAATCATTTTCTTGCGCTCTTCAAGGCTGCGGCGGCCTCGGGCGGCATGTAGTTCTCGTCATGCTTGGCCAGCACCTGCTCGGCGCGGAACACGCCGTCTGCCCCCAGCTTTCCTTGCGCCACCACGCCCTTGCCCTCCTGGAACAGGTCCGGCAGCAGGCCCGTGTAGCGCACCGGCACTGTCTGTGCCAGGTCCGTCACGACAAAGTGCACCGCAAGGCCTTGCGGATCGCGGTGCAGGCTACCCTGCTCCACCAGTCCGCCGATGCGAAAGCTGCGCTCGCGAGGTGCCTCCTGCGCCACCACCTGCGAGGGACTGAAGAAGAACACCATGTTTCCACGGAACGCATTGAGGACCAGCGCGCTTGCCGTGCCGAGCGCGCACAGGCCGCACGCCAGCGCCAACGCGCGCTTGCTGCGCGCCTTCATCTGGCGGACTCCGTGGCCCGTGTCGTCTCCGGCACCGGATGCTCGACGTGGTCGTTTGCGCCCTGCACCTCGCGGGCGAGCGTGACCCGGCGCAGGTGCAGCAGGGTCAGTTCGACGACGATCACCGCGCCACACATGCCGAGCGAGCCCCAGACATAGAGGCCGTAGCCGCCCATCGCGATGAATTCAGAAATGTCTGCCCAGTTCATGCCGCCCCCAGGATGTTGCGCGCCCAGCGCGTATGGCATTCGCGCTCCAGCATGATGGTGCGCACCCGCATCAGCGCCGCGGCGATGCAGTACATCCAGAACGCCAGCGCCATCACGAGCATTCCCATCAGCATCGGCGTTGCGATGCTCGGGGCCTTGGACAAGCTCACCGATGCGCCCTGGTGCAAGGTGTTCCACCACTTGACCGAGAAGTAGATGATGGGCACGTTGACCACGCCCACGATCGCCAGCAGGCCGGCCGCGCGGTCGGCACGGCGTACGTCGTCGATCGCCGAATGCAGCGCGATGAAGCCGATGTAGAGAAACAGCAGCACCAGCTCGGACGTGAGGCGGGCGTCCCAGACCCACCAGGTGCCCCAGGTCGGCTTGGCCCAGAGCGCGCCGGTCCACAACGCCAGGAACGTCATCAGCGCGCCAGTTGGCGCCAGCGCGCAGGCCATCATCGATGCAAGACGCGAGTTGAAGACCAGGCCCGCAGCGGCCCAGCAGGCCATCACCACATAGATCACCATCGACATCCATGCCGAGGGCACGTGCACGAAGATGATGCGGTAGGCATCTCCCTGCTGCGCATCGGTGGGTGCCAGCCACAAGCCCAGGTACAGGCCAACCACACCGAGCAGCGCCGCCAGCGCGGCAAACCACGGCAGCATGCGACCCGCCAGCGGATAGAACCTGGAAGGCGCCGCAAAGCGGAACCAGTGGGTGTCGGATGAAGCCATTCAGTGCCTCCTGATGTCACTCCAGCGCAATGCGCAACGCAGCGGCCGCAACCGGCGGCGCGCCTGCGAGTGCCAGCGCCAGCAAGGCGCCCAGCAGCGAAAAGTGCCCGGCCACGCTCTGGCCAGCGGCGTGAAACTCGACCGCGCCCGCGCCGAAGATCAGCACAGGCACGCACAACGGCAGGGTCAGCAGCGACACCAGGACGCCGGCACCACGCAAGCCCACGGTGAGCGCCGCGCCGACGGCGCCGATCAGGCTCAGCACCGGTGTACCCAACAGCAGCGACAGCGCCATCACACCGCACGCCGAAGGCGCCAGGTCGAACTGCAACGCGAGCAGCGGCGACAAAAGGGTCAACAGCAACCCCGATGCAATCCAGTGCGCGGCGATCTTGCCGGCCACCAACAGGGGCAGTGGGTGAGCCGACAGCAGCAGTTGCTCCAGCGTGCCGTCGCGATGGTCATCGGCAAAGATGCGGGCCAGCGACAACATCGACGCCAGCAGTGCTGCGACCCACACCACACCGGCTGCCAACGCGCGCAGCAGTTGCGGCTCAGGGCCGATGCCGAGCGGGAACAGGCTGACCACCATCACGAAGAAGACCAGGACGGCGAGCGTGTCCGCACGGCGCCGCAGCGCAATGCGCAGGTCGCGCACGAACACCGCGGCCACGGCTTCCATCACCCCTACGCGCGAGCGCCCCTGCGCGGCGGCATCCGCAAGCGTTCGGGTGGCCGCGGTACCGGTTGTCATAGTGCCAGCACGCGGTGGGGTGTGCCCGCCAGCGGCAGGTCCAGGTGGCTGGTCAACACGACGATACCTCCGCGTTGAACGTGCGTGCGCAGCAGCTCCGACAGCCAGCCGCACGCGCCCTGGTCGAGCGCATTGAACGGCTCATCCAGCACCCATAGCGGCGTCCGGCCCGCCAGCATCAGCCGCGACAAGGCGCTGCGCTGGCGCTGGCCCTGCGACAGCCGGCGCACCAGCACGCGCTCGCAACCGTGCAGCCCTGCGGCATGCAGGGCTCGCCGGGCGTCGGCGGCTTCGACACGGCGGCCTGCAAGCGCACAGGCGGCCTGCAGGTTTTCAAGCGGCGATAGGTCGTCCTTGAGCGCCGCGGCATGTCCGAGGTACACCAGGTCGCGGCTGTATTCCTCTCGCAGCCCGACAATGTCCCGGCCTCGCCATTGCACCGTGCCCGCAGAGGGCGCGAGCAGACCGCACACCATGCGCAGCAGGCTGGTCTTGCCGGAGCCGTTGGCGCCCGTCACCCGCAGTGATTCGCCGGCATGCAGCTGAGCCCCGACACGGCGGAACAGCGTGCGACCACCGCGCGTGCAAGTCAGATCGGTGAACGCCAGCATCTCCACGGCCCTGATTCAGAAGTGTCCATTTTCTGTGATCTAACAGTTGTCAAATTAAATTGACACTCCTATCATGCATCACATGGCCGCAAAAACAAAGCCGGATGCACTGACAACCCGGACACATCAGGGAAAGCCCCAGGCCATCGTGATCGGAAGCGGGTTCGGCGGCCTGGCCGCGGCGGTGCGGCTCGGTGCGCGTGGCTACCGCGTGACCGTGCTTGAAAAGCTGGACGCACCCGGCGGACGCGCCTATGTGCATCGACAGGACGGCTTCACCTTCGATGCCGGGCCGACAGTCATCACCGCGCCGTTCCTGCTGGAGGAGTTGTGGGCGCTGTGCGGTCGCCGCATGGCAGACGATATCGACTTGCGGCCGGTCGCACCCTACTACCGCATCCGCTTCGATGACGGCGCGGTATTCGACTACAGCGGTGACGCCGATGCGATGCGCAGCGAAGTGGCCAGGTTTTCCCCCGGCGACGTGCCGGGCTACGAGCGCTTCCTGCAGGCCAGCGAGGCGATATTCAAGGTCGGCTTCGAGCAACTGGGCCATGTCGCCTTCGACAGGTGGACAGACATGGTGCGTGTGCTCCCCGACCTGCTGAAGCTCGAAGGCCATCGCACGGTCTACGGTCTGGCCTGCAAGTACGTGAAGGACGAACGGCTTCGCGTCGTGCTGACCTTCCAGTCGCTGCTGGTGGGCGGCAATCCATTTGCGACCACGTCTGTCTATTGCCTGATCGCGTTTCTCGAACGCCGCTGGGGCGTGCACTTCCCGATGGGTGGAACCGGCCGGCTGGTCAGCGGCCTGGTCAAACTGATCGAGGGACAGGGCGGCGTGGTGCGCTGCAATCAGTCGGTGACCGAGATCACCGCGCACAAGGGAGTGGCGACCGGCGTCCGCCTGGCCAGTGGCGAGACCATCGCCGCCGACGTGGTGGTGTCCAACGCCGACTCGGCAACGACCTACCGCTATCTGGTGGCCCCAGAACACCGAGGCCGCTGGACGAACAGGCGCATCGAGCGCGCGCGCTACTCGATGAGCCTGTTCGTCTGGTATTTCGGCACGCGTCGCCAGTACCCTGACGTTGCCCACCACACCATCGCACTGGGCCCACGCTACCGCGAGCTGCTCGGCGACATCTTCGAGCGCAAGGTGTTGGCCGACGACTTCAGCCTGTACCTGCACCGCCCGACCGCCACCGATCCAACACTCGCGCCTGATGGCTGCGATACCTTCTACGTGTTGTCACCCGTGCCGCATCTGGAAAGTGGCGTCGACTGGCGCGAGCGGGCCGAGCCCTATCGCCGGGCGATCCAGCGCAGGCTGGAGGAAACACTGCTGCCCGATCTCGGCCAGCACATCGCAAGCTCGCGGATGCTGACCCCGCGAGACTTCGAAGATCGGCTGTCCTCGTTCCGGGGCGCCGCGTTCGGGCTGGAACCGGTGCTTACCCAGAGCGCGTGGTTCCGTCCGCACAACCGCAGCGAGGAGCTGCGCGGCCTCTACCTGGTCGGGGCCGGCACGCATCCTGGTGCCGGCCTGCCCGGGGTTCTTTCTTCAGCCCGCGTACTGGATTCGGTGGTACCCCATGCAGATACTCTCACACGCCCCCTTGCTGACGCAACACTTGGCGGGCCTGCACTCGCTTGATGCCGAGGCTGCGCAGCCGCTCATCCTGGCGGATGCCGCAGCCGACATGGCAGAGTGCCGCGCTGCGTTGCGAGAGGGCTCCTATACATTCTTTGCGGCGTCCCTGATGCTGCCGGCAGCAGTCCGCGAACCCGCTTCGGCGCTGTACGCGTTCTGCCGCATGGCGGACGACGCCGTCGATGCGCCTCAGACGCAGAGCGACCCGCATGCAGCCATTGCGCGCCTGCGCCAGCGCCTGGACGACGCCTACCGTGGGCGGCCGCACGCAACACCGGCCGACCGCGCATTGGCGGCCATCGTCGCGCACTACGGCATTCCGCGCGCGGTGCCAGCGGCGCTGCTGGAAGGCTTCACCTGGGATGCGCTGGGGCGGCGCTACGAGACGATCGAAGAGCTCCAGGCCTACGCGGCGCGCGTGGCTGCCACCGTGGGCACGATGATGGCGCTGCTGATGGGCGTGCGATCGGCCGATGGCTTGGCGCGCGCCTGTGACCTGGGGGTCGCCATGCAACTGTCGAACATTGCGCGCGATGTCGGTGAAGACGCGCGCATGGGTCGCCTCTACCTGCCGCTGCAATGGCTGCGCGAGGCCGGGGTGGACCCCGATGCCTGGCTGTTGCAACCCACATTCAATCCGGCAATAGCGTCCGTCGTGCAGCGCGTGCTCGACGCGGCAGAACTGCTGTACCAACGCGTGGATTCGGGTGTGGCGCAGTTGCCGTTGAGCTGCCGTCCCGGCATCAACGCGGCCCGGTTTCTCTATGCCGCGATCGGGCACGAAGTCGGGCGCAACGGGCTCGACTCGGTGTCGCGCCGCGCTGTCGTGCCGCGTGCGCGCAAGCTGCGTCTGCTGGCGCGGGCCATGCTGCAGCTGTGGCCCACCCGCGCGCTGCCCGCTCCACCGTGCCTGCCCGCCACGCACTTTCTCGTGGCGGCCGTGACCGCCGCGGGAACGCCACCACATGGACGGCCTTCCGCGCGCCCCGCGTGGTGGCGCATGGATGCGCACGCGGGCGCACGGGCGGCCTGGGTCATCGACCTGTTCGAGCGCCTGGAGCAGCGCGAACAGGCCAGACTGCGCCCCGCGGTCGAATCCGAATCGCGATGAGTCCTTCGCTGATCATCACGCTGGAGATGGCCGGCGTGCTGGGCGTGGTGCTGCTGTTGGGCGGCTGGGAGCTGTGGTGCCTGCGGCGGGACCGCAAGCGATCCGAAGAACCGCCAGCTCCACGCGCCGATGCAGACAGTGCCGGTGATCCGCCACGCCAGTGATCGGTTGTGAGCCCGGCCACCCGAATTGCGAAGCAGCCGCAGCGACGGCCCCTTGCATATCGACGTCACGCGTCACGGCGGGAATGGCTGCGGCGCGGCATCCGGAAAGGGAGCATCCATTGCACCAGAGGGCGAGCCCACCGCCGCAAGCAAAGGCTTTCGTGCACGGCGGTGGCACATTCACCCTGCAACTGCGTGCGCAGCAGCGTGCGCGCATAGAACGGGCCATCCTCCAGCGTCTGCTCGACGACCGCCGAAGCATCTGCATCGCAGCGTGTGCTGCGCGCCACGTGCCAGGCCGAGTGTGGCAGGCTCGTCAACGGCGGGGACTCGAAAGCCTGCACCCTGCCATCCGCGTCGAAGCGAAGCGCGAGTGACAGCGTTGTGCCGTCGCTTCGCATCACGTCATACAGCACGGCACTTCTGTCGTGCGGCAACGCTGCTCTCGACCAGTGCCACTGCACGAAATCCTCCGCAAGCGGCCGGCCGCCGGCGTTGGTGTCCAGATACCCGCTGCCGCTCCAGCGCAGGTCGGGCTGCGCCAGATCGACATCGACCCGCGCGCATGGCGCAATCGGACACCAGTGGTGCAGGCCTGCAGCGTCCAGCGGATATCGTCGCGCCAGCAATGCGCCCGGATGCAGGCGCACCACACCGCGCAAGCGCCTGCCCCAGGGCACCGAGATCTCATCGACATGCACGGTCAGCACCTGCCCGTCCCATATCATCGCGCTCGGGCCGATCCGCAGTCTGCCAGCGTGCGCGCTGACCGCGGCGCTGCCACGCTCTGTCATGCACCAGCCGGTTGCAGCGGAAGCGCCCGCGCGTGCGTACAGCGCGACATTCAGCGCACAATGGTTCGCCGCCTCAGCCAGACCCGCTGCGCGTGCACGGGCACGCGCGTAGTACGGTGAGAAGACGCTGCCGATGAATGCGATCAGAGTCAGTCCGTATCGGCCATCGTCGCTCAGCGCATCGAGATACCACCACGCATACCCGCCCGCTGGCACGTTCTGATCGAATGCCAATGGCGAACCGGCTGGCAACGCGCCATGGTCTTGGGTCTTCATGCCCGGCTGCGACGCATCGACTCGCACAGATCCGCCATGACGCTGGCAGCCGCCTGCCGGCCTGACAACGCGGCCATCGGCACTCCCGGACCAGGGTGGGTGCTGCCCCCAGCGAGATACAGCCCTGCCAATCGGCTACGCGCCCCCGGTCGCGCGAAAGACGCCATCCAGCCATGCGACGAAGATCCGTACAGCGCGCCGCCGGTCCCGGGAAACATGCGAGCGAAATCGGCCGGAGTGGTACGCACGCAATTGCCGGCATCCCGGTAGAGCCGCAGCCCGTTGCGCGACAAGCGCTCGAACGCACGTTCTTCGCACCGGTCGATGTCGGCTGCATCGGGTCCGCCGGTGTCGCCGGTTGCAGGTGCGTTGACCAGACACAACAAACGCTCGGCACGTCTGGGGGCTGGTACGTCATGGTCGCCACGGTCCTGCGCGCAGACATACACCGTAGGGTCAGCGGGCAAGCGCCGCCCATCAAACAGCGCATCGAACTCGGCGCCATAGTCGCCGGAGAAGAAGACGTTGTGGCGCAGCAGAGGAAATCCTTGCGCAGTGCCGAGAATGTTCCAGGTCAAGGCCGACAGGGAGCGGCGCGAACCGTCCAGCGCGGGCACCGCTGGCGCTGCAGCCTTTCCCAGAAGGCCTGCGGCGAGCGCAGCCACGTCGCCGTTGAACACGACCGCCGCGGCGGCGACGGTTTCGCTATCGGCAAGACATACGCCAGTTGCACGCCCGCCTCGCGTCTGCAATGAACTGACCGTGGTGCCGTATCGAATCCGCACGCCGCGCCGCGTTGCCAGGTCGGCCAGGACCACAGCCAGCCGGTGCATGCCGCCCTCCAGCATCCAGACACCACTCTGCTCGGCATGGGCCACCAGCATCAGCGTGGCCGGCGCCATGAAAGGTGACGACCCGCAATAGGTGGCATAGCGACCGAACAACTGGCGCAGCCTCGGATCGAGAAAGTACCGCCCCAGTGCGCTCCACATCGAGCCAAACGGCGAGATGCGTGTAAGACCTCGCAGATCGTGCGCGCCGATTCTGCGGGTCAGCGACAAGGGGCTGGGCCTGGAGGCCTGCATGAACGGCCCTTCCAGCGTCTGGTAGATCAGGCGTGCCCGCTCGCAGAACGCCAGGTAGCTGCGCGCCTCGGCAGCGCCTGCGAACGCCCCGATCGCATCCGTCGTGCGCTGGACGTCTGCGTACAGATCCAGACATTCTTCAGGACTCCACGCATGCCGTGCAAGTATCTCGGCGCGATGCAGCCGCAGATGGTCCTCCAGGCGCTCGCCGACGGCTTCGAACAGGTCTTCGAACACGCCACGCATCGTGAACACCGTAGGCCCGGCGTCCAGTGTCGCCCCATCGATGTGTACCTGACGCAGCTTGCCGCCTGGTCCTGGGGCGGACTCCACCACCAGCACTTCCACGCCCGCCGACGCGAGTTCGAGGGCCGCCACCAGCCCGCCAATGCCGGCTCCTACGACAACGACGTTCTGGCTTTGCATGGAACGCTTGTAAAGCACGATTGACGCACGAAGATCATGTGTCTATATTACATGACACTTTATAGTGACAATTAAACATTACACACATTGCCGGTCTCGGCATACCTCCGCACACCTCACCAAAGGCCCATATGAAAGCCATCACCCGCATCGAACAGTCCCTGGCAGCCGCGCTGGCCTGCGGCGAGGATCCTGATTGCCCTCCCAAATTGGCGGGTGCCATCCGTCATGCGGTGTTTCCAGGTGGCGCCCGGATCCGTCCCCAGCTATGCCTGGCGGTCGCAAGTGCTTGTGGCAACGACCAGCCATTGCTGGCCGACGCCGCGGCGGTATCGATCGAGCTGCTGCACTGCGCATCGCTGGTCCATGACGACCTGCCCTGCTTCGACAACGCGGCCACCCGGCGTGGGCGCGCGTCAGTGCACTGGGCGTTCGGGGAAAGCCTGGCGGTGCTGGCCGGCGACGCGCTGATCGTGCTGGCGTTCCAGACGCTGGCCAGCGCGCGCAGCGATACGCCGACGCGGCTCGCTTCCTTGATTGGCACCATGTGCAGCGGGGCCGGCATGCCGTTCGGCATCGTCGCAGGCCAGGCTTGGGAATCGGAAGCGCGGGTTTCACTGGTCGCCTATCAACGTGCCAAGACCGGCGCCTTGTTCGTTGCCGCAACAGTGGCTGGAGCGCAGGCCGCCGGTGCCGATCCGACCCCCTGGCGCGCTCTCGGGGAGTGGCTGGGCGAGGCCTACCAGGTGGGCGACGATATTCGTGATGTCGTCGCCGATCCGCAATTGCTGGGCAAACCCATAGGCCGGGATGCGGCAATGGGCCGGCCAAGCGCGGCGACCGAACTCGGCCTGGGCGGTGCGATCCAGCATTTCAGGCGCGTGATCGAGAACGCAGTCGACGCGATTCCAGAATGCCCCGGTGCCGCCCATCTGCGTACGCTGGTGCGCATGGAGTCCGAGCGCCTGGTGCCGGTGGCCATGTCAGACGCCCTGCTGAAGGATTTCCCCGTGACGGCCGCTTGATCGCTCATGGGTGCGCCGCGATGGAGATGACCGTCCCCGCAGTGCCGGCTGGCCGCTGGTTCGCATGGCGCAACAAGCTGCTCGCCAGCAAGGCGTTCCAGCGGCGGGCGGCGGCGTTTTTCCTGACCAGGCCGATCGCCCGTCGCCGCGCTCGCGCAGTGTTCGACCTGGTGGCGGGCTTCGTCTATTCGCAGGTCCTGGTGGCCTGCGTGCGCCTGCGCCTGTTCGACATGCTGGCCGAAGGTCCCAGGACGCTCGCTGAGATAGCGGAGCGGCTGGACTTGCCGCAGTCTGCCGCGCAGCGCCTGCTGTTTGCGGCGGTCTCCTTGCAACTGGTCGAAAGAAGGGGTGCCGAGCATTTTGGCCTTGGCGTATTGGGCGCACCCCTGGCAGGGAATGGAGCCGTCGCAGCGATGGTGGAACACCATACAGCGTTCTACGCGGACCTGGCCGACCCTGTGGCGTTGCTGCGCCGGGAGGGAATGGCGCATGCAGCCAACGCTGGAGCCCCGAACCGCCTGGCGAGCTACTGGCCCTACGCGGGCGCCCTTTCTCCCCGAGGCCTGGAGCCCGGCGAGGTATCCGAATACTCCGCGCTGATGTCGGCATCCCAGCCGCTGGTGGCCGAAGAAATTCTGGCCGCGTATCCATTTTCCCGGCACCGTCGCGTGCTCGACATCGGAGGCGGAGAGGGTACGTTCCTCGTTCGCGCTGCGGCCCATGCCCCGCACCTGGAACTCGTGCTGTTCGACCTGCCGGCAGTGGCCGACCGCGCGCGCGCGCGCTTTGAAGCGGCCGGACTCTCTGCGCGCGCCAGCGCTTTCGGCGGCGACTTCCTGCAGGACGAGCTGCCGGGTGGTGCCGACCTGGCGACCTTGGTACGCGTGGTGCACGACCACGACGATGCCGCAGCGATGACCATCCTGGAAGCGGCGCAACGCGCGCTGCATCCTGGCGGCACTCTGCTGCTGGCCGAGCCGATGGCCGGGACCGACGGGGCCGAGCCGATGGGCGACGCCTACTTCGGCTTCTACCTGATGGCCATGGGCCGCGGCAAGCCACGCAGCTCCGAGCGGCTGGAGTCCATGCTGCGCAAGGCAGGGTTCGACGATGTACGCCTGCTGCACAACCCGCTGCCGATGCAGACCCGCATCCTGACCGCAAAAGTAGGTGTTAATTAATATTGACATTCTTAAATGTCAACTTACTATGACACTTACTTCAAGCCAATCCGACATGGCATCGACCGCTTCCGTTCTCCCTGACACCTCCTGCACTGCCGCAGGCCGTTGCATGACTTCGATGGCGGTCGTGTTCGAGCAACCAGAACGGCTGGCGCTCACGCGGCTAGACCTGTCGCCGCCAGCCGAGACCGACGTCGTGGTCGATGTCGAATGGAGCGGCATCAGCACGGGGACCGAGAAGTTGCTGTGGTTTGGACGCATGCCGGCCTTTCCGGGGATGGGTTACCCGCTGGTTCCAGGCTATGAATCGACCGGACGCATCAGGGTCGCGGGAGCCAACTCGGGACTCAGGGTTGGCGACACGGTGTTCGTTCCAGGCTCCAGTTGCTTCGGGCCGGTGCGCGGACTGTTCGGCGGTGCAGCGCAGCACCTCGTTGTGCCCGCTGCGCGCGCGTTGCCGATCGATGCATCGTTCGCCGAGCAAGGCGTCCTGTTTGCGCTGGCCGCGACGGCCTACCACGCGACATCGGCCAGCGGCACGCGCCAGCCCGATCTCGTCATCGGCCATGGTGTCCTGGGCCGCATGGTCGCAAGGCTTGCCGTGGCCGCTGGCGCATCACCGGTGGTGTGGGAGACCAATGCCGAACGCCGCAGTGGCGCGCTGGGCTACGAGGTCATTGATCCTGCGACGGACACCCGGCGCGATTACCGTTGCATCTGCGACGTGAGCGGCGACGCCAGCCTGCTCGACCGCATGATCGAGCGCCTGGCGCCGGGCGGCGAAGTGGTGCTTGCAGGCTTCTACGACGCCCCGCTGTCTTTCGTGTTTCCTCCCGCCTTCATGCGCGAAGCGCGCATCCGCGTCGCCGCGCAGTGGCAGCCGCAGGACCTCGCTGCGGTCAAGCAACTTGCCGAGTCCGGCTCCATTTCCCTGGATGGGCTGATCACCCACCGAACGCACGCAGCACAAGCCGACGCGGCCTACCGGACTGCGTTTACCGATCCCGCCTGTCTCAAGATGATTCTCGATTGGAGATCCTGCCAATGACGTCCAGCACCATCCCTGCGACAGCACCGCTGACTTTCATGATGAAAGACCAGTTGCGAGCCGAGGCGGCCATCGAACCTGCGCTGGTCGCCACCGGCCCGGTGACCAAGGAGACGCAGATCATCGCGATCTATGGCAAGGGCGGCATCGGCAAGAGCTTCACGCTGGCCAACCTGAGCTACATGATGGCGCAGCAGGGCAAGAAGGTGCTGCTGATCGGCTGCGACCCCAAGAGCGACACGACCTCGCTGCTGTTCGGCGGGCGGGCCTGCCCCACCATCATCGAGACCTCGTCCAGGAAGAAGCTGGCCGGCGAGGCCGTTGCGATCGGCGATGTCTGCTTCAAGCGGGACGGTGTCTACGCCATGGAACTCGGCGGCCCCGAAGTCGGCCGCGGCTGCGGCGGGCGCGGCATCATCCACGGCTTCGAGCTGCTGGAGAAGCTCGGCTTCCACGAATGGGGATTCGACTACGTGTTGCTGGACTTCCTGGGTGACGTGGTCTGCGGCGGCTTTGGCCTGCCGATCGCTCGCGACATGTGCCAGAAGGTGATCGTCGTCGCCAGCAACGACCTGCAGTCCTTGTACGTGGCGAACAACGTGTGCAGCGCAGTCGAATATTTCAGAAAGCTCGGAGGCAACGTGGGCGTCGCCGGCATGGTGATCAACCGCGATGATGGAACGGGTGAAGCAGCGGGGTTTGCCCAGCAGGTCGGCATCCCGGTCCTGGCCACCATTCCCGCGAACGACGACATTCGCCGCAAGAGCGCCAGCTACGAAATCATCGGTCGCCCGGGCTCGCCCTGGGGCCCGATGTTTGCCGAGCTTGCGGAGAACGTCGGCACCTCCACCCCGATGCGGCCGAAGCCGATGACGCAGGACCAGCTGCTCGGCCTGTTCTCCGCCGCGTCGGTCGGTCGCGATGTCGTGCTGGTGCCCGCCACGCAGTTCGACATGTGCGGAAAGACCGAGTCGACCAAGGAATCGCTCGAAGTGGTCTATGACGAGGTCTGAGACGTGAACCGGCCCACCATACCCATCGTGCCGCTGAAGGTGCCGACGGCCATCGAAGGCGACGGCATGGGTTGCCACTCGGGCGGCGACGCCATGCTCGCGGCCGCCAAATCCGCCGGCAAATCGGAAGTGCTTGACCGTTACGCGCAAGACTATCCGCGCGACACCAAGGCAGGGCCGCACGACCAGCCCCAGAGCATGTGCCCGGCGTTCGGCGCGCTGCGCGTGGGCCTGCGCATGCGGCGCACGGCCACCATCCTGTCGGGGTCGGCGTGCTGCGTGTATGGCCTCACCTTCACCTCGCACTTCTACGGCGCCCGGCGCAGCGTGGGTTATGTGCCATTCAACTCGGAGTCGCTGGTCACCGGCAAACTGTTCGAGGACATCCGCGAGTCCGTGCACCAGCAGGCCGACCCGGCGCTGTACGACGCCATCGTGATCATCAACCTGTGCGTGCCGACTGCCAGTGGCGTGCCGCTGCAGATCCTGCCGCGGGAAATCAACGGCGTGCGCATCATCGGCATCGACGTACCCGGTTTCGGCGTGCCCACGCACGCGGAGGCCAAGGACGTGCTTGCGGCGGCGATGCTCAGGTACGCGCGCGACGAGATCCAGGCAGGTCCGGTGCAGCCGCCACGGGCGGGCCGCTCGGACAAGCCCACCATCACCTTGCTGGGAGAGATGTTCCCGGCCGATCCGATGATCATCGGCATGATGCTGGAGCCCATGGGGCTGGCTGCCGGTCCGGTGGTGCCCACGCGCGAGTGGCGCGAGATGTACGCAGCGCTCGACTGCGCAGCCGTGGCGGCGATCCACCCTTTCTACACCGCAAGCCTGCGCGAGTTCGACGCCGCCGGACGGGCGATCGTGGGCTCCGCGCCGGTGGGTCACGACGGTACCGAGACCTGGCTGCAGGCAATCGGCACGGCAGCCAACGTGCCGCAGCAACGGATCGACGCTGCAAAGAGCCGTATGCTCCCAGCGATCAAGGGCGTGCTGGCGAAGACACCCATCAAGGGCCGCATCACGCTGTCCGGCTATGAAGGCTCGGAATTGCTGGTGGGTCGATTGCTCGTGGAGAGCGGCGCAGACTTGCGCTATGTGGGCACCGCATGTCCGCGCACGGCCTGGTCGCAGACCGACTGCGAATGGCTGGAGGCCCATGGCGTGCACGTGCAGTTCCGTGCGTCGCTCCAGCAGGATCTCGCGGCCATGCACGAGTGGCAGCCCGACCTGGCCATCGGCACCACGCCAGTCGTGCAGGCCGCCAAGGAAATGAGCACGCCAGCGCTGTACTTCACCAACCTGATCTCGGCCAGGCCGCTGATGGGGCTGGCCGGCGCGGGATCGCTTGCGACCGTGGTCAATGCGGCCATCGGGAACAAGGCGCGCTTCGATGCGATGAAGGACTTCTTCGGCAGCACCGGCACGGGACACGCAGCAGGCGTGTGGGAAGCATCGGCCGGCGTCCCGCAGGACCGGCCCGAGTTCAAGGCAGACACCCGGCGGCAGGTCTTGAAGATGATCAAGAAGCGCAAGGCCGAGGAAATGGTCTGATGGAGCACGCAGCATGCTAGTTCTCGACCACGATCGCGCGGGCGGCTACTGGGGAGCCGTCTACGTCTTCACGGCCATCAAGGGCCTGCAGGTGGTGATCGACGGGCCTGTGGGCTGCGAGAACCTTCCGGTCACCTCGGTGCTGCACTACACCGATGCGCTGCCGCCGCACGAGTTGCCGATCGTCGTGACCGGACTTGCCGAAGAGCAGCTCGGCCGCGAAGGCACCGAAGGTTCGATGCGACGCGCGCATGCCGCGCTGGACCCCGACCTGCCCTCCGTCGTGGTCACCGGCTCGATCGCCGAGATGATCGGCGGCGGTGTGACCCCATCAGGCACCAACATCCAGCGGTTCCTGCCCCGGACCATCGACGAAGACCAGTGGCAATGCGCAAACCGCGCGATGTTCTGGCTGTGGTCCGAATACGGCGTGAAACAGGTGCCGGCCCGCAAGCCATTCGCCGAGCGCCCGCCAGGCGAGAAGCCTCGTGTCAATCTGATCGGGCCCAGCTACGGCACGTTCAATTCGCCGAGCGACCTGGCCGAGATACGCCGGCTCGTGCAGGGCATCGGCGCGGAAATCAACATGGTGTTTCCGCTCGGCAGCCACCTGGCCGACGTGTCGCGCCTGGTCGAAGCCGATGCAAACATCTGCCTGTACCGCGAGTTCGGCCGCATGCTGTGCGAGGCCCTGGAGCGCCCCTACCTGCAGGCACCGATCGGCCTGCACAGCACGACGAAGTTCCTGCGCAGCCTGGGCGGTCTGCTCGGCCTGGATCCCGAGCCGTTCATCGAGCGCGAGAAGCACAGCACGATCAAGCCGATCTGGGATCTGTGGCGCTCGGTCACGCAGGACTTCTTTGCCACTGCGAGCTTCGGCATCGTCGCCAACGAGACCTATACGCGCGGGGTGAAGCATTTCCTCGAGGACGAGATGGGTCTTCCCTGCAACTTTGCGATTGCGCGCAAGCCCGGGGCCAAGACCGACAACGCGGAAGTGCGCCGCCTGATCAAGGACAAGACGCCGCTGGTGCTGTATGGCAGCTACAACGAGCGCATCTATCTGGCAGAGGTGGGCGGCGGCGGCATGATGAAGACCGGCTTCATCCCGGCGTCTTTCCCGCTACCCATCATCCGCCGCCACACCGGTACGCCGTTCATGGGCTATGCGGGCGCGACCTATCTGGTGCAGGAGTTCTGCAACGCGCTGTTCGATGCGCTGTTCCACATCCTGCCGCTGGGTACCGAGCTGGACCGCGTCGATCCGACCCCTGCGCGCCTGGGCGATACGCCGGCCAGTCCGTGGGATGACGAGGCGCAAGCCCTGCTCGGCGAATTTGTCCAGGGCGAGCCGATTCTGGTGCAGATCTCTGCTGCCAAGCGATTGCGCGACCGCGCCGAGCGCGACGCGAAACGCGCGGGCGAAGAGCGCGTGACGGCCGCCCGGGTTGCGCGCGCGCGCGACGCGTTGCGCCAGGGAGAAACAGCATGACCGGCGTCGCGCCTATCGCCCCGCAACGGCCCGGCGCGCATGGGAAAGACGATCCGGTCGCACCGGATGCAAGGAATGTCGCAACGTCCGTTGCGGCAAACCCCCACCGCGGGGGGCGGATCGCGGGAACTGCCGAAAGGCACATGAGGAGTAGTCAATATGGCTGATAGCAGGAATGGTTCACTGTCCGGACTCACGGAACAGGAAGCCAAGGAGTTTCACGGCATCTTCGTCACCAGTTTCATCATCTTCACGTTGATCGCCATCGTCGCGCACTTTCTTGCGTGGCAATGGCGTCCGTGGCTGCCTGGTACGAGCGGATACGCCGCCATCGTCAACGACGCCAAGGATGTAGCGGCTTCCTACATCGCACTGGCACTAACCGCATAAGGAAGACACAACATGTGGCGCATATGGATGCTTTTCGATCCCCGCCGAACGTTGATCGCACTGTTCACGTTCCTCTTCGCGCTGGCTCTGGTGATTCACTTCATCCTGCTGAGCACGGACCGTTTCAATTGGCTGGAAGGCCCCGCCAAGGCGCGCGCAGTGCCTGGGCAGATGTCGTCGATGCCGGCGCCGGCGCCGGCAGCGGCGCCGAAATAGCGACCGCATCGCTCGGCACAGTCAGATGAGGCCAGGGCATGGCGCCCTGCCTTGTCTGCCATCAGGAATGAACGGGATCGGCCGGCGTGCGGCTGATCCTGAATATGGGGACATTGATCATGGCCATGCTCAGCTTTGAAAGAAAGTATCGCGTGCGCGGCGGCACGCTGGTCGGCGGCGATCTGTTCGACTTCTGGGTTGGGCCGTTCTATGTTGGGTTCTTCGGTGTCACCACCATCTTCTTCGCCGTGGTTGGCACCTTGATGATCCTGTGGGGCGCCTCGCAGGGGCCGACCTGGAATCTCTGGCAGATCAGCATTGCGCCGCCCGATCTCAGCTACGGCCTTCGCATGGCACCGCTGATGCAGGGTGGCCTGTGGCAGCTGATCACGGTGTGCGCGATCGGCTCGTTTGTTTCGTGGGCCCTGCGCGAGGTCGAGATCTGCCGCAAGCTCGGGATCGGCTACCACGTTCCCTTCGCATTCGGCGTGGCGATCTTCGCCTACGTCACGCTCACGGTCATTCGACCGGTATTGATGGGTGCCTGGGGGCACGGCTTTCCCTACGGAATCATGAGCCACCTCGACTGGGTCTCCAACACCGGCTACCAGTACCTGCACTTCCACTACAACCCGGCGCACATGCTGGCCGTCAGCTTCTTCTTCGCCACCACGTTCGCGTTGTCGCTGCATGGCGCCCTGGTGCTGTCGGCGACCAGCCCGCCCAAGGGCGAGACCGTGAAGACCGTCGAGCATGAAAACACCTTCTTCCGCGACACGATCGGCTACTCGGTGGGCACCCTGGGCATTCACCGGCTCGGCTTGTTCCTGGCGTTGTCAGCAGGCTTCTGGAGCGCGGTCTGCATCGTGATCAGCGGCCCGTTCTGGACACGGGGCTGGCCCGAGTGGTGGAGCTGGTGGCTGAATCTTCCGATCTGGCGCTGAGAGTCCGCCCTGCAAGCAAGGAGACACGCATCATGGCAACCGAGTATCTGAATCTCTTCACACGTGTGCAGGTGCAGGCACCGTCCTACCCTGGCGTACCGCTCGCACGTGGCAACCGGGAGCGCGAGGTGAAGCCGTTTCACGTGCACCTGCTGGGGCGTCTGGGCGATGCGCAGATCGGCCCCATCTATCTCGGATGGCTCGGCCTGGCTTCGGCGCTGTGCATGTTCATCTGCATCGAGATCATCGGCCTGAACATGCTGGCTTCGGTGAACTGGGATCCGATCCAGTTCGTACGGCAGTTGCCCTGGCTGGCGCTGGAGACTCCGCCGCCGGGCTACGGCCTGCACATCCCGCCGCTGAACCAGGGAGGCTGGTGGCTGATGGCGGGCTTCTTCATGACGACCTCGGTGCTGCTGTGGTGGGTGCGCATGTACCGCCGCGCCCGCGCGCTCAACATGGGAACGCACGTGGCATGGGCCTTCGCTTCGGCGATCTGGCTGATGCTGGTGCTGGGGTTCATCCGGCCCCTGCTGATGGGCAGCTGGGGCGAGGCCGTCCCCTTCGGAATCTTTCCTCACCTGGACTGGACGGCGGCGTTCTCCATCCGCTATGGCAACCTCTTCTACAACCCGTTCCACATGCTGTCGATTGCCTTCCTGTACGGCGCGACACTGTTGTTCGCGATGCACGGCGCGACGATTCTTGCCGTCAGCCGCTTTGGCGGCGAACGCGAGATCGAACAGATCGTGGACCGCGGTACGGCATCCGAGCGGGCTGCGCTGTTCTGGCGCTGGACCATGGGTTTCAACGCAACGATGGAATCCATCCACCGCTGGGCGTGGTGGTTCGCCGTACTGTGTCCGCTGACCGGCGGCATCGGCATACTGCTGACCGGCACCGTGGTGGACAACTGGTACCTCTGGGGTGTCAAGCACCACATCGCTCCCCTCTACCCGGCCGTGTTTCCGCCCGTGGTCGATCCCAGTCTTCTAGGAGTGAAGCCATGATGACCGTCCGAACCGCCATCTGCATCACGTCGGTGGTCTGTGCAGCATTGCTGGCAGGCTGCGAGAGGCCGCCCGTCGACACGGTGCAGCGCGGCTACCGTGGCACCGGCATGGTGGAGGTCTACAACCCGCGGATCCAGGCGAGCCAGGCACCTGTCAACCAGGTGCCGGAAGCGTTGGCCGCGATCCCGGCGAACCCCGACGGCCCCAAGGCCGGACAGGTCTACCAGAACGTCAAGGTGCTGGGCGGACTGGGCGTGGGCGAGTTCACGCGGCTGATGGTGGCGATGACCAACTGGGTCGCGCCCAAGGAAGGCTGCACCTACTGCCACGCCGCCGACAACCTGGCGTCGGACGACAAATACACCAAGGTCGTGGCGCGGCGCATGATCGAGATGACGCGCCACATCAACAGCGACTGGAAGACGCACGTGGCCGATACCGGCGTGACCTGCTACACCTGCCACCGCGGCGAACCGGTGCCGGCCAAGGTGTGGTTCACGGCGCCCGAACAGAAGCGGGCCGGTGGCATGCTCGGCAACAACGCCGGGCAGAACTCGCCGGCCATGACGGTCGGCCTGACCTCGCTGCCCTACGACCCCTTCACACCATTCCTGCTCCAGGCGAGCGATGTGCGGACCGTCGGCAACAGCGCGCTGCAGACTGGCAACCGCCACACCATCAAGCAGACCGAGCAGACCTACGGGATGATGATGCACATGTCCGAGGCGCTGGGTGTCAACTGCACGTACTGCCACAACAGCCGCTCGTTCACGTCATGGGACAGCAGTACCCCGCAGCGCGGCACCGCCTGGTATGGCATTCGCATGGCGCGCGACCTCAACGTCAGCTACCTCACGCCGCTCACTTCCACGTTCCCGCCGGCCCGCCACGGCAGCACTGGCGACGTGGCCAAGGTCAACTGTGCAACCTGTCACCAGGGCGCATTCAAGCCGCTGTATGGCGCGAGCATGCTGAAGGATCATCCCGAGCTGGCGGGAGGTACGTCCGTTGCCTCGGTGGTCGCGGCGCCGGCGGCAGAGGCCGCGGCCTCTGCCGCCAAGTAATCGGCTCAGGTGCCCGGCGTCCTCGCTGTGGCGTTGGCTGCCTGGGCCGAAGCGCTGCGAGGTCGGCCGACACCGTCGAAACGGTTGGACAGCGCCACCAGCAGCGGCATCAACAAGGCCCATCCGATCGCCGAAGTGATCAGCGCCGGATTCGCCTGCACAAACGACGCGCCACCCAGCTGCACGCCGGACACGAAGGAAGCCGGCCCGGCCATCGCACCCAGGATCGCGGCCAGCCAGAGGCGCGTCTTGAGCCAGCGCATGGTCACGTTGAGGGCGATGGCCAGCAGCCCCCACAACGCCACCATCCAGTAAGGCGGCAGGTTGTGGACCGGCTGGCCCGACGGGTAGGTGACATAGCCTTGCAACACAACGATGGTCTCGGCCACGAAGCCGACCACGCACACGATGCCGACCAGCTTTGCTTCCTCAAGCGGTCTCGCCGACATGGCCAGGTGCACGGCAATCACGGCCAGCACTGCGCCTGTTCCCCACAAGGGCTTCAGATGTGCGGCGCCCAGCACCGCGGCAAACCAGGCGGCCTGGAACATCACGAAGTTGACGATCTTCGCCACCAGGGTGGGCGGGTCTGCTGGCGATGTCCGGGCAATCATGTTGCCATCATCGACGATGCCCTCAGTTGATGTCAGTTTTCCACCGCGCTACGCGCAACCCACGACGGATGAAACCGGCGCGGCAAAAGGCCAGAACACCGCGGAACCGGCTCTGCCGGGCCGCAGGTGTTGCCCCCGGTAGGGGGTTGGCGGAGCGACACGCAGTGCGCGCAGACTGGGGGCGAGTTTCATCCTAGGAGAGCTTTTCCTTGACCGTGCCGGTTCGCGAGCGAAGCCCCCATGACCACAGCGCCTCGGACGGCAAGGGCAGCACCAGGAACCAGTGCTCCAGCACGGCAAGGCTGAGCAACGTGGCCACGAAGGTCAGCGATGTCGCCTCGAAGGCTCCGACGCCGTCGATCGCCGCCTGCCGCCACAGCACCCACGCGACCAGGGAACCCAACAGTACCGAAAACGGAAACAAGGCATTCATCGGCCGGCGGCGAAAGTAGCTTTGCAGGTATTGCAGGTGCACGGGCAGAAAGGACTCGTTGAGATTGCGCACGCCCAGGAACACATTGAGCTTGGCGCTCTGGCGCATGACCCACAAGACCATGTACGTCCAGAACCCCGTCTGGTTCGCGCCATTCCAGGTGGCCAGCGTGACTGCGATGGCCAGCACCACCAGCGCCAGCTCGTGGTGCAACATGGCCTGCACCGCATAACCGGTGCGGCGCCATCCACCGGCATCGGGCGGGCACGACGTCCGCCTCGATCCGGTGACATAACCCAGCAGGAAGGCCACCTCCTGCCAGGCCCAGACCATCAGGGCGCATGTGAAGGCCAGGTAGGCGCCCGTCACGCGGGTGTCTCGCGCCGTCACGTACAACCCCAGCAGAGACAGGAGCAGAAACGCCGTGGCGCCCATCATGGTCCACTTGAACGTCCAGCGCGGCATGCCGTCCAGGTAGAGGATCACGCCCGTGCTGAACCACCAGATAAACAGGGTGTAGAGCACTGGCAGCGCGTATTGCGACATGGTGTTGAACGCCTTGGCGTGTCAGTGCAATCGGCAACCGGCGGTCACCACGCCGGCGCCACGCGCATGTTCTGCGGCAGGGCGTTCGGTGTGGTTGGCAGGCAGTACAAGCGGACGAATGTGACGCCTGCGGCAAGGCCCAGGCCCAGCCGCCTGACCCTTCCCATCACACCGCCACGCTGCGTTGCGGCATCCATCCGCGTGGACAGGTCGCGCAAGCGTTCGAGGCTCGCGCGAAACCGGGGATCATCGAGGTTCACCGTCATGGGAAAAACCTGCTTGGTGATCTCCGAGGTGATGCGGAACACCTGGTAGTCGTACGCTGTCGGGTCCATGCCCATCGCCGCATGCATCTCCGGGCGCTTGTGGTCTCGCACATACATGGTGGCGTAGACCGCCAGCACGAAGAAGCGGATCCACAGTACGTTGTGGCCGCGCAGCAGATGCGGATGGGCGCGCAGCAACAGGGCGAATGCCTCGCCATGCCGAAACTCGTCGTTGCACCAGCGTTCGAACCACTTGAAGATCGGGTGGAAGCACAGCTCGGGATGCCGCTCGACCTGCCGGTAGATCGCGATGTAGCGGGCGTAGCCGATCTTCTCCGACAGGTAGGTCGCGTAGAAGATGAACTTGGGCTTGAAGAAGGTGTACTTCTTCGCACGCGCCAGAAACGCCAGATCGACACCGACACCGAAGTCCTTCAGCCACTGGTTGATGAAGCCTGCGTGCCGGCTCTCGTCCCGGGCCATCATGCCCATGAGTTCCTTCAGGTCCTGGTTCTTTGCGCGTTTCCTGATTTCTGCGTAGAGCACGCAGCCTGAAAACTCCGAAGTGACCGAGCTGATCAGGAAATCCAGGAACTCCTTGTGCAGGGCTGGCGGAAGGCTGGCGTAGTTGCCGACCATTTCCGCTGGCCGCTGGAAGTGGTCCGTGTTCGCATCGGCGCGAAACTCATCCATCAGTGCGTCCCACTGCGGCCGGATCGGCTCGATGTCGACGCGGTCCATCGCCTTGAAGTCGGTAGTGTAGAAGCGCGGCGTCAGCATGGTGTTCTGCAACGCCGTGTCGGTCGCCTCGTTCGGCACCTTCGATGCGGTGGGGTCAATCATTCTGGGGCTCACTTTCGACGTCTACAGTTCGGGAGGTCAGGAGCGCTCGCGGGCCATCAGCCGGGCAAAGACGGCCGCGTTGGTCGGCCCGAAAGACTCCAGGTCCACGCGCCGTCCCGTACCCGGGTCGACCAGTGTCAGCCGGCCATCGGATCGGCCGATCAACTGGAAGGCGATCTCCGGTCCGACACCCTGGCGCCTGCGTTCGCGCGCAAGCCCACGCATGGTGCCGCGCAGGAAACCATTGCTTTCCGGCGCGACCGTCTCCACGAGTTGTCTGTCGCCCGCATTCAGGATCGCGATGCTGCCGTCCTGGCGGTCTTCAAACAGGAACTCGCGCACCGAGACTGCGGCGGCATCCGGCACGTGGACCATGCCCACGCCTGTCACGCGTACCAGCGCGACCGCCACCAGCGCGGCAAGCACCATGGCGCCCGCTGCCATCAGCAGCCCGCGTGGAACGCCTGAGTTGTCGGCGGCATGTCCCGTCATGGCGCGGTCCCTCAGGCTGCCAGCGGGCCGGTGCGGCCGCCAGCGTGGCTGTCCGCCACGGGTGATGGAGCATCATGTCGCGCCGGCACCGGTGTGGGCTTGGCGATTGCCACGCCATCGACCGGCAACGCACTGATGCCAGCGGTCAGCAACTGTCCCACGCGAACGGCGTCGGGAATGGCTCGCAGCATCGGCTCGGTGCGGGTGACCCGCCAGGGGCGGGCGTGCGGCCACAGATGCGCGTAGGCAATACGCTCGCCGGGCGCCAGAACCAGCGCAAGGTTGCCTGTGCCGTCCGGGTTCGAACGCAGACTGGCCGACTCGATCATGCGGTACGGCAGATTGAACGTGACGCACAGCACGATGCCCAGGCGCATCACCACGCGCCGATCGGTCAGCGTGTAGACGCTGGTGCGACTCATCAGCCAGGCCACCAGCATCAGGATGCCGATCGCCAGCAGCGCCAGCGGTGCAAGCAGTGCGACCGAGCGCAGTGCATCCCACGCGTCACCGCCGTCGTAGACCGCCATGCCCGCACGCCAGATCAGCATGGCCGCGAAGTAGATGCCAAGCGTGCGCACGTGGAACACCTGGTTGGCCAACGTCGTCCAATCGGGGCTGCCCTGCCAGAGGATCCGCTCGCCCGGTGGCAGAGGCTCGGGCAGGCCGTGTGCTGCCTCGAATTCGTGTTCGTGCTGTTCGGGCTTGTTCACAGCAGCGGCTCCTGGCGCGCCGGTGTGGCGTACAGGACACCGCCACCGTAGTAGGCCATGATCTTTTCTTCTTCCAGCAGCGTGACCTGATCGGGGTTGCGGATCGCGGGCACCAGCGCGAACTGGGAACCGAGAATCGACTTGACAGCCACGGAGCCATTCCTGATGCGGGTGAAGTTGATCGGCAGCAGCACGCGGCGCGCACTGGAAGTCGCCGCCAGTTGCACTTCAAGGTAGCGGAACAGCATCTCCGAGCGGTCGACCCATACGTCGACGACGGTGCCACCCACTTCGCCATCGGCACCCCGCACCTCCAGGCCGCGTGGATCGGGATCTTCCGCGGCGACATCGAAGTCCGTTGCCACGCGCAGCGGCACGATCTTGATGGCCCCCTCCAGAGTGAAATCCACCACGTCGGGCCGGTCGGCATAGGCCCCGGGTCCCACGCCGTCCAGCATCGGGTTGCCGGTCGGCTGCAGCGGCGCGCCCAGCCAGTCGCCCACCGGCTCGGCGGCAAGCTTCTGCTGTGAACGAATGTCGTTGGGTACCGTGCGCGTCTCGCCGTTGCGCAGCAGATAGGTCTTGGGGCTGGGCATCGGCGGCCAACCCTGCACGTGTACATGGGCGGAGCGCTCGGACTCCAGCGGATAGCCCTCGCGCTTGTTCTCCTGCAGCAGGTAGTAGATGAGGCCTGCGAAAAATACCCAGAACACATACAGCGCGATCTGTGCAACGTCGATGTATTGGGTGATGGCTCCAGTTTGCATGACTTCTCCTTGTTTTGACCTTGCCAGCCCTACCCCGGCAGGTCGGCCAGGCCGAACTTCGCCGACGGTTGCGCACGCGGTTGCCGTGCCGAGCGCACCAGTGGCCCGATTGCCGCGAGCGTGGCGAACAGCAATGCGATCTCGAGGTGGTAAACGAAGCTGTACCCGACCGATGCAGAGGTGAGCGCAGGGCCAAGCCCTCCCTGTTCGGCCAGCGCGGACACCAGGTCGCGCAGCCCGCCGCCGGCCGCGATGGCAAGGCCCCCCGCCGTGGCTTGCACTGCTCCCCAGGCGCCCAGCGCCAAGCCGTTGCCGTCGTGCGTCTGCAGGCCCATCGCTGCGGTCAATGTGGCCACCGAGAAGAAGCCACCGCCAAACCCGATCAGGATGGCGCCAATGCGAAACAGCAGGGCCGACCCCATGGGATCCGCAAAGATCACCGACGCAAAGCCCACCACGCCCGCCAGCGTGCCAAATGCGGCCAACCGATAGGGATCTCCACCGTGGTAGAGCCAGCGCGAGGCCAGCACGAAGGCCGCCAGGGCACCGCCTGCCATCAACGCGGTCAGGGCCGATGTGGCACCCACCGGCAGGTGCATGATCTGTCCGCCATAGGGCTCCAGCAGGATGTCCTGCATGCTGAATGCGGCCGTGCCCAGGCCCACGCTGACCAGCAGCCGGCTGGATCGCCCGCCGCGGATGAATGCACGCCAGGAATCGCGGAACGACGGTCGTGGCTCACCGGCCAGCGCCCTCGTGCGCGACGGGTCGCGTGACTCCTGCTTCCACAATGCCACCATGTTCAGCACCATCGTCAGCAGCGCCGCGCCCTGGATCACCTGGATCAGCTTGACCTGCTTGAAGTCGGCCAGCAGCGCGCCGAACAGCAATGCACTGACCCCCATGCCCACCAGCAGCATGACGTACAGCAGCGCCACCACGCGCGGGCGCGCATCGGGTGGGGCCAGGTCGGTTGCCAGTGCCAGGCCCGCCGTCTGCGTCAGGTGCAGACCGGCGCCCACGAGCAGGAAGGCCAGCCCCGCACCGATCTGCCCGAAGATCGCCGGCCCGTGGGTGTCACCCGACAACACCAGCAACGCAAACGGCATGATCGCAAGCCCGCCGAACTGCAGCAGGCTCCCCATCCAGATGTAGGGTACCCGCTTCCAGCCGAGCGACGAGCGATGCGTATCGGATCGAAAGCCCATGAGCGCGCGCAAAGGCGCGAAGACCAGGGGCAGTGCCACCATCAGCGACACCAGCCATGCGGGGACATTGAGCTCGACGATCATCACGCGGTTCAAGGTGCCATTGAGCAAGGCCATCGCCATGCCCACGGACACCTGGAACAGCGACAGGCGCAGCAGGCGGCTCATCGGCAGCTCCTGCGTCGCGGCATCGGCGAACGGCAGGAAGCGTGTGCCGACACGCGCCCAGTTGCGCGCCAGGGAGTCGTTGAGACGGCGCACGGAATTCATTGCAGCACCAACTCCGTGGCTTGCGACGTGTAGAAGCCGCTGGCGATGCGTTCCGTGCGGCCCGCCTTCCAGGCCCGCAGTTGCGGATCCACCGCGATCAGGCGGTGCAGGGTCTTGCCAGCCACCGGTACGATGGATGGAGATCGGTCCCCACGCGGAAACAGCTTGCCGACGGCGCGAAACACCTCCAGGGCCGGGCTGCTGGGTGCGTAGGTGAAAAGCATTGCACGGCGGGTGCGCAGCGACAGGCCGGCCAGCACGCGCACCGCGTCGGCGGCCTCGTAGTGGATCAGCGAGTCCATGCCGACGACGAAGTCGAATTCGCCCAAAACCGGGTCCAGCATGTCCCCGAAACGAAAGTCGATCGAACCGCCCCCCGGGATCGCAGGCTGGCGCTCGCGCGCCAGGTTCACCAATGTCGGAGACAGGTCGATCGCGAGCACATCGGCGCCGCGCCGTGCAGCCTCCACGGCCAGGGCACCGGTGCCGCAGCCGGCGTCGAGCACGCGTTGGCCGTGCAGGTCCGCGGGCAGCCACGACAGCAGCGTCGCACGCATGCGGTCGCGTCCTGCGCGGACCGTGGCGCGCACACGGCCGACCGGCGCGTCGGACGTGAGACGGGCCCAGGCTTGCACCGCTGTGCGGTCGAAGTAGGTCTCTATCTGGCCGCGGCGTTCGCGGTAGCTGATGTCGGTCATCGCGCCTGTTCCTTTACTTGGTCTCAGTCAAAGCCCAGCAGGTCGAAGATGTCGCGGTCCTTCATGGGCACCGCATTCAATGGCTCCGTGCCGACCCACAACGACGCGGCCAGACGCATGTACTCCTTCTGCACCGCTTCGAGTTCCGGCGAATACTCCATCTCGAAGAGCGTCGACTTCTTCAGCCGACTGCGGCGTATCACGTCCAGGTCGGGGAAGTGGGCCGCCAGCTTCAGCCCTATCCGGTCGTTGTACTTGTCGATCTGGTCGGTCTGTGCACTGCGATTGGCGATCACGCCACCCAGCCGCACGTTGTAGTTCTTGGCCTTGGCGCCGATGGCCTGCACGATGCGGTTCATCGCAAAGATCGAATCGAAGTCATTGGCGGTGACGATGAGCGCGCGGTCGGCGTGCTGCAGTGGTGCTGCAAAGCCTCCACACACCACATCGCCCAGCACGTCAAAGATCACCACGTCGGTATCCTCGAGCAGGTGGTGCTCCTTCAGCAGCTTCACCGTCTGGCCCACCACGTAGCCGCCGCAACCGGTTCCCGCTGGCGGGCCACCTGCCTCGACGCACATGACGCCGTTGTAGCCTTCGAAGACGAAGTCCTCGACGCGCAACTCCTCGGCGTGGAAATCCACCGTCTCCAGCACATCGATCACGGTGGGCAGCATCTTCTTGGTCAACGTGAACGTCGAGTCGTGCTTGGGGTCACAGCCGATCTGCAGTACGCGTTTGCCCATCTTGGAGAACGCCGCGGACAAATTGCTGGACGTCGTGCTCTTGCCGATGCCGCCCTTGCCGTAGATCGCGAACACCTTGGCGTTGCCGATCTTGACGTTGGGGTCGAGCTCGACCTGCAGGCTGCCCTCGCCGTCGAGGCGCAGGTTCTTGCGCAAGCCCGGGGACTTGATGTCGGGAAACGGCACGATCGTGGTGCTCATGGGTATACCTTTGTGCTCCGCACTGCAGTGCGAGCTTGCTTCGGGCGGCCGAGCGCGGCGCTCATGCGTGTGCGCCTTCGCGGACTTCGGGGAATATGCCTTCGAGCCGGTCTTCCAGCTCTTCTCCTGCCTGGCGCAGCGCTTCCAGCATGTCTGCATCCGGCGTCCAGAATTTCCGGTCTGACGCTTCCAGCAGACGGTTTGCAACGCGAGCGGAAGCGGTCGGGTTCAGCCGCGCCAGTCGCTCGCGCATCTGCGGGTCGAGCATGAAGGTCTCGCTCAACTGCTGGTAGACCCACGGCTGGACCTGGCCCGTGGTGGCCGACCAGCCCATGGTGTTGGTGAGGTGCACCTCGAGCTGGCGCACCCCCTCATACCCGTGCTCGAGCATGCCCTCATACCACTTGGGATTGAGCATGCGCGTGCGGGTTTCGAGCGCGACCTGCTCAGTCAATGTGCGCACCGTGCCACCACCGCTGCTGTCGCGTGTCTGGTCACCGATGTAGACCGGTGCCATTGCGGCATCTGGCCCGTCCTTGTCCAATCGCGCGCGCTTGATGGCGCGGCTGATGCCGCCCAGCGTATCGAAGTACGTGTCCACCGTGGTCACACCGAGTTCCACCGAATCCAGGTTCTGGTAGGCAAGCTGCACGCCTGACAACACGCTTTGCAGCAGCCGGGATTGCTGCACCGGCCGTCCGGCCCGACCGTAGGCAAAACCCTTGCGGCGGCTGTAGGTCTCGGCCAGCTCGTCGCCGTCTTCCCAGCGGCTGCTGTCGATCAGGCTGTTGACGTTGGAGCCGTACGCGCCTTCCGCATTTCCAAATACGCGCAATGAGGCGGTCTCCAGGTCGCCGCCGTGCTCGGCCTGGTAGGCCAACGCATGCTTGCGGATGAAGTTCATCTCGAGCGGTTCATCGGCGCCGGCGGCCATGAAGGCGGCTTCGGCAAGCAGCTTGATCTGCAGCGGCAGCAGGTCACGAAAAATGCCCGACAAGGTGATGACGACATCCACCCGCGGCCGGCCCAGTTGCGCCAGCGGGATCAGCTCGGCCCCTGCGAGCCGGCCATAGCCGTCGAAGCGCGGCGCAGCGCCCATCAGCGACAAAACCTGTGCGATCGGGCCGCCTTCGCTCTTCAGATTGTCGGTTCCCCACAGCACCATCGCGATCGACTCGGGAAAGCCATGGCCGTCTCCGATGTGCTTGTGCAACAGCCGGTCCGCCTGCCGTGCACCATCCTTCACCGCATAGGCACTCGGGATACGGAAGGGGTCGAATCCATGCAGGTTGCGGCCGGTGGGCAAGATGGCTGGCGTGCGAAGCAGATCGCCACCAGGCGCCGGACGCAGGAACCGGCCATCCAGCGCACGCAGGATGCCGTCGATCTCGTGGTCCTGGGCGATCAGCGCGTCGATGGCGGCGAGCTCTTTCAGCAACGGGAGCAGGTCGTCGTGCGACGGCTCCGCCCTCACCCCTGCCCTCACCCCGGGCGGGAGTGCGAGCAAGAGCAGAACGTCATCGGGCGCGCAGCCGGCGACCAATGCTTCGATCAACGCGCGCTCGGGTCGGGCACCGTGCGAGGCTTCGGCGCAGGACAGCAGCAGGTCGACTCGCTCCATCGCACTCGGGGCACGGCCCACGACATGCAGTCCATAGGGAATCAGCGAATACTCAACCTCCAGCACGCTGTCGCCCAGTTTCGCAATATGTGCTTCGGCATGCGCGCCCCAGGCGGGCTGCGGCTCGGCCAACTCGAGCGCCGCGGCCTGCGCCTGCAACATCACGGCCAGGTCGTCCCGCTCGGCCTGCGCTTCGGGCTCCAGGCTGCGGTAACGCTCCAGCGCATCCTTCAGATCCACGAGACCTTTGTAGAGTCCGGCCTGGGCCACTGGCGGCGTGAGGTAGCTGATCAACGTGGCTGCGGCACGGCGCTTGGCGATGGTGCCTTCGGACGGATTGTTCGACGCGTACAGATACAGGTTGGGCAGGTCTGCGATCAGGCGGTCAGGCCAGCATGTGGCCGACATGCCGCTCTGTTTTCCGGGCATGAACTCGAGCGCGCCGTGGGTGCCGAAATGCAGTACCGCGTGCGCACCGAAGTCTTCGCGCAGCCAACGGTAGAAGGCCGAGAACGCATGGGTCGGAGCAAAGCCCTTCTCGAACAGCAGGCGCATCGGGTCCCCTTCGTAGCCGAAGGCAGGCTGGATGCCGACGAACAGGTTGCCGAAGCGTTCGCCGAGCACGAAGATGCTGCTGCCGTCGCTCTGCTGCTTTCCCGGGGCCGGCCCCCACTGCGCCTCGATCTCCTTCAGGTACTTCTCGCGCCGCACGTGGTCGTCGGTCGCGATGCATGCGTGCACGTTGGCCATCGCACCGTAGCGGCTGGCGTTGCCGCTGATGATGCGCTGGCGCAGTTCATCCACGCTTGCCGGCATCTCGATGGCATAACCCTCGCGCTGCATTGCCTGCATCACGTTGAACAGGGACTCGAACACCGAAAGGAATGCGGCTGTGCCGGTGGCGCCTGCGTTCGGCGGAAAATTGAAGACGACCGCTGCCACCCGACGCTCGGCCCTCTGCGAGCGCCGCAGGTCGACCAGCTTGCCGACCCGGGCTGCGAGGGTGTCGGCCCGCTCGATGCAGCTGTGCATGTCGTGCGCGTCGACCGTGTTCTGGAACGTGCAGCGGTGCGCGCAGCCAGTGCAGGCGATATGGGTGGCGCTGCCACGGCCGCCGAACACCATGGAGCCGGTGGCGCCGTCCAGCTCGGGGATCGCGACCATGATCGTCGACTCCACCGGCAGCAGTCCGCGCGACGAACCACCCCATTGGTCCAGCGTCTGGAACTCCACCGGGTGTACCGCAACATAGGGCACATCGAGCCTGGCCAGGACATCCTCGGCAGCCTTGGCGTCGTTGTACGCAGGGCCACCGACCAGCGAGAAGCCGGTGAGCGAGACCAGTGCATCGATCGTGGGCCGGCCTTCGTGGATGAAATACGCGTCGATCGCCGGGCGCTGGTCCAGCCCGGTCGCGAACGCCGGGATCACGCGCAAGCCTCGCGCCTCCAGCGCCGTGATCACGCCGTTGTAGTGGTCGGCATTGCCTGCCAGCAGGTAGGAGCGCATCAGCAGCAGCCCGACCGTGCCGCGCTTGCCTGAGGTGGCGAAGGTCGGCAGCGCGTCGACGCTGCGCGCCATGCGGCCACCAGCGCCGCAAGGCTCCATCTTCGGGTGGTAGACGCCGACCTCCGGGTACTCGACCGGCTCATGGGTCCTGGCCATGCCGCGCAGTTGCTCCCGTGGACCTTGCGCATAGCGGTCCACGAGAAAGTGCACCATGTTGGCAATGTTGTCCTGAGACCCGGCAAGCCAGTATTGCAATGTGAGGAAATAGGCCCGCACATCCTGCGCGGTGCCCGGGATGAATCGCAAGATCTTGGGCAGCATGCGCAGTGTTTTCATCTGCTGCGCACCGGCGGTCGATGTGTTGCCATCGCCCTTGCCGGGCGGCTTGCCCCGCAGTCTCTTCAGGAACGCCATGGCACCCGTGGCGGGCGCCGCCATATCGAACCTGCCCATGCGCGTGAGTCGGGTCACCTCGGCGGCCGACATCGCGCACACCATCGCATCGCAATGCGGGCGCCTGGCCTGCAGTGCGGGCAGGATCGGCAGGAAATGGTCTTCCAGGAAAAGCATCGCCGCAATCACGATGTCACCTTGTGCAATCGCCTGCCTGCAGCGCTCCAGTGCTGCAGGGTCATCGGCCCACTCGGCTGCCGCGTGCACGCTGAGGTGCAAGCCAGGCAGTGACGTTGCAAGCGCGCTGTTGGCGCGCTCGGTGGCGCTGGCCAGATGACTGTCCATCGTGACCACGACGACCCGCATGGCCGGTGGTGCCGCAGCGGGTTCAGCGGCTGAAATGCGCCTTGGCGTCATAGAGTGTCTCGATGGTGATGACAGGTACGCCGTGGTCCTGGGCATACGCTTCCGTGTTGCGGCGGGCCTTGCCGCGCACGAAGAACGGGATCTTCCGGAGTTCTTTCTCCGCGTCCACTGCCCATTGCAGAGCCACGCCCACGGAAGTCGGTGCCGCACTCGGCGCGTGGACGATGGAACTGGTGTGCGAAGCCTGGGCGCTGCGGATGACCTGCTCCGCTTCGGCCACTCCGGCAACCGGGTCCGGCTTGGGGCTTGCAGATCGCGCCAGGTGCGACGGCGACGCATCCTCGTGAAATTCGGTGTCGCCCTTGAACATGCCGATCAGATGCTCTTCCAGCCCCATCATCAGCGGATGCACCCACGTGTCGAACAGCACGTTGGCGCCTTCAAAACCCATCTGCGGCGAGTAGCGCGCTGGAAAATCCTGCACGTGCACCGGCGAAGAAATCACCGCGCAGGGTATGCCGGCACGCTTGGCAATGTGTCGCTCCATCTGCGTGCCCAGCACCAGCTCGGGCTGCAGCTCGATGATCTTCTCCTCGATCTCCAGGTAGTCGTCGCTGATCAGCGCTTCAAGGCCGTAAAGCCTGGCGGCCTCGCGCACTTCGCGTGCGAACTCGCGGCTGTAGGTGCCAATGCCGACCACCGTGAAACCGAACTCCTGCGTGGCGACCCGGGCAGCTGCCACAGCATGCGTTGCGTCGCCGAACACGAATACGCGTTTGCCGGTGAGGTAGGTCGAGTCCACTGACCGCGCGTACCAGGTCGCGCGGGGGGCCGCACGCGCCACGGCTGCAACCGGATCGACGCCGGCCAATTGAGCCACTTCCCGGATGAAAGCCCGTGTGCCCTCTGCACCGATCGGAACGCACCTGGTCGCGGGCTGCCCGAAGCTGCGTGTGAGCCAGGTGGCGGTGAGAGACGCAATCTCGGGGTACAGCACCACGTTGAAGTCGGCGTTGCCCAGTTGGGCCAGATCGTCGGGCGTCGCGCCAAGCGGCGCCACCACGTTGATGGCAATGCCGATGTCCTCCAGCAGGGTACGGATCTCGTGCAGATCGTCACGGTGCCGAAAGCCGAGCGCCGTGGGGCCGATGATGTTGCAGCGGGGCGCGTGGCCTGGCTGCCGTTCGGCGCGCTCGCTGCCCGGCAGCGGCACCGTGGGGCCCGCCAGCGCGCGCACCATCTGGTAGAACGTCTCGGACGCGCCCCAGTTCTCCTTGCGCTGATACGACGGAAGCTCCAGCGCGACCACGGGGATGGGCAGGCCCAGCGCCTTGCACAGGCCGCCAGGGTCGTCCTGGATCAGCTCTGCAGTGCACGACGCGCCGACCATCATCGCCTTGGGCTGGAAGCGCGCGAATGCCTCGCGCGCCGCATTCTTGAACAGCTCGGCCGTGTCGCCACCGAGATCGCGCGCCTGGAAGGTGGTGTAGGTCACAGGTGGACGCTTGGGCAGCCGCTCGATCATGGTGAAGAGCAGATCCGCATAGGTGTCGCCTTGCGGCGCATGCAGCACGTAGTGCACGCCTTCCATCGCAGTGGCGATGCGCATCGCACCGACGTGTGGCGGGCCTTCGTAAGTCCACAAGGTCAGCTGCATGTCATGCCGCCAGTCGCATGCGGCGCACAAGCGGCCGGGTGAACAGTTCTGCCAGATCGGCGGCCTGGTCGTAGCCCTGGATCGGCGTGAAGACCAACTCGATGGCCCACTTCGTCGTGATGCCTTCGGCTTCCAGCGGATTCGCCAGGCCGAGTCCGCAGACGACGATGTCGGGCCGCGCCGCCCGGCAGCGATCCAGTTGCCGGTCTACGTCCTGCCCTTCGGACAGGAACGTTCCTTGCGGCAGCAGCGCCAGTTCTTCGGACAGATGTTGCCGGTGCAGGTAAGGGGTCCCGACCTCCACCAGTTCCATGCCGAGTTCACGCGAAAGAAAGCGCGCCAGCGACACTTCGAGTTGTGAATCGGGAAAGAAGAAGATGCGCTTGCCGACGAGTTGCGGGCGGTGGCGCGCCAGCGCAGCGCAAGCACGCTGCCTTGCGCTCGAGGTCGCCTGCTCGAAGCGCAACGGACTCGCGCCGAAGGCATCTGCAGCGGCCCGCAGCCACAGCGTAGTGCCCTCGACGCCCAGCGGAAACGGCGCTGCGATGCGCACCGCCCCGCGCGCTTCCAGTGCGCGCGCTGTGTCGGCCAGGAACGGCTGTGCAAGCAGGAAGCGCGTGTTGGAACCGACAGGCGTCAGGTCGTTCGCGCTGCGTGGGGGAAAGAACCGCACCTGGGCTGCATCCAAACCGAGTTGCGCGAACAGCCGCGAGAACTGGTCTTCCACCACATCGGCCAGCGCGCCGACCACCAGCAACGCTGGCGGCGCATCGGGCTCGGAAGCTGGCAGAGCAGGCACCATGCAAGCCAGACAAGCATCTTCGCCCTGGGTGAATGTCGTCTCGATGCCGCTGCCCGAATAGTTGAGCACGCGCACCGTGGGTGAAAAGCGCACGGACAGGCGCGCCGCGGCGCGCGACAGGTCGAGCTTGATGACCTCCGACGGACAGGAGCCCACCAGGAACAGCAGCCGGATCTCGGGACGCCGCTGCAGCAGTCTCGTGACCACGCGATCGAGTTCCACATTGGCATCGGCCAGGCCGGCGAGGTCGCGCTCGTCGATGATGGCGGTGGCAAATCGCGGTTCTGCAAAGATCATCACGCCGGCCGCGGACTGGATCAGGTGCGCACAGGTGCGCGAGCCCACCACCAGGAAGAACGCGTCCTGGATCTTGCGATGAAGCCAGATGATTCCGGTCAGGCCGCAGAAAACCTCGCGCTGACCTCGCTCGCGCAGGACCTCTGCGTCCGAACAACCCGCAGCGGCCGAGGTGCGCACCGGAATGACTGCGCTCATGCTGCCGCCCCATCGGACATCGCGTCGAGCCGCTGCATGCGGGCATGGTCCAGCCGCGCCGCCCGCAGCTTCAGCAGGAACTGCGTGGCATTGATCGCATAGCTCGCATAGGCGGCCAGGGCCAGGTACATCAGCGCGACGGTGTTCAATGCACCGCTGGCCAGGGCGACCAGGTAAGCCGTATGCAGGGCAAGGACCAGCATGCTGAATACGTCTTCCCAGTAGAACGCTGGAGCAAACAGATAGCGGCCGAAGACCACTTTTTCCCAGATGCAGCCGGTGACCATGATGGCGTAGAGCGTCAGCGTCTTGACCACGATGGAGACCGTGGCCACGGTCTGCCCCTGTCCCGAGAGAAGAAAGCGCAGGACAAGTCCCAGGCTCACCAGAAACACCAGGAACTGCACAGGCGCAAGCACGCCCTGCACGGTTGTCCAGGCGGACGCGTCGCGCCTTCGCCTTTCTTCCGGGGTGTAAAGCGGGGGGCGCACAGGCCTGGCCGCCCTGCCGGGTTGGATGTGCCTGGTCTCCGAAGCGCTCGCCATGGACCCAATTTAGCCCGGCCGATGTCGAATGTCAACTTTAAGTGACGTAAATTAAAATTGACATTTCTTTTGGCAAGAGTAAAGTTTTTGGCTTGAACCCCAGAAATGTTTTGACGTTGATTGAGCCCGGCTGTAAAACCTCAATCCGCGCGGTGCCATTGCCAAAAGCGCGCGAACAAGAGGTTGCAGACCCACTCCGGTAGCTGACGGATGACGTCATGACTCATGACGTGAGGAGACAAAAACGATGAGTTCGTTCACACAGGACGGATCGATGGAGAATGGTGAGAGCCACCGCTGTCCGAGTTCTGATCGCTGGCAAGCGATGAATGGTTTCGGCCTGGGCGGCGCAGGGGCGGCCATCCGGCCCGTGCCCGATGAAGTGGGCGCGCGCATCGCCCTTCTGGCTCGCACCATCCAGCATGAGATCATCCCGCGGCTGATGCATGCACACCGGACACCACCGGAATGCATGAAGCCGAAAGCCTTGGGCCGCAAGCCTGTACTTCCCGAGGACGTTGCCGGTTTCGCCCGAATGGTGCTGTCGCGCGACGATGCCGCGGCCCCGGCCTTCATTGACGCACTGCGCTCGCGAGGCGCTTCGGTGGAGATGCTCTATCTCGACCTGCTTGCGCCCGTGGCCCGGCACCTCGGCGAGATGTGGGATGACGACCTTGTCGACGGTGTCGACCTGACCATTGCGCTTGGCCGTCTGCAGCAACTCCTGCGGGAGATGAGTCCGGGCTTCTGCCATGCCGCCGACCGGCCGGTCACCGGCCTGCGTCTGCTCCTCCTGCCTGGACCGGGTGAGCAATGCACGTTCGGGCTGGTGCTGGTCGCGGAGTTCTTCCATCGCGCTGGTTGGGACATTACCTTCGGCCTGGAAAAATCCCGCACCGATGCCGCTGCGGCCGTGCGCCGGGAGTGGTTCGATGTGGTCGCCTTCACCCAGTCTGGCGACCACCAGGCCGAAGCTCTGGCCGGCCGCATTCGGGCTGTGCGCCTTGCGGCCCTGAACCCGCAGTTGGTGATAATGCTGGGAGACCCCGTGCTCGTCGTACAGTCTGACTATGCGGCACAGGTGAAGGCCGATATCTTGGGCAATGACAGCCGCCAGGCGCCGTCGATCGCTGAAGCCCTCGTTGCAAGCCGTCTCCACCGGGAACGAACCGCACACCATCAAGTGGCCGTGCCATCTTGCAAATGAAAGAACAGAATGCCCCAGGGACCACAGGAACACAGCGTCGGACGCTTCGAGGCGCCGCAGCTGTTTCTTGCTGATCTCGAGGCAGATGTAGCCGCCAGCCTCATCACCACCGCTGCGGATGTTGTACTGATCGTCGACGGGGATGGGGTGATTCGCGACCTGGCGTTCGGCAGTGACGAACTCATGGGCCAGGGTTACCAGGAGTGGGTTGGGCAGCCCTGGTCGCAAACCGTCACGGTTGAGAGCAGACCCAAGGTCGAGGCGATGCTGAAAGAAGCCGGCCAGGGCAACGCGGCCAAGTGGCGTCACGTGAATCATCCGTCGGCCAGCGGTGCCGACCTGCCACTGTCCTATGCCGCCGTGCGGGTGCGCAGCGGCGGCAAGAAGAAAGGCAGCTTGCCACGACATCACACCGTGGTGTTCGGCCGTGACCTGCGTGCCAGTGTCGCGTTGCAGCAGCGTCTCATCACGGCCCAGCAGTCCATGGAGCGCGACTACTGGCGCTTGCGGCATGTGGAAACGCGCTACAGGCTTCTTTTCCAGGTCGCCTTCGAGGCCGTACTGATCCTGGATGCCAGCACCGAGAAACTCGAAGAGGCGAACCCGGCGGCGTATGCATTGCTCGGGGGCGCTCTGCGGCGCGCTGGCTGGACCCTGGCGGAGAGTCTGGACGCCGCCAGCATGCTCGCGGTGCGCGACCTGTTTGCCAAGCTGCACGCCGTGGGCCGTGCGGATCCAGTGGCGGTCGTGCTCGCGGCCAACGGCAAGGCGTTCAATGTCTCGGTTTCCCTGTTCCGCCAGGAGAACTCCACCCATTTCCTTCTCACATTCACGCCGGCGCTCACTGAATCCAAGTCCAACCCGGGCGATGGAAGAGCCCAGCTGCTGCATGCCATGGAGAACGCGCCGGACGCATTCGTCGTGACCAATCTGGATGGGCGTGTGTTGAGCGTCAACCGCGCCTTCCTCGATCTGGCACAGCTGACCAGCGAGGAGTTGGCACGAGGCGAGTCGCTGGAAAAATGGCTGGGCCGCAGCGGGGTGGACATGAATGTCCTGATCTCCAACTTGCGTCAGCGCGGCGCCGTGCGCCTGTTCGCCACGCGCATGGTGGGGGCCTATGGACTGATCTCCGATGTCGAGATCTCGGCCGTGTCGGTGACGTCCGGCGAACAGCCATGCCTGGGATTTGCGATCCGCGACGTGGGGCGGCGGTTGACCAGCGACACCCGCACGAGCAAGGAGCTGCCGCGCTCGGCAGGCCAGATGACCGAGTTGGTGGGCCGGGTGCCGTTGCGCGACATCGTGCGTGAGACCACCGACCTGATCGAGCAACTGTGCATCGAGGCAGCGCTCGAGTTGACCGGCGACAACCGCGCTTCGGCGGCGGAAATGCTAGGGCTTTCGCGCCAGAGCCTGTACGTCAAGCTGCGCCGCTTCGGCGCTGGCGATCCAGTGGTTCAGAGTTGAGCCCGACCAAGGCTGCGCAGCCGTTTGCGGGCCGAACCCGCGTCAACCGATAAAGCTTCGCAGACGCCCGAACAGGGCCGTGGCGCGGTGGGCCGAGATGTCGACCTCCTCCAGCAGTTGTGCCACAGCCGGTGTCGCGCCGGCATCGGCGATGTCCATCGCCGCCAGGCTTGCGTTGGCCATCACCGCGCTGATCAGTTCGTCCGCCTGCGCCGAACCGCGCGCTTGTGCCTCGCGCACCAGTCCCATGCGGGAACCTTGCGACAGCGACTGCTCCAGCCGCTTGCGCGCGGCGTCGGCACGCTGGCTGTTGGTGAGGTCGTCAAAGACCAGAAAGAATCCGAGTACCGATCCGTCGCGCGCCACCACGACTTCAGCCCGCACGGCCACGGGCAACATGCCACCATCGCCCAGATGCAGCGCGAGCTGCCCGCGCCACGGGCGGTGCTCTTCCACAAGCATGCGCAGCACTGCCCGCATCTCCTCAGGCGCACCGAACAAGGTGGCAATCTCGTCGATCGATGGCTCGGCTTCACGCGCGCGACGCGTCAGCTGGAAGAACGCGTCGTTGGCGAAGAGCACTCTCGACGCTGCATCAGCGATCACCACCGGCTCCTGCGAGTTGCCCACGGTGGCGCGCGTCTGTGCCATCTGATGCTCGACGATCAGCAGCCGCACCGCATTCACCTGCAGGATGATGTCGATCAGCGAGTTGCCAAATGCGCGTGCCAACGCAATTTCGCCGTTCGACCAGGGCAAGGCCGTGCCGCGCACGATCTCGGACCAGGCGGCAAACGAGCGCCGGGGCGACAGTTCGAGGGGATCGTTGCCAACCACTGGCTTGGACGGATCTCCCGCCCACGTGACCGTGAGCAGCTGCTCCTTGCGAAACCACATCAGGTAGTCGGCGCGCGAGGAGGACAGCCGCACCGCCAGCACGCCGCTGGCCGTTGACGTCAGCGATTCCAGCTCGGGATTTTCGCGCGCCACCGAAGAACAATTGAATGGCTGGTCCACGTGCTGGCTGTGCACCCATTGCACCAGTGCGCGCAACTCCGGAGTCGATGGAACCTCGCCGGAGGTCTGGATGCCGTCCTCGTAGAACAGGGCCGCACCCGTGGCATCCAGCGGCTGCAGCAAGGTATGCGGGTTGCGAAACAACGCCAGCCGCCAGTCGCCCTCGGTCGAGGTGGCCTCGATCAGCCGTTGCTCAAGCCGGCGCACCTGGATGGCCACCTGCGCGTGCACATAGCTTTCAATGGCAGCGATACGCGTCGATATGACCTCGGCCAGCAGATCGGCTGCCGCGCGCACGGAAAACCGCAAGTTGCGGGGTGCGTAATGGTGGCACGCAATGAGGCCCCACAACCTTCCCTCGCGGACCAGGGAGACGACCAGCGTCGCCGTCACGCCCATGTTCTTCAAGTACTGCAGGTGCAACGGCGACATGCTGCGCAGATGACACAGCGACATGTCGAGCTCATGGTCGGTGCCCGGCACCTGACGGGGCACCAGTGGCGCCGGCTGATAGTGCACGTCGACCAGCACGCGCAGACGGTTGCGGATGTAGAGTTCTCGCGCCCTCTGCGGAATGTCCGATGCCGGGTAGTGGTGGCCCAGCAGCGACTCGAGCCGCGGGTCGCGCGCCTCGGCAATGATCTTGCCGTGACCGTCCGGGTCGAACTTGTAGACCATGACACGGTCGTAGCCGGCGAGGTCGCGAAAGCGCCGGACCACGGCATCGGCCAGCGTCCCGATGGTCGAGGCAGCACTGAAGCGCTGAACGGATTCGCTCAGATGCTCCAGCAGCTGTTCGCCATCGATCGCCACGGTTTCAATGGAATCGGGGAGCGCGCCGACACTGGCCGGCTCCAGCTCGATCAGCAACACGCCGTCCGCTGCGCGATGCACCGTGCCCTCGAAAGGCTGGACTCGACCACGCACCATCATGCTGCATACCAGCGGCGCTGGTTCGGCCAGGTCGCACTCTGCCGCGACGCGCACGAGGCTGCTTGCAAGGTCCCCGCCCAGATCGCCCAACGGACAATTCAGAAGGGATTTGGCCGCGACGCCCACCAGTGCCTCGGTGTTGGCGCTGGCCTGCACGATGCGCATCTGCGGTCCCAACGCCAGAAGCAGGCCATGCGGCTGGACCGAACCGGCGAGATGGATCAGCTCACGTTCGCAGTTGGTGAGGTCGGCCTGCCCGAAAGCTGGGCTGGGCAGCACTCAAGCCTCCTTCGAAGGCGTTTGGCGCACGCCGGTGGCCCGCAGGTCGAGCCGCTCAAGCGCAACACCCAACAACCCCGCTGCCGCCTTCGGGTCTTCTCCGGAGCGTTGCAGCGCCACACGCAAGAGATGGCCCTCGATCAACACGGCAGCCTCCCGCAGCAGCTCGTCCAGTCCGGCCTTGCCCACGCGTTCTGTCAGCTGCTCCAGGGCACCATGCAGGTCTTCGGCAGAGCCTGCCGCACGCCGCGGCTGGGCTGCATCGAACTGCAGTGTGAATCCGATGCACTCCTGGTCGCCCTCGGTCAGCAATGCGGCCGAGACCTGGACTTCGCTGACCTGCGCGTCAGCCGACAACAGCCTGGAAGGCATGCGCCGCGTGATGCCCTGGCTGCGCACCTGGTCCAGCAGCGTGGCGAACTGCGAGTCGGACACGCCGACCCAATCCATCAACGGCCGGCCCTTGACTGCGGCCTCGTTGCCCAGCCTCACCAGCTTCAGGAACGCAGGGTTGGCAACCATGATGCGCCCGCTGGAGTCGGTCACGACGATGCCGTCGCTGGCGCCATCCACCAGGCGCGCCAATGTTGCATTGAGATCGGCCGAAGCGCCCGGCATGTCCATGGTGCGAACCCGGACCAGCAGCCGCATCGCGTCTTCGGTCCGAAATGGCGTGGCCACGACACTGGTCGCGTTGACCTTGCCCAGCAGCCGGGCGCGGATTTCGACCGGCTGGCCGCTGCCGCGTGCGGCGACGAGCAGGTCCTGGACACTGGCGCGCGAGTGCCGCTCGAATCCGAACGAGATCGGTTGCCCCACCACCTGCTCGACCGGGACGTCGAACAGTTGCGACGCTGCCTGGTTGGCCTCGAGAATCTTCAGCGATTCGGCGTCGACCACCAGCACCGCATCGGTCGCCACCTGGAACAGAAGGCGGTAGCGCGCCTCCGCCTGGCGGGCGCGCCAGTACCCGCGTTCCATTTCCTGCTGCGCATCGAGAAAGCGTTGCTGGATCGCTGCGATCGAACCCATGTCGCGCCCCACGGCCAGCAGTGGACCTTTCTCGCCCAGGCGGATCGCGGTGTATGCCACCGCGATGTTTCCGCCCTCTCCGGACGGATGGTTGATCTCGCGACGACGCGCCAGACCAGTCGCGTTGACCTCTTGCAGCAGTTGTTCGATCTTGCGGCGCGTGCCGCCGGTGGCAGTGTCGGCCCAGGTCCGGCCCACCCAGTTCTGCGCGCCCTGGGGCAGTGCGTCGAGGTCGCCGTGGGCCACATTGCGGATCACACCGCTGTCGTCGAGCACCAAGGCTATGTCGCTGGCGAGTGACACGAATGTCTGCGCCAGCTCAGGCGCCCAATCCGACAAGGCGCTGAGATCGGGTGCATTTGGGGCTCTTCGGTTCATTGCAGGATTCTAGGATTGCACTGGAAATTGCAACACCCGAGCTTGTACTGTAAATCTTAATTGACACCTCTGAGTGTCAGATGCAAGAATAGTTGCATGCCCCGCCCTGCGATTTCGGCGATCACCGAGCTGTTCAAGCCCATCACGTGGTTTCCGCCGATGTGGGCCTTTGCGTGCGGCGTCGTGGCTTCCGGCGAGTCGCTGCGCGACAAATGGGGGCTGGCCGTGGTCGGCATTGCATTGGCCGGCCCCTTCGTCTGCGCCACCAGCCAGGCGGTCAACGACTGGTTCGACCGGCATGTCGATGCGATCAACGAGCCCCAGCGACCGATTCCATCGGGCCGCATGCCGGGTCGGTGGGGCCTGTACGTCGCGGTGGCCTGGACCGTGGTTTCGCTGCTGGTGGCAACCTTGCTCGGCCCGTGGGGTTTTGGCGCGGCGGTCGTCGGCTTGCTGATGGCGTGGGCCTACAGCGCGCCGCCGACCCGGTGGAAGGAGAACGGATGGTGGGGCAACGCGGCCTGCGGCATCAGCTACGAGGGCATCGCATGGACCACCGGCGCTGCGGTGATGGCCGGCGGCAACGTGCCGGACGGACGCTCGTTGGCACTCGCGGCCCTCTACAGCGCGGGCACCCACGGCATCATGACGCTGAACGATTTCAAGGCGGTCGAAGGTGATCGGCAGATGGGCGTGCGTTCCCTGCCGGTTCAGCTGGGCGTGCAGCAAGCCGGCCGCGTCGCCTGCTGGACCATGGCGCTGCCCCAGATGGCCGTGGTCCTGCTGCTGACCCATTGGGGGCGGCCGGTGCATGCGATCGCGGTCGGCCTGCTGCTGGGCCTGCAACTGCTGCTGATGGACTATTTCATGGCCAGCGTCAGCAAACGCGCGCTGTGGTACAGCGGCTTTGGAGTGCCGCTGTTTGTCGCGGGGATGATGGTGAGCGCCTTTGCCTTGCGCGGCAACACGGGGGCCGGACCATGAAGAACTTCGGCTGGTTGAGCATCGTGCGTCTTGGTCTGGTGCAAGCGTCGCTCGGCGCGGTGGTCGTGCTGACAACGTCCACGCTGAACCGGGTGATGGTGGTCGAGCTGGCGCTGCCCGCGCTGCTCCCGGGCATCCTGGTGTGTCTCCATTACCTGGTCCAGATTGCGCGTCCCCGCATGGGCTTCGGCTCTGACGTCGGAGGCCGAAGCACACCGTGGATCATCGGTGGCATGGCGGTGCTGGCCACCGCCGGCGTGCTGGCGGCACTGGCAACCGCGTGGATGGGGAGCAACCGTACCGCAGGCGTCGCCTTGGCGGTCGTGGCCTTCGCGTTGATCGGGCTGGGAGTCAGCGCAAGCGGGACCTCGTTGCTGGTCATGCTGGCCAAGCGCGTGCCCGACCATCGACGTGGCGCGGCCGCCACCATCGTCTGGATGATGATGATTGCCGGCTTTGCCGTCACGGCAGGCGTCGCCGGACATCTGCTGGACCCTTATTCGCCCGCGCGACTCATCCTGGTCACGGCGGGTGTCTCCGCTGTGGCCATGGTTGCCACACTCGTCGCGCTGCAGGGGCTGGAGCCGGCGCATGGCATGCGTCGACCACACCAGGCCATCGTCCAGGACGATGCTGAACCCAGGCCCACCTTCGGCGCCGCGCTGCGGCAGGTATGGACCGAGCCGGCAGCCCGGCGGTTCACCATCTTCGTGTTCGTCTCGATGCTGGCATACAGCGCGCAGGATCTGATTCTCGAGCCCTTCGCAGGCTCGGTCTTCGGCTTCACACCAGGGGCGTCGACCCAGCTGTCAGGCGTGCAGCACGGCGGCGTGCTGCTCGGCATGCTGATGGTTGCATTGGCTGGTGGCTGCGCGGCACGCTTCGGCCATTTGCCGTGGATGAAAAGCCTGGCTTCGCTGCGGGCCTGGACCATCGGCGGCTGCATCGTGTCGGCGCTGGCCTTGCTCGGCTTGGCCGCCGGCGGTGTGCTCGGCCCGTCCTGGCCGTTGAAGGCCACGGTATTTGCCCTGGGCGTGGCCAACGGCGCTTTTTCCATCGGCGCCATCGGGTCGATGATGCGGCTGGCCAACCAGGGACGACAGGCGCGTGAAGGCGTGCGCATGGGAATGTGGGGAGCGGCCCAGGCGATCGCGTTCGGGCTTGGCGGATTGATCGGTACGGCTGCAAGCGATCTGGCCCGCATGCTCATCGCCGCGCCCGGGCTGGCGTATGCGTCCGTGTTCGCACTGGAAGCGATGCTGTTCGTCGTCTCGGCCGCCCTGGCCTGGCGTATCGATGCACAGCCCACTGCCGCACGTCCAGCCGGCAACGCACGACGGGGCGCCCAGCGCAGCCACGCCAGCACAGAAGACGCACCGGCAGTCGGCCTGCATTTCCGGAGATCCCCATGAACACCAGCGAGCTGTTCGACGCAGTTGTCATCGGCGGCGGCCCCGCGGGCTCCACAGCGGCACACGAATTGGCTCGACAAGGCCGATCGGTATTGCTCCTGGACCGGGCTGGGCGTGTCAAGCCGTGTGGCGGCGCAATTCCTCCGCGGTTGATCAAAGACTTCTGCATCCCGGACGCGCTGCTGGTCGCCCGTGCCAGATCGGCGCGCATGGTCTCGCCGGCTCAGCACAACGTCGATATCCCCATCGACAACGGCTTCGTCGGGATGGTCAACCGCGAAGACTTCGACGAGTGGCTTCGCGAGAGGGCCGCCGCAAGTGGTGCAACACGGCGCATCGGCACGTTCGACCGATTGACCCGAGATGACGACGGCGTGAGCGTGGTGCACTACCACACGCGTGCGGATAACAAGCATGGTGAGCCAGTGCGCGCAAGCGTCCGCGCACACGCGGTCATCGGAGCCGATGGCGCGCGATCAGAAGTCGCGCTGCAGGCCTTGCCTCGCACGGCACCGGCCAAGTATGTCTTCGCCTACCACGAGATCGTGCGCACGCCAGACGTGCGACCCGCCGGTTATGACGAGTCGCGCTGCGACGTCTATTACCAGGGGGAGCTGTCGCCGGACTTCTACGGCTGGATCTTTCCACACGGCTCAACGCTGAGCATCGGCACAGGCAGTGCAGACAAGGGCTTCTCGTTGCGCACAGCCGTAGCCACGCTGCGCAAGAACTCCGGCTTGCACGGGGCTGAGACGCTGCGGCGCGAAGGTGCGCCTCTTCCGATGAAACCGCTGGCGCGCTGGGACAATGGTCGCGACGTGGTCCTGGCGGGCGACGCTGCCGGTGTTGTGGCACCCGCATCCGGTGAAGGCATCTACTATGCCATGGTGGGCGGGAAACTGGCAGCGCAGTCCGTGGCCGAGTTGCTGCAAACGGGCAATGCGCGTGCCTTGAGACTCGCACGCAAACGCTTCATGCGCGAGCACGGCACGGTATTTCGCGTGCTCGGAATCATGCAGTGGTTCTGGTACTCCAGTGACCGCCGACGCGAGCGCTTCGTGAAGATCTGCGAAGACCGGGACGTGCAGCAGCTGACGTTCGAGTCCTACATGAACAAGCAACTCGCACGCAAGAAGCCGATGGCGCACGTCCGGATCTTCTTCAAGGACATGGCGCACCTTCTGGGCCTGGCGAAGGTCTGACGCCAATCGTTTCATGTCGTCCCGACTGAGGCCCGTTCTGTTCGCCGCCGCGGCGGCAGCCCTCGTCGCCGGGCTGGGGGGACTGATGACGGACATCGGCACCTGGTACCAGGGCCTCGTGCAGCCATCCTGGAAACCTTCAGACGCGTGGTTCGGCCCCGTCTGGACACTGATCTTTGCGCTGTGCGCAGTCTCCGGCGTGAACGCCTGGCAGCGCGCGCACGACAAGGCTCGTCGCGAGTGGCTGCTGGTTCTGTTCGCGTTGAATGCCTTCCTGAACGTGCTGTGGAGCCTGTTGTTCTTTCGGTTGCGGCGACCGGACTGGGCCTTGTGGGAAGTGGGGTTGCTGTGGCTTTCGGTCCTGGCGCTGATCGTGGTGCTTGGCCGCTACGCCCGGCAGTCCAGCGTGCTCCTGGTGCCGTACATCCTGTGGATCACCTTTGCGGCCGCATTGAACTGGGCTGTGGTTCGCCTGAACGGACCCTTCTGACATGGGCACTCCATTCGCCAACGGATGGCTCATCGACATCGTCATTGCAATGACGCTGCTCGAAGGCATTTGCATCGGCCTGTATCACTGCCTCACCCATCGCGGCGTATCCCCGCGCGACTATGCGCTGAATCTCTTTTCGGGACTCTGCCTGATGCTGGCCCTGCGCAGCGCGCTGGCCAACGCAAGCTGGCCCTGGGTTGCCGCGTGGCTGGCAACCGCAGGGCTTGCTCACGCGGCAGATCTCTGGCGGCGTTGGGCGCGTTGACCGCCTTCAGGCCTTCTTCACGTATGCCGAACACCAACCATTGGAAGACACCAGCTTTCCGCCGAACAGCGGACAAGGTCCCGCAGGCTCAGCGGGCTTGCCCGTGTAGAGCTGACAGGTTCCGCACTTCTGATCGGGTGTGTGTTTGGGGTACTTCTTCAGATCGGCCTTGGTGGTATCGGACACATAGCCCAACGCGGCTGCCTGAGGGTCTTTCTCGTCGACCTTGGCTTGCGCCATGGCCGCTGATGCTGCGAACACCGATCCCGCAGCGCTTACTTGCATGATGAACTTGCGGCGATTGCTGAATGTCATGTGGGGTCCTTGTAGTCTTGGTTTCCAGAATAGGAAGTGAATATATTGTCATAACAAGACCACGCTGTGTTTTCTCTTTACATCCCCGTGACAACTTTCTTAGATAGGCTTTGGCAGATGCCTATTTATAAGTAGTGATGGACCTCTTGCGTCGCTCCATCATTCGCAAGATGAACGGTGTGAAGATGAGTTGCATGGCAAGTTCCATCTTGCCGCCTGGAACGACGATCGTGTTGGCGCGCGACATGAACGAGTCGTGAACCATGTTCAAGAGATACGGAAAATCGATCCCCTTGGGATTTGCGAAACGGATAACGACAAGGCTCTCGTCGGGAGCGGGAATCTCGCGAGCTATGAATGGGTTGGACGTATCGACGCAGGGCACCCTCTGAAAGTTGACGTGCGTTCTCGCGAACTGCGGGCAGATGTAGTTCACATAGTCAGGCATGCGTCGCAAGATGGTGTCGGTGATCGCTTCTGCAGAGTAACCACGCGTCGACCTGTCGCGCCAGATCTTCTGTATCCATTCGAGGTTGATCACCGGCACCACCCCGATCAGCAGGTCGGGATGGCTGGCGATATCGGCTTGCGGCGTGACCACAGCACCGTGCAGGCCTTCGTAGAACAACAACTCCGTGTCGGTCGGCAACTCCTCCCATGGGGTGAAGCAACCAGGAGCCAGGTCATACGGCTGCGCTTCGGCGGCGTCGTGAAGATACTTGCGGTGAAGACCTCCACCCGTTCTTGCATACGTCTCGAACAAGGTAGCCAGTTCCGCGAAGAGGTTGTTCTCTGGCCCGAAGTGGCTGAAGTGCTTGTTGCCTTCGGCTTCGGCCTCGGCCAATCGCCGCTTCATCTCGTTGCGGTCGTAGCGGTGGAAACTGTCGCCCTCCACGATCGCCGCCTTGATTCTCTCGCGTCGGAATACATTCTCGAATGTGCGCGTGACCGACGTCGTGCCCGCGCCCGATGACCCGGTAATGGCGATGATGGGATGGCGCTCGGACATGACGCTCAATCCCTGAACAAGCCACGTTCGCCAAACAGGGGACTCATGGAATCGGCGCTACCCGAATGCGCGGGGCTCTGCACTGTGACTCGAACCTCGCTCGCCGTGGCGGGAACGCCCTGCCTGAATACGCGACTGGAGCGAATGTCCGCCTCCGTCAAGGTGGTGAGCGTCGCATCGTCCGCGACCGCTTCGCAATCAGTCAACAAGCGTGACGCGTGGCGCAAGCGAGCCCGGTCCAGCGCATTGCGAATGCTGCGCGCATTGGCAAAATGCGGCTGCGTCATGCGCAACGCGATGTACTCGTCCAACGCGCGAGCCGCGGCTGAGTCGAGGCGATAGTGCAAGTCCTTCAGCATCAGCTGGGCGACTTGTGCAAGCTCGGCCGCGCTGTAATCGGGAAAGTCGATGTGGTGCGCGATGCGCGACGACATGCCTGGGTTGGAGCCAAAGAAGCGCTTCATCCGGTCGCCGTAGCCCGCCAGGATCACGACCAGATCGTCTCGGTGGTTTTCCATCACCTGCAACAGAATCTCGATCGCCTCCTGCCCGTAGTCCCGTTCGTTCTCCGGTCGATACAGGTAATAGGCCTCGTCGATGAACAGCACGCCACCCATCGCCTTCTTCAGGATCTCCTTGGTCTTGGGTGCCGTGTGGCCGATGTACTGGCCGACAAGGTCGTCACGGGTTACCGCCACCATATTCCCTTTGCGCACGTAGCCCAGGCGGTGAAGGATCTCGGCCATGCGCATGGCAACCGTGGTCTTCCCGGTTCCCGGATTGCCGGTGAAGCTCATGTGGAGGCTGGGCGCTCCCGTGTTGAAGCCACGTTGGGCGCGCAGCTTGTCGATCAGGAGCAACGCGGCCACATCGCGAATGCGCGACTTGACCGGTACCAGGCCGATCAAGTCTCTGTCGAGTTGTGCCAGAACTTCGTTCACGCCCGAACTGGCCAACGCGGCCGAGAGTGTGGAAGACGCTGTCGGTGCGCCCTGGCGCGTTTCGATGGCGGGTTGTACTTCGTTGTCCAGCAAGCGGTCCGTCATATCTCGGTCCGCACTCAAAGGTCGGCAGGCGCATAGCGTTCGCCTTCAGCATGGCGCTGCGTCGCGTAACCCTCGATACCGTACCGCTGCGTACGGCCACGCGTCTCGGTGCGGATCAGCCTGAATCCCGGCTCGTGTCTGGGCCGATTCACCAGGAACGACATCACCACGGACTCGGTGCCGTGGGAAGAATCGAATGCCATCACACGCACGTAGCGCTCAGGAAAGGTCTTGCGGCAACTGTTGATCTCCAGCAATATGCCTGCTGGGTCTTTCAGGTCGAACATCGGGTTTCCGTACATCTCCCAATAGGTATTGCGGGGGTGCGGATCATCCGTATATTCGATGGAAATTGCCCAGCCCTTTGCAAGGCAGTATTCGATCTGGGCGGTGATCTGAGCATCGGTAAGTTCGGGCAGAAATGAAAATGTTCCCTGTGTGATGCGCATGTCGTACTCCTTGTGAAGATCAGGAAGCAGTGGCCGTCACCGCATAGTCCGAGGTGTCGGTCGATGTGTAGTTGAATGTGATGTCGCCCCAGGTATCGAGCGCAGAGCGCAGCGGGCCACACCACTTGGCGGCGTCGCGCAGGATGTCCAGGCCCTCGTTGAGGATGTCGCGGCCTTCGTTGCGAGCCAGCACCATGGCCTCCAGCGCGACACGGTTGGCAGTCGCACCGGCCTGGATCCCCTGCGGATGCCCGATCGTGCCACCGCCAAACTGAAGCACGACATCGTCGCCCAGCAGGTCGAGCAACTGGTGCATCTGCCCGGCATGGATGCCCCCAGAGGCCACCGGCATCACCTTGCGCAACGCACCCCAGTCTTGCGCGAAATAGATGCCACGCGGCAGGTCGACCAAGGTATGGGTGTCACGACACACCTTGTAGTAGCCCTGTACCGTCATCGGGTCGCCTTCGAGCTTGCCGACCGCAGTGCCTGCATGAATGTGGTCGACCCCCGCCATCCGCATCCACTTGGCGATCACCCGGAACGACACTCCGTGGTTCTTCTGGCGCGTGTAGGTTCCATGTCCCGCGCGATGCAGATGAAGGATCATGTCGTGTTGTCGGCACCAGTGACTCATCGACTGGATTGCCGTGTAGCCCACTACGAGATCGATCATGACGATCACCGATCCGAGTTCCTTTGCGAACTGTGCACGTCGGTACATTTCTTCCATGGTGCCCGCAGTCACGTTCAGGTAGCTGCCCTTCACTTCGCCCGTGGCAGCCGACGCCTTGTTCACCGCGTCCATCACGAACAGGAAGCGGTCGCGCCAATGCATGAAGGGCTGCGAGTTGATGTTCTCGTCGTCCTTCATGAAATCCAGCCCACCCTTGAGGCCTTCGTAAACCACTCGGCCATAGTTGCGGGCCGAGAGCCCGAGCTTGGGCTTGGTGGTCGCACCCAGTAGCGGCCGGCCGAATTTGTCCAGCCGCTCCCGCTCCACAATGATGCCGGTGGGTGGGCCGGGGAAGGTCTTCATGTACGCCACCGGAAACTGCATGTCCTCCAGCCTCGCTGCTTTCAGAGGCTTGAAACTGAACACGTTGCCGATGATCGAGGCGGTGACGTTGGTGATCGAACCTTCCTCGAACAAGGAGAGATCGTAGGCCACATAGCAGAAGAACTGCCCTGGAATGTTGGGTACCGGGTCTACCCTGTAAGCCTTCGCCCGGTACATGTCGCAAGCCGTCAGCCGGTCTGTCCACACCACCGTCCAGGTGGCCGTGGAGGATTCGCCGGCTACCGCGGCGGCGGCCTCGATGGGGTCGACGCCGTCCTGGGGTGTGATGCGAAACAGCGCCAGGATGTCCGTTGCCTTGGGGGTGTAGTCGCCGTCCCAATAGCCCATCTGCCGATACTTCAGTACGCCGGCGCTGTAGCGCTTCTTGGCATCCGTGATCTGGGTCTGTTCGCGCATCGAAGAACTCCTTGAAGGACAGGGCAAACCCACTGTAAGAAGCCTCTGCGTTCCGGTAAATTCAATTCTTCTTTGCTGTGGGTTCAAGGATTGCTGAATGAAGAACTCGACGTTTAGGCAGTTGCGTGTGTTCAGCGAGGTAGCCAGACACTTGAGCTTCAGCAAGGCCGCGCAAGCCTTGCATCTCACCCCGCCGGCCGTCACGATGCAGATCAAGGAGCTTGAGGGGCACGTGGGAATGCCGCTGTTCCAGCGTGAAGGCCGGCAAGTGGCGTTGACGACGCCCGGCGAGTACATGCTGGTGTTCGCGCGGCGCATGCTCGCCACGCTCAAGGACGCGGAGGACGCTGCCGCCCGGCTGCAGCGGCTCGAGATCGGAACGTTGAACATCGGCATGGTCAGCACGGCCGAATATTTTCTGCCGCACATGCTGGCGGAGTTCAGGCGCGAGCACGACGGCGTAGAAGTAAAGCTGGCCGTGGGCAATCGCGAGCAGCTGGTGCAGATGCTGCAGACCAACGAGGTGGATATCGCAGTGATGGGGCGTCCGCCCAAGGAACTGGCAACGCGCGCCGAGCCATTTGCAGCACATCCTCATGTGTTCGTGGCCGCGGTGGATCACCCGCTGGCCGTGCATGGCGCGATGGAAGTGGAGGCTTTGCGCGGGTATGGGTTCATCCTGCGCGAGGAAGGATCGGGCACGCGCGCGGCGATGGAGAAATTCTTCGAGAGAACGCGCTTCGAGCCGCTCGTAGCGATGGAGATGTCCAGCAACGAAACCATCAAGCAGGCTGTGATGGCAGGAATGGGACTGAGCTTTCTTTCGCTGCACACGCTGGGCCTGGAACTGGACCATGGACTGATCGCGGTGCTGGACGTGCGCGACACGCCTGTGGTTCGAGCGTGGAACGTTGTGCACATGCTGTCCAAACTACTTTCGCCATCTGCAGAGGCTTTTCGCTATTTCGTACTGGAGCGAGGCGAAGCTTTTCTGGCGGAACGCTTCGGCCGACACATGATGCTTCCTGCGGTCGGATGACCGGCAGACTGTTAACGCATGAAGTTCCGTACCGCTGCCAACGACGATTGCGGCGATTCTTCCTGCGGGACGTGGCCGACACCAGGCAATCGCCACAGCGTCGCACCCGGCATCGCCTTCAGATAGTCTGCGGCATTGGCAACAGGGATCATCGCGTCCTTGTCGCCCCACAACAGCAGAGTCGGCGCGCGGATGGTCGCCAACAAGGGCCGCGGATCGACCAGCACGGTCTGCGCCAAGCGCGCCAGCATGGCGTCGCGCGCGCCGGGACTCAGCAACAAGTCGTGATAGCGCGAGACTACGGCGTCGGTCAACACTGCTGGATTGGCGTACGCGGGTGCCAGACTCATCCGCAGAAGCGACTTCGGCAGCGCATAGCGAACCCATTTGAGCATGGTAGGCACCTGCGGGCTCTTGCCGTAATCGAAGCCCGGGCTCGCAAACCCGTCGGGCGAGACCAGCACCAAATTGTCAACGCGATCGGGGTGCGCCGCCGCAAAACGCCATGCCAGGCGGCCACCAGTCGAGTGGCCAACCAGGCTTGCCTTGGCGACGCCGGCCTGGTCCATCAGGGCGACAAGCAATTGCATGCTGCGGACGTCCGTATAGTCGCCGTTGACATCGCCTTCGCTGAGCCCGCAACCAGGCATATCAAACCGAATGACGCGATGGTCCTGCGCCAAGTCATCGGCCCAGGCATCCCAGGTCTGCAGACTGCTCCCGAAGCCATGCAGCAGGATTACCGCAGGCGCATCCCTCCTCCCTTCATCTCGCACATGCAGTCGCCGCCCAAGCACATCCAGCATATCGCCAGGGGCGCGAAGATACAGCGCTTCAAGCGCTGCGCGATTCTTGTCTGGTGTCCATAGCCAAGCAAATGCCAATGCAAGCAAGATCAACACCGACAAAGACAGTGCGAAAAGTCTCAAGGGCACGGACCAATTGAACACGTGAACCGGCGGCTGTTCACTCTGAGGCGAATGCGCGCGCGGTCAGCGAGCGGAATGCCCCGTCATTCACGAACCCAGTGGCCTTCGACAAAACGCCACCCTCCACCGTCGCGGACCCAATGCGCGGGCTCCCAACGGTTTGCAGCCCGGCGGCCTTCCCAATGTCCGCCTTCCCACACATGCTGGCCACGGTCCCAGCGCCAGTGGCCGGGAATCCAGAAGAAGTTTGATCCGGGTGGCGGTGGCATTGCCTCGACGCGCAGCGGCGGTGGTGCGGTCGCGACGACGGTGATCTGGCGAGGTGGCGGCACGACACACGCAGTCAAGCTGGTCAGCATGGCCGCTGCGACGACGGTGCGTATGGACGTGGTCAGGAAAGAGTTCAATTCAGATCTCCAAAGAAAGTAGGCCGCCAATTGAGAGTTGAGCCGATGACGCGCTCGCTTGCAATTCAACGCGCCGGGTGACGATCGAGGAATGCGGGGTTTGCCTGTCAACCGAACTGTTCACTTGACCGCAGCAAGTGGCACACGGATCGAACGGCGCTGGTTGCCATCTGCTGGGTCGCCCTGCTGTTGTCATGGACCCAGCCTACCGATGGCCGTCTGACTTTCAGCTGACCGATTCGCTGACCAGGCAACATTGGATTGCGCTCGGTGAATCCGGGCATCGTTCTCGAGTCGCACCGCAGTCGAAGCCTCTTCGCCATGTGATACCGCTCCGTAAGCGGCTAGCCATCCCGCCTTGCAATCCCCAGATTTCACAGGATGCTCGTGTCCACTTCACTTTAAGAGGACACGTGAACACTGTCCCTACTGCTCTTGGCGACGGCCGGCGGCGCCGTCGCAAGCACAGCCCGGAATTCAAAGCCCACTTTAGGACAGGGTTTGCACCTTGAGTGACCGCTGTTTTTAGATCGAAAGCCAGACGGCATACAATGTCTTACAAATTTCACTTTATGAAATTTTCGCGCGATGGCGGAGCTCGCTGGGACCAAGAGGCAATCGCAATCTGGAACCAATATTCTCAAGGAATTCCATGAAGACCTTTGTCAAGTCGCTTTCCTCAGCGGCTGTGCTTGTCTCCGTCTGTTGTCTGTCCTTGTCGGTCAAAGCCGCAGAGCCGAGGACGTGCGTTGCGGCCAGCGAGGCGCAAATCAGTGCGCTGTTTGACCGTTGGAACACTTCGCTTGGTACGCTTGATCCGGACCAGGTGGCCGCCCAATACGCGCCAGATGCGGTACTTCTCCCTACGGTGTCCAATCGTCCGCGGATCACGCCGGCGGACATACGCGACTACTTCGTCTACTTTTTGAAGAGCAGTCCGCAAGGGAAGATTGACCAACACATCATCCGGATCGGATGCAACGTGGCGCAAGATGTCGGCACCTACACCTTCCGCTTCAAAGGCGGCAAGACGGTCCACGCCCGCTATACCTATGTGTACGAATGGGTTGATGGGAAGTGGTTGATCGCCCACCATCACTCTTCTGCGATGCCCGAGCCTGTCGTCGCGAAAAAATAGAACATTCGCCGGCTTTGAGCTGCAAACTGGCGAGCCTCTGAGGAACAAGCACCCAGAGCCGGGAGTCCACGCAGACGTTTGGCGGCGGCGCGGTGCCGATGGCCGTACGACTTGTACTGGGACTATCATGCAACTATGATAGGTGCATGAAATCAAGCAGTCGACTTTCCGATGTTCTGCACGTGCTTCTGCACTTGGCGCACACCGACGCTCCGGTCACCTCGGAGGTGCTCGCCGCCGCGATGGGCACCAACCCTGTCGTCCTGCGCAGACTGATGGCCGGCCTGCGCGAGGCAGGCTTCATCACGTCCGAAAAGGGACATGGCGGCGGCTGGCTGATCGCCGCGCCGCTGGACAGCGTCACGTTGCACGATGTGCACATGGCGCTCGGCGCCCCCGCGCTGGTTTCCCTGGGGTTTCGGGAGGACCGACCAGAGTGCCTGGTCGCGCAGGTGGTCAACGAATCGCTCAGGAGCGCGATGGAGCAGGCAGAAGCCTCATTGCTGGCGCGCCTGGACGGCATCACACTGGCCGAACTGTCCAAGGGTTTCAACCGCCGGCTGAAGGCGCACCGACTGGTGGACGGGGCCGCCCTCCATCGCTTGGAGGACCACCATGGTGAAGACTGATTTCGCCGTCATCGGCGGCAGCTATGCAGGCCTGTCAGCTGCCCTGCAACTGGCCAGGGCGCGCCGAGACGTCACCGTCGTGGATGCCGGCCTGCGCCGCAACCGCTTCGTCGACGAGTCCGGCGGTACATCGCACGGATTCCTGTCCCGTGATGGAGTGGCCCCAGGCGCCATCGCGGCGGAAGCCCGGCGGCAGTTGCTGCACTATCCGACGGTGCGGTGGCTGCATGGCACCGCGGCTGAGGCCGCGCATGGCGATGACGGGAAATTTGTCTTTCATCTCGGCGAAGAAAGCGTGGTGGCGGCACGGCTCGTGTTGGCCACTGGCGTGCGAGACGAGCTGCCGGCCGTTGAGGGTCTGGCTGAGCGCTGGGGCCGCAGCATCTTCCACTGCCCCTATTGCCATGGGTATGAGCTGGAGGCAGGTGCCATTGGCATCATTGCCTCCTCGGAGTTGGCCCATCATCACGCGATCATGCTGCCCGACTGGGGAACACCCACGCTGTTCCTCAACGATGCCTACCGTCCGAGCGACGATGACATCATTGCTTTTGCACGTCGCGGCACGACGGTGGAGGCCGCGAGCATCGTTCGCATCGAAGGCGTTGCCGATGTGGTGCTCTCAGACGGTCGAACGCTGTCGATGAATGGGCTTTTCACCCAGCCGCGCACACACATCGCCAGCCCCATCGCGGCCCAACTGGGATGCACGCTGGTTCAAGGCCCCATGGGAATGTTCATCCAGGTGGATGCCATGCAGCAGACTTCCGTGCCGAACGTCTTCGCCTGCGGTGATGCCGCGCGTGCGGCTGGCAACGTCGCCATGGCGGTCGCGGATGGCGCGATGGCCGGGGTCGCCGCGCACCGGTCGACCATGTTTTAGGGTCGGGTCCTCGCACACGAGTCGCGATATCCGTCATGCGACCGTGAAGGGAGCCCGTTTCCGCACAGGGTTCCCGCAAGCTGAGCCGGCCTTGGCCTGTCCACCAAAGCAAGATCGGGCGTGATGCGATGGTGCGCCGGCAGGCCCCAGTCTGAGAGCATGTCCTTCAGCAACGCCCTGGTTGGCTTGTCACAAATAGGGAGTACCGAAAACAGGGGGTAGAGAGAGTCAGGAAGAAACCGCGGGCCAATCCCCACCTCGAATCTCTCAGAGAAACTCGATTTGGGGTTGTACGCCGGGAAAATTGACGTTGCGAACTGGAATCAAGGTTCGCACGTAACTGGATGGCGGTGGACCAAGTCTATATCGAACCTGTCTCAGGACTTCCAACCGCGGAAGTCCTTTTTTTTGGTCTTTTCCCTGGGAACAGGGATTTTTACAGGGAATTTTTCTGTCCCGTCGCCCGCCGACCGCCTGAGATCACGTCTGCAACCCGCGTGCCGCTTGGGTTTCCGGCTTTTCGAGCCGCTTCAGCCCTCGAAATAACAGGGAATTTTTGCGCTCGTATCAGGGAATTCATTCGTCATTTCTGGCCTCCAGCGCGTGTCGAACAGTGAATGCCGACGCGTTCCGAGGCTGTGTTTTGCGCTGCCCCGGGGGCTGGCTAGGTGGTTTTGGAATTGGTAATCTCACCGGCGTGGGGTCATCACACGACCCCGGAGAGACCCATCATGGACAGTCCAGAACCGACCCCACCTCGCGCCCGTCCGGTTCAAGTTTCGGCCATCACGGAGGTCGAGTTGCACAAGCTGCGGTGGTACCCACGACGCGGGCACCTGGTGTGCTCTGATCAGGAGTACGAGGCTCTTCTATTCAGTATTGCCGAGCACGGCTTGCAGGAGCCCATCCTGCTCGACATGACCCGTACGATTCTCGACGGCCATGCGCGCTACCAAGCCGCCATCGACTTGGGCTTGAAGTCCATCCCCGTGCGGGTGGTGTGGCACCTCTCCTCGCGGGAAGAGTATCTGGTCGCGATGCATGGGCCTGACTGCCCTGAACTGCGGCCTACGGGGCTCTGGGACCTTTTGCAATCGCTGCGGCCTGCGCCGTGCGTCACCTCCACGGTTGTGCCCGATGCACCGTCCCAAGATGGCGCAGTGCTGGAGGACTTGCCAGGGGAAAACGGCCATGCCGACACGGGCGCCGAGAACGAAGCGGCCTGTCACCCAGTCGAGGTTCAGCCGGAGCCTGTCGAGCCCACTTCATGTGCGGTGCGGAGATGTTTTGTGCCGCGCGCAGCGGCACCGGATACGTGCTGCATTGCGCGGCAGGCGGCGGGCACCCCACGGACTCGCTCCTGGCGGATCTCTTCGCGCAGGGTCTGTGCGCCTGTCGGCACGCGAAGTGCACGCATCCTGGGTCCGCCTACTGCCGAAGATGAGGCACATTGGTCCGTGGTGCATCCGCAGAGGGCGTCGCGGGGCCGTTAGCCTATCCCCTGCGCGCATCCACGCGGAGGGAAAACAGTGCTGTCCGTAGGATCTTCGCGCTATCTCGGAGATGGGCCGCGATGCCGCGTAGTTCCAGGGCGGCCGGCACAGGACCGCGTGGGAACGTAGCTCAGACCGCCCAGGGCGTGCGTTGGCACGCCCCTTGAGGTTGCCGCGCTGGTGGACCAGGCCGCGCACTGTGCGCTGGGCCGACTGCAAGCCGTAGCGGGCGCCGGTCAGTAAGCGGCGGCCAGTTCGGCGCAGCGCAGGTGGACTTGCCAGTACCGAGCTGCATCAGGAGATGTCGGGCAGGTCGATGCCTGCCCGTTCCGCCCGCCGGCTACGCTCCGGGTCACGCAGCGAGAGGGCTGCGACCAGCGCGTCGATGACGACGAGCTGGGCCAGCCGCCCCCCCGCTGCGGCCATCTGCGCCGGTAGCGGCACCTGGTTGCAGCGATAGCCGCCTTCCCATGGAAGCTGCCAGTCGGTCGGAGATTGCCTCGTCTCGGATGCGTTCATTGGGGATGTGAGGTATGGAAGGAGGGATCCATATCAGCTTACCGCGTCGACCGGAATCCCACTGCATCGAGGGGTACCTTCAGCAGATCGGCTGGCGCACGGCGTCGAGGGAAACGGCAGCTCTGCGCACAAGCTGATGAAAACACCCGCTCAAAGTCGAGTTCGCGGGCTCGATCTAGGGCAAGTCCCGATAGCGACTGATGTTCGACACGCTTCATCATCACAAAGTTACAAGCAGTATCAAAATCACTACAACGGAACAACGATGAACACTCGGCTTGCTTTAGCTTTGATGCTGATGATGTCAATGGGTGCCGGCAACGCGCTTGCCAAGGGGGGCGGACATGGCCGTAGCGGTGGAGGCCACAGCCACGGCTCGAACAGTCATGCGTCGGGCAAGCACACGTCATCGAAAAGTACCCACACTTCGTCGACTCCGATCAAGGCCAAGCCGACCAAGACGGCGGCCGCCACACGCAGCAAACCAACGCAGTCGCACACGACCATCAACATCAATCCGCGCGTCGTCAGCGGTACATCGAAGAAGGCAAGCACCGAGGCCACAGCGGCATCTCGCGTGCAGTCTGATTCGCAAGTGGAATCGAGTCGCCCGGTAAAAGCGTCAACAAGTGGGTCATCCGTCAATGACTGCGCGCCGGTTGGGACTTTGCTCAAGCCCGGGCAGCAGAGATGCCCTATCCCTGCCGGACCGCCAAGAAGCTGAGTGTCATTCCACGACATGGGTAGGGCATCCTCTCGTCGCCTGCGATCGACGTCGCTTGCGCCAGAAATGACAGGCGTAGCGTCGATGCACCGTTCGTTGGCATACCCCTGCAAGGTCTATCGCACAAGCATCAAATGTCCTGGCAGTCGTGACTTCAAGTTGCCGTGTGGCATTGTTCGCTGTCCGGTGCCTACGCCGGCGACCTCGCCCTTGAAGCGTCGCGGCCTTGTCCGGCATTGGCACACCGTTTCGTTGCAGTGCCGATCGTCGAAAATGACGAAGCCGTGCGAATGAGCGCCGCGTCGGTCGCCGCGAAAAAGCAACGCGTCACCAAGATCAGTCTGGAGCGGATTGCAAAAATTGTCCGGCTGATTCGCAAGAAGCGCGTCGTACCGATGCAGGTGTTCCTCGACCAGTTCGAGGGCGTCTCCCAGAAGACGATTGGGCGAGACATTGACTTCCTTCGCGACCGATTTGAATGCCCAATCAAATGGAGCCGCAGTGAGAGGGGATGGATCATTGACGATGATGGGCGCTTCGAGCTCCCCGGTGTTTGGTTCGAAGCCTCCGAAGTCTTTGCTCTACTCATGATGCTGCACCTGGTTGAGGGAATTCAGCCGGGTCTCTTGGAAGAGCATCTAGGTCCCCTCGAAACCAGGCTGCGGCGCATGCTTGCCGTGGGGGCGCCGGTTGCACGCATCGAGCACAAGGTCAAGCTCATTCACTTTGCTCCCCGCAGAGTCGACCCCAAGCATTTCCAAGTACTGGCAAGCGCCCTTCTCGAGGGCAAGCAGCTTCGCATCCAGTATTGGGTCCGCGATCGGCAAGAACTGACCGAGCGAACGATCTCACCGCAGCACCTCGTCCACTACCGTGAGAATTGGCTCCTTGACGCTTGGTGCCATCAGCGTGACGACCTTCGCTCGTTCTCCTTGGAAGCTGTTCGGCACGTCCAGGTTCTGGAAGCTGCCGCGCTCGAGGTCTCCGAAGATGAGATGCGCAAACACTTTCAAAGTGGGTACGGCATCTATGCAGGCATCGCCAACAACCGTGCCATCCTGAAGTTCAGCGCCCGGCGAGCCGAACTGGTTGCACTGGAAACCTGGCATCCCGATCAGACCAGCCACACGCGAGACGACGGCAGCTACATTCTGGAGGTGCCCTACTCCAACGACCGAGAACTGGTCATGGACCTGATGCGCCATGGCTCCGAAGTCGAAGTTCTCGGGCCACCCGAGCTGAGAGCTAAGGTCCGCCAAGAATTGTGCGCCGCAGCACAACAATACAGTCAAGACCCGGCGCAGTAGGACGTTGTTTGTCCCAGTGATTCCTCAACAATGCTCACCAAGCTCGGGACTGGTCCCGAATTGGAGGCCCGATGAGGATCAAATTTGCACATCTCCGCGAGCGCGCGCAAAGCGGGGGCTGGATCAATTTCGCCGTCTTTGATGCACGCTCCGCGTCAGGAACGAGCGTCGACAACTCGAAGCTTCTCGCAAGGCTGACCAGCCGTACCCAAGCCGCCTCTCTCCGCGTCGATCAAGCCGCCCTCGCGTTCATGCACGGTGGAAGACTGCAGTACTTCGGCAGTCCGAAGCTCGTTGAGTTTCTCTCTCGAAACGGCGTGCCAGGGTGGACACACCACATCGAGATCTGAACGCTTACCACCATCAAGACTGGAACTGGACATGTCCCACTACTACATCAACAAGAATCAACAGCCAAATGGGGATCATGAGGTCCACACCGGCACCTGCACGTACCTCCCGTCCGAGAACAACAGGGTCTACCTCGGCGACTACTTTTCGTGCGCGCCAGCTGTGGCTGAGGCGAAGCGGCGCTGGCCCTCGAACAGGATCAATGGCTGCTACTTCTGCAGCCTTCCCTGCCATACCACTTGAAATCAGGAGCAAGAGATCATCATGAAAATTCGTACGAAGCGCCCGAACGAATTCCGGTGTCTGATTGGCGCGGTATATGGCTTGTTGGCCATCGTGCTTGCCGTTTTTCTCAACCAGCTGAACTCAGCACTCTGCGGCCTCTTGACCGTGCGAATCCAAGTTCAGCAATGTGTGGTGATTCCCACTGACTTGCTGAATGCACTCTATTGGGTTGCGGCGGCAGGTCTGGTATTCACTTGCTATCGCATTTATCGCGATTTCTATGTGGGTGACTACTATTTTGATCTCTTGAAAAGCATGGTGTAACGACATATCCAACGCTTCGCCTCAACGTATCGCGGGGCAAATGTTCAATTCCGGATCACCCGCAGTGCTGCCACATTCGTCCGAAGATGCCACCCGCATCCGTTGCGCTGGGCCAACTGCGAGCCGTAGCGGGCGCTGGGCCAATAAGCGGTGGCCAGTTCGGCGCAGCGCAGGTGTCAACACCAGGCGACGGCGTGCAGGAGACACTCACGGGTGCGCGCTGCGCGTTCGCGCGCAGCGGGCCGCTTGAGGGGCTTCTCGGGCTGGCGTAGCAGTCCGAGCAAGGCATCAGAGGTCAGTTGCATCGGGTTCACATCGCATCGGGGATGCGACGTGTAGCGACTGAGCGTTACCTGCTACGCCCACAACGCTGGTTGCGTGGCGTTCTTACGTGGCACGAAAGGCCAATCTACCTCTTGGATGCGCGTGGCTTGCGAGTGTCTGCGGCCAGATCTCTGTCCAGCAGGCAATCGATGAATGCCCCGAGGAGGGCAGGCCGATGTTGCCTGTTGGGGTAATAGAGGAACAAGCCCGGGCGCGAGATCGACCAGTCGGCCAGCACCTGCACCAACCGGCCCTGGGCCAACAGCTCAACCACGCCATCTCGCTCGAAGTGATAGGCGATTCCGAGCCCGTTGAGCGCGGCAGCAACGCCAATGTCAGCGTGGTTGGTGACGACGGGGCCGTTCACCGCTACTTCCAGTCGCTGCCCCTTTTTCTCAAACTCCCAGCGATAGTTCCTGCCGTCCATCTGGAGCCGCCAGTTGATGCACGCGTGGCCGTGCAGATCGGCGGGTGTCTTGGGTACGCCTCGAGCAGCAAGGTAGTCGGGAGACGCAACGGCGACCATGTTCAGGTCTGGCGTTAAGCGCACCGCAATCATGTCCTTCTCAACCCGTCCTCCCACGCGGATGCCCGCGTCGAAGCGGCCAACGACGATATCGGCCAGCGCGTCATCGACCACGATGTCGAGCACTACGTCCGGGCATGCCTGATGAAAGCGTGAAAGCCTGGGCGCAATGATGGTTCTCGCGGCGATTCCCAGCGTGTTGATACGGAGCGTGCCAACGGTCTGGCCTGCGGCTTCACTGGCTTCAGCGACCGCATCAGCCATCTCTCGAAACAGCGGGGCGATGCGCTTGTAGAGCAGCTCGCCACTTGCCGATGGCGCGACGCTTCGTGTCGTGCGATTTAAAAGGCGTGCGCCGATGCGGGTTTCAAGCTGTCGAATGGTTTGGCTGAGAGCAGAAGGCGAAACGCCCAAATGCTCTGCCGCCCGTGCAAAGCTCGTTCGTTCGACCACAGCGGCGAAAGCTTTCAGCTCAGCGAATTCGAAACCACGCATTATGCGTTCCTTGCTTCACAGCTCATGCAGATTCTAGGTGATTCCCTAATTTCATCGCGACGCGCATCCTTGGGCCTTCATCAATCCACATGGACCCATCGACATGGATACGCTGACCCTCCCCGAACCCATTGCTGCGTACTTCGCGGCCGAGCGCAACCCCGAAGCCCTGACGCATTGCTTCACGGCGCAAGCCGTCCTGAAGGACGACGGCCACACCTACACGGGCATCAACGCGATCAAGGCCTTCATGGCCGAGGCATCGGCCAAATACAGCGCAACCAGCGTGCCGTTCGCGCTGGAGCGAAAGGACGGCTTCCCGATCGTCCGCGCAAAGGTGACGGGTAACTTTCCTGGCAGTCCAATCGATCTGTCTTACCGGTTTCGACTCGAACGCGGCCTGATCGCCTCGCTGGAGATCACAGCATGAACTTTGACCTCCAACTGAATGGGCAGCGTGCCCTGGTCACGGGCGGCACAAAGGGGTTGGGCGCTGCCCTCGTCAAGAGCCTTCAGGACGCTGGAGTGCAGGTGATGACGACTGCGCGCTCCGCTCCCGAGAAACCGCTGGAAGGCGTGACATATGTGCAGACCGACTTGATGACCGCAGAAGGTGTGACCACGCTTGCGCGAGCAGTGACTGAGCGCTGGGGAGGCGTCGACATCCTGATCAATTCCCTCGGAGGCTCGAGCGCTCCGGCAGGTGGCTTTGCGGCCCTTGACGACGCAGTGTGGTTCAACGAATTAAATCTGAACTTCATGTCCGCAGTTCGCCTTGACCGTGCACTGCTGCCCGCCATGTTGGCAAAGGGTGCGGGTGTTGTCTTGCACGTCACCTCGATTCAGCGTGTGCTTCCGCTACCGGAGTCAACGACAGCCTATGCGGCGGCGAAGGGTGCCCTTTCGACCTACAGCAAATCCTTGTCGAAGGAGGTTACGCCCAAAGGTGTTCGCGTTTTGCGTGTGTCGCCAGGGTGGATTGAGACCGAGGCTTCGGTTGCATTCGCCCAGCGGATGGCGGACCAGGCAGGCACGGACTACGAGGGTGGCAAGAAGATGGTCATGGACTGGCTCGGCGGCATTCCGGTCGGTCGCCCCGCCAAGCCCCAGGAGGTCGCCGATCTGATCACCTTCCTTGTGTCTCCGCGCGCGGCATCGGTCTCGGGATCGGAACATGTGATCGACGGCGGAACGGTTCCCACGGTCTGACCCGGCCAGGGCCCGCGACTCCACAAAGCCGGCGATCGTCGGCATCCATTTTTTTCTAAGGAGCTTGTGATGCAATCAATATTCAAACTGTCCGCGGTCATCGCTGCGATAGGATTCGCCCCGCTCGGTATGTTGCCTGTAGCACAGGCGGCGGTGCCCGCTGACAACGCGACCGTGGTCCTGGTCCATGGCGCCTTCGCCGACGGTTCGAGTTGGGAAGACATCATTCCCTCGCTGCAGTCTCAGAGACTAAAAGTCGTCTCCGCGGCGACCCGAAGCTCTGGGCGCAGGGCAAGTTCATTGACCAGAGAATTGCCGAGTGTATGGTGGCACACAAGCTGTACGGCATGACGATGGCCATCGTGCAGGCCCCGTACATTCCGCGTTCCGCAGGCTACGGCAGAGCCAGTGCGAACTACGGCGAACTGGCGTCCACCAAGACGATGTGGAGCATCGGCCCGATCAGCCAGGGCTTCACCGACGTCGCCATCATGCAGCTCTACGAACGAGGCAAGCTGGACATTCGGGCCCCGATCGCGAAGTACCTGGCCAATCATCCTGCGGCGTGGCAGACGATCCGCGTCTACGAGCTGCTCCAGCATGCGTCCGGCATCTCCGACTACCGACAGGCGGCCGGATTTTCGCTGTCGAACCCGTACCGCTCCAGGCAACTGTAAGTTGCCAACAAATCCGCGCGCTGGACCATGGCCGGCGTCTGACCCGGCGCTCCATTGTTGCAACGGGGGAATATTGTTTTGCACAAAGCAAGCACCCTATCCCACAAGAAACGGCACAGAATCAATTCGATCCATGAGCCACACCGAACTTCCTGTTGACGACGATGCTCCAGCGCCTGCACCGCAGAGCTCAATCTCGCCGCACGAACTGAAGGCGGCCCTGGTCGATGGCATGGAGATAGCGCTACTGGATGTGCGTGAAACGGGCGTGTTCGTGCGTGGCCACATCTTGCTGGCCGCGTCGGCGCCGCTGTGGCGGATGGAGGTGCAGATGGACCGGCTCGTTCCCCGGCGCAGCACCCGCATCGTGCTGACTGATGCCGACGGATCGCTGCTGCCACAGGCGGCCGCCAAGCTAGCCCGGCTGGGCTGGCACAACGTCTCAGTCCTCGCGGGCGGCACAGCCGGGTGGGTGGCGGCGGGCCTGCAGTTGTTCACCGGCAGCAACGTGCTGAGCAAAGCGTTCGGCGAACTGGTCGAGCACACGCGCCATACCCCATCGATCTCTGCCGAAGAACTGCACGCACGCGTCGAACGCGGAGACGACCTCGTGGTCGTCGACAGTCGCACGCCCGAAGAATTCGCGGAGTTCAGCCTCGCGTTTGCCCACAGCCTGCCCGGCGCCGAGCTGGTCTACCGCATCGGCGAGATCGCCCCCCGGCCCGACACGCTCGTGGTCGTCAACTGCGCAGGCCGCACGCGCGGCATCGTCGGCGCGCAGACCCTGATCGATGCGGGCATCCCCAACCAGGTGGCGTCGTTGCAGGACGGCACACTGGCCTGGCTGATGGCCGGCCATACACTGGCACATGGGCGCTTGGCGCCTTTGCCCGAGCCTGGCGACGCCGTACGGCTGGCGGCGCTCGCGCGTGCGCGGGACGTGGCGGCACGTGCCGGCGTGCGCCGCATCGATGCATCCACGTTGGCGCGATTCGGGGCAGAGGCCGACACGCGTTCGCTCTACTGCTTCGATGCGCGCACGCGCGAGGAATACGAGGCCGGTCATCTGGCTGGCTGGCGCTGGGCTCCGGGCGGGCAACTGGTGCAGGCGATCGATGAATATGTCGCCACCCGAGGCGCGCGCATCGTGCTGATCGACTGGGACGGGGTGCGCGCGCTCACCACCGCGGCCTGGCTCGCGCAAATGGGTGGCTACGAGGTCTTCGTGGTGGCCCCGCCGGAGGTGCCGCAGCTGGCCACCGGACCCGAGCACGTGCTCGTGCTGCCGGTGCAGAAGGCTGCCGCGCGGATCACGGCAGTGGCTCTCGATGCCGCAATGAAGGCGGGAACGGTGCTGGTCTTCGACGTCGAGCGCCGTTCCGCCTACGAGCGTACCCATGTGGCGGGTGCACGCTTCTGTGTTCCCGACCGGCTTGAAGAATTTCTCGTCGCGACACCGCAACAGCAGTGCGTGGTCCTGACATCCTCCGACGGCACCCTGGCACAAACGGTAGCGTCGCAACTCTCGTCACGCACCGGCCGGGTTGTCCACGCGCTCGCCGGTGGAACGCGCGCTTGGGTGGCCGACGGCCTGACCACCAGCAGCGGCGGCCAGGACGTGCTGACCGGCGACGACGACTATTTCTACAGCCCGTACGGCTACGCCGACATCGCCCGGCGCGACGCCGGATTCAAGCAGTACATCGACTGGGAGCTCGGCCTGGTCGCGCAACTCGAACGTGAAGGCGATGTCGGCATCCGCCTCATGCCCGCTGCAGCGACGGAGGCGCCATGAGACTGCGTCGCACGATGCGCACGCTGCTGAGAACCGCCTGGCAGGCCGTGCCCACGGTCGTCGGCGTGATCCTCCTCAACTTCCTCCTGATGCAGTGGATTCCCGGTGATGCTGCCGACGTGGTGGCAGCCGAATCCGGCTCCGCCACGCGCGAGAGCATGGCGCAGCTGCGTCGCCACTTCGGGCTCGACCTTCCGCTGCTGCATCAACTGGGCGCATACCTGAACAACCTCGCTCATCTGAGCCTGGGCATCTCTCCACGCTACAACACACCGGTCGTCGAGTTGATCGGGGCGCGCCTAGGCAACACGTTGGTGCTGATGGTGACCGCGCAGGGCGTTGCATTGGCCATCGGGACTGCGCTGGGCACCGTCATGGCCACGCGTGTCGGGCGCTGGCAGGACCGCACGCTGTCCATCCTGGCGCTGGTGCTGTACTCCACGCCCGGCTTCTGGCTCGGCCTGATGGCGATCGTGCTGTTCTCGGTGCACCTGGGGTGGCTGCCCACCGGCGGCAGCGAGACCATCGGTGCGGGTTACGCAGGATGGCGCCACGTGCTCGACGTCGCGCACCACCTCGTGCTGCCGGCGCTCGCGATGGCGGGCTTCTACATCGCCATCTTCTCGCGGCTGACACGGGCCGCGATGCTGGAGGTGACGCGGCAGGACTTCGTGCGCACCGCTGAGGCCAAGGGCCTGCACCCCTGGACGGTGACCGTCCACCATGTCCTGCGCAATGCCCTGCTCCCGGTCACCACCGTCGCGGGCATGCACTTCGGCACGCTGCTGGGCGGCGCCGTGGTGGTCGAGACGGTGTTCAGCTGGCCGGGCCTCGGGCGGCTGGCCTTCGACGCGGTGGCGGGCCGCGACTACACCCTGCTGCTCGGAGTGCTGCTGATGTCCTCTCTGCTGGTCATCCTGGCGAACATGCTGGTCGACCTGCTGCACGCGTGGCTCGATCCGCGCATCCAGGTCCGCTGAAGGCGCCCGTGTCCACTCCCCTGCCCGCCCCCGTTGTCACTGCGCCTGCACCGGTGCTCACTGTTTCTGCACGGTCCGACAGCTCCCCCACGGCCACCGTCGACGCCAGGCCGGTTTCCACGCGCCACGCCGCACTGCGCGCGTTCCTTCGCAATCCGGCGGCGATGGCAGGGGTGGTGCTGCTGGCCTTCATGCTCGTGCTGGCGCTGGCCGCGCCGCGCCTGTATCCGGGCGACCCGCTCGACATGGTGGCGCAGCCGCTGTTGTGGCCGGGCCAGGACCCCGCCTCCCCGATGGGCAGCGATTCGATGGGCCGTGACGTGATGGCCGGCATGGCGCACGGCGCACGCGTATCGCTGGCCGTGGGCGTGGTGGCGGCGGTGCTGAGCCTCGTGATCGGGGTGCTGGTGGGTGCCACCGCAGGTTATTTCGGGGGGCGCATCGACGATGTGCTGGTGCGCATCACCGAGTTGTTCCAGACCATGCCTTCGTTCCTGTTCGTGATCGTGGTGGTGGCGATCGGCCAACCCTCGGTGCCGATGATCGCGTTCGCCATCGGGCTGGCATCGTGGCCGGTGATCGCGCGGCTGGTGCGTGCTGAGTTCCGCACGCTGCGCGAGACCGAGTTCGTGCTGGCCGCCCGCAGCCAGGGCTTCAGCCATGCGCGCATCATCTTCCAGGAGATGCTGCCCAACGCGCTGCCGCCGGTGATCGTCACGACATCCGTGCTGGTCGCCAGCGCCATTCTCATCGAGTCGGCGCTGTCCTTCCTGGGCATGGGCGACCCCAACGCGGTCTCGTGGGGCAGCATGATCGGCCAGGGCCGCGAGCTGTTGCGCACCGCGTGGTTCCTGACCGCGCTGCCGGGTGCAGCCATCGTGCTGACCGTGCTGGCGCTCAACCTCGTGGGCGATGGGCTCAACGATGCGTTCAACCCGAGACTCAGAGGTCGCTGAGATGACGCAGGACCAAGTGACCGCGCCTCCACCACTGCTCGACGTGCGCGGCCTCGATGTGTTCTTCCACGGCTCCAGCGGGCCGATCCAGGCCGTTCGGGGGCTGGACCTGACGTTGCAGCGCGGCGAGACGCTGGCGCTGGTGGGTGAATCGGGTTGTGGCAAATCGACCACCGCACTTGCGCTGTTGCGCCTGCTCGCACCCGGGGCAGTGCTGCGCGGCCACATCCACTTCGATGGCCGCGACATCCTCGCGCTCTCGCCTGTCGAACTGCGCGAGGTGCGCGGCCGCGAGATCGCAATGATCTTCCAGGAGCCGATGACCTCGCTGAACCCGGTGCACACCATCGGCGCGCAGATCGAAGAGACGCTGCGCCGGCACGAGAAGCTTTCTGCCCTCGCTGCGCGCAAGCGTGCCATCGAGCTGCTCGACCTGGTGCGCATTCCCGAGCCGCACCGCCGCATTGACGACCATCCGCACAACCTGTCGGGTGGACAGCGCCAGCGCGTGATGATCGCAATGGCCGTGGCCTGCAAGCCGCGGCTGCTGGTGGCGGACGAGCCCACCACGGCGCTGGACGTGACGATCCAGGCCCAGATCCTCGAACTGCTCGACGGCCTGCGCCGCGAGCTCGACATGGCGCTGCTGCTGATCACGCACGACCTCGGGCTGGTCGCCCAGTGGGCCGATCGCGTGGCGGTGATGTACGCCGGCGAGAAGGTCGAGGAGGCCGAGACCGCCCGGCTGTTCGCCGCGCCGTCGCACGCCTACACCAAGGGGCTGATGGGCGCGTCGCTGCACGGCGGCAGCGCACTGCACTACACGGACGCGCGCCTGCCCGAGATCCAGACCCGGCGCGACCTCATCACGGGCGGTCGCGACTTCGTGCTCAACGTGCCGGCGGTCCATCCGACATCGCGCAACCTGGCCACGCGCCTATCGAGCGGCGCGCCGCTGCTGTCGGTGCAGGCGCTGCTCACCGACTACCCGATACGCGGCGGCGGTGTGCTGCGCGCGGTGGACGGCGTGTCTTTCGACATCCGGCCCGGCGAAACCCTGGGTCTGGTGGGCGAGTCGGGTTGCGGCAAATCCACCCTCTCGCGCACGCTGCTGCGGCTGGTCAACCCGACATCGGGGCGCATCGTGTTCGACGGCACCGATATCGCGAACCTGTCAGAGAAGGCACTAAAGCCCTGGCGGCGCCGCGTGCAGATGGTGTTTCAGGACCCGTATGCGTCGCTCAACCCGCGGCGCAACGTGTTCGACATCCTCGAGTCCGTGCTGAAGGTGCACGGCGTGGCCGACCGCACGGAGCGCCGCAGCCGCATCACGGCCATCCTCGACCGTGTGGGCCTGCCGCCCGACGCGGCGCGGCGCTTCCCCAACGAGTTCTCGGGCGGGCAGCGCCAGCGCATCGGCATCGCACGGGCGCTGGTGCTGCGGCCTTCCCTGGTGGTGCTGGACGAGCCCGTGTCGGCGCTCGACGTGTCGGTGCAGGCGCAGATCCTGAACCTGCTGGTGGAGCTGAAGGAGGACTTCGGCCTGTCCTACCTGTTCATCTCGCACGATCTGTCGGTAGTCCGCTACTTTGCCGACCGGGTGATGGTGATGCACCAGGGCCGGATCGTCGAGACCGGCAGCCACCGCGACATCTGGGACCGGCCGCAGCACCCCTACACGCGCAGCCTGATCGAAGCGGTTCCAGGCGCCGCGCAGCGCAAGGCTGCCTGACGCGCTGTTGTTCTTACTTCTTCGGTGCGTCCACCCACACATCGGCAAGATTCGACTCAACCCCGTCCGCCGTCAGCGAATGGTCGTGCACGCGCTGGTTGGCGATGGTGAGGAACACCGGCTGGTACAGCGTCAGATCAGGCACCTCGCGTGCGACGATGTCCTGGAAGTCCTTGAAGAACTTCTTGCGCCGCACCGGATCGTTCTCGACGGCCGCGTCCTCCAGCAGCTTGTCGACCGTGGCGTTCTGGTAGTGCGTGCCGTTGGAGAACGGCACGCCCTTGATGAAGTTCTTCGACCAGTAGAGGCGCTGCACCCCCACGGTCGGATCGAACAGGTTGCTTGCGCCGTTGTGGGTGAAGGCGAAGTCGCGGTCGGTGTAGATGCGCTTGATGAAGGCGCTGGGGCTTTGCGCGCGCACCGTCACCGCAATGCCGATCCGCGCGAGCGTCGAGCGCATGAAATCGGCAAACCGTGCGCCTTCGGTGCCGAACGGGTTGAAGTCCAGCGGCACGCTGAAGCGCACGCCCCCTTCCTTCCTCGGATAACCTGCTTCGTCGAGCAGATCGTTTGCCTTCTTCATGTCGAAGGTGTAGGGGGAAGGCGTGGCATCGTGGTAGGCCTTGAGCGCCGGCGCGATGGGCGAGTAGCTCACCTGCGCGTAACCGTAGGTCACCACTTTCACGATCGCATTGCGGTCCATGGCATGGGCCACCGCCTGGCGCACCTTCTCGTTCTTGAAATACTCGTTGTCGAGATTGAACTCCAGCCGGGTCACGTTCGACGAATAGCTGTTGCCCCTGGTCTCGAAGCGCAGGCTGGACAGCTTCTTCAACCGCTCCAGATCCGCCAGCGGCACCGGCGTGCGCGACCCTAGATCCACGGTGCCCGTCTCGAAGGCGATGGCAGCCGCCGCCTGGTCGGTGATGAAGCGCACGATCAGTTGATCGATGTAGGGCTTGGGCTTGTCCCAGTAGTCGGCGTTGCGCTCGTAGACGATGTGACTGCCGCGCACCCACTCCTTGAACTTGAAAGGCCCGGTGCCGATGGGCGCATTGTTGTTCGGGTTCGCGGTAGCGTCGGTGCCTTCGTAGAGGTGCTTGGGCACGATCGGCGTCTCGGTGGCCACCAGCGCGCGGATCAGGTAGGGCGCGGGCCTGGACAGCCGCAGGATCGCGGTGCTCTTGTCAGGCGTCTCGACGGCCGTGAGGTTGGCAAAGGTGTTGCGGCCACGCGGGTGGATCTTCTTCAGCAACTCGATCGAGTAGGCGACGTCGGCCGAGGTGAAGTCTCGGCCATCGTGCCATTTGACACCCTGACGCAACGTGAAGGTGTAGGTCAGGCCGTCGGGGCTGATCGTCCACCGGGTCGCCAGCTGCGGTTGCGGATTGACGTCGTGGTCGTACTTGAGCAGCCCTTCTGTCACCTTGGCGCCCACGGCCTGCGTGGCGACATTTGCGACCCCGACCAGGGTGGTGGGCTCGAATGTCGCCAGCATCGTGAGCGTGCCGCTGTGGTCGGGCGGTGCAGCGCCGGCCGCCATGCCCAGAGAGAGCAGCGCTGCACAGATGGAACTGCGGCGGAAGAGCGATTTGACAGGGATGGACATGCAGGACCTCGGGAGCGTTGAAGGAATTCGGCGCCTTACCGGGCGGGCAAGGCATTGCGGGGGCGGTCAGGGCTCGACAAGGCCGGCGCGCACATCGCGCGCCACAGCGTCAGCAAGGCGCCCGGACGGATCCCCGAGTCCGCCGCCGCCGGGCGTCTCGACGACCAGCGAGTCGCCTGCGGGGACGAGCTGCCGCCCGGACGCACGCAGCACCGCGCCAGAGCCCAGACGCAGGCGACCGGGCGCGCCATCGTGGCCCCCCAGCGCACCGCGGGCGGGGTGTTCGACCCGGCCGAACGCGGCCGCGATCACGAACGCGGCACCGGGGTCGGCATGCCTGACTTCGATGATCTGCCCCAGGCCCCCGCGTGCCGATCCGGCGCCGCCGGAATTGGGTCGGTATTCCTTGCGCTCGAACACCAGCGGGGCCTGCGTCTCCATGATCTCCAGCGACACATTGCGCACGCCGCTCGGATAGGCCGTGACCGACAACCCATCCTTGCCTGGCCGCGCACCTGTGCCGCCAGTGGAAAAGCTCACAGCGTTGAAGCGCGGGCCGCGCCGCACGGCCTCGGCATCCCTGACGCTGCTGCCGGCCAGCACCTCGCCACCGGTCATGTGCAGGTTCCACAGCGAAGAGGCTCCTTCGGCCGGCACCCGGTCAGGGCGCGCCTGGCGCAGCGCACCAAAGACTGCATCCGGCAGGATCTGACCCAGTACATGCCGCGCAGTCACCGCGGCGGGATGCAGCGCGTTCAGGATGCAGCCGGCGGGCGCTTCGACCCGGATGCTGGCCAGCGAGCCCGCGTTGTTCGGCACATCCGGGCCCACCAGGCAGCGGATACCGAACGAGGTGTAGGCGTCGGTGTAGGCCTTGGGCACATTGATGCCACGCGCCACCATGCCCGACGTGCCGGCGAAGTCGACCACCACGCCCTCGTCGGCGATGCACACCGAGACCCGTACCGTGACGGGTGCGTCGTACCCGTCCGACACGATCGTGTTGTGCCACGTTCCACGTGGCCATTCGCGCAAGGCCTCCCGCATGGCCTGCGCCGAGCGGCCGATGATGAACTCGCCCAAGGCCTGCAGATCATCGAGCCTGAACTCGCGCAGCAAGGTGAGCAGTTGCCTGCCGCCGACCATGTTGCAGGCGACCAGCGCGAACAGGTCACCCTCGACCTGTTCGGGCTCGCGCACGTTCGCGCGGATGATGGCGCGCACGCCGGCGTCGACCTCACCACGGTGCACGAAGCGCAGGATCGGCAGGAACAGGCCCTCGTGGTAGATCTGCAGTGCATCCGGGCCGGAGCCGATACCGCCGATGTCGACCACATGCAAGGTCGACGCGAACAGCGCCACCGCGCGGCGCGCCTGGCCCTCGCCGTGGAACACCGGCGTCACCATGGTCATGTCGAACAGATGCCCGGTGCCGCGCCAGGGGTCGTTGGTCAGGTAGGCGTCACCCTCCTCCATGGTTTCGATCGGAAACTTCAGCAGGAAGTGCTTCACCGACTCGGCCATCGAGTTGACGTGGCCTGGCGTGCCGGTCACGGCCTGCGCCACCATCCGGCCGTCTGGCAGGAAGACGCCGGCCGACAGGTCGCCCGCCTCGCGTGTCGAGGTACCGAAGGCGGTGCGGATCAGGGTCTGCGCCTGCTCCTCCACCACCGATAGAAGCCGGGTCCAGGCCAGCTGGTTGCGGATCAACTGGCGGCCCGCCGGGGCCGTGCGCGTCGTGGTCGTGCTCATGTCTGGCTTTCTGGAACGGATGGCGTCGGTTCAGTTGATCGGAGGACCCGCTCGGCCGCGGTGTGCTGCGTGTATTGCACCGTGCTGTCTTCCAGCACCAGCATGCCAAGCCGTGTCCCACGCGCCACAAAGCCCTCGATCACATGCGTCGTGGTCTCGTCTTCGACGATCAGTGCCGGTCCTTCGATCCAGCGGCCGGCCGCCAGTGCGCCGCGTTCGTACACGTCCACCTGCACCCATCGGCCGGCTTCGGCGTCGTAGAGCCGGCGTGTTCCCGTGGCGGCAGCGCGGCCGCTGTCCGGCATCACTTCGTCGGGCTCTGGCGCCGTGCCGCCGCCAGCCTGCACCGCGACCGACCAGCTCACCACCTCGGCCGCGATGTGCGGCAGGCTGCGTCCGTACAGCTCGGCATAACGGTCCTCGAAGCGACGCTGCAAGGCGGCACTGACGCTGGCATCGAAAGGCCCGGCCGGGATGTCGATCGGGATCTCATGGCCCTGCCCCGCGTAACGCATGAAGGCCTGACGCTGGCGCACCAGTGCGGCGCCGGGCGCTGCACGCAGCACCACGTTGTCGGCGGTGGCCGTGAGTTCGTCGAGCAGACGCGCCACGGCCGCATGGTCGATGCGGTCGAGCCGCTGCGCGAAGCTGCGCACCGTCTGGTAAGCCACGGGCGCCCAGAGAAAGCCCAGCGCCGAGCCGACGCCGGCCGAACTGGGAATGACCAGCCGCCCGACACCAAGCTTGCGTGCCAGCAGCGCCGCGTGCAGGGGTGCCGCGCCACCGAAGGCGATCAGCGTGCTTTCCGCCGGCTCCTTGCCCAGCTCCGACGCGTGCACGCGCGCGGCGTTGGCCATGTTCTCGGTGACGATCTCGAGCACCGCGTGCGCCGACGCCTCGACGTCGAGTCCGGTCTGCGCCGCCACGCCCTGCAGCAGTGCCGCGCGTGCGCGCTGTGGATCGAGTCGTACCTTGCCAACCGCAAAGCGCGACGGATCGATCGTGCCGAGCACCGCATGCGCATCGGTCACGGTGGGCTGCTCACCGCCCAGTCCGTAGGCCGCAGGGCCGGGCGAGGAGCCCGCGCTGTCGGGGCCGACCTGGACCACGCCCAGATGGTTGACGCGGGCGATGGAGCCACCGCCCGCACCGATCTCCACCATCTCGATGACCGGGATGCGGATTGGCAGGCCCGAGCCCTTCAAGTGCCGGTGTACACGGCCGAACTCGAAGCTGCGGCTGATCTGCGGCTGGTAGTCGTCGATGAAACATATCTTGGCGGTGGTGCCACCCATGTCGAACGACAGAGCGCGCGCCGCGCCGATCTGCTCGGCGACCCGGCGCGCCAGCACGGCCCCGCCCGCCGGACCCGACTCGACCAGCCGCACCGGTTCGTCGATACCGGCCTGCAGCGTGGTGATGGCACCGCCCGATGTCATCAGGAAGGGCTCGGCACGCAGGCCACGCGCGCTGGCGCCGTCATGCAGGCGGCGCAGGTAGCCTGCCACTTGCGGCTGCACATAGGCGTTCGCACAGATGGTGGAGAGACGCTCGTATTCGCGGATCTCGGGGCAGACGTCGGATGCCAGCGACACCCACAGGCCCGGCGCGTGGTCGCGCAGCAATGCGCGCACGCGCCTTTCGTGCGCGGGATTCGCATAGCCGTGCAGAAAACACACCGCCACACTTTCGATGCCGTCCGCCACCAGCTGCTTCGCGAGTGTGGCAACCTGCGCTTCGTCCAAAGGCGTGAGCACCCGGCCCGCTGCATCCATGCGCTCGACCACGCCGTGGCGCCAGTGGCGCGGCACCAGTGGCGGCGCCTTGTCGAGGAACACGTCGTACTGCGCAAAGCGGTCCTCCAGACCGATCTCCACCAGGTCGCGAAAGCCATGCGTGGTGAGCAATGCGGTGGGCGCGCCCTTGCGCTCGATCAGGGCGTTGGTCGCCAGCGTGGTTCCGAGGATCAGCAGGTCGACGTGTGCCCAGCCGGCACCCGCCTTGTGCAATACCTCGTCGACGCCGCCGAGCACGGCCTGCTCGGGCGCGGATGGTGTCGTCAACACCTTGAGCGTGTGCTTGAGTGCGCCGCGCAGCAACACGATGTCGGTGAAGGTGCCGCCGACATCGACCGCGACGCGCAGGCGCTGGTCTGGTGGACGGGCAGCAGAAGGAGATGACAAGGCCATGGCGTGATCCAGATGGAAGGGGTCAGTGCGGCGCCAACGCCGCTGCGAATGCCTGCGCAAGATCTGCGACCAGGTCTTGAGAATCTTCGAGCCCGACGTGCAGCCGCACCACCGGCGCCCGGCCGCGCCACTGCCGGTGATCGCGCAGCCGTTCGGGAGGGGCCAGCACCGCCAGGCTCTCGTACCCGCCCCACGACGACCCGATGCCGAACAGGCCGAGGGCATCGATGAAGGCTTCGGCCTCGGCGAGCGTGGCGTCACGAAGGGAAAAGGACACCAGGCCGCTGGCCCCGCTGAAATCGCGCGTCCACAGCACATGGCCAGGATCGCTTGGCAGTGCCGGGTAGAAGACGCGCGACACCTGGGGCTGCCGCGACAGGAAGTGCGCCACGTCGGTCGCGTTGCGCTGGTGCTGCGCCAGGCGAACGGGCAAGGTGCGCAGCCCGCGCAACGCCAGATAGGCGTCGTCGGCGCCGACGGTCAGCCCCAGGGCCTCGTACGCGCTGAGAATCTTGTCGGCCAGCGCTGCGCTGTCGACCACCACCACGCCCTGCATCAGGTCGGAGTGACCAGCGATGTACTTGGTCGCGGCCTGGATCGAGATGTTGGCGCCCAGCGCGAGCGGCTGACAGAACCAGCCGCCGCTCCAGGTGTTGTCGGTCGCCACCACCACACCGCGGTCTCGCGCGAAGGCACTCAACGCCGGCAGGTCCAGCACTTCGAACAGCAGCGAACTGGGCGACTCCAGATACAGCAGCCGGGTGTGGGGCCGGATGCGCGAGGCGAGATCGTCGTGCATCGGGGAGAAGTATTCGACCTCCACGCCAAGCCGCTGGAGCAGGTTCTTGTCGACCTGCCGCAGCGGTGCATAGACACCGTCGGCCACCAGTGCGTGGTCGCCGGCTGACAGCAAGGCCAGCAGCACCAGCGTGATCGCACACAGACCCGACGGCGTGAGGAAGGCACGGTGGCCTCCCTCCAGACGCAGCATGGCATCCTCGAGCGCGCGGTGCGTATCGAGGCCGTGGCGGCCGTAGGTGGCGACACGCTCGCCTGCTGCGCGCCGGCGGTTGTACTCACCGAACGTGGCCGTGTCCCCGAAGCGCACGGTGCTGGTGCGCACCACCGGCACGTTGATCGGCCCCGCGCCGTCGCTCAGTGGCGCCCCGCCGGCATGCAGCAGTTGCGTGGCGGGCTGGAGCGACCGTGCATTCATTGGCCAGCCTTCGTTGCCGCGAGCAGTGCGGCGTTGTAGTTCACGACGGCGCCGGTCTCCATGTCGACGCCGATGCGCCGGGACAGTTTCTCCAGCGGGCGCCCGTAGAGATGCAAGTGCAGGAGCGGCGACTCGCCGATGGCGTGGATGCTGTGCAGTTCGTCGGGCATCAAGCCGATGGCGGTGCCGGGCTCCACCGTGATCTCGCGCACCAGCGCGAGCCGTGCGCTGGACGGGTCGCTGCCGTCATCGGCGCGGCGGTAGATGCGATGCACCTCCTGTCCCTGCAACGCCACGATCGCGACCCAGGTCGTGTGGTCGTGCGGCATCGATCGCTCGCCGGGGTTGAGCGCGTTCAGGTAGAGCGCCAGACCCTGGTCGCCGTCTGCGGCATTCAGGCGGTAGAGCTTGTAGCCACCGGTGCCGCGCGGGGCCGCAGGCGGGGCGAAATCGGCGGTGGGGAAAAGAGCCTTCTGTGCCGCCAGCTGTTCCAGCCGCATCGTGATGCGCGTGAGCACCACGCGGTCGAAGGGCTGCACGTCCGTGAGTTTGCGTATGTCGTGCAGTGCCGCGCGGACTGCCGCATCGCGTCGGCTGGTCAGGGTCGTCGTGTTCATCACGTGTGCTTCCGATGCGCGCTTTGCCGTCGCCAGACGACCAGTGAAAGGGTCACCAAATTATGTTGGTGGGCCTCCGTTTTCCCTAGGCGCCAGGGGGCAAAAGACTATTCCACGGGCGCAACAATGAAGCGTTCCATAACGCGTCCGGCCGTGCTGCAATCGGTGCCCTTGCGCACCGGCTGCACCACCACGCCTCCACTCCGAGAGACACCATGAAAGATTCCCGACTCCTTTCTCCGCATGGCCGCATCAGCGACTGCTACGACGCCGTGCGCATGGGTGCGCGCGCCGCGGTCGTCAGCAACCATCCCGTCGCGTCTTCCGTGGGCATGGCGGTGCTCGCGGCGGGTGGCAATGCGGTGGATGCGGCCGTGGCCGTGGGTTTCGCGATCGGCGTGGCCGAGCCCAACGGATCGGGCATCGGTGGGGACGGCTACGTGATGGTGCACCAGGCGTCGAGCCGCAGCGTGCACGTGGTCAACGGCACGGGGGCGTCGCCATTGGCGGCACGGCCCGAGCTGGGCCTGGACCGTCTCGGCATCCGTTCGGCCTCGGTGCCTGGCATGGTCGACGCCATGCTGGAGGCACACGCACGCTGGGGCCGGCTGCCGCTCGTGCAATGTGTGGAGCCAGCCATCGCGCTGTGCGTGGCGGGCGTACCGGTCAGCCACTTCCAGGCGGAGATGACCGCGAAGTACGAGCGTCTGCACACCGAGGCGGCGGCCGCCGCGATCTTCGCGCCCGAGGGCCGGCCGCTGCAGGCGGGCGAGCTCAGGCGCAACCCGGTGCTGGGCCAGACCTACCGCGCGCTGGCCCAACACGGCAGGGACTACTTCTACAACGGCCCGGTCGCGGAAGCCGTGGATCGTTTCTCCACCGCCACCGGTGGCCTGCTGCGGCTAGCCGATTTCGCGCGCCATCGCGTGCGGGTGGAGGCGCCGATCACCACCACCTACCGTGGACACCATGTCTATGAGGCGGGCCCCAACTCCAGCGGTCATCTGCTGCTGCAGCAGCTCAACATGCTGGAGCGGTTCGACGTGTCGAGCCTGCCCTTCCTGTCACCGGAGCTCGTGCACCTGATGGTGGAGGCCAAACGTCTTGCGTACATCGATCGCGAGGCGTTTCTGTCGGACCCCGATGACACGAAGATTCCGCTGGAAGGCTTGTTATCGAAAAGTTATGCGGCGGAGCGTGCCGCGCTCATCGATCCTCATCGTGCAGCGGCGCGTGTCTCGCCAGGCGACCCCTGGGCGCATGGTAGCGGCGCCCCGGGAAGTCCGCGGTCCAGCGAATTCGCCGTGTTGAACGCGAGGGAAGACACCACGCACTTCTGCGTGGTCGACAGCGAAGGCAACGCCGTGAGCCAGCTCCAGAGCCTGAACATGATGTTCGGCTCGCAGGTGGTAGTGCCGGAGACGGGCATGCTGCTGAACAACCGCATGGCCTATTGGCACCTCGATCCGCGGCATCCGAACTACCTGCGACCCGGTGCGCGCACACGCCACACGATGAACCCGGTGATGGTCTTCCCCGATGCCGTGGAAAACGGTGCCACGCTGCGCTGGGTCATGGGCACGCCGGGCGGCGACACGCAGGTGCAGAGCACCTTCCAGACCCTCTCGGCGTTGGTCGATCACGGCCTGAACGAAGGCGAGGCCGTGCAGGCGCGTCGCTGGTGCCACGACCAGGACGGCACCTACTCCAACCATCCGCACGCCGTGGAAGAATCGCTCAGCGTCGAAGAACGGTTCGGCGACGTCGCGCTCGCCAACGGGCTGCAGGCCATGGGCCATCGCGTGGAGCGGCTTGCGGCGTGGCAGGCGCGCGGCAGCATGGGCATCATCGGCGTGCACCCCGGCTCGGGCGCGCGCATGGCGTCTGCGGATCCGCGGCGCGACGGGCAGGCGCAAGCCATGTAGTCGCAGCGCCTGGCGAGGGAGGGTTCGGCCCGGTGAAAGCGACGCGAGGGCAGGCGCCTTCACTGCGAGAGTCAGTTCTTCTTGAAATTGCTTTGCTTCACGACGGCTGTCCAGTCCGCGTTGCTCTTCGCGACGAACTGGCCAAACTGTGCCGGTGTCAATGGATCGCTGATCTTGACGCCGTAGTCCTTGAAGCGGTTGCGGACCTGCTCTTCCCGAAGAACTTCGGCGAACGCGGCATTGACTTTCATGAGGATGTCCGTGGGCGTCCCCTTCGGCGCGAACAGGCCCGTCCAGAAGTAGAAGTCCATGCCTTTGAGTTCAGGCGTCTCGCCCGCCGACACGATATCCGGAGCACCGATATCGCGGTCCCTGCTCATGACCCCAACTGCCGACACCTTGCCGGATTTGATGGGTTCGAGAAGCGCGGGCAGCCCTGAGAGTGCAATATCCAGATGACCGCCCATGACATCCAGCGCGATCTTCGAAGCGCTCGCGTAGGGGATGAATTCAATCTTCACGCCGGTCTTTTGCTTCAGCGACTCCATTGCCAGTGCAGGCAGAGACCCCGCACCTGTCGCGCCATAGCTTAGCTTGCCTGGATTGGCCTTTGCAAAAGCGATCAGCCCGGAGAGTGAACTGATCCCGAGCGACGGTCTCGCGACCACTCCCAACCCGCTCGTGCCAAGCGCTCCGATGGCGGCCAGGTCTTCGTAGGTGTAGGTCACCGTGCTCTCCGTCAACGGTGCCAGCACGACGTCCGACACGATGCCCATGAGGATGGTGTGACCATCGGGCGACGATTTGACTGCCTTGTTCACACCGATGGCGCCGCCGGCGCCGGCCACGTTGTCGATGACGACAGGCTGCTTGAGCTTTGCCTCCAGGCTTGGCGCGATGACACGTGCGAAGGCATCGACCGAGCCGCCGGCGGCGTAGGGCACGATCAGCTTGATGGGGCGATTGGGGTATTGCGCTTGTGCGTTACCGTGCACTGCAACGAGCGACAGCGCGGCGAGGCCGATGGAAGTGCGCAACCAGAAACCGATCATGTTGTCTCCTCTGAAATTGGAGTGTTGGCCCCATCGATGGACGACAACCAGGCAGCGACTCGGGCAAACACCGCGTCACTGTTGGTGTCCATCATCGGAAAATGGGAGTTGCCGTGAATGCCGGCCCGTGGCAGGTCCAGCACGGTGATGGCCTCCTTGGGCTCCACCCGGGCGAGATAGGCTTCTGCCTGCTTGCGGTAGCCGATCCAATGTTGTCCCGATACCTCGATGTGGTCGCCCCACACGACCAGATGGGGAGGGAGATGCTCCGGCGGAGCATCCGACGGCATGCCACCAGGCTCCACGGCCACAACAGCCTTCACGCCTTCAGGCAAGCGGCGTGCGATTTCCGCAGCGAATCCAGCGCCCTGGCTGTGGCCGATGATGTAGCAAGGCCCGACCTGTTGAATCAGGGCCTCGTACGCGTTGAGGATGATCGGTTCGTGCGCGGGCCAACGAGGCACCCATTGCTTTGTGAACTGCTCGAAGGATGCGACGGGGAAAAGCTGTCCCTCGAATACGTGCCGCTCGTCGGGCACTTCCGAAAAGTGCTTGCCGAGCCGGAAGGTCTTCCACCCTTCCTCCATGGTTCGGAAGACGGGCTCTTCCTTGAAGATGTCCGGGAACATCGCAAACGACGAGCGTCCTCGCTCGACCGCATCGCTGACGTAAACGTCGTAACCCGCCTCCAGGAAACGCCAAAGCCACCCGGCACGCCCGTCAGGCGTCGATTCCCACGTAGCCCCTGTCATCCCGCCACCGTGCCACAGCAGCACAGGCGTCCTGTGTGCAGGCTCCGCCAGTTGGTAGTGCTGGACATACATCTGGCCGTGCATATGCAGGCCGTTCGGGTTGACCTCGCGCGGTGCGCCGTTCAGCACCATGCTGCGATGCTGGATCGGCAATCCGCCGAGGCGAGTCGTCTGCCCGCCGACGAAAAAACTCTGAATCGACCGAAGTCGAATGGACGTGCGTGTCATAGGGCCGCCAATTTACAAACCGGCGATGATCCCGTCAAACGCAAAAAATACACCGATAATTGCGCTGTGAGCAACCATTACAGCATCGATGACGTGCGTGCTTTCTGTTTCGCCGCCCGCACTGGTCAATTCCAGGAGGCGGCCGAGTTGCTCTTCATATCGCCGTCGGCCCTGAGCCGAAGGATCGCGAGCATCGAAGAGAACATTGGCGGACAGGTTTTCCATCGCAGCACACGAAAGGTACAACTCACACAGTTGGGCATCGCGTTCTATGAAGAGGTCTCGCCGCTGCTTGCGCAGCTTGACGGCAGCTTTACCAGAGCCACTCGCATGGCCCGAGGTGATGAAGGCCACCTGGTGGTTGCAATGGTGGCGACCATCGCGTACAGCCTTCTTCCTGAAGCACTGGACACGTTCTACAAAGCCCACCCCGGCGTGTTCGTGTCGGTGCGCGACGGCATCGCGGCGTCCATTGCCAGCCTGGTCGAGCAGCGCCAGGCCGAGTTCGGCATCGCAACGCAGATGGCCTTCGCGGCCACCATCCATGCCGAGCGAATGGGTACATATGGCTTCAATCTGGTCGGTCCGCCCGCGGACCCTTGGTTCAAGTCACGCAAGAAGGTAGGGTGGGCCGAACTTTCCGGGAAACGCGTGATCGGCCTCAACCCATTGAGCTCGACACGTCTTCAGGTGGATGCCGAACTGAGCAGCCGAGGGATCGACCTCCCGTGGTCAATGGATGTGGATCAGTTCTCAACCATGCTAGGACTTGTGCGCGAGAAGGGCTACTTCGCCGTCCTGCCGACGCTGTTTGATGCGAAGCGCTACGGCTTGAGCGTCCTGCCGATCACGACTCCGGTGATGTCCAGGCAGCTCTTCTTCATCCGTCGTCGAGACAGTCCGCTCTCGCCACAAGCAGATCGGCTCGCAGCCCTGCTTCGCATCGCTGTCGCCAAAGAGCATCCTCTGTCCTGACCGCCATGCGGCGGTCGCGGCTCACTCCTGGCCCCAGCCGATCGCGTGCAGTGCCCTGCTCTCGTGCGGTTCGATCAACGGATGCGCATGCGCAACCGCGGGGCCAGGCACACGGTGCTCGCTTGCCGCAGACCTAGCCGCGAACAGCGCCGTGACCCAGTCGACGAACGCCCGCACCTTGCGTGGCAGATGCCGGTTCATCGGATAGGCCGCGTGCACCTCCATGCAGCCATTGGACCAGTCGCTCAACACGGGCTGCAGCACGCCGCGCTGCAGGTCGTCGTGCATCAGGAACTCGTAGCTGGTCAGCACGCCCAGGCCGGCGCGCACGCAATGCAGCGCAGCCGCCGAGTCGTTGACCGACACAAGATGGCGGCCGCAAGCCTCGATGCGGGTGTCCCCTTGCGTGAAGGTGGTGGCGAAACTGCGGCCCGTGGTGGGCGACACCACCTGCACCAGCGCATGATCGCGGCCGAGGTCCGAAGGATGGCGCAGCGGCGGATGCGTTGCGAGGTAGTCCGGCGATGCGCAGGTGACCATCTGCAGCACACCGAGCTTGCGGGCAATCAGCAGGTCGCTCATCAAGGGGCCGACCCTGACGGCGCAGTCGATGTTCTCGGTGATCAAATCGACGGAGCGGTTGCTGACGCTGATGTCCACCTGGATATCGGGGTGGCGGGCGAAGAAATCCGGCAGCTCTGGAATGACCACGAAGTAGGCAATGGAGCCGGAGATGTCGATCTTGATCCTGCCTTTGGCGCTGGTGGAGGTCTGCACGACCTGGGTGTCGAGCGCATCGACCTGACCGAGCACAGCCAACGCGCCTTCGTAGTAGGCCGTGCCTTCCACGGTCAGGCGCACGGTCCGCGTGGACCGCTGCAGCAGCTTGACCCGCAGGTCGCGTTCAAGTCCCTGGATCAGCCGGGTGACCGTGGACTTCGGCAAGCCCATCAGGTCGGACGCCTTGCTGAAGTTGCCCGCCTCGACCACGCGCACGAACGACTGCATCGCCAGGAACTTGTCCACGGTGCAGCCCTAACCCTTGGTCATCACCAAAGGCAGCCAAAGCACCAATTGCGGAAACACCGCCAGCAGCATGGCAAAGACCGCCATGATGGCCATGTAGGGCAGCGCCACTTTCGAGACGTAGCTGAGTGTCGTGTTCGTCAGGTTCTGGATGATGAACAGGTTGAAGCCGACGGGTGGCGAGATCTGGGCCATCTCGATCACGACTACCATGAACACGCCGAACCACACCGGATCGAAGCCGGCCGCCTTCACCACGGGCAGCACGATGGGCAGGGTCAGCACCATCATCGAGAAGCCGTCGAGCACGCTGCCGATCACCAGGTAGAACACCACCAGCACGGCGATCAAGGCCACCGGCGACAGCCCGAAGCCGGCCACCCAGTCGGTCGTCGCGCGCGGGATACCCAGGAAGGCGGTCGCGTTGGAGATGATGGAGGCACCCAGCAGGATCATCGCGATCATGGCGCAGGTCTGTACCGATCCGAGCGCAATGTCGCGCACCATGCGCCGCGTCAGACCACCCTGCAGTTGCGCCACGATGATCGCGCCAACCACGCCCACGGCCGCGCTTTCCGAAGGCGTGGCCAGGCCGGTGTACATCGATCCGACCGTGGTGCCGATCAGAAAGATCACCGGCGCCAGTTCCTTCAGCGCGCGGAAGCGGTCGATCAAGGGCATGTGGGCCAGCTGGCGCTCGGCGGCCGGCACCAGCTCCGGCCGGATCGTCGCGTGCAGCATGACCCACGACATGAACATCGCGGCCAGCACGATCGCGGGCACCACGCCGGCAATGAACAGCTTGAGGATCGACACATCGGCGAGCACACCGTAGACGATCATGATGCTGGAAGGCGGCAGCAGGAAGCCCAACGTTCCCGCGCCGGCCAGGCTGCCGATGGCGATGTCCTTGGAATAGCCGCGGCGTATCAGCTCGGCCAGCGAGATCCGCCCCACCACCTGGGTGGTCGCTGCCGAAGACCCGGAGATCGCGGCAAACAGCGTGCTGCCGATGATGTTCACGTGCAGCAGCCGCCCGGGCAGCAAGCCGGCCCAGGGCGCCAGCCCGTTGAACAGCGACTGCGACAGCCGGGTGCGGAACAGGATCTCTCCCATCGCGATGAACATCGGCAGCGCCAGCAGCTCCTGCGTGGTCAGGATGTTCCAGGTGTACTGCGCGAGCAGCTTGTCCAGCGGGATGTCGCGGAACAGCGCGAGCAGCAAGGTGCCGGTGCCGCCCAGCGCCAGGCCAACCCACAGGCCGCCGGCCAGTGTCAGTGTCAGCACCGCCGTGAGTGTCAGGATGATGGTCAGCATGTCGATGCGCTCCTATGCGTGCTCACTGCCAAAGGCTTTCATTGCGGTGTCTTCGGTTGGAAGATCGCATGCGGCCTCGATGGTCCTCGCCAGCAGTTGCAACGCCAGCAACACGATGCCGAAAGTCACCAGGCACTGCGGGATCCACAGCAGGGTGCCGCTGGCCATCGAGGTCTGGCCACCGATGTACGAGGTCCAGGTAAACCTCCCCATCGCATAAGCCAGGAACCCGACCGAGACCATGCCCAGGAACGACACGATGGCCTGGAAGATCCTGCGCAACGTACCGTGCACGTTGTCCAGCAGCAGCGTCACCTGGATGTGGCCGCCGGTGCGCAGCGTCATCGCGGCACCAAACGTGAAGCAGGCAGCCATCAGGTACGAACAGTATTCCCAGGCCACGGGAATATCAGCCGGCAACCAGGGCAACACATTGGAGGCCGCCCGCACGATGACCTCGGCCAGCATCAGCAGGATCAGCGACGCCAGACAGGCCACGCCCATCCAGCCGTCGACCACGGTCAGGAAGGTAATGGCCTTCAGCACCATGCGGACCGGAGATGCAGCGGTGGCCACTGGAAGCTCGCTCGCCACCGTGTTCATGCGCGCTTCACGTCGGCCAGATAGGCCTTGAGCGGCGCCTCGGCGGCAGGCAACTTCTTCATGAAGGTCGACGTCATCGAGGAGGTTCGCGCGCGCATTTCGCCGGCCATCGCAGCCGAGATCGGCACCACTTCCATGCCCATGGTCTTCAGGCGCGCCATGCTGTCGGCGTCGACCTTGGTGGTGCTGCTCCAGAACTGCGGCTCCAGCCGACGGGCTACCTGCTCCATCGCGTCCTGCTGCGGCTTGGTGAGTTTCTTCCACACGTCGAGGTTGATGTTGACCATCTGCGAAATCCAGGTGTGGTTGGTCGGGTAGACGTACTTGACGAACTCCCACAGCCTGCCGTCGACCCCGGAGACCGTCGACGTCAGCACACCCGAGATGGCGCCGGAGGCCAGCGCGGGAATGGTCTCGCCCCAGGGAATCAGCACAGGCGACATGCCGACCGCGGTGCACATGTCCTGGACGTTCTTGTCGGAGACCCGTACCTTGCTGTTGCGCAGGCCTTCGAGCGTCTCGGTGCGCGTCTTCAGGAAGAGATACTGCGCAGGCCATGGCACCATGTACAGGATCTTCTGGTTGCGCCGGGCTGCGGCGGCCTCGAACAGCGGGCGCAGGCGCTTGTGCAGCAGGTGCAACTCATCCTGGTTGGAGACCAGGAACGGCACCGTCTCGGCGCCGAAGATCGGCTCGTCGCCCGCCTGTTGCGAGGCATGGATGTCAGCCATGCCTACCAGGCCATCGCCGACCGCGCGCAGATGATCGGGCCCCTTGAAACCCAGCGCGCCGCCCGAATGGATGACGATCTTGACCTCGCCCCCGGTCGCCTTGGCCACCTCCGCTGAGAACAGTTTGGCGTTCTCCGTATGGAAACTTCCATCGGGCAGGATCGTCGACAGATCGATGGTGGTGGCAGCGCGTGCGGGCAAAGCACCGGCCGCAGCAAATGTCGCCAGACCGGCAAGCGAGAATTCGCGTCTTGAGATCATGGTTTTTCCTTCAGGGTTGAACAGGGAACGAACAAGTCATTGGAGCGCCATGGCCACACCGGCCTGCGCCTGCGGATCGGGCCGGTGAAAGCCGTAGACGCTGCGGGCCACGTCGACGGCCAGCACGCCGTCGTCGACATCGCGGGCAATGCTGGCGGCCGCGCGCAATGCGGGCTCGCCGCTGCCACCACCGCCCGGCGTCATGATGATCAGCCGCTCGCCGCGGGGGATCTCCTGCACGCCTTTGCCTGCCAGGGCACGGCCCGACGCGAGCCCGATGAAGCCGGCCGCTCCGTTGCCACCGCCGTCACGGCCGCGTGGCGGATGCAAGATGCGATCGAAGGACGCCAGGATCTCGAACGGCTTGTCGTGCGAGGAAGAGACCTCGATCACCTGGCCCAGCCCGCCGCGCGTCTGGCCGGTGCCCGCAGAGCCCGCGCGCAGTTCCTTGCGCCAGAAGATCAGTGGCGTCTGTGTCTCCGCAATCTCCACCGGCGTGCCGTTCAGATTGGTCGGGAAGGCCGTGGCCGAGAGACCGTCTTTGCCATGTCGCGCACCGGTGCCTCCATTGCTGGTGAAGCCGAGCGTGAAGCCATAGCGGCCACGCGCTGCATCCTGCGACTCGCCGCGCAGCGTCAATAGCCAGACGCACGATGCGCCTTCGGCCGGCACGCGGTCGGATATGACCTGCCGCAGGCAACCGAACACCACGTCGGGCAGCATCTGGCCGATCACGTGGCGCGTGGAGACCGGCGCCGGTGCAGGCGCATTCAACACCGAGCCAAGCGGCGCCGACACGGTGAACGCAGACAACGACCCCGAGTTGTTCGGGATCTGGCCCGCCACCGCACAGGCCAGGCCGAACATCGTGTAGGCGGTTGCATAGCTGAGCGGCACATTGATGCCGCGCGGCGATTGCGGCGACGTGCCGGTGTAGTCGACGTGGATGCCGTCGTCCGCGATCGTCAGGCTGGCGGCCAGCACGATCTCGCCGTCGTAGCCGTCCACCGTCATGCTGTTGCGCCAAGTGCCGCGCGGCAGCTGGCGCACGGCTTCGAGCACGGCGTTGCGCGAGGTCGAGAGGATGTGCGTGGCCAACGCGTCGAGCGACTCGAGCTGGAACTCGGCCATCATCTCCAGCATGCGCTGTGCTGCCACGTCGTTGCAGGCGGCCAGCGCATAGGTGTCGCCCTCGGTCTCCATCGGCTGGCGCGTGTTCGCGAGCAGCATCGCCATCAGGGTCTGGTTGACCTGGCCACGCTCGAACAGCCTGAGCATCGGGATGAACAAACCTTCCATGTGCACATCCGACGCATCGGGGCCGAAACCCAGGCCGCCGATGTCCATCACGTGGCTGGTCGCGCAGAACAGCGCCACCGGCCGGCCCTGCCGGAAGCACGGGGTCACCACCACGAAGTCGTTGAGGTGGCCAGTGCCCTTCCACGGGTCGTTGGTGATGAACACGTCCCCAGGTTCCATCGTGTCAAGCGGGTACTTGCGCAGGAAATGCTGCACCGATTCGGCCATGGTGTTGACGTGGCCCGGCGCGCCGGTGATCGCCTGCGCCAGCATCCGGCCCTGCGTATCGAACACGCCCGCGGACAGATCGCCGCACTCGCGCACGATGGTGCTGAAGGCGGTGCGCAGCAGGACCTGCGCCTGCTCCTCGACGATGGCGATCAGGCGGTGCCACATCAGCTGCATGTCGATCGCGGTGCTTTGACGCTTCATGCGAGAACTCCCAGGTTGTGCTTGCGGTCCATCACGATGTTGTGCTGCGCGTCGATGTGGGCGTCGAAACTCGCAGATACATAGGTGGTGGTCTCGTCCTCGGTGATGAGCGCCGGGCCCTTGATGAGCTCGCCCTGGCGCAGCGCCGAGCGCCTGAACACAGGTACATCGATGGCGCGGTTGGTGGCACCGTCGAAGCAGGTCCGAAAGACCGAGGGTGGGGAAACGGTTTCGGTGGATCGGGTCACGCCGGGCGCGGGCCGTGCCGGCGCGACAGTGCCGACCAACACCGACCAGCTCAGGATCTCCACGGTGGCGCCAGGAATCGCGCGGTTGAAGAGGCGCACGTACGCATCTTCGTAGGCACTGGCCAGCGCCGCGATGTCCGATGCCACCAGGCGGCGATCCGGCAGCGTGATCGCGATCTCGTGGCCCTGACCCACATAGCGCATGTAGGCCAACCGGCGCGCCTGGACCGGGGCGTGCTGCGCACCTTGCGCCACCACCCTGCGCGCCTCGGTGCCCATCTCGTCGAGCATGTCGCTCACGGCTGCAAGCGCGAGCTGCTCGAGTACTTCGTGCCGGCTGCGGACCACCTCGTAGGCAATGGGCGCACGCAGGAAACCGACGGCGGAGCCGACCCCCGCATTCGGAGGTACCAGCACGCGCTGCACGCCCGTCTTCTCCGCAACACGGGCCACATGCAGCGGCGCCGCGCCGCCGAAGGCGATCAGCGTGTGGTCGGCGATGGTCTTGCCCTTCTCGATTGCGTGCACACGCGCGGCGCTGGCCATGCTTTCGCAAACCATCTCATGCACAGCGAAGGCAGCCATCGCGTCCGAGACGCCGAGCGGCTCACCCACCGACGCCAAAGCGCGCCGTGCGGCAGCGATATCCATCGCAACCGACCCACCGGCAAAGGTGCTCGGGTCGATCAACCCGAGCACCGCATCGGCATCGGTGACGGTCGGCTCCATGCCCCCGCGCCCATAACACGCGGGGCCTGGCTCGGAGCCCGCACTGCGTGGCCCGACATCGACGTTGCCCAGAGCGTTGACCCTCGCGATCGAACCGCCGCCGGCGCCGATCTCCACCAGATCGATCACCGGAATGCGCAAAGGCATGCCACTTCCCTTGAGAAAGCGCGCTGCGCGGTCGACCTCGTAGACCCGGTCGCCATCAGGGCTGAAGTCCTCGATCAGGCAGATCTTGGCGGTGGTGCCGCCCATGTCGAAGGCCGCAACCCTGCGCTCGCCGCTTCTGGCCGCGATATCGGCCGCGAAGATCGCGCCGCCGGCCGGACCCGATTCGATCAGGCGCACCGGGAAACGGCGCGCGATCTCCAGCGCCGTCAGCCCGCCGTTGGACGTGACGAGGTACAGCGCACCGGTGAAAGCGGCTTGGTCCAGCGCCAAGCGCATGCGCTGCAGGTAGTCGGCCATCTGCGGCTGCACATAGGCGTTGGCCACCGTGGTGGACGTGCGCTCGTATTCGCGGATCTCAGGACAGACTTCGCTGGAAATCGAGATATGCAATTCAGGCAGTGCCGCCTGCAGCAAGGCACGCGCTTGGATCTCGTGCGCAGAGTTCGCGTAAGCGTGGAGGAAGCAGACGGCCACGCTGGTCACCCCAGCCTGCTCGAGCACGCCGATGTGCTGCCGCAACGACGCGGGGTCCAGCGGCAGCAACACCTGTCCCAGCGCATCGACGCGCTCGGCCACGCCCAGCCGCAGGCTTCTGGGCACCAGCGGAGGCCGCCGTTCCAGCTGCAGGTCGTATTGGTCGAACCGGCCTTCGGTTCCGATCTCCAGGACGTCGCGAAAGCCTTCGGTCGTGATCAGCGCCGTCACGGCGCCTCGACGTTCCAGCACCGCGTTGGTGGCGAGCGTCGTGCCATGCACAAACACGTCCACATCCGCCAGCGCAAGGCCGTGTTCGGCCAACAGGGCGGCAGCGCCCTGCATCACCGCAAGCTCGGGCGCCTGCGGCGTGGTCAGGACTTTCCTGGTTTGGCGTTGGCCACCAGCCTCCAGCACGATATCGGTGAAGGTACCACCGATATCGGCCGACAGGCGCACGGCGCCAGACGCCTTTTCCACGCCGGATGGTTCGACCGGATTCACGCGGCGCCCATCGAAAACGGCAGCGCTGCAGCATGTCCGACGATCGATCCAGACGGATGTCGTATGAGAAAATTCATGGGTTACCTCTTGAAATCACTGAAATAACGTTGGGAATTTCCTAACGTTATACGATTGTTAAATCACTGTCAAAGGAATTTTCATGACCAAGGAAAAGAAACCCATCGTCCTGTCGCAGCACCTGGTCTCGCCCAAGGGCGCCCAGCTGAGCGAGTTCGAGTTCGGCATGATCGTGTGCTGGAACGCTTTCACCCGCTGGCTGGTGAAAGGCGCCGCAGCCACGGGCGTGGGCGACCTGACCTTCATCGATGTGGTGGTGCTGCACCAGCTGAAGCACCGCGCCAAGAACAAGAAGGTCGCCGACATCTGCTTCGTTCTGAACCTGGACGACATCCACGTGGTGACCTATTCACTGAAGAAGCTGGTGGCCGCCGGTCTTGCCATTGGCGAGAAGGTCGGCAAGGAAGTGCTGTACCGCACCACCGATCTTGGCGAAGACGCGATCCAGAAATACCGCGACGTACGCGAGCAATGCCTGATGGCCAATGTGGACGATGAAATGAATGCACAGCTCGGAGAAGCCGGCCGTTTTCTCTCGAGCCTGAGCGGCCTCTATGAACGTGCGGCGCGGTCTGCATCGTCCCTGAGTTGAGCAGGTTCCCGGCGACGCAGGGGTGCCGTTTTGGCAATCGACGATTCGAAAAAAGAAAGCGCTCGCCGGCGCTGCCAGTGCACCTTCCGCGCATCGGCGCCGGAACGCCTCAGTACTCCAGCCTGATCGTGTTGCTCATGAAGTCGACGAACGCCCTGCCAGCATCGGACAGCGGCCGGCCGCTCAAGGTCTGGATCTCCAGATAGCGTTCATTCAGTTCCCGGTCGCGCAGCGGTATCGCCACCAGATCGCCGCCGGCCAGGCGGGTCCGCACGGCAAGTTCGCCATAGAAGGCAATGCATCCCGGGTCTAGCGCCACGAAGCTAATCAGGGCGTCGGTATGGTTGCTCGACATGGCGACCGTGTAGCCCAGTCCCTGCCGGCTGCAGCTCACTTCCAGCAGCTTGCGGATCGAGCTGCTGGCCTGCGGCAGCGCCAGTGGATGCTTGACCACCTGGGCCAGCGCAAGCTGCCGCTGCCTGGCCAGAGGATGTCTGGCGGACATGACCGCCAGCACCGGGCTGGGGTGCCGCATCTCCACTGCGATGTCCACCTCCGGCACCCAGCTCAATGTGAGGGCGATGTCGGCTTCGCGGTCGCGGATGCGCTGGGGGATGTCCACCTGTGCGCAGGTCTCGACATGGAACGTGATGCCTGCGTGCTTTTCGCGAAAACGAGCGATCAGGCCAGGAATGAAATCGAAGGCAAACCCCCCGTTGCTCACCACCTTGACAACCCCGCTGCGCAAGCCGCGCAATGCGCCGATATCGCTCACCACGCGCTCGCTGTCTTCCTGCGCCCGCTTGGCGTGTGCTGCCAATACCGCTCCCGCGGCGCTGGGCAGCATGCCACGTGCATGGCGTTCGAACAGCAGCGTGTCCATGTCCCGCTCGAGCCGCGCGACCTGCCTGCTCACGGCCGACGGCGCAACGCTCAGGCGTGCAGCTGCGTCCTTCACAGAGCCGGTGCGCACCACTTCGAGAAAGTAGCGCATGGCGGTCGCTTGCAGGGTGCGGCTTGACATTTGAAGGCTCCCGTTGGGTCGTGCATCGATTGCCGATTCGGCAATCGAGAATTCTAGACATTGCACTTGTAGCACTTCATCCAAGCTTCTAGGATCGACCGGGAACTTAGCGCAGAAACGCAGGGGTTGCATGCAGCTTTTTGAGGGGCACACGCGCATGAAGGCATCATTTTCCCGGGTTGGTTGCGGCACGCGCTCGGGCTTGGCGTGCTCATCCGGACAAGCTGCCTCTACACGAACTTCAGCACTTTGCGCAACGCGACGTCCCAATAAGGCGGCTCGCCGAACTCGGTCTTCAGATGTGCGATGAAGAGCTGGGCCTTGGCCGCGTGCGAACGCCCCGGCATGCGTACGGCGTGGATGCCTGCAGGCGACTTCGACGCATGCGACAGGACCGGTGCAAACAAAGGCACCAGCCGGCCCGCAGCCAAGTGATCGCTGACGAGCCAGCTGGCCAGATGCACGACACCGATTCCTGCCACCGCGGCCGACATCAGTGTCTCCGTATCGTCGGTGCGCAACGTGCCCTTGACCGCCAACGCTGCGCCGCCGTTGACGCCGGCAAAACACCACCATCCCGGCGGCACGGGGCGCGACGCCACAGTCAGGCAGTTGTGCCCGACCAGATCGGCAGGCACTGCGGGACGCCCATGCGCCTTCAGGTAGTGCGGGCTGGCGCAGGCGATTCGGTGCAACGGCGCCAGCCGCGTGGACACGAGGTCGCTGTCGGGCAACGTTCCGATGCGGATCGCCACGTCCACCCGCTCGACCGACAGGTCGATGATCCTGTCACTCACATGCAGCGAGACGTCGATCTGCGGATACAGCCCGAGAAAGGTTTCCACCGCCGGTGCCAGACAGCGCCGACCGAACGCCGACGGTGCCGTGACGGCGAGGCGGCCACGCGGGTCGGCACGCAAGGTGGACAAGGCATCCTTGGCGTCGTCGAACTCCGTGAGCATGCTGCGCGCATACGGCAGGAACCGCTCGCCCGCATCGGTCAGCGTGACCCGCCGCGGCGTGCGCCTGAAGAGCTTGCTGCCCAATTCCGCTTCCAGCAGATCGATCTTGCGCGACACCGAAGAAACAGCAAGATCGCGTGCCTTGGCCACGGCCGAAAAGTTACCAAGCTCGCCGACGGCGACGAAGGTCTGGAGAAGATCGAGCATCGCGGAGCGGCGTGGGGAAGGGTTGGATTGATATTGCTAATTACGCAAAGAACAATTGCATTGCAATGGATTGTGGCGCTTAACGCAACTTTGCACAATCCACGACTTCTTCCACCAGCAGGCTGCCTGCCACATCAAGGTTCACCATGTTCATCCAGACTCTCGGCCATCTGGCCACCTCCCTGTCCATCGCGGGCACCATGGCTCTTGCCGCCCTTGGCACCGCGACCGCCCACGCCGAAGCGCCCTTCGCAAAAATCCAGGCACCCGGCTACTACCGCTTCATGCTTGGCGATTTCGAAGTCACCGCGCTCAGCGACGGTACGGTGGCGTTGCCGGTGGACCAGCTGTTGAGCGAAGCCCCCGCCAAGACCCGTGCGGCCCTGGCCAGGTCATTCCTGTCGGCACCGCTCGAGACATCGGTCAACGCCTTCCTGATCAACACCGGCGGCAAGCTGGTGCTGATCGACGTGGGCGCCGGTGCGCTGTTCGGCCCGACGCTGGGCAAGATGATCGCCAACTTGAAGGCATCGGGTTACGAGCCAGATCAGATCGACGAGATCTACCTCACGCACATTCACCCCGACCATGTCGGCGGCCTGGTGAGCAACGGCAGCGTGGCGTTTCCGAACGCCGTGGTCCGCTCGGACCAGAAGGACGCCGACTACTGGTTGAGCCAACGCAATCTGGAGCAGGCACCCGAAGCTTCCAAGGGCTTTTTCCAGGGCGCGATGGCATCGCTGAACCCCTACGTCAGCGCGGGAAAATTCAAGCCCTTTGCCGGTGACGTGCCGCTGGCGCCGGGCATCGCATCCCATGCGAGCTACGGCCACACGGCGGGCCACACCTCCTACATGGTGGAGAGCAAGGGGCAGAAACTGCTGCTGGTGGGCGACCTGATCCACGTCCCCGCGGTGCAGCTCGGCGCGCCGGGCGTGACCATCGCGTTCGACACCGATGCAACAGAAGCAAAGAAGACCCGCCTCAAGGAGTTCAACCGGGCCGCGCGCGACGGCGTCCTGATCGGTGCGGCGCACATCCAGTTTCCCGGGCTGGGCCATCTTCGCTCTGGCGGCAGCACCTATCAATGGATCCCTGCCAACTACACCCAGCTGAAGTGAGTCCACGCCATGCATCGAACGGACCCACAGCCTTCGCCAGACAAAACTTATGCATGGCTCCACGCAGTTTGCTGTTAAAGTGAATTGCATCGGTGTGCAGCCATGCCATCGTTCCAATGCGTCGGAGCAGCGAAGCTCCCAACTGCCTATCACTGGCAGTTGGGAGCTTTTTGCATTTTGGGGATCTGAAACGATGAGTACTATGGCAAGCGTGCCCTGGCGCGTGGGCGTCCTGTTTTCCGACACCGGTGTCACCGCCGTTGCCGAGCGCAGCCAACGCGCCGCCACCCTGATGGCGATCGACGAGATCAACGCCCATGGCGGCGTGCTGGGTCGCGGTATCGAACCCGTGGTCTACGACCCGGGCTCGGTGCCCGCACGTTTTCGCGAGATGGCGTCCAGGCTGTGCGATGTCGACCAGGTGTCGGTGATCTTCGGCTGCCACACCTCGAGTTCGCGCAAGGCGGTGCTGCCCGTGATCGAATCGCACAGCGCGCTGCTGTTCTATCCGCAGTTGTACGAGGGCTTCGAATATTCCCGCAACTGCGTCTACACCGGCGCTGCTCCGAACCAGAACTCGGTCCAGCTCGTGCGCTACCTTGCGCGGCACTATGGCAAACGCGTCTTCCTGGTCGGCTCGGATTACGTCTACCCGTACGAATCCAACCGCATCGTATCGGATCTGTACCGGCAGGCCGGCGGCAAGGTGCTCGACGAGATGTATGTGCCGATGCGCGTGCACGACATCAAGCTGAGCCAGGTGATCCAGCGCATCAAGAAGGCTCAGCCCGATGTCGTCTACTCGACTGTCGTGGGCGATGGCGCCGCGCTTTTCTACGAGGCTTACCGTGATGCCGGCTTCGACACGCGCACGCACCCCATTGCCAGCCAGTCCACGCAGGAAGGCGAGATCCGTGCGATGGCACCCGGTGTGGCGGAGGGCTGCATCACGGCAGCACCGTACTTCTCGTCCCTGAAGACCGAAGCCAACGAACGTTTTGTCGCCGCATTCCGCAAACGCCATGGCCAGGACATCTCCATCACATCGGGGGGCGAAGCCGCCTACTTCCAGGTCCATCTCTACGCCCAGACCCTGGAGCGCGCTGCGGGTGACCGCTTGAGCCAGCTGCTGCCCCATCTGCATGGCCACGCCTACACCGCGCCTCAGGGCAGCGTCTGCGTGGACAGTGAGAACCAGCACACCTACTTGTGGCCGAGGGTCGGCCGCGTCGCACACGATGGCAGCTTCGAGGTGGTCGACGATCCAGGCGTTCGGGTGAAGCCCGATCCCTACATGATCGAGAGCCGCTTCGACGACCTGTCCCGTCACTTCGTCTAGGACTGGATCCCGCATGTCCGTCCCCCTGCTGCGCGAAGTACTGACCCTGCGGGTCGCGGTCGTCCATCCACCGGATGAAGAGGGCGACGCACTCATCGGCCACTTGCGCCGCATCGGTTGCACCGCCAACGGGGTGTGGCCCATTCCTGCCGCCCTGCCCTTCAGCGCCGACGCCTTGTTCCTGATGGTGCAGAACGAATCTCGTGCCGCCATCGAGACACTCCTGAAGTCGTTGCCACAACCGCGCCCCATGGTGTTTGCCATCGTCGACTATGAGGACCCCAGCACTCTGCAACTGGTGATGGCGAGCGGCGCACTGGCCGCCGTGCAGAAACCCATCAAGCCCTTCGGCCTGCTGGCCACGCTGGCGATCGCGCGCAACACCTGGTCCGAATGGCAGAACCTGTCACGCGAGAACCGGAAGATGCGCCGCAAGATCGCGAGCGACCAGACCATCAGCCGAGCCAAGACCATCCTGATGGCCTCCAGACGCATCCAGGAGAGCGAAGCGTACGACGCGATCAGGGCACAGGCCATGGCCAGGCGTGTGTCGATGGACGAGATCGCCACATCGATCATCAACATGGAAACCCTGTTGCGCAAGACCGGGTGAGGGCTCGGCCAGCGGTGCGGCCGAGCTGTCGTTCGGGGCCTGCTTCAGTTCACTTTGTTGGATGCACTGGCGTCATTGACGAATGGAATCGGCAGCCAACGGTAGCCCGCACCACTGGGCTCCTTGCGCAGGTGGCCGAAGCCCGGGAAGTTGATGTGTGCGGGAGCCACCAGGTAGCCCTTCTCCGCCGCGTCCGCGAATAATGCATCGCGCTGGGCCCGCGCCTGCGCCGGAGTGACGTCGTACTGGATGGTGACACTGGGATCTGGAAGCTGGACCGCGGCGACATGGAGCACGTCACCCCAGAACACGATCTTTTGCCCCTTGCTGGTGAGCTGGTACACGGTATGCCCAGGGGTGTGCCCCGGCGCGGGAATGCTGAGGACACCCGGAAACAATTCGGTGGCGCCGTCGAAGGCCTGGATCTGACCGGACTTGACGTAGGGCGTGACCTTCGCATTGGCCTGGTCGAAGAACACGCGGAACGGCTCTGCCAGCGTGCCGCGGTTGGCGGCATTGAGCCAGAACTCGATTTCCTTGCGCTCCACATGCACCCGCGCATTCGGAAACACACGGTCGTTTCCCAGCATCAGGCCGCCCGTATGGTCGGTGTGGATGTGGGTGACCAGGATGTCGCTGACCTGCTCCGGACTGAACCCCGCGCTGCGGATGGCGGCAGGCAGCTTTCCTAGCGTCGGACCAAACAACTCCGAGGTGCCGGCGTCCACCAGAATCAGCCTGCCCTGCAGCTTGAACAGGTAGGCGTTGACCGAGGTGGACACCGGGCCTTGTTCATAGCCTTTGAGCAGTGCATCTTGCACCTGCTTCGTGTCGCCATTCAATAGAACCGGGTCCAGCCCGATCGTGCCGTCCGACAACGCAATGACTTCGATCTCGCCAACCTGGGTCTTGTAGTAGGACGGTTGTGCCGCCGACTGCGCGGCCGGCGGTTCGGGCGCGGCACTCGAATTGGAGCATGCGGCCGAGCCCAGCAGGGCCGCGAGCGCAAGCGATGAGACGGCGATCAAAGCCTGTCGAGAACGAATCATGGAGAACTCCTATGCGATGCAATCGCCTTGATGTAGAGGTGGTTGTCAGGCCACTCGCAGTGAACAATCCAATGCCGTTCACTGCCCCTGGCCGGCGCGATTGTTTCGTGTCGATGGACGCATGACCATGGTCCGCGAGGCAATACAAGATTGCGGAATTCGCAAGGCGATCGATGGCATCCGGGCGCTGGATTAGCGTTCTCAACGCGCGCAGCGTCACGGCGGCAGTGAAGCACCGAGGCGCCGCTGCGCCCTCGCGTGGATTGCGCAATCCGCAATCCTGCATTCGACACAGGCGGCTTGTTCCTGCGGGGACGCCACTCCTACGATCTGCCCGGCCTTTCAAGCACGACACCTCACAGGAAAGAAACCACATGAACCCGACAACTCCTCCACCCCATCCACCACGGGTCTGCAGCATGCGGCAAAGGCCGCGGCCTGCGCTGTTCGGCGCCCTGGCCGCGCTGCTCGTATGGGTCGCAGCCATGACCCCCCTGGATGTGGTGGCACAGGTGCGGACCGGCTTCCCGCAGCAGCGGGGCCTGTCGCTCGCCGAATTCCCGCGGGTGATCAAGCTGGCCGAAGATGTCTACGGCTACGAGGAGATCCGGCCACCGGGATTCACGACGGTCAGTCTCTTCGTCGTGGGGCGGGATGGCGTGCTGTTGGCCGATGGCCAGTGGACAGCGGCCCAGACCACCACGCTGGTCGAGCACATCCAACGCATCACCTCCAAGCCGATCAAGTGGTATGTCGTGGGATCGGACCATGCCGACCATACCGGCGGCAATGTGGCGCTGCCCAAGGACGTACGCTACATCGTGCATCCGTCGTCCAAGGCGCAACTCGAGTCGGACGCGGCGGCGGCCGCCGCGAAGGCAGGCTCGGTACCCGTGATCGTGCCGCCGACCGCCATGGCCTCCGATCGCGAGACCATCGATCTGGGCAATCACAAGGTCGAGGTTCTGTTCCTGGGCCGAGCGCACACCGGCGGTGATCTGGTGGTGCATCTGCCTAAGGAAAAGATCCTGTTCATGAGCGAGGTCTACTTCAACCGGGTCTTCCCGGCGATGCGATCGGCCTATGCGGAAGAATGGCTTGGCACGATCGACAAAGCGCTGGCGATGGACGTGGAACAGTTCATTCCCGGACACGGTTTCATCGAAGACCCGGGGACCTCGCGCGTGCAACTGGTGGAGTTCCGCGGCGCACTTGCCTATGTGACGGAGGAGGCGCGCCGGCTCAAGCGGCGCGGCCTCTCGGCGGACGAGGCGCTGAAGCAGGCCGACTGGGGATCCTATGCGGACTGGATGCTGGCGGACTCGCAGCGCGAGGTGGCGATCAAGCGCATCTTCGCGCAGCCCGCGGCCGTCGCCAGGTAGGCATTGACGGCCCCATCGCCTCGATCCGGATGGAATTCCTCTTGAACACCGCCATCCAATGCGCTATAAACACCGCTTCGGGCCAGCCAAAGCGGTCCGAAGCTGACGCAACCCCTCTCACAGAGGCCGTGCGCCACCCACCTGGCAGACCGTGCGCGTCTTACAGGACCCAGGCAATGAAGCCTCACCGAGCCAACGCTCGTTGAGGTTTTTTTTCGCCCAGTTTTCCCGACAGTGCCGTCGGAGATGCGTCATCCACCCCCTGTTCCCCGGTTTCCTCCCAGGAGTTGCCAGATGTCTACCTGTTCTTGTCTGCGCCGCGTGCGCACGGTTTTTCTCATGGGCTGCGCAGGCTTCGCCCTCGCAGCATCGGCCGCCGATCTGCGGGTGGCCACCAGCTCGCCGCCGACGTCCATGGATCCGCACTTCTACAACGCCGCGGCCAACATCAACATCGCAGAGCACATCTTCGAAGGCCTGACCCGGCTCGACGCCGACAGCCGCGTGGTGCCCGGCCTCGCCCAATCGTGGCGGCTGGTGGACGACAGGACGTGGGAGTTCAAGCTGCGGCCCGGGATCAAGTTCCACGATGGATCCGAGCTGACGACCGAAGACGTGGCGTGGTCGCTCGACCGGCCGGCCACCATCGTCAACAGTCCGGGCAAGCTGGACATCTTCACCAAGCAGATCACCGGCAAGAAGATCATCGACAAGCAAACGATCCAGCTGATGACGGCGACGCCCTACCCGCTGATGCCGGTCGACCTGGTGGTCATCATGATGGTGTCGAAGAAGGCCACCACAGGCTTGTCGTCGGACGACTTCGCCCAGGGCAAAGGCGTGGTCGGCACGGGGCCGTTCAAGTTCGTCGACTACAAGCGCGACGACCGGCTCGAGCTCGCACGCAACGATGCGTACTGGGGCGACAAGCCAGCCTGGGACAAGGCCACCATCCGCTTCATCCCCAACAACGGCACCCGCATGGCGGCCTTGCTGGCCGGTGACGTGGACGCCATCGAGAACGTGCCGACGCCCGATATCCCGCGCGTCAAGCAGGACCCCAAGCTCACGCTGGTCTCCAAGATCTCGGCGCGCACCATCTACCTGTACCTCGACACCGCGCGCTCGCCTTCGCCTTTCGTCACCGACAAGGCCGGCAAACCCCTGGCCAAGAACCCGTTGACCGACCCGGACGTGCGCCGCGCGATCAGCATGGCCATCAACCGCACAGGCATTGCCGAACGCATCATGGAAGGCCTGGCCGAGCCCACCAACAACATGGTTCCGCCCACGCTGTTCGGCTACAACCCTGCTCTGAAGACGGTTGCATACGACCCTGCGGGCGCCAGGAAACTGCTGGAGAAGGCCGGCTACGCCGATGGCTTCTCGGTCACGCTGCACACGCCCAACAACCGCTACATCAACGACGAGAAGATCACCCAGTCGATTGCGCAGAACCTGTCGCGCATCGGCATCGCCAGCAAGGTCGAGGCAGCGCCGATGGCGAGCTACGCGCCACGCGGCGCCAAGAAGGAATATTCGATGGGGCTGCTGGGCTGGGGCACGATCGAGGTGAGTTCGCCGCTGCGCGCCCTGATGGCCTGCGAAGACGCGCAGAAGGGATTCGGCACCCAGAACTGGAGCAACTACTGCAACCGGGAGATGACCGCCACGCTGGAGAAGGCGTTGGCCACGGTCGATGACCAGGCGCGGTTGAAACTGCTGCAGGACGCCACCGCGATGGCCATCCAGGACGGCGGCGTGATCCCGATCCACCAGCAGTTCACCACCTGGGCCATGCGCAAGGGCGTCAACTACGTGCCACGCACGGACGAGCGCACCTATGCGCAGAGCTTCCGGCTCCAGTAAGCGCACGCGTTCCGGACCATGGTCAGCTTCATTGTCAGCCGCCTGCTGCAGAGCATCCTCGTCATGTTCGTGATGTCGATGATCGTGTTTGCCGGCGTCTTCGCGATCGGCAACCCCATCGACGCGCTGATCAGCCCGCAGGCCACGCAGGAGGACATCCGCCTCACCGTGCAAGCCTTCGGCCTGGACAAGCCGCTGTGGCAGCAGTACCTCAACTTCGTGTCCGGCGCCCTGCACGGCAACCTCGGCCGATCGTTCGCGATCGGCACGCCGGCCTTGCAACTGGTGCTGGAACGCATGCCGGCCACGCTGGAGCTTGCGGTGTTCGCCACGCTGCTGGCGCTGCTGCTCGGGATCCCGTTGGGCCTGTGGGCCGCGCTCAAGCCGGGCAGCGTCATCGACCGCACGATCATGTCGGTGTCGATCCTCGGATTTTCGCTGCCGACCTTCTGGCTGGGGCTGATGCTGATCGTGGTGTTCGCCGTGCAGCTGGGTTGGCTTCCGGCCAGCGGCCGCGGCGAGACCGCCACCCTCTTCGGCATCCCCTTCAGCTTTCTGACGGCCGACGGCCTGCGCCACCTGATCCTGCCCGCGGTCACGCTGTCGCTGCAGAACATCGCGCTGGTGATCCGGCTCACGCGTTCCGGCGCGCAGGAAGCCATGCTGCAGGACTACGTGAAGTTCGCCCGAGCCAAGGGCCTGACCCACCGGCGCATCGTCGGCGTGCACGTGTTCAAGAACATCATGATCCCGATCATCACCATCCTGGCGCTGCAGTTCGGCACCATCATCGCCTTCGCCATCGTGACCGAGACCATCTTCGCCTGGCCCGGCATGGGCAAGCTGATCATCGACTCGATCCTGCTGCTGGACCGGCCGGTCATCGTCGCCTACCTCATGGTGACCGTGACGCTGTTCGTCTTCATCAACCTCCTCGTCGACCTCGCCTACAGCGCGCTCGACCCACGGGTGCGCCTGTCCGGCACCGCCTGACGTCGCCACGCGACCCATCCTTTTCCAATGTTTCCCACATGACCGCCATCACCGCCATCACCGCCATCGAACAACGCCGGGTCGAACTCGTGCAGTTCCGCCACGACATCCACGCCCATCCGGAGCTCGCCTATGAAGAGCAGCGCACCGCAGGACGCGTGGCCGACAGCCTGCAGGCCCTGGGCATCGAAGTGCACCGCGGCATCGCCAGGACCGGCGTCGTCGGCGTGATCCGGCACGGTACGAGCCCGCGCAGCATCGGCTTGCGCGCCGACATGGATGCGCTGCCGATGCAGGAGTCGAATCAGTTCGCGCACCGTTCGCAACACGCCGGCAAGATGCACGCCTGCGGGCATGATGGCCACACGACCATGCTGCTGGGGGCAGCTCGGCAGCTCGCCGAGACCCGCAACTTCGACGGCACGGTCTACCTGATCTTCCAGCCGGCCGAAGAAGGTGGCAATGCCGGCGCGCGCGCGATGGTGCGCGATGGGCTGTTCGAGCGGTTCCCCTGCGACGCCGTGTTTGGCATGCACAACTGGCCGGGTATCGCTGCCGGCCATTTCGGCCTGCGCGCCGGGCCGCAGATGGCCTCCAGCAGCGAGTTCAAGGTCACGGTCACGGGCAAGGGCTGCCACGCCGCGATGCCGCACCACGGAGCCGACCCGTTGGTCGCCGCAGCGCAATTGATCAGCTCGCTGCAGACCATCGTCACCCGCAACAAGAACCCGATCGACACCGCCGTGCTGTCGGTGACACAGATCCAGGGCGGCTCGGCAAGCAACATCGTGCCCGACAGCGTCTGGTTCGGCGGAACCATCCGCACGTTCACGACCCAGGTGCTGGACCTGATCGAACGCCGCATGCGCGCCATGGCCGACGGCGTCGCCACCGCGATGGACTGCGCGGTGGAGGTCGAGGTCACGCGCACACTGCCGTCGGTGGTCAATACCGCGCACGAGACCGCCATCGCGGCGGCCGTGCTGCGCGACCTGGTCGGCCCCGGACAGGTGGACGCCGACGTGGCCCCGACCATGGGTGGTGAAGACTTCGCATTCCTGCTGCAGGAAAAGCCCGGCTGCTACGTCTTCATCGGCAACGGCGACGGCGACCACCGCAGCGCGGGCCACGGCCTGGGGGCGTGCGCGCTGCACAACGGCAGCTACGACTTCAACGACGACATCCTGACGCTGGGCGCGAGCTACTGGACGCGCCTTGCCGAGCGCTGGCTCGCCAAGGAGCAAGCTCGCCCCGCCGTGCGCGCCGCGGAGGTGCACCAGTGAGCGCGCTTGCCACCCGTCCGGACGAAGACCCGGTGGAGACCCCGCGCGCCCGGATGTGGGCGATGTACCGCGCGAGCCGCATCGCGATGGCCGGCCTGGCCGCCTTCGTCGCGGTCCTGCTGCTGGCCGTCCTTGCGCCCGTGATCGCGCCGCAGAACCCGTACGACCTCGCGCGGCTGGACGTGATGGACGCGCGGCTCCCGCCCGGCAGTGCGTCGGGCGATGGCATGAGCTTTCTGCTGGGCTCCGATGAGCAGGGCCGCGACATGTTGTCCGCCATCCTCTACGGCCTGCGCATCAGCGTCGGCGTGGGGGTGGGCAGCACGCTGATTGCGCTCGTGCTGGGCGGCACCCTCGGGCTCATTGCAGGATTCCGCGGCGGCCTGGTCTCGACCTGCATCATGCGGGCCGCCGACATCCAGCTGTCGTTCCCGCCCATCCTGCTGGCGCTGATCCTGCTGGCCCTGACCGGGCCGGGTATCGGCAACATCGTCTTCGCGCTGGTCGCCGTGCAGTGGGCCTACTACGCGCGGACCACCCGCAGCGCCGCACTGGTGGAAGGCCGCAAGGAATACATCGAGGCCGCCAACTGCCTGGCGCTGTCGCCCGCGCGTGTGATGTTCCGCCACCTGCTGCCCAACTGCGTGCCGCCGCTGATCGTCATCGCGGGGCTGCAGTGCGCGTCGGCGATCACGCTGGAGGCCACGCTGTCCTTCCTGGGCCTGGGTGTGCCGATCACGCAGCCGTCGCTCGGGCTGCTGATCGCCAACGGCTTCCAGTACCTGCTGTCGGGCAAGTTCTGGATCAGCTTCTTCCCCGGCGTGGCGCTGTTCCTCACCATCGTGGCGATCAACCTGGTGGCCGACCAGCTGCGCGACGTGCTCAATCCCCGCCTGCATTCACGCTGAAGGGCCAAGGACCGCCATGCACTCAACTTCTACACACAAGCCGGTGTTGCGCGTGCGCGGCCTGCGTACCGAATTCCCAGGACGGCACGGGCCAGTGGCACCGGTGGACGGCGTGACCTTCGACGTAGCCCGTGGCCAGGTCATGGGCCTGGTCGGCGAATCGGGCTCCGGCAAGTCGATGACCGGCTACTCGATCATGGGTCTGGTGGACAAACCCGGCCGCGTGACGCAGGGCACGATCGAGTTCACCGGCGCCGATGGCGTCACGACCGACCTGAGGACACTGTCTGCGGAGCAGATGCGCGCGATCCGTGGCAACCGCATCGCGATGATCTTCCAGGATCCGATGATGACGCTGAACCCCGTGCTGCGCATCGACACGCAGATGGTGGAGGCGGTGCTCGCGCATGCGCGCGTGCGCCCCGGCGTGGCGCGGCAACGGGCATGCGACGCACTGGCCAAGGTAGGCATCCCTTCGCCGGACGAACGGCTGCTGTCGTATCCGCACCAGTTCTCGGGCGGCATGCGGCAACGCGTGGCCATTGCCATCGCGCTGTTGAACAAACCCGACCTGATCATCGCCGACGAGCCGACGACGGCGCTGGACGTCACGATCCAGGGTCAGATCCTGTATGAGATGCAGAAGCTGTGTGCCGAGTCGGGCACGGCACTGATCTGGATCACGCATGACCTCTCGGTGGTCGCCGGCCTGGGCGATACGGTCAGCGTGATGTATGCGGGCCGCGTCGTCGAGTCAGGCGCGGTGCAGGACGTGCTGGAGCGCCCTGCCCACCCTTACACCTCCGGCCTGATCGGCTGCGCGCCGTCACGCAACCGGCGCGGCTCGGCGCTGGCCCAGATCCCCGGCATGACGCCTTCGCTGGACCGACTGCCCAAGGGCTGTGCGTTCGCAGACCGGTGCCGGTTCGTCACACCCCAATGCCGCATGGCAGCACCCATCGAAAGCACATCGCCGGGCCGCAGCCTGCGCTGCTTCAACCCTCTAGCGAGTACCACGGCATGAACGCTCTCGACTCCCCCGCCCGCCTCGACTCCGGGCCGGCTGCACAAGCCAGCCAGCCGTTGATGGAGATGGTCGGCGTGTCCAAACGTTTTGTGAAACCAGTCGATGCAGTCTCGCGCATCGGCAACTGGCTGGGCGGCAGCACCACCGAGCAAGTGGTGCACGCCGTGGACGACGTGAGCCTGTGCATCCGCTCGGGTGAAGTCGTCGGCCTGGTCGGCGAGTCGGGCTGCGGCAAATCCACCTTGGGTCGCATGGTGGTCGGGCTGCACACCTTGAGTTCCGGCAGCCGGCGATGGAAGGGCATGCCCGTCACGACGTTGTCGAAGGAAGAACGTGCGCGCCAGTCGCTGGCCGTGCAGATGATCTTCCAGGACCCCTACGCATCATTGAACCCGCGCATGCGCGTGGTCGACATCGTCGGCGAGGCGCCGGTCGTGCACGGCCTCGTCGCCCCATCGCAGCAACGCGACTACGCGGCCGACATGCTGGCCAGGGTCGGGCTCGATTCAGGCGCATTGCCCAAGTTCGCCCACCAGTTCTCCGGTGGACAGCGGGCACGGGTCGGCATCGCACGGGCCCTGGCGGTGCAGCCCGAGTTGCTGGTGTGCGACGAATCGGTGGCCGCGCTCGACGTGTCGATCCAGGCCCAGGTGCTGAACCTCTTCATGCAGCTGCGCCGCGAACTGAACCTGACCTACCTGTTCATCAGCCACGACCTGGGCGTGGTGCAGCACATCAGCGACCGCGTCGTCATCATGTACCTGGGCCGCATCGTGGAAAGCGCGCCGGTCGAGCAGTTGTTCGCCAGTCCCTTGCATCCCTACACGCAGGCGCTGCTCGGCGAAGCTCCCACGATGGTGGCGAAGAAGAAGACCTACGTGTCCATCCGCGGCGAGATCCCCTCGCCCCTGTCGCCGCCATCGGGCTGCCACTTCCATCCGCGTTGTCCGCTGGCCATGGAGCGCTGCAGGACAGAGCGCCCTGCACTGCGCCAGATCGGCATCGGTCGGCTGGCGGCCTGCCATCTGGCGTGAGCCAGGCCGCTGCTGGTCGCCGAGCGGGCGAGCAGCGGCCGGACGAAGGTCTCAGAACTTGCCGTCGGTGGTGAACGAGAGTTCCTGCCAGGCCGAAAGCTCGGCGCGCAGCGCATCGATCTTGGCGCCGATGATCTCCACCGCATCGCTGCCGGCAGCGAACCGCAGCGGCGGCGCGTCGTGGTCGGCCAGCAGCAGCAGCGCCTTGGCCAGGCGTGCCGGGTCCCCTTCCTGGCGATGGTTGCGCTCCACGAAAGCCGCCGCCAGCGCGACGGACTGCGCCGCATAGTCGGCGATCTTCAGGCCGCCGGTGCGCACCGACGTCGGGTCCATGAAATCTGTGCGGAAGTAACCCGGCTCGATCAGCGTGACCTGAATGCCGAACTCGCCCACCTCCTTGGACAGGGCTTCAGAAAATCCCTCCACCGCATGCTTGCTCGCGCAATACAGCGAGGCCCCCTGGCTGCCCCGGATGCCCGCGATCGACGAGACGTTGAAGATGCGGCCGCCGCGCTGCCGGCGCATCGTGGGAAGTACGGCCCGCGTCACATTGAAGAGTCCGAAGACGTTGGTCGCGAACTGCAGGTCGATGTCCTCGACGCTGTTCTCCTCGAACAAGCCCAGCTGGCCATACCCGGCGTTGTTGACCAGCACGTCGATGCGGCCGAACCTGTGAACCGCCGCAGCAACTGCCGCATGGGCCTGGCCTTCGATGCTGACGTCCAGGTCCACCCGCAGCAGCCGGTCTGCCGCGGCTCCCGTTGCGGGCGCGATGCGTTGGCTATTGCGCGCAGTGGCCACCACGTTGTGGCCGGCCGCCAATGCAGCCTGCGCGATCCTGTCCCCGATGCCGCGAGCCGCGCCGGTGATGAACCATGTTCTGGGTTGTGAGGACATGTTGTCTTTCCTTTGAAGTGAATGAATTTTTTGAGGGAGGTGGCGTGTGTTCTCATGCCGCCACCAGGTTGCGCGCGCGCCAGACCTGGGACAGCGCGTCGAACGCGCACCGCATCAGCGGCAAGTCGCGCTTCGAGGCGAGGCAGGCGAAGCCCAGCACCGTTTCGATCGCCAGATGCTCAGCCACGATCAGCCCGCCATGGGCACTCTCCGCCGCGGCGACAGAGCTGCGCGCCAGGCTCAGGCCCACCCCGGCCCGCACGAGCGCCAGCATCGATGCCTCCTCGTCGACCACGGCGATGCCATTCAGGCCAATGCCCATGGGCGCCAGCTGGTCGTGCAGCAGCCTGGCGTGGATGGAGGCGGCGGGCGTCACGATCCACGGAAGGCGGGCGATCGCCTGCCAGTCTCGGCCGATCACCTGGGGGCCCCAGCCAGCCGGCGCGACCACGCAGTAACCCAAACGGGCCAGCGGCTCGGAATGGATGGCGTGCCGGTCCGCACGCCCGTCCGGCACGCCGACATGCCAGCCCACATCGAGGCTGTCGCCCATCAGGCCGGTCAGGACGTCGCCGCTCATGCCGTGGCGCAGGTCGGGCTGCACGTCCGGTGCCGCGTTCACCAGTGCACGAAGAAAGCCGCCGAGCCGGATGAACTCAGGGTCGAGGATGGTGCCCACGCGCAACGTGCCCCGCACCGCGCTGCCCAGACGGAACGCAGAGACACCGAAGTCGGCCAATGCCTGCAGGGTGTTCTCAGCGTGCGGCAGCAGCGCCGCACCATCCTGCGTGAGAGCGACGCCATGCGGGGTGCGCTCGAACAGTTGCAGGCCGGTGAACTCGGCCAGATACTTGAGCTGCAGACTCACGGCCGGCTGGCTCAGGTGCAGCGCGTCGGCCGCGCGCGAGATGTTGCCCTCGCGCGCCACCGCCACGAAGGCCCGCAGAGGCCTCGGGTCGACGCATCGGCTCCTCACAGCACCGCCGCGTCCGCGCGCTGCGGCGTGGGCTCGACCACCAGCGGCTTGTAGTGGTGCGGCAGGCGCATCATCACGAGGTCCTTGCGGCGTACCACGTTGGTCGGATAGCGGCTCTCGCCGTGGGACGTGGTGTCCATCGCCGAGGTCGCCACGCCCTCATCCGCCAGCACGATGGCCTCCTGCCTCGGAAACTCATAGGTGTCGGGGCCGAACACGCCGCTGAAACCGCCCTTGCCGGTCTTTCCATCGCCGCCCGCCCCACGCTCGACGCTGTTGGCGAACGCGAAATAGACGTTGTTCTCACCCGCCCGTGTCCTGAAGAAATGCCAGTGCAGCGGGTCACGGCCCGTCGGAATGGGGTAGTTCTGGCCGACGGCGGAGCCAGCGTGGCCTCCGACGAACGGCGCCTGCTGGTGGGAAGGGCAGGCGATCAGGTCACACCCCATCAAGGCCAGCACGCGGCCCGATTCGGGAAAGCTGGCATCGTGGCCTATCATCAGGCCGACACGGCCGACTGGCAGATCGCACACCGTCCAGTCGTTCCCGGCCGTCGCCCACCGCCGGTCCGCCGTCGTCAGGTGGAGCTTGCGGTGGCGGGCGATCAGGCCCTGCGGACCGACCAGGACCGCGCTGTTGTAGAACTTGCCTGCATCCCTTTCGGCCAGTCCGACGGCGATGTGCAGACCGAGTTCGAGCGCACATGCCTGCAGGGCATCGACCGCCGGAGCCGCCGTATCCAATGCGCCGGACGCAGGATCGCCGTGGCCCGTCAATGCGAGTTCGGGGAACACGACCAGGCTGGAACCGTCACGCGCTCTGGCCAGGCGCGCCAGCTCCAGGATGCGTGACAGGTTGGCCTGCACATCGTTGCCGGGCGCCATCTGCGCGACCGAGACCTTGCTGCGCTGCCCACTTGCCATCGGCCTGTGCCCGTACAGCCTGAAGAAGTCCGATGGATTCCACAGGAAGTTGTTGTTCATCAGGTCTTTGTAGAGCTCGGGCCTGCGCTGCCCAAAGACCGGCTCGCCGAAGACCTCGCGCCTGCGGCTGCGCGCGGTGTCAATCTCGGCAAAACAGATCCCGTCACCGCCGTCGATAACCGCGGCGACGTTGCCGTCGGGTTCAATCACGCAGGTGCCGCCGCTGAACTGCACCGTGCGTTCCAGGCCCCAGCGGTTCGACTCGATGACATAGCAGCCGTTCTCCACAGCGCGCGAGATCCAGTACGGTGCGGGTGCGCGCTCGGCCAGCCAGTTGCTGATGTGGCAGATCACGTCGGCGCCCTGCAGGCCTTCGATCCGCGCCGTCTCGATGAAGTGGATGTCCATGCAGATCAGCAGGCCGATCCGGCCGATGGAGGTGTCGAAGACGGCGTGGGTCGAATCCCCTGGTGCAGCCCACTTGGGCTCGGAGATGTACGGGTGCGTCTTGCGGTGCTTGCCGACAATGCCACCTGGGCCGATCAGCACGGCGGTGTTGTAGTAGAGGCCCGAAGCGGCATCGACTTCGGGCAAACCGATCACGATGAAGCAGCGGTGCAGGCGCGCAAGCGTTTCGAAGGCCTGGGTCGTCGCACCTGGAACGGTCTCGACCTGCGGCGAGACTTCCGCCCGGTCGAACCAGCAATAACCGGTGGTCCCCATCTCGGGCGTGACGATCAGCGACGCGCCGGCCGTGGCGGCCTCCTCGACCATGCGCAGCAGTGTGCGAACGTTGTGCTCTTTCGAGCCCAGCGTGGGCTCGAACTGGATGCTGGCAGCCTTGAATTTCCCGTCTTGCATGGAGCAGCTTTCTGAAAGTGGTTGTAAGAAACATTCAGGAGGCCGACAGCACTGTCGACAAGGCAAAAAAAAGCCTACCGGGCCACTTGGACCCGATAGGCTGCACTGCCTTTGCCGGAAGTACGCACACGGTACGCCGGCATGTTCGAAGCATGGCCTGAAGAGGGGATGCTTCGAATGAGATGAACTCCTCTATCTTCGCCGGGAATCGCCGACATTGCAAGAGGTAGCCTAGTCCAACAAGCTATGCGAAAGGACGACTGCATTTCAGCAGTTCGCAGTACGCCAACGGACGCGTCGCTCGGAAAACTCAGGCGGCCTGCCTGCTATTGAACTCCTTCTTCCACTCTCTTGGCGAATGGCCCGTCTGCGAACGGAACGCACGAGACAAAGCGCCCTCGCTGGCATACCCGACGTCCATCGCCACCAGTTTGAGGGCGCGTCCAGCCTTGATTCCGCCCTGGGCAAGCCCGATACGCCAGGCTTGCAGGTACGCCCCAGGGGTGACCCCCACCGTCGCCCTGAACACTTCGGCAAAAGATGTCCTGGACATTCCAGCGATCTCGGCCAGGGTTTCGATTGTCCAATTCGCATCTGGACGGTCTTGCAGCGCCACGATCGATTTGGCCAGAAGAGGATGGCCCAGGCCGGCAAGCATGCCCCCTTCAATCTTCCTCTGCTCCATCAACTCGCGAAGAAACTGGATCAAGACCACGTGGCACAAACTGTTGATGACCACCTTGCGGCCGCAGTGATTCTCTGTAGCCTCCGCATGCAGCATCGAAAAGATCGGGACTGCATCGGGCACCTTCGCGAGAGGAAGTGTGATGCAGTCGGGAAGCGCCGCAAGGATGGGGTTGGCACTGCCGCCATGAAATGCAAGGTCGGCACTGACCACGGTCACGGGATGCGGTGCTTCGGTGTGAAAGACACGAGGAGCAGGTCTTGCAAAGAGCATGACCGTCGGCTCTCTCACATGAAAAGCGGGCGAACTTCCGTTTCGAATCTCTGCAGCACCGCCGGTGATCAAGTGAAGTTGAACAAAGCCTTCCGACTGTTGGAGAGTGTGGACATTTCCGATAGGCCCGGCGTGGAACGTACTCACCTGGATCGGGTAGTGCGCCAACAGAGCTGCCAATCGATCGCTCATATGAACCTCCGGTGATGCCAGTGCCGCAGTGGCCGGCTTGAAGCTAAAAGCAATTCACCCTGGGTGGACCACTCGCGGGCATTCTTCCATGACGCAGGTGGTTGCCAGCGTGCCAGCGTCTCATTGCCATGAGAGAGCCTACCTCATTGAGGCTGTCGGTAGATGTTCATTCCACGGAGCCGCTGGTCGGCAAACCCGCGACGTGCATCTGAACGGCTCGATGACGGTGCAACAAACATTTCCAAACATGTGACCGTCGATACACGGACCACCGCAAAGAGAGGTCTTGCCTCGCGGGCGTTCTCGCTGCGGACACCAGGTGAAGTCTGGCGGACGAAATGAATGATGCGGTACGTGCTGCTCGGGCAAAGTTGACACCGTCGGCAAACTTCAATGAACGACGAATTCCATTTAGAAAAGGATTGTCATGGCTGCATCCACATCATCAAACGTCACTGGCACACTCAAACTGCATGATTCCCGGTACAACGAACTTTCAAACCAAGCGCTGAAGATCGGCCGCGGTGTAGCTCTATTGGGCGTGTTGCTTCCGCTGATCTTGATTGGCGCTCTGAAGTTCACCGAGATCGAGATCAATGCGCTCAAGCCGTTGATCTCCAACACGCCGTGGCTGTCGTTCCTGTACACACTGTTCGGCGCAGCGGGTACAAGTCATCTTCTAGGGACGGTGGAACTGGCAACAGCAGCTTTGCTGGTCGGATCGATCTGGTCACCACGGGCCGCGATCATTGGCGGCGCCCTGGCCACCGGCACGTTTGTGGTCACCGTGTCCACGATGTTCGCTCTGCCGATCTGGGAGGCTGGCTCTGGTGGTGCGCCTTGGCTGAACGCCCTTGGCATGTTTCTGATCAAGGATGTTGCGCTACTCGGCATCAGTCTAGCCGTCATGTCCGAGGGCCTGCAACGCTACTTCGCCAGTCGCACCCTTCCCTGAAGGCTGCAGGTGCACAACCAGATTTTGTGCGCTCTACCAATACATCAACAAGTAGCAGATCGCTTTCAGACTCCATATGCACTACGCACAATACAAACACAGCTCGCCCAGCCTCGTGCGCGGGATGATCGAGACTTTCCCCTTTGCAGCCATTGCAATCAACGGGATGGACGAAGGCCCGCGAGTGGCACATGCGCCGTTGACCTGGCGCCCGGGACTCGGTGTTGGCGGTGCGGTCGAATTCCATCTTGCAGCCATCAACCCCATTGCTTCTGGAATGGTCAAGGGGGCGCCGGTCAGCATCTGCATCAGTGGTCCTGGTGCAGCCATCTCGCCAGGCTGGTACGGCGAATCCTTCCCTTCTACGGAATCAGATCGGAGTTCAACAGCGCCTACGTACAACTATCTCAGCCTTGTGCTCAAAGGCCGTCTCGAGTTGATGAGTGATGAAGCTCTCCAGAAGCAGATCGGCGCTTTGGTCGAGCACTCGGAACCCGCAAACGGGTGGCGGTTGACCGAACTGGCTCCGGCCCGGGGCAGCAGAATGGTCGGCACAGCAGCGGCGACACCTGCAACTTTGAGAACGGTACGTCTATTGGAGATCTGCACGTAGGCTCCTGAACTTTGGAGGGACTGGGCTGCGATGTGGCTTCTGGGTGAGCCGAAAGCAGGGGAAGCCGGCGAATTTAGGCGCAGCCTCGCGTGCAGTCCAATGAGAAACGACACGCAGAGATATGAGTTCCGCTGATGCTGCTCACACCCGTGACCTGCTCCCACCCAGCCGTACCAACATGAAGTTCGAGAAGTCCGTCAACCAGGAGAATGACGGACATGAGAAAGAGCAGATACACCGAAGAGCAGATCATCAGCTTCATCAAGCAGGCTGAGGCCGGTCTGCCGATCAAGGAGCTGTGCCGCAAAGGCGGCTTCAGCGACGCGACCTTCTACAAGTGGCGCGCCAAGTACGGTGGCATGGACGTGCCCGATGCCAAGCGATTGCGTGAACTGGAGGCCGAGAACAACAAGCTCAAGAAGCTGTTGGCCGAGGCCCATCTGGATATCCACGCCCTGAACACCGCCTTCGGGGTAAAGCGCTAGCCCCACAGGCCAAGCGCGCAGCGATCCTCGTGATGGTCGACCAGTGCGATCTATCGGAGCGACGTGCGTGCAGGCTTGTGGGGCTCTCCCGCGACAGCTACCGCCACCCGCCCGAGGTTGATGCGATGACGAACGAGCTTGCCAGCAAGATCATCGAGATTGCACACGTGCGCCGGCGCTTCGGCTACCGGCGCATCCACGACCTGCTGCGTCCGACCTTCCCCGGCGTAAATCACAAGAAGGTTTACCGGCTGTACCGCGACGCCGACCTGGCGGTGCGCAAACGCAGGAAGGCCAAGCGCCCGATCAGCGAACGCGTGCCGCTGCAACTGGCCACGACGGTCAACGAGGTGTGGAGCATGGACTTCGTCAGCGATAGCCTGAGCACTGGACGGCGCATCAAGTGCCTGACGGTGGCCGATGACTTCAGCCACGAGTGCGTGGACATCACGGCCGACTGGGGCATCTCGGGCGATTACGTCACCCGCCTGCTGGACCGCGCTGCGCTCTTCAGAGGCTACCCGGCGGCCGTGCGGACCGACAACGGCCCGGAGTTCACCAGTCGTGCGTTCATGGGCTGGGCCAACACGCACGGCATCAAGCACATCCTGATCCAGCCAGGTCGCCCGATGCAGAACGGCTACATCGAGAGCTTCAATGGCAAGTTCAGGGACGAGTGCCTGAACGAGCAATGGTTCGAGACGCTGCAGCAGGCCAGGACTGCCATCGCTGCTTGGCGGCAGGACTACAACGAGGTCCGGCCGCACAGCAGCTGCCATCGCATGCCACCGGCCAGCTTCGCCGAGCAGCATCGCCAGCGCACGGGCGTCGCTGCTTGAACGTCAACCACCACGGAAATCTATTAACCTTGCAACCAGGACTTCCGCTTTATTGATGGTACGGCTGTAGGGGGCAGGTCACCCGATACCGAGGAACCACCCCGCATTTTGAGGAGGCTCAAATCTCAAGTCCCGACGAACTTCGTTCACAAACACGGAGATGTTCAGGAAGCTGAGTCGATCTGCAAGGCATTGGATCGCCCCATCTGAGTTTTGGCGAGATGTGGCCCTGCAATGAGTCGCACGGTGCTGTGCCAGGGTGGCGGGATGCAAAAAAGGGGCGGAGAGAGTGAGAGGTCGATCGCAGCGAAAACGCCTGCGTCGCATCTCTCAGAGAAAACCGATTTGGCGTCGTAAGCCGGGGAAATTGACGTTGCGAACTGGAATCGAGGTTCGAACGTGACCGGATGGCGGAGACGGTTCCTTTGAAGGACTAGCTTCGGCGGGGCTTTGCAAGGGCATGAGCGCGGGGGCCCTGCAGTCAGCAGGGCGATGGAGCGCTGACGAACTGGAGGAGCTTTGGACCGAGGAGGCGCTGACCGCTGCTGTTCTGCCGCGGTGGCACATTGACCAGGCGATGCGGCGAACGCTGGGGATGCGGTTCGGCAGTTTGAAAACCTAGCGGGCGACATGAACAATTTGCGACGCTAGCAACCGCAGCGACGTGTCAGTCTGTCAGATGGGATTTCCAAATCAGGGAGACAGCAGCGTCGTCGATGAGAACGGCGACGACAATATGGGGTTGGCGCGGCGAAACGAAACCATACAGTACCCTGGCCGACAGTCGTCTTTAAGAGCCCGGATCACGCCCCGGGCGGCGCAGAGAAGCCTGTTCTCCGACAGCCCACACTACCTAGTGGACAGGGGCATTCGACCTGTTGGCATGGCGCCGCAGTGCGATGACCGTTTCTTTTCCATTGTGGTCAGCTACTGCGACACCCGCGCGACGCTCGATCAAATCCAAGCGGCGCCATAGTGGTCATACACCTTGCGCCCGTATTCGTCCGAGTAGTTGGGTGTAGCGTCTTCCGCATAGCGCGGTGCCCCATCGAGTTGCTCTTTGGCGATTGGCACCACGTAGCCGTCGAGGTCCGTGTCGTACTTGAGCATGCTCCAGGGCAGCGGGTAACGGTCGGTTCCCATGCCGAGAAAGCCCCCGAATTCAAGCACGGCATAGCGCACTGTCCCTGAGCGCTTGTCGATCATCAGGTCGTCGATGGACCCTAGCTTCTCCCTGTTGGTGTTGTAGACCGCCGTACCTTCAACCTTGTCCGATGAAATCACTGGGTTACCCATAAAGCCTCCGAATGGTTAGCTCGTCCAGCGACATGCCGGAATCGCCGACATCGGTTGTCGGTCAGATTTGTGAACGGGCATGTCGGCGAAACACACCGCACTCCGTGGGACCAAGCGACGCGAGCCCTAACCCCATAAACGACAAAACCCGCCGAAGCGGGTCTGTGCCATCAAGCCGATGGTCAGGCTTGCTTGCGTTTGCGGATGGCTGCGAGGCCGGCAAGGCCAAGGCCCAGAAGAGCGAGCGAGCCTGGTTCAGGAACATTATTTCCCGGATCGACTGCGGCTAACGAGAACTGAGCAAAAGAATAGTTGTTCCCATCCCCAACGGTGAAGTTATGAGGCCCAAACGGACCGCCCTCGCCGTTGCCCGTCCAGTATGAATAACGAATGCCGTCGGTCGCGAAGGCGACCCGCACGCCATCGTCACATGCCACACACGTGGGGTTCCAATCAAAAGCGCTGCCAAAAGTCGCCAACAATGCTGCGACCGCTGCTTCGGCATCAGATGAGGAAGTGAAGGTTATTCCCGGAGCCAGCGCGTTAAACGACTGCGCTTCATAAGTGGTATCAGACAGCAACGTGACGTCATAGACGTTACCAAGGATGGTTGCTGAGCCGATGGCAGTTAGTGTCGGGCTCGCCTGCGCCACACAAGCGAAAATCGAAAAGATCGACGCGCCCACAAGTTTCGCCAGCGGTTTCATTTGATAGTCCTTATAGAGATAGAACAAATCAGCAAAATCTGCGCCAGATGTCCATTCTGAACAAATTCAACGATCTTTGACGCATCGCCTTTCGGCACTGTAAGCATGCTCGACAAGCGTGTAGCTACGGATAGCTACAGACGAGTTTTCAGTGATGTGATATTGGACGAACGCTTACCAAAAAGCCACTGGCGTCGATTCCCCTCAGGGATGCGGTTCTGAAGCCTTCACTCTTGAGGAGTTGTCTAACTACAGCGCGCCGAAGCCTCCGGTGAAAGCGTGTAACGATGCCAACCGCCAGCGGCATCGCAACAACCAAGTCACCGATTGAACAAGCTACGATGATGACGTATCGGATCGTCTGAAAGGCTTCACATGTTCAAGCTGTCAATTGCCCTCGCTTCACTCATCTTCGTCGGTTCCGCGCTGGCAGATGGCCCCACTTGCAACGCCGCAGCAGCTGAAAAGAAGCTGGCCGGTGCAGCCAAGACGTCATTCCTGAAGAAGTGCGTGAAGGACGCTGTGGGCTGATCGCCATTTCGCCTGACTCATGATGGCCCGGCAACAGCGCGACACGGCATGCGGCTTGACCCGCTGAATCTATCGATTCGGTAGTGCTACGCGTTCCGCCTTTCGATCCAATGTGAACCCGCGCCGTATGCTTCGTTGCCCGCTGCAACGATGACTTCGAAATCTTCCAGGTTCTGCGGAGTCGCAGGTTTCCACAGTCCGCCATCGCGAAGGCCGATTTTGTCGTTGCGAACCTTGGACGACCAGCGGATGCGACTTTCCTGCATTGCGAGTCCTCTCGGATCGGTACTGGTGAGCGGAGACGGCTCGATGCCCCGGACCACCTGCAATGCCGCGTTCATATCGACCGTACCGGATATGCCGAAGGCCACGCACAGGCCATTGCGATGCACAAACTCACATCGACCTTTGGCGCCAACGTCCCCATACATGGAATCGTGTGAATGGAGTGCAGGACCATCGACAACGATGAACACACCGCAGGCGCCATCCTGGTTCTGAACAGCAAATAGATGGCGGAGGGGATCTACGGCCATGATGGCGCACACGGGCATGTCGCAGTCTAAGCGGCATTGCTTGGACAGTCTGTGAGCCGCGACCTACGTCAAATGACGTAGCGCGCCCTCGGGTTCGATTCAGACCGGCACCGGCACGTCAACGGACTGGCAAACGCGTTTGCGCGATCTGTCAGACACCTCCAGCCGAGCGCCTGAGGAAACCGCTCAATCGAGTGTTGGTTCGTCGCTTGCTGAAAAAGCTCGCTTCGTCCAACTGCTGGATGTCTGAGGGCCGCCAGAGCGCTTCTTCACCGAGGTGGCGCTTGAGGGCCTCAACCTCGTTTCCGACCACCGCAACGGCTGCCAGAAGTTCTTCAACAGTGCAATGCAGGGTCCGAGCCCAATGCCGCACTTCATACGCCTTTCCGACACAGATGAACGTCGGTTGCGGAGAAAGCATGTTTTCACCTCCTTGGCGCATGTTGTCCGAGAAACGTTTCTATCGATTTTAGGAAAAGTACCTATGACGTTTTGGTCTTGGGAGATCGGGCTCGCATCTCGTGAAAAATCTCCGCAGCAAATCTATCGGCGAGGCTGTGACTTGCTGGCGAGATAAAGTTCAAGGCAAGGTCCCCAAAACGACAAAACCCGCCGAAGCGGGTCTGTGCGTCTCAATGCGAGGGGTCAGGCTTGCTTGCGCTTGCGGACCACTGCGAGGCCGGCAAGGCCGAGGCCCAGGAGGGCGAGGGAGCCGGGTTCGGGCACGTCGTTGGTCTGGCGCAAGCTGGCGACGAGTGTCGGTGTCGACACCGCGATGGCCCCCGCGAGCGAGCCCGACACGCACAGTGCCTGCGCGCCTAACCCGCTCGAAAATCCGACTGTGCCCGAAGCACAGTCAAGGCCTGCAATAGAGTTCCAGTTTTGGCCGTTATCGCCTGAGCTCGCGCCACCAACGAAGAATGTGCCGTTCGTCGCGTCGAAGTTGAAGTTGAAAGTGCCGACCGCTGGATCCGTGAGGTCCCAAACCCCGATCGGCGCTCCGTTCAAAAGCGCCGTAAAGTTCAGTGCCGTGACCTCGGAGTCTCGGACTTCCGAACCGGCAGACGTGTCGAAACTGAAATACCCCGTCATCGAGTAGCCACCGACGCCGGTCCAAGACATATCGTAGGTGACCGGAGACGCTTGAAGAGCGGCGGCGGACGATAGCAGACAGACAGTCGCAAAGAAAGAGCGGCATGCGTTTTTCATAAGAGCTCCGAGTTTTTCTTTACAAAGCAAAAAATAGGCCGCCCAATAAAATCAAAGACTTACCCTATTTGCACCCCCGAGATGTAAAGCCTTCCGTCGTTCTTCCAGCTCCCGAAGCTACTCAGCAAGTGCAAACCGTCCCGCCTCCATCGCATCCGTCGGCTCTTCGGCAGATACCCCCTGCTCCGACTGCTCGATCTGCTTGCCCGCTGACGCATCACGACATCGGCACGTACTCCACCGGGATCTTGAACATCGTCCGGCAGCGCGGGCAGAATAGCGGCACCTCGTTGTCCAGCCGGGCCAGCATCATCAGCGGTTGGTCGGCCTCATCCTTGGGTGCCTCCAGGTAGCACTGTGGGCAGGGTGTCGGGTCAAGATGCCGCAGACGGGCGAACCGCAACGCGTAGCGGTCGATCTCGTGCTGCGTCCTGCCGTGGTCACGCAGCCAGTCGGAGAAGATGGCGAGTATCGGCATATGCAGCATGGCAGTCTCCCTCTGCCGGTCCATTCTGGCCGCAGCGCGCGGTGCACGCAACGTCGGCAACTCGTCTTCCCCTCTGCCGCGTCTGCCTGGTCAGGTAACTCCCTTCACCCGCTGCATCAGTTCCTCGAACACACCGGGCTGCTCGCGCGGCACCAGCAAGCCCGTGACCTCATCAGGCGCGAGCGCGCAGCCTGAAGGCGACCAGCTTGCCGCCCTCGAACCGCCATCGGTTCCAGGGCGGCGGCAGTTCGTGATGCAGCCGCATGCGCAGCACCATCAGCGGGATAGTCGAGCGTCCACTCTTCCAGGCCCACACGGTGGATAGTGCAACACTGAACGTCTCCGCCAGATCATCTTTGGAAAGCCTCAGCTGTCGTGCGAGGCGCTCCAGCTCGGCGGCCTCTGCGCTGCGCTCTGCGTCTTCCATCAGGTGGCGGCTGGTCATGGTGCCGTCACCTTCACAGACACGGGCTCGGTGCTGGGCTGTGTGGCCTGCCCGGCAGTCAGCCGGTGCACCAGGCCGTTCATTTGCGCCTGCCGCTCGTACAGGGTATGGAACAGCCTGGCCTTGCGCACCATGTGGCCCCACCACGACACATCCAGGGGACGTATCGACCTCCCCTCGGGTGTCCACAGCACGCCCGAGTGGAAGACCCCCTAGACTCTCGCCCAGTCGTCCGTGACGGTGCTTTGGGAGCGCCGCAGCAAGAAGGGCCTCGGGCCTGGCAGCCCGATGCAGGCGCTGCAGAGTGATGGCGGACCGGGCCGCGGCACTCGAAGCCGCCTGAGGAGGCCGGCCCAGCGCGCAATGGGCGTGCGACGAGCTGTACTCAGAAACTGTCCCAATCACCTGTGCCGCTACGCGTGTCAACCGTGTTGGGAATAGGCTTGTCCAGCGCGGCACGTGCCGGCTTGGCCGCTGGGGCCTTGGCCTTGCCGAAAACTGGACGCGCCACATTCTGGGCGCGATAGGGCCCGCGTCGCTCGACTGACGCGGGGTCACTCGGGGTGATCACCGCACTGACGGTGTTGGCTGCCGGAGCGTGCGAGCCCAGCTTGAACACTGCAACCACTTCAACCAGCTGCTGCGCCTGTGCTCTCAGGCCGTCGGCGGCGGCGGAACTTTCTTCCACCAGCGCGGCGTTCTGTTGCGTGGCTTGGTCCATCTGCGTGACGGCCTCGCCGACCTGCGCCACACCTGCGCTCTGCTCGCTGCTGGCCGCGCTGATCTCCCCCATGATGTCCGTCACGCGGCGGATGGATGCAACCACATCGGTCATGGTCGTGCCGGCCTTGTCGACCAACACGGTCCCCTTCTCAACCTGCTCGACGCTGGTATCGATCAGGGTCTTGATCTCTTTCGCAGCTCCGGCGCTGCGCTGCGCCAGGCTGCGCACTTCGCTTGCGACCACGGCAAACCCGCGGCCCTGCTCACCAGCACGCGCCGCTTCGACCGCTGCATTGAGCGCCAGGATGTTGGTCTGGAACGCGATGCTGTCGATCACACCGATGATGTCGGAGATCTTCTTGGAACTGTCGTTGATGCCCTTCATGGTGTCGACCACTTCGGCCACCACATCGCCACCTTGCGCGGCCACGGTGGAAGCGGTCACAGCCAGTTGGTTGGCCTGGCGGGCGTTGTCGGCGTTCTGCTTGACCGTCACGCCCAATTCTTCCATCGACGCTGCGGTTTCCTCCAGAGCGCTGGCTTGCTCCTCGGTGCGGCCCGACAGGTCTTGATTGCCCTGAGCGATCTGCGTGCTGGCGGATGCAACGGATTCAGCATTGCTGCGCACGTTGGAGACGACCTGCGCCAGACTATCGCGCATCGCGGCCATCTGGGCCAGGAGGCTCATGGTGTCGCCCTTCTGGACGTCGATCGCCACGCTCAAGTCGCCCTTCGCCACGGCAGAGACCACCTCCACAGCCGTTGCGGGCTCGGCACCCAGTTGCCTGAAGATGCTGCGCGTCAGCAGGAAGCCGAGCACGATCGTCACTGCGCTCAATGCCAGGCCACCGAACACCAGCGTGTTGTTGGTCGAAGATGTCGTGTTCTCCATCGCCAGGGAGCGCACACCCAGCAGATCGGACTCGACCTTGCTGAACTCGGCTACACCAGCGCGAAACGCATCCATGGATGCCTTGTCGCGGCCCGCGGTGAACTCCTTCTGCAGAAACTCCGGCGTTGTCTTGCCGATGTTCACATCGCGCCGCACAGCGATCAACGCGTTGGCTACTTCGACGAACTTGACGTGGTTCTCTTGCAGCTTGGCGAGGCGGGTCTGCTGGGCTGCATTGTCCGATGTCAGCGACTTGGCCTTGTCGAAGAACGCGCCGAAGTCCCGCAGCCCCTGCTTCATGGGGTCGAGAAACTTCTCATCGCCGCTGGCCACGAAACCGCGCATGCCCGTCTCGATGTTGATCATGTTCGTCAGCATGCCGTTGGCCTGGAACATCACGTTGTAGGTGTGGGTGTTCCACGAAGTGGTTTCGCGCAGCTTGGCCAGGTTGACGACGGCCACGACGATCAGTGCGCCGGCTATCACCAGCAAGGCAGCGAAGGTCAGTGTCAGTTTTTTCTTCAGGGACCAATTGGAGAACATAGTTGCATCTCTAGTGGTTAAGGCGTGGCGCCCGGAGGTGGTGGTTGCTTCAGCCGATCTCGGCGACGAGACCCATCTCGGCGCCGGTCATCAAGTGCTCGATGTCGACCAGGATCAGCATGCGTTGCTGATCACCCTGGGTGATGGTGCGATCCCGGGAATGAAGTTCGCTGCGGCGTCGAACTCTGGGGAGTTCGACGACATCGCGCACCGCTTCGATCACCACCCCGACCACCGAGCGCGTCATATTCAAGACCGCGGTCACGGGCGAATGCCCAAAATCTGCCTTCTCCTCTGCGAACTTGAGGCGTAGTTCGATGATCGGCGGCACGATCAGGCTTGGCAGGTCGACCACGCCCTTGTACGAATGCCGGCGCGTTGGCAATGCGGGTGGGCTCCTCGCAGCCCCGAATTTGTTGTGCCTTCAGGATGTCGATGCCGTATTCGACTGCCCCGAGTTGAAAGGTCAAGCATTCGTCATGCATTGCCAGGTCCAGAGCCTTGGCGCAGTGAGTCTTCTTCCGCAGAGTCAGGGAGGTCATGGCTGCACATGTTCGGCGTCAAGCGATTCCGCAAGAGTAGGATACTTCCTACAGGGAAAGCAAGGCTTTTGGACTGTTGGCGGCTCGCGATGTGGTCGAAAAACAAAATGCGTACTGAACCGAAGCTGCGATGGGAGTGCCAGCATGAGCGACGGTGTCGGCTACCGGCGCCCGCCGCCGTACAAGCAGTTCCAGAAGGGGACTTTGGGCAATCCCAGTGGGGGCGCCCCAAGGGGGCGCTGGGCTTCGCCACCATCGTGCAGCGCGAACTGGACGCCAAGGTGAGCGTCACCGCGAATGGCCAGAAGAAACAAATCTCCCGCAAGGAGGCCATACCCTTCGTCGAAGAAGGTGTCACCGCCGATTGAGCAGCCCCTGGCGTCCAGCGCCGTGGACGGCCTGCTGGGGGCGTTGGGGGCCCAGCCAGGGCCGGAAACCGGGTCAGGTGCGCGCAACGGCGAGCCAGTGGTCATCACGGTGGCTGCGGCCATGATGCGGGCCGGGTTGGAGATGAAACTGGTGGTGCAGGAGAAGTGGGTGCGCAGCGAGGAACCGGAGATTGATCAGCACTTGGTGCTGGGGTTGGCGCGTGCGCATGCCTGGTGGCGGCAGCTGCAGGCCGGCGAGGTGACATCGATCGTGGAGATTGCGGAGCGGGACAAGCTCGATGATGGGTACGTGGCCAAGCTGCTGAAGGCTGCCCTGCTCGCGCCGGATATTGTGGAGGGGGCGTTGGAAGGGAGGCCGACTGGATTGACTTCGAAGAAGATCCTGGAGCCGCGGCCGGCGGTGTGGGAGGCGCAGCGCAGGATGCTGGGTGGAGGGCTGACGGATGCGACCAACGAGTCCACTATGCTTGGGTCATGGATAGTCGTTCGATGCCTTTGGAGCTACCCTCGCGGCCGTTGTTCATGTCTGGCCGTCCCGGTCTGGCGCGGCGTGTGGGGCTGGCCTTTGTGTTTCTGTGGTTCGCGATCGGTGGAGTGGCGCACTTCGTGGCGACGGATCTGGAGATGCGGATCGTGCCGCCGTACATTCCGTGGCCGCGGGAGGCTGTACTGGTGAGTGGGGTGTTTGAGCTGGTCGGGGCTGCGGGATTGCTCTGGTCAGGGACTCGAAGGCTCGCTGGGCTCGGGTTGATCGTGTTGACGCTGGCCGTCACGCCGGCGCACATCTACATGTTGCAGGAGCCCGGGATGTTTGACGTGCCGGTCTGGGCGCTGTGGTTGAGGCTGCCGATCCAGGTGGCGTTAATTGCATTGATCGCCTGGAGTACAAGACCAAGTCGATAGCCAACGCGCTGCTTCAGACATTAGTTTAAGGTGGTGTGCATTCAGCGTATGCCTCGGCGATCCTCCGTTCAAATCCCGAAAATCAATCTCCCGGCGACAACTCTTAGAGCATGACAGACCGTGTCGGCCCTCTAGAATGACCGACAAGAACGCCATTTCGGACGTAGCTTGAGATGCAGTGCGCTGCGATTGAGCTTCTGCTCTGTATCGCTATTCGCCCGCGGCTTTTAACATCTCTGTCGATGGATAACGCTCACGATTTCCCTGTCGACCAAGAAGCTGACGCATTTGAAGCGTACTTCCGCGACCCGACGTTTGCCGCTGAAGCGCCACTGGCATGGAACTTGGGCCAACGGATAGAGCTGCTTGACGCTTTGCGTGGCCTGTTTTCCGGCACTCAAGCCGCTGCGCGTCTGCGTCTATGGATCTTCTTGGAACTCGCGGCGCAACCTCATGGCCGATTCCAACGCAATGATTTGAACCAGCTGTTTTTTAGTCTGAAGCCAGAAGCACTGGATAGTGCGCTCAAGCGTTTACGCGATTTGGGGCTGTTGGCATGGGATGCGACATCACAGGACTACAGCCTTCCGCAGCTCGCCCACCAAGCTCAGGGCTTACTCGCGCCATTGGCCCGCACCGCTACGGACGACGACGAGATGGCTGCCCTTCTCGCTCAAGTCGCAGGTGCCCAAGCGTTGGGTCTTTCAGATGCTGGACAGATCAAGCATCTCCATGCCCAGCTTGCCCGCTTGTACGACGAATTCGCTGATGCCATTGCCAGCGGGTCCGAAGCCAGACTGCGTGAGGCCCGGCCACGGTTCGAGCGCGCGTTGTCACTCGTCGAACGGGCCGGAGAAGCGCTCACTGCGCTCATTCGCAGCGAACACGATGACCCGCGCCTGGAGCGCGAGGCAAGGTCCCTTGGGCATGGGCAAGCCCGCTTGCTTTCCATGGCGAGTCAGTTCAATCGAGCGCTGCAACAAGCCGATCGCCAGAGGGTTACTCTGGGTAGCACCGGCGTCACCAGTTCCGATGTCCGCCTCTGGCTGCAGTCACAAACCAAGCTGGATGAGATCATCGACGGCGCGCTGTTGTTCGGCATGCGTCCCGTTTTCGTCAGCGCCCACGAGATGCTCGACGTCGCCGAAGGCGAATTTGAACGCGATCGACCCGACCCAGAACGTGCACAGGGTCTTCCACCCGCGGCGATCGCCGCAACGGGCGCACTGGAAACCTTGCGAATGCCGGAAGAACTCGAAGCGCTGATCGGCCAACTGGCTGACTGGATAAACGTTGCCCCGGGCAAAAGGCCGGAGCCGCGGCCAGCCTCAGACGCTGTACTAGGCGGACGTTTTGCCCAAGCAGCTTACCGCATGCAGTTGCTCCCGCTCTTGGGAGACTCTCAGGCTCAATCCCTCAAAGGACTTACCGGCGACCTCGCCCGCTCGCCTTGGCTTACTCAGTTCGAACCCGAGGTTGAGCAGACAAACGACGAGCACGTCGCCGTGATCAGCTCTGGCCAGATCGTTCCCGACTTACATGGTCATCCCCATGAATGAACCACTTGATGAAGCAGCACTACTGACTGCCGAGTTGATAACTCGGCGATGGCTGCCTCGCCAGCACCCGCGTGTGCGCAAAGCCTTGATCGATACAGACCTGTGGCAGACGGCTCAGGAGCGACTTGCGAGGAACGGTTTTCGTCTCGTTGACAACATCCACGCCGACCATGTCACTGTTGCGCTTCTTAAAGGCGCGGAGACCGCAGTATTTGGTGAGGCAAGCATCAACGCCAACAACAACGTTGATCTACCTCGCGACGCCATCTCGCTTTTGGTCGTCCTGTGGGCATTGATTGTGCTTCCCAAACGTGAACGGCAGGCCGCCCGATCCTCGTCCAAAGAAGGTGATTCGCAGGACGAGATGTTCGGCGCCCACAAGCCATTGCCGACCGCAGCCGCGGTCAGCCCTCTGGTTTCGTACAAGTCTCTCCTAGCCGATTTCGGCGTCCAGCTCGGCAAGAAGACGCGAATGGATGGCAACTTGAGGCGGCTGGAGAACCATGGTTTCATCCTGCGTAAGGGTGACGACATTGCCGAAGGGCCGCTGATGGATCTTCTGCTGGACTACGACGTCATGGCGCCACGCATCCTAGACGGCGCGCTGGGCGATGTCCTGGCACGAGCCCGCGCACAACGGCGATCGACAGACGACGAAGAACCTCGCTGATGTTCCACCTGCAATCCCTCGAACTGCTGCAGTGGGACTACTGCCAACGCCTGATCCTGCCTCTGGACGGCTCCATCATCACGGTGGCGGGGCCCAACGGGTCGGGCAAGACAACCCTGCTGGACGCAATGCGTACCCTCCTCGGCCTTGATTGCTCGGGTGGGCGCAACTACAAGACATACGCTCGTCACGCCAATGCGAACTCGACCTGGCTACGCGCGACCGTCGACAACCGGCAACACGGGCGTCAATCATCCAGCCGACCATTCGCCCGCAATCTGCTGTACTCGGACGTTGTGACCCTTGCCTGCAGGATTGAGCGCAATGGTGGTGACTGGCAGCGTCGCTATCAAATGACAGAAGGCGACGTGCAGATCGAAACCTTGATTCAGTCGCCTGACAAGGAGTGGCTGGGTATCGAGCATTGGCGCAAAAGACTTGAGGGCGCCGGCCTCTCTCGTGCCATCGCACGCGTATTGGCGCTCGAGCAGGGTCAGACGGATCGGCTGTGCGAATACTCGCCCAAGGAACTGCTCCGCCTTGTCTTCGACGTCTTCGGAGATCAAGAGGTTCTCGACCGATATGAGGAAGCGCGTGGTCATCAACGAGACCTGGCTATCGAGATGGAGAACGCCGCCAAGGAGCTTGCCTATGGCCAGGCCCAACTGTCCCAGCTCGAAGCAAAGGTAAACAATTTTCGGGAGTACCGCGTCAAAGTCCAAGAACGGGAGGTTCTGTCGACGGAAGTGGTTCCAGTCTTAACTTGGTATGAAGATCGTCAGGACGTTTCAGCCAAGTTGCATGAGCTTCATCGCCAGCGCCTCCATCATGCGGCACAGAAGCAGCATCGGAAAGAGGCCAAAGCACAGTTGCTCGATTTGCTGGACAAGAAGCAAGCAGCCAATCAGCTTACGAATGAATTGGCGCGCCAAAAGGGTGTAGCCCATACCGACTTTCAAGCAGCCCGAGACGCGGAGCGTCCCGTGGAGGAAGTCGTGAAGCACGCCAAAGAACTGACCGAGCTTGCAGCGGTGGAAAGTGATTCGGCGCAGCTTGCTGATCTCATCAACAGATTGCAGGATCGCAAGTCTGCCTTGCAGAACGAATGGACGAGGCTCACGCAGGATAGGCAAAAGGCACAAGGCGCACTTGATGAGCTCCTGGATCGACGCCACCCTCCGGTACCGCGTGATGTTGATCAGTTTCTGCAGGAACTTCGCAAGGAGAAGATTGGCCATCACGTGATGGCCAATGTGATCGACATCGTCAATGACATTTGGCGAGCCGCCGCCGAAGGTGTTCTGCGAGGTGCGCGGTGGGTCGTCGTCCTGCATGCCCGCAACGACGAAGCCAAGGCAATGGCCTTGGCGGAGCGCGCGCGCTACCGTCACTACCTCGTGTCAGACGCCATCGATGCGCCAAGCAAAGCCCCAGAGCATTCCCTATTGGCGGTTCTGAAGTTCTCGGATCGTGCGCCCGTCTGGCTCATACGACAGTTGGAACAGATTCGGCGAGTCAGCACCACTCAAGAAGGGATCAAGCACGGTGGCGAATGGATCACGCCGGAGGCCTACCTCCGTGATCCTCGCGGCGGACGCAGCGTTTGGCTTCCACCGGGAGATCACCAGTTTGGGGCAGCTGCTCTCACGGCTCGAAGGACCTCTATTGAGCAGAGATTGGCTGATCTCGATCGCGATCTGACCAAGGTGGGTAAAGAGCAGCTCGAGAACGATCGTCAGCTCGTCGCGGCACGCAAGGCTGGCGAGGGGCATCGCGCTGCGGAAGAGCTGGCCAATCGCAGCGATGAGTTTGCTCAGGCACGTGAGCGGCTGCCCCCACTTTCCAATGCGCGCGCTGCCGCTGGCTCACGCTGGCAGAAGCTCGACATGGAGCACGGTCACGCCGTGACCGCGCTCGCAAATGCAGAGACGAACTACACCTCCGCTCAGACTTCCCTTGCACAGAGTGAGACCGAGGCAGAGCGGCATGAACGTGAATGGGATACCAAGGTTCAGATCCAGCGCGTGAGGTCCGCGAGTTCTCGCGACCAGAAGCGCAAATTTCCGCCGCGTTGGATCGAGCCACGTAAGTTGGTCACTCTGCAGGAGAAGTGGACAAACGCAAAGCAGGCCAGTTTGTGGTTGCTCAACGTTGAGACCTCACTCGAGCAAGGCCAGTGGGAGAAAGATGCCACTGTGGAAGAACGCCACACCTTGATGCAGGCAACCGTCGGTGACCAGACAAACCGGCTGGAGCAGTGCAAGGCCAGCAATGCGTCGGCAGCCACGGCGGTAAGCAATGCCCGCGAGCGATACATCGACGTGCTGCGAGCCACGGTCCGACGATATCGCAAAAATATTGTCGACTTGGGCGAACTGGCAGGTGTCGAGGTCAGTGCTGATCTGCCCCATCTTGAGAACGATGACACCATTCTGCGTCAGGCCGAACTGAAGGTCAGTTTCAATTTCGACGGGAAAGGACAGATTGGACTGAATGACGGCGAAGCCTCCGGCGGCCAGCAGGTCATCAAGTCACTCATCCTGCTCGTCGGCCTGCTCAAGGACGACGAGTCTTCTGGCGGCTTTGTCTTTATCGACGAACCTTTTGCACATTTGGATGTGCGCAACATTCAATTAGTGGGGCACTTCCTGAAGTCCACCCGGGCGCAGTACGTGCTGACAACACCGATCACGCACAACGTCGAGGTGTTCGAGCCTGCGGATATCACGCTGGTTACATCCAAGAAGCAGCGCGACGCAAGATGGGCACCACCCATTGGTGTGCTGCAGCGTCGGACGACGGTGTCCAACTGATGATTGCGTGGGTCGACACGGTCAAAAGCCGGGGATCACGCCATCGCCAGGCGCCCGGGGAGGTTCCGTCGGCCCTGCCCCTGATCGACTCCGATCACACCACCTTGCTCACCCGCTGGGCCAGCAACGATGGCGAACGCCGCAGCCGCGCAACCTTGCTGAAAGACTCCAAGGGGATTGGCATCGAACGGGCTGAAGCGCTGTGCGAACTTTTGCTGCGGGAAGGCTGGATCGTACGGAGCGAACAGCTTTCAGGTGGCGCCTGGCACTGGGAATGGATCACCTGGCGCGATCTTCCGCGACTGCAGCGATTGCTGAGTGTCTCTGGCCCTCGACAACGACTTGAACAGCGGCAAGACATGCTTAGCGCTGCTCGATCTTGGGTTCAGTCCCGCAGCAGCTCGGATACCGCGGGTGTGGTAGATCCAGATCTTCAGGACGAGCTTGAGCGATGCGCGGCAAGCCTTGGCGAGGACAGTTCGGTACGTTTGGATTTGCTCGAGCTGAGGCTCGGGTTGCTAAGGTCTCTTGCGACCTGGCACGATGAGGGACGTGAGGGGTCTCGGCGTGATTTCGCGCTGCATGCGCGAGGAACGACGAAAGCACTTTCAGATGCTGACTGGCGTTGGTTGGAAAGCAGTTTTGATCTCGAGCGCCTGCGAGTTTTTCGATTTGTTCCGGTGGCGTGGATTGCCGGTGACTTCGAACTGATTTGGGATGACCATCGTGCGCAGCTTGCGCCGCTGCACTGTGTGGGGCTTCCATTGGCAGATCTGCAGCGCGCGCGTGGAGGATCGCCACCGGCGCGCTGGTGGCTGATTGAGAACCGGGCTAGTTTCGAACGTCAGGCGATGAATCGACCTGCCGACATTGCTCTGATTTGGATGCCGGGGCGACCGTCAAAGCCTTGGATGGATGCGATAGCGCATTTGCTCGAGATGGCGCCTGCTCCAGCCTGGATTAGCGCTGATGCGGATCCCGCTGGAGTGGACATCGCATGCGGCGTCGGAAGCATCTGGGAGGCACATGGCCTGGCTTGGGAGCCTCACAGAATGGGAGTATCGGAATGGGCGGTTACGACTCAGCGTTGGCCGCTAAATGAGCATGACCATCGAATGCTTGAGTCGTTGTTGGCGAGGTCTGAGATTCCTGCGTTACTGCGTGAATTGTGCGAGGCCATGAAACGAGAGGATCGAAAGGCGGAACAAGAGGCGTGGATCTAGAAAGTGAGTTTTTGCCCTTGAGGGCCAAGCAACACGCTTGTGTCTATCCAACAATAGCTATCACTTCAAGTCTTTGGATAGCTGCAATGCAAAATCCATTAAAGCGAACGCCACCTACTGCAACATGTTGCGGCTCGTCTGAAGTAGATTATGGTGTTCACACCGTCGCCAATGCAGTCGCCGTCTAGCCGTGCGACATCAGCCGGACAGCGCTGGGTCGGACAGTTACAGCTTAGCGGCGCCCAAGCACGAACCTGTTGATCCATTTGCGTAGACGTCCCAAGATGTGGTTGCCTTGGTTCAGCTCCTGAAAATAACTGTCGCGCGCTTGGCGGTCGCGCGTTCGGGCTCTGATCGCCTCAGCATGTGTCAGTCTTGGATACCAGTCGACGCGGCCGTGCCGAAACCAATAGTGGGATCGGCAGGGAAGGCTGGAATTGTCGATGGACGGGGTGAGACTGGCTGAGCCGTCCGGATGCTTGGCAAGCTGCCACTGCGCAGGGTTCAATGCCAGTACGACGTCGTTCCCACATCCGCAGGCGCACTTGTGCGCTGATGCTGCGAACCTGTCCGACACATACAGAACTCCCTCATCCAGCGGCCGTGGAAACGAGACCACGTTTTGCACAGTGAACTGGTTTTGCTTCATGGGAAATCACCCTGCACCAGATTGGCACTATCAGTCGCAAACACCAAGTTGTGTTCGCGCGCGTTGGTGGCGAAGTAGAAGCCGCAGTGCACCTTCCAGCGATACACCGCCATGACTGCATTGAGGCAGTTCAGCTCTACGATCTGGATGTTCGACGCATAGATGTCGTCTCCGTCGTCGCCGGCGATAGGAACCCTGGACGCAAAGTGATCCCGCTTCGCTGGCGTGCACATTGTGGTGCGGACTTGGCCATACAGCGACGCCTGGTCCGACGCCATATCCACATGCATGCCGCAGTCGATGAAGGCGACGCCGCGCGCCAGCAGGAACTCACAGATCGTTTTGCGTGCAGCAACCTTGTCCACGGCGACGAACACGAAATCGAATCCTGCCAACTCAGCGACGTTCTGGTCGTCAATGTAGCAATGGTGCGGCACCACACCGCGGCGGAACTGGCCGTAGCGCCTTGCATAGTAGTCAACCTTGCTCGTCGGCTCTAGTAAGTCAAAGTAGTTCACAGCGCCGGGGGAACGGAACATGTTGTGCTGTTTTTGCAGGTCACCGTCGAACAGATGAATCTCCTCGACCGGGCACTTGGACATCAGGTCGACGATGTAAGAGCCAGTGCCGCCAAGCCCCACAATGGCAACCCGGTAACGCCGCAGCTTTGCAGACACCGCGCTGAAGCCGGCACGACTGGACGCAGTATCCGTGTAGTGAAACGGCGAATCTTCGATGTGCCAGCTAATGGGGCGCTGCACGATCTGCACCGTAGGGTCAAGCTCGCGCGCTGGTGCTGAAATCAGCTGGATGTAACGCGCCATCTTGGCCTGGTAGTCAGGGTAGTCGCGACCATCGATCTTGCTGGAAAAAGCGCAGTCCGCCCATACGTTCTCGGCCAACTGCTGGCGTCCTGCAGCAGAAATGATCCCCTTGAGCGGCACGCCATGGACGTCATGAGGAACTCCACCCACCAGCCAGGCCTGGTGGGCGCCACCGCCCGGCCTGACCTGGCCCAACTCGACCGCCAGCGGGGTGAGAAGAGAACCACGCTGCATGGTCCGCAATGCATCCAGGAACGGCACACCGTGGACTAACAAGAACACACCGTTTCCCACCCGGATCTCCACCTCAAACTCAGTGGCGAGCCGTTGCAGATCCGGACTAAGAACGATTGGAGCGGCCGACGACAAAGGACATCTCCTTCTTGACCTTTACAGGTTTGCCACCGGTGACCAATTCTCCGCCGCCGCCATGCGCATACGAGTAAGTCACGGTGTAGGCCCACTCTTCGCTGAAAGGACCTTGGGGATAGGCCAGTCGGACTACCGCGTCATATCCGAGCTCGTCCTCATGCACGCGGTGCTCGTGCGTGTTGACGTAGATCAAGGTGCCTGACTTCACGACCGTCTTAAACCGTTCAACGCCCTCGGGGCCGAGTTCGACCGCCGTGTCCAGATCCAACGTGCGATCGGCCACCGTGTCCAGTTCGTGGACCACCACGAAGCGCTCGTCCTTACCGGCCAGGCGGCGCAGTGCATCCGCGAGAATCGTGCGACGCGGCCACTGCATCTTCAGTCCGTCCAGGACGAAGCGATAAGTCGCATCGCCTTCCATCACGAAAAACCGTTCGATGCCAGTCGCGCGGAGATCCACGGACTCGTCCGGGCCCACATCGAGAAGTGCCCCGGTCGTCAGTTGCTGCAGCACGATGACCTGTTCCGGGGAACGGAAGCCAGCTGCCGCCACGATCTGCGCGCCGGTAACTTTGTGGTCTTGGAGATCGATTTCGCGTTCCGCGAAATGTTCGTCCAAGACGATGAACTTCGTATCATTCATAGCGATCACATTCTGCTTCAATGAAGCTGTTGAACACCGGGCGAGCCAACTCGTCCAGACGTGTGTCTCACTATATCATAAAAATTCTGGTTAACAAAACCAGTTTAATCAGATCAGTGGATGGCTGCGTAGCGGTACTCGACGCCGCCAGTGTCAGCGACCTCGGATACTCGGTCAATGTAGCCTTGGGTGACAAGGTTCTTGAGGCGCGTGCTTGCGTTTTGGAGTGAAATTTCCAAGTCAGCGGCCGCCTCTGCGGCTCGCACACCGTCGGGGCTTCGAAGCACGTATTCCAAGAGTGCGCTGGTCGATGCGTTCAACTCCGGGCCAATCACATTGAAGGACTCGTTCTTCCACACGATGAGGGGCTGTTCCTTGGCCCGCGCCGCGTAGTGCCAGTTGTCCTGGATATCCTTGTTGGCAATGGCCGTCAGGAAAAAGCCCTTCTCACCGCGCAACTGCTTGGCCAGCGAAACGACGCTTTCACGGGGGAATGACGCATCAGTCGCGGCGATGCCCGCCAGCGAAATGCCGAAAATGTTGATGTTCTGGTGCGACTCGACGAAGTCGGAGAGTTTGCGGAATACCTCTTTGCCTTCGACAGTTCCAAACGGAGAATCTGAAGTAGTGAGCTTGCAAAGTTCCACGACGATAGACGTCTGCTTCATTTTACGGATTTAACCTGTTCAGGGTTGTCTTGTCAAATCGAAATCTACGCAGACGTGCGTGCCGTCTAGTCGCACAAGGTTCAGCGACTCCGAAAAATTGGAGACACCGTTTTGCCAACGCACACGAAACTCGAAGTCTGATTGCCGGATTGTGATGGTCGCGTTATGTTTTTCAGCAGCTTGGCCTGACGCAAACATCCCCACGCCGCCATCGCGCTTTCGGGTAAGTCCGCCTTTCGAAAATATCCTCTTAAGGAGGGCTATGCCGAGATGGCCTTGTTCTCGCCTCAACTCCTTAGCGACCTTGGGATACTTCTCGACCAGCACCGGCTCCAGCGTTCCAACGACGCCCAGGCCGCTGTCTGAGATAACCGTCTGGATGCGTCCTCGGTCTTTTGATCGTTTGTACCGTTGCAAGCCAGCCAGTCCCGGCAATCGCGTACCCGAGTGCTCGCCAACGTTTCCGAATAACTCTCCAATTACAGTCAGTGCTGGCACTGAATAAGCCTCGCCGGCATAGCTGACAAAGGCCTCGCGCAGTTGCCGAGGAATATCTTGGTTAGGCGACTCGATATCGATCTTGCGCAACTCGACCAGACCCTCGTTGTTGCCTTCGTAAACTTGCGATTTCAAGCCTTCGGGTCGCTCGGGCAGAATTTGGACGCGTGAATCAAGGTGACGGATAAAGCCAGCTCGGTCCAAATAGCTCAATGTGCCTTCGCATTGAGAAAAATCCAGCACAACCGTTTTCCCGGCATCAGCAAGTTGATTGGACATCGCCAGCAACCGGGCCAATGCGTCCAATAGCAGCTTGGATGATTCAGCTAAAGTGAAAACGACCCAGCGCGCCCCAGACACCAGCGGAGACCCGGCTCTGCACAACGCCCTCTCAAAATCTCCGCTCCTGATCCAGTTTCCGTTGCCGATTGGAATGTTGAGGCAAACTTCAGGTCTGATCGACCAAGCATAGGTGTCGTCCTGAACGAACAACTCACTCGTCGCGTGCAAGATCTGATTTACCTGGTGCTTGTCGAGGTGGAGCGCCAACGCGATGTCTTTCGCTTTTAGTCGCGGAGTCCTCACTAACAGTTCTTGGATTTGCGTGAGCATTGCCTTAATGATAAGCCGATGCATCTGTAATTCGGCGCGCTAAAAGTGGGGATAGCGCGCCTATGATGGACGCTTAGATGCATCGGATGTCAATGCACTTGGTCATTTGAATGGCCGTGACGGTGACCAACCTCAGCATGACCCGGGCTGCTGCTGTCCGAGATCAAAGCATGGTGTCGCCATCGTTTTTAAGAGCAGCAGAACCCCGCGGGCGAATGCGCCGAACTATCGCAGGCCCGACGTACTGACCATTGATATCTTTGTCCGGAAGCGTCGCGTCCACCAGCTTGAAACCCATCAATTCAAATATCGATGCGATCTCTTAGTCATCGACGGTAAGGTAAGGCAATTCGCGATCAATTCGACGCAGCAAGTCGAGATCGATTGGGTATTTCATTGAATCGCTTCTTGCAATGGACAACGGGCGCGCAGATTCTCCATCGCGCGATTCGCCGCATTTGTAAGACTCCGCCGTATTGCGATCACGGTCACTTGGCTACGCTGGTGGCAACCGCTCGTATCGCGATAGACCGCGCGCTCACGTGCACTTGGTGTCGTTCGGCGCAGCACTAACGCGATCGTGAGCGTTGTCGACGAAGTTCAGCGGCGCGCTCACCAGCGCCCTCGCGATATACGTCGTGCTATGTGGGTGCATGAACCGCATAGAAGCGTCTAATCACGACGTTGTTTGAGGCGACTTCAGCCATCCACCACAACCGTAATGGCGAAAACAGGGAGCGGAGAGAGTGAGGGGTCGATCGCATCGGAAACGCCCGCGTCGCATCTCTCAGAGAGCGCCAACCTGGGGTCGTACGCGGGGGGAGTCCGTCATGCGAACTGGAATTCCAGTTCGGACAAGACTGGATGGCGGAGAGGGTGGGATTCGAACCCACGGTACCTTGCGGTACGCCTGATTTCGAGTCAGGTACATTCGGCCACTCTGCCACCTCTCCAGGTGTCTTGATCAGCGCTGACCGGTAGCTCGTCAGCCAGCGCGAAGGCGGTATTCTAGCAGTCCTCGGCGGCCGTTTTGGCGCCGGACCGCGGACCGTTCAGCCCAGAACGTGGATGCCGCCGAGATACGGGCGCAGCGCCTCCGGTACGGTGACCGACCCGTCGGCGTTCTGGTAGTTCTCAAGCACCGCCACCAGGGTGCGGCCCACCGCCAGGCCCGAGCCGTTCAGCGTGTGCACCCATTCGTTCTTGCCTTGCGCGTTCTTGAAGCGGGCCTGCAGGCGGCGCGCCTGGAAGGCCTCGCAGTTCGAGACCGAGCTGATCTCGCGGTAGGTGTTCTGCGCCGGCAGCCAGACTTCGAGGTCGTGCGTGCGCGTGGCGCCAAAGCCCATGTCGCCGGTGCACAGGCACATCACGCGGTAGGGCAGGCCGAGCTTCTGCAGCACGGCCTCGGCGTGGCCGGTCATCTCGTCCAGCGCCTGGTAGCTGGTGTCGGGATGGACGATCTGCACCATCTCGACCTTGTCGAACTGGTGCTGGCGGATCAGGCCGCGCGTGTCGCGCCCGGCGCTGCCGGCTTCGGAGCGGAAGCATGGCGTGTGGGCCGTAAGGCGGATCGGCAGGTCAGCCATCGGCACGATCTCGTCGCGCACGAAATTCGTCAGCGGCACTTCGCTGGTCGGGATCAGGTACAGCGCCGTGTGGTCGGGCACCTCTTCGCCTTCCTGCCCGCCCTTCTTGGCCGCGAACAGGTCGCCTTCGAACTTGGGCAGTTGGCCCGTGCCCTGCAGCGTGGCCGCGTTGACGACGTAGGGCACGTAACATTCGGTGTAGCCGTGCTCCTGTGTCTGTACATCGAGCATGAACTGCGCCAGCGCACGGTGCAGCCGGGCGATAGGGCCTTTCATCACGGTGAAGCGCGAGCCGGACAGCTTGACGCCGGTTTCAAAGTCGAGGCCCAGCGGCTCGCCCAGATCGACGTGGTCCTTGGGTGCGAAGTCCAGCGTGCGCGGTGCCAGCCCCTGCGGGCTCCAGCGACGCAGCTCGACGTTGCCGTGTTCGTCGGCGCCGACCGGCACGCTCTCGTGCGGCAGGTTGGGCACCGCCAGCAGCAGGGTCTGCAGTTCGGGCTGCAACTGGTCGAGCCGTGCGGCCGACGCATCGAGTTCGGCCTTCAGCGCATTGACCTCGGCCATGACCGCGTCGGCGCTCTCGCCCTTGGCCTTCAGCTGGCCGATCTGCTTGCTCAGGCTGTTGCGGCGTGCCTGCAGCTCTTCGGTGCGTGTCTGCAGGGTCTTGCGTTCGGTCTCGAGGGCCTTGAAGGCCTCGACATCGAGGAAGGCCTGCGGGGTCTTGCGCGTCTCGAGGCGCGCGATGACGCCGTCGAGGTCTTTTCTCAGAAGGGTGATGTCCAGCATGGGGCGATTCTAGATTGGCATCCCCCGCCACCGGCAACCGGGCCGGCCATCAGATCAGACGTTTGCGCAGCTGTGTGACGGCGACTTCAGACACGGCGACCACAACGAAGATCGTGAACAGGATCAAGGCGACCTTGTCCCACTCGAACACGTCGATCGCCGAATTCAGCGCCATGCCGATGCCACCTGCGCCCACCAGACCGAGCACGGCCGATTCGCGCACGTTGATGTCCCACCGGAACAGCGCGACCGACCAGAACGCAGGGGCCACCTGCGGCCAGTACCCGTAGAGGATGCGGCTGTACCAGGGCGCGCCGGTCGACACCAGGGCCTCGATCGTTCCTTTGCTGGATTCCTCCAGTGCCTCGCTCAGCATCTTGCCGATGAAGCCGATCGAGTGGAAGGCGATGGCGCAGGTGCCCGCCAAAGCGCCGGGGCCGAACATCGCAACGAAGAACAGGGCCCACAGCAAGGTCGACACCGAACGCGTGGCGATCAGGATGCCGCGTGCGATGGCGTTGAGCCACCAGATCCTGTTGACGTTGCGCGCCGCCAGAAAGCCCACCGGTGTGGCCAGGATCAAGCCCATCACCGTGGACATCAACGAGATGGCCAGCGTGTCGACCAGCGCCGCATGTACCTCGCCCTGGTAGGCATCCCAGCGCACCGGCCACATGCGCACCAGCAGATCCTGCATCTGCGCGGGCGCGTCGGGCAGGAACTCGGCGTTGACGTCGACGGCGCGAAACGACACGCCGATCACCAGCGCGCAGGCGGCAAACACCAGCCAGCGCTGCCAGCGCTCGGCGCGGGTGAAGCGCTGCCAGACGCGGGCTTCGACCGGGTTGGCCGCAACCGCGCTCATTGCCGGAACACTTTCTTCACCACCAGTTGCAGGCCTTCGCCCAGGGCGATCAGCGCGATGATGCACAGCACGATGCCGAGCACGAAGTCGTAGTCGTAGCGCTGGAACGCCGAGAACAAGGTGCCGCCGATGCCACCGGCGCCGACGATGCCGATCATCGTGGAGTTGCGCAGGTTCGAATCGGTCTCGTACGCGATGAAGCCGATCAGGCGGTACAGGATCTGCGGCAGCACCGCGAAGGTCAGCACGCTGAAGAACGGCGCGCCGGTGGCCCGCACGGCTTCGATCTGCTTCATCGATATCTCTTCGATGGCCTCGGCGCACAGCTTGCCTAGGAAGCCGATCGAGGCCACCGTGAGCGCCAGCACACCGGCCAACGCGCCGAAGCCGACCGCCTTGACGAACAGGATCGCCACGATCACAGGATGGAAAGTGCGGCACAGCGTGATGAAGAAGCGCACCGGCCACGTGATGGCCGCGGGCATCAGGTTGCGCGCCGCCAGCACCGCGATGGGCACCGACAGCAGCACGCCGAGTGCAGACGCGAGAATCGCCATCTCGATGCTTTCGGCGATGCCTTTCAGCAACTCGGCACGCGGCTCGAAGATCGGCGGCAGCATGCGGTGCACGAACTTCGACGCGGCTTCCAGGCCGACCAGGAAACGCGTCCAGGTCAGGTCGATGCGCGACACCGCCCAGACGAACACGAGCGCAAAGGCCAGCCACGCAAGTCTGGTGGAGGTGCTGGCCCGGAAGGGGCGGACGTCGGACAGCTGCATGGCGGGGATCGGGTGCCGGCCTAGAGCCAGTGCTCGCCGCCGTAGATCTTGCGCAGCATGCCGTCGCCCAGGTCAGCACCGGTACCGTCGAAGACCACCTGTCCGCCACTCATGCCGATGATGCGGTCGGCAAAACGCCGGGCCAGCTCGACATCGTGCATGTTGACGATGACGGGGATGTTCTTGGTGACCGCGATGCGGCGCAGCAGCTCCATGATCTCGACCGAGGTCTTCGGGTCGAGCGACGAGGTGGGCTCGTCCGCCAGCAGCAGCGCGGGGTGCTGCATCACGGCGCGCGAGATGCCCACGCGCTGGCGTTGGCCACCCGACAGCGAATCGGCGCGCTGGTTGGCGAAGTCTTGCAGGCCAACCACCTCGAGCATCTCCCAGGCGCGGCGGATGTCGTCAGCGGCGAAGTTGCGGCGCCAGGCGTTCCAGGGGCTGATGTAGCCCAGGCGGCCGGTGAGCAGGTTTTCCATCACGCTCAGGCGCTCGACCAGGTTGTATTCCTGGAACACCATGCCGATGCGGCGCCGCGCCTCGCGCAGTGCACGGCCCTGCACCTGCGCCAGATCGACGCCGTCGAACAGGATCTGCCCGGCCGTCGGGTCGACCAGGCGGTTGATGCAGCGGATCAGCGTCGACTTGCCGGTTCCGCTGGGCCCGATGATGGCGACGAGCTGCGTGCCACCGAGCTGAAGGTCGATGCCGCGGAGCACCGGCTTGCCGGCGACGTATTCCTTCTGCAGTCCCTTGAGTTCAAGCAGTGCCACGCGGGTTGCCGCCTACTTCTTCTCGGCGGACTTCATGGCCTCGGCTGCTTTGTCGACGGTGCGCACGACGTCCCAGTCTTTCGCGTAGGTGATCGGCACAAAGCGGTCGGCGCCGTCGAAATCCTTCTGCATCGTGGCCGGGTAGCGGAAGTCGTAGAAGCACTGCACCATCTTCTTGGCCAGGGCCGGCTCGAGGTCGTAGGCATACGCGAACGACGAGGTCGGGAACTTCTGGCTGCGGTAGATGACGCGGAAGTCGTCTTCCTTGATCTGGCCGCGCTCGGCCATGCGTTCGAAGACATCGCTGGCCACGTGGGCGGCATCGTAGTCGCCGACCTGCACGCCCATCACCGACTGATCATGCTTGCCCGAGTACTTGATCTCGTAGTCCTTGCCCGGGGTCAGCCCTTCGGCCGGCAGCAGTGCCACCGGTGCCAGATGGCCGGAGTTCGACGAGGGCGCGGTATGCGCGACCTTCTTGCCCTTCAGGTCGGCGGGCTTCTGGAAGGCGCTGGTCTTCTTGACGATGGTGATCAGGTTGTAGCCCTGGTAACCCTTGGCATCGCCCTTCACCGCGAACGGGATGGCGCCGGCCTTGTTGACCGCGAACACGGTTGGGCCGGTGGAGAAACCCGCCACGTGCAGGCGGCCCGAGCGCATGGCCTCGATCTCGGCTGCATTGCTCTGCACCTGGAAAAACTGCACCTTCTTGCCGGTGCACTGGGCCAGGTAGTCGGTGAACGGCTTGAAGACGTTTTCGTACTTGGCGGGGTCTTCGACCGGGGTATAGGTGAAGATCAGCGTATTGGGGTTCTTGTACTTCGAGGGGTCGGTGGGCGCGTCGGCCAGCATGTCCTTGTTGGCATCGCAGTAGATCGCGTCGAGGTCGCCGCGGTTGGCACAGCTGCCCTGCGCCCAGGCGGACGGAGTGGCGGCCAGCACGGGAGCTGCAAGCAGGGTGAGGACGAGATGGCGCATGGTGTGTCTCCGAACAAGGCCGCGAGTCTAACGGCTGCCGACGTGGCGCGGCCTTCGGATTTGCCCTAGAGGCGCCGCGCCAGGCGGCGGCGGCGCGCTCGAGACGACCCCGCTGTTCAGGCCAGCGTAGCCGGGTCCACGTTGCCGCCGCACACCACCAGGCACACGCGTTCGTCAGGCCGCGGACGGTAGGCACCGCATTGCAGTGCGGCCAGGCCCAACGCAGCCGCCGGCTCGACGGCCAGGTGCAGTTCACGCCACAGCCACTGCTGCGCGGCGCGGATGGCGCCGTCGTCGAGCAGGAGCGCCGCATGCACATGGCGCTGCGTGACGCCCCACGCGATCGCACCGATGCGTCGCGCCCCCAGGGAGTCGGCCGCGATACCGCCGACGTCGGCGTCGACCGGCGTGCCGGCTTCCCGCGCGCGGTACAGCGTGGGCGCCAATGCAGGCTCGAGCGCGATGGTGCTGGCGCGCTGCGCGAACCAGGCCGAGATGCCGGCGATCAGGCCGCCGCCGCCCACGCTGACCAGCACGCTGTCGGGCACGCCGCCTTGCTGCTCGATCTCGCGCGCCAGGGTGCCGGCGCCGGACACGACCTCGGGCTGGTCGTAGGCATGTGTCAGCAGCGCGCCCGTCACACGCTGGCGCTCGAGGCAGGCCTCCAGCGCCTGGGAATAGGCGTCGCCGGTCACCACCACGTCCGCCTGCAGCGCCCGCAGCCGGGCCTGCTTGGCCGCCGACGACACCGTGGGCACGAACACTTCACAGCGCACGCCCAGGGCACGCGCCGCGGCCGCGGTGGCGATGCCGGCATTGCCGCCGGAGGCCACGATCACGCCGCTCGCCGGGATCGGCTGGGCGAGCAGCCGATGCAGCATGCCACGCGCCTTGAAGCTGCCCGACACCTGCTGGTGCTCGAGCTTCAGCCAGACTTCGGCACAGGCAATGCCCAGCGCCGCGCCGGGCAGTTTCCACAACGGCGTCTGGCGCAGGAAGCCGGCAGGGCCGCTCAGCAGACGCTGGGCCGCGGCCTCGATTTCGGCCTGGTCCGGGATGGACGGAACAACATGGGAAGGCTGCGACATCAGTAATCCCCCGACCCGGCGGCCAGGCTCTCAAACTTCGTGATGTTGCGCAGGAACGCGAGTTTCACGGTGCCGGTCGGGCCGTTCCGCTGCTTGGCGATGATGATCTCGGCGACCCCGGGCTCCTTGCAGGCGTCCTTGGTGTAGTACTCGTCGCGGTAGATGAACATGATGATGTCGGCATCCTGCTCGATGGCGCCGGACTCGCGCAAGTCGCTCATCATCGGGCGCTTGTCGGGCCGCTGCTCCACGCTGCGGTTCAGCTGCGACAGCGCGATCACCGGGCATTGCAGTTCGCGCGCCAGCATCTTCAGGCCCCGCGAGATCTCGCCGAGTTCGGTCGCGCGGTTTTCTTCGTTGCTCGACGAGCCGCTCATCAGCTGCAGGTAGTCGACCACGATCAGTCCGAGCTTGCCGCATTGGCGTGCCAGCCGCCGTGCGTTGGCGCGCAGTTCGCTGGGCGTGAGGCCCGGGCTTTCGTCGATGTGCAGCGACACGTTGCGCAGCTTCTCGATGGCTTCGGTCAGCCGCGGCCATTCGTCGTCGGTCAGCTTGCCGGTGCGCAGATGCCCCTGGTCGATGCGGCCGATCGAGCCGACGATCCGCACCGCCAGCTGCGACGCACCCATTTCCATCGAGAACACCGCGACCGGCAGGCCTTCGTGCAGCGCCACGTGTTCGGCGATGTTGATGGCAAACGCGGTCTTGCCCATCGACGGGCGCGCGGCCAGCACGATCATGTCGCCGGCCTGCAGGCCCGAGGTCATGCGGTCGAGGTCGTAGAAGCCCGTCGGCACGCCGGTGATGTCGTTCGGGTTGTCGGCCATCTCCTGGACGCGGTCCAGCAGCTCGACCACGAGCGAGTCCATCGCCTGGAAGCCCTGCTTGTTGCGCGCGCCTTCTTCGCCGATGTTGAAGATCTTCTGTTCGGCCTCGTCGAGGATCTTGTCGACCGCCCTGCCCTGCGTGTTGAACGCGTTGGTCGCAATCTCGTCGCTGGCAGTGACCAGCTTGCGCAGGATCGCCCGCTCTCGCACGATCTCGGCATATCGCCGGATGTTGCTGGCGCTGGGCACGTACTGCGCCAGCGAATTGAGGTAGGCCAGGCCACCGATCTCGTCGGACTTGCCGATGCCCTGCAATTGCTCGTACACGGTGATCACGTCGGCCGGCTTGTTGGCGTTCACGAGATCGCGCACCGACACAAAGATCAGCCGGTGCTCGTAACGGTAGAAGTCGTTGTCCTTCAGCAGGTCGCCGACACGGTCCCAGGCGGTGTTGTCCAGCAACAGCCCACCCAGGACGCTGGACTCGGCCTCGATCGAATGCGGGGGAATGCGCAGCTGCGCGATCTGACGGTCCTGCGGACCATCGTCGACGCTGAACAAGGCGGCTGACATGTGTTGGGGGATCCTTCAAGCGGACCGGCGATGCTACGGCGCGGAGGCCGCGCCGTCATCGGACAAGTCTGTGGATAAGCGGTGGGGCAGCTGTGATTTTGCGCCGGATAGCCTGTGCATTCGCGCGCAACGCAAGCCCCAATGAAAAAGGCCGCCGGGCATCACGCCCGGCGGCCTCGTGACGATCGGCCGATCAGGCCGTTTCGCCGTAGACCGACACGTTGACCTCGACCACCACATCGGTGTGCAGGGCCACGCTGACGGTGCTGTCGCCGACGACCTTGACCGGGCCGTTGGGCATGCGCACTTGCGACTTGGCAACCTTGTAGCCTTGCTTGTTCAGCTCTTCGGCGATGTCCGCGTTCGTGACCGAGCCGAACAGGCGACCGTCGACGCCGGCCTTCTGGGTCAGCTTGAGCGACGTGCCAGCCAGCTTCTCGCCCTGGGTCTTGGCTTCGGCCAGCTTGGCAGCTGCCGCCTTCTCGAGTTCGGCGCGCTTGGCTTCGAATTCGACCTTGGCGGCGGCGGTTGCACGGCGGGCACGGCCGGACGGGATCAGGAAGTTGCGGGCATAGCCGTCCTTGACCTTGACGATCTCACCGAGATTGCCGAGGTTCACGACCTTGTCGAGCAGGATGATTTGCATGTTCTTGCCCCTTTAGATGCGGTGCTGGTCGCTGTACGGCAGCATCGCGAGGAAACGCGCACGCTTGATGGCCGTGTTGAGCTGACGCTGGAAAAAGGCACGGGTGCCGGTCAGGCGCGCCGGGATGATCTTGCCGTTTTCGGCGATGAAATCACGCAGCGTGTCGATGTCCTTGTAGTCGATCTGCTCGACACCGGTCACGGTGAAGCGGCAGAAGCGCTTGCGCTTGAACAGCAGCGATTGCGTGTTGCGCTTGGGGCGCTTGTCCTTGTTGTTGAAACGTCTTGGTCCGGCCATGATGGGACTCCTGAATTAATCTGGTTGAAACTCTTCTACATGCAGCACGACGTTCTTGCCGGCGCGGGGGGTTGCCAGGAAACCGGAGAAGCGCCAGCTACTGCCGACCGCCTGCTTCCGTATCCGCTCGGCCACGGCGCCGAAGGCCACTGCCTTCACCGACGCCCTGACCTGCCTGGCTTGCCCTGACTCCATGGTCTGCGACTCGTGGTCGAGCAGCAGATCCAGAGCGGGCACTCCCGCCGGGGTGTAACGCAGGGCCTTGACCTCTGCGATGGTGGCCGTCAAATCGACTCGATTCATTCGGCCTCACCCGGCTTGCGCCGTACGTGTTCGTCAGTGGGCTGCGTACTCGGCTTGCTGGGTCTTGCGCGCTTCTTCGCGTTCGACCGTCTTCATCATCGACGACGGGCCGGTTTCGGCCTTCTTCATCTGTACCGTCAGGTGGCGCAGTACGGCGTCGTTGAACTTGAAGGCATGCTCGAGTTCGGCCATCACGGCCTGATCGGCCTCGATGTTCACGCACAGGTAGTGCGCCTTGGCGAGCTTGTTGATCATGTAGGTCAGCTGGCGACGGCCCCAGTCTTCGACCCGGTGGATCTTGCCACCGCCGGCCACGATCATGGCCTTGTAGCGTTCCAGCATGGCGGGAACCTGTTCGCTCTGATCCGGATGGATCATGAGAATGATTTCATAGTGACGCATGGACTCTCCTTGGGGTTAAAGCCACCCGCTGCGTCCAGCGGATGCGCCGTGCGCGGCAGGTGAAATCACCCATCGCGCAGGCCCACCCATGGCGGTGTGGCAAGGCAAAGCCGACGATTATAGCGCAGCCTGGCGTTCGAGAGCATCCAGCGCCTGCTCCGGCGGTTCCGGCCGGGTCACCAGGCTGACCAGCCAGATCACCACCGCGCTGGCAGGCGCGCCGAACACGCCCGCCGACACCGGCTGGATGCCGAACCACAGCCCTGACCCCGCCAGCCCCAGCGTGGCCCGCACCGAGGCCATGTGGATGACCATGTAGTACACGGTGACGCACATGCCGGCCAGCATGCCGGCCACCACCCCCGCCCGCGAGGTGCGCTGCCAGAAGATGCCGAACACCAGCGCGGGAAAGAAGATCGCCGCGGCCAGCGAGAACGAGGCCGACACCAGGTACAGGATGTCGGCGGAGCGCAGGGCCGCCACATAAGCGGCGGCCAGCGCCACCATCAGCAGCGCGAACTTCGAGAACATCACCCAGTAGATCGCACTGACCCGCCGCTGCGCACCACGGAAATAGACATCGTAGGCCAGCGCATTGCCCATCGTCAGCAGCAGCCCGTCGGCCGTAGACAGCGCCGCCGCCAGCCCGCCGGCCGCGACCAGGCCCGAGATCACGTAGGGCAAGCCGCCCAGTTCGGGCGTGGCCAGCATGATGATGTCGGCGCCAAGCTTGATCTCGGAAAACTGCAGCACCCGATCGCCGTTGACGTCGCTCACCGCGATGAGAGAAGGATCGACCTGGGCCCACTGCGCGATCCACTTCGGCAGGTTGTCGAAGCTCTGCCCGACGAGCTGGCTCAGCACCTCGTACTTGACCAGCACCGCCAGCGCCGGGGCCGCCACGTAGAGCAGCGAGATGAACAGCAGCGACCACGCCACCGAACTGCGTGTGGCCGCCACCGACGGCGTGGTGTAGAACCGCGTCAGCAGGTGCGGCAGCCCGGCGGTGCCGAGCATCAGGCACAACATCAGCGCCATGAAGTTCAGGCGCGAACTGTGGAACGCGTCACGCTCACGCTCCGACCCGTCGGGGTCGCCGGCAAACGGCTGCGCCTGCAAGGCCACCCCGCCCAGCGGCCGCGAGCGCTCGAGGTTGTCCTGCATGGCGCGCGTCCAGCGCTCGCGCGCGGCCGGCACGTCCTTCGGCAAGGCCGCGAGTTCGCGGCTGGCAGCCTGCACCATCGATGGCTCGGCACCTTCGGCTTTCAGCTGGCGCAGCCGGGCCTGGGCCGCCTCGCGTTCCTGGGCCAGGGCCGCAGGCACGTCGCGCAGCATCTGCTCGTAGGCCACCGCACGGCGCGCGTATTCGGCCACGACGGCGCGTTCGGCCGGCGAGTCCAGGCGTTCGCGCTCCAGCGCGGCGATCTTTTCGAGTTGCTGGCCGTACACCAGCGGCGCCAGCGGGTTGCCGAGCTGCTTGTAGGCCAGCCAGGACACCGGGATCAGGAACGCCAGGATCAGGATGATGTACTGCGCCACCTGGGTCCACGTCACCGCACGCATGCCGCCCAGGAACGAACACACCAGCACGCCGCCGAGGCCGAGCAGGATGCCGATCTCGAACTGCACCCCGGTGATGCGCGAGGTGATCAGCCCCACGCCATAGATCTGCGCCACCACGTAGGTGAAGGAGCACAACACCGCCGCCAGCGCCGCCATCAGCCGCGGCCAGCGGCCGCCGAACCGCACGCCGAAGTAGTCCGGCAAGGTGTAGAGGTTGAGCTTGCGCAACGCCGGTGCGATCAGCAGCGCCACCAGGCAGAAACCACCGGTCCAGCCCATGATGTAGGCCAGGCCCCCCGCCTGCGACTCCGACCCCGAGAAGCCCTGCAGGTACAGACCGCCCGACAGGGAGATGAACGAGGCGGCGCTCATCCAGTCGGCCGCTGTCGCCATGCCGTTGTAGACCGCGGGGATGCGCCGGCCCGCCACGTAGTACTCCGCGGCATCCGAGGTGCGGCAGTAGATGCCGATGCTCGCGTACAGCGCCAGGCTCGAGAACAGGAAGATGCCGCCGATCCAGTAACGCGACAGGCCGGCCCGTTCGGCCAGCGCCATCACCGCCAGGAACAACAGCAGCAGCAGCACATAGGCACCGAACGTCCGGTGCAGCCTGCGCACGTAGCCCGCGTCCATTGCATCGGGCGCGTTGCCCGACAGGGCGTGGCCATCGCCGCGCCGCAGCCACGCGTAACACGCGACGATCGCAATGAAGCCGAGCACGGCGCCCTGGGCACAGAACCAGTAGTTGACCGGCCAGCCCCCCACCACGAAATTGAGCTCGCGTGCGAAGAACACCACGCCGAAGGACAGCGCGGCCCACAGCGCCAGCAGGCCGATGCGCAACCGGTTCGGATGTTGGTGTTCCTGCACAGGCACCCAGGTGTCAGACGATCAGATCGACATCGAAACGCCATTGCTGGCGAGGGACGCACCGCAGCGCGCGACGCGCAGTGTGACACAGCGACCGGCAGGCGCCGGGATGCCGCGCACCGTGCATACCGGGCTCGCCCGGGCCCGTGCATGCGTAGTAGCATGCGCAAGGAGGCGCCGATGACGATCTACATGAAGACCGAGCTGGGGCAGCGTGCGTTCAAGGAAAGGGCGAAAGACATCTCGGCCCGGCAACGTGCCGCGTTCATCCTGATCGACGGCAAACGCCCGATGCAGGCGGTCATCGACGCCACGGCCGGCATGGGCATCGGCCCCGAGGATTTCGAACACCTGGCGGCCTGCGGATTCGTCACCGCGCTGCAGGCACCCACTGCGGCGGATGCGGCCGCCATGGCCACCCCACCGGCCCCAGCCTCCACGACGGCCACTGCACAGACCCCAAGCACGACTCCCTCGGCAACGGCAACGCCGCTGCAGCCCGAGGCGCTGTACATGCGCGCATACCCCATCGCCACACAGCTGGTCGCCAGCCTGGGCCTGCGCGGCGTGCGCCTGAACCTGGCCGTCGAATCGGCCAACGGCTACGAGCAGTTGCTCGCGCTGGTGCCACGCATCCGCGACGCGGTGGGGGCGGAGCGCTGCGCCGTGCTGGAGCAGGCGCTGCGGCCCTGAGCCGCGCGCGCAGGCCCGCCCCGTTGCCGCTCAGGTGGCGAGGCGCTGCCAGGTCGCGACCACGCTATCGGGGTTCAGCGAGATCGAATCGATGCCTTGCCCGGCCAGCCATTCGGCGAAGTCGGGATGGTCGCTCGGACCCTGGCCGCAGATGCCGACGTACTTGCCCTGCGACTTGCAGGCACTGATGGCCCGCACCAGCATCGCCTTGACCGCCGGATCGCGTTCGTCGAAATCGGCTGCCAGCAGCTCGAGCCCCGAGTCGCGGTCGAGTCCGAGCGTGAGCTGGGTCAGGTCGTTCGAGCCGATCGAGAACCCGTCGAAGTATTCGAGGAACTCGGCCGCCAGGATCGCGTTGCTCGGCACCTCGCACATCATGATGATCTTGAGGTCGTCCTTGCCGCGCTTCAGGCCGTGCTTGCCGAGCAGGTCGGTCACCTTCTCGGCCTGCTTCAACGTGCGCACGAACGGCACCATCACCTGCACGTTGGTCAAGCCCATCTCCATGCGCACACGCGTCAGCGCCTGGCATTCCATCGCGAAGGCCTCGCCAAAGTCGGCGCTGATATAGCGCGCCGCGCCGCGAAAGCCCAGCATCGGGTTTTCTTCTTCAGGCTCGTAGCGGCTGCCGCCGATCAGCTTGCGGTACTCGTTCGACTTGAAGTCGGACAGCCGCACGATCACCGGCTTGGGCCAGAACGCCGCGGCGATCGTGGCCACACCCTCGGCCACCTTGTCGACGTAGAAGGCGCGCGGCGACGCATGGCCACGCGCCACCGACTCGACCGCCTTCTTCAGGTCGGCGTCGATGTTCGGGTAGTCGAGGATGGCCTTCGGATGCACGCCGATGTTGTTGTTGATGATGAACTCGAGCCGCGCCAGGCCCACGCCCTCGTTGGGCAGCTGGCAGAAGTCGAACGCCAGCTGCGGGTTGCCGACGTTCATCATGATCTTGGTCTTGATCTTGGGCATCGCGCCGCGCTGCACTTCGGTGACCTCGGTCTCCAGCAGGCCGTCGTAGATGAAGCCGGTATCGCCTTCAGAGCAGCTGACCGTGACCAGCGTGCCGGTCTTCAGCCGCTCGGTGGCGTCGCCGCAGCCCACGACGGCCGGAATGCCGAGTTCACGCGCGATGATGGCCGCGTGGCAGGTGCGCCCGCCGCGGTTGGTCACGATGGCGCTGGCGCGCTTCATCACCGGCTCCCAGTTCGGATCGGTCATGTCGGTCACCAGCACGTCGCCGGCCTGCACCTCGTCCATCTGGCTGATGTTGTGCACCAGACGGACCGGGCCGGTGCCGATCTTCTGGCCGATCGCGCGGCCCTCGGCCAGCACGTTGCTCTTGCCCTTGAGCTTGTAGCGCAGCTCGGCCTTGCCGGCCTGCTGGCTCTTCACCGTCTCGGGGCGCGCCTGCAGGATGTAGAGCTGGCCGTCGGTGCCGTCCTTGCCCCACTCGATGTCCATCGCGCGGCCATAGTGCTTCTCGATCACCAGCGCGTAGCGGGCCAGCTGCTCCACCTCGGCATCGGTCAGCGAATAGCGGTTGCGCTGCTCGGTCGGCACGTCGGTGGTCTTCACCAGCTTGCCGCTGGCGGCCTTCTCGGCGGGCGTCGCGAATTCCATCTGCAGCAGCTTGGAGCCGAGGTTGCGCCGGATCACCGCGCGCTTGCCGGCCGCGAGCATCGGCTTGTGCACGTAGAACTCGTCGGGGTTGACCGCTCCCTGCACCACGGTCTCGCCCAGGCCGTAGCTGGAGGTGATGAAGACCACGTCTTCAAAGCCAGACTCGGTATCGATCGTGAACATCACGCCTGCGGCTGCCAGGTCGGAGCGCACCATGCGCTGCACACCGGCAGACAGGGCCACCACGTCATGGGCGAATCCCTTGTGCACCCGGTAGCTGATCGCACGGTCGTTGTACAGCGAGGCGAAGACTTCCTTCATCTTGTGCAGCACATCCTGGATGCCGACCACGTTGAGGAAGGTCTCCTGCTGACCGGCGAACGAAGCGTCCGGCAGATCTTCTGCAGTGGCCGACGAACGCACGGCAAACGACGCCTCGGGCGCACCGGCCGACAAGGTCGCGAAGGCCTCGGTCACGGCCTTGTCGAGTTCGGGCGGAAACGGCTGCGCCTCGATCCAGCCGCGGATCTCGGCGCCAGCCAACGCCAGCGCGCGCACGTCTTCGGTGTCCAGCGTCGACAGCCGCGACTGGATGCGCTCGCCGAGCCCGGCATGGGCGAGGAACTGGCGGAACGCGTGCGCGGTGGTGGCAAAGCCCGTCGGCACGCGTACGCCGGTGGGCAATTGAGAAATCATCTCGCCGAGGCTGGCGTTCTTGCCGCCAACCGCCTCGACGTCAGTCATTCTCAGGTTCTCAAACGGAACGACCAGGGCGGTCGCGTTGAATAGTGCAGACATGGGAAAGCTCCGAAGGTAAAAACCTGGTCTGCGTGGCGCTGCCCGGAGCTGGTGTCCGAGGGGCCACCCATGCCGGCTGCGCAACTTTGGTGTTGTGGATCTTGGCGCAGGCAGGGCATGGAGAAATTCGTATCCATCGGGCCATTGTAGGGGGCAAGCGCGGGCAAGGCGGCGTCCTACAGAGCCGCCGGAGCGGGCGGGCGTGCCAGGTGTTTCCTGCACAATGCACGCAGCCTGCCGGAAGCCCTTCATGACCAACCGCACCGTCTTCTTCATCTCCGATGGCACCGGCATCACCGCCGAGACCTTCGGCCACGCCATCCTGGCCCAGTTCGACATGACAACGCGCCATGTGCGCCTGCCGTTCGTCGACTCGGTGGACAAGGCGCACCAGGCGGTGCGCCAGGTCAACCACACAGCCGAGGTCGAGGGCAGGAAGCCGATCGTCTTCACGACCGTGGTCGACATGGAGGTGCTCGGCGTGATCCAGCAGGGCTGCAGCGGCATGCTGCTCGACATGTTCGGCACCTTCGTCCACCCGCTGGAGAAAGAGCTGGGCATCAAGTCGCACCACCGCGTCGGCCGCTTCAGCGACGTGAGCAAGAGCAAGGCCTACCACGACCGCATCGACGCGATCAATTTTTCGCTGGAGCACGACGACGGCCAGTCCGACCGCGACCTGCAGCAGTCCGACGTGATCCTGGTGGGCGTGAGCCGCAGCGGCAAGACGCCCACGTCGCTCTATCTCGCGATGCAGTACGGGCTCAAGGCCTCGAACTATCCGCTGATCCCCGAGGACTTCGAGCGCCAGCAGTTGCCGCCGGCCCTGATGCCGCACCGCGCGAAGATCTTCGGCCTGACCATCCAGCCCGAGCGGCTGAGCGAGATCCGCAACGAACGGCGGCCCAACTCGCGTTACGCCGCCCTCGACAACTGCCGCATGGAGGTCAGCGAGGCCGAATCGATGATGCGGCGCAGCGGCATCCGCTGGCTCAGCACCACGACCAAGTCGATCGAGGAGATCGCGACGACCATCCTGCAGGAGATCCGGCCCGAGCGGCTGAGCTACTGAACTAGCCCACCGCAGCCGTGGCAGGCTGCTTGAACAGGTACTGCACCGGCCCGCTCGCGCCCTCGGCACCGTTGGCTGGCTCACAGCCGATGTCCCACACCTGCGCGATCAGTTCGGCGTGCAAGGTCGAGGCCACCGGCCCTTGCGCGCGCACCGCGCCGCCGCTCAGCACCACCGCATCGTCGGCATAACGCAGCGCGAGATTCAGGTCGTGCAGCACCACCACGATGCCGACACGCAGCTGGTGCGCCCAGGTCTGTGCCAGCCGCAGCGTCTGGTGCTGATGGGCCAGGTCGAGCGCGGCCGTCGGCTCGTCCAGCAGCAGCCAGCGTGCGGCGCCACCGGCGGCCGGCTCCCAGATCTGCGCGAGCGCCCGCGCCATCTGCACCCTGGCCTTCTCGCCGCCCGACAACGTCTGGAACGTGCGTTCGGCCAGATGCCCCACGCCCGTGGACTGCATCGCCTGCGCGACGATCGCCGCGTCGTCCCGGCCATGGACATGCCGGTGCGGGTAGCACCCCAGTTCGACCACTTCCCGCGCGCGGAAGTCGAACGCCACGGCGTTCTCCTGCTGCACCACGGCGCGCCGGGTCGCCAGCTGCCGCGCCGCATCCCGGCCCAGCAGCTGATCGTCCAGCAGGATCTGGCCGGTACTCGGCGCGCGCAGGCCGGCCAGCACCGACAGCAGGGTCGACTTGCCCGCGCCGTTCGGCCCGAGGATGGCCGTCACCCGGCCGGGCGCCATCACGACCGAGATGCCGTGCAGCAGGGCCCGCGCCCCGATCCGCACGCCAACGCCTTGGCAGACGAAGCTCATCGGATACCGCGCCAACGCCGCAGCATCAGCAGGAACATCGGCACGCCGATGAAGGCGGTCAGCACGCCCAGCGGCAACTCGGCCGGCGCATAGAGCGTTCGCGCCACAGCGTCGGACGCCAGCACCAGCGCGGCCCCAAGCAAGGCCGAGGCCGGCAGCACGACCCGGTGGTCCGGCCCGGCGACGATGCGCACCCAGTGCGGCGCGATCAGCCCGATGAAGCCGATGATGCCGGTGGTAGCCGTCACCGCCCCCACCGCCAGCGCGGTCACCACCACGGCGGCGCGTTTGGTGCGCTCGACATCCACGCCCAGCAGGCGCGCCTGCGATTCACCCAGCGCCAGCGCATTCAGCGGCCGTGCCAGCGCCATCGCAGCGGCACCGGCCAACACGACCGCAGCGCCCACCAGCAGCACCGCACTCCAGCGCGCACCGCCCAGGCTGCCCAGCAGCCAGAACTGGATGTTGCGCAACTGCTCGTCGCTGGCCATGAAACTCAGGAAACCCAGGCCGGCGCTGGCCAGTGCATTGACCGCCACGCCGGCCAGCAGCATCAGGCCCATCTGCGTGCCGCTCTCGCTCTGCGCCAGCAGGTAGATCAACAGCGTGACCAGCAGGCTGCCGCAGAAGGCCGTGAGCACCAGCGTCCAGCTGCCCAGCGCACGCGGCAACTCCGGAAACCACCAGTGGCCGATGACGATGCTGGCACCGGCCGCCAGTGCGGCGCCACTGCTGACGCCGATCAGGCCCGGGTCGGCCAGCGGGTTGCGGAACAGGCCTTGCATCAGCGCGCCTGCCAAGCCCAGGCCGGCGCCGGCCGCAATGCCCAGCAACAGGCGCGGCAGCCGGATCGACGTGAACACCAGATGCGCCGGGCTGGCCTGGGTGTCGCCTTGCAGCAGATCCCACAGCACACCGGCCAGCTGCGATGGCGAGATCGCGAACGCACCCCTTGCGCTGCCGAGCGCGAACGCGCCCGCCAGCAGCAGCGTGCCGACCGACAGGACGGCGCGGGCAGACCAGCGCGTGCTCATCGAAGGCTGCCGCCGCGCAGGCTGCCCGGTCGCCATGCCGCGGCCATCACGCCAGGGCCTGCAACTGCGAATGCAGCGTGCGGATCGCCGCGGGCAGCCGCGGGCCCATGCCGAGCAGCAGCAAGGCGTCCATCGTCAGCAGCGCGCGGCGCTGGTAGGCCGGCGTCAGGGCCAGCTCGGGCCGCGTCCAGAACTTCTCGACACCGCCGTGCGCCTCGAGGCTCTGGGTGCTGGTCAGGATGCAGTCGGGCGCGGCGGAGGCCATCGCTTCGGCCGTCATCGGCCGGTAGCCTTCGAAGCCGGCCATGCAGTTGATGCCGCCGGCAAAGCGGATCACCGCATCGGCCGCCGTCTGCGTGCCCGACACCTGCGGGCTCGCGCTGTGCGACAGGATGAACAGCAGCCGCGGCTTGCGGGCCTTGGCGCTGGCCACGGCCTGCTGCACCTCGGCCCATTCGCGGTCGAGCCGGGCCTGCAGATCGCGCGCCTGGGCCTCGCGCGCCGCAGCGCGGCCGACGACCTGCACCTTGCGTTGCACCTCGGCCCAGGTATGGTCGGCCACGACCAGCTCGACCTTGACGCCGGCGCTGCGCACCTGGTCCATCACCACGGGCGGGCCGGCTTCGGTGGTGCCGATCACCACGTCCGGCCGCAACGACAGCAGGCCCTCGGCCGACAGCTGACGCATGTAGCCGACCTTGGCGGTCTTCAGCGCCGCCGGCGGGAACAGGCTGGTCGTGTCGGTCCCGACCAGTTGCGATTCGGCACCGAGGGCATAGACCACCTCGGTGATGGCACCACCGACGGTCACCAGCCGCGGGGCGCGGCCGCCGGTGGTCTGCGCAAACGACGGGGCGGCGGCACCGACGGCCAGCGCACCGGCGATGCGCAGGGCCTGGCGACGGCTGTGTGCAGGCCCCTCGGGCCGATCGACCGGCGCGCGCATCACAGGCGCGGCAGGCGGGCGACCAGGTCGCGCCATGCCGACAGTTCGGGCGTGCCGGGCTTGCGGGTGCCGAAGAACATCGCCATCAGGCCACCCGCCTTGTCGAACACCTCGACCGAGGTCACGTCGCCATCGGAAGTGGGCTTGCGCACGACCCAGGCGCTGTCGACCAGGTCTTCGCGCAGGTGCAGGTTGAAGCCGGGGTCGAGCACGTTGATCCATTGCGCGGCGGGCGTCGACATCGGCTCGATGCGGCGGACAGGGCCGCTGTGGATCTGGATGCAACCCGGGCTGCCGACGAACACCATGATCGATGTGCCATCGACCGCTGCCTCGTCGAGCAAGGTCCGCACGGTGTTCAACGGTGCGCGTTCGGTGAAGCGGCCGAGCGTGAGGCGCAAGGCCTGCTGGCGCTCCACGTCGAACTTCTTCAGCAGGCCAAAGAACTGGTGCGTATCGGTCATCGCCGTCCAGGCCTCGGTCAGGCCGGCGGTGTCGATGGCTGCGTCGGGCCGCGGCGGCGTGGTCGGTTCGGCCGGCGAGAAGGCCGGCGGATCCGCGGCGGCAGCGAAGCGGGCCACCAGCGCGTCGAACGCCGCCCGGTCGGTGGCCTCGCGCACGAAGATCTTGTGCACGGCCAGGCCGTGCCGATCGAAGATCTGCAGGCTTTGTGCGGGCGGCTTGTCGCCGGAAGCCGATGGCTCGACCAGTGCGAACCCGGCGTGCCACTGGTTGAAGAACAGGCGCAGGTCGATGTCGTCGCCCAGCGCAATGCCCATCTGGGGGCCGCCGCTGAGGTTGCGGTAGACGCCGATCTTCTCGTGCACCACGCCTTCGTTGCGGGTCAGCGCCATCAGCTCGCCACAGGCTTCGAGTCCCTGCAGCAATTCGAGCCAGGGCCCCTGCAGCAGCGTGGCCTTGAGCGGGAACGCATGCGCGCCGGTGTGTGCGGCAACGGCTTGGCCTTCGCTGCAGCCGCAGCTCTCGGCCGCATCCTTGGCGCGTTTGCCGGCGCGGCGTGCGGCGTCGAAGCCGGCACGGATCTGTTCGTGGCTGGCCATCGGCGTGGCGGCGGATGTTTCTTCGTCGCGGTAGTCGGCATCGCTGCCGGATTTGGAGTCGGGAGGTGTCATCGTGTTGTCCTTGTCAAAGGTGCGGGGCTCGGCCGAGGGATCAGAAATCGACCACCATCGAGACGCGCGCATAACGGCCGGGCTGGGTCCAGGCGTCGAGCGTGGCCTGGGTCGACGAAACGCCGTTCACGTCGGACCAGTTCCAGTACTTGCGGTTCGTCACGTTGTAGATGCCGGCCGTGAGCCGCACGTCCTTGGTGAAGCGCCACTGGCCGCTCAGGTCGAGCGTGGTGGCCGATGGCGTGGCGAACTGGGTGGCCAGCGCGGAGGTGTCGATGTCGCCGGCCTTCTTGGCCGCGCGGTAGACGGCGTCGACCCGGGCGCCCCAGCGGCCGGTCTCGTACTGCAGGCCAACGTTCAGGCGTTCGGGGTTGACCGAGTTCAGCGGCCGGCCAGTCGCGGTGTCGTGCCCACGCGTCTTGCCGAAGGCAAACGGCGTGCTGACCACGCCGTCGGCGAAGCGGCCCCAATCGGCACGCCCCTTCACCTCGAAGCCGCTGATGCGCACGCGCCCGACGTTGACCGACTGGTACACGGCCGGATTGGCCGCGCTGAAGCCGCCGCCAACCAAACGGTTGTCTTCGATGAAGTCCTTGAAGCGACCGCTGAAGGCGGCGACGTCGAAGGTCAGCGCCTGCAGCCGGCCGCGCACGCCGATCTCGAAATTCTGGCTCTTCTCGGGCTTCAGGTCCGGATTGGAAATGCTGCGGTAGTTGGCCACCGGATTGGCGAAGAAGCCGTTCACCTGGCCCGCCGTGGGCGCCTTGAAACCCGACGCGTATTGCCCATAGACGCTCCACGCGTCGTTGGCATGCCAGAGCACGGCGAGCTTGGGCGACGTGGCCGAACCCGACAACGACACCGGCGGCTGCGGCGCGGTGTAGCCGGCGGCGCTGGCATCGATGTCGAAGCGGTCGAAACGCAGGCCGGGCGTGATGCTCCAGGCACCGAGCACGATCTCGTCCTGCGCGTAGATGGCAGCCGCACTTTCGCGCGTATCGGGGAAGCGTTTCAGCGGGTAGGTCTCGCCGGCCGGCGGCGTGACGCCGGTCTGCAGGTTCTCGACCCGCGTCTGCGTGTAGTCCACGCCATAGGTCAGCCGCTGCGCCCAGCCGGCACCACGCAAGGTCTTGCCGGCCTGCAGGTTGGCCTGGCCGGTGCGTTCCTTGTAGAAGGTGTTGCGGCTGCGGTCGGCCGAGGTGTAGCGGTCCTGGAACTGGTATTCGGTGCTACGGGCGTCCTGGTAGCTGAGCAGCGCCTGCAGGCTGTCTGCCACCGCCGTGTTCAACTGCCATCGGCCGTCCCAGCCGAGGCGGTCGCGCTGCATCTCGGTGCTGGCGTCGGCGCCGATGACCGACGTCGTCGCGAGCGGTGGTTTGGCGATGTTGGACAGCAGGTTGTAGTTCGACTTCTTGTCGACGTGCTCCACGGTCAGCACGTGCTTCTGTCCGCCGCCCGGCCGCAGCACGACCTTGCCCAGCACGGACTGGTCGCGGTTGCGCTCGGGGTTGGGCGTGGTGCGGTCGGTGTTCGCCGCGTCGTTGCCGCCCATGTTGTCGAGCTCGCTCGCGCGGCTGCCGTTGACCGATAGCAACCACTCGATCGCATCGGCCGGGCGCCCGGCGACCGTGGCGCCCAGGCGCGTGCCGCGCACGTCGCCGTCGTACCCGAGGATGGCCGAGCCGCCCAGCGTCTTGCCGTACTTCAGGAAATCCGCCGGTTCCTTGGTGATGAAGTTGACCATGCCGGCCACGCCGTCGGAGCCGTAGAGCACCGAGGTCGGGCCGCGCACGATTTCGATGCGCTTGACCAGGCCAATGTCGATGTAGTCACGGCCGATCGCGCTCTCGCTCTGGAACGCATAACTGCGTGGCTGGCGCACGCCATCCACCAGCAGCAGCACACGGTTGCCATCGAGGCCGCGGATGTTGAAGCCGGCATTCTGGTCGCGGCCGGTCTGCGCGCCGATGGTGAAGCGCGCGGGCGCGCGCTGCACCGACACATTGGGCAGGTCGCGCGCTACGTCGCGGATGTCGGTGATCTGGCGCTGCTCGATCGCCTGCGCACCGATCACGTCGATGCTCTGGGCCAGCTCGTCCGGGTCCTGCTCGGTGCGTGAGCCGCTGATCACGACCTCCTTGAGGCCGGCCACGACCACGGGCTGGGTCGTCGGCGCTGCAGCGGTCTGCGCGTGGACGCTGACGGCCTGCGCGCAGGCCAACGCTGCGACCGAGGCGATCAACCCGGTCTGGAAACGGAAGGGGGATGGAAAGACACGAGAACGAAGCGCCACAGTGGAAGCCTTTGCAACAGAAGACGAGGTCTTGACGGTGCTGGCTTGCTCCCTTGCATGTCGCTGGGGCGGGGCGGCTGGCGATGAACCAAATTATATGAGAACAATTCTCATTCATTGGAAAATGGGCGCTAGGACCACAAAAAAAGGGCAGCGGTCTCCCGCTGCCCCCTCGATCGGCGCCGCCGGGCGGCGGCGTGTTCAGACCTCGACCGGCACCGAACTACGGATCAGGTGGTCGAACGCACTCAGCGCGGCCTTGGCGCCATCACCGGCGGCGATGATGATCTGCTTGTACGGCGTCGTCGTCGCATCGCCCGCGGCAAACACACCGGGCACCGACGTCTCGCCGCGCGCATCGACGATGATTTCGCCGTGGCGCGACAACTCCACCGTGCCCTTGAGCCAGTCGGTGTTGGGCACCAGGCCGATCTGCACGAACACACCTTCGAGCTCGACCTTGCGGGACTCGCCGGACGCGCGGTCCTTGTAGACCAGACCATTCACCTTCTGCCCGTCGCCGGTCACTTCGGTCGTCTGCGCCGACACCAGCACCTCGACGTTCTTCAGGCTGCGCAGCTTGCGTTGCAGCACTTCGTCGGCGCGCAGCTTGGCGTCGAACTCGATCAGCGTCACGTGCGCCACGATGCCGGCCAGATCGATCGCCGCCTCGACGCCCGAATTGCCGCCGCCGATCACCGCCACGCGCTTGCCCTTGAACAGCGGGCCATCGCAGTGCGGGCAGTAGGCCACGCCCTTGTTCTTGTACTCGTGCTCGCCAGGCACGTTGATGTTGCGCCACCGCGCGCCGGTGGCAATGATCAGCGAGCGCGCCTTCAGCGAAGCGCCGCTGGTCAGCTTGACCTCGACCATGCCATCGCCCGGCACCAGGGCCTCGGCGCGCTGCAGGTTCATGATGTCGACGTCGTAGTGCTTCACGTGGTCTTCAAGCGCAATCGCAAAGCGCGGACCTTCGGTCTCCTTGATGGAGATGAAGTTCTCGATGCCCATCGTGTCGAGCACCTGGCCGCCGAAGCGCTCGGACGCGACACCGGTGCGGATGCCCTTGCGCGCCGCATAGACGGCGGCGGCAGCACCTGCAGGACCACCCCCGACGATCAGCACGTCGTAGGGCGCCTTGGCCGACAGCTTGGTGGCTTCACGGGTGGCGGCGCCGGTGTCGAGCTTGGCGATGATCTCTTCCAGCGACATGCGCCCCGCACCGAAAGCCGCGCCGTTCAGGAACACCATGGGCACGGCCATGATTTCGCGCTCGGTCACCTCCTTGTGGAACGCATTGCCTTCGATCACGACGGTCTTCACGCGCGGGTTCAGCACGGCCATCAGCGACAGGGCCTGCACCACGTCGGGACAGTTGTGGCAATCCAGGCCCATGAAGACCTCGAACTGGTAGTCGCCGTCGAGCGCCTTGATCTGGTCGATCACGTCCTGCTCGACCTTCGGCGGGTGGCCGCCGGTCCACAGCAGGGCCAGCACCAGCGAGGTGAACTCATGGCCCAGCGGCAGCCCGGCAAAACGAAGGTTCGGCAGTTGCGTGCCGGTGCCGATGCGCTGCAGGCTGAACGAAGGCTTGCGCGCGTCGTTGCCATCGGTGCGCAGCGTGATCTTGTCGCTGCGCAGGCTCTGGATGGTTTCCAGCAGTGCGCGCATGTCGCGCGCGGTCTCGCTGTCGTCCAGGGAAGCCACCAGCTCGAACGGCTGCGTGACGCGCTCCAGGTAGGCGCCGAGTTGGGCTTTGAGTTGGTCGTCGAGCATGGTGGATTCCTTTCGATTGGCTGTTATTTGGGGATCAAACGGGCGAAAAAAAGCCGGACGGCATGGCGGATGACCGCCATGACGCTGTCCGGCTGCTGAGCGCTCAGTGCGCTCTGCCGTTGCCGGCTGCGGCTTAGATCTTGCCGACCAGGTCCAGCGAAGGCGTCAGGGTCTTCGCGCCTTCCTTCCACTTGGCCGGGCAGACCTGGCCGGGGTTGGCGGCGGTGAACTGGGCAGCCTTCAGCTTGCGCAGGGTTTCCGACACGTCGCGGGCGATCTCGTTGGAATGGATCTCGAGCGTCTTGATCACGCCATCGGGATTGATCACGAAGGTGCCGCGCAGTGCCAGGCCTTCTTCGGGGATGTGCACGCCGAACGCGTTGGTCAGCGTGTGCGTCGGGTCGCCGACCAGCGGAAACTTGGCCTTGCCGACGGCGTCGGAGGTCTCATGCCAGATCTTGTGCGAGAAGTGCGTGTCGGTGGTCACGATGTAGACCTCGGCACCGGCCTTCTGGAACTCGGCGTAGTTGTCAGCCGCGTCTTCGATCTCGGTCGGGCAGTTGAACGTGAAAGCCGCCGGCATGAAGATCAGAACGGACCACTTGCCCTTCAGGTTCGCTTCGGTCACTTCGATGAACTCACCCTTGCCGCTGCGGTTCACGTAGGCGGTGGTCTTGAAAGGCTGGACTTGCGTGTTGATCAGGGACATGCTTTTTTCCTTGGGTAGCGGTTGAGAATTTGGAAGTTGAGAATGTACGCGCTTGCCGCGGCACGATCCAATGAGTTGACCGTATGGGGCCGATTGACAATATCAATTCTCAATCCAGGTGCCGTGACCACCGCTCTTGGCGCGGCGGCAATGCGAACACCAATCACCATCAGCCGCAGCCACACCGTCGCGACGGGGGCATTGCCTTGTCACTGCATGGCGCGCCATCGAGAATGCCGCATCTGCAGCATCTCCAAGGAACACAACATGCAAGGCGATCCCCTGGTCATCACCCATCTTCAGGCCCAACTGAAGAACGAACTGACCGCCATCAACCAGTACTTCCTGCACTACCGGATCTACAAGCACTGGGGCCTGACCAAGCTGGCCAAGAAAGAGTACGAGGAATCCATCGGCGAAATGAAACACGCCGACAAGCTGATGGACCGCATCCTGATGCTCGACGGCCTGCCGAACCTGCAGGACCTGGGCAAGCTGATGATCGGCGAAGACGTGCCCGAAGCGTTGAACTGCGACCTGAAGGCCGAACAGGGCGCGCAACTCACGATCAAGGAAGGCATCGCCCACTGCGAGAGCGTGCGCGACTTCGTCTCGCGCGAGTTGCTCCAGGGCATCCTGGACGATACCGAGGAGCACATCGATTTTCTCGAAACCCAGCTCGATCTGCTGCAGAAGGTCGGCATCCAGAACTACCTGCAGAGCCAGATGCGCGACCTCAGCAGCTGAATCGCCAGCTGAAAGCCGCTGTGAAATGCGCCGTGCGAACGGACATTTCACATTCGCGCTCGCATGTTGCACATCAGCAACAATCATCTCATTCACAAATGAGATAGATTCGTATTAAACATACAATGCGCCGGACTTTCCCGGCCAGCCAAGTACGCGCGCCCCGTGTTCGCATAGCCAGCCTCCCCTTCCCGCCAACCTGCAGGCGACGCCCGTGCGTCGTTTGCATCTGCATCTGGAGGCCAACTTGGCACACGCACCGTCACGCACCCGTCGTTCCCAACCCGAATTCCGCCATCGCGGCGCTGTCACGCTGCCGCCCGCACGGTTCGCGATCCTGCCCCTCGGCGCCGTCATGCTGGCTTCGGCATTCAACGGCTGGGCCCAGACTGCCACCGCCGACAAGGCCTTGAACGCCGTCACGGTCCGGGAAAAGTCCGAAGTGCCGCAAGGCAAGGATTCGATCAAGGTCGAGAAAAGCACGATCGGCAAGGGCAACCAGGAACTGCGCGACATTCCCCAGTCAGTGACCGTGCTGACCGAAAAGCTGATCACGGACCGCAATTTCGACACCGTCAAGGACGTGTTGCGCCACACCGGCGGCATCTCGTTCATGGCGGCCGAAGGCGGCGAAGAAGACATCCGCCTGCGCGGCTTCAGCCTGCAGTCGACTGGCGACGTGTTCGTCGACGGCATCCGTGACCCGGCGTTCTACGACCGCGACACCTTCAACAACGACCGCATCGAGATCCTGCGCGGTTCCGCATCCATGCTGTTCGGCCGGGGCTCCACCGGCGGCGCGGTGAACCAGGTCAACAAGCAACCCTTGCTGCTGGACCAGAGCGACATCGACGTGACGCTGGGCAGCCACAGCTACCGCCGCGCCACCGGCGACTTCAACATCCGCACCGGCGAGAACGCGGCCCTGCGCATCAATGCGATGGTCAACACCGCCGACAACAACGGCGCAGGCAGCAGCATCGACAAACGCGGCCTTGCCGCCGCCTACCGTTTCGGCATCGACACGCCCGACGAATTCACGATCGGCTTCTACACGCTGGACAACCGCAACGGCATGAACTACGGCATGCCCTGGATCAAGCCGACGTCCGCCTCGCCGACCAGCACCTCGACGGTCAACAAGAACCTCGACCCGACCGCCTACTACGGCATGGGCAGCGACTACAACAACGGCAGCGCCACCTACGGCACGCTGACCCACGTGCACCGTTTCGGCGGCGACACCGAACTGAAGACCGCGATCCGCAAGGGTGCTTACGAACGCGACCAGCGCTCGGGCATCATTCGCTTCGCTGCCGCCTCTGCGCAGCCGGGTGGCCAGGCGGTCGGGTTGAATAATTTCGGTCCCAACACGGTCCTGACGCGCGGCACACAGAACAAGGTCCAGGACATGGACAACCTGTATTTCCAGTCCGATCTGAGCGCCAAGTTCCAGGCACTGGGTGTCAAGCATGAAGTGCTCTCAGGCATCGACTTTGCACAGGAAAAACGCCAGGTGTTTGCCGCGCTGGCCACGCCGACCGGCGTCAACCTGACCAAACCCAACACCACCGTCGGCCGGCCGGACGACGGCGCATGGATCAACGAAGACGCACGTCCGTTCCGGGTCGGCAACGACTACGAATCCAAAGGTTGGGGCGTCTACGGCCAGGACCTGGTCCAGATCGCGCCGATGTGGAAAGTGCTCGGCGGCCTGCGCTACGACCACATGACCGGCGACTACAACACGTACACACCTGCCACGGGCGTCGTGACCAGCCAGTACAAGATGAAGGTCGGCGAGTGGAGCAAGCGCGCGGGTCTGATTTTTCAACCGACCGACCTGCATTCGTTCCACTTCTCGTACGGCACGTCGTTCAACACCTCCGGCGAAACCTATTCGCTGGGCGCCGCGAACGTCAACACGCCGCCTGAGAGCAGCCAGAACCTGGAACTCGGCGCGCGCATCGACACGTCGGACAAGCGCTTCAGCACCCGCCTGGCCGTGTTCCGCTCGACCAAGCTGCACGAGCGCAACACCGACCCGCTGCAACCCGGCATCACCGTGCTGTCCGGCAAGCGCCACGCTGCCGGCTTCGAGATCGACGTCAGCGGCCGCCTGACCACGCAGTGGGAAGTGTGGGGCTCCTACACCTGGATCCCGGTCGCCAAGATCGACGTCGGCGCGGAAGGTGCCGAAGGCCAGGGCACACGGCCGTCGCTCACGCCCAAGCACAGCGGCACGGTGTGGACCACCTACCAGATCACGCCGCAGATCCGCGTGGGCGGCGGCTTGAACTTCCGCAGCCAGCAGACCCCGAACCGCAACCCCGGATTCTCGGCACCCGCCTACATCACGGCCGACCTGTTGGCCGAGTACACGGTGATCGAAGACAAGTTCACCATCAAGGCGAACCTGAGCAACGTGACCAACAAGCTGTACGCCGACGCGCTGTACACCGCGCACTACGTGCCGGGCACGGGCCGCATCTTCCAGGTGTCGGCCAAGTACCGGTTCTGAGCCGACGGCTCGGCCAAGGTTCTCCAAGATTCAAACCGCCCTTTCGAGGGCGGTTTTTTTATGCAGAACCCATTGCCCCGATGGCTACACTGATCGATTGGACCGCCTGAACCATGTTGTTGCACATCCCTGACATCCTCGGCCCCGAGGACCTCCGCAGCGCACAAGCCGCGCTGGTCGACGCCCCCTGGGCCGATGGCCGTGCCAGCGCCGGCCCGCAGGCGCGGGAAGTCAAGAACAACGAGCAGTTGCCGCACGACTGCGAGGCCGCGCGGCACATCCGCACCCTGGTGATGGACGGGCTCGACCGCAGCCCGCTGTTCTTTTCGGCGGCGCTGCCCAAACGCCTGTTCACGCCACGGGTGAACCGCTACGGCGGCAACAGCAATTTCTACGGCAACCACGTCGACAACGCCGTGCGCATCCTGCCGGAATCGGGCCGCCGGGTGCGCACCGACATCTCGGGCACGCTCTTCCTGAACGATCCCGGTGCCTACGATGGGGGTGAACTGGTGATCCAGGACACATACGGCACGCAGCGCATCAAGCTGCCGGCCGGGCACCTGGTGCTGTATCCCGGCACCAGCGTGCACCAGGTCGAACCGGTCACGCGCGGGCACCGGCTGGCCTGCTTCTTCTGGGTCGAAAGCATGGTGCGCAGCGACGAACAGCGCAGCCTGCTGTACGAGATGGACATGAACCTGCTGCGCCTGCGCCATGCGCATGGAGAGAACGAGGTCGCGACCGCGCTGACCGGCGTGTACCACAACCTCCTGCGCATGTGGGCCGATACATGAGCGCCAAGCCGGGTCGCCCCAAGCCAACTCGCACCGATCCCCTCAGGGTGGAGGTACGCCAGTGAGCACACCCGTGCCGGCCATCGGGCGCATTCCGGAAGGCGTGGTCACGCTGGCCGACCACGCGACCGCGGCGCGCGAACGGCTGGACGACAACGCCTGGGCCTACTTCAGTGGCGGCGCGGCCGACGAAATCACCGTGCACGCGAATCGCAGTGCCTGGGACCGCCTGCAACTGCATCCCAGGGTGTTGCGCGATTTGGTCGGCGGCCACACCCGGGTCGAACTGCTCGGCCGCACGCTGGCGCATCCGGTCCTGCTGGCACCCGTGGCGTTCCAGCGGATGGCCCACCCGGATGGCGAACTGGCCACTGCCCACGCCGCCGCCGCGCTCGGCGCCGGCCTGGTGCTGAGCACCCAGGCCAGCACGTTGCTCGAAACCGTCGCGCAGGCGATCCGCGACGAGGCCGGACGCGGGCCGCTCTGGTTCCAGCTGTATCTGCAGCACGACCGCGGCTTCACCCGCGAACTGGTTCGGCGCGCCGAGGACGCAGGTTTTGAAGCCCTGGTGCTGACGGTCGACGCGCCCACCAGCGGCGCCCGCGACCGCGAACGCCGCGCCGGCTTCCGCCTGCCGCCGCACGTGGCCGCCGTCAATCTGGTTGGCCTGCCCGATGCCCCGGCGCGCCAGCTTGCACCCGGCCAGAGTGCGATGTTCGACGGCCTGCTGCACAGCGCTCCGACCTGGGCCGATGTGGCCTGGCTGCAGCAGCAGACCCGACTACCGGTGCTATTGAAAGGCGTTCTGCACCCGGACGACGCACGGCAGGCCGCCTCCATGGGCTGCGCCGGCGTGCTGGTCTCCAACCACGGCGGGCGCACCCTGGACACGGCGCCTGCCACCGCGGCCGTGCTGCCGCGCATCGTCGATGCCGTCGGCCACGCCATGCCGGTGCTGGTCGATGGGGGCATCCGCCGCGGCACCGACGTGCTGAAAGCGCTGGCCCTCGGCGCCCGTGCCGTGCTGGTGGGGCGGCCCTACGTCTACGGGCTGGCCAATGCCGGCGCGGTCGGCGTGGCCCATGTCCTGCGTCTGCTGCGCGACGAATTCGAGATCGCGATGGCCTTGTGCGGCTGTGCCACGCCGGCCGACATCACGGCGGAAAAGCTGTTCGACCACCGGTAGACAGAGCCCCGACATCGTGGGCCTCAAGGCCATTTCAGCGGTGCAGCACCCCTTTGGTAGCAATAGAGATTGCAAATGCGATAGATTCGTATTTATAATCAACTATCCATCCGCTACTGCACGCGTCTGCCGCCATGATCGTCTGTATCTGCCAACGGGTCTCCGACCGCGAAATCGCCCGCCACGCCCGTGCAGGAATGGGTTTTGACGATATCCAGCTCGAGCTTGGGGTTGCCACCCAGTGCGGCCGGTGCGAGGGTTGTGCGCGCGACGTGGTCGCGCAGTGCAGCGCCATGCACCCTGTGGCCGCGGTGAATTGCACCGTCGATCGCAGTCATGTCGATTCGCAGGTGTCGGTTGTCCAGCTCGCGCACGCCATCTCGGAAAGCAGGGCATGGAACTCCTCTCGACACTCGGCGGCAGCTTGATCCTCGTGGTCGGTTCCGCCTGGTGGATCTTCCGTAAATAGACCGCTTACGGCAAGCTCGAGGTTGTCGTCGACAACCTTCTCCCTCCTCTGGTCCTCTTTCGCCTTCCCGATGCCGCGCCATGTCCGTGATTCAACCCCCTCGTAGTGCCCCGGGCGTGAGCCGCAACGCCGTCATCGCAGGCAGCGTCGTCGCGTTGCACGTGGTCGCCTTGTGGGCGCTGCAGAGCGGGCTGCTGCGGCGTGCCGCCGAAATCATCGTGCCTGTCGAGATCCTGACGCAGATCATCGTGCCGCCGCAGGTGAAGCCACCTCCCCCGCCGCCGCCAGCGCCTCCGGTGCCGGTCAAGCAACCCCTGATCAAACCCAAGGCGCCCAGCCTGCCGCCCCCCCCGCAACCCGTGGCCATCGCGGACCCGACGCCGGCACCGAATGCGCCCACCGGTGTCACGACGCCGCCCGCGCCGCTGCCCCCGATCGACGCGCCCGTGGCTGCCACACCATCGCCACCGCCGGCGCCACCACCACCAGCACCGCCGCGCATCGAACTGCCGTCCAGCGACGCGGCCTATCTGCAGAATCCCAGCCCCGTCTATCCACCGATCAGCAAACGCCTTGGAGAACAAGGCAAGGTGCTGGTGCGGGTGCTGATCGGCGCGTCCGGCACGCCTGAGCGTGCAGAGATCAAACGCTCGAGCGGCTTCGACCGCCTCGACCGCGCGGCCACCGAATACGTCATGAAGTGCCGGTATGCACCGGGCAAGGTCAACGGCGTAGCGCAGGCCATGTGGTACGAAGCGCCGGTCAACTTCGTTCTCGAATAACTTTTCAATCTCAGGGAGTAAGCAATGGAATCGCAATTCGGCATCGCCAATCTATGGAACCAGGGCGACATCGTCACCAAAAGCGTGGCGCTGCTGCTGCTCATCATGTCGCTGGCTTCGTGGATGGTGATCATCATCAAGGCACTGGACATCGTAAAATACAAGAAGCTCGCGCGCGGCGCAGCCGATTTCTGGCACAGCGAAGATTTCGCGACCGGCATGGCAAAACTGGGCAAGGATGCGTCAAACCCCTTCCTGCAGATTGCCGAAGAAGGTCGTGAAGCCACGGCCCACCACCGCAACACCAAGGCCCATCTGCACGACAGCCTGGACGTGAGCGACTGGGTCACCCGCTGCCTGCGCAACAGCATCGACGAGTTCACCTCCAAGCTGCAGTCCGGCCTGGCGATCCTGGCCTCGGTCGGCTCCACCGCCCCGTTCGTCGGGCTGTTCGGCACCGTCTGGGGCATCTACCACGCGCTGCTGAGCATCGGCATGTCGGGCCAGTCGACCATCGACAAGGTCGCCGGCCCCATCGGTGAAGCGCTGATCATGACGGCGCTCGGCCTGGCCGTCGCGATCCCTGCGGTGCTGGGCTACAACGCGCTGGTGCGTGGCAACAAGTCGATCCTGCAGACGCTCAACAGCTTCGCCCATGACCTGCACGCCTACTTCGTGACCGGTGCCCGCGTTCCGTCGGGCAACGCAGCCAACGTCGTGCCGATGAAGAAGGGGGGCTGAGCATGGCCTTCGGTACCCAGGACGAAGCCGATGAGGTGATGAACGAGATCAACATGACGCCGCTCGTCGACGTCATGCTGGTGCTGCTGATCATCTTCATCATCACCATCCCGGTGATGAAACACGCCGTCAACATCGACCTGCCGCGCGCCACCAACCAGCCGCAGGAGACCAAGCCCGAAACGGTGCGGCTCAGCGTCGACGCGAACGGCAGTTACTTCTGGAACGAGAACCGCATCGCGGATGCGGATCTGGTGCCGATGCTGAAGGTCGAGGCTGCCAAGGAGCCGCAGCCCGAGCTGCACATCCGCGGCGACAAGGAAGTCCGCTACGAACGCGTGGCGCAGGCGATGTCGGCCGCGCAGCAGGCAGGCGTGCGCAAGATCGGCTTCATCACCGAACCGCAGAGCCACTGATCCTGTTGACCTCGATCAAAAAAATCCGCAGAAAGACTTGACTTTCAATTGCGAATCATTATCATTAACAAATAGTCAACAAGTGAGGAGCCTTCCATGTACGCAGCCATCGCTACCCGTTCGCTGATGCCATCCGGCGCTGGTGAAGCGTTGCAGCAGATGCAGGCGACGCGGTTCTCCCCGTCCAGTGCGGCAGATGCCTTGAGCGTGGACAGCACCGATCTGTTACAGGGCCACAAGACGGTGGAGATCAAGCACAACGGTGCCGTCTACCGGCTGCAGACCACCAAGCTGGGCAAGCTGATTCTGACCAAATAGGTTTCATCGTGGGGCGACTCCAAGACTGATCGCAGTCTCCAAGGGTCGTTTTTGCTAGCCAACGGGCTTGCCCGACTAGCCAAGCTTTTTTTCCCACACACCATGACAAACGCCGGCACTTGCCGGCGTTTTTGTTGGTGCTGCCGCGATGGCGGCAATCAGGCAGATCAGAGCCCGATGGCCGCGATGCCCGCTTTCGCGATCTGCGCGTCCTCGGTCGACTTGACGCCGCTCACGCCCACGGCGCCGATGCAATGCCCGTCCTTCATCACCGGCACGCCGCCTTCCAGCAGCCCCTTCACGTCCGGTGCGCTCAGGAACGCGGTGCGGCCGCCGTTGACGATGTCTTCGTAGATCTTGCTCTCGCGCCGGCCCAGCGCCGCGGTATGGGCCTTGGCGGGCGCAATGTGCGACGAGATGGCCGGCGCGCCGTCGAGCCGCTGCAGCCACAGCAGATGGCCGCCGTCGTCGACGATGGCGATCGTGACGGCCCAATGGTTCTTCACGGCTTCGGCTTCGGCAGCCGCGGCGATCAGCTTCAGGTCGGAGAGTTCGAGAACGGACTTGGTCTTCATGGCGAGCCAGTGGAAATGAGGAAGCGGCAAGCATAACGGCTGCTTCCCGCTGCGCTCGATGTGCCGTAAGCAAAACGCCTGTGACCCAAAGTACCCTTACGGAAAATAGGTAGGGGCTCTTGCGATAGTTGGGTCGCGGCCTTGAATGCGCCTAGAATTTCTCCATCTGCTGTTGCAGTCACCGAAGGAGATCAGACATGACGGATCAAGTCCACACCATCGACCAGACCGGCTACGGTTATGGCGTATCGCAAGACCAGCGCAACAAGGTCTTGCGCAATACCTACTGGCTGCTCGCACTGAGCCTGCTGCCCACGGTGCTGGGCGCATGGGTCGGCGTGGCCAGCGGCATCACGCAATCGCTCACCGGCGGCCTCGGCCTGGTGGTGTTCCTCGGCGGCGCCTTCGGCTTCATGTTCGCGATCGAGAAGACCAAGAACTCGGGCCGCCGGCGTGCCGGTGCTGCTGGGCTTCACGTTCTTCATGGGCCTGATGCTGTCGCGCATGATCGCGATGGTGCTGGGTTTCAGCAATGGCGCCGAACTGGTGATGACCGCCTTTGGGGGTACGGCTGGCGTGTTCCTGGCGATGGCGAGCCTGGCCACCGTGATCAAGCGCGACCTGTCTTCGATGGGCAAGTGGCTCTTCGTCGGCGCGATCGTGCTGATGGTCGGCGGCATCGTCAACGTGTTCGTCGGTTTCTCGGCCGGAATGATGGCATTGTCGGTCGCCGCGATCGGCATCTTCAGCGCGTTCATGCTGTACGACCTGAAGCGCATCATGGACGGCGGCGAAACCAACTACATCAGCGCCACGCTGGCCCTGTACCTGGACCTGTTCAACGTGTTCCAGAGCCTGCTGGCCCTGCTCGGCATCATGGGCGGTGAACGCGACTGATCCGTTGCTGCACACCCCTCCGGCGGCATCGCCGCTGGAACACAAAAAGGCCCTCTCGAGGGCCTTTTTGCATGGCATGTCCCACCGGCGCGCAAGGCAAAGCTCAATGCTGGCGGACTTCGGCCGATAATGAAACTACCCCTTGGGAAACTTCATCCATGTCCGCACGCCTTTCGCTCGTCTTGCTCACCGCACTCTTGCTGGCGGGTTGCGAGATCCCGGGCATCTACCCGGACCCGAAGGTCGTGCAGCGCGAAGCCGACGCCAAGGCCACGGGCGGGTGGATGCCGCCACGCGTTGCGCGGCCTGGAAGACTGCTACACGATGAACCCCAAGGCACCGCGCGCTTCCGTCTTCATCGGCTGGAAGGAGATGGACCAGTACATGCGCGACAACAAGATCGAGGGCGCCGCCTCCACCGCCGTGGTCAACCCCGAGGCCGAGGAGCAGTCGGTGGCCAGCTCCAAGGAAAAGGCCGCTGCCGAACCCAAGGAACGGCGCAGCAACGCCAAGGCCGCCAAGGCCTCGTAGCCACCACCGTCTGCCGTTGCCGGGCTCAGCCCGACGCGCGCTCGAACTGCGCGATGCTCTCCACGTGGGCCGTATGGGGAAACATGTTGATGGCGCCTGCTGCGACACAGCGGTACCCGGCCTCGTGCACCAGCACATCCGCATCCCTGGCCAGCGTGGCGGGGTTGCAGCTCACGTAGACGATGCGCTTCGGCGCCTGCCAGACGGCTGGATCGGGTTGCCTGCCGTGCAGGTCGGCCAGCGCACGCACCAGCGCATGCGCCCCTTCCCGCGGCGGATCGACCAGCCATTTCTCGGCGCTTCCGTCGGCGGCCAACTGGTCGGCCGTGATCTCGAACAAGTTGCGCGCCGCAAAACGCGTCGGCGCCAGCGGCTTCGCACGACCGGGGGTCTGTGCATTGGCCTGGTAGTTCTCGCGCGAGCGCGCGACCAGCGCCTCGCTGCCCTCGACACCCAGCACCTCGCGCGCGCGCGTGGCCAGCGGCAGCGTGAAGTTGCCGAGCCCGCAGAACCAGTCGATCACACGCTCGTGCGGCTGCACGTCGAGCAGCCGCAACGCGCGCTGCACCAGCACGCGGTTGATGTGCGGATTGACCTGTGTGAAGTCGGTCGGCCGGAACGGCATCGTGATGCCGAACTCCGGCAGCGCATACGCCAGCGCAGGGCCTCCATCGTCCAGCAGGTGCACCGTCTCCGGGCCCTTGGGTTGCAGCCACCATTGCACGCCGTGCTGCGCCGCAAACGCACGCAGTTGCGCCAGATCGCCCGCGCTCAGCGGCTCCATGTGGCGCAGCACCATCGCGGTCACGCTGTCGCCACAGGCCAGCTCGATCTGGGGGAGCGTCTCGCGCGCATCCATCGCGCCGATGAGCGCACGCAAGGGCAGCAGCATCGCGCTCACATGCGGTGGCAGCACGGGGCAGACGCGCATGTCGGCCACATAGCGGCTCTTGCGCTCGTGGAATCCCACCAGCACCTCGCCCTTCTTGCGCACGTAGCGCACCGACAGCCGCCCGCGGTAGCGGTAGCCCCAGGCCGGCCCCTCGATCGGCCGCAGCATCGTCTCCGCGTGCAGGTGGCCCAGATGCCAGAGGTTGTCTTCCAGTACCCGCTGTTTGACCGCCACCTGCGCTGCCACATGCAGATGCTGCATCTTGCAGCCGCCACAGGCACCTTCGTGCAGGCCGAAATGCGGGCAGCCGGGCCGAACCCGCTGTGACGATTCGCGGTGGATGGTGGTCAGCGTCGCCTGCTCGAAGCTGCTCTTCTTGCGGTGCACGTTCGCGCTGACACGCTCGAACGGCAGCGCCCCTTCGATGAACACCACCTTGCCGTCGGGCCGCCGGGCCACGCCCTGCGCTTCGAGGTCGAGTGATTCGACCTCCAGCCATGGCGGTTCAAGTTCTGGTGGTGTCGGGGCATCGGTCATCACCCGATTGTCTCAGGCCAGACCGACACCCCGCCGCAGGACTGCACCCGTCCTAGAACAACGAGTCGCGCGTCACGCCCTTGCGGCCCAGGTGGATCTTCAGCTTGCGCAGCGCTTCGTTCTGGATCTGGCGCACACGCTCACGCGTCAGGCCGAGGCGTTCGCTCAGTGTGTCGAGCGTCTCGGTATCGCGGTCGTGCAGGCCGAACCGCCCGTCGAGCACTTCGCGCTCACGCACCGACAGGGTCGCAATCCAGGTCTCCAGCAGCTTCTCGACCTCGTGGGTCTGCGTGGCGTTCGATGGATCGACGGCCAGGTCATCGGTCAGCGTATCGGCCAGGGTTCCGCTGTCGTCCGAACGGTCCATCGATGCGTCCAGCGACTTCGGCGTCTCGGCCAGGGCCAGCAGGTCGGCCACTTCCTGCACATCGCGGCCCAGCAACGACGCGACGTCGTCCACCCGCACCCCTTCGGGGCGGATCGCCAGGAACGCCGCATCGTTCTCCAGCGTGCGGCGCGCACGCAGCACCTGCTGCAGTTCGCGCACCACGTGCACCGGCAAGCGGATCACGCGGCCCTGGTTCATCACCGCACGCTCGACCGACTGCCGGATCCACCAGGTCGCATAGGTGGAGAAACGGAAGCCGCGTTCAGGTTCGAACTTGTCGATCGCATGCATCAGGCCCAGGTTGCCCTCCTCGATCAGGTCGCTCATGTGCACGCCGCGCCCGAGGTAGTTCTTGGCGATGCTCACCACCAGGCGCAGGTTGTGTTCGATCATCGACTGCCGGGCTTCGAAGTCGCCGGCCCGCGCCTTGGTTGCAACGTCGAACTCTTCCTCGGCGGTGAACAGCGGCGTGCGGCGCACGTCGCGCAGGTACATGGTCAGGATGTCGTTCGACTCGCCCTCCGCGGCAAGCGCTTCGCCCGGTGCGTCGCGCATCGGGGGCGCATCCTCCTGCGGTGCGGCAGCCGCGTCGCTCGAACTCGCACCCACACGTGCACCCAGCGCATCCGAACCCTTGGGTCTGGCGGATGCGCTGCGTTTCTTCATGGGGCCGGCCTGGCGGGTAGGTACTTGGTCGGGTCCACCGGCTTGCCCTGTCGCCGGATCTCGAAGTGCAGTTTCACGCGGTCGGCATCGCTGCTGCCCATCTCGGCGACTTTCTGGCCCTTGCGCACCGTCTGGTCTTCCTTCACCAGCAGCGTCTGGTTGTGCGCGTAGGCCGTGAGGTAGGTGTTGTTGTGCTTGAGGATGATCAGGTTGCCGTAGCCGCGCAAGCCGGCCCCTGCATACACGACCTTGCCGTCAGCGGCCGCCAGCACCGCGTCGCCGCTCTTGCCGGCCAGGTCGACGCCCTTGTTCTTGGCTTCGTCAAAGCCGTTGATCATGCTGCCGCCCACGGGCCAGATGAACGCGAGTTCGTCTTCACCCGTCGGAGCCGGGGAGGCAGCCGGCACCGCTGCCGGTGCCACCGCCACGGTCGTTGCGGGCTTCGGTGCGCTGGCCGCTGCGGCCGGCGCGAGCGGGGTGGCGGGAGCGGGTGCAGCGGCGGTCACCGGGCGCGTGACCACACCGGTGTCGCTGGCCGCAGCCACCACTGGCGGCACGCTGGCCGACACACGCAGCACCTGCCCGACCTCGATCACGTTGGGGTTCTCGATCGCGTTCCAGCGCACGATGTCGCGCCAGTTCTGCCCGGTGTCCAGGCCGATGCGGATCAATGTGTCGCCCGGCTTGACGGTGTAGTAGCCGGGCCGGCCAGCATAGGGGTCGGCAGGTTTCGCCACCGGTGCCTCGACCGGTGCAGGCGCCGACGCCGGCGCGGGGATCGCCACAGGCGGCGCAGCCGTGCTGCTGCCCCGGTCTTCAACCGGCGCGCGCTGCATGGGCCTGCTGAAAAAAGAGCATCCGCTCAAGGCCAGGATCGAAGCCAGCAGCAAAGCCCTGTTCCATCCCCGACCACTCGACAATCGCATGTATGTTCCCTTCAACCGATGCCCGATTTTAAAGGGACAAAATGAACGGCCTCGAGCCGTTGCTCCCTGAAACCATGGGCCAGCCGGTCGACCACGATCAGGGCCTGCTGACCGTCGCGCGCAGCCAGCGGCGCGACCAGCCGCCCACCGATGGCCAATTGGTCCAGCCAGGCCTGCGGCACCGCATCGCCGCCGGCCGCGGCGATGATGCCGGCATACGGCGCACCCTTGGGATACCCGGCCATGCCGTCGCCGAACAGCAGGTGCACGTTGGCCAGGCGAAACGGCCGCAGGTTCTCGCGCGCCTTGTCGTGCAGGCCGCGCAGGCGCTCGATGCTGTAGACCTCGCGCGTCATCAGGCTCAGCACGGCCGCCTGGTAGCCGCAGCCTGTGCCGATCTCCAGCACCCGGGCCGGCGGCGCATCCTGCGCGATGTCGGCACCGAGCAGCAGCTCGCACATGCGGGCCACCACGTTGGGTTTGGAGATGGTCTGGCCCAGGCCGATCGGCAGACTGGTGTCTTCGTAGGCCTGCGCCACCAGCGCGCTGTCGACGAACCGGTGCCGCTCGACCGCTCCCATGGCCTGCAGCACGGCCGCCGACGCCACGCCGCCCGCGGCCAGGCGCTGCACCATGCGTGCCCGCACCGCTGCGTGGCCCGAGCCTTCGGCATGGCGGGGGGCCGACGGGTGGTGCAGCACCGGCCTGGTACCCGCAACGGCCGCGACACGGTTGCCTGCGGGCAGGACCGTCTTGCCCGCAGGCGTTCCCGACGTCAGGTCGATCCTGGCCGGGAACGACGGGCGTTTCGACATCAGTGCCCGGTCGCCGCGTCGGCCACGAGACGGGCCGCGACGCCGGTCCAGTCGGCCAGGCGTGCGTGGTCGGTCAGGTCGATCTGCAAGGGCGTGATCGCCACGTGCCCTTCTGCCGTGGCGTGGAAGTCGGTGCCTTCGGCGCCGTCTTTGGCCGCGCCGGCACCGCCGATCCAGTACATGGTCTCGCCGCGCGGGCTGTCCATCGTGATCACCCGCTCGGCCGCATGGCGGCGCCCGAGGCGGCAGACCTTGGCGGGCTTCAGTTCTTCCAGCGGCCGGTTCGGGATGTTGACGTTCAACAGCCAGGGATCGCTGCCGACCATCTGCTGGCGGACCAGCCGCTGCACCAGCGCACGCGCGGTGGCGCCCGCCGCATCGAGGTGCTGCCAGCCTTTCTCGGTCTGCGAGAACGCGATGGCGGGAACGCCGAACAGGTAGGCCTCCATCGCCGCGCCCACGGTGCCGGAGTAGATGGTGTCGTCGCCCATGTTCGCGCCGTTGTTGATGCCGGACACCACCAGGTCGGGCCGGTAGCCGATCAGGCCGGTCAACGCGATGTGCATGCAGTCGGCCGGCGTACCGTTGATGAACCGGAAACCGTTGGCCGCGCGGTGCACGTAGAGCGGCGCATGCAGCGTCAGCGCATTCGACTTCGCGCTGTTGTTCTGCTCCGGCGCGACCACCTCGACTTCGACGCCGGGCAGGTCTTTCAGCGCGTCATGCAGCGCCACGATGCCGGGCGCCTGGTAACCGTCGTCGTTGCAGATGAGGATCTTCATGGGCTCGATGGGATTGAGCTGCATTGTAGGTGGGCGGCCCGGTCGCTCCGGGGACAAACACCGGCTGCCGCCACCGCCAGCCGGCCTATCATCAGGATTCATTTTCGACTGCAGATACAGGAGACTTCCGATGCACGCATGGCTCTGCGAAAACCCCGTCGGCGTGGACGCGCTGACCTGGAAAGAACTGCCCACGCCCCAGCCGAAGGCCGGCGAGGTCCTGATCCGCATCCACGCGGCCAGCCTGAACTTCCCCGACCTGCTGATCGTGCAGAACAAGTACCAGATGAAGCCGCCGCTGCCGTTCGTGCCGGGCTCCGAGTACGCGGGCGTGGTCGAAGCCGTGGGCGAAGGCGTGAAACACCTGGCCGTGGGCCAGAACGTCGCCTGCCTGTCGGGCACCGGCGGTTTTGCCACGCACGCCATTGCACCGGCCGCCCTGTGCATGCCGCTGCCGGCAGGGTTCCCGCATGTGGACGCCGCGGCCTTCATCATGATCTACGCCACCTCGCACCACGCGCTGGTCGACCGGGCCCAGCTGAAGGCCGGCGAGACCGTGCTGGTGCTCGGCGCGGCGGGCGGTGTGGGCACCTCGGCGATCCAGATTGCCAAGGCACTGGGCGCGCGTGTGATCGCCGCCGCCTCCACCGACGAGAAATGCGCGTTGTGCAGCTCCATCGGGGCCGACGCCACCATCAACTACACACGTGAAAGCCTGCCCAACGGCTTTCGCGATGCCGTGAAGAAGCTCACCGACGGCAAGGGCCCGGACGTCATCTACGACCCCGTCGGCGGCGACTTCGCCGAGCCGGCGTTCCGCTCCATCGCCTGGCGCGGGCGTTACCTGGTCGTCGGTTTCGCGTCGGGGCCGATTCCCAGTCTTCCGCTGAACCTGACCTTGCTCAAGGGCGCGTCCATCGTCGGCGTGTTCTGGGGCGGCTTCGCCAAGCAGGAGCCCAAGGCCAGCGCCGCGGCCATGGCCGAACTGGCACAGTGGTACGCCCAGGGCAAGATCAAGCCGGTGATCGATCGGACCATGCCGATGCACGAGCTGAAAGCCGCCTACGAACGCATGGGTTCGCGCGGCGTGATGGGCAAGCTGGTGATGACCAACCCGTGACCTTGCCGCGCGCGGCAAGGGCTCAGATGCCCAGCCGCTGCGCGAACACCTCGGGCCGCAACGGCCGGTCGAACAGATAACCCTGCGCGTACGTGCACTGCAGGTGCCGCAGGCGCTGCGCGATCTCCTCGGTCTCGACGCCCTCGGCCAGCACGCTCAGGCCGAGGCTCAGAGCCAGCGAGATGATGCCGCGCACGATCGCGGCGTTGTCCGGGTCGTCGATCAGGTCGCACACGAACGACTGGTCGATCTTGATCTTGTCGAACTTGAAGCGGCGCAGATAGGCCAGGCTCGAGTAACCCGTGCCGAAGTCGTCCATCGACAGCTTGACACCCAGGGCCTTCAGGCGCCGCAAGGTGCTCATCACCGCCTCGCCGTCGTGCAGCAGCACCGTCTCGGTCAGCTCCAGTTCGAGCCGGTCGGGCGAGATACCGGCCGCCACCAGCGCAGCCTCGACCTGCTGCAGCACCACACCGCGCTGGAACTGCCGCGCCGACAGGTTGACCGCCATCATCAGCTCGGTCTGGCCGGCGTCGTGCCACTGCCGCAACTGCAGGGCCGCCGTCTTCAGCACCCAGCCGCCCAGCGCCTCGATCAGCCCGCAGTCTTCGGCGATCGGGATGAACAGCCCCGGCGGAATCGAGCCGCGCTCGGGGTCGTCCCAGCGGCACAGCGCCTCGGCGCCGACGATGCGGCCCGTGGGCAGATGCACCAGCGGCTGGTACTCGAGCCGCAGCGCGTTGGCGTCGATCGCACGGCGCAGCGCCGCCTCGATCTGCAGTCGGTCGAGCGCCGCCTCGTTCATCAGCGCGCTGGCGAACTGGTAGGCGGCACGGCCGCTGCGTTTGGCCGCGAACATCGCGGCGTCGGCGCGGCCGAACAGGCTGTCGAAGTCTTCTCCGTCGGCTGGAAACATCGCAATGCCGGCCGACACCGACACGTTGAACGGCAGGTCGCCCAGCATCACCGGCTGGCCGATCGCATCCATCAGCGCGCGCGTCGCGTGCGCGGCATCGGTCGTCGTGTGCATGCCCGGCAGCAGCACCATGAACTCGTCGCCGCTCAGGCGCCCGACGATGGTGTTCTCACCCGCCGCCTGCCGCAACCGCGTGGCCACCTCACGCAGCAGCTGGTCGCCGGCGCTGTGGCCCAGCGAGTCGTTCAGCGTCTTGAAGTTGTCGACGTCGACCACCACCAGCGCCACATGCCCCTGCGTCAGCTTCGCGTGCTGCAGCGCCAGGCCGGCCTGCAGGCTGGCCTGCGTGCGGTTCGGCAGGCCGGTGATCGCGTCCTTGCTGGCCAGGTAGGCGATCTTCTCCTCGGCCGCCTTGCGCGAACTCAGGTCAGAGAACGCGGCCACGTAGTGCGTGACCTCATCGTTCGCGCGCTGGCGCAGGGCCGACAGGCTCAACCACTGCGGATACACCTCGCCGTTCTTGCGCCGGTTCCAGATCTCGCCGCTCCAGCGCCCCTGGTCCGCCAGCACCTGCCACATGTTGCGAAAGAAGGCCTCGTCGTGCTGGCCCGATGCCAGCAGCTTGGGGTCGCGCCCCAGCACCTCGTCGACCTGGTAACCGGTGATCTCGGTGAAGGCCGCGTTCACCATGATGATGCGGTTGTCGGCCTCGGTGATGATGATGCCGTCGGTGCTCTGCTCCAGCACCCGCCCGGCCAGCTCGAGCTTGGTGGCCGCGATGCGCTGGTCGGTCACGTCGCGGCGCACCACCAGCAGGTGCAGGCGCTGGCCGCGGCGCCCGAAGGTCGGCACGCGGATCACGTCGAAATAACGCAGGTTGCCCTGGCCATCGTCGGTGATCTCCTGCACGTGCGACATGCGGCCCGACTGCCAGGTGGCCTCTTCGGTCAGCGCGCTGTGCCGCAGGTCTTCGCTCGCCGGGTGGCCGGTATTGGCGAAGTCGAGGTTGGTCAGGCCGTAGGCATCCTGCTCGCTCAGGCCCAGCACCGCGCGTGCGGTCGGGTTGGTCAGCAGCCAGCGGCCCTCCCCGTCCTTCAGGTAGACCATGTCCGGCAGGTGGCGGAACACCGAGGTCAGCAGCTTGTCGCGGTCGCGCAGCAGGCGGTGCGATTCGGAATGCGCGGTCACGTCCAGGCCGATGCACCAGCGCGCCGACCCGTTCAGGCTCAGCACATCGATGGTCGACCACGAGATGCGGCGCTTGCTGCCGGACTTGCTGGTCAGCGTCCATTCGAGCTCGCGAAAACGCGGACCGAGTTCCAGGTAGTCGGCCGTCTTGCGCGCCAGGTACAAGGGCTCGGGGTAGAGCAACTGCATCGCGCCGGGGTTGCCCACGATCTCGTGCGTGCTGTAGCCGGTGCAGCGCTCGCACTCGGCGTTCCAGTACAGGATCGGGATCCGCGCCGTGATGTCGAGGCAGCACACCAGCACCGGCAGGCAGGCCAGCACCTCGATCAGTTCGGCCGGCATCGCATTGCCGTAGGCCGGCGCGACATCGACGCCCCCATCGACCAGATAGAAATGGTCGCCCGCCCCTGCCTCGGCCTGGGCGGCACCCTGCGTCAAGGGATCAACGGTGCTCGAATCCAAACAGTTCCTCCTGCCGATGGCGGCCTGCAGACAGCAGACTGCCATCACCGAACCAGCACAGCCGCCGTGCGCCGCCCCAAAGGAGCGCACGAAAATATCCCAATACTAGTGCAAATGCGGCCCCGTATTGGGCCGAATGTAGATCGGCGTTGCGGTCACGTGTCACCGGCCTCTGCGGCCGCCTGCTCGTTCTTCTTCAGCAGACCCATCAGCTTGCGCCCGCTGTTGTAGCAGTGCGCGCTCGCCAGCACCTCGGCTTCGGCCGCCATGCCAGAGCAGATCGTGTCGATGATGTTCCAGTGCGCCTCGCGCACCGTGTCGAACGAGGTCTGCATGCCGGTCGACGCCGTGATGTAGAGCCGCAGCTGGTGCGTGACGGGCGCGTAGTGCTGCACCAGCCGGCCATGGCCCGCCAGGTCGACGATGGTCCGGTGCAGGCCCAGGTCCGCATCGACCAGCGCCGGATGGTCGCCCTGCTCGGCCGCCAGCACCAGCTTGTCGTAGGCCGCCTTCAGTGCCGTGCGGATCTTGTCGTCGATCCGCTCGGCGACCAGGCGCGCGGCCAGGCCTTCGAACTTCGCGCGCAGCTCCGAGATCTCCCAGGCATCGTGCGCGCTCAGGCTGATGACGCGCCAGCCCACGTACGGCTGCTGGACCACCAGGCCTTCGGTGACCAGGTGCAGCAGCGCCGCACGGATCGGCCCGCGCGACAGGCCCAACTGATCGGCCAGCCGGGTCTCGGTCAGCCGGGTGCCGGGCGCGATGGCGCCCGACAGGATCTCGGCGCGCAGGCTGCCCGCGGCCACGCGGTCCAGGCTGCGTTTGTCTCTCGGCGCAATCGCCGTTTCGGTTGCTTGCATCGGGCTCCTCGGCTCTCTTGACTTGTCTCTTCCACACGCGCTCAAGCGCAATCGCTTGACACGGCGCGCACCCTGTCATTAGACTGCATCAGCGGATATTGTTAACAATGAATTGGAATTAGGCCCTTAATAAGGTAATTTCAGCGATTTAAAAGATTCGTTGTAAACAATCGATGATCAAACCCCAAATGGAAGGCAAGCCCATGTCAGACGAATCCACGGTACTTTACGACGTTGCGGAGAACGTCTGCACGCTGACCCTGAACCGCCCGCGCGTGCTCAACGCGATCAGCCGCGCGATGAAGACCGACTTCGTCGACGCGCTGGACCGCGCCGAGAACGACCCGGACGTGAGCGTGGTGGTGGTGCGCGGCGCCGGCCGTGCGTTCTGCGCCGGCGTCGACCTGAAGGAGGCCGCCACCAACCCCTGGGACCACACGGTGGCCGGATGGCGCTGGCACCTGACCGGTTGCCTGGCGATGTGCCTGAAGATGTGGAGCCTGCAGAAGCCCGTGATCGCGGCCGTGCGCGGCCATGCGCTGGGCTCGGGTTGCGACCTTGCGCTGGCCGCCGACCTGACCATTGCCGCCGACGACGCCCACTTCGGCGAACCCGAGATCCGCGGCATCTCCGGGCCACCGGGGCTGATGATGCCCTGGGTCGTGGGCCTCAAGCGCTCGAAGGAGATGCTGTTCTTCGGCGACGCGATCGACGCAGCGCAGGCCGAGCGCTACGGCATGGTCACACGCGTGTTCCCGGTGGACAGCTTCGACGCCGAAGTCGAGCGCTACGCCCGCCGCCTGGCCAAGGTGCCGGCCATCGCCTTGCAGCTGAACAAGCGCAGCATCAACAAGAGCTTCGAGATGATGGGCCTGCGCAACGCGCTGGACTTCAACACCGAGATGATGATCTCGACCAACATGTCCAAGCCCACCGGCGGCCGCGAAGAGCGGCAGCGCCAGATCGCCGAAGGCGGCTTGAAGGCCATGCTGCAGAAGCGGGACGCCGGGCATGACTGAGGCGATCGCAAGCACCGGGCAAGGCTGGCGTGCGGCCGACCTGTCGGCCTTTCTGCATCCCGCCTCGGTCGCCATCGTCGGCGCCACGGCCGATGCCGCGAAGATCGGCGCCAAGCCGCTGAAGTTCCTGCGCAAGTACGGCTACGCGGGTGCGATCTACCCCGTCAACCCGAAGGGCGGCGAGATCGATGGCCTGGTCTGCTACCCGTCGGTCACCGACATTCCCGGCCCGGTCGACTGCGCCATCATCGTCACCGCCGGCCCGCACGTGCTGGCGGCGCTGAAGGAATGCGCGGCCAAGGGCGTGCGCGGCGCGGTGGTCATCAGCGCCGGCTTTGGCGAGACCGGTGCACAGGGTCTGGCCGACCAAGCCGAGATGCGCCGCCTCACCGCGGGCGGCATGCGCGTGCTGGGCCCCAACAACCAGGGCACGGTCAACCTGATCACCGGCACGGTGGTCGGCTTCAATCCGTTGCTGGAGGCCGTGGACTCGTTCTCGCCCGGCAGCATCGGCCTGGTGAGCCAGAGCTCGGGCGTGGGCTTCGGCCTGCTGGGCCTGGGCATCGAGCGCGGCATGGGGTTCGCACACCTGGTGACCACCGGCAACGAGGCCGACCTGAGTTTTGCCGACTGCGCACTGGCCTTGTTGGAACTGGACGAGGTACGGGTGGTCGCCGGCGCGCTCGAAGGCGTGCAGGATGCCGCCGGCCTGCGCCGGCTGGCCGAGCGATCGCTGGCACTGGGCAAGGCCGTGGTGGTGCTGAAGGGCGCCACCAGCGATGCCGGCCACCGCGCCGCGTCGTCGCACACCGGTGCGCTGTCGGGCGCCGGCGCAGTGTTCTCCGCGTTCTGCCGCCAGTACGGACTGATCGAGGCCGAGAGCGTCGACGAACTGCTCGACCTGGCGCAGGCCCTGGCCGCGCCGAAGATGCCGGTGCCGGGCCAGCGCATCGCCATCGTCACCGGCACCGGCGGCACCGCGGTGCTGATGGCCGACGCCCTCGAACGCGAAGGCTTCGAGCTGCCCGCGCCCAGTGCCGCCAGCCATGAACGCCTGCGCGCCACGCTGCCGGCCATCGCCAGCCTGGGCAACCCGATCGACATGACCACGGCCAACCTGGGCAGCCGCGCGCTGTTCCTGGAGACCGCGCGCATCGTCGGCGAGGACGGCGGCTACGACGCGCTGGTGGCCGTGGTCGGCCCGGCCGTCGCGCAGAGCGGCGTGGTGTACGCGCAGCAGATCGTGGCCGCCTCGAAGATGGTGCCCGCGACCTTCGTGTCGTGGACGGCGCCCAACGGCCCGGGCCAGGCCTTGCTGCGCGAAGCCGGCATCTGCGTGATCCCGTCGCCCCAACGCCTGGCCAAGGTGATGCAGCGCCTGCGCGACCATGCGGCGCACCGCCACGACCACCGCCGCACCCCCGAAGCCGGCAAGGCCGAGCGCCTGCAGCAGGCCCGGGCCCTGCTCGAGGCCGTGCCGACCCGGCAGCTGGCCGAACACCAGGCCAAGGCGCTGTGCGCCATCTGGGGCCTGCCGATCACGCGCGAAGTGCTGGCGCGTGACGCCAGCGCCGCGGTCGACGCGGCCGCCACGCTGGGCTACCCGGTGGCGTTGAAGCTGCAATCGGCCGCCATCGGCCACAAGACCGAGATCGGCGGCGTGCTGCTGAACCTGACCGATGCCGCCGCGGTGGCGGCCGGCACTGCGCAACTGCTGGAGGCCGGGCGCCGGCACGCACCCGATGCGCCGCTCGACGGCGTGCTGGTGCAGGAGATGGTCGGCGGCGTGGGCGAGGTCATCGTCGGTGTCGTGGCCGACCTGTCGCTCGGGCCCGCGGTCATGGCCGGCCCCGGCGGCGTGCTGGCCGAGATTGTGGGCGATGTGAGTTTCCGCCTCGCGCCGTTCACGGCCGCAGAGGCGGCGCGGCTGCGCCGCGAAACGCGCCTGCGCCAGATGGGCGAAGGCGTGCGCGGCGGCCCGGCCTGGGATGTCGAGGCGCTCGACGGCCTGCTGGCGCGTATCTCCGTGATGGCCGACGAGCTCGCCGGCATCGTCGGAGAAATCGATTTCAACCCCGTCATCGTGCGGCGGCAAGGCCAGGGCGTCGTCATCGTCGATGCACTGGTCGTGAAGGCCTGACCGTCCCCGTTTCCCATCTCCACCGAACCTGAAGGAACTGCCATGACCCTCGATCGACGCGCGTTGCTGCTGGCCCTGCCGGCCGCGCTGCTGGCGCCCCACCTGCGCGCCCAAGGCGTGTACCCGGACAAGCCGATCCGGCTCATCGTGCCGTTCGCGCCAGGCGGCGGTGCCTCGGTCATTGCGCGGCTGGTGGCCGTGAACGTGGCGCAGATCCTCAACGCCAACATCATCGTGGAGAACCGGCCCGGTGCCGGCGGCAACGTGGCCGCCGAGTACGTGGCCCATTCCCCGCCGGACGGCTACACCATCTTCAACGGCTCGCTGGGCACGCAGGCCATCGACCCCAACCTCTACAAGAAGGTCAATTTCGACCCGATCAAGGACTTCGCGCCGATCTCGCGCGTGACCACCACGCCCAATGTGCTGGTGGTCCACCCCGACGTGCCGGCGAAGAACCTGCAGGAGTTCCTGGCACTGGCGCGCAAGGAACCCGGCAAGCTGAACTACGGCTCCGGCGGCAGCGGCACCACCACGCACCTGTCGGGCGAGATGCTGCGGGCGATGACCGGCGTCGACATCACCCACGTGCCCTACAAGGGCGACGGGCCGGCCGTGGTCGACCTGCTGGCCAACCGCGTGCAGCTGATGTTCGGCAACCTGAACGGCATGATGCAGCTGATCGAGACCAACCGGGTCCGGCCGCTGGCCATCACCAGCCTGCAGCGCTGGCCGACGGTGCCGACGATCCCGACCTTCGACGAACAGGGTGTCAAGGGCTACGAGGTGGAAGGCTGGAACGGCTGGCTGGCGCCGGCAGGCACGCCGCCGGCGATCGTCACCAAGCTGCATGACGCCATCGTCACCGCACTGGCGCTGCCCAAGCTGCGCGAGCAGTTCATCCAGCTCGGCCTGCAGACCATCGGCGACACGCCCGCCGCCTTCAAGGACGCCGTGGTCCGCGACCTCGCGAAGTGGAAAGAGGTCGTGCGCATCTCGGGCGCCACGGTCGACTGACCGGCAGGCGCCGTGGCAATCATTCAATCAAGGAGAGCAAGTTGACGATGGAACCAGGAACGACCCACACGATGACCATCGACGTGGGCCCGGAGATGAGCGCCGAACGCTACGGCAATGCGGGTTTTGCGGTGCTGGCCACGCCGGCCCTGGCGGGCCTGTTCGAGCGTTGCTGCATCGAGGCGATGGCGCCGACCATGGCCGCAGGCAACGGCTCGGTCGGCACGCACATCGCCGTCGACCACCTGGCCGCAACGCCGCTGGGCTTCACCGTGACGATCCGCTGCGAAGTGGTCGCCGCCACGCCGCGCACGCTCGAGTTCAAGCTGGAGGCGTCCGACGGCGTCGACCTCATCGGCCGTGCGGTGCACCGCCGCGCCGTGGTCGACCTCGCCAAATTTCAATCGAAACTGGGCACGAAGACCAAGCCGGCCTGACGTCGCCGCCGCCTGTCGCAGCCCCGGGATGCGGCGGGCGCAAATCCTACAGCTGAAATAAACCGCGCCGCCCCTGACACGACGGCGCAACGCAAGGTCTGCAACATACCGTCTCCAACCAACCGGTAGAGACGAGCGATGCAAAGCGTGCAGACCATTCCGTTTCCAGTTTCGTGGCTGTCGGCCCACCCGCAAGACCGCGTCGCGCAGGCTGCCGCCGAGGCCACGCGGGACCGGGATTTCCTGACCCTGCTCGGCGCCTACCGCGCCACCGGCGGGTTGGCCACCGGCGCGGAGATCGCGGCCCGGCCGCCCGGCACGGGCTTTCTGCAGCTGGCACGGCACATCGCAAGGCGGGGCGTGGTGAGCTTCGTCTGGCGCGAGGAAATCTGGCTCCCCGTCTTCCAGTTCAAGGCAGGCGGCCAGTCGGTGCTGCCGAACGTCCAGTTGCTGATCGACGAGCTGTCCGTGGTGCTGGACGACTGGGACCTGGCGAAGTGGTTCGTCGAGCCCAACAGTTCGCTCCACGGCGACACGCCGCTGGCGCTCGTGGAGGGCGACTTCCCACGCGTGCACGACGCCGCGCGCGCGTTGCGCTTCACACACTGCATCTGAAGCCGACGGCCCGCACGCTGCCCTGATGCATCCTGGCAAAAGCTACAGATGAAATCGTCTGTCTCCCATCACGAACGCAGGCTGGGCACCGAATCGCTGCACCACGACCGGCTTGTGGCCCGTTCCTGATACGGCAACGACCAGCCGCGTCGCGGCCGCGTGGGCGCGCGACGCCGACGCGCTGCGCACGCCGTCGACACTGCGTGCAGTGAGAGGGCCACTACCGCTGCGGATGACAGAATCCCGCCATGGACCGCCTTCCTCCGCTCAACGCCCTGCGCTCGTTCGAGGCAGCGGCGCGCCACCTGAGCATCACCCTGGCCGCCGACGAGCTCAACGTGACGCCTGGCGCGGTCAGCCGACAGATCAAGGGCCTTGAAGCGTCCATCGGCCTGCAGCTCCTCAAGCGCGTGAGCGAGATCTCGCTCACGCGCCAAGGCAAGGACTATGCGCGCGCCGTGTCTCTCGCATTGGAGTCACTGCGCGACGCCACCCGCAAACTCAAGCGGCGCGGGCAGCGCAAGCAGCTGAGGATCCGCGCCTACACCACGTTCGCGATGCGCTGGCTGATCCCCCGCCTGTCGGGTTTCCATTCCGCGCATCCGGACATCGAAGTGCTGCTGAAGGCATCGCTCGACCCGGTCGACTTCCGCAAGGAGGACATTGATGGCGCGATCCGCCTGGGTGACGGCCGCTGGGCAGGGGCGCATTGCTATCGCCTGTGCAACAACGTGCTCGCGCCGGTCGCGAGCCCGGCACTGCTCGCATCGGGGCCCCGGCTCAAGCGCCCGGCGGACCTTGCGCACTACACGCTGCTGCACTCCATCGCCCGGCTGGACGACTGGATGTTGTGGCTCGAAGCGGCCGGCGTGGACCGGAGCTTCGATGCCCGCGCGGGCATGACGTACGAGAGTTCGGCAATGAGCTACGCTGCCGCCGTTGAAGGACAGGGCGTCGCCATGGCCCAGCTGTTCCTGGTCGACAAGGATATTCGCGAAGGCCGCCTCGTGCTGCCCTTCAAGAAGCGGTTCGACATGGGCGACTACACCTACTATCTGCTGACGCCCGATGGCCAGAACGAGACCGAAAGCATGAAGACGTTCCGCTTGTGGATGCTGGACCAGTTCGTGCAAGGGTGATGCGTGGACCGCACCGGCGGTTGGCTTGACTTTTTCTCAAGCGAATCCGCTCCGAAAATCGTTTGCGCCGGTGCGTCGGTGTTCTTACCATGGACGCACCATGACCCGCTCGCCGCAACAGACACTGCAACCGAAGGTCGGCTTTGTCGGGCTCGGCACCATCGGCCGCCCGATGGTGCGCCATCTGCTCGCAGCCGGGCACGAGGTCTTCGTATCGGACGTCGACAGCGATGCCATTGCGGCAACCGTACTGCACGGTGCCACCCGCTGTGAAAGTCCCGCGCACGTGGCCGACCACGCAGAGATCGTGCTGGCCTGCCTGCCGACGCCGCAGGTGGTCGAAGAGGTCGCGCTGGGCGAATCGGGGCTATGGACAGGCAGTGCCGTGCGGTTGTTCATCGACCATTCGACCATCGGCCCGGGCGCAGCCGTACGCATCGCCGCGATGCTGGCAGACAAGGGCGTCGCGGCGATGGACGCGCCCGTCTCGGGCGGTGTCGCCGGTGCCGAAGCCGGCACGCTGTCGGTCATGGCGAGCGGACCGCTCGCGGCGTACGACCGGTGTCAGGCCATCTTCAGGACTTACGGCCGCCACGTCGTGCATGTGGGTGAACGTCCTGGGATGGGCCAGACGCTGAAGCTCGCCAACAACATGGTCGTCGGCGCCACGCTGGTCGCGACCTGCGAGGCCGCGCTGTTCGGCATCAAGGGGGGCCTGGACCCACAGGTCGTGCTCGACATGTTCAACCGCAGCACGGCGCGCAGCTTCACCAGCGAGACCATCGTCACGCAGGCAATCCTCGGGCGCCGATTCGACTTCGGCTCCCGGATGGACCTGATGCGCAAGGATCTGCGGCTCTATCTTTCCGAGGCGGAAGCCGCAGGCGCTCCGGCGCTCGCGACCTCGCTGGTCAAGCAGTTCTTCGATCTGGCGATCGCGGCCGGTGACGGCGCGGCGGACATGTCGCGGGTGGCGCTGCAGTTGGAGAAGCTGGCAGGCGCCCGGATTCAGCCGCTCTGATGGGGAGGACGAGCGAACGGCGTGCTGCCATGCGCTCGTATGCGCCTCAGCCGTAGATCGTCTCGAAGGTCCACTCGCCCTCCGGTTGCGCGTGCAACGTCCAGAAGGCTTCGGCAATCTCCTCGGTCTGCGGCGAGTCGGGCGACACCAGCCGGCTCACGGTCACCGTGGCGACGTGGATGCCCTCTTTCCGCAGCGGCTCGAACAAGGCCAGCCCCGCAGCGCGAATCCCGGCCTTGCCGACGCTCAGCGTGAAGAAGTTGCCCTGGGGCTGAACCCCAAGGCCACCGCCGGTCAGCAGCACGGTGCCGCCAGCGTGCGCACGCAAGGCGGGCAGTGCGGCCTTGACGGCGGCCAGCGCGCCGGTGAGGTCGATCTGCACATCGGAGACCAGCGAAGAGATGCTTTCGTCGTCGATGGTGCGTGTCTGCAGGCGGGCTTGGGCGTCGTAGTGCAGGACGCCGGCGTTGTAGTGCAGGACGTGCAGTTCCGGGCCGATGCTGGCAACCAGTGCCGCCACGGCGGCCGGGTTGCCGGCGTCCACGGTGCGCGTCTCCACCGCGAAGCCGGCCGTTTGCAGCGACGCTGCGCTGGCAAGCAGCCGCTCCGCGTTGCGTGCGGCCAGCACGATCTTGTAGCCCTCGCGGGCGAAGCGCCGCGCGGTCGCCAAGCCGATGCCAGGGCCGGCGCCAATGCTCAGGAATGTCTTGCTCATGGTCATGGTGGTGCTCTCGAATGAAGAGGGGATGCGGTGCCGCGTTCAGGCCAGAACCTGCGCCAGCTCGATCAGGTTGCCGAAGGGATCGGCAAGGAACGCCAGGCGGCGGTGAATCACAGGCAATTCGAAGGGTTCGGTCACGATCGTCACACCGCGGAGGCGCAGCTCGGCCACGGTGGCTTCGATGTCGTCGACATTGAGGCAGAAGTGGTGGTAACCGGCCAGACGCAGGCTGTCACCCAGATCGGCATAGACCGGCTTGGGAACGGGGCCAGGCGTGCCGTCCCCCAGCAACTCGATATAGAAGGCATCGTCGGTGGCCGGTGCCACGTAAGCGAGTTTCTGGTCCGCGTAAGGCCATTCGTGGACCACGCGGAAATCGAGCTTCTCGACATACCAGCGCTTGGCGGCTTCGAAGTCGGGCACGCGGACTGCAACGTGGTGCCCCTTCATCGAGGCGAACGGGCTGGCAGGGTTGCGTGGCGGAAGATGGGTCAGGGACATGATGGACTCCGGATGGACTAGGGTTGTGACGGCGTCGGTTGCGGCGGGCCCCCATGGGGCTGTGTCGAACCGGCAGACGAAATTTAGGCGCCTTGATTGCTGTTGTGAATCGTCTTAATACGCGATGACTTATGAACCTGAAGTGCATAATTCGCGCATGGCGCCAGAGACATCCAAGACCGAAGATGCCGCCACCGCACTGCACTTGCCGAACCTGGCGGCGTTCACGGTGGTCGCACACGAACTGAACTTCGCCCGTGCAGCCACGCGGCTGCAGATCACGCCGACCGCGATGTCCAAGACCATCCGGCTGCTCGAGACGCAGCTTGGCCTGCGCCTGTTCAATCGGACGACCCGCAGCGTGGCGCTGACCGACGCCGGGCAGGAACTGCTGGCGACGCTGGCGCCTGCACTCGACCGGATCAGGGCATCGGTCGAGCAGGTGCGCGCATCTTCCAGCCGACCAGCCGGTACGCTGAGGATCAACTCTTCGTACGTGGCCTACGCATCACTGGTCGAGCCGCATCTGGCCACCTTCCTGACGCGCTATCCCGACATGCGGATCGAGCTGTCGATCGACAACGGGCTGAGCGACATCGTTGCGAGCGGCTTTGACGCCGGCATCCGCCTGGGGCATGCACTGCAGCGCGACATGGTCGCCGTGCCGCTGGGGCCGCCGCAGCAGCAGGTCGTGGTGGCGTCGCCACGCTACTTGAAGCAGCACGGCATGCCGAAGGCCCCCAGCGATCTGCTGGCCCACGACTGCATCCGCCAGCGACTGGGATCCGGAGGGCGGCTGCTGGAGTGGATCTTCCAGGTCGCGGCGAAACCCGTGCGCATCGATGTGCAGGGCAGGCTGGTCTTCAGCGAAATGTTGCCGGCCCTGGCGGCCGCCAGGGCTGGTGCCGGCCTCGCGTATGTGTTCCGGCAGTTCGCGCAGCCCGACATCGACTCCGGCGCGCTGGCATTGCTGCTCGACCGCTATTGCCCGGCACGCGAATCATTCCATCTGTACTACCCGCACCGCGCACAGATGTCGGCCAAGCTGCGGCTGTTCGTCGACTTCATTCGAGGTGAAGGGCCGCATAGCGGCGCGTCGTCTCCAGCATCCGGAACACCACAGACCCGCCGCAGACCTCCGCCGTGACCAGGGACCTGGACACGAGGTCCGTCACGGCTTCCAGCACCTCTGCGGGGCTCAGGTCATCGCCCCCACCCACCGCACACGCGATGGGTGGCGAAAAACTTCCCTCCAGCACGGCCAGGCGCTGCAACACGGTCTGCTCGCGCACGGAGAGCAAGGCATAGCTCCAGTCCATCGTGGCGCGCAGGCTCTGGTGCCGCGGCGGAGCCGTGTGCCGATGCTTGGTCAACAGCGCAAAACCCTCGCCGACCCCGCTTGCGATGCCACCGATGCCCAGCCCATCGATCCGCGCGGCCGCGAGTTCGATCGCCAACGGAATGCCATCCAGCCGGTGGCAGATGTCGATCAGCGCGGGCACGTCTGGATCGATGAGCACGAAGCCGTCCATCGCAGCGGATGCGCGCTCGACGAACAACTCGATCGCTGGAAACGCCAGCGCCTCCCGGGCCGGCATGGGCGCGCCGCGCGGCGGCGACGCAAGTGCCTGGACGCGCTGCACCCATTCGCCTTCGGCGCGCAACGGCTCACGACTGGTCGCCAGGATGTGCACGCCGGGCGCGGCCCGCAGGATGGTCTCGACCAGCGACGCCACCGCGGCGACGAGGTGCTCGCAAGTGTCCAGCACGATCAGCAAGCGCCGGTCGCGCACAACCTCCGGCAGATCGGACACCGGATTGCCGGGTCCGGCCGCGTGGCCAAGCGCTTGCGCCAGCACGCAGGGAACCAGGGTCTCCTGGGTCAGCGATGCAAGATCGACGATCTGCAAGCGCTCCCATGGCGGCTGCGGCGCCTGCAGCGCCAAGGCGGCCGCCGCCAGCCCGATGACCGTCTTGCCCACACCACCTGCGCCGACCAGCGTCACGAGCCGATGATGCCGAAGCTGTTCCGACAGTGCCTGGACCGTCTGGTCCTGACCGATGATGCGGGTCAGGGACGCTGGCAGGCCGCCGCGCGCTGCCGCCATTGCCGGCACCGCCGGGCGCTCCGTACGGGTGCGCACCACACGTTGCACGAAGCTGTAACCGCCGTTGGGCACGTTGACGATGTAGCGTCGACCGTCGCGACCGTCATGCAGCGCCTTGCGCAGGGCGGCCATGTGCACGCGAAGATTGCCCTCCACGACCACGGTTCTCGGCCACACGCGCTCGAAGATCTCGTCGTTCCGCACGAACTGTCCGGCGCGCTCGACCAGCAGCATGAGCATCTCGATCGCCCGGCTTCCGAGGTGTACCGGCTGGCCGTTCTCGCGCAGCGTCCGGTCTGCCGGGGTCAGGCAGAACGGGCCGAAACGGATGGTCTCCGCCGCGGCCGGAGCCATCGGCTGGTCCACGTCGGGAGAGAAGGATGGCGTTGCAGCGCCGGAACCAACGCGGGGCCACACCGGGAGGCGCCAGTCGCGCGTGCGCAATGCGACGCCTGGCGCCTGTACGCCCGATGCCAATGCCAGCAGCGCACCGAACTGGTCTGCGATCACATGGGCCGCAAGCGGCGCGTTGACAACGGCCTCGGGCGACATCTGGTGCATGAATCCGCTCAATACCGCGCCCCAGCCGGACTGCCCATCGAGCGACCGGGCAATCGCCAGTTGCGGGTCCGGTAACCACGCGGCAAGCCACGAGGCGGGCAGCTGGATCGAAACGGTTTCGGCGGTCACCGGGAAACTCAGCTTGTAGCGCTGTTCCGAGTCGACCAGCACCATGTCGCGCGGGCGCAGCCACACCCGGGCATCGCGTTGGGTAACGGACCACTCGGCGTCTCGCGTGCCGATCAGGTAGTAGTGATGGGCCCCGCTGCGCGAGATGGCTTCGCGTGTACGCCAGACATCGATGCCGCTGGCCCGGACCCGGTTGACGGCGATCGGTCCGCAATCCGCCGACTCCAGCGTGGCATGAAAGTCACCCTGGTGCGGGCTGCCGGCAGTCATCTCCAGAAAGCCTTCGCAGATGGCTCCGACCCAGTAGTCGAGCCGATGCGATGGCGGCAGCGGGTCGGTTGACCAGCGTCGTATCTCGGGTTGCGTAGCGGACACACCTGCCCTCCGTCCGTTGGCGATGGAAGCGTGCATTCTTCCATCGCTGCCAGGCTGCTGGTTTGATGAAAACTCAATCGACGCGGCTCCGTCCAGCACAGCACGAATTAGCACGCATTAACTTGCCGTGGTGCGCGCCGGAAACCATCATCAGCCGATTCCTCGCTCCCTTTCCACACCAGCCCCCAAGGGTTCCACGATGCAATTCAAACTGAACGTGAACGGCCAGCCACGCGCCGTCGATGTCGATGCGGACACACCACTGCTCTGGGTGATACGCGACGTGCTGGGCATGACCGGCACCAAGTTCGGCTGCGGTATGGCCTTGTGCGGTGCCTGCACCGTGCACCTCGATGGGCAACCGATCCGCTCGTGCATCACGCCGGTGGACGCGGTAAAGAACGGCGCCGTCACCACGATCGAGGCGATCGGCGCGACGAAGGCCGGCGCACTGGCCCAGCGTGTCTGGACCAGACTCGAAGTGCCGCAATGCGGCTACTGCCAATCGGGCCAGATCATGGCCGCTGCCGCACTGCTGCGCGACAAGCCCAGGCCGACGGACGCCGACATCGATGCGGCCATGACCGGCAACGTCTGCCGTTGCGGGACGTATGTCCGCATCCGCGCGGCCATCAAGCAAGCGGCGAACGAACTCTCGGGAGGCAGCGCACCATGATCGAGCAACGCACGAGCGGATCCGAATCGGCACACGTGTTCACCCGGCGCAGCCTTCTCGCGGCGTCCGGTGCGCTGGTGGTCGCGGTACACCTGCCGCAGGCCCTTGGCAGCGCGCACGCCATCGCCGCGAAGCCGTTTTCGCCGAATGCGTACGTGCGCGTCGGAAACGACGGCATCGTGACCATCGTCGTCGCACTGGTCGAGATGGGACAGGGCAGCTTCACGGCGATCCCGATGCTGATTGCCGAAGAACTCGAGGTCGACCTCTCGAAGGTGCGCGTCGAACAGGCGCCGGCGGACGAGAAGCGCTATGGCCATCCGCTCTACGGACTGCAGGTCACCGGCGGATCCGCTTCTATCCAGGCGGCCTGGAAAGGCCTGCGCCAGGCCGGGGCCACAGCCAAGGCGATGCTGGTCACCGCCGCGGCCCAGCGCTGGCAAGTGCCGCCGGCGCAATGCCGCGCCGAGAACGGGCGCGTCCGGCACGACCTCTCGGGCCGCACACTGGACTACGGGGCACTTGTATCGCACGCGGCCGCCCTGCCCGTTCCCGCGGACGCCCCACTCAAGGATCCGTCCGCATTCCAGTTGGTGGGCACCGCGGCACCGCGCCTCGACACACCTTCCAAGGTCAACGGCACGGCAGTCTTCGGCATCGACGTGAAGCGCCCGGGTATGAAGATCGCGGCCATCGCCAACTGCCCTTTTATCGGTGGCAGGTTGCGCTCGGTGGACAGCGACAAGGCCAAGGCCGTGTCAGGTGTTCGCGCGGTGCTGCGCACCGACCACGCGGTCGCCGTGGTCGCCGACCACTACGGCGCCGCCAAGAAGGGCCTCGCCCTGCTGGAGATCCGGTGGGACGAAGGCCCGAACAAGGCTTTTTCCAGCAAGGTCTGGGGCGAACAGCTGGGCGAGGCGATCAAGGGCAAAGGCATCGAGGCCGTCAACGCAGGCGATACCGGCAACGCGCTGCGCAACGCCGTGCGCCGGGTCGACGCGACCTATGAAGCTCCACCGCTGGCCCACGCCGCCATGGAGCCGCTGAACTGCACGGTCCACGTGCGCAAGGACGGCTGCGACGTCTGGGTCGGGATCCAGGCACCGGCACGCGCGCAGGCATTGGTGGCAAAGATCGTGGGGTTGCCGGCCGAGAAAGTCGTCGTCCACAACCATCTGATCGGTGGCGGGTTCGGCCGCAAGCTCGATGCCGACCATGTGGAGACCGCAGCCATGCTGGCCAGGCAGGTCGCCTATCCATTGAAGCTCGTGTTCAGCCGCGAAGAGGACATGCAACACGATGCCTACCGTCCCTATTTCCGGGACGAACTTTCTGCCGCGCTGGACGACAAGGGGCGCATGGTCGGCTTCCAGCACCGTTTCGCGGGTTCCGCCGTGATTGCACGCTATGCGCCGGTCTGGCTCAACAAGGGGCTGGACACCGACGCTGTGCACACAGCAGAGTCGCCTTATGCGATGTCCCACAAGCGCGTCGAGTTCGTGCGGCACGAGCCCCCGGCCGGACTGATGACCGGCAACTGGCGCGGCGTGGGCCCCACGCACCACGCCTTTGTCAACGAGTGTTTCGTGGACGAACTCGCGGTCCTCGCGAAGACCGACCCGATCGCGTATCGCGCGCAGATGCTCGGCAGCAATCCTCGCTCATTGGCGGTACTGACGCTGGCCGCACAGAAAGCCGGCTGGGGTCCGACTGCCGCGCCGGGCAAGGGAAGAGGCGTAGCACTGGTCGACGCGTGGGGAAGCCACGCCGCGCTGGTCAGCGACGTCACCATCGGCGACGACGGCTCAGTGAAGGTCGACCGCATGGTCTGCGTGGTGGACTGCGGCCTGGCGGTCAACCCCGATGGTGTCGAGGCCCAGATGCAGGGTGGCATGGTGTTCGGGCTGACCGCAGTGCTGTACGGCACGCTCACGGTCGAAGGCGGCCGCATCGTCCAAAGCAATTTCCACGACTATGCGCCGCTGCGCATGGCCGAGATGCCGCAGATCGAGGTGCACCGGATCGCGAGCACCGAAGCGCCCGGCGGCGTCGGCGAGATCGGTACCGCGGTCGTGGCGCCGTCCATCCTCAACGCCATCGCCGCCGCCAGCGGCAAGCGCTTTCGCACCTATCCGGTCAGCGCCGACCAACTCAAGACTGTCTGAAGGAATCCGAATGAAACATCTTGCGCAAGCCATCGTCGTCGGGACCGCGACGCTCGCGCCTGTGCTGACCCTTGCCAGCGAAGCGCTGGCGGCCCGGTACGCCTGCGTCGCCTGCCATCAGCCCGAGCGCAAGCTCGTGGGGCCTTCATGGAAAGACATTGCCACGAAGTACGCCGACGGCAGCAAGACTGCGGACAAGCTGGCGGCCACGATCCGGGCGGGAAGCTCCGGGGTCTGGGGTCCGATGCCGATGCCGGCGCAGGCAACCGTGTCGATGGCCGACGCCACGACACTCGCCGCCTGGGTGCTGCAGAAGAAATAACGCCCGCGCCTGTCACCCCAACAGAAAAACCGGAACCACCGTGCCCGACAGGACCCCGCGTGCGCCGATGGCTCTGCTGCTGTGGCTCTGCACGGCGGTCCTCGCCGGCGGCTGCGCGGGACTGCCCGCTCCGGAGAACCGCGTGGCGAGTTGGGCCGTGGCCGCCACGCAGGACACCTTTCTCGGCCGCCTCGCCGCGGACTCGACGCCAGACCGGTCGTTGACCGGCGTGCGCCTGCTCCCCACGGGCCCCTACGCGCTGAATACCCGAGTGGCGCTGATGCAGCGCGCCGAGAAGACGCTCGATCTGCAGTACTACCTGGTGCAGAACGATGCCACCGGCCGCCATGTGTTGCGCCTGCTACGTGACGCGGGAGTGCGCGGCGTGCGCGTGCGGCTGCTGGTGGACGACATGTACACGGCCGGCATGGACACGCTTCTGGCCGGGCTTGCCGCCCATCCCAACGTCGAGGTACGGCTGTTCAACCCGTTCTCGGCAGGACGGCAGAGCGTCGTCACGCGCTTCCTGGCGTCGGCGCTCGACTTCTACCGCGTCAACCACCGCATGCACAACAAGCTCTTCATCGCCGACGGCGCGATGGCGATTGCCGGAGGGCGCAATATCGCGGACTCGTATTTCACACGCGATCCGAACCAGAATTTCGTCGACGTCGACGCGTTGCTGGTCGGTGCCGTGGTCGCCCCGCTGGCCAGCGCCTTCGACGACTACTGGAACAGCGAGTTCGCGATTCCGGCAGGCCATTTCTTCGAGCACGACACGACAGCCGCCGCAGACCGCATGAGAGCGTTCGACCAGGCGACCGACGACGACCCCCTGTCGAACGAAACCCTGCGCGACACGACCGACGTGCTCGGCTACGGCCCCATTTCGGAAGAACTCGACTATCCCCGCCTGGGGCTGGTCTGGGGAGTCGCTCGCGCCTGGGTGGATCCGACGGCGAAGGTCTGGAACTGCCGCCCGATTCCCGACGGGAGCACCGCACCCGATCTGCACACCGTGCGGCTGCAGGTCGAACAGCTGATGCGCAACGCCGGCACGGAGGTCACGCTCAGTTCTCCCTACTTCGTGCCGGCGAAGAACGGGATGGAGATCTTCGAGCACGGTGTCCGCCGCGGCGTCACGTACAGGGTGCTCACCAACTCGCTGGCAGCCACCGACGAGCCGCTCGTGCACTGGGGCTACATGCGCTACCGCAAACCCATGCTGCGCCTGGGCATGGAACTGTACGAACTCAGCCCCACGCGGGCCAGCCGCGACCGGCGATCGGGCCTGTTCGGCAGCCAGTCGCTCGGCGCGCTGCACGCCAAGACCGCGGTGATCGATGGCGCGACGGTATTCATCGGATCGATGAATTTCGATCCCCGGTCCGATGCGCTCAACACCGAACTCGGCATCGTCATCGAGAGCCGCGAACTCGCCAAGGAGGTGTTGCGGCTGATGAACCTGGACAAGCTGCAGAGTTCCTACCGCGTCCGGCTCTCGCCTCAGGCCGGAGACCTCGAATGGATCGGCATCGACGACTTCCAGGAAGTCGTGCGCAACGACGAACCGGACGCCAGCCGGTGGCTGCGGCTGTATCTGCAGTTCGTCGCACCGTTCGTCTCCGAAGGCATGCTGTGAACGATCGGCCGTGGCGCCCATCCGATCCGGTGGTCGCATCAGCGGGTTCGTGAGAAACCGGAGCGCAAGATGCAAGGCCTCTTCGACGCGGAAGCGTCGCCGCACATCGCCTATCGCTTCGTGCGCAGCCGCATCGGCCACGGCCAGGACCACGGGCCGACCTTCGGCAACCGGATCCTGGTCGAGTTCCGGGCCGACCTGGTCGACACGCTGGGCGCCGGCGGGTTCTTCCATGCGTTCGTGCTGCATCCGCAGTTCGCCGGCGCGTGCTGGGGCTGGAGCGGCCGCGCGCCCGTAGCGCGGACCGGTGTTGCTCAGGCGCGCAGGTCATGCCGCCGGCGCTCCACCGCCTGCAGCGGCGTGCCGCGGTAACGCTGCCACACGCGGCGAAAGTCGCGTGCCGAGGCAAACCCCGCCTGCTCGGCCACCCGTTCGAGCTGGAGGTCGGAGCGTTCGAGCAGCAGCGCTGCCCGCGCCACACGCAGGCTTTGGCGATAGGCCAGCGCGGTGGTGCCGGCGTGTTCGGCAAACAGCCGGCTCAGGTGCCGTGGGCTGACGAACGCGACCTGCGCCAGCTCGTCCATGGACCATGCACACGCCGGGTCGCGCGCGATCGCGTCCTGCGCACGGTGCACCGCGGGATGCATGTGGTTGCGGTGCGCGAGCCATGGCGACAGCTGCGCATCGCTGCCGGCGCGACGCTGGTACACCACCTGGCGGCGCGCGATGTCGGCGGCCAGCGGCGCGCCCGCAGCGCAGCGCCGGAGCAGATGCTGGCGAGACGTCCAGCAGGTCGGCCGGGTAGACGCGCCATTCCACGCCCTTGTCGATGTCGACGCCGCGTTTGGCCAGATGGATCGCATAGAACTGCTTGGCCGGGCCGTTCAGGTCGGACACACCTATGGTCTTGCCCTTGAGGGTCTTGGCATCGGTGGTGATGCCCGAGCCCTTGGCCGCAGGCAGCCGCCGTGCACACAGCCCAGCAGCTTGACGTCGAAACCCGCCTCCTGCAGCTTGACCCAGCGGTGGATCAGGCCCCCACATCGACCGTGGCCGCGGCCAGCGCCGCGGCGGCTCTAGCCGGCCGCAGGCCGTGCGGCAGCAGCCTTCTGGATGTCCGCCACTTCCAGAATGGGTCGCACATACCCGCTGCGGGCCACGGAGAGCATCGCCTGCCCGACCTGCACCGAGGTCACCAGCGCGCCGGGGCGCAGCGCCCGCATCAGCGCGAAGACCGGCGTGGCGACCCGGTAGGCCAGCCGGTACAGCGCAGTCTTTGAGCGCACCGCGTGCAGCGGCTCGATGACGCCGGGGCGGAACATGTAGGCCGCCTTGAAGGGCAACTGCAGCAGGTGGTTCTCGGTACGCCCCTTCACGCGCGCCCACATGCGCGGGCCCTGCTCCGTGCTGTCGGTGCCGGCACCGGTGACGTAGACGAAGGTCATCGCCGGGTTGATCTGCGCCAGCGTGCGGGCCGTGCCCATCGTCAGGTCGTAGGTGATCTTCGTGTAGTCGGACTCGCTCATGCCGACCGACGAGACGCCGAGGCAAAAGAAGCATGCGTCGAAGGGCGCGAGCCGTTGCTGCACGGCGCGCAGGTCCGACAGATCGGGGGTCACCACGTTGGCCAGGCGCGGATGCGCGGTGTCGACGGCGGTGCGGCCGACGCAGACGACCTGCTGCACGTCGGCAGCGGAGAGGCATTCGCGCAGCACGCTCTGGCCGACCATGCCTGTCGCGCCGAAGATCAGGATGTTCATGAGTAGCCCTGCGGATTGACACATCTGCATTGTCGATGGTGGTGATTCTCGGTTCGCGTCGGGGCGACAGGAAAGGGCCGTACCCCACGGCCGTTGGTCAACGTGGCCAGGGTCCAGCCGGAAGGAAGATATCTAGCCGGTTCTCGTGAAACGGCAGGCCGTTGACAGGCCAGCGTGCGTCACCCACCTGAAGCGACAGGGAGGCGTGCCAGGCGCGTGGTGCACCGATCCGCGCCGAGACGCCGTCACAGTGCCAGCCCGAGCCGCGCTGCTCCAGCGCGACGCAGGCACGTACAGACAGTGCGAACGCCGGAAGGCCCTCATACAGCAGATCGACCTCGGGCTGCAGTTCGAACGCGATGCACACGTCGGCCGGGGCGTCGACGTGCGTCACGGGTTGGCGCGGCAGCCAGCGACGCAGGATGCACTCGGGAAGGCCGGTATGCAATGCCTCGGGAAGCACGCGCAACAACGCGTCGCGCAGGGCGACCCGGCCAACCGCAGCGCCTGGCCGGCTGCACCAGGCGAGGGCGACAGGTGCGCCGATCTTCAATGCTGCGTCGAGACGATCGGTGGAGACACGGCCGATGTCCAGCAGGTCGGCGACGATCGTGGCCTTCATGGTGCGGCTCGGTCCAAGTGTCAGCCTTGGTCGCGACGTACCCGCAGGCGCGGTAGACCATCGTCTACATCCGGCGAACTGACGACTGCCGCGGCGGCTTCGCGGTCGCGTGGCCACAGCATGCGTGCGAGCAAGGCACCGCCGATCGCGCCCGCGGCGAGTGGTGCGGCAGGCGACGCAGGTTCTGCGGGCGCTTCAGGTGCCGCGGGCGAAGCACTCGTAGGCGGCTCGGGCGGTGGTGGTGGAAGGGGGGGACGGTCGTTGGCGCTCAGCAGCGTGATGCTGCAGCTGAGCGCATCGGGCAAGGCGGCGACCACCTTGGCATCGGCAGACGCCAGCGCTGCGCCGGCGTTGTCCGCGCCGTTGGACGGTGAGATATGCCAGCCCGCGTGTCCCAGGTACATCGCGACGCGGGCGCTGGCCTCCGCGCGTGTCAGGCCCTCGAGCGAGCGCCAGAACCGTTCGTACGGCACCAGATACAGCATGCCGGCTTGCAGCGAGGAATCGATGGGCGTGCCTTCGGGCGGACGCTGCGCCGTGACGATCAACTCGTTCCATGAGCGAGCGTCGCCGACGTCGACGCTCGCGCCGCAGGATGCGAAAGACATGCGTCCGTCGAGGCCTTGTCGCTGGAGCTCGATGCGGGCCTTGTCCACCGAGTCGCCGCTGAAATTACGCAACCGATGCCGTGGGCCCGGTTCAGGTTCGGATCCAGGCGTCGGCGGTTGTGGCGGCCCCGGCGTGACGTGGTAAAGCACCACCCGCGTCTGCAGGCAGACCTGCACGCCCACATGCGGATTGCTGCCCATCACCCGGCCGGCCTGCATGCCATCGGTCGGGCGGCCCAGCCGGCCGATGTTGACGAAACCCTCCTTGAGCAAGGCCGCGCGTGCCCGGCTCAAGCCCATCCCGCGGGTGGATGGAACGACGCCGGCCATGTTGTCCGGGCAGCAGGCGGGTGTGCCGGGCACGCAATGCGCAGCCTGCGCACCGGTCGTGCCGGCCAGCACCAGCATCAGCATAAGGATCCGCAACAGCATCGGCAGCCCCACGCTCACGATACGCCGTCAGGCCGGGGGCCGGTGACGCGTCGGTTCATCAGCTTGGACAGAAGGTCGAACCAGAACGCTGCGCCGAACGAGACCATCAGGCCGGTCAGCAGCCATCCGAACGGGCCGGTGATCAACTTTACGCGCTGGGGCCAGATGTTGTCGTAGAAACTGATCGCGTAGTCCCATCGCCAGCCCACCGATGGCAGCCGGTCGAGAAAGTTGGCGAGCCGCTTGGCCGCTTCGTCTGCCTGCTCGCGGGTCGCCTTGAAGGCCGCCAGCAGCTCGTCGCCGGCTGCCACTCGATCACCCGGGGCGGGGAGATCGCGGGCCGCCATCTGCGCCTTCCACAAGGCTGTCGCCAAGCGCGTGTCCCAGACGATGTCGGCGCTGCTCCAGAACTTCTCGGCGTTGTCGGTCCGGGCCACGGCCGACAGGTCCGTGGTTTCGCGCCGGGTCTTCTTCTCGACCTTGGTGGTGGTGCTGGTCGCGCTGGCACCCGGCGCAGGTGGCGGTGCGAGGACCGGGATGACCGTAGTGGTCGCCTCCGTGGTCTCGGAAAACTTCGCCTGGTAGGCGAAGTGCTCACCGAGACTCGGGCACGACAGGAGCCCGGCAAACGGCTTGTCGTCTTTCTTGACCCGGCCGGCACTGATCTGCGCGTCGTGCCAGGCGTTGCAGGTCGCTTCGAGGAACTGCTTGCGCTCACTCTGGCCGAGAGGACCCTTGGCCGGCGTGCTCACCTGGGGCAGCAGCCCCGCGAAATTGCCAGAACGCAGCAGCAGCGGCCGGATCTGACGCGCCAGGTCGTCGATGCTCTCGGGGCCTGCCTTCGTGCTGGAGGCACCGGCAGAAGCGGCACTTGCCGGATTCGCCGGCGCGGTATCAGCGGGCGCTGGAGTCGTCAAGGCTACGACGGCCTGCTTGATTGCCTTTTCCCAGTCGCGCGTCTTGGCCTCGCGCGAGAACAGGATGCGCTGTGCCAGGATCGAATCGCCCTGTTGCTCGATCACCTGATTGGCGAACGCGACGCCCGCGCCTCGCAATGCGGGATCCTTGGTCAGGTCTTGCCAGATAAGGAAAGGATTGATGTTGGCGGCGAAGGCAACGATGACACCGAGGTAGAAGAGCAGCAGGGTCGTGTTGCGCTTGAACCAGCCGGTCGCGCGCTCCATCACGCTGTTGAACCAGTCCTCGATGCCTTTGCGCACCTGTGCCAGGTCGAAGTTGGCGTTGGCGATGATCGGCCGCAGCGCGTCGCCCAGCGCGCTCGGCAGCATGCCATGTTCGACTACCGCACGCACGGCGTCGACCACGTTCATGCCCGCCGCGTTCGCGCCCATCGAGCCCAACAGCCGCATCCACGTCATCTCCGCACTGCCGAGCACGCTGGTCAAAGTCTGGCCGGCATCGGGATGTGCTGCGTTGTATTGCGTCAGGGTCCGCTCGAAGTGGTCGACGAATCGGATCAGATGAGCCATCGCCTTCTCGTTGTGCGGGAAGATCGCGGCAACCAGCTGCGCACGCAGCTGCAAGAGTTCGGCGATCGCCACCGGCAGCGGGCTGGTCATCAGCGACGTGACGATGGCGGAGACGGCCCCGACCATGCCCTGGGTGCGCGCTGCGCCCAGGGCCACCGGCCCGATGCGGCCACGCCAAGCGGAATCCAGCGTTGAGAGCGGATCTGCGAGTTCGTCCAGCACCTGCCCACAATCTCCCAGACCCTGGCCGGCGGCGGCGGCCAGCGTCGTCAGCCGGTCGAGCAATACCTTCGCGAACACCTCGGCCGGGATGTACGACGGCGCGGTCGTGGCATCACCGGCATTCAGGCTCGGCTTGCGCAGCGATGCGGTCAACCCGTGCGAAAGCAGTCCGAGCGGATCGGCCTTCGGATTCGTCGACAGGCGGCCCTTCCAATCCCTGTATAGCGACCGGACCCCACCGTCTCCCAGGATCATCTCGCACACGAAGCGCTCCAGCGCGTCGGCGCGCACGTTGCGCACCAGCGAATTGACCGCCTCGATGACGAACGAGCAGACCGTCGACAAGAGCCAGAAGAGGGCCGCTAGCGAGATGACGATCTCGAGCATGGCGTTGAGGTCCATCTTGTCTCTCCCATCTGCGCGACGCAGGCAGCGCAGTGTGAAGGACAAGTTCTGGCGCGTCATCCGCAGGGTTGTGGATGCGACTCATGCCACACAACCGACGAAGCATGCTCCGTCGGAGAGTCACCGCTGTGACCGCACTTTCCATCTTGCTCTCGATATTCGATGGCTTTGCAAATCGATGGGATCGACATGGTTTTCTCAACGCGCAGTCTCGGCATCGCAGTTTTTGCGGCGCTGCTGTTGCATCCGCTTTCGCACAGAATGCGGTTGCGGGCACCGCGTTGAATGGGCCGGGGAGCGGAGTGCGCCGTACCGTGCCATCCGCCATGTCGAGGCCTATGTGCCGATGGCGGGACGCAAGCCAGGCAGCCCCTCCGACGCGGTGCAGATCCTCGCCACCAGCCGAGGGCGCGACGAGAGCGCCGCCACCCGCCGGGTGCCGACCGATCCGCAAGGTGTGTGCTGCTGGCCGACGGCATCGACACCCGCACGGTCTACGCGTTGCCGCGCGCCGGCTTGCCGGTCGACGACCATCCGTTCGTGTTGTTCTGGCTGGGCGACGACGTCAGCACCGACACCACCATCGAGGCCATCCTGCTGGCGCTGTCGGCACTTCTGTTCGGGCCGTTCGCAGCCTTCGACTGGTGGCGCAAGCGGCGTTCGAGCGGATGAGCGATCAATCGGGCGTTGCCGCCAATGCCACCGGAACCTGCGCCGGTCGAGCCTTCCTCGGCCACCATTTCCGATGCGCCAGCGGCCGGGTCGAAGTGGCTGACGGATGCAAGTCCCGCGGGCGTGGGCATCGGCATTGCGCTCCTGGCGTTGCTTGCGCTGTGGGGACCCTGCGGCCAGCGCTTTGGCTGTCTTCGGCGAAATGTCGTGACGCTGACAGATGCGCTCGACCGTTGTCTTGAGAATCCAACGCAGCAACAAGAACTAGTCGAAGGACGTGGAGATGACGATTCAAACCCACAACGGAGTTACCGATGCATTTTTCCCGATTGATTTTTCCGGCTTTGCGCGGTCTCTTGATCGCTGCGGTCGGCCTTGCGACTTTCGCCGCGACAGCTGACGATCGGCCGATCACGATCATCGTGCCCTACCCTGCCGGCGGCGGCAGCGACACCATGGCACGCAATCTGGGGCGGCTGCTGTCGCCCGTGCTCAACCAGCCGATCGTGGTCGAGAACATCACCGGTGCCGGCGGGCGCATTGCGCATCAGACACTGATGCGGGCCCCGCCAGATGGGCTGAAACTGCTGCTGACCACATCCGACATCACCATCAACCAGGCGTTGCGCAAGATCCCGCCCTGGAACATCGAGCGCGACTTCACCCACATCGCCAATCTGGGCATGGCACCCATCGTCTACGTCGAGAGCACGACGGTGCCGGCGACCAACATGCTCGAGTTCATCGCGTACGCACGGGCCCAGGCGGCCAAGGGCACGCCGGTGGCCTATGGCTCCGGCGGGATCGGCTCCATCCTGCATCTGCCAACGCTCGAACTGGCCGCGAAATACAAGCTCGAGATGTCGCACATTCCCTACCGCGGGGCGGTTCCGCTGATCCAGGACCTGAGCGCCGGCACCATCGTGTTCGGCGTGGTCAATCCGGTGCAGGCCGTGGGCCGCGAGGACAAGATCCGCGCCCTCGCCGTTACCGGCAACAAGCGCCATCCAATGATTCCGAACGTGCCGACCACGACAGAGGCCGGCGTGCCGGAACTCAACACCATGTCGATCGCGGAGATCGTCGGGCCGGCGAAGATGTCGCCCGCCGTCACAGAGCGCCTGATCGCCGCTCTGAAGCAGGTCGCCATGACCGACGCCTTCAAGACCAGCATGCTGGCCAGCGGCATCGTGCCTGGCTGGGCCAGCGGACCAGAGCTGCAACGCATCCTCGATGACGACCTGAAGAAGTGGCAAGAGCTGAGCCGCGTGTCCGGCGTCACGCTGGAGGACTGATGGTGCAACGAGACACGACACAGAATCGCGCCATCAACCCCGCCACTTCGATCGCGCCCATCGGCTTGTTCTCCAACGGCCTTCTCTCCAAGCCAGGGCGTGTGCTTGGCATCGCGGGCCAGTGCGGCCTGGTGAACATTCACGAGCCCCTTGGCTTCGAGGAGCAGACGCGCAATTGCTGGAAGAGCATCAAGGCGATCGTGGAAGAAGCGGGCGGCAGCATGGGCGATCTCGTCTCCGTCAACATCTACTTCAGGGATGCCAATCCGGCGCACTACAAGATCCTCGGCGAGGTTCGCCGCGAGTTTTTGCAGGAGCCCTACCCTGCATCCACCGCCATCGCTGGCGTGCAGTTCATGCTGCCGGCCATGGACATCGAGATCCAGGCGCTCGCGGTCATCCCCGAGCCACCCTCGGCCTGAAAGAAAGAACGCATGGAAGATGATGACCGTCAGCGCCGCGGGGCGGCGCGCATGGAAGCGCTAGCCAGGCTTCGGACGCCCCCGACCTTTTCTACCGTCGCAGAAGAACGCCTGCACCGAAAACAACGTCTTGCTGCAGCGTTTCGGCTGTTCTCGAAGTTCGGATTCGACGATGGTGTGGCCGGCCACATCACGGTGCGGGATCCGGAGCACACCGACTCTTTCTGGGTCAACCCGCTGGGCGTTCACTTCAGCCAGATCAAGGTGTCCAACCTGATCCGATGCGACCACCATGGTGATGTGGTCGAGGGCGACCATGCGGTCAATGCCGCAGCGTTTGCCATCCACAGCAGCATTCACAGGGCACGCCCCGATGCCAACGCCGCGGCGCATTCGCATTCCACCCATGGCAGGGCTTGGTCGGCCTTCGGCCAGCACCTGGACCCGCTGACGCAAGATGCCTGCGCCTTCCATGGCGATCACTCCGTCTATACGCAGTTTGGCGGCGTGGCGGTAGACGAAGCAGAGGGCGCACGCATCGCATCGGCCCTGTCCACCAACAAGGCGGTGATCCTGCAGAACCATGGGCTATTGACCGTTGGCAACACGGTCGACGAGGCGGTGTTCTGGTTCATCAAGATGGAGCGCGCCTGTCAGATCCAGCTTCTGGTGGAAGCGGCTGCAGCCAACGGCAGAGCAGTGCATCAGATCCAGGACGACATGGCCAGGCAGTCGGCCGGCCTCATCGGCACACCGGCGGCGGGGTGGTTCGAGTTCCAGCCGCTCTATGCGCGCATCGTGGCCGAGCAGCCCGACCTTCTCGACTGACCGCAGCCTGCCTCGGCGTTCAAGCCGGCAAGCCGAGACGAAGCCGCGCGGGCTGGCTCTCACCCAGCACGAACGATCGCAAGCGCTCCGGGTCAGGGATCGACAGATCGCAGTACGCGGTTTCGACGATGCCCTGCGCCCGCAGCGCCTTCACCGCGGCACAGCAGCGCTGACGCGAATACCCTGCAATCCGTCCCAGCTCTTCCTGCGAGACATTGATCTCGAGGCTGGCGCCGGGGTTCTGCTCGGGATCGATCATGCCCAGGATGGCGCGCGCCACCTGCTGCTCGACCGACGCGGTAGCCCGCGAGGCGATGGTGCCCATCAACCATTGGGTGCGCGCAAACATGTGCCGCAGCAGAAAGTTGTTGAACAGGATGCTGTTGGCCATCAGCCAGTCGAATGCCTCCTTGGACATGCAGGCCACCGTACTCTCGCGCAGCGCAATGACATGGCCGCGCCTGGGTTGCTGGCCAAACAGCGTGGCATGGCCGAACCATGAGCCACTCAACAGCGCACCCAGGCTGATCTCGTCCCCGTCGGCGTTGCACACCGACCAGACCAGAAGCCCATCGAGCACCGTGTACCCGTATTTCGCCACCTGGCCGTCGGGCGCCAGATAACCGCCCGCCTCCACGTGCCGCTCGAGGATCCGGGTCGCCAGCCAGCTTTGCCGAAGCTCGGGAAGCGCCTGAAACCAATCGCTCGACGCGAGAAATTCCGACAGCGAATACGTCTTCGCTTTCGCCTTGATGTTGCTGATGGTCCGCATGTTCTTCCTCCGCAAAAAGCATGCCACGCCCTTCGGTTGGCATTGCAACGAATTGGTGCGTCTGTCGGGGCAATGACAGTTCGATTGAACGATTCCCCACAAACTTGGGCGATCGCTCACCGACAGAACCATGACCTTCAAACGCCACATCGCCAACCTCTACCGCTACCCGATGAAAGGGTTCAGCGAGGAGCCTCTCCACAGCGTCGACGTGATGCCGGGAGCAGGCTTCCCGATGGACCGATCGCTGGCCGTCACCGACGGCACGTGGGCTTACGAGAAGGCGAGTTATGTGCCCAAGAACAAGCTGCAATTCATCGGCCTCATGCAGCATCCGTCCGTGGCGCTGTTGCGCCTTCGCGCGGATGCTGCGGCGCGCATGCTGCAGGTCGAGGGGCCCGACGGGCCACGATTCGAACTGGATGCCGACGCCGATCCGGCACGCGCCGATGCGTTCATCGACCATCTCGTGCAGTACCTTGGCCTTCCGTCGGAGCCGCGTCCGAGTCTCGTCAAGGGCGAAGGCGGAACGTTCTCCGATTTCGCGATGCTCAACCGCGCCGGCGTGCACAAGGGCAACACGCAGTTTGCCATTTCGGTCATCAATCTCGCCTCCCTGCGAGACCTCGAATCCAGAATGGGCGTGCCATTGGACCCGCTGCGCTTCAGGGCCAACGTGTACTACGACGGTGACATGCCTTGGGAAGAACAGGGTTGGTTTGGCAAGCACTTGAAGATCGGATCGGCCACCGTCAAGGCGGTCATGTCCACACCCCGCTGTGCCATCCCCTCCGTGAACCCGAAGACCGGCGCACGGGACGCGAACGTGCTGGCGGCGCTGCTCAAGCATTACAAACACAAGGACCTGGGCTTCTATGTCGATGTGGTGGTACCCGGTGCCATGGCTGTGGGCGACGAGCTTGCGATCGTCGATGGCGTAGAGGAACGCCACAACCTTGTATCGGTGCCGCTGAACGGTGTGAGCTATTCGGTGTTCGTTCGCGAAACATCATGAAGGCGCTGGTCTCGAAGGCCATTCACACCGGTGGCGATTCCATCCTGTACAGCCTGGTTCCCACGGGCGAAGAGCGATGGCCGCAGTTCCTTGCTGGCGATCACATCGCGCTGAGCTTCGAGGTGCCTGGCCAAGGCAGACAGACGCGGCAGTATTCACTGATCAATCCGACCCTGGGCACCGGGCCAGAGCGCTACGACTTCGTGATCCAGCGAGAGCCGGCTGGCCGCGGCGGTTCCGTGTGGCTGCACTCGAACCTGCTCGCCGGCACGATGATCGAGATCGAGGGGCCTTTCAGCCATTTCCAGCTGGATGCCAGCACGCGCCCCGCGCTGTTCATCGCGGGCGGAATCGGCATCACGCCGTTGCTGGCGATGGCACGGATGTGCCAGGCCACGGCCAGGCCGTTCGATCTGCACGCTTTCGCGCGGTCGCCCAGCGCGCCACTGCGGGATGAAGCGAGACAGCTTCGCGGCGGCAACATCGCTTTTCACGACGGACTGAACGCGGCTGATGCGTCCGTGCGCCTGGCAGCGATTCTTCGCGCACACCCGGCTCGACCGCCGATCCACGTCTGTGGACCCCAGGGTTTCATGGACGCGACGCTGGCGACCGCGCGCGCCTTGGGTTGGCCTGACGAAGATTTGCGCTCGGAGCGGTTCGCGCCCATCAGCCATGCGCTCGACAAGGCGTTCCAGGTGCGCCTGGCGGCTTCGGATCGGACGATCACCGTCGCTGGCGACCAGTCGCTTCTGGCCGCGCTCTCGGCCCATGGCATTTCCGTGGCCAGCAGTTGCGGCGCAGGCATCTGCGGCAGCTGCCTGGTGTCGGTGGTCGCGGGAAACGTGGACCATCGCGACAGCTTCCTGTCCGACGACGAGAAGGCGCAGCAGGATCTGATGTGCATCTGCGTCTCGCGGGCGGCGGGCGAACACATCACCATCGACCTCTAGGCCCGCGATGTTTACTTCTTCACTCCCTGCGAGCGTCGTCTCGCAATGGCCCGAAGCGCTCGACGGGCAGATCCGGGCGTGCCTGGGCGACCAGATTCGGCTCGCACACACCCGGGACCCATTCGCCGACGGCACGATCCAGCAGGCACGTGTGCTGCTCGCGGCGCCTGAGGGGCACTTTCCCGCCGCCCGACCGGCGGGCTGGCCCTATCGGATCGAATGGGTGCAGATCATTTCGTCCGGCACCGATCACTACCCGGCGTGGCTCCTGGCCGACGAAGGTCGACGCGTTCGGGTCAGCACGGGCAAAGGGACGTCGGCACTGCCCATGGCGGAGTTTGCAATCGCAGCTGTCTTTGCCCATGCCAAGCACTTGCCCGACATCTGGATCGACAGCGCGCGCGACTGGGGCTTTACGCGCCTGGCCACGGTGCGCGGAAGCACACTGGGCATTGCCGGCTTCGGCGTACTCGGTCAGGCGGTGGCCCGGCTGGCACTGGCCGTCGGCATGAAGGTGCTGGCCCTTCGCCGCAGCCACACACAGTCTCCGGTTGCCGGGGTCGAGTGCGTGCAGACCTTGGATCAGCTCCTCGCCGCAAGCGACCATTGCGTATTGCTGTTGCCGGCAAATGCGTCGACGCACCGAATCATCGATCGCGCCACGCTCGCTCATGCGCGGCCCGGCATGCACCTCATCAATCTGGGCCGAGGCAGCCTGGTCGATCAGGAGGCGCTGCTGGAAGCGCTCGAGTCAGGTGCACTCTCGCGCGCCACGCTGGACGTGACGGAACCCGAGCCTCTGCCGGACGGTCACCCGCTGTACATCCACCCGCGGGTGCGGCTGTCCCCGCATACCTCCGTCTTCGCCACTTCCACCTTCGATGCGCTGGTGGCGCGGGTCGTATCCAATCTTGAAAGGCTGGAATCAGGCGCTGCGCTTGAGGGACAACTCTGACGGATTGCCTTGTCTGTGATCCCGCTCTACACGCCGTCCACAATCCGGATGTCCCGCACTGCGCCATCGCCAAGCGCCGCGAGGGCAGCTTGATAGGCGTCGCTGTCATGCGCCGCCCTTGCCTGTGCAGCGCTTTCGAATTCAATCAGCACCGTGCGCTGTTTCAGGCCAGCTTCGTAGACCTCGACCGGCAAGCCGCGTGCCAGAAACTGTCCACCTCCAGCGGCGATGGCGGGGCCGGCCAGCTGCGCGTACGCGGCGAGTTTTTCAGGGTCGTTGACCGAACGGTAAGTACCGATCCAATAGGTTTTAGACATGGCGTGCTCCTTGTGTCAGGCTGTTTAGGAACGCACATTGTGATGTAGACGTGCGATGGCCGCGGCGTCAAACCTCGGCACGGCCGTCACCGCGAACCGCTCTCCAGAATGCGCTGCCACACCTGTTCGACCACCGCGCGTGGGTTGCCTCGGGTACGGTAAGCCACGATGGCCACCTCGATGTCCCACGCGCCGTCGCCCACCGCGACCAGGTTGTCGAGCCGTCCCGCGGCAAACGCGCTGGCGGGCAACCAGGCGATGCCCATGCCCTGCGATGCCAGGCTGGCGAGGATGTCGGTCATCTCGGCCTCGAAGGCGCGGTAGCCGAACAGAGGCCGAGGCGACTGCTCGATGGCCGAGTCGACCACCCGCGCGAAGTAGCCGCTGGGCGAATACATCAGCAGCGGTACCGGCTTTTCCGCGCTGCCCGGAAGCACCAGGCTGCCCGATTGCAGCAACGCTTCAGAAGCATACGGCCGCAGTTTTTCGGACCCGAGTTCGAAGTGTTCGAAGCGCGCCGCATCGAGCTGGATCGGATGCATCGCCTGGTGGAAGCCGATCAGGATGTCGGCCGTTCCGGCGCTGAAGGCCGACACCGTGTCGTGCACGTTGCCCACCTCCAGGCTGCAGGTGATGGCGCCGTGGCCAGACCAGCGCGGCCACCATTGCGGCAGGCGTGTGCTGGCCAGTGTGTAGGTCAGGGCGATGCGCACGTGGTTGCGCGAAGGCGCCTCGCCGATCTCGGCCCGGGCGTCGGCAATCTGGCCCAGCAGGCCCACCGCCACCGTGCGAAAACGTTCGCCCGCGGGGGTGAGCCGCGTGGGGAAGGCGGCACGGTCGATCAGCTTGGCGCCCAGCCACTGCTCCAGCGCCTGGATGCGGCGGCTGAAGGCGGCCTGCGAGACGTTGCGCATGTCCGCCGCCCGGGTGAAGTTCTGCGTTTCCGCCAGGGTCACGAAGTCCTGAAACCATCGGGTGTCCATCGGTCAAGTTGCTCCTGTGGAATCTGGCGATGCAAGGGGTATGCCTATCCGTCTGACGCATCGGCCATGCGTCTGGCGCATCGCGCCGGCATGCAAAGTCAACATTGGACCGCCGGCCGCGCCGTGGCGAACATGGCGCCCTTCCCTTTCCATTTTGCAACGCATCAACCCGAGGATTCAAACATGAGTGAGCAGCTTCGCCACGCCGCCAAGGAGTTCATGGTCCGCTATGGCGGCGACACTTTTCCCAACCTGTTTCGCAGTGCCCGCGGTAGCGTCGTCACCGACGACACCGGCCGGGAGATCCTCGACTTCACCTCGGGCCAGATGTGCGCCACCATCGGCCACAACCACCCGGCCATCGTCCGCGCGGTGCACGAGGCCGGCGAGAAGGCCTTCCACCTGTTCAGCGGCATGATCCCCGAGGTCGTGGCCGAGCTGGCCATGAAGATGGCGCACGACTGGATGCCCGCGCCGCTGACCAAATCGATCTTCGTCAACACCGGCTCCGAAAGCAACGAGGTGGCGCTGCGCATGGCCAAGATGTACACCGGCGGCTTCGAGATCCTGGCCGTCGGCGGCTCATGGCATGGCGTGACCGGCGGCACCAGCGCGGTGTCGTTCGCCAGCGACCGCAAGGGCTACGGCGTGCCCGTACCCGGCGTCTACGTGATGCCCGAGCCCAATGCTTACCGGCCGTACATCCAGGGCATGTCGGGCGAGGCGTCGGCACTGGCCTGCCTGGAGATCGGCCTGAAGATGTACGACATGGCCTCCACCGGGCGCCGGGCGGCCATCATCATCGAGCCCATCATCAGCGCGGGCGGCGTACTGGTGCCGCCCAAGTCGTACATGCAGGCGTTGCGCAAGGCGGCGGACGAGCGCGGCATGCTGCTGATCTTCGACGAGGCGCAGACGGCTTTCGGCCGCATCGGCCACCGCACGGCTTCGGACTTCTACGGCGTGGTGCCGGACATCATGTCGGTCTCCAAGACCATGGGTGGCGGCCTGCCGCTGGCGGCCACGGTGACCACGCCGAAGATCGAGCAGGATGTGTTCGAGAAGGGCTTCACCTTCTACACCAGCCATGTGTCCGACCCGCTGCCCGCTACCGTCGGCCTGGCGGTGCTGGAGACCATCCGCAAGGAGCAATTGATCGAGCGGGCGCGCACCACGGGTGCCTACCTGCGCAGCCAGTTGCTGGCGCTGCAAGCGCGCTACGAGGCCATTGGCGACGTGCGCGGCGAAGGCCTGCTGCTGGGGGTGGAACTGGTGCAGGACCGCGCGTCGCGCCAGCCGTACCACGAGCTGGGTGCACGCACCACGAAGAAGTGTTTCGAGTTCGGCCTGAGCATGAACATCCGCCGCCGGCCCGAGCGCGGCTCGGTGTGGCGCATCGCCCCGCCGTTGACGGTGAGCCACGACGAGATCGACCGCGCCATCGCCATCCTCGACCGCGCGCTGCGCGAAAGCCTGGACGAGATCGCCAAACCGGTGGCCGTCACACAAGCCGTGGCCGCCTGAAGTCCGTAGCTTTTTACCCAGTCAACACCAGATCGGATTTCCCATGAAAACCAAGCTTCTCTTGCGTGCCGCCTGCCTGATGTTCGTGATGCATGCACAAGCCCAGGACGGCGGCACGCTGGCCAAGGCCGCGGCGGCGGGCAGCATCAGCATGGGGGTGCGCGACGCGTCGCCGCCGCTGTCGTATTCGCTCGGCAACAGCTACGTCGGCTACCACGTCGAGCTGTGCGAGCAGATGCTGAAGAAGCTGTTGCCTGGCGTGAGCATCAAGCCCACCGCGGTGACCTCGCAGAACCGCATTCCGCTGCTGCAGAACGGCACCATCGACATCGAGTGCGGCTCCACCACCAACAACGCGGCGCGCCAGCAGCAGGTGGCGTTCGCCATCACCACCTATGTGACGGAGGCGCGTTTTGCGGTCAGGGCCAGCAGCGGCATCACCACGGTCGAGCAGTTGAAAGGCAAGACCGTGGTCACCACGACCGGCACCACGCTCGTGCAGCGTCTTCGCAAACTGGAGCAGGACAAGAAGCTCGACATGAATGTGGTCTTCGCCAAGGACCACGCCGAGAGTTTCCTGCTACTGGAGAACGGCCGCGCCGATGCCTTTGCGATGGACGACAACACGCTCGCCGGCAACATCTCTAACGCCCGCACTCCGGCCGACTTCCGGATCGTCGGCAAGCCGCTCGGCATCGAGCCGATCTCGATCATGATCCGCAAGGACGACGCGGCTTTCAAGAAGGCCGTGGACGCTTATCTGGCAGAGATGATGGCCTCGGGCGCGCTTGAAAAACTGTACGCCAAGTGGTTCATGGCACCCATCCCGCCGCGCAATGCCGTCATCAACATCCCGCTGAGCGAATCGCTGAGGGCGGCCTTTCTCGCGCCCAACGACCATCCGGCGGAGGCATACGAAGCGCGCTGAGGAAGCCCGGGCTCACGCCAACCGGATGATGTTTGCGTCGGTCCCCGTGCCGACCCTTGACGATCCCGCAAGGCGCCATGCCCACGAAGCCCTTTGAGAACCTCCTACCTGGAAAGCAGATCATGCAGATGCAACTACAACCGCCGGACATCCGTCGGTGGCGCCGAGGGAACACCAACATCGACTACGTCACCACGATCGACAGTGGGCGACCCGGGCCTCATGTGATGGTCAATGCCATCAGCCATGGCAACGAGATCTCGGGAGCGCTGGTCGTCGATCGCCTGCTCGACCTGAAGCTCTCGCTCTCGGTGGGAAAACTGACGCTGTCATTCGCCAATGTGGAAGCCTTTCATCGGTTCAATTCGCAAGATCCCCACGCGAACCGCTATGTCGACGAGGACTTCAACCGGGTCTGGAATCCGGAGTATCTGGACAGCGACAAGCAGAGCGTGGAGCTGAAGCGCGCGCGCGAGATGAGGCCGCTGATCGACCAGATCGACATCCTGCTCGAACTTCACTCCATGCACGACGTTCACAAGCCGATGCTGCTGTCGGGACCGCTGGCGAAAAGTGTCGAATTCTGCGAGAAGATGGCGTCGCCCTGTCCGACCATCCGATTCCTGATCACTCCGCCCAAAGGACGTCAGTTGCGCGACTATGGCGCCTTTGCCGACCCCGCCAGCCCGAAATGCGCAGTGCTGCTGGAGAGTGGCTGGCACTGGGCCGCCTCCTCCGAAGTCTGCGCCTGGGACACGGCCTGGCGATTTCTCGGCGTGACAGGCATCTTCCCCATCTCTGTCGTCGATGGCTTTCTCGACAAGTCCGCCGCTCCGAATCGGCAACTGATCGAGGTGGTGGACCAAGTCATCGCCACGAGCCCCTGCTTCCGCATTGCAGACAACATCCATGGGCTCGACGTACTGCCGCGAGGTGCACTGATCGCACGGGACGCAGGCGAGGAGATTCGCGCCCCTTTCGACGGATGTGTGCTGATCATGCCGACCAACCATCATGTGCTGCCGGGATTGCCCGGGGTGCGGCTGGGCCGGATCGTTGCCGAAGGCTCTGCATGAAAGTATTTCGTACGATCGCGTGCGGCACGCTTGCCCTCTACGTGGCTGCCGCGACCGCGCAGATGGCGGCCGGCATCTATCCCAGCCAGCCCATCAAAATCTTTGTGGGCACCCCTCCCGGAAACACCACGGACATTCTGGCGCGGTTGTTGGCGGACAAGCTCGGAAAGGCGATGGGCCAGAGCTTCATCGTTGAGAACAAACCCGGGGCTGGGGGGACCCTGGCGGTCGACGCCGCCCTGCGGTCGAAGCCCGACGGCTATACCTTGGTGATGGCCTCCAACGGGTCCTTGACGATCGCGCCGAGTCTGTTCAAGAAGCTGCCCTACGATGCCTTGCTCGACTTCTCACCGATTTCCATCACCGGGCAGGTTCCGGTTGTGCTGATCGTCAGCGCAGAGTCGCGCTATCGCTCCGTGGCGGATCTGGCCGACAAAGCGAACGCCTCGGACTACTCCTATGGATCGGCCGGCGTCGGCACCACCCAGCACCTGGCTTCCGAGCTGTTCAAGGAAGCCGCGCACCTCGACTCGGTGCATGTGCCGTACAAGGGAGCGGCCTTCGTGCTGAATGATCTGATGGCCGGCTCCATCCAATGGGCCATGGAGTCCACGGCCTCTACCGGCTCGCTCATCGCTGGCAACAAGTTGCGGGCGCTGGCGGTCACCACGTCCAAACGTCTGCCGAGTCTGCCGTCGGTGCCGACCTTGGTCGAGTCCGGCTATCCCGGTTTCGACGCATCGGCCTGGGTGATGCTGGGCGCCCCGAAAGCAACGCCGAAGGCCATCGTGGACCGACTCAGCGCGGAGATCGCCAAGGCCGTTCAGTCTACCGAGGTCCAGGCGCAATACGCCAAGCTGGGATTGCTGCCGCCGTTTTCCAGCACGCCGGAAGAGGCCTCGGCCTTCTTGAAAACCGAGACTGACAAATGGGGCAAGGTCGTGAAGAAATCGGGCGCCACGGTCAACTAGCGGAGATGGCCTCAGTGGGAAGGCATGACCGCGCCAGTGCAATGCCTCCCGTCAAGGAGTTGGCCAATCACCGGACTCTTGAATGCGGGATCGTGGTTGTCCAATGCGAAGCGAGCATCGGTGTCGATGCTCTGCACGGCGATCTTGACCAGCGAGTCGAACTCGCGGATGCCCTGAGCTACACGCTCTCCACGATCCGGATGTCCCGTTCCGCACCGTCGCCAAGTGCCTTGAGCGCAGCCTGGTAGGCCGCACTGTCATGCGCCGCGGTGGCGTGCGCGGCACTCTCGAACTCGATCAGCACCGTGCGCTCTTTCAGTCCGGCCTCGTAGACGTGGACCGGCAAGCCACGCGCAAGAAATTTCCCGCCACCGCTGGCAATGGCAGGGCCGGCGAGCTTTGCGTACGCGGCGAGTTTCTCGGGGTCCTTGACCGAGCGGTAGGTGGCGATCCAATAGGCTGCAGGCATGGTGTGTCCTTGTGTTCAACTGGGATGTGGAGTGTGCATTGTGATCGGGAAACATCGGACGCGAGGTGCAGCGACGGTCAAGCCCGGCTGTTTGCCCGTTCACGCGGCATCTCTACAGTCTCAAGCCGCTGCGTACGCTGGCCGAGATCGGCGCCGACATCCGATCCATCGATAAGGAAGTGCGAAGGCTACCGGTACAGAGAGCGAGTCCATGAAAACGAAGACAAGCGGCAAAACGCAGATTGTTGCGACAGCGTCACAACAATTGGGCGAAGGCCCGCCCGCTGGCGGGCAGACGGAGCCCGGTCAGCGCGGTTTTTCAGCGCAGAACCTCTAGCGCATGCGCCAGTTTTTCCAGACTTACCCAGACGCTTCTACACGCGGTGCCGCCGCAAAACCAAAACTCTCAACACTGTTGAGAGAAATACCCTGGTCTGCCCCCATGCACATTCTGAGCCGTGCCAAACGCGCGGAAGAGCGCGAGTTCTACCTGCGCATGACCGTGCAGCAGTGCTGGCAGGTGCGCGAGGTGGCGCGGCAGATCGACAGCGGCTTGTTCGGGCAGGCCGTACTGAACCCGCCCAACCTGCTGTTCTTACACCGCGGCCTGAACTGCCTCGTGGCCATCGAACTGAAGGTCGCGGCCTTCGCAAACTTCTCCGGGTCCGTGCTGCCTTTCAACACGCCCACCGACTGGACGTCCCGCGCGTAGAACTCGACCTCGTCGGGCAAGCTCTTGCCGGTCGGGTCGTGCTTGTGGGTCAGCGTGCCCAGCAGCGCCTGCAGGTCTTCGACGGCCTGCCCTGGCGCCCCCAGCGCGGGCAGGCTAACGCGGGTCGCGAAACTGCCGCGGGTCCATGCCGGCGTGGGCCCGCCGCACGACACCGGCCTGGTCGAGGTAGACCCAGAACAGCTGGTCCACCATGCCGCCGCGCCAGCGGTAGGTGAGGATGGGGCCGTCCCAGCTGGCCACGCGGCCCACGGATGCCGGGGGGCCGAACTCGCGCTCCACGTCGGCCGCGGTCCAGTCGCCCCGGGTGCTGATGCGCGCGAAGTCGGCTTCGTTCAGAACCTGCCGCACCTGCACGACGCGGCCGGCGCCGTCCAGGTCGACCATCACGGCCTGTTGACCGAACGGCTGGTACGAATACTGGAGCCGCTCGCCCGTGGCCAGGGGCACCACGGCGCTGGGGGGACCCCATCGGCCCAACACCTCGGCGCGCGTCATGCCGGGCTGCAGGCCCATGCCGGCGCAGGCCGACAGCAGCAGGGTCAGGGCCAAGGTCGCCGCTCCGTGCCGCAGCATCGCCATGGCGCTGCCGGCGGTAGCACGTACGTGTGTCATGGCTTGCGCACTTCCTTCGGCAGCAGCACCGCCACCGCCCCCAGCAGCGGCAGGTAGGCGATGGCGTCGTAGACGAACACGATGCTGGTCCTGTCGGCCACCAGGCCCAGCACGGCGGCGCCCAGGCCACCCATGCCGAACGCGAAGCCGAAGAAGAGGCCCGACACCATGCCGACCTTGCCCGGCATCAGCTCCTGCGCGTAGACCAGGATGGCCGAGAACGCCGACGACAGCACCAGCCCGATCACGACCGTGAGCGAGGTCGTCCAGAACAGGTCGGCATGCGGCAGCAGCAACGCGAACGGCGCCACGCCCAGGATCGATGCCCAGATCACCGGTTTGCGGCCCATGCGGTCCCCGACCGGCCCGCCCGCCACGGTGCCGATCGCCGAGGCGAACAGGAAGATGAACAGGTGCAGCTGGGCGCTTTGCACCGTGAGCCCGAAACGCTCCATCAGGTAGAACGTGTAGAAGCTGCTGATGCCGGCCACGTAGAAGTACTTGCTGAAGATCAGCACCAGCAGCACCGCGATGGCGCCGATCACCACCTTGGGCGGATACGGGGCCACCGCGGCCGGCTTCTTGCGGCCACCCGCGGCAACCTGTTGCACGGCATACCAGCGGCTCACCTGCAGCAGCAGCACGATGGCCAGCAGCGCGGCCGACGCGAACCAGGCCACGCTGCGCTGGCCGAACGGCACGATGACGGCCGCCGCCAGCAGCGGCCCGATGGCCGTGCCCAGGTTGCCACCCACCTGGAACAAGGATTGCGCAAAACCATGCTGACCACCCGAGGCCAGCCGCGCGATGCGCGACGACTCCGGGTGGAAGATGGCCGAGCCGATGCCGACAAAACCCGCCGCCAGCAGCACCACGGCAAAACTCGGCGCGAAGGCCAGCAGGAACAGGCCGACCAGCGTCGACATCATCCCGACCGGCAGGGAGTACGGCAGCGGCCGCCGGTCGGTGAACACACCGATCAGCGGCTGCAGCAGCGAGGCCGTCAGCTGGTAGGTCAGGGAGATCAGCCCGATCTGGGTGAAGCTCAACGCGAACTCGCCCTTCAGGATCGGGTACATCGCCAGGATCAGCGACTGCATCATGTCGTTGACCATGTGCGACGTGCTGATGGCCGCCAGGATGCCGAAAGCCGGTTTGGCCTTCGGCGCCGCGATGCCCGCGTTGGCTCTGCCGGCCGTGGCGTCGCCGCCGTCGAGGGTCGTGGTCGAAGTCGTCATGCGAAGCTTGTCTCGAGAAATGGCAGTGATGCGTCTGCTCAACGCCGCGGCAGGCACGCCGCTTTCAGAATGGTCGCCTTGGGGTTCGGTTCGAGCCCGCGAAACGCCATGGGCCTCACCTCGGTGAAGGCCTGGAAGGTCGGCACCCCTTCCCACCGCGCCTTGTTGAACCGGGTCTGCTCGACGTGCACGATGGCATCGGCATCGCAGTCGAGCGCGATCTTCGAGATGTAGGAGCCTACGACCTCGCCTCCAGTGACCGTGCGGGGCTGCGCCAGAGACACACGCAGCTGCATGGTGCGGATCTCGCCACGCGGTGCCACGTCGGCCAGGTTCAGCTGGACCAGGTCTTTCGCGGTGTCGTCATACGCGCCCAGCACCGTGAACCAGGTCGGCTCGGTCGGGGTAGGGGGAGGGGTCGAAGCCGGGGTCGGGGTCGGGGCCTGCGGCTGGGCATGCACAAGCCCCCACAAGCTCCAGCACACCAGTGCAGCAACGGCCCGCGACAGGAAGGAACCCGGTCTCATGGAGCAGGATTGTCCACCCAACCGGGGGGCGTCGACGTCGAACGTCGGCGGCGCCCGAAACCAGCCGAATTGGCGGCGTTCTGCATGGCCGACGACAAGAACACATGAAACAGAACAAACCCACGCGTGAAGCCACGGCGCAACACGCTCGGCGCATCCTTCTCCCATCGAAACAGGAACCGAACATGAACATGCTCAAGATCAAGAAACTGGTGATGACTTCCGCCGCAGCCCTGGGCTTGCTGGCCACCGTGCAAATCGCAAGTGCTGATGTGCTGACCGCGACCGACAGCAGCTTTGGCTCGTTTGACGAGACCTCCGGCACCCGCACGCTGACGCTGGGTTCGGGGCAAGTATCCGACGTCAACATCGCCATCACCTTCGCCAAGTGCAGCACGGCGTTGAATGGCGCCACCTGTGGCAGCGCCTTCGCGTTCTACCGCGAAGTCGTATTCCGCTTGACCAGTCCGTCCGGCACCACGGTCAATCTGGTCAATGAAGGTACGTACGACGGCATCCCGGGCGAGAGTGCCGGCATTCAGACCCTCGAGTTGGACGACGAAGCGGGCTCCGCCGTCGGCGGCACGGTCATTGTGGGTGGCTCGTTTCGGCCGGTCGGGCTGCTGTCGGACTTCGATGGCCAGGACGCTGCAGGCATCTGGACCCTCTACATCGAGGACACCGGCGTCGGCCAGCGCCTGGACTACCTCAGCTCCACCATCACGGTGACCACGACGGCCACCACGGTTCCCGAGCCAGGTTCACTGGCCCTGGTCGGTCTGGGTGTCATGGGTCTCGCGGCCGCACGCAAGCGCAAGCAAGCGTGAGCGGTGCAATCTTCCAAAGGAATCGCTCGGGTTCTGACGGCAAATCGCCGGGTGCTTGGGGGCACCGACGCCGAACCCATCCGTGTCAATCCAGCTTGACCTCGGCGATGCGGATCACCCGGCCCCAGCGCGCGTAGTCGTCGCGTATCAGCTGCGCAAACGCGGCCGGCGTCGTCTGCTCGACGGTGATGCCGTTCTGCGCAAAGTGCTGCGCGGTCTTCTGCGACTGCGCGATGGTGGCGATCTCAAGATTGAGCCGCTCGACCACGGCCGGCGGCGCACCGGCAGGCAGCACGCGCGCGCGCAAAAGCCAACGCAGAAAACCGCGCGTCGATAGGCAGGAATGTTCGTTCCAACGCCCGACAGCAGCGGCTAACTTCGGCCGATGCGCACTCCGACGACAGCGGCCTGCTGAAGCAGACGATCCGCGCCTTCGAGCTGGCGCTACAGCTCCCGACGGCCGCCGGCAGACGCGCGCTGGCTTGAAGACGAGAATCCTTCTGCTGCGCCCGCCGATCTCAGGCTTGCAGTGCTCACCGTTTCATCCAGATGTGCCCCACATGACCACGACCCCTGTGTCCGAACCGCTGACCGCCACGCGCATCGCCGCGTTCCCGACCCTGCCGTATGCGACGGTGCGGGCCCGCCTGCTGGCGCGCGACGAGACCGCTCTGCTCGACGTGCGCGAAGAAGACCCGTTCGCACAGGAGCACCCGTTGTGGGCTGCCAACCTGCCGCTGTCGCGCATCGAGCTCGATGCCTGGCGCCGCATCCCGCGCCGCGATACGCTGATCGTGCTGTATGGCGCGTTCGCCGGTGTCGACCTGGCTCCCCGCGCCGCCACGGTCCTGCAGGCGCTGGGCTACACGCAGGTGCACCTGCTCGAAGGCGGGCTCGACGGCTGGCGCGCCGCCGGCGGCGAGCTGTTCCGCGACGTCAACGTGCCGAGCAAGTCGTTCGGCGAACTGGTTGAACACGAGCGGCAGACGCCGTCGCTGTCGGCCACCGAGGTCCATGCGCTGATCGAGACCCGGGCCGATGTGGTGGTGCTCGACGCGCGCCGCTTCGACGAGTACCAGACGATGAGCATCCCCGGCGCCACCAGCGTGCCCGGTGCCGAACTGGTGCTGCGCGCCCGCGCACTGGCGCCAGACCCGAAGACGCGTGTGATCGTCAACTGCGCCGGCCGCACACGCAGCATCATCGGCACGCAATCGCTGGTGAACGCCGGCATCCCCAATCCCGTGGCGGCGCTGCGCAACGGCACCATCGGCTGGAAGCTGGCCGGCCTGGCGCTGGACCACGGCGCCGCCCGCCGGGCGCCCGGCACGGTGGATGCGGCACAGCTGGCGCAGGCCCGCTCCGATGCGCGCCGCGTGGCCGAGCGCGCCGGCGTGCGCTGGGTGCCACTCGATGCCTTGCCCGTACAAGAGGCCGCGCTGCAAACCGCAGGCCGCAGCGTCTACCGCTTCGACGTGCGCACGCCGGAGGAATACGCAGCCGGCCACCTGCCCGGCTTTGCCAACGCACCCGGTGGCCAGCTGGTGCAGGAGACCGACCACCAGGTGCCGGTGCGCGGCGCACGCATCGTGCTGGCCGACGACGACGGTGTGCGCGCCGCGATGACGGCCTCGTGGCTGGCGCAGATGGGCTGGCAGGTCGACGTGGTCGATCCGCTGGCCACCGCCGCCTTCAGCGAGACCGGCGTGCCGGCCCCCGTGTTCCCGCCGCCGCCGGCGGTCGACGAGATCACGCCCGCCGCACTGGCCGCGCTGCAGCACGAGACCGCAGTGATCGACATCACCACCGGCGTGAACTACAGCCGGCGCCACATCGCCGGGGCGTGGTTCGCCGTCCGCGCCCAGCTGGCCGATGCGCTGGACAACATCCCGGCGTCGCGCCGCTACGTGCTGACCTGTGCCAGCAACCTGTTGGCGCTCTACGCCGCACCCGAGCTGCGTGCGCTGCTCGACGCACGGGTTGCACGGGGTGCACCACAGGCCGAAGTGCAGGTGCTGGCCGGCGGCAATGCCGCGTGGTTTGCGGCCGGCCTGCCGGCCGAGACCGGCGCCACCCGCCTGGCCACGCCGATGAGCGACCGCTACCGCCGCCCCTACGAAGGCACGGACGCACCGGCCGAGGCGATGCAGGCCTACCTCGACTGGGAGTTCGGCCTGGTCGCGCAACTCGGCCGCGACGGCACGCACCACTTCAAGGTGGTGTGACGGCGGCCGGGCAGCGGCCGGCCTCGAGTGCCAAGAGCGTGCCGCGCCTGGGTCAGGACACCGTGAAGGGGATCGGATAAGGCGCCCCGAACGGTACACCGTTGCGCACCGTCAGCACCGCCTTCCGATGTTCCTTGCCAGTCCGCGCCTGGCCCACCGAGTCGAGCAGCGTCACCGTGCCGGGCACCCGCTCGAGGATCGACACGTCGCCGGGCGCGCCGACCTGCAGCGTGCCGAGCTTGGGGATCTTGCCAATCAACCCGGCCGGTGTGGTGGTGGCCGACTGCGGCACCAGCTCGTCCGGCGGCACGCTCATCGCCGACGCGTAGGGGTAGATGTGCGTGTGGTGGTCGACCAGGCCCGGCGTCACCAGCTTGCCGCGCGCATCGATCACGGCGCGCGCGCGTGTGGCGGCGATGTCGCGCTCGACCGCGGTGACCACGCCCAGGCGGATGCCGACGTCGCGCACCGCACGCAGCTGCTGGCTCGGGTCCAGCGCCTCGCCGCCCTTGATCAGCAGGTCGAACGGAGCGTCGGCCGCAAGCTGGGCCAGGGCTGAGCCCGCCACTCCCGCCCCTTGCCCACTGTGCGAAACTGCCACGCTGCAAGCCAGGGGGTCGAGGCGGATGCACGTGCCCCGCCGACCCGGCTTGCACCCGAGGAGACCTGGATGCGCATGCTTTCAAAGTGGATGTTCTGGGCCGGCTGGCTCGTCCTGCACGGCGCGCAAGCGGCCGTGGTGGGCCCGGCAAGCGGTACCGTGGGCGGTGCGGAACCGGCGACCGTGCTCGAAGTCAATCCCTCGGGTCTCGGCCACGTCAACTTGGTGCCCTACTTCAGCACGCACAGCAATTTCGATACGCATGTGCACCTGGCCAACACCGACACGGTGAATGGCAAAGCGGTGAAGCTGCGCTGGCGTTCCGCGGTCAACGGCCAGGACATCGGCAACTTCACGGTGCTGCTGGCGCCTGGCGACATGCTGGCGCTGTCGTTGACGCGCGATGCCGCAACCGGCTACGCACGCATCGTGCACAACGACCGCAGTTGCACCCTGCCAGCTGGAGCGCGTGGCCTGCTCGGGCCCACGACGGCACGCAAGGCCGATGGCAGCCTGGCGGAAGATCCGTCGCTGACGCAAGAGGGCTCGATGGAGATCATCACGCTGGCGGACATCCCGCCGACCTCGTCGCTGTTCGCGGTGATCAAGCGCCCCTCGCCACAGACCGCACCCTCCTGCTCGGCTTCCGCTCTGCGCGGCCTGGAGCAGGACAGCATCAGCTACGCGGACGCCCAGAGCAAGGGCCTGGAAGTGCCGACCACGGGGCTCACGACCAAGTGGTTCGTCATCAACGTGCCCAACGCGGTGGCCTACTCCGGCCGCGCGACGGCGCTCGAAGCCCGCGTGGGCCCGAACGGCAAGCCGGGCTACGGGAACATCGTGTTCTTTCCGCAGACGGGTGTGGCGGTGCCGGACATGCAACGCGCAGCGTCCTACTCGATCAGCCCCTACATCCGGGGCGGCTTGCGGGATCCCGCAGCGCTGGTAACGGGTTTTTCCCCAGCTGCGCTCTCGTATGTCGAGAACCAGCTGCCGGACCTGTCGACCCCCTATCTGCCCGTGGACCTCGTGGCCGGCCAGCCGACCAGCGAGGGCGCGGCCCGCCAGGCGCAATCGGTGGACGCAGCGCTGGCCGTGGCCTCGATCGGCGGCGACGTCCTGCGCGAACCCAGCATCGCCGCGAAGACCGACTGGGTCATCACACAACCGACGCTGTACCTGCGCCAGGGTACGGCTGCATTCGCGCCTCTGTGCGCGTTGGCGTTCGGCCGTCCCTGGCCCAGTACATCTCCGTGGCCCGCAGGCGTCCCTGCGCCAAACCCGCGCAACGCGACGAGCTTTCGTTCGTACGAGGCTGCAGACGTCTGGATCGGAGAAGGCCAAATAGAGGTGGCGACGCCTGGCCCGATCGTGGCGTGCGGCGCCAGCAGCATTCTGCGTTTTGTGAAGGCGGACGATGCGGACAACGGTGGAGCATTGGGCACGCAAGCGGCGACTGTCCGTCCGATTTTTACCGACACCTCGGGCGCCTGGGGTCGCATCGAGACGCCGGGCCAAGACGGCATCGGGTTGCCCGCGATTGGCTTCATCGCGGTCGAGCTCTACAACGGCTCGGTGAAGCCCGTCATCTCCGGCTTCGGCCTGACGTACCCGCTGATCACGACCAGGCCCTGACAGGCCGGATGCGAGACGCTCCGCCACCATGGCGACGACATGGATCGCCGCTCCACGGGCACAGGCATCGGCGTTTCTCAAGGAGCTCACTGCTTCATCAGACCGGGACGGCTCGGGGCCACCTGTGATCCGCCGGCAATACCACGCGCCCCAATCGGTCCTACTCCACGGCGGCCTTGCGATGGCCGCCAGTCGAAGTCCGCACTGGCGGCGTTCGGCAGGTCTCGGCTGCAGAGCGCTACGGGCTGAAACCAGGGCTGGCGCGCCCGGACAGCGCCAGGGCCTGTTCACAGTCTGCTCACAATCGCCGGGAGAAAGCTTCCTACAGTCATGGCACCGTTCCACTGCCCAGAAAGCCGTTGCCGTGACTTCCATGACATTTGCGGAGAACTCCGCCGTACGCGATGCCGCCGGCTCCGGCGATGCATCGCATGAATGCCTGACGTTCCGGCTGGGTGCCGTGGAATACGGCATCGACATTCTCAAGGTGCAGGAGATCCGCGGCTACGAGGAGCCAACCCGCATCGCCAACGCACCGGCATTCATCAAGGGTGTGATCAACCTGCGCGGCGTGATCGTGCCGATCATCGATCTGCGGCTCAAGTTCAACCAGGACACGGCCGAGTACGGCCCGTCGACCGTGACCGTGATCCTCAACATGCCGCACTCGGTGATGGGCGTCGTGGTCGATGCCGTGAGCGACGTCGTCGAACTCGCGGCGGCGCAGATCCGCCCTGCGCCCGACTTCGACGACGCCGTGGGAACGAGCTTCATCACCGGCATCGGCACCATCGAACAGGGCGAGCGGCAACGCATGCTGGTGCTGGTCGATATCGAGCGCCTGATGACCAGCGCCGACATGGGGCTCGTGGCCGCAAGCCGCTGACACGCCGGTTCCGGGGAGCGTGCGGCAGCGGGCCCCGCTGGGTGTGTGGACATGGGGTCCAGGGCCCTGCCAGCCCTGCGGGGCAGTGCTAGCCTTCGATGCCTTACCCGCACACTTCCATGAGCACCCGCAAACAACTCAAGCTCGGCGCCTTCATGCGCCCGGTCAGCATCCACACCGGCGCCTGGCGCTACCCCGGCGCGTTCAAGGATGCGAACTTCAACTTCGCGCACCTGAAGCGCTTTGCGCAGAAGCTGGAAGCCGCCCGCTTCGACGCGTTCTTCATGGCCGACCACCTGGCCGTGCTCAACATGCCGCTGGAGGCGCTCCAGCGCAGCCACACGGTCAGCTCGTTCGAGCCGTTCACGCTGCTGTCGGCACTGAGCCAGGCCACCGAGCACATCGGCCTGGTGGCCACCGCGTCGACCACCTTCGACGAACCCTTCCACATCGCCCGGCGCTTCGCGTCGCTCGATCACCTGAGCAACGGCCGCGCCGGCTGGAACATCGTGACCACGTCCAACCCGGACGCCGCGCTGAACTTCGGGCGCGACGACCACATGCCGCACGACGAGCGCTACGCCCGTGCCCGCGAGTTCTACGACGTGGTGACCGGCCTGTGGGACAGCTGGGCCGAAGACGCCTTCGTGCGCGATGCCGACAGCGGCATCTACTTCGACCCGGCGCGGCTGCACACGCTGCACCACAAGGGCAAGTACCTGTCGGTCAAGGGGCCGCTGCACATCGCGCGGCCGGTGCAGGGCTGGCCGGTGATCGTGCAGGCCGGTGCGTCGGAGCCCGGCCGCCAGCTGGCCGCCGAGACCGCCGAGCTGGTCTTCGCCGCGCACACGACGCTGCAGCAGGGCCAGGCCTTCTATGCCGACATCCGTGCGCGCATGGACCGGCTGGGCCGACCCCGCGACCACCTGAAGATATTGCCGGCCGCCTTCGTCGTGGTCGGCGATACGGTGGCGGAGGCCCGAGCGATCCGCGCCCGGCTCGACAGCCTGGTGCATTACAAAAGCGCCATCGCCTCGCTGTCGGTGGCACTGGGCCACGATGCGTCCGGCTTCGATCCCGACGCGCCCTTGCCCGAGGTTCCGGAGACCAACGACGGCAAGAGCACGCGCCAACGCACGATCGACCTGGCCCGGCGCGAACAGCTGACGGTGCGCCAGCTGGCACAACGCCTGGGCGGCTACGGCGGCCTGGCCTTCGTCGGCACGCCGCAGACCATCGCCGACGAGATGCAGGAATGGCTGGAAACCGAGGGATCGGACGGCTTCAACGTGATGTTCCCCTGGCTGCCCGGCGGGCTCGATGCCTTTGCCGACCAGGTCGTGCCCGAGCTGCAGCGGCGCGGCATCTTCCGGCGTGAATACGAGGGCACGACGCTGCGCGAGAACCTGGGGCTGCCGAGGCCGGTGAACCAGTTCTTTCCAGACTGAACGCCGCGCGGCTGCGGGCCATAACTCACAGCTTGGCGATCGACACCTCGGTCGACTTCACCAGCGCGACGACCTCGGAGCCGGGCTTGAGCTCCAGCTCGTCGACCGAGCGCGTGGTGATCACCGAGGTCACGATGCCCCAGGGGGTCTCGACGTCGACTTCGGAGACCACGTCGCCGCGGATGATTTCCTTCACCTTGCCGCGGAACTGGTTGCGGACGTTGATGGCTTTGATGGTCATGGAATGGGTCTTTCGTATGGAGGGGTCGGAAGGTCAGAGCGCCCAGCGCAAGGCATGCGCGGGCGTTTCGTCCCAGTGGTTGTCGTTGGCCGGAGCGGCCGGTGCAGCCGGGTCCGCGCCGGGCTTCTGCAGCACGCGGTCGAGGATGCGTTTCTCGACCGCGGCAAACGCCGGGTCGCCTTGAGAGCGTGGTCGCGCCAGCGTGATCACTTCGTCGAGCGCATGCGGCCGTCCTCGATCAGGATCACGCGGTCGGCCAGGGCCACGGCCTCCTGCACGTCGTGCGTGACCAACAGCGCGGTGAAGCGGTGGTGCTGCCACAGGCCTTCGATCAGCCGGTGCATCTCGATGCGGGTCAACGCGTCGAGCGCGCCCAGCGGCTCGTCGAGCAGCAGCAGTTTCGGGCGGTGCACCAGCGCGCGGGCCAGCGACACCCGCTGGCGCTGGCCACCCGACAGGCGGGCCGGCCATTCTTCGGCGCGCTCGGCCAGGCCGACCTGGGCCAGCACTTGCCTGCCGCGAGCGCGCGCGTCGCCGTCCAGCCCCAGCGTCACGTTGTCCCGCACCTTGCGCCAGGGCAGCAGGCGCGCTTCCTGGAACATGATGCGGGTGTCGTCGTGCAGGCCGTCGATGGCGTGGCCGTCGGTGTAGAGCGCCCCGTCGGAGGCCGGTTCCAGCCCGGCCACCAGGCGCAGCAAGGTGCTCTTGCCGCAGCCGCTGCGCCCGACGATGGCGATGAACTGGCCGGGTTCGATGTCGAGCTGCGTGTTGCGCAGCACCTCGCGCTCGCCATAACGCTTGTGCACGCCGCGCACTTCGAGGCGCACGCCGCCCGCGGCCGCAGCAGCCGCAGCAGCCGCAGCAGCCGCAACCGCAACCGCAACCGCAACCGCAACCGCAACCGGGATGGTCTTCGGTAGAGCGCTCATGCGGTCAGCCCACCGGCTTGAACAAGGCCACGTCCAGCGCGTTGATCTTCCTCGGCAACAGCTTTTCGCTGAAGAAGGCGTCGGCGATCTTCTGCTGCTCGCCCAGGCCCGAGGCGACGGCCGGGCGCACCGCATAACTGCGCCGCTCGTTGGCCTGCTCGACCGTCGCCGCGTCGATGCCCCAGACCGGCGCCAGCAGGGCGGCGGCTTCTTTGGGGTTCTGCTTGACCCACTTGCCGGCCTTCTCCAGCTCGGTATAGAGCACGCCCAGCACGTCGGCGCGTGCCTGTGCGTACTTGGTGGCGGCGAGGTAGTAGCGCTGGTAGCTGGCGATGCCCGTGCCGTCGGCCAGGATGCGCACGTTCGCCTGGCGCTGCGCGGCCGACAGGAACGGATCCCACACCACCCAGGCGTCGATCGCACCCTTCTCGAACGCGGCGCGGCCGTCGGCCGGCGTCAGGTACGCGGGCTCAATGTCCTTGAACGACAGGCCGGCCTTCTCGAGCGCGGCGATCAGCAGGTAGTGCGCGCCGGCGGCCTTGGCGAAACCGATCTTCTTGCCCTTGAGGTCCGCGACGGTCTTGAGTGCCGAATCCGCCTTCACCACGATGGCCTGCGCCGATGGCGACGGGGCCTCCTGGGCGACGAAGGTCAGCTGCGCCCCGGCCGCCTGCGCGAACACCGGCACGGTGTCGGCCACGTCGGCGCTGAAGTCCAGGTTGTCGAGGTTCAGCGCTTCGAGCAGCGGCAGGCCGCTGGTGAACTCGTGCCAGCTCGGCTTGACGTTCAGCGGCGCCAGCCGGCGCTCCAGCGTGCGCTGGGTCTTCAGCACGACGATCAGCGTCGACGACTTCTGGTAGCCGATGCGCACGGTGGCGGGGGTACCCTGCGCGAACGCAGGGCCGGCGCCCAGCGTGGCGAGCGAAGCGAGTGCGCCGAGCGCATGGCGGCGGTTCAGGGAGAGGCGTGCGGTCATGGTTGCTTTCTTGGGTTCAATTCACTCGGGCGGCGTAACCGGGATGCCAGCGCAGCCACCAACGTTCGAGCCAGCGGGCGAACAGGTCGGCCAGCTTGCCGAGCAGCGCGTACAGCAGGATGCCGACCAGCACGATGTCCGTCTGCAGGAACTCGCGGGCGTTCATCGTCAAATAGCCGATACCGGCCTGGGCCGAGATGGTCTCGGCCACGATCAGGATCACCCACATCAGGCCCAGCGAGAACCGCAGGCCGACCAGGATCGACGACAGCGCGCCCGGCAGGATCACCTCGCGGTACAGCTGCCAGCGTGTGAGGCCGTAGGTGCGGCCCATCTCGATCAGCTGCGGGTCGACGTTGCGGATGCCGTGGAAGGTGTTGAGGTAGATCGGGAAGAACACCGACACCGAGATCATGAACAGCTTGGCCGTCTCGTCGATGCCGAACCACAGGATCACCAGCGGGATCAGCGCCAGCGCCGGGATGTTGCGCACCATCTGGATCGTGGAGTCGAGCAGCGTCTCGAAGAAGCGCACCGAGCCGGTGAGCAGGCCCAGGCCCAGCCCCAGCCCGCCGCCGAAGGCCAGGCCGGCCAAGGCGCGGCCGGCACTGACCTTGACGTGCGTCCACAGTTCGCCCGAGGCGGTCAGCGTCCACGCGGCCTTGACCACGTCGATCGGCGCCGGCAGCACGCGGGTCGACAACCAGCCCCGTGACGAGGCGATCTGCCAGACCACGATCAGGCCCACCGGCACCAGCCACGGAACCAGCCGCCGCAGCACGCCGGACAGGAACGCGGCGATGGCCGCGCCCGGCGCGGCGCTCATACGGTGCTCGCCTGCGAGACGTCGGGTTCGATGAACTCGAGCTGGTTGCCGGCCGGGTCGTTGACGAAGAACCGCAGGTAGCCCGCCAGCGGCTGGCTTTCCTCGATCGTGCAGGCTGCATCGAGCAGGCGGTTGCGCAGGCCGGGCAGGTCCTCGACCTCGAACGCCAGGCGCGCCGGCACGCCATCGTGTTCGGCGTCAGTGGGGCCGGTGGTCGAATAAGCCATGGATCGGTTCCTTCTGGTGCGAGCGACGGGCAAGGCCCGCCCCGTCCGCCTCTCGGGGCGGCCTGAAAACGGGTGTGGACTGGGGTGTGCGCGGCCCGGTACCGAGCCGGCACGCAAACGATGCGAAAGGAGGCGGCGTTCAGCCTCTATATCGCGCGTGCATGCCGCCCCTGGCGCAGACCGTGTGCGGCCGGCGCATGGCGCTTACTTCTGATAGATCTGGTCGAAGCTGCCGCCATCGGCGAAGTGTTCCTTGTCGGCCTTGGTCCAGCCGCCGAACGCCTGGTCGATGGTGAACAGCGTGAGCTTGGGGAACTGGCTGGCGTACTTGGCCTTGGCCTTCTCGCCGGTCGGCCGGTAGTAGTTGCGCCCGGCCACGTCCTGGCCTTCGTCGGAGTACAGGTACTCGAGGTAGGCCTGGGCCACGGCGCGCGTGCCGCGGCGGTCGACAACCTTGTCGACGAGTGCGACCGTGGGTTCGGCCAGGATGCTGATCGATGGGGCGACGATCTCGAACTTGTCGGCGCCGAATTCCTTCAGCGACAGGTAGGCCTCGTTCTCCCAGGCCAGCAGCACGTCGCCCACACCCCGCTGCACGAAGCTGATGGTGGAGCCGCGCGCGCCGCTGTCGAGCACGGGCACGTTCTTGAACAGGCTGGCGATGAACTCCTTGGCCTTCGCGTCGCTGCCGCCGTTCTTGCGCTTGGCAAACTCCCACGCGGCCAGGTAGTTCCAGCGGGCGCCGCCCGAGGTCTTGGGGTTGGGCGTGACGACGCCGACGCCGGCCTTCACCAGGTCGCCCCAGTCCTTGATGCCCTTGGGGTTGCCCTTGCGCACCAGGAAGACGATGGTCGAGGTATAGGGAGCCGAGTTGTGCGGCAGGCGCTTCTGCCAGTCGGCAGGCAACAGTTTGCCGTTGGTGACCAGGGCGTCGACGTCACCGGCGAGCGCCAGCGTCGCGACGTCGGCATCGATGCCGTCGATGATGGAGCGGGCCTGCTTGCCCGAGCCGCCGTGCGACTGCTTGACGGTCACGTCCTGGCCGGTCTTGGCCTTCCAGTACTTGGCGAAGACGGCGTTGTAGTCGACGTAGAGTTCGCGCGTGGGGTCGTAGGACACGTTGAGCAGCGAGACCGCGGCCGGCGCCTGCGCCTGGGCAGAACCCAGCGCACCGGCGGCCAGCGTCACGGCGACGGCGGCGCGGAGGGATAGATCGATGAAGGTGCGGCGTGCGGTCATGGGTGTTCTCTTGAAAATCTCGGTGGTCACAGGACGAGTGGCGATTCTGGAAGAGCGGCTCAAAAACTGGAACGACTCAATTCGAACTTCGTTATGACAAAAACATCCATGGGCAACGCCGCCCTCGCAAGGCACCGACATCGCGCCGGTGACGCGGCAGACGCATACCGCGTCAGACCACGTCAGCAGATCACAACTCAACCCTTCCCGATCCGGTAGAAAGTCGGCGGCACCATGCCGTTGACCGCGTAGTCGCCCACTTGGCGCTCGCGGTGGATGCGCGGGTTATGCGAGGAGATCGTGCGTGCGTTGCGCCAGTAGCGGTCGAGGCCGGCGCTGCGAGATGCGAGTGCGCTTGACCTGCCCCCTACAGCCGTACCATCAATAAAGCGGAAGTCCTGGTTGCAAGGTTAATAGATTTCCGTGGTGGTTGACGTTCAAGCAGCGACGCCCGTGCGCTGGCGATGCTGCTCGGCGAAGCTGGCCGGTGGCATGCGATGGCAGCTGCTGTGCGGCCGGACCTCGTTGTAGTCCTGCCGCCAAGCAGCGATGGCAGTCCTGGCCTGCTGCAGCGTCTCGAACCATTGCTCGTTCAGGCACTCGTCCCTGAACTTGCCATTGAAGCTCTCGATGTAGCCGTTCTGCATCGGGCGACCTGGCTGGATCAGGATGTGCCTGATGCCGTGGGCGTTGGCCCAGGCCATGAACGCTCGACTGGTGAACTCCGGGCCGTTGTCGGTCCGCACGGCTGACGGATAGCCTCTGAAGATTGCCGCACGGTTCAGCAGGCGGGTGACGTAATCGCCCGAGATGCCCCAGTCGGCCGTGATGTCCACGCACTCGTGGCTGAAGTCATCGGCCACCGTCAGGCACTTGATGCGCCGTCCAGTGCTCAGGCTATCGCTGACGAAGTCCATGCTCCACACCTCGTTGACCGTCGTGGCCAGTTGCAGCGGCACGCGTTCGCTGATCGGGCGCTTGGCCTTCCTGCGTTTGCGCACCGCCAGGTCGGCGTCGCGGTACAGCCGGTAAACCTTCTTGTGATTTACGCCGGGGAAGGTCGGACGCAGCAGGTCGTGGATGCGCCGGTAGCCGAAGCGCCGGCGCACGTGTGCAATCTCGATGATCTTGCTGGCAAGCTCGTTCGTCATCGCATCAACCTCGGGCGGGTGGCGGTAGCTGTCGCGGGAGAGCCCCACAAGCCTGCACGCACGTCGCTCGGACAGATCGCACTGGTCGACCATCACGAAGATCGCTGCGCGCTTGGCCTGCGGGGCTAGCGCTTTACCCCGAAGGCGGTGTTCAGGGCGTGGATATCCAGATGGGCCTCGGCCAACAGCTTCTTGAGCTTGTTGTTCTCGGCCTCCAGTTCACGCAATCGCTTGGCATCGGGCACGTCCATGCCACCGTACTTGGCGCGCCACTTGTAGAAGGTCGCGTCGCTGAAGCCGCCTTTGCGGCACAGCTCCTTGATCGGCAGACCGGCCTCAGCCTGCTTGATGAAGCTGATGATCTGCTCTTCGGTGTATCTGCTCTTTCTCATGTCCGTCATTCTCCTGGTTGACGGACTTCTCGAACTTCATGTTGGTACGGCTGGGTGGGAGCAGGTCACGCTCACGCACCCGTTGCACCACGAGCTCGGACAGCGCGCGACAAGTGCGCGCGCAGCGCGTTGACCACGTTGGTGTCGGCCGCGCCCAGCTCGGTCAGCGGCGCGAAGAACTGCGTGAGCGAAGCCCCGAAACCGCCATGCGCGACCGGCAGGCGCAGCCGCCGCCGGATGAGGAACTGGTCATGTCGAACTCTGCAAAACGCCGGAGTATCCGCACGGCAGCGCGCCAGGACAACGAAGCAATCAAGCGATGCTGATGCGGTTTTCGAGCAAGACCGCAGGCCGCAAGGCGGTGTAAGGCGACCCACCGGACCTGCACGAACACAAGGCCGTGACGGCCGGCATTCACGGCCGCAACCGCGAGGTCAATCGCAATGCGCTGTACCCGGACTATCCCACGGTGGGGCCAGAAACGAAAAAGCGCTACAGCCTTGAGAGCTGTAGCGCTTGATGTTTGTTGGGGTGGCTGATGGGGCTCGAACCCACGACAACAGGAATCACAATCCTGGACTCTACCAACTGAGCTACAGCCACCGCAAGCCTTGAATTATAACGTCACTCCTGGCGCCCGGGGTCCACCAGGCCGATCAGGAGCCGATTTTGGCCGCCGGCCGGTCGACCTGCAGGCGGACCTTCATGCGGTTCTTCAGGATGTTGTAGTAGGCCAGGTTCTCGGCGGTGGCCCAGGCTTGCGCGTACTGTTCGCGGCCCCGGGTGGCAGCTTCGCCGGCGACCTGGCTGGCCACGACCTTGTCGATCTTGACCAGCGCATAACCTTGCTCGCCCAGGTCCACACCCACCACCGTGGGCAGCGTGGCGGGGTCGGCGCGCAGGATCGCGTCGACGACCTTCGGTGGTTGCTGCTGGGTGTCTTCGCGCGACACGACGACCGCGGCCGGCCACTGCGCGGAGGCCGGGTTTGCCTTCCAGGCGGCGAGCCGCTCCGCACCCTGCTTCTTGGCCAGTTCGGCCGCACGCGACGCGATCCACTGCGCCTTGACACGGTCGCGCACTTCATCGAACGGCAAGGTCCGGGCCGGCGTGTACTTGACGATGCGCGCCGAGGCCATCTGGCTCGGGCCGGTCTCCACAGCCTCGGTGTTGCGCTTCTTCTCGACCGCGTCGGGCGCGAAGATGGCGGCCAGCAGCTTGGGATTGGCCAGCACGCCCTTCGCACCTTCGGCAGGACTGCGCGACACCGACGCCGTCTGCACCACGAGCTTCAGCTTGTCGGCCACCGGCTTCAGCGAATCCGACTGTTCGTACACGCCGTTGGTGAAGGTCTCGGCCGCCTCGGCAAACTTGCGCTGGGCGAGTTGCGTCTTCATGTCCGCTTCGAGCGCTGGCCGGGCTTCCTCGAAGCTGCTCTGCTTGGGCGCGCGCACGTCCGTCAGCTGGATGATGTGGTAGCCGAAATCCGACTCGACGACGTCGCTGATGTCACCCTTCTTCATCGCGAAGGCGGCATCCTCGAACGGCTTGACCATGGCGCCGCGGCCGAAGAAATCGAGATCGCCGCCGTTGGGGGCAGAGCCTGCATCCTGCGAGTTGCTCTTGGCCAGTTCGGCGAAACGGGCCGGCGTCTTGCGCAGCGTGGCAAGCAACTCGTCGGCCTTGGCCTTGGCCTTCTGGCGGTCCTCGGCGGACGCGGTCTTCGCCGCGTTGATCAGGATATGACTGGCGCGGCGTTCTTCCTTGCCGGCCAGGCGCGCGGCGTTCTGCTCGTAGTAGGTCTTCAGATCCTGCTCGCTTGGCACCACGGTCTTCTTGACGGCGTCGAGGTCCAGCACGAGGTATTCGATGTTGGCCTGCTCGGGTGCCTGGAACGAGGCCGTGTGCTCCTTGTACCAGGCTTGCAGATCCGCGTCGACCGGATTCAGACCGGCCGTGAGGCTGGAGGCTTCGATGCGCACGATCTGCGCCTCACGCTTCTGCAGGAAGGCGTTGATCGCCGCATCGGCCGCGGCGGTGGCGCCGAACGACGTGCCGAACACGCCGGCGACGACCTGGCGCGACGACAGGTCCTGCCGCACGTTGGCTTCGAAGCCTTCCGGGGTCAGCCCTTGCGCGCCAACCAGTTGCCGGTAGCGCTCGACGTCCAGCGAACCGTCGGGCTTGCGCAGCGACGCGATGGTCGGGTCTTCCTGCAGCATGCGGGCCAGGCGCGCATCGCTGGTCACCAGCCTCGCCTTGTCGGCTTCGGCCGCCATCACGCGGTCCCGCACCATTTTCTCGAGCGTGATGTAGCGGGCCTCGGCGGAGTCGAGCATCTTCGGATCGATGCCGGGCGACGAAGCCATCACACGCTGCACCTCGTTCTTGTGCGCGTTGTCCCACTCGACCTGCTTGATGTCGTGGCCCGCCACCTTGGCTACGACCTCGCCACCTTCGTTGAACCGCCTGTAACCATCGACGCCGAACAGCACGAACGACGGGATGATCAACAGGAACAACAAGATCATCATGATCTTCGTGTGCTTGCGGACAAAATCAAACATGGAAATGTTCTCGGCAAAAAAACAAAAGGCGAACAGGATGTTCGCCTTGACCGGATGTGGTGGGTGCTGACGGGCTCGAACCGCCGACCTACGCCTTGTAAGGGCGCCGCTCTACCAACTGAGCTAAGCACCCCACCTGATCGGGTGTCAGTTCAACGCATCTTTCAATGCCTTGCCCGGACGAAACTTTGGAACCTTGGCTGCCTTGATTTTAATCGCAGCGCCGGTGCGGGGATTGCGGCCCGCACGCGCAGCACGTTTGCCCACGGCAAATGTGCCGAAGCCGACCAGGGACACCGTGCCCCCTTTTTTCAAGGTCTTCTTCACGGCCTCGATGGTGGACTCCAGGGCACGGGTGGCCGCTGCCTTGGAGATGTCGGCGTTCGTGGCAATGTGCTCGATCAATTCGGTTTTATTCACAAGGAGTCCCTCGCTCTCAGACTATTCGGTCACTCGTTATTCGGATGGTTTCCGTGACCTTGCCATGCTGCGGCGCGCAGCAAGACGAGGTCGGCGGAAACGGAAATTTGCAGCACCGTCTGCTGCGTGCAATTAAAACCAGGGTCCCCCCGGGTGTCAATTGCCGTCGAGCATTCCGGCGGCGCGGAGGCGGATTCTAGACGGTTTTGTCAGCGGAGCCGTTCAATTTTTCGGGGCTTTCCGCGCTGCCCACCATGGGTGCGCGGGCAGGCCGCGCGCACCGTTTCGCGTGCTCCTACAGAGCCTCTGCGATCGCGCGCCCCAGGTCGCTGGTGCCGGCCTTACCGCCGATGTCCGGCGTGCGCGGTGCGCCGCTTTTCGGGTCGAGCACCTTCTCGATCGCAGCCAGCACCGCGTCGTGCGCAGCCTTGTGGCCCAGGAACTCCAGCATCATCGCACCGCACCAGATCTGGCCAATCGGGTTGGCGATGTTCTTGCCGGCGATGTCGGGCGCAGACCCGTGCACGGGTTCGAACAACGAAGGGAACGTGCCGTCGGGGTTGAGGTTGGCGCTCGGCGCGATGCCGATGGTGCCGGTGCATGCCGGCCCAAGGTCGCTCAGGATGTCGCCGAACAGGTTGGAGGCCACCACCACGTCGAAGAAGTCGGGCCGCTGCACGAAATGCGCGGTCAGGATGTCGATGTGGAACTTGTCGAGCTGGACCCCCGGATACGCCTTCGCCATCTCGGCCACACGCTCGTCCCAGTAGGGCATCGTGATCGCGATGCCGTTTGACTTGGTGGCACTGGTCAGGTGCTTCTTCGGCCGCGACTGCGCGAGGTCGAATGCGAACTTGAGCACGCGGTCGACCCCGATGCGCGACATCACGGTCTCCTGCATCACGATCTCGCGCGGCGTGCCCGGGTACATGCGCCCGCCGATGCTCGAGTACTCGCCTTCGGTGTTCTCGCGCACGATGTACATGTCGATCTCGCCGGGCGCGCGGGCGCTGCCGTCGCGGCGCACCACCGGCGCGATGATGCCGGGCATCAGCCGGGCCGGACGCAGGTTCACGTACTGGTCGAACTCGCGGCGGAACAGCAGCAGCGAACCCCACAGCGACACGTGGTCGGCGATCTTCTCGGGCCAGCCGACCGCGCCGAAGAAGATGGCATCGTGGCCACCGATCTGGTCCTTCCAGTCGTCGGGCAACATCTTGCCGTGCTTCTCGCAGTAGTCCCAGCTCGAGAAATCGAAGTGGTCGAACTGCAGGTCGATGCCGAAGCGGCTGGCCGCCGCCTCCATCACGCGCACGCCCTCGGGCATCGTTTCCTTGCCGATGCCGTCACCCGCGATGACGGCGATTCTCTTCTTGCTCATGTCGTTGGCTCCTCATGTCTGTTCACACAAAAAAACAGTCTGTGACACCGGGCCGACGTTGGCCGGTCCGCGTCATGGGTGTCACGCGCCGTTGCGCTGCGGCGCGGCTCCGGTGCCCGCACTTGCCGCGCGCACGACCAGGCTCACACCCAGGGCGGTCACGCAGGTGCCCGCCACGGTCCATACGGTAATCGGTTCGGCGAACAAGGCCCAGGCCATCACCGCAGTGCACGGCGGCACCAGGTACAGCAGGCTGGTCACCGCAGTGGCGGCACCACGCTGGATCAACAGATACAGCAACGAGCTGCCACCCAGGGTCAGCACCAGCACCGACCAGGCCATCGCCCCCAGGAAATGCGCGTTCACCTGGATCGGCTCTGTCTCGTACCACAGCGCCAGCGGCAGCACCGCAGCCAATGCCGCCAGGTTCTGTACCAGGTTCGCGGTCGGCACGGCACAAGGTGCGAGGAAGCGTTTCTGGTACAGCGTGCCCACGGTCATGCTGAGCAGCGCGACGACGGCCAGCGCCAGGTTGGCGGAACCGATCTCGCCCAGGCCCAGTTTCTGCCAGACCACCAGTGCGAGACCGACAAAGCCCAGAGCCAGGCCCAGCCATTGGCGCGGTGCCACACGGCCCCCGCGCGACGATACCCAGACGGCCGTCAACACCGGCTGCAACCCGACCAGCAAGGCAACCAGCCCGGCCCCCATGCCCAGCTTGACGGCCGACCAGACGCCGCCAAGATACCCCGCATGCATCAGCAGGCCGGTGACAGCCAGGTGCATCCACTGCCGCCGCGGCCGTGGCCAGTCGGCATGCGCCAGCAGGGCCCAGGCACCCAGGCACAGGGCCGACAAGGCAAAACGAACGGACAGGAACTTCATCGGTGGCGCCTGCGGCATGCCGAACCGCGCCACCACGAAACCGGTGCTCCAGATCAGCACGAACACCACCGGCATCGCGCGCACCCATGCGCTCTGCGTCCCCGCTCCCGTCATCTGGCGCGGGCCCGGATCTCGGGGATCGCCTTCTGCAGGTAATAGACCATCGACCAGACCGTCAGCACCGCGGCGATCCAGATCAGCCAGATGCCCCACAGGCCGGTGTCGATGCGGCCGAACAGCACACCGTCGTACAACAGGAACGGAATGGCGACCATCTGCGCCACGGTCTTGAGCTTGCCGATCATGTGCACGGCCACGCTCTTCGACGCGCCGATCTGGGCCATCCACTCCCGCAGCGCCGAGATCGCGATCTCACGCCCGATGATGATCAGCGCCACGAACACGTCGACCCGCTTCAGATGCACCAGCACCAGCAGGCTGGCGCAGACCAGGAACTTGTCGGCCACCGGATCGAGAAAGGCGCCGAAGGACGAGATCTGGTTCAGCTTGCGCGCCAGGTAGCCGTCGAGCCAGTCTGTTGCCGCGAACAGCACGAACATCACGGTCGCCACCAGGTTGCAGGTGGCTGCCGGCAATGGCAGGTAGAACACCCCAATGACCAATGGAATGGCGACGATGCGCGTCCACGTCATGATGGTGGGGATGGTCCAGAACATGGGGGCGATTGTGTCACGGCCATCCCTGGCGCCCGGGCGCCGCGGGGATGGCCTTTGTCAGTGCAGTGCGCGGTAGATCTGCTCGGCCAGGTCGCGCGAGATGCCCTCGACGTTGGCGATGTCCTCGACCCCGGCCGCCGCGACGCCACGGATGCCGCCGAAGCGTTGCAGCAGACGGGCGCGGCGCTTCGGGCCGATGCCCGGGATCTCCTCGATCTTGCTGCCGCCCACGCGCACCTTGGCACGCTGCGCCCGCATGCCGGTGATGGCGAAGCGGTGCGCCTCGTCGCGGATCTGCGCGACCAGCATCAGCGCGGCCGAGTCGCGCGCCAGCGTCGCCTTGTGGCGGCCGTCGGCGAACACCAGCTCCTCCAGCCCGACCTTGCGGCCTTCGCCCTTCTCCACCCCGACGATCAGCCCCAGGTCCAGGCCCAGCGCGGTGAACACCTCGCGCGCCATCGAGACCTGGCCCTTGCCGCCATCGACCAGCACCAGATCGGGCATGCGCTGCGTGGACGATGCCGGCGCGGCCACTTCAGCGATGCCAGCGGTGCTGTCGGCGTTGGGCGCCACGTCGGCGGCTGGGGAAGAAGAGTCCTCACCTGCCGGCAACTCGGCCACCGGCAGCACCTCCGCCTGCAGCGGCGAAAACTTGCTGTAGCGCCGCGTCAGCACCTGGCGCATCGCCGCATAGTCGTCGCCGGGCGTGATGCCTTCGATCTTGAAGCGCCGGTATTCCGAGCTTTGCATCTTGTGGTGATGGAACACCACGCACGAGGCCTGCGTGGCCTCGCCCGCCGTGTGGGAGATGTCGAAACACTCGATGCGAAAGCTGTCGAGTTCATCGGGCGCCAGGTCGAGCGCATCGACCAGGGCCCGCGTGCGCGCCTGCTGCGAACCCTCTTCGGCCAGCAGCCGCGCCAGCTGCAGTGCCGCATTCTTCTCCGCCATCTCGAGCCAGCGGCGGCGCTGCTCGCGCGGGTTGTGCACCGCGTTCAGCTTGACGCCGGCCTGGCTGGCCAGCGCGTCGAGCAGCTCCTTGCCGATCGGCTCGCTGGTCACCAGCGTCGGCGGCACGGCCACCGCGATGTAATGCTGGGCGACGAAGGCCTCGAGCACCTGCACCTCGATCGGCTGCGAACGTTCGCCGGTCTCGACGTCGGCGGCATGCATCGCCACGGCGTCCTCCACATGCGTCGGGAAGTAGGCCCGGTCTCCCAGGTGGCGCCCGCCGCGCACCATCGCCAGATTGACGCAGGCCCGCCCCCCGTGCACCTTCACCGCCAGGATGTCAACGTCCTTGTCGGACACGTTGTCGACCGACTGCTGGTGCAGCACCTTCGACAGCGCCGACATCTGGTTGCGCAGGTCCGCGGCCTGCTCGAACTCCAGCTTCTCCGCGTGGGCCATCATCCGGCCCTCGAGCGCCTGCAGCACCTGCTGGGTCTCGCCGTCGAGAAAACGCTCGGCATTGCGCACGTCCTGCGCGTAGTCGGCCGGCGCGATGTGCTGCACGCAGGGCCCGGAGCAGCGCTTGATCTGGTACAGCAGGCAGGGCCGCGTGCGGTTGGCAAACACCGTGTCCTCGCAGGTGCGCAGCCGGAACACCTTCTGCAGCAGCAGGATCGACTCCTTCACCGCCCAGGCGCTGGGGAACGGGCCGAAGTAGCGGTGCTTCTTCTCGACCGCGCCGCGGTAGTAGGCCACGCGCGGGTAGTCCTGCGACACCGCGTGGGCCCCCATCGGCCCCGGGTCGGCGGGCAAGGCGGTGATCTTCAGGTACGGATAACTCTTGTCGTCGCGGAACAGGATGTTGTAGCGCGGATGGAGCGTCTTGATGAGGTTGTTCTCGAGCAACAGCGCCTCGGCCTCGGACCGCACCACGGTGGTCTGCAGCACGGCAATCTTGCCGACCATGTGCCCGATGCGCGTGCCGCCGTGGTTCTTCTGGAAGTAGGACGCGACCCGCTTCTTCAGGTTGCGCGCCTTGCCGACATAGAGCACGCCACCGTCGGCATCGAGATAGCGGTACACCCCCGGCAACGCCGGCAGCGCCGCGACTTCGCTCAACAGCTGTTCGGAATGCACACCGGACGGAGCCTCCGATGCCGGCGCATCGGAAGGGACCTCGGACAAGGGATCTGACATAGGCCTGTATTGTGGACAATTCGCGAGGCCTTCTCGCAAGCCCTCCTTGTTTGGCCAGCGCACGACGGAGCAAACCTGATGCTGTGGGACATCTTCTGCCGGGTCATCGACAACCATGGCGACCTCGGCGTCTGCTGGCGGCTTGCCGCCGACCTTGCCGCGCGCGGCGAGCGGGTGCAGCTGTGGGTGGACGACCCCGCCGCGCTGGCCTGGATGGCGCCCCAAGGCGCCGACGGCGTGACGGTCCGCCCGTGCACGGCCGCCCTGGCCCTGGACGGACTCGACATCTGCGACGTGCTGGTCGAGGCTTTCGGCTGCGAGCTGCCCACCGACTATCTGGCGTGGCGCAACGACCAGGGGCCGCCACCGGTCTGGGTCAACCTCGAATACCTGTCGGCCGAGCCGTACGTCGAGCGCTCGCACGGGTTGGCCTCGCCCGTGGGCAGCGGCCCGGCAGCGGGCTGGCACAAATGGTTCTTCTACCCGGGCGTGACGGTCCGCACCGGTGGTTTGCTGCGCGAGCCCGGCCTGCTGCAACGGCAGCAACGATGGGACCGCGGCGCGCTGCAACGCGCGTTGTGGCCGAGCCTGCAGCACGAGACTGCCGGAGCTGCAGCACAGGACCAGCCACCGGCGGCCGAACCACCGGCGGACGAACGCTGGGTATCGCTGTTCTGCTATGAGCCGCCCGCCCTCGCTGCGCTGCTGGAGCACCTGGCTGGCTGCCGCCAGAAGACCCGCCTGCTGGTCACGGCGGGCCGCGCCGCCGCGGCCGTGCAGGCCTTGCGCCCACCCGCCGCGCAGGCCGGGTCCGAGGGTCGGAACCGGCATGGCGCACTGGCGGTCTCGTACCTGCCGTGGCTGACGCAGGACGCGTTCGATGCACTGCTGTGGACCTGCACGCTCAATTTCGTCCGCGGCGAAGACTCCCTGGTGCGCGCGTTGTGGGCCGGCGCCCCATTCGTCTGGCAGATCTATCCGCAAGCGGATGGTGCGCACGCGGCCAAACTCGACGCGATGCTCGACCAGTTGCAAGCGCCGCCCTCGCTGCGGTGCTTCCACCACGCATGGAACGCACTGGAATCCGACGCCGTGCTGCCAGACCCGGACCTCGATCTGCCGGACTGGTCGCAAGCCGCCGCGGCCGCCCGCAGACGCCTGATGGAGTTGCCAGACCTGACAACCCAACTGATCGAATTCGTACGCAAAAAGCGATAAAATACAAGGCTTTGCGAAATTTCGCATCGGCGGGGGCGCAAGGGTCGAAGACAGTGCGACGCATGGTCTTCGACACGGACCGAAGTACCGAACTCCACGTGCTTTCCATCCTGGCGCCAACCCTTACTGTCCAACTGTTCGCCGCCTCGCTGCGGCCCATTCCCTAGAGACCTTTATGAAAATCGCTCAAGAAATCCGCGCCGGCAACGTGATCATGCACGGCAAGGATCCGATGGTCGTGCTGAAGACGGAATACAGCCGCGGCGGCCGCAACAGCGCCACCGTGCGCATGAAGCTCAAGAGCCTGATCGCCAACTTCAACACCGAAGTGGTCTTCAAGGCCGACGACAAGATCGATCAGATCGTGCTGGACAAGAAGGATTGCACCTACTCCTACTTCGCCGACCCGATGTATGTCTGCATGGACACGGAGTACAACCAGTACGAAGTCGAGGCCGAGAACATGGGCGACTCGCTGAACTACCTGGAAGACGGCATGTCGCTCGAAGTGGTGTTCTACGACGGCAAGGCGATCTCGGTCGAAATGCCGACCAGCGTCGAGCGCGAGATCACCTGGACCGAGCCCGCCGTCAAGGGCGACACCTCCGGCAAGGTGCTGAAGCCGGCCAAGATCTCGACCGGTTTCGAGATCGGCGTGCCGATCTTCGTGGCACAGGGCGATCGCGTCGAAATCGACACGCGCACCGGCGAATACCGCAAGCGCGTCTGACGCGCGGCGGGCGTTCTGCCCGCATCGCCACGAAGAAAGGCTCCCGAGGGAGCCTTTCTTTTTTGGGAACAGCGCCCGAGCCTCAGCGCTTGAGCAGCACCTTCAGCACATTCTGCATGCGGCGCGCGTTGCCCGCGTCGAACGCACTGGTCCACACCTTGGCAGCGTCCTGCGCCCAGGTCTGCGCCGGCGACGGGTCGTTGCGCCGTGTGAGCAGCTGAAGCTGCAGCATGCGGCGTGCGCTCATCTGTTCGGCCGGCGTCGGCACTTCGGCAGCGATCTCCAGGCGCAGCAATGCATCGGCTGCCACGGTGCCATTGGCAGCGGCAGGTGCGGCGATGCTCTGCGACCACTGGCCACGCGCGGCCGGCGTCACGCCCGAGCCCAGCTCCTGCACGCTCGGCAGCTGCGTGGCATCACGCTTCTCCCAGGCACCCAGCAGATTGGTCAAGGCTTCGCCATGCGCCTGCGCGGCCAGCTTGCGCAAGGTGGCCTGCGCGTTTTCGAGCGCTTCGCGCTGCGCCCGGAAGGCCACGTCACCCAGGCGCGGGCCGCGATCGGCCGGCACGGCACGGTCGCCGAAGCGTGGACCGCCCCGGCCACCGGCATCGCCCGAACGCGCGTCACGCGCCGGTTCGAAGCGGTTGTCGCCAGGCCGTGGTGCGCCGCGGCCACCGTCGGGGCGATCGCCGAAACGGCCGCCGCGCGCCTGCACGGGCTGCGATTTCTTCATGCCGGGCCGATCGTCGCCGCGCATGGCCACCACCGGTTTGCGTGGTGCGGGCGCCGGTGCGGCCGGCGCCGGGGCAGCCTGTGCCTCCACACCGGGCGCTTCCGTGCCATCGGCTGCCGGGGCAGTGTCGGGTGCGAGATCTGCGGCAACGGCCTCTGGCGCAGCGGCACGCTCCGGCGTCGCAGCGCCCGCATCGGTGGCGGCCGGTGCGGGTGGTTGTGCCGCAGGCTCCGCGGCGGCATCGACGGCCGCGCGCGCCTGGGCCTGCCCACGCAAGGCGGCATCGAGCGCATTCATCGCGGCACGAATCTTCTGCGCGTCGCCACCGGCGTTGGCGGCCTCGAGGGCACGGGCGGCCTCGAGCACGACACGGTCGTGCTCGCTCAAGGCGGTGGCGGCCTTCTCGCGGTCCTGGGTCTTGCGCTGGAACGCGTCGTCGATCGGCTTGCGGAACGCATCCCACAGCTTCTGCTCGAACTTGCGCTCCAGCGGCACGGCCTGGGCCTCGGCCTGCCAGCGCTGCTGCAGCGCCTTGACGGCGTCGATGCGCAGCATCGGCGCGGCACCGAGTTCGCGTGCTTCGTCGATCATCGCGTGGCGGCGATCGACGCTGGCTTTCTGTGCGTTCTCCAGCGGCGCCGCGGCGGCGTGGATGGTTTCCTTCCAGGCGTTCTGCATCTCGGCAAACGCCTTCTCTCCCAGGTGGCCCGCCTCACGCCAGCGGTCGCCGAACTGGTACAGCGCACGGCTCATCTGCTTCCAGTCGGTGGAGGCGGCGTGGGCCACGCCCCATTGCTTCACTTCTTCCAGCAGTGCCAAGCGCTGCGCCTTGTGCTCGGCGGCCTCGGTCTTGACCTTCTCGAGCCAGGCTTCGACGACCTTGTAAGCCTCGTTGCAGGCTTCGTCGAAACGCTTCCACAGCGCGTGGTTGGGCACGCCACCCTGGTCGGTCTGCTTCCACTGCTCACGCATCTGGCGCAGGGTGTCCTGCATCTTGCGGCCGCCCAGCGCATGGCCCTCGGGTCGCTTGAGCAGGCCTTCGGCCTTGATCACCAGTTCTTCGCGCAGCTGGTCGGCACGCCAGCGCTGCCAGCCTTCGAGTTCTCCGGCCGAGGCCAGCGCCGCATGGGCGGCCGCCTCGACCTTGTCGTCGACGAGCCGGCCCTGTTCTTTCAAGGCGTTGCGCAAGGCTGCCGCGGCAGCACTGCTGGCCTTGCCGTGGCCCTGGGCCAATTCCTGCTGCAGTTTGTCGAGTGCGTCCGCCACGATCTTCGTGGCCTGCTCGCGCTGGGCGGGGTCAACCGCCGCACGCGGGGCACGCGGCGCGGGCGTTGGCTCGACCGGGATGCCGCGCGCGGCGCGCAGTTCATCGGCCCACACGGGCACGGGCGGCAAGGGCGCCTGCGCGTCTTCCGATGCCGCGCGCGCCTGGGCCAGCGCGGCCTGGAACGCGTCCCACACCACCAGCAGCTGCGCCTTCGACGCATCGAGCAGCGCGGCGAACTTGCCGTCGACGCTGCTCCAGTTGGCATCGCCTCCCAGCGCATCGGCCTGGCCCTGCCAATGCGCGACGTCTGCCGTGAGCACATCCAGCACGCCGGACGCGTCGCGCCAGGGCTTGGTCGACAGCACTTCGATGCGCTGCGCCAGCAGCACCGCGGCCTCGCGCTGCACCTGCACACGGTGCTGCAGGTCTTCGATGCCGCGTACACGGTCGGCCAGCTGCACCTTGAGCGAGGCCAGCGGTTCCTTGCTCAGCGGCGCGCCGGCCTTGGCGGCGTCACGTTGCCAGGCCATGGCGTCGGCCATGTTCAGGCGCTGCAGTTCGAGCAGCGCCGTGGCCTTGCGCGCCCATTCCGCGCCGATGGCTTCCTGCCCCTTGGCGCGCTTCAGTTCGTCGAGCTTCTCGCGCAGCGGCTTGGCCGCGCCGCGGTCGCGCACGCTCAGCTCCTGGAAGACCTGCTGGATCTGCTCGGCCGCCGGGTTGCCCGCCAGCCAATCGCGCACGCGGGATGCACGCTCGCCCGACGTGGGCGCGGAGAAGGCCCCGCCGGTCAACGCGTCGAGCGGGTGCTGTTCTTGAGGTTTGGGAGAGGTCGAAGTCACTGCAGGCGTTTCGGTCGGTTTGGAAGGAGCGGAGAAGCGAAACATGAACAATTCAAATGGTGGCGCGCATCGGTTGCACAAGAAGACTTGCGCACGATGGACGGGATGGCGCTCGACATGTCGGAGCGGGCCGCCAGCCGCGCGCCGGATAGTCCGCTATTTTCACCGCTTTTGCGCGTGCGCTGCCAGCGGCGTTCGTGAAGCCGGCGAGAGCACGGCTCCGGCGCTAGGGCATCGCCAGCGACAAGTCGGCGTGCGGCACCCAGTCTGCCTCGGGCAGCACCGTCTTGGCCGCGCCCAGGAACAGCCGTTCCAGCGGCACCTTCTTGCTGGCCAGGTAGTCGCGCACGGCAACCCCGCGCTGCACGGCCAGCTGGCGGACCGTGTCTTCGGTGACGGTCATGTCGGCCAGCAGCAAGGCCTCCATCTCGGCGACGGGCAGGTCTTTGGCGAAGCCGATGGCATTGCGCGGCTTGGCGAACTCGGCGCGCTTGTACAGCGACTTCAGCAGCTCCGGGTATTCGGCGTCGCTCACGACCACCGCCGGAGCGGCGCCGGTGGCCAGCGCCGCAGAAGCAGCCACGCTGGCTCCGCCGGCCAGCGCGTTGCGGCGCTTTTCGGCGCGCACCATGCGTTGGAGGCGCTCCCGTTTGACCTCTGCACGTTCGGCCTCGAGGCTGGCCAGGCCGACCACGGACATCTTGAGGGCCGGGCGGTCCGTCAGCGCCTTGGCGACCTTGTCGAGCCGCTGCTCTGCAGAGGCGTCGAGGGCGGCGCTGCCGGGCGCGAACCCGACCACACCCAACTCTTCGCCACCGCCGCCGAAGGCACTGGCCAGCAGGCTGAACGGCGAGGTGACGGCTTTGGCGATCAGGTTGCCGATGATCTTCCAGATGACGGGGCCGATCCTGAACTGGGGGTCGTTCAACGAGCCGCTGATGGGCAGGTCGAGGTCGATCACGCCGTTGCGGTCGGCCAGCAGTGCCACGGCCAGCCTCACGGGCAGGCTGGCCGGTGCGCCCGCCACCGGTTCACCGAAGGTCAGCTGGTTCAGCACCAGGCTGTTGGTGGCGGTCAGCCGGCCATCGGGCTGCACTTCGTAGTGCACGTCCACACTCATCTTGCCGCGCTCGATGCCATGGCCGGCGTACTTCACCGCGTACGGCGACAGCGGCGGCAGCTCCAGATCGCGCACCTTGCCGCGGATGTCCAGCGCCAGCGGCTTGGCCAGCGGATTGAGTTTGCCCAGGATCTCCAGTGAAGCCGTGCCTTCGGCGCGGCCGCGCAGCTCCAGATCCGCCAACTGCGGCGCCGCGACCGTGCTGCTGCCGGCCGGCGCGGGGGGCGCCGGGGGGGTGGACGCGAACGCGCTCAGTTTGCCGTTCAGCTCGGTCAGGTTGGCCGTGTAGTTCGGCTGGATGAAGCGGTCGGAAAACAGCACGCGGCCGTTGAGCAGGCTGATCGGGCCGAACCGGATGACGGGATCCTTGGCCGACGAGTTGGCCGATGCGGCCTGGGCGACCGGGGGCTCCGTCGGCCGCGGCGGCGCGGCCGGATCCGTCGGTGGTGCACCCTCGGCCTTCACCAGATCCTGCAAGTTGATGCGCCCGTTCTCGTTGACGATGATGCGCGCGTAGAAGTCGCTCAAGGCGGTCTCGCGCACGTTGACCGAAGTGGCCGCGCCCGGCGCCAGCGCCACGTCCAGGCCGCGCAGGTTCAACGCCTTCCAGTTCAGCAACTCGCGGCCACCGGTGGGGCCGGGGCCAGCGCCGCTCGGGCGGCTCTGGGCACGGAATTCTTCGATCGCCAGGTCACCTTCGACCCGCAGCGTCGGCCCGTTGGCGCCGGCAGCGTAGCGCACGGCGCCTTTGAAACCGGTGTCGGCGCGCCCGATGTGCACGTTCAAGGCCTCGCCGAAATACGGCTCGAAGGCATGGAGCGGCAGTTGCGTGAACTCGACCTGACCCGACGCCACCAGCGGACGCATGGCGACCTGGCCGCGCACATCGAGCCGGCCCGGCTCCGCCTCACCCGAGCCGACACGCGCAGACAGTTGCCAACCCGCCGCCTTGGCTTCGTCGGAGGAAAGGCCTTGTCCCCGCACGCGGATCGCCGAAAGCTCGACGCCCACCGGCTGCGCAAGCGACTGGTCGCGGTAGCTGATGGCACCGGCGTCCAGCTCGAGCGCGGCGAGCGACCAGGTCCATGGCCTGGCCGGCTCGGCGGGGGGGCTGGTGCCTGCCGCCGGAGCCGATGGCGCCCCGGCGGCCGGCGCGGTGGTCAGCCAATGCTCGGCCATCCAGCGTCCGTCGGCGCCGCGCTCCACCGCACCGCGCGGTGTGTCGACGGCCACCCGGGCGATCTGCAGCGACTGGGCCTTGAGATCGAAGCGCGCCGTCTCGACCTGCAGATTGCGGACGCTCCAGAGCGGCTTTGCGCCCGCGCCGCGGGCGGCCAAGGACGGCGCTGACGCGGAAGGTGCCACGGTGAGCGCCAGCCCTTCGACGGCCGCCTTGCGCACCGTCACGACCGGGCCGTCCTGCGTCTTCCATTGCAGATCGAGGTCGGCAGAAAGCTGCCCCGCCACACTGGGGGCCAGAAACTGCGCCATATAAGAAGCACCCAGCCCCAAAGGAACGCGCTCGAGCCCCAGGCGCGCGTCGGCCAACTGGTCGGTCGCGCTGCCCTCGAAGCGGATGCCGGCGCCGGCACTCGCTTTCGATGGCGCATCGCCGGCCATCGCGCCGAGTACGGCCGATCCCTTGAACCGCAGTGGGTGGCTGAACGGGAACCCGACATCGTCGACGTCAATGTCCAGGCCCTGCAACTGCAGCGCCACCGGTGGAACACCCGGGCGGACTGCCTGATCGCTCCAGCGCACGATGCCATCGCGCACGGCAAACTGCGCCAGTGCGAACTGCCATGGCAGCGCCGCGTCGGCAGGCTGCGCGGGTGCGGAGCCCGCATTCACCGGGGTGGGCGCGGTGGCGCCGGTCGGGCCGGCAGCGCCCGACAGCCATGCGATCGAGCCATCGGCCTCGCGACGCAAGTCGATCTGCGGTGCCGCCACCTCCAGTTTTGCCAGCTTGACGACGCGCTCCAGCGGCCGCACGTCCTCCAGCGCCAACGCGAGTCTGTCGACGGAAAGCAGCGGCTTCTGCCCGGCGTCGGTGACCCGAAGACCGTCCGCTCGCACCTGCCCGAGGATCTGCACCGACACTTTGGGCGACTGCGCGAAGTGAACGGCCAGGTCGGCATTCAGCACCCCTGCCTGCAGCTTGAACGGCAAACCGGCCGGCCAATAGCCGAGGTAGGCACCGAGGTCGAGGTCAGCAATCTTCAGTTTCGCCTGCGTCTTGCGGTCTTCAGTGAACGGGGTGGACTGGGCGGCCGAATCGAACCCGCTGCCATTCAACTGGAAAGCCAGCCGGGGCTCGACCTGGACCTGGCGATCCGACGACAGATTGCTCAGGAACGGCACGCCCACCACAAGGTCTCGCAAGGTGTGCGTCTTGCCGACCGGCTTATCGACATAGTCGACCGAGCCGCCACGCAACGACAGGTTGTAGAGCGCGAACCGCAACGGGTCGCCGGCTGGCGCGCCAGGCGCAGGCGCCAGGCGGGCGACGATGTCGTCGATGTCGTAACGCCCATCGCCCAGGTGGGTCAGCCGGAGCTGGAGTTTGTCGAGCGTGACGGCATCCACGATCGCGCCGAGGCGGAACACCGACTGCAGTTCAGCGTCCACATACAGCTGTTCGATGCGCAGCTGAGGAGCCTGGCCATCGGCCCCGGCCAACACGATGTCCCGCACGGTGAGTTCGAGCGTCCAGGGCTTGAAGTCGATGTGCCCGATGCTGAGCTGGCGCCCCAGCTTCTCACCCACCCGTTGTTCCAGCTGCGACTTCAGAATCGGCGGAACCAACAGCCATCCGCCACCCCAGACGACCAGGACGGCAGCGACCAGACCCGCCACGAACTTCAGCCACTTGAACCCGTTGATCCGCTCGACGATTCGCATAAGCGAGGCATGGTACTGCGCTGGGCGCCGGGGGCGTCCGAGCATCCGGACGCGCCTCGCATAGAAGAAAGCCCGGACGGTAGGCGCGAAGCCTGGCCGCCGGGCTTGACGGCTGACTCATCGTCCGTGCCGTCTTGGGTCGCGAGCAGGAGATTGAAGTCCTGCGCCGCGATGAAGGCAAGAGATTGCCTTCAAGAGGTCACCGGGGCTGCAGTTCCCACCACCGAATTCGATATACGGGGATCTGCTCCTACCGGTTGATGCTCGCTGTCACGCAAGCGAGTTCAGATTAGGCGGTGGCCGGGATGATTTCAAAGGCTGATTTTCAATGGCGCTTCTGCTGCCCATTGGGATCCTTGCCTTGACAAGCGCGAAGCTTGGGTTCATGCAAAACATGGACCGGGAGGTGCCGCGCGGCATGGTGTTCATGGCGTGGCACAGCGGCTTGGAAGCGTGTTATTGGTTATATAAATCTATTTTTATATGCTTGACTCGATATTAAACCTACTCCTACAATCCGCCCGTTCCGGCGATACCCCCCGGAAGCAAGCGAGCCTACCGCCCCAGACGGCGGCCTGACCGGAGCCCGTCCAGCGACGCCCTCCGGTCTTCGAAAGGCTACCAATCCAATCGACAGGTCAGATCGCAGGTGATTGCCGGCGGCTTGGCCTCCGGAGATGAGGAAGCGCGATGAAAGCTTTACAGCACTTGGGCAGCGGACTGCGAACCTTCGCATCCGACGTAGTTCAAGGTTTCTTTGAAATCACCCACAACGGATTTGCCCTGCTCGGGCTGGTGGTGGCGTTCTGCAGCATCGGTGCCGTGGCACGACCAGACCTGCGCCAGGCGGCAGAGGTCGAGCTGATGGGCTGGCTGCAGCAACGCCACGTGCCCGTGGAGGACATTGCGGCGGAGCCGGATGCCGTCGACCGTGCCACGGCCAGCGACCCGAAAGACCTGCCGAAACAGCAGGCCGCCGTGGCCTACTGGCTAAGCAAGAAATACCGGGTCGCGCCTGAGCCCCTGAGCGCGCTCGTGGCCGAAGCGTATGAGATCGGCCGCGTGGTCAAGCTGGATCCGACGCTGATCCTTGCCGTGATGGCGGTCGAATCCGGGTTCAACCCGTTCGCCCAGAGCGCCGTCGGCGCACAAGGCCTGATGCAGGTAATGACCCAGGTCCATACCGCCAAGTACGACAGCTTCGGCGGCAAGCTGGCGGCGTTCGACCCCGTGACCAACCTGAAGGTCGGTGTGAAGGTGCTGCAGGAATGCATTACCCGGGCGGGTTCGGTCGAGGGTGGGTTGCGCCACTACGTAGGCGCCGGTGGCAACGACGACGGCAACGGTTATGCCTCGAAGGTGATGGCCGAGCATGCACGTTTGCAGCAGGTTGCGACGGGACGTGCCGCACCAACGGTGTTGCCGCAGCCGATTCCGGTCGTGGCGCCCCCGAAGACCGGCGAAAGCGAGCCCGAGAAGATCGCTTCGTTGTCGAGTTCGTAAACCCGGGCCGGGCGTCGGCATACCGGCGTCGGCTACACTTGACGCGTACGCGACTGGCGATAGGCATGCCCTGTGAAGTGCGCATGCTGAAGTGGATCCGCCGGACATTTCTGCTCCTCGACAACCACTGGGAAGCGTACCGCGCGGCGCAAACCGCGCGCGTTCAGCCGTTCGCCTGGGCAGCCCTTGTTTCGATACAAGGTCCACTTCTTGAAGGACTGCCACATGTACGACCGTCAGATTCTGATCGAGCAAACCGACCCTGAGCTGTTCGCCGCCATCCAGGCCGAAAACGCGCGCCAGGAGCACCACATCGAGCTGATCGCGAGCGAAAACTACGCATCGCCCGCCGTGATGGCTGCGCAAGGCTCGCAGCTCACCAACAAGTATGCCGAAGGTTATCCGGGCCGCCGCTACTACGGCGGTTGTGAGCACGTCGACGTGGCCGAGCAACTGGCGATCGACCGGGTCAAGCAGATCTTCGGCGCCGACGCCGCCAATGTGCAGCCGCATTGCGGCGCGTCCGCCAACGAAGCGGTGTTTCTGGCCTTTCTGAAGCCTGGCGACACCATCATGGGCATGAGCCTCGCCGAAGGCGGGCATCTGACCCACGGCATGGCGCTCAACATGAGCGGCAAGTGGTTCAACGTGGTGAGCTACGGCCTCGACCACAAGGAAGAGATCGATTACGACGCGATGGAAAAGCGCGCGCACGAGACCCGGCCCAAGCTGATCATCGCCGGCGCATCGGCGTACAGCCTGCGCATCGACTTCGCGCGTTTTGCCAAGGTTGCCAAGGATGTCGGCGCGATCTTCATGGTGGACATCGCGCACTACGCCGGCCTGGTCGCCGCGGGCGTGTACCCCAACCCGGTGCCCCATGCGGACGTGGTGACCTCGACCACGCACAAGAGCCTGCGCGGCCCTCGCGGCGGCATCATCCTGATGAAGTCCGAGCACGAGAAGGCCATCAACAGCGCGATCTTCCCGGGCCTGCAGGGCGGCCCGCTGATGCACGTGATCGCCGCCAAGGCTGTCGCGTTCAAGGAAGCGATGACGCCGGAGTTCAAGACCTACCAGCAACAGGTGGTGAAGAACGCTGTCGTCGTGGCCGAGACCCTGACGCAGCGAGGCCTGCGCATCGTCAGTGGCCGCACCGAAAGCCATGTCATGTTGGTTGACCTGCGCGCCAAGGGCATCACCGGCAAGGAAGCGGAAGCCGTGCTGGGCAGCGCCCACATGACCATCAACAAGAACGCGATCCCGAACGACCCGGAAAAACCCATGGTCACCAGTGGCGTGCGCATCGGCACGCCCGCGATGACGACCCGTGGCTTTGCAGAAACCGAAGCCCGGATGACGGCGAACCTCATCGCCGACGTGCTGGATCGGCCGCGTGACGAAGGCAATCTGGCGGAAGTGCGCGCCAAGGTTGCCCAGTTGACGGCGCGCTTCCCCGTCTACCGCTAAGAACGCAAGGCGTTCGTTCAAGATGAAGTGCCCGTTCTGCAGCCACGCCGAGACCCAGGTGGTCGAGACACGCGTGTCCGAAGACGGGGACTTCATCCGCCGCCGCCGCCAGTGCGGTAGTTGCGAGAAACGCTTCACCACCTACGAGCGACCGGAAGTCACCTTTCCCGCCGTCGTCAAGAAGGACGGGCGCCGCACCGACTACACCTCGGAGAAGCTGCGCGCGTCGTTCTCGCTCGCCTTGCGCAAACGCCCGGTCAGCACCGACCAGGTCGACGCTGCCATCGGACGCATCGAAGAAAAACTGCTCGGTCTCGGCGTACGCGAAATTCCGTCGAATCGCATCGGAGAGCTCGTGATGCGCGAATTGAAGAAGCTCGACAAGGTCGCCTACGTGCGTTTTGCCAGCGTGTACCGCAGTTTTGCGGATATTGACGAATTCAAGACACTTGTTGACGAAGTGAAGAAATAGGATGCCCTTGCCTCAAGGGCTTTTCCAACGCCAGAGTTCGTCAAATACTGCATACAAATATTGATAATCGTACTCTTTGTGTATTTTAAATTTATTTGGTAACAAATAAACTACCCGCTTCTTTTGAACTAAAGGGCGGGCGGCATGGCGATGACATGGGATGCACAACGGTACGAAGCGCATGGCATCACGCTGATCGAAACCCTCGTCTGCGTGGCGTTGGTCAGCATCCTTGCCTCGCTGGCGGCGCCCGAGTTTCGAGGCCTGCTGCTCAAGCACCGGATCGCCGCCGCCCGCCAGGACCTGACGGCTTCGGTGCAATGGGCAAGGACGGAAGCCATCCGACGTGGCGTCATGCTGAGCCTGCAGCGCCGCACCGACTGCGCCGCCCTGTCCGCAGACGAAGACGACTGGAGTTGCGGCTGGCGCGCAGTCGCAGGTGACGGCATCACGAAGTCCTCGATGGTGGCCGAAACCAGCGCACTCCAGGCGTTCGCCCTGCCTGCCGACTTGCGCCTGATGCACCAGGGCGGTGGCCCCTTGCTGCAATTCACCCGCATGGGTAATCCATTGCTGGTTGCCAACAAGTTCATCGTCAGCCCGCGCACCGACGCCGGTGACCGCACCTCTCCGAACAAATTCACCAGCACGCTCTGCATGAACCGCAGCGGCAAGGTCCGGATCGTGGAAGGAAAGACATCATGCTGATCGCATCCCCAACTCTCCCCGCCCGTCGCAACGCGCAACGGGGCCTGTCCCTGATCGAGTCGCTGGTTGCGATGCTGGTGCTCGCACTCGGCATTGCTGGCCTCGCATTGGTGCAGGCGCGGCTACTCGTCGACAGTCGCGCGGCTAGCGGACGCAGCGTCGCGCTCACGCTCGTGGACGACCTTGCCAATCGCATGATGTTCAACCGGGACACGGCTGCCAGCAATGGCTACAAACTGGCCTGGGGCGAGATTCCAGCAGCGCGAGACTGCAGCATGGCCAGTTGCTCGGGTTCGGAGCTGGCCCAGGCCGATCTCAATGCCTGGCGTCTGGCAGTGAAGACAGCCCTGCCCATGGGAAATGCTGCGGTGTTCCGTTCGGCACAGGATCCGCGGCAGATCGGGATTGCCATCTCCTGGGCGTTGAATGAAAGCAAGGCGGTGGATGTCGACACGGCCAGCTACCGCAAGCCGTTCACGGTGACGACGACAACCCACGGCATCGACTGTCCTGTCTCCGCCCTGTGCCATGTCGCGTATGTCCAGCCTTGAGCACCCGCCGAGATCGCACGGCGGCGCTCGCCGGCTTGGCAAACCGGGCAACCAGTGCGGCGCATCCCTGATCGAATTGCTGACGGGCATCGTCGTCGGCCTGCTGGTCACACTCGCCGCGCTCGGAACCCTGCTATTCATGCAGCTGAGTTCGGCCACCAAGGACGATGCTTTTCGGCTGCAAGAACGCGCCGACGTCGCGCTGCGCGCCATCGGCGGGCAGCTCCGCCAGGCTGGCGCCATCGAACTGCAGCAGACGGTCGCCGGCAACGCCGTGACCTTCAGCCGCGCGTTCGACGGGTTTGGGGGCAGCGGCCATGCTGTGGAAGGAGACCGTGGCACGGGCACACAGGGCGACACCTTGCGGGTCAGCCACCAGGACAACGCCACCGCGCGCGATTGCCTGGGGAACCAGCCCGACGCGGCACAAGCCGGCATTCGCATCGACAGCCGATTCTTCGTGGCCAGCGGCGAGCTGCGCTGCGCAGGCGCCAACAGCAAGGCCGGCGCCCAGGCGGTGGTGGACCACGTGGAGGATTTCCGCGTCAGTTACGGTGTGCGCGAGGCGGGCGCGAGCGGCACACAGTACCGGGTCGTGAACGCCGACCAGGTCGGCATGCAATGGGGCGACGTGCAGGCCGTGCTGGTGTGCCTGCAGGTCAGCGGCGAACGCCGCGCCGAAACGCAGTCTCCCGCGGCAGGCGACTTCGGCTGCAGCGGTCAGCGCATTCCCATGGACGGCACGACACGCCACGTGGTCCGCGCCACGTTCAGCCTGCGCAACGCCGTGCCACGGGACTTCTGACCATGACACCCACGGCTCAACGGCACCAACACGGCATCGCGCTGACCGCGGTAATGGTGATCCTCGTCGTGTGCACCGTGATCGTGTTCGGCTCCGCGCGGACCGGACTGCTGCAGGAAATGCTCGCGGGCAACCAGAGCGACCAGCTGCGCGCCCAAACGGCAGCCGAAGCGCTGATCCAGGACGCGGAGTCCGATATCCGGGGCATGCTCCCCAACGGACGCGCATGCCGCGAAGCCGCAACCACCGGCCACACCTCGCCAACAGAATTTGTGGGATGCCGCCAACGCGGTGGCAGCGCCCAAGCCGCGGCGCCTTACTTCCCGCAGGATGCCGACGAGTTCGACGAAGTGCGCCGCCTGCTGGATACGAAGGGATCGATCCCCTGCCAAGCCGGCATCTGCGTGCCGGCCGACATGCAAGTCCTCGACCATCTTGAGGACAGACTGCCCGAGATGACGCCGTTGGCCGCGACGTATGGACAGTTCACGCATCCCGATCTGCCCGGCGCGAGTGCAGCCGGCAACCCCGTGTTGGCGAGCAAGCCGCCGCGGGCGTGGTACTGGGTCGAAGCGTTCCGGTACGACATCGGCCCCGACGCACTGGCCGCAACCAACGGCCTGTCGCCCGACGCCGCGAGGCCCTTCGTCTACCGGATCACCGCCGTCGCCGTCGGCCTCAAGCCGGCGACACGTGCCGTCGTCAAGTCGTTCTTCGTTCCTTATCCCAGCGAGCAACTCCCATGAGAACCATCGATTTGACCAAGGTGGGTTTGTTCCGCGATGCACGACGTGCGCTGGTGCTGGCGCTATGTCTCGGGGCATCCGCCGTTGCCAGCCATGCCGAACTTCAGCCCGTCTCGATCGCGGCGAGCGCGGGCAGCCTGCGCGTTCGACCCGATGTATTCGTCGCCGGGTTCTCGGCACCGGCATGGACCGGCGATCTGGTGTCGCGTCGCGCGTCGGCTTCGACAAGCGACGCATCGTTCTCGTGGAGTGCCGCAGCACAGCTCGACGCGCGTTCGGACATGGAGATGAACAGCCGGCGGATGGTGCTCACCTCGGACGTGGCGCTGGGCGGCGTGCCCTTCCAGTGGACGGCACTGTCGCTGCGCCAGAAGGCCATCCTGGCTCCGCATGAAGTCGGCGAGGACCAGTTCGACTACATCCGTGGAGACAGGCGCCGGCAGATCGGGGCTCCGAACGGAACGTTCCGAGCACGAACATCCCGTCTCGGTGACATCGTCAATTCGAACGTCTGGTATGTCGGCCGGATGGCCAGCCAGAACGCTTCGGGTGCACCGCACACATCGCCCCCGCAACGAACTGCGATGGTTTATGTGGGGGCGAACGACGGCATGCTGCACGGCTTTTCGACGAGCGATGGCAGCGAACAGCTGGCCTACGTGCCACAGGCCCTCCTGCCCAGCTTGGGCTTGCTGACAGCACCGGACTATCAGCACCGCTCCTACGTCGACGGACCGGTCTTCTCGGGCGATGCACCCGTCGGCCAGAGCGGCGAGATGAAGACCTTGCTGGTCGGCAGCCTGGGTGCCGGCGGCAAGGGATATTTCGTACTGGACATCAGCGCCCCCGAGCAGTTCGTCACCGGCAACGCAGCGGCCCTTGTCCGTACCGACACCACGACAACGGCGGACGCCGACATCGGGCAGATCTACGGCACGCCGGTGACAGACGAAGCAGACGCCAACTTGTCGCGCCAGATCGTCCGCATGAACAACCGGCGCTGGGCGGCGGTGATGGGCAACGGGTATTTCAGCGAGAGTGGCAGGCCTGTGCTGCTGATCCAGTACCTCGACGACGCGAACCGCGACAAGACCAACGGGGCGCGAGAATGGATCAAGTTGTCTCCCTGCCCGTCCACGGGCGCGTGCCGGTTCCAGGGTGGCAACGGCTTGTCCGCGCCTCGGCTGATCGATGTGAACGGTGACGGCATGGTCGATCTGGCGTACGCGGGCGACTTGCAGGGCAACCTGTGGAAGTTCGACCTGTCGGGAACGAATGCCGCCGGCAATCCCGAAAGCGCCTGGCGGGTCGCCTTCGACAACCAGCCGTTCTTTGTCGCAAGGAATGCCCAGGGGGCGCAGCAGTCAATCACCACGGCACCCTACTGGATGCCTCACCCGCGCGGCGGCGTGATGATCGCGTTTGGCACCGGGCGCAGCCTGCAGAAAGAAGATGCAACATCCCGCGGCACCGACACCCTCTACGCATTGCACGACGACAGCAAGATGGTCGTCCGCGACGGCGCTGTTCAACTTGCCGACACGACCCCGGTGAATACGGCGGCACAAACCGAAGCACGCCCGTCGACCCTGGTCCGACAGGAGTACACGTCAACGTTCCGCTCCGACGGTGTCGACTACCAAGCCTCCAGTGCGCGGCCCGTCGCCTACGACGGCAGCGAGCGCAAGCGCGGCTGGTACCTCGACCTGCCGTTGCCCGGCCAACGGGTGCTGCACCACCCGCGTGGCTTCGAAGGGCAGAAATTTCTGGTGCAAAGCACGGTTCCACGATCGGACGCGACAGAAACGAAAGACGCCAAGGTAACGCCGTGGACCGCAGGTACGTCGTATCTGTCCGTCCTCAACATGTTCACCGGCGCGCCATCAGCAACGCCGCCATTTGCTTTGGCCGATGGGACCCTCGGCGCTCCTGGCTTGAGCATGGCGCGTGTCGAATCCGGCTCCTTCTGGCGTTTCCGGGAGAACGGCGGGACGCGGTTGACGTTTCCGAACCGACGCAGCATTGCGTTGCGCGACACCAGCGTCATGGGCCTGCGAGCGGGCTGGCGCGAGTACTGACACGGCCACACGGCACCGCACGCGCATCATGCCCATCCTCCGCTCCGAACCGCAAGACCATCGCGGTTTCACCTTGATCGAATGCCTGCTGGTGGTCGCCATCGCCGCCGTGCTGGCAGCAGTCGCCGTGCCGGCCTACACGGAGCATCTGCGCCGCAGCCATCGATCGACCGCGCGCACGACGCTGCTGCAGGCGGCCCATTGGCTGGAGCGTGCGGCGACCACGACGGGGAGCTATCCGGACGCCGCCCAGATCCCGGCAGGCATTCTGAAGTCCGAAGGCAGCACGGAGGCTTTGGTTCTGCGCGACACCTTAAGCGTCACCGTGCGGAACGACCGGTACGCCGTCACCGCCGCGACGGAAGATGGTCAGCGTTTCACCCTCGTCGCGGCCCCCATGGCCGGCACAGGACAGGAAAAAGACAAGTGCGGCTCGCTGCTCCTCGACCAGGCCGGCCGGCGCACCGTGCGGAACACCGCCTTGGCTGCGGAAGACTGCTGGGCGCGTTGATCCCGCCCGGGGCGCTCCGCAGGCCCGCCGAGCGGCCGGTGGGCGCAGACGGGCGGCGCCGCACAACGGACAGCCCGCCCGCTGCGGATTTATCCTCTCGACAGGTCATCTCACCTCCGGACGGAGCACATGCGCATGCGAGGCAAATTTCTGAAACGGGTCACGCGTCGCGCGAGCGGCTTCTCGCTGGTCGAGGTGCTGGTGTCGATCATCGTGCTGTCATTCGGGCTGCTGGGCATGGTGGGCATGCAGGCGGCGGCGCTGCAGTCGAATCGGGAAGCGCGGCTGCAGTCGGTCGCGTATGGGCTGGCGCAGGAGCTGGCGGAGATGATGCGAGGAAACAAGGATGTGGCATTGCTGGCAACAGGCAATCCCTATATGTTCGACGGCAGCAGTCCATTGACGGCTGGCACGCCCACCTACTGCCTGACCGTAGCCACAGGTTGCGCAAGCGACCCGGGCATTACCAACCAGACCGTCATCGGCCACGCGCAAATGACCGAATGGCTGGCGCGGGTCGACTCGGAACTGCCGGGCGTGCGCATCAGGGTGTGCCGGGATTCGGCGCCGTTCGACAGCTCAGCTCTTCCGGTTTGGACGTGTACAGCCCCCACGGCGCCGGCGGTGGGAGCCCCACCGTTACCCATGTACATCAAGATCGGTTGGACGCAGGCGTCGACCAACCGCGCGGCCGCTGCCAGCGAGCTGTTGGTGCGCACCTCGGACTCGGGCGCGAGGCCTGCGCTGGTATTCCCTGTCATTTCAGGGAGCACGACGTGAGAAGGAGCATGCAAACCCCGGCCAGTATGTGGCGCCGCCGTCAGGCTGGCCTGACGTTGGTCGAACTACTCGTTGCCGTGACACTGAGCACACTGATCGCGTTGGCGGCAGTGGCTGCACTGATCGTCAGTCGCCGCGGCTTCAGTTCTGTCGATGCGTCATCGCAATTGAGGGACAACGGCCGATTTGCGTCCGACATGATTCGCAGGCTGGTCAGCCAAGCCGGTTTTCTGGACTGGAATTTTGCGATGGTCAATCGCGACACCGCCAAGGGGGATCTGCCTGATCCTGACACGGCGATTGCCGGGTTCAACAACAGCAAGATCACCAGCCTCACCAACCCGATAGGAACAGCCACCCACAACAGCCGTGCGGGCCCGTGCTCAACCGACGCGGGTTGCAGTGATGTCTTGATCGTGCGCTTTCAGACGCAGTCGGTGCCCGGTGCGACCAACTCCGACCGGTCGATGATCGATTGCAGTGGTACGCCAGTGACCGCCCAACCCGTTAGCCGGGACGATCAGAGCATCAGCATTTTCTATGTCGACTACTTTCCCACTTCTTCGGGGGAGCCGACTCTGATGTGCATGACCGGCTACGAAACCGTTCCGGCCGGTGCGGCATTCCCAACGTACACCTGGGCTGCTGCGGCAGTGCCAGTTGTGACCGGGGTCGAGAATTTTCAGGTACTTTATGGCGTTGATGGTGTGGAACCTGGCATCCCGCCGACAGCCATCGCCGATATTGTTCCGAACCGTTATTTGCGTGCTGACCAGATGCTGGTGGCCTCAAGTTCTTCAGACACGAACGCCAACTGGCGACGCGTGCGCAGCGTGCGAGTCGGCATGGTGCTGCGCGGTCCTGTTGGCTCACAACAAGAGTTCACTTCTCAGGTCTTCTACCCGTTTGGTTTGGCTCCGCAACAATCGACCGGCGGTACTCCTGGCTTCATGTTGTCAACAGCCGACGGAAATACTCTGGACAGCGGTACCCGCTTCACGCCACCAACCGATGGCCGCCTCCGTCAGACGCTGAGCTTCACGGTCTACCTGCACAACGACGTCGGTTTGTGCACTGGCGCAACATGCACGACGCAGTGAACCCCATGTTTCTGCTCCCCAATACCACCATGCGCACCAGTCGCTTTTCGCCGCAACGCGGGGCATCCCTGATCGTCGTGATGTTGATCCTGATCGTCGTATCCGCGCTGGGCATCGGTGCCGCGCAGATCTCGATGATGGGTGAGCGCAGCGCACGCAACGACCGCGACATGCAGGTCGCCTGGCAAGCTGCAGAAGCAGCGCTGATGGATGCGGAGTTCGACATCCGGGGCCCCAACGTATCGGCAAACTCGCGTGTGGCACTGTTCGGCCCCGACAGCTCACAGCCGGATCGAACCAAGTTTGACATGTCACTGTGTGGTGACTCCGTGGCAAACAAGACGCAGGGGCTGTGCGAGTTGGTTGATGAGGCAGCTGGCGCAACGGTGCGGCAGAAGTGGCTCCAAGTCGATTTCACCGTCGACAGCAGCAGCGCCAAGTCTGTAGCGATGGGCACTTTCACCGACATGCCTTATTCGTCGGGCGGCACCGGCATACGCTCCGCCAAGGCGCCCCGCTATGTGATCGAACCCATCCGTGACTACCAGGGCCAACGCGACAAGTCGCAACCCGCGAACGCCAAGTACCTGTACCGCGTCACCGCCATGGGTTTCGGGCCACGCGAAGATATCCAGGCCGTCGCCCAAATGATTCTGCGTCCTTGACGCGCCCCGTTGAAAGAGCACGCCATGTTCAATCCATCGAACTCTCCCGCGAGATCGACGCCGGGCTTGAGCCTGTCCCGGTTCGTGGCATTCGCGCGCCGACAATTGAGCCAGCCGAGGCGTGCCGTGGCCTGGCTGCTGCCACCAGTGGTGATTGGCGTCACCATCATTGCGCTTAGCGCGCCAAGCATTCCCAAAATTGCGCTGTCCTCGGAGCCGCTCTATGCCGCTGCCGACGGCGACAAACCCACATTGGCACTTGCGCTGTCGGTCGAGTTTCCGACAGTAGGCGCACAGTACAACCCTGGTGGGGATCTGGATGCCACGTATTCAAACGCCAACGAGTACCTCGGTTATTACGACGCCGAGTCTTGCTACAGCTACAACAACACTCCCACCGAAACCGTGGCATCGGGGCTGACCACCGCCGACTACAAGCGGTTCGATCGCATCGGCGCGGCTACGAGCCGCAAATGCGCCAACGCATTCAGCGGCAATTTTCTGAACTGGGCGTCCAACTCTGCGATCGATATGCTGCGCCTGTCCCTGTCGGGCGGTGACCGTTACATCGACACCAATGGCTTGACCATTCTGCAGCGCGCGGTCATTCCCAATGGCGATCCAACTTGCATGTGGAACTCGACCAATTTTCCGGCAAAGCAGTTGCAGAAGGATGGTGGCGGTGCTGGCACCTATTGGGGCGCCGTTCCTACTGCAATGGTGACGGCTGCCGGCACCAACGACATCTGGGTGGCCAATACGTTGAACCGCATCTACTTCGGAACATCGCGCGGAGGAGGCTGCAATAACTTTGCGAGCTACAACCTGACCGCGCCTACCGCCAGTACCAACATCGGGCCGATCGCCACGCTGTCACAGGCAAAACCGAGCGATGCGTCTGTCCAATGTGCTGGCGAGGGCGGCACCTGCAGCTTCACCGGCGTCATGGAAGTCTGGTATGGCGCAAACAATAGCTGGAAAGTGGCGCCAGCCAACAATGGCGTGGCCTGCACAAACGGCGTCTTCGGTGATCCGATCTCCGGCACCGTGAAAGCATGCTTCACCCGACCCTACACGGGCAGTTGGACACCTGGTGGCGGCGCTGGACTCAACAGCGAGGGCTTCTTCTATGCGCGCGTTCAGGTCTGCAACAGCGACAGCTCCGGCGTGCTGCTGGACGTGCGCGACTACACATTCTGCAAACTCTATCCGAGTGGCAAGTACAAGCCGGGCGGGGCCATTCAGAAATACGGTGACCAGTTGCGGCTCGCGGCGTTCGGCTATGCGCTGGAGCAGACACAGAGTGGCGCAGGCGGCCGCTACGGTGGCGTTCTACGAGCCCCGATGAAATATGTCGGCGCGAAGACCTTCGATGAGTTCGGCATCGACAACACGCCGGGCACTGGAAATCCCAACTCAGAATGGGACCAGTCCACGGGCGTGTTCAAAAGCAATCCGGATGGCGACACCACATACAACACCAGCGGCGTCATCAACTACCTGAACAAGTTCGGCCGCATCGGGCCGACGCCTGGCAAGTACAAGATGTATGACCCTGTTGGCGAGTTGCACTATGAGGCAGTTCGCTACCTGCAGGGACTTCAACCAACTCCTGCGGCCGTCAGTGGCCTTACCGCGGACATGTATGACGGCTTCCCGATCTACAGCACGTGGACGGATCCTTATGGCGGTACGCGCACAAAGGATAGCAATTACGCCTGCGTAAAGAGCAACATCGTTGTCATCGGCGATATCAACACCTGGGACGGCAATCGCTTGCCGACTCCTGATGCGGCAAACAACGTGCCGGACATCAGCTACTGGCGCGGCGTGGTGCAGAATTTCGAGCGCAACAACGTCACGAATTATGCGGACGGGAATACCCCCAGTGTCACCAGGCAGACCGGGAACCCGAACGGAGCGAATGGCGGCGTGCCCGGTTCTGGCGATCGAAGCCAGATCATGGGCAGCGCCTACTGGGCGCATACCCATGACATTCGCGGCACAGGGTGGACCGGTGACTCAGCCAAGCAACGGCCCGGCATGCGCGTGAAGACCTTCGTGTTCGACGTCAATGAATATGGCGAGCAAAACGATGTGAATCGGCGTCGCTTTCAGAACCAGTTCTTCATGGCAGCCAAGTACGGGGGTTTCGAGGCCGATGCTTCGAACAGCGGCGGCAACCCCTACAACACATGGGGCAACCCTTTCAAGAAGGAAGATGGCACCAACAGCAACGACGTGTGGCAGAAACCGACCGACCCGGGTGAGGCCAGCGCCTACTACCTGCAGAGCAGCGCACGTGGTGTTCTGAGTGCTTTCGACGACATTTTCAGCCGCGCGTCCAGCGATGCGCGAAGCATTGCAGGCGCCGCGATCACGTCAAAGAATTTGAGTCTTACAGTCGGCAACGTCATTTACCAAGGCGCATTCGATACCGCGACATGGACCGGAGACGTGCTTGCGATTCCAGTAACGCTGGCAACTGGCAACAACGTCACCATCGGTGCCAAGAACTGGTCTGCTCAAGAAGAACTCGATGCACGGCCCAACCCCGTCACATCGCGCAACATCGTCGTCGGCATACCGGGCACCTCATCAAATCCGAAAGCGATGCCATTCCTCTGGGCGAACGTCTCCGGCACCGATCTGGCGACTGCCCTCGACAAACCCGACTCCGCCAGTCCGGCGGATGGGCTGGCCCAAGATCGATTGAAATACATACGCGGTGATCGGACCAAAGAATCCAGCCTATTTCGCTTTCGCAAGCACTTGTTCGGCGACATCATCAATTCAGGCGTCGTGTATTCGGGCAAGCCTGCCGCCAATCTGAACGCCCCAGGGTATGCGGCGTTTGTAACCACCAACGCAACGCGCACACCGGCCGTGTTCGTTGGTGCCAATGACGGCATGCTTCACGCACTCAATGCGACAGACGGAACCGAATTGTTTGGCTATATCCCCAGCTGGGTAGGTCCCAACCTTTCGTTGCTGACGTCCAAGACCTACGCGGCCCACCACAAGAGTTTCGTTGACGGGCCACCCACAGTAGCCGATGCCAACATCGGGACAGATGCATCCCCGGACTGGAGGAGCATCTTGGTGTCTGGGACCGGCGGCGGTGGCAAGGGAGTTTTTGCGCTCGATGTCACCGATCCGTCCAGCTTCGACGCATCGAAAGTGATGTGGGAATTCACACCGGAGGACGACAATCCCGCGACCGGCAGCAAATACGACATGGGATTCGTCATCGGCAAACCGGAGATCCTGAAGTTCCGCACGAGCGCGCCCGGAGCGACGCCGGTCTACAAATGGTTTGCTGTCGTCGCAAGCGGCGTCAACAACTACGAGACGGTTGGCAGCATCAACAGTACGACTGGTAGCCCCACGTTGTTTCTGCTGGACCTGAGCAAGCCCGCGGGTGCGGCATGGTCACTCAACAGCAACTACTACAAGGTTGCTATTCCGTTCGATGCAACGCTGGCAGCAAGTAAGCCGACCGGTATCGTGAACTTCAAGGCCGAGCTTGGCTCCGCAGACGAAGTGACGCGCATCTATTTGGGTGACTTGCACGGCCGCCTATGGCGGCTGGACTTCGGGCTGAACAGCGCCAGCAACTGGAGCATGGACAAACTGACCGGGTACAGCACGACTTACGATACATCTGGCGTGACACCCGTTCCTAACGGTACGCCCTTGCCGTTGTTCATTGCGACAGATTCGACAAATGCGCCTCAGCCCATCACCATGGCGCCCGTGGTCGTATTTGGTGGCAACAGCACCACCAACTACATCGGGTTCGGCACTGGAAAATACTTGGAGGTAACGGACAAGACCAATACCCAGGTGCAGTCCTTCTACGCGCTGTACGACGATACGACCAACAGCATTGCCGCCCGAACAAAAGACACGAGCGCGGCCTCGTCCGCCATCATCAGTGCGCGCGGGCGCCTGAAAGCGGGAAGCGTCAACTCCGCGACGCAGGTGGTCTCGGTCGGCGCGTTCAAATGGGGGCGCCGAACGGACACGGATGTGACGAACAGTTCGAACAAGTTCTCCGGCTGGTACTTCGACTTCCCTGTCACCGGCGAGCGCGAAGTGAGCAATGCGCAGATCAACGGCAACCTTGTTGTGTTTGGCACGCTCTATCCGTCCACGACCAGTGCCAGCACTTGCGGAAGTCCAGGTGGCGGGGGCAACGAATACACCCTCAATATTGATTCAGGCAATGGCAATTACCGGCCGTCGACAGTCGGTGTGCTGGGTGAACTGCTGGTCGTTCAGTTGGGCGATGCGGCCTACACCAACCGTGATGGAAGCTCGACCCTCAGCCCCAGCGACAGCACAGGCCGGCGCATCAAGACCATCACGACCAAAACCATCCAGACAGGATCTACTGACGTCAAAGCGACGTCGGTCACCACACAATCCATCATTGCGGGGCGCCTCAGTTGGCGGCGGATCAACAACTATCAGGATTTGAAGAATTCAACGCCATGAAGCAGTACCACAAAGGATTCACCTTGATCGAGTTGATGATCGTGGTTGCGATCGTCGGCATTCTCGCCAGCTTGGCTTATCCAGCCTACCGAGATTCGATCATCAAAGGCAAGCGTGCGCAGGGCCGCACAGCACTGTTGGAACTGATGCAGCAGCAGGAACGCTATATGACGCAGCGGAATTGCTACCTCGTGTTCACGACCAACGCAGGAACTGGGGCAAGCACGGCGACCACGTCCTGCAATTTGACCCCCAGCCCTGTTCCATTCAAAGGCTTCTCGAGCGATACCAATGCGAACTCGGCCTATACATTGGAGGCTGAGACCTGCGACACGCAGGCGATCCGCGAATGTGTGCGGATCAAGGCCACGCCCAGATTCTCTGATCCAAAAGTGAACGTACTGAAGTTCACCAGCACTGGTGTCCGCACATGCACCGGCACCTCGGCCGACGCAAACGGCTTCAGCAAGGAGTGCTGGCCGTGAGCAAGCCGACAAGACTCGACCGGGGGTTCACCCTCATCGAGCTACTGGTCACGCTTGCCATCATCGTGATAGCGATGTCGATCGCCGTTCCCAGCTTCGTGACCTTCCAGCGCAATGCTGAACTCACTTCGGCGGCCAATAATCTGACCGCTGCAATCAATGCAGCACGCGGAGAAGCAATGAAGCGCAATATAAACGCCTTCGTCGTACCCACTACTAGTGGCGACTGGACCAAGGGAATCAGGGTGTACGTGAAGCAAGGTACTTCGGCGTATGCTGCGGGCACCGACCTGGTGGTCATGGAGCAGCCTGCGTTGCCCGGATATCTGACCGTGACAGCGGGGACCGGATCGACCGCGGCGGCCTCCCCGCCCTACATGATGTTTGATGGCTCCGGTTATGCACGTACGATGGCCGCCGGATTCGCCAATCTAACACTCAGCATCAAGCGCAACGATGTGACGGGGACTGAAGAGTACAAACAGACGCGCCGCATCAAAGTCGCGCAGACCGGCCGGGTCAGGGTCTGCAAGCCGGAAAATGCATCGGACAACAACTGTGACACGACTTCTTCGTAAATCATCCGCACACTGACTCGCCATCCGTGACCCCAGTCCCCTGGCGCCAAGCGCTTGACCTCGCCGCCCAAGCCCTCACCCTCTCGAACCCCAACCCCCGCGTCGGCTGCGTCATCACAGCCCCAACCGGTGCCATCCTCGGCACCGGCTTCACCCAACAAGCCGGCGGCCCGCACGCCGAGGTCATGGCGTTGCGCGATGCGGCCGCCAAGGGCAACGCAGTCGCAGGCGCCACTGCCTACGTCACGCTCGAACCCTGCTCCCACCACGGCCGCACAGGCCCCTGCTGCGACGCGCTGGTGCAAGCCGGCATCGCCAAGGTGGTCGCCTCAATCGCCGACCCCAACCCCCTGGTCGCGGGCCAGGGCTTCGCCAGGCTGCGTGCCGCAGGCGTCGAAGTCGAAGTCGGCCCCGGTGCCGCCGAATCACGTGAACTCAACATCGGCTTCTTCAGCCGCATGATCCGCAAGACGCCGTGGGTGCGCATGAAGATCGCTGCCTCACTCGACGGCAAGACCGCGCTGGACGACGGCCGTAGCCAGTGGATCACCTCGGCCGAGGCGCGCGCCGACGGGCATGCCTGGCGCGCGCGCGCCTGCGCGGTGCTGTCGGGCATCGGCACGATCCTCGCCGACGATCCGCTGCTGGACGTGCGGCTGGTGCCGGCCTCACGTCAGCCGCATCTGGTCGTGGTCGACAGCCGGCTGCAACTCAGTCCGCAGGCCCGCCTGTTCCAGACGAAACGCCTGGTACTGGTCTACACAGCCAGCAGCGACGCGGCCAAGACCGCGGCGCTGCAGGCCCTCGGTGCGACCATCATCCACATGCCGGGCCAAGCGCCGGGCACCGAGCGCAAGGTCGACCTCGGCGCGATGCTGCGCGACCTGGGGCAGCGCGAGATCAATGAATTGCACGTCGAGGCCGGGTTCAAGTTGAACGGATCGCTGGTGCGCGAACAACTGGTCGATGAATTCCTGGTCTACCTGGCACCGAAACTGATCGGCCAGGGCATGGGCATGGTCGAGATCGGCCCTCTGGCCGAACTGGCGGACGCAGCGCCTCTCGCATTTCAGTCGACCGCGATGGTCGGCGGCGATCTGCGCATCCTCGCGCGGGTGCCCGGGCGCGACGACTTCTAGCCACTCCAGGCCTGCGTGGGCAAGGCTTTACGCCGTCTGGCCGGCGCTGGGCCGAAAGCCTGCGAAAATGTGCGGATGTTCACCGGAATCATCACCGGCGTGGGGCGCATCGTCGCAGTGCACGACCTGGGAAGCTCTTCTGCCTTTGGCAAACGCCTGACCCTCGAGGCGCCCGAGGCGTATCTCGACGACGTCGGCCTGGGCGACAGCATTGCACTCAACGGGGCCTGCATGACGGTCACGTCGTTCGACGCCGCGCAGCGCCAGTTCACCATCGACATCTCGGCTGAATCCCTGGCGCACACCGCTGGCCTCGACGCGCAGGGCGCTGTCAATCTCGAGAAAGCCCTGCGCGCGCACGACCGGCTCGGCGGCCATATCGTCTCGGGCCATGTCGATGGCATCGGGCGTGTCGCGCGGTTCGAGCAGGTTGGCGAGAGCTGGGCACTCGACATCCTCATCCCTGCATCGATGGCGCGTTACCTGGCCTACAAGGGCTCGATCACGGTGAACGGTGTCAGCCTCACCGTCAACAGCGTCGACGACCTGGCGGACGGCTGCAGGATCAGCATCAACCTGATTCCGCACACGGTGGAAAACACTTCGCTGGGCGGTCTGTCGGTCGGCTCCAGCGTCAACCTCGAGATCGACCTGATCGCGCGTTACGTCGAGCGCATGCTGCGCCTCGACCCCCAGGCCTCTGCGAAAGACATCCGATGAGCGTGACCTCCCTCGCCGCAGTGGCGCCGATCCCCGTGCAGATCTCGCCGGTCGAAGACATCGTCGCCGAGATGAAGGCCGGCCGCATGGTCGTGCTGATCGACGAAGAGGACCGCGAGAACGAGGGCGACCTCGTGCTGGCCGCTGACCATGTATCGGCCGAGGCCATCAACTTCATGGCGCGCCACGCGCGTGGCCTGATCTGCCTCACGCTGTCGCGCGAAATGTGCGAGCGCTTGCAGTTGCCACCGATGGTCGCGCGCAACGGCGCCAAGCACGCGACGGCGTTCACCGTGTCGATCGAGGCCGCCGAAGGCGTCACCACCGGCATCTCGGCCGCGGACCGGGCACGCACCGTGCAGGCCGCCGTGGCCCCGAACGCCATCGCCAGCGATCTGGTGCAGCCCGGCCACATCTTTCCGCTGCAGGCGGTGGATGGCGGCGTGCTGATGCGCGCCGGCCATACCGAGGCCGGTTGCGACCTGGCCACGATGGCCGGCTGCAGCCCGGCGGCCGTGATCTGCGAAGTGATGAACGACGACGGCACGATGGCGCGCCTGCCCGACCTGCAGCTGTTCGCTGCCGTGCATGGCCTGAAGATCGGCACCATCGCCGACCTGATCGAACACCGCAGCCGGCACGACTCCCTGGTGCAGAAGATCGGCACACGCGCGATGGAGACCGCGTTCGGCGCGTTCAGCGCCCATGCCTACAAGGACACGCCCAGCGGCAGCCTGCACCTGGCGCTGGTCAAGGGCCAGTGGGGCCCGTCCGACAGCGTGGCGGTGCGTGTGCACGAACCCCTGTCGGTGCTCGACGTGCTCGAGGTCAACCGCTCGATGCATTCGTGGAGCCTCGACGCGAGCCTGCGCCACATCGCGCAGCAGGGCAAGGGCGTCGTGGTGCTGCTCAACTGCGGCGAAAGCGCCGCCGAGCTGCTGGCCCAATTCGAAGGCACGGCCCGCGCCGCGCAGGCGCCCGAGCGCGGCCGCATGGACCTGCGCACCTACGGCATCGGCGCCCAGATCCTGCGCGACTGCGGCGTGCAGAAGATGGAGCTGATGGGCCACCCGCGCCGCATGCCGAGCATGGCCGGCTACGGGCTCGAGAACGTCGGCTACCTGCCCAAACAAGAATCGAAGGATTAGACATGCTGGGTGCCGATCAAGGAAAAATCGACCAGGCCGATGCACGGCTGGACGGTCGCAGGCTGTCCATCGGAATCGTGCAGGCGCGTTTCAACGCCGGCATCACCGATGCACTGGCCCAGGCCTGCAAGGCGGAACTCAAGGCGCTGGGCGTCGCCGACGGCCACATCGACCACGTCACGGTGCCTGGTGCGCTCGAGGTGCCCGTGGCGCTGCAGGCAATGGCCCGGCGCAAGAAATACCAGGCGCTGATCGCTCTGGGCTGCATCATCCGCGGCGAAACCTACCACTTCGAACTGGTGGCCAACGAGTCGGGCAGCAGCGTGAGCCGCATCGCACTCGACCACCAGATCCCGATCGCCAACGCGATCCTGACGACCGAAAACACCGAGCAGGCCATTGCACGGCAGACCGAAAAGGGCCAGGACGCGGCCCGCGTCGCGGTCGAGATGGCCAATCTTCTGGAAGAGTTGACATGAGCGATACCGACAGCGCCGCCGACAAGCGGCCGCGTCAATCCCGTACCGGCCTCACCGAGACCGGCGTGCGCAAGGCCGCCGCGAAGAACGCCCGCAGCCGTGCCCGCGAATTCGCACTGCAGGCGCTCTACCAGCACCTGGTGGGCCGCAACGAGGCCGATGCGATCGACCTGTTCACGCGCGACCTGTCCGGCTTCCACAAGGCCGATGCGGCGCACTACGACGCACTGCTGCACGGCTGCATCGCCGAAGCCGCCGAGCTCGACACACTGATGTCGACCCTGCTCGACCGGCCGATTGCGGAGATCTCGCCGATCGAGCACGGCATCCTGTGGATCGGCATCTACGAGTTCCGCCACTGCCCCGACGTGCCCTGGCGCGTGGTGCTGAACGAATGCATCGAACTCGCCAAGGAATTCGGCGGGACCGATGGCCACAAGTACGTCAACGGCATCCTCAATGGCCTGGCGCCCACGCTGCGGCCGCTGGAAGTCGAGGCCGACAAAGGCAAGGGCAAGGCCCGCGCATGAGGATCTCGCGGCGCGCGCAGGCCATCGAACCCTTCTACGTGATGGAGGTGGCCAAGGCCGCCGCCGCGCTGGCGCAGCAGGTGGCGCGCAGCGATCGGCCGATGATCTTCCTGAATATCGGCGAGCCCGACTTCACCGCGCCGCCGCTGGTGCAGGAGGCCGCGGCCCGCGCCGTGCGCGACGGGCGCACCCAGTACACGCAGGCCACGGGCCTGGCCGAGCTGCGCGAACGTATCAGCGGCTGGTATGGCACGCGCTTCGGCGTCGAGGTGCCGGCGCGGCGCATCGTCGTCACCGCGGGCGCATCGGCGGCGCTGCATCTGGCCTGCCTGGCCCTGATCGAGGCCGGCGACGAGATCCTGATGCCCGACCCCAGCTACCCGTGCAACCGGCATTTTGTCAGCGCCGCGGAAGGCCGCGCCGTGCTGCTGCCGACGACGGCCGAAGAACGTTTCCAGCTGAGCGCCGCCAAGGTCGAAGCCGCCTGGAACGAGCGTACCCGCGGCGTGCTGCTGGCATCGCCATCGAACCCGACCGGCACCTCGATCGCCGCGGCAGAGCTGCGGCGCATCCACGAGACCGTCTCGGCCCGCGGCGGCATCACGCTGGTCGACGAGATCTACCTGGGCCTGAGCTACGAGAGTGCGTTCGGCCACACGGCGCTGGCCATCGACGACCAGGTCATCAGCATCAACAGCTTCAGCAAGTACTTCAACATGACAGGCTGGCGGGTCGGCTGGCTGGTGGTGCCCGAAGCGCTGGTACCAGTGGTCGAACGCATTGCACAGAACCTGTTCATCTGCCCCAGCACCGTGGCCCAGCACGCGGCCCTGGCCTGCTTCGAGCCCCACAGCATCGCCGAATACGAGCGTCGCCGCGGTGAGTTCAAGGCGCGCCGCGACTACTTCGTGCCGGCGCTCGACGCCCTGGGCCTGCCGGTGCCGGTGCGTCCCGATGGCGCCTTCTACGCCTGGGCCGACTGCTCGCAGCTCTGCCGCCAACTCGGCATCGCCGACAGCTGGGACTTCGCCTACGAAGTCATGCACCGCGCGCACGTCGCCGTCACGCCCGGCCGCGACTTCGGCCAGGCGCAGACGCCGAACTTCATCCGCTTCTCGACCGCCAGCTCGATGGCGCACCTGCAGGAAGCGGTGGCACGGCTGCGCACGATGATCGGCTGACGATGGCCGACAGCGCAGCGGCCGCCGCGTTCACGTTCCCGGTGCGCGTGTACTGGGAAGACACCGATGCCGGCGGCATCGTGTTCTACGCCAACTACCTGAAGTTCTTCGAACGGGCCCGCACCGAGTGGCTGCGCGCGCTCGGCATGGGCCAGCGCGCGCTGAAGGAGCAGACCGGCGGCATGTTCATCGTGGCCGAGACGCAGGTGCGTTACCTGCGCCCAGCGCGGCTCGACGATCAACTTCTGGTAACAGTGCGGCTGGAACAAATCGGCCAGGCGTCGCTCACACTGGCGCAGCAGATCCTGCTGCCTGCGGCCGCCGGCGTCCCTGCGCTGGTCTGCGAAGGCAGCATCCGCATTGGCTGGATCGACGCAGACAGCTTCAAGCCTGCGAGAATCCCGCACTCTCTTTTGGAAGTCCTCGGATGAACAATCCCCGCCCTCTGCCCGCCCCGGTGGCCACCCGATGAGCCAGGACCTGTCGATCCTCACGCTGGTGCTCAACGCCAGCATCGTCGTGCAAGCCGTGATGCTGCTGCTGGTCTGCGTCTCGATCGCCAGTTGGGCCGCCATCTTCCGCAAGCTGTTCGCCCTCGGCAAGGTGAAGGCGCTGAACGAAGAGTTCGAGCGCGACTTCTGGTCCGGCACCAACCTCAACGAGCTGTATGCCGGCGCCGCGCAGAACGCGAAGACGGCGGGGCCGATGGAACGCATCTTCGCCAGCGGCATGCGCGAATACCAGAAGCTGCGCGAGCGCCGCATCGCCGACCCCGGTACGCTGATGGACGGCGCACGCCGCGCGATGCGCGCCAGCTTCCAGCGCGAGATGGACGCGATCGAGAGCAACCTGTCGTTCCTCGCTTCGGTGGGCTCGGTCTCTCCTTACGTCGGCCTGTTCGGCACGGTGTGGGGCATCATGCACGCCTTCACCGGCCTGGCCAGCCTGCAGCAGGTGACGCTGTCGACCGTGGCACCCGGCATCGCCGAGGCCCTGGTCGCCACCGCGATCGGCCTGTTCTCCGCGATCCCGGCGGTGGTGGCCTACAACCGTTTCGCACGCGACATCGACCGCATCGCGATCCGGCTCGAGACCTTCATCGAAGAGTTCTGCAACATCCTCCAGCGCAACGTGGCGACCCAGTCGCCATCGGGGCACTGAACTTAGCGAGGCCTCCAGCATGCCCGCCATGGTGTCCCGAGGACGCGGCCGACGCACCATCAACGAGATCAACATGGTGCCGTTCATCGACGTCATGCTGGTGCTGCTGATCATCTTCATGGTGACGGCGCCGCTGGTCACGCCGAGCCTGATCGACCTGCCCAGCGTCGGCAAGGCGGGCCGCCAGCCCGACCGTGTGATCCAGATCGTCATCGGCAAGGACGAGACGATGGAGCTGAAGGACGGCAAGAACTCGGCACCGGTCACCGCGCGCGACCTGGCGGCCGCGGTCAAGCGTGCGCAGGCCGGCGACGCCGCCACGCCGGTCGTCATCAGCGCAGACCGCAACGTCAAGTACGAATCGGTCGTCAAGACGATGGACACCTTGCAGAGAGCCGGCGTCGCACGGGTCGGCCTGTCCGTGCAACTGGGCAAATAACCGCGGCACCGCATGGCAGGCACGTTCAACGCCACCGTCGATGCCTCCAGCCTGGCACCACCGCCGCCGCCCGGCATGCTGCGCGCGATCGGCCTGGCGCTGCTGGCCCATGCGCTGCTGATCGCGGCATTGACCTGGGGCGTGCACTGGAAGCAGCAGGACAGCCCGGCCATCGAAGCCGAGATCTGGTCGTCGGTCACCCAGCAGGCCGCACCCCGTGCGGTCGAACCGCCGGCCGTGCAACCCGACCCCACGCCGCCGCCCACCCCCGTCAAGCCCGAGCCGCCAGCCAGGGTCGAACCGCCACCGGCCCCCGACCCAGCGATCCGCGAAGCCCAGATCGCTCTCGAACGCGAGAAGAAGCGGCGCGAGCTGGCGCAGCAACGCGAACAGGAGCAGGCCGAACGCGAACAACAGCAGCGCAAGGCCGCCGCCGAGAAGAAGCGGCAGGACCAGTTGCAAAAGGACCGCGAAGCCCAGGCCCGCAAGGAAGCCGATGCCCAGGCACTGGCCAAACGCAAGGCGGCCGAACAGGCCGACGCCAAGCGCAAGGCCGAGCGCGACAAGGAACAGGCGCAGAAGGCCCAGCAACAGGAACAGCGCGACGCAGAGGCACGCCGGCAGGACAACATCCGCCGCGCCCAGGGCCTCGCCGGGGCCAGCGGCGGCCCGGCCGCCACCGGCACGGCCATGCAGTCCACCGGTCCGTCGGCCAGCTACGGCGCGCGGGTCTCGGCACGGGTGCGGCCGAACATCGTGTTCCCCGACGACCTGGCCGGCAACCCGAGCGCCGATGTCGAGGTGCGCTGCGCGCCCGACGGCACCATCGTCAGCCGCAGGCTGGTCAAGTCGAGCGGCGTCAAATCGTGGGATGAAGCCGTGCTGCGCGCCATCGACAAGACCGAGACCTTGCCACGCGACGTCGATGGCCGCGTGCCGGCGCTGCTGACCATCGGCTTCCGGCCCAAGGACGGCTGACCGCACACCGGTCCCGGCGCACCTGGGCCGATGCCCCGGACCCATGACCTCCAAGGTCATGGAAACCGCTCCGCTTTGCCACTAGCATGGCAGCATGCGCCCCGACCCCGCTCCCGTCGCCCTGCCCGACCGCCCGATGGCGAGGCCTGCGGTGCGTGGCTTCGGCGAGCATCTGCGCAAATGGCGCCAGCACCGGCGCCTGAGCCAGCTCGACCTGGCCGCCGAGGCCGACATCTCAACACGGCATCTGAGTTATGTCGAAACCGGTCGCTCGTTGCCGAGCCGCGAGATGGTGCTGCGCCTGGCGGAGCGCCTGGGCATTCCGCTGCGCGAACGCAATACGCTGCTGGTCGCGGCAGGTTATGCGCCGATGTACCGTGAGAGGCCGTTGAATGATCCGGCCCTGGCCGCGGCCCGCCATGCAGTCGAGCAACTGCTGGCGGGCCACGAACCGTTTCCGGCGCTGGACGTCGATCGGCACTGGAACATGGTGGCCGCCAACCGCATGCTGGCGCCGTTGATGGCGGGTGCCGATGCCGATCTGCTGCGAGCCCCGGTCAACGTGCTGCGGCTGAGCCTGCATCCCCGCGGGCTGGCGCCCCGCATCGTGAACCTTTCACCATGGCGCGCCCATCTGCTCGAGCGCCTGCGCCAGCAGATCGCTGCGACGGCCGACCCCGTGCTGGCCGCACTGCTGGACGAACTGCAGGCTTACCCGGCCCCCGCCGACGCCGATGGGCACGGGGGAGGAACCGAGGCCACGACCCTGGTGGTGCCGCTACTGCTGCAGACCCCGAACGGGGTGCTGAGCTTCATCAGCACGACCACGGTGTTCGGCTCACCGGTCGACGTCACGTTGCAGGAGCTGGCGCTGGAAACCTTCTTCCCCGCGGACACGCAGACGCGGGAGGCGCTGCAGGCGATGGCCCGCAGCCTGTGACCGGGCTCGGACGCTAGTCGCCCAGGCCCGACACCTCGCCCACCACTCCGTCGGGCAAGGGATACTGGTCCGCGTTCAGCGCCAGGCAGACCAGCGAGTAATAGCCCATGGCGCCAATCAGGTCGACCGCGCCGCGTTCGCCAAACAGGCCGACCAGCGCTGCGTGGCTGGGCGCGTCGACCTTGCGGTTCTTCACCAGTTGCCGACAGAAGTCATAGACCACCCGTTCGGCCGCATCGGTCCCGGCCGGCAGCACGCCGGTCAAGACCGCCTGGATGGTCGCCTCCGGCAGGCCGGCGTTGGTGGCCATGTTGCGGTGCGCCCACCAGACGAAGTCGCAACGCCAGAACCGCGCGATCGTCAGGATCGCCAGCTCGTTCAGATGCAGCGGCAACGAGGAATCGAACCGCGTGCGCACCCCAAAGGCCTGGGCCAGATTGCCCATCTCGGGGCTGCGCAGCAGCACGTTGTAGGGCCCCTGCATCGACCCGCGCTTGCCGTTGAGCACGCTGTCGACCATCTGCCGCTGCGCCGGCGTCATGTCCTCGTAGCGCAGCGGGCTGAAACGGTTGCCGCGCAGTTGCAGGTCGCGTGGCGCGGGCGCTTCGGTGTCGGTCGAGGGCATCGGGTCGGTCATCGGCTGGTGATCAGTTGGTCATGCGTCTGGCAGCAGCAGGCCATCAGTCGGCGGTAGCACCGGACGTCTTGACCACCGCCGCCCACTTCAGGATGTCGGCGTGCAGCACGGCCGAGAACTCCTGCGGCGTCGACTCGTAGACCTCGGCACCCAGCGGCGCGAAGCGGTCGGCCGTGTCTTTCTCGGACAGCAGCTTGTTGATGTCGGCGTTGATCTGCCGCACCACCGCCGGCGGCGTGCCCTTGGGCGCGAACAGGCCGAACCAGGGGTTGATCACGAAACCGGGGTAGCCCGACTCGGCGATCGTCGGAATGTCCTTGAAGGCTTCCGCCCGCTTGGAGCCGGTGACGGCCAGGCCCTTGACCGTGCCCGAGCGGATGTGCTGCGCCACCGATGGCAGGCTGGTGTAGACCAGCTGAATCTGGCCGGCGATCAGGTCGGTCAACGCCGGGGCCGCGCCCTTGTAGGGCACGTGCTGCATCTTCACGCCCGCCGTGGCGTTGAACATCTCGCCCAGCAGATGGTTCACCGAGCCGTTGCCGGCCGAGCCGAACGACACGCCCGACTTGCCGGCGTAGCTGGCCAGGTCCTTCATGTTGGACACGGGCAGCGAAGCGTTGGTGACGGCCACGAACGGCACATTGGCCAGCGTGGCGACAGCAGCGAAGTCGGCCTCGGGGTCGAACGGCAGCTTCCTGTAGATGCTGACGTTGATCGCGTGCGAGCCGACATACGACATCAGCAGCGTGTAGCCGTCGGCCGGCGCCTTGGCGACGGCGTCCATGCCGATGTTGCCGCCCGCGCCGGCGCGGTTCTCGATGACCACCGGCTGGCCCCATTTCTCCGACAGCTTCTGGCCGATGATGCGGGCGAGCGCGTCGGAGGCACCGCCCGGCGTCTGCGGCACGACGATGCGCACCGGGCGCGTCGGGAACGATTGGGCTTGTGCTGCCGCAACGGCGAACACGCCGATCGCCAGCGCGACGCAGGTTCTGAATTGCATGGTCTGTCTCCGTGGTCTGCGCTCCTGCTCGACGGCGCGATGCGCATGTTGTTGTTCTTCCTATGCCGGACCCAGAACGTGCGAAAGAACCGTCGCGAGCGGCCCGGGATCGGGCCGCGCAGGAGGTTCGTTCACACGTTCTCAGGCGGCGACGCCGTCTTTCACGGTATCGGCCACGTCGGTGTAGTCCTTTACCTGGTCGAAGTTCAGGTACTGGTAGATCTTGTCGCTGGCCGCGGTCAGCACGCCCATGTCGGCGAGGTATTCGGCCTTGGTCGGGATGCGGCCCAGCTTCGAGCAGATCGCGGCCAGTTCGGCGCTGCCGAGGTAGACGTTGCTGTTCTTGCCCAGTCGGTTCGGGAAGTTGCGGGTCGAGGTCGAGAACACCGTGGCGCCTTCTTTCACCTGCGCCTGGTTGCCCATGCACAGGCTGCACCCGGGCATCTCCATGCGTGCGCCGGCGGAGCCCAGCACGCCGTAGTGGCCTTCTTCGCTCAGCTGCTTCGCGTCCATCTTGGTCGGCGGCGCCATCCACAGCTTGACCGGGATGTCGCGCTTGTTCTCGAGCAACTTCGAGGCTGCACGGAAGTGGCCGATGTTGGTCATGCAGCTGCCGATGAACACTTCGTCGATCTTGGCGCCGGCCACGTCGGCCAGCGTCTTCACGTCGTCCGGGTCGTTGGGGCAGGCGACGATCGGCTCGTGGATGTCGGCCAGGTCGATCTCGATCACGGCGGCGTATTCGGCATCGGCATCACCCTTCAGCAGATCGGGCTTGGCCAGCCAGGCTTCCATCGCGGCGATGCGGCGGTTGATGGTGCGCGTGTCGGAGTAGCCGGTCGCGATCATCCACTTCAGCATCGTGATGTTGCTGTGGATGTATTCGATGATCGGCGCCTTGTCCAGGTGCACGGTGCAGCCGGCGGCCGAGCGTTCGGCCGAGGCGTCGCTCAGCTCGAAGGCTTGTTCGACCTTCAGATCGGGCAGGCCTTCGATCTCGAGGATGCGGCCGGAGAAGATGTTCTTCTTGCCCTTCTTGTCGACCGTCAGCAGGCCGGCCTTGATCGCGTACAACGGAATCGCGTTGACCAGATCGCGCAGCGTCACGCCCGGCTCCATCTTGCCCTTGAAGCGCACCAGCACGCTCTCGGGCATGTCGAGCGGCATCACGCCGGTGGCGGCAGCGAACGCCACCAGACCCGAACCTGCGGGGAAGCTGATGCCGATCGGGAACCGTGTGTGGCTGTCGCCGCCGGTGCCCACGGTGTCGGGCAGCAGCATGCGGTTGAGCCAGCTGTGGATGATGCCGTCGCCGGGGCGCAGCGAGATGCCGCCCCGGTTGCTCATGAAGTCGGGCAGCTCATGGTGCATCTTCACGTCCACCGGCTTCGGATAGGCCGCCGTGTGGCAGAACGACTGCATCACCAGGTCGGAGCTGAAGCCCAGGCAGGCCAGATCCTTCAGTTCGTCGCGCGTCATCGGGCCGGTGGTGTCCTGGCTGCCGACCGAGGTCATCTTCGGCTCGCAGTAAGTGCCGGGGCGCACGCCCTTGCCTTCGGGCAGGCCGCAGGCACGGCCGACCATCTTCTGCGCCAGCGTGTAGCCCTTGCCGCTGTCGGCGGGATCTTGCGGCAGGCGGAACAGCGTGGAGGGCGGCAGGCCCAAGGCTTCGCGCGCCTTGGCGGTCAGGCCGCGGCCCACGATCAGCGGGATGCGGCCACCGGCGCGTACTTCGTCGAACAGCACGTCGCTCTTCACGGTGAACTCGGCGATGACCTTGCCGTCCTTCAGGGCCTTGCCGTCGTAGGGGCGCAGTTCGACCACATCGCCCATGTTCATCTGGCTCACGTCGAGCTCGATCGGCAGCGCGCCCGAGTCTTCCATCGTGTTGTAGAAGATCGGCGCGATCTTGCCGCCCAGGCAGACGCCGCCGAAGCGCTTGTTCGGCACGAACGGAATGTCTTCGCCAGTGAACCACAGCACCGAGTTGGTGGCCGACTTGCGGCTGGAGCCGGTGCCGACCACGTCGCCCACGTAGGCCACCAGGTTGCCCTTGGCGCGCAAGTCTTCGATGAATTTGATCGGGCCGCGCTTGCCCTCTTCTTCCGGCACGATGCCGGGGCGCGGGTTCTTGTGCATCGCCAGCGCGTGCATCGGGATGTCGGGGCGGCTCCAGGCGTCGGGCGCGGGCGACAGGTCGTCGGTGTTGATCTCGCCGGTCACCTTGAAGATGCTGACGGTGATCGAGGTCGGCACTTCGGGCCGGCTGGTGAACCACTCGGCGTTGGCCCAGCTCTGCAGCACGGCCTTGGCATTGGCATTGCCCTTGTCGGCCTTGTCCTTGACGTCGTGGAACTGGTCGAACATCAGCAGCGTCTTCTTCAGGCCTTCGGCCGCGACCGCGCCAACTTCAGCATCGTCAAGCAGATCGATCAACGGGCTGATGTTGTAGCCGCCGAGCATGGTGCCCAGCAGTTCCGTGGCCTTGGCCTTGCTGATCAGCGTGCTGGTCTCGCTGCCGTGCGCCACGGCGGCCAGGTAGCTGGCCTTGACCTTGGCCGCATCGTCCACACCGGCCGGCACGCGGTAGGTGATCAGGTTGAGCAGAAACTCTTCCTCGCCCTTGCCGGGCGCCTTCAGCAGCTCGATCAGCTCGCCGGTCTGCTTGGCCGACAGCGGCAATGGCGGAATACCGAGCGCTGCGCGTTCGGCGACGTGGTCAACATAGGCTTGCAACATGGGTCTTCTCCTGTTTTCAGATGCGTGGGGCCGTGGCCGGTCTGGGTCTATTTCGCTTCGCTTGCCGCCGTGCTGGGCAACGCCGGCACGGCCTGGATGACGGGGGATGTCACCGGCGCGGCACCGAGGCCGGCGGCCGCGCCCGGGAGTGGCGCTTCAAGCAGGCTTCGTGCCGGATTCACCTTGAGCTGTTCGGCAACCACCACCTGCTGCGGGCTCATGCATTCGTCGGCCATGCGCTGGCCGAGCTTGTGGTTCATCAACATCGACTTGTTGGCCAGCTGCAGCCAGACGGCGCCGGCCTTCGTATCTTCGAGCCGGATCGCCCCGGTGCTGGTCAGCACCGGCACCAGGCGGTACTTGATCTTGTGGATCTGCATGTCGAAGTGCCCGGGCAGCTTCGGGTCCGGCGTCAGCGTCACCGTGTTGCCGAGCTCGCACGGCACCAGGCCGACATAGACGCGCTCGGCAATGGCCAGCTCGGCGGCGCCGAGTTCGGCTTCCGCCGCCTCCGGCTGTGCCGGTGCGTGTTTGGCCTCGGCCTTGGGTTTTGCCTTGGGCGCAGGGGCCGCCTTTTTCACGGCAGGGGTCTGGCCGGCGGCGGGCTTCGGGGTCTGCGCATGCAGCGTGCCCGACAGCACCACCAGCGCGGCCGTGATCAGAATCGATTTCATCGTGTCTCCTGCGCCGAACCGGAAACCGTTCGGCTGTCTTCAAAATAGGCTTGCATCGAGGCAGGCAGCGCCCGCCCGGTCTGGTGCGCACGCTCGAGCACCTGCCAGAAGTAGCGGTAGCTGGCGCGGTCGTGCAACTGCTTGTCGAACGAGACCGGTGCCCAGTCGGCGGCGATCGCGGCCTCGATCAGCCGGGCGGCCGTCTCGACCTCGGCAGCGCTTGGTGCCAGCGCTTCGAGAATCGGTCGGATCTGTGCGGGGTGGATGCTCCACATGCGGGTGTAGCCGAACTCCCGCGCTGCGCGCTGCGCCGCCGCCTTCATCGCCTCGGTATTGCTGAATTCGGTGACGACGCAATGCGACGGCACCTTGCCATGCGCGTGGCAGGCGGACGCGATCTCGAGCTTGGCGCGCACCACCAGCGGGTGCGTGAACTGGCCCGCGGCACTCATGCCATCGGCCGGAATCGCCCCGCCGTGCGCGGACACGAAATCCATCAGGCCGAAACTCATCGACTGCACGCGCGGGTGGGCCGCGATGTCGAACGCGCGGTGCACGGCTGCGGGCGATTCGATCAGCACTTGCAGTGGCAGATGCCCGGCGGAGGCGCGCAGCAGCGCCTGCTCGGCCTGCTCGACATCGCGCACCGTCTCGACCTTCGGCACCATGATGTGCGACAGGCGGTGGCCGGCCTGGGCGGCGATGACGGCAATGTCGGCTTCGAACGAGGGATGGTCCACGGGGTGGACCCGCACGCCGACGCGGGCCCGCGGGTCGGCGGCCAGCGCCAGCGACACCACCAGCGCCGCGTGTTCGGCTTCGCCGCCGACAGGGGCGCCGTCTTCGCAATCCAGCGTCGCGTCGAACACGCAGGTGCCGAACTCGTCGATCATCTCGGCCTGCAGCTGCAGGCTCTTGCGCATCCGCGCCTCGACGCCGCTGTAGTGGTCACAGACCGGCAGGAAGACCGCGCCACCCTGGGCGCCCAGCAGGACCTCGCGCGGATGCTTCACTTCACTCCTGGAATCAGAGCAGATGGGCGACGCCGGCTTGCTCGTCGGTCAGTTCCTTCAGCGTCTTGTCGATGCGTTCCTGGCTGAACGCGTCGATGGCCAGACCTTCGACGACCTTGTACTCGCCGTTTTCCGTGGTGACCGGGAAGCCGAACATCACGTCCTTCGGAATGCCGTACTGGCCGTCCGACGGAATACCCATCGTGACCCACTTGCCCTTGGTGCCGAGCGCCCAGTCGCGCATGTGGTCGATGGCGGCGTTGGCGGCCGAAGCAGCCGACGACAGGCCGCGCGCTTCGATGATCGCCGCGCCGCGCTTGCCGACGGTGGGCAGGAAGGTGTTGGCGTTCCATTCCTGGTCGTTGATCATCTTGGCGACGCTCTCGCCGTTGATGGTCGCGAAACGGTAGTCGGCGTACATCGTGGGCGAATGGTTGCCCCAGACGGTGAGCTTCTCGATGTCGGCCACGGCCTTGCCGGTCTTGGCGGCCAGCTGGCTGGCGGCGCGGTTGTGGTCCAGGCGCAGCATGGCGGTGAAGTTCTTGCGCGGCAGATCGGGCGCGCTCTTCATCGCGATGTAGGCGTTGGTATTGGCCGGGTTGCCGACCACCAGCACCTTGACGTTGCGGCTGGCGACGGCGTTCAGCGCCTTGCCCTGCGCGGTGAAGATCGCGCCGTTCACGGCCAGCAGTTCGGCACGTTCCATGCCCGGGCCACGGGGACGCGAACCGACCAGCAGTGCGTAGTCGGCGTCCTTGAACGCGGTCATCGGATCGCCGTGGGCTTCCATGCCGACCAGCAGCGGGAACGCGCAATCGTCGAGTTCCATCATCACGCCCTTCAGCGCCTTCTGGGGGCCTTCCACCGGGACTTCGAGCAGTTGCAGGATGACGGGCTGGTCCTTGCCCAGCATCTCACCGGATGCGATGCGAAACAACAAGGCGTAACCGATTTGACCTGCGGCACCGGTGACAGCGACGCGGACGGGCTTTTTGCTCATGAGGGAACTCCAGAAAGAGTGGGAAGAATGGCCGCGCGCACCATCTGGCGGTGCGCCCGGAAGCACCAAAAAACAGCGTCGGAGTGTACTCTCGAAACGCCGGACCGGTCAATTTGTCTTATGTCTTATATAAGATACCATCAGGGTGTTTGCCCACCCTCGACACCACCCATTCCTGACGATGGCCCAGAGCTCCTCCGCGTCCGCCGACCTGCCGCGTGCCGACACGCCGGCCGCGCCGGCGCCCGCGACGCCGGCATTCAGCCCCCTGTACCAGCAGATCAAGGGCCTGATCCTGCAGAGCCTGCAGGCCGGCGAATGGAAGCCGGGCGAAGTCATCCCGAGCGAGATGGACCTGGCCGCCAGGTACCGCGTGAGCCAGGGCACGGTGCGCAAGGCCATCGACGAACTCGCGGCCGACAATCTGCTGGTGCGCCGCCAGGGCAAGGGGACCTTCGTCGGCACCCATGCCGAACAGCACGTGCAGTACCGCTTCCTGAAGCTGATGCCCGACAGCGGCGACCTCGACAGCGAAGGGCCGGCGCAGCGGCAGGTACTCGAGTGCCGGCGCACGCGGGCCAGCGCCGAGGTGGCGCGGGCATTGGCGCTGCGCACCGGAGACGCCGTGCTGCAGGTACGCAGGGTGCTGTCGTTCTCCATCGGCGGCGTGCAGGTGCCGACCATCCTCGAAGATCTGTGGCTGCCCGGCGGTCCGTTCAAGGGGCTGACGGTCGAGCGCATGGCAACCTACCGCGGCCCGACGTACGCCCTGTTCGAGACCGAGTTCGGCGTGCGCATGGTGCGCGCCGACGAGAAGATCCGCGCCGTGAAGCCCGATCCACAGGACTGCGCATTGCTGCAGATCACCGCCGACACCCCCCTGCTGAGCGTCGAGCGCATCTCGTTCACGTACAACGACACGCCGATGGAATTGCGCCGCGGGCTCTACCGCACCGACACGCACCACTACCGCAATGCGCTCAGCTGACCGGATCTCTTCGCCGATGCACCAGGCCGGCCCCGCAGCAATTTCATGTTGTTTGCTGCGTTGCAATAGAATTTTGGGCTGACCCCGCGTAAAAATTACAAGGCAGTTACATCCACGAAAGCGCTTCCATGACAGAGCTTGCCTCCTCCGCCCGGCCCAAGCGGCCCGAATTCCGCAACATCAACGCCCTCACCGACCTGCCCACCTACCGCCTGCCGGCGGCCGGGTGGGTGTCGATCCTGCACCGGATCAGCGGCTTCATCATGTTCCTGCTGATGCCGTTCATCATCTGGATGTTCGACACCTCGGTGTCTTCTGAAATCTCGTTCGCGAAATTCAAGGCCGTCTTCAACCAGGGCACGGGCTTTGCACCGGGCTGGTTCCTGAAGCTCGTCGCGCTGGCCCTGATCTGGGCCTACCTGCACCACTTTGTGGCAGGGCTGCGGCACCTGTGGATGGACATCAGCCACTCCGCGGTCAACAAGGAGTTCGGCCGCACCACTGCCATCGGCACCCTGGTGATCAGCATCGGCCTTGCGGTCGTGCTGGGCCTCAAGCTGTTCGGCGTCTACTGAAAGCGGTACACCCCATGTCTGTCAACTACGGCTCCAAGCGCATCGTCGTCGGCGCGCACTACGGTCTGCGCGACTGGCTCGCCCAACGCATCACGGCTGGCCTGATGGCCATCTTCACCATCCTCGTGCTGGCGCAACTGCTGCTGGCCCGCGGCCCCATCGGCTACGACACCTGGGCCGGCATCTTCGCCGCCCAATGGATGAAGGTGCTGACCTTCACCGTCATCGTCTCGCTGCTCTACCACGTGTGGGTCGGCATGCGCGACATCTGGATGGACTACATCACTGCGGCTGTCTGGCTCCGTCTCGTGCTCCAGATTTTCACCATCGTCTGGCTGGTCGGCTGCGCCGGCTGGGCCATTCAAGTTCTCTGGAGACTGTGAGCATGTACACGACAAAAGACATCACCAAGCGCAAGTTCGACGTGGTCATCGTCGGCGCCGGCGGCTCCGGCATGCGGGCTTCGCTGCAACTCGCGCGCGCGGGCCTCAACGTGGCCTGCCTGTCCAAGGTGTTCCCGACCCGTTCGCACACCGTGGCGGCCCAGGGCGGCATCGGCGCCTCGCTCGGCAACATGAGCGAGGACAACTGGCACTACCACTTCTACGACACGATCAAGGGTTCCGACTGGCTCGGCGACCAGGATGCGATCGAGTTCATGTGCCGCGAGGCACCGAAGGTCGTCTACGAGCTAGAACACTTCGGCATGCCGTTCGACCGCAACCCCGACGGCACGATCTACCAGCGCCCGTTCGGCGGCCACACCGCCAACTACGGCGAGAAGCCCGTGCAACGCGCCTGCGCCGCGGCCGACCGCACCGGCCACGCGATGCTGCACACGCTCTACCAGAAGAATGTCGAGGCCCGCACGCAGTTCTTCGTCGAGTGGATGGCGCTCGACCTGATCCGCGACGCCGACGGCGACGTGGTCGGTGTGACCGCGCTCGAGATGGAGACCGGCGACCTGCACATCCTGCAGGCCAAGACCGTGCTGCTCGCCACCGGCGGTGCCGGCCGCATCTTCGCCGCCTCGACCAATGCCTTCATCAACACCGGCGACGGCCTGGGCATGGCGGCACGCGCCGGCATCCCGTTGCAGGACATGGAGTTCTGGCAGTTCCACCCGACCGGCGTGGCCGGCGCCGGCGTGCTGCTGACCGAAGGCTGCCGCGGTGAAGGCGCGATCCTGCTCAACAGCAACGGCGAACGCTTCATGGAGCGTTATGCGCCGACCATGAAGGACCTGGCGCCGCGCGACTTCGTCTCGCGTTCGATGGACCAGGAAATCAAGGAAGGTCGCGGCTGCGGTCCCAACAAGGACTACATCCACATGAAGCTCGACCACCTGGGGGCCGACACGATCCACAAGCGCCTGCCGTCGGTGTACGAGATCGGCATCAACTTCGCCAACGTCGACGTGACGAAGGAGCCGATTCCCGTGGTGCCCACCATCCACTACCAGATGGGCGGCATCCCGACCAACATCCACGGCCAGGTCGTGGTGCAGAAGGGCGACGACAACAGTGCCGGCATCAACGGCCTGTACGCGGTGGGCGAATGCTCCTGCGTCAGCGTGCATGGCGCCAACCGCCTGGGCACCAACTCGCTGCTGGACCTGCTGGTGTTCGGCAAGGCGGCCGGCAACCACATCGTCCAGTTCAACGACAAGCAGAAGGAACACAAGCCGCTGCCGGCCGACGCGGCCGACCGCACGCTGGAGAGGCTGAACCAGCTCGAGGCCTCGACCTCCGGCGAATACGCACAGGATGTCGCCGGCGAGATTCGCGCCGTGATGCAGCAGCACGCGGCCGTGTTCCGCAAGCAGGTGTCGATGGACGAAGGCGTGGTCAAGATCGCCGCGGTGCGCGAGCGCGTCAAGGCTGTGACGCTGAAGGACAAGTCGCGCGTGTTCAACACGGCCCGCATCGAGGCGCTCGAAGTCGACAACCTGATCGAAGTGGCGCAGGCCACGATGGTCTCGGCCGCCGCCCGTCGCGAATGCCGCGGCGCCCACACGGTCGAAGACTACGAACGCCCGTCCGACGACCCGGTCGCGCCGCTCGGCCGCGACGACGCCAACTGGATGAAGCACACGCTGTGGTACAGCGAAGGCAACCGCCTGTCATACAAGCCGGTGAAACTAAAACCTTTGACGGTCGACTCGGTCCCACCCAAGGTCCGCACGTTCTGAAGATCACTCGAAAGCACACACGATGAAGCGCACATTCCAGATCTACCGTTACGACCCGGACAAGGACGCCAAGCCCTACATGCAGACCATCGAGATCGAACTCGACGGCCACGAACGCATGCTGCTCGACGCGCTGATGAAGCTGAAGGCCCAGGATCCGAGCCTGTCGTTCCGCCGCTCCTGCCGCGAAGGCGTCTGCGGTTCGGACGCGATGAACATCAACGGCAAGAACGGTCTGGCCTGCCTGACCAACATGCTGACGCTGAAGGACCCGATCGTGCTGAAGCCGCTGCCCGGCCTGCCGGTGATCCGCGACCTGATCGTCGACATGACGCAGTTCTTCAAGCAGTACAACTCGATCAAGCCGTACCTGATCAACGAGAACACGCCGCCCGAGAAGGAGCGCCTGCAGTCGCCGGAAGAGCGCGAGGAACTGAACGGCCTGTACGAGTGCATCCTGTGCGCCAGCTGCTCCACGAGCTGCCCGAGCTTCTGGTGGAACCCTGACAAGTTCGTCGGTCCAGCCGGCCTGCTGCAGGCCTACCGCTTCATCGCCGACAGCCGCGACGAGGCGACCTCCGAACGCCTCGACAACCTGGAAGACCCGTACCGCCTGTTCCGCTGCCACACCATCATGAACTGCGTGGACGTGTGCCCGAAGAGCCTGAATCCGACCAAGGCGATCGGCAAGATCAAGGAGATGATGGTGCTGCGCACCGTCTGACGCCGTGGCGGCTACGCAAGACCTTCTCGACGAGCATGCCTTGGGCAAGCTGCGCTGGCGTTGCCGGCGGGGTTTGCTGGAGAATGACCTGTTTCTCGAACGGTTCTTCCAGCGGCACGGCGCAACGTTGCACGCCGGTCAGGCCGATGCCCTGATCGAACTGATGAACCTGGGCGACCATGACCTGCTGGATCTGCACATGGCACGGAAAACGCTTGGCGAGGTCGATCCCTCGCTGGACCGTGACGACGTGCGCGAAGTATTGAGTTTGTTGAGAGAAAACCGCTGAAAGGGCGAACATGAAATTAGCCGAGAATAAAGCCACACTGTCGTTCAGCAACGGCAGCCCGAGCGTCGACTTGCCGGTCTACCAGGGCAGTGTCGGCCCCGACGTCGTCGACATCCGCAAGCTGTACGCGCAAACCGGGATGTTCACGTACGATCCCGGCTTCCTGTCGACAGCCTCCTGCCAGTCGGCCATCACCTACATCGATGGCGACAAGGGCGAACTGCTGTACCGCGGCTACCCGATCGAGCAGTTGGCCACCAACTGCGACTTCATGGAAACCTGCCACCTGCTGCTGTACGGAGAACTGCCGAACGCAGAAGGCAAGGAGAAGTTCTCGCGCCTCGTCACCATGCACACGATGGTCAACGAGCAGATGCAGTTCTTCCTGCGTGGCTTCCGCCGCGACGCGCACCCGATGGCCATCATGACCGGCCTGGTCGGCGCGCTGTCGGCCTTCTACCATGACAGCACCGACATCAACAATCCCGAGCACCGCGAGATCGCCGCGATCCGCCTGATCGCGAAGATGCCGACGCTGGTGGCCATGGCGTACAAGTACACGATCGGCCAGCCGTACATGTACCCGAAGAACGACCTGAGCTACGCAGGCAACTTCCTGCACATGATGTTCGCGACGCCGTGCGAGGAGTACAAGGTCAGCCCGGTGCTCGAACGCGCGCTGGACCGCATCTTCATCCTGCACGCGGACCACGAACAGAACGCATCGACCTCGACCGTGCGCCTGTGCGGCTCGTCCGGCACCAACCCGTTCGCGGCCATCGCGGCCGGCGTGGCCTGCCTCTGGGGCCCGGCGCACGGCGGCGCGAACGAAGCGGCACTCAACATGCTGGGCGACATCCAGAAGGCCGGCGGCGTCGAGAAGATCGGCGAGTTCATCAAGCAGGTGAAGGACAAGAACTCCAACGTCAAGCTGATGGGCTTCGGGCACCGCGTCTACAAGAACTACGATCCGCGCGCCAAGCTGATGCAGGAAACCTGCAAGGAAGTGCTGTCGGAGATGGGCCTCGAGAACGACCCGCTGTTCAAGCTGGCCATGGCGCTCGAGAAGATTGCCCTCGAAGACGACTACTTCGTCTCGCGCAAGCTCTACCCCAACGTCGACTTCTACTCCGGCATCGTGCAGCGCGCGATCGGCATCCCGGTGCCGCTGTTCACGGCGGTGTTCGCACTGGCGCGCACGGTGGGCTGGATCGCCCAGCTGAACGAGATGATCAGCGATCCGGAATACAAGATCGGCCGTCCTCGCCAGCTGTTCGCAGGCTCGGTCAAGCGCGATGTGAAGGCCGTCGGCCAACGCTGAAGCAGGCGCTGACCCCAAAGCCCGCCGGCCCTCTGTGGCCGGCGGGCTTTTTTGTGGCTGCATGGAGCCTGCTCGATCACGCATCGGCAGCACGGCCATCGCGGATCGCGATGACAAACCCGATTGATAGGCCGCAAAATGCGAACCCGTCTTCAAACACGAAGACTTCCGCCGCCCGATGAAACCTTCAGAACGCAACTTCGCACGCCGCATCGACCTCACGTCGCTGCAGTTGTTCGTCGCCGTGTGCGAGCTCGGCAGCATCGGCAAGGCAGCCGAGCGTGAATACATCGCGGCGTCAGCCGTCAGCAAGCGCCTGAGCGACCTCGAGACCACGCTCGACACGGCCCTGCTCTACCGCCACACGCGCGGCGTGGACCTGACGCCTGCCGGCGAGAGCCTGCTGCACCACGCGCGCTCGGTGCTGTTCAGCCTCGACCGCATGCAGGGCGAACTCAGCGAATACGCCGACGGTGTGCGCGGCCATGTGCGGGTGCACGCCAGCATCTCGGCGATCGTCCAGTTCCTGCCCGAAGACCTGGGTGCGTTCATCCGCCGCCATGGCGAGGTGAAGATCGACCTCGAAGAACATCTCAGCAGCGAAGTCGTGCGGGCCGTGGCCGAGGGCGCGGCCGACCTGGGCATCTGCAACGCCGGCGCGGCCGATGCGCCCGGTGCCGGCGAGCTGCAGACGCGCCCTTACCGCCGCGACAGCCTGGTGCTGATCGTGCCGCGCGGCCATGCGCTGGCGCGGCGGGCCGCACTGCCGTTCAGCGATTCGCTCGACTTCGACCACGTGGGCCTGCACAGCAACAGCTCGATCCACCTGGCGATGCGGCGCGCCGCCGCCGGGGTCGGCCGCACGATCAAGCTGCGCATCCACGTGACCGGCCTCGACGCGATGTGCCGCATGATCCACAACGGCCTGGGCATCGGCGTGATGCCGCGCCGCGCGTTCGAGCTGATGCACGGTGTGGGCGACCTCGAGTGCATCGCGCTGACCGACGATTGGGCCGAACGCCAGATCCAGCTGGTGGCGCGCGATTTCTCCACGCTGCCGGTCACGGCGAGGCTGCTGGTCGACCACCTGATGGCCTGCGCCGCCCCGCCCGCATCAGCCCCCGACACCTTGCCACAGATGGACCGGACGCCGGTGGCCGCGGCATAGAATTTCGACCCAAAAAAGGAACCCCCATGGGAATCACGATGAACGAAGCGCCAGGGCGCACGCTGTACGACAAGATCTGGGACGAACACGTCGTCCACACCGAGGAAGACGGCACCTCGATCCTCTACATCGACCGGCATCTGGTCCATGAAGTGACCAGCCCGCAGGCCTTCGAGGGCATCCGCCAGGCGGGCCGCAAGGTGTGGCGCATCAGCTCCATCGTCGCCACGGCCGACCACAACACGCCGACCACCGGCTGGGAGCTGGGCTACGACGGCCTCACCGATCCGATCAGCAAGGAACAGATCACCACGCTCGACGACAACATGCGCGAGTTCGGCGCGGCGGCCTACTTTCCGTTCCTGTCGAAGCGCCAGGGCATCATCCACGTGATGGGCCCCGAGAACGGTGCCACGCTGCCCGGCATGACCGTCGTTTGCGGCGATTCGCACACGTCAACCCATGGGGCGTTCGGCGCGCTGGCGCACGGCATCGGCACCAGCGAGGTGGAGCACGTGATGGCCACGCAGACCCTGCTCGCGAAGAAGGCCAAGAACCTGCTGGTGCGCGTAGAAGGCACGCTGGCCAAGGGCTGCAGCGCCAAGGACATCGTGCTCGCCATCATCGGCAAGATCGGTACCGCGGGCGGTACCGGCACCACCATCGAGTTCGCCGGCTCGGCGATCCGCGCGCTGTCGATGGAAGGCCGGATGACGGTCTGCAACATGGCCATCGAAGCCGGCGCGCGCGCCGGCCTGGTGGCGGTGGACGAGAAGACCATCGACTACGTGCGCGGCCGGCTGCTGGCACCCACGGGCGTCGAATGGGACCATGCCGTCGCGTACTGGAAGACGCTGTATTCCGACCCCACCGCCAAGTTCGACCGTGTGGTCGACATCGACGCCACGCAGATCGTGCCGCAGGTGACCTGGGGCACCTCGCCCGAGATGGTGCTGGGCATCGACGGCCGCGTGCCCGACCCGGAACGCGAGAAGGATGCGAACAAGCGAGATGCGATCGAGCGTGCGTTGAGCTACATGGCGCTGCAGCCGGGCAAGCCGTTGTCGGACATCACGATCGACAAGGTCTTCATCGGCTCCTGCACCAACAGCCGTATCGAGGACATGCGCGAGGCCGCAGCGCTGGTGAAGAAGATCGGCCAGAAGGTCGCGCGCAACGTCAAGCTGGCTATGGTCGTGCCCGGCTCGGGCCTGGTGAAGGAACAGGCCGAGCGCGAAGGCCTCGACGTGATCTTCAAGGCCGCCGGTTTCGAATGGCGCGAACCGGGCTGCTCGATGTGCCTGGCGATGAATGCCGACCGGCTGGAGCCGGGCGAGCGCTGCGCCTCCACCAGCAACCGCAACTTCGAAGGCCGCCAAGGCGCCGGTGGCCGCACCCACCTGGTCAGCCCGGCGATGGCCGCGGCGGCCGCGGTGCATGGCCATTTCGTCGACGTCCGCCAGTTTGCCTGACCAGAGAATCCAGATGCAAAAGTTCAATGTGCACAAGGGCCTCGTGGCCCCGATGGACCGTGAGAACGTCGACACCGACGCGATCATTCCGAAGCAATTCCTGAAGTCGATCCGCAAGACCGGTTTCGGCGAGAACCTGTTCGACGCCTGGCGTTACCTCGATCCGGGCGAGCCCGGTCAAGACCCGGCCAGCCGCAAGCCGAACCCCGATTTCGTGCTGAACCAGCCGCGCTACAAGGGCGCGTCGATCCTGCTGGCGCGCAAGAACTTCGGCTGCGGCTCCTCGCGCGAACACGCGCCGTGGGCGCTCGACCAGTACGGCTTTCGCGCGCTGATCGCCCCGAGCTACGCCGACATCTTCTTCAACAACAGCTTCAAGAACGGCCTGCTGCCGATCGTGCTGCCGGAAGCGCAAGTCGCGGCACTGTTCGACGCCTGCCTGGCCTTCCCGGGCTACAGCCTCACCGTCGACCTGGAACGCCAGGTGGTCGTGAAGCCGCAGGGCGAAGAGCTGCCGTTCGACGTGCAGGCGTTCCGCAAGTACTGCCTGCTCAACGGCTTCGACGACATCGGCCTGACCCTGCGCCAGTCCGACAAGATCAAGGCCTTCGAAGCCCAGCGGCTGGCCCAGAAGCCCTGGCTGGCTCACACGATGATGTCCACCTGATCCCTCCATCCATCGCTCAGAATCCACATGAAAATCGCAGTCCTGCCGGGAGACGGCATCGGTACAGAAATCATCGCCGAGGCCGTGCGCGTGCTCGGGGTGCTCGACCTTCCGTTCGAGATGGAAACCGCCCTGGTCGGCGGTGCCGCCTATGAGGCCCATGGCCACCCGCTACCCGAAGCGACGCTCAAGCTCGCGCAGCAGGCCGACGCCGTGCTGTTCGGCGCCGTCGGCGACTGGAAGTACGACAAGCTCGACCGCCCGCTGCGGCCCGAGCAGGCGATCCTCGGGCTGCGCAAGAACCTGGGCCTGTTCGCCAACTTCCGCCCGGCCATCTGCTACAAGGAACTGGTCGATGCGTCGAGCCTGAAGCCCGAGCTGGTGTCGGGCCTCGACATCCTGATCATCCGTGAACTCACCGGCGACATCTACTTCGGCCAGCCACGCGGCCGCCGCAGCGCGCCCGATGGCCACTTCCCCGGATCGGAAGAAGCCTTCGACACGATGCGCTACTCGCGCCCCGAGATCGAACGCATCGCCCACGTGGCGTTCCAGGCCGCACGCAAGCGCTCGGGCCGCGTGACCAGCGTCGACAAGGCCAATGTGCTGGAGACCTTCCAGCTGTGGAAGGACGTGGTCACCGAGGTCGGCAAGGAATATCCGGACATCGCGCTCGACCACATGTACGTCGACAACGCCGCGATGCAGCTGGTCAAGGCGCCGAAGAAGTTCGATGTGATCGTTACCGGCAACATGTTCGGCGACATCCTGAGCGACGCGGCGGCGATGCTGACGGGCTCGATCGGCATGCTGCCCTCGGCCAGCCTGAACGCGAAGAACCAGGGCCTGTACGAGCCCAGCCACGGCAGCGCGCCGGACATCGCCGGCCAGGGCATCGCGAATCCTTTGGCTACAATCCTGTCCGCCGCCATGATGCTACGTTTCTCACTCCAGCAAACCGAAGCCGCCAACCGCATCGAGTCGGCGGTCAAGCACGTGCTGGCGTCGGGGCTGCGCACGGCCGACATCCATGCGGCAGGCACGACCAAGGTGGGCACCCGCGAAATGGGTGACGCCGTCGTCGCGGCCATTACCAAGAAGACAACCAAAGGCTGATCCAGCCCGGTTCGTCACGCCCTTCCCGGCTCGACGAGCCGGGCTTCCAGGAGGTCCCGCGGGGCCTCGCACGGGAAGATTCATTTGAAAGGGCGATGTGATGAAGGCAGGTAATCTCGTAGGTTTGGTGGGCTGGCGCGGCATGGTCGGCTCGGTGCTGATCGACCGCATGCAGGCCGAGGGCGATTTCGCGCTGATCGAGCCGGTGTTCTTTTCGACCTCGAACGCCGGAGGCAAGGCGCCGGCCCAGGCCAAGAACGAAACCACGTTGCGCGATGCGTACGACATCGACGCCCTGAAGCGCTGCGACATCATCCTCACCGCCCAGGGCGGCGACTACACCACCGAAGTCTTCCCCAAGCTGCGCGCCGCCGGCTGGAACGGCCACTGGATCGACGCCGCCTCAACGCTGCGCATGAAGGACGACGCCGTCATCGTGCTCGACCCGGTCAACATGCCGGTGATCCAGAACGCGCGCGGCAAGGGCGGCCTCAACTGGATCGGCGGCAACTGCACCGTGAGCTGCATGCTGATGGGCGTGGGCGCGCTGTTCAAGGCCGGCCTGGTCGAGTGGATGACGACGATGACCTACCAGGCGGCGTCGGGCGGCGGCGCGCAGCACATGCGCGAGTTGCTGACGCAGTTCGGTAGCCTGCACGTCGACGTCAAGGCGCTGCTCGACGACCCGAAGTCGGCCATCCTCGAGATCGACCGCAAGGTGCTGGCCAGGCAGAAGGCGCTGAGCGCGGCAGAGACCGCCAATTTCGGCGTGCCGCTGGGCGGCAGCCTGATCCCCTGGATTGACAAGGACCTCGGCATCGGCAAGTCGCAGGACGATGCCGAATGGGGCGTCAGCCGCGAAGAATGGAAGGGCGGCGCCGAGACCAACAAGATCCTCGGCCGTGGCCCGTCGTTCGGCTCCTCGGCCACGCCGGTCGACGGCTTCTGCGTGCGGGTGGGCGCGATGCGCTGCCACAGCCAGGCGCTGACCTTCAAGCTGAACAAGAACGTGCCGGTGGCCGACATCGAGGCGATGATCGCGGCCGACAACGAGTGGGTGAGCGTGGTGCCGAACACGCGCGAAGCCACGCTGACGGGTCTGACCCCGGTGGCCGTCACGGGCACGCTGGGCATCCCGGTGGGGCGCATCCGCAAGCTGGCGATGGGGCCCGAATACGTCGGCGCCTTCACGATCGGAGACCAGCTGTTGTGGGGTGCGGCCGAGCCGTTGCGCCGCACCTTGCGCATCCTGATCGAGGCCTGAAAAAGCGCCCGTTCGACGCTTGGAAACATCCAGTCACAACGGCCTGCAGCAGGCGCGGGCCGTTGTGGTGAGGCAACAGGACAAAGCGCTGCAAGCACCTGCCCACGGCGTGTTCCAAAGTTAAAACCTGTCTCAGCTTGTCAGCGTAAAACATTGATGTTAAGGTACTTTTTCCGATCGAAGGACACTGTCCAGCCTGCATGATGAACCCCATTGACCCTGTCGAACAAGCCGCCGCCGCGCCACGTGTGAGGAAGGTCTTGCAGGGGTGGAAGATGACTGCGGTCGCCGCAGCCGCAGCGGCGGTGCTGTACCTGCCGGTGCACGATGCACATGCTTTGTCGCTCGGGCGCATCACCGTGTTGTCGGCGCTGGGCGAACCGCTGCGCGCCGAGATCGAACTGCCCGACATCAATGCCGAGGAATCGGCCAGCCTGCGCACCAGCGTGGCCGCACCCGAGACCTTTCGCGCGGCCGGGCTCGAATACAACCCGGCGCTGGCAGGCATGCAGATCACGCAGCGCCGTCGCGCCGATGGCCGCATGGTGCTCGACGTGACCAGCCCCAGGGCGGTCAACGATCCCTTCGTCGACCTGATCCTGCAGGTCAACTGGTCCAGCGGACGCATCGTCCGTGACTACACCATCCTGCTCGACCCGCCCGGCATGCGGCAAGCGCCCGCGACCGCCGGCGTGGCACCGCAAGTGGCGCCACCGGCCGCCCCGCCCGTGACGGCGCCGGCCGTGGTCCCGGCACCCGCCCCGGCACCCGCCCCGGTACCGCCGCCGGTCGCCGTGGCCCCGAGCCGTCCGGCGGCCACGCCGCGCCCGCCCGCGCCGCCCGTCGCGGCCGCGGCCCCAACTGCCGGTGGCCAGGTCGTCGTGAAGAGCGGCGACACCGCCAGCAAGATCGCTGCCGCCAACAAGCCTGCCAATGTGTCGCTCGACCAGATGCTGGTGGCGATGCTGCGCGCGAATCCGCAGGCGTTCCTGCAAGGCAACGTCAACCGCATCAAGGCCGGCGCGGTGCTCGACGTGCCAAGCCCCGAGCAGGCAGCGGCCACGCCCGCGCCCGAGGCCTCGCAGATCATCGTTGCGCAGAGCAAGGACTTCAACGACTTCCGCAGCCGGCTGGCCGGCACCGTACCGGCAGTGCAGAGCGCGACCGGCGATCGGGCCGCATCAGGCCGGGTGCAGGCCAACGTGGCCGACAACAAGCCCGCCACGGCGGCACCCGACAAACTCACGCTGTCCAAGGGCGGCATCCAGAGCAAGGCCAACGAAGACCGCATCGCCCGTGAAAAGGCCGCCAAGGAGGCCACCGAGCGCGTGGCCGAGCTGTCGAAGAACATCGGCGACCTGAACAAGCTCGGTGCGGCCAGCGGCGCACCGGCGGCCACGCCGGCCCCGGCGCCCGCACCGGCCGCTGCGGTGACCCTGCCGGCCAGCCCGGCAACCGCGCCAGCGGCGGCCCCGGCACCGGCGCCTGCAGCGTCGGAAGCCAGCCCGGCCGCAGCTACACCAGCACCCGCCCCGGCCCCGGCCGCGGCACCCCCCGCACCAGCTACCAAGGCCGCCGCCACGCCCACGCCGGCGCCCGCTGCCGAAGGCGGCTGGATGGACGACCTGCTCGAGAACCCCTTGGTGCCGGCAGCGGCCGCGGCCCTGGTCGCCTTGCTGGCGGGCTTCGGGTTCTACCGTGCACGCCAGCGCAAGAAGGCCTCCCAGGGCGAGAACTCGTTCCTCGAGAGCCGGCTGCAACCCGATTCGTTCTTCGGTGCCAGCGGTGGCCAGCGCGTGGACACCGCCGATGCCGACGAACCAGCCTCGTCGATGTCGTATTCGCCGAGCCAGCTCGACGCCGCCGGCGACGTCGATCCGGTGGCCGAGGCCGATGTCTACCTGGCCTACGGCCGCGATCTGCAGGCCGAGGAAATCCTGAAGGAAGCGCTGCGGATGAACCCGACGCGCGCCGCGATCCACGCCAAGCTGGCCGAGATCTACGCCAAGCGCCGCGACCTCAAGGGCTTCCAGGCGATGGCGACCGACGTGCATGCACTGACCGACGGCGCCGGGCCCGAGTGGACCCGCATCGTCGAATTGGGCCGCGAGCTGGACCCCGGCAATGCCTTGTGGTCCGATGGCGCGGCGAAAGGCGCGGCAGCGGCCGCGATCGCCGTACCGGCAGCGGCGCTGGCGGCTGCCGCCGTCATGCCGCCTGCACCGAGTCCGGCGCCGGTCGGCCTGCAGACGGTGCCGCTCCAGGTGCCCCCGCCGGTTGCAGCGCCCGATCTCCCGATCACCGAATCGCCGAGCCTCGATCTCGACCTGGACCTCGATCTGGACCTGCCGTCGACGCCCGCGCCGCTGGCCGCCCCCGAACTGCCGAGCCTGGACACGCAACAGCCCGTCCACGATTTCGCCGCCACCAGCGCCACCACGCATCGCCTCGATGCGCCGCCGGTGCCCGAACTGCCCGAGCTGCCGCCCTCGCCCGAACCCGTCATCGAACCGCCAGGCACGGCCGGGCTGGATTTCGACATCGACCTTGGCCTGGACACGCCGCCGCCGCCGCCCGCCCCTGCGGCCAGCCGCGCGCCCGATCCCGATTCCGGCATGATGGAATTCGACCTCGGCTCGCTGACACTCGATCTCGGCGACTCGACCTCGGGCGAACCGCCGGCGCAACCAGCCCCGGCCAGCGCCGAAGATCCGCTGGCGACCAAGCTGGCACTGGCCGAGGAATTCAATGCCATCGGCGACGCCGACGGTGCCCGCGCACTGGCCGAAGAGGTTCTGGCGGAAGCCTCGGGCCCGCTGAAATCGCAGGCCGAGCGCTTCCTGGCCGAACTGGCCTGACTCTGGTGCCGGCGGGTCGGTTGCCATTGCGGCCCCTGGCCTGAACGCGCGTGCGCCTGGCGCTGGGAGTCAGCTACAACGGTCAGCCGTACCAGGGGTGGCAGAGCCAGCCCTCGGGCAATACCGTGCAGGACCGGATCGAGGCGGCACTGGTCCAGTTCACGCAGCGGCCGATCTCGACGGTCTGCGCCGGCCGCACCGACACCGGTGTCCACGCGCTGATGCAGGTGCTGCACTTCGACACCGACATCGACCGGCCGCCTAACGCCTGGGTCCGCGGCGGCAACAGCCTGCTGCCGCACGACATCGCGATCCACTGGGCGCAGCAGGTGCCCGATGCGTTCCACTCACGGGCCAGCGCCATCAGCCGCCGCTACGCCTACCTGCTGCTCGAATCGCCGGTGCGCCCCAGCGTGGAGCGGGGCCGCGTCGGCTGGGTGTTCCGCCCGCTGGATGCCGACGCGATGCGGGCCGCCGCGCAACGCCTGCTGGGCGAACACGACTTCTCCTCGTTCCGGGCATCGCAATGCCAGGCGAAGTCGCCGGTGAAGACCCTGCAGCGCATCGACATCTCGCGGCGCGGCGCCTACTGGCGCTTCGAGTTCGAGGCCAATGCGTTCCTGCACCACATGATCCGCAACCTGATGGGTTGCCTGCTGGTGGTCGGCAAGGGCGACCGGCCGGCAGAGTGGATCAGCGACGTGCTGCAGGCCCGCGACCGCGACGCCGCGGCGCCGACCTTCTCGCCCGACGGCCTGTACTTTCTGGGCCCTCGCTACGAAGACCACTGGCGCCTGCCCGACCGCACCGCTGCGTATGATTGGATCGGATGAACACACGCATCAAGATCTGCGGGCTCACGCGTGAGCAGGACGTGGATGCCGCCGTCGAGGCCGGCGCCAGCGCGATCGGTTTCGTCATGTACGAGAAGAGCCTGCGCTACGTCAGCGTCGAGCGGGCGGCCGTGCTGGCGCGGCGCCTGCCGCCATTCGTCACGCCGGTGCTGCTGTTCGTCAATGCGCCGGACGCGACGGTGGTCGACGCCTGCAACCGGGTGGCCGGCGCCATGGTGCAGTTCCACGGCGACGAGACGCCCGAACAGTGCCTGGCCAGCACACGCCACCCGGCACGCAGCTTCATGCGGGCGGCCCGGATCCCGGTGGATGGCGCCACGCCGTTCGACTTGGTAAAATTCGCAGCCGACTATCCACAAGCCCAGGCCATCCTGCTCGACGCCCATGTCGACGGTTATGGCGGCGGCGGGAAAACATTCAATTGGTCACGTCTTCCTCCAAGCGTCAACTGTCACCTCGTCTTAAGTGGTGGACTCACGCCTGCAAACGTGACCGATGGCATTTTGCAAGTACGGCCACGCGCCCTGTCGCTGGCCGTTGACGTGAGCTCCGGCGTCGAGATTTCGAAAGGAATCAAGGACGCCGCCAAGATCCATCAGTTCGTCGCGGCCGTGCGTGCCGCCGACGCGCACTTTGCAAAGAACCATCATGTCCCTCTACCAGCAGCCTGACCCTTCAGGCCATTTCGGCATCTACGGCGGCAGCTTCGTCGCCGAGACCCTGACCCACGCGATCAACGAGCTGAAGGCTGCCTACGCGCTCTACCAGCACGACCCCGCGTTCGTGGCCGAGTTCAAGTACGAACTGGCCCATTTCGTCGGCCGGCCCTCGCCGGTCTACCACGCCGCGCGCAGCAGCCGCGAGCACGGCGGCGCGCAGATCTTCCTGAAGCGCGAAGACCTGAACCACACCGGCGCGCACAAGATCAACAACACCATCGGCCAGGCCATGCTCGCCCGGCGCATGGGCAAGCCGCGCGTGATCGCCGAGACCGGCGCCGGCCAGCACGGGGTGGCCACGGCCACCATCTGCGCGCGCTACGGCCTGGAGTGCGTGGTCTACATGGGCAGCGAGGATGTTAAGCGCCAGAGCCCCAACGTGTTCCGCATGCAGCTGCTCGGCGCCACGGTGGTGCCCGTTGACAGTGGCAGCCGCACGCTGAAGGACGCGCTGAACGAAGCCATGCGCGACTGGGTGGCCCATGTCGACAACACCTTCTACATCATCGGCACCGTGGCGGGTCCGCACCCCTATCCGATGATGGTGCGCGACTTCCAGAGCGTGATCGGCGACGAATGCCTGGTGCAGATGCCCGAGATGCTGGCCGCCACCGGTTGCACCTCGGGCCAGCCCGACGTGGTGCTGGCCTCCGTCGGCGGGGGCAGCAACGCGATGGGCATCTTCTACCCCTACATCGGCCACGAGAAGACGCGGCTGATCGGCATCGAAGCGGCGGGCGAAGGCCTGGACAGCGGCAAACATTCGGCCTCGCTGCAACGCGGCAGCCCCGGTGTGTTGCACGGCAACCGCACCTACCTGCTGCAGGACGAGAACGGCCAGGTCACCGAGACCCACAGCATCAGCGCCGGGCTCGACTATCCCGGTGTCGGCCCCGAGCACGCGTTCCTCAAGGACATCGGCCGTGCCGAATACGTCGGCATCACCGACCAGGAGGCGCTGGAGGCTTTCCATTACCTGTGCCGCACCGAGGGCATCATCCCCGCGCTCGAATCGAGCCATGCCTTCGCCTACGCGCTGAAGCTGGCACCGACGATGCGGCCGGACCAGTCGATCCTGGTCAACCTGTCGGGCCGCGGCGACAAGGACATCGGCACCGTGGCCGACCTGTCGGGTGCCGACTTCTACGACCGGCCATCGATGCGCGGGCATCAGGTCAAGGGCGCTGCCGCGGCGAACGCGAAGGACGCAGCATGAGCCGCATCGAACCCACCTTCGCGCGGCTCAAGGCCGAGGGCCGCAAGGCCTTGATCCCCTACGTGACCGCCGGCTTCCCCTTTGCCGACATCACGCCCGAGCTGATGCACGCGATGGCCGAGGCCGGTGCCGACGTGATCGAACTCGGCGTGCCGTTCAGCGACCCAATGGCCGACGGCCCGGTGATCCAGAAGGCCGGTGAAAAAGCGCTGTCGTTCGGCATCGGCCTGGCCCAGGTGCTGGAGATGGTGCGCCTCTTCCGCACGCGCGACAACCGCACGCCGGTCGTGCTGATGGGCTATGCCAACCCGGTCGAGAGCTACGACCTGCGGCACGGCCAGGACAGCTTCGGGCGCGATGCGGCCGAAGCCGGCGTCGACGGCGTGCTGGTGGTCGACTACCCGCCCGAAGAGTGCGCCGACTTCGCTGCCAAGCTGCGCGCCCGGCAGATCGACCTGATCTTCCTGCTGGCGCCGACCTCGACCGACGAACGCATGCAGCAGGTGGCGGCGGTGGCCAGCGGCTACGTCTACTACGTGTCGCTGAAGGGCGTGACCGGCTCGGGGGCATTGGACACGGCCGCCGTCGAAGCCATGCTGCCGCGCATCCGCCAGCACGTGCACCTTCCGGTGGGCGTGGGCTTCGGCATCCGGGATGCGGCGTCGGCCCAGGCGGTCGGCAAGGTGGCCGATGCCGTGGTCATCGGCACCAAGATCATCCAGTTGATCGAAGACCAGCCGCGTGACCGCGTGGCCCCTGTGGCCGCCGGATTCCTGCGCGAGATCCGCCAGGCACTCAGCGCATAATCGCTCTCCCTCACCAGACCCAAGGAGCATCCATCCATGTCCTGGCTCGAAAAGCTTCTCCCCGCCAAGATCCAGCGCGGCGACCCGGCAGACCGGCGCAGCGTTCCCGAAGGGCTGTGGATCAAGTGTCCCAGCTGTGAAACGGTGCTGTACAAGACCGATCTGGAGCAGAACCAGAACGTCTGCCCCACCTGCGGTCACCACCATCGGATCGGCGCGCGGGCGCGGTTGGACGTGTTCCTCGACGCGGAAGGGCGCTACGAGATCGGCCAGGAGGTGATCCCGGTCGATCCGCTCAAGTTCAAGGACAGCCGCAAGTACCCCGAGCGGCTGAAGGAGGCGCTGGAGAACACCGGCGAGACCGATGCACTGGTCGTGATGGGCGGCTCGGTGCATGGCTTGAACGTGGTGGTCGCCTGCTTCGAGTTCGAGTTCATGGGCGGCAGCATGGGCAGCGTGGTGGGCGAGCGCTTCGTGCGCGGCGTGCATGCGGCGATCGACCAGAAGGTGCCGTTCATCTGTTTCACGGCCACCGGCGGCGCCCGCATGCAGGAGGGCCTGCTGAGCCTGATGCAGATGGCCAAGACCAACGCATCGCTGACCCGGCTGGCCAAGAAGGGCCTGCCCTACATCAGTGTGCTGACGGACCCAACGATGGGCGGCGTGAGTGCAGGCTTCGCGTTCGTCGGCGATGTGGTCATTGCCGAGCCCAAGGCCCTGATCGGCTTTGCCGGCCCCCGCGTGATCGAGTCGACCGTGCGTGTGACGCTGCCCGAAGGCTTCCAGCGGGCCGAGTTCCTGCAACAGAAGGGTGCGGTCGACCTGATCTGCAACCGCAAGGACCTGCGCCGCACGATCGCCAGCACGCTGGCGATGCTGCTGCGCCAGCCAGCCGACGCGGTCAGCTAATCCCCTGCTCGTCAGCCGGGGGCACCACCACGCCCCTCAAACCGCGACCATCGCACTGGCCAGCAGATGGCTCAGCACGATGGCTGCCACCTGCAGCAGCACCAGCAGCACGAGCGGCGTCAGGTCCATGCCGCCCACCATCGGGATCAAGCGCCGCAACGGCCGCAACGGCGGCGCCACGAGCCGTGCGATCACGTCGGACAAGGGCGAGCGCGCCTGTACCCACGACAGCACGGCGTAGATGATCAGCAGGCCGGTCAGCCCGTGGATGACCAGCGCGACCACGCCGCCGATGGCCAGGATCGGCAACAAGGCCAGACCCGCGGCACCGCCGGCGATCAGCCACAGCAAACCGTACTGCAGCAGCTTCAACAGGAACGCGCCGACCAGGCTGGCCAGATCCCAGCGGCCTGCCGGCGGGATGACCTTGCGCAATGGCAGCACCAGCCAGTCGGTCAACGCGAACACGAGGTTGCCGACCGGGTTGCCGAACGGAATGCGCTGCTGCTGCATGTACAGCCGCAGCAGGCAGGCGCTGCCCAACAGGCCCGTGGCGACTTCCAGCAAAAACGCGACGATTTGGTACAGCATGAACGCAGACGGAGTGGGTCATGGGATGATAGCGGCTGTCATCCTCCACCCCGAGCCACTGTTGACCCAAGCCCTGGCCCTCTCGTCCCTGCCCCTGTTCCCGCTGGGCACCGTGTTGTTCCCCGGCGGGCTGCTGCCGCTGCGCATCTTCGAGGTGCGTTATCTGGACATGATCGGCCAGTGTCACCGCACCGGCGCACCGTTCGGCGTGGTCGCGCTCACCAGCGGTGCCGAGGTGCAGCGCGCGGGCGCACCGGCGGAAAGTTTCCAGCCGGTCGGCACGCTTGCCACGATCACGCGCTTCGATGCACCACAACCCGGCCTGCTGTCGATCGAATGCACCGGCACGCAGCGTTTTCGCATCGCGTCCAGCCAGCAGTTGAAGCATGGACTGTGGGTGGCCGATGTGACGATGCTGGACGACGATCTTCCCGTTCCCGTCCCTGACGATCTCCAGCCGGTCGCCACCGCGCTCGAGCGCCTGCTGGACAACCTGCGGCAGCGTGAAATGCCGGAGGAGCGGCTTCCGCTGCGCCTGCCGTACCGCCTGCAGGACTGCGGCTGGCTGGCCAACCGCTGGTGCGAACTGCTGCCGCTGCCGACGCCGCTGAAGCAGCGCCTGATGGAGCTCGACAACCCGCTGGTGCGGCTCGAACTGGTCGGCGACCTCCTGGCCCGGCACCAGCTGGTCGACGGCGGCGCAGACTGACGTGCCTGCAGCAGGCATGCCACGCTCTGCCACCAGCGCCATCCTCGGCTGGCCCCGCCCGGTCAAGCGCCTGGTAGTGGTGGTCATGGACGTGGCGCTGGCCGTGGCTGCGATGTGGCTGGCGTTCACGTTGCGGCTTGACACCCTGCACCGGCCGGAGGGCGTGCAGTGGTTCATCTATGCGCTGGCGCCTTTGCTGGCCGTGCCAGTGTTCATCCGCTTCGGGCTGTACCGGGCGATCTTTCGCTACACCGGGCTGGCCGCGCTGGTTGCGACATCACAGGCCGTGGCACTGTACGGCGTGGTGCTGATCGCGACGCTGCAGCTGATGCAGAAAGCGGGCTTGTCGCTGGTACCGCGTAGCCTGGGGGTGCTGCAACCACTGATCTTTTTGCTGCTGGTCGGAGCCAGTCGCGCCCTGGCCCGCTCGTGGCTGGCCGGACTGGTACAGCGTGGCCAGCGGGTGGCGTCTCGCCTGCTGATCTACGGTGCCGGCACGGCCGGTGCCCAGACGGCCGCCGGGCTCGGAAGCGCCAAGCAGCCTTACCACTTGCTCGGCTTCGTCGACGACGACACGGCCAAGGTAGGGCGCAGCCTGAACGACGTGACCATCTATGCCCCCGCGCAGTTGCCGGGCCTGGTCGGACGCCTGGGCATTACCGACATCTTGCTGGCACTGCCTAGCGCCACCCGCGAGCGTCGCAACCAGATCCTGAAGCAACTGCAGCCGCTGCCGGTGCACATCCGCACCCTGCCCGGCCTGTCGGACCTGGCCAGCGGCCGCGTCACGGTGCAAGATATCCGCGAACTCGACATCGAAGACCTGCTGGGCCGCGAACCTGTGCCGCCACGGCCCGAACTGCTGGCCCGCAACCTCGCCGGCAAGACCGTGCTGGTCACGGGCGCGGGGGGCAGCATCGGCAGCGAGCTGTGCCGGCAGATCGTGCGCGAGTTGCCACAGCGGGTGCTGCTGCTGGACCATAGCGAGTTTGCGCTCTACAGCATCCACCAGGAGCTGCAGGGCCTCTGCGCCTTGCATGGCTGGACCATCGACCTCGTGCCGGTGCTCGGCAGCGTGGTGCACTACGCGCGGCTGGCCACGCTGTGCAAGACTTGGCGACCGACGACCGTCTACCACGCGGCTGCCTACAAACATGTGCCGCTGGTCGAGAGCAACGCTGCGGAAGGCGTGATGAACAACGTGCTGGGCACGCTGAACCTGGCCCGCGCCGCCATGGCCCACGAAGTCGCGCACTTCGTACTGGTGTCGACGGACAAGGCGGTGCGCCCGACCAACGTGATGGGCGCCAGCAAGCGTGTGGCCGAGTTGATTCTGCAGGCGTTGGCCGCGACCGAGACGGCTGCGTTCACCACGCCGATTGACGCAGGTGCCGTGTCGCTGATCAACAAGACCCAGTTCTCGATGGTCCGCTTCGGCAACGTGCTGGGCTCCAGCGGCAGCGTCGTGCCGCTGTTTCGCAACCAGCTCGCAGCCGGCGGCCCATTGACCGTGACCCACGCCGACGTGACCCGCTATTTCATGACCATCACCGAAGCGGCGCAACTCGTGCTGCAGGCCGGTGCGATGGCCCGCGGTGGCGATGTGTTCGTGCTGGAGATGGGCCAGCCGGTAAAGATCCTCGACCTGGCGTTGCGCATGGTGAAGCTGTCGGGTCTGAGCGTGCGTGACGCCGAGCATCCCCATGGCGACATCGAGATCGCCATCACCGGCCTGCGCCCGGGCGAGAAGCTGTACGAAGAGTTGCTGATCGGCGACAACCCGGAACCGACCGAACACCCCCGAATCATGCGGGCGCAGGAAGAGTACATTGTGTGGCCGCAGCTGCGAATTCCATTGCAGGGTCTCATCGATGCCGCCCGGCACGGCGAAAACATGGGCATGCTGGAGACGTTGCGTCAGCTTGTTCCCGGCTTTCGGCGCGAAGACCTGCCGCGGGCATGACGCAACATGCCATCCCTCTGGCCAGGGGTCGAGGCAGCCAAGTCAAATTCTGACCGCAGGAGTTCCTTGTGTTCGTCAAGTTGACATCGGAATGGTGGCGCCTTTTTTCCGCCTCCCACCCTAGGCTGCTGCACGTATTGGCCACGGCCGGCGCGAGCTATGCCGGGCGCTTCAGCACGGGTCTCGTCGTGCTGCTCACGATTCCAGAAGCACGCCGATCCCTCGACCCCGAACTGTTCGGGGTTTGGATGATGCTGAGCGCTCTGATCGGTTTTTTCTCATTCGCCGACTTGGGTGTGGGCAACGGAATGTTGAATTGCGTTCTGCACGCGCGGGCGAGGGGCGACGCCAAACGTATTCAACGGGCACTTTGCGCTGGTTACTTTTGCACCCTGGCCGTGGGCGCAACATTGCTGGCTTCGTGGCTGGCGTGGGTCTGGTGGAGTTCGGACCCAACGATCGTGGCCGGTCACATCTCGCCTCGCAACCACGCCGAAGTACTTGCCGGGCTGACGACATTCGTCGTCCTGCTGGCGATCAACGTTCCAGCAAGCCTCGCCCAAAAAGCTCAGTTGGGCTCGCAACAGGGCCACTGGATCGGGTTGACGCAGCTTGCTGGATCTCTCGCCACGATCGTCACGCTACCCATCGTTCTACGCAATGATTGCCCGCTTTATGGGTTGGTTCTGGCCACGATAGGATCGCAAACCGCAGCCAACGTCATCGGTTCGCTATGGTGGAGTTGGCGGAGCGGAGTGTTCAACCATCTCGAACCGCGAGACGTGGTAGATGTATCCATGCTCGCGGATCTCTTGCGAGCGGGTGCTCTGTTCTTTGCGCTTCAGCTTGCGGTAGCCTTTGCGTTCCAATCAGACGCCATCGTCATCACTCAAATGCTGGGGCAGGAGATCTACGGTGAGTTTGCGGTCGTCCAGAAGTTGTTTTTGTTGCTTTCCCTACTGCTGAGTTCCGCGCTGGTGGGCTTATGGCCGGCGTTCGGCGATGCGATCGCTCGCAACGAGATGGTCTGGGCGCGCCGGGCGCTACACAAGAGTCTGCTGTTCACTGGCTTATTTGCAACCTTTGCGACCTCTGGGCTCGTTTTGTCCATCGGCTGGATTGAATCGGCCTGGCTTCACAAGCCAATCTCCCCTGCGTGGTCGCTGCTGGTGTTGCTCGCCATATGGACGGTTGTCGATGCACTGGGTTCCGTGGGCGGTGCATTCATGAACGGTGCCAACTTGATTCGGCCTCAGGTGGTCTTCGCCATTGCCATGGCAATGCTTGCGTTCGCGGGAAAATGGCTTCTGACTCCGATCTACGGCCCACAGGGTGCCGTGCTCGCCACATTGGTTTCCTATTGCCTAATTTCGGTTCCTGGGCAAATCCTGTTGATTCGACGATTGACGATCTTGCGGAGGTGACATTTGAGTACCAACTACATTCCGATCTACCAGCCCGACCTGCTCGGAAACGAGAAAAAATACGTCAATGAATGCCTGGACACGTCGTGGATCTCGTCCAAAGGGAGGTTCGTAGGCGACTTTGAAGCCGAGTTCGCCAGGCGCATCGGGGTCGATCAAGCCGCATCGGTGTGCAACGGCACGGTCGCGCTGCATCTCGCTCTGCTCGCCCTCGGCATCGGGCCTGGCGACGAAGTCATCGTCCCTACCCTGACCTACATTGCCTCGGCCAACGCGGTCGCTTATACAGGCGCAACACCCGTATTCGTGGACTCCGAGCGTTCGACGTGGCAAATGGATCCGGAGGATGTTCAACGCAATTTGACGCCTCGAACCAAGGCCATCATGCCGGTGCATTTGTACGGCCAAGCATGCGACATGGACAGGCTAGTGCGCATCGCTCGCGACCACCGTGTGTTCCTGATAGAGGATTGCGCGGAGGCATTCGGCACGTTTTACAAAGGTCGCCACGTCGGCACGTTTGGCGACATTTCCACATTCAGTTTCTTCGGCAATAAGACCATTACCACCGGAGAGGGCGGCATGGTCGTCAGCAACGACAAAACGTTGATGGAAAGGTCACGGCACTTCAAGGGCCAAGGGCTCGCCGCACATCGAGAGTACTGGCACGATGTCGTGGGCTACAACTACCGCATGACCAATATTGCAGCGGCCATTGGTCTCGCGCAGCTGGAGCGTGCCGATGAGTTCATCCGCCGAAAGCGCGCCATTGCGCAAACGTATCGCAGTCTGTTGCAAGGCCTTCCCGTGGAACTGCAGGAAGAAGCCGCAGACACGGTCCACAGCTATTGGATGGTGTCCATTCTGGTGGCGCAGGCAGGGCATCGGGATCCTTTGCGGGCACATCTCGCAAAGGCAGGTATCGAAACGCGTCCCCTGTTCTATCCGCTGCACACGATGCCAATGTATTCACGCAGCTATCGCAAACACCCCGTTGCCGAAGGCATCGCGTGGCGCGGCATCAATCTCCCCAGCTGGCCAGGACTGTCTACAGAACAGCTCAAAACCATCTCGGATTCAATTCGCGACTACTTCGAAGGTACAGCATGAGCAAACGGCTATACATCATAGGAACCGGCGGCTTTTCGAAAGACACCGCACAGTTGGCCGATTCGGTCAACCGCGCAACCTCTCAATGGGATGAGATCGTCTATTTGGCGGCCGATGCGGCGTCGGTGGGAAGTCCCATGCCGTATGGCAGAGTCATTGGTACAGACGCAATGCTCGCAACGATGAACGAGTATGTCGATGTGGTGATTGGGGTCGGCGTGCCCGCCGTACGGGAGCGCATCGCTACTCAGATGAGGCGCTTTTCCCATCTTCGCTTTCCCAATCTTGTCCATCCCAAAGCTGAGTTTGATGCCCAGCACGTGCAACTTGGTGTTGGGAACTTGATTACGGCCGGATGTGTGTTCAGCTGCGATATTGTGGTGCGCGACTTCAACGTCTTCAATCTGAGCGCCACCGTCGGCCATGATGCAGTGATTGGCTCGTTCAACGTCTTCAATCCAGGGTGCAACCTCTCTGGCAACGTAAATATCGCCGATTCCTGCCTGTTTGGGACAGGCAGTCAAGCCATTGAAAAACTCTCGATTGCGTCAAACACAACACTGGGAGCCGGAGCGGTCCTCGTCAAGTCGGTTCTCGTCGAAGGCCAAGTATTGACCGGCGTTCCCGCCAAACCACGAATCCAATGATCCGGGTCGGCATCCTTGGCCAGGGATTCGTGGGATGGAGCGGGGGACTGGACTTCCTGCGCTTGATCAGTTCCAGCTTGTGGCATGCCGACGCTGAGATCGAACAGCATGTGCTGATTCCTGCGCGTGGGCCAATGGCCACCCTGCGCGCGGGACGCAATTGGAGCAGGCGTCTGTTGTCGCGCCACGCAGGCACTGAACCGACCGTACCCGGCATGGCGCAGGTGGAAGCGTGCTTTTCGGGCAGTGGCGCGCACCTGCACGCGATCGACTACGGGCCTTGGGCGGTGGCATCGGCGGTCACACGATTGAACCTCGGCGTTCTCTTGCCGTCCTTTCTGCCGCTGCGTGGGAATGTAAGGGCTCCTTGGTTAGGCTATGTCTATGATTTTCAGCACAAGCGTTTGCCTCACTTCTTTTCCGAGGCCGAGCGCGTCCGGCGAGATGCCGACTTCGCGCGAATGCTCTGCACCGCCGACACCTTGATTGTCAACGCCAAGGATGTGCAGGACGACATCCAGCGGTTCTTCCCGCACAGCGCTGCCAAGGTATTTGCGTTGCCGTTTTCTCCAGCCCCCGATAGCGACTGGTTTGAGCAGGACGTGGGCGCGGTGATGGCCGCGTATGGCCTGCAGAAGCCCTACTTCATCATCTGCAATCAATTCTGGAAGCACAAGGACCACGACACAGCCTTCACCGCGTTTGCGGCAATGGCGCAACGGTACCCGTCGCTGGCTTTGGTTTGCACGGGGTCAACGCACGATTTCCGTTATCCCGACCATTTCGCCGAACTGATGCGGAAGGCAGAGACGCACGGCGTTTCCACCAGGATTCATGCCCTGGGGCTTATTCCCAAGCGAGACCAGATCGCCCTGGTTCGGGGCGCCATCGCACTGATCCAGCCAACCTTGTTCGAAGGTGGACCGGGTGGCGGAGCGGTCTACGACGCCGTATCGCTCGGCGTTACCTCCATCGTTTCCGACATCGCAGTCAACCGCGAGATACAGGAGATCACCGTCCGGTACTTCGCCCATGGAAATGCTGGCTCGCTCACGCACAAAATGGAAGAAGTCATTGCCAACGGACCGCAAGCGGCGCCAGACGATGCAGCAACGCTGCTGGAGCGGGGTGCCACAAGGCGACGCGCTTGCGGCAATTGCCTGCTGCAAGCGATTGACTATGCGTCTGCACTGTACGCATCGAAGTCTGGGCGCTGACTTCTAAGCCTGAGCAGCTTGTTCATGCGCCTGCACGTCGTCCCCATCGCCAAGACCATTGTCGGCGCCTTGTTGCATTGCTTCGACTCTGCTGTCCTTTGCATGACGCGCAGGCCATCTCCGCCAACCCAGGAGCCCAGGTCGGTTCTGCTCGTTCGGCTGGATGCCATTGGGGATTTTGTGTTGTGGTGTGCATCTGCACGCCAGATTCGAGACCACTACAACCGGCGCGGATTGCACGTCGTTTTGCTGGGCAACGCGGCTTGGAGCGAACTGGCGCAAGGACTTGACCTCGCCGACGAAGTATGGGAACTCGACCCGAAGCGATTCGTGACCAATCTGCGGTACAGGGCTGCATGGCTGCGCCGCTTACGAGGCGCAAGCTTCGCCGTGGCTGTCCAGCCCGTGTTTTCCAGAAACATGCTGACTGGCGACGCGGTGGTGCGTGCCACGAATGCACACCAGCGCATCGGGTCTACGGGCGACACCGCCAATAGCGCGGCATGGCTGAAGGCCTTGTCGGACCGTTGGTACACCCAGTTGCTCGAGAGCGCGCCCGGCCTGCGGATGGAACTGCGTCGTCATGCGGAGTTCACTTCCGCACTGACGTCGACGTGCCAAGCCGCGTTGGCACCGTGTCTGCCTCGAACAATGCTCGCGCCCCTTGCGGAGCTTGGCCAGCCCTATGCAGTGCTGTTCGTCGGAGCGAGTTGGAGCGGTCGTGTCTGGCCTGCTGAGCATTTCACCGAGGTTTCGCGACGCCTGACCGCACGCGGCTTGCGTATCGTCGTGAGCGGTGGACCGGCAGACATGCAGTATGCGGCGCCGATCTTGCGCTCCATGGGTGCGAGCGTTCAAGATCTCGTTGGCAAGACAAGTCTTGCCGAACTTGTCGAACTGCTGCGCGCAGCGCGACTGGTCGTGACAAATGAGACCAGCGCAATGCACCTGGCCGCTGCAGTCGGCACCGCCGTGGTATCGATCGTTGGAGGTGGGCACTTCGGGCGCTTCGCTCCATACGAAGTAGACCAACTCGAACACGGCCGGCGATTGCCCCGCATCGTCTCACACCGCATGCCGTGCTTCGAATGCAACTGGAAATGCAAATACCCCAGGAGCCACGGCGGAGCCGTGCGCTGTATTGCATCGGTCACCGTCGAACAAGTCTGGACCGAGATCGACGCTGCGCTTGGATCGCAATGCTGACCGTCAGTGTGATCACCGTGGCTTTGAACGCACGCCTTGCTTTGAGAGCAACCATCCGCTCCGTTCTATCCCAGACGTATCCGCATATCGAGTTCATCGTGGTGGATGGAGGATCGACGGACGGAAGCGTGGATGTACTGCAGGAATTCTCGAACCGCATTGATCACTGGACCAGCGAGCCTGATGCGGGAATCTATGCCGCCATGAACAAGGCCGTTGGCCGAAGCACGGGCGACTGGGTCATCTTCATGAATGCTGGAGACCAGTTCGCGTCGCCAGATGTCATCGAGCGGGTGTTCACCAGCCCGATGGACGACAACGCCAGCTTCATATTCGGCAACTGCGTCGTTGACTATGGCGGATACACCGTCGACCGGCCAGCCGGGTCGACGACGTTCCTGTGGAAAGGTTCGCAGTTTTCACACCAAGCCGTTTTTGTCCGCGGGGACTTCCAGCGCGCCCATCTGTACAACACTCGCAATCGCATCTCGGCGGATTTCGAGATGTTCTACGCAGCCCATATGTCGGGGCTGCATTTTCGCCAGGTCGAGTTTCCCGTTGCGCGGATCAGCCCGGGCGGCTTGTCCGACCGGGCGCGCCTAGAGAATATCCGGTCCTTTTATTCGGTCGTTCGGGTACACAACCCCACGATACGAACGCATGCGTTCTTCCTATGCTATCTTGGCCTGCAAGCCCTCAAGCTATCGCTCAAGGCGCTTGTTCCCGAGCGGCTCGTCCATGCTTACAGACGCCGCTTCCGGCCTCTGACATGACGAAGTTCTCCGTGATTACCGTGTGCTACAACAGCGCCAAGACGCTGGAACGGACCCTCTTGTCCGTCGACGCGCAGGATCATGCATGCGTCGAGCACATCGTGATCGACGGCGGCTCGACCGACGACACATGCGATCTCGTGTACCGCACAGGTCACCGCGTCGCTTACTTCGTGTCCGAACCCGATCGCGGCATCTACGATGCGATGAACAAGGGACTGGCGAGAGCAACAGGCGACTTTGTGGCGTTCCTGAACGCCGACGATTGGTACGCCCACCCGGGCGTTCTCTCGCGGGTTGCGTCGCTGCTCACAAAAAAGCCGGTCGATATGGTGTTCGGTGATGTCTGTTTCTTCGCTGCGGACAAGTCACAGACGCTATTGCGCCGCTATCGTTCGGATCGATTTTCGCCCTCTCGGCTCGGCTGGGGCTGGATGCCCGCACACCCGGGCTTGTTTGCCCGCCGCAGTCTTTTTGAACGCACTGGGGCATTCTCCACCGACTACAAGATTGCCGGCGACTATGAATGGATCGCCCGGACCTTTCGGTCGACCAAGGTCGACTACGCGCATATGGGCGAAGTGCTGGTCCATATGCAGGCCGGGGGTGTCAGCAATCGTGGCTTGCGCAGCACCATTCTGCTAAACAGGGAAGTGCTGCGCGCGTGCCGAGACAACGGCATCCGCACCAATTGGCTGATGCTGCTGTCCAAGTACCCGCTGAAACTGATGGAGTTCGTCCGCAAGTGAAGTTACTTGTCACCGGAGCCAGCGGTTTCCTGGGTGCACGTCTTTGCAGTGTGCTACAGCGTACGAAGCCTCATATCACGGTTCGCGCGGCCACGCGCCGCGACATGCCAACGCCGTCTTCGGGAAACATCGATTGGCTGCGCGTGCAAGGCCTGGAAGATGCTGTGGACTGGTCCGCAGCGCTGCAGGGGATCGACACGGTCGTGCACTTGGCCGCGCGTGTGCACGTGATGCGAGAAGACCATTGCGATGCACTCGCTGCGTATCGCCGGGTCAACGTGCAGGGGACGCTGTCGCTCGCCAACCAAGCCGCGCGTGCCGGCGTGCGCCGCTTTGTTTTCATGAGCTCCGTCAAGGTGCATGGCGACTCGACCGATGGCTCCCGCCGCTACGATGAAGATAGCCCAGCCTTGCCCCTGGACGCGTACGGCATCAGCAAATTGGAGGCCGAGCGTGGACTACAAGCCGCCGCCGGCGGAATGGAGGTGGTCGTCATCCGGCCTCCGCTGATCTACGGCCCCGGCGTCAAAGCGAACTTTGCGACGTTGATGCGTGCCGTGCAGCGCGGATTTCCGCTGCCGCTAGGCGCTATCGACAATCGTCGCAGCCTTGTTGCACTGGATAACTTGGTCGACTTCGTCGCCACTTGCATCGAGCACCCGTCCGCCGCCAACCAGAGCTTCCTTGTGAGCGACGACGAGGACCTTTCCACACCCGAACTGGTCCGTCGGCTCGCCCGTGCAATGCACCGGCCGGCGCGACTATTTCCACTACCACCGAGACTGCTTCTGGGCATGGCCGCGTTGTTTGACCGCCGTGAAGCTGCCACGCGCTTGTGCGGCAGTTTGCAAGTTGACACCACGAAAGCTCGAACACTGCTAGGTTGGTCGCAGCCTATAGCAGTGGACGAAGGCCTGCGTCGCGCCGTCGCGGACATGGAGGGAGCGTGAAACGGCTGATCGATCTGGCGCTCTCCCTGGGAGCCGCAGTTTTCCTGGTGCTGCCCATGGCTGCTGTTGCCCTGGCAGTGAAGCTCACCTCCCCCGGCCCCATCCTCTACTGGTCCGACCGCATCGGCCGCCACAACGCCGTCTTCCGCATGCCCAAGTTCCGCAGCATGCGCATCGACACGCCAGCGCTGGCCACGCATCTGCTCGAACGCCCCGAGCAGTACCTGACGCCGATCGGCAGCTTTCTGCGCAAGAGCAGCCTGGACGAGTTGCCGCAGCTGTGGAGCATTCTGAAGGGCGACATGAGTTTCGTCGGCCCGCGTCCGGCGCTGTTCAACCAGCACGACCTGATCGCATTGCGCACGCAGCACGGGGTCGACGCACTGCTGCCTGGCCTGACCGGCTGGGCGCAGATCCATGGGCGGGACGAACTACCGATTCCGGTCAAGGTCGAGATGGACGTGTACTACCTGCGCCACCGCTCGCTCGGGCTGGACTTGGCCATCCTGTGGCGCACCGTGGCCAAGGTCGTACGGCGCGATGGCGTGGCGCACTGAAGCCACGAAAGGCCGGCGCGGCCGGCCGCGCAAGAAAAACTAAAATGGCGGGTTCGGCGCACGACGCATGCCCTGCACTGTTTTCCCCACCCTATCTTCTCCGAGAGCTTTCGTCCCATGTCTGAACCCACCGCCACGCCCACGCCCTTGGACGAGAACCAGCTGATGGCCGAGCGCCGCGACAAGCTGGCGGCGCTGCGGCGTCAGGCTGCGGCCGACGGCACGGCGGTCTTCCCGAACGACTTCAAGCCCCGCGACAAGGCGGCTGCACTGCACACGCGGCATGAAGGCGTGCTCAACGAGGTGCTGGAGCCACAGGCCATCCAGGCGGTGGTCGCCGGCCGGATGATGCTCAAGCGCGTGATGGGCAAGGCCTGTTTCGCAACCGTGCAGGACGGCACGGGCCGCATCCAGCTCTACATCACGCAGGACAGCGTCGGCCCCGACGTGCTGGCCGCCTTCAAGCATTGGGATCTGGGCGACATCGTCGGCTGCGAAGGCACGCTGTTCCGCACCAAGACCGGCGAGCTGTCGGTGCGGGCCACCTCGGTGCGGCTGCTCACCAAGGCGCTGCGGCCGCTGCCGGACAAGTTCCACGGCATGACCGACCAGGAGCAGAAGTACCGCCAGCGCTACGTGGACCTGATCACAGACGACACCGCGCGCAGCCGTTTCGTGGCGCGCAGCAAGGCGGTGGCGTCGATCCGCAACTTCATGGTCGAGCACGCGTTTCTCGAGGTCGAGACGCCGATGCTGCACCCGATCCCCGGCGGCGCCAATGCCAAGCCCTTCATCACCCACCACAACGCACTCGACCAGCAGATGTTCCTGCGCATCGCACCCGAGCTGTACCTGAAGCGGCTGGTGGTGGGCGGCTTCGAGCGGGTGTTCGAGATCAACCGCAACTTCCGCAACGAAGGCATCTCGGTCCGGCACAACCCCGAGTTCACGATGATGGAGTTCTACGCGGCCTACTGGAACCACCACGACCTGATGGACTTCACCGAGCAGCTGCTGCGCCACGCCGCGGTGGCCGCCACCGGTTCCGCTGCGCTGACCTACGCGGGCAAGGCCGTGCACCTCGACCAGCCGTTCGCCCGGCTGTCGGTGCGCAATTCGCTGATCGAACATGCGGGCCTGAGCGAGGCCGAGGCCGATTCGGCCGAGGTGATCCACGCGCGCCTGAAGGCCGTCGGCGAAGAGCCGCCCAAGCACTGGAAGCTGGCGCAGCTGCAGTTCGGCTTGTTCGAGGCCGTGGTCGAAGAAAAGCTCTGGCAGCCGACCTTCATCATCGACTACCCGGTCGAGGTCAGCCCGCTGGCGCGTGCGTCCGACAGCAACCCGGCGATCACCGAGCGCTTCGAGCTGTTCATCACCGGCCGCGAGTTCGGCAACGGCTTCTCGGAGCTGAACGACGCCGAAGACCAGGCCGCGCGCTTCCAGTCGCAGGTGGCCAACAAGGATGCGGGCGACGAGGAGGCGATGTTCTTCGACGCCGACTTCGTGCGCGCGCTCGAATACGGCATGCCGCCCACCGGCGGCTGCGGCATCGGCATCGACCGCCTGATGATGCTGCTGACCGACAGCCCGAGCATCCGCGACGTGATCCTGTTCCCGGCGCTGCGCCGGGAGGCTTGAGCACCGTACGCGGCATCGGCGTTGCATCTGGCATTGCAGCAAGGGTATCCGTGAGCGCGTTGCGGCCGGCCATCGGCATCGATTTCGGCACGTCGAATTCCGCCATCGCCTGGGCCGGTGACGGCGGGCTGGCGCAGCCGTTGCCGCTGGAGGGCGCGGCGACGACGATGCCGACCGCCGTGTTCTACAACGCCGAAGACCGCAGCACACACTTCGGCCGTGAGGCCATCGCGCTCTACTTGGCGGGCACCGAAGGCCGGCTGATGCGTTCGCTCAAGAGCCTGCTCGGCAGCGCCCTGATGCACGAGACCACGGCCGTGCACGATGGGCTGGTCAGTTTCCAGGACATCGTCGCGCGTTTCCTGCATGAGCTGGGAACGCGGGCCGAGGCCACTCTGGGCGAGCGGCCCACGCGCGCGGTGATCGGCCGGCCGGTGCACTTCGTCGACGACGACACCAAGCGCGACCGCCTGGCCGAAGACAGCCTGCGCCAGGCCGCGCGCACGGCGGGCTTCCGCGACGTCGCCTTCCAGTTCGAGCCGATCGCCGCCGCGTTCGACTACGAGCAGCGCGTCACCAGGGAATCGCTGGTGCTGATCTCCGACATCGGCGGTGGCACCTCCGACTTCACCGTGGTGCGCCTGGGTCCCGGCCGCATGGCCAGTGCCGACCGCAGCGCCGACGTGCTGGCCACCGGCGGCGTGCACATCGGGGGCACCGATTTCGACCAGCGGCTCAACCTCGAATACGTGATGCCGCAGTTCGGCTTTCGCCACAGCGGCCCGCAGGGGCGCGAGGTGCCGAGCAAGGTGTTCTTCGACCTGTCGTCCTGGCATCTGATCCAGTGGCTGTATGCGGCCAAGGCCGTGCGCGAGGCGCGCGACCTGCGCAGCAACTACAGCGACACCCGCCTGCACGACCGGCTGATGACGGTGCTGACCGAGCGCTACGGGCACCGCATCGCCGGCGAGGTCGAGCAGGCCAAGATCGCCTGTTCGAACACCGGCGCCGAGGCCGTCGTCGACCTGTCCTGCGTCGAGGCTGGCCTGGGCAGCAGCCTTACGCCCTCGGGCATGCAGCAGCAGCTTGCCGCCTCGCTCGACAAGGTGATCGCCTGCGCCCGCGAATGCGTGCGTGCCGCCAATCTGCGCAGCACCGATCTGGATGCGATCTACATGACCGGTGGTTCCTCTGCGCTGCAGCCGTTCCAGCAGGCCTTGCGGCACGGCTTCGCCGGGGCGCGGCTGGTCGAAGGCGACCTGTTCGGCGGAGTGGCCGCCGGCCTGGCCTACGCGGCGCGGTCGGCCAGGCCGGCTTGAAGCGACGGCGCCAGGCCGGTCACGCTCAAGGGATCTGCCACAACGCCTGCATGTAGGCCGGCTGGGTCATCAGCGTGTCCCAGTCCGGTGCCGTGCCGACCGGCAGCAGCGCGTGGCGGCGCAGTTCGGCGGCCTCTTCGGGCTGCCAGCGGCCTTCCACCTGGGCCTGCACCAGACCGTCGATGAGCTCGTCGACCGCGCGGCCGCCTTCGGGGCTGCCGGGCAGGCTCTGGTTGCACAGCAGCACCAGGTCGCAGCCGGCCTGCAGCGCGGCCACGGCGGCCTCGGTGTAGCTGACGGTGCGCCCACCGATCACCCGGGCACCGGCCATGCTCAGGTCGTCGCTGAACACGGCGCCGGCAAAGCCGAGTTCAGCACGCAGGATGTCACGCAACCACCGGGCGGAGAAACCGGCCGGCAGGCTGTCGACCTTGGGGTAGACCACGTGGGCCGGCATCACCGCCGACAACGTGGCTTTGAGCCAGCGGTACGGGGCGGCGTCGTCGGCCAGGATGGCCTTGCGGCTGCGGCGGTCCACCGGCACCTCGGTATGCGAATCGGCCCGCACGAAGCCATGGCCGGGAAAGTGTTTGCCGCAATGCGCCATGCCGCTCTGCAGCAGCCCGTGCGCCAGGCTCTTGGCCAGCACCGCCACCACATGCGGGTCGCGGGCAAAGGCCCGGTCGCCAATGACGCCGCTGGGCCCGTGGTCGAGGTCGAGCACCGGCGTGAAGCTGAAGTCGACCCCGCAGGCCCGCAACTCGGCACCCAGCACGTAGCCGCAGGCGGTGGCCACGTTCATCGCCTCCAGCGCCGCGGTGCCGACGTCCTTGCCCGGCCCGCCCATCCACAGATGGCCCAGCGCGCGCATCGGCGGCAGGTGGGTGAAGCCATCGGTCTTGAAGCGTTGGACGCGGCCGCCCTCGTGGTCGACACAGATCAGCAGGTCGGCGCGCAGCCGCTTGATGCTGCTGCACAGCGCCGTCAGCTGCGCACGGTCGCGCCAGTTGCGCGCGAACAGGATCAGCCCGCCGACCAGCGGATGCTGCAGCCGGCGGCGGTCGATAGCACTGAGTTCGGTGCCAGCGATGTCGATGATGAGGGGGGCGTGCTGCATGGTGGGTCAGGCTTTCTCGACGACGACGAAGCTGGCGGCGTAGTCGGTCTCGTCGGTCACGGTCACATGGGCGCGCAGCCGCTGCGCTTCGAACCAGGTCTTCAGCTCGCCGTGCAGCACGATCACCGGCTGGCCGCTGGGCAGCTTGCCGATCTCGCAGGAACGCCACGTCATCGGCATGCGCATGCCCATGCCGACGGCCTTGCTGAAGGCTTCCTTGGCGCTGAAGCGGGTGGCCAGATAACGGATGCCGCGCTCAGGCCAGCGTGTGCTGCGGGCGCGAAAGGTCGCCAGCTCGGCATCGCTCAGGATCTTCTGCGCAAACCGTTCGCCGTGCCGCTCCAGGCTGGCGCGGATGCGCCGCACGTCGCAGATGTCGGTGCCGATGCCGTAGACCATGCGGCGCTCAGCCTGCCGCCGCCGCGATGCAGCGCAGATAGTCCTGCACCGTGGCGGCGTAGCCCAGTTCCAGCGCGTCCGCGACCAGCGCGTGACCGATCGACACCTCGCGCACCGCGGGGCAGGCCTGCAGAAACGGCGTGAGGTTGTCGCGGTTGAGGTCGTGCCCGGCATTCACCTGCAGGCCGGCGGCCACGGCGGCACGGGTGGCCTGCGCAAAGGTCTGCAGCACCATCGCCTGTGCCGGGCTGCCATAGGCAGCGGCGTAGGGTTCGGTGTAGAGCTCCACGCAGTCGGCCCCGATGGCGCGGGCCGCCACCATCGCCTCGGGCAACGGGTCCATGAACAGGCTGACCCGTACGCCCAGCGCCTTGGCTTCGGCGATCAGCGGCCGCAGGCGCTCGCCGTCCTGTGCCAGGTTCCAGCCGTGGTCGCTCGTGAACTGGTCTTCGCCGTCCGGCACGAAGGTGCACTGGGCCGGGCGGCAATCGCGCACGAAGGCCATCAGGTTCTGGAACGGGTTGCCCTCGATGTTGTATTCGCGGCCCGGCCAGGCCTTGAGCAGTTCGCTGAGCTCGTGCACGTCGGTCGGCCGCACATGCCGCGCGTCGGGCCGCGGGTGGACCGTGATGCCCTGGGCACCGGCCTGCAGGCACAGCGTGGCCGCGCGTAGCACGCTGGGGATGCCCAGGTGCCGGGTGTTGCGCACCAGGGCGACCTTGTTCACGTTGACCGACAACGCGGTGGAAGAGCCCTGTGCGCCCGCGGGCGCCGTGTGAAGTGGTGTCGTCATAAGGATTGCAGGTCCATCATCAGCCGCCGGGTGTGCAGCATGGCGCCACCGCAATGGTAGTGCAGCAAGGCCCGCAGCTGCGGCTTGAGGGCGCCGGCCAGCGGCGCGACGGCATGCAGCGTGGCCATGAAGGGGGCGTGTTCGTCCAGTGCCCGCTGCAGGGTTTGCCATTCGGTGCCGGCCAGGCCGGCACGGTCGTCCGCATGGCTGAGCCGCAAGCCGCCTTCGGGCACCAGGGTGTAGCGGGTGTCGGCCTCCAGCGGCTCCAGGGTCATCGTCTGCAGGTCGAGGGCCGGCAGCACGCCGGTTTCGCGCAGCAGCAGCAACTCGAAACTGCGCAACGCGGCCTGCAGCACCTCGCCATGCTCGGACGCCAGCACCTGCACGACCATCGCGTAGGCATCGAACAGCTCGGCATGCGGATCGTCGCGCGCCAGCAGACGGAGCAGCAATTCGTTGAGGTAGTAGCCCGACAGCAAAGCATCGCCGGTCGGCATCACGTGGCCGCCGGCCCACTCGGCACCCTTCAGCGTGCGGATCTCCGCGTCGCCACCGAACGCCACACGCAATGCCTGCAACGGCAGCAGGATCGGCCTGAAACCCGAGCTGGGCCGCTTCGCCCCTTTGGCCACCAGCGCCACGCGCCCATGGCCGCGGGTGAACACGTCCAGGATCAGGCTCGACTCGCTCCAGTCGTAGCGGTGCAGCACGTAGGCCGGCTCATCGTGGATGCGCTTGGTGGCGATGTCAGGTCTCCAGCTGCGGCCGGCCGCGCCCGGGCGGCGTGGAGGGTGCTCGGCAGCGCGCCGCGTGGGCCGGAACCTGGCCGTCCACGGCGCAGCGCGGCCCCGGGCACGGGATCACTCGTACCCGAACGAGCGCACGCGCGCTTCGTCGTCCGCCCAGCCCGAACGCACCTTGACCCAGAGTTCGATGAACACCTTGGCGTCCATCAGTTTCTCCAGCTCCATGCGCGTCTCGGTGCCGATGCGCTTGATGCGTTCGCCCTTGTCGCCGATCACCATCGCCTTGTGCCCGTCGCGCTCGACCACGATGGTCGCGGCGATGCGCAGCATGCGTTTGGCGCTGCTGCGGCCGGGCTCTTCGTCGAACTTGTCGATGACCACGGTCGAGGTGTAGGGCAACTCGTCGCCGGTCAGGCGGAACAGCTTCTCGCGCACCGTCTCGCTGACAAGGAAACGTTCGCTGCGGTCGGTCAGCTCGTCGGCATCGTAGAACCAGCCCTGCTCGGGCAGGTACTTCTCGCAGATGCCGAACAGGCGCTCGACGTCCTTCGCGTTCTTGGCCGACATCGGCACGAACTCGGCAAAGGCGTGGCGCTCCTGCATCGACTTGAGCCAGGGCGCGATCTCGGCGCGGCGGTGCACGTTGTCGAGCTTGTTGGCGATCAGCAGCACCGGCACGTCGGCCTTCAGCAGCGCCAGCACCTTGGCGTCGGCCAGCGTGAAGCTGCCGGCTTCGACGACGAACAGCACCAGGTCGACATCACCCACGGCGCCCTTCACGGTCTTGTTCAGCGAGCGGTTCAGCGCGTTGGTGTGCAGGGTCTGGAACCCGGGCGTATCGACGAACACGAACTGCGTCGCGCCCAGCGTCCGCATGCCGGTGATGCGGTGCCGCGTGGTCTGGGCCTTGCGCGAGGTGATGCTGATCTTCTGGCCCACCAGGGCGTTGAGCAGCGTCGACTTGCCGACGTTCGGCTTGCCGACGATGGCGATCAGGCCGCAGCGCTGGCCGGACACGTCCACGCCGTCCGCCACCGGAACCACCGCAGTCTCTTCGCCCGACAGGGGAGCTGCGGCTTCCGGCGCCACGGCGCCGCTCTCGGGCGCATCGCTGCCCTGCGGGCCGACGGTGGACTGCTGGGGGCTGGACGGTTTTCTGCGCTGACTCATGGCGTCGATTTCACTTTCAGTTTGGCCAGCATCGCGGCGGCAGCGGCCTGCTCGCCAGCGCGGCGCGAGCCGCCGATGCCGCGTTCGACATGGCCGAGTTCGACGATCTCGCATTCGACATCGAAGGTCTGCCGATGCGCGGCACCCAGGGTGCTGACCACACGGTACGCCGGCAGTTTCATCTTGCGCCCCTGCAACCATTCCTGCAACTCGGTCTTGGGGTCCTTGCCGATGGCCTCCATCTGCGGATTGATCTCGACCGAGCGGAAGAGACGCTGCACCAGCGCATCGGCCGCCGCGAACCCGCCGTCCAGATAGACCGCGCCGATCACCGCTTCGAGCGCGTCGGCCAGGATCGAGGGCCGCTTCTGCCCGCCCGACTTGGCCTCGCCTTCGCCCAGCCGCAGCACCGCAGGTAGGCCCAGCTCGACGGACAGATGGTGCAACGTGTCCTGTTTGACCATGTTCGCGCGGATGCGCGACAGGTCGCCTTCAGGGAGGTCGGACAGCCGGCGGAACAGCAGGCCGGAGACGGACAGGTTCAGGACGGAGTCGCCGAGAAATTCGAGCCGCTCGTTGTGATCGGCTGAGAAGCTGCGGTGCGTGACGGCGCGCAGCAACAGCTTCGCGTCTGCGAATGCATGGTGCAGGCGTTGCTGCAGTGCCGCAAGATCATCGTTCACGCTACTTGGATTGGCCGGCGTATTTCAACAACAGGTAGGCGGGCGGGAACAGCTCGATTTCCTTGTTGTAGGCGAAGGAAACCACGACCTGGTCGCCGCTCTTCTTGATGTCCAGATCCTTGCCCGAGATCGATGAGATGTCGTCGATGGCAGCTGCGCGGTCGAAGATGGCACGGACTTCAGCCACGGTGGTGCCCACCTTGGCCTTGTTGGCCGCCTTGGAGATGGCCTGGTACTCGATGACGGTGGGCGCCACCTTGGCGCCGACGACAAACAGGAACACGATGGCGGCGCCGACGATGATGACACCGAAAAACGACATTCCGCGCTGCTTCGATCCGAACCGCTGTTGCATCTCCCGTCCCTTTCCGCTGCTCGTTGTCAGTTGAATGCGCCGATGCGCTTGAAATTGCCGAAGTTCATCCAGATGAAGAACGCCCGGCCGACGATGTTGGCGTCCGGTACGAAGCCCCAGTAACGCGAATCGAGCGAGTTGTCGCGGTTGTCGCCCATCATGAAGTACTGGCCTTCTGGCACCTTGCACACAACGCCTTCGACACTGTAGCGACAATTCTGTTTGAAAGCGAAGTCTTCGACACCCGGGACAAACGCGGGGCGCTCGTCGTCGTTGAGCAGGCGGTGCGGACGGTCGCCGAGCTTCTCTTCGAACTGCTTGAAGTAGCGCATCGTGTCTTCGTCGAAAAACTCGGGCACCGATGACGTCGCGATCGGCTGGCCGTTGATGGTCAGCCGCTTGTTGAGGTAGGCCACCTCATCGCCCGGCACACCCACCACACGCTTGATGTAGTCGAGACTCGGCTTGGGCGGATAACGGAACACCATCACGTCACCGCGCTGCGGCTTGTTGCCTTCGGTGATCTTGGTGTTGAGCACCGGCAGGCGGATGCCGTAGTGGAACTTGTTGACGAGGATCAGGTCGCCGACCAGCAGCGTCGGGATCATCGAGCCCGATGGAATCTTGAACGGTTCGAACAGGAAGGACCGCAGCAGGAACACCACGACGATGACCGGGAACAGCCCGGCGGTCCAGTCGAGCCACCAGGGCTGCATCAGCAGCCTGCCCTTGGCCTCGGACACATCGCCGTCGCCATCGACCTTGCTGATGCCCTGCTTGTGCAGTTCGCCGTTGCGGCGCGCGGCTTCTGCCTCGAGTGTGGCCACGGCCTGGCGCCGGCGCGGAAGAAAGTAGAAACGTTCGGCCAGCCAGTACGCGCCGGTGACGGCGGTGGCCATGAACAGCAGCAGTGCGAAGTTGCCTTCGATGCGGCCTGTGTACCAGGCGCCGACGTAGGCGAGGAAGGCCGCGAAGATCGCGGAAGTCAGAATCTGCATCAGTCTTCCACCTGCAGAATGGCCAGAAAGGCCTCTTGTGGAACTTCCACCGAGCCGATTTGCTTCATGCGTTTCTTGCCTGCCTTCTGTTTCTCGAGGAGTTTCTTCTTGCGCGAAATGTCCCCGCCATAACACTTGGCCAGAACGTTCTTGCGCAGGGCCTTGATTGTCTCACGCGCAATGATGTTGGCTCCGATGGCGGCCTGGATCGCCACGTCGTACATCTGGCGCGAAATGATCTCGCGCATCTTCGTCACCACCGCGCGGCCACGGTAGGCGGACTGCGAGCGGTGCACGATGATCGACAGCGCATCGACCCGGTCGCCGTTGAGCAGGATGTCGACCTTGACGACGTCGGACGCGCGGTATTCCTTGAACTCGTAGTCCATCGACGCGTAGCCGCGGCTGACGGACTTGAGCTTGTCGAAGAAGTCCAGCACGATCTCGCCCAGCGGCATCTCGTAGGTCAGCATCACCTGGCGGCCGTGGTAGGCCATGCTCATCTGCACGCCACGCTTCTGGTTGGCCAGCGTCATCACCGCACCCACGTACTCCTGCGGCATGTACAGGTGCACCGTGACGATGGGCTCACGGATCTCGGCCATCTTGCCGACGTCGGGCATCTTCGACGGGTTCTCGACCATGAGGATCTCGCCGTCGTTCTTCATCACCTGGTAGACCACGCTGGGCGCGGTGGTGATCAGGTCCTGGTCGAACTCGCGCTCCAACCTCTCCTGCACGATCTCCATGTGCAGCAGGCCGAGGAAGCCGCAGCGAAAGCCGAAGCCCAGCGCCTGGCTGACCTCGGGCTCGTAACGCAGCGAGGAGTCGTTGAGCTTCAGCTTCTCCAGCGCGTCGCGCAGCGATTCGTACTCGCTCGCCTCGGTGGGGTAGAGACCCGCAAACACCTGCGGCTGGATTTCCTTGAAACCCGGCAGCGGCTCGGTGGCGGTGGCCGCCGCACCGCCGGTGCCGGGCCGGATGAGGGTTACGGTGTCACCGACCTTGGCGGCCTGCAGTTCCTTGATGCCGGCGATGATGAAGCCCACCTCGCCGGCTTCGAGCGATTCGCGCTTCTCGGTGGCAGGCGTGAAGACACCCAGGCCATCGGCGTTGTAGGTCGCGCCAGAGGCCATCATCTTGATGCGCTCGCCCTTCACCAGCCGGCCATCGACCACGCGCACCAGCATCACGACGCCGACGTACGAGTCGAACCAGCTGTCGACGATCATCGCGCGCAGCGGCGCTTCCGGGTTGCCGCGTGGCGGCGGCATGCGGTGAACGATGGCTTCGAGGATCTCGTCGATGCCCATGCCGGTCTTGGCCGAACATGGGATCGCATCGGTCGCGTCGATGCCGATGACGTCTTCGACTTCGCTGCGTGCATTGTCCGGATCCGCATTGGGCAAATCCATCTTGTTGAGCACCGGCACGACCTCGACACCGAGGTCGAGCGCGGTGTAGCAGTTGGCCACCGTCTGTGCTTCGACACCCTGGCTCGCATCGACAACGAGCAAGGCGCCTTCGCATGCGCTGAGCGATCGGCTCACTTCGTAAGAGAAGTCCACGTGGCCCGGCGTGTCGATCAGATTGAGGTTGTAGACGATGCCGTCCTGCGCCTTGTAATGCAGTGCGGCGGTCTGTGCCTTGATAGTTATCCCACGCTCTTTTTCGATGTCCATCGAGTCGAGCACCTGCGCCTGCATCTCACGCTCGGCAAGGCCACCGCAACGTTGAATCAGGCGATCCGCGAGCGTGGACTTGCCATGGTCGATGTGCGCGATGATCGAAAAGTTTCTGATGTGATTCATCAACGAGAAGCGTTAAGTATTTGAATTAGAAAGACGCGCAAAAGAAAAAAGGGCGCGTCGATGTGGACGCGCCCTGAACCAACAATCTTTTGGCAACTGCGATAGCTGGAACTTCATTGTAGGCAAAAAGGACTACGTGCACAGCCGGGAAACGATGACAAAGGCGTCGTTGCAAGGCCACAACAGGATTTCTATACACAGTTTATCAACAGGTCGGTGGATAGCCACCTTAACAACTTGTGGGCGATCTGTGGATGCGCCCCAAACCGCGCAGATTCTTCCCGCATCGTGGTTTGGCGCAAATTCGATATGCCGTTAATCCGCGGAGCAAGTCAGGGATTCTATCTAAATTGATCAGTAGCAAGATCTAAAGTTAGCGTGCGCAAACTTCAAATCGGTAGAGACGCGGTTCGATAAATTTTTTTCGACAGTCGCTTTTGCGCGACCGGAAAACTGAAAAACCCCAAACCCGACCACGGGTTGGGGCTTTTGCCGAACGGGCCCCTTAGCGCGTGGACCGGATCAATGCGTACTGCGCCCACTCGCCGCGCCGGAACAGCACGTTGACGGATTTGGACCGGTCCATCTTGGCCACCGCGGCCTCAAACTCCTTGACGTTGCCCACTTCGGTGTTGGCGATGGCGACGATGACATCGCCCTCGCGCAGGCCTGCACGGGCCGCACTTTCCGTGGCGCCATCGACCTTGACGCCGCCCTTGACCTTGAGCTCCTTTTTCTGCGCATCGGTCAGTTCGCTGACGACCAGACCGAGCGATTGGCCGGCGGAAGAGGCCTTCGGCTTCTCTTCCTTGGCCGCAGCCTTGGCGACCGGCTTCTCAGGCTCGATCTCGGCAATCATCACGCTGAGGTCCTTGGAGCCGCCACGACGGAACACCGTCAACGCGCTCTTGGTCCCGGGCTTGGTATTGCCCACCAAGCGTGGCAAGTCCGCAAATTTCTCGATCACCTTTCCGTCGAACTTGGTGATGATGTCACCCGCTTCGACGCCAGCCTTCTCGGCAGGGGAGCCGGATTCGACGCCGCGCACCAGGGCACCTTGCTGCTTGCCAAGCCCGATCGATTCGGCCACGTCTTTGGTCACTTGGTCGATCTGCACGCCGATACGCCCGCGCGACACGCGGCCTGCGGTACGCAGCTGCTCGCTGACCCGCGTGGCCTCGTCGATCGGGATCGCGAACGAGATGCCCATGAAGCCGCCCGAGCGCGAATAGATCTGGCTGTTGATGCCGACCACTTCACCACGCATGTTGATCAAGGGGCCGCCGGAGTTGCCAGGGTTGATCGCCACGTCGGTCTGGATGAACGGCAAGTAGTCGCCCGTGTCGCGTTGCTTGGCACTGACGATGCCGGCCGTGACCGTGTTCTCAAGGCCGAAGGGCGAGCCGATCGCCATCACCCATTCGCCGACCCGCAGCCGGCCCACATCGCCGAGCTTCACGGCCGGCAGGCCGGTGGCCTCGATCCGAACCACCGCCACGTCGGTACGCTTGTCGGCGCCGATGATCTTGGCCTTGAACTCACGCTTGTCGGTCAGGGTGACCAGCACTTCGTCGGCACCGTCGACCACATGGGCGTTGGTCATGATCAACCCGTCCGACGTGAGGATGAAACCCGAGCCCACGCCCTTGGGCTGGTCTTCGTCCTGCGGCCGTTGTTGTGGCCGCGGCGCCTGGCGCGGCATGTTGGGCAGCGGCATGCCGAAGCGGCGGAAGAACTCGAGCATCTCCTCGTCCATGCCGTTGCCCGGCGCCTGGCGTGCCGCCGCACGTTCCAGCGTACGGATGTTGACCACCGACGGCCCGACCTGGTCAACCAGGTCGGTGAAGTCGGGCAGGCTGCGTCCTTGTGCCATCGCACTTCCGTGCGGCAGGAGCGTCAGGCTGCCGATCAGGGCGACCGTCCACGCCGCAAGGCGGCCGCGCATCTTTGCCGAGTCGAGTTGAAACATCGTTGACCTTTCCAATGAACAAACGGGTGCCGCGCACCCAAAACCCAATGCCTTGCCGGCCCACGCCCAAGATAGGAGCAAGCGCCCGCCTTTGCAAGCCGGCCCCATCCTGCTATTTCTTGCGTTCGAGCGCCTGGACGAACGCGTTCAGGGTCTGCGCCGGCACCTCTCCGACTGCCGTCAACCACCAATCGTTCAGTCGCTTCGTCAACGAGTGCGTGGCGCCCATCGACATCGCACCTTCCTTGGTATGGAACTGTGCATCGTAGGCTTCGAGGAATAGCGAGACCGACGCAAGGCCATCGGAGAAGATCCACTGGATCGTGCCCTGCGGCTGCTGCGCGCCACCACCCGCAGGACGCTTCAGGCAGCTCATCGACTTGAAGCCGGCGACAGGCACGCGCAGCACCCAGCCTTCGGCGGCGGCGTTGGTCTGCACGAGTTCAAGCTTCTCGGTGCGGTAGCCGGCCGTGCGGCCCATCATCTGGGACAGCTTGTCCATCTTCACCGGCGCATCGAGCTGCAGCTCGGAGAACGCGGCCTGTTCGAGCACACGGCCTTCGCCATCCAGGGTCTGCAGCTTGACCACCAACCCGGACTTGCGTTCGCTCCAGACACGGTAACCGTAGCGCAGTTGGTCCTTGGGTTTCAACTGGACGACGTCGGCTTCGAAGCCGGCCACGCGGTCCATTCCGATCTGCCGCGCGGCATAGAACTCGGCAATCGACGAATCGGCGGCGGTCAGCAGATTGGGAAACAGCCCCAGCGATTCACGGCGCTCGATGCGGGCGACCTTGGCCTCCGGGAAGAAGGTCACCACGTTGTCGTTGCGGCGGAATGTGGAGCGCGGCGGACCGGTCAAGGATTCGACGCGCTCCATCTGCTGATCGCCGTCGCAGACATGCCAGATCCGCGCGCTCGCCAGGTTGCCCTCGGAAGTGACAACGAAGGTGCCGATGTAGGCACGCTTGCGCGAGGCCTCGTGCATGCGCATCAGCCAGTCGCCGATGCTGCGTTCCGCTGGCGCCACATCTCCCACCACCACCGAAGTCGCTTGCGCCCAGGCCAAAGACATCGGCATCGCGAGGCACGCGCCGGCCACGACGCTCCACCACAGGGACTTCAAGCGCATCTGGAAATCTTCCCGCCAGGCCCGTCAGCGCGACGGAGCATCGAAGGTTGCGTTGCGCAAGAATCCGGCCGGCATCTGCAGAGCGGACGTGCCGCCCAGCTGCTTGTGCGCCGCCAGCAGTTCATCGAGCCGGGGATCCCGGATCATCACCTGCGGCTCACCGTTGGCCAAGGTCACGGGCTGCTCGACCGAACGCGAAGCGGCTGCGACCGGTGTCGGCGCCGACACGGTCGCCTGGGCCAGCTGCGGCTGCGTGACAACGAGGCCGAAGCCGGCGAATGCATTCCAGGACACGGCGACAACCGCCGCCAACGAAGCGCACCCCGCGACCAGTTTCCAGCGGAAGCTCGCATCGTTGGCTGGCGCGCGTTCCAGCGCCGCGTGCGCTGCAGGCATGGGGGTGGCCATCGCCGTCTCGCTGGCGAGCGACAGCGGCGCCTCGGAAGCCATGCGCTGCTGGAAGCGGTGCATGAAGCCGCCATCTGCGCTGCGCACGGCCTGCTCGCCGCCGCGCAGAACGTCGCCCACGAGATGGTAGGCGTGCCAGGCCGAGCGCGCGTCCTGGCTCGCCGCACAGGCCTCGACCGCCGCCGCAAAATCGCCACCGCGCAACTGACCATCGGCCAGCGCCGACAGCTTTTCGCGAAGTTCCAACAGCTTTACATCGTCCATTTGCGTCACCTGCGTTTCGTCGCCCGCCCCACTACCACCGTTTGCCGGACTGATTTTCGAGCAGAGGTTTGACTCTGGCGGAAATTGCCTCTCGCGCCCGGAAGATGCGCGAGCGCACGGTCCCGATCGGGCAGTTCATCACTTCTGAAATCTCTTCGTAGCTCAAGCCTTCGATCTCCCGGAGCGTCACCGCCTGCCGAAGATCCTCGGGCAAGGCCTCCATGGCCGCGTTCACCACCGCCGATATCTGCTTCGCCGCCAACACCGTGTCGGGCGTCTCGTGGCTCGTTGGTTCTGTTTCGGCGTGGTAAGTTTCATCGTCGTCGTCCGATGATCGCAGAGCGCTTTCCGACACGGTCGGGTCGCGCTTGAAATCCATCAGCGCCTTCTTGGCGGTGTTGACGGCAATGCGGTAGAGCCATGTGTAAAACTGTGCATCGCCACGGAACTTGGGCAATGCACGGTAGGCACGGATGAAGGTTTCCTGGGCAATGTCCTCGACCAGATCGACGTCGCGCACCATCCTGGCGATCAGTCGCTGGATACGGCGCTCGTACTTGACCACCAGCAACTCGAACGCCTTCTGATCGCCGGCCACGGTGCGCTCCACCAGCAGCAGATCGCTGTCGCCCCCTGGCGTGGAGGTTGGCGCAGGCGGCGGCGCGGTCATGCGGGCGCCGATCCCGGCCCGGGCAAGGCGGTCCTGTCCACAGGCGAACACACGGCGCGGCGCAGATCGTTCCACTGCCGGGGCGACACGGCACGCTCGAGCACACCCCAGCGCGTGGTGCCTGCGGCGTCGCGCAACGCCAGCAGCAGCGCCTGCTGAAGGTCCAGCCGCAAGCTCACATCGGTGGACGTTTCCGCTCCGTTCGAGGCGATCCACCACCAGGCCTGACCATCCCAGCGCAAGCTTCCCTCGGGCAACGCGCGCCACGCCCGCCAGCAGGCCGCGGCACACAGCAGCAGGCATGCCGCCGCCAACGCCTGCCGCCACGACAGGACGGCTTGCCAGCCCCAGACCGTACAGACACAGGCGCCAGCCAGCCACACGATCAACATCGTGGCCGCTGCCCGCGACGAACGCACGACCGGATAACGGACGGCGGGCGCGTTATGCATTGAAAAAAGCGCGGGGGCGACGTTTCAAACGCGCTTGAACACCAGGGTGCCGTTGGTCCCGCCGAAGCCGAAATTGTTCTTCACGGCGTATTCGATCGGCACATCGCGCGCGACATTCGCACAGTAGTCCAGATCGCATTCCGGATCCTGGTCGACGAGGTTGATCGTCGGAGGCACCTTCTGCTGGTGCACCGCCAGCACCGTGAACACACTTTCGATGCCGCCAGCGCCACCGAGCAGGTGCCCCGTCATCGACTTGGTGGAGTTGACCACCAGCTTCTTGGCGTGGTCTCCGAAAGCCGCCTTCACCGCATTGGTCTCGTTGACGTCGCCCAGCTGCGTTGACGTGCCGTGCGCGTTGAGATGCTGCACCTGCTCGGGCTGGATGCCGGCGTTGCGCAAGGCCATCTGCATCGAGCGCCGCGGGCCGTCGACATCCGGCGCCGTCATGTGATAGGCGTCGCTGCTCATGCCGAAGCCGGTGATTTCGGCGTAGATCTTGGCGCCCCGCGCCTTGGCGTGCTCGTATTCCTCGATCACGAGAACGCCCGCCCCCTCGCCAAGCACGAACCCGTCCCGGCCCTTGTCCCAGGGACGCGAGGCGGTCTTGGGATCGTCATTGCGGGTGCTCAGCGCACGCGCCGCGGCAAAACCGCCAATCCCCAGCGGCGACACCGTGGATTCGGAGCCGCCGGCGATCATCACGTCGCAATCGCCATATTCGATCATCCGGGCTGACAGGCCGATGGCGTGCAGACCGGTGGTGCAGGCCGTCACGACCGCGATGTTCGGGCCCTTGAAGCCGAACTTGATCGAGACATGGCCCGAGATCATGTTGATGATCGAGGCGGGTACGAAGAACGGCGAGACACGGCGCGGGCCGCGCGTCGTCAGTTCGCCATGCATGTGTTCGATCATCGGCAGGCCGCCGATGCCCGAGCCGATGTTGCAGCCGATGCGCGTGGCTTCTTCGGGATCGAGGGCGTCACCGGTTGCGAGGCCGGAGTCGGCCACCGCCTGGCACGCTGCGGCCATGCCCAGGTGAATGAAGCGGTCCATGTGCCGTGCTTCTTTCTCCGGGATGTAACTGGTGATATCGAAGCCCTTGACTTCGCCCGCAAACCTGCACGCCAACGCACTCGCGTCGAAGCTCTGGATCAGGTCGATGCCGGACTGCCCCGCCAGCAGGGCTTTCCAGGAATCCTCGACCGTATTGCCCACCGGGCTGACACATCCCAGGCCAGTGACGACCACACGACGACGAGACATATTGCGGCTACCTCGGCCTCAGGCCTTCTGATGACTGTTGGCGTAATCGATGGCGTTCTGCACGGTCGTGATCTTCTCGGCGTCCTCGTCCGGGATCTCGATGCCGAACTCGTCCTCCAGTGCCATCACCAGCTCGACGGTGTCGAGCGAGTCGGCGCCGAGGTCGGCCACGAACGACTTTTCGCTCGTGACCTGGGACTCTTCCACACCCAGTTGTTCTGCAATGATTTTCTTGACACGTGCTTCGATATCGCTCATGGTTCCCTCTTAGGGTTGTAAAAGAATCGGTGATTTTAGCCGCGGCCACTGCCTGCCACCGGGGCCTTGCGGCGCCACGAAAATGGCGGCGGCAATGGCGCCCAGCCTACATGTACATGCCGCCGTTGACGTGCAGTTCCTGCCCCGTCACATAGGCCGCCTCGGGCGACACCAGATAAGCCACGGCGTGCGCCACGTCGGCGGGTTTGCCCAGGCTGCCCAACGGGATCTGGCCCAGCAGCGCCTTGTGCTGCTCGGGCGACAGGCCGGCCGTCATCTCGGTGTCGATGAAACCTGGCGCCACGCAGTTGACCGTGATCGCACGCGAACCGAGTTCACGCGCCAGCGCACGCGTCATGCCGGCAACGCCGGCCTTGGCTGCGGCGTAGTTCGCCTGGCCCGAGTTGCCGGACGCGCCGACGACGGAGGTGATGCTGACGATGCGGCCATAACGCTGCTTCATCATCGGGCGCATCACCGCACGGCTCATGCGGAACACGGCCTTCAGATTGGTGTCGAGCACCGCGTCCCAGTCCTCGTCCTTCAGGCGCATCGCCAGCATGTCGCGGGTGATGCCGGCGTTGTTGACGAGCACCTGTAGGCCGCCGTGGCGCTGCACGAGTTCCGCCACCAGCGCCTCGCCGGCCGGTCCGTCGTTCACGTCCAGCACATGTCCGCTGCACCCAGGAAACGCGGCCAGCGCCTCGGCAATCCGCACAGCGCCCTGCTCGGTCGTCGCCGTGCCGGCGACCTTGAAGCCCTTGGCGGCAAGCTGGGCCGCGATGGCAGCGCCGATGCCGCGCGACGCCCCCGTGACCAGCGCCACGTGCCCACTGCCTTGCACGGTCGTTTCGATGCTCATGCCTCCGCCTCTTCCAAAAGTGCCCGGGCCTGCACAAGGCTCGCCGGGTCGAACATCGGAAGTCCGACGAGGCTGGCATCGATGCGCTTGACCAGGCCGGCCAGCACCTTGCCCGGCCCGCACTCAATGGCCGCGGCAACACCCTGCGCCTTGATCGCATGCACGCACTCGACCCAGCGCACAGGGCCGAACGCCTGACGGTACAAGGCGTCGCGAATATCCTGCGCGCCGCTGCAGATGGCGGCGTCGATGTTGTTGACGACCGGGATGCGCGGCGCCGCGAACTCCGTGTCGCTGAGCCGCTCACGCAGGCGGTCGGCGGCCGGCTTCATCAGGCTCGAATGGAAAGGCGCCGACACCGGCAGTGGCAACGCTCTCTTGGCGCCATTGGACTTGAGCACTTCGCAAGCCTTGTCCACGGCGGCCTTGCTGCCGGCGATCACGGTCTGCGCCGGATCGTTGAAATTGACCGCTTCGACGACCTCGGCACCACGGCCTTCGGCGCGCAACGCCGCCGTGACCTCCGCACACCCGGCGGCGACCTGCTTGCCGTCCATGCCCAAGATCGCCGCCATCGCTCCCACGCCGACCGGCACCGCGTCCTGCATGGCCTGCGCGCGAAAACGCACCAGCGGTGCCGCCTGCGACAAGGTCAGCACGCCTGCGGCCACCAGGGCGGAATACTCGCCCAATGAATGCCCGGCGACGACGGACGGCACCAGGCCGGTCTCCGCGATCCAGGCGCGGTAGGCGGCAACGCCCGCCACCAGCATCACCGGCTGGGTATTGGTGGTCAGCGCCAGCGCATCGACCGGGCCATCCTGGATCAGCCGACCCAGATCTTCGCCCAGTGCATCGGAGGCCTCGGCCAGCGCGCCGGCAACGGCGGGATGGTCGCCCCATCCGGCCAGCATGCCGACGGACTGCGAACCCTGGCCTGGAAAAACAAGAGCAAATGGTTTCATGGATGGACTGTGCGGCAGATCGAAGAAAGGCAACCGTGTGGCGTCTTCGTCAGAAATTCAACAGGACGGCGCCCCAGGTGAACCCGCCGCCGACGCCTTCAAGCATCAGCAGTTCACCCTTCTTGATCTTGCCGCTGCGCACGCCGTGGTCGAGCGCGAGGGGGATCGATGCCGCCGATGTGTTGCCGTGCTGGTCCACCGTGACCAGCAGTTTCTCCAGAGGCAGCTTCAGTTTCCTGGCCGTGCTCTGCATGATGCGGATGTTGGCCTGGTGCGGAATCAGCCAATCGATCTGGTCCTGTGTCTTTCCCGCCTTGGTCAGCGTCGCTCGCGCGGAATCTTCCAGCACACCGACGGCCAGCTTGAACACCGCCTGGCCGTCCATCTTCAACAGCGGATCACCCAGCACCTGGCCGCCCGACACCGTCCCCGGAACGCAGAGGATGCCGACGTGTTTGCCGTCCGCATGCAGGTCGCTCGCCAGGATGCCCGGCTCCTCGGACGCCTCCAGCACCACGGCGCCCGCGCCGTCGCCGAACAGCACGCAGGTGGTGCGGTCGGTGAAGTCGAGAATGCGCGAGAACACTTCTGCGCCGATGACCAGCGCGCGGCGGGCGCTTCCCGCCTTGATCATCGCGTCGGCAATCGTCAGCGCATAGACAAAACCGCTGCAGACCGCCTGCACATCGAAGGCAGGACAACCGGCGATGCCGAGCTTGTGCTGAAGAATGCAGGCCGCCGACGGGAACACCATGTCGGGCGTGGAAGTCGCCACAATGATCAGGTCGATCTGCTCCGCCTTCAGGCCCGCCGCATCGAGCGCGTTGCGCGCGGCCTGCACACCGAGATCGCTGCTCGTGACGTCAGGCGCCGCAAAATGCCGGGCGCGGATACCGGTGCGTTCGACGATCCACTCATCCGATGTCTCGATCCCCTTGCCAGCCAGTTCGGCCGCAAGATCCGCATTCGCCAGGCGGCGCGGTGGCAGGTAGCTGCCGGTTCCGGTGATCCGTGAATACATGGGCATGGAAGATTGTCAGTGAACTGCAAGTTCCGCAGAACCAGAAACCAAGTCGACCCCGGCGAGCAATGGCGCCGCGCGGGCGATACGGGCCTGAACCCGCTCCAGCAACTGGTTGCGGGCCGCATCATAACCCCGGCTCAGCGCAGTTTCGAACGCGAATGCGTCGGCAGAGCCATGGCTCTTGAACACGAGGCCACGCAGCCCCAACAACGCAGCCCCGTTGTAGCGACGATGGTCCATCTGGCTTTTAAGTGCTTTTAGGACTGAATAAGCAAACATGCCGGCAATCTTGGTGAAGATGTTGCGCGAGAAGCCCGCACGCAAGAATTCACCGATCATCGAGGCCAGGCCCTCGCTGGCCTTCAATGCGACGTTGCCGACAAAACCATCGCACACGACGATGTCGGTCGTACCCTTGAAGATGTCATTGCCTTCGACATTGCCAAAGAAATTGAGATCCCCGGTTTTACCAGCAGATCGTAACAGTTCACCGGCCTGCCTGATGATTTCACCACCTTTGATCGCTTCTTCTCCAATATTGAGAAGCCCGACCGAAGGCTCGTCGGCTGCACCCAGCGCGGACACCAGGGCAGAGCCGAGCACGGCAAATTGCAGCAGGTGTTCGGCGGTGCAATCCACGTTCGCTCCGAGATCGAGCACCGTCGTCGCCCCGCCCTTGGCATTGGGCAGTTGCGTCGCAATGGCCGGCCGGTCGATGCCCGGGATGGTCTTCAGCACATAGCGTGCAATGGCCATCAGAGCCCCCGTGTTGCCGGCGGAAATGGCCACCTGCGCTGCTCCCTCCTTGACCTGGGCGATCGCGACACGCATCGACGAATCTTTTTTCCGGCGGAGCGCCACTTCGACCGAGTCGTCCATGCCGACGACCTCGCTGGCAGGCACGATGCGCGCGCGCGGATGCGAAAACGCACCAAGGCTCTGCGGAAGGCCTATCAGCAGAAGGGAGGCGTCGGGGTGGTGTTCCAGAAAACGGTGGCAGGCCGGGAGCGTGACGCTCGGGCCATGATCGCCTCCCATGCAATCGACAGCAAGTGTGATCATGGGCTCCACCGTGAATCCGACCATCGGGTCGGCGGATAAAAGGAGGGAAGAAGCACCAAAAACAAAGGCCCGCCGCTACCTGCGTAGCAACCGGGCCCCGAGCTCAGAACAATCAGGCTTCGGACTTGTTCTTCAGCACTTGCCTGCCACGGTAGAAACCGTTCGGGCTGATGTGGTGACGCAGATGCGTCTCGCCGGTCGTCGGCTCCACTGCGATGCCGGGCACATTCAGTGCATTGTGCGAACGGTGCATGCCGCGCTTGGAGGGGGATTTCTTGTTTTGCTGGACTGCCATGATCGGCTCCTGGACTGCAATAGGTTGCGTTGGAAGAAGTGCGCAAACCGGGCCAGAACACTGGACACATGAGGCGCGAAGCCCATGAGTATAGCCGATGGCGGCACCGATGCCAAGAAGGTCGGGCCACCCCCGCGGCCGGGACCGGTCAATCCTGGGACTTGCCGGTCTTGCCCTTGAGGCTTTGCAGGGCGTCGAACGGATTCGGCTTGGCTTGCTCCGCCGCCTCGAAGTCGGGATCGACGGCCTCCAGCTTCACCGCAGACGGACAGATCTCGTGCCGCGGCACCAGTGGCAGTTCCATCAGCACCTCATCCTCGATCAAGGCACCGAGGTCCAGGCTGCGGTCGAGCACCAGGACATCTTCCTCCGCCAATTCGTCCTGCTCCTCGGCCGTGGCCTCGTCGGCCACGAAACGAAACGAGCGGTCCACCGACACCGCGATGTCCACCGGCTCCAGGCAGCGCTGGCAGGTCAGCGGCAGATCCACGGCCGCGGTCAGGTGCAGCCACACCTCGTCTTCGCGCCCTGCCGCCGTGCGACTTTCGCCGACTGCGCGCCACCGCACGAGCCGATCGGCGCCGCTGCCGCCGGTCTCGCCCAGCAGCCGCGGAAAGTTTGCCAGCGCATCGTCGGATTGCCGCATGGCGCCCGCCTGGGCGAACGCCTTCACATCGAAGCTCCGCAGCGCATTCTGGGTTTTCATGCCGGCAGTGTAAGAGAATCGTCGCATGCATTCACCCATGGTTCGCCCGCCACGACCCCAGCTGATTCTGGGGTCCACCTCGATCTACCGGCGCCAGTTGCTGGAGCGTCTGCGCATCCCGTTCAAGGTCGTCGCGCCCGATGTGGACGAGACCCCGCGCCCCGGTGAGGCACCGTCCGATCTGGCCTCCCGGCTGGCCCTCGCCAAGGCCCACGCGGTCGCGAAGCACCATCCCGACGCGGTCGTCATCGGCTCCGACCAGGTGGCCGACCTGAACGGCAAGCCCCTGGGCAAGCCAGGCACCCACGACAACGCGGTGGCGCAACTGCGTGCGATGCGTGGGCAGACCGTCATCTTCCAGACGGCGGTGAGTGTGGTGCATCTTGCGCAGGACTTCGCGCAAAGTGCCATGGCATCGGTACGTGTTCGATTTCGCCCGCTCGACGATGCAGAGATCGAGCACTATCTCCGCGCCGAGCAACCGTACGACTGTGCCGGCAGCGCCAAGAGCGAGGGCCTGGGCATCGCATTGCTCGCGTCGATCGACAGCGACGACCCGACCGCGCTCGTCGGGTTGCCGCTGATCCGCACCTGCGGCCTGCTCACCGCGGCAGGATTGCCGCTGCTGTCCGCAGCCGGCGCCGGGTCAGGCGCCCCAGCATGACGTCCGATGCACCGCAGCCGACCGCGCCCGGCAAACTCTACCTGGTCCCCGCGCCGCTGGATTTCGGCTGCGAGATCCAGGCCCCGTTGCAGGACAGCCTGCCGTTGGGAACCTTGCAGATCGCCGCGCGACTGCAGCACTGGATCTGCGAGAACGCGAAATCCACCCGCGCCTACCTGAAACGCGTCGATGCCGTGGTGCCGCTCGCGCATGCCATCCAGCAGCAGGTGCTGACCGAACTGCCCCACGAAGTGCACAAGAAGGGGGACCACACGCCCGGCTTCGACGCGCGCGGTCTGCTGGCGGCCGCGATGCAGGGGCACGACATCGGGCTTGTCAGCGAAGCGGGCATGCCCGCCATCGCGGACCCGGGCGCGTCCGTCGTGCGCGCTGCCCACGCGCTCGGCCTGCGCGTCGTTCCGCTGGTCGGCCCGACGTCGTTGCTGCTGGCCTTGGCCGGCAGCGGCCTCAGTGGCCAGAACTTCGCCTTCGTCGGCTACCTGCCGCAGGATGCCGAAGCGCGCACGCAACGCATCCGCACGCTGGAAGCGCTGGCCCTCAAGACCGGCCAGACGCAGATGTTCATCGAAACGCCGTACCGCAGCAGCGCGCTGCGGCAAGCCCTGTTGCAGACGCTGCAGCACAACACACGCCTGTGCGTCGGTGCCAGCCTGACAATGGACGGCGCCCAGCTGGAGAGCCGGACGGTCAAGGAGTGGCGGGCGCTGCCGCCGGTGCCGATGGCCAGCGTGCCAGCGGTGTTCGCCCTCGGGCGCTGACCAGCGACGGCGCGTAGCGGCTCAGCGGAGCGTCGGCAGGGCCTTCAGCGCCCGCACGGCGCCTTCGCCGAAGGCGGCGCCAAAACGCTTGGCCAGCCGCTCGGCCACGTTGTCGCGGCGCGTGTAATCGATGATTTCCTCGGCCTTGACGACTTCCCGCGCCACGTAATCGAGGTTGCCCAACTGATCGGCAAGCCCCATTTCGACGGCCTGCTGCCCGCTCCAGAACAGCCCGCTGAAGGTCTCCGGCGTTTCCTTCAGCCGGGTGCCGCGGCCGGTCTTCACGACCTTGATGAACTGCTGGTGAATCTGGTCGAGCATGGTCTGCGCCATGGCCCGTTGTTTCTCGCTCTGCGGACTGAAGGGATCGAGAAAGCCCTTGTTCTCCCCGGCGGTCAGCAGCCGCCGCTCCACGCCCAGCTTGTCCATCAGGCCGGTGAAGCCGAACCCGTCCATCAGCACGCCGATGCTGCCGACGATGCTGGCCTTGTCCACGAAGATCTTGTCGGCACCGACCGCGATGTAGTAGGCCGCCGAGGCGCAGGTTTCCTCGACCACCGCATAGACCGGCTTGTTGTACTTGGCCTTCAACCGGATGATCTCGTCGTTGATGATGCCGGCCTGTACCGGGCTGCCACCGGGCGAATTGATCAGCAGCACCACCGCCTGCGCGCCGGCGTCGTCGAACGCGCTGCGCATCGCGGCCACCACGAACTCGGCGCTGGCGTCCGCGCCGGCCGCGATCTCGCCCTTGATCTCCACCACGGCCGTGTGCGCCGTGGTCTTGTCGGCCGTCGGCGACGTGCGCGACAGCAGGGCCCAGGCCATGAAGATGAAGAAAGCCAGCCACGACAGCCGGACGAACGTCTTCCAGCGGCGCGACGCCTTCTGCTCGGCGAGGGCGGCGAACGCGAGTTTCTCGAGCGCGGCGCGCTCCCAACCCGCGGCCGCGGCGGACGCTGGCGCCCCAATGGGCCGGTCTCGGCCGGGTTCGAATTCGGGGCCGCCTGGAAACTGCGATTCACTCATGTTCAAAATGCCGTAAGCCGGCGACGCTAGAAATGGACGACCTGCAACTGCTCACGAGTATGCCAGTGCACCACGCCATCGAACTCCGACAGTTCGATCTTGACCAGCCCGCCCCGGCATGGCCCGCCGCCGCAGTCGCCCGTGTCGGGCCGGTAGGCAGCGCCGTGGGTGGCGCACAGCAGCCAGTGGCCGGTCGTGTCGAACACGCGGTTGGGCTGGTAGTCGAGCTCCATCGGCACGTGCGTGCACCGGTTCAGGTACGCGTGGGCCCGCCCCTGGTAGCGAACGGCAAAGGCGCGGCAGGTCTGGCCACGGTAGACCACGTCGAACGGCACCGCGTCGCCGCCTTCGGTCAGGTCGGCCGTGTTGCAGAGGGCGACGACGTCCATCGGCCAGGGTGTGCTGCGTTGGGGCTCAGGCGTTCGCCAGCAGCCAATCGTGCAGTTCACGGACCGAATGCGCCACGAAACGCGGCTCGAGTACCGTGAAGCCCGAGGGTTCGTGCGCGCCGTAACTGACGGCCACGCTCGCACAGCCGGCGTTGACGGCCATCTGCAGGTCGTGCGTGGTGTCGCCGATCATCAGCGTGCGCTCGGCAGCGACGCCGCATTCGCGCATCAGCTCGTGCAGCATGCGGGGATGGGGTTTGCCCGCCGTTTCGTCGGCGGTACGGGAGGCGTCGAAGAGGCCTTGCAGCTCGACCGTGCGCAGCGCTTCGTCCAGCCCGCGCCGCGACTTGCCGGTGGCGACCGCCAGCGTGTGCTGCCGCGTCTTCAGGTCGGCCAGCATCGGCAGCACGCCGTCGAACAGGCTGATGTCGTGCTGGTGCGCCAGATAGTGGTGCCGGTACTGCGCGGCCAGCTGCGGGTAACGGTCGGCCGGTACGTCCGGCGCGGCATGCGCCAGCGCCTGGGTCAGTGCCATCCCGATGACGAACGAGGCTTCCTTGTCAGTGGGGACGGTTCCGCCGACGTCCTTGACGGCCGCCTGGATGCAGCGGGCGATGATGGCGGTCGAGTCGAACAAGGTACCGTCCCAATCGAACGCGATCAGGTCATATTTTCTGGCTTGCATCGCTCGATTGTCGCTGGGCCGCCGGGTCCGCCGCGCCGCCCGCCGGTAAAAAATGGCGCAGATCGGGGGGCAATGCGGCCTCCAGCGCCAGTGGTTCTCCGCTGGCCGGGTGCGTCAGGCGCAGCCGCCATGCGTGCAGGAACATCCGCTTCAGCCCGCGTTTGTCCAGCGCCTTGTTGGCCGTGAAATCGCCATATTTGTCGTCGCCGGCGATCGCATGCCCTTCGCTCGCCAAGTGCACGCGAATCTGGTGCGTGCGCCCGGTCTTGATCGTCACCTCCAGCAGGCTGAAGCCGGCAAAGCGCTGCGCCACCCGGACCAGCGTCACCGCCCGCATGCCGTCGGGGTCGTCGCGCGCCACCACCTTGACCCGGCGTTCACCCTCCCCTGGCGCGCCGTTCGGGCCGGACAGCAGGTACTTGTGCAGGGGCTTGTCCAGCACCTTGAGGTTGGCAGGCCAGTCCCCGAGCACCAGCGCCAGATAGGTCTTGCCGGTCTCGCGCTCACGGAACTGGTCCTGCAGGTGCTTGAGCGCGCTACGCTTCTTGGCGATCAGCAGCACACCCGAAGTCTCGCGGTCCAGGCGGTGCACCAGTTCCAGGAAACGCGCCTGCGGACGGGCGATGCGCAACTGCTCGATGACGCCAAAACTGACCCCGCTGCCGCCGTGCACGGCCACGCCGGCCGGTTTGTCGATGGCCATCAGGCTGTCATCTTCGTGCAGTACCGTGAATACCCGACCGGGCACCGCCTGCCCCATCGCGGCCGCCTTCTCTTCCGCACGCTCGGACACCCGCACTGGGGGCAGCCGCACGCTGTCGCCGGCCGCCAGCCGCGTGTCGGCAGCGGCGCGCGCCTTGTTCACCCGGACCTCGCCGCTGCGGATGATCCGGTAGACGTGGGTCTTCGGCACCCCTTTCAGATGGCGCATCAGGAAGTTGTCGAGCCGCTGGCCGTCCCCGTCATCGCCGACTGCGATCAATTTGACCGCTGGCGCCGCAGGTTGGCTATTAGCACCTATAATGTTTTTCACCAGCGTCGTGATGTAAGTGCTTGATAAATCACAAGTTTAGAGCACAACCCAAACGACGCTGCGAGGTCGATGCCACTCAGGGCGTTCGTCCGCAGACCAAAGCCCTCTGGCGATGGTGGCGGCCGATGCTTGTCGAGGCGGGCTGACGCGATTGAAACACTGATACGGAATACTCCAACTGGCCCGAGCCGCTGCTGCGGCTCGGCCAGCGGATCAAAGCAAGAATGATGGTGCTGATGGTGCTGATTGAGACTTGGCTGCGGCGGCTAGCGCCTTCGCAGCAGGGTCTACGCACGCCCCTCGCGCCACGCATGCGGGTTCCATGGGCCGCCGCGCTGGCAGCCGATCGACACCTCCTTCTCCTTGCCCCCATCCACGCGCCAATGCCCCGCCCGACGAGCTAGTGCTCGTTTTAGCGTCGGCTCTCCGGCAATTCCTTTCGTTTCCATTGCGTCTGTTCAGGCATCAAGGCTCACATCGAGCCGAACGATGATTTGAAGACATACGGACTCCACGGAGTCCATGAAGGAAACGCACCATGAAGCGGATGCTGATCAATGCCACGCAGGCCGAAGAGCGCCGGCTGGCCATTGTCGACGGGCAGAAACTGCTCGACTACGAAATCGAGATCGAGGGGCGCGAACAGCGCAAGGGCAACATCTACAAGGCGGTCGTGACGCGCGTCGAGCCTTCGCTCGAAGCCTGTTTCGTCGACTACGGCGAAGACCGCCACGGCTTCCTGCCGTTCAAGGAAATCTCCAAGCAGTACTTCGCGCAAGGCGTGCCGGTCAGCCAGGCCCGCATCAACGACGTGATCCGCGAAGGCCAGGAGATGCTGGTCCAGGTCGAGAAGGAAGAACGCGGCAACAAGGGCGCGGCGCTGACCACCTTCGTGTCGCTGGCCGGCCGCTACGTGGTGCTGATGCCGAACAACCCGCGCGGCGGTGGTGTCTCGCGCCGCATCGAGGGTGACGACCGCGCCGAGCTGAAGGAGGCGATGGACCAGCTCGAGTACCCGAACGGCATGAGCATCATCGCGCGCACCGCCGGCATCGGCCGCAGCGCGCCCGAGCTGCAGTGGGACCTGAACTACCTGCTGAAGTTGTGGAACGCGATCGACGGCGCATCCGGCTCCGGCAAGGGTGCCTTCCTGATCTACCAGGAATCGAGCCTGGTGATCCGCGCGATCCGCGACTACTTCAACCATGACATCGGCGACATCCTGATCGACACCGACGACGTGTACGACCAGGCGCAGCAGTTCATGGCGCACGTGATGCCCGAACACGCCGCACGCGTCAAACGCTATCGCGACGATGCCCCGCTGTTCAGCCGCTTCCAGATCGAGCACCAGATCGAATCGGCCTACGCCCGCACCGTGCAGCTGCCCTCCGGCGGCGCCATCGTGATCGACCATACCGAAGCCCTGGTCTCAGTCGACGTGAACTCGGCCCGCTCCATTCGCGGCGGCGACATCGAAGAGACGGCCACCCGCACCAACCTCGAAGCCGCCGAAGAAGTCGCGCGCCAGATGCGCCTGCGCGATCTGGGCGGCCTGATCGTCATCGACTTCATCGACATGGAAGAGTCGCGCAACCGCCGCGATGTCGAGAACCGCCTGCGCGATGCGCTGCGGCAGGACCGTGCCCGCGTGCAGTTCGGCACCATCAGCAAGTTCGGCCTGATGGAAATGAGCCGGCAACGGCTTCGGCCTGCGTTGTCGGAAGGCGCGTCGATCCCCTGCCCGCGCTGCGGCGGCTCCGGCCACATCCGCGACACCGAAAGCTCGGCACTGCAGATCCTGCGCATCATCCAGGAAGAGTCGTTGAAGGACAACACGGCCTCGGTGCTGTGCCAGGTGCCGGTCGAAGTGGCGTCGTTCCTGCTGAACGAGAAGCGCACCGAGATCGCGAAGATCGAACTGAAGCAGCGCATCAACGTGCTGATGGTGCCCAACAAGACGCTCGAGACGCCCAACTACAAGCTCGAACGCCTGAAGCACGACGACCCGCGTCTCGACCACATCGAAGCCAGCTACAAGATGGCCGATGAGATCGAAGACCCGACCTCGGTCACGCGCCGCTCGCAGGAGCCCACCAACAAGCAGACCCCGGTGATCAAGGGCGTGCTGCCCGACGCGCCGGCGCCGCAGCCGGTGGCCAAACCCGTCGAAGCGCCGGTCCCGCCCGTGGTGGCCGCGCCCGTCGCCGCGCCGGTGGCCCCTGTCGAGGCGCCGGCCGAGACCGGCTTCTTCGGCTGGATCAAGAGCCTGTTCGGCAACAAGCCGGCGCCCGCTCCAGTGCCGGCCCCCGTGGCCGCACCTGCACCCGTGGCCGCTGCGCCGGCGGAAGACAAACGCGAAGGCCGCGGCCCCCGTGGCGAAGGCCAGGGCCGTGGCGGTCGCGGTGGCCGTGGCCGCTCGGCCGAAGGTCGTGAAGGCCGTGACGGCAACCGGGAAGCCCGGCCCCCGCGCGACGGGCAGGCCCGTGGCAGCGAGACGGCACGACCCGAGGCACGTGCCGAAGGCGCAGCCGACGGCCAGGCCCGCGAGGGCGGCCGTGGCCGTGGCGGTCGTGGTGAACGCAGCGAGCGCGGTGAGCGCGGTGAGCGTCCCGAACGCGGCGAGCGTCAGGGCCAGCGTCCTCGGCAAGAGGTCGAAGGCGCGGCACCGGTGATCGCTGCCGAAGGCGCGCCCGGCGTGCCGGCTGGTGCGGAGGACAACGGCGGCGAGCGCCAACGCCCCGCACGTGCCAATGGCGAGCGCGCGGAGCGCGAACCGCGGGCCGATGGCCGTGAAGGCCGTGAACGTGGCGGCCGTGGTGGCCGCGGACGCGGTGACGGCCAGGGCCGGGACCGGGCGGAAGGACGCGGGGAGCCACAGCCGCAACGCGACGAAGCCCCGCAGGACGCAGAGGTGCAGGCCGAACGCGAACCCGCGGCGCGACCGGAACGGCCGTCCTATTTCGCACAGGGAGCCAACACGGCGCCGTCCGCGGCGCTGAGCGCCGATGCACAGGCAGCCGCGCCGACGACCGGCCAGGACGCACAGGCCGACGCTCCCGCGGGCGACCGTGCAGTCGAAGGCGATGAAGCGCCGCGACGCGACAAACGCTCGCGTGACCGTTACGGCCGCGACCGCAAGGACCGCCCGCAGCGCGACAACGCCGAGCAAGGTGCAACCGATGCCCAGGCACCGGCCGATGCCGCCCCCGCCGAAGCGCAGCAGGTCCGGGCACCGCTGCCACCCCACCCCATCGAGCCCTCGCCCATTGTGGTGCCTGAGGCCGCCGAGCCTGTGCAGGCCGCGTCGCCAGCACCCCAGCGCACGGCCGAAGCACCCGTAGCGCGTGTCGCTGCAGTGGCACCGGCCGCTGCGGCCGTGGTGCCCGATGCAGCCTCGCTGCCGAAGGTCACCGCCTTCACGCTGCCGGTCACCGAACTGGAGCAGATCGCTCTGGGTTCGGGCCTCCAGTGGGTGACGACGGATGCCGGCAAGACGGCGGCAGTCCAGGCGACCATCGCGGCCGAACCCAAGCCCGTGCACATCCCGCGCGAGCGCCCGCCAGCGGTACTGATCGACGACGAACCGCTGGTCATGGTGGAGACCAAGCGCGATCTGCGCAACATGCAACTGCCGTTCTGAAGAAGAACGGCGAACGCGTGAAGGCGAAAGCCACACGCGTTCCCCAAAGAAGAAGGGCCGTCAATGACGGCCCTTCTTCTTTGGGGGATCCAGGGCCTTTCGGCCGGCCCGCTACAGCAGCGCCGCGCGGCGGTAGGCCTCCTGCGCCCCGGCTGCGTCGTCGCGCTGCTCGGCCAGAGCAGCCAGTGCCCGCCATGCGCTGCGCTGCAACGCGATGTCCTGCAACTGCTGCACCGACTGCGCAAGCAGCTTGTGCGCCTTGCCCCACAGGCGGTGGTGGATGCAGGCGACGCCCGCGAGGTACTGCAGCTCCGCACTGCGCGGATACCGTTGTTGCGTGGCCTCCAGACGCTCGAGCCATTGCAGGTCGGGCGTGCCGGCCAGCGCCGAGAAGCCGGCTTCCAGCGCGCGGATCAGCTTCACCAGCTGCGGCCCATCGGCAAAGCCGTCCGGCTGGCGCACCATGTCTTCCCACACCGGCAGCAGCCACTGCCGCGACAGCGCCACGTCGCCCTCCAGCGCCGCCAGGCGCTGCGCCGCACAGAACGCGACATCGGGGATGCGCCGCTCGGCCGGATCGAGCTGCGCCCATGCACGCTGCAGCTGCGAGGGGTCGTGCGCATCATTGACCATCTCAAGCGCCAGCCCTTTCAGGATCAGTTGCGCCGCGTCCGCCGAGAACGCGCGGTGCTTGGCGAGCAGCCGCGCCGTCTCGAGCGCCGGCAGGGTCTGGCGCGACTGCCGGGCCGCCTTGAGCCGCGCGCGCAGCGCCAGCGTGCGCCGTGCAGCGCCCTGGGGAAGCTCATCAAGCCAGCGCAATGCAGCGTTCGGCTCGCGGTCCGCCAGTGCCCAGCGGGCAGCGCGCAACTGCACACCCTCGCGTGTTTCCTGCGCTTCGCGCTGGGCGGTCTCCTTCAGCGCCAGTTGCAGATGTTCGTCGCGGGTGGCCTTGTCCTGCAGCGCCTGGGCACTTTCGGCCGTCACCAGGTGCGACATCGCCCGCAGCTTGCCCGCATGCTGCAAGCGGTGGCCACTGGCGGCCAGCGCCTGCTCCTGGTGCAGCGACGCCTCGGCCGCCTTGCGCGCCCGCAGGAAACGACCGGCGAGCAGATGCGACAACGCGTCGAGCAGCGCGGCGTGCATCGCGCGTTCGCGTTGCTGCACGCGCCACCGGCGTGCCTGTTGGGGCATCGAGAACAGCAACGCAAAGCCGCGCAGCGCCGAATGCAGCAACACGAAACCCGCCAACAGCAGCAGCAGCACCAGGTTGAGCGACAGGTCGACCCGGTAAGGCGGCCAGAACAGCGTCACCGTGCCCTGGTTGTTGCCCGCCAGCAAGGCAATGCCGACGGCGATCGCGAACAACGCCAGCAGCCAGGCGATCGCGCGCATGCCGTCAGCGCCCTGCCGCTGCCGTCGCCAACGCGGTCAGGGTTTCGTCCACACGCGGCAACTCGACCGCCTTCATCTGGGCCTGCACCTGCGACAGCAGATTGGCCGCGACCTGGGTCCGGCGCGAGGCGGGATCGAAGTACCGGTTCAGCGCCATGCTGGCGGAGGCCAGATCACCGCGGGCCGAATCGAGCTGCCGCGCCAGCAGGCCGAGCCGCGCATTCAACAGCTTCAGCTTCAGGTTCTCGCGCAGGAAGAAAGATTGCTCCGGCGCGAGCAGCGCGGCTTCGGGATGGTCGATGCGGCTCACCCGCAGTAGCTTGCGGGCTTCGGCACGCACGATGTCGAAGCCGCGCATCCACCACACGGTGGCCACCGGCTCGGGCAGGGCCTGGCCGGCACCGACCGAGGTCACCGGCAGCACCGCGTTGAGCACTGGCAGGTCATCGACCTGGCGCACCAGATCGTCGAGCTTGACCAGCAGCCCCGGCGTGTCGGTGAAGCGGGCCGCCTTGATGCGCTCCACGTCGCGCGCGATGGCGCGTTGCAGCGGTGCCAGCCGCGGATGTGCGGCCCGCACGACCCGTTCGTCCGCCGTCTTCAGTGCGGCCAGCAAGGGTTCGACGCTGAGGGTGAGTTGTGCCTGTTGCTGCGCCAGCCGGATCGACGACTCGATGTCGACCACGAGGTTCTCGTCGCGCGACCGCGACAGGCTCTGCATCAGGTCTTCGAGCTGGCTCCGCTGCAGTGTGGCCTCGCTCACGCGGGCATCGGCCACGGCCTGCCGGGCGGCGGTCTCGCGTGCCAGATCCTGCGCCTGGCGTGCCAGCGTGCGGGCCTCCAGCGCGTGCGCGGTCGACTCCCCGCTCTGGCGCGCCAGCGATTCGCGGATGTTGGATAGCTTCTGCCACAGCAACGCGTTGCCGACCAGCGCCACCACGACCAGCAAGGCCAGGACCAGCACCAGCACACGCGGCGCAGGAACGGGGCCGCCCGGCTTGGCATCGGCAACCGGTGTGGCCGTGACGGCCGCATCGGCACTGGCGGCACTCACGGGTGGCAGCGGGGCATTCATCGAAACGATTCTATCGACGCCACCACGTCGGCCTGGCCTGGCCGTGACACGTACACAACACCGAAGCCGGCATCCTGCGCGGCCTGCGCAATGCGTGGATGGGTCGCCACCGCGCGGGCCTGCTGCCATGGCTGTTGCGGCAGCGCCTGGCGCAGATGGCGCACGGCCTCGGAACTGCTGAAAAGCCAGACGGAACCATCTCCAGCAGCCTCGGCGGCCCGTTGTTGTTGGATCGCCGTCCAGACCGGCGCTGCGCGGGTATAGACCGCGACCAGATCGACCACGGCCCCCGCATCGACCAGCCGGTCCGACAGCCACGGCCGCCCCGCACTGCGGCCCTGGGTGTCGGCTCCGCGCACGATCAGCACGTGGGCATTGACTGGCAGCGAAGGGTGGACCACGTCCCACAGCGCCTCCGAGTCGAATTGCGGTGCGGACGGATCGGGGGCATCGATCTGCGCCGCTGCCATGCCAGCGTCGCGCAGCGCCTGCGCCGTGCCGGCGCCCGTGGCCCAGGCACGGGGGGCGGATGCACCGGCCTTGCAGTGCCAGACCGCACCCGCCGGCTTTGCGCCGAAGAAATGCTCCACCGCATTGGCGCTGACGAACATCACGGCGTCGTACCGGTCGAGTCGATGCCAGGCATCGGCCACGGCCGCCGGATCGGGTGCCTGCGCAATGGCGATCAGGGGCAAGGCCTCGGCGTCGATACCGAGCGACTGCAACTGCCCGACCCAGCGCTCCGCCTCCCGCTGCGGTCGCGTGACGATCACGCGGGTCGCCATGCGTCGGTGCCGTGCCGCTCAGGCCGCGCCGCCGGCACGCAATTGCGCCGCGACCCGGGTGCCAAGCGCTTCGGCGTCGGCATGTGCCTCTACGCCGTCTCTTGCATCTGCCCGCACCAGCGGCGCGGCGCCGACCGGGTCGCCCCAGGCGGCCTCGATCTGCAGGACCGCGCCGGCCCAGGTCGCATGCGCCGCCAGCGGCATCGAGCAACTGCCACCCATGGCGCGGCTGACCGCGCGTTCCGCGGCCACGGCCAACCAGGTGGACCGATGGGCCAATGGTGCCAGGGCCTCGATCAGGTCCTGCCGGTCGGCCCGCACTTCGATACCGAGCGCGCCCTGCCCCGCCGCGGGGAGCATGTCGACCGGCGCAAACACGTGGCGCACGCGCGACGCAAGCCCTAGCCGCTGCAACCCTGCGGCCGCGAGCACGATCGCGTCGAACTGTCCTTCGTCAAGCTTGCGCAGCCGTGTGTCCAGATTGCCGCGCAACGGCAGGATCTGCAGATCGGGCCGCAGCGCGCGCAACAGCACCTCGCGACGCAGGCTCGATGTGCCCACCGCCGCACCCTGGGGCAGATCGGTGAACGCCGCGTATTGGTTGGAGACGAAGGCATCGTGCGGGTCCTCGCGTTCCAGCACACAGGCCAGCGCGAAGCCCGGCGGCAGGTCCATCGGCACATCCTTCAGCGAGTGCACCGCGATATCGGCACGTCCGTCTTCGAGCGCGTTTTCCAGCTCCTTGACGAACAGGCCCTTGCCGCCGACCTTGCTCAGCGAGCGGTCGAGGATCTGGTCGCCGCGCGTGGTCATGCCCAGCAGCGTGACGTGGTGGCCACGCCGCTCCAGCAGGGCCATGACATGCTCGGCCTGCCACAGCGCCAGTCGGCTCTCCCGCGTGGCGATGGTGATCGGGGGCGTAGCGATGCTCAAGTGAAGACCAGTCGGTAGGCTCGGGGGAGCCGGATGCTAGCATGGGAATTGCTTGCGTCCGCACCGCATCCCCTACAAGAGAAACACACACCCATGAAGATGCCCGAACCAGCTCCCGCGTCCCCTTCCGCGCCCGCCACGCCAGCTGCTGGCACCACCTCCTCCACGCGTGCGCGCAACCCGCAAAAAGACAACGAGCGGCCGCTGGTGGAAGACATCCGCCTGCTGGGTCGCCTGCTCGGCGACGTGATCCGCGAGCAGGAAGGCGTGGCGGCCTACGAGCTGGTCGAGCAGGTGCGCAAGCTGTCGGTCGCGTTCCGGCGCGATGCCGACCACGAGGCGGACAAGGCACTGAAGAAACTGCTGAAGGGTCTGAGCGGCGACCAGACGGTGAGCGTGATCCGCGCCTTCACCTACTTCAGCCACCTCGCCAACCTGGCGGAAGACCGCCACCACATCCGGCGCCGCACGGTCCACGAACGTGCCGGCGACACGCAGGAAGGCAGCATCGACGTGGCGCTGGCGCGCCTGCGCTGGGCCGGCATCTCGCCGAAGACCATCTCGCAGACGCTGGCCCACAGCTACGTGTCGCCGGTGCTGACCGCGCACCCGACCGAGGTGCAGCGCAAGAGCATCCTCGATGCCGAACGCGACATCGCCCAGTTGCTGACGGCGCGCGACGAGATCCGCATGCGGGGGCTGCTGGCCGGCAACGGCAAGGATGCGCTGACCCCGCGCGAACTGGCCGCCAACGAAGCCCAGTTGCGCGCCCGCGTGATGCAGCTGTGGCAGACCCGGCTGCTGCGCTTTTCCAAACTGACGGTGGCCGACGAGATCGAGAACGCGCTCAGCTACTACGAGGCCACCTTCCTGCGCGAGATCCCCAAGCTCTATGCCAACCTGGAGCGCGAACTCGGCAACCAGCCGGTGCACAGCTTCCTGCGCATGGGCCAGTGGATCGGCGGCGACCGCGACGGTAACCCCAACGTCAGCGCGCAGACGATGGAATACGCACTGCGGCGCCAGTCCGAGATTGCGCTGCGGCACTACCTGACCGAGGTCCACCGGCTGGGCGCCGAGCTGTCGCTGTCCGCCCGCCTGGTCGACATTCCGCCCACGATGCAGGCCCTGGCAGAGCGTTCGCCCGACACCAGCGAGCACCGCAAGGACGAGCCCTACCGCCGCGCGCTCACCGGCATGTACGCGCGCCTGGCCGCGACGCTGAAGTCGCTGACCGGTGGCGATGCGGCGCGGCATGCCGTGGCGCCACAGAATCCCTATCTGCTGGCCGAGGACTTCCTGGCCGACCTGCGCACCATCGAAACCTCCTTGCGCTCCCACCATGGTGGCGCCTTCGTGACGCAGCGGCTGCAGCCGCTGATCCGCGCCGTCGACGTGTTCGGCTTCCACCTTGCCACGCTCGACCTGCGTCAAAGCTCCGACAAGCACGAAGAGGTCGTCGCCGAGCTGCTGGCGGTGGCGCGCATCGAGCCGCACTACGCAGCGCTGGACGAAGCTGCGAAGCGTGTGCTGCTGGTGCAGTTGCTCAACGACGCGCGACCGCTGCGCGTGCTGGGAACGCCATACTCGGACCTGGCGCGGCACGAGATCGCGATCTTCGAGATGGCGCGCTCGGTGCTCGACCGTTATGGCCGCAACGCGATCCGCCACTACATCATCAGCCACACCGAGACCGTCAGCGACCTGCTCGAAGTGCTGCTGCTGCAGAAGGAAGTCGGCCTGATGCACGGCGTGCTGGAGGAGCCGCAGGCCAGCTCCAGCGGCGCCCGCACCGCCGGCGCCACCTGCGACCTGATCGTGGTGCCGCTGTTCGAGACCATCGAAGACCTGCGCAATGCCGCGCCGATCATGCGCGAGTTCTATGCGCTGCCGGGCATCGCCACGCTGGTGCAGCGCAGCGGCGCCGAACAGGACATCATGCTCGGCTACTCGGACAGCAACAAGGACGGCGGCATCTTCACCAGCAACTGGGAGCTGTACCGCGCCGAGATCGCGCTGGTCGACCTGTTCGACCGGCTGGCCAACAGCCACGACATCACGCTGCGCATGTTCCATGGCCGCGGCGGCACGGTGGGACGCGGCGGCGGCCCGAGCTACCAGGCCATCCTGGCGCAACCGCCCGGCACGGTACGCGGCCAGATCCGCCTGACCGAGCAGGGCGAGGTGATCGGCTCCAAATACGCCAACCCCGAGATCGGCCGGCGCAACCTCGAGACCCTGGTCGCGGCCACGCTCGAGGCCACGCTGCTGCAGCCGACCAAACCGGCAACGTCGGCGTTCCTGCAGGCCGCCGCCGCGCTGTCTGCGGCGAGCATGGCAGCCTACCGCGCGCTGGTCTACGACACCCCCGGCTTTACCTCGTACTTCTTCGACTCGACGCCGATCCGCGAGATTGCCGAACTCAACATCGGTTCACGCCCCGCTTCGCGCAAGGCCACGCAGAAGATCGAGGACCTGCGGGCCATTCCCTGGGGCTTCAGCTGGGGGCAATGCCGGTTGACGCTGCCGGGCTGGTACGGCTTCGGGTCGGCCGTCGAGACCTTCCTGGCGGGCGATGCGGCCGCGGAGGGCGAGGCCGCGTCGTCGGGCGCGAAAACCAAGGCCGGCAGCAAGGAGCGCCTGCAACTGCTGCAGAAGATGTACCGGCAATGGCCGTTCTTCCGCACGCTGCTCAGCAACATGGACATGGTGCTGGCCAAGAGCGACCTGGCGCTGGCCTCACGCTACGCCGAACTCGTCGGCGACGTGCGGCTGCGCAAGAAGGTGTTCGGTGCGATCGAAGCCGAGTGGCAGCGCACGGCGCAGGTGCTGTCGCTGATCTCCGGCGAGAAACAGCGCCTGGCCGGCAATGCGGCGCTGCAGCGATCGATCCGCCACCGCTTCCCCTACATCGACCCGCTGCACCACCTGCAGGTGGAACTGGTGCGGCGCTACCGTGCCGGCCAGGGAGATGAACGGGTGCAGACCGGCATCCACATCTCGATCAACGGCATCGCAGCAGGGCTGCGCAACACGGGCTGAGCAGCCCGGCTGGTGCGCCCGACAATTTGGCCGGGCCGGTTCCGCCGGTCAGGCGAAGGTATTGACCTGGGTGCCCAGATTGCCTTCGGTGGCCAGCGGCACCGGCTGCGGCAGGGCCTGGATCAACGCCGCAGCAGCCACCGCCTGCGAGTCGAGTGCCTTTTTCAGCACCAGCATGTGGACGGCGTCCGACGTCGGGCTCTGGGCCGCGGCGGTCGCGGTCTGCACGGCAGGGGTGTTGGCGATGTTCATGCCGCGTTATCGGCGGTTGGTGAACCAACTGAAGGGCTTGCGCCGCATCATGTGCAACCGGATGCGACGATCCTCCGGCACCTACCGCCCGTAGATGTCCTCGAAGCGGACGATGTCGTCCTCCCCCAGGTAGCTGCCCGACTGAACCTCGATCATCTCCAGCGGCACCCGCCCCGGGTTCTCGAGCCGGTGCGTGGTGCCGAGCGGAATGTAGGTCGACGCGTTCTCCGACACCAGGTAGGTCTCGTCGCCGCGCGTGACCTTGGCAGTGCCCGACACCACGATCCAGTGCTCGGCGCGGTGGTGGTGCATCTGCAGCGACAGCGTGCCGCCCGGCTTGACCACGATGCGCTTGACCTGGAAACGCGCGCCGTTGTCCACGCTGTCGTACCAACCCCAGGGCCGGAACACCTTGCGGTGCAACTGCCCTTCACTGCGGCCGCTGCGCTTGAGCGCATCGACGATCTTCTTCACGTCCTGCGTCTTGTCCTTGTGGGCCACGAGCACGGCATCGGCGGTCTCGACGACGACGATGTCGTCGACACCCACGCAGGCGATCAGGCGCCCTTCAGACATGGCCAGTGTGTTCTGGCAGTCCTGCAGCAGCACGTCGCCCAGCGCCACGTTGCCTTGGCCGTCCTTGGGCAGCACCTGCCACAGCGCATCCCAGGCGCCGACATCGGACCACCCGGCAGCCAGCGGGATCACCACACCGGCCGGCAGCCCCGCCATGCCCGAGGCGATGCGCTCCATCACCGCATAGTCGATCGAGTCGCTCGGGCAGGCCGCGAACGCCTCCTTGCCGACCCGCAGGAATTCGCCGTCGGCGGCCCCCTTGTCCCAAGCCGTCTGGCAGGCGGCAAGGATATCGGGGCGGCAGGCGCCGATCGCCGTCAGCCATACCGAGGCGCGCAGCATGAACAGGCCGCTGTTCCACGAATAGTTGCCCGCATCGAGGTAGCCCTGTGCCGTCTCGCGGTCCGGCTTCTCGACGAAACGCGCAATCACCGAGGCGGCACTGCCACCAGGCGACGCATAGACGGCACCCGCCTGGATATAGCCATAACCCGTCTCGGGCGTATCGGGCGTGATGCCGAAGGTGACCACCGCGCCATCGTGGGCCAGGGCGGCACCCTGCTGCACCACGGCCTGGAACGCGCTCTTGTCGACGATCACGTGGTCGGCCGGCATCACCAGCAGCACCGGGTCGGCCCCGTCGCGCCGTGCCGCCAGGGCGGCCAGCGTGAGCGCAGGAGCGGTGTTGCGGCCCACCGGTTCGAGCACGATCGTGCCGGGCTTGCCCATCAGGCGCAACTGCTCGGCGATGACGAAGCGGTATTCCTCGTTCGACACCACCATCGGCGGCGCCAGCGTCGCGCCCGAGATCCCCTCGACCCGGCGCACGGTCGCCTGCAGCAGCGAGTCTTCGCCGATCAACGGCAGCAGTTGCTTCGGATATTTTTCGCGCGACAGTGGCCACAGACGGGTGCCAGAACCTCCGGACAGTACGACGGGTTGGATCAGCATGGATCGGATACCTTCAAGGTTGAGAGCAGGTGACAGTTTTCCAGAGCGCCGCACACGACCCACGACGTATGCAGCCGGCGCGGCCAAAGACCAGAACACCGCGGAACGGGCTTCGCCCGGCCGCTGGTATGCCCCCGGCAGGGGGTTGGCGTCGCGACACGAAGTGCGCGCAGACTGGGGGCGAGTTTCATCCTAGGCGCCATACCCCTCGGGGTTGCCGCTCTGCCAGCGCCAGACATCCTCGCACATGGCCTGCAGGCCGCGCTCGGCGCGCCAGCCCAGCACATCGCGGGCCATCGCAGGCTCCGCGTAGCAGGCGGCGATGTCGCCCGCCCTGCGCGGCGCGATGCGGTAGGGCACCGGCTTGCCACTGGCCTGCTCGAACGCGCGCACCATGTCGAGCACGCTATAGCCAGTACCCGTGCCCAGGTTGACGGTGAGGCCCGTGCCGGACTGCTGCAAACGTTCCAGCGCGCGCAGGTGGCCGACGGCCAGGTCGACGACGTGGATGTAGTCGCGCACACCAGTACCGTCCGGCGTGGGATAGTCCTGGCCCCAGACCTGCAGCTCCTCACGTCGACCGATGGCGACCTGCGCCACATAGGGCATCAGGTTGTTCGGCACGCCCCGCGGATCTTCGCCGATCAGGCCGCTGGCATGCGCGCCGACAGGATTGAAGTAACGCAGGATGCCGATGCGCCAGGAAGCGTCGCTGCGCTCCAGGTCGCGCAGGATATCCTCGATCATCAGCTTGCTGCGGCCGTACGGATTGGTGGCCGACAGCGGGTGGTCTTCGGTCAGCGGCAGGCGCTGCGGATCGCCATAGACCGTGGCCGACGAGCTGAACACCAGCGCGCGCACGCCGCATTCGCCCATCGCCTCGAGCAGCCGCACGGTGCCGACGACGTTGTTGTCGTAGTAGGCCAGCGGCATCTGGACCGATTCGCCCACCGCCTTCAGCCCGGCGCAGTGGATCACCGCGTTCGCCCCGCTGCTCCGCAACGCGCCGACCAGCGCGGCGCGGTCCCGGATGTCGGCGCGCACCAGCGCCGGCGCCTTGCCCGTGATGCGTTCCACGCGCGCCAGCGCCTGCGGGCTGCTGTTGCTGAAGTTGTCGAGCACCGTCACGTCGTGGCCGGCCTGCAGCAGTTCGACGCAGATGTGGGTTCCGATGTAGCCGGCTCCGCCGGTGACAAGAATCATGTGGTGTTCTCGCGCTTGCGCCGCCGCACGCCAGGCGGACGGGAGGTTGGTGGGACATCCGAGAGTTGAGCTCGGCATCAACGGATTATGAGCGTGACCGCTGCTGTCGTTGATTTTCGCCATCTGCGCGCGCACGTTAACCCCCTCAACAGCCCTGCGGGTCGGAAAGTCGGTAAAGCGTTGAACGGCCATGCGCAAGGCTGGTGAGCGGTGAGGCCCAAGCCCCTCGCCCGATTAAAAATCGCATCACTTGAATAAAAGTAATGCGAATATTAAACTCACTCCCCCATGAGCCAGTCTGACCACATCCTTGAACTTGCACGGCACCAGCACATGCTGCGTGCGGCGGATGTGCGCGAGCACGGTTGGTCGCCGCAGCTTCTGATCCGGCTGCACCAAGCTGGCAAGCTACAACGATTCGCCCGCGGCTTGTACGGGCTGCCCGACGCTGAAGTCACAGAGCACCAGACGCTGATCGAGGTTTGCCAGCGCGTGCCCAAGGCCGTGCTGTGCCTGCTCAGTGCACTGCAATTCCACGAGATCGGCACACAACTGCCGCACGAAGTGTGGATCGCACTGCCCGAGGCGACACAGACCCCGGCGCTGAGCTACCCGCCGCTGCGCATCACGCGCCTGCGCGGTGCCGCGTACAGCGACGGTATCCAGACGGTGACCGACCATGGCGCGCCCATCCGCGTGTTCAGCGCCGCCAAGACGGTGACCGACTGCTTCAAGTTCCGCAACAAGATTGGCGTGGATGTGGCGCTGGAGGCGCTGAAGGATGCTTGGCGCAGCCGCAAGGTCACCATGGCCGAGCTGAGCCACTTCGCCAAGATCAATCGTGTCGAACGTGTCATGCAGCCTTACCTCGAAGCGGTGACGCAATGACCGGCAATCTCTCCGCATCCATCCTTGCTCGACTTCTGACCCTCGCCAAACAGCGCGGCGACGACTACAGCCTGCTGCTGAACCGCTTTGCGCTGGAACGCCTGCTGGCCCGCGTCAGCACGTCCCCGCATGCCGACCGGTTTCTGCTCAAGGGCGCGCTGCTCTTTGCGCTGTGGTACGACACCCCGCACCGCCCGACGCGAGACGTTGACCTGCTGGGCTTCGGCCCCGATGATGAGGCGAACCTGATCGCCACCTTCCGCGAAGTCGCCGCCACGGACCTGGGCGACGGCATCGTGTTTGACCCCGAATCCGTGAAAGCCAACGCCATTCGAGAAGAGAACACTTACGGAGGCACCCGCATCACGCTGGTGGCACGCATCGGGTCCGCACGCTGCGCCCTGCAGATCGACGTGGGCTTCGGTGATGCCGTGACACCGGGGCCACAGACGGTGGCCTACCCCACCTTGCTGAGCGACTTCCCAGCCACCACGCTGCGGGTCTATCCGGTCTACACCGTGATCGCCGAGAAGTACCAAGCCATGGTGATGCTGGGGCAAGCGAACAGCCGCATGAAGGATTTCTTCGACCTTGCGGTGATTGCACGGCGCACGGAACTGGACGGTGCCACGCTGGCCACAGCCATCGCCGCGACCTTTGCTCGGCGCCAGACCGCCCTGCCCACCGAGCGGCCCGTGGCACTGACCAAGCAGTTCAGCGAAGACACCGCCAAGCTGCAACAGTGGCAGGCCTTCCTGAACAAGAACCGCATCGAAGCCTCCAGCCTGGGTGACACCGTGGTGCTGCTGGATGACCTGCTGTGGCCGCCATCAGAGGTCGCCGCCGCTGGCAGTCAGGCAAAGGCCACGTGGCAGCCAGCCTCACTGCAATGGCGCTAAAGTGCCCCATATTGGCACCGACGGAAGCAAGCTTGCCTGCCGCTGCGGCCTCAACCCAGTCGCGCAGCGTCTGGTCGATCAGGCCCAGCTTCGCGTCCATGGCGGCCATCAATTGACCATCCACCGACACACGCAAGCTGTAGAAACTGTTGGTGGGACTCCCGAGAGTCGAACTCGGCACCAACGGATTATGAGTCCGCTGCTCTAACCAACATGAGCTAGAGTCCCCTGCAATCAATTGTAGGGGGCCTACTTGTGGTGGCTCAGCGCGTTGCTGACCAGCTTCGAGGTGATGTCGACGATCTGGATCATGCGGTCGTAGGCCATGCGGGTCGGGCCGATCACGCCCAGCGTGCCGACGATCTGGCCATCCACTTCGTACGGCGCGCTGACCACCGACAGCTCCTCGAACGGCACGACCTGGCTCTCTCCGCCGATGAAGATGCGCACACCCTCGGCCTTGTTCGACACGTCGAGCAGACGCAGCAGTTGCGTCTTCTGCTCGAACATGTCGAAGGCCCGGCGCAGGTTGCGCATGTCGCCCGAAAAGTCGCTGACGGACAGCAGGTTGCGTTCGCCGGAGATGACGACCTCGCCCTCCTCGCCGGACAGCGCCTCGGAGCTGACGTTGACCGCCGCCTGCATCAGGCCGGCGATCTCGACACGCAGCGTCTCCACTTCCTGCGCCAGCCGCTCCTGCACCTGCTCGAACGCCAGGCCGACATAGTGGGAATTGAGGTAGTTGGCGGCCTCGACCAGCTGGCTCTGCGTGAAATCGACCGCGGTGAACAGCACACGGTTCTGCACATCGCCTTCGGGCGAGACGATGATGACCAGCACGCGCCGCTCGGACAGCCGCAGGAACTCGATGTGGTGGAACACCGACGCACGCCGCGGTGCCAGCACCACGCCGACGAACTGCGACAGGTTCGACAGCAGGTTGGCCGCGTTGGCAATGACCTTCTGCGGCTGCTCGGCCATCAGCCTGGGCGGCTCCAGCCGCTCGCGCTGCACGGTGAGCATGGTGTCGACGAACAGCCGGTAACCGCGCGCCGTGGGTATGCGCCCCGCCGAGGTGTGCGGACTGGCGATCAGGCCGAGTTCTTCGAGGTCGGACATCACGTTGCGGATGGTGGCCGGTGACAGTTCGAGGCCCGACGCTTTCGACAAGGTCCGCGAACCGACGGGCTGGCCATCGGCGATGTAGCGCTCGACCAGCGCTTTCATCAACAACTTGGCACGATCATCGAGCATCGAATCATTCTAGGGCCTGCCGACGTTGAAAAACACAGCCGCGTGGCGTCGCGTTGGTGTGATGTAATTTGACGATGAAATCTAAATTCCGCCGGGTCGCGCTGTTTGGTAAATACCAAGCGCCGGTCGCGGGCGGATCCGCCGCCACGTCGTCGGCCGCGCTGCGCGAAATCGCGCAGTTCCTGACGAGCCAGGGCTGCGAACTGGTAGTGCACCGGCAGACCGCGGTCGATGCGCAGCTCGCCGGCTACGACACGCTCGACATCGAGGCCATCGGCGCCCGCTGCGACCTCGGCCTGGTGGTCGGCGGCGACGGCACGATGCTCGGCATCGGACGCCAGATCGCGCCTTACGGCGTGCCGCTGATCGGCATCAACCAGGGGCGCCTCGGCTTCATCACCGACATCCCGATGGACAACTACCAGGCGGCGCTGCAGCCGATCCTGGGCGGCGAATACGAAGAAGACCACCGCAGCCTGATGCATGCACGCGTGATGCGGGGTGGCGAGTGTGTATTCGACGCACTGGCCATGAACGACGTGGTGGTAAACCGTGGCGCCACCTCGGGCATGGTCGAGCTGCGGGTCGAGATCGACGGGCACTTCATCGCCAACCAGCGGGCGGACGGCCTGATCATCGCCACGCCGACCGGCTCGACGGCCTATGCGCTGTCGGCCGGCGGGCCGTTGCTGCACCCGTCGATCCCTGGCTGGGTGCTGGTGCCGATTGCACCGCACACGCTGTCGAACCGCCCGATCGTGCTGGCCGACCCGGCCGAAGTCGTGATCGAGCTGGTGTCGGGCCGCGACGCCAGCGCCAATTTCGACATGCAGTCGCTGGCGTCGCTGCAACACGGCGACCGCATCGTCGTGCGGCGTTCGCAGCACCACGTGCGCTTTCTGCACGCGAAGGGCTGGCGCTATTTCGACACGCTGCGCGCCAAGCTGCACTGGAACGACGGAGGATCCTGACCTTGGCGCTCAGACGCATTCACCTGCGCGATTTCGTGATCGTGCGCGAACTCGAACTCGATCTGGCCGGCGGCTTCACCGTGCTGACCGGCGAGACCGGCGCGGGCAAATCGATCCTGATTGACGCACTGCAGCTGGCACTGGGCAGCCGGGCCGACGCGGGCGTGGTGCGCGAAGGCGCGACCCGCAGCGAAGTGAGCGCCGAGTTCGACTGCACGTCGGCCACGTCCGCCTGGCTGGCCGCGGCAGGCTTCGACGATGCGGACACCTTGCTGCTGCGGCGCACGGTCGACGCGCAGGCCAAGAGCCGCGCCTGGATCAACGGCAGCCCGGCCACTGCCACCCAGCTGCGCGAGCTGGGCGACAGCCTGCTCGACATCCACGGCCAGCACGCCTGGCAAAGCCTGACGCGGCCCGACACGGTGCGCGGCCTGCTCGATGCGTATGCCGGCGTCGACACCCAGCCATTGCAGGGGCAGTGGGCCAACTGGCGCACCGCGCGCAAGACGCTCGCCGATGCGCGCGACGCGCAGGACTCGCTGCAACGCGAGCGCGAGCGGCTGGCCTGGCAGATCGCCGAGGTCGACAAGCTGGCGCCGGGCGTGGACGAATGGGAATCGCTGAACGCCGACCACGGGCGCCTGTCGAATGCGCAAGCGCTGCTCGACGCGATGCAGCTGGCCATCGATGCGCTGGACAACGACGACAGCGGCGCCTTGCGCGGGCTGGCGCGTGCGCAGTCCGCGCTGCAGGACCAGCAGCATGTGGCACCCGAGTACGCAGACATGGCCGAAGTGCTGGCAGGCAGCCTGGCACAGGCCGAGGACGCGCTGCACAGCTTGCAGTCGAGCCTGCGCCGCACCGAGCTCGACCCGGAGCGGCTGGCCGCGCTGGATGACCGCATGTCGCAATGGGTGTCGCTGGCGCGGCGTTACAAGCGCACACCGGCCGAGCTGCCGGCCCTGTGGGCAGCGTGGAAAGAAGAGTTGGCGCGGCTCGACGCCGCCGCCGATCTGGCGGCGCTCGAATCAGCCGAACGCGGCGCATTTGCCGCCTACCAGGCCGAAGCCAAGCGCGTCTCCAAGACCCGCCAGCAGGCGGCACCCCGACTCGCCAAGGCCATCACCCAGGCCATGCAGGGGCTGGGCATGCAGGGCGGCAGTTTTTCCGTGGCTCTGCAACCGCTGGAACAGCCGCTGGCCCACGGGTCGGAAGAGGTGCAGTTTCTGGTGGCCGGCCACGCGGGCAGTTCGCCGCGGCCGGTCGGCAAGGTTGCATCGGGCGGCGAGCTGTCGCGCATCGCGCTGGCGATCGCCGTCACCACGAGCGAACTGGGCGAGGCCCAGACGCTGATCTTCGACGAGGTCGATGCCGGTGTCGGCGGCGCCGTCGCCGAGACGGTGGGCCGGCTGATGAAGCAGCTGGGGCGCGACCGCCAAGTGCTGGCCGTCACCCATCTGCCGCAGGTGGCCGCCTGTGCCGACCACCATCTGGTGGTGGCCAAACAGCGCGAAGCTGCGGGTACCGTCAGCAGCGTGGCGGCGGTGCAGGGCGAACAGCGGGTGGCCGAGGTGGCGCGCATGCTCGGCGGCGAGCGGCTGTCGGGCACCACCCTCGCCCACGCCAAGGAAATGCTGGGTTGGCCATGAGCGTAGCGCTCGGCCGCCCGGAGCAAGCTCGCACCGAAGTGCGCAGCACGAAGGTATTCCGATGAGCCTCGAGATCGTCCTCATCACCGGCATGTCCGGCTCCGGCAAATCCGTGGCGCTGCATGCGCTGGAAGATGCCGGCTACTACTGCGTCGACAACCTTCCGCCCGAGTTGCTGCTGAACTTCGCGGAGCTGGAGCAGACCCAGGGCGCCAAACGCGTGGCCATCGCGATGGACGTGCGCAGCGCCACCTCGCTGCCACTGGTGCCCAACCAGTTGGCGGCCTTGCGCCGCAACGGCGTCGTGGTGAAGCCGCTGTTTCTCGACGCAGGCACCGACACGCTGGTGCGCCGCTATTCCGAAACGCGCCGCAAGCACCCGCTGTCGCGCTCCGACCTGCTCGACCAGCAGCGTGCGCTGTTCGAGGCGATCGAGCTGGAGCGCGAACTGCTGGCCGATCTGCGTGAACAGGCCCACGTGATCGACACCAGCATCATCCGCTCGTCGCAGCTGCAGGGCTACGTGAAGGCGCTGATCTCGGCGCCGGCGAGCCAGCTGACGCTGGTGTTCGAGTCGTTCGCCTTCAAGCGCGGCATCCCGCTCGACGCCGACTACATCTTCGACGTGCGCATGCTGCCCAACCCGCACTACGACCCCGATCTGCGCGCGTTGACCGGCCTCGACGTGCCGGTGCAGCAGTTCCTGCGGCAGAGCAGCGAAGTGCGGCTGATGTTCGTGCACATCGAGAAATTTCTCTCCCACTGGCTCGAACTGCTGTCGCGCGACCACCGCAGCTACGTGACGGTGGGCATCGGCTGCACCGGCGGCCAGCACCGCTCGGTCTATCTGGTCGAACAACTGTCCCGGGCCTTCAGCAACCGCTGGGTCACGCTGAAGCGGCACCGCGAGCTCGATGCCCGCGGTGCGTTCCTGGGGCCGTCCCAGGGTCTGAAGTCGGGCTCAACCATTTTTTGATCGGGGCCGGCAGGCCCAGCGCGGCGATCTGCGCGGCGTCGAACCACGCGCCGTCGTTGCCCAGCGTACCGCCATGGGGCAACTGCGCGACCACGGGGTGCAGGATCAGGTCCTTGTGGGTCAGCACATGGGTGAAAGCCGGCAGGTCGATGCACTCGCCCCGCCGGGCGTGCCGCGTCGCGCTGGCCAAAGCTTCGTAGCTGTCGAATACCGGCGGGCAATACAGGCCGGCCCAGACGCCGCTGTCGGGGCGGCGGGTCAGCCAGATGCGGCCGGCCGCATCTTCGGCGCGAAGCAGCCACCACGACTCGCTGCTGCGCTTGAGCTTACGCGTCTTCACCGGGTAACGTTCCGCGTCACCCGCCCGGCCCGCGACGCAGCCCGCTTGCAGCGGGCACACCAGGCACGACGGGTTGCGGGCACGGCACACGGTGGCACCCAGGTCCATCAGGCCCTGGGTGTAGCGCGGCATCTGCGTGGCCAGGTTCTTCTGCGGCAGCAGCTCGGTCGCACGGTCCCACAAGGCGCGTTCGTGTGCCGCGACCGACAGGTCGAGGTCGTAGCCCAGCACACGGGTCAGCACGCGTTTCACGTTGCCGTCGAGGATGGCCACACGCTCGCCGAAGCAGAACGCGGCGATGGCGGCCGCGGTGGAGCGGCCGATGCCGGGCAGAGTCTGCAGCAGCGCCGCCGTCCCGGGAAACCGCCCGCCATGCAACTGCATCACCTGGCGCGCGCAGGCATGCAGGTTGCGGGCACGGCTGTAGTAACCCAGGCCGGCCCACAGCGCCAGCACGTCGTCGGTGCTCGCCTCCGCCAGGGCCTGCACATCGGGGAACCGCGTGACGAACCGCTGGAAGTATTCGCGCACGGCCGACACCTGGGTCTGCTGCAGCATGATCTCGGACAGCCAGACCCGGTACGGGTCGCGCGTGCCCTGCCATGGCATGCCCTGGCGGCCGTGGCTGGTTTGCCACTCGACGACCTGGTGCGCCACCCATGCATCCGGGGGCTGGTGGAGATCCGGCGGAATACTTGTCACGCGACCTGCATGGGACCGGTCGGCGCGTAGTCCGAGTCATTGCCGGTGATGAAGTAGGAGGTCAGGTCTTCGAGCCGGCCGTCGAGCAGATCCATCAATGCTTCGTCGGCCTCGATCTCGGCCACGCGTTCCTGCAGGCCGCCGGAGGCCTGGTGGATGCGGTCGATGGCCTCCATGCGGCGCGTGAAGCTCTTGCGCCGCTCGCGCAGCTGAGCCTCGAGCTGGGCCGAAGCCGACTTGCTCCACAGTTCGACATCGGCAAACGCCGAGTCGTACACCGCGCGCAGCCGCGACGCCAAGGCCTGCGCCAGGCGCTCGGCAAACTCCGGCTGCGCCAGCCGGAACACCTGGCCCATCGAGAAATACTGGAGGTGGCTGCGCTCCACGTTGGAGAGTTCGTCGCGGTAGCGCTGCAGGTCGGGCTCGGCCGGCACCTGCAGCGAAAAGCTGTACTCGGCATTGAGCTGGCGGAAGGTGGCGGCCAGCATGGCCTGGATCTCCGCGCCGCTGGTCTGCGCGCGGCTCAGCCCATCGCGCAGGCGGTCGAACGCCTGCGCATAGACCTTCTTCACGCCGAGCTTGAGGCCCTTCTGGCGCAAGGCCTCGGCCAGGGGCGAGAACTCGACCGTGAACACACGTGCACCAAGCAAGGCGAACACGCCGCCCAGCAACTTCTGCTGCACCGCACGCACCGCCTGGATCTTGGCGTCGCCGGCGTCGAACTCCTGGCGTTCCTGCTCGATGCGCAGGCGCATGTTGCGGATCACCGCGGTGTTCTTGCCGCCCAGGCCCTTGAGTTCGAGCTTCTGCTCGGCAAGGTCGCGCCGGCGTATGTTGATGACGCGCAGTGTCTCGCTGCGCAGGTCGCCGACGCCCTTGGCCACCGCAGCACGCAGGATGTGCTCGCGCTGCTCCATGATGCCGCTGCTGAGCGCAGCTTCGAGTTCCGGCAGTCGGCTGGCCTGCAGCAGAACATCGTCGGACGTGATCTTGGCGACCAGGCCCTTCTGTGCCGACACGGCGATGACCTGGTCGGGCGCAATGCCCAGGACCTCGGCCGACGTCGTGCGCTGGCGTTCGATCTGCGCCTGCACCTGCTCGGGCGTGCTCAACGCATCCCACAAGGTGTCGATCTTGTTCAACACCACCACCCGTGCATTCAGGTTGTCCGCCTGGGGCGACAGGTGTTCGCGCCAGACCGCCAGATCGGACTTGGTCACCCCGGCATCGGCGGCCAGGATGAACACCACCGCATGCGCCTGCGGGATCAGGTTCACCGTGAGTTCGGGCTCGGCGCCGATCGCATTCAGCCCGGGCGTGTCGAGGATGATCAAGCCCTGGCGCAGCAGCGGGTGCGCGATGTTGATCAGCGCATGCCGCCAGCGCGGCACCTCGACCATGCCCTGTGCATCAACCAGCGGATTGTCTTCGGGCAACTGGTCGTGCCAGAACCCGAGCGAGCGCGCTTCGGCCTGCGTCACCTTGCGCACCTCGGCCACCTTGGCAAACGCCTCGGCCAGCTGCGTCGCGTTGCGCACGTCCAGGTCGACCTGCGTCCACTGCTGCGGCCGCTCGCGCCATTCGGCCAGGGTCATCGGCTCGAGCCTCGAATCGATCGGCAGCAACCGCAGGCAGGCCGGCACATCGGACACATAGGCCAGCTCGGTCGGGCACATCGTCGTGCGGCCGGCGCTGGTCGGCATCAGCCGGCGCCCATAGGTGGCAAAGAAGATCGCGTTGATCAGCTCGGACTTGCCGCGCGAGAACTCGGCGACGAAGGCCACCATCACCTTGTCGGTGCGCAGCTGGTGCTCGAGGCGCTTGACGCGGCCCTCGAGCGAAGAGTCCATCAGCTGGTGCTCCTTCATCCAGGCGCCGAGCGAACGCAGGCGGCTGGCGAACTCGCGCCGCCACACGCCATGCTCGTCAAAGCGCTCGCTGAAGGATGTCGCCACCTGCTCTGGACCCTGCTGGAAGACCGGACCAATATAGCACCGACGATTTCACGTCTGGCACTGCGGACAGAAATAGGTCGAACGCTGCCCTTGTCGCATCGTCCGGATCGGCGTGGCGCAGACGCGGCAGGGTTGGCCGGCGCGGTCGTAGACCATCGCTTCGAGCTGGAAATAGCCCTGCTCGCCCTGCGCATTGGAAAAATCGCGCAGCGTGCTGCCGCCCTTGTGCACCGCGCGCGCCAGCACGTCGCGCACGGCGGCGTGCAGCCGCGCCGCACGCGCCAGGCTCAGGCGGCGCGCACGCACCGTCGGCCGGATGCCGGCGAGGAACAGGGCCTCGGATGCGTAGATGTTGCCGACGCCCACCACCACGTCGCCGGCCAGCAGCACCTGCTTGATCGCGCTCTGCCGCGCGCGCAGCCCGGCATGGAACGTCGGCAGGTCGAAACCGTCGTCCAAGGGCTCCATGCCCAGCCGGCCAAGCAGCTTGACGGCGGACGCCGCGTCCGGCCCCTCGGCATAGACCACCGCGCCGAAGCGCCGCGGATCGTGCAGCCGCAGCACGCCGCGGCTCGTGGCCATGTCGAAATGGTCATGCGGCCCCGGCTCGCCGTGCGACTCGGCAAAGTTCAGGCTGCCGGACATGCCCAGATGCAGCAGCAGCAAGCCCTGGTCGAGGTCGAGCAACAGGTATTTGCCACGCCGGCGCACCTGCAGCACCGTGCGGCCCCGCAGCGTCGCCACGTCGCAGCCCAGCGCCCAGCGCAAGGGTTTGCCCATGCGGATGGCAGAGATGGTGGCGCCGGCGATCCGATCGGCAAAACTCAGGCGTGTGACTTCGACTTCAGGCAGTTCCGGCATGGGTGCAAAGCTTTATGTGCTTGGATTATTATGAGTCGATGAAGAGATTCCTCAGATCGGCCGCACGCGGCCTGGCGCCGATGGCGCTGGTGATCGGCCTGTTGCCCGCAGTGCATGCGCAAGGCCCCAGCCCCCAACCCGCAGCTGCCGATCCCGCTAGCGAAGTGCCGCCGCAATCGGCCTTGACCGGGGAGCTGTTCTACGAATTGTTGCTGGGCGAACTCAACGCCGCTGGCGGCGAGCCCGGCGTCGGCTATTCGCTGGTGCTGGACGCGGCCAACAAGGCCAAGGATGCGCGCCTGTACCAGCGCGCCGTCGAGATCGCGCTGCAGTCGCGCTCCACCGAGGCGGCACTGCGCGCCGCGCGCGCCTGGAAAGAGTCGATTCCCGACTCGCGCGACGCCAACCGCTTCGTGCTGCAGATCCTGATCGGTACCAACCGGCCGGCCGAGACCGTCGAGCCGCTGCGCTACGAGATCAGCGCCAGCCCGCCGATGGAGCGCAACGCGACGATCAACGCCATTCCGCGCGCCTACGCGCGCATCACGGACCGCAAGCTGGCAGCCCAGGTCGTGCAGCAGGCGCTCGGCAGTTACCTCGACGACAAGACGACCGGCGCCACCGCGTGGACGACCGTCGGCCGCATGCGGCTGGCCGCGAGTGAGCCGGCCGGCGCGCTCGAAGCCGCACGCCGCGGCCAGGCCGTGGAGCCGGACGCCGAAGGCCCGGCCCTGCTCGCCATCGAGATGATGGAGCCCAAGCAGCCCGAAGCCGAAGCGCTGGTGCGCCGCTACCTGCGGGGCAAACCGAGTTCGACCGTCAGGCTGGCCTACGTGCGCGCGCAGCTGGACGACCAGCGCTACGCGGAGGCGGCCGAGCAGCTGCGCAGCCTCACGGTCGACCGTCCGGATTTTGCCGAAGCCTGGCTGGTCCTGGGCACGCTGCAGGTGCAGGACAACCAGATCGATCTCGCCGAGCAGTCGCTCAAGCGCTTCATCGCGCTGACCCAGCAGGAACCCAAGACCGAGCAGCGTAGCCGCAGCCTGGCCCAGGCCTACCTGTCGCTCGCGCAGGTGGCCGAGAAACGCAAGGACTACGCAGGCGCCGAGAACTGGCTCAACCAGATCGAGAATTCGCAAGACCTGCTGAGTGCGCAGAACCGGCGTGCATCGCTGCTGGCCAAACAGGGCAAGATGGCCGAGGCCCGCGCGATGATCCAGGCGCTGCCCGACCGCAACGCCGCCGAAAGCCGGCTCAAGCTCACGGCCGAAGTCCAGCTGCTGCGCGACAACAAGCAGTACCAGGCGGCCTACGATCTGCAGAAGACCGCCCTCGACAAGGAGCCGAACGACGGCGAGCTGCTGTACGACCAGGCCATGCTCGCCGAGAAGCTCAAGCGGCCGGACGAGATGGAGCAGCTGCTGCGCAAGCTGATCGCGCTCAAGCCCGACTACCACCACGCCTACAACGCGCTCGGCTACTCGCTGGCCGATCGCAACGTGCAGCTGCCCGAAGCCAAGCGCCTGATCCAGAAGGCGCTGGAGCTGGTGCCGAACGATCCGTTCATCGCCGACAGCCTGGGTTGGGTCGAGTTCCGCCTGGGCAACAAGGACGAAGCCCTGCGAGTGCTCAGCGAAGCGTACAAGGCCAAGCCGGATGCCGAGATCGCCGCGCATCTGGGCGAGGTGCTGTGGAGTGCCGGCCAACGCGACCGGGCGACCGCGATCTGGAAAGAGGGCCTTGCCCTCAACGCCGAGAACGAGACCTTGCTCGAGACCTTGAAACGTCTGCGCGTGAAGCCTTGAGGTGGGCGGCATCGCAAGTCATCGCGGCCAGGCCTGGGTAGTCGCCGTCCCGCCAATCCAGCGCCGTCTGCTGAGCTGTCTTGCGGTCGCGACGGCCTTGACACTGGCCGGCTGCGCGGCGCCCCTCAGGTCGCTGCCGCGCGACGAAGCCATGCCGTTCTGGAGCGGACGGCTGGCACTGCAGGTGCAGTCCGACCAATCGCAATCGTTCTCGGCCTCGTTCGAACTGAAGGGCTCGGCGCAGCAGGGAGAACTGGCGCTGTACTCGCCGCTCGGCTCGACGGTGGCCCAGCTCGCCTGGGAACCCGGCAACGCCACGCTGCGCAGCAACGGCGAGACGCGCCGTTTCGATTCGATCGAGGCACTATCGGCACAAGCCACCGGCACGCCGCTGCCACTGGGTACCTTATTCGACTGGCTGGCCGGAAAGCCGACCGAACTGCCGGGTTGGCAAGCGGACCTGTCCATGCTGGCGGAAGGCCGATTGGTCGCCAGGCGCACCGCACCGCCGCCTGCTGCCGTACTTCGCATCGCGTTCGAAAGATGAAGTCGCTGTTCGACGTTCCCGCGCCAGCCAAACTCAACCTGTTCCTGCACATCACCGGGCGGCGGGCCGATGGCTACCATCTGCTGCAGTCGGTCTTCATGCTGATCGACTGGCACGACACGCTGCACTTCGACCTGCGCGCCGACGGCGTCATCAGCCGCGAGGATCTCGGCCCTGCGCTACCGCCGGACGATCTGGTGGTGCGCGCCGCACGTGCCTTGCAGCAGGCCGGCGGCGCCGCACAAGGTGCACACATCGGCGTGCTGAAACGCGTGCCCAGCCAGGCCGGCATGGGCGGCGGATCCTCCGACGCCGCCAGTTGCTTGCTGGCGCTGAACCGCCTGTGGCGGCTCGACCTTCCGCTGGCGCAGCTCGAAACCATCGGTCTCGCCCTCGGCGCCGATGTGCCGTTCTTCCTGCGCGGCCGCAATGCCTGGGTCGAGGGCATCGGCGAATCACTGACGCCCATCGACCTGCCGGCAGCCCGGTTCGTTGTGGCAAAACCGCCCCAGGGCCTGGAGACGGCACGTATTTTCAGCGCGCCCGAACTGACCCGCGATTCACCTCGTGCTATACTTTCAGGCTTTGCTGCAGACCCATACGGCTTTGGCCGTAACGACCTGCAGCCAGTCGCTCAAGACCTTTGTGGTGGCGTCACCGAAGCCTTAACCTGGCTTTCGGCCGCAGGCACAACCGGCAGAATGACTGGCTCTGGAAGCGCGGTGTTCGCAAGATGGAATGGTGAGGCGCTGCCCACCGCTCCGGACGGCTTTCAGGTCAGGCTGTGCAGCAAGATGGATGTTCATCCTTTGGCGGGGTGGGCAGCCAGCGACGATTGATCGGTGGGCAGCGTTTGCTGTCGACCTGTGTAGGGGAGTCGCCAAGTTGGTTAAGGCACTGGATTTTGATTCCAGCATGCGAAGGTTCGAATCCTTCTTCCCCTGCCAAATACGTCGGACGTAGAGGCTCGCTCTTTTCATCGCCGGGACGCTCATGCAGGCTCACCATACCGATTTCATGATTTTCACCGGCAATGCCAATCCTGGCATGGCTGCGGAAATCGCCCGGCACCTGGGCATCACCCTGGGTGCGGCGAGCGTGGGCCGGTTCTCCGACGGCGAGGTCACGGTCGAGATCAACCAGAACGTCCGTGCGCGCGATGTCTTCGTGGTGCAGAGCACCTGCGCGCCCACCAACGAGAACCTGATGGAACTGCTGATCATGGTCGATGCGCTCAAGCGCGCTTCGGCCGAACGCATCAGCGCCGTCATCCCCTATTTCGGTTATGCGCGGCAAGACCGCCGGCCCCGTTCGGCCCGCGTGCCGATCACGGCCAAGGTGGTGGCGAACATGCTGCAGGCCGTCGGTGTCGACCGCGTGCTGACTATGGACCTGCACGCCGACCAGATCCAGGGTTTCTTCGACATCCCCGTCGACAACATCTACGCGTCGCCGGTGCTGCTGGGCGACCTGCGCCAGAAGAGCTACGACGACCTGATCGTCGTCTCGCCCGACGTCGGCGGCGTGGTGCGCGCCCGCGCGTTGGCCAAGCAGCTCAACTGCGACATGGCGATCATCGACAAGCGCCGGCCGCGTGCCAACGTCAGCGAAGTGATGCACGTGATCGGCGAGATCGAAGGCCGCAACTGCGTCATCATGGACGACATGATCGACACCGCCGGCACGCTGGTGAAGGCCGCCGAAGTGCTGAAGGACCGCGGCGCCAAGCAGGTCTATGCGTATTGCACCCACGCCATCTTCTCCGGCCCCGCGATCGAGCGCATCGCCCAGGGGTCGGCGCTCGACGAAGTCGTGGTCACCAACACCATTCCGCTGAGCGAAGCCGCCGCGGGCTGCACGAAGATCCGCCAACTCACCGTGGCACCGCTGATCGCCGAGACGATCCAGCGCATCGCCAACGGCGAATCGGTGATGAGTTTGTTCTCGGACCAGGAAAACCTTTTCTAGTCCAGGAGCAATCGAGCAGACGCTGCTGCCGCAGATCCGCGGTGCAGGTCTTTTCCTGAAACCGGAGTGGCATTGGTCGCGATGCCCTCCCACTGGAGTTCACTATGAAATTCGTCGCTTTTGAGCGCGCCAAGCAGGGCACGGGTGCGAGCCGCCGTCTCCGCATCACGGGCAAGACGCCCGGTATCGTCTACGGTGGCGCAGGCCAGCCACAACTGGTCGAACTCGACCACAACGCGCTGTGGCATGCGCTGAAGAAGGAAGCCTTCCATGCGTCCATCCTCGAGATGGAACTGGCCGGCCAGGTCAGCAAGGTGCTGCTGCGCGACGTGCAGATGCACCCGTTCCGCCAGCTCGTGCTGCACATCGACTTCCAGCGCGTCGAAGCCAACACCAAGCTCACGATGAAGGTGCCGCTGCACTACAGCGGTGAAGAAGAATCGCAAGCGGTCAAGCTCGAGCACTGCCTGGTCAACCACGTCGTGACCGAACTGCAGGTGTCCTGCCTGCCGGCCGACCTGCCCGAGTTCATCGCCGTCGACCTGGGTGGCCTGAAGAAGGGCGCGCCTCTGCACCTGAACGACGTCGTGCTGCCCAAGGGTGTGAGCGCGATCACCCGCGGCAAGGAAAACCCGGTTCTGGTGTCGGTGACGTCGCCGGTCGAAGAAGCCGCAGAACCCGCAGCGGCAGCAGATGGCGCGGCCGCAGCGCCGGCTGGCAAGGCTGCTGCAGGCAAGGCTCCGGCCGCCAAGACACCGGCAGCCAAGACCCCCGCTGCCAAGAAGTAAGCGTTTCCGCGCTGCTGAAAACGGCCCACTTCGGTGGGCCGTTTGCATGGCGCGCACGATGGCGCATCGGATAATCCTTCGATGATCAAATTGTTCGTCGGCCTCGGCAATCCCGGGCCGGAGTACCACGACACGCGGCACAACGCAGGCTTCTGGTGGATCGACGCGCTCGCGCGCGAACTCAAGGTTTCACTGGTGCCCGACAAGAGCTACTACGGCCTGGTGGCGCGCACCGTGGTCGATGGCCACACGGTCTGGCTGCTCGAGCCGCAGACCTTCATGAACCTGTCGGGCAAGTCGGTCGCCGCCCTCGCGCGTTTCTTCAAGATCGCGCCGGACGAGGTGCTGGTCGCCCACGACGAACTCGACATCGTGCCGGGCCAGGTCAAGCTGAAGTTCGGCGGCAGCCATGCCGGCCACAACGGCCTGCGCGACATCCACGCTCAGCTGGGCTCACCCGACTACTGGCGGCTGCGCCTCGGGATCGGGCACCCCGGCGTCAAGGACCAGGTGATGAACTGGGTACTGAAGAAACCGTCGGCCGAGCACCGCGACGCGATCGAGGAATGCATCGCCCGCTCGGTGCGCGCCGTGCCCCGGCTGGTCGCCGGGGAGATGGAACAGGCCACGATGCTGGTCCACACCAGCAAGCCGCCGCGCCCCAAGCCGCCCCGCCCGGCGCCGCCGGATGCACCCCCGCCCGCGACCGGCGAAGCCGGCGCCTGATCAAGCTGCCTTGGCCTGCTTCGCTTCGTCCTGCAGATGACGGTACTTCTGCCACAGCGTGGCCTTGTCCTCGACGAAGTCCGGATGCACCGGAATGCACGACACCGGACAGACCTGCACGCACTGCGGTTCGTCGAAATGCCCGACACACTCGGTGCACTTGGACGGCTCGATCTGGTAGATCTCGATGCCCATGAAGATCGCCCCGTTCGGGCATTCGGGCTCGCACACATCGCAATTGATGCACTCGTCGGTAATGGTCAGTGCCATGGGCCGATTATCCCCGTGCGCCGCGGCAGGCACCATAACCCTGCTGGACGCATGAACACGCTTGGCAGATTGTCAGCAAGAAGTCGGGCTTGCCACCCATAATAGGCGCCGCACGATGAACCGACCTGCTGCCTCCGGCACCCTCACGCCCCACGGCCTCCACGCGGCGCCATGAGCCTCTTTCTCCTCAAGCGTCTTGCCACCCTGATCGGCACGCTGATCGGTGCGTCCGTCATCGTCTTCCTGGTGCTCGAGATCCTGCCCGGCAACGCCGCGCAGATGCTGATGGGCCCCGACGCGTCGCCTGATGCCGTGGCCGCACTGGCGACCAAACTCGGTCTCGACCAACCCGCGTGGAGCCGCTACTGGCACTGGATCGGCGGCATGCTGACCGGCGATCTCGGCGACAGCTACGCCTACAGCTCGCCCGTCATCGACCTGATCCTCGAACGGCTGGCGCTGACCGTGCCGCTGGCCTTGCTGGCCATGCTGTTCACCACGGTGCTGGCGCTGGTGGTCGGCGTCACCGCGGCCGCCAAACACAACAAGCTGGGCGACGTCGGCCTGATGGGCGTGACCCAGATCGGCATCGCCATTCCCAATTTCTGGTTCGCGATCCTGCTGATCCTGCTGTTCTCGGTCAAGCTGCAGTGGTTCTCTGCCGGCGGCTTCGACGGCTGGGGCGGCGGTGTCGAAGGTGTGTTCGATGGCCTCAAGGCCTTGCTGCTGCCCGCGCTGTCGCTGGCGGTGGTGCAGGCGGCGATCCTCGCGCGCATCACACGCTCGGCCGTGCTCGAGGTGATGCGCGAAGACTTCGTGCGCACGGCCCGCGCCAAGGGCGTCACGCAACGGGCGGCGCTGTGGGGCCACGTGCTGCGCAACGCGATGATTCCGGTGATCACGGTGATGGGCATGCAGTTCTCCGAACTGATGGCCGGGACCATCGTCGTCGAGAACGTGTTCTACCTGCCCGGCCTGGGCCGACTGATCTTCCAGGCCATCAGCAACCGCGACGTGATCGTCGTGCGCAACTGCGTGATGCTGCTCGCAGCGATGGTGGTGATCGTCAATTTCGTGGTCGACGTGCTGTACGCGGTGATCGACCCGCGGATCAAGGCTTCCGACGTATGACAAGACTCCCTGGCCCTGCGCGGCAAGCCGCATGACCTCGACCGTGATCGCCTCGCCGCCCAGCACCGCGCCCGCGCTCTGGCGCCGTGCGTTCCGCCACCGCAGCTTCGCGATCGGCGCGGTGCTGACGCTGCTGCTGTTGCTGGCAGCGCTGGTCTCGTTTGTCTGGACACCCTGGTCGCCGTACGAGATGGACATGGCCCACAAGCTGCAGGATCCGTCCGCGGCGCACTGGTTGGGCACCGATGCCTTCGGGCGCGACGTGGCCTCGCTGCTGCTGGTCGGCGCCCGCGCGTCGATCCTGGTGGGCGTGATCGCGGTGGGCATCGGCCTGCTGGTCGGCACCACGCTGGGTCTGCTGGCCGCCGCGCGCCGCGGCTGGGTCGAGGAAGCCATCATGCGGCTGACCGATTTCTCGCTGGCGTTCCCGGCGATCCTCTCGGCCATCATGCTGACGGCGGTGTTCGGCGCCGGCATCGTCAACGCCATCGTCGCGATCGGCATCTACAACATCCCGACCTTCGCCCGCATCACCCGCGGTTCGGCCAACGCGATCTGGTCGCGCGAGTACGTGGCCGCGGCGCGCGCCTGCGGCAAGGGGCCGCTGGCGATCACGCTGCAGCACGTGCTGCCCAACATCTCCGCGGTGCTGATCGTGCAGATCACGATCCGCTTCGCGACCGCGATCCTGGCCGAAGCGGCACTGTCGTATCTGGGCCTGGGCACACAGCCACCGCAGCCTTCCTGGGGCCGGATGCTGAGCGAGGCCCAGACGCTGATGTTCCAGCAGCCGATGTTGGCGGTGTTCCCCGGCCTGGCGATCGCGCTGGCGGTGCTGGGCCTGAACCTGCTCGGCGACGGCCTGCGCGACCTGCTCGATCCCCGACTGGCGCGCGCCCGATGAACAACACCTCGACCTCTGCCTCCACGGCGCCGCTGCTCGACGTGCGCGACCTGCGCATCGGCCTGCAGACGCAGCGCGGCCCGGCCACGGCCGTGCGCGGCGTGTCGTTTGCGCTGCAGCGCGGCGAGACGCTCGGCATCGTCGGCGAATCGGGCTGCGGCAAATCGATCACCGTGCAGTCGCTGATGGGCTTGCTGCCCGCCACGGCCAGCGTCGACGGCAGCATCCGCTTCGACGGACAGGAACTCGTGGGCCTGGGCGAGGCCGCGATGTGCCGCATCCGCGGCAACCGCATCGGCATGATCTTCCAGGAGCCGATGACGGCTCTGAACCCGCTGCACACGATCGCGCGTCAGGTCGGCGAGCCGCTGCGCCTGCACCGCGGCCTGTCGAAGTCGGACGCGCGCAAGGAGTCGCTGGCGCTGCTGGACCGTGTGGGCATTCCCGATGCGGCCTCGCGCCTCGACGCCTATCCGCACCAGTTCTCCGGCGGGCAACGGCAACGCATCGGCATCGCGATGGCCCTGGCCTGCGGCCCGGACCTGCTGATCGCCGACGAGCCCACCACTGCGCTCGACGTGACGATCCAGAAGCAGATCCTCGACCTGATCGGCGAGCTGGTGGCCGAGCGCAGCATGGCGCTGATCCTGATCTCGCACGACCTTGGCGTCATCGCCCGCAGCGTCTCGCGCATGCTGGTGATGTACGGCGGCAGCGTGGTCGAGAGCGGCCCGACGGCTGCCGTGTTCGCCGAGCGGGCCCATCCGTACACACAGGGGCTGTTCGCGGCACGGCCGGCGCTGGGGGCACCCAAGGGCGTGCGGCTGGCCACCATCCGCGGCAGCGTGCCCGAACTGGTCGACCTGCCGGCCGGCTGCCCGTTCGCCGGCCGCTGCAGCTTCACGATCGACGCCTGCCGCACCGCGCCCCCACCGCCCACCATGCTGCCGCATGACCATGCCGTGCGCTGCATCCGGCTGGGCGATCTCGTGCCGACCGAGGCGGTGGCGTGAGCGCGTCTCAGCCGGCGCTGCTGGAGGTCGTCGACCTCGTGCGCCACTACGCATTGCCACGCGAATCGCTGTTCGCACCGCCCCGCAGCGTGCAGGCGCTGAACGGCGTCAGCTTCAGCCTCGCGCCCGGCCGCAGCCTGGGCATCGTCGGTGAGTCGGGTTCGGGCAAGTCGACCATCGCGCGCCTGGTGATGGCACTCGACACGCCGACCTCGGGCAGCATCCGCCTGCTGGGCCAGGATCTGCAGACGCTCGACAAGGCCGGGCTGCGTGCCGCGCGGCGCGACTTCCAGATGGTGTTCCAGGACCCCTATGGCTCGCTCGACCCGCGCCAGACGGTCGCGCGCATCGTCGCCGAGCCGTTGGCCGCGCTGGCCGAGACCAGCCGGGCCGCACAACGCGAGCGTGCCGCCGAAGCATTGGCGGCCGTCGGCCTGCGCAGCACCGACCTCGACAAATACCCGCACGAGTTCTCTGGCGGGCAGCGCCAGCGCATCGCGATCGCCCGCGCGCTGATCACCCGGCCGCGGCTGATCGTCGCCGACGAACCGGTCAGCGCGCTCGACGTGTCGGTGCAGGCCCAGGTACTCAACCTGATGCAGGACCTGCAGCAGCAGTTCGGCATGAGTTACCTGCTGATCAGCCACGATCTGGCCGTGGTCAACCACCTGTGCGACGACGTCTGCGTGCTGCACCGCGGCCTGGTGGTCGAACGCGGCGCGCCGCAGCAGTTGTTTGCCCATGCCGAACACCCGTACACCCAGGCGCTGCTCGCCGCGGTGCCGCGCGCCGAACCCGATGCGGTGCGCGCGGTGATGTAATGTTTGCGTTTTCCCAACCGTGCCCTTTTCCGGAGTCCCGACCATGTTGAACCGCCGCACCGTACTCACCTCCACCGCCGCTGGCGCACTGGCGACCACCCTGCCCGCCCTGGCGCAAAGCCGCAAGGACGCGATCGTGCTGGGCATGACGCTGGAGCCCACCGGCCTCGACCCGACAACCAGCGCCGCCGCGTCGATCGGCGAGGTCACGCTCTACAGCATCTACGAGACGCTGACCAAGATCAACCCGGACGGCAGCGTGACGGCCCTGCTGGCCGAGGGCTGGGACGTGTCGCCCGACCTGAAGACCTACACCTTCCGGCTGCGCAAGGGGGTGAAATTCCAGAACGGAGAACCGTTCAACGCCCAGGCCGTGAAGTTCAGCTTCGAGCGCGCCGGCGGCGAGAAGAGCACGAACAAGGACAAACGCACCTTCGCCGGCATCGGCGTGCAGGTGGTGGACGACTACACCGTGGTGCTGCTGAACAAGGAGATCGACCCTGACTTCCCGTTCCTGCTCGGCCAGCCCACGGCCATCATCGTCGAGCCCAAGAGCGCCGACACCAATGCCGCCAAGCCCGTGGGCACCGGCCCGTACAAGCTCGACGCCTACAACAAGGGCGCCTCGCTGGTGATGAGCAAGTGGAACGGCTACCGCAACCCGGCTGCGGCCAAGCTCAACAAGATCACTTTCCGCTTCATCTCCGATCCGGCGGCACAGGCCGCATCGCTGCTGGCCGGCGACGTGGACGCGTTCCCGCGCATCGCGACCCGCGTCGTCGCCCAGTTCAAGAACAACCCGCAGTTCCAGGTGATCCTGGCCGGCTCGCGCGCCAAGACCATCCTGGCCATCAACAACAAGAAGAAGCCGCTCGACGACGTGCGGGTGCGCCGCGCCATCCTGGCCGCGATCGACCGCAAGGCCGTGATCGAAGGTGCGGCCGACGGCTTCGGCACGCCGATCGGCAGCCACTACGTGCCCGGCGCACCGGCCTATGTCGACACCACCGCGGTCAACCCCTTCAACATCGAGAAGGCCAAACAACTGCTGGCCGAAGCCGGCATCAAGACGCCGCTCGAACTGACGATGACCCTGCCCCCTCCGCCCTATGCGCGCCAGGGCGGCGAGGTGATCACGGCCCAGCTGGCCAAGATCGGCATCGTGGTGAAGACGCAGAACGTCGAGTGGGCGCAATGGCTGTCGGGCACCTATGGCGGCGGCCATAACTACGACCTGAGCATCATCTCGCACGTCGAGCCCTTCGACCTCGGCAACTACGCCAAGTCCGACTACTACTGGGGCTACGACTCGAAGACCTTCGTCACGCTGTACGACAAGATCCGCAACACCGGCAACGCGCAGGAGCGCAACAAGCTGCTCGGCGACGCGCAGAAGCTGCTGGCCGCCGATGCGGCCAACGGTTTCCTGTACCAGCCGCAGTTCCCCACGATCGCGAAGAAGAACGTGAAGGGCCTGTGGAAAGAGCTGCCGATCTTCGCCAACGACCTCGGCGCGCTGTCCTGGGGTTAAAAGGTTTTCTCGCCCCCGTTTCTTGCTCACTGCGTGTAGCCGAATCCCCCCATCCGGGGGCAACACCAGCGGGCAGGCATTGTCCGGTTCCGCGGTGTTCCTGGCATCGGGCTGCGCCGGTTCTTGGTCCACCTCACATGACTCAAGCACTACATGAATTGCCGGCACATGCGCTGGTCGAGGCGTACCGCCGCCGCAGCCTGTCGCCCGTCGAGGTGACGCAGGCGGTGCTGGCGCACATCGAGCGCTGGGAGCCGAGCCTGCAAGCCACCTACCTGCTGCGGCCCGAAGCCGCGCTGGCGCAGGCGCGGGCTTCCGAGGCGCGCTGGCAACGCGGAGCGCCTCTGGGGCCGATCGACGGGGTGCCGACGACGGTCAAGGACAACATCGCCACGCAGGGCGATCCGATGCCGCTCGGCACGGCCGCCATGCCGCTGGTGCCGGCGGCGGCCGATGCGCCGCCGGCCGCCCGCGTGCGCGAAGCCGGCGCGGTGATCGTCTGCAAGACCACGATGCCCGACTACGGCATGCTGTCGTCGGGCCTGTCGAGCTTCCACAAGCTGGCGCGCAACCCCTGGGATCTGCGCAAGACGCCGGGCGGCTCGAGTGCCGGTGCCGGCGCCGCGGCCGCCGCGGGTTACGGGCCGCTGCACATCGGCACCGACATCGGCGGCTCGGTGCGGCTGCCGGCGGGCTGGTGCGGCATCTTCACGCTGAAGCCGAGCCTGGGGCGCATCCCGATCGACCCACCCTACACCGGCCGTGCCGCCGGCCCGATGACGCGCACCGTCGCCGACGCCGCGCTGATGATGCAGGTGCTGTCGCGGCCCGACACCCGCGACAGCATGAGCCTGCCGCCGCAGGACATCGCCTGGCACGACTTCGACCAGGGCCCCGAGCGCCTGCGCGGCCTGCGTGTCGGCCTGCTGCTAGACGCCGGCTGCGGCTTGCCCGTCGAGCCCGAAGTGCGCGCCGCGATCGAACGCGCCGCCCGCATCTTCGAAGGTGCCGGCGCGATCGTATCGCCGATGCAGCCCTTCATGACGCAGGCAATGCTCGACGGCATGGACCACGCCTGGCGCATGCGCAGCCAGATCGACCTGGCGGCGCTGGCCCCCGAGACGCGGGAACTGGTGCTGCCCTACATCCGCCGCTGGGCCGACAGCGTGGCCGACATGAGCGGGCCCGACACGTTCCGCGCGTTCAGCCAGTTCCATGCGACCCGGCTGGCCACGGTGCAGGCCTGCCGCCCGTTCGACTACGTGATCTCGCCGACCTCGTCGATGCCTGCACCCAACGCCGAATGGGCCTCGCCCACCAACGACCCGCTGCGGGCGATGGCGCACATCGGCTTCACCGTGCCGTACAACATGTCGGAGCAGCCGGCGGCATCGATCAACTGCGGCTACACCAGCGGTGGCTTGCCGATCGGCCTGCAGATCGCCGGGCAGCGCTTCGACGACCTCGGTGTGCTGCAGGTGGCGCGTGCCTTCGAACTGCTGCGCGAGCCGCAGCGGCCCTGGCCGGAGCCGCCTGCCCGCTGAGCCCGGAGCCGCCATGCGCGCCGACAGCCTGGGCAACTTGGTGACGCTGGACGATGCATCCAGCCTGGTGGCCGTGAACGACTTCGTCGAAGGCGTCATCTCCTGCGAGGCGCGCGCGGTCAACCTGCTCGGCATGGCGGGGCAGGACCACAGCGCGATCGTGCAGGCCTATGCCGCCACCTTGCACATGTTCGCCGAGACCGGCGACGCCAGCGCCAACGCCCGGCCATGGCTGCAGCGCGCGCAGGCGGCGGCCCCGTCGGCCACGCCGCGCGAACAACGTTTCGTGGCCGCCATCGCGGCCTGGGTCGAAGGCGACATCGATACCGCGATCCGCCTGCACGAGGAGCAGGCGGTTGCCTTCCCGCGCGACCTGGTGTCGCTGAAGCTCGGCCAGTACCACCTGTTCAACCGGGGCGATGCGCCGGGCATGCTACGCCTGGCGCGCAGTGTGGTCCCGGCGGCGGCCGACGTGCCCTACCTGCACGGCATGCTGGCCTTCGGCTGGGAGCAATGCCACTACCTGCGCGAAGCCGAAGCCGCAGCGCGCCACGCGATGGCCCTGTGCCACAAGGAACCCTGGGCACATCATGCGCTGGCGCACGTGATGCTGACCGAGGGCCGGCTGCAGGAGGGGCTGGCCTTCACACAGGAGGTGAACGGCACCTGGACCGGCCTGAACTCGTTCATGCTCACGCACAACTGGTGGCACGTGGCACTGTTCGCCCTCGACCTGGGGCAGCACGACGATGTGCTGAGGCTCTACGACCAGCAGGTGTGGGGCGTCGCCAAGGACTACTCGCAGGACCAGATCAACGCCGTCTCCCTGCTGGCCCGGCTCGAGCTGGCCGGCGTCGACGTGGGTGAGCGCTGGAACGACGTGGCCGACCATCTGGCCACACGGGTGCACGACCACGTGCTGCCCTTCCTCGATCTGCAATACCTCTACGGGCTGGCCCGCGCCGGCCGGCCCGAAGCCGATCGGCTCTATGCGCAGATGCGTCACGGCGCCGCAGGGCCGGCACCGGACGAAGCCGTCTGGCAGACCGTGGGTGTACCGGCCGGCGCAGGCCTGCTGGCACATGCACGCGGCGATTTCAAGTCGGCGGCACAAAGCCTCGCGCAGGCGCTACCGAGGCTGCGCGAGATCGGCGGCAGCCATGCCCAGCGCGACCTGTTTGCGCAGATCTACATCGACGCACTGGAACGCAGCGGCCAGCATGCCGAGGCCCAGCATCTGGTGCAGCAGCAGGCGCGGCTGCAACCGCAGTCGTTTCGCCTGAGCCGCCAGGCGGCAAGACTGGCCTCCACGCTCGGCATCGGCTGATGCAGAGCGCGGTGCGAGGCCTTCTAGACCCGTTGACGGATTGCCGCGAGCCTGGCCTGGTCGTACACCGGCTGCGGCGGCATGTCGGCCAGGTGGGCGATGTCGGCCCAGCGCTTGATGTCGAGCCGGTGCGTGGCGTCGTCGACCGACACCCGCACGTGGTTCAGACCGCCATTGGGAATCTCGCTCTGCCGCGGCCCGTCGAGCGACAGCCCGCGCGCGCTGCGGTAGACCATGTCAAGCACACCGCCGTGCGTGACCACGACGAGCGTCTGGCCGATGTGGTTAGCCACCAGCGCACGCAACCCCTGCATCACGCGTGCATGGAACTGGCGCGTGCTCTCGCCGCCGTCGAAGGCATGGTCGGCGTTGAATTCGATCCAGCGGTTCCACGCATCGGGGTACTGGCGCTTGATGTCGTCGACCCGCATGCCGTCGATGACGCCGAAGTTCTGCTCACGCAGGCTGTCGGTTTCCAGCAGCCCGCCGGTGGCGGCGAAGTGTTGCGCGATCGGCGTTGCGGTCTGGCGGGCGCGTGCCAGGTCGCTGCTGATGACGCGGTGCACCGTTTCGTTGCCGAGCCGCAGCGCCACGCGGCGCGCCTGCTCGTGGCCGGTGTCGTTCAGCGGCACGTCGACCTGGCCCTGGAAGCGCAACTCGCGATTCCAGTCGGTCTCGCCGTGGCGTACGAGGATCAACTGCGTCATTCAGTCATTATCCGGGCATTGACGCCCCGGCCGAACCGCCGTGCCCACAGCACGGCCACACAACACACAGGAGAACACCCGCCATGCCGCAACTGATCCTGATCCCGGGCCTGGCCTGCGGCGCCTGGCTGTGGGATGCCCAGCTGGCCGCGCTGCCGGCGGCGTGGCAAGCCGTGGCCACCGACGTGACCACGCGACACACCACCATCGAAGCAATGGCCCGGGGGCTGCTCGACGAACACCCGGGCCGCCTGGTGCTGTGCGGCGCGTCGATGGGCGGCATGGTCGCGATGGAGGCGGCCCGGCAGGTGCCGGAGCGCGTGGCCGGTCTGGCGCTGCTGGGCACGTCGGCCCGGCCCGAGACGGCCGAGATGCGCGCGCTGCGCGAGCAGGCGATCGGCATGTTCGAGACCGGCCGGGCCGACGAGGTCCTGCGCGCCAACGTGGCGTTTGCGTTCGACCGGCAGCACCCGCAGCTGCGTGCGATGGCCGACCGCTACATGACGCGGGTGCTGCAGGCCGGTGCGGCGCAGCTGGTGGCGCAGAACCGCGCGGTGATCGGGCGGCCCGATGCGCGCCTGCACCTGCCGCAGCGGCAATGCCCGACGCTGGTGGTCGGTGGCGAGACCGACCTGCTGACGCCGGCCGAGTGTTCGCGCGAGATCGCCACGCTGGTGCCGGGCGCCGAACTGCACCTGCTGCCGCATTGCGGCCACATGCTGACGATGGAGCAACCCGAGTCGGTCAACGCGCTGCTGACCGACTGGCTCAACCGGATCGCACGCTGAAGCGGCGCGACGACCTGGGTTGCACCTATTCGCGCCCCAGGCTGCGCACCTTGTCGTTGAGGTTCTGCTGCACGAAGGGCGAGACGAACTTGTCGACCTCGCCGCCCAGGATCGCGATCTCGCGCACGAAAGTGCTGGAGATGAACTGGAACTTGTCGCTGGGCGTGAGGAACACCGTCTCCACATCGGGCATCAGGCTGCGGTTCATGCCGGCAAGCTGGAACTCGTAGTCGAAGTCGGTCACGGCACGCAGGCCGCGCACCATGGCCTTGGCATTGCGGGCCACGACAAAGTCGCGCAGCAGGCCCGAGAAACTCTCGACCGTCACCTGCGGATAGCCCTTGACGGCTTCGCGCGCCATCTCGATGCGTTCCTGCAGCGTGAACAGCGCCTTCTTGTGGTGACCTGCGGCCACGGCCACGATGACCTTGTCGAACAGCTGCGTCGCCCGCCGCACGACGTCCTCGTGCCCCAACGTCATCGGATCGAACGTGCCGGGGTAGACGGCGATCACCTTGTGCTCCATGGTGCTTCCTTCTGGTGCCGATGCAGGCCGCCCCTGATGACACGATCAGGCGCACCCACTGGTCTTCTGCGTCGAGCCTCGGGCGAGGCTTCAGCGCCGCATTATGCAGTCGGCACCAGCAGATGCGCGTGCACCGCGCCAGCCTTCAGATGGCGGTGGCCGACCAGACCGAACGGCGCCAGCCGCTCGTCGGTCCAGCGCTCGGGGGCCTCGAGGTAGATGCGCCCCGTCGCAGTGAGCGCTCGGGCCGCGGCGGTCAACGCCGACTCGTAGGCCTTGCTGTCGAACGGCGGGTCGAGAAACACGAGGTCGGCACTGGCCGGCGCGAGGCGCGCGAGCAGACCGACACCATCGCCCCGCGCGATGTGCACCGCCTCGGCCTTCAACTTGACCTGCAGCTTGCCCAGTTGCGTGACGAGCGCTGCGTCGCTCTCGAACAGCTTCACGTCGGCCGCGCCACGCGAGGCGGCCTCGAACCCCAGCGCGCCGGTGCCGGCGAACACGTCGACACAGCGCCAGCCCGACAGATCCTGGCCCAGCCAGTTGAACAGCGTCTCGCGCACGCGGTCGGGTGTGGGCCGCAGGCCCGGCACATCGGCCACCGGCAGCTTGGTGCGCTTCCACTGGCCGCCGACGATGCGGACTTCTCTCGGCACCCGGGCGGGGCGCTTGGCGGCCGGGGTCTTCGTGGCGGCCTTCATTTGGCGGCTCCGACGACGACCGTGACCATGCGGTCGGGCTGCAGCTTGCGTGCGAAGGCCGCACGGATGTCGGCCACGGTGACGGCTTCGATCCGCTGCGTCCAGGTGTCGAGATAGTCGAGCGGCAGGTCGTTCCAGGCGATGTTGGAGATGTTGTCGAGCAGCTTGCGGTTGCTGTCGATGCGCAGCGCGAAGCCGCCGACGAGGTTGTCTTTCGCCGCCTTCAGTTCGTCTTCGGTCGGGCCTTGCGCGACGAAGCGCGCAAGTGTGTCGCGTGTGACCGCGATCGCCTGCTGCGCCTGGTCGGCCCGCGTCTGCAGGCCGATGGTGAACGCGCCGGCATGCAGACCCGGCGAGAAGTAGCTGTAGACGCTATAGCTCAGGCCGCGTTTTTCACGCACCTCGTTGGTCAGGCGCGAGACGAAGCCGCCGCCACCCAGGATGTAGTTGCCCACGGTCAGCGTGAAGAAGTCGGGGTCGTCCCGCTTGTAGCCTGGCTGGCCGATCAGCACCTGGGCCTGCGCCGCATCGAAGGGGATCAACCGCTCGTCGGCCTTGGCCAGCGCCGCCACCTCGGGCACGGGCGGCAATGGCGAACAGGCACTGGCCGGCAAGCGCGACAGCAGCTCGCGCACCAGCACGTCGGCCTGCGTGCGCGTGACGGCGCCGACCAGGCTGACCTTGGCACGGCAGGGCCGCACCATGCGGACGTACAGGCTGCGCATGTCTTCCACCGAAATCGCGTCGAGCGTGGGGCCGGTCATCTCCTGCCCGTAGGGATGCGCGCCGTAGACCGCCGAGGCGAAGGCGCGGCCGGCAAGCGTCGCAGGCCGGGTGTTGGCCTCCTTCAGCGAGGCTTGGATGCGCTCGCGCTCACGCTGCCATACATCGGCCGGGAACGCGGGCTCGCCCAGTTGCCTCGCCGCCAGTTGCACGGCCTTGGGCAACAGATCAGGGTAGGTCAGCGAGCGCAGCGAAAAACTCATGCGGTCGCTGCTGGCACCGCCGCCGAACGAGGCGCCAAGATCAGCCCAGGCTTCGCCCAGTGCGTTCTCGTCCAATGCCGGGGCACCGCCCTTGGCCAGCAGGCCCTTTCCGCTCATGCTGGCCGTCACGCCGGCCAGGCCGGCCTGGCGGGCGGGATCGCGGCGCGCGCCTGCGTCGAAATCGATCTGCACGTCGACCATCGGGATGGCCGGACTCTCGACCAGGTACACCTGGGCACCGCTCGGCTGGGTCCAGCGCTGCACCGGAATCGCAGCCCATGCGGAACCCCACAGGCAGGTGCCTGCCAGCAGCGTACAAGCTGCCATCTTCTGTTTGAAATGCATACGGAAAAGTCGGTTCTTCGTTCAGATCGGCGCGCAGTCGACGCCGGGGGATCAGTGCAGTTCGCCAGAAGCCGCGGCCGGCGCCCGCTTCTTCCGGTTGGGGTCGACCGGTTGGGGACGCAGCACCGCCACCGTCAACTGGTCGTCGCCGAAATAACGCGCGGCCACCGATTGAACCTGCGCCGCCGTCACCTGCCGCAGCCTGGCGATCAATTCTTCGCCGAAACCAAGCGGAAAACCGCCGACCCATTGGCTGCCGAGTTCGCGTGCCTGGTTGAAGACCGAGTCGAGCTTGTACACCTCGCTGGCCACCCATTGGGTCTTGACGCGGTTGAGTTCGGCCTCGCTCACGCCCTCGCGTGCGACCCTGGCCACCTGCTCGCGCAAGGCCGCTTCGAGCTGCTCGACCGTCTTGCCCGGGGCCGGCACGCCATCGAGCATGAACAGTTGCGGGCCCCTGCCGGTCAGGCCGTTGCTGGCACCGGCGCTGTCGGCGACACGGTCGTTGCCCTGCGTCAAGGCGCGGTCCAATCGCGCGCCGGAGTAACCGTCGAGCACGGCAGACAGCACGGTCAGTGCGAGTGCGTCCGTCGCGTCGTCGAGACGCTCCAACCGCGGCACCTTGTACGCCATCGCCAGATACGACTGTTCTGCCGGCGCCTTGAATTCGATGCGCCGGATGCCGGCCTGCTGGGGCTCCTCGCGCGGCTTGCGCGTGGGCACGTCCCGCGCCGGAATGACGCCGTAGTACGTCTCGGCAAGGCGCCGCACCTGCGCGACATCGACATCGCCGGCCACCACGACGACGGCATTGGCGGGGATGTACCAGCGCTGGTAGAACGTGCGCACATCCGGCGCGGTCATCGCGTCCAGATCGCTCATCCAGCCGACGATCGGCCTGCGGTACGGCGACGCGACGAAGGTGGCGGCGCCCAGTTGTTCGTAGAGCAGCGCGCGTGGGGAATCTTCGGTACGCAGCCGGCGTTCTTCCTTGACGACTTCGAGCTCGCGCTTGAATTCGTCGTCGGACCAGCGGTTGGAGGCGAAGCGGTCGGACTCGAGCCGCATCACGTCTTCGAGCCGGGACGCGGGAATCTGTTGGTAGTAACCGGTGTAGTCCTTGCCGGTGAAGGCATTTTCACGTCCGCCCAGAGCAGCCACCTGGCGGGAGAACTCGCCCGGCTTGAGCTTTTCGGTGCCCTTGAACATCATGTGCTCGACCAGATGCGCCACGCCGGTCGTGCCATCGACCTCGTCCATCGCGCCGACCCGCAGCCACACCATGTGCGCCACCGTCGGCGCCCGGTGATCGGGTTTGACGATGACGGTCATGCCGTTGGCCAGCTGGAACTGGACCGGCTGTGCGGCGGCGCTGGTGGCCACCTGCGGTGCTTGTGCCAGGGAAGAAGCCGGGGCGGGAGCGGTGAGGGTCTGGGCTTGCGAAAGTGCAACGAGCCAGAGACAACACAGGGGAATCATGCGTTTCATAGAATGATCTGATTCTAAGAACCCGTCAAATGTTCAGCTTCTTCAAGAAAAAAGAGACGGCGCCCCCTACGCCGCCAGCTCCGGCTGCCCTCCTTCCGCCCGCGGGTGCGGACACCACGGCACCGGATCCCGCCACGACGCAACCGCCCCAGGAATCCGCCACGCCCGCACGTTCCGGTGCGTTCGGCTGGATCCGCAATCCGTTCGGCACCAAAACCGCGGAGCCATCCGTTGCAGAGCCGGTGGCGGAACCTGCAGCACCGGTGGTGGTACCGGTGTCGACCCCGGCGCGCACCGTCGCACCGGTACAGCCCGAGATATCCGTTGCCCCGGCACCGGCACCTGCGGCCGACACCGACATCACGCGCAAGGGCTGGCTCGACCGGCTGAAGACGGGGCTGCGCAAGACGGGATCGAGCATCACGACGGTCTTCACCGGCACCAAGATCGACGAGGACCTGTACGAGCAATTGGAAGAGGCCCTGCTGCTGGCCGACACCGGCGTCAAGGCGACGCAGCGCCTGCTCGACGACTTGCGGCAGCGCGTGAAGGACAGCAAGGCCACCGACCCGGCCGCCGTCAAGGGCCTGCTGATCGACGCCATTGCCGATCTGCTGCGGCCGCTGGAGAAACCATTGGTGATCGGTGAACACGCCCCCACCGTGATCATGGTGACGGGCGTGAACGGGGCCGGCAAGACCACCTCCATCGGCAAGCTGACGCGGCATCTGTCGGCGCACCGGGCCTCGGTGCTGCTCGCGGCAGCCGATACGTTCCGCGCCGCGGCCCGCGAGCAATTGAGCGTCTGGGCCGACCGCAACACGGTCGAGATCGTCAGCCAGGAAGGCGGCGATCCGGCGGCCGTCGCGTTCGATGCCGTGAGCGCCGGCAAGGCGCGCGGCAAGGACGTGGTTCTTGTCGATACCGCTGGGCGGCTGCCCACGCAGCTGCACCTGATGGAGGAGTTGAAGAAGATCCGCCGCGTGGTGCAGAAGGCCGATTCTTCGGCCCCGCACGAGGTGCTGCTGGTCATCGACGGCAACACGGGGCAGAACGCGCTGAATCAGGTCAAGGCCTTCGACGATGCGATCCAGTTGACCGGTCTGATCGTCACCAAGCTCGACGGCACCGCCAAGGGAGGGGTGCTGGCTGCCATTGCGCAGGAACGGCCGATACCGGTGTACTTCATCGGCGTGGGCGAGAAGCTAGAAGATCTCGAGACCTTCAACGCGCGTGAATTCGCGCAAGCGCTACTGGCTTAAACCACCGCCGCGCCCCTTCAAGCCGCCCGCGAGGCGGCTTTTTCGTTCCTGCTCGGGCTACAGGCGATGCCGGCCTTGTCCAGCGTAGGACCACCATCCGAAGCCTGATTTTATTTGCATACAAACAATCTATTTTGTATTTGACAAAATAGTTCACAACAATTTTATATCCTGTTGTTTAGTATACAAACCCTCAAGCAACACATCTGGTACGCAACCCTAACGCAGGAGTTTTTCATGACCATTCTCAAGTCTTCCATTCGCAAGCTCGCTTCCCATGCCCCCGCATTCGCTCTGGCAGGTGTTCTGGCGGCTGCGGGCTCAGCCCACGCCACGAGCCTGAGCTTCACGGGTTTTGCGCACGGTTACCAAATCGCCGCGATTTCCAATGCGTCGCCGGCCACCGGTGGCGTGTACGGCGCGGGCGAGTTGCAGTTCAGCATGGTTGACAACGGCGTGACCAGCACGTTGAACGCCTACTGCGTCGACATCTTCCAGAGTGCTTCGGCATTGCCGCAGGAATACACGCTGGTGAACGGCGTTACGCACTTCGGTGCAGAACGCGCCAACGATCTGGGTCGCCTGTTCACGCTGTTCGACAGCCTGAACACCGACAACTCCGTCAGCGCCCTGGAAACCGGCGCGATGCAGTTGGCCATCTGGGAAATCGTCAATGAAGTCGCCACCGCTGGCGGCAACCTGGCCTTCGACCTGGCTTCGGGCGGCTTTACCGCCACCTCGTCGGCCACTGTCCTCGCGCAGAGCCTGCTGGATGGCCTGTCGACCGTGACCAGTTCTTACAACGTCAGCGTCTACGAAAGCGCTTCGTACCAGGATTACCTGGTGTTGAACAAGGTGCCGGAACCAGGCAGTCTGGCGCTGATGTTTGGCGCGCTCGGTGCTCTGGGTTTCACGGCGCGCAAGCGCCAAGCCGCAGCAGCAGCAGCCTGACCCTATCGCCCGGCAGTACCGTCGGCCGGGCGGGCTGCCGGCGGCCGGACAGAACACTCGCCGGTGAACAACACCGCGCCGTTGTCCCGCACCAGGCGTGCACCGCCCCCGCGGCGGCTGACGCGCCATTGCGCACCGGCCCCGAAGACGATCTCGTCATCGGTCACAAAACCAGAACTCAGCCACTGGCCATTCACGGCCACCACATCTTCCGCCACGCTGTAGCGCACCTCGACGCCGCGCCGCAGCATGCTGCCGCTGTCGGACTGCATGTCGCAATACAGGCTGGCGGTGTCCGGCGGGCCCCCAGTCTCGACCAGACGCGCCGCCAATTGCGCGGCCCGTCCAGGCTGGCTGCTGGCGCCGCAGGCAAATTCGGCGACGAAACGCGTACCGTCCAGCACGTGGACGGGCACGAAATTCAATTTCTCCAGATCCAGTTGGCCCGTCCGCCGCGGCGGTTGGGCGAAAGGCGTCTCGGGCTCCAGACGACCCGAAGGCATGCTGGCCGAGACGGTTGCCATGCGCAAAGGCTCCCGGCAGTCCACCACGAAGTTCGCGTAGCCGATGATCGGGCTGGGCTGGCGCGCGTGCACCAGAAAATAAGTCCCGGCGACATGGTCGCGCCCAAGAATGTCCAGCGAGATGGAGTCGACGCCCACCAAGGTCTCGTCGATCTTCTGCACCAGATGAAACGGCTTGTGCAGCGGCAGTTGCCCCGACGCCCAGGGACTGACCATTGCCAGGACCGCTGCAAAAAAACGTGGGCGAAGGGTCAACAACTGGGGCACGGCAGCTACCGCTGGGGGTCCGATCGTGTGCAGGTCGCAGCAGTGTAGCTGCGTCGACCGGGCCGCCATCCGGCAGCGTCAACCCCATATGGCAGGGTGCCACATCCCTCACACCGCAAAACGAATGCCCCGGTACGCAGCCCCGGCGGCACCCGCCCCACACTACATTGCCGGCTTGTCGCTCATCGCCTTCAGGTTGTCGCGCAACTGCTGGCTCATCGGCAGATTCAGACTGATGTTCTTGGGAGGGATGGGCGACATGAACCACTTGTTGTACAGGCGCTCGAACGCGCCGGACTTCATCGCATCCGAAATGACGCCATCCACCAGCGTCTTGAACGCAGGGTCGTCCTTGCGCAGCATGCAGGCGTAGGGCTCGACCTGGAGCGAATCGCCGACGACCTCGAGCGACGCGGGATCCTTGGAGTTCGCCTTCAGGCCGAACAGCAGGATGTCGTCCATCGCAAAGGCGACGGCGCGGCCGCTTTCCACGAGCAGCAACGCATCGTCGTGGTCCTTCCCCAGCACGAGGTCCATGTCGAGATTGTTGTCCTGGCTGTACTTCCGGATCACCTGCGCGTTCGTGGTGCCGGTGGTGCTGGCAACTGTCTTGCGGGCCAGATCGGCGTAATTCTTGATGCCGGCCGTCTTCTTCGCCAGCAGCCGTGTACCGGTGTAGAAGTGGTTGATCGCGAACGCCACGTCCTTGCCGCGCGCGCTGTTGTTGGTGGTCGACCCGCATTCCAGATCGATCGTGCCGTTGACCAGCAGCGGGATCCGGTTCTGCGAGGTCACTGGCATCATCGCCACTTCGAGACCGGGTTTGTTCAGTTTCTTCTTGACTGCGTCGACGATGGCATCGGTCAGGTCGACGGAGAAACCGACCGCCTTGTTGGCGCCGGCCAGGTAGCTGAACCCCACCGACGACTCACGGTAGGCCACGGTGATCCTGTTCGCTTCCGCGACTTTCGACAGCGTGTCGGCCTGGGCAAGGGAGCTCAATACACCCGCCAGCGACAGGGCGGCGACGGTTCGAAGAAGGTTCATGGAATCCTCTGGTCGGTTTTTGAAGTGAAGGTTGCCATCGGAGTGCACACCTTCGCGTGCGGCCTGTCAAGCAAGGCGTGTGCCCATCCTTCGGAAACGGCAGCGAGGCGCAGGAAAGCGCCCATGGAACGACTATTGCTCGCCGTCGGGAGCACCATTTCCGATGGATGATCTGAAAGCAAACGTATGCACGTGTGTGTGATGGGAGCGGGCATCGTGGGCCTGGCCACGGCCTACAGCCTGCGGGAAGGCGGCCACGAGGTCACGGTGGTCGACCGCGCGCAGCCCGGCCAGGGCTGCAGCGCCGGGAATGGGGCTCAACTCAGTTATGCCTATGTGCAGCCGCTCGCCGACCCTGGCATCTGGCGCCAACTGCCCAAGCTGCTGTTTGCCGCGCATTCGCCGCTGAAGTTCCGACCCAGGCTCGACCCGCAACAGTGGCGCTGGGGCCTGGCCTTCCTGGCCGCCTGCAATGGAACGACCTCGCGCCACACCACACAGCAATTGCTGGCGCTGGCAGCCGCCAGCCGCGAGGCCTTCGACCGGATGATGCTGCGTGAGCAACTGGCCTGCGATTTTTCGGCGACCGGCAAGCTGGTGCTGTACCCCGATGCCCCGTCGTTCGATGCGGCTTCCCGGCAGCTCGCGTTGCAGCGGTCGCTGGGGGCCGAACAAAGCGCCGTGTCGGCCGCACAGTGCGTCGAGATCGAACCCGCCCTGCAGCACTACCGCCCGCAGATCGCCGGAGCGATCTACACCCCAGGCGAATGTGCCGCCGACTGCCTGAAAACCTGCGCCGAACTGCACCGCGTGCTGCTCCGCATGGGGGTTCGTTTCGTCCTCGGTACGCAGGTGCAGGGTTTCGTGCAGCGAGGCGACCAGCTTGCCGCCTTGCAGACATCCCAAGGCGAACTGGAGGCCGAAGCCTTCGTCCTGGCGCTGGGCCCGCAGACACCTGCGCTGGCCAGGCAACTGCACGTCCACCTGCCGATCTATCCCTTGAAAGGCTACAGCATCACGCCGGCGCTGGCGGCAGAGCACCTGGCGCCATCCGTGAACGTGACCGACGTGGCGCGCAAGACCGTGTTTGCCCGGCTTGGCGCGCGGCTCCGCGTGGCAGGCATGGTCGAAGTGGTGGGCCACGACCCCCGCATCGCGCCCGAACGCATCACCGAACTGGCGGACACGACGCAAACCCTGTTTCCCGGTGGCAGCGACATGCAGGATCTCCAACCGTGGACAGGCATGCGTCCTGCAACGCCGACCGGCCTGCCGATCGTCGGCCGGCATCGCGATGGCCCGCGCAATCTGCTGCTCAATGCCGGCCACGGCGCGCTCGGCTTCACGCTGGCGTTCGGCACCGCGCAGCGCATCCGCGCGCTGGTGGATACGCCTCTCTGACCCTGGCGCCACAGCGCTAACATCGCAGCAGTGCCACAACTTCCCCCGGATCCGACCATGACCCAATTGCTCGAACGCATCGAAATGGAGAGCGGGCCGCAGCCGACCGCTGCCGTCATCTGGATGCACGGCCTGGGCGCCAGCGGCGACGATTTCGCGGCCATCGTGCCGGAACTCGACCTGGCCGGCTGCCGACCGATCCGCTTCGTGTTTCCGCATGCGCCGGTGATGCCAGTCGCGATCAACAACGGCTATCCGATGCCCGCCTGGTACGACATCTTCGCGCCCGACCTGGTGCGCCGCGAGGACGCCACCGGCATCCACGCCTCGGCCCGCGCGATCGAAGCGCTGATCGCCGACCAGGTGGCGCGCGGCATCGCGGCCGAACACATCGTGCTGGCGGGTTTTTCGCAGGGTTGCGCGATGGCGCTGCACACCGGTCTGCGCCATCCGGCACGGCTGGCAGGCGTGATGGCGCTGTCGGGTTATCTGCCGCTGGCAGGCACGGTGGCGGCCGAACGCAGCCCGGCCAATGCCAAGACGCCGATCTTCATGGCGCACGGCACGGCCGACCCGGTCGTCGTGCTGGCGCGCGCCGAGGCTTCGCGCCAGGCCCTGGAGGCCCTGGGCCACGACGTGCGCTGGCACACCTATCCGATGCCGCACAGCGTGCATCCGAAAGAGGTCGCCGATATCAGCAAGTTCTTGCAGGCCGTGCTGCCAGCCAGCCGCTGAAGCCCTCAGGGGGCGCCTGCCGGCAACACCCCCGGTGCGATCGGGCGGCCGCCCCGCCAAGGGACAGGACGGCTTGGTAGAAGTCAGTACATCGGAAGCCATGGCGAGGCGTAGAGTCCGTCTGCAACGGGCAATAAGCCCTCAAGGAGACGTCCACATGACCGCCATCATCCAAGGAGAGGCCGCCGCAACGGGCCGCCGTGTCGACCAGCTGCTCGCCCACTATGGCATCAGCCATACCCACCCGACCAACGAGAAGATCCACTTCATCGCGATCCCGCTGATCGCGCTGAGCCTGTGCGGCCTGCTGTACGCGGCCCATCCTTGGCTGGCTTATGCCTTCGTCGGCGCCAGCCTGGTGTATTACGCCCGCCTGTCCTGGGTCTTCTGCGTCACGATGGCCGTTGCCTCCGCGCTGATGCTGGCGCTGGTGGTGGCCATGGGACCGCACGTGCTGTGGTTGTCCCTGGTTATTTTCGTGGTGGCCTGGATTTTTCAGTTCATCGGCCATCACTTGGAAGGGCGGAAACCTTCCTTTCTTGAAGACATCCAATACTTGTGGGTCGGTCCGCTGTTCGTGCTGTCCCGGCTGTTCCTGCGCCTGAACATGCGTTGGTAGCGCACGGTCGGCGCGGGAAAACCCTGATCCCGTCAGGACACCGGAGCGGCCTTTAGCACTCTTCAACAGAGAGTGCTAATATGTCTGCCATCGAGAAAGGAATCTGGTATGAACATTCAAACTGGAACCATTTCCACCGTCCTGGCGGCTCCGAATCCGTGGACGTTGGTCCCCCCGCTGGGCAACCTGGACGCCTACATTTCCGCCGTCAACCTCATGCCCATGCTCACGCTCGAGCAGGAGCAGGAATACGCCCGCAAGCTCCGGGACGACAACGACGTCGAAGCGGCCGGTAAGCTGGTGCTGTCGCACCTGCGGCTGGTCGTGTCGGTAGCAAGGCAATACCTGGGCTATGGCCTGCCGCACGGCGACCTGATTCAGGAAGGCAACGTCGGCCTGATGAAGGCCGTGAAACGCTTCGATCCCGACCAGGGCGTCCGGCTGGTCAGCTACGCGCTGCACTGGATCAAAGCCGAGATGCACGAGTACATCCTGAAGAACTGGCGCATGGTCAAGGTGGCGACCACCAAGGCCCAGCGCAAGCTGTTCTTCAACCTGCGCTCGATGAAGCAGGGCTACAAGTCGGACGCGGCGGCCGAGGCGGGCGCCACGCACCGCGAGACCCTGAGCGAAGGCGAAATCGACGCGATGGCCGCGCAGCTCAACGTGAAGCGCGAAGATGTGATCGAGATGGAAGCCCGGCTGTCCGGTGGCGACGTGATGCTCGATCCAGGCCCGGGCGACGACGGTGAGGATACCTACGGGCCGATCGCCTACTTGGCCGACGCCAAGCAGGAACCGACTGCGTTGATCGAAGCACGCCAACGCGACTCGCTGGCCAGCGACGGCATCAGCACGGCACTGGCCGAGCTCGACCCGCGCAGCCGCCGCATCGTCGAAGAACGCTGGTTGAAGGTCAACGACGACGGCTCCGGCGGCATGACGCTGCACGAGCTCGCCGCCGACTACGGCGTGAGCGCCGAGCGGATCCGGCAGATCGAATCGGCCGCGATGAAGAAGATGAAAAAGGCGCTGGCATACTATGCCTGACGCCTAGGCCGCTCATAGTTCATGTCTGTCTGACGCCAGCGCCCTCAAAAGCGCTGGCGTTTTCACGAGCGGGCCTGTTTCACTTTTCGTTGAAGGAGACCGCATGACCGATCGCTTTTCCCTCCGCCCGAAGGCGGGCCGCCGCTCCAGCCTGCTGCTGCTGACCGCTGCCGTCACCGCTCTGGCGGCGCCCGGAGCATGGGCGCAAGCCAAGAAGGCAGCTGCCCCCGCCACGGCAGCGCCCGCCGCTGCGGCGCCGCTGAACTGGCCGACCAAGCCGGTCAAGATCATCGTCGGCTTTCCCGGCGGCTCGTCGCCGGACCTGGTGGCACGGGCCCTGGCCGAACCGCTGAGCAAGGCGCTGGGCCAGCCGGTGATCGTCGAGACCAAGGTCGGTGCGGGCGGCAACATCGCGGCCGACCAGGTCGCCAAGTCTACCGACGACCACACGATCGGCGTGATGATCAACGGCAACCTGACGATCGCCAAGCTGCTGAACCCCAAGACGCCCTACGACCCGACCAAGGATCTCGTGCCGGTGAGCCTGATCGGCACCGCGCCGCTGGTGCTGACCGCGGCGGTCAACACCCCGGGCACGACCATCCAGGACTTCTTCGTCGCCGCCCGCAACGGTGGCAACAAGTGGAGCTACGGCACGCCGGGCGTCGGCACCGTGGGGCACATCGGCATGGAGCTGCTGAAGTCCAAGAGCAACATCGATCCCGTGCACGTGCCCTACCCCGGCAATCCGCAGGTCATCACCGCGATGATCGGCGGCCAGATCAACTTGGCGCTCCTGCCGCCGGCCCTGGCCATGGCACAGGTGAAGGCGGGCAAGTTGAAGGCCATCGGTGTCACCTCCGCCGGGCGCAGCCCGCTGGTGTCCGAGCTGCCCAGCCTGGCCGAAGGCGGCATCTCCGGCTTTCAGCTCGAGATCTGGACCGCGGTGGCCGCGCCGGCATCGATGCCCAAGCCCATCGTCGCCAAGCTGTCGGCCATGGTCAGCGAGATCGCCCGCACGCCCGACATGCGCACGCGCCTGTTCCAGCAAGGCTGGCAGGTGGCCGGCACCAATGCCGAAGGGCTGGCGAACCGCATGAAGTCCGACACCGCACTGCTCGGCGGCGTGATCCTGATGCGCGGCATCAAGGCGGAATAAGCACCTGAACGCGGCAGCGACCGCTCAGGCGCCCTGCTTGAGCAGCTGCTGCACGTCGGCCGCCAGCAGTTGCGGCCCGCTGCCGTAACGCGAATACAGCCTGAGCCGGCCTTGCGGGTCGTAGATGTAGCTGCCCGCGGAATGGTCCATCGTGTAGCTGGTGGCCGTCTTGCCCTCGACCTTCTTGTAATAAACCTTGAAGTCCTTGGCCAGCGCGGCCAGCTGTTCCGGCGAGGCGATCAAGGCCAGAAAACTCGGGTCGAAGTTGGTCATGTAGGCCTTCAGCACCTCCGGCGTGTCGCGCTCCGGGTCGACGGTGACGAACAGGCCTTGCAGCTTGTCGCCATCGGCGCCGAGCATCTTCTTCACCTGCGCCAGTTCGGCCATCGAGGTCGGGCAGACGTCCGGGCACTGCGTGTAGCCGAAGAACACGACGACGACCTTGCCCTTGAAGTCGCCCAGGCTGCGCACCTGGCCGTTGTGGTCGGTCAGCTTGAAGTCGCGCGCGTAGTCGGCGCCGGTGATGTCCACTGCACCGAAATTCGGTTTCTTCTCGGAGCAGGCCGCCAACCAACCCGCCCCCACGCAAGCCAGTGCAAGGCCACCCATCGAACGCAACACGACACGTCTGGACATCAGTTGACCACCAGGTAGTGATCCAGCAGCAACGCAGCGAACAGCGCGCTCAGGTGGATCAGGGAAAAACGAAAGGTCTTGCGGGCCAGCGCGTCGGAATACGCGCGCCACAGACGGAAAGCGTAGGCGCAGAAGCCCAGGTTCAGCACGATGGCCGCGACCAGGTACAGCCACGAATTCATGCCGTACACGAACGGCAGCAGGCAGGCGGCGAACAACACCAGCGTGTAGAGAAACACCTGCAGCCGCGTGAATGCATTGCCATGGGTGACCGGCAGCATCGGCAGGCCGGACTTGCGGTAGTCCTCGACGCGGTACAGCGCCAAGGCCCAGAAGTGCGGCGGTGTCCACAGGAAGATGATCAGGAACAGGATCAGCGCCTCGGGACCGACATCGCCCGTCATCGCCGCCCAGCCCAGCACCGGCGGCATCGCGCCCGAAGCGCCACCGATCACGATGTTCTGCGGCGTCAGCGGCTTCAGGATCACCGTGTAGACCACCGCGTAGCCGACAAAGGTGGCAAAGGTCAGCCACATCGTCAGCGGGTTGACCCAGACATACAGCAAGACCGAGCCGGCCACACACAGCACCGCCGAAAACAGCAGAGTCTGCAGGTCGCCGAGCTCGTTCCTCGCGGTCGGGCGCCACGCCGTCCGCTTCATGCGCGCATCGATGCCTTTCTCGACCAGGCAATTGAAGGCCGCCGCCGCGCCGGCCACCAGCCAGATGCCCAGGCACGCCAGCGCCGCCAGGCGCAGCTCGGCCAGCGTCGGCAAGCCGGGCACGGCCAGCACCATGCCGATCAGCGCGCAGAACACGATCAACTGCACCACGCGCGGTTTCGTCAGTGAATAGAACTGCCGCACACGCGATGCGTGGGCCACCTTGAGGCCGGAGGTGTCGGCGCTGGAATCTGCTGCGCTCATCGGGATAGTCCTGCCATGTTGAACGCGCGTGGCGCATGGCGCTGGCCTGTGGCGCGCGTTGTGCCGCACACGGCCCAGGTCAGCACCAGCGCCAGCGCCGCCGCGCCCCCGGTGTGCGACACCGCAGCCGCCAGGGGCCAGTCCAGCACCACGTTGCCCAGGCCGGTGGCGAATTGCCACAACGCGATGCCGGCGATCCAGCGCGCCACCGGACGCAGCGCGTCGAGCCGCGCCATGCGCCACGCCAGCACGCCCAGCGCCGCGAGCACGGCATAGGCCAGCAGCCGGTGCGTGTAGTGGATCGCCGTCAAGGCCGCGAAGGTGATGTGGCTGCCATCCGGCAGCCGGCCCAGCGGCCGCCACACCTGGAATGCCTGCGTGAAATCCATGTCCGGCCACCAGCTGTTCTGGCAGGTCGGAAACGCGTTGCAGGCCAGCACGGCGTAGTTGGTGCTGACCCAGCCGCCCAGCGCGATCTGGCACGCCACCAGCACACAGGTGGCCAGCAGCAGGTGGCGCAACGCCGGCGGGATCGTCGCCCGCGCCAGCGTGCCGTTGGCCACTGCGTGGCTCGCCGCCTGCGCGCACAGCAGCACCAGCAACACGATGCCGCCGATCAGGTGCAGCGTCACGATCACCGGAAACAGCTTCATCGTCACGGTCCAGGCGCCGAACGCACCCTGCAGGCAGACCCAGAGCAGCGTCCACGTGGGCAGCCACGGGCTCGCCACCGCGCGCCCCGCCGCACCACGGCGGCGCTCCCACCAGCTTGCGGCGGCGAGCGTCAGGATCAGCACGCCCACGGCGGTGGCGAGGTAGCGGTGGACCATCTCGATCCAGGCCTTGGTGTGCGTCACCGGGCCGGTCGGCATCGCCGTCTGCGCGGCGGAGATCTCGGTGCTGGCGCCGATCGGGCTCGCGTTGCCGTAGCAGCCGGGCCAGTCGGGGCAGCCCAGGCCGGAGTCCGTCAGGCGCGTGAAGGCGCCGAACAGCACGAGGTCAAAGGTCAGGAACAGCGTGAGCACGGTCAGCGCCTGCAAGCGCCTGCCGGTCGACGCACGCTGGTGGCGCGACCAGACCCAGGCCAGCGGCCCGAGCGCGATCACCACGCCCAGCAGCATCATGCGCGCGAGCGGTGCCCAGTCGTAGGAGGCGGTCGTGCTCATCGGTCGATCGGGCTTGCGAAGACTCTTGCGCGAAGACGGAGGACGGGCAACATGCTATCGACCAGCCTCATCCCAAGCGGACGACGCACGCAGCAAGCGGTCGAGGTCGCGCTTGCCCTTGGCCGCGCCTTCGAGGTCGAGGCCCGCCGGAAACCGCATCATCCAGTTGCCGATCGGATCGACGACGTACAGGTGGTCCTGCAACTGCCGGCCCGCAGCCGGTGCCAGCCACTGCGACAGCTCGGCCTGCGGCACGCGCAGGACCGTCGCGCCTTTCAGCGCCGGCCGCAAGGCCGGCTGGATCGGCGCGCTGTCGCTGACCAGCCAGACCCAGTCGACGCGCTCCTTCTCCTTGCCCAGGCTCTCGCGCAGCTGGCGCTGCAGGTACAGATGCTGCTCGCAGCCTGCGTCGCACGCGCCGCCCGCCACGCTGACCAGCAGCCACTGGCCCTTCAGGGAGCGCAGATCGACGCTGCCGCCTTCCAGCGCCGTCGCCGTCAGCGCCGGCAACGGGCGTTGCGGCTGCACCAGTTCGCCGAAATTGCGGCGGCCTTCGGGCCGGAGCACGTAATAGGTGAAGTACGACGCGATCACCGGTGCGGCGCAGATCAGCAGCACGGCCAGCATCTTCCAGCGTCCAGCGGTCGTGCGGCGGCCAGCGGCATCGACGGCCTCCCGCGGGGTCGGCAGCGAATGGACCGTCAAGCCCAACGGCTGGTCGAGATCAGGCATGGGGAGCGCCGCGCGCACGGCGTGGGCGTCGGACGAATTGGAACCAGACATAAAGACCCGTCAGCAGGGCGCTGAGCCCGAACCACTGAAATGCATAACCATAATGTTTTTCCACACCGGTCTGGGGTGAGGACCACGCGCGCTGCAGACCCGATGCGTCCTGCCCCGTCTGCTGCACCGAGACCGGCAGCAGCGCCAGCCCGGTCTCGGCGCCGAACGCAGCCAGGTCGAGATTCTGCCGGATCGCCCCTTGGTCCTCCCCCTTGAAGGCATATAGCCTCGCTGGCGGTGGCGTCAACCGGCCCTCCACGTCGACGGTGCCCGACGGCGTCGGCACCGGCGTCAGCGCCGTACGGTCGATGAAGTTGCGCTGCAGCCAGCCGCGCTGCACCAGTACGACCGCCGGACTGTCCTGAAGTTGCAGCGGCGTGACGACGAAAAAACCCGGCTGGCCATGCATCTGGCGGTTGTCGAGGAACACCGTGCGCTCGCTGATCCAGCGGCCACGCAGATGCACCGGACGGTACAGCAAGGCAGCCGTGTCAGCGCCGGCCGTCAGGTGTTCGGCGCCGATCGGTGGCAACGCAGCGCGGCTGTCGATCGCCGCCTGCAACGCCTCTTTCTCGGCCGCGCGCGACAACTGCCAGCGGCCGAGCGACGCGGTGACGGCCACTCCGGCCACCACGGCCAGCGTGGTCCACCAGAAACGCGCCTTCGGGCTCACCGGATAATGCCCTGCATGACCTATATCGCCCTGGCCGCCTTCGCGGCCATTCTCTGCAGCCTGGGCGCCGCGCTGTATTTCATGCTGCGTGGCGGCCGCACGACCGAGGCCGACGGCAAACCCAGACCGAACCACATGGCGCGCGCACTGGCGTTCCGGGTCGGTTTCTCGATCCTGCTGTTCATCTGCATCCTGGTCGGCTGGAAGCTGGGTTACCTGCACCCGACGGGAATTCCCGCCGGCAAATAAAAAGGCCGCTGCGCGGCCTTTTCGAGAGTGCGGGGTCGGGTGTCAGAGCCAGTACACCAGCACATACAGACCCAGCCAGACCACGTCGACAAAGTGCCAGTACCAGGCGGCACCTTCGAAGCCGAAGTGGCGTTCGGCGGTGAAATGGCCCTTCATCAGCCGCAGCGTGATGAACAGCAGCATCAGCATGCCGACGAACACGTGGAACCCGTGGAACCCGGTCAGCAGGAAGAATGTGGACCCATAGGCACCCGAGGTCAGCTTCAGATTCAGTTCACTGTAGGCATGCGCATATTCGTAGCCCTGCACGAACAGGAAGACGATGCCGAGCACCACGGTCATCCACATGAACGCGATCGTCTTGCTGCGCTCGCCCTTCTGCAGTGCGTGGTGCGCGATGGTCAGCGTGACGCCCGAGCTCAACAGCAGCGCGGTGTTGATCGTCGGCAACCAGAACGGCGTCATCGTCGTGAACGGCTCGACGATGCCCGCGGGCGACGCCGTCACACCGGCGGCCAGGCTGGGCCATACGGCCTTGAAGTCGGGCCAGAGCAAGGCGTTGTCGAGGCTGCCCAGGGCCGGCACCGAGTGCGCGCGCATCCACCACAGCGCGGAGAAGAACGCGCCGAAGAACATCACTTCGGAAAAGATGAACCAGCTCATGCTCCAGCGGAACGACAGGTCGATCTTGTGCCCGTACAGGCCGGCCTGGCTTTCGCCCACGGCATCGCGGAACCACTGGTACAGCACCACCCACCAGAACAGCAGGCCGAACATCAGCGAGTACTTGCCCCAGTCGACGCCATTGATCCATTGGCCAGCACCCAGGATCACGAAGAACAGCCCCAGTGCCGCCATCGCCGGATGCCGCGAGGGCCCGGGGACGAAGTAATAAGGGGTTGCGCCGTGCGCGGTTGAACTCATGTCAGCTCCTACTCTCTTTAACTTGTTCGATTCCGGTGCCGGCTACTGCGCCACCACCCAGTTGACCAGCCCGATCAGCGCCAGCACCAGCACGAAAACCGCCGCCAATCCCACACCCACCAATTGCATCGGGCTAATGCGCGCCATGTCCTCGTCGGACGCCGCACGCTGCCGGATGCCGAAGAACGACCAGCCGACCGCCTTCACCGTGCGCCAGATCGACGTGCTCACGAGCCCTGCCCCGCATCCACGTGCGTGCGTGCATCGACCGTGGGCGTCGACTCGGGTGCGGCCGGCGTCTTGCCGCCCACCTCGAAGAAGGTATAGGACAGCGTGATCGTCGTCACGTCCTTCGACAGCTTGGGGTCGATCACGAAGACCACCGGCCACTGCTTCTTCTCACCCGGGTCGAGCGTGTACTGGTTGAAGCAGAAGCACTCGACCTTGTTGAAATGCGCAGCGGCCTGCCGCGGCGCATAACTCGGAATCGCCTGCGCCGCCATGCGGCGGTTCTGCACGTTCTGGAATTCGTACATCACCTGGGCCAGCTCACCGGGGTGCACCTGCATCGAGCGCATCGCCGGCCTGAACTCCCAGGGGCCGCGCGCGTTGGCGTCGAATTCGACCGTGATCGTGCGACTGGTGTCCACCTGCGAATTGCCCGGAATCTTCACATCGCGGCCCGCCGTGCCGCCGCCCGGCACCTGGCGCTCGGCCAGCGACAGGATGTTGATGCCCGTCATCTCGCAGATCGCGTTGTACAAGGGGACCAACGCATAACCGAAGGCGAACATGCCGGCCGCGACCACGGCGAGCTTGCCCACCATGCTGACGTTGGCGCTTCGAAGGCTCATGGCGGGATTCGGGTCTTATCTGCTGAGCAGGACCATCTTGACCACGAAGCCCACGAAAAACACCACGGCCACCGACGCCAGGATCAGGGCGGTGCGCAGGTTGTGCTTTTTCTGCTCAGGCGTCATGGCGTGCGCCATCAGGCAACGATGCGGCTCGCCGTAGCGTCGAGCTTGGGCGGGTTCTCGAAGGTGTGGAACGGCGCCGGCGAGGGAACTTCCCACTCCAGGCCTTCTGCGGCTTCCCAAGGTTTTTGCGGAGCCTTCTCACCCTTGCCCAGCATCGTGGGCAGCACGATGAACAGGAAGAAGTACACCTGCGCCAGACCGAAGGCGAACGCACCGACCGAAGCGATCGCGTTGAAGTCGGCAAACTGCATCGGGTAGTCGGCGTAGCGGCGCGGCATGCCGGCCAGACCCAGGAAGTGCATCGGGAAGAAGGTCACGTTGAACGCGATCAGCGACCACCAGAAATGGATCTTGCCGCGCGTCTCGTTGTACATCACGCCGGTCCACTTGGGCGACCAGTAGTAGTAGCCGGCAAACATCGCGTAGAGCGAACCTGCCACCAGCACGTAGTGGAAATGCGCCACCACGTAATAGGTGTCCTGCAGCTGGATGTCGATCGGCGCCATCGCCAGGATCAGGCCGGTGAAGCCACCCATCGTGAACACGAAGATGAAGCCCACCGCGAACAGCATCGGCGTCTCGAACGTCATCGAGCCCTGCCACATCGTCGCAATCCAGTTGAAGATCTTCACGGCCGTCGGCACGGCGATCAGCATCGTCGCGTACATGAAGAACAGCTGGCCCGTCACCGGCATGCCGGTCGTGAACATGTGGTGCGCCCAGACGATGAAGCTCAGGATCGCGATCGACGACGTGGCATAGACCATCGACGCGTAGCCGAACAGCCGCTTGCGGGCGAACGCCGGCACGATCTGGCTGACGATGCCGAAGGCCGGCAAGATCATGATGTAGACCTCGGGGTGGCCGAAGAACCAGAAGATGTGCTGGTACATCACCGGGTCGCCGCCGCTCGCGGGGTTGAAGAAGCTGGTGCCGAAGTGGCGGTCGGTCAGCGTCATCGTGATGGCGCCGGCCAGCACCGGCATCACGGCGATCAGCAGGTAGGCGGTGATCAGCCAGGTCCAGCAGAACATCGGCATCTTCATCAGCGTCATGCCGGGCGCGCGCATATTCAGGATGGTCACGATGATGTTGATCGAACCCATGATCGACGACGCGCCCAGGATGTGCATCGCGAAGATGCCGGCGTCCATCGACGGGCCCATTTGCAGCGTCAGCGGCGCGTACAGCGTCCAGCCCGCAGCGGGGGCGCCGCCGGGCATGAAGAACGAGCCCACCAGCATCGCAGCGGCCGGGATCATCAGCCAGAAGCTGAAGTTGTTCATGCGCGCGAACGCCATGTCGCCGGCGCCGATCTGCAGCGGGATCATCCAGTTCGCGAAGCCGACGAAGCCCGGCATGATGGCGCCGAACACCATGATCAGCCCGTGCATCGTGGTGAGCTGGTTGAACAGCTCGGGGTTGACCAGTTGCAGCCCGGGCTGGAACAGTTCGGCGCGGATCAGCAAGGCCAGCACGCCGCCGATCATCAGCATCGTGAAGCTGAACAGCAGATACAGCGTGCCAATGTCCTTGTGGTTGGTCGCGAACACCCAGCGCCGCCAGCCATGGGGCGCCCCATGGTGGTCGTCATGCGCGTGGTCGCCGTGCGCGGCGCCGTGAGGATCGAGGACTGCGCTCATGAATCTTCCTTGAATGTCTTCTTAATCGTGGGAGCCGCGGATCACTTGCCGCGCTGGGCCAGCACTTCTGCGGGCTGGACGAGCTGACCGGTCTTGTTGGACCAGTTGTTCTTGGTGTAGCTGATGACGGCGGCGATGTCGGTGTCGCTCAATTGCTTCCACGACGGCATCGCACCGTTGTTCTGGCCGTTCAGCAGCACGTGGATCTGCTTGTTGTGGTCGGCGTCGAGCACCACGGCCGCGCCGTCGAGCGGCTTGATCGGGCCGGCACCCTTGCCGTTGGCCTGGTGGCAGGCAGCGCAGTTGGCCGCATAGACGCGCTCGCCGCGCTTGGTGATGTCGTCCAGCGTCCAGACCTTGGTCGGGTCGTCGAGCTTCGCGGCCATCTTCTTCTTTTCGCCGTCGACCCACTTCGTGTAGTCCTCCGCCGAAACCACTTTCACGTGGATCGGCATGTAGGCGTGCTCCTTGCCGCACAGCTCGGCGCACTGGCCGTAGTAGCTGCCGATCTTCTCGGCGCGAAACCAGGTGTCGCGCACGAAGCCGGGAATCGCGTCCTGCTTGATGCCGAAGGCCGGCACCATGAAGGCGTGGATCACGTCGTTGGCGGTGGTGATGATGCGGACCTTCTTGTCGACCGGCACGACCAGGGCGTTGTCGACCTTCAGCAGGTAGTCGTCGACCACTTCGCCGTTCTTCGGGCCACCGTTGTTGGACATCGCACGTTGCGTGCTGTCGAGCGTGGACACGAAGCCGATGCCTTCACCCTCGCCCTTGATGTAGTCGTAACCCCACTTCCACTGCATGCCGGTGGCCTTGATGGTCAGGTCGGCATTGGTGGTGTCCTTCAGCGCCACGACCACCTTGGTCGCCGGCAGCGCCATCAGGATCACGATGACGAAAGGCACGATGGTCCAGATGATCTCGACGGTGACCGACTCGTGGAAGTTGGCCGCCTTGTGGCCGACCGACTTGCGGTGCTTCCAGATCGAATAGAACATCACGCCAAACACCGCGACGAAGATCACGGTGCAGACGATCAGCATGAACCAGTGCAGCCACTGCTGCTCGGCAGCGATGCGGGTCACCGGCGGCGGCAGGTTGAGTTGGCGTACTGCGGGACCGCCCGGCAGATCGTTGACCGCATAGGCTGCGGTGCCGAGCCATGCGCCGGTCGAGGCGGCGGCGGCCGGGAGCAGGGAAGTCAACTTGTTCCAGATCATTTTCATCGTCTTTACTTCTTCAACCTCAATGAACTCCACCGCTCAGGCGCCACGCACGGCCATCCGGATCTCGCGGGCCAGTGCCAGCCGCAACTCCGGGCTCACGTAGCGTCCGACCTCGACGGACTGCCCCTGTCCAGACACCTCGATCAGCGACCGGTCGCCGATCTTGGGCTCGATACGCACCCACTCCCGCCGAAACTCCGCCCGCTCGAGCCGGCCCGCAGTTTCGAGCTCGACCACCAGCCGGCCGCCCTGCAACGAAATCTTCTCGCCATCGGCCGCGTGGCGCGCATAGACCATAAATGCCGCCCCGACCACGATCAACTCGAGCCAGGTGAACGGCAGGATCAGCTTCGCACCCTGCAGCCAGAAAAACGCACCAATACCCAGAGACACCACGCAGATCGATCCATACAGCCAGCCCAATTGGGCCGGTGTGACCGAGCAGTTGCGCTTCAGGAACCAGTGGATGTTCTGGCCTGAAACTGTGGCGAAGCGAAATACCAGTTTCGACACGGATGACGCTCACAAAACAAGGCAGGTCTCGGGCCGCCAACCGGCCCCGTGAACCACCAGATCCAATGCGTGGGGAGTACCGTCAAGTTTTTCCAACCCTTCATTGTAGCCGTGCTTTACCCCCGTAAAGGACCGCTCCGGACCTCGCCGCGCGAGTGTTGCGCGCGCGTCAATCCGGCTTCTGCGGCCCTCGCTGCAGCATGTCGCGCATGTCCTGCAGCGACACCGCGCTGTGCGCGCTGACACGGATCTTCGGCTTCGGTTTGAACGCGTGGCCATAGATGATCTCGAAGGTCAGCGGCAGGCGGCCCTGCTCCTGCGCGTCGGCCAGCCGGCGCACGAGTTCCGCGTCGAGCCGCGCACGCCACTGCCGGCCACGCAGCCCGCCGAAGCGATGCGGGTGCAGGTTGCGCCCGAGTTCGCGCAAATCCTGCAACAGCCGGGCCGGCGTCTCGTAGGTCAGGCGGATCCGTTCCATGTCCATCACCGGCTCGGCGAAACCGGCATGCACCAGCATGTCGCCCCAATCGTGCATGTCGGTGAACGCGTGCCCCGGCGGCGGCCAGCCCAGGTGCTGGTACAGGCCACGCAGTTCCTGCACCGTGTCGGGGCCGAGGCATGAGAACATCAGGAAACCATCGACTTCCAGCGCCCGGTGCCACTGCGCGATCAGCGCCTGCGGATCACCCACCTGGTGCAGCAGCATGTTGGCCCAGACCATCTGCACTCCGGCGTCGGGCGGCACACCCGCGTGCTGCTGGGGCCCGGTCCAGCGCCCGAGCTTCCACCAGGGCTTGGCGCTCGCGGCGATGGCCTGCTGCGCCAGTGCGGGCAAGGTCTCGACCACGTAGCAGGCCGCCTGTGGGTAACGTTCCAGCAGCGCCGCATGCGACTGCAGCCCGCCGCGCATGGCCGACCAGTGTGCCCAGGCGGTCGGCTTCTGCATGATCCACTGCAGGCGCTCGGCCATGCGGCCCGCGACCTCCTCGTGCAGCCAGGGCGCGGTCTGCACAGGCTGCATCGCCCAGCGTTCGGCTGCGGCGGGATCGATCGTGGGGGGGCGTTCGCTGGACATGACGAGAGAGGCTGGCGCCGCGAGTATATTGACCCGATGCTCCGCACGTTGCTCGCCTCGGCCCTGGCCGGCCTGCCCAGCCAGTGCAGCGTGTGCCGCGCCTGGCCAGCCCAGCCGGTGTGCGAAGCCTGCGTGCAGCGGTTCGCGCAGCCGGTCGCCCGCTGCCGCACCTGCGCGCTGCCCACGACCGGCGGCGCCACGCAGTGCGGCGCCTGCATCCGCCAGCCGCCGCCGCTCGACGGCTGCTTCACGGCAGTGGCCTACGCCTACCCGTGGTCGGGCTGCATCGGCCGCTTCAAGTTCCGCAACGAGCCGGGCTGGGCGGCGGCGCTGGCCGAGCTGATGCGCCATGCACCGTGGATCGAACCCACGCTCGACCGCTGCGACCTGGTCGTGCCGATGCCGCTGTCCGCCGAGCGCCTGCGCCAGCGCGGCTTCAACCAGGCGCTGGAACTGGCGCGCCGGCTGGCACCCGCCAAGACCGATGCCCATCTGCTGCTGCGCATCCGCGACACCCCGGCGCAGACGGCGCTCGGCGTCGCGGAGCGCGCGCGCAACGTGCGCGGCGCCTTCGCGGTGGAACCGCTGCGCAGTGCCACGCTGCCCGGCCGCGACGTCGTGCTGGTCGACGACGTGATGACCAGCGGCGCCTCGCTGTTCGCCGCCGCCGAGACCTTGCGCACGGCCGGCGCCGCCCGCATCACCGCGCTGGTGCTGGCCCGCACACCGAAGGACTGAGTTGCCGGCCCCGCGCACAATGCCGGCATGTTCCACATCGTCCTGGTCGAACCCGAGATTCCCCCCAACACGGGCAACGTGATCCGCCTGTCGGCCAATACCGGCTGCACGCTGCACCTGGTGGAGCCGCTGGGCTTCTCGATGGACGACAAACACATGCGCCGGGCCGGGCTCGACTACCACGAGTACGCCGACGTGCGCCGTCACGCCGACTGGCAGGCGCTGCTCGCCGCCATGCAGCCCGATCCGCAGCGCCTGTTCGCGATGACGACCCGCGGTAGCCGGCCGGTGCACGGCACGGTCTTTCAACCGGGCGACTGGTTCGTGTTCGGTTCGGAAACACGGGGCCTGGCGCCGGCGCTGCGCGACAGCTTCGCACCGGCCCAGCGGCTGCGGCTGCCGATGCGGGCCGGTCAGCGCAGCCTGAACCTATCGAACGCGGTGGCCGTCACGGTGTTCGAAGCCTGGCGCCAGTGCGGCTTCGGCGGCGCCCAGGCCGAGCCGGCCTGAGTCCAACGCCAGCGCGGGGGATCAAGACCTTCGCGCGATGCGCCGGTCGGCGATGGTCGCGCGGGGCGGGCTGCTGCTGGCTGCGCTCTCCTTCACGAAATCCATGAAAGCCCGGGTGCGCGCCGGCATCAGCGTGCGTGTGGGCAGCGCCACGTAGATCGTCAGGCGCCCGGCCACCCAGTCGGGCAGCACCTGGACGAGTTGCCCGCTTTCCAGGTCCGGCGCCACCAGCAGCTTGGACAACATGGCAACGCCGGCACCGTCGACCGCCGCGCGATGCAGCACGTCGAAATTGAGCGACTGCAGCACCACCGGCGCATCGACCTCGACCGTCTCGCCGCCGCCTTGGGCGGGAAACAGCCGCAGGCGCTTGCCCGACTGCGTGCTCGACTGCCACGGAAACCGCAGGTAGGCGTGCTGGTGCAGATCCTGCGGGGTCTTGGGTTTACCGGCCCGCTTCAGGTAGGCCGGCGACGCACAGGCGATCCATTCGGTGGTGATCAGCGGGCGTGCCACCACGCTGGCGTTGTAGCCCTCCTCCACCACCATGAAGGTGACGTCGAATTCCTCGACCCGGTTCTGCGGAAAGTCGTCCAGCACCAGGTCGAGCGCCACCTTGGGATGGCGCTGCAGCCAGTGCGCGACGCGTGGCGCCAGGTAGTAGGAGGCCAGCACCGGCGTCGCCAGCACCCGCAGCGTGCCGCGCAGTTCGCTCGCACTCTCCGCCGCCTCGGCCTCGGCATCCTCGATCTCGTGCAGCACATGGCGCACGCGCTGCAGGTAGGCGTCGCCGGCGTCGGTCAGCGACAGGCGGCGCGTGGTGCGCTGGATCAGCCGCGTGCCCAGGTGCTGCTCCAGGTCGGTGATCAGCCGCGTCACCACCGCCGGCGACATCTCCAGCGCACGCGCCGCCGCCGCGAAGCCCCCCTCGTCAATGACGCGCTGGAACACGCGCATCGAAAGCAGCCTATCCACGGGAGATGCGACGCAAGGTCGGCCCCAGCCTAGTAGCGCCGCACGACCGACTCGGCCACGCAGGCGGGTTTGGTGTGGCCCTCGAGTTCGACCGTGACCTCCCACACCATCTGCACACCGGCGTTGTCGATCGGGTCGCATTTCTGCAGCGTCATCCGCGCGCGCAGGCGGCTGCCCACGGGCACCGGGGTCATGAACCGCACCTTGTTCAGGCCGTAGTTCACGCCCATCTTCGACTGCTCGATGTGCATCGCGCTGGCGAAGAACTTCGGCAGCAGCGACAAGGTGAGAAAGCCGTGCGCGATCGGCGCGCCGAACGGGCCGGCCTTGGCGCGCTCCACGTCGACATGGATCCATTGGTGGTCGCCGGTCGCCTCGGCGAACTGGTTGACCTGTTCCTGCGTGATGGTGGTCCAGTCGCTGACCGCGACCTCCTGGCCCACCAGCGCAGCCACTTCGGAGAGAGTGCTGAAGGTTTTCATGGCGGCAATATAGCGCCGTCAGGCCGGGCCGGCGTGTCCCGGCTGCGCCAGCGGCACACATGCCTCGCCACAGTTCCTTCGAGAACACCGCGGAACGGGCTTTGCCCGGCCGCAGGTGTTGCCCCCGGCCGGGGATTGGCGGAGCGACACGCAGTGCGCGCAGACTGGGGGCGGGCCTAAGCCTTATCCAGCCAGTCGCACAGCGGGCGCCACTGCTCCAGGTCCTTCTCGACCCGGCTCGGCGTTACGTCGAACAGCGTCAGCCCGCGCGCCGCCAGGTGCACGTAGTTCTGCGTGTCGCGCAGGTAGCCCAGCACCGGCAGCCCCAGGCTGTCGACGTACTCGCGCAGCTTGTCGGCCGCCAGCGTGCGCCCGTCCACCCGCATGCCGACGATGCCGATCTGCAGCTTGTCGCCGCGTTTGCTGGCCGCCAGATCGTCGAGGAAACCGCGCGTCGCGAAGATGTCGAACACGCTGGGCTGCAGCGGCACGATCAGCTTGTCGGCCAGCTTCATCACGTCGTTGAAGCGCCAGCCATGCAGTCCGCCAGGCGTGTCGATGACGACGTGGCTGGTGCCCTTGGGCGGCTTGACGATCAGGTCGGCGTTCATCTCCCAGGTGCTGATCAGGCGGGCAGCGTCCGGACGCAACCCGAGCCACAGCCGCGACGACTGCTGGCGATCGGCATCGCCCAGCATCACCGAATGGCCCTGCGAGGCGAAATAGCCGGCAATATTGGTGGCGAGCGTCGACTTTCCGACGCCCCCCTTGGGATTGGCAACAACGACGACCGGCATGAATTCCTCCGTGAGCAGGACCCTCTGACCGACACTCCACCACTTTGCGCTATGTTAGCGGCATGCCAGATATTCAAGATTCCAACACCGGCAGCAACATCTACCTGATCGCCGCACACCCCAGCTGGCGCGATTCGCGGGTGAACCAGAAGCTGTTCACCGCCGCCAAGGCGATCGCCGCCGCACTGCCCGACGCCAGGCTCGACATCCAGGACCTCTACAGCAGCTACCCCGACTACTTCATCGACGTGCCCGCCGAGCAGGCCCGCGTCGAGGCGGCGCAGTTGGTGATCCTGATGCACCCGATCCAGTGGTATTCGATGCCGGCGCTGCAGAAGCTGTGGTTCGACGAGGTGCTGACCTATGGCTGGGCCTACGGCGCAGCCTCGGCCGAAGCGGGCTCGGCCGAACAGGCCCCCGAAGGCAGCCCGGGCACGGCGCTGCGCGGCAAGGACCTGTGGCTGGTCGCGACGACCGGCGGCCCCGAGGACTCCTACCACGCCGCCAGCTACAACCGTTATCCGTTCGACGCTTTCCTGCCCCCGTACGAGCAGACCGCGGCACTGTGCGGCATGCGGTTCCTGCCGCCGCTGGTGCTGCACGGCGCCCACAGCGTCGGGCGCAACGAGGTGGCGGCCCACCTCCAGCTGTTCCGCGAGCGGCTGGAGACGTATCCGCGCTGGGTCGCGCGCCCCGCCGCCGACGATGCACAGGACGCCGCGGATGCGGCCGATGCGTCGGCCTCGCTGCACTCGTCATCCGACCTCGCCCACAGCCGCTGACCCCCGCCTTCGCCGAAAGCACACCGCATGGAACACGCGCCCGTCTGGCTGGTCAACAGCTTCATCTACCTCAGTGCGGCGGTCATCGCCGTGCCCGTCAGCAAGGCGCTCGGCCTGGGCGGGATCATCGGTTACCTGGCCGCCGGCATGGCCATCGGCCCCTGGGGCCTGGGCCTGGTCAGCAACGTACAGGACATCCTGCATTTCGCCGAATTCGGCGTCGTGCTGATGCTGTTCCTGATCGGCCTCGAACTCGAACCCAAGCGGCTGTGGAGCCTGCGCCGCCCGATCTTCGGCTGGGGCACGGCGCAGGTGCTGACCTGTGCCGTGGCGATCTTCCTGGTCGCCTACATGGCCGGCACGCCGTGGAAGACCGCACTGGTCGCGGCGCTGGGCCTGGCGCTGTCGTCCACCGCCATCGCGCTGCAGGTGCTGGCCGAGCGCAACCTGATGGGCACGAAGAGCGGCCAGGCCGGGTTCTCGATCCTGCTGTTCCAGGACGTGGCGGCCATTCCGATCCTGGCGCTGATGCCGCTGCTGGGCAGTGCGGCCAGCGATGCGGCCGAAGGCAACCAGGTGATCGAGGCGCTCAAGATCGTCGGCGTGATCGCCGGCATCGTGCTCGGCGGCCGCCTGCTGTTGCGCCCGTTGTTCAGCTGGATCGCGCGCAGCAAGACGCCCGAGATCTTCACGGCCGCCTCGCTGCTGCTGGTGGTGGGCATCGCCTCGCTGATGCAGCTGGTCGGGCTGTCGATGGCGCTGGGCGCCTTTCTCGCCGGCGTGCTGCTGGCCGAAAGCGAGTACCGGCGCGAGCTCGAGACCGACATCGAGCCGTTCAAGGGCCTGTTTCTCGGCCTGTTCTTCATCGCCGTCGGCATGAGCATCGACTTCGGCGTGCTGATCCGCTCGCCCGGCACGATGGCGCTGATCCTGCTCGGCTTCCTGGCCATCAAGCTGGTGATGATCTATGGCCTGGCCCGCGCCGTGAACGTGCCGTTCCAGGAGCGGCCGGTGTTCGCGGTGCTGCTGGCGCAAGGCGGCGAGTTCGCGTTCGTCGTGTTCCAGGCCGCCACCGGCGCGCGCGTGATCACATCCGAGCTGTCGTCGCTGCTGATCGGCGCGGTGGCGCTGTCGATGCTGCTGAGCCCGCTGCTGCTGGTGCTGGTCGACAAGCTGGTGCTGCCGCGCTTTGCCAACTGCGAGACTCCGGCGATGGAAGAGATCTCCGAGCAACAGGAGGCGCCGATCATCATCGCCGGCTTCGGCCGCTACGGCCAGATCGTCGGCCGGCTGCTGTTCGCCGAGGGCTTCTCGTGCACGGTGCTGGAGCACGACGCCGACATGATCGACGCGATCCGGCCGTTCGGCTTCCGGCCGTTCTACGGCGACGCCACGCGCCTGGACCTGCTGCGCATCTCGGGCGCGGCCACCGCCAAGGTGCTGATCGTCGCGGTCGACGACAAGGACCAGTCCTTGAAGATCGTCGACGTCGCCCGCGAGAACTTCCCGCAACTGCAGATCGTGGCCCGCGCGCGCGACGTGCCCCACTGGTACGAGCTGCGCGACCGCGGCGTCACGCTGGTCGAACGCGAACTCTTCGAGTCCAGCCTGCGCAGCGCCCGCAGCGTGCTCGAACTGCTGGGCTACCCGACCCACGAAGCGCGCCAGAGCGCGATGCGTTTCCGCACGCACAACATCGCGCTGTTCGAAGAGATGTTCCCGCACCGCAAGGACCGCGCCAAACTCATCTCGGTCGCCCGGCAGGGCCGCATCCAGCTCGAGGAACAACTGGCGAAGGAGCGCGAGGAGCAGGACGCGCGGCGCCGGCCCAAAGGCTGGGGCAGCTAGGGCCTGTTCAAGTCATGCGTTTGGCGACTTCCTCGAGCATCACCTCGGTCGCGCCACCGCCGATCGCCTGGATGCGCGCATCACGCGCCATGCGCTCGATCGCCGTCTCGCGGATGTAGCCCATGCCGCCGTGGAACTGCAGGCAGTCGTACATCACCTCGTTGACCAGCGTGCCGCACAGCGCCTTGACCATCGACACCTCCTTGGTCACCTGCTGGCCCTGCGCATCGCGCCAGGCCGTGGCGTAGACCAGCGCCTGCGCGGCCTCGACCTGGGCTGCACGCATCGCCAGCCGCTGCCGGATCGCCTGCTTGGACCACAGCGTGTCGCCGAAGGCCTTGCGCTGCGTGGTCCACTCGACGGCCAGCTCGATCGCCTTGGCCGCCTCGCCCATCGCCTGTGCGCCGAGCACGATGCGCTCGTTCTGCAGGTTGCGCATCAGCGCATGGAAACCCCGGTTCTCCACGCCCAGCAGGTTCTCCGCCGGGATGCGGCAGCCGTCGAATACCAGCTCGGCCGTGTCGCTGGACAACCAGCCCTGCTTCTTCAGCGGCCGCGCCACACGAAACCCCGGCGTGCCCTTCTCCACGATGAACATCGAGATGTCGCGGTTGCGCCCCGGCTCGCCGGTTTTCGCGGCCACGAAGAAGATGTCGCCGTGCACGCCGTTGGTGATGAACATCTTGGCGCCGTTCAGCACCCACTCGCCCCCGTCACGCCGCGCCGTCGTACGCATGCCGGCCAGGTCGGAGCCCGCATCGGCCTCGGTCATCGCCACCGCGGCGATGCGCCTGCCGGCGATGATGTCGGGCATGTAGCGGTCCTGCTGCGCCGGCGTGCCGGCATGGTGCAGGTGCGGGCTTGCCATGTCCGTGTGCACCAGCACCGTCACCGCAAAACCGCCGAAGGTCGACCGGCCCAGCTCTTCTGCCAGCACCACGGTCGACAAGGTGTCGAGTTCGCTGCCGCCGTGGCGGGCCGGAAAGCGGATGCCCAGGAAACCCAGCTGCCCCATCTCGCGCAGCACCTCTCGCGGCACGAAGCCGCTCTCCTCCCAGGCCTCCGCCTGCGGCTTCACCCGCTCGTCGATGAAACGCCGCAGCGTGGCGCGCAGCATCTCGTGCTCCTCGGTGAAATAGGGGGAGGTGGCGGCGGTGGACTCGGTGGGTGCAATCATTGCAGCAGTTTCAGCCGGTGCGCGCACCGCTGTCAACGCGGAGAACGCGAAGACGGGCACCCTGTCGCGATACTCGCAAGCACCCAGAACCGAAGCCCGATCCATGAACATCTCACTGCGCCAGCTTCGCTATTTCGTCGAGATCGCGCGTAGCCGCAACTTCTCGCGTGCGGCACAACACCTCAGCATCGCCCAGTCGGCGCTGAGCCAGAACATCTCCGCGCTCGAAGAGGATCTGGACGCGGTGCTCTTCAAGCGACACGCGCGAGGAGCCGAGTTGTCTCCCGCTGGCGAGATGTTGTTCGACAAGGCGGTCGATCTGCTCGCCCGCACCGACGCATTGAAGGAGCAGCTCGCCGGCCGCGAAGCGCGGCCGGCCGGCATCGTACGGCTCTCGATCGCAGGCTCGCTTGCCGGGATCCTGGTCGCCCCCTTGCTGCGCGCGACGGCCGAACGCTTCCCCGATGTGAAGCTGACGGTGCGGGAGGGCCTGTCTTCCGCGGTGCGGGCGCAGGTCGAGTCCGGCGAAGCGCACCTCGCTGCGATGCCCAGCCCTTCGGAATTGTCCGGCATGGAGTCGCTGCCACTCTTCGAGGAGCGCTTCATGCTCTTCGGCGCCTACGCCGGCATGCGTGGCCGGGCTTCGCGGATCCGCTTTGCAGACGTGGCGGAGCTGCCCCTCGCCGAACCGGATGGTGCACACGATCTGCGCAAGATCATCGAGCGTGCGGCAGATGCGGTCGGCATGCCGCTCGACGTGCGTTATGAACTCAACAGCCCCGCCATGCTGGTGTCGGTGGTGCGTGAAGGCCTGGCGTATTCGATCATGCCGGCGAGCGCCTGCAGCGATGCGGTCGCGGCCAAGACGATCTCGGGCCAACTGGTCTTCGAGCCCGAGCTCACCCGCCTTCAGGCGGTCGTCTGGCCACACGACAGGCCACTCGGCGCCGCGGCGGTCGCGGTCAGGGACACCCTCGTGCACACGGTGCACGCGCTGCTGCTCGAAGGCCGGCTGCAAGGACGCCTGGCCGGCGCGCCCACGACACGTCCGCCGCCGGGAGCGAAGCGGAGCCATCTGAAAAAATGAAACCTGCGTATGCGCAGACGGTATTGGATCGGCGGCCAGGAAACGGTCAAAGTCTCGTCCACCCTCGATGACAGAGGTTTGCAGGAGACAAGAGTGAGCAGAAAGAACGTTGTCGTCATCATGTCCGACGAGCACGACCCGAGGATGATGGGCTGCTCGGGACACCCCTTCGTCAAGACGCCCCACCTCGATGCGCTCGCCGGCCGCGGGGTACGCTTCACCAACGCCTACACACCGAGCCCGATCTGCGTGCCGGCGCGCGCGGCCTTCGCGACAGGCATGCGTGTGCACACGCTGCGGCTCTGGGACAACGCGATGCCCTATACCGGGGAGCAGCGCGGTTGGGGGCACGTGCTTCAGGACCAGCGCATTCGCGTCGAGAGCATCGGCAAACTGCACTACCGCAACGAGGAAGACCCTGCCGGTTTCGATGCCGAGCATCTGCCGATGCATGTGGTCGGCGGCCACGGCATGGTATGGGCCTCGATCCGCAACCCGTACAAACCGCGCCACGGCGGGCCGCGCATGCTCGGCGAGCGCATCGGACCAGGCGAGTCATCCTATACACAGTACGACCGGGCGGTGACGCAGCGCGCGGTCGACTGGTTGATGGACGCGGGTCGCCGCGCGCAAGGAAGCGATGCTGCGGTGGGCGCCGGTGAAGACCCCGGCCAGGGCTTCGTCCTCTACATCGGCCTGGTCGCACCGCACTTCCCGCTGGTGGTGCCACATGCGTTCTACGACCTGTACGCAAACGGCGCGCTGCCCGAGCCCAAACTCCATCCCGGGACGGGCTACCAGCGGCATCCGTGGGTGCAGGAGTATTGCGACTTCATGGGCTCCGAAGAGGGCTTCAGCGACCCTGGCGAGCGCTTGCGTGCCTTCACCGCCTACTACGGCCTGTGCACCTGGCTCGACCACAACGTCGGACAGATCACCCATGCGCTACACGCGGCCGGACTCGAAGACTGCACCCAGGTCATCTACACCTCCGACCACGGCGACAATCTCGGCGCCCGCGGCGTCTGGGGCAAGTCGACCCTGTATGAAGAGAGCGTCAAGGTGCCGATGCTGATCGCGGGGCCAGGGATCAGCTCTTCGGTGTGCGAGACGCCGGTGGACTTGCTCGACCTGTTTCCGACGATCCTGAAAGGCGCGGGCGTCGATCCAGCGCCCGAGATGCAAGGCCGGCCCGGCCGCGCACTGCAGCACGTCGCGACATCCACTCCGGAACCGGAACGGCCGATCCTGAGCGAATACCATGCCGCGGGCAGCAATACCGCCGGCTTCATGCTGCGCAAAGGCCGCTGGAAGTACCACTACTACGTCGGCTTCCGCCCGGAGCTTTTCGACCTGCAGGACGACCCCGAAGAACTGGTCGATCTCGCGGCCGATGCATCGCACGCGCAAGTGCTCGCGGCGATGCACTCGGCCTTGCGCGACATCTGCGACCCCGATGCAGTCGACCGCCAGGCGCAAGCCGACCAGGCGGCACTGATCGCACACTACGGCGGCCCGGAGTCGGCGCACAAGCTGGGATCTTCGACGTCCACACCGGCCACGATTCCGGCAACGGCCTGACTCGGCCCTCCTCTACCGACAAGAAGTCGTGGCCACCGCGTACCGGTGCCGCGACCCCAGGAGACACATGATCCACCGCAGAACATTCCTCGGCGCCTTGAGCGCGGCCACGCTGGGCAGCATGCCCAACGCCTTCGCCCAGGCATATCCGAGCGCACCGGTCAAGCTCATCGTGCCCTACAGCGCCGGCGGCGGCGCCGACGCAGTGGCGCGCCTGCTGGCCTTGGGCATGGGCGAGGAGTTGAAACAGAGTTTCGTCGTCGACAACCGCGCCGGCGCCGGAGGCATGGTGGGTGCCGATGCGGCGGCCAAGTCGACGCCGGATGGCCATACACTGCTCTTCGCAGGCAACCCCGAACTGACGATCACGCCGTGGCTGCAGAAAGCCTCGTATGCGCCATTGACCGACTTCACACCGATCGTGCTGGTCGCACAATCGCCGAGCCTGCTGGTCGCCAGTGCCTCGCTGGGTGCGAAGAACCTCCGCGCGGCTCTGGAGGCGGCGCGCAAGAGCCCCGCCGGCCTGACCATCGGCACGCCCGGCAATGGCACGCCGCACCACATCGCGGTGGAACTGCTGCGCTCGCAGACAGGCATGGACATCGTGCATGTCCCGTACAAGGGCGCAGGTCCGGCCACGGTTGCCTTGCTCGGTGGCGAAGTGTCCTTCGCCCTGGTGGGTGCGCCGCCGCTCCTGCCGCACATCGGTTCGGGAAAAGTGATGCCTTTGGCCGTCACGCAGACCCGGCGCTCGCCGCTGGTGCCCGACGTCCCGACGCTCGGCGAGGCCATCGGACTGATGCGCGACGACGATTTCGTCGCCTGGTACGGCCTGCTCGTGCCGTCGCGCACATCGCCCGACATCGTTCAGCAGGTGGAGCGGGCCGCCTTTGCCGTGTTGAAGCGGCCGGACACCAGGGCCAGGTTTGCGGCACTGGGTACCGATCTCGTCGCCATGCCGTCTGCACAGTTCGCAGAGCGCATGCGCAATGAGTCGAAGCTGTTCGGCGACGTCATCAAGCGGTTCTCGATCAAGGGCACCTGACCCCCCGCCCGCCCCACCCAAGGCGAACCAGCGCGCGGGGCCACAGCCTGGATCACGCGTCGAAGCCCGCAAGCCGATAGGCGCCCTGGGGATGCGAGGTGTCGCCCGCGAAGCCGCGACGCACCAGTTCGGTCAAGTACATTTCGTCCCACTCGATATTGGCGAGATTGACTTCGGTGCCCATCTCCTTGACCAGCCAGCCCGTGATCTTGTGCTTGAAGTCCCGCGTGACGCCGGGAATCACGACCACGGGCAATTCGTAGATCAGCTTTTCGGCTGGAAAACGCGCCTGCAGCCTGGCGATGAGGTCGCTGCGGATCTCGTTGCCCGCGAACAGCTCGGATGCTTCGAGAAACACCCAGTCCGATCCCGCGTCGATGCAGTTGGCCACGTCGTCGAGCAACGCATCGTCCTCGAGCAGACCCTCTTTCTTTCCGACCTCGCCGAATACCGTCAACCCCTTGCGCTTTGCATGATCGATCGCTGCGGCCTTTTCGCGCGCGCCGAGCTTGAGCAGGTTGTCCGAAATCTCGATCCCCGTGAACCCGGCCTCGATCACCTGGTCGACGAAGTGCTCGTAGCGTCCGAGCTTGAGCGCAAGCTCGGAGAACAAGCCCCCTGGCGAGGTCGAGATGCCCGCCGCGCGGTAGTGCGCAAGCTTCTGGATCAGCAGGTCCCGGGGCATGAAACGCGCGATGCCGGCGGCGATCTTCGCGAAGTCGATGTAGGCGCCGGCGGATTCCACGGTATCGTCCTGTCGCTGGATGCCCATGCCCCAGTCGATCATCATCGCGAGGCCCAGAGTGCGCGGCTTCGACTGGCGCTCCGGGATGGGAAAGTCCTCGAATGCGGTCTGCATGCTTGTGCCTTTCAGTCGAGAGGGAGGTTTGCCTTGCGGGCCAGGTCGCCCCAGCGCTTCTGCTCCGCGACCACGAAGGAAGTCGTTTCCGTCGCCGAGGCCGGGGTCGGCAGCACGCCGACGGCCGCGAAACCGCTGGCGATCTCAGGCTTCGCCAGGATCTCCGCGATGGCGACGTTGATCCTCTGCAGGCGTGCGGGCGGCACACCGGCGGGTGCCGCGACGACGAACCACTGCGTTGCGTCGAAGCCGGCGACACCTGCCTCCGCCAGGCTCGGCACCTCCGGCAAGGCGGGTGACCGCTGCGCCGTCGAGACGCCATACGCCTTGAGCTTTCCAGACCTGATGTGCGCCAGCACCGGCGTGATCCCGAGCATTCCCGTCGGCACCTGTCCGCCCAGCACGTCGGTGACGGCCTGGTTGCCGCCCTTGTACGGGATGTGCGTCATCTTCGTGCCGGCCATCTGGTTGAACAGCTCGCCGGCCAGATGCTGGCTGGTGCCGTTGCCGGACGACGCAAAGCTGTAGGCCTCGGGACGCGCCCTGGCATCGGCGATCAGTTCCTTGAGCGAGGCCTTGCTGCCGGCCTGCGCGCCCACCAGCACCATCGGACCCTTGGCGAGTTGTGCGACGCCCGTGAGCTCCTTGCCGAGTTGCGGCACCGGGATGTTCATCAGGACCGGCCCCGGTACGGTCACGATGGTGTAGCCGTCGGGCGCGGCCTTGGCCGCCGTGCCCAGCGCGATGCTGCCTGACGCGCCCGGTCGGTTGTCGATGACGACGGCCTGGCCCAGCCTGGCTTCGAGTTCCTTGGCAACCAGACGCGAGACCACATCGGCGCTTCCGCCGGGTGGCCATCCGACCAGCCAGGTGATCGGTTTGATCGGAAACCTGTCCGCGTCGCCCTGGGCGTGCGAGATCGGCAAGAGCAGGGTGAGCCCTGCGGCGACAAGAACACGACGGATCGGCATCGATGGCATGGAACACTCCGTAAGATTGAATTGATGATGAACCGATGCATGCCAGATCGGTGCCCGGACCCATATCCGAGTGGGTGGTTTTCCATTTCCGGATGGAATGGCGAAGCGCCCTCGCCTCCTCGCGTGCGGTTATCGAATCTGCTACCAACTGGAATGAGGACTGGCACCGATCTGGCGACAACATGGAGGTCCGATCCCATGGAGACTCGACATGTCCCGACCCAACATCGTTCTCATCGTTGCCGACAACCTCGGCTGGGGTGAACTTGGCTGCTATGGCGGCGGCACGCTGCGCGGGGCACCGACGCCGCGCATCGACGCCCTTGCAAAGCAGGGCCTGCTGCTGCAGAACTTCAACGTCGAGAGCGACTGCGTGCCGACACGCTCGGCGCTCATGTCGGGCCGCCATCCGATCCGCACCGGCTGCCTGCAGTCCGTTCCGCCCGGCCTGCCGCAGGGCCTCACTCGATGGGAGATCACGCTCGCACAGCTGCTCTCCGATGCCGGCTACGCCACCGCGCACTTCGGCAAGTGGCACCTGGGCGACGTCGAAGGCCGCTATCCGTCGGACCGTGGCTTCGACGAGTGGTACGGCATCCCGCGTACCACCGACGAGAGCCAGTTCACCTCGACCGTCGGCTTCGATCCGACCGTCGCCGACATTCCACACATCATGCAGGGCCGTGCGGGTGAGCCCTCGCACGACGTCAAGGTCTACGACCTGGACAACCGGCGCCTCATCGACGAAGAACTGGTCGAGCGCTCGATCGGCTTCATGCAGGCGAACCACGCCGGGAAGAAACCGTTCTTCCTCTACCTGCCGTTGGTGCACCTGCACTTTCCGACCCTGCCGCATCGTGATTTTGCAGGCCGCACGGGCGCCGGCGACTTCGCCGATTCGATGGTGGAGATGGACCACCGCGTGGGCCAGGTCATCGATGAGGTCGACCGACTCGGCATCGCCGACGACACGCTGTTCATCTTCTGCAGCGACAACGGTCCGGAGTTTCGCGCGCCGTACCGCGGCACTGCCGGGCCGTGGCGCGGGACCTACCACACCGCGATGGAAGGTTCGTTGCGCGTCCCCTTCATCGCACGCTGGCCGGGACGGATCGCGCCCGGGCGGGTGAGCAACGAGATCGTGCACGTGACCGACCTCTTCACGACGCTGGTGCGCATCGCCGGCGGCACGGTCCCGATCGACCGGCCCATCGACGGTGTCGACCAGTCGGCCTTTCTTTTCGGTCATGACGAAAAATCGGCGCGCGAAGGTTTCGTGTTCTACATCAAGGGGGAACTGCGTGCGGTCAAGTGGCGCGACTGGAAGCTGCACTTCTACTGGGAGCCCGAGGTGAACGAAGGCAAGGGCAAGCTCGAATCGCCCTACCTGTTCAACATCACGCGAGACCCGAAGGAAGAGAGTGACGTGCTGGTCTTCAACACCTGGGTGCTCGGACCGATCCTGCGCATGGTCCAGGAATTCAACAAGAGCTGCGCGGCGCATCCCAACACACCCGCCGGCAAAAGCGACTGAGGCCCATCCGCGCGCCCGTGGTAGCTTCGGACATGAACTTCTCCGCAGCCGACATTGCCTACTTTCTCGCCGTCGTCCAGCATGAGAACCTGGGCCGTGCCGCCACGGCATGCGGCGTCACGCAGCCGGCCATCACCAAGGCCATGCGTCGCCTCGAAGACGCCACCGGGGTGCCGTTGTTCGAGCGTGGCGCACACGGCGCAAGGCTGACCGGTGGCGGCCATGTCTTCCTGGAAGCAGCGCGCCGCTTTCATGCACAGCATGGCGACATGGTCCGCACCGCGTCGGAACTCCGTGCACAACATGCGGGCCTGCTGCGCATCGGGCTCACCAATCCGAGTGCCGATAGCGAGGTGGTCCGGGCCATGGCCGAGATGATCCGCAACCGGCCCGGTCTGCGGTTCAAGTTGACGATCGGCAAGTCCGATGCGCTCAATGCCGCGGTCGAGGCGGGAGACCTGGACATGGCCGTCGTGCCGGTCTATCCCGGCGTGAATTTCAGCTGCTCGCAACTGGCCATCGGCGACGACCGCGCGCGTGTGGCGGCGCGCGCCGGGCATCCGGTGTTCGCGATAGCCGAGCCGACTCTCCAGGATCTGACGCCGTACGCGTGGGTCATGCCGAGCCGCGACAGCGCGTCACGCCAGGTGGTGGCAGCGGTCCACGCGCGCGCAGGCATGCCTTTGCCCAACGTCGCACTCGAAGCAGACTTCATCTCGGACGCGGTGCTTGGCGTGGTCGCGGCGACCGACCTGCTGGCCGTGGTGCCGTCATCGAACCTGCGCAGCGCTGGGGGACGCGTCTTGCCACTGCGGATTCCAGCGTTGATCATGCACCGCAGCCTGGCGCTGCTGACCCGGCCGCAAGCCACTTGGTCGCCTCTGATGGAAGCCTTCAGGGATGTGCTTGTGCGGTCCGCAGGACAGACTGAAGAGTAGCAAGGCGGGCTCAACGCCCTGTCCAGTTCGGCACTCGCTTCTCCTGGAACGATGCCAACCCTTCCTTCGCGTCCCGCGTGCTGGCCATCACCGGCACCATGGCCTGCGCGTACTCCAGCGCCTCGTGCATCGCCATGTCGCGCATCGCCTGGTAGGCCTGCTTGCCGATGCGCACCGCCGTCGGCGAGCGGTCGACGATGCGCGCCAGGAACCAGTCGAGCTTCGCGTCCAGTTCGGCGCGCGGCACCACGTAGTTGACGATGCCCATGGCCAGCGCCTCGGCCGCCGTGTAGGGCTCGCCGGTCACGCACATCTCCATCAGCTTGCGCTGCGGCACCACGCGCAGCATCGCCGGCAGGATCATCATCGGGCTCAGGCCGATCTTGCTCTCCGGCGTGGCGAACTTCGCATCGTCCGCGGCAACGGCCATGTCGCAGGCGCAGAGCAGGCCAAATCCGCCCGCCATCGCTGCGCCGTTGACGCGCGCCACGATCGGAAGCGGACAGGCCGCCATCTGGCGGAACAGCGCCACCAGGTAGTGGCGCGTCTGCGAGAAGTCGACCTCGAAGGCACCGCCCTCCACGTTCTTGTTCAGGTCGGCGCCGGCACAGAACGCGCGGTCGCCGGCACCGGTGAGCACGATGGCGCGGCAGGCGGTGTCGGCGGTGGCAGCTTCGATGCCGGCCGCGATGCGCGCGACCACGGTCTCGTTCAATGCATTGCGGCGCGCCTCTCGGTCGATGGTGATCCAGTAGACGGCACCTCGCGGTTCGAGCCGCACCGTGTCGATGGGGGCCGTGCCATCAGTCAATTTTTGCTCCCGAGAACTTGACGACTTCGGTCCATTTCTTGATCTCGCTGTCCATGTAGCTGGCGAAGTCGGCCGAGGTGCCGCCCATCGGGGTGTAGCCCATCACCACCAGTCGCGCACGGAAGGCCGGGTCGGCCAGCGCGGCGTTCACCGCCGTGTTGATCTTGCCGGTGATCTCCTTCGATGTGCCCTTGGGCGCCAGCAGGCCGATCCAGGTTTCCGACGCCAGCGCCGGATAACCGAGTTCCTTGGTCGTCGGCACGTCAGGCAGCACGGCCGAGCGCTTGTCGGCCATCACGGCCAGTGCACGCACCCGGCCGTCCTTCACCAGGGGTGCGATCGCGGTCGAGCCTGGAAAAGCCAGTTGCAGCCGGTTGCCCACCAGATCGGTCGTCACGCCGGCCGGCGACTGGTAGGGCACGTGCACCATGAACACGCCGAAGGTCTTCTTGTAGAGCTCGCCGGACAGATGCCATGAGCTGCCGCTGCCGGTCGAGCCGAAGTTCAGCTGGCCTGGGTGGCTCCGGGCATAGGCCGTCAGCTCGGCCATGCTGCGCACGGGCAGCTCGGCATTGACGCTGATCACGTTGGGGATCGACCCCAGCAGCACCATCGGCTCGAAATCGCGCTGCGGATGGAAGGGCTTGGCGTCGTACATCGTCACTGCCGATACCAGCGTACCGGTCCACGACATCAGGATGGTGTAGCCGTCGGGCTCTGCCTTGGCCACCAGCGCGGCGCCCACGTTGCCGTTGGCGCCAGCCCGGTTCTCGACGACGAAACTGCCGTGCAAGGTCCGGCTCAGCTCTTCCGCAAAGATGCGGGCCAGCGGGTCGGAGCTGCCGCCCGGCGTGGCCGGCACGATGATGCGCACCGGACGTGCGGGCCAGGTCTGGGCAAACGACGGCCAGGTCGCGGCCCACAACGCAGCAACAGCGGCCAGGCGCGAGGCCTGCCGTAGCACGCGGCGCGGCGCCGGCAACGAGAGGGTTGGTTCGAACATGGTATGTGTCTCCTCCGAATTCCGGATGGTGGATGGATCTTGCGCTCGGCGCGCCTCAATACGACTTCGGCAAGCCCAGCACGCGCTCGGCGATGTACGAAAGAATCATCTCGCGGCTGACCGGCGCAATGCGCGCGATCATCACTTCGCGCAGGTAGCGCTCGACGTGGTATTCCTTTGCGTAGCCGAAGCCGCCGTGCGTCAGGATGGCGCGCTCGCAGGCGTGGTAGCCGGCCTCGGCGCCGAGGTACTTGGTGGCGTTGGCTTCGGCGCCGCACTCGCGACCGTTGTCGTAGAGCCAGGCCGCCTTCAGCATCATCAGGTTGGCGGCTTCCAGCTCCATCCAGTTGGCGGCCAGCGGGTGCTGGATGCCCTGGTTCTTGCCGATCGGCCGGTCGAACACGACGCGCTCGCTGGCATAGGCGGCCGCCTTGCGCAACGCCACGCGCCCGATGCCGATGGCTTCTCCGCCCAGCAGCACGCGCTCGGGGTTCATGCCGTGCAGGATGTACTTGAAACCCTGGCCCTCTTCGCCGATGCGGTCTTCGATCGGGATCTCCAGGCCTTCGATGAAGAGCTCGTTCGAGTCGACGGCCTTGCGGCCCATCTTGTCGATCAGGCGCACGTCGACCTTGCTGCGGTCGAGATCGGTGTAGAACAGCGACAGGCCCTGGCTGTGGCTCTTGCACTCTTCGATGGGCGTGGTGCGCGCCAGCAGCAGGATCTTGTCGGCCACCTGCGCAGTCGAGATCCAGACCTTCTGGCCGTGCACCACGTAGTGGTCGCCCTTGCGCACGGCGCGGGTCTTCAACTGGGTGGTGTTGAGCCCGGTGTTGGGCTCGGTCACGCCGAAGCACGATTTCTGCTGGCCCTGCACCATCGGTGGCAGAAAGCGCTGCTTCTGCTCTTCGGTGCCGAACACCACGATCGGCATCAGTCCGAAGATGTTGATGTGAAAGCTCGAGCACCCGCTCATGCAGGCACCGGTCTCGGCCACCGCCTGCATCATGATCGCCGCCTCGGTCACGCCCAGGCCCGAGCCGCCATAAGCCTCGGGGATGGCGATGCCCAGCCAGCCGGCCTTGGCCATCGCCGCGTAGAAGTCGTGCGGAAATTCGCCGGTGCGGTCGTGCTCCAGCCAATACGACTCGGGGAACGGCTGGCACGATTGGGTAACCGCCTCGCGGATCGCCTGCTGGTCTTCGCTCAATTCGAAATGCATGGGTTGTCTCCGGATATCGGTTTTCTAGATATGGATGTCGGGCGGCGTCAACACCACGCGGCCGCGCACCATCGCGGCAATGTCGTCGGGCCCGTAGCCAGCTTCACGCAGCACCTCTTCGCTGTGCTCGCCGTGGCGCGGCGCATGGCGTTCGCGGCCGGGCTGCGTGCGCGACCAGGTGCTGGCATGCCGCATGGTGCGCAGCTCGCCTTCGGTCGGGTGCAGCTCGCTGCCGAAGAAGTTCGTGGCGGCCAGATGCGGGTCTTCGAAGATCGAAGCCATGTCGTGCACCGGCATCGCCGGAATATCGATCGCATGCAACGCGTCGAGCCAGTCCTCAGTGCTGCGGGTCGCCAGAATCTCCTCGATCTCGCCGTAGATCGCGTCGATGTGCACGGTGCGTGTCGACAGGCTGGCCAGCCGCGGGTCGGTGTCCAGCACGGCTTCGCGGCCCAGCATGCGGTAGAAGGCGCGCCATTGCTTGTCGGTGTAGATCAGCGCGCAGACATAACCGTCCAGCGTCTTGTAGGGCCTGCGCCCACGCGACAGCAGCCGCGCATAGCCGCCCTGGTCGAGCGGCGGCTCGAAGCTCTTGCCGGCCATGTGGTCGGACAGCACGAAGCCCACCATGGTCTCGAACATCGGCACGTCGATGCGCTGGCCCATGCCGCTGGTGTGGCGCTCGATCACCGCAGCCAGGACGGCGTTGACCGCCATCAGCCCGGTGATGCGGTCGGTCATGGCCAGCGGCACATATTGCGGCGCCGTGCCGCCACTGCGGGCGAACAGCGCCGACAAACCCGATGCGCCCTGGATCAGATCGTCGTAGGCCGGCTTGGCCGCATACGGCCCGTCCTGCCCGTAGCCGAATACACCAACGTAGATGATGCGCGGGTTGACCGCGGCCAGCGCCTCGTAAGACAGACCCAACCGCGCCATGGCTTGCGGCCGCACGTTGTAGACGAAGATGTCGGCCTGCTCCACCAGCCGCAGCAGCACCTGGCGCCCCTCCTCCTTCTTCACGTCCAGCGCAATGCTGCGTTTGCTGCGGTTGGTGTTCAGGAAGATCGGCCCCATGCCGGCATGGCGCGCGGGGCCGATGAGCCGCACCACGTCGCCATCCGGCGCCTCGACCTTGACCACGTCGGCGCCCATGTCGCCGAGAAACTGCGTGCCATACGGCCCCATCAACACCGCCGTCATGTCGACGACGCGCAGGCCTTTCAACGGGCCGCTCATCGGTCTATCCACCCGGCTTCGAGCCAGGCCTGAGGTACTTCCACCGGCATGTCGAGCAGCAACTGCGCGTGCGCCTTGCCCTGCGGGTCGTAGCGCAGCGACGCAATGCCGCCGCCCCCCAGCGCGTCGTGCAGCAGAAAGTTGAAGCCGTGCAGACCCGGCCAGTCGAAGCGCTCGACCTGACCCTGCACCAAGTGCGCGAAGTACGCGTGCACACGTTCCGGCGTCAGCACCGCACGCAGCAGCGGCTCGACATCAGGCCGCCGCGCCAGCACCGCGATGCTCGACATGTTGCCCTTGTCGCCGCTGCGGGCGTAGGCCACGGAGACCAAGGGTAGCGTGGTGGTGGGCCCTGCCGGCACCGCCGTCTGCATTGCCGGGCCGGTCGGCGCCGGGCCGACATCGCTGCGGCCGGCAGCGATGTGCACGGTGCGCGTGTCGCCATCGATGTCCAGCCACACCGGCAGCACCGATTTGTCGAGCAGAAACGAGAAGAGGCGCACCACCGGCTGCACCTTCGGCCGCCCACCGAACACGCCGGCCAGGCCCTGCACGGTGCTGGTCGAGGTGGGAAAGATCTCGCGCGCAAACACCTCCAGCGCACGGGCGTCGGCATGGCGCACGCCCAGCTTCAGCACCACCTCGCGCGTGGCCCTGGCACCGGCGCGCGCATGCGGACCGTAGCCGTCTTCTGTGCCCAGCAGTTCGATCGAAGTCTCGCTGTAGTCGGCAAGACCCTCGCGCCTGAACACGGTGGTCGTGCGGTCGAGAATCGCGCGCGCCACGGCCTGCGCCTTGGCCGGCGCATCGATGCCCCGCACCAGCATCGTGGTCATGCTGCGGTAGCCGTCGGGGTAGGTGGCGCTGACCTTGTAGCTGGCCGACGCCGGCCGACCGCGCGCGCCGCGCACGGCCACGCGGTCAGGCCCCACCAGGGCCACCTGCACCGCAGAGAAATCGCAGGTCACGTCGGGCAGCAGGTAGCTGCGCGGATCTCCGATCTCGTAGGTGATCTGCTCCGACACGGTCTGCACCGTGACTGCGCCGCCGGTGCCGGCCGGCTTGGTGACGACGAAGCTGCCGTCGGCCGCGCACTCGGCGATCGGAAACCCGATGTCGGCCCAGCTGTCCTGTGTCAGCTGCCAATCGGTGCTGAAGCCGCCGGTGCACTGCGCACCGCATTCGAGCACATGGCCCACCAGCGAGCCGGCGGCCAGCAGATCGAACTGGTCGACCTGCCAGCCGAACGCATGGATCAGCGGGCCCAGCACCATGGCGCTGTCGACGCAGCGTCCGGTGATCACGATGTCGGCGCCCTGTGCCAACGCCTCGGCGATCGGAAACGCACCCAGATAGGCGTTCGCCGACACCAGCTCCGCCGGCAATGGCTCGCCGCTGAACATCTCGCGCACACCCTGCGCGCGCAAGCCATCCACATGCGGCATCACGTCGTCGCCAAGTACCGCGGCGACCTTCAGCGACACGCCCTGCGCCGCCAGCGCGCGCTCCACCGCAGCCTTGCAGCCGGCCGGGTTCACGCCGCCCGCATTGACCACCAGCTTGATGCGCTGCGCCGCCAGCGCCTTGGCGTGCGGCACGATCAGCTGCGACACGAAATCGGTGGCGTAGCCCTGGTCGGCATGGCGCTGTCGCATGCGCGCCAGGATCGACATCGTGATCTCGGCCAGGTAGTCGAGCACCAGGTAGTCGACGTCGCCCCGCTCGATCAATTGCCGCGCACCTTCGGGTGTATCGCCCCAGAAACCCGATGCACAGCCGATGCGCAGCGGCCGCATGCCCTGTGCACGCTCAGCCACGGCGCACGCCCTCATCCAAGATTCTGCTTGCCATGTTCTGATATCGGAACTATAGTTTTCATAAAAGAATTATTGGATCGGCCGCACAGCCCCGTCAACCGCTCTACGGGTAAGCCCCGAGGCTGCGTCCGTGCGCGCTTTTCCGTCTGAACCCATGCCCGACCGCACACCGCCCCACCCCGCCATCGACGACGAACGCGCCGCGCCGCCACGGGCTCCGCAGCGCGTGATGCAGGTGATCGCCGCGCTGGCCGCCAGCCGCGACGGCCTGACCCTGACGCAGATGAGCGACGCTCTGGAACTGCCCAAGACCAGCCTGTTCAGCCTGCTGCGGTCGCTGGAAGCCGGCGGTTATGTGATCTCGGAGAACGGCCACCATCGCCTGGGCCAGGAGACGCACAGCCTGGCTGCGATGATCCGCAACAGCGATGGCTTCCCCGGCAATGTGCGCGCGTGGCTGATGCAACTGCACCGCGACTGCGAAGAGACCGTGATGGTCGGCGTGCCCGCCGACGACTGGACCCACCTCGTCTACGTCGACGTGATCGAGGCCACCAGCTGGCTGCGCTACAGCGCCAACGTGGGGGCGCACCGTCCGCTGTACTCGACGTCGCTCGGCCTGGCGATGCTGGCCTTCGCCACGCCAGAACAACAGCGCCACTACCTGGAGAAGACCGTGCTCACGCGGATCACGGCCCACACCATCACCGGCAAGAAGGCGTTGGCGCAGGAGTTCCAGAACATCCGGGCGCGAGGCCACGTGGTCAGCAGCGGCTCGATCGAGGGCGCCACCGGCATCTCGGCACCGGTGTTCGGTTCCGGTGGCGGCCTGGCCGCTGCGGTGGGATTGGCCGGGCTGACCGTGCGCTGCGAACGCAACGCCGAGCGCTTCGCCGCACTGACGCTCGCCTGTGGCGAACGCATGTCACGCACCCTCGGCTACGCCGGGCCCTACCCCAAGGCGGTGGCTGGCGGGGTCAAGCCGCGGTGAATCCCCGCAGCGTTGCGAACTCGCCGAGCGGGGCGCGTTCGGTGCGGATCGCGTTCAGCGGGTGGCTCGGATCACGGTAGCCGAGCGACATGCCGGCAAACACCATCTGCGTCGCGTCGAGCTGCAGAAAGCTGCGCAGCGTGTCCGGCCAGTTGGACCAGACTTCCTGCGGACAGGTGTCCAGGCCACGGCCCACCGCCAGCAGCATCAGCGTCTGCATGTACATGCCCAGATCGGACCACTGCGGCGCGCCGAAGCGCCGGTCGACGCAGAAGAACAGGCCGACAGGCGCACCGAAGAAGGCCACGTTGCGCAACGTCATGTCGCGCAACGCCGCCGGATCCCTGTCGTCGCAGCCCAGTGCCCGGTACCGCTGGGCGCCGGCGTCGCGCCGGCGCCTGCGGTAGCCCGCATCGAGCTCTTCGGGATAGACCCGGTACTCGGGCGTCTGCGGCACGCCTTGCTCCACGGTCTGGCGCATCAGCGCCTTGAACTCGGCCAGCGGCTCGCCCACCAGCACATGCACATGCCAGGGCTGCAGGTTGCCACCGGAAGGTGCGCGCGCCGCCTCGCTCAACAAGTCCCGCAGCATCGGCTCGGACACCGGATCGGGCAGGAAGGCGCGTGCCGACGCGCGACGGGCAACGGCCGTGGCAACGTCGAGGGGCACATCGGTGCCGGGGCGGGTGTCAGCGGTCGCCATACGTTCCTTTCAATGCAATCCGTCCCACAGCAGCTTGCAGCCGGTCAGCAGCATGCCGACATAGAGCACCGTGTAGAACACCTTCGGATCGATACGCCGCGCGATGCGCACGCCGGCCCACACGCCGATCGGTGCCACCGGGATCAGCAGCATCGAGGTGGCGAGGTTGCGCATGTCGAGCAGCCCCAGCCACGCATAGGGCACCCACTTCGCCAGGTTGATCGTGAAGAAGAACGCGGCCATCGTCGCGGTGAAGTGCACGGGCGACAGGCGCAGCGGGATCACATAGGCATTGAGCGGCGGCCCGCCGGTGTGCGAGACGAAGCTGGTGAAACCCGCCACCGTGGTCAGGATCGCGCCGACCCAGCGCGGCGGTGGGGGCGTGTCGGGCCGGGGCGGAAACAGCACCCGCTGCGCCAGGAAGATCAGCGTGAAGGCGCCGACGATGGCCGCCACCGCCTTCGCGTCGAGCAGGCGGAACAGCACCGTGCCGATCACCGTGCCCAGCAGCCCGCACGGGATCAGCAGTTTCAGCAACGGCACGACGAAGTCGCGGCGGAACGCGGTGACACCCAGCACGTCCATCAGCAGCAGCACCGGCATCAGGATGGCGGCGGCCTGCGGCACGGGTATCGCCAGCGCCATCAACGGCACGGCCAGCGACCCCAGGCCGGCGCCGAAGCCGCTCTTGCTGATGCCCAGCAACAGCACGGCAGGAATGGCCGTGGCGTAGAACTGCCAGGCGGTGATGACGGAGAAGTCCATGCGATGCGGTCGGCAGGCCTTCGGCGGCCTTCGCGCCTAGCGCGGAACCTTGCCCACGATCGTCGGCGCGCGCAGGAAGTCGAAATCCACGCCCTGGTCGGCCTGCGTCACCGTCTGCAGGAACAGCTTGCGGTAGCCGCGTGCTGCCGTGGGCACCACCACCGGTGCGGCCTGCGCGCGGCGTGCCAGCTCTTCATCGGACACCAGCAGCGACAGCGAACGCTCGGCCACGCTCAGGCGGATGCGGTCGCCGCTCTGCACGTAGGCCAGCGGCCCGCCGATGGCCGACTCGGGCGTCACGTGCAGCACGATGGTGCCGAACGCGGTGCCGCTCATGCGGCCGTCGGAGATGCGCACGATGTCCTTCACCCCTGCACGGGCGAGCTTGCGCGGGATCGGCATGTAGCCGGCCTCGGGCATGCCCGGCGCGCCCTTGGGGCCGATGTTCTTCAGCACCAGGATGTCGTCGGCCGTCACGTCCAGCGCGTCGCTGTCGATGCGCGTGGCCATGTCTTCCAGGTTCTCGAACACCACGGCCCGGCCTTCGTGCTCCATCAGCCGCGCATCGGCGGCCGACTGCTTGATGATCGCGCCACCCGGGGCCAGGTTGCCGCGCAGCACGGCGATGCCGCCTTGCGGGTAGATCGGGTTGGCGGCCGTGCGCACCACGTCCTGCTTAAAGCCGGGGCCGGCACGCTCGATCTCCTCGCCCAGCGTGCGACCGGTCACGGTCAGCGCGTCGAGCTTGAGCAGGGGCTTCAGTTCGCGCAGCAGCGTGGCCATGCCGCCTGCGGCGTGGAAGTCTTCCATGTAGTGCTGGCCGGAGGGCTTGAGGTCGAGCAGCACCGGCGTCTCGCGGCCCATGCGGTCGAGCGCGGCCAGGTCGATCTCCAGGCCCATGCGGCCGGCGATGGCGGTCAGGTGCACGATGCCGTTGGTCGACCCGCCGATCGCCAGCAGCACGCGCATCGCGTTCTCGAACGCGTCCGGCGTGAGGATCTTGTCGATGGTCAACCGGTCGCGCGCCATCTGCACCGCCTGCGCGCCGGTCAGCTCCGCAATGCGGATGCGCTCGGCCGTCACGGCCGGTGGCGATGCGCCGCCGGGCACCGTCATGCCCAGCGCTTCGGCGATGCAGGCCATCGTGCTGGCCGTGCCCATCACCGAGCACGTGCCCACGCTGGCAACCAGCTGGTTGTTCACGTCCGCAATCTCCTCGGCATCGACCTCGGTCGCGCGGTACTTGCCCCAGTAGCGGCGGCAGTCGGTGCAGGCGCCGACGCGTTCACCACGGTGGCTGCCGGTCAGCATCGAGCCGGTGATCAGCTGGATCGAGGGGATGTTGGCCGAGGCCGCTCCCATCAGCTGCGCCGGCACCGTCTTGTCGCAGCCGCCGATCAGCACGATGGCGTCCATCGGCTGCGCACGGATCATCTCCTCGGTGTCCATCGACATCAGGTTGCGCAGGTACATGCTGGTCGGCGCGGCGAAGCTCTCGTGCACCGAGATGGTGGGGAAGTCCATCGGCAGGCCGCCGGCCAGCATCACGCCGCGCTTGATCGCCTCGATCAGCTGCGGCGCATTGCCATGGCAGGGGTTGTAGGCACTGCCAGTATTGGCAATGCCGATGACGGGCCGGTCGAGCGCGGCATCGGTGTAGCCCGCGCCCTTGATGAAGGCCTTGCGCAGGAACAGCGAGAAGCCCTGGTCACCGTAGCTGGTGAGGCCCTTGCGCATGCCGCTGGGGGTGGCGTTGTCGTCGGGTTCGAAGGGTGAGTTGGGCATGGCGGTACATCAATGAAGAAACGGTGGATCGGTCTCGGGACCACACGGGAAATGCCAGCATTGTCTCGCGTCGCGCGGGCAGGCACACGCGCTGCACGCACGGCGTGAAACGGCACGCGGCACACATGCCGCGTGCGTTGCATCTCCAGCGAAAAGAGGGGTCTGGATCGTTTGTGCTAATTGCTTTCGGGCACCCTTATTGCTAAACATGGAGGCCTTCGTTTCGGCGATGCGAGCAATGCAGAAAGAACGCCCCACAGGCCACAGATCGATGCCCGACGATGCGCAACACCACAGTCTCTGTTCATTCAACGCACCTCTTTGGAGAGAACCTCATGCATGACCGTCGACACGCACTCAAATGGATGGGATCGCTGGCGGGCGCGACCCTGTTGGGCAATGCCACCGCGCAGGTGGCGGGCTATCCGTCGCGCGCCATCCGGATCATTGCGTCGGCCGCACCCGGCAGCCCGACCGACCTGGCGGGTCGGCTCGTGTCCGAGGCCCTGTCGGTCAAGTACAACCAGACCGTGCTGGTCGACAACCGTGCCGGTGCGGGCGGCCTGATCGGCATGCAGGCCGCGGCGGCATCGGCCCCCGATGGCTACACGCTGGCCACCGGTGGTCTGGGCAACAACGTGATCCCGCCGGTCACCGTGAAGGGCCTGCCGATCGACATCCCGAAGGTGCTGCTGCCCGTGGCCCAGGTGGGCGAGTTCGCCAACGTGCTGGTGCTGCGTGCCGACCATCCCGCGAAGTCGGTGAGCGAGCTGGTGCGCCTGTTCAAGGACAAGAAGGACGCGCCGCTCTACGGCAGCAACGGCACGGGCACGTCGTCGCACCTGACAGCCGAGCTGTTCGCGCTGCGCATCGGCGTGAAGGTCTCGCATGTGCCGTACAAAGCCTCGACCGACGCGCTGGTCGGCGTGGCCAACGGCGACCTCGACTTCTGCTTCATGAACGTGCCGCCCTCGCTGCCGCTGGTGGCGGCCGGCAGGATCAAGGTGCTGGCCACGACCAGCGGATACCGCATTCGCCAGCTGCCCGAGGTGCCGACGATGCAGGAGCAGGGCATGGCCGGTTTCGACGTGACCAGCTGGCTCGGCATCTACGCCCCGGCAGGCGTAGCGCCCGAGCTGATGAAGAAGCTGTCGAACGACATCGTCGACGGCCTGTCGGCCCCCGACTACCAGAAGCGGCTGGTCACCGCCGGCTTCGAACCCAAGTTCCGCCGCGTCGACGAGTTCGTCGCGTGGAACAACGCCGAACTCAAGCGCTGGGACGAAGTGGCCAAGGCCGCCAACATCTCGTTCAACTACGGGGGCTGACCGCAGGCGCCATGGCTGAAGCGGCAAGGCGCTCAACCCTTGCCGTACTGCAGCCGGATGTCGAGCTGCCTGGCCAGTGCGCCCCAGCGTTCGAGCTCCTGCTTGTTCACGCGCTGAAAACCCGCGGCATCGAGCGGGCGGGCCTCGAAGGCCGCAGCCTCCAGGCGCTGCATGTTCTCGGGCGACTTCAGGCCTTCGGCGATGTCGTTGCCCAGCTGCTCGACGATCGCCGTCGGCGTGGCCGCCGGTGCATAGATGCCGAGCCAGCTGGTCACGTTGAAATCGGGCACGCCCGACTCCTGCATCGTCGGCACCTCGGGCAGCTTCTTCGAACGGTAGGTGCTGGTCACCGCCAGCGCCTTGAGTCGCCCGTCACGCACCAGCGCATTCACCGCCGGCAGGTTGCCGAAGGTCATGTCGAGGTTGCCGTTGACCACGTCGACCAGCAGTTCGCTGCTGCCCTTGTACGGCACCGGCGTGACCTTGACGCCGGTCTTCATGCCGAAGAATTCACCGGTCAGGTGCGACGAACTTCCAACGCCGTTGGTCGCGTACAGCAGCGGGTTGCCGCTGCTCTTGGCGAGCTTGATCAGCTCGGCCACCGAGTTGGCCGGATGGTCGCGCCGCACCACCAGCACATTGATGAACTCGGCTACCTGCGCCACCGGCACGAGGCTCTTCACGATGTCGAGCGGCAGGCCCTCGATCGTCACCGGCGGCAGCACGTTGCTGCCCAGGCCGCCGGTCAGCAAGGTGTAGCCGTCGGGCCTGGAGCTCGCCACGTACTGCATGCCGATCACGCCGCCGGCACCGGGCTTGTTCTCGACGATCACGGCCTGGCCATGCTTCTTGGTCAGCAGCTCACCGACGGCCCGCGCAGCGATGTCGGTGACACCGCCCGCCGTGTAGGGCACGACGATCTTGGCGGTGCGCGACGGGTACTTCTCCTGTGCGAAGGCAGGTAGAACGGCAGCGCTTGCGGCGGCTCCGAAGGCCCCTAGAACTTGACGGCGGTCCATGGCGAGTTCCCCCTGAAAGTTGGTCTTCACTGCCCGGTGTTGGCGACCGGGTCCGGCGGTAAATCAGATTATCATATTTGCGGCTGCATGCCCAACGCACCGAGCGGTCTGCCTGCAGGCCCGTGGCCTTAAGGCAGCACCACTTCGATCAGCACCGGCCCCCTGGACCGCATGGCCGCCACGAACGCGTCGCGGAACGCAGACACGGTCTCGGCCCGGTGCGCCGGCACGCCGAACGACGACGACAGCGCCAGCCAGTCGACCGCCGGCTTCGCCAGGCTCAGCAGATCGCGCACCGGCTCGCTCGTCAGCTGGTAGCCATTGCGGGCCATCTCGTTGATCAGGATGTCGTAACGCCGGTTCGATGCCAGCACCACCACTACGTCGGTGTTCTCGCGCGCCATCGACCACAAGGCCTGCACGGTGTAGAGCGCGCTGCCATCGGACTGCAACGCCACCACCTTGCGGTCCGGCGCCGCGATCGCCGCGCCGAACGCCGATGGCAGCCCCTGGCCGATCGCACCACCGGTCAGCACGATGGTGCTGTGCCGCTCGGCCTGCGACGCATAGGCGTTGAACGGGAAGCCCAGCGTCGCCCCCTCGGCGGAGACGATGGCGTTGGCCGGCAGATGGGCCGCGACGATGCGCGCGGCAGCGTCCGCGGTCAGCTGTTCGCTGCCGACCGCATCGTGGATCTTCTGCACCACCGGCACCGCGAGTGCCCGCGCGCCCACGGCCTCGACCAGCCGGTCGATCGCCTCGGCACCGGCGCCGCCCGGCGCGCAGACCGCCGCCATGCGTTCGGCGATGCCCATGAAACTCGGCTGCCCTCGCGCGCCGAAGAACGCCACCGGCGGCAGCACATCGATCAGCGCCACGCAGTCGAAGCCCGACAGGAAGGGATGGGCACGCTCGGCGATGTGCGGCAGGCGCTTGATGGACGGCAGGCCCAGGCCATGCTCGCTCACCGCCGGAAAGGTCTCGCCCATCACCTCGACGTTGGACAACGCGAGCAGCGGTGCCAGCCGGGTCAACGGGCCGGCGCGCAGCACGCCCGAGCCCAGGTACAGCAGCACCTTGCGATCTTCGGCGATGGCGCGCGCCACACGCTCCAGCGCCGCGGCGTCGTACGCCGGCGCTACGTCGGCCAACGCGGCGGCAGCGGTGGTCACGGGAAAGTCGACCGCGTCTTCCTGCACGTCCATCGGCAGGATCAGCGTCTGGATGCCGGCCTGCGCCTGCAGGCGGCCGAGCAGTTCGGTCGATACCGTCTGCAACTCGGCCGACGTGCTGGCGCGCCACACGCCGGCCGACACCGGCCGGGCCAGCGACTCGATGTCGCTCGCCAGTGGCGGGTCGGCCTGCACGTGCCAGGACATGTGCTCGCCGATGACGTTGAAGATCGACGAACGCGCGCGGCGGGCGTTGTGCAGGTTGGCGATCGCGTTGGCGAAGCCCGGGCCCAGGTGCGTCAGCGTCATCGCCGGCTTGCGGCGGATGCGGTAGTAGCCGTCGGCCGCGCCCGAGCACACCCCTTCGAACAGGTTGAGCACCGGCCGCACCGCGGTGGCCTTGTCCATCGCCGCGACGAACGGCAGCTCGGTCGTCCCGGGGTTGGCAAAACACACCTCGATGCCGCTGGCGGCGGACATCTCCAGCAGCCATTGCGCGCCGCTGGTCGCTGCACCGGCAACGCCCACTCCCGGCCCCGGCGCAGCGCTCGCTGGACGACCCTCCGTGCTCCGCACTTCGGGGCGAGCTTGCTCCGGGCGGCCGAGCGCTGCGCTCATGCCGCCACGGCGCCGCCGGCGCGCGACCAGACCTCGGGGTTCACCATCGCCTTGGGCGCCTCGCCGCGCAGCGCGCGCAGCAGGTTGTCGGTGGCCAGCGCAATCATCGCGCGGCGCGTCTCGACCGTCGCGCTGCCCACGTGCGGCTGCAGCACCACCTGGGGCAGGCTGCACAGCGGGCTGGCCGGGTCCAGCGGCTCCTGCGTCATCACGTCCAGGCCGGCACCGGCCAGCCGACCGCTGCGCAGCGCCTCGATGAGCGCGGCCTCGTCGACCACCGGGCCGCGCGAGGTGTTGATCAGGTAGGCCTTGGGCTTCATCAGTGCGAACTCGCGCGCCCCCACCGAACCCTTGGTCGCCTCGGTCAGCGGCACGTGCACGCTGACCACATCCGACTGCGCGAACAGCGCGTCGCGCTCCACGTAGCGGGCCAGGCCCGCGGCTTCGGCCGCCGTGTCGCGCGTGCGGTTGTGGTAGCAGACCTGCATGTCGAAGGCCTGCGCGCGCCGGGCCACCATCTTGCCGATGCGCCCCATGCCGAGCAGGCCCAGCGTCTTGCCGGCCACATCGGTGGCCAGCGGCGCCGCGCCGGATTTCCACTGGCCGCTGCGCACGAACTCGTGCATCGGCAGCATGTTGCGCACCAGGTTCAACAGCAGGCCGAAGGTCAGGTCGGCCACCGCGGCATCGAGCACGCCCGGCGTGTTGCAGACCACCACGCCGCGTGCGCTGACCTGGTCGATCTTCACGTTGTCGAAGCCGACCGCGTAGTTCGAGATGACCTTGAGGTTCGGGAATGCGTCGAGCAGGGCTTCGTCGACACGGGTACGCAGCGTGCACAGCATGCCGGTGACGGCGGCGCGCTCGGCGGCGGGCACGACGTCCTGCGGGGGCGTGCCGGCCGGCACGACGACGACGGAGGCGGCCGCCTTCACCTGGGCCAGCAGGTCTTCGGGCAGGGTCGCGGAAAGGATGACGGTCATGAGGGCAGCTTCTCGGGTGGATGGAAAAAAAGGGGCGTCAGGCGAGGCCGGCGATGTCCTGTGCGAAGACAGGCTCCATCGCGCCGGCTGTGCCGGTGGCCTCGTCGATCGGGTTGCACAGGATCCAGATACCGTCCTGCGGGTTCTCGACCACCTCGTAGAGCTGGCCGGCCTTGGTGCGCAGGCGCGTGCCGGCCTCGACGTCGACGAGGTTCAGGGTCTGGGGTGTGGTTGCCATGGTTGCCTTGGAGTGGGTCTACATCTGCAGCTGTTCGGACGGCACCGTGACTTCGATGCCATCCAGCGTGTCGTCCATGATGATCTGGCAGCTCAGGCGGCTGCAGGGGCCGGACCCGGGTGCAAACTCGACCAGCGCCTGCTCGGTGCCGTCGGGGGCCGGCAGCTTGTCGAACCAGGCCGCCCCGACGATCACGTGGCAGGTGCCGCAGATCGCGCCGCCGCCGCACTCGGCGACGATGCCGGCGATGCCGTGGTCGCGGGCGGCCTCCATCAGGCTCACGCCGGGGTCGACCTCCAGGCGTTGTGTGCTGCCGTCGGCCAGGATGAAGCTGGCAAGGGCCATCGTGGTTCCTTTCGTGGGATGGGCGCCAGGCCCGCGCAGCGGTGCCGCGGGCCGGGTCAGAAGAAGGTGGTCAGCGCCTTGGCGCCCAGCACGGCCTGGTTCAGGTAGACGTCGCGCTTCAGGACCGTGATGCTCTCGTCGGTCAGGCGCAGCGTGTCGTCGCGTTTGCCGACGAACAGGTTGCTCTCCGACTGCAGCCGGTGCTGCGACACGAGGAAACGCGAACGCACCTGCACCGCCTGGGCACCGTCGTCCAGCGCCTGCGCACCGACGATGCGGATGTTGGTCACCAGGTGCGAGGCCCGCGAGGTCGGCTCCTCGGCCCAGTGGATGCCGGTCTTGATCTGCGCCACGCGCTGGCGCAGCGTGACGATGCCTTCGTCGAACCAGGCGACCTCGCCGACGCCGGTGTATTCCCGGTCGGTCTGGTCGCGCCGTACGTTGCGCGCGATCGGCATGCGGTAGCGGATGTTCTCGTCCAGCAGACCGAGCCATTGCTCGTATTCGCGGTCGTCGAGCAGGTCGGCCTCGTAGTGCAGGAACTGGCTGACGCGCCACCAGACCTCGGGCGTGTTCATCGCGATGGCATCAGGCATGCGCGTGCTCCGACTTCGACTCGGCCATCAGCTCTTCCCAGGTCAGGCCTTCCATGAACTGCTGCCAGCGGCGGTAGAAGATGCGCGCGTTCTCTTCAGTGAACTCGCCGTTTTCCACCGCGCCCTTCAAGCCCGGCACCGGCTTCGCATGGCCCACGCCCATCTGGTAGTTGAAGAACATCTGCGAGGCCACTTCGCCCATGCTGGCCTCGGTGGCACCGGTCCAGTTCTCCATGTCGTCGGACTCGGTCATGCCGCCCGGCCCGGAGTAGCGCAGGTAGTAGCTGCGTGCGGCTTCCTTCACGGCGTCGGGCGCGTCCTTGTCGACCAGGTACATGCGCCACATCTCCATCTCGGTCGGACTCACCGGGTGGAACACCGCGATGGTGCGGGGCTGGCGGCCATGGAACGACATGTTGGGGAAGATCGTGCCCACGCTGTGCGTCACGCGCATGCGGTCGCCGAGCGTGGCCACACGCTTCTCGTGGATGCCGCGGTAGTAGGCCTCGACCTCCGAGTTCTGCGCATAGGTCGGCGCATACGGCGCCTCTTCGTAGTGCGGCATGCGGCCCAGCACGCCATGGCCCAGCGACTTGAAGCCGACCGTCATGCGTCCGATGATCGGATCGCGCCGGCCCTTGCCGCCGCTGGGGCCGATGCCGACGATGTCGACCGAGCGATGGCTGATGTCGTGGTACAGGTCGCCGATGAAGTTCTCGGGCGCGAACTTCCAGTTGCACTTGATGCGCCACTTCTGCACTCCCGCGATCAGCTCGGACCCGCCGGGGCTGCCGTCACGGTGGTCGAGCGCGTAGTCGAGGTAGTGGTGCATGTCGCCCAGGTACTCTAGGAAGGGCGGTGCGTCCGGATCCCAGGTGGCCCAGATCGTGCCCTTGTAGTTCTCGATCTTCGCGACACGCTTCAGGCCCCAGTCCTTCTTCTCGAGTTCGCCGTGGTAGTAGGTGGCGAAGCCGGGCACACCGACCAGCGCGCCGGGCTGCTCGACCAGGCGGCCGTCGGTCGAGAAACTCCAGCCGTGGTAGGGGCAGCTGAAGGTGCGGTTGTTGCCCTGGTCGTAACGGCACAGCTTCATGCCGCGGTGCGTGCAGCTGTTGAGGAACACGTGGATCTGGCCCTGCCGGTCACGCGTCAGGATCACCGGATCGGTGCCCATGCGCGAGACGAAGTAGTCGTCCGGCTTGGGGATCAGGCTCTCGTGGCCGACGAACAGCCAGGCCTTGTTGAAGATGTTCTTCATCTCGGCCTGGAAGACCTCCTGCTCGACGAAGATGCGCCGTGAAATCAGGCCCTGTTCGGGCTGGACCAACGCTTGTACGGCTTCAGGACTCACGGCGTGTTCTCCCTGCAACGACTTTGCTGACTTTGCTGACCTTGTTCTTCCCGGATTCGCCTTGCAGCTGCCGGGCCTTCAGACGCGACGCCGTGTTCTCGACGTGCACGTTGGCGCGCTCCTTCGCCAGCGCGGCGTCGCCCGCCTCGATGGCCTGCAGCAGCAGCTCGTGCTCCTCCTGCGCATCGGCGGCACGGCCGGCCTTCTTCGAGCTTTCGCGCGACACGGTCAGGTTCTTCGTGTAGAGCTCGGCGATGAAACCGAACATGCGCACGTAGTGCGCATTGCGGCTGGCCACGGCGATCGCGCGGTGGAAGTCGAGGTCGGCCTGCACCCCGGCGGCTACGTCGCCCGAGCGGCTGGCCTGGCGCATGCGGTCGACCGCGGCGCGCATGGTCGCGATGTCCTCGGGCGTGCGGCGCTGTGCGGCCAGCGAAGCCGCCACCATCTCGAAACCCTGGCGCAGCTCGACGATGGCCAGCGCTTCGTTGAAGTCACCCGCCTCGGCCGCGTGCATCTTCAGCACCGAGGGCCGGCGGTTCGCCGTGACGATCAGGCCCCGGCCCTGCTTGCTGGTGAGGTAACCCTCGGCCTTCAGCCGCGCCACGGCTTCGCGCAGCACCGTACGCGACACGCCCACATGGTCGGCGATGTTCTGCTCGGGCGGCAGCACGTCACCCAGTACATAACGGCCGCCGGTGATCTCCGACAACAAGAGGTCGGTTACGCGCTGGGTCAGATTCGGCTCCGAGCGCAGCGCTCCGGCAACAGGGGCTTCAATAAGGAAGGTCATGAGAATGTTTGTACGATAATAGCACTAAGCAGGTGCGGCACAACGCTTGAAGACGCCGAAATCGGGCCGCACCACCGGTCGGACGCTGCGGCCCCCAGATCCGATTCTGCAGATGGACCAGGCGCGCTTTATGCTTGATCCGGCCCAGGCGGGCGCCCCGGCGCAATGCCGGCGTCACGCCGTTGAACATTGCCCGAAGGCCTTCTCGCCATCCTGAAGGAATCCAGCATGAACAATGCCCTGCTGCCAAGATTCTTCAACTCGTTCGTCGGTGGGGACGAGGGCCCGTGGCGAATCGAAAGGATCGACGCCGTCTCCGATGCTTCGCTTCCGCCGGCAAGGTTCCTCACGATCTGCCCGAGCGATGGATCGGCGGTATCGCCAGGGGCCGCGTGGATGCTGCGTGGCGCGACGAGCAACGAACGGTATATGACCCGGGCAGAGAAGACAGCCCTGACGGTATGTCGAGCGAGAGGTCGAAGTTCGCTTGCGCCTTGCCGAAGGGGGTTCGACCTTGTCGTGACGCTCAGCGCGCGACCATGACGGCCTGGGCGGCTGCGGGGCTCGACCTGGCGCCGGCCGCCCTCGGTCGACGCCACATGCCGTGTGGTGCGTACGAACAGCCGCAAGCCCAGCGCTTCTTCAAGCAAGGCCAAGGGGGTCGGTACGCACGCAGGCAGTCGCTGCCCGCCTCTGAACCTACAGCACCGAACAGGCCTGCTCGAACGACAGCCGCGGATTGCGGTTGAAGATCTGCTGGCCGTCGCTGTAGCCGAGGTTGATCAGGAAGTTGGCCTGCAACCGCCCGTCGGGGAAGAACTCGGCGTTGACCTTGGGCACGTCGAAGCCGCTCATCGGTCCGCAATCCAGACCCACGGCGCGCGCGGCGATGATGAAGTAGGCACCGCCCAGCGTGCCGTTGCGGGTCGCGGTGCCCTGCGCCATCGGCACATTGCCTTCGAACATCTCCTTGGCGCCTTCACGGTGCCAGACCTGGGGCATGTGCTCGAAGAAGCGTGTGTCGGTCGCCACGATCACGGTGACCGGTGCGGCCATGGTCTTGTCGAGGTTGCCGGGCGACAGCGCCGGCTTCAGGCGCTCGCGTGCCGCGGGCGTGGTCAGGAACACATAACGCGTGGGCTGGGTGTTCATCGACGTGGGGGCCATCTTCGCGATGTCGTAGGCCTGCTGCAGCAGTTCGAGCGGCACCGGCTTGTCGAGAAAGCTGTTGGCGGTGCGGGCGTTGAAGAACAGTTGGTCGAGAGCGGCTTTGTCGATCTGCATGGAAAGGTCCGGAGAAGGGATGGTGAAAAAGAAAGATTGCCTGCGCGGCCTTCGCCGTGCGCCAAGCCCGCCGAGTGTAGAAGGCCCGGCCGATCCGTGCAGCGGCGTGGCGCGGTCAGCCGTCCACCTGGATGTTGAGCGTGCGCACCAGTTGCGTCCAGCGTTCGATGTCGCTGCGCACCAGCGTGCGGGTCTCGGCCGCCGACAGCGCGAGCGGCTTGCCGCCCGCCTTGCGGAAGGTCTCGACCACGTCAGGCTGTGCCACGATGCGGGCCAGTTCGCTGCGCAGGCGCTCTTGTACCTCGGGCGGCGTCCGGGCGGGTGCGAACAGGCCGAACCACGATTCGAGCGACAGCGGCGCGACGCCCGTCTCGGTGATGGTCGGCACCTCGGGGTGGTTGGGCACGCGCGTGCTGCCCGAGACGGCCAGCGCCCGCACAAGACCGGCGTCGACCTGCGCCCTGGCGGTGGACGACAGGTCGAAGAACAGGTCGACCCGCCCGCCCAGCAGATCCTGGTAGGCCGCCTGGGCGCCGCGGTAGGGCACGTGCACCAGCTCGACGCCCGCCAGGTGCCACAGCGCCGCGGCGATCACGTGCTGCCCCGAGCCGGCGCCAGCCGACGCATAGGTGAGCTTGCCCGGCTGCGCCTTGGCGGCCGCGACCAGCTCACGCAGCGATGCGGAGGGCAGATCCTTGCGCGCCATCAGCGTGTAGCTGTAGGCAACCGCCAGGCCCAGCGGCTCGAAGTCGCGCAGGCTGTCGTACGGCAGGTTTTTGTAGAGCCCGGGGTTCAGCGCCAGGTTCGACACCGACCCCGTCAACAGCGTATAGCCGTCGGGCGGCGCCTTGGCCACGAGGTCGGTGCCGACCAGCGTGCCCGAGCCGGGCCGGTTTTCGACCACGAAGGCCTGGCCCGTGGACTTCGACAGCCGGTCGGCCAGCAGCCGCGCGACGAAGTCGAACCCGCCGCCCGGTGGTTGCGGCACCACCACGCGCACGGGCCGCGCGGGGTACGCCCCCTGTGCCATCGTTCTGCCGGCCACGCACCATGCCATCGCCGCGACGAGCGCGGTCCTGCGATCTGCCATTCGCATCATGCTTGTCTCCTCGTTGTTCTCGGGGCGACCGTCCGTCGCCCGCCCACCATCCGCTCAGCGCTCCAGCGGCCCACCCGCCAGCCAGCGCGCGCCGCGCCGGTACAGCGCCTCGACCACCGGGCCCTTCAGCATCGGCATGTCGAGCTTGACCTGGTAGCCGATGCGGGTCTGGATGTAGGCCAGGTGGCGGTAGCCCTCGGGGAACGCCGCCAGCGCCTGTGCGTCGAGCCGCAGCTGCGCCGTCGAGTCCAGCGGATCGATGCGGTCCTTCTCGTAGATCGGCTGGCGGTGCAGCAGCTTCCAGGCGCCCTCGTGACGGGCGACAAAATCGTAGAAGCGGCCGGTGCACACCACGTCGCACAGCACCGGGCCGTCCTCGCCCTCGACCATGCCGCGTTGCGAGATCGTCATCTTGGTCTGCGCGATGGCGCGGTCGCCCGCCACCTCGATGGCCGAGCCGCCGAGGAAGTGCAGGATGCTGACGCCTTTGGCCCAGCCTTCCTGCGTGACGCGGATGAAGTCGGCGAACGGCCCCTGGAACCAGGTGGCCATCATCACGCCCTCGGGGTGCCAGACGGTCGCAAAGCGCTCCCAGTCGCCGGCGTCGCGCCACACGGCCCAGCGCTCGACCATGCGGCGGATCAGCAGTTCGTCGTTCAGGTGGTGGGGCATGCTTGTTTCATCTCCATCAAAAATTCAATTCGCCACATAGTCGACCTGGTGCCGCGCGATGCGCAGGTCGCCCAGCGCCTGTTTCACGCGCAGGTGCTCGGGATGCGTTGCATAGGCGTCGAGCGCGGCCTGCGATGCGAATTCGGAATACAGCACCACGTCGCAGGCGTACTCGACACGGCTCTGGTCCACGCCCACCTCCAGCCGCAGCAGGCCCGGGATGCGGTCGCGCAGCGATTCGAACTGCGTGCGCAGCCGTTCGATGTGGTGCGCGCGCTCGGTGGCCGAGTCGCCGCGCACGTTCCACATCACGATGTGCTTGATCACGGCGCTGCACCCTCCGTCACTGCCACCGGATTGAGCACGAAGTCGTAGTCGAGCGTGAAGCTGCCGTCCGGCTGCCGCACCCAGTCGGCCACCAGCGACTGGCGCACGCCGAACACCGCATCGGAGTCGAGGTACTTGTCGCCGTCGCGGAACACGTGCGTCACCAGCGTCTCGTAGCCGTCGGCCTTGATCATGAAATGCAGATGGGCCGGCCGCCACGGGTGGCGTTTGTTCGCGCGCAGCATCTCGCCCACCGGGCCGTCGGTCGGGATCGGGTAGGCCTCGGCGACGATGGTCCTGAAATGGAAGCTGCCGTCCGGGCCCGACTGCAGCACGCCGCGCGCGCGGTGCTGCGCGAGGCCCTGGTACTGCACGTCGTAGTGGCCGTCGGCATCGGCCTGCCAGACCTCGAGGGTGGCACCAGCCACCGGCTCGCCGCCGATGCCGCGCACCGTGCCACGCACCAGGCAGGGCTCGCCCTTGGCGCCGTTGGCCACGTCGTCGCCATGCGCGTAGTGCGGCGCGCCTTCGACGTGGAACGGACCGAACACGGTGGCCTCGGTGCAGCCGGCGGGCTTGTCATTGTTCATGGCCACGGTCAGCATCGACAGGCCCAGCGTGTCCGACAGCAGGATGAACTCCTGGCGGCGGTCGTCGCACATCTGCCCGGTGCGGGTCAGGAAATCGATGCCCTGCATCCACTCGCGCTCGGTCAGCTTCACCTCGCGCGCGAAGGCGTGCAGATGCTGCACCAGGCTGGTCATGATCTCCTTGAGCCGCGCGTCGGGCGTGTCCGCAAAACGCGCCAGCACGGCCTGGGTGATGGTGTCCTGGTTCAGATTGCGCATGCGGTCTCCTGGGCGGCCCGTCGACCGGGCTTCGGCCTCGCACTGTAGACCGGTGCGGCACGGCCGGGAAGGCCGGCGCTGCAAATGAGTTTTCCACCCAACGGAACATCCACCGCCACGGCGGCGCCACAATCCACACCCGACCGGCGCAGCCCGGCAGGACAGACAGGAGACAGGCATTGGACCGCTGGACTGAAATCGAACTCTTCGTGCAGGTGGCCGAGACCGGCAGCCTGAGCCGTGCCGCCCAGGCGCTGTCGCTGTCGAACGCCGCCGCCAGCCGGCACCTGTCGGCGCTGGAGCAACGCCTGGGTGCGCGGCTGGTGGAACGCAACACCCGTCGCCTGTACCTGACCGACACCGGCCGCGAATTCTTCGGCCGCGCCAAGGGCATCCTGGCCGACCTGCACGATGCCGAGTCGACCGTGAACGCGACAGCCCTCAACCCGACCGGTACGTTGCGCATCACCGCATCGCTGTCGTTCGCGATGCACCACATCGCACCGCTGCTGCGCGAGTACACGGGCCGCTATCCCAACGTGACGGTCCACGTGGAGACGGCCAACCGCTACTTCGACATCATCGACAACAACATCGACGTGGCGATCCGCACGCGCGAGTTCGAGCCCGATTCCAACATCACGATCCGGCGCCTCGGCGAGACCCGCCGCATCCTGGCCGCGTCACCCCGCTATCTGACCCAGCACGGCCGGCCCGGCACGCTCGATGAACTGCCGCAGCACCAGCTGCTGCTCTACACCCACGCGCACCACCCGAACGAGCTGCGCTTCGTGCGCGACGGGCAGGCGCAGGTGGTGCAGGTCAGGGGCCTGCTCGAATCCAACGACGGCCAGGTGCTGCGCGCCGCCGCGCTCGACGGCCTGGGCATCCTGGTGCAGCCGACCTACATCCTCTACGACGACATCGTGGCCGGCCGGCTGGTGCCGGTGCTCGACGACTGGGACCTGCCGCGCCTGACCATCAACCTGGCCTACCCCAGCCGGCGCCACCTGTCGGCCAAGGTGCGCACCTTCATCGACTTCATCGCCGAATACTTCGCACGCATGGAATTCGAGCGCAAGTGGACCGGCCGGCTGGGAGTGTATTGACATGGTGGAGACCGAGGTGCTGATTGCGGGCGGCGGCCCCTTCGGCCTGATGCTGGCCAATGAACTGGGCCGGCGCGGGGTACGCTGCATGCTCGTGGACCCCAAGCCGGACACCGCCTTCAACCCGCAGGCCAACGCCACGCAGGCCCGCACGATGGAGCACTTCCGCCGGCTGGGCTTCGCCGACGAGATCCGCGCCCAGGGCCTGCCGCCCGACCACCCGACCGATATCGCGTACTTCACGCGCTACTGCGGGCACGAACTCGCCCGCCTGTCGCTGCCCACCGCCGCCGAGGCCGTGCGCCGCGTGCGCCAGATGGGCGGCGCCTGGAGCGCGGCCGAGCTGCCCCACCGCGTGTCGCAAAAGTACGTCGAGGCCACGCTGCGCCGGCATGCGCAGGCACTGCCCGGCAACGACATCCGCTACGGCTGGAAGCTCGACGCGTTCGACGATGACGGCCAGGGCATCGACGCCCGTGTCAGCCCGGCTGCCGGCGGGCCCGCGCTGCGCGTGTCGGCCCGTTACCTGGTGGGCGCGGACGGCGCCCGCAGCCTGGTGCGCGGGCGCCTGGGCATCGCCTGGGACGGGGCGAGCGGCGTGCGCCGCGACTTCATGGGTGGGCGCATGTTCGCGGTCTACCTGCGGGCGCCGCAATTCCACGACGTGCTGCCGCATGCACGGGCCTGGATGTACGTCTCCGTCAACGCCCGGCGGCGCGCCTTCATGGCGGCGGTCGATGGCCGCACCGAGTTCGCCTTCCACGCCGCGGTGCACGACGGCGAGGACGCCGACCGCTGGACCGCCCTGGACGCGCAACGCATCTTCAACGAAGCCCTGGGGGCGAACGTCCCGATCGAGGTGCTGTCGACCGGCACCTGGATCGCGGGCCATTCGCTGGTGGCGCGCCGTTTCAGCCAGGGCCGCGTGTTCATCGGCGGCGACGCGGCGCATCTGTTCACGCCCACCGGCGGCCTGGGCTACAACACGGCCGTGGAAGACGCGGTGAACCTGGGCTGGAAACTCGCCAGCGTGCTGCAAGGCGCGGCCCCCGAGGCCTTGCTCGACAGCTACGCGACCGAACGCCGGCCGCTGGCACAGCGCAACATCGCGTATGCCCGGCGCTTCGCCGACTCGGTCGGCCTGTTCGCGGCGACCCCGTTGCTCGAAGAAGACTCGGAGGCGGGCGCGGCGGAACGCGCACGCGCCGCCGCGCATCTGCAGGCGCATGTGCGGCTGGAGTTCAACATTCCCGGCGTGACCTTCGGCGGGCGCTACGACGCGTCACCCATCATCGTGCCCGACGGCACGCAGCCGCCTGCCGACACCCCGAACGACTACGTGCCCACGGCCTGCCCCGGCGGCCGCGCGCCGCACGCCTGGCTCGACGATGGCCGTTCGCTGTACGACGCGCTGCACTTCGAATGGACGCTGCTGCGGCTGGGCGACGATGCACCGCCCGCCGACGCGACGCTGCAGGCAGCCGCCGGCCTGCGCGTGGATCTGCGCGCGCTGGCGCTGCCGTCGCCGGCGCTGCGCGCGCTCTACCAGGCGCCGCTGGTGCTGGTGCGGCCTGACCAGATCGTCGCCTGGCGCGGTGCCGATCCGGCCGCGCTGCCGGCGGCCCTGGCGAGGGCCACCGGCCGTTGAATCAACGGTACTGGTCCTCGATGCGCGACCAGCCGTCCATTCCGACGATGCGCTTGTACTCCTCGAACCCGACGCCGGTGCCGCTCAGCTTCAACTCGCCGCTGGCGATGTCGGCCAGCGTCTCCTGCATCGTCTTCGTGATGCGCATCAGCAGCGAGATGCCGTAGATCACGATGCGAAAACCCAGCTGCTCCAGCTCCACCGGCTTCAGGATCGGCGTGCGCCCGCCTTCGAGCATGTTGGCCAGGAGCGGCACGTCGAAGGCGCGGCCGATGGTGTGCATCTCCTCGACCGAGACCGGCGCCTCGATGAAGAGGCCGTCGGCGCCGGCACGCAGGTAACGCTCGCCACGGCGCAGCGCTTCGTCCAGGCCCACGACCTCGCGTGCGTCGGTGCGGGCGATGATGAAGGTATCGGGCCGCAGCCGCTCGCCGGCCGCCGCGCGGATCTTGCTTTCCATCTCTTCGGCAGGCACCAAAGCCTTGCCGGCGATGTGGCCGCAGCGCTTGGGGCTCACCTGGTCCTCGAAGAACAGCGCCTGCGCGCCCAGCCGTTCGAGCGAGTGCACCACGTGCACCACGTTCTTGTGGTCGCCGTAGCCGTTGTCGGCGTCGACCAGCGCCGGCAGGTCGGTCACGGCCAGGATGTCGCGGTAGGCGTCGGCGAACTCGCGCAGGCCCAGCAGGCCGATGTCGGGCAGGCCGTAGCGCACGCCGGCCACCGGGAAACCGCCGATGAAGAACGCCTTGAAGCCGGCCTGGCGGATCAGCATGGCCGACAGCGCATCGTGCGCGCCGGGCAAAACCAGCGGGCGTTCGCTCGCCACCAGTTGTCGGAAGGTGCTCATTCGAATTTCACTCCTGCGTCGCGGACCACCTTGCCCCACTTGGCGGTGTCTTCGCGGATCAGTTGCGCCATGTCCTCCGGCTTGCCGGGGGCGGGCTCGGCGCCCTGGGCGGCGAACTTCTCCTGGATGTCGGCCGACTGCAGCGCGCGGTTGAGCTCGGTGTTGAGGCGGACCACCACCTCCTTGGGCGTCGCGGCCGGCACGGCGAAGCCGAACCAGGTCACGCCCTCGAAGCCGGGCAGGCCCGACTCGGCCACCGTCGGCAGTTCGGGCGCGAGCGGCGAACGTTTCGCGCCGGTGACCGCCAGCCCCTTCAGCTTGCCGGCCCGCACCTGCGGCAGCGTCCAGACGATGGAGTCGAACTGGAATGCGACCTGGCCCGACACCACGTCGGCCAGCGCCTGAACGCCGGTCTTGTAGGGCACGTGCACGGCCTTGATGCCGGCGCTGTTGTCGAACAGCTCGGCCACCAGGTGGGTGATGGTGCCGTTGCCGCTGGACGCGAAGCTCAGCTGGCCGGGCTTGCTGCGCGCCAGCGTGATCAGCTCCTGCACCGTGTTGACCTGCAGCACGGGGCTGGCCACCAGCACGTTGGGCGCGCGCGCCACCAGCCCGACCGAGGCGAAATCGCGCACCGGGTCGAACGGCAGCTTCGGGTTGGCCACCGGCAGGATCGCGTGGGTGCTGGTGGTCGCCATCAGCAGCGTGTAGCCGTCGGCCGGCGCCTTGGCCACCTGGTCGGTGGCGATGGCGCCGGCGGCGCCGGGCCGGTTCTCGACCACGACCGGCTGGCCCAGGCCGTCGGCCATCTTCTGGCCGACCAGCCGTGCGATCACGTCGGTCGAGCCGCCGGCCGCGAACGGCACGACCAGCTTCAACGGGCGGCCTGGCCAGGCTTGCGCCCATGCCAGGGCGGCAGCGCCGGTGGCCAGCAGCACGGCCGCGGCCAATAGCGCCCGCCGGGGCGTGCGAACTTGCAATGTCATGGTTGTCTCCTCGACCCGGTTCCGGGTGTCCGGCCGTCGCAAGGCGCGCGGCCGGTACTGCGTGCTACCTTAACGCGATGCCGCTTCTCCCGGAAATGATTTGTTTCGATGCGCCGGCCATGCGCCGCATGCATGCCCGCGCCCGCAGCGGAGGCCACGCGCGATGAACCTGCGCCGCCTCGACCTGAACCTGCTCGTGGTGTTCGAAGCCGTGGTGGCCGAGGCCAGCGTCTCGCGTGCCGCGCACCGCCTGCACCTGACCCAGCCCGCGCTGAGCCATGCGCTGGCCCGCCTGCGCACCGCGTTCGGCGATCCGATCCTGGTGCGCAAGGGGCGCACGATGCAGGCCACGCCGCGCGCGCTGGCCACGCTGCCGGAAGTGCGCGCGCTGCTGTCGCAGGTGGGCCGCCTGTTCGCGCAGGGCGGGCGCTTCGATCCGGCCACCGCCGAGCGGCAACTGCACATCGGCGTCTCGGACTATGCCGCCACCGCCGTGCTGGCCCCTTGCCTGGCGCGCATCCAGCGCGAAGCGCCCGCCATGCGCCTCCGGCTGCACCATGCAGGGCGGGTCGACGCGCCGGGCATGCTGCGCTCGGGCCAGCTCGATCTGGCGCTGGGCGTGTTCAACACGCTCACCGCCGACCTCGACACCCTGCCCCTGCGCGACGAGCCCTACCGCTGCGCCGTCGCGCGCGTGCACCGCATGCCGATGCCGCTGTCGCTGGACGCCTATCTGCAGGCCGACCATCTCAACGTGCTGGTGCAGGGTGAAGCGCTGGGCCTGATCGACGAGGCGCTGGCGCAGCGCGGCCTCACGCGCCGCATCGTGCTGACGGTGGCGCACTTCGGCGTGGCCCTGCCCCTGCTCGCGGCCAGCCCCATGGTGCTGACCGCGCCGGCCGGCCTGCTGCACGCCGTCGCGGCGGCGCAGATGGACACCTGCGACCCGCCCGTCGCCCTGCCCCCGTTCCGCACCCAGATGGCCTGGGCCCGGCGCAGCGATGAGGACGAGGCCCTGCGCTGGCTGCGCAGCTGCCTGCTGGACGCCGCCGAGCCCGGTGCCGCCGCATTCGCCTCGCCCACCGTCTTGCCCACCGCGGGGACGAGCGGATAACATGCGCCGCAGTGCCACACACCAGGTGCTGCGCAACACGCGACGGACGACTGCATTCGGCGGGCGGGGTGCCCGGAGGAACACGATGGAGCGACACACCAGCACGACCACGGAGACGACGGGCGGCCCATCCACCGCTGCGGCGGCGGCCTGCCGATGAGCGCGCCGCCGGTCCACGTGCTCATCGTCGACGACGATCCGGCCCTGGCCGCGATGGTCGGCGACTACCTGACCGAGAACGACTTCGCCGTCACCGCCGTGAAGACCGGCGCCGAGATGGCCGAGGCGATGCAGCGCCAGCAGTTCCAGCTGGTACTGCTCGACCTGCGCCTGCGCGGCGAAAACGGGCTCGACCTGGCGCGCAAGCTGCGCGAGACCGACCAGGTGCCGCTGATCATCCTGACCGGCAAGCGCGACGAGGCCGACCGCGTGATGGGCCTGGAGCTGGCGGCCGACGACTACATGGTCAAGCCGGTCAGCCTGCGCGAGCTGCTCGCCCGCATGCGGGCCGTTCTGCGGCGCTACCAGGGCACACCGGCGCTCCAGCCACCGCCGGCGCGCCCCGAGGACCTGCGCGGCTACCGCTTCGATGGCTGGGAGCTGAACCTCGGTACTCGCCGGCTACTGGCGCCCGACGGCAAGCCGGTCGAACTGAGCAACGGCGAGTTCAGCCTGCTGCAGGCCTTCTGTGCGGCCCAGGGCCGGGTGCTGTCGCGCGAACAGCTGCTCGACGCAACGCGCCTGCACGGCGGCGAGGTGTACGACCGCTCGATCGACGTGCAGATCCTGCGGGTACGGCGCAAGATCGAAGCCAGCCCGTCCGAGCCGCGCTACATCTGCACCGAACGCGGCGCCGGCTACCGGTTCAGCCCGCCGGTGGAGCTGCTGTAGCGGCCGGCGCGGCGCGCGGCATGTTACAGCTGTAATCTGGCGCCGCCCGCTGCAACATGCTGCCGAAACCGAGGCTGCTTCCAATGGATGCATGGAACCCTTTCTCAAGCCGGGCGCATGACCCGGCGCATCGTGGTGATCGATGCCGACCAGCCGATCCGGGCGCTGGTGAGCGAATGGCTGACCGATGCCGGCTACGCGGTGCTGGCGCAGCCGGCACCGGCGCCGGTGGCCGAGGTCGTGCACCTGGTCGTGCTCGACCTGGTCAACCTGCGCCACTCGGGGCGGCAGACGGTCGACGACGTGCGCCGCCTGTTCGACGCCGTGCCCATCGTCGGCCTGTCGACACAGGTCAACACCAGCCTGCCGGGCCACGCACAGGCGGCCTACCGCCTGGGGCTGGACCTGCTGCTCGCCAAGCCATGCGGGCGTGACGAGATGCTCGGCTCGTTGCGTGCGCTGCTGAAGACCGCCTGATCGGCATGGCCAGCCGTTCGCGTTTCCTCGGCGCGGCGATCGTCGCCGCCGGGGTGCTGTTCGTCGTGGCGTTCGTCAGCACCACGGTCTACGACGCCGTGCAACGGCGCCGGGCGGTGATCGAGGCGACCGAACGCGAGCTTGGCAACCTGTCCAGGGCGCTCGCGGAGCAGAAGACCCGCAGCCTGCAGACGGTCGACGTGCTGCTGCGCGACACCGCCTCGTGGTACGAAGTCACCGGCCGCAGGCTGCCGTCCGACAGCGTGGACCTGACGCTGGCAGCCTTCACCGCGGCCGTGCCGCAGGTGCGGGTGCTGACCATCGTCGACGCACGCGGCATCCAGCGCCACCGTTCGCGCCAGACCGACGAACCGTTGGCCGACGTGTCCGACCGCCCCTACTTCACCGCCCAGCGCGACGGCAAGGCAACGGACCTGTTCATCAACGACCCGCTCGTGACCCGCACCGACGGCAGCCGCGCCGTGGTGACGTCGCGCAAGATCATGGACGCGCGCGGCCAGTTCGCCGGCGTGGTGACGGCCATCGTGACGCTGGACGAACTGCAGCGCGCCTACGACCGCATCGAGCTGGCCGACCGTGCCGAGATGTTCCTCACGACCAAGCAGGGCCGGGTCATCGCCGGCCTGCCGGCCCTGCCACAAGGCACGGAACGCCATGTGCCCCAGGTCGCCGCGTTCGGCCTGGCCGACGGGCAGGCAGCGGTGGCCAGGATGGAGGTGGACGGCCGCGCCAAGATCGTCGCCGCCGCCGACGTGCGGGGTTACCCGATGATGGTTGCGCTGACGCGCGACGAGAGCGCCGTGCTCGGCCCCTGGCGCCACGAGGCGCGCAACATCCTGCTGCGCACGCTGGCGATGACTTTGTTCATCCTGGTCGCCGTGGCCGCCATCGTGCGCCAGCTGCGCCGGCTGGAGCTGAACGCCCAGGCGCTGAAGCAGAGCGAGGAGCGTTATGCGATGGCGATGGACGCAGCCAACGAAGGCCATGCCGAGTGGAACATCGCGACCGACGCGGTGTTCCTGTCGTCGCGCTGGCGCGCCATCCACCGCCTGCCGTCGGACGTGGACCTGTCGACCTTCGCGCAGCTGGGGCAGCACCTGCCGATCCATCCGACCGACCGCCAGGAAGCCCGGATCGCCCTGAAGGAACACCTGGAAGGCCGCCGGCCCGTGGTCGAGATCCAGTACCGCGTGGGCGACCCCGAGCGCGGCTGGCAGTGGATCCACGCCAAGGGGCGCTGCCTGCGCGACGGCACCGGCCGGGCAACGCACTTCCACTGGGCGGCGGTCGACATCACCCACCTGAAGCAGATCGACCAGCAGAAGGCACAGCTCGCGCTGCAGCTGCAGCAGTCGCGCCACCTGGAAGCACTGGGCACGATGGCCGGCGGCATCGCGCACGACTTCAACAACATCCTCGGCGCCATCCTCGGGCACGGCGAGATGGCGCAGCGCGACGCGGCGCCCGGCAGTGCACCGCGGCGCCACGTCGACCAGATGGTGCAGGCCGGCCTGCGCGCCAAGGCGCTGGTGCGCCGCATCCTCGACTTCAGCCGCAGCGGCTACAGCGAGATGGCGCTGGTCGGCGTGCAGGGCCTGGTCGAGGAAGTGCTGGCGATGCTGGCGCCGACGCTGCCACCCCACATCCGCCTGGTGTCGCAGCTGAACGCACCGGCCAGCCTGATCTACGGCGACGCCAGCCAGATCCACCAGGTGGTGATGAACCTGTGTACCAACGCCGTGCAGGCGATGTCGATCGATGCCTCGGCCGCCAGCCAGCTGACGGTGTCGCTGGAGCGGCGCACGCTGGTACAGGAGCAGGTGTTCAGCCATGGCCGCCTGCCGTCGGGCGACTACGTGCGGCTGTGCGTGGCCGACACCGGGCCGGGTATCACGCCGGCCGTGCTTGCCCGCATGTTCGACCCGTTCTTCACCACCCGCAACGTCGGCGAAGCCACCGGCCTGGGCCTGTCGGTGGTGCACGGGGTCGTGGCCGATCTGCATGGCGCGATCGACGTCACCACCACGCCCGGCGCGGGTACACACTTCTCGATCCTGCTGCCCTCCAAGGGCGAAGCGCGGCCGGCACCGAGCGCGCCGCAGCCGGTGGCCAATGGCAGCGGCGAAGTGGTGATGGTGGTCGACGACGAACGCGCGCTGGTCGAGGTGACCGAGGAAATGCTCGCGCGCCTCGGCTACGAGCCGGTGGGTTTCGCGTCGAGCGACAGCGCCTGGCTGGCGTTCCAGCAGACGCCGGAGCGCTTCGACGCGGTGCTGACCGACGAGAAGCTGCCCGGCCTGTCGGGCACGGCCCTCACGGCCCGCATCAAGGCCCTGCGGCCGGCCATACCGGTCATCGTGATGAGCGGCTTCTGCGGCGACGGCCTGGCCGAGCGTGCGCGCGCCGCAGGGGCTGCAGAGCTGCTGCACAAGCCACTGGTGGCACGCGACATCGCGCAGGCGCTGGACGACGTGCTGCGCCGCGCGCCCGCGAAACGCGCGCCGTAACACAAGGCTCTGCGCGCGGTTACAGCTGAAACCCTGGATCCGCGCCGCGACATCCGCGCGCAACCGGCCAGGCCGACCATCCGGACCAGCCATTCCCGGCGGGCGCCCGCAGCGCACACCGGCCCCCTTCCACCGACCGAAGAGCACTCTGATGGAGTTCAGCTTCCCTGTCCGCCACCTCCGCTTCCGCGGTGCGCCGCTGCGCCGGGAGACCGTCGAATGGCTTGCGCTCGGCGCGATGGGTCTGCTCGGCTGCCTGCTCGGAGTGTTCGGCGTCTGGACGGAACGGCGCCTGATCGTGCGCCACGAGTACGAGCGGCTGCAGGTGCAGGCACGCATCGTCGACGAGAACCTGCGCCGCCAGCTCGACAGCGTGCGCAGCGCGCTGGAGAGCCTGCGCCGCATCGGCGCCGAGCGCGGCGACGCTTTGAACGCAAAACCGATCCAGACGCTGAAGAACGCGATGCCCGGCGTGCGCGCGATCGTGCTGCTGGACGCGCAGGGCAGGATCGTCCAGTCGAGCGACGACCTGCGCGATGCGCACCTCGACGACCGCGAGTTCCTGCGCAGCATCGACGGCATGCGCGACCCGCAGGTACTGCACGTCGCCCGCCCCTACGAGAACACGCCGGGCAACTGGAACATCAAACTGTCGATGACCACGGTGCCGACGCCGGGCCGCGCGCAGGGCGTGATCACCGCGATCGTCGACACCGCGTACTTCGACGTGGTCACGCAGTCGGTGGTGTATGCACCCGACATGGCCAGCTCCATCGCGCAGCAGGACGGCTTCGTCATGCTGTCCGTGCCGCCGCGCTCGGCTGACGAGGCGCAGCAGCCCGAGCCCGCAGCCGATCCGGCGCGGCTGCAGGTGGAGCGTACGATCACCGCGGCCGAACTGCACCTGGAGAAGCCGCTGGTCGTCACCGTCAGCCGCAGCTACGCCGAGCTGAACAAACCCTGGGTGCGGCTGGCGCTCGAGTACGGCGTGGTGTGGGCACTGTTCGGCGCCATGGCCGGCCTGGGCCTGTACGCGATGCAAAAGAAACGCGCAGCCATCGCCGCGCTGAACGCCCGGCGCGACGCGGAGCGCAACGAACACGCGCAGCGCATCGAGCTGACGCTGGCCGGCGCCAACCTGGGCCTGTGGGAGCTGCTGCTGCCGCAGCGCCGCCTGCGCATCGACCTGCGCGCGGCCGCCGTGGTGGGCGACCCTGCGGGCAGCTCCGAGATGGCGGTCGCCACGTGGCAAGGCCTGATCCATCCCGACGACCGGCCTGCCGTTGAGCACGCGCTGGCCATGCATCTGAGCGGCGAGCTGGCGGCGTTCGAGAGCGAGCACCGGCTGCGGCACCGCGACGGCCGCTGGATCTGGGTGCTGTGCAAGGGCCGCATCGTCGAGCACGACGCCGCCGGCCGCCCGGTGCGTTTGCTCGGCACGCGCATGGACATCAGCGACCGCAAGAAGCATGAGGAAGAGATCGAGCGCCTGGCCTTCTACGACGGCCTGACCGGCCTGCCCAACCGGCGCCTGCTGATGGACCGGCTCGGCCGTGCCACCGCCGCGAACGAACGTCTCGGCCAGTGCGGCGCCGTGCTGTTCATCGACCTCGACAACTTCAAGGACCTGAACGACACGCTGGGCCACGACAAGGGCGACCAGCTGCTGGCGCGCGTGGCGGCCCGCCTGCTGGAGGTCACACGCAAGTCCGACACCGTGGCCCGCCTGGGCGGCGACGAGTTCGTCGTGCTGCTCGAGGGCCTGGGTGCGTCACGTGCCGAGGCCACCCGCCGTGCCGAGCACGTGGGCCGGACCATCGTCGAGCGCCTGTCGCGGCCCTACCGGCTCGACGCGCACCAGATCCACAGCACGCCGAGCATCGGCGTCACGCTGTTCGGCGACGGCGCCGGCAGCGTCGACGAACTGCTGCAGCAGGCCGACCTGGCGATGTACCAGGCGAAGTCGGCCGGGCGCAACACGCTGCGGCTGTTCGACCCGCAGATGCAGATCCTGGTCGCCGCCGGCGCCGAACTCGAAGCCGACCTGCGCGGTGCGCAGCAGCGCGGCGAACTGCTGCTGCACTACCAGCCGATCGTCGATGCCGAGGGCTGCATCACCGGCGTCGAAGCGCTGCTGCGCTGGAGCCATCCGCAGCGTGGCATGGTGTCGCCGGCGCAGTTCATCCCGGTCGCCGAGAAGTCCGGCCTGATCCTGCCGATCGGCGGGTGGGTGCTCGAGACCGCCTGCCGGCAGCTGAAGCTGTGGGCGGCGAACGCGGCCACACGGCACCTGACCGCGTCGGTCAACGTCAGCGCGCGGCAGCTGCGGCAGGACGACTTCGTGCACCAGGTCGTGCAGACCCTGCAGCGGCACGGCGTGCCAGCGTCGCGGCTGCGGCTGGAACTGACCGAAAGCATGCTGCTGAACGACGTGGAGGACGTGATCGGCAAGATGAACGCGCTGAAGTCGATCGGCGTCGGCTTCTCGCTCGACGACTTCGGCACCGGCTATTCGTCGTTGAGTTACCTGAAGCGGCTGCCGCTCGACCAATTGAAGATCGACCAGTCGTTCGTGCGCGAGGTGCCCACCAGCAACAGCGACGCCAGCATCGCCCGCGTCATCGTCGGCCTGGCGCGCAGCCTGGGCCTGGGCGTGGTGGCCGAGGGCGTCGAGACCGAGGCGCAGCGCCGCTTCCTGCTCGACAACGGCTGCGACGGCTTCCAGGGTTACCTGTTCGCGCGGCCCGGGCCGGCCGCACAGGTGGCCCTGCTGCTGCAGAGCGCCGCCGCCGACTGCCAGCCGCTCGCGCACGCGCATTGACCCGCAGATCCGATTTCAAACCACAGGGAGAAACTCAGGTGTTCAAGTTCAACGACATGCGCATCGGCGCCCGCATCGGGCTCGCGTTCGCGCTGACCATCGTGCTGCTGGTGACGGTGGCGGCGCTGGCGATGCAGACGCTGACGACGGTCAACCGGGCGTTGACCGACGTCACCAAGGACTATTACGTGAAGGTGCGGCTGACCGCCAAGGTCGGCGACGAGATCAACAAGCAGGCCCGCTACGCGCGCAACATGCTGATCCTCGACGCGCCCGCGCAGCGCGACGGCGAACTCGCCAGCATGGAGGCCAGCCGCAAGGTGGTGTCGGCCACGCTCGAGCAGCTGACCGCGCTGGTGAAGTCGGAGGAAGGCCGCGCGCACCTGGCCGACGTGCTGACCGCCCGCCGGGCCTACGTGGTCGCGCTCGACCAGTACCTGAAGCTGGTGCAGGGCGGCGCGATGGACCAGGCCAAGGCCCAGCTCACGCAGACGCTGCGGGGCCGCCAGCTCGACTACATGAAGTCAATGGCCACGTTCTCGGAGTTCCAGGAGAAGCTGATGGACCAGGCCGGCAGCACGGCCGAAGACAAGTCGCGCAGCGGGCAGGTGGCGGTGTCCACGCTGGCGGTGGTTGCGGCGCTGCTGGCCCTGTTGCTGGGCGTGCTGCTGACCCGCTCGATCACCCGGCCGATCGCGCGGGCGGTGAAGATCGCCGAGACCGTGGCGGCCGGCGACCTGACCTCGGTGGTCGAGGTCACGCGGCGCGACGAAGTGGGCCAACTGCTGGGCGCGCTGCAGCGCATGAACACCGGCCTGATCGATATCGTCGGCCAGGTGCGCCATGGCGCCGAGTCGATCGCCACCGGCTCGCTGCAGGTGGCGACCGGTGCCAGCGACCTGAGCCAGCGCACCGAGGAGCAGGCCGCGAACCTCGAGCAGACCGCCGCCTCGATGGAGCAGCTCACCGCCACGGTGCAGCAGAACAGCGACACCGCACGCCAGGCCAACCAGCTGGCGCACACCGCATCGGACGCGGCCACGCAGGGCGGCAGCATCGTCGGCCAGGTGATCTCGACGATGGACGACATCTCGAAGAGCTCGAACCGCATCGTCGACATCATCTCGGTCATCGACGGCATCGCGTTCCAGACCAACATCCTCGCGCTCAATGCCGCGGTGGAGGCGGCGCGGGCCGGTGAACAGGGCCGAGGTTTCGCGGTGGTGGCAACCGAGGTGCGCAGCCTGGCGCACCGCAGCGCCCAGGCGGCCAAGGAGATCAAGTCGCTGATCGAGGCCAGCGTGCAGCGCGTGTCCGCAGGCAACCAACTGGTGACGAATGCCGGAACGACGATGGACGACATCGTGGCCCAGGTCGGCCGCGTGAACCAGCTGATCGCCGAGATCAGCGCGTCGAGCGTCGAGCAGACCAGCGGCATCGGCCAGGTCAGCGATGCGGTGCAGCAGCTCGACCAGGTGACGCAGCAGAACGCCGCGCTGGTCGAGGAAAGCGCGGCCGCGGCCGACAGCCTACGCCACCTGGCCGGCAAGCTGACGGATGCGGTGGCGTCGTTCCGGCTGCCGCAGGGCACGCCGACGACGGCGCTGCCCGTCGCCCGTCTGGCTGCGCTCGCGCGTGACTGATTGCCGCCCAGCGGCAGCAGTGCCACGTCGGCCCGCCCCAGTCAGCAGATCCTGCAGCATTGCCGATGGGCTGTGGCAGGGCACGCCGAGATGCGCGATGCCGGCCCGTTGCGCGACGTCCCGCGCGAGAATCTCCGTGCATCGGCCATTGGAGATTGCGCGAGAAGCGCCATCCGGCCCCCTTTGATGCGGCGTTTGCAGCGATGGTCCCGGTGCTATAAAAGTCGTGTCCGGCACAGCCGGGCGCTCCGGAGAGAATCTGCATGAAACGAACCATCTGCATCGGGCTGGCCACGCTCGCCTGCACCGTGGCGCAAGCGGCCGAGTGGACGCTGCTGCCCGGCCCCGCATCGAGCGGCGTCGCGGTCTACACCGATGCGGCCACGCAGAAGCCCAAGCACAACCCCGTCGTCGGCTTCTTCGCCGGCAACCCGGTGCGTGCCTGGTTCATCACCGACTACGCGGTGTCGCACCGCTGGCTGGTGCACGACATCCTGTCGGCCAAGCACTTCGTGGAGTTTGATTGCAAACGCGCGACGATGCGCATGCTGTCGCGCCTGTACTTCCAGGGCCACATGGGCCAGGGCCGCATTGTCGCGACCGAGACTGAGGCGCCGGCCTTCACGCCGGTGGTGCCGGGCGAGCCCGAGGAAGCGATGTACACGGCCAACTGCCCGCCCGCGCCGGAGACGACGACCGCCACCGCCGCGCCAGCGGCCGACCCGTCGGCCGCCACCGGTCCCTGAAGGTCAGGACACCAGCGAGCCCAGCAACCACAGGTTGGCCGCGCTGATCAGCACGAACAGGCTCCATGCGCCGGCCTTCAGCCACGGCCCGTTGGCCAACGCGCCCATCACGGCACGGTCGCTGGTGAGGCGGATCAGCGGCCAGATCGCGAACGGCAGCTGCAGGCTCAGCACCACCTGGCTTGCGACCAGCAGCTTGCCCACGCCACCCTCGCCCAGCCACAGCACGCCGCCGAAGGCGGGCACCAGCGCGAGCAGACGGGTGATCAGGCGGCGCTGCCAGCACGGGATCTTGAGATCGAGGAAACCTTCCATGATCACCTGCCCGGCGATGGTGCCGGTGAAGGTCGAACTCTGCCCCGCTGCGAGCAGCGCCACGCCGAACAGCACCGAGGCCAGCGCGCCGCCGACCAGCGGGTCGAGCAGATGGTAGGCGTCCTGGATCTCGGTCACCTCGCGGTGGCCGGTGGCATGGAAGGCAGAGGCGGCCAGCGTCAGGATCGCCGCGTTCACCAGCAGCGCGAGCGACAGCGACACCACGGTGTCGAGCGTCGACAGGCGGATCGCATCGCGCCGGCTGCGGTTGTCGCGCGCAACATGCCGCGTCTGCACGATCGACGAATGCAGGTACAGGTTGTGCGGCATCACCGTGGCGCCGAGGATGCCGATGGCCAGCACCAGCGCGCGCGGGTCGTGCAGCGCCGCGCCCTGCGGCACGAAGCCGCGTGCGACCGCACCCCAGTCGGGCGCGACCAGCGCCAGCTCGACCACGTAGCAGCAGGCGATCGTGACGATCAGCGCCAGCACGATGGCCTCGACCTGGCGGAAGCCCTTGCCCTTCAGGCCCAGCACCAGCAGCGTGTCGAACGCGGTGATGGCGATGCCCGACAGCAGCGACATGCCGAACAGCAGGTGCAGCGCCAGCGCGCTGCCCAGCACCTCGGCCACGTCGCAGGCGACGATCGCCAGTTCGGCCAGGATCCACAACACCCGGTTGACGCCGGGGCGGTAGCGTTCGCGGCAGGCGCGGGCCAGGTCCTTGCCGGCCACCAGGCCGAGCCGCAGGCTCAGCGTCTGCAACAGCATCGCGGCCACACTCGACAGCAGCACGACCCAGAGCAGCGCGTAGCCGTAACGCGAGCCGGCCTCGATGTCGGTGGCCCAGTTGCCCGGGTCCATGTAGCCGACCGCGACCAGCAAACCCGGCCCGGCCACGCGCAGCAGCCGCTTGTAGAGCGGCGCATCGGGCGAGACCGCAACGCTGCCGCGGACTTCGGAGGGACAGAAAGGGGCGGTGGCGAAGCGGGGCAGTCCGAACATGCGGGGGATTCTGCACTGGCAGCAGGGTTGACCGTCGCGTCCGCGGTGCCACTACCTTGGGTACAATCAAAAACCTTACCTCAAAGTAAGGAAACCCTTCAAGGCAATACCATGACCACAGCAACCATTTCCAGCAAAGGCCAGATCACGATCCCGGTGGAAGTGCGGCAGGCATTGAAAGTGGATGCGGGTGACCGCGTCGAGTTCGTCGAGGTGGAGCCGGGGCGTTACGAGTTCATTGCCGCCACGCGGTCGGTCACCGAGCTGAAGGGCATGTTCGGCAAGGCGGCCAAGACCGTCTCCATCGAGGAGATGAACCGTGCCATTGCGGCGCGCGGAGCCTCCGCCAGATGACCGGGCTGGACACGAATGTGCTGGTGCGTTACATCATGCAGGACGACGCCAGGCAGGCGGCCCGGGCGACCAAGTTGATCGAAGCGCTGAGCGTGGAAGCGCCGGGCTATGTCACCGTGGTCTCGGTGGTCGAACTCGTATGGGTCTTGTCGTCCAGCTACGACCTGACCAAGGCGCAGGTGGTGCAGGCGATCGACGGGCTGCTGCGGACCAAGCAGTTCAGGGTCGAGCAGGCCGAGCAGGTGATCCGGGCACTCCGGGTCTACAAGGCCCACAACGCCGACTTCGTCGATTGCCTGATCGAGCGCTCGGCAGCCAGCGCAGGATGCAAGCGGACGATGACCTTCGATGTCGGCGCCAGCAAACACGCCGGCATGACGCTCGTGCCCTGACCTGGCAGCCTGTCAAGCCGTGACCAGCATTGCGACGACGGTCGCCCCCATCACGCCGGTGGCCAGCCAGCCCAGCCACTTGAGGCGGGGACCGATCACGTGCCGGCCCATGGTCTGCTTGCGCGAGGCCAGCAGCATCATCACCGCCATGATCGGCACCGCGATCACGCCGTTCAGCACGGCCGACCAGAACAGTTCCTTCACCGGGTCGGTCGGCGTGAAGCACAGCACCACACCGCCCACCGTGGCCGCGGTAATCACCCCGTAGAAGCCGCGGCCTTCGCCCTTGTCGAGCCGCAGGTTGAGGCTGCCGCTCCAGCCCGCGGCCTCGGCCACCGCGTAGGCGGCCGAACCGGCCAACACCGGCACGGCCAGCATGCCGGTGCCGATGATGCCCATGCTGAACAGGAAGAAGGTCAGGTCGCCGGCCAGCGGCCGCAGGGCCTCGGCCGCCTGCGCCGAGGTCTGGATGTCGTGGATGCCGGCCTTGTGCAGTGTGGCCGCGGTGCTGAGCATGATGAAGAACGCGATCAGGTTCGAGAACGTCATGCCCACCAGCGTGTCGGCCTTGATGCGCCGCAGATGGCCGCGCACCTCGGCCGCCGTGTGGTGTTCGCCGTTGCCGGCCTGGTCTTCCACCTCCTGCGCGGCCTGCCAGAAGAACAGGTAGGGACTGATGGTGGTGCCGAACACCGCCACCACCATCAGCAGCATGTCGTGCCCCGCCGGCAGCGTGGGCCGCACGATCTCGCGCGCCACCTCCCACCAGTCGAGCCGCAGAAGGAAGGCCACCCCCACGTAGGCCAGCAGCGCCAGCGTGAGCCACTTGAGCCAGCGCACGTAGGTCGCATAGGGCAGGAACACCTGCAGCCCCAGCGACAGCAGGCCGAAACCCACCGCGTAGACCTGCGCGTGGCCGCCCAGCAGCAGGCGCAGCGCCTCGGCCATGGCGGCGATGTCGGCCGCGATGTTGAGCGTGTTGGCCACCAGCAGCAGACCCACGACGAACAGCAGCACGCTCCTTGGAAAAGCGGTCTTGATGTTGGCCGCCAGCCCGCGCCGCGTGACGTAGCCGATGCGCGCGCTGACGATCTGGATCGCCGACATCAGTGGCAGCGTGAACACCATCGTCCACAGCATCGCGTAGCCGAACTGCGCCCCGGCCTGCGAATAGGTGGCGATGCCGCTCGGGTCGTCGTCGGCAGCGCCGGTGATCAGGCCGGGGCCGAGCTGGCGCAGACCGGCACCGAGGCCCCGCTCTTCGGTCTGGTGTTGCTTGTGCTTGTTCAATCCGGCCGCCTCCTCGTTGCTTGCCGGATTTACGCACACTTTTCAGACGGTGCGCGTGCCCTGCCAGGTCTGCGGCGCAGTGACGTTCAAGGCGGCGCGTTCGGCCGATGGGACGCATCACCCGCCACCACCCGAGCATGGCGCTGAAAGCTCCAGTAGGGCCAGGCCCAATCCACCAGCACGACGAGCCGGTTGCGCAAGCCGATCAGGAAGTAGACGTGCGCAAACAGCCAGAACAGCCACGCGAAGTAGCCGGAGCCCTCGATCTCATGCGGCGATTGTCCGGGCGCGCTGCAACGCCGTCCGCACGAGGGCGGGTTCAACCCCTTGGCCGTCTTCAGGATCCGGGGCGCCGACGCAGGCCCCAGAGGCCAGCCATGGCCACCAACGAGACCAAGCCCATCAAGGCGTATTCACCGAGCGTTGGCACTGCGTTGGCGCTGGCGGCGATCGCCTGGTCGACCGCGCTGCAGTCGGCAGCCATCACCCCCGGACCGACGCCCTGGATGTTGGCGATGGAGTTGAGTGTGCCGCCCCAGCTGAAAAATACCAGGCTGACGGTGATGCAGGAACTCGGGTCGTTGTTGATGTAGTAGATGGGGTACGGATTGTTTCCGTTGGTGGAGGCGTCGTCGTCGTTGAATGCCACCAGGTTGGCCTGCAGATTGCCGGGCAAGAAGGGGTCGCTCGTGCCACTGTTGGCATAGACCGCCGCCGTCAGGTCATAGGCCGTATGGGCCTGGTACCTGACCGTGCCCGGCTCCATCACCGAGAAGGTATAGGTGCCAGCACCCTTGAGCGCGAACGTGAGTTTGCCGTAGGTGGTGCCGGCCTGCGGAGAAAGTGCCGTCGAGTCCGCGAAGCCATTCGGCGCCGGGCTGAATGACGCGTACAGATTCTGGTAGGTCGGCGTGTTGTACCCGGCACCGAACCAGATGTTGTTGAACGGCGCGCTGGGCGCGGTCAACACGGTTCCATTGAAGCCATCCACCGCTGCCGTCGCGTTGTAGGTCATCGCAGAACACAGGCCCGACAAGGCCGAGATCAGGAAGGCAACGACGATCTTGGGCAAGTGGCTTGTTGTCATGTTGTGGTCCAGGAAGAACGAACCCGACGGATGGCCTCCGCCGCGTGCGCGAAGACAGACGCCATACGCTTGCGTCTTTCAGAAATGTATCTTCTTGACACAACTTGTCAACACTCGAATTCGTCACGCGGAGGTGGCACCGGGGGCCTGCGCGACATGGAGCGGCGCCGCCTGAAGACGACCGGGGCCAGTGCATGGCGCCCGGCTGAAGGCGCCCCTCGGACCCGCGGCCACCACGGCGCAGTCGAGGCGCAGACAGCCGTCAGCCGCAGCTGCGTTGGCGCGCGGCCGCGCGTGCAGCCAGGCCGATGGTCAGATGCGTTCGAGGATCACCGCAATGCCCTGCCCCACGCCGATGCACATGGTGCACAGCGCATATCGGCCGCCGGTCTTGTGCAGCTGGTTGACCGCCGTGGTCGCCAGCCGTGCGCCGCTGGCGCCCAGCGGGTGGCCCAGCGCGATGGCGCCGCCGTTGGGGTTGACGCGTTCGTCGTCGTCGGCCACGCCCAGCATACGCAGCACGGCCAGGCCTTGGGCGGCGAAGGCTTCGTTGAGTTCGATCACGTCCATCTGCGCGATGCTGAGGCCGGTCAGCGCCAGCAGCTTCTGCGTGGCCGGCGCGGGGCCGATGCCCATCACGCGCGGCGCGACGCCGGCGGTGGCCATGCCGACCACACGCGCCTTGGGGGTGAGGCCGTTGCGTGCGGCGGTCTTCTCGTCGGCCAAAAGCAGCGCGCAGGCGCCGTCGTTCACACCGCTGGCGTTGCCGGCCGTGACGCTGCCGTCGGGCCGCACCACGCCCTTGAGTTTGGCCAGGGCTTCGAGGCTGGTTTCGCGCGGATGCTCGTCCTTGTTCACGACGACCGCGTCGCCCTTCTTCTGCGGAATCACGACCGGTGTGAGTTCCGCGTCGAAGTAACCCGCCTTCTGCGCCGCCACGGCCTTCAGCTGGCTGCGCAGGGCCATGCGGTCCTGGGCATCGCGCTCTATTCTGTAGTCGACCGCCACGTTCTCGGCGGTCTCGGGCATGGAGTCGACGCCGTACAGCTCTTTCATGCGCTTGTTAACGAAGCGCCAGCCGATGGTGGTGTCGTACACCGCATTGCTGCGGCTGAAGGCGCTCTCGGCCTTCGGCATCACGAACGGTGCGCGGCTCATGCTCTCGACGCCGCCGGCAATCATCAGCGTGGCCTCGCCGGCCTTGATGGCGCGGGCCGCGCTGCCTACTGCGTCCAGGCCCGAGCCGCACAGGCGGTTCAACGTGGCGCCGGCCACGTCGGTCGGCAGGCCGGCCAGCAGCGCGGCCATGCGGGCGACGTTGCGGTTGTCCTCGCCGGCCTGGTTGGCGTTGCCGTACAGCACGTCGGTCACGGCCTGCCAGTCGACGTTCGGGTTGCGCGCCATCAGCGCCTTGATCGGGATCGCGCCCAGGTCGTCGGTGCGCACGCTCGACAGCGCGCCGCCATAGCGACCGAAGGGGGTGCGGATCGCGTCACAGATGAAGGCTTGGGTGGTCATTCGGGTCTCCAGTTCAAAGCAGCATTATTGGGCGGGGGCCGGCGCGATCGGCAGGCCGACGATGCGTTCGAGCTCGGTGCGGGTCAGCCCCTCGACCGTGTCGATCAGTTGCAGGCCGGCGGGCGTGCAGGCCAGCGTGGCCAGGTCGGTGTAGATGCGCTTCACGCAGGCGATGCCGGTCAGCGGATAAGTGCAGCGCTCGACCACCTTGCTCTCGCCCTTCTTGGTCAGCAGGTCCATCATCACCCAGGTCTGCTTGGCGCCGATGGCCAGGTCCATCGCGCCGCCGACCGCGGGGATCGCGTCCTTCTCGCCGGTGTGCCAGTTGGCCAGGTCACCGGTGGCGCTGACCTGGAAGGCGCCGAGCACGCAGATGTCCAGGTGGCCGCCGCGCATCATCGCGAAGCTGTCGGTGTGGTGGAAGTACGAGCCGCCGGCAAGCAGTGTCACCGGCTGCTTGCCGGCATTGATCAGGTCGTAGTCTTCCTGGCCCGGTGCCGGTGCCGGGCCCATGCCGAGGATGCCGTTCTCGCTGTGCAGCAGCACCTCGCGGTCGGGCGGAATATGGTTGGCCACGAGCGTGGGCATGCCGATGCCGAGGTTGACGGTGGCGCCCTCGCGGATGTCGCGCGCCACGCGGGCGGCGAGCTGGTCCTTGCTGCGTTTCTGGTAGCTCATGCGTTGTCTTTCGCGTTGGGGTCAGGCGGCCTTGAGAAAGCCGCCGGCTTGCGTGGCGACGCGCGGCACCAGCACCACGTGCTGCACGAAGATACCGGGCGTGACGATGTGCTCGGGGTCCAGTTGGCCGAGTTCGACCACCTCGTGCACCGAGGCCACGGTGACGGTGGCCGCGCTGGCCATGCTGGGCCCGAAGTTGCGCGCAGCCTTGCGGTAGGTGAGGTTGCCCCAGCGGTCGCCGCACTCGGCCTTGATCAGCGCCAGGTCGGCATGGATCGGCATCTCGAGCACATACATGCGGCCATTGATCTCGCGCGTCTCCTTCGGCGTGCCGTCGGGGTTGCGGGCCAGCTCGGTGCCGTAGCCGGTGGGCGAGAAGAACGCGCCGATGCCGGCGCCGGCCGCGCGGATGCGCTCGGACAGGTTGCCCTGCGGCACCAGTTCGAGTTCGATCTTGCCCGAGCGGTACAGGCCGTCGAACACCTGGCTGTCGGCCTGGCGGGGAAAGCTGCAGATCACCTTGCGCACACGGCCGGCCTGCATCAGCGCGGCCAGGCCGGCCTCGCCGTTGCCGGCGTTGTTGTTGACGATGGTGAGGTCGCGAGCGCCCTGGGCGATCAGGCCGTCGATCAGCTCGTTGGGGATGCCAGCCGTGCCGAAGCCGCCCACCATCACGGTGGCGCCGTCCTGCACGCCCGACAGGGCGTGGGCGACCGAAGGGGCGATCTTGTCGATCATGCGGGAAGCCTTTCAGAAACCAGAAACGAATCGCTCGGGAACTCTCGGGAGAAAAGTTCGACATACGAACTTCTGTTCGTATAATGAATTTCCGGCCTGGATTCTAGGAGATGCACACGACCATGGCAACGCCTCGCACCGCTGAAGCCGAGCCGCCGCGCCCCGGCGACAGCTATGTGCAATCGTTTGCCCGCGGACTCGACGTGATCCGCAGCTTCAGCGCCGCCGCGCCACAGCAGACGCTGACCGACGTGGCCGGCCGTACCGGCCTCACGCGGGCCGGCGCCCGCCGGATCCTGCTGACGCTGCAGACGCTGGGTTATGTGGAAAGCGACGGCCGCCTGTTCCGCCTGACGCCGCGCATCCTCGACCTGGGCTTCGCCTACCTGTCGTCGATGCCGATCTGGAACCTGGCCGAGCCGGTGATGGAGCAGCTGGTGGCCGACGTCAAGGAGTCGAGTTCGGCCGCCGTGCTCGACGGCACGGACATCGTCTACGTGCTGCGTGTGCCCACGCACAAGATCATGAAGAACTCGCTGGGTGTCGGCTCGCGGCTGCCGGCGTATTGCACGTCGATGGGCCGCATGCTGCTGTCCGCGCTGCCCGACGACGAACTGCGCCGACGGCTCGCCGCCAGCGACCTGCAGGCCCGCACCCGCCACACCGTGACCGAGCCCGACACCCTGCGCACCCGCATCCAGCAGGTCGCACGCCAGGGCTGGTGCCTGGTGAACCAGGAACTGGAAGAAGGCCTGATCTCGCTCGCCGCGCCGGTCACCGACCGCAGCGGCCGCCTGGTGGCGGCCATCAACGTCAGCGGGCAGGCCAACCGCACGAGCGCGCGGGTGATGCAGGACAGCATCCTGCCGGCGCTGCGGGCAGCGGCGGCGACGATTTCGGGGTTGGTGCAGCGGGGGTGATGGAGCCGACGGGGGCTGCGCGGTCGACGCCATCGCACCGCGTGCGGGCCGACCGTTACAGTAGATGGCAGCCATCCAGGACGCTGCCGTTCGCCAGCATCCAGCGGCGAACACAGGCGCAAACGGCATGAAGACACCCCAAGACAAGGCTCTGCTCGGTACATTGAAGGCGCGGTTCGAGAAGAACATGCAGCGGCACAAGGGAGTGCACTGGGCCGCGGTGGAAGCCAGGCTTCTCGCCCACCCCGACAAGCTGAGCGCGCTCGGAAAGATGGAAGCGACCGGAGGCGAGCCCGATGTCGTCGGCCCGCCAGACGCGGACGGCGCCTGCCTGTTCTGCGATTGCGCCACCGAAAGCCCGACGGGGCGCAGAAGCCTGTGCTACGACGCCGAAGCATGGAACGCGCGCAAGGAGAACAGGCCGACGGACAACGCCATGGACGTGGCCGCGGCCATGGGCATCGCGGTGCTCACCGAGGCGCAGTACCGCGACCTGCAGGCGCTCGGGGAATTCGACCTCAAGACCTCCAGCTGGGTGGCCACCCCCGCCGACGTGCGGGCGCTCGGTGGCGCCCTGTTCTGCGACCGGCGTTACGGGCGGGTCTTCGTCTACCACAATGGCGCCCAGTCGTACTACGCCGCCAGAGGCTTCCGCGGCGCGGTGCGCGTCTGACATCCGGGCCGGTACGCCGTAGCACCGGCGTCAGAGCATTTCGAGCGGAATCACCCGGCCGGGTGGGGGAAACAGCGCGTCGAGTTCGGCCAGCACAACGGCATCCAGCGGACGTTCGAGTGCGCCGAGGTTCTCGGCCGCGCGGGTCACGCTCGCGGTCTTGGGAATGACGATGACGTCGTCCTTGGCCAGCAGCCAGGCCAGCGCCAGCTGCGCCGGCGTCATGCCGAGGCGCCGGGCCAATGCAACGAGGCCCTTGTCGTGCAGCAGACGACCCTGCTCGATCGGTGAATAGGCCATCGTCGGGATCCCGCGCTCGCGCTGCCAGGGCAGCAGGTCCCATTCGACGCCACGGCGCGACAGGTTGTAGAGCACCTGGTTGGTCTGCACCGCCTGCCCGCCCGACAGTTGCCACAGGCTGTCCATGGCGTCGCGGTCCAGGTTGCTGACGCCCCAGTGGCGGATGTGGCCGGCCTGCTGCAGACGTGCGAAGGCCTCGATGGTCTCGTCCAGCGGCACGTTGCCCGACCAGTGCAGCAGGTACAGGTCGATGCGGTCGGTCTGCAACCGGCGCAGGCTGTCGGTGCAGGCCTTGGGCATGGCGCGCAGCGACGCATGGTGCGGATAGACCTTGCTGACCAGGAAGACATCGTCGCGCCGGCCGGCGATGGCCTCGCCCACCAGTTGCTCGGTGCGGCCGTCGCCGTACATCTCGGCCGTGTCGACCAGGCGCAGGCCGGCATCCAGCCCGGCACGCAGGCTGGTGATCTCGGCGCTGCGCCGCGCAGCGTCTTCGCCCATGTTCCAGGTGCCCTGCCCGAGCGCCGGCACCGATGCGCCCGAGGGCATGCGTACGTGTTGCATGGGGCGAGTATTGCAGGGCCTACAGCGCTTGCGGGCTTCACACCCGCACTACACTCGCCCGATGTTCACGCCCTCGCAAGCGGACGTGCGGCGCTTCTTCTGCGGCGTGCACGACAAGACCCGCGCCGGCCAGCCGATGGAGGCGATCGAGATGATCGCCAGCCAGTGGATCGCCGAACACCCCGAATACCATGCCGATTTCGCCGATGTCGACACCGCGCTCGGCCGCATGTACGACACCGACGCCGGCCAGACCAACCCGTTCCTGCACCTGTCGATGCACCTGTCGATCAGCGAGCAATGCTCGATCGACCAGCCGCGCGGCATCCGTCAGGCGGTGGAACTGCTCGAACGCCGTCGCGATTCGCTGCACGCGGCGCACCACGAGGTGATGGAATGCCTGGGGCGGATGATGTGGGAGAGCCAGCGCGCCGGCCGCCCGCCCGACGGCGCCGCCTACATCGAATGCGTGCAGCGCCGGGCGACGCAAGACTGATCTGAAAAACGGCCCGAGAAGGCGCGAAGCAATCGTCGCGAGCGGGTCGAGGTGGTGTCGATGAACGCAGCCGTACTCCCGTACGGCGGGTACCGCAGGCGCAAGATCGGCCCGCGCAGCAGATTGATTCCGCCTTCTCAGCGGAACCGGGACTCGGGCACCGTCTTCAGGTCGCCCTGCAGGCTGTGCACATAGCCGGCCAGCGCTTTCAGCTCCGCGTTCGAGAACTGCTTGGCGATGCCGCCCATCACGCCGTTGGAACGCCCGACCTGGGCATTGTTCTCGGTCTTGTAAGCCTTCAGCGCGACGAAGAGGTAGTCGGCATGCTGGCCGGCGATCTTCGGGTAGGCGGGGTCGATCGGCTTGGCGAAGTTGTCACCGTGGCAAGACACGCAGGCGCCCTTCTGCAGCAGCGGCGCGACCTGGGCGCTGGGGGTCACCTCGGCCTTGGCCGGCAGCGTCTCACCGGCGTCCACGCCAAGCGTGCTGTAGTAGGCGGCGACGTCGGCGATGTCCTGGTCGCTCAGCGAATCGGCGATGCCGCGCATCGAAGGGTGCTTGCGCTCACCCTTCTTGTACGCGTTGAGCGCGGAGGCGATGTACTTGGCGCCCTGGCCGGCGATCATCGGCACCTTGTAGACCTCGGGGAAACTGGCCTGGTAGCCCTTGATACCATGGCAGCCGATGCACATGTCGACCTTGCCCTGGCCGGCCTTGGCGTCACCCTTGACTTCCTGCGCCTGAGACAAAACCGTCGTGCAAGCGACAGCAAACGCAAACACCGTGGTCTTCAATTTATTCATTTTGCGCGCACAATCTCTCGAGAAAAGCAGCCGTCATCAACCTTCGAGTATATCCGGCGTCCTTCCCAACCCCTCTGTTTTGCACACTCCATGAAGTTTCAAGGCTCCAACAATTACGTCGCCACGCAGGACCTGATGCTGGCCGTCAACGCTGCCGCCACACTGAAGCGCCCGCTGCTCGTCAAGGGCGAGCCCGGCACCGGCAAGACGATGCTGGCCGAGGAAGTCGCCGCCGCGCTGAAGCTGCCGCTGTTGCAATGGCACATCAAATCGACGACCAAGGCGCAGCAGGGCCTGTATGAATACGACGCGGTCAGCCGGCTGCGCGATTCGCAACTGTCCGATGTGGACGGCGGCGAGCGGGTCAAGGACATCCAGAACTACATCGTCAAGGGCGTGCTGTGGCAGGCCTTCACAGCGGACCAGCCGGTGGCCCTGCTGATCGACGAGATCGACAAGGCCGACATCGAGTTTCCGAACGATCTGCTGCGCGAGATCGACCGGATGGAGTTCTACTGCTACGAGACGCGCGAGCTGATCCGCGCCAAGCACCGGCCGCTGGTGTTCATCACCTCGAACAACGAGAAGGAACTGCCCGACGCCTTTCTGCGCCGCTGCTTCTTCCACTACATCAAGTTCCCGGATGCGGCAACGATGCAGCTGATCGTCGACGTGCATTTCCCCGGCCTCAAGAAGGAGCTGCTCGCCGCCGCGATGAAAACCTTCTACGACGTGCGCAACCTGCCCGGCCTGAAAAAGAAGCCGTCGACCTCCGAATTGCTCGACTGGCTCAAGCTGCTGGTGGCCGAGGACATCCCGGTCGAGGCGCTGCAGAGCAAGGACGACAAGGTCGCCGTGCCGCCGCTGGTCGGCGCACTGCTGAAGAACGAACAGGATGTCACCTTGTTCGAGAAACTGGTGTTCATGCAACGCCATAATCGCTGACACCCTTCCTGCAGGAGATCCCCGACCATGGCCCGCTTCATCGACTCCGTCACCCTCACCGGCCGCAAGGTGGCGCTGCTGGAGCCGATGCAGAAGGAGCATGCCGACGAGTTGATCGAGGCGGCGAGCGACGGGGAGCTGTGGAACCTCTGGTACACCGGCGTCGGCAGTTCCGACGCGATGTTCGGTTATGTCGACCAGGCGCTCAAGATGCGCGACGAACAGGGCGCGATGCCGTTCGTGGTGCGCCGCCAGTCCGACGGCAAGGTGGTCGGCTCGACCCGCTATTTCAATGTGGACGCGCCCAACCGCCGGCTGGAGATCGGCCACACCTGGTACAGCAAGAGCATGCAGCGCACGCCGCTGAACACCGAGTGCAAGCTGGTGCTGCTGGAACACGCATTCGAGAAATTGAACTGCATCGCTGTCGAGCTGCGCACCCACTGGTTCAACTTCGACAGCCGCGCCGCCATCGCCCGGCTCGGCGCCAAGCAGGACGGCGTGCTGCGCAACCACCAGATCAGCCCCAACGGCACGCTGCGCGACACGGTGGTGTTCAGCATCATCCAGAGCGAGTGGCCGACCGTGAAGGCGCACCTGCGCTACCAACTGAAGAAACCCCGCGACTGAATTCCAGATCGCACGGAGAACCGCGATGTTGATCGACTTCTTCTACACCCTGCGGTCGGCCAAGCTGCCGGTGTCGGTCAAGGAATACCTGACGCTGCTCGAAGCGCTGAAGGAAGGTGTGGTCGGCCCGAATGCGGGCGACGACGCCGCAGACGGCAGCGGCTACGCGATCGACGATTTCTATTACCTCAGTCGCACCGCGCTGGTGAAGGACGAGAAGCACTACGACAAGTTCGACCGTGCCTTCGCGTCCTACTTCAAGGGCGTCGAGATGGTGGCCGACTTCACGAAGGACGTGCCGCTCGAGTGGCTGCGCAAGAACCTCGAACTCGAGCTCAGCCCCGAAGAAAAAGCCAAGATCGAGAAGATGGGCTGGGACGAGCTGATGGAAACGCTGAAGAAGCGTTTCGAAGAGCAGAAGGAACGCCACGAAGGCGGCAGCAAGTGGATCGGCACCGGCGGCACCTCGCCGTTCGGCGCCAACGGCTTCAACCCGCAGGGCATCCGCATCGGGCAGGACAAGGGCCGCAACAAGAGTGCGGTGAAGGTCTGGGACCAGCGCGCCTACAAGGACTACGACGACCAGCAGGAGCTGGGCACGCGCAACATCAAGGTGGCGCTGCGCCGCCTGCGCAAGTTCGCCCGCGAGGGCCACGAGGAAGAGCTGGACCTGGACGACACGATCCGCTCCACCGCCGCCAACGCGGGTTACCTCGATATCAAGATGGTGCCGGAGCGCCACAACAACGTGAAGGTGCTGCTGCTGATGGACGTGGGCGGCACGATGGACGAGCACATCCAGCGCGTGGAAGAGCTGTTCTCGGCGACCAAGACCGAGTTCAAGCACATGGAGTTCTACTACTTCCACAACTGCGTGTACGACTTCATGTGGAAGAACAACCGGCGCCGCTTCAGCGAGAAGTTCGCGACCTGGGACATCATCCGCAAGTACAACAAGGACTACAAGCTGATCTTCGTCGGCGACGCGACGATGAGTCCTTACGAAATATTGCAACCCGGCGGCAGCGTCGAGTACAACAACGAAGAGCCCGGCGCCGAATGGCTGCAGCGCCTGACCCACGCGTTCCCCAAGTTCGCGTGGATCAACCCCGAGCCGCAAGGCGTGTGGCAGTACCGCCAGAGCATCAGCGTGATCCAGCAACTGGTCAGCAACCGCATGTACCCCTTGACACTCAAGGGACTCGAAGAGGCGATGCGCCTGCTGTCAAAATGACCGGATGTTCCCGGCGGTAGCTTCGCGGTTGCCGGCCTGGTGGCCGGCCCTTTGTCTCCTGGTGTTCTTCTCGCTGTCGGGCTGCAGCCTGCTGAAGCCCGCGGAGCAGCGCAGCGATGTGCCGACCGACGGCACTCAGGTGATGGCCGGCGCCCAGGCCGCGCGCGAAGCCGCCAAGGCCGAAGCCGACCCGGGCAAGACGACCCTGGCCGAGGGGCGCGATGCGTTCACCGTCACGATCACCGGCCCGCAGGAAGCGCGCGACTTTCTCGAACGCCACCTCGACCTGCAACGCTACCGCAAGCTCGACGACCTGCAGGCGCCCGAACTCTCACGGCTGATGGCCGCCGCTGAACCAAATGCCCGCGAGTTGCTCGGCACGCTGGGCTACTTCACGCCCACGCTCACGCTCGAACTGAAGGACACGCCGCAGGGCCGCCAGGCCGACCACGAGATCAGCATCGCGGTCGAGCCCGGCCCGCTGACCACGGTGGGCACAGTGCAGATCGACTTCGCCGGGCCGATTACCGAAGACGACCGGGCGACCAACCGCCGGCGCAATGCGATCAGCCGGGCCTGGTCGCTGGGCAGCGGCGACACCTTCACGCAGCCGCGCTGGGATGCGGCCAAGTCGGCCGGCCTGCGCTCGTTGAACAGCCGCGTGTACCCGCTCGGCCGCATCGCCCGCAGCGAGGCGCAGATCGACGCGGACCGCCACATCGCCGACCTGAAGCTGGGTTTCGAGTCCGGGCCGCCGTTCCGTTTCGGTGAACTGCAGATCCGCGGCAGCGAGCGTTACAGCCCGGTCAACGCGGCGCGCATCGCGCAGCTGCCGGTGGGCGAAGAGTACGACCAGCAGCAACTGCTCGACGCACAGCAGCGGCTGGCCAGCAGCGGCTTCTACGAATCGGTGTTCCTGACGCTGGACACCGACGGCACCGACCCGCAGCGTGTGCCGGTGATCGCCCAGGTGCGCGAGGCGCAGCTGAAGAAGGTGGTCTTCGGGGTCGGCTACACCACCGACAGCGGGCCGCGCATCTCGATCGACCATATCCACAACAAGGTGCCGCTGCTCGACTGGCGGGCGGTGTCGCGCCTGTCGCTGGACGGCAAGAACCAGTCGATCAGCACGGCGCTGTCGGGGCTGCTCGACGAAAAAGGCTGGCGCTGGTTCGGATCGGGCCTGCTGCAGCGCGAGGAGTCGGGCAGTTTCGACGTCACCAGCGGGCGCGTGCGGTACGGCCGCAGCAAAACCACCGACCACCTCGACCGCAGCTACTTCGCCCAGTACGACTACGCGGTGAACTCGGGCACCGACGCGCCGCCATCGGCGTCGACCGTCAGCGCCAACTGGGGCTGGACCGGGCGTTATTTCGACAACCTGACCCGGCCGCGTCGCGGCTACGGGCTGGCGGTGGAGCTGGGCGCCGGCACCACGCTGGCCGGCGGGCAGTACCCCTACACCCGCAGCGTGGCCCGCTGGCTGGGCCTGCTGCCGCTGTACCGGGTCGGCGCCGGCGAAGGCACAGAGGCCCGCACGCGGCGGGCCCGGCTGCAGCTGCGCGCCGAGGCCGGTGCCGTGGTGGCCAACAACCAGGCGCGCATTCCCGCGACGCAGCTGTTCCTGACCGGCGGAGACACGACGGTGCGCGGCTTCGGCTACCGCGAGATCGGCGCCCGCTTCGAGAACAGCGCCACCGTGGCCGGCCGCTACATGACGGTCGCCAGCGCGGAGCTGCAGCACCCCATCGTCTGGGGCGGCGAGCTGACCGAATTCGAGGCCGTGGCCTTCGTCGACACCGGCGCCGTGGCCGACACGCGGCACGACCTGCGCGGCAAGGTCGGCACCGGCGTGGGCATGCGCTGGTACAGCCCGGTCGGCCTGGTGCAGGGCGACCTGGCCCACGGCTTCGGCACCGGCGGCATCAAGATCCACCTGCGTCTGGGGTTCACGTTTTGACGGACACCCGCCCGCCCCCGGACCCCAGCGGTGCCCCCTCCGCATCTGCGGCTCCGCGCAGCAAGGGGCGCCGCGTCGCGCGTGCGCTGGGCTGGTCGATGACGGGTCTTCTTGTGTTGCTGCTCGCCGTGGGCGGCGGCGCCTGGTGGTGGGCCGGCACGCCGCAGTCGCTGGGCGCGGTGCTGGGCTACGTGCTGCGTTATCTGCCGGCAGACCAGAAACTGGAGGTGCGCGACGTCGAGGCTTCCTTGCTCGGCGGCGGCCGCATCGGCTGGCTGCGCTGGAGCAGCCCGACGCTGGCGGTCGAGGTGACCGATCTCGACATCGGCTGGCGGCTGCGCCCGCTGCTCGCGCGCCGGCTGGAGCTGGGCAAGCTCAGCGCCGCAAAGGTCGTGGCGACGCCGATCGCCGCCGCACAGCCCCAACCAGCCGCGCCGCTGCAGAGCCTGGTGCTGCCGATCGAGATCGACGCGCCCTTCGCCGTGCAGCAGATCGACTGGAACGGCCCGCCGACCACCACCGTCAAGGCGCTCGCCGGGCACTACCGCTACGCGGGCGACCGTCACCAGTTGCAGATCGACGGCATCGACGTCGCCGACGGCCGCTACCAGGGCCAGCTGAGCCTGCAGGGCGCGACGCCGCTGGCCATCGACGCCAGCCTGCGCGGCAGGATCCAGGTGCCGATGGCCCCCGGCACCATGCCGCTCGTGGTGCAGGCCGAGGCCACCCTCCACGGCACGCTGGCCGCACCCGACGCACGGCTGGCCGTGTCGGCACGGGTCGCGCCCGAAGGCGGCACGGGTGCCGACCAGGCCATGCGCGCGACGGTGGACGCCGAGATCGCGCCCTGGGCCGCCCAGCCCATCGTCGCCGGCAAGGCCGATCTCGCTCGCATCGATGCCGCGCGCTTCTGGCCCGGCGCGCCGACGACCGACCTGAGCGGCCGCATCGACGCCGGCCCGAGCCCCACGCCCGGCACGAACGGCAGCACGGCCTGGCAGGCACGCGCCGACATCCGCAATGCGGCGCCCGGCCCTTGGAACGCACACAAGCTGCCAGTGACGCGCGTCGATGCGCAGCTGCGCTACGACGGCCAGCGCTGGACATTCGCGCCAAGCACGGTCGAACTGGCCGACGGCCAGGTGCAGCTCGAAGGCCACTGGAGCCCCGCGCCCCTGCCCTGGCAGGTCGAAGCCAGCGTGCGCCAGGTCAAGCCTGCGCTGCTGTACACGGGGCTCGACACGGCGCCGGTCAGCGGCCGCGTCCAGGCGCAGGCACAAGACGGCGCCATCCGCTTCGATCTGGCCCTGAAGGCCGAACCCGGGCGCAGCACGGCAGCGGCCGGCGGCGCGCTGCTGGGCGGCTTTCGCATCGACCAGGCGCAGGCAGTCGGGCAGTGGCGCGACCAGACGCTCGACTTGCAGAAGCTGCGCGTCGACGCCGGCCCGGCCCGTGTCGAGGGCACGGCGCGCGCGCAGTTCACCCAGAAAAGTGGCAGTGCCAAGATCGATCTGGTAGCACCGGGCGCCACCGTGCGTGTAGAAGGCCAAGCCGCACCGGCGCAAGGCAACGGCCAAGGCCGCATCGAGATCAGCGATGCGGATGCGCTGCAGCGCTGGGTAGCGGGACTGCCGGGCATGGCCAACGTGTTCGCCGGCGCTGCCGCCAGCGGAGCTGCACGCGTCGATGCACGCTGGCAAGGCGGCTGGGCGGGATGGCAACAACAGCTGGCCAGCCCCTCGACGGCGGTCAAGGGCCTCACCGTGCAACTGGCGCTGGCCACGCCGCGCTTCGACCTGCAGTTGCCGGCCAGCGCGGCCACGCCCGCGCCCAGCCGCCTGCAGCTGCGCGACCTGCGCGCCGAACTCGCCGGCTCGCCGGCCGAGGCCACACTGTCGCTGGACGGCACGGCGGCGTTGAATGCGCAAGAGCTGACGCTGCGCGCACGGGCCAGCGGCGGCATCGCTGGTCAGGACCAGTGGCGGCTGGCGCTCGCCAGCCTGCGCGCGCAGGCCAAGCTGCCTGGCTCGCCACAGACCACGCCCTGGACCGTCGAGCTGGACGCTCCGCTGCAGATGAGCCTGCGTCGCGCAGCCCTGTCTTCTGCACCTCCCGCCTCTCCTGCATCTCCCGCGAACGCTGCCAACGCCATGGCCGGCTGGCGGCTGGAGGCCTCGGCCGCCAGCGCGTCGGTGCGCGGGCCGGCGGCCGGCGCCGTGCGGCTCGAGTGGCAGCCGCTGCTCTTCGTGCAGTCGCCACCGGCTGCCGGCAGCAGCACGCCACGCTACCAGTTGCGCAGCCAGGGCCGTTTGCTCGGGCTGCCGATGGCCTGGGCGCAGCTGCTGGGCGGCGACTTCGATCTGCAGCAGCGCACCGGCATCAGCGGTGACCTGGTGCTCGACGGCGCCTGGGACATCGATGCCGGCGACAGCCTGCGTGCCAACGCAAGGATCTTGCGCCGCAGCGGCGACATCCGCGTGCGGGCGGGCGACGACGCACAGATCCGCCGCATCCGCACCGAAGGCACGGGCACGCTCAGCGAGACCCGCTTCGACGATGGCCAGCGGGCCGATGCGCCGGCGACGCCGGCCGGCATCCGCCGGGCCGAACTGACGCTCAGCGCGGTTGGCGACGACGTGCGGGCGCAGCTGCAATGGGACACCGAACGCGCGGGCCAGGCCACGGCCGACATCCGCACCCGCGTGGTCCAGCGCGACGGTGCCTGGTCGTGGCCGGAGGACGCGCCTCTCTCCGGCGCCGTGCAGGCCAGCATGCCGGACGTCGGCGTGTGGTCGGTGCTGGCACCGCCGGCATGGCGCATCGACGGCACGCTGGCGGCCAACGCCACGCTGGCCGGCACCCGCGCGGCACCGCAGTGGAACGGCTCGCTCAGCGCCGACCGCCTGGCCATCAAGGCGGCGGTCGAAGGCGTGGAACTGCGCGATGGCCGGCTGCGCGCCACGCTGCGCGGCAACACGCTGGTGATCGACGACTTCACGCTGCAAGGCGGCAGCGCCAGCCGCGCACGCATTGCCGGCCCCGGCGGCAACCTGAGCACCGTGAGCAGCGAGGCGGCCAAGGACGGCGGCGAGCTGAAGGCCAGCGGCGAAGTGCGCTGGGGGGCCCCATCGACCGGCGCCTCGGCCGGTGCGTCGGAGCTGCAGATGGCCTTGAGCGTGCGGCTGCGGGCGCTGCGGGTGCTGGTGCGCAGCGATCGGCAGGTCACGGTGTCGGGCCAGCTGCAGGCCGCGCTCGAGCAGGGCCAGATCAACCTGCGCGGCGTGCTGACGGCCGACCGTGGCGTCATCATCCTGCCCGACGAGACCGCGCCGACGCTCGGCTCCGACGTCGTCATCCGCTCGGCCGCGATCGCGCGCGAGGCCGCAGCGAAACAGGCCAAGGCCGCCGCCTCGGCCGATGCCGCCTTCCAGCGTGAAGCCGCCGCGACGCCGCGCAAGCCGCCCGACATCGCCGTCACCATCGACATGGGCACCGACTTCGCCGTGCAGGGCCATGGCCTGACCACGCGGCTCGGCGGCCAGATCGAGGTGCGCAGCAGTGCGGCCACGGGTGGGCAGCCGCGCATCACCGGCGAGATCCGAACGGTCAACGGACGCTACCGCGCCTACGGCCAGCAACTCGATGTCGACTCGGGCGTGGCGCGGTTCAACGGCCCCTACGACAACCCTTCGCTCGACATCCTGGCGCTGCGGCCCAACATCGAGCAGAAGGCCGGCGTGCGCATCACCGGGCCGGCGCAGTCGCCGCGTGTGGCGCTCTATTCGCAGCCCACGCTGACCGATGCCGAAACCCTCTCGTGGATGATGCTCGGCCGCGCCACGTCGGGCGGCGGTGCCGAGGCCGCGGTGATGCAGCAGGCCGCGCTGGCACTGCTCGGCGGCTTCGGCCCCAAGGGCGGCGGCGGCAACTTCGCCAGCCGCTTCGGCCTCGACGAGATCGGCTTCAAGGGCCCGGAGACCGGCGAGGCGCTGCGCAACTCGGCGATCACGCTGGGCAAACGCCTGTCGAACGAGGTCTACGTGACCTACGAAGCCAGCCTGGCCGGCGCCCTGGGCACGCTCTACATCTTCTACGACCTGACGCGCCACCTGGCGCTGCGCGGCCAGGCCGGCACCCGCGGCGCGATCGACCTGATCTACACCATCACCTTCGATTGACGGCGTCGGTCCGATCATGTGGAGCACGCCCCCTACAATCCCGGGTTGCCCTTCGTAGTTCAATGGATAGAACGAGTGCCTCCTAAGTGCTAGATACAGGTTCGATTCCTGTCGAGGGGACCAGGTGCCGGTCGGCCTGCGTTCAACGCGCCGGAGCGGGTTCGAGCCCCCGCATCCGGATCACCGGCACGGCTTCGGGCGAGACAAAGTAGGCGATCATTTTCCTGGCGGCCTCCGGTTGCCGGGCCGTCGTCGCGATGCCCGCCGAGAACACCGTCATGCGCTGCACCTCGGGCGGCAGCACACCGATGAAATCGGTTCCCGCGATCGGCAGCAGTTCGCTGACCTGCTGCATGCCCAGAGCCGCGTCGCCGCGCGCGACGACCGTGCCGACACGCTCGCTCAGGATCCGCTTGCTCTTGGGTTTGACCTCGGCTTCGATGCCGAGGATCTTGAGCATCTCGGTCTCGTAGTAGGTACCGCTGGCGCTGGCCGAGTAGGCGATCGATGGTGCGGCCAGCAGGGTCTGCTTGAGGGCCTCCACCGTGCTGATGTCCGGCCTGGGCGTTCCGCTGCGGACCGAGAAGCCGATCAGCGAATGCACCAGATCGACCTGGCTGCCCCGCACGACCTTGCCTTGCGCCACCAGCGCGTCCAGCGCCGGGCGCGCAAGGATCACCACATCGACCGGTTCACCCCGGTCCATCCGGCTCGGGATCGAATCGCTCGCGCCGCCCATTGACGAGCCGTAAGCCGTCTTGACGGTGTCGCCGCTCAGGCGCTCGTACGCGGGACGCAGGTCGTCGTAGGCGGCTGCGAACCCGCCTGAAGTCATCACATGGATATCCTTCGGGGCGGGCTTGCCGGTCCATCCGGCGCATCCGGCCAGGCACAGGGCCGTGGTCAGCAGCGCGGCGCGGCGGGTGAAAGCGGCACCGGAAATGAGGCGCGTCGGCATGGGCTGTCCCGTGGAAGTCTTGGCCCATCCATCCTAGGCCGCAAAGCGACCGGCCGGCGGCCGAAGGGCTCGGGGTTAACGCGGAGGTCGACACCGCCAGCCCGAAGGCCGCGATCGACGCTTCAGCGCATCGCGCCGGGGAACATCCAGACCAGCGAGCCCGTCATCACCAGATATCGCAGGAACTTGCCGATCGCCATGTAGAACAGGCACGGCCAGAACGGCAGCTTGAGCCAGCCGGCGACGGCGCACAGCGGGTCGCCGACGGCGGGCAGCCAGGCCAGCAGGCAGGCCTTGGGGCCGAGGCGCTTCAACCAGCCCAGCACCCGCACGTGGTGCGATGAATGCGCGTAGCGGTCGGCGACCTTGTGTGCGCCATAGCCCATCCACCAGTCGAGCGCGCCACCCAGCGTGTTGCCGGCTGTGGCCACGAGCACGGCGGGCCAGAAGAGTTCGGGGTTGAGCTTCACCAGACCGAACACCACCGGCTCGGACCCGAGCGGCAACAGCGTGGCCGAGATGAACGACACGATGAACACCGTGCTGAGCCCGAACTTGGGCAGAGCCAGCGCCGTCAGCAGTTGTTCGAGCCAGAGTTCCATGGGCCGGGCCAGTATAGGGGGCGCCGGACCAGGCCCGGGGTAGGGCGGCGCGCCGTCTGCAAATCATTTCAATTGCTGAAATTTCAGGCAGCTAGAATCACGTCCCTCCCGCCCCTCCGTCTTTCGATCCCCCCGCCTCCTCCCATGCACATCGGCTCTATTGCCCTGGCAAACCGTCTGTTTGTTGCCCCGATGGCGGGCGTGACCGACCGGCCGTTCCGCCGCCTGTGCAAGGAGCTTGGTGCGGGTTATGCGGTGAGCGAGATGGTCACCTCGCGGCGCGACCTGTGGGACACGCTGAAGACCTCGCGCCGTGCCAACCACGATGGCGAGGTGGCGCCGATCGCCGTGCAGATCGCCGGCACCGAACCGCAGATGATGGCCGAGGCCGCAGCGCACAACATCGACCGCGGCGCCCAGATCATCGACATCAACATGGGCTGCCCCGCCAAGAAGGTCTGCAACAAGTGGGCCGGCTCGGCGCTGATGCAGGACGAGCCGCTGGCGCTGGCCATCGTCGAAGCGGTGGTGGCGGCCTGCGCGCCGCACGGCGTGCCGGTCACGCTGAAGATGCGCACCGGCTGGTGCCAGGCGCAACGCAATGCGGTGTCGCTGGCGCGCGCCGCAGAGAGTGCCGGCGTGCAGATGCTCACCGTGCACGGCCGCACGCGCGAACAAGGCTACAAGGGCGCGGCCGAATACGACACGATTGCGCAGGTGAAGGCCGCCGTGCGCGTGCCGGTCGTGGCCAACGGCGACATCACGACGCCGGAGAAGGCGCGCGAGGTGCTGCTGGCCACCGGCGCAGACGCGGTGATGATCGGCCGCGCCGCACAGGGCAGGCCCTGGATCTTTCGCGAGATCGCGCACTTCCTCGACACCGGCACGCACCTGGCAGCGCCGCTGGTCGGCGAGGTCAAGCGCCTGCTGCTCGACCACCTACAGGACCACTACGCGCTGTACGGCGAATTCACCGGCGTGCGCACCGCACGCAAGCACATCGGCTGGTATGTGAAGGCGCTGCCGGGCGGCGAAGAGTTCCGGACCACGATGAACCTGATCGAAGAGCCGGCTCGGCAGCTGGCCGCGGTCGCCGATTTCATGGACGCGCTGGGCGCACGTTTCGACCGACTGCCGCAGGCGGCGACGGGCACACGCACCGAGGACCACATGGAGGAGACCGCAACGTGAGCAAGAAGAGCATCGAGGAGTGCGTGCGGGCCAGCCTGGAAGGCTACTTCAAGGATCTGCACGGCATCGAGCCGAACGACATGTACGAGATGATGATCCGTGTGGTCGAAAAACCGCTGCTCGAGGTCGTGATGCAGCATGCGGACCACAACCAGTCGCGCGCGGCCGAATGGCTGGGACTGAACCGCAACACCCTGCGCAAGAAGCTGCTCGAGCACAAGCTGACGAAATAGTGCCCCCACCACGTTCCCCAACCGACACATCTCCATGAACGCATTGATTTCCGTTTCCGACAAGACCGGCGTGCTGGCGTTCGCGCAGGCCCTGCATGGGCTGGGCATCCAGTTGCTGTCGACCGGCGGTACCGCCAAGCTGCTGGCCGACAACGGCCTGCCGGTGACCGAGGTCGCGGAGTGGACCGGGTTCCCCGAGATGCTCGACGGCCGCGTCAAGACGCTGCACCCGCGCGTGCACGGCGGCCTGCTGGCGCGGCGCGACGTGCCGGCCCACATGGCCGCCTTGGCCGAACACGACATCCCCACCATCGATCTGCTGGTCGTCAACCTCTATCCGTTCGAAGCCACCGTCGCCAAGGCCGGCTGCACGCTGGAAGACGCGATCGAGAACATCGACATCGGCGGGCCGGCCATGGTGCGCAGTGCCGCGAAGAACTGGAAGGACGTGGCGGTGCTGACCGACGCGAGCCAGTACGAGCCCGTGCTGGCCGATCTGCGCGCCCATGGCAAGGTGGCCGAGAAGACGCGTTTTGCGTTGGCCGTCGCCGCGTTCAACCGCATCAGCAACTATGACGGCGCGATCAGCGACTACCTGTCGGCGATCGCCGACGACGGCTCGCACGCGCTGTTCCCCGGCCAGGCCAACGGCCGCTTCGTGAAGCTGCAGGACCTGCGCTACGGCGAGAACCCGCACCAGCAGGCCGCGTTCTACCGCGACCTGTACCCGGCGCCGGGCTCGCTGGTGTCCGCGGTGCAGCTGCAGGGCAAGGAGCTGTCGTACAACAACATCGCCGACGCCGACGCCGCCTGGGAATGCGTGAAGAGTTTCGACCCGCGCGTCGACGGGCCGGCCTGCGTCATCGTCAAACACGCCAATCCCTGCGGCGTGGCGGTGGGTGCGGACGCGCTGCAGGCCTATGCCAAGGCGTTCCAGACCGACCCGACCTCGGCGTTCGGCGGCATCATCGCGCTGAACTGCGCACTCGACGAAGCCGCGGCGCTGCAGATCGCCAAACAGTTCGTCGAGGTGCTGATCGCCCCCGCCTTCACCGAGGAAGCGCTGGCGGTGTTCAAGCCCAAGGCCAACGTGCGCCTGCTGCGCATCGCACTGCCTCCGGGCGGTCCGAGTGCATGGGACCAGGGCCGCAACCTGATGGACGTGAAGCGCGTGGGTTCGGGCCTGCTGATGCAGACCGCCGACAACCACCAGTTGACGCTGGCCGACCTGAAGGTCGTCACGAAGGCGCAGCCGACCCAGCAGCAATTGAAGGATCTGCTGTTCGCGTGGAAGGTCGCGCAGTACGTCAAGTCGAACGCCATCGTGTTCTGTGCCAACGGCATGACGATGGGCGTGGGCGCAGGCCAGATGAGCCGGCTGGATTCGGCCCGCATCGCCAGCATCAAGGCCGAACACGCCAAGCTGTCGCTGGCCGGCACGGTGGTCGCGAGCGACGCGTTCTTCCCGTTCCGCGACGGGCTCGACGTCGTGGTCGATGCGGGCGCGACCTGCGTGATCCAGCCCGGCGGCAGCATGCGCGACCAGGAGGTCATCGATGCAGCCGACGAGCGCGGCGTGGCCATGGTGTTCAGCGGCGTGCGGCACTTCCGGCACTGAGCGCAGCCGGTGCCCGCGCGCGGGCTCGGAAACAAGAAAGCCAGCGTGAAAACGCTGGCTTTCTGTCTTGCGGCTCTGTTGCCGCGCCAAGTACGCGCGATGGCGCGGGCAACTCAGCGGCGGAAGTGGCCACCGCCGTGGTAGTAGTGCCCACCACCCCAGCCCCGGCCGTAGTAACCGCCGACGTAGCCCAGACCCAGGCCGATCGCGAGCGGTGCGACGTACGAGCCATAGTAGTAGGGCTGGGCCTGGTACACCGGCTGGACCGGCAGCACCGTGACCTGGTCCACCCCGGGCTGGATGTAGGTCGTGCTCGACACGATACGTGCGGGCGCCTGGACCGGCGGCGCGCTGCCCACCGGCGTCACTTGCAACTGCACCGTTGGGCCGGGATCGTTGGGCATCTGGACCGAGTACTGCTTGCCCGCGTATTCGTAGACCACGTTGTAGCTGGTCGCCCGGCTTTCGTAGAACGTCTGCGTGCTGCAGTTCTGCACGGTCTGGTACTGGGGTGCAGGCGAACCCTCGATGTGGTCCCCCAGCACGGCGCCGCCGACCAGCCCGATCATCGTGGCCGCTGCCCGGCCGCCGCCGTGGCCGATCGTGTTGCCCAGCACACCGCCTGCCACGGCGCCGAGCGCCGCACCGGCGCCCGTCTTGCCCGGCTGCACCGGAACCGCTTCGTTGTTACATACCTGACGCGGCACAGCCACCTGCTGCACCACCGGCGTGGCCGACAGGACCCTGCCGACCTCCTGGGCCATGACCGACGTGGCGGCCAGACCCATTGCACAGACCAATAAAAGCTTCTTCATGATGACCTTTCAGAGCAGCGCTTCCGCCAAAAGTTTAGGTCTTTACAACCGGTTTTCAATGGCAAAAGTCACGCCGATCTCTTTAACGAGGCCCGGGCGGGCCGCGTTGACACTGCAAGGCCCAGACGCAGCCGGTCAGGCGCCCGCGGCCATTGCGTGGAAAGCCGCCCGCGCCGCAGCGACGGTTTCGTCGATGTCCGCCGCCGTGTGCGCCGAGCTGACAAAACCGGCCTCGTACAAGGCCGGCGCGATGTAGATACCACGGTCGAGCAGGCCGTGGAACAGTCGGTTGAAGCGTGCGCCCTCGGTCGCCATGACCTGGCTGTAGTTCTGCGGCAACGCATCAAGCAGGAAAAACCCGAACATGCCGCCTTCGCTGTCGCCGCAAAAAGGGATGCCTTCGGCGGTCGCCACATCCTGCAGTGCGGCCACCAGCGCACGGGTGCGTTGCCCCAGTGCATCGAAGAAGCCGGGTTGCGAAACCTCGCGCAAGGTGGCCAGCCCGCAGGCCGTTGCCACCGGGTTGCCCGACAGCGTGCCGGCCTGGTAGACCGGCCCGATCGGCGCCAGCTGTTCCATTACCGCACGCGAGCCGCCGAACGCCGCCAGCGGCATGCCACCGCCAATGACCTTGCCGAGCACGGTGATGTCGGGCGCGAAGCCCGGGATGTCGCGTGCATAGACGCTCTGGGCACCGCCGAGCGCCACGCGAAAACCGGTCATCACCTCGTCGAACAGCAGCAGTGCGCCGTACTGGGTGCACAGTTCGCGGCAGCGCCGCACGAAAGGCACGCTCGCGCGCACGAAGTTCATGTTGCCGGCGATCGGCTCGATGATCAGGCAGGCCAGCTCCGGCCCGTGCAGCGCGAACGCTTCTTCCAGTTGCGCCAGATTGTTGTATTCGAGCACCAGCGTGTGCTGCACCACCTCCGGCGGCACGCCGGCACTGGTGGGGTTGCCGAAGGTCGCCAGCCCCGAGCCGGCCTTGACCAGCAAGGGATCGGCATGGCCGTGGTAGCAGCCCTCGAACTTGATGAACTTGCTGCGGCCGGTGGCACCCCGCGCGAGGCGGATCGCGCTCATCGCCGCCTCGGTGCCGGAGCTGACCAGGCGGATCATGTCCATCGACGGCATCAGCGCCAGGATGGCTTCGGCCAGTTCAATCTCCCGCTCGGTGGGTGCGCCGAACGAGAATCCTTGCGTCGCGGCTTCCTGCACCGCGGCGAGCACCGCCGGATGGCCATGGCCGAGGATCATCGGCCCCCAGGACCCGATGTAGTCGATGTAGCGCTGGCCATCGGCGTCCCAGAAATAAGCGCCCTGCGCACGTTGCACGAAACGCGGCGTGCCGCCGACGGCCTTGAAGGCCCGCACCGGCGAATTCACTCCACCCGGGATCACGCGCTGCGCGCGCCGAAAAAGCTGCTCGTTCATGTGCTTTCACCATCGCCCGCAAGCGGGCCTGTCGTTGCTCAGTGCCGGGTGCCGTGCGGGCTTGCGTCAAGCGTCCCACCCGACAGCGCGGCCGCGTCGTCATCACCTTCACCGGCTTCGTCTTCATCGTCCGGCTGGGCCCAGAACATCCGGTCGGGAAGGATGTGGCCCATGCCGGGGCGGAACCCGCCATCGAGGCAGCGGTCGAGATAGGCCAGCGCCTCGCCGACCGCTTCACCCAGTTCGGTGCCGCTGGCCAGCAGCGCGGCCAGCGCCGCCGACAGCGTGTCGCCCGCGCCGGCGAACACCGCTTCGAACAATTCGAACTTGCCGCTGACCAGCACCGCCTGCGGGCTGGCCAGCACGTTGTCGACATGCTGGTCGGGGAGCGGGATGCCGGTGACCAGCGTGTAGGTCGCACCCTTGTCCGACGCCGCCTTGGCGATGTCGCGCGGCGAGGGGCTGCGCTCGCTGCTCCAGTCGGGCAGCAGCCAGCGCCACAGCGTACTGTGGTTTCCTACCAACACGGTGGTCTGCGGCAGCATCAGCTCGCGGAAGGCATCGAGATAGGCATCGATCTGGTCTTCGCCCCACCACGACAGATTGGGCATGTAGGCCACGACCGGCACGTCGGCATAGTCGGCCGTGAGTTCGGCGATCGCGCTGATGTTCTCGGGGCTGCCGACGAAGCCGACCTTGATCACTTGCACCGCCACGTCTTCGAGCACCGCGCGGGCCTGCTCGGCCACGGCCTCTTCGTCGAAGCAATAGTGTTCGAAGATCTCCGCCGTGTCCCGTGCGTAGCTGCCGGTGACGATGGTCAGCGCATGCGCGCCGACCGAAGCGATGGCCGTCGCATCGGCGCTCAGGCCGCCGGCGCCGCTGGGGTCGTTGGCGTTGAACACCAGCACGCAGGCCGGGCCCGCGCCGTCATCGTCCTGCGTGTCGCCGGCATCGGAAGAAGGGGTGGAACCGGGCGTGTCGGAGGAGTGTGTCATGTGCCGTTACAGGCGTGGCGTTCATCGAATACCGGTGAGCATTGCGCTCATTTCGCCTCTATACAATCATTGCATTCTATTCGAAGGCCCCTTAAGCTGTGACTGAACCTAAAACATGGATGTGCCTGATTTGCGGGTGGATCTACGATGAATCCACCGGCGCGCCGGAGCATGGAATCGCACCCGGCACCTTGTGGGCCGATGTGCCGATGAACTGGACCTGCCCCGAGTGCGGCGCCCGCAAGGAAGACTTCGAGATGGTTCAGATTTGAAACGGCGCGCGACACGGGCGCGCGCACGGTCACCCTGGAGCCGCATCAAGTGAGTACGACATTCCGAGTCATGGTGGTGGACGACAGCAACACGATCCGCCGCAGCGCCGAGATCTTTCTGAAACAGGGCGGCCACCAGGTGTTGCTGGCCGAAGACGGCTTCGATGCACTCGCCAAGATCAACGACCATCAGCCGCAGATGATCTTCTGCGACATCCTGATGCCCAAGCTCGACGGGTACCAGACCTGCGCGATCATCAAGCGCAACGAACGCTTCGCGTCGATCCCGGTGGTGATGCTGTCGTCCAAGGACGGCGTGTTCGACAAGGCCCGCGGCCGCATGGTCGGCTCGCAGGACTATCTGACCAAACCATTTACCAAGGACCAGCTGCTGCAGGCGGTGCAGCAGTTCGGTGCCATGGTGCAAGGAGCTGCGTGATGAGCATCCACAACGTGCTGATCGTGGACGACTCCAAGACCGAGTTGATGTACCTCACCGACCTGCTGCAGAAGAACGGCATGTCGGTGCGCACCGCCGAGAACGCCGAAGACGCCTTCAGGCGTCTGGCAGAACTCAAGCCCGACCTGATCCTGATGGACGTGGTGATGCCGGGGCAGAACGGGTTTCAGCTGACGCGCTCGATCAGCCGCAATCCGGCCTATGCCGACGTGCCGATCATCATGTGCACCAGCAAGAACCAGGAGACCGACCGCGTCTGGGGCATGCGCCAGGGTGCGCGCGACTACATCACCAAACCCGTCGATGCCGCCGAGCTGAAGGCCAAGATCAGCGCTCTCGGCTGACGCGACCCATGGCCAACCGCGAAGCCCTCAGAGAACTCCAGACCCGTCTCGCATCGCGCCTGCAGGCAGCCCGCAGCGAAGGCATGTCCGTGCACTGGCTGGCCGTCGAGGCCGGCGGCGGGCGCTACCTGTTTCCGCTGGCGCATGCCGGCGAGATCTTCCCCTGGACCACGGTCCAGCCGGCGCCCTACACCAAGCCCTGGTTCATGGGCGTCGCGAACCTGCGCGGCGGGCTCTCGGGCGTGGCCGATCTGGCGCACTTCCTGGCCGTGGACGGCCTGGGCGTGCGCACCGAATCGAACCCGGCCGAAGCCAACCTGCTGACCTTCAACGCAGCCATCGAACTCAACTGCGCCCTGCTCGTCGACCAGCTGGTGGGCCTGCGCGGTGCCGACGCCTTCGCGTCCGCTGCGCCACCGCCGCAGGACGCGCCGCCCTACTTCGGCAAGACCTATACCGACCCCGCCGGCGTCAAGTGGCAGGAGATCGACCTGCAGTCGCTGGCGCAGTCGCCGTCCTTCCTCAGCATCAGCGCCTAAGCGCGGCCCTCCGCCCCCTGAACAGGCCACAAGCGAAAGCCACACCATGTCGATCGCAGACAACATCAAGCACCTGTTTGTCAAGAACCCGTCCCCACCGGCGTTCCAGCCCAGTCTGAGCATGCCCGAGACGCATCAAGGCCTGTCGGTAGCGCCCTCCACCGTGGACCACAAGATGGAAGATTTCATCGACGGCCGCACGGCCGGTCATTCGCCTCTGTCCGATCAGGACACGGTAGCGCTGCCCTTCCTGGGCCAGCGGCCGATCGCCCAGCACCAGCGCATCCTGTCGTGGCTGTTGATCGCCTCGCTGGTGGCGCTGGCGATCGTCACGGTCTATGCCTTCAGCCGCACCAACCGCGTGGCGCAGCAGCTGACCGCCACCGGGCAGTCGCTGATGCAGTCGCAGCGTCTGGCCAAGTCGGTGTCGCAGGCGCTGGCAGGCAGCGCGCCGGCGTTTCCCGATGTGGCGGAGAGCGCCGGCGTGCTGGCCAAGACCGTGCGCGGCCTGCAGGAGGGCAACGAGGTCATGGACGCGGTCGGCGGTGACGCAGCGGCCGATCTTGAGAAGATCCAGCCGCTGATGCAGCGGGCCGAGAAGAACGCTGGCGTCATCATGGCGCAGCAGAAGGTGCTCGGCCAGGTGAGCAGCGCGCTCAGGACGATCAACCGCCAATCGGCCGATCTGCTCGAGATTGCAGAAACCGTCTCGTCCGCCAAACTGCAGCAATCGGCCTCGCCGACCGAGATCTCCGCTGCGGGCCAGCTCGTGATGCTGACGCAGCGCATCGGCAAGTCGGCCAACGAGTTCCAGACGATGGAGGGCGTGAGCCCCGAGGCCGTGTTCCAGCTCGGCAAGGATCTGAACTCGTTCAAGGAGATCGGCCAGGGCCTGCGCAATGGCAGCACCGACCTGCGGCTGCCGTCGACCAAGGACGCCGCCACCCGCGAGCAGCTCGACGCGTTGTTGAAGATGTACGACAGCACCCGTGCGCAGTCCGACGCCATCCTCGGCAACCTGCAGGGGCTGGTGGCCGCGCGCGAGGCCCAGAGCGCCATCGTCGCCGACAGCGAACCGCTGCGCCGCGGCCTCGAGGATCTGCAGTCGCGGCTGGTGGCGCAGAGCGGTCTGGGCGTCGGCCTGCTGGCTCTGCTGACGGCGCTGGCCCTGCTGGCCCTGCTGGCCGCGGGCGGGCTGGCGCGTGTGCAGCTGCAGGACAGCCGCAAACGCCAGGTGGTGGCCGAGCAGCAGCGGCTCGAAGCCCAGACGCAGCAGCTTGAAGCCAAACGCGTGAACGACGCCAACCAGGCCGCGATCCTGCGGCTGATGAACGAACTGCAGACGGTGGCCGAAGGCGATCTGACGCAAGAGGCCACGGTCACCGAAGACATCACCGGCGCCATCGCCGACTCGGTGAACTACACGGTGGAAGAACTGCGCCTGCTGGTGGGCAGCGTACAGAACACCGCCACGCGCGTGGCACAGACCACGGCCCAGGTCGACAGCACCTCGACCGAGCTGCTGGCCGCATCAACCGAGCAGCTGCGCGAGATCCGCGAGACCGGCCGCTCGGTGCTCGACATGGCCTCGCGCATCAACGAGGTCTCGTTCCAGGCCCAGGAATCGGCGTCGGTCGCACGCCAGTCGCTGGAGGCCGCCGACTCGGGGCTGAAGGCCGTGCAGAACGCGATCGGCGGCATGAACTCGATCCGCGACCAGATCCAGGAGACCTCCAAGCGCATCAAGCGGCTGGGCGAGTCGTCGCAGGAGATCGGCGAAATCACCGAGCTGATCTCCGACATCACCGAGCAGACCAACGTGCTGGCGCTCAATGCAGCCATCCAGGCCGCGTCCGCTGGGGAAGCCGGCCGCGGTTTCTCGGTCGTAGCCGAAGAAGTGCAGCGCCTGGCCGAGCGGTCCGGCGATGCGACGCGCCAGATCTCGGCACTGGTGAAGGCGATCCAGACCGACACGCAGGATGCGGTCGCCGCGATGGAGCGATCGACCCAGGGCGTGGTCTCCGGAGCGCGCTTGTCCGACAGTGCCGGCACAGCGCTGACCGAGATCGACCGCGTGTCGCGCCGCCTGGCCGAGCTGATCGAGCAGATCTCGAGCGCGACCTCGCGCGAAGCCGAGCTGGCCAACGAAGTGGCGGACAACATCCAGCACATCTTCGCAGTGACCGAGCAGACCGGCGACGGCACGCGCGCCACGGCGCAGCAGGTGCGTGAACTCTCGCACATGGCCGAAGAGCTGCGGCAGTCGGTTTCGCGTTTCAAGATCGCCTGACGGGCACCGATGCCGACACAGGACGCCGACATGCTAGACACCGCCATCCCCGCCCCGGCCCGGGCCGAACAGGACCTCGGGCCGCTGGCCTGGGTGCTCGACGAACTGCGCAAGTCGATGGACGCCGCCGTCAAGTCGCTGCGGCGTTACGTGCGCGAAAGCGACGCCACCGTGGGCACGGCCGGCTTCTCCGCACCCGACATGACCCATCTGGAGACGGCGCGCCAGCAGTTGCACCAGTGCACCGGCGCGCTCGACATGATCAACCAGCCGTCGCCGGCGCACATGCTGCGCGCGATGGAAAACGCCGTGCAGCGCTTCGTCGACCAGCCCGCGCTGTGCACCGACGAGTCGGTGTCCAAGATCGAACGCGCCAGCTTCGCCGCGGCCGACTATCTCGAAGCCGTGCTGGCCGGCAAGCCGGTGTCGGCCGTCGGGCTGTTCCCGCAGTACCGCGACGTGCAGGGCGTGGCCGGCAGCGACCGCGTGCACCCGGCCGATCTGTGGACCTTGCCCTGGCAGTGGATCGCGCCGTCCGACCTGGCCCCGGCCACTCCGCTGGACTACGCGCCCGCGGTGCGCAGCCGGCTCGACCAGGCGGTGCTGAAGATCGTCAAGACCGGCGATGCAACGGCAGCCATCGAGTTGCGTGGCATCAGCCTGGGTTTCGCTGCCGCTCATGCCGAGACGCCGCAGAAGGCGTTCTGGAGCATCAGCGCGGCCTACTTCGAGGCGCTGTCGCTCGGCCTGGTGCCGTCCGACCTGTACGCCAAACGCATCGCGTCGCGGGTGCTCACGCAGTACGCGGCGCTGGTCCGCGGCGACGCGCTGCCATCGGACCGGCTGGCGCAGGACATGCTGTTCTTCTGCGCCCGTGCCGTGCCGCCCGAGCCGGCGCGCGCGCCCACGCTGGTGGCCGTGCGCGAGGCCTATGGCCTGGCCGACACTGTGTCGGTCGACTACGAGGAGCGGCGTTTCGGCCGCTTCGATCCGGCCCTGCTCGCGCAGGCGCGCAAGCGCATCGCCGCTGCCACCGAGACCTGGTCGGCGCTAGCGGGGGGCGACACCCAGAAGTTCAAGGCCGCGCTGGACCAGTTCGGCATGGTCGGCGAGTCGCTGACCAAGCTGCATCCCGACAGCGCCGTGCTCGCGCAGGCGCTGAACCGCGCCGTCGAGGCCACCGTGCGCTCGGGCACCGCGCCACCGGCACCGCTGGCGATGGAGGTCGCCACCTCGGTGCTCTACCTCGAAGCTGCCTACGACGAACTCGACCAGGCCGATGCCGACATGCACGCCCGCGCCACGCTGCTGGCCGGCCGCCTCGAACGCGTGTCCCAGGGCGGGCAGCCCGAGCCGCTCGAGTCGTGGATGGAAGAGCTGTACCACCGCGTGAGCGACCGCCAGACCATGGGCAGCGTGGTCGAGGAACTGCGCAAGACGCTGGGCGACGTCGAGCAGGCGCTCGACCAGTTCTTCCGCTCCCCGCGTGAAAAGGTGCCGCTGGGCAAGGTGACGGCACAGCTGTCGCAGATGCGTGGTGTGTTGTCGGTGCTGGGCCTCGACCAGGCGTCGCACGCGGTGATGCGCATGCGCGAGACGGTCGATGGCTACATGGTCGACGAACTCGACGACGCCGCCGCGCGCGCCGGCAGTTTCGACCGCCTGGGCAGCAGCCTCGGTGCGCTGGGCTTCCTGATCGACATGCTCGGCTACCAGCGTGCGCTGGCCAAGAAACTCTTCGTCTACGACGAGGAGCAAGGCGTGTTCCGCCTGCTGATGGGCCGGCAAGCCACGCCCGCCGCAGCGAGCCCGTCGCCAGCGCCCGAGCCGGCGCAGGCCGCCCTCGCGGCATCGCCGATGGAAGCACCGTCCGTCCCCGACTTCGTGGCCGCGCCGATGGCCGCCGCCGCGCAGGCCTTTGCCGATCTGCCGTCCCTGCCCGCGTTGCCCACGGCGGCTCCCACACCGGCAGCACCAGCGCCCGCGCCGCAGGAACACCCGTCGACCCAGGACCTGCTGGCCGCTGGCGAGCCGTTGCCAGTGATCGCGATGACCGTCACCGACCCGGCACAGGGGCGCGGCCGCATCGTGCAGATCACCGCCCCGCCGCCTTCGCCCGGCGCGACACCGGTCGAAGGCGACGAAGAAGACGACGAGCTGCGCGAGATCTTTCTCGAGGAAGCACGCGAGGTCGTGCAGACCGGGCTGGCGGCTGTCGAGTCGCTGGTGTCCGAACCGGCCGACCTGACGCAGCAGACCACGCTGCGCCGCGCGTTCCACACGCTCAAGGGCAGCTCGCGCATGGTCGGGCTGCGGGAGTTCGGCGACGCCGCCTGGTCGCTCGAGCAACTGCTTAACGCCTGGCTCGCCGAACAGAAACCGGCCGGCCACGATCTGCTCGAACTCTCCGACGACGCGCTGCGTGCGTTCGGCCGCTGGACCGACGACATCGCCGCCGGCACCGACGGCGGCTGGCGCGCACAGGCCTTCCGTGTGCCGGCGGACGCCTTGCGCCTCGAAAAACGCAGCATGCCCTTGCGTGTGCCGGGAGCCGAAGAAACCGCGGCCTCGGCACCCGTGCCGCTGGCCGAACCGGTGCCGCTGCCCGAGGCCCTGTCTGCAGCCGAACCCGCGCAGGCCGCGGCGGCGCAGCAGCCGCCTGCCGCCACGCACGAACCGGCCCCCGCCGAATTCGCCGACTCGGTGCTGGAACCGCGTGGCCCCTCGTCCGAATTCGGCGAGGTCGATTTCGAGGACACGACCCACTTCGACGGCCACGACTTCGGCCACGAGTCGCTGCTGCCCAAGGAATCCGAACCCGCGCCGCTGCTCGACACGACCTGGACCGCGCCCGCGCACAGCAGCGGCGGTGTGATCGACATCTCGGTCCCCGCCGCGCTCGAAGCACCGGTCACGCCCGAGGAGGCGCTCGCCTACTTCGACCTGCCCGAGCCGGCCACCGCCGAGCCCGCGCCCGCGCCTGCCGAAGCGGCATTCGAGGCGGTCGATCTGCCGGGCGCCGCAGACGAGGCCGCCAGCACGCTGCCACCGGAATTCGTGTCGACGCTGGTCCCGGAAGAGGCACCTACACCTGCCGCAACGGAACCCGACGCCACGCACGCCACCGAGCACGCAGCGGCACCGGCCAGCGAAGCCGCTCCCGAACCTTCCCTCGAACCCGCCCCAGAACCCACCGTTGAAGCAGCAGCCGAGCCGGTGGAAGAACCCGCCCTGCCCGTCGTCGAGCCCGCCCCGCTCGAAGAGCCTGTGCAGGAGCTGTTCGACGCGGCCACGGACGATGGCGCCATCGACGTGCAGGAACCTGCACAAGACAGTGCCGCCGCGGCCGACCTGGACGACAACGTCAAGGTCATCGGTTCGCTGCGCATCGGCATCCCGCTCTACAACGTCTACCTGAACGAAGCCGACGAATGGTCGCGCCGGCTGCTGACCGAGCTGAACGAGTGGGCGCTCGAACTGCCGCAGCCGGTCGCCGATTCGACTGTGGGCCTGGCACATTCGCTGGCCGGCAGTTCGGCCACTGTCGGCTTCGACGCACTGTCGCACCTCGCCCGCACGCTCGAACACGCGCTGGGCCATGTGCAGCTCGTCGGGCCCGGCGGACCCCAGCAGGCGCAGGTGTTCGTCGATGCGGCGGAAGACATCCGCCGCCTGCTGCACCAGTTTGCGGCCGGTTTCCTGAAGGAAGCCAACCCGGCGATCCAGGAAGCACTGGAAGAGATCCTGCAGGCCGAGGCCGCGCCCAGCGGCGCCGCTGCGCTGCAGGACCTGCACGACACCGAGACCGCCGACCCGGCCCTGGCGTTCTTCGATCTGCCGGGCGAGGGTCACGGCGAGGTGCCCGCCGCCGGACCGGTCGCATCGGTCGCACAGGCCGCAGCGACAGCGCCGCTGCTGGAAGCCGTCGACACCGACCTGCGGGACGCGGCCGATGCCGATGCGTTCGAACGCGACCGCCGCATCGACGAGGCGATGGCGATCGCCGTGGCCACCGGCTCCGATTTCGACGATGACATCGACGTGATCGACGTCATCGATCCCGACCTGTTCCCGATCTTCGAAGAAGAAGCCACCGAGCTGCTGCCGCAGTTGAGCGGTGCGCTGCGCCAGTGGTGGGCACGGTCCGAGAACGGCAGTGCCCGCAACGAGGTGCTGCGCGCGCTGCACACGCTCAAGGGCAGCGCCCGGCTGGCCGGCGCGCTGCGGCTCGGCGAACTGGCGCACCGGCTCGAGTCGTCGATCGAGCGGCTCGGCAGCGAAGGCGTGCAGGCCGGGCAGATCGAGCCGCTGCTGACGCACTTCGACGCACTGCAGGCCGACCTCGACGTGCTGCGCGCCGTGCATCTGCAGGGCCAGAGCGGCCCGGTGAACCTGCACGCGCCGCACGTGGCGGCCGACGCGGCGCAGCCGGCGGCGGAAGGCGACACCGCAGCTCCCGCCAAGACGGCGGTCCCGGTGCCGACCAGCACCTTGCTGCACGTGCCGCGCCCGATGGCCAACCAGTCGGTGCGGGTGCGTTCGCAACTGCTCGACCGGCTGGTCAACCAGTCCGGCGAAGTGATGATCACGCGTTCGCGGCTGGAGGCACGGCTGGGGCAGCTGCGCGGTTCGCTCGACGACCTGACCGGCAACCTGGAACGCCTGCGCCACCACCTGCGCGACATCGAAGTCCAGGCCGAATCGCAGATGCAGTCGCGCCTGGCACAGGCCAAGGACACGGCCGGCTTCGACCCGCTGGAGTTCGACCGCTTCACGCGGGTGCAGGAACTGACGCGGATGATGGCCGAGTCGGTCAACGACGTGGCCACGGTGCAGCGCACCTTGCAGCGCACCATCGAAGGCACCGAAGACGACCTGATCGCCCAGGGGCGCCAGGCACGCGAGCTGCAGCGCGACCTGCTGCGCACGCGCATGGTCGAGTTCGAGGGCATCTCGGAGCGGCTGTACGGCGTGGTGCGCCAGGCCTCGAAGGACAGCGGCCGCCAGGTCAAGCTCGACATCACCGGCGGCTCGATCGAAATGGACCGTGGCGTGCTGGACCGCATGACACCGGCGTTCGAGCACCTGCTGCGCAACGCCATCGCGCACGGCATCGAGGACGCCGAGACCCGCGGCGCCGCCGGCAAACCGGCCGCCGGCACCATCACCGTGGGCCTGCAGCACGAGGCCAACGACATTGCGGTGACGTTCCAGGACGACGGCCGCGGGCTCGACCTGCCGCGCATCCAGGCCAAGGCGCTGTCGCTCGGCCTGCTGTCGTCGGGCAAACCGCTCGAAGGCTCCGAGGCCGCCGACCTGATCTTCCTGCCCGGCTTCTCCACCGCCGGCCAGGTGACCGAGCTGTCGGGCCGCGGCATCGGCATGGACGTGGTCCGCACCGAGGTGCAGGCCCTGGGCGGCCGCATCGAGACCACGACCCAGCCCGGCCGCGGCACGCAGTTCAAGATCGTGCTGCCGCTGACCACGGCGGTCACGCAGGTGGTGATGCTGCGCGCCGGCGAGCTGTCGATCGGCGTGCCGACCAACCTGGTCGAAGTGGTGCGCCGCGTGCCCGCCGCCGAGCTGGCGCAGACTTACGCCAGCGAATCCTTCGCCTACGGCGGCGAGCAGGTGCCGTTCTACTGGGCCGGCGCGCTGCTGCAGTCGTCCGCCGCCAGCCAGGAGACGCACGAGAAACACGGCACCGTGATCGTGATGCGCAGCGCCGCCCAACGCGTGGCGCTGCATGTCGACGAAGTGCTGGGCAACCAGGAAGTCGTGGTGAAGAACCTCGGGCCCCAGCTGTCGCGGCTGCCGGGCCTGGCCGGCATGTCGGTGCTGGCCTCGGGCGCCGTGGTGCTGATCTACAACCCGGTGGCCCTGGCCACGGTGTTCGGTGCGCAGGCGCGGCAGTTCCAGCAGGACGCCGCACTGCGTGGTGGCGATGGCGGTGTGTCGGCGGCGACGCCGGCCGTGGCCGAGATCCCGTTGGTGCTGGTGGTCGACGACTCGATCACCGTGCGCCGCGTCACGCAGCGCCTGCTCAAGCGCGAAGGCTACCGCGTCACTCTGGCGGCCGACGGCCTGCAGGCGCTGGAGCGGCTGCAGGAAGAACGCCCCGCGATCGTGCTGTCCGACATCGAAATGCCGCGCATGGACGGCTTCGATCTGGCCCGCAACATCCGCGCCGACGAGGCGCTGAAGACCCTGCCGATCATCATGATCACCTCGCGCATGGCCGAGAAGCACCGCGAGCATGCCCGCGAGCTCGGGGTCAACCACTACCTCGGCAAACCCTATTCCGAAGAGGAACTGCTGAGCCTGGTGCGGCGCTACACGGCGGTCGAAGTCCCGGTTTGAGGGGGCGCGTGTGACGGCATCCGCGGCCGGTGCGCCGCGCCCGCGGCCGGCATCCGAAGACCCGACGCAGGCCATTGCCGCGCGGCTGCGCATCGAGCGCAGCGCGCGCAACTGGTCGCTCGCCGAACTGGCCGAGCGGGCCGGCGTGTCGAAGGCGATGATCAGCAAGATCGAGCGTGGCGAGGCCAGCCCCACCGCCACCGTGCTCGGCCGGCTGTCGGGCGCGCTGGGCCTGGCCTTGTCGCAGCTGCTGGCGCTGGCCGAACAGACCGGCGAGCGTGTCAGCCGCCGTGTGGCACAGCCGCTGTGGAGCGACCCCGAGACCGGCTACACGCGCCGCGCGCTGTCACCGGCCGGCGCCGCGCTCGAACTGCTCGAGATCGAGCTGCCGGCCCACACCCGCGTGCCCTACCCCGCTAGCGCCTTCGCGTTCCAGCACGAGCAGATCCTGGTCACGCAAGGCACGCTGGTGTTCACCGAAGGGGATACCGAGCACCGGTTGCAGGCCGGCGATTGCCTGCAGCTGGGCACGCCGCAGGACTGCAGCTTCGGCAACCCCTACGGCCGGCCCTGCCGCTACATCGTCGCGCTGGTCCGTAAGTAGCGTCAGCGCCGCCCGCCCGCCATGCGCAGCGACTCGGGCCGCGTACGCAGGCGCAGCATCGCCACGCAGCCGAGCAGCGGCCCCACGGCCAGCAGGCCGAACGCGAGTGGCCAGCCCCCGATGCGGACCAGGCCCGGCACCAGGTGGATGCTCACGAGCGTCAGCAGAAAACCGGCGCAGGTCTGTGCCGTCAGCAGCGTGCCGACCGCCGACGGCTCGCTCAACTCGGCGACCGAGGCCGAGAACTGCGCCGAATCGGCGATCACGGTCACGCCCCAGAACAGCGCGACCACGGCCAGCACCCAGGGCGCGGCCCCGAACAGCCAGCCCATCGACAGCGCGCAACCCGCGCTGCAGGCCATGGCGCCCACGGTCACGGCCGTGCGGCCGTAGCGGTCGGCCAACGCGCCGCCGAGCCAGGCCCCGACTGCCCCCACGGCGACCGCGGCAAAGGTCAGCAGCGATGCCTGGTGCTTGGCATCGGCCATGCCCGTCGCGCTGAAGCTGGCCGTCAGGAACACCGCCAGCCAGGCCCACATCGCATACAGCTCCCACATGTGGCCGAGGTAACCCAGGTTCGCCAGCCGGATCGCCGGGTCGCGCCAGAGCTGCAGGGCCTTGGACAGATCGATGCCGGCCGAACGGGTGATCTGCGGGCCGACGCGGCAGCCCAGGATGCCGATGCCCGCGGCCGCCGCGCAGGCCGACGCTACCAGGTAGACCGTGCGCCAGTCGGTGTGCACCCAGGCGCTGAACGCATGCGGGCTGGCCGAGCCCAGCGTCAGCGCACCGACCAGAAAACCCACCAACAGGCCGAGATCGCCGCGCGCCCAGGTCGCCGCCAGCCGCATGCCGACCGGGTAGACGCCGGCCATGCAGGCGCCGGTGACAAAACGCAGCAGCAGCACCAGCGGATCGATCGGGTCGAGCCATGCGAGCGTGGCCGTGGCGGCCGATGCCACCAGCGCAGAGCCCATGAACAGCCGGCGCGGATCGATGCGGTCGGCCAGCGACAGCAAGGCGCTGGCCAGCGTGCCGCAGACGAAGCCCACCTGCACGGCGCTGGTCAGCAGGGCCTCCTGCAGCGGCGTGAGCGCCTGCGTCTGCTGGATCAGCGCGACCACCGACGCCGACGAGAACCACACCGTCATCGCGCCCACCTGGCACAGCAGCAGCACGGCGATGGAACGCCATTTTCCCGCGGGCGTGGGGAGCCCGGGGGACGCGAAGGCCGCGGTGTGCGGTGGTGCCGGCATGGGGCGCTTCAGGCCGGCACCGGCCGGCGGTGCGCGTCGGCCGCGTGGCCGGCCGGCAGCCTGGCGTGGCCGAACAGCTTCTCGCGCAGCGGGCCGGGCTGGTAGCCGGTCTTGTACGCCCCGCGTTCCTGCAGGATTGGCACGACCAGCGCGATGAAATCGTCGAAGCACTCGGGCACCACGGTGCGCGAGAGGTTGAAGCCATCGACGCCCGCCTGCCGCGACCAGGCCATCAACTGGTCGGCGATCTGCTCGGCCGAGCCGACCCAGGGTGGCTGGCGGCTGCCCAGCACCATCTGTTCGAGCAGCTGGCGGCGTGTCCAGGCCGGGCCGGCCGTGCGCGCCATCGCCTCGACATTGGAGACGATCGCCTGGCTCGGCTGGGTCTGCACCGGCGCATCGAGATCGAACTTCGCGAGGTCAATGCCCATCGACGCGGCCGCGTGCACCAGCGCCGCCTCGGAACTGACGTAGCGCCGGTAGTCCTCGAACTTGTCGCGCGCCTCGGCCTCGGTGCGCCCGGTCACCACCGTGGCGCCGAGGAACACCTGCACCGCGTCGGCACCACGGCCCAGCGCCACCGCCTGGGCGCGGACGTCGTCGACGATGCTTTTCACCCCACCCATGCTCTGCCCGTTCACGAACACGCACTCGGCGTGCGTGGCCGCAAACCGCCGCCCGCGCGTCGACGAGCCGGCCTGGTACAGCACCGGCGTGCGCTGCGGCGAGGGCTCGCTCAAATGCATCGCGTCGAGCCGGTACTGCGGGCCGGCATGGTGCACCACGTGCACGCGCGACGCATCGGCATAGACGCCAGCCGCGCGGTCGCGGCGCACCGCGCCGTCCTCCCAGCTGCCTTCCCAGAGCTGGTAGACGATCTGCATGTACTCGTCAGCCAGGTCGTAGCGGTCGTCGTGCGCGTTCTGTCCGCTGAAGCCGGCGGCGCGGGCGGCGCTGTCGAGGTAGCCGGTCACGATGTTCCAGCCGATGCGCCCGCCGGTCAGGTGGTCCAGCGTGGACATGCGCCGCGCAAAACCGTAGGGCGCCTCGTAAGTCAGGTTGGCCGTGACGCCAAAGCCCAGATGCTGCGTGACCGCGGCCATCGCCGGGATCAGCAGCGCGGGGTCGTTGACGGGCACCTGCACGGCCCCGCGCAGCGCGGCATCGGGGCTGGCCCCATAGACGTCGTACACGCCCAGCACGTCGGCGAAGAAAATGCCGTCGAACAGGCCGGCCTCGAGCCTGCGCGCGTAGTCGGTCCAGTAATGGAGGTCGAGGTAACGCGTGGACTGGTCGCGCGGGTGCCGCCACAGTCCCTGCTGGATGTGGCCGACGCAGTTCATGTCGAACGCATTGAAACGGAGTTCCTTCGGCATCTGGGATGACCACTTATAGTGAACAATGTTCCACTATAGTAGACAATTCGCACGGCGACAAGCCGCTGCAGGTGCACGTTGTCGAGCGGGGCCGGTCAGGCCTTGCGCCGACCCGGCGCGGCAGCGGGGATCGCCTTGGGGTTCTTCACCACCGCGTAGCGCAGCAGCGTGCGCTCACGTGCCTCGGCGTGGTCGACCACGGGCAAGGGGTAGTGCTTGCCGAGTTCCACACCGGCGGCGGAAAGTTCGATCGGGCTGGCTTTCCACGGTGCGTGCAGCAAGGCGTCGGGCAGGCGCGCCAGCTGCGGCAGGTAGCGGCGGATGAACTTGCCCTCGGCGTCGAAACGCTCGCTCTGGCTGACCGGGTTGAAGATGCGGAAGTAAGGCTGCGCGTCGCAGCCGCTCGAGCTCGCCCACTGCCAGCCACCGTTGTTGGCGGCCAGGTCGAAGTCGTTCAGGTGCTCGGCGAAGTAGCGTTCGCCCCAGCGCCAGTCGAGCCCCAGGTCCTTGGTCAGGAAACTCGCGACCACCATGCGCAGCCGGTTGTGCATGTAGCCGCTCTGGTTGATCTGCGCCATCGCCGCATCGACGATCGGGTAGCCGGTGCGGCCCTCGCACCAGGCGGCGAACAGCGCATCGGCATGCTTGCCGTGCTCCCACTTGATCTTGTCGTACTCGGGCTTGAAGGCACCCTTGGCCACGTGCGGATGGTGCGCCAGCACCTGCATGTAGAAGTCGCGCCAGACCAGTTCGGACAGCCAGACCGCAGCGCCCTGCATGCCCTGCAGCGACAGCTGGTGGCCGGCCGAGGCCAGTTGCCGGATCGACACCGTGCCGAACCGCAGGTGCACCCCCAGGTAGCTCGGCCCCTTGACGGCGGGAAAGTCGCGCGCCACGTGGTAGTGGTCCATGCGGTCGAAGAACTCCTCGAACAGCGCCTGGCCGCCGCGCGCGCCGGTCGGGATCTTCAGCGCGCCCAGGTTGGTGCGCTCGAAGCCGATGTCGGCCAGGCCGGGAGGCGGTCTGCGTTCCCCTTCGGGCCGCGCGGCCAGCGCCTGCGCGTACTTCTCGACCGGGTAGGACGACAGGTAGAACGGGTCGATCTTCTGGAGCCAGGCGTTCTTGTAAGGCGTGAACACGCCGTAGGGCCGCTCGGTCTGCGTCAGGATCTCCGAGCGCTCGAACACCACATGGTCCTTGCTGGTCAAGAACGAGACACCGGCATGGGCCAGGTCGCCCCGCACGTGGGCATCGCGCTCCAGCGCCTGCGGCTCGTCGTCGTGGTTGGCGAACACCGCCTGGGCGTGCAGCGTGTGGGCCAGCTCGGCAATGGTCTCGCGCGCGTCGGCATGGCGCACGATCAGGCCGGCGTGGGGCGTGCGGGCGATGGCCCGCAACGCGCCGTCCAGCTCGACCAGCGACGCCAGGATGAACTCGACCCGGCGATCCGCGCGGGGTAGCGCATCGAGGATGCCGGTGTCGAGCACGAACACGCAATGCACCTCGCGGCACGCGCGCAGTGCGTGGTACAGCGCGGCGTTGTCGAACGCGCGCAGGTCGCGCCGGAACCACATCAGACCGGTGGTGTACTTCTTGTCCATACTCGTGAAAAGGTTCGTGCGGCGCACTCGCTAAAATTGGCGGATGACCTCCGATTCTGCGCCGATGAACCTCACGCATCACTTCCTGATCGCGATGCCCGGAATGCAGGACGAGACTTTCTCGCGCAGCGTGGTCTATCTGTGCGAGCACAGCGCCCGCGGGGCGCTGGGCCTGGTGATCAACAAGCCGAGCGACATCAACCTCAAGCACCTGTTCGACAAGGTCGATCTGCCGCTGCGCCGCGCCGACCTCACCGAAAGCCCGGTGTTCCACGGCGGGCCGGTGCAGACCGAACGCGGTTTCGTGCTGCACGAGGCCATCGTCGCCGAGGCGCCGAACGCCGCCGAAAGCATCTACGCGTCGACGATGACCATCCCCGGCGGGCTGGAGATGACCACCTCGAAGGACGTGCTCGAAGCCCTGTCCACCGGCGCCGGGCCGCGCAAGGTGCTGGTGTCGCTGGGCTACTCGGCCTGGGGCGAGGGCCAGCTGGAGAGCGAGCTTGCCGAGAACAGCTGGCTCACGGTCGAGGCCGATTCGGCCGTGATCTTCGACACGCCGGTCGACCAGCGCTACGACAAGGCCCTGCTGCTGCTGGGCCTGCAATCCTGGATGCTGTCGCCCGAGGCCGGCCACGCATGACGGCTTCGGCTGCTTCTGCGATGGAACCGCTTGCCCCGACCCTGCAATCCTTTCTGGCGTTCGACTACGGACTGAAGCGCACCGGCGTCGCGGTGGGCAACCGGCTCACCCGCACGGCCACGCCGCAGCGCACCATCCGCGCCGAAGGCGACGCGCGTTTCGCGCCCATCCAGGCCGCGGTGAAAGAGTGGCAGCCCGATGCCATCGTGGTCGGCGTGCCGTTCCACCCCGACGGCGCGAGCCACGAGAACACCGAGCGGGCACGGCGCTTTGCCCGCCAGCTGCGCGGGCGACTCGGCCTGCCGGTGTTCGAGGTCGACGAACGCTACACCACCACCGAAGCCCTCTCCGAAGGCGCGCGCGACGCCGATGCCGCAGCCGCCTGCATCATCCTCGAACAATTCCTGAGAGCCATTCCATGAGAAGCACACCCGCCGGGAGGCACCCGACATGAGCACGCTGACCCTCGATGCACAAGCGCTGTACGGCGAGCTGCTGCGCGGTGTGCGTGCGATGCGCAGCGCGCAGACCCTGCTGGTCGGCATCGCCTCGGGCGGCGCCTGGCTGGCCGAGCGGCTGCAGACCGACCTGGGCCTGCCCGGCGCGCCGGGCATCATCTCGTCGGCGATGCACCGCGACGACTTCTCCAAACGCGGCATGGTGACCGGCAGCGGCGCCACCACCACGCTGCCGTTCGACGTGAAGGGTGCCGACATCGTGCTGCTCGACGACGTGCTCTACACCGGCCGCACCATCCGCGCGGCGCTGAACGAACTGTTCGACTACGGCCGGCCAGCCAGCGTGCGCCTGGCGGTGCTGGTCGACCGCGGCGGGCGCGAACTGCCGGTCCAGGCCGACTTCGCCGCCGCCAGGGTGTCGCTGGCCGCTGGCCAGCACCTGGCGCTGGCGCGCGACGCGGCCGGCGTGTTCAGCTTCGAGGTGGAACACTGATGCTGGCCCGCCGCAACCCCCAACTCAACGCCCATGGCGAACTGATCCACCTGCTGTCGATCGAAGGCCTGCCGCGCAGCATCCTGACGCAGATCCTCGACACGGCCGCCAACTTCGTCAGCATGAACGACCGCGAGGTCAAGAAGGTGCCGCTGCTGCGCGGCAAGAGCGTGTTCAACCTGTTCTTCGAGAACAGCACGCGCACCCGCACCACCTTCGAGATCGCCGCCACCCGGCTGTCGGCCGACGTGATCAACCTGGACATCGCGCGCTCGTCGGCGGCCAAGGGCGAATCGCTGCTCGACACCATCGCCAACCTGTCGGCGATGGCGGCCGACCTGTTCGTGGTCCGCCACAGTGAATCCGGCGCGCCCTACCTGATCGCCCAGCACGTGGCGCCGCACGTGCACGTGATCAACGCCGGCGACGGCCGCCACGCGCACCCCACGCAGGGCCTGCTGGACATGTACACGATCCGGCACTACAAGAAGGACTTCAGCCAGCTCACGGTCGCGATCGTCGGCGACGTGCTGCACTCGCGGGTGGCGCGCTCCGACATCCACGCGCTGACCACGCTGGGCTGCCCCGAGGTGCGGGTGGTCGGCCCCAAGACCCTGGTGCCCGGCGACATGGCGCAGATGGGCGTGCGCGTGTGCCACACGCTCGAGGAAGGCATCAAGGACTGCGACGTGGTGATCATGCTGCGGCTGCAGAACGAACGCATGAGCGGCGCGCTGCTGCCGTCGAGCCAGGAGTTCTTCAAGAGCTACGGCCTCACGCCCGACAAGCTGGCGCTGGCCAAGCCCGACGCGATCGTGATGCACCCGGGGCCGATCAACCGAGGCGTGGAGATCGACTCCGCGGTGGTCGACGGGCGCCAGAGCGTGATCCTGCCGCAAGTCACCTTCGGCATCGCGGTACGCATGGCCGTGATGGGCATCGTTGCGGGGAATGAAGCATGAAGATCCTGATCCAAGGCGGTCGCGTCGTCGACCCCGCATCGGGCCTCGACAAGGTCTGCGACCTGGCGGTGGCCTCGGGCCGCATCGTCGCGATCGGCGAGGTCAAGCCGGGTTTTGCGCCGGACCGCACGATCGATGCCGGCGGCTGCATCGTCATGCCGGGCCTGGTCGACCTGTCGGCCCGGCTGCGCGAGCCCGGCTACGAACACGAAGGCATGCTCGAGAGCGAGATGGCGGCCGCGGTGGCCGGCGGCGTCACCAGCGTGGTCTGCCCGCCCGACACCGACCCGGTGCTCGACGAGCCCGGCCTGGTCGAGATGCTGAAATCGCGCGCCGAGAAGCTGCACCAGGCCCGCGTGTTCCCGCTCGGTGCGCTGACGCGCGGCCTGCAGGGCGAGGTGCTGACCGAGATGGTCGAGCTCACCGAGGCCGGCTGCGTCGGCTTCGGCCAGGCCGAGATCCCGCTGAACAGCACGCTGGTGCTGCAGCGCGCACTGCAGTACGCCAGCACCTTCGGTTTCACGGTCTGGCTGCGGCCGCAGGACCGCGACCTGGGCAAGGGCGTCGCCGCCAGCGGTGCGCTCGCCACCCGGCTCGGCCTGGCGGGCGTGCCCGTGGCCGCCGAGACGATCGCGCTGCACACGATCTTCGAGCTGATGAAGGCCACCGACGCACGCGTGCACCTGTGCCGCATCAGCAGCGCAGCGGGCATCGCGCTGGTGCGCGCGGCGCGGCAGGACGGCCTGAAGGTCAGCTGCGACGTCAGCATCAACTCGCTGCACCTGACCGATGCCGACATCGGCTATTTCGACAGCCGCGCCCGCGTCAACCCGCCGCTGCGCCAGCAGCGCGACCGCGATGCGCTGCGCGAAGCGCTGGCCGACGGCAGCATCGACGCCCTGGTGTCCGACCACACGCCGGTCGACGCCGACGCCAAGACCCTGCCGTTCGCCGAAGCCGAAGCCGGCGCCACCGGGCTGGAGCTGCTGCTGAGCCTCGCGCTCAAGTGGAGCCGCGAGCAGGACGTGCCGCTGGCCCGGGCGCTGACCGTCGTCACCAGCGGGCCGGCCGCGGTGATGGGCGTGGCGCTGGACACGCTCGAAGCCAGCATCGGCCGCCTGGTCGAGGGCGGCGTGGCCGACCTCTGCATCTTCGATCCGCAGGCCGCCTGGACCGTGAGCCCCGAGGCGCTGTGCAGCCAGGGCAAACACACGGCGTTCTCGGGCTACGAGCTGCCGGGCCGCGTGCGCTGCACGCTGGTCGGCGGCCACGTCGCCTTCGAGGCATGACACGATTGCCGCCCGCGGCGCGGCCCCTCGGACGCTGCGGACGCTGATGCGGGCCTTGCGGGCGGTGTGGCGGCTGCTGCGCATCCTGCGCCACATCGGCGCGGGCCTGTGGACCATCAAGACACGGTTTCCGCACTGCCCTCAAGCCGAGCGCGAGCAGCAGGTGCAGCGCTGGGCCGCACGCATGCTGCAGCTGGCCGGCATCCGGCTCGACGTGGCGGGCCAGCCCCGTGCCGCCGGGCCGGTGCTGCTGGTGGCCAACCACATCTCCTGGCTCGACATCGTCGTGATGCACGCGGCGCACTACTGCCGCTTCGTCTCCAAGGCCGACGTGCAGCACTGGCCGCTGATCGGCACGCTGGCCACCGGCGCCGGCACGCTCTACATCGAACGCGCGTCGCGCCGCGATGCGATGCGCGTAGTGCACCACATGACCGCGCGGCTGCAGGCCGGCGACGTGGTCGCGATCTTTCCCGAGGGCACGACCGGCGACGGCATCACGATGCTGCCGTTCCATGCCAACCTGGTGCAGGCCGCGGTGTCCGCCGGCGCGCCGGTCCAGCCGCTGGCGCTGCGGTTCATCGACGGTCCCTCGGGCAAGACCAGCTTCGCACCGAGTTTCGTCGGCGACGAAACGCTGGTCGGCTCGATCTGGCGCACGCTGCTGACCGACGGCCTCGTGGCGCAGGTGCGCCATGGCACACCCCAGCATGCGGAGGGCCGCGACCGGCGCACCTGGTCGCACGATCTGCAGGCCGCGGTGGAGACCTTGCGCAGCGTCGGCTGAACGCCGCTGGCGGCAGGCTCAGCCGACCAGAGGCTCGCGCGGAAACGTCACCAGGCGATCGACCTCCGCACGCAGGCCGATCCACTCGCCGATCGCATGGTCGTGGTGGCTGGGCACCTGGGCCAGCACCGTTTCGCCGCTCGCCAGGCGCAGCGTGTACAGGAACGCTGCACCCCCGAACGCCTTGGCCACCAGCTGGCCCTGCACGGCGGCGGCGTCGTCGTACACGACGTCCTCGGCCCGCAACAGCAGGTCGCGCGGCGCCCCGGCAGACCCGGGCGGCACCCGCTCGGCACGCCGGGACCCGAGCGCGCCCAGCGGCGTGTGCAGCGCGCCATCGGGTCCGGTCGACGCGGGCAGCAACACGCCATGGCCGATGAAGTCGGCCACGAACCGTGTGGCCGGCCGGTGGTACAGCGTGCTGGCGTCGGCCCACTGGTGCAACCGGCCTGCGTGCATCACGCCGATCGCGTCGCCGATGGCAAAGGCCTCGAGCTGGTCGTGCGTGACGAACAGCGCCGTGGCCTGCGCCGCCTTGAGGATGGCGCGCACCTCCTGGGCCAGGCGTTCGCGCAGCTCAACGTCGAGGTTGGAGAACGGCTCGTCGAGCAGCAGCAACTGCGGCTGCGGTGCCAGCGCCCGCGCCAGGGCCACACGCTGTTGCTGGCCACCGGAGAGTTCGTGCGCGAACCGTGGCCCGAAGCCGGCCAGGCCGACCAGCTCGAGCACCTGCGCCGCCCGCTCGGCACGCGCGCCGCGGGGCAGGTGCGCAAGGCCGAACGCCACGTTGCGGGCCACGTCGAGATGCGGAAACAGCGCGTAGTCCTGGAACACCATGCCGATGCGCCGCTGCTCCGCCGGCAGCTGCAGCGTCGCACTGCTCACCACCCTGCCAGCCAGGCGGATCTCGCCGGCGCGCGCCGGCTCCAGCCCCGCAACCGTGCGCAGCAAGGTGGTCTTGCCGCAGCCCGACGGGCCGATCAGCACGCCGATCTCGCCGGCACGCAGCCCGAACGACACGTCGTCCACGGCGGGCTCGGGCCGTCGGTCGTAGCGGACCTGCAGGTGCGAGACGTCGAGGAACATGGGCGCGGATTGTAGGGAGGGCTGCTTACAATGCGCGGCCAGCCAGACCGCATGGCCCTTGCGGGTCCGGGTCAAGCCAGCGCCCCCCTGCCCGGCCCCCGCGGTCTGCGCCTTCTCCTTCCACATTCGATGTCGCTTCGCTGGCTTTGCGCATTGCCGATGCTGCTCGTGGCCGCCGTGCTGGCATTGCCGCTGGTGGCGGTGCTCGGTGCCTGGCTGCAATGGGATGCACAGACCGCCCAGATCCTGCGCGAGATGCGCGCGACGGTGCTGCCCGACTACGCCTGGACCACACTCGGCCTGTGCCTGATGGTGGCCGGTGGGGTGGTGCTGGTCGGCACGGCCACGGCGGCGGCCGTCACGCTGTTCGACTTCCCAGGCCGCAAGACGCTCGAATGGGCGCTGCTGCTGCCGCTGGCCATGCCGGCCTACGTGGTCGCCTATGCGTACACCGACTTCCTGCAGTTCAGCGGCCCGGCCCAGCAAGGCCTGCGCGCCGCGTTCGGGCTGCAGGGCCGCGTGCTGCCCGAGGTGCGCAGCCTCGGCGGCGCGGCCTGGGTGTTCACGTTCTCGCTCTACCCCTACGTCTACCTGCTGGCCCGCACGGCCCTGAGCGACCGGGCAACCCACCTGATGGAAGCGGCGCGCCTGCTCGGCGCCCCGCTGTCGCGCCGCATCCGCGAGGTGGCCCTGCCGCTCGCACGGCCGGCCATCGCGGCCGGTGCGGCGCTGGCGCTGATGGAGACGCTGGCAGACTTCGGCGTGGCAAGCTACTTCGGTATCCAGACCTTCACCGCCGGCATCTACAAGGCCTGGCTTGCGATGGACAACCGCATCGCCGCGGCACAGCTGGCCACGATGCTGCTGGCCGTGGTCGTGGTGCTGCTCACGCTCGAACGCCGCGCGCAGCGCCGCATGCGTTTCGCCATCGGCCGCGCTGCGCGGGACGGCAGCGACGACGCGCGTGCGGTGCGGCTCTCCGGTGGGCAGCGCGTCGTCGCCTGGCTGGTCTGCGGTCTGCCGGTGCTGATGGGCTTCGTGCTGCCCGTGGCCTTCATGCTGCGGCCGCTGGCGGCGCAAGAGTCGGCGCTACCGTGGGACCGTTTTGGGCAATGGGCTTTCAACAGCGTGTGGCTGGGCGCGCTGACCTCGGCCATCGCCGTCGCCGTGGCCGTGCTGCTGGCGTTCGGCGTGCGCCGCGCGCCGGGCCTGCTGCAACGCGGCGCCGTCCAGCTGGTGGGGCTGGGGTATGCGGTGCCGGGGGCGGTGATCGTGGTCGGCCTGCTGCTGCCGGTGGGCTGGCTGCAGCAGGCGGCGCCGCAGAGCCAGGCCGGTTACTGGGTGACGGCCACCGCACTCGGCATCGTGTGGGCCTACCTGGTGCGCTTCTGCGCCGTGGCGCTGCAGTCGATACAGAGCGGTTATGCGCGGATTCCGACGAGTTTCGACGATGCAGCCCGCACGCTGGGCGTGGGCGGGCTGGGTCTGCTGGCGCGCGTGCACGGGCCGCTGCTGCGCCGCTCGACCACCGCAGCGGCGCTGCTGGTGTTCGTCGACGTGATGAAGGAGTTGCCGGCGACCATGGTGCTGCGGCCGTTCAATACCGACACGCTGGCCGTGGTGGCCTACCAGCTGGCGCGGGATGAGCGCCTGGGCGAGGCGGCCCTGCCTTCGCTGGCGCTGGTCCTGGTGGGCCTATTGCCCGTGGTGCTGTTGAGCCGGACCCTGCGGAGCAAGGGCGGCTGATGCGGCCTGCCCGCGCGGGGCGCGTCAACCGTAGTGCTGAATCCAGGTGAGGCCCTGGGTGTGCGCTGCGCCGATGGCGGCTTCGGCGGAGCTGAAATCGCCACGTTCGACAGCGATCTCCCGGGGACGGGTCGGCCAGACCTGCTTGACCACCACCAGGCCAGGTGCAAACTTCCCTCCGTCGACCGCTTTTGCCGTGCACATCAGCTCATATTGCTCGTGCCGGAAAATCTTCGTTTCTTCCATCACTGCCTCTTCCCGCGGAAAGTGCAAGTATGCGCCTTGCCGTCGAGCGCCGGGTGCCGTCTGGCAGCGCCCGCACCAGCGGCCGTGGCGCCTCGAGGTCAGCGACGCTGCGTCGTCGGGGCCGACGGCATGCGGCCTTCGATGTGGCGGAACTTGATGCGGCCCTTGCTCAGGTCGTAGGGCGACAGTTCCAGCGACACGCGGTCGCCGGCCAGGATGCGGATGTGGTGCTTGCGCATGCGGCCCGCGGTGTAGGCCACGAGCGAGTGCCCGTTTTCCAGTGTCACGCGGAACCGCGAATCGGGCAGCACTTCGGCGACCACGCCGCTCATCTCGATCAGATCTTCTTTAGCCATTGCTGTTTGCTTTCGTAGTGCATGGCACACCCGCGTGCCGTAACTTCCCGATCGCCGCCGCTCCACGCCCGGTGGCGGCAGCTGATCGGCACCGCACGCAGCGCCCTGGGAAGCCATCAAGGAAGATGGGGTCGGCAAACACCCTTCACAAGGGCCAGCCGACACTTCGGCAGGACGAGCCCGCGTCGATGAGGGCCGTCAATGCCAACCCGCGAGTGTAGCACTTCAAAGATTTCGCAAAGCCGTCCGAGTCGTTCAAGGAAGCGCGGCGAACCATTGGCAGGCACCCGTGGAACCGGCTTTGCCGGGCCGCTAGGTGCGCCCCTTGAGGGGGATTCGGCTACACGCAGTGAGCAAGAAACGGGGTGGGTCGCCGTCAGCTGCTGAAGAGGAAGTTGAGCACGTCGCCATCCTTGACGACGTAGTCCTTGCCTTCGGCGCGCATCTTGCCGGCGTCCTTCGCGCCCTGCTCACCCTTGTAGGTGATGTAGTCGTTGAAGGCGATGGTCTGGGCGCGGATGTAGCCCTTCTCGAAGTCGCCGTGGATCACGCCGGCCGCCTGCGGGCCGGTGTCGCCGATGTGGATGGTCCAGGCGCGCACTTCCTTCACGCCGGCGGTGAAGTAGGTCTGCAGGCCCAGCAGCTTGTAGGCGGCGCGGATCAGGCGGTTCAGGCCCGGCTCGTCCTGGCCGATCTCGGCGAGGAACATCGTCTTGTCCTCGTCGTCCATCTCGGACAGGTCGGCCTCGATCTTGGCGCAGATGGCCACCACAGGCGCGTTCTGCTTGTTCGCGTACTCGGTCAGGCGATCGAGGTAGGGGTTGTTCTCGAAGCCGTCCTCGGCCACGTTGCCGACGAACATCGCCGGCTTGGCGGTGATCAGGCTGAAGCTCTTCACCAGCGGCTGCTCTTCCTTGGTGAAGGTCAGCGCGCGCACCGGCGTGTTCTCGTTCAGCGCGGCCTGGCAGCGCTCGAGCAGGGCCACCAGCTTCTGCGCTTCCTTGTCGCCGGAGCGTGCCACCTTGGTGTGGCGGTGCAAGGCCTTCTCGACCGTCGACAGGTCGGCCAGGCACAGCTCGGTCTGGATCACCTCGATGTCGGAGATCGGGTCGACGCGGCCGGCCACGTGGACCACGTTGTCGTCGTCGAAGCAGCGCACCACGTTCACCGTGGCATCGGTCTCGCGGATGTGGGCCAGGAACTTGTTGCCCAGGCCTTCGCCGGTGCTGGCGCCGGCCACGAGACCCGCGATGTCGACGAACTCGACGATGGCCGGCACCACGCGTTCGGGCGCGACGATCTCGGCCAGTTGCGCCAGCCGCGGATCGGGCACCTCGACCACGCCGGTGTTGGGCTCGATCGTGCAGAACGGGTAGTTCTCGGCCGCGATGCCGGCCTTGGTCAGCGCGTTGAAAAGGGTGGACTTGCCCACATTGGGCAGCCCCACGATGCCGCATTGGAGGCTCATGGCGGATCTTTCAGCAGATGTCGGGGAAACCCGCGATTCTAGGTGGCCGCGTCCGGCCGGCGTTGGGCAGCTGGAGCCGGCCCTACTCGAACTTGTAGTCGGCGTTGGCCGGCTGGCCAGGGCGCAGCGCGTGGTCGATGCCGTCGAGCACGATCGCGTTCATGCCGAACGCGATGGCGCCGTTGACCACCTCGAGCGAGCGGTAGGTGCGCAGCGCGTCGCCGACCTCCGGGCTGCTGATGGCGGTGGCCGGGTCGATGTCGGGGATCGGGCAGCGCGGGCAGGGCTTGACCATCTTCAGCCGCGCCACCCCTTCGCGCGTGGCGATGTGCAGTTCGTCCAGCCGGTCCTCGTCGTGGGCCTCGATGCCGGTGAGCACGATGTTCGGCCGGAAGCGCTCGACGCCGACCGCGGCATGGCCGGCCTGCGCGAGCTTCGCGTTCAGCCCGTCGAGCGAGGCCTGGCTCAGCACCAGCACCGCGAACCCGTCGGAGAACTGGTTCGGCGCGTCGATCCCGCCGGTCCAGCGTTTGCTGGACAGCCGCTGCTGCTCCGGGTCGAAGCGCACCAAACGCAGGCGCCGCGGTGGCGTGCCGGGTGCCGCGTCCTGGTTCAGGAAATCGCTGAACCACTGGGCCGCCACGTCGCCCATGTCGTAGGCCTTGACCTTGTCCTTCCACACCGTCACCTCAACCGGCTCCTCGACCGTGTCGAGCGCGATGTGCAGCGCCAGCATGCCGGGGGCGCGCAGCACCATCTCGAAGGTCTTGAGCTGCGGGCGGATCAGCGCCATGCGCGGCAGCTCGCGCTGCGTCACGAAGCTGCCGGCCTCGTCGACCACCATCCACGCGCGATCGAACTCCAGCCCGGTCTCGGTCAGCAGGACCTCGTTCAGCTCGACACCGGCGCACGACTTGACCGGGTAGACGAAGAGACGGGCGATCTGCGCGCTCACGTCGCGTGCGGGCAGCGGCGCGTCGGCAGCATCGGGGGAAGTGGCGTTCACGGCGGTGGGATCCTCGGGTTCAACGAGCCGCAATTGTGCCTTCGGCCGGCAACGGGGCTTGCCCGCGGACACCGCGCACGGGGCGCTTCTACAATGGTCCGATGGCCCAGGCATTCGATATCTGCATCCGTGGCGCCGGTGTCGTGGGCCGCACGCTCGCGTTGCTGCTGGCCCGCGAACGGCTGCGCGTGGCGCTGCTGCCCCACCCCGCACCCGACCACGCCGGCCAGGGATCCGACGTGCGCGCCTATGCGCTCAACACCGCCTCGCGCAGCCTGCTCGCGTCGCTGCGCTGCTGGCCCGAGCCGGCCGACGCGACCGCGGTGCAGGCCATGCAGGTCTGCGGCGACGACGGTGGCGAAGTCAACTTCCACGCCGCCGGCCCGGAGGGCGACGCCCTGGCCTGGATCGTCGACGTGGCCGCGCTCGAACACCGGCTGGCCGAAGCCGTGCGTTACCAGCCGCTGGTCGAGACCGTCACGGCGGCCCCGGCGGCGGCGCTCACCGTGGTCTGTGAAGGCCGGGCCAGCCAGACCCGGGCCGAACTCGGCGTCGAATTCGAGAGCTTCGCATACGGGCAGACCGCCATCGCCACGCGGGTGCGCTGTGCGCAGCCCCACCTGCAGGTCGCCCGGCAGTGGTTCTCGCAGGGCGAGATCCTGGCTTTTCTGCCGTTGAAGGGCCCGGACGGGAACTCCGTGGCCGTGGTCTGGTCTGTCCGTGAGGATGCGGTCGCCGAGCGCCTGGCGCTGGACGACGCGGCGTTTGCCAAGGCACTCGAAGAAGCCAGCCACGGTGCGCTGGGCGCCTTGCAGCTCGAAGCACCGCGGGCCGCCTGGCCGCTGCAGGTGGCGCAGGCCGCGCACTGGGTCGGCCGCAAGTCCGCCGATCCCGCCGGCAACGGCTGGACGGGTGCCTGGGCGCTGGCCGGCGACGCGGCACATGCAGTGCATCCGCTGGCGGGTCAGGGGCTTAATCTCGGCCTGGCCGACGCGGCCGAGCTGGCACGGGTCCTGCATGCTCGCGAGAGCTGGCGCAGTGTGGGTGATCAGCGGCTGCTGCGGCACTACGAGCGCGCGCGCAAGGCGGCCACGCTGCCGCTGCGCACGGCGACCGACGGGTTGCAGCTGCTGTTTGCGCGCGGCACGCCGGCAGCGCAAGGCCTGCGCAACTGGGGCATGAAGGGCTTCGATCGCAGCGGCCCGTTGAAGAGCTGGGTGATGCGGCAGGCGGCCGGGCTGGGCGTGTGAAGAACGGCGTGTGAAGAACGAAACGGAATCGCAATGAAGAAACGACTACTGACCGGCGCGCTGTTCGCCGCCCTCACGCTGGCAAGCTGGGCCACGCAGGCGCAGGAGGCGACGATCCGCAAGAACCTGGCCGAGCGCATTCCGCAGATGCCGCCGATCGACGAGATCGCGAAGAGCCCGATGCCGGGCCTGTACGAGCTGCGCGTGAACGGCAGCGAGATCATGTACACCGATGCCGAAGGCAACTTCCTGATCCAGGGCAGCCTGATCGACACCAAGCAGCGCCGCAACCTGACTGATGAACGCGTCGAGAAGCTCAATGCGATCGACTTCGGCCAGTTGCCGATCAAGGACGCGTTCACCGTCGTGCGCGGCAACGGCAAACGCAAGCTCGCGGTGTTCGAGGACCCCAACTGCGGCTACTGCAAACGTTTCGAGCGCGATCTGCAGAAGATCGACAACGTGACCATCCACATGTTCCTCTACCCGATCCTCGGCGGCGACTCGCCCGAGAAGTCGCGCAACATCTGGTGCGCCAAGGACAAGGCCAAAGCCTGGCAGGGGCTGATGGTGCGCGACGAACCGGTGGCCGCCGGCAAGTGCGACACGGCGGCGATCGCCCGCAACGTCGAGTTCGGCAAGAAGCACAAGATCACCGGCACCCCGACGCTGTTCTTCGTCGACGGCACGCGTGTGCCCGGCGCCCTGCCCGCACAGCAGGTCGAGAAGATGCTGGCCGACGCCAAGAACTGAGCGGCCCTGCGGCGGGTTGGGCTGCCGTCCGCCGTCGCGGCCGAACTCGGCGCCCTCCTGTATTCTTGAGTCCATGCCGACGCCCTCCCCCCACGCCCGCAAGACAGATTCGGCTTCCAGCCCCGACACTCCCGCCATCGCCTACCGCATCGAGATCGCCGATCTCCATGCCCACCTGTACCGCGTCACGCTGACCGTGCAGGCTCCGGCCGCGCAGCAGCGCGTTTCGCTGCCGGTGTGGATCCCCGGCAGCTACCTGGTGCGCGAGTTCTCCAAGAACCTGCAGCAGCTCGAAGCCCACCAGGGCCGGCGCGCCGTGGTCTGCGCGCAGCGCGACAAGAACAGCTGGGAGCTGAGCGCCGACCCGAGCAAGCCGCTGGTGCTGCGCTACCAGGTCTATGCAAACGACGCGTCGGTGCGCACCGCCTGGCTCGACAGTGCGCGCGGCTTCTTCAACGGCACCAGCCTGTGCCTGCGTGTGCATGGCCAGGAAGACCGGCCGCACGCGCTCGAACTGGTGGCCTCGCGCAGCATCGCCGGCTGGTCCGCGGCGAGCGGCCTCGCGTCGGTCGATGTCGACAGCGCGGGTTTCGGCCACTACCTGGCGCACGACTACGACGAGCTGGCGGACTGCCCGTTCGAGCTCGGCCACTACTGGCACGGCGAGTTCAAGGCCTTCGGCATCCCGCACAGCTTTGTCGTGGCCGGTGCGCCGCCCTCGTTCGATGGCGCGCGGCTGCTCGCCGACACGCAGAAGATCTGCGAGACCGAGATCCGCTTCTGGCACCCTGCGCCCAAGGGCGCCGCCCGCGCCGGCAAGCCACCGCACAAACGCTACGTGTTCATGCTGAACGCGGTGGACGACGGCTATGGCGGCCTGGAGCACCGCAACTCCACCGCGCTGGTCTGCACCCGGCGCGACCTGCCGCGGCGCGACGAAGCGGCGAGCGACACCGCGGGCAGCACCACGCCGGCCCGGCAGTCGGACGGCTACACCACGCTGCTGGGCCTGATCAGCCACGAGTACTTCCACACCTGGAACGTGAAGGCGCTGCGGCCTGCCGAATTCGCGCGTTACCACTACGACGCCGAGCAGTACACCCGGCTGCTGTGGTTCTTCGAAGGCTTCACCAGCTACTACGACGACCTGCTGCTGCGGCGCTGCGGCCTGCTCGACAACGCCGGCTACCTGAAGCTGCTGAACAAGACCATCAACCAGGTGCTGCAGACGCCCGGCCGCCTGGTGCAGTCGGTCGCCGAGGCGAGCATGGACGCCTGGGTCAAGTACTACCGCGCCGACGAAAACACGCCCAATGCCACGGTGAGCTACTACACCAAGGGCGCGCTGGTGGCGCTGTGTTTCGACCTGACGCTGCGCGCCGAAGGCCGCTGCACACTCGACGACGTGATGCGCACGCTGTGGTTGCGCTGCGAGGCAGGCCCGATGTCGCAGGCCGACTTCGCCGCCGCGCTGGCCGAATGCGGTGGCCGCCCGTTCGATGCCGAGATCGCCGCCTGGGTCGAGAGCCGCGCCGAGCTCCCGTTGCGCGAGCTGCTGCAGCGCCACGGTGTGGCCGTGCACGAAGACCCGTCGCAGCTGGCGCAGCGCCTGGGCCTGCGCGTCGGCGAAAGCCAGGGCGTGTCGATCAAGGTGGTGCTGCGCGGCGGCGTGGCCGAGCAGGCGGGTTTTGCCGCCGGTGACGAGTGGATCGGCATCGAGACCGAGTCCGGCGGCTGGCGCCTGTCCAAACTCGACGACCTGCTGCTGTACGCCGGCCGCACCCGGCACGTGACGGCGCTGGTGGCGCGCGACAAGCGCCTGCTGCGCCTGCGGCTCGAACTGCCGGCACCGGCGGACAGCAAGACCTGGCGGCTGGCCATCGACAACGTGCAGACCATCGACGCCTGGCTCGCGCCGGCCCCGGACGCCGCATGAAGTCCGGTGGCCGGGCTCTGCGCCACTGAAGGGAAAACAATGCCGACCAACGCGCAACAACTTGCCTGGGCCGGCGGCCATCTGGCTTACCGCGCACAAGGCGCCGACAGCGCGCCTGCCGTCGTGCTGCTGCACGGCATCGGCTCCACCAGCGTCGGCTGGACGGCGACGCTCGCCGCCCTGGCGCCGCAACTGCGTGTGTTTGCCTGGGATGCGCCCGGTTATGGCGGCAGCACGCCACTGACGGTCGCCCATGCCACACCCGCCGACTACGCCGCTGCGCTCGCCGCGTTGCTTGACGGGCTGGCGCTGCCCCGTGTGCACCTCGTCGCCAGTTCATGGGCCACGCTGACGGCGCTGGCGTTCACGCGCACGCAGCCGGGCCGCGTGGCCAGCCTGGTGCTGTCGGGCCCGAGCGCCGGCTACGGCAGCCTGCCGGCCGAGGAACGCGCCACCTTGCTGCATGCGCGCGGCGCGCGGGCGCGCAACGCCGGCATCGGCGCCATGCTGGCGCAGGACAGCCCGAAACTGCTCGCACCCGGTGCGCCGGCCGCCATGCTGGCGGGCCTGGCCGCAGGCCAAGCCGGCGTGCAACTGCCGGGTTACCTGCAGGCGCTCGATGCCCTGTTCGCCGCCGACGGCCTGCACCTGATGGCCGGACTGGCGCAGCCGACCCTGGTGCTCAGCGGCGATGCCGACGTGGTCGCGCCGCCCGCGGCCCACGCCGAGCGCCTGGCCGCCGCCGCCTCACACGGCCGGCTGGTCAATCTGCCCGGCTGCGGCCATCTGCCGCACGTGGAGCGACCCGACGTGTTCTGCGACGCGGTGCGTGCGCACGTGCTGGCCCATCACTGACCCAGCCACCCGGATGTTGCCGGCTCATACGGGTTTGCAATCGAAGCGAGAAGAAGGCGCGAAGCCGCAGACAGTGCTGTAGCACGGCAAGGCGAAGCAACGCGGTTATCGATTTGATTGCGAAGTCATATCAGTTATCCATTGCGCTGCGCGCCACCCGCATCGCATGAAACGGTGCTCGCCAGCGCAATGCCGAAGGCCGCGGAGCAGGCCATGCCAGTGCACCCGCGGAACGGGCTTGGCCCGGCCGCTGGGTGCGCCCCTTGAGGGGGATAGGTCGGGCTACACGAAGTGAGCCCGGCCAAACGGGGTGGTTTCATCTCAGACCCCGCCGTCCGTGAGGCGGTACCAGGCAACGACCGCCGACACGTAGAAGCGCCGCAGCGCGAACAACGGGAACGGCGCGATGCCCGACGGCTGGACCGGCAGTGCCTGCGGGTTGCCGGTCGCCACGTACTCGGCCAGCGCCTGCCCCATGCGCGTCTGCAGCCCGACGCCGCGGCCCTGGCAGCCGATGTCGATCAACAAGCCCGGCGCCGGCTCGTGCAGGTGCGGCAGGTAGTCGCGCGTGATCGCCACGTGGCCGCACCAGCGGTGCACGAACGGGATGCCGGCGGCCTGCGGAAACAGCTTGGCCACCGCGTGTTCGAGGTGCGACCAGTCGGCCACATCGCCCTCCTTCGGCTCGCGGAAACTGCCGCGTCCGCCCATCAGCAGCCGGCCTTCGTGGTCGATGCGGTAGTACAGCAGCAGGTTGCGCGCGTCCGACGACACATGGCCCTCGGGCAGGATGCTGCGGCGCACCGCGTCCGGCAGCGGGTCGGTCGCCACCTGGAACGAGTTGGCGTTGATGATGCTCTTGCGCAGCTGCGGCCACAGGTCGTCGCTGTAGCCGTTGGTGCACAGCACGACGCGCTCGGCGCTGACCTTGGGCCCACGTGCCGTGACGGCCTGCCACTTGCCGCCCTGCTGCGCCAGCTGGGCGACCGGGCTGTCGGTGTGGATCACGACGCCGGCCGCCTGCGCGGCGCGCGCCAGTTCGCGCACGTAGCTGAGCGGCTGCACGCCGCCGCCCCGCGGATCGACCCAGCCGCCGTGGTATTTGTCGGTGCCCAGCAGGCGCGCCGCTTCGGTGCGGTCGAGCAGGCGCGTGGCCACGCCCTGCGCACCCCAGTCGCGCACGCGGCGCTCGGCCAGGCGCAACGCGTCGGGGGTGTGGGCGCCCTGGATCCAGCCGCGGCGCACACGCTGCACGTCCATGCCGTGCTTGTCGATCAGGTCGAACACCGCATCGACCGTGCCGCCGACAAAGTCGATCAGGCGCTGGCCCTGCTCGGCGCCGAACAGCGCGACGATCTCGCTCGGGTCGTACTTGATGCCGGGGATCACCTGGCCGCCGTTGCGGCCCGAACCGCCGAAGCCGATCTCGCGCGCCTCCAGCACCACCACCCGCACGCCACGCTCGGCCAGGTGCAGCGCGGTGCTGAGGCCACAGTAGCCGGCACCGACGATCACCACGTCGGCCTGCGCATCGCTCACCAGCGGCTCGGTGGGCGGCGCGGCCACGGCGGTCTTGGCCCACAACGAAGGGCTCAGCGGAAAAAACTCCTGCGGCATGGCGGGTCCTACATCGGATGGAGAACGCGGCGCAGGAAATCCTGCGTGCGGGGGTTTTGCGGACGGTTCAGCACGTCGGCCGACGGGCCCTGCTCGACGATCACGCCGCCGTCGATGAACAGCACGCGGTCGGCGACCTCGCGCGCGAACTGCATCTCGTGCGTGACCACGACCATGGTCATGCCGGCTTCGGCCAACTTGCGCATCGCGCCCAGCACGTCGCCCACCAGTTCGGGGTCGAGCGCCGAGGTCGGCTCGTCGAACAGGATGGCCTCGGGCTGCATCGCCAGCGCCCGGGCAATCGCCACGCGCTGCTGCTGCCCGCCCGAGAGCTGCGGCGGGTGCGCGTTTTCCTTGTCCGCCAGGCCAACGCTGGCGAGCAGTTCCTTGGCGCGGGCGATCGCAGTGGCGCGCGCCTCGCCCTTCACGTACACCGGGCCTTCGATCACGTTCTCGAGCACGGTGCGGTGCGGAAACAGGTTGAAGCGCTGGAACACCATCGCCACCTCGGTGCGGATGGCCTTGATGCTGGGCAGCGTGTTGTCGACCTTCTGGCCGTGGATCTCGACACTGCCGCCGCTGTAGCTCTCCAGGCCGTTGATGCAGCGCAGGATGGTCGACTTGCCCGAACCCGAGGGCCCGATGATGCAGACCACCTCGCCCTTGGTGATCGACGCGTCGATGCCCTTCAGCACATGGTGGCTGCCGAAGAACTTCTGCAGACCCTTGATCTCGATCATCGTGCGCCCCGTTTCTCGAGGTGCCGCACGAGCAGGATCAGCGGCACGCACATCACCAGATAGATCAGCGCGACCAGTGTGAACACGGTGGCGTTCTGGAAGGTGGAGGTGGCGATCAGCTTGCCCTGCAGCGCCAGCTCGGCGACCGTGATGGTCGAGGCCTGCGACGAGTCCTTCAGCATCATGATCATGATGTTGCCGTAGGGCGGCAGCACGATCTTCACCGCCTGCGGCAGCACCACGCGGCGCATCGTCAGCCACCAGCCCATGCCCATCGCCCGCGCGGCCTCGACCTGGCCGTGGTCGACCGCCTCGATGCCGGCGCGGAAGTTCTCCGACTGGTAGGCCGAATAGGCGATGCCCAGCCCCAGGATGCCGGCCTGCAGGGCCGACATCGCGATGCCGACGTCGGGCATCACGAAGTACAGGAAGAACAGCAGCACGATGATCGGGATGCCGCGCAGCAGGTTGATCACCAGCGCGGCGAAGTTCGCGAGGAACGGGATGCCCGAGACGCGCATCACCGCCCACACCAGGCCGAGCGCCGTCGACAGCAGCAGCGAGCCGAGCGTCACCTGGATGGTGAGCCACGCTCCCTGCAGCAGGATCGGCATGAACTCGCGTGTGTGCTGCCAGAACTGCGTCATTTCAAATTACCTCAGGCCAGTGCAAAGAGCTGTGTCCTGCAGCGCGCGAATACCGCGGAACCGGCTTTGCCGGGCCGCTGGTATTGCCCCCGGCAGGGGGTTGGCGGAGCGACACGAAGTGCGCGCAGACTGGGGGCGAACAACAGATCACAGGCCCCATTTTTTAAGGATGGTGTCGATCGTTCCGTTGGCCTTGAGCTTGGTCAGCGCGGTGTTCACCTTGCCCATCAGCTCGGTGTCGCCCTTGCGGGTGGCGATGCCGATGCTGTTGACCATCGTCGGCTTGAAGCTGGTGACCATGCGCAGATTGGGGAACAGGCCCTTGGACACGGCGAAGGCCGCGATCGGGTAGTCGAGCACGCCCACGTCGATGCGGCCGGCATTGGCATCGCGCATCAGGTCGGCGGTGGTGTCGTACAGCTTCACTTCGCTGAACAGGCCGCTCTTCTGCAGCGGCTCGACGAAGGCCGTTCCCACCTGCACGCCGACGCGCTTGCCCTTCATGTCGGCCAGCGCGACGTAGGCCGTAGTGTCTTTCACCGGCGCGATCACGCCTTCGCCGTAGCTGTAGATCGGCTGCGAGAAATCGACCACTTCCTGGCGCACTGGCGTGATGAACATCGCCGCCGAGATCAGGTCGATGCGCTTGGAGGTCAGCGAACTGATCAGCGTGGAAAACTGCATCGGCTCGACCTGCACACCGAAGCCGGCTTCCTTGCCGACCGCGTTGACGATGTCGACCATGATGCCGTCGATGGTGTTGGTCTTGGTTTCGAGAAACGTGAACGGGCTGCCGGTCGGCGTGGAGCCAACCTTCATCGGCGTCTGGGCCGAAGCCGGCGCACCGACCGTCAATGCAAGGGTGGCCAGCAGCGAAGCTGCAACAGCGACGAGTTTCATGGTGTGTGTCCTTTTCGGTTGAATCAAGTTGGCCAAGCCGCGCACGGTGAATCGGCCAGCCCTGGCGGCATGTCGGCAGCTGGTCGTGAGGGAAAACATCATGGCTTGACGGTGCGGGTGATGGCCCACAACACGGTCGTCAGTGCCGGCCCGGGGTTGCGCCAGCGGCGCGGGGTGCTGCCGTCGTAGCAGAAGCTGTCGCCTGTCTCCAGCCGAAGCAACCGGTCCTGCACGAAGAGTTCGAGCTGGCCGTCGATCACGTAGCCGACCTGCTCGCCCTTGTGCGTGAAGAACAGCGCGTCGCCCGTCGAGCCGCCGGGCTCGATCACCGCGCGGTACATCTCGACCTGGCCCGTCGCCGCGGGCGGCGTCAGGTTTTCCTTGTGGATGCCCTTGTCGCCGAGGTCGATGCGCCGGTGCATGCCGGCGCGGACCATCGCGCCTTCGACTTCGCTTTCGCTGTGCTGCGTGTTGCGGATCAACGCCTCCAGCGGCAGCTGCAGCTCCTTGGCCAGGGCCTCCAGCGTGCGCATCGAGATCGAGCGCAGACCGCGTTCGATCTGGCTCAGCAGACTCACCGAAATGCCGCAGCCTGCCGCCACCTGCTGCAGCGACAGGGCGAGCGCCTTGCGACGGTGGCGCAACTGCTCGCCGAGCCAGAGGTCGATCACCGAATGGATGCGGTGGGCCGGCGCCTGCCCACTGCCGCTCCAGGCGACCGCCGTCGTGTCGGCGGTGCGGGTGGACGTGGTGGGCGCGTGGTTCATGGGCAGGGTGCGAAGTTAAATTTTCACAGTTGTGAAATTTGCACAAGCAATTGCCGGGCCACTTTAATCCCCCGGCCCGGACACCGTATCGGTACAAACCAGCAAACAAACGGCGTGCCGTTGCCCGTGGATGGTGCGGAGAGCGCCCGTTTTCGCGCCACCGCCCGGGATCGGACGATGGCGTTTCAGATGCCCGCCGATCCGCCGATATCTCAGACAAGCGTCTGCGCCGCCTTGTCAGAGCCTCTTGCAGAACCAGCCCATCAGGAACCTCTGACCCCCATGTCCAGCATCGTTTCCATCCCTGCCAGCACGCTCGCCACAGCTGTTGGCGGAACCACGGCGGCGAACGGGCCGTCCGCACTGCAGCGCGCCGAAGCGGCCGGCACCACGCCGACCACGCCCTCCACCATCGTCACGCTGGACCGCAGCGCCAGCGACATCCAGAGCCTGGTCTACGGCAGGCCCGCTGCGTTGGATGCCGGGCTGCAGGCGGCGTCTCCGGCGCGGGTCTGGGCGGCACCGGCGCAGGACACCATCAGCGCACGGATGGCCCGCAACGGCAACCTGGGCACACACACCCTCGCCGAGCAATGGCGCGGCCTGGGCGGCGCGCTGCTGTCGCGTCTGGCGGCCACGCAGACCGACTACCAGCAGGCCATGGCCGACGGCGTGGCCACGGACTCCACGGGCGCCGTGGACCACCGCAAGGCCTTGAGCGACGTGCTGAACGGCGCCACCAAAGTGAGCCTGAAGATCCAGACCCGGTCCGGCCAGACCGTGGAGTTGACGATCGTGGTGAACAGCGGCACCGGCGGCGGCAACCGGGGCCTGCAGGTGGCCGTCACGCATTCGGGCCCGCTCAGCGACACCGAGCGCGACGCATTGGCCAGGCTGGCCGACGGTTTCGACAAGGCCCTGGAAGGCCTGGGCCAGGCCGGCACGCCGACGCTGGACCTGACCGGCCTGATGGCCTTCGACACCACGGCGCTAGCGAGCCTGGACCTGAAGGTCGACAACCCCGGCCCACGGCAGGCGCTGTCGTCGTTCACGCTGCACCTCGGTGCCGACCGCAAGCAGATCGCACTCAAGGGCCAGGCCGGAGAGATGGCCCTCAGGCTCGACACCGGCACGCCGCTTGGCGCCGCCGGCACGCAGCAGCGGCAGGCCGCCATCGCACAGTATCTGCAGCAGTTCGACGCCGCCGCGCAGCGCAGCCATGCCGATGCGGCCCTGGTGGCGCAGTTCAAGGATGCGTTTGCGCAGCTGCACTCCGCCCCGACGGACAAGACCGCAGCGCAGGCCGACGGCTTGAGCCCGCCGCTGGCCAGCCGTGTGCTGCCCCTGCTGAGCGGCCTGGCGGACTTCGAGGCCAGCTTCGGCGGCGACTTCGAGAAACCCAATGCCCGCGGTGCCGTCCACGAGATCGGCCGCGTGGACTACCAGGTCAGCCAGAAGACGGGCACGCAACGCGGCGGTGCGGCAGGGGCGGCAGGTGCCGTCACCATCACCCAGACCCAGAGCGCGACACTGGACGCCCACTACCTGCAGTCGCGCCACGGCGGGCAGCTGCAGGTCGCCAGCGGCAACTACGACCTCACCAAGATCCACGACCAGAGCACGCGCACGACGCTGATCGAGACCGCCCGGGACCTGCTGCTCGGCGCGGTGCAGACCACCGATCGGCAGCAGCGCCTGCGCTACGAGAGGCTGGAGGGCCACCGCACCGTGGACGCGCACGAGACGCCCGGGCACCAGAGCTTCTCGCAACGGCTGCTGTAACCACCCCGTCCGCTTGCGGCGAGCGCCGCGCGACCTGGGCGGCCTTCAACCTTTGCGCAGGTCGACCACGCGCCGCGCCTTGCCCACGCTGCGCTCGATGCCGCCGACCGGCCGCAGTTCGATCTCGACCGAGGTGCCGATGTAGGCCTTGATGTCGTGGCGCAGCAGTTCGCCAGCGGCATGGGCCTCGGGCACGTCGGCGCGCAGGCCGGGGCGCATCTCGACCACCACGCGCAGGCAGTCCATCGGGCCTTCGCGGTACAGCACGCACTGGTAGTGCGCGCTGAGTTCGGGCCGCTTCAGGATCAGCTCTTCGATCTGCGTCGGGAACACGTTCACGCCGCGCACGATCATCATGTCGTCGCTGCGGCCGGTGATCTTCTCCATGCGTCGCATCGTGCGCGCGGTGCCCGGCAGCAGCCGCGTCAGGTCGCGCGTGCGGTAGCGCACCATCGGCAGCGCCTGCTTGGTCAGGCTGGTGAACACCAGCTCGCCGACCTCGCCATCGGGCAGCACGGCGCCGGTGTCGGGGTCGATGATCTCGGGGTAGAAGTGGTCTTCCCAGATGGTCGGTCCGTCCTTGGTCTCGACGCACTCGCTGGCCACGCCCGGCCCCATTACCTCCGACAGGCCGTAGATGTCGACCGCATCGATCCCCATGCGCCGCTCGATCGCCAGGCGCATGTCGTGCGTCCACGGCTCGGCGCCGAAGATGCCCAGCCGCAGGCTGCTCTGCGCCGGGTCCAGCCCCTGGCGTTCGAACTCGTCGGCGATGGCCAGCATGTAGCTGGGCGTGACCATGACGATGTCGGGCCGGAAGTCGTGGATCAGCTGCACCTGGCGCTCGGTCTGGCCGCCGCCGAACGGCACCACGGTCAGGCCCAGCTTCTCGGCGCCGTAGTGCGCCCCCAGGCCGCCGGTGAACAGGCCGTAGCCGTAACTCACGTGCACCAGCTCGCCGGGCCGCGCACCGGCAGCGCGGATGCTGCGCGCCACGCAGGTGGCCCAGGTGTCGATGTCGGCCTGCGTGTACGCCACCACGGTGGGTTTGCCGGTCGTGCCGCTCGACGCATGGATGCGCACGCACTGCGCGCGTGGCACGGCCAGCATGCCGAAGGGGTAGCTGTCGCGCAGGTCGGCCTTGGCCGTGAACGGGAACTTCGCCAGGTCGGCCAGCGTGCGGCAGTCGTCCGGGTGCACGCCGGCCGCGTCGAACTTGGCGCGGTAGACCGGCGAGCCCGCATAGGCCTGGCGCAAGGTGGTCTGCAGCCGCGCCAGCTGCAGCGCCTGCAGTTCGTCCTGGCTGGCGGTCTCGATCGGCTCCAACGGAAAGCTGTTCATGCGGCGGCTCCCGTGTCCACGATCATCCGGCCGGCCAGCTGCGCGCTCTTGCCGCGCATCATCGCGATCACCTCGCCGTGCTGGTTGGTCACACGCATGTCGTAGAGGCCGTGGCGGCCCTGCAGCGTCTGCTCGACGCCTTCGCAGGTCAGCACGTCGTGCAGCTGCGCGGGTTTCAGGAACTCGATCTGCCCACCGGCGGCCACCGCCACCTGGTTGTGACTGTTGCAGGCGAACGCAAAGGTCGAATCGGCCAGCGTGAAGATCAGCCCGCCATGGCAGATGCGGTGGCCGTTGAGCTGCTCTTCGCGCACCGTCATGCGCATCGTCGCGCGGCCGGGAGCGCAGGCCACCAGCTGCATCTGCATGAAGTCCTTCGAGGCCCGGTCGGCCGCGAACATCGTGTCGCCGACCTGGCGCGCCAGGGCCTGCGGATCCGTCGTCGGGTCCGCCATCATTCGCCCCTGAACTGCGGCGCGCGCTTCTGCAAAAACGCGCTGACGCCTTCGATGTAGTCGTGCGTGCGGCCGAGCGACGACTGCAGGTCGCGTTCGGCATCGAGCTGCGCGTCGAAGGTGCTGGTGCAAGCCTGGCGCAGCAGCTGCCGCGTGGCCACCAGCGCCTTGGTGGGCATCACCGCCAGCCGCTGCGCCATGGCCAGCGCGGCGGCCACGCAGTCGTCGGCCACGTCCCAGATCAGCCCCCACTCCCTGGCCTGCGCGGCGGGCAGCTTGTCGCCGGTCATCGCCAACGCCGTGGCCCGGGCCAGGCCGATGCGGCGCACCAGTTGCCAGCTGCCGCCGGCATCGGGAATCAGGCCGATCTTGCTGAAGGCCTGGATGAAACTCGCCGACGGCGCGGCGATGCAGATGTCGCAGCACATCGCGACCGAGGCGCCCGCCCCGGCCGCCACGCCGTTGACCGCCGCGATCGTCGGCATCCGCAAGGCCTGCAACCGCCGCGCGGTGGGGTTGAAGGTGTCTTCGATCACACCGCGCGGATCGGCCCGGTCGACCAAACCGGGGCCGGGCGTGAAATCGAACGCGGCCAGATCGGCCCCGGCACAGAAGGCCCGGCCGGCCCCGGTGAGCACCAGCGCGCGGATGGCCGGCGCAGCCTCGGCACGATCGAACGCGGCCCACAGTTCGCGGTGCATCTCGCGGCTGAAGCTGTTCAGGGCCTGCGGACGGTTGAGCGTGACCACCGCCACGGCGTCTCGTTCTTCGTACAACACGGTCGCTTCGCTCATCGTCGTCTCCTCCTGGGCAGGCCGAATCTACCATTAACCGACCGATCGGTCGGCTAATGTTTTCCCTTGGTTATAGTGCGTCTGTCGCCTATCCACAGAACATCGGAGAGACCCATGGACTACGAAATGATCACCCTGCGCATCGAGGCCGGCAAGGTCGGCATCGTGACGCTGAACCGGCCGAAACAGCTCAATGCACTGAACGGCCAGCTGATGGACGAGCTGGGCGATGCGCTGAAGAAGCTAGACGCCGATCCGGCCATCGGCTGCATGGTGCTGACCGGCAGCGAGAAGGCGTTCGCCGCCGGTGCCGACATCGGCGCAATGGCGACCTACACCTTCGCCGACGTCTACAAGGGCGACTACATCACACGCAACTGGGAAACCATCCGCAGCATCCGCAAGCCGGTGATCGCGGCCGTCAGCGGCTTCGCACTCGGCGGCGGCTGCGAGCTGGCGATGATGTGCGACTTCATCATCGCGGCCGACAACGCGAAGTTCGGCCAGCCCGAGATCAAGCTCGGCGTGATCCCCGGGGCCGGCGGCACGCAGCGGCTGCCGCGTGCGGTGGGCAAGAGCAAGGCGATGGACATGGCGCTCACCGGCCGCATGATGGACGCGACCGAAGCCGAGCGTTCGGGCCTGGTGAGCCGCGTCGTGCCGCTCGACAAGCTGCAGGAAGAAGCGCTGGGCGCAGCGCTGATGATCTGCGAGTACTCGCAGATCGCGGTGATGGCGGCCAAGGAATCGGTCAACCGCGCGTTCGAGAGCGGCCTGTCGGACGGCGTGATGTTCGAGCGCCGGTTGTTCCACGCGCTGTTCGCCACCAGCGACCAGAAGGAAGGCATGGACGCCTTCGTCAACAAACGCAAGGCCGCGTTCAAGCACCAGTAGAGCGCCCGCGGCCAGCGGCCGCAGCGTTGTCGCCCCTCAACACAATTCAACGCAGCGCGTCGATCGTGTTGCGCAAGGCACGCAGTTGTGCGGGGTCGGGCCGGCCGACCCGGCTGCGCGCCGGGCCCGGTTGCAGCGCGGTCCAGCGCACGGCGGTCTCGCCCAGCTCCAGCACCCCCAGGTCTTCGCCGTCGCGGCTGAGCGCGATGCGCACGTCCACGGGTTCGGTCCATTCGCCCGTGCCGCTGGCCGCCGACACCATCGCACGGATCCCGTCGGCCAGCGCGCTGGCCTGCGCACGCGGCACGACCACGGTCCGGTCGGCCAGCGTCACGCGGGCCTGCGTCCACAACTCGAACGACGGCCTCGCCGGGGCTGCAGCGGCCGCTGGCGCAGGCGCAGCGGCCGACCCGGCGGCTGCGGCGGCGGGTGGAGACGCCATGCGGCTCGACAGGCTGCCGGCCGCGCGCGGCAAGGCGCCGCCGGGGGCCTGCGGGGCGGCAGGAGCCGCCGCTGCGGCGGGTGCGGCCGGCGCAGGCGCTGCACGTGCGGCATCGGCGCTGTCGGCTCGCGGCTGCGCCTGCATCGGCGCCGCAGGGGCCGGTGCGGGCAAGGGCACCGGCGCCGCAGCAGCCGCAGGCGGCGCTGTCGGTGGCAAGGGCTGCACCGGCGCGGGCGCGGCCGCAGGCGCCTCCCCAGACGGAGGTGGAACGGCATCGCGCACGGAGGGAGCGGCACCACCCGATGCCTCGGCTGGCGATTGTTTGGCCAGCGGCGGGGCGGCCTCGCGTGCCCGGGCCGGCGCGGGCGGTGGCGCGACGGGTTCCGCGGGCTTGGCAGCAGGTGCGCGTGCCGGCGCACGCGCATCCGCCGGTGCCGCCTCCGGCGGGCGTGGCGCGGGGGATGCGGGTGGTGCAGGCCTCGCCTCCGGGGCAGCCGTTGGCGCCGCGGGGGGGACGGTAGCTGCCGGCGGTCTGGCCGATGGCGCCGTGGGGATGGCCCCATCCTCCGTGCGGGCGCCCGGGATCTCTTGCTCGCGCCAGACCAGGGTGATCACGCCGGCGAGCAGCAAGGAGGCGAATGCCGCGTTCCATGGCATGCGCGCAGAAGATCCGCCGCGGAACCAGCGGCGCCACCATGGCAGCGCATCCGCTGCGGGGATGCGTGCGGGGGCCTGCGCCTGCACGGCCGCATGCGCATGCCGCAGCACCGCAGCGCGGGTGGCCGCCGCCGGGCGTTGCTCGGCGTCCGGTGCATGGGCCAGCGCCTTGTCGAGCCGTGCGTCGCGCCAGTCGGTCATGGCTGCGGCTCCAGCACGACCAGATAACGCTGCATGCAGCCGCGCAGCTTCTGCAGCGCGTAACGCAGGCGGCTCTTGGCCGTCTCGAAGCCCAGGCCGAGCCGCTGTGCCAGGTCTTCAACGCTCGCGCCGTCTTCGTGGTGCAGCAGAAAGGCCGCGCGCTGCGCGTCGGGCAGTTCGTCCAGGCAGTGCAGCAGTTGCTGGCCGGCCGCACGCCAGAAGGCCACGTCTTCGGTCGACGGGTGCGCCATGTCGAGCGCACCCTGCAGCCAGTCCATCGGGTCGGTGGCCTCGTCGCACTGCCCGGCCAACGCGTCGAGCGCAAGTTCGCGCCCGCTCACGCGCAGCCGGTCCATCGCCACGTTGTGCGCGATCGTGAAGGCCCAGGTGCGCCAGGCCGCGCCTTGAGCGGTGAAGCTCTCGCGCGCCGCGACGATGCGCATCCAGGTGTCCTGGAACACCTCGTCGGCCTGGGCCGCCAGCGCCTGGCCGAGCAGGCGCCGCACGAAGCGGTACATCGCGCCCTCGTGCCGCGCATACAGGGTGTCGAACGCCGCCGCATCGCCGCGCGCGTAGGCCAGCATCAGTTCGTTGTCGGGCATGTCGCTCGGGGTACGCGGGGGCATCGGCAGATTTTCACACCACGTTCCACGGGGCGCGTGCGCGTTCGGGGTTAACACCGGCGCAAATAAGTCCAGCGGCTCGACCCCGCCCGGCCGGCTCGCCCGTATCAGGCTGCACCACCACCCAACCACCACCGAAGGAGCACCCGATGTCCCACCGTCTTCCCCTTGTCCTGCGGCGCACGCTGGCCGCCGCGCTGTGCGCGCAGATGCTGCTGCATGCGTGCGCGGTGCAGGCCTTGTCGCCGATGCCCGTGCCGGCCACCCCGGCCGAGGCCTCCGTCTGGCCGCGCGTCTCCGAACCCGTCGGTCCGCAGCCGCAGATCGCCGTGACCGCCGCCCTGCCCTCGCAGCACCTGCCGAACTTCGACGCACCAAGCGCCAGCAGCTGCGCACGCCCGGTCCAGACCCGCGAAGTGCCGGGGCGGACCGCGGCGCAGGAAGTGGCGGAGGCGCGCACCAGCGGCGCACTGGCCCGCCGTGCCGAGCGCGCGGACATGGCCGCGGCGGCGGCGCCTGCCGCAGCCGGTGCCGCCGTGGCGCCCGCAGCCCCGACGCTCCGCCGCGACACCACCCCCAAGGCCACCGAGAGCCGGGCCGCGCCGACGACACCCGCGCCGCAAGCCGCGGTGGCAGCATCGCCTGCCGTGTCACCTGCACCACCCGCAACTTCGTCGACGGTCACCGCCGGCGTGGTCAATGACAACGCCGACTTCGCCGACTACCTGGCGTTCCGCGCCCGCACCCAGGTACCGCACCGGCCGCGCGATGTCCGCGAGCGTTATCTGCTGGAGGTGAAGGACGCGCAAGGCCACGGAGTGGCCGACGCCGAGGTGGCGGTCAGCGCCGACCGCGGCAACCGGATGTGGGCTCGCACCGACACGGCAGGACGCGTGTGGCTGCATCCCGATGCGTTCGACGGCGCCCGCGCGCCGGTCTACGACGTGACCGTGCGCAAGGACGGCCGGCAGGCCGGCGGCTTCCTGCAGCGCGGGCGCAAGAGCGCGCTCGAGATCCGGCTCGACGCCGCGGCCGCGCCGGCGCGCGCCAGGCTCGACCTGGTGTTCCTGATCGACGCCACCGGCTCGATGGCCGACGAGATCGGCAAACTCAAGGCCAGCCTGCGCAGCATCGCCGCCGACGTGGCCGGCCTGCCCAGCCAGCCCGACCTGTGCCTGGGCCTGGTGGCCTACCGCGACAAGGGCGACGCGTTCCTGCTGCGCAGCCACGACTTCACCAACGACCTGAACGCGTCCCAGACCGTGCTCGACCAGTTGCACGCGGCCGGCGGCGGCGACTACCCCGAGGCGATGAACGAGGCCCTGCACGAGACCATCCACGGCCTGCGCTGGCGCGGCAACGGCACGACGCGCATGGTGCTGCTGCTGGCCGATGCCCCACCGCACCTGGACTACGGCGGCCCGCAGTACGACGACGACATGGTCGCCGCGCTGGGCAAGGGCATCAAGATCTTCAGCGTGGGCGCCAGCGGCCTGGACAAGCAGGGCGAGTACATCCAGCGGCAGATGGCGCAGTACACCGGCGGGCGCTTCGTGTTCCTCACCTACGCCGACGCCAGCCGCCCCGCGAGCGGCCCGGGCCGCGAAACCGTGCACGACGTGGGCAACTACTCGGTGGAATCGCTCGACCGCCTGATCGTGCGGCTGGTGCGGGAAGAACTGGCCCCGCTGCAACGCGCCGGCACCGGCGAGGCGGTGGGCTATAATCTTGGGCTTCGGCAATAAATCTCTTGCCGAACCTGCATGGCGCTTTAGCTCAGTCGGTTAGAGCGATGGAATCATAATCCACAGGTCCGCGGTTCGAATCCGTGAAGCGCCACCAAGACAGATATGGAAAGCCTGCTATCGCATCGATAGCAGGCTTTTTTCATTCCCGTGGGATGTAACTACCGATGTAAGCGCGTTTTCCGAAAGTCGCCAACATGGCCTTGCTGCCCGACAAGCTTGGCGATGATTGTTCGCCGCTCTTCGCTCTTGTATGTAAGTAAGCGATCCGGGAAGCCGCGCGAGTGGTTCGAACAGCAGTCGGTCGAAGCCGTCACGAACCACCATCGTCACCGCGCCGCGATCGTCGCAAGTCAGAACTTGTAGCGCACGCCCACTGACAAGATATCCGCGTTGGTTTTACCCGTCTGCGAATTTCCCAAGCCCTGGTAGCGGTCCCATCCGAGAAGGCCGTCGATTTGCGATGTGAAGGCATATGAAGCACCTGCACCGACCGTCAGATTGGTCCTGGTCTTCGATTCATCCAGCAGCGGGGAATTGACATTCAATTTGGTGCGAGAAACAAAGACACCTCCTCGCGCATACAGCGAAATCCTGTCGCTCAGCGGCGCCACGCCCACTGCACTCAAGCGCATGCCGCCCGATCGCCAGTCTCCTGCGGAAACCGGCGAAGAAAAGCGAAACTTGCCGATCTCCTGGTATGCCGCCTCGAATGCCAGGTTGCGGGTAAGCTGGTAGCCCAATGTCGCACCAATGTCGCTGTGACTGCGGCGCTGGTCTGTAGTGCCCGGTGCGCCTTGCACCGCAAGGCCGCCACTGGCCACATTGGAAGAAGTCAGTCGTCCATATCCTTCGGCCAACGAGGCATACCAGTACGGCGCGGAACGGATATTCAGGCCCGGTTCGGCCGCATTCGCGCCCCACGCAGCGGCACCAAGAGCAACGGCCAGTGGCCAAGTTAGCTTGTTTCGCATAGTTCCGATCGGTTAGTTAAGGCTCGGAACAGAAAGTCCGACGGCCAGAACCGATCGTCGTGGGCGCCGATTAAGCTTGACTTAACTCCGTCGGCCGCCAACAAGCTGGACTGTAAAGCGCCTGCGTTCGCACCTGAATCTGATCTCTGTCCAGTTCGTCGCCCGCCACGCCATATTGAACTGGCGACCAATGGGTCCGTCGCCACAATCTGCAGACGGTATTTGGCCTTGACCTCAAGTCATTTGCCCCGATGGCCGGTCACCCATACAAAAAACACCAGCACCAGACACCCTGACGCAATTCCAAGGCAGATCCATGCGGTGTCGAACAGGCCTGAAGCGTAGGTGCGCGGCAAAAGAAACGGAAAGGTCACAAAGAATCCGATGACAGCCACAGCCATGCCAACCAACAGGATCTGGAATCCTTCGTAGACAGTCTCCAGGACTGGATGGCTCATCGGTCTGCGCATTACCCGAGTTTGCGCCTGACCCGGCGTTTAAGGTGCATTTCCCGCCCGGCGCCGGAAATTCTTTCAGCCCCCCTACGCAACCCTGGCTGACGAGCAAGGCTCCATCGTCGCTTGACAGTTGGTGTCGACCACGGACGCGCCAGGGCTAGCCGCGTTGCCCAGATAGATCGAGGGGGCCAGCGCTGGAACATGCCATCAACGGCCTCCACATTGTTGCAAGAACTGGTGCATAGCCCGGTTCGTGGCTACGATGGAGTTCCCTCATCTCTGGAGCCCGCATGTTCAAGTTGTCCATCGCCCTTGCGTCCGTCTTCTTCATCGGTTCCGCGTTCGCGGACGGGCCGACCTGCAACGCAGCCGCCGCCGAGAAGAAGCTGGCCGGCGCGGCCAAGGCCTCCTTCGTGAAGAAGTGCGAGAAGGATGCCGCGGCCACATGCGACGCCGCGGCGGCAGACAAGAAGCTGGCCGGCGCCGCCAAGTCGAGCTTCAGCAAGAAGTGCGTGCAGGACGCCGTCGGCTGACCCTCATCCGCGGCGGCCGGCATGCCCGTGCCGCGGAATCCAGTAGGCCAGCGTGCCCGCCGCGGCAAAAGCAATCAGGCCGATCGCGCCGACACCCGACGCCAGGGATAGGCTGCCCGCCAGGAACGACAGCAGCGCCGGGCCGCAGGAGGCACCGATGTCGGCCATCAGCCGCCACACGCCGAGGAAGTGCGCACGCCCGTGGCGCGGCGCGTTGTCGGCACCGATGGTCATCATCATTCCCGATCCGATGCCGTTGCCGAAGCCGATGGCCAGCGCCACCAGCAGCAGCGTGGTGGCACCGGTGGTCAGCGGCATCAGCAGCATGGCCAGCCCCATGATCAGCATCGACGGCACCGCGACCCAGCGCCTGCCCTTCTGGTCCATCACCTTGCCGGCCGGGTAGAACACCAGCATGTCGACACCGCCGGCCAGCCCGTAGATCAGCGACGCCATGGACGGCGTCAGCCCGAGATGGTCCGCCCACAGCGGGATCATGGCCTGGCGTGCGGTCCGCACCGCGCTGACCAGGACCATGCCGATGCCCAGCGTCAGGAACACGTGGCGGTAGTCGCGCAGGATCGAGGCGATGGACGCCGGGGCCGGTGCGGGCTGCCCGGGCGCAGCGGGCGGTGCCTCGAGGTCGGGAATGCGCGCGCCCAGCACCGCGGCCGCCAACACCGCGACGATGCCGACCACGTAGGCCGCCCGCAGGCCGAACACGTGCACCGCGCCGGCGGCGATGAACGGGCCGATGAACATGCCGATGCGCATGACCCCGCCGAGCGTCGACAAGGCCCGCGCGCGGAATTCGATGGGCACCGCGTCCGTCATGTAACTCTGGCGCGCCAGGTTGTAGACGGCCTGCGACATGCCGACCATGAAGCAGCCCGCCGCGAACAGCGCCAGGTGCGAGGTCGACGCGCTCAAGGCCATGCCGAGCGCGCTCCACACGCCGGCAGCGACCATGGCCCAGCGCTCGCCCCAGCGCATGGTGATCAGCGACGCCGGAATGTTGTTGAGCAGCGAGCCGATGCCGATCATCGCCACCACCAGCGCCGCCATCGCGACGGACGCGCCCAGGCCACGCGCCGTCAGCGGCACGATGGGCAGGATAGCGCCCTCGCCCAGCCCGAACAGCAGCGAAGGGCCAAACGCTGGCAAGGCGATGCGCCACAGCGAGAACGACGGCGTGGAAGAAGGTGCGGGCGTGGCGGACGGGGATGGCATGCGCGAGAAGGAGACCTGGGCGGTGGCCCGGCCTCCTCATGAGATGAGGACGGAAAACGTTGCCGTATTGTCTCTTCGACGCGCTGGACGTGCAGGCCGCGGCCATCGGCCTCACCACCCCATGGTCGGCTGGCGAACCGTGCCGCCACGCCCCTGATCCCCGGAAAACCACGCGGAAGGTCCGGATTCGCGGTTTTTATGCGTCCTACACCCTTTCGGGGATAGCTCCGATTGCGCTGTCGGCGATACTCGGCTAGCGATTTGCACCGAAAATCAAACCATTCCAACTCAATTTCCGACCGTTTTATGCAATTCAGCAATCTGAAAATTGGCGTCCGCTTGGGCATCGGCATTGCACTGTCCGCGCTGCTGCTGGCGGCGATGGTGTGGATCGGCGTGTCCAATATGGGCGCGATCCAGAACCAGCTCAATATCGCCACACGCGACCGGCTGCCCAAGGTCCTGGCCGCCAAGAACATCAAGGACAACCTGCGCATTCGGGCGATCCTGGCGCGCAACATCGTGATCCAGAACGACCCCGAGGCCAACAAGAAAGTGGCCGAGCGGCTGGGCTCGGTGCGCGCGGACTACGCCAAGACCATCCAGCAGCTGCGCGAGACCGTGAGCAGCCCGGCCGGCAAGGCATCGCTCGCCAAGGTCGAAGCCGCCGTGGCCTTGCTCAAGGCGCCGACGGACCAGGTGGTCGAGCTCGGCATCGCCAACAAGAACGACGAGGCGACGCAGGTGCTGCTGAAGACCGTGGCGCCAGTGCAGGCGGCGGCCATCGACAGCGCCGACGAATTTGCCAACCTGCAGATCAAGATCGGCGAAGAAGAGCAGGCCAAGGCGCAGGCGACCTATGAATCCGCGCTGACCCTGCTGATCTCGATCGCGGTGGCCGCCGTGGCGCTGCTGTGCGTGCTGGGCTGGCTGCTGGTGCGCTCGATCACGCGTCCGCTGAACCAGGCCGTCGCGGTGTCGCGCGCCGTCGCCGCCGGCGACCTGAGCCTGCAGTTCGAGGCCGAAGGCACGAACGAGACCTCGCAACTGCTGCTGGCGCTGAAGGCCATGCAGGGCAGCCTGGCCCAGGTGGTCAGCAACGTGCGCCAGAACGCCGAGGGCGTGGCCACGGCCAGCGCGCAGATCTCGCAGGGCAACAACGATCTGTCGGCCCGCACCGAGCAGCAGGCCAGCGCGCTGGAAGAGACCGCCGCCTCGATGGAGGAACTGTCGAGCACCGTCAAGCAGAACGCCGACAACGCGCGCCAGGCCAACCAGCTGGCGCAGAGCGCATCGACGGTGGCCGTGCGTGGCGGCGACGTGGTCGGCCAGGTCGTCGAGACGATGAAGGGCATCAACGACAGCAGCAAGAAGATCGCCGACATCATCAGCGTCATCGATGGCATCGCGTTCCAGACCAACATCCTGGCGCTGAACGCCGCCGTCGAAGCCGCCCGCGCGGGTGAACAGGGCCGGGGTTTTGCCGTCGTCGCGAGCGAAGTGCGCAGCCTGGCGCAGCGCAGCGCCGAAGCGGCCAAGGAGATCAAGACGCTGATCTCGGCCAGCGTCGAGCGCGTGGACCAGGGTACGGTGCTGGTCGACCAGGCCGGCGTGACGATGCAGGAGGTGGTGACCTCGATCCGCCGCGTGACCGACATCATGGGCGAGATCAGCGCGGCGAGTTCCGAGCAGTCCGCCGGCGTGAGCCAAGTCGGCGAAGCGGTGACGCAGATGGACCAGGCCACGCAGCAGAACGCTGCGCTGGTGGAAGAAAGCGCCGCCGCCGCGGACAGCTTGAGCGGTCAGGCCCAGCAGCTGGTGCAGGCCGTCGCGGTCTTCAAGCTCTCAGGCGTCGCATCGCATACACCAGCGGCACCGCAACGGCCGGTGTCTGCCCCCGCGCCCAAGCCGGCTGCACCACGGCCCGCGTTGCGTGCGGTGCCGAGTCCGGCGCGCAAACCGGCGCCGGTCAAGCCCGCTGCGGCCAGCCCGGCTGCGTTGCCGCGGCCCAAGGCCGCCGCAGGCGGCGCGTCCGAAGGCGAGTGGGAAAACTTCTAAGCAACACTTCTAGCCAGTGCCCGCCGACTCAATGCTGGGTCGGCAGCTGGGTAGAGAGGTGGGAGGCTCCGGGCTCGTCGGCATCGAAGCTGTCGGGTCCTTCCCACAACGAATGCCGGGCACTCGCCTTGGTCACGGCCTTGAGCCGTTCCGTATCGATCTTCTGTCCGCTCAGGATGCCGATCATGGTGCCGAACACCGGTGCTTCTGTCTGTGTCGTCTGCTGGTCCATGGTGCTTTCCTCAAGGTATTGTTGGATGGCTGAATGATCCAACGCTCCCCCCTTGCAGGCAAGACCCTACCTGCCATCTGCGACCGCCTGCCGCTGTCGGACAAGCCGTACAACACGCTGCAGGAAAACGCCTGCACCGCCCTTTAGCACGCACGCAAACGCCTGTCTGTCGCTATCCATAGCGACAGGCTCGCCGGGCCGCGTGACACACTCGCCACAGCGCACGCTGCAGGCCTTGCGGTGCGGATCGAATGGCCTGCAGCGTGCGTGCTTTCCTTCGTCGATTCCCGGCATGCGGTATCCCCCGGGTGCGCGGTCGGCGGGTCCTGTTCCGGAACGCAAGTGACGCCTCAAAAACCTGTGGGCCTCGTGTACGGGGTCGACGACACGCCGCCGCTCGGCGTCAACATGCTCAGCGGGCTGCAGCACGTCGGGCTGATGTTCATCTACCTGGTCTACCCGGTGCTGATCGCACAGGCGGCCGGCAGTTCACCCGAGACCACCGCCACGCTGGTGAGCCTGACCCTGGTGGCCCTGGCGATGGGCACGCTCTTCCAGGTGATCCGGGTCGGCCCGGTGGGCTCGGGTTTCCTGTGCCAGCCCACGCCCAGCGTCGTCTACCTGGTGCCGTCGCTGGTGGCCGCGAAGACCGGCAACCTCGCGGTCGTGTTCGGCATGACGATGCTGGCCGGCCTGTTCGAGATGGCGCTGGCGCGGGTGATGCCCCGCCTGCGCCCGCTGCTCACGCCCGAGATCACCGGCCTCGTCGTGCTGATGTCGGGCATCTCGGTCGGCGTGGTCGGGCTGCGCACCGCGCTGGGCGCACCGACCGAGGTCCACGCGCCAGGCATGGTCGGCATCGCGGTGGCCACGGCCACGCTCGGCCTGATGGTGGGCCTGAACGTCTGGGGGCGCGGCCCCTTGCGCCTGTTCTGCGTGCTGATCGGCATGACGGCGGGTTACCTGGCCGCCTGGGCCTTGGGCCTGCTCGACGCGCAGGAGATGGCGCACCTGGCCGCCGCGCCGGCGTTCGCGGTGCCGCTGCTCGACCACCTGGCGTGGTCGTTCGATGCCGGCATGGTCCTGCCCTTCGCGGTCGCGGCCACGGCCGCGGCGCTCAAGGTCATCGGCAACGTCACCACGTCGCAGAAGGCCAACGATGCCGCCTGGCTGCGCCCGGACATGCGCACCATCGGCGGTGGCGTGATGGCCGATGGGCTGGCCACGTTCGCGGCGGGCGCCATCGGCTCGTTCGGCATCAACTCGTCGACCAGTGCCGTCGGCCTGGCCACGGCCACCGGCGTCGCCAGCCGGCGCATCGCCTGGTCGATCGCGTGCATCCTGCTGGTGTTCGCGTTCATGCCCAAGCTGGGCCACCTGTTCAACCTGATGCCGCGCGCGGTGCTGGGCGCTGCGCTGGTGTTCTCGTCGACCTTCATCGTCACCAACGGGCTGGTGATCATGACCTCGCGCCTGCTCGACGCGCGCAAGATCCTGGTGATCGGCCTGGCCGTGGTGTTCGGCCTGTCGGTCGAGATCTTCCCGGCGCTGCTGTTGGTGTTTCCGGCATCGCTGCGGCCCTCGCTCGGCAATTCGCTGGTGTTCGGCACGCTGGTGGGCCTGGGCCTGAACCTGCTGTTTCGCATCGGCCTGCGCAAGACGGTGTCGATGGCGGTCGATCCGGGTGCGGTCGACCGGGCGGCGCTGGGCCAGTTTCTCGATACGCAAGGCGCCGTCTGGGGCGCGCGGCGCGACGTGATCGAGCGCGCCAAGTTCAACCTGGCGCAGTCGATCGAAACGCTCGCGTCGAGCGGCGTGGCCACCGGGCCGATGGTGGTCGACGCATCGTTCGATGAATTCAACCTCGACCTCGGCGTGTCGTACGACGGCGTGTTGCTCGAGCTGCCCGAGACACGCCCCACCGTCGAAGAGATCATCGACTCCGACGAAGGCGAACGCAAACTGGCCGGCTTTCTGCTGCGCCGCTTCGCCGACCGTGTGACCGCGCGGCGCAGCGGCAACCGCACGACCATCGTCTTCCATTTCGACCACTGACGGGGCGTTGATCCCGCCCTGCCTTCAGCGCCGCGGGCTAGCTGCCGAGCAGGCGCGCGATGCCCGGTGGCAGCCCGGCGTTCGGCTTCAGCGGCGGCGGCGCAAAACTGCCGCGGCTGGCCTTGCCCGGCGCCAGCGCCACCATCGACTCGGCATGCCGCACTGCGCTGGACACCCCGTCGACCACCGGCACCGGCAGCTGGCCGCGCAGCGTGCGCGCCAGGCCCGCCAGCGGCGCGCCGGCGAGGATGATGACCTCGGCGCCGTCCTCGTCCACCACCCGTTCGCACAGGCGGCGCAGCGCTTCGGCGTGGTCGGTCTGCACGCTGCCGATGCCGGCCAGCGGCCGGTCGAGCGCGCGGATGCTGGCCAGCCGGCCGATCAGGCCGTTGGCCTCGACCACCTCGCGGTACCAGGCGCTGATGCGCTGCGAGATCGCGACGATCGAGAAGCGGTGCCCCAGCAGGCAGGCGCTGGCCAGCGCCGATTCGCTCAGCCCCAGCACCGGCACCGGCAGCACCTCGCGCAGGCCGCCCAGGCCCGGGTCGCCGAAGGCCGCGACGATCACGGCGTCATGCCCGTCCACGTGGTCGGCGGCCAGCTGCGCCACCGCATAGGCGCCGATCAGCGCCTCGAACCGAGTCTCGATGTAGGCCACGCCGAACGCTGCGGTCTGCATCGTGATCCGGGTGTCCGGCGCTGCGCTGCGGCGCGCCTCGGCCTCGATCAGCGCGGTCACGCTGTCGGAGATGTTGGGGTTGATGATCAGCAAGCGCATGGCTTCAGCCCCGCCGTGCAGGCATCAGGGTCGGCTTGCCGCAGGCCAGCAGTTCGCCCATGCCCTTGCGCGGATGGAACGCGGCACCATCCCACACCACCTCGCCACGGCTCAAGGTCAGGCCCGGCCAGGCCTTCAGTCGCATGCCTTCGTACGGCGTGTAGTCGACCTCGTGGTGCAGGTGCTCGTTCTTCAGCACGAAGTCGCGTTCGTCCCAGACCACCAGGTCGGCATCGGCGCCGATCGCGATCGTGCCCTTGCGCGGGTGCAGTCCGTAGGCCTTGGCCGGGCCGGTGGCCGTGAGTTCGACGAAGCGGTGCGGCGTCATGCGGCCGGCCAGCACACCTTCGGACCACAGCAGCGCCAAACGCGTCTCGATGCCGGGGATGCCGTTCGGGATGTGACGGAAACCGACCTCCTCGCCGTTCGGCTTCTTGCCCTCGGGCGCATCGAACTTGAACGGCGCATGGTCCGACGAGAACACGGTGAACAGCCCGTCGTTCAAGCCGTCCCAGATCACCTGCTGGTTGGCCTTGTCGCGCGGCGGCGGGCTGCAGACGCAGCGGGCGCCCTTGTAGCTGTCGTCGATCCCCAGGTCCTCGGCCGTCAGGAAGAGATATTGCGGGCAGGTCTCGGCGAACACGTTGAGCCCCTGCGCGCGCGCCCAGCGGATCTGCTCGACCGCCTCGCGGCCCGACACGTGCACGATCAGGATCGGCACGTCGACCAGTTCGGCCAGCGCGATGGCGCGGTGCGTGGCCTCGCGCTCCACCAGCATCGGCCGCGCGTGCGCGTGGAAACGCGGCGCGGTGCGGCCGGCCGCCTCCAGGCGCCGGGTCAGCCACTCGATGCAGTCGGCGTTCTCGGCATGCACCATCGCCATCGCGCCGTGCTGGCGCGCAACGTCGAGCACGTCGAGGATCTGGCCGTCGTCGAGCTTCAGGTCGTCGTAGGTCATGTAGATCTTGAACGACGTGAAACCCTCGCGGATCAGCGCCGGCAATTCGTCCTGCAGCACGGCCGGCGTCGGGTCGCTGACGATCAGGTGGAACGCGTAGTCGACATGCGCCTTGCCCGCCGCGCGGGCACGGTAGTCGTCGACCGCCGCGCGCAGCGACTGGCCCTTCTGCTGCGCCGCGAACGGGATCACCGTGGTCGTGCCGCCGCAGGCCGCCGAGCGTGTGCCGGTGTCGAAGTCGTCGGCGTTGCGTGTGGGCGGGGGCATCGGCTGGTCGAGATGGCAATGCGCGTCGACGCCGCCGGGCGTCACGGTGCGGCCGGCGGCGTCGATCTCGCGCGCGCCGGGCCCGAGGCCCAGGCCGAGCTGCACGATGCGCCCGTCGCGGATGCCGATGTCGCAGTGGAAGGCATCGCTGGCCGTCACGGCGTGCGCGTTGCGGAGAACAAGGTCGAAATCAGACATGGTGTGTAGATGCAAGCATCGAAGTGGAGACGGGTCGAGCGGCGCGCGGGCGCCGGCTCATTGCCAATACGGTTTGCCCTCGGCGCCCCAGAGTTCGCGGGCGGCGGTTTCGGCCTCGGCACAGACGGCGCCCATGTCGACGCGGGTCGGCAGCCCGTCCTCGACCAGGATGTCGCCGGCCACCATCACCAGGCGCACGTCGCGGCCCTGGCCGGTGTGCACCAGGTTGCCCAGCGGGTGCACGTGCGGCCGCAGGTGCGGCCGGTTGGCGTCGAAGACCACCAGGTCGGCCGCCTTGCCCAGTGCCAGGCTGCCGATCTCGCCAGCCATGCCAAGGGCCTTGGCACCGCCCATCGTGGCCATGTGGAACACGTCGCGCGGCTGCCAGCTGTCGTCGACACGGCCCTCCTGCACCCGCGCCGTGACCAGCGCCCAGCGCATCAGCTCGACCATGTCGCCATGCTGCGTGTCGGTGGCCAGCGCCATGTTGACCCCGGCGCGCTTGAGCATCGGCGTGGGTGCGAGCCGGCCCGAGGTGGCATTGCACTTGGGGATGTGCACGGCGTGCGCGCCAGCGCTGGCCATCTTCTGCGCATCGCTCTCGCTCACGTAGATGCAGTGGCCGCCCATCAGGCGGTCGTTCAGCAGGCCGCAGTCGTCCAGCACCTCGGTGGAGGTCTTGCCGCTGCGCGCACGCACGCGGTCGACCTCGACCTGGCTCTGCCCAAGGTGGGTGCTGACCGTCAGGCCGTGCTGCGCGGACGCCGCCGCCACCTCTTTGAGGAAACCATCGGAGCAGGTGTCGACCGCATGTGCGGCCAGGTTCACCCGCACGCGCGGATGGCCGGCCCAGCGGGCGTGCAGGGCCAGGCCGGCGTCCAGCGTCTTGTGGCCGATCGCGGCGCTGTGGTGCCAGTCGCCATGCGCGACGCGGGCGAAGTCGACGTCGTGAATGCGCCAGCTCGGGCACAGCCGCATGCCGAGCTCGACCATCGCCTCGGTGCCGACGTCGGCATGCACGAAGTTGTCGCCGATCACGGTGGAGCCGAACATCATGGCTTCCAGCGCGCCCAGCCGGGCCAATGCGCGCGCCTGGGCCGGGTTGACCTGCGTGCCCTTCGGGATGCCCGGCGTGTACGACGGCGCAAAACCCAGATCGGCCGCCACCCCGCGCACCATCGTCAGGATGCTGTGCGTGTGCACGTTGACGAAACCGGGGGTGACGAAGTGGTCCGGCAGGCGCAGTACGCGCTGCGCCTCGTAGCGTTCAGGCAGCTTGCGGCCGAGCCAGGTGATGCGGCCGTCGCGCACGCCGATGGCGCAGTGGCGGATCTCGGGCTGCGCCGGGTCGGCGGTCAACGCGATCACGTCGAGCAGCAGCAGGTCGAACAGAACCGGTGCGGATGCGCGGTCGGGGGCGGCGTCGGATGGGGGTGGAGAAAGGTCGGCCATGGCATCCTTCAAGCAATAGACATGCCGGCTTTGTATCCAATCTTCTGCCGTTTTGTACCACGGCAGCGGCGCCGAGCCGGATCAGCCGAGCAGCGCCTCGGCAAGGTCGATCTCGGGCTCGTGCTGCGCGTGCAGGTTCAGCGATTTCTCGATGTGCTGCAGGTGGTCGATCATCAGCGCTACGGCCGCCTTCTTCTGCCCGGCCTCGACCGCGTCGAGCAGATGCGTGTGTTCGTCGTTCGGGCAGGCCGCACCCGTCGGCGCCTCGAAGGTCAGGATCGCCAGGCAGGTGAGCGGGGTCAGCTCGCGCATCATGCGCGCCATGATGCTGCTGCCCGACAGCAGCGCCAGCTGCACGTGGAACTCGCCGGACAGGCGCACGGCGGAGCGCCGGTCGCCGCTATCGTGTGCCTGCTGCTCGCGCTTGACCAGCGCGCGCAGCTGCTTCACGGCCGTGGGTGCCTTGCCCTGGGCGATGCGGTCGATCAGCCGCAGCACGATGGCCGGCTCCAGCGTGCGCCGCACCTCCAGCACATCGTGCGCCTCGTCCACGCTGGGCGTGGTGACGAAGGCGCCGCGGTTGGGGATCAGCGTGACCAACTGCTCGACCGCCAGGCGCTGCAGCACGCCGCGCACCTGGGTCCGGCTGACCGCAAACAGCTCGGCCACCCGCTCTTCCGACAGCTTGGTGCCCGGCAACAGGCGATGCTCGACCACGGCTTCGTAGATGCGCTCGTAGATGTCGGCCTTGGACGCCGTCTTGGACGAAGGCTTGAGGGCGCGCCGGGGCGTGATGATGGCCATGACAGGAAAGCAGTGCGGTTCAGGACGGTGGGGACGAGCGGATGGGATGGTACCGAACAGCGGCGGCGCGCGTCGGCGCTCGCTCGCACCCGGTCAATGGAGGTCGGTGAACAGGCTCCCCCAGCCCTCGACGCGGCGGGTGTCGACACCACAGACACGCAGCGCCTTCCACACCGCCGTGCTGACCGTGTCGTACACCGGGATGCCCAGTTCGGCCTCCAGCGCCGGCACCAGGGCGGCCGCGTGCAGGTTGGTACAGAAGGTGGTGATGCACTGCGGCCCGGCGGCCGCGACCGCGCGCACCATCGCGCGGATCTGCTCGGCCGTGACCTCGGCGAACTCGAAGTTCACGTGCCGCCCCAGATGCTGTTCGGCCACACAGTCGTAGCCGCTGGCCGCGTAGTTGGCGACGATGCGGGTCTGCACGTCGTCGAGGTACGGCGTGGCCAGGCCGAAGCGCTTGCGGCCGGACAGCTGCATCGCCTCGTTCAACGCCAGCACCGAGGTGCAGGCGGCGATGCCGGTCTCCTCGGTGATGCGGGCGCACAGCGCCTCGTCGGCCTCGAAGCCGAGCCAGCCCGACGAGGTGCCGTTCCACGCGATCACGTCGACCCGCGCATCGGCCAGCAGCCGCGCCGCCTCGAGAATCGGCGCCACGTCGAACTGGCCCAGCGCCTGCGCGCGCAGCGAGATCTCGGTGACACGGAACCGCGCAAAGTGCGCCGACACCTCGGGCAGCTCCGCCACCATCGCGGCCGTCAACGGCTCCAGCGCGGTGTTGGACGACGGGGTCAGCATGCCGAGGCGAACAGGCTTCATGCTCAGACCTTGACCTCTCTATTGAAGCGGTCGATGTACTCGGCGCGGCGGGGGTTGAGCTTGGCCCAGTCGACGCCGTTCATCGCCTCGATCTCGGCGGTGTTCTTGGCGTACGCCTGCAGGCCCGGGCTGAACACGGCCTTGGAGCTGACGGGCGCCACGAAGTACGGCGCGGCCGCCATCTGCGTCTGCACCTCGGGGCTCAGCGCCGCGTTGATGTAGGCGGCGGCCAGGTCCGGGTTCTTCGTGTTCTTCACGATGTGCATCACGCTCTTGATGTGGATCCAGCCGGTGTCGGGTTTGGCCAGCGCCACCGGCACACCCTTTCCCTGCAGGTCGCCCACGTTGTTGTTGTAGTGCACCGAGATGTCGATCTGCCCCTGCTGGAACAGCGTGGCCAGCGAGCCCGGGTTGCTGGCCACCGCGCTCACGTTGGGCAGCAGCTTCTTGACGAAGGCGAACGCCGGTTCGAGGTTCTCTTCGCTGCCGCCGTTCAGGCGCGCGATCTCGACCATCCAGGCCGACATCAGCGTCGACCCCATGCCGGCCAGGCCCACGCGGCCCTTGTACTCGGGCTTCAACAGGTCGTTCCAGTTCTTCGGCGGGTTCTTGATCTTCTCGGTGTTGTAGGCAATGCCGATGATCTGGCCCGACACGAAGACGCCCATGCCGCGGGGGTCGACCAGTTTCGAGGGCACATCCTTCAGATAGGGCATCTTGGCGACCGGGATCTTCTCGAAGATGTCTTGCGGCAACGCGGCCAGGTACGGGCCCTCGTCCAGGATGATCACGTCGAACGGGGGATTGGCCTTGGACGCCGCCACCTTCGACACGGTGTCGACCGCAAGCGACGCCACCAGGTTGGTCGATGCGCCGGTGGCCTTCTGGAAGGCCGGAAGCAGGATCGCGCGGTGCGCCGACTCCCAGGCGCCGGGATAGGTGGTGGCCGAGATCGACTTGGCCTGCGCGTGCGCAAGGCCGGATTGCAAGGCCAGTTGGGCCGCGCCAAAACCGGCGGCCCCCTGCAGAATTTGGCGGCGGGACAGAGACGTGCTCATGGGACTCCTTTGAAGCGACAGCGCCTGGGTTAGGCAGGCCTGCGTGCGCAAGCTTCGTGCCACGCGGCGGCACAGGGCGCGGCGCAGGGGAACAGAGGGCGGCGTCGCATCGCGGCATGAGTCGGGCTGTTCGCCAGCCCCCAGCGCGGTGCGTGAACGTGCGCCAATTTGGGAGCTTACGCACCATTTTGTTCACAACATTTTTCAAGATTGTGTCCAATTTCTCGATGCATTGTGGCCGTTCTCCAGGCACACCCGCAGCGACGGGCGCGTGGCACGGATCTTGTGTCATGGAGCGCCATCACGGCGCGTCCGCGCCCCGTCACGAGGTTGTTCACGCATGCAGACTTCCCCCCGCGCGCCCGGCGTCGCCGTCGTCCTCGACCAGGTCCACCACCGGTATGGTGGTGCCACGGCGGTCGACTCCGTCTCGCTCGACATCCCGGCCGGCGAACTGGTGGCGCTGCTCGGCCCCAGCGGCTGCGGCAAGACGACGCTGCTGCGCATCGTGGCCGGGCTGCTGCGCCAGACCGGCGGCACGGTGCGCATCGGCGCGGAAACCGTCGACGCGCTGCCGACCAACGAGCGTGGCGCCGGCATCGTGTTCCAGAACTACGCGCTGTTTCCGCACATGACGGTCGAGGCCAACGTGGCCTACGGGCTGCGCGCACGCGGCGTGCCGGCTGCCGACGCGCAGGCCAGGGCGGCCGAGATGCTGGCCATGGTGCGCATGGCCGACTTCGGCAAACGCTATCCGCGCGAACTGTCGGGCGGCCAGCAACAGCGCGTGGCGCTGGCCCGCACGCTGGCGGTACGGCCGCGCGTGCTGCTGCTCGACGAGCCCTTCGCCGCCCTCGACAAGAACCTGCGGCTCGACATGCAGATCGAGATCAAGCGCATCCAGCGCGAACTCGGCATCACCACGCTGCTGGTCACACACGACCAGGACGAAGCCATGTCGATGGCCGACCGCATCGCCGTGATGCACAGCGGCCGGGTCGAGCAGTTCGACACGCCCGAGGCCATCTACGACCGGCCGGCCACGCTGTTCGTCGCCACCTTCATCGGCACGGCCAACCTGCTGGCCGGGCGCATGCAGCAGCAGCCGGGCCAGGGCTTCGCCATCGATTGCGAAGGCGGCGGCGCGCTGCAGCTCGCCACCGCGGCGCCCTGCACGCGCAACGGCAGCGTGGTGGTGGCGGCCCGGCCCGAGCACCTGGCGCTGGCGGCGCCTTCACCGTCGGCACTGTCGGCCACCGTCGAGATGGTGCTGCCGCTCGGCCCCTCGCTGGTCTACGAACTGCTGCTGGCCAACGGCAGTGCGATCAAGGTCACGCAGCCGCGCAACGCCGAACAGCCCCGCTACGCCGCCGGCGACCGCGTCGGCGTGAGCCTGCGCGCCGGCTCGCCCGCCGGCGTCTTCGCCGCCTGAACACGATGTCGGCTGCCGCTTCCTCCTCCACGCCGGCAGCGCCGCCCGGCTTCTCGCCGCCGTTGCCGCTGGCGCTACCGCTCGGCCTGTTCTTCGCCGTCTTCGTCTGCGTGCCGATGCTGCTGCTGGCCTGGGTCAGCCTGCACAACGACACGGCGATGACGCAGATGGGCCTGGGCCAGTACGCCAAGTTCCTCACCGACGGCTTCAACCTCGCGGTGCTCGGCAACACGCTGCTGCTCGGGCTCGAAGTGACGCTGCTCACCATCGTCATCGGCTTTCCGCTGGCCTACCTCTACACGCAGGCGCCCGGGCGCTGGCAGGGGCCGCTGATGTTGCTGATCATCCTGCCGCTGCTCACCAGTTCGGTGGTGCGTACCTTTGCCTGGGTCGTGATCCTCGGGCGGCAGGGCATCGTCAACACCGCGCTGCTCGACCTCGGCCTGATCGCCGCGCCGATCAAGCTGCTCTACACACCGGGCGCGGTGGCCGTGACGCTGGCGCAGATCGAGCTGCCGCTGATGGTGCTGCCGCTGATCACCGCGCTGATGAACATCGACCCCAATCTGCGCCAGGCCTCGCTGGCGTTGGGCGCGGGCCACTGGCGCACCTTCCGCCAGGTGACGCTGCCGCTGTCGATGCCGGGCCTGCTGGCCGGCGCGCTGCTGGTGTTCGCCTCCAGCGTCAGTGCCTTCGTCACGCAGACCCTTGTCGGCGGTGGCCAGCAGATGTTCATGCCCTACTACATGTACCAGCAAGCGATCCAGTCCAACAACTATCCGTTCGCTGCCGCGATCGCGATGCTGCTGCTGGTCTGCGTGCTGGCCGTGGTGGTCGCCATCAACGCACTGGGGCGCCGCAGCCGGGGGTTCGTCCATGCCTGAAACCTTCGTCTCCGGCACGCTGGCGCAGCCGGCCGCGCCCCAGGCCCGCGCCACGGAATCGGTGGGCGGTGCGATCGAGCGGCGCTCGTTCTGGGCCGTGTTCGGCCTGCTCGGGGTGCTGGCCGGCGTGCTGCTGCTGGCGCCCACGGTGGTGGTGCTGATCACCTCGTTCACCAGCGGCTTCTCGCTGAAGTTTCCGCCGCCCGGCTACTCGCCGCGCTGGTATGTGGCCTTGTGGAACGAGTCGCCCGAGTTGATCGACGCCTTCGTGCTGTCGCTGGAGCTGGCGTCGATCGCGACCGGCATCTCGATCGTGCTGGGCGTCGCCGCCGCGCTGGCGCTGGCCCGCCGGCGCGAGACCTGGGCCCGCGTGGCCGAGTCGGTGCTGCTGTCGCCGCTGATGCTGCCGGCGCTGGCGATCGGCCTGTCGCTGCTGATGCTGTTCAACCTGGCCGGCACCGGCCTGTCGTTCACCACGCTGGTGATCGGCCACATCGCCATCACCACGCCCTACATCCTGCGCACCACCTCGGCCAGCCTGCTGCAGATGGACGGCAGCCTGATCGAGTGCGCGCATTCGCTGGGCGCCAGGCCGCTGTATGTGTTCCGCACGGTCACGCTGCCACTGATCGCACGCGGCATCGTGGCGGGCGCCTTCATCGGCTTCATGTACTCGTTCGACAACGTGGCGGTGTCGCTGTTCCTGTCGGACGCGCGCAGCGAGGTGCTGCCGATCCGCATGTGGCACATCATCGAATCGAACCTCGACGTGCGCGCCGCCGCCGTCTCCGGCGTGCTGATCGCCGCCACGCTGGTGCTGATGGTGGTGATGGAACGCGTGGCCGGCATTTCGAGGCATTTCCGCTGATGCGCCGCGCCCAGGTCTTCGTGCACGAGATGGCGCATCCGGAGGACTGCACGGGTCTGGCAGACGACCTGGCGCAGGGCCGGCTGCGCGCGCAGGACATCCGCGCCGTGTTCATCAAGACCGAAGGCAACGGGCTCGACAATGACTGGAGCCGGCCGCTGGCACTGCGCGCGCTGGCGGCGCATCTGTCGGCGCGCGCCGAAGGCGATGCCGGGGCGCCGATGCGGGTCGTGTCCGGCGGCTGCGAGGGCATGCTGACGCCGCACATGACCGTGCTGGCCGTGGCCGACGCGCCGCCGACAGCTGGCGACATTGCTTCCGCCGGGCCTGCGCTGGCGATCGGCAACCATCTGTCCGACCCCCTGCCCGCCACCGCGCTGGGCCGCGAAGCCCATGGCCTGCGGGTGCGGCAGGCGGTCGACGCCGCCTGTGCCGACGCCGGCCTGGCGCACGACGAGGTGGTGTCGGTGCAGGTCCTCTCACCCTGGATGGGCCGCGACCTGCTGGCCGCAGCCCCCGCCGGCAGCAGCCTGGTGGCGCACAGCGCACATGCGTCCAAGCCCGCGATCCGCGCTGCCGCAGCGTTGGGCGCGGGCCTGGCTTTGGGCGAGGTGGTGGCCGCCGAGATCGAGTGGGCGCCCACGGGCCCGGTCTCGCGCCAGCGCGCGCGCCGCGTGGCCGTGACCGCCGGCGACACCGGCGGCCGCGTGCAGGTGCTGGTGCTCGGCCACAGCCGCGGCTGGAGCGGCCCGCTCGGCGCCGCCAGTGCGCAGATGGCCGACATGCTCGACCTCGACGCGCTGGCCTCGGCGCGGCAGGGCAAGCTGGTCGCGGCCTTCTTCAAGGGCGACCCGCCGGCCGACGGCCGTGTGCGCGGCGCCCGCACGACGATGGGCAGCGACAGCGACATCCACGCGTTCCGCCATTTCCGCGCGGCGATGAGCGGCGTGTTCGGCGCGGCGCTGGGCACACCGCGCGTGTTCATCGGTGGTGGCGCCGAACACCAGAGCGCGGCTGGCGGCGGCCTGCTGACCACCCTCTTCGAGCGCACCGCGCGCTAGACCCTCAGGACATTCCCATGCCGATCGACATTCCGAGCCAGATCCAGACGCCGTTCGAACGCGACGGCTTCACCGTGCTGCACGACCAGCTGCCCCGCGCCTGGCTCGACGAGCTGCGGACCACCACCGACCAGTTGCAGGCGACTGCCCCCGATGACGCGGTGCAGGCCAGGTACCTCGACTGGGAGCCGCAGCCCGATGCGCAGGGCCGGCCCCAGCTGCAACGCATCCGCAAGCCGCACGAGGTGCATCCGTTCTTCGACCGGCTGGCGCGCGCGGACTTCATCCTCGACGCGGTCGAGGCACTGATCGGCCCCGACATTCGGCTGCACCACAGCAAGATCAACATCAAGGCGCCGCACGTCGGCTCGCCGCTGGAGTGGCACCAGGACTGGGCCTTCATCCCGCACACGCACCCGGGCATGGCCATCGTCTCGATCTGCCTGGACACCTGCGCCGAGGTCAACGGGCCGATCCGCTTCATTCCCGGTTCGCACCGCGGGCCGCTGCACGACCACCACAACGACGGCGTGTTCTTCGGCGCGATCGACCCCGGGGCGCTCGACCTCGGCTCGGCCGTGCACGCCACCGGCGAGGCCGGCATGGTGTCGATCCACCACCCGTTCACCGTGCACGGCTCGGGCTTCAACCAGGGCACGCACGACCGGCGCATCCTGTTCTACGAATACGCCGCAGCCGATGCCTGGCCGCTGTTCTACGGTGTGCAGTGGAGCGAATACAACCGGCGCATCGTGCGTGGCCAGGCAAGCATCGCGGCCCGGCTCGAGGCTGTGCCGGTGCGCCTGCCCTACCCCACCGCGACCGAGGGCCAGGGCAAGATCTACGACCAGCAGCAGCGCTTCGCGAAGAAGTTCTTCGTCGCACCGGCGGGGGCTGCGTGATGGCCGCGCACACCATCACCGGCTGCCGCCTGCTGAGCGCCCCGGACCGGCTGCGCACGCACGGCGCCGACAGCGCGCTCTGGGACATCCACCTCGACGGCAACACCATCGCCGCCATCGTGCCGGCCGGCAGCCAGCCGCCCACGGGCACGGTGACCGACGGCCGCGGCCTGCTGGCCACGCCCGGCTGGATCAACGGCCACACGCACAGCCACGAAGGTTTCCACAAGGGCCGCTACGACAACGTGCCGCTCGAGCTGTGGATGAACAACGTGCGCCCGCTGCAGCCGCTGCCATGGACACCGCGCGGCGTCTACCTGCGCACGCTGATCGGCGCCATCGACGCGCTGCGCTCGGGCACCACCACCCTCTGCGACGACATGAACGCCAGCCCGGTGCTGCAGCCCGAACTGGTCGAGGCCGCGATGCAGGCCTACGAGGACCTGGGGATCCGCGCGCTGGTCGGCATCACGCTGTTCGACAAGCCCTTCTTTCGCGCGCTGCCCTTCGTCGAGGATGAGTTCGACCCGGCCCTGCTGAAGAGCCTGGATGCGACCCAGCCCACGCCAGCCCAGGTCTACCTCGACTACGTGGAAGGCCTGGCACGCGATCGCCATCCGCGCCGCAGCCGGGTGGGCTACCTCGCCACACCCAGCGCGCCGCAGCGCTGCACCGAAGGCTTTCTGCTGCAGATCCGCGACCTGGCCGACCGGCACCAGCTGCCGCTGATCACCCACGTGCAGGAGACCCGGCTGCAGGTGGTCACCGGCCAGGTGCTGTACGGCTGCAGCATGGTCGAGTACCTGCACCGCATCGGCTTCCTGAAGCCGGGCACCAGCCTGATCCACGGCGTGTGGCTGACGCCGCTCGACATCGAACGCCTGGCGGCCAGCGGCGCATCGGTGCAGCACAACCCGCAGAGCAACCTGAAGCTGGGCTCGGGCATCGCGCCGGTGGCGGCGATGCTGGCGGCCGGCGTCAACCTGAGCCTCGGCACCGACGGCTGCGGCTCGATCGAGCACACCAGCATGCTGAAGGCGATGCAGAGCATGGCGCTGATCCACAAGGTGCGCGGCGACGACTACGCGCGCTGGGTCGGTGCCGACGACGCATTCCACGCCGCCACGGCCGGCGGGGCCAAGGCGCTGGGCCTGGACGACATGCTCGGCCAGCTGCGCCCCGGTTTGCGGGCCGACATCAGCCTGTGGCGCACCGACACGATCCCGTTCACGCCGCTGAACGACGCGCTGCGCCAGCTGGTGTTCAACGAAGGCGGCGCCAGCCTGTCCGCGGTGTTCGTCGACGGCGAGCCCGTGATGCGGGACGGCAAGCTGACCCGCATCGACGAAGCCGCACTGATAGCCGAGATCGGCGAGGCCTGGCGCGAACTGGCACCCGCCATCGCCGACCGCGAAGAACGCGTGGCCGGCATGTTCCCGTCGTACCTGCGCATCTGGGACCGCTGCCGCGCGACACCGATCGATGCGGCGAACTACCCCGCGCGCTTCGACGCGTAGCCCCGCCGCGCCCCATCCCCCTATTCCCATTTCCCATCTGCAACCTGCCCCGGAGAACCCATCGCCATGACCTCTTCGCACCACCCTTCCCGCCGCACCCTGCTGCGCGCCGCCGGCGCGGGCGCCGCGCTCTCGCTCGGCGGGCTGAAGCCGGCCATGGCGGCAGGCTCGATCACCGCCGCCACCTTTCCCGGCGCGTGGGAGACCGCGCACCGCAGCTTCCTGGTGCCGGCGTTCCAGAAGGCCACCGGTGCCACGGTGAACCTGGCCGCATCGATGCCGCTCGACATCATCGCCAAGACGCTGGTATCGCGTTCCAACCCCGCCTTCGACGTGTTCGTTGCCGACGAAGGGTCGTTTGCCGTGGCCAACGAGCAGGGCCTGATCGACGCCATTCCGGCCTCCCGCCTGCCCAACCTGAAGGACGTGCCGGCCAAGTTCGTCGATCCCAAGGGCCTGGCGGTCTACGTGTCGGCCCAGGTGATCGGCATCGCCTACAACACCGAGAAGATCAAGACGCCGCCGACCTCGTGGGACGACCTGCTCAAGCCCGAGTTCAAGGGCCGCGTCGGCGTGGTAGGTTTCGGTTCGGCGCTGGGCCCGGTGTGGCTGACCGAGGTGGCGCGCATGCGCGGCGGCAGCGAGGAGAACATGGAACCCGCGTTCCAGTACCTGAAGCAGCTGCTGCCCAACATCGGCGCCGTGGCGCCCAGCCCGGGCGCGCTGGCGACGCTGATCCAGCAGGGCCAGGTCGACATCTGCGCGCACTACAGCAACAACGTGGGCGACCTGCAGGCCAAGGGCGTGCCGGTTACGCTGGCCCGGCCCAGCACTGGCTGGGGCATCGTGCGCACGACGATGCACGTGGTGAAGAACACCAAGGAGCCGGCGCTGGCTGCCGCCTACATCAACGCCGCGCTCGACCCCGAGGTGCAGGCCAAGCTGGCCGACGGCCCCTACTACCTGGCGCCGACCAACAGCCGGGTCGCCTACACCAAGGGCCTGCAGCAGTACGCGCGCGATGCGGCGCAGATGGAGAGTTTCAAGACCATCGACTGGGTCAAGCTGGCGCCGCTCCGCCAGGCCTACATCGACCGCTTCAACCGCGACATCAAGGTATGACGGCGCGGGTGGGTTCAGGCAGGTTGGCGCACGGCATCGCCGCCCCAGCGCAGGCGCAGCGCCAGGTAGTCGTGTTCCAGCACGCCATCGCGCAGCGCGGGCTGGTAGCCGGTCATGTCGCAGAAGGCTTCGAAGCTGTAGTGGCCCAGGTCGGTGCGCTGCAGGCGGGCATGGCGCAGGGCCAGCACCACGGTGCCGATGCCGGCCAGCTTCAGCGCACCGGCGCACATCGGGCAAGGCTCCATCGTGCAGTACAGCGTGGCGCCGCGCACCGCTGCCACGCCATGCCCGGCCACCGCCGCGTCGATGGCGTCGGTCTCGGCATGGCGCATCGGGTTGGCTTGGGTGTTCTGCCGGTTCTGGCCGGTCCCCAGCAGCCGGCCGTCGCGCACCAGCAGGGCACCGGTGGGCCAGTCGCCGCGTGCGAAGGCGTCTTCGGCCTGGTCCAGCGCCAGGCGCATCCAGCGCAGATCGTCGGCACCGGGGTCGGGCAGCTCGGCCATGGACGGAATTCCTCTCGGATCGAAGGTCGGGAACCACACACAAGATGAACACGCCACGCACCTTGTTGCGCAATGCCCGTGCCCTGCTCGGCGATGCGCTCGAATGTAGCCCAGCCCCGGTGGACCTGCTGATCGAGGGCGATCGCATCGCCGCGATCGCGCCCGCTGGCAGCCTGGCCGATGCCGAACGGGTGGTCGACCTGTCGCAGCGTCTGCTGGTGCCGGGCCTGGTCAACGGCCACCAGCACTCGCACGAACACTTCCAGCGCGGTCGCACCGAGAACCTGCCGCTCGAGCTGTGGATGCATCTGGTGCGCACCCGCACGCCGGTGCCGCTGACCCCGCGCCAGGTGTACCTGCGCACGATGATCGGCGCGATCGAGTCGCTGCGCACCGGCTGCACCACGCTGGTCGACGACATGGCGCTCGGCGGCGCGATCGACCGCGAGCGCATCGACGCGGCGCTGCAGGCCTACCAGGATGCGGGCATCCGCGTGCTGATAGGCTTCGCGATGATGGACAAGCCCATCGTCGACAACTTCCCCTTTCTCGACACCCACTTCCCGCCCGCGCTCGCGGCCGAGATGCGGGCCGCGCCCCGGCCCGCGCCGCAGGACTGTCTCGACCTCGTGCGCGACCTGGCGCGCGACCACCACCCGCAGGCCAACCGCGTCGGCGTGCTGGTGTCGGCCTCGGCGCCGCAGCGCTGCACCGAGCCCTTTCTGATGGCGGTGCGCGACCTGGCCGACACGCTGGCGCTGCCGCTGATCACGCATGTGCAGGAGACGCGGCTGCAGGTGGTCACCGGCCAGATCTTCTACGGCTGCGCCATCGTCGAATACCTGGACCGCATCGGCTTCCTGAAGCCGGCCACCAGCCTCATCCACGCGGCCTGGCTGAACCCGCGCGAGATCGACGCGCTGGCGCGCAGCGGCGCGACGGCGCAGCACAACCCCTGGAGCAACCTGCTGCTCGGCTCGGGCGTGCAGCCGGTGCGCGAACTGCTCGATGCCGGCGTCAACGTGAGCCTGGGCTCAGACGGCTCGTGCTCCACCGTCACGGTCAACATGCTCAACGTGCTGGGCAGCGCGGCCGCGGTGTCGAAGCTGCGGGGCGACGAACACACACGCTGGCTGTCGGCGCGCGAGGCGCTGCACGCCGGCACGCTGGCCGGCGGCCGGGCGCTGGGCTTTGGTGAACAGCTGGGCTCGCTGCGCGTCGGCGCCATCGCCGACCTGGTGGCCTACCGCACCGACACCGTCACCTTCACGCCGTTCAACGACCCGGTGCGCCAGCTGGTCTATGCCGAGCGCGGCGCCGGCCTCGACTTTGCGATGGTCGCGGGCGAGATCGCCATCGCCGGTGGCGCGCTGACCCGCGTCGACGAAGCCGCCCTGCTGCGCGAGATCGAACACGAGTTCCGCCCGCTCGCCGAACGTTATGCCGCGGCCGAGGCCGAGATGCAGCCAGTGCTGGCCGCCGCCGAGGCGATCCACCGCCAGGGGCTGGCCACGCCGGTCGCACCCGACACCTACGCCGCGCGGCTGCCCTGAGGCCGATCCATCCCTTTCCCCGCCTTCTTCACCTCCACTCTCAAGGAACCATCATGACCCGACTCTCCCGCCGCCTGCTGCTGGCCGCCGGCGCCGCCAGCGCCCTGCCCCGCTTCGCCCTGGCCGCCGATGCCACCACGCTGGCCCAGATCAAGGCCGCCGGCGAACTGCGCATCGGCTGCGAAGCCGCCTACGTGCCCTTCACCTACCGGCAGGACGGAAAGATCGTCGGCTACGACGTCGAGCTGGCCGACCTGCTGGTCAAGCCGCTGGGCGTGAAGGCGACCTTCATCGACACGGCCTGGGCCGGCGTGATCCCCTCCCTCTATGCCAAGAAGTTCGACGTGGTGATGAGCTCGATGAGCTACACCAAGGAGCGGCTGGAGCGCGTGGCGTTCTCGGTGCCGTATGCCGAGGCCTCGCAGGCGCTGCTGGTGCGTGCCGGCGATGCCGACAAGATCAAGGGCGCGAGCGACCTCAACGGCCGTGTGCTCGCCGTCAAGCTGGGCTCGCCCGGCCAGATCCTGCAGGAGAAGATGGCGGCCACGCTCAAGGCGGGCGGCGGCGCCGGCTTCAAGGAAGTACGCACCTTCGACGACCACCCCTCGGCCTACGTCGCGCTGGCGCAGAACCGCGTCGACGGCGTGCTCAACACACTGGCCACGCTGGCGATGGTGCTGAAGGACGCCCCGGGCAAGTACGCCATCGTCAAGGGCATGGGCGCCGACAACTGGGCCGGCATCGCCGCGCGCAAGGAGGACCCCGAGATCGTGCAGTACCTGAACACGCAACTGAAGGCGCTGAAGGCCGACGGGTCGATCTACAAGCTGCAGGAGAAGTGGTTCGGCTTCCGCATGCAGCTGGCCGACAACGTGCCCACGTTCGGCTGACATGGCTTTTGACTGGACCCTGGTCGAGAAGTCGGTGCCCTTGCTCGGCACCGGCCTGCTGACGACCCTGAAGATCTCGTCGCTGGCGATGCTGCTCGGCCTGGTGCTGGGCGGTGTGCTGGGCCTGGCGTCGATGTCGCGGCTGGCGGCGGTGCGCTGGTGCGTGCGTGCCTATGTCGACTTCATCCGCGGCACGCCGTTGCTGATCCAGATCTTTCTCGTCTACTTCGCGTTGCCCGAGGTCGGCATCAACCTGCCCGAGTTCTGGGCCGGGGTGATCGCGCTGGCGCTCAACGCCGCGGGTTTCCTGGCCGAGATCTTCCGTGCCGGGCTGGGGTCGATCGAGAAAGGGCAAGCCGAGGCGGCGCGCTCCATCGGCATGCGGCACCACCAGATCCTGTTCCACGTGCTGCTGCCGCAGTCGCTGCGCGCCGTGGTGCCGCCGGCCACCAACGAGCTGATCTCGCTGGTGAAGGGCTCGGCGCTGCTGTCGGTGATCTCGGTGTACGAACTCACGCGCGCCGGCCAGGCGGTGATCGCGGTGCACTTCGCGCCGTTCGAGATCTTCCTGCTGATCGCGCTGTACTACTACCTGACGGTGTCGGCGCTGGCCTGGCTGTCACGCCAACTCGAACGAAAGCTGCCGGTATGGTGACCACGGTTCTCGAAGCCAGCGACATCTGCAAGACCTTCGGCACGCGCCAGGTGCTGCACAGCGCATCGCTGGGCGTGAACGAAGGCGAGACCGTCGTCGTCATCGGGCCGTCGGGCTCGGGCAAGACCACGCTGCTGCGCTGCCTGAACTGGCTGGAGACGCCCGACAGCGGCAGCATCTCGCTGCGCGGCGAGACCATCGGGCGCGATGCCGCCGGCCGCAACCGGCCCGAGGCCGAGTTGTCGCGCCAGCGCAGCCGCATTGGTTTCGTGTTCCAGCGCTTCAACCTGTTCGCGCACCTGTCGGCGCTGGACAACGTGGCGATGGGGCCGCGTCGCGTGCTCGGCGTGCCGACCGAGGAGGCGCGCGAACGCGCCCGCAAGGAGCTGGCCCGCGTGCACCTGCAGAACCACATCGACAAACGCCCGTCGCAGCTGTCCGGCGGCCAGCAGCAGCGCGTGGCGATCGCCCGCGCGCTGGCGATGCAGCCCGAGCTGATCCTGTTCGACGAGCCGACCTCGGCGCTGGACCCCGAACTCGTGACCGAGGTGGTCGACGTGATGCGCGAGCTGGCCGAAGCCGGCATGACGATGGTGGCCGTGACGCACGAGATGCGTTTCGCCCGCTCCACCGCCGACCGTGTGGTGTTCATGGACGAAGGCCGGGTGGTCGAGCAGGGTTCGCCCAAGCAGATCTTCGACGCGCCGCAGGTGGACCGCACGCAACGCTTCCTGGCCCACTTGCATGAATGACACCATGACGACCCCATTCGACCTGCTGCTCACCGACGCGACCGTGGTCACGGTCGACCCGCAGATGCGCGTGGTCGAGCACGGCGCGGTCGTCATCCGCAATGGCCGCATCGCCTGGGTCGGCCCGGCTGCCGAACTGCCACCGGGGGCGGCGGCGACGCACACCGTGCGCCTGCCCGGTCGTGTGCTGACGCCGGGCTTCGTCAACGTGCACACGCACGCGATCCTGTCGATGGTGCGCGGCGTGGCCGAAGACCTGGGTTTCGCGCCAGCCTACACGCCCGGCATCCCGCACGGCCACGACGTGACGCCGGACGAAGCCGTCGCGCTGTCGCGCCTGGGCGCGGTCGAGGCGCTGCTGTTCGGCTCGACCCTGGTCAACGACACCTACGTGCATGCCGACCTGACGCTGCCGGCGATGGCCGGGCTGGGCGGCCGTGTCGTCAGCTGCGGCCGCATCCACGATGCCGACTTCTCGCTGATCGGCGACGGTATCTGGGAGCACCACACCGCCATCGGCGAACGCACGCTGGGCGAGGCGCTGGCGCTGGCCGATCGCTGGCACGGCGCGTTCGACGGCCGGGCCGGCGTGCAGCTGTCAGCGCATGCGCCCGACACCTGCTCCGACGCCTTGCTGAGCGACATCGGCGCCGCGTCCCGCGCACGCGGCCTGCGCGTCAACACCCATCTGGCGCAAAGCCGCAAGGAAGTGGCCCAGGTGCTACGCCGCTCGGGCCGCACACCGGCGCAGCTGCTGGAAGAAGTAGGGCTGCTGAACGACCGGCTGCTGGCCGCGCACTGTCTGTTCATGGACGAGGCCGACATCGCCCGTTGCGGCCGTGCCGGCATCCACGTCGCCCACATCCCCAAGGGCAATGCCACGGGCGGCACGCGCGCGCCGACCTCGGCGCTGCGCCGCGCCGGCGCCGCCATCACGCTGGGCACCGACAACATGCATGCCGACATGGTCGAGGTGATGCGCTGGGCGCTGGCCATCGGTCGGCTGCAGGAGGACGGCGTCGACGATTTCTGGCAACCGCGCGACGTGCTGCGCATGGCCACGATCGACGGCGCCCGCGCGATGGGGCTGGCCGACGAGATCGGCTCGATCGAGGTCGGCAAACGCGCCGACCTGGTGGCGTTCGACTTCCGGCGCGCCCACCTGGTGCCCTGTGTCAACCCGGTCGGCAACCTGGTGCACGTGGCGCAGGGCCGCGATGTCGAGCATGTCTGGGTCGATGGCCGACAGGTGGTAGCGTCGGGACAGCCGACGCAGGCCGACCTCGATACGATACTGCGCGACGCACAGCAGGCATCGGTCGCGCTGTGGCGTCGGGCAAAGGCAACGACATGAGCACCCACTCTCCACGCGATTTCTCCGGCTACCGCTGGAACTACCCCACGATGCGCTGGCCCGGCCATGCCGGCCTGGCGGTCTCCTTCGTCCTCAACGTCGAGGAAGGCGCCGAACTCAGCCTGAGCTCGGGCGACGACCGCAACGAGAGCCGGCACGAGGTCAACCACGAAGTGGTGGGCGCGCCCGACCTGTGCATGGAGAGCCAGTTCGAATACGGCGCACGTGTCGGCTACTGGCGCATCAGCCGCATGCTGATGGAGGCCGGCGTGCCGCTGACGCTGAATGCCTGCGCCCGCGCGCTGGAGACCACGCCGTGGATCGCCACCGACGCGGTCGAACAGGGCTTCGAGATCACCTGCCACGGCTGGCGCTGGGAGACCCACGCCGGCATGCCCGAGGCCGAGGAACGCGCCGTCATCGCCCGCGCGGTGGAGTCGATCCGGCGGCTGTACGGCCGCGCGCCGGTGGGCTGGCACACCAAGTCGTCGGCCTCGGTCAACACGCGGCGGCTGCTGATCGAGCACGGCGGTTTTCTCTACGACAGCGACGCCTACAACGACGACCTGCCCTACTACGTGACGGTGCCCGGCACGCCAGGCAAGCCGCACCTGGTGCTGCCCTACGCGTTCGACACCAACGACATGCGCTTCTTCGACAACTTCGCCTATGTGCGCGGCAGCGACTTCGCCGACTACGCGATCGACGCGTTCGAGTGCCTGCTGGCCGAGTCTGCCGACACGCCGCGCATGATGTCGATCGGCCTGCACACCCGCATCATCGGCCGGCCGGGCCGCATCAACGGGCTGGCGAAGCTGTTGGCGCACATCCGGCAGCGCCAGGGCGCCTGGTTCGCCACGCGCGAGCAGATCGCGCGGCACTGGCTGGCCCACATGCCTCCGGGAGCCGCACGGTGAAGCTGCTGCTGGTCAACCCCAATCTGACCCAGGCGGTCACCGACGCGGTGCTGGCCGCCGGCCAGGCCCGCGCGCTGCCCGGCACCGAACTGGTGGCCGTCACCGGCGACTTCGGGCCCGTCGTGATCGGCTCGCGTGCGGAAGCCGCGCTGGCCCAGCACGGCATGCTCGAGCTGGTGGCCCGGCATGCCGACGGCTGCGATGCCGTGGTGCTGGGCGTGTCGCTCGACACCGCGCTGTGGGCCTGCCGCGAGCTGCTGGCCGTGCCGGTGATCGGCATGACCGAGGCCGGCCTGCTGTGCGGCGCCACGGTGGCCACCCGCATCGGCGTGCTGACCTACGGGCCGCGCCTGGCCGCACCCTACCGCGAGATGGCCGAGGCCTACGGCTTCGGCGCGCGGCTGGCCGGCGTCGAGGCCTTGCCGGTGACGCCGCAACAGACCTTCCTGGACCCGGCGACGGTCGACGCGGCGGTGCTGGCCGGGGCCTTGCGCCTGGTCGAGCGCGACGGCGCCGAGGCCGTGCTGCTGGCCGGCGCGGCGATGGCCTCGATGGCTGCGCGCCTGCAGCCGTCGGTGCCGGTGCCGCTGCTCGACGGCGTCGGCTGCGCGGTGGCACTGGCCCAGGCGATGGTGACACTGCAGCTGCCGCGCGCGCGCAGCGGCAGCCTGTCAGCCACCGGCGGTCGCGAGGTGCGCGGTGTGTCGCCGGCGCTGGCGGCGCTGTTCGCGCGCCAGGGCTGAACCGATGGACAGCGGCGACCTGCACACCCGCAGCGCGCGCACCGTGGCGGCCCAGGTCGCGGCCGGTAGCCTGCGCGCGGTCGACGTGGCGCGGTTCTTCATCGCGCGCGTCGAACAGCTGAACCCCGGCCTGAACGCCATCGTGCAGTTCGACCCGGCGCAGGTGCTGGCGGAGGCGGCCACGGTCGACCGGCGCCTGGCGGCCGGCGAGCTGCTGCCGATGGCCGGCGTGCCGTTCACCGTCAAGGACAACCTCTGGGTCGAGGGCCGGCGCATCGCGCAGGGTTCGCGCCTGTTCGAGGACTTCATCGCGCCGCGCGACGCCTGGGCCGTGGCGCGGCTGCGCGCCCTGGGCGGCGTGGTGCTGGGCATCACCAACTGCTCGGAGTTCGCCTGCAAAGGCGTGACGACCAACCTGTTGTACGGCGCGACGCGGCATCCGCTCGACCCGTCGCTGACGCCGGGCGGCTCGTCCGGCGGCGCGGTCGCGGCGCTGGCCTCGGGCCTGGGCCTGCTGGCGCTGGGCACCGATGCCGGCGGTTCCACGCGGCGCCCGGCCGCGCATTGCGGCCTGGTCGGCCTCAAGCCGAGCACCGGCCTGATTCCCCACCCCTGGGGTTTTGCCGAACCCAACTACGGCCTGTCGGTGATCGGCGCGATGGCCCGCGACGTGGCCGACTGCGCCTGGCTGTTCGACCACCTGCTGGCCTACGACGCGAACGACCCGGCCGGTGTGCCGATCGCCGCCGGCGTGGCGGCCGGTGCGCTGCACGCCGCCGAGCCGCCCCGCGCCAGCCGCATCGCCTGGAGCCCGCGGCTCGGCTGCGACTTCGCGGTGGACGCTGACGTGCTGGCCGCGCTGCAGGCCCGCGTCGACGCCTTGCGCGCCGAGGGTTGGCAGATCGACGACGCCGACCCGGCCTGGCCGATCGAGGCGCGCGAATATCCGCTGATCGTGCTGCAGCAGGCCGGCCTGTTCGCGCTGTACGGCGACCGGCTGGCGGACGCGCGCGAACGCATCGACCCCAACCTCGTCGCGCAGATCGAAGCCGGCGCGCAGGTGACGCCGGCCGACGTGGCACGTGCGCTGCGGCTGAAGGAACGGATCCGCGCAAGCCTGCTGCAGTTCTTTGAACGCTTCGACCTGCTGCTGTGCCCGACCACGCCGGTCACGGCCTGGCCGCTGGACCAGCTGGGCCCGCCCACCATCGGTGGGCGACCGGCGGGGCCGCGCGGGCATGCGGCCTTCACGCCACTGTTCAACTACTGCGGCGTGCCGGCCTGTTCGGTGCCGGCCGGGCGCGTGCGCGGGCTGCCGGTGGGCCTGCAGGTCGTCGGGCCACGTTACGAGGATGCGCGGGTGCTGCAGTTCGCGGCGCAGGTGGAGCGGCTCGGCGGCTGAGGTGGGCGCGGCGGCCGATGGCGCCACTGCACAGGCAGAACACGGCGCCACCTACAATCGGCGACCTCAGCCTCTGGATGAACACCATGAACCGCTGCCTACCCCACCTTCTCCCTTCCTCCCCTTCCTGGCGACGCATCGCGCGCACCGTGCAGGTGCTGGTGCTGGCCGTGGCCTCGCTGCTGGCCGTCGCCGCCACGGCGCAGACCCGCACCTTCCCCAAGAACGCGCTGCGCGGCGTCCTGCAGGTGACGGCGCCGCCGCAGGTGCTGCTTGACGGTCGGGCCGACCGCATGTCGCCCGGCGCGCGCATCCGCAATCCGGACAACGGTCTCGTGATGTCGGGCAACCTGGTCGGGCAACGGCTGGTGGTGAACTATGTGCGCGAGTCCAACGGCCTGATCCACGAGGTGTGGCTGTTGAACGAGGCCGAAGCGGCCCTGAAGCTGCCCGGCGCACGGCCCGAACGCAACTTCGTGTTCGAGTCCGACCCGCCGCGTGTGCCGTACGACGACGGCAAGACCCCGTTCGACCAGCTGCCGAAATACCAGCAGTAGCCGCTGTGGCGGCACAGTTGCCGCCCGCGCGCCGCCGTTGCCACGGCACCCTGCCGCCGCCGATGCATCCCGCGTCAGGCCGCCTTCCTTCGAGAGAACACCAGCGAGAAATCCCCATGGCCAAGAAAGTCTTCATCAAAACCTTCGGCTGCCAGATGAACGAGTACGACTCGGACAAGATGGCCGACGTACTGAACGCCGCGCAGGGCTACGAGCCGACGCAGGACGTGGAGCAGGCCGACCTGATCCTGTTCAACACCTGCTCGGTGCGCGAGAAGGCGCAGGAGAAGGTGTTCTCCGACCTGGGCCGGGTGAAGCACCTGGCCAAGAAGGGCGTGCGCATCGGTGTGGGCGGCTGCGTGGCCAGCCAGGAGGGCGCGGCCATCATCGCGCGGGCGCCCTATGTCGACGTGGTGTTCGGCCCGCAGACGCTGCACCGCCTGCCCGAGATGCTGGAGGCCCGCACGCGGCTCGGCCAGCCGCAGGTCGACATCAGTTTTCCCGAGATCGAGAAGTTCGACCACCTGCCGCCGGCCCGGGTCGAGGGCGCGACCGCCTTCGTCAGCATCATGGAAGGCTGCTCCAAGTACTGCAGCTACTGCGTGGTGCCCTACACCCGCGGTGAAGAGGTGTCGCGGCCGTTCGAGGACGTGCTGGTCGAGATCGCCGGCCTGGCCGACCAGGGCGTGCGCGAGGTGACGCTGCTGGGCCAGAACGTCAACGCCTACCGCGGCAAGATGGGCGCGGGCAGCGAGATCGCCGACTTCGCGACGCTGATCGAGTACGTGGCCGACATCCCCGGCATCGAGCGCATCCGCTACACCACCAGCCACCCGAACGAGTTCACGCAACGCCTGATCGACGTGTACGCCCGCGTGCCCAAGCTGGTGAGCCATCTGCATCTGCCGGTGCAGCACGGCTCCGACCGCATCCTGATGGCGATGAAGCGCGGCTACACGGCGATGGAATACAAGTCGACCGTGCGCAAGCTGCGCGCCATCCGGCCCGACATGGCGATGAGCAGCGACTTCATCGTCGGTTTCCCCGGCGAGACCGAGGAGGACTTCGGCAAGATGATGAAGCTGATCGACGACATCGGCTTCGACAACAGCTTCAGCTTCATCTTCAGCCCGCGCCCGGGCACGCCGGCGGCCAACCTGCACGACGACACGCCGCATGCCGACAAGCTGCGCCGGCTGCAGCACCTGCAGGGCGTGATCGATGCCAACGTGCGCGCCGTGGCGGCCCGCCGCGTTGGCACGGTGCAGCGCATCCTGGTCGAGGGGCCGTCGCGCCGCTCGAACGGTACCGAGCCCGAGATGATGGGCCGCACCGAGTGCAACCGCGTCGTCAACTTCAAGGGCTCGCCGCGGCTGGCCGGCCAGATGATCGACGTGACGGTGACCGAGGCGATGTCGTATTCGTTGCGCGGCGAGGTGCTGACGCGGGAGACCGCCCTCACGTGAACCTGCTCAGAGGTTCGTTCCGCCAGCTGCTGCTGCTGGCCTTCCTGCTGATCGCGACGCTGCTCGGCGGCGTGGCGCTGCGCGCCGTGTTCACCTTCGACCAGCTGATGGCCCGCAGCTCGGGCTTCGCGGCGCGCGCGCTCGAACTGCACGGCGCCTCGCAGCAGCTGACCGAGCGCAGCGCGACGATGGAACGGTCGGCACGGCAGTCGCTGATCCTGAACGACAGCCTGCTGCGCAAGCGTTTCGAGGAGACCAGCAACGACGCGCGCCACATCGTGCTGAACCTGCAGCCGGCCGACCTGCCGCCACCGCTGGCGGCACGCTGGCACGCCCAGCTGGCGATGCTGTTGAAGCTGATGCAGGGCGAGCCCGACACGGCGCTGGAGCGCGAGCGGGCGATCGCCGCCGAGTTCCGCGAGCTCGACACGCTCAACTCCGAGATCGGCCAGCAGATGCAGGCCGCGATCGAGCAACGGCGCCGCGCGCTGAACGCCGAACTCGACGCGAGCCGGATGCAGATCACGCGGCAGGTGATCGGCATGGTGGTGCTGGCGCTGCTGCTGGCGGTGGCGCTGGGCATCTGGCTGGCGCGGCCGTTCAAGCGGGTGGAGCGCGCGATCGTCGCGCTGGGCGAGAACCAGCTCGACGCGCCGATCGACATCCAGGGCCCGGCCGACGTGCACCGTATCGGCCAGCAGCTCGACTGGCTGCGGCTGCGGTTGACCGAACTCGACGCCGACAAGGCGCGTTTCCTGCGCCACATCTCGCACGAGCTGAAGACCCCGCTGGCGGCGCTGCGCGAAGGCGTGTCGCTGCTGGAGGACGGCGTGACCGGCGAGCTCAACGCCAACCAGCGCGAGGTGGCGGCCATCCTGCGCCAGAACACCGCCCAGCTGCAGGGCCAGATCGAGGCCTTGCTGCGCTTCAATGCCGCAGCCTTCGAGGCGCGGCAACTGCAGCGCCAGAGCACCGACCTGCTGCAGCTGCTCGAAGCCCAGGTCGATGCGCAGCGGCTGCAGTGGCGCGCCCGCGGGCTCACGGTGCAGATCGAGGGCGACAGCGTGACCGCGCGGGTCGATGCCGACAAGCTCGGCACGGCCGTGGCGAATCTGCTGTCGAACGCGATCCGCTTCTCGCCCGAGGGCGGCCGCATCACGCTGCGCCTGTCGAGCCGCAACCAGCTGGTGCAGCTCGACGTGGCCGACCAGGGCGCCGGTGTCGCCGACGCCGACCGCGCGCGCATCTTCGAACCGTTCTACCGCGGCCAGCGCCAGCCCGAGGGCGCGGTACGCGGCAGCGGCATCGGGTTATCGATCGTGCACGAGTACATTGCCGCGCATGGTGGCAAGATGACGCTGTTGGCCGGAGGCCCCGGCGCCCATTTCCGTATCGAACTACCCCATGTCGTCTAGTTTCCGACTGCTGATCGCCGTCGCGCCTCTACTGGCTGCCCTCGGCGTGCTGCCGGGTTGTGCGCTGCTGCAGCCCCCACCCCCGCCGCCCCCGCCGCCGCCGGTCTTGCCGGTGGAGCCGCCGACCCCGGTGACGCCACCGCCGGCACCCGCCGAGCCGGTGGCAGCGTCCGAACCGGCCGCCGAGCCGGCCGTAGCGACCCCGGTGCGCGGCGGCCAGCCCGGCGGCGTGCGGCCGGACACCAGCGGTGCCGCGGTCGCGCTGCTGGCCTACGCCGACCGGGTGCGGCGCATGGCGCCGCCGGAGCTCACGCTCGAGCTGACGCGCCTGTCCGAACTGCCGGAGCCGCAGCGCCAGCCCTACGACGATCTGCAGCAGGCGCTGGCGCTGATGCAGACGCGGCTGCCGTCCGACCAGGCGCGGGCCCAGATGCTGGTGCAGCGGGTACTGGCCAACACCCGTGACGACGTGCGCCACCTGCATCCGCTGGCGGGCATGCTCGCCGCGCGTTATGCCGAACAGAAGCGGCTCGAAGACCAGATCGAACGCCAGTCGCAGCAGCTGCGCGACAACCAGCGCCGCATCGACCTGCTGAACGAGCGGCTGGAGGCCGTGCGCGCGATCGAGCGCAGCCTGACCGCGCGGCCGGCCGCCCCGGCCCTCGCCGCCCCGAACGGCGGCGCGCCGCGCCCGGCGACGCCCTGAGCGGCCGCTGAGCCCCCCGTAGACGTACCCGACACCATGCCACCCGAGAACGCCGCAGCCACACACCGCGCCCACATCCTGGTGGTCGACGACGACGCCGACATGCTGCGCCTGCTGTCGATGCGGCTCACGGCTGCGGGCTACCGCGTCACGGCCGTCGGCTCGGCCGAGGCGGCGCTGAACCAGCTCGACATCGAGCAGCCGCAACTGGTGCTGAGCGACGTGCAGTTGCCGGGCCGCGACGGGCTGGCGCTGTTCGACCTGGTACGCGCCCGCCACCCCGCGCTGCCGGTGATCCTGCTGACCGCGCACGGCACGATTCCCGACGCGGTGGAGGCCACCTCGCGCGGCGTCTTCACCTACCTGACCAAGCCGTTCGACGGCAAGGCGCTGCTGGAGAAGATCGCCCAGGCGCTGGCGATGGGCCTGCCGGCCACGCCCACGCCGCGTGGTGGCGACGATGCCTGGCGCGAAGAGATCGTCAGCCGCTCGAACCGCATGGCCGAGGTGCTGGCCGAGGCGCAGATGGTGGCGCAGTCCGACGCCAGCGTGCTGCTGCTGGGCGAAAGCGGCAGCGGCAAGGAGCTGCTGGCCCGTGCGATCCACCGCGCGAGCCCGCGTGCACGCAAGCCGTTCATCGCCGTCAATTGCGGCGCCATCCCCGAGGCGCTGCTCGAATCTGAGCTGTTCGGCCACGTGCGCGGCGCCTTCACCGACGCGGTGAGCAACCACAAGGGCCTGTTCCAGGCGGCCGACGGCGGCTCGCTGCTGCTCGACGAAATCGGCGACATGCCGCCAGCGCTGCAGGTCAAGCTGCTGCGGGTGCTGCAGGAACGCGCGGTGCGGCCGCTGGGTTCGAGCCAGTCGATTCCGGTCGACGTGCGCATCCTGTCGGCCACGCACCGCGACCTGGAGGTGGCGATGGCGGCGAGCCAGTTCCGCGAAGACCTGTACTACCGGCTCAACGTGGTCACGCTGACGCTGCCCGCCCTGGGCGAGCGCCGCGAAGATATCGCGCTGCTGGCGCACCACTTCCTGAAGCGGCTGGCCGGCAAGTACAACAAACGCCTGAGCGGCTTTGCGCCCGAGGCGCTGAAGGCACTGACCACCGCCGCCTGGCCGGGCAACGTGCGCCAGCTGCACAACGTGGTCGAGCAGGTGTGTGCGCTGTCGACCACGCCACTGGTGCCGCTGGCGCTGGTGCAGCGGGCGCTGCGTTCGCCGGCGATCGAGGTGCTGAACTACGCCGATGCCAAACGCAAGTTCGAGCGCGATTACCTGGTCGGCCTGCTGAAGCTGACCGACGGCAACGCAGCCGATGCCGCACGGCTGGCCGACCGCAACCGGACCGAGTTCTACCGGCTGATGCAGAAACACGAACTCACGCCGGGCCTGTTCAAGGGCGATGCCGTGGGCGGTGCCGGCGACCCTGTCGCTTCCTAGCGACGGGTGCAAGTGCTTGTCGGCAAAGAGTTTTTTCTTTGACCGGCAGGGGGTTGTCGCTGTCCGGCGACAAAAACAGCCGTTTTGAGCGCTTGCCGGGGCCCGATCCGGCCCAGTCCCTCAAAATCGCGCGCAAGCTGTTGATTTTATTAGACTTTTTGGCATGGCACGGGGTTTGCGGTACAGGACGCATATGAAGTCCTCCGCCCCCCCTCTCCACCGCGAGCCCGCCATGGACCAACAGCATTTCGCACGCGTCGGACGGCAGATTCCCGGCCGCTCCTGGAACAAGCAACGCAGCCCCGTCGTCGAGGAACGCCACCCGAATTCGGTAACCGCGCCGCCGGTGAACCGCGGTTCGATGACACCGCGCCCCTGGCGCGGGTTCTGGAACAGTCTGGGCACGGCCTTGCTGATGTCGCTGCCAGGCGCCCGCCGCGCCCAGGCTGCGGCGCCGGCCGACGCTGCACCCGAAGCCTGGCAACGCGCCGCGAGCACCCGCCGGCTCACGCTGCTGATCGCCGTGCTGCTGAGCACGGCCGTCGCCACCGGCCTGTTCGCCGCCGTGCAGCCGGACTACGACAACATCTGGCTCGAAGTCGGCCAGCTCGCGCTGTTCGGCCTGCTGTCGGCCTGGGTGGTGTCGGGCTTCGCCACCGCAGTGATGGGCTTCATGGTCGTGCTGCGCGGCGACGCGCATGCGCTGTCGGCGCGCGAGGTGCGTGACCACGCGATGCCGGCCGACGCGCGCACTGCGATCATCATGCCGATCTGCAACGAGGACGTGGCCACCGTGTTCGCCGGGCTGCGCGCCACCTGCGAATCGGTGCTGGCCACCGGTACCGGTCGTTCGTTCGACGTGTTCGTGCTGTCCGACAGCAACGACCCGGCGACGCAGAAGGCCGAACGCGCCGCCTGGGAAGACCTGCGCTCCACCCTCGCCACCCACTCCGACGCCGCACCGATCGAGGTCTACTACCGCCTGCGCAAGCGCCGCGTGCACCGCAAGTCGGGCAACGTGGCCGACTTCTGCCGCCGCTGGGGCAAGGACTACCGCTACATGGTGGTGCTGGATGCCGACAGCGTGATGAGCGGCGACTGCCTGAACGCGATGGTCAAGCTGATGGAAGCCCATCCGCGCGCCGGCATCATCCAGACCGCGACGCAATCGATCGGCCACCAGACGCTGCATGCGCGTGCACAGCAGTTCGCGTCGCGCATGACCGGCCGGCTGTTCACGCTGGGCATGCAGTTCTGGCAACTGGGCGAATCGCACTACTGGGGCCACAACGCGATCCTGCGCGTCGAACCCTTCATGGCGCATTGCGCGCTGGCCCCGATCAAGGGCAAGGGCGGCCTGGCCGGCGACATCCTGTCGCACGATTTCGTCGAAGCCGCGCTGATGCGCCGCGCCGGCTACCACGTGTGGCTGGTGGCCGACCTGGTGGGCAGCTACGAACAGCAGCCGCCGGATCTGCTGTCCGAACTGCAACGCGACCGCCGCTGGTGCCAGGGCAATCTGCAGAATGCCCGCCTGATGGCCGAGCCCGGCTTCGCCGGCGTGCACCGCACGATGTTCATGACCGGCGCGATGTCGTACCTGTCGGCGCCGCTGTGGCTGGCCTTCATGACGCTCGGCACCGCGCTGTGGCTGTCGGGCAGCCCGCAGACCATGGGCCTGCACACCGTGGCCGGCGCCTGGGATGCGTTGCCCGCCGAGCTGGCCGGCCTGTGGGCCTGGACGCTGTCGATGTTGTTCCTGCCGCGCCTGCTGGGCATGGCCGCCGTGCTGGTGCAGGGCGAACAACGCCGTTATGGTGGCACGCTCGGCCTGGTGAAGAGCGCATCGCTCGAAAGCGTGCTGGCCATGCTGCAGTCGCCGGTGCGCATGCTGGCGCATTCGCTGTTCGTGCTGGTGGCGCTGACCGGCATCAAGCTCGACTGGAAGTCGCCTCCGCGCGACGCCGTGGCCCTGCGCTGGCGCGATGCCGCCCGCAGCCTGGCGCCGATGAGCGGCGTGATCGCGCTGCTGGCCGTAGGCATCTCGCTGATCGACCCGAGCGCCCTGGTCTGGCTGCTGCCGGTGGGCCTGCCCTTGCTGCTGGCGATCCCGATGAGCGTGATGACCAGCCGCACCGACCTGGGCACCGCGATGCGCCGGCAGCGCTGGCTGCTGATCCCCGAAGAAAGCTGGTCGCCCGCCGTGCTGCGCCGCGCCTGGCTGTTCGCCAGCCGGCCGCTCAGGCCGGTGCTGGCTGCGGCATAACGCGAACAAGCATCTCCAAGAAACTTGAAGCCGGCTTACGCCGGCTTCTTTTTTTGGCCTCGCGGACGAGGCGCGCATCAGCAAACCTCAGTCTGCCTGCAGCCCGCCGGTCACGAAGCGCGTGACCTGCTCCATGATTTCCGCCGAATCTCCGGGATCGTAGGTGCCGCCTACCATCTCTTCCATGCGGTGCGTGTCCGAGAAGGCATAGAGATAGGTGCCGATCATCATCGTGATGCGCCAGTGCGCGTCGAGCGCGGTCAGCTCGGGCCGTAGCTTCTGCAGCAGCAGCACATAACTGCGCGTGGATTCGTCATAGGCGTTGGTGCGTAGCTTGTACGAGATCTGCGGCGGCTCGGTGTGCAGCCGCGACTGCAGCCGCAGGAAATTGCGCCCCTGCGGCGTGGCCCGCAGGGCCAGGGTGGGCAGCAGGAAGGAGCGCACGATGTCGCGCAGCGCCGGTGGCTTGCCGCTGGTGGCCCAGCCGTCGTTCAGCGCCGCCAGGTTGACCATGCGCTCGGCCGCGATCTCGACCGCACGGCGCAGGTACACCTCCTCGAACAAGCCGAACTTGGAGCCGAAGTAGTAGTTGATGAGCGCCTGCGTGACCTTCGAATCCTCAGCGATCTCGCGCAGCGTGGTGCCCGCATAGCCCAGATCGGCGAACATGCGCTCTGCCGTGTCGAGGATGGTCTCGCGCACGGTGCTCGTGCCCTCGGGGCGACCCGGCTTCCTTTTCTTGCGACCGGCGGCGACGGGTCGCTTGGTGGCCGCGCCGCGCCGGCCGGTGATCGTGTTCGTGCGTGTCATCTGCTTCTTTGGACGAGATCTCGGTGGTTCACCGGTATCGATGATGGCACGGCAGCGCACCGGGACGGAGCCGGCCTCCGGCCGGCTCCATGTCTGCTGCGATCCAACTTGGTGCCTGCCTGCCGGCGGCTGGCGGCAAACGCCTGTGCGCACGCCGCGGCGGCTCCGAAATTGCATGGCATGGATGATGCTTCAAACCCTGCGGACTTTTATTAATTGACTGGTTAATTATTTCACGTTAGGCTTCCTCGGCCGATCGCAACTGGAGCAATTCATGACTAGATTTCGCAGTGCATTTCTCATGCTGGCAGCCCTCGGCGCCGGATGCGGCGTGGCCCACGCGCAAGAAACGATCAAGGTCGGCGTGATCCAGCCCCTGACCGGCTCGGTCGCCTACAACGGCATCGCTTTCGTCAACGGGGCCAAACTTGCGGTGGACAAGCAGAACGCCGCGGGCGGCGTGCTCGGCAAGAAGATCGAACTCGTGGTCGAAGACGGCCAGTGCAAGCCGGCGAATTCGGTGAGTGCGGCAGAAAAGCTGATCCAGCGCGACAAGGTGCCGGTGATCGCCGGTGCGTTCTGCAGCACCGCTACCGCGGCCGTGATGCCGTTGGCGGAGAAGTACCGGGTTCCGCTGCTGACGGGCGTGTCGTCCAAGGCCGATCTCACCGACAAGGGCATGAAGTGGTTCTTCCGCTCCGCGGAAACCGATCGCCTGCTGTCCGTCACCTTCAGCAAGATCCTTGCAGAGAAGCTGCAACTGAAGAACGTGGCCTACATCGGCGTCAACGACGACTGGGGCCGCGGCAGCGTGGAGGACTTTGCCAAGGAGCTCGAGAAGCTCGGCGTCAAGACGGCGATGAAGGAGTACTACGACCACGGCACGACCGACTACTACACCCTGCTGACCAAGCTGGCCGCGAGCAAGGCCGACGGCGTATTCGTCGCCGCCGAAACGCAGGACGGCGCGATCTTCGTCAAGCAGTACAAGGAGCTCGGCCTCACGACCAAGCTGTTCGGCGTGGGCTCGTGGGCCACGCCCGACTTCATCAACCTGACGGGCCCGGCCTCCGAAGGCATCTACGCCGCCGTTCCGTATGCGTCCAGCATTCCGACCGATGCGAACAAGGACTTCGTCAACCGCTTCGCTGCCGCCTACAAGGACAAGCCGGGCAAGTACAGCGCCGCCGGCTACAACGCGCTGAACATCATCATGCAGGGCATCACGCGGGCCGGAAAGGCGGAGCCCGAGGCGATCCGCGACGCGCTGTACAAGACCGACTATGCGGCGCCCAACGGCCACTACCGCTTCACCGAAAAGGGAGAGGGCTACGGCTACACGGTCGTGCTGGTGCAGATCAAGGGCAAGGAGCCCACGGTCGTCACGATGACGGAAACCGGCAAGCCCTGACGTCACGGCATCCGCCCCATGCAGACGTTCCTGCAATTCGCCAGCAACGGTCTCGTCGTCGGTGCCTTCTATGCGTTGTCAGCGCTGGGTCTGACCCTGATCCTCGGCCTGATGCGCGTGGTCAACTTCGCGCACGGCGAGCTCTACATGCTGGGCGGCGTGCTGGGCTGGTGGACCACCACCCGGCTCGGCCTGGATTTCTTCTCCAGCCTGGTGCTGGTGGCGCTCATCATGGGGGCGTTCGGCTGGCTGGTCGACCGCTTCCTGATCGAGCGCGTGCGCGACCAGGGCGAAGAAGCCGGCATCCTGCTGACCATCGGCATGTCGATCTTCCTCACCAACACCGCGCTGCTGGCGGTGGGGACGGCACCATTGAAAGTCGAAGGCCCGATGGCGCCGGGCGCGGTGTTCATCGGCGGCGTGGTCGTCACCAAGGCGCGGCTCTTCGCGGTGGTCACCTGCGCCGCACTGATCGCGGCATCGTGGCTGCTCATCCACCGCACGCGGCTGGGCCGCGCCATGCGCGCGACCTTCCAGGATCCGATGGCCGCGCAGCTCGCGGGCATCCGCTCGGCCAACGTCTACGCCAGCACCTTCGCGCTGGGGACCGTGATCACCGCCGCCGCCGGCATGCTGCTGGGCTCGATCTACTCGGCGCAGGTCTCCATCGGCGGGCTGGTCAGCCTGAAGGCCTTCGTGGTCGTGATCCTGGGGGGCATGGGCAGCTTTGCCGGCGCGATCGCAGGCGGCCTTCTGCTGGGCCTGAGCGAGGCGCTGTGGGGCGGCTACGTCGCCACCGGCTGGGTGGACATCATCGGCTTCGTGCTGGTCATCGTGATCCTGATCGTCCGGCCCTATGGCCTGTTCTCACGCAGGGCCGAAAGAGCATGAAGACGCTGGAACGCAACGGGCTCATCGCCGTGGTGCTGCTCGCCGCGCTGCTCGCGCCGGCACTCGGCGACCAGTATCTACTGCACATCGGCATCATGGTGCTGTTCTACCTGGTGCTGGCGATGAGCCTGAACCTGGTCGTCGGCTACGTGGGCGAGTTCTCGCTCGGTCACACCGCCTTTCTCGGCGTGGGCGCGTACACGGCGGCGCTGGTCTCCACCCATCTCGGCTGGCCGATGTGGGCGACGATCCCGGCAGCGGGCATCTGCGCCGGCATCACCGGCCTCATCGTGGGCGGCATCACGCTGCGCCTGCAGGGTCCGTTCTTCGTGATCGTGACGCTGTCGTTCGCCGAAGTGCTGCGCCTGGCGGCGGCCAACTGGATCGGCCTCACCAACGGGCCGATGGGCATCGCCGGCATTGCGCAGCCCGCACTGCTGGCGGATGCGACGAGCCTCGCAGGCAAGCGCTTCTATTACTACGTGGCGCTGGTGCTGGTCGCGCTCACGCTGTACCTCTCGTACCGCTTCGTCTATTCGAACGCCGGCCGCGCCGCGGTCGCGGTGCGCGAGAACCGGTACGTGGCGCAGTCCATCGGCATCCGTCCCCTGAGCTACGCGCTGCTCGCACTGGGCCTGGGCGCCACGCTCACCGGCATGGCGGGCGGGTTCTATGCGCACTACATCTCGTTCGTCGGGCCGGAGGTCTTCGGCTTCTCGTTCATGGTGAGCATGATCATCATGGTGCTGGTCGGCGGCAAGGGAACGCTGCTGGGCCCGGTGCTGGGGGCGCTGCTGGTCACCATCCTCGAGGAATACCTGCGCGAGGTGAAGGAGCTGCGCCTGTCATTGTTCGGTCTGGCCGTGATGCTGGTCGTGCTGTTCATGCCACGCGGCATCATGGGCTTCCTGCTGCGCCGGCGCGAACAGAGGCTGGCGCCGGCGGCGACGGCCACGCCGGCCCCGAACGAGGGCGCAGCATGAGCAAAGCAATGCTCGAAGTGCGCGGACTGTCGAAGTCCTTCGGCGGCAACCATGCCGTGCGCGACATGAGCTTCGATGTGGGCGACGGCGAGATCGTCGGCCTGATCGGGCCGAACGGCGCCGGCAAGACCACCTGCTTCAACCTGATCACGGGCTTCTACGCCCCCGATACCGGCAGCGTGTGCCTTCGGGGTGAAGACGTCACCGCACTCAAGCCCTACCGGATGGCGCGCAAGGGCATCGTGCGCAGCTTCCAGAAGACCAACATCCTGAAGTCGCTGACGGTGTTCGAGAACGTGCTCACCGGGCAGTACCTCGCCGCCAAGCAGTCGCTCTGGAGCACCTTCTTCCCGGGCCGCCAGGTCGCCGATGCGGAACGCCGCTCGCGCGACCGGGCCGAAGAGATCGTTCGCACGATGGGCCTTGCGTCCCGCCTGAACGCTCCGGCCTATCTGCTGGCATGCGGCGAGCTGAGGCTGCTGGAGGTGGCGCTGGCGCTCGCGGCAGGCCCGAGCATCCTGATGCTCGATGAACCCGCCGCAGGCCTGAACAGCCAGGAGGCCACGCGCTTCGGCCAGGTCCTGCGCACCCTGCCGGGCCGCTACGTGCAGTCGGTGCTCATCGTCGAACACAACATGGGCCTCGTGATGGGTGTGTCCGACCGGGTGGTGGTGATGAACTTCGGCGAGAAACTGGCCGAGGGAACGCCGCAGCAGGTGCAGGGCGATGAACGCGTGATCGACGCCTACCTCGGCAGCGCCGCGACGGAGGCCGCGTGATGGCAAGGTCCGCACCCGCACCCGGGAACGCCGCCGACGCGCCACTGCTGGCCATCGAGGACCTGCACGTGGCCTACGGCAAGACGGCGGCGCTGCACGGCGTCAGCCTGCAGGTGGCGCGCGGCGAAACGGTCGCGCTGATCGGCGCCAATGGCGCGGGCAAGAGCACGCTGCTGCGCGCGATCTCCGGGCTGCTCGCGCCGTCGCGCGGCCAGATCATGTTCAAGGGCCAATCCATCGGTGGTCTGCGCGCCGACCAGGTCGTGCGCCTGGGCATCGCGCAGTCCCCTGAAGAGCGCCACGTCTGGCCAGCCATGTCGGTTGCCGAAAACCTGTCGCTGGGCGGCTATCTGTGCCGTGACCGCGCCAAGCTCGAACAGCGCATGGAGACCGTGTTCGAACGTTTTCCGCGGCTGCGCGAACGGCTTCAGCAGCTCGCCGGCACCCTGAGCGGTGGCGAACAGCAGATGCTGGCGATCGGGCGCGCCCTGATGTCCGGTCCCGAACTGCTGCTGCTCGACGAGCCCAGCCTCGGCCTGTCGCCGCGCATGGCCGCCGAGGTGTTCGGCGTGATCCGCGACCTGAACTCGCTCGGCGTCACGGTGCTGCTGGTCGAGCAGAACGTGCACAACGCGCTGTCGTCCGCCTCGCGCGCCTATGTCGTCGAGACCGGCCGCATCACCGCATCGCGCGCCGCGCGCGAACTGCTGCATGACAAGGAGTTGCTGGCCGCCTACCTCGGCGGCCAGGCTGCGCCCACACCACCACCTCCAGCAGGCGAAAGGAAGACATCCCATGCGTGAATCGCCTCGCATCGGCATCATCGGCGGCGGCATCGGCGGCGTCGCGCTCGCGCGATCGCTCGACCGCGCCGGTATCGATTACCACATCTTCGAGAAGGCATCTTCCTTCGGCGAAGTGGGCGCCGGCGTGCAGATCACGCCCAACGCCGTCAAGGTGCTGCGCGCGCTGGGCCTGATGCCCGAACTGGAGCGCACCGCCTTCCTGCCCGAAGCGATGGTCGGGCGCAGCTGGGACGACGCCGGCACGCTGTTCTACACGCCGCTCGCGGAAGCCTGCCCGCGCCTGTTCGGCGCGGAGTTCTACCACATGCACCGCGCCGATGTGCATGCGGCACTCGCGAAGGACATCCCGTCCGGACGCGTGAGTTTCGGCGTGCAAAGCACGGGGATACGGCAAGAAGGCGAGCGGGCGGTCGCGACCTTCCACGACGGCAGCTCGTTCGAGGCGGACCTGATCGTCGGCGCCGACGGCATCCGCTCGGTGGTGCGCGACGCGTTGTGGGGCACGGAGCCTGCGACCTACACCGGGCACATGTGCTGGCGCGCACTGGTCGACGTCGACCACCACCCGCTGCCGTTCGTGAGCCCGGATGCGTCCTTCTGGCTGGGCCCGAAGGGTCACATCGTGACCTACTACGTGAAGAAGGGCATGCAGGTCAACGTGGTCGCGATCGCCGAGAGCAGCGCGTGGGTGGAGGAATCGTGGAGCGTCAAGAGCACCCGGGAAGAGATGCTCGCCGCCTATCCCGGCTGGCATCGCAACCTGATCGAACTCTTCCACCGTGCCGACCCCGACACGGTCTACAAATGGGGCCTGTTCGACCGCGACCCGATGGAGCGTTGGTCCCAGGGCCGTGCCACGCTGCTGGGCGATGCAGCCCATCCGATGCTGCCCTTTCTGTCGCAGGGGGCCGCGATGGCGATCGAGGACGGCTACGTGCTGGCCGAGGCGCTGGCCGCCTTCGGCCCGGACGTCCCGCGCGCGCTCGCGGCCTACGAGGCCGAGCGCCGGCCCCGCACGGCACGCGTGCAGCTGGAGGCGCGCGAGCGCGGCCGTACCTACCACCTGTCGTCGCCCGACGAGCTGCGCCGCCGCAACGAGGCCTTCAAGGCGGAGCAGGAGAAGAATCCCAACGCCGTCGGCATCAAGGCGGAGTGGGTGTACCAATACGACGCGACGACCTGCCGCGAGCGGTTTTGACAACCTGAGGAGTTGAAGATGAGTGCAATCGATCTCTTGAGCCTGTTCCGTCGCGAGCTGGAACTGTGCAAGGTCCACGAGGGCGAGGTGATGGCGGTGCTGAGCGGGCCCCACAGCCGGCGCGACTACATCGAGGCCTTCGTCGCCGCCGGACAGCAGCTCGGCGCCGAGGTGTTCCAGCTGCACCTGCCGCAGCCGATGCAGTCGGGCAAGAGCACACCCACCACCGCGCAGGGTGCGCTGTGGGGCATCACGCCGCTCACGGGCCACAGGAGCGGCGTGGAGATCCTGAAGCGCACGCACATGTTGGTCGACCTGGTCGGCCTGCTGCATTCACCCGAACAGCTCGAGATCCAGAAGGCCGGCACACGCGTGCTGATGGTGGTGGAGCCGCCGGACATCCTGGCGCGCATGATCGCGCGGCCGCAGAGCCGCCCGCGGGTGGAAGCCGCGGGCCGCCGCATCGCCGCGGCCTCGCAGCTGCGCATCACCAGCCCTGCCGGCACCGACCTCACCTACCAGCTCGGCCAGTATTCGAAGACGCCGATCCTGCAGTACGGCTATACCGACCAGCCGGGCCGCTGGGACCATTTCCCCGGCGCCTTCGCCTACACCTGGCCGAACGAAGGCCAGAGCGAGGGCGTGATCGTGCTGCGCGCCGGCGACATCATCTTTCCGTTCAAGGAATTCGTGCGCAGCGAAGTCCGCATCACGGTGAAGAAGGGCTTCATCACCGACATCGCGGGCGGCTTCGACGCCGAACACCTGGCGCACTTCATGGCCGCATGGAACGACCCGGACGCCTATGCGATGGCGCACATCGGCTGGGGCCTGGACGAGATGGCGCTGTGGAACGGCCTGAGCCTCATCAACAAGGAATCGGCCATCGGTCAGGACGGCCGCGCCTTCTATGGCAATGTGCTGTGGTCCACCGGACCGAACACCGACGTGGGCGGTGCGCGCGCCACGCCCGCGCACCTGGACATCGCGATGAAGGGCGCGAGCCTCTACCTCGATGGCGAGCCAATGGTGCTGAACGGCGACGTGGTACCCGACGACCAGAAGATCCGCCACGGGGCTGCCTGAAGTGAAACCACCCCGTTTGGCCGGGCTCACTGCGTGTAGCCCGACCCATCCCCCTCAAGGGGCGCACCCAGCGGCCGGGCGAAGCCCGTTCCGCGGGTGCCCTGGCATGGCCTGCTCCACGGCCTTCGTCATTGCGCTGGCGGCCCTTGTTCCCTCGGCTGCGGGTGGCGCGCAGCGCCAGGGATCACTGAGATGACTGCCCCGAGCCGAGTGGGCCGCCTGCACGACACGGCGCTGGGGGCGGCGGAGGCCGCGCGCCGCATCCGCGCCGGCACGCTCAGCTCCGAAGCACTGGTGCGCGCCTGCCTGGACCGCATTGCGGTGCGTGAGCACGAGGTCGGCGCCTGGACCTGGCTCGATGCCGAGCGCGCGCTCGAAGCGGCACGTGCCGCCGACTGCACCAGTCCCACCGGCCTGCTGCACGGCGTGCCGATCGGCGTGAAGGACATCATCGACACGCACGACATGCCGACCGGCCTGGGCTTTGCGCCTTACGCGCGGCGCCAGCCAACCTGGGACGCGGCCTGTGTGGCGGCCTGCCGCAGGGCGGGCGCCATCGTGCTGGGCAAGACGGTCACCACCGAATTCGCCTACTTCGCTGCCGGCAAGACGCGCAACCCGCACCAGCTCGACGCCACGCCGGGCGGTTCGTCCAGCGGGTCCGCGGCGGCCGTGGCCGACGGCATGGTGCCACTGGCCTTCGGCTCGCAGACAGCGGGCTCACTGGTGCGTCCGGCCGCGTTCTGCGGCGTGGCCGGCTACAAGGCCAGCCATGGCGAATTCAGCCTGTCGGGCATCCGCCCGTTCGCCGAATCCCTGGACAGCCTGGGCGTGCTGGCACGCTCGGTGGAAGACCTGCGGCTGGTGCGCGACGTGCTGCTGATGCGCACGCCCGAGCCGGCGCCGGCATCGCCTGCCTCGGGGCCGCCGCGCATCGGCCTCGTGCGCACGCCGGACTGGGACCAGCTGGAACCCGCCGCGCGCGCGGCGGTCGAGGCCATGGCGTCGCAGCTCAGCCGCGCTGGCGCCGTGGTCGACAACATCACCCTGCCCCCCAGTTTCGCGCCGCTCGAAGAAGCGCAGCGCACGGTGATGGCCTACGAAGCCTGCAGGGCCTACGTGTTCGAGTGCGACCACCACCGAGCCGATCTCAGCAGCGCCTTCTTCGCGCTGTGCGAGCAGGGCCAGCGGGTGCGCACGGCCGACTACCAGAGCTGCCTCGCGCAGATCGCGCAGGCGCGTGCCGACTTCGCGCGCGCCTTCGAAGGCTACGGCGCCTGGCTCGGCCCGGCCGCGCTGGGCGAAGCGCCGCTGGCCACCACCGGCACCGGCGACCCGAAGCTGTGCCGCGCCTGGACGGCTTTGCATGCGCCGGCGGTCGCGCTGCCCGCGGCCACCGGTCCGCGCGGGCTGCCGCTGGGCGTGCAGTTGCTGGCGCCGAAGGGGCACGACGATGCACTGCTGCTGGCGGCCGACTGGATCAGCGCGCGGCTGGCCTGAAGCCGATACTGCCGGCACCCTCACTGCCCAACCACCACCATGGACTACCCCACACAGACCGGCGTGCACGCGCTCGGCGACCTCACGCTTGCATCCGGCAGCGTGCTGCGCGACGCGCGCCTGAGCTGGAAATCGTTCGGCACGCTGTCGCCCCGGCGGGACAACGTCATCGTCTACCCGACGAGTTTTGCAGCGCAGCACGGTGACATCGAATGGCTGATCGGCCCGCAGGGCGTGCTCGACCCGACGCGCTGGTTCATCGTGATCCCCGACATGTTCGGCAACGGGCTGTCATCGAGTCCTTCGAACGATCCGCAGTACCCCGCGCTGGTGACGGCCGCCGACAACGTGCGCGCCCAGCAGCAGTTCCTGGCGGCGCAGTTCGGCATCGGGCAGGTCGCGTGCGTCTACGGCTGGTCGATGGGCGCGCAGCAGGCCTACCACTGGGCGACGCTGTTCCCGGACCAGGTCGAGCGGGCCATCGTCTGCTGCGGCAGTGCGCGCACCGCGCCGCACAACCAGGTGTTCCTCGATGGCCTGCTGGCCGTGCTGCGTGCGGCACCGGAACATCTGGGCCAAGGGCGCTTCGGCGGGCGCCCCGAAGCCAGCCTGCACGCCTTCGGACGCGTCTACGCGGGCTGGGCGCTCAGCCAGTCGTTCTACCGCGAGCAGCTGCATTGCAGCGCCTTCGGTGCGGCCGATCTGCAGACGTTCCTGAAAGCCAACTGGGAGCCGCGCTTCGCACAGCGCGATCCGGCGAACCTGTATGCGCACCTGACGACGTGGACCCACGCGGACATCAGCGCCGGCGAGCGCTTCGGCGGTAACCTGGCCGCGGCACTGGCCTCGATCCGCGCCCGCGTGCTGCTGATGCCCGGCGCGACCGACCTGTACTTCCGCGTCGAAGACAACGAACTCGAGGCGCGGCATCTGCGCCATGCCGAACTGCTGCCGATCCCCAGCGTCTGGGGTCACCTGGCGGGCAATCCACAGCGCAACCCGGCGGACGCCGCGTTCCTGAAAGAAGCGGTGGGCCGTTGGCTTGGCGCCTGACTCAGCACATGGTGCGTGCAGGCGGATGTGCGGGCCGCCATTGCCGACCACAGCGCGTTAGGTGAACAGCCACCGCTGCACCAGACGCGTATAACGCGGCATCACGACATAGACCATCAGGAAGACCACCACGGCCGTCACCGCCAGTGTGGTGATCGGCAGGCTGTCCGGCACGCCCAGCAGGCGCAGTGCAGGCGCAACCACCAGGGGCACAGCCAGCGCCAGCGGGTAGATGGCCGACCAGGTGAGCAGGTATTGCTTCCAGCGGACCGGCAACTTCGCCTTGGCGCCCGAGGGCGTGAACCAGAAGTCGAGCCCGCTGCTGATGTAGAAATCATCGGCCCCCACGAACAACGGGCGGACCTTCTCGACGAGCCGACTGCGCTCGGCCGACTGCATCCAGTGCTTGAGGTGTTCGGAGGTGTCGAACCTGATGATCACCGTGTAGGTTTCGGTGACGCCCGCGATCGGGCGCACGATATGCCAGTCGAGGTAGCCAGGCGACGAGCGGCACAGCGGCGCGATCTCGTCGAGCCAGCGCTCGTACGCGCCATGCTTGTCGCTGCGCACGCGGTGGGTGATGACGACGGCCGCGCCGTCGGTGTGGCTGACTGGTGATGCGGCCATGCGTGGCTCCGTGGGAAAGACAAGACTAGGGCAAGCGAGGCCTCCAACTGGGGGCCGCGCTTTGCCCAGCGCCACATCTGGCCCTTCAAGGCAAGGTGATGCTGCTGAAGAAGCGGCGGCCCAACGTGTCTTGCGCCCCCAGCCAGAGCTGGTAGCCGCTGGCACTGGGCGCGGCATTTGCAGCGAGTGCCACCTGGGTGCTGCCCAGCGCCGGCGCTGCATCGACCAGCGAAGCCGCCTGGGCGGTTGACGTCGCCACGCTGCGGACCATGAAGACCCGCATGTTCGGATGGGCCTGGGCCCAGGTGCCCCAGGAGACGGTGGCGCCCTGCGCCAGGCTCGCGGCCGTGGGCAGGGTGTCGGGCAGCGGGAAGCTGCCGCTGTCGGGCGCGGTGGGCACGTCGGCGCCGAGAGTGGCGCTCTGCGTCAGCGTGGCGGCTGGAGCCGAAGCCAGTGCGTAGCTGGCGCTGAACCTGGCGCCGCGCACGGCATCCTGCCCGCCGGACCAGCCGGTCACGGTGCCGGGCCCGACCAGGGTGTCCTGCACCGCGCCGCTGGGCGCGAGCGGCAGCAGCGGCGTGCCGGCGGTGTTGATGCACAGGTCCTGCAAAGCGCAGTTCGAGAACCGCACGTTGTAGCCGCTCGGCACCTGGACGAAGGCGTTGTCGATCACGCTGCCGGCAGGGCTGGCGTAGTTGACGCCGCGCACCTGCACCTGCACGCCGAGCGCGGGGTTGGGCAACGCCACCGTGGACGGCACGGCCGCTCCGGCCGCCGTGAACCGCATGTGGCTGGCCGGCGCGACCTGGAATGCGGTGCCCAGACCGTTGCCCGCCAGGGCCCAGCCTTGCGTCGCAGGGGTCACGCCGGTCGCGGGCTTGGTGTAGGTGAGTGTGTCGTTGAACACGCCGACCACGGCACCGGCGGTGGTGGTCACCAGCGCCGACACGTTGAGCCGCAGGCAGCCGGTCGTCGGCACCGGGTCGGTGGCGCAGCCCACCACCTGCAGACGGCCGAGCTGCGTGTTGTCGACCGCGTAGGCGGCCAGCGTGTTGGCCGTGTCGCTGCGGCTACGGCCGTTGTAGCTGACATAGGCCGTCGCCAGCGCCGCCGAGGCGCCGAACTCGGTCGCCGAGGAACCCCGTGCGATCAGTTGGTTGAGCACGGCGGTGAGCGCGTCGATCGTGCCGATGTTGGCCAGGCTGGTGTTGGCGCTGGTGGTGGCCTTCACCGTCGAGGTGATCGACGGCGCCAGCGCCGTGGCCAGGCTCGCTGGCGTGGCCGTGGTGGCCGACGCCGTCAGCAACGCCGTGCGGGCGGCCGTCAGATCGACCAGCACCTCGGGCGCCTTGAACTTGTTGGCGAACTGCAGCTGCTGCGTGCCGGCGTTGTCGCCGACGATCTGGATGCGCAGCGCTTCGAGCAACAGGTCCTGCCCGGTCTTGTTGGCGACGAAGCTCGTGTCGCCGAACAGGTCGACTGTGGTCGCGAGCTTGACGTCGGCCACATTGGTCTTGGTGATGGTCTTCACCTGGTCGGCCGCTGCCGTCACCGCCTTGGCCACCGTCAGCACGTTCAGCGTATCGGCCGCTGCCGTGCCTTTGGCGAACACCAGGCGCGGATCGGAACCAAGCAGTTGCGCCACCGCGGCATTGGTCAGCGGCGTGACGTGGCTGGTCAGCGGCGCGGCGCTGCCGGTCAGCAGCGAATGCAGCACCTGCGGCGTGGCACTGGCGTCCACCCCCACCGCCTGCAGCAGCAGCGGCAGGCGCTGCTGGTTCGACGCCAGCGTGAGGCGGTAGGACCCGTCGGAGGCACTGGCCTGCGCGGTGGCGGTCTGCGCCCCGGCAGCGTCCAGCAGCATCACGGCCGCGCCTGCCGCATCGATCACGCGCAGCGTGGCTGCGCCCATCGGCGCACCGGTCGCGACCACGCCGCTGACCGTGGTGCTGGCCAGCGTGGTCAACGGCACCGTGGGGGTCGTCGGGGTGGTGGGCGTGGTCGGTGTCGTCGTGTCGGAGCTGGACGAGCCGCCACCGCCGCAGGCGCTGACCAGCGCAACGGCGGACAACAGCACGCACAGGCGCGTGCGACGCAAGGAGGGATAGGTATTCATCATGGCCATGGAGCAGGTGGGGACGTGAGGGTCCATCGGGCCACACTCTAGGCCAGAACGGGCGGCGTGCAAGCGGGGATGAAGGCGGGATTCAGGGGTCAGTTTGGGCGCAGACTGGCCAAGTGAAGCTGATCCTTGCCGACGAGGCATGGGAAGACTATCTCTACTGGCAGAAGCAAGACAGAAAGATGGTGGAGCGGATCCACAAGCTGATTGCGGAAGTCCAGCGCGAGCCGTTCTCTGGAGTTGGAAAACCCGAGCCTCTGAAACACGCACTCTCCGGCTACTGGTCGCGGCGCATCAACGACGAGCACCGGATCGCCTACAAGATCGAAGGCGGTGCACTTCTGCTTGCGCAGCTTCGGTACCACCACTGAGGTGCTCGACACTGAAGTGGCCCCGCGACCGGCAGCTTGCCGACACAAGACGGCTTGAGCGACCGGTTCGGCCTCCGGCCCGCCGCGAGTGCCACGCAACGTCGTGCTGAAGCACACCGTCCATCCGCGACTTCTTGCCCGGCTTCTTTGCGGTCGGCATCACCGCAGGGTTGAATGAACGGTTAGCCGTCGCTGTTCGCAGCAGGAGGCGCGGTTGACCTTGCGTAGCTGACAGTGAGAATTTCCCAGGCGTGGCCATCTGGCTCGCTCCAGTACACGAGCCTGCCGCCGAAGGCGTGATTGATCTCGTTGTCGTTTTGTCCAGTTGGGGTACTTCTGTAGGGCAGACCCGCGGCTTTGATACGACCAAGGATCGCATCAAACCCCTCGTCTGTGACGCGGAAGCAATAGTGCTGCTTTGGAATCGGTTCGGGCCATTCGTCAAAATCTAGAGTCAACGACGAACTGACGTAGACCGGTGAGAAGGGACCGAATGCAGCTTGCTCCGCCCAAGGAACTCCGAGAAGCTCACTGATCTGCCTTGCAGCAGCGACTCTGTCCTTGGCGGGCACGATCATGTGGTCCAACAGAATTGCCATCTGTGTTCCTTGCGCGCCCCGAGGGCAACAGGCGTCTCCCGTGCGACGCCTAACCGGTTGGGCTGAGCGGCGAGCATGCCGGCGTATGAACTCGGCACTTTATCTTTCACGCGTCCGCTCGAGCGATTTGTTAGGGCACATTCGGCAACCCTTTTGCGAGGTACGACGCATGCAGCAGCTTGCGCGGAGTGACGACCTCGGGCAGCGGCTCGTGATTGCCACCCCCCGCTGTGATGTCGATCCCGGCCAGGTTGCCAGAGGCGTCGGCAAAGACAAGAAATGAGACCTGTGAAACCTCCAGTGCCTCGTACACTGCTTCAAAGAACGCTCCTCCTCGACCACTTGGTGTGGTCAGAGGCGCGACCCCTGATTCGGGGTCCGCAGCGAAGTCGAAGGACTGACACCCGCAATCACACAAACGCGTCACGACCCCGGCCTCGAACTGCTCGCGCAGCCTGGGGCCGAAGTCGATCGCGCTATCCGATGCAAGGTGAGCGATCCAGTGTCTCGGTAGGTCGGAGTGCTGCATGCGTTCTGACGTTCTAGGTAAGCGGACCGCAAAAGGCATGCAGCGCAACGTGAAGGCGCTGCGCGGCCTGCCTTTTTGTAGGTCCGCTTGCCCGACGGGCCAGGCGGCGCCTTCACCCTGGCCGGGGGCAATGGCGACGCCGACGTGTACCTACTTTGGTCGGTGAAGTGCACAAAGCTTGTTGCCGTCCGGATCGCGCACGTATGCCAGGTACATGGCACCGAGTTTTCCTTCACGTAGGCCCGGCGGCTCTTCAATCGAAGTACCCCCATGCGCGACGGCCGTGTCGTGAAACTGCTGAACCTGCTCTGGCGAGGTGCACTTGAACCCGACTGTTCCGCCATTGGCGAACGTTGCGGACTCACCGTCGATCGGCTCACTGACGCAGAATGATCCACCGTCATGCCGGTAGAACAGGCGGGTTTGTCCTGTGTTGTTCTGATTTCTTAGCGGTTCTCCCGCCCCGAGTACGCCGAGCAAGGCGTCATAGAAGCGCTTTGAGCGCGCAATGTCATTCGATCCGACCATTACGTGGCTGAACATCTATATGTCTCCGTAGTCTTGGGTCTTCTAGTTGAATGGCTGCAGGTACCGCTGGCGTCAGTCTAACGTGCGAGTCAACCGGAGCAGTGGAGTATGACTATGTTTGGGCCAGAATGAAATGGCGGCCCAAACGGCGGCATGCCCTACTGCTTAGGCCTCATTTTCGCGGGCCTGGGCAGCCGCCTTCGGTGCACGCTTCATAGCTCTGAAGTTCCTTAGCTCGTGCTGTCGTCTTTTCGCGCATGCATCGCAGTGCTGAATAGCCATGAGCCGAGCCACCCTCAAGCCCAGAACCCTCAAACGTGCACGCTCTATCTCGATAGCCGAGCCAAGCACGTTGGCCCTTCGTTAGAAGCGAGGCAGGTCTGGCTGCGTAGGAGGCCAGTAGGCGCTTGTAGATGTCGTTCATGCCTTGATCCACGAGGACAAACTGGTACTCAGCGCAAAGGTTCATGCTTGATATGTCAGCTTCGCAGCCCGTGGTAGCGGCCTCTCGAACGCGATCTTGAGACGCGCCCGTTCTCTGAGCGGTTGTGACTACTGCACGCTCATTCAGCGTTTCTCTCGCTACTGATGACATCGAAGCAAAAGCGAACAAGGCGATACACAAAAATCTACGGAGCATGCTGTATGAGGCCTAACGCCGCCGTTCAGCCGATGCCGAAGGCGGTCGGATGCAGCGGCTTGTTATCCAGGATAGTCACAGCGCCTTCCTCATAAATGCCAAGTAGCGCCCGTCCACATAGTTATCCAGGCGCGCGGCCTCCACGTAGCCCTGTTTGCGGTAGAAATCCGGTGCCTGCCATTCAAAGGTTTCGAGACCGACGTTTTTGGCACCAAGCTCACGCGCACGCGCTTCCGCCTTCGCCAAGAGTTTACTGCCCACCCCGGCTCCCCGACAAGCATCATCAACCCAAAGGAACTCAACACGCAGCCAGTACAAGAGAACGATACCTCGGATGCCTCCGATTGCTATTCCGTTCGAATCCCTTGCATTGAGCCAGATGACCTGCGACTCAGGAAACTCGCCAATATGCTTGTAGTTGAACTCGCGCAGCCGGCGTCCTAGTGGTAGGCCATGACGGACCTCTTCCTCGCTGGGCGTATAGATAGTCACTGAGGTCATGATGGATAACGCCGCTCAGCCGCCGCCGGGGGCGGTCGGATGCAGCGGCTTGTTATGCCTGTCTCTCACAAGCGTCATATGAAGCCCGTCGTGACAGTGGCCATCAAGGCACACGGCGTCAAACTCAACTCCGTATTCCACAAAGCCGATTGCTTTGTACAGCGCGATTGCCGGTTCGTTGGGCATGTACACCTGCAAGTTCACGCGATTCACACTGTTATCGAAAGCATGTTGAAGCGCGGTGTCTACTACCTGCCGGCCCAGACCTCGGCGCCGATAACGAGGCGAAGTGAAAACACCCCACATCACCATTTTGTGGTGTGATGACGGGAACTGGCCTACGCGGCTAACCGCGGCTGTTGCGGCAAGCTCGTTCTCGACAAAGCTACCGAACATAGCGTTTGGAAGAGGCGAAGAGAGCTGCGCTCGAAAAGCATCCAACGTGCGAGTGAGTTCTTCCTCGAACGTCAAACCCATTGGCACAGGGTTATCTCGTGTGACTTCCCGCCGCAAGGCCGAAAACGCCGGAGCGTCATCAGCGCCGAGACGGCGAATCTCCAACGGCTGTGCAATCTGGTTCATAAGGCATAGCGCTCGACATGAGCGGCGGCGCAAAGGGCGCGGAGCGGCTTTTGGGACGTCAGCTCGATGGAAGGGTTAGCCGTCACGGTTTGAATAGGCTGACTACCTGTTTGCCAGGGCAAGTGACGCAAGTACCGACAACCAAAGGAGCGCGACCGAGAGGGGGAGCCAGACCCCCAACACAGAGCTAACGGGCGGCGGGATACTCGCATTTGAACTTAAATGCAGTTCTTGCAATAGCCGACGTCGTCCCTCGTAGACCCGTTGGCGATGATTGGGAAACAAGAGTGGTTCAAGTCGAACTAGCCCATCCAAGTACCAGTCAATCGTTCGAGCGGTCCGTTTGAGGATCTGAAGCGCGGTCAGCGACAGCACAATTCCGAACAGGCAGATGATCGCGCCTGTGTACAAGAACTTTGCCTCTTTAAACTGCGATACGGCTGCCATGAGTAGCGCTGTTGCAACCATGAAACCCTGAACGCGCGCGTGAAGTAAGGTGTCTTCATGGCGTTGCGCGGACACCATGCGTTCAAAAAAGGCGAGCCAGCTGGCTCGGTCTGCTTCAATATCCTCGGGCAAATGCAACTTCTCGTCGTCCGATAGCGTTGTGGTGACAGACATGTACGCACTCCGGTTGAAAACCGCAATGACGGCTAACACAATGTAGACCGCAGCACCCCGCAGGCCATATCTGGCCACTGCGGTCTACACTGGCGGACCAAATTGCCGCAAACCGGCTTGCACATTGGACCGGCGATCCATATACCGGGTGAAAAAACAGTACCAAATTTCACCATGAAACCCGCCGCCCGTCCTGTGTTGCGCGCCACGCGTTTGCTGGAGCAAGTACGCGAGCGCATTCGTTACAAACACTATAGCCTGCGCACCGAACAGGCCTATGTCCAGTGGGTCAGGGTTTTCGTCAAATGGAGTGAAATGCGGCGCCCGAGGGTGGTACCGCACGCGTCAAACCCAAGTAGCCAGGTGTTGGCCAGCGCTGCGGATGGTTCTGGATGTTTCCCTCACCGCCCTTGTCCGTCGATCCCCGTAGCGGGAAGGACAGGCGCCACCATCTGTATGAAGAGCGCCTGCAGCAGGCGATGAAGAAGCCAGGCAGCGCTGCGCCGGATTTTTCAACCAATAGCATTCGTCTGACGCGAGGCTCACGCCCAGCGAAGACGCGCGGTCGTCACGGCGCCAGTCTCGACGAACCTGTATCTTGCAACGCGAGCTTGCGCCGCACATGGATCAGGATCGCGGCGTGGATGGCCACGGCGAGTGCCAGGCTGACAGCGTGCTGCCCCGCCGTGCCGGCATTCGCATGCCGCAGCAACGCCAGCGTGATGCCACCCAGCGGCAGGAACAGCACGATGGCCGTGAACAGCCCGGGGTTGTACCCGCGGAAGACGACCGCATGCACCATGTGCACCAGCGCGTTGACCAACACCAGGTAGACGGCGATCAGGGCCCAGCCGGCATCGAGCGCGCTCGCAAAATAGAGAGACAGGACGACCACACCCCAGACGCCCGGAACATTGGTGATGAAGACTGCCAACGGCGACAGCACGTCGTGGCCCTTGCCCATGGTGGCATTGAAGAAGAGCCTGAACCGATCGTTGTCGTGTTCCTCGTACTGGTGCACCATGTACACGGGAAGATGGAGGAATGTGGCCGTCATCCACGCTGGCCAATGCGCACTCAGCAGCGGGGCCAGCAACAGCAGTGGAATCGCAGCGAGCGCGCCGCCGTAAACCCAGTTGGAGACAAGACGCTGCAGCATGGTGGGTGAAGAGTTCATGACGGCTGACGTTTGTGCTTTGGTGTTCTGAAAAGCTCGCAGCGCCTCGGCCCCTAGAACTTCGGCATGCCGCCACCGCCCAGGCCACCCAGGCCCTTCATCCCGCCCATCCGCTTCATCATCTTCATCAGGCCGCCACCCTTCATCTTCTTCATCATGTCCTGCATCTGGCCGAACTCGTTGAGCATGCGGTTGACTTCCTGCACCTGCACCCCGGCGCCGGCGGCGATGCGGCGCTTGCGGGTGGCCTTGATCAGGTCGGGCTTGCGGCGTTCGAGCGGGGTCATGCTGTGGATGATGCCTTCCTTGCGGCGGATGTCGCGCTCGGCGCGGTCCATGTCGACCTGGCCGGCCTTGGCGGTCATCTGGCTGGGCAGTTTCTCCATCAGGCTCGACAGGCCACCCATCTGCTTCATCTGCTGGATCTGGCCCAGGAAGTCGTTCAGATCGAAACTCTCGCCACTCTTGACCTTGGCCGCCAGCTTCTGCGCCGCCGCCACGTCGACGCCGGCCGTCACCTGTTCGACCAGGGCGACGATGTCGCCCATGCCCAGGACGCGGCCGGCATGGCGCTCGGCGTCGAACACCTCGAGGCCGTCGATCTTCTCGCTGGTGCCGGCGAACTTGATCGGCGCACCGGTGATGTGGCGCACCGACAGCGCCGCGCCACCGCGCGAATCACCGTCGGTCTTGGTCAGCACGATGCCGGTCAGCGGCAACGCATCGGAGAAGGCCTTGGCGGTGTTCACCGCGTCCTGGCCCTGCATCGCGTCGACGACGAACAGCGTCTCGACCGGGTTCAGCGCCGCATGCAGTTCGCGGATCTCCTGCATCAGCGCTTCGTCGATGGCCAGCCGGCCGGCGGTGTCGACCAGCAGCACGTCGATGTAGTGGCGCCGGGCGTAGTCGAGCGCGGCGCGGGCGATGTCGAGCGGCTTCTGGTCGCCGGTGCTCGGAAACCACTCGGCACCCGCCTGCTTGGTGACGGTCTTCAGCTGCTCGATGGCGGCGGGGCGGTACACGTCGGCCGACACGGTCAGCACCTTCTTGCGGCGCTTCTCGATCAGGTGCTTGGCCAGCTTGGCCGTGGTCGTGGTCTTGCCCGCGCCCTGCAGGCCGGCCATCAGGATCACGGCCGGCGGCTGGGCTGCGAGGTTGATGTCGACCGAGCCGATGATCTGCCCGGTGACCGGATCGCGGCCCTGGCCCATGGTCGCGGCCAGTTCGCGGTTGACGATGCCCACCAGGGCCTGCCCGGGCGACAGCGAACCCATCACCTCCTGCCCCAGCGCCTTCTCCTTCACGCGCGCGATGAAGTCGCGCACCACCGGCAGCGCCACGTCGGCCTCGAGCAGGGCCATGCGCACCTCGCGCAGCATGTCGGACACGTTGGCCTCGGTGATGCGGGCCTGGCCACGGATTTCCTTGACCAGACGGGACAGTTTTTCAGTGAGGGCGGAGGCCATGGGGATCTTTCGCTCACGGGGAGCAGGACGGGACAAGGGCAAAAGCGACAGCGCGCGGCAGCGGGGCGAAACGCTAAACTGTGCCCATGATTTTACCGAGTGTGCCCCTGGCCACGGTGCTGCTGTCCGCCGCCGCTGCGGTGGCCTATGCGGTACCGGCGGCCGCGGCCGGGCGCCTGGACGCGGCGGTCAGCCGCGGCGCGCTGCTGGCGGCCTGGCTGCTGCACGGCGTGGTGCTGTCCTGGGGTCTGCTGTTCGCCGGCGTGCCGCGCTTCGGTTTCGCGCCGGCGTTGTCGGTCACGGCCTGGCTGGTGCTGACGGTCTACGCGGTCGAGAGCCATCTGTTCCCGCAGTTGAAGACGCGTTGGGCCTTGGCGGCGCTGGGCGCGGCCACGGTGCTGCTGGCGCTGCTGTTTCCCGGCGCCGCGCTGCACGCCAGCGCCTCGCCGTGGCTGCCGATGCATTGGGCGCTGGGCATCGCCTCGTACGGCCTCTTCGCCGCCGCGGTGCTCCACGCCTGGCTGATGACGCGCACCGAACGCACGATGCGCCGCGCCGCCGGCTCCTACAGCGGCATCCCCTTGCTGACGCTCGAACGGCTGACCTTCCGCTTCGTGCAGGCGGGCTTCGTGCTGCTGTCGGCCACGCTGCTGGCCGGTTGGCTGTTCAGCGAGCAGCTGTACGGGCTGCAAGGCGCCGGCGGCTGGAAGTGGAACCACAAGACCGTGTTCTCGGTGCTGTCGTGGCTGACCTTCGCGGTGCTGCTGCTGGGCCGTGCGCGGTTCGGCTGGCGCGGCCGTACGGCCGTGCGGGTGCTGTACGCCGGCTCAGGGCTGCTGCTGCTGGCCTATGTCGGCTCGCGCTTCGTGCTCGAAGTCATCATCGGGCGGACCCCATGAAGCTGCTGCTGGTGTTGCTGGTCGTGCTGTTCGGCGTGTGGCTGTGGCGCTCGCGCCGCCCGCCGCCACCCAGCCCGCCGCGGCGCGACCCGGCGGCCAAGCCGGGCGCCGCCGAGATGGTGCGCTGCGCGGTCTGCGGCCTGCACCTGCCCCAGGCCGACGCGCAACTCACCGCACGCGGCGCCTACTGCAGCGTCGAGCACCGCCAGCAGATCGAACGGTGATCCGCATGACGGCGCTGCCCGAGCCCTACGCCTACTCCCGGTTCGGTACCGCAACGCTCGACGCCACGGCCCTGGTGGCCGACCCGAGCGACCTGGCGATGCTGCGGCTGTGGTACGGCTTCATGACCACGCGCGCCAGCATCGCGCTGGCGATCCTGCTGCTGCAGGGCACGCTGTACGCGCTGGGCCAGCCGGTGCCGGTGTGGCTGCTGGTGCTGTGCGCCGGCTATTTCGCCAGCGCGCTGGCGGTGCGCCTGATCGCCCGGCCGCGCCTGCCCAGGAACAGCCTCGACCCGGTGTGGCTGATGACCATCGGCGTCGACATGGTGCTGTTCTCGACGCTGCACTTCTTCCAGTCGAGCAACATCAACTACACGCCGCTGCTCGGCGTGCCGGTGCTGCTGGCGGCGGTGCTAGGCTCGCGCCTGATGGCGCTAGGCACCGCGGCCACCATCACGCTGCTGCTGCTGACCGACGCCTGGTGGCTGTCGACGCTGGGCGCCGGCGACAGCGCCACGCGCTACATGCAGACCGGCCTCACCGGCCTGGGTTATCTGCTGGTCGCCTTTCTCGTCAACCAGCTGGCGGCGCGCCTGGTCCGCGAGGAGCAGCTGGCCCTGCGCAGCCAGCAGGCGGCCAAGCTGCAGACCCAGGTGAACGAACTGGTGATCGAGACCCTGTCCGACGGCGTGCTGGTGGTCGACGCGGGCGGCATGTCGCGCGCGGCCAATCCGGCGGCCCGGCTGCTGCTGGGATCGGGCAGCGCCAACAGCCGCGACCCGCTGGCGCTGACCGCCGAGTCGGGCTGGCAGCCGCTGCTCGAGCTGGCGCTGCGCACCTTCGCACGCGAAAGCGCCCAGGTCGCCGACATCACCTTGCGTTATCCCGGCAAGAGCGCGCGCCGGGTCCGCGTGCGCACGCGGATGACCGAGACGCACGGGCTGCAGAACGAAAGCCTGTGCGTGATGTTCCTGCACGACCTGCGCGAGACCGAGGCGCGGCTGCGCACCGAGAAGATGGCGGCGATGGGTCGCATGTCGGCGGCGGTGGCGCACGAAATCCGCAACCCGCTGGCCGCCATCACGCAGGCCAACGCGCTGCTCGACGAAGACCTGCACGACGGCGGCCAGAAGCAGCTGACGCTGATGATCCAGCAGAACGCGCAGCGGCTGTCGAAGATCGTCGACGAGGTGCTCGACATCGCGCGGGTGCCCGCACCGGGCCGCACCGCGCCACCCAGCCTGGTGCTGGACGAGACCGTGACGTCGATCTGCCACGACTGGATGCGCCAGATGCCGCAGGAACGCCGTGTGCATCTGGCGATGGGCACGCTCGGCCTGCCGGTCGACTTCGACACCGACCACCTGCGCCGCGTGCTGGTCAACCTGCTCGACAACGCGCTGCGCTACGTGAGCGGCGGGCCGAGTTCGATCCAGGTGTCGACCCGGCTCTCGCCCGACCGCCGCTCGAGCCTGCAGGTGTGGAGCGACGGGCCGCCGATGGAGCACTCGGTCGAGCAGCATCTGTTCGAGCCGTTCTTCTCGTCGGAGAGCCGCTCGAGCGGCCTGGGGTTGTACATTTGTCGGGAACTGTGCGAGCGCCACCGCGCGACCATCGGCTACCAGCGCACGACGCGCTCCGCCGGTGCAAAACTGGTACCAGGCAATGAATTCTTCGTCAACTTCCGCCCCCCCAAGCCGCTGGCGGGAACCGGCAAGGACAGCTCGTCCGAACTGCAGCTGACGTGATGGCACCCGCGTCCGTGTCCGCCTTCGTTTTCGCCTTCGTCTGCGATCGCATGCCGCGTTCGGCGCGGGCCGCGCACGCAACCACCGGAGCGCCGGCATGGTGATCGGCTCGCATGTCTCGACCGCGGCGGGCGGCACCGGTTCTTCCGCCGCCTACATCCTCGTGGTGGACGACGAGCCCGACCTGCGCACGCTGTACGAGCTGACGCTGCTGCGCGAGGGCTACCGCATCGAGACCGCGGGCAGCGTGGCAGAAGCGCAGGCCGCGCTGGAGGAAAAACGCTTCGACGCGGTGATCACCGACATGCGCCTGCCCGATGGCCTGGGGCTGGAACTGCTGCACCTGCTGAAGGCGCAGCAGCGGGCCGAGCGCTGCGTCGTGATGACGGCGTACGGCTCGGCCGAGAACGCGGTCGAGGCGCTGAAGGCCGGCGCATTCGACTACCTGACCAAGCCGGTCGACCTGAAGCAGTTCCGCGCCGTCGTCGCCTCGGCCGTGCAGGGCCCGCCGAGCCTGGCGCCGCGGCCGGGCCGGGCCGGCGGCCGCGCGGGCGGGAACGGCGCCTCGCCGGAACGCGGCGCCACCTCGCAGGCGGTGCTCGACAAGCTGGTCGGCGAGTCGGACGCGATGCGCACCGTCAAGCAGCGCATCGTCAAGGTGGCGCGCAGCATGGCGCCGGTGCTGGTGCGCGGCGAATCCGGCACCGGCAAGGAACTGGTGGCGCAGGCGCTGCACGCCAACAGCCACCGCGCCGGCGGCCCGCTGGTCGCGGTGAACTGCGGCGCGATTCCCGAGAACCTGCTGGAAGCCGAATTCTTCGGCGCCAAGAAGGGCTCCTACACCGGCGCACTGCAGGACCGTCTGGGCTACTTCCAGGCGGCCCGCGGCGGCACGCTGTTCCTCGACGAGATCGGCGACCTGCCGCTGGCGATGCAGTCCAAGCTGCTGCGCGCGATCCAGGAGCGCAGCGTGCGCCCGCTGGGCTCGACGCAGGAGGACGCGGTCGACGTGCGCATCGTCAGCGCCACGCACCGCGACCTGACGGCCGACGTCAAGAACGGGCGGTTCCGGCAGGACCTGTACTACCGGCTGAACGTCATCGAGATCCTGGTGCCGCCGCTGCGCGAGCGCCGCGGCGACCTGCCGGCCTTGTGCGAGGCGCTGCTGGCGCGCATCGCGCAGGAGTCCGGCATGCCGGTGCCGCCGCTGTCCGCGGCCCTGCTCGACGAGCTGCACGCGCATCCGCTGGCGGGCAACGTGCGCGAACTCGAGAACCTGCTGCACCGCGCGGTCGCGATGAGCGAAGGCGACGAACTGCACGCGGAGTTTCCGGCAACGCAGAGCCTGGGTCTTCCCGACGATCTGGCCGGCGGCGCGGGTGACGGCACCGGGCACGAACGCGCTGGCATCGGTGCGGCGCCGACCGATCTGCAGGCCTATCTCGACCAGCAGGAACGCGAGATCCTGATCCGCGTGCTGCACGAGACCGGCTTCAACCGCACCGCGACCGCCACGCGCCTCGGCCTGAGCCTGCGGCAGATCCGCTACCGCATCGCCCGGCTCAACATCGCCACGCCGCAGGACAACGAGCCGCACGAAGAATCGCCATGAGACATCCCCCAGCCTGCGCGCACTGCGTGTCGCTTCGCCAACCCCCTTTGCAAGGGGGCAACACCAGCGGCCCGGCAAAGCCGGTTCCGCGGTGTTCGCGCGAAGGAATCCGGCCTTGCTTCAACGACTGCGCGGCATCTTCTCGCTGCTTGCCGATGGATCGCTGAGATGGATGCATCGGCGTTGTGGGAGGACGGCTGGTACCGCTTTGCACGGCGGCAACCATCACCTAATTTTGGGCCACGGCCGACAGGGGCGCTGACCGACCTGATCGTGCTGCATTCGATCAGCCTGCCGCCCGGCGTGTACGGCGGCGACGAGGTGCTGGCGCTGTTCGACAACCGGCTCGACTGGGACGCGCACCCCTACTTCACGTCGATCCGCGGGCTGCAGGTGTCGGCGCATTTCTTCATCCGACGCAACGGCGAGTTGTGGCAGTTCGTCGACTGCGGTGCGCGGGCCTGGCACGCCGGGCGCTCGTGCTACCGGGGCCGCGAGGAATGCAACGACGACTCGATCGGCATCGAGCTCGAAGGCCTGGAAGGCGGTCCGTTCGAAGCCGAGCAGTACGACAGCCTGATCGGCCTGTGCGCCGCGATCGGCCAGCGTTATCCGGTCGCACATGTGGCCGGCCACGAGCACATCGCACCGGGCCGCAAGGCCGACCCGGGCGCGGGTTTCGACTGGCGGGCGCTGCAACGCGGCCTGGGTTGGGACGATCGGATGTTCCCCGCTGTTGCGGGGTCGACACAGCCGCCATGCAGTGGGTCGCCGGGTCCGGCGGCCATGCCACCGGGGTGACCTGAAGCTCGCTGCGGCGCAGCACGCAGCACCGGCGCAGGCTGGCGGGGCAAACCGGCCCGGGAGGCGCGCCCATGCTCGCTCCGGACACCGAACCCACGGCCCGGACTGGCTTGGCGGCAAGCGGCGTCAAGCCGCTCGCGCGAACCGAAAACCAAGCCGCGCCGAGCGTTTTTTTCGCTACGCGACGGGGCTTGCAGATACACTACAGGTAGTGGTTAAATCCGCTTTAGCCCCCAGATATAGCGTACGCGAAGCGCGACGCTTCGACCGAAGATTCCCCCTCCGCGCCGGCCCTTGCAGCCCGCCGGATTCTCACCTCGACCAACGAAGGAAGACATGCAAACCGCATTGAACATCCCGTCCACCCTCCAGAGCCACCAGCCCGTTGCGCGCAGCCCTTCCGCTGGCGACAACGCGGCCCACAGCACGCTGGCCAACTACCAGATCATCCGCCGCAACGGCGCGGTCGTGCCGTTCGAGCCGAACAAGATCGCGGTCGCGATGATGAAGGCCTTCCTGGCCGTGCATGGCACGCAAGGTGCAGCATCGGCCAGCGTGCGCGAGGTGGTGGACAACCTGACGCAAGGCGTGGTGCGCGCGATGGTGCGCTCGCGTCCGGGCGGCGGCACCTTCCACATCGAGGACGTGCAGGACCAGGTCGAACTCGGCCTGATGCGCGGCGGGCACCACGAGATCGCCCGCGCCTACGTGCTGTACCGCGAACGCCGCACGCAGGAGCGCGCCCGCCAGAACGTGCAGGCCGTGCCGGCTGCGCCCGCCCTGCATGTGCTGGACGGCGGCCAGCGCGTGGCGCTGGATCTGGCCCGGCTGCAACAGCTGATCGAACAGGCCTGCGCCGGCCTGGGCGTCGACGTCAAGCCCGACCCCATCGTCGCCGAGACGATGCGCAACCTGTACGACGGCGTGCCGATCGAAGAGGTCTACAAGGCCGCCATCCTGGCCGCCCGCACGCTGATCGAGAAGGACCCCGACTACACCTACGCGACCGCGCGCCTGCTGCTGCACACGATCGCCAAAGAAGTGCTGGGCGCCGAGGCCACGCAGGGCGAGATGGCCGAGCGTTATGCCGAGTACTTCCCGCAATACATCAAGAAGGGCGTGGATGCCGAACTGCTCGACGACAAGCTGCTGCAGTACGACCTGAAGCGCCTGGGCCTGGCCCTGAAGGCCGAGCGCGACCTGAAGTTCGACTACCTCGGCCTGCAGACGCTTTACGACCGTTACTTCCTGCACATCCGCAAGACCCGCATCGAGCTGCCGCAGGCGTTCTTCATGCGCGTGGCGATGGGCCTGGCGCTGAACGAGATCGACCGCGAAGCCCGCGCCATCGAGTTCTACGAAGTGCTGTCGTCGTTCGACTTCATGTCGAGCACGCCCACGCTATTCAATGCCGGCACGCAGCGCTCGCAGCTGTCGTCGTGCTACCTCACCACGGTGCCCGACGACCTGGACGGCATCTACGAATCGATCAAGGAAAACGCGCTGCTGTCGAAGTTTGCCGGCGGCCTGGGCAACGACTGGACGCGTGTGCGCGCGCTGGGCTCGCACATCAAGGGCACCAACGGCGAATCGCAGGGCGTCGTGCCGTTCCTGAAGGTGGTCAACGACACCGCCGTGGCGGTGAACCAGGGCGGCAAGCGCAAGGGCGCGGTCTGCACCTACCTGGAAAGCTGGCACCTGGACATCGAGGAGTTCCTCGAGCTGCGCAAGAACACGGGCGACGACCGCCGCCGCACGCACGACATGAACACCGCCAACTGGATACCCGACCTGTTCATGCGCCGCGTGATCGAAGGCGGCCACTGGACGCTGTTCTCGCCGTCGAACGTGCCCGACCTGCACGACAAGTTCGGCGCCGAATTCGAGACCGCCTACGTCGCCTACGAAGAGAAGGCCGCCCGCGGCGAGATCACGCCGTCGCGCCGGCTGCAGGCCGCCGACCTGTGGCGCAAGATGCTGACGATGCTGTTCGAGACCGGCCACCCCTGGATCACGTTCAAGGACGCCTGCAACGTGCGCTCGCCGCAGCAGCACGTGGGCGTGGTGCACTCGTCCAACCTGTGCACCGAGATCACGCTGAACACCAGCGACACCGAAACCGCGGTCTGCAACCTTGGCTCGGTCAACCTGCTGCAGCATCTGAAGCCGGGTGCGACCGTCGGCGACCGCCAGACGCTGGACCACGACAAGCTGAAAAAGACGATCTCGACGGCGATGCGCATGCTCGACAACGTGATCGACATCAACTACTACGCGGTCAAGAAGGCCCGCGACTCCAACCTGCGCCATCGCCCGGTGGGCCTGGGCCTGATGGGCTTCCAGGACAGCCTGTACGAGCTGCGTGTGCCCTACGCCAGCGAAGCGGCCGTGCAGTTCGCCGACGAATCGATGGAAGCGATCTGCTACTACGCCTACTGGGCGTCGACCGAACTCGCGCAGGAACGCGGCCGCTACACCAGCTACAAGGGCTCGCTGTGGGACCGCGGCGTGCTGCCGCTCGACACGCTCGACATGCTGAGCGAAGCCCGTGGTGGCTACGTCGAGGTCGACCGCTCGGCCACGCTCGACTGGGATGCGCTGCGCCAGAAGATCGCGGCCGACGGCATGCGCAACTCCAACTGCGTGGCGATCGCGCCGACCGCGACCATCTCCAACATCATCGGCGTCGACGCATCGATCGAACCCTGCTTCGGCAACCTGTCTGTCAAGTCGAACCTGTCGGGCGAGTTCACGGTGATCAACAGCTACCTGGTGCGTGACCTGAAGCGCATCGGCTTGTGGGACGACGTGATGGTGATGGACCTGAAGCACTTCGACGGATCGCTGGAACCCATCGACCGCGTGCCGCAGGAGATCAAGTCGCTGTACGCGACCGCGTTCGAGGTCGAGACCACGTGGCTGGTCGAGGCCGCGGCACGTCGCCAGAAGTGGATCGACCAGGCGCAATCGCTCAACATCTACATGGCCGGCGCATCGGGCAAGAAGCTCGACGACACCTACAAGCTCGCGTGGAAACGCGGACTCAAGACCACCTACTACCTGCGCACGCGCGGTGCCACGCACGCCGAGAAATCGACCGTCACCGCAGGCCGCATGAACTCGGTCTCGTCGGGTGGCGAAGGCCAGGTGAAGATGAGCGCGCTCGATGCCGCTGCTGCGGCCGCGCGCAAGCAGATCGAAGCCCAGGTGCTGTCCGCATCGCCTGCGACCGACATCCAGTTCTGTGGCGTTGACGATCCCACTTGCGAGGCATGCCAGTGATCCATGCGATGTTGCCGCGCGCATCGTTTGCAGACCTCTTGATGCGATGCTATTGAGCAACACAAAGTGATGGTGTCGGCAATGATTACTTTTCATTTGCCGACGCCGCTTTCATAATCTCTCCACTGGAAAACCTATGCTCACCTGGGACGACGAAGTCAAGCCCTCATCGCCATCCAACATGCACAGCGGTTCCGTCGGACACCGCGAGGCACCGGTCCCTCCGTTTTCTGCTTCCACCTCCGTTGCACCTGCCCTTGCGCGCCGTCTCGACGATGGTGCGTTTGCTCCTGTGGCGCCCGTGCATGCCGTTGCGGCCCAGCCCGTGATGGCTCCCGCGCAAGCCATCGCAACCCCTGTCGCCGCGGCCCGTCCGGCCACGGGCGCACGCCGCGTCAACGCAGCCGACAAACGCATCATCAACGGCCAGACCGACGTCAACCAGCTGGTGCCGTTCAAGTACAAGTGGGCCTGGGAGAAGTACCTGGCCTCGTGCTCCAACCACTGGATGCCGCAAGAGGTGAACATGACGCGCGACATCGCGTTGTGGAAGGACCCGAACGGCCTGACCGAAGACGAGCGCCGCATCGTCAAGCGCAACCTCGGCTTCTTCGTCACCGCCGATTCGCTGGCCGCGAACAACATCGTGCTGGGCACGTACCGCCACATCACGGCGCCCGAGTGCCGCCAGTTCCTGCTGCGCCAGGCGTTCGAGGAAGCGATCCACACGCACGCCTACCAGTACATCGTGGAGTCGCTGGGTCTGGACGAGTCCGAGATCTTCAACGCCTACAACGAGGTCAAGTCGATCCGCGACAAGGACGAGTTCCTGATCCCCTTCATCGAGGCGATCATGGACCCCAACTTCCACACCGGTACGCCCGAGACCGACCAGCGCCTGCTGAAGTCGCTGATCGTGTTCGCGTGCCTGATGGAAGGCCTGTTCTTCTACGTCGGCTTCACGCAGATCCTGGCGCTGGGCCGGCAGAACAAGATGACGGGTGCGGCCGAACAGTACCAGTACATCCTGCGCGACGAATCGATGCACTGCAACTTCGGCATCGACCTGATCAACCAGTTGAAGCTCGAGAACCCGCATCTGTGGACTGCCGAGTTCAAGGCCGAGATCAAGGACCTGTTCCTGCAGGCGGTCGAGCTCGAATACCGCTATGCCGAAGACACCATGCCGCGCGGGGTGCTCGGCATGAACGCATCGATGTTCAAGGGCTACCTGCGCTACATCGCCAACCGGCGCGCCACGCAGATCGGCCTGGAGCCCTGCTTCGCCCACGAGGACAACCCGTTCCCGTGGATGAGCGAGATGATCGACCTGAAGAAGGAACGCAACTTCTTCGAAACCCGTGTGATCGAGTACCAGTCGGGCGGCGCCCTGTCCTGGGACTGAACTTCACACGATGCAAGACATGCTGATCGCAGCATCACGCCGACCGGTGACCGCAACGCAGAGTGCGGGCCGTGTGGGCGTTCTCGAATTCATGGCGCTGGGCCGTTCAGGTCCAACGCCATGCATCGCTTCATGTACCCAACGCGCATGAAGTGCTCTTTGTAATCTGATCAAGGAGAAAACAATGGCAACTGCAAAGAAACCGGCCGCCAAGAAGGCCGCACCAGCGAAGAAGGCTGCTCCCGCCAAGAAGGCTGCTCCGGCAAAGAAGGCCGTAGCGAAGAAGGCCCCGGCGAAGAAGGCTGCTCCCGCAAAGAAGGCTCCGGCCAAGAAGGCGGTAGCGAAGAAGGCTCCGGCGAAGAAGGTCGTCGCCAAGAAGGCTCCGGCGAAGAAGGCTGCTGCCAAGAAGGCTGCACCGGCCAAGAAGGCCCCTGCAAAGAAGGCTGCTGCCAAGAAGGCTGCGCCCGCCAAGAAGGCCCCTGCCAAGAAGGCCGCCGCCAAGAAAGCAGCCAAGAAGCCGGCTGCGAAGAAAGCCGCGGCCTCGCCCGCTGCCGCCAAGCCTGCCCCTGCCCCGGCTGCCCCTGCGACTCAGACCACTCTGAACCCGCAGGCAGCTTGGCCGTTTCCCACGGCCAGCAAGCCTTAAGCACGGCGGTTGACCCGCGTGAAGCCCGGTATCGCAAGATGCCGGGCTTTTTTCATGCCCGGCGCACGCCGGTGCCGACGGCCTACAGGCCCAGGGCGGCGCGATCGACCGTGTAGTTCTGTGGACCGCGCTGCGCGATCTTCAACGCGCCCAGGCGGTTGCCAAGCTCGGCGCAGCGCTGCAGCGACCAACCCTGCTCCAGGCCGAACAGCACGGCTCCGCGATAGGCATCGCCGCAACCGGTGGGGTCGACCACCTCGGTGGCCACCACCGGCGGCACCAGCGTCTTCTGCCCATCGACCCAGACCTCGCTGCCCTCGCTGCCCAGCGTGACGATCAGGCCCTTCACCAGGCGCGAGATCTCGGCCGGCCCGAGGCCGGTGCGGTCGCTGAGCATCTTGCCTTCGTAGTCGTTGACCGTGACCCAGCTCGCCAGGTCGACGAAGTGCCTGAGGTCGGCACCGTCGAACATCGGCAGGCCCTGGCCCGGATCGAAGACGAACGGGATGCCGGCCTCGGCGAACTGCTCGGCATGCTGCAGCATCGCGTCGCGCCCATCGGGCGAGATGATGCCGAGCTTCACGTCCTTGCGCGCGCCGATCCTGGTCACATGCGCCTGCATCATCGCGCCGGGGTGGAAGGCGGTGATCTGGTTGTTGACCTTGTCGGTCATGATCATCGCCTGCGCGGTGTAGCTGTCGGGAATCTGGCGCACGAACTCGGTGCCGATGCCCAGGTGCTCCAGGCGCTGCAGGTAGTCGGCACCATCGTTGCCGACGGTCGCCATCGGCAGCGGCACGCCGCCCAGCAGCTTCAGGCTGTAGGCGATGTTGCCCGCGCAGCCGCCGAAGTCGCGGCGCAAGCCCGGCACCAAAAACGACACGTTGAGCTTGTGGATCTGGTCGGGCAGGATCTGGTCGGCGAACCGGCCCTCGAAGGTCATGATGGTGTCGAACGCGAGGGATCCGCAGATGATGCTGGCCATGGTGTGTGTGGGATGAGGATGGAAGTCAGGGATAGAAGGCGAGCAGCCGGTAGCCGACCACGCGCCCCCGGCTGCTGCGGTCGGCCAGTTGGAGATCGACGCTGGACGCCCATTCTCCATCAGCCGGGATCGTCGGCGCGCTGGCGCCGAGCTCGGCAGGCAGCAGCACACGTCGCACGACCGCCTGCTCCTGCACGTCGGTCAGCGACAGCTCGATGGCCGGCAAGGCCAGGGTCTGGTGCGCACGGTTGCGCACGGTCACGCCGAGGCGGTACCGGCCATCGCGCAGCGTGCTGAATGAAGCGCCGTCGATCACGATCGATTCGATCTGCCGCATCGGCTGGACACTGCAGCGCAGCGGTGCGCACAGCGCCTGCAGCCACGGAATGGCGGCGGGTGTCGACGACGCGATGCGGTCGCGTTCGTGCACGGCCACCTGCAATGCGAGAGCACCCAGCAGCACGATGCCGGCGAACACCCAGCTCGCCCGGCGCAGCGAGCTGCGCCAGCGTGGCTCCGGGGCGCGAGCCTCGCGGAGGAAGGACAGGTTGCGATGCACATGGTCGTGCAGCGGCGTGGCGACGGGGTCCCGGGCGGGCTCGTCCGGCTGGTCGGCCGTCGGGCGCGACAACAGGGGCACCAGGGGATCGGCATCGGTCCGGTCGGCTTCAGGCTCTGGCTCCGGGGGCGGTGCAGCGTCGGTCGTGTCTTCTGCGTCGGAGGTCGCCTGGCCGGACTCTTCGGCGGCAGCGAGCGCAACGGGCGCGGGCTCTTCCTCGAGCGACGCTGGCGGCGGATGGGCCAGCACATCCGCGCCTTGGATCGGATCGATCGGATCGACCAGAGGCTGCGGGTCGGACTCGGTGTGCGCGGCCTCCACGTTCGCATCCACTGGCGGATCGCTGCCGTCGTCGTGGGCCTGTCCGGCTTCGAGCGCTGCAGCGGTGTCTGTTTCAGGTTCGGCAAAGGGCTCTGCAACAACATCCGCCGGCTCTCCAGCAAGCACTGCGGGAGGCATGTCGTCGACGATCTCGGGCGTATGTTCGTCCACCGGGTCGGCAGGCGATGGCTCGGGCGGCACCACAGCCGGAGCTTCGACCGGACCCAGGGCATTGCTCTGGAACAGGTGGCTCGACGCGTCGAAGACCTCGGCACATTGACCGCAGCGGACCCAGCCTTGCGAGATGCGCAACTGATCAGGCACCACCTTGAACAAGGTCTCGCATGCCGGGCAGCGCGTGATCAAGGTCATGGGGGCGGCGTGGTCGGAGGGTGGGGTGGCCGAGTCCAGTCTACAGTCTGGCCGTCATCAGGATCCAGCCGTCTTCGCTGTCAGCGATGCGCAGCGCCGCATGCGGCGCATACGCGTGCTGCAGTTCTTCCGCCTGACGCTCCAGGATGCCGGCCAGCACCAGCGCCCCGCCCGGCGCCACGTGGGCGCACAGCAGCGGCGCCAGCACCTTGAGCGGCGTCGCCAGGATGTTGGCCAGCACCACGTGGTACTGGCCCGTGGCGCGGTCGGGCAGACCGGCCTGCAGCACGACCCCATTGGCCTCGGCGTTCAGCCGGGTCGAGGCGACCGCGGCATCGTCGATGTCGACGGCATCGATCGCGTCTGCACCGTGTTTCGCCGCACCGATCGCGAGGATGCCGGAGCCGCAGCCGTAGTCCAGCACCCGGCCCCAATGGCCTGCCGCGCTGGTGCCGGCGGGTGCATCGGCCGCATGCCGCGCGATCCAGCGCAGGCACATGCGGGTGGTCGGGTGCGTGCCGGTGCCGAAGGCCAGCCCGGGGTCGAGCCGGATCAGCCGCGTGGCTTGCGCCGGCGGCTCGTGCCAGGTCGGCACGATCCAGAACGCAGGGGTGATCTCGACCGGCGCAAACTGCGACTGCGTCAGCCGGACCCAGTCCTGCTCGGGCACTTCGGCGATGCCCAAAAGTTGGCAGCCCTCGAAGAAATCCTGCGCCTGCAGCAGCTCGGCCGCCTCGCGCGCGAGTGTCTCGTCGGCGAACAGGGCCACCAGACGCGACCGCTGCCAGCCATCGCGCGGCGGCGGCATGCCGGGCTCGCCGAAGAGCGCCTGCTCGGCATCGGTCTGGGCATCGGCGTCCTCGACGCTGACGCTTTGCGCGTCCAGCGCCTCGAGCGCGTCGCTCAACGGTTCCACCCGATCCTGCGGGCACATCAGGCGGAGTTCGTGCATCGGGTCGGCCTATCGTTTGTGCTGCGACAGCCACTCTTCCAGGTAGTGGATGTTGGTGCCGCCGGCCATGAACTTGGCATCGACCATCAGCTCGCGGTGCAAGGGGATGTTGGTGTTGATGCCTTCGATCACGGTCTCGGCAAGCGCCGTGCGCATGCGTGCCATCGCCTGCTCGCGCGTGTCGCCATGCACGATGATCTTGCCGATCATCGAGTCGTAGTTGGGCGGCACGAAATAGTTGGCGTAGACGTGCGAGTCCACCCGCACGCCCGGCCCGCCCGGCGGATGCCAGGTCGTGATGCGGCCCGGCGACGGTGTGAAGTCGTAGGGATGCTCGGCGTTGACGCGGCACTCGATCGCGTGGCCGCGGATCTCGATCTGCCGCTGCGTGAACGGCAGCTTCTCGCCGGCCGCGACCATGATCTGGTGGCGCACGATGTCGACGCCGGTGATCCACTCGGTCACCGGGTGCTCGACCTGCACCCGCGTGTTCATCTCGATGAAATAGAACTCGCCGTTTTCGTAGAGGAACTCGAACGTGCCGGCGCCGCGGTAGCCGATGCGCTTGCACGCGGCGGTGCAGCGCTCGCCGATACGCTCGATCAGCTTGCGCGGGATGCCCGGCGCCGGCGCCTCTTCGACCACCTTCTGGTGGCGCCGCTGCATCGAGCAATCGCGCTCGCCCAGATAGACCGCGTTCTTGTGCTTGTCGGCCAGCACCTGGATCTCGATGTGCCGCGGGTTCTGGAGAAACTTCTCCATGTAGACCGCAGGATTGCCGAAGGCGGCACCGGCCTCGGCCTTGGTCATCTGCACGGCATTGACCAGTGCGGCCTCGGTGTGGACCACGCGCATGCCGCGCCCGCCACCGCCACCGGCGGCCTTGATGATGACCGGATAACCCACGGTCTTGGCGATGCGACGGATCTGCACCGGGTCGTCCGGCAGCTCACCCTCGGAGCCGGGCACGCAGGGCACGCCGGCCTTGATCATCGCCTGCTTGGCCGACACCTTGTCGCCCATGATGCGGATCGACTCCGGCGTGGGGCCGATGAACTGGAAACCGCTCTTCTCGACGCGCTCGGCGAAATCGGCGTTCTCGCTCAGGAAGCCATAGCCGGGGTGGATGGCTTCGGCATCGGTCACCTCGGCGGCCGAGATGATGGCCGGCATGTTGAGGTAGCTTTGCGCGGACGGCGGCGGGCCGATGCAGACGGCCTCGTCGGCCAGCTTCACGTACTTGGCATCGCGATCGGCCTCGGAATAGACCATGACGGCCTTCACGCCGAGTTCGCGGCAGGCCCGCTGGATCCGCAAGGCGATCTCTCCGCGGTTCGCGACGAGGATTTTTTTAAACATACTATTTCAAGCTGCGAGCAGATGACGACAGGGACGCGCCATCACTCGATCACGAACAGAGGTTGGCCGTATTCGACCGCCTGACCGTTCTCGCACAGGACCTGGGTGATCGTGCCGGCCTTGTCGGCCTCGATCTCGTTGAGGATTTTCATGGCCTCGATGATGCAGACCGTGTCGCCAGCCTTGACGACGCTGCCGATCTCGATGAAAGGCTTGGACCCCGGGCTGGACGAACGGTAGAACGTGCCCACCATCGGCGACTTCGCCACGTGCCCGGTGACGGCGGGGGGCTGTGCTGTGGCGGCAGGCACCGCAGCTGGCACGGCCACGGCGGCCGCGACGGGTGCCACCATCGGCGGGGCGGCATAGACCTGTGCCGGGCCGCCCTTCACGATCCGCACCTTGCCTTCGGCTTCGGTGATTTCCAGTTCGGACACGTTCGAATCCGACACCAGATCGATCAGGGTTTTGAGTTTTCGCAGATCCATGAATCCTCCTGCCAAGAGAAACGAAAAGAGCTGAAATCTAACCTAATTTCAGCCAACTTTCGCCTACTTGCTTCAATTAATGACCGAGGCCGGCGCGTTGCGGGCCTGCGGAATCGGGATGGCGGCGTTGCAGAAACGACGCCGACAGGTGCAAGGCCTTCAGCTTTGCGCGACCCATGCCTGCAGGTCGGCCGGGTCGATCTTGCCCATTTTACGATGGCGCACCAGGCCATCCGCGCCCAGCACGATGCTGAACGGCAAGCCGCCAGCAATGTTGCCCAGCGACTGCACGAGTTCGGTTCCCGCCATGCCGACCACACCGATCGGAAAACCGACCGGCGTCTTCTGCAGGAAGCCACGCACCGCATTCGGCTGGTCGATCGCCAGACCGATCACTTGCCAGCCTTTGGCGGCATATTGCTTGAAGAAGCCGTCGACAAGCGGCAGCTCTTCGATGCAAGGCGGACACCACGTGGCCCAGAAGTTCACCAGCAGCGGTTTGCCGCGCAGCGAACTCATCGCCAGCGGCGCGCCGCTCGGGGTCTCGCACTGCAGGGCCCACAGCATCGGCGCCGGCTCGCCACCGGCGCCTTCACCACCCTTCAACTTCCACCAGGCAGCGCCCATGCCGGCGACCGCCGCCAGCGCACCGACGCCCGCCAACAAGGCGCGGCGAGCGGGAGCAGGTTGCGCAACGGAAGCCATCTCGGGATTCGCAGATCGTTCACTCATGGTGGGCCATCATGCACCAGTTGCCGAACCGCCGCCAGATCGCCGCGCGGCCGCCGTCCCTTGCCGTCGGGCTTGAGCGCGCCGCGCAGATCGTCGAGGTCGTACACCAGCAGATGGACGCCGACGGCCTCGCTCCAGTCTTCGCAGCGGCTGCTGAAGCTCAGCGCCTCCACCGGCTCGCCACGGAACCCGGTCACGGTGGACGGCGCATAACGGACCCGGTGGTCGATCAATGCGATCTCGGCCGATTTCGGGTCATCGCAGAACATCTGGATGTAAATGTCGGAAAGGCGCGTGGCCGTGCCGTGCCATACCGATCCGGAGAGATACGGCCTGAAGGCCTGCATGCGCTCCATCCAGACCAGCGCCAGCCGACGCAACGCCGCCAGTTCGGCCGGCTGGGTATCGGCACAGAAGATCGCGATGTACTCGATGACCGCATCCTCGATCTCGTCGTTGCCGGGCAGCCTGGCACGCGGCCCCGCATCGAGTTGCTTCACCGCGCGGCGCTTGGCCTGCCCGTACTCCAGCCCTTCTTCGACCACCAGCCGCGCAGCGATGGCGGCGATTTCCTGACTCAAGGTGTCCATGGTCCGGAGATTGTGCCCCTGCACGCCGCCGCCCGGCAGCGGGCGCTCGGGGCGACCCTAGAATCGTCGCATGCATCTCCACATCCTGGGCATCTGCGGCACCTTCATGGGCGGGCTGGCGGCACTGGCGCGCAGCGCGGGCCACAAGGTCACCGGCTGCGACGCCGGCGTCTATCCACCGATGAGCGACCAGTTGCGTGCGCTGGGCATCGAGCTGATCGAAGGCTTCGGCGCCGACCAGATGGCGCTGGCACCCGACATCTTCGTGGTCGGCAACGTAGTCTCGCGAGCGCGGATCAAATCTTCTGGCGAAGCCAAGTTCCCGCTGATGGAAGCGATCCTCGATGCGGGGGCGCCCTACACGAGCGGCCCGCAGTGGCTGGCCGACCACCTGCTGCAGGGCCGGCACGTGCTGGCGGTCGCCGGGACCCACGGCAAGACGACCACGACGTCGATGCTGGCCTGGATTCTCGAATCGGCCGGCCTGGAGCCGGGTTTCCTGGTGGGCGGCGTGCCGCTCAATTTCGGCATCTCGGCCAGGCTCGGCCGAGCCGGGGGCTGCTTCGTGATCGAGGCCGACGAATACGACACCGCCTTCTTCGACAAACGCAGCAAGTTCGTGCACTACCGCCCGCGCACGGCCGTGCTGAACAACCTGGAGTTCGACCACGCCGACATCTTCGACGACCTGGCGGCGATCGAGCGGCAGTTCCATCACCTCGTGCGCACGGTGCCGAGCCGGGGACGGGTCGTGTTCAATGCCCAGGAAGACAGCCTGCGCCGGGTGCTGGCCCAGGGCTGCTGGAGCGAAACCATCGGCTTCGGCGAGGGCGGCGCACTGCAGGCGAACGGCCCACCCGACAGCTTCGATGTGCTGCAGCAGGGCCAACGCATCGCGCACGTGCACTGGAGCCTGAGCGGCCGGCACAACCAGATGAATGCGCTGGCGGCGATCGCCGCCGCGCAGCACGTCGGCGTCGACGCCGCCACGGCCGCGCAGGCGCTGGGCCGGTTCGAGAACGTCAAGCGCCGCATGGAGCTGCGCGGCAGTGTCCGTGCCGCCGACGGCAACATCAACGTGTACGATGATTTCGCCCACCACCCGACGGCGATCCGCACCACGGTCGACGGCTTGCGCCAGCAACTGGACCAGGATCCGGCCGGCGCCGGTCAGCGCATCCTGGCGGTGTTCGAACCGCGCAGCAACACGATGAAGCTCGGCGCGATGAAGGCACAGCTCCCGTGGAGCCTGGCGTCGGCCGACCTCGCGTTCTGCCACGCGGCCGGCCTGGGCTGGGATCCGCGTGAGGACATGGCGTCGATGGGCGACAAACTCCAGGTGGCCGACGACATCGCCACGCTGGTCGAACAGGTCTGCGCCGCCGCAAGAGGCGGTGACCACATCCTGTGCATGAGCAATGGCGGTTTCGGTGGCATCCACGCGCGGCTGCTGGACGCGCTGGGCCGCAACACCGCCGCCTAGCAGCCGGCCCCTCTCGCCGGCCGTGGTCTGGGCGGGCTCGCCCCGCCGCTCACTTGCGCTGCCGACGCGCCCGAACCGACTGCGACAGGATCTCGAGCGACTGCAGCGACTGGTCCCAACCCAGGCAGGCATCGGTGATGCTCTTGCCGTATTCCAGTTGCTGGGCATCGTCCTTGCCCGGCGTGAACTTCTGCGCGCCCGCCTGCAGATGGCTCTCGATCATCAGGCCGAACACGCGGCGGGAGCCCGACGCGATCTGGCCGGCGATGTCGCGCGCCACGTCGATCTGCTTCTCGTGCTGCTTGCTGCTGTTCGCATGGCTGCAGTCGACCATCAGCGTGGCCGGCATCTTGGCCGCCGCCAGCTCGTTGCAGGCAGCCTCGACACTGGCCGCGTCGTAGTTCGGCGCCTTGCCGCCGCGCAGGATCACGTGGCAGTCCTTGTTGCCGTTGGTCTGCACGATCGCGACCTGGCCGTTCTTGTGCACGGAGAGGAAGTGGTGGCCGCGCGCCGCCGCCTGGATCGCATCGGTGGCGATGCGGATGTTGCCGTCGGTGCCGTTCTTGAAACCGATCGGCGCCGACAAGCCCGAGGCCAGCTCGCGGTGCACCTGGCTTTCTGTCGTGCGCGCGCCGATCGCGCCCCACGAGATCAGGTCGCCGATGTACTGCGGCGAGATCACGTCGAGGAACTCGCTGCCGGCCGGCAGGCCGATGCGGTTGATGTCGATCAGCAGCTGGCGCGCGATGCGCAGGCCTTCGTCGATGCGGTAGCTTTCGTCCAGGTACGGGTCGTTGATCAGCCCCTTCCAGCCGACCGTGGTGCGCGGCTTCTCGAAGTACACGCGCATCACGATCTCCAGCGTGTCGGCGTACTTGTCGCGCTGCGCCTTCAGCTTGCGCGCGTACTCCAGCGCCGCCATCGGGTCGTGGATCGAACATGGGCCGATCACGACCAGGAGCCGGTCGTCCTGGCCCGCGATGATGTTGTGGATGCTGCTGCGCGTACGGCTGATCAGCGATTCCACCGCCGTCCCCCGAATCGGGAAGAAGCGGATCAGATGGTCTGGAGGGGGCAGCACGGTGATGTCCTTGATGCGTTCGTCGTCGGTATCGCTGGTCTTTTCCACGGCAAAGCCTTGTGTGGACATATGCCAGGCATCGCTGCCCGTGGGGACGGTCTTCGCATTCATCGTTGGCTCCTGGGTTGTCGGAAAGGGACGCAAAAAAAAACCGCCGGGGGGACCGGCGGTTTCTGGAAAGACTTGCTGCGTTTTCTTCAGGTACGCAAAGATCTCTCGACCGCCGGAGCGCTGGAGAACCAAAAGTACGAAAAGTAAAAACGAGCGGAGTGCATCGGGCGCAAATGTAGCACAGAGAACCGGATCACGCCGTGCCGCCGACGGTCAGCCCGTCGATGCGCAGGGTGGGCTGGCCCACGCCGACCGGCACGCTCTGGCCTTCCTTCCCGCAGGTGCCGACGCCGGGGTCGAGCTTCATGTCGTTGCCGATCATCTTCACGCGGGTCAGCGCGTCCGGGCCGTTGCCGACGATGGTCGCGCCCTTCACCGGGTACAGGATCTTGCCGTTTTCGACCCAGAAGGCCTCGCTCGCGGAGAACACGAACTTGCCCGACGTGATGTCGACCTGGCCGCCGCCGAAGTTGCTGGCGTACAGGCCCTTCTTGATGCTCGCGATGATCTCGGCCGGTTCGCGGTCGCCGCCCAGCATGTAGGTGTTGGTCATGCGCGGCATCGGGATGTGGGCATAACTCTCGCGCCGGCCGTTGCCGGTGGGCTTGACCTTCATCAGCCGCGCGTTCATCGCATCCTGGATGTAGCCCTTCAGGATGCCGTCCTCGATCAGCACGTTGCGCTGGCTGGCATTGCCTTCGTCGTCGATGTTGAGCGAGCCGCGGCGGTCGGCGATGGTGCCGTCGTCCAGCACGGTCACACCCTTGGCGGCCACACGCTGGCCGATGCGGCCGCTGAACGCGCTGGACCCCTTGCGGTTGAAGTCGCCTTCGAGCCCGTGGCCGATGGCCTCGTGCAACAGGATGCCGGGCCAGCCGGAACCGAGTACGACGGTCATCTCGCCGGCCGGTGCAGGGCGCGATTCGAGGTTGGTCAGCGCGGCGTTGACGGCCGCATCCACATACTCGTCGATATGGGCGGAGTCGAAATAGTCGAGCCCGAAGCGGCCGCCGCCGCCGCCCGAGCCCATCTCCCGGCGCATCACGCCGTCGACCTTGGCCTCGGCGATCACGGTCACGCTCAGGCGTACCAGCGGCCGCACGTCGGCAGCCAGCGTGCCATCGGCCCGCGCCACCATCACCACGTCGTACTCGCTGGCAAGGCCGGCCATCACCTGGGCCACCCGCGGATCCTTCTTGCGGGCACGCTGCTCCACCTCTTCGAGCAGCTTCACCTTGGCCGTGCTGTCGAGTGTGGCGATCGGGTCGAGGCCACTGTAGAGCGAACGGCTGCCAGCGATCTTCTGCGCGGGCACACGGGCACGCTTGTTCTGCGACGCCGCCGAGATCGCACGCACGGTGCGCGCTGCATCGAGCAGGGACGCCTCGGAGATGTCGTCGGAATAGGCGAACGCGGTCTTCTCGCCGCTGACGGCGCGCACGCCGACGCCCTGGTCGATGCTGAACGAGCCGGTCTTGACGATGCCTTCTTCGAGGCTCCAGCCCTCGCTGCGCGTGTACTGGAAGTACAGGTCGGCATCGTCGACCTTGTGGGCCGTGATCTCCGCCAGCGCGCGCGCCAGATGTGCGGGCGTCAGCCCGAAGGGCTCCAGCAGCAGGCGTTCGGCGATGGCGATGCGTTCGAGGGTGGGTTCGCGTGAAATCATCGGGGCATTCTAGGCTTCGGGCCGCGGTGGCGGCGCGGTGCGGGCCTAAGACTGCACCAGCCTCTTGGCTTTCGCGATCGACATCAGGATGCCCAGCCCCATGCCCAGCGTCACCATCGCGGTGCCGCCATAGCTGATGAAGGGCAAGGGCACACCGACCACGGGCAGGATGCCGCTGACCATGCCCATGTTGACGAATGCGTAGGTGAAGAAGATCAGCGTGACGCTGCCGGCCAGCAGCCGGGAAAACAGCGTCGATGCTTCCAGCGCGATGGTCAGGCCGCGCAGCACCAGGAACACGAACGCGGCGATCAGGAACAGATTGCCGAGCAGGCCGAATTCTTCGGAGTAGGCGGCAAAGATGAAATCGGTGGTGCGCTCGGGGATGAACTCCAGGTGCGTCTGCGTGCCCTGCATGAAACCCTTGCCGAACACGCCGCCCGAGCCGATCGCGATCATGCCCTGGATGATGTGGAAACCACGGCCCAGCGGGTCCCGCCCGGGGTCCATCAGCGTGCAGATGCGCTGCTGCTGGTAGTCGTGCAGCACCACCCAGCGCATGCCGTCGGCGCACAGCGTCGGCTCGAACCAGACCAGCAGCCCCACACCGACCAGGCCCAGCACCACGGGCGGCACGATCAGTTTCCAGCTCAGGCCGGCAAAGAACAGCACCGACAACCCGGCGCTCAGCACCAGGATGGCGGTGCCCAGGTCGGGCTGCTTGACGATCAGCCCCACTGGCACCAGCAGCAACACGCCCCCGACCAGAAAGTCGAGCGGCCGCAGCTGGCCTTCGCGCTTCTGGAACCACAGGGCCAGCATCAGCGGCGTCGCGATCTTCAGGATCTCGCTGGGCTGGATCGTGATGCCCACGTTGAGCCAGCGCCTGGCGCCCTTTTTCGTGATGCCGAACACCGCCACGGCGATCAGCAGGCCGACGCCCAGCACGTACAGCGGCACAGCGAACTTCATCAGCCGCTGCGGCGGAATCTGCGCCACGACGAACATGATCGTGCCGGCCAGCAGCATGTTGCGCCCATGGTCGACGAAGCGGGTGCCGTGGTCGAACCCGGACGAATACATCGTCAACAGACCGGCACACGCCAGCAGAAAGACGGCGAACGCCAGCGGTCCGTCGAAGCCTTGCAGCAAAGGGGCGGTGCGCCGCCAGAGAGAGGGTTTGTCGAGAACGGCTGCCATGGCCGAATTATCGAGGCAGCCGGCACGGGCGGCTCAGCCCGATTGCCGAAAGGCCATCACGGCCTGGTTGCGCAGCGTGCGCAGCAGGGCCAGTTCCTTCTCGTCGAGCGCGATGCCGCCGGGCACGGCGTGGTCGGCGTAGATCAGCGCAAACGGCGCGCCCTTCTGCTGCAACGGCAGCAGCAGGAAGGCCGGGGCGTTCAGGCTCTCCCGGTACCAGGCCGGCAGCCGCGCGGCCATGCGGGGTTCGGTGGCGTCCGCGATCAGGGTGTCGACACCCTTCAGGCAGACGGCGGCGAACAGATCTCCCTGCGTCTTCATCGGCACGCGGAACGCACGCACGGCCTTCTCGCTGCCCTCGCCCAGCCCGACACGGCCGAACAGCGTGTCGGATTTGGCGTCGCGCATGCAGAACACGATGCGGCGCAGCCCCAGCGCGCGGAACATGGTCTCGAGGATCATGCGCAGCACGTCGTGCAGCGCATACCCGTCGGCCATCACCTGGGTCACGTCCTGGATGCCGGCCACCAGCACCGCGGCGGCGCGCTCGCGCTGCAGCCGCCCGGGGTCGACAGGTGCTTCCACCGCCGGCTGCAGCTCGGCACGCAGTGCATGCGGTGCCAGCGTGTCCTCGACCGGCGCTTGCCCGTCGCCCGGCTCCGGCAGGCGCAGCAGCCGCGCGGCCGCGGAGTCGGGTGGCACTTTGAGTTCGAGCGCGGCCACCAGCCGCACGAACTTCTCGCGGCCCCGGGTGATCGCGGCATCGCCGGCCGCCGGATCGAGCGCCAGCACGTGCCGGTAACGCTCGGCCACCGCGTGCACCAGTGCCGGCGCGGCTTCGGGCTCGTTGGCCAGCAGCAGGCCGGCCACGTCGTTCGCCGCCAGCGAGATCCAGCGCAGGCGCTCCGCCGCGAGCTCCGGCGGCCGTGTCGGCGGCGACCCCAGCGGGCGGCGCATGCACCGGCGCAGGCTCTCGGGCAGGCCCCAGGCCTTGGCGACGCCGGTGCCCAGGTTTTCGAAGCTCAGGCCCAGCACCTTGACGGACGCGCCCTCCTCGCCGCTGGCGAAACGCCCTTCGGCCACCAGCGCGCGGATCTCCTGTGCCTCTTCCTGGAAGTAGAACTCGGTCAGCATGCGCCCGAGGTTCTGGAACACCGCGCCGATGAACGCCTCTTCGACATCGTGGGGTACCGTGCACAGCTCGCCAGCGACCGAGCCCGCCATCATTGCCCGCACGAACTCCTCCATCATGCGGCCGGCGTGCGACTTGTCGTGCATGTGGTCGAGCAGCATCAGGCTGAGCGCCATGTTGCGCACGGTGTTGAAGCCCACCAGGCTGACCGCGCGCGACACCGTGCTGATGGTGCCCTGGCTCGCCCGTGCGTAGTGCACGCTATTGACCAGGCGCAGCAGCTTGTGCGTGAGGGCGACGTCCTTCAGGATCTCGTGGGTCAGGTCGCTGACGCTCTGGTTCTCCGAGCTGGCCACCCGCTGGATGCGCAGCACCGAATCGGACAAGGCAGGAAAGTCGCTTTTCAGCCGCATGCGGCGCAGCAGGAAGGCCAGCGTGCCGCTGTTGCCGCCATCGGCCTCGGCCACTGACGCCGTGTCGGGCAGGCCCTCCAGTTCGCCGAGCCGGGAGGCCGCAGGCGTGGTCAGGGGAGTGAATGCCGATGGCATGGCGATCGAGCCGAAGCGGCGGTCAGCCGCCGAGCACCCGGTTCTTGCCGGTGCGCTTGGCCAGGTACATGGCCGCATCGGCACGCTTGATCGCGTCGTTGACGGACTCGTCTTGTGCCATCTGCGCGACCCCAGCACTGAAGGTGATGAGCACCTTCTCGTTGTCGCGCAGGAAGTAGCGTTTGGTCAGCTCGCGCTGCAGCCGTGTCAGGATGGCGGTGCCGGCGTCCAGCATGGTGTCGGGCAGCACGATGACGAACTCCTCGCCGCCGTAACGCGCGAGCGAGTCCTGCGGCCGGATCGACTCGCGCGCCACGTCCGCCAGGTGGGCCAGCGCCGCGTCGCCGCCCTCGTGGCCGAGCTGGTCGTTGATCTTCTTGAAGTTGTCGAGGTCGAGCAGGGCCACGCAAACCACGGTGCCCTTGCGTTTGGCCGTGGCCACCTCGCGCTGCATCGCTTCGTCGAGGCCGCGCCGGTTCAACGCGCCGGTCAGCGCATCATGCCGCGCCTGCGCGCTGACGCGGTCGAGCTCGAAATGCAGCTTGGTGATCTCGACTTCGGCCTGCTCGGTCTTCACCCGCATCGCCTGCAGCTCGTCGCGCGAGTGCGCGGTATCGTCCGCCATCGCGCGGGTGGCGTGGATCGCCTCCTGCAGCACCGGGCCCAGTTCCTCGAGGGTCGTGGCCTGCTCGATCATCCGGGCGCAGTTCTCGATCTTGCCGTGGTAGACACTGCTGGTCTCGGTCATCAGCGACAGCCGGTCGACGAAGGTCGCCAGCAACTGCTGCATCTGCGCCTGGGCCTCGGTAGCGCGGCCCTTGGCTTCGCCCTGCTTGAAGATCACGTCCTTCAGGCGGCGCTCGACATCGTCCAGCCGGCGCAGGCTCAGCGGCGGCGTCGACGCCGCCATCAACGCATCGATCTGCCCCTTCAGCCAGCGGTCGTCGTTGCACAGCTCGCCGATGTTCTCGAACACCATGTGCAGCAGGTGCAGCAGCGAGCTCTTGATTTCGGCCTGGTCTTCCGCGGCGAACGACATCCGGTGCGCAAAATTGCCCAGCATCGACTTGGTCGCCACGATGTCGGCGCCCGGCTGGCGCAGCACCTTCAGGATCTCCTTGGTCTGCTCGGCGAAACGCGTGTCGTCGGTGCCCAGCGCCGCCGATGCGTTCTCGATCAGGCGGGCGACCTGTTCCAGAAACTCGGGCGTCGACACGGCGGCGACATGCGCGGCAGCGGGGTCCGGCGCACTGCCCGCGGCCTTCGCAGTGGGGGCGCTGGCGATCGGGCTGGCGCTCGGCACCATGCCAAAGCCGGCGAAGCCGACCAGCGCGGCCTCGATCTTTTCCCAGCTGCGCTGCCCGATGGCCGACGTCAGCAGGCCCAGCTGCTTTTCCTGGCCCGGGTTCTTGGCCGGCAGCGCCGCAGCGATCTGCCGCAGATGCTCGGTCGGGAAGTGGGCCGGGCTGATGGTGCCCGCCACCTCGTGGTAGAGCACCTGGTAATTTTCCGGCGTCGGGGCCAGGCGCTTCGCTGCCAGTAGCTTGAACGTCTCTCGGGCGATTTCGCTGGGCGGTCTGTCGGACATGGGTCGGCAGTCAAGAACGGGAATTCCGGCAAAGCCGGGTTGATCCCCCCATCGTAGCGGCATTGCAGCCGGCGACCAAGCAACGCACGGCCGGGAACACGTCGACTTTTGCCAACGCTCTAACATGCCGCGATGCACACCACCCATCTGCTGTATCTGCACGGTTTCCGGTCGTCGCCGCAGTCCGCCAAGGCGCGCCAGGTCGCCGAGCGCGTGCGCACCCGCCACCCGGCCGTGCACTGGTGGTGCCCCCAGCTGCCGCCGTCGCCGCGGGAGGCGATGGCCCTGCTGGCCGAAGGCACGGCCGACTGGCCGCGCGACACCATGGCGGTGATCGGTTCGTCGCTCGGCGGCTTCTACGCCAGTTGCGTCGCCCAGCAGACAGGCTGCAGGGCGGTGCTGCTGAACCCCGCCGTCCACCCCGCACGCGATCTCGCGCGCTACATCGGCGAGCAGACCGCGTGGCACGACCCGGCGGAACGTTTCTTCTTCCGCGCCGAGTTCGTCGACGAACTGCGCGCGCTGGAGCTGCCCGCCGATGCGCCCGCCGCGCTGGCGGCCAGCCGCCGCAGCCTGGCCATCATCGCCAAGGGCGACGAAGTGCTCGACTGGCGCGAAATGACCGCCCGCTACCCCGGCGCCCGCATCCAGCTGCTGGAGGGCGGCGACCACGCGCTGTCCGACTTCGATCGGCACATCGACGCGGTTTTCGCCTATCTGGCGTAGCGGACAATACCCGCCATGTATGCATTGTTTGAAGAAGCCGGCAAATTCCAGTCGGGCCGGGTGTTGTCGGAAGCCGAATCGTCGGCGCAGATCGAGCTCGACAGCGGCAAGCGGGTCAAGGTCAAGTCGGCCAATGTGCTGTTGAAGTTCGAGAAACCGGGACCGGACGCGCTGGTGCGCGAAGCCCAGGCGTTGGCCGCCACGATCGAGCTCGAGCTGGCCTGGGAGTTCGCCAGCGACGATGAGTTCGGCTTTGCCGACTTGGCACGCGTCTATTTCAACGACAACGCGACGCTGGTGCAGCAGACCGCGGCGCTGTTCCGGCTGTTCGAGGCGCCGCACTACTTTCGCCGCGCCGGCAAGGGCCGGTTCCGCAAGGCGCCGGCCGAGATCGTGCAGCAGGCGCTGGCGGCCATCGAGAAGAAACGTCTGCTGCAGCTGCAGATCACCGAGTGGGCCGAAGCGCTGGCGTCCGGCAGCTGCCCGGCGGCCATCCGCGAGCAGCTCTACAAGATCCTGTTCAAGCCCGACAAGAACGCGCCCGAATACAAGGCCGTGGTCGAGGCCGCGCGGGCCACGCAGATCGCACCGCTGGCGCTGCTGCTGCGCGCCGGGGCGATCGACTCGCCCTACCAGTTCCACTGGCGCCGCTTCCTGTTCGACAATTTTCCCAAGGGCACCGGCTTCCCGGCGCTCGAAGCGCCGGCCATCGCCGATGCGCTGCCGCTGGCCGCGACGTCGGCGTTCTCGATCGACGACTCGGCGACCACCGAGATCGACGACGCGCTGTCGGTGCAGGGCCTGAGCAGCGGCAAGGTGGTCGTCGGCATCCACATCGCGGCGCCGGGCCTGGCCATCACGCCGGGCAGCGCGATCGACCAGGTCGGCCGGGCCCGCCTGTCGACCGTCTACATGCCAGGCCACAAGCTCACGATGCTGCCCGACGCCGTGGTCCAGCGCTACACGCTCGAAGAAGGGCGCGACTGCCCCGCGGTCTCGCTGTACGTGACGCTGGACGAAGCCAGCCTGGCGGTCGAGCACAGCGAAACGCGGCTCGAGCGTGTGCCGATCAGCGCCAACCTGCGGCACGACCGGCTCGATGCGCTGGTCACCGAAGAATGGCTGGCGCAGCCCACGGACGGGCCGGCCTCGGGCCTGCTGCCACCAGTGGTCGCGCCGGCGCAGCTGGCCTTTCTGTACCGGCTGGCCCGGCACCTGAAGGCGCAGCGCGAAGTGGTGCGAGGCAAACCCGAGACCTTCAACCGCCCGGACTACAACTTCCGCCTGGTCGACGCCGCCGGCGCGCCGCTGCAGACCGAGCCCACCGGCACCGAGCGGGTCGAGATCAGCGTGCGGCGCCGCGGCGCACCGCTGGACCTGATCGTCGCCGAGGCGATGATCCTCGCCAACAGCACCTGGGGCAGCTGGCTCGCCGACTGCGGCGTGCCCGGCATCTACCGCAGCCAGGCGAGCCTGGCGCCAGGCGTCAAGGTGCGCATGGGAACCAAGGCGCTGCCGCACGCCGGCATCGGCGTGAAGAGTTATGCGTGGAGCACCTCGCCGTTGCGCCGCTACACCGACCTGGTGAACCAGTGGCAGATCATCGCCTGCGCGCGCCACGGCAAGACGGCGGCGCTGGCCGCACCGTTCAAGCCCAAGGACGCCGACCTGTTCTCGATCATCTCGATGTTCGACGCGGCCTATGCGGCCTACAACGGCTTCCAGGGCGGCATGGAACGCTTCTGGACGCTGCAGTACCTGCAGCAGCGCCAGGTGACGGAGATCGTCGGCACCGTGTTCAAGGAAGGGCTGGTGCGCGCGGACGACCTGCCGCTGGTGCTGGGGGTCCTGGGTTCGCAGGACCTGCCGCGTGGCGCGCGGGTGCGCGTGAAGCTGGGCGCGGTCGACCTGATCACGCTCGACGTGGCCGGCACGGTGGTGGAGCGGCTGGACACCTCGCCCGATGCCGCCGCGCAAGCGGCAGCCGATGCCCAGAGCGCCGAGGAAGACGACGACGCGGCCCCGGCCGGCCCGATCGCGATTGCGGTCGACATCGATGAGCCGGCCACGGCGTCCGGAGATAATCCTTCTCCGTGAAACGTCGTTTCCTGCGCACGCTCAGCACCCTGCAGATCGCCCTGGCGTTCTCGGTTCTGCTGCATGCCGCGCTGCTGACGGTGCGGTTCGTCGATCCGCAGAGTTTCAACCGCATCTTCCAGGACACACCGCTCGAGGTGATCCTGGTCAATGCCAAGTCGGACGAGGCGCCCGAGAAGGCGACCGCGATCGCCCAGGCCTCCCTGGTCGGTGGTGGCGAAGCAGCCCGGAGCCGCGCCACCTCGCCGTTGCCGCCGGCCACGCACAGCGACCTGGGCGAGACGATGGAGGAGACCCAGCGCAAGATGGAGTCGATGCAGGAACAGCAGACGATGCTGCTGGCGCAGGTCAACCAGATGCTGGCCGCCCTGCCGTTGCCGGACCCGAAACAGCCCAGCCAGTCGCCCGAGCTCGCCGCGCAGGAAGAAAAACGGCGGCAACTGGTCAAGCTGCTGGCCGAGATCGAACGCCGCATCAACCAGGAAAACTCGCGCCCGAAACGCCGCTACGTCAGCCCCGCGACCCGCGAGGAGGTCTACGCCGTCTACTACGACGCGCTGCGCCGCCGGGTCGAGGACAAGGGCACCGAGAATTTCCCCGAATACGCCGGCAGGAAGCTCTACGGCGAGTTGACGATGATCGTCACGGTCGACCACACCGGCCGCGTGGTGTCGACCGAGATCGTCGAAAGCTCCGGCAACCGCACGCTCGATCGCCGGGCCGAAGCCATCGCCCGCAGTGCGGCGCCGTTCGGCCCCTTCAGCGATGCGATGCGGCGCAAGGCCGACCAGATTCTCGTCGTGTCGCGCTTCCGCTTCACCCGCGACGCCACACTCGAAACCCGACTCGCGACCACCCCCTGAACCCATGGAAGACTATTGCGTGATGGGCCATCCGGTCGAGCACAGTCGCTCGCCCTGGATCCACGCCCGCTTCGCCGAGCTCACCGGCCAGACGTTGCGCTACGGCCGCCGGCTGGTGCCGCTGGACGGCTTCGTGCCGGCGGTGCAGGCGTTCGTGGCCGAGGGCGGCCGGGGCTGCAACGTCACCGTGCCATTCAAGTTCGAGGCCGCCACGCTGGCCGCGACCCGCTCCGACCGCGCCCGCCTGGCAGAGGCCAGCAACACCTTGCACGTGACGCCGGCCGGTCTGCATGCCGACAACACCGATGGTGCCGGCCTGGTGCAGGACATCCAGGGCAATGCCGGTGTCGCGATCGCGGGGCGCGACGTGCTGCTGATCGGCGCCGGTGGTGCGTCGGCCGGTGTGCTGGGGCCGATCGTCGCCGCCGGCGCCCGCAGCGTGACGGTGGCCAACCGCACGCCGGCCAAGGCCACTGCGCTGACACAGCGCCACGCGGCACTCGCGGCGCTGCATGGCACCCGGCTGCACGCCTGCGCGCTCGACGCGACCGAAGGCGCGTTCGACATCGTGGTCAACGGCAGCGCGAGCAGTCTGGCCGGCGCGGGCGTGCCGGTGCCGGCGCAAGTGCTGAAACCCGGCGCACTGGCGGTCGACATGATGTACGGCCCCGCGGCGGCGGGCTTTCTAGCCTGGGCGGCCGACCACGGCGCGGTACCGCGCGACGGCCTGGGCATGCTGGTGGAGCAGGCGGCCGAATCCTTCGTGCTCTGGCGCGGCCTGCGACCGCCCGCGGCACAGGTGCTGGCCGAGCTGCGCAGCCGGCTCGCGCACTGACGGACGATGCGGAGCCTGCTGCGCTGGCTGGCATTGGCCCTGCTCGCGGCCGCAGGCCTGCAGCTGTTCTTCGTGGCGCGCATCGCGCTGATGGTCGTGGTCGATCCGCAGTCCACGGCGTTCCAGCGGTCCGAAGCCTGGAGGATCGCGACCGAAGGTCAGGCGTCGCCGGCGGCACGCGGCGGCAAGACCGCAGGCCCCGTACCACGCCTGCCCTGGCGCCAGCAATGGGTGCCGTATGCGCAGATCGCCGATCCATTGAAACGCGCGGTGATCGCGTCCGAGGATGCAGGGTTCCGGCAACACGACGGCGTCGACTGGGACGCGATCGAGAAAGCCTGGCAGAAGAACGAGAAAGCCGAGGAGCGTGCCAGCCAGCGAACATCCAGCGCGGCCAACAGCAAGACCGCCCGCGCGCCGAAGATCGTCGGCGGCTCGACCATCACGCAGCAGCTCGCGAAGAACCTGTTTCTCTCCGGTGAAAGAACGCTGCTGCGCAAGGGACAGGAATTCGTGCTCACGCTGCTGCTGGAGACCCTGCTCGACAAGCAGCGCATCCTGGAGATCTATCTCAACAGCGTCGAGTGGGGCGAAGGCGTCTTCGGCGCCGAAGCGGCGGCCCAGCACTACTACCGCAAGAGCGCGGCCCGGCTGACGCCGTGGGAGGCAGCCCGGCTGGCCGTCATGCTGCCACGCCCGAAGTTCTACGAGAACCTGTCGAACTCGGCCTACCTGGCCAGCCGGGCCTCCACCATCGTCGCGCGCATGGCGGCGGTGGAAGTGCCCTGACCTATCATCCCGGCCATGCGTGCGAAGTTGATGAGCCTGTTCCTGTTGGGGCTGATCCGTCTGCTCACCGGCGCGCAGGCCCGCTGGTACGGCTGCCCGCCCAAGGCCGAGCAGCGCATCTATTTCGCCAACCACCAGAGCCATGCCGACCTGGTGATGATCTGGGCCGCCTTGCCGTCTGAATTGCGCGGCATCACGCGACCGATCGCTGCCAAGGACTACTGGACCAAGACGCCGTTCCGCCAATGGCTCACGACGGCGGTGTTCCATGCGATCTACGTCGACCGCGCACGCACGGGCGACCAGGACCCGCTGGAGCCACTGATCGAGGCCCTGGCCCACGGCGATTCGGTGATCCTGTTCCCCGAGGGCACGCGCGGCAACGCCGAGGAGCCGCAGCCGTTCAAGGCCGGCCTGTACAACCTGGCCATGAAGTTTCCGCAAGTGGTGCTGGTGCCGGCCTGGATCCACAACGTGCAGCGCGTGATGCCCAAGGGCGAGGTCGTGCCGGTGCCGATCCTGTGCTCGGTGACCTTCGGCGCCCCGATCCAGGTCGAGGCCGGCGAAGAGCGCCGCAGCTTTCTCGAGCGGGCACGCACGGCCGTGGTGGCCCTGCGTGAGGTCTAGCGCTTACCGCTTCGAGACATGAACCGATTCCTGCGCAGCCTCACCCCGACCGAGCAGGTCGGCGCCCTGTTCATCATCGTCTTCGGCCTGCTGATGCTGGTGACCGCCGTGCTCGTGACGCTGTCGCTGCGCGAGAAGGACAACGTCGACATCAGCGATGCGCGCCGTGCCGACCGGGCCGACTGGTGGGCCCTGTTGAAGACCTCATGGTTCATGGTCACGATCTTCTGGATCGGCTGGGCACTGGGCGAATCGGTGGCCACGGTGCTGTTTGCGCTGGTGTCCTTTTTCGCGTTGCGCGAGTTCATCACCTTGTCACCCACGCGGCGCGGCGATCACCGCAGCCTGGTGCTGGCGTTCTTCGTGGTGCTGCCGATCCAGTTCTGGCTGGTGGCCAGCGAGCACTTCGACCTGTTCACCGTGTTCATTCCGGTCTACGTGTTCCTCGCGATCCCCGTGGTCAGCGCGCTGGCGGACGATCCGCAACGCTTCCTGGAACGCAACGCCAAGCTGCAATGGGGCATCATGGTCTGCATCTACGGCATGAGCCATGTGCCGGCGCTGTTGTTGCTCGGCTTCAAGGGCTACGAGGGCAAAAGCGCGTTCCTGGTGTTCTTCCTGGTGATCGTGGTGCAGAGCTGCATGCTGTTCCAGCATCTGGCATCGCGCCGCCTGATGTGGGCGCCGGCCGCCCCCAACGTGAGCCGCAGCTTCAACTGGGGCAGCTGGGCCATCAGCGTCGTGGCGGCCAGCTGCTTCGGCGCGCTGCTGTCCGCGATCACGCCGTTCAAGCCGTTCCAGGCCTTGGTCGTGGCGCTGATCGCCTGCGTCGCAGGGTCGATGGGACACCTGGTGATGAAGGCCCTGAAGCGTGACCGCGGCGTGACCAACTGGGGCTCACAGGGCCGGTCGGTCACCGGTGCGAACGGGCTGCTCGACCGGGTCGACGCGCTATGTTTTGCGGCCCCGGTGTTTTTTCACTCGGTGCGCTGGTACTTCGGCGCTTAACGCGCCGCGACCTTCTGGCGGCGGCGTGCGGTGAAGCCGATCAGGCCCATGCCGAGCAGCATCAGGGACAGGCTCTCGGGCTCGGGAACATGCGCAGAAGGAGCGGCAATGGCGAACGCGATGCCACCTGTGGAGACCGAATTGCTCAGCACTCGAAAAGAGAACTCATCGGTGCTGGCAGCCAGGGGAAACGCCATGCCCATGCTGATGCCGGGCGCACTGGCTCCGTACAGATCGCCATCTGCATCGGAGCCGATCAGGGTCATGGGGACCGCTCCAGGGAAGTTGTGATCGGTCGGCAATTGCGCTGCGTAAGGAGCAGCAAATTCGTCGCCAGGACTGAAGTATTGCGCGAAGCCCCCGCGGTCGAGGCTGCGGATCGTGACGACGGTACCGGCGTCGAAATCGCCAGAATCAAGCTTGATCGTGAAAGTGACACCGGTGGTCACGCCGGCTTGGCCGTGACTCAACCAGAAGTTTGATTCGTTGGTGATGTTCAGGGTGTTGCCGCCACCAAGGTCCAGATTGGTCTGCGGCTCGCCCGAATACGGTGTCTGATAGTTCTGATGGTACCCACCGTTGATCGCGCTGACGCTGATCGTGCCGTAACCATAACCGGCACCAAAGTCGACCCGCACCGGGGCATTGTTGACGTTGCTCCACGAGGTTCCCTCGATTGCCGTGAGGTCGATGGTCGTCAACACGGTGGCTTGCGCAGCGCCGGCAAGTGCAGCCCAGCCAATAGCAGCGACGACGAGGGATTGAGCGATCGATTTCGATGACATGATGGTGTTCCTTTGTGGAGGCCCGCATTGCACCATCCGCATCGCTTTTTGTATGCCGAATAATTCACGTCAAATCTGAAAAACAAAATGTTTACGTGTACACAATTTAGTAATGGTCGCTTCGAAAATATGGCCCACGGTCACCGACCTTTCTTTGCCACATGCGCCTGCTAGGCATTGACCCTGGCCTGCAGACCACGGGCTTCGGTGTCATCGACGTCGAAGGCTCCAACCTGCGCTACGTGGCCAGCGGCACGATCAAGACCACGCATCTCGATCTCGGCCAGCTGCCGTCACGGCTCAAGGTGCTGTTCGACGGCATCCGCGAGATCACCGAGCGCTACCGGCCCGATGCCGCGTCGGTCGAGATCATCTTCGTCAACGTGAACCCGCAATCCACGCTGCTGCTGGGCCAGGCGCGCGGAGCCTGCATCACGGCGCTGGTGTCGAACGACCTGCCGGTCTCGGAGTACACGGCACTGCAGATGAAGAAGGCCGTGGTCGGCCACGGTCGTGCCGACAAGTCGCAGGTGCAGGAGATGGTCAAGCGGCTGCTGCACCTGCCCGGCGTGCCCGGCAAGGACGCTGCCGACGCGCTGGGCATGGCGATCACGCACGCCCATGTGGGCCAGGCCATGGCGCGCATGGCCCAGGCCACGCCGCTCGGCCGCACGACCACCGGCATGTACCGCGACGGTCGGATCCGCTGAAACGCGCCGGCTAACGCGCGCGCGCGCCCCGCGCGTCCATCACCCACGGCGTTGCCAGCAAGGCCAGCAGACGCACCGTGGCCACCTCGTGCGGCGCCCACTGCGGGCGGGTCGACAGCACGTTCAAGGTGGCGGCACAACGGCCGCCTTGCAGCAGGGGCACGTTGACCACCGCGCGCAGGCCGAGAGACGCGATGTGCCGGTGGTCGTCGAACACCGCGGCCAGAGCGCCTTCGCCCTCCCCGACGAACACCTCGGCCCGGCGCAGCAGTTGCTCGGTCCATGGCGTGGGCAGCTTGCGTTTGCGCCCCGACACCGGGAAGGCGGCGGGATCGGAGCTCCACAGCCGTTCCAGCTGGATCTCGTCCGGCGGGTCCTGCGGCAGCGTCGCGTCGACGTTGACCGTCATCAGACCCGGGCCGAGCAGTTCCAGCCTTGCGGCCTCGAGCTGGCCCATCGCGGCACCGAGCGACCCGGCTCTCGACAGCGCGTCGCACAGCCAGTTGCAGGTTGCGACCGGCAACACAGCCGCCTCGGCGCAGGCATCCGACTCCATGTCAATCGAGCTTGATCGACAAGTCCTTGATCACCTTGGCATAACGCTCCGTGTCGCGGCGCAAGGCGGTGGCCAGTTGCTCGGGCGTGCTGTTCACCAGCTCGACGCCGATCGCGTCCATCCGTGCGCGCACCTCGGGCAAGGCAAGCGCCTTGTTGATCTCGGCATTGAGCTTCAGCACAAGGTCGCGCGGCATGCCGGCCGGGCCGAAGGCTGCGTACCAGACGCTGATCTCGTAGCCCGGCAGCGTCTCGGCCACGGTCGGCACACCGGGCAGCAGGCTGGTGCGCTGCGGCTCGGTCACGCCCAGCAGCAGCAACTTGCCGGACTTCACGTGCGGCAGGGTCTGCGTCCCCGCGGAGAACAGCACCTGAGTCTGGTTGCCCACCGTGTCCAGCACGGCCGGCGCGCCGCCCTTGTAGGGCACGTGCAGCATCTCGATGCCGGCCGCCTTGTTGAACATCTCCGCGCTCAGGTGGTTGGTGGAGCCGCCACCGGCCGACGCATAGGCCAGCTTGCCGGGGTTGGCCTTGGCGTAGGCGATGAATTCGCGCAGGTTCTTCACCGGCACCGCGGGGTTGACCACCATCGTGTTGATGACGTTGGCGACCAGCGCGATCGGCGTGAAATCGTCCGCACCCTTGAACGGCATGTTGGCCATCAGCGCCGGGTTCATCGCGTGGGTGCTCATCGAGCCCACCAGCAGCGTGTAGCCGTCGGGCTTGGCCTTCGCCACCATGTTCGAGCCGATGTTGCCGGACGCACCGGCGCGGTTCTCGACCACCACCGGCTGGCCCATCGACTTGGTCAACTGCTCCGCGATCGCCCGCGCCAGGATGTCGGTCGACCCGCCGGCGGCCCAGGGCACGATCAGCGTGATCGCCTTCTCAGGGTAGGCCGCCAGGGCCGCCTGCGTGGCGCTCCAGAACGCCAGCAAGGCGATGCAACGGAAGAAACGATGGAACATGGTGGAAAGCCTCGAGAAAAAGAAAAGGATGTCAGTTTTCCATGGCGCCGGGCGCCTTCACGGCGGACGAAACCGGCGCGGCGAAAGGCCAGAACACCGCGGAACCGGCTCTGCCGGGCCGCTGGTGTTGCCCCCGGCAGGGCTGAGGCCCGCGGCTCCAAGCCTGCCTGCGCAGGCTCGGACGGGCTCGAAGGGCCGCTGCCTCTGGCAGCGACTCGTTTGGCGTAGCGACACGCAGTGCGCGCAGACTGGGGGCGAGTTTCATCCTAGCGACCGACCGCGTAGCCTTGCATGCCGCGCGGGTTCGCGCCGGCGCGCAGCACCAGCCGGCCCTGTGCGTCGGTGCTGCGGCTGCAGGCCGACATGCGCCCCTCGGACCAGGGCTCGCCAGCCTGGACCTGGTGGCCCATCGCGCGCAGGCTGTCGAGCTGCTCGGGAGCGAACCGCGATTCGACCGCCAGCGTGTTGAGCACCGTCTGGCGCGGCCAGAACGAACTGGGCGCGTGTTTCACGTGCCAGGCCGGCGCGTCGATGGCTTCCTGCAGGTTCATGCCGTGCACCGCATGGCGCAGGAAGAACGCCACCGCCCACTGGTCCTGCTGGTCGCCGCCCGGCGTACCGAACGCCATGTAGGGCTCGCCATCGCGCAGCGCGAGCGAGGGCGACAGCGTAGTGCACGGCGCCACACGTGGCGTCACCGTGTTGGGCAGGCCCTCGTCCATCCAGGTCATCTGCAGCCGCGTGTTCAACGCAAAACCCAGGCTCGGCACGACCGGGCTCGACGACAGCCAACCGCCAGATGGCGTGGCGGCGACCATGTTGCCGTGCCGGTCGATCACGTCGATGTGGCAGGTGTCGCCGACGAAGATCTCGCGGTCCGCCCATTGCGCCACCGGCGGCAGCGCAGCGAACGTCGGCTCGCCGATGCCGAAACGGATGTCGGCCTGGCGCAGGGTGCGCGCCGCCACGTCCAGGTCCGGCAGATGCGGCGGCGCCCCGCCCGGCGCGCCCGCGCGCAGCAGTGCCGACGCGTGCAGCGGGTCGACCTGCGCCCAACGCGCACGCGCATAGGCGTCCGACAGCAGTGCCTGTTGTGCCGTTGCGTCGGCACCGGGCGCGATGCCGTACCAGGCCAGCCGGTCGGCCAGCGCCAGCTTGGCGGCCTCGGCGATGCGGTGCACGAAGCCTGCGGTGTGCGGCGCATGCTGCTCCAGTTCCGCATGGCGCAGCATGCCGAGCTGCTGCAGGAACATCGGCCCCTGGCTCCAGAACCCGCACTTGGCCACCGTGTAGCGGCCGAAGTCCGTCGTCAGCGGCGCTTCGGTCACCACGCGCCAGGCGGCCATGTCCTCGTAGCGCAGCAGGCCGGTGTGGCGGTCGCCGCTGGTGTCGCGCACCGCCTCGGTACGGTAGTAGTGGTCGATGTCGCGCGCGACAAAACCCTGCTGCCACACCCGCATCGCAGCATCGATGACGCCGGTACGGCCGCTGCCCTCGCGCTGCGCGGTCTCGAGGATGCGTTCGTAGGTCGCGGCCAGCGCCGGCAGCCGGAACAGCGAGCCCGGCGCCGGCACCTTGCCGCCCGGCAGCCAGACGGAGGCAGACGTGGGCCAGTGCTGGGCGAACAGTTCGCGCACCGCCAGGATCGCCTGCGCCACGCGCGGCAGCACCGGGAAGCCGTCGCGTGCATAACCGATGGCCGGGGCCAGCACGTCCGCCAGCGGCCAGGTGCCGTGCTCTCGCAACATCGTGAGCCAGGTCGAGAAGGCACCGGGCACCGTCGCCGGCAACAGCCCGATGCCGGGCACCTGCTCGAACCCGAGCGCACGAAAGGCCTGCGGCGTGGCCTCGGCCGGTGCGCAGCCCTGGCCACGCATCGCCAGCATGCGCCGCTCGGACTCGCTCCACAACAGGATCGGCACCTCGCCGCCCGGGCCGTTCAGGTGCGGCTCGACCACCTGCAGCACGAAGCCCGCCGCCACGGCTGCGTCGAACGCATTGCCGCCGCGCTCCAGCACGCCCATCGCGGTCTGCGATGCGAGCCAGTGCGTCGTCGAGGCAACGCCGAAGGTGCCGATGATTTCGGGGCGGGTGGTGAACATGCGCCCAGTGTAAGAACGCCCGATAGCCAGAACCGCATATTTGCTGATGCATGCATGTGGGTTCAGCTATGCATGCCTTAGGATGACCGCATGCCGACCCCCAGCCTGCCCTGGCTCGCCTCGCGCCTGAAGCTGCGCCACTACACGCTGCTGGCCGAACTCGACCGCCACCGCTCGGTCAGCCGCACGGCCCAGCATCTCGATCTGGCGCAACCCACGGTCACGCGTGCGCTGGGCGAGATCGAGACCATCTTCATGACGCCGCTGTTCGTGCGCAGCCGCCGCGGCCTGGAACCCACGCCCGCCGGCGAGCTGGTGCTGGCCCGGGCCCGGGTGGCACTGGCCGATGCCGCCGCACTGGGCCAGGACCTGGCCGCGCTGGACACCGGCTTGCAGGGTCTGCTGCGCGTGGGCGTGATCCCGTTCCTGTCGCGCCACACGCAGGACGCGTTGTGGCGCCATCTGCTGGCCCTGCGGCCGCGGTTGGGGTTCGTCGTCGAGGAAGCCACCACCGATGTGCTGCTGAAGGCCGTGCAGGCGCGCAAGCTCGATTGCGCGATCTGCCGCTTCACCTCGGCCGGCGCCGAGGCCGGCCTGGCGCAACAGTTCCTGTACCACCAGGAGCCGCGCCTGGTCGTGTCGCGCGGCGCGGCGGCCCGCCTGGCCCAGCGCGGGCTGGACTGGCAGGCCTTCGTGTCGATGCAATGGCTGTTTCCGCCGCCGCACACGCCGATCCGCGAGATGATCCACGCGATCTTCGCGTCGGCCGGGCAGTCCGTCCCCGTGCCGGTGCTGGAGGCCTATGCGCACAAGACGCTGGCCTCGGTGCTGCGCCACATGCCCGACGCCATCACCATCCTGCCCGACGACATCGCGCAGGAAGTGGCCGACGCGAGCGGCGCCCGGGTGCTGCCGCAGCGCCTGCAGTGGAACCTGCCGCCGGTGGGGGTGGTGCGGCTGCGCGAGGCGATGAACGCCGGCGTCATCGACGCGATGGCCGCGTCGGTGCGCGAGACGCGTGCCCTGCCGACCTGAGCCAGCAGGCCGGGACCGGGCTGCCCGCGCTACGCGATGCGCTCCAGGATCAGCACGCCGAAGAAGCCGAATGCCGCCAGCAGGGTCCACTTGAGCGCAATCAGCCCGAACCGCTTGTAGCGCGGGTGCCCGGTCCCGGCGTAGAACGCAAAGCTGACGCCCGCGGCCAGCAGCATCAGCATCAACAACCAGCGGAACAGCAGCACGGTGCTACCAGGCGCGTGCCAGCTGGGCGAAACCCTTGGGCGCCTGTTTGTCGTCCTCGAAGGTCGCGATCTCGTAGGCGTCCGGGCGCGACAGCAGCTCGCGCAGCAGCTTGTTGTTCATCGCATGGCCGGAGCGGAACGCGCTGTACGACGCGAGCAGCGGCTTGCCGATGAGGTACAGGTCGCCCATCGCGTCGAGGATCTTGTGCTTGACGAACTCATCGTCGTAACGCAGGCCGTCGGCGTTCAGCACCTTGTAGTCGTCCATCACGATCGCGTTGTCGAGCCCGCCGCCGAGCGCCAGGCCGTTGGCCCGCATCATCTCGACGTCGCGCGTGAAGCCGAAGGTGCGGGCGCGTGCAATGTCGCGCGAGTAGGAGCCGACGCTCATGTCGAACTCGACGCGCTGGCCGGTCGAGTCGACGGCCGGGTGGTCGAAGTCGATCTCGAAACTCAGCTTGAAGCCATGGTAGGGCTCGAGCCGCGCCCATTTGGCAGCGGCACCCTCGCCCTCGCGCACCTCGACTGGCCGCACGATGCGCACGAAGCGCCGCGGTGCACGCTGCAGCTCGATGCCGGCGCTCTGCAGCAGGAACACGAACGAAGCCGCCGACCCATCGAGGATCGGCACTTCCTCGGCACTGATGTCCACATACAGGTTGTCGATGCCCAGGCCCGCGCAGGCCGACATCAGATGCTCCACCGTGTGCACCTTGGCGCTGCCGCTGGAGATCGTCGACGCCAGCCGCGTATCGGTCACCGCCAGCGCGTTGATCGGGATATCGACCGGCTCGGGCAGGTCGACGCGGCGGAACACGATGCCCGTGTCGGGCTGGGCCGGGCGGAACGTCAGTTCCACCCGCTGGCCGCTGTGCAGGCCGACACCGACGGCCTTGGTGATCGACTTCAGGGTTCGTTGCGCAAGCATGCCGTGATTTTAATTGGCAGGCTGCATGGCAGGCGACCCACAAGGTTGATCGCCTGCATAGCCAACATCAATCTGCCTGCTTGCGGAGAAACGCCGGGATCTCGTAGTCGTCCATGCCGCCGGACGACAAGGCATCGACCCGTGCGCTCGCCTGCGTGCGGTTCGGCGTGCGCCAGACCGCCGGGCCCTTCAAGGCCTCGTAGTCGGGCTGGGCGATGCCAACGCCGCCCGCCAGCGGCGTGTTGAGCGTCGGGATCTGGAAGCCCTGGCCGTCGGTGCCGGTACGCTGCACCACCTGCAGCGGAGGCGCGGTGCGGCGCGCGCCCTGCTTGGAGAGGCCGGTGGCGACGACCGTCACGCGGATCTGGTCGCCCAGCGTGTCGTCGTAGGCCGTGCCGTAGATCACATGCGCTTCGGCCGATGCGTAGGCGCGGATGGTGTTCATCGCGAGCTTCGATTCCGACAGCTTCAACGAACCCTTGGCCGCGGTGATCAGCACCAGCACGCCCTTCGCGCCCGACAGGTCGATGCCTTCGAGCAGCGGGCAGGCCACGGCCTGTTCCGCGGCGATGCGGGCGCGGTCCGGTCCGGCCGACAGCGCCGTGCCCATCATCGCCTTGCCCGGCTCGCCCATCACCGTGCGCACGTCTTCGAAGTCGACGTTCACATGGCCCGGCACGTTGATGATTTCGGCAATGCCGCCGACGGCGTTCTTCAGCACGTCGTTGGCATGGGCGAAGGCTTCGTCCTGCGTCACGTCGTCGCCCAGCACTTCGAGCAGCTTTTCGTTCAGCACCACGATCAGCGAGTCGACGTTGGCTTCGAGCTCGGCCAGGCCGTTGTCGGCGTTGGCCATGCGTTTCGGGCCTTCGAAGTCGAAGGGCTTGGTGATCACGCCGACCGTCAGGATGCCCATTTCCTTGGCCACACGGGCGATCACCGGTGCGGCGCCGGTGCCGGTACCGCCGCCCATGCCAGCGGTGATGAACAGCATGTGCGCGCCACTGATCGCGGTGCGGATGTCGTCGACCGCCGCCTCGGCCGCCTCGCGGCCCTTGTCGGGCTTGCTGCCGGCGCCCAGCCCGCTGGTACCCAGCTGGATGGTCTTGTGCGCGACGCTGCGGCTCAGGGCCTGTGCATCGGTGTTGGCGCTGATGAATTCGACGCCCTGCACCGAGCAGCCGATCATGTGTTCGACGGCATTGCCGCCGCCGCCGCCGACGCCGATCACCTTGATCTGCGTGCCGAGGTTGAACTCTTCGACTTCAATCATTTCGATGGGCATGTTTTTCTCCTTGAATTTCCAGATAAGTTGTTTGCAGTTGCACTTGGTAGATCGTCTTGTGTTTCTTGTGTGAAAGTCGTTCAGCGCGCCGGCCATGGCGGGTAGGCACAGCGCCGCCATCGGGCCGTACAGGGCGGGCTGCCCCGCGCCAGCCACAGCCGGTACCGATGGGAAAAGAAGAGGGTGTCGTGCATGGTCAGAAGTTGCCGACGAACCAATCCTTGACGCGGCCCATCGCGGTCTTCATCGAGCCGTTCTTCTGCGCCACCTTGAAGCCGCGCAGGCGGGCGATGCGGGCTTCCTCGAGCAGGCCCATCACGGTGGCGGCGCGCGGCTGGGCCACCATGTCCGACAGGGCACCGCCGTACTTCGGCACGCCGCGGCGCACGGGTTTCAGGAAGATGTCCTCGCCCAGCTCGACCATGCCCGGCATCACCACGCTGCCGCCGGTCAGCACGATGCCGGACGACAGCACTTCCTCGTAGCCCGACTCGCGGATCACCTGGTGCACCAGCGAGAAGATCTCTTCCACCCGCGGCTCGATCACGCCGGCCAGCGCCTGCTTGGACAGCATGCGCGGGCCGCGGTCGCCCAGGCCGGGCACCTCGACCTGGCTCTCCGGGTCGGCCAGCAGTTGCTTGGCGTAGCCGCTCTCGACCTTGATGTCCTCGGCGTCCTTGGTCGGCGTGCGCAGCGCCATCGCGATGTCGCTGGTGATCAGGTCGCCGGCGATCGGGATCACGGCCGTGTGGCGGATCGCACCGTTGGTGAAGATCGCCACGTCGGTGGTGCCGGCGCCGATGTCCACCAGCGCCACACCCAGCTCGCGTTCGTCCTCGGTCAGCACCGACAGGCTGGAGGCCAGCGGGTTCAGCATCAGCTGGTCCACATCCAGGCCGCAGCGGCGCACGCACTTGATGATGTTCTCGGCCGCGCTCTGCGCGCCGGTCACGATGTGCACCTTGGCTTCGAGCCGGATGCCGCTCATGCCGATCGGCTCCTTCACGTCCTGCCCGTCGATGACGAACTCCTGCGGCTCCACCAGCAGCAGCCGCTGGTCGGTCGAGATGTTGATCGCCTTGGCCGTCTCGACCACGCGGGCCACGTCGGCCGCCGTCACCTCGCGGTCCTTCACCGCCACCATGCCGCTCGAATTGATGCCGCGGATGTGGCTGCCGGTGATGCCGGTGTAGACGTGCGAGATCTTGCAGTCGGCCATCAGCTCGGCCTCTTTCAGCGCCTGCTGGATGCTCTGCACCGTGGCGTCGATGTTCACCACCACGCCGCGTTTCAGGCCATTGCTCGGCGACACGCCGAAGCCCGCCAGCTTCAGCTCGCCGCCCGGCATCACCTCGGCCACCACCACCATCACCTTGGCGGTGCCGATGTCCAGCCCCACGACCAAGTCTTTGTATTCTTTTGCCATATCAGGTCCTGTTGTCCATGCCGGGCCTATTTTCGCGGCGCGGTCGCCGTGACGGTAGAAACGCCTCGCATGCGCAGCGCATAACCTTCCTCGTACCGCAGATCGGCGGATTCCAGTGCGTCGACGCCGCGGCCGTACTTGCCGGCCACCTGCGCCAGGGTCTTCACGAAACGCTCGATGCGCGCCGTGATCTCTTCGGGCGTGCCGCGCCCGAGCTCGATCACCGCGCCCGAATCCAGTTGCACGCGCCAGCTGCCGCGCCCGGTCAGCTCGAACTGGTCGATGCTGCTGTCGAGCGGCTCGAACAGCGGTGCCAGCGTGCGGTACATGCCGAGGATCTGCACCGACTGGTCCTCGGGCCCGGCCAGCCTCGGCAGGTCGCTGCGCTCGACCTCCTCGATGTTGGCCTCGAAGATCTCGCCGAAACTGTTGAGCAGGCGCGACTCGCCATCGGCGCCCCAGTAGGCGGCGGCATGGTGCTCCTGCAGCAGCACGCAGAGGCGGTTCGGGAACTCGCGCCGCACCACCGCCCGGCGCACCCAGGGCACACCCTCGAAGGCGGACTTGGTATCGTTCAGGTCCACCGTGAAGAAGCTGCCGCGGATCTTCGGCGCCACGTTGGCGCGCAGCGTGACCTCGTTGTGGTGTGCCGTCTCGCCCTGCACGCGGATCGCGCGGATCGCGAACGTCGGCTGGCGCAGCGCCCACAGGCTCACGGCCGCCAGCGCCAGGCATGCAAAGACGACGAACAGCACCGAGGCGGTGACGTTCATCAGCTTCACATCCACCGGCGGCGGCAGCATGGGGTTCATGCGTGCGTCCCTCCAGCACCGGCGGGCAGGTGGTCGAGCGTGGCCGTCGCGAGCACCCGCAGGCACAGCTCGGGATAGGCGATGCCGGCGGCGCGGGCCGACATCGGCACCAGCGAGTGGCCGGTCATGCCGGGCGAGGTGTTCATCTCGAGCAGGAAGGGCTTGCGGTCGCTGGCGCGGATCATCAGGTCGGCCCGGCCCCAGCCGCGGCAGCCGAGGGCGCGGTACGACGCCAGCACGATGCGCTGGATCTCGCGCTCTTCGGCCTCGGGCAGTCCGCTCGGGCACAGGTACTGCACGACGTCGGTGAAGTACTTGTTCTGGTAGTCGTAGGCGCCTTCGGGTGCCTGGATGCGCACCACCGGCAGCGCGATGGCGTCGGCGCCCGTGCCCAGCACCGGGCAGGTAACCTCTTCACCTTCGATGAACTCCTCGCACAGCACCTCGGGGTCGTACTGCGCCGACAGGCGCACCGCATCGAGCATCTCCGAGTAACCCTGCACCTTGGTGACACCGATCGAAGAGCCTTCGCGCGGCGGCTTCACGATCAGCGGCAGGCCCAGCACGTCGGGCACCAGGCGCACCTGCTCGCGCTGCTGCCCGTCTACCGGCAGCACGTGGTAGCGCGGCGTGGGCAGGGCGCAGGTGCTCCACACACGCTTGGTCATGACCTTGTCCATCGCGATGCTGGAGGCCATCACGCCCGAGCCGGTGTACGGAACGCCCAGCAGCTCGAGCGCACCCTGCACCGTGCCGTCTTCGCCGTAGCGGCCGTGCAGCGCGATGAAGCAGCGGGCGAAGCCGTCGGCCTTGAGCTCGTGCAGGCCGCGTTCGGCCGGGTCGAACGCATGGGCGTCGACGCCCACCGAGCGCAGCGCCTCCAGCACGCCGGCGCCCGACATCAGCGAGACCTCGCGTTCGGCCGAGCGTCCCCCCATCAACACCGCGACTTTCCCAAGCTGACTGGCATCGTTGCTCATCGCTGGCCTCCGATCTCGACCACTTTGGCAGGCACGCCACCGATGGAGCCTGCCCCCATGCACATCACGACGTCGCCGGCGCGCGCGTTGTCGAGGATGGCGCGCGGCATGTCGGCAATGTCGTCGACGAACACCGGCTCCACCTTGCCTGCGACACGCAAGGCCCGGGCCAGCGCGCGGCCGTCCGCGGCCACGATCGGCGCCTCGCCGGCGGCGTAGACCTCGGCCAGCAGCACCGCGTCGGCGTCGCCGATCACCTTGACGAAATCCTCGAAACAATCCCGCGTGCGGGTGTAGCGGTGCGGCTGGAACGCCAGCACCAGGCGGCGCCCCGGGTACGCGCCGCGCGCAGCCGCCAGCGTGACCGCCATCTCGACCGGGTGGTGGCCGTAGTCCTCGATCAGCGTGAAGTGCCCGCCGTCGGTGCTCGGCACGTCGCCGTAGACCTGGAAGCGGCGGCCCACGCCCTTGAACTCGGCCAGCGCCTTCTGCACCGCCGCGTCCGGAATGTTCAGCTCGACCGCCACCGCGATCGCCGACAGCGCATTCAGCACGTTGTGCCGGCCGGCCAGGTTCAGCACGATTGGCAGGTCAGGCAGCGTGACGCCGTTTCGCCGCTGCGCGGTGAAATGCATCTGCCCGCCGACGGCCCGCACGTCCAGCGCCTGCACCTGGGCACCGTCGTCGAAGCCGTAGCTGGTGACCGGGCAGGTGACCTGGGGCACGATCTCGCGCACCGCCGGGTCGTCGGTGCACAGGATCGCCGTGCCGTAGAACGGCATGCGGTGCAGGAAATCGACGAACGCCAACTTCAGCCGGCCGAAGTCGTGGCCGTAGGTCTCCATGTGGTCGGCGTCGATGTTGGTGACGACCGCCATCACCGGCAGCAGGTTCAGAAAGGACGCGTCGGACTCGTCGGCCTCGACCACGATGTAGTCGCCGCTGCCGAGCTTGGCATTGGCACCGGCGCTGTTGAGCCGCCCGCCGATCACGAAGGTCGGGTCCAGGCCGGCTTCGGCCAGCACGCTGGCCACGAGGCTGGTGGTGGTGGTCTTGCCGTGCGTGCCGGCGATCGCGATGCCCTGCTTCAGGCGCATCAGTTCGGCCAGCATCAGCGCGCGCGGCACCACCGGGATGTGCATCTCGCGCGCCTTCAGCACTTCGGGGTTGTCCTGCTGCACGGCGGTGGAGGTAACCACCGCGTCGGCACCCACCACGTTGTCCGCCGCATGACCCACCATCGTCGTGATGCCGAGCCCGGCCAGCCGGCGCAGCGTCGCGCTGTCGGACAGGTCGGAGCCCGAGATCACGTAGCCCAGGTTCAGCAGGATCTCGGCGATGCCGCTCATGCCGACGCCGCCCACGCCGACGAAGTGGATGTGGCGAATCGCGTGTTTCATGCGCGGCCTCCGCACACGCGCAGACCGGCTTCGGCGGCCTCGTGCTGCACGACGAAGTGGATGTGGCGGATGGCGTGTTTCATGCCGCTGCCAGCCTTTCGATCTGGTCCGCGACACGGGCCGCCGCCTGCGGCTTGGCCAGCGCACGCGCCTTCGTTGCCATCGCCAGCAGCGTGGCACGCGTCAGCCCGGCGATCAGATCGGCCAGGCCGCGCGCGGTCAGCTCGGCCTGCGGCAGATGGATGCCCGCGCCGTGCCCGGCCAGCCACTGGGCGTTGTCGCCCTGGTGCGCCGTGGTGCTGACGATCAACGGCACCAGCACGGCGGCGACGCCGGCCGCGCACAGCTCGCTCACGGTCACCGCGCCGGCGCGGCAGACGATCAGGTCACAGGTGGCCAGTTCGCGCGCCATGTCGTCGATGAAGGGCACGACATCGGCCTCGACGCCGGCATCGGCATAGGCCTGCGCCACACCGGCGTCGTTGCCCTGGCCGGTCTGGTGCTTGACGCGGGGGCGCTGCGCCGCGTCGAGCAGCGCCAGCGCCTGCGGCAGGCGTTCGTTCAGCACCCGCGCGCCGAGGCTGCCGCCGACCACCAGCACACGCAACGCACCCTCGCGCCCGGCAAACCGCTCGGCGGGCGCGGGCAAGGCCTCGATCTCGGCGCGCACCGGATTGCCGGTGACCTGGGCGTTCTTCGTGCCCTGGGCGGCGGCTCCGTCGAAGCCGAACGCCACCGCGTCGGCGATCGGCAGCAAGGCCCGGTTGCTCATCAGCAGCGATGCATCGGCGTTGACCAGCGCCAGCGGCTTGCCGAGCACGGTCGCCATCAGCCCGCCGGGAAAACACACATAGCCGCCCATGCCCAGCACCACGTCGGGCCGGCGGCGGCGCAGGATCTGCAGGCAGGCCCAGAACGCGCCGAGCAGGCGCATGCCGCCGGTCATCGTGTGCAGCAGGCCCTTGCCGCGCAGGCCCGAGAAACCGATCGTGTCGAGCGGGATGCCGCTGGGCGGCACCAGCCGGTTCTCCATGCCGGTGCGCGTGCCGAGCCAGCTCACGCTCCAGCCACGGGACTGCAGTTCGCGTGCGACGGCCAGGCCAGGGATCACGTGCCCGCCGGTTCCCGCCGCCATCACGACGAGGTGGTACTTCATATCCACCGCCTCCGATGGATCGCGATGGATCTGCGGCCGCGCCGGTCGGCGGCAGCGGCTCTTCGCGCTATGTCGATCCCCACTGCGCGGGGCCCCTCGCCAAGTGCGCTCATAGCCGCACCCCATGCATCAACTGTCTTGACTCGTAGTCGATCCTGAGCACAACCGCAATCGCCACCACGTTCATCAGGATCGCCGACCCGCCGAAGCTCATCAACGGCAGCGTCAGGCCCTTGGTCGGCAGCGCGCCCAGGTTCACGCCCATGTTGATGAAGGTCTGGAAACCCATCCAAACGCCGACGCCCTGGGCCACCAGGCCGGCGAACACACGGTCGAGCGCGATGGCTTGCCGGCCGATGTGCATGATGCGGCGGATCAGCCAGAAGAACAGGCCGATCACGCAGACCACGCCGACCAGGCCGAACTCCTCGCCGATCACCGCCAGCAGGAAGTCGGTGTGGGCCTCGGGCAGCCAGCTCATCTTCTCGATGCTGCCGCCCAGGCCCACGCCGAAGATCTCGCCGCGCCCGATGGCGATCAGCGAGTGCGACAGCTGGTAGCCCTTGCCCAGCGCGTGTTTCTCGCTCCACGGGTCGAGGTAGGCAAAGATGCGCTCGCGCCGCCATTCCGACAGCGCGACCATCAGTCCGAAGGCCACCACCATCACGGCCGCGATCAGGAAGAACATGCGCGCGTTGACGCCGCCCAGGAACAGGATGCCCATCGCGATGACCGCGATCACCATGAAGGCGCCCATGTCGGGCTCGGCCAGCAGCAGCACGCCAACCACGGCCACGGCCACGGCCATCGGCAGCACGGCGTGCAGGAACTTCTCCTTCACCTCCATCTTGCGCACCATGTAGTCGGCCGCATAAAGCAGCACGGCGAACTTGGCGAGTTCGGACGGCTGGAAGTTCATGATGCCGATCGAGATCCAGCGCCGCGCGCCGTTCACGCCCTTGCCGATGAACGGGATCAGCACCGCGATCAGCAGCACCAGCGACAGCACGAACAGCCAGGGCGCGATCTTCTCCCAGGTCGACATCGGCACCTGGAACGCCAGCAGGCCGGCGACGAAGGCGACCGCGATCGCGGCCGCGTGGCGCACCAGGAAATGGGTGTGTGCATAACGCGAGAACTTGGGGTTGTCCGGCATCGCGATCGAGGCCGAATACACCATCACCAGACCCCAGACCAGCAGCGCCACCATGACCCACAGCAGCGTCTGGTCGAAGCCGTGCACGCGCACCGGCGTGGCCGTGGTGCGCGAGAAGCCGCTCGCACCCAGCCGCACCGGCAGCGCGTCGGCCGCCGCCTGCGGCAGGCCGCGGAACCACGATGGCAGGCGCAACGAGGGCAGGTTCATGACGGGCTCAGCTCCGTGTCGATGCCGGCGTCCGCGGCCAGCGCCGCCACCGCGGCGCGAAACACCTCGGCGCGGTGCTCGTAGTTGCGGAACATGTCGAAGCTGGCGCAGGCCGGTGACATCAGCACCGCATCGCCGGGATGGGCACGCTCGGTCGCGAGCTGCACCGCGCGCTCCATGCTGTCGGCATCCAGCAGCGACACGCCGGTGTCGGCGAGCGCGGCGCGGATCTGCGGCGCGTCGCGCCCGATCAGCACGGCCGCGCGCGCATGGCGGGCCGCGGCCGGTGCCAGCGGACCGAAGTCCTGGCCCTTGCCGTCGCCCCCCAGGATCACGACGACGCGGCGCTCGGCGCCCAGACCGAGCAAAGCCGCGACCGTGGCGCCGACGTTCGTGCCTTTGCTGTCGTCGAAGTATTCGATCTCGCGCACGATCGCCACCGACTCGACGCGGTGCGGCTCGCCGCGGTACTCGCGCAGGCCGAACAGCATCGGCGCCAGCGCGCAGCCGGCGGCATTCGCAAGCGCCAGCGCGGCCAGTGCATTGACCGCGTTGTGCCGGCCACGGATGCGCAGTGCGTCCGCCGGCATCAGGCGCTGGAAGTGCAGGTCTTCGGGGCCTTCGGAGCGTTTGCGCCGCGTGCCGTCGGCGTCCATCGCGCGCACCAGCCAGGCCATGCCGTTGACGACCTCGATGCCGTAGTCGCCCGGCCGCTGCGGCATGTCGCCGCCGAAGCCCAGGTACTCGCGTGCGACGCTGCGGCCGCGTGCACCCTTCACGGGCTGCGGCTTGGGCAGCATCGCCATCACCGCGGCATCGTCGCGGTTCAGCACCATCAGCGTCGACGCGCCGAACACGCGCGCCTTGGCGGCCGCATAGGCCTCCAGGCTACCGTGCCAGTCAAGGTGGTCCTGCGTCACGTTGAGCACGGTGGCGGCGGTGGGCTCGAAGCCCTGCACGCCGTCGAGTTGGAAGCTGGAGAGTTCGAGCACCCACACCTGGGGCAGCGTGTCGTTGGCGATGTGCGCCGCCAGCGTGTCGAGCAGACTGGGGCCGATGTTGCCGGCCACGGCCACCGTCTTGCCGGCACGCTCGACCAGTTGCCCGGTGAGCGAGGTGACCGTGGTCTTGCCGTTGGTGCCGGTGATGGCGAGCACGGATGGGCGGTAGCCGGCGGCGACCGGCGGCGCGGCCACGACGAGCGGGGTGTCGTCATCGTCCGGTGCCACGGTGTCGGTGCCTTCGACAGCTTCGGCCGCGTCGGCGGGCACATCCAGGGGCGCGGTGTCGGCTTCGGGCAGAGCGGCCTCCAGCGCCGCCGCCGGCTCGACCGATGCAGGCGCTTGCGCTGGATCTTCCACCGGAACCGGCGCATCGGCCGGCGTGTCCACCGCACGCAGGTCGTGCAGCGCCCGCGCGAACAGATCGAGTTCACCGCCGACCGGCACACCCATCGCCACGGCCGCCTGCAGCACCGGCTGCAGCACCTGCGGCGACAGGCCTGGCGAGCGGTAGACCGCGCGGATCGGCGTGCCTTCGACCAGCTCTGCACCGAACGGCCCGGTCACGATGGCCACGTTGGGAAATTCCTGGCGCAACGCGTCCAGGTGCGGCGGTGCCTCGCGCGTGTCGGCCACGGTCACGTGCGCGCCATGGCGTGCGCACCAGCGCGCCATCGCCAGGCCGGACGCACCGAGGCCCAGAACCAGGACGGGAAGATCTTGCAGGTGACGCATGGCTACCTGAGCTTCAGGGTCGACAGGCCGACCAGGCACAACAGCATCGTGATGATCCAGAAACGCACGACGACCTGCGTCTCCTTCCACCCGCTCTTCTCGAAGTGGTGGTGCAGCGGCGCCATCTTCAGCATGCGCCGGCCCGTGCCGTACTTCTTCTTCGTGTACTTGAACCAGCTGACCTGCAACATCACCGACAGCGCCTCGACGACGAAGATGCCGCCCATGATCGCCAGCACGATTTCCTGCCGCACGATGACGGCAATGGTGCCCAGCGCACCGCCGAGTGCCAGCGCACCCACGTCGCCCATGAACACCTGGGCCGGATGGGTGTTGAACCACAGGAAGGCCAGGCCCGCGCCAGCCACCGCGGCGCAGAAGATCAGCAGCTCGCCCGACCCCGGGATGTAGGGGAACAGCAGGTAGCGCGAGAACACCGAACTGCCGGTCACGTAGGCGAACACGCCCAGCGCCGAGCCCACCATCACCACCGGCATGATGGCCAGGCCGTCCAGCCCGTCGGTCAGGTTCACGGCGTTGCTGGAGCCGACGATGACCAGGTAGGTCAGGATCACGAAGCCCAGCACGCCTAGCGGGTAGCTGATCTCCTTGAAGAACGGCAGCTGCAGGCCGGCCTTGGGCGGCAGGTTCAGGTCGAAGCCCGAGCGCACCCAGGTCATGAACAGTTCGAACACACGCAGGTTCGAGTTCTCGGAGATGCTGAACACCAGGTACAGCGCGGCCACCAGGCCGATCACCGATTGCCAGAAGTACTTCTCGCGCGAGCGCATGCCCTCGGGATCCTTGTGCACCACCTTGCGCCAATCGTCGACCCAGCCGATCGCGCCGAAACCGAAGGTCACCAACAGCACGATCCAGACGAAACGGTTCGTCAGGTCGAACCACAGCAGCGTGGAGATGGCGATCGACAGCAGGATCAAGACGCCGCCCATGGTCGGCGTGCCGCTCTTGCTCATGTGCGCCTCGATGCCGTAGCCGCGGATCGGCTGGCCGATCTTCAGCTCGCCGAGGCGGCGGATCACGTAGGGGCCGGCCAGCAGGCCGATCAGCAGCGCCGTCATCGCCGCCATCACGGCGCGCAGCGTCAGGTACTGGAACACGCGGAAGAACCCGAGTTCCGGCGACAGGCCTTGCAGCCATTGGGCAAGGCTAAGCAGCATGCGGGGTTTCTCCTGTCGCGGCCGGGGCCGCTGCGCCGGCGGCGGCGCGCGCCACCAGCGCATCCACCACCCGCGGCATCCTCATGAAACGCGAGCCCTTCACCAGCACGCTGGCCGGCGCGGGGGTCTGCGCGAACAGCGCGGCCATCAGCGCGTCGACGTCGTCGAAATGGCGGGCGCCCTTGAACGCCGCCACGGCATGCGTGGTGAGTTCACCGAGGGCGAACAACTGCTCGATGCCGGTGCGACGCGCCTGGGCGCCGGCCTCGGCGTGGAAGCGCGGCCCCTGGGTGCCGACCTCGCCCATGTCGCCCAGCACCAGCAGGCGCGGCGCCGGCAGTGCGGCCAGCACATCGATGGCGGCCTGCACCGAGTCGGGGTTGGCGTTGTAGCTGTCGTCGACCAGGGTCAGCGTGCGGCCGTCGATCTGCAGCGACAGCGCGCGCGAGCGGCCCTTGACCGGTTCGAAGGTCGCGAGCCCCTGGGCAATCGCGGCCAGCGGCACACCGGCAGCCAGTGCGCAGGCCATGGCCGCCAGCGAGTTCTTCACGTTGTGGCGCCCGGCGATGCGCAGCGTGTAGCCGATGCTGCCGGCCGGGGTGTGCGCCCGCACCCGCCACGCGCCAGCCGACCACACGGGCTCGTCGGCGGTGACCGCGGCCGGTGCATCCGGCGCCTCCAGTGGCTGCAGTCCGAAGGTGGAGACCGGCCTTTGCCCGGCAAGCGCCCGCCACACCGGCGTGAAGTCGTCGTCCACCGGCACGACGACCGTGCCCTGCGGCGGCAAGGCCGCGATCACCGCGCCGTTCTCACGCGCCACCGCCTCGACCGTGCCCATGAACTCAAGGTGCTCGCGCTGCGCGTTGTTGACCAGGGCGATCGTGGGCTGCGCGATGGCGGCCAGCACCGCGATCTCGCCGGGGTGGTTCATGCCGATCTCGACCACGCCCAGCGTGTGGGTCGCGCGCAGGCGCAGCAGCGTCAGCGGCAGGCCGATGTCGTTGTTGAGGTTGCCTTGCGTCGCCAGCACCGCGTCCGGCTGCGCCGCGCGCAGGATGGACGCGACCATCTGCGTCACCGTGGTCTTGCCGTTGCTGCCGGTCACCGCGATCAGGGGCAACGAGAACTGCGCGCGCCAGCCGGTGGCCAGTGCGCCCAGCGCCTTCAGCGGATCGTCGACCTCGATGCAGGGCAGCCCGGTCACCGCAAAGCCGCCGCTGGCGCCGCGCCTGCACAGCGCCGCTGCCGCACCGCTGGCCTTGGCCTCGGCCAGCATGTCGTTGGCATCGAAACGCTCGCCACGCAGCGCCACGAACAGATCGCCCGGGGCCAGCGTGCGCGTGTCGGTGTGCACCCGCTCGATGGCCACGTTGCCGTCGCCGAACAAGGCGCCGCCGGGCAGCCACTGCAGAGCCTGCTGCAGGGTCATCATCATGTCCGCACCCCCAGCCGCGCGGCGAGCGCCGCCTCGGCATGCACGCGGTCGGAGAACGGCAGCTGCACGCCGGCGATGTCCTGCACCGCCTCGTGGCCCTTGCCTGCGAGCAACACGACGTCTGCCGCGCCGGCCTGCACCAGCGTCTCGGCTATCGCGCGGGCACGGTCGGCCTGCACGTGCACAGCCGCGGTGTGGCGCAACCCTTGCAGGATCTGGCCGATGATGGCCTCGGGCTGTTCGCGCCGCGGGTTGTCGCTGGTGACCACCACCACATCGGCATCGCGTTCGGCGACGGTGCCCATCAGCGGCCGTTTGCCGGCATCGCGGTCGCCGCCGCAGCCGAACAGGCACCACAGCCGTCCGCCGCGTGCGGTGGCCAGCGGGCGCAGGGCCAGCAGCGCCTGCTGCAGTGCGTCGGGCGTGTGCGCGTAGTCGATCGCCACCATCGGCTGGCCGTCGACCGCGATGCGCTCCATGCGCCCCGGCACCGGCAGCAGCCCGTGGCAGGCGGCCACCGCGGCCCGCAGGCCGAAGCCCAGCGCCCGCAGCGCGCCGACCACACCGAGCAGGTTGGACACGTTGTACTGGCCGATCAGCGGCGTCGCCAGGTCGGCCTGCTGGTCGCCCTCGCGCACGCTGAAATACAGGCCATCGTCGCGGTAGCCGATGTCCACGGCTTGCAGCCGGGCCGGTTGCAAAGCCGACACGGTCCACAGGTCGATCGCCTCGCCCGCCAGATCGGCGGCCAGTGCGGCGCCCTGCGTGTCGTCGATGTTGACGACGGCCGCTGCCAGCCCGGGCCAGCGGAACAACTCGGCCTTGGCCTGCCAGTAGGCGGCCATGCTGCCGTGGTAGTCGAGGTGGTCCTGCGTGAAGTTCGTGAACACGGCCAAGCGGATCTGCGTGCCGTCGAGCCGGCGTTCGGCGATGCCGATCGACGACGCCTCGATCGCGCAGGCGGCCAGGCCGGTGTCGGCGAACTCGCGCAGGCGCGCCTGCAGCAGCACCGGGTCGGGGGTGGTCAGGCCGTTGTAGAGCAGGCCCGGCGGCACACCGCTGCCGAGGGTTCCGATGACGGCGCAGCCGCTGGGCTGCATACCGGCCTGCTGCTGGGCGCGCGACAGCGCCTGCGCCAGCCACCAGGCGGTGGATGTCTTGCCGTTGGTGCCGGTGACGGCCAGTACGTCGAGCGCGCGCGATGGCGTTTCGTAGTACGCGGCGGCGATGGGGCCGGTGCTGGCCTTGAGCCCGCTGAAGCCGGCGATGGCGTCCGCATGCGCACCGGCATCGAAGCCGAAGGCCTCGCTGCCCTCGCGCTCGACCAGGCACGCAGCCGCGCCCTGCTGCAGCGCCTGCGGCACGTAGCGGCGGCCGTCGGTGGCGGCGCCCGGCCAGGCGATGAAACCGTCGCCCGGGCCCACACGCCGGCTGTCGGTGCGCAGCACGCCGGTGACACGGTCGCGCAGCCACAGCACTGCATCGTCCGGGGAATGGAGCTGGTGCATCAGAACGACTCGGGGACCGCTTGGGTGACGACCAGCGGCTTGACCGCCATGTCGGGCTGCACGCCCATCATGCGCAAGGTCTGCTGCACGACTTCGCTGAACACGGGTGCGGCCACCAGGCCGCCGAAATACTGGCCGTTGCTCGGCTCGTCGATCATCACGCCGACGATGATGCGCGGCTTGTCGATCGGCGCCATGCCGGTGAACCAGGCGCGGTACTTGTTGCTGGCGTAGCCCTTGCCGACCTGCTTGTGGGCCGTGCCCGACTTGCCGCCGACCGAGTAGCCGATGGTCTGCGCCAGCGGGCCGGTGCCGCCGGGCGCCGCCGCCATCTGCAGCATCTTGCGCACGGCGCGCGCGTTCTCGGCCGAGAACACCTTGGTGCCCACGGCCCGCTCGCTGCTCTTGAGCATCGTGACCGGGATCACCTCGCCGTCGTGCGCGAACGAGGTGTACGACTGTGCCATCTGGAACAGCGACGCCGACAGGCCGTAGCCATAGGCCATCGTCGCCTGCTCGACCGGCTTCCAGCTCTTCCAGGGACGCAGCCGGCCGGTGACCGCACCGGGAAACTGCACCTGCGGCTTCTGGCCGTAGCCGAGCGCGGTGTAGGTGTCCCACATCTCGTGCGGCGTCATCTTCTGCGCGATCTTCAGCGCGCCGACGTTGCTCGACTTCTGGATCACGCCTTCGACGGTCAGCGTGCCGTAGTTGTGCGTGTCGCTGATCGTGAAGCCGCCGATCTGGAAGCGGCCCGGGCCGGTCTCGATCAGCGTCTGCGGCTTGATGCGCCCGGCCTCGAGCGCCATCGCGACGGTGATCGGTTTCATCGTCGAGCCCGGCTCGAAGGTGTCGGTCAGCGCGCGGTTGCGCAGCTGTTCGCCCGACAGATTGCGGCGCTTGTCGGGCACGTAGCTCGGGTAGTTGGCCAGCGCCAGCACCTCACCGGTGATGGCGTCGAGCACCACCACGCTGCCGGCCTTGGCCTTGTGCGCGGTCACGGCGTCGCGCAGCTTCTGGTAGGCGAAGAACTGCACCTTGCTGTCGATGCTGAGCTGGATCTCGCGGCCATCCACCGGCGGGATCTGGTCGCCCATGTCCTCGATGACGCGGCCCAGGCGGTCCTTGATGACACGGCGCGAACCGGATTTTCCGGCCAGCTCGTGGTTGAACGCCAGCTCCACGCCTTCCTGGCCGTTGTCTTCGACGTTGGTGAAGCCCACCACGTGCGCCGCCGCCTCGCCCTCGGGGTACTGGCGCTTGTACTCCTTGCGCTGGTAGACGCCGTCGATCTTCAGCGCGGCCACCTGCTGCGCCACCGGTTCGTCGACCTGGCGCTTGAGCCAGACGAAGGTCTTGTCCTCGTCCTCGAGTTTCTTCTGCAACTCGGCCAGCGGCATCTCCAGCAGTTGGGCGAGCCGGCGCAGCTTGGCCGGGTCGCGGTCGATGTCTTCGGGGATGGCCCAGATGCTGGGCGCGATCACGCTGGACGCCAGGATCAGGCCGTTGCGGTCGAGCACGCGGCCCCGGTTGGCCGGCAGCTCGAGCGTGCGCATGAAGCGCACCTGGCCCTGGCGCTGGAAGAAGGCGTTGTCGATGACCTGGATGTAGGCCGCGCGCGCGGCCAGGCCGACAAAGCTCAGGGCCAGCGCGGCGACGATGAACTTGCTGCGCCAGACCGGCGTCTTGCTCGCCAGCAGGGGGCTGGACGTGTAACGCACGCTGCGGCTGCTGCTGGCGCTCATGGCGTGGCCTCCGATGCCGGCCGCTGCGGGTTCGCGCCGACCGCCGGCCCGACGGTGACGTACTGCGTGATGGCCGGCGTGGCGGTGCGCATCTGCAACTGGTCCTTGGCCAGCTTCTCGACGCGCAGCGGCGTGGCCTGCGCACGCTTCTCGACCTGCAGACGTTCGTAATCGACCTCGAGCTTGTGCGCCAGCGCCACCGCGCGGTCCAGCTCGACGAAGACGCTGCGCGACTCATACTGCGTGTGCACCAGGTACAGCGCGCTCGCCAGCACCGCCAACAACAAGACCATGTTCAACCTTGTCATGCCGCCATCCTCTGCGCCACGCGCATCACCGCACTGCGCGCCCGTGGGTTGGCCGCCACCTCTTCTGCACCGGGCTTGACGCGGCCCAGCGCCTGCAGCGGCATCGCGGCCGCCTGGCCCAGCATCCAGCCTGGTGCGCGCCGGTCGACCAGCTCACGCGAATGCTTCGCGATGAACTGCTTGACGATGCGGTCCTCCAGGGAATGGAAGCTGATCACGACCAGGCGCCCTCCGGGTTGCAGCACATGCAGACTGGCCTCTAACGCCTGTTGCAGCTCTTCAAGCTCGGCGTTGATGAAAATCCGAAAAGCCTGAAATGTGCGCGTTGCAGGGTTCTGGCCCGGCTCGCGGGTTTTGACCGTGCCAGCCACGAGCTCGGCCAGCTCGGTGGTGGTTGAAACTGCGCCCCGTTCCTGTCGGCGAGCAACAATCGCCTTTGCAATCGGAACAGCAAACCGTTCTTCGCCATAGTCACGAATCACCTCCGCGATGGTCTTGGCATCGGCCGTTGCGAGCCACTCGGCCACGCTCTGGCCACGCGTGGTGTCCATGCGCATGTCTAGCGGGCCGTCGAATCGAAAACTGAATCCGCGCGCCGCGTTGTCGATCTGCGGCGAGCTGATGCCCAGGTCCATCAGGATGCCGGCCACGCTGGCGGGCGGCAACTCGCCCAAGGCGTGGAAAGCCTGGTGCCGGATCGAGAAGCGCGGATCCGTGATCGCTGCGGCAGCCGCCACGGCCTCCGGGTCCCGATCGAACGCGATCAGCCGGTCCTGCGGCGCCAGCCGCTGCAGCAGCAGGCGCGAGTGCCCGCCGCGCCCGAAGGTCGCATCCACGTAGGTCCGCGCCGCCTCTGCGGAGGCGGGCTGCTTGTCGAGGAGCGCATCGATCGCTTCGCTCAACAAGACAGTGGTATGGGTCCATGCGCTGTCCACCGTCGGCTCTCAGAAAGAGAAGTCCTTGAAGGCATCGGGCATCTCGCCCTGCATCGCCTCGGCTTCCTGCGCATCGTAGATCGCCTTGTCCCACAGCTCGAAATGGTTGCCCATGCCGAGCAGTACGGATTCCTTGGAGATGCCGGCGGCGGCGCGCAGCTCGGGCGAGACCAGCACGCGGCCGGTGCCATCCATCTCGACGTCCATCGCGTTGCCGAGAAAGATCCGCTTCCACCATTGCGCCGACATCGGCAGCTCGGCGATGCGTGCACGGAACTTCTCCCATTCCGGCCGCGGGAATACCATCAGGCAGCCGTGGGGATGTTTGGTGATCGTGAGCTGACCCGCGGCCGTCGCGTTCAGGACGTCACGATGCCGGGTCGGCACCGACAGCCGACCTTTGGCATCCAGACTGAGCGACGAAGCCCCTTGAAACACGACACACCACCCTCGGAATGTGCAGGCAGAAAACAGGCTCGGCGAACCCATTTTTCCCACTTAATTGCACTTTTTCCCACTGTATCAGGAAACGCCATGGGCGCAACCGGGGTTACAAGTATTTTGTGTAATCAAATCAACGACTTAGCGCCGCCAACCCACCACAGGTTTGGATGAAAAGTCTTTTCAAATGAAGTACTTAGCGCTGTTTGCGCATGTACAAGGTGAAGACCGCCCGGGAGCTGGGTGACGTCTCGGCCCTATGGCGGCGGCACGGAAAAACGGAAGATCGACATCCAAATCAGAAATTCAGTTCAGCGGGCGCCGTGTACTCGCCGGCATCGAATGCGGGACTGCACAGGGGCAACGGGGGCGACGGTTTCCATTCGATCACCTTCACCGCGGGGTCAGCAGCCGGCGTGACCTCCATTCCCAGGGGCTGCGAGGGAGGTCTGCACGCAGGCCTGCCCAGCAACAATCTCCGTTGGACAACGCACAGACTTCTACCGGGGCCGGGGACAAGCTGGCTGATGCCGTTCAGGCCCAACCTTCCGGAGACCACCATGTCCATCTGCTTCAACGTCGCGCGGTCGGCAATCTACGTGGCGCTCGGCACCGCATGGCTTGCGCCGGCGGCCCATGCGCAAACACGCGGTGAACTGCTCTATTCCGCACATTGCGTGACCTGCCACACATCTCAGATGCATTGGCGCGACAACAGGGTCGCGACCGATTGGACCAGCCTCAAGGCACAGGTGCAGCGCTGGCAGGATAACGCAGGTCTTGCGTGGAACAACGCCGACGTTGTCGAAGTGACGCGCTACCTCAACACCAGCATCTACAACTTCGTGCAGACATCCGATCCGCGAGCCCTGATCGCACCCGGCATCGCATCCCCAACGCAGCCCCACGCGGCTACTGCAATCGCACGCTGAGTTCGGCGCTTCTTGTCAAGCTGTCCGCGCCATCGCGAACCGCAACACGAGCTTGCGCAGCTCGCTGTACCACAGCACCACGCTGGCCATGGCTGCGCACAGCAGCCACTGATCCGGCGACAAGGGCACAGTGCCGAACGCGAGGTTGAGCACTGGCACATGCACCACCGCCACCTGCAGCAGGCCGGACAGTGCAACCGCCCCCCACAGCCAGCGGTTGGTGAACGGATGTCGAAATGCGCTGGCCGTCTCGGACCGCGCGTTGAAGCAGTTGAACAGATGCGCCAGCACCAGCACCGTGAAGCCGGCGGTTCGCGCGGTCGCGATGTCATGGTGGCCTTCTATCAATCCGCCAGGCAGGCACATGTCCATCGTCAGCAGCGCGACCAGGGCCACCACCACGCCGATCTCCACGACCCCGAACCACATGCGGGCATCGATCACGCGTTCGGTAGCGAGCCGCGGCTTTCGCCTCATCACGTCATCGCCCGGCGGATCGACGCCCATCGCCAGTGCAGGCCATGAATCGGTAATCAGGTTGAGCCAGAGGATCTGGGTTGCCAGCAGCGGCAGCACCACCGCGCCGCCTGGCGCCGAGAGTCCGATCACGCCTCCACCCACCACGCCACCGAACACTGTCAGCACTTCGCCCATGTTGGACGACAGCAGATAGCGCAGGAACTTGCGGATGTTGTCGAAGATGTTGCGGCCTTCGCGCACCGCCAGCACGATGGTCGCGAAGTTGTCGTCGGCCAGGATCATCCTGGCGGCCTGGCGCGTTACGTCGGTGCCGGTGATGCCCATGGCAATGCCAATGTCCGCCGCCCTCAATGCCGGAGCATCGTTGACACCGTCTCCGGTCATGGCCACCACTTTGCCCTCAGCCTGCAGCGCCGCGACGATGCGCAGCTTGTGCGACGGCGCAACGCGCGCGTAGACGCTGGTCGAGCACACCGCGGCGCGCAGGGCCGCGGCATCCAGCGCATCCATCTCGGCCCCCGTCAGCGCTTCCGAGCCGCTCTTGCAGATGCCCAGGTCCACCGCGATCCGCAAGGCCGTGCGGGGGTGGTCGCCCGTGATCATGACGACCCGGATCCCCGCCATCTGAGCCTGGCGGATGGCGACTGCAGCCTCCGGGCGTGGCGGGTCGATGATGCCTACCGTTCCGGCAAAAACCAGATCACGCTCGAGCGATGAACCAGCCGCCGCATCCTCGTCGGCTGCCAGCGGGCGATAGGCCACGGCCAGCGTGCGCAGCGCCGCGTCGGACAGCGCTGCGACGTCGGCCGTGATGCGAGCCCGCATCGCCGCGTTCAGTGGCACGACGTTCAGGCCCTGCCGGACGCTCACGCAGAGGTCGAGCAGCACGTCCGGGGCACCTTTCGTGATCAGCGTGGCCCGCTTGCCCTTCTCATGGTCGAGCGCGACCACGGACATCATCTTGCGCTCCGATGTGAACGCGATTTCCGCAATACGCTCAAAGCGGTTCTGGCGCCGCTCGGGCATCGCAAGGCCACCGAGTTTGCGTTCGGCCACCAGGAATGCGGCTTCCGTCGGATCACCCTGCACCTGCCATTCTTTGCTGGGCAACTGGCGCAGCGCAGCGTTGCCTGCCACGCTGCCGCCGCACAACACCACCACGAGTTCGTCGCGCAATGCTCCGTATTCCAGTTCCGCCCCGTCGTGCTCGACTCGCCCCAGCGGCGCGTAGCCCACGCCTGTGACAAAGATGCCCCCCGAGGAGCAGACGATGCGCTCGATGGTCATCTCCGCGCGCGTCAGCGTACCGGTCTTGTCGGTACAGATGACCGATGCACAGCCCAGGGTCTCGACCGACGACAGCTTGCGCACGATGGCACGGTGCTTCGCCATGCGCTGAACGCCAAGCGCCAGCACCACCGTCAGGATCGCGGGCAACCCCTCAGGCACGGCCGCCACCGCCAGCGCCACCCCCAACAGCAGCACATCGATCACTTCGCCAGCTGTGCGGGGCTGCGAGATCCACAGAATCGTGGCCACCACCGCGGCGGCGATCACCACCACCGCCACACCCAGCATGCGCCCCAGGCTGGCAACCTCCAGCTGCAGCGGCGTCGGCTTGTCCACGGTCGCGTCCAGCATGCCAGCGATCTTCCCGATCTCGGTGTGCATCCCGGTGGCCGTGACCACGCAGTTGGCACTACCCTGCACGACGCTCGTTCCCTTGAACACCATGTCGCGCCGGTCGGCTGGCGCGAGGCCTGGCTGCAGGGGCGTCGCGTCCTTGAGCACGGCTGCACTCTCACCCGTCAGCGACGATTCCTGCACGCGCAGAGAAGCGCACGACAGCAGACGCGCGTCGGCGGCGACAGCGTCACCCTCGGCCAGCAGCAGTACATCGCCCAGCACGAGTTCCCTGCTGGGCACTCGCCGTGACTGTCCATTGCGCATCACGGTCGCTGTCACCGTGGTCATACGGGCCAGCGCGGCCGCAGCACTCTCAGCGCGCGCCTGTTGCGCGTAGCCCAGCACGCCATTCAACACCACGATCAGGGCAATGACGATCCCATCGACGGGCCAGCCATTGCGTCCGTCCAGCCACCAGGCGGCCAGGGCAACGGCGATGGCGACCAGCAACAGGTAGATCAGAGGGTCCTGAAACTGTCGGCACAACAACAGCCAGCCTGGTACCGGTGCGGCGGCGGCGAGTTCGTTGGCACCGTCATGTGCCAGACGGCGCTGCGCTTCAGCCTCGCTGAGGCCTGTGTTCAGACCTGCGTCGAATGCCGAGAAGGGGGGAGAAGACAAAACTTCAATGGGACACAAGAGCGCAAAGGTTCGTGCTCCGCAGCAGATTGCGGGTGACACCGCCAAGCACCCACTCCCGCATGCGGCTGTGCCCGTAGGCACCAGCAACGATCAGGTCCGCATCCTGCTCGAACGCCGCGGTGCCCAGTTGGTCGGCATCATCGCCAACGGAGGGAAGGACGATCGTTTCCGCGGAGATACCGTGCCGCTTGAGCCAGGACGCCACGTCCGCCAGCCGCAGCCCTGCGGGTCGCCGGTCTTTCTCGGTCGTGACTTCAACCACGGCGACGTGGGCTGCGGTCTTCAACATCGGCAATGCATCGACCACCGCGCGGCGAGCCTCCCTCGTGTCTTTCCAACCTATGAGCACCCTCTCGAGCTTTGGTCGCTGTACGACGGCCGGAACGAACAACACCGGTCGCCCAGCCTGAAGAACCAGTTCACCCGCGGCCACGATCCGCGATGCATCGAAGAAATCGCCGCTCTGGGCTGACGAGATCAGGAGGTCAGCGCTGCGCGCCTCGCATGCGATGTATTCGGCCAGCGATGTATAAGTCATCGCCGAACGCCACTCCAGGGTCTCCACGCGTTCGTGAAGTGCAGCGCGGAACTGCGCTTCCGCATCCTCCATCTCCTTCTTCAATTCGTCGCGGTTCAGCTCGAAAACCTCTCCAGACACGTATCCATCGCCGTAGAACATCTGCGCCGGCTGGCAGGCGACCACGCCGATCACGCGCGATTGATAACGCTCCGCGAGATCGCCCGCCGTCTGCAGCAGACTCATGTTCGGAGATCCCAGATTCAAGTGCACCATCAAGGTGGAATAGCTCATGGTTCATCCTCAGGTTGAGCATCGATTGCGATGTCATGTCACGCTAGATGGAGCCTCCGGCTCTGTCCGTACGCTGCGCAACACAGCGCTGCAAGGGCGCCGAGGTTCAGCGCACGATCGGCAACAGACGGCCGAACTCCTTCTTCAAGACGGCGTAGCACTCGCATCTTCGCGGCTTCGCGGCTTCCAGCCCGCCACGGTCTTGCACCGAGATGTGGCCGCGTCGGTACCGAATGCATCCGGCGCGCTGCAGCCTCCCGACCGCCTCGGCAATGCCTCCGGCGGCGAACACCGAGGATGCTGGCAATCAATTCCCGCGTCATGACCAGTTCATCTGGCTACGACGTCGATGGCGGCATAACCCAGCATGTGCTCGGCGCCGACATTGAAGATCTGGATGACGCCCCAGGCGTCCGTTGCGATCTTCGAGAACATCGCGCTGTCGAAGATCGCACTCTGAGCGCCTCCGCCTGCCGGATGGACTGGCGCCCTCTTTCATCGGGGGGACGGGTAGCTCCCGACAGGCGCAGTTGCATGGCCGGACGCGTCCGCGCACCCGGTCATCCCGTCGCTCAACCCATTGCCGTCGCAAGCGACTTGCGCATCCGCAGCATTGCCGCGCTGACACCCGCTTCAAACTCCTTCCATCGAGCAGCGCCTGCGACTTTCATCTCCCCCAGCTTGTCCTCCGCGGCTTTCAGATCAGCCTGCACAGCGGAGACTTCGCGATCGAGCTTGGCCTTGGCTTCGGTCTTGCTGTCACCAGCTTTCTTCTGCAGATCCGCGACCTCGACCTTTGCCTTGGCGATGTCATCTTCCGCTTTCGCGACGAACCGATCCCGTGCGCCCGTGTCCTTGGCATAGGTGAACTGTGGCATCGCCTTCACGCTGTCCTTGGTCGCGCCGGTCATGACCAGTTTGCCGTTCTGCTCCTGCGTCTTTGCGATCGGGATAGCGACGTCGTGCCGCCCCAAGCCGACAAAACCTCCAGCACCGACGATCAGGTAAGAGACATTCTTCTCGGGATCGATGATCAGGTCGTCCACCTTGCCGATCTTGTCGCCCTTTTCGTTATAGACCGTCTTGCCGAGGATCGTCTTCTTGACGCTCCAGCCGGCCGTGATCTGGGTGGCTTCGACGACAACACCAACGGTCGTAGACCCAGCGATCTGGGCGCCGGTCGAGCCCACGACACCAAAGAATCCAGCAGCACACAGCGCTACCGACAACAATGTTCTGTTCATGACGATCTTTCAGGTTCATTCGAGGTTTTGCAATGGCAACGCTATTGCTTCGGTCTCTGTTGTAGTTCGGCCGCCCGATGCAGTCTGTGCGTCAACGCACGTGAGACAAACCGGGCCGGTACCTCCTTGTCAGAGCGCGCTGCCGCACAGACCCATCGACACGAATATCAGAAGCTACTTCTTCGTCAAACCAAATGAAGGAAGATCATGAAGACCGATTCACAACTGCAAAAAGACGTGTTGGCAGAACTCGCCTGGGAGCCGTCGGTTCACGCCGCCCAGATCGGCGTGGAAGTCAGGGATGGCGTCGTGACCCTGGCCGGCCACGTGAGCAGCTACGCAGAGAAATGGGCCGCCGAGCGCGCTGCGCAACGCGTTTCTGGCGTTCGAGCGCTTGCTATCGAGATGGACGTCAAGCTCTCTGCCCTGGGCAAGCGAGACGACGCCGACATCGCCCGATCTGCTGAGACCGCACTCGCATGGCTGTCGTACCTGCCCGAGCATTCCGTGAAGATGATGGTCGAGGGCGGTTGCATCACGTTGACCGGTGACGTGGACTGGCAGTATCAGAAAGAGGCCGCGGGTGATGCCTTGCGGTACATGGTGGGCGTCAAAGCTGTCAGCAACCAGATCGGCATCAAGCCCAAGACTTCGATCAGCGCGGTAAAGTCTGATATCGAAGCTGCGCTGAAGCGCCGGGCTCCATCAGACGCGAAGCACATCGCTGTGGACGTCAAGGGCAATGACGTGACTCTGACGGGGACAGTGCAAAGCTGGTCCGAACGCGAACTGGCTCGCGAGTCTGCCTGGAACACGCCAGGCGTGCGCAGCGTCGTCGACAACATCAGCGTCGCCTATTGATCTGCTTGCTTCCCGACGAGCGCTGGACACACGCCTCAAGTGGCCAGCTTTTCGGGAAGGAGACGGTCGTACTCCTTCTTGACCACCGCGTAGCATTCGCAAGACCGCTTTTCCAGGCCCGGTCTGTCCAGCACCTTGATGTGGCCGCGCGCATAGTCGATCAGGCCCGCGGACTGCAATTTCAATGCACTCTGGGTGACCCCTTCCCGCCGCACCCCGAGCATGTTGGAGATCAACTCCTGAGTCATCACCAGCTCGGTGCCTTGCAGCCTGTCGAGGCTCAACAGCAACCATCGGCAGAGTTGCTGGTCCAGCGAATGGTGGCGGTTGCAGACGGCAGTCTGCGCCATCTGAGTGATCAATGCCTGCGTGTAGCGCAGCAAAAGGTGCAGCACCGGTCCGGCACGGTCGAACTCCTCTTTCATGATGCCCGCTTTCAGCCGGTAACCCTGGCCCGCGCTCTGCACGACTGCGCGGCTAGGCGTCGACCCCCCACCCATGAACAGCGACACACCGACGACTCCCTCGTTGCCGACAACGGCGATTTCCGCAGATGCACCATCCTCCATCACGTACAGGAGGGAGACGATGGCGGTGGTCGGGAAGTAGACGTGGCTGAGTTGGTTGCCAGACTCGTACAACACTTTTCCGAGGGGCAGTTGCACAGGTTCAAGATGATCAAGCCAACGTTTCCACTCGGCATCGGGCAACGCGGCGAGCAGCCGATTTTTCTTGGGATCGGACATGACGGCCATCGCAGAACTCCTCTGGGTGTGAGCGCACATTCCGAATCTGGAAGCGCCCAATGCACCAAGTCTAGAGAGACGAACAAGGTTCATATGTGCGGCAGCGCACGCACAACACACGTGCAGTCATTCGCTTGCGTGCTGATGCCGCGTCCTCCTGCGCCGGCACGGCGGCACTGCCTACGCGCCGAGGATGTGCTCCTGTGTCTTGACCATCCCATCCGTCATTTGCCATTCGCAATGGATTTCATCGGCCATGGTCCGCAACCCAGACCAGCTTCGGATGGTTGGGTGGGACAGCGCACAGACCCGACACGTCCGATTTCGTACTCTCATGGCTCGCAAGATCGACCGATCCCACTCCAAACGATGAGGCAATCGACATGCACAAGGCCATATTTTCCAGCTCCACCGCCCACCAGTCCCGACTGCCCCGATTCAAACTGGCAGATGAAGCACGTGTGGCGGTTCTGCGAGACGGCACATCCGTCTTGTTAAGACCGATCCGGCCTGAAGATATCGAACTGGAGCGCGACTTCATCGAAGCGCTGTCACCAGCTTCGCGCCGCTTCAGGTTTCTTGACACCATGCGATCGCCGAGCGATTCGCTGCTGAGGCAGATGACCATCATCAATCCGTCCACCGACGTCGCCTACGTCGCACTGATCGGCGCTGAACACAAGCAGCAGGAGATTGGCGTCGCCCGCTTCAGCGCGCGCAATGGGGAACAGGATTGCGAGTTCGCGGTGACCGTGGCCGACCAGTGGCAAACCAAGGGCCTCGGAACGCTGCTGATGCAACGTCTGATCGAAGCCGCGAAGGCACGCGGCATCGCAAGTCTGCATTCGAGCGACACTTCTGACAATGTTCGCATGCGCGCATTTGCCAATCATCTGCAGCTACGGCACGAACGTGATGCTGAAGACGCAGCCCTGGTCCGGTACAGCCTGGATGTCGATGCGGCCATGCTGGTCGACAAAGCGGTCTTGCCATGATTGCCGTTCTGGATACCGAGTTCACCGACCTCGCCATCAACCCGCGCCTGCTGTCCGTGGGACATCGTATTGGGCCAAGGCGATGCGCGCGCCATCACGCGCTGTGCGATGCCCGCGAGCGACCGATCTCCTACGCAGCAGCGAATGACTCGCAGGTCGATCAGGCGGTGCTCGCATGACCCCTGTGCGGGTCCGGATCACTCCATGCAATCGACGTAAACCTTGCAATCGCCGGCATAGCAACTGCATGAGGCAGCTTCGAGACCGGCGCGATCCAGCACTGTGAGTTCGCCACGGCGATACGCGATCAGCCCGCTTCTCTGCAAGGCCCCGGCCGCATTCGTGACGCCAACGCGGCGCACGCCGAGCATATGGGCCAAGAACTCCTGCGTCACCCGAAAGGTATCGGCGTGCGCACGATCCTGGCTCATCAACAGCCAGCGCGCCAGGCGCGCTCCGATCAGATGAAAACGCAGGAACCCGGCAGATCTCGTCAGCTGTGACATGACGACGTACAGGTAGTTGTTCAGAACCCGCTGCAGCGGCGGGCTGTTGGCCAGCTCGGCCAGGAAAGCGTGGCGGTTGACTCGCCATGCCTTGCCAGCGCCCTGCACCAAAGCGCGCAGTGGCGCGGTCAGGACGCCGAGCTTCAGCTGCACCCCGACCATTCCTTCGCTACCGACCATACCGACTTCAAGGCTCGGATGATCGTCGATTAGGGTCAAAAGAGAAATGAACCCTTCTGTCGGGAAATAGACATGGAATGTCGGAGATCCAGATTCGCAAACTACTTCTTCCAGCACCAACTCAACGGGCTCGCAAATGGAGAGCAGGCGCATCCGCTCCTTGCGTGGAAGTAGCTCGATCAGGTGATTTTGGATGGGGAGCAACGGAGCTTTCGGTTTCAGCACCAGGGGAGGTGACGGCCCAGTCTGCGCTTCATCCGTGCGGCAGACCGTGTGTCACCGCACATAGCGAAGCGGATCCGGTGCGTCGCCCGAAGGGGATCCGCGGGTGCATGGGACACACGTATTCAGCACCCGGCCACTCGCATCGAATACCGCTGTCTCATCTGGCCGTCGACGCCAAGTGAATCTCCGATGGCGCTGCCGCGCCACCGGCCCGACTCAGCGGGCGATCGATCGCCCAGCACAGCCGACACACTGGGTCAGCAGTCCGATCACCAGAAGTGCACCGACCACCAGACCTGCGGCCGCATAGGGGTGGTCACGCACTGCACGTGTCGACAGCTGCCCAGGGCGGGTGCGGTCTGTACGTCAGCGAACGCGCCTCGAAGCCGACGCCCGAAGAAAGCACGCGCAGCGTGCGACGGCGTACGGACGACGACGCCCATCGGGCGCACGCTGCGGTCCTCAACTCCATGGAACGACCATCATGACCACTGACGACTCTCCCTGCTACGTCTACAACACCCACGCGGAAGCCGAAACGGCCATCCAACTGCTCAACACATCCGGCTTCGACGTGAAGAAGCTGTCGCTGATCGGGAAGGGCTACCACAGCGAGGAACATCCCGTCGGCTTCTACAACGTCGGCGACAAGATCAAGGCCTGGGGCAGCGCCGGTGCCTTCTGGGGCAGCGTATGGGGCCTGCTGCTGGCGCCGGCCGTCTTCTTCCTGCCCGGTTTCGGCCTGATGGCGCTGGCGGGCCCCGTGGTCACCGCACTGGTCGCAGCGCTCGAAGGCGCGGTGGTGGTGGGCGGTGTGTCGGCACTTGGCGCCGCATTGACGCAGATCGGCGTGCCGAAAGACCAGGCGATCAAGTACGAGACGGCACTCAAGGTGGACAAGTACGTGCTGATGGTCCATGGCAGTGCCGATGACCAGGCACAGGCGCGCGAGGTGCTGTCCCGCGCGGCGGTGCTCGAAGCCGCGTAGGCTGACGGTCGATTCCGCGCGGAGCGCGTCATGAACAGGTCGGCAACGGCGATTTCCGCAAGCCATGGGTAATTTGCAGCTCGCCTGCCGGGCGCGGCTGTGGCACGCATCGCGCGCAAGGTTGGCGTGCCTTGCGGCTTGGTGCCTGATGACCTGCACAGGCACCGCCACCGCCGAGCAGACGGGCGGCAGCGAGGTGACGCTGGCCGCATGGACCGAGCAGTTCACGCGCGAGGTCGATCGTCGGCTCGATGTGCCGATCGCAGACCAGACGCGACTTGTCGCATTGCTGGCGAAGGCTCTTGAGGACGCGGGTCTGCCTGACATCACGACGCAAGCGCTGCTGGTCGTCGACCGAAGTCCTCAAGTCCAAGCTGCTTTCGTCGTCGTGCGCATGCCAGCCGGCGGATGGCACTGGATCGGGGCCACGGCAGTCTCTACTGGCAAGGTCGGAACCTTCGAGCACTTCCTCACGCCGCTCGGCGTGTTCTCGCACACGCTGGCCAACCCCGACTTTCGCGCCGAGGGTACCTTCAACAAGAACCACATCCGCGGCTACGGACTGCGCGGCAGGCGTGTCTTCGACTTCGGTTGGCAGCTTGCGGAACGTGGCTGGGGCAAGGGCGGCACCAGCAAGATGCGCCTGCAGATGCATGCCACGGACCCGACTGTGCTGGAGCCCCGCCTCGGGCAGGTGGCATCGGAAGGCTGCATCCGCATTCCGGCCACACTGAATGTCTTTCTCGACCGTCATGGCATCCTCGATGCCGAGTACGAAGAAGCGATCGCCGACGGCCACGCCATGTGGGTCATCAAGCGGGACCGTCAGACCATTCCCTGGCCTGGCCGCTACATGGTGATCGTCGATTCACAGACGCTCGAGCGCCCTGCGTGGTCGCCACCGCCCGAGACCAACGGCAAGCCGCGAATTGCACCTGCGCGGATCAGCATGCCACTCCTGTAGCGTGTGCAACAGCTTCAGATCGACGTTGGTATGCCCACCATGTTGTCGTGCCGAACGAAGTGCTTGCGCGCCATCGCGACCAACTCGTTCTCGCTCGGACGGTCGACGACTTCGTAACTTACGATCCGGGCGGCAATCAACGGGCGGTGCTTGTCCACATAGCGACGAAAGTCGGCCAGCCCCGTGTGGCCGCCCGCAACCAGCACCTCGGCGATACCCTCGAGCTGGTCGCAGACCTCGTCAAAGAACTCGTGCTCCGATCGCACCGCACTGCCGTGCTGGCGCGTGTCGTGCAGACGCGTGTGGACCTTGCTCTTGAGCAGGTGCTCCGCTCCGAACTGCAAGACCTCGGCGGACTGGTGGTCGACAAACACGACGGCGTGGTAGAGGCTCATTGCATGATTTCCTTGAACTAGGGACGAAGAGCCAACTTAGCCCCGACTCCATCCGCGGTCTGTTCGGCAGCCCACGGAGCGCGGATCCATTCTTTACCCGTGTTCGCGTTGCACGGTGCGTCAACGTACAGACCTTGCGTGCCTGTGCGCGCATCGTCAGGCGTGCCCTCCGCCGTGCGCGGCAGGGTCGTCGTACAACGCCCGAACAACCAGGACCTCACCATGGCCTACCAAAGCATCGACCCCAACACCGGAAAGCTCTTGAAGAGCTTCGAGCATCTGACCAACGCCCAACTCGATGGCGCGCTCGCCGCCGCCGAGGCGAGCTTCCAGTCCTGGAAGCGCAAGACCTTCGCCGAGCGTGCGATGGTCATCGACAAGGCTGCGGCACTGATGCATGCCCACGTCGACGACTTCGCCAGGCTCGCGACCCTGGAGATGGGCAAGCGCATCACGGAAGCCCGCGGCGAAGTGAAGTTCAGCGCCGACATCCTGGCCTACTATGCGCGCCACGCCGAGGCGTTTCTTGCGCCGGTGAAGCTCAGTCCCAGGGTCGGCGAGGCCCATATGGAGAGCAGCCCTCTGGGTGCGCTGTTCTGCGTCGAGCCATGGAACTTTCCGTATTACCAGCTGGCCCGTGTTGCCGGCCCTCAGCTGATGGCAGGCAACGTGCTGGTCGTCAAGCACGCCGGCTGCGTGCCGCAATGCGCGATCGCCTTCGAGAAGCTGCTGCTCGACGCCGGCGCGCCGGTAGGCGTGTACACCAACCTGCTGATCTCGCATGAGCAGTCAGACCGCGTCATCGACGACCCACGCGTCAAGGGTGTTGCACTCACCGGTAGCGTCGCGGCCGGCCGAAAGATCGCGGCGCGCGCCGGTCAGAACCTGAAGAAGTCGTCGATGGAATTGGGCGGCAGCGATGCCTTCATCGTGCTGGACGATGCCGACCTCGACAAGACCATACCATGGGCCGTTTGGGGCCGGATGTACAACGCGGGCCAGACCTGCTGCGCTGCCAAACGCTTCATCGTGCTCGATGCGATCGCCGACCGGTTCCTCGTGCGGTTCAAGGCCGCGCTGGAGACATTGACGCCTGGCGACCCGATGGACGAAGCCACCACGCACGGCCCGTTGTCGACCGAGAATGCACTGCAGCAACTGCTGAGCCAGGTCGATGTGGCGACCAGGCACGGCGCCACGCTGCTGATGGGCGGGCAGCGCATCGAGCGGCCCGGCTCGTTCATGCAGACCACCATCCTGACGGACATCGCGCCCGGCAACCCAGCGTTCCGGGATGAGTTCTTCGGCCCCGTCGTCTCCTTCTACCGCGTGAAGAACGAAGACGACGCCATCGCGCTGGCCAACGATTCCGACTTCGGCCTCGGCGGCTCCATCTGGACCGAGGATGCGGCACGCGGCAAGCGTGTGGCCAGCCGCATCGATACCGGCATGGTGTTCATCAACAACATTGACTGGACCGATGCCGAGCTGCCGTTTGGTGGCATCAAAGACTCGGGCTACGGCCGCGAACTCGGCAACATGGGCATCCAGGAGTTCGTCAACAAGAAGCTGGTCCGGTCGGCGCAGCTGGACGCACCCGCCTGAAGAGAGGCAAACCCTGCTGAACGCCCACAGCGAACGGTTCGGCTCCCTCGAGTGCCCTTCATCCGACAACATGGACTGCGCCACCGCACTGCTCAACACCAGCCAGGTGGCGCAAGCCGACCGGCTGACCGTGGCAGCCGGAACCCCCGGCAGCACCTTGATGGAGAACGCCGGCCGCGCGGTCGCGCACGAGATCATGCGGCGCTGGACGCCGCGCCCCGTGCTAGTGCTGTGCGGGCCAGGCAGCAATGGCGGCGACGGCTTCGTCGCCGCGCGTCGCCTCGCCGATGCAGGTTGGCCTGTGCGAGTGGCCTTGCTGGTCGCGCGTGACCAGCTGCGCGGTGACGCGGCCCATCATGCTGCACGGTGGCAAGGGTCGGTCGAGCCGTTGACGTCCGCAGCACTGGCCGGGGCCGCGCTGGTGGTGGATGCGATCTTCGGCGCAGGCCTGAGCCGCGCGCTCGACGGGCCTGCCGCGCAAGCCTTGGCGGCGGCCTCGGCCGGCGGGATGACCATCATCGCAGTCGATGTGCCTAGCGGCCTGCTGGGCGACACCGGCGCCAATCTTGGCGCGGTCGAGGCGGTCCTCACTGTCACCTGCTTTCGCAAGAAGCCGGGACATCTGCTGCAGCCTGGCCGCAGGTTGTGCGGTGAGGTGGTCGTCGCCGATATCGGAACACCGGCGTCCGTGTTCGACCAGCTCAGACCAGACACCTTCGAGAACGATCCGGCGCTGTGGCTCGATGCGTTGCCCGGCCTGTTGCCCGAGGGGAACAAATACACCCGGGGCCATGCACTGATTGTGGGAGGCTATCCCGCCACGGGCGCGGCCCGCATGGCCGCGCGCGCAGCAGCAAGAGCGGGCGCCGGCTTGACAACGATCGCAGTTCCAGAGAGCGCAGTCCCGATCTACGCCGCATCGCTCACCAGCATCATGTTGAGTGCTGTCGTGCAGGCCAACGACATCGACCGCCTGCTCGCTGACACCCGCTACTCGGGCCTGTTGATCGGTCCGGGTGCCGGCACCGGCGAGGCCACGCGTGCGCGCGTGCTCGCGATGCTCAAGACGGGGCGACCGACGGTGCTCGATGCCGACGCACTGACGGTGTTCAAGGACGCCCCCCAGACCTTGTTCGACGCCGTCACTGGCCCATGTGTGCTGACCCCTCACGACGGCGAGTTCGCGCGGCTCTTCATCGTCGGCGGAGACAAGCTGGCGCGTGCCCGCGCAGCCGCTCGACGCAGCGGCGCGGTACTGGTGCTCAAGGGCAGCGACACGGTGATCGCTTCGCCTGACGGCCGCGCGATCATCAATGCCAACGCCCCGCCGACCTTGGCCACCGCCGGCTCTGGCGATGTGCTGGCCGGCCTGGTGCTGGGGCTCGTGACGCAAGGAATGGAGCCGTTCATGGCATCGGCGGCAGCCGTATGGCTGCATGGCGCAGCGGCCACTGCATTCGGTCCGGGACTTCTGGCCGAAGACTTGCCGGACTTGCTGCCAGCTGTCTTGCGCCAGCTGCATCAGCCGGCGCGTGCAAGCGCCGGGAATCTCCTGTGACCCGCAACAAGGGATGCGATGCAGGCGATGGCTCTGAACAGGGCGGAGAGCCTCTGCACACGTTCCGGGCTAACCCGACCAACGACCCGAGCCGGCGAGATCCGGTGAAGGTCGGTGCCGGACCTGCGCGTGCGGCCCGAATGCCGACAAGTCAGCTACTCCTTCGCGAGGTAGTCCACCATTCCGCGACTCCCGGCAAAGAGCGGCAAGGCGCTTGCAGTCAACGCCGACAGGTACTTTGCATAGTTGTTGGCCATGCCTTGCATCAACAGCACGGAGACCGCCAACGGGTTGGCTGCTTCGGCCGCGCCCGATCCTTCGGGCCTTTTCCTGCAGATTGAAGCGAACAACTGCATATTGCTTTGAGCGAGCTGACCGAAAGCCTGCACGGCAGGCCATTGAAATTCTTGCTGCATGGAGGTTTCCCGTTGAATCTAAGAGCATGGCGGCCGAGCCATCGGCACACAGCACAAACCTTAGTGCGCCGACAACCGATCGTCTGTGCGTCAACCCACACGACCCGGCTGTCGAGGCAGCCTGTGCAGGACCCAACGTGCGCGTTTGCGTCTGCAGTGCGCCAACGTACAGACATGGGCGGCAGACGACCCGGACACTGGCCGTCAGATCATCCCCGCCGTCTCAGTGGGGGTCGACGGCGGATCCACCCCTTCCGGACAACGCATGCCGCCTACGCGCGTTGTCTGGTCCTTCGAAAGAGCAGTCACCATGTTGCGCAGTACCAAAGATCTGGAAAACTTCACTATCGGCGCCACGGACGGCGAGATCGGCCACGTCAAGGACTTCTATTTCGAGGACGACACCTGGATCGTTCGCTACCTCATCGTGGACACAGGCTCATGGCTGTCGCGCCGCAAGGTATTGATATCGCCGATCTCCGTACGCCAACCGAGCTGGGCCGACAGGACATTGCCCGTCGGCATCACCCGGGAGCAGGTACGAAACAGTCCGGACATTGACACCGATATGCCCGTGTCGCGGCAGAACGAGAGTCTTTACCTCGGCTATTACGGCTACCCGCCGTACTGGGGTGGCGGTGGCATGTGGGGCGACAGCATGTACCCCTACGCGATGGTGCCGGGCTACGCTGGCGCACGGTTGGACTGGGCGGAGCATGAGAGAGAAGAAAGGGAGTGGCTGGCCGCGGAGCGGGCACGGCATAGCCAGGACGACCCGCACCTGCGCAGCTGCCAGGCTGTCAACGGCTACCAGCTCCACGCAACAGATGGCGACATCGGCCATGTCGCCGGATTTCTGGTGGACGACGAGAACTGGGCGATCCGCTATCTCATCGTCGGTACCAGCAACTGGTGGGTCGGTCACAAGGTGTTGATCGCGCCTCCCTGGATCACCGAAGTGAACTGGTCGAAAAGAACCGTCTCGGTTGACTTGACCCGCGAGTCCGTCAAGGGCGCGCCGACCTACGATCCAGACCAGCCATGGAGCCGGCCGCGAGAGCTTGGCCTCTACCGGCACCACGGCCGAGCCGGATACTGGGCGGGCAGCGCCGAGTCTGCGTCGGAACTCTGACCGCCATTGCGCAACCCCATGAGCCCCTTTCGCACATCGTTGGATTGTTCGGGGTCTGGATTTCGAATGGCCCCTCCCCCGTCGGAGACGGCACTTCCGACACCCATCGAGGTCGCATCTTCGACTGCAACCGTACCGCAGCAGCATTGGTGGCGACGCTGGCGTCGCGCAACTGCAAGCCGACCATCGCTGCGCACGCCAACTCGTTGATACGCAGCACGGGCACCGGCGTCGTGCGGCTCAGGACGTAGCTGGGTTCGCATGGGCGCGAGGTCCAGCGCCGGGGCACTGCACAGACCCAGCGCCGCAGGCACATCGGGGGTTGTCCATGAACCCGAAGTGCAGCGTGATCTGCCAGGCACCATCGCCCAGCACCAGCACATCGACGCGCTGCGTGGGAGCAATCCAAGGCATCTCATGAAACCGCACGTGCACGATGACATTGCATGGATGCAGGACCTGGTTGTTGTTCCTGTTGTGCAGTAGCGCGGCGGGCACGGCCTTGCGACCAGGTGCTCATGGACAGGAACAGCAGCGTCCCGACGGCGAGCGGGAACCAGCCGCCGTCGAACAGTTGGATGATGCAGTCCGACACCCGCAGCAGATCGAGCACCACGAAGAACAGGGTAGCGCCCCAGGCGACCTGCGCCATCGTCCAAAGCGGGCGGGTGTCGATGTCGCCATAGACCACGCCCAGCGCGGCCAGCGTCATCGTGGGCAGGCGTGGGCGGACCTGCGGCGCGCAAACATGGCCTGTCGGTTCACGGTGTAGCCACCGTACGACTGGTTGCTGAACATCTTTCGCGCACAAGACGATTGCATGCGGGGTTCGAGTGGAACAGACGGATCTCGAATCCAGGGTGACGTATGGCAATGGTCCGTACGCCAGCCAGCAACGGCGGCTTGCGCCAGATCAAACATGGCCACTGTTCCCGCAGCCTATGTTCGATACCGAACGGATAGGCCGCCCGAGATCGCCAATGCTCCGTTGCGATGCAGCATTCCAGGAGCAACCCATGAAAATCGAAGATGTCTGGATGGGGTCAAGAAGATCCCTCGCTCCGGCCATACCCCCCACTGGACCAGCCGGCGCGAGGACGGCGAGATTCGGCTTCCTGCGTCTTCGGGAACATGCCGTTGCCTTGAGGGCGGTTCCACCGCTACAACATCCGGCGTCCAGCGCGAGATCGCCACCGCCCAGGGACAACCACTTGCTGTCCTCGTTGCCAAAGACCGAATGGGCACGGTTGCGCCCGCTTCTCGAAGCCGTCGATCTCGAAGCCGGGCAGATGCTGCACGAGTCCGGGCAAACCAGGACGCATGTCTACTTCCCGATGACGGCAGTCGTGGCATTGCTGCACATCACGGCCGAGGGGGACTCCATGGAGATCGGCATGGTTGGCAACGAAGGGCTTGTGGGCGTCTGCGCCCTCATGGGTGGCGAGTCCTTTCCCGCCCTGGCTGTTGTCCAGGTGGCGGGCAAGGCCTACCGTGCGAGCCTGGCGACGGTACGGGCGGAATTCAAACGTCTTCCAACGCATCGACTGCTTCTGCGCTACATGGAGGCCCATATGGCTCAGGTGGCGCAAGCCGCTGTCTGCAGCCGCCATCACTCGCTCGAGCAACGGCTGAACCGCCTGCTGCTGTCCACGCTGGACCGGGTCCCGCATGACGAACTGCCCATGACACACGAACTGATGCCGAAGCTGCTCGGGGTGCGTCGCGAGGGAGTGACCGAGGCTGCGCTGAAGCTGCAGGATGCCGGCCTGATTCACTACGCGCGCGGACATATCCGTGTCTTGAATCGCCAAGGCGTACAGGACAGTTGTTGTGAGTGCTACGCCGTCCTGAGCAGCGAGTACGCCCGCTTGCTCCCGCGGCCCTTGGACAACGCGGCGTCGACCTCCCTATGGGCGGCTACCCGGTGAGAGGTATGTCTGAAGCCTGCGGCCGACCACCAGCGCCTGCACCGCCTTCGTTGTCCCAGCGCTCCGTGGCGACGCGTTCGCCCGGCAGAATGCGACGGTCACGCCGTGCTTGCCCTCCGGCCGGCGCCTCGAGTTGACAACCGCGCATCGAGCATCCCGGGGCACAGGAGGCAGGCTTCACCCCGCCGCCCTGGCAACCGTTCTGCGCCACAGAGCCGACGCCATGAACCGTCTCGCGTTGCGCGAAACACCTTGCACCCAGCGTGTTCATGCCCTCTTGACCTCTTTCACATCGGCATCGACCACGTTGTCGTCGGCCGTGGCGTGGGAAGCAGCCTCAGCGCTCCCCGGGCCGGACTGCGGTTGGGCATGCACCTTCTTGTCCAGCTTCTGACTCGCTGCCGCGAGCGTTTTGGCCTTGTCCTCGATCGCGGCCCTGTCCTCGCCTGTGAGGGCCTCTTCGAGCCTCTTGATTGCGGCTTCGACGATGAGCTTGTCGGCGGCTTCGACGCCGGTCCCGAGTTCGGCCAGCGATTTCTTCACGCTGTAGACCAAGGCTTCGGCCTGGTTGCGCGCCTGCGCGAGCTCGACCTTCTTCCGGTCGTCGGCGGCGTTCAACTCGGCATCCTTCACCATCTTCTGGATCTCGGCTTCGGACAGGCCCGAGTTCGCCTTGATGGTGATCTTCTTCTCCTTGCCCGAGCTCTTGTCCTTGGCGCCCACGTGCAGGATGCCGTTGGCATCGATGTCGAACGACACGTCGATCTGAGGAGTGCCGCGCACCGCAGGTGCAATGCCTTCGAGGTTGAATTCGCCCAACGCCTTGTTGCCCGACGCGATCTCGCGTTCACCCTGGAACACCTTGATGGTCACGGCCGGCTGGTTATCCTCGGCGGTCGAGAAAGTCTGCGCGAACTTGGTGGGAATCGTGGTGTTCTTGGGGATCATCTTGCTCATCACCCCCCCCATGGTCTCGATGCCCAGGGACAACGGCGTCACGTCGAGCAACAACACGTCCTTGCGGTCGCCCGACAGCACCTGGCCCTGGATGGCGGCACCCACGGCCACGGCCTCGTCGGGGTTCACGTCCTTGCGCGGCTCCTTGCCGAAGAACGCCTTCACCTGGTCCTGCACCTTGGGCATGCGGGTCTGGCCGCCGACCAGGATCACGTCATGGATGTCGGCAATGCTCACGCCAGCGTCCTTGATGGCGGTGCGGCAGGGCTCGATGGTGCGTTCGATGAGCTCGTCCACCAGGCTCTCCAGCCTGGCGCGGGTCAGCTTGATGTTGAGGTGCTTCGGGCCCGCGGCATCGGCCGTCACGTAGGGCAGGTTGATATCGGTCGTGGCGCTGCTCGACAGCTCGATCTTGGCCTTTTCCGCTGCATCCTTCAGGCGCTGCAGCGCCAGTACATCGCGGGTCAGATCGACGCCCTGATCCTTCTTGAACTCGCTGACGAGGAAGTCGATGATGCGCTGGTCGAAGTCTTCGCCGCCCAGGAAAGTGTCGCCGTTGGTCGACAACACTTCGAACTGCTGTTCGCCATCGACGCTGGAGATCTCGATGATCGACACGTCGAACGTGCCGCCACCCAGGTCATAGACGGCAATCTTGCGGTCGCCCTTGTCCTGCTTGTCCAGGCCGAAGGCCAGTGCCGCGGCGGTGGGCTCGTTGATGATGCGCTTGACGTCGAGGCCGGCGATGCGGCCGGCGTCCTTGGTAGCCTGGCGCTGGGCATCGTTGAAGTAGGCGGGCACCGTGATCACGGCGTCGGTCACGGGCTCGCCCAGGTAGTCCTCCGCGGTCTTCTTCATCTTCCGCAGGATCTCGGCGCTGATCTGTTGCGGTGCCAGCTTCTTGCCACGCACATCGACCCAAGCGTCGCCGTTGTCGGCCTTGCAGATGCTGAAGGGCATCAGGCCAATGTCTTTCTGAACGTCCTTCTCGTCGAACTTGCGGCCGATCAGGCGCTTGACCGCGTAGATCGTATTCTTGGCGTTGGTGACGGCCTGGCGCTTGGCCGAGGCGCCGACCAGCACCTCACCATCCTCCTGGTACGCGACGATCGACGGCGTGGTGCGCGCGCCTTCCGCGTTCTCGATGACACGCGTGGTGTCGCCCTCCATGATGGCCACGCAGGAGTTGGTGGTGCCGAGGTCGATGCCGATGATTCTGGACATGGTGGTTTCTCGTGGAGACGGATGAATGGGTTGGTGTGAACTTCACCAGTCTGCGCGGGTGTGCTGCAGAGGTCTGTGGGTCACCGCACGCTGCACGCGGGCAAGCGCTCGATTTCCCACCGGCTTCACGAAGGTTTCCGGACATCGACGGTGGGCCGGGCCGCGACGCTGGCGAAAACGTGATCCCACAGCGGGCTGGTCACGCCATAGCAGATCGCCGCTGCGCCGTGATGGTGCCGGGCGTGCCACAGTTTGCGTCTGCGCAGCCAGTCGTTGCGGGCCGGCCAGTGGTGCATCGCATGGTGCGTGACCGTGTAGGCGAGATACCCCAACAACAAGCCGCATGTCAGCGCACAGGCTTGCCAGACGGTTCCGAGCAGGGATGAGGGCAGGAACACCAGCACCACGATCAAGGCTGCGCTGAAAACGGTCGGCGTCAGAATGAGGGCGGCCGGCCTCTGATGGTGCAACGCGTGCCAGCTTCGAAAGGGCTCGAGGCCGTGCAGGATGAACCGATGCAGACCGTATTCGACGACCGTCCAGCCCGCCAGGCCCGCCAGCACAAGGACGCAGGTCTGCAGCCACTGCCCATGCGGGCTGCGAAACAGCAGCAGGGCGAGAAGAAATGCCGCAGCACAGGCATAGAGGGCGAAGTCGGCACGGTAGGCGGCCACTCCGTGCTCGAGTGTGAACAGCTTGGCCGTGATCGAAAGGCGGCCCCTTCCAACAAAGGAAGACCAGCCAGATCCGTTCGGCCCGGCTTTGCGACACCTCATTCCGCGCGCTCGATCGTCGTGATCTCGAATCCGAAATCGAGGAGTCTGTCGATGGCGTTCTCTCCAGGGCGTCCGTCCGGTACCGATTCCCCCTGCAACCAGGATTTGTGGATGAGGATTGCCGCGGCCTCTTCGGCGGAGGGCCGGGTTCCCCGCCGAACCTCGTCTTCGATCGGTGGACCGCCGTCACCGCCGCTCCGGGTGGCGGCGACGCGCCAGCGATTCAACTCGTAAGGAAGCGACTGCCTGACCGCTTCGCGCGTCAGGCCGACAGAGAGGCTGCAATCCAGCGATCGCACGTCGGTCACCCACTGCGGTGCGATGAGAACGCTGTGTCCGATCCACCAGCGGCTCGTGTCGATCACGATGGCGTGCACAGCCCGGGTCTCCTCATCCACCAGAAGATCCTGAACATGGCCGGCTTCACCGTCCAGCGCATGGACGCGATAGCCCGTCACTGCATTGCAACTGCGCCAGTACGGGGCGTTGCGGCATGCCGGTTGGCCGCGGGTCGACAGACCGGGTCCGTCGGCCTGGAGAAGCGGGCTCGCGAAGATCGGCATCGCGTGGCATTCGCGCCAGCCGCTCGCATCGATCACCAAGCCGCGAACGACCCATTGGTCGTCATCAAGAGCGAAGTACAGAACTGGACACATGGGCTCACTTTGCACCGGCCCGGGTACGTCGTCTGTTCGTTGCCGTACCCAGTTCGGCGCCGAAGACGATCAGTCCAACCGTCAGCACCGAAAGCCCGGCGCTTTGCGGGACGGCCGCACGCAACAGGCAGGGCGTCCGAGACTGCCAGACGGGTACCGTACGGCAACGAACAGACCCCTGCCTTCAGGGGAACACAAGATGATGGGTGGCTCTTGCAGATGGATTCGCCAGCAGCGAAAGAACGCAGGCACCACGCTACCCTCCCTATCAGCCAACTTCAGGAATCAAAGATGAAAACCGATACACAACTGCAGCAGGACGTCATGGCAGAACTCAAGTGGGAACCTACCTTGAGCGCGTCCCAGATCGGCGTCTCGGCCAAGGATGGCGTCATCACGCTGACCGGAACCGTCGACGGCTATGCCAAGAAGTCCGAAGCAGAAGACGCAGTGAAGCGGGTCGCAGGCGTCACGGCCGTGGTCGAAAAGATCGAAATCAAGTACCTCAGCACATGGGCGAAAAAGGACGACAACGACATTGCCGCCGAAGTCGTCAACGCGTTCAAGTGGAACTGGGAAGTCCCTTCCGGCAAGGTGAAGGCGACGGTCGAGAAGGGTTGGGTCACCCTGGACGGCGAACTGTCATGGAAGTTCCAGAGTGACGCCGCTGCCAAGGCCGTGAAGAGTCTGGAGGGGGTCGCAGGCGTGTCGAACAACATCAAGATCAAGTCCACCACGGACGATGCCATCGAAAAAGCGGACATCGAAAGCGCGCTGGAGCGCAACTGGTCCGTCTCCGACCAGGACATCCAGGTCAAGGTGTCCGGCCACAAGGCGACGCTCACCGGAACGGTGGATTCCTGGTACCAGAAAGACGAAGCAAGTCGCATCGCCTGGAAGGCGCCGGGTGTGTGGACCGTCGCGAACGAACTGCTGGTCGAGTACACCTGAGATCGACCGCAGCGGAACCAGCAGCACCGAGCCTGATGACCAGCAACGCCTGAGCGTTGGAGCCGATCCAGGCTCGGCAGCAGCCAGCGACGCCGTTGTTGGTGCGGGACACGGTGGCAGTGACCAAAGGGCGGTCTGGGCCCTTCCGATGTTGATGCGTCGCCTCCTTGCCCCGTACTGCAAACGACCGGCAAGGCCGTCCACGCGATCGCTGAAGCCACTTGACCGAACAGAGGTTCTGCGCATGCAAGCCATGGTGCTGAACGCGCCGCACGCACCGCTGGTGTGGACCGATCTGCCGACCCGGGAACCCGGGGCGGGCCAGATCCGCGTCAAGATCGCGGCTTGTGGGGTGTGCCGCACCGACCTGCATGTGGTGGATGGCGAGCTGCCGCGCCCGCAGGTTCCCATCATCCCGGGCCACGAGATCGTCGGCCGCATCGATGCCGTGGGGTCGGGCGTGATCGACCTGCAGCTCGGCCAGCGCGTCGGCATCCCGTGGCTGGGCCACACCTGCGGGATCTGCCCCTACTGCAAGATGCAGCGCGAGAACCTGTGCGACCACCCGCTGTTTACCGGATTCACACGCGACGGCGGCTTCGCCACGGCGACCGTGGCCGATGCGCGCTTCGCCTTCCCGCTGGGCGAGGAAAGCAGCGACGCGTCGCTCGCACCCCTGCTCTGCGCGGGCCTGATCGGCTGGCGCTCGCTCACCATCGCAGGCGACGGCAAGAACCTCGGCCTGTACGGCTTCGGCGCAGCCGCCCACATCCTGGCCCAAGTGGCGCGCTGGCAGGGCCGCTCGGTGTTCGCGTTCACCCGTCCGGGCGACCACAAGACCCAGCAATTCGCGCGCGGCCTGGGTGCCAGCTGGGCCGGCGGCTCCGACGAGGCGCCGCCGCAGCCGCTGGATGCCGCCATCATCTTCGCGACGGTCGGCGACCTCGTGCCGCTGGCCCTGAAGGCCGTGCGCAAGGGGGGCCGGGTCGTGTGCGCCGGCATCCACATGAGCGACATCCCGAGCTTCCCCTACAGCATCCTGTGGGAAGAGCGGGAACTGCTGTCGGTGGCCAACCTCACCCGGCAAGACGGACTCGACTTCCTGAGCCAGGTGCCGAAGATGGGCATCGTGACCACAACCACACGCTACCCGCTCCAGCAGGCCAATCGGGCTCTGGCCGACCTGCGCGCCGGCCGCTTCGAAGGGGCGGCGGTGCTGATCCCCTGAAGTGGGGGCCGATTCCGGTCACGCCGATTCAGGACCACTCGGGCAAGCTGATGATGGCAGGTGCGACCAAGGACACGCTCAAGGGTATGCCCGCCTTCGCGTATGCCACCGACACAAGCCGGATCACCATGCCGGACGAGGAAGAGCCGCAGGGGCGGGTCCATCAGCCCTCCATCGAGGCGTTGTAGGTTCCCAGCAGCGCGCCAGCGCGTGCGCGTTGGCGCGCAGGCATGCGGCGCTGGGCGCAGCGGCGGCGGCGAAGCGCCGGTCACAGGTGACGGTGCACTCGTCCATGCAGTGGCTTGGTGTGTGTCATCGCCAGCGGCTCGCGCAGCAGCGGGTTGTCGTAGAGGTAGAGCTGGCCGACCGCCAGGTAGTTGGCGGCGCGCCAGTAGGCGTCGATGCTGTGGAGAAGGTCGGGGGCGAGGGTGTCGGAGGGGGGCATGGCAGGGTCCGGCTTTCGAGCGCTCGCAATGTCGCAAGGCAACCTTTGTATCGGGGTACACAGGGATTGCCGAGCGTGGCAAGAGTGGCCATCTGCCCGGCTCAACGATCCGCCGCTGCGAGAGACCTCGCATTGCGCGCAGGCAGGTGCAGCACGGCTCGCCGCGCGGTGACGGTCAGGACCGGCGCGCCAGCCATCGCAGCATGCCGGGAACGCGCGATGGGGGTGTCAACATCGGAGACGATGGCGTCGTGTGGCTCCGGGTGCGGACTGGGCGCGCAGAGCAGGCGTGAGATCTGTGTCATGAGAAGTTTGTTCAAGTAGGTAGTACCAGCCACCGGGCCGGCAGCGCCATGGCGGAATCCGGGATCAGCCATGACCCCGGCAACCACCAGGGTCAATAGGCCATCTCGATGTTGTCAACCACGCTGTAGACGCCTGGTGTTCCCCATGCCGAGCTGGTGGCCACCTCACGCTCCGACCAGCTGTGTACCTTGCCGGTCAGGGTGACCGACGAGCCCTTGACCGTGACCACGATGGCTTCAGCATCGGTATGGGCGCGGCGCTTGAGTGCGGCCTCGATATCGGCCTTGACCGCGGTCACCGATATCTTGGGCTTGATCGACAACAGGTCATTGACGGAGGTCACGCCCAACAGATAGCGCACGGCGGCCACGGCCGACAGACGTTGATAGTCCCAGTCGACGTCGCCCGACAAGGTGATCATGCCCTTCTCGACCAAGATCTTCACGCGGTCCTTGGGCAGCAACGTGGTCCATTGCAAGGCGTTCTCCGCGGCGGTCGCGATCTCGGCGTCGGTCCGCGTGGTAGGCCCCGATAGCCTGACATCCATTTCCACGGCGATGGCCTTCACGCCCGCGACCCGCTGGGTCGCGCGCTCGGCGTCGATCTTCTCGGCGTAGCTATCCACATGTCCGGCGAGCGTCACGACGCCGTGCTTGACTTCGACTCCGATCCCGGCGGCGCGTATGGATGGCTCCCAGTGCAGCTCGGCAAGCACGTCCTGTTGAATCTGTGTATCGGTCTTCATGGTGCAGTTTTCCATTTGATTGCGGGATCGCAAGCGTCCTCCAGCGGGCCGCCTGGGTCTGTGCGTTCACACACGCTGTGCGCATGGGCGAGAACCCTCTCTGTAGGCGTCCCCGGGCAAGGGGCTGTGCGCTCGCACACGAAGACACACGCTCGGCTCCCTTCACACCATGCCCCAGGTGTGCTGGCGAACAGACGCAGCGCCGCATCGCTGTCAATCTACGGGCCGACGTGCGCGCAACGGCGCCGCACGCAATGCCGATCATCGGCCTCCACTACAAGGACTTTTCCATGCTTTCCAACACCCTTCGCCCCATCGCAACTGCAGTTGCCATTGCCGCTTCCAGCTTGTCGTTCGTAGCCTGCACCACGACCCACATGGATGACCGTGCCAGCGCCACGTCGCAGCGCGCATCGGTCGATGCGCAGGTCGATGCCACGGTGTCGAAGCTCTACCGCACCGTACCTGGCGCGCGTGAAATGGTGGCCAACTCCAGGGGCATGCTGGTCTTTCCGGCGGTCGTGGGTGGCAGCTTTGTCGTGGGCGCCGAGTACGGCCGCGGCGCGCTGCGCACCAACGGCATCACGCAGAGCTACTACAACATCGCCGGCGGCTCGGTGGGCTGGCAGGCAGGCGCCCAGTCCAAAGCCATCGTCTACCTGTTCAACACACAGGAGTCGTTCGACAAGTTCCTCGCCAGCAAGGGCTGGACTGTCGGCGTCGACGCCACGGTGGCCGTCGCGAACGTGGGCGTGAACGGCAGCATCGATACCGCCACCATGCGTCAACCGGTTGTGAGCTTCGTGCTGGCCAACGCTGGCTTGGAAGTCGGCGCCTCGGTACAAGGCATGAAGATCTCTGAAATGAAGATGTAAGCAATACCCGCGGCCGGCGGCACGCCGTCCGCGACGTCTGATGTTCAAGCACAGGAGCCCAAGCATGCGCCAGGACAAACTCACCACCAAGTTCCAGGAAGCGCTGAGCGACGCGCAGTCGCTCGCGCTGGCCGGCGACAACGCGTACATCGGGCCCGCACATCTGCTGGCGGCGATGCTGAAGCAGGATGAAGGCCCACGCGCATTGCTGGAGCGTGCAGGCGTCAACGTGCCGGGATTGTCTCAAGCGGCGGATGCCGCCATCAAGAAGCTCCCGCAAGTACAGGGGCACGACGAGGTACAGGTGGGACCCGACCTGGGCAAGCTGCTTCAGGCCACCGAGAAGGAAGGCATCAAGCGTGGCGACCAGTTCATCGCCGGAGAACTCTTTCTGCTGGTCTTGTGCGACAGCAAGACCGAGCTCGGCGACGTGGCGCGCAGCAAGGGCATGACCCGCAAGTCGCTCGAGGCAGCCATCGACGCCGTGCGCGGCGGCCAGAACGTGGACAGCGCCGATGCCGAAGGCCAGCGCGACAGCCTCAAGAAATACTGCATGGACCTGACCGAGCGCGCCCGCATGGGCAAGCTCGATCCGGTCATCGGCCGCGACGACGAGATCCGCCGTGCGATCCAGGTGCTGCAACGCCGCACCAAGAACAACCCGGTGCTGATCGGCGAGCCCGGCGTCGGCAAGACCGCCATCGTCGAAGGCCTGGCGCAGCGCATCGTGGCCGGTGAAGTACCCGATTCACTCAAAGGCAAACGCGTGCTGTCGCTCGACATGGCCGCGCTGCTGGCCGGCGCCAAGTTCCGCGGCGAGTTCGAGGAGCGGCTCAAGGCCGTGCTGAAGGACCTGGCGAAGGACGAAGGCCAGACCATCGTCTTCATCGACGAGCTGCACACGATGGTGGGCGCCGGCAAGGCCGAAGGCGCGATGGACGCCGGCAACATGCTCAAACCCGCGCTGGCCCGCGGCGAGCTGCATTGCGTGGGCGCGACCACGCTCGACGAATACCGCAAGTACATCGAGAAGGATGCCGCGCTCGAACGCCGCTTCCAGAAGATCCTGGTCGGCGAGCCGACCGTCGAGGCCACCATCGCCATCCTGCGCGGCCTGCAGAACAAGTACGAAGCCCACCACGGCGTGCAGATCACCGACCCGGCCATCGTCGCCGCGGCCGAACTCTCGCACCGCTACATCACCGACCGCTTCCTGCCCGACAAGGCGATCGACCTGATCGACGAGGCCGCGGCCAAGATCAAGATCGAGATGGACTCCAAGCCCGAGGTGATGGACAAGCTCGACCGCCGGCTGATCCAGCTGCAGATCGAGCGCGAGGCCGTGCGCCGCGAGAAGGACGAGTCGTCGCAGAAACGCTTCGGCCTGATCGAGGAAGAGATCGTCAAGCTGCAGAAGGAGATTGCCGATCTCGACGAGGTCTGGCAATCCGAGAAGGCGCAGGCGCAAGGCTCCAAGGACGTGATGGAAGAGATCGAGAAATCGCGCTTCCAGGTCGAGGAACTCAAGCGCAAGGGCGACTTCAACAAGGTCGCCGAGCTGCAGTACGGCAAGCTGCCCGAGCTGGAGAAGAAGCTCAAGGAAGCCCAGGCCAAGGAGGCCGGCAAAGGCGGTGCGGCCACCGGCCACCGGCTGCTGCGCACCCAGGTCGGCACCGAGGAGATCGCAGAGGTGGTGGCGCGCGCGACCGGCATCCCGGTGTCCAAGCTGATGCAGGGCGAACGCGACAAGCTGCTGCAGATGGAAGCCAAGCTGCACGACCGCGTGGTCGGGCAGGACGAGGCCATCACCGCAGTCGCCAACGCCATCCGCCGTTCGCGCGCTGGCCTGTCGGACCCGAACCGGCCGACCGGCTCGTTCCTGTTCCTCGGCCCCACGGGTGTCGGCAAGACCGAGCTGTGCAAGGCCCTGGCAGGTTTCCTCTTCGACAGCGAAGACCACCTGATTCGCATCGACATGAGCGAGTTCATGGAGAAGCATTCGGTCGCCCGGCTGATCGGCGCGCCGCCCGGCTACGTGGGCTACGAGGAGGGCGGCTACCTGACCGAAGCCGTGCGGCGCAAACCGTACAGCGTGCTGTTGCTCGACGAGATCGAGAAGGCGCACCCCGATGTCTTCAATGTGCTGCTGCAGGTGCTGGACGACGGCCGCCTGACCGATGGCCAGGGGCGCACCGTGAACTTCAAGAACACCGTGATCGTGATGACCAGCAACATCGGCTCACCGATCATCCAGACCATGGTCGGACAGCCGGCGGCGGACATCAAGGACGCGGTGTGGGCCGAGCTGAAGAACCACTTCCGGCCCGAGTTCCTGAACCGCATCGACGAGACCGTGGTGTTCCACGCGCTCGACGCGAAGAACATCGAATCGATCGCCGCGATCCAGCTCCAGGTGCTGCAGGCGCGGCTGGCGAAGATGGACCTGACGCTCGAGGTCTCGACCGCGGCGCTGGCCGAGATCGCCAAGGTCGGATTCGACCCGGTGTACGGGGCGCGGCCGCTGAAGCGGGCGATCCAGCAGCGCATCGAGAACCCGTTGTCGAAGCTGCTGCTCGATGGAAGCTTCGGGCCGAAGGACACGATCCTGGTCGCCACCGACCCGATCCACTCGCCAGGACAGTTCGGCTTTACCCGGGGGATGGCGCGCGACGAGACGCCGCAATAGCGGCGGCCATTCCATCAGCATGGAGACGACCGCCAGCGGTCTGGGCCGGGGTCAGGCCGTCGTGTTGACGTGGTTGCCCATCGTGGGCGTCGGATTGGCAATACGAGGCTGAGGAACCACGACTTTCGGCGCAGGTGCCGTGGAACCATCGTGATCTCCGTCGGAATCGACGGTACGAGAAACCGGCACTGGGGCCGCGACGGGCGGCTGGATGCCGGGAATGCTGGACATTGGATAACTCCTTGAGGTGATGGTTTTTATTTCGACCCCGATCTGGCCTGCTGAAGCTACTTTACCGAGTCAACTCAACGCCAATCTCGAACTGCTGCCGACCGACCCGCAAGAGGCGCCAAGGACCAGCACCATGCTAGACAATGGACAACAGGCCGGGCGGGCCTGAACCGAAGCCGCGCCGCGCCACCTCGCCACATGCCAGCCGACAATTTCTCCGACGATCCCGAAGACCTGGAACACAGCCCCGCGCAGCGCGCCGCCGCTGGCAGCCGCAGCACCTGGGTCAGCGTGGGCGTGAACGTTTGTCTGGCGAGCGTCCAGGTCGTGGTCGGCGTCCTGTCGAAGTCCCAGGGCCTGGTGGCCGATGGCATCCATTCGCTGTCCGATCTGGTGGCGGACTTCGTCGTGCTGTTCGCCGGCCACCATGCGCGCAAGGATGCCGACGAGGACCACCCCTACGGCCACCAGCGCTTCGAGACCGCGGCCTCGCTGGTGCTCGGCGTGCTGCTGCTGGCCGTCGGCGTCGGCATGCTGTGGTCGGCCGTGCGCAAGCTGGAGGAGCCCGACACGGTCCAGCAGGTCCACGTGAGTGCGCTGTGGGTGGCCGTGGCGGCGCTGCTGGCCAAGGAGATGCTGTTTCGCTACATGCTCGCGGTGGCCAAGCGCGTGAAGTCGAGCATGCTGGTCGCCAATGCCTGGCACGCACGCTCCGATGCGGCCTCCTCCCTGGTGGTGGGCCTGGGCATCATCGGCAACCTGGCGGGCTACCCCATCCTCGACCCGATCGCCGCGCTCATCGTCGGCTTCATGGTGGCCCGCATGGGCTGGAGCTTCGGCTGGGACGCGCTGCACGACCTGATGGACCGTGCCGTCGACGAGCAGGAGGTCCAGGCGATCCGCCAGACCCTGACCGACACGCCCGGTGTGCGCAATGTGCACGACGTGCGCACGCGCAAGATGGGCGACATGATCGTGGTCGACGCGCACCTCGAGGTAGACGCCGGCATCAGCGTCGAGGCCGGCCACGACATCGCCGTCGTGGCGCGCCAGCGCGTGCTGCAGCGCCACCGTGTGCTGAACCTGATGACGCATGTGGACCCCTGGCGCCGGCCCGATCTCGACCATGCCGCATCCGAGCCGACGGTGGTGGAGGCGCGCAAGTGATGGCCTGACCGGCCTCAAGCGCACCGCTTCATGCGGTTCAGGCTGACACCTGCGCGCACCGAGGGCCATGGCTGCGACGGCGACCCACTGAACCGGCCCAGCCCCAACTCCACAAGGCCCTCAGCACCACGCAGGAGAAACAGCGCGTCCAGTCCATAGCGCTGCGCCAGGGCCGAGCCCTCGCCTGGCCCGGCCACCAGCAGGGCCGTGGCCCAGGCGTCGGCGTGCATGCAACTGCTGGCCAGCACTGTCACCGATGCCACGCTGTTGTGCACGGGCGCGGCGCGGCGCGCGTCCATGGTGTGGGCGACGCGCGCATGGCCCAACTGCAGACAGCGCCGGTAGTCCCCCGATGTGGCCACGGCCACGTCATGCAGTTCGATGACCCCGTGCGCGGCGCGGCGCCCCGCCGCCGGGTGCTCCAGCGCCACGGCCCAGGGCGCACCACTGGCCTGGCTGCCCACCGCGCGGAGTTCACCATCGAGCGCCACCAGCGCGTGCGCCACCCCGTGCTGCTGGAGCACGACGGCCATGCGGTCCACCGCGTAGCCCTTGGCAATGCCGCACAGGTCCAGCTGAAGCGAGGCGCCTTTGCGGGCGCGGCCCGCGGCCGGGTCGAGGCACACAGCCTTGTGGGTCGGGAGCGACGCAGCACCGCGCGCAGCGCGGATAGCCGCGGCGTCGGGCGCATCGCGCGCCGCACCAAAGCCCCAGGCATCGACCAGCGCTCCTACGCCCGGGTCGAACGCCCCCGCGCTCAGGTGGTGGACGTCCAGCGCGCAGGCCAGCACCTCGAGCAGTTCGGCGGGCAGGTCGACCCAGGTGTCCACGGGCGCGCGGTTCAGCCGCACGAGGTCGCTGTCGGGTTTCCACGGAGACATCTGCCGGTCCACCATCTGCACCACGCCAGCCAGGTCTTGTTGCAGGGCCATCAGGTCGACACTGGCACCGACATCCAAGCTGGCGGACCAGCGCGTGCCCATGGTCGGGCCGTGCAGGGTGGTCCGCTGGCAGGTCGCTGCGGGTTCAGAAGATGTCTTCGGCATAGCGCTCTTTTGCCTTGAGCTGCTGCACGCTGGTTCGCAGCGGCGCGAGCACGACGTCCAGTGCCGACGCCACGCCCTGCGCCATCGCACGGCCGCCGCACACGCGCACGAGGGCACCCTGGTCCAACAGGCCACGCAGGTGTTCCGCATCACGGCGCAGCGCATCCTGCACGTAGCCGCCGCCGTCTGGCACTTGCGAGAACGCCGTCTGTACTCGGGTCACGCGCTCTTCACTGAGCCAGTGCTGGATCTCGGTGCCGAAGTAGAAATCGCGTGCCGGGTCACGGCCGCCAAAGTACAGGACCATGGGCACATGCCTGTCGTTGCGGCGGATGAAGCCGGCCAACGGTGCCACGCCCGTGCCCGCCCCGATCAGGACCACCGGTCGCCGCGTGTGGGGCAGCGCAAAACCGGGGTTGGCGCGGATGAAGGCCGCGATGTGCTCCCCCGGCTGCAAACGCAGCAACTGCGTGGAGCACAGCCCGTCGGGCATCCGGCGGACGCAGATTTCGACAAAGCCGTCTTCGCGGCCAGAGGCCAGAGAGTAGTAGCGGGGCACGGCCGACCCCGGCGGCACGATGCCCACGAGGTCACCCGCCGCAAAGCGCGCCAGGCCAAGCCCGCGCAGGCGGGCGCCCAAGCCTTGGGCAGGCCATGAAAACCGCAGGATCGCAGCGGCTCGCAAGGCGGAACCGGGAGGACCGGGGAAGTCCTGGCGCGAGACGAGCGTGAGCACGGTGCTGGCCGGCACGCGTGGCACATGGTTCAGCACCAGAGGCTCGGCCAGCACCTGCGCCAGCGTTTCGCCCCAACGCGCGAACTGCTGGCTCGACTGCTGGTGGATGCGTTCGAGCGGCAGCAGCGCGGGCCAGCCAGCCGCACGCAACGCCTGGTCCAGCGCCTCGGCGAAGCCGCAGAAGGCCGGAAACTGCCGGTCGCCAAAGCCCAGCACCGTCACGGGCACGGCCGTGAGGGCAGCCCCGGGGCTGAGCGTGGCGATGTGCGCCAGCGCGTGGCTGGCGCGGGCCGGTGCCTGGCCTTCGCCATAGGTGGCAGCCAGCAAGAACACCTGCCGCGTGGCAGGCGTGGTCTGAAAATTCTCCAGGGCACCGGTGTGCACGCGGTGGCCGGTCTTGATCAGTGCGTCTTGCAGCGTCTGTGCAAAGCCCCAGGTACTGCCGCCCTCGCTGGCGACGAAGATCAGCATGTCGGCCTGCGCCAAGGGGCTGTTGCCGGTGATGTGCGGCGCCAGGCGGCGCGCCTGCCACCACATGACGACGCCAGACAACCAGAACAGCAGCACGCAGGCACCCACCCCACCCAGCGCCACCGCCCAGGCCCATGCGCTTTCGCCGGTGTGCAACACCCGGGCCCAGCCGTAGATGCGCTGTGCCGGGGTGCTGGGCTGCCAGGCCAGCCGCTGCCCCGAGTAGCGGTCGATCCACGCCTTGCCCTCGTCGGTGACCACTTTCCAGGTGTCCTGGGGATCGGCTGGCGCCGGAAAGTTAAGCCTGCGCAGCGCCTGCACGGGCAGGCTTTGCAGCAGGGTCGGTGGCGCGACGGGCGAGGCGCTGAGGCCGGGGAGTGCGGACGCGACAGGCACCACAGAGAGCGCCTCAGGCTCGGCCCTTGCATCCAGCGCTACCAGTCCCAGCGTCGAGGCGCTCATGGTCAACGCCGTGAGGAACGTGAGGCACAGCACGGCCAGCACCACCCGACCCACGAGCACGTGGATGCGCTGCGCCAGCGAACCACGCACACGCGCCGCCAGCCGCCGCCAGCCCCCCATGCGGCGCAGCAGCAGCACCCCGCCCGAGACGCTGAGCAGGCCCATGGCCAGTGCAGTGCCCGCTGCAACCCAGCGCCCAGCGTCGCCCAGCAGCAGCGATCGATGCAGGTTCTTCACCCAGCGCGGCAGCGCAGAGCTCTGCCAGGGACCCAGCACCCGGCCATCGGCCGGGTCCACATAGGAGGCCTGTGCCGTGTCTCCCGCAAAGCTGAACGCCACGATGCCGCCCGAAGGCAGGCGACGGATCTCCTCCACGACCGGCACGCTGCGCGTCACGCGCGCCACCAGTGTGGCCACGCTCAGACCATCTGGCGCCGCGGGGGCCTGCCAGGCCTGCTGCACCGGGTCGAAGGCCAGCAGCGCACCGCTGAGGCCAAGCACCAGGGCCAGCGTCCCTGCGCTCAGGCCCAGCCAGCGGTGTATCGCCTTCCAGGCCATGCGCGCGACCGTTACGGGAGCTGCAAGGTCAGCGACTGGATGTACTGCTTGCCGGGCTGGGGCTTGCCGGCGCTGGCCTTGGACAGCGGCACGCGGATCTCCGACGGGCTGTCGCGCATGTCTTCCACGGCGGCATCGATGCGGATCTCGTAACCTGCATCGATCAGCGCATCGGCCAGCTCGGCCGTGACCTTGAGTGCGCGCCCCGCACCCACGCTGGCGCCGGTCACGCCATCGAGGCGCCTGGCATCACCGCTGGAGAGCCGGTTCCAGTCGGACAGGTGCGCGTGGTACTTGGCTTTGCCCCCAGCCACCCAGAGGGTGCGCACATAGGCGCCTTTGGCGTCGGTCAGGTAGGCGGCCAGATAGGCGCCGTTCCCGCCGTAGTCCTTGAGCTGGGCCGTCAAGGTCAGCTGGCGGCTGTGCGCCAGAGTGGGCAGCGTGGACAGGGCCAGTGCGCTGGCGGCAGCAAGGGTGGTCAACAAGGGTTTGGACATGCGGAATTTCCAGGTTGGGGGTTATTCGTTCCGGTGGTGATCGCGTTCGCGTTCGGTCTGGCGGTCTTGCGGCTTCAGCTTCAGCACCTTCAAGGTCTCCGGATCGATCTGGGCCTTGAAGCCATGGCCCTGCGCATCGGTGCCGCGCAGCTCGTAGCAGCCGTCATCGATCTTCAGCCGCTGGACCTTCCAACCTCGTCGGGCCGCCATGTCCTGCACCGCCTCACGGGATTGCCAGCGCGCCACCGGGGCGTCGCAATCGTTATCGGCCCATGCCGACAGGGTGGCAAGACTCAGCGTCAAGGCCAGCAAGCCGCAGCGCAGCGAGGACGGGGCTTTCATGGGCAGGCGGCTGCCGCATCCCATCCTGAGTACCTTGATTTGCATGACACGCGACTCCTTGCCCGAACGTCGGCGCAAACAGCCACTGCCGCTGCGCATCGTGTGGGGGTTATAGGCCTGCAAGTGGGGCCGTGTCAGTACGGCGCTGCACATAGCTTGATCTGGATCAACCGGACAGAGCACCGCGCTCGTCCGGCGTCCCCGCGCGCCTGCTCTCGGCTTGTCGCGTGGGGCGCCGCGAGCGCAAGGCTGAGCTTGATCTGCGTCAAGCGCCCGAAGTGGATCAGGCCGCAGACTGACCTGCATCCGGATGGACCGAGCCTCGGCGACAGCCCCGTCCCAGGGGCCATCGGCATCCAACGAAAGATTTCATGACCGCCCTCATTGCTCGTGCTTCCGTTGCCGCGCTGCTATCGCTGGCCTGCATGCTGCCCGCATGGTCCGCTGATGCCGCCACCGAAGCGGGGATCGACAAGAAGCCTGCATTCGCGCGGATCAACGTGATCCAGGTGAACTATGTGAAGCGTTCGGGGCAGCACGCCTCCGCGGTACAGGGCTTAGACTACAACCAGACGCCCGCCGGCGCATTCGTACAGCACAAGTCGTAGCGCGCGAGCATCGGCCATGGCTGAAGCAATGTCGCCGGGCCTGGACGGCACCGGCCTGACCAACGCCCAAGCACAAGCGCGCCTCGCACAGGACGGCCCCAACGCACTCCCCGTGTCGAAGCGGCGCGGCGTGCTGCGCCTGCTGCATGAGATCGTGCTCGAGCCGATGTTCCTGCTGCTGGTGGGCTGCGGCGCGCTGTACATGGTGCTGGGCAGCACGCAGGAGGCGCTGATGCTGCTGGCCTTCGTCTTCGTGGTGATGGGCATCAGCTTCGCCCAGCAACGCCGCAGCGAGCGCTCGCTCGATGCGCTGCGCGACCTGTCGAGCCCGCAGGCGCAGGTGATGCGCGACGGCCAGGCCTGCCGCATCGCCGCGCGTGACCTGGTGCCGGGCGACCTGGTGCTGCTGGCCGAGGGTGATCGCGTGCCGGCCGATCTGCAACTGCTGGCGGCCTCCAACCTGGCGATCGACGAGTCGCTGCTGACGGGTGAGTCCGAGCCGGTGCCGAAGCAGGCCGGCGCGACCGGGGACGAGACCGATGCAGCGCTGTCGCAGGCGCTCTCCGGCACCCTGGTCACGCGCGGCACCGGTCGCGGCCTGGTCACGGCCACCGGCGCACGCAGCGCGCTGGGGCGTATCGGCGGTTCATTGGCCGGCATCGTGGTGGAGGCCACACCGGTGCAGCAGGAGATGCGCCGCATCGTCCAGCGCGTCGCCCTGTGCGGCCTGGCCTTGGCGGCCCTGCTGGCCCTCGTCTACGGCCTCACGCGGGGCGACTGGTTGCAGGCACTGCTGGCCGGCATCACCCTGGCGATGGCGGTGCTGCCCGAAGAGCTGCCGGTGGTGCTGACGCTGTTCCTGGGCCTGGGCGCGTGGCGGCTCTCGCGCGAGCATGTGCTGGCGCGCAGCATCCCCGCCGTCGAGCTGTTGGGGGCGGCGACGGTGCTGTGCGTCGACAAGACCGGCACGCTCACCGCCAACCGCATGACGGTGCGGCGGCTGTGGTCCGAGCAGGCCGAGCACGCCGTCGCGCCGACCGGCCCGGACCCGCTGCAGGAGGAACTGCACGGCCTGCTCGAATACGCGGTGCTGGCCAGCCACCGCCGTGCCTTCGACCCGATGGAGACCGCGATCGGCGAGGCCGGGCAGCGCCTGCTGGCCGGCACCGAGCATCTGCATGCCGACTGGACGCTGGTCGACGACTATCCGCTCTCGCCCGCGCTGCTGGAGATGTCGCGGGTCTGGCAGTCGCCCGACCAGAGCGCGCGCCTGATCGCCGCCAAGGGTGCACCCGAGGCCATCGTCGACCTGTGCCATCTGGATGCCGAACGCAGCGCCTTGATCGCTGCCCAGGTGCTGGCGCTGGCGGCCGATGGCCTGCGCGTGCTCGGCGTGGCGCAGGCCGTGTTTGGCGCGCCGCGGCTGCCCGAGGTCCAGCATGACTTCGATTTCCGCTTCCTCGGGTTGATCGCGCTGGAGGACCCGGTGCGGCCCGAGGTGCCGCAGGCCATTGCCGACTGCCGTGCCGCCGGCATCCGCGTGGTGATGATGACGGGCGACCACCCCGCCACCGCGCTGTCGGTGGCGCGGCAGGCCGGCCTGGCCACCGGCGCGTCCGTCATCACCGGCACCGAGCTGGCCGGGCTGAGCGACGCGGACCTGGCAGCGCGCCTGGCCGACACGCATGTCTTCTGCCGCGTGCAGCCCGAGCAGAAGCTGCGCCTGGTGCGGGCCTTGCAGGCACGCGGCGACGTGGTGGCGATGACCGGCGATGGCGTCAACGACGCGCCCGCACTGAAGGCCGCCGATATCGGCGTGGCCATGGGCGCGCGTGGCACCGAGGTGGCGCGCGAGGCCGCTGCCCTGGTGCTGCTGAAGGACGACTTCGCCTCGCTGGTGACGGCCGTGCGCTACGGCCGCCGGGTCTTCGCCAACCTGCGCAAGGCCATGGTGTTCGTGCTGGCGGTGCACGTGCCCATCGTGGGGCTGTCGGTGCTGCCGGTGCTGTTCGGCTGGCCGATACTGCTGATGCCGGTCCACATCCTGTTCCTGCAACTGATCATCGACCCGGCCTGCTCGGTGGTGTTCGAGGCCGCGCCGCTGGAGCCGGACGCGATGCGCCTGCCACCGCGCCGCGCCAGCCAGCGCCTGTTCGATGCCGCGGTGCTGGCGCGTGGCCTGGCGCAGGGCGCGGGCCTGCTGCTGCTGCTGCTGGCGACCTATGCAGGTGCGCGCGGGCTGATGCCAGCGGACGCCGACCGCGACGGCATCGCCAGGGCACTGACGTTCACGGTGCTGGTGCTGTCGAACCTGGTGCTGATCTGGTGCAACCGCTCCTGGGGCCGGAGCCACTGGCGCGACGGCGGCGAGTCGGACCGCACGCTCGCCTGGATCGCGCTGGCTGCCGCGGCGGTGCTCGGCATCGTGCTGGCGCTGCCGCCGGTCAGCCGGCTGTTCTCGTTCGTGACACCCGCGCCGGGGCTGCTGCTGGCCGCCCTCGGCATGGTGGCCTTGAGTGCCCTGTGGTTCGAAGCCGTCAAGGGCCTGGCGCGACGGCGCGCTCAGACAGGCGCAGCGGTATCAGGCTAAAGTCGCACGACGCCCCGCCTGACACTGCAGGCCCGATTCACCACCGCCCAAGGACCTCACCCGATGACAGCGACCGCATGGACCGACACAGCGGCATCGATCAAGGCCACCACCGCCGCCAGGCGCGCCGCTGCGCTGCTGGCCTGGGTGCTGCTGGCCGCCGCCACTCCGGCGGCGCTGGCGGCGCCCGAGGAAATCCAGGTCTACCTGGACGACCTGAGCGCGCCTGGCAAGTTCGGCGTGGACCTGCACAACAACTACGTGTTCTCCGGGCCGTCCAAGCCCGGCTACCCCGGCGAGCAGCCGCCGGCCCGCGTCTACCGCCTGACGCCCGAGTTCACCTACGGCCTCACCGACACGCTGGAGCTCGGCCTGTACGTGCTCACCAGCCGGGCCGCCCACGCCGAGCCCAAGGTCGACGGCGCCAAGCTGCGCATCAAGTACATCGCCCCGCATGACGCGAACCAGGGCTTCTTCTGGGGCGCGAATCTGGAGGTCGGGCGCACCGTGCTGCGCGCCTCCTCGACGCCCTGGAACGCGGAGCTCAAGGGCATCCTGGGCTACCGCACCGGCCCGTGGACACTGGCGATGAACCCGAACTTCGACTGGAGCCTGTCGCGTGGGGGCGGCCCGGTGACATTCGACCTGGACGCGAAAGTGGCCTACGCGATCAACCCCAAGACACAGCTGGGCATGGAGATCTACAACGAGTTGGGCCCCCTGGTGCGGCTCGACGGGCTGAACAAGAACGGCAAGACCCTGTACGCCGTGATCGACCACGAGTTCGAGCGCGTCGACCTGAACCTCGGCCTGGGCCGGGGGCTGACGCGTGACGGTGACCGCTGGCTGATCAAGTTCATCGTCGGCACCCGTTTCTGAGCGGCCTCGCGAGCGAGCCGCCAGCGACCAGGCGACCGCACCGAACAGCGCGCCGGCGCCGGTGGCGACCCCCATCGCGACGGCACCCAGAAGGCGACGCGTTGCAGGTACTGGACGACGGCCGCCTGACCGATGGCCACGGCCGCACCGTGAACTTCAAGAACACGGTGATCGTGATGACCAGCAACCCAGCGCGGACACCAAGGACGCTGCGTGGGAGGAACTGAAGAGCCCCTTCAGGCCGGAGTTCCTCAACAAGATGGATTTGACGCTCGTTGTATCTCCTGCAGCGCTGGCGGAGATTGCCAAGGTTGGTTTTGATCCCGTCTACGGCGCGCGATCCAGCAGCGCATCGAAAACCCCTGGTCCAAGTCGCTGCTCGATGGCAGTTTCGGTTCCAAGGACACGATTTTTTGCAACCGATGCGGAACAGACGCCTGGCATGCAGGGCAATGACTTTGGTCGCGGCCTGCAACGATGGTTCGTTGCGCCCAGGCTCGCATGTCCGCCCTCCACTCTTGCGTTAACGCCCAGCCGGTGGAACACCGCAGCCGGCATGCGCAAGGCTTACAGAATGTACCGGGACAGATCCTCGTTGCGGCTCAGCTCGTTGAGCCGCGCATCGACGTAGGCGGCATCGATCGTCACGGTCTCGCCCCCCAGTTTGGCGGCATCGAAACTGACCTCGTCGAGCAGCCGTTCCATCACCGTCGAGAGCCGTCGCGCACCGATGTTCTCGGTGCGTTCGTTCACGTCGTAGGCGATGTGCGCCAGGCGCGTCACGCCTTCGGGCAGGAAGTCGACCGTCACGTTCTCGGTCGCCAACAGCGCCTGGTATTGCCGCACCAGCGACGCATGCGTCTGCGTCAGGATGGCCTCGAAATCCTGCACCGACAGCGACTGCAGCTCGACCCGGATCGGGAAGCGGCCCTGCAATTCGGGAATCAGGTCACTGGGCTTGCTCAGGTGGAAGGCGCCGGACGCGATGAACAGGATGTGGTCGGTCCGCACCACGCCGTACTTGGTCGACACGGCCGTGCCTTCGACCAGCGGCAGCAGGTCGCGCTGCACGCCCTGGCGCGACACCTCGGCACCGCTGCCCTCGCTGCGCGACGTGACCTTGTCGATCTCGTCGATGAAGACGATGCCGTTCTGCTCGGCGTTGTGGATCGCCTGCGTCTTGATCTCTTCTTCGTTGACCAGCTTGGCCGCCTCTTCATCGATCAGCAGCTTCATCGCCTCGCCGATCGGCAGCCGGCGGGCCTTGCGTTTGGACGTACCCATCTGGCTGAACATGCCGCGCAGCTGCTCGGTCATCTCTTCCATGCCGGGCGGGCCCATGATCTCGAGCGGCTGCTTGTTGTCGGCCACGTCGATCTCGATTTCCTTGGCGTCGAGTTCGTGCTCGCGCAGCTTCTTGCGGAAGGTCTGGCGCGCGGTGCTGTCCGTCGAGGGCGCGGCAATGGCCGTCGGCGTGGCGAACCCGAACGCGGCCTCGCCGCTGGCGGCGCGTGCCGGGGGAATCAGGATGTCGAGGATGCGCTCTTCGGCCGCGTCTTCGGCACGTGTGCGCACCTGGCGCATCGCCTTCTCGCGGGTCTGCTTGACCGCAATGTCGGCGAGGTCGCGGATGATGGCGTCGACGTCCTTGCCGACATAACCGACCTCGGTGAACTTCGTTGCCTCGACCTTGATGAACGGTGCATCCGCCAGCTTGGCGAGCCGGCGCGCGATCTCGGTCTTGCCGACGCCGGTGGGGCCGATCATCAGGATGTTCTTCGGCGTGATCTCCGCGCGGAGTTTTTCATCGACCTGCTGGCGCCGCCAGCGGTTGCGCAGCGCGATGGCCACCGCGCGTTTGGCCTGCTGCTGGCCGACGATGTGGCGATCGAGTTCGGAGACGATCTCCTGGGGGGTCATCGAGGACATGGATTCGGATCAGCTCAAGGTTTCGATGGTGTGGTGCATGTTCGTGTAAATGCACACTTCTCCGGCGATCTCCAGCGACTTCTTCACGATGTCGGTAGCAGACAGCTCGGTATTGCCCAGCAGCGCAATGGCGGCCGATTGGGCGTAGGCGCCACCGGAGCCGATCGCGACGATGCCGCGCTCGGGCTCCAGCACGTCGCCGTTGCCGGTGATGATCAGCGAGGCCTCGCGGTCGGCGACGGCCAGCATGGCCTCGAGCCGCCGCAGCACGCGGTCGGTGCGCCAGTCCTTGGTCAGCTCGATCGCCGCGCGCACCAGGTGGCCCTGGTGCTTCTCGAGTTTGGCCTCGAAGCGCTCGAACAGCGTGAACGCGTCGGCGGTAGCGCCGGCAAAGCCGGCCAGCACCTTGTCATGGTAGAGCTTGCGGACCTTGCGGGCGCTGCCCTTGACGACGATCGTGCCGAGCGTGACCTGGCCGTCGCCGCCGATCGCGACCTGCATGCCTGTCGGCGTCATGCGGCGCACGCTGACGATGGTGGTTCCGTGAAATTGCTCCATGCGAATGACCTGGGGTTGGAATCAGAGAATACAAGCGCGGGCGGGAGCTTCCGCTCGGCCGCAGACAGTGCAGCAGGAAGACCGCCGCCTTGCCAGCTCAGTTGCTGCGGGCGATGACCTTGGCGTGCTCGCTGACGCCGATGACGTTGAAGAAGATCGCCGCCACGCGGTGCAGATTGCGGAACTGCACGCGCCGCCCGGCGGCCTGCTGCGCCGCGGCCCAGTTGAGCACCGAGCCCGCCGCGGCGAAGTCGATGCGCACCAGGTGCTCGCACGAGATCACCAGGAGACCGGAGGCGAGCACCTGGTCCTCGAACTGCGCCAGCGCATCGGCCGCGTCGCCCAGCACCAGGCCCGACAGCGCGCCCAGTGCCACCGCCTTGCGCGCATCGTCGTGCGGGATGGTGCTGCGGCCATCGCCGGCATCGGTGTCGAAGAAATCGGAATCGGGCGCGATCTCGGCCACGATGAAGTCATCCGCCGCATCGCCCCCAGCCCCGTCCGCCAGAGCGAATTCGCACTGCGCCTGTTGCCAGGACGGCGGCGACACCTCGTAGGTGACGCAGTAGTCGAGCGCCACCAGGTCGAACTCATCGGGCCGCTGCATGAGGCGCAACAGCTCCATGCGCAGCTTCCACCAGGCGGGGTTGACGCTGGCATCGCCGGATGCAGTGCCCTTGCGGAGCAATCCTTCGAGGTGCGCCGCGCCAGCGAACTGCAGCCGCAGCTTCTGCCGGCTCCAGGCGGTCAACAAGGCGCCGAGCGGCTCAAGTGCGCCTTCCTGCACGGTGGACAGGTGCGACCAGTTGAGATGGGCCACCGGCGGCGCCTTCGACAGCATCGTCGACTGCAGCGCCAGCACCTGGGCCGCGCCGAGCACGCTCGGGCTGGTCCAGTGGTAGATGTTCGGCCGCACCGTCGCGGCGGGCTCTTCGCCCTTGCCACCGGCAGCGTCCGGGATCGAGAACCAGATCGGCGCCGAGCGCCCGAAGCGCGTGGCGAACTCGATCGCCACCGTGTCGAACTTGTCGTGCTGGCCCGTCGCGCGGTACAGATCGAACAAGGTCATCCAGATTTCAAGAGGCGCCGACGCGCTGCCCACGCCCAGCAGCGACACGATCGAGGTCTCGGCCCCGGCGCTGTCGCCATTGGCGAAACGGATCGCGGCCTCCTCGAGTTCGGGGTCGTGCACGAAGACCGGCGCGGCGCTTTCGTCCGGCGTCACCGCATGCGGCCAGTCCGGGTGCCGTGCCGCGTCGAGCGCAGCCAGCATGTCCTCGGTGCCGGAAGCCTCGTGGGCGTAGCCGCGCCGCGGCTCCAGCGGCGACACGTCGGTCGCCGCATAGGCCGACGAACTCGGCAGCGGCGCGGGCACCGAGGCGTTGATCGTCGTCGCGAAATGCTGGGCGCTGCCGAAATCGGACGGCACATTGCTGTCGACCGGCTGCAGCGAGGTCGGCGTGTCCTGGCGGGAGCTGCCGTCGTCCTTCGACTTCCACCACTGCTGCGACATCTGCGCCTCGATCTCGTCGATCTTCTTCAGCGTGACGGCACGGTCGTCGGGTTTGGACGGCAGGCTGCTCTGGAAGAACGAAGGCCGGCCGGCGGCATCCGTGTCGCCAGCCGGGCCGGCCAGGGCCTCGCGCTGGCGCAGCTTGCGCAGCTGATCGAACTCACGGCGGCGCACGAAGTCGTTGCGCCGCTTGCGCTCGATCATCTCCTTCAGCATCTGCTTGCTGTAGTGGCTCTCCTTGTCCAACTCGGGCTGGTCAAGGTCGGCCCAGTTCATCGTCGGGTTGCGAACGAACTTGACGACCTTGGACAACAGACCTGGTTGTTCTTCCTGGGCCATGCGGGTCGGAGAGGGCAGCGGGGGAGAAAGGAGGCGCTCAGGAAGCCCGACGCTCAGTCGCCGAACATCTTCTGCTTGAGCTCCCGGCGCTGCTGGGCCTCGAGCGACAGCGTGGCCGTGGGCCGTGCCAGCAGACGGCCGACACCGATCGGCTCGCCGGTCTCGTCGCAGTAGCCGTAGTCGCCGGCGTCGATGCGGTTGATCGACTGTTCGATCTTCTTCAGCAGCTTGCGTTCGCGGTCACGGGTGCGCAGTTCGAGGGCGTGCTCTTCCTCGATGGTGGCGCGGTCGGCGGGGTCGGGCACGACGACGGTGTCTTCGCGCAGGTGCTCGGTGGTCTCACCGGCGTTGTTCAGCATGTCCTGCTTCAGCGCGATCAGCTTCAGACGGAAGAACGCCGTCTGCTTTTCGTTCATGTATTCCGAATCGGCCATGGCCAGCACTTCGGCGTCGGTCAATTGCTCCGCAGGCTTGGTCTTCCAGTTGTTGGCAAGCTTGGGATCTTTCTTGGCTGCGACATGCGGCGCCGGGACAATCATGGGAGAAGGCATTTCTTGGAGGTAACTGGCTTTGGCAGCAGTCGAAGCCACTGCCGGCGCCATGGATGGTACGGTTAATTGGGCCAGTCGCGAAGTCCGACCAGTCTTTGCGGGCATTGGCGGCGCACTGATGACAGGCGCCGGCGCGGGCTGCGGCGCAGGCTTGGCCGCCGGCACGGTGGCCGAGGATGCCTTGGCCGTGGCCTTGCCTGCCGCAACCGATGCGGGCTGGGCGGCCTTGGCAGTCTTGGCGGACGCCGCGACCGGCTTCGTGTTCGTTGCTGCCTTCGGCGCCTTTGCAGGCGTCACGGCCAATTTCTTGGCCGCGCCGGAGCCGGCGGAACGTGCCGGTGTCGTGGATGCTGTGATGGCTTTTGCCCCTGGTTTGACCGTCTTGCCCTTGGCTGGAATCGTCTTCGCGCCAGCAGCCGGCTTCGCGACCTTGCCAGGCGCCGACGCCTTGTGCGGTTTGGCAGCTGCCTTGGATTTGCCGGACTGGACTTTCACTGGGGTCTCCTCGCGGGACGTGTAAATCGAAGACCGTGCGCGCCCTTGGCCCTGTGGCACTTGGCGCCGCCCGTTACTTCGGCACGGTTTATACCCCTAATAGTCCGATTTGCGGCGGGAGATCGCAACTTTTGTGCCGCAAAGCCACGCGGCCCTCAGAGCAGGCACTGCTCCAGGCCCTGCAGGAAGATGTCGCGCGGCAGGTCGATGCCGATGAACACCATCTTGCTGGTGCGTGCCTCGCCCTCGGCCCAGGCCGGTCCCAGGTCGCTGCCCATCAGCTGGTGCACGCCCTGGAAGATCACCTTGCGCTCGGTGCCCTTCATGTTCAGCACACCCTTGTAGCGCAGCATGCGCACACCGTAGATGTTGACGATCGCACCCAGGAAGTCCTCGAGCTTGGCGGGGTCGAACGCGCGGTCGGACCGGAACACGAAGCTCTTCACGTCATCGTCGTGGTGATGGTGGTGCCCGTGGTCGTGCGCATGCGAGGGATGGTCGCAGTGCTCGCCATGCACATGGTCGTGATCGTGGTGCGCGTGGTCGTCTTCCTTCAGGAAGTCGGGATCGATGTCGAGCTTGGCGTTCAGATTGAAGCCGCGCAGGTCGAACACCTCGGACAGCGCCACCTCGCCGAAATGCACGGCCTTCTGCGGCGCGCGCGGGTTCATGTGCTTCAGGCGGTGGATCAGGGCCTCCACCTCTTCGCCGGGCACGAGGTCGGTCTTGCTGATGAAGATCTGGTCGGCAAACCCGACCTGGCGCCGCGCTTCCTGGCGCTCGTCGAGCTGGGTGCCGGCGTGCTTGGCGTCGACCAGCGTCAGGATCGAGTCGAGCAGGTAACTCTCGGCGATCTCGTCGTCCATGAAGAACGTCTGCGCGACCGGGCCCGGATCGGCCAGGCCGGTGGTCTCGATGACGACGCGGTCGAAGTCCAGCAGGCCCTTGCGTTTCTTCGCGGCCAGCAGGCTCAGCGTGGAACGCAGGTCCTCGCGGATCGAGCAGCAGATGCAGCCGTTGTTCAGCTGCACGATCTGTTCGCCCGATTCGGACACGAGGATCTCGTTGTCGATGTTCTCCTCGCCGAACTCGTTCTCGATGACGGCAATCTTCTGCCCGTGCGCCTCCGTCAGCACGCGCTTGAGCAGCGTGGTCTTGCCGGATCCGAGGAAGCCGGTCAGGATGGTGGCGGGGATGAGACTCATGATTTCCTTCTTTCCGCGAAGCCGGTGGGTCGACGGGCGGCCTGAGGGCGGGGGTTCAAAAACAGAAGGTGGGGAGTGTAGCGAGCAAATCCAACCGCAGCGGGCTCAGGGTCTGCCGGCCCGGGCTCATCTGCGCACCACCACCAGCCCCTTCAGGTACTCGCCTTCGGGGAAGTTGATCGTCATCGGATGGTCCGGCGCCCCGCCCAGCCGCTCGCAGATGTAGCCGTCGACGCCGGCGTCGATGCCCGCGGACGCGACGATCTTGTGGAACAGCTCGGGCGGAATGCCACCCGAACACGAATAGGTGAACAGCACGCCGCCGGGTTCGAGCAGCCCTAACGCCAGCCGGTTGATGTCCTTGTAGGCCCGCGCGGCACGCTCGGCGTGGGCCGCGGTCGGCGCGAATTTCGGCGGGTCGAGCACGATCGCGTCGAAGCGGCGGCCCTCGGCGACGAACTTGCGCAGCGAGGCGTTGACGTCGGCGTCGATGAAGCTGGCATGGCCCTCGGCGAAGCCGTTGCGGGCCAGGTTGGCACGCGCCTGCTCCAGCGCCGGGCCCGACGAGTCGATCGAGGTCACGTGGCCTTCGCCATCGGCGATGCCGGCATCGCGCATGCCCGCCAGCGCCGCCACGGTGAAGCCACCGGTGTAGCAATAGCAGTTGAGCACGCGGCGCAGGCCGAGCCGCCGCACCCAGGCAGCGAACCGGCCGCGGCTGTCGCGCTGGTCGAGGTAGAAGCCGGTCTTGTGGCCGTTGGCAATGTCCACGCCCAGCTGCCAGCCGTGCTCGCGGATCGTCAACTCGGTCGGGCCGTCGCCGCGCAACCAGCCCGTGGCCTGGGGCAGGCCTTCGAGTTCCCGCACGTTGGCGTCCGAGCGTTCGTAGAGCCGCGTGAGGCCGGTGGCCGCCAGCAGCGCGTCGGCCAGCACGGTCTTCCAGCGCTCGGCGCCACTCGATTGGAACTGCGCGACCAGCGTGTCGCCATACCGGTCGACGATCAGCCCTGGCAGGCCGTCGGCCTCGCCGTGCACCAGCCGCATGCCGTCGCTGGGCAGGTCGAAGCGGCTGCGTGCCTGCACGGCGCGGTCGACCGCGGCACGAAAGAAATCGGCATCGATGCGCTGCGCGGCGTCGAAGCTCCAGGCGCGTGCGCGGATCTTGGACGTGGGGCTGAACGCGGCCCAGGCCAGGAACTCGCCCGCATGCGACTCCACGCGCACGGTCTCACCGGAATCGCCGCCGCCACGGGCCACCGCCGAGTCGAAGATCCAGGGATGGCGGCGCAGCAGCGAGCGCTCCTTGCCGTCGCGCAGTCGGATGGTTTTCATGGGCGCCGATTGTGCAGCCTGGACGGTGCCGCCTGGACCGCGTTGCGCTGCACGCCGCCGCCCACCGCCATCTTGTCGGCCAGGCAGGCTGCCGCTACAGTGCGCGGATGCACAAGACCCTGTGGAACCGCACCCCCGTCCGCACTGCCCGGGCTGCTCGGCGCGCGCTGCTGGCCGCGTCGATGCTGGGGCTGGCCGGCTGCGCCAGCATGGAGCCCGAGCAGTGCCGCGCGTCCGACTGGTTCCGCGTCGGCCGCGAAGACGGCGAGCGCGGCAACAGCAACCGGCGCATCGCCGCCTACACCGAGGACTGCCTGAAGGTCGGCATCCGCCCCGACCCGGGCCGCTACCGGCAGGGCTGGGACCTGGGCATCCCGAGCTTCTGCACCGCGCGCAATGGCTGGCGCGCCGGCACCCAGGGCGAGTCGGGCAAGAGCGACGTCTGCCGCGGCCAGATCGGAGAAGCGGCCTTCATGCGCTTCTTCGACGCGGGCACGCTGGTGCACGACACCAAGGAGAAGATGCGCAGCAACAGCAACGAGATCTCGCGCCTGGAGAAACAGCTCGACAAGGCCGCGAACGACGGCGAACGCCGCTCGCTGCGCGACCGCATCCGCCGCATCGACCGCGAACAGTCCGACCTGCGCTTTCAACTGGGTCGGCAGGAAAGCCTGGCCCCGTAGCCGGGGCCGCCGTCACGCCTTTCGGTCGGTGGGCGGCATCCCCGTCGGTGCAGCCGCGCCGTCGCGTCGGGCCCTGGGGTGCGCGGCATCGTAGACCCGCGCCAGATGCTGGAAATCGAGCCGCGTGTAGACCTGGGTCGTGCTGATGTTGGCGTGGCCCAGCAGTTCCTGCACGGCCCGCAGGTCGCCGCTGGACTGCAGCAGATGGCTGGCAAACGAGTGGCGCAGCATGTGCGGGTGCACCGGTGTCGCCAGCCCGGCCTGCAGGCTGCGGCGGCGCAGGCGCTGCCAGATCGACTGCGACGTGAGCCGCGTGCCGTGGCGCCCGATGAACAGCGCATTCGCTGCCGCACCCGACGTGGTCGACGTGCCCGCCGAGCCACCCATGCCCCGCAGCGCCAGCCAGTCGCGCAAGGCCTGCACCGCCGTGGCGCCGATCGGTACGCTGCGCCGCTTCGACCCCTTGCCCAGCACGTGCGCCTCGCCGGCGTCGAGGTCGATCCAGCCGCGCGCCTGCGGCCCGGCCACCACGTCGAGCCCGGTCAGCTCGGCCACCCGCAGCCCGCCGCCGTACAACAGCTCGACCATGGCCGCGTCGCGCGCTTCGAGCCATGGGTCGTCGGCCTCGGACGCGAATTCGGCCAGCTGCACGGCCTCGTCGACGCCGAGCGCCTTGGGCAGCGGCTTGGGCGCCTTGGGCGCCCGCACGTCCTGCACGGGGTTGCTGGCCACCAGCCCTTCGCGCCCCATCCATCCATAAAAGCCGCGCCAGCCCGACAGGATCAACGCGATGCCACGGCCGCTGCGGCCCTGGCCATGCATCTGCGCCACCCAGCGCCGGACGTGGGCGTTGTGCACGGCATCGAGGGCGACGCCCGACTGCTCGGCCAGCGTGCGCAGCTTCAGCAGGTCCAGCGCATACAGCTCTACCGTACGCTGCGCCAGGCGTTTCTCGACGCGCACGTGCTCGAGATAACGCTCAATCCAGGCGCTCGCCGGTTCGGTGGTGGCGCCAGCAAATGTCAAGTGAACAGCGCCCCAGGTCTTCAGTTCGAGAATGCCGCGGAACCGGCTTGGCCGGGCCGCTGGCATTGCCCCCTTGCAAAGGGGGTTGGCGAAGCGACACGTCGTGCGCGCAGACTGGGGGATGTCATCAAGCCCTCAGACGAGACAGCGCCGCGCTGGCCAGTTCGGCGATGCGCTCCAGGAAATCGGTGCCCATGCCCGACTCGAAGCGCTGCGGGTCGGGCGACGCCAGCACCAGCATGCCGAAGGCCGTGCCGGCGCTGTTCAGCACGCCGGCGCGCAACGGCATGAGCGCCACCGACAGCGCCGAAGCCGGCTCGGGCAGCCATTGCACCGCCTCTAGGCCGGGGTTGACGCCGCAGAAGGGCGCGGTCAGCGACGAGGCGAAGGTCTTCGCATCCTCGCTCACGCCCAAGGCGAACGGCAGCTCGGCATAGGCCTCGGCCACGCCCCAGACCTTGATCGCCACCTGCGGCACGGCGAACTGCGTCTTCACCTCGCTCGCGATGCGCTCGGGCAACTCGCTCGCCTGGCGTGCCAGCAGCAAGCTGCGCGCCCAACGTTGCAGCTTGTCGGCAATGATCACGTTCTCGTTGCCGTTGCGGATCATGTCCATGATCCGGTGCTCCAGCCCCTTGATCTTCTCGCGCAGCATCTCGGCCTGGCGCTCCTGCAGGCTGACCGCGCGGTTGCCGTGCGGGCTGGTCATCTGCACCGCCGCCAGCACCTCGGAATGGCGCTCGAAGAACGTCGGCGTGTGGATCAGGAAGTTGGCGATGTCGTCTTCGGTGATCGGGTTCGTGTTGTTCATGGGGCCGTCGGTGGTTGACTAGGAAGAAGAAGCTGCAAGGCGGTCAGTCGGGGATCTCGATCTCGCCTTCGAACACGGTCTGCGCCGGGCCGGTCATCCGCACGGGTTGGCCGACACCCTGCCATTCGATCGTCAGCAGGCCGCCGTGCGTCTGCACGTCGACCACGGCGTCGAGCCAGCCCAGGCGGATGCCGGCCACCACGGCCGCGCAGGCACCGGTGCCGCAGGCCAGCGTTTCGCCGGCGCCGCGCTCGTAGACGCGCAGCCGGATGTGCGTGCGGTCGACGACCTGCATGAAGCCCGCGTTCACGCGGTTCGGGAACCGCGGATGGTGTTCCACACGCGGCCCCTGCTCCAGCACCGGCGCGGTGTCGACGTCGTCCACGCGCTGCACCGCATGCGGGTTGCCCATCGACAGCACGGCCACGTCGACGATGGCCGCATCGGCCTGCGTGCCCAGCGCCAGCCGCCAGGTGCCCCAGCCATCCAGCGGCGCCGGCGTGAGGCCGGCCGCATCGAACGGCACCTGCGCCAGGTCGAACACCGGCGGGCCCATGTCGACGGTGACGCGGCCGTCGGCATTCATCCGCGGCGCGATCAGGCCGTTGACGGTCTTCACCGTCAGCGCGTCGCGGTCGGTCAGGCCATGCTCACGCACGTAGCGCACGAAGCAGCGCGCCCCGTTGCCGCACTGCTCAACCTCGCCGCCGTCGGCGTTGTGGATCACGTACTCGAAATCGATGCCCTGCCCCGGCGACGGCCGGACCGACAGGATCTGGTCGGCGCCGACGCCGAAGTGGCGGTCGGCCAGAAAGCGGTATTGGGCGGTGCTCAGGCCCAGCAGCCCGCGGGTCTCGTCGAGCACCACGAAGTCGTTGCCGGCACCCTGCATCTTGGTGAAGCGGATTCGCATCAACAGATTATCCTCGCCCCCAGTCTGCGCGCACTGCGTGTCGCTCCGCCAACCCCCGACCGGGGGCAACACCTGCGGCCGGGCAAAGCCCGTTCCGCGGTGTTCCCGCCATGCAGCCGCAGAGCGGCGCGCAGGTTCACTCGATCACGATGTTGGCCGTACGCACCACCTCGGCCCATTTCTGGCGGTTCGTGCGCACCGTGGCGCGGAACTGGTCGGGGGTCTCGATGCGCACGGCATTGCCGGCGGCTTCGAGCTTGCTGCGGACTTCGGGTGTCTCCAGCACGGTCTTCACCGCGGCATTGAGCTTGGCCACCACCCGCGCATCCGTGCCCCTGGGGGCGAACAGCGCGAACCAGATCGAGCTGTCGAAGCCGGCCGTGCCCGGCAGCCCGCTCTGCGCGATGGTCGGCACCTCCTGCACCGCGGGCACACGCTTGGCGGTGGTCACGCCCAGCAGGCGCACCTTGCCGGCCTTGTACTGCGTCAGCACGGTCTGCACCTGGTTCATGATGCAGCAGGTCTCGCCCTTCAGCACCGCGCTGATCGCCTCGGGCCCGCCCTTGTACGGCACGTGCACCATCTGCAGCCCGAGCCGGGCATTGAACTCGGCGAACGCCATGTGCGTGCCCGCGCCGTTGCCGGTCGAGGCGAAGTTGTACTTGCCGGGATTGGCCTTGACGATGTCGACGAACTCCTTCAGCGTCTTCGCGTCGATCACGTCGGGGTTGATCGTCAGCACGTTCGACACGTCGATGATCGGCGCCACGGGCACGAAATCGGTCTCCACGTCGAACGCCAGCTTCTTGTACAGCGCCGCGTTGCTGCCGTGCGTGGCCGCCGTGCCGAAGGCCAGTGTGTAGCCATCGGGCTTGGCGCGGGCCACGTATTCGCTGGCGATGTTGCCGGCCGCGCCGGGCTTGTAGTCAATGATCACCGGCTGGCCGAGCAGCTTGCCCAGCGGCTCCTGGATCGCGCGGCCGATCACGTCGACGCCCGAGCCCGCGGGGAAACCCATGATCATCGTGACCGGATGCTGCGGCCAGTCGTCGGCCGGGTTCTGTGCCTGCGCCAGCGGCGCGCCCAGGCCGCACAGCGTCGCGGCCATCCAGGCCAGTGCACGGCGTCGGATCGAAAGTTGCGGCATCGTTGCTCCTGCGTCGAAATTGCTGAAGGGAACCATTGTGGGACGAGTCTTCGACCGGTAGGGGTATGAGCTGATGGGCCGGACCCGCCGAGTGACGGCAAAATCCATGCCATGCCACGCTCCACCCAACTGCTCCACCCGCAACGCGAGCCGGCGCCGATCCGACCGGCCGCCACCGTGCTGCTGCTGCGCGACACGCCCGCCGGTGTCGAAGTGCTGATGACCCGGCGTTCGATGCAGGCCAGCTTCGCGCCGGGCGCCTTCGTGTTCCCCGGCGGCGGCATCGATGCGGCCGACGCACAGGCGCACGGGCTGGCGCAGCGCCGCCCCGGCCAGGACGACCTGCGGCTGACCCAGGCGATCGCCGCGATCCGCGAGAGCTTCGAGGAGCTGGGCGTGCTGCTGGCACGCCATGCCGATGGCCGCTGGGCGAGCGGTGCCGATGCCGCCGCGCTGGACCGCCATGCCGCGTTGTTCCCGCAATGCACTGCGCGGGGCCTCACGCTGGCGGCCGACCAGGTCTTCGTGCTGGCGCACTGGATCACCGACCGTGACCTGCCGCGCCGCTTCGATGTGCCGTTCCTGGTGTCGCGCATGCCAGACGGCCAGGAGCCGGTAGCCGACGAAGCCGAGCAGTTCGAGCCGGTCTGGGTCCGCCCGGCGCTGGCGCTGGAACAGCACCAGGCCGGCAGCTTCTTCATGATCTTCCCGACCATCCGCACGCTGGAGCGGCTGAAGGACTTCAAGACGGTCGACGCCGTATTGGCCGCCTGCGCGAGCGAGCAGCCGCTGTGGACCTCGTGCCCGCGCGGCGGCCTGCTGCAGGGCGCCGAGGTCCGCTACATGGAACACGAGTCGCCGTTCGGCGAACTGGCCCTGGTCTCGCCTGACGGGCAGATGGTGCACACGCTGGACTGGCAGACCGAACACCCGGTCGCCCTGCTGCGCAACGTGCAGCGCCTGACCGCGCCCAACCCGGGCGTGATGACCGGGCCCGGCACCAACAGCTACCTGGTCGGCGACCCCGCCACCGGCTACATCGCCATCGATCCCGGCCCGAACGATCCCGAACACCTACAGCGGCTGTGGCGTGCCACCGGCGGGCGCATCACCACCATCGTCTGCACCCATTCGCACGCCGACCACTCGCCCGGCGCCCGGCCGCTGCAGGCGCTGGTGGAAAGCGGCGGCCAGCCCAAGCCGCCGATCCTCGGCCTGCCGTCGGCCCCCACCGCAAGACCGGCCAGCGAGTTCACCCCCGACCGGGCGTTGGACGATCGGGAACTGCTGCCGCTCGAAGGCCACGGGCCGGACGGTCCGGTGCGCCACACGCTGCAGGTGCTGCACACGCCCGGCCACGCCGCCAACCACCTGTGCCTGGTGCTGCTCGAAGACGGCCTGCTGTTCAGCGGCGACCACGTGCTGAACGGCAGCACCACCATCGTCGACCCGCCGGACGGCGACATGACCGACTACCTGGCCTCGCTCGACCGCCTGAGCGCCGCCTGCGCAGAGCACGACATCGCGTTCATCCTGCCGGCCCACGGCTATGTGCTGGGCCACGCGCCGCAGGCCATCGCCAAACTCAAGCAACACCGCCTGCAACGCGAGGCAAAAGTGCTGAAAGCCATGCAAGCCCTGCCCGACGGCAGCATGCAGGACTGGGTGGCGATCGCCTACGACGACGTGCCGCCCCGCATGTGGCCGATGGCGCAGCGGTCGATGCTGGCGCATGTGCAGCGGATTCAACAGGTGGGCATGGTGCCGTGACGGACAGATTTTTGGATAAATGCTGAAAATTCAATAAAATTGCCAGATCAGATCATTCAAACAATTTTCGCCATGAACTCAACATCCAACCTGTCCAATGGCAGAGCCGTCATCCCTGCGGCATTGCGGGAGCAGTTCGGCATGAAAGACGGCGACCAGTTGGTGTGGACCGTGCGAGACGGTGAGCTGGTGGTGATGACCCGCAGGGCGCAATTGCGGCGCGCCCAGGACATGGTCCGGAAGTTCGTGCCCGCCAAGGTTTCGCTGGTCGATGAACTGTTGGCGGACCGCAAGGCGGAGCAGGCATCGGAAGACAAACGCTGATGCTGCTCGATGCATCGGCGGTGCTGGCGTATCTGCATGGGGAACCCGGTTGGGAAGAGGTCGAGACCTTCATCCTTGACGGCCAGGCCTGGGTCAGTTCGGTCAACCTGGCGGAAGTCGTGGGCAAACTGTGCGACAACGGCATGGACGGACATGGGGCCGTGGCCGCCGTCGAAACACTGGCCTTGCAAGTCGTGGCGTTCGGCGGTGACGAGGGCATCGTGGCAGGCCAGCTTCGCATCGACACCAAGCGCGCAGGCCTGTCGTTGGGCGACCGTGCCTGCCTGGCCACGGCACGCCTGCACAAGCTGCCCGTGCTCACGGGCGATAGGCCATGGCTGGCGTTCGCCAAGACGCTCGACCTGGACATCCGCTGCATCCGGCCCGACGCGCACTGAGCGCCTTCACTCCCCCAGATACGCCCGCATCAACGCCCCATCCGCCATCAGCGCGGCCGCGCTGCCCTGCGCGACCACGCTGCCCGACTCCAGCACATAGGCCTGGTCGGCCAGCGACAGCGCCAGGCCAGCCATCTGGTCGACCAGCAGCAGCGTCATCTGCTCGTCGCGCAGGCGGCTCAGCACCACGAACAGGTCTTCGATGACCTTGGGCGCCAGGCCCAGCGAAGGTTCGTCCAGCAGTAGCACCGTGGGCTGCGCCATCAGGCCGCGGGCGATTGCCAGCATCTGCTGCTCGCCACCCGACAGCAGGCCGGCGCGCTGGTGCAGGCGTTCGCGCAGGCGGGGAAAGCGCTGCAACATGGACTCGACGCGGGCCTCGCGGTCGAGGGGCTTCAGGAAGGCGCCGAGCCGCAGGTTGTCGCGCACGCTGAGCTCGGGGAACACCTGGCGCCCCTCGGGCACGAGCACCAGGCCGAGTGCGGCGATCTGCTCGGCCTGCAGGCCGGCCAGCTCGCGGCCTTGCAGATGGATGCCGCCCCGCACCGGCCGGTGCAGGCCCGCCAGCGCGCGCATCAGCGTCGACTTGCCGGCGCCGTTGGCCCCCAGCAGCGCCACCATCTCGCCTCGCCGTACCTGCAGGCTGACGCCGTGCAGCACCGGCTCGCTGGAATAACCGGCGACCAGGTTGCCGACGCCCAGCGACTCCACCCGCGCAGCGCCCTCGGCCCTGGGCACCTGCCGGCCCGACGCCAGCGTTGCGCCGGCGGCAGCGGTGTCGCCCAGGTAGGCGCGCCGCACGGCCGGGTCGCTGCGCACCTCGGCCGGCGTGCCGTTGGCCAGCAGCTGGCCGGCGTCCAGCACGACGATGCGGTCGGACACGTCCATCACCAGCGCCATGTCGTGCTCCACCACCACGACACCGATGCCGCTGTCGGCGATCGAGCGCAGCAGCGCCGCCAGCCGCGTCTTGTCCTCGCGCGACAGGCCGGCGGCCGGCTCGTCGAGCAGCAGCACCTGCGGGTCGGACGCGAGCGCGCGGGCGATCTCGACCAGGCGGCGGTCCACATGCGGCAGATCGGCGGCCGGGCCGGTGACCGGGCCGGTGTAGCCGCAGCGGACCAGCAGGGCGCGAGCGCGCGACCGCAATGCCCGCGCGTGGAAACGCCGCGCGCCGAACAGCGGCCCCAGCCGTCCCTTGCACAGTGCCAGCGCCACGTTGTCCTCGACGCTCAGGCTGCCGAACAGTTGCGAGGTCTGGTAGGTGCGCGCGATGCCGGCGCGCGCCAGCCGGTGCGCGGCCTGCCCCTGCAGCGACCGGCCTTGCAGCGCGAAGCCGCCGGCAGTGGGCCGGTAGAAGCCGCTCAGCATGTTGAGTACGGTGGTCTTGCCCGCACCATTGGGGCCAATCAGGCTGGTGACGCCGCCGGCCATCGTCTCGAAGCTGAGCGCGTGCACGGCCCGCACGCCGCCGAACTGGCGCCCGAGCCCGCTCACCGACAAGGCGCCGCGCGGTGCGGACGGCGTCGACGGTGCACCGGAGGCTGGCACTGCGCTGGGGTCCGTCAATGCCACCGCGTGCGGCCGCCACCGCAACCACAAGCCGGCCACCAGCCCGGCCACGCCCTGCGGTGCAGCCCACAGCACCACCAGCAAAAGAGCACCGAAGAACAGCAGCCGGTATTCCTCCAGCCCCGACAACAGCTCCGGCAGCACGCCGACCACCAGCGCGCCGATCACCGGCCCTGCGACCGAGCCAGCCCCGCCCACCATTACCACCAGCACGAACAGGATGGACTGCAGCATGCCGAAGGTCTGCGGCGTGACAAAGCCCGACATCGGCGCGAACAGTCCGCCCGCCAACCCGGCCAGCGCGGCCGACAACGCGAACGCCATCGCCTTCACGATCACCGGGTTGAGCCCGATCGATTCGCTGGCCACCTCGCTGTCTTTCGCCGCCCGCATCGCCGCGCCCCAGGCGCTGCGCGACAACCAGGCAAACAGGACCAGCGCTACGGCGCACGACAGCACGGCCAGCGAGGCCACGCCCCGCTCGCCCAGCGCCCAGCCGCCCAGGCTTGGCGCCGCAATGCCCATGATGCCGTTCTGCCCGCCCGTCACGCCGCGCCACTCCACCGCGCCGTGCTCGACGATGAAGCCGAACGCTATCGTCACCATCGCCAGGTACGGCCCCTTCACCCGCAGCGCCGGGATGGCCAGCAGCAGACCGACCAGCCCGCACAGCACGACGCCCAATGGCCAGGCCAGCCAGAAGCTCAAGCCGACCTTGGTCGTCAGCACCGCGACCGCATAAGCCCCGATCGCATAGAAACCCACGTGGCCGAACGACACTTGACCGGTCAACCCAAGCAGCACGTTCATGCCGACGCCGACGATGGCGAGCAACGCCACCTGGGCCAGCACGTAGACGAAGTAACCGTTGAGGGTCCAGGCCATGGCGAGGCCTGCGACGATCAGCAACAGCAGTGCGGTCCAGCCAATGCGTGATGGGGTCATGCCATTCGTCTCTTGAGCGACGCGTGCGATTGAAGACATGCGCTGCTATCCAGGGCGAGGGCCGAGGCCACCGGGTACTCTCTTCCGCGACTGTCCCCCGCCCGGCCTAGGGCCGTGGCTCCTCCTTGATGTCGCTGCAGAGAGCACCCGATACCCTCGGCCCGACGAACGCCGCAGTCGTGCTGGCCGATCAACCACCACTCTGATGGATCTCGTCGATGGGGTGCTCCACGCAGCGACATCAAGGAGGAGGCGTGGCGGCCCTAGGCCGCGCCGGGGGACAGTCGCGGAGTGGAGTACCCCGTCGGCGTGATCTCGCCCTGAAGGCTGTTGAGCGCTCAAGCCCCGCCGAGAACAATAAGGGAGCACCTTGACGTTCACCTCAAACTGCATCGCCAGAACCTAGACCTTCTTCACTTCCGCCCGCCCGAACAGCCCATTCGGCCGCAGCGCCAGCACCACGATCACCAGCGAGAACATCAGGATCTGCGTGTACCCCGACCCCAGCGTGGCCGTGACCAGCGCCTCCCCCGCACCGAACACCAGCCCGGCCAGCATCACGCCCCAGGCGCTGCCGATGCCGCCCAGGATCGCGACAGCGAAGGCCTTGAGCCCGAACAGCGTGCCCATGTCCGAATGCACGTTGAACAGCGGCGCCACCAGCGCACCGGCCACCCCCGCCAGCAACGTCGACAACGCAAACGCGATCAGCACCACATGCCGCACCGGGATGCCCATCAGCCGCGCCGCATCGCGGTTCTGCTGCACCGCCAGCACCGCCACGCCCCAGCGCGTGCGGCGCGCCACGAAGTGCAGCAATGCCGCCAGGGCCAATCCGACCAGTGGAATCAGCAGCTGCAACGGATAGACCCCCAGGCCCACATCCCCCAGCTGGATCGGCGTCACCGCCAGCGGCGACGGCAGGCTGCGCGGCTCCTTGCCGAAGCCGTACATCACCAGGTTGTCGAGAACGATGCCCAGCGCGACGGTCGACATCAGCCAGGCGTTGGAGCCGCTGCGCGCGAACGGCCGCACCGCGATCAGCTCGACCACCATGCCGTACAGCGCGCAGGCCGCCAACGCCGTCGCAAGAGCCAACGGCATCGGCCAGCCCCAGGTCTGCGAGAAGCTGTAGGTCAGCACCGCGCCGAGCATCATCGAGCTGCCCTGCGCGAAGTTGACCGTGCCCGACACCGCATAGGTGATGTGGAAGCCCAACGCCATCAGGCCGTACATGCTGCCCAAACCCAGGCCGCTGATCAAGGCCGCCGTCAGCAGCATGGGCAGAGGAGCCTGAGCAGAGGCCCCTTCCAGAGACACCGCGGAACCGGCTTTGCCGGGCCGCTGGTGTCGCCCCCTTGCAAAGGGGGTTGGCGTAGTGACACGAAGTGCACGAAGACTGGGGGATGTCTCAGTTGCTGACGGGAAGGATGCGGTTGTCGATGAACTGCGCCCACACGTAGTCGGTCTCGGTCACCGCATCGTGCACGCCGGCGCTGAACGGCTTCTTGTAGGTCTTGATCAGGCCGTCGTAGCTGTCGATCTTGTAGAAACCTTCGCGCACGTCGTCGCCCTTGGTGCTGCCGGCCTTGGCGATGGCCAGCGCGGAGAGCTGCATCGCGTCGTACGCGTTGGCCACGCCGACCGACGGTGTCACGTCGTCGGCGCCCTTGATGTCCGGGTACTTGGCCATCAGCGCCTTCATCACCTTGTCGCCAACGGGGCTCTGCTTGCCGAAGAAGCTGTAGGTCTGCACGAAGTGCACGCTCTTGGCGTTCGGGCCGGCCAGCTCGGTGAAGCGGCCACCGGCCGGACCCCAGTGCGAGACCACCGGCACCTTCCAGGCCATGCGGTCGAGCGACTTGACCACCTGCGCCGACGGGCCGACGTTGCCCACCAGGAACAGCACGTCCGCACCCGAGGCCTTGAGCTTGGTCAGCTGCGGCACCACGTCGACCGCATTGCCGTCGAACTTCTCGATGCCCACGGCCTTCATGTTCTGCGCCGCCAGCGCGGCGGTCAGGCCCTTCTCGTTCGACTCGCCCCAGGGGTTGTCGACCAGGATCATCGCGGGTTTGGTGGCCTTGAAGGTCTTCTGCGCGTACTGCAGCATCGCCTTGTTGACGATCTCGTCGACCGCCGACACGCGGAACGCGTAGTTGGGGCTGGCACCGTTCTTGGTGATCGGCGTGCCGGCCGCCCACGGCCCCATGAACGGCACCTTCTCCTGGTTGGCGATCGGCACGATGGCCATCGACACCGGCGTGTCCAGCCCGCCGAACAGCACAGCCACCTTCTCCTTGAAGATCAGCTCGCGCGCCGCGACCACGCCCTTGGCGGGGTTGCCTTCGTCGTCGCGCCGCACCAGCTCGAGCTTGCGGCCATTCAGCAGCCCGCCCTTGGCATTGATCTCGTCGATGGCGATCGTCATGCCGCGGGTGATGGCCTCGCCGGCACGTGCCGACTGGCCCGACAACGCGGTCACCAGGCCGATCTTGATGGTTTCCTGCGCGGCGGCGGAAAGACTGGCGGCACCCAGGCCGAGACAGGCGGCGGCCAGCAGGGAACGTCGAAGCAGGGACATGGCGTTTCTCCGGTGAAGTGAAGGGTTCAGGACCGAGCACCTCTGCAAACTCCATGCCATCCGGCTGCTGCATGTCGACATCACCCATCCGGGAATGGCAACAATGCTTTTTCAGGATTGTCGACAAAACTCAGCACCATCGGGCACCATAATTGCTCGTACGCCTTGCGCACCCATCCCGACCCACCGCAGCATGTCCTCGCACCAAACCAGCATCCCGCCGCACCGCGGCGGTGCCGATCTCCCCGGAATATCTGAGGCTTCTGCCGCGCCCGCCACCACCGCTTCGCTCGCCAGCCGGCCACTGCCGGGCCATGGCCTGTTCGACTACACGGCGATCACGCGTCGGCCGGACTACCGCTGGCCCGGCGGCCAGCGGCTCGCCGTCTACATCGGCTTCAACCTCGAGCACTTCGCATTCGGCGAAGGCCTGGGCGCCAACCTGGGCCCGGTGTCGCCACAGCCCGACGTACTGAACTATGCCTGGCGCGAATACGGCAACCGCGTCGGCGCCTGGCGCTGCCTGGAACTGTTCGACGCGCTGGGCCTGTCGACCGGCACGCTGCTCAACACCGCGCTGTACGACCACTGCCCCGAACTGCTGCAGGCCATGGCCGCGCGCGGCGACGAGCTGATCGGCCACGGCCACACCAACGCCGAACGCCAGGCCGACATGAACGAGGCCGGCGAACGCCAGCTGTTGGCCGACTGCCGCGCCCGCATCGCCGCCGAGAGCGGCACCGCGCCCGCCGGCTGGCTGTCGCCCTGGATCTCGGAGAGCCGCGCCACGCCGCATCTGCTGGTCGAGACCGGTTACCGCTACACGCTGAACTGGAGCCACGACGACCAGCCTGTGCGCATGCACACGCGGCACGGGCCGCTGTGGTCCATCCCCTACCCGCAGGAGTTGAACGACATCCCGATGGTGATCGCGCGCCAGATGGACGCCAAGGACTTCGCGCAGATGATCGTCGACAACTTCGACGAGATGCTGGCCCAGTCGGCCGCGCAGCCGCTGGTGATGGGCATCGCGCTGCACCCCTACATCGTCGGCCAGCCCTACCGGCTGCGGCATCTGCGCCGGGCGCTGGAGCACCTGGCCCGCGCACGCGACGCCGGCGCCATCTGGTGGACCACGCCCGGCGCCATCGCCCGGCACATGGACACCGTGCTTCCGCTCTGACCGCCATGCCCGCACGCAAGCGCGAAGCGCCCTCCCCGACCGCCGCAGCCCCCAGCACGGCGCTGCCACCCGGCGCCCTGTCGGGCCTGACCGATGTGGAAAGCCGCATCTACCAGACGGTGTTCGACAGCGTGATGAACCAGCGTGTGTCGCCCGGCACCAAGCTGCCCGAGCAGGCGCTGAGCAGCCTGTTCGACGTGCACCGGGCGGTGGTGCGCAAGGTGCTGCAGCGGCTGGCGCACGACCGCATCGTCGAGCTGCGGCCGAACCGCGGCGCGGTGGTGGCGGCGCCGACGCGCGAGGAGACGCAGGCAATCTTCGAGGCACGCCGGCTGCTCGAGGCCGCCATCGTGCCGCTGGTCGCCCAGCGCATCACCAAGGCCGAGCTGCAGGCCCTGCGCCGCCAGTTGAAGGAAGAGCATGCCGCCATCCACCAGCCCGACCAGCCGGCCTGGGCACGCCTGGCCAGCTCGTTCCACATGCGGCTGGCCGAGATCGCCGGCAACGAGATCCTGCACCGCTACCTGCACGAGCTGATCTCGCGCTGCTCGTTGATCGTCGCGCTGTACGAGCCGCCGGGCAACGCGGCCTGCGAGCACGACGAACACGCGCGCATCGTCGACTACATCGAGAAGAACGAAACCGCCAAGGCGATCAAGGTGATGACCGAGCATCTGCTGGACCTGGAGCGCCGCATCAGCCTGGACCGCCCCCAGTCCGAGAAGAGCCTGGGCCAGATGCTCGGGCTGACCTGACCGCCATCCAAGGAAAACGACATGGACATTGACTTCTCCGCCATCACCGAATACCAGCGCTACAAGCTGATGGCCAGCCTGATCGTGCCGCGCCCGATCGCGCTGATCACCACCGTCAATGCGCAGGGCGTGGTCAACGCCGCCCCGTTCAGCATGTTCAACATGCTGGGCGAGGAGCCGCCGATCGTGATGGTCAGCATCAACCGGCTGCAGGACGGCATGCTCAAGCACACGGCCGAGAACATCGTGGCGAACAAGGAGTTCGTCGTGCACATCAGCGACGAGGCCATGGCCGAGCAGATGCACCGCTGCGGCGAGCGTTTCCCGGCCGACGTGAGCGAACTCGCTGCGGTCGGCCTGACGGCCGCGCCCTGCAAGCTGGTGAAGCCGCCCCGCATCGCCGAAGCGCCGGCAGCCTTCGAATGCACGCTGCACGAGCTGATCGAGACCACCAGCCGGCAGATCTTCATCGGCCAGGTGCGCTGGCTGCACGCGCGCGACGGGCTGATCGACACCGAGACCTGGCGCGTGCGGCTGCAGGACTATTTTCCGGTGGCGCGTTTCGGCGCGAGTTTCTACATCCACACGCGCGAACGCTTCTCGCTGGAGGGCAATGCCAGCACGCCGGCCACGACGACCGCCATCGACGAAATGTGACCGCACACCGCCGGCCCGCACGGGTACGGACTTTGCTTTTTTCTGAAATTCCCCTCAACCTCCACAAAGTGTTTGCATGACCAGATTCCTCTTCGCCGCTGTGCTCGTCGGCTGCTCGCTCCAGACGCAGGCCCAGGCCCAGGCAGCCTACCCGACCAAGCCGATCCGCGCGGTGGTCGCGTTCGGCACCGGCGGCGCGACCGATGTCATTGCCCGGATCGTGGCGAAGGCCATGTCGGATTCGCTCGGCCAGCCGCTGGTCATCGACAACCGGCCGGGCGCCGACGGCATCGTCGCCGGCAGTTTCGTGGCCAAGGCTGCGCCTGACGGCTACACCATCTTCTTCGCCACCGCGACCCAGGCCTCCGCGCTGCCGGCCCTGCGCAAGAGCGTGCCGTTCGACCCTCTGGTGGACTTCGCGCCCATCGGCGGCATCGGCAACTACAGCTATTTCTGGGTGGTGAACCCGGCGCTGCCGGTGCGCACGCTGAAGGAGCTCGCCGAGTACGGCCGCGCGAACCCCGGCAAGCTCAACGCCGGCAGCTCGAGCGCGGTCGCGACGATGGCGCCGACCCTGCTCGCGAAGGCAGAGAAGTTCGACCTCAACGTCATCGCCTACAAGAGCGAGACCACGGCGATGACCGATCTGCTGGGCGGCCGGCTCGACGCCATGCTGATCACGGGCACGCTGGTGCCGCAGGTCACCAGCGGCAAGGTGCGCGGTCTGGCCACCCTGCTGACCAAACGCAGCGCAGTGCTGCCGGATCTGCCGACGATGGCCGAGGCCGGCATGCAACCTTTTCCCGCAAGCTCCTATCTGGGACTGTTCGGGCCCGCCGGCATGCCCAAGGAGGTCATCGAGCGTCTGTCGCGCGAACTGGCCGCCACGCTGCAGAAGCCCGATGTACGCGAGCAGATCGAGCGCCAGGCCATGGAGATCAACCCGCTGTCGTCCGAGCGTCTGGGTGCAGTAGCGCGCAGCGAGGCGCCGGTCTGGGTGCGCCTGGTCAAGGACGCCGGCATCGTGGTGGAGTAAGCCCTGTGACGACTTCGGTGATCGCCGGCAGATACGTGCTGGGCATGCGCGACGGCCAGCAGACGCTGCTGCAAGACCACTACGTCTACATCGATGGCACGACGATCGAGGGCGTGACACGCGACGCACCTGCCGCGGGCCAGACAGTGCACCGCTACGACGAGGGACTGGTCGTGCCGGGCTTCGTGAACCTGCATGCGCACTGCCTGCGCGGCGGGCTGTTTCGCGGCATCCCGGACGACATGGAGCTCGAGCCGTGGGGCCCCAAGGTCGTCTACCAGATCCTGCTGCCGCTGACGGGCATCGCCGCCAAGGAACTGACGGCCGATGAACTGCACGCCGTCACCGCGCTGGGCATGATCGATCTGCTGCGCGGCGGCACGACGACCGTGGTCGACATGTGGCACCACGGCCAGGAGATGTTTTTCGATGTCGCACGAGAGCTGGGCCTGCGGACGGTGGGGGCACCGTTCATCATGTCGGCATCGAATGCGCGCCTGGGGCCGGACGGCAACCCGGTCTGGGACTACGGCAACGACGGTCTGGCGCAACTCGCCAAGTCCGTCGCGCTGTTCAAGGCACGCGATGAGGGGCACGATGGGCTGGCACAGGTGGCGATCGGCCCGCACGCCACGGATACCTGCCTGCCCGAGCTGCTGCGCGAGTGCCGCAAGGCGGCCGACGACCTGGGTTGCCTGCTCACGACGCACTTCGCGCAGACGCCCCAGGAAGTGGCCCTGCTGCGCGCGCGGGACGGCATGAATCCCTCAGAGTACGCACGCGCCGCCGGCCTGTTGGGGCCGAACGTGATCCTGGCGCACGCTGGTTGCACCAGCGACGACGACCTGCGTGCCCTGGCCGAGACCGGTACGCACGTGGCGAACTGCGCATTCAGCTTCGCCCGCGAAGGCCGCAGCATCCCCTACGCGCGTTTTGCTGCGGCCGGCGTGAGCACCGGCATCGGGACCGATTCGCACGGCATGGATTTGGTCGGCGAGCTGCGCAACAACGGCATCCTGTCGAAACAATTTGCCGGCAAGCCCTACGCCGGCACGGCGCACCAGTTGATGCAGGCCGCCACCCTCAACGGGGCCAACGCACTGGGCCGGCGCGACCTCGGACGCGTCGAGGCCGGCGCCAAGGCCGACCTGCTGGTGTACGACCTGTTCAAGCCCCACCTGCAGCCGGTCTGGGACCCGCTGAAGAACCTGGTCTGGAAAGGCCATGCCGGCGATCTGGCACTGGTGATGGTGCACGGCGACCTGGTCGTGCAGGACGGGCAGTTCCTGAAAGCGGACGAGCGCGCCGTGATGCGCACGGCAGCGGGTGCTGCGCGCAAGATCTGGGACATCGGCGTCGAACGCGGCATCCTGCCGCGCACCGCACTGTCGCACTGACCGGCACCGCCACCCGGGCGTGTGGCTGCAGCACCGCCACAATCGGCGGTTCCCGTGCAAGGCCAGAATGTCCCATGACCGCTGATTCCCTCTCCCCCGAAGACAACGCCGAAGGTGTGCGCCTGGCCAAGCGCGTCGCCGCGCTGACGGGCTATTCGCGGCGCGAGGCCGAGCTGCTGATCGACAACGGCGCGGTGCGCGTCGACGGCACCGTCGCGCTGGCGCCGCAGATGCGGGTGCGGCCCGAGCAGCGCGTCGAGGTCGAGAAAAATGCGCAGCCCGAGGCCGTGCCGCCGGTCACGCTGGTGCTGCACAAGCCCGCCGGCATGCGGCTGGATCCGAACAAGCCGCTCGATCCGGCCCGCCGCAGCGGGATCGACCGCTCGGGCCTGCGGGTGTTGCCCAAGCACTTCGTGGACCAGCATTGCGTGGCGACGCTGGCGCCGCACGACAGCGGCCTGGTGGTGTTCACCCAGGTGTTCGGCATCGAACGCAAGCTGACCGAAGACGCCGGCGTGATGGAGCATGAGCTGGCGGTCGAGGTCGAAGGGCCGGTCACGCCCGAGGCACTGCAGGGGATGCGGCCGGCGCGCGTCAGCATCGGCTCGCAGCGCGATGGCCGCACCACCCTGCGCTTTGCGATCAAGGGGCCGCAGCCGGGCCAGGTCAGCGCGCTCTGCGCCCATGCAGGCCTGAAGATCGTGGGGGTGCGCCGCATCCGCCTGGGCCGCGTGCCGCTGGCGTCGATGGCACCCGGCGAATGGCGCTATCTGGCAGCCGACGAGAAGTTCTGACAGCCCGCCGACAAGCGCTGCCTGCTGCTCACCACACACATGCCCCACGCCGTCTCCCTGTTGCACACCGCACGCGTGGCCCGCAGCCGGAAGCCCTTTCTCGCCCGCGGCGGGTTCAAGCGCGAGCGCTGCACCGGCTGCCGCCTGATGCCCAGCCACTGCATGTGCGCCCTGCGCCCATCGGTGGCCACGCGCGCGGGCGTGTGCCTGCTGATGGCCGACATCGAGCCGCTCAAACCCAGCAACACGGGCTGGCTGGTGGCCGACGTGGTGGCCGACACCTTTGCCTTCGGCTGGGCGCGCACCGAGACCGATCCCGCGCTGCTGGCCTTGCTGGGCGATCCGCAATGGCAGGCCTATGTGGTGTTTCCAGGCGAGTACGCGGCGCCCGAGCGGGTGGTGACCACGGTTGCATTGCCCGCGCCCCGGGATGGCGAGCCGGCCAGACGCCCGCTGTTCATCTTGCTGGACGGCACCTGGGCCGAGGCTCGCAAGATGTTCGGCAAGAGCCCGTACCTGAACCATCTGCCGGTGCTCAGCCTGGAACCCGGGCAAGCTTCGTCGTACACACTGCGCCGTTCGCGCCGCGACGACCATTTCTGCACCAGCGAGGTGGCGGCGCTGTGCTTTCAGCTGGCCGGCGAACCCGTGGCCGCGCACACGCTGGAGGCCTACCTGGCGGTCTTCACGCACCACTACCTGCAGGCGAAGAACCAGTTGCCCGTGGCCTGGGATGGCGCTGCGCACCGACGATTGCGCGAACTGTCCGGGCCGCTGCGGGCGACTGCGGCCGCCGAGGCATGAGCAGCGGCCACGGCCTCGGCCCGTCAGCCGTCTGACGTCGTTCGCGGCACGCCGGAAGACTGCAGCAGCGCCTTCGCGGCGTCGATGCGAACACCCAGCGCCACGGTGTCGTCGTTCATGATGCGCAGAAGGAATTGCTGCGCGTCATGGTGTGCGGAACTGCTCGCGCGCGTGTTCGATGAAGCGCCCTCGGCGCTCGCCACGACGGTCTGCTCGCTTGCCGGGGCCGCGGTTGCTTGCGAAGTGCCGACCACCGAGCCAAGGTGCTCCCACGCAGCCTCGAAGACGGCCTGCGGTGTCACCGCCAGAACCTGCAGCAGGGCGGCCTGGCCGTCTTCGCCGGGCTCGATGTCGAGCCACGGTGTCTCGGCAAAGACGGGGGCCAGGTCCTGCGCGATGAAGGCCGACCAGTCCCCGGTGGCCTGCAGCGCCGGCACCAGCGCGGCATGCTGTTCCGGGTGCAGCGCCGAGGCACCGGCTGCCGGCAGCAGGCGCACACGCGCCGGTTTGACGTCCGGCAGATAACGCAGGCGCAAACGCTCGAGAAACGCATGGGCCTGCGCCACGGCGATCGGCTCGGCCAGCGAGAACCACAGTTGCAGGCCATCGGTGCCCGACACGGCAATGGCCGGCGCGGGCATCTCCAGCTCGGCCTGGACACCCTGCCAGACCGGCGCCAGCTGCTCCCAGCTGGGCGGCGCCTTCAGTTCCAGCACCAGGCAACGCACCCGGCCCGCGGCATCGACCAGCGCAGAAGTCTGCGCACCATCCGCGCCGGGCGTCTGCAGACGAGAAAGGTACAGGCGTTGCAGCTCTGACTGCAGTCGGTTCATGGGAATGCTGTCCGGCGAAGGTCGATGTCGAAAAAAGTGTGAAGCCCACCGATAAGCCGGATTCTGTGCGCTGGGGTTGCCCCCAGTGTGACCGCCATTCATCTGGGCCGTCTGTCGCCAGACGGCTCGGTGCTACCTACCCGCCAACTCGGGGGGCCCCCTCAACGTTGGCCTACTTGGTATTGCTGCGCGTAGAGATTGCCCGTTTCACCTCCTTGCCGGTTGCCCGGCAAGGAACTCGTCTCTGTTGCTCTGATCCTCACCTCGCGGTGGAGAGGTGTTACCTCCTACGCTGCCCTGTGCAGTCCGGACGTTCCTCCAGTGCCGTGTTTCCACGATGGCACCAGCGGCGGTCTGGTGAGCTTCACGCAGGCATTATCGCCCTGCGCCACAATGCCCGACTCGCCAACGCCCAAGGAGCACCCATGAAGGCCGACAACATCCTGCAGACCATCGGCAACACGCCGCACATCCGCATCCAGCGCCTGTTCGGTGCCGACGCGCAGGTCTGGATCAAGTCCGAACGCTCGAATCCGGGCGGCTCGATCAAGGACCGGATCGCGCTGTCGATGGTGGAAGACGCCGAGAAATCAGGCGCGCTGAAGCCGGGCGGCATCATCATCGAGCCGACCTCGGGCAACACCGGCATCGGCCTGGCGATGGTGGCGGCCGTCAAGGGCTACAAGCTGGTGCTGGTGATGCCCGACAGCATGTCGGTCGAGCGCCGCCGGCTGATGCTGGCCTACGGTGCCAGTTTCGACCTGACGCCGCGCGAAAAAGGCATGAAGGGCTCGATTGCCCGCGCACAAGAGCTGATCGCGGCCACGCCAAATTCCTGGATGCCGCAGCAGTTCGAGAATCCGGCCAACATCGACGCCCATGTGCGGGCCACGGCGCGCGAGATCCTGGCCGACTTTCCCGAGGGGCTGGATGCGCTGATCACCGGCGTGGGCACCGGCGGCCACCTGACGGGCTGCGCGCGCGTGCTGAAGGCACAGTGGCCGCAACTCAAGGTGTTCGCGGTCGAGCCGGTGGCCTCGCCCGTGATCTCCGGCGGCGCACCGAGCCCGCATCCGATCCAGGGCATCGGCGCCGGCTTCATCCCGAAGAATCTCGACGTGAGCCTGCTCGACGGCGTGGTCCAGGTCGACGCCGAACCGGCACGCGAGATGGCGCGGCGTTCGGCGCGTGAAGAGGGCATGCTGGTGGGCATTTCGTCCGGCGCCACGCTGGCCGCCATTGCGCAGAAGCTGCCCGAACTGGGCGCCGGCGCACGCGTGCTCGGTTTCAACTACGACACCGGAGAACGTTACCTGTCGATCGAAGGTTTCCTGCCGGCTTGACATGACACTCGTCCCCAGTCCGCGCGCTCTGCCCATCAGCATCACCGCGCAAGCGGGTCAGCAGACGCTCTCCACTCCGCAGAAAAAATTCAACACCCTGATCCAGAAAATCGCCGCCCAGCGCAAGCTGCTCGCCGACTGGCAGGAAGCCATTCCGCTGTTCCAGCAGCGCCGCTCGCGGGAGTTCGACCCGCTGCTCGAACAGCTGCAGGAAGTCAGCGCCGACACGGTGGTCTTTCTGGACGGCGCCTATGGCCAGAAGGGCCTGAGCAAGACCGACCGGCACAACCTGCGCACCATCATCTGCGACCTGGCCGCTACCCTGATGCACGGCAAACACGCCGCAGCCATGAAGGCGGTCTACAACAAGTACAGCGACACCGACTTCGACACCGAGGCCCGCGAGGCGCAGGACGCCATGAAATCCATGGTGGAAGAACGCTTCGGTGTGGAGCTGGGCGACGACGTGGACATGGACTCGCCCGACGACGTGTTGCGCATGCTGCAGGAAAAGATGCAGGCCGAGCAGGAGCGCATGGACCACATCGCCAGCGAGAAGGAAAAGCACCGCAGCCAGCACCGCAAGAAATCCGTGCGCGCGCTGCGGCAGGAAGCCGCCGAGAAGGACGCCAGCCAGTCGCTGCGCGAGGTCTACCGCAAGCTGGCCAGCGCCCTGCACCCCGACCGCGAAACCGACCCGGTGGAGCGCGAGCGCAAGACCACGCTGATGCAGCGTGTGAACCAGGCCTATGCGCAGAAGAACCTGCTCGACATGCTGCAGCTGCAGATCGAGGCCGAGCAGATCGACCCAGCCCACATCAACAACCTGAGCGCCGAGCGGCTGCGCCACTACAACCAGGTACTGGCCGACCAACTGCAGGAGCTGCAGCAGGAGACGCAGGAAACCGAGCTGTCGTTCAAGATGCAGTTCAACCTCAACCCCTACGAGAAGCTCAAGCCGGCCAACGTGATGGCCGCGCTGCGCGAGCAGGTGCAGTGGCTGACCCACGACATCCACCAGATGCAGAGCCAGCTGCGCCAACTGGACGACCTGAAATCACTGAAGCTGTGGATCAAGGCGCAGATGCAGCGCTCCGCGGAGTTTGACGAGATGGAAGATCCCTGGAGCTGAGCCGGCTCTGGAGCCCTCCCCCAAGCGGATCCCGCGGCTTCAACGCCCCATGTCGTGCAAGGCGCGAAATGCCTGGTACAGATTGCGCAGATCCAGCTGGCCCTTGAACACCGGCGGCGGCGCGCGGTCGATGGACAGCAGACCGTACACCGCCGACATCGCCGAGCGCACCGAATACTCGACCGTGAACACCACGTCGTCCGGCTGCTCGCAGAACTGGCCGGTGATGGCGAAATTGGCAAAACCCTCGGGCAGCACCGCCGGCCGGTCGCCCTTGGCACGCACGAGGAACTGGCTGGTGATGAACGGCATCATGCAAGGCAGACAGACCGACGCAGCCTGGATCTGCGCCGCCTGCGCGCCGGCACCCAGGTGGCCCAGCAGCTCGGTCATCAACTCGCGGCCGGTGCAGGCCGACATGGGTTTGTCGACGTAGTTACCCGGCTTGTCCACGGTGAGGCCGTAGCCCCAGAACACCTGCACGTCGTCGGGCTGGCCGATGAAATGCGGCTGGTGCGGCAGCACGATCGACATCAACCAGTTCGAATCGGTGAAGGTGATCAGGCCACCCTCGCCCGGCACGTTGCCGGTGAAGTTGCGCACCAGGGTGAACAGTGCCGGGTCTTTCAACGTGGTGGTGAAGGACACCCATTTCGACTCGGCCACATGGTCGGTGAACACGCTCGGCCGCCCCAGCGCCGACCGGCCCGCGGCAATCTTTTCCCACAGCGTCCAGGCACCGCCTTCGCGTTTGCCGTTCAGCACGGGGGCGGCGTCGTTGCCACCGATCGACGCGCCCTCGGTCATCGAGCCGAGCGTCGCGATCACGATGTCCTGCGCACCGAGCGTCACCGCGCCGGCTTCACCCTGGCGCTCGTAGACGACGGCATCGACATGCTGCCTGCCATCGCGCTCGGCAAAGACCAGATCGGTCACCTTCGTGCCCATCTCGAACACCACGCCGCGCTCGTCCAGCCACTTGCGCAGCGGCAGTACCAGCGAGTCGTACTGGTTGTAGACCGTGCGCATGATGCCGCGCAGCTCGTTGAAGCCGGCCACCATGTGGGTGAAGCGCAGCAGGTAGCGCTTGAGTTCGACCGCGCTGTGCCAGGGCTGGAAGGCGAACGTGGTGCACCACATGAACCAGAAGTCGGTGCCGAAGAAAGCAGCGTCGAAGTGGTCCGAGATCCGGCTGTTGCCCAGCATCGCCTCGGGTTCGATCGCCAATTTCTCAAGGGCGAGGATCTGCTTTTCGCTCAGGCCGAACGCCGGCGCATCGATCTTGCGGCCACCGCGCACCAGGCGCGACTTGCTGTGCGTCTTGATGACCTCGTTCCACTGGAATATCTCCTGCGTGACGGTCTGTCTGCCGTCGAGCGTGGGCACCGACGAGAACAGGTCGTAGGTGCACAGGTACTTGCTCTCGATCATCCTGCCGCCGCGCACCAGGTAGCCCTGCTCGGCATTGCCCGATCCGTCGAGGCTGCCGCCCACGCGGTCCAGCTCTTCGTAGACGGTGATGTTCTGGCCGAGCAGGCCACCATCGCGCACCAGGATGGCGGCGGCGGCCATGGAGGCGATGCCGCCCCCGATGAGATGGGCACGCACGGCGCTGCGATCCGGCTTGGACATGGGCGAAATCTTTAGTGATGTGGATCGGGATGATCCGATGCGTGGAACTCTATGCGCATGAGGTACCCGGTGCTTGACGTGGATCAGTGCAGAAGCAATGCGCGCCTTTGATACTGGCCATCCCCGCCGATACGAAAGCCCGCCATGCGCATGATGAAAGCCGCCGTCGTCCACGCCTTCGGACAGCCCCTGCAGATCGAGGAAGTGCCGGTGCCCGAGGTCCTGCCCGGCCAGGTGCTGGTGAAGGTCGCGGCTTCAGGCGTCTGCCATACCGATCTGCACGCCGCCGAGGGCGACTGGCCGGTCAAACCCAGCCTGCCTTTCATCCCCGGCCACGAAGGCGTGGGCCATGTGGCCGCGGTGGGCGCGGGCGTCAAGTTCGTCAAGGAGGGCGACCGCGTCGGCGTGCCGTGGCTGCACACCGCCTGTGGGCATTGCGAGCACTGCATCACCGGCTGGGAGACGCTGTGCGACGACCAGCAGATGACGGGCTACAGCGTGAATGGTGCCTATGCCGAATACGTGCTGGCCGACCCCGGCTACGTGGGCCACCTGCCGGTCAATATGGGGTTCTCGGAGATCGCACCGGTGCTGTGCGCCGGCGTCACCGTCTACAAGGGCCTGAAGGTGCTGGATTGCAAACCCGGCGACTGGGTCGCGATCTCGGGCGTGGGCGGCCTCGGCCACCTGGCGGTGCAGTACGCCAAGGCGATGGGCTTCCATGTGATCGGCGTCGACATCGACGAGGCCAAGCTGGCGCTGGCCACCAGGCTCGGCGCCGATATGGTGATCAACGCGGCCAAGCAGGATCCGGCTGCCGAAGTGCAGCGCGCCTTGCGCGGCGCCCACGGCGTGCTGGTGACGGCCGTTTCGCGGCCGGCCTTCGCCCAGGCGCTGGGCATGCTGCACAAACGCGGCACCATGTCGCTGGTCGGCCTGCCGCCAGGCGATTTCGCATTGCCCATCTTCGACATGGTGCTCAACGCCAAGACCGTGCGCGGCTCGATCGTCGGCACCCGCAAGGACCTGCAGGAGGCGCTGGCGTTTGCCGGCGAGGGCAAGGTGCACACGGTCTATTCGGAAGACCGCATCGACAACATCAACGCGGTGCTGGACCGCATGCGCCAGGGCGGCATCGAAGGCCGCGTCGTGATGCGCTTGACGGAAGAGCCCTGATAGTCAAAGTGCACCCCGCAAGACGTTCTATCAGGATCGCGTCATCGGCAGCGGCTAACATGCCCCGGTGACATCTTCCACCCACCTCGCCGTTCTCGACGACGAAGCCGACATCACGCTGCTGCTGGCCACCTACCTGCAAGGCCACGGCTTTCGGGTGAGCCAGCTGCACACCGGCCGCGCGCTGGTGGCGCTGATGGACAGCGACCCGCCGGCGCTGGTGCTGCTCGACCTGGGCCTGCCGGGCGAAGACGGCTTCGAGATTGCACGCCGGCTGCGCGAGCATTGGCGTTGCGGGCTGGTGATCGTCACCGGCCGCGGCGATGCGGTCGACAAGGTGGTGGGCCTGGAGGTCGGCGCCGACGACTACGTGACCAAGCCATTCGATCTGCGCGAGTTGCTGGCGCGCGTCAAGGCCGTGCTGCGCCGCATGGCACCGGCGCCGTTGTGGTCGCCTGCCGCATCGCAGCCCGCGCCGCTGGCGCCCATGGCCGAAAAGACGTTGCGCCGCTTCGACGGGTGGCAGCTCGACACGGCGGCGCGGCGCCTGCTCGACCGGGAGGGCCACGAGGTGCCGCTCACCGGCGGCGAGTTCGATCTGCTGGTGGCGCTGACCGCCAGCCCCGGCCGCGTGCTGTCGCGCGACTTCCTGCTGGAACGCACGCGTGGCCGCGACGGTGGCCCGTTCGACCGCACGATCGACGTGCAGATCGGCCGTCTGCGCCGCAAGCTCGAGGCCACGCCCGAGCAGCCGCAGCTGATCAAGTCGGTGCGCGGTGCGGGCTACATCTTCGTTCCTGCCGTCGACCTCGTCTAAGGTCGACACCACATGGAACGCATCCCCATCGGCCCGGGCTTCGACGATGGCAAGGTGTTCAGGGCGGTCTTCGCCGCCTACCCGGACGCGTTGTTGCTGGTCGACCTGCAAGGCACCGTGGTGCTGGCCAATCCGGCCGCGGTCGAGTTGCTGGGCTACAGCGGCGCCGAGCTGATCGGCCTGTCGGTCGAAGCCCTGGTGCCCGATGCGGTGCGGCCCCGCCATGCCGCCTACCGCGCCGCCTACGCCAACGCACCGCGCTCTCGACCGATGGGCGCACAGATGGACCTGGTGGCCAGGAAACACGACGGTAGCGAGGTGCGCGTCGAGATCGCGCTCAGCCCGCTGCATGAAGACGGCCTGCCCTACGTGGTCGTCGCGATCCGCGCGGTCGATGGCTACCCGCGGGTCAAGCAGGCCTTGAAACGCGCGCGTTATGCCGAGCATCTGGCACAGTTCGGCCGCTTGGCGGTCGACGCGCGCGACCCGCACAGCCTGATGCCGCAAGTGCCGGCCATCGTCACCGAAACGCTGCAGATCGAGACCGCGATGATCCTGATGCTGGAGCCGGACGGGCTCGCATTTCGCATCGTCGCCGGCGTCGGTCTGCCGGAAGGCGAAGCGGTCGGCGGCCTGATCGCCAACGCGCGCGGCCGGCCTTCCAGCGAGGTGGCCGCCGAGTTCGCCAGCATCTTGGTGGTGCCGCTGTCCGACCGGGGCCGCACCATCGGCACGCTGGCCGCGTATTCGCGCACCGCAGGCCGCTTCGGCGAAGACGAGGAACGCTTTCTGGGCGCGCTGTCGAGCCTTCTGGCCACCGTGCTGCAGCGTGAGGAGAGCGAGGAGGCGCTGAGCCATTCGCAGCGCCTGGAAAGCGTGGGCCAGCTCACCGGCGGCATTGCGCACGACTTCAACAACCTGCTGACGGTGATCTCGGGCAACCTGCAGGTTCTGGAAGACACGCCCGCCTACGCCACCGACCCGCTGATCCAGCAGCTGGTGGGCGCGGCCACGCGGGCCGCACGGCGCGGTGCCGAGCTCACCGGCAAGCTGCTGGCCTTTTCGCGCCGGCAGGTGCTGCAGCCGACCGTGGTCTACCCCCGCGCCCTGCTGGAGTCGCTGACCGACATGTTGCGCCGCACGCTCGACCAGCGCATCGCGATCCGGCTCGACGCCGACGATGCCCACTGCCTGGCCGACGCAGGCCAGCTCGAGTCCGCGTTGCTGAACGTGGCCATCAACGCCCGTGATGCGATGCCCGACGGCGGCACGCTGGCCTTTGCCTGCCGTGTGGTGCCGGCGCTGCCGGCCGAGCTGGTGAGAAGCGGGCAAGGCGCCGCTGCACGCTACGTGGCGATCTCCGTGTCCGATACCGGCGGCGGCATGCCGGATGCGGTGAAAGAGCGCGCTTTCGAGCCGTTCTTCACCACCAAGGAGGCCGGTCGCGGCACCGGCCTGGGCCTGTCGACCGTCTATGGTTTTGCGCGGCAGTCGCATGGCGCCGTCAGCCTGGCCAGCATCTTGGGCACGGGCACGACGCTCACGCTGTACCTGCCGCACGTCGACGATGCAGCCGTGGCCGACGAGCACGCCGATGCCCCACATGAAGACGCGCTGCCGTCCGGCCTGCGCGTGCTGGTGGTCGATGACGACGCCGAAGTCCGCAGCGTCGTGCAGAAGTTTCTGCTCGCCCTGGGCTGCGAAGTGCTGCTGTGCGCCGACGCCGAACAAGCACTGGCGGTGCTCGACTCCGAGGTCGAACTGGGTCTGCTGCTGACCGACATTGCACTGGGCGCCGGCATGCGCGGCACCGACCTGGCCGATGCGTGTTATGGCCTGCGGCCCGATCTTCCGGTGCTGTTGATGTCTGGCTTCTCGAGCGCGGTGATCGATACGCCCCCAGGCCGGCAACTGCTGCGCAAACCCTTTGCGCGCGCCGAACTGGAGACCGCCATGGGGCAGGCGCTGACCGCCGGTCAGTGAAGGGCGGCGGATGCCGAAGCGGCGTTTGAAAAATTGGCGCGCTGCATGTAGGCCGTCAACGCCTCGACCCGCGGAATGTGGATGTCGCGGCGGCACTTCTCGTTGAAACGGATCACGTCGCCACGGGCCATGCGCGACAGCGCCCGGCTCACCGTCTCCAGCGTCATGCCCAGGTAGTTGCCGATCTCGGCGCGGGTCATGCGCAGGGTGATCTGGTCGGTACGCAGGCCGCGCTGCGCCACCGCATCGGCCCAGTACCGCAGGAAGCCGGCCACGCGCGCATCGGCCGGCAAGGTGCACAGCGACAACATCGAATCATGGTCGCGCGCCAGCTCGCGGCTCATGGCCTGGTGCAAGGCCGCCAGCAAGGCAGGCTTGGCAATGCTCGCCTGCAGCAGCGCGTCGTAACGAATGGCCCAGACCTCGCCGGTGTCCATCGCCACCGCATCGCAGCCGTACTGGCCGGTGGCGATGCCGTCGAAGCCCAGCCAGTCGCCCTTGAAGTGCAGGCCGACCATCTGCTCGCGGCCTTCATCGGACAGGTTGACCAGCTTGAAGAAGCCCGAGTTCACCACATACAGGTGCTGAAAACGCTGGCCCGCCTGGCACACGCTGTCGCCCGCATGCACCACGCGGCGCTGGATTGCCACGCTGTCGTGCAACAGCTGAAGCATGCCGGCAATGCGCTCGGCGGCGGACAGGTTCGATTGGTTCGATTGATCGGCGCTGGCGGTGGTTTGCATGGTGATGCTCGCGGTGTTGGGCTGATGCAAAGCTTAAAAAGCGCGTGCAACCAGACCAACAATGGCGCGAGCCGCCATGTAACAGTGATCGAAGCTTTTGTGTCCGGTCTGTCTCAACGCCGCACTGGATCGACTCGCGTTGACATCCGTCAAGACCGCAACGGTAGCCACCGATACGCTTGCGACCGAATGAAGACATTCGGCCCCATTGCGTCCACGCTGCGCATCACCTGTTCGAGCCCGCCCCTGACGCGGGCCGGGGTGGAGAGCATCCTGGCACAGGCCGATCGCCTGGAGATCGCCGCGGCGGCCAACCACGGCCACAGCGATGGCGACAAACCGCTACTGGGCAAGAATCTGGCGCTGCTGTGCCGGCCACCGGGCGCCGCGCCGTCAGCGCTGCAACGCGCGGCCGCCGACCTGGGTGCACGCGTGGCGCATGTGGACCTGGGCGACCCGCTGCCCACCGAAAGCGAACTGCTCACCATCGCGCAGATGCTGGGCCGCCTCTACGATGCAATCGACTGCGGCACGATGGCGCCTGCGCTGGTGCGGCAGATCGATGCGAATTCAGGGGTGCCCGTTTACCCAGGGCTGGACGGTGATGCGCACCCGGCGCGGGCGCTGGCGAGGCTGGCCTCGTTGCATGGACCAGATGACGGGGCCCTGACCTTGCCGGGCGAGGCGGCGCAACGCGCGCGGCATCGGTTCGTGATGCAGGCGATGCTGATCGACACGATGCAGGGGTGACGGCGCCCACCCGCTCCGCGGTTGATGCACATCAAGCTCCAGCCGCCTGGCCCAAGCCAATGATTGCCAGATGACCGACAGCCCCGAACACGATTCCGAAACGTCAGCGCTGGTCGGGTCCGCGAGTCTCCTTCTGCAAGGCAGCGTGGTCGCCGTGCGCGGCGCCGTGGTCGATGTACGTTTCGACGGCGGCACGCTTCCGCCCATCCACACTGCCCTGGTTGTCGAATGGGACCGCCCCGAGCCGCTGCTGCTGGAAGTGCACGGCCACGTGGATCTGGCCACCGTGCGTGGCATTGCGCTGCAACCGACCGCCGGCCTGGCGCGCCACACGCTGGTGCGGGCCACCGGCGCCGCCATTGCGGTGCCGGTGGGCGACGCGGTGCTGGGCCGCCTGCTCGACGTGGTGGGCGCCGTGCGCGACCGCGGGCCGGCATTGCCGGACGACACGCCGCACCGCGGCATCCACGGCCTGCCGCCGACGCTGGTGCAAGGCACGTCGAGCACAGCCGTGTTCGAGACCGGCATCAAGGTCATCGACCTGCTGACACCGCTGGCCCAGGGCGGCAAGGCCGCGATGTTCGGTGGTGCGGGCGTCGGCAAGACCGTGCTGGTGATGGAGTTGATCCACGCGATGGTGGAGAAGTACCAGGGCATCTCGGTGTTCGCCGGCGTGGGCGAGCGCTCGCGCGAAGGCCACGAGCTGCTCTCCGACATGCGCGACTCGGGTGTGCTGCCGCGCACCGTGCTGGTCTACGGCCAGATGAACGAGCCGCCGGGCGCGCGCTGGCGCGTGCCGCTGACGGCACTGACCATTGCCGAATACTTTCGCGACCAGAAACACCAGAACGTGCTGCTGCTGATGGACAACGTGTTCCGTTTCGTGCAGGCCGGCAGCGAGGTGTCGAGCCTGCTCGGGCGCCTGCCGTCGCGCGTGGGTTACCAGCCGACGCTGGCCACCGAAGTGGCCTCGCTGCAGGAGCGCATCGCCTCGGTGGCCGGCGCCTCGGTCACCGCGATCCAGGCGGTGTATGTGCCGGCCGACGACTTCACCGACCCGGCCGTGACCACCATCTCCAGCCACATGGACAGCATCGTGATGCTGTCGCGCGACGCCGCCGCCCAGGGCTTCTACCCGGCCATCGACCCGCTGGCCTCGTCGTCGGTGCTGCTCGACCCGCTGGTGGTCGGCGAGGTGCATTACGCGCTGGCCGAGCGGGCGCGCGAGGTGCTGGCACGTTTCAAGGACCTGGAAGACATCATTGCGCTGCTGGGCGTGGAAGAACTCGGCGCCGATGACCGCCAGGTGGTGCACCGGGCGCGCCGGCTGCAGCGCTTCCTGACCCAGCCCTTCACGGTGACCGAGGCCTTCACCGGCACACCGGGCCGCAGCGTGCCGTTGGCCGCCACGCTCGCCGGCTGCCAGGGCATCCTCGACGGCGTGGCCGACGACTGGGCCGAGAGTTCGCTGTACATGGTGGGCACACTCGACGAGGCGCGGCAGAAGGAGCAGGCTGCCGCCGGCCAGCAACAAACCGCATCCAAGGCGCAGCCCGCATGAAGCTGCGCATCACGACCCCGCTGACTGTGCTGGTCGACGACGCCCCGATCTCGTCCTTGCGCGCCGAAGACGCCAGCGGCAGCTTCGGCATCCTGCCCGGGCATGCCGACTTCCTCACCAGCCTGGTCGTGTCGGTGGTGCGCTGGACCGAGCCCGCCGGCACCACGCGCTTCTGCGCCGTGCGCCGCGGCGTGTTGACCGTGACCGACGGCATCGTCGCCATCGCCACGCGTGAAGCCGTGCTGGGCAACGACCTGGCGACCCTCGACCAGGAGGTGCTGCGCCGCTTCCGCGACAACCTGGAAACCCAGCGTGTCGAACACGTGGCCAGTGCGCGTCTGCAGCTGAATGCCGTGCGCCAGATCATGCGGCATCTGCGGCCGCAAGCCCCAGGAGGTTTATGAACCAGGGCAACACTCCCTTGCCGCCGGACAAGGACGACCCGCTGGTGCGCGAGACCCGGCTGCGCGACCAGCGCCAGCAGACCGCAGCCGCCGCGGGCGGCCCATCGCTGGCGCGCAGGCTGGCGCAGATCGGCGTGCTCGGCTGGACCATCGTGACGCCCACGTTGCTTGGCCTCTTCCTCGGCCGCTGGCTCGATGGCAAGTTCGGCTCGGGCCTGTTCTGCACCGGCCCGCTGCTGCTGGTTGGCCTGTGCATCGGCTGCTGGTCGGCCTGGAAATGGATGGACCAACCATGACGCGCCATCTCTTCGACACCCTGCCCTGGTGGGCCATGCTGGCGGTGCTGGCCGTCCATGTGGCCGTGGGCATCGCCGCAGGTTGGTTGTACTTTCGCGGCCTGTGGTGGAACACCCGGCTGTTCGCCAGCGGCGCCCCGGCTGCCAAGGTCATCGCGCTGGTGCTAGGGCGCTTCGTGCTGCTGGCCGCGGTGCTGGTGCCGGTGGCGCTGGAAGGCGCGCTGCCGCTGGCAGCCACGGCGCTCGGCACCTTCGCCGCGCGGTCTGCCGTGCTACGCAAGGTGCGGCGAGAGGAGAACTTCGCATGATCTCGCCACTCAGCAGCGTCCCCCTGTTCCACCTCGGACCGGTGCCGATCGCCGCCGGTGTGGTCGTCACCTGGGCCATCATGGCCGTGCTGGTGCTCGGTGCCATAGCCCTGCGGCGCCGGCTGGCGCTGTTGCCGTCCACCACGCAGGCGGTGTGCGAGATGCTGGTGGACGTGGTCGACAGCCAGATCCGCGACACCATGCGGGTCGAGCCTGGCCCGTACCGCAGCTTCATCGGCACGCTGTTCCTTTTCGTCTTCGTGGCCAACTGGTCTTCGCTGGTGCCCGGCGTCGAGCCGCCGACGGCGCACCTGGAGACCGACGCCGCGCTGGCGCTGCTGGTGTTCCTCTCGGTGATCTGGTTCGGCGTGCGCGCCGGCGGCCTGCGCGGCTACCTGGCCACGTTCGCATCGCCCAGCCCGGTGATGATTCCGCTCAATTTCATCGAGAGCCTGACCCGCGCCTTCTCGCTGCTGGTGCGCCTGTTCGGCAACGTGATGAGCGGCGTGTTCGTGATCGGCATCGTGGCCTCGCTGGCGGGCCTGCTGGTGCCGATCCCGCTGATGGCGCTCGATCTGCTGACCGGCGCCGTGCAGGCCTACATCTTCGCGGTGCTGACCATGGTCTTCATCGCCGGGGCCGTCAGCGACGAAAACGTTCCCCCTTCACCTTCTCCCACCTCAAGCAAAAGGACTTCTCCATGAACTGGCTGGCATTCATCAGCATCGTCTCGGCCGCCGTCGCGGTCTGCTTCGGTGCCATCGGCCCGGCTCTCGCCGAAGGCCGCGCCGTGGCTGCCGCCATGGACGCCATCGCGCGCCAGCCGGAAGCGGCCAGCACCATCTCGCGCACCCTGTTCGTCGGCCTGGCGATGATCGAGACCATGGCGATCTATTGCCTGGTGATCGCGCTGCTGCTGCTGTTCGCGAATCCTTTGTTGAGATGAAACTCGCCCCCAGTCTGCGCGCACTGCGTGTCGCTTCGCCAACCCCCTACCGGGGGCAACACCAGCGGCCCGGCAAAGCCGGTTCCGCGGTGTTTCTCGAAGAGCCCCTTCGCGGCGCAAGCACGGTGTCAACTGGGCCGAGGGTATCGGGTGCTCCCCGCAGCGGAATCTTGGAGGAGGCCGCAGGCCGGGGGACATTCGCGGAGGGGAGTACCCGGTGGCCTCGGCCCCCGCCCACGAAGGTAGTGCATGCGGCGCGTGGTCGCGCTCAGTGCGGTGGAAAACGCAGATGAAAATTGACTGGTGGACGCTGGGCATGCAGGCAATCAACGTCCTGGTGCTGGTCTGGCTGCTCGGCCACTTCTTCTGGAAACCCGTGGCCGCCATGATCGAACAACGCCGGCTTGCCGCGCAGCAGCTGCTGAGCGACGCGAAGACGCAGCAGGACCAGGCCGCTGCAGCCTTGGTCGACATCGCCAACACCCGCGCCGGCTTCGCCAAAGAGCGCGAGGCGATCCTGGCCGACGCCCATGCCGAGGCCGACCGCAACCGCGCCGCACGTCTGGAAGCCGCCACGAAGGAAGCCGACGCGATGGCGGTGAACGCCGGCAAGGCGGCAGAGCAGCAACAAGCAGCGGCCCAAGACGCCTGGCGCGAGCGTTCGGCACGGCTCGCGGTGGACATTGCCGGCCGCCTGTGTGCGCCCCTCGCCGGTCCGGCACTGCAGGCAGCCTTCATCGACCGGCTCATCGAGACAATTCGCCAACTGCCCGACGCCGAGCGCCAGACCATGGCCGCCCAGGGCGCCCACATCGAAGTGCTCAGCGCTGCCCCGCTGGAAACGCAAGACCAGGGGCCGCTGGTCCAACGCCTGGCAGAAGCCTTCGGCGTTCAAGCCGAATTCGTCTTCCGCACCGAACCCGCACTCATCGCCGGCATCGAGCTGCACGGCCCGCATCTGGTGGTGAGCAACAGCTGGCGCGCCGACCTGCAGCATATCCAGACTGAACTGAGCCATGACGCCACCTGATCTTCTGGCGGAAACCTGGCTGACGCAGGCCCGGGGCAAACTCGGCAAGGCCAAACTCGGCCCGCGCGCCGAACAGATCGGCCGCGTCGAGGAGATCGCCGATGGCATCGCCTTCGTCTCCGGCCTGCCCGGTGTGCGGCTGGACGAACTGCTGCGTTTCGACAAAGGCCAGTTCGGCTTCGCCCAGGTGCTGGAGCCCGAGCGCATCGGCTGCGTGCTGCTGGACGCAGTGGATGCCATCGAAGCCGGCGATGCGGTGCGCGGCAGCGGCGACGTGGTGCGGGTGCCGGTGGGGCCGGCGCTGCTGGGCAGGGTGGTCGATGCACTGGGCCGGCCGCTGGACGGCAAGGGCCCGATCGCCAGCGAGACCATGGAGCCCATCGAGCGCCCGGCGCCGGCCATCATCGACCGCGACCTGGTGACGCAGCCGGTGCAGACCGGGCTGGTGGTGGTCGATGCGCTGTTCGCGCTGGGCCGCGGCCAGCGCGAGCTGATCGTCGGCGACCGTGCCACCGGCAAGACCAGCATCGCCATCGACACGATCCTGAACCAGAAACACAGCGACATCATCTGTGTGTACATCGCCGTGGGCCAGAAGAGTTCGGCCGTGCGCCGGGCCATCGACACGGTGCAGAGGGTGGGCACACCCGAGCGCTGCATTTTCGTGGTGGCCGGCTCGGCCAGCTCCGCCGGGCTGCAGTGGATCGCACCCTTCGCCGGCTTCACCATGGCCGAATACTTTCGCGACCGCGGCCAGCATGCGTTGGTGGTGATCGACGACCTCAGCAAACACGCGGCCAGCCACCGCGAGATCGCGTTGCTCACGCGCCAGTCGCCCGGCCGCGAGGCCTATCCCGGTGACGTGTTCTATGTGCATGCGCGCCTGCTGGAACGGGCGGCGCGGCTGTCGGCCGAACAAGGCGGGGGCACCCTCACCGCGCTGCCGATTGCCGAGACCGACGCTGGCAACTTGAGCGCCTTCATCCCCACCAACCTGATCTCCATCACCGACGGCCAGATCGTGCTCAGCGCCAAGCTGTTCCACGAAGGCCAGAAGCCGGCCGTGGACGTGGGCACCAGCGTCAGCCGGGTGGGCGGCAAGACGCAGGCCAAAGCCCTGCGCGGCGCCGCCGACACGCTGCGGCTCGACTACGCGCAGTTCCTCGAGCTCGAGATGTTCACCCGCTTCGGCGGCATGCCCGACGGCCGGGTGCGCGACCAGCTGGCACGCGGCGCCCGCATCCGTGCCATGCTGAACCAGCCGCAGCACGCGCCGATGCGGCTGGCCGAAGAGGTGGCCCTGGTGCTGGCCGTGCAGAACGGCCTGCTCGATGCCTTGCCGCTCGCCGCCCTGCCCCGCTTTCGCGCAGGCCTGGGCCAGGCCATCGACCGCAGTGCGGCGGATGCGGTGCGGGCCGTCGAGGCCACGGGTCGGCTGGACGACACGCAGCGCAAGACCCTGCTCGAGGTGCTGCGGTCGTATCTGCTGGCCCTGGGCAAGGAACCGCCGACCACGCTGGTCGCCGCCACGCCATGACCGAACGCCTGGCCGACATCGACGCCCGCATCGGCGGCATCCGGCAGCTGGGCTCGGTGGTGAATGCGATGCGCGGTATCGCGGCGGCGCGGGCCCAGCAGGCGCGCAACCAGCTGGCGGCGGTCGACCGTCACGCGCAGACGCTTGCGCTGGCCATCGGTCGGGCATTGGCGTTGATGCCACCCGATGCGGCGGAGGCGGTGCGCCGCATGCCGCGGACGGCCTTGCTGGTGTTCGGCGCCGAGCAGGGTTTTGCCGGCGCCTTCAGCGAACGTGTGTTCGATGCGGCAGGTACCGACCTTGGCAGACCGGATCTGTTCCTGCTCGGCACCCGGGCTGCAGCAGTGGCCGACGCACGCGGCATCACGCCTGCATGGCACGGCATCATGCCCTCGCATGCCTCTGGCATTCCGAGCCTGGCCGAGCGCATTGCCGAAGCCCTGTATGCGCGCATCGGCACGGGCGAGATCGATCGACTCGACGTGGTCTACAGCGAGTGGCAGCCCGGCCACGGCATTCGTGTGGAGCGTCGGCATCTGCTGCCGATCGACCTGAAGCTGTTTCCCCCGGTGGCCGATGGCGAACGGCCCCTGGTCAACCTCGCGCCGGCAACACTGGTGGCCGAACTGGCGCAGGACTACCTGCATGCCCAGTTATGCCAGGCCGCGCTGCATGCCTTCGCCGCCGAGAACGAGGCGCGCATGGAAGCGATGGCCGCGGCGCACAGCCAGGTGGAACGGCAGCTGGGTTCCTTGCAGGCGACGCAGCGCCGTGTCCGGCAGGACGAGATCACGGCCGAGATCATCGAGCTGGCGGCCGGGGAAACGGCCAGCGCCCCCTGACGGCTTGCCGATGCTGCCCTGCCGGTATCATCGACGCCCCCACCGCATTTGCGCTCTGCCCGATCACCACGGGCCCACAGCCATGATCCGAATCTCCGAAATCAAGCTGCCGCTCGACCCTGCCGAGTCGGCGCTGTCCGAGGCCATCCAGGGCAAGCTCGGTCTCACCGCGGCCGACATCGCCGGCCACACCGTCTTCAAGCGCAGCTTCGACGCGCGCAAGGCCGACCTGGTGCAGGTGTACATCGTCGATGTGGCGCTGGCGCCGGGTGTCGACGAGGCCGCCGTGCTGGCCCGCCACGCCGGCCATCCGCATGTGATGCCGAGCCCCGACATGGTGTACCGGTTGCCGGCGCATGCCGCCACGGCCACCGGCGCTGCGGCCGGTGGTCGTCGGCTTCGGCCCGTGCGGCATCTTTGCGGCGCTGCTGCTGGCGCAGATGGGCTTGAACCCGATCGTGATCGAGCGCGGCAAACCCGTGCGCGAACGCACCAAGGACACCTGGGGCCTGTGGCGCAAGAACGCGCTGAACCCAGAATCGAACGTGCAGTTCGGCGAGGGCGGCGCCGGCACCTTCTCGGATGGCAAGCTGTACAGCCAGATCAAGGATCCACGCTTTCTCGGCCGCAAGGTGATGCACGAGTTCGTCAAGGCCGGCGCGCCGCCCGAGATCCTGTATGTGGCGCATCCACACATCGGCACCTTCAAGCTGGTGAAGGTGGTCGAGCACATGCGCAAGCAGATCATCGCGCTGGGCGGCGAGATCCGCTTCGAGCAGCGCGTGACCGACGTGCAGATAGAAGACGGGCCCGACGGCCGCCACCTGCGCGGCTTGACGGTCCTCGACCAGCGTAGTGGCCAAACATCCGAGCTGCGCGCCGACCACGTGGTGATGGCGCTCGGCCACAGTTCGCGCGACACCTTCGCCATGCTGTACCGGCGCGGCGTGTGGATGGAGGCCAAGCCGTTCTCGATCGGCTTTCGCATCGAGCATCCGCAGGGCGCGATCGACCGCGCGCGCTGGGGCCGGCACGCGGGCCACCCGCTGCTGGGCGCGGCCGACTACAAGCTGGTGCACCACGCCAGCAACGGGCGCGGCGTCTACAGCTTCTGCATGTGCCCGGGCGGCACCGTGGTCGCGGCCACCTCCGAGCCGGGCCGCGTGGTGACCAACGGCATGAGCCAGTACTCGCGCAACGAGCGCAATGCCAACGCCGGCATCGTCGTCGGCATCGACCCCACGGACTACCCCACCGATGGCGCCGCCTTCGCCGCGGCACTGGGCGACGATTTCGCCGACCCCGCACCGCCTGCCGACCGCGCGCACCACCCGCTGGCCGGCATCGTGCTGCAGCGCCAGCTGGAGTCGAACGCCTATGTGCTGGGCGGCAGCAACTACGAGGCGCCGGGCCAGCTGGTCGGCGACTTCATCCAGGGCCGGCCATCGACGCTCTTCGGCGCGGTGCTGCCGTCGTACAAGCCCGGCGTGCAGCTGGGCGATCTGCACGCGGCCCTGCCGGGTTATGCGATCAGCGCGATGCGCGAGGCGCTGCCGGTGTTCGGCCGCAAGATCAAGGGCTTCGACATGCCTGACGCGGTGCTCACCGGCGTGGAGACCCGCACCTCGTCGCCGCTCAAGATCACCCGCGGCGACGACTTCCAGAGCCTCAACGTGCGCGGCCTGTACCCGGCCGGCGAAGGCGCGAGTTATGCCGGCGGCATCCTGTCGGCGGGAGTCGACGGCATCAAGGTGGCGGAGGCGCTGGCACGCGCGATGTTGCCGGCGGCAGACGCCGCCGGATCCGTGTAGGCTCGCGTTTTTCTGGTACGCCCGCACATCCCATGACCGACGACATCCACTACTACGAACCTTCGCAAGGCCACCGCCTTCCGCACGACCCGTTCAACGCCATCGTCGGCCCACGGCCGATCGGCTGGATCGGCTCGCGCAGCGCCGCGGGCGCGGTCAACCTTGCGCCCTACAGCTTCTTCAACGCCTTCAACTACATCCCGCCGATCGTCGGTTTTGCCAGCATCGGCTACAAGGATTCGTTGCGCAACATCGAGGAGACGAAGGAGTTCACCTGGAACCTCGCCACGCGAGCGCTGGCCGAACAGATGAACGCCTCGTGCGCGGCCGTGCCCTACGGTGTCAACGAGTTCGAACTGGCCGGACTGGAGCAGGCCCCCTCGCGCAAGATCACGGCGCCGCGGGTCGCGGCCAGCCCGGTGAGTTTCGAATGCCGCCTGTCGCAGCTGGTGCGTCTGCAGGGCGTGGACGGCACGCCGGTCGACACCTGGCTGGTGTTGGGCGAGGTGGTGGCGATCCACATCGCGCAGCAGATGCTGGTGAACGGCGTGTACGACACCGCCGCAGGCCGGCCCATCCTGCGCGGCGGCGGCCCGGCGGACTATTTCGAGCTGGGCGAAAAATTCAAGATGTACCGGCCCAGGTGACGCGGCGGTAGCGTTGCGCAGAGCGCAAGCAGCACCCTGCCCCCTTCCAGAGGCCGCTGCGCACGGCCGCCCGAAGCGGCCGGCCTGCCCCCGGTAGGGGGTTGGCGGAGCGACACGTAGTGCGCGCAGACTGGGGGCGAGCTAATTTGCTGCCTGAAGAGCAGCGATGCGCTGCTCGATCGGAGGGTGCGTCGCGAACAGTGCGCCGATGTTGCCGGCGATGCCCAGCGCGGCCACGCTCTTGGGCAGCTCGCCCGGGTGCATGCCGCCCAGGCGGGCCAGGGCGTTGATCATCGGCTGCTTGCGGCCTAGCAGGCTGGCCGAGCCGGCGTCGGCACGGAACTCGCGGTGGCGCGAGAACCAGGCGACGATCATCGCTGCCAGGAAACCGAGCACGATGTCGAGCACGATGGTCGTCACGTAGTAGCCGATGCCAGGGCCCGACGACCGGTCGTCGCCACGGCGCAGGAAGCTGTCGACCGCATAGCCGATCACCCGCGACAGGAACACGACGAAGGTGTTCATCACGCCCTGGATCAGCGTCATCGTCACCATGTCGCCATTGGCGACATGGGCGATCTCGTGGCCCAGCACGGCCTCGATCTCGTCGCGCGTCATGCCCTGCAGCAGGCCGGTCGACACGGCGACCAGCGACGAGTTCTTGAACGCACCGGTGGCAAACGCATTCGGGTCGCCGTCGAAGATGCCGACCTCGGGCATGCCGATGCCGGCCTTGGTGGCCAGGCGGCGCACGGTCTCGACGATCCAGGCCTCGTCGGCCGACTGTGGCTGGTCGATCACGCGCACGCCCGAGCTCCACTTGGCCATCGGCTTGCTGATCAAGAGCGAAATGAAGGCGCCGCCGAAGCCCATGATCAGCGCGAAGCCGAGCAGCGCGCCCAGGTTCAGGCCGTTGGCCGTGAGAAAGCGGTTCACGCCGAGCAGGCTGGCCACGATGCCCAGCACCGCGACGATCGCGACGTTGGTCAATACGAACAAGAGGATGCGTTTCATGGGGTCTTTCGAAAGAGGTCGACACAGTGTTCGCCCTGGCCGGAAGATGCGGCCCGCGGGCGCGACATCAAGACCTGGCGGGCAACACCCTGTTGTCGGTGGTATGGGGCGTGCCGGCGGGGCGAAAAACCAATGGATCATCATAGAAGCAATCGTCTGCATTGCCGCCCCACCAGCCCGGCACACCCAGCACCGGCAGCGGCGCGAAGGGCTTGGCCGACCACTGCTCCGCCTGCATCGCATCGGCCAGCCAGCGGTCCGCATCTGCTATCGATTCCAAAGCATCCGGGCCTTGGTAGACGTGGGCCGTGATCGGTTTGCGCGGAGCCGCCAGCTTCTCCAGCAGCGCATGGCCGAAGAGCAGCAGCCGCGCCTGCGCCCAGCGTCCACGACGCGTGACGAACAGCGTTTTCCAGTCCCGCGCGGCCAGCGCATCCCACATATCGCGTGGGGCCATCAGCAGCGCGCCGTTCTCGTCGAACAGGGTCAGCGCATCGCGCAGCGGGCCACGCTCAGGACCGACGCCGCGGGCTGCGATCTCGGCGGCCTGCAGCATGCCGAGGCGCTGCTTGCTGTGCGGCCAGTGCAGCCACACGAGGCCGTTGAAGAAATCGTGCAGGTTGTCGCGCGTCGGGCAGCAGCCGGAATCGGCGATGTGCCGTTCATAGACCGTCCCTGGCGGCAAGGCCTGCTGCGGGACGAACTGCACCGGCAGGGCCGCCGCACTGCAGCCGGCGTTCAACGCATCGTGCAGCGCGACGCCGGCCTGCGCCCGCCGCGCCGCGCGCTCGCCCTGTACACGGTAGGGCTGCAACCAGGGCTGCGACCAGTCGATCGCATCGGCCCAGTGCGCAGCGCCGGGCGTCACAGGTCGGCAGCGACCCAGTGCAGCTTGTTGGGCTGCTTCGCGGGCGTCAGCTCGATATAAGGCGCGTGTTTGGCCAGGAAGCGCGAGGCGTTGGCGCTCTTGCTCAGCAGCTTCTCGTCGCGCAGCTGCTTCACCACGTCGCCGAACTCGACGTGCTTGCCGTCGACCAGGCCCGGAAACTGCTCGAGCAGTTCGCGCACACGTTGGCGCACCAGTGCATCGGCCGAAGGCTCAGGCGCCGCGCCACGACCAGTCTGGCGCGCCGGCGCCTCCTGCTGCGGGCGCGGTGCGGGTGCTGCGGCCTTCTGCGCGGGCGCCTTCTTCGCGGCAGCGCGTTTGGCCGGCGCGCGCTTCGCCACCGGGGCCGGTGCTTCGGGGGGCTGAGGCGTCTGCGCGACGGTGGTGGCAGGGGCCAGCGTCACGGCCGCGGAGCGCACGGCGGGCGGCAGCATCGTGCCGCGCCGCGGCGAGCGCGGCCCGATCAGCACCACCTCGTCGTAGAAGCCGTGCACCTCGGGCGACATCTTGTTGCCCTGCGAGAAACAGATCGTGCGCACGCCGCGCTCGCGCAGGCGCAGCACCAGCGGTGCGAAGTCGGCATCGCCGGTGCCGATCGCCAGCACCGACGGCGAGAACTGCTGGCACAGGTCCATCGCATCGACGGCCAGCGCCATGTCGGTCGTGTTCTTGGTCAGTGGCAGGTTGACGCAGGGGCGGATCGCCAGGTCGCGCATCACGCCGGCCAGGCCCTTCAGGTTCTCGGGACTGCCGTAGGCGCGGCGGATACCGACCGGGCCGACACGGTCGATCAGCATCAGCAGGGCCTGCTCCACCGACTCGGGCGACGACAGGTTGTCCGCGTCGATCAGCAGGACCGTGGGGCCCGTTGCGCGGCCGGGGGGATTGGGCATGGAAGTCCTTTGGGTAGGGAGAGTCGTCAATCGTCAGGCGCCCAGCAGGCGCCACGGCAAGGCCTCGCCGCTGCGCAGGGGCTTCAGCTCGGCGTCGCCGTACGCGAAGCTCGGCGGCGGCGTCCAGCGTTCGCGCACCAGCGTCACCTTGTCCTTGTTGCGCGGCAGGCCGTAGAAGTCGGCGCCGTGCAAGCTGGCGAAGCCTTCGAGTCGGTCCAGCGCCCCGGCGTTGTCGAAGGCCTCGGCGTACATCTCGATCGCGGCGTGCGCGGTGTAGCAGCCGGCGCAGCCGCTGGCGTGCTCCTTCAGGTGGGCGGCATGCGGCGCGCTGTCGGTGCCGAGGAAGAACTTCGCGCTGCCACGGGTGGCCGCCTCGACCAGGGCCAGGCGGTGTACTTCGCGCTTCAGCACCGGCAGGCAGTAGTAGTGCGGGCGCACGCCGCCGACGAAGATCGCGTTGCGGTTGTACAGCAGGTGGTGTGCGGTGATGGTGGCGCCGGTGTGGGCGTCGGCGTCGCGCACGTACTGCGCGGCCTCTCGCGTCGTGATGTGCTCGAACACGATCTTCAGCGCGGGGAAATCGCGCCGCAGCGGGATCAGCTGCTGGTCGATGAACACCGCCTCGCGGTCGAACAGATCGATGTCCGGCGAGGTCACCTCGCCATGCACCAGCAGCAGCATGCCGCTCTTCTGCATCGCCTCCAGCGTCTTGTAGATGCGGCGCATGTCGGTCACGCCGGCGTCGCTGTTGGTGGTGGCCCCTGCCGGGTACAGCTTGGCCGCCACCACGCCCGCGGCCCGCGCACGGACGATCTCGTCGGGCGCCAGGTGGTCGGTGAGATAGAGCGTCATCAGCGGCTCGAAGGCCATGCCTTCGGGCACGGCGGCCAGGATGCGATCACGGTAGGCCAGCGCCTGGGCGGTGGTGGTGACGGGCGGGCGCAGGTTGGGCATCACGATCGCGCGGCCGAACTGGGCGGCACTGTGCGGCACCAGGGTGTGCAAGGCCTCGCCGTCACGCAGGTGCAGATGCCAGTCGTCGGGGCGGGTGATGGTGAGGGTGTCGGTGGTGGGGGCGGCAACGCTGTTCATGGCGGCATTGTCGCGCCTCCGCGCACGGGTCCCGCCGCACTGCGGCTACATTCGGCGACGGCGCAGCCCGCGCAGCCTGCACGCAGCGCCGCCCGACATGCACGCACGACTTCAACGGATCTTCGAGTTATCTCGCGGTGGCGAAGCGCACCACCTCCGCGCGATGGAGGGGATGCGCGGCTTCGCCGTGTTCCTGGTGTTCCTGGTGTTCCTGGTGCACTACACGACGATGGTTGAACCCTGGATCGACGGGGCGCTGCTGCTGCATTTCGCCCGGACGGTGCGCGCGGCGGGCCACATCGGCGTCGACATCTTCTTCGTGCTGAGCGGCTACCTGGTCTACGGGTCACTGCTGACCCGCCCGCAGGCCTTCGTGCCCTACCTGCGGCGGCGCATCCAGCGCATCTATCCCGCGTTCCTGGCGGTGTTCGCGCTGTACATCGTGTTGTCGATCGTCTTCCCGGAGCACCGCAAGATCCCGTCGTCGACGCTGCGCGCCGTCGCCTATCTCGCGCAGAACTTCTTCCTGCTGCCCGGCATCTTCCCGATCGAGCCGCTGATCGCGGTGACCTGGTCGCTCAGCTACGAAATGGTCTACTACCTCGCGCTGCCCCTCGGGATCGGCGTGCTGGGGTTGCGCCGCCGCAGCCCCGCCGTACGGTCCGCGCTGCTGCTGGGGGCCGCGGTCGCGATGACGCTGTTCTTCGCGCGTTTCGGCGGCCCGATCCAGCTGACCCTGTTCATCGCGGGCATGCTGCTGTTCGAATGGCGCCAAGTGCATGGCGCGCCCGGCACGGCGCGCCACCTTGGCTGGCCGGCACTGGCCGTCGGCATGGCGGCGATGCTGGGCACGGCCTCCGACACGATCGGCCGATCGATGGAGGTCGCGGTGCTGTTCGCGTCGCTGTTCGTGTTCTGTCTGGCGGGGCTGCAGAACGCCTTCGCACCGATGTCACGGGTGTTCTGCTGGACCCCGCTGCGCTGGTTGGGGAACATGAGTTATTCGTACTATCTGCTGCACGGGCCTGGCGCTGAAGACGGCGTTCGCGGTGTTCGCACGCGCATGGCCGCCCGACGTCGGCAGCGGCACGATGCTGTTCTAGGTGCTGCTTCCCGCGATGTTCGCCGCCACCCTGGTGCCGACCGCCGCGTTGTTCATCGCCGTCGAGCGGCCGTTCTCGCTGGCCAGGCCGAGCGGTCGCGGGCCAGGTGACCCGGCCCCATCGACCACCGCAGCCTCCACACCTTGATCGACGCGCCACAAACAATCCATACCGCGTCGATAGAATCGATCATCGATTGGCCCCTACACAATGGGTGCACGAGCCGCACGCGCGGCAAACGGCGCTGGAACACATGATGGCAAGCAGGAAGGCCCCCGCCGATGACGGGGCCGAAGCGTCGGTCCCGCCGGACCCGCTGTTCAACCAGTCGCTGGAGAAAGGGCTCGCGGTGCTGCGGGCGTTCGACGCAGCGCACCGCACGTTGACCCTGGGCGACCTGGCCGAGAAGACCGGCATGACCAAGGGCTCGGCCCAGCGCACCGTGCACACGCTGCAGGTGCTGGGTTACGTGGGCAAGCACCCGCAGACGCGGCGCTTCCAGCTGCTGCCCAAGGCGATGGAGATCGGCTGCAACTACCTGCTCGGCCACCCGCTGGTGCAGGTGGCCCACCCCTATCTATCGCAGCTGGGCAATGCCAGCGGCGAGAGCGTCAACGTCACTGAGCCCGTGGAGCGCGACATGGTCTACGTGGCGCAGCTGGTCACGTCCAAGTTCATTCCGGTGTTCACGCCGGTGGGCATGCGCATCCCGATGTACTGCACCAGCTCCGGCCGCGCCTACCTGAGCTGCCTGCCGGACGAGCAGGTGCGCGCGCTGCTGCTGTCGTCCACCCGTGCACCGCGCACGCCGGCCACGCTGACGGACGTGGACGCGATCATGGAGCGCATCGCCGCCTGCCGCCAGGTCGGCTACGCGACCAACTGCGAAGAGCTGTTCCTGGGCGACATGGGCATCGCCGCACCGCTGGTCAACAGCCGGGGCCTGCCGGTGGGCGCGCTGCACCTGTCGCCGCCGACCAGCCGCTGGACGATGGACGAAGCGCAGAAGCGCCTGGGGCCGATGCTGATCGAGTGCGCGCGCGCCATCTCCAGCACCATCGCCTTCTGAGGCCGTTCGCTCAGGTTCTCAGCCCGCGCGTTCCAGCATCGCGAGCAGCAGCACGTTGGCGCCGGCCTCGATGTGCTCGGGCAGCGCGTCCTCGATCTCGTTGTGGCTGATGCCGTCCTTGCAGGGCACGAAGATCATGCCGGCGGGCAGCACCCCGGCCATGTAGACGGCGTCGTGGCCGGCGCCGCTGACCACGTCCATGTGCGGCAGGCCGAGCGCCTGCGCCGCGCGACGCACGCTGTCGACGCAGCCCGCATCGAACGCGCAGGGCGTGTACTTGGTCACCTGCTTCAGCGCGAACGTCACCTGGCAGGCCTCGGCGATGCGGGCGAACTCCTTGTGCATGGCCGCGTCCATGCGGTCCAGGCCATCCTGCGTCAGGTTGCGGAAGTCGACCGAGAACGTCACCGTGCCCGGGATCACGTTGCGCGAGTTCGGCGACACCTGCAGCGAGCCGACCGTGCCGCGTCCGTCCGGTGCCTCGTCGAGCGCGATGCGGTTCACCCTATCGACCATGCGCGACGCCGCCAGCAGGGCATCACGCCGCAGCGCCATCGGCGTCGGGCCGGCATGCGCTTCCATGCCAGTGACGGTGACGTCGTACCACTGCTGGCCCAGCGCGCCCTTGACGATGCCGATCGGCAGCGCGGCGTTCTCCAGCACCGGGCCCTGCTCGATGTGTGCCTCGAAGTACGCGGCAAACAGGCCACCCGGCACCTCGCCGCAGGGGTGCGTGCCGCGGTAGCCGATGCGTTCGAGTTCGTCGCCCACGCGCAGCCCGGCCGCGTCGGCCTGGGCGCGCACGAAGTCGGGCGTGAACAGCCCCGCAAACGTGCCCGAGCCCATCATCACGGGCACGAAACGCGAGCCCTCTTCGTTGGTCCAGATCGCGACCTCGAGTGGTGCACGCGTCGCGATGTCGTGGTCGTTCAAGGTGCGCATCACCTCCAGCCCCGCCAGCACGCCGAAGTTGCCGTCGAACTTGCCGCCCGAGGGCTGGGTGTCAATGTGGCTGCCGGTGGCCACGGCTCGGGCCTCCGGGTCGGTGCCCGCGCGGCGCGCGAACATGTTGCCCACCTCGTCGATGCGCAGCGCCAGGCCGGCCTCACGGCACCAGCGGGCGACCAGGTCGCGGCCTTGCCGGTCTTCGTCGGTGAGGGCCAGGCGGCGCACCCCGCCCTTGGGCGTGGCGCCGATCCGGGCGAGGTCCATCAGGGAAAGCCAGAGACGGTCTGCATTGATGCGGAGGGAGCTGGGTGTGGGCATGGCGGTGTCGATCAGGCGAAAAGACGTTCGGAACGGGGTGCCGAAAGCGCAGCAACTATTACGCCAGGATTGCGGATCATCGCCATCAAATGCGTAAATATAAATATCAATGTATCGATAAACGATTTATCAGACACGCGAGTGGCACACCCCTTGCTTGATGCCGGAAGGTCTTTTCGTCCCTGTCCTTTTGCACCATCCCTCGAAGGTCGCTCCATGAACTTGAAACTTCCATCGTCCCGCATCGCCCACCGTTTGCAGACCGGCGTCGTGGCCGTCGCCGTCGCGCTTTCATGTTCCGCCGCGCTGGCCCAGGAAAAGGTCCTGCGGATCGCGATGACCGCCGGCGACATTCCGCGCACCTCGGGCCAGCCCGACCAGGGCTACGAGGGCAACCGCTTCACCGGCATCCCGATGTACGACAGCCTGACGCAGTGGGACCTGAGCTCGGCCACCAAGGCCAGCGTGGTGATCCCCGATCTGGCCGTGTCGTGGGCCGTCGACGCGAAGGACCGCACGAAGTGGATCTTCAAGCTGCGCCCCGGCGTGAAGTTCCACGACGGCTCGCCGTTCAATGCCGACGCCGTGGTGTGGAACGTGAACAAGGTGTTGGACAAGGAAGCCGCGCAGTTCGACCCGGCGCAGATCGGCGTCACCGCCTCGCGCATGCCCACGCTGCGCACCGCCCGCAAGATCGACGACCTGACGGTCGAGCTCACCACGTCCGAGCCCGACTCGTTCCTGCCGATCAACCTGACCAACCTGTTCATGGCCTCGCCCGTGCACTGGGCGAAGAAGCTCGCCGCCGTTCCGGCCAGCGTGACCGACAAGGCCGAACGCAGCAAGGCCGCGTGGACCGCCTTTGCCGCCGACTACTCGGGCACCGGCCCGTTCAAGGCCTCGAAGTTCGTGCCGCGCGAGCGCCTGGAGATCGTGAAGAACCCCGACTACTGGGACGCCAAGCGCCGGCCCAAGATCGACCGCGTCGTGCTGCTGCCGCTGCCCGAGGCGTCTTCGCGCACCGCAGCCCTGCTGTCCGGCCAGGTCGACTGGATCGAAGCGCCGGCGCCTGACGCGCTGGGCCCGATCAAGGAGCGCGGCTTCAAGCTGTACTCGAACCTGCAACCGCACCTGTGGCCGTGGCAGTTCTCGCTGCTGCCCGACTCGCCCTTCGCCGACAAGCGCGTGCGCTACGCCGCCAACCTGTGCCTGAACCGCACGGCGCTGAAGGAACTGCTGGGCGGCCTGATGGTCGAGGCCACCGGCGTCGCCGAGCCCGGCAACCCCTGGCGCGGCAGCCCCACCTTCCAGGTGAAGTACGACCCTACTGCTGCCAAGAAGCTGATGACCGAAGCCGGCTTCTCGGCCGCCAAGCCGGTCAAGGTGAAGGTGCAGACGTCCGCATCCGGCTCGGGCCAGATGCAGCCGCTGCCGATGAACGAGTTCATCCAGCAGAGCCTGAAGGAATGTTTCTTCGACGTGCAGTTCGACGTGGTCGAATGGAACACGCTGTTCTCCAGCTGGCGCCTGGGCGCCAAGGACCCGGGCGCCCACGGTGCGCATGCCACCAACGTCAGCGCCGCGACGATGGACCCGTTCTTCGCGATGGTGCGCTTCGTCAGCACCAAGGCCTTCCCGCCGGTGTCGAACAACTGGGGCTACTTCAGCAACCCCGAGGTCGACGCGCTGGTCGACAAGGCCCGCACCACCTTCGACGAGAAGCAGCGTGACGTGGCCCTGGCCGCCTTGCAGGCCCGCATCATCGACGAGGCACCGTTCCTGTTCGTCGCGCACGACGTCGGCCCCCGTGCGCTGTCGCCGAAGATCAAGGGTGTGGTGCAACCCCAAAGCTGGTTCATCGACCTCGCGACGATGAGCATGGATTGACGCTGCCTCACGTTCGTTGGCAGATGACTGGCCCATTCCAGAACCACCGCGGAACTGGCTTTGCCAGGCCGCTGGTGGTGCCCCCGGCAGGGGGTTGGCGTAGCGACACGAAGTGCGCGCAGACTGGGGGCGAGCGATGATGTTCCTGACGCGCCGCATCGGTTACGCGCTCCCGATCATGCTGGGGGTGGCCTTCCTCTGCTTCATGCTGGTGCACATCGCGCCGGGCGATCCGCTGGTGTCGATCCTGCCGGCCGATGCGTCGGCCGATCTGCAGCGGCAGATGATGCAGCTCTACGGCTTCGACAAACCCTGGCCGGCGCAGTTCGGGCTGTGGCTCTGGCGCGCGCTGCAGGGTGACCTGGGCACGTCGATCGCCACGGCGCGGCCGGTGACGCAAGAGGTGTTCAAGGCGGTCGGCAACACCTTCATGCTGGCCGCGCTGGCCACGCTGATCGGCTTTGCGTTCGGCGCGCTGTTCGGCTTCGTCGCCGGCTACTTCCGCAACTCGTGGATGGACCGCGCGGCCTCGTTCTTCTCGGTCATCGGCGTCAGCCTGCCGCACTACTGGCTCGGCATGGTGCTGGTCATCATCTTCTCGGCCAAGCTGATGTGGCTGCCGGCCACCGGCGCCGGGCCCGATGGCTCTGGACTCTGGAAATGGGACGCGGCCCACGTCAAGTACCTGATCCTGCCGGCCGTCACGATGTCGTTCATCCCGATGGGCATCATCGCGCGCACGCTGCGCGCGCTGGTGGCCGACATCCTGTCGCAAGAGTTCGTGATCGGCCTGCGCGCCCGCGGCCTGAGCGAGTTCGGCGTGTTCAAGCACGTGGTGAAGAACTGCGCACCGACCGCACTCGCGGTGATGGGCCTGCAGCTCGGCTATCTGCTCGGGGGCTCGATCCTGATCGAGACCGTGTTCTCCTGGCCGGGCACGGGTTTCCTGCTGAACCAGGCGATCTTCCAGCGCGACCTGCCGCTGCTGCAGGGAACGATCCTGGTGCTGGCGCTGTTCTTCGTTGCGTTGAACCTGCTGGTCGACGTGCTGCAGACGCTGTTCGACCCGCGGATCGAGCGATGACACCCCACGCCCAAGGAACCGACATGGCCGCCGTGCTCGCACCGTCACCCTCACCCGTCGTGCAGGCCATGCGGTCGCGCAGCCACGGCGCCAACGTCGTGCGTCGGCTGCTGCGCAACCCGGTCGCGACGGCCGCGGGCGCGGTGATCGCCTTCCTGATCCTGGTCGCGCTGCTGGCGCCGTGGATCATGCCGGCCGACCCGTTCGCCACCTCGATGTTCAAGCGGCTGCGGCCGGTGGGCACGGAGGGCTTTCCGCTCGGCACCGACGAGCTGGGCCGCGACCTGCTGTCGCGCCTGATGCTCGGCGGCCGGCTTTCGCTGTTCATGGGCATCGCGCCGGTGATCATGGCCTTCGTGATCGGCAGCGGCATCGGCATCCTCGCGGGCTATGCCGGTGGCAAGGTCAACACGGTCATCATGCGCTGCATCGACGTGCTGTACGCGTTCCCGTCGGTGCTGCTGGCCATCGCGCTGTCGGGCGCTTTGGGCGCGGGCATCACCAACGCGCTGATCTCGCTCACGGTGGTCTTCGTGCCGCAGATCGCGCGCATCGCCGAGAGCGTGACCACCCAGGTGCGGCGCAGCGACTACGTCGACGCGGCCCGCGCGTCCGGTGCGCCGGCCGGCGCGATCGTGCGCCGCCATGTGCTGGGCAATGTGATCGGGCCGATCTTCGTCTACGCGACCAGCCTGATCTCGGTGTCGATGATCCTGGCGTCCGGCCTGTCCTTCCTCGGCCTGGGCGTGAAACCGCCGCAACCCGAATGGGGGCTGATGCTCAACACGCTGCGCACCGCCATCTACAGCCAGCCGCTGATCGCGGCGCTGCCCGGCGCGCTGATCTTCATCACCTCGGTGTCGTTCAACATGCTGGCCGACGGCCTGCGCACGGCGATGGAGGTGAAGCAATGACCGGCATGGCCACGGCAACCACCACCGCTACCGCCGTCGACCCGCGCGACGTCGGTGGCCCGCGCCAGCCGCTGATGCGCGTGCAGAACCTGTTGAAGCACTTTCCCCTGAAGCGCGCCGGTCTGGGCTTCGGTGCGAAGTCGGCCGTGCGGGCGGTCGACGGCGTGAGTTTCGAGATCCGCAAGGGCGAGACGCTGGGCGTGGTCGGCGAATCGGGCTGCGGCAAGTCGACCACCGCGCGCCTGCTGATGCAGCTCATCGTGCAGGACAGCGGCGAGTTGGTGTTCGACGGCACCGCGGTCGGCGCACGCGGCCTGCCGCTGCGCGAGTTCCGGCGCCAGACGCAGATGGTGTTCCAGGACAGCTATTCGTCGCTGAACCCGCGCATGACGATCGAGGACTCGGTCGCCTTCGGCCCCACGGTGCACGGCGTGTCGGCACGCGCGGCACTGACCCGTGCGCACGATCTGCTGGCCCGCGTCGGGCTGGAGCCGGCGCGGTTTGCCGGGCGTTATCCGCACGAGTTGTCGGGCGGGCAGCGCCAGCGCGTCAACATCGCGCGCGCGCTGGCGCTGGAGCCGCGGCTGGTGATCCTCGACGAGGCCGTGTCGGCGCTCGACAAGTCGGTCGAGGCGCAGGTGCTGAACCTGCTGGAAGACCTGAAACGCGACTTCGGCCTGACCTATCTGTTCATCAGCCACGACCTGCACGTGGTGCGCTACATGTCCGACCGCGTGCTGGTGATGTACCTCGGCCAGGTGGTGGAGATCGGCACCGCCGCGCAGGTGTTCGACGCGCCGCGCCACCCGTACACACGGGCGCTGCTGCGCTCCATGCCCAGCGGCGACCCGCTGCAGCGCACCACCGAGGCACCGCTGTCCGGCGACCCGCCGAACCCGATCGATCCGCCCTCGGGCTGCCGCTTCCACACCCGCTGCGCGTTCGCCCAACCGGTGTGCGCGCAGAAGATGCCCGACTTCGTGAGCACCGCGCCGGACCACGGCGTGGCCTGCCTGCGCTGGCAACCCGGTTCCGGCTACGTGGCGACGGGCGCCTTCCCCGACATGGACGAGGCGCAGACCACGGAGGCCACCCATGCCTGACGCCGCAATCACATCTATCCCCGGGCTGGCCGTCGAACTGGCCGGCCTGCACGTCGACTTCATCGCACCGGGCAAACGCATCGAGGCCGTCAACGGTGTCGACCTGCGGCTGCGCCAGGGCGAGGTGATCGCGCTGATCGGCGAATCGGGCTCGGGCAAGAGCGTCACGCTGCGCTCCATCCTGCGACTGCATGCCGAACGCAGCACGCGCCTGCGCGGCAAGCTCGAAGTCAACGGCAAGGACGTGCTGGCGATGGCGCCGCGCGCGCTGGCGGCGATGCGCGGCAAGGAGGTGGCGATGATCTTCCAGGAGCCGCTGCTGGCGCTGGACCCGGTCTACACCGTCGGCGCGCAGATCGCGGAGGCCATCCGTCGCCACGACGGCGCCAGCCAGGCCGAGGCGATGGCGCGTGCGCTGGCGCTGTTCGAGAAGGTGCGCATCCCGAGCCCGCAGCGCCGGCTGGCGGCCTACCCGCACGAGATGTCGGGCGGCATGCGGCAGCGCGCGATGATCGCGCTGGCGCTGGCCTGCAACCCCAAGGTGCTGCTGGCCGACGAGCCCACCACCGCGCTCGACGCCACGGTCCAGATCCAGATCCTGCTGCTGCTGCGCGAACTGCAGCGCGACCTGGGCCTGTCGGTGATCTTCGTCACGCACGACATCGGCGCTGCCGTCGAGGTGGCCGACCGCATCGCGGTGATGTATGCGGGGCGCATCGTCGAAGAGGGCACGGCGCGCGAGCTGATCCTGACCCCACGCCACCCCTACACCATCGCGCTGCTGAAGAGCCGTGCGCACGGCGCGATGACGCGCGGCACCCGGCTCGAGACCATCGGCGGCGCCCCGCCTGACCTGTCGGCGCTGCCGCCGGGCTGCGCTTTCGCGGCGCGCTGTTCGCTCGCCACCGACGCCTGCCGCGCCGCGCAGCCACCGGCCATCGAACTCGCGCCCGGACATCGGGCAAGATGCATCCGGGCCGATGCAGCCGCCGCGCTGGCGCCCGCGACGCTCGCCTGAGCTCCTCCAACACTTTTCCAGCCGCGCCATGCCCCTGCACGACCCCGCCCACGCCTTCGTTCCCTACCCCGACGTACCGGTTCCCGGCGCCGCCACCGGCCCCTTGTCCGAACTGCGCTTCGCCGCGAAGGACCTGTTCGACGTGGCCGGCTACCCCACCGGCGGCGGCAGCCCGATCGTGCTGGCGATGTCGGGCATCAAGACCCGCACCGCCCCCACGGTGCAGAAGCTGCTGGACGCCGGCGCCCGCTTCGTCGGCAAGACCGTCACCGACGAGCTGGCGTTCTCGATGAACGGCAACAACGCGCATTTCGGCGCGCCCCTCAATGGCGCGGCGCCGGACCGCATCACCGGCGGCTCGTCGTCCGGCTCGGCCTCGGCCGTGTCGTCGAACCTGTGCGACTTCGCGCTCGGCACCGACACCGGCGGCTCGGTGCGCGCGCCGGCCAACCACTGCGGGCTGTACGGCATCCGGCCGACGCACGGCCGCATCAGCCTCGAAGGCGTGCTCGACCTGGCGCCGAGCCTCGATACCTGCGGCTACTTCGCGCGCGACATCGTCACGTTCGCCCGCGTGTCCGACGTGCTGCTGGGCAGCGATGCGCAGCCGCTGCCCTCGCGCGTGCGCCTGCTGCGGCCCGACGACGTGTGGGCACTGCTCGCCGCGCCGGTGGCCGATGCACTGGCCGCCGCCGTCGCACGCGTCGAAGCGGCGCTGGGCACGCCGCAGCCGGTGCAGGCCGCACTCGGCGACTGGGATGCGATGTACTGGAACTTCCGCTACGTGCAGGCGCGTGAATCCTGGCTCACCGACGGGCCGCTGATCGAACGCTACGCACCGCCGCTCGGCCCCGGCGTGGCCGAACGTTTCGCCTGGTCGCGCGACGTGACCGACGCACAGGTGCAGGCGGGCCGCAGCTTCCGCACGCAGTTCCGCAGCCACCTGGCCAGCCTGCTGGGACCCGATGGCGTCCTGGTCATGCCGACCATGCCCGACATCGCGCCGCTGCGCAGCGAGAGCGAAGCCAGCCTGGACGACTACCGCAACCGTGCGATCCGCATGCTGTGCATCGCCGGCCTGAGCGGCTTCCCGCAACTGTCGATGCCGCTGGCGCAGCGCGACGGCGCACCGCTCGGCCTGTCGCTGCTGGGGCCGGCGGGCTCGGACCGCTCGCTGGTCGCGCTGGCCGAAAAGATCTCGGCAACGGCTTGAACGGCTTCAGGCGTCGGCACCCGCCGCCCAGGCCCCGACGCGGGCCAGGAAACGGTCGGCTGCCGCGAGCTCGCTGACCGCGATCCACTCGTCCGGCTGGTGCGCCTGCGCGATGGCGCCGGGCCCGCAGACCAGCGCGGGGATGCCGGCGCGCTGAAAGAAGCCGGCCTCGGTGCCGAACGGGATCTCGGCCGGCGGCCATAACCCGCCCCAAACGCGAGCCCACCGGACGACCGCACTATCGTGCGCCATGGCCAGCGCGGGCACCTGCGCCAGCTGCCCCGCGTCGACCACCACGCCAGCATCCGTCGCGGCCAGCAGCCGCTCCACCTCGGACTGGACCATGGCCGTGCTCGCGTCGTCCGACGGGCGGAACTCCCACAGCACCTCGCAACACCCGGGCACGATGTTGATCGCCGTGCCGCCGTCGACGCGGCCCACGTTCAAGCTGGTCCGGTTGCCGTCGGCAGACAGCCGGCGCCCCAGTTGGGCCAGCGCCGCAATCAGCAGCGCTGCCGGCTCGATGGCGCTCTGCCCGCGCGTCGGATCGCCGGAGTGGGCCGCGCAGCCGCGGAACACGGTGCGGTGCCCGTAGAAGCCGCGGTGGGCCAGGCCGATGCGCATCTGGGTCGGCTCGCCGACGATGGCACACGCCGGTGGCGCCACGTGGTCGCGCAGACCGGCGATCAGGCGTGGAACGCCGAAGCAGCCGACCTCTTCGTCGTACGAGAACGCCAGGTGGATCGGCCGCACCAGCGCCTGGCCGCACCACGACGGCACGGCCGCCAGGCACGCGGCAATGAAGCCTTTCATGTCGGCCGTGCCCCGGCCGTGCCAGCGGCCCTCCCGTTCGACGAGCGTGAACGGATCAGACGCCCAGCGCTGCCCCGCGACCGGCACCACGTCGGTGTGCCCCGACAGCACGACGCCGCCAGCCATCGGGGGGCCGATGGTCGCCAGCAGGTTGGCCTTGGCCCCGTCGTCGCTGGGCAGCAGCCGCGCTGCGATGCCGTGGCCCTGCAGATAGTCGGCAATCCAGTGGACTAGCTCGAGGTTCGACCGGTCCGAAGTGGTGTCGAAGGCGACCAGCGTGCGCAGCAGCTCGACCGTGTGCATCGCGCGCATCCCGGCTCAGGAGGGCGGCAGGCCGGGCGCTCGCGACCGGGGCGGCACGGGCCTCAAGGGCCGCAACGTGGTCACGCCGAAGCCCAGCAGGATGAGCGCGATGCCGGCGACATGGAAGCTGCGCACCGGCTCGCCGAGCACCAGGAACGCCAGCAGCGCGGTGAACGGCGCGACGAGATGGAACGAGACCCCGGTGACCGTGGCCCCGAGCGTCGCGACGCAGCGGCTCCAGAGGATGAAGGCGAACAAGGACGCGAAGATGCCGATGTAGACCACCGCACCCACCGATGCGGCGTCGGTCGGGATGCGCGCACCGTGCGCCAGTTCGAACACCCAGAACGGCGCCAGCACCATGAGGCCGGTGACCATCGTCGCCGCCAGGAACACCGGCGCGGCGATGGCGGCGGGCTTGCGCCGCAGCAGCACCGAGTACACCGCGTAGTTGGCCACGGCCGCCAGCACCAGCAGCTCGCCGCCGTCCCAGCGCAGCGCGCCGAGGCTGGCCGGCTCGCCGCGCGCCACGATCCAGCCGACACCGACGAAGGAGATCGCGATGCCGAGGATGGCCCGGCCCTGGATGCGTTCGACGCCGAGCGCCACCGCGGCCAGCGGCACCATCAGCGGCAGCGTCGAGTTGAGGAAGGCCACACTCGCGGCCGGCACGGTCTGCAGCGCGACGTAACCGAGCGCGTTGTAGCCGGCGATGCCGAAGGCGCCGCAGGCCACGATGAGCCGCCAGTGCCGCCGCAGCAGCGCCCGCTGCCGCCAGGCCTCGCGCCCGACGAAGGGCGCCAGTGCGGCCAGCGCGACGACCCAGCGGCCGACGGCCAGCGACACCGGCGGGAACACCGGGCCGAGCGCACGGCCCAGCACCAGGTTGCCGGCCCAGAACGCGGGCGGCAGCCACAGCAGCCAGACCGGCCGGTCCCACAGGATGCGCAAGGCCCGGTGCATCACGCGCCCTGCAACCCGATGCGCACGCGGCGGTTCGAGCGCCCCTTGTTCTCGATCTTGAGGATGCGGATCGGCCGTGAGCCACCGGTCGACGCCAGGTGCGTTCCGCCGCAGGCCTGCCGGTCGAGCCCAGCGATCTCGACGATGCGGATCAATCCCTCGGCGGACGGCGGGGGTGCGACGGAGCGCGAACGCAGCAGGCCTTTTTCGGCATGCGCCTCGGTCAGCGACACCTGGTGGATCACCACCGGCAGATCCTGCGCGACGATGTCGTTCAGCTCCGGCTCCAGCGCGCGCAGGCGGTCGTTGTCGGCGTCCGGCAGATCGAAGTCGATGCGCGCCGTGCCGTCGTCGTTCATCTGCACGCCGGTGACCAGCGCGCCATCGAAGTCGCGGAACACGAGCGCGTTCAGCACGTGCAGGTCGGTGTGGAGCTCGCGCATGCGCTGGCGGAAGCCGGCATCGACCTGGGCCTGCACGGCGCCCGCGATCTCGACGCCGCCGGCCAGCCGGATCCAGACCCCGGTCGCCTCTTCCGAAAACCCTTCGACCGCTGCCTCACCGCCCTGCCAGCGGACCAGGCCCCGGTCACCGAGCTGGCCGCCGCCTCCGGGGTAGAACGGGTGCTGCGACAGCAGCACCGCGCCGGGCCGGGCGCCGCGCACGCTGGCCTCCAGGGTCAGGATGTCGGGATGGTCCTGGCAGAAAAGTCGTGACATGGGGCGCCTTGCAATGGGACGCCAGCATCGCAGGAACGGCCCGCAGGCTATTGGTCAAAATTTGCGGCAGCGCTGCTGCTCAGCCCTGGCGTGCGTGCACGTACTGCATCGGCGTCATGCCGAAGGCCCGCTTGAAATGCTTGTTGAACGCACTCTGGTCGTAGAAGCCCGCGGCCAACGCGGCCTCGATGACGGACCGGCCGGCCTGCAGCCCGCGGATCGCCGCGCGCAGCCGCACCTGGTTCAGGTAGCTGTGCGGCGTCAGCCCGGTGCTGCGGCGGAACAGGCCGATCAACTGGAACGGCGTCAGCTGCGCCACCGCGCCCATCCGTTCCAGCGTCAGGCCCTCGGCGTGGCAGTCGTGCACCAGCTGCACCACCTGCGCCAGCGCGCGCGCATCCGACGGGGCGGCGGGCACGCGCTCGGCCGCCTGGCCATGCCGCTGCAGCAGGGTGCCGAAGCAGCGCACCCAGTCTTCGTGTTGCTGCAGGCGGTCGTGCCCGCCGTCGAGCGTGCGGTGGAGTTGCAGGAAGCCGTCGACCAGCGCCGGATCGCGCACCACGTTCGACGTGAAGTAGCGCGGCCGGTCCAGACCCAGGGCCGCCAGCAGGTCGGCCATGGCCGGCGCCGCAAGGTAGAACGAGCGGTAGCGCCAGCGCGGGCTGCCGGCCATGCGGCCCGCATGCGGCTCGGCCGGGTTGAACACGAGCAGCGCCTGCGGCGTGGCGTGCTGGGTCCGGCCCCGGCTCGTGAATTCGGAACCACCGATCTCGGTCGCGGCAACGACCAGCGAGTCGTGCACGTGCGGCGCGTAGTCGTGCGTGGTGAAGTCGGCCAGCAGCAGGTCGGCGCCTGGCCGGCCGGGCGCGTGCCAGTAGCGTGACGTGTTGCGGGGGTCCGAGCGGGCCAATCGGGTGTTCTTTCAGGCGGTCACGGGCCAGTGTGCCGAGCCGCCGGACTTAGGACAAGTCCCCATGCGGCGCAGGCCTATCCAAAGATAAGATGTTTGGCTGATGTGGCGGCGACCGGTTTCGGTGCCGCCACACTTTACTTTCATCGCATCGCTTTCATGTCTGCTCCCCAAGATGCGGGCGTCCCGCCGGACAGCCCCGCCACCCAGCCCGACCAGGACGAGGCCACGCGGGTTCCGCTCAAGATCGAAGATTGGTTGACGGTCATCATCATGGCCGCACTGGCACTGATCACGTTCGCCAACGTGCTGGTGCGCTACTTCACCGACTCCTCGTTCGCCTGGACCGAAGAGTTCTCGGTGTTCCTGATGATCCTGCTGGCCCTGGTGGCCGGCTCGGCCGCGGTGGCACGGGACCGCCACATCCGCATCGAATATTTCTCCGAGAGCGGCTCGTTCGCCCGGCGGCGCCGGCTGGCGCAGTTCGGCGCGGTGATGATCGCCATCCTCTTCCTGCTGATCGCCGCCCTGAGCGTGCGCATGGTCTACGACGACATCCACTTCGAGGAGACCTCGCCCGGCATCGGTGTGCCGCAGTGGTGGTACACGATCTGGCTGCCGGTGGTGTCGCTGGGCATCGCGTTGCGGGCGGTGGGGCTGTTCGTCCGGCGCGGCCGCGCCGCGGACGACGGCGAGCACCGGCCATGAGCGCCGCGCCGGGCCGCCCCAAGCAAGCTCGTACCGAAGTGCATCGCACGGAGGGTAGTCCAGTGACCGCCGCGCCGGGCCGCCCCAAGCAAGCTCGCACCGCAGTGCGCAGCACGAAGGTGATTCGATGATCCCTACGCTTCTGTTCGTCGCCTTCGTGGCGATGATGCTGGTGGGCGTGCCCATCGGTGCGGCGCTCGGCCTGGCGGGCGCGGCCTGCATCGCGCTGGCGAACGCCGATGCGCAGTGGTTCGGCCTGCTGGCCGTGCCGCAGAACTTCTATGCCGGCCTCGGCAAGTACCCGCTGCTGGCGATCCCGATGTTCGTGCTGGTGGGCTCGATCTTCGACCGCTCGGGCGTGGCGCTGCGCCTGGTCAATTTCGCGATCGCGATCGTCGGGCGCGGGCCGGGCATGCTGCCGCTGGTGGCGATCGTGGTCGCGATGTTCCTCGGCGGCATCTCGGGCTCGGGGCCGGCCAACGCCGCCGCCGTGGGCGCGGTGATGATCGGCGCGATGTCGCGTGCGGGTTACCCGGCGGCGTTCTCGGCCAGCGTGGTCGGCGCAGCCGCCGCAACAGACATTCTGATCCCGCCGTCGGTGGCCTTCATCGTCTACTCGGTGCTGGTGCCCGGCGCCTCGGTGCCGGCGTTGTTTGCCGCCGGCATGATCCCCGGCATCCTGGCCGGCCTGGCGCTGATCGTGCCGGCCGTGTGGCTGGCGCGCAAGCACAAGATGGGCGCGCTCGAATCCACGCTGCCCCGCCCCGAGTTGTGGAAGAGCTTCAAGGAGGCCATCTGGGGCCTGGCCGCGCCGGTGCTGATCCTGGGCGGCATGCGGGCCGGCTGGTTCACGCCGACCGAGGCCGCGGTGGTCGCGGTGTTCTACGGCCTGTTCGTCGGCATGGCGATCCACCACACGATCAAGGTGCGCGACCTGTTCGTGATCCTGCGCGAGTCGGGCGAGTTGTCGGCGGTGATCCTGCTGGTGGTGTCGCTGGCGGGCATCTTCGCGTACTCGCTGTCGACGCTGGGCATCATCGACCCGGTGGCGCGGGCCATCGTCAACTCGGGCCTGGGCGAGTACGGCGTGCTGTCGCTGCTGATCCTGCTGCTGATCACGGTCGGCATGTTCCTCGACGGCGTGTCGATCTTCCTGATCTTCGTGCCGCTGCTGTGGCCGATCGTGCAGTTCTACAAATGGGACCCGGTGTGGTTCGGCGTGATCCTCACGCTGAAGGTGGCGCTGGGCCAGTTCACGCCGCCGCTGGCCGTCAACCTGATGGTGTCGTGCCGCATCGCCAACGTGCGCATGGAGGAGACCGTGCGCTGGGTCGGCTGGATGCTGTTCTCGATGTTCCTGGTGATGGTGGCGGTGATCGTCTGGCCGCAACTCGCCCTGTGGTTACCCCGGGTGTTGGGCTACTGATGGCTGCAACACAATCGCTTTCGTTCAATAGACAGGAGACACACTTCATGCAATTCCGCCGCACCCTGCTGGCCCTGGCCGCCGTCGCCACCGCTCTGGGCACCTTCTCCGTCGCCACGACCGCGCAGACCTACAAATCCGAATACAAGATGTCGCTGGTGCTGGGCCCACCGACGCCCTGGGGCCAGGCCGGCAAGATCTGGGCCGATCTGGTGAAGGAACGCACGCAGGGCCGCATCAACATCAAGCTGTACCCCGGCGTCTCGCTGATCCAGGGCGACCAGACGCGCGAGTTCAGCGCGCTGCGCCAGGGCGTGATCGACATGGCCGTGGGCTCGACCATCAACTGGTCGCCCCAGGTCAAGCAGCTGAACCTGTTTTCGCTGCCCTTCCTGATGCCCGACTACGCCGCCGTCGACGCGCTGACGCAGGGCCCCGTCGGCAAGGAGATCTTCCAGACGCTCGAGAAGGCCGGTGTCGTGCCGCTCGCCTGGGGCGAGAACGGCTACCGCGAGGTCACCAACTCCAAGCGCGCGATCAAGTCGCCGGCCGACCTGAAGGGCATGAAGATCCGCGTGGTCGGCTCGCCGATCTTCTCCGACATGTTCACCGCACTCGGCGCCAACCCGACGCAGATGAGCTGGGCCGACGCGCAGCCCGCGCTGGCCAGCGGCGCCGTCGACGGGCAGGAGAACCCGCTGTTCCTGTTCACCGTGCTGAAAATGCACACCGTGGGCCAGAAGTTCGTCACCACCTGGGGCTACATGGCCGACCCGCTGGTGTTCGTCGTCAACAAGGAGATCTGGACCTCGTGGACGCCGGCCGACCAGGCCATCGTGCGCCAGGCCGCGCTGGACGCCGGCAAGGAAGAGATCGCCATCGCCCGCAAGGGCCTGGTCGAGGCCGACAAGCCGGTGCTGAAGGACATCGCCGGGATGGGCGTGACCGTGACCCAGCTGAGCGCCGCTGAGCGCGAAGAGTTCGTGAAAGCCACGCGCCCGGTCTACACCAAGTGGAAGCCGCAGATCGGCACGGACCTGGTGAACCGGGCCGAGAAGGCGATTGCGGATCGCAAGAAGTAAGGCGCGGTCGGTCTGCGCCGGTGCCTCGTCTGGCGGCACTGGCGCTGTATGTGGGGTTGAGACTTTAGCGCTGACGCTGCGCCCTGAACGGGCCGACGGCGCCCCGAACATCCGCGCTACCCATAGGATCCGAGTGCTATATTCAGCTCCAAATACGGAGCTGAATCATGGAATCCATCCTCGCCAATGTCACGGTCAGCATGTCCGAGTTCAAGAAGAATCCGGCGGCCGTACTGCGGGAAGCAAACAACCGTCCCGTCGCCGTGCTGAACCACAACCGGGCCGCGTTCTACATGGTCGAACCTCGTCTCTTCGAAGCCATGCTCGAGGAGCTGGCAGACCAGGATCTCTACCGCAAGGCGGCCAGCCGCCTTGCTGAAAAGTCCAGGGCCATCGAGGTGGATATTGACGACCTCTGAGGGCAAGACCAGGCACAGGTACAAGCTTCGGTTCATGCCCGAAGCACTGGAAGAATGGCGTCGGCTGGACGGTTCTGTTCAAACCCATCTCAAGAAGCTGCTCGCCAAGAGACTGGACAACCCTCACGTCCCCGGCGGAGAACTGCACGGACCGCTCCACGGGTGCTACAAGATCAAGTTGCGCCAGCAAGGCGTTCGCCTGGTGTATTCGGTCGAGGACGATCATCTGCTGGTGACGGTCATTGCCGTCGACAAGCGCGAAGACGGTGTGGTCTACACGTCGGCCATGGCACGGCGCCCCGTTGCCGTCACCGCCGCACCGAAGAAGTCGTTGCGCGGCAAGCTGAAGAAGTAGAGGTTGGCAAGGCGATATCGAAAGATGTCGCCCGCATCGGAGCCGTGCGATGCGTTGAGCCTGTGGTGCTGACGCTGTGCCCTGAACGGGCAGGAGGCGCGGACAGGCGTTCTCCGGCCCACCTCGCGGGTGAGGCCGGCGTGGTGGGTGCGCCTTGACCATGAAACCGCTCTGCATGTGCGAGCGTTTGGTTCCACCCACGAATGGGGCCTGCGCCCGCCTGTCCGCACCACCTGCCCTGCCGCACCGTGGTGCTGGCCGCACGCGAACTGCGCCCTGAGGTGGTGGCTGTGGGCTTGCGGGCGCAGGTTCCATTCGCGAGTGGAACCCAACGCCCACGCCCCCGGAGCGAGTGGCAAATTGACTGCGCCGGCACACCCGCTGCCGCAACCGCGAGGTGAGCCGGAGAACGCGAGCACGCAGCCGCCGCCTCGCCCTGAACATTCGCGCCACCTGAGCAAGCACCACACCATCGCCGATTACAGCCCCGCACCGGTGTGCGCCAGCCGCAGCAGCTCCTTGATCGAACCAATGCCAAGCCGGCGAAAGGCGCGGTACTGGTAGGTGCGCAGTGTGCTCAGCTCCAGGCCGATCTCGCGCGCCGCCTGCTTGGCCGTCTTGGCGGCGATCAGGTGGCCCACCACCTCGCGCTCGCGCGGGGTGAGCCGCAGCAGGCGCTCGTCGAAAGCGGCCGACGCCACCAAGGCCGGGTCGGCCGATGCCACGCGCCCGCGGCTGTGGGCGGCGGTGGCTTCCGCCAGCAAGGCCGCGTGGCGCTCGATCAACGCGAACTCGGCGGCGCTGAACGGCGGCAGCGCCAGGCTGCGGTAGAAGCTCACCGCGGCGCGCTGGCCCTGCGGCAGCAGCAACAGCACCGAAGCCCGCTCGCGGATGCCCACGTCGCCGTAGCAGATGGCGCGGTAATGGGGGTCGGCCACCTCCTCGGCGCGCTGGTGGCTCAACCACAGCTGCGGTGCCGCCGGCAGCTTGCGGGCCGCCAGCCACACCATGTTGGGGTCGAGCAGGTCGAAGCGGCTGGCGATGTAGCGCTCGCTCGTCAGCGCTGCCGCGTCGCCGTAGTTGCTTGCGGTGGACACCGTGACCACACGGCCGGTGGCGGCAATGCCAAACACCGTGCAGAAGGTCAGTGGCATCAGCCGCTGCATCGCGGCCAGAAAACCGCCAGCCAGCTGATGGGTGCCGACGCCGGCCAAGAGGCCGACGGCGATGTGGGCCGACAGCGTGGCGTCGGGGGCGGGGGGGCGGATGCGGCGCGGCTTCATCGCAGGAAAAGAAACAAGGACAAGCGGGAGCACCCAGGGTAACTACGTCGTACGAAGTTATGACACGGCGACGTGGGTGTCATCGGGACAATCCCTCCACCATGCAACTGCTCCACCCCGTTCAAGGCCTCCACCATTTCGCCTGGCGTTGCCGCGACGCCGAAGAGACGCGCCATTTCTACGAGGACATCCTCGGCCTGCCGCTGGTCCACTTGATCAAGAAGGACATCGTGCCCTCGACCGGCGAGTACTGCCCCTACGTGCACATCTTCTTCCAGATGCGCGATGGGTCGAACATCGCGTTCTTCGACCTGGGCGACGACACCGCCGCGCTGCCCTCGCCCAACACGCCGGCCTGGGTCAACCACATCGCGCTGCGGGTCGATTCGACCGCAGCCCTGGCCGACATGAAGGCCCGGCTCGAAGCCCATGGCATCGAGGTGCTGGGCATCACCGACCACGACGGGTTCATCCACTCGATCTACTTCTTCGACCCCAACGGCTTGCGGCTCGAGCTGACCATCCAGCTGGCGACCCCCGCGATGCTCGACCGCTTCGCGCGCGAAGCGCACAGCGCACTGGCCGAATGGACGCAGCTGCGCGCGTCGCAACGCGCGCCACGGCCTCAGACCGCAGCCCAAGGTGGCTGAGCCCGAACTCGTCACCATCGACGTCCAGCCGGGCGTGACGATGGAAAGCCAGTCCGGCCTGCAGGCGCTGCGCCCGCGCATCTTCGGCGCGCTCACACGTGCCGCCGGCGACAGCCGTGAGATGGCGGCCATCGTGATGCACCCGACCAGCAACTTCATGGGCCACTACCTGCTGGCGCCGCTGGCGCAGCGCGGCATCGCCTGCCTGGGCCTGAACTCGCGCTACGCCGGCAACGACACCATGCTGCTGATGGAGACCGTGCTGCAGGACCTGGGCGCCGGCGTGCGATGGCTGCGCGCGCAGGGCTACCGCAAGGTGGTGCTGGTGGGCAACTCCGGCGGCGCCGCGCTGGCGGCCTTCTACCAGTCGCAGGCCGAATCGCTGACGGCCACCCACTTCGTCGACGGCCTGCCCACGCACCTGTCGCCAGCCGACCTGCCGCCCGTGGACGGGCTGATGCTGTCGGCCGCGCACGCGGGGCGCTCGCGCCTGCTGGTCGAGTGGCTCGATCCGTCGGTGGTCGACGAGGCCGACCCGCTGGCCACGGATCCGGCCTTCGACCTGTACGGCGGCCACGAGGGCGCGCCGTTCAGCGCCGACTTCGTGGCGCGGTTCCGGGCCGCCCAGCGGGCACGGCGCGACCGCATCGAGGCCTGGGTCTGGCGGCGGCTGCGCATGCTGCGCGCCACGCCCGGCGCGCCGGCCGACCAGACCTTTCTGGTCCACCGCACGCACAGCGACCCGCGCTTTCTCGATCTGACGCTCGACGCCAACGACCGGCCGGTGGGCTCGATCTGGGGCGACGCACGCACGGTGAACTACGCCGCCAACGCCATGGGCCGCTTCAACACCCTGCGCTCGTGGCTATCGCAATGGTCGTCCGCCTCGCAGGCCGACGGGCCTGCCTGCCTGGCTCGCACCTCGGTGCCGGTGCTGCTGATGACGCACACGGCCGACGGTTCGACCTTTCCCAGCACGGCGGCCCTGTGGCGCGAAGCCGCCGGCCCGCGCCTCGCCGAAGTCACGGTACGCGGCGGCAACCACTACCTGGCGCAGCAGCCCGCGCTGGTGGCGCAGTCGGCCGACGCGATGCGGGCCTGGCTCGAGAAAGCATGAATACTTCGCAAGCCCGCGCCCTGGCGGCGCGCCCCGGCGACGCCGCGAGCGGCCCGTTGCCGCCGGTCATGGATGCGGCACTGCCGCCATCCGTCGGCGCGTTCCACTACACCCGCTTCGCGCCACGCCTGCCGACGCTGGTCGACGGCGCCGAGCCGCATCGCCACCCGGTCGTGATCGCCGGCGGCGGGCCGGTGGGCATGGCGCTGGCGCTCGGCCTGGCCAACCACGGCGTGCGCAGCGTCATCCTGGAGGCCGACGACACGGTGTGCGTGGGCAGCCGCGCGGCCTGCATCTCGCGGCGCAGCCTGGAAATCCTTGAGCGGCTCGGCACGCTGCCGGCCTTCCTGGCCAAGGGCCTGCCCTGGACCGGCGGGCGCAGCTTCTACAAGACCGACGAAGTGTTCCGCTTCGAGATGCCACACGATGCACGGCAGAAGCTGCCGCCGATGGTGAACCTGGAGCAGTACTACATCGAGCACTACCTGCTCGACGAGATCATGCGGCGCAACCACGCCGGCGAGGCGCTGATCGATATCCGCTGGGGCACCGAACTCACGGCGCTGGAGCCGCAGGCGCAGGGCGTCACGCTGCAGGCCCGCAATGCCCTGGGCACCTACACGCTCGGCGCCGACTGGCTGGTGGGCTGCGACGGCGGCCAGAGCTTCGTGCGCAAGGCGCTCGGACTGGTGCTGGAAGGCACGGCCTACGAAGGGCGCTACGTGATCATCGACATCGAACTGCACAGCACGCACCCCACCGAACGGCGCGCCTGGTTCGACCCGCCCTGGAACCCCGGCTCGACCGTGCTGATGCACCGCCAGCCCGACGACATCTGGCGCATCGACTACCAGTTGCGCGTCGGCCAGAGCACCGAGGAAGCATTGCAGCCCGCCGCCATCGCCGAGTTCGTGCAGCGGCACCTGGACGCCATCGGCGAAGGCCATCTGCCGTGGAAGACGGTGTGGAGCTCGGTCTACCGCGCCGGCGCGATGAGCCTGGAGAGCTACCGCCACGGCCGCGTGCTGTTCGCCGGGAACGCTGCGCACGCGATGCCGATCTTCGGCGTGCGCGGCCTCAACTCGGGCTTCGACGACGCGGACAACCTGGCATGGAAGCTGGCCCTGGTGGCACGCGGCGCGTGCGACAGCACGCTGCTCGACACCTACTCCAGCGAACGCATCGCGGCTTTTCACATCAACGCCGACAGCGCGATGCGCAGCACCGAGTTCATGTCGCCGCCGTCGCGCGGGTTCGATCTGCTGCGTGAGGCGGCGCTGTCGCTCTCGGGCGCGCACCGCGGCATTGCCGCGCTGATCAACCCGCGCCAGACCCAGGCGGTGAGTTATGCCCCCTCGCCACTGTCAAGTGCGAGCGACGCCCTGCCCGCAGGGCCGGGGCCGGGCGATGTGATGGCCGATCTGCAGCTGGCACCGGGGCGCCATCTGACCGACCTGATCGGGCCGGTATTCACGCTGCTGGTGCTGGCCGCGCCGGGCTCCGCAGACCCGGCCCCGGCCGACGAGATCGATGCCGCACGCGCGATGGCCGCAACCCACGCGCTGCCGTTCGTGGTGCAGTCGCTGCGGCGCGATGCGGACAACGCACCCGCGTTCGCCGCACTCGGCACGGGCGACGATACCGACGAAAAGACGGGCGCGGTGTACCTGCTGCGGCCGGACGGCCATGTGGCGGCGCGCTGGCGCCAACTGCCGCGCGGGGCGCTGCAAGCCGCCCTGGCCCGTGCCGCCGGACTGACTGCACCCACTGGAGGGGAGCCCGCATGAGCACCTGGACGCCCGAGGCCCGCGACCGTATCTACGCAGCATGCGCGCGTGCCATCACCGAGGCAGGCCCGCAGCGCGAGTCGCTCTTTCTGGCACGGCTGGCATTGCTGCTGTTCGAGCAGGTGGGCGACGAGGCACGCTGCAGCGCCGCGCTGGCCGACGCCTTGCGCGATCTGCCGATGCCCTCGTTGTCCGCCTCGGGCGAAGACACCGACGGCCAACCCGCTTCCCACTGAATCATTCGAAAGTTACAGGAGACATTCCATGCATCGCAGAAATTTTGTCAAGACGCTGGGCGTCGCCAGCGCCATGGGCGCAGCCATGCCCTGGGCGCAGGCCCAGGGCTACCCCGACCAACTGATCAAATGGGTCGTGCCGTACCCGGCAGGTGGCGGCACCGACGTGATCGCCCGCACGCTGGCCGAAGCCATGCGGCAAGGCCTGGGCCAGCAGATCGTGATCGACAACCGGCCCGGTGCGTCGACCAACATCGGCGCCGACCTGGTGGCCAAGAGCAAGCCCGACGGCACCACCGTGCTGTCGGCCGACAACGCCGTGCTGGCCTTCAACGAGCACCTGTTCGGCAAGCTGCCCTTCAACCCCGACAAGGACTTCAGCTACATCGGCGCGATCGGCAAATTCCCGCTGGCGCTGGTGGTGCACCCCGACTTTCCTGCGCAGGATCTGAAGGCGTTCCTGGCCTACGTGAAAGCCAACCCCGGCAAGGTCAACTACGCATCGCCCGGCAACGGTTCACCGCACCATCTGGCGATGGAGATGTTCAAGAACCGCACCGGGACGTTTCTCACCCACATCCCCTACCGCGGCGCGGCACCGGCGATGGCCGACGTGATGGGCGGGCAGGTGCCCTGCATGTTCCTGGACCTGGCGTCCGGCCTGTCCATCATGCAGTCGAACAAGGTGCGGGTGCTGGCCATCGGCTCGGCCACGCGCTCGAAGCTGCTGCCCAACGTGCCCACGCTGGCCGAGGTCGGCGTACCCAATACCGAGGTCTTCGCATTCCAGGGTGTACTCGGCCCGGCCGGCTTGCCGCAGGCCGTGGTGGCCCGCCTCAACAGCGAGCTGAACCGCGCATTTGCCGCGCCCGCCGTGCAGAAACGCTTCAGCGATTTCGGCATGGACGCGATGCCGGGCACGCCGGAGCAGTTCCATGCGCTGTCGCGCGCGGAGTCGGGCCGCTGGGGACCGATCATCAAGGCACAGGGCATCAAGCTGGACTGAGAGGCTGAGAGTCTTTCCTCCATGCCCGCCTTGCACGCCAAAACACACCAGCTCGTCGTTGCAAATGCTCGCCATAGCCCGAGCTATGGCTGTGCTTTGCGCCTAGATCCGGCGCGTTTTGACGCACCTTCCGGGCACGGCCAAAAAACTCTCAGCCTCTGACGTCCGCCGCACCGACCTACCCCAAAAAAGCCCCGCGTTGCGGGGCTTTGTTCAGTGCGCCAGGATCTTGTTCAGGAAGTCCTTGGTGCGTGGCTGGCGGTTCTCGGGGTGGCTGAAGAACTCGTCCTTCGAGCAGTCTTCCAGAATCTTGCCGCCCACGTCGATGAAGATCACGCGGCTGGCGACCTTGCGCGCGAAACCCATCTCGTGGGTCACGCACATCATGGTCATGCCTTCCTTGGCCAGCGACACCATCACGTCCAGCACCTCGCCCACCATCTCGGGGTCGAGGGCGGAAGTGGGTTCGTCGAACAGCATCACGATCGGGTCCATCGACAGCGCGCGCGCGATCGCCACGCGCTGCTGCTGGCCGCCGGACAGCTGACCGGGAAACTTGTCCTTGTGCGCCATCAGGCCCACGCGGTCGAGCATCTTCAGGCCGCGGGTCTTGGCCTCGTCGGCCGTGCGGCCCAGCACCTTGATCTGGGCGATGGTCAGGTTCTCGGTCACCGACAGGTGCGGGAACAGCTCGAAGTGCTGGAACACCATGCCGACCCGGGAACGCAGCTTGGGCAGGTCGGTGGTCGGGTCGCTGACCTTGATGCCGTTGACCGTGATCTCGCCCTTCTGGATCGGCTCCAGTGCGTTCACGGTCTTGATCAGCGTGGATTTGCCCGAGCCCGACGGCCCGCACACCACCACCACGTCGCCCTTGGCGATGCTGACCGAGCAGTTGTTGAGGACCTGGACCGGACCGTACCACTTGGAGACGTCCTTGATCTCGATCATTTTTTCAGCCATGTGTTTTCTCCAGAATCATGAATAACGCAGTGTTCAACGGATGATCGCGATCTTCTTGTGCAGGCGCTTCACGAAGTACGAGAGCACGTAGCACAGCACGAAGTAGACGACCGCGGCCAACAGGTAGGCCTCGATCGGCCGGCCGAAGTTCTTGCCGGCGGTCTCGAAGCCCTTGAGTAGATCGTAGGCACCGATCGCGTAGACCAGCGACGTATCCTGGAACAGGATGATGGTCTGCGTCAGCAGCACCGGCAGCATGTTGCGGAAGGCCTGCGGCAGGATCACCAGCTTCATGTTCTGCGAATAGGTCATGCCCAGCGCCTGGCCTGCGAACACCTGGCCCCGGGCGATCGACTGGATGCCGGCACGCATGATCTCGCTGAAGTAGGCCGCCTCGAAGGCGATGAAGGTGATCACCGCCGACCACTCCGCGCCGATGGGACGACCGATCAGGAACGGCACCAGCAGGAAGAACCACAGGATCATCATCACCAGCGGAATGCTGCGCATGCCGTTGACGTAGATCGCAGCCGGCGCGTCCAGCCACTTCTTGCCCGACAGCCGCATCAGCGCCAGCAGCGTTCCGAAGACGATGCCGCCCAGCGTCGCCACGATCGTCAGGACCACACTGAAGTAGAAGCCCTTGGCGACAAAGTTGGTGATGACGTTCCAGTTGTAGAACGAAAAGTCGAGATTGAACATCAGTGGCCTCCCGTTCCGCCGGAAGCCACGAAGCCTGGCACGCGCGTCTTCTTCTCGATGAAGGTCATGATGCGGTTGATGGTGAGTGCCGAGATCACGTAGAGGATGGTCACGCCGAGGTACATCTCGACCGGGCGGGCCGTTTCCTCACCGGCCTGCATCGCGAACTGCGTGAGTTCGGCGATCGACACGGCGAACGCCACCGACGAGTTCTTGAAGATGTTCATCGACTCGCTGGTGAGCGGCGGCAGGATCATGCGGTAGGCCATCGGCAGGATCACGTAGCGGTAGTACTGCGGCGTGGTGAAGCCGACCGCCATCCCGGCATAGCGTTGCCCGCGCGGCAGCGCCTGGATGCCGGCGCGCAACTGCTCGGCAATCCGCGCGGAGGTGAAGAAGCCCAGCGCCAGCACCACCAGGATGAACGGCGGCACGTCGCGCATCGGCGTGATCAACGCGGGCACCACGTGGTACCACAGGAAGATCTGGACGAGCAGCGGGATGTTGCGGAACAGTTCGACCCAGGCGTTGCCGATGCGCACCAGCATCGGGCTGTCGGGCAGCGTGCGGATCACGCCGACCAGCGAGCCCAGCAGCAGCGCCACGACCAGCGCCGACAGCGCCACGGCAATGGTCCAGCCCCAGGCGGACAACATCCATTGCCAGTAGGTCGGGATCTTGCCCCCCGGATCCTGCAGGAACACCTGCCAATCCCAATTTCCCATCGGAAACTCCTCGCTCAAACGTTATTCGATTCCAGCCGTATAAAGAAACGCCCGCGTGACATGGCGGGCGTCCCTGGTGCACTGCGGTGTGCTTACTTCTTGACGTAGTCTTCCATCGGCTTGTCGTTCGGGTTGGCCCAGGCGGCCTTGGTGCTGTCGGACAACGGCAGGCCGATCTTGGTGTTGGTCGGCGGCACCGGCTGCATCATCCACTTGTCGTAGAGCTTGGCCAGCGAGCCATCGGCCACCTGGCGCTTGATGCTGTCGTCCACGGCCTTCTTGAACGCGACGTCGTCCTTGCGCATCATGCAGGCGATGGGTTCGACCGACAGCACTTCGCCGACGATCTTGAAGTCGGCCGGGTTCTTGGCCTTGGAGATGTTGGCGGCCAGGATGGAGCCGTCCATCACGAACGCATCGGCGCGGCCCGATTCCAGCAGCAGGAAGCTGTCGGAGTGGTCCTTGCCCATGATTTCCTTGAAGTCGACGCCAGTGGCGCGTTCGTTCTTGCGCAGGGTCTGCACCGACGTGGTGCCGGTGGTGGTGGCGACGTTGCGGCCGTTCAGGTCCTTGATCGCGGTGATGCCCGAGTTGGCCTTGACGGCGATGCGCACTTCCTCGACGTAGGTGGTCATCGCGAACGACACGTCCTTCTGGCGCGTGGCGTTGTTGGTGGTCGAGCCGCACTCCAGGTCGACGGTGCCGTTCTGCACCAGCGGAATGCGGTTCTGCGACGTGACCGGCGTGTAGTTGATGGTCAGCGTCTTGCCGACCTGCTTGCCGAGGTCGGCAATGATGCGCTCGCCCATCTCGGTGTGGAAGCCGACATACTTGCCATTGCCCAGCGTGTACGACAGCGCGGACGAGTCGCGCACGCCCAGGCTGATGCTACCGCTGGCCTTGAGCTTCGCGAGTGTGTCGGTGCCTTGTGCCAGGGCGCCGCCTGCGGCGAGGGCCGCGATGGCGAGTGCCAGGATTTGCTTTTTCATGTGAGCTCCTTGTGAAAAGCGTGAAAGGGATAAGACCCCAATATTAGGAAAATCGCTTTGCGGGATTACCCGGATGCCCAAACCTGGTGCGCTCCGGTCAATCCCGTTGTTGCGGGATGCGTGACTCAAAGCAGCCTTTGTGCCTGCGGGTAGGTAAGCGGTGGCTCACTCGCGGAGACAGATGGAGTATCAGACTGGTGCATGGCACCGCATCGAACAAGCTGTATTTGATGTTGCATCACCGACATGTACAAGCACGCTGTATGCCAATCGGTCATGCCATTGACACATCGATCGATGTCAAAAATGTAAGCTGATCGCTACACATCGCACAAGTATCGCCGCGTGCTGCCCTGTGGACGACCCCGTCACAGCCCTCGCCGCACGACGCCACGCCGCACCACACCGACAGCAACGCCGCAGGCTCAAGGCTTCGCCTTGGGACCGGCCAGATAGTTCCACAGCGCCTCTGCCGTGCGCTTGGTGGCCGCAGGCCCGACCGGCTTCTCGCGGTAGGCCCGCACGTCGAGCGTCATCTCCATGCCCTGCATGCCGGCCGGCGCGGCGCTGACCAGCTTGCGCGCGCGCAGCTCCTTCTTGACTGCGCTGTAGGGCAGGAAAGCGATGCCGTGGCCCTCGAGCGCCATCGCCTTCAGGCCCTCGGACATGTCGGTCTCGTAGACCCGGTCGAGGTGGATCGGCGTCGGCGACTGCTTGAGCATCAGGTCGACCACCTGGCCCATGTAGGCGCCTGGCGCGTAGCCGAGATAGGGCAGCAGCTGGTTGGGCCGCCCGGGCAGCTGGAACATCGGCTCGCCGTCGGCGTCGGTCTTCACGTAGGGCGACATCACCTCCTGGCCCAGGCTCACCATCTCGTAGCGGTCGGCCGCCAGCTGGAACGGCTGCGAGCTGTGGTGGTAGGCGATCAGCAGGTCGCAGCTGCCTTCGACCAGCCGCATCACGGCGTCGTGCACATTCAGGGCGATCAGCCGGCTCTTGATTGGCCCGAACTTCTCGCGCAGGCTCGACACCCAGGCCGGGAAGAACGTGAACGCCAGCGTGTGCGGCACCGCGAACTCGATCACGTCGTGCCCGGCCGAGTTGTGGCCGCGCAGCATCGCACGGGTGCTCTGCAGGGCCTGCAGCATCTCGAGCGATTGCGCGTAGAGCGTCTCGCCTGCGGGGGTCAGCCGCGTCGGGTAGGAGCTGCGGTCGACCAGATCGGTGCCGGCCCAGGCTTCCAGCGCCTGGATGCGGCGCGAGAACGCTGGCTGGGTCACATGCCGCAAGGTCGCCGAACGGCTGAAACTGCGGGTTTCAGCGAGGCTGACGAAGTCTTCGAGCCACTTGGTTTCCATGCAAACGATTATGGCGGTGCTGCCGCATCAGTCACTGCTTTGCTGCAGCGCCCACATCTCGGCGTAGCGCCCGTGCAGCGCCAGCAGATCCGCATGCGTGCCGCGCTCGATGATGCGCCCCGCGTCCATCACCAGGATCTCGTGCGCGTCGACCACGGTCGACAGGCGGTGCGCGATGACCAGCGTGGTCTTGTTCTGCGCCACCGATTGCAGCTCGGCCTGGATCGCACGTTCGTTGGCCGAGTCCAGCGCCGAGGTGGCCTCGTCGAAGATCAGGATCGGCGGGTCCTTCAGCAGCGTGCGGGCAATTGCCACGCGCTGCTTCTCGCCACCCGACAGCTTGAGCCCGCGCTCACCGACCATCGTGCCGTAGCCCAGCGGCATCGCGCTGATGAAGTCATGGATGCGCGACGCCCTGGCCGCTGCCTCCACCTGCGCCCGCGTCGCGCCGGGCTGGCCGTAGGCGATGTTGTATTCGACCGTGTCGTTGAACAGCACCGTGTCCTGCGGCACGATGCCGATGGCCTGGCGCACGCTGGCCTGGGTCACCGCGCGGATGTCCTGGCCGGCGATCCGGATCGTACCCTGCTGCACATCGTAGAAGCGGAACAGCAGCCGTGCCAATGTCGACTTGCCCGAGCCCGACGGGCCGACCACCGCCACCGTCTTGCCCGCGGGAATCCGAAAGCTGATGTCGTGCAGGATCGGCCGCGCCGGGTCGTAGGCGAAGTGCACATGCTCGAACGCGACATCGGCGTGGCTGGGCTCGTGTGCCAGGCCTTCGGTCGAGACACCGGCGGCGGCTGTGCCGAACTGCACGGCCTGCCATGCCGCGCGCGACATGCCGGGCAACTGCAGCGGCTGAGCCCCCGGCGGATCGGCGATCTCGCGCTCTTTTTCCATCAGCACGAACATCTTGTCGAGATCGGTCAGGCTCTGCTTGATCTCGCGGTAGATCACGCCCAGAAAGCCGAGCGGAATGTAGAGCTGGATCATGAAGGCGTTGACCATCACCAGGTCGCCCAGCGTCATGCGGCCGTCGACCACGCCCTGCGTCGCGCGCCACAGCATCGCCACCAGACCGGTCGCGATGATCAACTGCTGCCCCGTGTTCAGCAGGCTCAGCGTGTTCTGGCTCTTGACGGCCGCCTTGCGGTAGCGGTCGAGGTTCTCGTCGTAGCGGCGGGCCTCGAACTCCTCGTTGTTGAAATACTTGACCGTCTCGTAGTTCAGCAGCGAGTCGATCGCGCGGCTGTGCGCGGTGGAATCGAGCTCGTTCATCTTCTTGCGGAACTGCGTGCGCCACTCGGTCACCGTCACGGTGAAGGTGACGTAGACCGCCAGCGCGATCAGCGTGATCCAGGCGAACCAGGCATCGAACTTCACCGCCAGCAGCGACAGCACCAGCACCACCTCGATCAGCGTGGGCACGATGCTGTAGAGCGAATACGAGATCAGCGAATGCACGCCGCGCGTGCCGCGCTCGATGTCGCGTGTCATGCCGCCGGTCTGCCGCTCCAGATGGAAACGCAGGCTCAACGCGTGCAGGTGCCGGAACACCTGCAGCGAGATCGTGCGGGCCGCACCCTCGGTGGCCTTGGCGAACACCAGCTCGCGCAGCTCGGTGAACAGCGAGGTCGACAACCGCAGCAGCCCGTAGCCCAGCAGCAGCGCCACCGGCACCACCACCAGGGCCGGCGCGCTGACGATCGCGGCACCGACCTTGCCGCCGGACGGACTCATCGCATCGACCAGGTTTTTCAGCAGCACCGGCACACCGATGTTGGCCAGCTTGGCCGCGACCATGAACGACAGCGCCGCCACCACGCGCCACTTGTAGGCCCACAGATAAGGCTGCAGGCGGCGCAGTGCGGCCCAGTCGGAACGGCGAGGGGGGGCAGCGGAAGCAGAGGCCGCGGACGCGGCGGCCGGCGTGGCGGCGAGAGGGGCAAGTTCGCCTGAGCGGCGCATCGGGGACAATCGGAAGCTGTTGTTGTCTCCAGATTGTCCCCCATGTCCTCGAATTCAAGCGCCCCCACCCAATTGCCGACCGACATGGAGCTGGTGCTGAAGGTCATCCCCATGCCCGCCGACTGCAACGCCAACGGCGACATCTTCGGCGGCTGGGTGATGGCGCAGGTCGACCTGGCGGGCTCGGTGGTGCCGGCGCGTTATGCGCAGGGGCGCATGGCCACCGTGGCGGTGAACCAGTTCATCTTCAAGCAGCCGGTGCGCATCGGCGACATCCTCTCGTTCTACGCCACGCTCACGCGCATCGGCCGCACCTCGATCACCGTGCGGGTCGAGGTCTACGCCGAACGTTTCCAGCAGCAGGGCCGCTACATCAAGGTGACCGAAGCCTCGCTGACCTACGTGGCGATCGACGAGAACGGCAAGCCGCGGCCGGTGCCGGTCCCTGTTCCCACGCCAGGCCCCTGATTCCCTAGAAGCGCCCGTGGCGGCCCTCGCCGTCGACGAAACGGGCCGCCCCCTGCACGCCGCCGGCGATGCACTGTTTGCCGCGCTGCCACTCCTGGTGCAGCGCTTCGGCCATCGGCAGATCCCATTGCGCGAAGGCGCTGGCACGGTCGGCCAGCATCGTGCGCTGCGGGAACCTGCACAGGTCCTGCGCCAACGCCAGTGCGGCTTCCAGCGCCTGCCCGCGCGGCACGACGCGGTTGCACAGGCCGATCTGCAAAGCCTCGTCGGCCAACACCTGCCGGCCGGTGAGGATCAGGTCCATCGCCCGCCCCATGCCGACGATGCGCGGCAGCCGCACCGTGCCGCCATCGATCAGCGGCACGCCGAAGCGGCGGCAGTAGACGCCGAAGTAGGCGTCCTCTTCCATCACGCGCAGATCGCACCACAGCGCGAGTTCCATGCCGCCGGCCACGGCCGCGCCGCTGACCGCTGCCACCACGGGCTTGGACAGGGCAAGCCGTGTCGGGCCCATCGGCCCCGGCGGGCGCACGTCGCCGGGTGCGAACTCCAGCTCTTCCAGCGGGCCGCCGCCGTGCTCGACCTGGGCCGCCAGCTGCGCGCCGGCCTGCAGATCCCAGCCCGCACAGAAGTGGCCCTGCGCACCACATAACACGGCCACCCGCGCGTCGGGGTCATCCTCGAAGGCGACAAAGGCCGCGTGCAATGCGTGCGCCGTCGCGGCATCGACGGCGTTGCGCCGCTGCGGTCGGTCGATCGTGACGACGGTGACCGCGCCGTGGCGGGTGGTGGTGACGTTCGGCTCCATGAAAACCATTAGAGAGGGCTTCCGCGGCAGCCGTATGGGGATGAACCCTGAAGACAGCGCCACCCCCCACAGATATAAACCGCTCAAACAATCCAGGAGACAGGGTGCAGTTTGTCCAGCTCGTGATCAGCGGCATCGCGCAGGGTTGCATCTACGGCCTGATCGCGCTCGGCTTCGTGCTGATCTACAAGGCCACCGAGACGGTCAGCTTCGCGCAGGGCGAGCTGATGATGCTGGGCGCGTTCTGCGGCTTCGGTGCGATGACGCTGCTGGGCTTCACCTTCTGGCTCGCCGCCGTGTGTGCCGTGGTCGCGATGGCGCTGTTCGGCATGCTGCTCGAGCGCATCGTGATCCGCCCGGTGCTGGGCCAGCCCGCGTTCTCGATCGTGATGCTGACCATCGGCATCGGCTACGTGGCGCGTGGCCTGATCACGATGATCCCGCAGCTCGGCACCGAGACGCACACGCTGCCCGTGCCCTACAAGGACCAGATCTGGAACGTCGGCACGCTGGTGCTCAACGTCGAGCAGATGGCGGTGATCGCCACCACCGCCGTGCTATGCGCGCTGCTGTTCGCGATGTTCCGCTACAGCAAGCTCGGCATTGCGATGCAGGCGGCGTCGCAGAACCAGCTGGCGGCCTACTACATGGGCATCCCGGTGAGGCGCCTGAACGGCATGGTCTGGGGCCTGGCCGCCGCGGTGGCGGCGGTGGCCGGGCTGCTGCTGGCGCCCATCACCTTCGTGCACGCGAACATGGGGCTGATCGGGCTCAAGGCGTTCCCGGCCGCGGTGGTGGGCGGCTTCGGCAGCCTGCCTGGCGCGATCGTTGGCGGGCTGGTGATCGGCATCGTCGAGTCGTTGTCGGGCTTCTATCTGCCCGATGGCTTCAAGGACACGGCGGCCTACATCGTCGTGCTGATCATGCTGATGGTGCGCCCGAACGGCCTGTTCGGCGAGCAACTGCGCAAGAAGGTCTAGATGCGTTTCATCTTCAAGACCGACTACGGCCAGGACATCGACCTGGCCAAGCACGGCGGGCACCGCTTCTGGTACAGCGCGCTGCTGCTGGCCTTGCTGGCCGCGCCCTGGGCCATTCCGGAATACTGGCTGGCGCAGGTGACCTTCGTGCTGATCTACGCGATCGCCGGGCTCGGGCTGATGCTGCTGGCCGGCTTCACCGGGCAGTTCTCGATCGGCCACGCCGCCTTCCTGGGCGTGGGTGCGTACACGCAGGGCGTGCTGACCAACATGGGCTGGCCGTTTCCGTTCGCGCTGGTGATGGCGGGCCTGCTGTCGGCCGTGGTCGGCGTGATGGTCGGCCTGCCGGCGCTGCGCGTGAAGGGCATCTACCTCGGCATCGCCACGCTGTCGTTCGGCTTCATCGTCGAGGAAGTGTTCGCCCGCTGGGAGAGCGTGACCGGCGGCAACACCGGACTGCACCTGAAGGCGCCGGCGATGTGGGGCTGGAAGCTCGACACCGGCACCGAGTTCTACTTTCTCTGCCTGCTGCTCGCGGTGGTCGCCACGCTCGCCATCCTGAACCTGCTGCGCTCGCCCACCGGCCGCGCCTTCGTCGCGATCCGCGACTCGGAGATCTCGGCGCAGAGCATGGGCATCCACCTGGCGCGCTACAAGACGCTGTCGTTCGCGCTGTCGGCGGCGCTGGCCGGCATCGGCGGCGCGCTGTATGCGCACAAGCTCAGCTTCATCTCGCCCGACCAGTTCAACATCCTGCAGTCGATCGACCTGCTGCTGCTGGTAGTGATCGGCGGCCTGGGCTCGGTGCACGGCGCCTTTCTCGGGGCGATCTTCCTGATCTCGATGCCGCAGGTGATCAGCCTGTCGAAAGGCTACCTGCCCGAGGCGATCGGCCAGGCGCCGGGGCTGCAGGGCTTCGTCTACGGTGTGGTGCTGATCGTCTTCGTGTTGTTCGAGCCGCTGGGGCTGTACGGCCGCTGGCTCAAGGTGCGCACCTACTTCGCGAGCTTTCCGTTCTACCGGAAAGGATTGTTCAAGCGGCAGAAATCCTTCCAGAAATCGGATCGGCTGAAATGACCACCGCTCTTCTTCAGGCGAAGAATCTCAGCGTGCGTTTCGGAGGCGTGCTGGCGGTCAACGACGTCAGCTTCGACGTGCGCGAAGGCGAGGTGTTCACGCTGATCGGCCCGAACGGCGCCGGCAAGACCACGGTGTTCAATCTGATCAGCCGCATCTACACGCCGACCTCGGGCCAGATCGTCTACCGCTCCGAACCGCTGACCGCGCAGCCGGCACACCGCATCGCCTCGCTGGGCATCGCCCGCACCTTCCAGAACATCGAGCTGTTCGAGCACGCGACCGTGCTGCACAACCTGCTGATCGGCCGCCACACGCACCGCAAGACGGGTTTGTGGAGCGACCTGTTCTTCACGCCTTCCGCGCGCCGCGCCGAGATCGATGCCCGCGAGAAGGCCGAGCGCGTGATCGACTTCCTCGATCTGCAGCACCACCGCGACGCGCTGGTCGCGGGCCTCCCCTACGGCGTGCGCAAGGTGGTCGAGCTGGCGCGTGCGCTGTGCACCGAGCCGAAACTGCTGCTGCTCGACGAACCCTCGTCCGGCCTCAACGTCGAAGAAACCGACGACATGGCCTTCTGGATCCAGGACATCCGGCACGAACTCGGCATCACGGTGCTGATGGTCGAGCACGACATGACGCTCGTCTCCAAGGTGTCAGACCGCGTGCTGGCGATGAACCAGGGCGAGGTGCTGGCACTGGGCACGCCGCGTGAGGTGCAGAACGATCCGGGCGTGATCGAGGCGTATCTGGGTACGGTGGACGATGTTTCTTCGCTGCGGCGTGGAGAACACAGATGAGTGACGTCCCCCCTCCCGTCAGCGACCAGCCGGTGCTGAAACTGCTCAACGTCGAGAGCGCCTACGGCCCGATCAAGGCGATCCGCGGCATCAGCCTGCAGGTGCGGCGCGGCGAGATCGCCACCGTGCTGGGCAGCAACGGCGCGGGCAAGACGACCATCCTCAAGACCATCTCCGGCATCATCGATCCGCGCAAGGGCTCGATCGAGTTCAAGGGCATGGACGTCACCGCGCGCGACCCGGCCATGATCGTGCAGCAGGGGCTGTCGCACGTGCCCGAGGGCCGCGAAGTGTTTCCCCTGCTCAGCGTGCGGGACAACCTGGCGATGGGCGCCTACACACGGCGCGACCGCGACGGCGTAGCGCGCGACATCGAGGCCGTGTTCGGCTACTTCCCGATCCTGCGCGAGCGTGCGGCGCAGGACGCCGGCCTGCTGTCGGGCGGCCAGCAGCAGATGCTGGCGATCTCGCGTGCGCTGATGGCCGCGCCCGACCTGATCCTGCTCGACGAACCCAGCCTCGGCCTGTCGCCCAAGCTGACCAAGGAGATCTTCGAGATCGTCGTGCGCATCAACCGCGAGCGTGGCACGACGATCCTGCTGGTCGAGCAGAACGCCAACATGGCCTTGAACGCATCCGACTACGGCTATGTGCTGGAGAACGGCCGCATCGTGATGCAGGACACCTGCGCCCGCCTGCGCGAGAAGGAGGACATCAAGGAGTTCTACCTGGGCATGAAGGCCGAAGGCGTGCGCGGCGAGCGGCGCTGGAAAAAGAAAAAAAACTGGAGGTAACTTGCGACATCCCCCAGTCTTCGCGCACTGCGTGTCGCTCCGCCAACCCCCTTTGCAAGGGGGCAATACCAGCGATCCGGCAAAGCCGGCCTCGCGGTGTTCACGCGATCGCGCCGCACCGCCCTTGGGCCGCGTGCGCCTGAACCAATGCCGGAGTGCATGGACATGACAGGCCTCTGGAACCTCGATCTGCTGCAGCCGAAGACCGATGTCGTCATGGCCGGCGACACCATTCCCGCGATGTTCTGGAACGCGGCGGCGCAGCGGGCCGACAAGGTCTGGATGCGGCAGAAGCAGCTGGGCATCTGGCGCAGCTGGACCTGGGCGCAGACCGCCGACGCGGTGCGCGAGGTCGCGGGCGGCCTGATGAGCCTGGGCTTCGCGCCGGGCAGCACGGCGTCGATCCTGTCGAACACGGTCATCGAATGGGTACTGGCCGACCTGGCCGTGCTGAGCGTGGGCGGGGTCGCGAACGGCATCTACCCGACCGATGCCGCCACGCAGGTGCACTACCTGTGCGAGGACTCGGGCACCACCGTGCTGTTCGTCGAGGACGACGAGCAGCTCGACAAGGCGCTGGAAGTGCGACCGCAGTTGCCGCGGCTGCAGAAGATCGTGGTGTTCGACATGGACGGCCTGCGCGGCCTGCACGACGACGGTGTGATCAGCCTCGACCGGCTGCGCGAACTCGGCCGCGCCTACCACGCGGCGCATCCGCAGCATCTGCCGCTGCGCGTGGCCGCCTGCCGGCCCGACGACCTGGCGATCCTGATCTACACCTCGGGCACCACCGGCAAGCCCAAGGGCGCGATGCACAGCCACCGCAGCCTGGTGCACACCGTGCGCGGCTACAACACGCTGATCGCGCAGGACGAGTCCGACGAGCGCATGTGTTTCCTGCCGCTGTGCCATGTGGCCGAGCGCGTAGGCGGCGAGTACTTCGCGCTGTACACCGGCTCGGTGCTGAACTTCGTCGAGAACCCCGAGACCGTGCCCGAGAACGTGCGCGAGATCGCCCCCACCGTGTTCACCGCCGTGCCGCGGGTGTGGGAGAAGTTCTACTCCGGCGTGATGATCACGCTGAAGGAAGCGAGCCGCCTGCAGCAGATCGCCTACGGCTGGAGCATCGGCGTGGGCACGCGCATCGCCGACAAGGTGCTGGCCGGTGAGGCGGTGAGCGGCTTGCTAAAGGCCCAGTTCATGCTCGCGCGCTGGCTGGCGCTGGACAACGTGCGCTTGTCTGTCGGCATCCACCGCGCGCGCTTCTGCGTCACCGGCGCCGCGCCGATCTCGCCCGACCTGGTCAAGTGGTACCTGGCATTGGGCGTGCCGATGCTGGAGGTCTGGGGCATGACCGAGTCCTGCGGCGCATCGACCGGCGTGCCGGCCCACCGCATGCGGCCCGGCTCGATCGGCCCGGCCACCGGCTACAACGAGGTGCGTGTCGACCCCGCCACCGGCGAGATCCTGGTGCGCGGCACCAACGTCTTCATGGGTTACCTGAACCAGCCGGAGAAGACCGCCGAGACCATCGATGCCGACGGCTGGCTGCACACCGGCGATGTGGGCACGATGGATGCCGACGGCTACTTCCGCATCACCGACCGGATGAAGGACATCATCATCACCGCCGGTGGCAAGAACGTGACGCCCAGCGAACTCGAGAACGAACTGAAGTTCTCGCCCTACGTCACCGATGCCGTGGTGATCGGCGACCGCCGGCCCTACCTCACGGTGATCATCATGATCGACCAGGAGAACGTCGAGAAGTTCGCGCAGGATAGCGACGTGCCGTTCAGCAACTACGCCAGCCTGACGCGTGCGGCCGAGGTGCAGGAACTGATCCAGGCCGAGATCGACCGCGTCAACCTCAAGTTCGCGCGGGTCGAGCAGATCAAGAAGTTCTTCCTGCTCGAGACCCAGCTGTCGGCCGAAGACGAAGAGCTGACGCCGACGATGAAGCTCAAACGCAAGCTGGTCGAGAAGAAGTATGCCGAGCGCATCGAAGCCATGTACCGGTAGTTGTTCGCACCATCCGATTCACCACAGGAGACAACCATGCATGTGAAGACCGCAACCGCACTGGCCACCCTCGCCGCCCTGGCGCTTTCCACCGCGCCCGCCCAGGCCCAGCAGCAGGGTGTGAGCAAGAACGAGATCCTGATCGGCACGATCCAGGACATGTCGGGGCCGCTGGCCGGCTACGGCAAGCAGGCGCGCAACGGCATGCTGCTGCGCATCGCCGAACTGAACGAACAGGGTTCGGTGCACGGCCGCAAGCTGAAGCTGATCGCGGAGGACGATGGCTACGACCCGAAGAAGGCCGTGCTGGCCGCGCAGAAGCTGGTGAACCAGGACAAGGTCTTCATCGTGGCCGGCCACCTGGGCACGGCGCAGAACATGGCGTCGATGCCGGTGCAGTTCGAGAAGAACATCGTCAACTTCTTTCCGATCACCGCGGCGCGCGAGATGTACGAGCCGTTCCACAAGCTCAAGTACTCGTTCGCCGCCACCTACTACGACCAGATCCGCATCACGCTGCCGCAGCTGGTGAAGGAGAAGAGCGCCAAGAAGGTCTGCACGATCTACCAGGACGACGACTTCGGCATCGAGGTGCAGCGTGGCGCCGAGGCGGCGATGAAGAAGATGAACATGGAGCTGGCCGAGAAGACAAGTTTCAAGCGCGGCGCGACCGATTTCTCGTCGCAGGTCGCGAAGATGAAGGCCGCCGGCTGCGACATGGTGGTGCTGGGCACCATCATCCGCGAGACCATCGGCACGATTGCCGAGTCGCGCAAGACCGGCTTCTCGCCCACCTTCTTCGGCTCCAGCGCGGCCTACACCGACCTGATCCACAAGCTGGGCGGCAAGGCGATGGACGGCCTGTACGCCACGATGACCGTGCAGCACCCCTACCTCGACGAAGCCTCACAGCCGATCCGCTTCTGGGCCAACAAGTACAAGACCCAGTTCAACGAGGATCCCACGGTGTTCTCGGTCTACGGCTACAGCATCATCGACCAGTTCATCAAGGCCGCGCAGAAGGCCGGCCCCAACCTCACGACCGACAGCTTCGTGAAGGCGATGGACACGATGAGCTTCGAGCCCGACATGTTCGGCGGGGCGCCCAGCAGCTACTCGGCCACCAAGCGCCTGGGCAACGACCTGTCGCGGCTGTCGCAGATCCAGGACGGCAAGTGGAAGGTGATCTCCGACTATGTGAAGCCATGATCGCCTCTGCATAGTTGTTGACCAGGCGCAAACCGCGGCGGTCTTGGCACAGTACAGTGTGCGGTAGGCCTGGACGCAGGCTGGAGAGGAGACACACACCAATGGATGACATCAGCAGCCTGCGCCGCATCCTGCACCAGTGCCGGCGCGTGGCGATCGTGGGGCTTTCGGCCGAATGGCACCGGCCCAGCTTCTTCGTCGCCAAGTACCTGCAACAGCACGGCTACCAGATCTTCCCGGTGAACCCGCGCTACGCGGGCTCCGAGATCCTGGGCCGGCCCTGCGTCGCCAGCCTGGCGGATCTGCCCGAGCCGGTCGACATGGTCGACGTGTTCCGCCGCACCGACGACGTGTTGCCGATCGCGCAGCAGGCTGTTCGCATCGGCGCGCGCTGCCTGTGGCAGCAGATCGGCGTGGTCAACACCGAGGCCGATGCACTGGTGCGGGCCGCCGGGCTCGACAGCGTGATGGACCGCTGCGTGAAGATCGAGCACGCACGCCTGTTCGGCGGGCTGCACTGGGCGGGCGTGAACACCCGCGTGATCTCGGCCAAGAAGCCGATGTTCCTCCACTGACGCGCGCACATGGCCGACCACCTCTTCCAGCCCGAGACCCTGGCCATCCACGCCGGGCAGATCCCCGATGCCGCGACAGGCGCGCGCGCCCTGCCGATCTACCAGACCACGAGCTTCGTGTTCGACAGTGCCGACCACGCGGCCAGCCTGTTCAACCTGCAGACCTTCGGCAACGTCTATTCGCGCCTGAGCAACCCGACCGTCGCCGCGCTGGAAGAGCGTGTGGCGGCGCTCGAAGGCGGGCGCGCCGCGGTCGCCAGCGCCTCGGGCATGGCGGCCGAGGCGATGGCGCTGATGACCATCCTGCAGGCCGGCGACCATGTGGTGGCCGCTGGCGCGCTGTACGGCGGCACGGTCACCATGCTGGCCGTGAACCTGAAGAAATTCGGCATCGAGACCAGCTTCGTCGACGCCACCCGACCCGAGGCGTTTGCCGCCGCGATGCGCCCCAACACCCGCGCGGTGTTTGCCGAGACGCTGGGCAACCCCAGCCTCACGGTGCTCGACATCGCCGCCGTGGCCGACGTGGCACACGCCCATGGCGTGCCGCTGGTGGTCGACAACACCGTGCCCAGCCCCTACCTGTGCCAGCCGCTGGCGCTGGGCGCCGACATCGTGGTGCACTCGGCCACCAAGTACCTGGCCGGCCACGGCACCACGCTGGGCGGCGTCATCGTCGAGAGCGGCCGACCCAACGGCGGCCGGCCCACTGGCAGCTTCAGTTGGGACAACGGCAAGTTCCCCGGCATGACCGAGCCGTCGCCGGGCTACCACGGCGTGAAGTTCCACGAGACCTTCGGCGATTTCGCGTTCACGATGCGCGCCCGCATGGAGACGCTGCGCGTCTACGGCGCCGCCCTCGCGCCGATCGCTGCCTGGCAGATCCTGCAGGGCGTGGAGACGCTGCCGCTGCGCATGGAGCGGCATTGCAGCAATGCCTTCAAGGTAGCGCGTTTCCTGGAGCAGCATCCGCGCGTCGGCTGGGTCAACTACCCCGGGCTGCCCGAACACCCGCAACACGCGCTGGTCGCCCGCCAGATGCGCCACCTCGATGGCCGGCCGGCGGCGTCGGGCCTGCTGGCGTTCGGCGTGAAGGGCGGTGTAGAAGCGGGCGTGAAGTTCATCGAGTCGGCACAGTTCATGAGCCACCTGGCCAACATCGGCGACACCCGCACGCTGATCATCCACCCCGCCAGCACCACGCACCGCCAGCTCGAGCCCGACCAGCAGATCGCCGCCGGCGTGCTGCCCGACATGGTGCGGCTGTCGGTCGGGCTCGAACACGTCGACGACATCCTGTGGGACCTGGACCAGGCCCTGGCCGCAACGGCGTGACCCGCGCCCCCGAACACCGCCGCCCCGACACCATGAACATCTACGACCAGCACCTCGCCCGCAACGCGGCCAACTTCGTCGCCCTGTCCCCCGTGAGCTTCGTCGAACGCAGCGCCGAAGTGTTCGGCGATCTGCCCGCCGTCGTGCACGGCCGGCGCCACTACACCTGGGCCCAGACCCGCGAGCGCGCCGCCCGGTTGGCGGCAGCGCTGCGAGCGGCCGGTGTCGCGCGCGGCAGCACGGTCAGCGTGATGCTGCCCAACACGCCCGAGATGGTCGAGGCGCACTACGCCGTGCCCGCGCTCAATGCCGTGCTGAACACGCTCAACACCCGGCTCGACGCCGCGCTGCTGGCCTGGCAGATGCACCACTGCGAAACCGCCGTGCTGATCACCGACACCGAGTTCGCGCCGACGATCGCCCGTGCGCTGCAGATCCTGCAGGACGAGTTCAAGCGCCAGCCGCTGGTGATCGACGTGGCCGACAGCGAATACACCGGCCCCGGCGAGCGCATCGGCACGCATGCTTACGAAACCTGGATCGCAGCCCACCCGCCGCTGGCCCGCCTCGATGGTCCGCAGGACGAATGGGATGCCATCGCGGTCAGCTACACCAGCGGCACCACCGGCGATCCCAAGGGCGTGGTCACCCACCACCGCGGGGCCTACCTCAACGCGGTGTCGAACGCGGTCACCTGGACGATGCCGAACTTCCCGCGCTACCTGTGGACGCTGCCGATGTTCCACTGCAACGGCTGGTGTTTTCCATGGACGGTGGCGATGCTGGCCGGCACCCACGTGTGCCTGCGCCGGGTCGAGGCCCGGCCCATCCTCGATGCGATGCGCGCGCATGGCGTGACCCACTACTGCGCCGCGCCCATCGTGCACAACCTGCTGGTCAACGCGCCGGCCGAATGGCGCGACGGCATCGCCCTGCCGGTGCGCGCCATGGTCGCTGGCGCCTCGCCGCCGGCCGCGATGATCGAAGGCATGGCCCGCATCGGCTTCGACCTGACGCACGTCTACGGCCTGACCGAGATCTACGGCCCGGCCGCGGTCGCCGTGCAGCGCGAGACCTGGACCGGCGCCTCCATCGGCGAGCAGGCCCGGCTGAACGGCCGCCAGGGCGTGCGTTATCCGCTGCAGGAAGGCATGACGGTGATGGACCCCGCCACGATGGCCGAGGTGCCGGCCGACGGCGAGACCATGGGCGAGATCATGTTCCGCGGCAACATCGTGATGAAGGGCTACCTGAAAAACCCCGCCGGCACGGATGCGGCCTTTGCCGGCGGCTGGTTCCACACCGGCGACCTGGCGGTGATGGAGCCCGACCGCTACGCGCGCATCAAGGACCGCAGCAAGGACATCATCATCAGCGGCGGCGAGAACATCAGCTCGATCGAGGTCGAGGACGCGCTGTACCGCCACCCCGCCGTGCAAGCCTGCGCCGTGGTCGCGCGGCCCGATGCCAAATGGGGCGAGGCGCCAGTGGCCTTCGTCGAACTGAAGCCCGGCGCCACCGTCAGCGCCGAGGAACTGGTGGCCCACTGCCGCACGCTGCTGGCGGCCTACAAGCTGCCGCGCGACATCCGCTTCGAGCCGATCCCGAAGACCTCGACCGGCAAGATCCAGAAGTTCGAACTGCGCCAGCGGTTCAAGGCCGCTGCCGACCACTGAACGAGGGAACGACACGATGGCTGCCCCACAAACCCTGGTGCTGCAGGAACGCAGCGACGACGGCGTGGTCACGCTGACGCTGAACCGGCCCGATGCCTTCAACGCCCTGAGCGAAGCCATGCTGCACGCGTTGCAGGTTGCGCTGGACGGCCTGGCCGACGACCCGGCGGTGCGCGTGGTGGTGCTGGCCGCAGCCGGCAAGGCGTTCTGCGCCGGCCACGACCTGAAGCAGATGCGGGCCGAGCCATCGCTCGCCTACTACGAACGCCTGTTCGCGTCGTGCACGCGCATGATGCTGTCGGTCCAGCGGCTGCCGGTGCCGGTGATCGCCAAGGTGCAGGGCATGGCTACAGCCGCGGGCTGCCAGCTGGTGGCCATGTGCGATCTGGCGGTGGCCGCCAGCGATGCCCGTTTTGCGGTGAGCGGCATCAACTTCGGCCTGTTCTGCTCTACGCCCAGCGTGGCCCTGTCGCGCAACCTCGGCCGCAAGGCCGCTTTCGAGATGCTGGTCACGGGCGAGTTCATCGGCGCCGACGAGGCCCTGTCCAAAGGCCTGGTGAACCGCGTGGCCGCCCCCGAAGAGCTCGATGCCGCCGTCGCCGCGCTGACCTCGGCCATCGTCGCCAAGCCGCGCGTCGGCCTGGCCATGGGCAAGGCGCTGTTCTACCGCCAGCTCGAGATCGGCATCGAGGCGGCCTACGCCGACGCGGGCGCCACGATGGCCAACAACATGATGGAGGCTTCGGCGCTGGAAGGGGTGCAGGCTTTCATCGAGAAGCGCAAGCCGGTGTTCTGAGGAAGGGCCCGTGCTGTGTTGTGTGGTGAAAAGAGGCATGGCTCTGCCCATTGAAAGCACGCCCGGTCCGCGGTACGGCGCGGCCGACCCTACTGCACCGGCCCTTCGGGCTGCCTTGCGGTGCTCACCTGGCGCGGGGTCTCGCTCAAACTCGCTTCGCTCAGACAGTCGCGAGCCCTGATCCGCACCAGGCTGCGCTCCTCAGCGGCGCACAAGGGATCGACCACGCCGCACCGCATACCGGGCTTGGTCGATGTTGGAATTGCTCCGCACTCCTGGACGAGGACCGCGCGATCGCCCTGCATTCTGCGAGGTGATCGGCGGTCGCGAGCACGCGGCGCAGCCAGAGGTGTGTTCGTTCAGAGCGTGCCCACGGCGGCGGGTGGTGCGCCCTGGGCCGTGCCGTGGACGCCGCCGAGCAGCGCAGCGTCGAGGGGATCAGGACCCGCGACTGTTTGAGCGCAGCGAGTTTGAGCGGGTCCCCCCTCGGCGCGAGCAGCGCAGGGCAGTCGCGCAGCGACCGGCGTCGTCGGTCGGCGCAGGGCGCACCACCCACCGCCGCGCCCATCATCCACGCCGACACCCGCGACACCACGCAACGCCGGCACGCTATGCTTCGCCGCTTGTCGCCAACCAGGAAACGACCAAGATGCCAATGAGCGAAGCCGATCTGCTCGGCCGGGAATGGAGCACGCTGCAGCGCGACTGCGAGCACTACGAACGCAGTGCGTTGTGGATCAAGCTGGCAGCCCCCGCGCTGTACGTGTTGACGCTGCCCGTCGGCCTCGACGCCCTCACCACCGGCGTGCTGATCGCCGTGCTGTGGCTGCAGGAAGCGATCCTGCGGACCAGCCAGTCACGCTTGGCGGCACGCCTGCTGCGGGTCGAGGCACTGCTGCACGATGGCGCCGCGCCGGCCGGCAGCGCATGCCAGCTCCACACCGAATGGGTTGCAGGACGACCCGGCACGGCCGGGCTGCTGAGCGAATACCTGGCCAATGCGCTGCGGCCGACGGTGGCCTTCCCGTATGGCGTGATCATCCTGCTGTTGCTGATGGCCACCTGGAGTTGACCCCCTACCAGAGCGTCGGATCGACGCAGAAGTACGCCGACAGTTCGGCGTACAGCGCCGGGCATTCCTGCAGCAGTTGCGCCGGCTGTTCGAAGAAGACCTCGGCCGCGACGGCAAAGAACTCCGCCGGGTTGGTGGCGGCGTAGTCGCCCAGCAGCGTGGGCTCGCCCAGGGCCAACTGCCGCTGCAGCCGCTGGTACTCCGCGTCGAGCACCTGGGTCCAGCGCCGCCGGTCGCGCGTGCGGGGCAGGCGCGGGGCGCCGTTGGCGTGGCCGTCCGCCTGGTCCAGCTGGTGCGCGAATTCGTGGACCACGACATTGCGACCGTCGTCGGCGATGGCCGCGCCCTGCTCCACGTCGTCCCACGACAACACGACCTGCCCCTGCGACCACGACTCGCCGGCCAGCACCTGCCGCTGGTCGCGCAGCACACCGCCGGCCTCGGTCTGCACCCGGTCGACGAAGAAGGCGCTGGGGTACAGCAGGATCTGCCGCAGGTTCGCGAAGTGGTCGGTCGGTCGATTCAGCAGCAGCAGGCAGGCCTGGGCCGCCACCACCACGCGCATCTCGTCGGTAACCACCAGCCCGTTGCAGCCGATGAAGGGTTTCTCGGCAATGAACACCTGGATGTGTTTCTTCAACTGCAGCTGCAGATCGGCCGGCAAGCGCCGCAGGTAGGGCACGCGCCGCTGCAGGATCGCCCTCCACGCCGCCGGGAACGGCCGACTGCGGATGCGCTGGCGCCGGCGCGCCAGCAGCCAGGGGCCAGCCGGCGATGCAGGCCGCAACCAGCAGTGCGGTGCCGCAGACGGCGGCGAGCAGAAATGCGGAAATGGGGAACATGCGGACAAAAGGCGAGTCTGCTCCTCACATGCGGCCAAGCCCAGCGCTTTCAACTCGATGACCCCTGACTCTCCGCGGCACGTTGCCATGCCACCGCACCCGACAGGACCGGCGCGGCGTTTCGCCGCCACCGCCGCCCTGCTGGGCGCAGCGCTGGCGCTGGCAGCCTGCTCCGGCGCCCCGCCCAGCTGGGACCGCCTTCTCACGACCAAGATCACCGACCAGTTTCCCGACTTCCGCGTGGCGGTTGCAGAAAACGGCAAGCTGCGCGTCGACCGGCCGGGCCGCGCCGCCAGAACGGTCGAGGTCGCGCCGATCGCCCTGCTGTGCCAGCGCGGGCCGCGCGAATGCGACTACGCGGTCGACCAGATGCTGCTGGAGCTGCGCGCGCCCTAGCCGCCGACCGACGTGACCGACATGGCCGGTGTGGCCGGCCCCGATGGCCGGCATCGCCATCCACGAGCGGCGGGCCGCCGGGGCTGCGTTACCCTCGCAGATTTGCCCTGCGCCCGCCGATGAACTCCCTGCAGCTTCCCGCCCTCGCCGTCTGGGCCTGGATCCCAATCACGCTCTGGGCCGCGTTCGCGCAGACCGTGCGTAATGCCGCCCAGCGCAGCCTGACGAGCCAGGCCGGCACGCTGGCCGCGACGCTGGCGCGTTTTCTGTACGGCGTGCCGTTCGCGCTGGCCTGGGTCCTCGTGGTGCAGCGCTTCAGCGGCGCGGGCGCCGAGATTCCCGCCTTCCACCTGACCTACGCCGGCTGGATCGTGCTCAGCGCAGTCGCGCAGCTGTCGGCGACGGCGCTGTTGCTGATGGCCATGCAGGAGCGCAACTTCATCATCGGCGTCGCGCTCGCCAAGACCGAGGTGCTGCAGGTCGCGCTGTTCTCGACGCTGTTCCTGCACGAGGTGCCGACGGCGCTGGCCGTGGGTGCGATGGTCGTCGCCACGGCCGGCGTGGTACTGCTGTCGCTGCCGAAGAAGCTCGCCGTCACGGCGGCGCCGACGCCGCTGAACCGCGCGGCCGTGTACGGCATCGCGTCGGGCGCGTGTTTCGCGCTGTCGGCCGTGGGGTTTCGCGGCGCGTCCTTGTCGATGCCGGGCGTGTCGCCGTGGCTGCTGGGCGGCTGGGGCGTGCTGTGGGCGCAGCTGCTGCAGAGCCTGCTGCTCGGCGGCTATTTGGCGCTGCGCGATCCTGCGGCGCTGGTGACGATCGCACGCGTGTGGCGGCTGTCGATGGTGGCCGGCGCCATGGGCGCGGCCGCATCGATCGGCTGGTTCACCGCGATGTCCGCCCGGCCGGCCGCCGACGTGCGCACGCTGGGCCTGATCGAGGTGTTCTTCAGCTACCTGGTGTCGCGCAAGATCTTCCGCGAGAAACTCACACGCGCCGAGCGCATCGGGCTGGTGGCGGTGCTGCTGGGGCTGGTGGGCATCTGCCTGCAGCTGTAGGTCCGGACAGCGGCGGCGCGGCGTGCCGACGGGGGCGCGCACCCGGCATGTTGGCAGCTCGAACGAAAGGGTATAAACTGTTTATACCGTATTACCCTTTACTGCGACCACCGGCTTCCCGTGCCGGTGGCGCCCCCGAAACCATGGAAGAGAACACGCTGATCTGGTGGATGTCGATGTGCGCAGTCAGCGTGCTCAACATCGGCGCCTGGGTGGTGTCCGCCGCGCGGGTGCACCACCGCCAGGACGGGCTGTCGCCCGACATGCGGTCCTACGTGCGGCTGCAGCTGCTGCTGTCGGCCGGCTACGTGGCCGGCTGCGCCTACCGCTCGGTGCTGCCGGTCTACGACGTGCAGCGACTGTGCCTGGTCGACTCCTGGATGTCGAGCGTGATCGTGGGCCGCTCGGTCGCCACCTTTGCCGAACTCTGCTTTGCCGCGCAATGGGCGTTGCTGCTGCGCCGCACGGCACAACGCACCGGCAGCGATGCGGGCCGTTGGCTGTCGCGCTGCATCGTGCCGATGATCGTCGTGGCCGAGGTCTGCTCGTGGCGCGCCGTGCTCACCACGTCCAACCTGGGCCATGTGTTCGAGGAAACGCTGTGGGGCCTGTGCGCCGCCCTGCTCACGGCCAGCCTGACCTCGATCTGGCCGCGCTGCGCGCCGCAGGCGCGGCCGCTGCTGGTGCTGTACTGCGTGGCCGGGCTGCTGTACGTGGGCTACATGTTCGGCGTCGACGTGCCGATGTACTGGGCGCGCTGGACCGCCGACGAAGCGGCGGGCCGCCACTACCTGGGCATCGTGCAGGGCGTGGTCGACGCCTCTACCCGTTGGACCGCGTCGGGCCTCTGGAGCCACTGGAAGACCGAGGTGGTGTGGATGTCGCTCTACTTCAGCGCAGCCGTCTGGCTGAGCATCGCTCTCGTGCACCTGCCGCTGCCGCAGCGCGCCCGCCCCGGTGCGGCGCTGGTCCGGCCGGCGCCACGGCACCGCGCGGCAGCCAGTTCGTCCTGAGTTGTCCCGGCTGCCGTCAGGCAGCGCCGATCCGCTGGTACTTGGTGACGCAGTGCATCGGGCCCTGCTCGGCGACGAAGAGGTTGCCCTCGGCATCGCCCGAGACGCCATGCGGGTACACGCCAAAGGTGCGGAAACGCGCCTGCACCTTGCCGTTCATGTCGAGGCGCGAGATGCGGGGCGATTGCTCGGTGACGAAGATGTCGCGCCCGTTCGACCAGATGTCCATCGGACGCAGCACGTGGCGCCATTCCTCGAGGAAGACGCCTTCGCGGTCGAACACCTGGATGCGTTCGTTGTCGCGGTCGCAGACGGCCACGCGCTCGTCGGCCAGCACCCAGACGCCATGCGGGGTCGAGAACTGGCCGGGGCCGTCGCCGACGCCGCCCCAGGTCGACAGGTGCCGGCCGTCCTTGGCAAAGCGATGGACGAAGGCGTTGCCGTAGCCATCCGACACGTAGATCTCACCGTCGCTCGCCACGGCCACGTCGGTGGGGTGGCTGAAGGGGGCGCCCCAGGTCGGGGTGTTGAAAGTGCCCAGCTCCATCAGCGGCTGGAAGTCCTTGTCGAAGACCAGGATCTGGTGCGCGTCGTACGACACGAGGTAGACGTTGTCGTACCGGTCGAAGCAGATGCCGTGGCCAGTGGTGAGGCGCGGGTCGTCGAAGGTGCGCTCCAGCGTGCCGTCGCGCCGGTACACCAGCACGTGCGGGGCGGTGCGCTGCAGCACGGCCACGTGGCCGCGGCTGTCCACGGCCAGCTGGCTGATGGTGCCGACCGCGCCCAGCTCCGACGGCTGCTGCCAGGGGCGCACCATCTGGTACATCGACTGGCCGTCGGTCATGCGGAAGGTGCGGGGCGGGGCTTGGGTGGTCATGGTCAGTCTGGATACAGCAACGCCTTTTATTATCGGGCGCTGGGTGCACAGGTGGATCCGGCTCGGCGGCCCGCCGTCTGCCACGCACCGCACGCACAGCCACACCACTGAAAGGATCTCTCGTGCAACGCTTGCGCCTCTGGCTTCCGGTTCTGTGCCTGCTCACCATCGGCCGCCTCGCCCTGGCGGCGGACTGGCCCGACAAACCGATCAAGTGGGTGGTGCCGTTTCCGCCGGGCGGCGCGACGGACATGATGTCGCGCATGGCGGCCGAGCCGCTGGGGCGCCGGCTGGGCGTGCCCGTCGTCATCGACAACCGGCCCGGCGCAGGCAGCAACATCGGCACCGAGGCCGTGGTGCGCGCCGCACCCGACGGCTACACGCTGATGCTCGGCTCCATCGCCAACACCATCAACCAGACGCTCTACCCCAGGCTCAACTACGACTTCAACCGCGACCTGGTGGCGGTCTCGCCGCTGTACGAGCAGCCCAACGTGCTGGTCGTGCCGGTGGGCTCGGCCATCACCAGCCTGAAGGACCTGATCACGCAGGCCAAGGCCAGCCCAGGCAAGCTGAACTTCGGCAGCAGCGGCAACGGCACCACGATGCACCTCACCACCGAGCTGTTCAACAAGGCCACCGGCCTGGACACCGTGCACATCCCCTACAAGGGCAGCGCGACGCAGGAGCTGCTGGCCGGCCGGCTCGATTTCATGTTCGACAACATCCTGACCGCGCTGCCGCAGATCCGCGGCGGCAAGCTGCGCCCGCTGGCCGTGACCTCGGCCGAACGCTCGCCGCTGCTGCCCGACGTGCCGACGATGCGCGAGTCCGGCTACCCGACGGTGCAGCTCACGGTGTGGGGTGGCATCTTCATGCCCAAGGGCACGCCGCCGGCCATCGTCGACCGCATCTCGAAAGAGCTGGCCGCCGTGATGCAGGACCCCGCGGTGCAGGAACGCATCCACGGCATGGGCGCCGACTTCCAGCCGAAGACCCCGGCCGATTTCGCCCGCTTCGTCGCGGCCGAGACGGACAAGTGGGGCGCGGCCGTGCGCAGCAGCGGCGCCAAGGTGGATTAATACGGGTTTGCAATCAGAGCGAGAACAAGGCGTGAAGCCGAAGACAGTGCTGTAGCACGGCAAGGCGAAGCAACGCAGTTATCGTTTTGATTGCGAATCCGTAAGAGCGGCGCCCTACACTCGGCCGATCCCCTTCCTCCGGCCGGTAGCGGCAGTCGCCGCGCCGGCCTGGCTCCGAAAGACCGCCTTGGATTTCCTGCTGCAGACCATTGCCCACTACGGGCTGCTGTTCGTGTTCGTCGTCGTGCTCGTCGAACAGCTCGGCGCACCGATCCCGGCCTATCCGGTGCTGATGCTGGCCGGGGCGATGGCGGCCCGGGGTGAATCGTCGATCCTCGCGCTGTTTGCCCTGGCCGTGCTGGCCGCGCTGATCGCCGACCACCTGTGGTACCTGGCCGGCCATCGGCTGGGCCGCCGCATCCTGCGGCTGCTGTGCAAGATCTCGCTGACGCCGGACCATTGCGTGCGCCAGACCGAATCGATCTTCACACGCTGGGGCCCATCCACGCTGATGGTCGCCAAGTTCATCCCCGGTTTCGCGTCGGTCGCCACGGCGCTGTCGGGCGCGCTGCGCATCCGGCGCGGCGTGTTCCTGCTGTTCGACGGCATCGGCGCCTCGTTGTGGGTGGCCGGCGGCCTGGCGCTGGGCTGGGTGTTCTCGTCGGCGATCGAGGATGTGGTCGCGACGCTGGGCAACCTCGGCAAATGGGGCATCGGCCTGGTGCTGGCCGCGCTGGCGCTGTTCATCGCCGCCAAGTGGTGGCAGCGGCACCAGTTCCAGATGCAGCTGCGCATGCAGCGCATCACGGTGGCGACGATGGCCGAACTGATGGACCGGGGCGAGGCACCGGTGCTGATCGACGTGCGCGCCGCGGGTGCTGCGCCGCAGTCGCGCATTCCGGGTGCGATCCACATGGTGGGCGACAGCTTGCCCCCCGAGCTGGACGCGGTGTCGCACGACGCGCTGGTCGTCGTGTACTGCGCCTGCCCGAACGAGGCCTCCGCGGTGCTGGTGGCGAAGAAGCTGATGGCGCGCGGCTTTCGCAACGTGCTGCCGCTGGCGGGTGGCATCGATGCGTGGACGGCGGCGGGCCGGCTGCTGCAGGACTGAAGGCCACCCGATCCGCCCAGGCGGAACTCTGGCATCCGAATTGCAGTACCGTGCTGTCTTCGACACGGAGAGCCCGATGGACATCAGCGACCGTCACCTGCATGCGATCCTGGACCCGATCCGCTGGGTGGCCGGCATCGACGATTTCGCCCAGGCGTCGGCGGCATCGTTCGGCCCGGTCTTCGGCGCCTCCAAAGCCGTGTTCACAGCGCGGCGGCCGGCCGCCGCGCTGTCGCCCGACGACGTGCACTTCGTCAACTGGCCGTCCTGGTGCAAGAGCCACTACTGCGAACACGTGCGCCGGCGCGACCCGATCCGGCGCTGGCTGGCAGCCGTCGACGCGCAGCGGGCCGGCGAAGTGGCGCGGCTGTCCGATCTGGTGCCCGCGCGCGATCTGCTGCGCACCCGCTACTACCAGGACATGATGCGGCCCAGCGACGCCCGCTACGTGATGACGCTGGCGGTGCGCCACGGCGGCACGATCGCCGGCGCGCTGAGCCTGGTGCGCAGCGCCGCGGCCGGTGACTTCAGCGTGCCCGAGCGCCAACTGGCCCAGACGCTGGCGCCGGTGCTGGGCATTGCCTACGGCGTCGCGGTCGAACGCGGCATGCGTGGTGCACCGCCCGCGCTGCCCTCACCCTCCATCTTCGAACTGCCGACACCCGCGCGGCCACGGCCAGACTCGGCCACGCTGACGCCGCGCGAGCGCGAGGTGGTCGCGCTGGTGGTGCGTGGCCGCACGAACAAGGAGATTGCCCGCAGTTTCGGCACCAGCCCCTGGACCGTGAAGAACCAGCTGCGCGCGATCTTCGACAAAGTCGGCGTGCACAACCGGACCGCGCTCTCCGCGCTGCTGCGCGAAGCCTGACGCTCAGGCCCGCAGCAGCTGCTCGGCCGCGAGCAGGCCCGACCAGTGCGACTGCCCGACCGTGCTGTTGGTCAGGTAGTCGCCGCAGAAGGCCACGCGTGCCAGCGGGCCGAGGTCGCGAAACTTCTTCAGGCTGGCGATGTAGCCCTTGGGCCGCTTGCAGATCCCGTCGGGCTGGCGCGAGATGAACGTGTCGAGCACGCGTGTGGACGCCATTTCGGGCAGCACCTCGACCACGTCACTCCAGGCCAGGTCGAGCAGTTCCGCGTCGCTGGCATTGGCATGCTGGCGGCAACCCCAGTCCTTCCACTGCGAGTGGGCGAAGGTCTTGCCGTTGCCCATGTCGGTGAAACGCAGGTTGCCGGTGCGCTGGAAACCATCGGCCGCGGGCAGCACGTAGGTATCGAGCAGCGCGCCCTTGGGCCGGTCGAGCAGGTAGTAGACGATGTGGTGGCCGGCGTAGTCGACGCCGTCGAAGAAGCTGCGCCGTGCGTCGTCGAGTTCGGGCATCAGCGCGGCCACCTTGTTGCCGGGAACGGCCATCACCACGGCGTCGCCGCGGAGCGTGCCACCGGCGGTCTCGACCCGCACACCCTGCGCCTCGGGGTGCACGCCCAGCACCGTCTCGCCGAGCCTGTAGTCGCAGCCCGGGTCGTTCTGCAGATGCTCGCCCAGCGCCCAGGTGATGCGGCCGGCGCCACGCTCCTTGAAGCTCCAGATGTGGTTGGCGCCCCAGGACAGCCGGCCCGACGAGCTCCACACCGTCCACGCGAGCGAGAAGTCGTCTTCGCCATAGCCGCAGAACATGCCCATGCAGGGTTCGAGAAAGTAGTCGACGAAGGTCGGCGAGTAGCGCCGGAAGTACTCGCAGGCGTTGACGTCGTCGAACGCCGCCGCGCTGGTGATGTCGCGCGGGTCGCCGGCCATCACCTGCTTGGCCAGTGCCGGGATGGTGGCCAGCAGCCGGGCCTTTTCGGTGAACGGGATGAACGGGTGGCGCGCCGCGCCCAGCAGGTCGAAGGCACCGAAGTGCACTGCTTCCTTGCGCTTGACCCACACGTTCCACTGGTGCGCGGCGGTCAGGTCGGCCAGCGCCTCGGGCTGGTGGATGCCGAGCTTCTGCGCCTGCTCGGTCAGGTTGGTCTCCGAGCCCAGGAAGGCGAAGGCGCCGGTCACGGCCCAGACGCCGTTCCACAGCACCGAGCGGCAGCGCCCGCCGGGCTCTTGTTCCTTCTCGAGCAGCACCACGTCATGGCCTGCCTCGCGCAGGCGGAACGCCGCGCCCAACCCGGCAATCCCGCCGCCGACAACGATCACACGCATGGTGCAGACCCTTACAGAATTCGATGGAAAACTGTAGGTGTGCGTTGAGGGCTGCGCCATAGCACCGATGGGCTATGGCAGCCGCGTCTGGCGCGGGCGATGCTGATGGTTTCGACACCAGGAAGGCCCTGCGCATGAACTTACCCCTAGCCGGATTGCGCATCGACGGCGCGCGCCTGTGGCACAGCCTGATGACGCTGGCCGGGATCGGCGCCACACCCAAGGGCGGCGTCTGCCGGCTGGCGCTGACCGAGCTCGACCGCCAGGGCCGCGCACTGGTGACCGGCTGGGCGCGCGACGCCGGCATGACGGTGGTGGTCGACCAGATCGGCAACACCTTCATGCGACGCGCCGGCCGCAACCCCGCGCTACCGCCGATCGTGACCGGCAGCCACATCGACACCCAGCCCACCGGCGGCAAGTTCGACGGCAACTACGGCGTGCTGGCAGGCCTGGAGGTGGTGCGCACGCTGAACGACCACGGCATCGAGACCGAAGCGCCGATCGAGGTCGTGTTCTGGACCAACGAAGAAGGCTCGCGTTTCGTGCCGGTGATGATGGGCTCGGGCGTCTTCGCCGGCGCCATTCCGCTCGAGAAGGCCTACGCCGCCTGCGACATCGACGGTACCAGCGTGCGCGAGGCGCTGGCGCTGATCGACGGCATCGGTCCCGAGGCGCCGGGCGCGCACCCGATGGGCGCGTATTTCGAGGCCCACATCGAGCAGGGTCCGGTGCTGGAGCAGCAGGAAACCACCATCGGCGTGGTGCTGGGCACGATGGGCGTGCGCTGGTTCGACTGCACCGTGACCGGCATGGAGGCGCATGCCGGCCCGACGCCGATGCACCTGCGCCGCGACGCGCTGCAGGTGGCGGCAGCACTGATGCAGGAGGTGGTGGCGATCGCCCACCGGCACCCACCGCACGGGCGTGGCACCGTGGGCATGGTGCAGGTGTTTCCGAACAGCCGCAACGTGATCCCGGGCAGCGTGAAGTTCTCGATCGACCTGCGCAACAACGCCGATGCGCTGCTCGACGCAATGGCCGATGACATGCGCGCGCAGGCCGAGGCACTGAGCCGCCGCAGCGGCCTGCCGATCCTGCTGGAGCCGGTGTCGAGCTACCCGGCCCAGCCCTTCGATGCCGGCTGCATCGATGCCGTCGAACGCGCTGCCGCGGCGCTCGGCCACTCGAGCCTGCGCATGATCTCCGGCGCCGGGCACGACGCGGTCTACGCCGCCCGGCTGGCCCCGACCGGCATGGTCTTCATCCCCTGCAAGGACGGCATCAGCCACAACGAGATCGAGGACGCGAAGCCCGCACACCTCACGGCGGGTTGCGATGTGCTGTTGCAGACGATGCTGGCCTATGCAAGCCCGGCCGCTCCGACGCCGCATGGCTGATGCGGGAACGTTGCAGTTACAGTCACGATACCACTCACCGTCAGCCCCTATGCACATCATCTTCCGCGCCACGCAAATCCTGAACCGAACGCTTGTCCGCGGCATGCTCGCGCTGCTGCTGGGTGTCGCATCACTGTGGGCCGCGCCGGCCAGCGCGCAGACGACGGTGGTCGACAGCATTGCGTTGAACGCCGGCTCGTGGGGCGTGAGCGGCACGACGTGGCTGGGGTCGATGTTCCAGACCGGGCCCGGCAGCACCAACATCAACGAGGTCAGCTTCAGTTACTTCACGGTTGCTCCGGGGACGGTCACTTTGCGCCTGTACAACGTCGACGGCACCAACTTCCCCGCTGGGGCGCCGGTGGCGACGGCTGTCGTTCCCTCCGTCGCTGGGGTCAACACCTACAACACGGCAGCCCTCGGTGCGATTGCCACCGCAACGCTGGCGCCATCGCAGAAGTACGCGCTGATCGTGTCGCAGCCCAGCGGCGGCGTCGACCTCGCCGACAACAACTTCGGGGCGGCGAACGCCTATACCTTTGCGGGTGGCTTCTCCGCTGCAGGCACTGGTTATGCGATCACGAACAATGCCGGAGCCAGCTGGGGAACCCAGCCCGGCACACCCGCATTCCAGCTGAAAATCACAGCGGCAGTCGCTCCGACGCCACAAAGCATTCCGACGCTGGGTTTCTGGGCGATGGTGCTGATGGCGCTGTTGTTGCTGGGCTTGGCGAGGCGTCAACTGCGCTGAAGCCGTCACACGGCAGGCGCATCCCACCCGCCGCCCAGCGCGCGGATCAGGCCCACGGTCGCCTGGTAGCGCGCCGAGCGCACCTGCAGCTCCTGCCGGCGGTTGCGCAGCTCGCTGCGGCGTGCGTCGAGCAGTTCGATCTGGCTCACCAGGCCGTTGCGGTAACGCGTGTCCGACAGCACCGTGGCGCGGGCCGCGGCATCGACCGCGCGGCCTTGCGCCTTCGACTGCTCGTCGAGCAGGCGCAGCGCCGACAACTGGTCCTCGACATCGCGGAACGCGCCCAGCACCTGGCCGCGGTACTGCGCCAGCGCCGCATCGAGCTGGGCGCTCGCGCCCTGGATGTTGGCCTCGCGCCGGCCGCCGTCGAACAGCGGCAGCGACAGCAGCGCGCCGATGCCCCACGAGCGGGCCGACCACTTGAACAGGTCCCCGAGATCGGGCGACGCGAAGCCGCCGGAACCCGTCAACGTGACGGCGGGGAACCAGGCGGTGCGTGCCACGCCGACACGCGCCTGCGCGGCCAGCATCGCGGTCTGCGCGGCGGCCACGTCGGGCCGGCGGGTCAGCACCGTGCCCGGCACGCCGGCCGGGATCTGCGGCAGCGCACTGCGCCAGGAGACGACCGGCAGGCTGAACGACGAAGCGGTGTCGCCGACCAGCGCAGCCAGCGCATGTTCGAGCTCGGCACGGCGCCGGTCCAGCGCCAGCGCGTCGGATTCGGTGGCGGCCACCTCGGACTGCACGCGCACGAGGTCGAGTTCGGCCACGTCGCCGGCGTTGTAGCGGCGCTGCGTCAGGTTCAGCGTGTCCCGATACGCCTCGACGGTCTGGCGCACCAGCGCGCGTTCGTCGTCGAGCGCACGCAGCACCAGGTAGTTCTGGGCGATCTCGGCCTGCACCAGCAACCGCGTGCTCTGCAGCAGGGCATCGCGCGATTGCGCGTCGAGCGACGCGGCGTCGGTGGCCTTGGCCAGGCGGCCGAACAGGTCGAGTTCGTACGACAGGTTGGCGCCGGCACTGAGCAGCGACGACGGCGTGCTGCCCGAGGTGGTGTTGGCACCGGCCTGGCGTACCGCGCCGGCCCCCAGGCCGACCTGCAGCGAGCGGTCGGCGTCGACGCTGCGCACCAGTGCGCGCGCCTGGGCCAGCCGGGCGGCGGCTTCCTGGATGCTGGTGTTCTGCCGGCCGGCACGCTCGATCAGGTCGTCGAGCACCGGGTCGGAGAACGCCTTCCACCAGGTGCCGCGGTCCTGCCGTTCGGCCGGGTTGGCAATGGTCCAGGACGCGTCGCGTTCCTTGAAGACCAGCGGTGTGGCCGGCAGGGCCAGCGCCGGATCGGTGGGCGGCAAGGCCGTGGCGCAGCCGGCCAGCACCAGGGCGGCCAGCAACGGCAGCAAGCTCGTGCGCAGGGTGAGGGATGCAGTCTTCATGACGTTTCTCCTTAGTCGATCGGGTGGCGCGGGGCAGCCGGCACCGGGCGTACCGCGCCACCGCCGGACAGGCTCGGCAGCACCGGATGGCCGGACGTGGCGTGGCCTGCAGAGGGCGCATCGTCCATCGGACCGGGGCCGTGCTGCTTCAGAGGTTTGTTGCCGGTCAGGCGGCGCATCAGCACATAGAACACCGGCGTCAGGAACAGGCCGAATGCGGTCACGCCGATCATCCCGGCGAACACGGCCGAGCCCATGGCGCGGCGCATCTCGGCGCCGGCGCCGGTGGCCAGCACCAGCGGCAGCACCCCCATCACGAACGCCAGCGAGGTCATCAGGATCGGGCGCAGCCGCAGGCGTGACGACTCGATCGCGGCCTCGAGCGGCGTGCGGCCGGCGAACTCGAGCTCGCGGGCGAACTCGACGATCAGGATCGCGTTCTTCGCACTCAGGCCCACCAGCACGATCAGCCCGATCTGCGTGAACACGTTGTTGTCGCCGTCGGACAGCCACACACCGGTCATTGCGGCCAGCAGGCCCATCGGCACGATCAGCAGGATGGCCAGCGGCAAGGTCAGGCTCTCGTACTGCGCGGCCAGCACCAGGAACACCAGCAGCATCGCCAGCGGGAACACCAGGAAGGCCGAGTTGCCGGCGATGATCTCCTGATAAGTCAGGTCGGTCCATTCGTAGTCGATGCCCGGGGGCAGGGTTTCGGCGGCGATGCGCTTGATCGCGTCCTGCGCCTGGCCGGTGGAATAACCGGGCGCCGCGCCACCGTTGACGTCGGCCGTCAGGAAGCCGTTGTAGCGCATCGCACGCTCGGGCCCGAACGTCGGCGTGACCTTCATCAGCGCCGACAGCGGCACCATCTCGCCGGTGGTCGAGCGCACCTTCAGCGTGCCGATGTCCTCGGCACGGGCACGGTAGGCCGCATCGGCCTGCACACGGACCGAGTAGGTGCGGCCGAACTTGTTGAAGTCGTTCGCATACAGGCTGCCCAGGTAGATCTGCATCGTGTCGAACACATCAGTCACCGGCACGCCGAGCTGGCGCGCCTTGGTGCGGTCGATGTCGGCATACAGCTGCGGCACGTTGACCTGGAAGCTCGAGAACATGCCGGCCAGCTCGGGTGCCTGGTAGGCCTTGGCCATGAAGGCCTTCAGTGCCGCGTCCAGCCCCTTGATGCCGTGCGAGGCACGGTCTTCCAGCTGCAGCTTGAAGCCGCCGGTCGTGCCCAGGCCCTGCACCGGTGGTGGCGGGAACATCACGATGAACGCGTCCTGGATCGCGCCGTACTGCTTGTTCAGCGCGCCGGCGATGGCGCCCGCGCTCAGGTCCTTGGTCTTACGTTTGTCGAAGTCGGACAGCGCGACGAACACGATGCCCGAGTTCGAGCTGTTGGTGAAGCCGTTGATCGACAGGCCGGGGAACTGGATCGCGTGCTCCACGCCCGGCTGCTTCATCGTGATCTCGCCCATGCGGCGGATCACGTCTTCGGTGCGGTCGAGCGTGGCGCCGTCGGGCAGTTGTGCGAAGCCGATCAGGTATTGCTTGTCCTGCGCCGGCACGAAGCCGCTGGGCACGGCCTTGAACAGGCCCACCGTCACCGCGCCGAGCGCGACGTACAGCACCAGCATCAGGCCCTTGCGGGCGATGGCATTGGTCACGCCGCCGCTGTAGGCCTTGGCGCCGCGCTGGAACATGCGGTTGAAGCCGCGGAAGAAGCCGCCGAGCACACGGTCCATGCCGCGGGTCAGCGCGTCCTTGGGCTCGCCATGCCCCTTCAGCAGCATCGCAGCCAGCGCTGGCGACAGGGTCAGCGAGTTGACGGCCGAGATCACCGTCGAGATGGCGATGGTCAGCGCGAACTGGCGGTAGAACTGGCCGGTCAGGCCGCTGATGAAGGCCAGCGGCACGAACACGGCACACAGCACCAGCGCGATCGCGATGATGGGGCCGGACACCTCGCGCATCGCGCGGTAGGTCGCGTCACGCGGACTCAGGCCCGCCTCGATGTTGCGCTCGACGTTCTCGACCACGACGATCGCGTCGTCGACCACGATGCCGATCGCCAGCACCAGGCCGAACAGGCTGAGCGCGTTGATCGAGAAGCCGAACAGGTGCATCACCGCGAAGGTGCCGACCACCGCCACCGGCACGGCCAGCAGCGGGATGATCGACGCTCTCCAGGTCTGCAGGAACAGGATCACGACCAGCACCACCAGGGCCACGGCTTCGAGCAGCGTGTGCACCACCGATTCGATCGAGGCGCGGACGAACTGCGTCGGGTCGTAGACGATCTCGTAGTCCACGCCTTCGGGCATCGCCTTCTTGATCTCGGCCATCGTGGCGCGCACGCCGTCGCTGATGGCGATGGCGTTGGAGCCGGGGGCCGCGAAGATCGGCACCGCCACCGCGTCCTTGTTGTCGAGCAGCGAGCGCAGCGAGTAGTCGGCCGCACCCAGCTCCAGCCGGGCGATGTCGCGCAGCCGGGTCACGGCGCCGTCGGCACCGGTCTTGACAATGATGTCGCCGAACTCTTCCTCGTTCTGCAGACGGCCCTGGGCGTTGACCGACAGTTGCACGTCGATGCCCTGCAGGCCGGGCGAGGCGCCGACCACACCGGCGGCGGCCTGCACGTTCTGCCCGCGGATCGCGGCAACCACGTCACCGGCGGACAGGCCGCGCTGCGCGACCTTCTGCGGGTCGAGCCAGACGCGCATCGAGTAGTCGCCCGAGCCGAACAGCTGCACGTCGCCCACGCCCTCGACACGCGCCAGGCGGTCCTTCACGTTCAGCACCGCGTAGTTGCGCAGGTAGGTCATGTCGTAGCGGCCGGTGGGCGACAGCAAGTGCACGACCATCGTCAGGTCGGGCGAGCTCTTGATCGTCGTGACCCCCAGGCGCTTCACTTCCTCGGGCAGCCGCGGCTCGGCGCGCGAGACGCGGTTCTGCACCATCTGCTGGGCCTTGTCGGGATCGGTGCCGAGCTTGAAGGTGATGGTCAGCGTCATCAGGCCGTCCGTCGTGGCCTGGCTGCTCATGTAGAGCATGTTCTCGACGCCGTTGATCGCCTCTTCGAGCGGCGTGGCCACCGTCTCGGCGATCACCTGCGGGTTGGCGCCGGGGTAGTTGGCGCGCACAACCACCGAGGGCGGCACCACGTCGGGGTATTCCGAGATCGGCAGCGTGCGCACCGCGATCAACCCCGAGAGGAAGATCAGCAGGGACAGGACGCCGGCGAAAATGGGGCGGTCGATGAAGAATTTGGAGAGGTTCATGGCAGGACTCTTCGGGCGGTCTGTGGTGGTGGAGACGTGACCATCCGCGCCGCGCCCTGCAACAGGGGCGGCCCGGACGGCGAGTGCCGTTGGTTCTTCGTTGGTTCTTAAGAGCGCTTGACGCCGTCGCGCGGGGCTTCGGCCTTGACTTCCATCGGCACCTGCTCGGGTGCCAGCAGCGCGCCGGGGCGGATGCGCTGCAGCCCGTTCACGACGATGCGTTCACCCGGCTGCAGGCCCGAGTTGACGATGCGCAGGCCGTCGACATTGGCACCCAGCGTCACTTCACGCCAGACGGCCTTGTTGTCGGCGTCGACCACCATCACGAACTTCTTGCTCTGGTCGGTGCCGACCGCACGTTCGCTGATCAGCAGCACCTGGCTGGCCTTGACGGCACCCATGCGCAGCTTGGCGAACTGGCCCGGCATCAGCGCGCCGTCCTTGTTGTCGAACACCGCACGCACGCGCACCGTGCCGCTCTTGGCGTCGACCTGGTTGTCGACCCACTGCAGCTGGCCCTGGCGCGGCGTGTCCACGTTGGCGGCCGTGCCCATCTGCACCGGAATGCGCTCGATCTGCGTGCGGGCGCTGCTGCCGCTGGGCAGGTCGCGCAGGGCACGGGTCACCACCTGCTCGTCGGCGTCGAAGCTCGCGTAGATCGGGCTCACCGACACCAGCGTGGTCAGCACCGGTGCGCCGGGGCCGGCCGACACCAGGTTGCCGACCGTGATCTCGACCTTGCCGACGCGGCCCGACACCGGTGCCCTCACCTGGGTGTAGCCCAGGCTCAGGCGGGCCGATTGCAGCGCCGCCTGGGCGGCACGCAGATTGGCTTCGGCTTCGCGGTGCGCATTGGCGCGCTCGTCGTGCTCGCGCTGCGCGATCGCCCGTTCGTCCAGCAGGCGCTGGGCGCGGTCGAGTTCGCTGCGCGTGAACGACTGGCGGGCCTGTGCGGCGACGACCTGCGCTTCGGCACGCTCCACGTCGGCGGCATACGGCGCCGGGTCGATGGTGATCAGCAGGTCGCCCTTGCTGACCAGCGCACCTTCACGAAAGTGCACCGACTGCACGGTGCCGGCCACGCGGGAACGCAGGTCGACCCGGTCGACCGCTTCGAGCCGGCCGGAGAACTCGTTCCAGGTCGCGACCTCGCTCTGCGCAACGGTCGCCACCGAGACCGGCGTGGCCGGTGGTGGTGCGGGCAGCATCGCATCGGCCTGCGCCTGCGGGGTCTGCAGGCCGAACACGATGCCGGCGATCGCGGTCAGCAACACCAGCGTGGTGCCGGTGGCGAGCAGGCGGTTGTGTGCAGGACGGTTGCGCCGCACGGGAGCCTTGGACTCTTGGGGGGACGGGGTTGCAGAAGTCGTCATGGCAGCACTCTCTTTCTCAAAATCAAAAACACATTCGCAAATTCAAAAAAATCCGGGCAACGGCACAGCTGTCCGGCATCGGTTGCCGGAATCCAGCTTCGTTGAAGCGGCCCCGTGGGGCTTGTCTCAGGAGATGTCTCGGGTCGTCAGCTTCCGGGGCCGGACGACGCTGTCTCTTTCGAGGGAGCGTGGGTCTCGAAGAACGCTCTCAGCCGGCCGTGCACTGCGACCGCGCAAGGGCATTCCAGCGGCACCGAGGCCATCAGGCTGTCGGGCCAGCCACTGGCCGGTGTCAGCATCTCGAAGCTGACCGGCACACCGGCGGCACCGAGCTTGTCGGCATAGGCGCGGGCTTCGTCGCGCATCGGATCGTCGCTGGCGGTCAGCACCAGCGTCGGCGCAATACCCGTCAGCCGCGAGGACGCACCGGGCACGGCATACGGGTGCACCGCGTCCTGCGGGCAGCGCAGGTACTGCTGCCATCCATCGGCCCACTTGCAGCCCGTGGACGGGCCCAGCGCCTTGCGCACCGAGGCCGTCCCCACGCAGGGGTCGAGCATCGGCGACACCAGGATCTGCCCGGCCAGCGGCGGATGGGCCCGGTCGCGGGCGATCAGCGCCACCGAGGCAGCCAGGTTGCCACCAGCCTCTTCGCCCGCCAGGTACACGACAGCACCGGCACCGGCCAGCTTGCTGCGTTGCTTGTAGGCCCACTCGAGCACACCGTAGCCCACGTCGACCGCCTGCGGAAACGGATGCGCCGGCGCCAGCGGATAGGCGATCGACGCGACGATCGCACCCGAAGCCGCCAGCAGGGTCGCCAGCGTCACGCCGTTCTCGACCCCGCCGCCGACGAAGGCGCCGCCATGGAAATGCACCACCAGCGGCAGCACCTGCCCGCGCTTGCGTTCGCCGTACAGCCGCGCCTGCACCGGGGCCAGGCTGCCGAGCGCGATGGTGACATCGCGGTACGCGGCCGGCGCCATCGGGACTGTGCTGGACACAGTGGGCGACGAAGCGGTGGACATGAAGTGCTCTCCTTGGGGTGGGGCAACCGTGCCGGGGGCAACGGAACCATGGCATTGAATGTAGTTGCTTGGGCTGCGGCGATAAATAGACCTTGCACGTTCACTCTGTTTCCATTCCGCCAACAATCACCCCAAATGTGCGTGGGACAATTCCCACACACCGCCTTCCCAGCATCTTCAGGAGACCCGATGGACCAGATCCAGTCGATGCGCATGTTCACCCGTGTGGTCGAGGCCGGCAGCTTTACCAAGGCAGCCGAGTCGCTGGACGTGCCCAAGGGCACCGTCACCAAACAGATCCAGCACCTGGAGGCGCGCCTGCGCGTGAAGCTGCTGAACCGCACCACCCGCCGCGTGACGGTAACGCCCGACGGCGCGGCCTATTACGAACGCACGATCCGGCTGCTGAACGACCTGGACGACATCGAGGCCAGCATGACCAATGCCCAGGCCAACCCCAAGGGCCGGCTGCGGGTGGACATCGGCTCTTCGGTGGCGCGGCTGATCGTGATCCCGGCGCTGGCGAGCTTCTACGAGCGTTACCCCGACATCCAGCTCGACCTGGGCGTCAGCGACCGCCCGGTCGACCTGATCACCGACAACGTCGACTGCGTGATCCGCGGCGGCGAGTTGCACGAACAGTCGCTGGTGGCGCGGCGCATCGGCAACATCGCGTTCATGACGGTGGCCTCGCCCGACTATCTGCGTCGGCACGGCACGCCACAGCATCCGCTGGACCTGGAGCAGGGCCACCATACGATCAACTACTTCTCGGCGCGCACGGGCCGGCAGTACCCGCACGAGTTCGAGAAGGACGGCGAGCACATCGACATCTCGGGCCGCTACCAGTTGGCAGTCAACGAGAGCAACGCGCTGACCGAGGCCGTGCTGGCCGGCCTGGGCGTCAGCCAGATCGGCACCTTCGGCGCCACGCCGCACCTGCAGAGCGGCGCGCTGGTACAGGTGCTGGCCGAGTGGACACACCCGCCGGTGCCGGTCTACGTGGTCTACCCGCCGAACCGCCACCTCAGCGCCAAGGTGCGCGCCTTCGTCGACTGGGCGGCCGAGCTGTTCGCGCGCAACGCACAGCTGCAGGGGCGCTGAAGCGATGGCCGCCGCCGCGTTGGCCGACTATTGCTGCGAACTGCTGGCGACGCTCGGGCCCTGCCTGCCGCGCCGCATGTTCGGCGGCCACGGCATCAGCACCGACGGCCTGAACGTCGCGATCGTGGTCGACCTCGGCCAGGGCGAGCTGCTGTGGCTGAAAGCCAATGCCGACACCCGGCCGCGCTTCGAGGCCGCCGGTTGCCAGCGTTTCACCTACCTCGCCAAGGGCCAGCCGCGCAGTCTCGATTACTACAGCGCCCCGGAGGACGCGATGGAGTCCCCCGCGGCGATGGCGCCCTGGGCCCGGCTGGCGATGCAGGCCGCGCTGGCCGCACGGGCGCCGAAGCCGCGCAAGCCACCGGCCGGAAAACGCGCCGCACCGCCGGCACCGGCCCGGAGGGCCGCCCGCAAGGCAGGCACGCCGAAGACCAGATCCTAGAACGGGCGGTGCATACTCGCGGTCGAGCTTCTTCCGCCCCACCCCATGACGACCGATTCCGCCCCACCCCTGTTCTCCCTGCACCTGGCCGATGCCGACAACCGCCAGCGCATCCGCAAGGCCAAGGCCGACGTGCCGTTCCTGGTGTTCGTGCTGCCGGCGGGTGACCGCAAGGCCAGCCCGATCGCGGCCAGCGGCCTGTTCAACGCCGACAAGTCGATCCTGACGGTGACGAGCGACAAGAAGTCGGGCAGCCAAGCGCAGCAGATCCACGGCGACCTGGTGGCGTCGGCGCTCAAGAACTACGTCGAGCGCTTCGGCGATTGAGCGTAGCGCCCGCCATCCCACGGCGGCCGGGGAAGCAGGGGCGTCAGTCGGCCGTGATGTTGCGGCTCTTGATCACCTTGCCCCAGTACTCGGTGTCGCGCCGCACCAGCGCGCCCAGTTCGTCCGGCGCGAGATAACGCGTCTCGATGCCGAGCGTGGCGGCGCGGGCGCGGGTCTCCGGCTGGTCCAGCGCTTTCTTGACCTGTTCCGACAGCTGTGCGATGACGGCTGGCGGCGTGCCGGCGGGGGCGAACAGGCCAACCCAGGCTTCGAGCTCGAACCCGGGCAGCCCGGCCTCGGCCGTCGTCGGCACGTTGGGCAGCATCGGGTGACGCGTCTTGCTGGTCACGGCAAAGGCCTTGAGTTTGCCGGCCTGCACATGGCCCATCACCGACGGCGGCGTGGTGATGAACACCTGCACCTGGCCGCCCAGCACGTCCTGGATCGCCGGGCCGGAGCCCTTGTAGGGCACGTGGGTCATCTCGAGCTGGGTGGTCTGCTCGAACAGCGCCGTGCCCACGTGCGACAGCGAGCCCGCGCCCTGCGAGGCGTAGTTGATCTTGCCCGGCTGCGACTTCACGTACGTGATGAACTCTTTCAGGTTGGTGGCCGGCAGCGACGGGTGGGCGGTGATCACGTTGGTGGCGACCGTCAGCAGCGCGACGGGCACCAGGTCCTTCTGCTCCCACGGCAGCTTGGCGAACATGGCCGGGTTGCCCACGTGGTAGGCCGAGTACGACACCAGCAGCGTGTAGCCGTCCTTCGGCGCCCGGGCCACCTGCTGCATCGCGATGTTGCCGCTGGCCCCACCCTTGTTGTCGACCACCACCGGCTGGCCGAGCAGCCGGCTCAGCGGATCGCTGACCAGCCGGGCCGAGCTGTCGACCACGCCGCCCGGCGGGTTCGGCACGATCAGCGTGATCTGTTTGGTGGGAAAGCTCTGCGCCAGCGCGGGGGCGGACGCAAGGGCCAGAGCGGTGGCCAGGGCCAGGGCACGAATCAGCATGGGTTGTCTCCGACAAGGGGTGCCGTCGGAAGTGACGGCCCGCGGCTTGCATCGTACGCGTGTCGGAACACTGGCAAGCCCGGTGCACGCCATGAACGCTGCCAAGCGCCGCCAGGTGCCGCCAGGCGGCCCCGGAGATCTCTCAGGCCTGCAGCGCGGCGAACCCGTTCGCCAGATCGGCCACCAGGTCGGCCGGGTCTTCCAGCCCGATGTGCAGGCGCACCACCGGGCCGCGGCCGCGCCAGTCGGTCACGCTGCGCGCCCGGGTCATGTCGGCCGGCGTGACCAGACTTTCGTAGCCACCCCACGAGGCGCCCAGGCCGAACAGGTCCAGGCCGTCGACCAGCCGGTCGACCGCGACGCCGGCCGTCCCCGGGCGCAGCTCGAACGACAGCAGGCCGTTGGTGCCGCGGCAGTCGCGCTGCCAGATCGCGTGGCCCGGGTGCGTGGGCAGCGCCGGGCAGAACACGGTGGCCACTTCGGGCCGCGCCTGCAGCCAGGCCGCAACCTGCAAGGCATGGCGCTCGTGCATCTGCAGCCGCGCGGTCAGGCTGCGGATGCCGCGCAGCACCAGCCAGGCGTCGTCGGGGCTGACGGTCATGCCGAAGGCGTCGCTGCGCTCGGCCAGCGGCTGCCAGGCGTCGCGCGTGGTGGCGACGGTGCCCATCATCACGTCCGAATGGCCGGACAGGTACTTGGTGGCGGCCATCACCGAGATGTCGGCCCCCAGCGCCAGCGGCCGGTACTGGCAGCCCGAGCCCCAGGTGTTGTCGGCCGCCAGCAACGCACCGCGCGCGTGGGCCATGGCCGCCAGCGCCGGCAGGTCGCACATCTCGTAGACCAGCGAGCCGGGGCATTCGGCGTACACCAGGCGCGTGTTGGGCCGCATGCCGGCTTCGGCATCGCTGCCGTCGGCGGCGAAGAAGCTGTAGTGGATGCCGTAAGGCTCCAGGAACGAATGCGCCAGATGGCGCGCCGGCTCGTACACGCTGTCGGACATCAGCACGTGGTCGCCAGGTTTCAGATAGGACAGCAGCGTCATGCCGATGGCCGCCAGGCCGGTGGGGAACAGCCGGGTGCGAAAGCCGCCTTCGAGTTCGCTCACCGCGTCTTCCAGCGCGAAGGTGGTGGGTGTACCGCGTGCGCCGTAGGTGAACAGCCGCTCGCTGCCGCGGCGCGCACGCATCTCGCGCTGGGCCGCGACGTTGTCGAACAGCACCGTGCTGGCGCGCACCAGTGGCGGGTTGACGGCACTGCCGCCAGCGTAGACGGGCGCCTTGCCCGCATGCAGCAGGCGGGTCTGCAGGCCGAGATCAGGCGTGGTGGACGGTGAGGTGGTCATGGTGCTTCCGCGTGAAGGGCGAAGTGGGATTTTGAGGGCCGGCGGCAACCAGCCCCACGCACGATCAGTCGATCTTGGCACCCGACAGCTTCACCACGCGCGACCAGCGTTCGATGTCCTGGCGCAACTGGGCTGCAAACGCTTCGGGGGTGTTGGCCACCACCTCGCTGCCGCCATCGGTCACCAGGCGGCTGACCTCGGGCAAACGCAGCGTGCGCACGATGGCTTCATGCAGATAGGCCACCCGCTCCGGCGGCGTGCCGGCGGGCGCAAAGAAGCCATACCAGTCCTCGAAGCGGGTGTTCGGATAACCCAGCTCCTCCAGCGTCGGCACCTTGGTGAAGACGCCGATGCGCCGCGGGCTGGTGACGGCCAGCGCACGCATCTTGCCGTTCTGCAGCATGCCGGCGACCGAGGCCGTGGAGGTCACGAGCACATCCACCTGACGGCCCAGCAGGTCGGTGATCGCAGGGCCAGCACCCTTGTACGGCACGTGGGTCATCTCCACGCCGCTGTCCTTCGCGAGGACCACGCCGACCAGGTGCGACAGGGTGCCGTTGCCGGGCGTCGCGTAGGTCACGGTGCCCGGATGGCTCTTGGTGCGGGCGGCCAGGTCGGCAAAGGTCTTGTAGGGCGATTCAGCCGCGACCACCAGCGCCAGCGGTGCAGCGTTGATCTGGGTGATGGGCACGAAGTGCTTCAGCGGGTCGAAGCCGGCCGATGCGTACAGAGTCGGGTTGACCGCCATCAGCGACACCTGGCCGGTGAGCACCGTGTAGCCATCGGGCTTGGCCTCGGCGGCCGCCTTGGCGCCGATGTTGCCGCCGGCGCCGCCGCGGTTGTCCACCACGGCCGACTGGCCGGTCACCTCCGGCAGCCGCGTGGTCACAAAACGGGTCGTGCCGTCATTGCCGCCCCCCGGCGGGAACGGCGAAATGAAACGGATGGTTTGGGTCGGGAAGCCATTGCGGGCCGGCAGCGGCTCGGCGAACGCAGGCTGCAGCACAACGGAAGCAACACAGCCGACGACGCAGGCGAGCCGCAAGGTCGACGACCAAGGAAACATGGAACGCATGGCAGAACTCCTGGAAAAGATGGGACGGAAGAAGCCGGAACCGAAACGCAGACCCGACACAGCGCGCAACTGCGCCTGATGCCGATGCACCCTATGCCATCCGCGCCGGCGCGGCCGGCAGCCGGAAGGCGGCGACTTCGTCGGCATCGAGTTGCGCCACCAGTCCGGTCTCCCAGGCCAGGTAGCGGCGGGCCGCCTCCTTGTTGCCGTCATGCCGGTCGTGCACGAAGAACAGGTAGTCGATGCACTCCGCGTCCGACGGTGTGCCGGGGCTGCTAACGACCGGCAGGCCCGCAGCCCTCCAGCCCTCCAGGCCGCCGGCCAGCAGCAGCGGTGCGGGTAGCGCGGTGGGGCAGTCGGTGGCGGCCCATGCGGCCACGGCGGGGGTGTCGGCAACGAAGACGATCTGGCGTGTGGCGTCCCGCAGCAGCAGGGGCAGCGCCGGCCGGATCGACCACACGGCCTGCGCGATGTGAGCGGTACGGAACTGCATGCCGGCCCGCAGGTCGATGAGCGCGACGTCGCCGCGTTCCAGGCGCGCCGCCAGGTCCGGCGCGCTGATCGTCGCCAACGCGGGCGGCACGGGCGCCTGGGCAACCGGCAGCGCAAGGCCGCTGGCGAGGCCGTTCTCGAGCACGCTGGCGTCGTGGCCCATCTGGCGCAGCCAGCTCGCGACGGTGGGGGCGCGCACGCCATCGTCGTCGAACAGCACCAGGCGGGCGCCACGCACACCGATGTACTGGTCGCCGGCCTGCATCAGCTGGCCACCGGGCGTGTGCTGCGCCGTCGGCAGGCTGCCCGCGGCGAACTCTTCCGGCGTGCGCACGTCGCACAGGAACATCGTCCGCGTCGTGTCGGCGGCCCAGGCACGGACCGTGGCGGCATCGACCGCGGGCACATCGAAGCGCTGCGCCAGCGCCTGGGCGGCCGGCTTCAGCGCGGCGCTGCCCGAGCCGTCGGGATAGCGGCGGCTGCCGCCGTGCTCCAGCGTGTGGTCCGCCAGGTACCAGCCTTGTGTGCCGTTCTCCAGCGCATAGACCGGATTGGGCACACCCAGGTTGATGAGTGTCTGCGCTCCGATGATGCTGCGCGTGCGCCCCGCGCAATTGACCACGATGGGCGTCGTGGGGTCGCTGACGAGCGAGGACACCCGGTAGGCCAGCTCGCCATTCGGGCAGCAGGTGGCGCCGGGGATGTTCATCTTGCGGAACTCCGAGACCGGCCGGCCGTCCAGCACCGTGACGGGCTCGCCCTGCGCCAGCATCTGCGCCAGGCGGTCCGCGCTGATGCGCGGCGTGTGGTAGACCTCTTCGGCGAGTTCACCAAAGGTCTTGGAGGGCAGGTTGACCCCTGCGAACAGCACGTAGCCCGCCGCCTTCCAGGCGCGCGTGCCGCCTTCCAGCACCGCCACCTGCGTATAGCCCAGCGCCTGCAGCCGTGCGGCAGCGCGTTCGGCCACCTGCGGCGTACTGGCATCGCCCGCGTCGTAGACGACCACGCGCACGTTGCGCCGTGGCACCAGCCGCGGCGCATCGATCTCCAGGCGGCTGTAGGGGAGCGGCACCGCGTAGAACAGATGCGCCTCGCCGTACTGCCCGTGTTCGCGCACGTCGAGCAGCGCGATTTCGCTGCCGTCGTGCAGCCAGGATTTCAGGGTGGCGGGAGAAAGAGAGGAGGTCATGAAAGCATCCGAGAGGCAAGACACGCGCACGGTCGCGGCTGCAGCAGTGCCATGGGGCCTGCCGCACGCCGTGCCGGCATCGGTGAAAGAAGTAAGGCGGTCCGCGGGACCGGGGGGCTAGCGCCGCGTCGCGACACCGATGCCCATGGTCTGGCAGGTACCTTTTTCCAGGTCGTAGGCGGTGCGTTCGTTCAGCGTCTCCAGCGCGCGGCCGTACATGTGCAGGTGGCGGATCACCTGGTCGCCCTGGATCTCGACCGAGTGGATGTCCTCGGGCATCAGCGCGATGCCGGTGCCGGGGGCCACCACCACGCAGTCGGTCTCGCGCAGCCGGCCGACGCCGGGCACCGTGCCGTCGTCCAGCCGCTCGTAGACCCGGTTGTGCTCGGTGCCCTGCACGGCGGCAATGCAGGCCCAGGTGGTGTGGTTGTGCGGCACGATGCGCTTGCCGGGCCGCATCACGTTGAGGTAGAGCGCATAACTCTGGTCGGGGTCTTCGGCGATCAGGTAGCGGGCCTGGTGCTCGCCGGCTTCGGGGGCCGCGTAGCTGTCCTCCTGCCAGAGCGCGGTCTGGGCCGCCAGGCCTTCCACGAGACCCAGCACCTTGGCGAGCGTGGCGCGGTCGAGCGGCGCACTGCCGATCGTCTGCTTCATCTGCCGGATGGACGACGAGACCGTCTGTTGGCGCGTGTCGGAAAGGGTGTTCATCGTGGTGTCTCTGCTGTGGGTGATGCCCCGACTGTAGGCAGGTGCGCGTCTCCCCACAATGCAGACGTGTTGGAAAATACTTCAGCAAACTTAATCTATGCACACCCTTGACCTGGAACTGCTGCGTTCGCTCGCCGCGATCGTGGCCCATGACAGCTTTGCGGCGGCCGCCGTGCAGCTGGGCCGCACCCAGTCGGCCATCACGCAGCAGATGCAGCGGCTGGAGGAGCAGATCGGCCACCCGCTGTTCGAGAAGCACGGCCGGCAGAAGCGCCTGACGGAACACGGCCAGCGCCTGCTCGTCTACGCCCGCCAGCTGTTGGCCATCAACGACGAAGCGCTGCGCAGCCTGCAGCAGGGCCAGCTGCAGGGCGTGTTGCGCATCGGCGCACCGCATGACGTGGCCGACACCATGCTGCCGCCGCTGCTGACCGAGGTGGCGCGCAGCTCACCGCTGCTGCAGCTCGACATCCACGTCGGGCGCAGCCCGTTCCTGATGGAATCGCTGCAGCGCGGCGAGATCGACATGGCGATTTCCAACCGCACCGATGCCGAGCTGGAAGGGGTGCTGCTGCGGGTCTCGCCGACCGTCTGGCTGTGCGGCGCGGCCTATGTGCACGACCCGGCCAAGCCGGTGCCGCTGGTCGATGCCGATGGCCCGAGCATCTTCCGGCGCGTCGGCCGCGAGGCGCTGGATGCGGCCAGGGTGGCGTGGATCCCGCGCTACAACTCCACCAGCCTGATCGGCATCAAGGCCGCACTGCGGGCCGGGCTGGGGGTCACCGCCCGCGGCGTCGAGCAGCTCGACAGCGGCCTGCGCATCCTGGGCGCCGCCGACGGCATGCCGCCGCTGCCCGACATGGTGTACCGGCTCTACATCCGCAGCCACGTCGTCAACCCGGTCACGCGCCACGTGTTCGAACACCTGAAGACGCGCATGCAGCTGCTGGGCTGACGCACCGGCCTGGAACACCGGCGGACATCGCGCGCCGGATTCCGCACGCGTTTGCGGCGGCGCCGCACCAGGCTTGTGCCTGCGGGCCAACCCATCACGCATGCTTATATTTAATCCGAGCAAACTAATTGGATCGCCGTCCGATGACGGGTCTACCATGGCCCGTCATGCGGGTTTTCACGGTGAATGTTTCAACCACGAAAGAATGCGTCCATGGGTTTGATCGGTGAATGGCTGGCCAGCGACACGCAGCCGGCACGCCATGCGGGCACGCTGCGCGCGGGCTCGATGGCGTCGGGCGCCGAGGTAGCGCTGCCCTGGGTCGCGGTGCGGGGCGCACGGCCCGGGCGCACGCTGTGGCTGCACGGCCAGGTGCATGGCGACGAGATCAACGGCATCGTGGCGGCGCTGCGCTTCGTGCGCGGCCTGGTGCCCGAGCGCATGGCCGGCAACGTGGTGGTCACGCCCACCGGCAACCCGCAGGCACTCGACGCACGCCGCAAGCGCAACCCCTACGACGAACTCGATCTCGACCAGAGCTACCCCGGCAGCGCGACCGGGCTGATCACCGAGCGGGTGGCGCATGCCTTGTTTGCCGAAGTGCGCGGCGTGGCCGATGTGCTGGTCAACCTGCACACGATGAACCCGCTGTTCGACGCGCGGCCCTATGCGGTCTACAAGCGGCATCCGGGCAGCAGCGTGACCGAAAGCGACGTGCTGGCCGCCATCGCGCCGTTCTTCCCCGTGCTGGCCTGCCGGCAGGACGTGAGTGGCAAGGGCGAGCTGCCGGGCAACATCGCCGGTGCGCTTGACTACCAATGCCTGGCCGCCGGCATCTGTGCCTTCATGCTCGAACTGGGCAGCGGCAGCCGTCTGCAGCCCGAGAACGTGGCCCTGGCCGAGCAGGGGTTCGCCGGGCTGGCACAGCAGATGGGCATCCTGCCGGGGCCGGCACTGCCCGCGGCCAAGACCCTGCGCACCGTCAGCCGTCGCGGCTGGATCACGGCCGACGAAGGCGGGCTGTTCGTGCCCACCGCCAAGGCCGGCGAGCTGGTGCCGGCCGGCGCGTCGATCGGTGAACTGCTGGGTCTGGATGGCAGCCACACGACGGTTGCGCCCTTCACGCGCGACGGCATCCTGATCGGCCTGCGCAGCGACCCGGTGGTGCACACCGGCGAGCGGCTGGCCTTCGTGGCCTGGGAATGGGAAGACATCTCCACCCCCACCCCTTCCCGCGCCCCCTGATATGCCCGCAGCCGCAGTCACACCGGCCGCACCCTGTTTCTTGTTTCCCTCCGGAGTTGCCATGACCACCACGTTCTCATCGTCCCCACGCCGCCGCGTGCTGACCGCCACCATCGCGGCATGGCTGGCCTCGACCCTGCTGGCCGCACCGGCCCTGGCCCAGACCTGGCCCGACGCCGCGAAGCCGGTGCGCATCGTGGTGGGCTTTCCTCCCGGCGGCGGCGTCGACGTGCTGGCCCGCGTGGTGGCCACCGGCCTCGCGCAGGAGATCGGCGGTACGGTGATCGTCGACAACCGGCCCGGCGCGGGTGGCCTGACCGCCACCGATCTGGTCGCCAAGTCGCCGGCCGACGGCTACACGCTGTACCTGGCGACGCCCGGCTCGTTCACCATCTGGCCCAGCCTGCGCAAGCTCAACTACGACGCCGGCAAGGATTTCGCCGCGGTGAGCCTGATGGTGACCATGCCCAACCTGCTGCTGACCGGCGCCGGCACGCCGTACAAGGACGTGGCGGGCCTGATCGCCGCGGCCAAGGTACCGGGCGCGCGCATCGACTATGCATCGGGCGGCGTCGGCACCATCGGGCAGATCGCGGCCGAGCAGCTCAACATCATGGCCGGCCTGCACCTGTCGCACGTGCCATACAAGGGCACGGCACCGATGCTGACCGACCTGATCGGCGGCGTGGTGCCGGTGACCTTCTCGGACCCGTCGGCCAAGTCGCAGATCGAGGCCGGCAAACTGCGGCTGCTGGCCGTCACCACCGCCAAGCGCTCGCGCCTGTTCCCCAACACCCCGACGATGGCCGAGGCCGGCGTGCCCGGCTACGACCTGATGAACTGGTACGGCATGGTGGCGCCGGCCGCCACGCCCGCCGACATCGTGGCCAAGCTCAACGCCGGTCTGGTGAAGGTGATGGCCCAGCCCGACGTGCGGCAGCGGCTCGAAGCGGCCGGCATGGAGGCCACGTCCAGCACACCGGAGCAGTTTCGCCAGCTGATGGCGAGCGAGCGCGCCAAGTGGGCTGCCCTGATCGCCAAAGCCGGCATCGTCGCCGAATAATTCCATTCCTACATCCTCCGTGCACTTTGTCGGCTTCGCTTGCCGTACGTCCGTACTGTCTGCGCTTCGCCTTCGCGTGCGCGTTTGATGTAGAAACGGAATAAGGCACAAGAGAGCACAAGGCCGCAATGGAGCAGCGTTTTCCGCACCTCGCGCATTGGGGTGCCTTCACGGCCGTGGTCGAAGACGGGCGGCTGATGCGCTGCGAGCCGTTTGCCGGCGACCCGGTGCCCTCGCCGATGCTCGACGCGATCGCGCCCATGGTCTATGCCAAGGAGCGCATCACCCAGCCGATGGTGCGCCGGGGCTGGCTGCGCGACCGCGGCGCCAGCGACGGCGGCCAGCGCGGGCGCGACGACTTCGTGCCCTTGCCGTGGGACGAGGCCCTGGACCTGGTGGCGGGTGAGATCGCGCGGGTGCGGGCCGAGCATGGGCCGCAAGGCGTGTTCGCGGGCTCGTACGGCTGGTCGTCGGCGGGGCGGCTGCACCATGCACGCTCGCTGATCCGGCGCTTTCATTTCGCCGGCGGCGGCGCGGTCGACCAGGTCGGCAACTACAGCTGGGGCACGGCGCAGTTCCTGCTGCCGCATGTGATCGGCACCTACCAGCCGATGACCGGGCGTGTCACCGCCTGGCCCAGCATCCTCGCGCACACCCAGGTGTTCGTCGCGTTCGGCGGCCTGGCCTTGAAGAATGCCCAGGTGGCCTCGGGCGGCGCGGCCGAACACACGCAGCCCGGCTGGCTGCGCGCGCTGGCCGACAGCCCGGCCACGGTCATCAACATCAGCCCGACCCGCGGCGACTGCCCCGAGTTCCTGAACGCGGACTGGATCCCGATCCGGCCCAACACCGATGTCGCGCTGATGCTGGCACTGGCGCACGAGACCGTGGTGGCCGGTGCGCACGACCGCGGTTTTCTGGCCAGCCATTGCGTCGGCTGGCCGCAGCTCGAAGACCATCTGATGGGCCGCTCCGACGGCGTGGCCAAGACGCCCGCCTGGGCTGAAGCCATCACCGGCATTCCGGCCGCACGCATCGCCCGGCTGGCGCGCCAGCTGCACGGTGTGCGCAGCTACCTCACCTGCAGCTTCGCCGTGCAGCGCGCGCACCGTGGCGAGCAGCCCTACTGGATGGTGATCGCGCTGGCCGCGATGCTGGGCCAGGTCGGCCTGCCCGGCGGCGGCTTCGGTTTCGGCCATGGTTCGATGAACGGCGTGGGCAATCCGCGCGTGGCGACGCCGGGGCCGGAGATGCCGGTCGGCCGCAACCCGGCCGGGCTAGACATCCCGGTCGCGCGCATTGCCGACATGCTGCTGCATCCGGGCCAGGCCTACCGCTTCCAGGGCGAAACGCGGCACTACCCGCACGTGCAACTGGTGCATTGGGCCGGCGGCAACCCCTTCCACCACCATCAGCAGCTGGGCCGCCTGCGCCAAGGCTGGGCCCGGCCGCAGACCGTGGTGGTGCACGAGATCTGCTGGACGGCGACCGCGCGCCATGCCGACATCGTGCTGCCGGCCACCACCTCGCTGGAGCGCAACGACATCGGCGGCTCCTCGCGCGATGCGTTCGTGCTGGCCATGCACCAGGCCATTGCGCCGCAACACCAGGCGCGCAACGACTTCGACATCTTTGCCGACCTGGCCGAACGCCTGGGCTACCGCGAGGCCTACACCGAAGGCCGCAACGAGACGGAATGGATCCGCGCCATCTATGCGCGCTGCAGTGCAGCGCAGGCCCGCGCCGGCATCGAGCTGCCCGCATTCGACAGCTTCTGGGCCGATGGCCGGGTCAAGCTGCCGCCGCCAGCCGAAGACTTCGTGCTGTTCGCCGACTTTCGTGCCGATGCCGGCGCCCACCCCTTGCGCACGCCCAGCGGGCGCATCGAGCTGGTCAGCGACCGGCTGCGCGAGATCGGCACCGACTGCGGCTTTCACCCCGCGTGGCAGCCACCCGTCGAATGGCTGGGTGCCGCTGCAGCCCGCACGCATCCGCTGCACCTGGTGTCGGTGCAGCCGGCCGACCGGCTGCACAGCCAGCTCGACATGGCGCCGCTGTCGCAGTCGGGCAAGGTGGCCGGCGCCGAGCGCATCAGCATGCATCCCGACGAAGCGGCGAGCCGGGGCCTCAATGCGGGCAGCAAGGTGCTGGTCTACAACGACCGCGGCCGCCTGCACGCCGGCCTGGCGCTGGACGACGGCATCGCGCCCGGCGTCTGCGTGATGGCCACCGGTGCCTGGTATGCGCCGGACGCCCAGGGCGTGGACACCGCCGGCGCCGTCAACACCCTGACGCTGGACTGCGGTACCTCGGACCTGACGCAAGGCCCGAACGCCATGAGCTGCCTGGTCCAAGTGGCCGCGCTGGAATGATCGACGTCCGGCCTGTCGTTTCGACCGCTCGTTCCGCCACCCGGCACGCACCCATGTTGAACCTTCCTGCGCATGCCGACCTCAGCGTCCTGCCGCGCCGCTCCCTGTTGATCAGCGCCATCGGGCTGCTGGCCCTGCCGGCCGCACCGGCCGCGCAACGCGCAACGGATGCATCCCGGCCACCCGCTGCGACCGCCATCGCGCCACCCGATGCCGGTCCGTGGCCACACGCCGCGCAGGTGCCGGGCGGCGTGGCCCGCCTGTCGCTCGGCCCTGCCGCCACGCGGCCGGTGGCCCATGCAGAGGCCGATGTGCCGCTGATGGTGCTGGGCGACGCGACCGCATGGACCGCGCTGGTCGGCATCCCGCTCGCGGCAACGCCCGGCACCGCGAGCATCACGGTCCGTGGCAGTGACGGGGTCGATCGGCAAGTCGCCTACACGATTGCACCCAAGCAGTACCGCGAGCAGCGCCTGAAGGTGGCGCCCGGCACCGTCGACCTGTCTCCTGACAACCAGGCACGCTACGAGCGCGAGCACGCACATCTCGCCCAGGTGATGGCGACATTCACCGAACCGCGGCTGAACGAACTGCGCATGCGCGTGCCGGTGCCCGGGCGCCGCTCCAGTTCCTTCGGGCTGCGGCGCGTGTTCAACGGCCAGTCGCGCAATCCCCACAGTGGCATGGACATCGCGGCCCCCACTGGCACGCCGGTCCTTGCGCCATTGCCCGGCCGCGTGATCGACACGGGCGACTACTTCTTCAACGGCCACACCGTGTGGCTCGACCACGGCGGCGGCTTGTTGAGCATGTATTGCCACCTGAGTGCCATCGATGCCAGGCCTGGCGACGTGGTCAAGACCAGTGAGCGCTTTGCGGCCGTGGGCGCCACCGGCCGCGTGACCGGGCCGCACCTGCATTGGGCGGTGCTGCTGAACCGCGCGATGGTGGACCCAGCGCTGTTCATCGCGGGCTGAGTGCAGCCACCGCTGCAGCGCCCTTTGCGCATCCATCCGCATGTGGCTCCCACGCGTCTCCTGAATCTGGTGTGAACAGGCCCTCTCCCTCAGAGAGAGGACGGCCTGACCCGCCCGTGGTATGTTGTACCGCAGCGCCTACACCGTCGCCGACTGTTTCGCGGAGCCGCAATTCGAATGGAACTCCAACCGCCCGACAACCTCGTGCTGCTCGCCCAACTGGACGCGGCGCGGCAGTTGCTCGAACGCAACCAGGTCGAGGCCGCCAGGGACCAGGCGTCCGCCGTCCTGAAGGCTGCCGAAGACCGTGACGACCGTTGGATGCAGGGCCAGGCCCTCATGGCGCTGGCGCAATACGACCGCGTGGTAGGCCGGTTTCGCCGCGGCATCGTCTCGGTGCTGCGCGCGGTGCAGCTGTTTCGCCTGGACGGCGACATTGCCGGGGAAGCAACTGCACTGGCTTTGCTGGCCCATGCCAGCAGCCTGCTGGGCCGCGATGAGGAAGCGGTCGAGGCGGGCTTGCTGGCCGTGCGGCTCGGCAGCCTGCTGCCGCCGGGCGCCCAGCAGGTGCATCTCTACAACTACCTCGGCACCAGCTATCTGTGGAGCAAGAGCTTCGGCGACGCAGAGGTTGCACTGCGCGAAGCCGAGCGGCTGGCCGTGTCGGGCGGCCACGATGGCCACGTGCTGCTGCCGCGCATCAACCTGGCCTGGCTGGAGTTGGTGAGACTGTCCGAAGAGCGCTATTTCAACGGCGTGTTGCCCGATACGCAGGCGCTGGAAACACGACTCGCGCAGTGTGCGGACCTGTTCGAGAGCGACGCCCCGTTTCCGGGTCTGCCCGGTGTGCGTGCGGTGCTGCAGCGGTTCGGCCGCTGCGCCCATGCGCTGCTGCATTGCTGGCGCGGCGAGCCCGACGCCGCCGCACAGTGGCTGAACACCGCGCGCGACCCCGACAAACCGGGCAACTATGCCGAAGTGGCCAACTTCGTCGTGCACTGGGTCGGCGCCGAGATCCATTGGGCGCGCGGCGATCTGCAAGCCGCACAGCAAGAGGCCTCGGTGCTGATCGACCGTGCGGGCGACGTCGAATTCGAGCAGATGGCGTATATCGGCCACATGCTGCTGACGCAGATCTACAGCCAGCAAGGCCGCGATGCCGTGGCGTTGACGGAAGAGCGCCGCTACCGGCGCCGCCAGTTGCGTGTGCGGGCCGACAGCCTCGACAGCCGCCACCGCGTGGTGCAGGCGCAGTTGGACATGCGTGCCAGCAAGCGTGATCTGCACCAGCTGGCGACCCATGCGCAGGAACTGGAGCGCCTGTCGTTCGAAGACTCGCTGACGGGCATTCCCAACCGCCGCCGCTTCGAGGTGCAGTTGTCGAGCGCTCTGGCGGCAGGGCCGAGCCCGACGCCACCGACCTGCGTGGCGCTGATCGACCTGGACGACTTCAAACAGATCAACGACACGCATTCGCACGAGGCCGGCGACGAGGTCCTGAAGACGGTGGCGCAGGCAATCCGTGGTGCGGTGCGCGAAACCGATCTGGCGGCGCGGCTTGGCGGCGACGAGTTCGTGGTGCTGTTTGCGCGCACGACCCTGGAGCAGGCGCGCGCGATGTGCGAGCGCATTCAGGCAGCGGTGGCCGCGCTGCGCTGGGCGCAGTGGTCGCCGGGCCTGCAGGTGCGGCTCAGTATCGGCATTGCCGAATCACGCGCCGGCGACAGCGCGGCCGAATTGTTGAAGCGCAGCGACAGCGCGATGTTCCTGGCCAAGAAGCAGGGCTGACGTTTCCCTGAAAAGGCTCGCCGAGGTGCCGATCGAGCGGATGACGCGCATACAGCCTTCTTGTGACTCTGTGGCCTCCGTGTTCCTTGCCGCTCACCCGTGACTCAGCACGTCACGGTGCGCGTCCTCGCTGAAGTAGTCGCAGACGAAGGTGACGAACGCGCTGACCTTGGGGCTCACCAGTCGGTGTGACGCATGCAGCACCCAGACTTCGGTCACCGGTGCGGTCGACAAACCCCAACTCACCAGCCGGCCTGAAGCGAGTGCGTCGACCGCGATCGTGCGCGGGATCATAGCGGCCCCCGCGCCGCCCAGGACGGCGTCGCGCACCGACAGCGGCGACGCCAGGCGCAACACGGCCTGCGGATGGAACACTCTCTCCAGGCCGGTCTGCTCGTCGATGACGGACCACGTCTCGTCGTGCGCCGCTCCCGTCCGCATGACTGCCGGGAAGCGGGCAGGTCCATCCGCTTGCGCATCGACGGGGGGACGAGGCAAGCCGGGGGGAGCGACCAGCATCAACCGATTGCGCAAGAAGCATCGCCCCACGAGTTCGCTGTCCGGGCGCGGGTTCACGCGGATGACGATGTCGACTTCGTCGGCGACGAGATCGACGAAGCGATCGTCGGTGGCGACTTCCAGCAGCACCTCCGGGAACGCGGCCAGGAATGCGGCGGCCAGCGCACCCAGACTCGTCTGCGCGAACAACAGCGGCACGCTGACGCGCAGGCGCCCACTCGGTCGACCCAGCCCGGCCTTGACATCCTGCAGCGCCTCTGCGATCTCGCCCATGGGCAAGCCGGTACGCATGTGCAGGGCAACACCCTCGTCCGTCAGGCGCAGCGTGCGCGAGCCGCGCTCGATCAGCCGCACGCCCAGGCTCTTCTCGAGCTCTCGGACGCGGCGCGACAGCGTCGCCTTCGGCTGTGCGCTCGCGCGGCTGGCGCGGCCGAAACCTCCGTGGGTGGCGACAAGGTGGAAATCGGCGAGGGCATGAAGATCCATGAATGTTCCGAAAATGAGACGAGCTGTCCAAATTCTGAAGTCTATGCGCCAGGAGGGAGACGACCTATCCTTCAGTCCATGTTCAACCCACCAGGAGATCGTCATGACCTCGTCCACTGACCCCCAACGCGTTCTGTTCATCGGCCAACAGCCCGAGACCGTCGATTTTTCGGACCCGGCGCTGCCGCCCGGCTTCGACGCCGCGAAGATCCACGCCGGCATCGCGATCGGCATGCAGCAGATGGCCGACCGCGGCTGGGCCGCCGAGCTGTGCCTTGTGCCGCCCGACGCCTCGGCGACCGAGATGGTGACGAAGCAGCTCGCCGGCAATGCCTACGATTGCGTCGTGATCGGCGGCGGCATCCGCATCCCGCCAAAGAGCCTGCTGCTCTTCGAGCAGTTGGTGAACGCCGTGCACCGGGCCGCACCTTCCACTGCCATCGCCTTCAACACCTCGCCGCAGGACACGGGGGACGCGGCGGCGCGGTGGTTCGGGCGTGACTGAGGACGGGGCGTCCGCGCAGTTCGGTCCTGGGTCTCCCACGCATCGCCGCCTCGTCGTGAACATACCCGTACACGATCGATCAACCCGACCTCCGTGAATTCAACGAACGACCAACGCACGGCACTAGGAGCCTGTCGGGCCTGGGCATGGCCCCGCGCCCGACAGGTTCCTAGAACACCGACAACCCGGTACGCGCGACGAACATCTCGAGCGCCTTCATGCCGAGCAGCGAGTTGCCGGTGGCGTCGAGCGCCGGCGACCACACGGCCAGCGTCAGGCGGTCGGGCACGACGGCGACGATGCCGCCACCGACACCGCTCTTGCACGGCAGGCCGATGCGGTAGGCGAACTCGCCGGCCGCATCGTAGGTGCCGCAGGTCAGCATCAGCGCATTGATGCGGCGCGCCTGCCGCTCGCTGACCACGCCGGTCCCCGGCCTACGCGGGTGCGCGCCGTCGTGGCACAGATAACCCGCCGCACGGGCCAGCTGCTGGCAGCTCATGCGGATCGCGCACTGGTGGAAGTACAGGTCGAGCACGGCACCGACCTCGTTGTCGAGCTTGCCGAAGCTCTTCATGAAGTTGGCCAGTGCGACGTTGCGAAAACCCGTGGCGGCCTCGGAGTCGGCCACCTCGTCGTCGAAGCCGATCGGCTCGCCGGCCAGGCTGCTGATCAGCGCCAGCAGGTCGGCCTTGGCGTCGCGGCCAAAGCAGCTCAGCAGCCGGTCGGCCACGGCGATGGCGCCGGCATTGATGAACGGGTTGCGCGGCTTGCCCTGCTCGTGCTCCAGCTGCACCAGCGAATTGAACGGATTGCCCGACGGCTCACGGCCGATACGCGCCCACAGGTCTTCGCCGATGCGCTGCATCGCCATCGTCAGCGTGAACAACTTGGAGATGCTCTGGATGGAAAACGGCACTGCGCCATCACCGGCCGTCGCCTCTTCGCCGCCGCAGGTGCGCAACGCGATGCCGAAGTGCCGAGCGTCGATCCGCGCGAGTGCCGGGATGTAGGTGGCGACCTGGCCGGCAGCGCCGAGTTCGGGCGCGAGCGTAGCGACGATGTCGTCGAGGATCGGTTGGAATTGCATGGCGGTGCCGGGCGTTGCGGTGCGGAACCGCAGATTCTCTCCGCAAGCCGCGCCGCCGCCCGCCCCGCACTATTCGTCGAGCAGGTCGTACAGGCCGGGGCGGCTGGTCTCGACGAACAAGGGCATGTCTTCGAGATGGGCACGCGGGCCGATGGCCAGGTTGTTGTCGGCCAGCGCAGTCAGTACCGCGACGCCCTTGGCGAGCGCGTCGCCATAGGTGCGCGACGGTGATTCGGCGTCGACCAGCACCTCGAAATCGTCTTCGACGTCGAAACGCTCGAGGACGACCCAGCTGAATTCGCCGACCTTGCGCTCTTCGACCGTCAGGGCCAAGGATCTCAGCGAGGTCAGGGGCATCGGTCTCTCCGCGGCAGGGTTCGTGTGCGGTTCATGGTAGCAAACGCAGCGCGTGGTGCGCCCTCCTGTCACGCTCTTTTACGCCGCGTATCGCGGCGCCCGGTGGGGTGTTTCAGCCCGCGGTCTGCTGCGCGGCGATGAAAGCCTCGAGCTGGTCCAGCGGCAACGGCCGGCTGAACAGGTAGCCCTGGTAGGCGGTGCAGCCGTGGTGGGCCAGGAACACGCGCTGGCCTTCGGTCTCTACGCCTTCGGCGATGACGCCAAGCCCCAGGCTGCGCCCCAGCGCGATGATGGTCTGCACGATCGCCGTGTCGTTGGCGTCGGCCATGATGTCGCGCACGAACGACTGGTCGATCTTCAGCTGGTCGAGCGGCAGGCGCTTCAGGTACGACAGCGACGAGTAGCCGGTGCCGAAGTCGTCGAGCGAGAAACACACGCCGCGGGCCTTCAGCGCATCCATCTTGGCGATGGTCACGTCCATGTCGTCGACCATCAGGCTCTCCGTCAGCTCGATCTTCAGCCGGGTCGGGTCGGCGCCGCTGCGGTCGAGCTCGCTCACCACGTGGGCCACGAAGTCCGGGTGGCGGAACTGGCCGGCGCTGACGTTGACCGACATGCTCAGCCGCACCGTCTCGGGCCGGTGCGCCCACGAGGCCAGCAGGCCGCAGGCCTCGCGCAACACCATCCGGCCCAGCTGCACGATCAGGCCGGTCTCCTCGGCCAGCGGGATGAACTCCGCCGGCGATACCAGCCCACGCTGCGGATGGCGCCAGCGCACCAGCGCCTCGACACCGGTCACCCGGCCGTCGGCGTCGGACTGCGGCTGGTAGTGCAGCAGCAGTTGCTGCTCCAGCAGGGCCAGCCGCAGATCGGCCTCGAACGCGGCGCGCGCGGTCAGCGCGGCCTGCAGGCCGGGGTCGAAGAACCTCAGCGTGTTGCGCCCCGCCCCCTTGGCCTGGTACATCGCGATGTCGGCCTGTTTCAGCAGCTCGCCGACGCTGTCCTTCTGGCCGGTGAACACGGCGATGCCGATGCTGGCGGTGCTCTGGTGCACCTGCTCGCCGATCTGGTAGGGCGCGCTCAGCGCCGTGAGCAGCTTGTCGCCGACCGCGCGTGCCTGCGCAACCACCTCGTGCGGCTCCTCGCTCAGCGCTTCGAGCATCACGACGAACTCGTCGCCGCCGAGCCGGGCCACGGTGTCGACGCCGCGCACGTTGGCGGTAAGCCGCGCGCCCACCTGTTCGAGCATGCGGTCGCCGCGCTCGTGGCCCACCGTGTCGTTCAACGTCTTGAAGTTGTCCAGGTCGATGAACAGCAGCGCGCCGCCCATGCCGCTGTGGGCGCTGGTCGCCAGCGCCTGCTCCAGCTGATCGGCCAGCATCAGCCGGTTGGGCAGGCCGGTCAGCAGGTCGTAGAAGGCCAGCGTGTGGATGCGGCGTTCGGCCGACTTGCGCTGCGAGATGTCGGTGTTGATCGCCAGGATCGACTGCGGTGCCCCGTCGTCGTCGCGCACCAGCGTCCAGTGGCCTTCGACCTGCAGATGGCTGCCGTCCTTGCGGCGCTGCAGGATCTCGCCGCGCCATTCGTCATGCGTCAGCACCGCATGGGTCGCTTCGGCAAAGGCCGACGGTTCCTCATACAGCAGTTCGGCGATGGAGCTGCCGACGGCCTCTTCGGCACTCCAGCCATACAGGCGCTCGGCGCTGCGGTTCCAGTACAGCACGTGGTGGTCGATGCTGCGCACGATGATCGCGTCCTGCGCCTGGTCGAGCAGCGAGGCCTGGTGGCGGATCTGCGCATCGGACTGCTGGCGCTCCATCTCGCCGGCGATGCGGGCCGCGAAGATGCGCAGGGTCGGCACCACGAAACCGGCGTCCTGCAGCGGATCGCGGAACAGCAGGAACAGCTGGCCCACATGCGCGCCCGCCGCGTTGTCCAGCCGCAGGCCGACGTAGGCCTGGGCATCGAACGCGGCCAGCGAATGGTCTTCGGGGAAACGCGCACCCAGATCCTGCGCGACCACCAGTTGGTCGGCATCGCGCAGCAACTCGCAAGGGCTGCCGGCGATCGCGTAGTCGAAGTTGTCGATGCTGCGTCCCTGCAAGACCGCCGCGATGGTGCGTGCGCGGGCAGGCTCGCCGGGCAGCAGCTGGCTCACGAAACCGCCGCTCGCGCCCAGCGCGTCCGCCGCCTGGCGCGCCAGGTGCTGGAAGAATTCCTTGCCGGTGTGCGTCGACACGGCGGCGGCCACCTTCAGCACCGCCTGCTGCACGCGCTGCTGCTCCTGCTGCGCCTGCAGCAGGCCGATGCCGAAGGCCAGGTCGTCGGCCAGGTCTTCGAGCAGCCGGATCTCGTCGGGCCCCGCCAGCACGACCTCGCCGGCGTACAGGCACAGCACGCCGAAGCAGCGCCCCTTGCGGCGCAGCGGCAGGCACAACGCCCCGCGGAACCCGTAGCGCAGCGTGCGCTCGGCCCAGGGCCGGTCCTGCTTGTTCTGCGCCAGATCGGCCACGACGACGGTGCGGGCATCGCGGATGCTGCGGCCGATCGCACCGCGCCCGTGCGGCGTGCGGTCCGACCACGACGGGCGGACGTCCAGCAGATAGTCGGTTCCGGTGCCGGACCAGGCCATCGGTTTCACCGACTGCTCGGCATCGTCCTGCGCAAACCCGACCCAGGCCATGCGGTAGCCGCCGATGTCCACGCAGATGCGGCAGATGGTCTGCAGCAGCGTCTGTTCGTCGCCGCCACGCACCAGAATCTCGTTGCAGGCCCGCAGCATGCGCTGGGCCCGGCTGATGCGCGCGATCTCGCGGTCGGCCGCCTCGCGCTGGGTGACGTCGGTTGCGATGACCAGGCGCGCCGACTGGCCGTTGAAGTCGATCGCGCCGGCCGAGATGTCCATCACGATGATCGAGCCGTCCTTGCGGCGGTGGTTGCGCCGGCCGACGAACATGGCCTCGCGCCCCGGGCTCTGCTGCACGCTCTGCACCACCTCGGCCGAGGGTTCGGCCCACAGGGCATGGGCGCGCAGCGACAGGAATTCGGCCTCGCTGTAGCCGTAGTGGACGACGGCCGCCTGGTTCACCGCCACGACCCGCAGGCCCGCCGTCTCGTAGACCCACATCGGATGCGGGTTGCGTGCGAACAGCAGCCGGTATTGCGTCTCGGAGCTGTGCAGTTGCGCGGCGATGCGGTGGCGCTGCAGCGTCGCGCCCAGGGCCTCGGCCAGCACCTGCAGGTTGACCAGGTCGTGGTCGGAGAACACATCGGGCGTGCCGGCCCCAACGACCAGCGAACCGATGAGCCTGCCGTCCTCGCGCAGCGGCGCCACCGCCAGCGAACGGGTGCCGGTGAGCCGGCAGGCGTCGCCATCGACCCGCGGGTCCACCAGCGCATCGCCGCAAACCAAGGCTTCGCCGCTGCGCAACGAATGGCCGCTCAGGCTGTTCTCGACCGTGAAGCGCCGCCCCAGCGCGCCGCGCAGCGTGCCCGCCGCCGCGCGACAGACCAGCACGTCGCCGTCGATCAGCATCAGCTGCGCACCCGAGCCGCCGACGAAGGCGCAGGCACGCTCGGCCATCAGGTCGAGCATGGATTGCAGATCGAGCGAGGAAGAGGCCAGCTCCTGCTGCAGCCGCACGATGCCGATCTGCGTGACCAGATCGCGCGAACGCTGCGTCGGTGCGACGCCCTTGCCGACCGCGTCGCTGCCACGATCGGAGATGCCGCGCAGCAGCCCCCGCACCGCATCGGCGACGCCACCGGTCGCGGCGGCGCGTGTGTCCAGGCGCTCACGCCGCAGCTCCAGCTCCAGCATGGCCTGGCGGGCCAGCACTTCGAGCGTCTCGCGCTGCACCGGCGTAAGCTCGCGCGGCTGATGGTCCTGCACCGCCAGCGTGCCCAGCGCGAAACCGGCAGCCGAGATCAGCGGCACACCGGCGTAGAAGCGGATGTGGGGCTCACCGGTGACGAAAGGGTTGCCGGCGAACAGACTGTCGCGCGCCGTGTCCGGCACGACGAGGGTGCGCCGCTGGGCGATGCACACCGCGCAGAACGCGTGGGTGCGGTCGGTCGATTCGGCCGCGATCCCCACGCGCGACTTGAACCACTGCCGGCGGTCGTCGATCAGGGTCAGGGTCGCCATCGGCGTTTCGCAGATCGCCGCCGCGAGCCGGGTGAGGCGGTCGAACACGTCTTCGGGGGGCGTGTCGAGAATGCGGTAGGTCTCGAGGTCCGCAAGCCGCAACAATTCGTGGTCGGCGGCGTCAGCCATCGGACCGGACGGTCGGCGTGCCGCGGGCCAGAGCCGCCGCCATCCGCGAACCGCGTGCGATTTGCATCGAAATGTTACTCATCGAACGTTGTTTTGCAAAGCTATTTGCTAGTTTTTCAATCACTACTCTAGCAGGTGAAAGGCATTGGTTGCAGCAGGTGACCGAATGGGCCATCCAGCACACTGGCGAAATCCTGCCCGTCGACCGGCGCGGCGGCAACGCGTCGGCATCCCGTATGCTCGCCGGCTCGACGACGGAGCTTTTCAGATGAACCAAGACACCACCCGGCGCCACTTTTTGCTGCGCGCGACCGCCTGCGCCGGCAGCGCTGCCGGATTGGCTTCGCTGGCCGGGTGCGCCACCCCGCTCGGCGGCGATGGCAAGCCCGTGCTGGGCACGATGGGCATGGCGGGTCTGTCGCGCGCATTGGCGCTGCGGCAGGTGAGCAGCCGGCAGCTGGTGGAGCAGGCGCTGGCCGCGATCGCCAAGGCCGACGGCGAAGGCGCCCGCGTCTTCCTCCAGGTGCACGCCGCCCAGGCCCGTGCCACCGCGGCGGCGGTCGATGCGCGCCGCCGGGCCGGCCAGCCGCTGGGGCCGCTGGCCGGCATCCCGGTGTCGATCAAGGACCTGTTCGACGAAGCCGGGCAGACCACGCGTGGCGGCTCGCGGCTGCTGGCCGGCCAGCCCCCCGCCCAGCACGACGCGCTGGCCGTGCGCCGGTTGCGCGATGCAGGCATGGTCATCATCGGCCGCACCAACACGGTCGAGTTCGCCTACACCGGGCTCGGCATCAATCCGCACTACGGCACGCCGCTGGGCGCGTTCGACCGCGCGGCGCGGCGCATTCCTGGCGGCTCGAGTTCGGGAGCGGCGATCTCGGTGACCGACGGTATGGCAGCGGGCGCGATCGGCACCGACACCGGAGGCTCGACACGCATTCCTGCCGCATTGAACGGCCTGGTGGGCTGGAAACCCACGCAGCGCCGCATCCCGCGCGACGGCGTGCTGCCCTTGTCGACCTCGTTCGATTCGGTCGGCTGCATCGGCCGCAGCGTCGAAGACTGCGCGCTGCTGGACAGCCTGCTGGCGGGCGAACCGATCGGCGTGCCCAATGCGCCCCTGCTCTACGGCCTGCGGCTGGCCGTGCCCACGACGTACTTCCAGGACGAACTTTCGCCGGCCGTGGCCAACGCGTTCCGTACGGCGCTGGCACGCCTGGCCGCTGCTGGTGCCACCGTCGTCGAGATGCCGATGCCGGTGTTCGCGCAGACGCCCCAGGTCAACCCGCGCGGCATGATCACCGCGGCCGAAGCCTATGCGTTCTACAAACCGTTCCTGGACAACGGCGGTGCGGCCCAGGTCGACCCGCGCGTGCTGGCGCGGCTGTCGACCGGTGCGAATGTGTCGGCTGCCGACCTGGATGCACAGCGGGCCGTCCGCCATGCGTTCATCGCGTCGGTCAACGCCGCCGCGGCGGGCTTCGATGCACTGCTGATGCCGACCACCCCCGATACCGCCCCCACGATCGCCGAGGTGGAGCAGGACGAGGCCAGCTACTACCGCTTCAACGGCCGGCTGCTGCGCAACCCGGCGGCCGTGAACCTGTTCGACGGCTGCGCGCTGTCGGTGCCCTGCCAGGCGCCGGGCACGGCGCCGGTGGGGCTGATGATCGCCGGCCTCGGAGGCAGCGATGCGCGTGTGCTGGCCGTGGGCCGGACGATCGCCCCAGTCGTCGCTCCGCGCGCCGGCTGACACCAGCCGGCGCGCGGCGCCACTGCGGCTATTTGCGTTGCGCGACCACGCGTTCGGTCACGTCGCGCGCCGCCTGCGCATAGTGCTTGAACTCCATGCTGTAGGTCGCACGCCCCTGCGTGAGCGATCGCAGCGTGGTCGAGTAGCCGAACATCTCGGCCAGCGGCACTTCAGCGCGCACCAGCTTGCCGGTGCCGCCGGGCATGTCTTCCATGCCCTGCACCATGCCGCGGCGTGACGACAGGTCGCCCATCACGTTTCCCATGAAGTCCTCGGGCGTCTCGACCTCGACCGCCATCATCGGCTCCAGCAGGATCGGCGTGGCACGCCGCAGGCCCTCGCGCAACGCGATCGCGCCGGCCATGCGGAACGCGTTCTCGTTGGAGTCGACGTCGTGGTACGAGCCGAAGGTCAGCGTCACCTTGACGTCGACCACCGGAAAGCCCGCCAGCACGCCCGACTTCAGCGCCTCCTGGATGCCCTTGTCCACCGCGGGAATGAACTCGCGCGGGATCACGCCGCCCTTGATCGCGTCGACGAACTCGTAGCCCTTGCCTTGCGGCTGCGGCTCCAGCTTCAACACCACGTGGCCATACTGGCCCTTGCCGCCCGACTGCTTGACGAACTTGCCCTCGACGTCCTGCGCCGTGGCACGGATCGCCTCACGGTAGGCCACCTGTGGTTTGCCGATGTTGGCCTCGACGCCGAACTCACGCTTCATGCGGTCGACGATGATCTCCAGGTGCAGCTCGCCCATGCCCGAGATGATGGTCTGGCCCGACTCTTCGTCGGTGTGCACGCGCAGCGAGGGGTCTTCCTGCGCCAGGCGGCCCAATGCCATGCCCATCTTCTCCTGGTCGGCCTGCGTCTTGGGCTCCACCGCCTGCGAGATCACCGGCTCGGGGAACACCAGGCGCTCCAGCAGCACCACGTGCGCCGGGTCGCTCAGCGTGTCGCCGGTGGTCACGTCCTTCAGGCCCACGGCGGCCGCGATGTCGCCCGCGTAGACCTCCTTGATCTCCTGGCGTTCGTTCGCATGCATCTGCAGGATGCGGCCCAGCCGCTCCTTCTTGCCCTTGACCGGGTTGTAGACCGTGTCGCCCGACTTCACCACGCCCGAGTAGACGCGGAAGAACACCAACTGGCCCACGAACGGGTCGGTCATGATCTTGAACGCCAGCGCCGAGAACGGCTCGGCATCCGACGAATGGCGCTCGACCACCTTGTCGGCGTCGTGTTCGTCATGCCCCTGGATCGCGGGCACGTCGAGTGGCGACGGCAGGTAGTCGACCACCGCGTCGAGCATGGCCTGCACGCCCTTGTTCTTGAAGGCGCTACCGGCCAGCATCGGCACGATCTCGTTGGCGATGGTGCGCTGGCGCAGCCCCGCCTTGATCTCGGCTTCGGTCAGCTCGGTGCCCGACAGATACTTGTCGAGCAGTTCTTCATTGGCCTCGGCCGCGGCCTCGATCATCTTGTCACGCCATTCCTGCGCCTGCGCCCGCAGCTCGACCGGAATGTCGATGTACTTGAAGGTGACGCCCTGGCCGGCCTCGTCCCAGACGACGCCTTTCATGCGCACGAGGTCGACCACGCCCTGGAAGCCTTCTTCGGCTCCGATCGGGATCTGGATCGGCACGGCGCGGCCCTTCAGCCGGTCGGCGATCTGCGTCTGCACACGGAAGAAGTCCGCACCCACGCGGTCCATCTTGTTGATGAACGCGATGCGCGGCACCTTGTACTTGTTGGCCTGGCGCCAGACGGTCTCGGACTGCGGCTGCACGCCGCCCACGGCGTCATAGACCATGACGGCGCCGTCGAGCACGCGCATGCTGCGCTCGACCTCGATCGTGAAGTCGACGTGGCCCGGCGTGTCGATGATGTTGATGCGGTGCTCGGGGTAGTTGCCGGCCATGCCCTTCCAGAAGGCGGTGGTAGCGGCCGAGGTGATGGTGATGCCGCGCTCCTGCTCCTGCTCCATCCAGTCCATCGTGGCGGCGCCGTTGTGCACCTCGCCGATCTTGTGGTTGACGCCTGTGTAGAACAGGATGCGTTCGGTGGTCGTGGTCTTGCCAGCGTCGATGTGGGCGCTGATACCGATGTTGCGGTAGTTCTGGATGGGGGTCTTGCGGGTCATGACAGTCTCTCGATGCAAACAATGGACCGGCCCGCGAAGTGTTGGCGGCCGGCCCCTGCAAAAGGGGGAGAGCCGCACGGGGACGGCTCAGTGACGAACGGTGAAGGCGGGGGCGATTTGGTACATCGGAAGCTCCGTGGAGGTCAGCGAGGATACTGCAGCTCGGCGAGCCTTGCAGGACTCAGCCGACATGGGGATGGCCGCGCGCATTTCAAGCGCAGGCTCAGCGCGGTTTCTTCGCAATGCCCATGGTCTTGGCCAGGATGCCCAGCATCACCTCGTCGGCACCACCGGCGATCGAGCCCAGCCGGCTGTCGCGGTACATGCGCGCGACCTTGTTCTCCCAGGTGTAGCCCATGCCGCCCCAGAACTGCATGCAGGTGTCGGGCACCAGCCGCCCGAGCCGGCCGGCCTTGAGTTTGGCCATCGAAGCGAGCTGCAGCACGTCGTCGCCCTGCACATACAGCTCGCAGGCGCGGTAGGTCAGCGCGCGCAAGGCCTCGACTTCGGTCATTACCTCGGCCAACTTGAACTGCACCCATTGCTGGTCGGCCAGCGTGGCGCCGAACAGCTTGCGCTCCTGCGCCCACTCGACCGTCCACGCGATGCAGTTGGTCAGCGACTGCAGCGTACTGGCCGCGCACCACAGGCGCTCTTCCTGGAACTGCTGCATCTGGTAGATGAAACCCTGGCCCTCTTCACCGATGCGGTAACGCTGCGGTACGCGCACCTCGTCGAAATAGATCAGGCCGGTGTCGCTCGCGTGCATGCCGATCTTTCGGATCTTCTTCGCGACCTCGATGCCCTTGGTGAGTTTGCCGCCGGGGCCATCGCGCATCGGCACCATCACCAGGCTCTTGTTCTTGTGCGCGGGCCCGTCGCTGGTGTTGACCAGCATGCACATCCAGTCGGCCTGCAAGCTGTTGGTGATCCACATCTTCTGGCCGGTGATCACGTAGTCGTCGCCGTCCTTGCGCGCATGGCTCTTGATGGCGGCGACGTCGCTGCCCGCGCCCGGCTCGCTGACGCCGATGCAGCCCACCGTGTCGCCAGCGATCGCAGGCGCCAGGAATTCGCGGCACAGCGCATCGCTGCCGAAGCGGGCCAGCGCCGGCGTGCACATGTCGGTCTGCACGCCGATGCCCATCGGCACACCGCCGCAGTCGATGTGGCCCAGCGTCTCGGCCATCGCCAGCGCGTACGAGTAGTCGAGGCCGGCGCCGCCATAGGCCTCGGGCTTGGTCAGGCCCAGCAGGCCCAGCCGCCCCAGGTCCTTGAACACCTGGTGCGCGGGAAAGATCTCGGCCGCCTCCCAGGCATCGACGTGCGGGTTGATGTGCGCGTCGATGTAGCGCTTCAGGGTCTTCTGGATCTCGAGATGCTCGTGGCTGAACTGCATGGGACTCCCGCTGTGGAACGCTGGTGAAGTTACTGGAACACCTTGGGCACCTGCTGGCGGTGGAAGCCGTCGAAGGGCTTCACCGCGTCGCGGGCCCGGGCCTCGGCGGGCGCGGCCACCTGCCCCCAGCCCATGCGCCCCTGTGGCCGCGCGCCGTCGACGCGCAGCACGCTGCCGCTGATGAACGAGGCCGCCGGGCCCAGCAGGAAGACGATGGCCGCCGAGGTCTCGGCCTCGTTGCCGAAGCGCCCGGCGGGCACCGTGTCGCGCATGCCGCGCAACATCGCCGCCGCCTCGGGCGGATAGTGGTCCATGCCGCTGGAGGCGATGTAACCCGGCGCCACCGCGTTCACGCGCACGCCGCTCTTCGCCCATTCGAGCGCCGCGGTCTCGGTGAAGCTCACCATGCCGGCGCGCGCGGCGCCGCTGTGGCCCATGCCGGGCATCGAGCCCCAGAAGTCGGCAACGATGTTGACGATCGCGCCGCCATGCCGCTGCATCGATTGCAGGTAGGCCTCGCGCGCCATCAGGAAACCGCCGGTCAGGTTGGTCTGCAGCACCGCGTCCCAGCCCTTGGCCGAGATCTTCTCGAGCGGCGTGATGTACTGGCCACCCGCGTTGTTGACCAGCCCGTCGATGCGCCCGCGCGCGGCGACGATGGCCGCCACGGTGGCCCGTACCGCGTCCTCCTGGCGGATGTCGCAGACATGTTGGCTGAGACGCGGCGCGGCGCCGTCGACATCGGCGGCGATCTCTTGCGCCACGGTGTTCAGCTTGTCGGGATTGCGGCCCACCAGCGCCACGCAGGCGCCCAGTGCCGCGAGTTCGTGCGCCGTGCAGCGCCCGATGCCCGAGCCGCCGCCCGTCACCACGACCGTCCGGCCCGCGAACAGGCCCTCCGTGAAAACCGATCGATACCGCATGCGTGTGTGTCTCCGCCAGGCCCTTGGCCGATGTGTCCGCACGATCAGACGCGATCGCCCGTGCCGGGGCAACGGTACAAATCCCGATGCGGTGGCGCGCCCAGCTTTACACACCGCTTTACGAGGCCTTCACCAAGTGGATGCATGCCGGCAATTCGGCGCTTCCACCATCGCCCGCTTCACAACAAGATGTCGCCGCGGGCCCAGACCCACAGCGCGCGACCCAGACGCCATGGAACTGCATTGGTGCGCGATGCCCGGAGGCAACTTCGGCGATGACCTCAACCTCGTCCTGTGGCCGACGCTGTTTCCCGATTTCGCCTCGCATCTGCACGATGCGCAGCTCTACGGCATCGGCACGCTGCTGGGCGGCCGGTACGACCGCAAGACCTACAAGCTGGTGCTGGGCTCCGGCCGCGGCGATGCCGGCGCGCCGATCGACCAGGGCCTGTGGGACTTCCGCTGGGTGCGCGGCCCGATGACCGCCCGCACGCTGGGCCTGCCGCTCGACAAGGCACTCGGCGACGGCGCCTGGCTGTGGGACGGCTTGGCCGCGCCGCTGCAGCCGAGCTTCCGCGTGGGCCTGGTGCCGCACTGGGCCACCTGGGACAGCTTCGACTGGCCGCTGGTTGCATCGCTGGCCGGCATGCATGCGGTCAACCCGCGGCAGCATCCATCCGCCGTGGTGAATGAGCTGCGCCGCTGCAGCCTGGTGCTGACCGAATCGCTGCACGGCGCGATCTTTGCCGACGCGATGGGCATCCCCTGGGCCGCGTGCCGCCTGTCGTACCGCTTCAACGCCTTCAAGTGGCGCGACTGGCTGCAGAGCATCGGCCGCCCCTTCGAGCCGCACGACGCCCCAGTGGCGCTGGCCGCCACCCTCAGCGAACACAAGGCGGTACTGAACCGGCTCGCACGCTGGACCGACTTTCGCGGGGCGTCGCGCTACAACCCCCTGCGCCCGGTCGCCGCGTCAGGCCTCGGCGACGCCTGGCGCGTGGCCGACGACCTTGACCGCTTCAGCCGCGACACGGCGCGCTTTGGCTGCAGCGCACCCACCTTCGTCGCCCGGCAGAAGGAACGCATGCTCGATGCCTGCGCCGCCTTCGCGAAGGACTACGGGCTGGCGTTTCAGCCGCCGGGCACGGGGGCCAGCACCACGAAGACGGTGTGCGCGGCGCCGGCCGCGATGCGAGTGCGAGGCCGGATCGTAAGAAACCGACAGCATGCCTGACCTTGGCGCGTTGCCAGCTCTTGCGTGGTGGAAACTCTCAGGCGTGACGCATGGGGCAACAGGCGACCCGACGCACACGCTTGGCCAACGACGACATCACCAGGCACCGAGCTTCGCACCGTCGACGGGCTTCACAAGCCACGCGGCGATGTCGGCGCCCAACGCATAGGTCACCTTACCCACCTTGCTGCAGGTGCTGCGCGGCAGACCGAAGTAGATGAACATCTCGCGTCGCGCCGTGAACTGCACCGCAGCGCCGCCCGGACTTTGCAGGGTGCCATGCAGTTGCACGATCTTCGGCCCTCCGTACAGTCCGCCCGCATTGGCGAGGATATCGGTGATCTCGATCCGCAGCGTCGGTGCGCCGTCCACGGCCGGCGTGGGTTGGGGCATGGCGAACACATAGGGCGCCGTCAGCTGCTCTTGAATGGCCTCGACCAGCGACGCCGACGCATTGCACTGATCGTCCGCCGCCGTCAGTTGCAGGCCTTCGGCCGTTTTGCCGTAGCCCACAGCCGGCACGATCACCGTATTGGACGCGTTGGCCGGAACCTCCGGGGGTTCTGGTTCGGCCGATGCAGTGGGACGTGAGCCACAAGCTCCGAGAAGCGTCGCGGTGATCACGATGGCGGCGATCTGGTGGCGTGTTGCGACTGCATTCATCTGCTTCTCCTGAGCTGGAACAGTAAAAATAGATTTGCAACAAATTGCTTCTTATTGTTACAAAAATATGCCGAGTGTCAATGACCGACAGAGGGTCTCTTCTTTTGAAAGCCAGATCAGGTGCCGGTGGTGAGAGGCCGGATGCTGAACAGGTTGGTGCCGATGTGGATGCCGCTGCTGGACTGCGCGTCCGTGCTGCTGCGCGTCTCGCTGGCCGCCGTCACGATGACCTCCGAGCCTTGCAGCTTGAGAGGGCCGGCCACGCGCGACACGTCTTCGCCCTGTAGCCAGAGCAGGCCACCTGCTTCGAGCTTCACGCCATCGTTGGCGCTGCGGATGCTGCCCACGTTGGCGGTCTTGTCGTCCAAGGTCACGCTGCCTTTGGCCGAGCTGTTGCCGGGCATCGGAAGGCCGAAGAACGAGTTGCCCAGGCCAGGGTATCAATGTGACCCTGGGCGCGAAGATCAACAGCACGGACGCACAGCGCCAGACGTCCAACTCCCATAGCGAACAGCATGTGCAAACGGTGGTCGGCACCAGCCTTGACGCGGGTGGCGGCGTCAGTATCAAGGCCACCGGCGCCCTGGGCACGGATGGCAAGCCGGTCGGCAGGCACTGGCGACGTCAAAATGGAGGGCGCACAGGTGCAGCCCGGTGGCATGGCCACGGTCATAGCCAACCACGACATCCTTTTGCAAGACGTGGTCACCACCAACAGTGCCAGCAGCACCACCACCACACGCAGCGGCAATTTCCTGCGCCGCAAGACCACCACCGAAACCGAAACCTCCACCGCCACCAGCAGTCACGGCACAAGCATCAGTGCCAGCGACCTGCTGGTGCTGTCGGCCGGCGGCAGCATCAGCGGAGCCAACGCCGACCTGAGCGGCGCAAACGGCGTGCTCGCCACGGCGCAAGGCAACATCGTGCTGCTCGAAGGCCGCAAGACCACAGTGGAGACCTTCGACAGCAGCAAGAAGACACCTGCACATCGATGTTGTGGTCGGCGCGCAACTGCGATCCAGACACCCCACCGTTCACGCGCACGCCGGCCAGCGTGACGTTGCCCTGCCCGGCCTGGTCGCTGTGCGCCACGATGGTGACGCCGTGCCCACCCTGCACGGTGCCGCCGGACAGCACCTCTTTGGTCTCCACGCTGTGCTCCGCGGGCTGGTCGCTGTAGGCGTGCTGCACCACGTCGGTGGTGGTCGTCGTGCGGTCGACCAGCGCGCGCAGGTCCACGTTGGCGCCCTGCACCGTCGTGCGGCCCTGGGACGTGAGCGTGGCGCCACGGCCGGTCACGTTGCCGCCGGCGACCACGGTCAGGTCGCCCGCGCCGCCATCCAGCATCGTGCCGATGTGGCGCACGCTGTCCACGGTGGTCGTGGTCGTGCTGTCCTTCACGGTCACCGTGATCTCTTTGTAGACGGGGGAATCGCCGCCGTTCCAGTCGATCAGCTCGGACGCCTGCACGCCGTGCGACGCCACCGTCTGGTCGGTGTTGCGCTTGACCTCCTGCCTGGCATCCAGAAGGATGTTGCCGCCGGCAATGACCTGGGCGCCCTGCGCTCCACGGACACGCGCGGCCGACAGATCGATGTCCGCGCCCGCATCCAGCGCGACCTTGCCGGCCGCGCTGGCGATCACGGCCTCTTGTGCCTGACTTTGCGCGACCAACAGAAGCGAACAGACAATCCGTTCGAAGAACTACAGGAAGCCGCGTACTTTGGGGAAGAAAGACGATGGCTTGATGGAAACGCACCGTCAGACCGATGGCGAAAGGTGCCTGGGCCTACAATGTGTACACATTGATTCACAAATGAGGAGTTCGGCCATGGAAGCCACAAAGGTAGGAATCCGCGAGTTCCGCGCGGACTTGGCCGAGTACATCGCGGCCAGCAGCCCTGTTGCCGTCACTCGCCACGGCCAGACAGTTGGCTACTTCATCCCCGTGCACGGCCAGGCCGAGGCGGATTTGGTGACACTCCAGAAAGCCAGCCAGTCACTCGATAAGCTACTGTCTGCCCAAGGAGTGGATGTAGAGGGCCTGGTTGCTGACTTCAAGAAAGCCCGCAAGACGAGAACCCCCGCCGCCAATGCCAAGGGCAAATGAGCCGCGCGCCAATCGTTCTGGACGCCAACATTCTGATACGCGCGGTGCTGGGAAAGCGTGTCCGCGAACTGATCCAGGCGCACGCTGCCACCGTTAAGTTCTTCGCCCCTGATGTGGCGTATGCAGATGCACGGAAATACCTCCCCGGATTGCTAACAAAACGAGGGGTTGATCCGATCTCTGCCATGCTGGTGCTGGATGCACTTGAGCGGATTGTTCACCCCATGGACATGGAAGTTTATGGAGGGCTGCAGCAGCAAGCGCTGCGCAGGATCGAAATGCGAGATGCCGACGACTGGCCGGTGTTGGCGTGCGCGATGGTGCTTGGCTGTCCTATTTGGACCGAAGACGCTGATTTCTTCGGAACCGGCGTAGCAACTTGGACCACAGACCGAATCGCACTGTTTCTGGCCGGCGCGTAAGCCGGCAGTGCTCGACAGTTGAGATCGTTGACACTGGTTCACAGTGCAATACCTTTGGCCTCGCACCCAAGATCCAGCTGATGAGCTACATCACCCGGCCAAGGACGACATCGAAGATCAAGCAGCGATGGCAATAGGCATGGCGGTAGTCGGCGCGCTGCGCGTCGATCCAGGCGTACTTCACAGCGCATCCTTGGAGAAGTACGCCGTCGCTTTTTTTAAGATATCCACGTGCATCATCAGCCGCGCGTTCTCTGCGCGCAGGCGCGACAGCTCCATCTGCTCCGGCGTGACCGGTTTGGCATCGACCGCAGCCAGCTTGCCAGCGATTTGCTGCCTTTACCCAGTTGCGCAACGTCTACTCGATCAGCCCCAGCTCGCGCGCAGCAACCCCGGCTCCGACTTCCTTTGCCCGCTTGACGGCTTGGTTCTTGAACTCAGCCGTGTACTCTTGCTTTGGAAGCTTCTTCACTTTTCATCCTTCAAGTCTCGATGTTAGCCATCGACCTTTGGAAGACGAAATTCAGGGGGCAGCTCAGGGACAGGTCGATTTTGCTTATGGTTTTTGGCAGCAACCAGAATCAGGCTCTGTCAGCCCTCACAAACGCATTCACCTTTACCAGAACAGCAAATTCTGGCCCAAGCTCTTTGCGCATTTGATCCGCCAGCCTCATGCCTTGCGCTTTAAAAGCTTCCACGGCATCAACATTTGCAAAACCAGAACTCGCAGGGTCTTTCAAGTTCAAAGTGCTGTCATAGACACGCGCCCAATCAGCAAGTTGATTCTGAAGACACTCGGAGATGGGTAACGCCTTAGGATCAAGGTCACCGTACTCTCCAGGTGTCATCTCCCAAAGTGGATGACATTGATAATCGGCCATCAATTTCACTGTTCTCATCTGACACGTCCCGCAGGGTTTGCTCCCACGATATAGCCGTTGCTTCCGGTGGTAATCGCAATTCGCTGTGATTGACCGTTCACCGTTATTTCATAAACCGGCCGCCCTGTTCCGCTTCCCTGATAGCCAACGATGTTTCCCTCCGAAACAGCACGCGTAACGACGCTTGGTATCTGCGCTTCGGATATGCCTATATTGGCAAAGTCTATCCCATGCTCTAGAACAATGTGCTGCAAGCCAGAAGCCGGATTTCCAGTCTCAAGAAAGACGACCTGACCGCCGGGCGTTTTCCCAGTTGCCACAACATTTCCTGGCGTAAATTTCACGCCATTGGCGGCCAATGTGTCCAACGCAGCAGGGTCAACTAAGCGCGGCCCCGTACTCCCATTTGCCGCCCCCGGAATCGTCGGCGCCGTCGGTACCGGCTTGCCGTTCGCATCGGTCAGCGTCGTGTTGCCATACGCCGTTCCATTGCTGTTGTAGGGGCTGGTAGCGGTCCCATCGGTCGCTATGGGTAACTTCGTTCCTGACGCCGTCGCGTTCCCAAGGTTGGAAAGATTGTCGTAGACCTTGCCACCCGTTTTCCATCCCGCCAGCCCTAGCGGATCGAATGCGAAGCCCAGCGCCACTCGCTCCTCCGGCGTGAGGTTGGCGGCGGCGTAGTTGGCCCCCGCGGCAAAGAACTTGCCTTCTGCCACTGCATGGGTGGCAGATGCGATCTGACGGTCCGCGTCCACGACCATTTCACCGATGGCCGCCTTCGCGGCTGGATCCGAGTTCTGCTGGTATTGCGCTTGAAGGTTGGCTTTGTAACTCTGCAGCTTTTCAAGATCGGTCTGCGCCTGCTGGATCGCGTTTAAGCATTCCGAACTTGCTCCTGGGACGCAGGTCTGCTGGACTTTTTCGTTATTGACGAGACTGGCTTCCTGCGCCTTGGACTTCACGTCCTTGATGCAGGTGGCATCCCCCTTGCAGTCGGCTACCCTCTGGGCGTTCGCGGCCAACTGCTCATGGCTCAGGTAGTTGTACGTCGTGGCCGATCCCGCAATCGCGCCACCCGCGGCCACGTTGCCAGCCTTGCCCCCACCGGTGAACGCCCCCACACCCGCCCCCACCAGGCTCGTCGCCGCCGTCATGTACTCCCCGAACGCCTTGTTCGGCGTGCCGTCCGGGTTGGTGCGGCTCACCCCGTTGGATTGCAGATAGTCCGCCGTCGCCTGCACGATCTGCTCATTGACCACTCCCGCAGCAAACCCCGACAGCGCACTGGTGCCTCCCAGCTTGGCCTGCACAATGCCCGAGATCCCGTGCAGGAGGGTCTTCTCCGTAGAGCCTTCGAGCCAGCCGTTCTTCGCCCCCAGGTCGCCGATGGCTCCATCCAGCACCTGCCCCACCAGGGCTGCCGCCTGCGCGTTCTGCTGCGGCTGCTGCTGGTTGCGCGCAATCTCCGCGCTCTGCTGCAGGGTCGGCGTGTTGGTCAGGGCGCCGTTGGCACTCTTCGGGTCCCGGCTGGTCAGCGTGGCAACGGTCTGCTGGCTTTACTGGTCTTTGCTGGTGTCGCCCGTACCGGTGAGGGTCACCGTGCCTGGACTGACCACGCTCTGCGTCGTGCTCTTCTGGTCGTTGTTTTCGGGCAGGCCTCCCTTTGCTGCCGCGTTCGCCAGCACGTTGTTCGCTGCGTTCGCGGCCAGGGTGCTTCCGACGCTACCTCCGTTGTAGCTGGCGCTCACGCTGCTGCTGTTCGCATCCGTCTTCTGCGTGTTCTGCAGGTCGGTGCTGGTCAGGCTGGCGGTGGACAGGCTGTTCTTGTCTGCCGTCGCCGTGCTGGTGATGGCGCCGCCCTGCAGGTCGGTGTTGCCGTGGACCTTGACGTCGAAGCCGCCGTCACCCGCTGCAATGCCGCTCTGGCCTCTTGCGCTCTGGTAGTTGTGGTCGATGGTGGTGCTGGCCACGCTGACCGAGCCGGTCACCAGGCTGCCGTAGCAGATCGGCGGAATGCACACGCTCACCGAGAAGCCGGCGCTGCTGCTCTTGCTTTCGTACTGGCTCTGGTCCTGCAGGCTCTGGATGCTCAGGTTGCCGCCCACGTCGGCGCTGACCTGCTTGCCGGCGATCTGCGCGCCGATCAGGTTGGTGTCGGCTCCGCTTTGCAAGCGCACGCTGTGGGTGGCGGTGACCAGGGTGTTGTCGTAGGTGGTTTCGCTGCCGTTGGCGTTGCTCTTGAAGGCGCTGGCGTTGCCCTGGAAGCTGATGCCGTTCTGTGCGCCTCCGCCGAAGGTGGCGCCGCCGCCGAAGCTGGTGCCTGCGCTACTGCTGTGTGTGCTGGCGGTGTTGCTGGCAGCGCCCAGGTTCAGGTTCTTTGCCGCTTGCAGCGCGATGTCGGTGGCCTGCAGTTTGGCGCCTGCGGCGGTGAGGTCGCCTTCGGTGGCGGTGATGGCGATGCTGCCGGCCTGCAGGTTGCTGCCGCGCGCGGTGCTGGTGGCGCTGCTGCCGTCAGCGTGGCTCTGGCTGAACTGGCTGGACACGCTGATGCCGACGGCGGCGCCTGCGCCAGCTTGGGCCATGTCGCCTTCCTTGCCAATCGTCTCGGCGAGTTTGCCCAGGCTGCTGCCGGTGCCGTCGATGGCCGCCTGCAGCTGGTCGGCGTTCTTGTACAGGTCGTAGCCGAACTTGAGCGCGCGGGCCGCGTCCAGCCGGTCGTTGCCCGTGCTGTCTTGCGTGATGCGGTCGATGCCTTCTTGCAGCACGCTGCCCACCACGCCGGTGAGCTTGACCGAGTCGATGGTGGCGCTCTTGCTGTCCATGTGGTAGGTGCTGGCGGTGCTGCTCTGCACGGCCTGCAGGTCCACGGTGTTGCCGGTGATGCATGCCGATCTGGTCCTTGGCCAGGATGTCGGCGCCCTGGGTCAGCACCTTGCCTTGGCTGGTCCCCTGGTACTGGGCGTCGGTGCCCGCCTGGAGCGTGACGCTGCCGGCGTTGGCCGACAACAGGCTGGTGGCCGCGGTGCTGCCGTCGCCCGTGCCGTTCTGGTTGGTACGGGCGTAGTTGAGTCCGGTGTAGATGCCACCCAGCCCGATGCCCCAGCCGCTGGTGTGGCTCTCGCTGGTGCTTTGCACCGTGTCGTAGGCTGCCAGCACGTTGACGTCGCGCCCGGCTTCGATCGCGACTGCGCCTGCGCTCACGCTGGAGCCCAGCTGCGTGACGCCGTTGCCTTTGCCTTCGGCGCTGGCGGCATTACGGCCGAGGCTGGTGCCTTTGCAGCTGATGGACAGCCTGGCGTGCATCAGCACTATTGAATAGCGTGGGCCATTAGATTTGCAACGCTGCCGGGTTCAATTAATTTTTCGTGACAAATACAATAACTTCAACTTTCCATCCAGCTTAAATTTGATATACTTTTATTCGAACATTAATCACTCATATACTCATAATTTTTATCCTTTCAACTGTAAATCAAGGAATATTTTTCAATCACACCGGAATGATAATAGATCCAAAATCATCAAGCTTTTCATGCTTGTAAAGTAGGCAAACTTCATGAATAAACCCTATATTTACAGGTTCATTAAAACCCCCCCATCCACTTAGCTGATGTTTGCTCAATATTTCGCGTAACGTATCTGTTCCTTGAAACTGAAAATAATCCCACAAACTAATCACATCAAAGTTCTCTGTATTCGGATCAATTGACGCAAAAATTTCACATAATTTCTTAAGCTCATTGATAGGAAATTTAGTGGAATGAAAGAAATTTGGAGCTATTAGATTTGTGCATAAGTTCCTATAGAAAAAATCTACCGCAGCTTGCCACCATAGTTTTTTATTCCCCCCAAATTGGCCGCCATAATATCCAGGCAAAACAGAGCCAGCTGTGAATTCATCATTGCCTGCATATATCAATTGCTTCTGATACGCATGCCAAATTTCATGATTTGAAGTACTCATAACTTTGGAAATTTGAACTTTCCTCGCTCACCATTGTTGATATTTCTGATTGACGGGCTATTGACCTCGACAGTCGCAGTTGTGGGGGCGGTTTGCTCACTTGATTGACCTGCCGGCCTATACAGCACAACAGTCCTATCAGGGAGCTTCGCAATCCAAGTTCTTGGGCCAGCTATACCTTTTACGATGCTTCTCGGCGTCTAGCCTTATCGCAAGAATCAACTGCTATGCAGTTTTTTCCCAACTATAGTCACATTGAGTACTGTTACGAAGTATGGAGTTAACGTACTCAGTACGGCCGAAAATTCGGGTCCATCCATAACCATCCAAAACTCTGTAAACAAAAAAATCCATAGACGGAATATTATAATAAATAGCTTCTCGCCAATTAATCCAAGAAGGCTTATCACCAGGAATATCAGAAAATGTCCACATCCCAATCTGCAGCTCCGACAGATCACTAGCACTAGTAAGCTTCAAGGTCACAGCAGGAACCAATCGACTGAACTTGAAATCTCGCGGGCTGACCGCACGAAAAGCTTCTTCTTTTTGATTGAAAATATTAACTATGGAATTAATGTCGATGCTATCCAGTTCGCCGGAGTTTTTTGAAAAAATGCAACTCCAGTCAAATCTACTTAAAGAATTAAAACTAAACTGAAGATTTTCATCAAAGAAGGAGCATAATATTTTTTGCTCCTCGTCCGTCAGTAACTCCAGACTCAGATTATCAATAATATTTACAGTCATGTTTTTGGTCCAAAGCGGATTTCCTGTACTGAGCGCGAACCTGATGGCCTGTTGGTATCTACCACCTGAATAGTAGGACGGCCATCTTGACTTGGCCTGACTGTCACTTGCGTCCCATCTGGCAGTGTGCCCGTCTGACCCCAGCTTCCATAGCCTGAAGAAATAGGCTTCACGTCGTGAAGTGGCAGGTTATTGAAGATATTTTCCGCGTCTGATTGCGTTCCACCTGGGTAGCTTGAAATCTCATTTGTACCCGGACGCTCAATGGTGGGGAGACCTCCCATCCCGCCACGCAAACCCACGTCAATTGCGTTGCGGTCTCCTGCCGGTACAGCCCAAGTGGCAGGATTTATTACAATGCCCGCGCCTGCCCCGAAGCCACCGCTCACGACTGTGCTACCGCCTTCCTGCGAAGGCCCCACATAACCCGGACTCCCCGGGAGGGTCTGCGGCGTCCCGGGCGTCGTGGTCGAGTTTCCGTAGTCAGGTGCCGGGTTGTTGTTCCCCGTGTTGTTCGGCTGCGTGTTCCCGAACACTCCTGCCATCAGCGACGCGCCCGGCATCAACACCGTGACGAGCTTGCCGCCCACCATCTGCATCGTGGTGCCGAAGAGTTGCACCGCACTGTCGAGTACCCGCTGGGCCTGTTGCGCTGGCGTTAGCGTTGCGTAGCCGGGGTCAGTTTCTTCCAGGTACCGGCGCTGGGCATCGACTTGGCCGGCCGCGCTGCCGGTCGGCACGAAGGCGCAAGGCACCAGCTTGCACATCTGCGCCAGCCTGCTGATGGTGGACAGCTGGTTATTTTCTGCGGCGATCGCCCCTGCCTGGCTGGCGATGGAGGGGTCGACGCCGGCCGCTGCTCCCGCGATGCCGCCCACCATGGCGGAGAACTGTGTGGTGCCTGGGCGTGGGCCGTTGCTGATGTCGTAGTTGGCGTTGTAGGCGTTGGCCGCCGCTTCGCCTGCCACGCCACCGATGGCTCCTGCTCCGCAGCCCGAGCCGCTGCCCGCCTGGGCGGCGCCTTGGGCGCACCCGGCCACCGCATGCGCCAGGTAGTTGGCCAGGCTGCCAGCGTCGGTGCTGTTGCCGATGAAGTTGTTCACCGCGCCCGAGCCGGTGTCGACCAACGCGCCGAGGAACCCGCTGCGCAGGTTGTCCTCCAGGCTGCCGCCGTTGATGGCGGTGTTGACCAGTGCCCGCACGGTCGCCGCGCCCAGGTTCTGGCCCAGGTTGCGCATCACGCCGTCCACGCTGAAGCTTGGCGTGCCCTGTACGGCCGCCGTGCTGCTCAGGCCCAGGCCGTTGAGCGCACCCGCCGTCACGATGGCCGTCGCCAGTCCGCGCACCGTGGCGCTCGATCCCAGGTCGTGCAGGATGCCGCCCAGGTCACCCTGGTTGTTGATCGTGGCGATGGCCGCCTGGGATGCCAGGGAACTGAACGCAGCATTGGCCATGGCCGCATAGGCACTGCCTTCGGTGGCGCCGACCAGCGCTCCGCCCGTACCGTAGGTGAAGAAGCTCACCACTGCGGTCACCACGATGGCGCCGGCCTGGGTCAAGCCGGCCTGGTGGTAGTCCCAGGTCTTGCTGGCTTCTTCGACTTTCTGCCAGTTCACCCGTGGGTCGTTGGCCAGTTGCCCCATCCACTCGAGTCCGGGCTGCCTGGCTAGCTCCTGCACGCTAGCGCGGCTGCCGATCTGAACGCTGATGTTGTTCGGGTTGCCCTGGTAGACGATGCCGCCCCCGGCCGTGACACTGTTGTAGCTGGCCGTGCTCTGGCTCGAACCCGCACCGCTGTTGTACTGGTACAGGTGGTTGCCGGAGGTGCCCGTTCCCGCGTGGTTGGCAACCGTGACGGGGGCACCGAAGTTCAGTTTGCCGTTGTCCCCGAAGTCGTAGGTGACTGCGCCGGGGGTGTTGACGGTCGCACCCGCCATGGTGATCGTCCCGCCCTTGCCCTCGGTGCCCGTGGCGGTCACAGAGACGCTGGAGCCGCCGAGTTGGCTGTTGACGATGCTCAGCCCGTCGTCCTTGACTTGCGTGCGGCTGCCGGTGGTGAGGGGCCGGATGCTGAACAGGTTGGTGCCGATGTGGATGCCGCTGCTGGACTGCGCGTCCGTGCTGCTGCGCGTCTCGCTGGCCGCCGTCACCATGACCTCTGAGCCTTGCAGCGTCACAGGGCCGGCCACTTTCGACAGGTCTTCGCCCTGCAGCCAGAGCAGGCCACCGGCTTCGAGTTTCACGCCACCGTTGGCGCTGCGGATGCTGCCCACGTTGGCGGTCTTGTCGTCCAGGGTCACGCTGCCTTTGGCCGAGCTGTTGCCGGGCATCGGCAGGCCCAAGAACGAGTTGCCCAGGCCGCTGGTCTTCTTGCTGCTGTCGAAGGTCTGGACAGTGGTCTCGCGACCTTCGAGCAGCACGATGTTGCCTTGCGCCGTGGCGAGCACGCCGTTTGCTCCGGTCAGGTCGGCGTTGGTGCCGCCGATGCTGCCGCCGGCCGACAGCGCCAGCAGGTCACCGGCGGTGATGCTCGTGCCGTGGCTGCTGGTGGCGGTGGAGGTTTCGGTTTCGGTCGTGGTCTTGCGGCGCAGAAAGTTACCGCTGCGCGTGGTGGTCGTGGCGCTGGCGCTGTCGGTGGTGACCACGTCTTGCAGCACGATGTCGTGGTTGGCCATGACCGTGGCCATGCCACCGGACTGCACCTGTGCGGCCTCCATCTTGACGTCGCCAGTGCCTGCGACTGGCTTGCCATCGGCGCCCAGGGCGCCGATGGCCTTGATGCTGATGCCGCCATCTGCGTTGAGGCTCGTGCTGACCGCCGTTTGAACATGCTGCTCGCTATGGGAGTTGGAGGTCTGGCGCTGTACGTCCGTGCTGTTGATCTTCGCGCCCAGGGTCACATTGATGCCCTGCACATCGATATTGCGGTCGGCGCGCAACTGCGATCCCGACAAAACGACATCGGCCCCGGCAATGACGCGCACATCACCCTTGCCGCCATCCAGCACAGTGCCGGCCTGCTGCACCTTGGAGTTGGTCTCCGAGACGGTGTCGGTCTTGACCGTATAGGTAAAGGGAGTGTCGTAGTCGCCGGCGTTGTAGGTGACTGTCTCCAACACATCCTTCTGGACCGTACGGCTCTGGTTCAACGTGACGGTCTCCGCCTTCACATTGCCGCTGGCCGTGACGGCCACGCCACCGGCCCCGCCATTCACGCGCACGCCGGCCAGCGTGACGTTGCCCTGCCCGGCCTGGTCGCTGTGCGCCACGATGGTGACGCCGTGCCCACCCTGCACGGTGCCGCCGGACAGCACCTCTTTGGTCTCCACGCTGTGCTCCGCGGGCTGGTCGCTGTAGGCGTGCTGCACCACGTCGGTGGTGGTCGTCGTGCGGTCGACCAGCGCGCGCAGGTCCACGTTGGCGCCCTGCACCGTCGTGCGGCCCTGGGACGTGAGCGTGGCGCCACGGCCGGTCACGTTGCCGCCGGCGACCACGGTCAGGTCGCCCGCGCCGCCATCCAGCATCGTGCCGATGTGGCGCACGCTGTCCACGGTGGTCGTGGTCGTGCTGTCCTTCACGGTCACCGTGATCTCTTTGTAGACGGGGGAATCGCCGCCGTTCCAGTCGATCAGCTCGGACGCCTGCACGCCGTGCGACGCCACCGTCTGGTCGGTGTTGCGCTTGACCTCCTGCCTGGCATCCAGAAGGATGTTGCCGCCGGCAATGACCTGGGCGCCCTGCGCTCCACGGACACGCGCGGCCGACAGATCGATGTCCGCGCCCGCATCCAGCGCCACGCTGCCGGCCGCGCTGTCGATGGCGGCTTCCCGCGCCTGGATGCTGCCGCCGGCCCCAATGGCCACGCCCTTGTCGCCGCTGAGCGCCATGCCGGCGATGTTCAAGTCCCGCCCCGAATGCAGTTGCAGTTGCCCGCCCGCACCCAGGCTGGCTGCGCCGGCCTGTCCTTGCAGTTGCAGCGTGCCACCGGCGTCCAGCCTGGCATTGCCGGCGGCGCGGATGCGCGCTGCGGTGGCGTCGATATCGCCCTGGGCGCTTGCCCACAGGTTGCCGCCGGTGCTCGTGAGTTGTCCGTTCTGCGTGAGCAGCTTGCCGTCGGTGGTCAGCCCGAGGTTGCCTGCGGTCTGGATGGCGCCACGCTCGTTCAACACATCGCCGCTGATGTCGGCGAACAGGCTGTTGGCCGCCAGCACACCGTCCCGGTTGTTCAGGCCACCGCCGAACAGCTGCATCTCGCCGCCCGCGCGCAGCGATGCACCGCTGTTGTCGATGCCGCCCGCGGCGTTGATGGTCAGGTTGTTCGTGACGCGGAAGTTGCCCTGGTTCGTGAAGCTGCCCGAAAGATTCAGCTGCAGGTCGTTGGCGTTGACGCCGCCCGGCACCACGCCGGTCTGGTTCCAGGCCGGGAATCGCACGGAGGGCAGATCGGCCATCAGCAGCGCCGCCGCCGACTGCGGTGTGGCCGCGCCGATGTGGGCCAGGCTGTCCAGGGCCGCGCCGTCCAGGCGCGTTCCGCCGGCGCCGGACACCAGCAGCGGTTTGGTGGTCAGCAACCCCAGCGGCACGATGGCGGAGGGGTCGGCCCCCTGGATCGCACCGTCGCGGATCTTGCCGATCGCGCTCACCACCTCCACGCCGTTGGCGGCGTTGCCAGCGACGGGCAGACCGGTCAGCGGATCGATGCCAGGCGAGTTCACCACGCCACCCGCGTGCGAGCCTGCACCGTCGATCATCTGGAGGGCCGCCTGCACGACGCCGCCGGCAATCCCGATGCCCAGTGCTCCAGCCACGTTGGCCGCACCGGCGCTCTGGTTCTGCGCCTGGCTCACGGCATTCGCAGCACTGCTGCCATCCACGAAGGTCAGGCTGCCACCGTTGATGGTGACGTTGTCGCCGACGATGGTGCCAGTGTTCGGCCCCACCAGGTTGACGTTGAGCGTGCCGGGGCCGCCGTTCAGCAGCGCCTCGGAGGTGCCCGTGCCCTGGGTGACCACGGTGACCCATTGCGCCGGTGCGCCGGGGTTGGCCGGGTCGGTGCGCTGCACCTGCCAGTAGACTTCCTGGCTGCGCGAGATCGGCTGGTACGAGGTGCCCGCCACGTTGGTGTCGGACGCATCGTTGACGATGCTGCCGACCAGGCCGCCGGCGACAAACGTTGCGCGGCTGGCCACATCGTTGTAGCCCAGAAGAATGGCAGGGCCCACGTCGTCGGGCGTGACCGGTGGTGGGATGGTGGGCAGCGAATAGCGGCCATCCGTGGGTGGCGCACCATCCTTGAAGACGATGCCGCTGGCGGTGTTGGCGACGTCGCCGTACAGCGTGCCCTTCAAGGCCACGGCACCGTAGTTGTCCAGGTGCGTCAGGTGGACCTCGGTGGCGGCGCTGGCCCATTCCTGGCCGGCCTGCACCGTCACGTTGCCGGTGGCGAGTGTGAGCTTGCCCTTGGCCAGCAGTGCGTCGGTGGCCGGGTTGTAGGTGTCCAGCGTGGTGGTGGTCAGCGTGGCATCGCCGAACGAGCCGACCGTGCCACGGTTGACGTAGCTGCGGCTGTCCAGCTTCAGGTCGGTCTTGGCGATCAGGATGCCTTCGCTCGTGTTGTTGATGGCACCTGCGGTCTTGATCTCGATCTTGTCGGTGGCGCCGCCCATGCCGAAGACGATGCCGCTGTTGGTGAAGCTGCCTTCGGTGCTCGTCCCGGTGGTGGTGACGGTGATCTTGTCGTCGGCCAGCAGTTGTGCGCCGTCCGTGTTGCGCACGGCACGCTTGGCGGTGATGTCGATCTGCCGGGGCGCGCTGATAACGGCCAGTGCGCCGGCGCTGATCACCCCGCCCTGCGTGGTGGTGAGCGTGAGCTTGTCGCCCGCGAGCAGCTTGCCGTCGGTGTTGGCGATGCCATCCCTGGCGTCGATGGCCAGCTTGCCGCCGGCCTGGATGCTGGCGCTGCCGGCGCCGCCGGGCACGTTCTCGGCGTTGATGGCGTTCTGCGGCAGGTTGACCTCACGCACGTTGGTGAAGAGACCGTTCGCCACTTCGAGCTGGATGTCACCCGCGGCGGCGATCAGGCCGCTGTTGCGGATGCCATCGGTGAAGCGGCCAGTGATCGTCTGCGCAGTGACCGTGCCGGTGTTCTTGGTCCAGTGCACGTTCTCCGGCACGCCGCAGTCGTCGTGGTCGCAGCGCAGCGTGTCGCTGCCCGCGTTGGTGAGCGTGCCGCCGCTCATGTCGAGCAGGCCGGCCGCCTGGATCTGGCCGGTGTTGGCGATGGTGTTGCCACGCAGCGTGACGGTGCCGCCGATCAGGCTGCCGCCGTTGCGGATGTCGCCGTCGGTCACGCTCAGGTCACCGCCCGAGGCCAGGAAGCCGTCGTTGGCCAGCCCGCCCGTGATGGCGACCGTGCCGCCGCTGATGCTGCCGGTGTTGCTGGTGGCGCCCGCGGTGAGCGTGGTGCCGCTGACCGTGCCGGCGTTGTCGAACGTGGAGAGACTCACCGTGCCGCCGCCGAGCTGCCCGCTGTTGCTGGTGTTGCCCGTCACGGTCACCGTGCTGGCGTAGAGCGTGCCCTGGTTGCGCAGGCCGCCATTCACCGTCACCGTGCTGCCCGCAGTCGTGAGGCCGCTGTTGTCATAGAGCGCGCCGTCGAAGCGCAGGGCCTGGCCGCTCTGCACCTGGCCCGCCGTGGTCAGCGTGCCTCCATTGCGCAGCGTGATGTCCTGGCTGGCGCTCAGCACGCCGCCCGCGCCCACCGTGGTGTTGCCGCTGGCCGTGAGGTTGATCCGGCCCTGGGTCAGCAGCCCACCGGCTTGCGCCAGGTTGCTGCTGATGTTGCGCGCCTGGATGCGGATGTCGCCCGCGGCCTCGACGGTGCCTTCGTTGCTGAAGTCGCCGCCCATGTTCAGGTTCAGCCCCTGGCCCAGCAGCATGCGCCCCTGGTTGCGCACGGTGCCCGTGCGCGCGTCGATCTGCGTGGCGCCGGCGAGCGAACTGTCGCCCTGGAACACCACGTCGTTCTGCGCGGTGGCCCGGAAGTCGCCCTTGACGCCGAGCGGCCCCTGGAAGCGCACGCTGCCCTGGCTGGAATCCGCCGCCAGATGGCCCTGCACCGTGGTCGAGCCGTTCAACACCGTGTCGCCGCGCGACTGCAGCGTCAGATTCTGCGCGATGTCGATGACCGAGCTGCCGCCGGCCTGGCCCAGGCCGATGGCACCGCCGAGGCTGGTCACGGTGGCGTTGTCGGCGTAGACGCTGGCGCCGGCCGTGATGTTGCCCTGCGCCTGCAGTGCCAGACGGCCGTTGGTGGCGAGCATGCCGCCGACGCTGACGGCACCCGAGCCGCCGTCCAAGGCGATGTGGTTTGCGGCCTGCACGTCGCGCACGACGGCAATGCCCTGGCCCGAAGCCATGTCGAGGCCGCCCTGCACGTGCACCGCGTCGCCAAAGCGCTGCGCGCCGCCGCTGGTGAAGCTGGCGTCCTGCAGCACCGTGGCGGCGCCGCCGACCTGGATGTCGGCCCCGCCGGCGAGGTTCGCACCACCGGGCGTGGCCAGCTGGCCGTCGACCTGGATCCTGCCGGTGCCGGCCTGCAGCTGCAGCTGGCCGGCCACCACGTCGCCGTGGGCCACGAGGTCGGTGCCGGCCCGGGCCTGCAGCTGGCCCGCGACCTGGATCTGTTGCGTCTGGATGCCTGCGCCGGCCTGCAGCGTGGCATCAGCCCCGGCCTGGACCTGCGTGGCCTGCAAGGCGCCGCCGCTGCGGGCATCGAGCGCCTGGCCGGCCAGCAGCCGCCCCTGGACCAGGGTGTCTCCGCCGCTGGACGTGGTGATGCTGCCCTGCTGGGCACTGACGTCGCCCTGGACGGTCAGGCCGCCCTGCGCCAGCACGTTCAGGTTGCCCGTGGAGCGCAGGGCACCCGCGCTCTGGAGGTTGCCGGCGGTGGCGCGCATGTCGAGCGAGCCGCCCGAGCGCACGCCATCCGCGCCTTGCACCACGACGTTGCGGCCGGCCAGCGCCGTGGCGCCGATCGCGCTGACGCTGCCCGCAACGCGCACATCGCCTGCGTTGCCGGTGAGCTGTGCGGCACCGCCGCTCAGCACGTCGCCTCCAAGCAGCACCGACCGGCCCGAGAGGACAAGGTCACCGCCTGCCAGGTTCCCGCCGGATTGGACACTGCCCGCGATCTGCAGCGCGCCGCCTGCTGTCGCCTGGACACGGCCACCGGCCAGTGCGGCGCCCGCCACCGCCAGGTCCTGGCCCGCCCGGGCACTCAGGTCGCCTGCGGCCAGAATGCGGCCCGTGCTGGCGTTGCCGGCCGTGGCCTGCAGGTCCACCGTGCCGCCGGCGCTGAGCTGGCCGGTGGCCAACTGGGTCTGCGCGACGGCAGTGAGGTTCTGGCCGGCCGCCAAGTCGCCGGACCGGATGGCGCCTGTCTGCGCCGTCAGGCTCAGCTTGCCCTGGGCCTGCGCATCCTGCATGCCGATGTTGCCCTGGGCGACCACGTTCAGGTCGCCACCGCTGCGCACGCCGCGCAGCGCCACGTCGCCCGTGCTGGCCGCCACCGTCACCGCGCCGCCGGCTTGCAGCGTCTGGTCGAGCTGCACCGTGCCACCGCGCAGCTGCGCCGCACCACCGACAGTGACCGCGTCCTTCAGCACCACTTGCTGACCGTTCACGTCGAGTGCGCCAGCCTGCAGCGGACCCTGGGCCTGCAGAGTGCGGCCCGCTTCGAGCCGCATGCCCGCAGCGCCGTTGGCGCTGGCCTGCTGCAGCAGGCTCAGGTCGCGGCCGGCCTGGGCCGTGACCGGACCGTTGGCGTCGACACGGCCGGTCACCACGATGTCCTGGCCGGCGAAGGCCGTCAGACCCTGCGAGGCCTGCACGTCACCGGCGACCGCCAGGTTCTGGCCCGCGCCCAGCGTGACCGAGCTGCCGCGTACCGCGCCGCCGAGAGCGACATTGGCGCCGCCCTGGATGTTCACACCCGCACCGGCAGTGACATCGCCTCCGACGCTCACATGGCCGCCGGCGAGCAGCTGGGTCGCGCCCGCGCTCTGCACCGAGCCGCCGATCCGCAGGTCGGTGCCCGCGGTCAACCCGAGTTGGCCGCCCACCTGAACCCGGCCGCCGACATTCACGGATTCGGTGGCCTTCAGATCAACAGTGCCGGCGCTGGTGAGGTCGCCGGAGAGGTCCAGTGCCCGGGTGGCCATCCGCACGTCCGATGCATCCACCGTGCCGCTCAGGTTCAGCGTACCGCCCGCGATCAGCTGGGCCGTGCCGGGGGTGGACAGGTGGCCGGCCATGTCGAGCTGGTTGCCGGCGCTGGCGTGGATGTTGCCGGCGTTGACGCTGCCCAGCACCGCCAGGCTGCGCCCGGCCGCGAGGCTGGCGTCGCCGGTGGCGCTCAGGGCCGTGCCGGCCTGCAGCACCAGATCGGTCCCGGCCTGGGCGGCGACCGTCGCGCCCTGGACCGAGGTCGCGCCGCCATCGCCCAGACGCATCTGGCGATCGGACTGCAGGGCAATGGCGCCGGTACTCGCCAGATTGCCGTCGACAACGACATCGCCGCCGGCGGCAGCGATGCTGGCCGCGCTGACCGCACCACTGGTACGCAGTGTGCCGTCCCGGGCGACCAGGTTCAGCTGCTGGTTGGTGCTGAGGCCGCCATCGACCGTGAGGTCGCGGCCCGCGTACAACGTGGTCGTGCCTTGCGCTTCGCCCTGCACCGTGAGCTTGCGGGACTGCAGGGTGTCGGTCGCCGCTGCCTGGAAGTTGCCTTGCACGTTCAGACCCTGGGCGTCGCCCAGCCGGACGTTGCCGGCCTGGATCTGGGTCTGGCGGGCGCCGATGCTGCCGTTCACGCTGGCCTGGCCGTCCGGGCCAGTGGCCTGCAGATCGACCAGGTTGCCCGCTTGCAGCTTGCCGCTCTGGGCCAAGGTCTGGCCGGCCTGCATGCCGAGGTTGTGGCCGGCGGTGATGTCGGCACGGGCTTGGATGTCGGACGCTCCCAGCTGTACATCGTTCTGCGCCTGCAGTTGGCCTTGCACGCCGAGCTGGCGGCCGGCTTGCAGGGTCATGCTGTCGCCACTGCGCAGCGGACCGCCGAGTTGCGTGTCGCGGCCGGCAGTGACGTTCAGGCTGGCTGTGGTGTCGAGCGGGCCTTGCTGGCGCAGGTCCTGCCAGGCGGCGAGGTCGACCCGGCCCACCGCCTGGACCGAGCCTTGCAGTTGCAGGTTGCCCTGGCTTTGCGCCGTGAACCGGCCGCCGGCGGCCACGGTGCGGCCCGCGGTGGCGGACGGCAGGCTGTCGCTGCCGATCGCCATGTCGCCACGGCTGCTGAGCGTGATGTCGCGCACGGCGGCCACCTGGCCCAGGCTCAGCGTGCCGTTCGCGCTGATCTGCAGGTCGCGCTGGTTCGCCACCACCGGACCGCGCAGGTTGACCCCCATGCCTTCATCGGTGGAGATGACCCGGATCTGGCCCGCGGTCATCGCGCCCAGGATGCTGGCGTCAATGGCCAGGGCGGGCGGTGTGCCGGCACCGGCAACGCTGGTGGGCGAGGTCGCAGCGCGTACGCCCGCTGCAGCGGCAGGAACGTCGGCAAAGCTGCCGTCGGCCAGCTGGCGCACCACCCGCACACCGGCGCTCAGGTTGATGCTGGAGAGGTCCTGGTTCAGGTAGTGCGCACGCACCGGTGCCTGCACCCCCAGGGTCTGGCCGAGCAGATCGATGCGGCCGACCGTGCCCTCCACACCGCGGCCGGTGATCAGCAACTGGCCGCCCAGCACGTCGAAGTCGACCTGCTGCGCCGTCGCGAAGGCGGTGGCCAGACCCATGCTGTCGCGCAGCAGCGGCGTGCCGGTGGCCAACGTGAAGCGCGGTGTGTTGAGCACGCCGCAGCCGGAACAGGTGATGCCGTTGGGATTGGCGATGACGACCGAAGCCGGTGCGCCGAACGTCTCGATGGTGCCGGCGAGCATGCTGGGCGCCCCGGTGACGGTGACTTCGTTGACGATGGTCTGCGCCGTGCGCCCGGCGCCCGTCAGATTGGGGTTGGCCGTCACACCCGAGCCGAGCAGCGCATTGCCGTTCTGCAGGCTGTTGTTGAGGATCAGGCCCTGGCTGTCGACGTTGAAGCTCTGGTACTTGTTGAGCGAGAGGCCTGCGGCATTGGGCGTGGTGATGTTCACCACTGGCACGCCGTTGGAGGCCTGGGTCAGCCCGGGCCGGAAGGCCAGCGCGGCGTTCGGGTCGGCAATGGGCCCGCCGGCCGGCCCTGCGGCATGGGCAGGCGCCGGCCCGAGGTGCAGGCCCGCGACGCTGTGGTAGCCCACCTGCAGGTTGCTCCACGCAACAACCACGATCAGCACGCGGGCCACGTGGCGGGCCCAGCGAGGCCGGGCCGCGGTCACGGCGGAGGACACGGGAGAGGTCATGGGGGTCGGGCGCATGGCTTGCCTCAGAAGAAGAAGTTCAGATTCAGGCTGACGCTGGGTGCGTCGGCCGTCGGTGTGTGCGGGCGTTTGATCGGGCGGCCCACCACCAGGTCAGCACTGCCCTGGGTGCTGCCGTGCAAGAAGCTGATGCGCATGCCGGCGCCCGCCGAGGCCAGGCTTTGCCCACCGCCGGACGCGCTGCGCACGTGCGCAGCGTCGACGAACGCATAGGGGTCGAGCCGGGCTTTGCCGTCGGCCGCCAGCCACCAGCCTTCGCGCACCAGCTCGTTGCGCAGCACGATGCCGCGGTCGCCACCGACGGCAGACTCGGCAAAGCCGCGCACGCTGCCGACGCCGCCGGCAAAGATCTGCTCGGACGAGTACAGCGCGTCGCGGCTCCACTGCGCGTTCACGCGCGCGCGCCAACTGACACCCTTGACGTCCTGGAACAGGCCGCTGGTCAAGGGCTTTGCCAGCGAAGCGGAGACTTCGAGCTTGCCGAACTGGGCCCGGGCCGCGCCGCGGGGCAGATCGTCGGCATCGCGCAGTGCGCCCAGGGCCGACAGGCCTTGCACCCAGGCGCCATCCACCGTCCACTGCCCGCCATCCGCACCGCGGGTGAGCCGGTTCACGCCCAGGCGCACCACCGTCAGCTGCTGCGGGGTCAGGGCCGCGTTGTTGATCGAACGTTCGGAGCTGCGGCGGGCCAGCGACAGATCGAGCGCGGTCTTGCTGGTCTGGTCACGGTGCAGCAGGTGGTTGAAGGCCACCGAGGTGTTGCGCGAGGTGCCGTAGACCAGCGCGGTGTCGCCCACCAGGTTCAGGTACTCCGACCAGGAGCCCATGACCGAGACGGTGTTGTTCCCGAACGGGACCGAGGCCGTGCCGAAGACGGCATTGGTGTCGCGGCTGGTGGTCAGCCCGAGCGACAGCGTTTCCATCAGGCCGAGCGCATTGCCCTGCTCCACCGTGGCCTGGGTGCGCCAGCGGCCCGTGGCAGCGCCGCCCTGGTTGTCCAGCGACAGCATGAACTGCCGGTGCGCGCCAGGGGTGTTCTGGAACCGCACCACGGAGCCACCCACGGCATTGCCCGGCTGGATCTGCACCTGCACGTTGTTGCCCCGCACGCGGTTGAACTGGTCGACCGCCTGCTCGATGTCCTGCAGCTTCAGCACATCGCCGCGGCGAAACGGCAGCGCCAGGCGGATGCCGAGGTCGTCCCAGCCGCTCGCCGCCTCGGCGTCGATGTCCTTGCCGTCGAACACGATGCGTTCGATGCGGCCGGCCAGGAAGTCGATCGCCAGGCCACCTTCGGCAAGGTTCTGGCTGGCCACCGCCGCCTTGGAGGTGAAGTGGCCCTGCGCGGTCAACGCCTGGTTCAACCGCTCGACCAGCACGCGGATGTGGGCGGCCGCCAGTGCCTGGCCAACGAAGGGCGCCGTGATGCGGGCAAACACCGCTGCATCGAGCAGCGTGTCGCCGCGGGCGGTGATGGTGTGGATCTGGAAGCGGGGGCCGTCCACCGGCAGGTTGGCTGGGAAACTGTTCTGCTCTCGCGGCCTGGCGTCGGGCTGGCCGGGCGTCGTTGCAGAGCGTTCCACGTTGCGCTCGCGTTCGCGCTCGGTCTGTTCGCGGAACACGCGGTCGGCAGGGTCGCGCACCACGGCGACCGGCGGCGGCGGCGGCGGCGGTGTCTGTGCCATGGCGGCCACTCCCAGCAGACCGGGCAGCACGGCGGCCCACCACGCCGCGCGGTGCAGTGCACGCGTGCGAGCGCAAGGGCGAAGGCGACGGCCTGTGATCACCACGACAGCAACCCGATGTGCTTGTCCAGCGTGACCGGGGTGCGGCCCGGTACCTGGATAACGTCGATGCTGCCGTCGACGCCCTGCACGGCGGTGAACGTGCCGCGGTCCTGCCGGCCCTGCCCACGCAGCAGCAGGCGGCCTTGCTGGGCGGTGAAGCTGCCGCCCTGGTCCATCGCGTAGAGGCCGGCCCAGGTGTCGCCGAGCAGGGCTTTCAGGCCGTCGGCACGCAGGATGGTGCTGTGCAAGGTCTGGCCGCGGGCGGTGATCTCGGGCGCCTCCAGCGTCATCGTGCCGATCGAGAAGACACTGCCGCCGTCGTTCAGGATGCTGCGCCCGGCCTGCAGCCGGACATCGGTGCCGGCCTGGATCTGGCCGCCGACCAGGGCCTCGGTGCTGTTGGCGTTGCGCCGGCACAGGAAGACGAAGCAGGACTTGGTGTACGTATAGCCCCCCGTGGCCAGGGCCTGCGTGGTGATGGTGTCGCTGGCCTGCAGCGTCACGCTGCCGTGGTTGGAGAAGACGTGGCCGCCGATGTTGTCGATGCTGCGGGCCTGGAGGACCAGGGCGGTGTCGGACACCAGGTAGGCTTGGTGCTCGGCGTCGGCCAGGGCACCCAGGTCGACCTCGTAGCCGCTCTTGGAACTGAGCAAGCCAGAGGTCTTCCAGTCACGCAAGCCGGTGCCGGCATTCAGCAGGCTTTCCACGCGCAGCGCGCCGGCGGTCTGCACCCGCAGCTGCGCGTTGCTGACGACGCGTGCGTTCTGCAGCGTGATGTCGGCGCCGGCCACCAAGCCCACGTCGTCGCCACTGCCGAAGACGACGGCACCAGCGCCGCCCGGCGCGGTGCGGTGCACCAGTTCGCCACCGGCCTGGATCAGCACGGCGTACGGAGTGTCTGTGTCCAGCGGATCGCGCGCGGCGCCACGCACAGTGCCGCCCTCATTGCGGAAGTCGCCAGCGACGTCGATGCGGGTGCTGCCGCCGGCGGCGATGAGGCTTGCCGTGTTGCTGCGGCTGGATTGCAGCAGCGCGCCGGCCTTCAGGCGCACGTTGCCGAGCGCCTGGATCTCGCCGCCGAGCTGCTCGACCTGGCCGCTGGCATCGAGCACGAAGTCGCTGGCGTTGGCGGTGAAGCGGCCGGCATTGCGCACCCCGGCGCCCTGGTCGGTGACCAGGACTTCGATGCGGCCGGAGGTCACGGTGGAGCCGGCCGTGACGTCGATGGCAATGGCCGAGACGGCACTGCCCTTGCCCGCTTCGTAGCGGACCCAGGGCGTGAGGTTGTCGGTGGGCGAGGCAACCGTGTCGAAGCGGGCGGTGGACGCGCCGCTGACGACGCGGGTCAGTGCGGTGGGCGAGCTGTAGGCATTGGTGATATTGCCGCCGATGCCGACCTGCCTGGCGATCAGCTCCAGGCGGATCACGTTGACGTCGAGTCCTGCGGCGCCGATGTCGATGCGGCCCTGGCCGGTGACGACGTCGACGTAGCGCTGGTGCACATCGGGTGCGACCTGTTCGTCCCGCAGCCTGACGGCACCCGTGGTCAGTGCGAGACTGCCGAAGTTGACGAAGCTCGCGCCGTTGACGACGAGGCCGTTCTGGTTGGCCAGGATCAGGTTGGCCCGCGGGCCGTCAACGCTGACCGGTCCTTCGATGCGAGAGGCCACGGGCGAGAACACCTCGGCCACGATGGTGCGGGCGCCGACCTCTGCGTTCTGGAACTGCGCGCCCGCGCGGTTGACGTCGAACTGGCTGAACGCGTTATAGGACACGCCGGTCTGCGGCGCCGCAGGCCGGATGAGGGCTTGACCGCCTGCACCGGTGGTGACCTGGGTCGGCGTGCTGCCACGCGCCACCACGTCGGCATGGACCGGCAAGCCCCACAGCCACACAGGACCCATCCATGCCATGGCCAGGAGACGCAGTGCGCGCTCGACTCGGGGAATGGGGTGTGCAGTCATGGCTTTGTCTGTGGTGGACAGGGAGCCGGATGTTATTGTTACAACTTAACACGACTTGTTAACTAATAGATACTTTTCTCGGAATCGTTTTTGTCTTCTTGCATACGATCCCGGCTTGCGACTTTTTGCGCAACGATGGGCGGTCGACAGGCAAGGTCACGCCGGACGCACATCGCCCGAGTGCAGGTTGCGGGTGGCTGCCGACGGGGCAGCACGCTGATTGGCAGCGTCTTTCTAGCTGTCCTTGGCCAACTGCTGCGCACGCTCCAGCAGCAAGGCCCGCTCGCGCACATTGCCGGCCATTGCGGCCGCGCGCTCGAACTCCACCCGCGCCTCGTCGGTGCGGCCCAGCTTGGCCAGCAGGTCGCCGCGCACGCTGGGCAGCCACTGGTAGTTCTGCAGCGCCTTGTGCTGGCCCAGCGCATCGACGATCGCGAGCCCGGCGGCCGGGCCGAAAGCCATGCCCACCGCGACCGCGCGGTTGAGCTCGACGACCGGCGACGGCGCGGTCTTGCCCAGGGCGTCGTACAGCGCCGCGATGCGGGCCCAGTCGGTGTCGTCGCCACGCGGTGCGCGGGCATGGCAGGCGGCGATGGCGGCCTGCAGCGCGTAGGGGCCGGGCGTACCGCCCATGGCTTGCGCCTGTGATTCGGCACGCTGCAGCGCGGCCAGCCCGCGGCGGATCAGCAGCCGGTCCCACCGCGTGCGGTCCTGCGCCAGCAACAGCACGGGGCGCCCAGCGGCATCGACCCGTGCTGCGGCACGCGACGACTGCAACTCCATCAATGCCGCCAGGCCGTGGACTTCGGGCTCGGAGGGCGCCAGCTCGGCCAGCATCCGGCCCAGCCGCAAGGCCTCGCCGGCCAAGGCCGGGCGCATCCAGTCGTCGCCGGCCGTCGCCGTGTAACCCTCGTTGTAGATCAGGTAGACCACCTCGAGCACCGAGGCCAGTCGCTCGGCCAGTGCGTCGCCGCGCGGCACTTCGAACGCCACCCGGGCCTCGCTCAAACTGCGTTTGGCGCGCACGATGCGCTGCGCGATCGTGGGCTCGGACACCAGGAAGGCACGGGCGATCTCGTGTGTCGTCAGCCCGCCCAGCAGCTTCAGCGTGAGCGCCACACGCGCATCGGTCGACAGCAGCGGATGGCAGGCGGTGAAAATCAGCCGCAGCAGGTCGTCGCCGATCTCGTCGTCGCGGGCGGCCCCCAGCGCGTCGACGAAGTCCGGCACGAACGTGGCCTGCTGCGCCTCCAGGTCGAGACCGAACTCTTCGAGCTTCTGCTCGGTCAGCTTGTGGCGGCGCAATCGGTCGAGCGCCTTGTTCTTGGCGGTGGCCATCAGCCAGGCGCCGGGTTTGTCGGGCACACCGTCACGCGGCCAGTGTTCGAGCGCCGACACCAGTGCGTCCTGCGCCAGCTCTTCGGCCAGACCGACATCGCGCACCATGCGCGCCACGCCCGCGACGATCTTCGCCGACTCGATGCGCCAGACTGCGGCGATGGCATCGTGGGTGGCCGATGGCATGGCGCTTCGGCTGCTCAGGCCTGCGGGGGCACGGCGTTGGGATCCATGTACGCGAGCTCCCACTGATGGCCGTCGAGATCCTCGAAGCCGTGGCCGTACATGAAGCCGTGGTCCTGCACCGGGTTGGGCGCCTTGCCGCCGGCCGCCACGGCCTTGCGGACCAGTTCGTCGACATGCGCACGGCTGTCGCACGACAGGCACAGGAGCATCTCGGTCGCCTTGCTCGCATCGGCGATCGGCTTCTTCGTGAAACCCTGGAAGAACGGTTCGACCAGCAGCATCACGAAGATGTTGTCACCCAACACCAGGCAGGCGCCCTGGTCATTGGTGAACTGCGGGTTGAAGCTGTAGCCCAGGCTCTTGAAGAACGTCTGGCTGCGTTCCATGTTCTTGATCGCGAGGTTGATGAAGACTTGGTTGTGGCTCATGGCGATGCTCCTGCAGACGGATGGTTGAGTGGGATGCGAGGTGAACGTTCAGGACTTCTCGGCCTTGGCTTTCAGGCCCTGCAGGCCGGCCTCGAAATCGCGGCCGATCATCCTGTCCATGTTGAAGAAGATGCCGGCCAGCTTGGCAAGGTACGGGCTGGGACCGTGCATCGCCCAGGTGACCTCGGTGGCCTCGCCATTCGGCTTCAGGCTGAACTCGATCTGGTTGTGGCCTTCGAAAGGTTCGAGCATGTCGAGCTGCATCGCCACACGGGACGGAGCCACCGCATCGACGATCTGCAGGGCTGCCCTTGCCGACATCCTTGTTGCCCTCGAAATCGTAGCCCGCACCGGGGCCGGCTCCCGGGCCGCGGTAGCTGCCCTTCACATTCGGGTCTTTCAGGTTGTAGGGATTCCAGGTGTTGAACTGGCGCATGTCGTTGATCAGCGGATAGATCTTCTGCGCCGGCGCCTGGATCAAGGCCGAGCGCTGCACGCGCAAGATGTCGGGCCGGGTGGCGGCAAACAGCAGCAGCGCCGCGAGCGCAGCGCCGAGCACGAGTGCGATGGTCTTGATCATCTTCGTCTCCTCTCGGTTCGTCGGCCCGCGCCGTCAGCCCATGCCCATCTCTTTGAACCGTTGGGTGGTTTCGCCGGGCGGGAAGTCGTCCATCTCGTAGAGCTGGCGCACCTCGATGACGGCGGGCTGGCCCTCACCCACCGGATTGGGGAAGCGGCGCGACCACTCCATCGCCTCTTCGCGCGAGCGCGCCTGGATCAGCGTGTAGCCGGCGATCAGTTCCTTGCTCTCGGCAAAAGGCCCGTCGACGATGCTGCGCTGGTCACCGCCACGGCCGTCGTTCTTGTAGTGGATGCGCCAGCCCCTGGACGACGGCATCAGGCCAGAGCCGTCGAGCAAGGCGCCGGCCTGGGCCAGTTGCGCGTGGTAGTCGGCCATCGCGGTGTAGAGCTTCTCGTCGGGCACCTGCGGGCCGGTTTCGGCCTCGAAGGCGGGCGTCGACTTGACGATGATCATGAAGCGCATCTCGGTTCTCCTGGGTTGCCGGAACGCCGGTCCATCTCCGGGTCACACCACCACGACGAGCGACGGGCTGCGGAATCGACATCCCACCGAGAAAAAGTTTGCCGCTAGCCGGCGGATGGCCGCCCGTCGTCGTAACAAGGCGCCAGGGCCCGCACCTCGACCGTGCACCACTCGGCAGCGGGACACGCGGCGGCGATGGCCAGCGCTTCCTCCCGGGTCTTGCAGGTCAGCAGGAAAAAACCGCCGACCATCTCCTTGGCTTCGGCGAAAGGGCCGTCGAGCATCTGCGCCCGGCCGTTGCGCACCTGCACGCGCGTGCCGCCGGCCTCGGACTCCAGGGACTCGCCGGCCTGCAGCAGGCTACGCGCCTGCAGGTCGGCGCCGAACTGCAGCATGCGGGCGTAGAGAGCGCGGCCTTCGGCCTCGGTGCGGGTGGCGCGCTGGCCGATGGGTTCGTGGATGAGCAGCATGTACGACATGCGGCCAGTTTACGAAAAGCCGCCGTCTGGGCGATGTCAATCCACGAAAAAGTCGGGAATGAAGTCGGTGGTGCCGGGTGTGATGGCGTAGGAGCCGAGGTCGGTCACGCCATGGGCGGCCAGCAGCTCGTCGTCGATAAAGAAGTTGCCGGTGTGGGTCGACGGGCTGGTCAGGATCAGGTAGGCCGAGTCGGCCAGGATCTCGGGCTTGCGGCAGCGGGCGATATCGACGCCCGGGATCATCTGCAGCGCGGCCGTGGCGATGGCGGTGCGCGGCCACAGGCTGTTGACCGCGATGCCGTACTTCTGCAGTTCGGCCGCGTGACCCAGCGTGCACATGCTCATGCCGTACTTGGCCATCGTGTAGGCCGTGTGCTGCGCAAACCAGTGCGGCTTCATCGACAGGGGTGGCGACATCGTCAGCACGTGCGGGTTGCGGCCGGCGGCGGCGGATTGCTTCAGCTCCGGCAGGCAGGCCATCGTGCACAGGTAGGTGCCGCGCGCGTTCACACCGTTCATCAGGTCGAAGCGCTTCATCGGCGTGTGTTCGGTGTCGGTCAGGCTGATCGCGCTGGCGTTGTTCACCAGGATGTCGATGCCGCCAAAACACACGGCCGCCTGCTTGACGGCTTCGACCACGGCGTCTTCGTCGCGGATGTCCACGGCCAGCGGCCAGGCTTCGCCGCCGGCGTTCTCGATCTCGCGGGCGGCGGTGTAGATCGTTCCCGGCAGCTTGGGGTTGGCGTCGGTGGTCTTCGCCGCGATCACGATGTTGGCGCCATCCGCCGCGGCGCGCAGCGCGATCGCCAGACCGATGCCGCGCGAGGCCCCGGTGATGAAGAGGGTCTTGCCTTTGAGCGACATCGTGGTCTCCTGGAAATGGTTCTACATGTTCACAGCGTTCTGAAGTCTGGCTTGCGGCGCTCCATGAAGGCGGTGAATGCCTCCTTGGCCGCCGGCTCCTTCAGCATGCGGCCGAAGCTCTCGGCCTCGTCGGTGATCTGCTGGCGCACTTCGGCGCTGTGGTTCTTCTTCATCAGCCGCTTGGTGGCGATCAGCGCGGTGAGCGGCTTGGCGGCCAGCTTGCGGGCCTGCGCCTGTGCGAGGTTGGTGGCCTCCGACGGCGGCACCACGCGGTTGACCAGGCCCACTTCGAGCGCGGCTTCGGCCAGGAACGGCTCGCCCAGCAGCAGGGCTTCGGCCGCGCGGTGGTAACCCAGCATGCGCGGCACCAGCAGGCTGGAGCCGGCTTCGGGGCACAGGCCGAGGTTGACGAAGGGCATGGAGAACGCGGCGTTGTCGCCGGCGTAGACCAGGTCGCAATGGAACAGCATCGTGGTGCCGATGCCCACCGCCGGGCCGCACACCGCGGCGATCACCGGCTTGGGGAAATCGGCGATACCGAACAGGAAGCGGAACACCGGCGCATCCAGCCCCTGGGGCGGCTGGTTCAGGAAGTCGCCGATGTCGTTGCCGGCGCTGAAGATGGTCTCGTGGCCCTGGAACACCACGGCCCGCACGGCCGGGTCGGCGGCGGCCGACGCCAGCGCATCGGCCAGGCTCGCGTACATCGCGCCGGTGATCGAGTTCTTCTTGTGGAGACGGTTGAAGGTGATGGTGGTGACGCCGGCTTCGGTGTGGCTCAGGATGTCGCTCATGGAGGTGCTTTCGGTGGCTATTCTTTGTAGTAGACGATCTGGTGGCTGGTGACCAGCAGTTCGCCGGCCTCGTTCCACAATTGTGCGGCCTGGTCGAAGAAGCCATTGCGGAAGCTCTGCGCCTGGGCCTGCCCGAGCAGATGGCCGGTGCCCGTGCGCGCGAGCATCGCCGCGTCGGCGTGGAAGTAGATGGTGATCGACACGGTGCCGGCAGGCACGCGGGTTGCTCGGCGCAGCCAGACCCGAGGATAGAACACGTCGGACAGCGCCGTGAGCGACAGGAAGTCGAGCGGACGCTCGGGGTCGTCACGCACCCACTGCTGCGTCAGGCTGCCGTCGCCGGAGCCGTCCCAGCGCGTCGGCACGCCGCCGTGCACCGGCCGCAGGTCGTAGCGGTTCAGCCATTCGACGCCGCGCAGCTGCAGCCGCTGCGCATCCTGCGGCCTCGGCACGGTCGGCATCGCAAGGTCGTCCGTGCTCCAGGTGTCGCGGCGGGCAGCGGTCACGGCGGTGGCGGTCAGCACCGTGCCTTCGGCGCCGTCGGCACCGACCTGCGTGATCGTCACCGTCCAGTGCTGGGTCGAGCGGTTGGTGCGCACCGGCACGGCCTGCAAGCGGTAGGGGCCGTCGGCCAGCGCGGCCGCGTAGTTGACGGTCAACGCGATCGGCGCGCCCAGCAGCTTGGGGTGCAGCAGCACGCCGTTCAGCGCCGCGGCCGCGGTGATGCCGCCAAACGGCCCCACCATGTTGCCCCAGGCGGGGTGGACGGCGCCGGTGTAGACGTTGTCGCCATCGGCTTGCAGCGCGACGGCCTGGTCGACGAAATGGGTACTCATGACGCCAGTGTGCCCACAGATCGCTGCGGCTGCAGTCCACCTGGCGACGCCAATGCCGGCAGCGCACCCAGCGACGCGACGACACGCGGCCACAGGCTGCCGGCAAACTGTTCGCGGAACAGGCCAAAGTGCCCGATGCGCTGCGCCTGCACGTCGCCCGGCGCGATGCGCTGCACCGCACGTGGCGCGTTGGCATAGAAGCCCACCAGCGTCTCTGTGCCGCGCAAGGTCATCATCTCGTCGTCGGTGATTGACAGGGCCAGCACCGGAAACCGCACCGCGCCGTAACGGGCCTGGGCGCCCTCGCCTTCGGCGCCGAAGCTGTAGAGCGGATCGAGGCACCAGCGCCGCCACTGCAGCATCACACCCGCTGGCAGATCGCCGATCTTGCGCAGCCGCCGCCCAGGAAAGTAGCCATAGAGCCGCGTCGCCAACGGCACCAGCACGTACCAGAAATAGAGAATCGCGCGCTTGAGCCGCGGCGCGTTGTCACGCCAGTAGCCGCTGCCGGTGGCAATGCCGACCAGCCCCGCCACCTGGTGCGGGTTGGCCAGCAGCCCCGGCAACTGCGCCCCGAGGCTGTGCCCCAGCAGATAGACCGGCGCACCGCCGCTCGCCGCCGACGCAAACGCGATCACCGCCTCGTAGTCGCGCACCCAGTCCGACAGATCGGCCTTCACGTGGCGCATCGACCGCCCCGCCGCCAACGAATCGCCCGAGCCCCGGTAGTCGAAGGTCGTGACCCGGAACCCCTGCCCCGCCAACCACAACGCGAACGGCGCATAGAAAGCCTGCCGCACCCCCATCGCCCCGCCGATGACGATGCCCGCCGTGGCCGCACCTACAGGCTCGTACGTGCGCGCGGCAATCGGCGTGCCATCGGCAGTCAGAATTTCAACAGCATCCATGTCGCCTCCAAACCCACCACACTGACCACACCACCCGAGCCCAGGGCGAGCGAAGCAAAGCCCCGACCAGCAGCGCCACACGGCGTAGCGAGCGGGATGAGATGCAAGGCGCGGGTGGCGGGAAACCGGAACGTACTTCCTGTACGTGAGGATTTCCCGACGGGCCCCGCAACGCCGCAGATCGCCCGCTCGGTAGCCGCCCCCTACACCCGTTCGAAGATGCCGGCGGCGCCTTGTCCCATGCCCACACACATGGTCACCATCCCGTACTTCAGCTTCTCGCGCTGCAACGCATGCACCACGGTCGCCGCACGAATGGCACCGGTGGCCCCCAGCGGATGCCCCAGCGCAATCGCGCCCCCCATCGGGTTGACCTTGGTCGGATCCAGACCCAAGGTGTGGATCACCGCCAGCGATTGCGCCGCGAACGCCTCGTTCAGCTCGATCCAGTCGATCGCGTCCTGCGCCAGCCCCGCGTTGCGCAGCGCCGCCGGGATCGCCTCGATCGGCCCGATGCCCATGATGTGCGGCGGCACGCCGCGGCTCGCATAACCGACGAAGCGCGCCAGCGGCTTCAGGTCGTACTGCTTGCACGCGCGTTCGCTGACCAGGATCAGCGCACCGGCGCCGTCGGAGGTCTGCGAGCTGTTGCCCGCCGTGACCGAGCCGCGCGCGGCGAACACCGTCTTGAGCTTGGCCAGCCCTTCGACGCTGGTGTCGGGCCGCGGGCCTTCGTCCAGGTGCACGGTGCGGGTCTTCGCGATCGGCTCGCCGGTCACGAGATCGGCACTGCGGTCGGTCACCTCGATCGGCGTGATCTCGTTCGCAAACTTGCCGGCCTTCTGCGCGGCCAGCGCCTTCATGTGCGACTGCCAGGCGAACTGGTCCTGCGCCTCGCGCGAGACCTTCCACTGCTGCGCCACCTTCTCGGCCGTGAGGCCCATGCCGTAGGCGATACCGTAGTCGTCCACGTTGTCGGTGTTGCCGAAGATGGCGGGCGACAGCGAGGGCGAGTTGCCCATCATCGGCACCAAACTCATGCTCTCGGTGCCGGCGGCGATCATCACGTCGGCCTCGCCGACGCGGATGCGGTCGGCCGCCATCTGCACGGCCGACAGGCCCGAAGCACAGAAGCGGTTGACCGTGATGCCGCCCACCGTGTGCGGCAGGCCGGCCAGCACCGCGCCGATGCGGGCGACGTTCAGGCCCTGCTGCCCCTCGGGGATGGCGCAGCCGCAGATCACGTCTTCGATGGCCTTGGGGTCGAGCCGCGGCACCTGCGCCAGCGCGGCGCGCAGCGTAGCGGCCAGCAGGTCGTCGGGCCGCATGTTGCGGAAGAAACCACGGTGCGAACGGCCGATCGGCGTGCGGGTGGCGGCGACGATGTAGGCGTCCTGGACTTGTTTGCTCATCAGTGTTCTCCTTGACCGCTTAGTTACGAACGGGTTTGCCGGTACTCAGCATGCCCATGATCCGCTCCTGCGTCTTCGGGTGCACGAGCAGCGAGCAGAAAGCCTTGCGTTCCAGCGTCATCAGGTACTCCTCGGTCACCAGCGTGCCGGCGTCGACATCGCCCCCCGTCACCACGCCGGCGATCAGGCTGGCGATGTGGAAGTCATGCTGGCTGATGAAGCCGCCGTCGCGCATGTTGACCAACTGGCCCTGCAGCGTGGCCTTGGCGCTGCGGCCGGCCACGGGGAACTGGCGCCGCAGCGGCGCACGCCAGCCGGCGTTGAACATCGCCTTGGCTTCGCCGATCGCGACGAACAGCAGTTCGTCCTTGTTCGGCACGACCACGTCACTGTCGAGCAGGTAGCCGAGCTTGCGGCTCTCCAGCGCGCTGGTGCCGACCTTGGCCATGGCTGCGGCGGTGAAGCCTTCGACCAGAAACTTCAGCAGGTCCTTGTCCGTGGAGCCGACGGCGTTCTCGGCCGCGCGGCGGGCGATATAGGTCAAGCCACCAGCACCGGGCACCAGGCCCACGCCGACCTCGACCAGGCCGATGTAACTCTCCATCGCCGCCACGCGACGCGCCGAGTGCACGGCCATCTCGCAGCCGCCGCCCAGCGCCATGCCGCGGATCGCCGATACCACCGGCACACCGGCATAGCGCAGCTTGAGCATCGTCTGCTGCAGTGCCAGTTCGGCTTCTTCGACCGCGCTGGCACCATAGGCCATGAAGGCCGGCAGCATGGCCTGCAGGTCGGCGCCGACCGAGAACGGCTCGTCGCCGGACCAGATGACCACGCCCTGGAAGTCCTTCTCGGCCAGGTCGACGGCCATGCCCAGGCCTTCGGCCACGTCGGGGCTGATCGCATGCATCTTGGTCTTGAGGCTGGCGATCAGCACGTCGCCGTCCAGCGTCCACAGACGGATGGCGTCGTCTTCGTGCAGTGTCTTGCCGGCAGTCTCGAAGCGCTGCGCCGGGCCGCCGAGCACGGTTTCGGGGAAATGCTGCCGCGCATGGACCGGCAGGACGCGGCGGGCGATGAACCTGGCGGCCGCCGGGCTCCACGATCCTTCAGCCGTGTGCACTCCGCCGGCCTCGGCCACCGGGCCCTTCCACACCCAGTCGGGCAGCGGCGCGGTCGACAAGGCCTTGCCGGCAGCGATGTCTTCCTGGATCCACTGCGCCACCTGCAGCCAGCCGGCCTCCTGCCACAGCTCGAACGGCCCCTGGCGCATGCCGAAGCCCCAGCGCATCGCCAGGTCGACATCACGGGCGGTGTCGGCAATGGTCGCCAGATGCACCGCCGCGTAATGGAAGCTGTTGCGCAGGATCGCCCAGAGGAACTGCCCTTGCGGCCCTTCGCTCTCGCGCAGCAGCTTCAGCCGCTCGGGTGCGGGCTTCTTCAGCATGCGCGCGTACACCTCGTCCGACTTCTCGCCGCCTGGCACATAGGTCTTGGTCTTCAGGTCGAAACGCAGCACGTCGCGCCCGACCTTCTTGTAGAAACCAGCCTTGGTCTTCTGGCCGAGGTTGCCCATCTCCAGCAACGTCTTCAGCACCTCGGGGGTGCCGAAGCTCGCGTAGAACGGATCGGTCGCGAGCGTGAGGTTGTCCTGCAGCGTCTTGACGACGTGGGCCATCGTGTCCAGGCCCACCACGTCGGCGGTGCGGAAGGTACCCGAGCTGGCACGGCCCAGCTTCTTGCCGGTGAGGTCGTCGACCACGTCGAAGGTGAGGCCGAAGTTCTCGACCTCCTTCAGCGTGGCCAGCATGCCGGCGATGCCGACACGGTTGGCAATGAAGTTGGGCGTGTCGTGTGCCCGCACCACGCCCTTGCCGAGCGCGCTGGTGACGAAGGTCTCCAGGTCGTCGAGCACGCGCGGCTCGGTGGTGGGGGTGTTGATCAACTCCACCAGGAACATGTAGCGCGGCGGGTTGAAGAAATGGATGCCGCAGAAACGCGGCTTGATCTGCTCGGGCAGGGCTTCGCTCAGCTTCGTGATCGACAGGCCCGAGGTATTGGACGCGACGATCGCATGCGGCGCGACGAAGGGCGCGATCTTCTTGTAGAGATCGAGCTTCCAGTCCATGCGCTCGGCGATGGCCTCGATGATCAGATCGCAGTCCTTCAGTTGCTCCAGATGCTCTTCGTAGTTGGCCTGGCCGATCGCGGCCGCGTCTTCCGGCACGCCGAGCGGCGCGGGCTTGAGTTTCTTCAGGCCTTCGATGGCCTTGGTGACGATCGCATTCTTGTGCCCTTCCTTGGCAGGTAGGTCGAACAACACCACCGGCACCTTGACGTTCACCAGGTGCGCTGCGATCTGCGCCCCCATCACGCCCGCGCCGAGGACGGCGACTTTCTTCACTTGGAATCGAGACATGTTTTCTCCGTCGATCTATTGCACACGTGTCCAGGTCTGGGTGCGGCCGATGCCCAGCACCGAACCACGCACTTCCAGTTTCTTGCCGCCATCCACCGGGGTCAGCCGCAAGGTGTAGGTCTTGCCGTTTTCGGGGTCGAGGATCTTGCCGTCTTCCCACACCTCCTTGCCGTCCACCTTCTTCGCGCCGCGGATGATCTCCAGGCCGAGCATCGGCTTGTCCTTGCGGTCGTCGCTGCACTCGGTGCAGCGGGCGTCCTGCCTGGCCTCCTTGCGCAGCAGCTTCTCGATGCGGCCGCTGACCACGCCGGCCGACTCGGTGATCGCCATCTGGGCCTTGGCCTCGCCGGTCTTGTCGTCGACGCTCAGCCAGGTGCCGACGGGCGACATCTGGGCACCGGCAACGCAGGTGAACAACGCGAGGCTTGCTGCGGTGGCAGGGGATTTCATGAGGATGTCTCCTGGAACTTTGTGAGTGACTGTCGGCGCGCGGGTTCGGGTTATGCGAACACGGCTTCCGTGTCCATCAACACCTTGCTGCCGGCGCGCGCGGTGCGCATCAGGCTGGCGGTCTCGGGGAACAGCTTGGCGAAATAGAAACGCGCGGTCTGCAGCTTGCCCTGATAGAACGGGTCGGCGTTGCCGGCCGTGATCTCGCGCAAGGCGACCTGCGCCATGCGCGCCCAGAAGTAGCCGAACACCAGGTGGCCGGCCACGCGCAGATAGTCGACCGCCGCAGCGCCGACTTCGTCGGGGTTCTGGAAACCCTTGAAGCCCAGCTCGGTGGTGAACTTGTTCATCTGGTCACCGAGATAGGCCAGCGGGTTGATGAACTCGGCCATCTTCTCGTTGACGCCTTCTTCCTCGACCAGGGCCGCGATCAGCTTGCCGAACTTCTTCAGCGACGCACCTTGGTTGCCCAGCACCTTGCGGCCCAGCAGGTCGAGCGACTGGATGGTGTTCGTGCCCTCGTAGATCATGTTGATGCGCGCGTCGCGCACGAACTGCTCCATGCCCCATTCCTTGATGTAGCCATGGCCGCCGAACACCTGCTGGCAGGCCGAGGTCGCGGTCCAGCCGTTGTCGGTGATGAAGGCCTTGACAATGGGCGTGAGCAAGGCCACGACCTCGGCGCTGTCCTTGCGGACCTTTTCGTCGGGGTGGTGCAGTTCCTTGTCGAGCAGCACGGCGCAGTACATCGACAAGGCACGGCCGCCTTCGGCATAGGCCTTGGCGGTCAACAGCATCTTGCGCACGTCGGGGTGCACGATGATCGGGTCGGCGGGCTTGTCCTTGGCCTTGACGCCGGACAGAGAGCGCATCTGCAGGCGGTCCTTGGCGTAGGCCACCGCGTTCTGGTAAGCCACCTCGGTCAGGCCCAGCGACTGGTTGCCCACACCCAGGCGGGCGGCATTCATCATCACGAACATCGCGGCCAGTCCCTTGTTGGGTTGGCCCACCAGCGTGCCGACCGCACCCTCGAGAACCATCTGGCAGGTGGCGTTGCCGTGGATGCCCATCTTGTGCTCGATGCCGCCGCAATAGATACCGTTGCGCTCGCCCACCGATCCGTCGGGCTTGACGTTGAACTTCGGCACCGCGAACAAGCTGATGCCTTTGCTACCCTGCGGCGCATCCGGCAGCCGTGCCAGCACCAGGTGCACGATGTTGGCGGCCATGTCGTGTTCGCCGGCCGAGATGAAGATCTTGTTGCCGGTCAGCCGGTAGCTGCCATCGGCCTGCGGTTCGGCCTTGCTGCGCAAGAGGCCGAGATCGGTGCCGCAATGCGGCTCGGTCAGGCACATGGTGCCGGTCCATTCGCCGCTGGTGAGCTTGGGCAGGTACAGCGCCTTCTGCGCATCGGTGCCATGGGTGTGCAGGGCTGCGTGGGCACCGTGCGACAGGCCGGGGTACATGGTCCAGGCCTGGTTGGCCGAGTTCATCATCTCGTAGAAGCATTGGTTCACCACCAGCGGCAGGCCCTGGCCGCCGAACGCGGGGTCGCAACTCAGCGCGGCCCAGCCGCCTTCAACGTACTTGGCATAGGCTTCCTTGAAACCGGTGGGTGTGGTCACGACGTGTGACTTCTGGTCGAGCGTGCAACCCTCGGTGTCGCCGCTGATGTTCAGCGGAAAGATGACCTCGGAGGCGAACTTCCCCCCCTCTTCAAGCACTGCGTTCACGGTGTCGGCATCGACGTCCGCATAGTTGGGGAAGGCCTTGAATTCGTCGCCGACCTTCAAGACTTCGTGCATCACGAACTGCATGTCGCGCAGTGGCGGCGTATAGATGGGCATGGCTTACTCCTTGGATCTGGACGTGGACGTGGATGTGGATTTGGAAATCTTGCGCGCTGCGTTCGGCCGCGACGGTGCCTCGGATGGAGCCTCTGGACCAGGATGTCCGTAGCGGGCCAGGATGCTGGCAAACCCGGTGTTGGCGCGGGCGATCGAGCCTGGGTTCTTCAGGAACCGGGCCTCGTAGTGCAGCGCGAGGATCAGGCCGTGGATCTCGAACGCCATCTGGTGTTCGTCGGCATCGGGGCGCAGGTCGCCGACCTCCTTGGCCTGCACCACGGCGCGGTACACCGCCGCCAGCCAGGTCTTGACCGAACTGGCCAGCGCGTCGCGCACCACGCCCGGCCGGTCGTCGAACTCGACGGCGCCGCTGATGAAGATGCAGCCCGACTGGATCTCGACCGCGACGCGTTTCATCCAGTTGCCGAACAGCGCCTGTACGCGCGGCAGACCGCGCTTCTGGCGCAGCGCCGGGTAGAACACCTCTTCTTCGAAGCGGCTGAAGTATTCGCGGATCACCGAGATCTGCAGTTCCTCGCGCGAGCCGAAGTGCGCGAACACACCCGACTTGCTCATGCGCGTGACCTCGGCCAGCGCGCCGATGCTCAGGCCCTCCAGGCCGATCTGCGTTGCGAGGCCGAGCGCGGCGTCGACGATGGCGGCCTTGGTCTGGCGCCCCTTCAGCAAGGCACGGCCGTCGCGCGGGCTGTCCCGGGGTTCGGCAGCCGCCGATCGGGCCGGTGAGAGTTGGGAGACGGGCATGAATGGAAAATAAAACGAACGGTCGTACTATTTTGCAGTAAAAATCGGCCGATGGCCACAAGTTGTGGCCGATTCCTGTGCTCCGAGGTCGAAAGCAGCGCGAAACGCCTGACCGGTGACTGACCGCGCGGCCTGTTTCGGCGCCGCTCTCCACTATCGCCGCGATAGGACGCACACAACCCATCTCTGCGCAAAACCGCACTAGCATCTGGCCCCGGATGCTGAACAATCCACCCGGCCGGCATGCAGTCGACCGGGCCTTCACGACAGACTGACGGACGCGGACTTTCCGGCGTCCATTGGATTGCAAACTAAATCACAAGCAATTCAATTGCGAAAAATTTAATGAATCCGGTGCCAGTGTGCACACGTACCGGTAACGCATCCCTGCACTGCCGGGCTCTGCTTTTCTCAACGTCGACCCTGCACATGGGATGAACCAGATGAACACATTGAAGAATCTACGATTGGGTGCCCGTCTCGCGATGGGTTTCGGCCTGGTGCTGGTGCTGCTGGTGGCCGTGGGGGTGCTGGGCGTGCACAGCATGGGCCAGGTGCAGGACCGGCTGGAGCAGATCGCACGCGTGCACAACAAGGAAGCCCGCCTGGCCGTGGCGATGCGCATCGCGGTGAACCAGATTGCGATCCAGAGCCGCGACATCGTGCTGCAGACCGAAGAGGCTGCGATGCGAGCGTCCAGCGACGCGATGACCCGATCGCGCGCCAACTACGATGCCGCTGAAGACGAACTCGGAAAGATGCTGACCGACCAAGCCAACACCCCGCAGAACGTGAAAGACCTGTTCTCGAAGGTGCGCGACATCAAGGCCAGCACGCGTCCGCTGATCAGCAAGGTGGTCACGCTCGGGCTCGCCAACCAGAACGAACAAGCCGCCAAGGCACTGGCCAACGAGGTCACCGTGCCGCAACGCCTGTGGCTGAACACCTTGGGCGAGCTGGCCGACGCGCAGGACAAGCTCAGCATCGAGGCAGCCCAGCAGGCCGAAGCGGCCTATGCCTCGGCGCGGACGCTCGACATCGTGCTGTGCGTGGTCGGCGTGGTGCTCGGCATCGGCGCGGCCTGGGGCATCACCGTGTCCATCACCCGGCCGATTGCCGAAGCGGTCAACATTGCGAAGACAGTGGCTGCCGGCGACCTGACCTCGCGCATCGAGGTGACCAGCCGCGACGAGACCGGCGAGTTGCTGGGCGCCTTGAAGGCCATGAACGAAAGCCTGGTGCGCGTGGTCGGCACGGTGCGCACCAGCAGCGACAGCATCGCCACCGGCGCGACGCAGATCGCGAGCGGCAATGCCGACCTGAGCCAGCGCACCGAAGAACAGGCCAGCAACCTGCAGCAGACCGCAGCATCGATGGAAGAGCTGACGTCCACCGTGCAGGCCAACTCGGAGGCCGCGCGCCAAGCGACCCAGCTCGCCGCGTCGGCCAGCGCCGTGGCCAGCAAGGGCGGCGTGGTGGTGGGTGAAGTGGTGGCCACGATGCAGGAAATCTCGGCCAGCTCGAAGAAGATCAGCGACATCATCGGCGTGATCGACGGCATCGCGTTCCAGACCAACATCCTGGCGCTGAACGCCGCGGTGGAAGCCGCCCGCGCCGGTGAGCAGGGCCGCGGCTTCGCCGTGGTCGCGACCGAGGTGCGCAGCCTGGCCGGCCGCTCGGCCGAGGCCGCCAAGGAAATCAAGGCACTGATCGGCGCCAGTGTGGCCAAGGTCGACGCCGGGTCGCGCCTGGTCGGCGATGCGGGTGCGACGATGGGCGACATCGTGGCCCAGGTGAAGCGGGTGGCCGACCTGATCGGCGAGATCAGCGCCGCCACCGGCGAGCAGACCCAGGGCATCAGCCAGGTCAGCGATGCCGTGACCCAGCTCGACCAGGTGACGCAGCAGAACGCCGCGCTGGTCGAGGAGTCTGCCGCCGCGGCGGACAGCCTGAACCAGCAAGCGCTGCGGCTGGTCCAGGCGGTCAGCGTGTTCAAGCTGGACGACGGGCCGTCGGGGTCGTTGCCGGTGGCGCCGGCCCTTGCCAAAGCAGCGCCTCGCCCGGCGAGGCCATCCATCCCCACGCCCGTTCGCCTGCAGGTCGTGGCCGGCAGCCGCTCCGCAACGGCCAAGGCCGCCGCCAAACCGACCACAGCGGCCGCAGCGGCCGCAGCGGCCGCAGCGGCCGACAAGGACGATTGGGAAGCGTTCTGACACTGCGCGACGGGGCAGGCCGTCGTCCGAGCCGCCGGGTCGCCTGCGTCCTACAGACGCACGCCGTTCCACCACAGAACATGGCCGCACATTGGCTATGCCTCTTGGCGCAGGATGACCATGCTCGACGCACACGGCAGACACAACGAGGGACCTTCTTCGCTGCAGGACATCGGAGACGATGCACTGCGGCACTGGGCGCGGCTGTTGGCGGCGAAGGGCCAGCAGACGGTCTCCAGGGCTCAGGGTGCGGCACCCCACCCGAAACCGGCCCAGGGATTCAAGCGGGAGGATTTCCGGACCGCGCCCGCACCGCATCGATGATGCGCAGCACCACCAGTGCGATCGCCGCGCCGGCGATGCACAGCCACATGGCCGAGATCGCGTGGTCCATCCAGCGCTGGTCGATGAACAGCTTGGCGACGAACACCGCCACGGTACCCAGGATCATCGAATAGAACACCACCAGCACCCACGCGGAAAGCACGGTCAGCCGTGACGCCATGGAGTTCGGGGCGTCGGGCGTGGCCGAAGCGGTGTCGCGGCGCGGTGGAGGCGGAGGTGTGTTCACGAGGACATTGTCGGCATTCATCGAGGTGCCTGCGTCCAGACAGCGGCCAAGCCTGCTCAGGCAGCGCAATAACTCAGGAAGTCGTCGATCTCGGTTGATTTGTCGAACACGGCGTCGGCTCCCAAAGCCAAGCACTGCGCGCGGATGTCGGTGTCGGCATAGTTGGTCAATACCACCGCCTTTTGCGACGGCAGCCTGGACTGGCAGACACGCAGCACGCCCATGCCCGAGCCTTCCTTCAGGAACATGTCGATCACCGCGAGGTGCCAGCCTGCGGGGTGCTGCTGCAGCCATTCGGCAGCTTCGGTCTCCGACTCGGCATACGCAACCACGCGCGTTCCGGCGATATCGGCCATGGCCATGATCAGGTTGTCCCGGATGATCTCGCTGTCTTCCACCAGGAAGGCAACGAGTGGGGGGGCTTGTGGTTCCACTGAACGCCTCCAACGATACTTGATGTCAGCGGGAAGTGTCCCGTCGACGGCTGGTCCCCGGTGTAGGGAGATGGCTTGCATCGGCGTGGTCGGTTGCGGCGGCAAAAACCGCTTCCAGGCGCGCTGAGGTGAGCCGTCATAATTCAGCCAATGACGCATTCGAACGAAAAGATGCACGTCTATCTGCGGGAAATCAAGCAGGACGAACGCACATCGCTGTCGGTTCTGGCGAGTTTCATCACCCCGGGCACCAAGGTGCTGGATCTGGGGACCGGCAGTGGTGCATTGGGAAAACATCTCTCCACGCATGGCATCGGCCTGATCGACGGCGTGACCTACAACGCCGCCGAGGCCGATGTGGCACGGCCGTACTACGGCCGCATCGAGGTTGCCGACCTGGATGCGGGCACGTGGGCCGCTGCGTTCGAGGAGCAGCGTTACGACTTCATCGTCTGCGCCGACGTGCTGGAGCACCTGAAAGGCCCCGAGAACGTGCTGGCTGCCTGCAGGCAGCTGCTGACCCCCACGGGCCGGGTGCTGATCTCGATCCCCAACGTCGGCTACAGCGGCCTCATCGCCGAACTGCTGTCGGGCGAGTTCAGGTACCGCGACGAGGGCTTGCTCGACCGCACCCACCTGAAGTTCTTCACCCGGCACTCGCTGACACGTTTCCTCGGCAGCCATGGCTGGGAGCTGGATTCGATCGACAGCATCCACCGCGATGTGCCCGAGTCCGAGTTCGGCGCCAACTTCGACCGCCTGCCGCCGGCCGTGTCGCGTTACCTGCTGGCGGCGCCGGACGCGCTGACCTACCAGTTCATCGCCGTGGCGCGCCCGTTGCCGCAGGGTTCGGCAGCGGCCAACAGCTTCCCGGCGCAGCCGGACCCGAACGCGCGGGCGTTGTTCTCGTCGCAGCTCTACCTGGGGCTCGCCGGCGCGTACGCCGAGCAGACCAAGCTGGTGGCCTCGGGCGTCATCGGCGACGAGCGCCAGACGCTGGTCTTCCGTCTGCCCGCCACCGGCGCGCCAGCGAGCAGCCTGCGTTTCGACCCGGCGGACCGGCCCGGTTTCGTCTGGCTGCATGGCATGACGCTGAAGGCGGCAGACGGCACCGTGCTGTGGCAGTGGCGTGGCGATGCAGAAGGGTTTGCCGCCCTGGAGGCCGCTGCGCACCACGACATCGTGATGCGGCCGCCCTGGCCTGCCAGCGCCGCCACACCGATGCTGCTGCATGGCGAGGATCCCTGGTTCGAACTCCCCTTGCCGCCGGGCGTCACCGCCGATCCACAGGCGCTGCTCGGCGCCAGCTTCGAAGCGGAGATGGGATGGCCGATGTCGGCCGACTACCTGGCGCTGTCGGAGACGGCGGGGCTCATGCAGGCCCGCATCGATGCGGCGCAGCGTGCGGCCGCCGATGACCACCGCAGCATGGAAGCAGCGCTAGGCCAGCTCGACCAGGCGATCCAGCGCGAACGCCGCGAGGCGCAGGACGCACTGGCGCGCGAACGGCGCGAAGCCAACGATGCGCTCTCCATCGAACGCGGCCAGCGCGAGCAGGCCGATGCGGACCTGCTCGCACTGCGCGAACAGAAGGCGCTGCTGGTCGAGCAGGGCCGCCTGCTGACCGAACAGAAGAACGCCTTGCTGCGCCACCAGCGCGCGCTCGAAGCCGAACGCGACCGCCTGAGCCAGGAGCGCCAGGGCCTGGTCACGCACCTGCAGTTCATCGAAAACTCCACGATCTTTCGCGCCACGCGGCCGCTGGTCAACTTCAAGATGCGCATCGACCAACTGCGACACGGCGCGCCCGCCCCGGCGCCAGCCACCGGCCCAGGTGCCACCACCGAGCGCCCCGAGCGCTTCGTGCCTTCGGGCACGCCGGTTCCGGTCGACGTGATCGTGCCGGTGTACCGGGGTCTGGACGACACGCGCCGCTGCATCGAATCGGCCTTGGCTTCGGTGAGCCGCACGCCGATGCGCCTGGTGGTGATCAACGACGCCAGCCCCGAACCCGAGGTGACCGCATGGCTGCGCAGCCTGGAAGGCCGCGACCCACGCCTGCTGCTGCTGGAGAACGCGGAGAACCTGGGCTTCGTCGGCACGGTCAACCGCGGCATGGCGCTCAGCCAGCAGAGCGATGTGGTGCTGCTCAACAGCGATGCCGAAGTGGCCAACGACTGGCTGGACCGCATCTTCGATGCGGCCTATTCCGACCGCCGCGTGGCCACGGTGACGCCGTTCTCCAACAACGCCACCATCTGCAGCTACCCCCGGTTCTGTGCGGCCAACGAATTGCCCGCCGGCTACCACACGGCGCAGCTCGACCGGCTGTTTGCGCAGACGCACCCGGGCCAGGTGATCGACGTGCCGACCGGCGTCGGCTTCTGCATGTACATCCGCCGCGACTGCCTGGACGCGGTCGGCCTGTTCGACGAGGAAAGTTTCGGCAAGGGCTACGGCGAGGAGAACGATTTCTGCCGCCGTGCGGCCGATGCCGGCTGGCGCAACCTGCATGCGCTCGACGTGTTCGTGCGCCATGCGGGCGGCGGCAGTTTCGGCGAGACCAAGAGCACACGCGAGCTGGCCGCGATGGACACGCTGCGGCGCCTGCACCCGAACTACGAGCGTGTCGTGCACGCCTTCGTCGCCGACGACCCGGCGCGCGAGTTCCGCCAGGCGATCGACATCGCTCGCCTGCGCGAAGCCGGCCTGCCGGTGGTCCTGGCGGTCGTGCACGACCGCGCGGGCGGCACCGTGCGCCATGTCGACGAACTGGCCGCACACCTGCACGACAAGGTCAGCTTCCTCAAGCTGACGCCCGGCGGCGGTGGCAATGTGCTGCTGACGCGGCCCGACCCCTTCGAGGCGTTCGAACTGTCGTTCCGCGTGCCCGAAGAGTTCGACGACCTCGTGCAGCTGCTGCGCGAGATGGGTGTCGTGCACGTGCACTTCCACCACCTGATCGGCCACGCGCTCGAGGTGCTGGCGCTGCCGCGGCGCCTGGGCGTGCGGTACGACTTCACCGCGCACGACTACTACACCTTCTGCCCGCAGATCTCGCTGACCGACGCCAGCAACACCTACTGCGGCGAACTGGGCGTGGACCAGTGCCGCAGCTGCCTGCAGAAGTCGCCCGCGCCGGGCGGCGCCGACATCGAGACCTGGCGCGCCGCGCACGGCACCTTCGTCACCGAAGCGCGCCACGTGCTGGTGCCGAGCATGGATGCCGCGCGGCGGTTCTCGGGTTACTGGCGGCAGGCCAACATCCGGTTCGCGCCGCACACCGACCTGATCGGTGAAACGCTGCCCCCGGCCACGGCGCCACGCCAGCTCGAAGGCAAGGCGCCGCTGCGCATCGCAGTGATCGGCGCGCTCAGCTCCATCAAGGGCGCCGACGTGCTCGAGGACGTGGCCGTGGCCGCTGCGCGCGCCGGTGCCGCACTCGACTTCCACCTGATCGGCTTTGCCTACCGCAGCCTGCGCACCCAGCCCAAGGCCAGGCTGACCGTGCACGGTGAATACGACGACAAGGATCTGCCGCGCTTGCTCGAATGGCTGCAGCCCGACCTGGTGTGGTTCCCCGCGCAGTGGCCCGAGACCTACAGCTACACGCTGAGCGCCTGCCTCAAGGCGGGACTGCCGGTGGTGGCACCCGACCTGGGCGCGTTCGCCGACCGCGTGACCGGCCGCGGCTGGACCTGGGTCCGCCCATGGGCGGCGACCCCGGCCACCTGGCTGGCGTTCTTCCAGGGCATCCGTGCACAGCACTTCGCCACCGGCACACCGCCCGCACGCGTGCTGCCGCCCGTGAGCGATGGTGCCGACGTGCTGGTGCGGGCCTGGTCCTATGCCGACGACTATCTCGGCGACACGCCGGCACCCTCGCCCATCGCACCGGTGTCGATGGCGTTCCTCGCGGCGCACCGGCCGGGCCGGGAGGAAGGCCTGCGCGCCTCGCAGCAGATGGTCAAGCGCGGCCTGTTGCAGACCATCGTGCGGCTGCGTTCGGCGCCGGGCCTGCGCGGCGTGGCCCGGGCGATCCCGCTGCGTTGGCAGACACGCATCAAGACCTGGCTGCGCGCATGACGGCGCACCACACGCACCTCGCACTCCCCGCATCCACCGCACCGAACCGATGAACCTGGCCGACCTGAAGCACTTCTTCACCTCCCTGCGCGGCGGCAGCACACCGCCGCAATGGGACGACGGCCACATCCGCGACGCCTGGTTCGAGGCGCATTTCCACTACGCCACCGACGTGGTGGCCGACTGGGTCGGCCTCGACCGCCTGCGCAGTGGACGCACGCTCGACTTCGGCTGCGGCGACGGCATCACCGGGCTGGGCCTGATCCTGCGGCACGGCGCCCGGTCTGTGCTGGGCATCGATGTCAGCGCCACCCACCGCGGACTGCCGAAGCTGGCCCAGCGCGAGATCGGCCTGCGCCGGCTGCCGGCCAACCTGCAGTTCCAGCGCATCACGCCGGGCCAGCCGTTCAAGCCCGCGCACCAGGCCGACGTAATCATGAGCTGGTCGACCTTCGAGCACATCGAGTGGCCCTACATGGCCGGCGTGCTCGACAACCTGCACCAGGTGCTGGCCGACGACGGCGTGTTCTTCCTGCAGATCAACCCGCTGTTCTATTCGCCGCAGGGCTCCCATCTGGGCCGTTTCCAACTGCCGGCCTGGGCCCATCTGCTGATGACGCCCGACGAACTGCTGCAGGCCGTGGCAGCCTTCAGCGGCGATATTCCGGAGGACGAGGTCGAGGAGAACTTCCACAAGCGCGACTTCGCGACCTACAAGGAGTTCGTGCTCGACGAATACCGCAAGCTGAACAAGCTCACGACCTCGCAGCTGATCGCGCAGTTGCAGTTGCACGGCTTCGAGGTCGTGCGCGAGCACTTCGGCCAGGTCAGCCAGATGCCGCCGCCAGCCCTGCTCGCGGCGCACACCGAACACGACCTGCGGACCGAAGAAGTGCGGCTGCTGATCCGCAAGCGCGCCGGCGGCTGAACTCCCGGCCGTCGGGCCGACGGCGCTGCTACTTCAGCAGAACGCCCGGCACCGGCTGGCCGGTGGCCACGTCGATCGCCCGACCGCTGCCGAGGTCGATGCGGTAGAACTCGCGCAGCACATTGCCGGCAAAACCGAGTTCGACGATCGACACCTCCTTGAACGAGGTGTCGATGCCGTTGGGCAGGATCTTGTTGAAGTCGTCGGCCACCTGCTTCATCGACGCCTCGGTCTGGGCGTCAAACTTCGCCATGCTGTAGACCAGGGTGTTGTGCGGGTTGTGCGAACGAAGCTCCTTGCCGTCCTTCACCACGTTGACGCCGCTCACGCCCACGGTGCGCACCAGCTCCTTGCCGGCGTCACCCATCGCAGCGTAGACCGGGCCGGTCACGCGCGGCAGCGGGCCATCGCGCAGCGGCGTCAGCGCCGCCGTCGCGGTGGTGTTGAAGGCCATCATGTCCTCGAAGCCCTTGCCGGTCTTCACGATGCCGAGGTCCAGCCACCACGGATGGCCCGCCCCCTTGGCCGCCTCGGTGGTGTAGAAGTTCTTCAGCGTGAAGTTGACGACCGGCGGCACCTTGGGCATCGCGGACAGCATCTTGCGCGGCGTGGTCGGGTCGGCACTGTGGATGTGCACCACGGTCACATGCGGCAGATTGAAGGCCTGCGCCTCGGCGCCGAGCCCCATCGCCACCAGCCGTGGACGCAGCTGCGAGTAGATCTTCGCATTCAATTCGTCGTTGACCTCCTGCGGCAGCTTGTAGACCAGGCCGTAAGTCGCCACGTGCGGACGAAACGCCGGCTGCCCGATCGCGCTGTTGTCGATCGCGCCCGTGCGTGCACCCATCGAACCACAAGCCGCAAGACTTGCCAAGACCAGTCCGGCCGCAGCCAGACGCCATCCAGTACCGACCATGGAAACCCCCTTTGATGTGATTGGAATGATGCGAGTGCGCAGCGTCCGACGACGGCGCCGGCCCATTCTGCGGGGCGAAGACTTCACGGATACTGAAGGCCCCACATCGCATCCGGAATTCCATGGCCCCCGCCAGCACCGCCACCGCCGACGACAACTCCAACCCGCTGTTGTTGTGGCTGGTCGCCGTCGGCTTCTTCATGCAGACGCTCGACGGCACGATCGTCAACACCGCCCTGCCGGCCATGGCGCGCAGCCTGGGCGAAAGCCCGCTGAAGATGCAGTCGGTGGTGGTGGCCTACACGCTGACGATGGCCATGCTGATCCCCGCCTCAGGCTGGGTCGCCGACCGCTTCGGTACGCGGCGGGTGTACGTCGCCGCGATCACGGTGTTCGTCATCGGCTCGGCGCTGTGCGCGATGGCGCAGAACGTGAGCCAGCTGGTGGCGTTCCGCGTGCTGCAGGGCCTGGGCGGCTCCATGCTGTTGCCGGTGGGCCGGCTCGCGGTGCTGCGGGCGTTCCCGCGCGAGAAGTTCCTGAAGGCGATGAGTTTCGTCGCCATCCCCGGCCTCATCGGGCCGCTGATCGGCCCGACGCTGGGCGGCTGGCTGGTCGAGTACGCAACCTGGCACTGGATCTTCCTGATCAACCTGCCGGTCGGCATCGTCGGCCTGATCGCCACCCTGCTCTACATGCCGGACGGCCGGCTGGCCTCCGTCAAGCGCTTCGACCTGGGCGGCTACCTGATGCTGTCGTTCGGCATGGTGGCGATCTCGCTGGCGCTCGACGGCCTGTCGGAGCTGGGCCTGCGCCAGGCCACCGTGCTGGTGCTGCTGGTGTTCGGCATGGCCAGCCTCGTGGCCTACTGGCTGCACGCGGCACGGCGGCCCGACCCGTTGTTCTCACCCGGGCTGTTCTCGATCGGCAGCGTCAGCGTGGGGCTGCTGGGCAACCTGTTCGCCCGCATCGGCAGCAGTTGCATGCCATTTCTGATCCCGCTGCTGCTGCAGGTCAGCATGGGGTATTCGCCGGCCCAGGCCGGCATGATGATGCTGCCCGTGGCCGTGGCCGGCATGCTGAGCAAGCCGCTGGCGACGCGCTGGATCAACCATGCCGGTTACCGCACGGTGCTGGTCGTCAACACGATGCTGGTAGGCTTGGGCATGGCCAGTTTCGCACTGACCTCACCGGACCAGCCGCTGTGGCTGCGCCTGGTGCAGCTGGCCTGCTTCGGTGCGGTCAATTCGCTGCAGTTCACCGCGATGAACAGCGTGACACTGAAGGACCTGGACGGTCCGCTGGCCAGCAGCGGCAACAGCCTGCTGTCGATGGTGCAGATGCTCGCGATGAGCATGGGGGTGGCCGCCGCGGGCGCCGTGCTGGCGGCCTACACGGGTTACTTCAGCAGCGCGCCGCAAGCGCAGACGCTGTTCGCGTTCCGTGCCACCTTCGCGACGATGGGGCTGCTGACCATCGCCTCGGCCGGCATCTTCTGGCAGCTGTCGCCGGACACGCCGCAGGCCGCACCACTCGAGCAGCCGACCGACGTCGCCTGAGCGGAATAGAAGGCAGCGCGGGCAACGGTACTGTCGGTTCGAGGGCACACGAGAGCCGGCTTCGCCGGGCCTCCAGGTGCGCCCCCTGGAAGGGGAGATTCGGCGCGACACGCAGCGCGCAAGAAACTGGGGTCAAGCGTGGTAGATCGCGCCGAGGATGCGCGGCCCGCTGGCGCCGGTCACGCTGGCCAGGTTGCCGGGCAGGCGCTGCACCGTGCGGCTGGCCAGCCAGGCAAACGCCGCCGCTTCCACCTGCTGCGGCGGCAGGCCGTGCGCGTCGGAAGATTCGACGCGCAAGCCCGGCAGCCCGGCCTGCAGGCGCCGCATCAGGTCGGCATTGAGCGCGCCGCCGCCGCACACGACCAGGCGATGGGCCTGCGGTGCGAACCGCTGCACATCGCGCACGCAGGCCCCGGCGGTGAACGCCGCCAGCGTGGCCTGCACGTCGGCGGGCGCCAGGCCCGGACAGCGCGCCAGGCACGCGTCGAGCCAGGCCGGATTGAACAGATCGCGGCCCGTGCTCTTGGGCGGCGGCAGCGCAAGGTAAGGCTCGGCATCCAGGACCGCCAGCAGGGCGGCCTGCACGCTGCCGCTGGCGCCCCAGGCGCCATCGGCATCGAAGGGCTGGCCGAGATGGCGCTGGCACCAGTGGTCGAGCAGCGCGTTGCCGGGCCCGCAGTCGAAGCCGAGCACCGGCGCCTCGGATCCCGGTGCGGGCAGCACACTCAGGTTCGAGATGCCACCCAGATTCAGCACGGCCAGCGCTTCGCGCCCATCGCCGAACACGGTCTGGTGGAACGCCGGCACCAGCGGCGCGCCCTGGCCGCCGGCGGCCACATCGCGGCTGCGGAAATCGGCCACCACGTCGATGCCGCTCAGTTCGGCCAGCAAGGCAGCGTTCTGCAACTGCACGGTGTAACCCACGCCGTCGAAGGCCAGCGGCCGATGCCGCACGGTCTGCCCGTGGGCACCGATGGCGGTGATATCGGCCGTGTTGTGGTGGGACGATGCCAGCAGCGCGGCCACCACGCCGGCATAGGCGCGGGCCAGGCCATTGGCTGCCAGCGCCGCGCGGTGCAATTCGTCGGCACCGCTGGTGTTGAGCGCCAGCAGTTCGGCGCGCAAGTCCGGATCGAAGGGGGCGGATGCGTGGGCCAGCACGCGGATGCCATGCTCGCCGCTCCCGGCGATGCAGGCCAGCACGCCGTCGATGCCGTCCAGCGAGGTGCCGGACATCAGGCCGATGAACAGCGCGTCGGCCATGCCGCGCCAGCGCTCAGCGTGCGCTGGCTTGCTGCACCGAGGCTGCGGCCGCGAGTTGCTGGCGCATCACCGACGACAGCTGGTCGAACTGCGACCGCACCGCCTGCGCGACCGGTTGCGACTCGCTCTGCTTGGCGATGGTCAGCGGATCCTGGTGCACGCCGTTGACGCGGAACTCGAAATGCAGGTGGGGGCCGGTGGCCCAGCCGGTCGAGCCGACGGCACCGATGTGGTCGCCCTGGCTGACCTTCTCGCCCTTGCGTACCAGGATCTGGCTGAGGTGGGCGTAGACGGTGACATCGGTGTTGCGGTGCTTCACGTAGATCACGTTGCCGAAGCCGTTCTGCGTGCCGGCGAACTCGACGACGCCGTCGCCGACGGTGCGCACCGGCGTGCCCGTGGGCGCGCCGTAGTCGACGCCGAGATGCGCGCGCCAGGTCTGCAGGATCGGGTGGAAACGGTTCGAGAACCCGCTGGTCACGCGCGAGAACTCCATCGGCGCGACCAGGTAGGCGCGGCGCAGGCTCTGGCCGTCGAGCGTGTAGTAGCCGCCCTTGCTGCCGGGCTCCTGGAACCACATCGCCTGGTAGGTCTTGCCGTTGTTGACGAACTCGGCGCTGAGCACCCGGCCGGTGCGCACCGGCTCGCCATCGGCTTCGAGTGTTTCGTAGACCACCGAGAACCGGTCGCCCTTGCGCAGCGCGCGGTGGAAGTCGATGTCGCCCGAGAACATCTCGGCAATCTGCGTCGCCACGGCGTCGGGAACACCGGCGTCGTCGGTCGCGGCGAACAGCGACGAGCGGATGGTGCCACTGGCCAGGCGGCTGCTGGCGGCCAGCGGGGCGGCTTCGATGCGCGAGCTGAACGCGTCGCCCATCTTCTCGACGACCAGGCGCTGGAACGTGTTGTCACCACCGCCGACCCAGCGCACGCTCAGGCGGCGCAGCGAATGGTCGTCGCCGGCTTCTGCCGTCACGGCGCGGCCGGCGCGGCCCAGCAGCGCCTGGCGTGCCCGCGCATCGCCGCGCAGGTAGGCCACGGCCGCCGCGTCGTCGACACCCAGACGCTCCAGCAGCGCACCGGCGGTGTCGCTGTAACGGGTGGTGTCGGTACGGAACAGGTTGAATTGGTGCGTGTCGAGCGCGTCGATCTGGGGCTGCAGCGGCAGCGGCTGGACCGCCTCCGTCAATTCACGCACCGGCAAATCGGAGGCATCGGGTGCCATCGACGCCACTGCAAACGCCCCACCTCCACCGCCGAGAAGGACGGCTGCGACCAACGCACTCACACGTTTGGGATGACGCTGCAGCAGGGGCAATAGAGAGCCGAGGACGGTGTGAAGACCGTGGTTCAAAAGCGTAATTCCCAAACTTGAGCGGTGAACGGAAGGGAGTTGCTTGTCGCGGATTTCGTGCAGTCGGCGTCTTGTCTGACAGCGCAAACTAAAATCGCGTCTAAAGCTGAGGCGCCAGTATAGCGACGTCATCTGCTCGCAACAAATGGAAAACCCCTATGGATCAAGCCACCGGTTCGCCTCCCGCGGACCTGTTACAAATGAGCGATGGCGTGCGTGCGGCCCTGGCCGTCACGCTGCGTGGATGCGATGAACTGATCCCCCAGGCCGACTGGGTTCGCAAGCTGGCGCGCGCCGAAGCCTCGGGCACGCCGCTGCGCATCAAGCTCGGGCTCGACCCGACCGCACCCGACATCCACATCGGACACACCGTGGTGCTGAACAAGATGCGCCAGCTGCAGGATCTGGGGCACACGGTGATCTTCCTGATCGGCGATTTCACGTCGACCATCGGCGACCCGTCGGGCCGCAACAGCACGCGCCCGCCGCTGACGCGCGAGCAGATCGAGGCCAACGCGCAGACCTACTACAAGCAGGCCAGCATGGTGCTGGACCCGGCGAAGACCGAGATCCGCTACAACAGCGAGTGGAGCGACCCGCTGGGCGCGCGCGGCATGATCCAGCTGGCAGCCCGGTACACGGTGGCGCGCATGATGGAGCGCAACGATTTCCACGACCGCTTCAAGGCCGGCACGCCGATCAGCGTGCACGAGTTCCTGTACCCGCTAATGCAAGGCTACGACTCGGTGGCGCTGAAGTCGGACCTGGAACTCGGCGGCACCGACCAGAAGTTCAACCTGCTGGTGGGCCGGCATCTGCAGCAGGAGTACGGGCAGGAGCCGCAGTGCATCCTGACCATGCCGCTGCTCGAGGGGCTGGACGGCGTCGACAAGATGTCGAAGAGCAAGAACAACTACATCGGCATCTCGGAAGAGCCGAACACGATGTTCGCCAAGGTGCTGTCGATCAGCGACGTGCTGATGTGGCGCTGGTTCACGCTGCTGTCGTTCAAGAGCGAAGCCGAGATCGCGACGCTGAAAGCCGAGGTCGACGCCGGGCGCAACCCGAAGGACGCCAAGGTGATGCTGGCCAAGGAGATCACCGCGCGGTTCCACAGCGCCCAGGCGGCCGACGCGGCCGAGCAAGACTTTGCCAACCGCAGCCGTGGCGGCGTGCCGGACGAGATCGTGGAGATCACGCTGGCCCTCGGTGAAGGCGGTGCAGCACTCGGCATCGGCGCGCTGCTGAAACAGGCCGGCCTGGCGGCGTCCAGCGGCGAAGGCAACCGGCTCATCGACGGCGGCGGCGTGCGGATCGACTCCAGCGTGGTCAGCGACAAGGGCCTGAAGCTCGGGGCCGGTACCTACGTCGTGCAGGTCGGCAAACGCAAGTTCGCGCGGGTAACGCTGGGCTGAAGCGCGCCTGTCAGTCGACCGCGGCAACCCCCATGCCGCGTGCGATGGCTGCCTGCGTCTGCAGGATGCGCGGCCCCACCCGATCGATCAGGAATTCACGCGGCAGCTTGTACGCCGGCCCGCCACAGCTGCAGGCGTACAGCTCGCCGCGCGGACCGCGCAACGTGAAGCCCAGCGCGTGGATCTCGGGATGCCATTCGCCGAAGGAAGTGCAGAAACCCTGGCGGGCGTACTCCGCCTGCACTTCGCGCAACCTGGCCTGAAGCGACTTCCACTGCGCGCCGGCTCCCGCGCGCAACAGAGACGACAGCGCATCGCGCTCCGCCTGCGGCGCGGAGCAGAAGTAGGCGCGGCCCGACGCCGACGAGGCAATCGCCATGCGCGTTCCCACGCCGGTGCGCGACAGGATGATGGCGGTGCGGGGAGGCGCGGTGTCGATCATCAGGATGTCCGCCCCGTCACGCACGCCCAGATGCACATTGGCGCCGGCGAACTCTGCCAACTCGGCCAGATGCGCATGGGCATGCCGACGAAAATCGAAGCGCCGCAGATAGGCGTTGCCCAGGTCGAGCAACTGCGGCCCGAGGCTGTAACGCTCGCTCCCATCGCCCTGCCGCAGATAGCCGGCCGCCACCAGTGTGGCTGCGAGCCGGGAGACCGTTGCCTTCGGGATGCCGGTGGCTTCCATCAGATCGCGGTTGGACAGGGCCTGCTCCGCGTCGGCGACCGCCCGCACCAGCGCCAGCCCTCGGGCCAGCGCGCTGACTTCGTCCTTGGGAGAGGTGGCAGACTCGTTCACGGCGCCCATTCTGGCCTCATCGCAGGCACGGCCAGATCTTGGAAAAGATCCGTCCATCGTATATTATTTTGAAACTCGGTTCCATTTTAATAAATACAGGAGACAAATCTTGCGCCTCATCCGACACGCCGCACGCCTGTGGCTTCCCCTGCTGCTGGCGTTCGCCGCCGCAGCGCCCGCCCTGGCCCAGGACTTCCCGAAAGGGCCCGTCAAGATCATCATCCCATTCCCACCTGGCGGGCCGACAGACACGGTCGGCCGGTTGATCGGCATGAAGCTGCAGGAGATCTGGGGCCAGCCGGTGCTGATCGACTACAAGGCTGGCGCCGGCACGGTGATCGGTGTCGACTTCGTCGCCAAGTCGGCGCCCGACGGCCTGACCTTCGGCATGGTCAACTCTTCGCTCGCGGTCAACCCGACGCTGCGCAAGAGCATGCCCTACAACACCACGCGGGACCTGGCGCCGATCACGCAGCTGGCCAATCTGCAACTGGCCATCGTGGCCCGGCCCGACGCGCCCTTCAACACGCTGCCCGAGCTGATCGCCTATGCGAAGAAGAACCCCGGCAAGCTGACCTACGGCACGCCAGGCGCGGGCAGCACCACGCACCTGGGGGCCGAGCTGCTGAAGCGCGAGGCCGGCTTCGACATGCTGCATGCGCCGATGAAGGGCAGCGCGCCGGCCCACACGGAGCTGATGGGCGGCCGGCTCGACCTGGTGGTCGACCCGTTCCTGTCGATCCTGCCTTACGTCAAGGCCGGCAAGATGAAGATGATCGCCACCATGGGCGACAAGCGCGTGCCGGGGTACGAGCAATATCCGACGGTGGCCGAAGTGCTGCCGGGCTTTTCGGTGAGCGCGCTGCTCGGCTTCGTTGCTCCGGCCGCCACGCCGAAGGCGGTGGTGGCCAGGATCCAGGCGGACACGGCGAGGGTGCTGGCCCAGCCCGACGTGAAGAAACGCATCGAAGAGCTCGGCATGGAGATCGTCGCCAGCAGGCCCGAGCAGTTCGGCGCCTTCATCCAGAGCGAGATGGACAAGTGGGGCCGTGTGGTCACCGAGTCCAACATCCAGGCCGAGTGAGCCACCACCCGAGGAGCACGCCATGCCATTGCAACTGAAGCCGCTGCATGAGATCTTCGCCGCCGAAGCCAGCGGCATCGACCTGACCCGCCCGCTCGCCGCGCAAGACCAGCGCGCCATCAACGCCGCGATGAACGAGCACGCGGTGCTGGTGTTTCGCGGCCAGCCGCTCACGGCGCAGCAGCAGCTCGACTTCGCCGGCGCGTTCGGGCCATTGGACATCGGCCTCAAGCGGGTCTTCAAGCGCCCCGAGCGGCTGGAAGACGAGCGGCTGATCGACATCTCCAACGTCGATGCGCAAGGCAACGTGGCCCGGCGCGATTCGCCCAAGAACCTGTCGAACTTCGCCAACCAGCTCTGGCACAGTGACAGCTCGTTCATGAATCCGCGCGCGGCGTACTCGATGCTGCACTGCGTGATCAAGCCGAGCTGGGGTGGCAACACCGAGTTCGCCGACCTGCGCGCCGCCTACGACACGCTGGATGCACGCACCAGGGCCGAGATCCAGGACCTCGAGGCCGAGCACTTCGCGCTGCACACCCGCATCCTGCTGGGCGACGACGCCTACACCGACGCGCAGAAGAAAGAGATTCCGCCGGCGGTCTGGCCGCTGGTCGACACGCACCCCGGCTCGGGCCGCAAGCTGCTGTTCGTCGGCGTGCACGCCCGGCAGATCCGGGGCTGGCCCACCGCCGAGAGCCGCATCTACCTGCAGGACCTGCTGGAGCACGCCACCCAGCGCGAGCGTGTCTACGTGCACCAGTGGGAGGTGGGCGACCTGGTCATCTGGGACAACCGCAGCACCCTGCACCGCGGCCGCCGCTACGACCTTGCCGAGCGGCGCGAACTGCGGCGCACCACCATCAACGATACGCCCGAGGCGATGCTGAAAGCGGCTTAGGCGGCCTTGCGACCGCGCCAGCTCTCGAGCAGCGCGCCTGATCGACGACGGTGGTGTGAGCCCCACGCCGCGCGTGGCGCGCACCGACAGGTCGGCATCCAGCCACTACGACCGTGGATCGCCTGGTTCGCCATTACCATCACCTGTGTGCCGGGGCAGATCCATGCTGTCGTGCAGCAGGCGCAACACATCGATCGCAGGCCGGGTCTCTGCACCGGCGAGACGGAACATCACGAAGTGGCGTCCCTTGCGTCCACTGCGGGCCACGTGCAACGTGTACAGGCCGGGACCGATATCGTCGCGCCGCTTGACACCCGGTAGCGAAGGCCCGGCGCGCAGCGCAACCAGGGCGCTACCGATCGTTCGCGCGTAGGCCTGTGCCTGCTGCGCGCCGAAGTGCGCGTTCGTCCAGTGCAGGATGTCGCGGTAGTCCTGCTCGGCACTCCGCCCCAGGCGGATCGCCAAGACGGTTTTCACGCGGGGCGCAGAACTTCGGCGGTGAGCGTCGCCAGATGCGCACGCAAGGCATCAGGCGTGTCGAAGCTGCGAAAGCGCCCGGCTTCGACATCGGCGATCCCCATGGCGGCCGCCTCCTTCAGGGCCAGCAAGCGGGCGCTGTCCTCCGCTTCGCGTCTTTCGACCAGGCGCAGCCCCTCACGCAGGACCTCACTGGCATTCTGGTACTGGCCCGAAGCGACCAGTCGCTCGAGAAACGAGGCCTGGTGCGACGTCAGCACGACATTGCGGGTGGGCATGGCGAAACTCCAGAATTCAGCGTTGGCATAGTATGCCATCGGTGCTCCGTCGCTGCGGCAGTCGGCTCGATGCCCAGACCGCCTCGGCTACTGCCCCCGCCATTGCGCCAGCAGATCCGCCGAATCCATCACCAGCCCCAAGTGCAACGACACCATGCTGAGCGCCGCTGCCTCCAGGTGGTCGTCGGTGCCGCGCACCAAGTCGCGCAGCACGATCACGCGGTAGTTGTGGTTGTTGGCGTCGAACGCGGTGTTCAGCACGCAGCAGTCGGTGAAGCCGCCATTCAGCACCACCGTCGTGATGCGCTGGTTGCGCAGCAGAAAGTCGAGGTCGGTCGGGTAGAAGGCCGACAGGCGGCGCTTGTTCTCCACACGCATGTCCTCGGGTTCGACGCGCGTGACCCATTCGGTCCAGCGGCTGCCTTCGAGCGCATGCGCTGCGGCGTTCGGGATCGGGCCCACGTGCAGCGGGAAGGTGCGGCGCCAGGCGGCGGGAATGCCGGCCAGGTCATCGGCGCCATCGGCCCGCAGCGTGGACTTCACGTGGACGATGCGCGCACCGGCGGCGCGCGCCTGTTCGTGGAAGGCGTCGATCGGCGCCACCACGTCGCGGGCGCGTGGCGCCGGGCACGGGCAGTCGGGGCTGTCTTCGAGATGGCCGCGGTGCATGTCGATCGAGACCACGGCCGTCGTCGCCGGGTCGAGATAGTCCGCGAAGTCGGCATCCGGCAGCGCGCGCGGCTGGCCGTAGACAAAGGCTTTCATCGTCGTTCCTCCCGCACAAAGGGTTGGCCCAGCGCACCGGGCTCGGCATCACCGCCGCGCCGTGCTACGGCCACCCAGACCATCACCGCCAGCGTCACGAGGTAGGGCGTCATCAGCACAAAGTACTGCGGCAGCTGCACACCGGCCGCGGCCAGCTGCGGGATCAGCGCCTCGATGCAGCCGAACAGCAACGCGCCGGTCAGTGCCTTCCACGGCGACCAGCGCGCGAAGATCACCAGGCCCACCGCGATCCAGCCGCGCCCGCCGGTCATGCCGGCGATCCACAGCTTGGTGCTGAGCACCGAGATGGTGGCGCCGGCCAGCCCGACGATCGCGGCCCCGGCCAGCACGGCTGCGAAACGCGTGCAGCTGACGCTGATGCCGGCAGCGTCCGCCGCCTGCGGGTTCTCGCCCACTGCACGCAGCCGCAGGCCGGAGGCGGTGCGCGTGAGGTAGTGCACCACGCCGAGAAAGATGAACGGCGTGAGGAAGACCACCGGGTTCTGCACGAACAGCCTGCCCACGCCGGGCAGCGCCGACAAGGGCCACAGCGCGATCGGCACGACACCGCTCACGGGCTGGTTGGTCCAGCCCAGCAGCGTGCCCAGCAACCCCGTCAGCCCCTGGCAGAAGAACACCAGCGCCAGGCCGGCGATCACCTGGTTGATGCGCAGCCAGATCACCATCACCGCGAACAGCATCGACACCACGCTGGCCGCCAGCATCGCCAGCAGCAGCGAAATGAAGGTCGCGCCGAACGCCAGCTGGGCACCGATGGCGACCAGCGCGCCGACCAGCATCAGGCCCTCGGCGCCGAGCGACAGCACGCCCGAGCGCTCGGCGATGATCAGGCCCAGCGCCGCCAGCGCATAGGGCACGGCGAAGTCGGGGATGCTGCCGAGCCAGGAGAGCAGGAGGTTCATGAGAGTCGCCCGCCGCCGGGCCGCCCCAAGGCGCGAGAGCCTCCCCCTCGGGGGGTGGCGAAGCACACGCAGTGGCAAGCTGGGGGGCTCACTGGACTACCCTCCGTGCTGCACACTTCGGGGCGAGCTTGCTCCGGGCGGCCGAGCGCTACGCTCATACGTTCAACCTTCTGATGCGATGCCGGATGAAAAAGTCCGACGACGCCACGCAGACGACGATGATGGCCTGGATCAGTTGCACCATCGAGAACGGGATCTGGTAGAAAACCTGCAGGCTGCGCCCGGCGATGAACAAGGTCGCCACCAGCAGTGCGACGATGGTCGCGGCGATCGGGTTGTTGCGCGCCAGGAAGGCAATGAGGATGCCCGAGAAGCCATAACCCGTATAGAACGCCTGCGTCAGCCGCCCCTCCTGCCCGGCCACGACCAGAAAGCCCGCGATGCCCGCGAGCGCGCCCGAGATCAGCACGGCCGACAGGATCATGCGCTGCACCGGCACACCCACCGCCGTGGCCACGCGCGGGTTGGCATCGACGAAGCGCAGGTACAGCCCGGCCCGGCTCAGGTCGACGAACCACCAGGCCAGCAGCATCACCACCACCGCCAGCGTGACCGCGGCGCCCGACGGGCCCAAGAACTCCGGCAGGCGCTCGAACGCACGGAACTGCGGCGAATACGGAAACGCATCCTTCGGATCCTTCCACGCGCCGTAGACCAGGTGCAGCAGGAAGTTGCCGGCCACGTAGTTCAGCATCAGGCTCGAGATGATCTCGTTCACGCCCAGTCGCAGCTTCAGCAGCGCCGGGCCCACGGCCCACAGCAGGCCGGCCAGCAACGCGGCGACGAACATCAGCGGCAGACGTGCCATCAGCGGGCCGACCTCGAACATCGAGATCGCCGTGGCGCCGATCGCGCCCCAGATCATCTGGCCTTCGAGCCCCAGGTTCCAGAAGCGGGCACGGAACGCGATCGACGCCGCCAGGCCGACCATGATCATCGGTGCCGCCTGGAACAGCACGGCCTGCAGGCTCTGCGCATCGAAGATCGTCGCGACGACGAACTCCTGGAACAGCTCGCCGGGCGGCACCCCGGCCGCCACCAGGATCGCGCCCGAGATCGCCAGGCCAACGGCCACCGCCAGGCCGAGCACCACGGCCTGCCACATCCAGGGCATCTGCTGGCGGATCTCCAGCGTGTAGCGGCGGCTTGTCCAGGGTTGGCGGGCGGGCGCACGCGCGGACGTTGGGGAAATGGCGACTGTGTCAGTCATTGGTGATGCTCGCGCTGTCCAGATGGCCAGACAGCCGTTCTTGGGCGAGGGCCGAGGCCACCGGGTACTCCCCTCCGCGAATGTCCCCCGGCCTGCGGCCTCCTCCTTGATTTCGCTGCGGGGAGCACCCGATACCCTCGACCCAATGGACGCCGCTGTTGTGCTCGCCGATCAACGACCGCTCTGCAGGATCGCGTCGATGGGGGGCTCTGCGCAGCGACATAAAGGAGGAGCTTGGGCCATAGGCCCAGCGGGGGACAGTCGCGGAGTAGAGCACGCCGTCGGCGTGATCTAGCCCAATGGCGGGCCAACCAAACCGACGTTGTGTATCACTCATGTGTCATAGCCCGCCCAATCGCCTGCCGATCCGCCGGCTGCTCGAACTCGGCCACGATGCGGCCGCGGTTCATCACGCCGATGCGGTCGGCCAGCTGCAGCACTTCGTCGAGGTCTTCGCTGATCAGCAGCACGGCCGCGCCACTGTCGCGCGCGGCCAGCAGGCGCGCATGCACCTCGGCGCTGGCGCGCACGTCGAGCCCGCGGCTCGGGCTGTGCACCAGCACCAGCCGCGGCTGTTTGCTGAACTCGCGCGCGATCACCAGCTTCTGCGCATTGCCGCCCGAGAGCAGTGCCGCCTTCTGGCCGGTGCTGCGCACGCCCTGCACGTCGAAGGCCGCCACCGCCTCGCGCGCATCGGCGTCGAGCCTGGCGCGGCGCAGCCAGGCCACCGGTCCGTAGCGGCCGGTGTGGATCTGGCCGATGCCGAAGTTCTCGGCCACCGACAGGCTGCCGGCCAGCGCATAGGTATAGCGGTCGGCCGGGATCGCGGCGATCTGCAGCGCGCGCCGCTGGCCGGTGGATGCGGTCTTGAGGTCGCCGAAATCCTGCAGATCGATCGTGCCCTCGGTCGCACCGGGCAGGCCCATGATGGCGCCGGCCAGTTCGCTCTGGCCGTTGCCACCGACGCCGGCGATGCCGTAGATCTCGCCCGCATGGACCGTCAGCGCGATGTCGTTCAGCACGCGCCGGCCATCGGCCTCGGGCGTCGACAGGCCCTTGACCATCAGGCGGACTTCGCCGCGCGCGCCCCGCACGCGTCGATGCGCGGGCGCCGCGTCGCCCACCGTCAGGCGCACGAGTTCGGCGGTCGGCATCTGTTTTGGGTCGACAGTCGCCACGGTGCGGCCACCCCGCATCACGGTGACTTGATCCGCATAGGTCTTCACGTCGGCCATCTTGTGTGTGACAAGGATCACCGCCGCGCCGCGCCTTGCCAGTTCGCGCACGGTGGACAACAGGCGTTCGGCCTCCTGGTCGGTGAGCACGGCCGTTGGCTCGTCGAGGATCAGGATGCGGGCGCCGGCCAGCAGCACCTTCAGGATCTCGACGCGCTGCTGCTCGGCCACCGACAAGGCATCGACGCGCTTGCGCGGGTCGATGGCAAAGCCAAGCTCGGCCGCCTGCGCACGCACCTTGTCCTCGATGTCGGCCAGGCGCTTGCGGTAGCGCCCGGCGTCAGGATCGGCCGGAAACCCGAGCAGGATGTTCTCGGCCACGGTGAACGGGCGGACCAGCTTGAAGTGCTGGTGCACCATGCCGATGTGGTACCGGGCCGCATCGCGCGGGCCCGACAGGCGTACCGCGTTCTCGTCGACCAGCATCTCGCCCGCCTCCGGCGCGTACAGACCGGCGGCGATGTTCATCAGCGACGACTTGCCCGCTCCGTTCTCGCCGAGCAGCGCGTGCACCTCGCCCCAGCGGGCAGCGAAGTGCGCGTCGTCCAGTGCAAGGAAGCCGTCGAACGATTTGCGGATGCCAGTGAGCGCCAGCGCATTGGTCATGTCGGCCCCAATGCGCGGCCTCTCACGCGCACGCCGCTCATTTTTGCGTGACAACGCCCTTGACGAACCAGTCCATCTTCCACAGATCGCCATCCGACAGCACCTTGCCGGCAGCCACACGTTCCTTGCCGTCGCGGTCCAGCAGCGGGCCGGCGTAGATCTGCTTGCCCTTCATCAGCGCGTCGCGCTCGGCCACGATCAGCTTGGCCTTGTCGGCCGGCACGCCGGCGCCATAACCCGCGACATCGGTGCCGCCAGCGCTCATTGGAATGAAGGCGCCATAGGGCTCGGGCTTCCAGCCGCCGCCGATGATCTTCTTCAGTTCGGTGATCAGGAACTTGTCCCAGACCCAGACCGACGAGCACAGCGTGGCCTTGGGCGCGAACTGGCGCAGGTCGCGGTGGTGGCCGGTGCCGTAGACGCCGCGCTCCTGCGCGACGATCTGCGGCGTGGGGCTGTCCACGTGCTGGCCGATCACGTCGGCCCCCTGGTCGATCAGCGCCGACGCGGCGGCACGTTCCTTGACCGGGTCGTTCCAAGTGCCGGTGTAGATCACGTTGACCGTGGCGGCCGGGTTCATCTTCTGCGCGCCCAGTGCATAGGCGTTGATGGTCCAGTTGACCACGCCGAACGGGTTGGCGGCGACGAAGCCGAGCTTGCCGGTCTTCGATGCCGCGCCGGCGGCCATGCCGCACAGGTACTGGCTCTCGTAGGTGCGGCCGTAGAACGATTCGAGGTTCGGCCCGTTGGTCGTGCCCGAAGCATTGAGGAAGGCCACCGTCGGATGCTTGGCCGCGAGTTCCTTGAAGGTGTCGGAGTGGCCGAATGCCGTGCCGATCACGATGTTGGCGCCACGGGAGATGAAGCGCTCGGCCGCGGGGCGGATGACCGACGCGTCTTCGGTGATGTTCTCGACGAACTGGATCTTCTGGCCCAGCGCGGCCTCGATCTTGGGACGGGCTTCATCGAAGGCCTGGGTCCAGCCACCGTCGTTCTTCGGTCCGTAGTAGAGCATCGCGATCACGGGTTTGCCCTTGAGCGTGAAGCCGTCGGCCGCCGCCTGCGCGTGGACCTGCAGGGCCGAACCCAGCAGCGCGGAACCAGCGCACAGGCTGGCGATCAATCGTGTCAACTTCATCATGAACCTCGGTGGTGGGAAGAAAGAAAACGGTGGCAAAAATCGCTGGCCGCGCCGGCCTACGACATCATGAAATTGATGCGGAACACGTTGCCTTCAGGGTCCAACAGCACGGACTGGTACCAGTTGTAGTAGGTCACGTACGGCTCCTTGATCAGCGTGGCGCCGGCGGCCAGCGCCACGGGCACCATGCGGTCCACGTCGTCCCGGCTGTCGACGTCGATGTTCAGCAGGAACTTGACGCCGCGCGTATCGGAATACGCGGACAGGTGCAGCAACTCGTAGGCGTCGAGCGCGTTGAAACCGAGGCTCGACTTGCCCGTGTCCAGCCCGCGGAAGATCGGCGAGCGGATGGCCTCGATCTCGGCGAAGCCGAACACCTGCTGGTAGAAACCGCTCAAGGCGACCACGTCTTTTGCGAAGACGTTGACGTAGGAAAGATGGGCCATGTCAGGCGGTCGTCTTTGTGCCGCCGAAAGTCGTCTGCTTGACGAACTTGGAGGTGAGGTGGTCGCCCGAGCTGATCGGCGCGTACTTCGCCTGTTCACCCGGCGCCAGGCAACTGGGCAGGCACTCGATCATCGCGTCGTAGTTGGGCTGGTGGAAGAACACCAGCGACTGGCGGCGCACGTTGCGCTGTGTGTCGTCGAACGGCGGGTTGACCACGCGGTGCAGCGTCGACACCCAGGTGTCGTTGGTCCACTGCATCATCAGGTCGGCTATGTTGACGACCAGGCTGCCCTCCACGCGCGGCACGTCGACCCACTGGCCGGCCTTATTGAACACCTGCAGGCCCGGGCCGTCGGGCAGCACGATGGTCAGGCTGCCGTAGTCGCTGTGGGCGCCGGCGCGCATCTGGCCGGGCAGCGGGGCCTCGTTCTGCGGCGGGTAGCTCAGCACGCGGAACATGCTGATGTGCTTGTCGATCTTGTCGTCGAAGAAGGTTTCGGGCAGGCCCAGGCCCACGGCGAACATGCACATCAGCGAACGCGACAGGTCGCTCATCGCCTCGAAGTATCCGGTGTAGGCCTCGCGAAAGCCCGGGATGTCGGGCCACAGGTTGGGCTCGAAGTGCGCACCGGCGGCCGGGCCGCGGTGGTAGGCGTCGTCGGGCACGCCGCTCGGGCCGATCGAGAACGATTCCTTCAGGTCGCCGGGGGCGGCTTCTTCCAGGCTGTACGACAGGCCTTCTTCGCCAACCGCGCTGTAGCCGCGCACGGCATCGTCGCGCGGGCGGTCGACCTGGTGCTTGGCCTCGAGCGGCAGCGCGAAGAACTCGCGCGACGCGTCCGACACCCGCTGGATCAGCGACGGCGCGATCTGGTGGTGGGTGATCACCAGAAAACCGATGCCGCGCGCCGCATCGTCCACCTCGCGGGCGACCGCGGCCTTGCCTTCGGCCGTGCCGGCGAACCACGGCTGCAGATCGATGATGGGGACATTCAACGCAGGCATGCGAACCACTCCAGAGAAAGACAGTCTCTCGATGCCTCATGCAACCTCTGTGCCAGTTAGACCATTTGGACAAATCGGCTCACCGCCCGGCGTGTTGCGCACGCTTCGTGCTTCGTATGGCAGCATGCGGTCCGGAGATGCCATGCCAGAAACCACGCCACGCAAGATGAAGGCGCCGCGCAAGACCGCCAGCCGTGTCACCGTCGCAAAACCGCCGAAGACCAAGCCCGGGCCCAGTGCAAGAGCCCCGCTGGTCAACGGCGTGCGCAGCGCGGCTGCGGGCAGCCGCCGCATGCGGCAGATCGACAGCAAGCGCAGCGCCATCCTGAGCGCGGCGCTGGGCCTGTTCTCTCGTTATGGGCTGCACGGCACCACGGTCGACCAGGTCGCCGCGCGGGCCGACGTCTCCAAGAGCAACCTGCTCTATTACTTCGCCAACAAGGAAGAGCTCTATGTCTCGGTGCTGCGCGATCTGCTGGAGGTCTGGATCGCGCCGCTGCGCGGGTTCAGCGCCGAGCAGGATCCGCGCGAGGCCATCGGCGACTACATCCGCCGCAAGCTGGTGATCTCGCGCGACGCGCCCGACGCGTCGCGGCTGTTCTGCCTCGAGATGGTCCAGGGCGCACCGCTGCTGCGCGACGAACTGGCGCGTGAGCTGCGCGACCTGGTCGAGCAGAAGTCGGAGGTCATCCGCGCCTGGGTAGCCGATGGCAGGTTGGCGCCGGTGGAGCCGCACCACCTGGTGTTTGCGCTGTGGGCCATCACCCAGCACTACGCCGATTTCGCGGTGCAGGTGCAGGCGATCACCGGCCGCACGCTGGACGACCCGGCCTTCTTCGAGCAGACCGTGGCCAACGTGCAGCGGCTCGTGCTCGACGGCGTCAGCCACGCCTAGGAGCCTGTCGGGCTCCTAGCCGCAGACGGCCCGACCGCTGACCGCCTTTCCGCGCTGCCCAAGGCGGGGGCATGGCGGCGGTGCAAGACATGGCATCAGGCACTCCGATGGTGCGCCGCCTGCCGCACCGACAACGCCGCGTCGCGGGTCCCTGGCGCACCTCCATCCCCTCGTGAACACCGCTGTTCCCCTCTGACGGCCCGCCGTCAGGCGCAGCCATGCGCGCCTCAATCCATGCAATGGCACACTACATGCATGCAATAAAGTTAAGATTGCATAATATTAGTTGTGCAGTCGCCGCGGCAACGTGTCCGGCTGCGCTTCTCGCAAGCGGCTGGGCGACCTCGCCTTCCGTTTCACCGTTTTCGAGAATGGGATTGCAAGATGAAGATCAGAACATCGCTGGTGGCCTGGAGTGTGGTGCTGGCCTGTGGCGCCTGCGTGGCGCAGCAGGCCGCAGCCGCCACGGGTGACGTGGGCACCTGCGAGCCGGCCAAGGTCGCGCAGAAGTACCCGGGCCTGGCCGGCAAGACGATCAAGGTCGGCGCAGATCCGCAGACGCCGCCCTATGTGTTTCGCGACGCGGCCGACTTCTCGAAAGTGATCGGCGTCGATGCCGATCTGGCGCGGGCGGTGTTCGACTGCGCGGGCCTGAAGATCGAGTTCGTGCTGGGCGCCTGGTCGGGCCTGCTGCCGGCGGTGCAAGCCGGGCAGATCGACGTGATGTGGGACGACCTCTACTACAAGGCCGAGCGCGCCAAGGTGGTCGACTTCGCCACCTACATGACCGCGGCCACCGGCGCGCTGGTGGCCGCGGGCAACCCGAAGAAGGTCGAATCGCTGCAGAGCCTGTGCGGGCTCACCGTGTCGTTCGGCATCGGCAGCAGCAACGAGGTGGCCAGCAAGAAACAGAGCGAAGCCTGCGTGGCAGCGGGCAAGCCGGCCGTCAACATGATGCCGTTCCAGGACCTGGCCTCGGGCCTGCGTCTGGTCGACAGCGGCCGCACCGACGTGATCATGTGGGACCTCGGTTTCGTCGACAACCTCGCCACGACGAACAAGCAGAAGTACGCCCGCGCCTTCGCGATCATGGACGGCTATGTGATCGGCGCCGCCGTGGCCAAAAACCGGCCCGAGTTGCTGAAGGCAGTGCACGACGGCCTGCGCATCGTGCAGGCGTCCGGCCAGCAGAAGGCGATCTTCCGCAAGTACGGCGTCGACCCGGCGCTCGAACTGGGCAGCACGCTCAAGACCGAGTAAGCCGCCGCCCGCGCGCCTTGACGACCACCGCCGCTGCATGCGCGGCGGCTTTCCCTGCTTTCAGCGAAACGCCCCATGTCCGCCTCGTCCATCGTCGAAGAATTCTTCTCGTACCTGTCGTCCGGCTTCCTCTGGGGTGGCGCCTGGATCGCCGTGCAGATCACCGTGCTGGCCATGGCCATGGGCCTGCTGCTCGGCCTGGGCCTGGCGCTGATGCGGGTGTCGCGTTTCGGCGCGGCGCGCGGCATCGCCTGGGCCTACATCTGGGTGATGCGCGGCACGCCGCAGTTGCTGCAACTGGTGTTCATCTTCGACGTGTTGCCGTCGATGGGGCTCAAGCTCAGCAGCTTCGCGACGGCGGTGCTGGGCTTCGGCCTGAACCAGGCGGCGTTCAGCGCGGAGAACATCCGCGGCGGCATCCTGTCGGTGAACCGCAGCCAGGCCGTGGCCGCCGGCTCGCTGGGCATGCGGCCGTTTCTGACGCTGCGCCGCATCGTGCTGCCGCAGGCGATGCGCAGCATCCTGCCGGGCATCGGCAACGACGTGATCAGCATGCTCAAGCTGACCTCGATCGCGTCCATCGTCTTCGTGCAGGAGCTGACCTTCCGCGCGCAGCAGATCGTCGGGCAGAACTTCCGCTTCTTCACCGTGTTCGCCGCGGCCGGCGTGCTGTACCTGCTGATGACCAGCATCGTCTCGCTGCTGCAGAGCTGGCTGGAGCGGCGCTACGACCTGGAGCGCACGCCGGCGGCGGCCAACGCCGGGCCGATGGCGCGCCTGTTCGGCTGGCGCACCACGCCGCTGCCGCGCCCTGCGCCCTCGCCTACGGACAAGGTCCCGGCCTCAGCGGTTGTAGCACCCATCGCCATGGTGGCGAGCAAACCAGACTCCGACTGGTTGCAAGGCCTGATCGGGCGTGCCGCGATGGCCGCGCCGGGCCAACCGCTGATCGTCTGCCGCAACGTGCAGAAGCAGTACGAAGGCCGCGAGGTATTGGCCGGCATCGACCTGACCGTGGATGCCGGCGAGGTGGTGGTGCTGCTCGGCCCCAGCGGATCGGGCAAGAGCACCTTCCTGCGCATGGTGAACCACATGGAGGCGATGGACCACGGCGAGATCACCGTCGACGGCCGCCACGTGGGCTACGAGAAGTCGCCGATGGGCGTGGTGCGCGCCCAGCACGACCTGGCCGGCGCCCGCGCCCGGGCGCGCATCGGCATGGTGTTCCAGCACTTCAACCTGTTCAACCACCTGACGGCGCTGGAGAACATCATGGAGGCGCCGGTGCGCGTGCACGGCATGGCGCCTGCGGAGGCCCGCGCCATCGGCCTGAAACTGCTGGCCGAGGTGGGGCTGGCCAGCCATGCCGACCATCTGCCGCATCGCCTGTCGGGCGGGCAGCAGCAACGCGTGGCGATCGCCCGTGCGCTGGCGATCTCGCCGCGCGTGATGCTGTTCGACGAACCTACGTCGGCGCTCGACCCCGAGCTGGTGAGCGAGGTGCTCGCCGTGATGCGCAAGCTGGCGCAAGCCGGCATGACGATGATCGTGGTGACGCACGAGATCCGCTTCGCACGCGACGTGGCCGACCGCGTGGTGTTCATGGATGGTGGCCGCGTGATCGAATCGGGTCCACCAGCCCAGGTGATCGATGCGCCCAAACATGAACGCACACGTCGCTTCCTGGGCTTTTCGGACACTGGAGTTGCAGCGAAAGAACTTGCATGACAGAGACGCGAACCCCGGGCTTCTGCGCGCTGTGCAAGTCGCGCTGCGGCTCGATCATGGTCACCGAGAACGGCCGCTTCCTGCGGCAGGAGCCCGACCCTGCGCACCCCACTGGCCAGGCACTGTGCGTGAAGGGAAAGGCCGCTGCCGAGATGATCTATCGGCCGTCGCGTCAGCTGTATCCGCTGCGCCGCACACGGCCCAAGGGCGACGCCGACCCGGGCTGGGTCCGCATCTCGTGGGACGAAGCGCTGCAGCGCACCGCCGATGCGCTCGACGCCCAACGCCGCGCACACGGCCCGGAAGCCGTGGCCTTCGGCTGGACCACGCCCAGCGGCACGCCGTTCTCGGACGACCTGCGCTGGGTCGAGCGTTTCACCAACGCCTTCGGCAGCCCCAACGTGGCCTACGGGGTCGAGGTCTGCAACTGGCACAAGGACCACGCCCACGCCTACACCTTCGGCCGCTCGATCGGCTCGCCGGACTTCGCGCACACCGGCTGCGTCGTGCTGTGGGGCCACAACCCGAGCGCGACCTGGCTCGACCACGCCAGCGCCACCGCGGCTGCCGTGGCGCGTGGTGCCAGGCTGATCGTGGTCGACCCACGCCGCGCCGGCTTCGCCGCCCGGGCCGACCAGTGGCTGCGCGTGCGGCCAGGCTCCGATGGCGCGCTGGCCTTGGGCATTGCGCACGAGATGATCCGCCACGGCTGGTTCGACCAGGACTTCATCCGCCGCTACAGCAATGGGCCGCTGCTGGTGCGCGCAGACACCGGGCGCTTCGTGCGAGCGGGCGATCTGGCTGCGCCGCCAAATGGATGTGCGGACGACGAACTGATGGCATGGAGCGCTGAGCACGCCGCCCCGATGGCCTTTGGCCCCAAGGTGCGCCTGGCCGATCGCGCCGAGCCGCCTGCGCTGCGTGCCAGTGTCGAACTGCAGCTGGCCGACGGCCACAGCGTGGTCTGCGAATCGGCCTTCACGCTGTACGAGAGGCTGTGTGCCACTTGGACGCCCGAGCGCGTGGAACAAGTGTGCTGGGTGCAGCAGGCGCAGGTCACCGAAACCGCTCGTCTGCTGCACGCCTCGGGCCCGGTCTGCTATTACGCCTGGAGCGGCATCGGCCAGCACACCAACGCCACACAGACCGACCGCGCGTTGGCGATCCTGATGGCGTTGACGGGCAGCATCGACGCGCCGGGTGGCAACGTGTCGTTCGCCGGCCCACCGACGAACAACGTGTCCGCCCCCGAGTTGCTGTCGGCGGCCCAGCGCGCCAAGTGCGTGGAGCTCGACCGCTCGCCACTCGGGCCCGGCTGTGACGGCTGGATCGGCGCCGACGCGCTCTACCGCGCCGTGCTCGACGGCAGGCCGTATCCGATCCGCGCGTTGATGAACTTCGGCCGCAACTTCCTGGTGAACCACGCGCATGCCGAGCGCGGCGCCGAGGCTTTGTCCAGGCTCGATTTCTTCGTGCATGCCGACGTGGTGATGAATCCGACCGCTGCGTACGCCGACATCTTCCTGCCCATCAACACGCCGTGGGAACGCGAGGCGCTGCGGGTCGGCTTCGAAGGCAGCGAAGCCGCAGCGCAACGTGTGCAGTTGCGGCAGGCCGCCGTGGCCACCGAGGGCGAATCGCGGCCCGATGGCTATGTGGTGTTCGAGCTGGCCAAGCGCCTCGGTTTGGGCCACCTGTTCTGGGACGGCGACATCGACGCCGGCCTGGCCCACGTGCTGCAGCCCAGCGGCGTCACGCTCGACCTGCTGCGCGCGCAGCCCGGCGGCATCCGTATTGCCGCCGAGACGGTCTACCGCACCTACAAAACGCGCGGTTTCAAGACCGCGACGGGCCGGGTCGAGATCTATTCCGAGATATTCCACAACGCTGGGCAGAGCCCGCTGCCGCAGTTTGTAGAGCCCGCCGCATCGCCGTTGCGCACGCCGCAGACCGACTATCCGCTGGTGCTCACGTCGGCCAAGCTGGTGCAGTTCTGCCACGGCCAGCACCGCGATATCCCGTCGCTGCGCCAACGCGTGCCGCACCCGGAAGTGAGCCTGCACCCGGACACCGCGGGCGCGCGCGGCATCGCCGATGGCGACACGGTCGAGCTGCACACCGCGATGGGTTTTGCCACGATGCGGGCACGGCTGGACGCGGCCCTGGATCCGCGTGTCGTGTGGGCGCAGTACGGCTGGTGGCAAGGCAACGCGGCGCTGGCGTTGCCGGGCTCCGATCCGCTGCAAGCCGGTGCGGCGAGCCTGAACCGCGTCATCGCCGACGACATCACCGACCCGATCAGCGGCTCGGTCGGCCTGCGCTCTTCGGTCTGCGACATCCGGCTGCCGGCCAACGCCGCGCGTGCCTGGACGGGATGGCGCAGCTTTCGCATTGCCGAAGCGCGGCCCGAGACGGCGCAGATCGTGTCGCTCACGCTGGTGCCAGTGGATGGCGGCCCCGTGCCGTCGTTTCGCGGCGGGCAGCATGTGACGGTGCGCACGCTTTCAGCAGGAAGCGATACACCGGTCGTGCGCTGCTATTCGATCTCATCAGGGCCTCGGCCGGACGCGCTGCGCATCTCGGTCAAGCGTGTGCGGCACGGCGAAGGACAAGAAGGCCTGATGTCGGGCTTGCTGCATCGGCTGGCGCCGGGTGAGCCGCTTGAATTGCAGGCTCCGGCCGGTCGGTTCCATCTGCCGGTTCCTTCTTCGACAAAGAGACCGGTGGTGCTGGTGGCCGCAGGCATCGGCATCACGCCGCTGCTGGCCATGCTGCATGGCGCGGCACTGGTCATGCCGGACGCAGCGATCACCTTGTTGTATGGCGTGCGTTCGGGCGACGAGCATGCGTTTCGCGATGAGCTCGACGCGCTGTGCCGCAAGATGCCAACGTTGACGGTGCGCACGTTCTACAGCGCGCCACGTGCCGCCGATCGCGTGGGTGTCGACTTCGATCGCCACGGCCGCGTCAGCGCGCAGCAGTTGCTCGACGTGTGCGACCCGCGGGCCGAGGTCTATCTGTGCGGCCCCGGCGCGATGGTGCGCGAACTCACGGCTGCGCTGCGATCCGCAGGCTTCTCGGACGACGCCATCCACACCGAAGCCTTCGGCCCTTCCGGCCTGGCGGAGACCTCGTTCAGCGAGACCACAGCCCAGCCCGTGCGCCTTGCACGATCGGACCGTGTCATCGTCTGGCAGCCCGGTGCCGGCTCGCTGCTCGACCAGATCGAGCGCGCCGGCGTTGTCACGGCCAGCGGCTGTCGCGCAGGGCAATGCGAGAGCTGCGTGCTGCCGTTGCGCGAGGGCCGGGTTGCGCATCCGCCCGGCAGCGCGCCGGTGCCCGCTGGCCAGTGCCTGCCCTGCGTGTGTGTGCCGTTGACGCCGCTGGTGCTGGAGGCCTGAGGTCGAATGTCACTTACTTTAGCGAGCGGCCGCCACCCACGGTTGCGTTGTCGATGTTCATGCGTCAGGTGCTGGATGCCGATGGCTCGTGCCAGAAGGCGGTCAACGGCTGGGCAGCGCAGAGCGCCGCTGATGGTCTGCGCGCGTGCAGCCACGACGCTGACGAACCATCGACAGGTCAACCATCATGAGTTCTATGCCGATAGGTGGCCGGATGCGCTCGATGACATACGCCGGACCGCGGCTGGCACGACCGTTCATGTCATCGAACGCGAATCGGTGCAGATCGATGGAATCCGCTTCTCGGCGCGACTTTGTGGACTGACTGCATGTGGTCCGGACCAAGCGCAGTCCTTCATGATGCGACAGGCTGAAGGCGTAAGCGGCCAGCCATCCCATCTTGACGGGTAGGCGAGGTCAACCCTTTCGGTTAACGGGCCAATGGCAAATAGCCCAACACGATCGATGCTCGCAGCGATGATGCACCCGGCGGTGTTCGTGGTGTCGCCAATCAGATGACGGCGGGGTTTGCGCTGCCAATTCTTGCGCCGGCGATCAACCTCCTTGGCATTGGTTCGCGCCCCTTTCTCGTGTCGGTTCGGCCACTATCCACACGCGGGTGTTGGAGGGAACGCCGATCACGCGACGCTGGGCGCGCAGGTGGAGTGGCCGCCAGTTGAACAGGAGATTCGCATTGATGTCGTTGGGCTGCGCGATGGTAGCGACCGAGGCGCCGGACTCCAGACTGCGCTCGACCAACACTTGCTTGAGCGCATCGCCATGCGTCTGTCCGTGCTCGAAGTGACTCGCTCGGCCATGCGTGCACGTACCGGTTCAATGTAAACATCCACGGCGGGCCTCGACGATTTGGTAGAGAAAGTCACTTTTTTTGGGCCTGGAGCGCTGTCGTCCAAGCGGCACAAGCCACCGCGACGAGCAGCATGCTCGCCGGCAGGCTGTTACGATTGGTTGCCCAGTCACGAAGTCGGCGCGGCAGAGGCCGCAACGATGGCGGGTTGCCGATTTCGAGACTAAGCTGGTCGTGCAAGCACCCTTGGCCCAGACCCGGTGCTGGGATTGACTTGATGTTCAAGAGAAGTGCGCAGGGAGACCTATGAAGACCATTAAGACGCCGGCGAAGCCCGCGAGCACCAAGGCCGCCACCGGCATCGAGGGCTTCGACTCGGTGACCGGCGGCGGCCTGCCATTCGGGCGCACCACGCTGCTCACCGGAGGCCCCGGTTCCGGCAAGACCATCTTCGCGATGCAGTTCCTGGTGCAAGGTGCCAAGACCCGCGGCGAGCCTGGCATCTTCGTGACGTTCGAGGAAACCGCCTCCCGAATCGACATGAACTTCAAAGGCTTCGGTTGGGGCTTGGCCGCGCTGCAGCCGAGAGAGCTGTTTCTCATCGAAGCCCAGCCGGCGCCCGATCTTGTGCAGGATGGCAACTTCGACCTGGGTGGTTTGCTGGCCGCACTGCAAGCCCAGGTCGGCAAGATGGGCGCCCGGCGCATCGTCTTCGACGCGCTGGACGTGATGCTGGCGTTGCTTCCGGATGTGGCATCGCAACGCCGCGAAGTGTTTCGCCTGCACGAGTGGCTGATCACTCACCAGTTGACCGCGCTGATCACGGCCAAGGCCGACGGATCGCATGGCTTCATGCAGTTCATGGTCGACTGCTCGATCATCCTCAACCACGGCGTGGTACGGGGGGTGTCGCAGCGCAGCCTGCGAGTGCAGAAGTACCGCGGCTCCGCTTTCGACGAGAACGAGTCGCCCTTCGTCATCGGCAAGAGTGGCTTCGAGGTGGCCCTCAACCACACACCGGGCCGGATGGAGGCGGCGGTCGGCAACGAGCGGGTCGCCAGCGGCGTGGCCCGGCTGGACACCATGCTCGGCGGCGGCTACTACCGGGGTGCCGCGGTGCTGATCACCGGTTTTCCCGGCACCGCCAAGACCACCCTGAGCGGCGCCTTCGCGGACGCGGCATGCCGGCGCGGCGAACGCACCCTGTTTCTCAGCTTCGACTCCGACGGTAATGAGATCGTGCGCAACCTGGCGTCGGTCGGCATCCGGCTGGCGCCGCACACCAAGAGCGGGCTGCTGCGCGTGGTCCCCTCGCACAACATTGTCGGCAGCGCCGAGACCACGCTGGTGCGCATCAAGGCGCTCACCCTGGAGCACCAGGCGCGCTGCCTGGTGATCGATCCGGTGTCGACCCTGTCCACGGCCGGCAACGAGCTCACCGCCCACAGCGTGGCCGAGCGCCTGATCGATTGGGCCAAGGCCGAGGGCATCACGATGGTCTGCACCAGCCTGCTCGACGAGCTGTCGGTGGGCACCGGAGTCGGCTCCCCGTTGCACATCTCCACGCGGGCCGACACCTGGATCCACCTGAGCTACCTGGTGCAGGCCGGCGAACGCAACCGAGGCATGTCCATCATCAAATCGCGCGGCACCGCGCATTCGAACCAGGTGCGCGAGCTGATCCTCAGCGACGAGGGCGTGACGCTGGCCGACATCTACACCGCCGGTGGCGAGGTGCTGATGGGCACGCTGCGCTGGGAAAAAGAGAGTGCCGCGCTGCTCGACAGGGAAACCGCGGCGATGGCCGAGAAGCTCAAACGCATACGCCTCGATGCCGAAGAGGCCGTGCTCGAGGTCCGACTGAAATCGCTGCAGACGGAGCTGGTCGCCAAGCAGGCCGAGAAGACCCTGCTGACGCGCACCGCCGAGTCGCGCGAGAAAGAGCTGGCGCTGGGTCGCCACCACATGCGCGAGCTGCGCCGCGGCGATGCCGCCAAGACCGGCGCGAAAGTGACCAAGCGATGAGCCGCCGCGAAGCCTTCAAGTTCACGTTGTACGTGGCGGGTGATGCGCCGAACTCTCTGAACGCGCTGGCCAATCTGAAAGCCTTGTGCCAGAACCTGCTGCGGGGTCGTCATGAGATCGAGGTGATCGACGTGTTCAGTCAGCCGGACCGGGCGCTGGCCGACAGCATCTTCATGACGCCGACGCTGGTGCGGCTGTCGCCAGTGCCCGCGAGACGAATGGTCGGTGCTCTCAGCAACCCCGAGCTGATGGTGCGGACATTCGGTATCGAGCCTCCGACGCGATGACGGCTGGCCCGAATGAAGGGCACCCGGTCGGCCCGGGCGGCGAGATCACCCATGGCGCGGAGATCGCCGCCCTGATCGAGACCCTGCACCACGCCGAGCAGCGCCTGCAACTGCTGACCGGCGGTGAGATCGACGCGGTGTCCGACAAATCTGGTCACACCTTCATGCTGCGGCGGGCCCAGGAGCAGCTGCGCTACGCCGAGGCCAGCAAGCAGGCCGCGATCCTGAACGCGCTGCCGGCGCAGACGGCGCTGCTGAACGCCGAGGGCCTGATCGTCTCCGTCAATGCCGCATGGCGCCGCTTCGCCGACGCCAACGGCCTGGACGACCCCAGCTACGGTGTCGGCCGTGACTATGCGCCGGTCTTCGATGGCGGCGGTCTCGACGAGGCGCCGGATATGCAGCGCGTCCGCGACAGTGTGCGCTCGGTACTGGCGGGCGAACGACCTCAGTTCTCGACCGAATACGCCTGCCATGGACCGACCGACCGCCGCTGGTTCTTGATGACGGTGACGCCGCTCGAGGTGGGTTCGCGGGCCGGCGCCATCGTGATGCATGTCGACATCACCGACCGCGTGCGCGCCGAGCGTGCGCAGATGCGGGCGACGGAGCTGTTCCAGGCGGTCGCCGACGGCACGCCCGACCTTGTGTTCGTCAAGGACCTGGAGGGGCGCTATCTGCTGTCCAACCGGGCGCTGGCGCGGTTCACGGGCCGCCGCGTCGAAGACATCGTCGGGCGCGACGATGGCGCGCTGTACGCACCGGACGAAGCCGACAAGCTGATGCAGAGCGACCTTTGCGTGATGCAGGATGAGGTCGAGCAGGTCGCCGAAGTCACGCTCACCGGGGTCTGCGGCACGCGCACCTTCCAGTCTACCAAGGCCCCCTATCGCAATGGCCGCGGCGAACTGGTCGGCATCATGGGCATCGCGCGTGACGTGACGGAGCGCAACCGCGACCAGAACGCTCTGCGCGAGCTGAACACCCAGCTCGAAGCCCGGGTTCGTGCGCGCACCGCCGAGCTCGACCTGGCGCGCAGCCAGGCAGAGCAGGCGAACCGCGCCAAGTCGCTGTTCCTGGCAACCATGAGCCATGAGATCCGCACACCGATGAACGGCGTGATCGGCATGATCGATGTCCTGGAGCAGGGCAATCTGCGCAGCAGTCAGGTGGAGATCGTCAGAACCGCGCGCGAGTCGGCGTATGCGCTACTGCGCATCGTCGACGACGTGCTCGATTTCTCCAAGATCGAGGCCGGCCAGTTCGAGGTCGATAGCGAACCCATGGATGTAGCGGAGATCGTCGAAAAAGTTTGCGATGCGCTGGACCACCTGGCCAGCGGCAAGGGCGTGGCCCTGCAGGTGTTCGCCGACCCGGCATTGCCCGCGCGTACGCTCGGCGATGCCGCCCGATTGCGCCAGGTGCTGCTGAACCTGGTGGGCAATGCGATCAAATTCAGCAGTGGCCAGGCCCGGCCGGGCGCGGTGTCGGTGCGTGCCGTGGCCCTGGCGCAAGACGCCACGCGGTGTCACGTGGCGCTGAGCGTGACGGACAACGGCATCGGCATGGACCCGGAGGTCCAGGCACGGCTGTTCACGCCCTTCATCCAGGCCGATGCCAGCACCACCCGGCGCTTTGGCGGAACTGGTTTGGGCTTGAGCATCTCGCAGCGGCTGGTCGAGCTGATGGGGGGCACGATCGACGCGCGCAGCGAGGTCGGAAGCGGCTCCACCTTCACCGTCAACCTGGTGCTGACGCCGCTGCCCGCTTACGCGCCGGCCGAACCCCCGCCGCTCGGCGGCGTGCGCTGCCTAGTGGTGGGCCACGCCCACGGTGCCGCCGACGACCTGGCAGCCTATCTGCTGCACGCCGGCGCCGGGGTCGACCGGGCCGATGACCAGGCGGCGGCCACCGCTTGGCTGGAGACCGCAACTGCGGCATGCCGGGTGGTTGTGCTGGCCGACGCCGAGCCGCCACCCGACGTGTCGCTGACGGCGTGCCGGCGCGCGCGCCGCACGGCAACGGGTACGACGCCCAGCTTCGTGGTGATCGAGCATGGGCGGCGCCGCAAGCCCCGGGTGCAAGGCGATGATCTGGTCAGCCTGGACGCCGCCAGCCTGCATCGCAGCGCCTTCGTGCACGCGGTGGCGCTGGCCGCGGGGCGCGACTACGCGTCGGCACCGGCGGCCCTGGCGCCGGGCGGGCCCGACACCCTGCCGGCGCCACTGTCCGGCCAGGACGGTCAGGCACGCGATCTGGCGATCCTGGTGGCGGAAGACAACGAGATCAACCAGACCGTGCTGCGCAAGCAGCTGGAACTGCTGGGCCACACCGCCGACATCGCGCACGATGGCCTGGAAGCCCTGGACCTGATGCGCCGGTTCGACTACGCCATGCTGCTGACCGACCTGCACATGCCTATGCTGGATGGCTACGCCCTGGCCGCGGCGGTACGGCGCGGTGAGGCCGAGGGTCGGCGCATGCCCATCGTGGCGCTGACCGCCAACGCGGTGTCCGGCGAGGCGCGTCGTTGCCGCGAAGCGGGCATGGATGACTACATGACCAAGCCGGTGCAATTGGCCGTGCTCAAGGCCATGCTGCTTAAGTGGATGCCCGACCACCCCGCCAAGCTTGACGAGGCGCCTTCCCGCGTCGAGCGACCGATGATTGAAGCGATGGCGGCAGGCACGGCGGCACCGGCCGACCTGAAGGTCCTGGAAGCGCTGGTCGGCAGCGATCCGGCCGTGATAGCCAACGTTCTGGCCCTGTTCCGCAACGTCGCTGCCGACGCCGGGGCCGCGATCCGGCAAGGCATCGCCACCGGCCCGTTGAGCCTGGCCGTGGACGCCGCGCACACGCTGAAATCCAATGCTCGATCGATCGGAGCGCTGGCGCTGGGCGAGCTGTGCGAAGAGATCGAAGACGCCGGCCGCGCCGGGCAGGAGTCCGCTTTGCCGGCGCTGCTGCTGGCATTCGAGACCTCGATGCAGGCCTTGTACCGTTTCCTGGACCGCGCGGAGCACTAGACCGACCATGCACCAACCCGGCATCCTGTTGCTCGACGACGACCTGTTCGCGCTCAGCATCCAGGCATTGATGTTGAAAGACATCGGTTTCACGCGCGTGACCACGGCTCGCCGCGGCGAGGACGCACTAGCGCTGCTGCAGGCCAATCCGCGGGCCGCCGACGTGATTGTGTGCGATCTGAATATGCCTGGCATGGACGGAATTGAGTTCCTGCAGAAGGTCAATGCCAGCCTGCTGCACGTCAGCGTGATCCTGCTCAGCGGCGAGGGCACGCGCGTCATGCATACGGTCCAAAAGCTGTTGGCCGGCGGCCGGCTGCGGATCCTGGGCGCGCTGGAAAAGCCCGCTCGCAAGGACGCCATGCTGGCGATGATCGGCCGCTGGCAGCCACTGGCCGTGGAGGCAGGCCGCGCGCCCCTTGCGCTGTTCGGCGCCGCCGATGTGCAGGCTGCCGTATTCGACAACCAGTGGGTGCTGCATTACCAGCCCAAGGTCGACCTGCACACCGGGGCCCTCGTCGGCGTCGAGGCCCTGGTGCGCTGGCAGCACCCGCAGCACGGCCTCGTGTTTCCCGACCGCTTCATCGGCATCGCCGAGGACTGCGACGCCATCGACGCCTTGACCGACTGGGTCTGCCGCGCCGCGGTGCGGCAGCTGGCGCTGTGGTGCGACGCCGGGCTGCAGATGCTGATGGCGGTGAACCTTTCGATGGAGAATCTGCGCCGGCCCGACTTTCCCCGCCGCCTGGGCGACATGGTGCGCGCCGCCGGCGTCGCACCGCACGAGGTGATACTGGAGGTGACGGAGAGCCGGCTGATGTCGCCATCGCCCGAGCCACTGGAGTGCCTGGTACGGCTTCGCTTGCAGCGCTTCGGCCTATCCATCGACGACTTCGGCACCGGCCATTCGTCGCTGGCCCAGCTGCGTGATGTGCCGTTCACCGAACTCAAGGTCGACCGCGGCTTCGTTCAGGGCGCCCACCACAACCCCATCATCCGGCCCATCCTGGAAGGCAGCATCGGCATTGCCAAGCGGCTCGGCCTGCGCTCTGTCGGCGAAGGCGTGGAGACTGAGGAAGACTGGCACCTCCTGCGTGCCATCGGCTGTGACCTCGCCCAGGGCTACTTCATCGCCCGGCCCATGCCCGCCGAACAGCTGCCGGCATGGCTGGACGAGTGGCGCACACGTCGTCGACGCCTGGTGACTTGAAGCGTGATGCACGTAGTTGTCGATATCGGGTTGCACTGTCTGCCGCTATTCGGGGCAGGCGCGCAGCACGGGAATGGGCGCCACAGTTGACTCCTTGATGAGTGCCCATCTGCTGAAAAAGCCGTCACTCGTCACTTTCATCACGCCGCTTTTCGGCAGGTAGCCCCGTGTAATGATTTCTCGCCCGTCACGATCGTCGAAGACCGGCCGGTGATGGAGAAAGGCCTTCAAATTCCAACGCTTACGGCGGTGACTTCAATGTCATGCCGCTAAAGTAAGCGCCATTCGCCTGAAGCCGACTTTGGACGCGTGCGGGAAAATGCGCCAGATGAAGCCATCCGCACCCGCGCCCGCCGCCGCCATGCCGGCGGCCCGCACCCGCACCGAGAGCCTGCGCCTGCAGCTGGAGCAGGACATCCTGGGCGGCAGGCTGCGGCCCGGCCAGAAGCTCGACGAGGAAGAGCTGGCCGCCCGCTACGGCCTGTCGCGCACGCCGGTGCGCGAGGCGATCAAGGCGCTGTCGTCCACCGGCCTGCTCGAAGTGCGCCAGCACCAGGGCGCCTACGTCGCCACGCTCACGCTGCAGTCGATCGCCGAGATGCTGGAGGTGATGGCCGTGCTCGAAGTCGGCTGCGCCGAACTGGCCGCGCGCCGCCACACGATGGAAGACCGCATTGCGATCGGCACCGCCCAGAAGCAGTGCGAATCCGCCCTGCAACCGCTGCAGCCCGCCGAGTTCTACGCCGCCAACGTGCGTTTTCACGACGCCATCTACAGCGCCGCGCACAACGACTTCCTGCGCCAGCAAGCCCGCGCCCTGCGCGTGCGGCTAGAACCCTACCGCCGCCACATCACCTACCACGAAGGCCAGATCCAGAAGTCGAACGTGGAGCACGCGGCCATCATCGAAGCCATCTTCTCGATGAACGCCGACCGCGCCCGCGCCGCGATGCGCGAACACATCTCGGCGCTGGCGAGCGACATCGCTTCGCTGGTGGCGATGGTGCAGCCAGCGTGAGCCAGGCCCAGGCCAGGTCCGGCCGACCGATCGCCTGCTAGCCCCGCACTTGCACCCGGCGGCGGGCCTGGGCCAGCCCCGCCGCGCCCATCAACGCGCACAGGCACAGCAGCCCCCACTGCGACAGGGACGGGATGCCCTGCGCCCCACTGCCCACCAGCGCCGGGCCGCCCGGGTCATGGATATGGCTGTTCGCGCTCAGGTCGGCGTCGCCGTCCTGGCCGTCGGTCAGGGTCAGTGTGACGGTGTTGCCGGCAATCACGGCGTTCGGGTAGATGTACCAGTGCGGCGTCGTGTTGGCGGCCGTCGGTCCGAACTTGTAGTACACGGAGCCGGCAGCGATGGCCGCCGGATAGGTGATGACCACAGTGGCCGCGGAGCCGGCGGTGCCCGTGGTCAGATCGATGTCGAACAGCCCCTGCGGGAAGGTGACGCCAGCCGGCGGCGGCGTGGCCGGTGACGCCGCGTTGCCGGACACCGGGATGAAGCCCGCCGAACCGCCGGCATTCAGCTGCCAGCCGTTGGCCGCGCCGACACTGGCCGTGACCGGGCCGGTGTTCGTCGCCGTACTGCCCACCGGCGCCTGGCAGCTGGCCGTGCTGCCGCCGCCCGAGCCCGTGCAGCTCCAGCCCCACGACGCGCCGGTGCGCGACACGGCGCCCGCCGTGCCTACGCTGCACAGGTTCGCCGCCGGCATGAACGAGGTGCTGCTGCCCGCGGCCGTGCCGCAGCTGCCATTGACCGGTGCCACGTAGGTGAAGCGGGCATTGCTGCTGAGCGCGCTCGTGCCGCCGGAGGAGACCACGCGCACGTCGACCGCACCCGCCGCATGGGCGGGTGTGGTCGCGGTGATGGAGGTATCGCTGACGACGGTGAAGGCGGCCGAACTGCCGTCCACCGTCACCGAGGTCGCGCCGGTGAAATTGTTGCCCGAGACCGTGATGGCCGTGCCGCCGGCACTGCTGCCGCTGGCGGGCGAGGCCCCGGCGATGTAGGGCGGCGCCACCGCCAGCACGCAGGGCGCCTGCACCGTGGCCGGGTCTACCGCCCACTGGAACGCGCTAGAGGCTGGAATGCCGTTGCCGTTGCTGATCGCCGTGCTCTGGTTCACGCTGTTGAACGCGGCGTTGTCGACGCCGGTGCCGCCGCCATAGGTGCCGAAGCCGAACAGCGGCCCGTACTGGCCCAGGTTGGGAAAGCCCAGTGATCCGCCCACCGCGGCAGCCAGGTCGGCGGCCAGCGCGGAATTGCCCCACCAGGGCGTCGCGACCAACGAGGCCTGGCAGGTGTTGTAGCTCTGGGCCGTGATGAACGCCACGTTGTAGGTCGTGCCGCCGACGACGAAACTCACCGTCGAACCCTGCGCCCGGGCGCCGGATGCGCCCAGCAGACCCAGCAGGACCAGTACCACCAAGGAGAACCGCGGCCATGCCGCGCGGGCGCGCCGGACCCAACCGGATGCGTGAGTGAAGAACCATGCAATCATGGTTCGGCATCATGCGTGCTGGCTGACCCGGACTTCTGACCAATTCTGACCGAGGAGCCAGTTCGGCCGGTGGGCGCGAAGGCGCTCAGCGGCCCAGCAGATGGCCCTCTGCGGCGAAGACGTAGCCCACGCCGTGCACCGTGGTGACGGGCAGCTCGCGCCCGGTGCAGCGCCGCACCTTCTGGCGCAGCCGGCGCAGGTGGCTGTCGAGCCGGCGCTGGTCGAAACTCAGGTAGTCCTCGCCCAGGCCGAGGATCACACGGCGGCGCCGCACGGTCTGGCCGGCGTTGCCGATCAGCACCTGCAGCAGCTGGCAGTCCTGCAGCGACAGCGGTGCGGCCAGGCCGCCCGGGCACAGCAGCTGCATGCGCACCGGGTCCAGCGCCCAGGCCTCGGACGGCGCGCTGGGCATGATGCGGCGCGACAGCGCGTTGACCACGGCCTGCAGCTCCGCCAGACGCACCGGCTTGGCGATGTAGTGGTCGGCGCCGGTGTCGAAGCCCTGGATCCGGCTCAGGCTCTGGGCACGGGCCGTCAGGATGATGATGCCCACCGCGCTGTGGCCGTGCCGCAGTTCGGCCACCAGGTCCAGCCCTTCGCCATCGGGCAGGCCCAGGTCCACGATGGCCACGTCGTGCACCGCCTCGGACCAGCGCTGGCGGAACGCGGCCAGGGTATCGGTCGCGCTGACCTCGTGGCCTTGCGTGCGAAGATACCTGGCCATTTCCTCCAGCAGAAAGGGCTCGTCCTCCAGCAGAATCAGTCGCGCCATGGCGCCGCAGTGTAGCGGCGGTGCCGCTGCCAGCTCTTCGCCACCATGATGACTTCAGCGCTCCGCTTTCTTCTGTGTCTTGTGTGCTGGCTGGGCGTCACGGCGCACGCCCAGGCGCAGCCGCGGCAGGCGCTGGTGCCCGCGGCACCGCAGGTATCGCTGGCCGGCCACCTCGATGGGCTGCAGGACCCGAGCGACCGGCTCACGGTCGCCGATGTCGACGGCCCGGCCGCCGGCCGCTTCGCGCCGCTGGCCGGCCCGCTCAACGCGGGTTTTGTCGGGCATACGGTCTGGCTGCGACTGGAAGTGGCGGCTTCCGGGCCGTCGGCCGAAGCCTGGGTGCTGGCCTTGTCCAGCCCGCTGATCGCCAGCGTCGCGCTGTACCAGCGCGGCCCCGACGGCCACTGGACCGAGCGGCTGGCCGGTGAGGACCATCTGCCGGCGGCCGGCGAACTCGGCCGCATCACCCCCGCGTTCCGGCTCACGCTGGCACCGGGCAGCCAGCGGCTGTACCTACGGCTGCGCTCGCGCACGCCCCTGGTAAGCGCGCTGGACCTTTGGGCGCCGCAGGCCTACCTGGCCGCCGAACAGCGCACGGCCATGGGCGAAGGCCTGTACTTCGGTGCCTGCGGCCTGTTGCTGCTGGTGTTGGGGGGTGCCTGGCGGCTGATGCGTGACCGCCGCAGCCTGTGGTGCCTGGTCTATGCCGCGGTGACCGCCGCGGTCGCGGCGTTGACGGCCGGCTCGATGCGCCTCTTCTGGCCGCTGCCCGGGCCGGTCTCGGACATGCTGCTGGGCGTGGGCATCAGCCTGGGCCTGGGTGTCTCGGCCCACGTGCTGCTCGATCTGCTCGACATCGCCCGCTGGCAGCCCCGGCTGACGCGCGCATTGCGCCAGCTGGCCTGGGCCCTGGCCGGCATCAGCTCGGCCTTGATCCTGGCGGGGCACTACGCGCTGGGGGCGCCGCTGGCGCAGGGCGCCGTGATCGCGCTGCTGATCTTCATTGCGGTCGATCTGGCCTGGCAGACCCGCCGGGGCCGCCAGGCCGAACCGCTGCAGCTGGTTGCGGTGGGCATCTTCGCGCTGGGCATTGGCTTGCGGCTGCTGCGCAACCTGGGGGTGGTCGAACCGGGCACCTTCACCGACAACGGCTACCGTGTCGCGCTGCTGATGCACCTGCTGGTCATGGGCAGTGCCCTGGTCCACCACTACCGCCGCCTCTACACGGACCGGGCGCGCAGCCAGGCGCAGAGCGAATTCTTCGCGATGGCCTCGCACGAGTTCCGCACGCCGCTGGCCATCATCGACACGGCGCTGCAGCAGCTCGAAGCCGAACCCGATGTGCCAGCCGAACGCAGGCAGCACCTGCACCGCCACGCCGGGCTGGCCGTGGCGCGCATGACCTCACTGATGGACGACTACCTCTCGCTGGACCGGCTGGAGAGCGAGAGCCAGATGCCAGACCTGGTTCCACTGTCGCTGCCCGGCCTGTTGAAGGCGGCTGCCGCCGAATGGCCCGACGGGCGGGTCAGGCTGAACCTCGAACTGGTCGACATGGCTGCCGCGTCCTGCCTGCAGGGCGACCCCGATCTGTTGCTGGTGGCTGTGCGCAACCTGCTGGCGAATGCCGACCGCCATGCGCCGAAGGACCAGCCCATCGAACTCGGCGCCTCGCTCGACGGCCTGCGCCTGGCCTGCGTCTCGGTCCGCGACGCGGGACCGGGCATCCCCGCCGACGAGTTGCAGCACATCTTCTCCAAGTACTTCCGGGGCCGCGCGGCGCAGCGCCACCCGGGCACGGGCCTGGGCCTGCACCTGGTGCGGCGCATTGCCGAACTCCACCATGGCTCGGTCGCCGTCAGTTCGTCGCCCGGACAAGGCGCCTGCTTCACGCTGCGGCTGCCGATGGCCGCTCCTTGACACGGGTGCGACCATTGCGTTGATCCATCGTCATCATCTTTGACTCAATTTGTTGCAATATAGGAGCAGGCAAAACATAATGCCTCGCCACGGTTGAACAACTTCGGGAGATTCGATGACGGCCCATGCCCCGACGGTTTGCGGCATCCTGCGCTCGCTCTGGCTGGCCCTTTCCCTGGGGTGTCTGGCCTTCGGCACCGCCACCGCCCAGACCAGCACCGAGTATTCCGCCGGCATCGCCACGAATGCCGTCCCGCAAAGCATCGCGCAGGGCGCGGACGGCAACATGTGGTTCACCGAAGGCGGCGTCAACAGCATCGCCCGCATCACGCCGACCGGCGTGGTGACGCACTATCCGCTGCCGACCGCCAATGCCAGCCCCCGGCGCATCGTCTCCGGCCCCGACGGCAACCTCTGGTTCACCGAGATCAACATCGGACGCATTGGCCGCCTCGTGCCCGGGACCGGTGCCGTCACCGAATTCGCCGCCGGTGTGGCCAGACCGTTCGCGCTCACCTTCGGCCCGGACGGCGCGCTCTGGTACACCAACGACAGCAGCGGCGCCGCCATCGGCCGCATGGACATGGGCAGCTTCGCCGTCACCACCTTCACGGCAGGCATCTCACCGGGCGGCGCGTTCGGGCCGGGGCTGGCGTCCATCACCAGCGGGCCGGACGGCAACCTGTGGTTCACCGAGTCGGTTACCAACCTGGTGGGGCGACTCGTGCCCGGCACTGGCACTGTCACGGAATTCGCCGCGGGGAGTACGTCGCCGCAGAGCATCGTCGCGGGGCCCGATGGCAATCTGTGGTTTACCGGTCAATCCAACGCGCAGATCGGCCGCATCACCCCCACCGGTACCGTGACGCTGTTCGGCGCCGGCAGCGCCAACAATTCGCCCCGGGAGATCATCAGCGCCACCGATGGCAAGCTGTACTTCACCACCATGGTGATCGTGCCGCCGGCCACGGCCATGTTGTCGCGCATCACCACCGCAGGCGTGGTGACCGAGCATGCGCTGACCACCGATGCCTCCACCGCCTATGCCTTCGCTTCAGGCCTGGCCGAAGGGCCCGGCGGCCGGATCTGGTACACCCGCGAATCCTCCGAGCCCTACAGCGGCGTGGGCGTGTTCGACCCTACGCAGGTCGTCGTGCCGCCAACGCCGGTCCCCACACTGTCGGAGGCAGCTCTGGTTGCGCTGAGCCTGGCGCTGGTCGGACTCGCCTGGCAGCGGCGACGAGAGCCGGCGCGCCGCTGAGTTCAGCGCGCGCACGGTGACCGCGCGTGGAACCCCCTGCCCGACCTTCACGACACCAGCAAGCCAGGCACGAAGCCCCGATACCGCGTGGTGAAGGCTCAGGCCGCCAGCAGATCGTGGTAGCGCCGGTCGAAGTAGATCAGGCCATGCGCCGCCCCGCCCAGCGCGATCTCCACCGCCTCGCAGAACAGCACGTCGTGCGTGCCGACTTCGGTGCGGCTGACGACCCGGCAATCGAACGACACGGCAGCGTCGGCCAGCACCGGCGAGCCGGTGGCCTTGCGGCTCCAGGCGCCGGCGGCAAAACGCTCGTCCATCGGCGTCTTGCCACCGAACAGGCCCGACAGCGCCTGCTGCCCCGCCGCCAGCACGTTGACGCACAGCACGCCGTTGGTCTGGAACGCGGCGTACACCGAGGCGGAGCGGTTCAGGCAGACCAGCAGCGTGGGCGGCTCATCGGTCACGCTGCACACGGCCGAGGCGGTGAAGCCCGCACGCCCCGCCGGGCCGTCGGTGGTGATGATGTTGACGGCCGCGCCCAGCCGCGCCATCGCGTTGCGGTAGTCGGTGCGCTCAAGAGCGTAAGGTGGCGGCGGCATTGAAAATTCCTGCAGTGCTCTCGGGTAGGTGACGTTGATCAAGCCGAACGGCACAAGAAGCCGCGCGCCCCCAGGCCAGAACACCGCGGAACCGGCTTTGCCGGGCCGCAGGTGTTGCCCCCTGGCAGGGGGGAGGCGGCGACACGCAGTGCGCAAGCAACGGGGGTCATGCAAATACGCAGGCTTCGGCGAACGCCAGACGCGGCAGGCGGCCGAACACTTTCGACGGATCGCCGTGCCCCAGGTTGATCAGGAAGTTCGACGTCCATGTGGTGCCGGCAAAGAACGCGGCATCGACCAGGCCCTTGTCGAAGCCCGACATCGGTCCCGTGTCCAGCCCCAGCGAGCGCGCCGCCAGGATCAGGTAGGCCGCCTGCAGCGTACCGTTGCGAAACGCGGTCTCGTGTGCGGCGGCGGCGCTGCCGGTGAACCAGCTCTTCGCGTCCGCATGCGGAAACAGCTGGGGCAACTTGTCGTAGAAGGCCGTGTCCCAGGCCGCGATCACCGTGACCGGCGCTGCCATGGTCTTGTCGAGGTTGCCCTTCGACAGCGCGGGCGCCAGCTTCTGCTTGCCCTCCGGCGTGCGCACGAACACGAAACGCGCTGGCGAACAGTTGGCCGACGTGGGTCCCATGCGGGTCAGCGCATAAAGCTGCTCCAGCAAGGCATCGGGCACCGGCTCGTCGGTCCAGCCGTTGTGGGTGCGGGCTTCGTTGAACAGCGCGTCGAGTGCGGCTGCGTCCAGGATCTTGGTTCTCATGTCGATGGCTTTGTGCATCAGGCGTGCTGCGCGAGGAACGCCAGCAGGCTGCGGTTGAAGGCCGGGGCCTCGGTCACGCTGTGCGCATGGCCGCCCTGGGGCACGCAATCGAGCGTGGCGTGCGGCAGCCCTTCGGCCAGCCGCTGCGAACAGGTCCAGGGCACGAGGGTGTCGTCGGACGCCGCAGCGACCAGCGTGGGTGCGTGGATGGTGTGCAGACGCGCATCGATGTCGAACGCACGCAGCGCGGCGATACGGGCACGCATCGTGGCCTCGCCGGGGAAGTGGGCAAAGGCGTGGTCGACCTCCGCCTGTACGCGTTCTGCGTTCGCCAGGCACCAGGCCGCCGGATACAGAAAGATCGGCTGCGCCTCGACATAGGCACGCGCACCGCCGTGGGCCAGCAAGCCCAGCCGCGCATCGAAGCAGCGCGCCGAATGCACATTGGGCTTCGACCACGCGTTGACCAGGACCAGGCTGGCGATGCGCGCGCGCGCATCCAGCGCGAGCTGCAGGCCGACCAGACCGCCCAGCGCATGGCCGGCGAAGTGGCAGGCCGCGGTATCGGTGGCGTCGAGCAGCGCCAGCACGTCGTCGGCCATGTGGGCGATGGCATACGGCGCGGGCAGCGTGCCGCCGCTGCGCCCGGTGCCACGCTGGTCGTACGTGATCACGCGGTAGCCGGCCTCGACCAGCGCCGCGGTCTGCGGCGACCAGAACGCCGCCGCACCGCCCAGGCCCGACGACAGCAGCACCGTCGGCGCACCGGCGGGGCCGTGGATGTCGTGGACTAGTAGCGACATGAGACTCAAGCCTTCTTGCCGACGTGGGCGACGGTGGCGATCTCGACCAAAGCGTCGGGCTTCACCAAGCCGCATTGCACGCAGTAGCGCGCCGGTTTGCTGCCGGGGAAGAACTCCGCATAGACGGCGTTGATCTTCGCGTAGTCGGCCCAGTCCTTGATGAAGATCTGGTTCATCGTCACGTCGGCCATCGTGCCGCCGGCGGCCTCGACCACGCCCTTGATCGTGTTCAGCACATGGCGCACCTGCGCGGCCGCGTCGCCGACGTGGACCACGTTGTTGTCCTTGTCGAACGGCAAGGTGCCCGACACGTACAGGATGCCGTCGGCCAATGTGCCGGGCACGTAGGGTGCGAGCGGCACACCGGTGCCGGGAGGGATGACTGCGGTCTGTGGCATGGGAAGCTCCTGAAAGAGGAAAGGTGAAGAAATCAGCTGGCCAGTGTGGCGCAGAAGTCGTCGACGCTGGCGATCCAGCCGAAGAAGGTCTCGACGTTGTAGACCACGCCCTTCTGGATCTCGGCCGAGCCCAGCTGGTGCGTGGCGTCCTCCAGCATCACCGCGAAGTATTCGAGGTGGAAGGCGTCACGCAGCGTGGACTCGACGCACACGTTGGTGGCAATGCCGGTGAACACCAGGTTGCGGATGCCGCGTGTGCGCAGCGTGCTGTCGAGCGTGCTGTTGAAGAAGCCGCTGTAGCGCGTCTTCGGGATCACGATGTCGCCGGGCGCGGGTTTCAGCACCTCGAGCAGTTCGTAGTCCCAGCCGCCCTTGGCGAGGAACTTGCCCTGCAGCTCGGGCTGGGCGCGCATGGTCTTGAGCGCGTTCGACTTGTGCCAGTTCGGCGAGCCGGGGCCGCCGGCCTCGACGTACTGCGCGTCCCAGCCGTTCTGCAGATAGACCACCAGCATGCCCGCCTTGCGCGCGGCGGCAATGCAGCGCGCGTTGCCGGCGATCGTGCTCTGGGCGCCCGAGATGTCGAAGCCGGCGGTGTCCACATAACCGCCGAGCGACGCATAGGCGTTCTGCATGTCGACGACGATCAACGCGGTGTTGCTCTGCTGCAGCAGCAGCGGCTCGGGCCGCGACGGCAACACCAGCGCAGCGGGTGCGCCGGCCGGCGCGGGGATGCCGACCGGCGTGGTCGAGGTCAGGGTCTTGTTGGTCTTGGTGGTAGCGATGGTGCTCATGGCGCCCTCCTCAAGCGGCCAGTGCCTGGGGTGCCGCGCGCGATGGCACCGGGGTGTCGGCGTCGACGCGGCTCGCCATCAGCGGCTGGATGCGTTCGCCGAACGCCTTGACGCCTTCGACGAAGTCATCGAAGGTCAGCAGCACGCCTTCGGTGCCGGGGACCAGGGCCATCTCGTCGAGCATGCGTGCCACGCTGGCGTACGAGCCCACCAGCGTGCCCATGTTGATGTTGACGGCCGAGGTCGGGTCGGCCATCTGGCGCACATTGGTATCGGCGCCCGACTTGGTGTCGACCGCGCCCTGCTCGCCCAGCCACGCAATGGCGCCCTGGTCGGCACCGGCCTTGTAGTGCTCCCACTTGGCGCGCGCGGCTTCGTCGGTCTCGTCGGCGATCACCATCATCAGCACATAGGTGGTCACGTGGCGGCCGGTCTTCTTCGTGGCCTCGATCAGCTTGTCGGCGGCAGGCTTGAACGCCGTGGGCGTGTTGATGCCCTTGCCGAAGCAGAAGTTGTAGTCGGCGTGCTGGGCCGAGAACGCCATGCCGGCGTCGCTCTGGCCGGCGCAGATCACCTTCATCTCGGCCTGCGGACGCGGGCTCACCCGGCAATCGTCCATCTTGAAATGCTCGCCCTTGAAGTCGGACTGGCCCGTGCCCCACAAGTCGCGCAGCACGTGGATGTATTCGGCCAGGTACTGGTAGCGCGAGCCGAAGAACTGGTCGCCCGGCCACAGGCCCATCTGCGAATACTCGGGCCGCTGCCAGCCGGTGATCAGGTTCAGGCCGAAGCGGCCGTTCGAGATCGAATCGATGGTCGAGGTCATGCGCGCGACGATGGCCGGCGGCATCACCAGCGAGGCCGCGGTGGCGAACAGCTTGATCTTGGTCGTGACGGCGGCCAGCCCGGCCATCAGGGTGAACGACTCCAGGTTGTGGTCCCAGAACTCGGTCTTGCCACCGAAGCCGCGCAGCTTGATCATCGACAGCGCAAAGTCGAAGCCGTAGCGCTCGGCTTCGAGCGTGATCTGCTTGTTGAGTGCGAACGTGGGCTTGTACTGGGGAGCGTTCTCGGACAGCAGCCAGCCGTTGTTGCCGATGGGAATGAAGACGCCGACTTTCATGCTTGCCTCTTGCGGGTGGATCAGACGCGTGAACCCTGGCGTGGTCACGTCAGGAATGGTCGAATCCCTCAAGCAGGCGGCGTGCCAGTTTTAAAAAACCTTATGAATCAACATTCATTCGATAGAAAATAGGAAATTTCAGACCAAATGGTCCAATTTGGATCATCTGGTCAACGAAAGCTGTGCAACAGCGGTGCGCAAAACGCCCACGCGTGGTGCGCCGCAGGGGGCGCACCGGGCGGCACCAGGCGGCTCAGGGCGCCGGCGTTGCGAGCGGCTTGCCCTTCTCGACCACGTACACGCCGACCAGCTTGCCCGGCGTGGCGGCCTCGTTGTGTGCATCGTGCACCAGGCCGGCCGGCACGACGAAGGATTCGCCGGCCTTGATCTTGCGCGGGGGCTGGCCGTCGACCAGCAAGGTCAGCTCGCCTTCGAGCACATAGCTGATCTCGTCGCCAGGGTGCGTGTGGCGCCCGGCCTTGGCACCCGGGGCGACCTCCACGCGGGCCACCACGGCCTCGCGGCCCGGCACCGAGACGTCGGCCTTGCCGACCATCGTGCGGGTCAGGCCCGAGGCCTGGGCGAATACCGTGGCGCCGGCGACGGCGAGCAGGCAGCTGGCCGCCACGCAAGCGGCGATCTTGTGGAATGTCATGTGAGTCTCCTGGAGGTGTGGTGCGCCGCAGGGCATCGGACAAAGGTCGCGGCGCGGTCGATCCTAGCGGTGCCGGCCGCCCGGGACACTAGGGCGCATCCCGATGGCGGTGCGTGGCCGGTGGCCGGGCCGCACGCGTCGGGGCCGCGACAATCGGCAGCATGAAAGCCCTATTGCAACGCGTGCGCGAAGCCCGCGTCGACATCGAAGGCGAGACCATCGGCGCGATCGGCCAAGGCCTGCTGGTGCTGCTGTGCGCCGAGCGCGGCGACACCGACGCCCAGGCCGACAGGCTGCTCGCCAAGATCCTGAAGCTGCGCATCTTCAGCGACGACGCCGGCAAGATGAACCGCAGCCTGCAGGACGTGCAGGGCGGCCTGCTGGTCGTCAGCCAGTTCACGCTGGCCGCCGACACCACCGGCGGCAACCGGCCGAGCTTCACCGGCGCCGCCGCGCCCGACGAAGGCCGCCGGCTCTACGACCACTTCGTCACGCAGGCGCGCGGCGCCCACACGCCGGTGCAGACTGGCAGCTTCGGCGCCGACATGCAGGTGCATCTGGTCAACGACGGCCCGGTGACGATTCCGATGCAGATGTAGCGCGCGCCGCGCAGCAGCTCAGCGACGGAGTGTCGCTCGGCCGTAGGGGTTCGAGAAGCCCATGCCGCGCAGGACCTCGACCTCACGCGCCTCCATCGCCTCCGCATCGGCTTCGCCGGTCTCGTGGTTCCAGCCCTGCGCATGCAGCGTGCCGTGCACCAGCAGGTGCGCGTAGTGCGCCTGCAGTGTCTTGCGCTCGGTGCGGGCTTCCTGCGCGACGACCGGGGCGCACAGCACCAGGTCTGCCGTGACCAGTGGGGCCTGCGTGTAGTCGAAGGTCAGCACGTTGGTGGCGTAGTCGCGCCCGCGAAACTGCTGGTTCAGCGCGCGGCCTTCGTCGGCGTCGACGATACGCACGGTGATCTCGGCGTCGTCGTCGAGGGCGTGGCGGATGCAACGCGCGACGAAGTGCCGGGGCAAGGCCGCACGGTGCCGCGCGGCCTGCCCGATCTGCGCGAACTGCAGCGACAGCTGCAAGGATTTCAGCGCCATCCGCGCGCCCCTCCCACCAAGGATCGCCGCATCACGCCGCCTTGCGGCGCGTGCGCACCGCGCGTTCGGGTTCCGGCGCGTCCTCGGGTGCCGACCGGCTCTGGCCCCGCGCGTCGTAGGCGTCGACGATGCGCGCCACCAGCGGATGCCGCACCACGTCGGCACTGGTCAGGCGGCTGATCGCGATGCCCTTGACACGCCGGAGCACACGCTCGGCGTCGACCAGGCCGCTCAGCTGGGTCTTGGGCAGGTCGATCTGGCTCACGTCGCCGGTGACCACCGCCTTGGCACCGAAGCCGATGCGCGTGAGGAACATCTTCATCTGCTCGGGCGTGGTGTTCTGCGCCTCGTCGAGGATCACGAAGGCGTTGTTCAGCGTACGCCCGCGCATGAAGGCCAGCGGCGCGACCTCGAGCGCGTTGCGCTCGAAGGCCTTCTGCACCTTGTCGGCGCCCATCAGGTCGTACAACGCGTCGTACAGCGGGCGCAGGTAGGGATCGATCTTCTGGCTCAGGTCGCCCGGCAGGAAACCAAGCCGCTCGCCGGCCTCGACCGCCGGGCGCGTCAGTACGATGCGCTGCACCGCGCTGCGCTCCAGCGCATCGACCGCACAGGCCACGGCCAGGTAGGTCTTGCCGGTGCCGGCCGGGCCGATGCCGAAGGTGATGTCGTGCGTCGCGATGTTGTCCAGATAGTTCGCCTGGTTCAGCGTGCGCGGCCGCAGGTCGGCCCGGCGCGTCTGCAGCGACGGCCCATCGGCGCCATCGGCCACCATGTCGGCATCACCGGCCAGCATCAGCTGCACGGTGTCGGCGGCGATCGGCCGCGCGGCGATCTCGTACATCGCCTGCAGCATCTCGAGGGCCCGCTGCGCGCGGGCCTTGGGACCGTCGATCTTGAACTGCTCGTGGCGGTGCGCGATCTGCACCTGCAGCGCCGCCTCCACCGTGCGCAGATGCGCATCCATCGGCCCGCACAGGTGGTCCAGCCGGGTGTTGTTGGGCGGGGTGAAGCTGTGTCGGACAATCATCGGATGCTCATGTTGTGCCGTATTGTCGCCTGCACCCTGCTGTGGCTGCTGGCCGCGCAGGCGGGGCAGACCGCACCATTGCTGCTCGACCGCGCCGAGGTCGCGCGGCTCGACCCACCGGCCTCCGCGGGCGCGCCCGTGTGGGCACCGGTGCGGCTGCCCCATGGCTGGGAAGAGAGTTTTCCCGCTTACAGCGGCATCGTCGGCTACCGGGCGCGCTTCGACGCGCCGGCCGATGGCGGCCTGCTCGGCGTATACCTGCCGCGCGTGTGCACCAATGCCGACGTGGCGCTGAACGGCGAGCCCATCGGCAGCGGCGGGGACATGCAGGGCCCGGTCACACGCAACTGCTACCACCCGCAGCTCTACAGCCTGCCGCGCACGCTGCTGCGGCCACAGGGCAACGAGTTGCTGGTCCGCATCGCCGGGTTCTCGGCGCAGTCGGTCTCGGCACGCCAGCGTGCCGCCGGCCTGTCGGAGGTGCAGGTCGGCACGCTGGCCGAACTCGAGCCGCTCTACCAGCGCCAGCTGTTCTGGAACGTGACGATGGCCCAGATCATCGCGACCACCATCGGCCTGCTCGGCGCCACGATGCTGGGCCTGGCAGCAATGCGCCGGCAGGACACCTACCTGATGTACTTCGGGCTGTTCAGCACCGGCTGGGCGCTGATCAGCACCCGGCTGTTCATGCAGCACGTGCCGCTGTCCAATCTGGCGACCGAGATCCTGATCTGCAGCGCGTTCCCGCCGGTGCTCGGCTGCGCCTACCTGTTCCTGCTGCGGCTGGTGGGGGTGCGCGCGCGTTGGGTCGACAGCGTGCTGGCAACGCAGGTGCTGGCAGTGCCGCTGCTGCTGGTGATCGCCGGCCCGCAGCATCTGCTGCCGGCGGCCAGCGCGGTCTACAACCTGCTGGCGGTCGAGTTCCTGGCAGCGGTGGCGGTGTTCTTCACCGTGGCCTGGCGCGCGCGGCGCAGCGAGTTCTGGCTGATGAGCCTGGTGCTGGTGATCGCGATCGTACTGGCCGGGGCCGAGATCGCGCTGCAGAACGACTGGCTGCCGCTGCCCAAGATCCACGTGATCCACTTCGCGATGCCGTTCCTGTTCGTCGTGATCGCGGTGCGCCTGGTCCAGCTGTTCGTGCGGGCGCTGACGCAGGCGGAAACCGCCAACCAGGAGCTGGAGCAGCGCGTGGCCGAGAAGTCCGGGGAGATCGAGCGCAGCTACGCACAGCTGACCGTGCTGCGCACCGAGCAGGCGGCGCAGGGCGAGCGCCAGCGCATCGCCTCCGACCTGCACGACGACCTGGGTGCCAAGCTGCTGACGATCGCCCAGGTCAGCCTGCAGACCGACGACCGCGAGCGCATCGCGTCGATGGCCCGGCAGGCCCTCGAAGAAATGCGCCTGAGCGTGCGCGGGCTCACCGCCAACCCGGCGCACGCGGGCGACGTGGTGGCCGACTGGCGCGCCGAGACCGTCGGCCGCATGAGCAGCACCACGATGCACTTCGAATGGCACGCCCAGGAGCCCGATGCCGCGCTGATCCTGCCGGCGCGCACCCACGTGCAGCTGACGCGGGTGCTGCGCGAGGCGCTGTCCAACACCATCCGGCACAGCCAGGGCCGGCGCTGCCGGGTGCACATCGCGTTCGAGGTCGACGCCATCGCGCTGGAGGTCGAGGACGACGGCCGCGGCCTGCCGTCGTCCGTGTTCGCGTCGGCCCCGGGGCATGGCCTGCCGAGCATCGAGCAGCGGGTGCGCAAGCTGGGCGGCCACCACCGTTTCAGCCGAGGCCCGTGGGGGGGCACGCTGCTGTCGGTGCGGGTCCCGCTGGCGCGGGCCTGACGGCGCGCAAGGCCTCACAGACTGCATCCGCTAACATCGAACGCAATGCATGCACTGATCGTAGAAGACCTCCCCGAGATCCGTACCTGGTTGGTCGAGATCGCGCAATCGACCTTCCCCGGCATCGACATCCTCACCGCCGCACGCCGCGACCAGGCCCTGGCCTGCATCGCACAGCAGCCGTTCGACCTGGCGATGATCGACCTGGGCCTGCCCGATGGCGACGGCGTGGACGTGGTGGCCGCGCTGCGGCGCGCGCAACCCAAGGCGCTGCCGGTGGTCGTGACCATCTACGACGACGACGAACACCTGTTCCCGGCCCTGCAGGCGGGCGCCTTCGGCTACCTGCTGAAGGAGCAGCCGCGCGACGTGCTGGTGGCGCAGCTGCTGCGCATGAGCCAGGGCGAGCCACCGCTGTCGCCGCCGATCGCACGGCGCGTGCTGGCCTACTTCGCCAACGCGCACCAGCGCCGCGCGAACCCGGTGCGCCAGGTCGACCAAGAGGTATCGCTGACCGAACGCGAGACCGACGTGCTGCAACGCGTGGCCAAGGGCTACACGCTGCCCGAGATCGCGCTGCAGTTCGGCCTGTCCAAACACACGATCGCGGACTACATCAAGCAGGTGTACCGCAAGCTCAATGTGTCGTCGCGTGCCGAAGCCGCGCTGGAAGCGGCCCGCAGAGGGCTTGTCCAACCATAGCAATGTTGACATCCCCCAGTCTGCGCGCACTGCGTGTCGCTTCGCCAACCCCCTTTGCAAGGGGGCAACACCAGCGGCCCGGCAAAGCCGGTTCCGCGCTGTTCCTGGGATCTTGCTGCGTGATTGCTGGCGCTGCGCCCCCTGAATGGACACCGCATGATTGGTAGATTGCAAGGGCTGCTGGCCGAGAAGAATCCGCCGCAGGTGCTGGTCGACTGCCACGGCGTGGGCTACCAGGTCGACGTGCCGATGAGCACCTTCTACAACCTGCCGGCGCTGGGCGAGAAGATCACGCTGCTCACGCACTTCGTCGTGCGCGAAGACGCGCAGCTGCTGTACGGCTTTGCGACCGTGGCCGAGCGCGAGGCGTTCCGGCAGCTGATCAAGATCTCCGGCGTCGGGCCGCGCACGGCGCTGTCGGTACTGTCGGGCATGGGGGTGTCGGACCTGGCCCAGGCCATCACGCTGCAGGAGCCCGGCCGCCTGATCAAGGTGCCCGGCATCGGCAAGAAGACCGCCGAGCGGCTGCTGCTCGAACTGAAGGGCAAGCTCGGCGCCGACATCGGCCCGGCGGCCGGTGCCGCCAACGACGCGCAGGCCGACATCCTGCAGGCCCTGCTGGCGCTGGGCTACAGCGACAAGGAGGCGGCCGCCGCCTTGAAGGCTCTGCCCAAGGACATCGGCGTCTCCGATGGCATCAAGCTGGCGCTCAAGGCCTTGTCGAAGGCCTGACGACCAGAAGCCAAGGCCGTCACTGCGCGTCGCGCACCACGCGGCCGTTCAGGGCCTGCACCGGCCGCGCATTGTTCGGGAACATCTGCGTGAACAGCTTCAGCTGCTCGCGGCTCAGCGTCACGGGCTGCTTCAGCACCATCCACAGCACGCCTTCGCTGCACGGCGGCGTGGTCAGCGAACCCATGAACTGGTAGTAGCGCTGGTCCTGCGGCAGCAGGCTCTTCAGGTCAATCCACTCGGCCGGCGTGCGGACCCGGTCGGCCACGTCGAGCGGGATGTAGGTCCAGACCTTGTCGATGAACGGGCTCGCGGCCCCCGGGTCGAGCAGCACCGCCACCACCGCCAGCTGCCCTTCGGCATTGCGGTGCACCAGGTGCGCGACCATCGCGAAACCCTTGTAGTTGATCTTCTCTTCTGCCGGATGGTGGAAGTGGAACTGCAGCAGCTTGAACGTGGAGCCGCGCACGGTCAGCGTGTTGTCGCCCTCCACGTCGACCTGGATCGTGTGGCCGTTGTTGACCACCGATGCCGCGCTGGGCCGGTAGTCGAACACCAGCGATTCGGCCGGCCCCTGCAGGGCCGCCGATTCCTCGATGTGGATCGGCGACTGCCGCTTGCCGCTGGCACACAGGTCGAACTCCGGCTTGAGCTTGGCCCAGGCCTGCGGCCCGCCCTCGCCTTCGTAGGCCCAGTGCGGTGCGTCGTGTACGCCATGGCCGGCCGCCAGCGCCGCTGCAGCCTGGCGCGGCGTGGCGTCGCGCGGCGGCACCGGCAGGCCGTGGGCGATCGCGCGTGCGCGCTGGTACTGGTTCAGGTCGGCACCGAGGCGCTCGGCGCCCTGGGCCGAGACCGGCCGCGCCGTCGCCATGGCCTGCGACCTGGCGGCCCGCGGCTCGACGGTGACCGTCATCACCGGGGTTGGCGCCGGCTTGCCCTTGCCGGCCTTCACCGGGCGGCCGATGTTGGTCTGCTCCAGCGCCTCGCGCAGCTGCTGGGCCATGGCCTGGCCGGTGGTCAGCTCGGCGCTCTTGCCGGCCGCCGGTTCGGCCGCCTTGGCGGGCGCTGCGGTGGCGGCGGCCTTGCGTTCGGCCGGCGCGGCCTTGGGGGCCGCCTTGCCGTGCGCGTCGTGGGCATCTTCGGCCGACGCCCCCAGCGCCACGGCCGCGCACAGCACGCCGACCGCCATGCGGCGTACCCGCGGCCATGCGGCGGCGCACGTTGCAAAGGAAAAAGGAGACGAGTCGGACATGTCGATGGGAGCCCCGGTGTGACGAAAACCGCGGCACAAGAATAGTCGTTTCGCCACCGCTTGCAACTGTATCGGCAGCCAGTGGCGCAACTTGAGCGCGCTATAGTGGGCGCCTCGCCGATCCGACCCGCCCCGGGTGCCTGCCGTGTCCATCCAGACTGACGATTTCGCCGTGCCGCCGACCAGCCGCGTGGTCTCCGCCGCGCCGGTCTCGCCGCAGGAAGAAGCGATCGAGCGGGCGCTACGGCCCAAGCTGCTCGACGAGTACGTGGGCCAGACCAAGGCGCGCGAGCAGCTCGAGATCTTCATCGGCGCGGCCAGGAAGCGCGGCGAGGCGATGGACCACGTGCTGCTGTTCGGCCCGCCCGGCCTCGGCAAGACCACGCTGTCGCACATCATCGCGCACGAACTCGGCGTCAACATGCGCCAGACCAGCGGCCCGGTGCTCGAAAAACCCAAGGACCTGGCGGCGCTGCTGACCAACCTCGAACGCAACGACGTGCTGTTCATCGACGAGATCCACCGCCTGAGCCCGGTGGTCGAGGAAATCCTCTACCCGGCGCTCGAGGACTACCAGATCGACATCATGATCGGCGAAGGGCCGGCCGCGCGCAGCATCAAGCTCGACCTGCAGCCGTTCACGCTGGTCGGCGCCACCACCCGCGCCGGCATGTTGACCAACCCGCTGCGCGACCGCTTCGGCATCGTGGCCCGGCTCGAGTTCTACACCACGGAAGAGCTGGCGCGTATCGTCAAACGCAGCGCCGGCCTGCTGAACGTACCGATCGAGCCCGAAGGCGGCCGCGAGATCGCCAACCGCTCCCGCGGAACGCCGCGCATCGCCAACCGCCTGCTGCGCCGCGTGCGCGACTACGCCGACGTCAAGGGCAACGGCACCATCACGCAGGACATCGCCAACCGCGCGCTGGCCATGCTCGACGTCGACCCGCAGGGCTTCGACGTGATGGACAGGAAGCTGCTGGAGGCCGTGATCCACCGCTTCGACGGCGGACCGGTGGGCCTGGACAACATCGCCGCCAGCATCGGCGAGGAGGCCGGCACCATCGAGGACGTGATCGAGCCCTACCTGATCCAGCAGGGTTTCCTGCAACGCACGCCGCGTGGGCGCATTGCCACCCAGGCCGCCTACCGGCACCTGGGCGTGGCGCCGCCGCAGCGCGCGCCGGACCTGTTCGCCTGACCACGCCGTCCATGCCCGGCACCGGCGCCGACGCAGGCCTGCAGCAGACGCTGGCGTTCGCGCCGACGCTGCGCCGCCAGACCCTGCTGCTGGCGATGCTGGCCGCCGCCTTCGGCCTGCTGATGGTGGCGTCGGCCGCGGCGGCGCTGGAGACCTGGCACTGGGCCCTGCAGGCGCTGGTGTTGCTGAGCGTCGCGGCGCCGGCCGCGTGGCTGACCTGGCTGCTGGCACGCCAGGCGCTGAGCGACCAGCCGGTGGTCCGGCTCGATGCCGACGGCATCCAGGGTGCCGGCCTGCGCGCGCCCGTGCCCTGGGAGGCGCTCGACGACGTCGAACTCGAACGCCCGCACGGCGGCGCCTTGCTGCGCCTGACGCTCAAACCCGACCCGTCGCGCCCGGACAAGCGCCGCTTTCTCGACGGGCGCAACCCGGCCCGCCCGCAGATCAGCCTGCACATGCTGACCCCGCAGCAGCAGGACGAGGCCTTCTACGCGATCCACGCGCGGCTGGGCGTGCTGCGCACGCGCGCCGGCGTCGGCGAAGCGGCCGGGCTGCGCGAGACGCGCGCCCACGAGGCCTTCGAAGACCGCCTCGACCTGCTGACCCCGCGCGTCTGGGCGCTCTACGCGATGGTGGCCGTCAACGTGCTGGTCTGGTGCATGCACGTGGCCGCCGGCATCAGCCCGACGGCGCCGCTGTCGCCGCAGCTGTTCGCCTGGGGCGCCAACTCGGCCTCGGCCGTGGTGCTCGACGGTGAACTGTGGCGCCTGCTGACAGCCACCTTCCTGCACGGCGGCATCATGCACCTGGCGTTCAACATGCTGGGGCTGTGGGAGGCCGGCAAACAGCTGTGCCGCCTGCTGGGCAACGGGCAGTTCCTGCTGATCTACCTGGCGTCGGCGCTGTGCGGCAGCGCGGCCGGGCTGCACCTGTCGACGCAGCTGGCAGTATCGGTCGGCGCATCGGGCGCGGTGTTCGGCGTGCTGGGCGGCCTGCTCGCCGCCAGCTGGCACTACCGCCGCCAGGTGCCGGCGCACAACAGCCGCCGGCTCTGGTCGGGCCTCGGCGTGTTCGTCGTCTATTCGCTGCTGAACGGGCTGCGCCAGGAGGGCGTGGACAACGCGGCCCACTTCGGCGGCCTGGCCTGCGGCGTGCTGCTGGGCCTGCTGTTGCTGGCGCCGTTCGATGCGGCGGCCTGGCGCGCCAGACGCCTGGGGCGTGCCGCCATCGGCGCCTGCGCCGTGGCCGTGGCCATCACCTACGCGGTGATGGCCACGCCGATCCCCGGCGCCTGGCACCGCCAGGTGTTCGAGGCCCAGGCCACGATGCCGGCGGTGTCGAAGCGCTTCGAGCTGATGTTCCAGCGCCTGGCCGTCGACCACCGCAGCCTGCAGCGTGGCGAGCTGAGCAGGTTGCAGTTCTTCCAGCGGGCCGAGCGCTCCCTGGTACCCGGTTGCCGCGAACTGCTGACGCAGCTGGCGCCGCTGCGTGTGCCGCGGTGGGAACCGCTGGGCCAGGCGGTCTTTCTGTACCAGCGCATCTGCGTCACCTCCGCCGAATCGGCCGCACTCGAGCTGGCACGGGCCCGCGCCGACCCGCGCCTGCCACCCGACACGGACCAGCGGCTGGCCCGGCTGTCGGCCGACATGGACCAACTGATGCGCCAGCTCGCCAACGCGCCCCGCCCCAGGACCCGAGGCACCGACACCGATGCAAGCGAACGCAAGCCCTGAACACCCATCGCGGCCCGGTTCAGCCTGGCGCAAGGCGGCCGTCGTGGTGGGCGGGCTCGCCGTGGGGGGGGCGGCCTTGCTGGTGGCGCACCGCGACGCGCTGCCGGTCTACGGCGCCCACTTCGGCGCTGACCTGCCCTCGGCCACGATGCGGTACGCGCAGCTGTCGGGTGCGATGGACGAGCTGGCGCTGCGGCGTCACTTCGCCACCGTGCCGCTGCGCTGCGGCCCTCGACCTGCTAGCCCGGGTAGCCCGAACACCCCAAGCACCTCGACCGACCGCGTCTGCAACGGCGCCCTGCGCGAGGCGGACGGCGTGGCCGCGCTGGCGCTCACGGCCCACTTCGGCAACGGCCGCCTGCGAGAGGTGACGATGGCCGTGCCCTGGTGGGCGCACCACGCGTCGGTGCGCCGGCTGGTACAGACGCTGGGCGCGCCCGCGACGCTCGAGAAAGACCCGACGCAACCCGGCATGGTGCGCTCCATCGGCTGGAGCCTGCCCGCGGGCAGCGTGGCGCAGAACCGTGATCCGGGCTGGGATCCGCTGCGCTGGAGCCTGGTCGCCTGGCGCGCCGCCGACAACATGCCCGCGGCCCCAACCCGGTGAAGCCCGGTACCATACGACGCAGCCAGCGCCCTGGCCCACCCTTCCTTTGCGAGGTGCACCCGTGCAACTTGAAGAACTTCTCGCCACCAACACGCTGATCCCTTCGCTGCCGGAGGCCGTGGCCCAGATCCTGGTGGAGCTGCAGCAGGACGAGCCCGACATGCGTGCGGTGAATGCGCGCATGGCCGGCGAAGTGGGGTTGACGGTGCGCATCCTGCGGCTCGTGAACTCGGCGCATTTCGCGGCCGGCCACCAGCGCGTGGGTTCGGTCGAGACCGCGACCGCGCTGCTCGGCCTCAAGGCGACCCGTCAGCTGGTGCGCACGGCGGCCGTGGGAGCGGCATTCCGCAAGGTGCCGGGTATCGACCTGACCAGCTTCTGGCGCCACAGCCTGGACGTTGCCAAGATCGCCGAGACCCTGGCGGAAGAGCTTGCGCTGGACAAGAGCGAAGCGTTCACGGCCGGCCTGCTGCATGGCACGGGCGACCTGATCCTGAAGATGGCGATGCCGCAGCGGCCCAGCCTGCAGCGCGACTTCGCGACCGACGACCACCGCCATGCTGCGCAGCTGGCCGACCTGGGTTATTCGTATGCCGAGGTGGGCGCCGCCTTCGCATCGCGCTGGCGCTTCCCGCAGCCCATCGTCGAGGCGATCCGCCACCACTGCGATCCGCAGGACTCGGGCGACGACACGCTGGCCAGCGTCGTGTACCTGGCCACCTGGAGCGCGCGGGCGCATGAACTCGACATCGGTGGCACCGCGCTGTTCGACCACTTCCCGCACAGCGTGGCCGACGCGATCGGCCTCACCGACTCGGACCGCCTGTGCGGCGACGAGATGATCGAGTGGACCCGGCCGGACGAGGCACGCGACTTCGCCTGACGCCGCCCGCGATGGCGGCGTTCAAGGCACCCAGATGTAGCGCAGCACGTGGAAGAACACCGGCGCGGCGAAGACCACCGAATCCAGCCGGTCGAGCATGCCGCCATGGCCCTCGATCAGCGTGCCCCAGTCCTTCACGCCGCGGTCGCGCTTGATCGCCGACATCACCAGCCCGCCGAAGAAGCCCATCGCGCAGACGATGAAGGCCATGCCGGCGGCCTGCCACACGGTGAACGGCGTGGCCCAGTGCAGCGCGGCGCCGAGCGCGGTGGCGCTGAGCACGCCGCCGACCAGGCCTTCCCAGGTCTTGGACGGTGACAGGCGCGGTGCCACCAGGTGCCGGCCGAACAACTTGCCCCAGACGTACTGCAGCACGTCGCTGCCCTGCACCACCAGCACCAGGAACGCGATCAGCAGCAGGTTGCGGCCTTCGAAGCCGGGGATCTCGAGCGTGAGCAGTGCCGGCACGTGGCTGACGCAGAACACGCAGACCATCAGCCCCCATTGCACCTTGGTCGTGCGTTCGAGGAAACGCTGGGTGTCGCCCTCCAGCGCGGCCAGGATCGGCAGCACCAGGAAACAGTAGACCGGGATGAAGATCGCATAGAGGCCATACCAATCGATCCAGATCAACGCGTACTGCACGGGCAGCGCGACGAAGAACGCCAGCGCGATCGCCAGGTGGTCGCCGCGGCGCGTGTAGGCCAGTGTCATGAACTCGCGCAGCGCGTAGAACGACATCAGCGCGAACAGCACGATCACGCCGCCCTTGCCGAACACGAAGGCCAGCGCGATCACCGCCACCATCACCCACCACGCGTTCACCCGGGCGTTGAGGTTGTCGATCGTGCCGTGCGGCGAACCCCGCGCCACGCGCCACTTCAGCACGGCTCCAACGGTGGAGGCGAACAGCAGCACGGCAGCGACGCCGGCAAAGAGTTGCATCGTGGCCAGGGTGGCGGAGTTCAGGTGCTGCATACGTCCTCTTGCATGGTGGCGCTGCCGCCGCGTTCGCGGCAGCAGCAGGTGTCGTCCTGACGGTCGTAGTCGGGCCGCAGCGCCAGCATCGCGGCGCGGGCCCGGTCCATGAAATGCTGCTTGCCCTCGCCGGCCTGCAGCGCCATCGGCGCGCCGTAGCGCACGGTGCAGGCCAATGGCAACGGAATGATTTCGCCCTTGGGCAACACGCGTTTCAGGTTCTCGATCCAGACCGGCACCAGGCGCGCGCCGGGGCAGGCCAGCGCCAGGTGGTACAGGCCGCTGCGCAGCGGCAGCAGCACCTCGTCACCGGTGTTGCGCGTGCCTTCGGGGAACATGATCAGCGAGTCGCCGGCCGCCAGCGCATCGGCCATCTGGCGTACCGCGTCCGCACCCGGGCGTTGGCCATCGCGGCGGATCAGCAGCGCATGGAACACCTGGCCGCCGATGAAGCGCCGCAGCGCCGAACGGTCCCAGTAGTCGATGCCGGCCACCGGCCGTGTGGCCCCGCGCACACCGCGCGACAGCGTGGCCCACACCAGCACGAAATCGGCGTGGCTGGAATGGTTGGCGAAGTACACCGTGCTGGCGGGCAAAGGGCCGGGCGGCTGCCAGATGGCGCGCACGCCGGTCAGCACGCGGGCGAACGCGACGATCGCCAGCGCCGTGCCGGCCGCGAGCAGGCACGTGGCGGGCGATGCACCCGTGCGGCGCGTGGGGTTCGTAGGGTTCATGTCAGTTTTCCATGGCGCCGGGCGCCTTCACGACGGATGAAACCGGCGCGGCGAAAGGCCAGAACACCGCGGAGCCGGCTCTGCCGGGCCGCTGGTGTTGCCCCCGGTAGGGCTGAGGCCCGCGGCTCCAAGCCTGCCTGCGCAGGCTTGGACGGGCACGAAGGGCCGCTGCCTCTGGCAGCGACTCGTTTGGCGGAGCGACACGCAGTGCGCGCAGACTGGGGGCGAGTTTCATCCTAGCCTCGCCGCGACCAGCGCCAGCGCCTGCAACACCAGCGTTGCCACATGCCAGCGCAGCAGCCGGCCGGCTCCGGCGATCCGCTGGTCGAGCGGGCGCGTGTGCAGCGGGGCTGCGCGCAGGCTGGTGCCGGCCAGCGCTGCGTCGAGCGCATACAACGAGCCGATGCGGCCGCCGCCAAGATCGGCGAACAGGCCCGCATCGAGCCGCAGGCGCAACGCCAGATAGCGTTCGGCCAGGCCGGCACCCAAGGCCGCCACCAGCCAGCCGGCCGCCGCGGCCGCCGAACCGATGGCGGGCGGCAGCAGCAACATCGCCGCGGCCAGTGCGCTGCCAGCCAGGCCCCACAACGCGAGCACGGCGTCGGCCTGCAGCAGGCGCGCCATCGCGCTGCAGGTCGCGCGTTCACCCGGGTCCAGTGCCGCCGCCGCATGGGCCAGCCGGTCGCCGGGCACGGCGCGGTCCCAGGCCTCGGCCATCGGGGTGTTCATGCCTTGCGCTCCTGCAAGTGCAGGGCAGGCACGGCCTGCCGCAACGCGGCCTGCCAGGCATCGCGCAGCACGATGCGAGGGCGCACCGCGCGCACCATCGCCTGGGCCTGCGTGGCATCCTGCGCACGGCCGGTCGCGGCGAGCCAGCTCACCACGGTTGCGGCACTGCGCGAGTAGCCGAGGGCGCAGCAGATCCAGACCCCATCGCCGTGGCGCTGTTGTGCCTGCAGCATGCGGCCGGCGCGGCGCAGCAACGCAGGGGACGGCACGACCAGGTCGAGCATCGGCAGGCAGCGTGCCTGCGGGTGGGCGGCGCGCGGCAGTTGCAGCTCGGCGCACAGGCTCAGCAGGCGCGGCCTGCCGGCGGCGTGCCACTCGTGTTCGGTCGGGATCCGGCCCAACAGCACACCAGGCTGCAGTGCGCTGGCCGGTGCGGCGCGGCGCGTCCAGCACCAGGCGTTGACTGCAGCGCCGGCGCGGTAGGGCCCGAGCAGCCAGCGTGCGGCCCAGTCCATGCGGCCATCGCGGCCCATCGCGAACCCTCTTGCGCCGAAGCCGGCGTAGTTCAACGCCACCACCGCCAGCGATGCCGCCGGCCAGCACAGCCACAGCGCCACGCCGCCGATCGCCCAGGCCAGCGCCGCACAGGCACCGGAACCGGCCGCATAGGCCACGGCGAGACGGATGCGCTGCGGATCGCGGCTCCAGCGCCAGGCACGCCACAGCGCCACGCGGCGCTCCAGCGGCCAGAGCCAGACGCAGACGACGCCGAGCAGGGCCCCGGTCGGAATGTCGATGAAGTGGTGCTGCCAGGTCGTCAGCACCGAGCCGCAGATCAGCAGCGTCCACCCGTGCAGCACGGCGCGTTGCCACGGCGCGGCGATGCGCCGGCGGTACCAGTCCCACAGGATCACGGCCAGCGCGATGTGCAGCGAAGGCGCCTGGTTGAACGGCTGGTCGAAGCCGCGCAACGCTGCGAACATGAAGCCGGCGGCGCCTTCCACCGCCGGCTGGCCGAAGCTCATGTGCAGCGGCCAGGCGATGAAACAGCTGACGGCCACCAGCTGCGCCGTCAGCAGGCGCGCGCCGTGCCGGTCCAGCTCGAACCGGTCGCGCGCCAGGAACAGCGACAAGCCGTAGAACACATTGATCGACCAGTACGGGAACACCGTCCAGGCCCAGAACGGCATGCCGTGTTCCCAATCGAACACCACCGATGGCACGCCCGCCCGCCCCGCCGCCAGATGGTTGGCCAGCCCGTAGCTCAGGTAGAACAGCGGCGCCAGCAGGGCCAGCCAGCCGGCCGCGCGCCGCCAGGGCCGGCGCTGCGAGATGGAGGCGGTGCCGTGCACGATCACACCCGCACGGCCAAGGACACGGTGAAGATGCCCCACTCGTCGACCCGCTGCGCTACCTTGCGGAAGCCGGCAGCCTCGACCAGCTGGTCCATCTCGGCCTGCGTGCGGCGGCGCATCACCCAGGCCTCGCCCTGGCGGTGGCTGGTCAGCGCGCGCGCGATCATCTCGAGCTGCGGATGCCAGGGCTGGCCGGTGTAGACCAGGTACCCGCCGGGCTCCATCGCGTCGGCCACGCCGGCCAGCGAGCGGGCCACCATGGTGTTGTCGGGGAACAGCTCGTACAGGCCGGACACCACGCTGACCGTGGGCCTGGGCTCGACGGCGGCCAGGCTCACGCGGTCGAAGGCATCGGCCTGCTCGAAGCGCGCGATGCCGCTCAGGCCCTTCTCGGCGATCAGCGCCTGGCCGTCGCGCACGTTGATGTCGCTGTAGTCGCGCAGCAGGATCGAGCGGACCTTGACCGCGCTGCCGAGCACCGCGTCGAGCACGTAGCGGCCGTGGCCGGCGGCGATGTCCATCACGCGCACCGGCCGGTTGTCGGCGGTGACGCGGCGCATGCCTTCGCGCAGCAGCGCCTCGACGTGCAGCTTGCGTTGGCGGATGCCGCGCCAGCCGATCGCATCGAGGTAGTTGCGGTCGATCAGGCGGCCGATCGCCGAGCGGCCACGTGCCTGGTTGCGGTAGACATAGTCGAGCGTGCTGCCGGAATCGAAACCCGTCGCGTGGCCGAGCTTGACGCCTTCGGCCAGGCGGCCGCCGAAGCGCAGGCCCGCCCGCGTCATTGCCCAGTAGAGGCCGCGTGGCGACCAGGGCGACAGCGGCGCGGCCAGCGCACGGGCCTCGTCGGCCGTGGCGCCCTGCCGGTCGGCCTGCAGCAGGTCCACCCGCTGCGGTGCGCGGGCGAACAGGTCGAGCACGAAGCCGCGGATCGCACCGACCGCCTGGGCGCGGTCCTTCTCGCCCAGCGTGTCGTGGTAGAAGCCCGGCAGCTCGATCTTCTGCTTGACCTGGCTGCCCAGCCGTTCGAAGAAGCGGCGTTGCGGCTCCTGGTGCACGACCCAGTCGGCACCCGAGATCAGCAGCTGAGTGGGCAGCGTGATGGCTTGTGCATCGGCCACGATGCGGTCGGCCGCGGCATACAGGCCCAGCAGCACGTTGACGGCGATCGGCTTGGTGATCAGCGGATCGGTCCGGTAGCTGGCGATGCGCTCAGGGTCGTGCGTGAGGAACTGCGGCTTCACATAGCTGTCGACATAGAACAGGCCGCGCATCCTGTGCAGCAGCGCCAGGCCGGCACGGGCGAACGGCACGTACAGCTTGACCTTGAACGCCGGCGAGGCCAGCGTGATGCCGCGGATCTGCGGCGCGTAGTCGTGCGCCCAGGTCGCGACCAGCACGGCACCGACGCTCTGCGCCACCACGTGGATGTCGGCGACAGCCACCCCGTGGACCTCGACGATGTGGTCGATGAAGGTCTGCACGTCGCGCACCGAAGTGCCGACGCTGGGGCTGAAGCCGCGCGGGCCCGGCGAGCGGCCATGGCCACGAGCGTCCCAGGCGTAGATGTCGAAGTCGGGCAGGTCGAGCTCATCGACCAGGTGCGCCATGCGGCCCGAGTGTTCGTGGCCGCGGTGGAACAGCACGATCGCGCCGCGGCGCTGGCTGATTGCCGGCCAGTGGCGGTAGAACAGAAGCTCACCGTCGTGCGTCGGGAACGTGCCTTCGATCGGCGCGCGCGCCGGTGCTGCTTGACTGCCCATACCGATGCCGCCTCGTTGCGCGGCTGACCCGTGTGCAGCGCCGGGCGTGGAGTTGTCCACTCGCGCCATCGTCGATTCCGCGAAATGGCGCTGGGCCTGGAACGGAGTCACCGCCCTCTTGGGCAGTCGGGGAGCGAATGCATGGGTGGCGGCAGTGGACATGGCGTTCTCGGCAGTCGGGGTGTTGGAGGCCCGAAGAATGCGCCGCGTCTGCTGCATCCACATTTCGTGGAAGCAGTGCTTGTGTTTCATTGGTTGCCGCGGCTTCGCGAGAGCGCATGCCGCGCGCGCGAAGGCAGCGGCGCGCCGCTTCAGAGAGGCCGGGCGGGTGCCTCGGCCAGCGCGCAACGCACGCGGTTGACAACGGTCAGCGTGATGGCAGCCGCGAGTGCCGGCATCAGCCACGCGGCCCACTGCGGCAGCGCGCCGGCCACCGCCAGCCACAGGCCCAGCGCGCCGAACACGAAGGCCCGGTCGCTCTTGCCCGCTGGCCCGTCGTAGCGCCGCGATGCACCGATGGTGGGGCCCAGCGCGCCGGCAAACTCGCTCAGGCCTGCCAGCACGATCACCACGCCGACCCAGGTGGCGCTGAACGGCCCGACCACGGCGAACGGCAGGTACAGCGCGGCATCGGACACCACATCGGTCAACTCGTTGAGCAAGGCGCCGAGCCGCGTGCGCTGGCCGTGCTCGCGCGCCAGCATGCCGTCGATCGCATTGAAGGCCATGCGCACGAACATCCAGGCCGGCACCAGCGCAAACGCCCAGGCCGCAGGCGGCGCCAGGAACAACCAGAGGCCCAGCAGCACCGACACCGCACAGGCCAGCAGCGTCACCTGGTTCGCGGTGACACCTGCGCCGTGCAGCCCGCGCACCAGCGGACGCAGCAGCGCCTGGAATTTCGGTTTCAGCGCGTAAATCGACATCAGGTCAGCGCGCCGCGCGCATCGACACGGATGCGCTCGGTGACGCGGCCTTCGACCAGCCCGCCGCGCACACCGACCATCGTGTCGTGCAGGTTGACCGTCGGGTCGCAGTGGCCGGGGATCAGCCACAGCACCTGGTCGAGCGCAGGCAGTGCCGCGCCGGCTTCGGCGCGCTGCAGGATGCCGTGCTCGTCGCCGCCGTTCGCATAGGCCAGGCCCGCCCCGGCGCCGAGCGCCAGCACCCGCGGCAGGCCGGAGTCGATCGCGTGGCTCTTGTGGCCGGCGTCGCAGACGGCGTGCTCGGCCGACACGCTCATCACCCGGGTCTTCACGAACAGCGCGTGTTCGAACGCCGGCTGCGCGGTATCGGGCGTATTGGCGCCGTAGTCGGCGTCCATGAACAGGAACGAGCCGGCCTGCAACTCGCCGTAGACGCCGCTGGCGGCCTCGTTGACCATCGTGCCGGTGCCGGCCCCGGTGACCAGCGGCACCGCGAAGCCCGCCGCCTGCAGCGGGCCGAGCGTGTCGCGCACCTTGCCCAGCACGGTGTCGATCGCCTGCCGGCGCTCCTGCGCCGTGCGCAGGTGCTGGGCCTTGCCGTGGTAGGCCTGCAGACCGGCGAAACGCAGGTGCGCGGTGGCGGCGATCTGCCGCACGAGGGCCACGGCCGCATCGCCGGGCGCAATACCGCAGCGGCCCTGCCCGACATCGATCTCGACGAACACGTCGATCGTGACCGCCGTGCCCTGCAGCGCCGTGGCTGCCGCGCTGCCGAGGCGGGCGATGCCTTCGGCGCTGTCGACCGCGATGGCCAGGCGCCCTGGCGCGCCGTCGACGGGATCGGCCAGGCGCCTGGCCAGTGCCGCCACGCGCGCCAGCTTCGTCGGGGCGACGATCTGGTTGCTGATATAGATGTCGCGCACCCCGCCCGCCGCCATGGCCTCGGCCTCGGATGTCTTCTGCACGCAGACGCCCACGGCGCCGGCCGCGACCATGCGCAGGGCCAGCGTGGCGCTCTTGTGCATCTTCGCGTGCGGCCGCCAGAGGATGCCGCGGGCCTGCGCAAATGCCGCCATGCGCGCGATGTTGCGGTCCATCGCATCCAGGTCGATCACCAGCGCCGGCGTGTCGATGGCGTCGACACCCTGGCCGACCAGGGCGTCCGCCACCGGCGTCACGTCGACACCTCGTCGAGCGCGGTGTCCGACAGATGCCCCTCGTCGGCCCAGCCGACCAGCGTGAAGCCACCGTCGGGTGTCCACAGCAAGCGGTTGATCGCCGCGTTCGCCACGGTCCAGGTGCGCGGCGCCTGCAGCTCCTGGCCGGTGGCGGCGCGGTACAGCACGTCCATCACGCCGCCATGCCCGACCATCACGATCTGCTCGCCCAGATGGCGCGCGGCCAGGCGTTGCGCGGTGTCGACCACGCGGTCCCGAAAACGGATCAGCGATTCGCCGCCGCCCGGCTCGAACGCCGGGTCGCGCGTGCGCCACAGCAGGGCCTGGTCGGGCCATTCGGCCTCGATCTCGGCGAAGGTGCGGCCTTCAAAATGCCCGAAGGCACGCTCGCGCAGCCCCTGGTCGTGCTGCACCTCGAGACTGCGGGCACGGGCCACGCCCTGCGCAGTCTCGCTGGCGCGCAGCAGGTCGCTGGCGTAGACAGTGGCGATGCCCTCGCCGTCCAGCGCGGCCGACAGCCGCCCGGCCTGCCAGCGGCCGCGTTCGTTCAGGGGAATATCGAGCTGGCCCTGGATGCGTGTGTCCACGTTCCAGGCGGTTTCGCCATGGCGGATGGCGATGATGCGGGTGGCTTCCATCGCGCCGATTTTAGGTGCCGCCGTGCAAGCCAACCATGAAGCCGCACACCGTTCGCAGCGGATAAAACGGCGCGGCCGAAGACCAGTGCACCCGCGGAACCGGCTCCGCCGGGCCGCTGGGTGCGCCCCCTTGAGGGGGGATCGGACGGCTACACGAAGTGAGCCGGCCAAACGGGGATGGGCTCAGGTTGGTTGTTTGACGATGCGCAGGTAGGGCTTGGGCGCCTTCCAGCCGTTCGGGTACAGCGTCTTCGCATCGTCGTCGGACACCGAGCCGGCGATGATCACGTCGTCGCCCTGCTTCCAGTTCACCGGCGTGGCCACCTTGTGCCTGGCGGTCAGCTGCAGCGAGTCGAGCACGCGCAGGATCTCGTCGAAGTTGCGGCCCGTGGTCATCGGGTAGGTCAGCATCAGCTTGATCTTCTTGTCCGGCCCGACGATGAAGACCGAGCGCACCGTGGCGTTGGTGGCGGCCGTGCGGCCATCGGAGGTGCCGGCTTCTTCGGCCGGCAGCATGTTGTAGAGCTTGGCCACGTTCAGATCGGTGTCGCCGATCATCGGGTACTTGACGGCGGCACCCTGGGTCTCTTCGATGTCGGCGGCCCACTTGCTGTGGTTCGCCACCGGGTCGATCGACAGGCCGATCAGCTTGGCGTTGCGCTTGGTGAATTCGGGCTCGATCTTCGCCATGTAGCCGAGCTCGGTCGTGCAGACCGGCGTGAAGTCTTTCGGGTGCGAGAACAGGATGGCCCATTGGTCGCCGATCCAGCTGTGGAAGTCGATCTCGCCCTGGGTGGTCTTGGCCTTGAAGTTCGGGGCAGTGTCGTTGATGCGCAGGGACATGGGTAGGCTCCGGGTGTCGAAAAAGGAGCGTCAATATACCTCCGCGCCCCGGCCCGGGCAAAGCACATTCGGACCTATGCTTATGCGCTTGGCGCGCACCTGCGCGCTACTGCCGCTGGACCTCGACGTTGACCTTGCGCACCCCGGCCGGCGGCTGCGGAAAGCTGCTCAGCGCCGCGTCGAACATCGGCGCCAGCAGGGCCGGATCGCCGGGCCAGCGGGCCGAGTGCACAGCCCGTGTTTCATACACCACCTGCTGGGTCGACAGGTCGCGGATGATCACGCTCACCTGGCGCTGGTAGTACGGCCCATCCCACAGGTCGCTGCGGTAGCCGTAGTACCCGTACCCGTACCCGTAGCCGAAACCGTAGCCCCGCCCTGCACCGCGCCACCGATAAGCGCCAGCGAAGGGCGGCGGGCCCCAGCCAAAGCGTCCGTTCGGGCCGTAGTCGATGCCTTGCACCTGGGTGCCGATCAGCACGCTGTAGCGGGGGGACGCGTCGTCACGCACCCAGCCGGCCTTCGCCAGCGCGGGCTGGGCACTGGCTTCGAGTGCGGCCTGTTCGCCCGGCAGCGACTGCTGCGACGGCAGCCGCTCGAACCGGTAGGTGGCGGGCGAGGGTTGTGTGGTGAGCCCGGAGAACGTCTGGACATCGTTGTCCACGATCCAGGTCGTGGCACAGCCGGACAACAGAACGACGGACGCCAGAGCGGCGGACCACAACATGCGCATGGCAGTCTCCTTGGAATCGAAAGAAAGCGCGCCGACGTCGCGCTCCCGAACCAGATTAGATGCTCACCACCTGCAGCGCTGTCGGACCCGGCGCCGCATAGGTCTCGGGATCGAAGCCCTTGTCGCCCTCGGCATCGGGCACACCCGTGGCCTTGAGACCCGCGAAGTCGTAGCGGGTTCCGTCCATCAGGTGCGAGGGCACGACGTTCTGCAGGGCCGAGAACATGTTCTCGACCCGGCCGGGGTACTTCTTTTCCCACTCCTGCAGCATCGCCGCCACCTGCTTGCGCTGCAGGTTCTCCTGGCTGCCGCACAGCGTGCAGGGGATGATCGGAAAGTCGCGGTGCGTCGCCCAGCGGATCAGGTCGCGCTCGGGCACATACGCCAGCGGGCGGATCACGATGTGGCGCCCGTCGTCGCTGACCAGCTTGGGCGGCATGCCCTTCAGCTTGGCGGCGAAGAACATGTTGAGGAACAGCGTCTGCAGGATGTCGTCGCGGTGGTGGCCCAGCGCGATCTTGGTCGCGCCCAGTTCATCGGCCACACGGTACAGGATGCCGCGGCGCAGCCGGCTGCACAGACCGCAGGTGGTCTTGCCCTCGGGGATCACGCGCTTGACGATGCTGTAGGTGTCCTGCTCCTCGATGTGGAACGGGACGCCGCGCGCGCGCAGGTATGCGGGCAGCACATGCTCCGGAAAACCCGGTTGTTTCTGGTCGAGGTTGACGCAGACGATGTCGAACGAGATCGGCGCGCGCGCCTTCAGCTTCAGCAGGATGTCGAGCATCGCGTAGCTGTCCTTGCCGCCGGACATGCAGACCATGACCTTGTCGCCCTCCTCGACCATGTTGTAGTCGACGATGGCCTGGCCCATCAGGCGGCACAGGCGCTTCTCCAGCTTGTGGGTCTCGCGCTCGATCTTCAGCGCGGAAGCGGCGTGGGGCGCTGCGGGTGCGGCAACGGCGGGTTCGTCGGTCCAGACGGCGTTCATACGGAATCCTCAAGGCAAGGGCGGGATTTTCCGTCAATCCCGGCCGGCTGGTCGAACGGGCGCCGCATGGCCGGGCAACGCACCGGGTTCAGGTGCCCGGTTCACCGTGGCGCAGACGTCACCACTGACCGGCCTCGACCCGGATCGCCACCTCGCAATCCTCGAAGATCTCCAGCTTGGCGATCTTCACGCGCACGCCCAGCACGCCCGGGAGCTGCAGCAGCCGTTGCGCGAGCTTGCCGATCAGGCTCTCCAGCAGGTTCATGTGCTCGGCTCGGCACTCGTCGATGATGATCTGGCGCACCTTGCGGTAGTCGAGCACGTGGGTGATGGCGTCGTCGCGCGGGCGCAGCGGCTGGGTGCCGAGGTTGAGTTCGGCGTCGACCTGGATCGGCTGCGGCGTCGTCTTCTCGAAATCGAGGATGCCCAGGTTCGCATCGAAGCGCAACCCGGTCAGGGTCAGTGTCTGGTTGCCGGCGGAATTGACCATCTGTTGGATATCTTGTGGGTGGAAGAATCTGCAGCCAGGCGGATGGCCACGCCTCACATCACCGAGAAGTCGCGGTCGAACTTCATCAGGTGCTGGCCGCCGTCGACCAGCAGCGTGGTGCCGGTCATCGAATGGTTCTCCAGCGCGAAGCGCACCGTGGCGGCCACGTCGCCCGGGGTCGACGAGCGGCCGAGCGGCGACAGCTGGTGGCGCGCCTCGAACTCGGCCGCGCTCAGCAGATGGCTGGTGATGGTCAGCCCAGGCGCCACGCCGACCACCCGCACCAGCGGCGCCAGCGCCTGCGCGAGCAGCGTGTTGGCGGCCTCCAGCGCGGCCTTGGACAGGGTGTAGCTGAAGAAGTCCGGGTTTGGGTTCCACAGCTTCTGGTCGAGCAGGTTCACGACCGCGCCCGCGCGCGGCGCCGCACCGCGTTCGCTCAGGTGCCGGTGCAGCGCCTGCGCCAGCAGGATGGGGGCGCCGGTGTTGCTGCGCCAGTGCCGCTCCATCGCCGCGAAGCCGAAGTCGAACGCGCTGTCGTGCTCGAAGGTCGACGCGTTGTTGACCACGGCATCGACGCCGCCCATTGCGGCGCAGACCTCAGGCAGCAGTCCGCGCACCGCGGCTTCGTCGGCCAGGTCGGCCTGGAACGCCAAGTGCCGCAGCCGCACACCCGCGACGACGGCCGCACAGTCCGAAACCGTGCGCAGCGCCTCGTCGCGCGAGCCGCGGTAGTGCACCGCCACCTGCCAGCCGGCGGCCGCCAGGGCCAGCGCGATCTCGCGCCCCAGCCGCTTGCCGGCGCCCGTGACCAGCACCGTACGGACCGCGGGCCATGGCGGTGCGGGAGGTGTGGACGGTGGGGAATCGGACATTCAGTGATTCAGTGACAATCGATCGGGATGGACGCGACGGATGCCAATGCTACTGGAACCACCGCGCTCGGCACGGTGATCGCACGGGCGATCGCGGCGGCGGGCGGGTGGATCGGCTTCGACCGCTTCATGGCCTTCGCGCTGTACGCGCCCGGCATCGGCTACTACGCGCACGGCAGCACCAAGTTCGGCCGGATGCCGGCCGGTGCCGACGGCGGCAGCGACTTCGTCACCGCCCCCGAGATGAGCCCGCTGTTCGGCCAGACGCTGGCCGCGCAGGTCGGCGAGGCATTGGCGCAGACGGGCTGCGACGAGATCTGGGAGTTCGGCGCCGGCAGCGGCGCCCTGGCGCTGCAACTGCTGCAGGCTCTGGGCGAACGGGTCCGGCGCTACACCATCGTCGACCTGTCGGGCACGCTGCGCGTGCGCCAGCAGCAGGCGCTGGCGGCCCATGCCGGCCAGGTCGTTTGGGTCGATGCGCTGCCGGACCGCATGCAGGGCATCGTCGTCGGCAACGAGGTGCTCGACGCGATGCCCGTGCAGTTGCTGGCGCGGGTCGGCGGCAGATGGCACGAACGCGGTGTGGCGCTGGGCGAGGCAACGCCCGACGGCCGGCCGTCGCTGGTCTGGGCCGACCTGCCGACCCCATTGCGCCCGCCGATCGAGATCCCCGGGCCGCACGACTACCTGACCGAGATCCACCCGCAGGCCCAGGCCTTTGTCGCCACGCTGGCAGACCGGCTGCAGCAGGGGGCGGCCTTTCTGCTCGACTACGGGTTCCCCGAGAGTGAGTACTACCATCCACAGCGCAGTACCGGCACCGTGATGTGCCACCGCGCCCACCGCGCCGATGGGGATCCGCTGGCCGACGTGGGCCTGAAGGACATCACCGCCCACGTCGACTTCTCCGGCATCGCCGTGGCCGCGCAGGACGCCGGCTGGCAGGTGCTCGGCTACACCAGCCAGGCGCGGTTCCTGCTGAACTGCGGACTTGCGCAGCGCATGGAGCAGGCCAGTCTTGCACAGCGCGCGCTGGCGATGCGGCTGGTCTCCGAACACGAGATGGGCGAGCTGTTCAAGGTGATCGCCCTCGGCAAGGGTGCCGCCTGGGAGCCGATGGGCTTCGCCCAGGGCGACCGCACGCATACGCTGTGAGGGTGGCTTTCGCATGATCCGCTGGCTGATCGTCGTGTTCCTGGCCCTGATGCTGATCAACTGGCTGCATCCGCTGCTGGGCAAGTTCGGCTTCGGCAAGTTGCCGGGCGACTTGCGCTTCCGCCTGTTCGGCCGGGAGTGGTTCATTCCCCTGGCCTCCACCGTGCTGCTGAGCCTGATCGCCGCGGCGGTGGCGAAACTGGTGTGAATCTGGAGACCACGCGATGAAAGCCTGCATCGACATCGGCGGCACCAAGGTGGCCGTGAGCCTGGCCGCACCGGGTGGTGTGCCCGGCAGCGCGGCCGCCGGCCAGCCGTCGGCCACGCTGCTGGCCCGCCGCGCCGAACCCACGGCCAAGACCGGCGACCACGGCGCGGTGGCAGCCCAGATCCTGCGCATGGTCGACGCCGCCTGTGCCGAGGCGGGCGTGCAACCCGGCCAGGTGACCCAGGCCGGCGTGTCGTCCTGCGGGCCGTTCGTGCTGCGCGAGGGGCAGGTCGAACTGGCCGCGCCCAACATCTGCGGCGGCCTGGCCGGGCCGGCGCGCGGCCTGCCCAACGACTGGACCAGTGCGCTGCTCGAGGCCCCGCTGCGCCGCCGCTTCGGCCAGTTGCGGGTCGAGAACGATTGCGTGGCGGCGCTCGAGGCCGAGCGCCGCTGGGGCGCGCTGCAGGGCTTCGACCACTGCGCCTACGTGACCTGGAGCACCGGCATCGGTGTCGGCCTGTGCGTCGATGGCCGGGTGCTGCGCGGCAAGAACGGCAATGCTGGCCACGCCGGCCACATGTTCGTCAGCGACAACGACGACGCCTTGTGCGGCTGCGGCAATGTCGGCGACGTCGAAGCGCTGGTCGCGGGCAATGCCATCGCCCGCCGATTCGGCCAGGATGCGGCCCACTGGCTGAGTGCCGCCGGCGCCGGCGATCCGCAGGCACTGGCCACGGTCGATGCCCTGTGCCGCGTGCTGGGCCGCATGCTCTACAACCTGGTCGCCACGCTCGACCTGCAGCGCATCAGCCTGGGCGGCAGCGTGTTCTGGCACCACCGCGCCTTGCTGCTGCCGCGCCTGCAATCGCAACTCGACGGTAAATTGACCGCACTGACCTCGGGCGCGTTACTAATTCCGGCCGGCCTGGGCGACAAGGTCGGCGATTATGCGGCGCTGGCCCTGACGCTGGATTCAGCGCCCTGAACAGACTTTCGATAATCCCTCCAGACCCAATACCGCGATATTCTCGAAACTGTTGCGGAAAATCCTCATTTCAAAGGCGGATTTGGATTTGGTTGTGACAGAGATAATCCGTCGCTGCCTATAATCATTTGGAAGGATGTTGATTCCCACATCCGCGCATGGAACGACGATGACGACTTACAAAGAACTGCTGCAGCAACGCGAACAGCTTGAAAAACAGATTTCCGAAGCCCGGCAGCGTGAAAATGCGCAGGCCATCGAGAAAGTGCGTTCGCTGGTGGCTGAATTCGGTTTGACGTCCGAAGACATTTTTGCCACCGTCAAGAAAGTCGGCAAGACGGGCCAGAAAGTGGCCGCCAAGTACCGCAACCCGGCCACCGGCGACACCTGGACCGGCCGCGGCAAGCCGCCCAAGTGGATTCAAGGCAAGGAACGCGAACCCTTCGTCATCGCCTGAGCATAATGCCCGCATGAAATCGCGGGCTGCATTTCAAACGCGGTGATTCGGCACCGCTAAATTAGCGGCATCCCATTGCGCCTGTAACGCCTCGATCCGCGCTGCATGAATCAGCGCGCCGATATCGGGGCCTTTGCGGCCCGAAGCCTGGGCTTGCAACGCGATGGTTTCGGTCACTACAGCCCGCACGGCCGCCAATGCACGCCATAGGCGTTGCCTCTGCGGATAATCGGTCTCTTCGCGCCCGGCACGCCCTCTCGCGTCGCATTCGCAGGCCCATAACACCTCAGCAAACCGTTGCGGTTTGCGAATGGCATCGCAACGCTCCAATAAACGCAGAACGGCTGCGGCACCCAATTCACCGCTGCGGTGGATATTGCCGTGTTCGCGCGCCACCACGTCGGCCAATTCGCGGCATTCGGTCGGCACCCGCAGCCTCTGGCACACCGCGCGCAACAGTTGCGCGCTGCGCTGCTCGTGCCCGATGTGGCGCGGCAGCACCTCGGCAGGTGTCGTGCCCTTGCCCAGGTCGTGGCCCAGGCAGGCGAACCGCACCGGCAACGGCGTGCCGAGCCGCGCTGCCATGTCCAGCACCAGCATGAGGTGCACACCGGTGTCGATCTCGGGATGGTGGTCGGCCCGCTGCGGCACGCCCCACAGGCGGTCGACCTCCGGCAGCAGCCGGGCCAGTGCGCCACAGTCGCGCAGCACCTCGAACATGCGGGAGGGCCGGACCGCCATCAGCCCGCGCGCAAGCTCCTGCCACACACGCTCGGCCACCAGGGCGTCGACCTCGCCATCGGCCACCATCTCGAGCATCAGCGCCATCGTGTCCGGCGCCACCTGAAAATCGGGGAACCGCGCCGCGAACCGCGCCACGCGCAGGATGCGCACCGGGTCCTCGCGAAACGCATCGGTCACGTGTCGCAGCATGCGGCGGTGCAGATCCTGCACGCCACCGAAAGGATCGATCAGCCCTTCAGCTCCCTGGGCATCGGCGGGCTGGGCGATCGCGTTCACGGTCAGGTCGCGCCGGGCCAGATCTTCCTCCAGCGTCACATCCGGCGAAGCCTGGAACGCAAAGCCGTGGTAGCCCCGCGCTGTCTTGCGCTCGGTGCGCGCCAGCGCGTATTCCTCGCGGGTCTGCGGATGCAGGAACACCGGAAAGTCCTTGCCCACCGGCAGATAACCCAGCGCCGTCAGTTGCTCCGGCGTGCTGCCGACCACCACCCAATCCTGGTCGTGCACCGACAGGCCCAACAAGGCATCGCGCACCGCACCGCCGACTCTGAAGATCTGCATCGCGGCAGTGTAGGGGGTCGGCGCGCGCACCGATGGCCCTGTGTGCTGGGCCGGCGCGGCATGGCCGGTCAGATGTCGGCAGGCGGCTTGAGGGGGGCCGGCAGGGTCCGCTGGTCGGCCGGGTGACGCTCGACGCGGCGCCGGGCGGCGATCCGTTGCAGGGTACGCGCCACCACCCAGGCGCAATACACCGTCGACCCGACCAGCCCCCAGAACATCCAGGGCGCCAGCCAGTCTTCTGTCGCATAGCGGTACCAGGCCAGCGCCACGACCGGAATCCACAAAAGGGGTGTCATCTGCATTGACTCGCGGGATGCGGCAACAGGCCCTTGGGGGGCGCGCGCCGCATGCTTGCGATCCGACTGTAAGTTGGTGTAATTATGGCGGCTCTGCGGTCGGGCCTGCCTGCGGCCGCCGCACCGCCCACAACGCCGCGCCCATCAAGCCGACACCCGCCATCTGCGTCGCGTCCAACGCACGCCCGTAGACCACCCAGTCGACCAGCACCGCCGCGGCCGGATAGACGAACTGCAGCACCGCGATGCGGCCCGCCGGCAGGCGCGCCATGCCGGCGTAGAGCACCACGTAGGCCAGCCCGGTGTGGACGATGCCAAGGCCGGCCAGCCAGCCCCAAGCCGCCGGCGCGGCAGGCCAGCCGTGCACCCAGGGCCACCAGGCCAGCGCGGCCGCGCCCACGAGGCACTGCCACCAGGCGAACGCAAATGCGCTCACACCGCGGGCCGACTTGGCGATCAGCGTGACCCCGGCGTAACTGAGCGAGCCGCCCAGGCACATCGCCAGGCCGAGCAGGTATGCCGGTGCGGTGGCCGCCACGGCGTCCGCGCTGTCCAGCAGGCCGGTCGCCAGCACCAAGCCCGCCAGCGCCACCAGGGCCGCTGTCAGCTGCGTGCGCGACACCCGCTCGCGCAGCCACCACACGCCCATGGCCATCACCCACAGGGGCTGGATGTGGAAGACCACCGTCGCCACGCCGATCGAGGTGCGTTCGATCGCCGCGAAGAACAGCGCCCAGTTCAGGATCATCAGCACCCCGGCCGTCAGCGCCGATGCCAGGGCACGCGGTGCCAGCCGCAGCTCGCCCAGGCGCCCCGTGGCCGCGCCCCAGGCCGTCAAGGCCAGCGCACCGAACACGCAGCGGAACCACACGGCCGTCAACGGGTGCTGGCCGGCCTCTTCGATGCACACGCCGATGGTGCCGAGCAGCAGGCCGCCGCCCACCATCAACCAGTGGCCCTGCTGTTCCGCCGTGAGGGTTCTGGCGCCGATTGCGGGTTGGGAGGTCGTCATGGCGGCCGATCTTGCGGCCACGGCCTGCGGTCGTAAAGCGGATACTTGTCAGGCTTAATATTCGATTTTCGAATGAGCAAGGAACCGCATGCGCGCCTCCGATCTGCAGCTCGACTGGTTGAGGGCCTTTGTGGCGGTGGTCGATACCGGCTCGCTGTCCGCCGCTGCGTTGCTGATTCACCGTTCGCAATCGGCGGTCAGCATGCAGTTGAAGAAACTGGAGCAGGCGATCGGGCGTCCGGTGCTGCTGCGCGGACCGCGCCTGATGCAGCTCACGGCCACCGGCAGTGAGCTGCTCGGTTACGCCCGCCATCTGTTGGAGACCCATGCCGAAGCACTGACCGCGTTGCATGGCGCGCAGCTGTCGGGCCAGGTGCGGCTGGGCGTGCCCGACGACTACGCCGCCCGCTACCTCACCCCGGTGCTGCGCAGCTTCGCGAACCGGCATGCCGCCGTCGAGATCGCGCTGCACTGCGAGCAATCGACGATGCTGATCCCCAAGGTGCAGCGCGGCGAGATGGACCTGGCGCTGGTCTCGCGCGACAAGCCGCAGCGCGGCACGCTGCTGTTCCACGAGCCGCTGGTCTGGGTGGGCGCGGCGCCCTACGAGGCCTGGCGGCGCGACCCGTTGCCGGTGGCGGTGTACGAACCGGGCAGCCTGGCGCGCCGCAACGCGCTGGCTGCGCTGGCGACCCAGCGTCGCGCCTACCGCGTGGTCTACAACAGTTCGAGCCTGGCCGGCCAACTCGCGGCGGTGGAGAGCGGCTTGGCGGTCGCCGTGCTCACGCGCTGCAGCGTGCCGCCCGGCCTGCAGATCCTGCAGCACCGGCATGGCCTGCCGCTGCTCGGCAGCATGGAGGTCGCGTTGCTGCGCAGCACGGCGTCGAAGCGGTCGCCGGCGGTCGATGCCCTGCACCAGCAGATGCTGCAGACCTTGTTGCGCCACGAGGATCGAGCGTGATCGCGTGGCCAGCTCACCGTGGTGCGGGCTGGTGCGGCCTGCCCTTGCGGCCCGTTCTACCGGCCGACGCCGACGGTGCGGCAGCCGCCATCAGGAAAGCCACGAACCGCCGTTCGTCCGCAGTGAGCCCCGGCCGCCGCAGCGGCGAACCGCGGCCGTCGTCCGGCACCACCTCCTTCTGCCCCAGCAACAAAGCCAGCACGTCCGGATGCACATAGGCCTTGCGGCACACGGCCACCGTGTTGCCCAGCCGGCGCGCCACCTCGCCCAGCACGGCCTTGGCACGGCCGCGGTGCGCGGCGATCGACGTGGGCGGCGGATCGGCCGGTTCGCGCGACAGTGCCAATGCGTGGACGCTGCCGTGCCAGGTGCGGAAGTCCTTTGCCGTGAAGTCGCCGCCGCTGGCCTCACGCAGATAGCCGTTGACGTCGGCTGAATCGATCGGGTGCGGCTGGCCGTCGTCGCCGAGGTACTGGAACAGCTCCTGCCCGGGCAGCGTCTGGCAGCGGCGCACGATGCGCGCGACCCGGGGATCGTCCACGCCCACCTCGTGCACCACCCCGCTCTTGCCGCGAAAGCGCAATTGCAGGCGGCTGCCCTGCACCTCGACATGGCGGTTGCGCAGGGTGGTGAGACCGAACGATCCGTTCTCGCGCGCATAACTATCGTTGCCGACCCGCACCAGCGTCGTGTCGAGCAAACGCACGACCGCGGCCAGCACCGACGCGCGCCGTACTTGCTGGCCCACGGGCATCGCGAGATCGGCCCGGACCCGTGCACGGATCTTTGGGAGGACCTTGGCAAAGGCCAGCAGCCGGCCGTACTTGTCGGCATCCTGCGCCTCGCGCCAGGCCGCGTGGTAGCGGTACTGCTTGCGGCCCCGCGCGTCGCGACCGGTCGCCTGCAGGTGGCCATGGGGGTGGGTGCAGATCCACACCTGGGTGTAGGCCGGTGGAATCGCCAGCGAACGGATGCGCTGCAACTGCGCGGGGTCGCCGAGACGCGAGCCATCGGGTTGGCGGTAGACAAAACCCTTGCCGGCGCGGCGGCGCGAAAAGCCCGGTACTTCGTCGCTGACGTAGACCAGGCCGGCCGGTGCGGCAGGAGGGTGGGGTGCGGTCTGGATGGCGGGCCTCGCGAAGCTTCGATGAGGCCTCGGATCTTGCCTTGCGGCACCGCCCTGCCGCGTCGGCAAGCACAACGACACAGTGTCGGAGGATGCCCATCGCGCGCCGATCGCGGCGCGCGCCGTCAACCGTCGGTCACGCTTGCGTCAGGCCCAGGAAATGATCGAGCATGTGGAAGTGGTCGTCATGGAACTGGTCTTCCAGTGCCTGCAGTGCGCCGATCTCCACCCACGCGACCGATGCGGCATCGTCGCCGGCTTGCACCGCCGGCACCGGGCGGTCGCCCAGGTCGAAGTAGTGCGCATGCGTGATCACCCGGCCACGCTGGCTGCGCCCGGGGTGATCGAAGACGGCGACCGCCTGCAGGCATTGCCGCAGCTCGGGCTCGGACAACGCGAGGCTGGTCTCTTCTTCCAGCTCGCGCACCGCCGACCGGTACACGGTCTCGTGCTGCTCGATGAAGCCGCCGGGCACGGCCAGCAAGCCCTTGCCCGGCGCCTGGCCGCGGCGGATCAGCAGCACACGGCCCTGGCAGAGGATCACCGTGTCGACCGTCACCAGCACCGGCGGGTACGGCGCCACCGCCCATTGGTCGCGGTAGTGCCGCAGCATGCGCCATTCCTCGGCCAGTTGCGAACGGACCGGCTCTGTGACCCAGGTGCGTAGGCCTGCCAGCGTCGAGGACGGCAGCCGGTCGGCGAGGCCGTTCAGCACACCGTCCAGCTCGGACGGGGCCGCCGCGAACAGCGCATCGCGGATCGGTGTCGCATCCACGTCGCCGGCCTTGTCGATCGAGACCAGCGCCCACGCCGGAAAGTCGCTCAGGTAGCCGCTGGTCACGTCCTTGAAATGGCCCACCAGCGCGACCGACCGGGCCGTGGGGGCCGTCTCGTCCACGGCCCGGCGCACTGCGGCGACCCAGCGCGGCTGGTCGTAATAGTCGCGCACGGGCAGCATGTCCACGCGGCCACGGTCGGCCTCCGGCAGTGCGGCGCGGATCATGGCGTCGCGCTCCTGCCAGGTCCACGGGTTCTTCGGCGAACGTGCATGGTGCGCCGATCCCAGCACCACGGCCACACGCTCGGCGATGTCGAGGGCCCGGCGCAGCAGCGCCAGGTGGCCGAGGTGGAATGGCTGGAAGCGGCCGATGCAGACGGCCAGGTCATAAGAGGTCACGGGCATGGAGTCACGGTGTGGCGAGGCCCAGCGCGGGCCGCGCGCCATCATGCCGTAAAAGTGCAGCGCCCTCCGACGGCGCGTACCTCCCGCCTGCAGACGTGCGGGGGTGCGCGCCGCGCCAGGCGACTTACTGGCCCAGAATGATCTGCGCGATGATGCCCGTCGCGATGGCGGCCAGCACGTAGTCGCCGCCGGTCTGCACCCACTGGTAGCCACGCGGCGGCGCGCTGAGCCGGTGTCCGCGCCAGTCGTTGACCACGTACTGGCGGTTGCGGTATTCGTAAGGCAGGCGGCCACCCCGGCGGAAGTCGTGGTTAGGCCCGGCGCCGCGACCATCGTTATGGGCGAACGGCGGGGGGCCGCGGCGGTCTGGTCCGCCACGGTCATGGCCAGGGCCGCCGTGCTGCATCTGCGGCGGACCGCGGCGATCGTCGCGGTCCGGGCCACGTCGCCCGTCGCGATCCTGCGCCATCGCCAGGCTGCTGAACGTCAAGGCCACGGCGGTCACGCCGATCATCAGTGTGTTGCTTTTCATCAGACTGCTCCTGAAACAAAAGCCCATTGTCGGGACGCGCCGGACCGCCGTGCGTAGGCCAATGGCTGCTTCATCCGGGCTTTACGCAAGCAGCCGCGCATGCCGCGACCGCATCAGAGAGCAGGCCGAGCCGGCTCCCGCGTGACGAGCCAGATGCCGTAGCTCACCAGCACCAGCGCCACGGCATTGCGCCACTCCAGGATGCTCTCGTGCAGGAACAGCGCCGACAGCAACGCGCCGAACACCGGCACCATGAAGTTGAAGGCCGTCACCAGGCTCACGCGGTTGTGCTGCAGCAGCAGGCTCCAGATCGTGATCGCCAACGACGACAGCAGCACCATGTAGGCCAGCAGCGCCGACGATGCGAACGAGAAGCCCGTGAGGTCGCCGCCGGCCGCGTACCCGGCCACGAGCAAGGCGCCGCCGCCGATCACCAGCTGCCAGGCCGTCATCACCACCGCGTCGACGCTCTGCGACACACGTTTGCCGTAGATGCTGGCCGCCGCCAGGATGAAGGCCGCGATCACGACGAAACCTTCTCCGAGCAGCGTGAAGTCGAACGCCAGCAGCCCCGCCAGGCCGTTGCCGAAGTTGACCACCATCACGCCTGCGAAACCGATCACGCAGCCGAGCAGCTTGCGGCGGTCGAGCCGGTCGTTGCGGTAGATGAAGTGCGCCAGCAGCACGCTGAAGAAGGTGCCGGTCGCGTTCATGATCGAGCTCTTCACGCCGGTGGTGTAGGCCAGCCCCGTGTAGAAGAACACGTACTGCAGCGCGGTCTGGGTCAGCCCCAGCAACGCGAACTGGCCCAGGGCCTGGCCGCTGAACGAGGCCACACGCTTGCCGCTGGCCGCGGCAAAAGCCAGCAGCACGATGCCCGCGCCGAAGAAGCGCCAGCCGGCGAACACCAGCTTGGACGCGATGTCGCCCGGTGCGATGGCGAACAGCGCATAGCCGTTCTTGATGGCCGGGTACGAGCTGCCCCACAGCAGGCAGCAGAAGGTAGCGAGAAGAAAGACCACCTTGCGGTCGGTCAGCAAAGAAGATGACAGGGGGCTGCGCAACAAGAGACTCCGTCCGGACGGCCCTCCAACAGGGCGAAAAGGGCGGCCGGGCCGCCTTGGGAGCGGTGGACTCTACCAGCAGCCGATCGACCTATTGCGAGGCCGTGATGCCGCCGTCCAGATACAGCACCTGGCCCGTAACGAAGGCCGCTGCGCGCGAGGCGAAGAACACGGCCGCGCCCGCCACGTCCTGCGGATCGGCGACGCGGCCGAGCGGTATGCGGTCGAGCACCTGCCGGCGTGTCTCGGGGTTGTCGAGCCAGTGCCGGCCCATCTCGGTACGCACCACGGTCGGCGCGATGCCGTTGACCGTGATGCCGTGCGGCGCCAGTTCGCTGGCATGCTGGCGGATCAGCATCACCAGCCCGCCCTTGCTGGCGGTATAGGCCGAGTAGCCCCGGCCGCGCATGCCCAGTTGCGCGCGCACCGACAGCAGATGCACCTGCGCACCGCCCTGCTGGCCGGCGATCTGGTGCCGGGCCACGGCCTGGGCCAGGAACATCGCAGCCTTCAGGTTGACCTGCAGCACCTCGTCGAACACCTCTTCGGTAACGTCGAGCAGACGCTGCTCGCGCTGCATGCCGATGCAGTTCACCAGGATGTCCAACGCGCCATAGTGGCTGGCGACCGCGTCGACCGAAGCCTGCACCTGCGGAACCACGTGCGCGTCCATCGCCAACCCGATCGCATCGTGGCCGGCCTCACGCAAGGCCCGGGCGACCGCGTCCGCCTTGTCCTGGTCGCGGCCCGACACCGCGACCCGCGCACCGGCGATCGCCAGTGCCCAGGCGATCGCCTCGCCGATGCCGCCGTAGCCACCGGGCACGTAGGCGGTCTTGCCGCGCAGGTCGAACAGGCCCGACAGCGCGGCGGTGAAATCGATGCGGGGTGTGGTGTGCATGTCGGGAATTGTCAATCCATCAACAGGCCGCCGTTGAGGTCAACCACCTCGCCGGTGATGAAACCCGCCAGCGGCGACGCGAGGAAACGCACCACGTGCGCAAACTCCTCGGGCTCGCAGAAGCGTCCGACCGGAATGTCCTTCAGCAGCTTCTGCCGCTGCGCCTCGTCGAGCTGTTCGGTGATCATCGGCGTCTTCACGTAGGCCGGCGCGATGGCGTTGGCGGTGACGCCGAACGCCGCCAGTTCGCGCGCCAGCGAGAAGGTCAGCGCGCTCATCGCGCCCTTGGACACCGAATACGCGGTGCCGGCCGTGAGCCCGCCGGTCTTGGCCGCGAGCGAACTGGTATTGACGATGCGGCCCCAGCGCCGCGCCTTCATCGACGGCACGACCTGCTGCGACAGGTAGAACGCGCCGTCGAGGTTCGCGCCCATCACCTGGCGCCATTCGCCGGCCTCGGTCGCCTCCACCTTGTGGTTCGACAGGATGCCGGCGTTGTTGACCAGGATGTCGACCGGGCCCAGCGCCGCCACGATGTCCAGATGCCCCGCGCGCACCGCGCCCAGGTCGCTGATGTCGAACGAGAAGGCCCGCGCGGCCGGGCCCAGCCCATCGGCCAGCGCACGGTTGCGCGCGGCGTCGACGTCGACCATCGCCACTTGGCAGCCGTCTTCGAGCAGCACCTTCACCACCGCCAGGCCCATGGTGCCGGCAGCACCGGTGACGATGGCAACCCTGTCTTGCAGAACGCGTGTCATCTATACATCCAGTACGCTTTTCTTGCCTAACAGGCCGCGCGAGCGGAACGTGACCACGGCGATGAACAGCAGGTACATCGACATCAGCGACCACTCGGACGCATACGCGCCGGTCAGGCCGACCACCATGCCGACCATCAGCCCGGCGATCACCGCACCCCACAGCGAGCCCACCCCGCCCAGCACGATGATCAGGAACGCCGGCACCACCGCGTCGACGCCCACATGCGGGCGGATGCCCCAGATCGGCGCCATCACGACGCCGGCAATGGCCGCCAGCGCCACGCCCAGGCCGAACACGAACAGCCGCAGCCGCGACAGGTTGATGCCCAGCGCACGCACCATCTCGCTGTCGTGCGCGCCGGCCTTGATGATGGCGCCATATGGCGTCTTCTGCAGGAACAGCCACAGCAGGCCGATCATCAGCACCGCGAAGGCACTGGCGAAGAAGCGGTAGCGCGAATAGACCAGGTCGCCGATCAGCACCGCGCCCGAGATCGCCTGCGGCAGCTGCAGTTGCTTCTCGGACGAGCCCCACACCACGCGGATGGTCTCCTCGATCACCAGCGCCGCGCCGAAGGTCAGCAGCAGCCCGTACAGCGGATCGCGCCCGTAGGTGCGGCGCATGCACAGCTCCAGCAGCATGCCGAACAGGCCGACGCACACCGGGGCGAGCAGCAGGGCTAGCACATAGCGGGTCTCGATCGCCAGCGCGAGATACCAGGCCTGCAGCTCCGGGAACCAGCCGAGCTGCGGCGTCACCACGAAGAGCGCGACGTACATGCCGAGCGCGAACAGCGAACCGTGCGCCAGGTTGATGGTCTCCATCACGCCGACGATCAGCATGAAGCCGAGCGCGATCAGCGCGAACAGCAGGCCCAGCGAGACGCCGTTGACCAGGTGCGGCAGCAATTGAAGGACGATGTTCATCGGACCCGCGCGTGCTCAGCGTTCAGACGTCGTAACTCGGCGTGGCTTCATAACTCTCGAGCTTGCAGGCCCCGGCTGCGTCCCTGTCGACCACGTCCTTGGGCTCGGCCTGCGTCAGGATCTTGAAGATGTCGTCCTTCTCCGCCGGCTGGTCGTTGTAGCTCGCCATGTAGATGGTCTGCTGGCACTGGTGGGTGACCGGGTCCATCCAGGCGTCGAAGTGCTGCAGCCGGTCGGCCGCCGCCATCCTGCGGCCTTCGAGTTTCTTGATCACCGCGATGTTCTGCGTGGTGCCGGCCTCCTCGCAGCAACGCAGCAGTTCGCGCGTGGCCATGTAGGCGTTGTGGTACACGTTGCCCGGCACGCGGATCGCCATGCCGGGATATTGCTTCTGGTAGGCCGCGACGAACTCCTTCACGCCCGGCAGGTTGAGCCGCCAGTACCAGGTGGTGCCGAACACGCCGAAGATCGCGTCCGGCCCCAGGCCGTAGACGTCGGGCCAGTCCTGCTGGTTGTTGATCCAGGCCATGCTGTTGTTCAGCTTGAGCTGCACCACCTGCTGGCGCAAGGCCTTGATGTCGTCGCCGCCCACCGCGGTGGCCACTACCTGGGGTTTCAGCTGCTGCAGCTTCAGCAGGTAGGCCGAGAAGTCGCGCGTGTTCTGCGGCACCAGCAGCTCTTCCACGATCTTGCCGCCATTGGCCTCGACGATCGCCCGCGTGGCCTTCGAGGTGGTGTGGCCCCACACGTAGTCGTTGGTCATCAGCACCCAGTTCTTGCCGCTGGCCTTGATCGCGTTCTTGACGATCGCGTTCGAGAAATTGGTGCCGTTGCCATCCCAGACGAACTTGGTGCGGTGGCAGTCCTTGCCGGCCTCGGTGGGCGAGCTCGAATTGGTGTTGAGGAAGACAGTGCCGTATTTCTGCGCCACCTGCGAGATCGCGTTCGACACGCCCGAGTGCACCGCGCCGATCAGGAACGAGGCCTCGTTGCGCGTGATCATGCGTTCGGCCACACGCGAGCCGGTGGCCGGCGTGGTCTCGGTGTCGATGTGGATGGCTTCGATGCGCCGGCCCAGCACGCCGCCCTTGTCGTTGAATTCCTTGATGGCCATCATCGCGCCCAGCCGCTCCTCGGTGCCCGAGGCCGCGTACAGGCCCGACGCGTCGGTGGTGAGGCCGATGGTCAGCGGCTTCTTCTGGCCGCTCTGGGCCCAGGCCCGGTTGTGCTTCCACGGCCCCATGAACGGCGCCACGCCGTACAGGCCGGCGCCCACGACCGCCAGGCCGGAGGCGCGCAGCAGCTTGCGGCGCGAAGGCACGGCCGCTGGCTCGGCCGGCGCGGAGGTGGTGGGGGTCGGCGCAATCTTCGTGTCGCTCATGGTTGTCTCCTGGGGTGGTGGATGGGGTACGGGTTCAGCGGGGCACGATCTTCACGTCGTTGATCTTTTCCTGGGCCTCGAACAGCGAGGCGATCAGCTTGTCGCCCAGGCCCGCATTCGCGGCCTGCACGAAGCTCTGGTGCGCGGCCTCGCCCATCAGCGTGGACACCGGCAGCATCTCGGCCAGATGGGTGTAGTAGCGCAGGTCCTTCTGCGCATTGCCGATCGCGAACTTCATGCCGCCGAGGTCGCCGTCCTTCAGCATGCCGGCGGTCATCATCTGGAAGATGCCGTTGTTCACGCCGCCGGCCGAGATCACGCTGAACAGCCGGTTCAGGTCGAGCCCGCTCTTGGAGGCGACGGCAAAGGCCTCCGCGATCGAGGCCGCCATGCTCATCGCCAGCATGTTGTTGATCAGCTTCAGCACATGGCCGTGGCCCGGCGGCCCGACATGGAAGATGTTCTCGCAGAAGGCCTTCAACACCGGCTCGACGGTGGCGAAGTCTTCCGGCTCGGCGCCGACCATGGTGTTGAGCCGGCCCTCTTCCGCCTCCTTGGGCGTGCGGGCCAGCGGCGCGTCGATCAGCTTGATGCCCCGGGCCGCCAGGTCGGCGCGGATGCGCGCGGTGGACGCGGGCTCGGCGGTCGACGTGTCGACCACGATCAGGCCGGCGCGGCCGGCTTCGAGCAGGCCCTGCTCGCCGTAGACGATCTGCTCGACCTGCGGCGACCCGGTGACACACAGGAACACGATGTCCGAGGCCTGGGCGCAGGCGGCGTTGGTCTGCGCCTCCGTGGCGCCGGCGGCCAGCAGGTCGGCCAGGTTGGCGCGGTTGCGGTTGACCTTGAAGGTCAGGGCATAGCCCTTGGCCAGCAGGTTCTTCGCCATGCCGTGGCCCATCATGCCGATGCCGATGAATCCGATCTTCTGTTTCATGCTGCGTTTGCCTCTTGTGGATGGGGAAGGGGAGCGGCCGTGCCATGGCGCGCGCGGTCCCACAGCGCGATCAGGCGGGCATAGCGGTTGGCGACGTCGTGCACGACAGCGCTGTCGCCGATGCCATTCGCGAACCAGCGCTGCGCCGCGTCGCCGAAGATCGACCGGCCGACCGCGAAGCCGCGGCAGACGGGGTGCGGCGCCGCCAGGCGAAAACTCTGTTCGAGCCGGTCTTCGGTGGCCTCCAGCCCCAGCAGCAGCACGCCCCGGCAATGCGGATCGTGCCGCGCAATCGTTGCCGCGATGCGTTGCCAGGCGGCATCGCTGGCCGCCGGCGGCAGCTTCCACCAGTCGGGCGCGATGCCGGCCGCGTAGATCTGCTCCAGCGCCTCGGCCAGCGTGCCGTCGTCCGACGCCATCTCGCGCGGGGGAATCACCTCGATCAGGAATTCGTGGAACGTGTCCAGGCTGGCCTGCTGCAGCTCGGCCAGCCTGGCCAGCTGCGCGGCGCGCAGGGCTGCGTCGTCGTGCGGGTGGTAGCTGACCAGGCACTTGGCGACATGCTCGCCGGGCCAGGCCCGCATCGCCACGCCCAAGTGCGCGCCGGCCTCGAACTGCAGCGGCCGCGAATTCGGCAGCTCCACCGGCCGCGCGACCCACCAGCCCTTACCCGTCATCGGCGGAAACACCTCCTCGCCGAAGCGGCCGTCGACGATGACGCCGACGCCCGCACGCCGGCCCGCACCCAGGCGCGCGCCCTCGGCCACCAGCGCCTTGAACTGGCGGATGCGTGCAGGGTCGGCGCCGTGGCGCGCCGCGATCTCCTCCAGCTGCACGCGGTGGTCGAACGCCAGGATCACCAGCTCCTGCCACTGCCGGGTGCGGGTGCTGACGCGGTGCAGGTGCGACAGCGCCGCGTCCTCGCGCAGGCGCCGCGTGGCCGAGCCGTGGCGCAGGAAATGCTGCAGTTCTTCCCAGCTGGCCATCGCCGGTGCGCAGCCGTGGCGCGACACCACCAGCGCGCCGCAGGCGTTGGCGTAGGCGCAGCACACCTGCAGCGGCTCACCGCGGATCCAGCCGCGCAGGAAGCCGGCCATGAAGGCGTCGCCCGCGCCGAGCACGTTGTAGACGTCGACGGGAAAACCCGGCCCGCGCAGGCCCTGCTCCAGGTCGTCGGGGATCGCGCCATCGAACACCACGCAGCCCATCGGCCCGCGTTTCACGACCAGCGTGGCCGGCGTCAGCGCGCGCAAGCGGCGCAATGCGGCCAGCGTGTCGGTGCTGCCGCCGGCGATGTGGATCTCTTCCTCGGTGCCGACGATCAGGTCGCATTCGCCGACCACCGTCTGGAAATGCGCGCTGACCTCGCCCGACGGCACGAAGCGCTGCTCGCCCAGCCCAGGGCTGGTCAGGCCCCACAGCACCGGCCGGTAGTCGATGTCCAGCACGACGCGGGTGCCGGCCTGCCGGGCCAGCGCCATCGCATGGCGGCAGCTGGCATACGGCACGGGCTGCGACAGGTGCGTGCCGGAGATCAGCAGCGTGGACGACGAGGCGATGAAGTCCGCGTCGAAGTCGTCTGCGGTGATTGCCATGTCGGCGCAGTGGTCGCGGTAGAACAGCAGCGGAAAGGTCTCGCGGTCCTGGATGCCGAGGAACACCAGCGCGGTCAGGCGTTTCGGGTCGGTCGCCACGTGACCCACGTCCACGCCTTCGGCCGCCAGCGTCTCGCGCACGAAACGGCCGTGGTGCTCGTCGCCCACGCGGGTCAGCATCGCGGGCTTCAGGCCGAGGCGCGCCACACCCACCGCGGTGTTGGCCGGCGAACCGCCGAGGTACTTGGCGAACGACTGCATGTCTTCCAGGCGGCCGCCGATCTGCTCGCCGTACAGGTCGACCGCGGCACGGCCGACGCAGATCACATCGAAGGGGCGTGTCATTTCTTCTCCTTGCGGCGAGCGGCCGTGCCGGTAGCGCCAGCCACCTGCTCGGCCAGCAGATGGCCAGTGCTGACCACCAGCGCCTGCGCCAGGCACAGCGGCGCGACCAGCGAACGGAACGGCTTCGACGAATCGTCGGCCAGCTCGAAGCAGATGCGGGACGCGGCCTTCAGCGGCGACAGCGGGCCGTCGGTGATCGCGATCACGCTGGCGCCGATCTGCTGCGCCGTGGTGGCGGCATCGATCACCTCGGGCGAGTAGTTGCGAAAGCTCGCGGCGATCAGCACGTCGCCTTTCGACACCGAGCGCAGGCTTTCGCGCAGCATGCCGCCGGCACCGTCGAGCAAGTGCGTGCGCAACTCCATCTGCCCGAGCGCATAGGCCAGATAACCCGCCACCGGGAAGGCGCGGCGCTGCGCCAGCACATACAGGCGGGGAGCGCGCGCGATCAGCGCGACGGCGGCCTTCAGGTCGGCCGGCGCGACCATCTCCTCGAGATGGCCGAGCTCGTCGACCGACTCGCCGACCAGCTGGTGCAGCACGCCGGCCGGCGCGCGTGCGCCATGGGCCTGCTGCTTGCGGATCTGCACGATGCGCTCGCGGTAGCTGTCCGAGCGCTCCACCAGGTGGCCGCGGAACACCTGCTGCATCTCGGAGAAACCGCCGTAGCCGAGTGCGTTGGCGAAACGGATCAGGGCCGAGGGCTGCACCTCGTTGGCCTGCGCCACGGTGGCCACGGTTCCCAGCGCCATCTCGTGCGGCTGCTCGAGCGCGAAACGCGCGATGCGCTGCAGCTGCTTCGACAGCGTGGGGTAGGACTGCGTCAGCTGGTCTTTCAACGCTTCGTAAGTGGTCGCGGCTTCGGTGGGGGGCATGGAGCTGGCCATCGGTGCGGGGTTCGCCGGTTTCAGAATAAATATTCTTGCATGTTTAAATATTAGAATTTATATTCTGTTCTGTCCAGCGCTTTCGAGCCTGGGTAATCCCGGATACGACAACGACGAGACAGATCCATGCAACTCGCTCCCGGCCGCGCGCCGCTGTTCCCCCTGCCGATGCTGGTGACCCTGCTGGTCCTGCTGTCCACGCCGCTGTGGGTGGCGCGCGTCGGGCTGTACCAGTACCTGGCGCTCGAGATCATGATCTGGATGCTGTTCGCGCTGGGCTTCAACCTGCTGCTGGGTCTGTCGGGCCTGCCGTCGTTCGGGCACGGCGCGTTCTTCGGTGCCGGCGCCTATGCCTTTGGCCTGCTGCAGCTGCGGGTGTTGCCGCATCTGTGGTTCGACCTCGCCGGCGCGGTGCTGCTGACCGCCGCGCTCGGGGCGCTGGTGGCGCTGTTCATCTCGCACCGGCGCGGCATCTACTACGCCCTGCTCACCATCGCCTTCGGCCAGGTGCTGTGGTTCGTGGCGAACAAGTGGCACACGGTGACCGGCGGCGAAGACGGCCTGCTCAACATCAAGCGGCTGCCGGCCGACTTCGGCGTGCTGTCGTTCTCGCTTGCCAGCAACGATGCGCTGTTCTATTTCTGCCTGGCCGTGTTCGCTTTGGTGCTGGCGGCGCTGTGGCGGCTGGTGCATTCACCGTTCGGGCGGGTGCTGTCGGCGATCCGCCAGAACGAGACACGCGCCGCCTTCGTCGGCTACAACGTGTGGCTCTACAAATGGCTGGCGTTCACGCTGTCGACCGCGGTGGCGGGGCTTGCCGGCGCGCTGTTCGCGATGGCCCAGCAGTCGGCCTACCCCAACGTGATGAGCCTGCACAACTCGGGCTTCGTCGTGATGATGGTGCTGATCGGCGGCGGCATGGTGAGCTTCTGGGGGCCGCTGATCGGCGCGGCGTTCTTCATCCTCGCGCGTGACCTGCTGGGCGCCTACACCGAGACCTGGCTGCTCTGGTATGGCCTGGTGTTCATGGCGATGGTGCTGTGGAAGCCCGAAGGCATTGCCGGGGCCTGGCAGGCCTGGAGGGTGCGGCCGCGCCAGCCCGCCGCACCCAAGGCGTCCGCCGTCGGAGGCCTGCTGTGAGCGCACTGTTCGAGGCCCGCGGCCTGTCCAAGCGTTTCGGTGCGCAGGTGGTGCTGCAGGACATCACGCTCGCGTTCGAGGAGGGCCAGCTGTCCGGCATCATGGGGCCGAACGGCGCCGGCAAGACCACCTGCTTCAACGTGCTGACCGGCCGCTACCGTCCCGACCGGGGCCGCGTGCACTTCGCGGGCGACGACATCACCGGCCTGTCGCCGCGCGAGATCGCGCGCAAGGGGGTGTCGCGCTCGTTCCAGATCATGAACCTGTTCGACGGCTACACCGCGCTCGACAACGTGCTGATCGCCACACCCCAGGTGCGCCGGCAAGGCTTCAACCCCTGGCGCGACCTGGGCGCCGACAGCGGCGCGCAGCAACGCGCGGCCGCCGTGCTGGAGCGTGTGGGCCTGAAGGGCAAGGAGCGCGCGCTGGCCAAGGGCCTGTCGTACGGCGAGCGCCGTGCCCTGGAGATCGGCGTGGCGCTGGCGGCCGAGCCGCGCATCCTGTTCCTGGACGAGCCGACCGCCGGCCTGGGCGCCCACGGCACGGCGCGCCTGACCGAGCTGGTGCGCGAACTCAAGCGCCAGCTCACCATCGTCATCATCGAGCACGACATGCAGTTCCTCTTCAGCCTGGCCGACCGCATCTCGGTGATCCACTGGGGCCAGGTCATCGCACAGGGCACGCCGGCCGAACTGCGGCAGAACGAGTGGGTCCGGCGTTCGAACCTGGGAGCGCTGGCATGAGCGCCGCCCGGCCGCCCGAAGGCGCTCGCACCGAAGTCGCAGCCGAAGGCTCACGAGTGAGCGCAGTTCTGCAGGCCGCACCGGCCGGCGAGCCGGTGCTGTCGGTCCACCGCATCGACACCTTCTACGGCGAGACGCAGGTGCTGTTCGACGTGTCGCTGCAGGTGCGCCCGGGCGAGGTGGTGGCGCTGCTGGGCATCAACGGCGCGGGCAAGACGACGACCTTGCGCTCCATCCTCGGACTCACGCCGCCGCGCAAGGGCGGCATCGGCTTCGACGGGCGTGACATCGCCAGGATGCCGACGCACGAGATCGCCAGGGCCGGCATCGGCTGGGTGCCGGACGACCGCCGCATCTTCCCCACGCTGAGCGTCGCGCGCAACCTGGCCATCGCCCGCAAGCGCACGCGCTTTCGGGCCTGGACCGAAAAGGAATGCTTCGAGATCTTCAGTGCGCTCGAATACCTGATGCACCGCGAGTGCGAGAACCTGTCGGGCGGCGAGATGCAGATGGTGGCGATCTCGCGCGCGCTGCTGGGCTCGCCCGGCCTGGTGCTGTTCGACGAGCCGAGCCAGGGCCTCGCGCCCAAGATCGTGCAGGACGTGATGAAGACCATCACGCGGCTGAAGACCGAGGGCATCGCGGTGCTGGTGGTCGAGCAGAACGTGCAAAGTGCACTGGCCGTGGCCGACCGTGCCTATGTGATGCACCAGGGGCGCATCGTGCACGCGGGCGCTGCCGCCGAGCTGCGTGACAATGCGGCGCTGCGCCGCCAACTGCTGGGGACATGACGATGGGCCAACCACTGCTGCGCGTGCAGAACCTCGCCAAGCGCTACACGCGCGGGCTGCTGCGCAAGACCACCACGTTCGCGCTGAACGCCGATTTCCAGATCGACGCGCCGTGCATCGTCGGCGTGATGGGGCCCAACGGCTCGGGCAAGACCACGCTGTTCGAACTGATCACCGGCAGCAACCTGCCCAGCGCCGGCCGCGTGCTGGTGGCGGGCCAGGACATCCACCAGGTGCGCACGCGCGAACGCGACCGGCTGGCCGTGCACTACCACCAGTCGTACCAGGTGCGCTCGTTCCAGAAGTCGAAGCCCGACTTCCTGCTGGCGCGCGCGGGCATGGACGCACCGCTGGTGCATCTGTTCGACGAGCCGCAGTTCAACACGCAGGACGGCTACATCGGCTTCATGCTCGACTTCTTCGTGCAGCTGCGCGACGCCGGCCGTGTGGTGTTCCTGTGCCTGCACCCGAACGAGCCCTGCCACATCGACATCCTGCGCCAGTGCTGCGGGCGTTTCCTGTTCGTGCAGAAGGGTGCCGTGACCCAGGCGGGCGACTTCGACACGCTGGCTGCGGATGCGCGGGTGCGCGCCTACCTCGGCGCGCTGGCGCCCATCGCGCCGTCGTCGCCGTAGCCGCTCCGGCGACGGCATGGCGCGGGCCGGGCCACAGGCCTGGCCACATCGGCATCTCTGCAACCATGGGTTGACCGCGTTGCCGTCAGGGCCTCGCGCATACTCCGTTCATTGCATATGCATCAGTTGCAGATACAATTGATCGGATGAATTCTTCGACCTGGCCCGCCGGATGCACCAACGCCAAGGTGCGCAAGCTGATGCGGCGCATCGACCAGCATTACGACGGCGAGGTCGCACAGACCGGGTTGCGCACCACGCAGTATTCGCTGCTGACCAACCTGGCACACACGGGCCCGATCCGCCCGGTCGACCTGGCCGCGCGCATGGGCATGACCGCCTCGACGCTCAGCCGCAACGTGCAGCCGCTGGTGGCGGCAGGCTGGGTGACCGCCGGCGCCGGCCCCGATGCCCGCAGCCGGCTGCTGCACCTGACCGACGAAGGCCTGGCCAAGCGCCGCGAGGCGCAGTTGCACTGGAAGCTGGCCCAGCAGCGCCTGGCCGCCCGCCTGGGCGCCGACCGTGTGGCAGCGCTGCACACGCTGATCGACGAGTCGCTGGCCCTGCTGGGCAGCGGCCCCGTCCTGGACGACGAGAGCTGATCCCGGCCCGACGTCCCCCCGTTTCTCGACACCTTTCCCCTTCCCCTTCCCCTTCCCCTTCCTGCACCTCGCCACCATGATCGCCACCCCGTTTTCCAACTGGCTGCAACGCCGCGGCATCCACTATGGCTGGATCGTCGCCGCCATCACCTTCCTCACCATGCTGACGATGTCGGCCGCGCTGGGCCTGCCCGGGGCGATGATGCAGCCGCTGAGCAAGGAGTTCGGCTGGAGCACCGAGCAGGTGTCGTCGGCGCTGGCGCTGCGCTTCGCGCTGTTCGGCCTGATGGGGCCGTTCGCCGCCGTGCTGATGGAGCGCTACGGCCTGCGCGCGGTGATGTGCGCCGGGCTGGCGCTGGTCGGCACCGGCATGGCGCTGGTCACCGTGGCGTCGCAGCTGTGGCAGCTGTTCATCACCTGGAGCCTGATGCTCGGCGTAGGCACCGGCATGACGGCGCTGGTGCTGGGCGCCGTGGTGGCCAACCGCTGGTTCGTCGGCCGCCGCGGGCTGGTGATCGGCCTGCTGACCGCGAGTTCGGCCACCGGGCAACTGGCGTTCCTGCCGCTGGCGGCCTGGATGATCGAGCACTGGGGCTGGCGCTCGGCCGTGATCCCGGTGTTCTTCGGCGCCGCACTGATCGCGCTGCTGTGCCTGCTGTTCGTGCGCAACCGCCCGTCCGACCTCGGGCTGCTGCCCTACGGCCAGACCGCCGCAGCGGCAGCGGCCATGCCGGTGGCCGCACCGGTCGCGATGAACTGGCGTACGCCGTTCGTGATCCTGCGCGAGGCCTCGGCCAGCCGCACTTTCTGGATCTTGGCGGGCACCTTCTTCATCTGCGGCCTGAGCACCAATGGCCTGGTGCAGACGCACTTCATCTCGCTGTGCGGCGACAACGGCATGGGGGCCGTGCCGGCGGCGTCGGTGCTGGCGATGATGGGCGCGTTCGACTTCATCGGCACCATCCTGTCGGGCTGGCTGTCGGACCGCTACGACAACCGCAAGCTGCTGTTCTGGTACTACGGCCTGCGCGGGCTGTCGCTGTTCTGGCTGCCGCACTCCGAGTTCACGTTCTACGGCCTCGGCCTGTTCGCGATGTTCTATGGCCTCGACTGGATCGCGACCGTGCCGCCCACCGTCAAGCTGGCCGGCGCCGCCTTCGGCCCGCAGAAGGCCGGCCTGATCTTCGGCTGGGTCTTCGCTGCCCACCAGCTGGGCGCGGCCACCGCGGCCTACGGCGCGGGCCTGACGCGCACGCTGCTGCTGACCTACAGCCCGGCGTTGTACGCGGCCGGCGCCGCCTGCCTGGTGGCCGCCGCGATCGTGATGATGATCCGCAAGCCGGGCACGCCGGTGGCGAAGGCGCCGGCCATGCCATCTGGTACCGCACGCGCCTGAGACTGACGCCCTGCTCGACCCAGGCAGGGTCCGCCAGAGGCCTTTCAGATGATCAGCGGGCCTGTGGACGCGGCTCGACCACCTCGAACATCGGCTCGAAGCTGTCGAGCAGGCCCAGCAGCTCGGCCAGCTTGCCGCGGTTGCCGTCGATCCGGATCTGCCCCGCCTGCACGGCCGCGGCAAACGTGGTCTGCTGCAGCGTCACCGCGTCGAGCGCTGCGCGGGTCAGTGTGAGGGTGGCGTCGGCCTGGGCGGCCTGCCGGCCGGCGACGTGGGTCAGGGCCGAGTTCTCAAGCGTCAGCACGAAGGTCTGCCCCGAGTCGCTGAAGTTCCAGTTGATCACCATGGCCTTGCCTTCGGCCTTGGCCGCGTTCAGCCGCACGCCGAGAAAGTCGAAGAACAACTCGTTGCCCACGGCCTTCAGCGTGTCGGCCGTGACGCTGCCGCCGCCCGGGATCTTCGGCACGCCGTTGCGCAGCTCCATCGCGCCGACCAGGTAGGCACTGCGCCAAGTACCGGCCTCGGCCTGGTAACCCAGCTGCTCCAGCGCATCGGCGCCGAGTTCGCGCGCCGCGCGGTTGGCAGGCTCCGCATATACCACCTGCTGCATTGCGCTGGCGACCCAACGGTATTCGCCGGCCTTGAAATCGGCGCGCGCGCGGGCGATCACCGCGTCGGCGCCACCCATGTACTGCAGGGTCTTCTGCGCGTGCGCCACCGGCGGCAGCGGGTTCAGGCTGGCGGGGTTGGCGTCGTACCAGCCCAGGTACTTCTGGTAGACCGCGCGGGCGTTGTGCCGCAGCGTGCCGTAGTAGCCGCGGGTCGACCATTCCTGCTCCAGGCTCGCCGGCACCCGCAGCGCCTCGGCGATCTCGGGGCCGGTGTAGCCCTGGTTCAGCAGGCGCAGCGACTGGTCGTTGATGAACTTGTACAGGTCGCGCTGTTTCCTCAGCAGCGCGTCGACGCGGGCCTGGCCGGTCGTGGGCCAATGGTGCTGGGCGATCAGCACATCGGTCTTGTCGCCGAAGGTCAGGCGTGCCTCCTCGATGTAGCGCGACCACAGGTTGCCGTCGCGCACCTCGGCGCCGCGGATCGTGTAGAGGTTGTGCATCGTGTGGGTCACGTCCTCGGCCATGTTGAGCACGCGGAACTGCGGCAGGTAGATCAGCATCTCGGACGGCGCCTCGGACCCCGGTACCAGCTGGAACACGAACTCCACGCCGTCGATCGTGCGCCGGTCGGGTGTGCGGTCGATCGTGGCGGTCGGCGCGATCAGCGTCACCGTGCCGCGGGCCAGCGCTTTGCCCAGGCCCGTGTCGACCTGGCCGCGCGGCCCCGGCGGCAGCAGTGCGCCGAACTGGTACTGCGCGCGCCGGCTCATTGCGTTGCCGGCCAGGATGTTCTCGGCCACGGCCGTTTCCATGAAGCCCGCAGGCGCCAGCACCTGCACCTTGCCGGCCGCGACATCGCCCTCGGTGGTGACGCCCTTCACTCCGCCGAAGTGGTCCACGTGGCCGTGCGAATAGACCACGGTGCCGACCGGCCTGGCCGGCCGGTGCCGGTAGTACAGGTCGAGCGCCGCACGCGCGGTTTCGGCCGCGAGCAGCGGGTCGATGACGATCAGCGAGCTGTCGCCCTCGACGATGGTCATGTTGGCCAGATCGAAGCCACGCACCTGGTAGACCCGGTCGGCCACCTTGAACAGCCCATGCACCGCGTTCAGCTGCGCCTGCCGCCACAGACTCGGGTTCACGCTGTCGGCAGGCTCGGCACTCTTCAGGAAGTCGTAGGGCTTCATGCTCCACACGGGGCGCGGACCGGCCCCGGGCACCAGCGCGTCGGGCACGGTGCCCATGTAGCCGCGCATCGCATCGTCGAAGTCCTGCCGGTCGGCGAACGGCAGGGTTTTGGCGAACGCGGCGTTCGCGGCCAGCGTGGCGGGCTCGGGTGGTTTGGGTGCGATCTGGGCGGCGGCCGGCGCGGCGGCAACCGCCAGCAGCCAGCACAGCGCCCACGTGTGGCCGCGATGCGGTGTGGGACGAGGCGAAGCAAGGTTCTTCATGCTGTCTCTTTTCTGTTCTTGGAGGGAAAACACGTCTCTGCGATGCGCTTCCCGGCGAACCGGGGGCAGTGTCAGTCGTACCGGGGAATCGGCCCGAGCTGCGGCGTCTGGTCGGGCAGCTCGACCATCACCTTGTCGGCGAAACACCAGCCCCAGCCCTCGGGTGGGTCGTAGCCTTCGATGATCGGATGCTGCGTGGCGTGGAAGTGGGCGCGCGCATGGCGGTGCGGCGAATCGTCGCAGCAGCCCACGTGGCCGCAGGTGCGGCACAGGCGCAGGTGCAGCCATTCGCTGTGCATCTTCAGGCACTCTTCGCAGCCCCGTGCGCTGGGGGTCACGTGGGCGATCTGGTCGGTGTGGGTGCAGTGCTTGGGCATGGTGGTCCGTGGAAGCCGGTCGGTGGCCGATGTTGCCACGGGCGCCGCCGCCAGCGCGGCGGCGGCGCCCGGTACGGGTGAAACCCCACTGCGCACGGCGAGCGAGTCCACTTAAGCTGGCCGCTCTTACAAAAACGGAGACAAGCCGCCATGCCGACGTTCGCACCCATCGATCGATCCGCCCCCGCCCCCTTGCGCCGGCTGTTGCCCACCGCGTTCCTGCTGGCGGCGCTGGCCGGCATCGGGCTGCACCCGCAGGCCGGCGCGCAACCGGCCGCCTGGCCGACCAAGCCGATCCGCATCGTCGTCACCTTCCCGCCCGGCGGCGCGCCCGACACGCTGGCACGGGTGCTGGCCGACAAGTGGGCGGCACTCGGCCAGCCGGTCACGGTCGATAACAAGCCCGGTGCCGGCGGCAACATCGGCGCCGACCTGGTGGCCAAGAGTCCGCCCGACGGCACCGTGCTGGTGCTGGGCACGGTGGGCACGCACGCCATCAATGCGGCGCTGTACGACAAGATGCCCTACCACAACCTGAAGGACTTCACGCCGATCAGCTTTCTTGCGTCCACGCCGAACCTGCTGGTCGTGAACAAGAACGTGCCGGCGAACAACGTGAAGGAGCTGGTCGAGCTGGCGAAGAAGACGCCGCTGTCGTTCGGCTCGTCGGGCAGCGGCACGTCGATCCACCTGTCGGGCGAACTCTTCAACACGCTGGCCGGCGTGAAGATGCAGCACATCCCCTACAAGGGCCGGGCGCAGGCCATCCCCGATCTGCTGGGCGGGCGCATCACGATGATCTTCGACAACATGCCGTCCGCGCTGCCGCTGGTGAAGTCGGGCGAGCTGAAAGCCATCGGCGTGACCAGTGCGCAGCGCTCGCCGGCCGCGCCCAACATTCCCACGCTCGCCGAGGGTGGGCTTGCCGGGTTCGAGGCCACCTCGTGGTTCGCGTTGCTGGGCCCGGCCGGCATGCCGCGCGAGGTGCAACTGCGCATCAACGCCGAGACGCTGAAGGTGCTGGCGCTGCCGGACGTGAAGGACAAGCTGGCGACACTGGGCCTGGATCCGAACCCCGGCACACCCGAAGCCCTGATGGAGTTGATGCAGACCGAAACCGTCAAGTGGGCCAAGGTCGTGCAGGCCTCGGGCGCCAAGCCCGACTGAGGTAGAACCACCCCGTTTGGCCGGTCTCACTTCGTGTAGCCCGGCCCATCCCCCTCAAGGGGCGCACCCAGCGGCCGGGCCAAGCCCGTTCCGCGGGTGCCATGGCCTGGGCCGCACCGGTTTGTCGGCTGCGGGTGCTGCGCAGCGCCATGGATAACGAAATGAACCGTCAGCGGCTGCGCAGAAACCACCAGGCTGCGGCGGCCGCCACGATCACCACGGCGGCGACCCACCAGGCCATGCCGTTCGACCGCGGCACCTGGCCTGGCGAGAGAACCTGGCCAGCGCCGCCTGGAACCCGGAGGTCGGCCAGGCTGCGCAGATGGCCGTCGACCAGGTCCTTGGCCTCCTTCAACCCAAGTCCGGTGGACTGCCGCAGCAGCTTGATCGCGGTGATCGTCTGGCCGCGCCGCAGCGCATCCAGCACGTCGGCCGGCAGGGGTTCGGTAGGTAGAGGCATGGGCCGATTATTCATGGCGGCGCAAGGCACGCGCCGAACAATTGAAACAAGGCGCTCGAGATCGTGGACGGTGCTGGCCGGCACCGCGCCGGGCCGGATCTGGCCGGCGCCGAGCTGACCCTGGGCGAAGCTGCCGATGCACCCCGGCTGCGTGTGCTGTCGGTCGTCGCCGATGGCACCCGCGGCGTGCTGTTGCACGAGATCGAGGCACGGGACGCGCAACGGCATGGCGATCGACCTGTTCGACGTGGGCGGCATCCAGGCGCCCGCAGTGCCGGCCACCCTTCCCTTCGAAGCGGCATGGGGACCGCAGGGCGCGCTGTGCTTGCACCACACCCGCGTGGCCGAGCGCGGCCGGTTGGCGGGTCTCTTCGCGTCCCTCGACGCTTGATCAACCATCCAACATGTTGGATACTTATTCCACCATGAAAGATGAAACCAGCCCCGACGTCAACGCGCGGATCGCCCGGCGCGTGCGCGATCTGCGTGCCGCGCGCGGGCTGTCGCTCGATGCTTTGGCCACGCACTGCGGCGTCAGCCGTTCGATGATCTCGCTGATCGAGCGGGGCGAAAGCAGCCCGACGGCCGTGGTGCTCGAGAAGCTGGCCACCGGCCTCGGTGTGGTGCTGGCCTCGCTGTTCGATGCGCCCGCGCCCGCTGCCCAGCCGGTGGCGCGGCAGGCCGACCGGGTGGCGTGGCGCGACCCGCATTCCGGCTACGTGCGCACGAACGTCTCGCCCGGCGGGTTCCCGTCGCCGATCCAGATCGTCGAGGTGGCGTTTCCGCCCCGGGCGCGTGTGGCTTACGAAAGCGGTGCGCGCGAACCCCAGGTGCACCAGCAGATCTGGGTGCTGGAAGGCGCGATCGAGGTCACGGTCGGCGACACACGCCACCGGCTCGACGCGGGCGACTGCCTGGCGCTGGTGCTGGACCTGCCGATGACCTACCACAACCCCACCCGCCAAACGGCGCGCTACGCGGTCGTCATCGCGACCGCCCATGCAGCAACCTTGTTGCCGAGGAAATGACATGACGATCGCCCCACCTGCTGCGCTGCGCATCCGGCGCGTGACCGCCCCGACCGAACCCGAACTGCAGGCGCTGGCCCAGGTGCTGGTCGATTGCGTTGCGGGCGGCGCGTCGGTCAGTTTCATGCAGCCCCTGTCGCGCGACAAGGCACTCACGTTCTGGCGCACGGTGGCCGACGGCGTGGCCCAGGGCGAACGCGCCTTGCTGGTGGCCGAAGACGACAGCGGCATCGTCGGCACCGTGCAACTGGTGCTGGCGCAACCCGAGAACCAGCCGCACCGTGCCGATCTCGCGAAGATGCTGGTGCACCGGCAGGCGCGCCGTCGCGGCCTGGGCGCGCTGCTGATGCAGGCGGCCGAGGCGCTGGCGCGGGAGTGCGGCAAGTCGCTGCTGGTGCTGGACACCTCCTCCGATGAGGCCGAGCGCCTGTACGCGCGGCTTGGCTGGCAACGCCTGGGCACGGTGCCGGGTTATGCGCTGCTGCCGCAGGGCGGCCTCTGCGGCGCCACGTTCTTCTACCGCGAACTGCGCTGATTGCTGGAAGGTCCAGGTACCGCACGCGGCTTGCACGTTGGCTGGTCGGGCCGCATAATGTCCGTAATCACATACCAAATAAAAATAAGGTATGTGATTACGGACAATGAAATACAAGGAATCGCCTTTGCTGTCGCCCACCGGACGGGCGGATGCCGACCAGCTGGGCCAGCGGATCGCCCGGCTGCGCGCGGCGCGGCGGTTGCGCCAGCAGGATGCCGCCGTGCGCGCGGGGCTGTCGCGCTCGACCGCGGCCTTGATCGAAAAAGGCGATCCGGGCCGCACCGTGGCCCAGGTCCTGCGGTATCTTGAGGCCATCGCACCGGGCACCTCGCTGCTGTCGCTGCTGCAGGGCGACGACCCGGCGTTGGCCGCACTGGGCCAGGCCGAGGCCACGCAGCGTGTGCGCACGCTGTCCGAAGCCGAACTCAAGAAACTGGACTTCTAGATGCCATCTCGCACTCCGCCGCAGGGCTGTTGACATGCCCCAGCGCGAACTGATCGTCTTCACCCATCTCGGGGACGGCTTCGTGCCCGGCGGGCGCCTCACCTTGACCGAGGACCATGCCGCGGTCACCGCGTCGAAGTTCAGCTACGGCACGCAGTACCTGGCGCGGCCCCAGCACTTCGAGATCGACCCGGTGAGCCTGCCGCTGCGCGACGCCGACCACGCGGCCGAGGCCCGTGGTGTCGAGTTCTTTCCCGCCAACGGCCTCACGCAGTTCGGCGCGGTGCGCGATGCCGCGCCCGACGCCTGGGGCCGCCGCGTGATCGAGGCGCACCGGCGTGTGCCCGCCAACAGCCTGCCCGAAAGCGAATACCTGCTGGGCGCCGGCAGCGACCGCGTGGGCGCGCTCGACGTGCGGGAAGACCTGACCAGCCCCGCGGGCTCGGGCGCCAGCGGCGTGCAATCGCTCGGCTACCTGCTCGAGGCGGCCGAGCGCATCGAGCTGGGCGAGGCCGTGCCGGCGCAGCTGGCCGACATGTTCGGCGCCGGTGCCAGTGCCGGCGGCGCACGCCCCAAGGCCTCGGTGCGCGACGACGAGGGCGTGCTCTGGCTCGCCAAGTTCCCGAGCCAGGGCGATACGTTCGACGTGGCCGAAGCCGAGCACCGCACGCTGCGCCTGGCCGCGCTGTGCGGCATGCACGTGCCCGAGTCCAGGGTGGCCGACCTGGGCGGCAAACCCGTGCTGCTGATCCGCCGTTTCGACCGCAGCTGGCAGGGCACGGGCGAGCAGCGGCAGGAGCACCGGCTGCCGCTGATCAGCGGCCTCACGCTGGTCGGCTGCGATGAGTTCGAGTCGCGCGAGAAGAGTTACGCCGACCTGGTGCAGGCGGTGCGCCGCCACGCGCACCCGGTCGCGATCCGCGCCAACGTCGAGGAGCTGTTCGCCCGCATGGTCTTCAACATCTTCGTCAGCAACGACGACGACCACCTGCGCAACCAGGCCTTCGTGCGCGACCCGGCCCTGCCCGGCTGGCGCCTGAGCCCGCTGTACGACGTGGTGCCGCGCCCCGGCGTCGCGTTCGACCGCTTCCTGCACCTGGGCGTGGGCGAACAGGGCAAGCTCGCGACGCTCGACAACGCGATGTCGGCACACGCGGTGTTCATGCCACAGCGCGCCGACGCGCTGGCCATCGTGCGCCAGGTGTGGGGCGCCGTGCGGCAGTGGAAGACGTACTTCGAAAGCTGGGGCGCCACCGGCCGGCTGCTCGACCAGATGGCCCCGGCCTACCGCGACCTGGGCGACATCTGCAGCAGCGCGCTGCAGGCCGAGATCCGGCGCGGCGACACGCGCGGTGCCGCAGAAGCACAAGCCTGACGCAGCCGGCGGACCCGGCTAGAAACTTTCCCAGTCGCCGCCCCCGGCGGCAGCGGCAGCCGGCACCAGCGCCACGACGGCACCACGCGGCCGTGCGGGTGCTGCGACCTTGACACTCTTCGCGGGCTTGTCGGCGGTGGCACGCGCCGGGGCGATCTGCCGGACCGGGGCCGCGCGCGGCGTGGGGGCAACGGCGCGCGGCGGCGCGGCCACGGCACCCCCCTCCTGCGACAGGTTGAACACGGCCACGGCCTGCACCAGTTCCCTGGCCTGGCTCTCGAGGCTTGCCGCCGAGGCCGCCATCTCCTCGACCAGCGCCGCGTTCTGCTGTGTGGCCTGGTCCATCTGCGTGACGGCGTCGCCGATCTGCGCGACGCCGGAGGCCTGTTCGTGGCTGGCGGCGCTGATCTCCCCCACGATGTCGGTCACACGGCGGATGCTGCCGACCACCTCGGTCATCGTGATGCCGGCCTGGTCGACCAGCGCCGTGCCCTGCTCCACACGCTCCACGCTGTCGATGATCAGCTTCTTGATCTCCTTGGCGGCCTCGGCGCTGCGCCCAGCCAGGCTGCGCACCTCGCTGGCGACGACCGCGAAGCCACGCCCCTGCTCGCCGGCGCGGGCGGCCTCGACGGCCGCGTTGAGCGCGAGGATGTTGGTCTGGAACGCGATGCCGTCGATCACGCTGATGATGTCGGCAATCTTCTTGCTGCTGTCGTTGATGCCCTTCATCGTGTCGACCACCCGGCTCACGACCTCGCCGCCCTGTACCGCCACGGTGGACGCACTCATCGCCAGCTGGTTGGCCTGGCGCGCGTTGTCGGCGTTCTGCCGGACGGTGGAGCTGAGCTGCTCCATCGACGCCGCGGTCTCCTGCAGCGCACTGGCCTGCTGCTCGGTGCGGCCCGACAGATCGCTGTTGCCCTGCGCGATCTGTGCGCTGGCCGTCGCCACGCCATCGGCGCCCTGCCGCACGGTCGATACCACCCGAACCAGGCTCTCCTGCATGGCCTTCAACTGGGCCATCAGGCTGGCGTTGTCGCCGTCGCGTGTGGCAATACGGGCCCGCAGGTCGCCCTGCGCCACGGCGGTGGCCAGGCTCGCGGCGGTGCTGGGTTCGCCGCCCAGTTCGCGGGTCAGGCTGCGGGTGATCGTGAAGGCAATCACGGCCGCCAGCGCGCAGGCCAGCACACCCAGGCCGATAATCACGGCGCGCGCCGACAGGTAGCTTGCATGCGACGCCTCGGTGCTCTCGCGCACCAGCTGCTTTTCGTGGTCCACCAGCTTGCGCAGCGCCGCGAAGAAGGCCGCCTGCGTCTTGTAGCCATCGCCGTACAGCACCGTGGTGGCTTCATCGGTCTTGCCGGCCAGCCCCAGCTGGATCACCTCCTTCGAGTAGTCGCTGTAGGCGGCACGCTTGGCCCTGGTGTCGGCTATGAGTTCGATGGCTGTCGGGTTGTGCACGCTCTTCTGCAGCGTCTCGAGGATCTCTTCAGCCGCCGCATTGTTCTTGTCGTACAGGACCTTGTTCGACGCCTTGCCCTTCTCGTCGGCAATCAGGACGATGTTGCGCACGATGCGGGCGTTGTCCATCGACATGAACGACACCTCTTCCATCTTGTCGACCTTGGGCACCCGGTCGTTCAGTGCCACGTCCATCGCGGTGTTGACCTCGGCCAGCCGCCACACGCCGACCGCAGCGATCACCACCAGCAAAGCGACCACGGCACCAAAGCCCAGGGTCAGGCGGCTGGACACCTTCATGCTTCCATTGCTCATCGGGAACACCTCCATGGTTCGAGGCCGCTGCGACGGCCGCTCAAGACAAAACGATCGGCTGACGGATGGACTGCAGGGCGCGCTCCCTGCAGAAGCGGCGTCGCAAGGCAGGTCGCCAAATCAGTGTAGCGCCTTGATTTACTTTTGTGTTTATTTGTTACAACTACAAAATGGTTCGCACACGTCCTGCTGCGCGCCCCTGCAGGGGCCACAGCAGCCTGTTAGCCTATGCAACCTATGTGGACGTTCGATTCCTCCGCGGCCTGTACCGCACGCGGCTCTCACCACACCGCGCGGCCAGTAGGCCGCCATCGCTGGATCGGCCGGTGAAGGCACTGCTGCGCCACGCCGAATTCCGCCAGGGAACCCTGGAGATGGCGCCGATCGTCCCTGGTCTGGCGGCCTGGGGCCTGATGACCGGCGTGGCGATGGTCAAGTCGGGCCTGAGCATGACCGAGGTGCTGCTGATGGCCACGCTGGTGTTCGCCGGCAGCTCGCAACTGGCCTCGATCCCGCTGATCGGCGCCGGCGCACCGATGTGGGTGATCCTGGCCACGTCGCTGTGCGTCAACCTGCGTTTCATGGTCTTCAGCATCCACCTGCGGCCCTACGTGATGCACCAGCCGCTCTGGCGCCGGCTGTTCAGCGGCTACCTGATGGCCGACATCAATTACGTGCTGTTCACGAAACGTTTCCCGACGCCTGCCGCCGATGCAGCCGGGATCCAGGCGCAGGAGGCCTACTGGCTGGCCAGCGGCAGCACGGCCTGGGTGGCCTGGGTGGTCTCGACCCTGCTCGGCGTCGCGCTCGGCAACTCCATCCCCACCAGCTGGGGGCTGGGGTTCGCCGGCATCCTGGCGCTGGTCGGGGTCATGTGCGCGCTGGTGAACACCCGCGCGCAGGTGGTGGCGGCCGGCGTGGCGGGTGCGGCGGCCGTCGCCAGTTTCTCGATGCCGCTCAAGCTCAACATCCTGGTGGCGATCGCCGCGGCCGTGGCCGTGGGCCTGCTGCTCGGCAAACCGTCCACCCCGCGGGAGGGCCGCGCATGAACGGCACCGACCTGTGGACCGTCACCACCATCATCGGCATGACGCTGGTAACCGTGCTCACGCGCTCGTTCTTCTTCCTGTCCAGCAAACCCTGGCCGCTGCCGACCTGGCTGCAGCGCGGCCTGCAGTTCGCGCCGGTGGCGGCGATGGCCGCCGTGGTCGTGCCCGAGATGGTCATGACCCAGGGCCGGCTGATCAGCACCTTGCTGGACGCGCGGCTGTTCGCCGCGGCGGTGGGCGCGGCCTGGTACTACTGGCGCAAGGACGTGTTCGGCACCATCATCGCCGGCATGGCGGTGTACCTGCCGCTGCACCTGGGCCTGGGCTGGTAGGCACTGCCAGGTTTCAGCCCGCGCCGGCGCCGACCGCCCCCGCCGAAAAATCGCATTCGGCCTTGGCGATCTTCGCCAGCACCGGCGCCAGTTCGTGCGCCACCTCGCGCCGGTGCACGGCGAAGTAACGCACGTTGGGCAAGGTGGGGGTCGTGCGCAGCCGCACCAGCCGGCCGTCGTGCAGCGCATCGTGGAAGTAGCCGACCGGCAACTGGCCCACGCCCAGCCCGGCCAGCACCAGCCGGCCCAGCACCGAGAAGCTGCCCGCGCGCATCACGCCCTGCATCAGGAAGCCGTTGCGGTGGAACCAGGCGCTCTGCAACTGGGCGTGCACCGTGTCCGGGTACTGCGACACGATCGGATAGGCCGACAGTTCCTCGACCGTCAGCACGCGCTGCGGCACGCCCAGCGCCGGGCTGGCCATCCAGCAGCGGTTCAGCGTGCGCAGCGGCACGCCGTCGAAGAGGCGGCCCCACATGGGCCCCGGCACCAGTGCGAGATCGAAGCGGCCCTGGTTCAGCTTTTCGAGCAGCCGGCCACCGTGGTCGACGTCGACCTCGAACAGCACGCCCGGATAGGCCGCGCGCACCCGGTGCAGGAACGCCGGCAACCAGGTCATGCCGATCAGCTCGCTCGCCCCGAGCCGGAACACGCCCTGGAACCGGCGCGGCTCCTGCGGCTCGGTCAGCAGCCGTTCGTGCAAGGCCAGCATCTCCTCGGCACCCGTGGCCAGGCGCCGGCCCTCGGCCGTCAACTGCGCGCTGCGGCGGCTGCGGTCGAACAGCGACCGGCCCAGGATGGTCTCGAGTTCGGCGATGCGTTTGGACACCGCCGACTGCGTGGTGTGCAGGCGCGCGGCCGCGGCCTGGAACCCGCCAAGCTTGGCGACCCAGTGCAGCGCCTCCAGTTGCTTCAGGCTCGGATTCATGCCTTGCAGGAATGTAAAGGGTGAGAATATATCGCTTGTCGTCTCCGACGGCGGAGGGAGAAGATGCAGGCTTCAAAACAGCGGAGCGCGGCACCTCGCCGACGCACCGCCCACCGGAGACAACGATGTACAGACGAGCCGCCTTGTCCGCCCTGGGCACTGCGCTGGCGGGCGCATGGCCACTCGGCGCCGCGCTGGCCCAGACCCCTGCCCAAGTCCAGCTGCTGAGCGGCCGCCCGCTGCGGCTGATCTGCGGCTACCCCGCCGGCGGCGTGGCCGACTTCGCGGCCCGCACCACAGCCGATGGACTGATGCAGGCCGGCATGACCACCGTGGTGGAGAACCGCGTCGGCGCTGCCGCCAACATCGCGATGGAGTTCGTTGCCCGCCAGCCGGCCGATGCCGGCGTGTACGGCGTCTTCGCGAACTCGCTGCTGACGACCAATGCCTTCGTGCCGCAGCTCACGTCGAAAGTGGCCGACCCGTTCAAGGACATGGTGCCCGTCTGCGCGATGGCCGACATGATCCTGGTGCTGGCCGCGGCAGCCCACCTGGAGGTCCGCACGCTCGACCAGTTCCTCGCCAAGGCCCGCGCCCCGGGCGCACGGCTGCGCATCGGCCTGGCCGGCACCGGCACGCCGCACCATCTGGCGGCGCTGCTGCTCGAACGCTCGGCCGGGCTGGACGTGATCCAGGTCCCGTACAAGGGCGGCGCGCCGATGATGGCCGACGCCGCCGGCGGCCACATCGATGCGGTGTTCACCACCATCCCTGTCGGCGGGCCGATGGTCGCGGCCGGCAAGCTGCACTGGATCGCCATCGCACAGCCGACCACGTCGAAGAGCCTGCCCGGCATCCCGTCGCTGGTCGACGTGTTCAAGGGCGCGTCGATCCCCTCGTGGATCGGCATGTTCGCGCCCGCGTCCACGCCACCCGACGTGGTGGCCGCGATGTACGCCGCCACGATGGCCTCGGTCAACAGCCCGGTGATCGCGGCCAAGCTGCGCGCCAACGGCCTGGAGCCGCTCACGCTGTCGCGCGCCGAGACCGTGGCCCGCATCCAGGACGAGGCGAAGTTCATGAAGGACTTCCTCTCCAAGATCAAACTCGACTTCTCGACCTGACCCGCCCATGATCATCGACTGCCACGGCCACTTCACCACCACGCCGCCGCAGGTGGCCGCGTTCCGCACGCAGCAGATCGCCGAGTTCCAGCGCACCGGCCGCGCGCCCACGCTGGCGCCGCCGGCCGTCAGCGACGACGAGATCCGCAAGGGCATCGAGGAGAACCAGCTGCGCAAGATGCGCGAACGCGGCGTCGACCTGACGATCTTCTCGCCGCGCGCGCTGGGCATGGACCACCACTTCGGCGACGAAGAGACCAATGTGCAATGGGCGCGCTACAACAACGACCTGGTGCGCCGCGTCTGCCAGCTCTACCCCGACCACTTTGTCGGCGTCTGCCAGCTGCCGCAAGCGGCCGGTGTGCGGCCGGGCCAGCGCGTGTTCGACGAGCTGACGCGCTGCGTCGAGGAATACGGATTCATCGGCGCGAACCTCAACCCCGATCCGTCCGGCGGCCGCTGGAGCGACCCGCCGCTGTCCGACAAGGACTGGTGGTACCCGCTGTACGAGAAGCTGGTGGCGCTGGACGTGCCGGCCATGGTCCACGTGAGCGGCTCGTGCAACCCGCACTTCGTGCCGGCCGTCGCCACGCACTACATCAACGGCGACACCACGGCCTTCGTGCAGTTCATGACCTCGGACATCCTGAAGGACTTTCCGACGCTGAAGTTCGTCATCCCGCACGGCGGCGGTGCCGTGCCCTACCACTGGGGCCGTTACCGCGGCATCGCGGTCGACAACGGCATGCCGCCGCTCGAGGAGAAGGTGCTGCGCAACGTGTTCTTCGACACCTGCGTCTACCACCAGGCCGGCATCGACCTGCTGCTGCGCGTGCTGCCGACGAAGAACGTGCTGTTCGCCTCCGAGACCGTGGGCGCCGTGCAGGGCATCGACCCGACCACGCAGCAGTACTTCGACGACACCCGCAAGTACATCGACGCCTCGCCCGAGGCCGACGCCGCGCAGAAGCGGCGGATCTACGCCGACAATGCGCTCGACGTCTATCCGCGCCTGCGCGCCCACCCGCGCTGCAGTGCCTGTACCACCGCCACCCCTTGAAAGAAGCCCCATGATCGGAATGCAGATCCTGAAGCGCCAACGCGCCGTCAGCCTCGAGACCGCCCACAAGTTCCTCGAAGTGCCGGTCGCCAACGTCAGCGACTGCATGTCGCGCCTGTTTGCCGGCGGCCCCCGTCTGCGCCCCATGCACAAGGGCGCGCCGATGGCTGGCCCGGCGTTCACCGTGAAGACGCGCCCCGGCGACAACCTGATGATCCACAAGGCGCTGCAACTGGCGTCGCCCGGCGATGTGATCGTGGTCGACGGCGGCGGCGACCTGACGAACGCGCTGATCGGCGAGATCATGGCCGGCACCGCCATCCTGCGCCGGCTGGGCGGCTTCGTCATCCACGGCGCGATCCGCGATGCCAAGGCACTGCGCGAGAGCGACTTCCCGGTGTTCGCCGCCGGTGTGACGCACCGCGGCCCGTACAAGGACGGCCCGGGCGAGATCAACGTGCCGGTGTCGCTGGACGGCATGGTGATCCAGCCCGGCGATCTGGTGATCGGTGACGACGACGGTCTGCTCTGCGTGCCCTACGACCTGGTCGACGAGATCTACCAGGCTGCCACGGCCAAGACCGCGCTCGAGAAGAAGATGGTGGCCGAGATCCAGGCCGGCACCAACGACACCTCCTGGGTCGACGCGACGCTGCAGCGCCTGAACTGCTACATCGAGCCCTGAAATCCCGGCGGGGCGGGCCGGGGGTGGCGAAGGCCGTATGCTCTTCGCCATGACTGTGCAGAACACCCCCACTCCCGTCCCTACCTCCTCCGGTGCGCCGATCCGCATCGCCACCCACAACGGCTCGTTCCACGCCGACGACGTGTTCGGCGTCGCCGTGCTGATGCAGCTCCACCCCGGCGCCGAGCTCGTGCGCACGCGCGACCTGCCGACGATCGCTGCGGCCGACTTCGCCGTCGACGTCGGCGGCGAATGGGATGCGGCCCGCGGCCGCTTCGACCACCATCAGAAGGGCTTCACCGGCGCCCGCGCCAGCGGCGTGGTCTACGCCAGCGCCGGCCTGGTCTGGACCGCCCACGGCCCGGCGCTGGTCGAGCGCCTGTTCGGCCTGCAGGACGCGGCGCTGGCGCAGAGCGTGGCCGATGCGCTCGACCAGCAACTCGTGCAGCACCTGGACCGCGCCGACACCGGCGCCGCGCACGGTGCACCTGGCCTGTTCGGGCTGTCGGCCCTGCTGTCCCAGTTCAACACCACCTGGGACCGGCGCGGCGGCGCCGAACAGAGCGAGCAGGCCGCGTTCGACAACTTCCACCGCGCCGTCGCGCTGACGACGCAGCTGCTGCTGGCCTCGCTCGACCAGTTGCGCGCCGACTACCAGGGCGCCCAGCTGGTGCGCGATGCAGAGCGCACGCTGGACGGCCGGGTGCTGGTGATGCCGCGCGGCGGCCTGCCCTGGAGCGAGGTGGTCGCAACCGAGATGCCCGAGGTGCTCTACGTGGTGTACCCCGATTCGAGCGACAAGCAGTACCAGGTCCACGTGGTCACGGTCGAGCCGCACTCGTTCGTCGCACGCAAGGACCTGCCCCGCGCCTGGGCCGGCCTGCGCCTGGCCGAGCTGGCGGCAGTCAGTGGCGTGGCCGATGCGGTGTTCTGCCACAACGGGCGGTTCATCGCCGGGGCCAGCTCGCTGCAGGGCGCGCTGCGGCTGGCCGAACTGGCCCTGGCCGCACCCGACACCGACCCCGTGCGGAAGGCCCCCGGTGCCTGAAGCCGCAGCCCCGCCGCGCATCTACCTGGCCGGCCCCGACATCTTCTTCAAGGACGCCGAGCAGATCTACCGCCAGCTGTGCGGGCACTGCACCACGCTCGGCCTCGAAGGCCTGCCGCCGTCCGACGGCGGGCTGGCTGCCGGCTTCACCGGCAGCGACGCCGCACTGGCGCGCCGCATCTACGACGGCAATGTCGCGCTGATCCGCGCGGCCGACGGCGTGGTGGCCAACCTGGCTCCGTTCCGCGGGCACGAGCCCGACTCGGGCACGGTGTTCGAGGTCGGCTTTGCCATCGCGCTCGGCAAGCCGGTGGTCGGCTACGGCGTGCCGTCCGGCACCTACGCGGAGCGCGTAGCCGCGGCCCTGCCCTGCACGCCGGATGCCGACGGCACGCTGCGCGAGACGGACAGCGGTGTGATGGTCGAGGGGCTGGGCCAGCGCATCAACCTGATGCTGTCGCAATCGGCCGCGCTTGCCGACTCGGCCGAGGCCGCGATCGCCCGGCTCGCAGGGCTGCTGCGCGCACGGACCGCAGCACACGCCTAACCAGCTATCTGCTCGGGCAGCGGTGCAGACTGCAGTGCCTGCACGATCTCCGCAAACAGCGGCCGCCGCACCGTGTCGGGCTGCAGGCACGCGTCGCGCAGCGAGGTCCAGGCCGACGGTGCGGCATAGCTCGCCACACCGTCCAGATGGTCGAGCAGCTCCTCGAGCAGGCAGCCGAAGGCGCGCACCTCCAGCCGCTGCAAGGCCTGCGCCTGGGACGGGTCGGCCGGCAGAAACGATGCCGCGCCCATGTCGCCGAGCACGCAGCGCCCCTCGGCATCGCACTGCAGGTTGTGCGCGTACAGGTCGCCATGCAGGATGCCGCGGGCGTGCAGATGGGCGGCGGCCGACGCGGCCGCCATCGCGATGCGCCATACGACGCCGGGTGCGAAACGCACGCCGGCCGCATACACGTCGCGTGTGCACGATGCCAGACTCGGCGGCCCGGCCAGCGTGCCGAAGCTGGGAGGAACGCGCTGCATCACCAGCCCTTCGGTACCGGCGGGGTGCTGCGCCAGCCGGCCTTCGACCGGGATCAGGTGCGGGTGCGCGCCAGCGGCCAGGCTGGCCGCCAGCTCGCTGCGCGGCCAGCCATCGCTGGTGACCGCGCCCTTGAACAGCTTGACGGCCACCGCGGCGGCGGGCGCGCCAGGCGGCTCCCAGCGCGCCTGGTGGATCACGCCCGACGCGCCCTCGCCCAGCAACTGCTGCAAGGTCAGCGTGTACCAATCGATGGATGCGGGCGATACGGCGGGCGGCACCTCGCCGACGGCATTGCCCGCATAGGCCAGCCAGGCCAGCCGCGGCATCGTCGCCAGCCAGGCGGGCAGCTCCGTCAGCGCGTTGGCGGCGATGCGCAGCAGCTCCAGCCGCTGGCAGGATGCCAGTTGCGCCGGCAGCGCCCGCAACCGGTTGCCGGCCAGCATCAGCTTCTGCAGCCGGGCGCAGTTGCCGATGGCGGCGGGCAGCAGTTCGATGCAGTTGTCGGTGAGGATCAGCCAGCGCAATGCCGGTGGGAAGGCAGCGGCGGGCAGCTCGGCGATCCGGTTCGACTTGAAGCCCACCATCTCCAGTTGCGGGCACTGGCCCAGCACCGCTGGCAACGTGGTGAAGCGGTTGGCCGAGCAGAACAGCACGCGCAGGCGGTGCAGCCTGGGCAGATCGTCCGGCAGGCTATCGAGCGCGTTGTCCGAGAGGTTGAGCACCTCCAGGCTGTCGGCCAGGTCGAAGATCTCGCGCGGGAAGTGCTGCAGCCCGCAGCTCAGGTCGAGCCGCCGCGTGCCGGCGAGCCGGCCGGCCTGCAGTTGCGCCAGGGTGGAGTCCATCGGAGCGGCGGCGGTCGTGTCGGGAACGCGCGTCACGGTGCAGGCGGGCGCTTCGGCGCGCGTGGCCGGGCCCGCAGCACCCGCGCGAGTTCGTCCGCGCCGACGTTGCGCGCCGCACCGAAACCCGCGATGTGGCGCCCGCCCAGTGGTGTCAACGCCACGAACCTGAAATCGGCGAAGTGCGTCATCGGCTCGGCCTCGGGAAACCGCTTCAGATAGGCCGTGCGGCAGGCCCGTGCCAGCGGCGTACCCGCCTCCACGAACACGGCCTGCACATCGAGCGTGCAGCGCGGCAGTGCGTGCACCGGCTGGCCCGGCATTTCGGCGGCGGCGACCATCAGCGACGCGCGCGGCCGCGACGCGAGATGGCGGGTGTGTGCCGCCAGCCCGCTGACGTGCACTGCCAGGCAGGCCTGCGACGTCACCACGGCGAACGGCAGCATCGAGACCTGCGGCAGGCCGTCGTCGGTCAGGCTGCCCAGCGCAGCGGTCCGCGGGCCGTGCAGCAGCGCGCGCAGCAGGCGGGTGAGCGAGGGATCAGCCGGCATGGGCATGGAGTGTCAAGCGGGCTTTCTGGAAGGTGGCAGGGCATTTCGATTATTCGACACTTCAGCGCCGCCTTGGCCCCTCGACGTCGCCGCTTGACCTTGCCACGGGGGCAAGGTGCAGAATGCGGCCAGTGATTCGTGCGCCGGCTTGCGTGGTTTCTCCATCGACCCGGCCCTTCCTCGTGCAACATTTTCGGATCTTCCTGCTGGTGCTGTTGTCCGTGCTGCTCCCCATCCGGGGTGCGGTGGCCGGCGGCATGCTGTGCGCCGTCGGTGCGGCGCACACGGCCGCAACGCCGCTGCACCATGGACAGGCCACCGCCGATGCCCATGTACACGGCGCCGACGCCACGATGGCCATGCACATGGGGCACGCCGAACCCCTGCACCACGCCGAGCCGGCGCCCCCGCATGCACCCGCCGACACGGCGACGGCATCGCTTGCCAGCGCCTGCACGCTGTGCGCCGTGTTCTGCGGCGTCACCGGCCTGCCGAGTGCCGCGCCTTCGATCGCGGCGCCGCACGCGCTGACCGCCATCGCGTTCCCCTCGTTCTCCGCAGGCCCGCCGAGCTTCCTTTCGGACGGGCCGGAGCGGCCTCCCCGAAGCATCTGACTCCGCCACGGCCTCCTGCACGAGGCCGCCAGCACCCGTGCGCACGCTGCACGGGCTTTCGCCAATGCGCGCACGACGCGCAGCGGTCTTCAGATGTTTTGCGCCATGACCACCTTGACGCTCAGATCGACTGGCGCCGTGCTGGCTGCGATCGTGCTGGCCGGCTGTTCCAGCCTGTCGGCCGACAGCGGCTTCGCCGACGTCGCACGCCTCACGCGGGACCGCACTGGCCAGACCCCAACCTGGCACCGTACCGGCGACGCCCCCGACAGCACCCGGGCGCGCACCAGCGAACTGCTCGGCCAGCCGCTCACGGCCGATGCGGCGGTCGAACTCGCCCTGCTCCACAACCCCGGCCTGCAGGCCAGCTTCCAGGAGCTGCGCATCGCCGAATCAGACCTCGTCCAGGCCGGCCGCCTGCGCAACCCCTCGCTCGGCTTCGGTCGGCTGCGCGCTGACGGCGGCACGGTCGAGATCGAACGCAGCGTCGTCTTCGACGTGCTGGGCCTGCTGGCGATGCCGCTGGCCCGCCAGGTCGAAGAGCAGCGCTTCGAGCAGGCCCGGCTGCGTGCCGCCTACGACGCCGTAGGCCTGGCCGCCGACACGCGCCGTGCCTACTTCATGGCGGTGGCCGCCCAGGAGACGCTGCGCTACGCCGGCCAGGTGCAGCTGGCGGCCGAAGCCTCGCACGACCTGGCCGCGCGCATGCTGGCCGCGGGCAATGTGCCGAAGCTGGCACTGCTGCGCGAGCAGGCCTTTCTCGCCGATACCACGGTGCAATCGGCCCGCGCGCAGCAACAGGCGCTGGCCCGGCGCGAACGGCTCACACGGCTGCTCGGCCTGGATGGCTCGCAGCCTGCGTTTGCGCTGCCGGAGCGGCTGCCCGATCTGCCGCGCCAGCCGTCCGAACTGCAGGCCGCGGAACAGACCGCGATGGCGCAGCGCCTCGACGTGCTGATGGCACGGCGATCGACCGACGCGCTGGCCGCATCGCTCGGGCTCACGCGCGCGACGCGCTGGGTCGACGTGCTGCAGGCCGGTTACCGCAACAAGAGCGAGACCGGCGCCGGCCGCGCCGACGGCTACACGATCGCGCTGACGCTGCCGATCTTCGACTCCGGCGACGCACGCCTGGCCGCCGCGGAGGCGCGTCACCTGCAGGCCGTGCAGCGCACCGCCGAGATCGCGCTGCAAGCCCGGTCGGAAGTGCGCGAATCGTATGCGGCCTACCGCAGCGCGTTCGCGCTGGCACAGCACTACCGCGACGACATCGTGCCGCTGCGCAAACGCATCTCCGAAGAAAACCTGCTGCGCTACAACGGCATGCTGATCGGACCGTTTGAACTGCTGGCCGACGCGCGCGAGCAGGTGGCCAGCGTCACCGCCTATGTCGAAGCGCTGCGCGACTACTGGGTGGCCGACGCCGCGCTGCACACCGCCGTCATGGGCCGCTCGCCCCGCACCGACACCCTTACTGAGGGCGCCCCATGAACACCCCCCGCAGACATTTCATGCGCAACGCCGGCGCATCGCTGCTGGCCACGGCCGCCGTGAGCCGGATCGGCGCCGCCTCGCTGCCCGAAGCCGTGACGCAGACCTCGGCGCAGATGCAGCCGCCGCCCCTGCCTGCCAGCGGGCGGCCGTTCCGGCCGGTCGTGACGCTGAACGGCTGGTCGCTGCCCTGGCGCATGGTCGATGGCGTGAAGGAGTTCCATCTGGTCGCCGAACCCGTGGTGCGCGAAATCGCCCCGGGCATGAAGGCCAGGCTGTGGGGCTACAACGGCCAGAGCCCCGGGCCCACCATCGAGGCGGTGGAAGGCGACCGCGTGCGCATCTTCGTCACCAACCGGCTGCCCGAGGAAACCAGCGTGCACTGGCATGGCCTGCTGGTGCCGTCGGGCATGGACGGTGTCAGCGGCCTCACGCAGCCGCCGATCCGCGTCGGCAAGACCTTCGTCTACGAGTTCGCGCTGCAGCGTGCCGGCACGTTCATGTACCACCCCCATGCCGACGAGATGACGCAGATGGCGATGGGCATGATGGGCGCGTTCATCGTGCACCCCCGCGACCCGCGGACCTACCAGGTCGACCGCGACTTCGTGTTCCTGCTGAACGCCTACGACATCGAGCCCGGCAGCACCACGCCGCGCATCAGCACGATGCTCGACTTCAACCTGTGGACCTGGAACAGCCGCGCCTTCCCCGGCATCGATCCGCTGGTGGCGCGCACCGGCGACCGCGTGCGCATCCGCGTCGGCAACCTGACGATGACCAACCACCCGATCCACCTGCACGGCCCGCACTTCGAGGTGACCGGTACCGATGGCGGCTGGGTGCCGAAGACGGCGCGCTGGCCCGAGGTGACCACCGACATCGCGGTAGGCCAGATGCGCGCCATCGAGTTCGACGCGGTCGCCGGCGACTGGGCGCTGCATTGCCACAAGTCGCACCACACAATGAACGCCATGGGCCACGGTGTGCCCACGCTGATCGGCGTGGACCACAGCGGCATCGCCGAACGGGTGAAGGCGCTGATCCCCGACTACATGGTGATGGGCGACAAGGGCATGGCCGACATGGCGCAGATGGAGATGCCGCTGCCCGACAACACGCTGCCAATGATGACCGGCCAGGGCCCGTTCGGCGCCATCGGCATGGGCGGCATGTTCAGCGTAGTGAAGGTGCGCGACGACCAGCCGCCGGGCGACTACCGCGACCCCGGCTGGTACCGCCACCCGCCGCAATCGCAGGCCTACGAATACGACGGCGCGATGCCGCCGCCCCCGCGCGCCGATGCGGCGCCGGCCAGCGGCACGACCGTGCAGGTGCGCAAGCCCATCGGCCATCCGGGTGGCCACACCGGTCACTGACGACCTCACCCCAACCCCATCCATGCAAATCCAGGAGTCCACCATGCCAGGCATGCGTTCCACCCTCATCGCCGCGCTGGCGACCGTCGTCGTTGCAGCACAGGCACAGACCGTGCAGCCCGCCCCGCCATCCCCGCAGAGCGCCCCACTGGTGCCGGCCGAGGTCCGCAAGGTCGACCGCGAAGCCGGCAAGCTCACGCTGCGCCACGGCGCCATTCCCAACCTCGACATGGCGGCGATGACGATGAGCTTCCGCGTCGCCGACCCGAAGCTGCTGGAGACCGTGCGCGAGGGCGACAAGCTGCGTTTCGCCGCCGAGCGCATCGGCGGCGCGCTCACGGTCACCCGCATCGAGGCCGATCGCTGAGGCGGCGGCCCGGCGCCGCGGTCAGCGGCCGTCGACCAGGCGGGCGAAGCCGGCTTCGCGGAATCGTTCGAGCACGAAGTCGACGAACACCCGCGTCTTCGCGGGCATCTGCTTGCGGCTCGGGTAGTAGATCGACAACGGTCCGGCGTCGCTGTACCAACCCGGCAGCAGGCGCACCAGTTCGCCGCTCTGCAGGAACCCGAAGGCGAACGGCATCGGCAGCAGCGCCACGCCCAGGCCGGCGCGGGCCGCATGGGCGATGGCCTCGGGGTCGCTGAAGATCAGCCGCGGCCGGCATGGCACGGGCTGCTCGGCCGCGCGCCGCGACTTCAGCGTCCAGGGGCGCACCCTGCCGGTCGGTGACGAGCGGCGCATGATGCCATCCCACTCGCCCAGGTCGTCGGGCTGGCGCGGCAGCGTGCGGTTGGCCAGGTAGGCCGGCGAGACCACGGCGACGATGTGCACCGGCGCCAGCTCGCGCGCCACCATACCCGGCGTCAGCTGAAAGCCGCCGCCGACCGCGGCATCGAAGCCTTCGCCGATGAGGTCGACCGCGCGGTTGTCGAAATGCCAGTCGGGCAGCACCGCGGGATACCGCGCCAGGAACTCCGCCAGCAGCGGAACCAGGAAGTTGCGGCCGAATGCCAGGCCCATGCTCACCTTCAGCGTGCCGGCCGGCGCCTCGTCGCGGCGCTGCACACCGTCGAGCGCGCCTTGCAAGGTGGCCAGCGGCTGGTCGACCTGCTGCAGGAAGCGCTCGCCGTCCTCGGTCAGCGCCAGCCGGCGCGTGCTGCGCTGGAACAGCCGCACGCCCAGATCCGATTCGAGCCGCGCCACGTTCTTGCTGACGCCGGCCGGGGTCAGCCCGAGCACGCGGGCCGCCGCCGAGAAACTGCCCTGCTCGGCGGTCTGCACGAACGACACCAGATGCTGCATTTGCGCCATGGCCCGATCTTAAACTGCTGGTTGAAGCTGATTGCCCCCGTTTCAGGCTAGTCCGCGGCGCAGCGTTCCGGGACACTTGCCGCATCCCGCAACGCCTGTCGCGCGCGGGCCCACCGCACACAAGGAGAATCACATGCGCAACTACCTCGGTTTCCTGCTCGCATCGATGGCGTTCATCACCGCGCCCGGCCCTGCGGCCGCACAGGGCTTCGGCTTTCCGGCCGGCTTCACGCAGCGCGAGGTGGCCACCAACGGCACCACGATCCACGTGCGCTCCGGCGGCACCGGGCCGGCTGTCGTGCTGCTGCACGGTTACGGCGAGACCGGCGACATGTGGGTGCCGCTTGCGGCCGATCTGGCACGCGACCACACGGTGATCGTTCCCGACCTGCGCGGCCTCGGCCTGTCGGCCAAGCCGAGCAGCGGCTTCGACAAGAAGACGCAGGCGGCCGACGTGCGCGGCGTGATGGACGCGCTGGGCGTGCAGCAGGCCGACGTGGTCGCGCACGACATCGGCAACATGGTGGCCTTCCAGGTCGCGGCGCAGAGCCCCGAGCGGGTGCGCCGCCTGGTGCTGATCGATGCGCCCGTGCCGGGCGTCGGCCCGTGGGAAGAGATCCTGAAGAACCCGCTGCTGTGGCACTTCCGCTTCGGCGGCCCCGACATGGAACGCCTGGTGGCGGGCCGCGAGCGCATCTACCTCGACCGTTTCTGGAACGAGTTCTCGGCCTCGCCCGAACGCTTCACCGAAGCGGCGCGCACGCACTACGCGGCACTGTATGCGCGGCCGGGGGCGATGCATTCCGGGTTCGCACAGTTCGCCGCGTTCGACCAGGACGCCATCGACAACCGCGCGTTCCTGGCGAGCGGCAAGCTGAAGATGCCGGTGCTGGCACTGGGCGGCGAGAAGTCCTTCGGCCCGATGATGGCGACGGTGATGCGCGCCGCCTCCGACAACGTGACCGGAGGCGTCGTGCCGGCATCGGGCCACTGGATCATGGAGGAGAACCCCGCCGCCACCGGCAAGCTGGTCCGCGACTTCCTGGACCGCTGACCCCCTCGCCCCTCGCGGGCCCGCATATCATCCTGCAGCGCCGGCCGGTCGCCGGCGAGGGGCAGAGCATGGCAGGCGAACAGATCCCGGGCAATCGCGACGTGGCGGTGGGCGCGAACGACACGCTGACCGTCGGCGGCGACAAGCAGGTGCAGGTGCTGCGCAACGACAGCACCACGGTCCAGTCGAACCAGACGCTGACGGTGGGCAAGAACCGCAGCGTCTCCATCGGCCAGAACCTGACCGTCACCGTGGCCAAGAACGTGCGGATCGAGGCCGCAGATTCCCTGGAGTTCGTGGTCGGCCACGCCAGCGTGCTGCTGAAGAAGGACGGCACCGTCGTCATCAAGGGCCGCGACATCACGATCGAAGGCGACGGCAAGGTCAGCGTCAAGGCGTCGAAGGACATCGCGCTGCGGGGCAGCAAGATCCTGCAGAACTGAGAACATACGAACGAACCTGCTGCGCGACCCGATCTCAGGCCTGCGGTCCTCGCCGTACGTCAGTACGGCTCCGGTCCTCGACCTGACCTCGGACCGCTCGCGACGGTTCTTTCGCACGTTCTGAGCGCCCGCCGGCCCACGGCGGCGCCCCTCGCAGCTAGAGCGTCTGCAGCACGCCGTCCAGCGTGTCGGCCAGCAGGTCGGCATGCGTCTGCGTGAACACCATCGGCGGGCGGATCTTCAAGGTGTTGGCGTGTTCGCCGGTGGCGCTCAGCAGCACGCCACGCTCGCGCAGGCCGTTGACCACACGCACGGCCTCGGCGGGGGCCGGCGTACGCGCGGCGCGGTCGGTGACGAGTTCGACACCGACGAACAGGCCGGCCCCGCGCACGTCGCCGATCAGCGCGTGCCGCTGCGCCAGTTGGGCGATGCGCCCGCGCAGGTAGGCGCCGACGCGCAACGCATTGGCCAGCAGGCCTTCGCGCTCGACCACGTCGAGCACCGCCATGCCGGCGGCCATCGACACCGGATTGCCGCCGAAGGTGTTGAAGTAGCGGCACTCGCGGCCGAACGCGGCCAGCACCTCGGGCTGCACGGCGATGCCGGCCAGCGGATGGCCGGCGCCGAGCGGTTTGCCCATGCTCACGATGTCGGGCACGACACCGTGGCGCTGGAAGCCCCACATCGCCTCGCCGGTGCGGCCGAGCCCGGGCTGTACCTCGTCGGCAATGAAGATGCCGCCGGCTTCGCGCACCACGTCGACCGCCTCGGCCAGGAAACCCGGCGGGTCGGTGAAGATGCCGTCGCTCGAGAACACCGTGTCGACCATCAGCGCCGCCGGGCGCAGGCCCCGGCGCTGCAGATCGGCAATGGCTTCGCGCACCCCGGCCGCGAACACACGGCCGATGTCGGCCGGCGCGACGCGATATCCGTCGGGCGCGGGAACCGTGCGCACCGCGTCGCCGAGCTGCACGAACCTGCCGAGCGATGGCGATGCGGCGGCGATCGCCGAGGTCACGCCGTGGTAGGCGAAGCGGGTGACGATCAGACCGTCGCCACCGGTGTGCGCGCGGGCGATGCGCATCGCCAGATCGTTGGCCTCGCTGCCGGTACAGGTGAACATTGCATGCGCCAGCGCCGGCGGCATCGTCGCCAGCAGCCGCTCGGCATAGTCGAGCACACCCTCGTGCAGGTAACGCGTGTGGGTGTTGAGCACGGCCGCCTGGCGCGCGATGGCCTCGACCACGTGCGGATGGCAGTGGCCCACCGAGGCGACGTTGTTGTAGGCATCGAGATAGCGCTGGCCGTCGGCGTCGTAGAGCCACACGCCTTCGCCGCGCACCGGGTGCAGGGGCGTCTCGTAGAACAGGCGGTAGGCCGGGCCGAGCACGCGCGCGCGGCGCGCGACCAGGGCCTGGGTTTCGCTGGGAAGGGTCATGAAGGTCGGCTCAGTTCTCGACCGCACGGCGCAGCGCGGCGGTGGCGGCGGCCGCGCCCAGGCGCTCGCAGGCCGACAGGCGCGCCCACGACAGCGGGTTGTTGCGCAGCACGTAGGCCGCGTTCTCGGGGTACCGCGCCGCACGCCAGCCGCTGATGGCCACCACCATCACCAGCCGGGCGGTCATCAGCGTGAACAGCTGGTCGATCTCGGCCGCCGCCAGCGGACGCACCGCATGGTAGGCCGCGACGAAAGGCACGATGTGCTGCAACGGATCGTCGTCGGTGCCGAGCTGGTAGGCCGCGGCCACCGCCAGGTCGTTGATCGCCGGGGCGCAAACCATGTCGCCGAAGTCGAGGATGCCGGCAATGCGGTCGGTGTCCGCAGGGTCGACCAGCACGTTGTAGATGTTGAAGTCGTTGTGGATCGGCTGGCGCGGCAGCGTGCGCAGCACCGGCGCGGCTTCCTGTGTGAAACGGTCGAGCGCCTGCACGGCCAGCGCGCGGCGCGCAGCGTCGTCCACATGCGCCAGCAGGTCGCGCACACTGTCGGCACGCTGGAGGTCCCAGGGCAGCGGCAGATCACCCGCCGGGTGCGAGAAGCCGCGCAGCGCCACGTCGAGCCGGCCGAGCATGCGCGCCAGGTTCTGCTGCTGCAGCGGCGTGCGCGGCGCCTCGGGCAGCGGCAGGCCGGGCAGGTAGGTGAACACGCGCACCACGCGGGGCTGGCCATCGCCGGGGTCGCAGACGATCGATGGTGCACCGTTCAGCGTCGGCACGATGCGCTGCACCGGCAGGCCGGGATCGGCAGCGGCCAGATGCAGCAGGGCCCGGGTCTGGAAATCGGCAACCAGCGCGGTCTCGGCCGGGTGGGAGATCTTCAGCATGAAGCGTGCACCGTCCGCGGCGCGCTGCAGCCGGACGTTGCGGTCGCGCTCGCCGGTCAGCGGCTGCATCTCGCCGGCAATGCCCCAGCGCTCCAGCGCCAGCTGGCGCACCCAGGCTCCGTCAAGCGGTGGCGACGCTTCGCTCAGCACCTGGGCGTCGTCGAATGTCACCGTGCTCATTTCCGCGCCCTCATGCCGCCTCGGCAAAGCCGCACAGCGCACTGGCGATGTTGGGGCCGAGGTCGTCGGACAGATAGCCGCCCTCCTGCACCAGCACGGTGGGCAGACCCAGGCGGGCGATCTCTGCCATCAGCACGGCGAAGTCGGGCGTGGTGATGCGCAAGCCCTTGTACGGGTCCTTCTCGTGCGCGTCCAGGCCCAGCGCCACCACCAGCACGCCGGGCGCGAAAGCGCGGATGCTGTCGCAGGCATCCCGCAGCACCGGCAGGTAGCCATCGACCGCGGTGCCGAGCGCCAGCGGCTTGTTGATGTTGTAGCCCAGGCCTTCGCCCTCGCCGCGCTCATGCGCATGGCCGACGAAGAAGGGCGTGAAGTTGCGTGGGTCCCCATGCAGCGAGACCGTCAGCACGTCGCGGCGCCGGTAGAAGATGCCTTGCGTGCCGTTGCCGTGGTGCACGTCGATGTCGAGGATGGCGACGCGCGCGTGCACGCGCCGCAGGTACTGCGCCGCGACCGCCACGTTGTTGAGGTAGCAGAATCCATTGGCCCGGTCGGCGTAGGCGTGGTGGCCCGGCGGGCGGCACAGCGCGTAGGCGGCACGTTCACCGTCCAGCACCAGTTGCGCGGCGTGCGTGGCCATGTGGGCCGCATCGACGGCGGCTGCCCACGTATGGGCGCCGATCGAGCAGGCGTTGTCGCCCATGTGGAAGCCGGCCTGGCCGACCACGCTGTCGGGGTAGCTGCAGGGCTGGCCCGGGAACGGATGGATATTGGGCATCACCTCGGGCGAGGGATCGTCCAGCAGCTGCCAGCGCGCATGCGCAGTCTCGAGAAACCGCAGGTACTCCGGCGTGTGGATGGCCGCACGCGGGCCGGCGCCGAAGTCCTGGCAGGCCACGACCTCGTGCCCCGCGCGCTGCACCGCGTCCAGCAGGCGAAAGGCGCGCTCGGGCTGCTCGTTGCTGCGCTTGAGCTTGCCACGCACCATGAAGAGCTGCGGATCGTGGTCCTTGTGGGTGTCGGTGTAGACGACTTTCATCGTGGCATTCCTCGGGATCGAAGGTTCAGGCGGCCGCTCGGCCGTGCTGCTTGACGAAGAGCGCGCGCACGTTCTGCCAGGCGTCTTCCAGGTGCACGCGCATCGCGGCCTTGGCGGCCTCGGCATCGCGGCGCAGCAGGGCGTCAACGATCGGTTGGTGGGTGGCGGCGATGGTGGCGGGGTCGTGGTAGACCGCATCGATCAGCGCGATGATCATGCGCATCTCGGTCTGCGTGTTCAGGAAGATGCGGTGCAGGTGCGCGTTGCCCGACAGCTCGCAGATCAACGTGTGCAGCGCCAGGTCGGCCGCGATGCGCTGGTGCTGCGGCTGCGTGGGTGCGTCGCGCAGCATCTCTTCGACCAGTTGCCCGACCCGGGCCAGGCCGGCATCGTCGGCCTTGCGGCAGGCCAGCTCGATCGAGGTCAGCTCCAGGCTCAGGCGCACCTCGTACAGGTCGTCGATCTCCTGCACGCTGACGCTGCGCACCGCGAAACCGTGCCGCGGCCTGGCCACCAGAACGCCCTGGCGTTCGAGCCGGCGCGCGGCCTCGCGCACCGGCGCACGGCTGATGCCCATGCGGCGTGCGATGTCGGCCTCGACGATGCGGCTGCCGGGGCCGAGGTGCCCCTCGACGATGGCGCGGGTGAGCTGCGCTTCGACCAGGCCGACGAGGTCGGTGGCTTCGACGGACTCGAAGAGCACGCCGTCGGAGGATGGGCTGGAATGCATGTGTCGCTTGTCTCTTTGGTTTCTGTTCAGACAGCCGGCGTCACCGGCCGGGCCGGCCGCGCGCGCGCGATGTACACGCCCGCCGCCATGATCAGCGCGATGCCGGCGATGGCGATGGCGTCGGGCGGCCGGTGGAACCAGAACGCGCTGAACAGCACCGCCAGCAGCAGCTGGAAGTAATTGAGCGGCGCCAGCGTGGACGCCTCCACACGCGCGAACGCGGCCAGCAGCAGCCACTGCGCCGCCCCGCTGCACAGGCCGCCGCCCAGCAGCAGCAGGGCATCGCCCGGCGGCACCGGTTGCGCGGGCCAGAAGAACGGCGCCGGCACGGCGGTGACGACCAGGCAGACCAGCGCGGTATAGGCGTACTGCATCGGGCCGGCCACCCGCCCGGCGAGGCGCCGCGTCAGCAACTGGAAGATCGCATAGCAGACGGCCGACACCGCCATCAGAACGGTGCCGATCAGCGGCAGCTTGCCGCCCGGCCGCACGATCAGCAGCATGCCGCCGAAGCCGACGCACACCGCCAGCCAGCGGCTGCGCGGCACGTGTTCGCCGAGCAACCAGGGCGACAGCGCCACCATCAGCAGCGGCGCGGTGAAGTAGATCGCCGTGGCCTCGGCCAGCGGCATCCACAAGAGCGCCGTCATGAAGCAGCTGGCCACGGTGGCCAGCATCACACCGCGCAACACCAGCAGCCGCTTGTGCGGCGCGCGCCACAGGCGCAGGTCGCCATGGTGCAGCAGCATCGCCAGCGCGATGCCGATGACGGCGAAGTAGCGCATCACGTTGACGAAGGGCGCCGGGTAGAACTGCAGCATGTGCTTGCAGAACGCGTCGTAGCTGGCGAACGCGACGAGCGCGAAGAAGAACAGGGCCACACCGGCGCTGCGCGACCCCGGAGGGCGCAGCCGCACCGCGGCCGTCGAGATCGAACTCATGCAGGTCCCGTCATCGCGCCGCCAGAAAGCCCTGCACGAACTGCGACAGCGCGGGGCCGATTGCCTCGACCATGTAGCCGCCTTCCTGCACCACGACGGTGGGCAGGTGCAGCGCGCCGATGCGCTCACCGAGCTGGCGGTAGGCGCCGAGGTCGACCTTCAGCACGCTGATGGGGTCGTCCTTGTAGGTGTCGAAGCCCAGCGGCAGCACCAGGGCGCCCGGCGTGTAGGCACGCAGCGCCTCGATACCGGCGTCGACCGCGGCCAGGAACGCGGCGTCGCCCGATCCAACGGGCAACGGAAGGTTGAGATTGAAGCCCTCGCCCGCGCCGACGCCGCGCTCGTGCGCGTAACCGGTGTAGAACGGGTAGTAGCCTGCCGGGTCGGCATGCGTCGACACGGTGAACACATCGTCGCGCGCGTAAAAGATGTTCTGCGTGCCGTCGCCATGGTGGGCATCGACGTCGAGCACCGCCACACGCGCATGGCGCTGGCGCAGCCGCTGTGCCGCGATGGCGCTGTTGTTGACATAGCAGAAGCCGCCCGCGCGGTCGCGGTGCGCATGGTGGCCCGAGGGCCGGCACAGCGCATAGGCCACGCCCTCGCCGGCCAGCACCGCATCGGCCGCGGCCACGGCCGTGTGGGCGGACCGCAGCACCGAGCGCCAGGTGTCGGGCCCGAGCGGACACGACAGGTCGCTCAGGTAGTAGCCGGTGCGCGCGACCAGCGACGGCGACGGGCATGGCGGGCGCGCCACACCGGGTGTGCCGCTGACGTAGGGCGACAGGTTGGGCAGCACCTCGATGCCGGGCTCGACACCGGGCATCTTCAGCGCGCGCCACAGGCCGTAGGCCGTTTCCAGGTAGTCGAGGTAGTCGCTGCTGTGCACGGCTTCGAGCGGGGCGCGGCCGGCGTTGGGCGGCGATGCGAGGCTGATGCCGAGGCCGGCCAGCGCATCGCGCAGTGCGTGCGCCCGGCTCGGCAGGTCGGTCGGCTTCATCAGGCGGCCGAGCCGCATGAACTGCTGCGGGTCGTGCAGCAGCTGGTCCTCGGTGAAGAAGGCCTTCATGCGAAGGTTTCTTCGAACAGCGCCATCGCGCGGCCAAAGCGCGCGAACAGCTCGTCCATCTCCGCCGCGGTGGTGATGAGCGGCGGGCAGAAGGCGACCGAGTCACCCATGGCGCGCACGATCAGGCCCTGCTCCAGCGCCAGCTCGGCGAGCCGGTAGCCGGCCTTCTTCGCCGGGTCGAAGGCCACGCGCTGCGCCGGGTCGGCGTACAGCTCGATGGCACCGATCAGGCCCACGCCGCGCACTTCGCCAACGTACTTGCGGCCTGCGTGGGCGCGCAGTGCCTTCTGGAACTGCGGCACCAGCGACTTCACGTGCGCGAGGATGTTCTCGTCCTCGTAGACCTTCAGCGTCTCGAGCGCGATGGCGCAGGCGACCGGGTGGCCGGAGTAGGTGAAGCCGTGGCCGAAGGTACCGATCTTGCCGCTGTTGGCCGCGATGGCCGCATGCACCTTCTCGTTGACCATCACGGCCGAGATCGGCACGTAGCCCGACGACAGCGCCTTGGCGCTGGTCAGGATGTCGGGCTTGAGGCCGAAGGTGGTCGAGCCGAACATCTCGCCGGTGCGGCCGTAGCCGCAGATGACTTCGTCGGCGATCAGCAGCACGTCGTACTTGGCCAGCACCTTCTGGATCTTCTCGAAGTAGGTGGCCGGCGGGACCAGCACGCCGCCCGCACCCATCACCGGCTCGGCGATGAAGGCTCCCACGGTGTCGGGGCCTTCTTCCAGGATGCGTTTCTCGAGGTTGTCGGCCAGGCGCGTCGCGAAGGCTTCCTCGGTCTCGCCGGGTTCGGCGAAGCGGAAGTGGTGCGGGCAGTCGACGTGGAGGATGCGGTCGATCGGCAGGTCGAAGTCGCGGTGGTTGGTGATCAGCCCGCTCAGGCTCGCGGCCGCGACGGTGACGCCGTGGTACGCGTTCTTGCGCGCGATGATCTTCTTCTTGGCCGGCTTGCCGATGGCGTTGTGGTAATACCAGACCAGCTTCACCGCCGAGTCGTTGGCCTCCGAGCCGCTGTTGGCGAAGAAGACCTTGGACATCGGCACCGGTGCCAGCGCGATCAGCTTCTCGGCCAGCGCGATGGCGGCCGGGTTCGAGCGGCCGTTGAACGTGTGGTAGTACGGCAGGCCGTGCAAGGCGTCGCTGCCGGCCTTGGCCAGGCGTGCGTTGCTGAAGCCCAGCGACGCGCACCACAGGCCCGACATCGCCTCCAGGTAACGGCGGCCCTGGTCGTCCTCGACGAAGATGCCGTCGCCGCGGCGGATGACCAGCGGCCCGACCTGCGGGTGCGTGGCCAGGTTGGTGAAGGGGTGCAGGTGGGCGGCGATGTCGTGGGCGGCGTTATCGGCGTGCGTGGCGTCGTGCAGGGTGGCTTGCATAGTTCTTGTCCGGTCTCTGGGTGATGGAGTGGCGGGTGGTGTGTGTCGTCAATAGCCGCGCGCCAGGTCGACCTGGTTTGCAGGCCGGGCCCCGCGCTGCAGCGCCGCCAGATTGGCCAGCGTCTGCTGCGCGATCACCCCGTTGTCGGTCCGGGTGGCGATGTGCGGCGTGACGAGGATACGCGGCTCGCCCCAGAACGGGTGTGACGCGGGCAGCGGCTCGACCGAGAAAGCGTCGAGCGTGGCGGCGGCCAGCTGGCCGCTGGCGATGGCGGGCAGCAGGTCGGCCTCGACCAGATGGTCGCCGCGGCCCACGTTGATCAGGTGCGCGCCGCGGGGCAGCCGCGCGAACAGCGCGGCATCCAGAAACCCCACGGTCTGCGGCGTCAGCGGCAGCAGGCAGACCAGCGTGTCGCAACCCGCGAGGAAGGCATCGAGCTGGTCGTCGCCGTGGAAGCCCTCGACGCCGGCGGGCAGCGTTTCCCTTGCGCTGCGGCTCCAGCCGCGGACCGGGTAGCCGATGGCGGCCAGCGCGGCGGCGCAGCCGGTGCCCAGCGTGCCCAGGCCGGCGATGCCGACGCGGTGCCGGCGCGGCGACACGATGGCCTGCTCTTCCCAGCGGCCGGCGGCGGCGCTGTCGACATAGGCCCGCATGCCGCGTTGCTGCTGCACCACCGCCCAGCTCACATAGGCCGCCATGCCCGCGGCCATGCCGGTGTCGACGATACGGCACAGCGGCAGCGCACGCGGCAGCCCGGGGTCGGCCACAATGTGGTCGATGCCCGCCGCCAGAGACTGCACCAGCTGCAGGCGCGGCAACTGCGCCAGCAGGCCGTGCGGGGGAAACCAGCAGACGGCCGCGTCGATTTCTTCCAGCGGTCCGAGGTCGGGGCCCAGCCGCAGATCGATGCCCGGACAGCTGGCGCGGAACGCATCGCACAGGTAGTGCAGGTCGAGCACCGCGCTGAGCAGCGCGACGCAGCGGGGCTTGCGGTCGCGCGCCGTCATGCGACCAGTGCCGCCGATGCGGTCGTGCTGCCGGCCGTGTAGCCCGGGGTGGCCGCCGAGGCCAGCCGCGGCACGGCGTCGATCAGCTTGCGGGTGTAAGCGTGCTGCGGGTCGCCCAGCACCTTGTGCGTCTCGCCGTATTCGACGACCTCGCCGCGCTGCATCACCGCGATGTGGTCGCACATCTGGCCCGCCACACGCAGATCGTGCGTGATGAAGACCATCGCCAGCTTGAAGCGCTCGCGCACCTGGGCGAACAGCTCCAGCACCTGGGCCTGCACCGACACATCGAGCGCGGACACCGGCTCGTCGGCCACCAGCAGCTCGGGCTGCATCGCCAGCGCGCGGGCGATGCCGATGCGCTGGCGCTGGCCGCCCGAGAACTCGTGCGGGTAACGCTGTGCGGCGTCGGCCCCGAGGCCGACCAGTTGGAGCAGCTCCATCGCGCGTGCCATCGCTTCGGTCTTGCCGACGCCCTGGGCGATCGGGCCGCCGGCGATGGCCGTGCCGATGCGGTGGCGCGGGTTCAGCGACGCATACGGGTCCTGGAACACCATCTGGATCTTGCCCGCGGCCTCGCGCCGGAAGTTCGCGCCCTGCGACAGGTTGCGGCCCTTGAACAGGATGCGCCCGCTGTCGAACGGCGCCAGGCCGACCAGGCAGCGGCCCACGCTCGACTTGCCCGAACCCGACTCGCCCACCAGCCCCAGCGTCTCGCCGCGGCGCAGCTCGAAGTTGATGTCCTTGGCGGCCTGCACCGCGCGGCCACGCTTGAACAGGCCGTTGCCCGACCGGTAGGTCTTGCACAGGTCCTGCACCTGCAGCACCCGCTGCACCTCGTCGGTGGGCGTGGGGCGCTCGGCCTGGCCGGTCGGGATCGCGGCGATCAACTTGCGGGTGTAGGCGTGCTGCGGCGCATCCAGCACCTGGCGCGCCGGGCCGGCCTCGACCACCTGGCCGGTCTGCATCACCACCACGTGGTCGGCGATCTCGGAGACCACGCCGAAGTCGTGCGTGATGAACAGCACCGCGGTGCCGCGGCGCTGCTGCAGTTCGCGCACCAGCTTCAGGATCTGCGCCTGCGTGGTCACGTCGAGCGCGGTGGTGGGTTCGTCGCAGATCAGCAGCAGCGGTTCGAGCACCAGCGCGCAGGCGATCATCACGCGCTGGCGCTGGCCGCCCGACAGGCGGAACGGGTAACTGTCGATCGTCAGCTCGGGGTCGGGCAGGCCCACGTCGGCCAGGGCTGCGAGGATGCGGCGGCGCTTCTCGGCCGCCGGCACCTGGCCATGCGCATCGAACACCTCGCCGATCTGCTCGCCGATGCGCATCACCGGGTTCAGCGCCGTCATCGGCTCCTGGAACACCATGCCGATGCGGCGGCCGCGCAGCGTGCGCATCTGCGGTTCGGTGAGCGTCAGCAGGTCGGTGCCTTCGAACAGGATCTTGCCGGCGACGGGTGCCACGTGCGGGCGCGGCAGCAGGCCCATCACCGCGTTGGCGATCATCGACTTGCCCGATCCCGATTCGCCGACGACGCACAGCGTCTGGCCCGGCAGCACAGAAAACGTGGCGCCGTCGACCGCCAGCGGCCGATCGGCGCCACGGGGCAACGAGATGCCGAGCCCGACGATGTCGAGCACGGGCTGCGGCGCCTGTACGGGCATGGCGACGACGCTCATTTCCCCCTCCCGTCGAGCCGCGTGTTCAGCCCGTCGCTCAGGCCCTCGCCCACGAGGTTGAGCGCGAGCACGGTGAACACGATCGCAAGCCCCGGGAACAGCGCCATCCACCAGGCCTGGCGCAGCACGGTGCGGGCCGAGCCGACCATGTAGCCCCAGCTCATCTGGTTGGGATCGCCCAGGCCGAGGAAACTCAGGCTCGATTCGAGCAGGATGGCGGTGGCCACCATCAACGAGGCCATCACGATGATCGGCGACATCGCGTTGGGCAGGATCTGCGTGAGGATGATGCGCGGCGTCGACTCGCCGGCCAGCAGCGCGGCCTGCACGAAATCGCGCTGGCGCAAGGTGAGGAATTCGCTGCGCACCAGGCGCGCCACCGGAGGCCACGACACGACGGCGATGGCCGCGACGATGGAGTTGACCGACGGTGTGAAGATCGCCACCAGCACGATGGCCAGCGCGAAGCTGGGCACGGCCTGGAAGATCTCTGTGAAGCGCATCAGCGCCGCGTCGATCCAGCCGCCGAAGTAACCGGCGATGGCGCCGATGGTCACGCCGATGAGCAGGGCCACCACGGTCGACACCAGCCCGATCAGCAGCGAGATGCGCGCGCCGTAGATCATGCCGGAGAGGATGTCGCGGCCCAGCGTGTCGGTGCCCATCGCGAAGCCGGGCTCGGTCCAAGGGCGCAGGAACGGCTGCTGCACCATGCCCCAGGGATCGTTGGTGGCGATCGACGGTCCGATCGCCGCGATGACGGCGACCAGCACCAGCACCACCATGCCGATCACCGCGCCCTTGTTGCGGCAGAAACGCCGCCAGAATGCATTGCCTGGTTTCATAGTTCGATGCGGGGGTCGACCAGCGTGTAGATCAGGTCGGTGATCAGGTTGAACAACACGGCCATCGCCGCGGTCACGAGAAACGCGCCGAGCAGCAGGCTGTAGTCGCGCTGCAGCAGCGCGTCGAACATCAGGCGGCCGATGCCGGGCCAGGCGAACACGGTCTCGGTCAGCACCGCGCCACCGATCATTCCGCCGGCCTGGATGCCGGCGAGCGTGACCACCGGCAGCAGCGCATTGCGCAGCACGTGCGCACGCAGGATGCGCCCGGGCCGCACGCCCTTGGCGCGCGCGGTCTTCACGAAATCCATCTGCGCCACTTCGAGCATCGCGGCGCGTGTCATGCGGGCATAGACCGCCATGTAGAACAGCGCCAGCGTCAAGGCCGGCAGCAGCAGGTGTTTGGCCACGTCCCAGGCCAGCGCCAGGCCGGTGAAGCCCGCGCCCACGGTGCTGAAGCCGAAGCCGGGTAGCCAGTCGAGTTGGACCGTGAACACCAGCACCGCCATCAGCGCAAGCCAATACAGCGGCGTGGCATAGAAGATCAGCGCGACCACGGTGATCGAACTGTCGACCCAGGTGCCTGCCCTGCGCGCCGACAGCGCACCCAGCGTCACGCCGAACAGCAGCGACAGCACGAACGCGCTGCCGGTTAGCAGCAGCGTGGCGGGCAGGCGGTCCAGTATGAGCTTGAGCACCGGCTGCTGCTGCCGGTGCGAGAAGCCGAGATCGAACTGCACCACCTTGCCGAGGTAGGTGGCCAGCTGGGTGGTGATGGGTTGGTCGAGCCCGAACTGCTGGCGCAGCTGCGCCACGTACTGCGCATCGGACGCGCCCGACTCACCGGCCATCACCGACACCGGATCGCCCGGCGCCGCGCGCACCAGCATGAAGTTGACGACGGCGATCAGCAGGATCGCCACCACCCCCTGCAGCACGCGGGTCAGCATGAACTGCGTTCGCTTCATGTCAGCCAATGAACGCGGTGCCGAGACTGTCGTTCAGGCCGATGCCCGAGCTGACCAGGTTGCTGATCTTGCTGCGGTACAGCGTGGGGAAGTTGATCTCGTACAGCCAGGCCACCGGCACCTCGTCGAGCAGGACCTTCTGCGCCTGCAGGTAAATGGCCTTGCGCTTCTCGGCGTCCGGCTCCTTGGCACCTGCGTCGAACAACTCGTCGACCTTGGGGTTCGAGTAGCCCTCGACGTTGTTGAACGGCGAGCCCTTGGCGATGTTGGCCGTGGTGTAGTTGCGCGCCACGCCCAGCGCCGGGTCGCCGTACTGGTAGACGTAAGTGAAGGCCAGGTCGTAGTCCCACTCGTTGAGCTTCTGGTTCCAGCCGGCCACGTCGGTCGCGACCATCTCGATCTTCACGCCGGCCTGGGCCAGGTTCTGCCGCAGGATCTCGGCCGAACGCGTCCAGACCTCGCCGTAGGGCAGCGGTAGCAGGCGCAGCGTCTCGCCCTTGTAGCCGGCTTCGGCCAGCAGCTTCTTCGCGGTGTCGACGTTGCGCGGGTACTTGGCCACGTCGGTGCTGTAGAACTTGATGTTGCTGTTGAACGGACCCGTGGCCGGCTTGGCGAAGCCTTGCCAGGCCACTTTGCAGATGGCCTCGCGGTCGATCGCGTACATCATCGCCTGACGGAACTTGACGTTGTCCATCGGCGCCTTGCGGTTGTTGATCCACATCCACGCGTGCGGCGCAAAGAACTCCCAGCCCTTGGTGGTCACGGCCACGCCGGGCAGCTTGGCCAGGCGCTGCACGTCGAAGTATTCGACCGCGCCGCCGGGCACGACGTCGACCTTGCCCGACTCGAACGCCGCGGCGCGCGAGGCCGCGTCGGGGATCACGTGGAAGTAGACGCTGTCGACCAGCGGCACGTCCTTCACGTGGTACTTGTCGTTGGCCACGAGGTGGATGTAGGAGCCCTTGACCCATTCCTTGAACTTGAACGGGCCGGTGCCGACCGGCGTCGCGTTGGCAGGGTTGGTGGCGAAGTCGGTGCCGTCGTAGAGGTGCTTGGGCACCATCGGCATGCTGCCGACCTCGAAGATGCCGAGGAAGGGGCCGAACGGGTACTTGAGCCGGAACTCCACCGTCAGCGGATCGAGCGCCTTGATGCTCTCGACCGCGGCCAGGTTGGCGCGCAGGCGGGCGTGCGTCTTGCGCAGGAACACGTCGGCGGAGAACACCACGTCGGCCGAGGTGAAGGGCTTGCCGTCGTGCCAGGTCACGCCGGGCTTGAGCTTGAAGGTGAAGACCGTGCCTTCCTTGTTCGAGGTCCACGACGTGGCCAGGCCCGGCAGCGGGTTGATCTTCTCGTCGTAGCGCAACAGGCCTTCGTAGATGTTGCCCGCGATCATCTGCGTCGGGCCGTTCTGCGTGATGCCGAGCATCAACCCGGGGGGCTCGGGCTGGACCACTGCATTGATCACGCCGCCCTTCTTGCCGGCGGCCAGAAGATGCAGCGGCACGCCTGCGAGCGTGATGCCCGCGCTGGCGGCGGCACCCAGTTTGATGAGGTTGCGTCGTTGCATGAGGAGGTACTCCTTGTGGTGAAGGTGGGAAGGTGCTCGGTCGCGGGAAACTCAGTCGCGGAAAGAGGTGGCGGCGGCGGGTTCGATGCGCTGCAGCATCGCGCGCCATTCGCGGGCGTTCGGGTCGGGGGCGCCGGCCATGCGTGTGCTGTCGCCGCTCTCGTACTGGCGCGCGGTCTTCTCGCAGACCTCGGGCGGCACCGGATGGATCGGTTGGCCGCTGGACGCGATGGCCACCTGCACACGACAGGCGCGCTCGAGGTTCAGCATCAGGATGAAGGCCTCGGACACGGTGCGCCCCAGCGTCACCAGGCCGTGGTTGCGCAGGATCAGTGCACGCGCAGTCGGCCCCAGGTCGGCGACCAGGCGGTCGCGCTCGTCGGCATCGAGCGCGATGCCCTCGAAGTCGTGGTAGACGACGCGGTTGTAGAACTGCAGCGCCCACTGGTTGCAGGGCTGCAGCCCGCCGGCCAGCGAGGACACGGCCACGCCCGCCACCGTGTGGGTATGCAGCACGCAGGCCGCGTCGTGCCGCGCCGAGTGCACGGCGCTGTGGATCGTGAAACCGGCCGGATTCACGTCATACGGCGAATCGTCGAGGATGCGGCCTTCGAGGTCGATCTTGACCAGCGACGAGGCCGTGATGTCGCGGAACAGCATGCCGAACGGGTTGATCAGGAACTGGTCTTCCGTGCCCGGCACACGCGCCGAGATGTGCGTGTAGATGCTGTCGTCCATGCCGTAGTAGGCAACCAGCCGGTAGGCCGCCGCCAGATCGACCCGCACCTGGTGCTCGGCGTCCGAGATACCGCGGCGGTCCGCCCGGGGTGCGCTGTGGGAGCCGGTGACGTGCAGGTGCATGGCGTGTCCTTGTTACAAATCTGTCGACAGTCAACTTTGGACAGTGTTATGCAAATACCGGGCCTGCTGCCGTGCACCAGGGCGGCGCATGGGATTGGGATGCGCTGTTAGACTAGTCATTCAACTAGTCAGCAGAGGTGCTCCATGAAATCCTGGGCCGTGCAAGACGCGAAAGCGCGTTTCAGTGAATTTCTCGAGGCCTGCCTCGTCGAGGGGCCGCAGATGGTGACGCGCCGTGGCACCGAAGCCGCCGTGCTGGTGCCCGCCACCGAATGGCGCCGCCTGCACGCCGCGTCGAAACCCTCGCTCAAGGATCTGCTGCTGTCGGATGCCGGGCGGACCGAAAACCTGGTGCCGCCGCGGGGTGCCGCGCGGCGTCGCCGCATCGCCTCCATGGACTGAAGCGGATGTACCTGCTCGACACCAACGTCATCTCCGAACTGCGCCGGCCCCGCCCGCACGGCGCGGTCCTGGCCTGGCTCGCATCGGTGGCCGATGCGGATCTGCACCTGTCGGCAGTGACACTGGGAGAGATCCAGGCCGGCATCGAACTCACGCGCGAGCAGGACGCAGCCAAGGCCGGCGAGATCGAGCGCTGGGCCGACAGGGTGGCTGCCTCCTACAACGTGCTGCCGATGGATGCCGAGACCTTCCGCGTGTGGGCCAAGCTCATGCACCGGCGTTCGGACACGCTGTACGAAGACGCGATGATTGCCGCCACGGCCCGGCGGCACCGGCTCACCGTGGTCACGCGCAACGTGGCCGACTTCTCCGATTTCGACGTGCAGTTGTTGAACCCGTTCGAGGGCAACACCCCGGCTTGACGCAGCACCCGGCGTCAGCCCGGCGCCGAAGCCTCGCCCAGCATCTGCTGCGCCTCGTCCGTCAGCGCATCCATCGCACGGCAGAACACCGCGTAGTCCTCTTCGCCCAGGCGGGCCCGCAGGCGTTCCTGCCGCTGCAGCGACGCAGGCACGCCGTCGCGCAGCAGGGCCAGGCTGGCGTCGGTCAGCGACAGCACCTGCCGGCGCCGGTCGCGCGCGTCGGCGCCCTGCGTCACCAGGCCGAGTTCGGCCAGTTCGAACGCCACCCGGCTGACCTGGCTGTGGTCGAAGCTGCACATGCGGGCCACGTCGCCCGAACTCGACGGACCCAGGCGGTTCAGGATGACCAGCACCCGCCACTGGCGGCTGGTCAGGCCCAGCGCGTCGCGCACCGACGCATCGACCAGCCGCGCCAGCAGTTGCGACAGCACCGACACCCGGAAGGTGACCAGGGCCTCGGGCACATGGGCCCGCACCTGCGCGGCACTGGCCCGACGTGTGGGACCTGCTTTATTATTTGCTTTAGCAATCGTTGTCATAGCACACATATGATAGGCTTGGCCGTATTCGAAGAACGGAGACAGACATGCATTGTGGAACTCGCCGGCGGACCGTCCGGCAACTGCTGGCGGCGGCACTCGCCGCGGCCCTCCCCCTCGCCGCACTGGCGGCCGACTGGCCGACCCGGCCCGTCACGATCATCGTTCCACAGGGTGCCGGCTCCGGCAGCGACGTGGTCGCACGCCTGCTGGCCGTGCACATGGGCGCGGCGCTGGGCCAGTCCGTGGTGGTCGACAACCGCACGGGCGGCGGCGGCATCATCGCGCACCAGGCGGTGGCGCGCGCGCCGGCCGACGGCTACACGGTGCTGCTCACGTCCACCGCGCAGCTGCTGGTGGTGCCAGCGATGAACGCCTCGGCCAAGTACACGCTGGACGACTTTGCCGCGGTGGCGCCGGTGCTGCGTGCGCCTTTTGCCATCCTGGTGGCCAACACGCCGGCCGCGCCCAGAACCCTGAAGGAGCTGATCGACACGGTGCGCAGCCAGCCCACGGCCTATGCGTCCGCCGGCACCGGCACGATGACGCACCTGGGCTCCGAGATTTTCCTGCGCCGCGCCGGCCTGAAGGCCACACACGTGCCGTACAAGGGCAGCGGCGCCGCGCTGACCGACCTGATGGGCGGCCAGGTGCTGTTCGCCACCGATTCGCTGACGGCCGCGCTGACCCACGTGCGCTCGGGCAAGCTCCGCGTGCTGGCCGTCACCGGCGACCGACGCGAGGCCTCGCTGCCCGACGTGCCCACGCTGGCCGAAGCCGGCCTGCCCGGCGAGCCCATCGCGGTGATCGGTGGCATCTTCGCGCCCAAGGGCGTGCCGCGCGACGTGGCCGAGCGCCTCGAGAAGGCCGTCGACACCGCCATGCGCAACCCCGACGTGGTGCAGCGTTTCGCCGCGATGGAGACCGGCATGCTGCGCATGGGCAACGACGCCTTCGTCGCCCAGTTGCGCAAGGAGGCGCCCGGCTGGCAGGCGCTGGTGCGCCAGCTCGAACTGAAAGCCGACTGATGCCGGCCCACGTTGCGCCCGATCCGTCGCGCCAGGGGCCACTGGCCGGCGTGCGTGTGGTCGACCTGTCGCGCCTGGTGGCCGGCAACATGCTGTCGCTGCAGCTGGCGGATTTCGGCGCCGACGTGCTGAAGATCGAATCGGTCGAAGGCGACACGCTGCGCCAGTGGCGCGAACACGATCCGGCGAGCGGCGACGCGTTTGACGGCTGGTGGCGCACGTACGCCCGCAACAAGCGCAGCGTGGCACTCGACCTGCGCGACACGCTGGCGATGGCCGCGTTGCGGCAGCTGGCCGCGTCGGCCCAGGTGCTGATCGAAAGTTTCCGGCCGGGCACGCTGGAAGCGATGGGCCTGGCGCCCGAGGTGCTGCATGCCGCGAACCCGGGCCTGGTGATCGTGCGGGTGTCGGGCTGGGGCCAGAGCGGCCCCTACCGCGAGCTGCCCGGCTTCGGCAGCCTGGTCGAGGGCTTCAGCGGCTATGCGCACAAGCATTCCGAAGCCGGCGTACCGCGCCTGCCCAACATGGCAATGGCTGACATGGTGGCCGGCCTGACCGGCGCGTTCGCGACGATGGCCGCGCTGCGCGAGGTCGAGGTGAACGCAGGGCGCGGCCAGGTGATCGACCTGTCGCTGCTGGAGCCGATGCTCGCCATCATGGGGCCGGACGTCAGCAACTTCGCCCGGACCGCGCGCGTGCAGGACGCCACCGTCAAGATTGCGTCTCCGCGCGGCGTGTACCGCTGCCGCGACGGCCGGTGGGTGGCGATGTCGGGCTCCACCGACGCGATGGCCCGCCGGGTGATGGAGGCCATCGGCCAGGGTGCGCTGGCGACCGATCCGCGTTTTGCCACCAACGCCGCGCGGCTGCAGCACGACGCGGAACTCGACGGCCTGGTGGCGCAGTTCATCGCGGCACTCGACCTTCCCGATTGTCTGGCACTGTTCCGCGCCAAGGGCGTGACCGTCGGGCCGATCTACGATGCGCCGCAACTGCTGGCGGACGCGCATGTGGCCGCGCGCGGCTGCTATGTGGCGGTGGGCGAACGCGAGACGGTGATGCACGCGGTGACGCCCCGGCTGTCGGGCACGCCCGGCGCGATCCGCCGCGAAGCGCCGGCACTGGGCGAGCACACGGCCGAACTGCTGCAGGAGATGGGCCTTGCCCCTGCCGAAGTGCGGGCCATGGCCGCGAGGGGAGCGATCCGATGCGACTGAACCAGATGCGCTCGTTGCTGTTCGTGCCGGCCACCTCGGCCCATCTGCTGGCCAAGGCCACACAGCGCGGCGCCGATGCGTTGATCGTCGACCTCGAAGATGCCGTGCCGCTGGCGCGCAAGCAAGAGGCGCGCGGCATGGCGGCGGCCGCCGTGGCCGCGCTCGCCGGCAAGGCGCCGGTGCTGCTGCGTGTGAACGCGCCGGCCGAACTGCTGGCCGACGACATCGCCGGCGCGCCGTTGCACGCGCTGGCGGCCGTGATGCTGCCCAAGGTCGAATCGGCCGAACAGGTGCAGGCGCTGGCCTCCGCGCTGGAACGGCTGGCGCCTGGCCGAGCAGTCCCCATCGTCGCCTTGATCGAGACCGCGCGCGGCGTGGTGCAGGCCGCCAGCATCGCGCAGGCGCACCCCAGCCTGGCAGCGCTGGGTTTCGGCGCCGAAGACTTTGCCGCCGAGATGTCGGTGGCGCCGCAGGCGCTGTCGCTGGCCTGGCCCGCACAGCAGGTGAGCACCTGCGCACGTGCATGGAACCTGCCGTGCTGGGGGCTGCCCGGCAGCGTCGCGGAGATCGAGGACATGGATGCGTTCGGCCGCCTGGTGGCGCATGCGCGCGCCATCGGCTTCACCGGCACGGTGTGCATCCACCCGCGCCAGGTGGGCGTGGCCAATGCCGGCTTCGGCCCGACCCCGGAAGAACTGCAATGGGCCCGCAAGGTGGTGGCGGCGGATGCGCAGGCGCTGGCCAGCGGACTGGGCGCCGTGACGCTCGACGGCAGGATGATCGACCGCCCGATCGTCGAGCGCGCCAGGCAATGGCTGGCGCGCGCCGACGGCGGCACGCCGCTGGAAAACTAGAACGCGCTCTTGGTGCAGCCGCCGTCCACCCGCACCGCCGCGCCGGTGGTGCCGGACGCCAGCGGGCTGGCGAGATAAGCGACCATCGTCGCGATCTCCTCGGGCGTTTCGAAACGCTTGATCAGCGAGGTGGGCCGCGCCTTCTCGAAGAACTCGCGCTCGAACGCCTCGATCGACTTGCCATCGGCCTTGGCCAGTGTCTCGACGAACTCGCCCACGCCGCGCGAGCGGGTCGGCCCCGGCAGCACGCTGTTGACCGTGATGCCGGTGCCGGCCACCGATTCGGCGATGCCGCGCGCCACCGCCAGCTGCGCCGTCTTGGTCATGCCGTAGTGGACCATCTCGGCCGGAATCTGCACCGCGCTCTCGCTCGAGATGAAAAGGATGCGGCCCCAGTTGGCGCGCTTCATCGCCGGCAGGCACAGCCGCGCCAGGCGCACGCCGCTCAGCACGTTCACGTCGAAGAACCGCGTCCAGTCGGCGTCGGGAATCTCCTCGAACGGCTTGGGCTCGAAGATGCCGAGGTTGTTGACCAGGATCTCGATCCCCGGGTAGCGGGCCACCAGCGCCTCGGCCGCCGCCGCGGTGCTGAGGTCGCCGGCGAAACCCAGCACCTCGCCGCCCGGGCCCGCGTTGATGCTGGCGACCGCAGCGTCGACCGACGCCTGCGAACGGCCGTTGACAATGACACGCGCGCCTTCGGCTGCCAGCGCCGAAGCGATCGCGTAACCGATACCAGCGGTGCTGCCGGAGACCAGGGCCAGTTTGCGGGTGAGTTGCAGATCCATCGTTGTTCCTTCAGAACGATCAAGCACAGGCCGGCGCGGCGCAGGACGCGGCCACGCGCAGAGGGGAGCTGCATGCTACCCCCGACGACGCCTGACGATGTGCTGACAATACAGTACATTTGCTTGCAGTTGCGCTCGGAACCAAACGGATTCGCGCAGCACGTCGGCAAGCTTCGCGCGGCCGGGGAAGTGGATGTTGACGCCTGGAGACAACAATCTTGCGCAATGGCTGGGCTCTCTGGGCCTGTCCATGCACGCCGAGGCCTTCGAGAAGAACCACGTCACGTTCGAGGTGCTGTGCGCGTTGTCCGATGCCGACCTGCGCGAACTCGGCCTGTCCCTTGGTCACCGCCGCACGCTGATGGATGCCGTGGGGCGCCTGCTGCCCCAGCGACCAAGCCGCGCCAGCGGCAGCCCGCAGGACCCCGTCGAGCCTGGTGAACGCCGGCAGATCACCGTGATGTTCTGTGATCTGGTGGGCTCGACGGAGATGTCGGCGCGGCTGGATCTGGACGACCTGCGCAGCGTGATCCACGGCTACTACGCCTCCTGCTGCACGACCATCGAGGACGCCGGCGGTTTCATTGCCCGGCTCATCGGCGACGGCATCCTGGCGTACTTCGGTTATCCGCTGGCCAGGGAAGACGCTGCCGAATGCGCGGTTCGCGCCAGCCTGAGAATTCTGCAGAACCTGGGCCGGGAGCGGTCCGACGGCGGCCCGCAGATCAAGGTCCGCATCGGCCTGGCGACGGGCATGTCCGTCATCGGCGACGTGGTGGGCCGCCGCTTCGTCGAGCGCCATGCCGTCACGGGGTTGACGCCGAACCTGGCGTCGCGCATCCAGGCGCTGGCCGCCGAGGGCAGCGTGGTCGTCGCGGACGAGACCCGGCGCCTGGCCGGCGGCCTGTTCATCTACGACGACCTGGGGTCGCACCCTATCCACGGACTGGACCAGCCGGTTCAGCTCTGGCGGGTGGTCGCGGAGTCGGGTTCGAGCGACCGCTTCGAAGCGCACAGGACCGAGACCTTCGAGTGCCTGGGCCGCAACGCCGAACTCGATGCGCTGCAGCAGCGGTGGGACCAGGCGCGGCGGGGCCAGGGCAGCATCGTCACGCTGATCGGCGAGGCCGGCATCGGCAAGTCGCGCCTGGTACGCACGGCGCGCGACCGGTTCGCGCCCGCAACGGGCACGAGCGTGCTGCTGCAATGCGCGCCGCACCAGACCGACACGCCGCTGCATCCGCTGATCGTCTGGATCCGGCGCGAGGCGGGCGTGGGTGCGGGAAGCGACCCGAGCGGCCTGCAACCTCTGACCGCCTGGCTGGGTGCCGGCGTGGCCCCACTCGATCTGGCCCTGGTCGCCGACCTGCTGGCCCTGCCGATGGCCGACGCCACCGCCCTGCCGCCGATGCCGCCGGACCGCAAGCACCACCTGACGCGCGAAGTGCTGTTGCGGCATTTCGAACGGCTGTGTGCCGCGGGCACGGTGCTGCTGGTGCTGGAAGACGCGCACTGGATGGACGGCGCCACCGAAGACTTCCTCCAGTCGCTGTTCCAGCGGGTGCGCGATCGGCCCTTCATGGCCCTGGTCACCACCCGCCCGCCACACCATCGCCAGTGGAGTGACTGCGGCGACGTGGCCGAGATCCCGCTGGCGCCGCTCGGCCGGGCCGACGCCGTGCAACTGCTGCGCAACGCCTGCGGCGACCGGCGCCTGCCGCCCACCATCGAGAATCTGATTCTGGCCAAGACGGACGGCGTGCCCCTGTTCATCGAAGAGCTGACCGCCACGGTGCTGGAATCGGCCACGTTGCACGGGCAGGACGGGACGCCGGACCTGGAGGCGGCGCTGCCGCAGCTGGCGATTCCCTCGACGCTGCGCGACAGCCTGACGGCGCGGCTGGACCGGCTCGACGGCGCCAAGGACGTCGCGCGGATCGCCAGCGGGCTCGGCCGCGAGTTCAGCTTCTCGCTTCTGTCGCACCTCTGCGATCTGGCGCCGGCTTCCTTGGCGAGCGCCCTTGACCGCCTGGTCGACGCGCAGCTGCTGTTCCGGCGTGGCACGCCGCCGGATGCCGACTACGTCTTCAAGCATGCGCTGGTGCAGCAGGCGGCCTACGACGGCCAGTTGCGCAGCGACCGCCAGGCCCTGCATGCCCGCATCGTGCAGGCGATCGAGACGCATCGCCCCGAGGTCGCCGCCGCCGAGCCGGGCCTGATGGCGCACCACTGCCAGGAAGCGCACTTGCCGCAACAGCAGGCTGCCTACCTGTACGCGGCGGGCCTGGCGTCGACGCGGATGGTCGCCATCGTGCAGGCCCTGTCGTACTTCGCGCGCGCCGAGAAGGTGATGGCCGGCCTGCCGCAGAGCCACGCCCACACCGAGCTGCACATCGACATCCTGCTCGGCATGATGGAAGTGGGCCGGTTCGCGATCCTGCCCGAGCGCCTCATCGAACTGGGCGCGCTGGCGAAACGCCTGGCCCAGCGCGACGGCGTGACCTGCGCGCCCGCGACCTTGTCGGCGATCCTGTTCCAGGAAGGCCGGGCGCTCCTCTACACGAGCCGCTACCACGAGGCGCAGCAGATCTTCACGCAGATCCGGCAGCTCGGGCGCGACACCCAGTCGCCTGCGATCGAGCGCAAGCCCGCGTCTGCGCTCGGCATGAACCTGTGCTGCCAGGGCTTGTTCCGCCAGACGCTGGAGTTCGTGCACGAGGGCAACGTCGACGGCTACAAGCAGGCGGGCAGCTTCATCGACTACATCTCGTGCCTGGGCTGGATCTCCTATGCCAGTTGCCAGATGGGCCCGGGCGACGATGGCCTGCGGTTCGGGCATCTGTCGGTGCACGAGGCCGAACTCGTCGAGTCGCCGGTGTACCTGGCCGGCGCCTACATCTGGCGCAGCCACGCCCACATGTCGGTCCGGCGCTTCGACGGGGCGGTGGCGGACGCCCGCAGCTGCGTGCAGCTGAGCAAGCTCCACGCGGTGCCGTATCTGACCTGGCACGGACTCGTCTTCCTGGCCTTGTGCCTGTGCCGCGCCGGCCGCCTGGATGAGGCGGTCGACGCCCTGGACGAAGCCAGGGCGCTGCTGGCCGAGGTGGCGCACGGCCAATGGTCGCTGCTCGACTACATCCCGGCCATCGAGGCCGAGATCGCCTGCGCGCGTGGCGCCGATGCCGATGCGGTGTCGGCCGCCACCCGCGCCATCGGCGTGGCGCAGGCCTTGGGCGGCCACTTTGCCGAGGCCATGGCGTGGCGCGTCAAGGCGGTGTGCAGCCTGCGCGCAGGTACCGCTCCCGACCAGGCGCAAGCGCTGTTCGACCCTGCGGTCCGCCTGTACCAGACGGGCGGTGCGCACGCCGAGCAGGCGTTCGCCACCCTGGTCTGGTCGCACGCACTGCAGGCGGCCGGCCACGTCGCGCAGGCAAGACGGTGGGCTGCGGTCGCCAGGGAACAGGCGCTGCGGCATGGCTTCGACCTGGCCCATTGCGAGTACGGGGCCGCGGTCATGCTGTGAGCGGGACAGGCGCACGTCCGCGCCGCCCTCAGGAAGCCGCTCTGCTCTTGCGGGCCGCGGTGCGCGGCGTCTTCGCAACCGGACCCGTGCGGTGTGCGGGCGCCTTGGCCGCGCCGGCCACCACGGACTTACCGCCTGCCCATGCACGCCGAACCTGGTCCAGCGGCATTCCGTAGTAGGCGGCGGGCAGCCCCATCGAGTCCGCGTCGCCACCCTCCAGGAAGAACAGCAGGTCGTGCGGCCGCAGCGCATGGAAGAACAGCGGCTCGTCCACGGCAAGGCAACGCTCGATGGCCTGGCCGATCGAGACCGCGTCGGACGGCAGCAGGGGATCGTCGCCCTCGAACCCCACACGGATCCAGCGCAGCCCCTCGCCGAGGTAGAAGTGGACGGCCATCGGAGCGCGGGGCTTCATGGCGGCCAACTGGCCGTAGATCGCGCCGGCCAGGGCCGAGGGCGTCTTCTTCGGCGCGGTCGGCGCCTCCCCCTTATTGGGGAACAGCGGGGTCCATTCTTCGATCTGGGTCATGGTGAACTCCTGGCAGATCCCACACAATAAGCTGGAATCGCCCCGGCGCGACAGAGGCGGATCGAACTGTTTCCCCCAAACGAATGAGGAGGGTCCATGCAGAAGCAACGCAACAAGAAGCGCGCCATTGCGCTGGCCGGTGGCGGGCCCGCCGCGGGCCTGCACATCGGGGCGCTGGCCGCGCTGCAGGAAGCCGGCATCGAGTTCGACGTCTTCGCCTTGTCCTGCATCGGCGCCTGGGTCGGCATCGTCTACAACACGCGGCCCGGCCCCGATCGGGCACAGCAGACCTTCGAGTTCTTCGACACCTACTGCTTCCGGGAGGACCGGTCCTACGCGTGGTTCCCGATCAACCGCGGCTTCGCGACCGACATGCAGGCGGTCGGCAAGGCACTGGCCGAATTTGCAACGTCACCCAAGCGCGACTGGAACAGCCTGGTCCTGCCCAAGGACATCTTCGAGGCCGCCGTCAGTTCGATGAAGCTGTTCTCGAACCCGGCGCGCTGGACCCCGCAGGAATTCAACCTGTGGATGCTGAACGACGTGCTCGGCGTGAACCCGGTCACGCGCTACCTCACGGCGATGGTCTACCAGTCGGAGATCAACGGCCTGTCGAAGGTGTTCTACCCGAACAGCCCGGTATTGAAGGACGTCTTCCAGGGCGACACCCTGTACCAGGTGAAGCCGGACATCTACCACAACGCGTGGCGCCTCCCGGTGGAAAAGGACCCCGGCAGGATGCAGATCTTCCACAACAAGAGCAAGAACCCGGTTCCGACCGGCGAGAAGGACAGCTACGCGAAGATCACGCCCGAGTCACTGTGCGCGTGCTCGGCATTGCCGTACATCGAAGAGAGCGTGTTCATCGATGGGTTCGAGTACACGGAAGGCGCCTTGGTCGACACGGTCAATTTCAAGAACCTGCTGCGTGACCATCGCGACCTCGACGAGGTCTGGGTCAACCGCATCGTCGACGACAGCCAGGTCCGGCCGGCACGTACGCTGGCCGATGCGCTGGGCAACCTGCCGATGCAGTTCGCGGCCGAGGTCGGCGAGAACGACATCAAGCTTTTCCGCCAGCATCTGCTGAACCAGACCCGCATGCTGCCGCGGGTGGTCGAGATCCCGTTCATTCCGGAGACCAAGGTCACGTTCGAGTGGCGGCACTCGAACCTGCAGCAAGGCTACGACGAAGGCCGCCGGGCGGTCGAGCGGCTGCTGGCGTCGGACGCAGAATTGCGCCGCCACACGGTGCCTTAGCAGCACCGGGGCTGCAGGTCGATCTGTCTCCTACGGGTTCGCAGTCGAAGCTGCCGGCTCCGACACGAAGCCGACCCTTGCATGGCTGCCGTCGCAATACGGCTTGTTGGCCGAATGCCCGCAACGGCACAGGTAGGTGCTGGTGACCCGGTTGAGCGTGCGGCCGGTCCCCGAGACGAGTTCGAGACTGCCCTTCACCATGTAGGGCCCGTTGGGCGTGGGGGTGATCTGCACCTCGCCATTGCGCACCGGCAGCACCTCCGAATCCAGCGTGGCGGGCTCGCCCGTTGCGGTGAACGGGGTCGGTGTCTTGAACGAAGCCGTCTTGTGGCTGCCATCGCAGTACGGCTTGTTGGCCGAGGCGCCGCACCGGCACAGCGTGGCGCGGGTCGACCGCGTGTCGCCGCCCACGTTCAGTTCGGCATGGACGGCCAGCGGGCCGTTTTCGCGGATGCGGACCAGGTTGACGACCGGAGGCCGCTCGGGCGGGCCGCCATCGCGCCGTTCGTACTGGATCGCGCCGGACGGACAGTTGTGCGCGATCTCGGCGATCTCCGCCGGTGTCACGGCGTCGGGGTGGATCCATGCGCCCACGGTGTTGGGCACGAACACGTCCGGATGCGCGAGCACACATTGGCGGGAATGGATGCACCTCCTGGCTTCGAACCGGATGACGGCTTGCTGACCAACGACTACTTCGACGGCGTCTGACATGATGGGCTTTCTGTGGGGAGTTGGTGGGGGAAACCACTCTAGCCCGAGACCCCTTCCACGCAAGGTGAAATGCGCCCGTTGGCAACGTGTTTCACGCGCCTTTTTTTGATTAGAACCGAAGGCTGATCGTATCCCTCTGCTCTTGCGCGCAACGGCTGAACAAATGACCTTCGGCCCTCGAAGCGGCGCGCGTCAGGCTCCCCATCGTCGCCAGGATCAACACCCTGTCGCACACTCATTTCCCGATGCACCCACCGCGCCCTGCGAATGCGCCCCGAGTTCGCGTAGGAGGGTTTCTCGTCCCGGCTTTTCGGCCTGTTGGCGGACTTAGCATGTGCTGTCGGTTGGCGCACAGCGCGGCCACCGCCCCTCAACCCAAGTTCCATCCAAGTCAGGAAACACCATGCACAACACCCCCATCCGTACTGCCGCCGCCACGCTCGCCATCGCCGCCTGCAGCCTTGCCTTTGTCGGTTGCACCACGACCCGGCCGGGCGATGCCGGCACCAGCAGTTCGGCACGCTCGTCCATCGATGCGCAGGTCGACGCATCGCTGTCCAAGCTCTACAACACGGTGCCCGGTTCACGCGAGATGGTGAGCAAGTCCGCCGGCGTGCTGGTGTTTCCCTCGGTCGTAGGCGCGAGCTTCGGCATCGGCGCCGAGTACGGCCGCGGCGCCTTGAGGGTCGACAACCGCACCGAGTCGTACTACAGCACCACGGCAGGCTCCATCGGCTTCCAGGCCGGTGCGCAATCGAAGGCCGTGATCCTGCTGTTCAACACGCAGGAATCGCTGACCAAATTCCGCAACAGCAAGGGCTGGACTGCAGGCGCCGACGCCACCGTGGCCGTTGCCAACATCGGTGCCAATGGCAGTGTCGACACCAACACCGTTCGCCAGCCGGTCGTCGGCTTCGTGCTGACCAACGTGGGCCTGGAGGCCGGTGTGTCGGTGCAAGGCGCGAAGATCACGCCGATCACCTTGTAGCCCGCGAGGGTGCCGCAGGCAGGATGACCGCCTGCCGCAGCGGCTACATTCGTTGCTGAACCACCCTCACCGGCTGTCGCCACGGCAGCCGGCCTCTTCAGCACGTGTCCAGCACCGCCGTACCAGCTCCAACCGATGGCCAGTGGCCGCGCGGCCGCGTGCGGCCCGAGCGCGAAAGGCTGTTGGTCGGGCTGCTGGTGTCGCTGCTGGTCCACGCGCTGCTGTTGAGCCTGACCTTCGGCGGCGAGGAACTGGGGCTTCCGGGACTGGGATTCCCCTGGCAGGACCGACGTGTCGAAGTACCTGCCTTGCGCGTGACACTCGAGCCTTCGCCGGGCGCGGTGTCCGATCCGTCCGCAAGTGCCGGTGGCGGTGCGGCCCCTTCCAGCGACGAGGCGGGTTCACCGACGAGCGCCGCTCCACCGGCAGCCTCGCACGCAGCGCCGACGCCCGAAGCCGAACCCGCCGTGATGACCGCGGAACAGTCCGACGCATCCGACTGGAGCGTATCCACTGCGCCCGCGACACTCCCGCCCTCGGCCGCGGAAGCGCAGCGCGAAGCCGAACGCCAGGAGGCCGAACGGCAGGCCGCCGCACAACAGGCGGCGCAACAGGAAGCCGCACGCCAAAAGGCCGCACTGCGCGCAGCGGCACGGCGCGAGGCCGCCCGCCGGGAGGCTGCGCGTATCGAGGCAGCCCGGCTGGAAACCGAACGCGACGCAGCTACGCGGCAGGCCGCAGCGCTGCAGGACGCGGCACGGCGAGAGGCCGCGGAAGCGGCAGAGGCATCAGCAGCAAGGGCTCGCGCCGAACTTGCGCGGATCGAGGCCGACGACACCGAGGCCGCACGGCAAGCGGCGGCGCGGCAGGAGGCTGCACGGCAGGACACCGCGCGACAGGAAGCCTTGCGGGCGCAAGCGGAGCGCCTCGAAGCGGAGCGACAGGACGTGCTGCGCCAGGACGCGGCCCGTCAGGCGGCGGCCATCGCCGAGGCGGGGCGGATCGAAGCCGCGTCGCGGCAGGAAGCGGCCCGCCAGGAAGCGATGCGGACCGAAGCTGCGCGGCTGGAAGTCGAACGCCAGGAGGCGCAGGCGGCGGCGCGGCAAGAGGCCATGCAACGCGAAGCCGCAGAGGCAGCGCGTGCCGAGGCGGCCCGGGCCGACGCCGAGCGCCAGGAAGCGGCGCGTGCGGAGGTCTTGCGCCAGGAAACCGCCCGTCGGGACGCGGCCCTGGTCGAAGCAGCGCGGCGAGAGGCAGCACGGCAGGAAACCGTCCGTCAGGAAGCTGCGCGCGCGCAAGCCGCACGGCTGGAAGCGGAACGCCAGGAGGCCGCGCGTGCGGAGGCTGCCCGCCAGGAAACGGCGCGGGCCGAGGTCGTACGGCAGGAAGCCGAACGCCGGGAAGCCATGGCCCAGGCGGCTGCACGGCAGGAGGCCATGCGACAAGAGGCGGCACGCCAGGACGCTCTTCGCCAGGCAGCGGCACGCACCGAGGCGGCGCGCCAGGAAGTCGCCCGTCAGGACGCCGTCCGCCAGGCAGCGGCACGGCAAGAAGAGGCAGCCCGCCAAGCCGCAGCCCAGACCGAAGCCGCGCGCCAGGAAGCCGCGCAGGCCGCGGCAGCACGCCAGGACGCCGAACGGCAGGAGGTCGCGCGCCAAGCCGCGGCACGGCAGGAAGCAACACGGGCAGCCGAGGCACAACGCGAAGAGAGGCTGCGGGCGATCGGCCGGCAACTGAACGAGGAAGCCGATCGACGCGCGGCGGCGTCGGCCGCGGCCGACGCCGCGCGCCCGTCATCGTCGCTGCCGTCGTCGTGGAGCAGCGCGCGGCGGGGCCGGATCTTCGGCCGCAGCGACACCAACGCCGAACTCGTGCTGTACGCCGAAGCCTGGAGCCGCAAGATCGAGCTCAACATGACCTTCGATGCGGTCCGCGACATCGCCCGGCAGCCGCACACCGACCCCGTGGTCACGGTGGCCGTGCGCAGCGATGGCTCGGTCGAGTCGGTCAACTTCGTGCGCTCCAGCGGCATCGCGGCCCTCGACGAGGCGATCCGTGGCATCGTGCAGAGCCAGGCCAACTACCAGGCGTTCCAGCCCGCGCTGGCCCGCGAATTCGATGTGATCGAGATTCGCCGGACCTGGCACTTCGACGCAGCGATCCGGCTGTACTGACGGCACAGCGGAGCGGGCCACCACGACGACGGCGCGGGCGCTGTCATTGCGCATCCTGGCGCAAGGCTTCGACCATGGCCCGCGCCGTCGCCGCGCCGGAAGCCCGGTTTGGGTCGTCGTAGCCGTCCTCGGGCGGCGTGCCGCCCGGCGGCGAGGCATATTCGACCGCAATGCCAGACGGCGCTGGAAATCTTCCTGGTCCATACGAAGCGGATCGGCCCGAGTGCACGCCTGCTGCGCGGCTTCCTGCTGGACACCGCCCGCGAGGACGGCTGGTAGGCCGGGTCACCGCGCGAACCGCCTGCGGTATTCCGCCAGGCTCACGCCCAGGCGACGGGCAAACGCACGCCGGAAACCGTCCACATTGGCATAACCGACCGCATCGGCCAGGCGCTTGCCCGGCAGGTCGGACTCTTCGGCCAGGCGGCGGGCGGCGTCGATCCTGGCGTTCTCCACGAACTCCGCGGGCGTGGTGCCGGTCTCGCTGCGAAAGCTGCGTGCGAACGTCCTTTCGCTCATGCCGGCGCGCGCGGCCAGCACGGGGACAGACAGATCGTCCCGCAGATGGGCCAGCACATGGTCCTGCACCTTGCGCACCTCGGAGCGCTCCGACGTCTGCGCCGCCAGGTGGGCACTGAACTGGCTCTGGCCGCCGGGGCGTTTCAGGAACATCACCAGTTCGCGCGCCACGCGCAATGCGAGTTCGCGGCCATGGTCGTCTTCCACCATCGCGAGCGCGAGGTCCATGCCGGCTGTCACACCCGCCGAGGTGAACAGCTTGCCGTCCTGTACATGGATGGCATCCGCCTCGACACGGGCGAGCGGGCACGCCGCCGCGAGGCGGGCGGCCGCGTTCCAGTGCGTCGCCACACGTTTGCCGTCGAGCAGGCCGCAGGCGGCCAGCACGAACGCGCCCGTGCAGACCGAGCCGTACCGCCGCACGCTGTGCGACTGCCGCCGCAGCCAGTCCTGCAGCGGCTGGCCGCTGGCCATGTCGCCGATGTCGGGACTGCCCGCCACGAGCAAGGTGTCGATGCGGCCGCGCTGCGTCGCAACGGTTGCGTCCACGGCCAGGCGCAAGCCACCGCTGCTCTTGAGCACGCCGGCGGTGGCACCGATCACCTGCACCTGGTAGGCGCGCGGCTTGCCGAGCTGGCGCGCTGCTTCGGCGAACACGTCCGCCGGGCCGGCCACGTCGAGCAGCTGGAAACGGGGAAAAGCGAGGATCGCGATGCGCATGGCCGACAAGGCTCGGTAATTGGCAGAAAACGCCGTGTGCTGAGGAGGACGCGGGCCCCAGTTTGGCAGAAACTATCCAAACCAGCAAATCCTGCCAAAGAGATCCCACATGCAAATCCCATCCATCCACCCGTCCTCGCCTGCCCTCGATGCGCGGGCAGGCGCCTCCGTCCGCAACCTGCCCGTCAGCCTGTTTGCATCGGTGATGGGCCTGTCGGGCCTGGCCATGGCGTGGCGGTTGGCACACGACAGCCTGGGTGCGCCCGCCATCGTCGGCGAAGCCATCGGCGCATTCGCGCTGGGCATTTTTCTCCTCGTGTCGGCGGCCTATCTGGCGAAACTGGCCCGGCATCCGGAGGCGGTGCACGCCGAGTTCCATCACCCAGTGGCCGGCAACTTCTTCGGCACCATCGTGATCTCGCTGCTGCTGTTGTCCGCCATCGTCGCGCCGTACCACGCACCGGCCGCACATGTCCTCTGGACTGTGGGCGTGCTGGCGACGTTCGCGCTGTGCAGCGTGGTGGCGTCGCGCCTGCTCAAGGGCCGGGTCGACCCGTCGCACGCCGTGCCGGCCTGGATCATTCCTTGTGTGGCCACGCTCGACATCCCCGTCACCGGCGCCCAGATGCCGATGGCCTGGGCGTCGGAGATCAATCTGCTGGCCAGCGCCGTCGGCTCGGTGATGGCGCTGGTGCTCTTCGTGCTGATCGTCGGCAGGCTCGTGCACCGCGACCCGCTGGCGCCCGCGATGACGCCGTCGCTGATGATCCTGGTGGCGCCCTTCGCCGTGGGCTTTCTCGCCTACGCCAACATGGCGGGCGGCATCGACCGCTTCGCCGCCCTGCTGTTCTACTTTGCGCTGTTCATGTGCGCCGTGGTCGCGCCCAAGGTGTTCCGCCCGAGCGTGCCATTCTCCGCGTCCTGGTGGGCGATCAGCTTCCCGCTGGCCGCGCTGGTGAACGCGGCGCTGAAATACGCGGCGTTCAGGGCCAGCGGCCCGCTGTGGGCTCTGGCGGCCGTTCTGCTGGTGGCGCTGACCCTGGCGTTGGTGGTTCTCACGGTCCGCACCATGCAGATGGCGCTCAACGGAAAGCTGTTCACCTGACACGCCGACCCAGGCCCGAACGCCGCGGTCTGAAGGCCGCATGGCGATCGTGCAGTAGAGTCGGGCCTGATGGCCCGGCAACTTGCACATTCCAACTCCCCGGCAGCGCCCGCAACGCAAGCCGTGGCGCGCCGCAGCGCGGACGACTGGCTGGCCCAGGGCGATGCACTCTGCCACGCAGATCCGCTCGGCGCGCGGTACGCCTACCGCAGGGCGCTGGAAGCGCAAGCCGGCTTCGCGGATGCCTATGTCAACCTGTCCGCACTGCTGCTGAGCATCGGCGATCCTGAAGAAGCGCTGCGCGTCTGCGACCAGGCCCTGCGTTGCACCGCGCCGTCCGTCGCGCTCTGGTTCAACCGCGCCCTGGCGTCGGAAGACCTGGACCAGTCGGCGCAGGCCGAGCAGAGCTACCAACAGTGCCTGGCGCTGGAGCCGGCCTGCGCCGACGCGCACCACAACCTGGCCAGGCTGTTCGTGGCCCGGGGCGATGCGGTGTCGGCCCAGCGGCACCTGCAGGCCCTGCGGCGCTGCCCGTTGGGATCCTGAGTCCGTCGGCGTGGCCTGCGAGGGCTGCCCGTAGGCGAATCCGCACATCCATGCCCGCCGAATCCCGACGCCGGCCGCCCGGAGCCTTGCTTATGCTTTGTTCCATCAGCAACCAACCAAGGAGTTCAGATGAACGCAGACCAAGTCAAGGGCAGCCTGAAGGACGCAGCAGGCAAGGTGCAGCAGAAGACCGGCGAGGTCATCGGTAGCACGGAACAACAAGCCAAGGGCGTCGCCAAGCAGATCGACGGCAAGGCACAGAAGAACGTCGGCGACGCGAAGGAAGTCCTGAAGGACGCCATCGACAAGGCTTGATGTCTTGTCACCTCCATGAACGCGGCCTGATGGCCGCGTTTTCTTTGGTGCGCGCGAAGCGTCACCCCGCGCCACGCAAGCGGAACGGCGAAAGCGCTTCGGCAGCAACACCGTACCGGGCGATGTGATCCGGCTCGGGCTGGCCCCTCAGCAACGCGGCCGCCAATTCCGACACGGCGGCCGCTGTCTGGATGCCGTAGCCCCCCTGGGCCGCAAGCCAGAAGAAGCCGGCCACGTGGTCGTCCGCGCCCACCACCAGGTCGCCATCGTCGACGAAGGACCGCAGGCCGGCCCAGGTGTGTTTCGGGCGGCGGATCTGCATCACCGTCAGCTCTTCGATGTAGTGGATGCCCGTGGCGACATCGATCTCTTCGGGCTGCACATCCTGCGGATCGACCGGATCGGCATTGGCCGGCGACCCCAGCAGCTGGCCGGCGTCCGGCTTGAAGTAATAGGTCTCGTCGATGCCGATCACGGTCGGCCATTCGGCGATGTCGACACCGGCCGGCGGCTCGAACGTGAACGCGGTGCGGCGCTTGGGCTGCAGCCCGATGGGTGCGACACCGCAGCGCTGCGCCACGCCGTCGGCCCAAGCACCGGCGGCGTTGACGATCGCCGCCGCCGTCAGGGTCCGACCGTCGGCCAAACGCACCGACCAGGCACCTCGATCGAACGACGCTGCCATGAACTCGGCACCCCACAGGCTTTGCCCGCCGCGGGCCCGGAAGCCGCGCAGGTAGCCCTGGTGCAAGGCGTGCACGTCCATGTCCATCGCGTCCGGCTCGAGGATGGCGCCGCACACCCGGTCCTCGCGCAGCACGGGGCAGCGGGCCAGCACCTCGCGCACCGACAGCAGAGCGACCTGGGGCGACGCGGCACGCGCCCGCGCGAAGGCCTCGGCCAGCGCCTGCTCCTGCCCGACCTGCGCCACGTGCATCGCACCCCGCGGCGTGAGGACGGGGTGCTCAGCGAAGCCGGCCGGAGGCTGCTCGTAGAACGCGCGGCTGGCACGGGTGAGCGCGCGGATCATCGGCGTGCCATAGGTCTCCATGAACATCGCGGCGGACCGCCCGGTGGAGTGGTAACCAGGCTGGGATTCACGCTCCAGCAGCGCCACCCGCCCATGGGGCGCGAGCTGCCAGGCGACGGACGCACCCGCGATGCCGGCGCCCACCACCAGGACATCAAACTCCATGCAAGCCTCCACGTTCATCGCCCAGCGGCACGCGCTGTGCTTCGGTCAATGCCACCGGCCCCCGCGCCGCCCGCTTGCGCCAGAGACCCGACAGGCTGCCGACGATGCCCGCACGGAAGGCAAGCACCACGACCACGAAGACAGCGCCCTGCGCCACGGTGACCCAGTCCTGCAGCTCGGCCATGTAGGTCTCCATGCTGATGAGTGACAACGCGCCCAGGATCGGGCCGACGATGGTGCCGAGGCCGCCCACCAACGTCATCAGCAGGAACTCGCCCGACATCTGCCAGCCCACGTCGGTGAGCGTGGCGATCTGCACCGCAATGGCCTTGGTCGCGCCCGCCAGGCCGGTGATGCCGGCCGAGAAGACGAACACCACGAGCTTGGTGCGGCTGGCGTTGTAGCCGAGCGAGATCGCGCGGGGTTCGCTGTCGCGCACGGCCGCCACGATGCGCCCGAACGGCGAATGCACCAGCCTGGCCATCATCAGGATGGCCGCGCTACAGATGAGAAGAACGAAGAAGTACGCCGACACATCGCTCTTCAGGTCCCACAGACCGAAGGCCACGCCGCGCGGAATGTTCTGGATGCCGTCTTCGCCGTTGGTGAACGGCACCTGGACGCAGAAGAAGTAGACCATCTGCGCCAGCGCCAGCGTCGACATCGCGAAGTAGATGCCCTGCAGGCGGATGGCGATGAGGCCGACCACGGCACCGAGCGCGACCGAGGCCAGCGTCGCGCCCAGGATCGCCCATTCGGGCGCCAGCCCCCAGACCTTGGCCAGGTGGCCGGCCACATAGGCCGAGAAGCCGAAGAACATCGCATGGCCGAACGACAGCACGCCCATGTAGCCCAGCAGCAGGTTCACCGCGCTGGCCGCGACCGCGAAGCACAGCACCTTGATCAGGAACACCGGGTACAGCACGAACGGTGCGGCGACGAGCGCGGCCGCCGACACGATGAGCAGCACCCAGCTCATGCGCCCGCGCCATGCCGGCGCGGTGCCGGCGTGGCTGTCCAGCACGCTCGCCGCATGCTGGGCGATGACGCCCTTGCCGAACAGCCCCGCCGGCTTGACCAGCAGCACCGCGGCCATGATGATGAAGACCACCGTGTCCGACAGCGGCGGGTAGTAGTAGCGCATCAGGCCCTCGGCCAGCCCCAGCAGGTAGCCGGTGACGATGGCCCCCTTGATCGAGCCCATGCCGCCGATCACGACCACCGCGAAGACCACGATGACCAGGTTGGAACCCATCAGCGGGCTGACGTTGTAGATCGGTGCGGCGAACACGCCGGCCAGGCCGGCCAGCGCCACGCCGAAGCCGTAGACCAGGGTCACCATGCGCGGCACGTTGATGCCGAAGCCGCGCACCAGGTCCGGGCGTTCGATGGCGGCACGCAGCGTGGCGCCGAGCCGGGTCTTCTCGATCAGGTACCAGGTGGCCAGGCACACGCCGAACGAAGCGAACAAGGCCCACAGCCGGTAGTACGGCAGATAGCCCATCGCTGTGCGCAAGCCACCGGGCATCGGGTTCGCGTACGGCACACCGGCGGAGCCGAAGGCCTTGCGGTACAGGCCTTCGACGATCAGCGTGATGCCGAAGGTGAGCAGCAGGCCGTAGACGTGGTCCAGGTGGTAGAGCCGGCGCACGAACAGCCGCTCCAGCACGATGCCGCTCAGGCCCACGATCAGCGGCGCCAGCAGCAGCGCCGCCCCGTAGCCGATGCCCAGCCACTGCAGCAGCATCCACGCGGTGAACGCGCCCATCATGTACTGCGCGCCGTGCATGAAATTGACGACGTTCAGCAGCCCGAAGATGATGGCCAGCCCCAGGCTCATCATCGCGTAGAAGGAGCCGTTGATCAGCCCCAGCAGCAGCTGGCCGAACAATGCGGGCGACGTGAATCCAAGCAGTTCAAGCATGGCGGATCCCCAGGTAGGCTTCGACGCGGCCCGTGCCGTGGCGCATGTCGTCGCGGGTCAGCATGTCGACCACACGCCCGGTCTCCATCACGTAGTGGCGGTCGGCCAGTTCGGTCGCGAACCGCAGGTTCTGCTCCACCAGCAGGATGGTGAAGCCGCGGCGCTTGAGCTCGTGCACCGTGCGGGCGATGAGCTTCACGATCACCGGCGCGAGGCCTTCGCTCGGCTCGTCCAGCAGCAGGCACTTCGCGCCGGTGCGCAGGATGCGCCCGATCGCCAGCATCTGCTGCTCGCCACCCGACAGCTTGGTGCCCTGGCTGGTGCTGCGCTCGAGCAGGTTGGGGAAGAGTGCGTAGACCTCGGCGAGCGTCAGGCCGCCTTCGCGGATCACCGGCGGCAGCGTCAGGTTCTCCAGCACGCTCAGCTGCGAGAAGATGCCGCGCTCTTCCGGGCAGTAGGCCATGCCCAGCCTGGCGATCTGCTCGGGCAGGCACTGCGCGACCGGCGTGCCTTCGAACGTGATGCTGCCGGTCTTCTCGGCGATGAAACCCATCAGGCACTTCAGCGTGGTCGACTTGCCCGCGCCGTTGCGGCCGAGCAGCGTGACGACTTCGCCGCGCTTCAGGTGAAAGCCGACGCCATCGAGCACCTGGTTGCCTGCATAGCCGGCGCAGAGCGCCTTGACGTCGAGAACGGTGGCTGCATCGTCCATGTCAGTGGCCGATGTAGGCTTCGAGCACACGTTCATTGGCGGCGACTTCTTCGTAACTTCCTTCGGCCAGCACCTCGCCCCGGCACAGCACGGTGACGGTGTCCGACAGCCGCTCGACGACCTTCAGGTTGTGCTCGACCATGACGATGGTCTTCTCGCCGGCATGGTCGGCGATCAGGTCGGACACGCGGGTCACGTCCTCCATGCCCAGGCCGGCCATCGGCTCGTCCAGCAGCACCAGGTTGGGCTCGAGCGCGAAGGTTGTCGCCAGCTCCAGCGCCCGCTTGCGGCCATAGGGCAGTTCGCCGGCCGCGGTATCGGCCCACTCGGAAAGGCCGAACTTGCGCAGCAGCGCATGCACGCGGTCGTCGAGTTCGCTCAAAACGGCGGTCGAACGCCAGAACACCTTCTGCAGGCCCGACAGGCGCTGCAGCGGCACGCACACGTTCTGCGCCACCGTCAGATGCGGAAACACGGCCGAGATCTGGAACGAGCGCACCACCCCTCGCCGGGCCAGCTGCGTCGGCGACGTGCGCGTGACGTCCACGCCCTCGTAGACGATCTGGCCGGCATCGGGCTCGAGGAACCGGGTCAGCAGGTTGAACAGCGTGCTCTTGCCGGCACCGTTGGGGCCGATGACCGAATGCACCGTGTTGCGGCGCACGGTGAGGTCGACCTTCCTGACCGCGGTGAAACCCGAGAAGCTGCGCGTGAGGCCCCGCGCGGTGAGGATGGCGTCCGCGCCCCCGATGCCAGGCCCGTTCATTTGGCCTTGCCGACCGCGCTGCCGACCAGGGGGCATTCGCTCGCGCTGAGCGGCGTGAAGGCGTCGTTGGCGGCGACGACGGCGTTGACCTTGTAGTAGTCCCACGGCGACTTGGACTCGGCCTTCGACTTGACCGTGACCAGCAGGAAGTCGTGCGCCAGTTTTCCGTCGTCGCGGATCATCGCGTTCTTCGCGAACATGTCGTTCACCGGGGTGCTGCGCATCCTGGCGGCCACCGCGTCGGTGGCGTCCGTCTTCGTTGCGACGACGGCCTTGAGGTAGTGGCTGGTGGCCGAGTACATGCCCGCCTGCGACTCCGTGGGCATCGCCTTGAAACGCTCGAAGAAGCGCCTGGAGAACGCGCGGGTCTGGTCGTTCAGGTCCCAGTAGAACGCGGTGGTGGCCGACAGGCCCTCCATCACGTCGAGCCCCGCCGCGTGCACATCCGCCACCGACAGCAGCGTGGCGACCGGGCGCTGCTTGCCGCCCTGCATGCCGAACTCCTTCCACTGCTTCATCGAGTTCACGAGCTGCGCGCCGCCGTTGGCGAACGCCACCACCTTCGCGCCCGAACTCTGCGCCTGCAGCAGGTAGGAGCTGTAGTCCGACGTGCCCATCGGGTGGAACGCCTCGCCCAGCGTCTTGCCGCCGCTCGCGGCCACCAGCGCCTTGGCTTCCTGCACCATGTTCTTGCCGAACGCGAAGTCGGCCCCCACGAAGTACCAGGTGTCCGCACCGCCCTTGGTCAGTGTCTTCACCGGGCCGGACACCAGCGCGTAGGCATCGTGCACCCACGAGAAGCCGGTCTTCGCGCATTGCTTGCCGGTCAGCTCGGTCGTGCCGATGATGCCGTAGAGCGCGATCTTGTTCTTCTCCCTGATCACGGCCTGCACGCCCAGCGCGACGGCGGAGTTCGCCACATCGAGCACGGCGTCGACCTTGTCCACGTCGAACCAGCGCTTCACGATCGTGAGGCCGATGTCGGGCTTGTTCTGGTGGTCGGCGACCAGCACCTCGACCTTGGTCGACCCGAGCTGGGCCTTCATGTCCTCCACCGCCATCTGCACGGCCAGCGCGGAGCCGGGCCCCGTCAAGGCGGCGTAAGGCCCTGACTGGTCGTTGATGACACCCAGCCGGACGACCCCGTCCGAGATCTGGCCGATGGCCGGGCACGACGCCAGGGCCGCAGCCAGGGCGGCCGCGAGGATGCAGGGGTGGACGCGGGTGCGGATGCGGGGTGTCATGGTGGCTTCCTTTTCAAAGACGGAATCAAAGACGGAATGCGGGGGGATCAATGCCGGGGCGCAACCCGCAGGGCGGCCTGGGCGATCTGGGCCTCCACGCCCGCGATCCAGGCCTCCTGCCCGGCACGCGCGCGGGCCACCCGCTCGGCACCGGCCTTCTCGGGCGTTCCGCTGTCGAACGGCGGCTGGGGGTCGTACTCCAGGCCCAGCTGGATCACCCGCGCCGCTTCCTCTCCGGCCAGCTCGCCCGCCAGGGTGAAAGCGAAATCAATGCCAGAAGTCACGCCGCCGCCCGACATGCGGTTGCGGTCGCGCACCACGCGCTCGGCCACCGGTTCGGCGCCGAACTGCGGCAGGTAGTGCCGCCAGTTCCAGTGGCAGGCCGACTTGTAGCCGTCGAGCAGCCCGGCCGCACCGAGCAGCAGCGAGCCGTTGCACACCGACGTCACGTGCCGCGCCGTGCGCCCCTGGGCCTGCAGGAAGGCCATGGTCTCTGTGTCGTTCAGGCGGTCGAACACACCGAAGCCGCCCGGCACGCACAGCACGTCGAGCGGCGGGCAGTCGGCGAAGGTGTGGGTCGGGTTGATGGAGAAGCCGGAGTCCGTCATCAAGGGCTCGATCGCCTTCCAGGCCAGGTGCACCTTGGCGCCCGGCACGCGGCTCAACACTTGTGCGGGGCCCATCAGGTCGAGCTGCGTGACCTTGGGAAAGACCAGGAAACCGATGTGCAGAACGTCGTTCATGAAGTGCTTGTCTTTGTCTGATGCGATGGGCCATTGTGGGAACGGCGGCACTTGGCGTAAATGACAAACGCAGGCTAATATCCGCCAAATGACGAAGCCGCTCAACGTCGCGATCCTGACCTTCCCGCAATGCCAGGTGCTCGACGTCACCGGGCCGGCGATGGTGTTCGAGGCCGGCAACGACGCGCTGGGCAAGGCCCACTACAAGATCCACATCCTGTCCGCCGAAGGCGGCACGGTGCAGACCAGCAGCGCGGTCGCGATGGTGACCCGGCCAGTGAAGGAGGTGCCCCCGGCCTCCATCGACACCTTGCTGATCGCAGGTGGCGACGATGCCGGGCTGCAGATGCTGGTGGCCGATGCGACGGTACGCAAGTGGGCCATCGCCGCGAGCAAGAACGCGCGGCGCTACGGCTCGATCTGCACAGGCACCTTCGCACTCGCGCACTTCGGGCTGCTGGGCGGCAAGCGTGTGGCCACGCACTGGTCGGCCTGCGCCAACCTCGCCGAACGGTGCCCGGACATCGACGTCGACACCAACGCGCTGTTCGTCAACGACGGCCGGCTGTGGACATCGGCCGGCGTCACGACCGGCATCGACATGAGCCTGGAGATGGTGGCATCGGACCTGGGCAACGCCGTGGCACACACCATCGCCAAACGCCTGGTGCTGTATGCGCGGCGCCCCGGCTACCAGTCGCAGTTCAGCCCGGTGCTGAACGCGCAGTCGCATGCCGATGCGCCGTTCGCCGCGCTCATCCACTGGATGCGCGAGAACCTGGCGCAGCCGCTGGACGTGCCGCGCCTGGCGGAGAAGGTCGCGATGTCCGAGCGCACCTTCCTGCGCAGGTTCACCAAGAGCACCGGCGAGACCCCCGCGCATTTCGTCGAGACCCTGCGGCTGGACCAGACCCGCAACCTGCTGGCGGCCGGCATGTCGCTGAAAGAGATCGCGGGGCGCACCGGCTACCTCACCGGCGCCCAGCTGTCGAAGGCGTTCGACCGGCGCTTCGGCATGACGCCGCTGCTGTTCCGCGAACTGCACTGCCGCAGCCACCCTGCGTAGCAGACCCTGCGCGCGGCCGGCATCAAGACGTCAACAAATCGACCGCTTATGTCCGACGCCGCAAGTCCACGGAAATCACACTGGACCCAGGATGGCCCTTCGGCGATCCACCACGGAGCTCCAGATGAAAAGTCGACGCCGGTCTGTCCCGCACGCTCTCTCTCGCCCCCCTTGTCGCACGCTGTGCATGGCGCTGGTCGCGCTGACCACGTTGGTCCTGTCGGCCTGCGGTGGCGACGACGAGGCCACCCCCACCGCTGCGCGTGTGGACGCGGCGCAGGCCTGTGCCGCACTGGCGGGCAAGACGCTCGCCGGCGCCACGGTCAACACGGCTGGCACCGTCGCGGCCAGCGCCACCACGCCGCTGTATTGCAAGGTCAGCGCCACCATCGCCCCGCAGCTGCACCTCGAACTGCGGCTGCCCCAGCAGTGGAACGGCAAGCTCTACTACGAGGGCGGTGGTGGTTATGACGGCTCGATCCCGCCGCTGGCCGGAGGCAATCTGAGCGCGCTGCAGCAGGGTTATGCCACCGTCAACAGCGACTCCGGCCACACGGATGTCGGGCTGTCCGCGGCGTTCGCGTTGAACGACACGTTGGCGGCCAATCTGTTCGGCTCCCTGTCGGTGCCGACCGTGATGTCCTCGGCCAAGGAGATGGTGCAGACGGTCTATGGCAAGGAACCCGAAAAGTCGTACTTCGAGGGCTGCTCCAACGGCGGCCGTGAAGCGCTGATGGCGGCGCAGCGCAATCCCAACCTGTTCGACGGCATCATCTCGCGCGCGCCGGCCTACAACTGGGTGGGATTCATCGGCGAGTTCAACCGCACGGCCAAGGCCGTGGCGGCGCCCGGCGGCCAGATCAATGCCGCCAAGCTCGGCCTGCTGGCCAAGGCCGTGCGCGATGCGTGCGACGCCAAGGACGGCATCGTCGACGGCATCGTCTCCAACCCGCAGGCCTGCACGTTCAACGCCGCCGCACTGCGTTGCGCAGGCGGCGCCGACACCGGCGACAGCTGCCTGTCGGACGCGCAGCTGGCCGTGGTGAGTTCGCGCACCACACCCGCATCGTTCGCGGGCGGCGCCTACACCAGCGCCGAGTCACCACTGCACGGCAACGAGGACGACGCCGCAGGCTGGGGCCCGTGGATCACCGGCAACGGCGATGTGCGCAACGCCGCCAAGTACCTGCTGCAGGACAGCACGATCAAGAACTACCTCGCGCGCAATCCGGCGCAGGACTCCCTGACCTATGCCTACGAGTCGAATCTCGGTGCGTTGTACAGCATGGCCGCCCTCAACGATGCCACCAACACCGACCTGCGCCCCTTCAAGGCCAGCAACGCCAAGCTCATCCTCTGGCACGGCGGCAGTGACTCGGTGCTGAGCCCGGTGGCCACCACGGCGTACTACCGGGGCGTGACCAGTACGCTGGGCGGCCAGGCTGCGACGGACGAGTTCATGCGCTACTACCTGGCCCCCGGCGTGGGCCACTGCGAAGGCGGCCCGGGTGCCGACCAGACCGATCTGCTCGGCGCACTCGATGCCTGGGTGACCAAGGGCACGGCGCCGGCCACGCTGACCGCGACCAAGGTCGCCAACGGGGTGACGCAGGCCAGCCGGCCGCTCTGTCGCTTTCCGCAATATCCGCGCTACACCGGCCCGGCCAACGACAACGCCGCCGCAGCGCTGGCGGTCAACTACAGCTGCACGACGCCATGACCCGCCGCCACGACGTCAACGAATCCACCGTTTTTGTCCGACACCGGAAGCCCCCGGCCACGACACTGGACACAGGATGGCCCTTCGGCCATCGCCAGGGAGGAACAACATGAGCAGTCGACGCAGATTCGTAGCGGGCCTGGGTGGCGTGGCGGTGGCCTCGTCCCTTGGCGGCTTTTCGTTGGGTGCACGGTCCGAGGCGGTCGCCCGCCTGCTGGTCGGGTTTCCGGCCGGCGCCACCGGCGACCGCATCGCACGCGCCGTGGCGCCGGTGCTGGCCGCAAGCCTCGGCACGTCGGTGATCGTGGAGAACCGGGCTGGTGCCGGCGGCCAGCTCGCGATGGAGATGGTGAAGAACGCACCGGCCGACGGCGCGCTGCTGCTGCAGACCATCGGCTCGTCGATGGTCATCTACCCGCACACCTACAAGACGCTGCGCTACCGCCCGTTCGAGGACTTCATCCCGATCGGCACGGCCTGCACCGTGCCCATCGTGCTGGTCGCCGCGACGACGACGCCTGCGAAAAACCTGGCGGAGATGGCGGCGCTGCTCAAGCGCGACCCGAAGTACGGCTTCTTCGGCACGCCGGCGTCTGGCAGCGTGTTCCACTTCTCGGGTGTGCTGCTGCAGCGCGCGCTGCAGAGCCCCTTCGACCACGTGGCCTACAAGGGCTCGGCGCCGCTGCTGCAGGACGTGCTGTCGGGGCAGGTGCCGTTCGGCTTCATGGCGCAGAGCGACATCCTCGAACACTACCGTGCCGGCAAGCTGCAGATCCTGGCGGTCACCGGCACGTCGCGCACCACGCAATTGCCCGAGGTGCCGACCTTTCCGGAAGCGGGCTACACCAACATCGTCAACCGGGAGTGGTTCTCGTACTTCCTGGCGGCCAACACCCCAGCCGAGATCGTGTCGAAGTACCGTATCGCGGTGCGCAAGGCAGTCGCCTCCGAAGAGGTGCGCAAGAAGCTGCTGGACGCCGGGCTCGAAATGGCAGAAGGCGAATCGGCCGCCCTCGCCGCCACCATGCAGAAGGAATACGGCCAATGGCAGAAGATCGTCAAAGAGATCGGCTTCGTTGCGGACTGACATGAGCCCACCCCGTTTGGATGTCTCACTTCGTGTAGACATCCCATCCCCCTCAAGGGGCGCCGCCAGCGGCCTGGCAAAGCCAGTTCCGCGGCGTCTGCTGGCATGGCCTGCTCCGCGGCCTTCTGAATCGCTGCCTGCGACCCGTTTCCATGCGCTACGGATGGCGCATCGCGCCATGGGCAACTGAGATGAACACGGCTAGGCGCACAAGAGAGATCGGCATCGTCGTCTTCGACGACGTGCTGCTGCTCGACCTGGCGGGCCCGGGCGACGTGTTCGGCCGGGCCAACTTCCTGTTGAAGCGCGACGGCGAGCCCGATCGCTACCGGGTCACGGCCTTGTCGACCTTCGGTGGCGAGGTCCACGCCTCCTCGGGCCTGCGCCTGCAGACCGCGCCGCTGCCCGCACCCGAGATCTGCGCATTCGACACCGTGCTGGTCGCCGGCGGCCCCGGTGTGCTGAAGGCGCGGCACGATCTGCATCTGCACAACTGGCTGCGCGCTGTGCAGCCACGGGTCAACCGGCTCGGCTCGGTGTGCACCGGCGCCTACGTACTGGCCGAAGCCGGCATGCTGTCTGGCAAACCGGCGACGACGCACTGGAACCACGCCACCGAATTCGCGCAGCGCTACCCCGACGTGGCGCTGAACATCGACGCGATGTACGTGCGCGAGGGCAAGCTGTTCTCGTCGGCCGGCGCCACGGCGGGCATCGACCTGGCACTGAGCCTGGTGGACGAGGATTTCGGCCGCGACCTGGCGCTGGCGATCGCACGCGAGCTGGTGGTGTTCCGCGTGCGCTCCGCCGGCCAGACGCAGTACAGCACCGCGCTCACCTCCTATGGCAGCGCATCGGACCGAGTGCAGAAGGCCACCGAATTCATCCTGCGCCATCTCGAATCGGGCATCGCGCTCGACCAGGTGGCCGCCCACGTCTGCCTGAGCACGCGCCAGCTGACACGCAAGTTCAAGGAGACGATCGGCGTCACGCCCTCCGAGTACATCGGCGCGGCGCAGATCGACCTGGCGCGCGAGCTGCTGTCCGGCACCGAACAACCTCTGGAAAAGATCGCGTTGCGCTGCGGCTTCTCGGGGCGCCAGCAGCTGTCACGCGTCTTCAGGAAAGCGCTGGGCATGACGCCCGGCGAGTTCCGCGAACGCCTCACCCCATCGACCCAACGAACCCTCACCCAATGACCTCACCGACAACCATCCGCATCGGCATGCTCGTGTTCCCGAAGATCACCGCGCTCGACATCCTGGGCCCCTTCGAGGTCCTGGCCCGCGCACCGGACTGCAGCACGCAGCTGGTCTGGAAGAACACGGATCCGGTGCACGGCGACACCGGTCTGCGTTTCCTGCCCGACGTCGACTTCGCGAACGCGCCGCAGTTCGACGTGCTCGTCGTGCCCGGCGGGCCGGGGCAGACCGATCTGATGGAGGACGAGGAGGTGCTGGCCTTCCTGCGCAACCAGGCCGCCGGCGCCCGGTGGATCACCTCGATCTGCACCGGCTCCCTGCTGCTGGCGGCGGCGGGTCTTCTGACCGGCTACAAGGCCACCTGCCACTGGATGTCGCTCGACCAGCTCGAACAGTTCGGCGTTCAACCCATGGCCGACCGCGTGGTGGTGGACCGCAACCGCATTACCGGCGGCGGCGTCACCTCGGGCCTCGACTTCGCGTTCACCGTGCTGGCGACGCTGCGCGGCGACGACGTTGCCAAGGCGATCCAGCTGATGCTCGAGTACGACCCGGCCCCGCCGTTCGAGAGCGGCCACCCGCGCGTGGCCTCCAAGGAACTGGTCGAGCGGGTCAGGACCTCGGCCGCACCGATGCTGACGCACCGCAGAACGGTGTCGGCACGCGCCGCCGGGCGGCTGAACGGATCGACGCCATGAGCGCGCCGGCGCAAGGCCTGTTCGGCCTCGATGGCCAGTCGCACGAATGCGTGCATTGGGTGGCGGACCACGCCACGGGGCTGCGCGCGATCGTCGCGATCCACGACACCGCCCGCGGGCCGGCGTTCGGCGGCTGCCGCATGCGGCGCTACGCCAGCGAGTCCGACGCGCTGGCCGACGCGTTGCGCCTGTCCCAGGGCATGAGCCTGAAGAACGCGCTGGCCGATCTGCCGTTCGGCGGGGGCAAGGCCGTGATCATGGCGCCCACCGGCGCCTTCGACCGCAAGGCACTGTTCCTGGCGTTCGGCCGTGCGGTCGAAGGACTGGGCGGGCGCTACATCACGGCCGAAGACGTGGGCACGACAACGGACGACATGCGCGCCATGCAGCGCGTGACGGCGCACGTCAGCGGCATCCCGCGCGCCGGTGCCTTCGGCGGCGACCCGTCGCCCAAGACGGCGCTGGGCGTGTTCGTCGCGATCGAGGAGGCCGTACGGCGGCACCTGCACCGCCCCGACCTCGCAGGCACGACCGTGGCCGTGCAGGGGCTGGGCGCGGTAGGCTCGCATCTGTGCGAACTGCTGCACGGCGCCGGCGCGCGGCTGCAGGTGGCCGACGTGGACCCTGCGCGTGTAGCGACCATGCAAGCGCGCTTCGGCGCCCTGGCCGTCGGGGTCGATGCAATCGCCGGGCTGCAGGTCGATGTCTTCGCGCCCTGCGCACTGGGCGCGGGGCTGAACGCGGACAGCATCCCCGCGCTGCAGGCACGCATCGTGGCCGGTGCTGCCAACAACCAGCTGGCCACGCCGGCCGATGGCGAGCACCTGCACCGTCGCGGCATCCTGTACCTGCCGGACTTCCTGATCAACGCCGGCGGCATCATCAGCGTCGCGCGGGAACACCTGGGTTCCGGCCATGAGCAGTCGGTGGTCGACGAGGTCGAGAACATCCGGCACCGCGTCGGCGAACTGCTGGACCGGTGCGCGGCCGCAGGCGAATCGACGAGCGCTGTCGCCACACGCTGGGCGCAGGAAAAGTTGCTGCCCGCAACCGTTGGCACGGCAGGTCGCACCAACCACTGAGCCTCGTCCAGACAGTTCGGGCGCGCACATGTTCTTCGCGCCTGCGCCTTCGAAGTCAACGACAGAAGCAGGTCGATCTCCGCCAAAACACGCGCCGTTCCTGCGGTGCAAATGGCGGAATTTGACGCACGATTGACCTACGCAAGATCGACGCGTTGCACCAGAATTTCTTCGGCACGTGGATGCATCGAGGACGTCTGATCAGCCCCTGGATGGATTGCTGCTGCACCCCACCGACACCATTCCAGAGGACAACATGCAACGCACCTTCTCCCGGTCTCCCTACCGCACCACGTGCATCACCCTGACCGCCGCCGTGCTGGCCGCGTGCGGCGGAAGCGACGACGCCACGGTCGCAGCAACGCCGAGCACCAGCGCTGCGCAAGCCTGCGCCGCACTGGCGGGCAAGACGCTCGCCGGCGCCACGGTCAACACGGCTGGCACCGTGGCGGCCAGCGCCACCACGCCGCTGTACTGCAAGGTCAACGCCACCATCGCGCCGCAGCTGCACCTCGAACTGCGGCTGCCCCAGCAGTGGAACGGCAAGCTGTACTACGAGGGCGGCGGTGGGTATGACGGTTCGATCCCGCCGCTGGCCGGAGGCAATCTGAGCGCACTGCAGCAGGGTTATGCCACCGTCAACAGCGACTCCGGCCACACCGACAACGGCCTGTCTGCGGCGTTCGCGTTGAACGACACCGTGGCGGCCAACCTGTTCGGCTCCGCGGCCGTGCCGACCGTGATGTCGTCCGTCAAGGAGATGGTGCTGGCGGCCTATGGCAAGGAGCCCGAGAAGTCGTACTTCGAAGGTTGCTCCGAGGGCGGCCGTGAAGCGCTGATGGCAGCGCAGCGCAATCCCAACCTGTTCGACGGCATCATCGCGCGCGCGCCCGGCTACAACTGGGTGGGCTTCATGGGGCACTGGAACCGCAACCAGAAAGCCGTGGCCGCACCGGGCGGCCAGATCAATGCCGCCAAGCTCGGCCTGCTGGCCAAGGCCGTGCGCGATGCCTGCGACGCCAAGGACGGCATCGTCGACGGCGTCGTCTCCAACCCGCAGGCCTGCACGTTCAACGCCGCCGCACTGCGTTGCGCAGGCGGTGCCGACACCGGCGACAGCTGCCTGTCGGACGCGCAGCTGGCCGTGGTGAATTCGCGCACCTCGCCCGCATCGTTTGCCACGGGCGCCTACACCAGCTCCGCCCTGCCGCTCAACGGCAACGAAGACGACGCGGCGGCCGGCTGGGGCGCCTGGGTCACCGGCAACGGCGACGTGCGCAGCGCACTGCACTACCTGTTCCAGGACACCACGGTGAAGAACTACCTGGCGCGCAATCCGGCGCAGGACTCGCTGACCTACGCCTACGAGTCGAACCTCGGTTCGCTCTACAGCATGGCCGCGCTCAACGATGCGACCAACACCGACCTGCGGCCGTTCCACAACAGCAATGCCAAACTCATTCTCTGGCACGGCGGCAGCGACCCTTCGCTGAGCGTCAACGCCACGACGGCCTTCTACCAGGGGGTGACCAGTGCCGTGGGCGGCCAGGCGGCAGCCGACGAGTTCGTGCGCTACTACACGGCGCCCGGCGTGGGCCACTGCGAAGGCGGCCCGGGCGCCGACCAGACCGACCTGCTCGGCGCACTCGATGCCTGGGTGGCCAAGGGCACGGCACCGGGCACGCTCAGCGCAACGAAGGTGGTCAACGGGGTGACGCAGGCCAGCCGGCCCCTGTGCCGCTTTCCGCAATACCCGCGCTACACCGGCCCGGCCAACGACAGCGCGGCCGCGGCGCTGGCGGTCAACTACACCTGCACGGCGCCTTGATCGGGAGCCGATCGCGGCGGGCGCGCGCAGAAGGCGCCGCCCATGCAGGCGACCGGTACATAGAGTTCGCCCTGGATGCGCCATCGGTGGTCGACGCGTACCCACTGGGCCATGTAGCGCCCGCGCATTTCGACCGGGCCATCGGGCTCGGTCCATCGGCCCGACCAGTCCCCTTCTTCGCCCGCCACGTTCCACGACAGCATGACCGAGACCGCCGACGGCGTACGCACCCACACGGTATCGGGCCGGCGCGCGAACTGGGCCTGGTAGAAGCGGCGGTTGGCCTCGGCCCCGGCGAGCTGCACGGAGGTCGATCCCAGCACCACGATGTCGTCCATCCAGGCACTGGCGATGCCATCGATGTCCTGGTGCACGATCGCCAGGTTGGAGAACGCACGCGCCGTGCGAATCGCGTGTGCGTCGGCATGTGCGTCTGAATCTGCTGCTGCGTTCATGTGCTTTCCTTGTCGGTGCGCTTGATCACCTGGCCGCTGCGCGCGCCCGTGTGCGCGCCGTTCCGCCAGGTGAGCACACCGTTGACGACCACCGCGTCGATGCCTTCGGCGGGACGGGTCGGCGCCTCGTAGCTGGCCGCGTCGCGGACCGTGGCCGCATCGAAGACCACGATGTCAGCGTGCTGCCCGACCTGCAGGCTGCCACGGCCGTGCAGGCCGAAGTTGCGCGCGGTGAGGCCGGTCATCTTCCACACGGCGGTCTCGAGCGGGAACAGGCCCACATCGCGGCTGTAGTGGCCCAGCACCCGCGGGAACGTGCCCCACAGGCGCGGATGCGGTTTGTCGCCCAGCGGGATGCCGTCGGAGCCGATCATCGTCTCGTCGAACGCCAGCACACGCTGCACATCGTCCTCGTCCATCATGAAATAGATCGCACTGCCGGGCTGCAACCGGCGCGCCGCGTCTTCCTTCGACAATCCCCATGCGTCGGCGATGTCGGCCAGGTCGCGCCCGGCGCATTCGGGGTGCGGCTCGCTGCTGGCGATGAGCACGCGGTTGTCGAGCATGCCGCGGTCGGTGCGGATCATCGTCGAGCCGGCCGTGTAGGGGTAGCAGTCGAGCGACACGCACTGGTGTTTCATCGTCTCCTCGATGAACGGCAGCGTCACCCGGGTCTTGCCGAAGTTCGGCGCGTGCATCGCCTTGTGGTGCGACAACACGACCGGCACACCGAGGGCGCGGCCGATCGCGAACGATTCTTCCAGCGCCTCCATGATCTGGTCGGACTCGTCGCGCATGTGCGTCACATACACCGCGCCGCGCGCGCTCAAGGGGCGGCCGACCTCGATGATCTCGTCGGTGGTGGCATGCGTGGCCGTCGCGTAGAAGGTGCCGGTCGACATGCCCAGCGCGCCGGCCGCCATCGCCTCCTCCACGTGCGCACGCATCGCGGCGATCTCGGCCGGGCTGGCCGGCCGGTCGAGGTCCGGCATCGTGACGCCGCGCAGCGTCGAGTGCCCGATCATCGCGGCCACGTTCACCGAAGACGGTGTGGCGCGCAGCGCGTCGAGGTAGGCCGCGAACGTCGTGAAGCGCCCCTGGGTCGGCGCATCGATCAGGTTGAGCGGCATCGGCAGGTCCATGTAGTCGCGCAGCGGCGCCGCGCTGACGCCGCAGTTGCCTGCGATGACGGTCGTCACGCCTTGCGACACCTTGAACGGCATCTCGGGACGCGACAGCACGGCCAGGTCGTCGTGCGTGTGCGAATCGATGAAACCCGGCGCCACGATGCGACCGGTGGCGTCGAGCACCGCGTCGGCCGTCGCGTGGGACAGGTCCCCGATCGCGGCGATGCGGCCGTGCAGCACCCCCACGTCGCCAGCGAAACGCGGGCGTTTGGTGCCGTCGATCACCGTGCCGCCACGGATCAGCAGCGCGAAGTGGGTCGGGTTCATGGTGCGTCCATTCCTGGAAAAAGCGGCCATTGTGGGCGGCGGTCGGCGTGGCGTAAATGACAAATCAACGCCCATTTCCGCCAGCACGCCCGCGCCGCCTGCCGCCCTACGTGCCGATCCCGGTTAAGGCGACGCCATTTTTGGTCGCATTGACTTCAGGACAGCCCTATCAGCCCGCGCCAGGACCCGCCATGCCATTGCATTTCGAACCGTCAGAACCCCCAGAACCCTCGCATGGCTGCCGGCCGGGCTGGTCGCGACCCTCCTGCTGGTGCTTGCCGGCTCCGCAGGCGCGGCCGGCAAACCTGCGCGCGCCGGCAAGGCCACCGCCTTGTTCGTGCAGTGCACCTACACCGACACGGACCGGAACCTGGCGTCGAACGAGATCGTGACGGTCGACCGGTCGGACCTTTTCCGGTTCGCCGAAGGCAACTTCCAGCGCTGGGACCCGGCCCGCTCCCGTTGGGGCACGGACAACCTGTGCAGACCGGCGGCGGAGGACGTGCAGCCGAAGTCTTCGTGCGAGATCGCCGGCACCTTCATCGAATGGAAAAGCGCGGCGGCGTCCGGCGCATCTGGCGCATCCGGCACTGTCGGTACAGGCGGCAGCTTCGAGTCGTCGACGCTCATCAACCGCACCACCGGCGAGTTCGCCTCCCATGCGCGCCACGACCAGCTGGCCGATGGCCGGCAGGTCGCGGTGACGGTGCGAACCGGAAAGGGCAGCTGCCAGCCCGGCCAGAACCCCGAGAAGGCCGCGCCCCGGTTCTGAAGCCCCACCACCGACGGAGCCCCACCCGCAGCAGGTGCGCAGCATCTTCCGGCAACCCTGCATGTTCACCACGGCCGTTGTCATCCTCTCCGTCGCAGTGGTCCTGCCGATCTTCTTCGTGTCGCGCACGAAGATCGGGTTTGCGGCCGACCACGACGAGGTCCGGAAGGCCGCGGACGCGACGGCAGTGGGCACGGCAGACGACCCGGCCCAGCACGCGGCGCGCAAGGCGCAGACGGACGCCAGCCAGCACGCCGCCGAACTGGCGCTGCGCGAGTTCGCGTTCCATTGCGCGGTGGGCGCCAGCTCGAAGCAGGCCGCCTGCGACAAGGCCGCCCCGCTGCTGGCCAGGCTGGATGCGCCCCGGTTCAATGACTTCGTGCACGGCACGATCGATGACTTCATCGAGGCCTACAGCCACCTCTCACCGCTGCGGCAATACCTCGAAGTGCTGATCGCGCGGCACGAGCGCGAGCAATACCAGATTGCGCATGGCCTGCCGGTCAAGGGACTGCAGGACGACGGCAGCGCCAGCACCACCGTGGCCGAGGAACTCGGCCTCACACTCGACGACGAAGGCGAGTGGGTCAGGCGGGAGCCGGTGCAAGCCTAGAGAGGTGCACGGGCGCCGCGGCACCGCCCGATCAAGCCAGCTGCAACGCCGGACTGCGTGCGGCGACGGCAGCCGTCTGTGGCGCGCTGCCTTCGGCGCCGAGATTGAACACCGACACGGCTTCGGCCAATTGGGCCGCCTGCACCTTGAGGCTGTCGGCGGCGGCCGCACTCTCTTCGACCAGGGCCGCGTTCTGCTGCGTCACCTGGTCCAGCTGGGACACGGCCTCGCCGACCTGCTGGATGCCCTGCGATTGTTCCGAACTCGCGGCGCTGATCTCGCCGATCAGGTCGCTGACCCGCTTCACTTGCGCCACGATGTCGCCCATCGTCTTGCCGGCGTTGTCCACCAGGCTGCTGCCGGCCTCGACCGTCTCGACGCTCTGGCCGATGAGCTGCTTGATCTCCTTGGCAGCCTCGGCCGAGCGCCCCGCGAGGCTGCGCACCTCGGTCGCGACCACCGCAAAACCGCGGCCCTGCTCACCGGCGCGGGCCGCTTCGACGGCCGCGTTGAGCGCGAGGATGTTGGTCTGGAACGCGATGCCGTCGATCACGCCGATGATGTCCGCGATCTTCTTCGAGCTGGTCGTGATCTTCTCCATGGTGTCGACCACCTGGCCCACCACGTCGCCGCCGTGCCGCGCCACCTTCGACGCACTGGCGGCCAGCTCGGTGGCCTGGCGCGCGGTATCGGCGTTCTGCTTGACGGTGGCCGTCAGCTGCTCCATCGAGGCCGCGGTCTCTTCCAGGTTGCTGGCCTGTTCTTCGGTGCGCTGGCTCAGGTCGGCATTGCCGGTGGCGATCTGGGCCGAGCCGGTGGCAATCGAGTCGGCGCTGTTGCGCACCTGGCCGACGATGCGGAACAGGCTGGCGTTCATGTCCTTCAACGCGCCCAGCAACTGGCTGATCTCGTTCTCTCCGCTGGCCTCGATGCGCGACGTGAGGTCGCCCTGCGCCACCCGCCGGGCGGTATCGACCGCCTGCGCCAGCGGCCGCACGATCGAGCGCGTGATGAGGATCGCCAGCGCGATGCCGATCAGCAAGGCGATGACCACCAGCACGATGACCGTCACCCGCGTGCTCTGGTAGGAGGCCTCGGCATCCTTGGTGGCCTGGTCGGCACCGGTATCCTGGAACTTGAGGTCGGCTTCCAGCGCTGCGGTCAATGCATTGAAGGCGTTGATGGAGTCACCGCTCAGGTACTTGCCCGTCTCTTCCGCCTTGGCTGCGCCCTCTCTGGACAAGGCCAGCAGCTTCGGCGTGGTGGCGTAGTAGGTCTTGAGGGCGCCGTCGATCGCGTCGGCGAGCTTCTGCTCCTCGCTGCCGGTGATCGTCGCCGTGTAGCGCTTCCACGCGGTCTCGACCAGCTTCTGGCGGTCGACCAGGGATTTTTCCAGCGCGGCGTATTCCTCCGGCTTGCTCGACAGGACGTGGCGGAACTCGATGCGGCGGTACAGGCCCACATGGTTGTTGAACTCCCCGAGCGCACGTGCGCTCACCATCCAGTTCGTCGACAGGTCGGCGACGTTCGCGTTGATGCGTGCCAGCTGAAACACCGAGAACACGCCGACGATCAGGGTGAGCAGCAGCACGGCGCCAAAGGCCAGGCCCAGACGTGTGCCGACCTTCAAGTTGTTCAACAGCTGCATGGCGAGGTTCCAGGGTTGGGAAGCTGCGCGTCAGGCACGCGGCAGCGGGAGCGCAGGCTTGCGCGGGCATTGACGGGCCAGGCCGTCAGACAAGAAACAGCAAGGCATCCGGCCGCAAGGGGCCAAGGCTGGCGAACATGGGGCCGATCGCCCTGCATGGTGACCGCCCTGGATACGCAATTCAAACCAGGTCGCCGATGCTCGGCTCGGAGCCGCGCAGGAAGATCACGGCACCGCGGTCGGTCGTGATCGGCGCGTGGAAGGTGCCGGTGTCGGCCAGGTGGTAGGTGCCTGCGGGCGCCCGCAGGTGGTCACCGATGCGCAGCTCGCCTTCGAGCACCATGCATTCTTCGGGCTGGCGATGCCGGTGTGCGGGCAACACCGCATGCGGCTGGAGACGAAGCAGGTAGGAGAGCGTGCCCTCCGCCTCGTGCAGCACCTTGATCTCGATGCCGTCGGCGAACGGCTGCCAGTCCTGCCCGCTGGGCAGGATCGTCAGATGCCGGGACGTGGAAGCCTCGGCCACCCAGCCCATGGTCGAGCGCAGGTTGGGGGTGTCGGTCGGCAGCGGAATCATGTCGGCGCGGTACGCATGCGTTGTCGGTTGCGACCCGTTACATACAGGGTGGCTTCGGGCGGCGATCATGCCATGCAGCGGCTGGCAGTGACAAGTCGAATTGGTACGATCACGTTCCTTTTAGCGGTCCGTACAACGTTTTTTTGTTGCTCTTGTCGTACATATGGCCGACGGTATACATGCATGCGTTCGAGGCCAGGTGAGGAAAAGCGTGCTGGATCGCAAGCTTCGTTTTGCCTTCCACGTGCGTAGCAGTATCCGACGCTCACGCAAGGCGTGACCGCGTCAGCATCGCAAGCTGGCGCATGTCGGCGAACACCGCACTGGCGCCCGCCTCGAGCAGTGCGCGTGCGCCATCGTGGGCCGGCGATGCGGGGGCGTATCCCAGCACCGTGGCGCCTGCGGCCAGGCCTGCCGCGACGCCCGGCACGCTGTCTTCGACCACGAGACAACGCGCCGGGTCGACCGCCAGCAGCGTGCAGGCCGCCAGGTAGACATCGGGTGCCGGTTTCGAATGGGCCACTTCGTAGCCGCTGCAGATGCGCCCGTCGAAGTAGCCGAGCAGGCCCACCTTGGCGAGCTGCAGGCGGATCTTCTTGCGGTCCCCGCTGGACGCGCAGGCGATGCGGCCATCGTATTGACCGGAAACGGCCGCCACCGCCGGCACGGCGCCGGGCATCGGTTGCAGCCGTGCGGTCAGCGCCAGATTGCGGCGTTGCTGGAAGGTCAGCAGCCAGCCGGGGGCGAGCGTGGCGCCGGCCCGATGGGCGATCCATCCCAGCTCGTCCTTCATCGTCCGGCCGACGAAGTGCCGGGCGACCTCGGTCACGTCGATGGAGCAGCCCATCTCGCACATCATCTCGGTCAGCACTTCGGCCGAGATGGTCTCGCTGTCCACCAGCACACCGTCGCAGTCGAAGATCACGGCCTCAAAGTTCAAGACCCGCTCCTTCGACCTGGTAGGCACGCAGCCGCTCCAGGTCGGGTTCGAAGCCGATACCCGGCGCATCCGCAAGGGCCACCCAGCCTTGGTCCACCACCAGCGGGAACAGCGCTTGCCGCAGCGGGTTGTCATTGGCGTCCACCTCGGCGTAACCGCCTTCACCCAGCGAGGCCCGCAGGTGCATCGACGCCGCCAGGCCCACGCCACCACCCAGCCAGTGAGGACAGAACTCGACACCACGCGCCTCGGCCGCCCTGGCCACGGCCAGTGCACGGGTGATGCCGCCCCACTTGCCGACGTCCGGCTGCACATACCGCAGGAAGCCGCCCTCGATGGCCGCCAGGAAAGCGGCGTCTCCCATCAGGTTCTCGCCCGCCGCCAGCGGGCAGGGCGAGATCGCGGACAGGCGTTGCCATTGCTCCACCGCCGTGTCGGCCGCGAGCGGCTCCTCGATCCAGGCGGGCTGGAATTCGGCCAGCTGTTCGATCTCTTGTGCAGCCTGCTCCACGCTGTCCCAGGCCTGGTTGGCGTCGACGCTGACCATGACGCCCGTGCCCAGCGCGGCGCGCAGTGCAGCCAGATTCTGCCGGTCGCGCTCACGCCCGAAGCCGACCTTGAGCTTGAACGCGCGGTAGCCCTCGTCGTATGTCTGGCGTGCCTTGGCCACCACGTGGTTCGGCCCCAAGCCGCTGGCGTACACACGCACGCGACCGCTGACCTGACGGCCCAAGGACAGATAGCGCCACAGCGGCAGCCCGGCGCGCCGCGCGGCCATGTCCCACAGCGCCTGGTCGATGCCGGCAATGACCTGCGCGAACGGCCCTGGCTCGCCGCACTGGATCGCCATCTTGCGGGTCCTGGCGGTCATGGTCGAGAACGATTGCTGCGGGTCGGCATCCATGCCCTTGCACAGTTCACGGAACACCGACCGGACCAGCGTCGCGCGGTGTTCTGCACCACCTGGCGGAAAGTTGCAGTAGATCTCGCCCCAACCGGACACGCCGTCGTTCGCCGTCACGCGCACCAGCAGCGCGACGCGCCTGCGCAGGACACCGAAGGCCGTCGCGATCGGTTCCTGCGTGGGCGCGCGCAGCAGCCAGCACGCGATGTCTTCAATCAGCATTCACTGTTCCAGGCTGATGCCGATCTCGCGCGCGAGCTTCGACCATTTGCCGACTTCGGACTTCACGTAAGCACCGAACTCCGCCGGCGTGCTCACGGTCGGGGTCAGGCCGGCGGCCTGCAGGCGTTCTCTCGTGGCCGGGTCGGCATGGGCCTGGCGCAGCGCGTCGTTCAGCCGCTCGACCACGTCCGCGGGCAGGCCACGCGGGCCTGCGATGCCCTGCCACGAGATGGCCTCGTAACCCGGGATGTTGGCCGCTTCGGCAATCGTCGGCAGCTCCGGCACGTCGGGCGAGCGCTGGGCGCCGCCCACGGCCAGCACGCGCAGCTTGCCGGATTTGGCATGCGGCAGCACGCTGCCCTGCACCGTGAAGATGAGCTGGATGTGGCCCGCGATCAGGTCGCTGATCGCCGCGCCCGTGCCCTTGTACGGCACGTGCTGGAGGTCGATGCCGGTGCGCATCTTGAACTGCTCGGCCGCCAGCTGCTCCGACCCGCCGGCGCCCGACGAGCCGTAGCTCAGCTTGCCCGGGTTCGCCTTGGCGTAGGCCACCAGCTCGCCGACCGTCCTGACCGGCACACCGGGATGCACGGCCAGCGCGAAGTTGACGATGGCCGACTTCATCACCGGCGTGAAGTCCGTCGTCGGGTCGTAGGGCAGCTTCTTGTACGTGGCGGCATTGAGCGCCAGGGTGCCGATGTTGCCGACGAGCAGCGTGTAGCCATCGGGCGCGGCCTTGGCCACGGCGTCGGTTCCCAGGATCCCGCTCGCGCCAGCGCGGTTCTCGATGACGACGGGCTGCCCCAGCTTGTCGCTCAAGGCGGGCTGCACGGCGCGCGCGTACATGTCGACGGCGCCACCGGGCACGAACGGCACCACCAGCTTGATCGGGCGGTTCGGGTAGGGCTGCGCTGCCGCAGGCAGCGCACATGCCGCGGCCGCGGCCCACACGGCGCCAGAAAGAATGAGGCGGCGTACAACCATGTCATGTCTCCGTTGTATGGTGGGCAAAATTATCGGTTTGCCTCCCTGCAAGTCCAGAACGCTGGCGTAGAGTTCAGCGGGCTGAACCTCCACACTGAACGATGCCCAACTACGACGTTCCCGCACTCGGCCGGGCCGACCTGGTCCTGGACCTGATCGTTTCGTCCCCGCAACCCCTGCGGGCGGCGGACGTGTGCAAGGGAACCGGGCTGCCGAAGAGCACGGTCCACGTGCTGATCGAGGCCTTGCTGCGGCAACGCTGGATCGAGCGCAGCGGCGACGGCTACGCGGTGGGCCCGCGCCTGTTCGAGCTGGGCAGCGGCTACCTGCGCGGCGACCGGCTGATCGACGCCTTCCGTGCGTCGGCGACCTCGTTCGTGGAGCAGAACAACGAAGTGGTGCGGATGGCGGTGCTCGACGGCGCGGAGGTGATGTACATCGCGCGGGAAGATGCGCACCAGCCGGCCAGGCTGGTCTCCGACGTGGGCTCGCGCAGGCCCGCGCACTGCACGGCGCTGGGGCGCGCGCTGCTGGCGAGTTATGCCGACGACGAGGTGCGGCAGATCCTGCCGCGCGCGCTGGAGCCGCTGACCCCCAGAACCATCACCGACATCGACCGCCTGCTGGCGCTGCTGGGCCAGGCGCGGGCGACGGGCTGGGCGACCGAGGCCGGCGAAGTGTCGAACGGGCTCACCTGCTTTGCCGCGTACGTCGGGCAGCTGGCCGGGCGCCGCATCGCCGTCAGCACGTCGGCACCGCTGGACCGGCTGGACGGGCGGCGGGAGCGCAAGCTCGGCATGGGGATCTCCCGGGTGGCGACGCAGATTGCGGTGAGGGTGGCGGCGGGCGGCGCCCGGCGCAGCGCCGGCTGAGCGAGGGTGTTCAGGCCGCCGCTTGAACCTTACACTTCGCAACAGTTGACCGCCGCAACATCGGCGGGTCTGTCCGGCAAGTTCATCTGCAGCAAGGGGGCGGTCTTGGTTTCCATCAGCCTGGCCTGGCGGCAGAACAGCGACATTCGCTAAATGCAGGTGAGGCCTCCCATGCAGATGTCCTTGCTGGCACGCACCTCTGAGCCGGAGGCGCTCTACGCGGCCAGGGTCCGCGCCGACACGCTGGCGCTGCTGTTTCGCCAGTCGTTTCCCGCGGTCTTCCTGAGCTTCGGCATTGCCGCCGTGATGTGCTGGACGCTGTGGGGCCGTATCGAGTCCACCGCCCTGCTGGGCTGGCTGGCCGCGCTGCTGATCGGCGGCCTGGTGCGGTTGGCCCTGTTCCTGCGGTATTTCCGCGTGATGCCGGACGCCGATGCCATCCTGGCCTGGGAGCGGCCCTACGTGGTCACCCTGATGCTGTCGTCGCTGACCTGGGGCCTGGGCGCGCTGTGGCTGATGCCCGCTGGCGCCGCGGTCGAGCAGGGGGTGGTGCTGTTCTTTCTGGTGGGCATGGCGGGGGGTGCTCTGGGCACCTACTCGGCGCACCGCACCATCACCATCGGTGCGCTGCTGTCGATCCTGTTGCCTTGCACGGTCTGGCTGTTCTTCCAGCCCGGGCGCATTGCCCTGGGCATGGCGCTGGCCGGGGCGATGTTCATCGTTGGCGCGTACCGCGCCACCCAGGTGCTGGCCACCGCCATGCAGAGCCGCCTGCAGATGGGCTACCAACTGAAAGACGCGCACACGCACGCAGAGACCCTGGCGCGCACCGATGCACTGACCGGCATCCACAACCGCCGCGCCTTCCATGAGCTGGGCGACCAGGCACTGCATCTGTGCCAGCGCGCGGCCCGCCCTGCCAGCGCCCTGTTGATCGACATCGACCATTTCAAGCAGATCAACGACCGTCATGGCCACAGCGCGGGCGACGCGGTGCTGAAGCATGTGGCAGGCCTGCTGGCCGCGCAATTCCGCAGATCGGATGTCTGCGGGCGCATCGGCGGCGAAGAATTCGCCGTGCTGCTGGCAGGCTCCGATGGCCAGGCAGCGGCCGTGGCCGCCGAGAAATTCCGCCTGGCCGTCGCCGATGCCACGATCGTCTGGCAGACCGAGACCTTGCGCGCCACGGTGAGCATCGGGATCGCGACCGGTGGTGATGGACTCGAGGCGCTGCTGCACCAGGCCGACCTGGCGATGTACCAGGCCAAGGCAGGCGGCCGGAACCGGGTCGTGGACCTGACCCTACCCAGCCATCCCCATCCGGAATCGACGATGTGCGCCCACCCGCAGAGTGGCGCACACGCAAAAGAACATTCCGCAACCCCGCCTAGCGTGAACGCGGGATAGGTCGGCACGCATCGCCTGCCCATACTACGGCCGGGCGGCGCGCTCCCCGCGTCGATCACCCGTTGGCCCTGCGGCACATGGCGCGCCTGCATGGGAACTCACCAAATCGAAGGCCGGGGGTTGTGATGCTCAGAAAGTGCTGGCGTGCCGCTGCAGCGGCATTGACGATGTGCTGCGGCCTGTTGCTCGCAGGGCCCTGGCAAGCGGCGCAGGCGGTGCCGATCGTGTTTCAGATGGCGTCGGGCAACGGCACGAGCGACGATGCGGCGCGCTTCACCGCCGTGCTGACCCAGGGCAGCAACGACCACCAGGCGTTGCTGCAGTTGTTCACCGCGTCCGGCTCCGGCGCCAGGATCTCCAGCCTGTACCTGCAGGACCCCAACGGCGCGATGGCGCGCGACGCCATCTCGAACGATCCGCTGGTGGCGCTGTCGCAGACCCAGGTCTACGAGGTGGTGCTGGCCGACACCGGCAGCAACAAGATCGCTGTGATCAAGACCTTGTCCAGCGCTCTGGGCATCGGCCTGCCCGAGGCGAAAGCCCTGGTGGACGGTGCGCCGGCCGTGATCCGCACGGCATCCACGCCCGACGGCAATGCCGCGTTGAAACAGTCGCTGGAAGACGTGGGCGCGCGCGTGACACTGAACAACTACCAGGACCCTTCCGTTCCGCCCGGCACGAATGTGGGGGTGACGACACCTGGCTCCGCACCGACCGGGTTCGACGTGGTGTTGAGCAGCGCCGGCGGGAACAAGATTCCCGTCATCAAGGCGGTCCGCGATCTGACGGGCCTGGACCTGGCCGACGCCAAGAAGCTGGTGGATGACGCGCCATCCGTCATCAGGGCCAACGTGAGCCGGGCTGATGCGATTGCCATGCGGCAGACCTTGCAGGACAGCGGCGCCACGGTGGAACTGCAAGCGATCTACACAGGCACCGCAGGGCACGGCCCCATCGTCCTGCCACCCGGCAGCACGGGGCTGCTGCCCGATATCGCGTTGGGTTTTGCGTACGAGGATCCCGACGCGACGCCGACGCTGCAGCTGACGTTGGACCTGGACATCGGATTCGCCGATTTCCTGGCGGCGTGGGACGGCGGGCCGTTGCCGGACCCGAACCTCGGATTCGCCAACCTGCGGGCAGCAGGGAACAACAAGCCGTTCCTGCTGGGCCTTGAAGTCACCGATGCCAACGGCGTCGCCGATCTCTACGTCGCCGCCCTGGCGCCGCCGACCCAGGTGCCCGAGCCACCGACGCTTGTGCTGCTCTCGCTGCCGCTGCTCGGGCTGCTGCTGACGGCGCCTTCCCGGCGCAGGAACCTGGCGCAGCGCGTGCGCTCTGCGGCGCACCTCGTTGTGGGTCTTCCAGCCGAAAGCTCTCCCCGCGCATCAGCCCTCACTGCTCTTCGCTGCGACGATCGACGGCAACAGCCTGGCCTGCGCCTGCCGCCAGGCCGTGGACTGCACTTCGTCGGGATACGTACGCCCTGCGCGCACCGCGTGCGGGGGCATGCCGAAGCGCTTCTTGAACGCGCGGGAGAACGAGGTCGGATGGGCGAACCCCAGCTCGTGCGCCAATTGCTTGAGGCGCAGCTGCGCGGCATGGGGGGCCGTGATGGCCTGCAGTGCCCGGCCCAGCCGGCGGTCCAGGATGAAGGCCGCCACGCCGCCCAGCGGCTCGAACAGCCGGTACAGCGTGGCCCGCGAGAGACTGAACGCCTCGAGCAGATCGTCCGGCCCGAGATCGGCGCGGCCCAAGTGGGCCTCGATGAAGTCTGTCAGGTCGGTCAGTGACGCCAGGCCCGCGTAGGCCGCCGAGCCCGCGGCCTGACGCATGGCCGATTGCAGGCCCGCGACGACCAGCTGCAGCGTCGCGTCGCTGACGGCCTGCGATTCGGCGGTGCCGATCCGCGGCGCCACCTCGTCGCAGGCACGCAGATGGGCCAGCAGCAACCGGTGCATCGCGCCTTGCCGCAGCACAAAACCATGGAGGTCGGCGATCGACGGCATGAGCGCCGCACGGCCGCCCGAAGGCGCTCGCTCCGCAGGCGAAGCCGAAGGTAGTCCAGTGAGCTCGGCCAGCCGGCGCCGCGAAACGGCCAGCGAGATGTTGTCGACGTGGTCACTCTGGATACAGAACGGCCGCGCCAGGTCGAAGAACGCGATCTCGTGGGCCTGGACTTCGCACACCTTGCCGTCAACCTCGTAGGTGAACGATCCGCTGAGATAGACCAGCACCAGAATGTCGTCGATGCCGGATCGGGCGATGGTGCGGTGGTTGCGATCGAAACGTGACGCAGCGTTCACCGAACGCGAGAGCAGCAGATCCGGCAAAAAGGTGATCGCCGCGTGGGCGAAGAAGGGCACGTCGTCCCGCAGGCGCACCAGATCGAACATCGGACGGACCAGGATCTGGAAGTTGGCGAAGCTGTCCGCCGCATCGGCGGGCAACTCTATTTCTTGTCGTTGAACGATCGACTCGTGCGCGGGATGGGTCATGTGTGGGAATTTTGCCAGCGCCTCGGCGCAACAGCATGCCCAGCGTCTTGAATGCTTGACACCGAGTCTCACACGCTCGCGCCCCGTGTTGCACGGTGGCATGCTGGCCTGTTGCCGGCGAAATGCCCGCTGCACCGAATGCGTGCGCGGTCTTCGTCGGTGTTTTCAGGTCCCCGAACTCACGGAGTTATTCGATGAAAGCTGTATTGGCAGGTATTGCGCTGTGTCTGGGGTCTTTGGCGGCGAATGCCGCGCTGGTGGAGTTCAACTTCACGGCCAGTCTCAAGAGCCCGCTGCAAGCAGGCGTAGGCCCCTGGCTGCAGAACGTGAGCGCGGGGACTGGCGGCACTGGCAGCTTCGTAGTCGACACTTCGATTCCGAATGTATCTGCAGGGAATACGCAGTTCGGGTTTTACCAAGGCGGCCTCGTCTCTGGGACCTTCACTATTGGCGGAGTGACTTTTACGAGTTCAGGAGGTGATGTGTTTGTCATCTATCTCAACACCGTAGCCGAACTATTGAGGTATTCCTCGGCCGCTGGGAGCGCTACAGGGATTGAGGCCGGCTGGAGCTTCACCAACTGGACGATGGAACTCGCGGCCCAAGACACCATGGCGCTGTCGAGCACTGCCATTCCTGACTTTCTCGACCTCCCGTTCTACCCGACCAGGGACTTCACATTGGGGGTGAGCAACGGAGGGCAGGAGGTAGCCGCCTCATTTGAATTCACGTCGATTGAAAGAGCAGTGGCGAACGCCGTTCCCGAGCCCGCGTCTTTCGCCCTGGTGGGCGCAGGCCTGCTGGGCATCGCAGCGCGGCGCAGACGCCCAGTGCAGCGCCGATGACGTCCGCTACGGTGTTGGCCCGCCTCCCGGCGATGCTTTTTTGCAGCCGCGTCATCCTGTTGACACAGGGTTGGCATGATGCAACAGAAGGGTCGGTCTTTCGCGCGAACTTGATCCGTTGATCTTCCTCTCTGTTGGGCAACGCACGGACAAAATAGCGTACAGGGTAGACAGTGCCGCATGACCCGAGCCATCGTCATCGCAACAGATCTCGTACGAGAAGTGTTTGCGCTGGAGAACCTGGACGGCGATTGCGCTGTGTTCTGGGTGCTGACCGGCCCCGCTTTGCAGGCGGCCGACATCGTACTGGGCCAGATCGGCAGCAAAGGCCACTGCAAATTTCTCCACGAAGACGGCGTTTGTTGGGCAACAGGCGAGACCGGTCCGATCAAGCGCACTGAGGCCCTTCGGCGGGTCCACGTCGCCTATTGAAACGCAGGATATCTGGTCGGGTTGCGTTTTCCCGTCTGACCACCGTTGATGGTCTTGGCGGTCTGCGGGTTTGGGGGCTCGATGTCGAGCACCTGGATGCGCTGTTCTCCGCGTACGCTTTCCGCTTGGCGGCCAATGGACCCAGTGCCAGGAGTGCGATGGAACCACTGCGCGTTGCGCTGCCGCGCGTTGACGTGCCCTTCGTGATCGCCACGATGCGTGGATCGGAAGTGTCGATGGTGGCCGAGGTCACCACCATCGTCAACGACAACGCGGTCGTTGCCCGGCGGGATCACGGCATCTCTTCACCAGCGGATCTGGCCGGAAAAACGGTGGGCGTCACGTGCGGCACGAGTGCTGCTTACTTTCTGTGGGCCTATCTCATCAAGAGCCGCATGCCGCCAGACTCGGTCAAGCTGCGCGACCTCGCACCCGATGCGCTGACTGCTGCCCTGACACGCGGCGAGGTGGACGCGATCGCCACGTGGCAACCGATTTCTCGGAATGCCCAAACTGCACTCGGCGCCAACGGCATCTCCTTCGACGAATTCGACACCTACCGGACGACGATCACGGCCATCGCACACGCAGAAGTCCTGTCGCAGCGGCCACTCGCCCTCAAGAAGTTCATCCTTGCCTTGTTGGCGGCAGAACGGTTCATGCAGGCGCGACCTCGTGAATCCATCGACATCACCGCTGCGTGGCTGACTCTCGATCCCACTGAGCTCGGCGCGTCCTGGCCACGATTTCTGACCAGGATCAGTCTTCTGCAGCCCCATCTCACCACAATGGAAGACCAGGCGCGGTGGGCAATGGCCAGTGGTTACGTTCCCCTCCAGAAATTGCCAAACTTCCTGCAGCACTTGCACCTGGCTACCTTGCTGGCTGTTGCGCCCGAGCGCGTCACGGTCTTGCACTGAGAACGGCATGAAGATCAGCCGGAAGGAACGCCTGATGACGGGCACCGGTATCGGCGCCCTGGCTGTGATTGCGGCCGCCGTCGCCTGGACCTTCGGGGAGGTGGAAAACGCGAACAGGCAGCGCCGTGCCACCAGCGAGATCGCACGCGGGTTTGTAGACCTGAGGCTGGTCACTTTCGACTTCCGGCTGTACCACACCGATCGTGCGCGCGTGCAGTGGTACGCGGTATCGGATCGTCTAGACCGCCTGATCGAGAACGTCACGCTCCCCGAGCCTGAGGAAGTGCAGATCCTCGGTGCACTTCGCGACCGGCGCGCCGCAGGCCGGCGGCTCTTCGCCGAACTGGCGGCCGACTACGAGCGCAGAGACAGCGAGGCTCCGCATGACCCGACCAAAGGACTGTTCGAATCGCAGTTGCTCAATCAACTGCTGGTCTATCAACAGGAAAATTTCTCCGATTCGCTGCGGCTGAACAACCTCGTCAACGAAACGATCGTCGATGCGCAACGCCATGCCGCGCTGGCCATCATCGCCGGGCTGCTGGTGCTGGCGGCGATGACCTTCGGCGCTTCCTGGTTCATCCGCAAGAGCATGCTGCGGCCCATTGCCGTACTTCAACACGCGACCCGCCAGGTTGCAGCGGGGCGCTGGGACTTCGTCCTCGGTATTCGCAGCAAGGACGAGATCGGCGACCTGTCGAAGAACTTCGACGACATGACGAAGTCGCTTCAACACTCGTTTGCCCAGATCGAGCAGAGCAACCGCAACCTGGCTTTGCTGAACGAAGAGCTCGAGGCGTTCAGCTACTCCGTGTCGCACGATCTGCGTGGTCCGTTGCGCAGCATGGACGGCTTCTCGATGGTGCTGCTGGAAGACTATGGTGACAAACTAGACGAAGAGGGCCAGGACGCATTGAATCGTATCCGCGCCGCAAGCCAGCGCATGGGCGAACTGATCGACGATCTGCTGCGACTGTCGCACGTCACGCGCGCCGAGCTGAGGCTCACCGTGGTGGACCTGACGGCCATGGCAAAGGACCTTGCCACCGTCTTGCACCGGGATCAGCCGGCACGTACCGTTCGCTTTGATATCGAAGACGGGCTTTCATTGACGGCCGACGCACCGCTCATGCGGATCGCGATGCAGAACCTGCTGCAGAACGCGTGGAAGTTCACCAGCGGAAAGCAGCAAGCCGTCATTCGCGTCGGGGCAGCAGCCCGCGACGGCGGAACCACCTTCTTCGTCGCGGACAACGGCGATGGCTTCGACATGGCTCATGCCGGCAAGCTGTTCGGAGCCTTCCAACGCCTGCACCATGCCACCGAGTTTCCCGGCACCGGCATCGGCCTTGCCATCGTGCACCGCATCTTGCGCCGACATGGCGGTTCGGTCTGGGCGGAAGCCGAGAAAGGCAAGGGCGCAACCATCTTCTTCAGCGTGAAAGGAATATCCCATGGACCAGGCAGCCAAGACCATCTTGCTGGTTGAAGACAATCCCGACGACGCGAAGTTGACTCTCCGTGCGTTCAAGCGCAACAACATGACGAACCCGATCTTCGTCGCACGCGATGGCGTCGAGGCACTGGACTACCTCTTTGCGCGAGGACCTCACGAGAATCGAGCGGGCTGGGCAAATCCAGCCTTGATCATTCTGGACCTGAAGTTGCCCAAACTGGACGGATTGGGCGTGCTCAAGGCCGTTCGGGACGATCCGAGAACCAAGCTCGTCCCGATCGTTGTGCTGACATCGTCCAACGAAGAGCAGGACCTGTTCGAGAGCTACAGCAACGGCGCCAACAGCTATGTACGCAAGCCGGTCGACTTCGCCGAATTCATCGAGGCAACCCGCGTACTGGGCATCTATTGGCTCATGATGAACAAGGCACCTCCTGGCGTGGCAAGCGCATGACCGAAGCCATCAGGATCCTGTTTGTCGAGGATTCCGAGGACGACATCAAATTGGCGCTGCGCGCCATGCACAAGGGCGGGCTGGTGGTCAGCTACCGCAGTGTCCAGACACAGGAGGAACTTCAACACGCCCTGGAGTCGGAGCCGTGGACCGCGGTCATCTCCGACTTCAACATGCCCGGGTTCACCGGGCTGGACGCCCTCAAGCTGTTTCACTCGAGCGGGCTGGACATTCCCTTTATCCTGGTGTCCGGCACCATTGGTGAAGAGGTGGCCGTCGAGGCCATGCGCGCGGGGGCCAGTGACTATCTGATGAAGAAGAGCCTTGCACGCCTGGCTCCCGCTCTGCAGCGCGAAATCAAGGAATCCAAGAGCCGCGAGGCCCATCGCCAGGCGCAGGCCGCTCTCGTGGAAAGCGAGGCGCGCTATCGAAGCCTGTCGGACCTGTCTTCCGACTGGTATTGGGAACTGGACGAGAACTTCCGCTTTACCGCAGCGTCGCTGGAAGGCATGGGCAAGTTCGATGAGCGGGCTGCCAGTTGGCTCGGCAAGACCCGATGGGAACTCCCCTACATGAAAGCGGATTGGGCGGCGCACCGGGAGGTGCTTCGGGCGCACCAATCGTTTGTCGACGTGGACATTGAAGTGATGCGCAGCAACGGCACGATGCGGTACATGAGCATCAGCGGCGAGCCGCGGTTCAATCGCCTCGGGGTCTTCTGTGGGTATCGTGGTGTGGGAAAGGACACCACAGAGAAGGCTCAGCACGTACACGACCTGCAGCGCCTGCACTCGGCGATGGATGCCACCGCAGACGCGATCTATCTGGTGGACCGGTCGACGCTGACGTTTGTCTACGTCAACGCCGCCGCGTGCATGTTGCAGGAGTGTTCCTGCGAAGAGCTGATGGCGATGGGGCCGGACCTTGCACTCGGATCATCGCGCGTCGACCTGGCCATGGTGTTCGACGAAGTCATCTCCCACGGGACGAGCCGGGCGCCACGCGAGTTCGAACGGGTCCGCAAGGATGGATCAACCATCTGGGTGGAGTCGAGAAGTCGAGCGCACCGCTTCGACGCGTCATGGATGATCGTGACGGTCGTTCGTGACATCACCGATCGAAAGCTCGCAGAGAGCAAGATTGCCCAGTTGAGCAGGGTCAAGGCCGTGCTCAGCGGCATCAACGCATTGATCCTGCGGGAAGCCAAGCGGGAGTCACTGTTCACCGAAGCCTGTGAGATCGCAGTGAGGGCGGGTGGCTTCCGCATGGCGTGGCTGGCCGTGCCGGACGAATCGAGCAGTTCATTTTCCCTCGTTGCCTCGACCGGGCTGGACGATGCGTTGAAGGAGGCCATCCAGCGCAATCTTCTGGCAAGGACCGAAGATGCGCCACGGGACCCCGGTTTTCTGCCGCGCATCATCAGTGACAGGAAGGCACGTGTCTTCAATGATCTGATGCACGAATCACAAAGCGGGTTCGGAAGCAAGCACCTCGAATCCGGTATCCGGTCGGTCGTGTTTCTGCCGCTGATGGTGTCCGATGTCGGAGCGGGCGTCCTCGTGCTTTGTGCATCCGAGCCGGATTTCTTCCAGCAGCAGGAACTGGATCTGCTGAGCGAGTTGGCGGACAACATTGCTTTCGCGGTCGACCATATCGAAAAGCAGGCTCGGTTGGACTACCTGGCGTTCTACGATGTGCTGACAGGGCTGGCGAATCGAAAGTTGTTCTTCGACCGGGTCACGCAGGCGGCGCGCAGTGCATCCGGCAATGGCAGCAAGATGGCCGTCTACATCGTTGACATCGAGAGATTCAAGAACATCAACGACAGCCTGGGTCGACCGGCGGGGGACGCGGTGCTGAAGCAGGTCGCCGATTGGCTCGCGCACAACGCAGGCGATGCCGGACTGCTGGCTCGCGTGGGTTCGGACCAGTTTGCCGCGTTGCTTCCGCAGGTCCGGCCCAGTGGAGATCTCGTGAAGCTGATGGACCGCGTGGTCGCGTCGTTCTCCGAGCACTCGTTCGTGGTCGGCGACGTCACACTGCGCTTGGCGGTCAAGTTCGGGGTTGCGCTGTTCCCCGAAGACGGCACGGACGCCGACACGCTTTTCAAGAATGCAGAGGCGGCCCTCAAGAACGCCAAGCAAGGTGGTAGCCGCTATCTCTTCTACAACCACAGGATGACGGCGAATGTGGCCGCGCGCCTGACCCTGGAGAACCAATTGCGGCGGGCCTACGAACAAGAGCAGTTCGTGTTGCACTATCAGCCGAAGCTGCATCTGGGGACCGGAAAGTTGATCGGAGCCGAAGCACTGATACGCTGGAACGATCCATCGACAGGTCTGGTGCCGCCAGGACGCTTCATTCCTGTGCTGGAACAGACCGGATTGATTCACGAAGTCGGTCGTTGGGCTCTGAGAAAGGCGGTGTCGGACTATCTTGAATGGAAGGCTGGAGGCCTGTTGTCCACTCGTATCGCGGTCAACGTGTCCGCGCTGCAACTGCGCGACCGAGGTTTCGTCGCAGAAATCCACAAGACCGTCAGCGTCGATCCGGAAGCATCGTTCGGGCTGGAACTGGAGATCACGGAAAGTCTGGTGATGGAGGACGTCAAACAGAGCATTGCCATTCTGCAAGCGGTGCGGGATCTTGGCGTCACGGTCGCAATTGACGACTTCGGGACGGGTTTCTCATCGCTGAGCTACCTTGCCAAGTTGCCCATCGACACTCTCAAGATCGACCAATCGTTCATTGCGGACATGCTTGGTAACGCCGCGGGATCGACCCTGGTGGGAACCATCATCACGCTGGCCCATGCGATGAACCTGAAAGTAGTTGCTGAAGGCGTCGAGACCGTGGAGCAGGAGCGACTCCTGAGTATTCTCGGATGTGATGCAGTACAGGGCTACCTGTACAGCAAAGCGGTCCCGCGAGATGAATTTGAAAGCGGGTTTTTGCGAACAGAGGCCGAAGTATCCCGTTGATCTCGGCAAGCGGATCGAGCACTGCCGCGGCTCTTGCTACGCACCTTCGACCTGCAGAAATGCCGTCGGGCGAATTGCGCGGAACAATCCGGACATACTGCACACTCCGCGCAGCCGCAACACGCACTTGTCCGTGCAGGACTACACCGCTGTCGGCGCAAAAGCGCAAGATCTTGGCATCCCACCTTGGAGAACGCCATGGACACGCCTACCGAGATGATCAGCCTGGAGAAGCACTATCAAGTGCGACACTGGACACGTCAATTGCACTGTACCGAGGCGGAACTCTACGAAGCGGTGCGTGTTGCGGGCAGGGACGTGAGAAACGTCCGGCTGTTCCGCGCCGCCATGCCGCATAGCGCATTCATCTCCAACTCGGCATCGGCTTATCGATGAGCGCACAGCGTGCATGCGCAGCGGGGGTCTGGGCGCCGCGATTCGGCCTGCTGTCTTACCGTCGGGCCTGCGCAATGCACGGACACTGGGTTCTTTAAGGAACTCCATGACCGATCCCCGAAATGTGGCCCACGACAAGAAAGTGGCTCAAGAGAAAAAGCACCACGGCGAAGAAGTCGTACCTGATGCTGCCGAGAAGCCGCAGCCCGGGCGCAAGCCGCATCTGAACCATCACGCCAGCGACGACGCAAAACCGACTGACGAGCAAGGGGCAGGTTCGTCGAACCAGTAGGGTCCGTTGGTGGCAGAGTGCGTGCCAGATCGTAGGCTGCGCCACTGCCATCGTTGCCTTTGCGTACGTCGTGAGGCTGTCACACGAGATCCCGTCAGATCCTCATGGTTGCAAGTGCCGGGGCCGCATCACGGCTTCTGTGCGCTAACGGACTGACAGTGATCTCTATTGAGTTGAGCATGCAAGGCCGCACGTTCGAAGATCGGCGTCACATGCACAATTTCTTGATTCGCAATCGCGAAGAACTCGTTGCAAGGTGCAAATCCAAAGTTGCATTGCGTCCTGCCCGCGTGCCTTCCAACGAACAGCTGACCAACGGCATACCGCTGTTCCTGGACCAGTTGATTCGTACCTTGGCGGCAGAGGAGGCCGGGCAGTCGGAGACCAGCACAGATATCTCCGGACCCTCGGGGGGTGATGCGCTCGCGCTTTCCGAGATCGGCCTTGCGGCCGCGCTACATGGCAAGGATCTGCTGCGCCTCGGATATTCGGTCGATCAAGTCGTCCACGACTATGGAGACCTCTGCCAGGCCATCACCGAGCTTGCCTTTGAACGGGATGCACCATTCGCGATTGATGAGTTTCGTACTCTCAACCGATGCCTGGACAACGCGATTGCAGATGCCGTCACATCGTTCGGCGTCGAGCGTGATCTACAGGTTTCCGAGCACAACGCGTTGCAGGAGAACCTGCGTGTGGGCCAGTTGGCACACGAGCTGCGGAATGCGCTGACAGCCGCCAATCTTGCGGTACGCGCCATGGAATTGGGAAACCTCACCTTGACTGGTGCAACCGGTGCGGTCCTGAAGCGCAGCCTCGTGACGCTCGGCAACCTCGTCACGCAATCACTGGCGCAGGCAAGCGCGCCGCGGCCACAGGTGGCTTTCTCCCTCTCTGACTTCATTGCCGAAGCCGCAGACGCCGCCAGACTGAATGCAGCCGCTACAGGCTGCACCCTCGACGTGCCTGAGGTAGATCGCGGACTGGGCATCAGCGGAAATCGGGAACTGCTACGAGGCGCGCTAGCCAACTTGCTGCAGAACGCATTCAAATTTACGCACTTCCACACAGAGATTGTTCTCAAGGCGTACCGGGCTGGTCCACATGTCTGCATTGAAGTGAGAGATCAGTGCGGAGGGCTTCCCCAAGGCATAGAACACAAGCTGTTCACGCCGTTCACACAGCGGCACCACCAACGGTCCGGTGTGGGACTTGGCTTGTCCATCGCGAAGCAGAACGTCGTAGCGGACGATGGCACGCTGACGGTGCAGGACTTTCCGGGCACTGGATGCGTCTTCACCATACGGCTTCCTTACCGCCCCTTGTGAACACCTTTTCTTCGTCACGAAGATCCACTTGTCCTTCAACAGCCCAGTCCAAGCGCCCAACGGTCATTCGACTGTCACGCTCTTGGCAAGGTTTCTGGACTTCTGCCGCCGCATAACTTCGCTGCGCGAAGTGAGCGGCGTCCAAGCCGCGCAGTGCGGCTATTCTTGACAATTAAAGTCGTAAACACAGTCGCAGTAGCCCCACTGACTACGCCTGGCCATCGCAGAGGTCTTCGAACGCAATCACAGCTGCTACGGGTACCCTCCCGATAACACGAAGGCAACACGGCTGCGACACGGCGACATCTGGCGCCAACTCTTGCCCCACATACTTTGGCATGCCTTGAGCTTCTGCCAACGGCGACTAACTGGGGGCCCGATGCCTGCAAAAAAGCGATCTTGTACTCGACCATCAACTTGTCGCGCGGCGCTGGTCTTGACCCTGTTGCTGATCACGCTGCAAGCATGCGCCACGATCGACCCCGCACTACTTGCGGCCATCGCCGATGTGACTGCGCGCCCTGACGCTGCGGCGCGCGATCGACTGCGGCCATACGCCGAACGGGGCAACGCGACTGCCATCGTTGAAATCTGCGTGGCCTACGGACGCAGCATGGACACCTACGTGCGTGGCCAAGAGCGAGTGCGTGCCTTCGAATGGTGCCGACTCGCAGCCAACGCCGGCGACGTGCGTTCACAGTTCCACCTCGGCACCTTCTATGCGCAGGGCATCGGCACCGTGGAAGACCGTGTGCAGGCCCTGCACTGGTTCCAACTTGCGGCGCAGCGCGGCCATGCAGGAGCCGAAGACGCGGCGCGGGGATTGGAAGGGAAGCCGCCGATCTGCCGCAACTGGTTGATCGGTTGCCGACTCATATAAGTGGCCGCGACGCTTGCGAGATGGCCTCGTAAGCAGCCCCAGGGCCACCGTGCCCTGCAAGGGCGCAGACGAAGCTTGCAAAGCGTAGTCCAAACGCGAGACCTTCTGCGAGGAGAGCCCGTCGCGCCGGGTGATGGCTCCGACGAGCGACTGCCATCCACCCGCAATCAGCGGATAACCAATGAGCGAAAATTCGTCCACCAAGCCGGCCTTGATCAACGCTTCTGCGACATCCGCGCCTCCCGTGAGGTAGATATCTATCGAGCCTCTACTGTGTAGAAATAGACAACCAGTTTGTCTTGAGGCACGAAATTCGCGTGTCTGAACTCAAGCGTCGTCGCACTGGTGCGCTGAGACTTGCCCGGAAAGCACAGCGATACGATCTGGTCGGGCGTATCTTTCTCGATCACCAGTCTGAACTCGGCTATCGGACCGAGCCAATTTCTGCCCGTGCCCAGCACGTACTCCACATCCCTCAAGGTCACCACGACGGACTTGGGATTGGTCGCCGCGAGCAACTTGACTTGCCGATCGACAGCGCGCTGCGCGCCCTCGTGCGTACAGGCTTCAACCGTCTTCTTTTCGGACCCGTCTGCAGACGACGGAACCAGATTGTTTCCTCGGACAAATCCGTGACCCGATTGGTAGGGCAAGTCATAGACCATGCCGACAAAGGGCGCGTATTCATGTTCGACGGCCAGTTCCCGCATTGCCGGGAACAGTTGTTCCCAGACCATAGTCTCCGCAACTTTCCAGTTGGGAGTGTCAAACTTTTCTGTGCCTGAAACGGCCCGCCGTTGGGTTTTGGTCAAGCCGTCGCCGCCATCCGGCGCAACTCCGAACGTTTCGAAGATTTGCTTCTCAGATAGACCCGCCGCCCGCAGCGTGGCGGTAACGTCCCGGCCGTCGACCTCTGCACGACGGTGCCGCTTTGTTGCCACCGAGGATCCATCGACCCTTGCCACGAAGGACGTCATCGGCTGTTCGTTGGCGTCGACCGCCGCCTGACCAGCGTTCCAGCCGTAGGGAGGCATCGGGAAGGCGACAGTAGCTTGGATGTCTGTACTGCTCTCATTGAGAAAGCGGTACTGGACATTTATGCGCTTCGTAGAGACAGCGAGTGTCTCTTGAACCATGCGAATGTCCTGGCTCTTGAGGAGTGTGATTCCACCGGCGCCCACCCGCGCTGTAGTGTCGTTGGCAAAAACACTTGCTGGAGCCAGCAAGCAGGCCACCAGCCTGACAAGATTCAAATATTGATGCATGAGATATTGCGCCACGTCGTGGCTTTGAATCAAGCAGACAGCGCCGCATGCGACGCTCCGGAGACCACGAGTACGCTGAAAGCCACGGCGCATGTCCGCATGCCGGTGTGCTGGAAGTTCACGAGAGTTCTTCCTTTCTAGGATGTCGCCGAGCTCGGCATGAACGTTGATGCGACGGGTCCTAGTGTGGAAAGCTCCGGTTTCAAGCGGATTGCAAAGACTCGGCAGGGTGTTTCAAATGTTGTTGTGCTCGACCCCTTCGCTGGCGCCCTCAGTCTTCGCTCGAAGCAATATCAGCGCCTCTCCAACGATTTTTGGGGCGTGAACACCAACGGAGTATGGTGATGTCCGGTCTCCGCTGACGACACCGTGCCAAAGATAGAGACCCGGCGTCCAAGGTCGCGCCGATACAGGTTGAACTCGTCGGGGCGCAGAATCATCTGTAGTCGTGGCGCTAAGATTCTGGTCCGACCGACCCCTTGGCAGACCGGAGTGCTAAGGCAACGCTGAACAAGGGTCTAGTTTCATAGTCCGCATCGAATGATTTCGCGATGCGAAATCGACCGTCTGAAATTGGTTGATCTCAGGCGATTTCGAGGTGGTTTCAGGCTGTGTTGCGCACTTTGCACCAGCTTCGGACGCACTCATGCCAAGTGTCCTCGCGCCAGGTAGATGTTGGCCAGCCCCGAGCACGACAAACGAACGGGTCGCATTCTTCGCCAGGCCGCGGTAGCGGACCTTGCTGAATCCCCATAGCCGCTTGACCACCGCGAAGACATGCTCCACCCGAGCACGCACCCGCGACTTGCTGCGGTTCTTCGCGCGTTGCACCTCGTCGATCTGGTCGCGCCTGCGCACGCGCTGGTTGGTGAAGTCGCGTGCCCGCGGCGCCTTGCTGTGCATCAGTGCCCTCTGGCTCGCGTAGGCGCTGTCACCGTAGACGCGTTGTTCATGGCCGTGCAGAAGATCGGGCAATGGGTGCTTGTCGTGTATGTTGGCAGCGGTGACCACCGCGCTATGCGCCAGACCGGTGCGGCTGTCCACGCCGATATGCATCTTCATCCCGAAATACCACTGCTGGCCCTTGCGGGTCTGGTGCATCTCGGGGTCGCGTGATTTGTCGATGTTCTTGGTCGAGCTGGGCGCGCCGATGATGGTGGCATCCACAATGGTTCCGGTGCCCACCTTCAGGCCGCGCGACTGCAGCACCTGGCCGACGGTGGCGAACAATGCCTCGCCCAGCTTGTACGTCTCCAGCAGGCGGCGGAACTTGAGCAGTGTGGTGCCATCGGGTACGCGCTCACGGCCCAGGTCGATGCCGACGAAGCGGCGCAGCGCTGTGCTGTCGAGCAAGGCTTCCTCGCAGGCCTCATCGGCCAGGTTGAACCAGTGCTGCACGAAGTACATGCGCAGCATCCGCTCCAAGCCGATCGGAGGGCGGCCGTTGCCGGCCTTGGGATAGTGGGGCTCGATCATCGCACAGAGCTCCTGCCAGGGGACGATGTCATTCATCGTGGCCAAGAACACATCGCGCTTGGTCGCTTTGCGATATTGCTCGAACCCGGCTTCTTGGTCGGCAGCGGCAGCTAGGGTTTGTTGCTTCATCGCAGTTCAACGCATCAGCATCGGGGGTAGTGGACCTTATTCAGCGTTGCCTTAATGCGCTGTCTCAGACATTAATGGCAAAGAACAGCGGCTACGCCGCACCCCTGCCCGTCATTCGACGGTCACGCTCTTTGCAAGATTCCTCGGCTTCTGCCGCCGCATAACTTCGCTGCGCGAAGTGAGCGGCGTCCAAGCCACGCAGTGCGGCTACGCCGCACCCGTGCCCGTCATTCGACGGTCACGCTCTTTGCAAGATTGCGCGGCTTGTCCACATCCGTCCCCCGCGCGCAAGCTGTGTGGTACGCCAGCAGTTGCAGCGGCACCACGTGCAGCAGCGGTGACAGCTCGCCGTAGTGCTCGGGCATGCGGATCACGTTGATGCCCTCCTCGCTCTTGATGTGGCTGTCGGCATCGGCCAGCACGTACAGCACGCCGCCGCGGGCGCGCACTTCCTGCATGTTGCTCTTGAGTTTCTCCAGCAGCGTGTCGTTGGGTGCCACCGTCACCACCGGCATCGCGCTGGTCACCAGGGCCAGCGGGCCGTGCTTCAGCTCGCCGGCCGCATAGGCTTCGGCGTGGATGTAGGTGATCTCTTTCAGCTTGAGCGCGCCTTCCAGCGCGATCGGAAAGTGTAGGCCGCGGCCGAGGAACAGCGCGTTCTCCATCTTGGCGAAGTCTTCGGCCCAGCTGATGATCTGGGGTTCCAGCGCCAGCACGGCCTGCAGCGCGGCGGGCAGGTGGCGCATGGCTTTCAGGTGGCGGGCTTCGTCCGCTTCGCTGAGCCGGCCCTTGGCCTGGGCCAGCGCCAGCGTCAGCAGGAACAGGCCGGCCAGCTGCGTCGTGAAGGCCTTGGTCGACGCCACGCCGATCTCCACGCCGGCGCGCGTGATGTAGGCGAGCTTGCATTCGCGCACCATCGCCGAGGTGCTGACGTTGCACACGGTCAGCGTGTTCAGCATGCCCAGGCTTTGCGCGTGGCGCAGCGCGGCCAGCGTGTCGGCGGTCTCGCCCGACTGGGTGATGGTGACGACCAGCGTCTTCGGGTTGGGCACCGATTCGCGGTAGCGGTATTCGCTGGCGATCTCGACCGAAGTCGGGATCTTGGCGATGCTCTCCAGCCAGTACTTGGCGGTGCAGCCGCTGTAGTAGCTGGTACCGCAGGCCAGGATCAGCACCGAGTCGATTTCCTGGAACACCTTGTGCGCGACCGTGCCGGCACCTTCCGCGGCGCCGCCGTCGAACAGCTCGGGCGTGATGCCGACCACGCCTTCGAGCGTGTCGCCGATGGCGCGCGGCTGCTCGAAGATCTCCTTCTGCATGTAGTGGCGGTACGGCCCCAGTTCGGCCGCGCCGCTGTGCGCCAGCACGGTCTTCACGGTGCGCGCGACCGGCTTGTGCGCCTTGTCGACGATCCAGTACTTGCCGAGCTGCACGTCGACCACGTCGCCTTCTTCGAGGTAGACGATCTGGTCGGTCACGCCGGCCAGCGCCATCGCGTCGCTGGCGAGGAAGTTCTCGCTGTTGTCTTTGCCCACACCCAGGATCAGCGGCGAGCCGGCACGTGCACCCACCACGCGGTGCGGCTCGTCCTTGCAGAACACGGCGATGGCGTAGCCGCCGCGCAGGTGCTTGACGCTGGCCTTGACGGCCTCGAACAGGTCGCCGTCGTACAGGCTGTCGACCAGGTGGGCGATGACCTCGGTGTCGGTCTGGCTCAGGAACTGGTAGCCCTTGGCCTGCAGCATCGTGCGCAGTTCGTCGTGGTTCTCGATGATGCCGTTGTGCACCAACGCCACGCGGCCCGCGCGGCTGGCCGAGTCCAGGCCCGTGCCGTGGCTGAAGTGCGGGTGCGCGTTGTGCACCGCCGGCGCGCCGTGCGTGGCCCAGCGGGTATGGGCGATGCCGGTGCCGCCTTCGATCCTGTCTTCGGTCACCTGGCTCATCAGCTCGGCCACGCGCGCCGTGCTGCGCGCGCGGCGCAACGCGCCCGGCTGTTTGGCATCGGCACCGTCCGCATAGATGGCGACGCCGCAGGAGTCGTAGCCGCGGTACTCGAGCCGTTGCAGGCCCTGGACCAGGATGGGAACGATGTTGCGCTTGGAAACCGCGCCGACGATGCCGCACATAAGCTTGCTCCAGTGATCAGGTGCGGCGATGGTAGGACCGTCGTCAAAACATTTCTGCGCAATTTTCGCCAACTATAGAAATTTAATTTCACGTTCCATTTGTTTCGATTTAAAATTTCATTGAAAACGAATTCATGGAACAAATCCAACTCGACGCCACGGATCTGCGCCTGCTCGACCAGCTGCAGCGCGACGCCTCCGTCAGCAACCTCGAACTGGCCGAGAGCGTGCACGTCTCGCCGCCCACCTGCCTTCGCCGTGTCAAGCGGCTGGTCGATTCGGGGCTGATCGAGCGGCAGGTGGCGATCCTCTCGGCCGACGGGCTGGCGCCGCTGCTGGGCCACGGGCTGACGGCGCTGGTCGAGATCACGCTCGATCGGCAGGACGCCGAGCACCTGGCCGCGTTCGAGGCGCGCGTGGCCGCCGACGACGCGGTGCAGCAGTGCTACCGCGTATCGCCCGGGCCCGACTTCTGCCTGGTGGTCTACGCGGCCGACATGCCGGGCTACCTGGCGCTGGCCGAGCGGCTGTTCACCGGCGACGCCAACGTGCGCAACGTCAAGGCCTTCTTCAGCCTGAAGCGCGCCAAATTCCAGCCGTACCTTCCGCTGCAAGGCAACCGCCCGGCATGACACACGCCCATGCGCTGCTGCCGCGCCGCATCGCGGTGCCCGTGATGCTGTGCCTGGGCTGCACCTTCGCAGCCAACCACGTAGCCGCACGCGTGGCGTTCGACCATGGCACGGGGCTGCTGGTGGCGGTGATGGCCCGCACCCTGGTCGCCGTGCTGGTGCTGACCGCGCTGGTGCTGTGGCAACGCGAGCCGCTGCGTGTGCCGGCCGGCTACCGCCGCTGGCTGGTGCTGGTCGGCCTGATGACGGTCACGCAAAGCGTGTGCATGTACACGGCGGTGGCCAAGATCCCGGTGGCCCTGGCCCTGCTGGTGGCCAACGTGTTCCCACTGCTGCTGGCGTTGTGGACCTGGCTGTTCGGCGGCCCGCCGCCGACACGCCGCGCCTGCCTGCTGATGGGCCTGATCCTGTTCGGGCTGTGCCTGGCGCTCGACCTGCCCGCGCGGCTGAGCGGCGCCAGCGCGGCCGGCCCCGACTGGACGCTGGGCGTGAGCCTGGCCTTCTGCGCCGCCACCTCGTTCTCGCTGGGCCTGTGGATCGTCGACCACAAGCTGCGTGCAATGAGCGCATCGGTGCGCAGCCTGCTGACGATGGCGATCGTGCTGTGCGCCGTGGCCGTGGTCGCGGCCAGCAGCGTGGTGCCGGGCGGCATGGCCTGGCCGCACGGCGGCAAGGGCTGGGTCGGCCTGGCGCTGCTGGCGCTGCTCTACGGCGTCGGCTTCTCGGTGCTGTATGTGCTGCTGCCGCGCCTGGACATGGCACGCAACGCACCGGTGATGAACATCGAGCCGGTGGCCACGCTGGTCCTCGGCTGGCTGGTGCTGGGGCAAATGCTGGCGCCGATCCAGCTGCTGGGCGCGTTGGTGGTGGTGAGCGGCATCGTATTGCTGGCGTACCGGCGGGCCGGCTGATACGGATTCGCAATCAAAACGATCACTGCGTTGCTTCGCCTTGCCGTGCCACAGCACGGTCTGCGGCTTCGCGCCTTGTGCTCGCTTCGATTGCAAACCCGTATGAAGCCGCCGCCGTGACGCGGCTGCGCCACTACGCGGGGGCGCCAGGCAACGTCAGCCGCGCGGTGCAGCCCCCGCCCGGCACGGCGTCCCACTGCAGGCTGCCGCCATGGCGGCGCGCCACCTGCTGCGCCAGCGCCAGGCCCATGCCCATGCCTTCGAATTCCGTGGCACCGTGCAGCCGCTGGAACGGCCGGCCCAGCGGCCCGGCGCGGGCCGCGTCGAAGCCCACGCCGTTGTCGCGCACGCACCAGGCGGCGGGCCGGTCGCCTTCGGCCGGCAACCACAGCACCTCGATCCGGGCCACGGCGCGGGGGCGCGTGAACTTCAAGGCGTTGTCGAGCAACTGGGTCCACAGCAGGCGCAGTTGCACCGGGTCGCCGATCAGCGCAGGCATGTCGGCCGCCACCACCCATTCGACCGGGCGCGCGGCGTCCGCGGGCGACAAGGTGTGCGCAATGTGGCGCCGCGCCTCGGCCACCAGGGCGGCGGCGGACACCGGGCACGGCGACAGCGACGCACGCCCCAGGCGCGCCAGCTCCACCAGGCCGTCGACCATGCGGCCGAGCTGGCCGGCCGAACGCTCCAGCGTAGCCAGGCCCGCCGACGGGTCTTCGCCTTCGGCCTGCATCTCGCGCACCAGCTTGCTGTAGGCCAGCACGTGGCGCAGGGGGGCCCGCAGGTCGTGGCCGATGGCGCGCTGGAAGTCGTCCGCGTCGCGGTGGGCATCCTGCAGCTGCGCGTCGCGCTCGGCCATGGCCTTCCGCAGCGCCGCGCACTCGGCCTCGCTCTGGCGCAACCGCTCGCGCAGGGCCGCGGGGTCGTTGGGGTCGGCGCTGGCGGCTTGCATCGCGGGGCTGGCGATCGTGTGGGCGACGTGCTTACTTGGCGATCTTCACCGGCCGTTTCCAGTCCGGCAGGCTGACCTGCTTGCCGCGTGCCACGGCCAGCGCGCCGGCCGGCACTTCCTTGGTGATGGTGGAGCCGCCGCCCACCGTGGCGCCGTCGCCCAGCTTCACCGGCGCCACCAGCACGCAGTTGCTGCCCACGTGTACGTCGGCGCCGATCACGGTGCGGTGCTTGTTCACGCCGTCGTAGTTGGCGGTAATGCTGCCAGCGCCGAAGTTCACGCGTTCGCCCACCGTCGCGTCGCCCAGGTAGGCTAGATGGTTGGCCTTGGCGCCACGTGCCAGCGTGGCGTTCTTGACCTCGACGAAGTTGCCGATGTGCACCTCTTCGGCCAGCTGCGCACCGGGTCGCAGCCGTGCGAACGGGCCGACCAGCGCGCCCGCGCCGACCTGCACGTGGTCCTTCTCGGTGCTGCCGCCCTCGATGTGGCAGAACGGGTGCACCACCGCACCGGCGGCGATGCTGGCGTTGGCAATGACGCAGTGCGCACCGATCTTCACGCCCTCGCCCAGCGTGACCTTGCCCGAGAACACGCAGTTGACGTCGATGTCGACGTCGCCCGCACACACCAGCTCGCCGCGCACGTCGATGCGCGCCGGGTCGGCCAGCCGCACGCCCTGCTCCAGCAGCTGGTGGGCGTGCCGCAGCTGGAACGCGCGTTCGAGTTCGGCCAGCTGCACCGGGCTGTTGACGCCGTCGACCTGCACCTTGTCGCCGGTCTTCGTCGCGACCACGGGCGCGCCGTCGGCCACGGCGAACTGCACGATGTCGGTCAGGTAGTACTCGCCCTGGCTGTTGTCGTTGGTCAGCCGGGCCAGCCAGCGCTTGAGGCTGGCGCTGGGCACGGCCATCACGCCGGTGTAGATCTCGCGGATGGTGCGCTGCTCGGGCGACGCGTCCTTGTGTTCGACGATGCGCTGCACCGCGTCGCCGTTGCGCACGATGCGGCCGTAGCCGGTGGGGTCGGGCATGTCGACGGTAAGCAGCGCGACGCGGGTGCCGGCGCAGTCGGCCAGCAGGCCCTGCAGGGTGTCGGCCTGGATCAGCGGCACGTCGCCGTTCAGGATCAGCGTGATGCCGTCGTCCGGCAGGTGCGGCACGGCCTGCTGCACCGCGTGGCCGGTGCCGAGCTGCGGCTCCTGGCGCACGCAGTGCAGGGCGCCGGCGGTCGCCGCGGCGGCGTCGTGCTGCAGGAATGTCTCGACTTTCTCGGCGCCGTGTCCGGTAATCACCACCAGCTGGCGCGGCGCAAGCCGCGTTGCCGTGTCAACCACATGCCCGAGCAGCGCCCGCCCCGCCAAACGGTGCAAAACTTTGGGTAAGCTGCTTTTCATGCGCGTACCCTTGCCCGCTGCCATGATCACCACATCGACTGCTGCCATGAACGTCTTCTCCTGTGCATCTGGCGTACCCGCCGCGTTGGGTCGGATTATCGTGCTGCTGTTCGCGGTGGCCGTGCTGCAGGCCTGCAGCGCGATCAAGCTCGGCTACAACAACGCCACCGGCCTCGGCTACTGGTGGCTCGACGGTTACCTCGACTTCAACGAGGTGCAGTCGGTGAAGCTGCGCGAAGACCTCGACCAATTGCAGCAATGGCACCGCAGCAGCGAGCTGCCCGAGTACGCCGACCTGCTGCAGCGCGCCCAGACCCTGATGGCCACGCCCAGCGTGACGGCGGCCCAGGCCTGCGCCTTCGTCAACGAAGCCCAGCTGCAGATCGACGACATGGTGGCGCGTGCCCAGCCGGTGGCCGTGCAGCTGGCGCTGAGCCTGAGCCCGGCGCAACTCGACACGCTGGAGAAGAAGTACGCGAAGAACAATGCCGACTACCGCAAGGAGTGGCTGCGCGTGCCACCCGACGAGGTGCGCACCAAGCGCTACGAGAAGACGCTGGACCGGGCCGAGATGGTCTATGGCCGACTCGACGAGGCGCAGCGCAGCCTGATCCGCCAGCAGGTCGACGCGTCAAGCTTCGACCCGCAGTTCTCCAACACCGAGCGCATCCGCCGGCAGCAGGACACCCTGCAGACCCTGCGCGGCCTGAATGGCCGCCAGGCCACGCCGGAGCAGGCTGCGCCCCTGCTGCGCGGGCTGGTCGAACGCTTCCGACGCTCGCCCGATCCGCAGTACCGGGCCTACCAGCAAAAGCAGATCGAAGAAGGCTGCCAGGGTTTTGCGACGGCCCACAACGCGGCCACGCCCGCGCAGCGCGAACATGCGGTGAAACGCCTGAAGAGTTACGAACGCGACCTGCGCACGCTGGCCGCACAGCGCTGACGGGCCGCTGCGGCCCAAAAAGGATCAGCGCGCCAGGGTCAGCGGCGGCCGGCCAGCCCGGTGGCTGGTGTCGTGGCGCAGGAAGGCTTCGAGCGTGCAGGCCGCATCATGGAAGCCGCTGTCACCCTGCTGCCAGCGCGGCTGAAATTCGCGCGTGCCGTTGTCCTGCTGTTGCTGACGGTCGACGGGGTGCGGCTCGCGTTCCTGCAACGCCATCGGCCGGACAGTGCGGCTACGAGGGCGGGCGGGGATGCGGCTGGAGGTCATGGTGTTCTCTGGTGGTCGGATTGCATCGCTTTGGTGCGATGGCTCCGAGACTAAGCCCCGTTCGGGTGCGCACGCGTCGTCCGCCGCTGACCCTGGCTGTCAGCGCGCTCCTACGTCAGATCAGCGGCAGCTGCCGCAACGGGGCGGCCGCATAGTCGGCCAGCTGCTGCAGCGCCTTGACGTTGACCAGCCTCAGGCGCCCATCCTCGATCTGGTGAAGGCCCAGCTGCTGCAGCCGCCGCAGCGTCCGGTTGGTGTGCACCAGCGAGAGGCCCAGCGCGTCGGCGATGTGCTGCTGGTACAGCGGGAAGTCGATCGCGTCGTCGCGCACCAGACCCACGCGCTGCGCCCGCTTGAACAGGTGGATCAGCAGCACGGCCACACGCTCCAGCGCGTTGCGGCGCCCGGCGGTCAGCAGGTTCTCGTCGAGCATCTGCTCTTCGCGCGCGCCGAGCCAGGTGATGTCGTAGCCCAGGCTCGGGTGCTCGCGGTACAGGTCCCACAGGCGGTCGGCCGGGAACACGCACAGCGCCACATCGGTCATCGCTTCCACGCCATAGGTCGCGCCGGCGGCAAACTCCTGCTGCAGGCCGATGAAGTCGCCCGGCAGCAGGAAGTTGAGGATCTGCCGGCGCCCGTCGCTCAAGGTCTTGAAGCGGAAGGCCCAGCCGGAGAACAGCGTGTAGAGCCGCTGCGTTTCGGCGTGCTCGCGGATGATCTCCTGGCCCGCGCCGACGCGCATCGTCTCGCGGCGGAAATCCTCGATGAAGCCGAGCTCGGTTTCGGTGACAGGCAGGAACGCACCGCTGTTGCGCAGAGGGCATTGCGTGCATTGCGGCGGCAGGAGCGGCAGATCGATCGGTTTCACGCCGAAAGTGTAGGCTGGGACCGCCATGCCATCGGGCGACCTGTTTTTGGGATGGTGGCGCCCCCCCCGGGTCTTGCCGGCCCGGGCAACTGCTGCTAACTTCGCCGCCCCGACTCCAGGGTTCCTGCATGGCCGACGACACCACCGCTTCTTCTGCTTCCTCCGCATCCTCTCCCGGCGCCTCCATCCCCATTGACCCCGCTGCGGACGGCATCGAGCGTGCCCTGTTGCAGTCCCTCTGGGCCGGCCTGGGCGGCGACGCCGCGCTGCCAGGCGCGGTCGAGTTCCGCACGCCCGGCAGCCTGCCGTCGGTGTTCGCCACCACCGGGCTGGCGGCAGCATCGGTCGGCGCTGCCGGGCTCGCGCTGGCCGAGCTGGTCGCGGCCCGCCACGGCGCGTTGCCGCTTGTGGCGGTCGACCGCCGGCTGGCGTCCTTGTGGTTCGGCACCACGCTGCGGCCGCAGGGTTGGGACCTGCCGGGGCCGTGGGATGCGGTCGCCGGCGACTACCGGGCCGCAGATGGCTGGATCCGGCTGCACACCAACGCCCCGCACCACCGGGCGGCGGCGCTGGCGGTACTGCAGGTGCCGGGCGAGCGCGAACAGGTCGCGCGGGCCGTGGCCGGGTGGAAGGCCGACGCGCTGGAGGCCGCCGTCATCGCCCAGGGCGGCTGCGCCGGCACGATGCGCGACATGGCGGCCTGGGCCGCCCATCCCCAGGGCCGCGCCGTGATGGCCGAGCCCCTGCTGCACATCGCCGCCACCGACGAGGGCGGCAGCCCCGCGTGGATGGTTCCCGCCGAACGCCCGCTGGCCGGCGTGCGTGTGCTGGACCTGACCCGCGTGCTGGCCGGCCCCGTGGCCACGCGGCTGCTGGCCGGCTGGGGTGCCGACGTGCTGCGCATCGACGCCCCCAGCTGGGACGAGCCGGGAACGGTGCCCGAGGTGACGCTGGGCAAACGCTGCGCCCGGCTCGACCTGCGCGCGGCCGACGACCGTGCGGTGTTCGAGCGGCTGCTGCAGCAGGCCGACGTGTTCGTGCACGGACTGCGGCCCGACGCATTGGAGCGCCTGGGGCTGGGCACCGCCCGGCGGCAGCGCCTGCGGCCCGGCCTGGTCGACGTGCGGCTCGATGCCTATGGCTGGACCGGCCCCTGGAAAGACCGGCGCGGTTTCGACAGCATCGTGCAGATGAGCACCGGCATCGCCGAGGCCGGCATGCGCCTGCTCGGCCGCGACCGGCCCACGCCGCTGCCGGTGCAGGCGCTGGACCACGCCACCGGCTACCTGATGGCCGCCGCCGCCGTGCGCGGCCTGCGCCAGCGGCTGCTGACCGGCCGGGGCAGCGAGACGCGCGCCGCACTGGCGCGCACCGCCGCGCTGCTGACCGGCGCCGGCACGCAACCGGTCGGCCCGGCGTTCCCGCCCGAGCACGCCGAGGACCAGGCACCGGCCATCGAGGCCACTGGCTGGGGCCCCGCCCGGCGGTTGTTGGCACCGCTTGCCGTGCAGGGCGCCGCGCTGCAATGGGCGTGGCCTGCCGGCCCGCTGGGTTCGGTACGGGCCGACACCGCGTGGCCGTGAATGAAACTGCTGACCACGCGCCATCGATGCCTTAGACTGGCGCGCACCCGCCACCCAGAGCCGTTCTTCCCACGGCCGACCCACCATGACGTCTGATCTCAGCGCCTTCACCCAAGCGTTCTGCAGCGATCCGGCCCACCCCAAGGCCGTACGCGAACTGGCGGCGCTGGGCACGGTGCGCCGCTACCGCACCAACACCACCCTGCTCTACGAGGCCGACCGTGGCGACACGCTGTTCGTCGTGATGGAAGGCCGCGTGCGTGCCTTCGGCACCGACCCGAACGAGCGCGAGATCACCTTCGGCGTGGTCGAGGCCGGCGACTATTTCGGCGAGATGGCGCTCGACGGCGGCCCGCGTTCGGCCAGCGTCGTGACGATGGAGCCGTCGATCTGCTCGCTGGTCACGCGCGAGGCGCTGCTGGCCTACATCGCGCGGCAGCCCGCCTTCGCCCTCGACCTGCTGGGCAAGGTGATCCGCCGGGCCCGCATGGCCACCAACAGCGCGCGCAACCTGGCCTTCATCGACGTCTACGGCCGGCTGGCCCAGCTGCTGCGCGAGATCGCCGTGCAGCAGCCGGACGGCACCTCGCTGGTGCCCGACGGCGTGAGCCAGCAAGAGATCGCCAGCCGCGTCGGCTGCACGCGCGACATGCTGACCCGCATCCTGACCGACCTCGAGACCGCAGGTTATGTGGAGATGCGCGAACGCCGCATCGTGCTGCTGACCAAGCTGCCGGCGCGCTGGTAGGCACTTGGGCACGCGGCGGCCGGATCTTGGCCCCGGCAGCCGCAAAAGCCGCACGTTTGGTGCACACGTCACAAACGGGACCCTACAGGGTTACCGCACGGTATCGAAGCGTTTCCATAAGCTCGCATCCGACTCACCGGTCAACCCGTCCAAGAATCACGACAGCCCGCCATCGCGGGCCCGGCTGGGCCAAGGAGCTGAAGATGCTGTACGCCGACCCGGGACGGCCAGATGCCCATTTCGTCCCTCCCTCCGACGCTGCTGATCCCACCGTGACCGAGGACGCGCTGACGCTGATGCGCTGCGTGCTCGAGCATGTCGACTACGGCCTGGCCCTGATCCACATGGCGTCGCGGCGCATGCACTTCGCGAACACGCCGGCGCTGCTGGCGATGACCGGCACCGGCAGCCGCAGCAGCGGCCTGTGCCTGGTCGACGGGCGGGTCGGCACCGTGCGCAGCGACGACAACTGGCAGCTCGACCGCATCATCACGCTGGCGCGCGCCGGCGTGCGCGGCCTGCTGAACCTGGCGACGCAGGAGGGCAAGACCAATGTGGCCGTGGTGCCGATCGCATCGCCCGCCAGGCATGACGACGCGCTGCTGCTGTTCCCGAAACGCCAGCTGTGCGACAGCTCCAGCATGGCCCTGTTCGCCCGCTCCTGCGAGCTGACCGCGGCCGAGGCCAACGTGCTGTCGGCCATCTGCAGCGGCCTGCGCCCGCAGGACATCGCCGCGCGCCACGGCGTGCAGATCTCCACCGTGCGCAGCCAGCTGCGCAGCATCCGCCAGAAGACCCGCAGCGGCTCGATCCGCGAGCTGGTGGAAACCGTGTCGCGGCTGCCGCCGATGGCGCGCCACCTCGGCTGACGCCAGCCCACCCGGCATGCGCACCCCGGTGCGCAACGCCAACACAGCGGCAGGCTGCATGGCATCGTGTCGATGGCTTAGACTGGTGTGCATCCGCCACCAGCGCCGCGCCCTTGCGGCCCGCCACGACATGACATCGGAGTTGAGCGCGCTGACCCATGCCTTCTGCAGCGATCCGGCACACCCACAATCCGTGCGTGAGATCGCCGCCTTGGGCGACGTGCGGCGCTACCGCAAGGGCACGATCCTGATCCACGAGGCCGACCGCGGCGACACGCTGTTCGTGGTGATGGAAGGCCGGGTCAAGGTGTTCAGCACCGACGCCAGCGACCGCGAGATCACCTTCGGCGTGATCGGCACCGGCGACTACTTCGGCGAGATGGCGCTCGACGGCGGCCCGCGCTCGGCCAGCGTCATCACGATGGACCCCACGGTCTGCTCGCTGATCACCCGGCCAACGCTGCTGGCCTACATCGCCCGCCAGCCGAGCTTTGCGCTCGACGTACTGAGCAAGGTGATCCGCCGCGCCCGCATGGCCACCAACAGCGCACGCAACCTGGCCTTCATCGACGTCTACGGCCGCCTGACGCAATGCCTGTACGAGCTGGCGAAACCGCAGCCCGACGGCACCGCCCTGATCGCCGAACGCCTGACCCACCAGGAGATCGCCAGCCGCGTCGGCTGCAGCCGCGAGATGGTGAGCCGCATCCTGAAGGACCTGGAGAGCGGTGGCTATGTCGAGATGCGCGAGCGGCGGATCGTGCTGCTGACCAAGCTGCCCGCGCGCTGGTAGGGCCGGCCGCCGGGCCGTCAGGCCTGCAGCGCCGCCCACATCTCCTTGTCGCGCTCCGCCGTCCAGATGCGCGGGTTCTTGATGCCCTTGGCCTCGTCGTAGGCCCGGCTCACGTCGAACGGCAGGCAGTGCTCGTAGATGAACACGTGGCCGAACACCGGGTCCATCTTGCTGCGGGTGTGGGCCATCGCGGCCTTCAGGTCCATGTTGGCGGCGGCGGCCTCGCGGCCGGCGGCGAACAGGGTTTCGACCCAGCGCTTCGTGTAGTCGAGCGCCTTGTGCACGTTGGCCGCGCCCTTCATCGCCTCACCGCGGCCGGGCACGATGGCCTCGGCGCCCAGTGCGCGCAGCGCCTCGAGCGTGGCGGGCCATTCCTCCAGCTGCGCGTCGCCGGTGTAGACGCCGGCTTCGTACTCGACCAAGTCGCCGGAGAACAGCACCTTCTCCTGCGCGATCCAGGCGATGGTGTCGCCACGCGTGTGGCCGGGGCCCGGGTGCCAGACCTCGACCTTGACGCCGCCCAGGTCGAGCGTCAGCTTGCCGGGCGCCTCGCCCTTGGCCGGGTTGCCCCCGCCGATCACCAGCGTGGGCCAGGTCAGGCCGGGCACGCTCTCGGCGTTGCGGAACAGGCGCGGGAACCGCTCCATCTCGCTCTGCATGTCCTGCGCGCCGCGCTCGACGATCAGCTCGTAGGTGCCCTGGCTGGCGATGACCTCGGTCGCGCCCTCGGCGACATAGGCGCTCGCGCCCAGCACGCGCACCGCGTGGTAGTGCGTCAGCAGCACGTACTTGATGGGCTTGTCGCTGATGCGGCGGATACGGGCGATCAGGTCCTGCGCCATCGCCGGCGTGGCCGTCGCGTCGCTGACCATGATGTACCTGTCGCCGATGATCACGCCCGAGTTCGGGTCGCCTTCGGCGGTGTAGGCCCAGCAATGCGCGCTGAGCTGCTCGAAGGTGATCTTCTTGTCGTCCAGGTCGGCCTGGGACGCGAATGCCTTGGTGGCGGGCGTGGTCATTGTGATCTCCTGATGTTCTAGAGGTGGCCGGATCTTACTGAAGCCACCGACCCCGGCGGCCGGCCCCTGCCGCACGCCGCTCAGCCGGGGCTGGCCAGGCCGCCTTCGAGCAAAGCGATCACTTCGCCGGCGAACGCCGTGTAGCTCATCGGTCCGGCCGGGCGCAGCCAGGTGAAGGTCCAGTTGATCATGCCGAACAGCATCATCGCGACGGCGGTCTGGTTGCGCGCCTGCACGCGCTGCGGATAGGCGCGGCGCAGGAAACGCGTGACCGCCGAGACCACGTCGCGCTGTCGGTCGAGGATCAGCTCGCGCTGCTGCTCACCGAGGAACTTGGTGTCGTGCAGCAACGCGGCGTGGCGCGTGGCCGAACTCTCGTATTCGGCGAGGAAACTGCGCACCAGTTCGTGCAGCGCCGCGCGTTCGTCGAGGTTGCGGCGCTGCGCCGTGGCCTCCACCTGCCCGATGATCACCAGCAGCCGCTGCGTGTAGCGGTCGAGCAGGTCGTAGAGGATGGCTTCCTTGCTCTCGTAGTAGTGGTAGAGCCGCGCCTTGCTGGTGCCGCCTGCGGTGGCGATGTCCATCATGCTGGCGGCCGCATAGCTGCGGTCGGCAAAACACTGTGCGGCGATGTCGAGGATCTCGTCGCGCTTGAGTTCGTGCGTCGCGGATTTGGGGCGGGCCATGCCGGATTATCCCGGCGCTCGGGCCCGCGATCCGTCTAAGGCTGGTTGGATTCGAGCCGCGGCAGCACGCGGCCGCGGCCGGCGACCAGGAATTCGCCCAAGCCCAGCACGCCGACCACGAGCCGGCCCAGCGCCGCACCGGCCAGCCCAAGGGCCAGGCCCAGGTCGCGCAGCGGCTGCCCCACGGCGACCTGCCAGCGGCTGGCACGGCGGACCGCGCGGTCGACCGCCTGCGCGGTGCGCTGCGGCATCGGATCCCAGCTGAACCAGGCCATGCCTGCCCGTTCCTGACCCCAGGACTCGATCACCAGCCGTTGGCCGGCCTGCACCACCATGCCGCGCCCCGGCATCAGGAACAAGTCGCCCGACTCGTTGGCGTGCCCGTGGCGCGGCCCGTCCATCGTGACCCAGATGCGGCCCTGCGCAATGCGCAGGACGCCGGACTCCCGTGGTCGCAATGTCAGTGCGCGGCCGGCTTCGAGCTTCCAGCAGCCGGGCACGTTGGTGCCGGTCGGGGATTGATGCACATCGAAGGTGGTGGGATCGCTCATGACATTCTCCTTTGAGAGAGCTGGATTCGGAGATGGATGATCGTCCCGCGGGGCTTCCCGGTCCAATGAATTCGCGGTACGCTATTGATTCCCGAATCGCATCAATGGCCCTTGCCGGCATTCGCCCCATGCAGCACTCCCAGACGCATCTGCGCAGCCGCCCGGTCTCGGCCGGACACCTGCGGGCCTTCACCGCGGTGGCCCGGCACCTGAACTTCCGCGCCGCGTCGGAAGAGCTGGCGCTGACGCAATCGGCCGTCAGCCGGCAAATCCAGTCGCTCGAGGAAGAGGTCGGCGTGTCGCTGTTCCTGCGCCATACCCGCGCGGTCGAACTGACCAGCGCGGGCGCGCAGCTGCTGCTGGCGGTGTCGCCGGCGCTCGACCGGCTCGATGGCGTGGTGCGGCAGATCCGCCAGAGCGCGGGCCGCAAGAGCGTGTCGATCACCACGTTCGCGTCGTTCGCATCGATGTGGCTGATCCCGCGGCTCGAAGCCTTCCAGCGCGACCATCCCGACATCGACATCCGCATCGACGCCTCGGACGCGGCCGTCGACCTGGACCTGGCCGACGTCGACCTCGCGCTGCGCTACGGCCCGGCCGTCAGCATGCCGGCGCACGCGCAACGCATGTTCGGCGAGCAGCTGACGCCGGTCGCCAGCCCCTGGCTGCTGAAGAGCGGTACGCGGCTGAAAAAGCCCGAAGACCTGTCGCAGTTCACGCTGATCGAGGCCGGCGACGCCCACCGCACCCACCTCGAATGGCTGACCTGGCGGCGCTGGATCGACCTGCAGATGGCCGAGCCGGTGGCCAAGAAGTTCCAGCCCAAACGCTGGCTGTACTTCAATTACGCCTACCAGATGGTGCAGGCCGCGCTGACCGGCCAGGGCCTGGTGCTGGCACGCCTGCCGCTGGTGGCCGAGAGCATGGCCAACGGCGACCTGGTCGAGGCCCTGCCCCAGCGCCGCATGGACTCGCCGATGGCCTACTGGACGATTGCCGGCGCACGCAACTCGGCGCGGCCGGAGGTCAAGGCCTTCTGCGACTGGCTGGCGCTGCAGTCCGCGCTGACCCGCGAAGCCATCGGCGACGTACCCGATCCGGACACCGTCGACCAAATTGATTGACGCTCAAAAAAAGCGCGGCGCACCGGATCCAGTCCAGAACGCCGCAGAACCGGCTTCGCCGGGCTGCCAGCGTTGCCCCCGGTAGGGGGAAGGCGTTGCGACACGCAGTGCGCGCAGACTGGGGGCGAGCTAATTCAAAGGCCAGACCACGCCGTTGTCGTTCAGGATGGCGTCGAGAGGGATGTCGTGCGGCTCGGGCTCGAAGTCTTCGAGAAAGCCCTGGGTGAAGCCCAGGCCCACCGTCATCGGCCGCGGCTGCAGCGTGGCCAGCGTACGGTCGTAGAAGCCGCCGCCGTAGCCGAGCCGGTAACCGCCGGCCGCATAACCGACGCAGGGCACGAACAGCACGGTCGGCACCACCACCTCGGTGCCCTTGGGCTTGGGAATGCCGTAGGCATCCTCTTCCATCGGACAACCCGGGTACCAGGCATGGAAGGTCAGCGTCTTGTGCACCTTGTCGACCACCGGCAGGCCGATGCGCTTGCGCTGGGCATCGCCCTGCAGCTCGCCGTCTTCCTTCCAGCGGTGCAGCGCCGGCAGCGGGTCGAACTCACCCTTGATCGGCCAGTACGCGCCGATCACCGTGTCGGGCCGGCCGACCAGCCAGATGCGCATCACGCGCTGTAACAGGTCGGCGCGCTGTAGACGGTCGGGCAGGTTCAGCCGTTGTTCGAGCAAGGCGGCGCGCAGGGCTTTCCTCGCGAGCATCTTCTCCTCGTTCGATTTGTCCATAATCCTCCCATGCAAGTACGAGCCATTTTGACATCGATCGCTCTCGCACTGAGCCTCACGGTCACTGGCCTCTCCACCGCGCAGACCCGGCCCGACGCCAAGAGCGACGACGCCATCCTCGAGATGCAGCAGGCGTTCAAGCGCAACGACCGCAAGCGGCTGACGGCGCTGCTGCCCCTCACCCGCGGCCACACGCTCGAACCCTGGGCCGCCTACTGGGAACAACGGGCCCGGCTCGACGAGCTGACCGCCCAGGACATGCAGGCCTTCAGCAGCCGCTTCGGCGGCAGCTACCAGGAAGACCGCCTGCGCAACGACTGGCTGCTGCTGCTCGGCCAGCGGCGCGACTGGCAGACCTTTGCCGACGAACACCAGCGCTACCGCATGAGCGACGACCGCGAGGTGCGCTGCTACGCGCTGCTGATCGAGCAGCTGAAATCCGGGCAGGCCGCACCGGCCGCTTCGGTGGAGGAAGTGCGCAAGAACTGGTTCGCCCAGCGCGAGGCCGACGATGGCTGCACGCAGGCGGCCGACCGGCTGATCTCCGCCAAACGCCTGCCGGCCAACGACGCCTGGCGCAAGGCGCGGCTGTCGATCGAGGCCAACCGGCCGCGGGCCGTGCGCAACGCGGTGGCGATCGTCGAGCCGGAGGCCCTGGGCCAGGTGACCGAGCTGCTCGACAGCCCGGCCCGCTTCCTGAACGGCCGGGCCGTGGCCATGACCAAGTTGCGCAAGGAACTCGTCACGCTCGCCCTGGTGAAGCTGGCCACCAGCGACCCCGACATGGCCGCCTCGCTGCTGGAGAGCAAATGGGGCCTGCAGCTGGTGGCCGAGGAACGCAACTGGATCTGGGGCGTCATCGGCAAGCAGGCGGCCCAGAAGTTGTCGGCCTCGGCCTGGACCTACTTCGCTAACGTCGAACGCGACACCGACCTGAACGACGATCTGCTGACCTGGAAGGTGCGCACCGCGCTGCGCTTCGGCAAATGGAAAGAGGTGTCCACCACGATCCAGGCCATGAGCGACGAGACACGGCAGGACGCCACCTGGGTCTACTGGCGGGCGCGCGCGCTGCAACAGACACGCAAGGAAACCGACCGCGCCGAAGCCACGAAACTGTTCGAGAGCATTGCCGGTGTGCGCGGTTTCTACGAACAGCTGGCCCTGGAGGAAACCGGCCAGAAAATCGGCGTGCCAACGCGGCCCGAGACGCTGACCGCCGACGAAAAGACCGCCGCCCGCACCAACCCGGGCCTGGTCCGGGCGCTGTACGCGATCACGCTGGGCCTGCGCAGCGAAGGCGTGCGCGAGTGGAACTACACGACCAACCTGCACGACCGCGGCGGCATGAGCGACCGCGAACTGCTGGCCGCGGCCGACCTCGCCTGCGAACGCGAGGTATGGGACCGCTGCATCAACACCAGCGACCGCACCCGCAGCGCAATCGATTTCGACCAGCGCTTCCCGATGCCGTTCCGCGACGCGGTGGTCAAGCGTGCGCGCGAGATCAACCTGGACCCGGCCTACGTCTACGGCCTGATCCGCCAGGAGTCGCGTTTCATCATGGACGCCCGCTCGGGCGTGGGCGCCTCGGGCCTGATGCAGGTGATGCCGGCCACGGCACGCTGGACCGCCCGCAAGATCGGCCTGACCGGTTTCACCCCCGACCAGATCACCGACCGCGACACCAACATCGCCATCGGCACCGGCTACCTGAAGCTGGTGCTCGACGACTTCGCCGGCTCGATGGCACTGGCCGCCGCCGCCTACAACGCCGGCCCGGGCCGGCCCAGGTCGTGGCGCGGCCAGCCCGGCGCCCCCACGCTCGAAGCCGCGATCTGGGCCGAGAACGTGCCCTTCAACGAGACCCGCGACTACGTGAAGAAGGTGCTGTCGAACACCACCAACTACGCGGCGATCCTGAGCGGCCAGCCGCAGTCGCTGAAGGCCCGGCTCGGCAACGTCGGCCCGCGCGACGCGAGTGCGCCGGAAGCGAACAAGGATCTGCCATGAGCGCAGCGCTCGGCTGCCCGGAGCAAGCTTGCACCGCAGGGCGCAGCACCGAGGTGCTCCGATGAGCGCGGTGCTGACGGACATCCGCAACACCGTGCGGCACGAGTTCTCCGACCTGCCGGATGCCGGCGAGGTCACGCGTGTGGTGCTGCAGCGGGCGATTGCCGCGGTGCCGGGCGGGTTGCTGGCGATCCTGGCGTCGCTGCCGCTGGTGTCGCGCCTGCCGCACCGCGGCAAGCCCTGACCACTGCTGGGCGCCAGGCCGGCCGCGCATCAATCGGCGGGCGGTTTTGCATCAATCCCCGCTGGCCACGGCGCTAGCATGCGGGGTTCACCACCACCTGGGAGGGCGCGATGCTCCAGCTCTATATCGGCAACAAGAACTATTCGTCCTGGTCGATGCGGCCCTGGGTGCTGCTGCGCCAGGCCGGCATCGCCTTCGAGGAAAAGAAGGTCCGCTTCGATTCGTTCGACGTGGGATCCGACTTCAAGGCCCAGGTGCATGCGGTCAATCCGGTCGGCAAGGTGCCGGTGCTGGTCGACGACGGCCTCGCCGTCTGGGACACGCTGGCGATCGCCGAATACGTGGCCGAGAAGTTCCCCGAGCGGCAACTGTGGCCGGCCGATACACGTGCGCGCGCACGGGCACGCAGCATCTGCGCCGAGATGCATGCCGGGTTCGGCGCCCTGCGCTCGCACTGCGGCATGAACATCGAGGCCTCGCTGGCGGACACCGGCCAGTTGATCTGGCGCGACCAGGCCGCCGTGCGCGCCGACGTGGAGCGCATCGTCGCGATGTGGACCGCGTTGCTGGACGAGCATGGCGGGCCGATGCTGTTCGGCGCCTTCGGCATTGCCGATGCGTACTTCGCCCCCGTCTGCATGCGCCTGAAGACCTACGCGCTGCCGGTGCCGCCACACATCACCGCGTATGTCGAACGCGTCGCTGCGCTGCCGGGCGTGAAGGCCTGGATCGACGACGCGCTGGCCGAACACGACTTTCTCGCCTTCGAAGACCCGTACCGGCTGCGCCGCTGAAGCGCCGGGCCTCGGCCCTTTGCCAGGCCCGATCGCAAGCGCACCGCATGCCCGGCGTGGCATGCATATTGCGTCGTGTTCTACCCATTCTTCCGGTGGAACATGCGCTCTTCTTCCCCTTCTCCCACAGACCGCCCGGCGGCCGATGCAGCCCGGGTCCTGATCACGGACGGCCTGCTGCTCGACGGCAGCGATGCACCCGGCGTCGTCGGTGACCTGCTCGTCGTCGACGGCCGCATCGCCGCCATCGGTGGCCGGCTGCGCGACGCCCCCGAAGCCCGGGATGCGCAGGTGATCGACGCCCGTGGCCTGGCCGTGGCGCCCGGCTTCATCGACATCAAGACGCACTCCGACTTCATCCTGCCGATCAACCCGACGGCCGACAGCAAGGTGCGCCAGGGCGTCACCACCGAGATCATCGGCCACTGCGGTTTCTCGGTCGCGCCGGTGCTACCCGGCAAGACGCAGCTGCTGAAGGACTACCTGTCGCCCAGCGCACCCTGGTTGCCGTTCCGCGAGATGGGGTTTGCCGAATACCTCGACACCTTTCCCGCGACCTCGGTCAACGCCGGCATGCTGGTCGGCCACAACACGCTGCGCCTGATGGTGATGGGCATGGACCAGCGCGAGCCCACCGCCGACGAGCTGGCGCAGATGGCCAGCCTGCTGCGCGAAGGGCTCGAAGCCGGTGCGCTGGGCCTGTCGTCCGGCCTGTTCACCTCGCCCGGCGCCTATGCCAGCCCGGCGGAGATGCGGGCGCTGTGCAATGAACTGAAACCCTTCCACGCCGGCTACTTCACCCACCTGCGCGACGAGTCGAACGGCGTGCTCGAAGCCCTGCAAGAGGCGATCGACATCGCCGAGCACTGCGGCATCCACGTCGAGGTGGTGCACTTCAAGTGCTCGGGCATGGACAACTGGGGCAAGGCCGAGACCGCGCTGGGCATGATCGCCGCAGCCAAGGCGCGCGGCCTGTCGATCGACTGCGACGCGCACCCCTACACCGCCGGCAGCAACCCGCTGAAGAACCTGATGCCGCAGTGGGTGCAGGCCGGCGGCGTCGCCGCGATGCTGGCGCGCCTGCCCGAGCCCGCCACGCGTGAACGCATCCGCCAGGACATCGCCCGCGACGGCCTGAACAACTGGGGCCGCATCCCTTCGTGGGACTGCGTGCAGATCTCGATCACGCCGCACCTGCCGCAGTACGCGGGCCGCACCATCCAGAGCCTGGCCGAGGAATGGGGCATGGACCCGGTCGACGCGGTCTGCGACTACCTGGCGCGCGACCAGGGCGCCACCCGCGTGCTGGTGATCTCGATCGCCGAGGAAGACATCGACACGGTCGTGCGCTCGCGCTGGGCGCTGGTCGGCTCCGACGGCAACTGCGTGGCCGACTGCGGCGTCACCGGGCAGGGCATGCCGCATCCGCGTTTCTACGGCACCTTCCCGCGCATCCTGAGCCGCTACGTGCGCGAGCGCCAGCTGATCACGCTGGCGCAGGCCGTGCACAAGATGACCGGTGCCACCGCGGATGCGCTGCGCCTGGCCGACCGCGGATGGCTGCGCGTGGGCTGGCGCGCCGACCTGGTGCTGTTCGACCCGGCCGACTTCGACGACCAGGCGACCTACGGCGACCCGCACCGCTACCCCACCGGCGACCGCACCACGGTGCTGGTCGGCGGCGTGGTGGTGGTCGACCGCGCCACCCACACCGGCGCGTTGCCGGGCCGGGTGCTGCGGCGCACGGTCGACGGCGCAGTGCAATGAGCGGCACGCCGTCTCGACCTTCTCTTTCCTGCTTCCTTGTCTTTTCTGGAGATCCGATGAACTCTCTGCGCTCGCTCAAGGCGCTGCTGGCGGCCGTGGCCGCCGTCTGCCTGCTGCTTCCGTTGGCCGCCTCGGCGGCAGACTTCCCGACCAAGCCGATCCGCCTGGTCGTGCCCTACCCGCCCGGCGGCCCCAACGACGTGATGGCGCGCCTGATCGGCGTGAAACTGACCGAGAGCCTGGGCCAGCAGATCGTGGTCGAGAACCGGGGAGGTGCCGGCGGCAATATCGCCGCCGAAATCGTGGCGCGCGCGCCGGCCGACGGCTACACCCTGCTATTGCCGGCGCTGGCCTATGCGGTCAACCCCGCCCTGTTTGCCAAGGTGCCGTACAAGATCAGCGACTTCACGCCGGTGTCCATCGTGGCCAAGGGCCCTCTGGTGCTGGTGGCCCATCCCGCACTGGGCGCCAAGTCAATCAAGGACGTGATTGCGTTGGCCAAGGCCAAGCCCGGAGAGATTGCCTATGCCTCGGGCGGCACGGGCTCGTCGGCGCACCTGGCGGGCGAACTGTTCAAGAACATGGCCGGCGTGAACCTGATCCACGTGCCCTACAAGGGCACGGCGGAGTTCATGAACGACCTGGTGGGCGGCCGCGCGCCACTGGCCTTCGCCAGCCCGCTGGTGCTGCGCGCCCATGTGCAGGCCGGTACGTTGTTGGCATTGGGCGTCACGTCGATGCAGGCTGCACGCGGCTGGGACAACGTGCCCGCCATCGCCGATGCAGGCGTGCCGGGATTCGAGGTCGAGGCCTGGTATGCCGTGCTGACGCCTGCCGGCACGCCGGCCGATGTGGTCGCCCGCCTGAACGGCGCGATCAACGATGCGCTGAAAGCACCCGACGTCATGGAAAAGATGAACGGCCTGGGCGTGAGCGGCGCGCAGAACACGCCGGCCCAGGCCGCGGCCTACATCAACGCCGAGGTCATCAAGTGGAACAAGGTGATCAAGGATTCCAATATCCGGCTCGACTAACACCTGCGAGCCACGCTCGACGCATGGCGCAGGCGACCGGCGCGGCCCAAGGCCAGAAACACCGCGGAACCGGCTTTGCCGGGCCGCAGGTGTTGCCCCCGGTAGGGGGTTGGCGAAGCGACACGCAGTGTGCGCAGACTGGGGGCGAGCTCTACAGCTTGAAAGGCACCACGACCTGGCGCTGCTCGCCCAGGCCCTCGACGCCGACCGTCATCACGTCGCCCTTCTTCAGATAGAGCGGCGGCTTCATGCCCAGACCCACGCCAGGTGGCGTGCCGGTGGTGATCACGTCGCCGGGCATCAGCGTCATGAACTGGCTGGTGTAGCTGATCAGCTTGGCCACACCGAAGATCATCGTCTTGGTGCTGCCGTTCTGCACACGCTTGCCGTTGAGCTCGAGCCACAGGGCGAGCTTCTGCGGATTGGGCACTTCGTCGCGCGTCACCAGCCAGGGGCCGATGGGGCCGAAAGTGTCGCAACCCTTGCCCTTGTCCCAGGTACCGCTGCGCTCGAGCTGGTATTCGCGTTCGCTCACGTCGTTGACGGTGCAGTAGCCGGCCACGTAGTTCAGCGCGTCCTTCTGCGACACGTAGCGCGCGCGGGTGCCGATGACGAACCCGAGTTCGACTTCCCAGTCGCTCTTGACCGAGCCCTTGGGCAGCATCACGGGATCGTTCGGGCCCTGGATCGAGCTGGTGGCCTTGGTGAAGATGATCGGCTCTTTCGGGATCGGCGCACCCGACTCGGCCGCGTGGTCGGCGTAGTTCAGGCCGATGGCGATGAACTTGCCGATGCCGGCGACCGGGCACCCCATGCGGGGCGTGCCGCGCACCAGCGGCAGATTGGCCGTCTTGACCTTGCGCAGCTTGGCGAGCGCCGCGTCGCCCAGCTGGGCGGGGCCGATGTCGGGCACCACGCCGCTCAGGTCGCGCAGCTTGCCGTCGGCATCGATCAGCCCGGGCTTCTCCTTGCCAGGGTTGCCATAACGTACGAGTTTCATCTTTTTCCTTTTCAGAGTGAACAAACGAAAGTGTCGAGGGGCCGCTGCCTAATACGTGGACCGGCCGCCCGACAGGTCGAACACCGCACCGGTCGAGAACGAGCAGTCTTCGGTGCACAGCCAGGCCACCATCGCGCCGACCTCTTCCGGCGTGCCGAAGCGCCCCATCGGGATCTTCGACAGCATGAACTGTATGTGCTCGGGCGACATCTGGTCGAAGATCGCGGTCTTCACTGCGGCCGGCGTCACGCAGTTCACGCGGATGCCGGTGTCGGCCAGCTCTTTGCCGAGCGACTTGGTCAGCGCCATCACGGCCGCCTTGCTGGCGCTGTAGGCGCTGGCATTGGGGTTGCCGTCCTTGCCCGCCACCGAGGCGATGTTGACGATGCGGCCGTAGTTGCTGGCCCGCATCACCGGCACCACTTCGCGGCAGCAGAAGAACAGGCCGTTCAGGTTGACCTGCTGCACCTTGACCCATTCTTCGGGCGGATAGTCCCAGACCTTCACATTGGGGCCGGTGATGCCGGCGCTGTTGACCAGCGCATCGATGACCGGGGTGCCGGCGACGGTCTGGCGCACCGCATCGACCACGCTCGGGTGCGAGGCCACGTCGACCACGACGGTGGCGACCTTGGCACCCAGCTGCTGGCGCGCCTTGTCGAGCGCCTGCGCGTCGCGGTCCCACAAGGTGACCGAGGCACCGGACGCCAGCATGCGCTGCGCGATGGCGAAACCCAGGCCGACCGCCCCGCCGGTGATGACCGCGTGGCGGCCTCCGAGATCAAGTGCATTCATGTGCAGACTCCAGAAGAAACGCAGCCGCTGCAGGGCAGCGTCGCGGCGAGCGAAGCGAAGGCCGTTCGGGTGAACGCCACGGAACCGGCTTCGCCGGTCCGTCGGCGTTGCTCCCTTGAGGGAGGATTCGGCGACACGAAGTGCGCAAGAAACGAGGGTGGGCTCATATCGTCATGCCTCCGTCGACGGAGAATATCTGGCCGGTGGCAAACACGGATTCGTCACTCGCCAGGTAAACCACGATGGGCACGATCTCGGGTGCCTGCGCCAGGCGGCCCATCGGCTGCCGTGCGACGAAGGCCTTGCGCGCCTCCACCGGGTCGGCGTAGGAGTTGATGCGCTCGCCCAGGGACGGCGTGTCGACAGTGCCGGGCGCGATGGCGTTGCAGCGGATGCCCTGGGCCACGTAGTCGGCCGCCACGCTCTTGGTCAGCCCGACGACCGCCGCCTTGGTCGTGCCGTAGACGAAGCGGCTGGGCAGGCCCTTCAGGCTGCCGCAGACGCTGGCCATGTTGATGATGCTGCCGCCGCCCTGGTTCTTCAGCATGCGCGGCAGCGCGGCCTGGATGGTCCAGAACTGCGCGCGCACGTTCAGGTTGAACGCAAATTCGAGTTCGTCGTCGGTGGCGGTGAGGACCGTGCCGTTGTGCACGAAGCCGGCGCAGTTGAACAGCGCATCGATGGCCGGCATGCTGGCGACCAGCGCGGTGATGGCGCCCTTGTCGAGCACGTCGAGCTTGTGCGCGGTCACGTTGGGCTGGCCCTGGTACGACTCGAGCAGCTGCGCATTGACATCGGTGGCCCAGACCTGCGCGCCTTCGGCCACCATGGCCTCGACGGCCGCGCGGCCGATGCCCTGCCCGGCCGCGGTGACCAGAATCGTCTTCCCCTTGAGTCGCATCGTCATCTCCTGTGTGGAACCTCGCCGTGCCGGCGGTTCAGGGTTTTGCCGGATGGGTGCATCCGGTCGCGTGTGGGATTATCAATTGGCCTGACCACTTGGCCAATTCTGGTCAACCCTTAAGCCCCACCCCACCTGCTGCCACCGTGCCGCTGCAATCGATCGCCCCGCAACGCCTGTACCGCCAGATCGCCGACCAGCTGCGTGCGTCGATCGGCCGGGGCGAGTACGTGCCCGGCGCCCGGCTGCCGGCCGAGCGCGATCTGGCACGCCAGCTGGACGTGAGCCGCCCGTCGGTGCGCGAGGCGCTGATCGCCCTCGAAGTCGAAGGCTGGGTCGAGGTACGCACCGGCTCGGGCGTCTATGTGCTGGACCGCACGCAACGCGCGGCCTCGCCGGTCGAGGTCACCGAATGGGGACCGCTCGAACTGATCCGCGCACGGCGGGTGGTCGAGGGCGAGACCGCAGCGCTGGCCGCCGTGCACCGCAAGCACAAGCACGTGGACGCGATGACGCGTGCCATCGTGTCGATGCGCGAGATGGCCGACCGCAACGCGATGCCGCTGGAAGGCGACCGTGCCTTCCATGTCGCCGTCGTCGACGCCTGCGGCAACACGGTGCTGGCCGAGACCGTGCAGACCTATTGGGATTCGCGCCGCGGCCCGCTGTTCACGCGGCTGGGCGGCTACTTCGAGACCGTGCCGTCCTGGCGCGCCGCCATCGCCGAACACGAAGCGGTGCGCGATGCGATCGCCAGCCGCGACGCGGCCGCGGCCCGCGCCGCGATGCACGAGCACATGGACAAGGCCCACCAGAGATTCAGCGCGAGCTGGCGCCGCGCCAAGGCCAGCTGAGACGCCAGAAGAGTTTTCACCCCTGACCACCAAGGAGACAACCATGACCACGCAGAAACGATTCACCCTGAAGACCCTGGCGGCATGCGCCATCGCAGCCGGCGTGCTCGGCAGCTTCGGGGCCGCGCAAGCACAGACCAAACTCAAGTGGGCGCACGTCTACGAGACCTCCGAGCCGTTCCACAAGTATTCGGTGTGGGCCGGCGAAGAGATCAAGAAACGCACCAACGGCAAGTACGACATCCAGGTATTCCCGGCATCGAGCCTGGGCAAGGAGGCCGACATCAACCAGGGCCTGACCCTGGGTACCGTCGACATCGTGCTGACCGGCGCGAGTTTTGCAGGCAACAGCTACAAGCCGCTGGCCATCACCTACTTCCCGTTCATCTTCCGCGATGCCGAGCACCAGCTGAAGTACGCGAAGAGCGACGTGTTCAAGGAGCTGGCCAAGGGCTACGACGACAAGACCGGCAACCACATCACCGCGCTCAACTACTACGGTGCGCGCCATGTGACCTCGAGCGCGGCCAAGCCGGTCTCCAAGCCCGAGGACATGAAGGGCCTGAAGATCCGCGTGCCCGACGCACCGGCCTACCTGGCGTTCCCGAAGGCGCTGGGCGCCAACGCCACGCCCATCGCCTTTGCCGAGGTGTACCTGGCGCTGCAGAACGGCACGGTCGACGCGCAGGAGAACCCGCTGCCGACCATCGAAGCCAAGAAGTTCTTCGAGGTGCAGAAGAACATCTCGCTGACCGGCCACATCATTGATTCGCTGCTGACCGTGGTGTCGGGCCAGCTCTGGGGCAAGCTGTCGGCGGACGAGAAGAAGATCTTCAGCGACGTGATGCAGGAAGCCGCCGAGAAGACCGGCCGCGAGATCATCGCGTCCGAAGCGCGCCTAGTCGAGGAGTTCAAGAAGAAGGGCAACAACGTGATCACGGTCGACAAGGCCGCGTTCCGCGAAGCCGTGCTGAAGAACACCAAGCCGACCGACCACGGCTACCGCCAGCAGGACTACGACAAGATCATTGCAATTAAGTAGGCCCACCCCCGTTTCTTGCTCACTGCGTGTAGCCGAATCCCCCCTCAAGGGGGCAACACCAGCGGCCTGGCAGAGCCAGTTCCGCGGTGTTCACGAAGGGGCTTCGCTGCGCTCGCCGCGAGACAGCCAAGCCGCCATTTTTTTGGATGCTCTGTTTTCTTTTTGAGATCTCATGTCCGAAGCCAAGATCATCGATGCCGAGGGCCACTTCCATGCAGAGGATGAAGTGGTCGACCTTTCCGACACCATTGCCGAGGGCTGGATCGCGCTGGCGCTGTTCTGGCTGCTGGGGCTCACGGTGTTCTACCAGTTCGTCACGCGGTATGTGCTGAACGACTCCGCGGCCTGGACCGAGGAGATCGCGCGCTACATGCTGATCGGCGTGGTGTTCATCGGGGCGGCGATCGGCGTGTCGAAGAACCTGATGATCCAGGTCGATTTTTTCTACCGCTTCATGCACCCGGCGCTCGGCCGCTGGATGTCGCGTACCGTCGACGTGCTGCGCATCGCCTTCTTCGTGGCGGCCGTGGTGATGACGGTGCAGATGATGCTCAAGATCGGAAACCAGACCCGCATGACGATTGTCGACGCGCCGATGAACATCGTCTATGGCCTGTGCCTGTTTGGATTTGCAGCGATGGCGTTTCGCTCGCTGCAGGTCGCACGCATCCACTGGAGGCGCGGCTACAGCGTGCTCGAACGCCCTGAAACCACGCTCGCCGACAACTGACCCCCGCACCAAGACTCCTATGCTGAAGATCATTTTCCTGGTGATGATGGCGGGTGGCATTCCCGTCGCGATCGCGATGGCCGGTGCCTCGCTGGTCTACATCCTGCTGTCGGGCAACCTCCCGCCGTTCGTGGTGATCCACCGCATGGTGAGCGGCATCGACAGCTTTCCGCTGCTGGCCGTGCCGTTCTTCATCCTGGCCGGCAATCTGATGAACAACGCCGGCATCACGACCCGCATCTACAACTTCGCGCTGGCCCTGGTCGGCTGGCTCAAGGGTGGCCTCGGGCACGTGAACGTGCTGGGCTCGGTGATCTTCGCGGGCATGAGCGGCACCGCCATCGCCGACGCGGCCGGCCTGGGCACGATCGAGATCAAGGCGATGAAGGAGCACGGCTACTCGACCGAGTTCGCGGTGGGCGTCACGGCCGCCTCGGCCACGCTCGGGCCCATCATTCCGCCCAGCCTGCCGTTCGTGATCTACGGGATGATGGCGAACGTCTCGGTGGGCGCGCTGTTCCTGGCGGGCATCCTGCCCGGTGTGCTGATGGCGCTGCTGATGATGCTGACCGTGGCGTACTACGCGCACAAGAACAAATGGGGCGCCGACATCAAGTTCTCGAGCACGCGCCTGTTCAAGGCCCTGACGGAGCTGGCAGTGGTAGTGGGTTGGCCGCTGCTGCTGTGGCTGATCGTGACGCAGTTCAACGCGCCGGCCCAGCTGTCGGTGTTCGTCGCGCTGGCCCTGCTGTTCGTGCTCGACAGGATCTTCAGGTTCGAGGCGCTGCTGCCCATCATGACGCCGGTGCTGCTGATCGGCGGCATGACCACCGGCCTGTTCACACCGACCGAGGGCGCCATCGCCGCCTGCGTGTGGGCGATGATCCTCGGGTTCGCCTGGTACCGCACGCTGAGCTGGAAGATGTTCGTCAAGGTCTGCCTTGACACCATCGAGACCACCAGCACGGTGCTGTTCATCGTCGCCGCTGCGTCGATCTTCGGCTGGATGCTGACGGCCACCGGCGTCACGGCCGACATCGCCAGCTGGGTGCTGGGCTTCACCAAGGAAGCCTGGGTGTTCCTGCTGCTGGCCAATCTGCTGATGCTGTTCGTCGGCTGCTTCCTGGAGCCGACGGCCGCCATCACGATCCTCGTGCCGATCCTGCTGCCGATCGCCACGCAGCTCGGCGTCGACCCGATCCACTTCGGACTGGTGATGGTGCTCAACCTGATGATCGGTTTGCTGCATCCGCCGATGGGCATGGTGCTGTTCGTGCTGGCGCGTGTGGCCGGCCTGTCGTTCGAGCGCACGACCATCGCGATCCTTCCCTGGCTGGTGCCGCTGCTGCTGAGCCTGGCGGTCATCACCTACATGCCCAGGCTGGTGCTGTGGCTACCCAGGATGTTCTTCTAGCCATGGAAAATGCGTTCCTGGCCCCATAACGAGATCCATGATGAACCCCTTCATACGCCTCCACCCCGCCGACGACGTGGTGATCGCACGCAGCCAGCTGGTGGGCGGCGCGACCGTCGAAGATTTTTCCGTGCGCGGGCTCATCCCCGCCGGCCACAAGGTCGCAGCGCACGCCATCGCGCAGGGTGCGCCGGTGCGGCGCTACAACCAGATCATCGGCTTCGCCAGCAAGCCGATCGCCGCCGGTGAGCACGTGCACACGCAGAACCTCGACATGGGCCCCGACAAAGGGGACTTCGCCCGCGACTACGCGTTCGGTGCCGACGTGAAGCCGGCCCCGGCGAAACGCGAGGCCACCTTCATGGGCATCCAGCGGGCCGACGGCCGCGTGGCCACGCGCAACTACATCGGCGTGCTGACCAGCGTGAACTGCTCGGCCACTGCCGCGCGGGCGATTGCCGACCACTTCTCGCGCCAGACCAACCCCTCGGCGCTGGCCGCCTACCCGAACGTCGACGGCGTCGTCGCGCTGACCCACGGCACCGGCTGCGGCATGGACGGACACGGCATGGGCATGCAGATCCTCGAACGCACGCTGACCGGCTATGCCACGCATGCCAACTTCGCGGCGGTGCTGGTGGTCGGCCTCGGTTGCGAGGCGAACCAGATCAACGCCTGGCTGGCCACCGGCGACCTGGCCGAGGGCGAGAACTTCCGTACCTTCAACATCCAGGACACCGGCGGCACGCGCAAGACGGTAGACAAAGGGATCGCGCTGATCCAGGAGATGCTGCCGCGCGCCAACGCGGTCCGACGCGAGCCCTGCAGCGCCGCGCACATCACGATCGGCCTGCAATGCGGCGGATCGGACGGGTATTCGGGCATCAGTGCCAACCCGGCGCTGGGTGCGGCGGTCGACATCCTGGTGGCGCATGGCGGCACGGCCATCCTGTCGGAGACGCCCGAGGTCTACGGCGCCGAGCACCTGCTGACACGCCGCGCGGTGCGCCAGGAGGTGGGCCAGAAGCTGGTCGACCGCATCAAATGGTGGGAGCACTACACCGAGATCAACGAAGGCGAGATGAACAACAACCCCTCGCCCGGCAACAAGGCGGGCGGGCTGACCACCATCCTCGAGAAGTCGCTGGGCGCGGTGGCCAAGGGCGGCACCAGCAACCTGGAGGCCGTGTACGAATACGCCGAGCCGGTGACGGCGCACGGCTTAGTCTACATGGACACGCCGGGCTACGACCCGGTCAGCGCCACGGGCCAGGTGGCCGGCGGCGCCAACATGATCTGCTTCACCACCGGACGCGGCTCGGCCTACGGCTGCGCGCCCTCGCCTTCGTTGAAGCTCGCGACCAACTCGACCTTGTGGAAACGCCAGGAAGAAGACATGGACATCAACTGCGGCGAGATCGTCGACGGCACGGCGTCGGTGCAGGAGATGGGCCAGCGCATCTTCGAGCTGGTGCTGAAGACGGCGTCGGGCGAAAAGTCCAAGAGCGAGAAGCATGGGTATGGGCAGAACGAGTTCGTGCCCTGGCAGGTGGGCGCGGTGATGTAAGAGCCGCCAGATGCACGGCCAGGCCTGCAGCGCGACGCAGCTTGGTTAGCATCGAGGGTTTTTATCCAAATGCCTTTTGCGCATGACCACTACCGAAGTGCCTCAGCCCGACATTCCGCAGATCCTGTCACAGGCTGTGCAGCTTCACCAGGCCGGCCAGCTGCAAGAAGCCCGCAGCTTGTACTTGTCTGTGCTGGAACACGAGCCCCTGCAGCCAGACGCCCACTACAACCTGGGTCTCTTGGCGTTGCAGAACCAGAACCCGATGGGCGCTGCAGACCATTTCCAAAGTGCGCTGCAAGCGAACCCCAACGAGATCCGCTATTGGTTGAATGGCGCCATCGCGATGATGCAGGCGGGCCTGCCGGACACGGCACGCAGCCTGCTTCTGCTGGGCCAGAGCCGCGGCATGGCCAGCAACGCCGTGGAGACCTTGCTTCAGCGCTTGCCGGCATTGGCCTTCCCCTCGGTACCCACAGCAAAAGCCGCTGCGCCGAATCACCAAACAGCAAATCAGCTGCTCGATCTTCACAGGGCCGGGCGGCACGCCGAGCTGGAAGCGGCCGCCCGCCGCGTCACCATCGACTTTCCGTTGTACAGCTTTGGCTGGACCATGCTGGGGGCGGCCCTGAAGGGCCAGGCACGCCTCGACGAGGCCTTGTCCCAGTTTCAAAAAGTGGTTCAGCTGGCCCCGCTGGATGCGCAGGCCCTCAACCACCTGGGGGACGCGTTGAATCTGCTGGGGCGACTCGACGAAGCTGAAATCAACCTTCGGCAGGCGTTGTTCCTGAACCCCCAATATCCAGACGCACACCGAAATCGGGGGCGCAACTTTTTTCACATGCACGAATTGGATCTGGCCGAGGCCAGTTGCCTGCACGCCATTCATCTGGACCGTGACTTCGCGGATGCGCACAATACGTTGGCCATTGTCTACAACGAGCAGGGGCGATTGCTGCTGGCGATGCAACATGCCTGCCGCGCGATTGAACTGAATCCTTCGTCGATAGCGGCTCACAACACGCTGGGCACCAGTCTGCAAAACATGGGGAAGTTCGACGCCGCAGCCGCCGCATACAAAAAAGCCCTTGCCATCCGCCCCCACGACGCGGCTACGCACCACAATCTGCTCTTCGCACTGAACTACCACCCGGACAAAACTGCCGAATGTATTTTTCAGGCGTACCGGGACTTCGATGCCCACGTCGGTCTTCCATGCGTTCCTCTGCAGCGCTCGCACCAGAACGACCGCAACGCCTCGCGTCGCCTCAAGGTTGGCTATGTATCGCCCGACTTTCGCCAACATGCCGTGTGCCATTTTCTGGAACCAGTCCTGGCGCAACATGCAGCAGAAGCCGTCGAGATTTTTGCCTACGCCGACGTGCTTCGCGAAGACATGGCAACGGTGCGTTTACGGGGCTACGTCAACCATTGGGTACCAACTCAAGGCATACCCGATGAGGCTCTCGCCGAACGGATTCGCGCCGATGGCATCGACGTGCTGGTCGATCTGGCAGGACACACAGGCCACAACCGGCTAGCCGTGTTTGCGCGCAAACCGGCTCCCGTTTCCGTATCCTGGCTCGGCTTTGGCTACACCACGGGCTTGACCGCGATCGACTATTTCCTGACCGACCAGACCGCCGCCCCTGCGGGCAGTGAACCTCTGTTTTCAGAAACACCGTGGCGGTTGCCGACCACCGCCTACGTGTACCGCCCCAGGGAAGGCATGGGCGATGTGTCGCCTTTGCCCGCATTGAAGAATGGCGTCGTCACGTTCGGTACGTTGACGCGGTCGATCCGCATCAACCACCGCACCATCCGCGTCTGGTCCGCCATCCTCCAACGGGTCCCCGGCGCGCGTCTGGTGATCGACAGCGGCAGCTTTTCCGATCCTGGGGTCCAACAGGAAATGCGCGACCAGTTCACCGCGTTGGGCGTCGCGCCGGATCGCCTTCTCATCGGCTACACCAGCCCCCCATGGGACGTGTTGCGCAGCATCGACATCGGCCTGGACTGCTTCCCCCACAACTCCGGCACCACGCTGTTCGAGACGCTCTACATGGGCCTGCCTTACGTGACGCTGGCGGGCCGGCCCAGCGTGGGCCGCATCGGCAGCGCCATCTTGCAAGAGGCAGGGCATCCCGAGTGGATTGCCACCTCTGAAGACGAGTACATCGAGAAGGCATGCGCGTTGGCGGCCGATCTGCCGGCATTGGCCAAGATACGCGCCGCACTCAGAGGGCAGATGCAAGCCAGCGCCTTGATGGACGAAGTTGGCTTCACCCGCCGGCTGGAGGCCGCATACCGCGACATGTTTGCGCTGTGGGCCGCGAAAACACCACTGAACGGCGCGTAGCCGCGCCTGCTTTTTTCCAATCGCTCAGTCCATTCAACACCTATGTCCAAACTACTTCCGGCCCAGGCTCTCACTTCCCAGGTAGCGGCCATTCTGGCTGCAGCCGGCAGCACCCCGAAGGAAGCCGAAACAGTCGCCACCAATCTGGTTCTCGCCAATCTCAGCGGGCACGACTCGCACGGCGTGGGCATGGTGCCGCGTTATGTCGATGCCGTGCTGGAGGGCGGACTGAAGCCCAACACCAGCGCCAAGGTCAACCTCGACATCGGCACGATGCTCGCCATCGACGGCCAGCGCGGCTACGGGCAGGTGATCGGCGAGCAGGCCATGGCGCTGGCGATGGAGCGTGCGCGCCAGCACGGCAGCTGCATCATGACGGTGGGCAACTCGCACCACCTCGGCCGCATCGGGCACTTCGCCGAGATGGCAGTGGCGCAGGGCCTGGTGGCCTTGCACTTCGTCAATGTGCTGTCGCGCCCGGTGGTGGCGCCGTTCGGTGGCGGCGACGGGCGCTTCGGCACCAACCCCTGCTGCATCGGCGTGCCGCTGAAGGAGCAGCAGCCGTTCGTGCTCGACTTCGCGACCAGCCGCGTGGCCCAGGGCAAGATGCGTGTGGCCCACAACAAGGGCGAGCGCGTGCCGCCCGGCACCCTGATCGACGAACACGGCCATCCCACCACCGACCCCGGCGTGGTGGTCGTGCCGCAAAGCAACGGCCTGTTCGGCGCGCTGATGACCTTCGGCGAACACAAGGGCTACGGCATGGCGGTCGCGTGCGAACTGCTCGGCGGCGCCTTGAGTGGCGGCGGCACCTGGCACCGGCAGGCCGACCAGGCGCGCACGGTGCTCAACGGCATGCTGACCGTGCTGATCGACCCGGCGAAGCTCGGTACCCAGCAGAGTTTCGAGCAGGAGGCGGCTGCCTTCATCGACTGGCTGCGACAGGGACCGGCGGCGCCCGGCGCCGATGCGGTGCGCATTGCCGGTGAACCCGAGCGCGCGGCCCGTGCGGCACGCCAGGTCGACGGCATCGTGGTCGACGACCAGACCTGGGCCGAGATCGAGAACGCCGCCGCCAAGGTGAACGCGAAGATCTGACGCAGGCTCGGCGCTACCGCGCCGCGCCGACTTCGCGCACCGCGCTGTCGGCCACCGCGAAGATACGGTCACCTGGCCGCGGCGCGATCGGGTGCATCCCCGTGAAACTGCCGAAGGCCGGCAGCACGCCGACACCGTGGGTTACCGGGTCACCCATCCAGAAGCAAGGCAGGCGCAGGCTCTGGCGTGCAGCGCCATGCAGCCGCACGCAGGGATGCAGGTGGCCGGCCAGCACATAGGCGCCGTCCACCGGGCGGGGATGGTGGCACAGTGCCCACGGGCCCTGGCGCAGGGGCTCGTCCAGCACATCGATGCCCAGCGCCGCGGGTGGATCGCCGGCGCGGTCGTCGTGGTTGCCGCGCACCAGGGTCAGGCCCAGCCGAGAATGCTGCGCGCGCCAGGCGGCCACGGCCGCCAGCGTGGGCGCCGCGTGCGACCGCGCCGCGTGCAGCAAATCGCCGAGAAACACCAGTTGCTGCGCACCGGTGTCGTGCAGCGCGGACGTCAGACGGGTCAGCGTCGCCGTCGTCGTGCCTTGCGGGACGGGCAACCCCTGCAAGCGAAAACTCACGGCCTTGCCGAAGTGCGCGTCGGCCACCAGCAAGCACCGGCTGGCGGGCAGGTACATCGCACCGCTGGCGTGCAGTTGCACACGCTGGCCGGCAAGTTCGGTCTCGAGCATCACGGTTACGGGACGAACACCGTGAGGCGGACCGGCATGGTCGCGGAAGAGCGGGTCAGATCAGCCGCGACAGACTGGCTTCGAGGTGCTCTGTCGGCCACCGCTTGAAGCCGGAGCGCGCGAAACGCTGCAGGCGGCCGAGGATGAACGAGGTCAGCACCGAGGCCTGCACCTGCGCATCGACGGTCGGCGTCGCCACGCCCTCGGCGGACGCCGAAGACCGCAGGCACTGCCGCAGGCTTGCTTCGATCTTGTCGAAGAACTGGTTCATGCGCAATTGCAGGCGCTCGTTCTCGAACACCAGCGCGTCGCCGACCATCACGCGGGTCATGCCCGGATTCTTCTCGGCGAACTGCAGCAACATCGTGAGGATGCGCTGCGCCTGCAGGCGCCCCGACGCGGCGTTGCGCGCGTCTGACTCGGCCGGGGCATCGGCCGCCACGCCAGCGTCCGGGCTGCCGGCAGCGGTGATCTGGTTGATGAGCGTGAAGACGGTCTGCTCGATGAATTCGATCAGGCCCTCGAACATCTGGGCCTTGCTGGCGAAATGCCGGTACAGCGCAGCCTCGCTCACCTCGAGCCGGCCAGCCAGCGCCGCGGTGGTGATGCGCTCGGCGCCGGGCTGCTCTAGCATCACGGCGAGCGTCTGCAGGATCTGGACGCGCCGTTCGCCGGGCTTGGGCCGCTTGCGTGCCGGGGCACCGGCCTGCGTCTCGGCAGCGGGCGAAGGCAAGGATTCAGATTCGGACGCGGGCATCGGCGGCAAACGCGGTGGGCCGGCGCGTTCAGTGCGAACGGATCATCGTGCCGTAGGCCTGGTCGGTCAGGATCTCGAGCAGCATTGCGTGCGGCACACGTCCGTCGATGATGTGCACGGCGTTGACGCCGCTCTTGGCGGCATCCAGCGCGCCGGCGATCTTGGGCAGCATGCCGCCGGAGATGGTGCCGTCGGCGAACAGCTCGTCGATCTCGCGCGCGGTCAGATCGGTCAGCAGCTTGCCGGCCTTGTCGAGCACGCCGGGCGTGTTGGTCAGCAACACCAGCTTCTCGGCCTTCAGCACGATGGCCAGCTTGCCGGCGACGACGTCGGCGTTGATGTTGTAGCTCTCGTTGTGCTCGCCGAAGCCGATCGGGCTGATCACCGGGATGAAGGCGTCGTCCTGCAGCGCCTTGACCACGCTCGGGTCGATCGCGATGATGTCGCCGACCTGCCCCACGTCGTGCACGACCTCGGGATTGTCCTTGTCGGGCATGCGCAGCTTCTGCGCGCGGATCAGGCCGCCGTCGCGCCCGGTCAGGCCCACGGCCTTGCCACCGGCCTGGTTGATCAGGCCGACGATGTCCTGCTGCACCTCACCGGCCAGCACCCACTCGACGACTTCCATCGTCTCTTCGTCGGTGACGCGCATGCCCTGGATGAACTCGCCCTTCTTGCCGAGCCGGTTCAGCGCGGTCTCGATCTGCGGGCCGCCGCCGTGCACCACCACCGGGTTCATGCCGACCAGCTTCAGCAGCACCACGTCTTCGGCGAAGTCGGCCTGCAGTGCGGGGTCGGTCATCGCATTGCCACCGTACTTGATGACCAGCGTCTTGCCGTGGAACTTGCGAATGTAGGGCAAGGCCTGCGCAAGGATTTCGGCCTTCTCGCGCGGCGCGATGTTGGACAGGTCTGGGTCGGCGGTCGTCGGCATGAAAGGCATCCCCCGGAAAAAACTGGCCGGATTGTAGAACCAGCGCCCGAGGACGGACGCCTCAACGTCGCAGCCAGCGCGGGACCTTGAACCGGACGATCATCATGTAGGCCGCCACGTAGCTGATGACGAACAGCGCGCAGAACACCATCAGCACCGGCGTGTTGCGCCAGAACAGCACGGCTGGCGCCACCGTCAGCATCGTGAAGGCCCACAGGTACGGCGAGGTGCGGTTGTTGCGCATCAGCACGCGGCGGGATTCGTCGTCGTGGAACACGCCGTGCACGATGCGGCGGTAGATCAGCTGGTGGAAATGCAGCGCATCGGCCACACCGGGCGAGACCCCGCGCGCCGACTTGCGGTAGATCGAGAACACCGTCTCCCACACCGGATAGATCAGCAGCAGCATCGGGAACCAGGGCGACACCAGCTCGTGCCGCAGCACCAGCACCAGGCTGGCCACCGCGATGACCACGCCCCACAGGTAGGCACCGCCGTCACCGGCGAAGAGCATGCCGCGCGGATAGTTCCAGACGAGGAAACCGCCGGTCGCGCCGGTGATGCAGATCAGCAGGCCGGCCAGTTGCCGGTCGCCGACCTGCAGCGCCACATAGGTCAGCGCCAGCGTGACGATCAGCGCCACCATGCCCGACAAGCCGTTGTAGCCGTCGATGATGTTGAAGGCATGCGGCAGGCCGGTGATCGCAATGAAGGCGATGGCCATGCCCACCCAGGGGGCCGCTGCCAGCGCGTCGTCGAGCCAGGGCACGCCAAGGCGCGGCACCGTGGCGTTCAGCAGATAGAGCGCCAGCGCGGCCGATGCGCCGGTGAGCATCAGCCGGTAGCGCACGCTGAGGCGCTGGGTCAGGTCTTCGGCCAGCCCGCCGACCAGTGCCGGCAGCAACACGCAAGTCCAGGCCCCGGCCGTGCGCCAGTCGATGCCCAGGTTGCCGGTGTTCTCGTAGCGCAGCGCGACCGGCGCCAGCAGCCACCCGCAGGCGATGCCGATGAACAGGGACACGCCACCGAGCCGCGGCACGTCGCCCAGGTGGAAGCGTTGTGGCTTGCCGTGGCCGTAACGGCCGGCGTGGCCACGGGCGTAGCGCACGACCAGCAGACCGGCGGCCAGCGACAGGCCGAAGCTCAGGCACAGGAAAAAGAACATGGGTCAGCAGCCGCTCAACGATGAGCGCAGGCCCGGTCCGCAAGCCCCGTCATGAAACCCGGTTTGCGGGTCGATGTGGTGCAAAATAGCGCCGCGCTCCGTGCAGAAATGTTTTCATGACAACCGAAATTCTACTGAACGCGGTACGCGAACCCCAATCCGACCCGGCCACAGCGCATCCACGGCTGGGCGAACTGCTGGTGCAGGCGGGCAAGCTCAGCAGCCGCGACGTCGAACGCGCGCTGGCCGCACAGCAGGAGATGGGCAGCATGCTCGGCCGCGTGCTGGTGCAACTGGGCCTGGTGTCCGAGCTCGATGTCGTGCGCACGCTGGCGACGCAGTTGCAGATCCCGTTCATCGCCGAGGAAGACTTTCCCGCCGAGCCGCCGATCGTCGAAGGCCTGTTGCCCGACTTCCTGTTGACGCAGCGCGTCTACCCGCTGCGCCTGGAAGGCCGGCGGCTCGAGGTGGCGATGGCCGTGCCGCAAGACCCTTTCGTGGTGAAGGCGCTGCGGCTGGCCACGGGTTGCGAGATCCACCCGTTCATCGCGCTCGAGAGCGACATCGAAAAGGCCTTGTCGCAGCCGGTGCAATCGGCTGACGATGCCGTCGAAGGCAGCGACGAAGAGACCGACTCCGGCGACTTCGTCGAACACCTGAAGGATCTCGCCAGCGAAGCCCCGGTGATCCGGCTGGTGAACATGATCATCGCGCGTGTCATCGAATTGCGGGCGTCCGACATCCACCTGGAACCCTTCGACGACGGCCTGCACGTGCGCTACCGCGTCGACGGTGTGCTGCACGACGGCGAACTGGTTCCCCCCAAGCACAGCGCCGCGGTCAACTCGCGCGTCAAGCTGCTGGCGCATCTGGACATCGCCGAGCGGCGCCTGCCGCAGGACGGCCGTATCAAGACGCGCGTCAAGGGCCGCGAGTTGGACCTGCGCGTGTCCACCGTGCCGACGGTGCATGGCGAGAGCGTGGTGATGCGGGTGCTCGACCGCGCCAGCGTGCGGCTGAGCCTGGAGACGATGGGGTTTTCGCCAGACATCCTCGCCACCTTCAATGGCCTCCTGGCGCGTCCCCACGGCATCCTGCTGGTGACCGGCCCGACCGGCTCCGGCAAGACCACGACCCTGTACGCGGGCCTGTCCAAGCTGGACTCCACCATCCAGAAGATCATCACGGTCGAGGATCCGGTCGAATACCAGCTGGAGTCGATCAACCAGATCCAGGTGCACCCGCAGATCGGCCTGACCTTCGCCCATGCGCTGCGTTCGATCCTGCGGCAGGACCCGGACATCATCATGATCGGCGAAATGCGCGACGGCGAAACCGCGCAGATCGCGGTGCAGTCGGCGCTGACGGGGCACCTGGTGCTGTCGACGCTGCACACCAACACCGCGGCCAGCGCTGTGATCCGCATGCAGGACATGGGCGTGGAGCCGTATCTGATCACGTCGTCGGTGAACGGCGTGCTGGCGCAGCGGCTGATCCGCACCTTGTGCACCCACTGCAAGGAACCCTACCAGCCGACCGACGAACTGCTGGCGAGCTCGGGCCTGGCCCGGTTCTGCAGCCCGGGGCAGGCCTTGTTCCAGTCGCGCGGCTGCCCGCATTGCCGCGGTGCCGGTTACCTGGGCCGCACCGGCATCCACGAGTTGCTGGTCATCGACGAGCCGATGCGCCGCGCGATCCTCGATGGCCGGGACGCCAGCGCACTGAACACCATTGCCGCCAAGGCGGGCATGCTGTCGCTGTACGAAGATGGCCTGCGCAAGGTGGCTGCCGGCCAGACCAGCCTGGACGAGTTGCTGCGGGTGACGCAGGACCAGAACGATGCCTGATTTCGTCTGGCGCGCCGCCGAAGCGACCGGCAAGGTGGTCGAAGGGCATCTGAGCGCGGGCAGCAGCGCACTGGCGATGAAGCAGTTGCGCGACCGCGGGCTCACGCCGCTGCGCATCGACGATGCATCGGCAGCCGGCGCGGCCCTGCCGTCGAGCGCGGTGGGGCCGGCGATCCTGCGGCGCAAGCAGCGGCCCGCCAGCGGCCCGGTCAACCAGCCCGACATCCTGGCGCTGACCTCCGAACTCTCGATCATGTTGCGCGCCGGCCTGGCGCTCGACAACGCCTTGCGCGTGCTGATCGACATGAGCCACAAGCCCTCGGTCGCGGCGCTGATGCAGGAAGTGCTGAAGGACGTGAAGGGCGGCACGCCGCTGAGCCGCGCGCTGACCAAGCACCGCGAACTGTTCGGCGACTTCTATATCAACATGGTGCGTTCGGGCGAGGCCAGCGGGCAGCTGTCGAGCGTGCTGGCGCGGCTGGTCGAGCATCTGGAGCGGCTGCGCGCGCTGCGCGAAAGTGTGATCTCCGCCACGATCTACCCGGCCATCCTGCTCGGCGTGGCCATCCTGTCGCTGGTGGCGATGCTGGGCTTCGTCGTGCCGCAGTTCCAGAAGCTGTTCACCGACATGGGTGATGCGCTGCCGATGCCCACGCGCATCGTGATGGCGATCGGCAAGGGCTTCACCGACTACGGCCTGCTGATCGGCATCGTGGTCGCCGTCGTGGCCTGGCTGGTCAAGCGCTGGCTGCAGTCGCCGGCAGGACGCGGCTGGTGGCAGTCGCGGGTGCTGCGCCTGCCCATCCTCGGCCCGTTGCTGCTCAAGTACGAGCTGACACTGTTCTCCCGCTCGCTCGGCACCTTGCTGGGCAACGGCGTGCCGATGCTCACCGCGCTGCACATCGCGACCGAAACCGTCGGCAACACGCTGTTGCGCCAGGAACTGTTCCGCGTCGTGCCCATGGTCAAGGAAGGCGGGCGGGTCGTCGATGCGATGGCGTCGACCCGCATTTTCGAGTCGCTCGCGATCAACCTGATCCGCGTCGGCGAGGAGACCGGCCGCATCGGCCCGATGATGCTGGAACTGGCCACGATATTGAACCGCGAGGTCGAAACCGGTATCAAACGGGCGCTGACGCTGGTCGAGCCCGTGCTGATCCTGGTGCTGGGTGTCCTGATCGCCGCCATCATCATTTTCGATCCTTCTCGGGATCCTTTCCATCAATGACCTCGCCGTATAATCCGCGTCCGATGAATGAACCCCTCATGGCAGGGCGATGCCGTCCAGCGGCTCGCCACAACGCCCGCACATCGCAAGGCTTCACGCTGATCGAATTGCTGGTGGTGCTGGCCATCCTGACGATGCTGGCTGGCCTGGTCGGCCCCGCGTTCTGGGTCTGCTCGGGGGCGCCAAGGCCAAGACGGCCGTGGTCCAGATCAGCGATATCGAGAAGTCCCTGGAGTTGTTCAAGCTCGATGCGGGCCGTTTTCCCACCGCAGAGGAAGGTCTCGATGCGCTGGTCAAGAAACCTGGATCCGTCACCGGCTGGAACGGCCCCTATCTCAAGGGCGGCTCGGTGCCCAGCGATCCCTGGGGGCACCCTTACAAGTATGCCAATCCGGGCCCGAATGGCGGCATCGAAATCCTTTCGCTGGGCGAGGACGGCGCCCCCGGCGGTGAA